>NZ_JBLVUL010000001.1:0-4800000 GCF_048282725.1 Mycobacterium sp. 48b
AGCTGACGGTACCGCTGTCGATCACCGTCACCCTTGCCCCCGGGAACTGGGCTCACGAGGACTTCGACAAGCACGCACCGTCGACGTACTCCAGTAGCGCCATCGAGGGCGCCATCGAAAGCGCCGTCATGGCGACCCCCACCCCCGCAGCCCTTCCCGGCAGTCCCCTCGAACGGCTCGAAGCAAGTCGGAAAGGTCAGTAACAACAATGAGCGAGGTTCTTCTTCACCACGTCGAGTGCGTGCCCGGTGCAACTGCTCAACAGCGCCCCGACATCGGCCACAGTGCTGGCCAGCCTGCCCGGCCCTGACGGCGCCGCCCAGCTATGCGTTCAGCTGGCGACACCCGTTAAGCACCGCCTCCCTGCGACCGCGTCGGACGCCGACTACCCGCCGGGCCAACTCGGCCGAGACGCACACGGGCCATTCCTGTGGATCTACTACGCGGCTTTGCATCCCCGCGTGCCTGGGACCGACCTTGCCAAGCCTGCCCTCGATCTCCCCATCGACGTCTCCTACATCCTCGACCCCAGCATCGGCCAGGCTGACGTTCTCGACGCCACGAAGATGGTGTGGGTCGCCACCGCGTTCCTAACCCTCGATCCACCGATGAATCGCCTGTTCGGAGGGTGTTGATGTAAGGAAAGTGCCCTTTGAGCTGGGATGATTGGAGTTACCACACTTCGATCAGCCCACGTTCAGAAAGGCGCTTCCGGTGCAAGTGTCCCATAGGTTCGCCGTGTCGTCGGCGGTCTTCGATGATGCACATCTCGTGTCGTGCGCCGGGCTGGTGCCGGTGATGACCCTGGCCGACCAGACCGGTCTGTCGCAGCTATTGGCCGACAAGATCCGGTTCACCTGTGAGCGGATCCGTTCGGCCGCGGCCCATCCGTCACCGAAGCTGACCACGCTGATCGCCGGGATGTGCGCCGGCGCGGACAGCATTGATGACCTAGACGTTGTGCGCTCGGGTGGGATGAAGACCCTCTTCGGTGGTGTGTACGCCCCGTCGACGATCGGAACCTTATTGCGGGAGTTCACCTTCGGGCATGCCCGCCAGCTCGAATCTGTCCTGCGCGAACACCTGGCCGCGCTGTGCGGGCGTGTCGATCTGTTGCCCGGCGCCGACGGACGGGCGTTCATCGACATCGACTCACTACTACGCCCGGTCTACGGGCACGCCAAGCAGGGCGCCAGCTACGGACACACCAAGATCGCCGGCAGGCAGATCCTGCGCAAAGGCCTCTCACCGTTGATCACCACGATCAGCACCGACCACGGTGCGCCGGTGATCGCCGGGGCGAGGTTGCGGGCGGGCAAGGCCAACTCCGGCAAGGGCGCAGCCCGCACACCGCAGCACGGCCGCTGGCCATCCAACGGCTCGCCGCCGGGCTGGTGGCCATCACCCATGGCCTCGACCGCGCCCACATCGGCGCCATCTGCGACGCACTGACCGCCGCCGGCATTGATCCCGCGGTGTGGTCCGCCCACGCGGTGAACGACAAGCTCAACACCGACATGCGCGTCCGCGGAGGAACCTGGCCCGATCACATCGCCAACCCTGGTGCGTTCCTGCACAGCCGGTTACGACGATTGTCTTGGACACCACCGGAGCCTGCGAGAAATGCCGGCGGCTGCGCCGCCGCCAGCATCGACCCGACGCCGACACCTGTCGTGCTGACCGACGCCTCGCGAGCCCGGATTGCGGCCGCCCAACAAGAAATCCGACAAGTGCTCCACGACCGCGCTCAGCGCACTCTCACAAGGACGCGCGTCAACAGCACGTCCGACGGGCAATCACCAGCACCAACACCCTGGCTGGGCGCCAGCCAAGCTGGAGACGACCTCCAGCGGGTACGTTCACGCGTCCGGCAGCCCGGGTAACGGCCACCCACGATCAATGGTGAACCCGCCGTCACCGACGACGTGCTCACCGGTGACCAGCCAACGCACCACCGCGATTGCACCTGACCCGCCGTGATCGGACAACACACGCGTCACCGCCGACTCCACCGCGCTCACGCCCATCAGTGCCTCACCGCGAACATCACCGACGCCCCTGGACGTGTCGTGAACGGCGTGCAGTGATGCGCTCCCGCCACCGTCTCACCAACCACATCTCGACTAGCTCCACCGCCACGTCGCCCTGCGTTGCCCAGTCACCCAACAGCTCGCAGTACCGCAAATAGTGAGCCCAGGTGAACCGGGCTGCGACCGGCTCACCGACCCACCCCAGATGAACCAACGACGCGACAGCTTGTTGGTCGAGCAGCTGCGGCCCCACCACGGCGCTCGGAGCAGTCGAGGCGGGCACACCGCCGGTCGTCAAGGGGACTGTCGGAATAACGGTGGATCTGGGCTTGGTCTGACACGCCGGGCGTGAGCTTGGCGGGAAGGACTGATGATGTCCGAAACACTCGAATCCATGGCGATCGATGTGGATCAACGCCAGCTCGCAGAGCAGCTGCTGGCGCAAGCGAAGGAACGGGGAATCGAGCTGGTCGGCCCGAATGGCCTGCTCAACCAGTTGACCAAGAATGTCCTCGAGACCGCGCTGGACGCGGAAATGGCCGAGCACCTGGGCTATGACAAGCACGACCCGGCTGGACGCGGCAGCGGCAACTCCCGCAACGGCAGCAGATCGAAGACGGTGTTCACCGAGATCGGCCCGGTCGAAATCGAGGTACCGCGAGATACCAACAGCACCTTCGACCCGGTGATCGTGAAAAAGCGTCAGCGCCGGTTGACCGGCGTCGATGAGATTGTGTTGTCGCTGACCGCCAAAGGACTCACTACCGGGGAGATCGCGGCCCATTTCGACGACGTCTACGGCGCTACTGTCTCCAAGGACACCATCTCCAAGATCACCGACAAGGTGATCGAGGAGATGACCGAGTGGTGCAACCGGCCGCTGGAATCGGTGTATCCGGTGGTGTTCATCGACGCGATCTTCGTCAAGGTCCGCGACGGCCAGGTCAGCAACCGACCTGTCTACGTGGCCATCGGGGTCACCTGCGCCGGGGAACGTGACATCCTCGGGCTGTGGGCCGGCGACGGCGGCGAGGGTGCGAAGTTCTGGCTGTCGGTGCTCACCGAGATCAAGAACCGCGGCACCGGCGATGTATGCATCGTGGTCTGCGACGGCCTCAAAGGCTTGCCGGATGCGATCAACACCGTGTGGCCGCGAGCAGTGGTTCAGACGTGTGTGATCCATCTGTTGCGCAACACGTTTCGCTATGCGTCGCGCAAGTACTGGGATCAGATCGCCAAGGATATCCGGCCTGTATACACCGCGGCGACCGAGGCTGCGGCCAAGGAACGCTTCAGTGAGTTCACCGCCAAATGGGGTGCCCAGTACCCGGCGATCACCCAGCTCTGGCAGAACGCCTGGAGCGAGTTCGTGCCGTTCCTGGACTACGACATCGAGATCCGCCGCGTCATCTGTTCGACGAACGCGGTGGAATCGCTCAATGCCCGCTACCGGAGGGCAATTCGGGCCCGCGGGCACTTCCCGACCGAACAGGCCGCGATGAAGTGCCTCTACCTGGTGACCCGATCCTTGGACCCCACCGGCCGAGGTAAGGCACGATGGGCAATGAGGTGGAAGCCCGCGCTCAACGCGTTCGCGATCACCTTCAACGGCCGGATCACTCCGACCGGCAACTAACCAATGCCAAGCCAGATCCACCGTTTATCTGACAGTCCCGTCGTCAAGGACGTGTGATGGGTGGCCCACAGGTACAGCGAGACCACGCTAGACATCCCAGGACCGTAAGTTGTCAAGCGGCCTTGGCGTCGGGGGTGGTTTGGCGGTGTGCCCAGGCTTTGTGCTCGTCGTAGGCGGTGTGGTGGCGCAGGCAGCCGTGCAGGATGCCGACGAGGCGGTTACCGAGGGCACGTAGGGCTTGGTGGTGGGTATCGCCGGCGGCGCGGTGCTGGTCATAGAACGCGCGGGCACCGGGACTGTTGGTCAGGGCGCAGAAGGCCCATTGGTCGATCACGTCGTAGAGGCGGCGGTTGCGGACGTGGCGGGCCAGCACGGCGCGTTTCTTGCCCGACGCGACGGTCAATG
Source organism: Mycobacterium sp. 48b (assembly GCF_048282725.1). NCBI lineage: Bacteria > Bacillati > Actinomycetota > Actinomycetes > Mycobacteriales > Mycobacteriaceae > Mycobacterium > Mycobacterium sp. 48b. The sequence goes on from NZ_JBLVUL010000001.1 coordinate 4,072, forward strand.
GCGATGTTCCGGCGTAGTTTTTGCGAGACTTGGCGGTGGTGTAGCGGTTCGGGTCGTCCCCGAACTCACCGAGCACCCGGGCGCCGAGGGTGACACCGAGTCCTGGCAGGGAGAGGTAGATGTCGGCGTCCGGGTGTGCCTCAAAATGTGTTGCCAACTGGGCCTCGAGATCGGCGATCTGATGGTTGAGCTCGGCGATGATGGCGACCGCAGCGCGGGTGCTCGCCCCGAATGCGGCGGTGACCGCGGGCGCGGCGGCGAGCTGCTCGACGCGCAGCGCGGTCTGAATCTCTAGGGCCCTGGCATCGAGGTTGCGTTGTCGCCCCGCGGCTTTGAGTGCCGATCGGATCTTGGAGATGCTCAAACGGGCGGCCTCGGCCGGGGTGGGAGCGCGACCCAGGATGGCCAGGGCATCGCGGTCAGACAGCGAGTCGAAGGCCTCCAACGCGCCCGGGTAGTACTCCCGCAACGCACTGCGCAGCGTGTTGGTGTTGCGGTTGCGCGCCCAGATCAGGTTCTGATGCGCCCGGGCCAGCACCTTGACCGCCTCCACGTCGGGGCTGTCCCCGGCGATCGGGCGGTGGTTGTGGCGGTCGGTGCGCACCAGATCGGCCAACAGTTTGGCGTCGGCGGCATCGGACTTCGCGCCTGAGACCTGGTGGCGGTCGCGGTAGCGGGCCACCGCGAGCGGGTTGACCGAGAACACCTGGTAGCCGGCTGCGGCCAGCGCTTGTACCCACAGGCCGCGGTCGGTTTCGATGCCGATCACCACCTGGGTGGGTTCCTCGGCGTGGGTGGCCACCAGTTCGTGGAACCCACCGACCCCGGCAAGTCCCTCCGGGAGCCGACGCGAGGCCAGTGTGGTCCCGTCGGCGCTCATCAAATGGATGTCGTGGTGGTCCTCGGCCCAATCGTCTCCAACGAAGATCGTCAACTCGCCTCCCTGCTCGATGGGGGTGAAACCTGTTCGAGCCGAAGGCCACCCGGCGGCAACCTAATGGATCAGTGCTCGCATCGGCACGACACCCCATCAGCGCTATAGGCGACCTCACCAACCGGCCGGGGCACGATCTAGCGCTAGGAATCGAACTGCATTCCAGGCCGACACAGTGCTCACCGACCAGCGGCTCGGTGACCAGCGTCCCCTCAACAGATCGCTATCGGGTGAAAACTCGCTGATCGACTCCCATTAGGCCCGACACCGGACACGCAGGGCCACCCGGACCACCGCCGTGCAGACGCGGCGTCCGGTATCGCCTGCCAAGGAGTCTGTCGGCATGCCAACAGCACGGCGGTGACCGCATCCCGCTCGCCACCAGACGATGCGAAGGTGCGGACGTCGGGAAAGCACCGCCGCCGGTCACGGCCGGGGTGCCCCGACAGCCACGCCGCAGCGCGATACAGCACGCCCAGATCCACCGACCCACCATTACGTGACGTGTCGGCGTCCACGCCGCCATCGACGTTCCCGATGAGATCCGCACGGCGCAGATAGCCGACGCCATGATCGGTGGGCAGGCCGTCGACATCGCGGCCGACGATCCGGGTGGGGATCGCGTGCCGAGCCAGACGGGCATTCCACCACTCCAGATCCACCTCGGCCATGTCATCGCACACACTCACCCCGACGTCCTGGCCACGACACCACGCCACACACTCCGCCGGCACCACCAGGTCCCCACCGTCGTCCACCCGTCAATGCTCACACCCACCACCGACACACCCCCGAAGACGTCTGGCACATTGGCACAACGTGCACGCCGGTCGCGGTCGCGTCCGGGAGCCCAACACCGGCCGGTCACCCGCGCCCTCGCTCCGCCACCCTCCACCGCTGCTCACAAGCCCATTCGTGTCCGTTCGAACCGGTCCACCGTGTCCTTGCCACCCCGTCCCCGGCCTGACCGTCTGCTGCCGCCCATCCCCGTCCACGCCACGGGCCTTCCCGAGCTCACCGCCGAACCACACACCTTTTGCATTCAGGTCGCGAAACCATCACATAGCGTCCCAGACGAAATAGAATGACGGTCACAACTGGGAACGGAAGGGGGCGGCGTGGACGGCACGAACACCGACGCGGACCCGGCGGCTCTGGCCGCCAGAGTCGACACCACCCGGACCTGTCCGCGGTGCGGAACGGTCTTCGACATGCCCGACCGCGGGCGGGGTCGGCGCCCGGTGTGGTGCTCGGGGGCGTGCCGCCGGCTGGCCTCCGCAGAGCGGGTCGCCGCCCGCAACGCCGGGTCGGCAGTGACGGTGGTGGAGGTGCCGCGATCCCATCGCCCCGACTCCGATGCCCGGCTGGCGATCCCGTCAATGGGCACCCTGGCGCGGTTGTTCTTGAGCTCCCCGGTGCACTGCCGCCAGCTCTTGGACACCCTGATCTACAGGTACACCCACGACACTTTGCACACCGAACTGCGCGCCGACATGGAGGACTTCGCCGTCTCGATTGCCCGCCAGCACGCCCTGGACCAGGAACCCGAATACCGGGCTGCCCGCGGTGACGTCCAGCGGCTACGCCGCCACCTTCAGGCCGACGCCGACAGGGCCGAGGAGCGCCGCCGCGAGGTGGCCACCCTGCGCGCTGAGTCGTTGGCCCAAACAACCCTCATTGCCGAGTTGCGGGCGGAATTGGCGCACCCCACCATCCCCATGCTGGAGACCAGCGACGGCGGCACCCGCGACGCCCCTTGGGGTGGTGATCCGGGCGTGCGGATGAGTCGCCAACAACGCCGCGCCGCCGCCCGCGCTGCACACAAGAACGAGTAGCGACAACGCGATCCGCGCGGCCTCGGGCATGCCCGTTACGAGATGCTCAGCGGCCCCTGATCGTGGCGATGAGACCTTTGATCGCCACGGTGACCCGCTGCCGAATGTGGCCGTGTCCGCCGACGGGCGTGGTGTCGTTCTCCGGGGTGACGCGGGGTGGGGTTGGGGCGTCGAAGAGTTCGTCGCGGGCTGTCTTGGCCCGTCGATCGCGGTGGCGTCCGGCGGCGATGTCCGCGTCGCTCATGGCGGGCATCCAGCGCACCTGGCCGCGTCGAATGACGTAGTGGGATCGGCAGTGAAAGTTCCAGTTGCCGATCGAGGGGGACAGGCTGATGGTCTCCCCGTCGAAAGTGATGGCGTAGTCAGTCGGGTCGAGTGCGGACGCGACCTTCGTTGCGCATCGGTCAAGTCCACGGACGTGGTGTACGACGTCGTCGTGTGATTCTTCGTGGTGATGGTTCAGGCGGTCAGTGCCGCGGGGGTGTCCTCCTGTTCTGTCGGGGCGTCGTTGACGGTGCGTGATTTGCTCAGCACGTCTAGGCCGAGGTAGCGGCGGGATTCGGCCCATTCGTCGTGTTGTTCGGCCAGCACGGCGCCGACCAGGCGAATGAGGGCGTCGCGGTCGGGGAAGATGCCGACGACGTCGGTGCGGCGTCGGATCTCCTTGTTGAGCCTATCGGTTAACCGGCCCTCCCACGACACGACCGTGGATGCGGCGTGAGGTTCGAGGCCGCCGGTCATGCGGGGCGCATGCTGACAGGGCCGAGAGGGGTAGGCGATGACTGTTCGGGTGCGTACCAGCAGCGAGGGCTATGCGATCGACGGCCCGTGGGAGGGGTGCGCAGCGGCGAACGCATTCCTGGTGCATCTGGTCGGACGCGGGTTCAGTGCGGCGACGGTGCGGGCGTATGCCTTCGATGTGCTCAATTTGGCTCGGTTCCTGCTCGACCGTGATCTCGCGGTGGCGGCGGTGACGCCGGTGGAGGTGTTCGAGTGGATCGACTGGCAGGACGTGCGCCGTGACCCCCGGTGCAACCCGGCGAGAAGGAATGGCGGGAGCGCGGCGGCATCGACGATTAACCGGCGGGTCGCGGCGGTGCGGGCATTGTTCGAGTACCTGGTGATGACTGGGATACGTACCGACAACCCGGTGCCCTCACCGCGGCGCGGGCAGGGACTGCGACCGGTGGCGCGGGGGCCGCTCGGGCATCTGGGCCCGGGTCGGCCTCGGGCCGGAGGCCGACTGGTGCGGCAACCGCGATTGCTGCCCGAGTCCCTCGACGCGGATGCAGTCGAGCGGTTCGTGGCGTCGTTGCGAACCCATCGGGATCGGGCGATGGTGTGGGCGATGCTATTCGGGGGCTTACGCAGCGCCGAGGTGCGATCCTTGCGGTTGGCCGACATCGACTTCGGCCGGCGACGAGTGCGGGTGCTCGGCAAAGGCTCAAAGGAACGGGTGGTGCCGGTCGATGCAGCATTCTTCACCGAACTGTCGGCCTATCTGCGCCTGGAACGCCCACCAGGGTTGGCGACCGAGGAGTGTTTCGTGGTGCTGCGCGGACCCTCCGCGGGGGCCCCGGTCAGCGAGGCCGGACTGCGGTCGCTGTTTCGGCGGCACCGAGACCACTCCGGTGCGACGAGGGTACGTCCGCATCGGCTCCGTCATACCTACGGCACTGAACTCGCCTCTGCTGGCATCGATCTGATGGTGCTGCGGGAGTTGATGGGCCACGTGTCCCCGGAAACCACCGCCGGCTACGTGCACCTGTCGGTCGAACAACTCGCCGCCGAATACGGTGCGGCTCGCGCCAGCCTCGCTGGGACACGACGATGACCAACCGGACGCTCGCATCGATCGACCTACTGGCCGACTCGGATGCGGTGCTGGACGACTATCTCGAGTACGTTTCCGGCCTAGGTCTCAGTGGCAGGTCGGTGCGTGGTCGCACCCGCAGCGCGAGCACCTTCCTGACCGAGCACCCGGATCTGCAGGACTGGATGACTCGACCGGCGGCCGAGCGGTTGGCCGAGCTGCGCCACAGCGGGGCGTGGCCATTGCTGTGTCATGTCGTTGGCCGGGGCGCGTTACGGCTCGACCTCGAACTCGCGGCCGTCAAGAACCTCACTGGCCTCGGCCGGGCCGTCGAGGACCGCGACCCGGACGGATTCGCCGCCGTGCGCACGGCCGGGCTGGCCTTGGGCTGGACACCGCAATGGATCGAGACGGTCCTGGGTGAATGCCTGGCGGTGCTGCTCGCCTGGCACGGCGGACTCGTCCACGATGTCACCAACGGCACGGTCGACAAGTTCGATGCCGCACTGGCTGCCACACAGTCGATCCCGGCATCGTCGAGGCGCGCCTACCGCAACCGGATCGCCGGGCTGCGGCAGATGCTTTTTCACGCCCGCATCGTCGACACACCACCACAGCGTCGGCGGTGGGCCCGCAGCTACGCCCAACGCTTCGCCGACGTGGCGATGACCGGCCCGATCCGGCAGACGCTGCTGCGTTACGTCACCGTCAGGGCATCGGTGCTGCGGCCGAAATCCGTCGAATCGTTGATCAACGATCTGCTGCCGTTCGCGGACTATCTCAGCACCACTCATCCCGAACTCACCTCATTCGAGAATCTGGATCGCCGTCACATCGAGGGTTTCCTGGTCTGGAATCGCACCCGCACCTGGCGTGGGCAACGCGCCGCCGCCGGCGCAGGACGCACCATCTCCAAGGCCGTGATCCAATCGACGGTGCTGAGCGTGCGCAACCTCCTCGATGACATCACCGAATGGGGTTGGGAGCAGGCACCGCCGCGTCGTCTGGTCTTCGCCGTCGATATCCCGAAACTCGATCAACCCCTGCCACGCGCCCTGCCACCTGATATCGACGCCGCGGTGATGAACGCGGTTGCCCAGCTGGAGGATACGTTTACCCGCGTCGGGTTGACGGTGCTGCGCGGGGCCGGGCTGCGAATAGGGGAACTGCTCGACCTCGAACTCGACAGCGTCATCGACTACGGACCCGCCGGCACCTGGTTGAAAGTTCCGTTGGGCAAGCTCGCCACCGAACGCATGGTTCCACTCTCGGCCAACACCATTGCCGCGTTGGACCAGTGGACCAGCAGACGTGGTGTTTGCCGCCCACTGCCGCATCCCCGTACCGGAGCGCCTACCGATTTCCTGTTCGTCGCGCACGGCCGCCGCCTCGGGCAGACGCGGTTACGCAAAGGCCTGCTCGCCGCCGTCGAGTCCTGCGGGCTGCACGGAACTGGCGGCGCACCGTTGGTGGTAACCCCGCATCAGCTACGCCACACGTGGGCCACCGAACTCGCGAACGCGGGCATGAGCCTGCAGGCTTTGATGGCACTGCTCGGACATGTCACCCCGCAGATGACGCTGCGTTACGCCACCCTGGCCTCCCCGACGCTGCGCGATGCCTACGACCAGGCCATGGGAAAGATGCGACGACAGTTCACTCTCACTCCGGTCGGCAAACCCATCGTCCCCGATGCGGTCAGCTGGCTCGGTAGTGAGATGCTCAAAACACGTGTCGCCCACGGCTACTGCGCCCGCCACCAGAGTGCCGGCGCCTGTCCCTATGCCAACATCTGCGAAACCTGCGACAACTTCGTCACCGGCCCCGAGTTCCAAGGCGCACTCAAGGCACAACGCAGCGACATCCAAACCCTCGAAGCAGATGCCCGCGCCCGTGGCTGGCTCGACGAAGCCGCCCGCCACCACCGTGTCGCCGACGCGTTGACCGACCACCTGCACCGCCTCGACCGCTGACCGAATCGACCACCTGGGGTTGATGCGCCCCCGAGGGCCGGATAAGTTCCTGGGGGTTGTTGGACCAGATCTGGCGCCAGATCTGTTTGGGGAACGCGGTGAACGCCAGCAGATCCGCCCGTGCGGCTTCCAGGTGCTCGGCGGTCTTGGGCAGCTTGTCGGCCAGGGCGTCGATGATCCGATCATATTGAGCCTCAACGGATTCTGCGTCGGGCTGGTCGAACACCGAATGCAACAGCGTCTTGACCCACGGCCACGAGGCCTTCGGGGTGACGGCCATGAGGTTGGTCGTGTAGTGGGTGCGGCAGCGCTGCCAGGCCGCCCCGGGCAAGGTGGCGCCGATCGCGGCGACCAGCCCGGCGTGCGCATCGGAGGTCACCAGCTTGACCCCCGACAGGCCGCGGGCGGTCAGCGACCGCAGGAACGTCAGCCAGCCGGCCCCGTCTTCGGCGGTGGTGACTTCGATGCCGAGGATCTCCCGATAGCCGTCGTTGTTGACACCGGTGGCGATCAGGGCGTGCACGTTGACCACCCGCCCGCCCTCGCGGACCTTGAGGACCAGCGCGTCGGCGGCCATGAACGTGTAGGGGCCGGCATCGAGTGGGCGGGTGCGGAAGGCCTCCACGGCGGCGTCGAGTTCCTTGGCCATCACGCTGACTTGGGACTTCGACAGCGACGTGATCCCCAGGGTCTCGACCAGTTTGTCCATCCGCCGCGTCGAGACTCCGAGCAGATAGCAGGTGGCCACCACGGTGGTCAGGGCCCGTTCGGCGCGTTTGCGCCGTTCCAGCAGCCAGTCCGGGAAGTAGGAGCCCTGGCGCAGCTTCGGGATCGCAAGATCCAGACTGCCGGCACGGGTGTCGAATCGGCGATGGCGGTAGCCGTTGCGGGAGTTGGTGCGCTCGGTACTGCGTTCGCCGTATCCGGCGCCGCACAGGGCGTCGGCTTCCGCGCCCATCAGGGTGTGGATGAACGTGGCCAGCAGCTCGCGCAGCACATCGGGATGGGCGGTGGTGAGTCGTTCGGCGAGCACCGCGGGCAGGTCGATATTGTGGGCAGTGGTCATCGCGTCGGTTCCTTTGCTCGAGTGACTTTGGACGGTCCCTCGAAGAATCACGCGATGACCTTCAATCAGTCGGCTACGACACGCCGGTACCGCTGATCAGGTCCGACTCGTACACCACTCTGCTGGACGCAACCTGCGCATCCGCAGGCGCAGAGATGCATCACGGTGGCGTACGGCAGCGACACGTAGAGGACACCGGCGTCGAGGTCGGCGGGGATGAAGTCGACGAACTCATGGGTGAAGCGATCCGTGGGTAGCACCGTCACTGGTCCTCGTTGGTGATGTCGTTGCCGTCGCTGGCGTAGAGGCTGAAGTGCTCACCTTCGAGGTCGGCGTAGATGCCGACGTGACGCTTCCACCGGTTGACCGCCAGGGCAGCGTTGAGTGCGTTCATGTCGACGATTTGCACGTTCTGGCCGTAGAGATCGGCGGCGGCGACGGAGGTGGGGAGCCGCTTGCGGTCGTCCCAGAGGTGATCTCGGTGGCCGGGAAGGCTGCTGGTGATGCGGACCTGTCCGCCGATGCCGCGCTCGGCCAGGTACAGGCCCATCCCGACGTCGAGCTGGAAGGCGAGCACCTCACCTGGCTGCGAGATCTTCCGATCACTGCTCTCCAACTCCGCGGTTACCTGCCCACCACCAATGACCGGCGGGAGCTTTACCACGCCGCCTTGGCCTTTTTCGGCGTCGCCAACCTGGCCGCGTGGCGCCGCATATGGAGTCGCCCAGTGGCCTCGTTCAAGCGGGCGAACACATTCACCAGCCACGCCGAGTCGGTGGCGTCGTGGATTCGGATCGGGGAGCTCACCGCCCAGCATCTTCACGCCGAACCCTTCGACAAGGACGGATTCCGCACCGCACTCCATCACGCCCGCACACTCACCAGAACCGACGACTTCCTGCACGAACTGCAAGGCTTATGCGCTGCCCAGGGTGTTCTCGTCGTCTATGTCGCAGAGATCGACAAATGCCGCATCAGCGGAGCCACCTGGTGGTCCAGCCCCACTAGAGCGGTCATCGCTCTCAGCGATCGCTACAAGACCGAGGATCAGTTCTGGTTCTCGTTCTTTCACGAGGCCGGACACGTTCTCTTGCACTCGAAGAAGGAGACCTTCATCGACGACGGCTCCGAGAGCGACGACATCGAAGATGCGGCCAACCGATTCGCGGCCAACACCCTCATCCCCCCGCGGGAGCAACACCACCTCGCCGCACTGACCACGACCACCGAGGTGGAGGCCTTCGCCACACGCATCGATGTCAGCGAAGGGATCGTCGTCGGACAGCTCCAACACCGCGGCCTATGGGAATGGCGAAAAGGCAACGGGCTCAAACGCCGCTTCGACTTGACACCCACCTAAGACACGCAGCGAGCTCGCAGTCGAAGAATCCCTGGTAGCGGACGTCAACCGACGACGAGTCGATCATGCGTGCCTCCTACCGGTGGGCGGAGTGCTTACCGGGTGCCACCTCAACCCTGAGGAAGCGGTGGCACCCGGCATGCTCGCCTACGCCGAGATCATTCCGTGCGGGTCGATGATGAACTTGTTGGATGAGCCCTGGTCGAAGATCGCGTAGACGTCCGGCGCCTCGTCGAGGCTGATGACCTTGTTGTTGAGCATGGGGCTCAGGTAGGGCATGCGGTCCCACAGGATCGCCATCATCAGTTCGCGGTGATAGTGCATGATCGGCGCCTGCCCCGCCGACACGCGCGGCGACTTGATCCACGCCTTGCCGAAGTCGAGCGGGAAAGTGCCTTCTTGCCGGCCTCTGTCGGCGCCAGGGGGTCAGGTCCGTAGACGCCGATGACGCCCGTGGCGCCGCCGGCGCGAGTGGCCTCCAGCACCTGGTTGATGGCAGCCTGCGGCTGAAGGTCCTCCGCCTCCTTACCGATGCCGTGCGCTTCGGAACCGACATAGTCCACGGCACAATCGACTTCACGCTCGCCCAGGATGGCCTCGATCTGGTCGGGCAACGGAACGTCCTTATTCAGATCGATCGTCTCGCACCCGTTGTTCTTCACCAGATCAAGCCTGTCCTGGTAGTAGTCGCCGACGATGATGCAGGACGCACCCAGCAGCCGCGCCGCCGCCGCACCACAGCGGCCGACCGGACCGGCACCGGCGATATACACCGTCGAGCCAGGCTTGGCGCCCGCCTCCATCAGGCCATGAAAGGCCGTGGGCAAAATGTCCGAAAGCAGGGCGAGATCAAGGATCTTCTCCATCGCCTGGTCTTTGTCCGGGAACCGCAACAATTGGAAGTCGGCGTACGGGACGAACAGGTACTCGGCCTGACCACCCTGCCAGTCGCCGAGGTTGAACCCGTACGCGCCGCACGCGACGTCGGCATTCGTGGTCTCGCAGACATCGGTACGGCGCGCCTTACAGTTGCGACACCGCCCGCAGGCAACGTTGAACGGGACCGAGACGAGATCACCCTCGGTGAGGAACTCGACGTCGGAGCCCACTTCGACGACCTCACCGGTCATCTCGTGGCCCATGACCATCCCCTCGGGCACAGGAAAAGAGCCTCGGAAGATGTGCAGGTCGCTGCCGCAGATGTTGGTGGCGACCATTTTCAGGATCGCGCCATGGGGAGCCTTCTTGCCGTTGGGCATGACCAGTTTCGGATACTCCAGCGAATCGACCCGCATGTCCCCCGGATTGTGGAAGACGACTGCGCGATTACCTTCAGCCATGGTTGTGAACCTCCTTGCAGCACAATTGATGTGCTGATGTGACGGTCAGTCGGCCTGGTGGCGAACTGTCCTGTCAGCGTATGCAGGACCATGCATCGTGTCGGTGACCGCGCGCGCCACCGTTATGACAATCCGTGCCAAGGCGTCAGTCGGCGAGTTCAGCGGCAAGATACGCGGCGGTGGCGCTGTCCCGGTATGCCGCGACCTCCCGCGGGGTACCGGCGACGACGATGCGGCCACCGGCGCCCCCTGCGCCGGGTCCCATGTCGATGACGTGATCAGCCTGGGCGACCACCCGCATATCCAGTTCGGCGGCGACCACGGTGTTGCCGGCGTCGACGAGCCGGTGCAGGTGTGCCAGCAGCCGGTCGGTGTCGGCGGGATGCAGTCCGGCGGTGGGCTCGTCGAGCAGGTAGAGCGTGTCACCGCGGTGGGCACGCTGCAGTTCACCGGCGAGCTTGACGCGCTGCGCCTCGCCGCCGGACAGTTCAGTGGCCGGCTGCCCGAGCCGCAGGTAGCTTAGCCCGACATCGCACAGCGCCTCCAGAGCTTGCAGCACGGCGGGTTCGCCGTCAAAAAACTCCCGGGCCGCCGACACACTGAGTTCGAGTACCTCAGCGATGTTCTTGTGCCGCCAGCGGATCGCGAGAGTCGCGGGGTTGTAACGGGTTCCGTGGCAGTCGGGGCACGGGCTATAGACGCTGGGCAGGAACAGCAACTCCACCATCACCCAACCCTCCCCTTCGCAGGTCGGGCATCGTCCGCCGCTGACGTTGAACGAGAACCGTCCGGGTTTGTAGCCGCGCTTCTTGGCCCCGGGGGTGTCAGCGAAGAGCCGGCGAACGTGGTCGAACAGCCCGGTGTAGGTGGCGATGTTGGATCGCGGTGTGCGGCCGATCGGCTTCTGATCGATGCACACCACCCGCCGCACACCGTGGGGGTCGCCGAGCACCTCGCCCGAGGCGGTGACCTGCGTGGCCTCAGTGAGCAGGTCGTCGTCGCGGGCGTCGTCGAACCGCACCGGACGGCCGAGGTGCTCACCGACGATCTCGGGTAGGGCCTGGGCGACGAGGCTCGACTTGCCCGACCCGGACACCCCGGTGACCGCGGTGAGGCAGCGCAACGGCACCGATACCGACAGATCATGCAAATTGTTGCGTTGCACACCAGCGAGTTGCAGCCAGTCACTGCGCTCCCGCGGTGTGCGCGAGGCGACGCGGGTCTCGTCGCCGAACAGATAGCGGCGGGTGACCGAGTCGGTGACATCGGCCAGCCCGGCCGGGGGACCGCTGTAGAGGATCTGGCCGCCGTCCAGCCCGGCGCCGGGCCCGATATCAACCAGCCAGTCCGCCGCGGCGATGACATCCAGCGAGTGCTCGACGACGAAGACGCTGTTGCCGCTGCGTTTGAGGCCGGCCAAGATGTCCAGCAAGGCGTCCCGGTCGCGGGGGTGCAGACCGGCCGACGGCTCGTCGAGGACGTAGACGACGCCGAACAGTTGTGACGAGAGTTGCGTCGCGAGCCGCACGCGCTGCAGTTCCCCGCCCGATAGCGTCGGCGTGCTGCGGGCCAGGGAGAGGTATCCCAGTCCCAGATCGATGAGCGGTTGCAGCCGCTCCTGCAGCTCTGCGACCAATCGCTGTGCAGCGGCGCGCTTTTCGTCTGACATGTTGGGTGTTTGCCGGACATCTGGTGCCGCGGCATGCGCGGAACCCCCGGCCACGACCCGCGCGTTGACCGCCGACTTTCGTGTCTTCTGGTTCAGGGCCGCACCGGAGGTGGCCGGCTTCCACCGCGGGCTGAGCACCCTGGCGCACAGCGCGGCGAGCTGGTCGAGGGTGAGCCGCGACAGCTCGGCGATGTCCAGACCTTCGAATGTCACCGACAGCGCTTCGGGTTTGAGCCGCTTTCCGTGGCACGCCGGGCATGGGCCGCTTCCGACGAATTGAGAGACCCGTTTCTTGACCGCAGCGCTCTTGGTGTTGGCGAACGTGTCGAGGACGTAGCGGCGGGCACCGATAAAGGTGCCCTGATAGCTGGGCTCCATATCGGCTTTCACGGCGCGTCGAGTTTCCGCCGGGGTGAAGCCCGCGTACACCGGCACCGTCGGACGCTCCTCGGTGAACAGAATCCACTCGCGGTCCTTGCGCGACAGCGTCTTCCACGGAGCGTCGACGTCGTAGCCGAGCGTGGTAAGGATGTCGCGCAGATTCTGCCCGTACCAGGCCGGCGGCCATGAGGCGATGGCACGCTCACGGATCGACAACGACGGGTCGGGCACCATCAGTGCTTCGGTCACCTCATACACCCAGCCCATACCGTGGCACGTCGGGCAGGCACCCTGCGGGGTGTTGGGCGAGAAATCCTCCGCGTAGAGCATCGGCTGGTCCGCAGGGTAGGTGCCCGCACGCGAATACAGCATCCGGACCAGACTCGACAGCGTGGTGACGCTGCCCACCGACGAACGGGTACTGGTACCACCGCGCTGCTGCCGCAACGCGACCGCAGGTGGCATCCCTTCAATCGAATCGACATCCGGGACACCCACCTGATCAATCAGACGCCGCGCGTACGGCGCCACCGATTCCAAGTACCGCCGCTGGGACTCGGCGAAGAGCGTGCCGAAGGCCAGCGATGACTTGCCCGAACCCGACACCCCGGTGAACGCGACGAGGGCATCACGCGGCACCTCCACGTCGACGCCGCGCAGATTGTGCTCGCGGGCACCGCGCACCCGAACTCTATTATCTGGCTCCACTACTCATCTCCTCGTCCGACGAGGCTAGCAATGGCGGCGGGACATCCCACTGTCGATGCGTGCCACAACCCTGACGTCCCGTGCCAGTTTGGCCCGCAGAGGATGGCCGGGCTGCGCATTCCTTTTGAAGGATGCTGCGGGCCCCTCCACAAGATGCACGCCCGGCGAGGTGCTGCGCTCGGTGGTGCTGATCTGACGAAGTTACGGCGACGGATCGAGCCGGTCCTGCACGTCGCGCTACGAGGTGCCTCACCTAATTGTGAGCGCGAAGGGTGAGCTGGTGCCTCACGCATAATGAGCGCGTGGGGGCTTGCGTTACTTCGCCGTGGCCAATCGGTTGATTGACGGTTGCAATGCTTCCAGGTCGAGGTGGCGGGCGGCGGTGAGGGCCTCGGTCTTGGCCTGGGCCAGATCCAGGAGTTGCATTTGGATGGTGTTGATCTGCCGGGTCAGATCGGCCGGGTTGATGCCCTCGATTCGGTCGGCAACGTTCGAGAGTTGTTGTGCTTCAAGGAGTCCTGATGCTTGCAGGCGTTGCCACGGGGTGGCCGGCTTGTCGTAGATGCGCTTGCGGCGACCGTTTGCGGTGGTGGTGTAGCCAACGGGTTTTTTGGTCGGGGTGAAGAAGTTCAGGCGCAGCGACACCAGCTTCCACAGCCGGTTGAGCAGCTCTAGCTCGTCGGGGGTGTCGTAGCGCCAGTAGAACGCGTGTTTGCGCACCACATGGTGGTTCTTCGACTCCACATGCGCCTGGTCGTTCTTCTGGTACGGCCGCGAGCGAGTCTGGGCGGCATGGTGCGCAGATGCGCGGTCACGGTTTGTCCGGTGCCCTCGAACAATCGGTGCAGAGTGCGGCGGGACACACGTGGCAGCCGACGGCGATCCGGTCCACATCGAGGTCTGGGTAGCCGAGGTGGTGGCGCAGGTAAGCAAGGGCCCGCTCGCGCTGCAGCAGGAGCGAAAGGTCTTGTACACCTCGAGTTCTCGCTGCGTAGGCGAGCAAGGAACTGGCCAGGTTCGCCCCGTACGGGGCCAGCAGGCCGGCTCCCTCCGGGTCGGTGGTTTGCGTAGCAGCCAAACTTTGGAAGAACGCGGACACTGACGAGAGCGCCCCGTCCACGGGGATCTCCACCGCGAGCAGATCAGTACTAGGCCGCAAGCCGGCGTCAGCGAATGCACGCTCGGCCGGTAGATGAACCACGACCTGCTCGTACGGATCGCGGTAGTCCAACGAAAACGGCCGCGCGCTGGCATAGATCACCACCCGGCCAGGTCGGACTTCCGCGCTGTGGCCAGCCTGCGTGACGACTCCCGTGCCACGGCTCTGAAACAACGCGTATAGGTACTCCGCTTCGGCCCCCCGGGATATCAGAGTGCTGCTTCGACTGACCTTCTCGCCGCTGGCCCGCTTGACGGACAGCGCAAAGTCACCGTAGTCGGCATAGCTAATCTCGCCGGAGAAACTCCGATCATAGGGGCTCGGCGCAACATCGACGTAAGCCTGGCGTCGCACCGAGCGCCAATAGTCGACGGCGGCGTCAGCGTCGACCGCGTGGGTGGACCACGTCGCAGTTTCTGGAGACGTGGCCGCATCGCGCTCAGGCACTTTGTCGCCTCCCTCCATCGCTGAATCTATGCGATAGCGCCGCCAGACGCGTTCAGGATTGCGCCCACATTGTGTGGGAGTGCCCCGCCGGATGTGCGCAAAACCTCTGTTCAAAGGTGCGGGGCCGTAGCTGCTGCGCCCCCACCACGAAGAAGATCGAGGTTTCCCCGGGTGCAGTTCCAGCGCGTCTCGCTTCTAAAGAAACGAGACACGGTTGAGGCGCCCACTCCCCCGTCGCATCGCCCCAGGTGGAACCGTCTCATATCTCGTCTCACACAGCGTGTCTCGCATCTTCCCTGTCGCCGCCAGGTGAGACAGTGAACGAATGACAGCCATTCTCGGCTACGCCCGAATCAGCACCACCGGCCAGGACCTCACCGCTCAACGCAACGCCCTCGCAGCAGCCGGCGTCGACCCGGAACGGGTTTTCACCGACGAACTCTCTGGAGCGGTTGGCACCGCCCGTCCTGGTCTCGCTGCGCTGCTCGACTACGCCCGAAGCGGAGACACCGTTGTGGTGGCCGCTATTGACCGTCTCGGGCGCTCCGCTGCCGAAGTCACTCGCACTATCGCCGACCTCGACAAGCGAGAAATCGTGCTGCGCGCCCTCCGCGAGGGCATCGATACCGCAACTCCCACCGGCCGTGCCGTCGCTGCCATCATGGCGACCCTGGCTGAACTGGAACTTGAACTCGGCCGTGAACGACGCGCCGCCTCACGTGAAGCCCGCCGATCGCGCAGCCTGCCAGCCACTAAACCGCCGAAGCTCAGCGCCGCACGCCAGGAACAGCTATGCCGGCTGGCAGCCACCGGTGAACCGGTCGACGAGCTCGCCGCTGCATTCGGCATCGGGCGTGCGACCGCGTACCGATATTTGAGCCGGAGTCGGGCCACGTGAACGAGATCCCGCGTATCCCAGCACCAGGTGGTGACGATCCTCGCATCGAGCTGATGCACAAGGTGGCAAGGCTCGAATCTCAGTACGCCGATCGAGTGGACGAGACGGAGACCGGCTGGATGACGGTGGTCAACGTGGCACTTGATCGGTGGCGCACGTCGTGGCAGGAGCAGACGTCGACACCGGAACTAAACCCTGAGCTGAGCAGGAAGTTTCGAGTCTGTTTTCCGCTGGCCGCTCATGCGTTGAACCACGTCGAGGCCGCGGTAACTCTGCATTCATCATCTCCCTGGGTGGCCATGTCTTGTGTTCGGATCGCGTTCGAGCACGCTCTGACTGCGCAGTGGGTCTTATGGACCAAGGACGGGGAAGACTTGCTCGCACAACAGATGTCACTACAGGATCACCGACGGTCGAGTGAGTTCATTGACGCAGTCGTACGGGCCGCCGCCGATACACCCAACCTGGCCGAGTCCGCCGCTCTGGCCGAAGAGTTGAGTGAGTTCCTCGGCGAGAAACCAGTCTCGGTCTGGTCGGTCTTCAACCTTTGCGAGAGGTTCTCATCCACTCGCTTGCTCTATGGAATTTACCGCGATCTATCGCAGGCAGTCCATCCGACGTATGGACTCGTCCGGGCGCACTTCGACATCACGCCTCCCCCGGAAGTTGTTGTGGGCCCTATAAGACCGTTCGGGGCCGAATTGGATTCGCCGGAACTGATTCGCGGTATGGCTGTTTCAAGTTTGTGGGCGCTCTACGTCCTCGAAGTATCGAGAGCTGGGCACCCGGACGCAGCCGAGGTGCTCCGCTTAGCCTCGATCCGTGGACTTGAGTGATTGATGTGTCTGCCGTGGCTGGTTGTCGTTTGGTGGGCTTGTGAGCGTGACGTAACCGCTGGTCTGCCCAGCTTTTCCCTGTGCGCTCCGGTAGGGGCCTATTCGGCCAGGTGGTCAGGTGGTGGCGGTGAGTGGTGGGCTGTGGCCGATGGTGTTGCGCCACAGCGTAAGCCAGTGGTCAGCCCAGGGCCAGTGGCTCGGTAGGTGCAGAAGGGGTCGGCGTTGCGGTCGGACCAGGCGTGCGGGGACGGTGATGAGCTTGCGGCGCAGTGTGGCGCCCCGGGCGACTGCGTGGGCTCCACCGGCCAGGACGCCGGCGGCGCGCAGCAGGTTGTGGGCAATAGCGGCGCACAGGATCCACGCCGAGTTCGCTCCGAAACGTCCCGAAGGCATGTGAGCCAGGGGTCCATCGATCAGGTCGGCGAACACGGTTTCGATGATCGCGTGGCGGCGGTGGGTGATGTCGGCCGCAACGGTGGGTTCGTCGGTGTCGGTGAAGAACGGGTGATACCGCCACACCGGAAACAGCGCATCAGGAAAGCGGGCATCTTTGACCCGACGCACGATCAACCGGGCGGTCATCGGGTTGTCGGTGGAGGTGAAGGCGGTGTAGGTGGTCTCGGCGACTTCGGCATCGGAGATCCAGGCTCCCGTGTCGGGATCACGGACCGCTCCGGGGTATTCCACTGCAATCCAGGCGCTCTCGTCGATGGACTCGATGGCTGCAGCGACGGCGCGGGTCTTGGTCAGCACCAACGAGAACTGGGCACCGGCGCGGCGGCAGGCTGTGGCCACGGTGCTGTTGCCGTAGGCCGAATCGCCGCGCACCACAATCTGGCCGGTGACCCCGGCGGTGCGGGCGGTGGCGACGGCTTGGGCGATCATCCGGGCCGCACCCTTGCCGGAGTTGGCCTTCCCGGCTCGCAACCGGGCGCCGGTGATCACCGGCGCACTCGTGGCGGTGCTGATCGTGGTGACCAACGGCGACAGGCCCTTGCGCAGGATCTGCTTGCCCGCGATTTTGGTGTGTCCGTAGGAAGCACCTTGTTTGGCGTGGCCATAGACCGGACGCAGCAGTGAGTCGATGTCGAGGAACGCGCGCTCGTCGGCGCCAGGCAACAGATCGACCCGCGCGCAGAGTCCGGCCAGGTGCTCGCGCAAAACCGATTCGAGCTGGCGGGCGTGTCCGAAAGTAAACTCGCGCAACAAAGTTCCGATGGTCGAGGGTGCATACACGCCGCCGAACAGTGTCTTCATCCCACCTGCCCGCACCAGGTCGAGATCGTCAATGCAGTCCGCACCGGCACACATGCCCGCGATGACTGTGCTCAGCTTCGGTGCCGGGTTGGCCGCCCCGGACTTGATCCTCGGCTCGGCAATGACCACCTTGTCACGTAATAGCTGCGGCAAGGCAGTCTGGGCCGCCAGGGTCATCACCGGGACCAATCCAGCACAGGACACGAGATGGTCATCATCGAAGACCGCCGACGACACAGCGAAACTATGGGACACTTTCACCGGAAGTGCCTTTCTGACCTGGACTGATTAGTGCGTCGAGAACACCAATCTTCCCAGTTCAAAGGGCACTTTCCTCATTCCGACACCCTGCGACCAGCCGATACATCGGTGGATCGAGGCTTAGGCGAAGAAGCCGGGTTGCCCGTCGACCTGCGCGCCAGTGATCTCCACCCGCACCTCCAACCTGATTACGTGGCGGTCTTCATGCCCGCGGGTAGCCCTGGCGCACGCCGGATTAAGTTGACGCCGCCTTGAGCGGACCTCCGGGTAAATACATACATGTTAACTTACATACATGTTTCCTTACATGTAAGTGCACATGTAGACATGTAAGTAGTAAGATCGCAGCCATGAATGTTTCCGCCGCTGGGCAGTGTGAAATCGTGGCAGTGGCGCTGCAAAAGGGAGGCGTGGGAAAGACCACAACCACGATCAACCTGGGTGCCAGCCTCGCCGCGATGGGGTTCCGCGTTCTCCTGATCGACATGGATCAGCAGGCCCACAGCACCAAAGGCCTCGGCGTCGACCTCGGCGCCGACGATGCCTCGATGTACGAGGTGCTGCACCCGGACAGGGCAATGCGGGTTCCGCTGCCAACTGTCATCAGGCCGAGCGAGTTCGGCATCGACGTCGCGCCCGGCCATCTCGCGCTCAAGGAGCTGGAGCGCACAGGGCTCGGTTCAGGCGGTCAGCTGCGGCTAGCCCGCCAGCTCGACGACCTCGAGGGCTATGACTTCGTGCTGATGGACTGCCCGCCGGCCTTAGGGGAGTTGACGACGGCGGCACTGGCGGCTGCCGATTACGTCTTGGCGGTCCTCAAGGCCGGCCCCGACGAAATCGACGGCCTGGTCGAGTTGGGCAACGCCGTTCTCGATGTCCAAGAGACGCTCAACCCTGACGTGGAAATCCGTTACGTGCTGCTAGCTGACTTCGACGGCAACCCGAAGGCCAGCAAGGACGTGCGCAGGCAGTTACGCACCGATTGGGGGGAGTGGTCCGCAGGCGGGGCGTACCTGGGTGAAATCCCGCATACCGTGCGGGTGGTGGAGGCCAAGGGGAAGCGCATCCCGGTCCAGGTGCATGCCCCCACCTGTACGGCAGCAGTGGCATACCGAGAAATCGCCGAACGGATCGTGGCGAGGCGGCAAGCAGCATGAACGCCGCATCGAAACCCAGTGGCTTGGAGGTGGGCTCCACCAGGCCCTTGTCTCGCGCAGAGCGCCGGGCACAGGCCGCCCGGGTCCAACCCGAACAAACCCCTGCGGCACCGGCAGCAGAGGCCACATCGCCGCAACCGGACGATGAAAATCCGCCTCCCCGACCCGCGTCGGCGGCACCGACACCGAACCAGGACCAGGAGTCGGCAGAGCTGGCAGTGCGGTTGAAGCCCCGGCAACGCAAGGCGAAGAACCCGTTCGCGACGCAGCTGCACTCAGGGACGTTGGCGCGACTGGAATGGATCAAAGCGCGCGGATACGTCATCACCGACACCGTGGACGATGCGATCAACACCTACCTGGACGGTGCGGGCATCCCCAGGCCAGACCACAACGACCGCATGCCGTGATCAGGTGAGGTGTCAGGACCCTTCATCAGCCCGTAATTGCGGTGAACGTGCTGGTAGCAGCTGTTCACCCCTAGGGACTGCACGGTAGGTAACTACCGTTTCTGCCCATGCACATCTACGTCGATGAGACCAAGCAGCGCGACTACCTGCTCGTGGCCAGCGTCCACGTCTCGACGGATCTCACTGGACTGCGCCAGATGGTGCGTGGGCTACTCCTGCCTGGGCAGCGCTACCTGCACATGAAGGATGAGAAAGACGGCCGCAAACGCACCATCGCTCAGGCCTTCGTCGATGCCGGCGTGCAAGCCACTGTCTACCGCGCCGGTCCTCAACACCGTAACGAACGCCAACGACGGTCAGCATGTCTACAAGCCCTCGTTGACGACCACGCCGGGCTGGGCGAGGCGCACATCATCCTCGACGAGGACGAAACGATGGTGAAGTTCGACAACCAGAAACTCATCGAATACACCCGTGCCGCCGGCTGTCGAGACACCTTGCGCTACGAGCACCAACGCTCCCACGTCGAGGCCCTGCTCGCCGTCCCTGACGCGATCGCCTGGTGCTGGGCGAAAGGCGGGCCCTGGCGCACTCTGATCGCTCCAGCGGTCACGGCCATCCGCGACGTCTGACCAGGCCCGAGAAAGCGCAAAGCCCGAGCGCCACGGTCGTCCGGCCGGGTCTCGGGCTTACTTCCTGAAGCTCAACGCAACAGGCACCACGAATAATACGGGCACAAACGTCCGTCTGACAACAATCAGCGCTTTTGAAGCAGTCGCGTCCCAAAGCGCAATTTGAACCAGTCGCCACAAAAACAGCCATTTTGGCCCACCCGAAACGAACAAACCGGCCCGAGTCGGTGCCGTTCAACGCTGTTCTAGAAACAGGCCGGGCACCCTAGGCGTGTCGCGCGTTTCCAAAACGGGTTTCGATGCGAGGGTGTGCAGTATGGCTCGCCCAAGCAAAGGTGACCGTGCAGCTCACATGGTCAAAACCCATCCGGCCGTCACCCAGCGCCTCGTCGAGAAAGCCGCCGCCGCGGGCTCCTCTTCGGCGACGCAGTATGTCGCGGACGTACTCGCCCTGTATGCCGGGCTGCCTCAGCATGTCCGCGAACTCACCAGCTCCTCAGCGCTAACCGTCCCGCGCGCGCTCCAGGCGCTTCGTGGCGATGTCTACGGGCGAATCATGGTCCGCCCGCATCGCGAGGTTTCTGAACGCCTCACAGCACAAGCACCCGGTCACAAAGTGCCGCCGCACATTGCCGACATCCTCTCCGTACACGTCGGGCTGCCCGAATACGCCCGCACCCTCGACCACGGCGAGGAGGTCTTGCCGCTGGCGATGTGACGACACCAGCGCCAGGCCTCAAATTTTGGCGACGACAAGGCCTTGGCAAATGTGACATCTGAATAGCCGGTGTGCGGACTACCCCGCTGACATGACGAAGGCCTCGCCGTAGCGAGGCCCTGTCGAGGTTTTGAAGCGAGTTAGCAGCTCGGTTCTGGGTCCGCACCCATCTCCCCGAAGGGACTGTCTTTGCCGGACAGCTCTCACGGTAGCGCACGCCTCGAAGCTGCACCAGATTCGCCGCGCGATCGGTGCGCAAACCGTGACCTCTCCATTGCCCGATCACGTCGGGCGAGCCGTGCGTGGCCCACGTCGCTCGGCGCATCTGTAGCTCCTACCGCTCCCAGCCCGCACGTAGTGCGCGCACTGGCCAACGAGCGACGCCGCGAATGGGTGCAGCGCGCCGGGGCGTGCGCACCGCGTGCACCGATGTGGACTAGTCGCGCCGGTTGGCTTGACGGTCTGCGCAACTGGGCGCACTCAGCGGCCTTGGGCCAGCTGTGCGCCGAGGAACGGGTGTCGATCACCGCGGCCACGCTGTTGTCGATCGCTGCGGTGATGGCCGAGCACGCCGATCACGCTACTGGCCGCCACGTCGCCGTCACACGGGCGACGATCGCGTCCCGGGTGGGTTGTGACGTACGCACGGTGACTGCTGCCTGGCGCGTCCTACGGGTGTCCCAGTGGGCCGTGGAGGCGCAACGTGGCCACGGCTCACCAGGCACCCCCAGCATCGGCCGGCGACCCTCGGTGTACCACCTGGTGCCGCGCCGCGATCCCCGTCCTGTCACGCGCCCAGTTGTGCATGATTTCCACCTACCGCCGTCAGGCGGCGTTGGTTCTTTTTCTCCCGTAGGGAGTTACTCACCAAGCGGGCGCGCAAGCGCACCCGCCCACAGAATTTCCGACAACACACACCGGCAAGCCCGGCCGTGGCATGATCGCTCAAGCGGCCGCTACCGCCCGTGCTGCCGGGGTCACCGGGCAGATCCTGGTGCGTGGCGATTCGGCCTACGGCAATAGCACCGTGGTCACCGCCTGCCACCGAGCAGGTGTCCGGTTCTCGCTGGTGCTGACCAAGACCGCCGCAGTTGCCGCCGCCATTGACGCAATTCCCGAGACCGCGTGGACCCCGGTGAACTATCCCGGTGCTGTGCGTGACCCCGACACCGGCGCCTGGATCTCCGATGCCGAAGTCGCCGAAACCACCTACACAGCCTTCGGTTCCACCAAGACTCCGGTGACCGCCCGGTTGGTCGTGCGCCGGGTCAAAGACGCGCGGTTCCTCGATGCGCTGTTTCCGGTGTGGCGGTACCACCCGTTCTTCACCAATTCCGACGAACCCGTCGACGCCGCTGACATCACTCATCGCCGCCACGCCATCATCGAAACCGTGTTCGCCGACCTCATCGACGGACCTTTGGCGCACATGCCCTCGGGGCGGTTCGGCGCGAACTCGGCCTGGATCCTGTGCGCCGCGATCGCCCACAACCTGCTGCGCGCCGTCGGCGTCCTGGCCGGAGGTGCCCACGCGGTCGCCCGCGGGGCGACACTGCGCCGCAAGATAATCACTATCCCGGCCCGCCTGGCCCGTCCGCAACGCCAACCTATCCTGCACCTACCAGCGCACTGGCCCTGGACAGAGCACTGGCTCACGTTGTGGCGCAACACCATCGGCTACAGCCCACCAGAAATCGCCACCACCTGACCATATGCCGAAAGGCCCGACCGGAGCGCACAGGAACAGCTGGACAGACCAGCAGATACCCCCTGCCCGCGACCAGGACCAGCCCTCAACAGCCCAGCGAGGCACACCTACCCCAATTCATCAGTGGATCGAGGCTAAACCACTCCGCACAGCACTCCCCCACACCCCTACCTTCATGGCCCGACCTGGAGGACCTCGAACCAGGCATCCGCACTGTCGGCGGCCCGCCACCCCACGAGGGCCTAGAACACCGCATTGAGCACGCCTTGGCGCAACTGAGCGCGGTCGCCAGGATTGCGGCAAGGCGGACCCTCCCCCGGCCACAGTTCCAAGCATTTCCCGCAGTCGATGCCCCCGGCGCCGCCTATACCCTCGACGCGGAGAACTCTCTCCACTATCGGTGCATGGATGTACTGACCGGTCAGCCAGGCACGCGTCAAACTGTCGACGCCGACGAGCTGGTGTACTGGATCGTCGACGACGCGGCTCGCGCGGTCGCCTGGAGTTTTGCCTACCGCTCCCCCGCCGCGCGCGGCACCGGCGCCGACACGCTCAAAGCGACCGTGGCCCTGCCATTGTGGGCCGCCTTCGTCAGTGCGCTCGACCCGCGATGGGGCTCGAAGACGCAGGCCACGATTGACGCTCTCCTGCACAACTCCAAACCCACCCGACGCGCGAGCTAACCACTAAATGCGCAGGTGAGGGCCGCGACGACTCAATCGCTGCACTGTCGTTTTCTAGGGTTCCCTCAGCACGAAAGTCGTGCATCAGAGGGAAGGAAACCCGACGTGACCATGAAGATTCGCAGCCCGAAGATTCTCGTTTTTGATGTCGCCCCCAGCCGCTTGATGGAGATGAGCGTCGACTACTACCGCGAGTGCCAGATCGCGGGAGCCGGCAGTGTCGAGGTCGACGTGGCCGACGATGACACCACCATCGTCTCAGCGACCCGCTACCTGCCCGCCGACGCCGACGTCGCCGCGGTCGTCCGCGACGGGGTTCTCCAAGTGCTCTGCACGCGCGCCGGCCGCGACCCGATCATCATGTGCGAGTTCCCTGCGTGGACGAACTACACCGTGCACCGCTCGCGCCGGTGAGCCGTGCACGCTGACTCGTTGTGGCGGCGCCCGGTCCTGTTCAGCGCTTCGGAACTTCGCGGCCATCCATAGCGATGAAGGCACACTCCGAGGTGGCCGGCGGGTCGTAGACCGTCCTGTCGCAAGTTCCTACACGTATACGAGCGGTGCGGGCCCATCCCCCGGTTGGCGCACGTTGAGCACTGCTGCGTCCCTACAAGCACCAGCTGCGGCCCACGGAGCGGATGCCCCCCAGGACAATGCTGCGGCGGGCCGGGTTCCGCATACCCGCGCCGGGTCCGCCGTAGCCTCGTCACAGCTCCACATTCTAGGTGCGTGCTCGAACATATGTGCGCATGCTTGGGTCTGCATCACGTGGTTCGCCGGCCCCTTCGGAGCCCCCCGGCCTCGGGCGGTGGGGGTTGAAGATCACCTGGGAAAACGCCGCGTAGGGCCCGCTGACGCGCTTTCGACACGTCCGCCATATGCCTGGCGCTGCGAGCGGCTACCGTTGGTCAGCAGCGACTACAGGCCGCAGTTTGTAATGTTGCACCTCCGAGCAGGGCTAATGTCACCTGCAACATTGCGCACAACACTGCCGACAACATCACGTCCAATATCAAGGATTACATTGCACGCGGCACGGTCTTGCGCTATTGGCTGTGATAGTGGCTCTGGTACATGCTGACACGCAGGCAGGTAATAGTCAGGGTGCTATCGGCTGTGCGGCGCGCCGCGATACAAGTTGTGCACGCACACACAGCGTGGTCGACTAATATCGAACGCAGCACATATGCACCTTGTCAGCGGTGCACACACGCACAGAAGGGGTGCGCGATATGCCAGACAGCACTGCAGGTGTTGCGACACGCAATGTCAGCGGCAAGCGGCGGGCAGGCGGCGCTGAGGCGCAGCAGCCCGGCATCGCGCTAGAGCGGCTCGGTGTCGCCTCGTCGCCGGCGCTGATGGAACTCCTGCCCCGCCTAATCGTCACGGTTGCGGCGTGGAAGGGGGGAGTGGGCAAGACCGAACTCGCCAAGGAGTTGGCGTTCCTGCTCGGCGGAGTCCTCGTCGACTTGGACTGGGACGAGGGAGGGGCCACCCGCGCGTGGGGGTACCGCCATGAGACAAGAACCACCGCACCTCTTCTTGACGCGCTGGAGGCTGGCCGCGTGCCACGCCCTCTCTCGGGCGGGGGAGTGCGCGCTGACCTCATTCCGTCGCATCCCGACTTCGCCATCCACCAGCCACCGGCTGACCAGATGGCCTCGACACTGGAGAAGTGGTCGCAGTCGCTAGGCCGACCGCTGGTGGTCGACACACACCCGGGCGGAGTGAGCTCCACGATGGGGGCGGTCGCGGCCGCACACGTCATCGTGGTCCCGGTCAACCTTGAGACCCGGGCGCTGAAGGCGACCGAGAGCATGGCCAAGGAATTGCAGGGAGGCTATCCACTGCTGTTTGTCATCAACCGCGTGGAAGCAGCCCCAGAAGCCGAACTTCGCCAGCTGGAGAAGCTGAGCGACACCTTCGACATCCCGGTTGGCCCCGTGGTTTCCAGCCACACCTTCCTCAAGCGGCGCAAGCTCACGATGGCGGTATGCGCCCCTGGTCGTTCCGGCGAAATACCCGCTCGGGCAGCTGGTTTCGTTGAAGAAATGCACGAGGTGGCGCGCAGCGTCCTTGACCTCGCGCTCAAGGCTCAACAGTAACGGGGGAGAGGAACACCCATGTCCGACGGAATCGCATCCCTGCGCAACCGCAAAGCAGAGCGGGCAGGGCGCCAAGCGCCCCCTCCCCGTCACCCGAAGCCGGCCGCCCCGGTCAGTGCTGATGCGGGCCCAGCAGATGACAGGCTCCCCAGCTCGTCGACCGCTGCTCCGGCCCCCGCCGAGGAGCCGGCAGTAACTGTCAGCGCGACGCCGCCGCGGGCTGCGCCGGCGCCTGCGCCCGCCGTCACCGAGACCGAGACCGAGGTGACAGCCGACGTGGATCACTCGCCCTCCCGGCGGGATCTGCCCGCGCTGGAGATTGATTGGACCGACCCGCTAATGCATGTCGCCTCACCGACGCGGGTCAGCGTCGCCAACTCCGTGGCAGCGCGATTCAAGGCCGTCGCCGACCAGCCAGGGTCGGCACCACAGACCGAGCTCATCATGGAAGCAGTGAGCAGCCACCTCGCGGATCTCCCCGAACTCGTGCTTGCCCGCCGACCCGAAGAGAACGCCACGCAGCCCCCTGGCTTTTTCGTCAGGCGCGCACCTGTCCAGAAGGCGGAACCTGTTGTGCCGGTGTACATGCGGCCCATTGCGGGTGAGGTTGAAGCGCTGCGCCGCATTGTGGACTGGGTGAACAGCATCATCTTGGCGGGCCACCCCGGGCGGCCAAAGTCGACGCGTTCGGAAATCGTCACTGCCGCCCT
The DNA here is from genome assembly GCF_048282725.1 of Mycobacterium sp. 48b. Lineage (NCBI taxonomy): Bacteria > Bacillati > Actinomycetota > Actinomycetes > Mycobacteriales > Mycobacteriaceae > Mycobacterium > Mycobacterium sp. 48b. The sequence goes on from NZ_JBLVUL010000001.1 coordinate 30,132, forward strand.
AGACGCCAGCTATCCGAGCACGCGCAGCCGCTAGCGCAACCCCACGCGCAACATCACCCCTGACAGAGGTAGTGATATTACCTATGACACCACCCCAGTGGCCACCCTACTATCCGACTGCCAAGCCGTCGCGGCGCTGGCTTCCGGTCGCCATCATCGTCGCGGCCATCATCATCGCCACCTCGGTAATCGCAGCTGTCCTACTGAGCCGCGGCTCCGACACCGCAGCACCCGCTAGCCCCGCTCCGACAGCTGCCCAGAATGCCCCAGCACAGGGCAACGCCACCGAGACCAGCTCGACGTGCGAGGCGTGGCCTTCCACTAAGGCCGCCCTGACGGCTATCCCTCAGCTGCCTCCGGGCTGGGATTGGTCGACGCCGAATATCGACACCTACATCGGGAATCGGACCGCTGCGATCGCCAAGGCCTTGACCTGTTTGAGCCGCAGATTTCAGCCGAGCCAGCCACTACTGCATCCGTCGCGCGGCAGTATGTCGCGGAGCGGCGTACTGAAATCGAGTTGCTGCGCAATCGCACGTACACGCAGGCCGATGGTGTGGCAGCTACGGCCGCGTCCGCACGGCTCGATGAGCTGTGTGGTGCCAGCTAAGCGATAAATTGTGCACGAGGCGCATCGGCGGCGCCCATAGGCTCGATGCATGAGTCTCCAGGACCAATACGCGCCTGAGCGGCCTCCGGTTGGCGGTGCCCCAGCAGAAGGCGACCGTCGCCGCGCCGGCACCTTCTTCATGGGGTGGTTGATTCTTGCGGCCTCGATGTCGTTGGCCGGCAATGTTGGACACGCGCTGCTCATCGCCCCGTCCGAAACACGATGGCTGGCCGCACTTGCAGCTTTGGTACCGCCGATAGTTCTTCTGGCAGCGACTCATTCGGCAACTTGGCTGGTGCGAGCCCGTTCCGTCGGCTGGGTGTATTGGGTAGCGCTCGCGCTCACGGCAGCATTGGCACTGGGCTCGTTTGCGCTCTCGTTCGACGCTTTGCGCTCTCGTTCGACGCTTTGCGCTCCTTCGCAGTGATGCTGGGTATTCGCGAGTCCATGTCGTGGATCTGGCCGGCGGTGATCGACGTCGCTATCGCGCACGCGACTCTGTGCCTGCTGTCACTCACTAGACCCAAGCGGCCCAACGCATTTGCCCACGGCCGCGAGCAATTGGCTACGGCGTCGGCCACGACGACGACCGCGGCCGTGAAGGCCGGCCCCCGGCAGGCCCAGCCGGTTACGGCGGGCGAGGACCGGGCGCAGCAGGTGCCGCCACGGCCTTCGGTGCCATCGCCCAGTTCGGTGCCACAGCCCATTGAGAGCCTCACCGAGCACGCATCCGACAGCCCTGCGCGCGTCAGGAATGCGGTCCCGGACACATCGCATTTAGCCTCGATCCACCGATGAATTGCCTGTGTAGGTGGGTGTCGATATAAGGAAAGTGCCCCTTGAGCTGGGAGGATTGGTGTTCTCTACGCATCAATCAGGCCAGTTAAGAAAGGCACTTCCAGTGCAAGTGTCCCACGGGTTCGCTGCGTCGTCGGCGGTCTTCGATGAGGATCATCTCGTGTCGTGCGCCGGACTGGTGCCGGTGATGACACTGGCTGAGCAGACCGGCCTGCCGAATCTGTTGGCTGACAAGATCTTCATCCCCGCGCCGAAGATCAAATCCGGGTCAGCGAATCCGGCACCGAAGCTGGCCACGGTGATCGCCGGGATGTGCGCCGGCGCCGACAGCATTGATGACCTCAACATCGTCCGGGCCGGGGGCATGAAAACACTCTTCGGCGATGTGTACGCACCATCAACCATCGGAACCCTGTTGCGGGAGTTCACCTTCGGACACGCACGCCAACTCGAATCAGTCCTGCGCGAACACTTGGCCGCCCTCTGCCGGCGCGTTGAGTTGCTACCCGGATCCGACAGCGGTGTGTTCATCGACATCGACTCCCTGCTACGACCGGTCTACGGCCATGCCAAACAAGGCGCCTCCTACGGACACACCAAAATCGCTGGCAAGCAGGTCCTGCGCAAAGGACTCTCGCCGTTGGCGACCACGATCAGCACCCCCGGTGCGGCGCCGGTGATCGCCGGGATGCGGCTGCGGGCCGGCAAGACCGGCTCCGGTAAAGGAGCCGGTCGAATGGTCGCCCAGGCCATCACCACGGCCCGAGCGGCCGGGGTCACCGGCCAGATCCTGGTCCGCGGCGATTCGTCCTACGGCACCCGCGCCGTCGTCGGCGCCTGCCGACGCCATGGTGCGCAATTCTCGGTGGTCATGGGCCGCAACAGCGCGATCAACCGGGCCATCAACGCCATCGACGACGCGGCGTGGACACCGGTGAAATACCCGGGCGCGGTGCGTGATCCCGACACCGGAGAGTGGATCTCTGATGCCGAAGTCGCCGAAATCAGCTACACCGCATTCGCGGCCACCACAGACCGCTTCACCGCCCGACTGGTGGTACGTCGGGTCAAAGATGCGCGCTTCCGCGACGCCCTGTTCCCGGTCTGGCGGTATCACCCGTTCTTCACCAACACCGACCTACCAACCGCCGACGCCGACATCACCCACCGTCAACACGCGATCATCGAAACTGTCTTCGCCGACCTGATCGCCGGCCCCTTGGCCCACATGCCCTCCGGGCAATTCGGCGCCAACTCCGCGTGGGTGCTCTGCGGGGCCATCGCCCACAATCTGCTGCGCGCCGCCGGTGTGCTTGCCGGTGGAGCGCACGCAGTGGCCCGGGGAGCCACCTTGCGACGCACGATCATCACCGTCCCGGCACGGCTGGCCCGACCGCAACGCCGACCCATCCTGCACCTACCCAGCCACTGGCCCTGGACCGAGCACTGGCTCACCCTGTGGCGCAACACCATCGGCTACAGCCCACCCGCTACCGCAACCGTCTAACCGTCGCCGAACAGGCCCCACCGAAGCACACAGGAAAAGCTGGGCAGACCAGCGGCTACATCCTGCCCACCCCACAAACCGCCGTCAGAATCACCGTCGAACCACACCACTCAAGTCAGTCCACGGATTGAGGTTTAGGACCGAATTCGAGCGCAAGCGATTTGGTGAAACCGACCACGCCGGATTTGGAGGCCACGTAGTGGGCCATGAGCGGTTGCCCACCGTGTGTGCTCGATGACGAGATGTTCACGATGCGGCCCCAGCCGGAGTCGATCATGTCAGGGATCACCAGCTGGCAGCAGTGAAATGTGCCGGTCAGATTCACCGCCAGGAGCCGGTCCCAAGTGTCGGGGGCTATCTTCAGGAAAGACTGGAACCCTTCAATACCAGCGTTATTGACAAGAATGGTCACCGGTCCGTACGCCAGGTGCACGGTATCGATTCCGGCTTGGACTTGTGCGCGGTTCGACACGTCGACGGCGACGCCGATGGCAATGGCGCCGGTGGCCTTGATCTTCTCGGCTGCCTCCCTGGCAGCCACACCGTCCAAGTCGAACACGGCTACGCGCGCGCCGTCGGCGGCCAGGCGTTCGGCGATCGCCAAGCCAATTCCTGATGCACCGCCGGTAACAATGGCGACTTTCTGTGGCGACATCTCAGGCATGGACGGCCCCTGTCATGTTTCGTTGTAGCCACCGGTCAGCCGTGGCGATGAAGGCACCCGGGTATTCGGGAGGAACTGCGGTGGCAAGGTCTAGTTCTTCGAGGACATCTCGGGGTACATCGATGTCAATGGATGCCAGGTTGTCGTCGAGCTGCGCAAGGGTTCTAGCGCCGAGGATTACTGAGGCGACTGGTCGGCTTCGTTGCCAAGCCAGGGCGAGTTGTGCTGGTGTACAGCCGATTCGGCCGGCGAGTTTGGTGACCAGAGCCGCTACTGCGAAGCCGTGGTCGTTCTTGTGGAGAGTGTCGACGGCAATCGAGCGTTGGTTTAGCCGCGTCGGCTCAGTGTCATCATCGGCTCTGATCTTGCCAGTCAGCATCCCTGCCGCCAGCGGGCTCCAGCTCAGGAAGCCGAGGTTCTCTTCTGCCAATAGTGGAAAGTGTTCGCGTTCAAGACCGCGGGTCATCAGGTTGTAGTCGCCCTGATAGGCGATGAAACGCGGCCCCCCCAGCAGGTCGCACATGTTGAGTGCTTTCATGACGCGATAGGCGCGCAGGTTCGATATTCCCAGGTAGAGAACCTTGCCGGCGCGCACGAGATCATGCAGCGCGCTGATCGTTTCTTCCAAGGGTGTGTCCAGGTCGTCGATGTGCAGCCAGTACAGGTCGATTCGATCTGTACCTAACCGGCGAAGACTGGACTCGCAGGCCGCACGGATCCGAACCCGACCGGCGCCGCGTTCGTTGGGTCCCGCTCCTACCGGCATTCCGAACTTGGTCGATACCACCACCTGATCACGCAGGCCCTGCAAGGCTCGGCCGCAGATCCGCTCGGATCCTCGGTAAGTGTCGGCGGTATCGATCACATTGCCGCCTGCATCGAGGTAGCGGCGGATGAGTTTGGTGGCGGTATCCTCGTCGCAGCCGTACCCTTCGGCGCCGAAAATCATTGCGCCTAATGAGTATTCGGATACAAATAGTCCGCTGGCACCCAGACGTCGGTAGTGCATGACGGCCCTTAAACCGGATCGACGGACTGGTCGATCACCCAGCGCACCGAACGTCGGTCCGGTTCCCCGCCGTCGTGGGGCAGACCGAAGGTCTGGGTCGGATCGGCCACGGCCAGAGTCATCGATTCGCCCAACGGCATGAGTCGCTGTACGCCATGCAGCGCCAGTTCATCGCGCAGTTGCAGGCGTAACCGTTCAGGGTAGATGCCGACGGTCTGGGTCTCTTCACTGACCCAGCGGGGCACTTTGGTGATGTCGGGCACCGGTACAAGGTTGACCACTCGGTTGTTGAGCCGGTCGGCGAACTCCACAGGTTCTTCGGCGGTTCGGGACACCACGACGCCTGCGCTGGCACTGTCGCCGATGACGCGATAGAACTCCTCGTCGAGGGCCAGAGCGCTCATCTCGTCTTCCAGGTCGGGGTCGGGACGCTTGGGGGCAGTGGATTCGTGTGGCGGTAGCGCCAGGAAAGCACCGTGGATGGCCTCACCGAATTGTTCCAAGCGGGCCAGGTCCTCTTCGGTCTCGTCGCATTCGACATATACGACACGTGTGCTGGCGCAGGCGGTTTGGTTCATTCGTCCGGCATTGAGCGCGACACCCTTGGCGGCGGTGGCCATCGCGTCGGGATCGTCGAGGGCCTCGTGGCCGACCACCGAGATCGACAGCTTGGGATTCATCGCGATCAACTCGATGCCGGGCACCAGATATTTCTGGATGTGGGTCATCGATGCCATCCCGCCCCAGGCGGTGAGTTTCTCGATCCGCGAGGGCCGGATGACCTTGGACTCGACCGCCTCGTCGCCGCCTTTCCAGTAGGCGACCGCGAAGTGTTTGGTGACCGGATGGTCCGGATTCAACTCGACCATGGTCCGCACGATGGCCGAGGCGGTGAACGGGTCGTTGGACGGTGTCTTGATCAGACAGTCCGATTTGGTCAGCGCACCGCGAATGACCGTGAGTGCCGCGGTGATCGGCACGTTTCCGGCGATGATGTGCAGCTGGCGGGTTCCGATCGCGCGCACCCGCAGCACCGAGGTCCCCGGTTGACCGCGTTCTACCCAGCCGTCCAGGTACCGCTTGCCGATAGTGGCTTCGATCATTCCGGACAGTCGATCCGGATGAAACAGGTAGGGCAGGTCTTCATAGATCGGTGCCAGTACCGGTTCAGTCATGTCGCCGGCTTCGGCGGCCAACCGGAACGCGGTCTGCATCAGCGGGGCGTCCGGGGTCAGCCGTTTGCCCAGTTCGGCCAGGAAGTCGATGATCTCGTCGACTGGGGTGTCGTGCAGGTCGCGCAGGGCGCCGGCGTCGGCAAGAACGAGGTCTTTGACGTGGTGTTGCGGGTCGGGCTGGCGGAACCGCGCACCGACGCGGCCGCCGAATTCGATGGCATCGTCGCCGGGTTCGATGATGCGGCCGCGGATGATGATCGGGATGTCGAGTACCTGGGTCTCGGGTGCTGCCGTGTTGGTCACGAGATGATCCTTCGCTAACAAGGGCGGGTGGTCAGGCGCCAGAGACGTAGTCCATGAAGTCGTTGTAGGCCTTGGCCGTTCCCGCGCAGGTGATCTTGTCCTCACCACCGACGATGTCGGAGAACCGCACGATGTCCGGGGCGACGCGGGGACTGTTCCACCCACACTCGCAGGAATCCCAGTGCACGGTGACCTTGTCGCCGGAAATAAAGCCGCCCCAATAGGTTTCGGCCAGCAGATCGTACAGCGCCATCCGCCCGGTCTGAACGCCGTGCCGCGGCAGCGGATTGGCTTCCTCGTCAAGGATGATCGGGATGACGTAGGGCAGCACGTGGAAGAAGCCGGCCTCGCACTGCGGGGCGTTGACCATGGTCTCGCTCATGCCATACATGCTGCGAATCCGGTTGGCGTTGAAGAAGTCCATCAGCAATTCGCGCCAGTTGTCCGGGGCGTCCTTGAAGCCCTTCATGCCGCCACCGGAGACCAGGATCGAATCGGGCCCGAAGTCGGCGACCACCCCTTCCCCTTTGCCCTTCATGGCCAGGCGCACCAGATCGGCGGCGGTGCCGCCCACCATCACCCGCTGCCCACGGAACTCGACGGCGAGTTTGGCGAACCAGTTCTGCATGTCCTCGTCACGGTGACGAGCGGCCTCGATGAGGTGCTGGCGCTCCTGCAGAATGCGCGGGTCAATCTCGAGCTGGTCGAGTTCACCGCGTTCCTCGGCGGCGTGCAAACGACCCGCCAGCGACAAGAGATCCGAGGACAACGGGTAGTCGTAGAGCATGTGACGGTTTGCATCCCCACCGGCGGATTCGGCTGCAAAAAGCGCGCCCATCTTAGTCATCATCTGATGTCCTGAGCGGTAACCGGTCGCGATCGACGGGATCTGCACTTTGCGCAAGTCCACACCGACCGTGGCGCGCATGCATTCGAAGTAGGCGTTGCACCAGGCCGGCCACTCTTGCCGGGAGCGCGGAATGAAGCTGAGCTTGCCGGTGGTTCCGGTGGAGTGCCCCATGATCATTCCGTGCTCGTCCAGTCGGGCGAGCCAGCCATCCACTGAATCCACACCATCGAGTGGGATCGATCTCAGGTCGTGGGACGTCAGCCGGTCCAACCAGGCGCTCAGGCGGGGAAACTGCCGCTTCTCGACGAGGCTGAGCGGATAGCTCTTGTAGACACGATGGTCGAACAGCACCGGCACGACATCGTCGATCTGCGCGACCGTGTCGACCCCCTGACGGGAAGCCAGCTTGTCCAGAGCTTCCACCGACGGCCGGAGCGTGTCGAACCGATGCGCAAGCGCCTGGCGCTGAACACCTTCCACGTCGCTACCGGATAACGCCAGAAGATCCTCGTAGGGCTGTTCGGTCCAAGCGGCCACATTGCGAGGATCCAGCGTTGGCATTACTTATCTCCGATCGTCACCTAATCCGAAAACGTACGGATTCGTATAGTTTTAAACTAAACGCACCCGTATGATTGTGTCAACCTGCACCGGAGGCGCCGCCTGCGGATGCAGGGTGGCAAGTCGAGAAATCATACGCAACCGTCTAGATGCTAGGTAAGCATACTACTTCGTCTAGTTAGATAGAATCGCCAGATCATGGCCCCGACGAATCGCCGCCCAGGCCGGCCCACACAGGCCGAGGTCAAACGTCTCGATCAGCAACTGCGCGAAGCCGCACTCCAAACGTTCCTCGAATACGGCTACGACGGCACATCCATGGAAGCGATCGCACGCGCGGCAGGCATCACGAAGCAGACGCTCTACTCGCGCTTCTCCGACAAACGCGCGGTGTTCGCCGATGTCATTCCATGGGCGATGTCACGTCACGATCACCATGACACGATGGCCTGGATCGACAGTGGAGATCTACGCGAATCGCTGACCGATATCGCCCACAAAGCACTGGAATGGAGCACCAATCCGCAGATTGTGCGTCTGCAGCGCATCGCCATGAATGAATCCGCCCGCTTCCCCGAGTTTGCAGTCAGCGGCGAAACTATGCGGTGGTCGCCGCGCCTACGTGCGGTCATGGACCTATTGCGGCGGCACGTCGAGATCGGCGAGATCGAGATCGACCCCGAGGAACTCGAACTCGCCGCCGAACATTTCCTCGCCCTCGTTGAAGCCCTTCCCTCCAGATTGGCCGAGTTCGGCATATTCCGCAGCGACGCTCAGGCCGAGCGACACTTGCAGTACGCCGTCAAGCTGTTTCTCCGAGCAGTCACACCCCAATCCACCAGCGCCCCGGCCGCGCATCAGCACCCACCGGCGCGCCGTGTCAAAAAGGTCGGCTCGACCGCGCCCAAGCCGCGCCCGACCGCGCGACAGCATGACGGTGTGTAGTCGGATCGAAGTCACGAACATCCGTCGCCTGAGCCAAGGAGTGCATCGGGAGCTCGGCCCACGGCTCGACAAGTCGAGCTTCCATTGACAAAGTATACGGTTCTGTGTACTTATGAAGAAGGCTCCTCGCACCAGATGTCAATGCGGCGAGGGAAACATCCCGACCACGACGAAGGATTCGTGAGGTATCGATGGCAGTTACAGAATCGTTCATCAATGGCGGCTCTGTGCCCTCTGCCGAGGTCTACGACAATGTCGATCCATCTACCTCGCTCTCACTGGGCGCTGTGGCCCGAGGTGGCGCCGACGAAGTCGACCAGGCAGTCCGAGCCGCGCGGGCCGCAGCGTGGAGCTGGAGGAAGACGGCCCCCGCGCAGCGCGCTGATCTGCTTGTTCGCCTCGCGGATGCGATCGACGCAAATCGCGCGGCCCTTGCTCGCGCCGAGAGTGAAGACACTGGCAAGCCACTGAGCCAGGCAAAGTCAGACGCCACGGTGGCCTCACGCTACTTTCGCTTCTACGCCCACGCCATCGATAGCTACTACGGACAAACCATCCCTTTGACAGAGGATCTGCACGTCTACACGCGCCGCGAACCGCTTGGCGTGACAGGCCACATCGTGGCTTGGAACTATCCGATGCAGTTGATGGCCCGCGCGGTGGCGCCGGCGATCGCCGCGGGCAACGCGGTGGTCGCCAAGCCGGCTGACGAAACTCCCCGGACGGCAGTTGAATTCGCACGCTTGGCGACACAGGTGGGGCTGCCGGACGGAGTCTTCAATGTGGTCACCGGCATCGGCGCGGAGGCAGGCGCCGCATTGGCTGCGCATCCAGACGTTGACTCGATCGGGTTCGTCGGCTCCACACGTGTCGGCTCGCAGATCGCTCATGCCGCCGCCGACCGGGTCATTCCTGCCGTGCTCGAACTGGGCGGCAAGTCACCACAGATCGTGTTCGCCGATGCCGACTTGGACCTTGCAGCAGACTTCATCGCCAAGGCGATCCTGCAAAATGCCGGCCAGACCTGTTCGGCGGGCTCCCGTCTGCTGGTCGAGTCTTCCGTTCACGACCAGGTGGTCGAGAAGGTCTTGGAGCGCTTCACCCGTGTCCGCCTTGGTCGTGGCGTCGAGGACCCTGACCTGGGCCCGTTGATCTCACGCAAGCAGCAGGCTCGCGTCATCGGTATGGTTTCCGATCTCACTAAGGGCGAAATCCTTTGTGGTGGAACACCACCCGACGACACCATGCTTGGCACCGGCGCTTTCTTTGCGCCGACATTGATCGACGGTGTCGACCCGCAGTCTGCCATTGCTCAGGAGGAGATCTTCGGACCTGTGGTGACAGTGAACACCTTCACTGACGAAGATGAGGCGATTTCGCTGGCCAACGGGACGCAGTATGGGCTGCTGGCCGCTGTGTGGACCCGTGATCTTTCCCGAGCGCATCGTCTGGCAGCTGAGCTCGTCGCCGGACAGGTCTACGTCAACACCTACGGTGCAGGCGGAGGCGTCGAACTGCCTTTCGGTGGATTCCGGAAATCCGGATACGGACGAGAAAAAGGGATCGAAGCCCTCGATGCGGTCACGGCCACCAAGACTGTGGTGGTCAAACTGTGACGCGCTTGTCGCCGCACCCCGGTACGTCTCTGCTTCACCGCCGCTCATCGTCTCACCGCAACGTACGCAATTGGAAGGAACGATCGCATGGCCCAGACGACTGCACTGAGCGCCGAACTGGGCGCCGAGCTCGTTGAGTTCGGTGACCTCCTCGACGACGCCACCGTTGCTCAGATCCGCGAAGCACTCAAATGGCGCGGCGTGGTGCTCATCCGCGGCGCCGATCTCGGTGATGAAGAACAACTGAAGTTGAGTCGCAGACTCGGCGAGGTCTTGGCGCCCGGGGGCAAGGAAATCTTCACCGTCTCGCTGGATCCGACGAAGAACGCGGCAGCCGAGTACCTCAAGGGCACATTCTGCTGGCACATCGACGACACCACCAACGCCGTGCCTGCCAAAGCCACTATGCTCACTGCCCGCCACGTCGCGATGGTTGGCGGCGGAACAGAATTCGCCAATACCTATGCGGCATATGAGAACCTGCCCGAGCACGAACGCAAACGCTACGAAGGGCTGCGGGTGGTGCACAGCTTCGAGGCAGCCCAGCGCCTCGTGAAACCCAATCCCACAGACAAGGAACTGGCGGGATGGCGCACAGTCCCATCCCACGAGAGCACACTGGTGTGGGACCGCAAGGACGGCCGGCGCTCACTGGTAATCGGTGCCACCGCCGACCACATTGTGGGCATGGACGCCGCGCAGAGCCGCGAGCTACTCGACGAGCTGCTCGCCTGGACCACCCAGGACAGGTTCTGCTACCGCCACGAGTGGTCCGTGGGCGACGTGGTCATCTGGGACAACACCGGCATGCTGCATCGCGCTCTGCCGTACGACCCGTCCTCGGAACGCACCATGCATCGGACCACTATCGCCGGCGACGAACCTTGGCAGTGAAAAACGCCGCGGTGACCGGCGGCGCGTCCGGCATCGGTGCGGCAATTGCGCGTCGCCTGCAAGCTGATGGTCATAACGTGGCGATCCTGGACCTCAATCCCACCGAGGCCGAGTTCAGCTACCAGGCCGATGTCACCGATCCCACACAAGTCGCCGCCGTTTTCACCAAAATCCGTGCGGATCTAGGCCCGATCGGCATCTTGGTGAACGCAGCGGGACTGGAAGGCTACAAACGTTTTTCGAACCTCACCTTCGAGCTCTGGTCAAAGGTGATCGACGTCAACCTCAACGGCGTCTTCCACTGCGTCCAGGCGGCGCTACCGGACATGGTCGAGACCGGCTGGGGACGTATCGTCAACATCTCGTCGTCGAGTACCCATTCTGGGGTGGCCCACATGGCGCATTACGTGGCAGCCAAGTCGGCCGTCAACGGGCTCACCAAGAGCCTGGCGCTCGAATATGGCCCCCGCGGCATCACCGTCAACGCGGTGCCTCCTGGCTTCGTGGATACCCCCATGCTGCGCAAGGCCGAGGGCAAGGGTCTGCTCGGCGGCACGGTCGAGGAGATCATCGAGCGCACCCCGGTGCGTCGGGTCGGCCAACCGGACGACATTGCCGCCGCGTGCGCATTCCTTGTATCCGAAGATGCTGGCTACATCACAGGCCAGATTCTGGGTGTCAACGGCGGCCGGAATACCTGACAGCACCTAACGAAGGAAGCCCGATGGATCAGGACACCTACGACAAAGGCCACCAAATTCGCACCCAGGTTCTTGGGGAGAGCTACGTGCGCACTGCAGCCGCTGGCGGCGACGAGTTCAACAAGCCTTTGCAGGATTTGGTAACCGAGTACTGCTGGGGTGCGGTGTGGGGCCGCGACGGTCTGTCATTGAAGACCCGCAGCATGCTCAATCTGGCCATGATTTCGGTACTCAACCGGCCACACGAGCTGCGCACCCACATCAAAGGGGCGCTCAACAATGGAGTGACGCGCGAGGAAATCCGCGAGGTATTCCTGCAAGTAGCGATCTATGCCGGTGTTCCGGCGGCAGTCGACAGCTTCCGGATCGCGCGCGAGGCCTTCGCCGAGATCGAAAGCACATGAAAGGCGGGCTGTAGTGAGCATCGGTTTTATCGGTCTGGGCCACATGGGCTTTCCCATGGTCACCCGCCTCTTGGAGGCCGGCAACGACGTCGCTGTCTTTGACACACAACCCGAATCGATACGTCAGGCCGTAGCGCTGGGTGCTCGCGCCTGCACCTCCCCCCGACAAGTCGCCGATCATGCCGAAACCGTGCTGGCAAGCCTGCCGTCACTGCAGGCCTCATGCGACGTCGCAACCGGCACCGATGGTGTCATGCACGGCAGCCGAGTCCGTCGCTTCATCGACTTGTCGACCATCGGGGCCCAGATGGCTCAACAGGTCTCGGCCGTCCTGGCCAATCACAACATCGCCATGCTGGATTGCCCGGTCAGCGGCGGTATCTCCGGCGCACAAAAGGGCACGTTGGCCATCATGGCAGCAGGTCCCCGCTCCGAGTTCGACACTGTCGCAATGATTCTGCAGACACTGGGGCGGCCCATATTCGTTGGCTTGCAGCCTGGCGCTGGGCAGACAATGAAGCTGGTCAACAACCTGATGGCCGCTGCGACGCTGGCCGCAACCGCCGAAGTCATGGTTATGGGAGTCAAAGCCGGACTTGATCCCAACGTGATGATCGAAGTCCTCAACGCAGGATCGGGAGCGACTCATGCCAGCAGGGACAAGTTCCCCAAAGCGGTGCTTCCCCGCACATTCGATTTCGGGTTCGCCACCGGCTTGATGGTCAAAGACGTGCGCTTATACCTGGCCGAAGCCGCCGCGCTGGGGGCGCCGGCTGAACTCGCCGATGTGGTTGCGCGACAATGGGAAAACACCCTCGATCAAGAGGGTGCCGCGTCCGACTTCACCGCGATCGTGAAGCCGATCGAAGCCGCTGCCGGTGTGATCGTTGACGGGCGAGGGCAACCGTAGACCTACCGAGGTTCGATGCCGCGCAGGAACAGCTTCACCGCCGCTTTGAGGTGGCGCTCCTCCTGACGTTTAGATCGATAGAAGCCGAAGTCCGCCAATCGGCCAGGAACAAGTTCGACCATCGCCAGGAAGTGCTCCGCCGCGAGTTCGATATCGTCGGTTTTGGCCGCGCCTTTTGCTTCGGCGCGACGCAGGATCTCCACGACAGCGCGATGACGACCTGACCAGCTCATCGAATCAGCAGTGATCTCGAACTCGGGAAAGCGTGCAGATTCGTTCATTGCGATGCGCGTCAGTCGGACGTTCTGCGGATCGATTGCCCGCTTCAGTGCAATGCGCCCGATTTTGACCAACGCGGTTTCCAGGTCCTCGTCGTCGGGAACCGTATCGTCACCGCTTGCCTCGTAGCGCGAGAGCGCCCAGGGAATCACATCAGCGAACACGGCGCGTTTGTCGGCGTAGCGCGCGTACAGCGAGCGCTTGGTGATACCCGCAGCTTTGGCGATGGCCTCCATTGTCGTCCCGTCGTAGCCGGACTCCAGGAAGCTCGCGACGGCCGCCTCGCGGACTGTCTGGTCGAGTTTTTTGGCTTCGGCCTGTGTGGGCCGGCCCCGCCGTGTTGTCGCCATATTTTTAATGTACTGCCCGGTGTACTTTCGCCCATGTTTGTTGGGACTTCGATTCAGAGTGCGTAGTGCACCCCGGTCAATTCTTCGGACGCCTCCCATAGCCGCCGCGCGGTATCCAAGTCGTAGGACTGCGCGGAGGAGGTGACGGCCTTCGGGTAGCCACGTTGCTGGGCCCACCCGCGGGGTCCGAACAGCTCACCGCCGTCGGCGGTCGGGTCGGTTGCCGCTCGCAGGGTGGGTAATGCCCCCATCGCTGCCGATTGGTACATCACTGGTTCTACGGCCTTTAGACCGAGCTTGATCCAGCGCGGCGAATGGCGGACCAGTTCGGTGCGCGCGCTACCCGGGTGCGCTGCCGTTGCGACCGTCGATGCCTCGGCTCGATGCAACCTTCGCTGCAGTTCGTAGGTGAACAGCAGATTGGCGAGTTTGGAGCGACCGTAGGCGGTCATCCGGTCGTAGGAACGTTGGCTGTGCAAATCGGAAAAGTCGATATCGGCCTTGACTCGGTGGCCCAGACTGCTCACGGTGACAACCCGAGAGCCCGGCACCGTAGTCATGCGGCCCAGTAGCAGTCCGGTCAGGGCAAAGTGCCCGAGATGGTTGGTGCCGAATTGCAGTTCGAAACCGTCGGCGGTCCTCGCCGCGGGAGTCAACATGACGCCCGCATTGTTGATCAGCAGATCAATCTTCGGATACCGGCAGTTGATGTCGTCGGCTGCTCCGCGGACCGAGGCCAAAGATGTCAGGTCCAGTGCGATGACGGCGATGTCGGCCTGCGGATGACGCTGCTGGATCCTTCGCCGTGCATCGGTTCCTTTGTCACTGTTGCGTACCGCAAGTGCGACACGGGCGCCGTGGGAGGCAAGAATCGCCGCCGTCTCGAAGCCAATGCCGGTATTGGCGCCGGTGACGATCGCGACCCTGCCGTGCTGGCTGGGGATATCGGCTGCCGCCCATCTGCTCATGAGACTCAAGACTCCCTGTGAGTGGTTGATCCAACGAGATAAATATACCTATGGGTGTATTTTTTGATCTGTGAACCGCTCCCTACCCGCGCTGGTGCTCATTCATGGCGGTGCCCACGCTGCGGACTGCTGGGATCTGACGATTGCCGAGTTGCGTCGTCAGGCGCCGGAATTGCCGGTACTGGCCGTTGACCTTCCCGGGCGAGGCGCCAAACCCGGCGAACTGACGCAACTGGGAGTCGAGGACTTCGTCGACTCCGTCGTGGCTGACGTAGGCGAGATGGGATTCGTCAGTGTCGTGATCGTCGCGCATTCGATGGGTGGCCTCACGGCGCCCCGGGTCACCGCACGACTTGGCTATCCGTTTGTACGCGAGCTGATCTGCATTGCCGCGTTTGTCCCGGCACCGGGGTCCTCGGTTGCCGAAACGATGGGCGGCCCGCTGGGCTGGCTGGCCCGGGTCGCAGTGGCCCTGGGACGTCCTTTTCCGCTGCCCTACCCGTTCGCGCGTATCGCGTTCTGGAACGGAATGACCAGGACGCAAAGGCGATTCGCACAATCCCGGCTGCACTTGGAAGCATTGCGAGTCCTGGTCGAACCGGCCGCCGATATCGATGTTCCCAAAGGTGTCCCGATCACCTGGATACTCACGCGACGTGACCGCGCGTTGTCGGTGCGGCGACAGCAGAGAGCCATGACCGCACTCGGCGGCGTCGACAACGTCGTGGAGATCGACACTTGTCACGACGCAATGATCAGCCGGCCCGGCGAATTGGCGGCGATCCTGCTGCACCGATGGCGGCTCAGCATCGAGGCCAGCGATTAGCCAGCATTGGCCTCAGAACGTCCAAGTCAGCCGGTGGACTTTTCGGTTCTGGCGGCTTTCGCTCGTCGAGGTCATCCATGGCGATGCGGACGACCGAACGGGATGACCGAACGTAGGGGTGACATCGATGATCAGATAGCGGGCGCCAAATCTTGCGGCCAGGGCGAGCTGCTACACACTCGGCCCATGCGAAACACTTCATTTCGGGATGCCACGGTCGAGTTTGCTCCAGCCAGCAAGGCCTGGGCTTTGAATGCGAGTGCGGCGGCTGTGAGGCGATGTTCGACGGAAGTGACGAGGCCCTCCATCTCAGAGGGCCATTCGCTGCCCCACATGGCCACTTCAGTGCGACCCTGCTTGATGGTGTCCATCAATTCGTTGCGCACCTGCGGTTGCTCTCGCAACAACCCGACCGATAAGGCCAGCGCGTGTGGCTGCGGGCCGCGTCCGCGGACGCTCAGTGCTTCATTGAAGTCGACGACGTCGGCACCCAGGATCTGCATCGAATTGGCGTGACGCAGATCGGTGGCCACAACAGTCACATGCCAGCCGTTCATCGCCCGATCGCAGATCAATCCACCGGCAGACTCCACCGCCTCCTGCACCGAATGCGCCAGCACCGCTAAGCGGAACCGGAGGTCTCGATGTCTGGCATGGACTCGCGCATCGGCCACAGGCGCCAGACCCACCGGGCGGTCGAGACCGAGAACGTGAACTGACATGACACTCCAATCCAATTGACACCAAGCGCTCGCTGTCTTGACAAAAATGTACCCGTAACGTACCCCTAAGTACACGTATTCGTATATTTGACAAGCGTCTGCTGTCAGTCCCATCGGCCATTGGGAGCCGCAGCAACCCGGCCCCATCGGTATGAGAGGTGCCTATCCATGAAAACGGCGCAGTACTTTGCAAAACCAGGCGCGGGTAGCTGGACCCAGAACTATCCAGAACTGGGTACCGCACCGGTCGACTACACCGACTCCATCGACCCTGCACATTTCGAGAAGGAACGCGAGGCGATCTTCAAGCGAACGTGGCTCAACGTCGGCCGCCTAGAGCAGGTCGCCAAGAAGGGCAGCTACTTCACTCGCGAGATCGCAGTTCTGGAAACCTCACTGGTGATCGTCAACAGCGGAGAGGGCGGCATCCGCGCGTTTCACAACATCTGCCGGCATCGCGGAAACAAGTTGGTGTGGCAGGACTTCCCCAACGAAGAGGTCAAGGGATCCTGCCGCCAGTTCACCTGCAAGTACCACGCCTGGCGCTACAGCCTCGACGGTGACCTCGCCTTCGTTCAGCAGGAAGGCGAGTTCTTCGACCTCGACAAGGAGAAGTTCGGCCTCCGGGCAGTGCGCTGCGAAGTGTGGGAGGGGTTCATCTTCATCAATCTCGACCAGGACGCCGCGCCGCTGGCTGACTACCTGGGGCCCTTAGCCAAGGGCATCGAGGGCTATCCCTACCACGAGATGACCGAGGTTTACCGTTACAGCGCCGAAATCGGTAGCAACTGGAAGCTTTTCATCGACGCATTCGCCGAGTTTTATCACGCGCCCGTTCTGCACAACAAGCAATACACGAAGGACGAAGCCGCCAAGATCATGGCGCACGGGTACGAAGCGGTCCACTACGACCTGGCGCATCCGCACGGCATGGTGTCCTCCGGTGGTGGCCAGTCGCCACCCAAGAACCTGGACATGGTCAAGCCGATCGACCAGATCTTGCGAAGTGGGCTGTTCGGCCCCTGGGACAAGCCCGATGTAGACGGCCTGGACCCATTGCCGCCCGGTTTGAACCCGGGCCGCTACAAGCACTGGGGTACCGACTCGTTCCACTTCTTCCCCAACTTCATGCTGCTGTTTTGGGAACCCGGTTGGTACATGACGTATCACTTCTGGCCCACCGCAGTGAATCGCCACGTCTTCGAAGGAACCCTCTACTTCGCCCCTCCGAAGAATGCCCAACAGCGCCTTGCCCAGGAACTGGCGGTAGCGACATTCAAGGAGTTCGCACTGCAGGACGCCAACACCTTAGAGGCGACCCAAAAAATGCTGCAATCCCGCGTGATCGCCGAGTTCCCCCTGTGCGACCAGGAAATCTTGCTACGGGCGCTTCACAAGTCAGCACACGACTACGTCAAGGAGTACGAAAATGGCTGCGCCACAAACACTCACTAGCCGCCTACCCGAGCAATTCGCCGAGCTCGAACCATTCCTGCACTGGGACCTGGCCACCGAGGGGGAACGGTACGCCAAACGTCTGGCATCGTCGATGCCAGAAATGGAGGCCTTTTATGAAGCCGCCTTCCCCCGGCTGCGTGAGGCACTCGACTTCATCGACCGCTACGACCTTGCCGCGCTTCCCGATCCCGCCCGCACCGTCATGCATCTGATGCAGTCATTGATCACGGTGTCCTTTCCGGTGGAAGTATGGAAGCAACCCCGTGTGCCCGACAGCGGGGCGGCATCACTGACTTGCCTGCAGGAACCGGTGATCTAGCAGCGCACCTATCGAATCGGCCGCCGGTCAACGGCGCCCAGCCGGCCGATTCGCTGGGCGATAGTCGAAAACCTGTGTTGCGGAACAACTCCACTGTGGGGACATCAGACCAAAGGACATTGCGTGCAGACTCTTCAAGACAAGCTGTTCATCGCGGGAAAGTGGACCGCCCCGAGCACGCCGAACAGCATCTCAGTCATCTCTCCGCACACAGGAGCCCCGATCGCATCGGTGGCCGCCGCCGGGCCCGCCGATGTGGACAGCGCGGTCAATGCTGCACGCGCCGCGTTTGACAATGGGCCGTGGCCGCGGCTGACCCCCCAGGAACGCATCGAAGCCATCCAGCGAGTCGCCGGGCTCTACAAAGACCGCCGAGCCGAGATGGCCGAACAGATCACTGCCGAGATCGGCGCCCCGATCACTTTCTCCAAACGAGCACAAGTCCAGCTGCCGTTGATGCTGATGGCGGCGTTCAACAACGTTGCCTCCACCTACCCGTGGCACGAGTCGCGTCCCGGCTTTTACGGCGGTGACATCTCGATCACCCGCCACCCGGTCGGTGTCGTGGCCGCGGTCGTCCCCTGGAACATGCCGCAGTTCCTCACCGTGGGCAAGATTATTCCGGCATTGCTGGCGGGCTGCACCGTGATCGTCAAGCCGGCCCCGGAATCACCGCTGGACGCACGACTTCTGGCCGAGATCATCGAGGCTGCCGACCTGCCTGCAGGCGTCGTCAGCTTCCTGCCCGGTGACAGCGAAGTAGGCGCCCGACTTGTGGGTCACCCTGGTGTCGACAAAGTGTCGTTCACTGGCTCCACTGATGCCGGCCGCCACGTCGCCCAGGCCTGCGCATCGCATCTGACCCCTGCCAGCCTTGAGCTGGGGGGTAAATCGGCGGCGCTGATCCTAGATGACGCCGATCCCACGACTACGGCCAAAGCCATCGTGCAAGCCAGCCTGGCCAACAGCGGACAGGTCTGCAATGCACTCACTCGGATTCTCGTGCCCGCCGAGCGCGAAGCCGAGTACGTGGAAGCGTTTGTCACCGAAATGGATTCGCTGGTTGTGGGCGATCCCGCCGATGCGGCGACGCAGATCGGGCCGCTGGTGAGTGCCCGCCAGCAAGCCCGTGTCCGCCACTACATCGACGAAGGGACCCGCGAAGGTGCGCGGCTGGTGACCGGCGGCCCGGATATGCCCGCCAACCTGACACACGGCTGGTATGTGCGGCCCACCTTGTTCAGTCAGGCCCACAATCAGATGCGTATTGCCCGCGAAGAGATCTTCGGTCCCGTGCTGACTGTCATTGGCTATCGCGACGAGGATGAGGGCGTCGATATCGCCAACGACTCCGACTACGGGCTTGCCGGCGCGGTCTTCACCACCGATATCGACCATGCCCGCAGCGTCGCCTCACGCGTGCGCAGCGGATCTTTCGGCATCAATCAGGGCTACATCATGGACCCGCTGGCGCCGTTCGGTGGTGTCAAAGCCAGCGGCTACGGACGCGAACTTGGGCCCGAAGGCTTGGCCGGATACCTCTACAGTCAGTCGACTTCGGTCGCCCGGCCCAGCCAGTGATCCCCATTTACCCTGCGCGCACCTGAAACGGATATTGCCAGCGATGACACATTTCTCTCCGTTGCCCCTCGACCAATGGCCGGTCGAAATGCGCGACGCCATGTCAGCGATGACCCCACCCAATCCACGCTACGTCGTCTCGCGCAGGCCAGACGGACCCAAAGCGCTAAACATTCTGGGGATGCTCGCCCACCACCCTGCGCTGGCCAAGGCATTCTTCACGTTCAATGGTCACCTGCTGCGCGCCACAACGTTGAGCGAGCGCCAACGTGAGCTGTTGATCCTGCGCGCTGCGGCAGTTCGCGGTGCCGAATACGAGTTCGCTCAGCACTTGGTTCTCGGGCAGGACGCCGGTGTTAGCGCCGAAGAAATCCCTTGGATCGCTTGGGGTCCAGATGCCTCGATCTGGACCGAGTCCGACGCCGCCCTGCTGAGAGCAACCGATGAACTGATCAGCGCCGGGGCGATAGACAGCGACACCCTCTCGACGCTGTCACAGCACCTAGACGTTCGGCAGATCCTGGATGTCATCTTCACTGTCGGGGCCTACGAGACTCTGGGTTGGATGCTGCAGAGCTTTGAAGTCGAACTCGACGAAGACATCCGTAAGGCGATCGGAGTTCGTGAGTCGCCATCGTGACAAATATGGCAGATCCCGTTGCGGCTCAATGGATGAGTATCCCATTCAGAAACAAGCTCACCGCTTGTTGCAGGTGCCGCTCATTCTGCTCAGCGGTCCGGAATATCCCGAAGTCGGCAAACCGTCCCGGAAGTGCTTCGACCATGGCCAAGAAATGCTCGGCGGCCAGTTCGATGTCATCGACTTTGAGCACCCCTTCGGCCTGATACCGGCGCAGCAGTTCGGTCACCACCCGCTGGCGACCAGACCACATCATCGACTCCGCTGTCACCGAAAACTCAGGGAAGCGACCGATCTCGTTCATCGCAATGCGTGCCAGGCGCACGTTCTGCGGGTCAACGGCCCGCTCCAGCGCGACCCGGCCGACGGCGAACAGTGCGCCTTCCAGGTTCTCGCCGCTGTCGATCTCGGCAGCACGAGCCTCGAAACGTGACAATGCCCAGGGGATGACGTCGACGAATACCGCGCGCTTGTCCGGATACCGCGCATACAGGGACCGTTTGGTGACGCCGGCGGCCTTGGCGATCGATTCCATTGTGGCGCCGTCATAGCCGCACTCGACGAACGTCGCGACCGCTGCCTTGCGGACGGCGACGTCGAGTTCTTTGGCTTCGGCCTGTGTCGGCCGACCTCGGCGGGTCGTCACAAAGAACAAAATATACTCGATCGGCTACTTTGTCTGGACTTGGTCGGGTATCGGCGTGCCATTGGGCCGGCTTAGCCTCGATCCGTGGACTTGAGTGATTGATGTGTCTGCCGTGGCTGGTTGTCGTTTGGTGGGCTTGTGAGCGTGACGTAACCGCTGGTCTGCCCAGCTTTTCCCTGTGCGCTCCGGTAGGGGCCTATTCGGCCAGGTGGTCAGGTGGTGGCGGTGAGTGGTGGGCTGTGGCCGATGGTGTTGCGCCACAGCGTAAGCCAGTGGTCAGCCCAGGGCCAGTGGCTCGGTAGGTGCAGAAGGGGTCGGCGTTGCGGTCGGACCAGGCGTGCGGGGACGGTGATGAGCTTGCGGCGCAGTGTGGCGCCCCGGGCGACTGCGTGGGCTCCACCGGCCAGGACGCCGGCGGCGCGCAGCAGGTTGTGGGCAATAGCGGCGCACAGGATCCACGCCGAGTTCGCTCCGAAACGTCCCGAAGGCATGTGAGCCAGGGGTCCATCGATCAGGTCGGCGAACACGGTTTCGATGATCGCGTGGCGGCGGTGGGTGATGTCGGCCGCAACGGTGGGTTCGTCGGTGTCGGTGAAGAACGGGTGATACCGCCACACCGGAAACAGCGCATCAGGAAAGCGGGCATCTTTGACCCGACGCACGATCAACCGGGCGGTCATCGGGTTGTCGGTGGAGGTGAAGGCGGTGTAGGTGGTCTCGGCGACTTCGGCATCGGAGATCCAGGCTCCCGTGTCGGGATCACGGACCGCTCCGGGGTATTCCACTGCAATCCAGGCGCTCTCGTCGATGGACTCGATGGCTGCAGCGACGGCGCGGGTCTTGGTCAGCACCAACGAGAACTGGGCACCGGCGCGGCGGCAGGCTGTGGCCACGGTGCTGTTGCCGTAGGCCGAATCGCCGCGCACCACAATCTGGCCGGTGACCCCGGCGGTGCGGGCGGTGGCGACGGCTTGGGCGATCATCCGGGCCGCACCCTTGCCGGAGTTGGCCTTCCCGGCTCGCAACCGGGCGCCGGTGATCACCGGCGCACTCGTGGCGGTGCTGATCGTGGTGACCAACGGCGACAGGCCCTTGCGCAGGATCTGCTTGCCCGCGATTTTGGTGTGTCCGTAGGAAGCACCTTGTTTGGCGTGGCCATAGACCGGACGCAGCAGTGAGTCGATGTCGAGGAACGCGCGCTCGTCGGCGCCAGGCAACAGATCGACCCGCGCGCAGAGTCCGGCCAGGTGCTCGCGCAAAACCGATTCGAGCTGGCGGGCGTGTCCGAAAGTAAACTCGCGCAACAAAGTTCCGATGGTCGAGGGTGCATACACGCCGCCGAACAGTGTCTTCATCCCACCTGCCCGCACCAGGTCGAGATCGTCAATGCAGTCCGCACCGGCACACATGCCCGCGATGACTGTGCTCAGCTTCGGTGCCGGGTTGGCCGCCCCGGACTTGATCCTCGGCTCGGCAATGACCACCTTGTCACGTAATAGCTGCGGCAAGGCAGTCTGGGCCGCCAGGGTCATCACCGGGACCAATCCAGCACAGGACACGAGATGGTCATCATCGAAGACCGCCGACGACACAGCGAAACTATGGGACACTTTCACCGGAAGTGCCTTTCTGACCTGGACTGATTAGTGCGTCGAGAACACCAATCTTCCCAGTTCAAAGGGCACTTTCCTCATTCCGACACCCTGCGACCAGCCGATACATCGGTGGATCGAGGCTTAGACGTCCAAGAGGGTCAGTTGGTCGGTGCGCAGTGCGGCCACTACCCCACCGTCGACAAACACGTCGATACCCGTGACGAAGCTTGACTCTGAGCCCAACAGGAACGCTGCTGCCGCGGCGATGTCATCCGGGGTCGCCGAACGTGCCAGGCCAGCAGTTCCGGGCAGGGCTGAGCTAATGTCGTCGGGGTCACGCCGGGCGGGCATACGTCCGATGGCACCGCGGCTGATGGAGTTGACCCGCGCCCCCCGCCAGCCCCACCGGACCGCGGCTGCTTGAACCAGCGTGCGCACGCACTGATGGGCGAGTGCATACGCCGAGGCAGAGTCGCTGAATTCGGCGGGATCAGTGAAGTCAAGTAGCAGCAATTCATCGGCCCACACCGCGGCGAGCGTCTGCTCTTGTTCGGCTGTCAACGGCTCGGCGAGATAGCCGGCCATGCTAGACACGACCACACCTGAGGTGCCGCGCGATACGACGGTGCTCAACACCTCCAGCGCGACGCCGACTCCCTGCAAGTTCACGGCGAGGATCTCTGCCGGGGGCGCATGCGTCGGGCTCACATGGACGGCGATGGCGACCTGGCTGATGCGCCCGGCGGCAGCGGCCACACGGGCCAGATCGCACACCGAGTCACGCACCGAGATGTCGACGACCCGGGCGACGACCTCATGCCCCTCGTCGGCCAGCGCACCAGCCAGCGCATGCAACGTTGCCTCGTCGCGGTCAGCCAGCACGATTGTCTTGCCGGGCCCCTGACGCCGCGCGATGGTCGCGCCCACAGTCCCGGCGCCGATCACCACGACGGCGTCATTGTTGATGCCAGAGACGTCCATGTCAGTGACCTTGGGCGACCCAGTGCCTGTGAACTGTCATTCGAATTCTCCGATCGAGCTGATGTGGGCGAGGTCGACATCGTCGTCGGCCATCCAGTGCACCAGGCGCTGCAGCGGATACATCGCATCGTGTGGGCTGCCCAGGGCGTGGGCATTGGCTGTTCCCAGTCGGCACAGACGTTGGGCGCCCGCGGCAGCCAGTCGGTCCCGTAGCTGTTGTTTGCGCGCGTAGGGATAGACGCCGATCGTCTGGGTGGCAACGTTGACATACTTCACAGCGTCATCGAGAGCCTCGACGAGGACGACGTTCGATGTCTTGTTGGAGGGATGGAAGTTCACCGGAGCGTCCGAGAGGATCACCAAACCGCGGCCATCGAATCCGCCCCAGGTCTTCAGATCGCCCATCGCCGTCATGATCTCGACTTCTTCGCGAACCTCGGTGGGCAACGGCATTGCTTGTGCTGAGGCGTAGGTTCGGTCCACGCCGAGCCGGCTGAGAAGCTTGGCGCAGAACTTTTCGACTTGCGCCGGGTCGCCTTCGGCGAACACGAATCGGCTTGCCAGGCAGGCCTCCTGGTTGAACACTGTGGTGTCAAGGGCAAGCCGCTCAGCGACGTCATCCATGGCCTCCTCGGACTCGAATGCTTCACGGCCGATCATCGAGATTGAGGACTTCGGGTCGAAAGACACCAGTTGGATGCCTGGGCCGAGGTAGCGGATGACGTTGTTGATTGCCGGCCCTCCGCCCCAGGCGACAATCTTGTCGAAGTACTGGGGCCGGTACAACGTCCGTTCGATCGTTTCGTCGCCGCCCTGCCAGTACACCGCGTTCATTGAGCGCACCACCGGATGGGTTGCGTCGATGTCGGCCATCGTGCGCAGCACCGCGACGGTGGTGAACGGATCACTCGACGGCATCTTGAACAGGCTGATCGCCTTGACGATCGCGCCTTGAGCAATCGAGGCCACGCAGCCGGCTGGAGCGTTGCCGGCGAGCATGTGCACGATCCGTGGCGGGAAGGCCCGCAGCGCCAGCTTGCTGCCAAACGGGTCGGTCTTCTCTACCCAGCCGTCGAGAGCCTCGGGCTGGGCAAAGTTCGATTCGACCATGCTCTCCAGCAGTGGTCGGCTCAGATACAGCGGCGCCTCCCGATAGAGGTTTTCCACCACCCGACGCGGCAACGGATTGGTCGCTGCGATGTACTCCAAACATTCCTGCAGGTACGGATTGCGGTCCAACTGCAGCTGTTGGCCCACCTCAACCAGGAAGTCGATGATCTCCGACAATGGGGTGTCCAGCAGCGGTGGCAGCTGGGACCGCGGCGTCACGATCGCATCGAGATCAATTGCCGGTGTGGAAAAGTCAGCGCCAAGATCACGGGAACGGTGCTGCACGTCGGCGCCTTCGACGACACGCCCCTGGACGAAGTGAGGTGCAGATAGCACCTGTCCGGTGACTGAACTCACGACACACCCCGCACGTAGGCATCGATACTGCCCGCGCAGCTGATCTTGTCGCCGTCAGGCAGATCGGCGAAGCGCAGAATCTCGCGTGCCACCGTCGGGCCCTGGTGCCCGCAGGCACACTTGCCGAAGCTGATCGCGACCTTGTCGCCGCTGATGATGCCGCCCCAGCGGCCCTCGATCGACAGATCCATGAACGCCGCGCGGGCCTCGATCTCGCCGTCGCCAGCATCGAGCAACTGCTCGCCACTGACGTCCAGCGGCAGGGCGATCACCCAGGGTGCGATGTGGTAGCGCTTAGCCTCACACAACGGGAATGTCGAGTTGATCTCACGCATGCTGTACATGTGATACATCCGGTTTTCGGCGACATTGAAGGTCTCCAGGATGTATTCGTGGAAGTTCTCAGGTAACACGGCGCCCTTGAGACCGCCAGCGACAAACATCGAATTGTCGGGGTGAAAATCTGTGCCGCTGAAGCCTTTTGCGCGGACAGCTTCGGCGATCGGATACAGCTGGCCGTACATGCCGCTGACCATGATCGGATGGCCACGCGCTTCGATGAGCGCCTCGACAGTCTTGTCGGCCGATTCGGTCATTTCGGTGCCGCGTTTGTGGGCGATCTGTTCGAACTCGGCGATCTCGGAAGGCAGCGCGGTACCGTCGGCGATCTTGCGGCGCAACACGATCATCTCGACCATGCCGCCGACGGTGATGGGTTCGGAGCCGAACTGGTAGGGCTCGACATCGGGGGCGATCGCGGCAATCATCGCATTCTTGATCGCGTTTTCGCGTGGCGCGGCGAACTGCGGTCCGATGCCGAAGAACTTGCGCGTCGGATCGGGTTTGAGGCCCATCGCCCACACGATGCCGTCAGCGTTACCTCGCGCAGAGAAATCGATATCGCCTTCGGTCCCGCTGAGGATGGCGGGCTTGCCGGTGGTCCCGCTCGAGCAGGATAGATAGTGTCCGATGCTCTCCATGCGATTAATCCACTCGTCGAGAGTGGAGACACCCTCGTAGCTCACGTTCTCGACCGGTCGGGCGGACACGGTGTTGAGCCAGCGACCCATCCGGTCCCATTGACCTTCGGTGAGCCAGCCTTCGGAGTAGCTTTTGTAGGTGGTGTGGGCCAATAGCAATGGAACGAGGTCGGCCAGCGTGCCGATCCCAGCAATTCCACCGGACTCGGCGCGGTTGCGCAGCAGGCCTATGGAGCCGATCTGGCTTTCGAAGCGTTCGTTGGCCGCCGCGAGTTGATCGGCGAGCAGGTCTCCTGGGGCGTGGTGGTAGCAGTCGTCGGTGCCCATGAGAGCCATGAGACGTTCGGTCGCTGATGTCATTGTTCTCCCTTGGTGCTGGCGCGATGCCGCCTCGGCGCCAGCCTCATATAAGTAAACGTCTAAGTATATTTAGGCGCAAGTGCGGGCGCCCGTCACCTTGCTCTGCGGCCGCCCCCGCACTCACGGACGTTGGTGTACTGCGCCCTGTTCGGCCGCTTGCCGTGCGATCCGCTCGTCGTGGATACGGACCAATTCACGGAATCCGATCCGCGGGTACATCGGCTTGGGCTGAACGCCCCACTCGTCGAGCGCAGTGTTGATTCCGGCAGCTTCGGGCGGGCCGCCGAACGGGGGGCCCGGGAAGTCGTAGGGGTGCTTGCACTCCAGGGTGTCGTCGTTGTAGCGCACTTTCATCAGCTCGCTGCAGATGTCGCGGAACCCCAAGGTGGGATAGCCGTAGTAGATCATGATGAACGGCAGAGTGAATGCGCCCTCGATGACCAGGGCGGTAAGGCAGATGAGGATGCCGCGCTGCAACCACTTGTGCATGTTGGACCACTCTTTGGTGGTACCCAACGGCAGTGTCTTGTCTTCGGCTCCGGCGGCCGCGGACTCGTCGGTGTCAGGAGTTGGTGTTGGCATTGAATTCCCCTTATTCCGAGAAGATTTCGCGGTTGACGGTGTGTAGGTATGGGATCGCCAGGAACGGTGTTATGTAGACGATGTCGTAGAGCCACCATCCGATGACCGGCAGTGCGGTGCCGGTGTACCGAAGGTCGGCGTAGACGGTCATGTTCATGACGTAACCCACCCAGATCACCACGCCGAACCAGCACGTGACGATCAGCCACTGGTACCCCCAGCGCTTCATCTGCAGGAACGCGATGCCCGCGGCGATGCGCATGGGAAAGACGATGAGGATCAGGGCGAATTCCCAGCCTTTTTCGCCTGGGGCGCCTGATCCGCCGATCCACAGCTGGTTGTAATGCCAGAAGTAGCCCATGTCGAAGAGGTTGCCCCAGCCGGTGTAGAGCACCCGGTAGACCAGGGTGTGGTTGCCGACCATGTCCAGGATCCAGGAGCAATGATCAGAACCTGTGGATGAGCCTTGGTAGGGCGGCGTGAATGTGGGCGCGCCTTCCCGGGGATGATCACAAGTCCAGTTCGTTTCTGATCAAGACCGGCGTTGGCGCGCTGGTTGGGAAGGCACGCCCGTGCTCACCGTAGTTCACGATGTCGCGCAGGCCAACGACACCCGCAGCGGTGCCGGTCGGTCGTTGTTGGATGAGATTGTCCGCGACGGTGCCCGGCAGATGCTGGCCGCCGCTTTGCAGGCCGAGGTCGCCGCCTATGTCGACCAGTTCGTCGATCAGGTCGACGAGAATGGGCACCGGCTGGTGGTCCGCAACGGCCACCACAACGTCCGGGAGGTGCTCACCGGCGCTGGGGCGATCGAGGTGAAGGCGCCGCGGGTCAACGACAAACGGGTCGATCCGGAAACCGGTGAGCGGCAACGATTCTCGTCGAAGATACTGCCGGCGTGGGCGCGTAAGTCCCCGCAGATGGCCGAGGTGCTGCCGTTGCTGTACCTGCATGGCCTGTCCAGCAGCGACTTCGGTCCGGCGTTGGAGCAGTTCCTCGGCTCGGGGGCGGGGCTCTCGGCTCCGGCGATCACCCGACTGACCGCGCAGTGGCAGGACGAGGCCGCCGCGTTCGGCCGCCGGGACCTGTCGGGCACCGATTATGTGTACCTGTGGGTGGACGGCATCCATCTCAAGGTCCGCCTGGAGCAGGACAAACTGTGCCTGCTGGTGATGCTGGGGGTGCGCGCCGACGGCCGCAAGGAACTGGTCGCGCTGACCGACGGGTACCGCGAATCAGCGGACTCGTGGGCGGATCTGCTGCGGGACTGCCGGCGCCGTGGCATGCGCGCCCCGGTGCTCGCGGTCGGGGACGGTGCTCTGGGGTTCTGGAAAGCGGTCCGTGAGGTGTTCCCCGATACCCGTGAGCAGCGGTGCTGGTTTCACAAGCAGGCCAATGTCCTTGCCGCACTACCGAAGTCGGCGCATCCGGGGGCGATCGCGGCGATGCGGGAAATCGCGGGCGCCGAGGACATCGACCACGCGCAGGTCGCGGTCAAAGCCTTCGAACTGGACTACGGCGCCAAGTTCCCCAAGGCCGTGGCCAAGATCGTTGACGACCTCGATGTGCTGCTGGAGTTCTACCACTATCCCGCCGAGCACTGGGTACATCTGCGCACCACCAATCCGATCGAGTCGACCTTCGCCACGGTCCGGTTGCGCACCAAGGTCACCAAGGGGCCGGGTTCCCGCGCGGCGGGTATCGCCATGGCCTACAAGCTCATTGACGCCGCACAAGCCCGCTGGCGGGCGGTGAACGCCCCGCACCTGGTCGCCCTGGTCCGGGCCGGAGCGGTGTTCCACAAAGGCAAACTGCTCGAACGACCCGTCGACATCACCCCACCCGAACCGGCCGACAACCCGGCCACCCCGACCGGAACGGAGGTCGCCTGAAAAACACCAATCCACAGGTATTGACAATTACTCGGATCCAGCCCTGGGTGTTCAGACCGGCGTCGAGGATGATGCAGTAGCCGATCAGCGTCACCATGATTGGCCGGACCGACAGGCCGGCCTTGGTGGCGATCCGCATCTTCTTGAGTCCCCAGAGGAACAACGGGAACCCGAAGATGCCGGCGGCGTTGGTGCCCATGAGCAGCACGCCGGCGATGAGCCATTTGTCAGCGCTGCGCTGGGCCAGGCGACTCTGCTCCATGTGGTCGTCGTAGCCGCCAGCCAGCCTGCTGCCGGCCGGCTTGGGCGCCGCGCTCTTGTCGGTTTTACGGTTCAGTATCGGAAGGTTCATGTGCTATCCCCAATAGCCGCGGGTAAATGACATGTGTAGTTGGATGCCGATGTGGATGAGCAGATAGCCGTAGATGAAGATCTGGAACACGATGAGCGCTCTTTTCTTCTGCCGGTCTCTCTCGTTCATTGCTTGCCCGCTCCCTTCTGATTAGCGATCTGCGGATGTTCCGGCTGCGAGCAGGCTCGCAGCCGCGGTCTCGCGGAGTCCCGCGGCGATATCGCCGTCGCGACTCAGTGGCGCGAGCACGCACACTTCGGCGGCTTCGAATTCGTCGGCGCCGCCGGCTATCAGCTGGGCGGCGTTGACCAGGACCCTGGTCGAGGGGGGTTCGAAGTGGTAGGCATCATCGGCGGTGCGAATGCTGGTGGCGCAGCGTACGAGTCGCTGCGCGGTTGCCTGCCCGACACCGGATTCGGCAACTAGCACGGCCACCTCGCGTCCGGGCGGCAAGTAGTCCATTGCGATGGTGACGAAGCGCTGCCGGAACGAGGGCTTGAGTTCTTTGAGGGAGCTGCGATAGGCCGGGTTGTACGAGCAGACCAGCATGAATTCGTCTGGCGCGGCGAGGACTTCACCGGCCCGGTCGAGAAACAGGGTCCGGCGGTGGTCGGTCAGCGAATGCAGGATCGCCAGTGAGTCGTGGCGCGCTTCGACAACCTCGTCGAGATAGCAGATTACCCCTTCCTTCACCGCGCGCGTAAGCGGACCGTCGGTCCAGGTCACGTCACCGCCGGTGACGAGGAACCGCCCAACCAGATCGGAGCTGGTCAGATCATCGTGGCAGCTGATGGTGATCACCGGACGCCCGAACTGGGCGCCCATGTGCTCGACGAAACGGGTCTTGCCGCAGCCCGTCGGGCCGGTCAGCATAACCGGCAGCTTCTGCAGGTAAGCCTGGGCGAACAGGGCAACTTCGTTGCTGTTGGGCTGATACCTGTCTGAGGCCATGGCGTCTTTCGATTCGGGGGGGGAACTAAGCTGCGACCAGTTCGCGGTGAACTCGAGCAAGAACATCGGGAAGTTCGTCAATCCGCCTGATGCGGCGCGACTTTCGAGACCCGAAGACCTCTGGGAGAGGGTCTACCCGCGTCGGGCCGACGCCGATGTAATAGATCGAAATGCCGGCCTCTTCGGCCTCTTCGACCGCATGGGCCACATCAGCCCAGGCATAGCGCCCCTCGTAGCCTTCGTCCGAGATCAGCCCATCGCCGATGACGATCAGCAGCCGGCGTTCGGACGGCTGGCGTAGCAGTCGGCTGACGAGATGGCGTATCGGCGCTCCCAGCCGGGTGTAGCCACCGGTGGTCAGACCCATCCCGCTGGGGACCACAAGTCGTGGTTCGTCGAAGTCCTTGAGGCACTGCACTTCTACGCGGTGTCGGGTGTTACCACTGAAGACGAAGACCCCATGACGCTCACGGGCGGACTTCATCGCCCGCGAGAGGGCATCCGCGCAGGCGAGTTCCAGGCGAAACATCTGACCCTGCCCCACGCCGAGTGACGAGCTGCCGTCGAGCAGCAGCGCCGTTGTCACGTCCCGGTATCCCGGTAACAGGTCGCGGAATACCCGCGCCTCGGATGCGTGGCCAGTGAGCGTGTCGATGTAATGGTCGACGTAGCGGTCGACGTCCAGGTCGCAGCCGTCGTCAAGGCCGTTCCGGTACACCCGATGTGTCTGCTCCTGGAAGAAGCGTCGGACCTCCACCGGGACGGGACGTTGGGCGTGCGACTTGGCCGGCACCTTTCGTTCCAGCACCGCGACATACTCGGGCAGGAAGCGTTCGGTCCAGGCGTTCCACTCCGGGTAGGGAATGCCGTAGCGCTCGTCGGCGCGGATGTCGAGTTCTTCGTCATCCTCGGGACGGCTCGGTGACGGCAGATTCGGGTTGCGAACCCCGCCCTCACCGGCCACGGGTACGGAGTAGCCGATCCGCAGATGAGTCTTCTTCGATCCCCAGGGCAACCGGCCCCGTATCCGGATGGCAGCAGCTGCCAGACCGCGCGCCGCGGGGGTGGATGGTGTGAGCTTGCCGAGCAGTGGATAGTCGACGAGCTCAGTACGGGATTCGGCGAGATTTCGAGCGCGGTCGATGATCTCCTCGGCCTGAGTGCCGCCTGCGATCGGTTCGAGTTCGGGTAGGTGGCGACGGCATTCCCCGAACAGGCCGGGCCACTGCTCCGCCACCCATCCGAGGGCGACGGCCCCTTCGGTAAGTGTCAATGCCTTGGTTTCGCGTGGATTGAGTTGCGGTAGTGCGCAGTTGGCGACGATATCCTTGGAGGGCGCACATTGCAGTGCCACACCGCAGGTCATCGTCCGGGCCGTCCAGTCCTGCTGTGGAGCCGGGAAGGGCACTTCGACCAGACTCCGACTCGCATTGATGCCGAAGTGTGCGTGTTCTCCAGAGACCAACCGAACTCCGTGGCGGCGGCCCTGGGAAAGGCTGACCGCGACCAGTCCAGACGACCGTTCGACCGTCATCGGTGAGCTAACGACCCCGGCACCTGTCATGTCGTCACCGCCGAGGCCGCAGGTCCGGCAAGGGTGCCTAGAAGGTTCCGATTTTGTCCATTATCCAGTACCAGAAGACACACAGGCCGGCGGCGCCGCCCCAACCAATCGCGAGCCTCAGAATGTCCTGCCACATAGTCGAACCGTCCTTTCGCAGTGTTGGTGAACTTCGATGTCATCGAGCCTCCAGCCCGCGACGAGTGCTAAGAACAAACGTCTCCAGCAATTGCGCCCGAGCAGCCTTGGGCTGGTGGCTGGTGACCAGCAGTGAGTACAGGCCCAAGAGGAAAAACAGCGCACTCTGCATCGCCTCAACGTCGTGGTGCACGTGTCCATTCGCCTGAGCGCGCTCGATCTGCCTGCTGAGTCGTGAGACCAGCGGATGTTCCACCGGCTGGGTGTATCCCGGTGGCCGGCTCACCGAGAAATGCATGGCCAGAACGTCTCTGAAGAGCTTTGTCCCCATCCGCGTTTCCGAGGCAACGACCAGCCGGACGATTTCACTGAGCACCGCCCACAGATCCCGGTCAGTTCTCAGGAAGCGCTCCAGTTCGGAATCGAGCCGGACTACCAGGTTGCCTTCGACCTCCTCGAGGACGTGCTCCTTGGTCGGGAAGTGGAAGTAGAACGTTCCGATGGCCACCCCGGCCGCAGCCACAATGTCGCGGACATCGGCATCGGCCATTCCGGTTCGTTTGAACTCAGCGATGGCAGCGTCGAGTATCCGCTGACGCGTCTCCAAACGCTGCACTTCACGCCTGCTTTGGCGTGCATCTGTGTCGGTCATCACACGTAGTTGTAGTACGTTCACTGAGTTATGTCAATGAACTTTGTCATCGAAACGATTCAGTAAAGGTTTGGAGATTGGCGGGAGCAGATGGCGCAAACCAAGGTTGGCCCCAAAGCACGCGAGCTCAGGGGGCTGCAAACACGTGAGCGTCTACTGGGTGCGGCGGCCATCGAGTTCGCGCGGGCCGGTATGGCCGATGTCCGGGCCATCGTCTCTGCGGCCGGCGTCGCTCAGGGGACCTTCTTTTTCCATTTCCCGACCAAAAACACGTGCTGCATGAACTGGAACGTCGCGAAGAGCAGCGCATGGCCAAGCAGTTCATGACCGACCAGCAACAGAACGGTCATGACCTGGCGGGCGCGCTTCGAGGAGCCATCGGGCTAGTGCTCGACATGAAGGAACGCCTCGGGCCTCTGCTGTTCAAAGACTTTCTTGCTCTGCATTTCTCACCGACCCGATCCGGCCAGGACGCTGGCCATGGTGAGCATCCGTTGATCACGCTCGTCTCCCGCGAGATTCACGAAGCCCGCACCAGAGGAGAAATCGATCGACCGTGAACCCGACGGACAGCGCCGCGTTCTTCCTGCTCGGCCTGTACGCATTATTGATCACCACCAACGAGCGGCCAGACCAGGCGGCAATGCTGCAGGACTATCTGACACGGACACTGCGCAGCCTTGCCTGCGATCTCACGGCAGCGCGTGTGCCCTCAGGAGGGTCAGTCGAGCGGTGCGGCTAGCTAACTGAGCCCAGTACCGATGTAGGCAGCTAATTCATCCCCCGCCACTCAAATGCCGATACCGCCGCGCTTCACGAGTTGCTTGGCGATGACACCCTTCTGGATCTCGTTGGTACCCTCGCCCACAATCATCAGCGGGGCGTCGCGGAAGTACCGTTCGACGTCGTATTCGGTTGAGTAGCCATACCCACCGTGTACACGCAGGGCGTCAAGCGTGATCTGCATGGCGATCTCCGAGGCGAACAGCTTGGCCATCCCGGCTTCCATGTCGCATCGTTCGCCGGAGTCGAACTTTTCAGCGGCGGTGAGCAATAGGGACCTCGCCGCGTACAGGCGAGTGCCCATGTCGGCGAGCATGTTGCCGATCGCTTGATGCTCCCAGATGGGTTTGCCGAAGCTCTCCCGGTCTTGGGCGTACTGCAGAGCATCGTCGAACGCCGCCCGTGCCACGCCCGTCGCGCGCGCGGCAACCTGGAGCCGGCCCACCTCCAGCCCCTTCATCATCTGGGCGAACCCTTTGCCCTCGGTGTCACCCAACAGGGCAGTCGAAGGCACACGGCAGTCGGCGAAGGTCAACTCGCACGCCTCGACCCCCTTGTAGCCGAGTTTGGGAAGGTCCTTGGAGATGGTGAATCCTGGAAGCTTTTCGACCAGCAGGATCGACACACCTGTATGCGCAGGGCGTGCGGCAGGGTCCGTTTTGCACAGCAACGCAACAAGATCCGAGCGGCGCGCGTTGGATATCCAAGTCTTGCTGCCGTTGATGACATAACGATCGCCCTCGCGGCGAGCCACAGTACGCATACCCTGCAGATCGGAACCACCGCCGGGCTCGGTGAGCGCCATGGTCGCCCGCAATTCACCGGTGGCCATCCGCGGCAGATACGCCCGCTTCTGCTCCTCGCTGCCAAACAGCAGGATGAGTTTGGAGACCACAGAGTGCCCGCCCATCGCACCGGCAAGACTCATCCACCCTCGCGCAAGCTCCTCGGCGACCTGCACGTAGCAGGGCATCGAAACCGCGCCATACCCGTATGGCTCGGGGATGCACAGACCGAAGATGCCGATGTCCTTCATCTTCTCGATCAGATCTTCGGGGTAGGTGTTTGCGTGTTCGAGTTCACGCGCTACGGGTTTGACCAGCTTGTCGACGAATTCGCGCACTGTCTCAACGAAAGCTTGCTCTTCAGCGCCCAGCTTCATAAATGAACTCCGATCTTGGGATTTCTCCGTCGCCCCCTGGCAAGGCGTCGTTCACGATGTTGCGCCTTGACGAGCAACACAAATATACGTCAAAGTATATTTGTGTGATGACAGTGGAGCCGCGCGGAAGTAGCCCGGATAGGAACGACCGCGCGCCGACGTCAGGCGCGCAACCAGACCAGCGGGGTGGTCGTCTGTGCAACATTGCGCGGATGACGTAGCACCGCACCGCTGTTGCGCTCGGCGACTACCATCACACTCTCAGCCGATTACGTCAGCACCAGCAACATCACCAAAATGCATGGGGGCATCGCCAGCGC
This sequence comes from Mycobacterium sp. 48b, assembly GCF_048282725.1. Taxonomy (NCBI): domain Bacteria; kingdom Bacillati; phylum Actinomycetota; class Actinomycetes; order Mycobacteriales; family Mycobacteriaceae; genus Mycobacterium; species Mycobacterium sp. 48b. The sequence goes on from NZ_JBLVUL010000001.1 coordinate 64,644, forward strand.
TACCACGTCGGCGTCGAACTACGCACCCCGAGCGCGCCGGCGACACCACAACCAATTACGGCCCGGTCGACGGCCGGCATGCCGTTGTGATTGGCGATGGTGGGGTCCCGCTGATACAGCGCGTCACGTTCTTCCGGTGTCAGAGCGTCCCAGAAGTCACGGAACTGGTTTGGATCATCAGGGACCGGCTTGGAGAGGGCATCACGGACGTCGGGCGGATCGGTGCCGGCGGAATGCTCACCCGCATCCGTGATGGCCTTCGCCAACCCATTGTCGGCGTCATCTGCTGCGACGAGCAGATCCTTGATTCGTACTTCGAGATCCGCCTGTTGCAGCGCATACAGCGGATCGCCAACCTTCGATTGATCGGTGGCAGTCACCTCGCAGGTGGCGGGATCGATGTGAATCCCTCGGCACGGGCGTCCTCGTAGATGCGGTGCAGTGTCGACTTGACGCCTTCGATCTCGTCCGCACTCGAGCGTGTAGGCACTCAGTTTGTCCAGCGAGGCACGGGCTGCGTCTCCGCCATTGGCCAAATGCGTTGGCGATCGACGCTTCGTCGTATGGCACTGGCGATCACGCATGCCAGGTCACTCCCCAATCGTGCGTCGGGGTGGTGTACACCGGCGAACACGCGGTCTATAACGCTGCGGGTTCGCCTGCGCTCAAGACTCAAAGCTTCGGGAGTCTGTATGGCGGTGCGGACGGCCCTCACCTAGTCCAGCAGACCGCGGCCGTCTTCCCCAGCACCGAGGAAGCTCGCGCGTTTCTAGAAAAGTCACTGGCGCAGTGGAATTCCTGCGCACCCGGTCAAGTCCAGGCGATTCTCGGCTACGAGAACGGTGCCGATTACGCAGTGGGAAGCGTTGAGCGCCAAGGTGATCTCATCACCGTGGCGATGGCCAAGAACGACGGATTGAACGGTCCGGATGCCTGTCAGCAGGCGCTCGTCGTCCGGGAGAGAACGTGGTTGTTGGGGCTCGCACATGCGAGGCCCCCAAGGTTTCAACGGCATTCGATCCGTCGGCTGGTTTTCCCAGGATCCGCGATGGGCGGAACCTGATGCCGAACGCGTCGCCACCGCAATGCTTGAAAACATTCAGTCTTGAAGCCCTGCAATGTCAGCGGCGACCGGATAGCTCGCAGCACTTAGCCTCAATCCGTGGACTGACTTGAGTGGTGTGGTTCGACGGTGATTCTGACGGCGGTTTGTGGGGTGGGCAGGATGTAGCCGCTGGTCTGCCCAGCTTTTCCTGTGTGCTTCGGTGGGGCCTGTTCGGCGACGGTTAGACGGTTGCGGTAGCGGGTGGGCTGTAGCCGATGGTGTTGCGCCACAGGGTGAGCCAGTGCTCGGTCCAGGGCCAGTGGCTGGGTAGGTGCAGGATGGGTCGGCGTTGCGGTCGGGCCAGCCGTGCCGGGACGGTGATGATCGTGCGTCGCAAGGTGGCTCCCCGGGCCACTGCGTGCGCTCCACCGGCAAGCACACCGGCGGCGCGCAGCAGATTGTGGGCGATGGCCCCGCAGAGCACCCACGCGGAGTTGGCGCCGAATTGCCCGGAGGGCATGTGGGCCAAGGGGCCGGCGATCAGGTCGGCGAAGACAGTTTCGATGATCGCGTGTTGACGGTGGGTGATGTCGGCGTCGGCGGTTGGTAGGTCGGTGTTGGTGAAGAACGGGTGATACCGCCAGACCGGGAACAGGGCGTCGCGGAAGCGCGCATCTTTGACCCGACGTACCACCAGTCGGGCGGTGAAGCGGTCTGTGGTGGCCGCGAATGCGGTGTAGCTGATTTCGGCGACTTCGGCATCAGAGATCCACTCTCCGGTGTCGGGATCACGCACCGCGCCCGGGTATTTCACCGGTGTCCACGCCGCGTCGTCGATGGCGTTGATGGCCCGGTTGATCGCGCTGTTGCGGCCCATGACCACCGAGAATTGCGCACCATGGCGTCGGCAGGCGCCGACGACGGCGCGGGTGCCGTAGGACGAATCGCCGCGGACCAGGATCTGGCCGGTGACCCCGGCCGCTCGGGCCGTGGTGATGGCCTGGGCGACCATTCGACCGGCTCCTTTACCGGAGCCGGTCTTGCCGGCCCGCAGCCGCATCCCGGCGATCACCGGCGCCGCACCGGGGGTGCTGATCGTGGTCGCCAACGGCGAGAGTCCTTTGCGCAGGACCTGCTTGCCAGCGATTTTGGTGTGTCCGTAGGAGGCGCCTTGTTTGGCATGGCCGTAGACCGGTCGTAGCAGGGAGTCGATGTCGATGAACACACCGCTGTCGGATCCGGGTAGCAACTCAACGCGCCGGCAGAGGGCGGCCAAGTGTTCGCGCAGGACTGATTCGAGTTGGCGTGCGTGTCCGAAGGTGAACTCCCGCAACAGGGTTCCGATGGTTGATGGTGCGTACACATCGCCGAAGAGTGTTTTCATGCCCCCGGCCCGGACGATGTTGAGGTCATCAATGCTGTCGGCGCCGGCGCACATCCCGGCGATCACCGTGGCCAGCTTCGGTGCCGGATTCGCTGACCCGGATTTGATCTTCGGCGCGGGGATGAAGATCTTGTCAGCCAACAGATTCGGCAGGCCGGTCTGCTCAGCCAGTGTCATCACCGGCACCAGTCCGGCGCACGACACGAGATGATCCTCATCGAAGACCGCCGACGACGCAGCGAACCCGTGGGACACTTGCACTGGAAGTGCCTTTCTTAACTGGCCTGATTGATGCGTAGAGAACACCAATCCTCCCAGCTCAAGGGGCACTTTCCTTATATCGACACCCACCTACACAGGCAATTCATCGGTGGATCGAGGCTTAGCCCGTGGGCGGCTGCAGGTGTCAGCCATGGTGCGGCTACTTGGTGACGTAGATGACTACCTGTTGGACGGCGCCGATATCGCATCCCGGTGCCGGGTCGGTGCTGACCACCGTCCAGTTTGATGCCACCCACACGGACTTGTATTCCGGGTTAGCCGACGATAACTCGACGTTGTTGAGCCCCAGGCGCTTGAGTTGTGCCTCGACGCCACCGGCGTTTTGGCCAACCAGGTCGGGCATGCTCACGACGTGCTGGCTCGCACCAACGGTTGCCAGGCTGGGACAGGGTTTCGATCGAGCGTCGCCGGCCGCTGAGTGGATGGGGTCCGCGACGAGCACAGCGAGCCCGACTGCCAACCCGACGACGAGAACACCCGCAGACCAGCGAATCGCAACTCCGATGGCATCACGTTCAAGCGTGGCGACGGCCTCTGGTGCTGATTGGACATCAGCTATCTGCGGCAGCGTCTCGTGCGTGGATCGTGTACAGCGTGCCGCGGTCTCAGCCGAGCGATGGTTCACGGTGCAGGTGCCGTGCCGATAAATCACCGACCGGCCAGATTGGGTTTCATACACCGCACCGGACGCTCTCAAGACGGCCAATTGGTGAGCTTCCATGGCCGCACGCCGCCCATGACTAGCCCGTGCGAGCACAACCAATGCGACCAATGCTGCGATGTAGACGACTTCGAACAGCCAGCCCACCACGAACCGCTCGGTCGACGGGTTCCATGCACCGCATTGGACCGCGATGTAGGTGCCCAGCAGGTATGGCCACGCGACAACGACAAAGAACACCGCGGCCAGCACCAGCCACCCAACCAGTCCCCCGCTACCCGAACCCCCGCTGCGCCAGGACGTCCCTGCCGAGAACGGTCCAACCCCGACCCCGACCCCGCGAGTCGAAATACCACCCCTGACGCCAAACGCGCCACCGCCAATCCCCAACCGCACGACGTGACGCTACGACGTTTCTGCCCCATCCCGCGGCAAAACGCCGTCGTTCCCAGTCCGATCACCCTCGGCGACGTCAGCGTCCAACACAACTCCGACCGGCGCTACGAACACGGCCACGGAATAGCCAACAAAATTGGCATAAAGTTACTCGTCGGGCGACTCAGCCGGGTCACGTTCCCATTCAGCCCCTTCGGCGTCTGGCAGAGGTGCGTCGAAGTCTTCTGGAACGGCAAGGCTCGGTAGCTGGCCAAATCGGCGTCGACCTCGGTCGCTAAAAGTCGGTCGCTTTGCAGCTTCCATGGCGTTCAATGCTCACGATGGTCAGTGCTGCCTTTACCGGTGAACAGACACATCGTTACCATCCGCGCCCGCACCTCAACGGCGGCCGGATAGCGCGCACCACGTAACCGCCGCGTCAGGCGATCAGCCATCGGACCGTCATTTGATGACGTAGATGACCCCTGCGGGACGGATCGTGTGTGAAACCCAGGCCTTTCCAGTTCTCCTCGATCAGACCGTGCCAGAGCTCGGTACCGATGGCGCCACCTTGAGCGTCGGCAACCCGACCCGGTCTGCCGAAAGGAGCGCGCGGCTTTCGCCTGTCCGTGAGGCATCCTTTCGCCGCCCGCCTCGGCTGAGCCACAAAACACTCTTCACCCCAGCCGGAGCCTTGCTAGGTTCCACTCTGATCTTGTTATCCGACGGAGAGGAATGCTGTGGCAGGGAAGTTCGAGCTGTACAAGGACAAAGCGGGCGAATACCGGTTTCGGCTCAAAGCAGGCAACGGCGAGACCATCGCGGCCAGCGAGGGCTACAAGTCAAAGACAAGCGCCCTCAACGGCATCGAGTCAGTCAAGACAAACGCGGCCAGCGCGCCTGTTGTCGATCTCACCAGCTGACGCGCCCTCCGAGCCGGCCTAGAAACCGAGATTGTCGCGGCAGTACGCAACTGCAGCAGCCGACACTATCGAGTTGGCGACATTGAACGAGTACGGCCCTTCTGCCTGAAGCAGGTGGACGGTGTCCAACCCGTCCATGCCGTCGTCTTGGCGCTGACACGATAGAAGACCCTGGGCTCGGATCAACGGAAAGTTCGTGATCGTCAGCCCAGGGTCTTCTTCGCCCCCTCGGTGAGCAGGCGATAGAACGTCTCATCCCCCGCCGAGAATGCGGCTGGATCGGAACTCGCAGATGGGGCCAGCGTTACTGCTGAACCAGCCAGCAGCGCCATTCCGACCAGCCGCCCGATCAACCCTCGCAGCCGATCCCGTCACCATCGCGGTCCAGCCACGGGCCGTACTTGTCACTGCTCTCGGGAATGTTGTAGTCGCCGTTCGCCTTTGCCTGGCTGCAGTTCTTGTACGGCGCTGCGGTGGCCAGTGGCGCGAGTCCAACCGCAGCACCGGCGACCGCAAGGGCAACAACCAACATTCGAATCGTCACGGCAACCTCTGATCTTGATATTGACGTCATCGTCAATGGGTGCCAGAGCTTAACCTGTCGGCAACTTTGATCACAAGAGATCGTTGCGTTGGCAAGCAGGTTCTTTTGGCGCCGGACCTTGCCGGCAGATCTTGACCGGTTCACGGTTGGAATCAACGGTCGGCCTTATCATCCGGTGATGGCTGAGTGTTACGCGTGTGAAGACGTTGAGGACCTTCGACGACGCTGCGTCGCGCACGCCCAGTGGATCGCGATTCACCCCGAGAATGTGGCGTTCGCCGAGTCGTGGGCTGATCAGGCTCTCGAACTGATCGGCGGGATGTGACCTCGCCGAGGGTGTTTCGCGAGCTGGATGCGCGGTGCTATGCATCACGGCGAGTTGCGGCCTTGCCCCCGTCGACGATTCACCGCAAAGACGACGACTTCGGACCTCTATTCCATCGGCTGCCGAGCCGGCGACAAGTACTGCTCGGCCGAGTTATCACGACGTCGCTACCTGCTCTCGAGCCGCGAAAAGCACTCCTTGGCCCCCTTGCTGATGTGTGGTGGTCACGATTGACGGCCCCGGGCATTGCGGTCTCCGTCAATCAACGAGCACAGCGGGGAAGGCTCACACGGTGTCGCGACAAGATGCCCACTAGGCGCCTGTCGCTGATGATTTCTGGGTGCGGGCGGCCAGGGCGGGCTGGAGCTTTTCGAGTTGGTCGACGGCCGCGGCGAGTGTGCCGAAGGGGAAAGCAGGACGTGATCGGCGCTCGCCTCCAGATGCGCCGCAAATGCGTTCAGCGATGGTGTCGACCGATCCATACACTCCGACGGTTTTGACGAACCGATCGCTGTCCGTGTCGAGATCCTCGTCGGTAAGACCGTAACGCTTGAGGTTGGAGCGGTGGGCCCCGATTACCATGGAATACGCCATGCCAACACCTCGGAACCGTGAGTTGCGGCGGCTCGATCACACGTGCTGCGTCGCTTTCTATTGGCCCAGTTCGGCCTGGCGTGTGCCCGTAATCGCTGTGGCTAGCGAGCGTGCTTTTACACTCCTGTGTCGGGATCGTATCCGAGCATCTGTTCGCGTTCTTCTTTAGTGATTGGACCGTTGTTGAGCGGCAGGTCGGAGTCGTTGCCGTACATCGAGTCAACGATCGCGGCAATACGTGCGGCACGCTCGGGATCTGCTAGGAGCCTTGCCAGCACCGCACTGCCACAGTCTGTCGCCGACCGGTTTGCCCTCTGTGCTGCGTACTGACGGACGTCCTCAGCGATGAGGGGGTTGTCGACGAGTTCGTCGATGCGGTCATTCATGCGTCGAAACGCCCCGGAGGCCTTGCCTCCGCGAGCTTCGTCGTCTGAACTGCGTTGATTCATAGCATTATTCGATTCCCGGCGCATCGATTCGCGAGGAACCTAAACGGGAACTGCAAATCGGTGGCCGTTGCTTGTGTGACCGCTCCGACGTCGCCGAGTGGGCACACATCCGCTCCGTTTAATGTACTACTGGCAGACCGTTCGATGCACCAGCTCGCGACGACGGGCGCGACCGTTCGACCTGGTCAGCAGCGGCACGGATGACTCCCGTTATTGCGGCGGTCCAGATCCAGCACAGAGAAATGCGGCCGTGACGGCCCGCCAGGGAAGTGACTGAACGCCACTATCCCTGCTAGGAGTAGATTAGCTGGTGCGGGTTCGACAGCGGCTTTTCAGAAGTGTCCGTTGCTTGAGGATGATGAGCGGGCCGCGCATCATGCGATGGTCATTCTTGGCCGTTCTGGCGGCCCCGCACCCCTATTCGGCGCGGTGACGCTCGGGCCCAACCAAGTGGAGATGCGGCGAAGACGAACGTAGTGCATCAAGTGCTCAACCCTGACGATTCTGAACTTCTCGACATCGCCGATCTGCCGGAATACGCCGGCATCGGCGTAATCGGCGTCGATGCCCGCATCCGAGAGTTGGTCGGTTCGGCGTTCACAGCCAAGGAAGTGGCCCGTGGGCTCTCGGTCAGCGTCTCAAGCGTGCACCGCCGGCGGCGCCACCGCGCGCTGTGGGGAATCAACCATGCGCGGACATGGCGATTCCCGGCCGCGCAGTTCGTCGTCGCCGACGGGCGGCCGGTTCGACAAGCGCCCGGCCTCGACGTGGTGCTCAAGGAGTTGCCCGCGGATCTTCATCCCGTGTCCATTGACGGATTCCTTCACACTCCCCAACCTGACTTGCTCGTCCGTGACAAGTTGGTCTCCCCCTTGGACTGGTTGCGTGCTGGACGTCCTACCCAGTCGGTACTCATCTGCGCGGCTGCGCTGGACTGGTACGGATAGCGGATCGGCCTTCAACCATTCCGGCGGGAAGCGGGGCCCGCACTGACGCGGATGCTCGACATGAGGTGCGCCACACAGCAATCCCAGCTAATTCCATTCCACTCCCCGCTGCAGTTCTACAGCGCTGCACCACGGCAACGGGCGGGGCCGTCTATTGGCCAAAGCTTCTCAGGCTCATCGGTTCCCGTTGAACGTGTCACCGTTCGCTGGTTCCTAACCTTCCTCTGAGGGACCAGACTTTTCTGCCACCGCTATGGCCTCTGAACAATTGCATGTCGACTGACTGTTTGTTGCCGCCGCGACTGAGACCGCGACCGACCACCTCGGTATCGAGACGAGAACCGCATTTGGCCGTCACCGGACAGTTCGCCGCCCCGACACGGACAAGCCTGTACACGCACAAGGGTGTGATATCAACGGGCCCAACATTGTTCGGCGTTGCGATACCGATCGTCATGAGCAGACCCGGCGAGATGCGACTGGTGCTTGGCCCCGGAGGTTCTGAAGTAACGGCGGAGTTTGTGGTGGGCGTTGGCGTCAGCGTATGCGCGGCGGTAGGCCAGTCGCAGAGAAGGAGTGAGGGTGCCTTGGTCGGCTTCGCTCAATCGGCGGATGCGGCCGTGGGTGGCTGCGATCATGAGGTCCCGCCAGGTGTGCGCGGCCTCAGTTATGCTGTGCGCGTTAAGGATCGTTAGTGCGGTGGTGACGCTTGCGGCGGTTTCGGCGGCCGTGTTCTGGGCGGTGCGGCCCGAGTGGGGTGCCGCGAAATTGAGATGTTCCGAATCGCAGCAGGCTAAAACAGCCTGGGGCTGCAATTGAGAGTAGTCAATTGTCAGTGCTACCCACCTGAGGAGGACTCTCAGGGTGTCGAGCGCAGCGACTGACCCCTGACCGCGGCGTGGAGCGATCGGTTCTTCGGCGAGGAGCAGGTGCATCACCTGGTGCTGGGCCTGAAGAATCATCGGACTACCGCGGAGGTCGACCGGTTGCGCTGAAGCCAGCTGGGCGCCGCAGGCGCGCGGCGCTCCGCTTGAATCTCGACGGCGCACACCGCAGCACTGACCGGGGTGCGGGAGGCGGGTCATGGGATGCGGTTTTGTGCGTTGCGCACAAAGGCACGCTGGGCATGCGTCAACCAACAGACATTGGTGAGCCGGGCACGCGAATGTCCAGTTGATGCGCCAGGCGAGTTGCCATCGCCCTACGCTGTCGTCGAGACAGTGGGGGCAATACCGGGAGTTTGACCGCCAATCCCAGGGACCCGACGGCAGTGTCCGCGCGAGACATCCATTCGCGCCGGCCGGCGGTGCCCTGTCGAGGCGAGGCAGCGCCATGGCGTCGACGTCCTCGGGATCGAGGTCGGTGACCTGCGCGATGCGCGCGAGGACATCCCGGTCGAGCAGGCGTATCCATGCGCCGGGTCGCGCGCAGGTGATGCCGCATTGATGGAGCACGTCACGGAAGGGCACCTGGTAGCGATGCGCGAGAGCTTCGAGCCAGGAATCCAGGGCCTCCCCTGGCAACGGTTCGACATGCAGCGGCAGTGTCCTGGCAGGCGGTACCGCCTTTGCGCCAATGTGCATGTCAGGGTGGGTTTCGGGAGGGCACTTGGGGCGTCTCGTGGCGGTCATGCCGCGGTCCTGCGCGGCCGGTTGGTCACCCCTGGGCCGGCTCTTCGGTAAAGCCACTCCCGAAACCCACCTCCTGAGTGTACCTCTAGCGAGACATATTTTTATGTACTACTTGCGGGGCAGACTTCTTTGCACCTCTGCTTCTTACTAGTGGGATGCCCACACGTCCCCCGGAAAACGACCCGCATCGGGGCGAACAGTGGCAGCGTCGCCGCGAACTGATCGGTCACCGCATCCGGACCCTGCGACTGGAGCGGGGGTTGTCGCAGGAGAGTCTGGCCCTCGAATCTGGCATTGCCCGCAATCAGCTGATTCAGATGGAACACGGACGGCGCGGGATCCTCGTGGAGCGGCTCTATGACATCGCTGACGTGCTTAGTGTTCCGGTGGGTGAGCTTCTTAGCGATGGTGACAGCACTGGACCGGTGGCCGGGCGAAGCTGACCCGACGATCTATGTGGGTGTCGAGCCTCGCTCGGGCGAGACCGCACGGGCGACCTCCTCGATGATGCAGGCACCGGTCTTCGGCACATAGCTGCCCACATCTCAGTCACACTGGCAGCAGTACCTCGGATCGAGGGCTCAGACGTGTCTGGTCCATCGGGTTCGGCCAGGATCCCGACCGGCGTGCCGCTGGGTTCAATATCAGCGTTGTTGCCCACCCGTCAGGCGAGGTTTTCAGCTCCCGCTGCCGAATTCGATGGCCGTGGTGAGTGCGACCAACTGTTGTCCGAAGCCGGTGAGCGTTAGTGGGCGTTTCTTCGTGGCACGATCACACACTCGATGTCCGAACGCTTTCTCGAGGGCCCTGATATGTGCGCTGACAGCGCAGGGCGCACAGCCCAACGCAACGGCAGCTGCACTGAACGAGGAGTGCCGGCTTGTCTCGACGAGGATCTGGAGGTTCCTCCACATGTGCGTGCTGGGCAGGCGCGGGCCGCAGGTTTTTGGGTCAATCGCAAGTGCGGCAAGTACTTGTAGTGAGCGCTGGTCTGGGGCATGGTGCCACGAGTGCCGGTGGGTGGGGATGCCAAAGCTGCGGGCACATTTTCCTATCGCCTGCGGGCGCACGCCGAGTTCTGCGGCCATGTCGGTGAATGTGCGCCCGCAGGCGATGTGTTGGCGCTGAATCCATTCAGCTGTCGGCCCCGCGATGGTGCGTTGTTCGATGCCGTACTCGCGCATAAGGGTTTCCAGGGTGCGGTGATCGACAGTCCGGCCATGCTCGGCGGCGACGAGGCGAGCGATGGTGTTGCGGGCCAGGTGTTGATCGTCATAGAGGTCGCGCAGTTTCGGCTCGGGCAGCACTGTCCGCAGCCAATCGAGAGCCGGCGTGGGCACCGGTTTGGGGCCAGGTGATGCGTGGTCGCGACAAGGGTGTTGTTCGAGGCCAAAGCGCACTACTTCAATCGGCAGATCAAGTGCGCGGCTCGCGCCGTACACGGTGTATCCCTGGTCGATGAGATCGTGGATCTGTTCCATGTGGGATGCGCTCGCCGTTGCGCCGGGTAGGTCGAGGCCGTTCAGCAGGATGGTTGGAGGTGTCCACCTCAGCGGTTCATCGGTGATTCCACGGGCGTGTAGGAAGTCGATCGCGATCGAGTCGAGTGTGGCGAGCAGGTCACGGCTGAAGTGTGCCCGCAGAAAGTCCTGACCTCCGTCGCGGGGCATCAACTTGCCGGCGGCATTTCTGGGTGCCGGCCCGCCCAGTTGCTCGATAAGCCAATTGCGTACAGCGCTGGGCGCGTCGGGCCGATGGCGGATTGGCATGTCAAGTACTGCGGTGACCTGTTCCCACTGTCGTTCGTTGATTAGGTGGCGGTAGTCGAGTTCTCGGCGGCGTTGGTAATCGATGGGTGGCGGTGTCGCTCTCAGGTAGCGGTGCAGACGCTCGAGTGCCTGGCGGATCACGGTCCACTGGGGGTGCGCGTAGAGGCGCCGGGCGACGCTGTTGATGACGCTGTTGGCGGTTGGGTGGATGTTGAGTCGGCGGTTGGCGTCTGGCCCCGCCATCGTGGATTCCATTGCCAGCAGCAGCCGTGTCAACGTCTGACAGTGCATCGTCCAACTCAACATCCCAGTGTTGAGCCCCAGAGTCCACGGTGTCCATAACCCGCTACGGATCGCACGCAGCATCGTCTCGCCGGCGCTGTCGCCTTCTCGCCCGCGCTGTGGATGTTGCGTGAGGCTACTGTCATTCACTGCCGCGAACACGTCGATGCAGCGGCTGCGCGACATGGTGTCGGCGGCCGCCAGTGCGGGGCTGTAGCGAACCGTTTGGGGACGGCTCCGTTCAGGCGCAGATTTTTCCGTCATGTGCTCGGCATTGCGCAACGCGGCGGCAGCCTCGGCGATCGATGGTTTCGTCACAATCGCCATAGCGGTGGTCACCCACGCACTAACCACGGCGGCCGGCGCGGCAACGATGCGCGCGGATTTGATGCTGTTGTCTTGGCCGGCCTGCCGTACACGGAGGGCGTTGTCCCAGTGCATAACCCGGCGTTCAGTTGCCCGATACCCCCACATGTTGAGGAGATCGGTTGCCTCTGCCCCGTCCAGGAGCCGGTCGCGAAGTTGAAGCACATCGTGGAGGAACTCGTTTGGGCGGGCCGGTGCGGCCGAATAGAGTCCGCGGTCGATCTGCGGGTGCGACAGCCATTCGCTGAGGGTCTGCTGTGCCGCCAGGACGGGATCATCGCGGCGTATCCGCACCACGGGCGCGTTCGACAACCGTGCCGTACAGCGGGCCGGCGCGGACGCTGTGTGCAGGATCCCGCGACATCGATCGGCTGGTGGCAGTGCCAGAAGGCGAAGCCACGTGGGGCTCAAACATTGATGGTGTCCGTTGTGGGTGCACGCGTCGGCGAGATAGCACTGATGCTCCGGACAGGTGGTGATCCAGGGCAGGAGCCATTCGAGCCGGTCGCGACCCGGGTGGGACTTCAGACACAGCGGGCAGAACCTTTGCCGGCTGATTTTCCCCCATGGCGTGTCGGGTCGGCCGCTGTCGGGATCGATGGTGATGAGCGGCTGCCCGTAGCGTCCAGCCAAGGTCATCGCAGCAACGTCAGCGGCATCGGTGTGTGTAGCGTCGGCGATCGCGTCTCGATGATCATCGCTCAGGCGAGCAACCAGCCGCAGGTCGCGGCCATAGCGTCCCAGTTCTGCGCCGGCAGGCAGAACAGCACTGAGCAGTTCACCCCACCAGCATTTCATTCGCGTAGCGTGCGCTGCTAGCCAGGACACCAACGATTCCCCGGGGATCGGCTGCACTCGGATCGGCAGCGTCATGACTATCCCGGAACACCTCGCGACAAGGTGTCGTATACGTGATTTCGGTTGCTGTCCTGCATATTTCCTGTCACGGGCATCCTGTCGACGACATCATGGTTGGTTGCGGCGTATCTTGCGGACCTTTTCCTGCATGTCAGGGCGTTGCTGTTCGGAGGCCGCGTCCATGGGTACTCGCCGCAGCACCTCCTCGTCGAGGTATTCGGTGCCGGTGCGCACTGCCCGTTGGCACGCTCGGTTGATGAGCGTGGTCAACGGTCCGATACGTCCCGAGGTACGTTCAAACAGCAAGTCCCAATGCTTGGTGAGCATTCCTCTTTCCTTGTTGGCCAGCACTATTCGCCTCTCTAGGGTGATCAGGAGGTGCTGCCATTCCTTGAGGTGCTCTGGCTCGTCGATGTCGAAGCTTCGCATCACCAGCGGTGTGATGCGTCGACCACTTTGCCCGAGGATGCCGTCTGCGTAGTCGCCGTCGCTGTAGAGGCCGCGCTGTTTGAGGCCGATCCCGATGAAGATGATGGTTAGCGGGAACTCGTTGCTGATGTATTTGAACTGGTTGCTGATCTCCACGCTGGTCGTGCGCTGCTTGAGGAAGTGCAGATCGTCGACGATCAGGAGTTTGGTTTCGCAAGACAGGACGCAGTCCAGGGCGCGGAAGGCGAATTCGGCGGCGGTGCCGCTTCGAGTACCGGGATGGTTGTAGAAGGCGAGCATTGCCCGGTTGAAGTCCCGTAGTCCGGTGTTGCCGGTCATGCCGACCCGGCAGACGGGCCACCGCTCGTCTCCGGCCTCGGTGCACCTGCCGAATTCATTGATGGTTTCCCGGTGAAACTGGCCCGCGAAGTCCAACAGCGCGCTTGTCTTTCCCACACCGGCGGGTGCCTCAATACCGATCGCGCCTTTGGCTTTATCGCCGTTGTGCTGGTTGCTGGCGACGATGTCGGCGACGTCTTCGTTCAGTTCGAGAAGTTGGGGGGTTTTGATGGTTCGAAAGTTGGCGTGCCAGATGCTGCGTTGCCGGTTGTATGCCGCACGTTGCCCAGGATCGAGGCCATCCAGTTCACGCATCGTCAGTGTCGGAGGTTGTTGGCGTGGGGGGCTTTCGACAACCGCTCGGAATCCTTCCTTGCGAGAAAGTGTCAGGTTGTCGAGGGTGACTTTCTTCGCGATGACAGGTGATGAATGCGTCCCCACTCCGGGGCGCCGCCGCGGCGACCTGGTTGAATTATGCAGTGCTACATTGGCTTTCGCTGGTGCGCTCATGGTTATCAGTCCTCGAAGGCGACGGAGTAGTAGGTTTCATCGTCGATGTCGTCCTCATCATCGAGCAGATCGAGGTCGTCATCGACGTCCTCATCGGATGGCTGCGATAGCGGTGGAGGTACGGCTGCAGATTCCGCTGCGCGTAGCTGTTCGATGAAGTCCCTGGCTCGCTGCTCGTCGTTGGTCACCAGATCAGTGACCAACGCGGCACGTTCTCGCGCCAGACGCAGCGCGATTCGACGTTCGGGCAGCGTGCGTCCCAAATCCATATTCCATTGCGCCAGCATCGCTTTGAGCGCCGCTGCAGGCTCGGTCGACGTACCGCGGGCCTTGGCCAGACGCCGAGCATATTTCAGGCCATCCTCGTTCATCGGCAGGTCCAGCGCCGGTGCGTCCTTCCACAACAGCGTGCACCACTTGCGGGTCTCGGGATGGCGGAAGTAGACGCGAGTGATGTCATCGGGATTGACATAGATAAACCATTTCCGGTCCGCAGGCCCGCCGTGGGGGCTTTCGTGGCCGCGCAGCCCATTGAGTGCGGGCCCGTTGTACATGCGGTTCCTGTATTGCACTCCGTCATGACGGATTTGCCGCCGGACCGGCCGCAAAAACTCGAAGGCAAGATCTGGATCCCGCGGGACCTCGATGTAGCCGGCCCGTGCCACCCCATGTTCGAACATTTGCGCGGGGGAAAAGTGGTGATCCGGCATGTTCGGATCGAACAGGCTCTCATGCGGGTGGTGATGGTAGACCTCTGCGATCCATTGCCGTATCAGAGCTTCCAGTTCGTCGAGGAACAAGAAGGCGTCCGCCTCCGGGTTGAGGCCTCGCGAAAACACATCCGGGCCCTTGTATCCGGGCAGATACTGGATCAGGCCCAATCGCACACTGAGGAAAAACCGTTCCACTATGCCTTTGTCGGTGGCCGTCCGCAGCCGTGCCGGCTGGATGGAGATAGCCATCCGTTGGCACACACTATTGATGTGCTGGCATTTGAATTGCTTGCCGTGGTCGATCACGACCGTGTCCGGAACGATCGCTGGATTGCTAGCACCCGGGCGCCCGGCCAGACCGTCGACATCAGGAAACACTGCACGCGGAACCCCGAGTTCAGGCCACACTGCATAGGACTTCCAATGCGCAGGCGCAGGATTCGGACGAAACGTCTGATAGAGCGCCATCGCCACATCGAGAGATTTGGTGGTCGGCGTTACCCGTATACCAGGAATGCACCGTGAGTAGGCATCGATCGAGACGGTCAGCTGGGCGTTCACAGGCTCCAGCGTGAAGGGGTCTAAGACGAAGATATCGAGACTCTGGGTGTCCATGACGAGGTACTCGCCTGGGCGCGTCGGATTCAGGTTCCCGTACTCGCGATCCTGCCGAGCAGCCACTTCACGATTGCGCTTGCGGCTCCCGTGAAAGGTCGGTATCAGTCGGTCCAGCTGAGCCAGACGCCGAAATGCGGTGGCACGCGACGGCATTGGAACCACTCCCGCCCCGAACCGGCTGTCCAACCGTGCTTCGATCTGAAGCAAGATGGCGGTACGGCTTGGCCGGGACATGTCACGGTATTCGGTCAGGATCTCCTCGGCGACCTCCAGCCAGCGACCATCAGTACGACCCAATGGGTTGGTTTGGCAGGCCGAGGCCAGACCGCTTTCGCCGTGCGCACCGTAGTCATCCATCCAGCGGCGCACCGTGCGCTCGTGGACACCCAGCTCTGCGGCCTTGGCGCATCGACGGTTGACGATACTTCTTTCGGGTGCATATTCAGGCCGTGGCTCTCTGGCGAGTTTGAGTTCAGCCGTTCCGGAGCGGTACCCGGTCAGCACTTCTCGGACATGTCCGGCTTTCTCAGCGACCTCGCAACGTTGCTGCTCGGTGAGATTCGCCAAGACAGTCCCGGCGACCTCTATGTCATCATCGGGAAGAGGTCCGTTGTCGGACGAAATGACTCGCGCACGGCCTGAAGATAGGAGTTCACGAGCGCTCATCCAGTAGCAGCGTGCGCCGCCACGATCGCTGAGCAGCACGCTGGAGCCTGATTCGGTCGGGACGAATCGCAAGATGGTCGCTGTTTCGCCGTCAAGTTCGATCGTGGAATCGACGCCGAAGCGAACCGCAGCTCGACCGTGCGGAGCCGGTGACGAATGCGTGTTCACGGTGTCACCGTCACAGTCGTTGAAGATGAGAGCTTTTGCGAGATGTCCACCGACAGCTCATGAGTCCACAACAGATGAAAAAGCGCAGGCAGGGCAATGGGTTTGGGAAAGCTGACGCTAGAGGCGAGGTCGCCGATCGTCGCACCCGTAACCTCTTGTGCGGCATGCCGTATTCCTTCCACCACCTCAGCGCGGAACTGCCAATGGCGCCGGTACCCCGACAAGAATCGGATGTTCATATATTCGACGCGCGGTTGCTCGGTAGCCACCTCATAGCGCCAACCACGAGCCTCAACAACTTTGCGAGTCATCTCGAATAGGCGAACCTTGTCTGGCTTGGTGAGGCTCACTCGACGCGTAACGTCGATAACCAGCGGCACCGCATCGGTGCACACCAGGTAGTCAGGAACACGTTTCAAAGACTCTCCACCAATGCTCGCTTTGAGTTGAAACGGCTGGCTGGCAATATGTTTCGCGTCTGGATCGAAATCCGCCACCATCAAACGCGACAGCTCCAGTCGAGATTCATAGCCCACATGGGCCCCCTCGGTCGCACACCAATACAGTCCGGAGTAATTGCGCTGACCCAGATACCACGGGAAAGTTCGCCACGGGCTCCCCCGCACCACCGCATCTGGATCCAGTTCGGCCCAATCAACCACGACCTCCGAACCATCCGAGGTCTTGTACGACGCATGTATATAGTCACGGGAGAGTGTTTTCATCGGAGTCACCATCCATCGGCAAACCCCCGGCTTGATCGTCAGCACATCACTAACCCGAACGGAAGCGTTGTGCTGGATTCGTGACAGATTCGTGCGGAAATCGCAACGCGGCGGTCGATCGCGGAGACCACGGCCACCGCATTTGTCACTTTTCCGATCGGCACAGCCGCTGTCTCATTTCTAGCTGTTGCCATAGAGCCGCCCCACTGACGCGTCGAGCGGAACGATTGATACGTCACGACGAGCCGGTTTACACCCTCTTGTACAGCATTTCCACAAAGGAACCGCCAGGAAGTGGCCAGCTGGAGGTGGCCACATTTCATCCCGTGTCCGCAGCGGCGCCGGAGCTCAACTCGTGCAAAATGCGAGTGAGAGTGCGTAACATGTAGTTGTTCGAACACACATTCGAACAACTGAGAGGGTGGCAAGGCTATGGCTGATAGATCGGCAATCGAATGG
This sequence comes from Mycobacterium sp. 48b, assembly GCF_048282725.1. Lineage (NCBI taxonomy): Bacteria > Bacillati > Actinomycetota > Actinomycetes > Mycobacteriales > Mycobacteriaceae > Mycobacterium > Mycobacterium sp. 48b. The sequence continues at coordinate 81,706 of NZ_JBLVUL010000001.1, forward strand.
ACCGAGGCCACGTGGAACCCTGTCACCGGCTGCGATCGCATCTCGGCCGGCTGCGACCACTGCTACGCCATGACTTTGGCCAAGCGGCTCAAGGCCATGGGTTCGGCGAAATACCAGAACGACGGTGACCCAAGAACCTCCGGCCCCGGCTTCGGTGTCACGATTCATCCGCAAGCTCTGGACGAACCGCTGCGCTGGCGCCAACCTCGCGTCGTGTTCGTCAACTCGATGTCGGACTTGTTCCACGCCCGGGTGCCGCTGAGCTTCATCCGTGACGTCTTCGATGTCTGCCGAGACACGCCACAGCACACCTACCAGGTACTCACCAAACGCAGCCTGCACCTACGGCGAATCGCCGAAAAGCTCGCCTGGCCAAGCAATCTCTGGATGGGCGTTTCTGTGGAGAACGTCGACGCACTGCCACGTGTCGACCACCTCCGGGAAGTGCCGGCCGCGGTCCGATTCCTCTCGTGCGAACCGCTTATCGGACCGCTGGACGGCATCGACCTCGACGGCATCCACTGGGTCATCGCTGGCGGAGAGTCCGGTCCCAACTATCGGCCCGTGGACGTCAACTGGGTGCGCGGCATTCGCGACGCGTGCAGCGATGCCGGTGTGCCCTTCTTCTTCAAGCAGTGGGGCGGACGTACACCGAAGGCGCTCGGCCGGGAACTCGACGGGCAAATTTGGGACGAAATGCCCGCGACGGCCGTCGGCTAGATCGGCGCGACTTTCAGGTCCTCGGTCTTGCCACCGACGCCGGTCGTGGACGTGAACCCCTCCTTGTAGAGCTGTTTGACCGCGGCGCGAGCGGCCGATTCGCGGACCTGCCCGATGTAGCTGCCAAACACCTGGACAGGGTGATCGCCAAGGCGTATGCAGCCTTTCGCTGTTACCAGCTGTCGGATATTCTCCGCGATGACCGGAATCGCGGCTTTCTCAACGTCTTTAATGTTGGGGGCCGCGCCGAACAGACCTGGGCCTTGATCCTTCTCCTGTTGGGCACTCACTCCCGCCCACCAGTCTTCGATCGCCTTCGCTGTCGCGTGAGAGAAGTTCCAGATGCCGGCTGGGTGCCGAGTCCCATAGATCAGGTGGTAGATCGGCTTGTGGGTCGGCGCCCGGCGCACCGGGACCACGACCAGCCCCATCTTGGTCGCCTGGTTGAGCCGCTGCGCGAATTCCCGCACGACGGCGTCAACGGCTTCGTCCGTGACACCCTGTTCGAAGTGCGCACGCCACCAGTCGCCGCCCAAGCTGACGTCGAGATTCTTCATGGTAGCTTCGCTCGGGGTTGCAGAGGTGACGTGTCCACCGATGCGGCGCACGGCCTCCAAGCTGAAGTTGATCATGACTTCCGTTGGTGGCCAAGGTTTTGCGCCACCCCTGTTGGCCGCCGCAACGAGATCATCGAAGGGGATGCCGACACCGCAAGGGTCCAGAAAGATGAATGCAGGACGGTCGGCAAAGTGCGGCAGACGGTCGCGCAGGTAGTTCGTCGCGTCGTCGCGCCGAGCGTCGACGTCGATGCCCTTGGCCCGGTACTTGTTGCAGAGCCCGTCCAGGGCCTCGAACGATTCGCGCTTCTTCTCGCAGAGATGCAGCGAGATCGGCACGCCCGACCCAAACTTCTGCCCTACCGCGAATTCGAGCATCTGGCCGGCAGACCCCAGATCGCCGTTGGCGTAGACGCCACGCCCCGCGAATCCGTCGAAGTATGCGGCGCAGCGTGCGACCGAGGCGGTGCGGATCAGGAACACCGGCAGGTAGCGCTTGAGCAGTTTATGCTTCAAAACCCCTGGTAGACGCACATCTCTCCAGTAATTATCGTTGGCACCAGTGGCCATCTTCACCTCCATCGTGCCGAGGGGCCACAGGAGAGGATCCACAGCAGCGACGCTCGCGAATGCTGACGCATCCCCGAGCGTCGCTTAGGATCGGGGTGTCTGCCCAGACATGCCCGAGGTCCGCGCTGGAATCCGATCCAGTGAGGGCCTCGGCGTTTCCATATGCAAGCCTTGGTTTGTGACCTGCATCTCCAATTCTATGCAAGGCCCGCGACATACTTCGGCGTGTCGAGCGGTATTTCAGGCATAGGCATCCGCCGGCGACCGAGCCGACACTCCATCGGATCGACCGCGCCCAGGTCGGACCATGCCCAGGAATTCTCAAAAACTTGTCATTTGTGACAACGGGGTGATATGTCGAATGAGAACGTGACACGAAGTTTGAGAACTGACACAAGCGCGATGCTGACCAGCCATGGTTGCCACCCGAGTAAGGGTTGCTAATGTATATGAAGAATCATTAGCTTTACTTGATCGTCGCGCTTCCATAGCCTCAGGCACATGGCCTCACCCGTCCTCGTCGGATTCCTCACCACCATGGCGCTGATCGCCGCGATCGGCGCGCAGAACGCCTTCGTGTTGCGTCAGGGCATCCGTGGCGAGCACATCGTGGCGGTGATCGCGCTGTGCACGGTCTCCGACCTGATCCTGATCGCCGCGGGCATCGCCGGCGTCGGCGCCGTCATCACCGCCCATCCCGACGCCATGACAGTGGCGAAGTTCGGAGGCGCGGCCTTCCTGATCGGCTATGGAATCCTCGCCGCGCGCCGCGCCTTCCGGCCCTCGACCCTCAAATCCGTCCGAACGCACCCCCGCCCGGCTGGCCGAGGTGCTGGTCACCTGCCTGGCGCTGACCTGGCTGAACCCGCACGTGTACCTGGACACCGTGGTGCTGCTCGGCTCGCTGGCCAACGAGCACCAGGAGCAGCGGTGGCTGTTCGGTGCCGGCGCGGTGGCCGCGAGCGCGGTGTGGTTCACCGGCCTGGGCCTGGGTGCGCGTCGGCTTGCCGGACTGTTCGCCAGCCCGATGACCTGGCGCATCCTCGACGGCGTGATCGCGGTGATGATGGTCGCGCTGGGCGTCAGCCTCGCAGTGTCCTGAACACCGCGGTCTTGGGCCGGCGCGGCGCCGTCAGAATTCGTCAGGCAAGTGTGAAGCGGATTGCGTGCATGCGACAGACTTAGCAGGTGAGTCCCATGTTCCGCCGTGAACCGCGCCCCGCACCGCACCCCTTTGCGAACGCCCCGGCATGGTTCACCTCCGCCCTGGAACAGACCCCAGAGCACTCCACCATCGACGTCGACGGCTGCTCGATACACGTGCGCACCTGGGGTGACGCCGACAAACCTCCACTCGCATTCGTCCACGGCGGCGGGGCCCACTCCGGATGGTGGGATCACATCGCCCCGTTCTTCGCCCGCACCCACCGGGTCATCGCACCTGATCTGAGCGGCCACGGCGACAGCGGAACCCGCACCGAGTACGCCCTGTCGATCTGGGCCCGGGAGGTTCTCGCGGCGTCAGAGGCTTCGGGTTCCTCGGCGCGGCCCACCATCGTGGGTCACAGCATGGGCGGCTGGGTTGGTGCGTCGGCCGCCACCCGGTACGGCTCGCAGATCGACAGCATCCTGGTCATCGATTCGCCGCTGCGCGAGCGCGCTCCCGAAGAAGTCCGGTTGCGTAACCGGCGGCGGGACGCCGCGGGATACCCATCCGAGGAAGAGATCCTGGCCCGATTCAGGGCGGTTCCCAAGCAGGACGTGACGCTGCCCTATATCGGTCACCACATCGCGGTCGAGTCGATACGCAAGACCGACGAGGGCTGGGTGTGGAAATTCGACCCCGATATCTTCGGCGGCCACCTGCTCGACGAGACTTCCGCCGACGAAGAGATCCTGGAGAACACCTTCGCCCGAATCCCTTGCCGGGTCGGGTATTTGCGTTGCGAACGCGGAGTGGTACCTCTTCCGATGGCCGACCAGATTCGGTCGATGCTGCAATTGCGCGGCCCGTTCGTCGAACTGGCCGATGCCGGCCACCACCCCATGCTGGATCAGCCCCTGCCCCTGGTGGCGACCATCCGCACCCTGCTCGAATTCTGGTCGATCACCTAGCCTGCAGCGGTCCGGCGAACGACTTCTTCAAGGACACCGGGGCCACGACGGGCAACAGAGCGGCGAGCAGTTTGCGCTTGAGGCCTTTGGGGTTGCGGATCAATTCGATGTCGACGCGGGTGCCGCTTGCCTGCGGGGTGAGTTGGAAGGTCCAGCCGCCACCAGGACCGAAAACCTTCGAATCGTGGGTGGCCACGGTCACGCGCCGACGCTGAGCATCCCAGTCGTAGCGGACGCGCTCCCACGCCGCCGCGGTTCCCTCGGTCACTTCGGCCCAGGTATCTCCGAGCGAGTGCACCCGGAAATGGTCCGCGTCGATCGTCGGCCACTGCTGCGGACGCGTAGGCCCGAAGTCGGTGAGCACGCCCATCACGGCGGCGGGATCAAGCACGGAAGTCATCTGGAAGCGGACGACGGGCATGTCATACTCCTTCGGAATTGACTGGGGTACAAAGAAACTCATTTGACGACGCGCTGAACGTCATGTCCCCAATCTGACCAATTCCCGGCCATCAAGTCCAACGATCATTTTTGATCAATCCCATCTCCCGAGGAGATGACGACACCGGCAGGACACCCGAACACGCCGACAGCAGCACTCATGCCGAGGCTGGATTAACTCATGCCCGATTGGTCTTGGACGTGCATCAATGCCCTGCCTTACATTCCATTGTGAGGCGGGTCACTCGCCGTTGCATCCCCGACCACCGGGCCTCGGTGGGCTGACCAAAGGAGCGGAATGTCGATCACGCAGCCCGCGCCCGCCGACTTGCAGTCGGCGGTGTCGAAGTTCTTCCGCCGCGTCGTCCCGCTGCTGATCATCATGCTGATCTGCAATCAGCTCAACCGCGCGAACATCGGGTACGCCCAGGAATACCTCGAGGCAGACGTCGGCATCGGTGCTGCCGCTTATGGTTTCGGGGCAGGCGTGTTCTTCGTCGCCTACGCTCTTTTCGAACTTCCGAGCAACATCCTGATGGAGAAGTTCGGCGCCCGTATCTGGCTCGCTCGCATCATGATCAGCTGGGGACTGGTGTCCGCCGCCATGATGTTCGTCCGAAGCGCCGAGATGTTCTACGTCCTGCGCTTCCTGCTCGGTATGGCCGAGGCCGGCTTCTTCCCGGCAGTCATCTACTACATGGCCAAGTGGTTGCCCGACAGCCACCGCGGGCGGGCCACGGCGCTGTTCATCGCCGGATCCTCCATCGCCGCCGCGATCTCGGGTCCGCTGTCCGGCCCTCTCCTCTCATTGCACGGCCAGGGCGGTCTGCGCGGATGGCAGTGGCTGTTCCTGATCGAGGGGATGCTTTCGGTATTCGTCGGTGTGGTCGCGTACTTCATGCTCAACTCAAAAATCCGCGACGCCAGGTGGCTGACCCGCGCCGAACAGGACGCTCTCATCGACGCGATCGATGTCGAGGAGGCCGAGAAGACCAGGACATCCGGCGTCGAAGGCAAGGGCAACCGCTGGAAGATGCTGGCGGACCCCAAATTGCTGCTGTTCTGCTGGATCTACTTCGCCATCCAGCTTTCGATCTACGCCAACACCTTCTGGCTGCCCTCGATCGTCCGCCGCATCCACGGCCTCAACGACATCACCGTCGGCCTGCTGTCGAGCCTGCCCTGGATCAGCGCTGTCATCGCGATGTACCTGTCCTCGCGCCTCGGCGACCGTAGACCTGACCTACGTCGCCCGCTGCTGATTTTCGCCCTACTCACCGCCGCTGTCGGCACCTACCTGGCCGCCATCACCTCGCCGATACTGGCACTGCTGTTCCTGTGCATCGCGGCGATGGGCTTCAAGAGCGCCAGCCCGCTGTTCTGGTCCATCCCCCAATCCTCGATGCACCCAATGGTTTTGGCGCCCGCGATCGCGATCATCAACTCCCTGGGCAACCTGGGTGGATTCGTCGCACCATTCGGTTTCGGCCTGATCAAACAAGCCACCGGCGCCGTCACGTGGGGTCTGTACGCGCTTGCCGCCGCCAGCCTGATCGCCGCCGCGTCGGTGATGCTGGTCCGGAAGAAGTCCGTCGACGTCACCGACGTGTTCTTCCCCGAGCCGACACCGGCAGACAAAGCTTCGCACTGAGTTCCGGTCGATCACCAGAGCGGGTTGCCCCCGCCGAAGTGTCTGTCACGTCATGGCCCCCGGTAGGCTCCCGGAGCGGATGCCCACGCGCAATCGGAGGTCCGATACCCGTGCTCGACGCTGACGATGTGCGCTCCATCGCACTCTCTTTCCCCGAGACCGCCGAGAAGGAGCGCTGGGGCCATCCGACCTTCGACGTGGCGGGCAAGATGTTTGTCACCGTCCCCGACGACGAAACCTCATTCGCGGTGCGCTGCCCCCGGTTTGACCGTGAGGAGTTGATCGCCGCCGAACCGCACAAATTCTGGGTCCCCCAACACGAGGCTGCCTCGGCCTGGGTGCGGGTCCGGTTGGCTGAACTGGAGGATCGGCGAGAGCTCGGCGACATCCTGCTCGACTCCTGGCGGCAAGCCGCGCCGAGCCGGCTGACCGAATAGCGAGGTGGGCGCACCCGGTCAGACCGGCGCGTAGCGACCGGCCCACGGCATCGCCTGCTCAAGCTGGGCCCCCAGCTTGAGCAACAGTGATTCACCGGCCAGCGGGGCGACAAACTGGACGCCGAGCGGCAGCCCTTCCGCCGTCCAGTGCACAGGAAGCGAGATCGCAGGGCGGCCAGTGATATTCGCCAATTGCGTGTAGGGCACCCAGCCCAGGTTCTTGTCCACCATGTCGTCGACGATCTTGGTGAACCGCAACATGCTCGCGGTGCGGGTCTTGATCAGCGCGTCAGCAGCACGCTGCAGCACCACCGGCAGATCGAACTCGCCGATCCTCGGCGGCAGGGTTGCCAGGCTGGGTGTCAACAGCAGGTCGTACGACTCGAAGAAGGTCGTGAGCCGACGTGTGTGGTCGTGGCGCCGCTGCACCGCGTCCAGATAGTCGACACTGCTCGTGGAGCGACCGATCGCCGCCATGATGAGCGTGTCACGTTCGAAGGCGTCATCGCCGGCGCCGGTCAACCGCTTGGCCTCGGCGAGCTCCCATGCGCTGTAGACGAACCAGGTGAGCAGGAAGTCGCGGGCAAGCGCGGCGTCGTCGAACGGCGCCTGAGGTAACTCCTCGACGTGGTGACCGAGTTCGGTCAGTGCGGCCGCCGTTGCCTCCACCGCCGCGAACGCCTCGGGGTGGGGCGCCGGGTTGATCGCCGTCGGCACCCGCAGCCCGATCCGCAGTTTTCCGGGATCGGCCCCCACACATGACGCGAACGGCTCAGCGGGCAGCCCCGGCACATACGGCCCCCAGGGTTCGCCACCGCTGAGGACATCGAGCATCCCTGCCGTATCGCGCACCGTCCGGGAGACGACGCCTTGAACGGCCGCGCCGTGCATGGATTCGGCGACCACCGGACCCGACGGTGTGAGCCCGCGGCCCGGCTTGAGTCCGACCAGTCCACAACTGGCCGCCGGGATGCGAATCGATCCACCGCCGTCATTGGCGCCGGCACACGGCACGATGCCCGCGGCCACGGCGGCCGCCGATCCTCCCGAGCTCCCACCCGGCGACCTCGCTAGATCCCAGGGATTACGGGTCGGGCCCCACGCGTCGGGCTCGGTGATTCCCTTCGCGCCGAACTCCGGCGTGTTGGTTTTCCCGAAGATGACCAGGCCCGCATCGATCCAGCGCTGGACGACGGTGGCGTGCTCGGCGGCGTTCAGCGACATCAGCGCACGTGAACCGGCCGAGGTGGGCAGACCCGCGTAGTCCTGGGCAAGATCCTTGATCAGGAACGGGACCCCGGCGAACGGGCCGGTCAGATCGTCGGTCGGCGAGGCCGAGACGTCGCGCACGATGGCGTTGATCTTCGGGTTTACCGTCGACGCCCGCTCCTGGGCGGTCGCGAGCAGCTCAGCCGCCGAAACCTGCTTGTCGGCAACCAGTTTCGCCAATGATGTGGCGTCGTGCGCCCGGTACTCGTCGAAGTCCATGCTAAGAACCTAGACCGCGGTGATGTTGCGCGGTGGTCTACCGCAGGTGAGAAACATGGGGGCTGCCGCTGCCGAGGATTCCGACTTGGGCAAGCTGAGTACCAACCGACCCGAGGAGGAGCATCCGTGGACTTCACGACGATCCGGCACGAGCTCGACGACGGGATTCTCACCGTCGTCCTCGACCGCCCGGAGAACCTCAATGCCTTCACCGTCGAGATGGCCGACGAGCTGGAGCGGACCTTCGTGGCGGTCAACGACGACGATGCGGTGCGTGCGGTCATCGTTACCGGCGAGGGCCGCGCCTTCTGCGCCGGCATGGACCTGTCCAGCGACGGCAACGTGTTCGGCCTGGACGAGTCCAAGTCGCCGAGCCTGGCCGACATGGCCGACCTCGATGACCCCGAGCTGCGACGGGTCCGCGATACCGGCGGCCGGGTGACGCTGGCCATCTACGCCTGCCGCAAGCCGGTGATCGCCGCCATCAACGGGGCTGCGGTCGGGATCGGCGCGACGATGACGCTGGCCATGGACGCCCGGCTCATGTCGACGAAGGCCCGCTTCGGGCTGGTCTTCGGAAAACTCGGCATCACCCCGGAAGCGTGTTCGACCTGGTTCCTTCCCCGAATCGTCGGCATGCCAACTGCTTTGGATCTGGTGTACCGCTCCGACATCCTCACCGCGGACGCTGCCCGCGAGATCGGGCTGGCGCAGGCCGTCCACGAACCGGACGCACTCATCGCCGAGGCACGGGCGCTGGCCGACGCGTGGACCCGCGACCGCTCACCGGTCTCGGTCGCGCTCATGCGGCAGATGCTCTACCGCAATGCAGCCGAACCGCACCCGGTCGACGCCCACCGGGTGGACTCACTGGCTATGTTCTACACAAGCATCGGCGACGGCCACGACGGAGTGCGAGCCTTCCTCGACAAGCGGCCACCGCGGTTCTCCGGGCGGGCTTCCGACATGCCGTCGTTCTATCGGGAGTGGATCACCGGCGACTGAACTGCGCTGTCTTCGGTCTCCCGCGGGCGTGCGGGGGGTTTGAGCACAATCCATCCTGCGATCGCGGCGACTACTGCGACGCCACCGGCAACGAGGGACGTCACGTGGAAGCCATCAATGAAGGCCCCCTTCACGATATCTCCGAGCTGAGCACCGGAGGGGCCGGGAATCGAGCGTGCCGCATGAACCCCGGACAACATCGAGTTCATCGCCGCGGCACGCGCCTCGGGCGGCAACGAAATGTTGGCCAAACCAGTAGTTACCTTGTCGGAGTACACCGACGCGAGAATTGAACCAAGCACTGCGACACCCAGCGTTCCGCCGAGTTCGCGGCTGGTGTCGTTGACGGCGGATCCGGCACCGACCTGTCCGGTCGACAGCTCATTGAGCACCACGAACGTCGCGGGCCCCGAGACGAGGGTCACCCCGGCAGCCAGTGTCACCATGACCGGAACGATGACGGTCCAGTATGGCGTGGCCGCGTTGTATTGGACGGTGAGCCAGAAGGCCACGGCCATCACGAGCGATCCGATCGCCGCCGTGCGACCCGCTCCGATCTTCGCACCCAACCACATCCCCGGCCCTGCGAAAACCGCCATCGCTATCGCGAACGGCAATGTCCGGATGCCTGTTTCAAACGGCAAATACTCTCTGATGCCCTGGAAGTACTGCGTCATGAGAAACACGAACCCCATGAGGGCGAACATGCCGAACGTCAGCAGCAGCGCCGCGGCAGCGAAACCGCGATCACGAAAAAGCCGAACCTCAAACAGCGGCGATGAGAATCGGGTCTCCCACAACACGTACGCAGCGATCACCGCTGCGCCGATCACCAGCCCACCGACGGTACGCGGTGCCAGCCAGCCATGGTGGGGGGCTTCGATGACGCTGTAGACAAAGATCGAGATACCGATCATCGACAGCACCATGCCACCGAGATCGAAGGATCCGACATGTGTGTTCCGACTCTGTGGAACCAGAGCCGCGACACCGATCAGGGCTATGCCACCGGCAGGTACGTTGATCCAGAAGATCGACCCCCACGAGTAGTGGTCGAGCAACCAACCGCCGACTACCGGACCGATCGCAGCCGCGATTCCGGCGACCGCGGCCCAGGTCGCGACCGCGATGGCGCGCTCTTTCAAGTCGTCGAAGATGATGACCACGATCGCAAGTGTGGCCGGGAAGACCAGAGCGGCGAACAGCCCAAGGCCGGCCCGGGCAGCGATCAGTTGCCCCAGGCTCCCCGATATCGCGGCGAGGGCTGACACCGCCGCGAAACCCGCGATTCCGATGATCAGTATGGTCTTGCGGCCGAACCGGTCGCCCAGATAACCACCGGTGAGCAGTAGTCCGGCGAACACGAGCGTGTACATGTCCACAACCAGCTGCAGATCGGATGTGCTGGCGCCCAAGTCAGTTGAGATCGTCGGCAAAGCAACGTTCACAATGGTGTTGTCGAGAAACACCAGCAACTCTGCAAAGCACAGGGCCGCCAGCCCGAACCATCGGATCCCCAAAAAGCCCATTTGCACAGCCCTTCTTGTGTCGGTCAGACGCTGCTGCGACGGAAGTTGAGGTCGCAGCGCACACGTGCCGCTGGACCAGCGTGGATGCAATCTCTGAAGTCAGCCTGGAACACGCCGTGCGCCAGGTATGAGTCGGACAAGACGCGGGCTCGCGGCACAGCAGGTACGTACCGTGGTGGCATAGAGCGCAAATGCTGTTTTCTGCCAAGGGGTTTGGTCCATACCGAGAAGTTCACGAGCCCGCGCATGTTGGATACCGCGGATCCCGGCATCTGGCACCAGCGAAGGAATCCATGCGTTCGGGCGCAGCGCCAAAGGGAGCAGCCGCGCGCCTTCGGCTGTCACTGTCAGTTCGTTGGCGCATACCTCGGCGAAGTAAGCGGTGAAACCGTCCCATGTCGTTGGCATCATGCGACTGGAAATGCCGTAGCGCTCGTACCACTCACAGCACTCCCGGTACAGCTGCTCGTATGCAGCCGGCTCTAGTGGCTTTGCGAAGGTGTTGATCGCGGTAACAAGGGATTCCACGTATGTGGCATGTTGGAAGAAGAACAGGTCCGGCCGCAACGCGTGGTAGCGACGTCCCGTCTCATCGGTCCCGGTTATGTGCTCGTGCGCGAACCGGATGACCGGCCGCGGATCCGCCTCCGAGTAAGCCAGGCCGATCATGTGCGTCACTGCACGCTTTTTGTGGTGCCACAGTTGGTTTGGCGCGTGGGCGTCCAGCGCGGCGGCAATCCCAGGATGCAGCACTTGCAGTGTGACGGCCCGCGGCAACATCAGCAAAAACCGGCGATCACCAAGGTACTTCCGCAAGAGAGATCCCTGCGCCATCGCTCGATCCACGACAATCCCCCCGGGTCTCGTTGACCACATCGGCCAATTCACCATCCCTTTGTTGTGGAGCCCTGCGTATCCAGCCGGTTTGGCAGTCGACCTCCAGCCGTACCGATCTGTAGTCGTGGCCCCCCGAGAACCACAGGAACCTCCACTCGATTCGACGGTGACTGGATACGCGCGTGATGCGCGGCGACCACCTTCGGTGCATCCACACGTCTGAATCCGGTTGCCCTAGTCGGGATCAACGGTTGGTACCGCAGCATCGAGCAGCCGGTGGATGGCATCGAGCGATGCAGGCTTGCCGGCCAATTCGCGCTCGATGAATCCGATGATGGCCACCTCGTGATCGACCACATACTCAAAAAAGTCCTGATGCGCCGTGCCATAGAACGCGTCGGAAAGGCGTTGGAACACCGGCAGATAGCGACGCGTCGCCAGTCGTAGCGAGTGCAGCTGAACGCGCCACGGCCAGTACACCGATGGTGGCGCAGCGAACCGGCCGGCAGTGCCCGCGAGCCGGTTGGTCGGCTTCACGCAAACACCGCTGTGCTGGAGGAACTTCCGAGTGGCCTCGTTGGTCTGCGCCTCAAGGGCGTGAATGGTGCGCCAAGCTTCTTCCTGACGCTCCTCGCGCGCGTGTGACGCGGCCACCAGAGCGAACGACTCGCCGAGCTCTTCAGATTCGACCAGCTTGCGTAGGCCGCGTCGGATCCCACCGGTCGTCCGAATCACAGTCCGATCCGCCACCGTCACCCCACCTTTCGTCGTCGCTCATCTGCGTGAAATCCCAGCCACCGCACCACGAAAGCAATCGTCGGGGCCGCTCGACGAGGGCACCGACCACTCCCCAGCCATTTCTGCGAACGCTCGTTCTCAGAAAGAATGACACCGCCCGCCTCATCCGTCAAGAGATGTGCTCCAAGCCCTCTTCTCGGTCGTAGGCGGCGCCCCCAACCCACTTCGCCACCGGGCACCACGCTCGGCAGACTCGGCACGCCAACGTTTGGCGCGCGCGCAAAGCGGCTATCGACAACGCATGTCTCAACCCAACGCTGACAGCCCCATCGATGACGTCGCACCCGGTGACGTTGTCGCCCTCGGTACCGGTGAACCCGTCTGCAAGGTGGTGCACAAGGAGCGGACGGATTCGGGTTATCTCGTCACGTTCGAAACCGATGACGGCGAGACGTTCCAGCGGGAGTTGGCCAAGGGCACGCGGGTGACGCGGTCATTGGAGTCCAAGTGGGAGTCGACCCAGAGCCCGACCGCGCACAAGACACAGTGATCCCGCGCTAGGTGGCCGCGCCGCCATTCCGCACCCTCCCGCTGCGCAGACGCGCAATCCAAATGCGGACGGGCGACCCTAGCCGAACATGGGTCCTTGCTTGTCAAGCGGCTCGACACCGGCGGGAATCGCACCGTCAGCCCAATTGGTCCGTGTGTTGTGTTTCGCGCCCGCGAACGTTGCCTCCGAGACGTCTGAGAGCACAAAATCGGCCCCACCAAGGTTGGCGTTGCTAAAGTCCGCCCTGGACAAGTGCGCGCTATCTAAATATGCATCGGTAAGGTCCGCGCCCGCAAAGCTGGCCTGCTCGAGGCTAGCGGCTTGAAAAACTGTCTCTCGCAGGTCAGCTCGGTCAAACGCTGCGTTCGACAAGAACGTACTCGCGAGAGAAGCGCGATAGAGATTCGCACCTTTGAAGTCTGCCGGAGAAGGTCGCTTCTCGTCGGTCTGTGCGTCGGTGCGGGCGTTCTGGAGCCGCGCTTCCGTCAAATTAGCTTCGGAGAGATTAGCCGACGTCAAGTCGGCCTTGATCATCACCGCGTGGGACAAATCGCACCGAAACAAGTCCGTCCCACGGAGGGTTGCACGATAGAAACTCGTTGAGCTCAAGTCGGTCTCGGAAAAGCTGAAGCCGGATAGATCGGCTCCAGATAAGTCCAATGAACACGATCTCCAGCTATCTGGGCTATCGGTGCGCAAAGGCCTATGTGAGCGAATGAGATTGACTATCGCCTTTCGGACTTCGAGGTCTTGCTGTGGGTCTTCCCCAGCGCGGATGACACTACCTAAGCGGGCTCTTCGGAGTTGAGCACACAGAAGGTGCACACACACTTGCCGCTGAATGTCATTGCCGAATCGATGCCAATCGTCCGCGAGTGATGCAAGAGCGTATGCGCCAGCAGTCCGCACGCCATAGTCAGGCGATCCGAGCTGATTCGTTGCAACAGAAAGACTTTCACGCAAATTTCTCTCACGGTCGTCCTTCCGCCTGTCAACTTCGAGTTGGTGGCGACTGCGATCCAAGTCGTATTTCTTCGTATCAAGCGCCAACTGCTCGGTTGCATTGAGCTGCGCCTGAATTGTGACCCGATGGGCACGCTCAGCAGTGTCTTGGCGCCGGTACGCGACCAACGCGGCTCCGCCGATACCAACTACAGCCACAATAGTGGCGGTCGTGCGAGCAGCATCGAATAACGCCGCTCCGTCGGCATGCGACAGCCAAGTCCACCATCCACTGTCTCCGCGTAGCGGCGCGGGTTGACGGCTAAGAAGCCACGCGAGCCACCCGAAGAGGGCGCCCCCTAAAACTGTGCCGGCGACTGTTCCGATGACCACCAGCCCCGCAAGTGACATCCGACCTTCGTTTTTGGCCGATTCAGTCCTTTTCGACGGCTTGTTGTCCCTCGACTCATATCCATCAAATGACTGGCCTAAGAGCTGTCCGCGACCCTCGCGATGGGTCGGCTCACTGGGCACGTGCACCGAGCAAGCGTGCCAGCCGGTGGGCCATCGATCGAGGAATAATCCCGGCATGTCGTCACATACGTCGGGACAAACCAGGAACCCGATGCGGGTTGTCGTTACGCCTGGCGGCCAGGAGGCTGCCAACCTCTCCGATCATCCTTTTGCAATCTAGTTGGGCCTATCCGCCAAGTTCCGCCATTACACGATGTAATCCGCCATCCAGAAATACAACCGACACAAGGCGAAAACCACCCCTTGTCACATAACGCTACGGGCAGTAGCGTAACGCCGCGTGACCCGGAGTTTCCACGTCGGCCAGCCGTTCACCACGCCTGACGCCGATATCGCGGCGGCATTGGAGCAGGTCAGCATCCCGACGCTGCTGCTCTCGCTCGTGCACATCACCGGCGATGCGCGCTACATCCGCGAGTTCAAACAGGCCGGACTGTTCCTCAACGAGGTCCAGGGCTTCATGAGCGAGGAGGACAAGGCCCGGGTGCGCGAGGTCGCGCTGCCGGTGATCGCCGACTACCGCGACCGCGGCTGCCCGGTTCCCGACCCGCTGCCGGCCGAGCTGGTCCGGGAGATGCTGGACTGGGCGGCCTGCGAGACGGTCGACGACGACAACCTGCCGCTGGTACTCGAGGAACTCGACCTCGAGGGCGTCGATCCGCGCCGGCCCACCACGCTGGAGGACACCGACGGCTTCCGCGTCGTCGTGATCGGCTGCGGGGAGTCCGGTGTGCTGGCCGGGGTGCGCCTCAAGCAGGCCGACATCGACTTCACGATCGTGGAGAAGAACGCCGGTCCGGGCGGAACCTGGTGGGAGAACAGCTATCCCGGCGCCCGCGTGGATGTGGCCAACCACTTCTACTGCTACAGCTTCGAACCCAGCAATCACTGGGACCACTTCTTCGCCGAGCAACCCGAGCTGCGCCAGTACTTCCAGGACGTGGTCGAACGCCACAATCTGGGGCCCCACATCCGGTGGAACACCGAGGTGGTCTCGGCGGAGTGGGACGGCAAGATGTGGAACGTCACGGTGCGCTCGGCCGCAGGCACCGAGACTCTGCGGGCCAATGCCGTCATCACCGCCGTCGGCCAGCTCAACCGGCCGCAGATCCCCGACTTCCCCGGCGCGGAAACCTTTGCGGGACCGGCATTTCACTCCGCGGCGTGGGATCACGACGTCGATGTCACCGGCAAGCGGGTCGCCCTGATCGGGGCCGGTGCCAGCGGCTTCCAGATCGCCCCGGCCATCGCCGACAAAGTCGAGCACCTCACCGTCTTCCAGCGCACCGCACAGTGGATGTTCCCCAACCCGATGTACCACGAGCCCGTCGCCGACGGGGTGCGCTGGGCGATGGAACACCTGCCCTATTACGGTCGCTGGTACCGCTTCCTGCTGCTGTGGCCCGGGGCCGACAAGGGCCTGGACGCCGCCCGGGTAGACCCCGACTACGACGATCAGGGCAACGCGGTCAGCGAGATCAACGCCATCGCCCGCATCATGTTCACCGACTGGATCACCACCCAGGTCGGCGACGATCCCGAGCTGCTGGCCAAGGCGCTGCCCGACTACCCGGCCACCGGTAAACGCACGCTGCAGGACAACGGCAGCTGGCTGGGCACCCTCAAGCGCGACAACGTCGACCTGATCCGCACCCCGATCGAGCGCATCACCCCGACCGGGATCGTCACGACCGACGGACAGACCTGCGACGTCGACATCATTGTGTACGCCACGGGTTTTCGTGCCACCGACGTATTGTTCCCGATGACCATCACCGGGCGCGACGGCGTCGACCTGCACGACGTCTGGGGCCGGCGTCCGTATGCCTACCGCGGCATCACGGTGCCCGGCTTCCCCAACTTCTTCATGACCTACGGCCCCGGCACGCACCTCGCCCATGGCGGCAGCCTGATCCTCAACTCGGAGCTGCAGATGCGCTACATCAACAAGTGCCTGGAGCATCTCATCACCGAGGGCCTGCGGACCATGGAGCCGCTGCCCGAACCGACGAAGGAATGGCACCGCCGCTCGCAGGAGGCGATCCGTCAGACCGTGTGGGCGCAGCCCTCGATCAAACACTCGTACTTCAAGAACGCCGACGGTGAGATCCACACCGTCAGCCCATGGCGATTGAGCGAATACCGCTCTGCCATCAACGAACCCGTATGGGCAGACTTCACAGTGCAGGAGGCTTGAGCATGCGCGCAGTCGTCGTCGACAGTGCCGGAAAGGTCCACGTCGAGACCCGGCCGGACCCGGTCCTGCCCGGTCCCGACGGGGCGATCGTCAAGGTCGAGGCCGCGTCGATCTGCGGATCGGACCTGCACTTTCTGGAGGGCCATTACCCGATCGCCGATCCGGTGTCCGTCGGGCATGAGGCCGTCGGCACGATCGCCGAAATCGGTCCGGAGGTAGCCGGATTCGCCGTCGGCGACCGGGTGCTCGTCTCATCGGTGGCCGGCTGCGGGCACTGCGGCGGCTGCGCCACCCACGACCCCATCCGTTGCGTACAGGGACCTCAGATCTTCGGCACCGGATTCCTCGGCGGCGCCCAGGCCGAGCTGCTTGCGGTGCCGGCCGCGGACTTCCAGCTGCTGAAGATGCCGGAGGGCATCAGCACCGAGCAGGCCCTGCTGCTGACCGACAACCTGGCCACGGGCTGGGCGGCGGCCAAACGCGCCGACATCCCGATCGGCGGCTCCGTCGCGGTGATCGGCTTGGGTGCGGTCGGCATGTGCGCCCTGCGCAGTGCCATCACCCTCGGTGCGGCAAAGGTTTTCGCCGTCGACCCGGTGGAAGCCAGGCGTGACCGCGCGGAAGCTTCGGGCGCGACGACCTTCGCCCCGCCCTCGGCGCAGGCAATCCGGGAGGCGACCGGTGGCCTCGGCGTGGACTCCGTCATCGACGCGGTGGGCATGGACGCCTCGATCAACGACGCCATCGACGCCGTCCGCGCCGGCGGCACGGTGTCCATCGTCGGCGTGCAC
Source organism: Mycobacterium sp. 48b (assembly GCF_048282725.1). NCBI lineage: Bacteria > Bacillati > Actinomycetota > Actinomycetes > Mycobacteriales > Mycobacteriaceae > Mycobacterium > Mycobacterium sp. 48b. The sequence continues at coordinate 98,808 of NZ_JBLVUL010000001.1, forward strand.
GATCTGCAGCCCTACCCGATGCCGGCACTGGCCTGCCTGCTGCGCAGCCTGACCATCCGGCTGACCACCGCCCCGGTGCAGCAGACCTGGCCGGAGCTGATCCCGCTGCTGCAGTCCGGCCGGCTCGACGTCGACGGGATCTTCACCACCACGATGTCGCTGGACGATGCCGCAGACGGGTATGCCAGGGCGTTCTCCCGCTCGGGCGACGACCTGAAGGTTCAGCTCAAGCCGTAGCGCTGTCGTGGTGTCCAGTCACATTGATTGACAACACTTTTCGCGAAAGCCGCGTTGCGTCTCCATCGAGTTCACTGTCAATTCGCTGTGAACTTCTTGAATGCGTGTCCACCGCAACACAATCAGCGGTCTTACAACACATCGTTACGCTATGCAAATTTTCGTGAGTCGGTTCACAATCCGGAATCAACTCGCCGCCAACGGAATAACACCCCCGGTGGGCGCGGTTAAACGGACACGTGCGCCAATCGAACTCGTTAGTTGACTGTCCGAACGCGGCGCCGCAGCGCCAGGCACTGCCTACCACCCTCGCCGGGCGGCGCTGATGCGTCAGGGTCCGCTCGCCGGCCGGTATCCCGCGGTGGCCACCATGGTCACCTTGGCGCTGATTCCCTACCTGGCGCTCTCGGCCGCGGTCGATCCGCTGGTGCCGATCATCTCCGAGCAGCTGAACCTGTCGGCCCAGACCATGAGCCTCGGCTTCGGCCTCGGCAATGCCGCCTATGCGGTCGGCACGGTGCTGGCCGTTCAGTTCGCCCAGCACCTGCCCCAACGCAGGATGCTTTTGGCCTACGCGGTCGTCCTGGTTGTGGGGTCAGTGATCGCCGCATCGGCCGTCAACGGGGCGATGTTCATCGGCGGTCACATCCTGCAAGGTCTGGCCACCAGCATGCTGTTGATCGCCGCGGCGCCGCCGCTGACCATCGGCTTCCCCAGGGACAAGCTGCGGCATACGGCCGTGATCATGAACATGTGCGTGTTCGGTGCCGTCGCCCTCGGCCCGTTCATCGGCGGTGCCCAGGCCGAAGCCCTGGCGTGGCGGCCACTGTTCTGGATCATCGCGGCGATCGCCGTCGGCGCCCTCGTCATGGCCGCCTTGACGTTCGAGGACGCACCGCCTGCCGACCTCGACGCTCCCCGTGACCTGCGGGCCATCGGCTTGGCGTCGGTCGGCTGCGCCGCGGCGTTCATCGGTGCCGCACAACTCACCAGCCATGAATTCACCGATCCGGTGGCGATCGTGCCGATGCTGGGCGGGCTGGCCCTGATCGTGGGGCTCATCGTCTACCAGTTCCGGTCCCGCCGGCCATTGCTGACCGTCCGCACCATGCTGACCAGTTCGATCCCCGTCGCCGGCGTCGGTCTGGCGTTGTTCGCGGCGGCCGCCTCAGTGGCGGCCACGGCACTCACGGCCCAAGTTTTCATGCAGACGTACAGCCCGGTGCAGGTGGGCCTGCTGTACCTGCCCGAACTCGGCGGCGCCATCGTGATGGCCTTCGTCTTCGGGTTCGTCATCTCCCGGCGGGCCATGCACTACCTGCCCCTGGTCGGCATGGCGCTGTTGGCGGCCGGCATCGTGGTCTTCCGGTTCGCCCTTCCCGCCAATCAACCGCTGGCACTGCTGGCCTCGGCGCTGACGGGGCTGGCGCTCGGCGCCACGGTGGCGCCCGCACTGTTCGTCGCCGGTTTCTCACTACAGTCCAACAGCCTGCAGCGAGTGTTCGCGATCATCGAACTGTTGCGAGCCGTGGCCGCCTTCATGGTCGCGCCGATCTTCGCGCACTTCGCTGCCAGAGCGGCCGGCGGTCTGACGGCCGGCGCGGGCGACGCCCTGTGGATCGGATTCGGACTGGCCGTCGGCGGCGCCGTCTTCGGGGTGGCCGTGTACGCGCTCAGCGGCGCCCGGCCGCAAACGCCCGATCTCGACCAGTTCCTCGACGGTGAATCGCCGGCCTGGTACTCACCGCCGCTGCTGGCTCGGCTGCGTCCCGGGCTGACCACGCCGGCCGTGACGCCCGACCTGGCCCGTCCGGTCGCGCGACCCGAAACCGCCGCTCCGGCGTCGCCCGGGCCCGTGCTGTTCGCCTACGACGGATCGACACGCGCCGCCTCGGCCATCGAGCAGGCGGCAGCCGAGCTGCCGACCGAGCGGGACGCCCTGGTGGTGTGCGTGTGGCAACCCGTCGACGTGGGATTCACACCCGTCGAGGCGACACATTTCGACGCAGACCAGGCCACCGAGGTTCGCCACGCGGCGGCTCAGACGGCCGCACACGGGGCATCGCTGGCCACCCGGGCCGGCTTCCGGGCCCGCGGCCTGGCCGTCGAGGCCGCGCCGATCTGGAAGGGCATCGTCGAGACCGCCCACGAACACAACGCCAGCCTGATCGTGGTCGGCCCGCACCGGCGCAGTGGACTGCTGGGACACCTGGAAGGCAGCGTGGCCGGCGCCGTTGTCGCGCATGCCACGACGCCGGTCTTGGTCGTGCCGGAGGGGTGCGCCGTTCAGTCTGCGTCCAGGGCGTGAGCCACTCGAACTTTCACGCCCTGGCCGCAGGATCAACCGGAGATTGCAGGTAGTTCCGGAGGTTGTCCCGCAACGTGGACACCCCCCGCTGCATGATCTTGAGTTCGTCCAGTGACAGACCGGTTGCCGCCACGAGATCCATCTCGAACGCCTGCTCTCGGAGTTCACGGCCGGCGTCGGTGAGGCTGACGACCACCTGACGCTCGTCGCCGGGATCACGTTGCCGCGTGACGTACCCCAGCGCTTCGAGCTTCTTGAGGATGGGCGTCAACGTGTTGGACTCCAGGAACAGTTTTTCGCCCAGGCCACCCACGGTCTGATGGTCTTGCTCCGAGAGCGCGACGATCGCGATGTACTGCGTGTACGTGATGCCCCTGGCATCAAGGATCGGCTTGTAGGCCTTGCCGTAGGCGAGGTTGGCCGAGTAGATGGCAAAGCACAGGAAGTCGGAGAGCTTCGGAGCCTCAGGTGCCATGGCAAAATTATATCGGACCCGATTCAATCGGATGGGATGGAATGCTGAGCATCCCGCGTTCATCTTTAACGCATCCAATTGCATCGGACCATCCACCCGAAGGAGACCGCAGTGACCACGAGCCAGACCGACAACGTCCTCTACACCGCACAGACCCACACCACCGGCGGACGCCAGGGCGAGTCCTACAGCTCCGACGGCAACCTCGACATCCAGCTGACCCCGCCGGGCGGCAAGGGCACCGGCACCAATCCCGAGCAACTGTTCGCAGCCGGCTGGTCGGCGTGCTTCCTCAGTGCCATGGGTCTGACCGCGGGCAAGCACAACGTGAAGCTGCCCGCCGAGACCGCGGTGGACGCCGAGGTAGACCTGCTCAACACCGACGGGGCGTTCTCACTGCGGGCCCGGCTCAACGTCACCATCCCGGGCGTCGATCGGGAGACCGCCCAGGCGATCGCCGATGACGCACACCAGGTCTGCCCGTACTCGAAGGCGACCCGCGGCAACATCGACGTCACCGTCAGCGTGGCCTGACACGTTGCGCCCGGCCGGGGTTACTCCTTCATGTCCAGCACCGGTGTCGGCCGCTGGAATCCACGAGTGACCCCGGCCAGCCATACGAATCCCACTGCCAGCCAGCACAACCCGACGATCAGCGTGACCCCGGACAGGCTGGTCCACAGCCACACGGTCAGCAGGAAGCCGATCAGTGGCAGGACAAGTTTGCTGATCACCTGGAGGCCATGACGTTCGTGACGGTCGACGAAGTAATGCTTGATGACCGACAGGTTGACCACCGAGAACGCCACCAGCGCACCAAAACTGATCAGCGAGGCCAGCGTGGCCAGGGAGATGACGGTCGCCAGTAGCGATACGACCGACACCGCCAGGATCGCGTACACAGGGGTGGCGAACCGCGGCAAGACGTAACCGAAGACCGGGCGCGGCAGGATGCCGTCGCGTCCCATCGCGTACAGGATCCGGGCCACCGAAGCCTGCGACGTGATGGCGGATCCGAGCGCACCGGCGACGTAGGCCGCGGTGAAGAAGGTCTGCAGGAACTGCCCGCCCGCGGTCAGCATCAGGTCCAGGGACCCGGACTCGACGTCGGCGAACTGGTTGGAGGGGAACACCAGTTGGCCGAGATAAGACAGCACGACGAAGATCACGCCAGACGCCACCGTTGCGATCATGATCGCCTGCGGCACAGATCGTCTCGGCTCCTTGGCTTCCTCGGACAACGTGGACACCGCGTCGAATCCCAGGAACGACAGGCACAGGATCGCCGCGCCGGCCAACACCGGGCTGAATCCGGTCGTGGTCCCGTCGCCGTGGATCGGAGCCATCAGATCGAGCGTGCCCAGGCTCAACACCTTTGAGGTGGCCAGCACCAAGAACGTCACGATGAAGATCGCCTGCACCGCGATGATGACGAAGTTCGCCCTGGCCACCGACACGATGCCGACGACGTTGAGCACCGTGACGATCGCGATGGACAGTACGACGAACACCCAGGACGGGATCGCGGGCAGCGCGGCGTGCAGATAGATGCCGATCACCAGGTAGTTGATCATCGGCAGGAACAGGTAATCCAGCAGCAGCGACCATCCGGCGAGAAATCCGGCCGGGGCGCCGAAAGTCTTCTGCGTGTACGTGTATGCCGACCCCGCCACCGGGTAGGCGACTGCCATCATGGCGTACGAGCGGGCAGTGAAAACCATGGCCGCCAGCGTCACCAGATAGGCGACCGACAACCTGCCACCGGTGGTCTGGGTGACGATGCCGTACGTGGTGAACACCGTCAGCGGCACCATGTAGACCAGACCGAATAGCACCAGCGACGGCAGCCCCAGGGCGCGGCGCAGCCGCCCCTCGGTCACTTCAGCCACATCGGACATGCCAGTTCCTCTCATTCCGCGGCCGAATAGACCTGCGCGCCTTGCAGATAGGTGGCGCGCACCGTCAGCGCCGGAAGCTCCGATGGTGGGAGATACCTGGGGTCACGGTCCAACCACACCAGGTCGGCGCTCGCACCGGGAACGATGCGGCCCCAATTCCCTTCCGCGAAAGCCTGATAGGCCACTGCAGTGGTGTAAGACGTCAACGCATGCTCGATCGGAAGGACCTCGTCGGGGGTCCAGCCGCCCGCCGGCTCTCCCTCGGGTGTGCACCGCGAGACCGCGACGGCAATACCGTCCAGTGGGGCACCCGAAGACACCGGCCAGTCCGATCCGAACGCCAGTGCCGCACCGGAACTCTCCAGCGTGCGCATCCGATACTGCCGATCTGCCCGCTGAGCTCCGAGCCGGGGAATCGTCAAGACGGTCATCAGGGCATCCATCTGCGCCCACAGCGGCTGCATGTTCGGGATGACTCCCAGCTCGGCGAACCGGCCGAGATCGGCGTCGTCCACCAGCTGCGCATGAGCGATCACGGGTCGCCGGTCCCGCGGACCGTTATGGCGCGCAACGTATTCGATGGCATCCAGAGCCTGCCGGACTGCGGCATCGCCGATGGCGTGGATATGGATCTGCAGACCCAGATCGTCGACCCTCCTGGCCGCCTCGGCCAGTGCGTTGCCCTCCCACAACTGCATGCCGTGGGAGTGCAGGCCCGAGCAGTACGGCTCCAGCAGCGCACCCGTCTCGTTCTCGACCACGCCGTCGGCGAAGAACTTCACGGTCTGCGCGGTCAACAGCGGTGAGCCCGCAGCCTCAACCCGGTCCCTGGCCGCGGCGTATTGCGTCACCTGCGTGTCGAAGTGGCGCGGGTCGGCGTAGAACGCCAGGTTGAACCGCATCCGCAGGGTGCCCTGCCGGACGGCCGCGAGATAAGTGTCCAGCTCTGCCGGCTCGACCCAGGCGTCCTGAACCCACGTCACACCGCGCGCCAGGTAGTAGTCGGCGGCCGTGCCCAACGCCGCGACCCGAACGGTCTCGTCGAGGGCGGGCATGACCGCGGTGACCAGGTCGGTGGCACCCCACTCGCGCAACGTGCCCAGCGGTGAGCCGTCCTCACGCCGCGGGATCTCACCGAGCACCGGCTCGGGAGTGTCCGCGGTGATGCCGGCGCGTTGCAGGGCAACCGAATTGACCCAGAAGGTGTGATAGTCCCAGGCCCGCAACGCCACGGGCCGATCCGGGACCGCCGCATCCAGCCACCGGGCGTCGAACAATCCCCCGGGGGCGAGACTGCCGTCGTACGACGCGCCGACGATCCACTCCTGCTCAGGATGCAAATCCGCGTATTCCTTTACCGCCGACACGATCTCGTCGACCGATCGGCAGGGCCGGACGGCAGGACCTGCCGACTCCAGACCGCCGAACAACGGGTGTGCGTGGCCGTCACCGAACGACGGCATCAGGAAGCCATCCTCCAGGTCGACCTTCTGATCGGCTGCCGATGCCAAAGCGTCGTCCCCCACTGCCTGCACCACCCCGTCGGCGACGAGGAGTGCATCGGTGGTCATGGTGGGTGTCCAGATCGCACCGCCGTAAAAGAGCGTCGCAGCCTTTTCGGGCACGGAGAACGAAGTCACAAACTGGTCCTATTTCTCGGGTCGAAACACCGTGGTCGCACCGCCTCCGGCGGCGAGTTCATCGAGGTCAGAGCGCCAGGAGCGGCATGCCGGCCCCGCCAACACAGGCAGTCGCCACGAGGCAGCACCGCACGACAGCGGTGCGCGGGCGGCCGCAGTGAGCGTGGTCATGTCACTCCTAAAGCGAATGGAATTCGTTTATTCTGTGACCCAGACCACCAAGTTGTAAAGCGGTAGGACGAAATCAAGGGGGAGCAGTTCATGGGGCGTCCATCGATACCGATCCTGTCAATGGACCGGATCGCCAGTGCAGCAATGGATCTCGTCAATACAACGGGCGGATTCACCATCCCGGAACTGGCCCGCAGGCTCAAGGTCAGCCCGTCGTCGCTGTACAACCACGTTTCCGGCCGTGAGCAGATCGTCGAGCTGCTCCGCGAACGGGCGATGTCGGAAGTCGAGTTGCCCGACGTCGACGCCGACCGGCCATGGGCCGATATCCTGGCCGACATCATGCGGTCGTACCGCAACAGCTTCGCCCGCTATCCGCGGCTGATTCCCCTGCTCACCGCGCACGCCGTCAACAGCAGCCAGGCCCTCACGATGTACAACGCACTGGCCGTCACCTTGACCCGCGCCGGGTTCAGTCCCACCGACACGCTGCGGACCATCACCCTGGTCGACAACTACGTGCTGGGCTCGGCGCTCGACCTCACCGCCCCCGACAAACCGTGGGAGTCGGGGGAGCCGGTCGGTCCGGAGCTGACCGCCGCACTGGCCACCGGCGCACCCAGGCCGGCACGCGCCGATGATGCGTTCGAGTACGGACTGGCGGTACTGCTGCGCGGGCTGACCCGCACCTGAGCGACCGGACGTCGCTGATCGCGGCTATCCGCAGCGGTTGCGGAAATCGATCGCCGGTTGCCGGATGCCCGTCAGCTCGGCACGGATCTGCGGCTTGTCCTCAAGGTAGACCCGCACCGAATCGGCCATCTGATCGTTCGACTGGCCCTTGAGGCTGGTGAAGAACGCGTTGACATCGGGATGGGTGAACAGATACGCCGAGGTGGACGCGCGGACCCCGGCCATCACCCCGGCCAGGTCGGCAGCGGTGCAGTTCGGTTCTTCTGCCGCAGCGACAGGTGCACCAACGGCCAAGAGCGACAGGCTGATTGCGCCGGCGGCGATCACACGGGAGAACATCGTGGCTCCTAAGTCGACTCGGATAACTGAGCTGAGGCTCACGGACGTCCGGGACGGTCGGGGCGCCAGCCACCACCGCCACCACCGCCGTTGGGCGGCCCGGGATCGATATTGATGTCCAGGCCCCAGTCGCCGCAGTACCAGTCGTTGGCGCAGTAGTACGGGTAGTAGGGCCCGGCCTTGGGCGGGGTAGGTCCCCCACCGCGCACGCTGCCCTGCGCACACACCGTGGAACCGCCGGCATCGACACACTCAGCGGCGGCGGGCGGTGCGGTGGCGATGGCGATCGGTACCGTCAAACCGGCCAGTCCGAGTAACGCTGGACGCCACATGCTCCGCATGACCACTCCTCAGTAGGTCCCCGTGAGCCGAGAATAAATCCCGAGGACGCCCAATATGCGGGATCGACAATAACCGGTTCCCTGCCAGAACGCACCTTGTTCGTAACCGGTTGCGTTCGCATAGATTGCAAGGGTCCCTGCCAGATTCGGCTCCACCTAGCCTGACGCGCGTGAACGAAGACTGGCTGGCCGTGATCGTCGGCCTCACCCTACTTGCCCTCGTGCTCGTCGGCGCCATCCCCGGCAGCGTGATCCCGTGACCAGCACCGAAGAACGCGCCGATCAGCGCTCGCCGAAGATCGGCTACGCCGTCGCGGGTGTGCTGGTGGTCGTCGTACTGGGCGCGGCGACCCGATTCCTGGAGACCGAGGTCCCCCACTGGGCAGCCGGAACTCCTGCAGCCAAGATCGCCAAATCCGTCGAATTCCCGGTCTATGCAATCGCTCTCGGACTGATCGGCAACGCGATTCTGGCCAGGTTCGCGTTGCGCGACGTCCTGTCCCAGGGCTTCCGGACCGAGTTCTTCATCAAGACCGGGTTGGTGCTGCTGGGCGCATCGATCAACCTCAAGGTGCTCGCCACCGCAGCGGGACCGGCGATCATCCAAGCCCTGCTGCTGATTTCGATCGTCTTCGGGTTCACCTGGTGGCTGGGCGGGCGACTCGGCCTCGACGACAAACTGCGTGCGTTGCTGGCCTCGGCGGTCTCCATCTGCGGGGTGAGCGCAGCCATCGCGGCGGCGGGCGCAGTTCAGGCCCGCAAAGAACAACTGGCCTACGCCGCATCGCTGGTCATCGTGTTCGCGCTGCCCTCGATCTTTCTGCTGCCGTGGCTCGCCGATGTATTCGGACTGTCCGACGCCGTCGCCGGAGCCTGGATCGGCGGCAACATCGACACCACCGCGGCCGTGGCCGCCGCGGGCACGATCGCAGGCGAACAGGCGTTGCAGATCGCCACCATCGTCAAGACCACCCAGAACGCGCTGATCGGCATCGTGGCCATCGCCCTCACCGCCTACTTCGCCCTGAAAATCGAGCGCAAGTCCGACACACCTGACCCAGCAGTGGGACGCCCGACGCTGCGCGAATTCTGGGACCGCTTCCCCAAATTCGTGCTCGGCTTCATCGCCGCATCGGTCATCGGCACCCTGTATCTACAGTTCGCAGCCGACGGCAAAACGGCCATCGCCACGGTCAACGACCTGCGGACCTGGTTCCTGATCTTCGCTTTCGTGGCGATCGGGCTGGAGTTCTCGCTGCGCGGCCTCAAGGAAGCCGGCTGGCGGCCCATCGTGCTGTTCGCCGCGGCCACCGTGGTCAACATCGTGGTGGCGCTCGGATTGGCCTCCCTCCTGTTCGGCGGTTTGTTCGGCAGCTTCGGCACGGGGTAGCCGCTACCCTGGCTAAGTGCCGACAACCTGGTCACGGCGAGGGTTTTTCACGGTCACCGCTGCGATGACCCTGGTCGCCGCATGTAGCACGCAAAAGCCCGGCGAAGTGGCGAAAGACGGTTCGGTGACCGTCCGCCACCTCTTCGGCGACACCAACATCCCCGGACCACCACAACGGGTGGTCAGCGCAGGATTCACCGAACAGGACGACCTCCTGGCTCTCGGTGTGGTCCCGGTCGCGACAACCGAATGGTTCGGCGGCGAGCCGTATGCGGTGTGGCCCTGGGCGCAGCCGAAACTCGGGGGCGCCCAGCCCACCGTGCTCGGCCTGAACGACGGAATCCAGGTCGACGAGATCAAGGCACTCAAACCGGACCTGATCGTGGCCACCAACGCCGGACTCGACGCCGACACATACGCCAAGCTCTCCGAGATCGCCCCGACGATCGCCCAGTCCGGGCCCGACGCGTTCTTCGAACCGTGGCGCGACCAGGCCACCCTCATCGGTCAGGCGCTGTTCCAGAACGACGCGATGGCCGGGCTGATCGCCGGCGTGGACGACAGGTTCAAGACGGTGGCCACCAACAACCCGCGGTTCGCAGGCAAGAAGGTGATGTTGCTCGCCGGCACCCTGTTCCGCGACAGTGTCCAGACCCAGACCGGGTGGCGCAGCGAGTTTCTCACCCAGATGGGCTTCGCCGTGCCGCCGACACCCGAACTGATCCCCCGCTCAGATTTCGCCTCGGTGCTCGACGCCGCCGATGTCTTGATCTGGACCACCGAGAGCGATCAGGAACGCGACGCCCTGCTGGCCGATCCGGCGATCGCCGAACTCAAGGCAACGAGGCGCAACCGGCACGTTTTCACCCCCAAAGACCTGGCCGGTGCCATCGCCTTCGCCTCGCCGCTGTCCTACCCGGTAGTGGCCGACCAACTGCCGCCGCTGCTCAACCGGGCACTGACCTGACAAGATGACCGGGTGACAGGCACCCAGGAACACTCCGAGCACCGCGGCACCGCCATCGTCGGCTCGGCCTATTATCCGGTGCTCGTCGCGGTATTCACGGCCCTGGTGATCGTCTCCAATGTCACCGCCACCAAGGGAGTCGCCTTCGGGCCGATCATCGGCAACTGGTCGATCATCACCGACGGCGGTTTCATCGTCTTTCCGCTCACCTACGTGATCGGCGACGTCCTCTCCGAGGTGTACGGGTTCAAGGCCGCCCGCCGCGCCATCTTCCTCGGATTCTCGATGAATATCCTTGCCGCACTGGCCTTCTGGATCACCATCTACCTCCCCGCGGCGGACTTCTACACCAACCAGGAACACTTCGAGAACATCGTCCACGCCTACACCCAGTTGATCGTGGCGGGCCTGGCCGGTTTCATCGTCGGGCAGACCATCAACGCCTGGGTCGTGGTCGCCATCAAGGAACGGACCAAAGAGAAGCACCTGTGGGCCCGCCTGATCGGATCCACCTTCGCCGGTCAGCTCGGCGACACCCTGGTCTTCTGCGCCATCGCGGCCAGCGCGATCGGCATCAGCACCTTCGGCGACTTCGTCACCTACACCGCGCTGGGCTGGATCTACAAGACTGCGATCGAGGTGATCATGCTGCCGATCACCTACCGCGTGATCGCCGGCATCAAGCGCCGCGAGCCCACCTACCAGCTCGCCGTGTGAGGCTTCGATAAGGCTCCTCTGGCAAGGTTCATAGAGCCGGAGCTTTCTTAGCTACCGGCGGGTAGCTTCAGGTCATGAGTGTGACATCAGAGGTGATGGACGCGGGACCCAGCCTGACCCCAGGTACCGCCCGCGACTATGGCGATCAGGCTCTGCTGCTCGAGTTCGACAGCACAGCCGATGTTTTGGCGTGGACCGCCACGCTCACGGCGGCCCAATTGCTAGGAGTGGTCGATATCGTGCCGGCGTCACGCACGATCCTGGTCAAGCTGGCCGATCCCCGCTACCAGGCTCCGACCCGACAACGGCTGAGCAAGTTGCAGCTGCAGCCCGGGACGGCACCCGTCCGGCCCGCAGGCCAGGCGGACGTCACCATCGACGTGGTCTACGACGGCGCCGACCTGCACGAGGTCGCGACGCTGACCGGGCTGACCCCGGCGCAGGTGATCGCGGCGCACACCGGCACCCCGTGGCAGGTGGGATTCATGGGCTTCGCTCCCGGATTCGCCTACCTCGTCGGCGGCGACGAGCGACTGCAGGTGCCACGCCGGGCCGAGCCCCGCACGAGCGTTCCGACCGGTGCGGTGGCGCTGGCCGGCGAGTTCAGCGGCATCTACCCACGGCAGTCGCCCGGCGGCTGGCAGTTGATCGGGCGCACCGACGCGGTGCTGTTCGACGTGCATCGGGACCAACCCGCACTGCTCACCCCCGGTACGTGGGTGCAGTTCCGGGCCATCGGCTAGTCGGCGAGGAGCACACCATGACGACCACATTGGAAGTACTGCGCACCGGACCGCTGGCCCTGGTCGAGGACCTCGGCCGCCCCGGGATGGCCCACCTCGGCGTCACCCGCTCGGGTGCCGCCGATCGTCGGTCCCACACGCTGGCCAACCGTCTGGTGGCCAATCCGGGTGAACACGCCACCATCGAGGTGATGTTCGGCGGGTTCTCCGCCCGGGTGGTCGGCGGAGACATCTCCGTCGCGGTCACCGGCGCCGACACGGACCCGGCCGTGAACGGAATCCCGTTCGGCACCAACAGCATTCACCATGTGCACGAGGGTGAGGTGATCTCACTGGGCGCTCCACACTCCGGACTGCGCAGCTACCTGGCGGTACGCGGCGGCATCGCCGTCGAGCCCGTCCTGGGTTCGCGCAGCTACGACGTGATGTCGGCGATCGGTCCGGCACCCCTGCAACCCGGCGACATCCTGCCCATCGGCGAGCACACCGCGGACCTGCCCGAGACGGACCAGGCCCCGGTCGCCTCGATCTCCGACGACGTGCTCGAACTGAACGTGGTGCCGGGCCCGCGCGACGACTGGTTCGTCGACCCCGATGTGCTGATCCGGACCAACTGGCTGGTGACCACCCACAGCGACCGGGTCGGGATGCGTCTGGTCGGCATGCCGCTGGACTACCGCTGGCCGGACCGCCAGCTGCCCAGCGAAGGTGCCACCCGAGGAGCAATTCAGATACCGCCCAACGGTTTTCCGGTGATCCTCGGGCCGGATCACCCCGTCACGGGCGGCTACCCGGTGATCGGTGTGGTGACCGACGAAGACATCGACAAGCTGGGCCAGGTCCGGCCCGGGCAGACCGTCCGGCTCCACTGGGCGCACCCCCGCCGACCGTTCGAAGGCTAGGCATCTGGACCGTTCCGGTCGTCGTTTTCTACATGAGGGTTGCGATCCCGGCGATCAACGACCCAGGTGTGGAAAACGGCGGCCCCGGGGAGCTCGGCCCGTGCGCTGGACGGCCGACAACGTAGAGACACCGGCGCGCAGCGCTGGTAGAACATGGGTGTGCCTATCCAGGATGTCAGCTCGCCGTCCGTCCGCGGCGGGATCCTGCACACCGCACGCCTGGTCCACACCTCCGATCTCGACCACGAGACCCGCGAGGGCGCCCGACGCATGGTCATCGAGGCCTTCGAAGGCGATTTCACAGCAGCCGACTGGGAGCACTCGCTCGGCGGCATGCACGCCTTCATCTGCCACCACGGGGCCCTGATCGCGCACGCCGCCGTGGTGCAGCGACGCCTGATCTACCGCGACACCGCCCTGCGCTGCGGCTACGTGGAAGCCGTGGCGGTGCGCGAGGATTGGCGCGGCCAAGGCCTGGCCACCGCCGTCATGGACGCCGTCGAGCAGGTGCTGCGCGGCGCCTACCAACTCGGCGCGCTCAGCTCGTCGGAGACCGCCAGGGACATCTACCTCGCCCGCGGTTGGGTGCCCTGGCAGGGCCCGACCTCGGTGCTGCGGCCTGCCGGCGTCACCCGCACACCCGAGGACGACCAGTCCCTGTTCGTGTTGCCGGTCGAGCTGCCCGCCGGCATGGAACTCGACACCAGCGCAGAGATCACCTGCGACTGGCGCGACGGGGACGTCTGGTAACCACCAGAATGCACAGGCTCACATCCACGTGGGTGAGCAGGTGAGCGGAATTTCACGGCCGGGTCACCGCGGGGAGCACCTCCGCAATAATCGCTTTCTAACTTTGCGCCATGCCCACTCTGCTGAAGTCGAATCGCATCACCAACTGGGATCCCGAGGACACGCTGGCCTGGGAAGCCGGGAACAAGTACATCGCGCGACGGAATCTGATCTGGTCGGTGTTCGCCGAGCACGTCGGCTTCTCGATCTGGTCCATCTGGTCGGTGATGGTCCTGTTCATGCCGGAGGCCGTGTACGGCTTCTCGGCCGGCGACAAGTTCCTGCTGGGCGCCACCGCCACGCTGGTCGGTGGCTGTCTGCGCATCCCCTACACGCTGGCCACCGCCACCTTCGGCGGCCGCAACTGGACGGTGTTCTCGGCCTTCGTCCTGCTGATCCCCACGGTCGGGACGATGGTGCTGCTGGCCAATCCGGGCCTGCCGCTGTGGCCCTACCTGCTGTGCGCGGCCCTGGCCGGTTTCGGCGGGGGCAACTTCGCCTCCTCCATGACCAACATCAATGCCTTCTTCCCGCAGCGGCTCAAAGGCTGGGCGCTCGGGCTCAACGCGGGCGGCGGCAACATCGGCGTGCCGATGATCCAGTTGGTCGGCCTGTTGGTGATCGCCACCGCGGGTAACCGCGCCCCGTACTGGGTGTGCGCTGTCTACCTGGTGGCACTGGCTGTGGCGGGCATCGGCGCGGCGCTCTACATGGACAACCTCGATCAGCACAAGATCGATCTGGGCGCGATGAAAGCCATTCTGGCAGAGCGTGATACGTGGGTGATCTCGCTGCTCTACATCGGCACCTTCGGATCCTTCATCGGCTTCGCGTTCGCGTTCGGCCAGGTACTGCAGATCAACTTCGCCGCAGGCGGCCAGACCGCTGCACAGGCCTCGCTGCACGCCGCGCAGATCGCCTTCATCGGTCCGCTGCTCGGTTCGCTGTCCCGGGTGTACGGCGGCAAGCTGGCCGACCGGGTCGGCGGCGGCCGGGTGACCCTGGTGGTGTTCGGCGGCATGATCCTGGCGGCCGGCATGCTGGTCGCGATCAGCATGTTCGACGATCACACCGCCGGTGCGGCCAACAGCCTGATGATGATCGGCTATGTCATCGGATTCGTCGCCCTGTTCCTGCTCAGCGGCCTGGGCAACGGGTCGGTCTACAAGATGATCCCGTCGATCTTCGAGGCCCGCAGCCACTCCCTGCAGGTCAGCGAGGAGGAGCGCCAGCGGTGGTCGCTGTCGATGTCCGGCTCGCTGATCGGATTCGCCGGCGCCATCGGTGCCCTGGGCGGTGTGGGTATCAACCTGGCCCTGCGCCAGTCCTACCTGTCCAGCGGATCAGCCACCGCGGCGTTCTGGATCTTCCTGGCCTTCTACGTGGTGGCCTCGGCATGCACCTGGTTCCGTTACGTCCGGCGGCCGGCTGCGACGGCCGTCACATCGGCCCCCGCAGACCGACACGCCTCGGCAATGGCCGGGTAATCACTTGGAAACACAAGGTGCCTTCACTGGATCCATGAACGAGCCCGACTGGGCACCGCTCACAGGTTTTCGTGTGGCGGTGACCTCCGCCCGACGTGCCGACGAGCTCAGCGCGCTGCTGACCAGGCGTGGCGCGACGGTGACCAGTGCGGCCGCCATCACGATGGTTCCGCTGCCCGACGACGACGAGCTGCGCGCGCACACCGCGTCGCTGATCGACGTGCCGCCGGACATCGTGGTGGCGACCACCGGGATCGGGTTCCGCGGCTGGTTCGCCGCAGCCGACGGCTGGGACCTTGCCGCCGAGCTGACCGACGCCCTGAGCAGTGCCCGCATCGTCTCCCGTGGCCCGAAAGCCACGGGGGCGTTGCGGGCCGCGGGCCTGCCGGAGGAGTGGTCGCCGGAGTCGGAATCGTCCCGGGAAGTGTTGCGCTACCTCATCGAGCAGGGCGTCGCGGGGCAACGGATCGCCGTGCAACTGCACGGAGCCACCGACGAGTGGGACCCGTTCCCCGAGTTTCTCGACGAGTTGCGGTCCGCGGGTGCCGAGGTGGTGCCGATCCGGGTCTACCGCTGGCACCCCGCGCCACGCGGCGGCGATTTCGATCAGATGGTCACCGGGATCGCCGAACGGCGCTTCGACGCAGTCAGTTTCACCTCGGCCATGGCCGTGGCCTCGGTGCTGATGCGCGCCACCGAGATGGATATCGCCGACCGGGTGCTCGCAGCGCTGCGTTCCGACGTGCACGCCATGTGCGTCGGCCCGGTCACCGCACGTCCCCTGGTCCGGCTCGGGGTTCCGACCTCGGCGCCGGAACGGATGCGGTTGGGCGCCTTGGCCCGTCACATCACCGACGAGTTGCCGCTGCTGCAGGCCCGGACCGTCCGGGTCGCCGGACACACTCTCGAGATCCGGGGCACCTGTGTGCTGGTCGACGGCACGGTCAAGTCACTGTCCCCGGCCGGGATGGCGACGATCCGCGCACTGGCCCACCGCCCGGGTGCGGTGGTGTCGCGATTCGATCTGCTCAGCGCGCTGCCGGGCACCGGCACCGACACCCACGCCGTGGAGACGGCCGTGCTGAGGCTTCGTACTGCTCTGGGGGACAAGAACATCGTGTCGACGGTCGTCAAGCGGGGTTACCGGCTGGCCGTCGACGAGACCGAGATGGTCCGGGCGCAATGAGCCTGGTCCTGGTCGCCCACGGAACCCGCAAGCCGGGCGGTGTCGCGATGATCGGCGATCTCGCCGCACGGGTGTCCGACATGTTGGGCCGGCCCGTGCACGTCTCTTTCGTCGACGTGGTCGGCCCGACGCCGAGCGAAGTTCTCGCATCCCTACCGACGGACTGTCCGGCGGTGGTGGTGCCGGCGTTCCTGGCTGCCGGGTATCACGTCCGGGTCGACGTGCCCGAACACGTCACCGCCAGCGAGCACCCTGCCGTCACCGTCACCCAGCCGCTGGGCCCCTGCCAGGGGACCGTCCGGGTCCTCGCCGATCGGCTCATCGAATCAGGATGGCGCCCAGGCGATTCGGTGATCCTGGCAGCGGCAGGCACCTCCGACAGAAGCGCACAGTCCGACCTCCGGCGCACCGCTGCACTGCTGTCAGCGATGACCGGCGACCGCGTAGAACTGGCCTTCGCCGCGACCGGTGCGCCCACTGTTGCCGAAGCCGTCGCCGCGCAGCGCAGCCGCGGCCATCGCCGCATAGCTGTGGCGTCCTACCTGCTCGCCGACGGGCTTTTCCAGGACCGGCTGCGTGAATCCGGCGCCGACCTCGTGAGCGAGCCGCTCGGCACCCACCCCGGCATGGTTCGGTTGATTGCGAACCGCTTCCGCCGCGCCGGGGTACTGAGCCTGCCTGCCGCGGCGTGAGCGGACCGACTGCGCGATGAGCGGCCCGGCCGTTCCCGCCAGCAGGAGTGCGCCACCGGCCCCCGCGACCGCGAAGAACGCCGATCGCCGGGTGCCGACCAACGCCGAACATTGCTCG
Source organism: Mycobacterium sp. 48b (assembly GCF_048282725.1). Classification (NCBI taxonomy): domain Bacteria; kingdom Bacillati; phylum Actinomycetota; class Actinomycetes; order Mycobacteriales; family Mycobacteriaceae; genus Mycobacterium; species Mycobacterium sp. 48b. The sequence continues at coordinate 115,901 of NZ_JBLVUL010000001.1, forward strand.
ACGTAATCACTGGCCATGAATCCCGGACCGGCGAGCGTGTGCTGGTCCAGGTTGAGCTGGTCCTGTTGGGCGGCGACGCTGTAATCCGGTCGCGCTCCGTTACCGCACGGGATGGGTTGACCGGCGCGATCCACAGCGTTCAAGGCCAGGGGCATCAACGTTGCCCCGAGTGCGCCCAGCATCGCTGCCGCCCCCACCAGATTCACTACCGAACGCGCGAACATCCCTTGTCAGCCCCTCGTGTGACGCTTACTTGAGAGGGAGTCTAAACACACCCAGCGAACTATTCTAGTTAGCCAGAGAGATGCGTACCACAGCTTTGGGCACATTCAAGACCATGCAAATCTGGCAAATTTTTCCGCGAAACCGCCTCTGTCCAGGTAGTTGCCTGAGTAACGAGCCTCCGAGCGTTTGCCGGCGGATCGACGCGTCAGATCCGGGTCGAAAACTCAGCTATCGTTAGCGCGATCATCGAGCGATTCGGCAGGAGTAGAGACAAAGGTGCAGGTGACAACACCGGCGGGCGCAGCCCGCCGAGACGACGCACGCGGCAGTGCGACCCGGTGACCGGGTCCCGGCCGAACGTCTGCGTCAGCACCTGCTCAACGCTCTGGAACGCACGTCCCGGCCGATGACCACTGCCCAGCTACGTGACGACATGCACGCACACTTCCGCGCACCCGTCGTGATCGAGTCGGTTTACCGCAATCTGACGGTCCTCGAGCGCCGGGGCGCGGTTCAGCGCCGCAAGCTCCAGGGGCGCGACGCCCACTGGAGCCGGGCGACCGATCAGGCCGAGATCTGAACGACCCCGCCTGAGGTGGTACGGGTCCGGTAGACCGGGATCGACACTGTGTCGTCGTCGAGGCAACTGCCGTCGTCGAGCGCGAAGGCCTGCTTCTTGATCGGCGACTGCACGGTTGCCCGGCCGGCACGATCACCCACGATCCCGCGCGAGAGCACCGCGGCACCGGAGAACGGGTCTATGTTGCCCACTGCGTGCAGCGAACCGTCGTCGAGTCGGAACAGGGCCGCCTGCGAACCGTCGGGCAACAGGACCGCGACACCGCGGCACGGCATCAGGAAGTCGTACCGGCAGGCCGTCGTCCATTCCGAAGGCGTCGGGGCGTTGACGTCTTTGTGGTCGTCGAGCAGTGTCATTTCGCCTCCTGGAATCCACGGATCTTCGGCATCCCGATATCGGTCGCGCCCGGCACCTTGCGGCCGGCACGCTCGGTGAAGGTGATGGTGGGGTCGTCCACATCGGGCGCATTGACGAACGACACGAAGCGCGACAGCTTCTCCGGGTCGTCCAGGACGCCCTTCCACTCACACGCGTAGCCGGCGACGTGCCGCTCCATGGCCGCCTCGAATTCGGCTGCCAGACCGAGGGAGTCGTTGCACACGACATCGCGCAGATGGTCGAGTCCGCCGTCCATCGCCTCCAGCCACGGCGCGGTGCGCTGCAGGCGGTCGGCGGTGCGGATGTAGAACATCAGGAAGCGGTCGATGTAGCGGATCAGCGTCTCGTCATCGAGATCACCGGCCAGCAACTGGGCGTGCCGTGGCGACATGCCGCCGTTACCGCACACGTAGAGGTTCCAGCCCTGTTCGGTGGCGATGACGCCGACGTCCTTGCTCTGCGCCTCGGCGCATTCACGAGCGCATCCCGAGACGGCCATCTTGATCTTGTGCGGTGAGCGCAGGCCGCGGTATCGCTTCTCGATCTCGACGGCCATGTTCACCGAATCCTGTTGGCCGTAACGGCACCACGTGCTGCCCACACAACTCTTCACGGTGCGCAGCGACTTGCCGTAGGCATGTCCGGACTCCATGCCACCCTCGACCAGGCGCGCCCAGATCTGCGGCAACTGTTCCACCCGGGCGCCGAACATATCGATGCGCTGGCCACCGGTGATCTTGGTGTAGAGGTCGAAATCCCTTGCGATCTCGCCGATCAGGATCAACTGCTCAGGGGTGATCTCACCGCCCGGCGACCGCGGCACCACCGAGTAGCTGCCGTTCTTCTGGATGTTGGCCAGGAAGTGGTCGTTGGAGTCCTGGAGCGAGGCCTGCTCACCGTCGAGCACGTGATCGGAGCTGGTGGATGCCAGGATCGAGGCGACCGTGGGTTTGCAGATGTCGCAACCCTTTCCGGTGCCGAACTTCTCGATCAGGCCGGAGAAGGTACGGATCTCGGTGGCGCTGATGATCTCGAAGAGTTCCGCCCGCGACTGGCTGAAGTGCTCGCACAACGCCTTGGACTGCTCTACGCCCTCGGCTTCCAGCAGCTGCTTGAGCAGCGGGACGCAGGAACCGCACGAGGTACCGGCCAGCGTGCACTTCTTCAGGCTGGGCACGTCGTCGCAGCCGCCGCAGATGGCTTCCTTCAGATCACCCTTGGTGACGTTGTTGCACGAGCAGATCTGCGCGATGTCGGGCAGTGCGGCCACGCCCAGCGTAGGTGCGTCTCCGTCCCCGACCGGAGCGATCAACGCCAGCGGATCTCCGGGGAGTTCGCTGGCGACCATCGGGCGCAGCACACCGTAGGCCGACGCGTCACCGACCAGGATGCCGCCGAGCAGTGTCTTGGCGTCATCGGAGAGAACCAGCTTGGCGTACGTCTGCTTGACCGGGTCGTTGACCACGACCTCGAGGCAGTTCGGCGTAACCCCTTTGGCATCACCGAAACTGGCGACGTCGACGCCGAGCAGCTTGAGTTTGGTCGACATGTCCGCACCCGGGAACTCGGCCTCACCGCCGAGCAGCCGGTCGGCGACCACCTCGGCCGTGGTGTAACCGGGCGCGACCAGGCCGTAGCAACGGCCCTCGATGGCTGCCACCTCACCGATCGCATAGATGCTGGGATCGCTTGTGGCACAGGACAGGTCGGTGAGCACACCGCCGCGCTGCGCCATGTCCAGGCCGGCCGTACGGGCCAGCTCGTCGCGCGGTCGCACACCCGCGGCGAAGACAACCAGGCCGGCGTCGATGGTGGTGCCGTCGTTGAGCGAAATCCGCAGCGAGTCGTCGACGTCGGACTTGCGCAGCGGCTTGTGGCGCTGCACCGGCTGGATGCTGTCGGTGCCCACCGCGGTGTGCACCTCGATGCCCAGGCCCCGCATCATGCGGTTCAGCAGGGTGCCGCCGGCCTCGTCGAGCTGAGCCGACATCAAGTGCGGCGACATCTCCAGCACATGGGTCTTCAGGCCGAACTGCCGCAACGCGTTGGCCGCCTCCAGGCCCAGCAGACCGCCGCCGATCACCACGCCGACCGGGGACTTCGAATCCACCGCGCTCTTCGCGCTGGCGCGGATGGCGTCCAGGTCATCCAGCGTGCGGTAGACGTGCACACCCGGCAGGTCACGCCCTGGTACCGGCGGCACGAAGGCGTACGACCCGGTGGCCATCACCAGCGCGTCGTAGTCGAAGCTCTCGCCGGTGGCGGTGCGCACCGTGCGGGCCTCCCGGTCGATCTCGGCGACCGCACATCCCAGGCGCAAGTCGACCCGTTCGTCACCTGCATAGTCATTGCCCGGCAGCGCCAGCCGGGCACGGTCCCAGTGCTCGGTGTAACCGGTCAGGCCGACCCGGTCATAGGCGGCGTCAGCTTCCTCGGACAGCACGGTGATCCGCCACGTGCCTGCGGCGTCACGCGACCGCAGCGCCTCGACGAAGCGGTGGCCCACCATGCCGTGTCCGACGACCACGACGTTCTGTGTTGACGACATATGGCGAGGTTAGGAACCCGAGGTTGCCGAAATGTCGCCCTGTGTGAAGTGCCCGTCACGGTGTGCTCACATGTCCGCGACGCACATGTGAGGTTACGTTGCCGTGAGGTCCAGCTAACCCAGCTGACTCACCAGCGCCTGGCCGATGACCCGGGCGGCCTCGGCGAACCGCTGCGGATCCGGCCCGGAGTAATTGAGTCGAAGGTAGGGTCCGGACGGTTCGGCGGGGAACCACTCGTTGCCGGCCGCCACCAGTACGGACTCGGCCTCACACTCGCGGACCAGCCGTTGCAGGTTGGTCGCATCGGGCAGTCGCAGCCACAGATGAAGCCCGCCGCGCGGCACATGCTCCAACTGTGCGCCTGGCGCATGCTCGGCCAGGGAGCTGATCAGCAGGTCACGCCGGACCTGCAGCTGCTGCCGCAGGTCCCGGAGGTGGGTGCGCCAGGCCGGCTGAGTGACCACGTCGAGCGCCGCGGCCTGCAACAACCCGCTGACATACATCGACTCCGCACCCCGGTCGGCAAGGATCCGGTCGCGCGCGGGACCTCTGGCGACCATGGCGGCCACCCTGATCGACGGTGAAACGCTCTTGGTCAGGGACCTCAGATATATGACGTGTCCGGCGTCGTCGGAGGCCGCCACCGGCCTGGAGGTGCTCTCGATACCGAAATCGTGCGCCCAGTCGTCATCGACCAGGAAGGCGCCGTGGTCGCGCACCACGTCCAGAATCTGGCTTGCGATTTCCGGATCCCATTGGGCACCAGTCGGGTTGGCGTAGTTGGGCTGGGCGTAGAACACCCGGGCCCCGGTCTCCGCGAAGGCCCGCGAAAGCTCCTCGGGCTCAGGGCCCCGCGGACCACTGGGCACCGGCACCAACCGCACGCCGCACTGCGCCGCAGCCAGGATGGCTCCCCAGTAGCTGGGCGACTCGATCAGCATCGGCTGCCCGAATCCGACCAGAGCACGGAAGATCGAGCTCAGGCCGCTCTGACTGCCGGGCAGCACGATCACCTCACGGGCCGTCGGCGGGGTCACCCCCGCGCCGAACTCCTCGGCCAGTTCCTGAGCGAACCATGCCTGCAGGTCGGGCCGGCCGGGTGCGGGCGCCGCGCTCAGCGCGGCGTCCCCGCGGGCAGCGCGTGCAAATGCGGTACGGACCAGCCGCTCGGGAAGCAGCTCGCGCACGGGATAACCGGAGTGCAATGCGATCACGTCGGGCGCGACGCTGCGCAGCGGCGTGGACAACGCGGGGATGCGCGCGTGCGGGGATCTCAGCGCAGCGGTCTGCCAGCCGTAGTCGGGCAGCCGGGCGCTGCGCACTGCTCGCACGAACGTCCCGACCCCCGGCCGGCTCTCCACCAGACCCAGGCTGCGCATCGTGCGCATGGCCTTGGCGACCGTTACCGGGCTGGCCGCGTATTCCGCGACCAGGGCCCGGTTGGACGGCAGCTGGGCGCCCGGCGGCGCCGTGGTGATCCACTTACGCAGGCCGGACACGATGCGCTCAGTGCTATCGTTATCCATGTTGATACAGAGTAGCGCTACTCGAAGTAGTCCGTCGGCGCTATCCCACCCGGGGCTGTGGTGGGGGCTACTGGGCGTGATGGCGTTCTCGTTCACCCTCGTGTTCACCAAGGTGGCCACCGGCGGACTGTCCCCGCTGTTCATCGGGGCCGGACGCGCCGTCGTGGCGGCAGCCATCGCCGCGGCCGCCCTGGCACTCACCCGGCAGACCCTGCCCTCGGCCGGCCAGTGGGCGCGGCTGGCCGTGGTGGCCGCCGGGGTCGTGGCGGGGTTCCCGCTACTGACTTCCTATGCGCTCACTGTCGTCCCCGCCAGCCACGGAGCCATCGTGGTCGCGCTGTTGCCGGCCGCCACGGCGGTGTGCGCGGTGCTCCGCGGCCACGAGCGTCCGCCCGCCGCGTTCTGGGTGATGGCGGCCGCCGGAGCGCTGGCCGCAGTGGTGTTCGCGATGGTGCACGGTGCCGGATTCGGCCATCTGAGCTGGCCCGACCTGCTGCTGTTCGGCGCGGTACTGGCGGCGGCGGTGGGATATGCCGAAGGCGGGCTGCTCGCCAGGGAGCTGGGTGCATGGCAGACCGTGTCCTGGGCCCTGGTGGTCGCGGCACCGGTGATGCTGGCCTTGACCGTGCTGGCCTTCGTGCAGCAGCCGCCGAATGCGACGCCGGTGCAGTGGGTCGCGTTCGGCTATCTGGCCGTGGTGAGTATGTATGTGGGCTTCTTCGCCTGGTATCGCGGCCTGGCCATCGGTCCGATGACCCAGGTGAGCCAGGTCCAGTTGATCCAGCCGGTGCTGACCATCTGCTGGGCCGCCCTGTTACTGCACGAGCGATTGACCTGGTCGACAGTGCTCGGCGGTGCGGTGGTCATCGGCTGTGCAGCCCTGGCTGTTCGCATCCGCCTGCGCTGAATCACCGAAAGCCGGTGGGATCCATTGGATCCCACCGGCTTTCGGGTGGGTCAGAGGTTTACCGGGAAGTCCGAGCTGTAGACATCACCGCGAATGCGTCCCGGCGCCGGCGGCCCCTCCACGACCACCCAGGCCTGCGTGGCGTCCTGGCCCAGCGGCCCGGCGACCGTGACACTGGCCGTCCCACTGGCATCGGTGTGCAGCACAGCGCCCGCCACACCGGGATCTCCGACATTGCACGTCGCCACCGACGCCCGTGGCAGCTGGATGAGCCTGACCCGGTAGTCGGTGTCGGGCGTGGCCGACTGCAGCAACACCTCCGCACCTACGTGCGAGCCGTCGGAACCGATGCTGGCCCGGCCGGTCCCGGAACCCGAGCCCATGCCGCCGAGAAAGAGCGCCTTGGTGAAATCACAGCCCCGGATGGAATTCGACAACGGCACCACCGTCGTCGCCCCGGCCGGAGCCGCGCCGATCCCGCTGAGCACCACCCCACCGGCCGCCACCAGTGTCGCCACACTTCTCATGCGCCAAACCATCGCTGCATCCCGCCCGCTCGACGTATCAGTGCGCAATTATTGGCACAGATCGCACGCCGAGAAGCGGTAGTTGGCGCAAATTGCCGACAGCTAGCGCCAGCGCCTCAGTACTTCCTTGGCCCGTTCGCTCAGCACCCACTGCAGGAACGGCCCGAAGGTGATGCGCCCCACGCCGAGATCCGTCAGCGCAGCCAGATCGGCAGAATCGGGCGGAACGGTCACGCTGACCGGCAGAGGCACCTCAGAGACGAAGCGCCCCAACCCTTCCGGGTCGGCCAACCCGGCCGGGAACAACGAATCGGCACCCGCTGCGGCGGCCTCGGACAACCGGGCGATCGCCCGGTCCACGCGATCAGCGGCGTCGCCGTCCTTGCGCAGGAACAGGTCGGTGCGCGCGTTGATCACCACGTGCACACCCGCGGCGTCTGCGGCGGCGCGCAGCTGCCCGACCAACTGGGCGTGCTCGGCCGAGCTGCGCAGCCGCTTGTCCTCCTTGTGCACGGTGTCCTCGATGTTCAAACCGACCGCCCCGGCGTCGAGCAGCCCCTCGATCAACCGCTCGGGCCGTTCCCCGTAGCCGGACTCGATGTCCACCGAAACCGGCACATCCACCGCGTCGGTGATTTGCCGCACGCGGGTCAGCAGATCGTCGAACGACATCACCTCGCCGTCGGCCTTACCGATCGAATCCGCCAGCGGATGGCTTCCAACGGTGAGTGCGGAAAAGCCTTCGCCGACCGCGAGCCGTGCCGACCAGGAGTCCCACACGGTGGGCAACACAACGGGGTTGCCGGGTTGGTGCAGCGCCAGCAGCGCCGCCGCCCGCTCCTGCAACGTGGTCTCACTCATAGAACCTCCAGGTACTCAGATGTCCTGCTCAAATGTCCTTCTGCCAGGCGCGACGCCGGCGAAACCAACACTACGACCAGGGTTCCGACGGCCCAGGAGGGGCGGCCTGGCGCGACCCTCATGACGTGATGCGCATCACGTCTCGATCGTGATGTGGCTAGCATTGGTTGTCGTACTGTGAGCCCTGACACCTTCAGCCCGAGGAGGTCACTTGTCCACCACCACCGAGTTCTCTGAACTGCACAACCTGATCGGCGATATGCGTCGCTGTGTCACCACGTTGGCGTCGAAGTACGGGGATTCCCCGGCGATGCGCCGCGTGGTCAACGACGCCGAGCGGATCCTCAACGATATCGAGCGGTTGGACATCGACGCCGAAGAGTTGGAGATGCGTCACGGCGTGACACGCCAAAAACAGGCCCGCGAGAAGATCGGCATCCCCGACACCCAATACGGAAGCGAGTTCTGGCAGGACGTCGCCGACGAGGGTCTCGGCGGATACCGCTGAGCTCACGGGCGTTTGACGCCCGACGAAACAACTGAACCTCAGAAAGGGAACCGTGAGCGCACCCACCGCTGACCGTCGCGCGACCGGGGTCTTCTCGCCCACACGAGCGGAGATCCCCCAGCGCACCCTACGGACCGACCGGTGGTGGCAGGCACCACTATTGACCAATCTGGGGCTCGCGACGTTCGTCATCTATGCGACGGTCCGGGCGTTCTGGGGAAGCGCGTACTGGGTAGAGGACTACCACTACCTGACGCCCTTCTATTCACCGTGCATCAGCACGGCCTGCGCGCCCGGATCGAGCCACCTCGGACAGTGGGTGGGCGAGCTGCCCTGGTTCATCCCGATGGCGTTCATCTCACTGCCGTTCCTGTTGGCCTTCCGGCTGACGTGCTACTACTACCGCAAGGCGTACTACCGGTCGGTGTGGCAGTCACCGACCGCCTGCGCAGTGGCCGAGCCGCATGCGAAATACACCGGGGAGACCCGTCTTCCGCTGATCATGCAGAACCTGCACCGGTACTTCTTCTACGCCGCGGTGCTCATCTCACTGCTCAACACCTACGACGCGATCGTGGCGTTCCATTCGCCCTCCGGCTTCGGATTCGGTCTCGGGAACATCATTCTGGTCGGCAACGTCATCCTGCTGTGGATCTACACGGTGTCCTGCCACTCGTGCCGGCACGTCACCGGCGGCCGGCTGAAGCACTTCTCCAAACACCCTGTGCGCTACTGGATGTGGACACAGGTGAGCAAACTCAACACCCGCCACATGCTCTTCGCCTGGATCACGCTGGGCACCCTGGTCCTCACCGACTTCTACATCATGTTGGTGGCCAGCGGCACCATCTCCGATCTCAGGTTCATCGGCTGAGTCGCCCAACCGAATTCGTTGGCCGACAAGTACATACACGCGAAAGGGCGAGTGGGGATTTTCATGGGTGAGTTGGAACGGCACACTTACGACGTCGTCGTGATCGGTGCCGGTGGAGCGGGTCTACGCGCGGTGATCGAGGCCCGCGAACGCGGTCTGCGGGTGGCCGTGGTGACCAAGTCGTTGTTCGGCAAGGCCCACACCGTGATGGCCGAGGGCGGCTGCGCGGCAGCCATGCGCAACGTCAACACCAAGGACTCCTGGCAGGTGCACTTCGGTGACACCATGCGCGGCGGCAAATTCCTCAACAACTGGCGGATGGCCGAACTGCACGCGCAAGAAGCCCCTGACCGGGTCTGGGAGCTGGAAACCTATGGCGCCCTGTTCGACCGGACCAAGGACGGCCGGATCAGCCAGCGCAACTTCGGCGGGCACACCTACCCGCGGTTGGCTCACGTCGGTGACCGCACCGGCCTGGAGATCATCCGCACGCTGCAGCAGAAGATCGTCTCGCTGCAGCAGGAGGACAAGAAGGAACTCGGCGATTACGAGGCCCGGATCAAGGTCTTCCACGAGTGCTCCATCACCGAGCTGATCCTGGAAGATTCCGGCGGCGCAAAGAGAATTGCCGGTGCCTTCGGCTACTACCGCGAGACCGGTAACTTCGTGTTGTTCGAAGCCCCCGCGATCGTGCTGGCCACCGGCGGTATCGGTAAGTCCTTCAAGGTGTCGTCGAACTCCTGGGAGTACACCGGCGACGGCCACGCCCTGGCCCTGCGCGCCGGATCGGGCCTGATCAACATGGAGTTCATCCAGTTCCACCCGACCGGCATGGTCTGGCCGCTGTCGGTCAAGGGCATCCTGGTCACCGAGGGTGTCCGCGGTGACGGCGGGGTGCTGAAGAACTCCGAGGGCAAGCGGTTCATGTTCGACTACATCCCCGCGGTGTTCAAGGGGCAGTACGCCGAGACCGAGGAAGAAGCCGACCAGTGGCTCAAGGACAACGACTCGGCACGACGCACCCCTGACCTGCTCCCCCGTGACGAGGTGGCCCGGGCCATCAACTCCGAGGTGAAGGCGGGACGTGGCTCGCCGCACGGCGGCGTGTACCTCGACATCGCCTCCCGCATGCCGACCGAGGAGATCAAGCGCCGGCTGCCCTCGATGTACCACCAGTTCATGGAGCTGGCCGAGGTCGACATCACCAAGGACGAGATGGAAGTCGGCCCGACCTGTCACTACGTGATGGGCGGAATCGAAGTGGATCCCGACACCGGCGGTGCCACCACGCCCGGCCTGTTCGCGGCCGGCGAGTGCTCGGGCGGCATGCACGGCTCCAACCGCCTTGGCGGGAACTCACTTTCGGACCTGCTGGTGTTCGGCCGACGCGCCGGTCTCGGTGCGGCCGACTACGTGACGACGCTGCCGGAGCGGCCCAAGGTTTCGGAGGCCTCGATCGTCCAGGCCACCGAGTTGGCGTTGTCTCCGTTCGAATCTCACGCGAATCCGGAGAATCCGTACACGCTGCATGCCGAACTCCAGCAGTGCATGAACGACCTGGTCGGCATCATCCGCAAGGCCGAGGAGATCGAAGAAGCTCTGGCCAAGCTCGCCGAGCTCCGCACCCGCGTGCACAACGTCAGCGTCGAGGGCGGTCGCGTCTTCAACCCGGGCTGGCACCTTGCCATCGACATGCGCAACATGCTGCTGGTCAGCGAGTGCGTCGCAAAAGCCGCGCTGGCCCGGACCGAGAGCCGTGGCGGGCACACCCGCGACGACTACCCGGACATGGACCCCAACTGGCGCAACACCCTGCTGGTCTGCCGTGCAAGCGGCGACGATCAGGTGGTGCCGGACGTGACGGTGACACCCGAGTCGCAGCTGCCGATGAGGGAGGACCTGCTGGCCACGTTCGAGCTGTCCGAACTCGAAAAGTATTACACCTCACAAGAACTGGCCGAACACCCCGATCGGAAGGGCTGAGCATGAGTGCCTACAACGCGAACCTGCGCGTCTGGCGCGGCGATGACACCGGCGGCGGTCTGGAGGACTACACCGTCGAGGTGAACGACGGCGAGGTGGTGCTCGACATCATCCACCGGCTGCAGGCCACCCAGGCCGGCGACCTCGCGGTGCGGTGGAACTGCAAGGCCGGCAAGTGCGGATCCTGCTCGGCGGAGATCAACGGCCGCCCGCGGCTGATGTGCATGACCCGGATGTCGACCTTCGACCCGTCCGAGACGGTGACCATCACGCCGCTGCGGACGTTCCCGGTGATGCGCGATCTGGTGACCGACGTGTCGTTCAACTACGAAAAGGCCCGCCAGATCCCGTCGTTCACGCCGCCCAAGGAGCTGCAGCCGGGCGAATACCGGATGCAGCAGGAGGACGTCGAGCGCAGCCAGGAATTCCGCAAGTGCATCGAGTGCTTCCTGTGCCAGAACGTCTGCCACGTGGTGCGCGACCACGAGGAGAACAAGGAGGCGTTCGCCGGCCCGCGGTTCCACATGCGGATCGCCGAGCTGGACATGCACCCGCTCGATGTCTTGGACCGCAAGGACATGGCCCAGGACGATTTCGGGCTGGGCTACTGCAACATCACCAAGTGCTGCACCGAGGTGTGCCCGGAGAACATCAAGATCACCGACAACGCGCTGATCCCGATGAAGGAACGGGTCGCCGACCGGAAGTATGACCCGATTGTGTGGTTGGGCAACAAGCTGTTCAGGCGGTAGGAACTCCCGCCGAGCGTGCGCTCAGATCGCGATCATTTCAGAATGGGATCTGAGTGCACGCTCGCTCTTGCTCGAGGCGCGTAGGCTCGAGGAAAGCAGCCAATCAGCGTCGAAAGGCAGCTCCATGAGCATGGGACAGACTCACAGCGTCAACGAGATCCGGACCGCGATCCGGGAACTGTCGGTCCGGGCCGACCTGGCCCGCAAAGAGGGTCGGCCCGGCGATGCCGGCGAGATCGAGCAGCGCATCGCCAAGTATCGCGAGGAACTCGCCGCGCGGCCCTGACCCGCAGCCGCCGTCGGGTTACGCGCCGAGCTTGCGGAACGTGCTGCGGTGGAACACGATGGGCGCGACATCGGCATTGACCGTGATGTCGCTGACGCGCAGCACCACGATGGTGTGATCGCCGGCCTCCACCAACTGCTCGATGGCGCTCTCCAGCCACACGCTGGTGCCGTGGATGAACACAGCGCCGGATTCGCGTGACTCGGTCTCCAACCCGGCGAACCGGTCCCCAGTCTTGGCCGCGAGTGTGCGAGCTGCCTCGTCATGAGATTCGCCGAGTACGCTGATCCCCAGCGACGGCAGATCCTTGAGCTTGGGCCAGGTGGTCGAAGAGTTCTGCACGCAGAACGACACCAGCGGCGGGTCGAGCGACACCGGCACGAAAGTGCTGGCGGCCAGGCCCACCAGGGTGCCCTCTACCTCGGCAGCAATCGCGATGACACCGGACGGAAAGTGGCCGAACGCTTCACGCAGCGTCGTCGGGCTCAGTTCTGTTGCACTCATAACACCTCCATCTTCACACAGCGCTTCATCACATCTGCTCCGCCCGTCAGTACCCGTGAGCGGCGGCCACGTCCGGGTGCGCGCGCACCCGGCTCTTCCACGCATTGCGCCCGTAGACCGCGTAGATGCGGTCGTTCGACGGGTCGACGCTGACGCCGCGGGCACGGGCCGCCAGGTCACCGGGCAGCGTCAGCACCGGCAGGCTGGCATCGAGCCGGGGATTGAAGAAGTACGGCACCGAGATCCGCTCGGCGGCACTGACCTGCACCCGGTGCTCGGTGGCCCGCAGATAGCCGCCACTCGCGATCTCGAGCATCTCGCCGATGTTCACGATGAAGGCTCCCGGCAGCGGATCGACGTCGATGAACGCGCCGTCGCCGCCACGGACCTGCAGACCGCGGGTGCCTGGTTCCGCCAGCAGCAGGGTCAGCACCCCCGCGTCACGGTGCGCACCGACGCCCTGGTCGGTCTCGGCCTGCGCGGGGTACCGCACGATCTTGATCAGGGTGGCCGGCGTTTCGGCGAACGCGGCGTCGAACACTCCCGGGTCGGCGCCGAGGCCGACGGCCCAGCGCTGCAACAGCACGCGCCCGACCCGGGCCAGTTCGGCATCCCACTGCGCGATGACCTCCGGCAGTTCCGGCAGGCCCGCAGGCCACTGGTTGGGACCCTGCAGCCGCAGATAGTCCTGATCGGGATCTGCCACCGGATCGCGCTCGGGCCCGATGTCGATCTGTTCGCGCCAGTCGACCCGCCCACCGGTCAGTTCACCACCCAGCCGCGTGTAACCGCGGAAGTGCGGGCTGTTGGTCATCGCCACCGCATCTTTGACTGCCTGCGGCAACGCGAACAGCCCGCGCGCGGCGGCCAGCAGCCGGTCCGACAACTCGCTCGGGACCCCGTGGCCGGTCAGATAGAAGAAGCCCACGTCGTGAGCGACCTGGCGCAGTCGCTCGGGCGCGTCGTTCAGATCGACGACCGGCAGGGCCGTCCGCACAGACGTCACGCGCTCCATCATCGTCGCGACCAGCGGTATCGGCCAGGGTCGCAATCGCGCTGAACACAACCCGGGGTCCGGGCGGTAAGTTGGCGCCCATCATGTGGATTCCGCTTCTGGTGATGGCCGCCGCCGTCAGCCTGGAGCCGTTCCGCATCGGTATGACGGTCCTGATGCTCAACCGGCCGCGGCCGCTGCTGCAACTATTGGCCTTCCTCATCGGCGGGTTCGCGATGGGGACCGCCGTCGGCCTCGTCGTGCTGTTCATCTTGCGGCCCGCCTTGGGGTCGGCCCATTTCACCCTTCCCAGAATGCAACTGGCGGTCGGCGCCCTGGCGCTGTTGGCTGCGGCGGTCCTGGCCGCGGGACGGCCCGCGAGCATGTTCAGGCCCAAAGAAGACCGGGAACCCGGACCGCTCATGACACGTGTCCGGCAAATGCTGGGCGGCCACTCGCTGTGGACGGCAAGCGTTGCGGGCCTCGGTATCGCACTGCCGTCGGTCGATTACCTGGCCGCGCTGGCGCTGATCGTCGCCTCCGGCGCCGCGGCGGCCACCCAGGTGGGTGCCCTATTGCTGTTCAACGTGGTGGCATTCGGGCTCGTGGAGATCCCGCTGATCTCCTACCTGGTCGCCCCCGAACGCACCCGCGCCGCCCTGTCGGCACTGCACGACTGGCTGCAGACCCAACGACATCGCAAGATCGCCGCCGTGGTGGCCACGGTCGGGGTGGTGCTGGTCGTCGTGGGGCTCGTCGGCCTCTGAGCTCAGGCGTCCAGGCGCGTGAACTCGTCCTGCCGATATTGCTCGACACAGGCGGCACGCCGGACCTTGCCGCTCGTCGTCGTGGGAATCGATCCCGGCGACACCAGGACGAGATCCCCGACATTCAGCCCGTGCGCATTGGAGATCGCGGAGGTGACGTCGCTCTTGATCTCCTTGAGCCAGTGCACCGCCTCCACCGTGGACTCTCCCCGCTTCTTGACCTCGATCACGGTCACCAGCTTCTCGGTGCTGTTCACCGGAACCGCGATCGCCGCGACCCGGCCGCCGGTGATCTGTTGGACCGTCGCCTCGATGTCCTCGGGGTAGTGATTGCGCCCGCGGATGATCAGCAGGTCCTTGATGCGTCCCACGATGAACAGGTCACCCTCGGAGACGAAGCCCAGATCACCGGTTTTCAGCCACGGTCCGTCAGGCGTGCCGGACTTGGGGTCTACGAGGGTGGCGCCGAAGCACTGCTGCTCCTCCGGTGAGCGGCTCCAATAGCCGGCCGCGACATTGTCCCCGTGGACCCAGATCTCGCCGACCGCGTCCGGCGCGCATTCCCGGCCGGTCTCGACGTCGACGATGCGCACCACGGGTGACTGCGGCGGCTTGTACCTGACCAGGGCGGTGCCGGTTCCCGTGGCACACCGCCGGACTCTGCCCGCGGACAGTTCGTCGACATCGAAGTGAGCCGCCTCGGCCGACTCACTCCACGTGCCGCTGGCCACGAACACGGTCGCTTCGGCCAGCCCATAGGACGGCCGCAGCATATGGTCCTGAAAATTGAAGTGGGCGAACCGATCTGTGAATCGTTCCAAGGTGGCCGGCTCGACACGCTCGGCACCGTTGATGATGCCCAACACCCCACCGAGATCCAGCCCGTCCAGGTCAGCGTCCTTGGTCTTGCGAGCAGCAAGGTCGAAGGCGAAGTTGGGCGCCGCGGAAAAGGCGTGCGGATGCTGGGCGAGCGCACGCACCCATCTGGCCGGCTTCTCCAAGAACGCCAGCGGGCTCGTCAGCACAGCGTGATAGCCGCTCAGGATGGGTGCGCAGACACCCAGCACCAGACCCATGTCGTGGTAGAAGGGCAGCCACGACACGATGGTCGCATCGCTGATGGATCCGACCTGCGCGTCCGCGAAGAAACTGCGCATCAGCTGCTCGAAATTCGCCTGGACGTTGCGGTGCGAGACCATGACGCCGGTTGGCAGCCGGGTCGAACCCGAGCTGTACTGCAAATAGGCAGTGGCGGGGAATTCGGTTGCAGCGCCGTCGAACCCGTCAGCTCCGCCTTCGGCATCCAGGTTCAACGCGTCGATCGCAACGATCTTCGGCGCGGTGGACAAGCGCGACTGATCCACATAATCACCGACATCCTCGGCAACCGCGGTGGTGGTCAGGACAACCGACGGCTTCGTATCGACGAAGACCGCACTCACGCGGTCGTGGCTCGAGCCGCGATGAGGCATGGGCAGCGGCACCGCCACGAACCCGGCCTGCATGGAGCCCAGGAACGCGAGGATGTACTCGAGGCCCTGGGGCGCCAGGATCACCGCCCGGTCACCGACCGACCCGTGGAGGCGGAGTTCGCGTGCCACGTTCATCGTCCGGTGGGACAGCTGCGACCAGGTCAGGGTCTCGTCGACGCCCGCTGGGTCAGCGGTGTAGTCGGTGAAGGTGAAGGCCACGTCGTCGGGGCGCATGCTGGCACGTCCGTGCAGCATCGAGAGAATTGATGACTGGGGATTGGGCATCACGTCACGTCCGTAACTCGTCGAATCAATCAGCTCGGAAAGCGCGGTCAGCCCGCGCCGTTGGGGTTCAGCACGGACAACGCAGCGTTGGCAAGCTCCGACATCGGATCGGTGCCGCCGCCGAAGGTCGCCTCGTTGGCAGGTGCGGTGACTTCGGCAGGGTCGAAACCGTGCACCGGGTCCACCGTGATCGGAGCGGTCGCCGGGTCGTCGTTGCGCGAGTAACCGGCATCGACCATGGGTAGCAGTACCCGGTCCAGTTCGTTGAGCGTGTTCTTGTCATATCCGAGGTACTTGAAGGGCAACACCAGCGGAAGGTGCTCTTCGGGAACCATGTACGTGGTCGTGGTGCCCCCCTTGGAGTTGACCGTCGTCCTGATGTTCTGCGCCGGGACGTTGCTCGGATCGGTGAACGCGATCGCGGTGTGACCGGTGGCCAGGCCGGCGATCGCGTTGATGACGCTCATCCAGTTGTCGGGCCGGTCGGGCCAGTCGGCGATGCTGTCGTAGGCGGAGATGTACTGGTCGGTGTGGTACTGACTCTCCACCGGAGCCGGGATCCGGTAGTCCATGAACGGCACGACGCTGCCGACGGGGAAGTTCTGGGTCAGGAAGCTCTCACCGAAGGGATGCTTGGCAATCGGATCGCCGAATGTCGCGAAGCTCAGTTGGTCGGGCGGCGGAGCAGTCGGATCGTTGGCCAGTCGCGCCTTCACGGCGTTGAGCACGAGCGCTCCCTCGGACAGCCCCATCGCTGTTCCCTTGCCACCGTTGCGGATTGCCGTGTCGAGGTTTCCTTCTCCCTCGTCGACCGACTCACCGATGCTGGGACCGTCGAGACCGATGCCGGGGTAGAACTTCTCCCCGAGAGCACCGATACCCGGGAAGAAACGTTCCAGGGTGTGCCCCTGAACCTGACCGGCCGGGTAGTCGACCTTCGTCCGTTTCATCCCGGGGAACCACTTCTCACCCGTCATCCGGATGTACTCGTCGTAAGGGATCCCGAGGACGTGGGCGCCACCCAAGGCATACGCGGTTCCTGGGTTCGACGGCGTACCGGCGGCGGGGCCGCCCGGCGGCGGCGTCGGGGCCGGCGTGTCATCGGCCCAGGCATTCCCGAGGACCCCGAAGGATCCTGTGACGCTGGTGGCCATCAACAATGCAAGTCCTGCAAGGAGTTTCTTCATCTCCACTCCCTATCGCCCCGCTTCGTTTCGTAGTCTCACACACATCACACGTGCGTGCTCACCCACCGTTGCGTGTGCAACATCAAGATCGCTCCTCACGTGCGCACCTTTCGGCCGATCGATCCCGACGGCCACCAGTTCGCCTTACCGATCAGCGCGGCGATGGCAGGCACCGTGATGGTGCGCACCAGGAAGGTATCCAGCAGGATGCCCACGCCGATCATGAAGCCGCCCTGTACCACTATGCCGATGGATGAGAACATCAGACCCGCCACCGAGGCCGCGAAGATAAGACCCGCTGCGGTGATCACGCCGCCCGTTGAACTCAGCGTACGGATCACGCCGTAGCGCGTGCTGTGCGGCGATTCGTCGCGCAGCCGCGACACCATGAGCATGTTGTAGTCGGCACCCACCGCGATCAGCACCACGAAGGCCAGTGGCGGCACGCTCCAATGCAATTGCTGGCCGAGAAGGTTCTGGAACACCAGGACACTGATACCGAGCGCCGCGAAGTACGAGACCACCACAGATCCGACGAGGTACAAGGGTGCCAGGATCGAGCGCAACAGCAACATCAGGATCAGCAGCACCACGATGAGGGTCGCGGTCATGATGAACCGGATGTCCTGCTGGTAGTAATCCCGCGTATCCCGCAGTCCGGCCGGGAATCCGCCCATCGATATCGAGGCGTCGGCCAGCGTGGTGTTCGGCTGCGCGCCGCGGGCGACGTCCTGGATCTGGTTGACCTGATCCATCGCCTCGGAGCTGAACGGGTTGAGCTTGGTCTGGACCAGATACCGCACCGACCGGCCATCCGGAGAGACGTACGCCGCGGAGGCCTTCTTGAACTCGGGCAGGCCCAGCACCTCGGGCGGAATGTTGAATCCCGCCTGCGAGGGATCCCTGGCCTCGTTGCGCATCGTCAGCAGGAACGACGAGGCCTGGTTCAGACCGGCGGAGATGACCTTGATCTGTTTGACCAGTTCATCCACGCCACCGGCGACTTCCCGGCTTCCGCCGGCCAGGCGGTTGGCGCCCGACTGCAGATCCTTCAAGCCCGACTGCGGGCCACCCGGCTTGTTCAGCCCCATGGCGTTGACCGCCTTGTTGACGCTGGCCAGGGCGGCGTTCAGCTTGGTCACCGTGGAGTTGAGGGTCTGCTTGTCGTCGCCGGCGCCGTTGAGCTGATGGGCGAGATCGTTGATCTCGCTGAGGCTGCCGGAGTTGTTCTCGTCGACCAGCCGCTGGAACTGGATGCGGGTCTCGGCGCAGGACGGGTTGTTGTCGCAGACCGCGTTGTTCTGGAGCGCCGCCAGCACCGGCTCGATCCAGCCGAAGATGTTCTTGACCGCCGACAGGTTGTACCCCATGGCGTTGGAGAGCGCGTTGATGCTCTGCACCAGCTTGGCCGCGGTCGCGACGTCCTTGACCAACTTGTCGCCGCCGTACTCGCTGCGCGCCGAGGAGAACGTGTCGACCACACTCTGGAGGCTGGGCGCGATCTGGTTGATCTGAGCACGTACGTCAGCGAGGCTGCCGGCCAGGGTGTTGGCCCCGTTCGCCAGCCGGTTCAGATCGCCGGAGCGCTGATCGATCTGCTGGGAACCGTCGGCCAGCCGGGTACCGACGATGCCCGCCTGGAACGTGGCCCGGAATTCCGCGGGCACCTCGCCCAGGGGACGGCTGATGCCGCTGACCAGACCGACGTCGGGGAGCTGGGCGACGCGCGAAGCCATCTGCTCCAGATCTGCCAGGCCCCGCGGCGTCCGCAGGTCGTGCGGCGACTGGATGAAGATGTACTCGGGAATCGACTGACTGATCGGAAAATGACGCTCGACCGCGGCGTACCCGATCGAACTCGGGGCCGACGCCGCGACGACCTTGCGATCGTCGTAGTTGTATTTGGCAAAGATCGCAGACCCGGCCAGCAAGGCCAATATGAGCAGGCTGGCGACGAGGTGTGGCACCGGACGGCGCACGATGCGGATGCCCGAACGGCGCCAGAACCGGGCGGTCAGTTCACGTCGCGGTTTCACCCACCCGCGGGGGCCGACCAGCGCGAGAATGGCCGGAAGCAGAGTCAGTCCGGCCAGGTAGGCGACGGCGATACCGATCGCCGCGGCCACACCGACCGTCTTGAACACTCCCATCTTGGTAAAGCTCAGCAATAAGAAGGTGAGCCCCACCGTCGCGGCGGATGCGGTGATCACTTTCCCGATCGACGCCATCGCCGCCCGGACCGCCTGTTCGAAGTCCTTACCCGACCTCAGATAGTCGTGATACCGGCTGATCAGGAATACCGCGTAATCCGTGCCTGCACCGGCCATGATCGCGCTGAGAAACACGACGGACTGGTTCGAGACACCCGCGCCCGTCAGCTCGGAGAATCCCGCCACCAGCGCCTGGGCGATGAGTAGGGACGACCCGATCGTCACCAGTGGCAACAGCATCGTGACCGGATTGCGGTACACCACCAGCAGCACCAACAGGACCAGGACCGCGATCGCGAGCTCGATGGGAAGCCGGTCGTTCTCCCCGGCGACAGTGAGGTCGGCGGCGGTGGCCGCGGGTCCCGTGAGATGCACCTGGAGTGGGCTGCCGGCCGTGCTGAGTCTGACGATGTCGGAAACCCGGTCGAACGACTCGATCGCGCGCGGCGTGCCCAACTCACCGACCAGGCCCACCGGCAGCACCCAGGTGGTCTTGTCCTTGCTCGTCAGGAACTGACGCAGCTGTGGCGTGCCGATGAAGTCCTGGACGCTCTCGACATCTGTCTGGTCATCGCGCAGCGCGTCCACCAGCTTGCGGTAGGTCGCCTCGTCGGACGGACCCAGCCCGTCCTCGTTGATCAGGGCCACCAACAGCAGGTCGTTGTTGCCCGACTCGTGAAAGGCCTCGGTCATCTTCTGGGCGGTGACACTCGACGGTGCATCGCTGGGCAGGATGGCCAGCGGGTGCTTCTGGGCCATGTCGCTCAGAGACGGACATGCCAGTGGCAGGGCGACCAGCAGCGCCGCCCAGATCCCGATCACCGCCCAGGGCCACCGCACTACGAAATCGGCTAGCCGTCGCATGTCGCCCTCACCCTCGCGCCGCTTCCATGGCTTCCATGGCAATCGCCCTTTTGCTCCTCAGGTCCGCGGTGACTCTTGCCCCCTGTCCGCGGTCGTTTGCTCGCCGCTACGCGACGCGCCCCCAGTGGCCACTGTCAGCAACCCTGGAGGACACCGATTTCATCGCTTCCATGTACCGAGTCACAGATTTTTCGGCAACGGCATTGTCCGGATGCATGATCGCCATCACGGTGCCCTCGCCGTATCGGAATATGTAGATCGTCAATTGGTAGGAGAACCGATTGTCCGGGTACATCCCGATGTTGTTCGCGAGGCCCAGGTCACCTGCCGCGAGGATCGCGTTGAGCGGTGCGGCACCACCGTGAAGGAAATTCGAGACCGGAAAGTTCGGCTGCGGCCAATTCAACCACGGCGCCAACTCGAGGACGCGATAGTACGGCACCCTCGCCATGTCCAGGCCGGAATCGAAAGATGCCTGTGCGGCCCCTGCCGCGTCACTGAAAGAGGTCGCAGCGACCGGCACGACAATCGGGATCAAGCCGGTAAACCAGCCCTGCGTGTTGAAATTGTCACTGGCCGTCCGGGAATCTCTCGGCGTCAGTCCGTAGTACGTCAGCGCACCGGTGAACTCATGCTCGACCAGGCCGAGACAGGCGAACAAGCCACCGACGAAACGCGCGCCAGCCGCTCCGCAGGCCGCGTCGAAGCGTTCCGTCTGCGCCGTGTCCATCAACACCATCGAACTCCAGGCGCTACTGGTCGACTTGTCCGGATTACCCAGCGGCAGTGGGAATTCCGGAAATCCATCACTGTTGTTCTCCGCGAAGTCGATCCACGCCTGCACTCCCGGCGACTCCAGGGTCAAAGCTGACGTGTACTCCCGTTCGCGGACGCAGAAGTCATCGAAGCTTCCGGGTTCGGGAAGCTGAAGGGCATGACCGCTTCCGCTCATCGCGGAATACATGCCATTGGCTTCCATCATCGTCGTACCGATCAACGTGGCATCCCCGTGCACGTGATCCATGGCCGCGAAGAAAGTGAAGTGGTCTTCGTTCTGAATAATGCCGAAAGTGAAGCAGCCCCATTCCAAGGGATTCGGTATGCCCACGACGTGGTCGTGTATTTCTTCGACGGTCATACTTCCCTGATCGACCGGTACGAACTCGATATCGTCCGGATTTTCGATCGTTCGCCTAACGAATTTGCCGTCATCAGCCTTTTCGAACCAGCTGCGGAAAGTGTCGTGCCGACGCAGGTAGGTGTTGACCGCGTGGTCCATGGCCGAGATGTCGCACTGGCCGGCCACCTCGCAGCTCGCGATGATCTGCCGCGAGAAGTTCAGGCCCGCAGCCTTCCGCTCGCTGTAATTCCGAAGATGTTGACTCTGCATGTAGCTAACAGGCACCGAGCTGACGGGAGCCCGATCTGCCGTTTCCTGAGAGGCCGCCGTCGGATGCCAGGACGTGACCGTACCCGGACTCAACGTCCATTCCCCAAGTGCGCCAACAGTTATCTTCCCGATGCGCAAAGCGTCGCCCTCCCATTTGGCCGGCTGTGGCCGTGATCACCCGTGGCTGCCCAACATACCCCCGGTCTCCTGGCAACCGCTCCCCCCGCCTCACAGCCGATCCTGTGCCTCACTCGTCACAGGTTCTCGTGTAATAGTGCTCTAGTGCCGTCGGGGGGTGGACAATTTTCGCGTGCGACAAATGTCCGGCGTAGTCATGTGAAGTGACCGCCGACGCTAGGAGGGCAACGGCCATGGGAACCGCTGAACATCCGATCGACAAGAACCCCCGATTTGCCATCGTCGGCTATGCTGCGCGGTTTCCTGGCGCGCCCGACGCTGACGCGTTCTGGGAGGTCTTGAGCGAGGGCCGCGATGCGGTGTCGGAGATACCGGAGGACCGGTGGGACGCCGACGAGTTCTTCGACCCGGAACCGGGCGTTCCCGGCAAGGTGGTGACCCGGCGCGCCGGGTTCGTCGAGGACGTGACCGGCTTCGACGCACCGTTCTTCGGCATGTCGACCCGCGAGGTCCGGTTGATGGACCCGCAACATCGGCTCCTGCTCGAGACGGCTTGGCGCGCGGTGGAGCATTCCGGTACTGCGCCAACAGCTTTGGCCGACACCAACACCGGTGTCTTCGTGGGTCTGGCCACGCATGACTACCTGGGAATGGCATCTGACGAGCTGACCTACCCCGAGATCGAGGCCTACATGGCCATCGGGACGTCGAACGCCGCGGCCGCGGGTCGGATCAGCTACCGGCTGGGGCTGCAGGGCCCGTCGGTCGCCGTCGACACAGCGTGCAGCTCGTCGCTGGTGGCCATCCACCAGGCGTGCCAGGCGCTGCAGCTGGGTGAGTGCGATCTCGCCTTGGCCGGCGGTGCGAATGTCCTGCTCACACCGGCCACCATGATCACGTTCTCCAGCGCTCACATGCTCGCCCCCGATGGCCGCTGCAAGACATTCGACGCCGCAGCGGACGGCTATGTGCGCGGCGAGGGCTGTGGCGTCATCGTCATCAAGCGCCTCGAGGACGCGATCCGGGACGGCGACCGGATTCGGGCCGTGATCCGGGGTAGCGCAATCAACCAAGACGGCGCATCCGGTGGGTTGACGGTGCCGAATGGTGTAGCCCAGCAACGGGTTATCACCGATGCACTGAAACGCGCGAATCTCAAGCCCAGCGAAGTCGGTTATCTCGAAGCGCACGGCACCGGGACTTCGCTGGGAGACCCGATCGAGGCGCAGGCAGCAGGCGCGGTGCTGGGCGCCGGGCGCGAACCCGGCCGGCCGCTGTTGATCGGCTCGGCAAAGACGAACATCGGTCACCTGGAAGCGGCCGCGGGTATCGCGGGCGTCATCAAGGTCATCCTGTCGCTCGAGAACGAGGCCTTGCCGAAGCACCTGCACTTCGAGAACCCCTCACCCCACATTCCGTGGGACCGGCTCGCGGTGGAAGTGGTCAAGGAGTCCATCCCCTGGGAACGCAACGGTGAACCCCGCATCGCGGGGGTCAGCTCGTTCGGGTTCGCCGGGACCAACGCTCACGTCATCCTTGAAGAAGCCCCGGAACCAGCGGCACAGCCGGCGGTGGAGCCGGGCCGGACCGGCCCGTCCGAGAGCAAGCGGTTCAGCATGCTTCCGCTGTCCGCACGGACACCGGACGCGTTGGTGCAGCTCGCAGGCCAATATCGCACCTGGTTGGAGGCACATCCGGAGGCCACCTTGGCGGACGTGTGTCTCACCGCCGGGGTCGGGCGCGCACACCTGGAGCACCGCGCCGCATTGGTGATCAACTCCCGAGAGGCCGCGGTCGAACTGCTCGGTGCACTCGCCGACGACCGGCCGGCACCCGGTCTGGTTCGCGGGGAATCCCATGACACGCCGAAGACCGCGTGGCTGTTCACCGGCCAGGGCAGTCAGTACCCGGGCATGGCCCGCGAGTTGTTCGACACCGAACCGGTGTTCGCCGAGACCCTGACCCGTTGCGCATCGGTGGTCGCCGATGTCCTCGAAAAACCGCTACTGGAAGTCATTTTCGACCTCGACAGCCCGGACGCCGAAGAAACCCTGCGACTGACCTCCTACGCACAGCCCGCACTGTTCGCCCTGGAAATGGGCCTGGCCCGGCTGTGGCAGTCGTGGGGCTTCGAGCCGGACGTGGTGCTCGGTCACAGCGTCGGCCAGTACGCCGCCGCGTGCGTCGCGGGGGTGTTCAGTCTCGAAGACGGCGCCCAGCTCATGGCCGAACGCGGCCGCCTCTTCGGCAGCCTGCCCTCAGGTGGCCGGATGGTCGCCGTGTTCACCGCGGCCGAGCGGGTCGAGAGCCTCACCGACGAGTACCCCTCCCTGTCGGTCGCCGCATACAACGGGGCCAACACCGTGCTGTCCGGGCCCGCGGCCGACCTGGAGAAAGCCGTGGCCGCATTGTCGGCCGACGGCGTGCGGTGTGACTGGCTGGAGACCAGCCACGCATTCCACTCGGCATTGCTCGAACCGATCCTCGACGAGTTCGAGACATACGCGAACCGGTTCACTTTCAAAGCCCCACAACGCATCCTGATCGACAACCGCACCGGCGCAGCCCTGGGCCGCAGCGTCAAGATGGACGGCGCCTACTGGCGTCGACACGCACGCCAACCGGTGGAATTCGCCAAGAGCGTGCGCACCCTCGCCGAGCTGAACTGCAAGGTACTGCTCGAGGTGGGCCCGCGTCCGGTGCTCACCGCGACGGCCCTGGGTGCGTGGCCCGACCCGGCCACCGCACCGCGGGTGATCACCTCGCTGCGGCGGAACACCGCCGACCACCGGCAGATCACCGAAGCCGTCGCCGATGCCTATGTATTGGGCCACCTGCCCGACTTCGGTGCTTTCCGGCAGGCTCATGCGCGAAAGCTGGACCTACCCACCTATCCGTTCGAGCACCGCCAGTACTGGTACCGCGACAATCGTGAAGAGCCCAACCAGCAGCAGCACGTGGCCGCACGTACCCAGGCCATCCGGCTGCTCGAAGACGGCAGGCTCGAGGAACTCGCGGCCCTGCTCAACGGTGCAGACGGTGACGGCCAGACGCTCGCAGTGCTGACCAAGCTTGCGGCGCAACACAACCAACAACGCTCGACCCAGTCCATCGCAGACGACCGCTACGAGTTCCGCTGGGAAAAGGCCGTCACTCCGCTCTCCGGCGCGGAAGCCGGGGAGAGTTCCTGGATCCTCATCGGCGACGAGTCCGAAGCCGTCAAACCGCTGGTGGACACCCTCACCGCACGTGGGCATCGGTACCGCTTCCTCGGGTTGCCTGCCTCCGACGCGGACGAGGCGCAACTCGCGGAGACGTTGCGCGCCGCGGCTAGCGACGATTCGACGCTGCGCATCGTGCATGTCGCCGCGCTTGACGCGGACCCCAATTCCGTTGCTGCGCCTTCGATGAAGTCACTGCTGCGGATCCAACACCAGGTCCTGGCCGGTACTCGACGGCTCTTCCGGGCCGTGGTCGCCGCTGATCTGAGGGCACCGATCTGGCTCGTCACCCGCGGGGCACAACACGTGACCGATGCGGACGCCGTGACCCCGGAGCAGACCGCACTGTGGGGATTCGGCCGGGCCGCGGCTCTCGAGCTTCCTCAGGTGTGGGGTGGTCTCGCCGATCTCGCCGAGGGGACGACGGGCGAATGGTCCGGACTGCTCAGCCGGATCACGACGGCATCCGAATCTGCCGTCAAGGAAGACCAGCTCGCGCTGCGCGGTCAAGACGTCTACGTTCCCCGGCTGGTTCGGCCGGCGGACCTGCCGAGCGGCAAGCCGCTCGAACTGCGGGGTGACGCAACGTATCTGGTGACCGGAGGCCTCGGGTCGATCGGGCTGGAGATCGCCGGGTACCTGGCCGCACACGGCGCCAGGCAACTGGTGCTGACCAGCCGGCGCCAGCCCAGCGACACCGCACAGAAGCGCATCGATGCCCTGCGCGACCAGCACGGCTGTGAAATCAGGGTGGCCACGGCCGATGTCGCCGACGCACACGACGTCGCCCGCCTCCTGGCCGGTGTACGGGCCGACCTGCCTCCGCTGGCGGGCATCGTGCACGCCGCGGGTGAGATCGGCACCACGCCGCTGAGTGAACTCGACGACGCCGAAGTGGACCGGGTGTTTGCCGGGAAGGTCTGGGGCGCCTGGCATCTGAGCGAAGCGGCAGCTGACGACAAGCTCGATTTCTTCATCAGCACCTCCTCGATCGCCTCGGTGTGGGGCGGATTCGGTCAGACCGCCTACAGCGCGGCGAACGCGTTCCTGGACGGGCTGGCCTGGCGCCTGCGCAAGCAGGGCATCGCAGGAACCAGCGTCAACTTCGGCCCCTGGTCGGCCGGCATGGCCGACGCGGAATCACGCGCACGGCTGGAGCAGCGCGGGATCAAGACTTTGTCGCCTTCCGACGCCCTTGCCGGTCTGGCCGATGTCGCAGCGGCCGCGTCGGCGCAGGGCACTGCCCAAGGAGTGACAGCCCGGATCGACTGGGCCCGCTTCCTCCCGCTCTATCAGCAGGCGGGCCGACGGGCCTTCCTGGCCGAACTGGAACGCGAAGTGCCTGCGCAGCTGTCGGGAGCAGCGTCTGCGACCACCGCGTCCGGGAAGACCAAGCTGGTCGAGCAGCTCACGAATGCCCCTGTGCAACAGCGCAAGAAGCTTCTGACCGATTACCTGCGCGACGCCGTGGCGGAGGTGACCCGGGTCGACGCCGCGGAGATCCGTGAGGACGCAGGGTTCTTCGACCTCGGCATGGATTCGCTGATGGCCGTCGAATTGCGCCGCCGCATGGAACAAGGCGTGGGAGCGGAGATCCCCATCACCCTGGTGATGGACTACCCCCGAATCTCCGATGTGGCCGACTACCTGCTCGGCGATGTGCTCGGACTGGTCGAGCAGGCAGCGGAGTCCACGTCCGCACCTCGGTCCACGGCGACCCGCACCGACGATCCGATCGCGATCGTCGCGGTGTCGTGCCGCTTCCCCGGCGCACCCGACCCAGAGGCCTTCTGGGACGTGCTGTCCGGCGGTGTCGATGCGATCCGGGAAGTTCCCGAAGAACGGTTCGACATCGATGAGTTCTTCGATCCGGACCCCGACGCTCCGGGCAAGACCTACACGCGCTTCGGTGGATTCCTCGACGGCATAGACGGATTCGACCCCGAGTTCTTCGGCATCTCTCCGCGCGAGGCGGTCTGGATCGAGCCGCAGCAGCGGCTGATGCTGGAGACGGTCTGGGAAGGTCTGGAACGAGCCGGGTACGCGCCTGCCACGCTGCGCGGCAGCCGGACCGGCGTCTTCGTGGGTGTCGCGGCCAACGAGTACGCGCACCTGCTGTCGTCCGAGCCCATCGACAAGATCGAGCCGCACTTCATCACCGGCAACGCGCTCAATGCCATTTCCGGCCGCGTCGCCTTCGCCCTAGGACTCGAGGGCCCCGCAGTGGCGGTCGACACCGCATGCAGTTCCGCGTTGGTGGCCGTCCATCAGGCTTGCCAGGCACTGCAGTCCGGTGATTGCGATATGGCGTTGGCCGGCGGCGTGAACGTCCTGCTCTCTCCGGTGACCGTGGTCGCCGCATCCCGTGCCCGGATGCTGTCCCCCGTGGGACGGTGTAAGACGTTCGACGCCTCCGCGGACGGCTATGTGCGCAGCGAAGGTTGCGGAATTCTGGTCCTCAAGCGACTGAGCGACGCGGAACGTGACGGCGATCGGATCTGCGCGATCATCCCGAGCAGTGGGGTGAACCAGGACGGCGCGTCGAGCGGTCTGACCGTGCCCAACGGCGGTGCACAGCAACGCCTTATCGGATCCGTACTGGCTCGCGCCGGCCTGAACGGCGGAGACATCGACTACCTCGAGGCACACGGAACTGGCACTCCGCTGGGTGATCCGATCGAGGTGCAGGTGGCCGCAGCCGCCTACAGCGGCTCACGCGACACGGACCGGCCACTGCTGATGGGATCGGTGAAAACCAACATCGGCCACACCGAATCGGCGTCGGGAGCAGCGGGTCTGATCAAGGTCGTGCTGTCACTGCAGCACGAGACGCTGCCGCAGAGCCTGCATTTCGACAATCCCTCGCCGCACATCCCGTGGGACTCGCTGCCGGTGCGGGTCGTCGACAAGGCGATTCCGTGGCAGGCCAACGGCAGGCCGCGGCGGGCCGGCGTGAGCTCCTTCGGGTTCACCGGCACGAACGCCCACGTGCTGGTCGAGGAGGCGCCCACGCCACCGGCACCGGCGCCGGCCGGCGACGACCTCGCCGATGGGGATCTCACCCGGGACGCCGCGCCGGATGCGGTGGTGGACGCCGAGCCCGAACAGGTGAATGTGCTGACGCTGTCCGCACGGTCACCAGAGGCGCTCGTCGCGTTGGCGAAGCGTTACGGAACGTGGCTGACCGCCCATCCGGACGCCGACCTCGCGGACTTGTGCCTCACCGCGGGCACGGGCCGTTCACATTTCGAGCACCGCGCCGCGCTGGTGGTGGACTCGGTCGACGACGCGCGCATCTACCTGGAAGACCTGGCCGAGAACCGCACACGGCCCGGCGTCGTGCGCGGCGAGCACCTCAACCACCCGACCACGGCGTGGTTGTTCACCGGCCAGGGCAGCCAGTACCCGGGAATGGCTCGTGAACTGTTCGACTCCGAACCGGTTTTCGCGGAAACCGTGAAACGCTGCGCAGACGCGGTCAAGGACATCCTGCCGAACCCGCTGCTCGAGGTCATTTTCGCGACCGATCGCGAGACGGGCGGCAAGGCCGGAGAGACGTTGCGGCACACGTCCTTTGCGCAGCCGGCGATCTTCGCCGTCGAGATGGGCCTGGCTCGGTTGTGGCAGTCGTGGGGCATCGAGCCCGACGTGGTGCTCGGGCACAGCGTGGGCCAGTACGCCGCGGCATGCGTGGCCGGAGTGTTCAGCCTCGAGGACGGCGCCCGGCTGATGGCCGAGCGCGGCCGGCTGTTCGGCAGCCTGCCCGAAGGCGGACGAATGGTGGCGGTGTTCGCCGACCCCAAGCAGGTCGAGCAGATCGCCGGCGAGTTCCCGCGGGTGTCGGTCGGCGCCTACAACGGGCCCAACACCGTGCTGTCGGGTCCGGGCGAGGATCTCGAACAGATCGTCGAGAAGTTCGGCGACGAGGGAATCCGCTGCACCTGGCTGGAGACGAGTCACGCCTTCCACTCGGAACTGTTGGACCCGGTGCTCGACGAATTCGAGTCGTACGCAGCGCAGTTGCAGTTCGCCACCCCGACATTGCCTCTGGTCTGCAACCGCACCGGCAGCGTGCTCACGGCCCAGACCCCGCTCGACGCCCAGTACTGGCGCCGGCACTCACGTCAACCGGTGCAGTTCGCCGAGAGCGTGCGCACCGTGGCGGCTCTGGGTTGCTCGGTGTTGATGGAGATCGGCCCGCAGCCCGTGTTGACCGGTGCGGCAGTCCAGGTCTGGCCGGAGCACCTTCCGGCGCCGCGCGCGATCGTCTCGATGCGTAAGGGTGTCGCCGACCGGCGCCAGATCGCCGACGCGTTGGCTTCGGCCTACGTCGGCGGTCACCGGCCCGACTTCGCCGCGATGCATCGCCGGCCCCGTCGCCGGCTGGAATTGCCGACCTACCCGTTCCAGCGGCGCCGCTTCTGGCCCAAGGGCGGCGGTATCACCGCCGACGTGAACGGTGCAGTGGGCTCGGGGATTCTGGGCAGTGGGAAGGATCTCGCCTCCGGCGATTCGGTCTACACCAGCCGGTTGTCGGTCAAATCCCAACCGTGGCTTGCCGACCACGTCATCTACGGCACCGTCGTCGTCCCCGGGGCGACGTACGCAGCCATGGCCCTGGCCGCGGTCGGTACACCGGCGCGGGCAAAGGACGTGTTCTTCTACGAGCCGATCATCCTGCCCGAGAAGAGCTCTCGCGAGGTGCAGCTGACGCTGCACCCGCTGGACGACGGCGATGGCTGGAAGTTCCAGGTGCACAGCCGTCCGTACGGGGACCGGGGCGCCGACTGGGCGCTGAACGCCGAGGGCACCGTGGTGAGCGGTCTCGATGACGCGACCGAGGCGCCGGTGTCAGAGGACGATCCGGTCGACGAAGCGATCGAACGCATGAACCGGATGCGTCCGCAGGAACTGTTCGAGACCTTCGCCGACCTGGAACTGTCGTGGGGACCGAACTGGTCCGGTTCACTGAAGTCGCTGTGGCTCGGTGAGGGTGAGGCGATCGGCGACGTCCTCGTCGGCGCAGAACTCGCCGAACAACTCGGAACCGAACCGATGCACCCGGTGCTGATGGATCTGTGCACCGGTGTCGCCTTCCCGGCGTTCCCGGCCCTGCTCGCCGCCGAACAGGGCGTGAACGACCTGTTCCTGCCGCTGCGGTACGGGCAGGTGACGCTGAAGGAGAAGATGCCACGGCGGTTCTACTGCCGGGCGAAGTGGCACGAGAGCGCCCTGGACAGCGAGACCCAGGTCTTCGATCTCGACTACCTCGACCGGGACGGCCGTTATCTCGGCGGGATCCGGGAGTTCACGGTCAAGCGGGCACCTCGAGAAGCGTTGCTGCGTGGCCTCGGTGGTGACGCCACCCGGCTGCTGTACTCGCTCAGCTGGGCCGAGGTTCCGGTACCGGCAGTCGAAGAGGGTGCGGCCGAAAATGTCGGCGGCACCTGGCTGATCGCCGGGTTCGACGACCTTGCCGCCAAGGTCCCGGGCTGCATCCCGTTCGATCGGAACAACGGTCAGCAGTTGGGAGAGGTGCTGGCAGAAGCCAAGGAGCGCGGCCTGCCGTTCTCCGGTGTCGTGTGGCGCGCCGGCGCACCGAGTGCAGAAGAATCGAGCGCTGACAGCCAGGCTCGACTCGAGACCGAGATCGCCAACCTGCTCGGCGCGGTACACACCGTGCAAGGCGGAGAGGTCAAGCTGCCCGGCGGACTCTGGATCGTCACCGAACGGGCTGTCGCCACCGAATCAGGCGAGCCGGTCGACCCGGTACAGGCAGCGCTGTGGGGATTCGGCCGCACCACGATCAACGAGGAACCGGCGCTGCGCGCCAAGCTCGTCGACTGCGACGGATCACCCGAGGCAGTGCAGGCCGTGGCGAATCTGTTGGCCAACCCGGTCGAGGAGCCCGAAATCGCCGTGCGGCAGGGCAAGCTGCTGGCCTCCCGGCTGCTGCCGTGGTCGCGCAGCGGGCATCTCACGGTGCCGCGCGGGAGTGACTACGTCCTGGCGCCCACCGAGCGTGGTGCCATCGACAACCTGCGGATCACCGAGAAGGAGGTGCCTGCGCCGGACGAGGGTTATGTCCAGGTGCGGGTGGAGGCCGCGGGCCTCAACTTCCGCGACGTGCTCAACGTGCTGGGCCTGTACCCGGGCGATCCCGGACCGATCGGCGGTGATTTCGCCGGTGTCGTCACGCAATTGGGCGAGGGTGCCACCGGAGTCGAGGTGGGCCAGCGGGTCTACGGCTCCATGCAGGGCGCTTTCTCCAGCCGGTTCAATGTGCCCGCCCAGTTCCTGGCGCCGATCCCCGACGGGGTCAGCGCAGTCGAGGCCGCCACGATTCCCGCCGCGGCGCTCACGGTCCGGTTGGCGTTCGACTGGGCACAGCTGAAGCCGGGCGACAAGGTGCTCATCCACGCCGCCAGCGGTGGTGTCGGGCTGGCGGCCATCCAGATGGCCCAGCAGTTCGGGGCCGAGGTGTTCGCCACCGCCAGCACCTTCAAGCGCGCAACGCTGCGCAAGCTGGGCGTCAAGTACGTCTACGACTCGCGGACAACGGACTTCGCCGATCAGATCCTGGCGGACACCGACGGCGCCGGCGTGGACGTGGTGCTCAACAGCCTGACGAGCGAGGGCTTCATCGAGGCGACACTGAAGGCCACCGCCCAGAAGGGCCGCTTCGCCGAGATCGCCAAGCGCGACATCTGGTCACCGGAGAAGATGGCCGAGGTCCGACCCGATATCGACTACGAGATCGTCGCGTTGGACACGGTGATGTTCACCGAACCCGATCGCATTCGCGACCTGCTCACCGAGGTGTCCGACGGACTGGCCCCGGCTGACGGCGAGGGCAAGTGGAAGCCGTTGCCTGCCGAGATCTACCCGCTGACCGAGGCGAGGGCCGCATTCCGACGCATGCAGCAGGCGCGGCACATCGGCAAGATCGTGGTGCAGATCCCGAATCCGCTGCAGCCCAAGGCTGATCGGACCTATCTGATCACCGGCGGCCTCGGTGCGATCGGTCTGCACACCGCGGCGTATCTGGCCCAGCTCGGTGCCGGCGACATCGTCCTGACCAGCCGCCGTGCGCCCGATGCGGACGCCCAACGGTTGATCGACGAGATCACCGAGCGGTACAAGACCCGCATCCACGTCTTCGCCGCCGATGTGGGCGAAGAGTCCGAGGTGGCGAAGCTCCTCGACCGGATTCGTACGGAATTGCCCCCGCTGGCCGGTGTGGCACATCTCGCGGGTGTACTCGACGACGCACTGCTGGGCCAGCAGAGTGTGGAGCGATTCCGGACCACGCTGGCGCCCAAGGCCTTCGGTGCCGAGTACCTGGACAGGCTGACGAAGGACGACGAGCTGGACTTCTTCGTCGTGTCCTCCTCGGTGTCCAGCTTGTTCGGTTCACCGGGCCAGTCCAACTACGCGACGGCCAATGCGTTGCTCGACGGCCTGATCGCGCAGCGCAGGGCTCAGGGCCTGCCGGCCACGGGGATCAACTTCGGTCCCTGGGGTCAGGGCGGCATGGCCTCCTCGGAGGCGGCGACCGCGAACATCAGTGCACAGGGCCTGATTCCGCTGGAGCCGTCGGCAGCGCTCGCCGCCCTTGCCGAGGTCATCGCCAACGGAACCGGCCAGGCCACCGTCATCAAGGCGAACTGGCAGCGGGCCGCGAAGGTGCTGGGCAGTCAGCGGCCACCGATTCTCGACCTGGTGTTGCCGAGTGCTGTCGGTGAGGTCGTCGGTGACAGCGAGGTTCTCAAGCAGCTGCTCGAGATCCCGGTGCCGCAGCGTGCCGGGTTCGTGACCGAGTTCCTGCAGAAGGAGGTGCAGAACTTCCTGCGGCTCGCCTCACCGCCGGCTGCCACCAGCCGCTTCCTGGATCTCGGCACGGACTCACTGATGGCGATCGAACTTCGCAACCGGCTGCACACGCAGTTCGGCGGCAAGTTCACGCTCAACGCGACCGCCGTGTTCGACTACCCGACGATCGGCGGCCTCGCCGAGTACCTCGTCGGGCAGCTACCGGACGCGGAATCGACTGAGGCACCGACGGAGGCCGCGGAAGCGCCGGCGGAATCACCGGAGGCTTCACAGCAGGAGGCTCCGGCGGAGTCAACTGCCGAGGCGCAGACAGTTCCGGAATCGGCACCGGTGGAGGCGGAACCCGCTGCCGTCACAAAAGACTGAGGTTCACGCGAGCACACGCTGCGGTACCCGAGAACGCTGATTTTCGGGTACCGCGGCTGGGCCCCTCCCGCTTGCGGGGACTTCTCGTCGGAGAGAACGCAAGTCGTCAGGCCATACCGGCTGCCGCACCCCGCTCGACGTGCACCGGAATGTCGTCCGCCCACGGCTGGTTGACCGCCATGTCGTCGACATCGACGTAGCCACGCTCGAATTCGCCGGTCGCTGCGTCGACGAGCCGGTACCGCTGCCGCTTGATGTGAATCGGTTGCGAATCGAGGATCACCACGCGGATCTCGCCCGGTTCGAATCCACAACGCTGCTGCATGGCTTCGATCAGGCACTCGTTGTGCATATGGCCGTCACCGAAGTTCCACCCGAGCAGCATCGCGCAGACCTGTTCACCCTCACACAGGTTGTACTCGGACTCGGGACGGCCGGCCATCGCCCGGTGCGCCAAGGTGAACAATGCCCGGCCGTGGGTGTTCATGCCGCGGAAAGCGTAGCCCAGATACATGACGATCAGCGGTGATTCGTCGTCGCCGTACAACCGTTTCAGCTGATGGTGATACATCGGGCCGAGCGCACGCGCGCCCGTGCGCAACTTCTCGTCGGCCGACGGCTTCACACACCACACGGTGGTGTCCCAGTTGCCTGCGTAGTACCGCATGCCGGGCAGGAACGAAACCTTGGCCGGAAACAGGTTTCCGAGCACCACGACGCCGGCGAGGACCGCGAACAGCACGGCCACCGGCCACGGGTTCGCGACGTCGGACAGCCCGAGGTGCGCGTGGCCGACGAAGATCCACAGCACCCCGAAGATCATGAAGACGTTCCATTCGAGCGGAACACCCATGGGGAACGACAGCAGAATGTTCAGGTGGAACACGACCATCACGAACGCCGCGATCGCCGTGGGCCAGCCGCCATGGGAGAAGAACAGCACCAGGGGGACCAGCCCCTCCACCGCCGTCGAGAAGTGCGCGATGGTCGCGGCAGCCCGACTGGGCCGTAGGTCGTCGGGATACTGCTTGAACATCGACCGCTTGAGGAAGCCGCGGGGGACGAACGGGTTGTTCGCCAGCATCGTCGAGATCACGAACGGGAAATGCACATTGAGCTTGCTGGTGGCCGCGCCCAGCCAGATGACCAGGAAAACCACCTTGGCGCCGACGACGATGTCCGCACCGGCGAACAGGAAGACCAATGCCAGCGGCGCGTACACCTCACCGCGGGCGGCAAGAAAGATCACCTTGTCCCGCACGCCGAGCACGGCCAGGACCGACAGAACCGCGACGGTCTGCCACCACGGCAGTACACCGATCGTGCTGTCCAAGACCGGGATCGGACCGGTGCCGTCGGACACCAGGGCGATCACGAGCAATGCGAGCAGAGCAGCGTACAACGCCGCGTCGACCGGAGATCTGTTGTTGCCCTTGGTAAACGGCACCCGGTCCGGCCACGGCGGCAGCCGGACGGTGCCCGGCCGCAACCAGTACAGGATCGACCCCATCAGCGGGAAGTAGCGGCCGGCCATCGGCCCGAAGCAGCAGCCGAGACCCACCACCTCGAACAACATGGTGTAGAGCACCGCCTTCTGGAAGACGATCGGCTCCAACCACCACGACGCGACGTTCGTGAAACCGTCGATGCCCCGCGTCGACAGTGCGAACAACCACGCGCCCAGGACGTACAGCACGATCTTCACGCCGTACATCAGCGGCATCACCAGCGGTGTGCCGAAACCGTTCTCGGCGATGTGGCGCGCCATCGGAACGATCCGCTCGGCGCGCGTGCCCGTGCGCCATTCGGCGATGTCGACCACCGGCAGGTTCGGCTGGAGAAACCCCATGCCGGAATGTTCCGCTTCAGTCGATGATTGCGCGGCGCTTTGGGTTTGGGCAGCGACCCGTTGTTTGCGTCAGCAAGCGCGCTCGCCGGCCGGGTCGGTCAAATCCAGCGGGTGGCCTCGACCTCGGCAGGCAGCGGCGGGTGCAGCGGCACGTCGAGTCCGTCGTAGATACCGGGCTTCTGTGTGGCCAGCCAGTCGATCGCGCCGAGCAGGCGGTTGGCCGCGGTGGTGTTGCCGCCGTCGGCGCGGGTGCCACCGGGCACGTCGGCACGCACCACGATGCTCAGTTGCGGGTCGCCGTCGACGATCACCCGGTGGTCGCCGACCCCTTCGTCCGGCTGCGGCCAGTCCGGCGCACAGGACGGGTCGATGCGGGTGATGTGCTCGATGACCACCCGCTCGACACCGTCGGCCCATCCGATGACCTGGAGGCGGAACGCACCCTGCGTTCCGGCCTCGAACCGGCCCATGACGTTGTCGACGGCCTCGGTCAGCGGCAGCCGCTCGACCGTCTCGGTGATCTCGTCGATCTCCAGACCCAGCCCGCGGCCGATCAACCGCACATTCCCACCCCACACCATGGTCGGGATGGACGGCAGCAACATCATCGGCGTCTCGTCCATCGACCCGCCGAAACCACACAGCACCCGCACCGAATGCGGCTGGTTGTAGGTGGAGTAGTCGAAGATCTCCTGACACCGGATGGTGCGGATCCGGGTACACAATCCGGCCGCGATCACCGCCAGTGCGTCGTTGCCCCAGCCCGGGTCCACGCCGCTGACCAGAAGCGCGGAGTTTCCGGCCACCGCGGCGTCGGTGAGTCGCTCGACCCACTCCGCCGGAGCCGAGGCCGGGTCGTAGAGCGAGTACAGCGACGGTGTCACCACCTGTTTGCCCGCGCGCAGGCAGCGCTCTATCTCGGCGACGGCCTCCTCGGGACGGATGTCGCCGGAGGACATATAGGCGACGGCGTCGCACTGGGCGAGCGCCGCGTCCACGTCGGTGGTGGCGGTGACACCGGTGGGCCCGTCGAGCTTGGCGAATGTCGCGGCGTCACGACCAGCCTTGTCCGGAGATGACGTGATGACTGCAGCCAGTTCCAGCCCAGGAAATCCCGTGGCCGACCTGATGGCCGTCGCACCCATGTTCCCCGTGCCCCACACCGCGATTCGACGCATCCGCCCACCTTAGTGGCGATATTCGTGAGGATAGTCACATTGCGCTAAAACCGCTGGCCAGAGGCGTTTTCACTGAGGAGTACAAAGCTCGATCAACCACTGGGTTGGTTAGCTTTCAGAAATTGCTCAGAGTCTCTTTGCGTTGAAGTTACTGAACGGTATAGTTAGCCGCAGTTACTGGTGGGTAACTTATCCAAAGTACCCAACCTCAGGTGGCATTCCACAAGGAGGAAAAGTGAGCCACTACAAGAGCAATGTCCGTGACCAGGTCTTTAACCTGTTCGACGTGTTCGGCATCGACAAGGTGTTCGGCACCGGCAAGTTTGCGGATCTCGATCAGGATTCGGCTCGCGAGATGCTCGCGGAGATCGCCCGACTGGCCGAGGGACCCATCGCCGAGTCGTTCGCCGACGGCGACCGCAACCCTCCCGTCTTCGATCCCAAGACCCATAGCGTCACGCTGCCGGAGTCGTTCAAGAAGTCGATGCGCGCCCTCCTCGAGGGTGGCTGGGACAAGGTCGGCCTCTCCGAGGAACTCGGCGGTATGCCGGTGCCGCGTGCCCTGCAGTGGGCGCTGATCGAGCACATCCTCGGCGCCAACCCCGCGGCCTACATGTACGCGATGGGCGCGGGCATGTGCGAGATCTTCTACAACAACGCCACTGAAGAGCAGAAGAAGTGGGCAGTGCTGGGCGCCGAGCGCGGCTGGGGCGCCACCATGGTGCTCACCGAGCCCGACGCCGGTTCCGACGTGGGCGCCGGCCGCACCAAGGCCGTCCAGCAGGAGGATGGCTCCTGGCACATCGACGGCGTGAAGCGGTTCATCACGTCCGCCGACTCCGACGATATGTTCGAGAACATCATGCACCTGGTGCTGGCCCGCCCCGAGGGCGCAGGCCCGGGCACCAAGGGTCTGTCGCTGTTCTTCGTACCCAAGTTCCTCTTCGACTTCGAGACCGGTGAGCTGGGCGAGCGCAACGGCGCCTTCGTCACCAACGTCGAGCACAAGATGGGCCTGAAGGTCTCCACCACCTGTGAGCTGACCTTCGGTCAGCACGGCGTTCCCGCCAAGGGCTGGCTGGTCGGCGAGGTGCACAACGGCATCGCGCAGATGTTCGACGTCATCGAGCAGGCCCGAATGATGGTGGGTACCAAGGCCATCGCAACCCTGTCGACCGGTTACCTGAACGCCCTCGAGTACGCCAAGGAGCGCGTCCAGGGTGCCGACCTGACCCAGATGATGGACAAGGCCGCCCCGCGCGTCACCATCACCCATCACCCCGACGTGCGCCGGTCCCTGATGACCCAGAAGGCCTACGCCGAGGGCATGCGCGCCGTCTACCTCTACACCGCGACCTTCCAGGACGAGGACGTTGCCAAGGCCGTCCACGGGGTGGAGCCCGAGCTGGCCCACAAGGTCAACGACCTGCTGCTGCCGATCGTCAAGGGCTGCGGCTCCGAACGGGCCTTCGTCCTGCTGGGCCAGGAGTCGCTGCAGACCTTCGGTGGCTCCGGCTTCCTGCAGGACTACCCGCTCGAGCAGTACGTCCGCGACTCGAAGATCGACTCGCTCTACGAGGGCACCACCGCCATCCAGGCGCAGGACTTCTTCTTCCGCAAGATTGTCCGCGACAAGGGCCAGGCGCTGGCATTCGTGGCCGGCGAGATCGAGCAGTTCATCAAGAACGAGACCGGCAACGGACGCCTCAAGACCGAGCGCGAGCTGCTGGGCACCGCACTGGCCGACGTCCAGGGCATGGCCGCCACCCTCACCGGCTACCTGATGGCCGCGCAGGAGGATGCCGCCAGCATCTACAAGGTGGGCCTCGGTTCGGTCCGCTTCCTGATGTCGGTCGGCGACCTGCTCCTCGGCTGGCTGCTGGCCCGCCAGGCCGCGGTGGCGATCGAGAAGCTCGACGCCGGCGCCACGGGCGAGGAGCGCAGCTACCTCGAGGGCAAGATCGGCGCCGCGTCGTTCTTCGCCAAGAACATGCTGCCGCTGCTCACCAGCACCCGTCAGGTCATCGAGACCCTCGACAACGAGGTGATGGAGCTCGACGAGGCTGCGTTCTAAGAAGTTCGAAGTCAAACGCCCCCGGGTCACCCCGGGGGCGTTTGTCTTTGATGCACCGGGTGGAGACACGACCGCCAACGGGTATTCCCGGACTGTGCCCACAGAGTTGACGAATTGGTTCCTCACGAAGGAGGAACGCGGCAATCCGGACACCTCGTTGCCGGACTGGTGTGCCGGCAACCGGGTCGAAGCGCTGATCCATGGCGCGACCTACTTCGATCGGTTGGCCGCCGAGGTGAGCGAGATGCGGCGGGGCGACCATCTGTTCTTCACCGACTGGCGCGGCGACCCCGACGAACGGATGCGCGATGACGGACCCACCATCGCCCAGCTGTTCTGCCAGGCGGCAGAGCGTGGCGTTGTCGTCAAGGGCCTGATGTGGCGCTCGCACCTGGACCGATTCGCCTACAGCGAGGAGGAGAACCGGCATCTCGGTGACGTGATCGAGGCGGCGGGTGGGGAGGTGCTGCTCGACCAACGGGTGCGCATCGGCGGTTCCCATCACCAAAAGCTCGTCGTACTGCGCCATCCCGGCGCACCTGAACGCGACGTCGCCTTCGCCGGCGGTATCGACCTGTGCCACTCGCGGCGCGACGACGCCGACCATCATGGGGACCCACAGCCGATGCGGATGGCCCGCCAGTACGGCGAACACCCACCGTGGCACGACGTCCAGCTACGCATCCAAGGACCGGCGGTCGGCTCGCTGGACTTCACGTTCCGGGAGCGCTGGACCGACCCGGCACCGTTGGACATGCTGTCGCCGATCGCCTGGATCGCCGATAAACTTCGCGGCTCCGACCTGAGCGCCGGTACATTGCCGCCGCAGCCGCCCGATCCCCCACCCTGCGGCCGACAGGCGGTGCAGGTACTGCGGACCTATCCCGATGCCCACTTCGAGTACGCGTTTGCCCCGCGCGGTGAGCGCAGCGTGGCACGTGGGTACACGAAAGCCGTGCAGCGGGCCAGGAGCCTGATCTACCTCGAAGACCAGTACCTGTGGTCCAAGCAGGTTTCGCAGTTGTTCGCCGACGCGTTGGCGAACAACCCTTACCTACATCTGATCGCGGTGGTGCCGCGACACCCCGATGTCGATGGCCGCTTGGCCCTGCCACCCAACCAGGTGGGCCGCCAGCAGGCCATCGAGACGTGCCGCGCCGCCGACCCCCGGCGGGTACATATCTTCGATGTCGAAAACCACATGGGGACACCGGTTTACGTACACGCAAAAGTGTGTGTGATCGACGATGTCTGGGCCTGCGTCGGCAGCGACAACTTCAACCGGCGGTCCTGGACGCACGACAGCGAGTTGTCGTGCGCAGTACTCGACGACACCCGCGACCAACGTGAACCCCATGACCCGGCGGGCCGCGGTGATGGCGCCCGAGTGTTCGCCCGCAACCTCCGGATGCGGCTGCTCGCCGAACATCTCGATCTCGCCGCCCACGACGACGTCGACCTGATCGATCCAGCGGCAGCGGTCGAGGCCGTAACGGCATCGGCGCAGGCGCTGCAGGACTGGCACGACGGCGGGCGGACCGGCCCGCGCCCGCCCGGGCGCCTCCGGCCGCATCAACCCGAGCGTCTCGGCCGGCTCACCCAGGCGTGGGCCAAACCGGCGTACCGCGCCGTCTACGACCCCGACGGGCGGTCTTACCGCGACCGGCTACGCCAGCGCTGGTAGAGCGGTGGCCAAGCCCAACGTCGGGTTGTGTCTCGAATTCGGCCGAAACATGGGACATCAGCCAACATTCGGCGGATGACAGACTGAACGCATGACCGAAGCCCGCGGCATCCTGCTGGTCGTCTCGCTGATGGCGACGACAGCGCTGACCCTCGCTCTGGGGATCACCGATCCGGCCGCACCCATGTCGTACCCGACCAAGTTCCTGGTGTGGAACCTGGTGCTGGCGTGGATTCCGATGGTCGTCGCGATCGCGTTCGATCTGGTCGAGCGCCGGCTGTGGTTGCTGCCGCTGGGGCTGGCCTGGTTGGCGTTCCTGCCCAACGCGCCGTATCTGGTGACCGATCTGGTCCACCTCGGCGAGGGATACGAGCTGTGGCGCCACGTGTTGCAGTACGGATTCGCCGCGTGGACCGGGATTCTGCTGGGGGTCGTGTCGCTGCTGTTGGTACATCAACGCCTCGACGACGAGTTCGGCGCGTTCTGGGGCT
Source organism: Mycobacterium sp. 48b (assembly GCF_048282725.1). NCBI lineage: Bacteria > Bacillati > Actinomycetota > Actinomycetes > Mycobacteriales > Mycobacteriaceae > Mycobacterium > Mycobacterium sp. 48b. Next base: position 156,364 of record NZ_JBLVUL010000001.1, read on the forward strand.
GGCTGGCCGTCGTGCTGTCGGTTGCGGCGTGCGCGGTGGGTGTGGTCATCGGCCGGTTCCAGCGATGGAACTCCTGGGATCTGGTAACCCAGCCGGATGCGGTGGTCGCGGCGACGTTCGACTGGATGCGCTCACCGCTGTCCTACGTGCAGTCGACCGGGGTGGCGATAGCTGTCGCTGCGTTCTTCGGGCTGGCGTACCTGACAGTCTGGGCACTCAACGGGCTGAATGTGCGCAGATAGTGTTCTGATCGTTATCGAGGTTTGTCCCATTCGCCACATGGGTAACTTCTGTATCAGCGGAGCAAACCTGCGACCGCACCAAAGCAGAAAAAAGAGGCGAATGGATCATCACCATGAACACCGTCCTATATTTCAGCGTCTACGGCGCCGTCTATGAGACCCGGGCCTACACCACCGCCGACATCAACCAGCTCGTCCACGACCACGGGCTGCACTGCCTGACCTCCGCCGATCGGCAGTTCGACTTCTGGTTCAGTCCGTCGACACACTCGTGCCAGCGTCACGTGAACCGAAAGGCCACCGAACTGCTGCTGGCCACAACAGCTTTCACCCCCAAGACGGTTCCGCTGCTGCGCGGATGCGTCGTCGTCGCCACGCACGACCCCGACGGTGAGCTCGACGGGCTGAGCTGGCAGCAACTGGATCTCCTGGCCCACCGCGACCGCTCACTGACCAACCAGCAAAAGCGTGCGCTCGGCCGGCACATCAACCGCGCCCACGGCCGCCAAAACGACCCACTCACCCCTGCCGCACGCTGCGACGGTTCGCACCACGTCGCCGTCAGCCGCGTACGCGCAACCAGCCGACGGGCCTGGTCGGCATGACCGAACCGGTCTGCCTCAGACCGGTGATTCATGGGCAAGCGCCCGGTAACTCTTTGCCCCTGCCCGATCGACGGCGGCGCGGACCAGTCCGAACACCAATCCCTGGATAGCTGCCGCCGTCAAGGCTTTGGCGCCGGACCGTTCGAGATCCTTGGGATCGGGCGGTTCCAGATTTGGCTGATCGATGCGCTTCCAGATCTGGGTGAACACCGCGCCGGCCAGCAGGCCCCCGCCCACACTCGTCGCCATCGACAGCGGCATGTACAGCATCTTCGAGAGTCGGCTCACGGCTCCTCCTCGCATCGGCACCAGCCCGGAAGAAACGGCTTCCGGGCTGACGTGCGGGTACCCCGAACCGAACAGTTCTAACGGCGTAGATGCCCTTTCGAGGTTTTGCCCGGCCCCGTGTCGGGCACAGCTGTGGAAGAAGTAGTACGCATGGGGAAAGGCCCGACGATGACTACCGAATCAAGATCGACCAGCCAAGCGTCCACGGCTCAACTCCTCGGCCAGTTGCAGGAGCAGACGACACGACTGGTACGCGATGAGTTGCGGTTGGCACGGCGGGAGTTGCAGGAGTCGGCGCGTCACGCCGGCATCGGCGCCGGATTGATCAGTGCCGCCGGTCTGCTGGCGGTGCTCGGTCTCATGACAGCCATTGCCGCCGCCGTCGCGGCGATCTCTCTGGCCCTGCCGGTCTGGGCCGCCGCGGCCATCGTCGCCGTGGTGCTGTTCATCGGTGCCGCAGTGGCCGCGATGGTCAGCCGCAGCCAGGCGAAGCAGGTTCCGCCGCCGGCTACCGAATCACTGGACAGCGTCAAGCAGGATCTCGATGAGCTCAAGGAGGCACGACATGGCCAACGCTGATCGCCTTCCGCCCGAGCCAGGGCCGGACGCCGGAATCGACGAACTGCAGTCCGACATCGACAAGACGCGCAGCGAGTTGGGCGAGACAGTGGCTGCACTGTCAGACAAACTCGACGTCAAGGGCCGCGCCCAGGACAAGGTCGCCGAGACGAAGGATGCCGTCGTCGACCGGGCCCACGCCGCGACCGAGGCCGCAAGGTCCAAGCCGGCGGTGCCTGCAGCCGCCGTGATCGCCGTCATCGCGGCGGTCGGCCTGCTGGTGTGGTGGCGGCGCCGCTGACCGGGCGGCCGTAGCTCAGAACCGGGTCAGGCTGGGCATCAGCACGTCGTCGACGAGGGCGCGAACGGTCGCCTCGGTCGGCGGACGCCCGGGAATCAGGGACCGGAACACCAGATAGCCCGGCATCACGTCCCACAACTCGTCGTGGACGGCCGCGGCGTCGATCTCGCCCCGCTCGACCGCGGCGGCAAGAACCTCGGCCATCAGTTTCTTGCGCTGCAGTACGAACTGGTTCTGTAGGGCCGCACTCAACTCGGGGCTGTGCGCCACCTCGGACATGATCGCGCTCATCGTGCTGCCGTGCTCGCGCGCCTGGGCACAGACCGACGCACCGATACTCAGCAGATCGGTGCGTAACGAGCCGGTGTCGGGCGGGACCAGCTGAACCCGGGTGCCCTCGATGAAGGCCGCCAGCACCAGTTCGGTCTTCGACGGCCACCGGCGGTAGATGGTGGCCTTGCTCGACTTGGCTTCGGTCGCAACGGCTTCCACGGTCAACCGGTCATAGCCGTGCTGCTGCAGCAGCCGCAGGGTCACCGCCAGCAACTCGGCTTCCCGCTCGGTCCACGGCGAGTCCTGGACCGAGACATCCTGCGTCGAAGCGGGAGACACCGCGCAAACCTTTCACTAGGAGGAAGCCAAACTCAATCGGCCTTAACTCTTGCCCCCGATTGAACTGTACCGTACGGTACCGTTCAGATGCATTAGAACGGCTGAGACTCCCGCCGGACGGCGCGGTCAAGATCGTTGTCGAAAGGCTCTGAGATGCAGGGGATCTCGGTGGGAAGCCTGATCAGGCGGCGTTGGACGGTGATCGTTGCCGTGCTGGTGGTCGCGGTGGTCGCCTTCACCGTCAGTCGGCTCCACGGAATATTCGGTTCCGACAACGAGGTGTCACGGCCCAGTGCCGACACCCTGGAGAACACCGGATACAACCCGAAGCGGGTTCTCTTCGAAGTGTTCGGATCACCGGGCTCGGTCGCCACCATCAATTACCTCGACATCAACGCACAGCCGCAGCGGGCCGAGGACGTGACGCTGCCCTGGTCGCAGACTCTGGTCACCGACGACCCGACGATGTTCGCCGACCTGCGAGCGCAGGGGGACGGTGAGTCCATCGGCTGTCGCATCACCGTCAACGGTGTGGTCAAGGACGAAAGGACCACCAGCAACGTGAACGGTTACATCGCCTGCTTGGACAAGTCCGCATGAACGGGCAGCACACCGAAGATACAGCCGCCGGCTCCAGGACGGCGCGGACCATTCGTCTGCTCGCCGTACCGATCGTGCTCGTCTGGGTGGCCATCGCCGCGCTGACGAACATCCTTGTGCCACAGCTCGAAGTCGTCGGTGCCGCACGTTCGGTCGGGCTCAACGCCCCCGATGCACCGTCGACGATGGCGATGCGACACATCGGTCAGGTCTTCGACGAGTTCAACTCCGACAGCGCCGCGATGATCGTGCTCGAAGGCGACAAGCCCCTGGGCGATGACGCCCACCGCTTCTACGACACCCTGGTGAAACGACTTGCTGAGGACACCGAGCATGTCGAGCACATCCAGGATTTCTGGGGGGACCCGCTCACCGCGGGAGGTTCGCAGAGCAAGGACGGCAAGGCCGCGCTGGTGCAGGTGTACCTGGCCGGCAACCAGGGCGAGGCGCTGTCGAATCAGTCCGTCGACGCCATCCGCGAGATCGTGGCGAGCGTCCCGCCGCCGCCCGGGGTGAAGGCCTACGTCACCGGTGCCGCACCGCTCATCACCGACAACTTCGAGGTCGGCAGCAAGGGCACCGAAAAGGTCACCGGCATAACCTTCTTGGTCATCGCGGTGATGCTGCTCGTGGTCTACCGATCCCTCGTCACGATGCTCCTCATGCTCGTCACGGTCCTGATCGAGCTGGCGGCCGCTCGCGGCGTCGTCGCCGCGCTCGCGCACTCCGGGGTCATCGGCCTGTCCACCTACTCGACGAACCTGCTGACGCTGCTGGCCATCGCCGCCGGCACGGACTACGGCATCTTCATCGTCGGCCGCTATCACGAAGCGCGTAGCCGTGGCATGGACCGAGAAGCGGCGTATTACGACATGTTTCGCGGCACCGTACATGTCATCGTCGGTTCGGGACTGACCATCGCCGGAGCCGTGGCCTGCCTGCACTTCACCCGGCTGCCCTACTTCCAGACCCTGGGTGTGCCTGCCGCCATCGGCGTGCTCGTGACGCTGGTGGCCGCGCTGACGCTGGGGCCCGCCGTATTGACCATCGGCAGCCGGTTCGGACTCCTTGAGCCCAAACGCAACCCACGGGCGCCGAGATGGCGCCGCATCGGCACCGCGATCGTCCGTTGGCCCGGTCCCATCCTGGTGGTGTCGTGCCTGATCGCGCTCATCGGCCTGCTCGCCCTTCCTGGGTACAAGACCAGCTACGACGGCCGCCCCTACCTACCCGAATCGGCACCGGCCAACATCGGCTACACCGCTGCCACCCGCCACTTCTCGGAAGCCCGGCTGAACCCCGAACTGCTGATGATCGAAACCGATCACGACATGCGCAACCCCGCGGACATGCTGGTACTCGAGCGCGTCGCCAAGGCCGTTCTGCACACCCGCGGCATCGCTCTGGTCCAGTCCATCACCCGCCCCCTGGGCACCCCGATCAAGCACAGTTCCATCCCATTTCAGATCAGCGCCCAAAGTGCCAGCCAGATCATGAATTTGGGCTATCAGCAGGATCGCGCCGCCGATCTGCTCAAGCAGGCCAACGAGCTGTCGAACACGATCAACATCCTCAAGCAGCAGGTCGCGTTGCAACAGGCCAGTGCTGCCGCCACGCACGAGCAGACCCAGGCGTTCCACGACACCGTCGCGATCGTCAACGACCTGCGCGACAAGATCGCCAACTTCGACGATCAGTTCCGCCCGCTGCGCAACTACTTCTACTGGGAACCGCACTGTTTCGACATCCCCATGTGCGCGGCGTTGCGGTCGGTGTTCGACGCACTCGACGGGATCGACAAACTCAGCGACCAGTTCGGCCAGATCACCGCGAGTTTGGACAAGCTCGACGCCCTGCAGCCGAAGCTCGTGGCACTGCTACCGCCGCAGATCGCCATCCAGGAGCGCAACCGTGATCTGACCCTGTCCAACTACGCCACGACGGCGGGGACCAACTCGCAATCCCAGGAAGCCCTCGAGAATTCGACCGCGATGGGCCAGGCCTTCGACTCCGCCAAGAACGACGACTCGTTCTATCTGCCGCCGGAGGCCTTCGACAACCCTGACTTCAAGCGCGGCCTGAAACTGTTCCTCTCACCGGACGGCAAGGCCGCCCGCATGATCATCACGCACGAGGGCACTCCCGCCACACCCGAGGGCATCTCACACATCGACGCGATCAAGGACTCCGCGTTCGACGCGATCAAGGCCACTCCCCTGTCGGACGCCAAGATCTACGTGGCCGGAACCGCCTCGGCGTACAAGGACATCCAGGACGGCGCCAAATACGACCTGCTGATCGCCGCGCTGGCCGCGATCAGCCTCATCCTGCTCATCATGATGTTCATCACCCGCAGCCTGGTCGCCGCGATGGTCATCGTCGGGACGGTCGTGCTGTCGTTGGGAGCGTCGTTCGGTCTGTCGGTCCTGGTGTGGCAGTACATCTTCGGCATCCAGCTGTACTGGATCGTGCTGGCACTGGCCATCATCCTGCTGCTGGCGGTCGGCGCCGATTACAACCTGCTGTTGATATCCCGGTTCCAGGAAGAGATCGGGGCCGGACTCAAGACCGGTGTCATCCGTGCCATGGCCGGCACCGGCCGGGTGGTGACCGCGGCCGGCCTGGTGTTCGCCGCCACCATGTCCTCGTTCATCTTCAGCGATCTCATCGTGCTCGGCCAGATCGGCACCACGATCGGGCTCGGTCTGCTGTTCGACACCTTGATCGTGCGGTCGTTCATGACCCCGTCCATCGCGGCGCTGCTCGGCCGGTGGTTCTGGTGGCCGCAGATCGTGCGACCCCGGCCGGCCAGCCGCATGTTGCGCCCGTACGGATCTCGCACCTCGGTACGCCGCCTACTCGAACCGGAAGCCGAGCCGACGACATCGAACTAGTTTCCGGGGCCCGGCGTCACACCAGGTTCGCTCGGGCCCATTCCTCGGCGGTGGTCGTCCTGATACCGCGAACAGCGTTGTACGACTGATCCTTCGGCCAGGCAACACCGTTGGTGCGGGCGAACACCGCCCGGTACTTGCTCATCGTGTCCTCGGGATCCTGCCGTAGCCGGTCCAGCAGGAGGTCGGTGGTCCACAGAGTGCGGGTGACAGCTGTCCCGCGGACTCGATCGACGACGTCGGCGAGTTCGCGGTAGCTGACCGTGTCCCCCGCGAGATAGATGACGGAGTCGCGAATACGCGGCTCGGCGAAGACGATGTCGGCGGTGAGCACACCGATGTCTTCGGGGGTGGTGAGGGTGACTTGGTTGTCCCAGCTTCCGAGCGCATGAACCGTCTCGGTCGACAGATCCACGACGGCGAACTCGGGTTCGAACAGGAAGCTGGTGAACATGCCGGTGGAGATGATGACCCACTCCGTGGCGTGCTGGCTGCGCAGGAGGTCGCGTACGTCGAGCTGCTCATCGAACAGCGGCTGTGCGCTACCGCGCCCTATCTCGTCGTAGTCGACGCCGAACTGCCATGGGAAGAACCGTGATACCCCGGCAGTGAGGGCCGATTGAGCAAGTTTGCGCTGCGTGCCCGGCCCGGCAGCGAAGCCGACGCAGCTGATGACGGTGTGGTAGCGCCCCATGATGCCCGCGAGCTCGGCCACCGATGCCGTCGCGACGTCGGCGTGTTCGATGGCGACACCCGACTCGGCCAGCTCCTTGCTGCGCGCATCGCGTTGCGGATCGGGACCTGCTGCCGGTGGCCGCAGCAGCACCGCGATGTTTGCAGCGCCGGGGTGGATTCCGAGGTGACGGGCGAGCGCGGCCAACACGCCGGCGCCGAGTTCGCCTGTCCCGATGACGAGAATGCTCGGCCTGTCTGCCGTCGGTGGGGCTGCGGGCACTGTGGTCTCCGTTTCTGCGGTGATTCGTGCATTGCAACCGACAGATCGCCGACAATCATCCCGGGCCAGTCAGGAGTTCAGGTGGGTGACCACCGCCAGCACGCGGCGGTGGTGCGCCGTCGACGGCGGCAGGTCGAGCTTGGTGAAGATACTGCCGATGTGTTTTTCAACCGCACGCTCGGATACCGAAAGATGTTGGGCCAGGGAATTGTTCGAGTGCCCTTCGGCCATGAGCGCGAGCACCTCGCTTTCGCGGGGAGTCAGCCGGGCCAGCGCATCGCCGCTGCGCCGGGTCCCCATCAGCTGGCGCACCACCTCCGGATCCAGCGCGGTACCGCCGGCGGCGACGCGCCGCACCGCGGCATCGAACTCGCCGATGTCGGCCACCCGGTCCTTGAGCAGATAACCCACCCCTTCCGGGTTCCCCGCCAACAACTCAGCGGCGTAACGGGTCTCGACCCACTGCGAGAACACCAGGACACCGACGTCCGGATGTGAGCGCCGCAACGAGACCGCCGCGATCAGTCCCTCGTCGGTCAAGCTCGGCGGCATGCGGATGTCGATGACGAACACTTCGGGCCGCAGCGTCTCGGCGATCTCGCGTATCTGGTCGGCCGTGCCCACCTTGGCCACGACGTCATGCCCGCGTTCGACCAGCAGTTGGGTCAGGCCGTCGCGCAGGATCGCATTGTCCTCGGCGATCGCCAGCCGGGTCATCGTTGCGCTCCCGACGGTACGACAGCAGTCACCGTGGTGGGCCCGCCGGACGGGCTCTCGATGTCGAGGCGGCCGTCGACCATGCGCAGCCGATCCGCCAGTCCGGTCAATCCCGAACCGTTGGCCGGTTGCACTCCACCGGACCCGTTGTCCGTCACAGTGATCCGTAATAGTTCAGCATCGCTGTACAGCCACACCGTGGCTTGCGTCGCGCCCGAATGCCGGGACACGTTGGCGAGCAACTCCGCCACACAGAAGTACGCGAGCGTTTCCACGCCCATCGACGGCCGCACGGTGAGGTCGTGGACCAGCTCGACAGGAATCGGGTTGCGCGCCACCAACGTCTGCACAGCCGGCACCAGGCCGAGATCCAAAGCGGGCGGGCGGATCCCGCGAACCAGGTCCCGCAGTTCGGTCAGGGTGTCCCGCGTGTTCGCCAGCGCATCGGAGACCAGCTGTCTGGCCCGGTCGGCCTTCTCGGGGTCGGCCAGCTGTTCCTCGGCGCGTGCCAGTGTCATCGCCACCGCGATCAGCCTGGCCTGGGTGCCGTCGTGCAGATCGCGCTCGACGCGACGCAGTGTGGCTGCCGACTCGTCGACGACATCGGCGCGGGCCCGCTCCAGTTCGCCGACCCGGCGTTCGCGGCCGGTCGGGGCGAGCAGCGCTCCGGCCAGCCAGACGTGGGCACGCCCGACACCGATCATGACCCACGCCAACAGGTACAGCGCGAGCAGTCCGCCCGCCGACAGCAGTAGGTAGACACCGGGCGAGTCCACGGGTTCGCCGAAGCTGACGATCGCCTCTCCCGTGATCGCCCAGATCACCGGGGAGGCGACCAGGACCACGGCCATCATGACTCCCAGCACCACCCCGTAGCCGAGAGGTGTCATCACGATGCTCTGCAGGAGAAGGAAACCCAGGCTGCGCCAGCCCACACCGTCTGTCAGCGCGGCGGCCACGGTGTGCGGCCAACTGGCCTGCCGGGCGAACGGCGCCGGTGCGTCGATGGTGACGCCGACCAGCCGGGCCAGCGACCGGTACAGCGCGTTCCACCGTCGGCCTGACAGCACCACGAGAGCCAGCAGGGGTATGCCGACCAGGGTGACGAGCAACAGCCCCGAGGTCAGGCCGGTCACGAACAGGTAGACGACACCGACGAGAGCAAGAACGCTCACCAGCAGGAAATAGAGATAGCCACGGCCAGCTGCCGCGGTGAACGGCGTTCTCAGGGTTTGGCGCCGGTCATCGACTGCGGAGGCGGTTGCGGTCATGGTCATCATCGTGGCCGGTTACGTCGGTGCCGGGCGATGGTGCTGCCCGGCCAGTACGGGGTGTGGCCAGCCACACCGTCAGCTGTCGAGCGACCGCAGCAGTGCCCTTGTGCGGGACCTGGTTTCGGGCGACGCGTCGAACACCACTCCGACATACTCGTCCACACCAATTGTTCCGAGCGCCTTGATGCGTTCTGCCACAGTGCTTTCGTCGCCGATGATCGCGGCGTCCTCGGGGCCGGCGTAGCCCTCCCGGTCGAGCATGGCCCGATAGGACGGCAGGTGCCCGTACATCGCGAACTGTTTGGCGGCCTGGGCGCGCGCCCCGTCGACGTCATCGGTGACGCTGACCGGAAGTGCCGCCACAACCCGGACCGGACGATCGCCGGCGGCCTCGCGCAGCGTCGGGGCGACATGTTCTGCCAGCGTGGTCGGCCCCGTCATCCAGGTGACGGTGCCGGCGGTGCGACGGCCCGCGAGCTTGAGCAGTTGGGGCCCCAGCGCGGCGATGTACACCTCGGGCGCGGAGGCTCCGGGGATCTGCAGTGCGCCGCGCGTGGTGACGGTCTCCCCCGGCGCGTCGGCCGGCTCGCCGTCCAGCAGGGGCTGCAACCCGTCGAGATATTCACGGAGCCGACGGACCGGCTTGTCCCACGGAATGCCCCACATGCCCTCGGTCACCGCCGCGTGCGTCATGCCGAGGCCGAGCAGGAACCGGCCCCCGCTGATCAGGCTGAGCGTGAGCGCACGCTGGGCCAGCAGCATCGGGTGCTGATTCTGGATGGGGATGACGCCGGTGCCCACCTCGATACCGTCGACCTCGCGAAACGCCACCGCCAGAACGGTCAGCAGGTCGGGCTCATAGGGCATCTGCGTCATCCAGACCCGCCGGAATCCCTCTTCGTGCAGTTGCGCGAGGTTCTCTACGGTGGCGTCGACCGGGGAGCGGCCCCCGGTTTCACTGAGGGAGGCGATGAGGCTGATCTGCATGACACCACGCTATGCGAGGACGGGCCGCATGGGATCGGAAGGGGAAGCCATTCAGACAAAAAAGGGCGGGTTCGGGAGGACACTTGGGGGCGTTTCAATTCGTCTCACGCAGCCGGTCTTTCACCCCTGTACCGACTCTTTGGATCAGTCACTCCCGAACCCGTCGTAGACTCGATCGTACGCCTCGGGTACCCCTCAAACCAGAGAAAGTACGGCCGAATTTTGCCGAGAATTTGAAGCTAGGTCGCCCCGTGTTGCCGTCGGGTCGGGGGGTCAGACGGCAACACGGAGCTACCCATGTATCGACCCCTATGCCGCGGCCGTTACACATCTCCGAAAGAAACTTTTCGGATGTTTTTCGGCCTGCGGTTTCTGGAGGTCACGCCGCATTCCCCGATGGTCGGGCTCCGCAAGCTACGCCTCCAAGATCGCCGTGACGCCCTGTCCACCCGCCGCACAGACCGAGATCAGGCCGCGCACCGGCTGACCGGTTTCCTTCTTCTTCTCGGCCAGTTGCTTGGCCAGCTGCGCGACGATGCGGCCACCGGTGGCCGCGAACGGGTGACCCGCCGCAAGCGAGGAACCGTTGACGTTGAGCTTGGTGCGGTCGATGCTGCCCAGCGCCTTGTCCAGGCCGAGACGTTCCTTGCAGTACTCGTCGGAGTCCCAGGCCGCCAGCGTGGCCAGCACCACCGAGGCGAACGCCTCATGGATCTCGTAGAAATCGAAGTCCTGCAGGGTCAGCCCGTTGCGGGCGAGCAGCCGCGGCACCGCATAGGTCGGTGCCATCAGCAGGCCGTCGGGTCCGTTGACGTAATCGACTGCCGCAGTCTCGCCGTCGACGAAGTAGGCCAGCGGTTCGTGTCCGTGGGACTGGGCCCATTCCTCGCTCGCCAACAGCGCCACCGAGGCCCCGTCGGTCAGCGGGGTCGAGTTGCCTGCGGTCATCGTCGCGTCGCCGGCCTTGACGCCGAACACCGGCTTGAGCTTGGCCAGCTTCTCCACCGACGAATCAGCCCGGAGATTGTTGTCCCGGTACAGCCCGAGGAACGGGGTGACCAGGTCGTCGAAGAAGCCGCGGTCGTAGGCGGCAGCCATGTTGCGGTGGCTGGCGGCGGCCAGTTCGTCCTGGTCGACGCGCTTGATGCCCATCTTCTTGGCGGTGACCGCCGCGTGCTCGCCCATCGACATCCCGGTGCGCGGCTCGCTGTTGACCGGGATCTCCACGCCCAGGGCTGCCGGCAGCTTGCCGACCAGCTTGAGCCGATCCAGGTTGGACTTCGCCCGGCGCAGGCCCAGCAGGACCTGGCGCAGATCGTTGCCGAACGCGATCGGGGCGTCCGATGCCGTGTCCACACCACCGGTGGCCGCGGACTCGTATTGCCCCAGCGCAATGGCGTTGGCGGCGACGATCGCGGCCTGCAGGCCGGTGCCGCAAGCCTGCTGGAGGTCGAAAGCCGGGGTGTACGGCGACAACGAGCTACCCAGCACGCATTCGCGCATCAGGTTGAAGTCGCGGCTGTGCTTGAGCACCGCGCCACCGATCACCGCACCGAGCTGCTCACCGGCCAGATCGAAACGCTCGATCAGCCCGTCCAACGCGGCGGTGAACATGTCCTGGTTGGAGGCGTTGGCATAGGCGCCGTCGGACCGTGCGAACGGAATCCTGTTGCCACCCAAAACGGCAACGCGTCGCCGGGTCGTGTTGTTGGCCATTTGTTTGCCCTCCACTGTCGGGTTGTCCGGGGCCATATTACCCACTGTTCTTACTCTGGAGTAAGTTCGGTGTGGACAACGCAGTACTGCGAAGCGAAAGGCAGCTGAAGTGGCTTCCGACCTGTTCTCCCAAGTGGTCAACTCCGGGCCGGGATCGTTCCTGGCCAAGCAGCTGGGCGTGCCGCAGCCCGAGACCCTGCGCCGCTACCGCGCAGGCGACCCGCCCTTGAACGGGTCCCTGCTCATCGGCGGAGAAGGCCGAGTCGTCGAGCCCCTGCGCGCCGCACTGGCCGGCGACTACGACGTGGTCTCCAACAACATCGGCGGTCGCTGGGCCGATTCGTTCGGCGGCGTGGTGCTCGATGCCACCGGCATCGCCGACGCCGCGGGGCTCAAGGAGCTCTACCAGTTCTTCACCCCCGTGATGCGCAATCTCGCGTCGTGCGCCCGCGTGGTCGTCATCGGCACCACGCCGGACCAGGCCGACAGCGTCAACGCCCAGATCGCGCAGCGCGCCCTCGAGGGCTTCACCCGCTCACTGGGCAAGGAACTGCAGCGCGGCGCGACCGCGTCGCTGGTGTACCTGGCCGCCGACGCCAAGCCCGCCGCCACCGGCCTGGAGTCCACCCTGCGTTTCATCCTGTCGGCCAAGTCGGCCTACGTCGACGGGCAGGTGTACCGGGTCGGCGCAGCCGATTCGACCCCGCCCGCCGATTGGGACAAGCCGCTGGCCGGCAAGGTCGCCGTGGTCACCGGTGCGGCCCGCGGCATCGGCGCGACCATCGCCGAGGTGTTCGCGCGTGACGGCGCGACCGTGGTCGCGGTCGACGTTCCCCAGGCCGCAGAAGACCTGGGCAAGGTCGCAGAAAAGGTCGGCGGCAGCGCGCTGACGCTTGACGTCACCTCAGAAGATGCGGTCGACGCCATCATTGCCCATGTCACTGCACAGCACGGTGGCAAGGTTGACGTGCTGGTCAACAACGCCGGCATCACCCGCGACAAGTTGCTCGCCAACATGGACGAGAGCCGCTGGGATTCCGTGATCGCGGTGAATCTTCTTGCCCCGCAGCGGCTCACCGAGGGCCTGGTGGCCAGCGGCACGCTCAGCGAGGGCGGCCGGGTTATCGGCCTGTCCTCGATGGCCGGCATCGCGGGTAACCGCGGGCAGACCAACTACGCGGCCACCAAGGCCGGGATGATCGGGCTGACCGAGGCGCTGGCACCGGTGCTGGCCGAGAAGGACATCACCATCAACGCTGTCGCCCCCGGCTTCATCGAGACCAAGATGACCGACGCCATCCCGCTGGCCACCCGCGAGGTCGGCCGCCGGCTGAACTCGCTGTTCCAGGGCGGCAAGCCGGTGGATGTGGCCGAGTTGATCGCGTACTTCGCCAGCCCGGCGTCGAATGCGGTCACCGGCAACACCATCCGGGTCTGCGGCCAGGCGATGCTGGGAGCCTGAGCACGTGAACAACATGCTGCGCGCCGTCGTCGGCGCCCTGCCCTTCATCCCGCGCGACGAGACCCTGCCGGCACGCACCGTCACGGTCGACAACCTGCCCATCGACCCGGCCAACGTGGCCGCCTATGCGCAGGTGACCGGGCTGCGGTTCAGCGACACCCTGCCGCTGACCTACCCGTTCGCGCTGACCTTCCCGACGGTGATGTCGCTGGTCACCGGGTTCGATTTCCCGTTCGCCGCAATGGGTTCGGTGCATCTGGAGAACCACATCACCCAGTACCAGCCGATCAAGGTGACCGATGCCGTCAGCGCGGCCGTGCACGCGGAGAACCTGCGTGAGCACCGCAAGGGGCTGCTCGTCGACATCGTCACCGAACTCAAGGTCGGCAACGATGTGGCGTGGCACCAGGTGACGACGTTCCTGCACCAGCAGAAGACCAGCCTCTCGGGCGAGCCCAAGCCGGAACCGCAGAAGCAGCCGAAACTGCCGCCGCCCAACGCGGTGCTGAACATCACCGCCGGCCAGATCCGGAACTACGCGTCGATCGGCGGAGACCACAACCCGATCCACACCAACGCGATCGCCGCCAAGCTGTTCGGCTTCCCGACCGTCATCGCACACGGGATGTTCAGTGCGGCAGCCGTTCTGGCGAACATCGAGGGACAACTCCCCGATGCGGTCAAGTACTCGGTGCGGTTCGCCAAGCCAGTGGTGCTGCCTGCCAAGGCCGGGCTCTACGTCGAGCGCGACGCCGACGGCTGGGAGCTGACCCTGCGCAACCTGAAGAAGGGTTACCCGCACCTGTCCGCGACGGTCGCCGGGCTCTGACGCTGACACAACGAGACCTGCGTCAGGTCCCGTTCACGATCTGGACGCAGTCTCGCCGTGCTCGCGGGGTGTATCGCGTCAGATAGTGATGTACAAGCGCGTCAGCAATTTGTGCGATCGCGCTTGTACATCACCAAATTCCACTACTTTGATCGCTCCTCGAGCGCATCCGCATAGAATTCGAGATCGTCAGACCGTTGCTTCAGCAACACGCTGACGCCGATGAACGCAAATCCGATCATCAACGGCAGAACATGCGCCAACTCTAAAAATGTATGCCCCACGGCCGGCAAGACGTGTTTGTCGTCACGCGGGGTCTGCGACAAAACCCAATCAAACAGCGGAAAAAGATAGCGGGTCACACACAACCCACCGACCACGGCAAATATTGCCGACAAGTAGCGCTGCATGTGCATCTTTGGACGCGCAAATCCCGCGTACCAAGCCGCTTCATATGGTTCAAGTTCAGCGATATTCTTGGACCCCAGCCACTTCGGCAACACGGCCGGCTTACGCAGCAGCGCTCGCTTTTCCTCATCGCTGAGTAGAAACAGCAAGTCGATCGGATCGTCAGCACCAACGCCACGTTCGCGTCGACGCTCGATCTTCTCGGCCCTCAACGCCGACAACTCCCGCTTGGCACGGATACAACGGCCAATCAGCAAGGCGGTGCCCAGCACTGCCAGAAGCAGAACCAAGACGTCGATGACCGCCATCACGTCGGCTCCTCAAGCGGAAGCCGAGGCGCGATCTTGGCCGGTGGTTGAGTGTTGAACCCCACCAACGCATAGCCGATCACCCCGAGAATGGCTGCAACAGCGATCATCAATGCGACGACGAGGTCGACCCATTGATTCAATCCTGGCCAGAATCCGACCACCAGACCCCCGCACAGACCGAGGAGGACCGGCGAACCTACGAGCACGGCCAGAAAGGCGTATCCCCAAACTGCTCTGCGCAGATCGTTTTCGTGAAACTTCCCGATCAGGTGGTGTGTCTCCCAATCTCTGGGCTTGATCAGGAGGTCCGGTTGTGGCCCATACCCCCACTTCCAATTCCAACGGCGATCCGGTGGGCACGGATCACCCGCCTTCCCAACCAAGTCCATGAGCATCCCCCAACGCCTGAACGATCTCTACATCCTTACGCATGGGAAACTGGCAACTGGCATGGATGTGATCAAGCCAACGTCGTGCCGATTGTGCGTACAGATCGCGTTTCCGCGCTAGATCGCGATCTGTGTGCACACTCGGCATCGGCTCAGGCGCTCGGTACCGCGTCTCCCGAAGTCTTTCGCAGATCGGCGAATTCGGAGATCGACGCCGAGGTGACCGACGCGACCGGCCTGGCATTGGGCGCCGAGGCGTCGGACTTGGACACCATCACCACATTGTCGATGTAGGGCTGGATCGTCGTGCTGTTCTGCACGGTCGAGACGATCACCAACTGGAAACCGAACTTGCGGAAGGCCGACAGGGCCTGCTGCGCGAACTGCGGATCCGACTTGGAGAACGCCTCGTCCAGCATCAGCTGGGCGAACAGCGGCCGGGTGTCATTGCTGTCCGGGCTGGCCAGGTTGAAGCTCAGCGCCCCGGCCAGACAGAACGCCATGAGCTTCTCCTGCTCACCGCCCGAGTTGTCACCGGAATTGCTGTAGGTCCGGATCACCTCGCCGGTCTCGGCGTCGCGCTCCTCGCAGTACAGCACGAACCGGTTGCGGACATCGAGCGCATCACGCGTCCACTGCCGGTCCTCGGGAGTGTTCCCTGCCAACAACTTCCGCAGCTGCAGGATGTCGGTGTACTGATCGAACATCGCGGTCTCGTCGCCGAAGCTCACCAGCGACACCCGCGAGGAGATGCGCTGGGCCTTCTCGTTCAGTTCATCGACGGCCGCCAGGTGCCGGGTACCAGCGTGCAGGGTCAGCCGGGTGCCGCGGTTGAACTCCACCGCACCCAGGCCCGTGTTGACCCGGGCGATCTGCTCGGTGATCCGCCGCGCCTCGTTGTCGGCGATCATGTGCAGGTTCAGGATCGCGCCCGGTGCCTGTTCGGTGATCAGGCGCTGCATGCGCTCGTAGGCGTCGGGCAGCTCCCGCTCGTCGATGCGGCGGCACAACGCCACATAATCGTGAACCCGCTCGTCGAACACATCGCTGTCATTCGGGATCGCGTCGGGGAACGAGCTGTCGTAAGCGGCCATGATGCCGGCCAACTCGTCGTGGGAGCGGTTACGGTCCGCCCGCAGCCGGTCCCGCTCGCGGGTGATGACGCGGGTCAGTTCGCTTCGGTAGGGCTCGGATTCGAGCAGCTCAAGGGTCAGGGCGACGTCGGCGGCATAGCCGTCGATGGTGTCGCGGGCATGCGACGGGAACTCGCCGGACCCGAGCCGGCCGGCCAGCATCTCGCTCAGCTCCAGCAGCGCGGTCCGCCTGCGGTCCAGCGTGGTCTCGCGTTCGTTGAGCGAGCCGATCTGCTGGATGACCTTCTCGACGCGCTCCCAGCATTCGTCGGCCCGCTGTTGCAGCCGTTCGGCATCGGGATTGTCAGACACCAGCAGATCGTGTTCGTCCTGCAGCCGCTCGAGCATCTCGTCGACCGAATCGGTGTCGATGTCGCTCCACTGCATGAACTGGTCACACAATGCCCGGCAGGCCCGCTCGCGGGATTGCAGCTGGCCGCGGTGTTCGTCGAGCCGCTCACGTGCGGTGCGCGCCCCCTGATATACGTCCTGGGCGGCGGCCAGATCATCTTGCAGCGCTTCGACTTTGGCTGCAGTACCGCCGAGGAAGATGTAGTCCGACGGCCGCAGCCTCGACCGGTCATCCTTGATCGAGAGCCGGCCGCTGTCCTTGCGCAGGCCCTGGTCGGTGACCGCGCGAGACTGCTCGGTGAACTCCTCCGGCCCGTCGACGCACACGTAGTCGCCGATGCCCGCGATCACATTCAGTGCCTCCACCGCGCTGTCGTGCGTCGGGTCGGCGAGCTGGAGTTTGGTGGCCAGGGTGCCCGCAGCCGGGGTACGCAACTGCGACCCGTGCTGGACATGCTGCAGCTGGATCCGGCCACGCATGTCGTTCTCGTTGACGAAACGCAGTGCCCGGTCCATGTAGGCGTCGGGGACCAGCAAGCGTAATCCGGCTCCGCGCAACACCTTTTCGACGGCCAGCCGCCACCGCGACTCCTCTGGCTTGAGCTCCATCAGCTCGGCCACGTAGACCAGATCACGCTCGGAGATGTCGAGAGCCCTGGCGATGCGCGCGCGCATCTCGTATTCGGTCCGCGGCAGCGGAGAGCCCAGCCGCTGCACCCGTTCCAGCTCGGCTTCCACACTCTCCCGCGCCTCGCGGGCCCTGACCTCCTTCGCCGAGGCCTCGACGTAGGGCTGGTTGCCGGTGAACAGTTCGCGATGCAGCCGGTCGGCTTCGTCCATCAATGTCTCACGCAGCGACCAGAATTCCTCGCCGTTGTCCGGCGGGGTCAACCCCAGCGCGGTGACCTTGTCCTCGTAGCCGCTGCGCCGGCGCGACACTTCCTCACTGATGCGCTCGGCCTCGGTCAGGCGTTGCTGCAGCGGCACCAGATCCACAGTGACGGTGTTGATCTGCGCCATGAGCGAATTGTGTTCGTTCTTGAGCTGGCGCTGCTGAGTGCCGAACTCGTCGCGCTGAGCGCCGAGCTGGGTGATCTGGTCGTCGAGATTGGCGATCTCGGGACCGGACTGCGCCAACCGCACGTGGTCGACGTAATCGCGGACCATGGCGTTGTCGATGGTGTCGATCACGCCGAACTTGGCCGCCTCGTCGGCGTAGCGTGCCTGAACCGCGGCGATGTTGCCGAGGGTGTTGCGCTTGCGCCGGGCCACGTCGAGCAGGCCGCGCGCCTCGACCAGCGGGTTGATCTGCTCGAGGGCTTCTTCCACGCCGCTGAGGCTGGCGGGCTCGTCGAGCATGAATTCCCGGACGAACTGCTCAAGGCCACCAACGCTTTTCAGCGACTTGGCCTTGCCGAGCAGCTGCTGGGCGGCCTCGGAGGCACGGATGCCGATGCTGGAGTACAGCTGGGCCAGGTACTGGCTCTCGCTGCGTCCGCCGGTCCAGCCGTCGTCGCGGAACACCGAGGCGTCATAGCCGTTGGCCGCCCACCGGTTGCACAGGCCGAAGATGTCGCGGTCGTCGTCGATCAGGTAGTAGCGGCTGCCCGGATCCGAGGTCTTCTCGGCGGCCAGCCATTTGAGCACCAGCCCGGTGACCGACCGCCCGGTGCGGTCACTGTAGGTGACGGCGACGGCCGACCAGGCCGGACCGGTCCCACGCAGGTACATGATCTGGCGGCTGGTGCCCTCGCGTCGCTCACCCCAGGCGCCGCGGACGTACTTGTCGACCGTGCGCTTGCCGGTGCCCGCACCCGCAGCGGTGGTGTCGCCGGACGCATTGAAGTTGCGGCGGTGCGAAGGCAGGAAAGCCAACGAAATCGCGTCCAGCAGAGAGGATTTACCGCTGCCGGAGGATCCCGTGATCAACGTGCCGTGCCGGCTGAACGGGATCGAGTGGTACCCGTCGAACACGCCCCAGTTGATGACCTGCAGGCGCGACAGCGAGAACTGGTTGGTCGGTTCAGCCATGAGCGTCCACTTCGTCCTCGAGCCGTTCGGCTGCATCGGTGTCGTCGGCGTCGTCTGCCGTGCCGTTGGCGGCCCGCTTGAGCTGCTCGAACTGCTGCTGCAGTTCGGTGATCATCGAGGCCGTCATGATCGCGTTGACCACCGGGCTGATGGTGAAACTGTCCTCGTCCTCCCGGTTGCGGGCGAGCATCTCGATGTCGGTGAGCCGCTCGATCGCGTTGTCGATCCGCTTGTCGAACGACGCGGTGTCACGGTCGGTGTCGTTGTTGACCCCGGCGAACAGTTCGTGGATCTCGTCACGGCTGATCAGCACGTTCTCGTCGCGCGCCGCGGCACGCATGAGCTTGGCCAGGTGCAGGGCCAGGATCGAGTCGTAGGTGTTGAGGGTCTCACGTCGCAGCAAGCGGCGCCGCCACTGCGATTCGTAGTCGGCCTGCTCGACGTAGGCGATGTCGTGATCATCCGAAATGCACAGGCGCATATCGAGTTCCGACAGCCGCACAGTCAGCTCGGAGCGGTAACGGGTCACCCAGGACCACAGTTCTGAGTGGTTGTCCTTACTGACATAGCGACGCGACAGCAGGTGCTGCAGTGCCCAGCAGGCCCGGTCGGGCAGTTCGCTGACGTCCCCGTCGAAGCGGGGTGCCCGGCGCTGATCGGTGGACCGCTCGACCGCGTCGATGCTCGGCAGGGCGTCGAAATCGATCGCCGCATCTGAGCCGGTCCCCGTATCGGTGGCCGGCGACGTGTCAGGGGTGTCGGTCATAGGATGCTCTCGCTGGCAGTAGGGATCGGCTCGGTGAAAACCAGTCGGGGGATCTCGATTTCGCGGTCGGCACCCTCAAGGGACCGGAACCGTACTCGCACAGAATGATCGGCTTCGGCGTCCGATCGGCTCGGGGGTTGCTTGAGCGCCCAGGACCACAGCACGATGACGTGCCCGAGGTAGGCCGAGTCCAGCATGCCGATCGCATCGGGCAGCGACAGCGGTCCGGCCGCCACCGCGCCGTTGACCAGCTCGGCCAGTTCGGCGGCGTCCACCTGCGAGGCCAGGGCCGAGAATGCCGACAGGTTGACCTCCCCCTCCGACGACTCGGCCTGCGACGGCGGGATCGCATCACGGATCTTGAACGCCACGGCGCCAATCGAATTGAAGTCCGTGCGGACCAGGGGCACCTCGATGCCGATGCGGCTGTCGGCGAGCGAGACACTGAGTAGTTCGTGCGCACTGGCCAGTGCGTCGTTGAGCTGACGGGTGACGCCTCGGCTGTGCTCGAGCGTGCCGGAGGCGACGAAGCGCTTGATCCGGCGGGCGCAGCGCTGCCTGGTCCGGCCCACCTCCGCCGTCTGTGCCGACACCAGGCTGAAGAACCCCGTCATCACCTCACGCAGGTCCGGATCCAGGTGCGGCAGCTCGCGGGTCACCGCCTCGATGTCGCCCACCAAAGCGGCCCGCTGCTCGGGATCCTGGATCATCCGGGTGAAGGCGGTGTACGACGCACTCTCGCGGGATGCGAACAGCGACTCGTAGTCGTCGAACAGCTGGCGTTGACGTTCGCGGTAGCCGAGATCGGTGTCGGCGGAGGCATCCAGCAGCCGGGTGGTGATGCGGTTGAGCATGCTGCCGTACTGACCGATGTCCGAGACGATCTGCTCCATCTGCAAGGCGATGGCCCTGGCCTCGTCCTCGACGTCGACCAGGTCGGGTTCGGGGCGCTGCCCTTGCTCGAGGGCATCCAATTCGTCACGCAGCTTGGCGATCTCGGCTTCGATGTCGGCGCGGATGCGCTCGGGATCGTTGCTGACCTGTCCGGCCACCCGTCGCAGCCCCGCAGCGATGCCCGTGATCGAGCCGCCGGTGGCGATGGTGTCCTCACGACGCATGCGGCGCGCGAAATCCAGCACGGCCCGCGCCTCGTAGGTGAGGTAACAGACGTTGCGTTCGGTGTCGCCGGACTGCTCGGTGATCCGGTGCAGCCAGCCCTGGCTGGCCCAGTACTTGATCAGGGCCAGACCCGACTGCTCGGTTTCGGGGCCGAGGTCGGCCAGGTCACGCTCCAGCCGGACCACCAGCTCCATCTCGGTGAGCTTGGCGCCGCGGTCCAGATGGCGTTCCATCAGCGTGAGGTAGGTGGCCAGGTTGTTGGCCACCAGCAGCCGCGCCGAGCGCGAATCCGCGACCTCGCGGTTGAGCTGGTAGAGCTGGTCCAGCGACCCATGGCCGGGCACTGCTTCAGGCATGACCGGCCCTTCGTTTCGCATTGGACATCGGCACCACTTTAGGCGGCTGACGCGACAGGTTCCGACTCCAGTTCGGTTTGCTGTTGGCGATCAGACCGGCCATAGTGACCGACACCTCGGCCCACCTGCCCTAGAGTCATCCGGTGACTCCCGCCAAGGTGCCGCCCGCCGGATTGGTTCGCGCGGTCGAACGCGTCCGTCATCACCTGCGTCGCGTGCATCAGCGCGCGGTCCCGCCGCCCGCGGCGATGCTGGAGATGATCCTGGGCGCCTGGGTCGCCCAGGGCATCACCGCCGCCGCACAGCTCGGGGTGGCCGACGCGCTGGCCGACGGCCCGCTGCGCGCCGAGGAGCTGGCGCGCCGGGTCGAAGCCAACCCGGACGCACTGGACCGGCTGATGCGGGCGCTGGTGAGCGAGGGCGTCTTCCGCCGCACCCGCGACAGCCGTTACGCGCTCAACGCGCTGGGCGACACCTTGCGTAAAGACGCGCCGGTCTCGATCGCCGGGATGGCGAAGTTCGTCGGCTCGCCGCAGCACCGCGAGCACTGGAGCCATCTCGCCGATGCGGTCCGCACCGGTGAGGCGGTCATCCCCAAGTTGCGCGGCAAAGGCGCGTTCGACTACATGGGCTCCGAGCCGGAACTGGGGGCGATCTTCAACGACGCCATGACCAGCATCTCCGAACTGGCCATCGCCCCCGTGGTGGCGGCCTATGACTTCACCCGGTTCGGC
Organism: Mycobacterium sp. 48b; assembly: GCF_048282725.1. Taxonomy (NCBI): domain Bacteria; kingdom Bacillati; phylum Actinomycetota; class Actinomycetes; order Mycobacteriales; family Mycobacteriaceae; genus Mycobacterium; species Mycobacterium sp. 48b. The sequence continues at coordinate 178,002 of NZ_JBLVUL010000001.1, forward strand.
ACCATCGCCGATGTCGGCGGCGGGCACGGCCGGCTGCTGGCCGCCGTACTGACCGCCACCCCGGCCGCCCGCGGGGTGCTCTACGACCTGCCGCAGGTGGTCGACGGGGCACCGGCGATGTTGGACAGGTACGGAGTGGCCGATCGGGTTCAGGTGGTTCCGGGGTCCTTCTTCGACAGTGTCCCCGACGGCGCCGACGCCTACCTGATGAAGAACATCATTCATGACTGGCCCGACGACGAGGCGCTGGCGATCCTGCGCAATATCCGCTCGGCGGCTGCGCCGGGCACCACCCTGCTGCTGGTCGAAGGGGTGATCCCCGACCACGACCGGGAGTTCCTGGGCAAGTGGACCGACATGGAGATGCTGATCGGCATCGCCGCGCGGGAACGCAGCGCGGACGATTACCGAAAGCTGTACGAGCAGGCCGGATTCCGGCTCACCCGCGTGGTGGAGACGGCGTCACCGTTCAGCCTGGTGGAGGGTGTGGCCGTCTAATCCTCGTTGGCACACGGCGAGGTCGCGGACACGTCGAGTCTGTAGGTCCCGGCCGGACTGACTTCAGCCCGTACCGAGACGCTGTACCCGCGACTGTCCTCATAGGCTTTGTTGTTCGGCGGTTCCGGCTCCGGGCGGGTCCACGGGATGGGTTGGAACCCCTCGTTGAGCAGGGTTTCGCTACGGGTGAGGGCCGCCTGGACCAGTTCGGGTGCGGGATCGGGAATCGAGGCATTGCGGTACACCCGCCAGGGCGGCCCGTCCGGCATCATCCCCGCATTCGTGCGGCAGCCATGCAAGGCCGCGAAGGCGGGATCGGGATCGATGGGCCTGTCGACGATCATCGACACATAGCCCGCGACCACCCGTGCCGCCTCGGTGACAGTCAATGCAATCGGCTCCGTCATCGCCTCACCTTCGGTAGCAGGCCGATCCTTCCGGAAGAATCCACATGAAGTCGTGGAGACCAGCAATATCGTCACGAAAAGCGTTGTGATCAGCTTCATTTCACCTGTATCCGGGGCCCCTTGCCAGGATTGTCCGTCACCACCGGATTGTCCCACGGATGTTGCCGCCTTTCGTAGGATCCGTCATCGTCCCAGGGCAGTTCCGGAATTTTGGGGGCGCCGAAGCCGCGAGCCGTATCCGACGCCTCGGCCCGGAAGTTCCCGTCGTCACCGATATCGATATCCATATAGTTGGTCTCGATCCCACGCTCGACGTAACCGGTGGCCTCACCGCCACTGATGACGGCGACCATGTTTTTGAACGCGTCTGAATTCGGGTCGTTCCAGTATTCTCCGTGCGCGTTCTGCCCCACGATCACCTCGCCGTGGTGCCCACCCCCGAGCCCGTAGTAACCGGTGTCCAGGCGGGTGACCCCGGGAATCTTGTCGGGGTCGGTCGCCGAGGGCAGGCCACCCAGCGGATTGCCCACCTGCCCGTCGACGGTGTGCGGAATCCCCGGTATCGAGTCGATCCATTGTTGATCGGTGGCGTCACGGGGCAGCGACTGAACCGGCCCGATCGGATCTCCCGGTGCGGTCATCGAGTAGCGCTGAACGTCCGGATTCGGGTTGGTGTATTCGCCGGTGAGAATGCCGGTGCCCGCCGAAGAGGCATGCAGGACGCGATCTGCGCGCAACCCCATCTGCTCGGCGGTTCCGACGATCGCGCCGCCGTAGGAATGGCCGATATAGGTAACCGGTGTGCCGGGCGCCCCCGCACCGACCTCCCGGTCGATCTCGTGGCCGAACGACACCAGCTTGGGCGCCATCGACGCAGCGTACGCAGGGTCCGTCGCATCGGTCAGCAGATCTTGGGGGAAGTCGTCGCCCATGTACAAAAAGACCGGCGATTCCGATTGATCTGCCAACGCCACCGCCGCATTGTGGTTCGAGCCGCTGCCGTTCAGGTTGGTGCCCGTGCCGGGAACCACCACACCGACGCCCTTGATTCCCGGCTTGATGTCACCGATCATCTCGATCATCCGCCCGTTGCCCTCGGTGGAGAATCCGACGAACTTCCGTGGCACCTTCTGACCGCTGCCTGGGGGAAATTCGATCGGGGTCAGCATGGCTTGCAGCTGCTTGACCCGTGCATCGTCGGGCGACGGTTTCTTCAGCTCTGCGTCCAACGCGTTGCGAATGTTGATGTTGTTGGCTTCGATCCTGGTGTCGAACGGCACACCGTCGGTATTGCCCATCACCTGCGGGTCGGCGAGCACCATCTCGTGCAGGGTTTCCGGGCTCAGCCCAGCCAGGAAGGCGGCCCGCTCGTCAGGTGTCATGCCGGCCAGCCGGTCGACCAACGCCCTGGGACTGTTCGGATCGGGTGCCTGCTTGGGATCCGGAGTGCTCAGCGCTGCCACCGCATCGCGCACTTGCTGTCCGACCTTGTTGTCGGTGGTCTCGAACTGAGCCAGCATCGACTTGAGCTCCACAGAGGCGTTCGCCGCCATCGCCTGCAACATCAGCCGGTTCACCGGACTCAACCTGGCGAAGAAATCGAGCGCACTGCCCGGGCGGATCGACACCGTGCCGTCGTCGGCGACCTGCCACCCCTGCCCTTCGAGCCGTTCGACGGTGCCCAGGATCCGGCTGCGTTGTTGCACCAGTTCGCCGCCACCGTCCTGCAAGGCGGAACTCAACTTCGTCAGGCTCTCGTGGAGCCGTTGCATGCGTTCCAGTGACGCTGTGGCACTGGCGATCGCGGCGTCAGCAGAAGCACCCGTCCAGCCGGCACGCAACTTGTCGATGACGGCTCGCTGCTGGTCCATCTGGGTCGCCAACGTAGCGGCGCGGCTGCCGACGTCGGTGCCGCTCTGCACCAGTGCCTCAGGATTCGACGACTCGACCTGAGAAATCGACACCGGCATGGTCAACCAGCTGGCTGGGCTGACTTCAGCCGGCGCGCGGACTCGTCGTCAGAGGTCTGGTACGCACTGGCGGCGGTGTTCAAATTGTCGGCATGCGTGCCGACCTCGTTGCCGATCGCCTGGACCGCGCTGTCCACGGTCGCCGCAGCCTGGCCGCAGGCCGCACCGCTCTGCAGGCCGGGCATGGCCGTTGCGGCCGCAGACAACAGCTGCCCGACCCCCAGCCCGGTGATGACCCCGCCTACCGCGGTCTCGGCGGCGGCGGCCGACCGCAATTCGGCCGGAGCAACTTTCAGCACGGAACCCACACGGGCAGCCTAACGCCGCAAAGAGGGTCGCTCAGACACCAATTCTCCCGTGCCGCCACACCTCGGCCCAACCGCGTGGAGCTAACCCGCGACCGGGTGACTTCCGGCGTCGGACGGCGTGCCCTTCAGACCGCGCCAGAACAAGTTGATCATCAGCTCGGCAGCCTCGTTGACGTCGGCGTCGCCCGTGCTGACCCGGCTGGCGATCGCCTCACCGGCACCCACCAACGCGACCGCCATCATCTCGAAGTCACTGTCGGGCTGAGGATTACGTGTTCCCGTACTGAGCAGCCGGGCCACCAGATCGATGATGCGGTCACGGCCCTCGCGGACGGTGTGCGCAAACGCCTGCGAGCTGGTGGCCTGGGTGTAGAGCACCATCCACGAAGCCCGGTTGGCATCGATGTAGGTCAGGAACGCGAGCACGGCGCTGCGCAGCAGATCCTTGGGGCTCTGGGTGAAGTCGATCTCGCCGCGCACCACATCCACGAACCGGGTCAGCTCCCGGTTCAGGCACGCCCCGAACAATTCCTCTTTGGAGCCGTAGTAGAGGTACAGCATCGGTTTGGAGATCTCGGCCTCCGCGGCGATCGCGTCCATCGAGGTCTCGTGGTAGCCGTTGACCGAGAAAATCTGCACCGCAGCGTCGAGCATCTGCTGTTCGCGTACGGCTCGCGGCAGCCGCTTGGTTCCACCTGCCATCCGAACAGGATAAACGTCGGGTTGACGGTCGCGGCAGCAGCTCAGCGACTCGCAGCGCGGGTGAGTTTCCGTACCCGAAAACCGGGTGCAGTGGTGTACTACGTCGGCGGCATCGTTGCAGGAGATCACCGTGCCGCCGAGGAGGTCGCACGCTATGCCGGATGGTGAGATCGCCGGCCCGATGATCGACGTGTTCGACGGGGTCCACGATGCGGTGCCCGACGCCCTCGCCGAGCATCTGCGCCACATCCGGTTGATCGACCACCACGTGCACGGGGCGTTCCACGAGCCTGTCGACCGGGCCGGTTTCGAGGCGTCGATCAACGAAGCGTCCACGGACCCGATTCCGGATTTCATGACGCAGTTCGACTCACCGCTCGGCCTGTCGATCCGGCGTTGGTGCGCACCGGTTCTCGGATTGCCCAGCCGAGCCGGCGCCGACACCTACTGGGAGCGCCGCAGCGAGCTCGACCCTGACGAGTTGGCGGCGCTCATGTTGCCGCAGGCCGGCGTCGAACGCTGGATCGTCGACACCGGATTCCAAGGTGACCTCATCACCACCCCGCAACGCCTCACCGAACTCAGCGGCCGTCCGTCGTCTGAAATTCTGCGGCTGGAGCAGCTGAGCCAGAACCTTCTGGAGTCCGGCACCAGGCCCGAGGAGTTTCCCGCCGCGTTCCGGTACGCGCTCGCCGAAGCGGTTGCCTCGCCGGAAACGGTGGGCACCAAGACGATTGCGGCCTATCGCACGTCGTTCGACATCGACTGGTCACGCCCCGCCGATCAGCTGGTGATCGAGCACGCCAGGGAACTGGCTGCCCGGGATCGGCAGCGGGTGGACAGTCCGGTGCTGATCGCGTTCGGGGTGCACGAGGCCGCCGACCACGGGTTGCCCATCCAGGTCCACGTCGGGTTCGGCGACCGCGACCTCGATCTGCACCGCACCGACCCGATGCTGTTGCTGCCGTTGCTGCGCACCATGGCACCGGTTCCGGTGCTGCTGCTGCACTGCTACCCGTTCCACCGTCAGGCCGGGTACCTCGCCCAGGCCTTCGACCAGGTGCATTTCGATGTCGGCCTTGCCGTCAATCACCTCGGGGCACGCTCGAACACCGTGGTCGCCGAGGCGCTGGAGACAGCGCCGTTCGCCAAACACCTGTACTCCTCGGATGCCTTCGGCCCACCCGAGTTACACCTGTTGGGCTCGGTGCTGTGGCGCCGCGCGATGGGACTCACGCTGGGTGAGTGGGTGCGGACCGGGGACTGCAGCGAGGCCGACGCGATCCGCATCGTCGACATGATCGGCGTCCACAACGCCAGTCGGGTCTACTCGCTGTGAACCCGGCGCACCGGACTCAGCAGTGCACCCCGCCCTTGGCGTCGATGTTGCGCTGCACCGCGGCATCCACGGCGGCCTGGTTCAGCTGGCCATCGGCCAGGGCCTTCTCCAAACCGTCCAGCACCGCGGGCACCTCGTCGGTGGTGATCCACAGCGCGTTGTCGGCCCCGGCCTGCAACGCCTTCAGGACCGCCGCCGCCACGCCGTAGCGCTGGTTGATCGCGGCCATGCTGGACAGGTCGTCGGTGTAGATGACGCCGTTGAATCCGGGCCCGCCGTAGTTGCCCGAGCGCAGCAGGTCATACGCCGCGGGGCTGAGGCTCGCCGGATCCGTTCCGGTCAGGCCGGGCACCTCCAGGTGTCCGACCATCACGGCGACCGGGGCCTGGGTGGTCAGGGTGTGGTAGGGCACGAGGTCGTTGGCCTGGAGCTCCGCGAGCGGCGGCGTGGTGACGACACCGGCGGTGTGCGAGTCGCCCGAGCCGTGACCGTGGCCGGGGAAGTGCTTGAGCACCGGCAGCACCCCGGCATCCCGCAGGCCGCGGGCGTAGGCGCCGGCGTAGTCGGTGACCTTGGCCGGGTCGTCGCCGAAGGAACGGTCTCCGATGACGGTGTCGTCGGCATCTGAGGTGACGTCGACGACGGGCGCGAAGTCCACGGTGATCCCGAGATCGCGCATCTTCTTCCCACGCTCCAGCGCGATGCCGTACACCTCGTCGGCGGACTTGGTCGAAGCCAGCACCCGGGCCGACGGCTGCTCGCCGATCAGCGAGGCCAGCCGCGACACCCGGCCGCCTTCCTCGTCGACGGTGACCGCGAGCGGCAGCGGGCCTGCGGCCGAGATGTCGGGGAGGGAGCCGTCGGTGAGCATCGACAGGTCGGTCCAGCTGCCGATCATGATGCCGCCGACATGCTGCTCGGACACCACGGTGCGGGCGTCGGCCGCATCTTTGATGCCGACGGTCAGCAGCTGGGCCAGTTTGTCGCGGGGTGACAGGCCGGCCAGGTCACACACCGGGGCAGCCGGCATCGGCGCGTGGGTGGACATCGGCTTCGTGTCCGAGGATTGGGACTCTGGCGCCGGAGTGCTCGGAGAGCAGGCCAGCAACAGCCCGGACAACGCTGCGAAAGTTGCGACGAGACGCGGTGAAGCCATGGGCCCCGACCTTAGCCGCTGTGCAAGCGGTAATCGATTCTCTGCGTGTCGACGCAGGTCCACCTCACACGGATCAGGGGGGTCGCCATGCTAGGTTGGCCGGGTGAATCGGTTCGTCGTACCCTCCGCGGCCAGCATTGTCGTCGGCCTGCTGTTGGGGGCGGCTGCCGTCTTCGGTGTGACGCTAATGGTGCAGCAGGACACGAAGCCTCCTCTGCAAGCGGGCGACCCTGCGTCATCGGTGCTCAACAGGGTCGAGTACGGCGACCGGTCCTAGCTTGGATGTGCCGCTGACGCGGCGGGCATCTGACTCGTCACTGTCGCGGCGCTGGTTGTGGGTGGTCGCCGCGGCGACGCTGCTCCTGACTTTCGCCCAGTCGCCCGGAGAGATATCACCCGACACCAAGCTCGACCTGACCGCGAATCCGCTGCGGTTCCTGGCGCGCGCCTTCAATCTGTGGAACAGCGATCTGCCGTTCGGGCAGGCGCAGAACCAGGCCTACGGCTATCTCTTCCCGCACGGCACCTTCTTCCTGGCCGCTGATCTGCTCGGAATTCCGGGCTGGGTGACCCAGCGACTGTGGTGGGCACTGCTGCTGACCGTCGGCTTCTGGGGCTTCATCAGGGTCGCGGAAGCACTCGGCATCGGCAGCACCAGTTCACGCGTGCTCGGTGCGCTCGCGTTCACGCTGTCACCGCGGGTGCTGACCACACTGGGCGCGATCTCGTCGGAGACGCTGCCGGTGATGCTGGCGCCCTGGGTGCTGCTGCCGATCATCCTGGTGTTTCGCGGGGATAGGAACCTGCGGCTCATGGCCGCCCGGTCCGCGGGCGCCGTGGCGCTCATGGGTGCGGTGAACGCGGTCGCCACACTGACGGGTTGTCTGGCCGCGATCATCTGGTGGGCCTGCCACCGGCCGAATCGGTTGTGGTGGCGATTCACCGCGTGGTGGGCGCTGTGCGGGGTCCTGGCCGTCACCTGGTGGGTGGTGGCGCTGCTGCTGCTCGGCCGGATCAGCCCACCGTTCCTGGACTTCATCGAATCCTCGGGTGTCACCACACAGTGGATGTCGCTGACCGAGATGCTGCGCGGTACCCACACCTGGACCCCGTTCGTGGCGTCCACCGCCACTGCGGCCGCGTCGCTCGTGACGAGCACCGTCGCGGTGCTGGCCACCACGCTGGTGGCGGCCGCCGGCCTGGCCGGGCTCGCGTTGCGCTCGATGCCCGCCCGCGGCCGACTGATCACCATGCTGCTGATCGGCGTGGTGCTGCTGGCCCTGGGCTATTCCGGCGGGCTGGGCTCACCGGTGGGGGCGGCCGTTCAGGACTTCCTGGACGGGACCGGCACGCCGCTGCGCAACCTGGCCAAGCTCGATCCGGTGCTGCGGCTGCCGCTGGCGCTGGGCCTGGCGCATCTGCTGGGTCGGATTCCGTTGCCCGGCAGCGCGCCTCGGATGGTGTGGGTGCGCGCCTTCTCCCGGCCCGAACGCGACAAGCGGATCGCGGTGGCGATCGTCGTGCTCGCAGCGATGGCCGCCGGAACCTCGATCGCCTGGACCGGCCGCATCGCCCCGGCCGGTACGTTCACCGCGATTCCGCAGTACTGGCACGACACCGCGGACTGGCTGGATGAGCACAACACCGAACGGGGCCGGGTCCTGGTCGCTCCGGGCGCCCCGTTCGCCACCCAGACCTGGGGCAACAGCCACGACGAGCCGTTGCAGGTGCTCGGATCCAGCCCATGGGGGGTGCGCGATTCGATCCCGCTGACACCGCCTGAGACGATCCGCGCGCTCGATTCGGTGCAGCGGTTGTTCGCCGCCGGCCGACCGTCCGCCGGGCTCGCCGACAGCCTTGCCCGGCAAGGCATTTCCTATGTCGTGGTGCGCAACGACCTGGATCCCGACGTATCCCGTTCGGCGCGGCCGGTATTGGTGCACCGCTCGATCGAGGGCTCTCCCGGGCTCACCAAGGTCGCCGAGTTCGGCGACTCGGTGGGACCGGGAACGCTGGAAGGCTTCGTCGCCGACAGCGGCCTGCGGCCCCGGTATCCCGCCGTCGAGATCTACCGCGTCGACACCGGCGGAACCAATCCGGCCGCGCCCTATCTCGTCGACACCGATGCGATGACCCGGGTGGCCGGCGCACCCGAGGCTCTGCTGCGCCTGGACGAACGCCGCCGCCTGGCCGGTAAACCCCCGCTGGGGCCGATGTTGCTGACCGCCGACGCCGAACGGGCCGGGCTGCCGGTACAACCGGACGGAGCCGCCGGGGTGATCGTCACCGACACCCCGACCGCGCGCGAGATCGACTACGGCCGCGTCGATGACCATGCTTCCGCGATCCGCACGCCGGACGATGCCCGCCACACCCACAACCGGGTTCCGGACTATCCGGCCGAGGGTGCCGCGCCGGTGTACGGCAAGTGGAACGGCGGACGGGTTTCGGTGTCGAGCTCCGCGGCAGACTCCACCGCGCTGCCCAACGTGGCACCGGCCACCGGGCCTGCCGCGGCCATCGACAGCGACGGCTCGACGTCGTGGGTGTCCAACGCCCTGCAGGCCGCCGTCGGGCAGTGGCTCCAGGTCGATTTCGATCACCCGGTCACCAACGCCACGCTGACCATCACCCCCAGCGCGACCGCCGTCGGCGCCCAGGTCCGCCGGATCGAGGTCGCCACCGCCACCGGCACCAGCAGTCTGCGTTTCGACACCGCCGGTCAACAGCTGACCGTCCCGCTGCCGGTCGGCGAGACCCCGTGGGTGCGGGTCACCGCGGTCGCCACCGACGACGGTTCGGCCGGTGTGCAATTCGGCATCACCGACCTGTCGGTGACCCAGTACGACGCGTCGGGCTTCGCCCATCCCATCAACCTGCGGCACACTGTCGAGGTCCCCGCGCCACCGGCTGATTCCGTTGTCGCCCAATGGGATCTGGGAACAGAACTCCTGGGCCGGACCGGGTGCGCGGACAGTCCCGCCGGCGTGCGGTGCGCGGCGGCGCTGGCGCTGGCCTCCGAGGAGCCCGTCAACCTGAGCCGCACGCTGAACGTGCCCAGCCCCACCGACGTCGAGCCGACCGTGTGGATCCGGTCGCGTCAAGGGCCCAAGCTGGCCGATCTGGTCGCTCAGCCCGGGACCACCCGCGCCTCCGGCGACGCCGACCCGATCGACGTCCTCGGGTCGGCCTACGCCGCCACCGACGGCGACCCGCGGACATCCTGGACCGCTCCGCAGCGCGTCGTCCAGTTCAAGGCACCGCCCACGCTGACGCTGAAGTTGCCCGCACCGACCGAAGTCGGAGCGCTGCGGATCGATCCCGGCGCAGGCCAACCGCCCGCACACCCGACGCTGGTGGCCATCGACCTGGGCGACGGTCCGCAGACAACCAAACTGTCCGGCGACGGCGAACCCCGGACCGCGAAGCTCAAGCCTCGGGTGACCGACACCATCACGGTGTCCCTGCTGGGGTGGAACGACATCATCGACCGCACCTCGCTGGGCTTCGATCAGCTCAAGCCGCCCGGCCTGGCCGAACTGACCGTCCTCGACGTGCACGGCAAGCCTGTCGCCGCGGCCGACTCCGCCACCAATCGCAAACGGACAGTGTCACTTCCGTGCGGACAGGGTCCGATCATCGGTGTGGCCGGGCAGTTCGTGCAGACCTCGGTGCGCACGACCGTGGGGGCGCTGCTCGACGGCGATCCGATTGCCGCCCACCCCTGCCGGACCGGGCCGATCACCCTGCCCGCCGGTCAGCAGGAACTGCTGGTCAGCCCCGGCTCGGCGTTCGTCGTCGACGGTGTCGTCCTCAACACCCGGGCCGCAGCCCAACTACGCACGGCCACAACCACTCCCGTCGAAACCCCGGTGTGGTCACCGGATCGGCGCGAAGCGCAGGTGCCGACCGCCGCCGGCGCCAGGGTCCTGGTGGTGCCCGAGAGCGTGAACCCGGGCTGGATCGCGCGCAACGCCGATGGTGCGGCACTGACTCCGGTGAAGGTCAACGGCTGGCAGCAGGGCTGGGTGATCCCGGCCGGCTCAGGCGGTCCGGTGACGCTGTCCTTCCCCTCGAACCGGCCCTACCGCATCGGGTTGATCGCCGGGCTCGCGCTGCTCCCGGTCCTGGCCCTGCTCGCACTGTGGCCGGCCCGGCGCCGCGTTCCGGATCTCGAACCGGTGCGGCCATGGCAGCCGGCCCCGATGCTCGCCGGCGCGGCGGTGCTCGCGGTGGGGACCGCCATCTCCGGCCTGCCCGGCCTACTGGTGGCCGGTGGCGCGCTCGGGGTGCGTTACGCGCTGCGCGACCGCGACCGCTGGCGGGACAACCTGACCGTGGCGGTGGCCGCGGGCGGGCTCATCCTGGCCGGCGCGACGCTGAGCCAGTACCCCTGGCGGTCGGTCGACGGCTACGTCGGGCACTCGCCGTGGGTCCAGCTGCTCGCGCTGCTGTCGATCACGTTCGTCGCGGCTTCCACGGTCACGCCCCAGCGAACTTCTGAGCGGACATCAGACCCCGTCCGGCTGCCCGAGGCGGAACCGGCCGACCACGGCTGAACTGGGGTTGTGCCGAATCATCCGGTGGAGCTGTTGACAACGTGGGTATCCAGTACTTACGGTACCGGCACGCGTGGCGCAGTCCCGGAAATCGCTTTGCTGTGCAGGGGATCGCAGATGGCGGACCTGGATTGGGCACGACTGGATGCAGTAACTACGCACCCGGTTGACAGCCTGGCCCATCAGGCTTAGCTGTGTTCGCGCGGCTGCGCACTATTCGGTGCGTACGGCTGCGGTGTCGGCGACGGAGGGGTTCGCCGACACCGCACGCTCGGGGGGACTGCGCGGACGGTCCCCGATACGCGCCGGCTATACCGTTCGTGACGGTCCCACAGCAAAAATTTGTCACAAACGGTCGCCTCGGCGTGCGTCAGGCAGGCGCTGCCAGCGCCCGTGCGTCCTCATCGGCGAACGTGTCCTCCAGCGTCAGCGGCGAGTAGTCGAGGTCGATCTCCTCCAGCGGGCGACCCCTGGCGCTGCTGATGGTGCCGAATCGGCGCATGCCCTTGTCCGCCGAGTACTGCATGAACTCGTCCTGCACCAGACCGAACGGGATGTCCGGTGCGTAGAGGGCGAAGCCCTCCTCGGTGAGTCGCAGCGCCAGTGGGATGAGTTCGTTCATCCGGTCTTCGAAGACGCCCCAGTTGGCATCGTCGGCGGCGACGTGGCGCCGGCACGTGAAGGTGCCCCACGCCATGTGTCGGCGCTCGTCATCCCCGATCCGCCGGACCAGTTCCTGCATCCCGGGCAGAATCCCCCGGTCGACGCAAATCTTGTGCCACGCATAGTATCCCGTGAGCGCCAGCATTCCTTCGACGATGTGGTTGTAGGTCACCGACGCCCGAACCTGGGAGGCCGGCGACGGGTCGGAGTACAACGCGTCCAGCGACTCGGGCAGTTCCTCGTAGAACACCTGCCGGTACGCCGGAAGCTCGTCGAAATAGTTGTGCAGATCCTCGGTGATCCCGACGGCGTCGAGCCACATGCGGAACACCTGCGTGTGTTTGGCCTCCTCGAACGCGAACTGCGTCAGGTACATCTCGTCACCCAGGCGCCCCTCGGCCTGCATCGCACTCATGAACGGCTGGATGTCCTTGGTGACGGCCTCCTCGCCCGCGATGAACTCCGCGCACAGCCGGGTGGCGTACTCGCGCTCCCGGTCCGTCAACGCTTCCCAGTCCGCCCGGTCGCGGGAGAAATCGATGTCAGCCGGATTCCAGAACTTCGCATTCCCGCCGGCGAACAACCGCAACGGCACACTGTCCCAATTGAGACCACCCTTGGCCAGGGAACCGAACTTTGTGTGTGACATGGGAATTGACCTCCTCAGGTCTGGCGGGCTGGTTGATCTGATGCTGAGAAAGCGGCCGACAACACGCCGACGAGGCGGCGCACAGCCAGTGCCGGCTGTTCCGGGGTTTGCTCATCCAGGCCGAGCACCGGGTCCATGCCGCGCACATAGGGCGCCAGCGCCAGGTGCGGAATGATCATCAACAGCAGCGACAACAGCGCGTCCGTGTCGGCATCGGCCCGCAGATCACCCCGGTTCTGCGCGTCCCGGACCAGAGGGCGGAGCACCTCGAGATAGTGACGGTGGATCACCGTGCGCACGCTGACGCGGGCATCCGTGTCCACCTCGAAGCTCGCTGCGGCGTGCAACGAACGGTCCTGGGGATGGTCGGCGAAGTAGGCCACCCAGTCGTCGAGCAGGTCGGTCAGGAACTCGAAGAACGGCCTGCTCGGATCGAGCACGCGAATCCGGTCCTCCATGTACCCGCGCACGCGCTGGCTGCCGATGTCCGCGATGAAGGCGTACAGATCGCGCTTGTCCGCGAAGTACTGGAACAGGCTGCCTTTCGCGACGCCCGCCTTACGGGCGATCACGTTCAGGCTGCCGCGGGAGTACCCGTGCGCCCCGAATTCCGCCTCGGCGGCATCCACCACCGCAGCTCTGCGAGCGGGATCCAATCGTGCCCAGGTGACTGTCGGCATCTGACTCTCCAGCCTGTATGACCACTGGTCATATTACTGTGATCGGCCTCACAGTCAAGGAGTCTTCACCGCGATCAGATGGTGCGAGACCGGCTCGCCTTCGACCCAACGCTCAACCGCCTGCTCGATGGCCAGGTCGTTACCCGTCAGTCGGGTGCGGTGCTGTCGCACGTGCTCGTCCCAGGACCGCACCACGAACGCCTCGACGAACACGCCTTCCCGCTCGACGGCGCGGAACAACCGCCATTGGCTGGCCCCGGTGCGCTGCCGGGACCGGCCCAATACACCCATCGCGGCGAAGAACTCGGTCTCGTGCTCGGCTTCGACCCGATAGGAGGTCAGCACCAGGACCGGACCGTCCGGCGGCTCCGGCTCGAACACCAGGGCGGGCTCGGGCCAGTGCGCCGACGGGGTCATGTCGAGATCGCCGGTGCGCGCATGCAACGGCCACCACCACGCCGATGCGGCACAGAACACCAACAGCCCGGCGCTGACCAACAACGCCGTGATGGTGCCTGCGGCACCGGCGACCAGCCCCCACACCAGCGAGCCGACGGCCTGACCGCCCATGAACGTCAACTGATACACCGACAGCCCACGGGCCCGCACCCAGGCGGGCAGGCTCAACTGCATCGACGCGTTGAGTGTCGACAGCGCCAACAGCCACGACGAGCCGCCGACGACAAGCGCCGCCAGCACGATGCCGAAATTGTGGACCAGTGCCAGAACCGCAGTGGCACCGCCGAATCCGAGCGCCGCCACGATCAGCAGGGTGTTGAGGCCGAATGCGAACTGCAAGCGGCCCAGGGCGAAGGCGCCGAGCACCGCCCCCACCCCCAATGCACCCAGCAGCAAGCCGTACCCGGACGACGACGCCCCCAGTTGACGCTGGGCGACCACCGCGAGCAGCCCCCACAGCGCGCTGCCCGGCGCGATGAACAACACGGCGCGCAGCAGAATCCGGCGGATGATCGGCGAGCTCCGGATGAACCGGCCGCCGGCGCTCAGCGCGGCCAGCGGCCGCTCGGCCGGCAGAAGCTGCTCGGTGACGGGCCTGCGCCAGAGCAACAGCACCACCACGATGCCGACGAACGACACCGCGTTGAGCGAGAACACGAGGGTCGGACCGGACAGCGATACCAGCGCCCCGGCGATCGCCGGGCCGATCGCCCTGGCGCCGTTCATGCTCATGCTGCCGAGTGCGGCGGCAGCTGGAATCTGTTCGCGGGGAACGAGGTCCGGCTGGATCGCCTGCCAGGCCGGGGCGGTCAGGGCCTGCCCGCAACCGATGAGGAACAACAGGGTGAGCAGCACCGTCGGGGTGGCCAGCCCGGCACCGGTCAGGGTCGCCAGCGCCGCCACCCCGGCCGCCATCGCACCCTGGGTGGCGAGCAGCAGCCTGCGCCGGTCGACCAGATCGGCGAGCACGCCCGACGGCAGGGCCAGCAGCATCACCGGCAAGGTGGTCGCGGTCTGCACCAAGGGCACCAGCACCGGAGCCCGCGGATCACCGACCAGCATCCACTGGGCACCCACCGTCTGCATCCACGTTCCGAGGTTGGAGACGAACTGCGCGATCCACAGCGCCCGGTAGATCGGCGACGACAACGGCGCCCACGTCGACGTTGCGGTGACGGCCATCTACCTGATCGTGCCAGTGCCGCTGGGGCATAGTGAGGACATGGCTGAAGTCCGCAACATTCCCGAAGCAAGCGAGTACGAGATCACTGTTGACGGCAAGCATGCCGGCCTCGCGGCCTATGTCGACTCCGGCGATCAGCGCATTTTCCATCACACCGAGATCGACGACGAGTTCGGCGGCCAAGGCCTGGCCGGCGAGCTGGTGTCGGCTGCGCTGACCGATGCCCGCGCGGCAGGCAAGCGCATCGTGGCAGTCTGCCCCTACGTCGCCAAGTACGTGCAGAAGCACCACGACTTCGACGACGCCCTCGACGCCGTCACCCCCGAGGTGCTGGCCGCGGTCGAAGCCGCCGACTAGACCTTCGTCGCGGTCACCAGGAAGCCGGGCATGTGCGTGCGGCCTTCGGGCAGGACCGCGTGCAACCGGGCCGGACGGATCTCGTCCACCTGCCAGTACTTCGAAACCTCCTCGCGCAATTGGCCTTCGGTGAACTGGGTCGGGCCGGGCCCGTCGTGCTCGCCGAACGCTCCGACACCGAACGCCAGGATGTAGAACCGCGCACCGGGAGCCGCCGCGCGCTGCATCGAGCGCAGGTAACCGTCCCGCAGTTCATCCGGCAGGGCATGCAGCAGCCCGCTGTCGAAGATCGTTCCGAACCGCGCGTCGTAGCCGGTGAGCGACGAGATGTCGGCCGCCGCGAACGTGACATCGGTCAGCCCGCGTTCCTCGGCCGCCGCGGCCGCCGCGGCCACGGCCGTCGGACTGAGGTCGATGCCGACGACGGTGTGCCCCCGCGCGGCCAATGCCAGTGCCAGCTCGGCATGACCACAGCCGGCATCGAGCACCTCACCATGTACGGCGCCGTCGGCGTCGATGATCGCGGCATATTCCGGCTGGGGTGCACCGATGCTCCAGGCCGGGGTCTGCTGTTGCCGGTAGGCATCGTCCCAATCGATCCGATGAGTCATGTCATCCATCCGTTCATTTAGTTCAAATTTGTACTATATTGACTGTAGGCCGAGATCTACGGGCTGACAAGCGAGTACTTCACACTGTTCAAACCTGAACCAATTGGCCGATCGGAGGAGCATGGCGCGCAAGCTGTCCACTGCCGAGGAGCAGGCCTGGCGGCCCTACATCGAGTCCAGCCTGCGCCTGGAAACACTGCTCGACGAGCGACTCCGGGAGGCCACCAACCTCACCCTGATCGACTACCACCTGCTGATGATGTTGGCCAATGCCACCGATCATCGCCTGCGGATGAGTGAACTGGCCGAGAAGATGGTGTTCTCCCGCAGCCGGATCACCTACCAGATCAACTCGATGACCAAGCGGGGCCTGGTGCTGCGCGAACCGGTCCCCGAGGACCGCAGGGGCTACCGCGCGGTGCTGACCGCCACGGGCGCCGAAGCACTGCGCATCGCCGTGCCCCTGCACAGCGAATCGGTGCGGGAACTGTTCTTCGCCCAGATCAAGCCCGACGAACTCGAGTGCATCGAGCGGGTATTCACCCGGCTGCACACCCACTTGCAGACCGACCAGTTGCAACCTGACGACGGAAAGCAGACACCATGACGTTCACCGCAGCCGAACTGGCCTACCTGCGCGAACAGCCGATCGGACGGCTGAGCACCGTCGGCCGCGACGGCGATCCGCAGATCCGACCGGTCGGCGTCCACCTCAGCCCCGACGGAGCCGGAATCGACATCGTCGGACACGCCCTGGCGTCGACGCAGAAGTGGCGCAACGTACTTCGCAACCCGCGGGTGGCGTTCATCGTCGACACGGTGCTGTCGGTGCGACCACCGGACGCCCGCGGAATCGAAATCCGCGGTACTGCAACCGCATTGTCCGGGGCAGGCACCACCGACGGCGGGCTGTCCGGCGACATCATCCGGCTCACACCGCGCCGGATCATCAGCTGGGGACTCGACGGTAGCGGCACCTCCGCACGCGACTGGGCCGAATCCCCGCACGCAACGGACTGACCGACCTAGCATCGGCAGCGTGCCGACAGTCAACACCGCCCACGGATCCATCGACACCACCGACCTCGGCGTCACGCTCATGCACGAGCACGTCTTCATCATGAGCAGTGAGCTGACCCAGAACTACCCCGAGTCCTGGGGCGACGACGCCAGCCGGGAAGCCGACGCGATCGCGCGGCTCACCGAACTCAAATCCCGCGGCGTCGACACCATCGTCGACCTCACGGTGATCGGACTGGGCCGCTACATCCCGCGCATCGCCCGCATCGCCGAGGCCACCGACCTCAACATCGTCGTCGCCACCGGGTTCTACACCTACAACGACCTGCCGCTGACCTTCCACTTCAGCGGACCCGTAGTGGGTCTCCCCGAACCGATGACCGAGATGTTCGTCCGCGACATCGAGAACGGCATCGCCGACACCGGGATCAAGGCAGCCATCCTCAAATGCGCCACCGACGAGCCGGGCGTCACCCCCGGCGTCGAACGGGTGCTGCGGGCGGTCGCCCAGGCCCACCGGCAGACCGGGGTGCCGATCTCCACCCATACCCACGCGGCCAGCCGGCGCGGCCTGGAACAGCAGCGCATCTTCGCAGAGGAGGGCGTCGACCTGTCACGGGTGATCATCGGCCACTGTGGCGACACCACCGACCTCGGCTACCTCGAGGAGTTGATCGGCAACGGCTCCTACATCGGCATGGACCGCTTCGGTGTGGATGTCTTTCTCCCGTTCGAGGAGAGGGTCGCGACCGTGGCCACCATGTGCGAGCGCGGCCATGCCGAGAAGATGGTGCTCTCGCACGACACCTGGTGTTATTTCGACGCACTACCCGACGACCTGACCTCCCAGGCCCTTCCGAACAGCCACTACCTGCACATCCACAACGATGTGCTGCCCGCCCTACGCGAGCGCGGGGTCACCGAGGAGCAGATCACCACGATGCTGGTGGACAACCCACGCCGGATCTTCGAGCGCAAGGGCGGCTACTGAGATGACCGAGGCTTTTCCGACGATCCCCACCCAGGTCGCACTGCTGGCCGAGGCCGACCCCGACCGGCCGGCGGTGACCTGCCAGGGCATCACCCTCACCCGAGCCGAACTGGAGCGCTCGACGAATCGACTGGCCCGCGCCTATGCCGAACTCGGTGTGCGACAAGGTGATTACGTCACCATCAGTTTGCCAAACTCGATCGAATGGGTGCAGGCCGTCCTGGCCACCTGGAAACTCGGTGCGGTGCCGCAGCCGCTGTCGCCCCAACTCCCGGACACCGAGTTCGCCGGGATCCTGGCGCTACGCCCCCGGGCCCTGGTGGTCGGTCGCGACGCGGGCGAAACCGCCTGGGTTCCAGCCGGTTTCACTCCCGATACCAAACTGTCCGATGCACCGCTTCCCGAGGCCGTCGCGCCGACGTGGAAGTCGATGGCCTCCGGCGGCAGCACCGGGCGACCGAAGCTGATCGAGGCGGGCGGCGACAGCCGGGTGCCCGCCCTGATCGGTGTTCCGCTGGGCGCTCAGCCAGGTGACGTCACTTTGATGTCGGTGCCGATGAGTCACAACACGGGCTTCACCACGTTCGCCATCGCCTTGTTGCAGGGCCACCACCTGGTGCTGATGCCGCGCTTCGACCCCGCCGAGTTCCTGCGACTGGTCACCGAACACCGAGTGACATTCCTGACCACGGTGCCCACCATCATGCAGCGGTTGCTGCCGGTGTACCGCGCCGACCCGAAAGCCTATGACCTGTCCAGCATTCGGCGGTTCTGGCACGTCGGCGCACCCTGCCCGCCCGCGGTCAAGCAAGCGTGGATCGACCTGCTCGGCCCCGAGGCGCTGTGGGAACTGTACGGCGGCACCGAACTGCAGGCGCTGACCTTCATCTCGGGTGAGCAGTGGTTGCGGCATCCGGGATCCGTCGGCGTGGTGGTGGCCGGTGAGATGAAGGTGCTCGACGACGATGGCCAGGAGTGCCCTGCGGGGGTGACCGGCGAGATCTACATGCGACCCGGCCCCGGCAGCGCACCCACCTACCGCTACGTCGGCAGTACGGCCAAGAGCCGCGACGGCTGGGACTCCCTCGGCGACCTCGGGTATTACGTCGATGACGGTCCCGACCGCTTCTTCTATCTCAATGACCGGCGGGTGGACATGTTCACCGTCGGCGGGAAGAACGTCTACCCGGCCGAGATCGAAGCCGCGCTGGCCGAACACCCCGACGTACTGTCCTGTCTGGTCGTCGGGGTACCTCACGAAGATCTGGGTCAGGTGCCGCACGCCCTGGTGCAGGCAACCGACGGATCAGACCTGGACGAAACGGCGGTGCAGGCATTCGTGCGCGCCGGTCTGTCCGGCTACAAGGTGCCGCGCACCGTGGAGTTCGTCGCCACCCCGCTGCGTGACGACGCGGGCAAGGCCCGTCGCACGGCGGTGCGTGACGAGGTCATCGCGCGGCTGGAGCAGGCTCGGGCTCGTCGGTGATCGAACTGTCCAGCGGCGGTACCGGGCTCTCGTTCCGGTACTCCCAGCGCCGCAACGCTTCCCGGCACGGCGATTCCACCAGCGCATAGCTCACCGCGGCGAGGGCGAAGCCGAACACCAGGGTCAGCACCAGCACCACCAGCATCTGCCCGTTGAACAAAAACTCCCCGATCATCGGGAACACCATGGCCAACGCCGCCAGATGCCAGACGAACAGGCCGTACGACCAGCGGCCCAGCGTCACCATCACCCGGTTGCCCAGAATCGGGTGTCTGGTGCCGGGATGATCGAGGACCAGCGGAGCCAGCAACGCGCCCGCGACGATCGCGCCCATCGCGGTCTTCAGCGTCACCTGGCCGACCGAGCCCGGGCGCAGCCCTTCCAAGCCGGCCAGCGGCGAGGCCGCGATCCCGAACGCCACCGCGGCGATGACACCCATCAGCACCCGGCGCCGGGCCAGGCGGTGCGCCCAGCCGAATGGGCTCACCGTGAGTTCAGCCAGCACCATGCCCGCCGCGAACCAGGAGAAGAACGCCGGCGGCCAGTTCCACGGATTGAGCCCGGTGGTGCCGGAGAACGGGATGCGCACCCACAACAGGCTCAGCGCCGCCAACGCGACGATCACACCGATGCGGGCCCGCACCGGCAGTCGTCGCGCCAACAGCGCCAGGATCGGCAACGCCAGATAGAAACTGACCTCGACCGACAGGCTCCACATCTGGGTCAGCCCCGCGGTCAGGGTCAGGGGGACATAGATCTGGGTCAGGGTCAGGTTCGCCAGCCACACCGTCAGGTCAGCCTTGGCCTCCGGGAGCAGCAGGATGATCACCACGACGGCCACCACGTAGCCCGGCATGATGCGCACGATGCGGGACCGCAGGTAGTGCCCGGTGCGCGGGCGGGGGCGCAACCCACGGGCGGCCGCGGCGTGACCGCGCCACAACAGGAACCCCGAGAGCGCGAAGAACACGGCGACCGCGAGATCGAACCGGCCGAAGAACCGGCCGCTCACCCCGGTGGTGTGTCCGGTCTGGAAGGCGACGTGGGTGAGCACCACACCCATGGCCGCACAGGCGCGCATGCCTTCGACAGCCGGCAGGAAGCTGCGGGTTCCTCCGACCTCTACATCCGGACCGGTTTCCGGCTCCGATGCTCGGGTGGCCACGGCGACCAGTGTGCCGCGCCACGGCAACCCCGCCAAACTGCGGGTCAATGCACCCGCGGCGTGCCGCCGGAGTAAGTGATGGCCTTAAATAGTGCTGTTAGGGTCGAACGGGTTTGCCTCACGACGAGTTGGCCCACACCGAAGGAGGCCCGGTTTGAACCGCGCAGTGGCGCTGCGTATCGCGGCATGTGGACTGATGGGGCTGGGTGCAGCCCTGCTCATTGCCGCACTGTTGCTGACCACCTACACCAAGGGCAAGATCGCCAAGATCCCGCTCAATCTGGACACCAGCCTGGTCAGCGACGGAACCGCGACCGCTTTCGATCCGGAATCGCTGGTGGCCGAGAAGTTCTCTGTCGACCGCAATGTGCCGGTCGCCCTCCAGCAACAGGTCAGCGTGGAATCACCGTCCAACGCCGAGGTGGTGACGCTGCAGGTCGGCAGCACGCTGCGGCGCACCGACCGGCAGAAGGACGCCGGTCTGCTGTTGGCGATGGTGGACACCGTCACGATGAACCGCGGCACCGCGCTGGCCGTGTCCAGCGACAACAACCCGGGCGGCGCCCTGCAGAAGCCGCGGGCCATCGAGGACGAGAAGCCGCCGACGAACGTCGCGCTGCCGCACGAGGGCCTGACCTACCGGTTCCCGTTCGACACCGAGAAGAAGACGTACCCGTTCTTCGACCCGATCGCGCAGAAGCCGTTCGACGCGAACTACGACGGTGAAGAAGACGTCAACGGGCTGACCACCTACCGGTTCATCCAGAACGTGGGCTACGACTCCGACGGCAAGCTCGCCGAGCCGGTCAAGTACTCCTCGCTCTACGAGGACGACGCCGACAGTTCGGTCACCGCAAGCCCCGAGATGTGGGGTGTCCCCGGCGAACCCGACGAGCGGATCACGATGGACCGCTTCTACGCCGCGCAGCGCACCTTCTGGGTCGATCCGGTGTCGGGCACCATCGTCAAGGCACAGGACCACGGCTACCAGTACTACGCACGTGACGCGCTCAAGCCCGAGGTGACCTACGTCGACTACAAGGTCACCTACAACGAGGAGACCGTGGAGTCGCAGGTCGCAGCCGCTCAGGACGAGCGTGACCGGGTGTCGCTGTGGACCCGCGTCCTGCCGATCACGTTCACCGCACTGGGCCTGCTGGCCCTCGTCGGTGGCGCCGTGGTGGGGTCGTTCGCGGTGCGCGCCGAGTCCACCCTGATCGATCCCGGACTCGACACCGCCGATCACGGCTTCTTCGACACCCAGGGCTTCCAGGTTCCCGGCGCCGAGGCCAAGACGGAGAAACTGCCCGCCCAACGACCGTCCGACCTACCACCGGACCGGCCGGTCTGAGCCTGCGCTCTGCTCTGCTGCCGGCCTACGCGCTGGCACTGTCGTTGCTGATAACCGGGCCCCTGCTGGGGCCCGGTTATCTGCTTTTGCGCGACGCGGTCTCCACGCCGCAGTCGTATCTGACCGACGCGGCACTGGGGCTGACCGAGGCCGCACCGCGGGCGCTGCCCCAGGACTTCTTCGTCGCCCTGACCTCGACCGTGCTCGACGGCGGGGTGGTCGTCAAGATCATGTTGGTGGCTGCGCTGTGGCTGGCCGGCTGGGGCGCCGCGCGGCTGGCCTGCACCGGGCTGGGATCCGGTTTGCCGGGCCAGTTCATCGCGGCGACGCTGGCCGTCTGGAATCCGTACGTCGCCGAGCGGTTGCTGCAGGGCCACTGGAGCCTGCTGGTCGGTTACGGCTGCCTGCCCTGGGTCGCGGTGTGCGTACTGCGTCTGCGAGCCGATGCCTCGGCCGCGGCCGGGTGGGGCCTGATCTTCTGGATCGCGCTGGCCGGGTTGACTCCGACCGGTCTGATGCTGGCCGCGACGGTGGCCCTCGTGTGCGTGGCGGTTCCCGGCCAAGGCCGGCGGCGCCTGCCGGTCGCCGCGCTCGGGTTGGGGGCGGCGGTGCTTTCCGCGACGCCGTGGCTGGTGGCTGCTGCTGTCGGCGGCACAGTGTCGTCCCCCGAGTCGGCGGCCGGCGTTCACGCCTTCGCGGCCCGGGCCGAGCCCGGGCTGGCCACCCTGGGCAGCCTCGCAGGCCTCGGCGGCATCTGGAACGGTGACGCTGTACCCGACTCACGCACAACGCTTTTCGCACTGGTGGCCAGCGCGGTACTGCTCGGCGTGGTCGCTCTCGGCCTTCCCGTTGTGGCACGCAACCGCACGGCGGCACCGCTGCTGATCCTGGCCGCAGCAGCAGTACTGATTCCGGCAGCCATGTCCACCGGCCCGGGGCTCGCATTTGTCGATGCGACGATCCGGGCAGTGCCCGGCCTCGGCGTCGTGCGCGACGGACAGAAATGGGTGGCTCTGGCCATACCGGGCTACGTGCTGGCCGCCGCCGCTGCGCCGGTCACGTTACGCCGGCTGCGGGTGCCCATGGCCGCGACGGCCGCGGTGGGCTGTGCTGCCCTGATCGCGGTCCTGCCCGACCTGGCGTGGGGTGTGGGCAATCAGATGAGGGCCGTGCAGTATCCGCCCGGGTGGACCGCGGCTGCGGCGGCGATCAATGCCGATCCCCGTCCCGTGGCCGTTCTGCCGCCGGACAGCATGCGGTTGTTCTACTGGGCCGGTGCCGCACCGGTACTCGATCCGTTGCCCCGGTGGCTGCGCGCCGAGGTGCTGTCGACGGGCGATCTGGTGATCGGCGGCGAAGTGGTGCCCGGAGAGGGGACGCGGGCCCACGCGGTGCAGGACCTACTGCGCTCGGGCGCAGACCGACAGACGGTGGCCGACGCGGGTGTCGGCTGGTTGGTGGTCGAAACCAACGGTGCGCCGGCAGAGCTCGACCTTCCGGTGGCCTACCGGGACGGCGATATCGCCGTGTACCGGATGGGCGGTGACCACCCGGCCTCGCCGCACCGAAGCCTGTTGATCGCGGCACACCTGGTGTGGCTGCTGACTCTGGTCGGTGGGGCAGTGGGGATGACGGTCAGCGTCTGGCGAGCCAGAACTTCTTGTTGACTTTGAGCTGACGCTGCATTTTTGCGGGTAGCGGTGTGCGTGGTTTCAAAGTCAACGGGCACCGCCCCGCGGAATGACCGGTGCGGCTACACCAGTCCGCTGACATAGGTGCCGTCGTGCACCGATCCGAGCACGGTGCGCATCGCGTCCGCGCTGAGCCGCCAGGAGAATTCGTCGCTGCGGGTCTGCGCCTTGCTGCCCAACTGGACGCGCATCACCGGGTCACCGAGTAGCTGACGGATTCCCGTCACCAGGGCGTCGCGATCCTCGACCAGCAGCCCGGTGACCCCGTCGACGATCGAGTCGGTCAGCCCGCCGGATGCGCGATAACCGATGGTGGGCACCCCATGCTGAGCAGCCTCGGTGACGGCGAGCCCCCAGCCTTCTTTGCGCGAGGGCAGTACATGCACCCAACTCTGCTGCAGCACACGGTGTTTGGTCTCTTCGTCGACGTGGCCGTGGAACGTCACCGAATCGGAGATGCCGAGAAGTTCGGCATGCTCGACCAGCCGCTGCTGCCACCAGCCACCGCCCAGGATGTCCAGGTGCAGCCCGGGCACCTCGGCACGCAGCGCTGCCACCGCCTCCAGGGCGTCTTCGATCTGCTTGTGCGGCACCAGCCGTGACAGCACGACCAGCCGCGGACTGGTCGACCGGGGCAGCTCCAGCGTCGGGCTGGGCGCCTCGTCGAGTCCGTTACGCACCACAGCGATCCGGCCGGAGTCGACGCCGAGTTCGTTGAGATCACGGGCCGAGGGCAGTGACACGGTGACGTATTGGTTGCGACGGTGCAGTCGAGGGGAGAGTTTCGACTCGACGAACCAGCCGATCCGGCCCTTCATCGGGCCTGCCACCGGCCACAGTTCCCGGTGGCAGTGATGCACGAGCACCGCGACCCGGCGGCCGAACGCCAGCCGCGCCAGGAACGGCAGTCCGTTCTGGGTGTCGACGACCACGTCGGGCCGGACCCTGCGTAACGGACCGAGGCCGACGCGGGACGCCACCATGGCCAGTCCGGCCCAGATGTACACGCTGTAGGGACCACCGGCCCGGTTGATCTGCACGCCGTCGACCACCTCGCGGCGGGCCGCCCCCGGGTAACGCGCGGTGCGCAGCGTGACGTCGACGCCGTCGTCGGCCAGACAGGCGCCGATCCGCTGCAGATAGGCCTCGCTGCCACCGCCCTGGGGGTGCCCGGTGTCACGCCAGCACAGGAGCAGGACGCTCCGCAGGCGTGGGGCAGGACGGGCAGACATCGTGTTGAGGGTACCGGTCAGTAGGTTGAGCGGGTGCAGCCCAGCGAGATCTCCGCGCGGTTCGCCCGCAGGGCGACCCTGAGCCGATCGGTGCGCCTACTGGCGCAGTTCCG
The DNA here is from genome assembly GCF_048282725.1 of Mycobacterium sp. 48b. Classification (NCBI taxonomy): domain Bacteria; kingdom Bacillati; phylum Actinomycetota; class Actinomycetes; order Mycobacteriales; family Mycobacteriaceae; genus Mycobacterium; species Mycobacterium sp. 48b. The sequence goes on from NZ_JBLVUL010000001.1 coordinate 202,592, forward strand.
GTTCGAACAGAGCGAACCGGCCCGGTTCTACGGGGCGCTGGCCGCCGATACCGTCGCCATGACCACCGATCTGTGGACGGCGACCACCGGCGAATCGCCTGCCGGACGCACCGTGCTCGACGTCGGCGGCGGACCCGGCTACTTCGCGTCGGCGTTCGACCAGGCCGGCATGCACTACATCGGGGTCGAGCCCGATCCGCGCGAAATGCACGCGGGGCCGGCCACCGATGCGACCGAGGGCACCTTTGTCCGGGCCTCCGGAATGGCCCTTCCCTTCGCCGACGACACCGTCGATGTCTGCCTGTCCTCCAACGTCGCCGAGCACGTGCCACACCCATGGCGGCTGGGCAACGAGATGTTGCGGGTGACGAAGCCCGGCGGGCTGGTGGTGCTGTCCTACACGGTCTGGCTCGGCCCGTTCGGCGGCCACGAGATGGGGCTGACGCACTATCTCGGGGGCACTCGTGCCGCCGAGCGGTACACCCGCAAACACGGCTATCGACCCAAGAACGACTACGGCTCGTCGTTGTTCGCGGTGTCGGCCGCCGATGGCCTGCAATGGGCCCGCTCCACCGGCGCACTGATCGCCGCATTTCCCCGCTACCACCCGCGATGGGCGTGGTGGATGACATCGGTGCCAGGGTTGCGGGAGTTCCTGGTGAGCAATCTGGTGCTGGTTCTTCGACCGTCCTGACCCAGCCACTGGAACAGGTTCTCGTTTTTCCGGGAAATCTAGGTAATGTGACGCCCATGACACAAACTTCGTCAGCCGCGCCAGCTGTGACCAGGACGGAATTCGACAAACTGTTCATCGGCGGCCATTGGGTGGAGCCCTCGACCTCCGAGGTCATCGAAGTGTTCTCCCCCGCGACCGGCGAGAAGGTCGGCCAGGTCCCGCTCGCCGCCGAGGCCGATGTCGACGCCGCCTGCGCCGCGGCCCGCAAAGCGTTCGACGAGGGCCCCTGGCCGCACATGTCGCCCGAGGAGCGCCAGGCCGTGCTGGCCAAGGCCGTCGAGCTCATCAACGCGCGGGCCGAGGAGTTCAAGCACCTGCTGAAGCTGGAGACCGGCCAGCCGCCGACCATCGTCGACATGATGCAGTTCGGTGCGGGGGTGTCGAGCCTGCAGTACTACGCCGGCGCGGCCGACAAGTACGACTGGAAAGACATCCGCGACGGCATCTACGGCCAGACCCTGGTCATCAAGGAGCCGATCGGCGTTGTGGGCGCCGTCATCGCCTGGAACGTGCCCTTCTTCCTGGCCTGCAACAAGCTGGGTCCGGCCCTGCTCGCCGGCTGCACCGTCGTGCTCAAGCCGGCCGGCGAGACCCCGCTGACCACCAACCTGTTCGCCGAGGTGCTCACCGAAGCCGGCCTGCCCGAGGGCGTGCTCTCCGTGGTGCCGGGCGGTCCCGAGACGGGCCGCGCGTTGACCGCCAACCCGGAGCTGGACAAGTTCACCTTCACCGGCTCCAGCGGTGTCGGCAAGGAGATCGGCAAGATCGCCGCCGAGAAGCTCAAGCCGTGCACGCTGGAGCTCGGCGGCAAGTCCGCGGCGATCATCCTCGAGGACGCCGACGTGGACTCGACCCTGCCGATGCTGGTGTTCTCCGGCCTGATGAACTGTGGCCAGGCCTGTGTCGGCCAGACCCGCATCCTGGCGCCGCGGTCGCGGTATGACGAGGTCGTAGAAAAACTTGCGGAAGCTGTCAGTTCGATGCCGGTGGGCCTGCCCGACGACCCGGCCTCGATGATCGGCCCGCTGATCTCCGAGAAGCAGCGCGACCGGGTCGAGGGCTACATCAAGAAGGGCGTCGAGGAGGGTGCCCGCATCGTCACCGGCGGCGGCCGGCCCGAGGGCCTGGATTCGGGCTGGTTCGTGCAGCCCACGGTGTTCGCCGACGTCGACAACTCGATGACCATCGCCCAGGAGGAGATCTTCGGGCCGGTGCTCGTGGTGATCCCGTTCGACACCGAGGAAGACGCGGTGCGCATCGCCAACGACTCGCCGTACGGCCTGGCCGGCAGCGTGTACACGACGGACTTCCCCAAGGCCGTCGAGATCGCGTCGAAGATCCGCACCGGCACCTACGCGGTGAACATGTACGCCTTCGATCCGGGCGCCCCGTTCGGCGGGTTCAAGAACTCGGGCATCGGACGCGAGAACGGGCCGGAGGGCATCGACGCCTACACCCAGGCCAAGAGTGTGCTGCTGCCGTTCGGCTACACCCCGCAGTAACACGCCGCGCGAGTAATACTCGCGACCCGACGCGAATGTCCCGGAAGACCACGGTTTTCCGGGACATTCGTGTCTGCTGGGCCAGGGATCGGACAGCCTGCATTCAGGTTGCGCAACTACGGTGGGCGCCCCGACAACAAGGAGGCACCCATGGCAGTTTCGGTCGATCTGGCGAAGTCGCTCGACAAGGCCTACGAGGACAAGTCGCTCAAGGAGATCCTGGACGCCTCGCCGGCCGCACTGGCCGGCGTCACCGACGCCGATGCCGAGCACCTCGCCGCGGCGTTCAACATCAAGACCGTGCGCCAGCTCGGGTCCAACAAGTTCTTCGCGGTGGCCGCGGCCCTGGTCGCGCTGGAGTCTGCCGGCTAGTTCTGCCGGCGCTGAAAACCTCAGCGCCCCTGGAAGCTCGCGGCTCGGCGCTCGATGAAGGACTGCACGCCTTCGGCGGCGTCAGCGGTGCCGAACAGCTCGGCAACGGCGGGCCGCAACCGCGCGATCGCGGCGGCGTCCCCGTCGCGGTGCGCGGTGTGCGCCGAGGCGAGAGTGGCTCGGACCCCGAGCGGGGCGGCACGATCGGCGATGGTGTGCGCGATCTCCCGGGCTCGGGCGACGGCCGCATCGGCATCCGGCACGACTTCCTGGATCAGCCCGATGCGGTGTGCCTCGGTCGCGTCGAACTCGTCACCGGTGAGCAGCCACCGCATGGCGTTGCCCCAACCCGTCTGGCGCGGCAGCCGCAGGGTGGCACCGCCGAACGGGTAGATGCCGCGCAGCACCTCGATCTGAGCGAACCGGGTGTCCTGCGCCGCGACGCGGATGTCGGCGGCCAGGAGCAGTTCGATGCCGAGGGTCAGGCATCGGCCCTGGGCTGCCGCGACGACCGGTTTCGTCCAGTCGCCGTCGAGGCGCCACGGGTCACGTCCGCCCTCGGGCATGGGCAGTTCCCCACTGGCCACATACGGTGCCACGTCGACGAGATCGAGCCCGGCGGTGAAGTGCCCACCGTGGGCGAAGAGCACACCGGCGCGCAGATCGTCGTCGGACTCGAGCAGTCCGTAGGCGAGTGCGAGGTCGGTGAGCATCGCGACGTTGAACGCGTTGCGTTTGTCCGGGCGGTTGAGTCCGATCAGCAGGACGTGACCATCGCGCTGCAGCGTGAGGGTGTCCAGGGCCGGGTCTGTCGTCATAGGGGCAGTCAACGCCGGTCCCCCAAATTATGCAAGTCATCATAATTTGGATCTGATCCGCCGTGTCGGTGAGGACCTGTTCAGAAGCAGTTCACCTGCTAGTCTTTTGCTCACAGGCATGTTCGTTAGATACTCGACACCATGCGAGGATTCCATCATTTCTATGGTGGATGACATAGAAGGGCGGTGCGCGATGTGGGTCGTCGAACTCAACCTCGCCGGTCACCGGTTCACCCGTCGGGTCCGCACACCACACCCGCCGGTGCGCACCATCACCCCTCGGATGCTGCTTCGCTGTTCCTCGCAATTCCTGCATGACCGGGTCGCCTGACACCGCCACGAAGCCACGGAACAAGCGTGGCTCCACCCGCGCCCGCATGCTCAGCAGCGCGGTCGAGGTGCTGCGCGAGCGAGGCGCCGCCGGCGTCACGATCGACGGGGTACTCGCGCGCAGCGGCGCACCGCGCGGCTCGGTCTACCACCACTTCCCCGGTGGGCGACGCCAGATCCTGATCGAGGCGCTCCAGTTCGCCGCGAACACCATCGGCAGTGTCATCGGCGCCGAAAGTTCCGACAGTGCATGGGATCTGGTACACCGTTTCGTCGAATTCTGGGAACGAGTACTCACCGGCAGTGATTTCACCGCCGGCTGTCCGGTCGTTGCGGTGGCGATCGCCGCGCCGGACGAAGAGCCGGATCTCGCCGCGGCGGCCGCGGCCATCTTCGACCGCTGGCGCGCCGCCCTGACCGCCTCCTTCGCCGCGGACGGCTTCGACGAACCCGATGCGTCCTCGCTGGCGGTGATGTGTATCGCCACTCTCGAGGGCGCTGTGGTGCTGTGCCGGTCGTCGCGATCGGTCGACCCACTGCACGACGTCGCCCGACAGCTCGAATTCCTGATCAAATCAAGGGAATTCGTCCGGCGTAACGGTGTTCCCCGGCTCAGCCCGCCGGCCTGACCCATCGGACACAGACGAACTCACCGTTGGGTGCAGATTCGGCCAGCACCCACTCGGAACGGACCGGCAGCACCGCGGCCCCCGCCCCCAATGTGCAGGGCGCATAGCTGACGACCATCTCGTCGATCAGCCCGGCCGCGACGAACTGGGCGGCGACCTCTCCCCCGCCGACCACCCAGACATCCTTGCCCGCCGCGGCCGTCACCAGTTCGGGATGCAGCGCGCCGACATCTCCCGAGTAAACCTCCACCGGATGCCCCATAGTGACGATCTCCGGACGGTGGGTCAGCACCCACGTCGGCTGTTCGTACATCCACTCGTCAGGGTGGTTCTTCACGATCCACTCGTACGTCGCCGAGCCCATCACCAGTGCGCCAATGGTTTTGATGAACTCGTCATACCCGAACGGGCCCTGCTGGTCGATGTTCCGCGAGATCAGCCAGTCCAGGCTGTCCTGCGCATCGACGATGAACCCGTCCAGGCTCGACGCGGTGTAATACACGGTTCTCACCGGTCAGTCCCTCCTCATCCATTCCAGCGGGTCGCCCCGGTCGACTTCCATGCCGTGTCGGGTCAACATGCCCCGAACGAGTGCACGCCGATGCGCCGAGTAGGTCAGCACGTGCGCGATGATCCCGTACAACTGAAAGGATTCCGGCGGATCGCACAGCGCATCTATCACGGTGTCGCCCAGCCGCCCCGCGGCCGAGTACTCGGATATCAGTGTGGTCCAGCGCTTTCCGATGGTGCGATGGTGCGCGGCGAGTCGGCCGGCCGTCGCCTGGCCGGTCGTGGCGCGCGAGGGGAAATCCCGGCCCTCGATGGTCGCCAGCCACACCTCCTTGGTCCACACGATCGCGCCGAGTACCGCCGCGACGCTGGGCTCCGGTCCGTCCCAGTCCAGCACCACCTGACCCGGTGAAATGTCCTGGTTCCATTGCTGTTCAGACAGGCCGGCGGCGGCACCGATCAGGTACTCGGTGTCGGCGACGTCGTGCACGAGCATGAACTGGGCGATATCCGGACCGGATGCCTGCCCTGGGTCGGCGTCGCACCACAACGACTGCGGCGGATGGAAGTGCACGCCGTTGGGAGCGGTCAACCGGAACCCGACATCGTCGGCCCGAGACGGCGGCACGCCGAAGGCACGGCGGAACGCGCGGGAGAACACCTCGGCCGACGACCACCCTTCGGCCTCGGCCACCTCCGCCACCCCGGTCCCCTGCTGCAGCCGCCAGGCCGCCCGCTCCAGCATGACCCGCCTCCGCAATGCAGCAGGTGGTTCCCCGGTGAGCCTGCGTACCTCCCGGGAGAAGTGAAACTCCGAGGCGAAACTGCTGCGAGCCATGTCGCCGACGCCCGAGTTCTCGTCGTCGACGACGGCGTCGAGCAGCTCGCGCAGCCGGTCACGACCGTTCGGTTGGTCCTCCACGGTCACCGAGTATGGTCGGCCGCCTGCCCTCTGAACATGACATTTCCTGCTCTGGTTACCCGGGAGCGCTCAGCTGTCCAGCACCTGCGCCACCCGGGCTTCGACGTCGACGCCGTCCAGATCGGACAGGTTGATGCCGAACCGTTCGGTGAGGGCATCGAGAACCTGTGCGGCCGTGTCGAATCGGATGCGCTCGGTCTCACCGTGACTGTGGATCGCCAGGTTCCGCCCGCGCAGGTTGATCCTGGCGTCGTCGGTGACCAGCGCGGCGGTGAGCCCGACGACGAAGACTCCTCCGGGATGCGTTGACACATACCAGCTTCCGACCTCAAGGTCGATCTGCGGCTGCGGCACCGCGGTGAACCGGTAGAGCGGCTGCCACTGGCCACGCACCTGCGCTGCCAACTCGAGTTCCGGCTCGTGGCGGGTGGGCAGCTCGACCAGCCGGTAGGGCTCATGGCGGGTCTGCTGCACCGCACCGGTCTGCAGCAGGATCGGCGACGACAACGTCTGCCCACCGAAGCCCACATCGACGAGGTAGCGTCCGGCTTCCCCGGGCACCGTCACGGCCAGCACGTTGTGGGTGAGCGCAGGCAACGGCGAGTCGGGCTCCTTCATCCAGACCACCCGCCCGGCAAGCCGCTCGACGCCGTACCCCAACTCGTCGAGTACATGGCCGAGCAGACCGTTGTGCTCGTAGCAATAGCCGCCGCGGCGACGGGTGACGAGTTTGTCCGACAGCGCCGCGGCACTCAGATCGGCGACAGGGATGCCCAGCAGCGGGTCCAGGTTCTCGAACGGGATCGACCGGCCGTGGGCGGCGACGATGTTCCGCAGCACGTCCGAACCGGGTGACGCCGGACCTTGATAGCCGATCCGGTCGAAGTAGGCGGCGAGGTCTGATCCCATGACCGTCAATGATGCTGCCTCAACAACGGTTGAGGTCAACGCGGAGGACACTGGACCGATGGCTGCCCATCTCACCGAAGGATTGCGCGAGGATCTGCTGGCCCGCTGGTCGGAATCCCACCGCAGGCACCACAACGTCGCGCACCTGCACGAAGTGCTCGACGCGATCGGCACCCTTGCCGACGACGGCCTGCATTTCGACCGGGAAGCCGTCGAACTCGCGGCATGGTTCCACGACGCGGTCTACGACACCGCCCGCGACGACAACGAAGAGCGCTCGGCGATGCTGGCCCGCCAACTCCTGGACGGATCCCCGGACCGCGACGAAGTGGCCCGACTCGTCCTGACGACCAAGTCCCACAAGGTCGACGCCGGCGACCTGAACGCCGCGGTGCTCAGCGACGCCGACCTCTCGGTGCTCGGCGCGCCTGCTCTTCGCTACCGGCAGTACGCCGACGCCGTGCGCGACGAGTATGCGGCGGTGCCCGACGACGTGTTCAGGCCTGCGCGGGCACGGGTGCTCTCGGCGTTGCTCGACGGACCGATCTTCCATACCGTGCCCGGGCGGGAACGCTGGGAGGAGCAGGCCCGGCGCAATGTCACCGAGGAGATGAGCGAGCTGAACTCATAGCGACGCCACTCGACCTGTGGTTTTGAGAGGATTGTCCGCGGCTACTCAGCGGTAGGTCGAGGGACCCACATAGCAAATGGGTTTTTCGGCCTCGACCTGGGTACACTAGCAAAACTAGAACACGTTCCAATCCACATCAGGGGGACCCTGTGGCTGCGACCGACATCGACCCGTCCGAAATCACCAAATGGGATCCGGGCCTGACCGAGAAGGTCATGGGCTTCCTACGGCCGCTCATCAAGGGCTACCACCGCGCCGAGGTGCGAGGGCTGGACAACTTCCCCAACGGTGGTGCGCTCGTGGTGTCGAACCACTCGGGTGGCCTGTTCGCGCTGGACGTGCCGGTGTTCGCGACGGGCTTCTACGAGAAGTTCGGTTACGAGCGCCCGGTGTACACGCTGAGCCACGACATGTTGATGACCGGTCCGACCGCGGCCTTCTTCAAGAAGACCGGCTTTATCCGGGCCAACCACGAGAACGCCGACGAGGCGCTGCGCTCGGGCGGCGTGGTCGTGGTGTTCCCCGGTGGTGACTACGACGTGTACCGGCCGACCCTCTCGGCCAACAAGATCGACTTCGCCGGGCGCACCGGCTATGTCAAGGCCGCGATCAACGCCGGCGTACCGATCGTCCCGATGGTCGGTATCGGCGGCCAGGAGACCCAGCTGTTCCTGTCCCGCGGCACCGGGGTCGCCAAGGCGCTCGGCCCGATTGCACGGCTGGCCCGCACCAAGATCGTGCCGGTGTCGTTCGGGTTCCCGTTCGGCCTGTCGGCGGTGCTGCCGCTCAATGTGCCGTTGCCCACCAAGATCGTGATGAAGACGCTGCCGCCGATCGACATCGCCGCCGAGTTCGGTGAGGACCCCGACATCGACGAGGTCGATGCGCAGGTCCGCCGGGTCATGCAGCGTGCGCTGGACGAGCTGGCCGAAGAGCGCCGCTTCCCGGTGATCGGTTGATCGCCGGTGAATCCGTTTGATCTGCTGACGGGACCGCTGGACCGAGTCACCGACACCGTCGGCCTGGTCAGCACCATGCGCCGGGCCGGCATCATCACCGCGATGCGCCCGGACAAATACCTGCGCATCGCCGCCGCCATGGCGCGCGAGAACATGAGCGTCACTTCGGGTTTCGCCGCCGCGGCGCAGCGCTGCCCGAACCGGCCCGGCCTGGTCGACGAACTCGGCACGCTGACCTGGCAGCAGGTCGACCAGCAGGCCGACGCCCTGGCCGCAGGCCTGCAGGCACTGCCGGGTGGTGAGCCGAAAGTGCTCGGCATCATGGCCCGCAATCACCGCGGCTTCGTGCTGTCGCTGATCGCCGCCAACCGCATCGGCGCCGACGTGCTACTGCTCAACACGTCCTTCGCCGCGCCGGCGCTGGCCGAGGTATTGGTACGTGAGACGGACGGCAAGACCAGTGCCGTCATCTACGACGAGGAGTTCACGGATACCGTCGACCGGGCGCTCGCCGATCTCCCCACGACCGCACGGATTGTGGCTTGGACCGACACGCACGCCCACGACGTCACCGTGGCGAAGCTCGTCGAGGAGCACCGCCGTCAGGAGCCCCGGCGGGCCACCGACAAGAGCAAGGTCATCCTGCTGACCTCCGGGACCACCGGAACTCCCAAGGGCGCCAAGCATTCCGGCGGTGGCCCCGAGGTGCTGAAGTCGATCCTGGACCGCACCCCGTGGCACACCGAAGAGCGGGTCGTGATCGTGGCGCCGATGTTCCACGCCTGGGGTTTCTCCCAGCTGGCCTTCGCGGCGTCGATGGCCTGCACCATCGTCACCCGGCGCAAGTTCGATCCCGAGGCCACGCTCGAGCTCGTCGACCGGCACCGGGCCAAGGGGCTGTGCGTGGTGCCGGTGATGTTCGACCGGATCATGGAACTGCCCGAGAACGTGCTGAACCGCTACGACGGGCGCACGCTGCGGTTCGCCGCGGCATCCGGATCGCGCATGCGTCCTGACGTCGTCATCGCGTTCATGGACCGGTTCGGCGACATCATCTACAACAACTACAACGCCACCGAGGCCGGCATGATCGCCACCGCGACACCGGCCGATCTGCGCGCGGCACCCGATACCGCGGGTAAACCCGCAGAGGGCACCGAGATTCGCATCCTCGACAGCGAGTTCCGGCAGGTGCCCACCGGGGAGGTGGGCACCATCTACGTGCGCAACTCGACCCAGTTCGACGGCTATACCTCCGGCTCCACGAAGGATTTCCACGAGGGCTTCATGTCCTCGGGCGATGTCGGCTACCTGGACCAGGCGGGCCGGCTGTTCGTGGTGGGCCGCGACGACGAGATGATTGTCTCCGGCGGTGAGAACGTGTACCCGATCGAGGTGGAGAAGGTCCTGGCCGGCCATGCCGATGTAGCGGAGACCGCCGTGATCGGCGTCGACGACGCGCAGTACGGGCAGCGGCTGGTCGCGTTCGTGGTGCTCGCCGGTGCCATCACCCCCGATGAGCTCAAGGCGTATGTTCGAGAGAACCTCGCCAATTACAAAGTGCCGCGAGAGATCACCGTGCTCGACGAGTTGCCACGCAACAGCACAGGCAAGATCGACCGGCGCCAGCTCCAGGAGAAGGTGAATGGCTGAACGCCGACGGCTGCTCGCAGCGGCCGCTGAGCTGCTCAATGCTGCCAACGCAGTGAAACCGATCGGACGCAGGGGTTACAGCACCATCCTGGCCTTCGCGTTCGGCTGGCCGACCTCGGAGAACGCACCACTGGTGATCACCGGTTCGGCCCTCGATGCGCTGCGCCGCGCCGTTCGTGGTGACTACCGGTCGGCGAGCGGTCGAATCTCTTTGCTGCTCAAAGTCATTTCCTGGGCGCTGCTGGTGCTGGTGCACCGTCGCGGTGTGCAGTCCCGGCCATACTTCGAAGATCCGGTACGCGAGGCCCTCGCCGACGAGTACCCGTCGGCGCTGCGTCCCCTGCGACGCGGCGAGGTGTACTCCACGTCGGTGAGCCGGCGCCGCTACGTGCGCAAGACCGTGCACTACGGCCCTCACCGGGCCAACCTCGCCGACATCTGGATGCGCCCCGACCTGCCGCGCGACGGCAAGGCGCCGGTGCTGCTGCAGGTGCCGGGCGGGGCCTGGATGATCGGCATGCGCCGGCCGCAGTCATATCCGCTGATGAGCCACCTGGCCGAGCAAGGCTGGATCTGTGTGTCGATCGGCTACCGGATCAGCCCGCGCCACCCGTGGCCCGACCACATCATCGACGTGAAGCAAGCGCTGGCCTGGGTGAAGGCCAACATCGCCGAGTACGGCGGCGACCCCGACGCGGTGTGCATCACCGGCGGATCGGCAGGGGGGCATCTGACCGCGCTGGCCGCGCTGACCCCCAACGACCCCAAGTGGCAGCCCGGTTTCGAGGACGCCGACACTTCGGTGGCAGCCGCGGTGCCCATCTACGGCCGCTACGACTGGTTCAGCACCACAGGCGCCGGTCGCAAGGAGTTCGTCGAGGTCCTCGAGCGGCTCATCGTCAAACTGCCGCTGGCCACCAACGATCAGGTGTACAAGGACGCCTCACCGATCACGCTGGTACACCCGGACGCTCCGCCGTTCTTCGTGCTGCACGGGGTCAACGACTCACTGATCCCGGTGCGTGAAGGCCGTGAGTTCGTCAAGGCGCTGCGTGCGGTGTCGAATTCCCCGGTGATCTACGCGGAGATCCCGCACGCCCAGCACGCGTTCGACATCTTCGGCTCGGCGCGCGGGCACTACACCGCTGATGCCGTCTCCGAGTTCCTGAACTGGGCCCGGGCCACCGCCCAGGCGGAGAACACCGCGGACATCGCTTCCGGTTACTAGAATTTCTGAGATGTCCACGCCGGACACCGAGATCGCCGCGCTGGCCGCCGAGTTGCCTGACCATGCGGTGATCACCGATCCCGCCGTGATCGAGGGCTATCGCCGCGACGCGGCGCTCGATCCGGAGGCAGGCCGGGCACGCGCCGTGGTGCGGGCAACCAGCACCGAGGACGTGCAGGCGGTGCTGCGATGGGCCGGCGCGCATGGTGTCGCCGTGGTGCCGCGGGGGGCGGGATCCGGGCTCGCCGGCGGCGCCAACGGAGTCGACGGCGGCCTCATCCTCAGCACCGAACGGATGCGCGACATCCGCATCGATACCGCGAACCGCACCGCTGTGGTGCAACCCGGTCTGATGAACTCCGAAGTGAAGAAGGCGGCCGCCGAGTACGGGCTGTGGTACCCGCCCGACCCTGGTTCGGTCGAGATCTCCTCGATCGGCGGGAACGCGGCGACCAATGCCGGTGGGTTGTGCTGTGTGAAGTACGGAGTCACGAGTGATTACGTGCTGGACATGCAGGTCGTGCTGGCCGACGGCACGGCCGTGCGGCTGGGCGGCCCGCGGTTGAAAGACGTTGCCGGCCTGTCGTTGACGAAGCTGTTCGTCGGTTCCGAGGGCATCCTCGGGGTGATCACCGAACTCACACTGCGGCTGATCCCGGCGCAGCCGCCGGCGTCGACCGCGGTCGCGCTGTTCAGCTCGGTGGAGGACGCCGCCGACGCGGTGGTCGCCATCACCGACAAGGTCCGGCCGGCCATGCTGGAGTTGATGGACCACGCGACCATCAACGCGGTCGAGGACTACCGCCGCATGGGCCTGGACCGCTCGGCGCAGGCGATGCTGCTGGTTCAATCCGATGCACCGGGTGCCGCCACAGAGGAAATCACCCACATCGTAGAAGCCTGCGAGAAGTCCGGTGCCACAGAGGTTTACGCGACCGATGACCCCGAAGAGGGCGCCGCGTTCACCGCGGCCCGTCGGCTGGTCGGCCTGGCCCTCATGCAACTGGGCACGTTCTACCTCGAGGACGTCACGGTGCCGATACCCGACCTGCCGGAACTGGTGGCCGGCATCAAGCGCATCGCCGAGGACTGCGACGTGCTGATCTGCGTCGTCGCACACGCAGGTGACGGGAACACCCACCCCGTGGTGGTGTTCGATGCCGACGATCCGGACATGAGTGAGCGGGCCCGGCAGGCCTTCGCCCGGGTCATGGAACTGGCGATCGCCATGGGCGGCACCATCACCGGTGAGCACGGGATCGGCCGGCTCAAAAGGGATTGGCTGCCACTCCAACTCGGCGACGACGTGATGGCGTTGACCCGCCGGATCAAGGACGCCCTGGACCCACAGGGCATCCTCAATCCGGGTGCTGTGTTGCGCTAGTTCCCACGCGCCGAGACTACGGTTCTTGACGTAATTCGCCGGATTTCCGTCAGAACCCGTAGTCTCGGCGCGGGGATTCAGCCTTCGGAGCAGCCAACTCGGCCAGCGCGGACAGGAACAACTCGTCCATTCTGGGGCTCAGCTCGGACAGCGTCGCGGCGCCGGCGTGACTGGCCGGTCCGAAGACGCGGTCGAGTGCGCCGGCGTCACCGTCGGCACCGATCGACAGGCACAGGCACGCCACGCCGTCTGCGCGCAACTCTTCGAGGGCCTTGGCGGTGTCGGCCTGGGCGTAGCGACCTTCATAGCCATCGTCGTACGGGAAGCCGTCGGAAAGCACGATCAACAGCCGATGCGGTGTTCCCGCTTGGCTTTTGAGGATCTCACCGGCGCCGCGGATTCCGGCGCCCAGGCGGGTGTAACCGAAGGGCTGCAGCTGGCTGAGCCGGGCCCGGCCGGCAGCTCCGAAGCTCTGCCCGAAGGTCTTGACGGCGAGCAGGTGCACCGCACGGCGGCCCTGTGAACGAAAGCCGTAGACAGCGACGCGATCACCGAGTTCCTCGAGCGTCACCGCTAGCGTCGCTGCCGCGCGGCGTTGGTGATCATGGACGGCGAGGCCTTCACTGTCGGCGTCGGTCGCCGATCCTGATGCGTCGACGAGGATGAGCACACCGAGATTGCGCGCGAGTCGGCGGCGCTCGGTGTACACATGCTCGGGCGGTGAATGGCCTGAGCGCAGATCGACGAACAGGTCGATCATGGCCTCGATGTCCACGTCGTCGCCGTCGGCACGGGCGCGTAACACTCTGGGCCCGAGTCCGACTCGGGCCAGCCTGCGTCGCAGTACCGCATCGCGCGCCACCCGAACAGTGGAGACATCCGCCGGGGCGGTGATCGGATAATCGATCACGCGGCACCAGTTCTCCCGATACCGGTCGCCGAAGACGTCCCATTCGGGATACAGGGCGCCACCGACCGTGAGTGCCGCACCAGGTCTGTCGGTATCGATGAAGCGGATCGGGGTCGGCATCGGCCGCGCGTTCACCCCGGCGCGCGATGTCCGTCGAATCGAGCCGGCCCCCACCTCGCCGCCGGCGCCCTCGCTTCCCGAGGAGCGGGAGCTGCCGAAGAGGGTGCGCAAGAACTTCGTGGGCGCCTGCATACCGACGGGAGCCTCGAACAGTTTGAGTATCCAACTCTTCTCTGCCGGTCCGTCATCGTCATCGTCACCATCCATTTCGGACGGGTCGGTGCACTCGACGTTCATCCGGACGTCGGCATCGATGGCCGGTGAACCAGATCCGTCGGGGGTGCGGATCAGTTTGGACGGTTTGATCGTCCCGAACCAATCCGGCGGTGCGTCGAGTTTGGTTCTGCCCAGAGCGATCTGCAACGATTCCTCGCAACTGGCCGACTGTGCCGCCGAGGCGGGGGCGATCGATGCCGCCAGGGCAATCCGCGGGCCGAGTTCGGACAGGACACGATGGCCTTCGAGGCCCAGATAGCGGCGCGCAAGCGAAGGCCTCGCCCGCAGCCGCTTGACGTACTGACCGTCGAGGCTTCCGGCTCCCAGGAGTGCGCTCTGGACCAGTACCTCGCGACGCTGCCGGTCCCGATCGGCGTTCGCCGAGACGAAGACGACCCGCCCGTCGGTGTACGCGGGCTCGTCGGCGGGTCCCACGGCCACCTCGACCGGGTGCCCGGCGAGGAAACCGGCCAGAAGACGGAAGTGGTGCGGTTCCGGGAGGCCGGCGCTCACGGCCGCGGCAGGACTGCGTCGACGAGTTCTCCGAGGCTGTGGATGATGTCGGGATCGTCAGAGAGCACCTCCACGACGGCGGACTGGACGGCGTCGCGCAGGCCGAGCCCTTCGGCTACGAGACCGCCGGCGAGAATCAGCATGCGGGTCGAGGCCACCTCACTCAGTGCGGAGCCGTCGAGACGCCGAATGGCATTCCCGAGGGTGACCAGCGATTCAGCGGTGGACGAGTCGATCCCCGCCTCGGCGGCCACGATCTCGGTCTCGATCTCGGCGGTCGGGAAGTCGAGACTGATCGCGACGAACCGCTGACGGGTCGAGTCTTTGAGGCTCTTCAGGATGCTCTGGTAGCCGGGGTTGTAGGAGATCACCAGTTGAAAGCCGGGCGCCGCGGGCAAGCTGGTGCCCAGCCGGTCGATGGGCAACTCACGCCGGTGGTCGGCGAGCGGGTGGATGACCACCGTTGTGTCCTGACGCGCCTCCACGATCTCGTCGAGATAGCAGATGGCGCCGTCGCGCACCGCCCTGGTCAACGGGCCGTCTACCCAGACGGTTTCGCCGCCCTTCAGCAGGAAGCGACCCACGAGATCCGCCGATGTCATGTCTTCATGGCCGGCGACGGTGATGAGCTCACGGCCGAGTTCGTGAGCCATCGCCTCGACAAAGCGGGTCTTGCCACACCCGGTGGGACCTTTGAGCAGCACCGGGGCACCGCGGCGGGCGGCCGCCCGGAAGGTCTCGACCTCCCGGCCCGCGGGCCGATAGAACGGCGGCTGCATTCCCGATTCGGCGATCGACCGAAACTTACTGACCGTCATCGTTTCTCGGGCCTCTGGATCGGCACCACAGGCGGGATGCTCACACCGTCCGGCAGCACCAGTTCACCCTCGTGGTTGACATATCCCGAGTGCATGGTCGGTAGCGGTAGATCAGGATTCGGACACGGCCGGTCAGTCCCCTCGCCGCAGATACCGGGGTTGAAGTACGAGCGCTTCTGGACATCCTCGGGCCACGCATCTCCATGCAAGCCCAGCCAGGTCGCGGGAACGTTGTAGAAGAGGAAGAAGCACGCGCTGACACCGCCGAAGATCGCCAGGAACCGAACGAACTGCTGCTTGACGAAACCGCCACGGAGCCGGTCGATTCCGCGTTCGACGAGGGTGTGTCCCCGGTCATCGGTGAAGAAGCGCAGGCAGACAAGCGCCGTCTGGACGCCACCCCACATGAAGCCCTCGTAGATCGGCCACTGGTAGTAGGTCCCGGCATTGAACGAGAGCGATTGGATGGCACCGGGATACGAGTAGAACCCGATCGGCAGCATGATCAGGGCCTCCATCACGAAGTCGAAGACGATCGCGACGCCATAGGTGGCCAGGACCAGACGCAGGTTGCTGATGCCGGGCCACCGGTTCTTGATCTTGCGCATGAGCGCACATCCGACGATCGTGAGCAGCAAGACACCGTAGGCGTAGCCGGGGATGTTGGTCAGCAGTGGCTCGGGAACCGTATGCCCCGGTTCCTCGTGTGCCACCCAGCCCGGAATGTGCGGTGCCCACGAACCCTGGTTGAACAGCCATGCGTTGTACGTGCACCAGGTGCTGTAGTAGTTGAGCATCGGGTCCTGAAACATCATCAGACCCATCGACACCAGCAGCATGCCATCGAGGGTGATTCGCCTCTCCCGCACCCAGGGCCGGATGATGAAGAACCACAAGGCAACTGGCAGGCCGATCCAGAGCACCACAGCGTTGGCCAGCAGCGGGATCTTCATGTACAGCGGCGGCTCGCTCGGGCCACCCGACACCGGCTCGAAATAGGGCCCGGTGACCCATCGGACGAACAGATACAACGTCAGCGCGAGCACCAAACCGCCGACGGTCGCCCAGATCTTGAACGCGTTCGATGACGACGGGGCTTGCTTTCCGAGGTCAGCGATCCCGCTGACGTCTTCGGTGATGACGGGTTTCTTCGACAGATCACTCATGACCGGTTTCCCCTTGACGATCGTGGATGCGGCCCTCGGCGCGAGGCAGGCCGACCGATGCAAATATACTCACTGGTATCTGAGATTCCAATAGGTCACTCAGATTCTGTGGCAGACTTTGGCCATGGCGGAGCGCTGGACCCGGGAACGCAGACTTGAGCACACGCGCTCGGTACTGCTCGATGCCGCCGAGGAGGTGTTCGCCGAGAAAGGTTTCGCACCAGCCACTCTCGATGACATCGCCCGCGCCGCCGGTTACACCAAAGGTGCCATCTACAAGCATTTCGCCACCAAGGACGATCTCTTCCTGGCCGTCAGCGACAGATACTGGCGGCGGTATTTCGACAACTTCGCCGAGGTGATGTCCGGTGCGACCCAGGTCGGGCCGGCAGAACTCGATGAGATCGCCAAACGCTGGCGCGAGCTGAGCCGTGACCGGGGTGCCGACCACGCCGCGCTCGGCCACGAGTTCACGCTCTACCTGCGCCGCAATCCAGAGGCCCGGGAGCGGGTGGCGGCCAAGCGCGCCGAAGTCGTCGAGGCGCTGGGCAAGTTCATCGCCTCAGGGATGGAGCGCTGGGGGGCAACGTTGCGGGTTCCGGCCACGACCTTCGCCCAAGTTCTCATCGCCACCAGCGACGCCGTCGTGCTGGGCAGCGAGCTCGACGATGTCGACCTCTACCGGCCGATCGTCGAGATGTACGTTTCGGCCATCAAACTGCCCTGACCGCGCCGAAACTACGGTTTCTGATGCGATCAGCCGAAATTCCGTCACAAAGCGTAGTCTCGGCGCGGGATTTCAGTCTCAGAAGACGCGAACCTGTCCCTCCAGCACAGGAACCGTCTCCGGGAGCTTGTAGGTCTGAATCCCGTTGCGGAACATCACGTTCTCGCGCGCATGCTCGGGCAGATGCTTGACCAGCCAGCGGGGATCGTCGAAGGTCCAGTGCGGGTAGTCCGACGAGAACAACAGGATCTTGTCGCACTCCATCCATTCGAAGGCCCGCGACAGTTCGGTCTTGTCCTCGGGATAGTCCAGCGGCTGGGTGGTGAACTTGATGTGGTCCTTGACGTATTCGCTCGGCTTGCGCTTGATGTCCATCCAGGACTTGCGGGCCTCGTAGATGGCGTCCATGCGCCACATCAGCGGCAGGATCCAGGTGAACGCGTGCTCGACGAACACGATCCGCAGCGTGGGGAACCGGTCGAAGACCCCGTCGAAGATCAGGCTCATCACCTGGTTGGCCGCCAGCAGTGAATAGGTGACCATGAAATCGTGGTTGTAACTGGGCAATCCGACCGGCGGCAGCGGCAACTCGTCATATTCGCCCCGGGACAGATGGCAGCTGACCGTGATGTCGTGTTTGGTGGCCGCGGCCCAGATCGGGTCGTACTTCGGGTCACCCCAGGACGGGCGCGGCTCGGCCTTGATCAGGATCTGCGCCATGTACGGGTGGCCGGCCCACCGCTCGATCTCCTGGGCCCCGAGCTCCGGCGCCTCGACGGCCAGACAGATGGAACCGCGCCAGCGCTCGTGCCAGTTGTTGTGGCTGTCCAGCCAGTGATTGGCCTGCCAGTCGTTCAACGCACAGTTCATCGCGTGGTTGGCCTCGGGAATATGGGCCGAGTACGCCGCGGGTTCCAGGATCGCGATGTCGGCCCCGGCCTCCATGATCAACTGCCGGAACGCCAGATCGGGATCGCTGCCGGCGAATTCACCGTCGGCCGGGAAGGTGTCGGTGCGCATGGCGTAGGCGTGCGCATAGTCGGGCGCGTCGTAGTAGATCAGCTCGCCGACATCGTGGCTGCCGAAGTACCTGCTGCGCCACGGCTCCGGGATGTACTGCCCGAGCACGCCGCGGCGGGGCACCGGATGGACGTCGGAGTCGACGCAGCGCACCGCGATGCGTTCGGTGGCAGGCTTTCTCTGGGCCGTATCGGTCGGCACTGTGACGGTCATACTCGTCCCCTCAACGTGCGGTTGCGACGGCGATGGACTTGGTCTCGAGATAGCCGTCGAGGCCTTCGCGGCCGAGTTCCCGGCCGTATCCGCTGTCCTTGACGCCGCCGAACGGTGCGAACGGATCCATTGTGTACCCCTGGTTTACCCCGAAAGTGCCGGTTTGTACACGTTCGGCGATGCTGACGCCGCGGTCGGTGTCGCCCGTCCATACCGAGCCGGCCAGGCCGTAATCGGAGTCGTTGGCGATCGCGACGGCATCGTTCTCGTCCCGGTACCCGATCACCGTGAGCACCGGTCCGAAGATCTCTTCTCGCGCGATGCGCATCGAGTTGTCTGCGCTGGTGAACAGGGTGGGCCGGACATACCAACCGGCGTCGAGTCCGTCGGGCAGGTCGGCCCCGCCGCAGACCAGCCGGGCGCCCTCCCTCTGGCCGAGGTCGATGTAGTCGCGTACGCGTAGCTGCTGACGCTGGGAAACGAGCGGCCCGAGCTCGGTCGCCGGGTCGGCGGGGTCCCCGACGACCAGTGAACTCATCCTGGACGCCAGGGCGTCGACGAATTCCCGCTCGCGCGCGGCGGGAACCAGGATGCGGGTCAGCGCATTGCAGATCTGGCCGCTGTTGGACAGGCTGGCCGCCCGGATGCCGGCCGCGACCGTCTCCGGGTCGGCGTCGTCGAGCACGATGGCCGCGGATTTGCCGCCGAGCTCGAGGCTCACCTTGGTCAGGTTCGCCGCTGCTGCCGCTGCGACGGCCCGGCCTGCGGCGCTGGAGCCGGTGAACGAGACTTTGTCGACGCCGGGGTGGCTCACCAGGTGGGCGCCTACGGCGGCGTCTCCGGCAACCACCGAGAAAACACCGTCGGGCAGGCCCAACTCTTTGATCATCTCAGCCAGAAGCAATGCATCCAAAGGAGATTCGGGTGCGGGTTTGAGCACCACCGCGCACCCGGCCAGCAGTGCCGGCACGAGTTTGGTGACGATCAGGAACTGCGGCATGTTCCACGGCACGACGGCGGCGACGACGCCCACCGGGTTCTTCCTGACGTGGACGTCCGCTCCGAAGAAGCCTGCGCGGACCTCGTGCCACGGGTAGTTCTCGGCGAGGTCGCAGAACGCCGGCATCATCATCGTCGGCAGCCCGACCTGGGCTCGCTGGGCAAAGCTGATCGGCGCGCCGATCTCCGCACAGATCAGCTGCGCCATCTCACCGCGTCGCTGCCCGTAGAGCTCGGCCAGCCGGCGGATCGCGGCGATCCGCTCTGTCGGGTCGAGTCGTGGCCACGGCCCCTGATCGACGGCAAAGCGTGCGGCCGCGACCGCAGCGTCGACATCAGCCGGACCCGCCGCCGGCGCACGAGCGATGGGCTGCTCGGTGTGTGGCGAGATGACCTCGATCGTGTCGGCAGGGTCGCCGTCCAGCGACCAGTCGGCCTCGACTCCGAGGTACTCCCCAAGATGCTGATCCATTCGGATCCTCCCGCTCAGTCCACGCCAGAGTATCAACTACTTGTCATTGGTGGAACCGCCGTCTACCGTCGAGCCTGAAGCCCGGCCGGCAGCTGCAGCCCCCATGTCGGCATCGTCGGTCGAAACACATCACAGAGGAGCGGGCATGGCTCGGTTTCCCAAGCCGGCTGAAGGCAGCTGGACTCAGCACTACCCCGAACTCGGCACCGGCCCGGTGTCGTACGCAGACTGCATCGATCCGGAGATCTACGAACTGGAACGGCAGGCCATCTTCAAACGGGCCTGGTTGAATGTCGGCCGGGTCGAACAGCTTTCACGCAAGGGCAGCTACTACACCAAGGAGATGAAGGCGGCCAACACGTCGATCATCGTGGTGCGCACCAAGTCCGGGGAGATCAAGGCCTTCCACAATGTCTGCCGGCATCGCGGCAACAAGCTGGTCTGGGATGACATGCCGCTGGAGGAGACCAGCGGGGTGTGCCGGCAGTTCACCTGCAAGTACCACGCCTGGCGTTACGACCTGGACGGCGAGCTCACCTTCGTCCAGCAGGAAGGCGAGTTCTTCGACCTCGACAAGAGTCGCTACGGCCTGGTCCCCGTGCATTGCGAGGTGTGGGCCGGATTCATCTTCGTCAACTTCGCGAAGACGCCTGAGCAATCGCTGCGCGAATTCCTGGGCCCCATGATCACCGATCTGGAGGGCTACCCGTTCGACAAGATGACGTCGCGATTCACCTATCGCTCTGAGGTGAAGGCGAATTGGAAGCTCTACATGGACGCCTTCCAGGAGTTCTACCATGCACCCATCCTGCACGCGAACCAATCACCCACCGCCTATTCCAAGGCTGCTGCGGAGTCCGGTTTCGAGGCACCGCACTACCGGATCGAAGGACCGCACCGGTTGGTCAGCACGTCTGGCGTGCGGGCCTGGGAGATGCCCGACGAGATGCGCAAGCCCATCGAAGATGTCTGCCAGAGCGGGCTTTTCGGCCCGTGGGACAAGCCGGACCTCGGCGAGATGCCGGCCGGTCTCAACCCCGCCAAATGCGATCCGTGGGGGCTGGACTCGTTCCAGCTGTTCCCCAACTTCGTCATGTTGTTCTGGGGGCAGGGCTGGTATCTGACGTACCACTACTGGCCGACCTCGTTCAACACGCACATCTTCGAATGCACGCTGTACTTCCCGCAGCCACGCACGCCGCGGGAGCGACTGGCCCAGGAGCTCGCTGCAGTGTCCTTCAAGGAGTACGGCCTACAGGACGCCAACACCCTGGAGGCGACCCAGAGCTCGATCGAGACCCGGGTGGTGGACGAGTTCCTGCTCTGCGATCAGGAGATCCTGCTTCGGCACCTGCACAAGGAGACCGCGGCCTGGATCGACGACTACCAGCGCAAGACCGCGGGAGTGTGACCCGATGAGCAATCTTCCGGCCGAATTCGCCGACCTGGAGCAGTTTTCGGACTGGTGCCTGCCCAGTGAGCCGCTGCGCTACGCCAAGCGACTGGCCTGCACCATGACCGAGATGCAGGCCTTTTACGACGCGATCACTCCACGGGCCGAGGAGGCGATCAGCTACTGCGACAAGTTCAGCCTCGACGACCTGCCCGAGGACGTGCTCAATCTGATGCACCTGCTGTACTCGATGGTGACGGTGTCCTTCCCGGTGGAGTGCTGGAAGCAGCCACGCGTACCGGACTCCGGTGCGACATCGTTGGACTGCGTCGCCGAGCCGGTGCCGTGACGCCGGCGGACAACCAGACCACGGTCCTGCGTGCCGCCCGCTGGGTGGACGTGGCCGGCGGCGAGGTCCGGTCTCCGGGTGTCGTGGTCGTCGAGGGTAACCGCATCACGGCCGTGAATCCGGAAGGGCCGCTGCCAGATTCGGCCACCGTCATCGACCTCGGCGATGTCACTCTGCTGCCCGGGCTGATGGACATGGAACTCAACCTGCTGATCGGCGGACCGGGTAATCCCGGCGGGCTGCCGACACCGATGCACGGAGTGCAGGACGACCCGGCGTACCGAACGCTGCGCGGCGCGGTCAACGCCCGCACGACACTGGACGCCGGGTTCACCACGGTGCGCAACCTGGGGCTGATGGTCAAGACCGGCGGTTACCTGCTCGACGTCGCACTGCAGCGGGCGATCGACCAGGGATGGCACCAGGGGCCGCGGATCTATCCGGCCGGTCACGCCGTCACCCCCTATGGCGGGCATCTCGATCCCACGGTGTTCCAGCGGCTGGCGCCGGGCATCATGCCGCTGACGGTCGCCGAGGGCATCGCCAACGGCGTGCCGGACGTCATCGCATGCGTGCGCTACCAGATCCGCCACGGTGCAAAGCTGATCAAGGTGTCGGCCTCCGGAGGCGTGATGTCCCATAGCACCGCACCGGGCGCCCAGCAGTACTCCGATGCCGAGTTCGCCGCCATCGCCGACGAGGCGCACCGCGCCGGGGTCAAGGTTGCCGCCCACGCTGTCGGAGACACCGCCATCCAGGCGTGCATCCGGGCCGGCATCGACTGCATCGAACACGGATTCCTGGCCAGCGACGAGACGATCCAGATGATGGTCGATCACGGCACCTTCCTGGTGTCCACCACCTATCTGACCGATGCGATGGCCATCGACCGGATCGCGCCAGAGTTGCGCAAGAAAGCGCTCGACGTGTTCCCGCGGGCAAAATCGATGCTTCCCAAGGCCATCGCCGCCGGAGTCCGCATCGCGTGCGGCACGGATGCGCCGGCGATCCCGCACGGCGAGAATGCCAAGGAGCTGTGCGCCCTGGTCGAACGCGGGATGACCCCGATGCAGGCATTGCAGGCCGCCACCCTCACCAGCGCCGACCTGGTTGATGCCGCCGACGAACTGGGGCAGTTGGCCCCGGGATATCTGGCCGATGTGATCGCGGTTGCGGGAGATCCCAGCGTGGACATCGCGACGACGCTCGATGTCCGGTTCGTGATGAAGGACGGCAGCGTCGTCAAGCACAGATAGCACTGTGCGCTAGCGTCGAAAGCGACGGGCACGGCAGGAGACGAGAGCATGGACCTCACCGAGAACACCTTGTGGTGGCTCAAGCAGGCGTTCTATTTCTCGCTCACCGAGGTCAACGAGTCCGTCAAGGAGCACGGGGTCACCACCGCCCAGATCGGCGTACTGCGCCAGCTGGCGAATCAACCGGGCCTGTCCGGCGCAGAATTGGCGCGGCGGCTGCTGATCACCCCGCAGGGCGTGCAGCTCGCCCTGACCGCGCTGGAGAAGCGGGGCCTGGTGGAGCGCAAACAGGACCCGCAGCACGGGCGGATCCTGCAGGTCTTCCTCACCGACGAAGGTCGTGCGGTGGCCTCGGCGGTGGTGGCCGATGCCGTCGCCGCACACGAGCGGGTGTTCGGCGTGCTCAGTGACGACGAGCAGGAGCAACTGAAGGCACTCCTGCGCCGGGTGATCGAACAGGGAACGGGCCACACCCCGCACTCCGATCACATCGACCCATGACCTCTGCCGATGGGGCGCTCGCCTAGTTGCGGCGTCGCCGGGCGATGCTCAGCATCCAATCGGGAAACGCCAATCCGTGGATGATCCGTTGCGTCCGGAAGTACTGGCGCGGAAGCGATGCCGTGTTGTAGGGCAGGTCGTACTTCTCGCACAGTTCCCGTACCCGAACGCTGATCTGTGGCAGTCGGTTGCTCGGCAGGTCGGGGAACAGGTGATGCTCGATCTGGTAGCACAGGTGACCGCCCGAGATCGCCAGCAGCGGGCTCGCGTCGAAGTTCGCGGTCCCGACCATCTGCCGGAGATACCACTCGCCTTTGGTCTCGTCCTTCACCACCGCCGGGTCGAACGTCTCGGCGCCGTCGGGGATGTGCCCGCAGATGATGTTCACGTACACCCACAGGTTCCGGAGCACATTCGCGGCGACGTTGGCTGCCAGGGTCCGGCGCCACCGGCGCAGGCTCAGGGCGGGCAGGAACACGTAATCCTTGGCGAACTGCCGAACGATCTTGTCGCGAAAGTTCCGCTTCTCCACGGCGAGGCCGTCCGCTGTCTCGTGCCGCAGACGCTCGGAATGCAGGCCATGCAGGGCGATGCCCCACTCGAACATCGCGGCCAGCACCAGGTTTCGCACCGGAGTCGCCAAGTGGACCCAGCGCCACGGCTGGTCGGTGGTGACCCGGTGTAGGCGGTAGCCGATGTCCTCGTCCATGCCGAGCACATTGCTGTACACGTGATGCCGGTAATTGTGCGAGTACCGCCACTGCGCAGAATGCCCGACCATGTCCCACTCCCAGGTATTGGAGTGGATCTCGGGATCGTTCATCCAATCCCACTGGCCATGGGAGATGTTGTGGCCGAGTTCCATGTTCTCGATGGACTTCGCATATGCCAGCGCGCACGTGCCTACCAGCCAACCGGTCTTCGATCGGCTCCCGGCGATCGTCAGTCGCGCCGCGACCTCGAGCGCCCGCTGGAAATGGATCACCCGCCGGATGTAGGCCGCGTCCTTCGCCCCGAGCGACTCCTCGACGTCTCGGCGGATGACCTCGAGTTCATAGGCGATCTCTTCGACATCCTCACTACTGAGATGCAGGTAGGCGGGAACATCGGCGATCGCCATCAAGGTGTCCTCGGGGTGGGTGCGGCAGGTAGAGCGGCACGATCACCGCGAGCGTCAGACCGCAGCCTAGAGCCTAGGACTTACCGACAGGTAATCGAGATGCGCCGAACAGGCGAAATGGTGGTGCTGACGCGTGGTCTGCGCGCCCCTACGGGTGTTGGCCATGGCCCCGCGCCGTCATCGATATCTACCACTTGAGATTAATGACAAGTACTTGATATTGTTGGCCGCGATGGAGACATCGACTACGACGCCCCGCACGGAATCCGCCGACGTGATCGACGCCGACGGGTTCACGCCCGTGCGGATCAAACAGGTGATCCAGGAGACCTCCGATGCGGTCTCACTGGTTCTCGACATCCCCGAGCCGAGCCGGGACCGGTTCCTTTATGCGGCAGGGCAATTCATCACCATTCGAGTGACGATCGATGGCGCCGAACATCGCCGCTGCTATTCGATGTCCTCGTCCCCGGCGACCGAGCCGGATCTGCGGATCACCGTCAAACGCGATCGCGACGGCCTGGTCTCCAACTGGATCAACAACACCGCGACGCCCGGTGACACACTGCACACCGCACCTCCCGAGGGGCGCTTCGTTCTCACCCCCGGCGACCGCGACATCGTCACCTTCGCCGGCGGCAGCGGCATCACCCCGGTGTTCTCACTGGTGCACTCGGCCCTGGCCGGCGGCACCCGCAGGGCACGCATGTTCTACGCCAATCGCAACCTCGACTCGGTGATCTTCCGGGACGCCCTGGCCGACCTCACAGATACCCACAGCGGTCGCCTCGAGGTGCACCACCACCTCGACGACCTCGACGGTGTCGTGTCGCCGCAACAGATCGCCGACTTCATCGCCGCCGGCAGCCAGTCCGACACCGACTACTACGTCTGTGGCCCCGCTCCGTTCATGGACACCGTCGAACGGGTCCTTCTCGACACCGGGGTTCCCAAGCAGCAGCTGCATCTGGAGCGGTTCACGGTCGCGGCGATACCCCCACCCGACCCAACC
Organism: Mycobacterium sp. 48b; assembly: GCF_048282725.1. NCBI lineage: Bacteria > Bacillati > Actinomycetota > Actinomycetes > Mycobacteriales > Mycobacteriaceae > Mycobacterium > Mycobacterium sp. 48b. The sequence continues at coordinate 227,980 of NZ_JBLVUL010000001.1, forward strand.
GAACCCGCCGTCACCGAAGAGGTGACGATCGAGCTCGACCGCCGGACCGTCACCGCCCCCTACCGCGCGGGCAACACGCTGCTCCAGACGGCCCGACTGGCCGGCCTGAAGGCGCCGTCGTCCTGTGAAACCGGTTCGTGCGGAACGTGTATGGCACAGGTGACCGAGGGCAGCGCACGCATGCTCAACAACGATGCCCTCGACGACGACGAGGTGGCCGAGGGCTGGGTGGTGACGTGTCAGGCACTGCCCACCAGCCGCACAGTGAAGGTGGTCTACGAATGAACAGGGTGGCCGTGGTGACCGGCGGGGCGTCCGGTATGGGAGAGGCGACATGCCACGAGTTGGGACGGCGCGGCCACAAGGTCGCCGTGCTCGACGTGAATGCCGATGCCGCCCAACGCGTCACCGACGAACTTCGGTCGGCCGGTGTGACCGCCTTCGCTGTCGGCACCGACATCTCTGACCGGGCCGCGGTCGAAGAGGCCTTCGGCAAGGTCCGCAGTGAGCTCGGACCGGTCGGCGTCCTGGTCACCAGCGCGGGAATGTTCGGCTACGCATCGTTCGCCGACATCACCGAGGAGTCCTGGGCACGGATGATCGACGTCAACCTGAGCGGTACCTTCCGGTGTTGTCAGGTGGCCCTCCCCGACATGGTCGACGCCGGATGGGGCCGCATCGTGATGATCTCGTCGTCGAGCGCCCAGCGCGGCACCCCATTCGCGGCACACTATGCCGCGTCCAAGGGGGCGCTGCTGACGTTGACCAAATCGCTGGCCCGCGAATACGCGGCACACGGCATCACGGTCAACAACATCCCCCCGTCGGGTATCGAGACCCCTATGCAGCACCAGTCGCAAGCGGCGGGCCATCTGCCGTCCAACGAAACCATCGCCGCCAACATCCCGCTCGGCAGGCTCGGTACCGGAGCGGATATCGCCGCGGCCGTCGGGTTCCTGTGCTCTGAGGAGGCCGGCTTCATCACCGGACAGACCATCGGGGTGAACGGCGGCGCAGTGATGTAGCGGCGTCAGCCGCATGACAAGTCCCAACCCGCACTAGTCACACGGAGGTTCGCATGGCAACCAAGTGGCCCAAACCGGCTGAGGGATCCTGGACCGAGCACTATCCCGATCTGGGTACCGCGCCGATTCCGTTCCGCGATTCCATCTCCCCGGAGTTCTACGCCCTTGAGCGGGAGGCGATCTTCAAGCGGGCGTGGCTCAACATCAGCCGGGTCGAGGAGACTCCGGACACCGGCAGTTACATCACCCGCCAGATCGAGGCTGCCGACGCGTCGCTGCTGCTGGTGAGAGACCACGACGGTGCCATCCGCGCCTACCACAACCTGTGCCGCCGGCGCGGCCACACCGTGGTACCGACCGACTTCCGGGCTACCGAATTACGCAGCACCGGCACCGAATTCGAATGCCGGCACTGCGGATGGCGCTACGGCCTGGACGGGAAGCTGACATCACTGCCCGATACGGACAAGTTCACCGGCCTGGACACCGCCGACTACGGCCTGGTCCCGGTGCACTGCGACGTCTGGGCCGGCTTCGTTTTCGTCAACTTCGACCACGAACCGCGCCAGAGCCTTCGCGACTTCCTCGGCCCCATGGTCACCGCGCTCGACGACTACCCGTTCGGCAAACTCACCGAGCGATACGACTGGGTAGCGCACAACAACAGCAACTGGAAGATATTCGCCGACGCCTTCCAGGAGTACTACCACGTGCCGTCGCTGCACACCCAGCAGGTGCCGCCCGAGGTTCGAGATCCCAACGCCGGCTTCACCTGTGGACACTTTCAGCTCGACGGTCCGCACCGGCTGGTCTCGACGGCAGGCACCCGGCGCTGGCTGCTGGCACCCGAGTACATGTACCCGATCGAACGCGCCACCCAGAGCGGCCTCGTCGGCCCGTGGCGTACCCCAGACATCGGCGAGCTCCCGGCGGGGCTCAACCCCGGCAACATCGAACCCTGGGGGATCAGCAATTTCCAGATCTTCCCCAACCTCGAGATCCTGATCTACGGCGGCTGGTATCTGCTCTACCGGTACTGGCCCACGTCTCACAACACCCACCGGTACGAGGCGTTCACGTATTTCCATCCGGCCCGCACCGTGCGGGAGCGGATCGAACACGAGGTGGCTGCCGTCGTGCTCAAAGAGTTCGCCCTGCAGGATGCCGGCATGCTGGGCGGCACGCAGGCCGCCCTCGAGTACGACGTCATCGACGACTTCCCCCTCAACGACCAGGAGATCCTGGTACGTCATCTGCACAAGATGGCGGTCGACTGGGTGGAGTCGTATCAGCGCGACCACACCCCGGCAGGCGTCCGCTGATGGTATCCACCCGGCTGCCCAGCGCTTTTGCCGAACTGGAACCCTATGCCGAAATCTGGTGCCTACCAACGGAGACCGAGCGCTGGGAGCGCCGCCTGGCCAGCACCATGCCCCAGATGCACGAGTTCTACGACGCGTTCTTTCCCCGACTCGAAGAAGCGATCGAGTACTGCGACAAGTTCTCCCTCGACGACGTGCCCGACGATGCGCTGAACCTCCTGCACCTGATCTATTCGCTGATCATGGTCGCGATGTCGGTGGAGATCATGCACCAACCCGCCCCGACCGATTCCGCCGACGCCGTCATGATCCGCACCGGAGACCCCCGGCCGTAACCGGCACCGAACACGAGAGGACGCACCCGTGAGTGTGTTGACCATCAACAAGCTGACCACGTCGGTGGGCGCCGAGGTCGTCGGCGTCGACCCCGAACGCCTGGGCACCGACGACAGCCTCGGAGCGGCGGTGCTGGACGCGCTCGAAGACAACGGTGTCCTGGTCTTCCACGGCCTGCACCTGAATCCCGAAGCCCAGGTGGCGTTCTCCCAGCGGCTCGGCGAGATCGATCGCTCCGCGGACGGCCACCATCCTGTCTCCGGCATCTACCCGATCACCCTGGACCGGACGAAGAACAAGGCCGCCGAGTACCTGAAGGCCACCTTCGACTGGCATATCGACGGCTGCACTCCCATGCACGACGAATGCCCGCAGAAGGCGACGATGCTGTCGGCCGTCGAGGTCGCCGCCCGCGGCGGGGAAACCGAGTTCGCCAACGCCTATGCCGCCTATGAGTCCCTCACCGAAGCCGAGAAGGAGCTCTACGGCAGCCTGCGGGTGGTGCATTCACTGGAGGCGTCGCAACGGCGCGTCTACCCCGACCCCACACCCGAGCAACGGCAGCGCTGGGCTGCGCGGCCGACACACGAGAACCCGCTGGTGTGGACGCACCGCAGCGGACGAAAGTCCTTGGTACTGGGTGCTTCAGCGGATTACATCGTCGGCATGGATCTCGACGAGGGCCGCGCACTGCTCGCCGAACTCCTCGCCCACGCCACCACGCCCGACAAGGTGTACCGCCACAAGTGGTCCGTCGGCGACACCGTGATCTGGGACAACCAGGGTGTCCTGCACCGCGCCGCTCCGTACGAGCCCAACTCGTCTCGCCACATGCTGCGAACCACGGTGCTCGGCGACGAACCGATCCAGTAGCTCACCTGCCACCGCGAGCGTGCGTGTTTGTCGCCCGACGCGCCTTGAAACAGCGGCATTGTGCGCACGCTCGCGGAGCGCGACTTCAGCCGCCCTCGACGACCCTGATGATCGACTTGCCCGCGGCACGCTTTGCCGGGTCGAATGCCGACACCGCATCCGAAAGCGGAAGTACCGCTCCGACGGACGGTCGCAGTCGCCCCTTGCGAAGCTCGCGCTCCAGCATGACGAGTTGCGTCCGGTCGGGCTCGACGACGAAGAAAACCGCACGCGCGTCGGCCGGCTGAACTCGCGGCGGTTCCGCGATGGTCACCAGGGTGCCTCCCGGCCGTACCGACTTCGCCGAGAGGTCGAGGATCTCGCCGCCGATGACGTCGAAGACGACGTCGACCTGCCCCACGGCGTCTGGCCATCCGCGCTCGAGAGCCACGAACACGTCGACACCCAGATCGATTGCGGCGTCCCGCTGCGCGGCCCTTCCGCTACCGATCACCCGGGCTCCGCGCGCGCGTGCCAACTGCACCGCGATCGATCCGACGGCACCCGCGGCACCATGGACCAACACGGTCTGCCCGGTGCCGAGCCGCCCATGGTCGAACAATCCCTGCCATGCCGTGAGGCCCGAAATCGGAAGTGCCGCAGCCACGGTGTGCTCTAGGTCGGCCGACAGCGGGGCGAGGTTGCGCGCCTCGACCGCGACATACTCAGCGAGTGTGCCGTTACGGGCCCAGTCGGTGATCCCGAACACCCGCTGACCGATCGTCAGACCCGCCGTACCGTAGCCGAGTTCGACGACCGTCCCCGACACTTCGTGCCCCGGGACAGTCGGCGTCCGGTCCCGTCCGGCGCGATCCGTCCACGTTCCCGGCCAATCCAGCTCGCCGGGCGTGAACGCCGCCGCATGCACCCGGACGATGACGTCGTTCTCGGCCGCATGCGGGTAGGGCATCTCCGACAGTGACAGTCCAGCGACGCCTGCTGCGCGGTCGCCGGTGACAATTGCTTGCACGTCCACTGACTCATTCTTTTTGGCAGGGTTGCAGGTTGTGGATAACTGCGGCCATGGCTGGAAGGTTGTGGAGATGGCTCGATCGCGACGCACGAAGGTCCCCGCCGCGGACAAGACCCGGTTGGTGCTGGCGGTGTTGGCTGGGGAAATGACCTGCGCTGAAGCCGCCCGGCGCTGCGGGGTCACCACGGTGACGATGACCAGGTGGAAGCATCAGTTCCTGGAGGCAGGGTCTGAGCGGCTCGAAGAAGTGCCCAGCGGGCCCGCGGGCCGGGCGGGTGCCCCCGAACAGCGCCGGCTGCGACAGGAAAACCAGGAACTCAAACTTGCGCTGGCCGAAGCCACGGTGCAGTTGCGGATCTGGCAGCGCGGTGCCGCGTTGGCCGATCAAGTCCCTTCGCCGACCTCGAAGCCCTAAGAGCGGCGGCGGGACTGCCGGTTTCGAGGTTCGCCATCCTGGCAGCGATTCCCGAACGCACCTACCGGCGACGGCTGGCCCGCCTCCGCGGCGGTGGGTCCACAAAAGGCCCGTGGCCGGCGCCGGTCGTGGACCGCATCGAGGCCCTGGCCGCCAAATACGCCGAAGCGTGGCCGGCGTGGGGCTATCGCAAAATTGCGGCGTTGATACGCGCCGACGGCCACGACGTGACCAATTCCTCGGTGCAACGCGCACTGAAGCGGCGAGGGTTGTTGTTGCCCCAGGGATTTCGCGCTGACCGTAAATCCTGGGCGGCGCTACGCCGCCGAGTGTTTCGTGACCCGCCCACCGAACGCAACCGGGTCTGGCAGACCGACTTCTCCGAGTTCGAAACCACCAACGGTGGTATCTGGCGGATCAGCGCGGTCATCGACTACGCCACCAAATACTGCCTGGCCATCACCGTCACCCCGACCAGCCGCGGCATCGACGCAGTGCACTGCGTGCAGTTGGCCATCGACGAAGCACAGCGCATCCTGAACCTAGCCGATCTACGCACAGATCGCGGCCTGATGGACGTGCTGGACGCCGACGAAAACACCATCGGCCAGATTCCCGCTCCAATCGCGATCGTCTCCGACAACGGGCCCTGCTACCGCGGCAAGGACTTCCAGGCCCTGTTCGCCGACCACAACGATCCACTGCTGCGCCACGTTCGGACCCGAGTGAAATCTCCTCAGACCAACGGCGTCGTCGAGCGCTATTTCGGCACCCTCAAATACGAGCATCTGTTCCGCGGCTACATCGGCGACGGCGACGCCCTCGACATGGAAGTCCACCGATTCCGCATCATCTACAACACCATCCGACCCCACCAAGCCCTCGGCGACCGCACCCCCAAACAGGCCTACCTCGACGGCCAAAACCTGCCAAAAACTTGACTCAAGACACACGGTTGTCTCCTCGTTTCTCGGTCAGTCGGTGCTGGTTCGGCGCGCGCTCGGATGACGTAGGTGGTCGCGGGCGGTGATCTCGTCGGGATCCAGCATGGTGATCATGTCGACGCCGGGAGCACAGAGGCAGACCGCGAGAAAGACGCTGCGGTGCTCCACGTCCAGATTCGCGACCTGGTAGTGGACCACATCTCCGCCCGGTTCCCAGAAGGCCTCGCCCGCAACAATTTTCCTCGGAGCCTCACCCTCCAACTCGAAAAGGATCGAGCCCTCCAGCACGTAACCGAACACGGGTCCCGAGTGGCGGTGCGGTTGCACGCCCGGGTCGGCGGGCGGGATTTCGACGATCTGCGTCATCGCATGTGCGCCATCGGGGATCCACGGTGGGGTGACACAGAGAAGATCGGTGACCGTGACATTGCCTGCAGCCAGCATTGTTCGTTTTCCTTCGTTCGAACCATCGTCCTTCCATCAGACCAACGCCGGCCTATCAAGTCCAACGAACAATATTGATCATCTCTATCGCGAAACGAGATACTCGGGCCATGGAACTTCGCCAGCTTGAGTACTTCATCGCGGTCGCCAGTGAGATGAGCTTCTCCCGAGCCGCGAATCAGACGCACGTGGTCCAGTCAGCCTTGTCCACAGCGGTGGCCAAACTGGAAAAAGAACTCGGCGTGGAGCTGTTCGACCGCTCCAGACACCAGATCAGAATCACGCCTGCGGGAGAGCTGTTCCGTGAGCACGCCCGCCAAGTGGTCCAGACCGCGCGTATGGCGAAGGATGCGGTGAGCGACTACCACGGGCAGCTGACCGGAACGGTGGACCTCGGGTCGTTGATCTCATTCGGCACGCTCGACGTGCCGGAGATCCTCGGCGAGTTCCACCGCGAGTATCCCCTGGTCCGCATCAGGCTGCGGCAGAGCCAAATTGGCTCCATGGCTTATCTCTCGGCGATCACCGACGGATCGCTCGATCTGGCCCTGGTATCAGCCCCCGACCGGTTCCCCGCCCGCGTCCAGATGCAGTTGCTGTGTCGCGAGCCGATGGTGTTCGTCTGCCGCACCGATCATCCCCTTGCGGACCGCGGTGCTGTCGAAGTCACCGAGCTCTGCGACGAGGATCTGATCGGCTTTCCATCCGAGTTCGGGCTCAGACGTCTCGTCGACGCCGCGTTCGCATCTGCAGGGGTGGCGGCACGGGTTTCGCACGAGGTGGCCCTCGAGTACTCGATCGCCGGCCGCCTCGTCCGGCACGGCCTCGGCACCATCGTCATGCCTGCCAGTGAGGCCGCCCGCTATCCGGACCTGCGCGCCATCGAAATACGACCGACCATCGTGTGGGAGATCTACCTCGCTTCGGCCGAACAGTCGCGGCTCGGACCCGCCAGCGCCAGGCTGGCGGAATTCCTGCTCGCGTCCGCCCCCGCCTCGGCGGGCTGAGTCACGGATGCTCGCGGAGTTGGTCAAGCTCAACGCAGCATGAGATCGGCTGCGCGGTGGGCGATCATCATGGTGGGTGCGTTGGTGTTGCCCGATGTCAACGTCGGCATCACCGATGCGTCCACGACACGGAGTCCGTCGATGCCGTGCACACGCAGTTCCGGGTCCACGACCGACGCGTCGTCGGTACCCATGCGACAGGTTCCGACGGCATGCCCGATGCTGGTCTCCCGACGGGCCAGCCACGCATGATCCTGCTCACCGGTGTTCAGGTATGCGCCGGCAACGCCTTTCATCGCCGAGGCTCCCTCGACGACGTCACGGGCATGACTCATCCCTTTGTGCAGCCGGTCGACGTCGTCACCGTCACCCAGACGTTCGAACTCGATCCGGGCCCTGCCGTTGTGCAACCCGACCCGGCCCCGGGTCTGTGGATGCATGAGCACGGTGTACACCGTGAACCCGTCGACCCGCTGGATCGACGTCCGGCCGGTGCCGGCATTGAGCTCGTAATGTATCGGGCTGACCGCGATTTGGAAGTCTTCGGTGAAGATCTGCGCTTCGAACGGCGACATGGTGAGGATGCCGTCGCCCCGGAGCAGCAGTGAGCTGACACCTCTGAGCGCCCTCACCGGACCGAGAGTGTTGGCGGTGGGCACCTTGGATTCCCAGAATTGGGTGCCCACCAGGTGGTCCTGGAAGTTCTCGCCGACGCCGCGAAGTTCGAATGTGCTGCCCGCCGGCCCGATTCCCGAACGCAACAGCAGTGCCGGTGAGCCGATGGCGCCCGCGCACAAGATGACTTCTTGGCGGGCAAGAAGTTTGCGTCCCCGGCATTCGATGCCGACGGCCCGGCCGTTCTCGATGAGGACCTTCGACACGATCGTCCTGGCGAGCAGCCGTGGCCGTCGATCGCGGGGCAGTGACCGAGGGAAGCCGCGCGCCGAGGAGACCCGCAGACCCCGACGCTGGTTGACCTGGGTTCGAGACACGCCTAGTTGCGACCGACCGTTCTGGTCCGGGTTGAGATCATGTCCGGCTTCGTTGGCCGCAGCGACGAACGCCTCGTCCACTTCGTGCCGGTGCCCGCACCACGAAACCGGAATCGGCCCGGCGTCACCGCGATACTCGTCGCCACCGCCCACCCAATTCTCGATTGCCTTGAAATGCGGCAGCACCTGGTCGAACGACCAGCCCGCGCATCCTGCCTCAGCCCAACCGTCGTAATCGGAGGCACGCCCGCGCACGTAGACCATGGCGTTGATCGACCCGCTGCCGCCGATGATGCGGCCGCCGGGGAAGCTCTCGACCACGTCACCCTTGCTGGCATCGGGTGCGCACTGGTGTTTCCAGTTCGCGGTCATGTACAGCGACGCGATCCCGGTCGGGATCCGGACGTCGGGCCGATGATCCGTACCGCCGGCCTCGACGAGCACGACGTCGGCCCCTGCTGCGGCCAGCCGGGACGCCACGATCGATCCGGCCGAACCCGCACCTACGACAATGAAATCGGCAACGTCAGCTTGTGTCATGGCGGCCCGTCAGAGATGGTCTCCGAGTCACGGATGCCCACGGGTCGAATCCTTCCGCTCGCCTGGTTCTGTGGCAATACCGATCCGCCCGCGAGTGTGCAGAAACTGTCGCAGTTGCGCGGTGTGTCGGCGACAAACGCGCACGCTCGCGGTGCAGGGGAACTACTGCGGCATCGCACTATCGACGACGGTGAGCTTGTCCGAAAGTCCTGCGACCCTGCGTATTTCGCGGAATTCCTCGAGCATGCCGTCGGTGACCTCGTGCGGATCGTCGACCGTGGCATCGTCGGCGAGCACCGAGATGTTGAGTTGGTCGACATAGCTCCACACGGTGATGTTGAGGCCGCTGCCGGTGGTGATCGGACCGACCGAATAGATCTCGGTCACCGTGGCACCGCCGACCTTGCCCCGTTCCCGCGGTCCCGGCACGTTGGAGATGTTGAGGTTGAGCACCTTGTTCTGGCCGTCCTGATGGGACAGCCACTTGAACGCGGCCTCGACCGGGGCCGGTGGCATGTACGCCGCCCAGCGCGCGATCAGTTCCGGACCGATCAGTTGATGGCTTTCCTTCGCCAGGGCGGCCGCGTCGTGCGCACGCTGCACCCGCTCGGAGGTATCGGCGACATCCACCGGCAGTGCCACCAGCACACCGCTGAACCGATTACCCGAGATGCGGTCCGGCGAGAAGTCGAAGCTCATCGGTACCGAGGCCAGCAGCGGATGATCGGCCTTGCCGTCGTACTTGAGCGACAGCGCGCGCAGCGCACCCGACGACATGGCCAGCACCAGGTCGTTGATGGTCACGCCAAGCTTCTTGCTCGTCTCCTTGACGTCGGCCAATGCCAGTGTGGCCGTGGCGAACAGGCGCTTTTCGTCGAGAATGTGGTTCATGAAACTGGGCGGCGGGGTGAGGGGGCGGGTCAGCTCGGGCGACAGCTTGCGACTGCTGCGTCGAACCCGCCCGAACCCCTTGGCCGTGTAACGCACGGTCCCGGGCAGCCTGCCGAGCTGGCGCATGTGATCGGCAAAGGCCGAACGCACGAGCTCGGTCTTCGAGGGCGCCGGGTCGGCGGCGTACGAGTCGTCGTCGCGCTCCGGGCCGTCTCGCAGGTCCATCCCGCGGGCCAACAGATTCGCCGAGGCGACTCCGTCCGCCAGCGCGTGGTGAATCTTGCCGACCACCGCGATACGCGCGCCCCCATCTCCGGCGGCCAAGCCTTCGACGAAGTACATCTCCCACAGCGGCCGGCTGCGGTCCAGTTGGGTACTGCCGATCTCGCCGATGGCCTCGTCGAGTTCGCGGCGCCCTCCCGGGGCACGCACCCGCCACGGCCTCACGTGGTATTCGAGGTCTACGTCGCAGTTCTCCCGCCACATCGGGTGGTGGAACTTGAACGGGATGTCGACGAGCTGGTAGCGAAACGGGTCGAGTTTGTGCAGCCGCCCCCGGATCACCTCCCGGAATTCATCGATCCCGAATTTCCGGTCGCCCAGACCGTCCAGCGCGATGACGGCGATCTTCAACGTGTGCATGTGCACATTGGGCGTCTCTGTGTACAGCAGGAACGCGTCCCACCCACTCAACCGTTTCACGGTGTCCCTCCCCAGGTGTGGAGGCGTCTATATAACCGCTTTAGTCCGGTCAATCGCCCTGTTTCGATGAACTTGGTTGAGGAACAAGCCAATTGCTGTGGCCATGGCCCCCGTCCGGGCTCCGTCGGTCATGTCGAAGGCGTGCCCGGCCCCCGGCAGTTCAATGTAGCCGACAATCGATCGGGACACGGCCTTCAGCCGGTCGACGAAGCTGCGGGCCTGCGCCACCGGGATGACGCTGTCGCCGGTTCCGTGAATGACAAGGAACGGCGGGGCATCAGGATGAATTTGGGCGATCGGTGAGGCCTGCCGGTAGATCTCCGGATGCCGGTCGAGAGTGCGGCCCACGACGACGCGCTCCAGGAAGTCCATGAACCGGACGCGCTCCTCGGTGGAGCGGTCTTCCCAGTCGTAGCGTCCGTAGATACCGACCACGGCGTCGACGCCGGTATCGGATCCGTCGGGCAGATCGCCCTGCATGTCCGGGTGGTTGGGGGTCAGGCCGGCGAGCGCCGCCAGGTGGCCGCCGGCCGAGCAGCCCGCGATGGCGACGAAATTGCGGTCGCCACCGAACTTGTCGACGTTGGCCCGCGCCCAGGCGATGGCGGCCTTGACGTCGTCGAGGTGCCGCGGCCAGCGATGATGCGGAGCGACCCGGTAGTCGATCGACAGACACACCCATCCCTGTCGAGCCATGTGCGACAGGAGCGCGTAACCCTGCAGGATCCGGCCGCCGTGCACCCAGGCACCGCCCGGCACGAACAACAGCACCGGTGCGGGTTCGGACGGCAGGTTCTTGGGCCGCCACACATCCAGAAGCTGCGCCGGGTCGTCGCCGTAGCGCACCGACGTCCGGTACACGTCCCGCCGGTATTCGACGGTGTGCCACAACGGCGGCATGCTGTCCGGCGCCGGCCAGTCGATGGCCAGGTCAACGGCCGGAACGACGCCGCGCAGGCCGTCCTGCACGACGGTGTTGGTCTGCTCGCGCTCGGATTTGCGAAGTTCGCTGTTTCCCGGGGCGAGCCAGGACTTCGCCGAGGCGGTGACGAAGTCGGGCAGATGACGGAAGCCCCACACGCCCATCGCGGCCATGGCACCAAACGGTTCCAGGTGTTTACCCACCACCGGCAGCGAAGCCGATGCCACGGTCAGCGCCAGCATATGGTCGGCAGGCTTGGCGCGTAGCAACCATCGCGCACGATCAGCGAGGGTCGGTGCGGGGTACCGGCTATCCGGTCGTGCCGTCATTGCGCGAGCGTACCGCGCCGCCTGTTGACTCAGGTGACAACTTCGCCGACTTGTTCACCTGGCGTCAAAATGTGACCTGGATCACGTCGACGTACCGCGTCACCCCCGTTAGCTTCGCTAAGCATGACTAAGTCTGCGCTGGCCATCACCGAAGAGCACCAGGACCTCGCCGACGCGACGCTCGGGCAGCTGAACCGCCTCGACAGCCGCGCAGCCGCTCGCGCCACGCTGGAGAACGCCGGCACCTACAGCAGTGAGATCTGGTCCGCGGGGGCCGAACTCGGCTGGAACGGGTTGGCCATCTCCGAGGAATTCGGCGGCTCGGGGTTCGGTCTGCCCGAGCTGGCGGTGGTCGCCGAGATCGCCGGCCGGGAACTGTGCCCCGGCCCGTTCCTACCGACCGTGGCGGCCTCGGTGGTCATCGACCGCTGTGCCCCGGACGCCGTTCGGGCCGAACTACTTCCGGGTCTCGCCGACGGCGCGACCGTGGCGGCGCTCGGGCTGGCGGGTTCGGTGAGCATGGGCGCCGACGGCCTCCTCGGCGGGCAGGCGCGTGCGGTGCTGGGCGCACCCGACGCGCAGGTGCTGGTGCTCGCCGCCGGCGACGACATCGTCGTGCTCGATGCCACGGCCGACGGGATCACCGTCACCGCACAGGATTCCCTGGACACCACCCGCAGCATCGGCACTGTCGATCTGCGCGCGGTGACCGTCGACGAGAACCGGATCCTGCGCGGCGCGGCGCGGGCGGCGCACACGGTGTTCCGCGTCCTCGGCTCTGCGGAGGCGGTGGGCGTGTCCTGGGCCGCGCTCGACATGGCCGTCGAGTACGCGAAAGTGCGCGAACAGTTCGGCCGCACCATCGGCACATTCCAGGCCGTCAAGCACCACGCGGCCAACATGCTCGTCGACGCCGAACAGACCACGGCCGCGGTCTGGGACGCCGCCCGCGCCGACAACCTCGAAGGCGCCTCGTTCGCCGCCGCGGTGGCCGCCGCCCACGCTGTCCGAACCCAGATCTTCTGTGCGCAGACCAATGTTCAACTGCACGGCGGCATCGCCTTCACCTGGGAACACGACGCCCACCTGTACCTGCGCCGGGCCCGCACCCTGGCCGCTGTGCTCGGTGACGGTGCCGATCCACTGATCGACGTCGTCGACGGGCAACGCAGTGGGCAGGCGCACGGGGCATCGTTCGCGCTACCGGAAGAGGCCGAACAGTACCGCCAGGATGCGCAGGCCGCGGCGGCCGAGGTGAAGGCGCTGCCCGAGGACAAGCGCCGCGACTACCTGGTGGACTCCGGCTACCTGGTGCCGCACTGGCCCAAGCCGTATGGCCGGGCCGCGGATGTGTTGGAACAGTTGGTGATCGAGGAGGAGTTCACCGACATCGAGCGGGCGGACATGGGGATCACCGGCTGGGTGACGCTGACCATCGCCCAGGCCGGCACCGATGATCAGCGCGAGCGCTGGGTGGAGCCCGTACTTCGCGGCGAGGTGATGTGGTGCCAGCTGTTCTCCGAGCCGGGCGCAGGTTCGGACGCCGCCGCGGTCCGCACCGCGGCCAAGAAGGTCGACGGCGGCTGGCGGGTCACCGGCCAGAAGGTGTGGACCAGCCTGGCCCACCACTGCCAATGGGGCCTTGCCACGGTGCGAACCGACCCCGACGCGCCCAAGCACGCCGGTGTCACCATGATGGCGATCGACATGAAAGCCCCAGGGGTGAAGGTGAATCCACTCCGCGGGCTGACCGGCGACGCCCACTTCAACGAGGTGTTCTTCGACGACGTGTTCGTCCCCGACGCCGACGTCGTGGGCGATGTGAACAAGGGCTGGCTGGTCGCCCGCGCCACCCTGGGCAATGAGCGTATCTCGATCGGCGGCGGTTCCGCGGCCCCGACGGGGTTCGACGCCGACGAGCTGGTGGCCCTGATCGACGCGGATCCCGACGGGGCACGGTATGTGCGCCGCGCCGGTGAGGTGATCGCCGTGGGCCACACGCTGCGACTGCTGAACCTGCGCCGGATCAGCCGCGCGATCGCCGGTGCCGAACCCGGGCCCGAGGGCAACGTCACCAAGCTGCTGGTGGCCGAGCATTCCCAGCACCTGACCGAGCTGGGCATGGACCTGGTCGGCTCGGCCGGGGTGACGGGCGAGACCCCGAAGCTGACCCGGGCGTACCTCGGCAACCGGGCCATGACGATCGCCGGCGGCACGTCGGAGATCACCCGCAACACCATCGCCGAGCGCATCCTGGGCCTGCCCCGCGATCCGCTGCTGAAGTAGCGATCCGTACGCCGGATGCCGGTGGCGCGCCGGTTTCTACCTGCGGGTCGCGGTCCGACGCGATGCACGACCGCGGCGTGGAAAGCGGCGCGAATGGACTACGGAAGGCCTGCTTGACATGGCGTCGAGATCACCGGGTAGAACGGTAATTGTGACTTCAAGCACACACGCCCGGCCAACGTTCCATCCCGACCTGGAACGGATTGCCCGCTTCATCCCGCGCAAGCTGGTGTCCAGGCGCACGCTGCCGGTTCTGCAGCGACTCACGGTGCTGCAGAATCGGCAGACACCCAAGGACGTCGAGGTACTGACCCTGAGCTCCGGTGCCGGGGTGCGATTGTTCCGGCCGACCGGGGTCACCGAAGCGACGCCGGCGCTGTTGTGGATCCACGGCGGCGGCTACGTGCTGGGCAGCCCGGCGCAGGACGACGCCCTGTGCCGACGCTTCGCCAGGGAACTCGGCGCCACGGTGGCGGCGGTCAAGTACCGGCTGGCACCGCAGAACCCGTACCCGGCCGGGTTGGAGGACTGCTACGCGGCGCTGAAATGGCTCGCCGCGCTTCCCGCGGTCGACGCCTCAAAGGTGGCGATAGCCGGCGCCAGTGCGGGCGGCGGATTGGCTGCCGCTCTCGCGCTGCTGGCCCGTGACCGCGGCGAGGTGTCGCTGGCCGCACAGATCCTCGTCTATCCGATGCTCGACGACCGCTCGGTGGGCCCGGAGCTGGAGAACCCGGGGCACCGGCTGTGGACGCAGGGCAGCAACAAGTTCGGCTGGTCGGCATACCTCGGGGATGCCGATCCGGCCGACGCGGTGCCAGGTCGCCGTGAAGACCTGGCCGGGCTGCCACCGGCCTGGATCGGTGTGGGCACCCTGGACCTGTTCCACGACGAGGACATGGCCTATGCCGAGCGCCTGCGGGCCGCCGGCGTCGAATGCCAGGTCGAACAGGTATACGGGGCGTTCCACGGTTTCGATCAGATCGCCGCGAAAACGCCGGTGGCCCAGGACTTCATGGCCAGCCAGGTCAGGAATCTACGGGCGGCGTTCGCCTGATTCACGCTGGTGGCGCAGATACCGGCAGGCCCGCCCCAGTAGACAGCGGTCGGCGGCCGACAGGGCCTTGGCCCTGGGCACGTGACCCGAGACGATTCCGGCGAACCGGACACACAACTGCTCGGCGGTCATCCCGAACTCCAGCCAGACGTCGTCCTCGCGCGGACCCCCATAGGGAGCCCACGCGAGGACGAACTTCAGCAGGAGACGTTCGAACGAGTCCATTTAGTCCCGAACAACGTTGTCCTCGAACACAATCCGGCCAATCAACTCATAACGGCGCGGGTCGCGCAGCTTGAAGTAGGTGGCCATGCCCGCGCCCAGGACGAAGATGCCCACCACGATCCACGGTGTCAGCTTGAACAGCAGGGTGCCCGAAGCCGTACCTGCCGCCGCATCTTTGTGCTCCCACAGCAGGTAGACGACGTAGAGCATGCCGATCCCACCGAGGCCGGGGGCGATCAGCGTCTTGAACCAGTGCTTGGACACCGGATGGTTCTTGCGGATGTGGAAGTAGCTGATCACCGAGAACGCGCACAGAGACTGCACGATCAGGATCGCCATGGTGCCCAGGATCGCCAACAACGTGTACATGTGCACGTAGGGGTCCATCCCGGCGAACAGGAAGGCCAGGATGATCACCAGGGTGATCCCGCTCTGCACGAACGAGGCGATGTGCGGAGAACCGTGCGTGGGATGCGTTGCGCCGATGGTCTTCTGCAGTCCCTTGGACAGACCTTCGCGGCCCAGCGCATACAGGTAGCGCGACGCGCAGTTGTGGAACGCCATGCCGCAGGCGAACGACCCGGTGACCAGCAGGATGTTGAACACCGTGATCGCCCACTCACCGTAGGTGCCCCGCACCGGACCGAAGAAGATCTCCGACGACGTCGCAGAATCCTGCGCGAGTTCCACCGCGCGCTGCGGCCCGGTGCCGGCGATCGCCATCCATGAGACGAACACGTAGAACAGGCCGACACCCAGGACGCTCAGCATGGTGGCCCGGGGAATGATCTTCTTGGGGTTACGCGATTCCTCGCCGTACATCGCGGTCGATTCGAAGCCGACCCAGGACCAGAAGGCGAAGAACAGGCCCAAACCAGCACTGGCACCGGCGATTCCGGCGGCCGGAGAAAAAGCGCCGATGGGGTTGATGGTCTCGGCGACCGCGAAGCCCTGCGGACCGCCACCCTTGAGCAGCACCGCGAGCGCACCGAGTGCGAGCATGACGATCTCGGTCACCAGGAACACGCCGAGCACCTTGGCGGTCAGGTTGACGTCGAAGTACGTCAGGATCGCATTGACCGTCAGCATCAGCAGTGCGGGGATGATCCAGTGGATGTGGATGCCCAGCTGGGATTGCATGAAGTTCTGGAAGAAGAACGAGAAGATCCCGATCAACGAAGCCTCGAACACCACGTAGGCCATGGTGATCAGTCCGCCACTGGCCATGCCGACGATGCGGCCCAGGCCGTGCGAGATATAGCCGTAGAACGCGCCGGTGGTGGTGATGTGCTTGGCCATGGTCGCGTAGCCGACGGCGAAGAGGCCGAGGACAACGGTCGCGACGATGTAGCCGGCCGGCGCATGTGAACCATTTCCGAAGCCGACGGCGATCGGCACATTGCCGACCATTGCAGTGATCGGGGCGGCGGTCGCCACCGCCATGAAGATGACGCCGACGGTGCCGACGGCGTTGCGTTTCAGTCTCTGGACGTCGTGAGCTGTGTCTTCACTCCCGGCGACAGCTTGATCGGTCATCTAGCGGGATACCTTCCAGGTAACAGTGGGATACCCGATGTGGCCTGGGCCACAGCGGGGACCTACGTATATTGGCACTACCAAAATCGATTCGCAAGCACTCCGTGCAACCATTGACACAAATGGTTGCGACCGTTTACGGTGAGGCCCATCACAGCTACCGGATAGCTGAAGAGGGAGCCGCATGTACGACTACGGCACGTTCACGTTCGAATCCAAAGCCGAAGTGCTGGATAAGGCGAAGACGTTCTGGAATCCAGACAAGACACAGTTCTGGACTGACACCGGTGTCGATCTGGTGATCGACCGCCGCGAGGGATATTTCCTGTGGGATATGGGCGGACGCCGCCTGATCGATCTGCACCTCAACGGTGGCACCTACAACCTCGGTCACCGCAATCCCGAAGTGATGCAGGCGATCACCGAGGGCATGGAGCATTTCGACGTCGGCAATCACCACTTCCCGTCGGTGGCCCGCACCGCCCTGGCACAGCGTCTCGTCGAGACGGCACCGGCGTCGATCACGAAGGTGGCGTACGGGTCAGGAGGCGGTGAGGCGATCGACATCGCGCTCAAGAGCGCCCGGCACGCGACCAAACGCCGCAAGATCGTGTCGATCGTCAAGGCCTACCACGGCCACACCGGCCTGGCCGTGGCCACCGGCGACGACCGGTTCGCCAAGTTCTTCCTGGCCGACCAGCCCGACGAGTTCCTCCAGGTGCCGTTCAACGACATCGAGGCGATGGAACGGGTGCTGGCCCCCGGCGATGTCGCCGCGGTGATCATGGAGACCATCCCGGCTACCTACGGATTCCCGCTTCCCGCACCGGGTTACCTGGAAGCCGTCAAGGCCATCACCGAGAAGCACGGCACCCTGTACATCGCCGACGAGGTGCAGACCGGTCTGATGCGCACCGGTGAGCTGTGGTGCATCACCAAACACGGCATCGAGCCCGACATCCTGGTGACCGGCAAGGGCCTGTCCGGTGGCATGTACCCGATCACCGCGGCCCTGCTCAGCGATCGCGCCGCGAAATGGCTCGACGAGGACGGCTTCGGGCACATCTCCACGTTCGGCGGCGCCGAGCTGGGCTGTGTCGCCGCGCTGAAGACACTCGAGATCTCCACCCGCCCCGAAGTGCGCTCGATGGTCCACTACATCGCCGACATCTTCGACCGCGGACTGCAGCGCATCCAGGCCGACCACCCGGACTGGTTCGTCGGTATCCGGCAGAACGGTGTGGTGATCGGCCTGGAGTTCGACCACCCCGAAGGCGCCAAGTTCGTGATGCGGGAACTCTACGAAAACGGGGTGTGGGCGATCTTCTCGACGCTGGATCCCCGTGTCCTGCAGTTCAAACCGGGTCTCCTGCTCTCGCGCGAACTCTGCGAGGACGTCCTGGACCGCCTCGCCGTCGCGGTGGCCAGGGCCGAGACCGTCGTGAGAGGACGTAAAGCATCATGACCAGTACCGCACAGGCCGGCCACATGCTGGAACGGGCCGGTTGGGCCGCGGCGGCCTATGCCGACTACGACGCGGCGGCGGTGAGCAACATCGTCAACGCGGTGGCCGACGCCGCCTATGCCGCAGCCGAACGGTTCGCCGCCGAGGCGGTGGCCGAGACCGGGATGGGCGTGGTGGCCGACAAGGTCACCAAGAACCGGGCCTGCTCACGTGGGATCGTCAACTACTACCGGGGCGAGGACTACGTGTCGCCGCGCGTCGACGAGGCCCGCAAGATCGTCGAGCTGCCCCGGCCGGCGGGGGTGGTGCTGGCATTGACGCCGACCACCAATCCCGTTGCCACGGTGTACTTCAAGGTGATCCTGGCGCTGATGACCCGCAACGCCGTCGTCGTCGCTCCGCACCCGCGGGCCAAGCAGTGTTCGGCCGACGCGGCCCGGCTGCTTGCCGAGGCCGCGGTGGCCGCCGGCGCACCGGACGGCATCGTCCAGGTGGTCGAGGAACCGTCCATCCCGCTGGTGCAGGCGCTGATGGCCGACCAGCGCACCGACGTCATCGTGGCGACCGGGGGCACCGGCGTCGTGCGGGCGGCGTACTCCTCCGGTAATCCCGCACTCGGTGTCGGCCCCGGCAATGTCCCGGTGTTCGTCGAGGCCAGTGCGGACATCAACGCCGCGGCCAAGCGCATCGTGGACAGCAAGGCCTTCGACAACTCGGTGCTGTGCACCAACGAATCCGTCCTCATCGCCGAGGACGCGATCGCGGGCAAGCTCAACGGCGCACTGACCCGTGCAGGGGCGCACATCCTCGACGAGGACGGCGCACGGCGCCTGCGGGCCTACATGTTCGCCGACGGCCACCTCAACACCGACGTGGTGGGCCGCGACGCTGCCTGGATCGCCGGGCAGGCCGGACTGCGGGTCACCCCCAAGACCAGGGTGCTGATCGCACCGTTCAACGACGTCATCGCCGAAGAGATGCTGGCCCACGAGAAGCTGTCCCCGGTGCTCGGCATGACCACAGCGGCCGATGCCGCACGTGGTATCCGCGCTGCCCGGGCGGTGGTGCGGATCGGCGGCGCCGGTCACTCGGCAGCCATTCACAGCGAGAATCCCTCGGTCATCACCGATTTCGCCGCCCAGGTACCGGTACTACGGGTGTCGGTCAACGTCGGCAACAGCACCGGGAGCTCCGGGCTGGACACCAACCTGGCGCCGTCGATGACCATCGGCACCGGGTTCGTCGGACGCAGCTCGATCGGGGAGAACCTGCAACCGCAGAACCTCGTCAACTGGGCTCGCATCGCCTACAACAGCGATTCCGCCGTCCCCATGGGCAATTTCGCGGGTATCAATCCGTGGCACTCGCCGGCCGGGCCGGTGCCGGAGTATCCGCGCGCTTCCAATGACCGCAACGGCTCGCCTTCTCAGATGAGGGCAGCGTCACGCCGGTCCACTCCGGCCAGCTCGACCGACCTGGGCCTGGACGCGCTGCGCGCGGAGTTGCGCGCGCTGGTCGCCGAAGAACTCGCACAACTGATCAAGAGGTAGGGCTGTGGCTGAACTTCGTTCCTTCATCTTCATCGACCGGCTGCAACCGCAGACCATGTCGTATCTGGGCACCTGGATCAAGGGTGCACTACCGCGCGCCAACCAGGCCGCCCAGATCATCGAGGTGGCTCCCGGCCTGGACATCGAGGGCGTCACCGACGTCGCCCTCAAACACGCCGAGGTCAAGGCCGGAATCCTGGTGGTCGAAAGGCAATTCGGCTACCTGGAGTTCCACGGGGAGACCGGCGCGGTCAAGGCCGCCGCCGACGCCGCGCTGGACGAGCTGGGCGGCAACACCGGAAGCGCGGTGCAGCCGAACGTGCTGGCCTCACGCATCATCTCCAGCGTCGACCACCAGCACGCATTCCTGATCAACCGCAACAAGATCGGCTCGATGGTGCTGCCGGGGGAATCGCTGTTCGTGCTCGAGGTGGCCCCCGCGTCCTACGCCATCCTCGCCACCAACGAGGCCGAGAAGGCCGCGGACATCAAGGTGGTCGACTTCCGGATGATCGGGGCCACCGGACGTGTCTACCTGTCCGGCACCGAGGCCGATGTCCGCACGGCGGCCGAGGCGGCTCAGGATGCGCTGGCGAGGGCCACCGCATGAGCATCAACAGGGATGAACTGCGCGCCCTCGTGCGTGAGGTGGTTCGGGAGGCCGTTCGGGATGTTCGGGCCACCGCCAAGACTCCGGGGCCGGTGGCTCTCCCCCCACCACCGGCTCCGGCCCCATCTGCCCCGCCGACGGTCGCGGACCAGTTCGGTGTGGAACCCACCGGCCCCCGTGCCGTCGACGGCAAGAACCGCACCGAGACGGTTCAGTTGGCCGATGACCGAGACCTCGACAACTTCGTGCGGAAGCTGTTGCGGCTCTTCGAAAGCCCGAAGACCAGGGCTGACCTCAAGGCCGGGCGGCTCAGTTTCCGGCTGGCGGGTTCGACGCGATCACCCGGCGGCGGAGCCAGTCACCGCATCGAAACCGGGGCGGTAACCGAACGGCAGATCGCCGACATGGCCGGCGGCACGCTCGTGCTCGGCCGCAAGGCGGTACTCACCCCGCTGGCCCGGGAGAAGGCCCGCACCCTGGGGATCACGATCGAGAAGGAGCGCAAATGATCTCAGCGGTTGTCACCGGCAACGTGTGGTCGACCCGACGGATCGACGGCATCCCGCCCGGTGCGTTCCTCGAGGTCGAGATCGACGGCACCGGGTCGAAGCTGATCGCCTTCGACGTCCTCGGCAGCGGTGTGGGCGAGCGGGTCCTCGTCGCCCAGGGTTCCGTGGCCTCGGGCTGGTTCACCGGAACCCCGCCCCCGGTCGACGCACTCATCATCGGATCCATCGACAGCAAACCTGATACCAAACCCAACAAATAAGGAGAAACACCCATGTCCAGCAACGCAATCGGACTGATCGAGACCAAGGGCTACGTGGCCGCGCTGGCCGCCGCCGACGCCATGGTCAAGGCTGCCAACGTCACCATCACCGATCGGCAGCAGGTCGGCGACGGCCTGGTCGCCGTGATCGTCACCGGTGAGGTCGGTGCGGTCAAGGCCGCCACCGAGGCCGGCGCCGAGACTGCCTCGCAGGTCGGCGAACTGGTGAGCGTGCACGTCATCCCGCGTCCGCACAACGAACTCGGCGCGCACTTCGCGGTCGCCAGCAAGTAGCCATGCCGACCAAAGCGGACGAGAGCACGCGGATTCGCACCCAGATCCGCGTCTACCTGTTGGTGGAGGACCTGCAGCGTCAGTTCGCCGCCTACCTCGGAACACCGACCCGGGCCCGGGGTTACCCACCGTACGAGGGTGAGCACGCGCTGATCGTCGAGGTGTCCCCCGCCTTGGCGATCGAGCGGGTGATCGACCTGGCACTGCGCGAGGTTCCCGGCATCCAGCCCGGAATCCTCTACGTGGAACGCCAATTCGGGGTTCTCGAGATCCACTCGGCCAATCTGGAGGATGTGCAGCGGGCCGGCGAGGCGATCCTGGCCGGCACCGGCAACAAAGCCTCCGACCAGCTGCGGCCGCAGGTGCTCTACCACGACATCATCGAGAACATCACCGATCAGCATGCGGTGATCCTGAACCGCAACCGGCAGGCATCGATGATCCTGCCCGGGCAGTCGCTGCTGGTGTACGAGATGACCCCGGCGCTGTTCGCAGCGGTGGCGGCCAATGAGGCGGAGCGCGCCGCACCTGGGCTTACTGTGGTTGACGTGCAGATGATCGGCGCCGCTGGAAGGCTCTACATCGGCGGTAGCACCGCTGACGTGACCGTGGCGCGGGACCGGATCACGGCGGTGCTGGATGGTATCGAAGGACGGGATCACTGATGAGCGCTTGCGCGAAGAAGAGATTGCACTGATGAGCGCTTGCGCGAAGAAGAGATTGCACTGATGAGCGCTTGCGCGAAGAAGAGATTGCACTGATGAGCGCTTGCGCGAAGAGGAGAGGGCGCTGATGGTCATCACCGACGAGATCGATGTCGCCCAACTGGCGTTACGCCAGTACGACATCGGGACGGACGCGACGCTGCGGTTGCTGAACCTGTCCGAGAATGCCACCTATCTCGTCGAGGATGCCGGTGCCCAGTCCATCCTGCGGGTACACCGGCAGAACTACCACCAGCCCCACGAGATCGAGTCGGAACTGGACTGGCTGCAGGCGTTGCGGTCCGACAGTGACGTCACGGTGCCCACCGTGCTGCCGGCCCGCGACGGCCGGCGGCTGGTCACCGTCAACGACAACGGAACCGACCGCTATGCCGTGCACTTCGGCATGGTCGCCGGGGCCGAGCCCGACGAAGGAGCGTTGACCCTCGACGACTTCCACACGCTGGGCCGGATCACCGCTGCGCTGCACGACCATTCGCAGCGGTGGGAGCGCCCCGCCGGGTTCGGCCGGTTCTCCTGGGATTGGGAGCACAGCCTGGGCGCGGCTCCACGTTGGGGCCGCTGGCACGATGCCGAAGGTGTCGGCGCCGCCGAGCAGCAGGTGCTGGAACGCGCCCAGGCGCTGCTGCACGATCGGCTGCATGCCTACGGCACCGGGCCCGATGTCTACGGCCTTATCCACGCTGACCTACGGCTGGCCAATCTGCTGGTCGACCCCGACCCTGCGGGCGCTGCCAAGATCACCGTCATCGACTTCGATGACTGCGGGTTCGGTTGGTATTTCTACGATTTCGGTACTGCCGTGTCGTTCATCGAGGACGATCCGGCGCTGCCGGAATGGCAGGACGCCTGGGTGCGCGGCTACCGCACGCGACGCGATCTGCCTGCCTCCGACGAGGACATGCTGGCCTCGTTCGTGCTGCTGCGCAGGCTGCTGCTGCTGGCCTGGATGGGCAGCCACAGCCACTCCAGGGAATCGGCGACCAAGGCCATCAGCTATGCCGCAGGCAGCTGCGAACTCGCCGAACGCTACCTGCGCTCCAACGGCCTCACCCTGACCTGACTCTCAAAGGATCCCAACATGTTCGCATCGCTTCAGGGCCGCTCGGCCATCGTCACCGGTGGCAGCAAGGGCATCGGCCGCGGCATCGCCCAGACATTCGCCAACGCCGGCGTGGACGTCCTGATCACCGGGCGCAACCAGTCCGACCTCGACGAGGCGGTCACGGCGCTGGCCGACGCACCGGGCCGGGTCAGTGCCCTGCGCGCGGACGTGACCAGTCCCGAAGACGCCCGCCAGGTGGTCGGCGCCGCCGTCGAGCGGCACGGCGGGCTCGACATCGTCTGCGCCAATGCCGGCATCTTCCCGTCCGGGCGCCTGGAAGACCTCACCCCGGACGACATCGACCAGGTCCTCTCGGTGAACTTCAAGGGCACCGTCTACATCGTGCAAGCCGCCCTCGCCGCGCTGACCGCCAGCGGCCACGGACGCGTCGTCATCACATCGTCGATCACCGGCCCGATCACGGGCTATCCCGGATGGTCGCACTACGGGGCGTCCAAGGCCGCCCAGCTGGGCTTCCTGCGCACCGCCGCAATGGAGCTCGCCCCGAAGAAGATCACCATCAACGCGGTGCTGCCGGGAAACATCATCACCGAGGGCCTCGTCGAAATGGGCCAGGACTACATGGACCAAATGGCCTCGGCCGTGCCTGCCGGCCGACTCGGATCAGTCGCCGACATCGGCAACGCTGCGCTGTTCTTCGCCACCGACGAAGCCGCGTACATCACCGGACAGTCGCTGGTCGTGGACGGCGGACAGATTCTGCCGGAATCTCACATGGCAATCGCTGAACTCTAGGTCAACCTGGATAGAATTGGCTGTACCAATACACGGGCAGGGGGCCGGGGTGGCAGTTCACAGCGAGGAGTTGCGCAGGCGCATCGTCGCGGACATCAACGCGGGGACCCCGGGCGCCAAACTGGGCAGTGAGCGTGACCTGGCCGAGCAGTACGGCACCAGCCGCTCCAGCCTGCGCCAGGTGCTGGCCGCCCTGGAGGAAGCCGGGCTGGTGCACCGGGTGATCGGCCGGGCCGGCGGAATCTTCATCAGCCACGGGCAGGTGGAGCGGCACCTCTCCGATGTCGTCGGCGTGCCCGCCTTCCTCGCCAATCAGGGCTATGTCGCGGGCACCCGGGTCCTCTCGACGCGCATCACCACCCCCGACGACGCCACCAAGACCGCCCTCCGTCTGGGTCCCGGCGACTACGTCATCGAGATCCAGCGCGTCCGCCTTGCCGACGGCTCGCCCATCTCACTCGAACACGCACAGTTCCCCGCCGACGCCTTTCCGGGCCTGCTCGATCAGCAGCTGGGCGGGTCACTCTACGAAATCCTGGAATCCCAATATGGTTTGGTCACCGGCCGGGCCGACGAGCGCATCGAGGCGGTCAGCGCAACCAGCAGCGAAGCCACTCTCCTCGGCATCAAGCCCAAGGCCGCACTGCTGTTGATCACCCGGGTCACCTACGACCAGAACGGTTCCCCGTGCGAGTTCTCCCGCGACCTGTTCCGCGGGGACCGCACGGCACTTGCCGTCACGGCGAAGGGCAGCGGTATCGCCACCCACGCCGATGCCAACACCGCATCGGTCACCCTGCAGCGGCAGGCCGGCTGAATCCCGCTTCAGCGCACCACCGAGTAGAACGAGTCGTCTCCCTCGTCCCCATCCTCCCGGTCACCACGCTGGTCGGCACGACGCTTCGGCTGCTCGGGCTCCTCGGCCGCGAGCTTGCGCTCCAGGGTCTCGTCGGTGTCCGCACGATCGGCACCGTGCCAGTCGTCGGGCGGATCTACGACCTCGTCGCCATCAGCGTTGGCGACCTCGTCGGAATCGGTCGACTCACTCGGCGACAGCGTGTCATCCGGTCCGTTCTCGATATCGCTCATGGTGTTGGGATGCCCGCGGCGCCGCCGCGGGAAACTCGTCGGGAAGGCGATCAGGCCGCGCGCTGAGCCGGCTCGGCGGTCACGCCCTTGACGAAGTCGCCCATGTAGCCGATGGCCCGCCTGCCTTCCGGCAGGATGTCAGCCGCGAGCGGGAAGTCGTGCACCTGGCCGCTCCAGACGTGTAACTCGCAGGGCACCTGCGCATCGGCCAGTCGACCGGCCACCAATTCCGAGTCAGCCAACAATATTTCGTCCGCACCCACGTGGATCATCACCGGTGGCATGCCCGCGAGATCGGCGGTGGCCGGGTCGATCAACGGCTCGGCGTCACACCGGTTCGGCTGAACCTGGCTGCGACGCACGGACCTGGCGAATGCCGACAACGCCGCCCCGGTGAACATCGAACACCGGGAGATGTTGCGGTGAGCCAGCTTTTGCGCTGGGTCGAGATCGATCAACGGTGAGATCGCGGCCAGACCGGCCGCCGGAACCACACCGCGGGCCAGCGACCTGAGCGCCATTGCGAAGGCCAGGTATCCGCCAGCCGAGTCGCCCGCGATCACGGTCCGCTCCGCGCCGTAGCCACGCCGCCGCAACCAGGACAACCCGGCCAGCGCATCATCGACGGCGTCGGCAAGCCCACACGCGGGCAACATCCGGTAGCCGACGTTGAGCACCAAGGCGTCGGCCGCAGCCGACAATCGAGAAGCCAGAGCACGGTGGGTGTTGAGCCCACAGGTAAGAAACGCCCCACCGTGCAAGTACACAATCGCGTTGTGGCCCGAAATTCCATGTGCGCGGACCAATTCCGCGGGACAATTCGGCAACGCCACGGGTTGAACCGACGCGGACGCACGACCTGGAACCAGGCCCGCGAGCCGGTCGATCGAACTCAGCGGCCAGGCCAGATCCGGCTGCCATGCCCAGGCACGGATCACGCTTTTCACAGCCATCCGGCAGCCGACTCCCAGGGCCGCGGCCTCCAGGCTGCTCCTGCGGTGCAGTACCCGTTTCGCCGCGCATGCCCGGGCCATGTACATCATCTCCTGTTGTCACCACATCGGGTACCCGAACTGCGCGTGGTGAAACGGTGCGTACGGGTACCCCACGGTCATGAGCGGCGCAGCGGCATTCGTCCCGGACACACCTGACCTGGCGGAACTGGCCAAGGCGGCGCGGCGGTGCAAGGGATGTCCGCTGTATCTGGATGCCACCCAGACCGTGTTCGGGTCCGGACCACCTTCGGCCCGGATGATGTTGATCGGCGAGCAGCCGGGTGACCGGGAGGACCGCGCGGGAGCGCCCTTCGTGGGACCCGCCGGCCGCATCTTGGACAAGGCCCTGGCTGCCGCCGAGATCGACCGCGCCGAGCTCTATTTGACCAATGCGGTCAAGCATTTCAAGTTCACCACCAATGAACGGGGCAAGCGCCGTATCCACAAGACCCCCAGCCGAACCGAGGTGGAGGCATGCCGGCCGTGGATACTCGCCGAACTGGACACGGTCTCACCGGAGGTCGTCGTCCTACTCGGCGCGACCGCCGCCAAATCCATGTTGGGCAACGATTTTCGGGTGACGCGCCACCGCGGTGAGATCTTCCATGTCACAGACTTGGTGTCCAACGGGGAGCCGGCGCTGATCGCCACGATTCACCCGTCGGCGGTGCTGCGCGGACCGTCGGCGACCCGCGACGAAGCCTTCGACGGACTGGTCGCAGACCTCCGCACGGCCTACGCGGCAACCCGAACCGTGCGCAGCGCAGGATCAGCGGGGTCGGGAACGTTCATGCCCGCCACGAGCCCGGTGCGCAGGTAGTCCAACACGGCCTGGTTTATCCGTTCACCGGGCACCACCGCGGGAATCCCCGGCGGGTACGGAGTGATCTGCTCAGCGGAAACGCGGCCGACCGCCTTCTCCACCGGAACATCCTCGACGGGGCCGAAGAACGCGTCCCGGGGCGCCATCACCGTCTCCAGCTCCAACTCCTCGGGAGTGGGCAGATCGACACGCGGCGGCGGATCGAAATCGTTTGCGGCCTTGCGCCACAGCTTGAGCGCCTCGATCAACCGGCCCGAGGTGTCCGGACCATCGGCCGCCGACATGGTGGCCAGCACCCGGCGGTGGTCGGTCATCCCCAGGTCGACCTGGCAGTACTCCCGCAGCCAATCGGCGGCCTGGTAGCCCGAGGTGCCCGTCGCCGAGATGTCGATCAGCACCTGCAGCCGATCCAGATCGTGCGAGGCCTGCTTGCCCAGCAGTTCCCGGTCGAGGACCTCCACATCGTCGATCTCCTCGATCGCGTGGCGGGTATCGGAAGCCAAATCCAGTGCGGCACACATCAACTCGTGCCCATGCTCGACCATCTGCCTCCGCCAGCCGTCAATCGCGCTGTACACAAGCACGTTCGGGCTCGTGGTCATGAGCAGATCGGCACATGCGGACAGCCGGTTCTCGTCCACGAGATCACCCTGTAGATGGAACACCGAGCCCTGTTCGAAACCGGCCCCCATCTTGTGCACGCTCACCACGCACACGTCCGCTCCGGCGTTCATCGCCCAGGTCGGCAGATCCTCATGGAACGGCAAGTGGGCGCCCCATGCCTCGTCGACGATCAGGGGCTTGCCCCGGCTATGGCAGACGTCGGCGATGCCTTTGATGTCGGCGCAGGTGCCGTACGGACTGGGGCTGACGATCAGCGCGGCCGCGGCATCCGGGTGACGCTGCCAGGCCTGCTCGACCTGCTGGGGCGACGGCGGGTGTGAGAAGTGACGTTCGGCATCCCACTGCGGGGTGATCCAGCGTGGCGACAGACCCGAGAAGATCAGCCCGGCCACCACCGACTTGTGGCTGTCCCGGCTGAGCAGCAGGCTGCCGTCGCACCCCGCGACGGCCATCATCGCGGCCTTGACCGACAGCGAACTGCCGCATGTGGAGAACCATGCCGACCTCGCCCCCCACCGCCTCGGCCATCAGCTCCTCGGCCCGCTTGAGGTAACCATTGCTCATCCGCCGGTCGTCGAGGCCGCCGCTGGCCAGGACGTCACTGAAGAACGGCTCACGTCCCAGGACCTGCAACACCCTCTGGTCGACACCGCGGCCCTGCCGATGCCCCGGCGGCGAGAAGCCGTACCGGTTCGAGTTGTGGTACTCGCGCAACGCGTCAAGCAGCGGTGCCGCGCCCTGATTCCCCGTCATGGCCGGTGAGTACCCACATCAACCCGACCCCCACACACACGGCCGTCATCGCGGCGAACGCCGTCGGGAACGTGAAGGACGTGGCCAGCGCACCGACAGCCAGAGACCCCAGACCGGTGCCCGCGTCGAATCCGACGTTCCAGGCGACACTCACGGCACCGCGGGCATGCTCGCCGGTGGCGGCGAAGGCCTGCACCAGGGTGAGGTTCTGCAACGCGCCGTACGCGGTGCCGAGTAAGGCGCAGCCGAGGATCACCAACACTCCGCCGACACCGATGCCGAAGGCGATCACCGCAAGCCCGACGGCCCCGACACCGAGCATCGGAGCGATGAACCTCGCGGCGCCGTGATGATCGGCAACGCCTCCGATCAGCCACCGGGCCAACGCCGCCATACCGGTCATCGCCAGCAACGCGCCGAGCGCGGTCGTCGCACCACCCAACAACGGTGCGAAGGTCAGGATCGCGCCGCCTGCCGCTGTGATCACCACGAGCGCAGCGATCGGCGGAACCAACCGGCCGATGCTGTCGAGTCGATCCGAATGCGCTTCGGTCACCAAGGTCGGTGCCGGGCGGGTGAACGCCAGCGGCACCGCCAGCAGAGGGACTGCAGCCAGCACGAACACCAGCTGATACCCGGCATTCTCCGCCAGCCACGGTCCCAGCGGGGTCAACACGAACTGCGGCGCCGCGATGGACAGTCCATACGCGCCGATCGCCCGGCCACGGCGCTCCTGCGGGATCAGCGCGGCGATGCCCCTGACACTGCACACCGTCAGGATGCCGAACCCCAAACCCCGCAACGCCGCCAGAAGCAGTACCTGCCAGAGGGAGTCGGTCAGCGAGTGCAGCGCAGCCGGTATGCCCAGCAACACGAGCCCGAGTGCCTGCGTGACGGCCCAGCCGGCCCTCCGCAACAGGCGTCCGACCAACAGTTGTGCGATGACGGTGAACAGCATCAGCACGCTGTTGACCGCCCCGGCCCCCAGGTTGTCGGCGCCGATACGCACCGCCCACATCGGGGCGACCGGCAGCAGCAAGGAGAACCCGGCGAATCCCAATGCAGCACAAGCCAACAACGCGGGCATGCCCGGCACCCGCCAAACGTTCACCGCTCAAACACCACCAGGCCGCCGATGATGGTGGCCGCCACGAGATCGGCCTCGAGCGTGTCGACCACCCGCTGCGGGGAAGCGGCCAGCACGCACAGGTCACCGGGCTCGCCGGTCGCGATACGCCGCGGCCGGGCCGGATTCTCTGCGCTGCCCAGAAACAGCCCCAGCGCGCGCCGCCCCGATATTCGTTCGGCCGGGGTGAGCACCGCGCCGTTCGGGGTTCGACGGTGCACGGCCGCGCGCATCGCGGCCCATGGATCAGCGGCACCGAACGGCGCATCGGTGGACAACGCGACCGGCACGCCGGCAGCCAGCAAGGTGGCCAGTCGCCAGAGCTGATCCTGTTCGGCGGCAGGCACATCCGTGCTGTACTGGTCGCCCCGCTCGGCCACGAAGTTGGGCTGGGTCACCACCGTGATCCCGAGGGCGACGAGGTCGGCGATGCAGTCCGCCGGCACCATCGCGGCGTGCTCGATCCGGTCGGCCGGGTGGCTGCCCGCGGCCTGCAGGGCGGCGATGGTCACGACGAGTTGGGCCGAGGTCACGCAATGCACGGCCACCGGCTCACCGGCCCGGTGCCGCTCGGAGATCCAGGCAGAGAGCGCATCGAGATCGAGTCCGTCGTCGTGCAGGATGCGCTTGCCCGGCGCGAGGTAGTGCACACGTTGGGGCAGGCCCGTCGGGCGGTCAGCAGGGTGAAGGTCCGGGGTGGCATCGGTGACCCCGGTGACGCCGTAGCCGGCCAGGCGGGCGCCGAACTCCGCAACTGCCGCGGGTCGACGTTCCAGGGACTCCGACCAGGTCGGGTCCGCGCTGCGCAGGCGCCCGTCGGGATGGTCGCCCAGGCCCAGCGCCGCGAGACCGGCGGAATTCACCGTCCACAGGACACCACTACGGTGTTGTACGCGTACCGGGACATCGGGGGCCAACCGGTCCAGGGCGTGCCGGTCCAGTGGTCCGGCCACCGCCTCGTGGTAACCGACAGCCCGGATCCAGCCGTCACCGCCCACGACGGCGGCGGTCAACGCCCTGGAAAGAGCTGTCTCGCCGGCCGCCTCGGCGGGGCCGACACGGACCGAATCCTGCTCGGCCGCAGCCGAGTACACGTGTAGATGGTGATCGTGCAGTCCGGGGATGACCGTGCCGAACGCGGCGTCGAGCACCTTTTCGCCGGGCTCGAGCGGCAGTGAGTCCGCGACCGCTTCGACGGTGCCTCCGACGCGGATGTCGGCCACCGTCCCGTCGAGTAGCGTCGCACGACGAATTAACATGGAGCATCCATCCGTTCCGCCACCAACCGGCGGACGGCCTCGTCGTCGGCTCCCAGTTCTGGGCCGGAGGCACCCACCGCGGGCCGTACCGGCACCACCTCGGTGTCCTCGCCATCGCAGGAGCTGTATCCGGCGGCCACGGCCGCCATCGAGAATTCGATCAGCTCGCCGCCGCCGCGTTCCCGCGATGCCGCAACGGCGGCCGCGGCATGCAACCCGGTGAGTGGATCGGCGATGGCATCACCTCTGAACACCGGTGCGCCCCCGCAGTATCCGACGAGGCCGCCTGACACCGCGGCGTCGTCGCCGAACGCCACCCAGCCGGCCTTCTCCCCTGCGGCGCCGTGCCCGGTGATACGCAGCCAGATCCGGCCGGGCCGGGGCGCGATCGCATCGGGACCCAGCCCACGCCGGCTCAACGCCGCAGGACGAGAGGCCTCGATGACCACGTCTGCCACCCGAATCAGGGCGGTTATGTCCCGTGGGTCATCGAAATCCACCGTGTACGAGAGTTTTCCACTGTTCATCCAGTCGAAGAACTGCGGTGCCCCGGCGCGGGTGCCGTCCGGGCGATTCCGGCTCTCCACCTTGACGACGGTTGCCCCGGCCCTGGCCAGCAGCTGCCCACACAGGGGCCCGGCCCACATCGACGACAGGTCGACTACCAGCGTGCCGGCCAGCGAACCCTTCCGGGCTGGTCCGAGCGGGCTGATCACCGGCGGCGCGGGCTCGGTTTCCCCGAGCACGGCGACCGGTAGTGCGAGCAGGCGGGCCCGTTCGGCCACCGCCTGCGCGGAGTTGACGGCCACCCACGCCTCGATCGCCGGCCATGGGTCGGTTTCTGCCGAGTCGTCCTGCAGCAGTGCGGGAACAGCGGCGACGTCATCGGGGCGCGACAGCGTGAGCGCGCACCATCCGTCGCGGGCGGGCACCAGTCGCGTCGCCCCGCCCGCCGAGACCTGCCCCCGGGGCGCGAGGTCCAACTGCGCAGCGCGGCCGGTGAGCAACTCGGTGGCGTCGACCGCGACGCCGGTGCGGGTCGTGAAGTCGTCGGCGACCCTCTGGGCCTGCCTCAGCAGGGCCAGCGGAATCGCCAACGGTGTCATCAGAACTGCAACGCGCTGAACCGCCAGTCCAGCACCTGGCGGTCGTCGCCACCGTCGGGGCCGCCGGCCGCGTACACCAGCGAGCGCAGTTTGAGCACCCCGGCGTCGGCCGATTCCACATGTAGCTCACTGAAGAGTGTGTCGCCCTCGTGGACCGGGCCGGTGTGATCGCAGGACTCCCAGCCCAGCACGGTCACCAGGTTCGGCAGCAGCCGGGCCGCCTGGGCCAGAGCCAGCCCGATGGTGTGCCCGCCGTACACCAGGCGCTTGCCGCCGGCACGCCAATCATGATGAGTTGCAGCGATGTTCAGCGTCAGCCGGGCCAGCTCCGGAGCACTGCTGACCACATCGGCGGTGCTGTGCAGCACCACCCCCGCCAGCGCCGGGTCGAAATGCGGCCCGGGCACCCGGCTCCGGAAGGCGTCCGCATCCCAGCCTGCGGTCGGATTCGGTGCGGTGGCCTCGGACCCGATCGTCGACAGATCGTCGGCGTGCCCGGTGTCGATGTCGTCGCCGGACAGCGGCAGCATCGCACAGCGGTAGAAGTCGAGAACCTTGCGATCCAACTGGTCGACGGTGGTCATCCGCAGGGCTGCCAGACCAGTGGCCGCCCGCCCGGGCTTTGTCGAATTCTGTTTCAGACCAACTACTTCGGTGCGGGTGTACAGGGTATCCCCGATCACCGGGCAGCGGTGGAACGCTAGCCCCCGGTAGAACAGGTTGGCCTTGACCCGCTGGGTGACCAGGGTGCTCTGGCCGATCGCGACGTCACACACCAGCGCCGGGTGCGCCAGCGGCCCGGGCTCACCGGTCACCGCGGCAGCGAGTTCGGCGTCCAGCGCGAGCCGTAGCCGGTCGCCGAGGATCGCTTGATGGGTGGCAGCCGCACCCGCCGTCAGCGTCATCGCCGGAGCGGTATCAAAAACCTGACCGATCTGCAGGTCGTCGAAATGCGGGCCACCAGTCACAACTCGCACTGTAGAGCAGGTGCCCGCAGATCAGGCGCCCGGCAGGTACAACTTGGTGAGTTCGACGAGGTGCCGGCCGACATCGTCCAGGGCATCGGTCTTCTGAGCCGCGATCGCCATGATGATCGCGCCTTCGATAGCCGCGATCGACATGGTCGCCAGCGAACGAGCTGCGTCCTCATCCGCACCGGAGCGGATCATCCGCTCGGCGAGCATCGCGTGCCAATCCTGGAACGTTTCGGCAGCCACCTCGGCGGCCTTGGGCGCCTCACATCGACCGAGGACCGCCGCGACGATCGGGCAACCGGCCTGCAACTCCGTCTCCGCCAGCTGCAGTTTCCACTGATCGATGAACGCCTGCACAGCTTCGGCGGGATCGCGGCCGTCATCTGTCGCGCGGATCAGCGTCGTCAGTGTCTGCCCGGCCACCCGGGTCGCCTCCGCGACGAGTTCCTCCTTGCCACCCGGGAAGTTCAGGTAGATGGTCCGCCGGGAGACACCGCTGTCCTCGAGCAGGGCGCTGACGCCGGTACCGGCCACACCCCTACGCCGCAACAGCCCCGTCACGCTCGTGATCAAGGTGTCTCGTGCTGACATCGCGCCCGTCGCCTTCGTAGTCCCTACCATGCACTAGACCAATCAGTCTACCCGCACGGACCTGCCGGGAACGCCTCATTGCAGTAGACCGATCGGTGTACTAGCGTCGGGGAAGCATCCCCCGGCCATTTCGAGGAGACCGCCATGCCAGACATTCACGACCCGCTGCCGCTTGCCAGTGGCCAGGTCCTGCGCAACCGGCTGATGAAGTCGGCGCTCAGCGAAGGCCTGGGCGGCGCAGGCCATGGCCCGGACCATCGGCTGGTCGAGCTCTACCGGCGGTGGGGAACGGGTGGCTACGGGCTGGTGATCACCGGCAACGTGATGGTCGACCACGACCATCTGGGCGAGCCGGGCAACGTCGTCATCGAAGACGACCGGCATCTCGACGGACTGTCCCGATGGGCCAAGGCCACCAAGGACGGCGGAGGACTCATCTGGATGCAGGTGAACCACCCGGGAAGGCAGGCCAATCCGCTGGCCACCCGGTCTCAGCCGGTGGCGCCGTCCGCGATTCGCATGAGCGTGCCCGGGTGGCAGGCTCCGCGTGCCCTCACCGACGACGAGATCGAAGCCACCGTCGACAGATACGCGCGGACAGCCGCGATCGCCGACGCGGCCGGCTTCGACGGAGTCCAGATACACGGCGCGCACGGGTATCTCGTCGCCCAGTTCCTGTCACCACGCACCAATCAGCGAACGGACCGCTGGGGCGGCGATGCGGAGCGCCGGATGCGCTTCGCGCTCGAGGTGGTCCGGCGGACCCGCGCTGCCGTTAGCCCCGGCTTCGCCGTTGCCATCAAGCTCAACTCCGCAGACTTCCAACGTGGAGGTTTCACCGAGGAAGAGTCGCGTGCCGTCATCGCCGCGCTGAGCGCCGAGGAAATCGACCTGATCGAAATCAGCGGCGGCACATACGAATCCCCCGCGATGGAAGGGAGGCCCGCGGTGCAATCGGCCTCCACAACGGCTCGCGAGGCCTACTTCATCGAGTACGCCTCCGCTGCCCGGGAGGTCGCCGGCGACGTGCCGCTGGCCGTGACCGGAGGTTTCCGCACGCAGGCGGCGATGAGTGACGCCGTCCGGTCCGGCGCCACCGACGTGATCGGGCTGGGCAGGCCCACCACCGTCAACCCGGCCGCAGCCGACAACCTGCTGGCGGCACGCCAGGCGGTCCTGCGAGTTCCCGACATCTCGCCTCCGCTGCCCGCCCGGCTCGCGAACACCGCGCGCGCCAAGACTTTTCTCAGCGCGCTGGAACTGCAGTGGCACGCCACCCAGCTGCACCGGCTGGGCGGCGGCCGCGAGCCGGACCCGACGATCGGCCCGTTGTCCACCGCGCTGCGGCTGCTGAAAAGCAACGGACTCGACGCTTTTCGTGCAAGGAGGAGCTCATGACCACTCAACCCGACAAGACCCTGGGCAAGTTCCGCAGAGAGCGGGCGCTCGGACGCTATCTGCTGAACCCTTCCGTCGCGTTGTTGGCGAAGCTGGGCGTGCGCACCGCGCTGGCCTCCGAATTGGAGACCACCGGCCGCAGGACCGGCCAGCTGCGGAGGGTTCCCGTCTCCGTGCAGTTCGACGCCACCGGCGCCTGGGTGATCTGCCAGCAAGGAACCCGATCGGGCTGGGGGAGCAATATCGCGGCCAACCCGAACGTTCGTGTGCGGCAAGGGAACCGATGGCGGCCCGGCGTCGCGCAGTTTCGGCCCGACGACGACGTCGTCGCGCGCGGTCGCAAGTTCGGGGCGATCGGCGCGCGCGTCGTCAAGGCCCTGGAGACCACGCCGGTCTCGGTGCGCATCGACTTCAGCGACTGAGGCCGACCTCATCCACCAGTCCCCACGCCAGCGCGGTGGCGGCGTCGATGGTGCGACCGGAGAGCACGAGATACGCGGTGCGCCAACGGCCGATACGACGCGTGATGCTCACCGTTCCGCCCGCCCCGGGAATCAAACCGAGGGCCAGTTCAGGCAGGCCGATCGTGGCATCCGGATGGCAGCTGACCCACCCGCAATAACAGGCCATCTCCAGGCCACTGCCCAACACCTGGCCGTGCACCTCGGCGCGGCAACGTCGCCCCAACCGTTCGGTGATCTCATCGAGCACCAGGGCCGGGCTGTACCGGGTACGCGCCAGATGGGCGCTGGCCGGGTCGGCGAACGAGCCGAATTCGGCCAGATCGCCGCCGCTGCAGAATGATCTGCCGTTCCCACCGAGCACCAACTCGTCGATCGCCGGATCCAGCCGGGCCACCTCGAGTGCCTCCAGCAGCGCACCCCTGGCGTCGGTGGAGAACGCGTTGTGCCGCTGCGGCCGGTTGAACCGGACGTGCAGCGTGTTCCCCTCTCGATACGCCTGCACCGGCTCGGGCAGCTGCGGCGCGGTGGCGGGGCCCCGTTCGGCCAGCCACCGGCCGAATTCGGGGCCCGCCTGCAACGTCGAGTACGCCAACGACTCGGTGATCAGGCCGGCCCGGGTCGGCCCGGCCGGGTCGAGCGACCGCAGCACGTCGTCACATACCGCCGCGGCCTGCGGCCACGTCCGGCACCGTTCGGTGAGTTGCCCCAGAGCCTGCTCGACCGAATCCACGGTGACCACCCGCCGGTCCTCGGCGGAGCGTTCGGTCAGCGTGAACGTCGCGGCATCCGTCGGGACGTCGACTCCGACGCGGATTCCCGCGGGCAGCTCCAGAACGGTCACGAGTACTTGTTTATCAGCCCCTGCTTGTACAGCTTGCCGGTATCGGTGCGAGGGAGCTCGGCCTCGAACGAGATTGTCCGCGGGCACTTGTAGTGCGTCAGACGCTCACGCAGCCAGCCCAGCAGCTCCTCGGCGAACTCCGGAGTGGCGTCGGCCGGGTCCACGGTCTGCACGACACCCTTGACGCTCTGCCCCATCTCGTCGTCCGGGATGCCGAACACCGCGGCATCCATCACCTTCGGGTGCACGACGAGCATGTTCTCGGCTTCCTGCGGGTAGATGTTCACCCCGCCCGAGATGATCATGTGGTGACGCCGGTCGGTGAGGTACAGGTAACCGTCCTCGTCCACGTATCCGATGTCCCCCACCGTCTTCCACCCGTGCGACTCACGCGAGGAGGCGGTCTTCTCCGCATCGTTGAGGTATTCGAAATCGGCGCCGCCCTCGAAGAAGATCTCACCGGCCTGCCCGGGTGGCAGTTCCTTGCCGTCCTCGTCGAGGATGTGGACGAGGCCGTTCATCGGCTTGCCGACCGAACCCGGATGGGTCAGCCAGTCCTCGGCGAAGATCACCGTCGCACCAATGGCCTCCGAAGAGGCGTAGTACTCGTCGACGATGGGGCCCCACCAGTCGATCATCTGCTTCTTGATCTCGACCGGACACGGTGCGGCAGCGTGCATAACGCGGCGCAGGCTGGACAGATCGTATGAATTCCGCACGTTCTCAGGGAGTTTCAGCATCCGGGTGAACATCACCGGGACGAACTGACCCTGGGTGACGCCATACTTCTGGATCGCGTCGAGCGTGCCTTCGGCGTCGAACTTCTCCAGCACCACCGTGGTGATACCCGCGGCGTGGGTCTGCATGGACCACACCGACGGCGCGGTGTGGTAGAGCGGCGCGGGGCTCAGATACACCGAATCCGGCTGCATCCAGAAACCCACCAACGCCGACATCATGCCGGGGGTCTCCGACGGCGGCACGTGCGGCAGCTCCCGCTTGATGCCCTTGGGTCGGCCGGTCGTGCCCGACGAGTACTGCAGCAGGTCCCCGTCCATCTCGTCGTCGATCGGGGTGGCGGGCAGGTCGGCGACGGCTTCCGGGTACCGCTGCCAGCCGTCGAGCTCACCGTCGGCGATGAGCAGGGTGTCCGGCAGGCCGCTCGGCAGTTCCTTGTCGAGGCCGCTCAGGATGTCCTTGAGTACAGCGGAGCCGACGATGGCCTTGGCCCCGCTGTTGTCGATGATGTAGGCGGCCTCGGCCGCGGTCAGATGCGTGTTGATCGGCACGTAGTACAGGCCGCTGCGGCGTGCCGCCCACATCACGGCATGAATGTGCTCGTTGTTCTCCATGAGGATCGCAACCACGTCGCCCTCGTGCAGACCCTGCCGACGGAAGTAATGGGCCAGGCGATTCGCGCGGGCTTCGAGCTCACCGAACGTGACGACGGTGCCCGACGGATGAAGGATGATGGCCGGCTTCTCGGGGTTGGCCTCGGCATGCTCGCGGATCTGCATGAGGGCACTGTAACCGGCGCCACTTGACAGGTGTCAAGTGGCGTGGGATTACACGCTCCGATATCGACGTGAGCAGGTGTTTGACTGCAGAAGCACCGGAACCGCCCGCGCCGCCAAACCGAGGTCCAGTCCCGCGCGCCGGACCTACGATGTCAGAACGCCCAGCGGATCGAGCGTGGGGAGCGCCGATGCGATTCACCGAACGGCGCTGAGGACGGCCAGCATGCCACCCGGCATCGCAACCTTCCTGTTCACCGACATCGAGGGGTCCACCCGCCGGTGGGAAGCCGATGCCGACGCGATGCGAGCCGCGCTGACCCGGCATGACGACGTGCTCCGCACCGCCGTCGACGCCCATGGCGGGCAGGTGTTCAAACACACCGGCGACGGCATCTGCGCGGTCTTCACGTCACCGTCGTCAGCCGTCGATGCCGCATTGGCGGCGCAGCTGGCGCTCGAATTGCCGGTACGGATGGGCATCGCCACCGGCGAAGCCGAGTTCCGCGACGCCGACTATTTCGGGGTGGCGCTCAACCGGGCAGCCCGGATCATGGCGGCCGGTCACGGCGGACAGATCCTGCTCGACGGGTTGACGGCAGGCCTGTTGAGCGCCGTCGATCTGATCCCGCTGGGGTCCAGACGGCTACGCGACATCGCCAAACCCGTGGACATCCATCAGGTCCGAGCACCGGGATTGCGTACGGAGTTTCCGCCGTTGAACGCCGTCAACGCCGGGCGAGGGAACCTGCGGGCTCCGACGACGAGTCTGGTCGGACGCGAACTTGATCTCGCCGAACTGGACGCGGCCCTGAAGGTGCATCGTCTGGTGACACTGACCGGCGTCGGCGGTGTCGGAAAGACGCGATTGGCCCTGGAGGTCGCCTCACGGTCGGCCGATGCATTCCAGGACGGGGTCTTCGTGATCGAGCTCGCCGCGGTCGGGGATCCGGCGGCGGTTCCGGACTCCGTCGCGACGGTGCTCGGAATCACCCAGCAGCCTGGGCTCACCGTCTCCGAGAGCATCGCCGCAGCCCTCCAGGGACGCTCACGCATCCTCGTTTTCGACAACTGCGAGCACGTCCTGAGTGCCGCCGCCGACCTGATCGAGACGATCCTCGCCCAGTCGTCGACCGTCACCATCCTTGCCACCAGCCGGGAAGGCTTGCGGCTCAGAGACGAACAGCTGTGGCCGGTTCCATCCCTGGACATCGACTCCGACATGGGCTCCACAGCCGCCGCACTGTTCGTCGAGCGAGCCCAGGCTGTGTCACCTCGCGCATCGTTCGTCTCCCCGGCAGAGTCCGCCGCGGTCGTCGAGATCTGCCGTCGCCTCGACGGTATCCCGCTGGCGATCGAGCTCGCGGCATCCCGCATCGTGTCGATGACGGCGACCGAGATCCGCGACCGCCTCGACGATCGGTTCCGGTTGCTGGTTGGCTCGCGTCGGGGACTGGAACGCCACCAGACTCTGAGCCAAGCGGTGCAATGGTCCTACGACCTGCTCGACGATGACGAAAAATCTTTGTTGACAAAGCTTTCCGTGTTCAATGGCGGGTTCAATCTAGCCGCGGCGTGCGCCGTCGCCGGGTCCGGAGATGACCTGGGCACACTGGATCTGCTCGACGCGCTCGTCCGCAAGTCGTTGCTGGTGGCAGACCGGACATCGCCGCGCACTCGCTTCTCGATGCTGGAGACCATCCGGCAGTTCGCCGAGGGACAGCTCGTCGGCCTCGGTGATGCGCGGGCGGCGCGCAGCGCGCACGCACAGTACTTCGCGGCCATGGAACCCGAAGTGCAAGCGTTGTGGGACAGTCCGCGCCAACGCGAAGCGTACGAGTGGTTCAACGTCGAATTGGCAAATCTGCGTGCGGGATTTCGTTGGGCCATCGACAACCGCGACCTGGATACCGCCGCCACAATCGCGGTGACCTCGATCTTCCTCGGGTATTTCCTGGAGCAGTGGGAGCCCATCGCCTGGGTCGAGGAGACCATCCCGCCCGCGAAAGCCGCACGGCATCCACGGCTGGCGCAGCTCTACGTAGGGGCAGCGAACTGTGCGGCATTGGGCCGGCTCGACGACTTCGACGAGTACGCGGATGCAGCCCGGGCGGCGATCGAGAGCGGAGAGTTCGACAGCGTGGGCGACGAATTCTCGTGTGTGGTGGCCGCCGGGTACAGCACGACGGGTCGGCCCGAACTGGCAGTCGAATGGTGCAAGGCCAGCATTGCACGGAATCCCGTCCGCCACACCGCCAGCGACGCGGTGATGGTCGTGGCGTTGACCGTCTGCGGTGCCACGACCGAAGCGATGGCGGTATCGGAGAACCTGCTCTCGGCTGCCGGCGTGGCCGACAATCCGAGCCTGGCCGGCGCCGCGCTGCTCGGATACGGCTGGGCCCGGCGGGAGTCCGATCCCACCGAGGCATACCGAGCCCTTCGCCGGGCACTGGCGATCGCTGACGAAAGTGGCGACCGCCAGCAGACTTCCATCATCGCAGGGCTGCTGACCGGACTCGCGGCCGACCGCGGCCAGCATACCGAGGCCTTCGACTACATCACCCAAACCGTCCGGCACTACTACGATTCCGGCACCACGGAGCTCATGCGGGTCACGCTCGGGCTGCTCGCGGCGTTGCTTGTTCGACTGGGCATTCACGAGCCGGCGGCCACCATCATGGGATTCACCGTGGCGGCAATCGGACACCCGAGTTTTCCCGAGATCAACGCCGCAATCACCGAGCTGAACAACGTTCTCGGCGAGGAGCGCTACCAGTCGCTGGCAATGACAGGTGCCACCATGACCACCGCAGAGATTGCCGACTACGCATTCGAACAGATCGACCGCGGAAGGTCTCACCTGGCGGCTGAACCGAGCCGCCATGGCCAGCTGCACTGACCTCTAGAGCACCCCCCGCAGCAGCAACATCAAGCCGGCACCGGCGTCATCGAGCGGCCGCAGCGACCGCGCGCTGCGGCATTGGATGATCGCACCCTCGAGTGAGCTGACGATGAAGCTGCCCAGCTGGCCCGCGGTCGCGGCTTCAACGCCCTTGGATTCGATCGAAGCGGCGATCACCCGGGCCCAATCAGCAAATACCGCGGCCGAGGCTTCACGCACGGCCAGCGCGTCGGGACCAGCCTGCGCAGCGGCCACGATAGGACACCCACTACTGAATTCACTGTCGACGAGGTTCTGTTTCCAGCCGGCGATGAAGGCGCTGATCACGTCCTCAGCAGGTAGCGCCTGCGTCAACTCTTCAATCCTGGCGGTGATGATCCGGCCGGCCGTCAGGGTCGCCTGCTCCATCAGTTCGATTTTTCCCGCGGGAAAGTGCTGGTAGATCGAACCCCTGGCGGTGTTGCTGTGTTCCAGAAGATCACTGAGACCCGTCGCGTGCACGCCGTACTCACGCATCAGCTCGATGGCGCTCAGAATGAGACGCTCGCGCGGGCCTGCCACCGCCGACACCCTCTCCATCACCTAAATAGACCAGTTGGTCCATCCTAGTCGACCACTTATAGACCGATTGGTCTACGATGCCCAAATGCACAATCTGGCGGTCTTCGGCAAACTCAGCAGAGTCTGCGCGAAGCATGCGTGGTTGATTCTCGGGGCGTGGCTGGCCCTGGCCGGCGTACTGAACCTGGCCATCCCTCAGCTCGAACGCACGGTGGCCGAGCACTCGGCGCCGTTCACTCCGGAGAGTCCAACCACCGAGACCCTGCGACAGATGTCCCGCGACTTCGGCGTGCCCGATACCACCGCTGTCGGCAGCATCGTGGTGTCCAGCGACCGAGTCCTCAACCCGGCCGACACCGCGTATTACCGCGACCTGGTGTCGCGATTGGTGGCAGACAAGGACGACGTCGCCTACGTCCTCGACACATACGGCACCCCAGGACTGGAGGGCATCGGCCTGAGCCCCGACGGAAAAGCCATCCACTTGATCGTCGCCACCACCGGGGACGTCGGCTCCACCCGTGCGCACCAGTCCACCGAGAACGTCCGCGCCGCGGTCGACGCACTCCCCCGTCCGTCCGGGCTCGACGTACATTTCACCGGGGCCGCACCCACACTGTCGGATCTGTTCTCCGCCATCGACACCTCGCTGGCCATCATCACCGTGGTCTCGGTGGTACTGATCACGCTGCTGCTGCTCGCCGTCTACCGGTCGCTGATCACCTCGATGATTCCCCTTCTCACCGTGGGCATTTCGCTGGCAGTCGCCCGGCCGGTGATATCGCTGCTGGGCGGCCACGATCTGCTGACCGTCTCGAACTTCACCATCGCCCTGGTCACCGCCATGGTGCTGGGCGCAGGGACCGACTACGGCATCTTCCTGCTGGCCAACTATCACGAGGGCAGGCGGCGCGGGCTGGCCGTCGACGACGCGGTGGCGCGCTCCGGTGCGCACACCGCGGGTATCGTCATCGCCTCCGCGCTGACCATCGCCGGCGCCGGAATGGCCATGGTGTTCACCAAGATCGGGATGTTCCGCACCGCAGGACCTCCGATCGCGCTGTCGATCGCGATCACCATGGCGGTCAGCCTGACCCTCACCCCCGCGATCATGGCACTGTGGGGGAAGCGCGGATACGCCGAACCCCGTCCCCTCGACGAACGACGCTGGCGCAAGCGGGGTGCCGCCATCATCCGTCGTGCGCCGGCACTCGTCGCAGCATCCCTGGCGTTTCTCATCGCGATGAGCTCCGTGCTGTTCACCTTCGAACCCAACATCGACGAGAACGCGATGCAGCTGCGCGCCACCGACAGCAAGCGCGGATACGAGGCCGTCTACCGCCACTGGGGAGTCAACGAGGCCGCGCCGGAGTTCATCACCATCCGGACCGACCACGACATGCGCAACACCAACGACCTGGCCGCCCTGGACCTGATCGCGATGTCGATCGGCAATCTTCCCGAGGTGGCCTACGTCCGATCGATCACCCGGCCCGAGGGAAAACCCTTGCCCGAGACGGCTATCGGCTCGCAGACCGCGCAAGTCGGCGCCGGCCTTGCCGATGCCCACGACCGGGTCGAAGAGGCCATCCCGCAACTGAAGCGGCTGGCCTCCGGGGTGACCCAACTGCATGACGGATCCGCGGATGCGGCCGCCAGGCTCCCTGAACTCACCGTCGGCGCCCGGTCCCTGGTCAACCTGGCCCGCAACCTGCTCGGCACACTGGAATCCGCCGATCGGGTGGTCGGCAACCTCTCCGGCGGGTCGCTGGACGTTGTGACCGCGGTGCGCAGCATCTCCAACGCCACCGATTCCCTGGACCAGGTGGTCGACGACATCGACTCCGCCCGGCAGCGATTGGCGGCCCCCACAGCCGCGTTACACGCAGTGTTCGATCCGCTCACCGGGCCGGACCCTTCGCCCGCCTGCGCTGCCGACAGCTCATGCCTGCGGGCCAGGCAGGCCTTCGCCGACCTCAACGCGGCCACCGGCGGACGCGCACAGCTGGCGATCGACGGATTGAGCCTCGCCGCACCCCTGGTTCCCGAAGGGCCCGTGAACACGGCATTGGACACGATGCCCGACCTGCGCGCGGCCATCAAGAAACTGCGGGCGATGCTCGATCAGCTCGGCACCAGGACCCCCGAACAGACCCGTCAG
This sequence comes from Mycobacterium sp. 48b, assembly GCF_048282725.1. Classification (NCBI taxonomy): domain Bacteria; kingdom Bacillati; phylum Actinomycetota; class Actinomycetes; order Mycobacteriales; family Mycobacteriaceae; genus Mycobacterium; species Mycobacterium sp. 48b. Next base: position 271,290 of record NZ_JBLVUL010000001.1, read on the forward strand.
GAACTGAGCCGGCTCCTGTCCGGAATCAACGAACTCACAACGGGTCTGGGCCGTCTGACCTCCGGCCTGGGTCAGGTCAAGACCGGTACCGACACCATGGTCACGCTGACCACCGAACTCAGTGCGGGGCTCTCGCGAGCTTCGGAATTCCTGCATCGGATGTCTGCCGATACCAGCACCGGCGCAGGGCGGGGCTTCTACCTGCCCGAGGAGGGCCGCTCCGACCGCCGCCTCACCGCCGGTGAGCAACTGCTCATCTCCCCGGACGGCCGCAGCGCCCGGATGATGGTGGTCTGGGCGGTGAACCCGTACGGCGCCGAGGCCATGGGAGCGGTACCCGACGTCATCGCCGCAGCGAGCAACGCCGCGACGGGAACCGTGCTGGAGCACGCCCAGATCGAATCGACCGGTCTTGCCTCACTGTCCCAACGTCACATCGACCAAACCTGGCGCGACTTCGCACTTTTCGGTGTCGTCGCGGTGGCCGCCGTGCTCCTGGTTCTGATCGTGATGCTGCGAAGCCTGGTGGCCCCGGTGCTGATGATCGCGGCGGTGGTGCTGTCCTTCGGGGCAGCGGCCGGGATGTCCACCCTGATCTGGCAACACGTGATCGGAATCAGCCTGGACTGGTCGGTGTTCCCGGTGTCGTTCATGGCGCTGGTCGCCGTCGGCGCCGACTACAGCATGCTGTTCGCCGCCCGCATCCGCGAGGAATCCCACAGCGGGGTGATCAGCGGCATCATCCGCGGATTCGGCAGCACCGGCAGCGTGATCACCACCGCCGGAGTGGTTTTCGCGATCACCATGTTCGCGTTGACCAGTGGGACGGTACTCAACCTGGTGCAGATCGGGTCCACCGTCGGAATCGGCCTGCTGCTCGACATCACCGTGGTGCGGACCTACCTGGTTCCCGCTGCCATGAGCCTGCTGGGCGATCGCATGTGGTGGCCGTCGCGTGAGACGGTCCGCGCGTAGGGGACACCCCACCGGAGGTTGACGTTGGGGTCCAATTGAGCGATGACCGACTACGTGACGATCCGTGAGGTGGCCGACCATTTCCACCTGCCGGTATCTACCCTGCACTACTGGGAGCGTCGCGGCCTCGTCGCGTCCGATCGCCGGGCCCGGGTGCGCGTCTACGACGCCGAACAGGTGTACCGCATCGCGCTCGTCGACTTGTGGCGGCACGAAGGGCGTCTGTCGATCGAGGACATCGCCGAACTTCTGCAGACCCAAGATCATTGGCAGAACACGGTGCGTCGCCGGATCAGCGATATCGAAAGCCGCATCGACGGGCTAACCCGGGCGCGCGATTATCTGGACCGATTACTGGAGTGCAGGAGCGGGCCTGAATTGCTGCAGTGCCCCCTTTTTCGTGACAATGTCACCGTCCCTGGGGTATTACAGCAAGCTCGGCAATCATGTCGTACTGAGTCAGCAGACCCTGAGTCCCGGCATTGACGAGCACGTGGGACACCCCTGCTTCGCTGTAGTGGCCCAGTCTGTCCTCGAATTCACCCTGCGAACTGATCATCATCCGATCAGCGACCTCCCGCGGAACCAACAGACTCTCCAACCAACGCACCGCTCGCTCCCGGTCGGCGCCGCCCAGAGCCGTGAACAACGTGGTACCGACGCGCGGCGGCACAACACCGCGCGCGTCGGCGATCTCGGCCAGCCGCGCACGTCCGTGCCTGATCTGATCAGAGCTCAACAACGAAGCGAGCCAGCCGGTTCCGTACTGGACCGCGCGGTGCAGCGCGGTCTCCGATGCCCCACCGATCCACACCGGAGGCATCGACGCTGCCGGTTCGAGCGTGACCGTCGGCTCGCCGAGTTCGGTACGCAGTGCAGTTTCTTTTCCGGACAACAGATCTGGCAACGCCTGCAGCAGCACGTCGGTCCGGCGGCCACGCCCCTCTCGCGAAACGCCTGCGGCGGTCCACTCTGCGGCCGGCTCACCTCCCACTCCTACGCCGAGCAGTGTCCGACCACCCGACAACACCTGGAGTGAGCCGATCTGTTTGGCTGCCCAGGCCTGAGGACGCAGTGCGAGCAGCAGGACGCCGAAGCCCAGCCGTAATCGGTCTGTCACGGCAGCGGCGGCACTGAGCGCCACGACACTGTCCAGGAACGGCGCGCCGGTGCTCAAATGATCACCGGCCCACACTGAGTCGAACCCGAGTGCTTCGGCGCGGCACGCTATCGAGGTGACGTCCGGGATGTCCTCGCCGGGCTCACCGAAGGTGGGCAATGCAATGCTGATCTCCATAGCACGCAAGCGTTGCCGCTCAACCAAGGTTGAGCGCAACCCCGGATACTTGGCAGATCCCCTATGCAAACGCGCACCCTCGTGACTCACGAGGGTGCGCGTAATGCTGACGCGTGGCGGCGTGTCTACCGGCAGACACGCACGCTCGCGGTGTTAAGCCTCGGACAGGCGGTGCTTGAGGGCGTCGAACTCGTCCTTGATGCCGGTGGGCAGCTTCTCACCGACGAACTCGAACCACTCCTCGATCAGCGGGAGCTCGGCCCGCCACTCCTCCGCGTTGACGGCCAGGGCCTCGTCCACATCGGCGGCATTGACGTCGAGCCCGGACAGGTCCAGGTCGGCCGCCGTCGGCACGATGCCGATCGGGGTGCTCTTGCCGTCGGCCTTGTGCTCGATGCGCTCGATGGCCCACTTCAGCACGCGGCTGTTCTCGCCGAAGCCCGGCCACAGGAAGCGGCCGTCCTCGCCGCGGCGGAACCAGTTGACGAAGAACACCGCGGGCAGCTTCGACTCGTCGGCGTTCTTGCCGATGTTGATCCAGTGCTGGAAGTAGTCACCGACGTTGTAGCCCAGGAACGGCAGCATGGCCATCGGGTCGCGGCGCACGGTACCGACCTTGCCCTCGGCGGCCGCGGTCTGCTCGGAACCAAGGGTGGCGCCGATGAACACACCGTGCTGCCAATCGCGGGCCTGGGTCACCAGCGGGACCGTGGTCTTGCGACGACCGCCGAACAGGATCGCCGAGATCGGCACACCCTGCGGGTCGTCCCACTCCGGCGCCAGCGTCGGGCACTGCGAGATCGGGGTGCAGTAGCGCGAGTTCGGGTGCGCCGCTTTGGTTTCCGCCTCCCGCAGGTTCCAGTCCTGGCCCTTCCAGTCGATGAGGTGGTCGGGCTCGCCCTCCAGGCCTTCCCACCACACGTCGTTGTCGTCGGTCTTGGCCACGTTGGTGAAGACGGTGTTGCCGGCGGCGATGGTCTTCATCGCGTTGGGGTTCGAGTCCCAGTTGGTGCCGGGCGCGACGCCGAAGAAACCGAACTCGGGGTTGACGGCGTACAGGCGGCCGTCCTTGCCGAACCGCATCCACGCGATATCGTCACCGACGGTCTCGGCGCGCCAGCCGGGGATGGTCGGCTGCAGCATCGCGAGGTTGGTCTTGCCACAGGCCGACGGGAACGCCGCGGCGACGAAGTACGCCTTGTTCTCCGGCGAGATCAGCTTGACGATCAGCATGTGCTCGGCGAGCCAGCCCTCGTCGTGGGCCATCGCCGAGGCGATGCGCAGCGAGTAGCACTTCTTGCCCAGCAGCGCGTTACCGCCGTAGCCCGAGCCGAAGCTCCAGATCTCGCGGGTCTCCGGGAAGTGGGTGATGTACTTGGTGTCGTTGCACGGCCACGGCACGTCCTTCTGGCCGGGCTCCAGGGGTGCACCGATGGAGTGCAGCGCCTTGACGAAGAAGCCGTCGTCGCCGATCTTGTCCAGCGCGGCCTGACCCATCCGGGTCATGGTGCGCATCGAGACCACGACGTACTCGGAGTCGGTGATCTCCACACCGAGCTTGGGGTCCTCGGCGTCCAGCGGACCCATGCAGAACGGGACCACCCACATCGTGCGGCCGCGCATCGAGCCGCGGTACAGGTCGCTCATGATCCCGCGCATCTTGGCGGGTTCCATCCAGTTGTTGGTGGGACCGGCGTCGATCTCACGCTCGGAGCAGATGAAGGTGCGCGACTCGACGCGGGCGACGTCGGACGGATCGGAGAGCGCCAGGTACGAGTTCGGCTGCTTCTCCTCGTTGAGCTTCTGGAAGGTGCCCTGCTCGACCAGGTGAGCGGCCAAGCGGTCGTACTCCTCGGCGGACCCGTCGGCGAAAACCACCCGGTCCGGTTGAGTCAGCTCTGCGACCTCCTGGACCCAGGCCAGCAGACCCTGATGTTTCGTCGGTGCGGTGTCCAGACCCGGAATGGTCGCTGAGGTCATCAAAATTCTCCTGCGTAGGTTTGTGGAACCCAAGCCACGTCACGACGCGGTCACGGCTACCCCTTGGGTAGAGGTTAACGCGGGTGACATACCCACGGTGAACCAGTGGTATGTCCGATCACTCACAGGAACGATTCAGATCGACGTTATCAGGTGGTTACTCGTCAGTAGCATCGCTGTTGCCGTACAGATCAGCCCGGACGGCGTTCAGCGCCCGCTGTAGCGGCGGGATCCGCCGGTCCCGCTGGGCGGCCGCGCGCGCGGTAGCGATGGCATGTTCGCGCAGTTCGGCATCCATCGCGGCGGTCTTCTCGGCCGCCACAGCGGCCTCGGTTTCCTCACGGGCCGCCAGCTCGGCGGTGAGCGCGGTCTCCGCGGCCAGCACCCGCGTCGCGACGAGCTCCTCGACGGCCGAACGCAGTGTGGTGGTGATGTCACCGACCCAGCGATCCAGGACCGCCCGGTCGTGCAAAAGCCCGCGGGTGCCGACCACCCAGACCGCCAGCAGCAGACCCACCACAGCACCGACCACCAGACCGGCCACGGCCAGTCGCGGCGCCGCGCCGGCCAACAGTCTGCTGACCGCGACCGCGACTCCCAGCCCGAAGCCAGCGCCCAGAACCAGCATCAGCCGGGTCTCCAGGGTCCGGGACTTCAGCGGCGGGGACGGCAGGGTGGGAACCGCCGGCTGAGCCGGTGATCCAGCCACAGCCGGCGGAGCCGGTGATCCAGCCGGCGACTCGAGCGCGGGCAGGTCGAGTTCCGCCGCGACGCCGCGCAGGTGTGCGGTGACTCCCTCGTCGACGTCGCCGACGACCTCGGCGGCACGCTGCCGGGCGTACTCCTCGAACGTCTCGATCCGGCGCCGGCTCATGCCCGCGACGTCCTCCTGCAGTTCGGTGCGCACCGAATTGCACCGGTTGCGGGCGAAATAGCCGAGTTGGACCCGGGCCTGCTGCAGCTGACTTCGCAATGCGATGCTGCGCTCGGTACGGGTCAGCCTGCGGGCCCTGGCCACCTCGGCGCGACGCTCGCGCAACACGTCCACCCGCGCCTGACGGTCGGCGCCCGACCCGTCGGCCTGGTACCGGAGGATGACCGCATCCAGCCGAGTTTCCCAGGCGCGCAATCGGTTCCGGCGTGCGATATCGGGATCGGCCAGTTGGGCGGTGAGCAGTTCGACCAGCTCGTCGAGCTGAGGCTCACCGAGATCGGGCGCAGCCGCCACCCCCACCCAGGGCATGCGCGCGTAGCGCGTGTCGCGCTCACTCAGGATCTGCGCATCGGCGTCGCGCACGTCGCGCCAGTCGCGGTACGCATCGGTCTTGGACACCACACCGATCACCAGATCGGTGTGACGCGACGCCAGATCGACCAGCGCACAATCTGATTCAGTCACAGGTGCGGCCGCCGAGACGACGAACACCACGGCTGCCGGGGCCTCGCCCGCCACCAGTTCGGTGGATTCCACGAAGGTGGTCTGCGGCATCCGCTCCCGCAACGCCGCCATCACACTGGTCGATCCGGCCAGCCACGGACCGGCGACCAGCACCGCGTCGCGGGTTTCCACTCCCGGCGAGTTCAAGCCGGGATCGATCGCGGCCACCACGGCATCGGCAGCGGCGATCTGCGCTTCTCGCGTCCGCTCCGATGCCGGGTCCCGGGCCGTATCCACGTCGGTCATCCTCGGTTGCCCGCCGCACCCAGCAGTCGCAGTGAACCGCGCACGATCGCGTCACCGCAGCTGCGATGCAGGGCATTCACGGGCCCGTCGCGGTAACGCCGCCAGCGCCGGGCGCGGCAGAGGTGGGCGTCGCGGTCATCGCCCGGGTCGACGCGCAGTCCTTCGGCCTCGACCACGTCGACGGCCGCGGCCATCACCGCGATCACCGTGTCATCGGCGGCCAGGAACCGTCCCACCGCCGGGCCGCCCACGGCACGCAGCTCGGCCAGGGCCCACAGCGCCCGCCGGTACCGGACCGGGGCGGCCGCCGCATCGATGACCGCCACCGCCCGGTCGACCTCGCTGAGCCCACGCAACAACACCGGCACTGTCTCGGCCTGTTCGCCACGGCTGATCGCCAGGGTGGTGTGGGCGACCCCGAACCGGTCCAGACGTTCCAGCAGCTGCGTGCGCACCGCACGCGGCACCTGGTGTGGACCGGCGACGAAGGCATCGGCCGAGGTCAGGTCGGCGGGCGCGGCGGCCAGCAGCCGCAGCGCGTCGACCAGGTTCGCAGGAACCGCCCGCAGGGACGCGCAAGCGAGCAGTGCCACCATCGGCACCACCGGCACTCCGGCCGGCTTCTGCAGGAGCCGGGCCCTGCGGTGCGCGGTGGCGATCGGGCCGCCGGGTCCGGACCCCGCGAGATCGGCCTTGTTGAGTACGACGATCGCCGGCCGGCCCGCCCGGGCCAGTTCGGCGAGCAGGGCCTGGTCCTCGGGTTTGAGCACCTCGGCGATCACCAGCACCGTGACATCGCCCGACTCGGAGATCGCGAGGCCTGCACCGGCCAGCGCCGCGGTCACCGTGCTCACGCCGACGCCGCGACGCCCACAGACACGCACACTGACGGGGGCCGAAACCCGTGCACTGATCTCCGCCAACCGCGCATCGCCGTCACGGTCGGCAAAGCGTGTGAGCTCGTCTGCGAAAATCTGGCAGCCTTCCCTGTGTGGTGACGGGCCTACCCCGGCGCCCACGAAAAATCGTGACACGACCCGCGGGGGCGCGCGAACAGAGGTTTAAGCCTTAACAGTAGGAGGCAACTGTTGGGTATCAATCTCTACCACGATGCGGGCACAACGCCGGAGATAAGAGACCATGGACGGATGCACCCGTCCAGGTCCGACATCGATGGGCAGGCGCCGGCAGAAGAGGTGGCCGACGTGCCGCCCGCCCAACCGCACCGTTTTCCCCGGGTGACCAGCTTCCGCACCCGGCGCTCGACGCTGTCACCGGCCCAGCAACAGACCTGGGACCGGCTGTGGCCCGAGCTGGGCATGCAGGCCCGCGACGAGAACTCGGCACCGGTCGTCGACCTCGACACCACAGCATGGTTCGGCCGCTCTGCCCCGTTGATCCTGGAGATCGGCTCGGGCACCGGCACCTCCACGCTGGCGATGGCCCAGGCCGAACCTGATCTCGACGTGATCGCGGTCGAGGTCTACCGCAAGGGCCTGGCCCAACTGCTCAGCGCGATCGACCGCGCCGCCCAGACCGACTCCCCGGTCACCAACATCCGCATGGTCCGCGGGGACGGCGTCGACGTGCTCGAGCACATGATCGGCAGCGAGACCCTGACCGGCGTCCGGGTGTACTTCCCGGATCCCTGGCCCAAGGCCCGCCACCACAAACGCCGCCTGCTGCAGCCGGCCACGGTCGCCCTGATCGCCGACCGGCTGCGGCCCGGCGGGATCCTGCATGCCGCCACCGACCACTCCGGGTATGCCGAGCACATCGCCGAAGTCGGAGACGCCGAGCCGCTGCTGCGCCGGGTCGAGCCGGGCGCACATCTGCCCATATCGGTCGAGCGCCCGGTCACCAAGTACGAGCGCAAGGCACTGGCCGGTCCCGACGTCACCGAGTTGGTCTGGGAGAAACACCCATGAGTGTGACCGAAGACATGCGAGACGAGACCGCGCAGGCAGAGGCCCGATCCGAGCGGGCACCCGAGACGTCGGCCACCGCCCCTGCGCGGCGGGTGCTGCTGGTGTGGGACGCCCCCAATCTGGACATGGGATTGGGCGCGATCCTGGGTGGCCGCCCCACCGCCGCGCACCGTCCCAGGTTCGACGCACTGGGCCGCTGGCTGCTGGGGTACACCTCTGAACTGGCGACCGAAGGCAGTGACGACGCGGACGTCTCACTGGAGCCCGAGGCGACGGTCTTCACCAACATCGCCCCAGGTAGCGCCGATGTAGTGCGCCCATGGGTGGAGGCGTTGCGTAACGTGGGCTTCGCCGTATTCGCCAAGCCGAAGATCGACGATGACAGCGATGTCGACAGCGACATGCTCGAGCACATCGCCCTGCGTCGAAGCGAAGGGCTGGCAGCGGTCCTCGTGGCCTCGGCTGACGGACAAGCGTTCCGCCAGCCGCTGGAAGAAATCGCCCGTGAGGGCATCCCGGTGCAGGTGCTTGGATTTCGCGAACATGCGAGCTGGGCGTTAGCGTCGGATACCTTGGAGTTTGTCGATCTGGAGGACATTCCTGGTGTGTTCCGGGAACCGCTGCCACGGATCGGACTGGACTCGCTGCCCGAGCAGGGGGCATGGCTGCAGCCGTTCCGGCCGCTGTCATCGCTACTGACCGCGCGGGTGTAACAGAAGTATGAAAGCGTTAGGAGCCTAAGTGTTCGCCTGGTGGGGTCGAACGGTGTACCAGTTCAGGTACATCGTCATCGGTGTCATGGTGGCGCTGTGCCTAGGTGGCGGCGTCTACGGCGCCAGTCTCGGAGAGCACGTCACACAAAGTGGTTTCTACGACGAGGGCAGCCAGTCGGTCCAGGCGTCGTTGTTGGGCGACGAGGTCTACGGCCGTGACCGCACCAGCCACGTCGTCGCCATCCTGACGCCGCCGGATGACAAGTTGGTCACCGACAAGGCGTGGCAGAAGAAGGTCACCGAGGAACTCGACCAGGTGGTCAAGGACCACCCGGATCAGGTCCAGGCCTGGGTGGGCTGGCTGAAGGCGCCTGACGTTGCATCGCTTGCCGCGATGAAGACCGAGGACCAGCGCCACACGTTCATCAGCGTGCCCCTCAAGGGTGACGACGACGACGCGATCCTCAAGAACTACCAGGCCGTCGAGCCCGATCTGCAGCAGGTCAACGGCGGCGACATCAAGCTGGCCGGCCTCAACCCGCTGGCCAGTGAACTGACCGGCACCATCGGCACCGACCAGAAACGCGCCGAGCTCGCGATCGTGCCGCTGGTGGCGGTCGTGCTGTTCTTCGTGTTCGGCGGCGCGGTCGCGGCCGCCCTGCCCGCGATCATCGGTGGTCTGACCATCGGCGGCGCGTTGGGCATCCTGCGGTTCACCGCCGAGTTCGGGCCCGTCCACTTCTTCGCCCAGCCGGTTGTGACGATGATGGGCTTCGGTATCGCCATCGACTACGGCCTGTTCATCGTGAGCCGGTTCCGAGAGGAACTCGCCGAGGGCTATGACACCGAGGCCGCGGTACGAAGATCGGTGATGACCTCGGGCCGGACCGTGGCGTTCTCCGCCGTGATCATCGTGGCGTCCTCGCTGCCGCTGCTGCTGATCCCGCTCGGGTTCCTGAAGTCGATCACCTACGCGATCATCGCCTCGGTCATGCTGGCGGCGTTCCTGTCCATCACGGTGCTGCCCGCGGTTCTGGCCATCCTGGGGCCCCGGGTCGACGCGCTCGGCGTGACCACACTGCTGAAGGTGCCGTTCCTGGCCAACTGGCCGTTCTCCCGCCGGATCATCGACTGGTTCGCCGAGAAGACCCAGAAGACCAAGACCCGCGAAGAAGTCGAGCAGGGCTTCTGGGGCAGGCTGGTCAACGTCGTGATGAAGCGACCCATCGCCTTCGCCACACCGATCCTGGTCATCATGACGCTGCTGGTCCTCCCGATCGGCTCGCTCACACTCGCAGGTATCAGCGAGAAGTACCTGCCCCCGGACAACGCCGTGCGCCAGTCCCAGGAGCAGTTCGACAAGCTCTTCCCCGGCTTCCGCACCGAACAGATCACCCTGGTGATGAAGCGCGAAGACGGTGAGCCGATCACCGATGCCCAGATCGCCGACATGCGCGCCAAGGCACTGACCGTGAAGGGCTTCACCGATCCGGACAACAACCCGGATGCCATGTGGAAGGAACGCGCGGCCACCGACAGCGGGTCCAAGGACAAATCGGTCCGGGTGATCCAGAACGGCCTGGTCAACCGCGGCGACGCGGCACAGAACATCGCGGACGTGCGGGCCCTACAGCCCCCGCACGGCATCGAGGTGTTCGTCGGCGGCACCCCGGCCCTGGAGCAGGACTCGATCCACAGCCTGTTCTCCAGACTCCCGCTGATGGTGACGATCCTGGTCATCACCACCACGGTGCTGATGTTCCTGGCCTTCGGCTCGATCGTGCTCCCGGTCAAGGCCGCGCTGATGAGCGCCCTGACCCTCGGCTCGACGATGGGCATCCTGACCTGGATGTTCGTCGACGGCCACGGCTCAGGACTGCTGAACTACACGCCACAGCCACTGATGGCACCGATGATCGGTCTGATCATCGCGGTGATCTGGGGTCTGTCCACCGACTACGAGGTGTTCCTGGTCTCGCGCATGGTGGAGGCCCGAGAACGCGGCATGTCGACCGCCGAGGCCATCCGCATCGGTACCGCGACGACCGGTCGCCTCATCACCGGTGCCGCGCTGGTGCTGGCGGTGGTGGCGGGCGCGTTCGCCTTCTCCGACCTGGTGATGATGAAGTACCTGGCGTTCGGTCTGCTCATCGCCCTGTTGCTCGACGCCACGGTGATCCGCATGTTCCTGGTCCCGGCCATCATGAAGCTGCTCGGCGACGATTGCTGGTGGGCTCCGCACTGGATGAAGCGCATCCAGGAGAAGCTCGGCCTCGGTGAGACCGAACTGCCCGACGAGCGCAAGCGCCCGATGGGGCAGGAGTCCGCGGAGGATCCCCGCGCCCTGGCCGGCGTCGGTGCCCTGCCGGCACCCCGCCCGCACGACCCGACACATCCTGCGGCCGAGCCCAGGCGCCCGATGATGCCGAGGACCAACGCGCCCTCGGCCGCGGGCACGGCCCGCATCACCCCGCCGCAGAAGCAGCTGCCGCAGCAGCCCGGCCAAGAGCCGGCCACCACCCGGTTCGCCATGGCCCGCAATGCCGTGCGCAACGCGGTGAACACGGCGGTGAACACGGTCAACACCGCCACCGGAAACACCAGTGACAGCACGGAGCGCACGCCGCAGCAGCCCACCGGGCGGCCGGCAGGTGGCCCGGCGTCACCCCCGCAGCGGGAAGACCGTGAGATCGAGTCGTGGCTGGGTGCTCTGCGCGGCGGACCGGCCAAGGGCGGTCCCGCCAACGGCACTCCCCCGCCCCCGCCGCCGCCGCCCCCGGCACCGCGTCCGTCGGCCGATGCCACCCGCGCCATGCCGCAACCGCAGCAGCGTCCGCCTGCCGGTGGTGAGAGTGCGCCGACGACCGCGTTCAACGCGCAGCGGCCGGGCCAGGGGCCGGGTCCGAATCCACGCCAGCGTGATCAGGATCCGTCGACCCAGAAGTTCAACCCGCGCGACGACGAACCTCCACGTCGCGGCGGCGGGATGAGCGCGCAGGATCTGCTTCGCCGCGAAGGCCGGCTCTGATCCAGGACTAGCGGTCTGGATCGTTCGACGGCAGGTCGTCGGCAGGGGCTTGGATCAGCACGCTGTCCGAGTCCTGCTGCCGGGCCTCCTCGGCGTCGGGATCGTCGGCCAGCAGGATCCGGGTCGCGCTGTTGATGAACGCGACCGTGGGCACGGCGAGCAGCGCGCCGACGATGCCGGCCAGTACACCGCCGCCCGCGATGGCCAGCACCACAGCCAGCGGGTGAATCGACACCGCACGGCCCATCACCAGCGGCTGCAGAACGTGCCCCTCCAGCTGCTGCACCGCGATGATCAGGCCGAGGGTGATCAGTGCATAGACGAACCCCTTGGCCAGCAGCGCCACCACGACCGCCAGGAATCCGGCGACGACCGCACCGACCAGCGGGATGAAGGCACCCATGAACACCAGCGAGGCCAGCGGTAGCGCCAACGGGATGCCCATGATCGCCAGGCCGGTACCGATGCCCACCGCATCGACCAGGGCCACCAGGAACGTCGCCCGCATGTAGCCGCCCAGCGAGTGGAAACCGGCCCGGCCCGCGTCGCGGACCCGGTCGCGCACATGGTTGGGAAAAACCTTGGTGACGAACGCGAAGATGCTGCGCCCGCCCTGCAGCAGGAAGATCAGGGTGAACAGCACCAGAAGCGCGCCGGTGAGCAGTTCGGTGAGGGTGCCCGCGGTGGACAACGCCCCGGTGGTGAGCTTCTCCTGATTGCGTTGCAGCGCCTCGATCGCGGTGTTCCCGGCCTGGTCGATCTGCTCCTTGCTCAGCTGCAGCGGGCCGTTGATCAGCCAGTGCCGCAGCCCGTCGATGCTTCGGGTCACCTGCTCCACGAGTTGCGGTGCACCCTCGATGAATTGGGAGATGACGAAGCTCAAGATGCCGCCCACCACCGCGAAACTGGCGAGCAACACCAGGGCCACGGCGGCGCCACGGGGGGCACCGCGACGGTCCATGAAGTCGACTGCGGGCAGCAGCAACGCGGCGACCATGGTGGCCAATGCCACCGGCACCACGATCACCTCGAGGTGTTTGATCAGCCACAGCAGTGCCACGACGGCTGCCAGGATGACCAGCAGCCGCCATGACCAGGCCGCAACCTTGCGGACGAACGGCGTGACGGCCTCATCAGCAGCAGGATCCAGTGCCATGTCGGTAGCGTAATGCGGCGCGCCCAGCAACCGGCGATGTCGACACGACCTGCGCGGTTACCCTGTAGGGCGTGTCACAGGACGCGCCGGCCGACACAACCCGGGACCGGGTCGGCTCCACGCGCGGCAGGTACTGGTGGGTGCGGTGGGTGGTCATCGCACTCGCGGTGACAGTTCTCGCCGTCGAGGTGACGCTGGTCTGGGACCAGCTGGCGAAGGCATGGCGGAGCCTGCTGACCGCGAACGGATGGTGGGTCCTGGCGGCGGTGGGCGCTGCGATGGCCTCGATGCACAGCTTCGCCCAGATCCAGCGGACGCTGCTGCGCTCGGCGGGAGTGCCCGTCCGGCAGTGGCGTTCGGAGGCCGCGTTCTATGCAGGCAACGCGCTGTCGACCACCATGCCCGGCGGCCCGGTGCTCTCCGCGACGTTCGTGTACCGCCAACAACGCATCTGGGGTGCCTCACCGCTGGTGGCCTCGTGGCAGCTGGTGATGTCAGGGGTGCTGCAGATCGTGGGCCTGGCGTTGCTGGGCCTCGGCGGGGCACTTCTGCTCGGCGCCAGCAAGAACCCGCTGTCGCTGATCTTCTCCCTCGGCGCGTTCCTGGCGATCATCCTGTTGGCCCAGGCCGTGGCCACCAGACCCGAGCTGATCGACGGCATCGGGGCCAAGGTGCTGTCCTGGGTCAACTCGTTGCGCGGCAAGCCCCCGAACACCGGGCTGGGCAAGTGGCGCGAGATCCTGCAGCAACTGGAGTCCGTCAGCCTGGGCCGGCGCGACCTCGCGGTGGCGTTCAGCTGGTCGATGTTCAACTGGGTCGCCGACGTGGCCTGCCTGGCGTTCGCCTGTTACGCCGCCGGCGGGCACCCGTCGCTGGCCGGGGTCACCGTCGCCTACGCCGCGGCCCGTGCGGTGGGCTCGATCCCGTTGATGCCGGGCGGTCTGCTGGTGGTGGAGGCCGTGCTGGTGCCCGGGCTGGTCTCCTCCGGAATGACGCTGGCGTCGGCGATCTCGGCGATGCTCATCTACCGCCTGGTCAGCTGGATCTTCATCTCCACGATCGGGTGGGTGGTGTTCTTTTTCATGTTCCGTACGGAGAAGGACCTCGATCCAGACGCCGGCGGGCCGGCAATCCAGCCAGACGCCGGCGGGCCGGCAATCCAGCCAGACGCCGGCGGGCCGGCAATCCAGCCAGAGGCCGGCGGGACGGCAGTCCCAGACGGTCGCACCTCTCCAAACCCTGAACCCTGAATACGAGCGCGAGGAGACGTCCATGCGAATCCGGTACCCGATCGCAGTGCTCGCGCTGACCTTGGCCGGGTGTTCGTCGGCGCAGGCGCCGCAGTCGGAGTCCACCACGACCACCACGCCGCCGCCGGTGGTCACCCCGGTGGTGGGATCGGTTCTGGCAGAACCGGTCCCGGTGGCTGCCACCGACGGTCGCACCCACCTGGCCTACGAGCTGATGCTGACCAACACCTCGCCGAGCGCTGTCACCCTCAACTCGTTGAGCGCCTCGACCGCCGACCGCAAGTTGCTCACCTTGTCCGGGGACAGCCTCAAGTACTGGACCAGGGTTGTCGGCAATTCCGCCGTCCCGACCAACATGATCGGCCCCGGGCAGAGCGCGTATGTATGGCTGGACGTCGTCGCCGACGATCCGACGCAGGTGCCGGGACAACTCACCCACGAACTCGGAATCACCGTGGCCAAACCGATGCCGCCACTGGTCCCGGCGACGCTGACCGAGCCGGTGGCGCCGGTGACGGTGCAGACCCGCAAGCCGGTGTCCATCACCCCGCCGCTGACCGGGGACAACTGGGTGGACGCCAACAGTTGCTGCGATATGACACCGCACCGCATGGCGCTCAACCCGATCAACGGAAAAGTCTGGGCCGCAGAACGATTCGCCATCGACTACGTGCAGCTCGGTGCCGATGGCCGGCTGTCCAACGGAGACCGGGCCAAGGTCGCGAGCTATCCGTACTTCGGTGCGGAGATCCACGCGGTGGCCGACGGGCCGGTGGTGGCGGTGCTCGACGGACTCAACGAGCAGGTCCCGGGTGTCACGCCGAGCGGCCTCACCCTCGCGCAGTACGGCGGCAACCACATCGTGCAGGACATCGGCGACGGCAACTACGCCTTCTACGCGCACCTGCAGCCGAACAGCCTCAAGGTCAAGCCCGGCGACAAGCTCAGTACCGGGCAGGTCATCGGCGCCCTGGGCAACTCCGGCAACTCCGACGCACCGCACCTGCACTTCCATGTGATGGACGGCCCGGATCCGTTGGCGTCCAATGGCTTACCATTTACCTTCAAATCGTTCCGGCTCGATTCGCGGCTCACCTCGCTGGCCGTCGCCGATGCGCTCTTCGACGGCAAGCCGGCCGCACGGCAACCGGGCTTTGCCGAGCGCGACCAAACCGACGTCAGCCCACTGGTACTGGATGTGATGACATATGCGACGAGCTAGCGTGGCGGCGTTCCTGGCCGACCTGATCTGTGTGGTGGTGTTCTGCACCATCGGACGGCGCAGCCACGCCGAGGGCATGACGGTGGCCGGGGTCGCCGAGACGGCGTGGCCGTTTTTGACCGGAACCGTGGTGGGCTGGTTGCTCTCCCGCGGTTGGCAGCGCCCGACATCGTTGGCGCCCACCGGAATCGTGGTGTGGGTCAGCACCGTCGTGGTGGGCATGGTGGTGCGCAAGCTGACCTCGGCCGGCGTGGCCGTCAGCTTCATCGTCGTCGCCTCGCTGGTGACCGCGCTGCTGCTGTTGGGCTGGCGCGGGGTGCTGGTGGCCGTCCGCCGACGTCAATCTGTCTGAGCCGCAGCACCGGAGGACGACACCGGCGCAGCCACCGTCAACGTCGCGCGCAGACCGCCGAGCGGCCCGTCGGACAACGTGATCGCGCCGCCGTGCAACTGAGCCTGCTGCGCCACCAGGGCCAGGCCCAGTCCGGAACCGCCCACCGTCGCGGTGCTGCCCCGGCGGAACCGGCCCAGAACGGTCTGGTGCTCCTCTACCGGTAACCCGCGGCCGTTGTCGTCGACGGTGATGACGAGATGCGTATCGCTTCGGTGGGCGGTCACCACGATCCGGGTGGCCTCGCCGTGGATGATCGCGTTGCGCACCAGGTTGTCCACGGCGATGCGCAGCCCGCCCGGCCAGCCCAGCACCAGACCGACGTCGTCGTCGACCTGAACGTCGATCCGGACATGCTCGCTGCCCCGGGCGTTCTCTCTGACCACGCGGTCGAGCAGGTCGGCGATGTCGATCAGTTCACGGTCCTCGGCCTGGGCCAGTTCTCCCGAGGCGAGTTGGCCCAGCGCGGTGATGATCGCCTCCACCCGGCGCTGCGCACGCGACAGGTCGGCGACCACTTCGTCGCGTTCGGATTCGGGCAGGTTGTGGATGCGCAGCGTGTCGAGATCGGCGCGCATCGCGGTGAGCGGGGTGCGCAGTTCGTGCGCGGCGTTGGCGGCGAAATCCTGTGCGGCCTGAAGAGAATTGGTGGTGGCGCGCTGCGCGGCGGCCAAGCGGGTCAGCATGCCCGCCATGGCTTCCGAGAGGTCCTCGGCCTCCCGCACACCGCGCACCTTCGGCATCGTGTCGGTACCGCTGTCCAGTTTCGAGGTCTGCTCGGTGAGCTTGCGCAGCGGCCGGATGGCCGGGCCGGCCAGCAGCCAGCCGAGGCCCCCGGCCACCAGAACGGTGGCGACGCCGAACCCGGTGTACAGCGGAATCCTGTTGGGACTCAACAAGATGCTGTCCGCACGGATACCGATGGACATCAGCACCCCGCCGTGCTGGTCCACATGGACGGTGCGCACCCGGTAGTCGACCCCGTTGACCTCGACGGTCTCGGTGCCCGGCGGCAGAGCCGGTAACTGGAAGCCCCGCTGGAACACCACCTGGCCGGTCGACCGCGACCGGCCGGTGGTCAGCACACCGCGAGTCGGATCCTGCAGATGCTCTGGGCTGATGCTGGCGTCGACGATCGAATCGAGCCTGCGGTCCAGTTGGGCGGAGTCGTTGTTGGCCAGCGCCACCGAGGTCAGGATGGTGAACATCGCGACCACCGCCGCGGCCGCCAGCGCCGAGGCCACCGCGACCCTGGTACGCAGTGACGCGGAGCGGATGAAGCCGAACATCCGCACCTACTGCTGGTTCCTCGCCGCGCCCGTCACGCGACCCTCGCGCTCACGCGTCCTCACGCAGGACGTACCCGATACCCCGGACGGTGTGGATGACGCGCGGGACGTCGGGACGCTCGAGCTTGCGCCGCAGATACGAGATGAAGACATCGGCCACGTTGGTGTCCACGTCGAAGTCGTATCCCCAGACCAGCTCGAGTAACCGCTGCCGGGACAGCACCACCCCGGTGTTCTCCGCCAGCACGGCCAGCAGGTCGAATTCGCGCTTGGTCAGGTCGACCCGGTCTCCGCCGACGAACACCAGCCGGCGGGCGGTGTCGATGGTCAACGCGCCGACGGTCATCGTGTCCGACGGGCGGTCGGCATGGCTGGCCCGCCGCAACAGGGCGTTGAGCCGTGCCACGAGTTCGCCGAGGTCGAACGGTTTGGTCAGGTAATCATCCGCGCCCGCTTCGAGCCCCGCGATGCGGTCGTTGACCGTATCGCGCGCCGAGAGCACGCAGATCGGGATCTCGTTGCCCAATGCCCGCAAGGCGGTGACCACGGCGACGCCGTCGAGTTCTGGCATCTGAACGTCGAGAACGAGCGCGTCATGCGACTCGTTCGACAACAGGCGCAGCGCTTCCTTGCCAGACGCCGCGACCCGGACGTCGAACCCCGAATGCCGCAGTCCGCGGGCAACCGAAGTACGCACATCCGGGTCGTCGTCGACCATCAGCACCGTGCGGTTCACGCTCTCGAGCGTCACGTGTCCTTCGCCGCTGGCGGGGGTTGCATCCACCCGCACTCGGTCAGGGGATGGAAGGAGCCGGAGCTTCGCCGCAGCGGTTCTTCAGGTCTACCAGCGGCTGGCGGATGCCGGTCAGCTCGGCCTTCGTCTGCGGGTTCGCTTCCAGGTAGTCGTGCACCTTGGTCTTGACCTCCTCGCGCGGCAGGCCCTCCAGGCTGGTGAAGAAGTTGTTCACATCGGGGTGGGTGAACAGGTAGGCCGAGGTCGATGCCGACACACCCGAAGCCACGCCGGCCAGATCGGCTGCGCTGCAGTTGGGGGGGTTGTTCGCCGGGTCGTCGGCAAGCGCCGACGGGATGGCGCCGAACAGCATCGCACCGGCTACAGCGCCGGTGCCGGCCACGCCAGCTACCACGCGCCGCGCATTTCGGGCCGAGAGCAACATGGTCAAGCTCCTTCATCGGATGGGGTAGGCCGTAACCCCAATCGGTTATCGGCTCAAGAAAGCTAAGCAGAATCCTTGACGACTTTCCTGCCTTGCGCGCAAACCGCCGCGCCCGTTGATGAATCCGCAGTTCAGCGGAGTCACCGTGGACGACGCGACGGCGGCCGAACTACCGGGTCGAGGCCGTGGCGGGGCCGGGAAGCGGACCGGAGCCCGCTGTCACCGACGACGGACGCGACGATTGCCCGGGCACCGCGACACTGGGCACCCCGACGTTCTGCGCCGAGGGCAGCGAGCCCGGCAAACCACCGGTCGCCGTCCCGCCCTGCGATTGGGTGGCCTGCATCAACCCCATCAGCTGCGGCAGGGTGACGGGCAGCTTGCAGCGTGCGCCCAGGCTGGCCAGGGGCTGCTGCAACTGCTGCATGTCCTTGGCGGCCTGAGGGTTGGCATCGAAATAGCTTTTGAGGGCCGCGATCGACTGGGCTCCACCCTGCTGCTGGCTGATGGTGGTCAGGGCCTGGTTGGTCTGCGGATGCGTGTCCAGATAGTTGCCGATGTTGGTGGCCACGCCGCCCGCGGTGCGGGCGACCTCGCTCGCGGCGCACGGGTCGGTCGCAGCCGTGGCCGACGGGACCATGAGCGCGGCCACCACGGCGCCGCCGGCGCCGGTCACCGCGAGGGCGGCGGCCAGACTGCGGCGCAGTCCACCGTTGGTCGGTTGCATGGAGTACTCCTTCAGCGTGGGCCCCGGCGCACACGTCAGCCGGGGTCGTCCTTGGCTATGTCGCCGGACAGCGCGCTTCTGTTAGCACTGTCGGGTCAGCCGCGTGAGCACAACGCTACGGATCTCAGCTGTGAGAGGTCTCAGGCCGATCTCAGAACCGCAAGAGAGCGGGCCACATTACACCGGTAGAGGTACGCTCTCGCTGGTACGAGCCAGGACACGCCCAGCCAGGTTGGGGGGAGAAAGCGGGGAAGTCGCATCCAGCAGTTCATGATGCGCTTGAGCAGCTATCTGCGCAGATTCCGCTGGGCGGTGTTCGCGACTTGGTTGCTGCTTCTGGTGCCCTCGATCTACCTCGCGATCAACCAGTCGTCCAATCTGACCGGCGGCGGGTTCGACGTCGAAGGTTCGCAGTCGCTCCACGTCCAGCGGCAACTCGAGGAACATTTCCCGGACCAGGGCGCGTCGCCGCTTGCCCTCATCGCGGCTCCCCGTGCTGATGCCTCGTTCCAGGACATGAACGCCGCGGTGGTGTGGCTGGAGAAGGTCGCGGGCGAGGTGCCCAGCGTCAAGATCGTGCCGAATCCGCAGCAGCCGGCCCCGCAGCCCGACCGGCCCTACGTCATCACGCTGCAACTGGACTTCAACAACACCGGCGCGGTCGATGTGGCCAAGCAGCTGCGCCAGAAGGTCGGTGTACACGGCGAAGAGCCCGGCGAGAGCGAGAACGGCAAGGTCAAGTTCTACGTCATCGGGCAGGGTGCGCTCGGCGCGGCCGCGACCCAGGCCACCAAGCACGACATCGCCGCGGCCGAGAAGTGGAATCTGCCGATCGTCTTGATCGTGCTGCTGGCGGTGTTCGGATCGCTGGCCGCCGCGGCGCTGCCGCTGGTGCTCGGCATCTGCACGGTCGTGGTGACCATGGGCCTGGTCTATCTGCTGTCGATGTACACCCAGATGAGCGTGTTCGTCACGTCGACGGTGTCGATGTTCGGTATCGCCCTGGCCATCGACTACTCCCTGTTCATCCTGATGCGCTACCGCGAGGAGCTGCGCGCCGGCCGGGACCCGGCCGATGCCGTGGATGCGGCGATGGCCACCTCGGGCCTGGCGGTGGCCCTGTCCGGCCTCACCGTGATCGCCTCGGTGACCGGCATCTACCTCATCAACACCCCGGTGCTGGTGTCGATGGCCACCGGCGCGATCCTGGCCGTCGCGGTCGCGGTGCTGACCTCCACGACGATGACCCCGGCCGTGCTGGCGACGTTCGGCAAGGCGGCCGCCAAGCGCTCGTCGTACCTGCACTGGTCCCGCCGCGCCGAGGCGACGCAGTCACGGTTCTGGACCCGCTGGACCGGCGCGGTGATGCGCCGGCCGTGGGCCTCGGCCGTCGCCGCGACGATCCTGTTGTTGATCCTGGCCGCACCCGCGTTCGGCATGGTGCTGGGCAACAGCATGCAACGCCAGTTCGAGCCCACCCACGAGATCCGCGGCGG
This sequence comes from Mycobacterium sp. 48b, assembly GCF_048282725.1. Lineage (NCBI taxonomy): Bacteria > Bacillati > Actinomycetota > Actinomycetes > Mycobacteriales > Mycobacteriaceae > Mycobacterium > Mycobacterium sp. 48b. The sequence continues at coordinate 291,604 of NZ_JBLVUL010000001.1, forward strand.
GGTCAACGCCGCCGCCGACGCTCTCGGTCCCGGTGCGCTAGGCCCCGTGCGAGTTCTGGTGACCTTCCCCGAAGGCACTGCGGATGGGCCCAAGGGCACCGCCGTCCTCGACGCGGTGCGCCAGGAGATGACCCGCGCACCCCAGGTGCAGACTGTGCAGCCGCCGGTGTTCGCCGACAACAACACCAGCGCACTGCTGTCGGCTGTGCTGTCGGTGGATCCCGAGGATCTGGGCGCCCGCGAGTCCATCGACTGGATGCGTGACAAACTGCCGCAGGCCGCGGGCCCGAACGCGCGGGTCGACGTGGGTGGTCCGACCGCGCTGATCAAGGACTTCGACGATCGGGTTTCCAGTACCCAGCCGCTGGTGTTCCTGTTCGTCGCGTTGATCGCCTTCGTGATGCTGCTGGTGTCGATCCGATCGGTGTTCCTGGCCCTCAAGGGCGTGCTGATGACCGTGCTGTCGGTGGCCGCGGCGTACGGCAGCCTGGTCGTCGTCTTCCAGTGGGGCTGGTTCGAGGGGCTGGGATTCGAGAAGATCAGCTCGCTCGACAGCACCGTCCCGCCACTGGTCCTGGCGATGACCTTCGGTCTGTCGATGGACTACGAGATCTTTTTGCTCACCCGGATCCGGGAACGGTTCCTGCAGACCAACAGCACCCGCGATGCGGTCGCATACGGCGTCAGCACCAGCGCGCGCACCATCACCAGCGCCGCGCTGATCATGATCGCGGTGTTCATCGGGTTCGCTTTTGCCGGCATGCCGCTGGTGGCACAGCTCGGTGTGGCGTGCGCGGTGGCGATCGCCGTCGACGCGACCGTGGTCCGGCTGATCCTCGTGCCCGCGCTGATGGCCATGTTCGACGAGTGGAACTGGTGGCTGCCGCACTGGCTGGACCGGCTGCTGCCCGAGGTGGATTTCGAAAAGCCTTTGCCGAAGGTCGAAGTCACCGACCTGGTGATCATCCCGGACGACATCTCCGCACTGGGGCCGAGCGGTTCGGACCTGCGCATGATGGTGCGAACCGCTGCGCGGATGAAAACCCTTGCCCCGCAAACGATCATCGTCACCGATCCGTTGGCTTTCAGTGGCTGCAGCAAGCCGTCCACCCTGTTGGCGGCGCGGCGGCCCGGCGGCCCGAAGCGCTGCCCCGGGGTGCATCCGGTGACGATGTGGCGCGGCAGGCTGTCGGTAGCCGTGGACGCCCTGGAGGCCGAAGCCGACGCACAGCCGGCACCCATGGAGCGCCTCGGCCCGGTGGAGACCACGAATGTGCAACTGCCGACCGGTGATCGGCTGCAGATCCCGACCGGCGCAGAAACTCTGCGGCTGAAAAGTTATCTGATCATGTGCCGTAACAGCACCAAGGACTTTGAAGAGTTTGCTGATCTTGTCGACTCGGTAGAAACCGAGACCGCAGCTCTGGTGTTGTCGGGCATGGACCGGTATTACTGTGGGCAGAACCCGAAGAGCAGATGGGTGGCCACGCAGTTGGTGCGGCGGCTGGCCGACCCGCAACCGTCCGATGAACACGACTTCGTGATGTCGGACCCGGATGCAGCTGCCGAATGGGAGAAGGTCAGGCAGCGCTGCCTGTCAGTTGCGGTAGCAATGCTGGAGGAGGCGAAGTGACGTTGGCCCCCGACGTCCGGGAATCGAGGGATGCGCGGACTGCGCGTCGCGACGAAGTTCAGCCGGCTCAATCGCCCGCCCGACGTCCCCCGAGTCAGCGCACCCAAGCGCCCCAGGCGCAACGCACCCAGGCCCAGCGCACCACGACCCAGCGCGCCACGGCGGCCCAGCGGACGACGGCCACACCGCGTGCCGCAACCCCGCGGACGACGACGCCGCGCACTTCCTCGGAACGCAGTTCCGCACAACGCCCCCAGAATGCGCCCGCCCAGGTACAACGGAAACAGGAGCAACGCGCTCCGGGGCAGGACACCAAGGCACAGCGCACACAGGGGCAGGGCACGCAAACACCACGCACACCGGTACAGCGCTCGCAGCAGCCGGCACAGCCGCGACAGTCACGTCCGGCGAAGGCCGCGCCGCCGCAGCGTCAACCTGCATTCGACGATCGGCCGGTCGAGTACTGGCCGACCGCGGCCATCCGCGCGGCACTGGAGACCGACGACATGGCGGTCTGGCAGCGCATCGTCGCCGCGATCAAGCGTGATCCCTACGGCCGCACGGCCCGCCAGGTCGAGGAAGTGCTGCAGACCGCGCGCCCCTACGGGGTGTCCAAGGCGCTGTCGGAGGTCTTGGTGCGTACCCGTGAGCACCTGGAGTCCACCGAACGCGCCGAGGTGGCTCGCCAGATCCAGGCCATGCTGCGCCGTTCGGAACTGCAGGCGCCCGAGTTCGCTTCGCGCTGCGGGGTGTCCAACGAGTCCTTCGCGGACTATCTGGAGGGCACGACCAGTCCCCCGGCCTCACTGCTGCTGCGCATGCAACGGCTCGCGGACCGGTTCGCCAAGCTCTCCGCGCAGCGCTCCGCGAAATAGCCCGGATTCCTTGATCACCCAGGATCTCTGACCGAGAGTCGAGTACTCCCGCTTCGCCTCGCGGCGCCGCCTAGCGCGAGTGCAGCGGGGTGACGTTGTCGACCAGCCATCGGCCGTCGCTCTTGCTGAGGGCGACCCGCAGGGCCATCACCGCGTTGTCCGTCGGTTTGCCCGGCGCGCTCTGAGTGCCCCGCATCACCACGGCCACACTGGCCACCTGCGGACCCAGTGCCTCCACCCCGGCCGAGATGGTGGCGGCGGTGGCCGACACGTTCTTGCTGGCCAATTCCTTTGCCACGTTGGCGAATTCGTTCTTGAACTGCTCGGCCTGCTTCGGCGACATCATCGCGGTGGCACGGTCGATCGATGAGGTCGGGCTCTGCGGGCTGAAGGTGGCGGTGGCCTCCGAGACGCTGCTGGCGATCCGCACCACCTCGTCACGGTCGTTGTTGAAGGTGCGGTCGGGCACGGTCCAGCGCAGGTACCCCACCGTCACCGCGGCCACCAGGGCGGCCGCGGCCACGCCCGCGACCGCGAGCCGCAGGCCGGGCGCATCGTCGTCGGTGCCCAGCGTCACGCCGTCGCGACGGGCCAGCACGATGTTGACGATGACGCCCTGCACGATCAGCAGGCACAGCACCGAGCACAGCGAGACCCACCACAACGGCCAGGACAGCGCCAGGCCGATGTACAGCAGCGCCGCGATCGCAGCCAGCGGGGCCGCGATGTCGAAGGCCAGGACGCGCAACCGGTTCCTCATCGGATCGGCTCCAACCGCGAGACCATCAGGTTTCCGTCGACGTCGGAGACATCCAGCCGCAGGGTCCAGCGCACGGTCTGCGGCTTGTCGGAGCCCGCGTTCTCGCTGACCGAGGTCGCGACCACCAGCACAGTGTCGGTGCGCGACACCATGCCGGCCAGTTCGGTCTTGGGTGCGGGCACCGGACGACCGTCCGGGCCCGGCGGCGGGTGGTAGAGCGATTCGATGGCCACCGAGTCGATCTGGCCGGTGGTGCGTGCCTGCAGCCGCTGCACGAGGTCGCGGTAGGGCTGCACGGCGGCGTCGAAGTCGGAATTGAGCTGGCCCACGGTCCCCTCGCGCAGCTGCTGCATACCAGCCTCGACCGAGTCCTTGTTGATGTTGATCAGGACATTGGTCCAATCGGCGGCGGTCCGCAGCACCTTTGTCTGGTACGCGCGCTCGTCGGCCTCGCTGCGGTGTCCGGTCCACACCATGACCGCCAGGACCACCGCGACCACGGCGATCAGGCCCGCGACCGCCGATGCGAAACCGAAGCCGGTCAGGGCACCGCCGGAGTGATCGTCGGTGCTGTCCTTGCTGTCCTTGCTCGGCGCCTCGGGCATGGCCGTGAGGGTACCGGCAGCGAAACCCACCCAGCGCACCCGCGGCCTTCTGGAAGAATGTCGGGGTGACGGTAGAAGCGATCAAGTCGGGTATCGACCTGAGCCATGTCGACCCGCAGGCCCGCCCGCAAGACGACCTCTTCGGCCATGTCAATGGCCGTTGGTTGACCGACTACGAGATTCCCGCCGACCGCGCCACCGACGGCGCCTTCCGGCTGCTGCACGACCGTGCCGAGGAGCAGATCCGCGATCTGATCACCCAGGCCAGTGAAAAGGCTGCAGCTTCCGGGTCCTCGTCGCCTTCCGACGAGCAGCGCATCGGCGATCTGTACGCCAGCTTCATGGACGAGCAGACCATCGCCACGCGCGGCCTGGCGCCGCTGCTGGCCGAGCTCGCCCTCGTCGACGGCGCTGCCGACAGCGACGCGCTGGCCTCGGTGCTGGGCGGTCTGGAGCGCACCGGGGTGTCCGGCGGGGCAGGTGTGTACGTCGACACCGACTCCAAGGATTCGACGCGCTACCTGCTGCACATGAGTCAGTCCGGCCTCGGGCTGCCCGACGAGTCCTATTACCGCGACGAGCAGCACGCCGAGATCCTGGCCGCCTACCCGGGGCACATCGCCCGGATGTTCGCCCTCGTCTATGGCGGCGATCAGAGTGAGACGGCGGCCCGGATCGTGGCGCTGGAATCCAAGCTGGCCGCCGCGCACTGGGATGTGGTCAAGCGCCGCGACGCCGACCTGACCTACAACCTGCGCACGTTCGCCGACCTGTCCGGCGACGCCCCGGGATTCGACTGGACCGGCTGGCTCGGAGCTCTGGGCACCACCCCCGAGAAGGTCTCCGAGCTGGTGCTGCGCCAGCCCGACTTCGTGACGGCGTTCGCCGCACTGTGGGCGAGCGAGGACCTGGAGGACTGGAAGGCCTGGACCCGCTGGCGCGTCATCCATTCGCGCGCCGGGCTGCTGACCGACGAGCTGGTGGCCGAGAACTTCGACTTCTACGGCCGCACCTTGAGCGGCACCGAGCAGAACCGCGACCGGTGGAAGCGCGGCGTCTCCCTGGTGGAGGGCCTGATGGGTGACGCGCTGGGCAAGCTCTACGTCCAGCAGTACTTCCCGCCCGAGGCCAAGGCCCGGATGGACGAGTTGGTGGCCAACCTGCGTGAGGCCTACCGGGTCAGCATCGACGAGCTGGACTGGATGACGCCGGAGACCCGGGCCAAGGCGCTGGTGAAGCTCGACAAGTTCACCCCCAAGATCGGTTATCCTGCCCGCTGGCGCGACTACTCGGCGTTGGTGGTCGAGCGTGACGACCTCTACGGCAACTACCGCCGGGGCCACGTGGTGAACTCCGACCGCGAGCTGGCCAAGCTGGGCAGCCCGGTGGACCGCGACGAATGGTTCATGACCCCGCAGACGGTCAACGCCTACTACAACCCCGGGATGAACGAAATCGTCTTTCCCGCAGCAATTCTGCAGCCGCCGTTCTTCGACGCCGAGGCCGACGACGCGGCCAACTACGGTGGTATCGGCGCGGTGATCGGACACGAGATCGGCCACGGTTTCGACGACCAGGGCGCCAAGTACGACGGCGACGGCAACCTGGTGGACTGGTGGACCGATGCCGACCGTGCTGAATTCGGGGTCCGGACAAAGGCTTTGATCGATCAGTACGAACAGTTCAGCCCGCGCGGGCTGGACGGCTCCCACCACGTCAACGGTGCGTTCACGGTCGGGGAGAACATCGGCGACCTCGGCGGGCTGTCCATCGCGCTGCTGGCCTATCAGCTGTCGTTGAAGGGCCAGGAGGCGCCGGTGATCGACGGACTCACCGGCGTGCAGCGCGTCTACTTCGGCTGGGCACAGGTGTGGCGGACCAAATCCCGTGACGCGGAGGCGATCCGGCGCCTGGCGGTGGATCCCCACTCGCCGCCGGAGTTCCGCTGCAACGGCGTCATCCGCAACATCGACTCCTTTTACGAGGCGTTCGAGGTGGCCGACTCCGACGAGCTGTACCTGGAACCGGCTCAGCGCGTGCGCATCTGGAACTAGCCCGCATACAACAAAACCCCTGCCTCTGGGCAGGGGTTTTGTTGTATCGACGTTCGCCTAGAACATCTGCCAGTCGGACGCTCCGTCAGGCGTGTTGTACCAGCCGCCACCGGTGTTCTTGATGACCACCGGGTCGCCGCTGCCGAAGTTGTCGTAGAACCACTTGGCGTTCTCGGCGCTGAGGTTGATGCAACCGTGGCTGACGTTGCTCCGGCCCTGCTGGGCGACCGACCACGGCGCGCTGTGCACGAACACGCCGCTGTTGTCGATGCGGACGGCGTCCTTCACCTTGAGCTTGTAGCCCTCCTTGGAGTCCACCGGCACGCCGTAGGTGGAGGAATCCATGACGATGTCGGGGAACTTCTCCAGCACGTAGTAGGTGCCGTTCTTGGTCTCATGCTTGCCGTCGGGCTTGCCCATCGACACCGGGAAGGTCTTCTCCAGCTTCCCGTTGCGCATGATCTCCATCTGGTGAGCCTTGTCGTCGACCGTGGCCACAAGGTAGTCACCCACCCGGAAGCTGGACTTGGTGCCGGCCGCGTCGATGTTCACCACGGTGTTGGACGGCCAGAAGTCCTGCGGGCGCCAGCGCAGCTGCGTGTCGGTGACCCAGTAGAAGCGGCCTGCCACGGGCGGGTTCGAGGTGATCCGGATGGCGTCCTGGGCCATCTGCCGGTTGGCGATCGGCCGCTGGAAGTTGATGTAGATGGGCTTGGCCACACCCACCATCGACCCGTTGACCGGGTTGAACGACGGCGGCAGGAACGGGGCCTCACCGGTGAACGGCTCGGAGTTCTGCCCGGGCGGGGTGCTCTCGAACGGGATCGTCGGCGAGCCGTAGTTGATGATCGGTGCGGGTGTCGAAGGAACGCCGGGGGCGGCGGCCGGGGCCGGAGCCGCGGGGTCGGCCGGCAGTGGGGGGATGTACGCGCCCGGCGGGGGGCCCGGGACCACCGGGTCGACGGGTGCCGGCGGCACCTCGGGGTCTGCGTAGGCGGATGGGCTGAGCACCATGCCGCCGACCACTCCGGCGGCCATGAATGCGGTGATCAGTGCACGTTTTGCCGATTTCGGCATGAGTAACCTCCAGACAGCACAACTCGCTCCAGTGTCGCACAACGCAATGACCAGCTACTGCCGCGAGACGCCGTATTTCCCCGACAGCGACCGATTCCACGGCGCTGAACTGCGGTGTTTATCGACTGTGAGCGTGCTCGCGTTACTTCTCGGTGGTAGCGCAGGAAACCGTGAATACGCCGCGGGACAGCGCGACGCCGCTCATCACGACGATGATCAGTGCCGCGGCGGTGCCGAGGGTCGGGGCGGCACCGCCGTGGTCATAGATGCCGCCGCCGATCAGCGCACCGCCCATGATGCCGACCTGGAAGGCCGCGACGTACCGGCCGGAGGCGCCGTCGGGGTCTTCCGGCGCGGTTCGCATCGCCGAGGCCTGCAACATCGGCGGCAACGCCGTGGACGCCGCGCCCCAGACCACCACCGCGACCGCGCCGAGCGCCACCGCAGCCCGTCCGGACCACGATTCGACTGCCAGCACCGACAGGACCAGCAGCGCCACTGCCAGTGCGGCCAGGCACCCGAGCACCGAGGCCTTCGGCCACAGGTCCAGCGGACGGCCCATGGCGGCCATCCCGGCCAGACCGGCAACGCCGTACGCGGCCAGCAGCCAAGCCAGGTGCGGGCCGTGTATCCCGACCACGTCCCGGATGATCACCACGATGAAGGTGTAGGCGATGAAGTGTCCGGTGACACCGATCAGGGTGAGCACCGACAGCGACAGCAGTCGGCGGTTGCGCCGGTGCCCGCGCGGCGCCCCCGGATCCCGGGCAGCACCGGACGCGGGCACCAGCGGCGGCAGCATCGTCCACGCGGCCAGGGCCACCATCGCCGCGGCCACGGCGATGACCGCCACGGCAGGCCGCCAGCCCCACATCTCGCTCAGTGCCGCGGCGAGCGGATTGCCCACCACCAGGGCCAGGCCCGTGCCCACATAAACCGCGGCGGTGGCCCTGCCTGCGTGGCTGGCCGGGACCAGTCGGGCCCCGATCGGTGCGATCACCGACCACATCAGCCCGTGGGCCAGGGCGCACAGCACCCGGCCGCCGGCCAGCACCGCGAAGTTCGGCGCGAGTGCGGAGATCACCTGGGAGACCGTCAGGCACACCAGGGTCGCCACCAGGGTCCGGCGACGAGGCCAGCGGGCCGTCAACCGGACCAGTCCGACGGTGGTGAGCGCCGCGACCAGGGCGTAGCTGGCCATCAGAGTGGCGACCAGGCCCTCGCTCACCTGAAGATCCGTGGCGATGGCCGGAAGCGCACCGACCGGGAGCATCTCGGCGGTGACGTAGACGAACGCCGCCGCCGCGAGCACGGCGAGTTGCGTGGCAACACGCGGTGTCCACGGGCTGGTGTGGGCCGGGAGCGATTCGCCGGTGACGCTGAAGGCCATGCTGGAATGCCACGGTAGCGCCATAACGTTGCCGTGCGTGGTAGCCGACCCGAGAGGATGCGCAATGGTTGCAGTGCCAGATGGTTACGAGGACCTGTTGACCCGGCCGCTGTTCGGCCATCTCGCCACCACCAGACCCGACGGCACCGTGCAGGTGAATCCGATGTGGTTCGAATGGGACGGCACGCACCTGCGGTTCACCCACACCACCAAGCGCCAGAAGTACCGCAACGTGACGGCGCATCCCGAGGTGGCGATGTCGATCCACGATCCCGACAACCCGTACCGCTACCTGGAGGTGCGCGGCGTGGTGGACGAGATCGTGCCCGACCCCACCGCTGCGTTCTTCCTTTCGCTCAACGACCGCTACAGCGGGTCGCTCAACGAGGTGCCTGCCGATGCTGCCGACCGGGTGATCCTGACGGTGCGCCCGACGCTGTTCAGCAAGCACTAGCCGGGAGCGCGCCGCCGCGCGACCAACGCGAGCGCACAATCGATTCTGTGATTGTCGCCTTCAGCATCAGCCCCACCGGCGGGGACGAGTCCGGGAGCGTCGGCGCCGCGGTCGCCGAAGCGGTGCGGGTGGTGCGGGCCTCGGGCCTGCCCAACGAGACCAACGCCATGTTCACCAACATCGAAGGTGAATGGGACGAGGTGATGGCCGTGGTGAAACAGGCTGTCGACGCTGTGGCCGCCGTGTCCTCACGAGTCAGCCTGGTGTTGAAGGCCGACATCCGTCCCGGCTACACCGGGCAACTGACCGCCAAGGTCGAACGGATAGAGCAGGCGCTGAGCGACTAGGACCGGACCAGGCGGGCGATGGCGGCCGATGCCTCGGCAAGCTTGGCCTCGGCCTGATCCCCGCCTTCGGAGACGGCCTGCGTCACGCAATGCCCCAGGTGCTCGTCGAGCAGGCCGAGTGCCACGGACTGCAGCGCGCTGTTGACGGCGCTGATCTGGGTGAGGACGTCGATGCAGTACTTGTCCTCGTCGATCATCTTGGCGATGCCCCGGACCTGGCCTTCGATTCGACGCAGCCGTTTGGCGTAGTTCTCCTTCTGCGCCGAGTAGCCATGTGCACCCGAGTTGTCAGCCACGTCCATGGCTCCAGTATACGAGTACCCCACCGGGGTATGCATGACTATTTTGGCCGGGCCGAAATGGTGCAGCCGAGGCGATGCGCGGGCCGATACGCTCGACGCGATGTCACAGCCTCCCTGGCCTGGCCCGTACGGTGAGCCACCGGCTCATCCCCCGCATGGCTGGCCCGTTCCACCGCCACCCCGGCCGGCGAACGCGGATGCCCCCTCCGGGCTCGGCACCGCCGTCACGGTGATCAGCATCGTCCTCACGATCGGGCTGTGGATCGCGGCGGTGCTCGGTGCGGCCGCGGCCGCGTGGCTGTCGTTGTTCTTCGGGATGTCGACCGACACCTGCCACGCGACCTGTGGCCCCACTCCGTATGACGACCGGGTGTATCCGACAACGTTCGGCTGGATCGGCGGCGGGCTGGCCGCCGGGCTCGTGGGCAGCATCGTCATGGTGTTCTTCACCCGCCGCTGGCTGTGGGTGTGGCCCGTGCTGTCGATCGTGTGCACCGTCGTGGGGTTCCTGAGCGGGCTCGACCTCACCATCAAGTCCACGGAGTGGACCGGCTGACCTGCACGGCGGGCTTCCCCGCCTACCCGTTCATACCCCCCTTGGGTATCGGAAAGAATTTGGGCGGCTAACTAACCGAGGGGCATACTTACCTGCATGTCTTCTGACCAGCCCGATATCAAGCCCCGCAGCCGCGACGTCACCGACGGCCTGGAGAAGGCCGCTGCCCGCGGAATGCTCCGCGCGGTAGGGATGGGCGACGACGACTGGGTCAAGCCGCAGATCGGCGTCGGGTCCTCGTGGAACGAGATCACGCCGTGCAACATGTCGCTGCAGCGGCTCGCCCAGGACGTCAAGGACGGTGTGCACGAGGCCGGGGGCTACCCCCTGGAGTTCGGCACCATCTCGGTGTCCGACGGCATCTCGATGGGGCATGAGGGAATGCACTTCTCGCTGGTCTCCCGTGAGGTGATCGCCGACAGCGTCGAGACCGTGATGCAGGCCGAGCGCCTCGACGGCTCGGTGCTGCTGGCCGGCTGCGACAAGTCGATCCCCGGCATGCTGATGGCCGCGGCCCGCCTCGACCTGGCCTCGGTGTTCTTCTACAACGGCTCGATCATGCCGGGTGTCGCCAAGCTCACCGACGGCACCGAGAAGGAAGTCACCATCATCGACGCCTTCGAGGCCGTCGGCGCGTGCGTGCGCGGGCTGATGTCGCGGGAGGACGTCGACATCATCGAGCGCGCGATCTGTCCGGGCGAGGGTGCCTGTGGCGGCATGTACACCGCCAACACCATGGCGTCGGCAGCCGAGGCTCTCGGTATGTCGTTGCCGGGCAGCGCATCTCCGGTGGCCGTGGACAAGCGACGCGGCGAGTACGCCCGCAAGTCGGGCGAGGCCGTCGTGGAGATGTTGCGCCGCGGCATCACCGCACGCGACATCCTGACCAAGGAAGCCTTCGAGAACGCCATCGCCGTCGTGATGGCCTTCGGCGGGTCCACCAACGCCGTGCTGCACCTGCTGGCGATCGCCCGCGAGGCCGAGGTCGAGCTGACCCTGGCCGACTTCACCCGCATCGGGGCCAAGGTCCCGCACCTTGCCGACGTCAAGCCGTTCGGCCGCCACGTGATGAAGGACGTCGACGAGATCGGTGGCGTTCCGGTGGTGATGCGTGCACTGCTGGATGCCGGTCTGCTGCACGGCGATTGTCTGACCGTCACCGGTAAGACCATGGCCGAGAACCTCGCGCACATCGCGCCGCCGGACCCCGACGGCAAGGTGCTGCGGGCGATGAACAACCCGATCCATCCGACCGGCGGCATCACGATCCTGCACGGATCGCTGGCCCCCGAGGGTGCGGTGGTGAAGTCCGCAGGTTTCGAGTCCGACGTGTTCGAGGGCACGGCAAGGGTTTTCGAGCGCGAGCGGGCCGCCCTGGACGCGCTGGAGGACGGCACCATCACCCACGGCGACGTCGTGGTGATCCGGTACGAGGGCCCGAAGGGTGGCCCGGGTATGCGCGAGATGCTGGCCATCACCGGTGCCATCAAGGGAGCCGGGCTGGGCAAGGACGTCCTGCTGATGACGGACGGCCGCTTCTCCGGCGGGACGACGGGTCTGTGCGTCGGGCACATCGCGCCCGAGGCCGTGGACGGCGGGCCGATCGCGTTCGTCGAGGACGGTGACCGGATCCGCCTCGATGTGGCGAACGGAACGTTGGACGTCCTCGTCGACGAGGCCGAGTTCGAGGCCCGCAAGGCCGGTTTCGAACCGCTGCCCCCGCGCTACAAGACCGGTGTGCTGGCCAAGTACACCAAGCTGGTCCAGTCCGCCGCCGTCGGCGCTGTCTGCAACTAGACGGGATTCGTGCACGATTTTCCGCGCTGACCGCGGAAAATCGTGCACAGTTCACCTGATAATGGCCAGTCGTCTGCCGAGCAACCCCTCGATCGACCACCTCCGCGCCGAAGCCCGCACGCGGCAGCGCGCGGATCGGATCCCGCTGCACGAAGCCGAGTTCACCGTCGCCCGTGACTATGGTTTCAGCAGCTGGCCCAAGCTCGTGCACTACCTCCGCGATGCGGCCGACCTCAGCGTCGACCCCGGCGCGCTCGACGAGGAAGCCCTGGACTCCGCGGACCGGTTCTGCTCGCGGGCATCGTTGCGCTACAACGAAACCGATGCACCACCACGCTGGAACACCGCCGCGGCCATGCTCACCGCCGAACCCGGCGTGGTCGACCAGCACATCTGGGCGGCTGCGTCGGCCGCCGACCCTGCGGCGCTTACCCGTCATCTGACCGGCCGGCCCGCACTGGCGGACTCCGGTGGCGGCCCGTTCGGCTGGGTTCCGCTGATGTATCTGTGCTATTCGCGAGTTCCGTTGGGCCGCCGCACCGCTGACGAGTTCCTGGCGGCTGCGACGCTGCTGCTCGACGCCGGCGCAGACCCGAACGCCGGCTACCTGTGGTGCGGATTGTCGACGCCCTTCACGGTGCTCACGGGTGTATTCGGAGAGGGCGAGCAGGGACCGCGTCGTCAGCCCCGTCATCCGTTCGCAGCCGAGCTGGCCACGTTGCTGTTGACGAGAGGCGCGCACCCAGCCGACCAGCAGACGCTCTACAACCGGATGTTCCGCGCCGACGATTCACACCTGGAACTGCTGTTCGCGCACGGGCTCACCGACGCCGGTCCCAGCCCGTGGGAGTCGCGACTCGGCGAGGCCATGGAATCCCGCGACGAGATGTGGGAGCGCCAGATCGACTGGGCTGCCGGGCACGGCTTTACCGACCGGCTCGACCTGCTCGCCCGGCACGGCATCGACGTCGCCGGTGTCGATGTGATCGCTCCGGTGTTCCCCGAGGACCCCAACACCCTGGACGACGAAGGCGCCACGGCACTGCATCAGGCCGCCTGGGCCGGTGACCTCGAGCTGATCCGCCGTCTGCTCGACGCCGGTGCCGACCCGACCGTCACCGACCGGAGATTCGGCTCGACCCCACTCGATTGGGCCGAGCACGCCTACCAGACCGAGGCGGCCGACATGCTCCGAGGCGCCGTCACAGCCCCTTCGGACCACCACGGATGATCGCGGCGAGCTGCTCGCGAGAACTGGCGCCCACCCGCTGACAGGCCCGGTAGAGGTGGCCTTCCACGCTGCGCACCGACATCACCAGGCGCTCGGCGATCTGCTTGTTGGACAAGCCCGCGACGACGAGTTCGACTATCTCGCGCTGCCTTCCGGTCAGCGGCTGACCGGAAGGGTTACGCAGCGCCGGGGTGCACAGCCCGCCGCATTCGCCGGCGCTCGCCTGTGCCAGCGCAGCCGCATACGCACTGCGCTTGCCCTGACCATGGCGGCCGAACGCGACCGCGGCCTGAGCCAGGGCGTCGGTGGCGGTGGCCCGGTCGCCGAGGGCGCGGTAACCCTCTGCGGCAGCCAGCAATCCGGCGCCGTCATCGGCCGCCAATGCCTCGATGTGGCGGGCAACCGTTTCAGCCAGCGGCAGTTTCAGGGTGTCCGCGAGTTCCCGTGCGCGCGCCGCGCCGGCCGTGTCGCCCCACTGGGCGGCCGCCTGCAGGCACAGCAGTTCGTGCGTCGGCTGGCCGCATTTCGCCGCGTCCCGGCCCGCTTCGCGCACCACGTCGATGGCATCGGTGAGCGCACCACCGGCCGCCAGCGTCCACCCGGTGGCCACCGACATCGCGGTGCGCGCGAACACGTAGTCGTCGGGCATCAGCTGTCCGACCCCGGCCAGCGCTGTGGTTGCCGCGGCGGTCCGGCCGAGTTTGGCGTACGCCTCGGCCAGGGCAAAACAGCTGGCGATACGCAAACCCGTTGTTATCTCATGTGTTTCGGCGCCCGCGTACGCCTCATGCAGGTGTTTGACGGCGGCAGGCAAATCGGCCCGGACCAGTTCGGCGTGGCCGAGCAGATGAGCGAGGTTGGCGTAGACGAGGCCCGGGACATCACGGGCCGACTCGTCCAGCCGGGCCGCCATCGCCGTGACGTCGTCGAAACGGCCGGTCAGCCGGCAGGCGCGGCCATGGACCGCACCGAACCAGAAGCGCATCGGCGAGGATTCGAACGAGGTGTTGGCCCGTTCGATCGCCTCCTCGGCGACGGTGTCGATGTCGTCGACGTGGCCCAGCGCACCGAATGCCATCATCAACGCGATCGAGGCCATCATCGCGTGGAAATCCGGCAGTCCAGCGGAATCCAGGGCGATCCTGGCATTTTCCTCGGCACTGGCACAATGCCCGAGTACCGCATCGACGCAGGCCTGAATGGCCAGGCGTTCCATCCGCTGCCCATCGGATTCTGCTGTGCCGGAGAGCTTTTCCAGGATCGCACGCGCATCGAGCGGCCGGCTGAGCATCCACGCCAGATTGGCCGCCCGGATCGTCGCCCAATGGTGGCTGTCCGGCGCACCGTCAGCACTGATGTCACGCAGCACCGACTCGGCCTCGTCACCCCGGCTCAACAGGAGCAGCGTCATGGCTCGCATCGGCGCCGCCTCGGGTGCGCCGCATTCACCTGCGGCAGCGGCGAATCGGTTGGCGGCATCGGGGTCGAGCAGCACCGCGGCGCAACGGGCTGCCGTCAGATACAGCTGCGGATCAGGTGGCAGGTCCGAGTGCAGCGCGAGCAGCGCCCGGCGCACCGTCGCGCGCATATCCCCGTCGGGCTCCGACGCCAGCCGGGTCGCGAGCTTGCCGCGGATCTTCGACAGGTGCATCTCACCGGCTGTGGCCCTCCGCAATTCGCCGTACAGCGGGTGGGCGAGGGTCGCCACCAGGCCACGCCCGGCCCGATCGACCCTGGCCAGATGCATCTGCTCGGCGGCCTCGAGGTCGTCCTGGTCGACCAGGTCAATAAGGACGTCGACGCTCAGCGGCTCGCACTGCGACAACGTATCGAGTACCAGCGCCATCCCGGGTTCGAGCTCACCGAGACGGCGGCCGACCATGTCGGTGATGCTCTGCGATACGGCCACATCGCCGTCCCACATCCACACCCCGGCGGATTGGTGCATCCGCCCGGCGGCGATCTGGTCCTTGACCAGCTGCAGCAGGTAGAGCGCATTGCCTCCGGTGAGCCTCCAGAACCGGCGGGTGCTGCGGCTGTCGACCGGGCCGCCGACCGCGGATTCGATCAGGGTGGTGGCCGCGTGGGCGGACAGCGGTTCGAGGTCGATGCGGTCGAGCAGGCTGTCCTTCCACAGGGCGGTCACCGCGTCGGGTTCCGGGCCGCCGGAACGCGCGGTGACGACCAGACGCACCCCTTGCGTCTGTGCGAGCTGGTGTACGACATGGGCGGACAGCGGGTCGAGCAGGTGGGCGTCGTCGATGCCGATGACGACCTTGCCCATGCGCTGTTGGGCGACGAAGGAATCGATCACGCGCCGCACGTCGGGCAGCGGGTCGCACATGCTCTGGCTGATCGATCCGGTGAACGCCCCCAGCGGGATCTCCCGCGCGGATTCGGTGCCGACGAACCAACTGGTCCGGTGCCCGGACGCCGCGGCATGGCCGAGGGCCTCCCGAGCCAGCCGGGTCTTGCCGACGCCGGCATTGCCGACGATGACCACACCGTGATGGGTTCCCGGCCCACCAAGGGAGCGACGGATCGTCGCCAGTTCTTCTT
Source organism: Mycobacterium sp. 48b (assembly GCF_048282725.1). Classification (NCBI taxonomy): domain Bacteria; kingdom Bacillati; phylum Actinomycetota; class Actinomycetes; order Mycobacteriales; family Mycobacteriaceae; genus Mycobacterium; species Mycobacterium sp. 48b. The sequence goes on from NZ_JBLVUL010000001.1 coordinate 307,244, forward strand.
CCCGCCCCGCCAGCTTCATCTCAGCAGTTCGTACCCGCCATCGCCGTCATGGAAGTCCTGCGATTGCCCAGGATATGGCGCAAATCCGGCACCGGGGCACAAATTGGTGCATCGCTCGACACGGGGGAGGGCGCGGCGCGCAGAATCCCCTCCCAGCCGGGGTCCGGCTGGCCTACCAGCTGCGCCTACCGGCCCGTTTGCCGGTCAGGCGTGCCGCGCTTCAGAATTGCGCACTCGCATCCCGAAGTACATCGCGTTGAAGCCCAGCACCATCACGAGCGCACCGCTGATCACGTGCGACCAGATCATGCCTGCGGTCGGTCCGCTGATGAACACCCACGGCGAGACGATCAGCCACACACCGAAGATCGGCAGTGTCCAGGTCATGCCGTGCGCGCGGTCCAGCGCGAAGCTGAAACACATTGACAGGAACGCGATCGCCCCTCCGACGATCAGATCGTTGACCGTCAGCCTGTTGAAGGCGTCGAAGCCGACGATCCAGGGAGACAGCGCGACGTACATCGCCGTCAGCAACGTCAGGCCGAAGGTGACCTGCGCGGCCATCGACTCTGCGACACGGTCATAGCCCGCCCGTAGGGCCATGATGTCCGGGTGTAGGTCGATCGATGAATGGACTGTACTCATTTTCTTGTCCTTTCCGTTACACGGCAAGGCGTTTGGGTCCTACCGCACCCATCCATCGCTTTCCAGGTTACGCCGGGATCGGGGCGGTGGCGGCGGCTGCCGACGGCCCAGGACGGCCGGCAAGTACAGTCTTCTCAATGCGGTGGCGCAGCAACGTCCGATCGGACGACCCCACCGGCGCACGTCAGCAACTCGGCTGGTTCGCAACGTTGTTCGCGATGGCGTTGGTCTTCCATTACTCCGACAGTCAGCCCCTCGCGGTGCTGCCGGTCCTTTTGGCCGGTCTGCCCGCCCTGCTGTTTCCCGGCTCGGTCGCCGCCGCTGCTCTGGCCGTGGCGGCCGGCGCCACGGTGGCCGTGCTGAACCTGCCTGCGGCGTCGAACCACCTGGTGCTGAGCCTGCTGGTCGCCGTGGCGCTGGGCACCGCGGCCCTGTGGGCATCGGTGGCCCGGAACCGGCCGGGTATGGCGGACAGTTTTGTCGGGCGCTGGCTGGATGCCGCGCGCAGCCCGGTCGGCCTGGTGTTGCTGGTGGTCTACCTGTTCACGGTGTTCGACAAGCTGAACACCGGCTACTTCTCGCCGGAAACCTCATGTGGCAGCGACCTGTTCGGCCAGCTCATCTGGCTCAACGGCTTCGACGCTGTGGTGCCGGGCCCAGCTGTCGGGCAGTTCGTCGCCATCGTCGCAGTGGTGAGCGAGGCCGCCATTCTGGCGTTGCTGGCGGTGCCGCGGCTGCGTTTCTGGGGCATCCTTCTCGGTGTCGGCTTCCATTCGATCCTGGCCTTGGCCTCGTTCTACGACTTCGCCACCGTCGTCTTCGCGCTGTACGTGCTGCTGGTCCCGGCCGAGGTGTTCGTGACCCTGACACCCCGGCACCGCGAGCGTGCGTGTCTGCCGCCCGACACACCGCGAAATGTCGGCATTTTGCGCACGCTCGCAACGATCGGGCGACCGCGGGGCCTGGCGCTCACGGGCTTCACGGCCCATGTGCTGGTGAGTCTGGTATCGAGCTCGGCCGAATCGCCGGACAGCCCGATCGGCCTGCCGTGGCACACCCTGCTCGTACTCACCTGGGCCGTCGCGGTGATCCCGTTCATGGTCGCGCTACTGCGGGCCTACCGTGCTGCCGAGTCGACCGGTGTCCGCGCCCCGAGCTGGCAGCTACGCCCCTTGGTACTGCTCCTCGCGCCGCTGCTGGCCTTCGCCAACGGGATCACGCCGTATCTGGGGCTCAAGACCGTCGCGAACTACTCGATGTTCAGCAACCTGCACACCGAGGAGGGCACCACCAACCACCTGCTGCCCGGCGTCACCGCCCTCGAGCTGGCGGGTTACCAACGCGACACCGTCACCCTGGTCGGGCTGGAGTTGCCCGAGCGGCCGGGCGACGTGACGGCCCTCAGTAGGCAGACCCGCTGGATGGACGAGGATCCTCCGGTCCGCATCCCCTGGCTCGAGCTGCGGCGCACCGTGCTGCTGTGGCGGGATGCTGGACTCACCGGCGTCCGCGTCGCCTATCTGCACGACGGACCCCCGCAGGTGGTGGACGACGCGACGCACGACCCGGTCCTGTCGGCGCCGCTGCCGTGGTGGCAGCGGCATCTGCTCGCCTTCCGCGCCGTCGACTCCGGTTCCGGTCCCGACTTCTGCCGGTGGTAACCCCAGGCACCGCGACCGTGCGTGTCTGTCGGCCGCCACGCCGTAAAACGTCGGCAGTTTGCGCACGCTCGCGCCGACCCAGATGACGCAGAATCGCGGCATGGACATCGCAGACCGGCTGAAACTCGATGTACCCGTGGCCCAGGCCGGCATGGGCGGCGGCATTGCGGGCGCACCGCTGGCCGCCGCGGTGGCAGCGGCCGGCGGACTGGGCACCTTGGGGCTCCTGCCACCCGGGCAGCTCAAGTCGGCCATCGCGACGGTCCGCGACCAGGCGCCCGGCCGAGCGGTCGCGGTCAATCTGTTGATGCCGTTCACCCGCCGCCCGCATATCGAGGCCTGTCTGGAATCGCGGATCGACATCGCCGTGATGGCCTTCGCGATCGATCGTGCACTGATCCAAAGGCTCTCGGACAGCGGCATATTCGTCATGGTGATGGTCGGCACGGAAGAGCAGGCGGCCGAGGCTCTGGCCTACGGAGCGGACGGGTTGATCGCACAGGGCCGGGAGGCGGGCGGGCACCTGGTCGGCGTCGTGGATCAGACCGCGTTCTTACCAAAGGCATTGGCATTGGCCGGTTCCCGCCCGGTGTTCGCGGCCGGAGGCATCGCCACAACAGCCGATACCCGCGCGGCGCTCGGTGCAGGCGCAGCAGGCGTGGTGGCAGGCACCCGGTTCCTGCTCACCGACGAGTCCGGTGCCCACCCGGCCTACCGGCAGCGAATCATCGACGCGGACAGCACGATCGAGACCACGGTGTTCGGCCTGGGCTGGCCGGAGCGACATCGGGTACTCCCGAACGCCACAACCCGGCGCTGGTGCCACCCCGACGGAAGCGCCCGCCGGCTGCCTGCGGCGATCAACAAGTTCAGTGCGCCGCTGTCCCGGATCCCCGACCGCGGCGACGGCGCACTGCTGCACCTTCAACACCCAGCGCTGCCGTTCCTCACCCCCATCACGCTCACCGCGGCCATGCCCGCCCATTGGGTGGACCGCGCCGCGCTCTATGCCGGGGAGACCGCCTTGCGGTTGGACCGCGTCACGTCGGCCGCACAGGCGGTGGCCGAGCTCGCGCCGTAACTGCATCCCGCGCGTCGCGAGCGTGCGGAAAATGCCGACGCGTGACGGCGTGGCGGCCAGCAGACACGCACGCTCGCGGTGCAAAAGAGGACTCAGACGCCGACGCGGTGCGGGTCCCGGTAGATCTCGGCCTGCGCGGCGATCACGTCGGGGGTGGGTAGCGGCTCTGCGCTGTCCACGTACACCCCGCCGGCTCGCAGGGTGTCGTCGACCAGCAGCCAGATCCACCGGACCAGATCGGCCACCAGACGGTCCTGCAAGGTCGTGCCGGGGTGGTCGAGCCACCGGCCGGTCGTCGATTCGACCAGCCCGACGATGGCGAACGCCAACGGCTGCGGATCGGTGTCCACGCCGAAAGCGTTGAGATACACCGTGAACAGCACACCGAGCTGGGTCCCGATGGTCAGCCTGATGTCGGCGATGGCGTCGGGTGTCGAGCCGTCCTCACCGAGTGAGCACCGGGCCAGGTAGCGGTACAGGTTGCGGTGCTCGACCAGGAACCCCACGTGGGCGCCGACGCTGGCCTCAATGATCTGGGCCATCGAACCGTGCGGGGTCCACAGCGGCGCGAGTTCGGTGTTGAGCATCTCCGCGGCTCGCTGCGCGATTGCCCGCTGCAGGTCGGCGGCGCCGGCGAAGTGCCGGTACAGCTTGGTGCGGGTGACGCCGACGTGGGCCGCGATCTGCTCGGTCGAGGTCTGCGGACCGTGCTCGGCGATCGCGGACAGTGCGGCGTCGACGAACTCGCCCCGCCGGCGTTCCCGCTGGCCCGCCCATCTCCCGGTAGTGCCGCTCTCCACGGATACACCCTAGCCAATTAACTGGTACATGACGTACCATTCAGCCAACTGGTACGTCATGTACCACTAAATTTCGAAGGGAAACACGCAGATGGACGCGCTGATCGCACTTCGCAAAGCGGCGGGCCTGCCGGCAATCGCCGAACCGCTGGCGCCGGCCGAGGACTACGGCTTCTTCGGCCCGGATTCGGTCACCTGGAAGGTGTGGAGCTACCCCACCTCACTGCTGATCGGCTTCTCACGGGCGGTGACCATCGAGCACCTCGACCCGTTCCTGGCCGCCGCCGTCGACGCCACCGGGCAGGTCTACAGCCGCACCCGGCTGCGCTACGACCGGACCATGCAGTACTTCGCCCTGGTGGCCTTCGGCGACGCCAAGTCCGTCCTCGACGCGTCCGAGATCCTGGTCAAGATCCACTCCAAGGCCATCGGCACCGAACCCATCACCAAGCGCCCGTTCGACGCCAACGATCCGCATTCGCAGCTGTGGATCCACCTGACCGCGTGGCACTCGATCCTCTACAGCTACGAGATGTTCGGCCCAGGCAAGCTGTCGGCGGCCGAGGAGAGCCAGTACTGGGAGGAGTGCGCACGGGCCGCGGAGTTCCAGACCATCAACCCCGACGACGTCCCACGCACCCGCGAGGGCATCCGCGAGTACTTCGAGAGATTCCGGCCCGATCTGGTCGGCTCGGAGGTGGCCCAGCGCATGATGGACTACCTGGTGGATCTGGGCTACCACATCCTGCCCGAGCGGATGCCACGCTGGATGCGCAAGCTGTTCAACATCCCGATGCGCGCCGCCATCATCGCCACCATGCCGCAGTGGATGCGACTGCTCGGCGGCATCCCGCAGCGCCGGTTCGCCGACATCGCGGCGCGCGCGGTGGTTCGCCCCTTCCTGCGGGTCGTCGCCGCCTATCCGCGGCTGGAGCTTGCGGTCCTGGACCTCACAACGCCCAACACCACGCCCATCGTCGGCCCCACCCTCATGCACATCCCGGCCAAGAACACCGTGACCTACACCCCGGCCGAGGCCAGGACCAAATGGGACCGGACCACTCCGTTCGAGCAGTACGCTGCCATCGTGGCCAAGCGGCAGGCGGGCGAGGGCCCGACACCGTATGCCCACAATCATCACGACGCATTGGTCCGATTCGACAAGAGCGCGAGCTGAGATGACCGAAACGCAGATCGACGAGGCCCTCGAGGAACTCGTCGAAGGTGAAAAGACCTGGGCTTCCCTGTCATTGGCGGCCCGACGCGGACTGCTCGACGAGGTGCGGGCACTGACCGCGCGCCATGCCGGCGAGTGGGTGGACGCCGCCGTCGGGATCAAACAATTGGACCCGGCCTCCCCGCTGGTCGGCGAGGAGTGGATATCCGGTCCGTACTCGCTGGCGGCCGCCCTCGGCGCGCTATCGGACAGCCTGGCCAAGCTGGAAGCGGGCCGCAGCCCACTGGACGGCGCCGAGTTCGGTTACGCCCCCGGCGGACGCACGACGGTAAAAGCCTTGCCGCTGAACACCTTCGATCAGCTGCTGCTGTCCGGGTTCAGTGCCGAGGTGTGGCTGCAGCCCGGTATCGAGAAGACCGAGGCGATCCGGGCGGCCGGTCTGGCCCAGCGCGATCCGTCGCGCACCAACGGTGTCGGCGCGGTACTCGGCGCGGGCAACATCTTCTCGATCGCCCCACTGGACACCATCTATGAGCTGTATGCCAACAACCGTGTGGTGGCCCTGAAGCTCAACCCGATCACCGATGATCTGCTGCCGGTACTGACCAAGGTGCTGGCGCCGTTCATCGCCATCGGCGCGGTGCGCATCCTGACCGGCGGAGCCGACGCCGGCACATATCTGGTGCGGCACAAGCTCGTCGACCACGTGCACATGACGGGTAGTGCACTGACCTATGACGCCATTGTGTTCGGCACCGGGGATGAAGGCGCCCGGCGCAAGGCCGCCGACGAGCCGGTGCTCGACAAGGAGATGACCGCCGAGCTCGGCGGGGTGTCTCCGACCATCGTACTGCCCGGCACCTGGAGCAAAGACGACATCGAGTTCCAGGCCAATCACGTTGCCACGCAACGGCTGCACAACAACGGCTACAACTGTGTGGCCGCGCAGGTGGTGGTGCTGCCCAAGCGCTGGGCGCAGCGCGACGCGTTCATCGCCGCGCTCCGCAAGGCCGTCAACGACGCGCCGGACCGGGCCGCCTACTACCCCGGTTCCGACGTCAGGGTGGCCAGCGCGGACGCGTCGTACCCGGACGCGCAGCATCTGGGCTCGAGGGGTGCCCGGGTCCTGGTGATCGATCCGGCCGACGGCGAAGCGTTGTTGCGGACCGAATACTTCGGTCCAGTGCTCGGCGTGATCGACCTCGACGTCCCGGATGACGAGTTCGCCGAAGAGGCCGTGCGTATCGCCAACGACGAGTTCGTCGGCACCCTCGGGGTGAACATCATCGCGCATCCGAACACCATCGCGGGCCTCGGCGAAAAGTTCGACCACCTCATCGAGCGGCTGCGCTACGGCACCATCGCGATCAACGCCTGGACCGGCGTCGGCTACCTGACACCAACGGCCACCTGGGGAGCCTTCCCCGGACACGAGCGCAACGACATCCAGAGCGGAACCGGCGTGGTGCACAACGCTTTTCTGCTCGATCGTCCGGAACGCACCGTGGTCCGCGGCCCGTTCCGGCCCGCGCCGCGCTCGGTGTTCAAAGGCGAGTGGTCGTTGTCGCCGAAGCCGCCGTGGTTCGTCAACAACCGCACCGCGGCGAGGACGGGGCGGCTGCTGGTGGAGTTCGCGGCGGCCCCGGGCTGGGGCAAGCTGCCGGCGATCTTCGCTTCGGCGCTGCGAGGTTAGGCCGGTCAGGCGGAAGCGACGCGCTGCACGGGCGCGTGCAGCAACCGCTGCGCGCAGTCCAGCAGTGCCCGGTGCAGTTCCTCGTCGGTCACGTCGCTGAGCGCGGGATCGGTGGCGCTGCCGTAGACCCCGGCCGCGAGCACCGACATGGCGATCCGATCGGAGACGTCGGGATCGGGGCCGAGCAGGATCCCGGTGAGGCGTTCGATCGTGTCCTGAAGTTCTTCCCGGCTGTGCACCAGGCTGTCGATGACAGGATCGCCATGGAACACCGCGGTCACGCGGCGATGCCGCACGGCCATCTCCACCATTCCGCTGATGGCGGCCTCCCGCCGGGCCTCCGGCGTTGACATCGCCTCGGCGATGCGGACCAGCCGCATCATGTCGTCGAAGACCGGCTGAATGACAGCCAGCACGATCTCGTCCTTGGAATGGAACTGGTAGTAGACGGCGGCCTTGCTGACGCCGAGGCGGTCGGCGATCATCTGCAGCGACGTGCCGTTCACGCCGTGCTCTGCGAACAGGCTCAGGGCAGCTTCCAGCACTCGTTCGCGCGCAAAGCCACGCGGCGCCACAGCCTTCGCCACACCCGTCCCTTCGTCGCGCCTGAGCGTATCCAAGGGTGCTAGATCACACCGTAAATTAAACGAACTAACTTGATTGCAGTTAGCCGACTGTATAGGTTTCACTTTACATCCGGCAAGGAGATCTGCGGGGAGGAGTACTGATGCCGAGTTCGTGCATGGCACCAGCGGCCGACCTCCTCGACACCTATCTGATGACGGCCGTCGAAACCGGCATCGAGCAGGTGGTTTTCCTCGCTTCCGATCTGGACCCACGTCCATATCAGCTGCCGTGGCCCGCCAGAACCACGGTGTACGTCCTCGACGATCCGGCGATCCTGGAAGTCAAGACCGACGCTATGGCCGACGCCACACCCACGGCCGCCGTACACAGCGTCCCTGCCGACATCAGCGGAAACTGGCCCGTCGCCCTCGTTCGGGCGGGGTTCGACGCCGAACGGGCCACCCTGTGGAGCGTGGAAGGCGTACTACCCTTCATCCCATTGGATGAGCAACGTCGGCTCGTCGCCGACATCACCGTCATGAGCGGGCCCGGCAGTCGCTTGATCTCGGAGATGTCAGTCAGTCCCTTCCGGGACGAATCCGACGGAGACGTCGACGTAGAAAGGTGTTGGCGGGAATCCGCCGACGCCGACATGATCACGAAGTGGCAATGGAGCTGCGCAGCCAGCCGGTACGTCATCGCGTACCTGACCTCCGAAAGGCCGACCAGCGAATATGAAGCTGTTGAGACGGTTCTGGATTCCGTTGATCATCGCCGCGGTGGTGCTGGTGGGCGGGTTCACGGTGATGCGGGTCCGCACGTTCTTCGGCGCCGGCGACGGCACCGGCATCTCCAGCGCCAAGGTCGATGACACCAAGCCGTTCGATCCCAAGGTCGTGGTCTACGAGATCGACGGCGTGCCCGGCGCGACCGCCGACGTGAACTACCTCGATCTCGACGCTCAGCCCCAGCGCATCGACGGGGTGACGCTGCCGTGGACGCTGCGGCTGGAGTCCACCGCGCCGTCGGTGTTCCCCAACATCGTGGCCCAGGGCAACGGCGACACGATCAGCTGTCGCATCACCGTCGATGACGAACTCAAGGACGAGAGAACCTCCAACGGCGTGAACGCCCAGACCTTCTGCTTGGTGAAATCTGCATGAGCAATTACGACACTCCGACCGACTCGATCCCGGTCGCCCCCGCACCGAAGCACACCGACCATGGCGGGATCGCCAAGTGGATCCGGCGGCTGTCGGTGCCGATCATCATCGGCTGGATCGCCGTCATCGCCTTGCTCAACGTGATCGTTCCCCAGCTCGAAGAAGTCGGGAAGATGCGCTCGGTGTCGATGACACCGGACGACGCGCCGTCGATGATCGCCATGAAGCGCGTCGGCGAGGTGTTCCAGGAGTTCAAGTCCAACAGCTCGGTGATGGTCGTCCTCGAGGGCGACCAGCCTCTCGGCGACGACTCTCACAAGTACTACGACGAGATCATCGCCAAGCTCAAGGCCGACACCAAGCACATCGAGCACGTCCAGGACTTCTGGGGCGATCCGCTGACCGCGTCCGGCGCCCAGAGCTCCGACGGCAAGTCCGCCTACGTGCAGGTCTACACCGCCGGTAACCAGGGCGAGGCGCTGGCCAACGAATCGGTCGAGGCCACGCAGAAGATCGTCGACAGCGTGAAGGCGCCCGACGGGGTCAAGGCCTATGTGACCGGGCCGGCCGCACTGTCGGCCGATCAGAACATCGCCGGTGACCGCAGCATGCGGATGATCGAGGCGCTGACCTTCACGGTCATCATCATCATGCTGCTGATGGTCTACCGCTCCATCATCACGGTGCTGCTCACCCTGGTCATGGTGGTGCTGTCCCTGACCGCAGCCCGTGGCGTGATCGCGTTCCTGGGCTACTACAACATCATCGGCCTCTCGACCTTCGCCACCAACTTGTTGGTGACACTGGCCATCGCCGCGGCCACCGACTACGCGATCTTCCTGATAGGCCGATATCAAGAGGCCCGAAGTGTCGGCGAAGACCGGGAACAGTCCTACTACACGATGTTCCACGGCACCGCACACGTCGTGCTGGGCTCGGGCCTGACCATCGCGGGCGCCACGCTGTGTCTGCATTTCACCCGGCTACCGTACTTCCAGTCCCTGGGCATCCCACTGGCCATCGGCATGGTCACCGTGGTCGCCGCCGCGCTGACCATCGGACCGGCCATCATCACGGTGGCCAGCAAGTTCGGCAAGACACTTGAGCCCAAGCGGGCCTCACGTACCCGCGGCTGGCGCAAAGTCGGTGCGGCCGTTGTGCGTTGGCCCGGACCGATCCTGATCGCCACCATCGCCATCTCGATGGTCGGCTTGCTGACCCTGCCCGGCTACCGGACCAACTACAACGACCGCGACTACATGCCGGCGGACCTGCCGGCCAACAGCGGCTACGCCGCGGCCGACCGGCACTTCTCCCCGGCCCGGATGAACCCCGAACTGCTGCTGATCGAGAGCGACCACGATCTGCGCAACTCGGCGGACTTCCTGGTGATCGAGCGGATCGCCAAGCGAATCTTCCAGGTGCCCGGCATCTCTCGGGTCCAGGCCATCACGCGCCCGCAGGGAACGCCGATCGAGCACACCTCGATCCCGTTCAACATCAGCATGCAGGGCACGACCCAGACCATGAATCAGAAGTACATGCAGGACCGCATGGACGACATGCTCAAGCAGGCCGACGAAATGCAGGTCACGATCGACACGATGACCAAGATGATCGCGCTCATGGAGCAGATGAAGGCGGTCATGAACAGCATGGTCGGCAAGATGCACGGCATGGTCGACGACATCAAGGAACTCCGCGACCACATCTCGGATTTCGACGACTTCTTCCGGCCGATCCGCAACTACCTGTACTGGGAACCGCACTGCTACGACATCCCGATGTGCTGGGCGATGCGCTCGGTGTTCGACACCCTTGACGGCGTCGACACCATGACAGCCGATTTCGAGCAGATCGTCCCTGACATGGACAAGATGAACGCCCTCATCCCGGTGATGATCGCGAACATGCAGCCCATGATCGCGACCATGAAGACGATGAAGACCATGATGCTGACCATGCAGGCCACCAACGGCGGCTTGCAGGATCAGATGGCGGCCATGCAGGACAACTCCACCGCCATGGGTCAGGCCTTCGACGCCGCGAAGAACGACGACTCGTTCTACCTGCCGCCGGAAACCTTCGAGAACCCGGACTTCAAGCGCGGCATGAAGATGTTCCTGTCGCCTGACGGGCACGCGGTGCGGTTCATCATCAGCCACGAGGGCGACCCGATGAGCCCCGAGGGTGTCAAGCACATCGACGCCATCAAGCTGGCCGCCAAGGAGGCCATCAAGGGCACCCCGTTGGAGGGTTCCAAGATCTACCTCGGCGGTACCGCGGCCACCTTCAAGGACATGCAGGAGGGCGCCAACTACGACCTGCTGATCGCCGGAATCGCCTCGCTCTGCCTGATTTTCATCATCATGCTGATCATCACGCGCAGCGTGGTGGCCGCCGCGGTGATCGTCGGCACGGTGGTGATCTCACTGGGCAGCGCATTCGGCCTGTCGGTGCTCATCTGGCAGCACCTGATCGGGCTGGAACTGCACTGGATGGTGCTGGCCATGTCGGTGATCATCCTGTTGGCCGTGGGTGCGGACTACAACCTGCTACTGGTCTCCCGGCTCAAGGAGGAGATCCACGCGGGCCTGAACACCGGCATCATCCGCGCAATGGGCGGCAGTGGTTCGGTGGTGACGGCCGCGGGTCTGGTGTTCGCGTTCACCATGATGTCGATGGCGATCAGCGAGCTGGCGGTGATCGGTCAGGTCGGCACCACGATCGGCCTGGGCCTGCTGTTCGACACCCTGGTGATCCGGGCCTTCATGACACCCTCGATCGCCGCGCTGCTCGGCAAATGGTTCTGGTGGCCGCAGATGGTGCGTCAGCGTCCCAAGCCGGAGCCCTGGCCCCGGCCGATCCAACGCGAGCCGCAGGACACCCTCGCTTAATCAAGCTCCGCGAGCGTGCGCGTCTGCTGGTCGACACACCGTCAACCACCGGCAGATTGCGCACGCTCGTGGCGTTTGAGGGGTCCGTCGGTGCGAGTTGGGTCGACTACCGCACGAGTGCGACGGCGAAACCGTCCCAGCCCTTGGTGCCCACGGTCTGAATGGCCGCCGCATCCAGTCGCGGATCGTTGCCCATCATCTCCAGCATGTCCCGCACGGCACGCGCCTGCTGGTCGTCGGCCGCGGGTTCGAGCACGCGTCCGGACCGGGTGATGTTGTCCACCACGATGATCGACCCCGGCCTGCCCAGTTCGATCGCCCACTCGACGTAGCGGACGTTGTTCTCCTTGTCGGCATCGATGAAGGCGAGGTCGAACACGTCACCGCGTTCGGCGAGCCGGGGCAACGTGTCGAGGGCGGCACCGACGATCACCTCGACCCGGTCGGCCACACCGGCCCGCGCCAGATTGGCCTGCGCCACCTCGGCATGACGGGGCTCGTATTCGAGCGTGACGACGCTGCCGTCCGGCCCCACCCCGCGGGCCAGGTTGATGGTGCTGTAGCCGGCGAGCGTGCCGATCTCGAGTACCCGTCGCGCCCCGGAGATCGTGGCCAGCAGCGACAACAACTTGCCGTGTTGGGCCGAGACCTCGATGGCGGGCATGTCGGCGTCCTGCGCGGATTGGCGCGCCGCGGCCAGCGCATCGTCTTCGGTGCGCAGCACCTTGTTGAACATCAGGTCGACATCGCGCGCTTCGGTCATGTGCGCCAGGCTAGCCGCAGATTCAGGCCACGCCTTCTTTTCCGTAGACCATCCGAAGCACCAGCCCCATCTCCGGTCCCATGATCGCCGTGCACAATTCGATGTGGGCCGCGACGAAGTCCGGTCCGTGTGGCGGGTCCGCGTGGCTCAGGTGATGGGCAAGTTCGTGCAGTACCACCAGCTCTCGCAGCGCCCAGGTGTTGCGCTCGGGCACGGCGATGACGGCATTGCCGTCGATCAGCTCGTAGTGCGCCGCGGTCACCCCTCGGCGGCGACGCACGGCGACCGGATCAGCACCGACCCGGGCCACCACGTCGTCGACGTAGCGCTGCACCGAATCCACAGACCCGAACTTCGCCTCCGGAGGCAACGTGAGCGAAGTGCCGAAGAAGTCGATGGCCCGCGAACTGTGTTGTGCCGCACGGTCGAACATGGTCCGCACGAACTGCTCCGCGGCATAGACGCGGGCCCGCTGGCTGTCGCGCGGACTCACTTCTCCAGCGCGCCGCGAGCGCCGGACAACTCCGTGCTCGGCCCCAGCCGCGCTCGCTTGCCCGCACGGTCACCGGCCCTGCGGGCCGCCGAGGAGTATCCGGCCGATGCATTGGTGGCCCGCCAGGTGCCGCGGGCCTGCGACGCCGACCGGTAGAAGCTCTTCAGCTCTATGTCCTTGTTCCGCAAGGCGATTGCCGTTCCAGGGCGGTCATTGCGGTCCGCCTCCTGCTGGGCCTCCTCTTTGGCTTCCGACAGTCGCTGCCCGATGCGGGCCCCGAACGCCAACTGGAAGTTGAGTCGTGCGGTGATGGTGGGCGTCGGGCGGTGCGCACCCGAGGCGATGTAGCTCTCGGACGCCTTCACCATCTGCAGCACCAGGCTGGTGTAGAGCGCATGGGTGGCGTCGATGTCCTCGGCGAACCCGTAGGCGTAGACGAACGTCGAGTTGGACGCGACATCGCACTTCACATCGTTGGCCATGCCGATCACCACGAACAGCTGCACATAGGTGCGCAGCCCCTTGGTGCCGGCCTCCCCGATGGTGACGGTGCGCTGTACGGGCATCTGCGCCTTGGTGCGTTCGGCCGAGTGGGACCGGGCCATCGCCAGATCGATGGACGTCGCCGTGGCCAGCCGCTGAGCCGCCGCCATGAACGCTTCGGCCTCGTGGGAGTTGTCGGTGCCCTCAGCCTGACGCAACAGTGCCGCGATCCGCGCCAACATCTTGTCGTCGCTCACGCGACAAACCTAGCCATCGGCACCGACAAACTTGTTGATCGCATCCACCACCTGCGGTGACAACGGTCCGGGCTTGGCGTAGTTGGCGATGCTGTCGGTCGGATCGTCGCGCAGGACGTGGTTGACGCCCTTGAGCTCGACCAGCGTGAGCGCGGTGTGCTTGAGGGCGTCGATCAACGGGCGCTCGATCGCGCAGCTGGCCTGGGAGTCCGAGTCCGAACAGGTCAACAGCACCGGCATGCCGTCGGGCAGCGCGGCGGCCAGCTGCAGCGGGTCGATCTTGTCGGCCTCGATGATGGCGTTGAGGTTGTCCTTGTTGACGATCGCGCTCAGCCCCTCGGGGAGGTTGGCGGGCACGGTGCCCTTCGTGCGAATCTCGTCGACGGCGCCCAGCCAGGCGGTCAGCACCTCGGGGGTGGCGCCGGCGCGCACCCGGTTGGTGATGATGTCGAGATAGCGCCCGGACAGGGGCTGGAACAGCGCCAGCGAGTGGACCTTCGGGTCACCGGCACCGGCCAGGGTCATGGCGTGGATGGCGCCTTCGCCCACCGCGTAGATGGACAACTCGCCCGCATCGGTACCCGGCTGCCCGGCCAGAAAGCGCAGCGCGGCGGCCGCCCCGCTGGTGTAGACGCCGCTGACCACCTCGGTGGGTTTCTTCTCGTAGGGGCCGAGCTTGGTGGCGCCGGTACCGATCTTGTCGTAGCGCAGGCTGGCAACACCCTTGTCCGACAACGTTTCTGCGAGCTGACGCATGTTGCCAATCGCGCCGACGACCTTGTTGTCGCCGTTGCGGTCGGTGGGACCGCTCTCGGAGATCAGCAGCGCGGCCGGGTTCGCCTTGTCCTGGTGCCGGTAGGTGCCGTGGATGGTGAGACCGTCGGCGTCGAACGTGACGTCGGTGTCGGTCCACGTCGGTGGCTGCCCCTGCTTCGATGCACCACCGCAGCCGGCCACCAGCAGGACCGAAAGCACCGCCGCAACAAGCTTTCTCACAGGTGGGTCTCGATCCAGGTCGTCACGTCGTCGAGGACAAGCTCCTTCTCCGGCTCGTTGAACACCTCGTGGAACAGGCCCGGGTACACCTTGAGGTGGACATCCCCGGAGGCCACGCATTCGACGAGACGGTGGCTGCCCTCGACGGGCACCAGACGGTCCTTCTCGCCGTGCACCACCAGCAGCGGCGCCGTCAGGGCCGAGGCGCGCTGCGGCATGGTCTCGCCCACGATGATCAGCGCCCGGGCGATGCCGGCCGGAACCTTGCCGTGCCACACCAGCGGGTCGGCCTTGTATGCGGCCACCACCTCGGGGTCGCGGGACACCGCATCGGCGTCGAGGTTCTCCACGGGTAGTCCGGGGGCGATCTTGCCGAGCACCTTGGCCACAGCCGCCAGAGCCGAAGAGACCGACGCCTGCGCGGCCACCGCGGGCCCGGACAGCACCATCGCGGTGTATTCGTCGGGGTATTCGACGCCGTAGCTGAACACGATGCCGCCGCCCATGCTGTGCCCCAGCACGAGGCGGGGCACCTGCGGGTACTCGGCGGCGGCGATGCCGACCAGTGTGTGGAAGTCGCCGACGTATTCGGACATGTCGCGCAGATAGACCCGCTTGCCGCCGGAGCGGCCGTGACCACGGTGGTCCAGGGCGTAGACGACCAGCCCGGCCTGCCCGAACCGCTGCGCGACGTGGTGGTACCGCCCGGCATGTTCGCCCAGGCCGTGGGAGAGGACGACGACGCCCCGCGGCGCGATGTCCGGTGTCCACACGTCGTAGACGATGCGGACCCCGCCGACGCCGTCGAAGGTCTGTTCACTGCGCGTGCTGGTCACCCTGGCGAGCGTATTCGATCGAAGTTGTCGGGGGTGCTGCGTAAGCTCGCGAATGTGACGGTCCTCGCTCACCGCCTTGACGACGACAGCCCGGCCGATGCGTTCCTGGCCGATGCCCAACGCTACCGGCGTGAGCTGCTGGCGCACTGCTACCGGATGACGGGCTCGCTGCACGATGCCGAGGATCTGGTGCAGGAAACCTACCTGCGGGCCTGGAAGGCCTACGGGGGTTTCGAGGGCAAATCCTCGGTGCGCACCTGGCTGTACCGGATCGCCACCAACACCTGCCTGACGGCGCTGGAGGGCAGGCAACGCCGCCCGCTGCCGTCGGGACTGGGGAACCCGAGTTCATCGCCCACCGACGAGATCTCCGAGCACCACGAGATCCCCTGGTTGCAGCCTCTGCCGGATTCCACCGACGACCCGGCTGACCCCAGCACGATCGTCGGGACCCGTGATTCGGTGCGACTGGCGTTCGTCGCCGCACTGCAGCATCTGTCGGCTCGGCAACGCGCGGTGCTGGTGATGCGCGAGGTACTGCAGTGGAAGGCCGCCGAAGTCGCCGGGGCGATCGGCACCTCCACGGCAGCGGTCAACAGCCTGCTGCAGCGGGCCCGGGCCCAGCTCGACGCCGTGGGCCCCAGCCAGGACGACGAGATCACCGCGCCGGACTCCCCGCACGCCCAGAACCTGCTGCGCGACTACATGGCCGCGTTCGAGGCCTACGACATCGACAAGCTGGTCGAGCTGTTCACGGCCGAGGCTGTGTGGGAGATGCCGCCGTTCGACAGCTGGTACCAGGGGCCGCAGGCCATCGGCGACCTGTCCCGGTACAAATGCCCGGCCGAGGAGCCCGGGGACATGCGGTTCATCGCGACGAGCGCCAACGGCCAGCCCGCCGCGGCGATGTACATGCTCAACCGCGAGACGGGCCGGCACGATGCGTTCCAACTGCATGTTCTCGAGGTACGCCCCGAAGGCATCTCACACGTGGTGGCGTTCATGGAGCTGTCGCTGTTCGAGAAGTTCGGGCTGCCCCTCGCCTTGTGATCGCCACTCGGCGGTCATGAACCTTTGTAGGCCGCCTGCAGTTCGGCAATGTCGAACTTCCCGTGGGTGCTCAGCACCGCCGCCATCAGCCGGGAGTCGCCCTCGGCATCACCCTTGCCCAACAGGTCGTAGTACTCGGTCGGAGTGATCTGCCAAGCCAGGCCGTATTTGTCCTTGAGCCAGCCGCACGGCAATTCCTCACCGCCGTCGACCAGGGCGGCCCAGAGCCGGTCGAGCTGCTCCTGGCCGGTGACACGCGCTTCCAGCGAGACGGCCTCGTTGAAGGTGAACTGCGGGCCACCGTTGATGCCGACGAGGCGCTGTCCGGCCAGCTCGAACTCGACCACCACCGGCACATCCTGCGGAGACGGTGAATCGGGGTGCGAGGCAATGGTGTTGAGGATGCGGCCGTTGCCGCCGAAAGCGGAGATGTAGTGCTCGGCGGCCTGCTCGGCCTCCCTGTCGAACCACAGGTTCGGGACGATGCTTGCTCTGATCTCGGTCATGTCGGAGTAGACCGGCGTCAGGTGCATTTCTCATCGTCCGGCCCTGAGCCGCACCCCACAACCGTCACCCAACAACGAAATCAAGCTTGCATAACTGCAGCTCAGAGGCCAGTTACCTGACAGTACTGCAACCTGTTCTATTATCGCCTCTCATGAAGACCAAAGGCGCCCTGCTGTGGGAACTCAACTCGCCGTTCCAGGTCGACGAGATCGACCTCGGCGACCCCGTCGCCGACGAAGTACAGATCCAGATGCATGCCGCCGGCATGTGCCACTCGGACTACCACCTGACCACCGGTGCCACCCCGATGGCGCTGCCCGCGCTCGGCGGCCATGAGGGCGCCGGCGTCGTCACCAAGGTCGGCAAGAACGTCACCGGCATCGAGGAGGGCGACCACGTCATCCTCGCCTTCATCCCGGCCTGTGGTGAATGCCCGCCGTGCCTGAAGGGCTTCCGCTCACTGTGTGACCGCGGCGCGGTCCTGCTCGGCGGCAAGGCGATCGCCGACGGCACCAACCGGATCACCGCAGGCGGCCGTGAAGTGTCGCCGATGAACCTGCTCGGCACCTTCGCGCCGTACATGACCGTGCACAAGGATTCGGTCGTCAAGATCGACAAGGACATCCCGTTCGAGACCGCGGCCATCATGGGCTGCGCAGTGCCGACGGGCTTCGGTTCGGCCACCAACGTCGCCGACGTCAAGCCCGGCGAGACCGTCATCGTCGTCGGCGTCGGCGGCATCGGCATGAGCGCCCTGCAGGGCGCGGTCATCTCGGGTGCCAAGCACGTCATCGCGATCGACCCGAACGAGTGGAAGCGCGAGCAGGCGATCAAGTTCGGCGCCACGCACGTCTACCCGTCGATGGCCGAGGCCATCGCGCCGGTCATCGATACGACCTGGGGTCTGATGGCCGACAAGGTCATCATCGCCGTCGGCGAGATGAAGGGCGAGTACATCGAAGAGGCGATGATCCTCACCGCCAAGACCGGCACCTGCGTGGTCACGGGCATGGGGTCGATGATGGACGCCGACGTGAAGCTCAACCTCTTCCTGTTCACCATGTTGCAGAAGACGTTGAAGGGCAACATCTTCGGCGGTGGCAACTCGCACGTCGAGACGCCGCGGCTCACGGCCCTGTACAAGTCGGGCCTGCTGAACATCGACGACATGATCACCCGGACCTACAAGCTCGAAGACATCAACCGGGGCTACCAGGACATGCTGGACGGCAACAACATTCGCGGCGTCATCAAGTTCGACGAGTCGGACTGGTAACCACCACCGCACCGGACCCAAAACCCCCTTTCAGCGTGGAAAGGGGGTTTTGCGTCTCTTCAGCGGTTGAGCCCGGTCAGGCGCACCAGGGCGTCGAACCCGTCGTCTGTGCCGGGCCAGTGCGTCCGCACCGCGTCCAAGCCCGCATGCCGCACGACGCTGCGCAGCACCACGGTCACGATGATGGCGTCGTCGGCGTAGCCGAGAACCGGGATGAAATCGGGGATCAGGTCGATGGGCAGCGCCAGATAGACGACCAGCAGCGCCAACCGGATCCGTACGCCGCGCGGCAACGATTTGTCCGCGGCCAGCCGTGGGATCAGCCGAAGCAGGTCGGGAAGTATCCGCAGCGCCTCACTGAGCAGGTTTCCGCGGGGCCGTACGGCCAGCAGCGCGATGACCAGGACGAGCCAGCTCAGCAGCAGGGCGGCGCCGAGGCCGATCAGCGTGTTGCCCCACCAGGTATCGGCCACCTGACGATTGTCCAGCAGACGCGAAAGTCCCCCGGAACGCGCGCTTGAAGTGGTCCCCGAAAGTTGGACACTGACGTTTGGAGCTTAAGCGGCAAGGGCCTGGGCTCGGTATTGGACCGGGCTCAGGCCCTTGAGCTTTGTCGAGATTCGTTCGGTGTTGTACCAGTGGATGTAGGTGTCAAGGGCGGCAGTGAAGTCCTCGACAGTGTCGAACCTGTTGTGGTGGAACATTTCTGACTTCAGGTGACCGAAAAAGTTCTCCATGACCGCGTTGTCATAGCAGTTGGCTTTACGCGACATCGACTGCACCGCCTCAGCGTCGCCGAGCAACTTGCGCCAGGACCAATGCCGGTATTGGAAGCCCTGATCGGAGTGCACCAGCGGACATTCACCCGGTTCCAAGGTGGCGATCGCCGCGGTCAGTGAGGTGTTGGTCAACTCCACATTCGGGCTCATCGACCACGCGTAAGCCACCACCGACCGGTCGAACAAATCGAGCACCGGGGACAAGTAGACCTTGCGATCGGTGATGCGGAACTCGGTCACGTCGGTGACCCACTTCTGATTCGGCGCGGCAGCGCTGAACTCGCGGTTGAGAAGATTTTCGGCGACCTGACCGGGCCCGCCGGTGTAGGAGGTGTAGCGCCGGCGGCGCCGCACCCGGCAGATCAGCGCCAGCTCGCGCATCAACGCCAGCACGGTCTTTTTGGCCACCACAAAACCTCGTCGGATCAACACCGTGTGGATGCGGCGGTGCCCGTAGCGGCCGTGGGCAGCCTCAAACACCTCGGTGATCGCGGTTTTGAGGTCGGCGCGCGGGTCGAGCGCCTCGGGTTTGCCCTGGTGATAGAAGAACGTCGACCGCGCCAACTGCGCGACTTCCAGCAGCACCGGCAACCGATGATCAGCCTTGAGAGCGGCGACAGCGGCGGCTTTCACCGCCGTTCGTGCGCCATCAAGGCCCGCAATTTTTTTAGGTAGGCGTTCTCGGCTCGCAGCCGCTCATTCTCCTGCTCCAGCCGCGCCAGCTCCGTCAACTCCTGTGACGAGGAATCAGCGTCTTTGGGTTGGCGTCCTTTGGGTTTGGGTTTCAACCCGTCCTCACCGAGCCGGCGGTAGGTCCGCACCCAGGTCTGCACCAGCGCGGCTGAGGACAGCCGGTACTGCTGAGCTACTTGCTGGGCGGCCGCACCCTCGTCGACCACCTTGCGCACCACTTCGAGCTTGAACTCGAACGAGTACTGCGTTTTGGTCGGTTTTGCCACCAGCGCCTTCCTGCCATGCAGGACCCAACGGCGATGTATCTCGCGAACCGGCCCCCGGCTCACTCCCAGATACCTCGCGGTGGCGCTATAGCCCCGCCCCTGCTCGAACAACGCTACCGCCGCACCGCGCTGGGCCTCAGTCAACGAACTAGAAGGATGCAAAAAAGTACTCCCCAGAAGAAGAAACTGAATTTCTCAGTCCAACTTCCGGGGAGCACTTCAGCTCCGGGGGACCTCCGTGTCTGTTCGCGAGAGTTACTTGGGTGGCATCCGGATGCCGCCGTCGACGCGGACGACCTCGGCGTTCATGTACGAGTTGGTCAGCAGCTCGACGACCATGGAGGCCAGCTCGTCCGGCTTGCCGAGGCGGTGCGGGAACAGCACCGACTCGCCCAGCTTGGCCTTGAATGCCTCCGACGCCTCGCCCTCGCCGTAGATCGGGGTGTCGATCAGGCCGGGAGCCACGGTGTTGACGCGGATGCCCGAGGCGGACAGGTCACGCGCCACGGGCAGGGTCAGGCCGACCACGCCGCCCTTGGACGACGAGTAGGCCGCCTGGCCGATCTGGCCGTCGAAGGCCGCGACGCTGGTCATGTTGACGATGGCACCGCGCTCGCCGGTGTCGGTGAGCTCGTTGCGGCTCATCGCGGTGGCGGCCAGCCGGATGCAGTCGAAGGTGCCGACCAGGTTGATCGCCAGGACCTTCTTGTAGGCGTCCAGGTTGTGCGCGGAGGCGAACTCGCCGTCCTTGCCGATGGTGCGCTGGGCCCAGCCGATACCGGCCGAGTTCACCAGGGCCCGCAGCGGACCGAGGTCGGCGGCGGTGTTGACCGCGTCGAGGATCTGGTCGGTGTTGGTGACGTCGACAGTGACGAACACACCGCCGATCTCGTGGGCGAGGGCCTCGCCCTTATCCGCCTGCAGGTCAGCCACGACGACGCGGGCTCCCTTGGCAGCCAACTGGCGGGCAGTCGCCGCGCCGATACCTGATGCGCCACCGGTGACGATGGCGCTTGCTCCATTGAGTTCCACGCCCAACACACTAAGCCCCTGCCGTACCCGATCCACCGGTTGGTCAGCGAAGGCCGTCGGTAGGCTGGCGCCATGGCTTCCGGGACGTCCAGGGTCGACATCCGACGCGCGGACGACCGCGGCGCCAGCACGACCGACTGGCTGCAATCGCGGCACTCGTTCTCGTTCGCCGACTACTACGACCCGGCCAACACCCACCACGGTCTGTTGCTGGTGAACAACGACGACATCGTCGCGCCGGCTGCTGGGTTTGACACCCACCCGCACCGGGACATGGAGATCGTCACCTGGGTGCTGTCCGGTCAGCTCGCGCACAAGGATTCGATGGGCAACTCCGGGGTGATCTACCCGGGACTGGCCCAGCGGATGTCGGCGGGGACGGGTGTGGAGCATTCCGAGAAGAACGGATCTGCCAGTGAACCCGTGCATTTCGTGCAGATGTGGGTGCTCCCCGACACCGCCGGGGTGACGCCGGGCTATCAGCAGCAGGAGATCGAACTGACCAACACGTTGACGCCGATCGCCTCCGGCGCGGTCGACGCGGCCGTCACCCTGCACAACCGCAATGCCACGCTGTACGGCGCCCGCCTGAACCCCGGTGACGCGGTCGAGTTGCCATCGGCCGCCTACGTCCACCTTTTCGTCGCGCGCGGTTCGGTCACGCTGGAGAGATCCGGACCGCTCGCCGAGGGGGATGCCGCCCGGCTCACCGCTTCGGGCGGGAAGGTCACCGCCGACACCGAAGCCGAGATCCTGGTCTGGGAGATGAATGCGGGTTTGGGCGGCGCGTAGCGCGATCGCACTCGTCACCGCGGCCGCACTGGCCGCGTGTGGGACGCATCCCGAACCCTCGCCCCCGACGCCCACGTCGGCCGCCGGGCAACCGCCCGCCGGGCTGGCATCTACGCCCCTGCGGGTCCCCTCAGAACTCGCCGGGGCCCCGCTCGACGTGCCTCGTCAGGCCCTGATCCCCGCCGGATGGACGATCGAGGTGATCGCCCGGGTACCGAGGGCCAGGATGGCCGCGTTCGCCCCGGACGGCGCGTTGCTGGTGTCGGTGCCTGCCACCGGGCAGGTGCTGACGGTGCGCCCCGTCCAGCGCACCCTGCTCGACGGGCTGGAGCAGCCGCACGGGCTCTACTTCGCAGGAACGACGTTGTATGTCGCCGAGAGCAACCGCGTCGACGCCTATGACTACGCCGACGGCCGCGCCGTCAACCGCCGCACCATCGCCGGTGATCTCCCGGATGCCAAGAGCCCCGAGCTACACGGCGCCTATTCCCACGCGCTCAAGAGTGTCGTCGTGGGATCCGATGGCGCGGTGTACTTCTCGATCGGCTCGACCGGCAACACCTCGGCCGAGGACCGCACGGCCTCGCCGCCGCGGGCCACCATCATGCGGGTACCGCCCGGTGGCGGCCCGGCCGCCCCGTTCGCCACCGGGGTGCGCAACGGCACGGGCCTGGCCCTCGCGCCGGACGGCTCGCTGTGGACGGCGGTGAACAACCGCGACAACGTGCCCGATCCACAGGGCCGGGTACGACAGGACTATGTGGACGACCACCCACCGGAAACGGTGGCCAAGGTGACGCCGGGACGCGAATTGGGTTGGCCCTACTGCAATCCGGACGGCACACCACCGGCCGGGTTCATCCGGGACATGGACACCAACGCCGACGGAGGCGAGATGGATTGCGCGGCGCTGCCACCGGTCGAGCAGACCTTGGGCGCGCATTCGGCCCCACTGGGAATGAGTTTCGCCGAGCTGCCGACGCCCTTCGGGCCGGGAGCGCTCGTCGGAGTGCACGGCTCGTGGAACCGGCAGTCGCCACAGGCGCCCGAGGTGTCGTTCTTCGGTTGGCAAAACGCCACATTGGGCCCGCAGCAGACCCTGGTCGGCGGTTTCCAGGCCGACGACGGCACCCGGTGGGGCCGTCCGGTGTCCGCGATTACGGGTCCGGACGGCGCCGTGTACATCACCGACGACTACGCCGGCGCGGTGTATCGGCTGGCTCCCTAGACGTACGATCGCCGATGTGGCCGACCAACAGCTAGGCGATCTCAAGCTGCTGCGCCGGGTCCGGGACCGGATCGACCGCGAGTACGCGCAGCCGCTGAACGTAGAAGCGCTCGCCCGCGGCGTGAACATGTCGGCCGGACACCTCAGCAGGCAGTTCAAGATCGCCTATGGCGAGTCACCCTATTCGTATCTGATGACCCGTCGGATCGAGCGCGCGATGGCACTGCTGCGTCGCGGCGACATGTCGGTCACCGAGGTCTGCTTCGCCGTCGGTTGTTCGTCTCTCGGCACGTTCAGCACCCGGTTCACCGAACTCGTCGGCATCCCGCCGAGTGCGTATCGGGAGCAGACCGCCGGGGTGAAAAATGGCATGCCGTCCTGCGTCGAGAAACAGGTCACCAAACCGATCAGGAATCGAGAAGCGCCCGCCACCCGCCTCCACCTAGCGTGAAGCGCATGGAACTCACAATTCACTCCAGCATGTTGCCGCTCGACGATCCGGAAGAATCCCTCGCCTTCTATCGCGATGTGCTCGGTTTCGAGGTCCGCCTCGACGTCGGCAAGGACAAGATGCGCTGGATCACGGTCGGCCCACCGAACCAGCCCGACACGTCCGTCGTCCTCTACCCGCCATTCGCCACCCCCGGCCTCACCGATGACGAGCGCCGCACCATCGCCGAGATGATGGCCAAGGGCACGTTCGGCACGCTCCTGCTGGCCACCAAGGATCTCGACAGCACGTTTGAAAAAGTGCAGGCCGGCGACGTCGAGGTGGTCCAGGAACCAACCGAGCAGCCATACGGCGTGCGGGACTGTGCCCTTCGTGATCCCGCAGGCAACATGGTCCGTATCCAGGAGTCGCGCTAGCCGATGCATCCCGCCGACAGTCACGATCTGATCCGGGTCACCGGTGCCCGGGAGAACAACCTCAAGGACGTCGACATCGAGTTGCCCAAACGCCGGTTGACGGTGTTCACGGGCGTCTCGGGGTCGGGCAAGAGTTCTCTGGTGTTCGACACGATCGCCGCAGAATCTCAACGCCTGATCAACGAGACCTACAGCGCGTTCGTGCAGGGCTTCATGCCGAACCTGGCCCGCCCTGAGGTCGACGTCCTCGACGGGCTGACCACCGCGATCATCGTCGACCAGCAGCGGATGGGGGCCGACCCGCGCTCCACGGTCGGCACCGCCACCGACACCGGGGCGATGCTGCGGATCCTGTTCAGCCGAGTCGGGAAGCCGCACATCGGGTCACCGCAGGCCTTTTCGTTCAACGTGGCCTCGATCAGCGGCGCGGGGGCGGTGACGCTCGAGAAGAGCGGGCGCACCGTCAAGGAACGTCGCGAGTTCAACATCGTCGGCGGGATGTGTCCGCGCTGTGAGGGGCGCGGTGCGGTCAACGACATCGACCTGAGCGCGCTGTATGACGACACCAAATCGCTGAACGAGGGTGCCCTGACCATCCCCGGCTTCAGCATGGACGGCTGGTACGGCCGGATCTTCCGGGGCTGCGGCTTCTTCGATCCGGACAAGCCGATCAACAAGTTCACCAAGAAGGAACTCGACGCGCTGCTGCACAAGGAGGCGACGAAGCTCAAGGTCGACGGGGTCAACCTGACCTACCTCGGACTGATCCCGCAGATCCAGAAGTCGTTCCTGTCCAAGGACGTCGAGGCGATGCAGCCGCACATCCGCACGTTCGTCGAGCGCGCGGTCACGTTCACCACCTGCCCGGAGTGCGACGGCACCCGGCTGTCGGAGACCGCACGCTCGGTGAAGATCGAGGGCGTCAACATCGCCGAGTTGTGCGCGATGCAGATCACCGATCTGGCGGCATGGCTGGACAGCCTCGCAAAGAAGCCGGCGGCCAAGTCCGTGGCGCCCTTGCTGGCAGCGTTGCAGCACACACTGGACTCGTTCGTCGAGATCGGGTTGGGCTATCTGTCCCTGGACCGCCCTGCCGGCACCCTATCCGGCGGAGAAGCCCAGCGCGTCAAGATGATCCGTCATCTGGGCTCGTCTCTGACCGATGTCACCTACGTGTTCGACGAGCCGACCATCGGCCTGCACCCACACGACATCGCCCGGATGAACAATCTGCTGCTGGCACTGCGGGACAAGGGCAACACCGTGCTGGTGGTCGAGCACAAGCCCGAGACGATCTCTATCGCCGACCATGTGGTCGACCTGGGCCCCGGTGCCGGATCGGCCGGCGGCGAGGTGGTCTTCGAGGGCAGCGTGGCAGATCTGCGGGCCAGCGATACCGTCACCGGCCAACACCTGGGTTACCGTGCCGCGCTGAAGGATTCGGTGCGTAAGTCCGAGGATGCCATGGCGGTCCGCGGGGCCGACACCCACAATCTGCGCGACGTGGACGTCGACATCCCGCTGGGCACCCTGGTGGTGATCACCGGCGTCGCGGGCTCAGGCAAGAGCTCGTTGATCGGCGGCTCCGTGGCCGGCCGGGACGGCGTGGTGGTGGTCGATCAGAGCCCGATCCGCGGCTCGCGCCGCAGCAACCCGGCCACCTACACCGGGCTGCTCGAGCCGATCCGCAAGGCTTTCGCGAAGGCCAACAACGTCAAACCGGCCCTATTCAGCTCGAATTCGGAAGGCGCCTGTCCGGCGTGCAACGGCGCCGGGGTGATCTACACCGATCTCGGGGTGATGGCCACCGTCGAGACCACATGCGAGGAGTGCGAGGGCAAGCGGTTCGGCGCCTCGGTGCTGCAGTACACCCTCGGCGGACGCGACATCGCCGAGGTGCTGGCCATGCCGGTCAGCGAGGCGGAGCCGTTCTTCTCCGACGGCGACGCGAAAGTCCCTGCCGCACAGAAGATCCTGTCGCGGATGTCCGATGTGGGTCTGGGCTATCTGACGCTCGGGCAGCCGCTGACCACGCTGTCCGGCGGTGAGCGGCAGCGGCTCAAACTCGCCACCCAAATGGGAGAGAAGGGTGACACCTACATCCTCGACGAGCCGACCACGGGCCTGCACCTGGCCGACGTCGAGCAGTTGCTCGGCCTGCTGGACCGGCTGGTGGATTCGGGCAAGTCGGTGATCGTGATCGAGCATCATCAGGCGGTCATGGCGCATGCCGACTGGATCATCGACCTGGGACCGGGCGCCGGGCACGACGGCGGCCGTGTCGTATTCGAGGGCACCCCGGCAGATCTGGTCGCCGAGCGTGCCACGCTGACGGGACAACACCTGGCCGAATATGTGGGCGCCTGAACCAACAGAGTCAGGGCACCCGAACTTTCTCGTGTCGATCCCCAAACTTATTGTCGAATAAGCACTTTCGGACGGGACGGTTTGCGTCGTCCCGTCCGGGGTGCGTATGGTGGAGGACAGCGAAGGGGAGTAGCCCCCAATCGGATATTCGACATACTGGCCGCGCAGCGATGCATCAACGGCCCGGTTATCCGAACCGGTCACGGACCGGTGGGCGAGACCTTCGGCCGTTGACCATTGGGTTGCCGGCCGGAGGCATGTGATTCAGCCCCCGACGGCAGCCAACGACCGAGGAGTTGTTGAGTGCTCGCTGCTCTGCTCTTGAGCTTCGCCGTCATCTTCGTCGCCGAGCTCGGCGACAAATCGCAGTTGATGGCCATGACCTTTGCGCTGCGTTACCGCTGGTGGGTGGTGCTCGTCGGTATCACCGCGGCCACCACCGCAGTTCACCTGATCTCCGTCGCGGTCGGCCACTACCTGGGCGCGGCACTGCCGACCCACCTGCTCGGCATCCTCGCCGGGGTGGCGTTCGTGTTCTTCGGGCTGTGGACCCTGCGCGGCGACAAGCTGTCCGACGACGAGGCGACCAAGGCCCAACGCTCGACCGCCCCGGCGT
This sequence comes from Mycobacterium sp. 48b, assembly GCF_048282725.1. NCBI lineage: Bacteria > Bacillati > Actinomycetota > Actinomycetes > Mycobacteriales > Mycobacteriaceae > Mycobacterium > Mycobacterium sp. 48b. The sequence continues at coordinate 334,229 of NZ_JBLVUL010000001.1, forward strand.
TCTTCACGGTCACCTCGGCCTTCCTGCTCGCCGAACTCGGCGACAAGACGATGCTCGCGACCATCACGCTCGCCGCCGACAACGACTGGGTCGGCGTGTGGATCGGCTCGACCATCGGCATGGTGGCAGCCGACGCACTGGCCATCGTGGTCGGCGCGATCGCCGGCAAGCACCTGCCCGAGCGGGTGATCCAGCTGGGCGCGGCGGCGCTGTTCGTCATCTTCGGTGTCGCGATGCTGCTCGAGGGCGCGTTCCCGGCGGCCCCCGCCCTGCTGACCACTGCAGGGGCGATCGCGGTGGCGGCACTGTCCGCGGCGGCCCTGTACGCGCTGCCCGCGCGTTTGCGGCCGGCGGTGATGCGCAAGCCCGAGACTGCCGAACCAGCTAACTCTGATCAACCAGGTGCGATCGCCCCTTGACCCAACCGTGACCAGGCTGTTACGCATGTTGACAGAGTTTCCTGTGTGGTTATTGTGTAGTTCGTGCCAGGCCTGGCAAAACTCCTCCACCGTGCGGTCGCCGCTGCGTCCGCCGTTGCCGTCTGCGCGGCACTGGCCACCACTGGCTCCCCCGTCGCACGCGCCGAAGACGCCCGGGCGCTGCTGCTCGGCGCGATCGCCAACACCAAGGGCGCCTACCTCGTCTACAACTTCGGCGGCCAGTTCGCCGCGCCGTTCCTGGCCGCCGACGGCCGCGCCTACACGCTGAACAACGGCGGCCACCTGATGGCGATGAAGAACGCCTCCAGCCGGCTCAACCCGCGCCTGCTCGTCGACAGCCACCAGGGGTATCAGTCCCGGTGCGAGCGCACCCCGGGCGCGCGTACCGGCGAAGGGCTCTGGCAGGCGTCGGAAACCTATGCACCCCTTGCCGCTTGGCAGGTCCTCGGACAGCCGACCATCGCGGTCAACGCCAACTTCTTCGACGTGCGCGGGCAGCAGGGCGGCTCGTGGCGCGACACCAAGTGCTCTTCCCCACTGGGCGCCTATGTCGACAACACCCGAGGGCAGGGTCGGGCCAACGCCGCAGTCACCGGCACCCTGGCCTACGCCGGCAAGCAGGGACTGTCCGGCGGTAACGAGCACTGGTCGGCACTGGCCACGATGATCCTGCCCATGGGCGGCGCCCCCTACGTGGTGATGCCAAAGAGCAAAGACGACTACGATTCGGCCACTCCGGTGATCCAACGGCTGCTGGATCAGAACGCCCGGTTCGTCGCGGTCGCCGGCATCGGGCTCCTCGCTCCCGGCGACACCGGCCAGCTCAACGACAACGGCCCCAGCGCAGCGCGCACCGCCGTCGGTTACAACCGGGCCGCCGATCAGCTGTTCGTCTTCCAGGGCGGCAGCTACACCCCGGACAACATCCAGGACCTGTTCCGCGGGCTGGGGGCGGACAACGCGCTGCTGCTCGACGGCGGCGGGTCCTCGGCGATCGTGTTGCGCCGGGACACCGGCGGCATGTGGAGCGGCGCCGGGTCACCCCGCGGGAACTGCGACACCCGTCAGGTGCTGTGCGATTCGCGCGAGCGGGCCCTGCCCAGCTGGCTGGCCTTCAACTGAGCAGCCGGTCAGTTCACCAGGATTTCCGCCAGCACCGCATTGGGCATCCGCAACGGCAGCACGTACTTACGTAATCCCGGGTGGCACAGCTGCAGAAGCCGTTCCTGAGGCTCGGCGTCTCCCATGCGTTGGTCGCCAAGGTATTTCAGGGTGGCGCCGGAGGGGAGGTCGCCGCCGACCGATGACGCCGTCGTGCCGGATATCAACGTCTGCCCGGTATGGGCGACATCGCGCAACCGCTGGGTGCCGCTACGTCCGGTGTGCACACCAATACACAATTCGAACGGATCCAGCGGCGTCAGCTGCAGGTACAGCGCGCAGGACACCGCATCGGATGCGCGGTCGAAGGTGGCGGTGAACCCGTCGCAGGTGGGCTGCGTCGGAGACAGGATGCCGCCATGGAGTGCCACGAAGTGGGTCAGCGTCGCGCGATAGTACGGAAGCGCGGCGGCCATCACCTCTGGCTGCATTTGCCACAGGCGTGCGGACTCCTCGGTGCGGGCCATCAGCCACGTCGTCCCGGTCGACAGCTCCTTGGTCACGCGCCCGTTGCTCCCGCCTGTTGCCGGCCAGTCACCCCCGCACCGATAGGCACGCAGAATGCCAGCGTAACCAGTTTCCACAAGACGCGGGCCCACGGTGAACGCCGTTGCCGCAGAACCTCGTTGCCAACTCGCGGCTGCAGCGATATTGCCCGCGTGGGACGCGCGTAAGCCGTCCCGTACCCTATTTGCTGGACCGGGTGAGCGTCAGCTCTCCAGCCACAGGTCGACGCCCTCGGTGGCGAAGATCGAGAGCACCGTGCTCCAGGTGTCTTGTCCGAGCGCCTCTTTGATGTTGCGGTAGGACGTCATGACGAACCGGAACCTGCGGTTGTCCGGGGTGCCGAAGCCGCCGCGCAGACAGTCGGCCAGCGCATCCAGGTTCGAGCCGAAGTAACCGTCGTCGCCGTTGACCGCCCGGCCCATCTCGGTGAAGAAGTCCGCCTTGGAGGCCACCTTGGTCCCATCGATCCGATACGTCTTCACATGCCTCCGATCAGGCAGAAGGATTCGTAGTGGTCGCCGGTGTAGTAGTACTCGGGCGGGTCGTTCTGCGGTGTTCCACCGGTGACGATGCGCCGCTTGCCCCGATGTTTGTTGCCCGGCGTCGGGACCGTGTACTCGTGGTAGTAGCCGCGCTCGTGTTTGGGCAACCGGGCTTCGTAGTTCCCGAACACGACCCCGTCGTTGCGCGGGTAGGGAAACGGTCCCCCGGACTGGATCAACTCGACGGTCCGGTCCGCCTCCGGCGGAAGACCGCTCAGATCGCAGGTGCCGTCCGCTGCCGCTGACTTCGAGGGAGATGCGGGCGCCGCGGCCGGTGGTGCCACCGGAGACGACGTGGTTTGAGTCGGAGCGCAGCAGCCCGAAAGCAGGCCGCACAGCACTGCCAGCGCCGCAATGCGTGATCGTCCCATCGGGATGAGGCTAGCAACAGGCACACAACAAGCCCCTCAAATCCAGGGTCAACAGCGCCTGCCGTGCGACGATCGTTACTCGAGTGAACAGAGTGACCAACCTCGCGGAACCCAGCGTCCGCCGCGGCAGCACCGCGAGCGGTCGGAAAGCCCTGCCGAACAAGCAGTTTCGCCCCGACATCGAGGGACTGCGGGCGGTCGCGGTACTTGCCGTGGTGCTGTTTCACGCCGGGGCGCCCGGGTTCGGCGGAGGGTTCATCGGCGTCGACGTGTTCTTCGTCGTGTCGGGTTTCCTCATCACCGGCCTGTTGTGGCGGGAAGCCTCAGGCACCGGGACGGTGCGGATGGCGCGGTTCTATGCCGGGCGCGCCCGCCGCCTGCTCCCGGCCGCCGCACTGGTCCTGGTCGCGACATCGATGGCGGCCACCGTCCTGCTGCCCCCGTTGCAGGCCCGCTCCGTGCTGGCCGACGCGATCGCCAGTGCGCTGTATGTCGGGAACTACCGCTTCGCTGCGGAGGGGACCGACTATCTGGCGGCCGAGACGGCGGCCTCTCCCCTGCAGCACTACTGGTCACTCGGCGTGGAGGAACAGTTCTATCTGCTGTGGCCGGCCCTGATCCTCGGCACCGCCTGGCTGCTGACCCGCAGAGGCCGGGGCACCCGTTCGGCTGTCCCGTACGCGTGCGTGCTGGCAGCGGTGGCCGGCGCCTCGCTGGCGGTGTCGCTGTCATGGACCCAGACGATGCCGCCCTGGGCGTTCTTCTCCCTGCCGACCCGCGCGTGGGAGTTGGCCGCCGGCGGGCTGGTCGCGCTGACCGCGGCGCACTGGCGCAGCCTTCCGCCCGTCTGTGCGGCGCTGGTCGGCTGGGGTGGCCTGGCACTGATCCTGGCCACCTGCATGCAGCTCGGCACCGCTACCCCGTACCCCGGCGCCGCAGCATTGCTTCCGGTGATGGGGACAGCGCTGGTGATCGGGGCCGGTTGCGCCATACCCGATCTCGGTGTGGGACGGCTGCTCTCGAAACCGGTGATGCGCGGGCTCGGCCGGTTGTCATATTCGTGGTACCTGTGGCATTGGCCGGTACTGCTGCTGGCGCCCGCGGTGTTCGGTCACGGTCTGGGTCTGGCGGGCCGGCTGGCGATGATGGTGATGTCGCTGGGCCTGGCGATCCTGACGCTGCACCTGGTTGAGAACCCGGCCCGGTTCGCCGAGGCACTGCGGGGTTCATCGTGGCGAAGCCTGGCCGTCGGCGCGACGGCGACCGGGGTGGCGGTCTGCGCGGGCCTGGTGCTGCTGGCGGTGCGTCCGGTGCCGACCGGATCGGGCCCCGCAGCGGTTCCGGTCGTCGCGATCGGCCCGGCCCGCGCGGCTGCTCCGGCGCTGACGCCCGAGCAGCAGGTGCAGGCGGCGGTGACCGCGTCGGCCGATCTGCGCGCAGTGCCGTCGAATCTGTCACCGCCGCTGGACAACATCACCAAACCCGAGGCGTTCGTCAACGGCTGTGTCCTGTCCTGGCAAGACGTGGCGGTGCCGGACTGCGTATCCGGCGACGCCGCGTCGGCGACCAAGGTCGCACTGATCGGCGACTCGCACGCGGGGATGTGGCAGCCGGCCCTGGAAACCGCAGCACAGCAACACCGTTGGCGCTTGGAGGCCTTCGCGAAAGTCACCTGCCCACCGATGAAGCTCCCGATCCTGAGCCCGTACCTCGGGCGCGAGTTCACCGAATGCCAGCAGTGGCGGGCCGACGTGCTGACCCGGATCGCCAAGGAACGTCCGTCGCTGATCGTGCTGGACATGGTGCGGCGCTATGGCGCTGACTTCGGGTTCGTCAGCTACGACCCCACCTGGCTGGACGGATTGACCCGGCTGGTGTCGCAGTTGCGCGGCACCGGAGCACGGGTCCTGGTGCTCGGTCCGGTTCCCGATCCCCACACCACGGTGCCGACCTGCTTGTCGGCACACATGGACGACGCCTCGGTCTGCGCGCCCGGCCGCTCGATCGCCCTGAACGACAACGGTATTGCCGCAGAAGCCGCCGCGGTGCGGGCCGGCGGCGGACAGTACGCCCGGCTGGACCGGTATTTCTGCACCGACCAACGCTGCCCGGTGATCGTCGGCAACACCCTGGTCTTCCGCGACGACAACCACATCACCGCCGAGTACGCGCAACTGCTGTCGCCGGTGATCGCGCGCCTGACCGAAAGTGCGTTGGCGCCCAACTAGCCTCTAGAACCTGGCCACCCGATCGGTGAACGCTCCGTGGTAGCTCATCGGCAGGTGGAACGGCAGCCAGGCCTCGGCGATCGGGCCGGCGTCGATGCCCGGCGCGTCGAACACCATGAGCCGGCTGCGGTGTTGCGTCTCGTCGTAGCCCACCGTCAGCACCCATCCGTCGTTCTCGGCCGTGCTGCCCGGGCGCGGAACGAAGATCGGCTCGACCAGTTTGTGGCCCGGCGGGCAGTAGGTCTGCACGCTGCCGTCGGCATGGTCGAAACGACCGATCCCCTCCCCGCCGCCCTCCCCGTCACCGGGCACGGTCACATAGGTCACCGCGTGCGACCGAGTCGAGCGGCGCTGATCGATCTGCGGGAACTCGCAACCCAGCTGGGCCAGCGGTTCGGCCAGGACGCGGTCGTCGGCAGTGATCCGGAAGCGGGTGAGCCGCACGGAATCCGGCGTCTTCTCCGGGGCGACGTCGGCGTACATCCGAGACATGTCGCTGCGGACGTCGGATCCCCAGGCCTGCATGCCACCGAAGGTTTCGGGAGCGAACCGCGGCAACTCCACCACCACGTCGGCGCCGTCCTCGTAGGCGTTGGCGTAGTGCCACATGTAGAACGGGTCGGTCTCGATGACCCGCACCTTGCCGCCGTCGCGCGGTGCCAGGATGAAGTAGGAGGGTTCGTTCTGCTTGAACTGGATGGCGTCCCAATAGGATCGACGCCCCAGCAGAGCCCACGGGTTGATCCGCAGCGGGGACAGCATGAACACGGCGTAGCGCGGGGTCAACGCCATGTCGTGGAGGAGTCCCATGCCCGGCAGCGGTACCGCTCGCAGGTAGCGGGTGACGCCGCGACTGTCGGTCTCGTACAGACGCAACCGGACCCTGGGAATCGCCTCACCGGCGAGTTCCCGCAGGCGCCTGACCTTCTCGCCACGACTCGGTGCACTGCGGACATGACGCAGGTCGAGGCGGGGGAAGTAGGGCTCGAACCCGAAGTTGACGCGCGAGTCCGTCGTCGCATCGTAGGTGTGGTGCGCCGAGTACGCACCGATCGGGCCCTTGAGGACGCCGTCGAGGCTGCACATCCCGATGGTGTTGAGGGTGTCGAGATCCATGCCGTGCGGGCGCCCGGCCTCCCACAGGGCCAACAATTGGTCCTGGCCGATCATCACGTTGGTGTTGGCGGTATTGGCCGGCAGCCTGAACGCGTTGGTCCGCATACCACCTGGGCGCTGGTAGGCGAATCCGCGTTTCACCATCCCGCCGGCCGCCGTCGTGGTCAGGTAATGCTCGGTGCGGACGAAGCGGTTCTTGAACCGCACCCCGTTGCCGTCGATCGCGAAGGCGACCACCATGCCGTCGGCGTCGAACAGGCTGTCCACCCGTGACGCGCCGATGTTCCAGCGGCCTGATCCGTTGCGGTACAGCGTTCCGGTCAGCCCCTGCGGGATCGTGCCGGTGATCTCGGTGAGGGCCAGGTCATATTCGCCGGCGACGTCCTCCCAGTAGCGCGAGGGACCGTCGACCTGAGGTGAGGTGGGAGCAGCCATAAAAGACATGGTGTCTTTTATGGTTGGCCGCTGTCAATAGCCGAGACATCGAAAGGGCTGAACGGCAGGGCCGAGCCACCGTCCCAGCACAACGTCGTCAGGTGTTCGACGAGCTCGGCCCGGGGCATCGACGAATCCCGCAGCCACCATTGCGCGCTGACCATGGCCGACCCGACGATGGCCCGGGCCCACGGCGCCGCCGCAGCGGTGTCGGTTCCACTGGCCGCCATCGACACCGCGAGCATCGCCTCGACCGCTGCCGCGAGCTCATCGAAGATTCCCGGCATCTCGTGGCCGGCCGCGGCATGCACGTTCAGCGCCCGGTACAGGTCCGGATCGTCCTGCATCCAGCCGCAGATGACATCGAAGAACAACGACATACGTTGCCGTAGATCGGCGGAACCGGCGGCCCGCCTGGTGATCTCGCCCAGCAGCCGGCGGGCCTGACGCTCGCCGAGTGCGGACAGGATGGCCGCCCGGTTCGGGAAGACCGCATAGACCGCCGACCGCACGAACCCGGCCTCTTTGGCCACCTCGGCGATCCCCACATCGGGCCCGTGGGTGCGGATCGCACGTTCGGCGGCGTCGAGCAGATCCGAGCGTCGCTGCTCGACGTCGACGCCAGGTCCGGCGGGCCTACCGCGCCCGCGCCTTGCCGAGGTCACCGGTCAATCGTAGTTTCCGCCTCGGCCGCCTCGAGGTTCTCTGCGCAGCGCAGCAGCATTGACGCGAGTTCGGCCTGGGCTTTGTCAGGAACTCCGTGCAGCATGTCCTGCTCGACCCGGATCACTGCCGCGTGCGCCTCAGCCAGCCGACGCCTGCCCGTGGTGGTCAGCTCCAGCGCCCGGGCACGGCCCCGTTGCGGGCCGGCCGAATCCCGTACCAGACCACCTGCGCGCAGGCCGGCCAGCACGTCTTGCAGGGACTGGCGGGTGACGAAACACAGCCGAGCCAGCTCCGCGGCCGAGGCTTGCGGGTGGTCGGCCAGAGCGCGCAAGGCCGTGTACTGGGCCATCGACAGCCCCGTAGGGCGCAGTGCCGCATCGCAATTGCGGCGCAGGCTCTGCTGGACCCGCTTGACGAGATAGCCGGCGCCGCGTTCCACGTCCTGGGGCATGACAGGAACCTTACATCAGTGCTACCGTGGAACATGTAAGGAACCTGACATTGGAGGAATCGTGACGACCATCCAGGAACACAGCCCCCACGCCACCCTCATCAACGTGTTCACCGTGGAGCCCCATCGGGCAGCCGAACTCGTGGAACTGCTACGACAGGCGACCGAGGACGTGATGTGCCACGTTCCCGGATTCACCAGCGCCAACATCCATTTGAGTACCGACGGCACGCGCGTCGCCAACTACGCACAGTGGCGCAGCGCCGAGGATTTCCGCGCCATGCTCGCCGATCCCACTGCGCGCGAGCACATGGACCGGTGCGCTGACATCGCGACCAGTTTCGACCCCCACCTGTACACCGTGGAATCGGTGCACCGAGCGGGATAGCCTCAGGCGGCGCCCTTCTTGGTGTCCTTGGTGTCCTTCTTGGCGGGCTTCACCGAATCGCCGGCCTTCTTGACGTTGCTCTTCACGTCGTCGACCGCCTTCTCAGCGCCTTTCTGGACGCCCTCTGCCGCGGACTTGATCTGCTTGCGACCATCCTCGGCGAGTTTGTTCACCCGATCCTGGGCGTCCTTGACCGTCTTCGCCGTCCGCTCACGTGCCTTCTCCGCCGAAGCCTTCACACGCTCGCCGGCCTCCTTGACCGATTTCTCGACCTCTTGGCGGGCGTCGTCGGCTGCGGTGGTGAGCTTCTTGGTGCTGTCGTCGAGGTTCACCTTCGCATCCTCGACAGCAGGTTCGTCCGCCACAGACTTCAGATTGACCGTGTCCGAGCCGACATTGGTCTGGGTGATGCCCTGAGGCTCGAAGCTGGTCTTCGCAAGGCCCTGCGCCCCAACGTTGTCCAGCTCGTCCGGGGTGAGGTTGTTCAGCGCGTCGGTGAGACCCGCCAGTCCCAGCCCGGAGCCACCTGTCGTGAGCGTGTTGCCCACCCCGAGCAGGCTGAGCAGCTGCTGAATCGGGCTCGGGACGGGGTTCTGGTTGATCAAGCCATCGTCGATCGCCTTCTGGATGCCGGTGACGAGGTTGTTGACCAGGTGCCCGGGCACCTGCGCCCAGTCGACGTCTGCCGGCAGTGTTCCGAAAGCGGTTGGAATATCGGCCTCGTCGAGCGTGCGGTCGTACACACCGGTCTGCTCGTCGTAGTACACATCGGTGTAGCCGAGATTGACCAGGCTGGTCAGCACCGGGCTCAGCGCCGTCCCGATCGGGTTGTTGAAGTTCGCCCCGGTCAGCAGGTTGACGACGTCCACGGCGAGGTACGTCGGCTCCAGCAGCGGCAGGCTCTGCGCGGGGACGGTGACGTAGATGTTGAGTTTGGGGCCCAGCTGAGGATCGTCCCCGGGATTGGCCAGATAGTCGGCGATGTCCGCACCGAGCTGCGTCGTGATCTGGTCGACCAGCACCGTACCGAGCGTGTCCAGCGACTGGTTACGCAGGATATACGTCGGGAAGATGCCTGCCGCAACGTTGTTCGCCATGGTGAACGGGTTGGGCCACGCAGCGAAATCGGACAGCGGGAGATACTCGGCCGTCGCGTCGATCTTGATCGGGATCAGGTTGGCGCCGCCGAGGGTGAGCCCGAGCAACGGCACATCACCGATCACCGGGACGTCACCGATGACGCTGGTCCCGCTGCTCTGCACCTGGGTATCCGGAGTCACGGTGTCGATGCCCAGCAGGCCGAACAACGGGTAGGCGCGAGCCAGGATGCCGCCGTTGGCCCGGCCGGGGTTGTCGATCAAGAGCATCGGCATGATCGTGAAGCTGCCCAGCAGCGGATTGTCGGTTCCGGTGTAGTCGGCGCCACCCGGTTGATTCGGCAGATCGTCGACCACCTGTTGATAGGCCGCACCCGCCGCGAAGGCACCGAATCCCCAGCCCGCCACGATCGGGATCCGCACATCGGCGACGTTCGCACTCAGCGGCGGCAGGTCCTGGCCGGTGATGAGTTTGAAAGTGGCCTTCAAGGTTTCGAAGGCGATGCCACTCGTCGGGAGACCGAGCGCCGTGAAGATCGAATCGAGGCTGATGTCCAGGTAGTCGGTGTTGTTGATCTCGTCGGCCACCGAATTCGGGAAGGACGGTACCCACCCGAGGTCGACGCCGAGCAGTCGCAGCAGCGTGAACGGGCCACCGGTGGTGATCAGGTTGATCCCGACCGACGACAGTGGGTCCTCGAGGTCGATTCCGAGAACCTCGGCCAGATCGCCGACGGGCAGCCCGCCCAGGGCGCTGCCGAGCGCCCCACCCAGCGCATCGTTGAGCGGACCCTCGACTGCGGCCGTCGGATCGATTCCCACCGCCTGCAGGATGGCGAGCAGGTTGAAGTTGTCGACGAACGCCGTCTCGAGCTGTGCGCCGACGGTCTGGAACTGGTTGTAGACCTGAGTTCCGAATCCGCCGGTGAGGTCCGGGATCTGGTCGGGCGGCGGGAAGATCTGGACCCCGGATTGCAGCCGGAAGTCGCGCTGGACCGCGGCGGCCTGGGCCGGCGGCGGAGCAACACCAACCGTAAGCGCTGTGACTGTTGCGGTTGCCGCGCCGAGGGTCGCCACCCTCTTGACGCGCTGCCGCTGCCTACGGTGTTTGACTGCCATCTGATCAGTCCTTTCGGCCGCCTTCTCAGGTTGATCTCAGGCAACTTAACACTATTGTGACCTTGCTCACTACATTGCTGGAAAGAATTTTCATCTTCAATTTCGCACCCGTCGCAAACCTTGGAGTAGTACCTTTATCGGTGGTGTACTGGGCATCACGATATTTACGTATACGACAGTTAATGTGCGATTTTAGGGTGCCGCGTCTGCACCATGTTGCTGCATGCCGACGCCGAGCTCCTTGCCGTTGTCAATCAGCGGCCAATGTGTCAACCGATTCAGTCCGGCACCGAAAACGTCTCAACCTGCGGCACTCGATCCCATCGGTGTCGCGCCGGCACCGGCGACTACCGGATCCGCGGTTTGCTGAACGTCTCCAGGATCCGCCGCGCAGCCGCGCTTGCCTGACTCACGTAGCCGCCCCCGAACAGCACGACATGGGCGAGCAGCGGATAGAGCTGGTGCAGGTCGACCCGATCCGGCCACCCATCGCGCAGTGGCCGCACCGAGCGGTACCCCGCCAGAACCTCATCCAGGAACGGACAACCGAACAGCGCCAACATCGCCAGGTCCGTTTCGCGATGGCCGCCATGCGCGGCGGGGTCGATCAGGACTGCACCGTCCCCGGTCCACATCACGTTGCCGCTCCAGAGGTCGCCGTGCAGCCTGGCCGGCCCGTCGTCGTCGTCGAACACGCCGTCACGGCAGAGCTCGGCCACCGCCGCGACCAGTTCCTGTGCCGGTCCACCGAGCCGCCGCGATGCCAGCTTCGCCATCGGCGTCAGACGCTCATCGGCGTAGAAGGTGCCCCAAGAATCGTGGTGGGCCAACGACATCGGCAACGGCTGCGCCATCGGCCCGAAGAACCCGTTCCCCGTATACCCGGCCGGGCCACAGCCGTAGGCCTGTGCCCCGGCATCGTGGGTATGAGCCAGACGCCGGCCGAAGACTCGCGCGGCCTGCCCGGTGGGCGCCACCGGTTCCAGCCGCCGCAAGGTCAATGAGATTGCGTCGTAATCGATTACGGTGACGCTCGGCACCCCGACCTCGATGCACAGCCAGCTCAGGCCGGCCGCCTCCGCCGCGAAGAATCCGGCGGGCGCCGACGGATTGCGTTTGACGAAGACATCGGCCCGGTCCTCGGCAATGTACCTGGCTCCCCTCAGCACCCCAGAATCATGCCTGACCAGCGAGTCGCGCGGAATGTTTCAGTACGCGGCAAGCGCAGATGTCCCCATCCGGCAAGATAGCTGTGGTGGGGATGAGCCTGTTGCCTTTCACTCGCCTGTCGGACGCCGCCGTCGCGGGTGCACTCGACCATGCGGTAGCCGTGATCAATCCGGCGCTCGACGTGTTCACCCGATTCGACCCGCTCGGCCTGAGACGGCGTACCCACCGTGAGGAACCCGCCGGAGGTGCAGTCGGCAAGTCGCTCGACCTCGCGGCCGCGTTGCTCAATTTCGCCGAGCTGCCCGGCACGAAGGCCTGGACCGAGATGGACCAAGACGGTCATGTGAAGTGGTGGGTACATCGCGCCGGGGCCGTGACCACCATCCTCGTCGCATTCCCTGGTGCGTTCGGAGTCCTCGCCGACCGGCTGGGCGTTCAGGACGTCCTGGGCTTCACCAACCAGGCGATCGTGCTGTGCGCGGTGGCCCGCGAGGACGGCGTCACCGACCACGACGAGCAGGTGCAGCTGCTGGGCGCTGTCCTGTGCGACCGCCAACTCCCCGACGCCGAGGGTGACGCATCGACCGGCGCCGCCGATGAAGCCGCGCAGTCACTGCCCGAAAAACTCTGGGAATTCGCCGGCACACTACGTGCCGTGGGCGACGAGTTCACGAAAAGGCCGCACCCGCAGAAGCTTTACCGCTACCTGGGGATGTTGCCCGGCGTCGGCGCGGTGGCCGACTACTTCGGCGAATTCACCGCCCTGCTGCATGCGGCCGATGAGGGTGCGGCCTGGATCAGCGAGCACTCTGCGCAGCCGCCGGCTCCGACGCCGGCCCGAACTTGAAGATCAGCGCGCTGGTGGCCACCACCACGGCCGCCAACGCGATCACCGGCGCCACGGTGAACCGCGACACCGTCGCCCCCAGAATCGCACCGCCGCACATGGTCAGCACAACGCCGTAGCGCAACTTCTCGCGATCGCCGGTGCCGCCGGCCAGCCTGCTGTCGAAGCCGATGCCGACGATCGTCTGCGTCAGCACCGTGGTGCTCAACTCCTGGATACCGAACTGGCGCGCCGTCGCGTTCTGAATCCCGAAGGTCATCGCCAAAAGGATCAGAATCAGCTTGCGGTTGTCGTCGTAGGCCAGCACGCCCGTTCCGCACAGGATCGAAAGCACGGTCAGCAGAACAACTTCCACGCCCAGTGCGGTGGTGAGCCAGTTCCGGACGTGGCCGTCGAGATGACGGCGGAGCCGTCCGCCCACCACGGTGCCCAGCACGAAACCGATGAACGCCACCAGCGCCCCGGTCACGTCCACACCCGAGTGCGGTACGAACCAGAACCCGAGGAAGATCACGTTGCCCGTCATGTTGGCGACGAACACATGGCCCAGCACCAACACACTGACCGCGTCGACGATCCCAGTGGCACACGTCAACAACAGAAGCGCCACAACGGTCGACCGCTGCGTCACCGGTGAGGCGATGGCCATGCCTACATCCTCGCCGCTACAACTGCGGAGACAGGTCCAATTGCGTCAAAGCCGGCATCTGGGTGATCAGCCAGTTCCCGTCAGTGCGCTGCAGTATCAACCGATACGACATGTACCGCAGCGACGGGACGTTCTTGGTCACCGGGCTCGTCGACACCGTGTTGGTGTACACGATCGCGGTGGCCTCATCGCGACCGATGGTCTCCACCGCGGTACCCATCACCTCGGTGTTGTTGGTGACCTGCGCCTGCTTGTTGGTCGGCACGATGGAGTCGATCAGCTGCCGGTACTGGTTGGCGAAGTCGCTGGACAGGTACTTCGCGGCCCGGTCCGGTAGCGACTCGATGTTGTCCGGGTTGTAGGTCCACAACGTGGTGATGGCATCGGCCGAGGTGCGCGCCACCTGAAGTTTGGTCGCCACCAATGCGCGGTCGGCCAGGTACGGCTGCAACATCGCGCCGCCGAATGCCCCGGCCACAACGAACACCGCCGCTGCACCCGCCGCGAGGTAGGTCAGGCGCTTGCCGGCTTCACGGTGCGGAACGAGGACCTCGTCCTCGGCGGGTTCCGCGTCCGCCGATTCGGCGTCGGTGACCGCATCGGTGTCACCGCCGGCTTCAGCGTCGACGTCGGCTTCTTCCGTCGATTCCGGCTCGGCGTGTTCTTCGGCCTCGTCTTCGGGCTCGGCCTCCGACGCAACCTCGGCAGGCGCCTCGGGATCGGCAGGCGCCTTGCGGCCTGCCTTGCCCGTCGGGGTACGACGCTCCGCGGTGTCACCGGAATCCGGGCCGGAATCCGGGGCGCCCTCATCGGCCGGCGTCTCGACCACTTCCTCGGCACGGCGACGCCGCCCGAAACGCAATCTGCGGCGCGGCTTGTCAGGCTCGCCGGTGGTCAGATCACCTGAATCAGCTGGCTGATCTTCCACTGCTGTCCTTCCCAAATCGTCGTCGCAATCCAACGGCTGCCGCTCTCCACCACGGACTTCCCGTCGGGGGTTCGGGTACTGATCTTCGTTGCGACCAGGACGTCGGCACTCCCGTTGTCGTTCCATCGCTGGATGCCGGCATCGAGTACCGACCCCTCGGTCGGCTCGGCCCGGGCCACCTGCACCACGATCTCGTTCTGCTTCTCCTGGAACATCTTTCGGAAATCGCCGGTCGCCTGTGCCGCGATCCGGTCGGCATAGTCGTTGGCGTGGTACGGATCCAGCGTCGTGTACACCGTCATGAACTCACGTACGTAGTCCAGCGCGCCCGCACTCTTGATCTCCGCACGGTGATCCGACTCGTGCCGCACAAGGATCAGCGTGCTGCCCGCGATGGCCGCCGCGATCAGCAGAGCCGAGATCATCCCGACGATCGGCAGACCCCAACGGATCGGCTCCTTGGGCTCGACCGCGAAATAGTCACGCTCATCGGGCTCGATCCGGCGCCGCGGGCTCACTGTCCGCCCCCGTTCAGCACCGGCCGCTTGAGCACCGTCAGGTTGTCGACGAGCCAGCGGTCATCCGACTTCTGGAACTCCACCCGCACCGTCGCGGTAATGAACTTCAGCTCCTGCGGATTGGTGCCACGCTGGCCCTGCAACGCCACCAGCATCGAGGCCGCGTCCTCGGTGACACCCGGCAGCACCGCGCTGCTCACCGCCCAGTAGTCATTGGTGGTCGGCCCGGCCTTACGCACCGCGTCCTGCTGGGCGACCAACTGCTGCCGATAATTGTCCGTGGTCAACGACTGCGCCTTGGTGAAATCCGCGTCGACGGAATCCACCCCGCAGCTCAGCAGCTCCTCGACGATTCGCGGGCCCTGGTCGGCGATCTGCGCGCGGGCCTGGTCCACCGCCCGATCCTCGCGGTACACCGCCAGATATCCCAGCCCGCCCGCGATGCCGCTGAGCAGCGCGAGCGCGAGCAACACCGCACCCGCGCGACGCCGGACATCTGTCTCGGGCCGATCGATGCGACGCACCTCGGTGCGGGTCAGCAGATCGGCGAAGGTCCGGTTGCGTGAATCCCACAGCGGCCACAGCCAGCCCAGGAAAACCGCCGCGGTGTCCAGCAGATGCGCCAGGTCACGGAGCAGAAGCCGCAGCAGGCCCGCATCGCCGACCGCCGACACCACCCGGATACCGAACACCGACCGGCCCAGCGACCAACCGGTGAAAGCGGGCAGGCCGATCCGGTTCAGCAGCATCGCGACGACCACCACGGCCGCGGCCACGGTGCACACCCACCAGAACCAGCCGTACAACGAGGCCGACCACGCCAGCAGAGCCAGCGTCACGATCAACCCGACAGGCGCCAGCACATCGATGGCGAACGCCCCGGCCCGAGCCGACCACGAAGCCAACCGGGTCTGGTCCGTCCCGGTCCCCCCAGCGGAGACCGTGCCGGCGTTGTCCAGCACAGCGGTCACGACGTGACCTGGTCGAGCCGCGCGACCTTGTAGTTGCCGTCCTCGGCGCGGGCCATCTTCACCCGCAGCCGATAACCCTGCTCTTCGTCGGACTTCTCGCTGTTGGTGACCAACACGCGCACCGCGACCAACAGGTCCATCGACCCGTCGTCGTTGTGCTTCTCCACCGCGGCCCGCAGATCCGAGACCTTCACCTGCACATTGGCGGCCTGGTAGGCGTCCAGCAGCATGCCGCTGTAGAGGCCGGCCTGCGCCCCGAAGTCACCGGTCGAGCATTCGATGATCTTGGTCTGGGCCGCGATCATCGCCTGGGTGTCAGGCGCTTGGGTCGCGGTCACGCAGTCCTTGGCCGCGGCCAGGGCCTCGGCCTCGTCGCCGGCGATGCGCTCGCTGTCCTGATGCGCACGCAATGCCAGGTAGCCACCGACTCCGACGGCTGCCGCAAGGACCAGCAGGCCTGCGAGGATCGCCGCCATCCAGCCACGCCCCAGCCGTGACGGCCGGGACGTGGCCTCCTGAGAAGCAGCTTCGGCCTCCGTGCCGGAGACGTCCGCATCAGAGATCTCGGTGACGGCCTCCGCTTGCGGTTCAGGGGTATGGGGGTCCTGCTGGTCGGCGAGGTTCAGCTGGCTGGCGCCAGCATCTCCTTCCATCCGTCATCTCCTGGTTTATTCGAGTTGGTGACGGAGTACTTCACACCGCCGGGACCGACCACCTCGCCGCTGGATGGGCTGTAGGTAGCGGTCGAACCTGCTGCCGGAGTGTAGATGCAGGGGTTCGGCTGCTGTCCACTACAACTCACATTGCCACCCCGCGGCGCGGTCAGCGGGTCGCTGCGCATCGCCGTTGATTCCGGTGGTGGAAGCTGACTTGCCGGCAACGGGTTCATCCCATTATTCACCGAAGGCGCGGGGATGACCCGGCCCGGATCGACGGGCTGATCGCAGCGCGCGGCCGGGGCCGGGCAGTTGCGGATCTGGTTCGGGTCGCCGTACCAGGGGTTGGTGCCCAGCGGCTGGTAGGGCTCGTCGCTGTGGCACTCCGCCGGAGAGGCGGCGCGCTTGCCCGGCACGTCGGCGCACGGATAGTTACGCGCACCGCGCACCGCGTTGGGCGCGTCCTTGGGGATCTTGCAGTACAGGCCCGACGGCAGCGGTGCCTCCGAGGTGTCCGCAGGCGAACGCCACTGCGAGGCCGGCAGGAAGCCGGTCAGGCACGGCGGCGGCATGTTGATACCGAGGCCGAAGTGCAGCAGACCCTTGGGCGCGAAGATCGTCGCGGTCTGGGCGACAGCGCCACCCTGGGGCAACGCCACCAACACCTGCTCGACGTTCTTGTTGTAGCGCTTGAGCATGTCGATGACGATTTCCAGGTTCGCCAGCGTCTGCGGCAACGACTCCTGGACATCGCTGAACACCGAGTTCAGCTGGTCGGCCGTCGGTGCGGCCTGCTGAAGACCGCCCCGCAACGCCGCATCGTTCTGAGCGCTCTGCGCTGCCAGCGTGTTCAGGTTCTTGGCCCACCGCGAGATGGCGTCGCCCGAGTTCACCTGGCTGTCGATGATCGGTCCGGAGTTCTCGACGATGTCGTTGACCGGACCGATGTTGTCCTTGAAGTCACTGGCGATCGCCTGGGTCGAATCGACCAGGCGCTGCAGTGACGGCCCGAGCCCGCCGACGGCCGTGGCCGTCTCGTCGAGCAGTACCGCGATCTTCTCCTTCGGCAGCGCCGCGAGGCCCTGCTGTGCGGCGTCCAGCGACGGGCCGACCTCGGCCGGCACGGTGCCCTTCTCGATGGTGTCCCCGTCGCGGAAGTACTTTCCGGTACTGCCGCCGTCGGACACCAGGTCGATGAACTGCTCACCGACCGCCGACACCGAGTGCACGTTGGCACTGGCGTCCAGCGGAATCCGGTACTGGTCGTAGATGTTCATCTCGACCCGCGCGCCCTGCTCGGTGGGCTCGACGGAGGTGACCTTGCCGATCGTCGTACCGCGATAGGTGACGTTGGCCGTGGCGTACAAGCCGCCCGAATTCGGGAGGTTGGCGTTCAGCTTGTACATCCCGACCCCGGCCCAGGTGGGCAACCGCAGGTACACGAGTGCCAGCACGACCAGAGCTATCGCCGTCAGCACCGTGAAGAGAACGAGCTGCATCTTGATGAAGCGGGTCAGCAACATGCCTCACTCCCCCCTTTCCACAAGCGGGCCGCCAGGTGCGTCGTGCGGGTTCGGCGTGAACCGGACGTCCGGGATCATCGTCGCCGGATCGCGGCCCCACGCCTGCTCCAGCGCTCGGAGCATGCCCGAGACACCGGTGCCGGACAGGAACGCGTTGTCCACCGAGCTCAACGTCAGGTCGATCGTCAGCGACACGTTGATGTAGTCGCCGCGCACCGCCTTCGGGATGTTCTCGATGTTGAACGGCACCGTGAGGATCAGCTTGAGCGCTTCCACCAGGTACGGGGCCGAGCGGGCCAGCTGCTTGAGCGGCCGCTGCAGGTTCTGCAGGTTGGTGTGCAGATTCGCGTTGCTGTTCGACAACGTGTCGTCGGCAGCCTTGGACAACCGGCCCAGCGAGGTCACCGCGTCGGCGAACAAGTCGCGCGTGTCGGCGAAATGCTGGATCAGCGGCGGGAACTCGGTGAGCACCCGGTCCAACGTGTCGTTGCGCGTCGCCACGATGTTCAACAGCCGGTTGGTCGAATCGATCGCCCGGGTGATGTCGTTGCGCTGCTGATTGAGCTCGTCGGTGAACGTGTCGAGCCGGCCCAGGAAGTCGCGGATCTGATCGGCGCGACCGTTGAGGATGTTGAACACCTCGGTCTGGATGGTCTCGATGTTCGGGATACCACCGCCGGTCAGGATGCCCGAGATACCGGCCAGCGTCCGCTCGATCGTCGGATAGGCCGACGACTGAGCCAGCGGGATGGTGTCCCCGCTGCGCAGCATCTCCTTGGACGGGTCCTTGTCCGGCGGATTGAGCTCGACGTGCTGCGAACCCAGCAAGCTGGTCTGGCCGATCTTGGCCAGCGTGTTCTTCGGCAGCTCGATGCCCGGCTCAAGGTCGACGGTCAACGTGGGAACCCAGTTGATCAGCTCGATCTTGCGGACCCGGCCGACGAACACGTCGCGCACCCGCACCCGGCTGTTGGCGTTGAGCGCCAACGTCTCCGGCATCTGCACATACAGCGTGGTGCGGCCGGACTCGGTGCCCGGCCCACCCGGCAGCGGCACGTTGGCCACGCCCCGCCACTGACCACACGAGGTCAGGATCAACGCGGAAGCCGACAACACCGCGACGCGTCTACCGACGCGACCCCAGTTGCGTGCCTTCATCCGGCCTCTCTGTTCTTCGCGCAAACGGCTCATCATCACTGCCCTCCCGCCTCGGCAGGCAGCGCCGGTCCGGCAGGAGCCGGGCCAGGTGCAGGAGCTGCGGCCGGGGCGGGACCCGACATCGGATCTCCCGGGATCACACCCGGCGCAGGCACCGGCGGCGGTCCGGGCTGCGGGTACCACGGCGGCGGCAACGGATTGCGCTCGTCGTAGGAGTTCGGCGGTCCGGGCAGGTTGCCTCCCGGAGGAGCACCGAACGCCGGCGGGGCCGGCGGGGCCACGATGTCCGGGCCACCCATCAACTCGGACAACGACTCCGGCGTCAGCATCTGCTGCGTGGCCGGCTGCACCTGCACGCCCTGCATCCCCGGCGCCACGGTCCAGCCCGGCTCGTGGTTGCCGTGCGAGAACAAGGTGTCACGCGACCAGATACCCGGCACGGTGGTGTCCTTGTATCCCCCTGGCGGCTGCAGGCGCGGATCCGAGTAGGAGATCTGCTTCGGCAGCGTCATCGCGGTGTTGGCCAGGTTCTGGCCGAACGGCAAGAAGTTGAACTTGATCGCGTCCAGGATCGGGGCCAGGTACTGCGCGCACAGTTCGGCCGAATCCTGGTACCCCAACCGGCTACCCGCCTGGATCGAACTGCAGACGAACTGCAGCGGGTTGGAGAAGTTGGTCAGGCCCGGCAGAACCGGCAGACCCACGATGCCACCCTGGTTGGGCGAGACGATGTTGAGCACGTTGGCGGCCAGGTTCGGGTAGGCGTGCAGACCCGTCTCCAGGCCGTTGCGCGGCTCGGGCTGCAGGATCGCCGTCGTCGCCTCCGACAAGTTGTTGACGTCGTGGGCGAGCACGCCGCCGTTCTTGTCCAGGAACTCACGGGTGGTCTTGAGCACCCGGTTCAGATCCTCCAGGGCTGTCGCCAGCTCCTGGTCGGTGTTGGTGAACGAGTTGGTGAACTGCGCCAGATCGTTGTTGAGCGCCACGAACTGCTGATCGCTCTTGTGCAGGGCATTGACGAACAACGCCAGGCTCTTGACCACCTGGAAGAAGTCGCCACGGCCCTGATTGAGCGTGGTCAGAGCCTCCGACAACCCGTTGAGAGTGCGGTTGAGCTGATCTCCCTTGCCCTGGAAACCGTCGGCGAAGGAATCGATGATGTCGCCGAACGGGCCCTTGGGCTGTTCGGCGGTCGGGCCCAGATCGTCGAGCAGACGGGTGATCTGGTTGCGCAGCTCGTCGTACTCGACCGGGATCTGGGTGTTCTCGATCGGGATCACCGCGTTGTTCTGCAACCGCGGCCCGCCCGTGTAGGGCGGGGACAGCTGGATGACGCGCGAGGCCACCAGGCTCGGGTTCAGCACAGACGCGGTGACGTTCTCGGGCACCTTGTACTTGTTGCTGACGTGGAAGACGACCTTCATCTTGTCGCCGTCGGTCTCGATGCTGTCGATGGCACCGACCTTGACGCCCATGATGAGGACCTTGTCGCCGGGGTACAGCGCGAGCACCTCGGGGAAGTACGCGGTGACCGTGGTGTTGGTCATCTTCTTGTACAGGTTCATACCGAAGTAACCCAGCACCAGGGCTGCTGCCACCGCCAGCGCACCCAAGATGACAGTTGCCCGGGAAGCCGTGGGCAACTTGATGTTTCGAACGTTGAAAACAGTTGACATGTCTCTGTCTCTCCCCCTGGCCTAGCCCTGCGACCCGGGCGGAAGGAACGGCGGATTACCCGGGAGCGGCGGTGTACCCACCGGCCCGGCATCCGGCCCCGGTCCCGGCGGTGCCGGGGGAGCGTTCACCGGTGCCGGGTGCGGTGCGTAACCCGGGAGGGGTCCCGGTGCCACCGGCAACGGGGCGATCGGAACGGTGCGGGCGCCGGGCGGACCGGGCGCCAGCTCAACCGGTGCACCCGGCTGATCCGGCGGCATGTCGCCGGGGATGGCCGCACTGGGCACACCCGGTGAATGCGCGATGCCGTCAGGATTCGGCGCCGAGGTCGCCAGGTCCGGCGGGCCGTACTCCGGGCCACCGAACGGACCCTGGGTGGCCGCTGCACACGGCATCGGGTTACCCGGGGACGGGATTCCGGCCGCGGTCGGCGTGTACGAGCACGGCGATCCGGGCGGGACGGCAGGTCCCGGGTGCTCCGGGGTGCCTTCCAGCGGCGTCGGGGCCGGCGGCGGGGCGCCGTTCTCGAAACGCTTGCCGTTGGGATCGGGGAAGCGGGCCGACGGCAGACCGGCGTTACGCCAGAACTCCTCGGGGTCGATGCCGCGCTTCTTGAACGCGGAGTCGACGAACGGCTGCAGGATCTGCGGCGGGATCAGGTTGACCAGCATCACCTTGAAGTACGGACCGGAGGCCAGCGCCTCGGCCAGGGAGGTGATGAACTTGCCGGCCACGGTGAGCGTGTCGGCCAGGTCCTGCTTGCGCTCGACGAGCAGGTCGCTGACGGTACGCAGCTGCTCGAGCACGTGGTTCAGGTTCGGATTGTCGTTGATCAGGCCCTCGACCTGGTGCGACACCGACGACACCCGCTCCAGCAGCATGCTGACTGCCTGGCCACGCTCGTTGACGGCGGCCAGCAGGGTCTGGGCGTTCACCAGCAGCTGGTTGACCTGCGTGCTGCGGTCACCGAGAACCGTCGCGATCTTGTTGGCGTTGGCCAGCAGCTTCTTGACGTCCTCGTCGCGCTTGCCGATGGTCTCGGAGAACTTGGCCACGCCGTCCAGCGCGGCACTCAGGTGCGGCGAGGTCTGATCGACCGTCTCCGACAACACGTTCAGCGATTCCTTGACCGACTTCGTGTCCCAGCCCGACGCGTTGCGGGTGACGTCCAGGAACGCGTCGTAGATCTGGTACGGCGTCGTCGTCTGGCCCAGCGGCAGCATCCCGCGCGGCGGCAGGGTGTGGCTGCCGCGGGGCTGGATCTCGATGTTCTTCCGACCCAGGATCGTGTCGGTACGGATCGCCGCCCGGCTCTCGGTGCCGATCGTCTTCCCACCCAGGGTGTAGCCGATCTCGACCTTGTCGCCGTTGATGTCCATGCTCTTGACCGTGCCGACGTCCATACCGGCGATCCGCACCTTGTCACCCAGGTTCAGGCCACCGGTATCGGAGAACTGGCCGTAGTACGTGGGGACCGCGAACAGCATCGGCACGCTCGTCAGCGTCGAACCGACGCCGATGACCAGCGCCACCACCACAACGCCCATGAGGCCTTTGCGGAAGCGGTCGGAACCTTGCAGTGTCCTCATCTCGGCGTGCACCTACCCGACGGCTGTGAACTGAGTTTGACGGTTCGGACAGGGCCACCTGGCTGCAACCCGTTGAGCTTCAGCGAGAGGTCGCAGGCATAGAAGTTGAAGAAGTCACCGTAGATGCCACCGGCACGGCCGATGATCTTCAACGCCTGGGGGAACTGCACCAGGATGTCGTTGAGCTGCTGCTTCTGGTCGATCAGCGGCTGCTGGATGACCTCGAGGTAGCCGATGGTGTCCTTGAGCAGCGGACGGTTGTCGGACAGCAGGTCCGCCAGCGAGCCGGCCGCGTTGCTGATGTTGGCCACCGAGGATCCGATCGGATCGGCCCGGTTCTTCAGCCCGGTGATCAGCGTCTCGAAGTTCTTGAGGGTGTCGTCGAACTGTTGCTGATGCGCGACGGTGGTGTCCAGGACGATGTTGAGGTTCTTGATCACCTCGCCGATGGCCTGGTCCCGATCGGCGATGCTCTGGGTGAGCTGCGCCGTCTGATCCAGGATGTCGTTGATGGTGCCGCCCTGGCCCTGGAAGATCGTGATGATCGACTTGGAGATGGTGTTGACCTTCTCCGGGCTCAACGACTGGAACAGCGGACGGAAGCCGCCGACGAGCGCGTCGAGGTCGAGCGCGGGCTCGGTGCGTTCCAGCGGAATGGTGCTGCCCGGCGTGATCTTCGTGTTGCTCTCCCCGCGCTTGAGCTCGAGGTAGCGGTTACCGATCAGGTCCTGGTAGCGGATCGCGGCCGTGGTCTGGTCGAACAACGGCAGCGACTTCTCGACGTTGAACGTGACCTCGGCCTGCTGGCCGCCGTTGATCAGCTTGACGCCGGAGACCTTGCCGACCTCGACACCGGAGGCACGGACGAACTGCCCCGTGCGCAGACCGCTGACGTTGTTGAAGATCGCCGAGTACTCGGCGGTCCGGTTGAACCGGATCTGACCGAAGACCACGAAGATGATCGCAGTGAAGGTGAGCAGCACCAGTGAGAAGATGCCGAGCTTGATAAGCGTGCCCTTGATGCTCATGCGGCTCCCTCGCAGGCTCGGGTCCCGCATGCCATCTGACTATTCGTTCCGCAAGCGTCTCTCATGGGTTGATCGTGTTCTCCCCCACTTGGCGGCCCCACACGTACTCGGCCACGAGCGGTTGACCCAACTCGAGGTGGTTGTACGGGGCGATGGAGGCACCGGTATCCATCACCAGGTACGGCGCCGGCCAGAGGTCCTTGGTGACCGGCTGCCAGCAGCCGGGCCGGCCCTCGGGCCCGCCCTTGGCGTTGACCCGCGGCAGGTTGTCGGGATAGACGTACGGGTTGCCCACGCCGATCAGGAAGTCATGCAGCTCAAGGGCGTAGCCGTTGCGGGTCTGGGCGGCGAACTTCGGAGCGGCCTCCGCATAGTTGCGGACAGAACACGCCAACGCCGGGCTGTTGCGGTCCAGCATCTCGCTGCCCGGCAGCAGGTCCTGGGCGCCGCGCACCAGATAGGGCCCGCCGCGCTCGAAGATGTCCCCGCCGGTGTTGCCGAAGCCCACCGCGGCCACCAACGCCTGATCCAGATTCCCGCGCTGCTCGTTGAGCGTGCGCGCCGTGGTGACCGCATTGGTCAGACCATCGAACAGATCCGGACCCGCATTGGCATACACCTCACCCAGATCGGCCAATCCAGCGATGTCACGGCGAATCTGAGGCATACGCGGATTGAGATCGCTCAAGATGTCATTGCCGTTGACGATCGACTGACCGAACTTGTCACCCAACCCATCCAGAGCCTGAGCGGTCGCGGTCAACGTCTGATTCAGCTTGATCGGGTCGATCTGCTCGGAGATCGCGGTGATCGTCTCGAACAGGGTGTTGAACTCCGTGGTCACGCCCTGCGCGCGGATCGGCGTACCCGGCGTCAACCGGTTCGGCGACGGATTGGACGGCGACAGGAACGAGATGTACTTGTTGCCGAACACCGTCGTGGCCCGCAGCTCGGCGGTCACGTTCTCCGGAATCAGCTTCAGATACTGAGGCTTGACGTCCAGCGTCAGCTTGGCCTCCGGGTTGTCGTCGACGGTGACGACATCGATCGACGCCAACCGACCGATCGGCACACCGTTGAAGGTGACCTTCGAACCCGGGTCCATCGACAGACCAGCCCGACCGGACAACACGGTCAGCTGGGTCTTCTTCTCGAAGGTTCCGCGGAACTGCATCCACGTCAACGCGAAGACCACAGCGGTGACGAGCGCGAGCACCAGTCCGGCCAGCTTGTACGGCGGGATCTTGGGCTTGTTCAGGGGTGCGTGGGGGGCCGTCATGCCGCTACACCGTGAGGTTGAAGTTGGGGTCGGTGCCGTAGAGCGCCAACGATGCCAACAGGACCACCAACACGATTGCGATCAGCGAAGTTCGCATCGACCTCCCTACTGCCTCACCCACACCGACAGCACCGCCACTGGCGTAATAGCCGAAGTAGCAGTGGTTCAACATGACCACGATGGACATGATGATGACCTGGAGGAACGACCACATCACGTCGTCGACCCGCAGGAACGTATGGAAGTAGTGCTCATACGTACCGACTGACTGCGAGTAGAAGATCGTCGTGACGAACTGCGCAGACAGGAAGGACAGCAGGATCGCCATCGCGTAGAGCGGGATGATGACGATCGTGCCCGCGATGATCCGGGTGGACACCAGATACGAAATCGACCTGATGCCCATCACTTCCAGCGCGTCGACCTCTTCGCTGATGCGCATGGCGCCGAGTTCGGCGGTCGCGCCGGCGCCGACCGTGGAGGCCAGGGCCTGACCGGTGACGACCGGGGCAACGACGCGGATGTTTGCCAGGGCGGCGAAGAAGCCGGTGAAGGCCTCGACACCGATATTGCCGAGGGAGGCGAAGCCCTGGATGGCGATCAGGGAGCCGGCCGACAGCGTCACGAAACCGATGATCGCCACGGTGCCGCCGATGACGGCCATGGCGCCGGTGCCCATACCGATCTCGGCGACCAGGCGCAGAGCCTCACGGCGGTAGTGCCGGAACGCGTGCGGGATGGAGCCGATGGCCTGGACGACGAACCACGCGACGTGGCCCATGCTGTCGAGGAACCGGCCCGGAGTGCCCGCGATGTCCGAAGTTCGCGAGAACGCCCGGGGGAACCGGGACCGAAGGACTGTTGCAGTACTCATGTCAGTGCCCTGTTCCGAACCGCACACCGATGGTGGTGAGCACGACGTTGACTGCGAACAATGCCACCACGCACAAGACCAGGGTCTCGTTCACCGCGGTGCCGACGCCCTTGGACCCACCGGCCACCGTCAGGCCGCGGTAGCAGCCGACGAGACCGGCGATCAGGCCGAACAGAGTCGCCTTGATGACCGAGATCATCACCTCGGGGAATCCGGTGAGCAGGGTCAGCGTGGACACATAGGCGCCGGCGGAGACGTTCTGGACGTAGACGCCGAAGAAGAAGCCACCGATCAGGCCGATGGTGATCACTGCGCCGTTGAGCATGAAGGCCACGAATGTCGAGGCGACCACACGGGGTACGACCAGCCGTTCGATCGGGTCGATGCCCAGCACCTCGAGCGCGTCGATCTCCTCACGCACGGTGCGGGCACCGAGGTCTGCGCAAATCGCGGTCGAACCGGCGCCGGCCACCACGAGCACCGTCACCAGAGGACCGAGCTGCGTGACCGCACCCAGCGCCGCGCCGGCGCCCGAGACGTCAGCCGCGCCGAACTCCGCCAACAGGATGTTGAGCGTGAAGATGATGAGCACGGTCAGCGGGATCGATACCGCCAGGGTGGGCAGGAATGCCACCCGGATCAGGAACCAGCTCTGCAGCACGAACTCTTTCCACTGGAATGGCCGTGTGAGAAAGGCCTTTCCAGTGAGCACAGTCATCTTGAAGAAGCCACCGACCATAGCCAGCGGCTTCTCCAATTGACCACGTACGTAGCCGACGAGCCCGTCGGCGGGCGCCGTCACCGGTGCGCCCCTTGGACGTGTCGCACGCCCCCTCCTCGTCGCCTGTCAGCCTGTGTGATCCGTCTCTCCCTACTCGCGAGTAGTAATTGAGACCACCGGACTGTACCCGATGGAAACAGAGCCGTGCACTGCATCGGGTGGATTGTGCCATCAACCGTTAACAAGGGCATGCAAAGACAGCAAACTTCCGCCGCGACCTGCAGAAACCGTTGACGCTGAGTTAATTTCGCAAACGTCAACCCTATTGGGCGTTGATGGGGGACCCGAACCGTTCCCTGAGTTCGGTCTTGAGCACCTTGCCCGACGGGTTGCGGGGCAGCGCATCGACAACCTCGAGCGCCTTCGGATGCTTGTACCGCGCCAGGCGTTCGGTGAGGAAGCCGTCCAGATCCCCGAGATTCAGTGCGTCGCCCCGGGTGAGGGCCACCACCGCAACCGGGACCTCGCCCCACTTCTCGTCATGGCGGCCGATGACCGCGACCTCGGTGATGGCGGGGTGACCCGCGAGGACGTTCTCGACCTCGGCGCAGTAGATGTTCTCGCCGCCGGAGATGATCATGTCCTTCTTGCGGTCGACGACCCAGATGTAGCCCTCCTCGTCCTGACGGACGAGATCACCGGAGTGGAACCAGCCGCCGGCGAACGCCTCGGCGGTGGCCTTGGGGTTGTTCCAGTAGCCCGCCATCAAAGTTGGGGCGCGGTAGACGATCTCGCCGACGTCGCCGACAGGGACGTCGTTCATGTTCTCGTCGACGATGCGGGCCGAGACGGTGGGGATGACCTGCCCGACCGAACCGAGCTTGCGAATTGCGTCGTCCGCCAACAACATACAGGTAACCGGAGACATCTCGGTCTGACCGAAGGCAGCGAGGATCTGGCTGCCGGGGAACGTCTCGGCCATCGCCCGTAGCAACGTGTCCGAAGCCGGCGCGGCACCCCATGACAGGGCCCGCAGGCAGAGATCGCGCGGATTGGCTTTCTGCTCAGCGCAAACCGCCTGCCACTGTGCAGGCACCAGGAAGATGGCGGTGACCTTCTCTGCCGCCAGGACGTCGAGCAACGCACCCGGGTCGAACGCGCCGAGCGGGTAGATGACCGTCGGCAGGCCGAGCGTCAGACCCGTGTTCACGTTTCCCGCGACACCGGCGATGTGGAACAGCGGGACACCGATGAAGCCGACATCGTTGTTGATGTCGACACCCGTGGTGAACAAGTTGGTCATGCCCTGCCCGACCAGGTTGTTGTGCGTCAGCACCGCGCCCTTGGGCCTGCCGGTGGTACCCGAGGTGTACATGATCAGCGCGGGGGCATCGCTGGGGATGTCAACCGGTTGTGCGGGCTCACCGTCTTCGGCGATCAGGTCCTCGTAGCCCAGGACGCCGTCTTCTGAAGGCGCGTCGGCCACGATGACCGTCGACAGCGTGGCATCGAGATCGCGTACCGCCGTGGCGACCCCGGCGAGCACTGGCTCGGTGACGATGACACGGGCCTCGCAGTCGCTGACCAGGAAGGCGACCTCGGGTGGAGTCATCCGGAAGTTCACCGGCACCGCGATGGCGCCGAGCTTGTTGGCCGCCAGCATCGCCTCGATGAACTCTGGCCGGTTCAGCATCAGGATCAGCACCCGGTCGCCGAAGCCGATTCCGCGCCTGCTCAGGGCGCCGGCCAGCCTGGTCACCCGGTGGTCGAGTTCGCGCCACGTGGTGGTGTGCCCCAGGAACCGCAGGGCGGTCTTGTCGGGCTGCATCAGGGCATGCCGGGTCAGTTGATTGGCCCAGTTCTGACGACGGGCCAGGTATGGCTGCTCAGTGGGGAACGGCTCGGCAGTCAACGGATCTGTACTCCATCGGTATCGAGTTGCACGAATTTTATATTTGATCAAACATGGGGTTGCCCCGGTCACACTATGGCCTCGGCGCCTCGGCGACAAGCCCACCAGAAAGGCGACCGGATTCGCGTGAATGCACCTGCCAGAACGGCCGTGCAACGCCGTCGCGGAGGACGGCGCGAGCAACTTTCCGACGAGGTTGCCGCGCAACTGCGAGCCGAGATCATGACCGGGGTGCTGAGGCCCGGGACCTTCATCCGGCTCGACGAGACCGCCGCGGCACTCGGGGTGAGCATCACTCCGGTGCGGGAGGCGCTGCGCACCCTGCGCGGCGAGGGCATGGTGCAGTTGGAGCCGAACCGCGGACACGTCGTCGTGCCCCTGACCCGGGCCGACGTCGAGGACATCTTCTGGCTGCAGGCCACCATCGCGCGCAAGCTGGCCGCCACCGCCACCGCCCGCATCACCTCGGCCCAGATCGACGAGCTGGAGCAGCTCAACGCCGAGCTCGCGGCGGCGGTCGAGGAGCAGGACCCCGTGGCGATCTCGTCAGCCGAGTTCACCTTCCACCGGGCCTTCAACCACGCCAGCGGCCGGATCAAGCTGGCCTGGTTCCTGCTGCACGTCGCGCGGTACCTGCCCGCCCTGATCTATTCGACCGATCCGAAGTGGGGCTCCGAGGCCGTCGAGAATCACCGGTTGCTGATCGAGGCGCTGCGCCGACGCGATTCGGAGGCCGCGGTCGAGCTCAACGCCAACCAGTTCACCGACGCCGCCCAGCGGCTGATCGCGCGGTTGAACGACATCGGGATGTGGGACTGACGGCTGAGTGCTCAGCTCCAGGGTGTCAGGCATCCGGCGCCGGTGCCCGCGTCGGCGCGTCGGCGCGGCTTTGCCGGTGTGTCGTGTCGCGAAATCGATGTCCGACCTGCCCGGCTGTCAGCGACAATCGAGCGACAATCGCCTCAGGCACACCGTTGGCATCTCCGGTCACAGATGCCATCCATACTCGCGTCACTCCAGGCAAAGCCAACCCCATGCGTAACGCTTTTCGGGTTGCCCGACTATCAGCGACAGAGTCGCTGTTAGTCGGGCATTGAACAACTGAGGCACGCGATGCCAGAGGTGCGGTAGTGGCAAAAACGTTCAGCGACAACGGGTTTGACGAGGCGTATGATGCCGAAGTGGCGATTGTCGCTGGATTGTCGCTCGCTGCCGGGCACATCGGGTATCCGCCCGAAATCGGCGAACGGGGGGACTGTCATACCCTGCTGGCACCGTGACGCCATGGCGGACAAACTCCTACTGCGGGGCACCAACCTCCGTTACGTGCTCACCATGCAGCTACTGCAGCACGGCCCACAATCGGTCGCCGATCTGGTGGACGCCCTCGAGGATCAGGGGTTCACGACCGGCGGGCGCCCGTCGAAGGCGATCTCCGACGCCCTGCGATGGGAGATGAACCACGGCCGGGTCTATCGGGTCAGGCACGGCCGATATCGCCCAGCCGAGATGCCACGGGCCACCGAGTACCGCATCCGCAACCGCGTGCTGGAGTTGCGGGCGGCAGCGGCCGACCGCGCGGCCTAGGCCGACAGCTGCTGCACCCTGCCGACGAGGGCATTGGCCAGGTGATCCAGGGTGTCGCCGATGAGCTTCTTGACCATCATGGCCGGGATCGGCAGCTTGACCTCGACCTCGAGATCGACCTGAAGCAGCGTGTTGTCCGGGCCCAGCGGAACGACGGAGAAGCGCTGCTCCTGCTTGGTGAAGTGGTCGCCCTGCTGCAGCACGGTGTAGATCTGGTTCTCGGCGGGGTAGTAGACCGCGTTGATGAAGGTGCCGGACTGACCCTGGATCTCGACGTCCATACGCAGCTGGCTGGGCCGGCCGTCGTCGTAGCGGGCCAGGATCCAGCAGCCCTTGATCTCGGGGTTCCACTGCGGATAGGCCTCGAAATCGCCGACGATCGCCATGATCTTCTCGGCAGGGGCATCAACCTCGACGGTCTTGCTCACGAGTGGCATCCGGCGAGCATATCGACTGCAGCAGATCGCGGATCACGTCGGGAATCGGTACCGGACGTCGCGAGGTCCGATCGACATAGACATGTACCCAATGGCCGACCGCCGCGACCGGCCCATCCGGCTCGAACAATCCGAGCCGGTAGGTGACGCTGCTGTTCCCCAAGCGGGCCACCGCCAGACCGACGACCAACGGGTCGGGGAACTTCAGCTCGGCGAAGTAGCGGCATCCGGACTCGGCGACCACACCCAGCCACGGGGCGTTGACCGGATCGACGTCGCAGTTGGTGTTGATCCAGGCGTTGATCGCGGTGTCGAACAGCTCGTAATACACCGCGTTGTTGAGGTGGCCGAACATGTCGTTGTCCGTCCATCGGGTCAGCACCGGCCAGTGCAGCGGAAAGTCCGCGCGGGTCAATTCGGCTCCGTCGGTCATTCCGGAAGTCTGACAGGCTGGTCACCATGGAGATCCGCGGAGCCGTCCTCGAGCACATCGGCCTGTCCCGCCCGTACGCCGAGTCCCGACCCATCCGGGTCAGCGACCTCGACCTCGCCGAACCCGGTCCGGGCGAACTGCTGGTGCGCATCGAGGCCGCGGGGCTGTGCCACTCCGATCTGTCTGTGGTCGACGGCAATCGGGTACGCCCGGTCCCGATGCTGCTGGGGCATGAAGCCGCCGGAATCGTCGAAGCGGGAGACACCGATCTGCCGGTGGGCCAACGAGTGGTGATGACGTTCCTGCCGCGCTGCGGGGAGTGCACCGCGTGTGCCACCGACGGGCTGACACCGTGCGGTCCCGGATCGGCCGCCAACGGCGCGGGCACGTTGATGAACGGCGACATCCGGCTGACCCGCGACGGCCGGCCGGTGTTCCACCACCTCGGGGTATCCGGGTTCGCCACCTATGCCGTCGTCGACCGCCGGTCGGTCGTGCCCGTCCCCGGTGACGTCCCCGCCACGGTGGCCTCGCTGTTGGGTTGTGCGGTGCTCACCGGTGGCGGCGCGGTGCTCAACGTGGGCACGCCGCGGCCAGGCCAGACCGTGGCAGTGGTCGGCCTGGGAGGCGTCGGCATGGCCGCCGCCCTGACCGCACTGGCCCATGACGGTGTCCGCGTCATCGGCGTGGACCAGCTGCCCGACAAGCTGGCCCGGGCCCGCGAGCTCGGCGTGCACGAGGCCTACACCCCCGAGCAGGCCGCTGACCTCAAGGCCGACGTGGTGATCGAAGCCGCAGGCCACCCCGCCGCACTGGAGACCTCGATCGCGATCACCGGGCCGGGCGGGCGGACGATCACCGTCGGCCTGCCCCGTCCGGATGCCCGAATCTCTGTGTCGCCGTTGGGTTTCGTGGCCGAGGGCCGGTCGCTGATCGGCAGCTACCTGGGCTCGGCTGTGCCGGCCCGCGACATCCCGCGATTCGTCGAACTCTGGCGGGCCGGCCGGCTGCCGGTGGAATCCCTGGTGTCCGACACGATCACCCTCGACGAGATCAACACCGGCATGGACGCCCTCGCCGAGGGGCGAGCCGTGCGGCAGATCATCGAGTTCGGTTAGAACCAGCTGTCGCGCATTTCCAGCGTGGTGCGGTCCAGGCTCTCCAGCAGATCCAATTGCGGTGCGGTCTTGGGCAGTTCGTAGCGGAAGAAGTACCGCGCGGCCTGCCGCTTACCGTCGTAGAAATCCCCGGTCCGGTCTTCGGTGGCCAGGAACTGCTCCAGCCAGATCCACGCCACCACGATGTGCCCGAACGCCTCGAGATACACCGCGCTGTTGGCCATCGCGGTCTCGACGTCGCCGGAGGCGAACATCGCGCCGGTGACCGCGACCAGCCGCTGCCAGGACTCGTCCAGCTGAGCGCCCAACTCAGGAGCCGCGCCCTTGGCCTGCGAGACGGCTGCCCCGATCCGCTCACCCAATGCCGCCAGGCCGGCGCCGGCGTTCTGGGTCACCTTGCGGCCCAACAGGTCCAGGCTCTGAATACCGTGGGTGCCCTCGTGGATGGGGTTGAGCCGGTTGTCGCGGTAGTGCTGCTCGACGTCGTACTCGCGGGTGTAGCCGTAGCCGCCGTGAACCTGGATGGCCAGGCTGTTGGCCTCCACACACCATTGCGACGGCCAGCTCTTGGCGACCGGGGTGAGGATGTCGAGCACGGCGGTGTCATCGGCGGACCCCGTATCCACCAGCTTGGCGCAATAGAGCGCCAGCGCCAGCCCGCCCTCGACATAGGCCTTCTGCGCCAGAAGCATTCGCTTGACATCGGCATGCTCGATGATGGGCACCTGTGGCGTCGACGGGTCCTTGACGCCCAGCGGCCTGCCCTGCGGACGCTCGCGTGCGTACTCCAGCGACTTGAGGTAGCCGGTGTACCCCAGCGCAACCGCACCCATCCCGACGCCGAGGCGGGCCTCGTTCATCATGTGGAACATGTAGACGATGCCCCGGTGCGGCTCCCCGACCAGGTAGCCGACCGCACCGTCGAAGTTGAGCACGGTGTTGGTGATACCGCGTTGCCCCATCTTGTGATTGAGCCCGGAGATGGCCACGCCGTTGCGGCTTCCGTCGTCCAGGTACTTGGGCACGATGAACAGGGAAATGCCCTTGGTTCCGGCCGGCCCGCCGGGAATCTTGGCCAGCACCAGGTTGACGATGTTCTCGGTCATCTCGTGCTCGGCGCCCGAGATCCACATCTTCGACCCGAACACCCGATAGCTGCCGTCAGGCTGCGGTTCGGCACGCGTGGTGATATCGGCCAGGGACGATCCGGCCTGGGTCTCCGACAACGCCATGGTTCCCGAGAACCGGCCGGCCAGCATGGGTTTGACGAACCGCTCGATCTGCTCGGCCGAGCCGAAACGCGCCAGCAGGTTGGCGTTGGCGATGGTGAGCATCAGATAACCCGACGTCGACACGTTCGCCGCAGCGATCCAGGCGAACGCTGCCTGCGCGACGGTGACCGGCAGTTGCGCACCACCGAGCTCGTCGTCGAAACCCATCGCGATCAGGTCGGCCGCCGCGAACGCGTCCCAGGCCTCTTTCACGTCGGGGATCAGGGTGACGGTCTGCCCGTCGAACGTGGGCTCATTCGCATCGCTGAGCTTGTTGTGCGGCGCGAAGTAGCGGGTCGCGAGTTGTTCGCACAGGACAAGCACCCCGTCGAAGGTTTCGCGGGAGTGCTCGGTGAACCGGTCCAGCTTCGTGAGCTTTTCGACGTCGAGCCATTCGTAGAGCAAAAAGTCCAGGTCGCGCCGGGACAGGATGGTCGACTTCATGCGGCCAGGTTAATCGTCGGCGGGCGGCCGGGGCAGCGACATCCGGGCCAGCCGTGCCGGGTCGACGATCGACACGATCCCGACCAGCCGGCCCCCTTCGACAGAGCACGCCATGACGCCGAGCGGACGTCCCTTCGGTCCCCACGCCAGGATCCCCGGCTCACCGTTGACCGACACCCTCCGGGCGATGACGCGGGTCCCCTGGCCCCGGCGGACCGCGGCGACGACGGCATCCGATCCGGTTCCGCCGGTCACTCCGGCGGAGGTGTACCGCTGCCAGCTGACGTCGGGATCCAGCACGCGCAGAAGTGCGTCGAAATCGCCCTCCCTGGCCGCGGTCAGGAAGGCGTCGACGACCTCACGCTGCTGCTGTTTCCGGCGGCGATCCCCGGTGGGCGGCGGCACGTCCTGCACCTTCCGGCGCGCACGGCTGGCCAGCATCTTGGCCGCGTCGCTCGACCTGTCGAGGATCTGCCCGATCTCGGCGAACGGCACCGCGAACATGTCGTGCAGGACGAAGGCGAGACGCTCGTCCGGGCGCAGCGATCCGAGCACGACGAGCATCGCCAGGCCGACCGAGTCCGCGAGGACCGCGGCGTCCTCCGGGGAGTCGACGTCTTCGGTGATGACCAGTTCGGGAAGGTCGGCGGTTGTGGTCACCTGGTCGCGACTGCTGCGCGACCGCAGCGTGTCGATACAGATCCGGCCCACCACGGTGGTCAGCCACCCGGCGACGTTGTCGATCGAGTCCGCGTCCTGGCGGGACAGGCGTAGCCACGCTTCCTGGACGGCGTCCTCGGCGTCCGCCTGGGATCCGAGGACCCGGTGGGCGACCGCGAGCAGCCGCGGGCGCTGTTCTTCGAATGTCTGCGCCAGTGATCCCTCGGGCGTCATCGGTTACCTCTCGTCGCGCGGATCCGTCATAAGGGTGACGAGCCGGCGGGGCTCGACGTAACCACGAAACGGAGCGAGGAATGCACATCACCCTCTGGATCATCACCATCGTCGCCGCTGCGGCCTACGCCGCGGGCGGGACCACCATGCTCTTGATGTCGCGGGAGCGATACCGGGCGATGGGCAGCACCCAGCACTGGGTCGACGAGTTCGGTGACGGTCACCTCAAGGCGATCGGGACCATCAAGCTGGTCGGCGCGATCGGCCTGGTGCTACCCGTCGCGACGGGTATCGCACCGGTGCTCACCCCGGTGGCCGCCTGCGGCCTGGCGCTTTTCATGGCCGGTGCGGCGACGACCAGATTCCGCCGCAGCGAGTGGCTCTACATGGCCGGCGACGTGCTCTATCTCGGGGTGTTCGCCTTCTTGGCCTGGGGCTGGTTCACCCTGCCCGTCACCTGATGGTGCTCACGCCGCCGTCGACAGGGATGACCGCGCCGGTGATGTAGGCGCTGGCCCGGCTGGCCAGGAACACCGAGATGCCGGCGATGTCGTCGGGCTGCCCGATGCGACCCAAGGGAAGAACGGCACCTACCTCTTCCGAGCCGGCGCGCAGCATCTCCTTGGTCATGCGGGATTCGAACAGGCCCGGGGCGATCGCGTTGACCAGAATTCGCGGGGCCAGTTCACCGGCGAGGTGGCGGGTCAGCATGTGCACGGCCGCTTTGCTGGCGCTGTAGGAGAAGTTGTCCCGGCCCTTCTCCGGCGCGACGATGCCGTCGATGCTGCCGGTGTTGATGACACGGGCCGGATCCTCTTCGGTGGCAGCGGCATTCAGCAATGGGGTCAGCGCGCGGGTCAGCAGGAACACGCCTTTGACGTTGACGTCGTAGACCTTGTCGAACCCGGACTCCGGGAACTCTTCGTACGGTGCGCCCCAGGCTGCGCCCGCGTTGTTGAACAGTGCGTGGATCGCGTCCTCGCGCCCGGTGACGGCCGCGGTGAGCGCGGCGACCCCTTCGGCGGTCCCGAGATCAGCAGGTACCGCGGACACCTGCCCGAGCGGGGACAACGCCTCCACCGCCGCGTTGAGTTCAGGTTCCTTGCGGCTCGAGATGTACACCGACGCCCCGGCCTGCAGCAGGCCACGGGCCATCATCAGGCCGATGCCGCGGCCGCCTCCGGTGACGACGGCGACCTTGCCGTCCAGTCGGAACAGATCGGTCATGCTCTAGGCCTTCTCTTCGATCTCGACACCGAGCGGGGATTCGGTGCGGACTGCCTCGTCGCGGATCAGCCCGCGGAGCAGCGCCGTGCTGAACTCGACGGCGATCTCCTGGGCACTCCGTCGGCCGTGCGGCCGCAGCCAGCGGTAGGAGCCGAGCGTCATGCCGATGTAGCCCAGAGCCAGAACATGGGAGTCGCAGTCGTAGAACTCACCGCTGGCGATGCCACGGTCGATCACGTCGCGGACATGCTCGTAGACCTGTGTCTCGGCCCGCCGGATGTAGGCCACCTGCTCCTCGGTGAACCACTCCGCGATGTACGGGCCCTCCTGGAAGTACACCGCGGCCCGCTCCAGGTCGTTGGCGATACCGACCATCAGCCGCCGGGTGAAGTTGTAGATGGTCTCCCGCGCCGAGGCGGTCGGGTCATCGTGCAGCGCCTCGACGGTGAAGTCGGCGGTGCCCTTGTAGATGTCGTAGAGGATCAGCGACTTACTGGAGTAGTAGTGATAGACCGTGGCCTTGTTCAGTCCGACAGCCTCGGCGACGTCGTCCATCCGGGTGCCGTGATAGCCGCGGGCAGCGAACAGTTTGGCCGCGACGGTCAGCAGCTCGTCGCGGCGGGACGTCCCGTTGGCAGCCGCGCCTCCGCGGCCCCGGCCGCCCTCTGCATCGGATGACATAGCACACTCACTATCAGCATCGCCCGGACCTTGCCCAGGAAATCAATCAACTAGATGGTTGAAGAGTGTAGGCAATTCTCTTCGCGGCCCTGTTCCCCCCTTGCCTACTGCGTCTAGACTCCGGGCATGGATCCGAATCCTGACTACGACCTCAGCGACGAGAGCGACTTCTTCTTTCCGTGGCTGGCCTGGGGTCTGCGCGGCGTCTACCCGCCGCCCGCCTATCCCCCGGTGTAATCAGGACTGTTCGCCACTCTCCGCAGTCCTGGCACGCTGGTGATGCCGGCGCGCCTTCATGCGATTTCCGCAGGTAGCCATCGAACACCAGCGAGCGGTGTTCGGCTTGCTGCGATCGACCAGGAACAACCGGCAGTCCGGATTCCCACACGCGCGTAGCCGCCCCGGGCTCCCGACCCGTAGCGCATCCCACGCCAGGATGGCCCGCAGTGCCCCGTGCCGCGCGTCGTCGGCATCGATGTGCCAGCTCAATCCTTCCGGCGTGGCGCGTGCCCGTAGCACCGCCTCCTCGATGAACGGCTGGAGCGCGACCGCCGTCTCGGTCCCGCGCACCACAGCCTGAAGCACGTTCCGGGCTGCGACCAGGTCTGCCAGTTCGGCTTCGGTCGCCCCGTGCTCACGCAACCAGGCCCGCGCGGCGGTCCGTTCCTTCAGCACGTCGTATTGCATTCCCTCCACCACCGGCGTGGTGTTGAGGAGGTCGAGCAGCAGCGACTCGTCCGGCAGGCCAACCTCCATGAGCTTCATATCTAACCTCCAAATATCTATTGACAGGTTATGCCGACGGGCGTTAGATGTCACTAACCACTAAAACTAGTTATAGGAGTTAGTCATGACCGTTCACCATCGCTACGCCACCGTCGACGGGCAGCGCCTGTTCTACCGCGAGGCCGGAGCACCTGACGCACCGGCGATCGTCCTGCTGCACGGCTTCCCGACGAGCTCGTACATGTTCCGCGACCTCATCCCCCGGCTGGCCGAGCGCTACCACGTCATCGCGCCCGACCACCTTGGCTACGGCCACTCCGATGCCCCGGCGGCAGACGAATTCGACTACACCTTCGACGCACTGGCCGACCTCACCGAGGGACTGCTGACCCAGATCGGGGTGTCCCGGTACGCGATCTACGTCCAGGACTACGGCGCCCCGATCGGCTGGCGACTGGCCCTGCGGCATCCGGAAGCCATCACCGCGATCGTCAGCCAGAACGGCAACGGCTACGACGAAGGTTTCGTCGAGAGCTTCTGGACCGGGGTGTGGGCCTACCAGCGCGACCAGAACCCACAGACCGAGGCGGGAGTGCGGACCGCACTGAGCTTCGACGGCATCAAGTGGCAGTACCTGACGGGGGTCGCCGACGAAAGCCTGGTCAACCCGGACACCTGGGTGCACGACGCGGCGATGGTCTCGCGGCCGGGCAATGATCTGGTGCAGCTCAAACTGTTCCGGGATTACGCCACGAATGCTCCGCTGTACCCGTCGCTGCACGAATACCTGCGCACCAGCGAGGTTCCCGTGCTTGCCGTGTGGGGCGAAGGTGACCCGATCTTCGGTCCTGACGGTGCCCGGGCCTTCGCCAAGGATGCGGCGGACGCCGAGATCCACCTGCTCGACGGCGGACACTTCCTGCTGGAGACGCACGTCGACGAGGTCGCGCGCCTGATCGACGGCTTCCTGCAGCGCCGGGTCGCCTGATGAGGCCAGGGGTGCTGGTGTTCGACGTCAACGAGACACTGATCGACATCGATTCCCTGCGACCACATTTCGAGCGAATGTTCGGCGACCCTCAGGTGCTGCGTGAGTGGTTCGGCCAACTCGTGATGTATTCGATGGCCATCACGGTGTCGGGGCGATACAGCGACTTCTTCACTCTCGGTCAGGCCGTACTGCGGATGACCGCCGACATCCACCACGTGGATCTCGCCGAGGACGATCTCATCGCGCTCGCCCACGGCATGCGCACCATGCCGGCACACGACGATGTCGCCGAGGGTCTGCACCGACTCCACGACGGCGGCTATCGTCTTGTCACCCTGACGAATTCGCCACACGGCGACGAACCCACGCCCCTGGATCACGCCGGGCTGGCGGGCTTCTTCGAGCACCAGTTCACGGTCGGCACCCAACGCGTCTTCAAGCCGGCGCCGACGCTGTACACCGGCGTCGCCGACCACCTTGGGGTGGCGCCCTCGGACTGCATGATGGTCGCCGCCCACATGTGGGACACCCTGGGCGCCCAGGCCGCCGGATTCAGCGGGGCACTCATCACCCGCCCCGGCAACGCCGTGTTGCGGGCTCCTGATGTGCCCCAACCCAACGTCATCGCATCAGACCTCGTACAACTCAGCCACATTCTGGAGGAACAATCATGAGCACAATGCGCGCCATCGTTCTCGACGGCTTCGGCGGGCTCGACCATCTGGTGTATTCCGACATTCCCAAGCCCGAGCCGAAGGTCGGCGAAGTGGTCATCAAGATCAAGGGCTTCGGCATCAACCACGCCGAGATGCACATGCGCCGCGGCGAGTGGGCGGAAGCCGCACCGGTCAGCGGCATCGAATGCGTCGGCATCGTCGATTCGTGTCCCGGAGGCGAATTCCCGGTCGGCGCCAAGGTCGCCGCACTCATGGGCGGTCTGGGTCGCACCATCAACGGCAGCTACGCCGAGTACACCCGGGTACGTGCCGCGAACGTGGCGCTGATCGAGGCAGAGCTGCCGTGGGACCAACTGGCCGCCCTGCCCGAGACTTATGCGACGGCCTGGACCTGCCTGTTCCGCAACATCAACCTGCAGCCCGGCCAGACCCTGGTGATCCGCGGTGCGACATCGTCATTCGGCCAGGCCGCGGTCAAACTCGCCGTCAACGCGGGGGCCAGGGTCATCGCCACCACTCGCAGCGCCGAACGATTCGCGCTGCTGGAAGGTCTCGGTGTCGCCCGCGCAGAGAAGGAAGTGCCCGACCTGAGCGCCCACCTCGCCGAGTCCGGAGAGGTCGACGCGGTGCTCGACCTGGTCGGCAACAGCACGATCCTGGACTCCCTGGACATGCTGCGGCGCGGCGGGACCGCCTGCCTGGCAGGCTGGTTGGGTGGGCTCGACCCGATCCCCGACTTCAACCCGCTGCTGCGGATGGCCAGCGGCGTCAACCTGACGTTCTTCGGCAGCTTCGTGTTCGGCACACCCGGGTTCCCGCTGTCCGACGTGCCGTTGGGCGACATCGCCCGTCAGGTCGCCGACGGCGTGCTGGACGCCGCGCCGTCGCGGGTCTTCAGGTTCGACCAGATCCGCGAAGCGCATGAGGTCATGGAGTCAGGCGCCGCCGGCGGGAAGATGGTGGTGGTCGTCTGACCGCGACGTGTTCGAAGCGGCTCCGCCAAAAGTGACGCCAAGGTCGTTGACCGCGAAGGTTTACGACCCTGGCGTCAGTTTCGCGGCGGGATCAGGCCGCGGGGCTCAATTCGCGGCTAGGCCGCGGGGCTCAATTCGCGGCTAGGCCGCGGCGAGCTTGACGGCCTCACTCACGTCCGTCCGCAACTTGAGGTACTCCGGCGAGCGACGCAGTTCGTGCGCGTCGACGCCGGCCCGGGGCAGTTCGACCGGCAGGTCCAGCGCGATCTTCCCGGGTCGTCGCGTCAGCACGACGATCCGTGACCCGAGGAATGCGGCCTCGTCGGCGCTGTGCGTCACGAAAACCGTTGTCCGACCGGATTCCGCGCTCACCTGGCGGACATCCTCCTGCAACCGTTCGCGGGTCAGCGCATCGAGCGCCGCGAACGGCTCGTCCAACAGGAACAACGGGGTCTCGGCGGCCAGCGCCCGCGCGATCGCGACGCGCTGCTGCTGCCCGCCGCTGATCTCCCAGATCCTGCGTTTGGCGGTGCCCTCCAGGCCGACGCGTTCCAACAGTTCCTCGCGTCGCTCGGCGCGTCGCTCACGAGGCACGTCGGCGTACTTGAGCGCCAGGTCCACGTTGCCGCCGACGGTGCGCCACGGGAACAGCCGCGGCTGCTGGAACACCACGCC
Source organism: Mycobacterium sp. 48b (assembly GCF_048282725.1). Classification (NCBI taxonomy): domain Bacteria; kingdom Bacillati; phylum Actinomycetota; class Actinomycetes; order Mycobacteriales; family Mycobacteriaceae; genus Mycobacterium; species Mycobacterium sp. 48b. Next base: position 374,382 of record NZ_JBLVUL010000001.1, read on the forward strand.
GGAGGTGACCCCGGGCGTCGGGCGGGCGCCGGATACCTCGACCTCGCCCTCCGACGGCGTCTCGAAGCCGGCGATCAGCCGCAGCAGGGTGCTCTTGCCGCATCCCGACGCCCCGACCAGGACCAGGAACGAGCCGGGATCGACGTCGAGATCCACCGGCCCCAGCGCGGTCACCTCCTCGGAGCCGCGCCCGTAGCGGTGGGCGACGTTCTTGATCTTCAGCGCGCCGGAGGCGTCACTGCTTGGCGATGACATCCGGCAACCCCTTCGTGTAGATGGCGTTCTTGAAGGTGTCCAACGGCGCAGCCTCGGGGATCTGCTTCTGATCTGCCAGGAACTGCGATGCGCTCTGCAGGTTGGCGGCGATGTTGCCCGGTGTGCCGTCACTACCCAGCCACTCGGGCGAGGCCACCTGGGCCGGCGTCAGGTAGACACCCTGCTTGAGTTGTCCGGCAACATCTTCCGGGCTGAGCCCGACCTCGGCCGCGATCGCCTTGGCCGCGGCCTGCGGGTCGTCCTTGATGACGTTCAGGGCGCGGGCCTGCTGCTGACGCCAGATGTCGACCACCTCGGGATGAGCGGCGGAGAAGTCGTCGGACACCGCGGCGAGGTCCAGCGTGGGCTTGCCGTCCTTGGCCAGCTGCCTGCTGGTGATCAGGTCCTTGCCGGTCTTGCGGAGCTGGTCCAGCGTGGGCAGCCAGCTGTAGGCCGCGGCGATGTCTCCGCGCTCCCAGGCCGCCAGAATGGCCTGCGGCTGCAGGTCGATCAACTGAACATCCTTGGCAGACAGTCCGTTCTGCGCCAGTGCGGCCAGCAGACTGTAATGCGCGGTGGACGCGAACGGGGTGGCGACCCGCTTGCCGCGCAGGTCGGCGATGGTGTTGACACCCGCGCCGTCACGGGCCACCAGGGCCTCGTTGTCACCGGCGACATCGAGCACGAAGGCCACCTTGTACGGAATGTTCAGCGGCGCCGACAAACCGCGGGCCACAGGGCTCGACCCCAGGGCGCCGAAGTCCAGTTCCTTGGCGATGAACGCGGTGTTCACGTCGGCCCCGGAGTCGAACTTGGTCCACTTGATGTTGTAGTCCGGCAGCGCCTCTTCGAGCCACTTGTTGTTCTTGACGATCAGGTCCCCGCTCGGAAAGGACTGGTAACCAAGGCGAATGGTGGGCTTCTGGGAGTTCTCCCCGGAGTGGTCCACCGCGCAGCCGGACACGGCCACCGCCGTTATCGCAAATGCAGCTAGTACGCCTTTGAATCTCAAGATGCTGTCCTTCCGGTTGGAAAACGTGGTCGGCGGTCCGGGAGCATGGCCCCGTCGCTGGGCAATGGGAGCGCTCGGGCGGAAATGTCGGTGGCGACGGCTAGCGTGCGGTTATGTCGCGGTTCCGGTTGTTGCCCAGCCCTGAGCAGGAGGGGGTTCTGCTGGCTCACTGCAGGGACGCGCGGTACGTGTGGAACCTGGCAGTCGAGCAACAGCGGCATTGGCAACGGGGCCGAAAGGCTCCCGGATATATCGCCCAATCGGCACAGTTGACGGAAGCGCGTGCTGAGTTTGAGTGGCTTCGAGCCGGGAGTCAGACGGTGCAGCAGCAGGCGTTGCGGGATTTTGCACAGGCAATGAAGAGTTTCTTCGGCGGTACGCACGGGCGTCCGACCTGGCGTAAGGCCAGTGTGTACGAAGGATTTCGGCAGATTGCAGTGCGGCCGCACCACATTGAGAAACTGAGCCGCAAATTTGGCCGAGTCTGGGTACCTAAGGTTGGTTGGGTTCGGTTTCGTCTCTCGCGTCCGGTGCCACGCGGCGTCAAGTCGTACCGGGTTACCCGTGATCGTTCGGGACGCTGGCATATCGCGTTCGCCCACATCCCCGACTCGATCGCGGGACCGAAAGACAGCAGTGTGGTCGGCATTGACCGTGGCGTCGTCGTCTCGGCCGCACTGTCCACCGGCGAGCTTCTGCACGCGCCGCGGCTCACCCTGGGAGAGTCGAGACGGTTGAAGAAACTGCAGCAACAGCTGGCGCGCTGCCAACGTGGCTCGAAACGTCGCGCGAGAACCAAGCGTGCGATTGCAAAGCTGAGAGCTCGCGAAGTCGATCGGAGAAAAGATTGGGTCGAGAAGACCACCACTGACCTCGCGCGGCGATTCGAGGTGATCAAAGTCGAGGCTCTCCATGTACGAGCCATGACGCGCTCCGCGCGCGGAACCCTCGACCGACCTGGCACTCGTGTATCCCACAAGCGTGGACTTAACCGCGAAATCAATCGAAGCGCCTGGGGAATGCTGACTAAACGTCTGCAGCACAAGGTGTTTGGTCGCCTCGAACGAGTGTCCGCAATGTATACGTCGCAACGTTGCTCCGCATGTGGGCACGTCGCACCCGGAAACCGCAAGAGCCAAGCGGTCTTCGAATGCGAAGCCTGCAATTCCGGCCGCTGCAACGCCGACGTCAACGCTGCACGCAACATCGCCGGACGGGCGGTGACAGCACGGGGAGACCTCGCCAGTAGGCGGTCTGCGAACCGTGAACCTCAATTCGTCACTCCTTCGGCCTAACCCGATGGATGCGATTGAAATCTCGGGAAACACCCGTGAGGACGTCAAATCTTTCCTCTCCAGGGGACGGCCCGTCGTTCGACGGCCCGCAAACCTCCGTCGATCACCAGACCCGAGATCCCGATGGCGAAGATCCCGACCAGCACGACCGGTGTGTTGTTGTAATTGCTTGCGTCCTTGACCAATCCGCCGATCCCGGGGATGCCGTTGAACAGTTCGGCGGCCACCACCGACGAGTACGCCATGCCCACCGCGAGCCGGATGCCGGTGAAGGTTTCCGGCAGCGCCGAGGGCACGACGACGTCGCGGATGACCTGTGCCCGCGACGCTCCCAGTGCCCGGGCCGCCTCCTGCAACCCGACGGGTGCCGCGACGACGGCCGCCGTTGTCGCCACCGCGGCCGGCGGCAGCGCGGCAAGGGCGAGCAGGGTGATCTTGGGCGCCTCGTCGATGCCTAGCCAGATCACCAGCAGGAAGAAGTAGGCCAGTGGCGGCAGCGCGCGCAGGAAGGTCAGCCAGGGCTCCAGCACGCTGCGCAGCCATCCCACCGAGCCCATCAGCAGACCCAGGAGGACGCCGGCCACCACGCCGATGACGACACCGGCAAGCACGCGGCGCAGCGTCATGTAGAGGTGCTCGTAGAGCAGGTATCCGGCGTAACCGCGGGCCCCGTCATGGGTGGTGGAGACGTCGATGAACGCGCGCCAGACCGTCGACGGGTTGGGCACGAACGTCTGATTCCAGATGCCGGCCCAGGCCACTGCCTGCCACACCGCGAAGAACACGACGACCGACAGCAGCGGCAGTGCTGATTTGGTGAGCAGGGCACGCCATCGGCCCGACGGCGCGGCAGGGCGTGGCGGAGCCGTTTCGGCCTCCGGGGGAACGATGTCGACGAACACAGACACTGTGGGCAGCTTTCTGTTGCTGAAGGCAGGGGGTGGCGATGGGCTTCAGCGACAACAGCAACCGGGCAGTGTTCCGTTCACCCGGGTATTGGTACCGGCGACCGCGGGTGCGGTGAAGGTCTGAAATCGAGGTGAGTTTATTTGCCGCTCAGGTTGCCGAGCGTGGCAGCGCCCGGATGGCATACCGGGCACTGAGCAGCACCAGCGTTGTGGTCACGACGAACAACGGCCAGCCCATCGCCAGCCGAGCCACCGCGAGCAGGCCGTCCTGACCCGTGTCGTAGAGGTAGTTCTGCACCAGGAACCGCGACCAGGACACGGTCGCCAAGATCGCGGTGACGATGTTGAAGACCAGCCGCACCCCGGGGACCTGGCGCCAGGTGTTGTCGCGACCGGTGGCCCACGCCCAGATGACGCCGACGAGCGGACGCCGAACCAGGATCGAGGCGGTCATCACGATGGCGGAGGCCAGCGACATCCAGATGCCCGGCAGGTAGAAGTCCTTGGCCTGACCGGTGACCAGGGCCAGTAGTGCGCAGGCCGCCACCCCGACGAATCCCCACAGCGCGGGCCGGACCGATTCGCGGCGCAGCAGCTGCCAGCCGAGCACCACGGCCGCCGTCACCAGTGCGGCGATGATCGCGGGCACCCGCCCCGAGAGCGCCGAGACCGTCGCGTACACGGTTACCGGGAGCGCCGAATAGACCATGCCGCTGACACCGCCGACACGCGCCATCAGTCCGTCGAGTGGGGAATCCGTCATGGGAGTGTGGGCCTCGCGTTCAAGATCTGGCAGGTCCCCACCGAGAGTACCGAGCTCAGCAGACCAGACCGGCCGGCTCGGTGCGCCTGGTCCCCAGCAGGGCAGGCAGCTCCACATATCCGTGCAGATTGACCAGCCCCCGTGGGCGGGGAGTCTCGGTCAGCCGCAGGTCGGGATAGGCCTCGAACAGCGCCCGCAGGGCGGTGGCCCCTTCGATTCGGGCCAGCGCCGCACCCAGGCAGACATGGATGCCCGAGGCGAACGCCAGATGGTCGCGGACGTTGGAGCGGGTGATGTCGAACCGCGTCGGATCGCGGAACACCCGCGGGTCCCGGTTGGCACCGCCCATCAACACCGCGACCATGGTTCCGGCCGACAGGCGCTGCCCGGCGATCTCGACGTCCTGCTGTGCCGTGCGCGCGGTCATCTGCACCGGGCTTTCGATACGCAGGATCTCTTCCACCGCGGCGGGCCACAGGTCCGGATTGTCACGCAGCAGGGCGAGTTGATCGGGGTGTTGCTGCAACAGCACGATCCCGTTCCCGATGAGGTTGACGGTGGTCTCGAATCCAGCACCGATGAGAAGCGCTGCGTTGGCGGAGAGTTCGTGGTCGGTGAGCGTGTGGTCGGCGGCCATCTTGGTGAACGGGTTGTCCTCCGCGGCCCCGGCGCGGACCTTGTCGAAGTGGTCGGCGAGGAATCCGCCGAGTCCACGCATGCCGTCGATGCCACGGCGGTAGGTCCGCCAGGGGATCCCGACATCGAGCAGCGGCGCCCCGTCATGACCCCAGTCCAGTAGTTGCGCATGGGATTCGCCGGACAGGCCGAGGATCTCGGCGATCATGGCAACCGGAAGTACGGCGGCGAAGTCCGCGATCAGATCGGGTCGGGGGGCTCCGGCGAGCCGTTCGACGAGTTCCGCAGTCACCTCGGCCACCCTGGCGTCGAGCTTGTCGATCGCACGCGGGGTGAAACTCTGCGCGACCAGCTGCCGGTACTGCGTGTGCGCGGGCGGGTCGACGATGACCATCGCGGGCGGCTCCACCGGATTGGCCACTTTCGGATCGGTCAGGTCCAGCACCTGCTGGACCGGTTTGGGCATTCCCATCCCGGTGGGTGCGGTGACGCCGAATCGCTTGTCCCGCAGAATTTCCCGAGCAACCTCGTGGTCCACGGTCACCCAGACGAACGGGGTTTTCACCAGTGGCCCGCGGCGACGGATCTGCTCCATCAGCGGATACGGGTCGATGCCCTTGCCGTGGCTGGAGATCAGCGCACCCATCGGATTACCCACCCGGCCCTGAAACGACATGAACGCCTTCGGTACGGCATGCAGCGCCATCCAGCGGGTCCACAATCCGATGCTCATAACGCCCTCCCTCGTCGGCCCGGACAACTACCGTGAGACTCTGAGACAGAGAGACGATCTTTGTCTCTCTAGTCTCGATGGTTAGGCTACGGCCATCAGGACGCACGGGCAAGGAGGGATTTCGTGACTTCCACGCGAACAGCGGACTTCGTGCGGCGACTCGCCGAACCGGATCCCGCGGTACTGGCGCGTGTGCGCGACCCTGACGAGATCACCGCGCGCATCTTGAGCGCGACGCTGGAACAAGCCGAGCTGGTCGGCATTCGGCGCACCACCATGGAAGACGTCGCGCGGCGCAGCGGCGTCGGGCGGGCAACGCTGTACCGGCGCTTCCCCACCAAGGACGTGTTGATCGACGCGGTGGTGCTCTCCGAGGCACGGCGTTATCTCGACGGCAGTGCGCAAGCCCGGGCACACGCCGAAACCCTGGAAGACCGCATGGTCTACGAAACCGTCTTCACGGTGACGTTCCTGCGCGAGCATGCGCTGCTCAAAAAACTCCTACGCACCGAACCCGAGACGATCCTGCCCAGCCTCACCGTCGACGGGGGCGCCATCATCGATTTCGCGACCGAGTACTCCGTCGCGCACCTGCGCACCGATCTCTACGGGACCACCGAAACGACCCCGGCGCAGGAACGTCACCTCCGCACGGTCGCCGAGCTGCACACCCGACTTACGTTGTCGTTCATCGTCACTCCGCATAGCGGCATCAAACTGACCAGCCTGGAAGACACCCGCGACTACGTGCGCACCTACCTGCTGCCGATGGTGGCCGCTTCATGAGACAGGTGCAGGGCCGGGTCTGGCGCGCCGGTCAGCCGGTCGATGGCGGCTTCAGGTTCTCGGACATCTCGGAGTGCCTGGCCGACGAGGACACCTTGGTATGGGCCGACATCTACGACCCCGACCACGAGGCACTGCGTGAGTTGGCCACCGAGCTCGGACTCAACATGTGGGCCGTCGAGGACGCCGTCGCACCCAAGGAACGCACGAAAACCTCGGTGTACCAGACACATACATTCTTCACCGTGTACGCCGTCGACACCCGGGAGCCTACGGCGGACGCGACGCCCGACACGTCCCTGTTGATCAAACATCGCATCTCGGCATTCGTCCTGCCGCGAGGCCTGATCACCGTCCGGCTACCCAGCTTCAACGGAGAGGCCACCGAGTTCGACATCAGCGAGGTGTCGCGGCGCTTCGATGACCTCGGTGGACAGCGGTACGGCGTCGGGTCGCTGGTCCATGCGCTGCTCGACGTCGTGGTCGACGGGCATTTCGAGGCCGTCGAGGCGCTCGACGATGCCATCGAAGGACTCGAGGACGAGCTGTTCGCCGACGGTGGCCCGCATCGCGGCCTCCAGCGTCGCACGTTCCAGCTGCGCAAGGACCTGGTCGATCTGCGCCGGGTGGTGCTGCCCATGCGTGAGGTGGTCAGCACGATCCAGCACCGACGGTTGGACTCGTCCACCTCGCCAGACCTCGACCCGCTTTACGCCGACCTCTACGACCACGTGCTGCGGGCCTCGGAGTGGACCGAATCCCTGCGCGACATGGTCACCACAGTGTTCGAGACCAACCTGTCCCTGCAGGATGCCCGGCTCAACACGGTGATGAAGAAACTCAGCGGCTGGGCCGCCATCATCGCGGTGCCGACCGCCATCACGGGCTTCTACGGCCAGAACGTCATGTACCCCGGGATCAACACCGTGGTCGGGTTCATCGCCAGCAGCATTTTGATCGTTGTGCTCGTGATCCTGCTGTATCTGATGTTCAAACGCCGGGACTGGCTGTAGACCACAGCTACAACCTCACCGTCATCCGCAGTCCAACCGGTGCCAACCCGGAAGAATCCGTTTTCCCGCGCTGACCGTGGTGTTCGTCATATCGCTGGACGTGATGTTCAAGCGCCACGGCTGGTGGTAACGATTCAGTAGGGAATCCTGCGGTAATCGCACTGCTTATCCGCCGAGGGGGACGCACGAGGCCCAGCACACAAATGGGAGACTCTTCGGTGTCCAACCAACAGATCGGACCGGAGTCGATGAACATCGGGATACCGCTCGAGTCCCTACCTGGGGAAACGCGCGTCGCTGCCACACCGCAAACCGTCGGGCAGATTATCAAGCTCGGCTACACAGTAGTCGTGGAGTCCGGCGCGGGCGCAGCCTCGAGCTTCTCCGATGCCGCCTACGTAGACGCCGGTGCCGAGATCGGCACGCCATGGGATGCCGACGTCGTGCTGAAGGTCAACGCACCTGATGATGCCGAGATCGACAAGCTGCGTGACGGAGCGACGCTGGTGAGCCTGATCTCACCCGCGCTCAAGCCCGAACTGGTCGAGAAGCTCTCCACCCGCCCGATCACGGTGCTGGCGATGGACGCGGTGCCGCGTATCTCGCGGGCCCAGTCGCTGGACGTGTTGTCGTCGATGGCCAACATCGCCGGCTACCGCGCCGTCGTCGAGGCGGCCCACGCCTTCGGCCGGTTCTTCACCGGCCAGGTGACTGCCGCCGGCAAGGTGCCCCCGGCCAAGGTCCTCGTGGTGGGCGCCGGTGTCGCCGGCCTGGCCGCGATCGGTGCCGCAGGCAGCCTGGGCGCCATCGTGCGGGCCACCGACCCGCGCCCCGAGGTGGCCGATCAGGTCGCCTCGCTCGGCGGCGAGTACCTGTCCGTGGCCAACGAGGCCGCCGAGGTGTCGGCCACCGGCTACGCCAAGGAGATGGATGACGACTACAAGGCCCGCGAGGCGGCGCTGTACGCCGAGCAGTGCAAGGACGTCGACATCATCGTCACGACCGCGCTGATCCCGGGTCGGCCCGCGCCGCGCATCATCACCGCCGAGATGGTCGCCTCGATGAAGTCGGGCAGCGTGATCGTCGACATGGCCGCGGCCAACGGCGGCAACGTCGAAGGCACCGTCAAGGACCAGGCGATCGTCACCGACAACGGCGTAACGATCATCGGCTACACCGACCTGGCCGGCCGCCTGCCCGCCCAGGCCTCCCAGCTGTACGGCACCAACCTGGTGAACCTGCTCAAGCTGCTGACCCCGGAGAAGGACGGCAAGGTCGTCCTCGATTGGGACGACGTGGTGCAGCGGTCGATGACCGTCGTGCGCGACGGCGAGACCACCTGGCCCCCGCCGCCGGTGCAGGTTTCCGCCGCGCCGGCCGCCCAGCCGGCCGCGGCCGCCCCGGTGGTCAAGGAAGAGAAGAAGCCGATGTCGACCGGGCGCCGCCTGGGCGTCACGTTCGCCGCCGCGGCCGCCGTGTTCGCGCTGATCGCTCTCTCACCGGCAGCGTTGCAGGTGCACCTGACCGTGTTCGCGCTGGCGATCGTGATCGGCTACTACGTGATCGGCAATGTGCACCATGCGCTGCACACGCCGCTGATGTCGGTGACCAACGCGATCTCGGGAATCATCGTGGTGGGTGCCCTGCTGCAGATCGGCCACGGCGACATCGCCATCACTTCGTTGGCCTTCGTCGCCATCTTGCTGGCCAGTATCAACGTTTTCGGCGGCTTCGCGGTGACGCGTCGCATGCTCGCGATGTTCTCCCGCAGCTGACGGTCCTACCCACAGAAACTTTGGAACGGATTCCATGTTCACCCTAGAAAACGTTGCCTCGGCGGCCTACGTCGTCGCGGCACTGCTGTTCATCCTCGCGCTGGCCGGCCTCTCCAAGCACGAGACATCACGGGCCGGAAACACCTTCGGCATGACCGGCATGGCCATCGCCCTCATCGCGACCATCGCCCTGGCCTTCGACCGCAAGATCGAGCCACTGGGCCTGGCCCTGCTGATCGGCGCCATGATCGTCGGCGCCGCGATCGGCCTGTGGCGCGCCAAGGTCGTCGAGATGACCGGCATGCCCGAACTGATCGCGCTGCTGCACAGCTTCGTCGGTCTGGCCGCCGTGCTGGTCGGTTGGAACGGCTACCTGCACGTCGAGAACAACCTCGGCGGCGAGGAAGCCGTGAAGCTGGTCGGCGAGAAGATGCTCGGCATCCACTCGGCAGAGGTCTTCATCGGCGTCTTCATCGGTGCGGTCACCTTCACCGGTTCGATCGTGGCCAACCTCAAGCTGTCGGCCCGCATGAAGTCCGCGCCGCTGATGCTGCCCGGCAAGAACTTCCTCAACGTCGGCGCGCTGGTCGTCTTCGCCGCACTGACCGTGTGGTTCGTCATCGAACCGCACCTGTGGCTGCTCATCGTCGTGACCGCTCTCGCGCTGCTGCTCGGTTGGCACCTGGTCGCCTCGATCGGCGGCGGCGACATGCCCGTCGTGGTGTCGATGCTCAACAGCTACTCGGGCTGGGCCGCAGCGGCTTCGGGCTTCCTGCTCGGCAACGACCTGCTGATCATCACCGGCGCCCTCGTCGGCTCCTCCGGTGCCTACCTGTCCTACATCATGTGCAAGGCCATGAACCGGTCGTTCATCTCGGTGATCGCCGGCGGCTTCGGCATCGAGGCCGGGCCCGCCGAGGACAAGGACTACGGCGAGCACCGCGAGATCAACGCCGAGGGTGCGGCCGAGCTGCTCGCCCACGCCGACTCGGTCATCATCACGCCCGGCTACGGCATGGCCGTGGCCCAGGCCCAGTACGGTGTGGCCGACCTGACCCGCAAGCTGCGTGAGCGCGGCGTCAACGTCCGCTTCGGCATCCACCCCGTCGCCGGCCGCCTGCCCGGCCACATGAACGTGCTGCTGGCCGAGGCCAAGGTGCCCTACGACATCGTGCTCGAGATGGACGAGATCAACGACGACTTCGACGGCACCTCCGTCGTGCTCGTGATCGGCGCCAACGACACCGTCAACCCGGCCGCCGCCGAAGATCCGGGCAGCCCGATCGCCGGCATGCCGGTGCTCACGGTGTGGAACGCCGACCACGTCATCGTGTTCAAGCGGTCCATGGCCTCGGGCTACGCCGGTGTGCAGAACCCGCTGTTCTTCCGGGAGAACACCCAGATGCTGTTCGGCGACGCACGCGACCGCGTCAACGACATCCTCGCGGCGCTGCCCGTGGCGGAACACGTCTAGTTCCTCTGCCCAGCAGACACGGAAGTCCCCTATTTCTTCGGAAATGGGGGACTTTCGCGCACCCCGAGTACTTCGCGCAGCTGCGCCGAATCAGGAGCCAGGCATGAAAATAGTTGTCCCGCAGTGGATGCAGCCGATGTGCGACACCCACCATTTCGCGCCGGCGGTGGTCGACGGCGATCACCTGCGCTGTTCGGGGATGATCGGCATCCGGCCCGACATGAGCGTGGCCGAGGAGCCCAGGGAACAGTTCAGCCAGGCCTTCGAGAACCTGCTTGGGTTGCTCGCCGAGGCGGGCCTGACCTTCGCCGACGTCACCGACATCACCAGCTACCACGTCGGCCTGCAACAGCACGTGCAGGTGTTCGGTGAGGTCAAGGACGAGTTCGTGGCGGCGCCGTACCCGGCGTGGACCGCTGTCGGTGTCACCGAGCTGGCGATACCGGGCGCGCTGGTCGAGATCCAGATCATCGCGCGGATGCGTTGAACGCCAACCGCTCCGACGCGCTCACCGTGAGTGGGCGGGCCGGAGCGGTTAGGTTGCTGAGCTATCCAGCGGCTACATGTTGTCCCTGTCCTCGTCGATCCTGTCCTGGTCGTTGACGCTCTGCACGTCGCCGTCGAGGTCAGAGGTGATGTGGCCGGTCATCGTCCGCTGAAGCTTGTTGATGGTGGCATCGGCGTCGAGGTAGCCGGTGTGCGTGCCCGTGACGGTGATGTCGGCGACATAGTGGATGTTGGACTGGCTGGCGGTGGTGTCCGTCGATTCGGTGCCGTTGAGGATCATCCCCTCTTCGTTGACGTAATCGGTGTAGGTGACGGTGCGGACGATGTGACCCGTCGTCGAATCGGTGGTCTCGGTGACCACCGCGGTACCGCCACCGGCGCCGGCATACGTTCCGGTCGGCGGCAACGGCGCCGTGCTGGGCACGTACGTCTTGAGTTCGGGGGCCCACGTCGGATCCGGGGTGGTCCGATCACCCTGCACCGGGCCGACGCTGGTGGTGTAGTTCAGCTTGGCGATGACCAACCGGGTGTCTGTCGCATCAGCCCCGCTGGCCTCCCAGAATGCCACCGCATCTCCGGTGCTGTTCCAGCTCGCCATGCTGCGTGCGGTGTATCCGTCGCCGTCGACGAATACCGGAATCCCGTTCTCGCCCTTGAGGTCATCCTCGATGGCGATGACCCATTCCTGGTTGGTGATGTTTGTCGAATCCCCGGTTCCCCGGTACTTCTCGTACACCGCCCCTTGGATGTCCGCCGGCAGGAACGCCGGCCGCACAATCCGCGACATCGGCGTCAGCGCGTCATACCCACGCGTGCTGCCTACCGCGATCCACTGTCCATTGGGCGACATGTCGATGTCTTCGTCGTAATCGAGGTTGCCGGTCAGCCGGGTCACCTCGCCGGTCTCCAGGTCGACCACGATGTCATCGACATTGCCCGCTTCGTAGCGACCGCCGAGGATGATCACGCCCTTGCCATCGGGGGTCCACTGCTTGCCCTCGCCGACGGGGTACACCACGCGGGCATCGGCGATTTCATAGCCCGCGTCCGTTCGCTCCAACCGCCCCACCACCGGCACCGCCGTGATGAGACCCGTCGAAGTCATCTGGATCTGACTGAACAACACATGCGTGCCGTCCGGCGAGATTCTCATCTCACGTTGCGGATCGATGGCACGTGCACCGGAAGGTGGCGTGATGACGGGAACCAGCTGTTTGCCGTCCGCGGTCTCCTCGTAGACGACATAGGAGTTCGGGCTCGTCGTGACCTGGATCATCAGCCGCCCCGAACCGTCCTGGAACGGAACGACTCTCGACAAGCCTGCGGTGACCTCCGTGGACACCCCGCAGGTGATGCACTCGACGTTCGAGCCGTCGACGCTGATCCGGTAGATCTCCTGGCGACCGCCCTCAGCAGGGGTGGCCCCGAAGTAGATGGACTGACCGTCCTCGGAGAAGCGTGGCGTGTTCGGGTTGGTGATGCCGTCGGGCAGGTCCAGGATCACGCGTTCCACGGTCGGGTTGAGCACCGTGATGTCGACGTCCTTTTGAGCCGTGCGCGGCTTGAACAGGCTCAGCATGTTGATTCTATTACCGTCGGTGACCGATACGGTGAACGAATCCATCTGCGCCGCATCGTAATCAATGTCATTCGGGGTGTAGGTGAACTCCCCCGTTTCCTGATCGATGGTCACCGTCCCATACTTCGGCTGCTCGGTCACCGTGTAGGTCAACTCGTCACCCTCGGCGTCGGTCACACCGATATTGCCGGTCACGGTCTGGCCCGTCTGCACCGTTGTGGTCGGGCTGCTGACCACGGGCGCCTGGTTGAACGCGTTACGCCGCACCCACGCCAGTGCCGCCCACATCAGCGGCGTGAACGGTTCCGGCGAATCCGGAGCCGGGGCGAGGAACGGATTGAGCACCGTGGTGACGATCCCGTTGAGGACACCGAGCACGCCTTCGGCCGGGTTGTCGGCCTGCACTGCAGGGGTGGCAATCGCGCCGGCCTTGGCACGCACATCGCCCGCGGCAGAGGCGATTACAGACTCGGCGCCCTTCGTCGTCGCAGTCAGTCCCGCATCGCTGATCTTCTCGGTCACCCGATCGCTGATCGTGCCGGTGACCTGCTCGACCCGGTCGGTGACCTCCTTGGCTATCGCCAGTGACCGCTCGAGGGTGGCGCTGAGCTTCACCGGCCCGACCGGCACGGCGGTTTTCGAATCGGCATCGGCCACGGCATCCACCGCCCGCGGCGACGCGACGTCGGGTAGCGAGACTTCCGGGAGCGAGAGCGTCGGCAGTGACAACTCCGGCTGCTCCTTGCCGTCATTGTGGGTCAGCACGCTCTCGCGCACCTTGTCCGGTATCGAGGACAACGACTCCAGGTGCTCATCGATCGCTCCGGCAAGGCCCTCCGACCGGACCCGCTCCTTCTGCGCCCCGCCGCTGCTGCTGACCGTCACCCCTGGCGCCAGCTCCTTGGTCGATGACGTCTTGCCCGACCGCTTCGGCTTGGGCGACTTCTTGGCCCAGCCCTTGCCGGGACCGTCCGCCGATATTCCGCTCTTGCCCGGCGAGCTCCCGGCCGGCGCCCCGGCAGATGCCGGCCCGGTCGAGGTCTCACCGGAAGCCGAGCTCGTGGAGGTCGACGTCGACGAGTCCGGGGAGGATGTCCCAGTCGGGTCGGCCGCGGCGACGCCGTATCCGGAGGCGAGCGCGGCGACCAGCCACCCCGTTACCACGATGCCGCTGTAGGCACCGATACGCCCGGTGGCCTGAAGTGTCCGGCGAGATGGAGGGGCGGTGAATTGCGGGTTGAAGAGCGGATTGACAACAGTCATGGCGTGGCTCCAGTTGCCCTGTGGGCAGGTTTAATTGGATTGACGAATTTAATAACAGCACGTTTTGTGGCGACCGGAAGCCGATTGACAGAATTGGGTAGATCTCAGATGGAACGGCGTAACCCGGGCCGAATCCGTTGCACGCCAACCACTCCGACACAGATCGTGAGTGGATCCGGGTCGGAGTGGTCGACTTCGAGAATTCGGCGTTGGCCGCTACACGTTCTGCTGGGCGTCCTCGATCGCATCCTGATCCAGGATGCTCTGCACATCGCCGTCCACATCAGAGGTGATGTAGCCGCTGTAGGTCTGCCGGTTGGTGATGGTGGCATCGCCCTTGAGGTAGCCGGTGTGCGTTCCGGTCACGGTGATGTCGGCGGTGTAGTGGATGTACAGCTGATTGGCAGTCGAATCAGTCGACTCGGTGCCGTTGAGGACCATTCCGTCCTCGTTGACGTAATCGCTGTAGGTGACTGTGCGGATCGTGTGTCCCGGGTTCGTCTGGTCCGCGGCCTCACTCACCACAGCGGTGCCCCCACCCGCGCCGGCGTAGGTACCGGTCGGTGGAAGCTCCGGTGCGCTGGGAACGTACGTGCTCAGCTTGGGCAGTGTGGACGACATTTCCGGAGTCGAGTTGTCTCCCTCGAGTGGGCCGACGCTCGTTGTGTACTTCAGGTTGGCGATGATCAACCGCGTATCCGTCGGGTCGTCCTTGCTCTGTTCCCAGAACGCGACCGCGCTGCCGTCCGGATTCCATCCGGGCATGCTCTGACCGGCGTATCCGTCACCTTCGACAATCAACGGCAACCCGGCTTCACGCTCCAGCTCGTCGTCGATCGCGACTACCCAAGCCTGGTTGGACACATTGACCGGGGATGCGTAGGCGTTGTAGACCGGCCCCACGATGTAGGCAGGCAGGAATGCCGGTCGCTGTATCCGCGACATGGGCGTCAGTGCATCGAGGCCGCGCGTACTTCCGGTGACGATCCACTGCTCGTTCGGCGATTCGAAAACGTTCTCCTCGTAGTCGAGACCGGCTGTCTCGCGGGTGATGTTCCCGGTAGCGAGATCGACCTTGATGGCGTCGACATTGCCCGCGTCGTACTGGCCGCCCATGATGATCACGCTCTTGCCGTCGGGTGTCCAAGACTTGCCCTCACCATAGGGCGCGACCACGCGAGCATCCTCGATCTCATACCCGGCCTCTGTGCGGACGAGCTTGCCGACCACCGGCACGATCGCGACGTAACCGTTGGTGCCCATCTCGAGTCGGCTGAACAACACGTGGGTGCCGTCCGGCGAGATCTTCATCTCACGCTGCCTGTCGACGACGTACGTCGGGCTGTCCGGCGTGGTGAGCGGCACCAGCTCCCGTCCGTTGACACCGTCCTCCAGGACCGCATACGTGTACGACCCCGTACTCGACGTAACGCGGATCAGCACCCGGCCCGAGCCGTCTTCGAAAGGCAACGGTTTCTGTAGATCGTCGGTAACGGTCGTCGTGACACCACAGGTGAGGCACTCCAGCCCGGTGCCGTCGATGTTCATCTGGTAGATCTCGTCGCGACCACCGGCCGTGGGTGTCCCCCCGAAGTAGATCGACTGACCGTCTTCAGAGAACCGCGGTCGGGTCGGGTTGCTGATGCTGTCGGGCAGGTCCAGGATCACGCGCTCCACCTCGGGACTGAGCACCGTGACGTCAATGTCCTTCTGGGCCGTACGCGGTTTGAACAGGCTCAACAAGTTGATCTTGTCGCCGTCGGTAACCGATACGGTGAACGTATCCGTCTGCGCCGCAACATAATCGATATCGTTCGGGGTGTAGGTGAACTCGCCGGTCTCCTGATCGATGGTCACCGTGCCGTACTTCGGCTGCTCGGTCACCGTGTAGGTCAGCTCATCACCTTCGGCATCAGTGGCACCCACGTTGCCGGTGACGGTCTGACCCGTCTGGACCGTCGTCACCGGGTCAGAAGGCACCGTCGGCGCCTGGTTGAACGCGTTACGCCGCACCCACGCCAGTGCCGCCCACATGATCGGCGTGAACGGTTCCGGCGAATCCGGAGCCGGCGCGAGGAACGGGTTGAGCACCGTGGTGACGATCCCGTTCAACACACCGAGTACGCCTTCGACGGGAGCCGCAGCCTCGACCGGTACGGCGGCCGCCGTGACCGTCGCCTTCGCAGTGGTCCGCAGATCGGCCGCGACAGAATCGAATAACTGCTCGTCCGCGGTCGTCAGCGCGCCTGGAGCGGCGATCTGTCCCTCGAGCCTGTCGGCGAGCTTCCTGGTGACCTGCTCCACCCGCCCGACCGACTGCTCAAAGGCGGCGCCGATACCCACCGAATCTGCCGCAGCCAGGGGCGCCTTGGTATCGGACACCGCCTCTGATGCGCGCGGCGACGCGACCTCGGGCAACCGCAGGTCGGGCAGGGACGATGCCGGCTTCTGGATTCCGTCCGACAAGTGGGCAATCGTCGACTTCACCTTGTCGGGAATTGACGCCAGCCCGTCCAACTGCGCGTCGATCGCCTCCGCGAGGCCAGCTGGCTTATCCGTTTTCTGTTGTGGTGCAGGGCCTTCGACATCTATTTGGGTCGGTGCGTTCCGCACACCGCCACTGCTGCTGACCGTCACGCCGGGCGCCAACTCCCTGGTCGACGAGGTCTTGCCCGACCGCTTCGGCTTGACCGGCTTCTTGACCAAACCCTTGCCAGGACCGTCGGCCGATGATCCGCCCTTACCCGCCGCCGAACTGTCGCCCCGGGTCCCGGTGGAGGTGCCACCGGGCGACGTACCCGCCGGACTCGAGGTGGACGACTCCGACGAGGACGCCCCGGTCGGGTCGGCTGCAGCGACGCCGTATCCGGAGACGACCGCTGCGACCAGCCACCCCGTTACCACGATGCCGCTGTAGGCACCGATACGGCCGGTAGTTTGAAGTATCCGGCGAGATGCGGTCGGGCCTGCCGGAGCGCCCGAATGAGGGGAGGTGAACTGCGGATTGATGAGCGGATTGACAGCAGTCATGGCGCGGCTCCGATGCCCTAGGCCGATTTAATTTATGTGACGAACTTAATAGCAGCATATCGTTGAGACCGTCAAGGAGGTTCTGCTGAAACGGTCAGAATCGGCGCGGCAGGAAAAGCAGGTGTTGCACCTGTTGCATCGCCAACGCGTCGTCCACCTGCTTCGGACCGAGGGCCCACTGGCCCGGGCCGACTTGGCCGATCGGCTCGGACTGAGCCGTCCCTCGATCACCGCAATAGTCGGCGAGTTGATCGACGACGGGACCCTTATCGAACTGGATGCCCGCATCGAAGGTCCGGGCTACCGTGGCCGCCCGCGCAAACTACTGGGCTGCAACCCACAGGCAAGACGGGTACTCGGCATCTGGATCGACGAACGTCGGGCGCGTATCGCCCTGGCCGACGCCACCGGCAACATCTCGCGCGAGGACGAGACACCTACAGCCGGCCGCACCCCCGCTTCGGTGATCCGCTCGATCACTCGAATCGGCAAGCAGATGATCGAGGAAGCCGAAGACAGTTCAGTCGCCGCCGCCGGCGTCTGCCTCCCCGGGTTCGTCGACAGTACAACGGGTTTCGTCGTTGAATCGAAAGCGCTCGGCTGGTCCGAGGTGGAGTTGGGCAAGCCGATCTCACACGCGCTGGGTGTACCGACCGCCGTCCAGGACACCACCCAAGCCATGACGCTGGCCGAGACGATTGCGGGCCAAGCCAGAGAGGTGCGTTCGGCCGTACTGCTCAATTGCGGTGGGCACGTCAATGTGGGTCTCGTCATCGGCGGACGTCCGTATGCGGGGGCAAGCGGTGTAGCCGGCGCGATCGGACACATGCCTGTCGCCGGCAGCCAAGCGAAATGCGCATGCGGGCGGATCGGTTGCGTCAACGCCGGAATGTCCCTGCACGCCATGCAATCGGTTGCACCGCACACCGAGGGGATGGCACTCAGGGAGATCGACCTCGAGGCGGTGGCGCAGGAGACAGCACGAAACCCGCACTCCCAGAAGATCATCAGCGATGTCATCGACCAGATCGCCCGCACCGCAATCCTGATCGAAGCAGTGCTCGATCCGGAGATTCTCATCCTGTCCGGGCTCATCACCGAGTTCGAACAACTCATCGTCGCCCTCGAAGCGCGCATCGAGGAGATCCGCCCACCCGAGCGACGCGGACGGACCACCACCGTGCGTTCGCAGATTGGGCGTGATTACCGGGTCGCGGTCATCGTGGCGCTGCAACAGCTCGACCCCGACATCGCCGGAATGTTGCACACCCCAACCGGGTGACATCCCTCGTGCCCGAGCAGCCCCGCAAGCGGGAGGCCCTCAGCCGAGATTCCCCGAATTGCCCAGAACGGGCCGCCTTCACGTCTGCTCGCGGGAAAACTAGGATGTGCAAGTATGCCTGTTGACCGCCTGCTCCCCTCCGATGAGGCGCGCGAACTCATCGAGCTCACCCGCGACATCGCCGACAAGGTGCTCGATCCGATCGTCGATGCGCATGAGAAGGCCGAGACCTACCCCGAGGGCGTCTTCGCCCAGCTCGGCGCAGCGGGGCTGCTCAGCCTGCCCCAGCCCGAGGAGTGGGGCGGCGCAGGCCAGCCCTACGAGGTCTACCTGCAGGTTCTGGAAGAGATCGCGGCGCGGTGGGCCGCGGTCGGGGTCGCGGTCAGCGTGCACAGCCTGTCGTCGCACCCACTGCTCGCTTACGGCACCGACGAGCAGAAGAAACGCTGGCTGCCCGGCATGCTCTCGGGAGATCAGATCGGCGCCTACAGCCTGTCCGAACCGCAGGCCGGATCCGACGCCGCCGCACTGAACTGCAAGGCCACCCGCGACGGCGACGCCTACGTCCTCAACGGTTCCAAGGCCTGGATCACCCACGGCGGCAAGGCCGACTTCTACACGCTGTTCGCGCGCACCGGCGAGGGTTCTAAGGGGATCTCCTGCTTCCTGGTCCCCGCCGGTCTCGACGGGCTGAGCTTCGGCAAGCCCGAGGAGAAGATGGGCCTGCACGCGGTGCCCACCACCTCGGCCTTCTACGACAATGCCCGCCTGGACGCCGACCGGCTGATCGGGCAAGAGGGACAAGGCCTTTCGATCGCCTTCTCCGCGCTGGACTCCGGCCGGCTCGGCATCGCCGCCGTCGCGGTCGGTATCGCCCAGGCCGCCCTCGACGAGGCGGTCCGCTACGCCAACGAACGAACCACGTTCGGCCGCAAGATCGCTGACCACCAGGGGCTCGGGTTCCTGCTGGCCGACATGGCCGCCGCAGTGGTGAGCGCGCGGGCCACCTATCTCGATGCAGCCCGCCGCCGTGATCTCGGCCTGCCGTACTCGACCCAGGCCAGCGTTGCCAAGCTGATCGCCACCGACGCCGCGATGAAGGTCACCACCGACGCCGTGCAGGTGTTCGGCGGCGTCGGCTACACCCGTGACTTCCGAGTCGAGCGCTACATGCGCGAAGCCAAGATCACCCAGATCTTCGAGGGCACCAACCAGATTCAGCGCCTGGTCATCTCGCGGGGGCTGGGGTCCTGACGAACGGCGTCACCGCCGCCAGGAACTGATCGGGCTGCTCGACCATCGGCGTGTGCCCGGAGCCCTTGATCACCACGGGTGCCAGTCCGGCCTTCGTGTAACGCTCGACGTTGGGGGCCGTCGGGGTCAGCACGTCCTGGTCTCCCCACAGCACCAGCACCGGCTTGTGCAGTGCGGCAAGCGTTTCCACGACCGGGTGCGGCCCTTCGGTGGAGTCGCACACCCCGGCGTAGGTGAGGCGCTCCAACGAGCGGTGCGCGTAGTCGGGCACCGGGTAGTCCGCGGCGAATCCGGTCTGCAAGGAGCTCTCGGTGATGGCATCCACGGTCCGGAACCGGTCCAGCGCCGGACCGATCACCGGCCAGCACACCATCTTTCCGAGCAACGGCATGCTGACCAGGTCGTCGGCGCCCGGGGTGTCGGAGACCACGACGCGGTCCACCAGGTCCGGATACTGCCGGGCCACCTCGGCCGACACCGCGCCGCCCATCGAGTGCCCGACCAGTACCGCGTGACGCACCCCGAGCGCCACGAGCGCATTGCGCACCGCCTTCGCCTGCTCGGCCGATTGATACGCGGTGCCGTTGCTGGGTGCTTCCGAGCCGCCGTGGCCGACCAGATCGATCGCGATCACCCGCTGATCGCGGGCCAGCTGCGGGGCAACCCGCTCCCACCATTCGATCGAGGACGAATACCCGTGCAGCAACACCACGGCGCGCTCCCCCGGCGGCCCGTACTCACGCACGTTGAGATCAGGACCGTCCAGTTCCAGCACGTGCCCACCGGCGAAAGGCTCGGCCTTTCGCTCCTCCTTGGTGACGATCAGTTCATTCACCAGCAACGCGACGACGGCCAGCAGGAGCACACTCACGGCGATGCGCAATTTCACGCTGTGCACGCTAATGCCGAGACGCCTGCGATGACCAGCTGTTTTCCCCGGTGGGCGGAGTCTCAGCGAACGGCCCCATAATGACAGGTGCCATGAACGAACCCACCCATGCCGCGAGCACCGCCCGGCACCGCATGCCGCGCCGTGGCGTGGCGGTTGCCCGCCGGGTATCGGTCGGCCTGGTGGCGGCGACGGTGCTGGCCGGAACCGGTGCCGGGTGGGTCTCCTACCACGGCGCGCTGGACGGCATCACCACGTCCAACGCACTCGAAGGCGGCCCGGTCTCGTCCGGGGACACCGAGAACATCCTCATCATGGGGCTGGACAGCCGGCTGGATCAGCACGGCAACCCGCTGCCCCAGGACGTCTACGAAGCACTGCACGCCGGCGACGAGACGGTCGGCGGCTACAACGCCAACGTGCTGATCGTGGTGCACCTGCCGGGCAACGGGGGCCCGGCGACGGCGTTCTCCATCCCCCGCGACGACTACGTCGAGCTCGCCGGCTGCGACGTCGACCCGTGCAAGGGCAAGGTCAAGCAGGCCTATGGGTGGGCCTATCAGCGCGAGATGGAGACGCTGGAGTCCTCGTCCGAGGATTCCTCGACGAATGAGCAGCAGGCCCGTGAGGCCGGTCGCAGGGCCCAGATCGCCACGGTGCGCAACCTGCTCGGGATCCCCATCGACCATTTCGTCGAGGTCACTCTCGGTGCGTTCTTCCAGATCGCCAAGGCTGTGGCGCCGATCACCGTGTGCCTCAACGCCGACACTGCGGATCCGTACTCCGGCGCGGACTTCCACCAGGGCGTACAGCAGATCGACGCCGCGCAGGCGATGGCGTTCGTGCGTCAGCGCCGCGACATCAACGACGAGAACTTCACCGACCTCGACCGCACCCGACGCCAACAGGCCTTCATCGCCGCACTGGTATCGGCCCTGGGCAAGAGCGGCGCCCTGTCCAGTCCCACCATGCTGCGCGATCTGCTCAACGTCACCAAGCAGAACGTCGCACTGGATTCCGGGTTCGACCTGGCCAGCTTCGCCAGCCGGGCCTCGGCACTGACCGGTGCGCCGCCCACCCTCTACACGCTGCCCATCAAGGAGTTCGGCCAGAACTCGCTGGGCGAGGACATCAACATCGTCGACATCCCCACGATCCGGGCCATCGTGCGTGACCTGGTCGCCGAACCCGGCGGCTCCACCGGCGCCCCCGCCGCACCCGCCCATGTCCTCCAAGGCCACGGCGCGGTGCTCGACGTGGTCAACGCCTCCACCTACTCCGGACTGGCTGCACAGCTCGAAACCACGTTCTCCGCAAACGGATTCACCCCGGGCCAGATCGGCGACGCGGAATCTCTGGCCGCCGTCACCACGATCGACTACGGGACCGGCGCCGAGGCCGGCGCCCAGTCGCTTGCCGACGAGCTGAAGGTGATCGCCACGCCGTCGTCCGCGGTGAGCCCCGGGACGGTACAGCTGACGCTGGGTACCGACTTCCCCGGCAAGGACTATTTGAGCGGATCGGACGACTCCTCCTGGGCGACTTCCTCGGACGGATCGGATTCGACGTGGGACTCCAGCAGCGAGACGACGGAGGAAACCACCGCCAGTACGCCGGTGACCACCGTGGCCGCCACCGCATCGGGCACCAAGTCCGCGGCACCGACCGATCTGAGCCAGATGAAGGTCTCCGGCGTTCCCTGCGTGAAATAGCTGCGGCTAGAGGGTCACCCGGACCTGAGTGCCGTATCCGGCCTCCGAACTGATCGCCATCGAACCGCCCATGGCCTCGATACGGACCTGCAGGGAGGCCAGACCGATGTGGCCCTCGGCGACGGACTGCGCCACCGTCGTCGGGTCGAACCCCTTGCCGTCGTCGGCCACGGTCAGCACGACGCCGTCCCCCGACCGGAAGAGGCCGACCGAGATCGTGCTCGCACCCGCGTGCTTGTTGATGTTGGCCAGCAGCTCACGGGCCGCGCGGTACAGCAGGGCCTGACCTTCGGGGTGCCCTACGTCCTGCAGATCCGCGCGCACCGTGATGTCAGGCCGAGTGTCGTACTGGCGCAACAGCTCCTGCACAGCCGGGGTGAGCCCCAGCTGCGCCAGCACCTGCGGATGCAGCGCGGTCACCGTGGAGCGCAGTCCGACCGCCGTCTCCTGCAGGGCCGCATGCACCCGGTCCAGCCCCGGGTCCGGGATGCGTTCGCGGATCTCGTCGAGCTCCAGGCGCGCGGCGAGCAGGATCTGCAGCGGGCCGTCGTGAAGGTGTTCGGCCAGTTCGGCGTTGCGCAGGTCGTCGGCCCGGGTCGACTCCGACACCAGCTGGCGCCGCACCTCCATCAGGGTCTGCACCCGCGCCGAGCGACGCGCCAGCACGAAGGACAACGCCGCCGACGCAACCGCCAGCCACGCGAGAAATCCCACGTGCATGTACACGATGTCGGGCAGTCCGACATTGTCGTCGCGCTCGGAATACAGGATCCACACCGCGAGGTAGCCCAGTGCGGTGCTGCCACCGAGCACCGCGGTCAGCCACGGACGGTCCTGGAACGCAACGGATATGGGCAGCAGGAAGAACACCGGCAGCAGCGCCGCGGTGGCACCGCCCGACACCGCGCACAGCGTGACGAGCACCAGCACGTCGACCGCCGTGGACGCCCACTCCGCCCACGGCGGCATGGGCCCGCGGAACACCACGACCAGCCACAGCACGGCCACGGCGGTGTACACGCTCAGGATCACGGCGTACAGGACCGGCAACCAATGGTCGACATCCCAGACCGAGACCAGCACGACGATCAGGCCGATCAGCGGCAGCCGCAGCAGCGCCGAGACCCGGACCGGTTGAGTGGTGAAGAACTCGACGACGCGCCCGCTGGCCATGTCAGTCCAGCAGCCGGCGGCGCATCGCCTCCGCGACTGCCGCGCCCCGGTCACTCACGCCCAGCTTCTCGTACAGACGTTGCACATGCGTCTTCACCGTCGACGGGGCCAGGAACAACTCCTTGGCCATCGCCGGGATGGACCGGCCCTTGGCGATCAGGTCGAGCACCTCGCGTTCACGCGGGCTGAGCGCCGGGACATCGGGTTCGTTGCGGCGACGGATCTCACCGGCCAGCCCGGCCGCCAGATTCGGATCGAGCACGTCACGCCCCTTGGCGCACGACAGCACGGCGTTCACCAGTTCGCTGCGGGTCGACTCCTTGGACAGGAAACCTGCTGCCCCCTGCTGCAACGCGGTGTAGACGATCGCCGACTCATCGTGCGCAGAGACCAGCAGCACCCGGGTGGGGAGTTCGTCACGGCTCACCGCGGCGGCCACCTGTGCCCCGTCGAGCTGTGGCATCCGGAAATCGAGCAGCGCCACCTGTGGCTGATGGGTTCTGATCAATTCCAGTGCGTCGGCGCCATTGTCGGCTTCCGCCACCACGTCGATCTCGCCGCTGGAGGTCAAGGCGCGCACCACGCCTTCGCGGAACATCGGGTGGTCATCGCCCACCACCACCCGCACCTTTTCGGCCATGCGCCACAGCATGGCACAGCGCGGGTCGGTGATCAGCGCGTTTAGAGTCGGCAGTATGCATCTGGACGAGCTGCAGTGGTTCGTGGTGCTGGCCGAGACCGAGCATGTCACCGACGCCGCGGCCGAACTCGGCATCAGCCAGCCCACCCTATCGCGCGCGCTGGCCCGGGTCGAGGAGCAGGTGGGGGTGCCGCTGTTCGATCGGGTCAACCGCCGCCTTCGGCTCAATGCCTACGGTCGCATCCTGTTGGAGCACGCCCGCCGCGGTATCAGCGAAATCCGCTCGGCCACAGAGCGAATCGCTGAGTTGCGCGATCCCGACACCGGGACGGTACGGTTGGCCTTCCTGCATTCGCAGGCCGGCTGGTTCGTACCTGATCTGCTGCGACGGTTCCGCGCCGAGGCCCCGTCGGTGCGCTTCGAGCTGTTCCAGGGTGCGGCCCACCAGATCGTCGAACGCCTGGCCAACGGCGAGGCCGACCTGGCGATCACCTCGCCGCGTCCGGAGGGCTTCCGCTGGCGCGGGCTCTACATGGAGCGGTTGTGCCTGGCCGTACCCCGCGAGCATCGGTTCGCCCGACGGTCGCGGATCCGGCTGGCCGACGCCGGGGCCGAACCTTTCGTGGCGCTGGCGCCCGACTTCGGGTTGCGCCAGCTCACCGATGAATTGTGGGCCGAGGCCGGGATCTCGCCGCCGGTGGTGTTCGAGGCCATGGAGATCCCGACGATGGAAGGGCTGGTGGCGGCGGGGTTCGGGGTCGCCGTGGTGCCGGTGCCGCGTCCCGAACGGGCTGAGCCGGGTGCCGCGTACATCCCGCTGTCGGAGAGTTCGGCCAAGCGCCAGATCGGCCTGACCTGGTACGCGGACCGCCAGCTGCCGCCCGCCGCGGCGCGCTTGGCTGAGTTTGTCATGCATAATGTGCATGAGCATGAGTAATCTCATGCATTGGACACATCTTTGCCGGCGCCCTACCGTCGTCTGAGTGTCCGCCTCCCTGACCTCCGTTGACTGGCAGGGGCATTCACGTGGCTCGAGCGAGTACCGGCGCCTGCTGGCAGCATTGTTCTGCGCCGGCGTCGCCACCTTTGCGCAGCTGTATTCGCCCCAGGCCGTCCTTCCGCTGATCGCCCGCGACATGGGCACCGGCGCCGCGCATGCCGCGTTGACGATTTCGGCCGCCACCGTCGGCCTCGCACTGGGCGTGATCCCATGGTCCGCCCTGGCCGACCGGATCGGCCGGGTCCAGGCGATGACGATATCCATCACTGCGGCAACGGTTCTCGGGCTGGTAGTGCCGTTGGCGCCGACCGCCCCGCTGCTGCTGTCGGGCCGGCTCCTGGAAGGGCTGATGCTGGGCGGTGTGCCCGCCGTGGCCATCGCCTACCTCACCGAGGAGATCGAGGCCGGGCACGCCGCCCGGGCCGCGGGCACCTACGTCGCGGGCACCACGATCGGCGGGCTGGCGGGCCGCCTGGTCACCGGGCCCGTCGCCGAGTTCGCCGGATGGCGCGTCGGCGTGCTGGTGGTCGCGGTGCTGTGCGGCCTGTCGGCGTTCGCGTTCGTCAAACTCGCCCCACCCGCACGCGGGTTCACCCCGGCCCGCACCCACGACCTGGTCCGGCGACTGGCCGAGAACCTGCGCTCCCCGCGACAGCTGGTGCTCTACAGCCAGGGCTTCCTGCTGATGGGCGGGTTCGTGGCGATGTACAACTTCCTCGGCTTCCGGCTGATGGCCGCACCGTTCGGTCTCCCGCAGACAGTGGTCAGCCTGGTGTTCCTGGCCTACCTGTCGGGCACCTGGGCGTCGGCCCGGGCCGGCGCCGAGGCCACCAGGTTCGGCCGCAAGACCGTGCTGCTCGGCTCGATCGCCACGATGATCGCCGGCGTCGCGATCACCCTGGCCGGCAACGTCATCGTGGTGCTGATCGGGCTGGTGATCGCCACCGCCGGGTTCTTCGGCGCGCACGCGATCGCCTCGGGCTGGGTCGGCGCAGCCGCCGGTCATGGCAAGGCGCAGGCGTCCTCGCTGTACAACCTCTTCTACTACGCGGGGTCCAGCGTCATCGGCTGGGCCGGCGGGCTGGCGTTCGACGCCGCGGGGTGGCAGGCCGTGGCAGGCACCGTGATGGGCCTGGCGGTGCTGGCCGGGGTGTTGGCCTGCACGCTTAGCACCACCCACCAGCGCGGCTACCAGAGCTCGATGTCGCGGCCGTACTCCGATTCCGGGCGCGGACCGAAGTAGCGCCGCTGCGACTCCTCGATCGGGACGTCGTTGATGCTGGCCTCACGCCGGGCCATCAGCCCCTCGGGCGTGAACTGCCACAGCTCGTTTCCGTAGCTGCGGTACCACTGGCCTTGCGCGTCATGCCATTCGTACTGGAACCGCACAGCTATCCGGTCCTCGCTGAAAGACCAGAGCCCCTTCCGTAATACGTAATCCAGCTCGCGCTCCCATTTGGCCGTCAGGAACTCCACGATCTGCTCGCGCCCGACGATGTGTAGGTCGCGATTGCGCCACTGCGAGTCCGGCGTATAGGCCAGGCTGACCCGCTCCGGGTCGCGGGTGTTCCAGGCATCCTCGGCGGCTTGAACCTTCTGAAGGGCTGTTTCCAGAGTGAAGGGCGGGACAGGCGGACGACTTTCGGGCGGGACGGGGGGCGGCGTTCCAGACATGCCACCTTTCTACCTGTCTAACCATGTGGCTATCGTGGCTGGCATGGACTTCGCGATGTCGGCCAAAGCTGCTGATTACCACTCCCGGTTGACCGACTTCATGGTGGAGCACGTTCTCCCCGCAGAAGCCTCCTATCACGCCTACCGCGAGGAGAAGGGCGCAGGAGATCACACGGTGCCGCCGGTGGTCGAGGAGCTCAAGATCAAGGCACGTGAGCAGGGCCTGTGGAACCTGTTCCTGCCCTCGGAGTCGGGCCTGACCAACCTGGAGTACGCGCCGCTGGCCGAGCTGTCGGGGTGGAGCATGGAGATCGCCCCCGAGGCGCTCAACTGTGCGGCACCGGACACCGGCAACATGGAAACCCTGCACCTGTTCGCCGACGAGGCCCAGCGCAAGCAGTGGCTGGAGCCGCTGCTGGCCGGTGAGATCCGCAGCGCGTTCGCGATGACCGAGCCCGCCGTGGCGTCCTCGGATGCCCGCAACATCGAGACCACCATGCTGCGTGACGGTGCCGACTATGTGATCAACGGCCGTAAGTGGTGGATCACCGGGGCGGCCGATCCGCGCTGCAAGATCCTGATCGTGATGGGCCGCACCAACCCTGACGCCGCCTCGCACGCCCAGCAGTCGATGATCCTGGTGCCCGTCGACACCCCCGGGGTGGACATCCAGCGCTCGCTGCCGGTGTTCGGCTGGCAGGACCAGCACGGACACTGCGAGATCGTGTTCGACAATGTGCGGGTGCCCGCGGAGAACCTGCTGCACGAAGAGGGCAGCGGTTTCGCGATTGCCCAGGCCCGGCTGGGTCCGGGCCGGATCCACCACTGCATGCGCGCGCTCGGCGCGGCCGAACGGGCTCTGGCGTTGATGGTCGACCGCGTGCAGACGCGCGTCGCGTTCGGCAAGCCGTTGGCCGAGCAGGGTGTGGTGCGGGAGTCGATCGCCAAGTCGCGCAATGAGATCGACCAGGCCCGGCTGCTGTGCGAGAAGGCCGCCTGGATGATCGACCAGGAAGGCAACAAGGCCGCCCACGTGCTGGTCTCCCAGATCAAGTCGGTGGCCCCGCAGATCGCCTGCAACGTCATCGACCGGGCCATCCAGGTGCACGGCGCGGCCGGGGTCAGCGACGACTTCCCGCTGGCCCGACTCTACAGCTGGCACCGCGCGATGCGGCTGTTCGACGGACCCGACGAGGTCCACATGCGGACCATTGCCCGGGCTGAGCTGGGTCGTGAGAAGTCCCCGCTGGCTTCGGCGGCGAGCCGCCAATCGCATACGGCGGTGGCTGCGCAGTGACCGCCCAACTCGGAGAACTGTCGGGGGCATGGAACTTTCGGGACGTCGCCGAGATCACCGCAATCCGGCCGGGGTTGCTCTACCGCTCCAGTCAGCTCAGCCAGCTCTCCGATGACGGCCGGGAGGTGTTTCGCCGGCTCGGCATCACCGATGTCGCCGACCTGCGGTCGCACCAGGAGGTGCAGCGGCAGGGCACCGGGCAGGTCCCGTACGGGGTGGCCGTCCATCTGCTTCCGTTCCACCCCGACAACGGGTCGAATCAAGATGCGCCGCATGAGAACACCTTCCAGCGGGTGATGTCGGAGTCCGCCGAGGGCGAGGACATCGCCACCTCGGCTCGGCGGTACATGACCGAGGTGTACGAGGAGTTCCCCACCCTGCCAGGCGCGCACAGCGCGGTACGCGAGGTGATTTCCCTTCTGGGACAGGAACGTCCGGTGATCGCACACTGCTTCGCCGGCAAGGATCGCACCGGTTTCACGGTCGCCACGGTGCTGGAGGCCGTGGGCGTCGACCGGGACCGCATCATCGCCGACTTCCTGGCCAGCAACGGCGCCATCCCGGCCCTGCGGAACCGGATCATGGAGTCGGTGCGTGCCCGGGCACAGGAAGCTCCCGAGATGATCACCTTCGCGGAGGCGCGGTTGACCGACGAGGTTCTCGGTGTGCGCGAGGAGTACCTCGCCGCCGCGCGGAAGAAGCTCGACGAGGCGTACGGCTCGATGGGCGGCTTCCTCGACGCGGCCGGAGTGTCCGCGGAGGACCTCACGACGCTGCGGACCCGCCTGCTCGGTTAACCGACGCAGTCACGACGCGACCCGCGCTGGGCGGCCGAATGGCGTGTCGCGCGCGGAAGGCGTCCACCTGACCTGCCCGCTTATGAGCGACTTTTCAGCGACAATCGCCTCGTAGGTATCCGTGACACCTGTGGTCACACCGTCGATCTCTACTCACGCACCTGGAGCCCCATCGGCCTCGTACGCAACGGATTTCGTTGTGCCCACCTATCAGCGACAGTGTCGCGCTCAGCCAGGCACAACGCCCATCGGTTCGAAATCTGTGGCAGCTGTGTCTCGCCTCGGTCAGGGACGGTTGGCCGTCAGGCTCACGCCGACCTCGTCGGCAACCTTCATCGCGCCCATCAGCATCGAGTACGGCTTGATCCCGAAGTCGCTGTGCCGTACGGAAGCCGTACCGCGCACCGATTCGTCGGAGACCTCAACCTCGACCGTCTGCTCACCGGAACGGCCGGCGAGCTCGAGAATCCCCGCGAGCCGTACCAGGGCACCGGAGCGCTGGATCGATGTGGACCGGAACCTGGCCTGGGGAAACTTCTTCACACGCAACGTCTTCAACGCATTGGAACGGATCAGCACCTTCTCGGCACCGGTCAACGGCGTCATACCGCCCTCGCCCCGCAGCACGTCCATGGAATCGAGGTCGACCGTCACCTCCACCGCCGACGGTTCCTCGCCGTCCCATTCCACGGTCGCGTGCCACGAGCGCATCGCGATGGTCAACCGATGGCCCATCCGCGACGCGCTACCCGTCACGCCGGTACGCAGCAGCAACTCGCCCGAGTCGGGGCCCAGGTCCCATTGCGTCACGATGTGACCACCAGACCCACCACCCACGTGATGGTCGCCAACAGGGCTCCGGTCAGCTCGACCCCGACCGACAGCGCAACTCCCTTGAGCGCGTGCACAGTTGACACCCAGGCCCGCCGGTAGTCACGACGTGCGGCCAACTCCGCCAGGTAGATGCCGGCGACGAAACCGATCACCAACCCGATCACGGGGATGACGAAGAAACCGATCAGACCGAGCACCCCACCGGCCACCAGGCTCCAGATCCCCACGTCGGCGGCCCGCATCCGCCGGACCGGCCACGCGTACTTGATCACCTCGGCCGTCACGAAGAACACGGCCGCGACTCCCAACGTCACCCAGGCGACCGTGGCGCGCTCGACGATCGCCCACACCGCGATCGCGGCGAACACCAGAAACCCGCCGCCGGGGAGGACGGGCAGCACGATGCCGACAAGTCCTACAGCAATCACCAATGCGACGAGAACAACGCCAAGAGTGCTCACGGTTTCTGCCCGCGCACCCACTGCATGGTGCCCATGGTCTTGGAACGTACCCGCTCCAGCCCCAGCCCCTCGCACCGATCGGCCAGCTCATCCTCGGCGAAGAAGCGGGCGCCACCCTTCGACAGCAGCCGCGCAGGCCCACGGTTCGTCGCCGTGGGCACCATGATCGCCATACGTCCGCCCGGACGCAGCACCCGCACCATCTCCGCCAGCGCTGCCTCGGCGTCGGGGATCAACTGCAGCGCCGCCATCGAGGTCACCGCATCGAATACGTCGTCCCGGAACGGCAGCTTCTGGGCGTCGGCACGCAGGAACCCGACCTGCCGGCCCGCTTCGGCCTCGACCGCACGGGCCAGCATGGGCTCCGAGATGTCCACGCCGAACGCAAACCCGTCCAGCCCGGCTGCCCGTGCCAGTGCGGCGGTCACATTCCCCGGGCCAGAACCGACGTCGAGGGCGATCCCGCCGGGCGGGATGTCGAGCCATTCGGTGGGCTCCTGCCACGCCGTCATCACCTTGCGGGCAAGGGCCTGAGCATTGTCGTAGAGCATCGACCCGACCGGTGACGCCCAGACCTTCTGGATGAATCCCGCGTTCTTCGGGGCGTCACTGCCGTCCCCCAGCAGATCGAGATACCCCTTGCTGACGTCCGGCTCGGCCGGTGGGTCGGCGAGAAGATCCAGAGCCTTGCGCAACGCCCAACTTGATGCGGTGTCCACACCCCTACGCTACGCACCGAATTGGTCGGCGAGGTCGACAAAATCCGTCGCGACGATGTCGAATTCGTCGGACGTGACGTCGTGCGGAGCGCGACCGGGACCGTACTCCAGGGGCCGGGCTACGTACGCCGTCCCGAGCCCGGCCGCGCGGGCGGCTCGCAGGTCTGAAGGATGAGCCGCGACCAGCGTCAGCTCCTCGGGCGCGATGTCGAGCAGCTCGGCGCAGCCCTGATAGGCCTCCGGGTCGGGCTTGTAGTGCCGGAACAGCTCGGCCGAGATCACGCAATCCCACGGCAGCCCGGCATGTTTGGCCATGTTGGTGAGCAGTGAGACGTTGCCGTTCGACAACGTCGTGATGAGGTAGCGCTGCTTGAGCCGGGTCAGCCCGACCACCGAATCCGGCCACGGATCCAGCCGGTGCCAGGCCCGGTTGAGATGGTCGATTTCAGCTTCCCCGGCCCGGATGTCCGCGGCGCCGAGCAGGTCGACCAGGATCGCGCGATGCAGATCGTCGATCCTGGTCCACGGCAGCTCGCCGCGGCGCACCCGGTCCATCGCCGGGGCGTAGCCGGCCCGCCAATTGTCGGCGAAAGCCGGCCAATCCCGTTGCAGCCCTCGGCTTTTACCGAAGGCTTCCAGCTCACCGATGATGCTGGACCGCCAGTCCACGACAGTCCCGAACACATCGAAGGCCAGGGCTCGCACTATGGCTCCAGCACCAGCTTCCCACGCACCGAGCCGTTGGCCAGTGCATCGAGTGCAGCCGCCCCCTCGGACAAGGGGAACCGCACCGGTGGAGGCGGACGCAACCCGGCGCCCACCAACTTCGTCAGCTCGGCTCCGACCTGCGCCTGAGCGGCCGGATGGCGGCGCACGAACTCGCCCCAGCCCACGCCGACCACGCTGACATTGCGCAGCAACAACCGGTTCACCTTGACAGTGGGGATCCCGCCGCCCGCCGCGAAGCCGATGACCAGTAGCCGGCCCTCTGGGGCCAGCACCCGGATGGCGTCGTCGAAGGCTGGGCCACCGATCGGGTCGACGACCAAGTCGACGCCCTGCCCGCCGGTGGCTTCCATCACCGCCTCCCGCCAGCCATCGGCCAGCGGCAACACCACGTCGGCACCGAGCGACGAGACGAACTCCTCGGCGCCGGACCGGTGCACCATCGCGATCACCTTGGCGCCCATGGCCTTGGCCAACTGGATCGACGCAGCACCGATGCCACCGGCCGAGCCGAGCACCAGGACGGTCTCTCCGGCCACCAACCCGCCGCGACGGGCCAGCGCGAACTGCATGGTGTAGTAGTTGCCCAGCAGCGATGCCGCCTCGCCGTCGTCGAGACCGTCGGCCGTGGGGATCACGTTGGCCGGCACGGCCGCGACCTGCTCGGCGTACCCGCCGATCATCGAGAACGCCGAAACCCGCTGCCCCGGCGTGAACCCGGAACCCTCGGGTGCCGAGCGCACCGTTCCGGCCACCTCCATGCCGGGCGTGAACGGCGGTTCCAGCCGCAGCTGGTACTCACCACGCAACAACAGCAGATCGGGGAAGCAGACGCCGGCGGCGCCGACGTCGATGATGACGGAACCCGCATATGCGGGATCGCCGGCCAGATCATCGACGTCGACGTACGCCAGCCCGGATGTACCGGTAAGTGCCTGCGCTACAAGCGCTTTCACTAGTTCTAGCCCAGCTTGAAGCTGGCCTGCTGTGCAGCGGACAGGTCGGTGATCTCGCCCCACTTGGCGGCGATGTCATCGACGGAGGGCACGTCGGTGAAGGTGATGCCGTCGTTCTGGAACAGGGCGGTGCGCTGCACCTTGCCGCCGCCGACGATGAACACCGAGTCGGTGTCGGGCAGTTCCTCGGTCATCAGGTAGGCCACGACCGGGGCGACGTACTCCGGGGTGAGCTTCTCGAACACCTCGGGCGGCAGGATGTCCTGCGTCATGCGGGTGGCGGCGATCGGGGCGACCGCGTTGGTCTTGATGTTGTACTTGGCGCCTTCCTGGGCCAGCGTGTTGAT
Organism: Mycobacterium sp. 48b; assembly: GCF_048282725.1. Classification (NCBI taxonomy): domain Bacteria; kingdom Bacillati; phylum Actinomycetota; class Actinomycetes; order Mycobacteriales; family Mycobacteriaceae; genus Mycobacterium; species Mycobacterium sp. 48b. Next base: position 407,172 of record NZ_JBLVUL010000001.1, read on the forward strand.
CAGGCCGACCAGGCCCAGCTTGGCCGCACCGTAGTTGGCCTGACCGAAGTTGCCGAACAGGCCGCTGGTGGAGGTGGCGACGACGACGCGGCCGAAGCTCTGCTCGCGGAAGTGCGGCCAGGCCGCGCGGATGACGTTGTAGCCACCGTAGAGGTGCACCTTGAGCACGGCGTCCCACTGCTCGAAGGTCATCTTGTGGAAGGTGCCGTCACGCAGGATGCCGGCGTTGGACACCACACCGTCGACCTTGCCGAACTCGTCGATCGCGGTCTTGATGATGTTCTCGGCGCCCTCGGACTCGGCGACGGAGTCGTAGTTGGCGACCGCGCGACCACCGGCGGCCTTGATCTCGTTGACGACCTCGTCGGCCATGTTGTGGCCGGCGCCGGTGCCGTCGCGGGCACCGCCCAGGTCGTTGACGACGACGCTGGCGCCCTCGCGGGCGAGCGTCAGGGCGTATTCACGGCCCAGACCTCCACCGGCTCCGGTGACGACGACGACGCGGTCCTGCACTCCTGGCATGGGGATTCCTCCTCGTTAACGGGCCGCAAAACGGCTCAGCTCCCCTCCTGTATACGGCGGGCGGATAACTCCCGGTCAACCGGGTCGGTTACCGCCGGGGCCACCGCATTCCTGCCACCCAACGGTCAATTGCCGCCAACCACGCCGACCAGGAATCAACCGGCGCCTCCTTTAGTTGAACCAATCAAGAAAGCAAGATTTGAAAAGAGGCAGAGGAAATGAAGAAGTTCGGGTTCACCGCGATGATCGCCAGTGGTCTGGCCGCCGCCGTCCTGGGTCTGGCCGGCCCGGCATCGGCCGACGTGTCCCACCACAGCTGGCTGGATCAGATCGGCCCGCACGTGACCGTGCCGCACGTCGACACCACCGTTCACCAGAGTCACTGACCGGACAACAGAAACGGGGCGCTCCTGCTGGAGCGCCCCGTTTCTGTTTGTAGGTCAGAGCTTTTCGGCGGTGACGAAGGTCGAGAACGCGTCGCGTTCAGGCTCCTCGCTGAGCTGAACCAGGCGATCCAGCCGGCGCATCTCGTCCAACGAGTGCGCACCCTCGGCCCGCCAACCGTGCGACCGCAGCCATTCCGCGACGTCGGCACGGTCGGGGTCCTCGTACATCAGGTCGGCGACGGCGAGCGCGGAGCCCATGTTGAATTGGTCGGCGAACTTCTCGAACCGTTCCCGCATCGCCTCACGCCGATCGGCCGAACTCACCCCGGCCGTCTCCGCCGCGAGCCGGCTACCAGGAGCCGACAACTCGGTGACGAGCTCGAACAACCGGTCCTGGGCATCGGCGGGCAGATACATCAGCAGCCCTTCGGCCAGCCAGGCTGTGGGCGCGCTGTCATCGAAACCGGCCTCCCGCAGCGCCTTCGGCCAATCCTGACGCAGGTCGATGGCCACCTCATGGCGCTGCGCGGACGGCTGCGCGCCGTGGGCGGCCAAGGTCTCGGCCTTGTACTCCAGCACCTTGGGCTGGTCGATCTCGTAGACCGTGGTGCCGGACGGCCAGTCCAACCGGTAGGCGCGGGAATCCAGCCCAGAGGCCAGGATGACGATCTGGCGGATGCCGGCCTGCACAGCCCCGGCGAAGTACGCGTCGAAGAAGTGGGTGCGCACCGCCTGGTAGTTGCCCATGTGCGCGAAGATCTGCGCAGCCTCAGCGTCGAGACCTTCCACCTTGCTGACAAAATCGTTGTCCAACAACGTGTCCCACACCCCGGTGCCCGCACCGACCACCAGGATCTTGGCGTACGGGTCGTTGATGAGCGCGTCCTCGCGTTCGGTCTCCCCGGCCCTGGCGGCAGCGACCATCACGGCCGTCGAGCCCACGCTGGTGGCGATGTCCCAGGTGTCGTCGTGACTCCGCAGTGAGCTCATCGGGTTTCTCCGTCCAATCGGGCGCGCAACAGCACGCTGTCCAAGCCGAGTTCTGCCAGTTCATCGACGTCGGCCGGTCGGCCCAACCGGGCCATCTCGTCGGCACTGTCCACCGCGCTCACGTCCCAGCCATGCGCCGTAAGCCATTCGGCGGCGTCGGCCCGCTCGTCACCGGTGTACATCAGGGCGTCGGCGTCGATGTCCAATCCCAACGAGGCACGCATGTGCTCGCCGCGGGCGCGGCGCACCGCGCGCTTCTCCGGCGTGTAGCGGGCCGGATCCATGGCGAAGTCCTCGACCGCCAGGCGGCTACCCGGGGCGCTGTGCGCTCCGACGAGCTCGAACAGCCGGTCCTGCGCCTCACCGGGCAGGTACGGCAGTAAGCCCTCGGCCAGCCACGCCGTCGGCTGCTCGGGGTCGAATCCGGCTTCGATCAGGGCTGCGGGCCAGTCGTCGCGCAGGTCGATCGGCACGGGCACATGTTCTGCGCGGGCGAGGGCCCGGTGCGCCTCCAGTGTCGAAGTCTTGTACTCCAGCACCTTGGGCTGGTCGATCTCGTACACCGTGGTTCCGGCGGGCCAGTCCAGCCGGAACGCCCGCGAGTCCAGGCCGGCGGCCAGGATGACGACCTGGCGGATGCCGTCATGGGTGACCTCGGTGAAGAAATCGTCGAAGTAGTGGGTTCGCACGGCCTGGTAGTTGCGGGCCATGTCGTGGATCCGGTGTGCCTCCGGGTTGTCACCGATCCAGTGCGGTTCGCTGCCGGCCAGCTGCGCCCACGCAGGGCCGGCGGCCGCCACCAGCAGGAAGGCGAACTCGTCGCGGATCAATGGTTCAGGTTGTGCGGTCTCGGCAGCACGTGAAGCGGCCACCCCCAGCGCGGTCGCCCCGACGCTCTCGGTGATGTCCCAACTGTCGCCTTCGGCCCGACCCGGCCGCACGTCGCTCAGATCAGTCATTTGCCAAACAATGCTACCGAAGAACTTAGCTAAGCTATACGGTGATGTGGGGCACCTCACGATGCCGATGGGTCAGTCGCGCAGCTGCCAGAGCTTGTTCGCCATCAACAGTTCGAACTTGTCGACGATGACGGCCACGTCGTCGCGATGGCCCACGTAACCGGCGTAAAAGCCCATTCCCCACATCACTGCGACCAGCATTTCCACGATCGCCGGGATGTCGGTGTCGGTGCTCAGCTCGCCGCGCTGGATGGCCTCGTCGACCGCCCACTTGACGAACTCCCGGGAGCTACGCAGTGCGTCGTGCTCCTCGGAAATCAGCTCGGGATGACGCTGGGCTTCCAGAACCGAGGTGACCAGGAAGGCGGCCGCCGACCGATCAGTCGATTCGGCATCCATCGCCGCGGCGAAGAACGCCGCAATCCGGTTCAGCAGGGTGGTGGCTTCCCTGGCCTTGGCAATGCCCGCGGCGATCACTTTCGCGTTGGTCTGCTCGACCACATCGCGATACAGAACGCGTTTGCTGCTGAAGTAATGATTGATTGCCGGGCGGGTGAGATCAGCGCGGATCGCGATCGCCTGAAATGTAGCTGCGTCGTAGCCAAGTTCGCTGAAAACTTCCCGGGCAGCACGCACGATGCGCTCACGAGTCTCCGCTGCCTTTGCTGCCGGAGGGCGTCCCGGTCCTCGGCTCGCTGTGTGGGCCACATCCAAATTGTGCCACACGTCACCTGAGTGTCCCGCTGCTGTCATGTTTGTGTGCGTTAAATGCGGCTGACCAGCAAAGCCCCACCGCACCCGAAAATCGGCGACGAACTAGCGTGGTCCGTTATGGCGGGGGTTGTTTCGCGGGAGGCGTACTTCGAAACCGGTCTGGACGTGTTGTCCGATCGCGGGTACGGCGGCCTCAAACTTGCCGAAGTGTGCAACCGGCTGGGCGTCACAACGGGGTCGTTCTATCACTACTTCCCCAACTGGGCGTCGTACACGAAGGAACTCATCGCGCACTGGCGTGAGGCCCGCACCTTGCGCGTGGTCGAGGCGATCCGCGCCGACCAGGATCCACATCACCGCATCGAGTCCCTGACCATGGAGGCGCTCGCGCTGCCGCACGGCGCCGAGGCCGCCATCCGAGTGTGGAGCTCGCTGGATCCCTACGTCTACGACGTGCAGGCGGTGGTGGACCGGCTGCGTTTCGACATCATTTTCGAATCCGCCTACGAGATCATCGGCGACGAACGCAACGCCCGATATTTCGCGGCGTGGAGTTTGTATCTGGTCGTCGGCTATGAGCAGACGACCCTGCCCCGCGACCCCGACACTCTGGAGTGGATCACCGGCCAGATGCGCGACGCGCTGGAAACGGGCCGGTTCACTCCGCCGCCGGGAGCGGACCAACCGGTCTAACATCGGCGAACATGCTGACCCCGGCCGAGATCTGGCACGGGACGGCAGGCCGTCTCCGCGATCGGCTGCGTGAGAAGGACCCCGAATACGACGCGTTGCGCCGCGCACTTCGGGCCGCAATCGTCCTGCCCATCGCCGCGGCAGTGGGCTTCGCCGTCGGCGGGGACTCCCAGACGCCGCTGTTCGCGATCTTCGGCGCGGTCTCTCTGCTCATCACCGCCGATTTCCCCGGCAACCGGCCGGCCCGGGCTGTCGCGTACGGCGGCCTGGCCGTCAACGGCGCCGTATTGATCGTGCTGGGCACCGTGCTGGCCCCGTATCCATGGCTGAGCGTGGCGGCGATGTTCATCGTCGGCATGGTGGTGTCGTTCTCCGGCGTGCTCAGTGAGATCGTCGCCGCCGGGCAGCGCGCCACGCTGCTGCTGTTCGTCCTGCCGCTGTGCACGCCCGTCGGGCCCATACCCGACCGGCTGCTGGGCTGGCTGATCGCGCTCGTGATCTGCGTGCCCGCCGCGCTGTTCCTGTTCCGGCCGAAGCATCACGACGAGCTGCGCCGCTACTCGGCGCGGGTGTGCCGGCTGCTGGCCGACCGGCTCGAAGGCCAGGCCTCGGCCCGCGACGTCACCCGCGCGATGAACAAGCTGTACGAGAGCTTCCTGGGCGCGGACTACCGACCGGTTGCCCTCAGCGCGGGCAGTCGAGCGCTGGTGCGCGTCGTCGACGACCTCGGCTGGATCTGCGACCAGGTCACCGACGACACCGGGGAGCTGCTCGGCGCAATGCGCGACCCTGCCGTGCGGGTGCTGCGTGACAGCGCCGCGCTGCTGCGGATCCACGATCGAGCCGAACGCGCCGCACGCGGAATCGATCTGCGTGCAGCCCTGGCCGAGCAGCGCACGGTGGCCCAGGGCAGTTATCGCGACGACATCACCCAGATCCTGGGCACCGCCGACGACGAGGCCGCCGTCGAACTCGGCCGCGGTCTGCTGGTCCGGCGCACCATCTCGGCCACCATCGCAGTCACCGGACGGGTGATCGGCAACGCCGCGCTGGCCGACGCGCGCCCGGTATGGGCCCGGGTGCTGGGACTGCGCCTGCCCGAGACCGGCGCAGCGGACTGGGTGATGCCCGAGGCCGTCGCCGTCGCGGCCATCGCCAGGGGTCTGGTGGCCACCCGGGCAGTGGTACTGCGCAACAGCCTGCGCACCGGGCTGGGATTGGCCCTGGCGGTGGCGGTGACGCACGTGTTCCCGGTGCAGCACGGATTCTGGGTGGTACTGGGCGCGATGTCGGTCCTGCGGAGCAGCGCCCTGACCACCGGCACTCGCGTGTTGCGGGCCGTGGCCGGCACCGCCATCGGCTTCGTACTGGGTGCGGTGCTGATCGAGTTCGTCGGCGTGGACCCCGTGGTGTTGTGGATCCTGTTGCCGCTGGTGGCATTCGGGTCCGCCTACGTGCCCGAAGTCGGATCGTTCATCGCCGGGCAGGCCGCGTTCACCATGATGGTGCTGATCAACTTCAACCTGATCGTGCCGACAGGATGGCGCGTGGGGCTGGTCCGGGTCGAGGACGTCGTGGTCGGCGCCATGGTCGGGATCGTGGTGTCGCTGCTCTTGTGGCCGCGCGGCGCGACGGCCTCGGTGTCCAAGGCGATCGACCAGGCCCGCGCGGTGGGTGCGCAATTCCTGAAGTTCGCCGTGCTTCGGGTGACCCGAGGAGCGTCCGAGCAGGCCACCGACCGCGTCGTCGCACTCGGCCACGACGCGCTTTCAGCTTCCCGAACCCTTGATGATGCTGTCCGGCAATATCTTTCGGAGAACGGAGGGCCCAGCGACCAACGCGCTCCGGTGGTCCGCGCAGCCAACCGGGCCAACCGGGTGCGGGCCGCGGCCGAGCTGATCGCCGACGTCGTGCCCCCGCCGCTCGGTGTCTACGACCAGACCCGCTCGGTGATCGAGGAGCACGCCGCGGCCATCTGCGCCCGGCTCACCGGTGAGGACGCGGCAGCCGTGCTGGTGCCGATCGGCGAGAGTTTCGTGGTGTCACTGCGCGCCGAGGCCGCCGGCACGGACCTCGCCGTTTCGGCGGCCCTGCCACTGGTGACGGCTGCCGCGCATCTCGGCGAACTGGAGTTGCTCTACCCGCAGCCGGCTGAAGCTGTGGGTTAGGGCTATCCGGCGTACTCGGACTCCGGCAGGTCGCAGAAATTCTTGTAGCCGGTCCCGGGAACCTTTTCCTTCCATTGATCGCGGGTCATGAAGTGGGTGAGTTTGTCGCACAGCAAGTGCGGATCCGCTGGTAGAACCGGCCAGATTCGAAGAGTGTTGTCATCGCTGGCTGAAACCAATCTCTTCCCGTCCGGACTGAACTCCAGGCTCATCACTGCGCCGTTGTGCACAGGGAGTGGGGTACCAAGTGGGGTTTGGTCCGCGACATCCCACAGTCGGAGGGTGCCATCGTCACCGCCCGATGCCAGCGTCAGCCCGTCGGGGCTGAACGCCACAGAGGTGGCAACAGCGTCCTCCAAGGACATAGGCCTACCCTCGCGCTGGTAGGTATCTGTGCGCCAGAGTCGCACGCCATAATCCTCGTGCCCGACTGCGAGCATCTGTCCATCGCGACTGAACTCGATACTCCACACCGATGCGCCGCCAGCACTCATCGGAGATCCCAGCCGGGCTCCGGTGTCGGTGTCCCAGAGTTCGACGGTGCCGGAGACGCCGCCGGTGGCCAGGATCTGGCCATCACGGCTGAAACTCATCCTCGAGACATCCTCCGCCGGAAGGATGCGTTTTCCGACCGGCTGCATCGTGTCGGTCTTGTACACCTGCACTGCGCGGGGTTCGAGTCGTGCCGCGATCCGCGTCACCCTGTAGTCGGCCGCGAGATCTGGCTCTCCGGGAAGGCGCAGCGGTCGGCCAATTGGCTGGAGGTTGCGCGCGTTCCACAGTTGCACATCGTCGTTCGATCCGAACGACAGCAGGCGATCCTCGTCGGCCGGGAACAGATACCTAACGTCGGCATCGCCGATGCTCAGCGGTTCACCGATGGGCCGCCCAGTTGCCGGATCCCACCAACGCACCGTCTTGTCCGCGCTGCCTGAACCGATACGGCGACCGCCGTCGAAGTACCCAGCCCAGGCCGCTCCGTCATGGCCGACCATGCGCTGCCACCTGATGTCCCACAGACGGACTGTCCCATCGCCGCTGGCCGACACCAGATACGGATTATCACGGTCGAACGCCACGGCGTTCACCGCAGACTCGTGCCCTGTCAGGTAACCGATAAGACGGTTGGTCTCCGCGCTGAATAGCCGGATGATCCTGTCACTGCCGGCGGTCGCAATGCGCGTGCCGTCGGGACTGAACGCCACGCCGTTCACGGCTCCAGGGTGGATAAGAGGTGGGCCGACTTGCTGCCCAGTGAGCGCGTCCCACACTCGGACGATGCCGTCCTGACCGCCAGACGCGATACGCGTGCCGTCGGGACTGAACGCCACACTGGTCACCTTGTCGTAATGACGCATCGGCTCAGCCGCAGGCTGCCCATCAGAACTCCACAACCGCACCGCTTTGTCCTCACCGCCAGACACAATGCGAGACCCATCTGGACTGAACGCCACACTGGTCACCTTGGAGTAATTGTCAATACCTGTGGATTGGTGTTTTTCAGGCGACCTCCGTTCCGGTCGGGGTGGCCGGGTTGTCGGCCGGTTCGGGTGGGGTGATGTCGACGGGTCGTTCGAGCAGTTTGCCTTTGTGGAACACCGCTCCGGCCCGGACCAGGGCGACCAGGTGCGGGGCGTTCACCGCCCGCCAGCGGGCTTGTGCGGCGTCAATGAGCTTGTAGGCCATGGCGATACCCGCCGCGCGGGAACCCGGCCCCTTGGTGACCTTGGTGCGCAACCGGACCGTGGCGAAGGTCGACTCGATCGGATTGGTGGTGCGCAGATGTACCCAGTGCTCGGCGGGATAGTGGTAGAACTCCAGCAGCACATCGAGGTCGTCAACGATCTTGGCCACGGCCTTGGGGAACTTGGCGCCGTAGTCCAGTTCGAAGGCTTTGACCGCGACCTGCGCGTGGTCGATGTCCTCGGCGCCCGCGATTTCCCGCATCGCCGCGATCGCCCCCGGATGCGCCGACTTCGGTAGTGCGGCAAGGACATTGGCCTGCTTGTGAAACCAGCACCGCTGCTCACGGGTATCGGGGAACACCTCACGGACCGCTTTCCAGAACCCCAGAGCACCGTCCCCGACCGCGAGCACCGGGGCGCGCATGCCACGGCGCCGGCAGTCCCGCAGCAGATCCGCCCACGAGTCCGCTGATTCGCGGTACCCGTCGGTCAGCGCGACCAGTTCCTTGCGGCCGTCGGCGCGCACCCCCAGCATCACCAGCAGGCACAGTTTGTCCTGCTCCAGGCGGACCTTGAGATGGATGCCGTCCACCCACAGGTACACATAATCGGTGCCCGACAGGTCCCGGCGGCCGAACGCGGCGGCCTCGTCCTGCCACTGCGCGGTCAGTCGGGTGATCGCCGGAGCCGAGAGCCCCGCCCCCGAGCCGAGGAACTGCTCCAACGCCGGACCGAAGTCGCTGCTGGACAGGCCATGCAGGTACAGCAACGGCAGCACCTCGGCCATCTGCGGGGACTTACGCGCCCACGCCGGCAGTATCTTCGACGAGAATCGTTGCCGCTCACCGGTTTCCGGATCGACCCGTTTGTCGTTGACCCGCGGCGCCTTCACCTCGATCGCCCCAGCGCCGGTGAGCACCTCCCGGACGTTGTGGTGGCCGTTGCGGACCACCAGCCGGTGCCCATTCTCGTCGACCTGATCGACGAACTGGTCGACATAGGCGGCGACCTCGGCCTGCAAAGCGGCGGCCAGCATCTGCCGGGCACCGTCGCGGACAATCTCATCCAACAACGACCGACCGGCACCGCTGCGGGTGTCGTTGGCCTGCGCGACATCGTGAACTACGGTGAGCACGGGCGTGCCTTCCCAACCAGCGCGCCAACGCCGGTCTTGATCAGAAACGAACTGGACTTGTGATCATCCCCGGGAAGGCGCGCCCACATTCACGCCGCCCTACCAAGGCTCATCCACAGGTTCTGATCATTGCTCGTCACCTTGTCGCCGTGCATCATCTGGCCGACCGGCTGCCCATCAGAACTCCACAACCGCACCGCTTTGTCCTCACCACCAGACACAATGCGAGACCCATCTGGACTGAACGCCACACTGGTCACCTTGTCCTCATGACGCATCGGCACGCCAATCGGCTGTCCATCAGAACTCCACAACCGCACCGCTTTGTCCTCACCGCCAGACACAATGCGAGACCCATCTGGACTGAACGCCACACTGGTCACCTTGTCGCCGTGCATGATCTGGCCGACCGGCTGCCCATCAAGACCCCACATCCGCACCGTCTTGTCGGAGCCAGACACAATGCGAGCGCCGTCAGGACTGAACGCCACACTGTTGGTGGTTGCCGGAAGGTCAATGACTTTGAGCAGATCGCGCTCCCTATTGAGCGTCGTGAGCAACTCATACTTTCTGGCTGGCAGCGTCGACGGGATGGCCTGCGCCGCCAACAACATCTGCATCAGCTTGACCTCGTGGCTTCCGAGCGGTGACAGCCCACCCAGCATCAGTTGGGAGTTGAGATACAACCGATCGATTTGAGCTTCCTGGCTGCGGGTTTGGGCCGCCTTGAGTCCGAACCCAGCGGCGACAACCGCTAGGACGCACGCGATGGCCAGCACTGCCAATAGCCATCTGAGTCGCTGTGCCGCCGTCTTCTCGGACTCGAGTCGCCGCTCTCGTTCAACGAGGCGCTCGCGATCCAGCTCTGCCTCACGCAACTGGGCAGCCTGGGCGAGGGCTTGCCGGTCCTGCTCCGCGGCTGCCGCCAGCGCGGCCTTTTCCTTTTCCTTCCGCTCTTCGGCGAGCCGTAGGTCCTCTGCGGCAACCCGCCGGTCACGGTGGTCACGCACCGTACCGGTGAGCACATCATGGATCAGTTCGATCCGTTGCGTGCCGTGGTACTCCGCGAGACGGACCAGCCGCAAGTCGATCAGCTGGTCAAGTTCGTCGCGTGTCAGACGCGATGGCACCGCGTCCTCAACGGCTTCGAAGTCGCGGAAGCCTGTCGTGGTTATCAACTTGTCCTCAATGAATTCCGCGACTTCTTTCCGCATTCCACTCACGCATGAGGTGTAGTAGTTAGGGATCGTCGAGCGGCCGTGTTCCTCGACGAGTTGCTCATCGAACTGTGTTTTGCCGAGGCGCTTGCGTTCCTCATTGAGTTCGCGACAGACCAAGCTGAGCAGCGTCGGCTCGACCTCGGCCGCGCCATGCTGATCGATAGGAAAGTCGTTGTCCGGCAGCGTGTTCTTGCGTCCGAGGTGCAGACCCACGCCGGCGATGATGTCCACGATCTGGTGCGCCAGTTCAGCCGTCATCAGACGTGCGGCCGGTTTATGTACGGCATCGAACGCTTCGCGAGTCCCCAAGGGCAGCAACCGCATTCGCGACCGCCCAAGCGCCGGAATGTACCGGCACCATTCCTCCAGGTGGGGGAGATAATCCTCTCGCAAACTGATCAGCAGTTTGCAGTTGTGCGTCCGTAGGTTGAATCGCCGCGCCTCCGTCGGGTCATTCTTGATTCGTGCGGCCAGATCCGCGGGTATCCGATTCTCGGCCAGGTCGGCAAGGTCGTACCTGAAGGCTTCCACCTTGTCCGGACAGCTGTCACCGAGCGTGAACAGCTCTTCGAACTGGTCGAGAACGATCACCGGTGTCAGCAAGTAGTTTCGTGTGCTCCACAGCTCGAGGTCGGCACGATGCAGGTATTCCCACAGTGATTCGTTGTCCTCGGGGAGACTCGCATCAGGCACCGCCGCCTGGATGGCTCTGCGGACCGTGTCGTGCAGCTGATGGCTGAGTGATGCCGCACCCGGATTGAGCTCGAACCTGACATAGATCGGCAAGAGGTTTTCGTTGCGCAACAAGGGGAACAACCCCGCGTGCAACAGTGATGTCTTGCCCAGACCCGAGCGGCCGAACAACACCGTGACGGGGGCGTCGAGAACCTTTTTCAGAAGCTTCTCGCATTCATGGACGCGGCCGTGGAAGAAGCCCCGCGCGTCTTCGCCGTAGGATTCGAGTCCCGGCCAAGGATTATCGGCGTCGAGCTGCGTCGTGGTCAGTGCGTACGTCATGCTGCATCGGTACGTCGTATTTCCCGAATTGCGGATACGACGTCCTTGATCAGGTCCTCATCCGGCTCGCCACCGGGCGCATGACCGTACTGGAAGCTCTTGAAACCCTGCGGAACTTGTTTGAAGCGGCTCGCGTCCCCGTCATAGTCGGGGTCGATGACCACCGGCATGATGAAACGCTGGCCGAGAATGCCCCGCGCTCGTTCTACCGCCTCGTTCCATTCCTTGAAGACGTAGCTCTCCTTCTTCCGTTCGGTGTTGGCGGAGATAACCGGCACGAACAGGCTGACTGTTTGGCGAATGCAGCTCAGAATTTCGGGTTCCCAAGCATCCCCGGTGCGCAGCTCCCGCTCGTCGAGCCAGGCCACACCGCCGAGTCTGGTGATCGCGTCATATAGCCGCCGCGCGGCGATGAGATCCTCACGCTTGTAGCTGATGAATATCTCCGCTGTGTCCAGAGACGCCGGGTCCAGCGCGCTCCCGTTGTAGGTGTCGGGCGGCGAGGGGGGTCGAGGCTTGGATTGTTTCGCCTCCCAGCGTTTACGTAACTCTGCGACGAACTCCGTCGGATCCATGTCCAACTGCTTGACCATCGTTCGGCGGCAGTAGGTCGAAAAGAAGCTCGACAGCGACGGTTCGCGCGAGTTTGCGGCGAAGAAGAATGGCTTACCGCCGAGCGAGAGCCGTTTGTCGCTGGACAGCCGAACGAGAAACCGCCCGAACCAGTCTGGGATCTCGCAGCCGATGAACAACATCGGCTGATGCTTCAATGGATAGTCGAGCCAGTCGGGGAGGCTGGCCTTCTCGCTGAGCAACGCATGGATCCACTCCAGCCGGTCCTCCTCGTGGATCGCATACTCCGGCATGGCTGCGGTTTGGCCAAACAGGCTGAGAACGACGGTTTCGGCCGGCGACGGCTCTCGCGCATCCCGCTCCTGATCCGGAGTGGACTTTGACGGGGAGAAGGCGACCTCACGCACCGGCCGGCCGCGGATGGTGCCCAACGCTCTTGCAAGCAAGCGGTCTGGCGTCGTTGTCACGAACAGGCTCAGATCATCGATGGCGGCGAGGTCTCGCAACGCATCACCAGGTTCCGGATCGAGGTCCACGACGATTTCGTCGATCACGGCATACAGGTCATCGACCTCGTCGCGGCCGCGCTCGCGCAGAAAGGCGGCCACCGCCCGATCCGTGGTGGTGACCCCGGGAGGAACGTTGAGTTCGAACCGCTGGGCGAGGCGCTCACCCACCGCCGTCGTCAATCGTTGTTCGGCGCCGTCGACTTTGACCACGGTGACATCGGGACCCACAACCGGTATCAGCACCTGGTGCCGGATATGAGAGAGAAGGGTGCCCCAGAATTCCTCGTTCATGTCGAATTGCTCGATTCAAATTGCGCCAGACAACTACCGGCGTCGCTGGGATGGCGCATCACCAGCGCGGGGTGACCAGGGAATGCTCCAGGCACAAATCAATGGTCCTCGCCGGCGTGATGGCGGCGTAGCGTAGTCGACTACTCGAATTTGGCGGGAACTGTCAGGTTCAATTCACTCAGCGGCCGTCACCGAGAACGGTCTCAAGCAATTCAGCAAGACCTTCCGGCTCATCCGCCGGCACCGAACGGATCAGCCCGGACCGAACCAGCGACGACGCCCGTTCATCTACCAACTCACCTGCCAACGCAGTCGCGAAAACGTCAGCTGTTCGCCCCGAGCGGTCGATCGCCACGACGGGGCGTCCGGCTTGGACGCTCAGCTCGACGTCGGAGTAGGCGATATCGCCACCGTTGATCAGCACCGTGACCGAGGGTGAACCCCCAGCGAGAACGGTCGCGGCCTCGGCGATCCACGGGGCCTCCGCACCCCACTTGTCACCGGGCACGACCAGGAAATGGGTGTGCCGAGGCTCCAGCTCGAAACTGTGCCCGTCATCGGGCGAAGAGGTGCCGGGCAAGCGCACCGTGCCCGCCGCGACCACGCCCAGGAGTGGAAACGCAGCCGTCGCACGAATTTCGCCGAAGAGCTGCATGACTCCGGCCAGCGTTCCGCCGTCCACGCCGACCGCACCGAATTTCTCCATCACAGACGCAATCCCCGACGCGAACAGTGGGCGGAGGCGGTCCATCTCAATGGCGTCGAGTCCTCCGGCCCCACCGACGACCACCACAGTTGGTCGAGGCGGAAACAGCTCCAAAGCGGCGAGTGCCGAGCGCAATTCCACGGTTTCCGTGACACGTGCCACGAGCGCACTGCCCACATCCGGAAACTCCAAACGGAACGGTGACGTCACGGGGGCCCGTCCTCTCCGCGGCGCAAATTCGAGTACCCGACTACTCACGACCCTTATGCGTCACGTGCACATACTGCAATTGCCCACCTGACGTTTCGTTGTCTCAGGAGAGGATACTGCGATGCCCGACCAGGCCTGCCGCTTCTCCGGACCGGAATTCGAACATCAACCCTGGCCGACGGCCTAATGCAAAGGAGCGCACCATGGCCAAGAAAGCGGTGCTCATCGGCGTCAATCGCTACCGAATTCCGGGCAATGACTTACGCGGGTGCGTTCCCGATGTGAAAAACATGGCCAATCTGCTTCAGCGACAGTACGAATTCGAGTCCGGCGATATTTCCGTGATCACGGACTTCGACGCCACCAAAGCAGCCATCGAGGAAGCCGTCACGGGATTGATCCGCGAGGCCCGGCGCGGCGATGTACTGCTCGTGCACTACTCCGGTCACGGGTCGAACGTGCCCGACAACGACGGGGACGAGGACGACAACCGCGACGAGATTTTGTGCCCGACCGACCTCGACTGGAACGACCCGCTGCGCGACGACTGGCTGCGCAATGTCTTCGACGGCCTGGGCGCAGGCGTCAGCCTCACCGTGATCACCGACTGCTGCCATTCCGGCACCATCACGCGGGCTCTCGAGCCGCCCGACGCTCCCCTGATCGAGCGGTACCTGCCGAGTCCGTGGGACCTGGATGCGGTGGAGTCCGGGCGCGGCCTGACCGGGACGACGCGAGGAACTCGCCGTCGCAAGTCCACGTCCGATCACGGCACCAGCGACATCGTTCACGTCGACATTCCCGAGGTGCTCATCTCCGGCTGCCGGGCTGACCAAACCTCGGCTGACGCCGCGATCGGCGGTGGCTTCGCCGGAGCGCTGACCTACAACCTGGTCGAGGCGCTGACAGAATCCGCCGCACCGCTGTCATACCGGGAACTACACGACCAGACCAGTTCGAAGCTGAAACGCGGCCGCTACGAGCAGGTTCCACAGCTCGAAGGCAGCGAAGCGCGTCTCGAGCAGCCCTTCCTGTCGCCACTCGACTAACGCTGTTGAAACGATGACCATCAAGCTGCAAGTTTCCGGTCTCCAAGACACGACCGACACCCATTCGACGCGGGGTGGCATGCCAGGCGTCGAGTCCGAGGTTCCCGGCACCGGGCTGCTCGGCGTGATCGAGGTGGTCGACTCCTACAACCTCTCTCCGTCGGCCCGCGAGCAAAGCCCGAAACCCCAAGGCATCTCGGTCGACGACGACGCCGTACTCGAGATCGAGATCGAGGGCGGGTTCACCACCTGGGTCTCGGCCAAGCGGTATCACGAGGAAGCCCCACTTCTCAGGCCTGAGGCGAGAGTCGGCGACGCAGTGAGCGTCGATTCGCTACCGCGTGTATCCGAGCGGGGCGTCAAAGAGTGGCTGACCACTCGGCTTCGGGTGCTCCGATTGAATCCTGACGCCATCACCGACAAGCTCACCGATCCCACGCAATGGCCGACCGAACTCTTCGATGAAGCGAAGGGCCTCGGAGTCGATCTCCTGGCGAAAGTCCCCGCCTGGTACGCCACCAAAGCGTTGATCCGGATGATCGAGAACAATCTCAGATCCGGTCCCGGCCTGTACAAGTGGGAGGACGCCACAGGTGAGGCCGGGAAGGCAGCTTCCGCACCCGTCGATCTCGAGGGCTTCGACGTCGACAAGCCCCTATTGGTGTTCATCCATGGCACCGCTTCTTCCACTCGCGGCAGCTTCGGTTCCTTCCTCAACACCGAAGCGCAACCACAGTGGCAAGAGTTGCAGCGGTTGTTCGGCGACAACATCTACGCCTTCGAGCACCGCACCTTGAGCGACAGCCCGATCGACAACGCCATCGAACTGCTCACCGCGTTGCCGCGAAATGCCCGGGTCAGCATCGTGTCCCATTCACGCGGCGGACTGGTCGGTGATCTCGTCACGCTGACATCGATCAACACCGAACTGGTCGCGAACTTCAAACGTGGCAATTCCGATCTGGACCTGGCAGATCTGCATGACCGCAGACAACTCGGCCGGCTCGCGGAACTGGTTGCGCAGAAACAGCTTCGGGTGGAACGGTTCGTCCGCTGCGCCTCGCCGTCCCGCGGCACGCTACTGGCGGGTGAGAACATCGACGTCTTCCTGTCTGTGCTCACCAACCTCATCGGTTTCATTCCGGGTATCGGCGGAACGCCGCTCTACGAGGTGATCAAGCGGATCACGCTGGAGATCGTCAAGAACCGGACCCTGCCGTCTCTGGTTCCGGGACTCGAAGCGATGATGCCGCAATCGCCGCTGGTCGCGCTGCTCAACAATCTGACCGATCCCGCGCGCGGCGCGATGGGCGTCATCGCCGGCGATATCCAGGGCGGCAACTGGCTCAAGAAGATCGGGGTGTTCGCCAGCGATCACATCATCTACGAAGGCCGGGACAACGATCTGGTCGTCAACACCGACGCCATGTTCCACGGGGCCCGGCGGACCGCCGCCCGCTATGTATTCGACCAGGGCGCCGACGTCAGCCACTTCAACTACTTCGCCAATCCGAGCACGCGCGGGGCGCTGGTCGAGTGGCTCGCGGCGCCCGCCGACAAGCCTCCGATCATCTTCCGAGACATCGTGGCGAGCGAGCTCGATCCAGTGCCGATGCTGCGGTCGCTGCAGACCCGCGCCAACGCAGACCAGCCGATTGTCTTTGTCCTACCGGGGATCATGGGTTCCCACCTGAACATCGGCGAGCGCGAGGTCTGGATGCGCTACCTCGCGTTGTTGCGCGGCGGGCTCGGCGATCTCGCCGACGTCACCGCGGCGAACGTGCGTCCCGTCTCCCTGGTCGGCGACGGTTATCGCGAGCTGTGCGAGTTCCTGCAGAACACGCACGAGGTCGTCCCGTTCGCCTACGACTGGCGCCGGTCGGTGACCGACGCGGCACATCTGCTGATCGTCGAGCTCGAGAATGCCTTGCGACGAACGCAGCAGCCGGTACGCATCATCGCCCACAGTATGGGCGGGCTTGTGGTGCGCGCGATGATCGCGCAAGCGCCCGACCTGTGGGACCGCATCTGCAAACGCCCCGGCGGGCGCCTGGTGATGCTCGGCACCCCAAACCGCGGCTCGCACGACATCGTCGAATCCTTGCTGGGCACTGCAGCGACCGTCCAAAAGCTCGCGCTGCTGGACCTGACCCACAACACGGCGGAAGTTGTCGACACCATCGCGAAGTTCCCCGGTGTGCTCGAGCTGCTGCCCGACGACGAACGTTTCTTCACGGTGTCGCACTGGCAGGACTACCGGAGCGAACGCCGCAAGTCGGCCATTCCCGGTGAAGCACTGCTGGACGGCGCGCGTGCCACGCGCGACGCCATCAAAGACCAGCTGTCGGGTCTACCCCACGCGGATCGGGTGCACTACGTGGCGGGAACCTCGCCACGCACCGTGAAGGGCGTCGACCACGTCGGCGACCGGATCGTCCTGGAATGTACGACGGAAGGCGACGGTCGGGTCACGTATCTCTCCGGCCGCCTGCCCGGCGTCCGCACCTGGTACATGGATGCGGTGCACGGCGACCTG
Organism: Mycobacterium sp. 48b; assembly: GCF_048282725.1. Lineage (NCBI taxonomy): Bacteria > Bacillati > Actinomycetota > Actinomycetes > Mycobacteriales > Mycobacteriaceae > Mycobacterium > Mycobacterium sp. 48b. The sequence continues at coordinate 424,535 of NZ_JBLVUL010000001.1, forward strand.
GCGTCGCACGTTCCGAGCTTCCTCGCGCTCCAGGATCTTCTCGATTCCGGTACCACCTCACGACTCTCGGAGACTCCGCTCAGCGCGGCACGCGGAGGCGCGCAGGACTTCCGGGCCCTGCCCGAACCGGTGCTCTATCCGACCGAGACATCGTTGGCTGCCGACCTCCTGGGAAAGTCCGCGCGCAAGCCGTATCAAGAAGGTGCCCAGCCGAGCTTCCGGGTATCAGTGGTCCACGACGACCTGCGCTACGCGCGCTATCCCATTGTGGTGGGGCACTACGAGGGCGACACCATCATCGGCGCCGAGGCCCAATTGGATGGGCTGCTGCGGGGCGCGCTGACGGAGCGCTACGCGCTCGGCCTCTACCCCGGCGTGTTCGGATCCGTGGCGGTGGTCCTACGCAAGCCGACGGCGCTACAGAAGGCGCTGGCCCTGCCAACCGGGGCGATTGTCGTCGGCCTGGGCAAATGGGGCGACCTCAGTGCGGGCCAACTCTGCGATCTGCTTCGACGCGCCGCGCTCCAGTACGTTCTCGAACGGCGGGACGGTCTGTCCGGGTCGCCGGAGGACGACTCCGCAACGGAGAAGATCGGCTTGTCGGTGCTGCTCGTCGGCGGCAATTCGACCGCCAACATCGCAATAGGGGACTCGGTCGGTGCCATTCTGCGTGCTATCGGCCAGGCCAATCGCGAACTCGCCGAAGGCAATAGCACCCCCCTCACCATCCAGGAAGTCGAGATCGTCGAGCTCTACGCCGACACGGCGATCGAAGCCGCGCATGCGGTCAAGCGCCTGGCTCCGCTGATCGGCAAGGAGCTCGAGACCGAAATCGAGGCGGCTCCCCTGCTGCGGCGCGGCCGGGAGGGCCGTCGGCGCCTGACTGCCTCCGCGGGGCGCCAACACGCCTGGCGCCGGTGGGAGGTCAGCGTCGTGGTGCCGCAGCGCAAGTCCGAACCGGCCTGCCTGCCCAAGCCGCTGGCCGACCGGCTCAAGCGCGCAGTACTCGAATCGGACAACGCAGACCCCGAACTCCTTGCCGCACTGGCGGAATTGGCGATCAGCGCACCGGCCGGCCGGGCTGACACCCACCGTCAGATCAAGTTCCTCACACTGTCGGACCGCGCCCGCGCCGAGGCGACCTCGCAGCAGCGGCAGCCCGAGCTGGTGGACCGGCTGATCAAGGACTCGATCTCCCAAACCCGATTCCGGGCAGACGAATCGCGCGTGCTGTTCGAACTCACGGTTCCCAACGAGCTCAAGTCCGGGCTCGCACAGGTCGACAACCTGGTGCTGGTCTTGGACGCCGAAACCGCCGCCTATCCATGGGAGCTGATGAGCGCGGGCGACAAGGCTCTGTGTCTCGACAAGGCTCTGGTACGGCAGTTGCAGACCTCGAACTACCGCCCACAGATCGGTGCGCGGGCGGGCACGGCAGCCTATGTTGTCGGCGATCCGCTGGTCAGTCCACCGTTCAATCAACTACCCGGCGCGATGGCCGAGGCCAGCGCCGTGTATGACCTACTGCGCGGGAGATTCGACGTCGACAAGCCGGTGACCAAACCGACGGCGCTCGAAGTCCTCGCCGGGCTGTACCGAAAGCCCTACCGCATCGTGCATCTGGCCGGCCACGGCTACTACGAGCCGCCTGCGAGTGCGGACGGCAAGGCCCGCAGTGGGATGGTGCTCGACAATGGCGTGTTTCTCACCGCAGTCGAGGTCGGCCAGATGCAGCAGGTACCGGAATTGGTCTTCCTCAACTGCTGCCACATCGGCCAGACCGGACCTGAGGCACCAGCGCAGACGCCCACTGTCGAGTTCAATCGACTGGCCGCCAGCGTTTCCCGCGAACTGATCGAGATGGGTGTGCGCGCTGTGGTAGCCGCCGGTTGGGCTGTCAAGGATGACGCCGCCAAGGAGTTCGCCCAGAAATTCTACGAATGCATGCTCAGCGGAGAGTCTTTCGGCTTCGCGCTCAAGGCCGCTCGCGGCCACACCCACGAAGAGTTCGGCGACAGCAATACCTGGGGCGCATATCAGGCGTATGGCGATCCGGACTACCGGCTCGATCCCACCGCGACCGGCACGACAGCGGCCGGGCCGGGGCGGGTGGACGTGGCCGAGTTCATCGAAGCGGTGAGCTACGTCGGCCGCAAGCCGGAAGCTGGTTCGGCTCCCGCGATTGCGCCGAGTGAGGCCGCACAACAACTCAACGCACTGGTGAAGGAATGCCCCGCCGACTGGCTTGAGCAGACCGATGTTCAGATGGCGATCGGTTACGCCTATGGCAATCTGCGCCGCTTCGAGGATGCCCGCCGGTACCTGATCGCCGCGCTGGCCGGGGAGGGCGAGACGTCAACGACGACGATGCGCGCCGTTGAACAACTCGCCAATTTCGAGGCACGCATGGCCAACGATCTCGCCGGTAGCGAGCCCGAACGCGCCAAGAAGTTGTACGGAGAGGCCATCGCGCGCCTCGAACGGCTGCTCGAGGTGTCCAAGACGGCAGAGCGGTACAACCTGCTCGGTAGCGCTTACAAGCGTCGTGCCGCCTCAGAACCGACCGCCGGGGCCGCCACGGAAATGCTGCGCCAAGCGTCCTGCCGATACCACCGGGCGCATCTGCTCACCCTGCAGCGTCAATGCCTCGATCCCTACTCGGTGCTGAACTGGTTGACCTTGGCGGCAATCCTGGGTGAAAGCGTGACGGACGCCGATGCGTTGATCGACCGTTGCGAAGCCACCGCACGCGAGCGGTTCTCGATCGACCGCACGTTCTACACGGCAGTCGCGATCGCCGATGCGGCCTTGGTGCGCGCGCTCAGGTCGGGCAGGCTCGGGCGGAACGGCCAAGCCGGACAACAGGAAGTAGCCCGGTTGCTGGCCCGTTTCGAAGAGGTGGTTCAACTGGCTGCGCCTACCGCGAGCAACCTCGATTCGGTCTGTACGCACCTCGACATCACCAGCAGGCTCTTGATCAAGATCCATCCCAACCGCGCCAGCAGCCGGATAACGGTGGCTCACCTCGACGAGCTGCGCCGCAGAATCGGCGGTGATCAGCGCAACGGGCAAAGCCTCGAACCCACGGCAGCCATAGTTCAGACCAACGGATCGACCCCGAAACCGACTGCGAGCCAGCCTAAGCCGCCCAGTCGCAGACAGGGCGGCGTCGGTATTTCGGGGTAGTCGGTGGTCAGCTCAGGGGCCGGTGCGGCATGAGCGCATTCGGCGGGATCTGGCCGAACTTACCCGCCTGGTAGTCCTCCAGCGCCTGGATGAGCTCGGACTTCGAGTTCATCACGAACGGGCCGTAGTGGAAGACCGGTTCCCGAATCGGCTTGCCGCCCAGCAGCAGAACCTCCATCGCGGGCCGGTTCGAGTCCTGGGTTCCCTCGGCCGAGACCGTGATCCGGTCACCGGGGCCCAGGACGGCGAGCTGGCCTTGGTGGATCGGGTGGCCCACCGGGCCGACGCTGCCGCGTCCGCTCAGTACGTACACCAGTGCGTTGAAGTCGCGGTTCCACGGCAGGTTGAGCTGCGCACCCGGTTCGATCGTGGCGTGCGCCATGGTGATCGGGGTGTGCGTGCTGCCCGGGCCCTGCGCACCGTCGATCTCGCCGGCGATGATCCGGACCAAGGCTCCGCCGTCCTGCGAGGACAGCAGCTTGGCGTCGGGACCCTCGATGGCCTGGTAGCGCGGCGTCGCGAACTTGTCCTTCTTGGGCAGGTTCACCCACAGCTGGATGCCGTGGAAGGTGCCGCCGTTCTCGACCAGTTCGGCCGGCGGGGTCTCGATGTGCAGGATGCCGGATCCCGCCGTCATCCACTGGGTGGCGCCGTCGGTGATCAGACCGCCGCCGCCGTGTGAATCCTGATGGGCGAAACGACCGTCGATCATGTAGGTGACGGTTTCGAACCCGCGGTGCGGGTGCCAATCGGTGCCCCGCGGCTCGCCGGGCTGGTACTCCACCTCACCCATCTGATCCATGTGGACGAACGGGTCGAGGTCTGCGGCGCTCACTCCACCGAATGCGCGCACGACGGGGAATCCCTCGCCTTCGTATCCGCGCGGGCCGGTCGTGATCGAGCGGACCGGGCGTTCGGTGTCCGACGCCTGAGCTGCCGCGATGCGGGGCAGGGTCAAGGTGTCTGCGGTGATGGCTGGCATCTCCTACCTCCTGTTTGTGTAAGCCTGATGCCAGCTATAACCGGACTGCGGTCCGATTATTCCCCCGGCGTCTTTACACGGTCAGGACAGCTGGGCCAGCGCAGCCTCGCGGGCTTCCGCAGCTGTCGCCGTGGCCAGCACCGCCTCGGCGGCGGCGCGGCACTGCGGCAGCGTCACCTGCGCGATCCGCGCGCCCACCGCAGCGATGGCCGCCGGAGCCATCGACAACGACGTCACACCCAGGCCCACGAGCACGGCGGCCAACAGCGGATCGGCCGCGGCCTCGCCGCACACTCCGACCGGCTTGTCCACTGCCGCTCCGGCGCGGGCCGCCATCGCCACCAGAGCCAGCACCGCGGGCTGCCACGGGTCGGTGAGAGCGGCCAGGTCGGCCGACATCCGGTCGGCGGCCATCGTGTACTGCGCGAGGTCGTTGGTGCCGATCGACAGGAAGTCGACGTGCTCAAGGATCTTGTCGGCCAGTAGGGCCGCAGCGGGTACCTCGATCATGACTCCCGGCGTGAGCCCGTACGAACGCGCTTTGTCCGCAAGCTTTTCGCTTCCGCCGCGGTGGCGATCATGGGCGCCATCACCCACGGCGGGTTTCCGGTGGCCGTGCCCGCAGCGGCCACCGCCTCGAGCTGGTGCTCGAGCAGGCTGGGATTGCCCTCGGCGATCCGGATGCCGCGCACACCGAGTGCCGGGTTGGCCTCGTCGGGATGACCTGCGAACTTCAATGGCTTGTCCGAGCCGGCGTCGAGGGTGCGGACCACCACTTTCTGTCCGGCGAATGCCGCGAGCACCTCGCCGTAGATGGTCGCCTGTTCCTCGACGGTCGGCTCGGTGTCGCGATTGAGGAAGCACAGCTCGGTGCGGAACAAGCCCACGCCTTCGGCAGGAGTTTCCCGTGCCGTTCGGGCTGCGGCACCGTCCTGGACATTGGCCAGGACGGCGACCGTGTGACCGTCTGCCGTCGCACCCGGGCCGGTCCATTGCCGAGCCGCCAGGGCGTTCCGTTGAGCGGCGGCCACGGCATCAGCAGCGACAGAAGGGTCCGGATCGGTGGTCACCGTCCCAGCGGTGCCATCGAGCAGCACCATGGCACCGGCGGCGACCGAATCCAGCGCGCTCACCGCCACGACGCACGGAATTCCCAGCTGACGGGCGATGATCGCGGTGTGGCTGGTCGGTCCGCCGAGGGTGGTGGCCAGCCCGACCACCAGCTGCGGGTCCAGGCCCGCGGTGTCGGCGGGCGCCAGGTCCTCTGCGAACAGGATCGACGGGACATCCGGGAGCGGCACCCCGGGTTCCGGCAGTCCGGACAGCTCGGCGATGACCCGGTCGCGAATATCCCGCAGATCGGTGACACGTTCGGCCATCAGCCCGCCGAGCTGCGTGAACAGGTCTACAAACTGGTCGACGGCCTCTGTTACCGCGCGGACCGCGGGCGCGCCTGCGGCGATCCGTTTGTCGGCCGCGCCTATCCAGGCCCGATCCTGGGCCAGTGTCGCGGTCGCGGCGAGTACCTCCGAGGCGGCACCCGTGGCGTGCGCGGCCCGGTCTCGCAGCCGGGTGGCGACCTCCGTCACCGCAGCGGCGAAACGCCCCGCCTCGGCCGGCCGGTCCCCCTCATCGATGTCGCCGGCAGCGACCTGGATCTCCGGAAGCCTGCTGACGCGGATCACAGGTGCGTACTGCACACCCGGGACCACCGGAACCCCGCGGAGGACGGTGCGTGATCCAACCGACGATGTAGTGCCCATGTGAGACAGATTACAAGAAAACGTTGACAAGTCAACACAGTCAAGCGTAAAACAACATATATCAACATTCTAGCGGGCTTTAACCCACACATACGGAGGCTCATGTACGCCGAGGAGCGCCAGCAGGCCATCGCCGCGCTGGTCATGAGCAGGGGCCGTGCCTCGGTCGCCGAACTGGCGCAGACATACGACGTCACGACCGAGACAGTCCGCCGCGATCTCGCCGTACTCGACAAGGCCGGCGTCGTGCGCCGCGTACACGGAGGAGCCGTGCCTGCCCGGACCCTGCACCTCGTGGAAGCCGGCGTCGGCGAACGGGACACCACCCGCGCCGCCCAGAAAGATGCCATCGCCGCGGCCGCTGTCGACTTCTTTCCCCTCAGCGGTGCCAGCGTCCTGCTGGACGCCGGGACCACCACAGCCCGCGTCGCCTCGCAGGTGCCTACCGATCGGGAGCTCACCGCGGTGACCAACTCGGTACCGATCGCCGGCCTGCTCGCGACGGTGCCGACCGTCACCCTGCAGCTGCTCGGTGGACGGGTCCGCGGCCTCACCCAAGCCGCGGTCGGCGAGCAGGTGCTGCGCGTACTCGAGACCATGCGGGTGGACATCGCGTTCATCGGCACCAACGCCATCAGCACACGGCACGGATTGTCGACCCCGGACACCGAAGAAGCGGCAGTCAAGCGGGCCATGGTCCAGGCAGCGAACTACGTCGTGGTGGTCGCAGATTCATCGAAGGTCGGTCAGGAGGACTTCGTCAGCTTCGCCCCGATCGACAGTGTCGACACCCTGATCACCGACAGTGAAATCTCCGATGCCGACCGCGCACTGCTCACCGAGCACGGCGTCGAGGTGGTGGTCGCATGATCGTCACTGTCACCCCGAACCCCAGCCTGGACCGCACCGTGACGTTGGGATCGCCGTTGACGCGCGGAGCAGTCCAGCGCGTCGACTCCGTCACCGTCGAACCCGGCGGCAAGGGCATCAACGTGGCCCGAGCCCTCACCCTGGCCGGCGTTGCCGCGGAGGCCGTGTTGCCGGCCGCCGACTCCGATCCGCTCCTGAGCGCTCTCCGGGCGCTTGATGTCCCGTTCACGGGCGTTCCCATTGCGGGGTCCGTCCGCACCAACATCGCGATCACCGAATCCGACGGCACCACAACCAAAATCAATGAACGTGGCGCGGTCGTGGATGCCGACGCGCTCGAGGCGCTGACCCGCTGCGTGCTGGCCAAGGCGCAGGACGCGTCGTGGGTGGCACTGTCCGGGTCGCTGCCGCCCGGGATGCCGGTCGACTGGTACGCGCAGGTGGTCTCGCTGCTGGCGCCACTTGACTGCCGGGTGGCCGTCGATACCTCCGAGGCACCGTTGGCAGCTCTGGCCGCCGCGTTCGACGTATCCGCGCCCGATCTGATCAAGCCCAACGCCGAGGAACTCGCCGACCTCGCCGGAGTTCCGGCTGCTGACCTGGAAGACGCTGCCGCGCAGGGCGATCCGTCGCCTGTGGTGGACGCCGCTCAGGCCCTCGTCTCGCGAGGCGTCGGCGCCGTGCTGGCCACGCTGGGTGCTGCCGGCGCGGTACTGGTCGACGGCACCGGCGCCTGGTTGGCCACGCCACCGCCGATCGTTCCGCGCAGCACCGTCGGTGCGGGCGATGCCTCACTGGCCGGCTACCTGCGGGCCGCCGTCGCCGGTGCCGAAGCCGCACAACGACTGCAGATGGCCGTCGCCTACGGCAGTGCCGCTGCGGCGTTGCCCGGATCGGCGCTGCCCGGCCCCGATCAACTCGACCTCGATGCTGTCCGTACCCACCCCGTGAAGGTGCCACTATGACCCAACCGATCATCACCCCCGGTCTGGTCCTGCTCGATGTCGACGCGGGCGGTGACAAGCAGGCCGTCATCACGCGTCTGGTCAGTGCGCTCGCCCAGGCGGGCCGCACCTCCGACGCCGACGGCCTGGTGGGCGCGGCAATGGCGCGGGAAGCCCAGTCCGCCACCGGTCTGCCCGGCGGAATCGCGATTCCCCACTGCCGCTCCCCTTACGTCGACACCCCGACGATCGGCTTCGCCCGGCTCTCACCCAAGGTCGACTTCGGCGCCCCGGACGGTCCGGCCGATCTGGCGTTTCTGATCGCCGCACCGGAATCCGGCGGGGCCGAACACATGAAGCTGCTGTCGAGCCTGGCCCGGGCGCTGGTCCGCAAGGACTTCGTGGCGTCATTGCGCGAGGCTGCGAGTGACGACGAAGTGGTGACGCTCGTCGACGGCGTCGTCAATCCGGCGCCCGCGCCTGCCCCGGTGCCTGCACCTGTCGCTGAACCCGCCAAGGCCGTCTCGATCGTCGCGATCACGGCCTGCCCCACCGGCATCGCCCACACCTATATGGCTGCCGATGCGCTCAAGCAGGCCGCCGAGACCGCCGGCGTCGACTTGACCGTCGAAACCCAGGGCTCGTCCGGAAGCACGCCGCTGTCCGCGGCGACGATCGCCGCGGCCGATGCCGTCATCTTCGCCACCGACGTCGGGGTCAAGGACAAGCAGCGCTTCGCCGGCAAGCCCGTCGTCGCCTCCGGTGTCAAACGCGCCATCAACGAACCCGGCGCCATGATCTCCGAAGCCATCGGTGCCGCAGGCAATCCCAATGCCCCGCGGGTGGCCGGATCGGCCGATGCCACCGCGGCCCCGGCCACGGCAGGCGATGTGGGCTGGGGTACCCGCATCCGCCAGATCCTGCTCACCGGTGTGAGCTACATGATCCCGTTCGTCGCCGCCGGCGGCCTGCTGATCGCGCTGGGCTTCCTGTTCGCCGGCTACGACATCGGCAACACCGCTGAGGGTCAACCGAGCCCGCTGGCCTACGGGATGAACTCGCTGGGTCATCACATCGCCGTCACCAACACCCTGGCCGACCTGCCGCCCGGTGGCCTGACGCAGTATCTCGGGGCGGTGCTGTTCACCCTGGGCGGGCTGGCCTTCATGTTCCTGGTCCCCGCCCTGGCCGGCTACATCTCGTTCGCGATCGCCGACCGGCCCGGTATCGCACCGGGTTTCACCGCCGGAGCGGTGGCCGTGTTCGTCGGCGGCGGGTTCATCGGCGGCATCGTCGGCGGTCTGATCGCCGGGTTCGCCGCGCAATGGATCAGTTCCTTCAAGGTGCCACAGTGGTTCCGGGGACTGATGCCCGTCGTGGTGATCCCGCTCGGCGCGTCACTGATCGTGGGCCTGTTGATGTTCCTGCTGCTCGGCCGACCGCTGGCCGCGTTGACCACCGGCCTGACCAACTGGCTCAGCGGCATGACCGGAACCTCCGTCGTCATTCTCGGTGTCATCCTCGGGTTGATGATGTGCTTCGACCTCGGTGGCCCGGTCAACAAGGCGGCCTACGCTTTCGCGACCGCCGGCCTCAATGTCGCCGACCCCGCCACACTCCGCATCATGGCCGCGGTGATGGCGGCCGGGATGGTGCCACCGCTCGCGATGGCGCTGGCCTCGACACTGCGGCCCGGGCTGTTCACCGAACCGGAACGCGAGAATGGCCGCGCCGCATGGCTTCTGGGCGCATCATTCATCTCCGAAGGTGCCATCCCGTTCGCCGCGGCTGATCCGCTGCGGGTGATCCCGTCGATGATGCTCGGCGGCGCTGTCACCGGCGGTCTGATCATGGCCTTCGACGTCACGCTCAAAGCACCGCACGGCGGCATCTTCGTGTTCTTCGCGATCGGCAACCTGCTGTGGTTCCTGGTCGCCCTGGCCGCAGGCACCGTCGTCAGCGCCCTGGCGGTCATCACGGCCAAACAGTTAGCCAAATCATCCGTCACCACGCCGGAATCCCCGGCGCTGGCCACCACCTAAGGAGAAAACATGCCCAGCAAGACTGTCACCGTCGGTTCGGCCATCGGCCTGCACGCCCGCCCCGCCGCGATCATCGCCGAGGCTGTGGTCAACGCCGGAGTTCCGGTCACCCTGTCCATGGATGGGGGTGAGCCCGTCGACGCCGGCTCGGCCCTGATGATCATGACGCTGGGTGCCGGCAAAGGGGCTCAGGTGACCGTGGAATCCGACGACGCCGACGCCTTGGCCACCGTGGCCGGGCTGGTGGAGCAGGATCTGGACGCGTAGCTCCCTGTCGCGCACCGGGCGGTAGAACCCGAGGTGGCGCGGCGCCGTCACACCCAAGCCTTGCCACGCGCAGCAGTCACCGCGGGCACAAAGCGTTATCAGCCTCACCTGGGCACCCTTATGATTGCCTGCGTGCAATTAGCCGGACGGCTTGAAGTGAGAAGATGCATTGTCGAGCAGACCGGATTTTGTTTGCTGAAAGTGCGTCAGCACACTGCAGACATGTCCGATGTCCTTGGGGGAGTGTGAGGCGTGCAGCGCTTAGCCGTGATGCTGCTGGCAGTTTTGTTGGCCCTTTTCAGTGCGCCTCCGGCGTTTGCGATCGATCCGCCTGCGATCGACGCCGCAGCCGTTCCACCTGATGAAACCGGTCCGGACCAGCCCACGGAGCAGCGCAAGATCTGCGCCGCGCCGACGGTCATGCCGAATTCGAACTTCGCCGACAAGCCGTGGGCAGCGGACTACCTGAAGCTCTCCGAGGCGCAGAAGTTCGCAACCGGGGCCGGCGTAACTGTCGCGGTGATCGACACCGGGGTCAACGGGTCCCCCAGGGTTCCAGCCGAGCCCGGTGGCGACTTCGTCGACGCCGCAGGCAACGGGATGTCCGACTGCGACGCACATGGGACGCTGACCGCGTCGATCATCGCCGGGCGGCCGTCCCCCACTGACGGATTCGTCGGTGTCGCCCCCGATGCACGACTGATTTCGCTGCGCCAGACGTCCGTCGCGTTCCAGCCCAAGGGTTCGCGTCAGGATCCCAACGACCCGAACACCACCCAGACCGCGGGTTCGATCCGCAGCCTGGCCCGTTCGGTGGTCCACGCGGCCAACCTCGGTGCGCAGGTGATCAACATCAGCGAGGCCGCCTGCTACAAGGTGACCCGCCGGATCGACGAGTCCAGCCTGGGTGCGGCCATCAACTACGCGGTGAACGTCAAGGGCGTGGTGATCGTCGTCGCGGCCGGCAACACCGGCCAGGACTGCACGCAGAACCCGCCGCCGGATCCGTCGCTTCCCGCCGACGCGCGCGGCTGGAAGGGCGTGCAGACGATCGTCAGCCCGGCCTGGTACGACCCGCTGGTACTCACCGTAGGCAGCGTCGGCCAGAACGGTCAGCCGAGCAACTTCTCGATGTCGGGTCCGTGGTTGGGCGCCGCCGCTCCCGGCGAGAATCTCACCGCGCTGGGTTACGAAGGCCAGCCGATCAACGCGACCCCCGGTGAGGACGGCCCGGTGCCGCTCAACGGCACGTCGTTCTCGGCCGCGTTCGTCTCCGGTCTGGCCGCGCTGGTCAAACAGCGCTACCCGGATCTGACCCCGGCCCAGATCATCAACCGGATTACGTCCACCGCACGGCATCCCGGCGGAGGCGTCGACAACTATGTCGGTGCCGGCGTGGTCGATCCGGTGGCCGCACTGACGTGGGAGGTGCCCGAGGGTCCGGCCAAGGCGCCGTTCCGCGTCAAGGAAGTTCCGCCGCCCGTCTACATCCCGCCGCCAGACCGCGGCCCGATCACCGGTGTGGTGGTCGCCGGAGCCGCATTGGCAGTCATCCTCGGGATCGCTGCGATGACCCGACGCGCGTTGCGGCGCCGCCCATGAACTTCTTACGGCGGCATTTCGGTTTCCGCTTCACCACCGGGCACGCCATCTGGGCGGCCACGCTGATCCCCGCGTGCATCGCGGTGTGCCTGCACTTCAAGCTGCTCTGGCTGGGGATCACACTGTCGGTCCTGATCGCGATCTTCTCCGTGCTCACGATTCGCGGCTACCGGCTCACCGGCTGGGTCAGGGCAGTGTTTTCCTGGCGGCGACGCCACCGCAGCACCCCCGATGTGCCGTCGGAGCCTGCGGTCGGGGCGACCGTCATGCCGGGCGATCACGTTGCCGTGCGCTGGCAGGGCGACTACCTGGTCGCGGTGATCGAGCTGATTCCAAGGCCTTTCACCCCGACCGTGATCGTCAACGGCGAGGCCGTCTCGGACGACACCGTCAGCACCAAGTTGGTCGAGAAGCTGCTGCGGGCGCACTGCCCCGACCTGGAGGCCGATGTGGTGTCGGCCGGATATCGCGTCGGCAAGACCGCCCCGGCCAGCCTGGTGGCGCTCTACGAGCAGGTGGTGGGGCCTTACCCGGCGCCGGCGAACCGGCGCACCTGGATCGTGCTGCGCGCCGACCCGGAGCAGACCCGGCGCTCGGCCCAGCGCCGCGACAGCGGGGTGTCCGGATTGGCCCGGTACTTGGTGGCGTCAGCCACCCGGATCGCGGATCAGTTGGCCAGCAACGGAATCGATGCGCGGTGCTCGCGCAGCTTCGACGATTACGACAAGGCCACCGAGATCAGCTTCGAGAAGGAAACCTGGTCGGTGATCAAGGGCCGCAGTACCTTCACCGCGGCCTACAACGCACCCGGCGGCCCGGACGTCTGGTGGTCGGCCCGGGCCGACCACACCACGACGTGCGTGCGGATTCGTCCCGGAGCGGCGCCGACGTCGACCGTGTTGCTGACGACGTTGTCCAATCCGACGACGCCGCGAGGGTTTTCCTGCCTGTACGGCGGGCAGCGGGCCGCCCTTCAGGGGCTCACCCCGGTGACCGACAAGCACTACGATCTGCCGATCGGGTCGGCCGGCGTGCTGGTCGGCGAGACGTCTGACCGCTACCCGGTCTACATGCCGTTCGACAACGTCGACGTCAGCATCAACCTCGGTGACGCCCGGCTGTTCACCCAGTTCGTCATCCGCTCCGCTGCTTCCGGCGCCGTGGTGACCCTCGGGCCGCAGTTCCGTGAATTCGCCACCATGATCAACGGACGCGTCGGCCGTGTGCCGCGCGTCGCGTGGCCCCATGCCACGACCTACCTCGGTCCGCATCAAGGTGTCGGCCGAGTGATCATGCGCCCCAACTTCATTGACACACCACGCCACCGGCAGCTGCCCATCACGCTGATCAATCCGCGTGAGGAGAGCCGCTACCAGATGGCGCTGGAGCAATGACATCAAGCTTCCTGGGAGAGGGGTCCCAGAAAGGTCGGGAGGAATAGTCATGACAGACGAGATGCATCCGCAGGTCGCCGCGGTCTTGCGTCAGGCCCAGCAGCTGCAGTCGCTCATGGATGATCAACTGCACAAGATGAACAGCGAAACGTTCACGGCGGCAGACGAAGCCCAGAGCGTCGAAGTCACGCTCAACGGGCACCACCACCTGATCGACGTGTACATCAAGGACGGATTGCTGCGTCTGGGCGCTCAAGCCGTCGAGCAGCGCCTCAACGAAGCGATCCAGAAGGCAACGGCCGCAGCGACGGCGTCCATCGAAGCCGACCGTGAGCGGCTCGATGCGATGGTCGCGGAGCTGACGGCCGATGGGCCGCAACTGGGCTGAGGCCCACGAAGTTCCTGCAAGTCAGCCCGTCTCGTCCGTGTGGCGAGGCGGGCTGACTCATGTGGCTATGAGTATTGCGGGAACAGCTTGGCGTACAACGAAACTCGCCGACGACACATTGCGTGTCGTCGGCGAGCGTCTGTCTACCGGCGCCGGTCTACTTGCCGTCCTTCGCGTCCTTGCGTGCACGACGACCGATGACCGCCTCGGTGTACGCGCGGTCCTCGACGTAAAGATCCTCGTCCTCCGTGAGGTTCGGGTTGCGGCGCTTCTCCTTGCCCTGGCCGCCCTGACCGTGGCCACCACCCATGCCGCCCATGCCGCCGCCCATACCACCGGCACCAGCGCCACCCGCCATACCTGCGGGTCCGGCACCAGCGCCTCGGGAACCGGACGGCGATGCCGCCACCGTTTCAGCGCCGACGGCGGGCCCGAGCGGTCCGGCGCCCATACCGCCACCACCGCCACCAGTACCGCCACCGCCGCCGCCCGCGCTGGCCGGCTTGAGGCTGGGATCGTCGAGACCGGGCATCTCCGGCATGCCCTCGGTTCCCGTGGGCAGGCCGCCCGTCGACGGGGACCCGCCGCTGGGCGAGCCACCACTCGGCTGGCCACCGCCCTGACCGCCACTCGGTGAACCACCGCTGGGAGAACCGCCCGAGCCTTGACCAGCGGACGGATCAGCGCTGGCCGGCGACATCGACGGTGAGTCAACCGACGGCATCTCGGGAGTGCCGCCTCCGGCACCTCCGCCGCCGGTCCCGCCACCACCGGTCGGCGTGCTGGGACCGCCCGGCGTCTGGTTGCCGGGCTTCGACGGGACCTCGCCGGGATTCACCGCAGGCAGACCACCGATTGACGGCGGCTTACCCGGCCTGATCTGCATGAGGCCGGTGCCATTGGCGTACTCGCGCAGCGCTACTTCTGAGCGTGTCTGGAAGACCGCCCACTGGGCGGCCTTGGCGCCGGGCACGAACGACGACCAGTTCATGCCGTTGAAGGTCTCGACATCCTCCATCGTGGGGTGGTCGCCCACGAGTTTGTCGTGTGCGTCGGCGAACTTCTCCGCCTGCAAGCCCAATCTCTCTGCCTCGTCACCCATGTCCAGCCACCAGCCGTAGAGGCTCTGCATGGAACCCGCGCAGCTCTCAGCGGCGGCGCCTTCCCATTCAGCAGGCGGGCGCGCGAAATTGCTCGCGTGCTCGTGCAGCGATTGCTTGTAGGTCTTCCACTGGTCGCGCAAATACTTGACGGACAGTGCTTGGGTGTCGCCGGAATGAATCGTGCGCGCTGCGCTCTGCCAATCGGTGAAGAAGTCCCAGCTGCCTGCGTCCGGATACGCGAAGCACGGAATGCTGGGCGCCTCCGGGATGCCGCTCATATCCGGGGCGACCGGGCTCCCGCCGGCCGGCGTCTCGCCGTTGCCGCCGTTCATCTGACCATCGAGTGCTGCCTTGCGATCCGCATCGACCTTGTCGTACGCACCGGCGGCGGCACGAAGGGCCCCCGCGAGACGCTGCGCCTCGACATCGCCTGCCGAAAGGGTCGTCGCGAGAGTCTCGACCGACGCATGGAGCTGACTCATCGCAGCTGAGGTGATGTCCAAACCATCTGGGGGATTTGCAGGTCCCGGCCCCTGCGGCCGGGGTGTCGAGATCGACTCGGCTTTTGTCGTCAGCTCCGACGACGTGACTTGAACCTTGTCACCCGGCGCACCCATCGCAACTCTTCCTCCCTACGCCTGCCGATTCCCCGATCGGTACAGACGCGCTAGCGAAACCACAGTTGTCCCCGCGGCCGGCCTGTTGTCACCAACAGTCCGCCCCAACGGTTTCTCGCAAACAATAGTAAGGGCCGGTCTGCCCCCGTGAACTCGCCAATTTGACTGAACGCTGCGGTTCGTTCGTTTAGCCGGTCACTAGCCTCTGCTGCTGACGTCGGCGTCTGCGAGCGCGTCTGCGATCAACTGACCCACGTGCTGCCAGTAGATGAAGTCACTGACAGCACGGCGCTGGTCTTGAGCCTCCACCGCGGTGTGCGCTTCATAGACCGCGTACTCCTGCGCGTGGGCCGCATAGGCCAAGAACGCCTGCAAATGCACCTGGCCACGGTTGGATGCGCTGCTGGCCAACGGCTGCCAGACTTTGTCCCACAGCTCGGGTCGATGATCGGCCGGCGGCGTGGTGTCGGCCGGCGCGGGCGGCAGGATCTTCACCAGATCGGCGTCACTGAATCCCGCCAGCCTCATGCTGATGTCCGGAGCGATGACCTGCAGCCGATCGCGGCCCGCCATCTTGCCCTTGGCCGGGATGTCTTCGGGCGCCAAAACCACTTGGTGCACACCGGAATCGGAATTGGTGAAGTGATGCTCACAGCCGATCACCGCACGCAGCGTCACCTCGTGATGCTGGGCCCAACGCTGCAACGCCACGATCGGGTAGGTGGCCCAGCTGGCGCGGTCAGCGGGCGGGATCGACTCGTCCGCCGAGGCCATCTTCACCTGTGCAGGTAGGTGAACCTCCGCAGGGATGTAGGCCAACCCATAACTGTTGGCCACCACGATCTGCCCATCGGTGGTGAGCGCCGTGATCCAGTAGAAGTTGAAGTCGTCGAGATTGACCATGTCAGGTGCATTGAGCGCCGCGGCGATCGTGCGTGCCAAAGCCAACGGATCCGAACTGCGCTTGGCCGCGTTCTGCGCCGCGTCCCGTTCGGCTCGAGCTGCGGACACCGGAATCGGCGCCACCTGAGCACCACCGGCGACATTCGCCGGCGGGGCAACCGCGGGCGGCGGAGCAGCTGCCGGCGCTACGGGTGCGGCAGGAGGTGGCGTCGGCGGCGGACCCAGCGGCATACCACCCATGCCCATTCCACCACCCATCGAGCCACCCGCCGGTGGAGCCTGCACCGGGGCAGCAGTTGCTTGTGTACCTGCCTGCGACAGCGGCGCCGACGTCGTACTGGCCGGTGTCATTGCATCGCTGGCCGGCACTACGGGCGATGGAGCCAACGGCGGGGGTGCGCCACCAGAAGAAGCGGCATGCACGGGCGTTCCCGCCGAGTCAGCGAAGCCCTGTGAGAAGGCCTGCAGCGGATCGGTCGGCGCACCACCGATCGGCGCCTGTCCCGCTGCCTTTGACGGATCTATCCCGGCGCCTGGACTGGCCGCAGAGGAGGACGGTGACCCGGCGCTGGGCAGGCTGCTCGCCGCGCTAGACAAAGGGCTAGCGCTTGGGGCACTCGGCGCCGACGGGACAGACGGAGTTACTGGGGTTGTAGGTGATTGGCGCCCGGGAGTGGGCTGGGCGGGAGTTGGCAAGACAGTCGCGGGCGTGTCAGGAAGAGTTTCAGCCTTAGTGGGCAAACCAACCTGAGCCGCCCCAGGAGCCGCAGGCTCAGCATCTGCTGGCCTGTCAGGAGGCGTCTCAGCCTTAGTAGGCAAACCAACCTGAGCCGCCCCAGGAGCCGCATCCTTAACAACTGCTGGCGTCTCAGGAGGCGTCTCAGCCTTGGAAAACAAGCTCGCCTTGTCCGACCCTGGATCCGCATCCTCAGCGGCTGGCGCACCCGCCCCAGATCCGGATTCTCCTTGAGTTGGACCGCTCGCCGGCGATGCCGACGACGATCCACCTGCACCTGAGGTGCTACCAGCGGATGGTGCCGATTCTGATCCTTCGGTGCCGTTGTCAAGAGGTGCGGCGGCATGAGTTTCAGACGGCGGAGATCCGTCCTCCTCGATTTTTCCGCTCAGGCTTTCCGCGAGGCTGTCAAGGAACTGCTTGTTAGCGAGGTATGCCTGCTCGGCCATCTTCTTGGCGGCATTCTCGGCGTCTTTCTTGTCCGTATCGTTTTCGTAGTCTTTACTTAGTAAATCACTAATTGCGTTGTGGGTGAGCCAGATAAAATCAGCGATCGCTTTTTTCGCATTTCTGGTTGTCGACCACGCATTAGCGCACCATTCAATCGCGGCGGCAAGTTGGTTTTCGATCTCTTGCATTGCCTTGCTGTGTTGCTCGGATTTAGTCGACGCGGCCGATGCACTACCACCAACCCATACGAACAGCCCATTAAAGATTGCCGCGTGGACGGCATCCCAATTCACACGGGCTTGAGTAACCGTCGATTTTATACCGCTGAGCATTTCCTTGCGCTGATCGAACACTGACTCATCGAACTCTGGCCAGGCACCCGGACCTGCCATGATATCTAGGTACTCGTCACCGCCTGGCTTTGCAATTTGTCCACCCAGCAGGGCAACGAGATCTGTAATATCGTCCAGCATCACCGGTCCGGTGAGCGTGGGACGAGCGACGGTGCTCATGACGACTCAGCTTTACATGCCCAATAGATCGCATTTGCTAGACGTGTCGACGCTGACGCGAGGTAGCTAGAGTTCACCGAATACGTGGGTATCGTCTCAATGTACGCGCGCAAGTACTGCGCAGTGACTACTGAGAAATCTTCCCAGACTGCATTCCCGCTCTTTCGACCCATGCGTTCCACATCATCGGCATAAGCGGTCATCACCGGCCCTACCGCGTCCATTACCGATTTCTGGTCTGGCGTCCATTCTGTCGCCGGTATCTTTGAATCGATGCCGCGCCAGTCCTTCGTGTCATTGTCGAAACGCTCAGCGGCGGTTATCCAGTCAGCGCAGACGCCGTTATCGCCATTGAGAAATCGTTCCGGCGCCGTGGCCGCCTCCCGATTAAACGTTTGTACTTCCGACGGCGGCGATGGGACCGGCACAAGGGGAGCGGTCTGCTGGGCTGCACGGTAGTGGATGGCATCGCATATTCTGTTCAGCGCACTAAAGAATTGATTGGAGGCACCAACAATATTATCGTCTCCTGTTGAGTACCTCGGAATCAAATCGATAACCGCCTGAGCGTAGGCAATGTACTGACCGTAAAGCTCGCGCATTACCCGGTGCGGAGTCTGCTTCGCGAGGTTTGACGATTTCTTGATTGCGTCCGCTAACGCGACACTCTTCTTTTCAAATACCGACTTCTGCTCAGGCGTCCATTCCGTCGCCGGAATCGAATAATCCTGTTTGTTCCAATCAGGGGCCGCCGTATCGATATCGTGCGCGATCTTTACCCACGCTTCACAAGTGGGTTCTTCAATTATGATGTTCGCAGGCCCGGTATCGTTGGCACTGGCGAATTCGGACCCATTGGCGGTATTGGCCTGCTGACCGTTGCCGCCTCCTGAGTCTGTGCGCAGTACCAGAACGGTGCCGACAATGCTGACGGCGATGATGGCGACCAGCGCGAGACCCACCAAGATCCACTTCCCCTTGCCGCCCTTGGGGTTAGGAGGCGGCTGGGCACCCCACGCCTGCTGCGACCACGGCCCGCCGGGCGGCCCGTATGGCGGCTGTGCGCCCGGTGGTGGCCCGCCCCACTGCGGCCCACCACCCCCGGTCGGTTGCGCACCGTACGGCCCCTGGGGAGGAAGAGTCATCAACACACCTTCACATCAAAAGAACTGTTGGTCACAACAACACTGAAGGATCAACCGGCGGTCGGCGCGGCGGCTGGGCCGGCGCGGCCTCTGCCTTCGGCCCAGGGGCCGCTGCCTCGGCCGATGGCCCAGCGGCTGGAGCTCGCTGCGTGCCACCGTCGGGAGCCGCAGCGCCCTCACGCTGCTCATGGTCTTTCCGCTCAGCCCGGTCGTCGCGGTCTTCGTCGCTGGCAGGGCCTTCTTGCTTCGCACCAGACCCCAACGCGCCAGGGCCGCCCGCCCCCCCGGGGCCTTCCGCGCCACCACCGCCTTGGCCGAGCCCGCCACCCATTTGGCCGAGCTGCTGCACGCTCTGCATGATCGTCTGCGGAATCTGGCCCAGCTGTTGAGCCATCTGCATCGGCACCTGGCCCAGCTGTTGAGCCATCTGCATCGGCATCTGCATGAGCTGACCGAACTGGCCCATCGCATCCATGCCGCCACCGCCGCCGCTCGACGAACCGAATTTCGAATCGAACTCCGCCAACCGGGCATTGACATCAGCGTGGGCCTGCTGGTCGGTCTTCTCATAGCGGTCAGCGGCCGTGCCGATGTTGGTTGCCGTCGTGCGCGCATCGCTTCTGGCCGTCGGCATCGTGTCGTGCAGCGACGACTCCACGTCATTCGTGCGGTTGGTCAACGCCTGCGCCAACCGATCTGTGCCCAACGAAGGAAACGCACTCGGCGGATCCGGAAGCGCGTCAGCCGCATCTCTAAAGCCCAGGGCACCCGCCCTCAGCTCGGCAATATTGACCCGCAACTCACCAGTCACCACATACCCCCATCAACTAGTCACGAGGAGACCTGACTGCCGGGCCGACCAGCAGCATGGCCCCGGGAACACGAGCCACAGTTACGGCCGCCAAACACGAGTTCCCAGCAGCGACCGTTGACAGTCCCCTCTACCAGTGGTTGAGGAAAATGCTACCCGAGCTCAGGACACGCCGAACGCACAACTTCTAGCTGCTCAGCCGCGACTCGCACCGCACGTCATCTATCTGCCCGGCCCGTCAGACCGTCCGGCAGCTGTTCGGGCATCTCGGTCACGGATGCACTGACCATTCGCAACCACGGGCTGCAGAACTGCCATTGCCGAGTTGACCCATCGACTCCTGCGGTACGCCGATCCCGCGTGGGCCCGGGTTCGTAAAAGTTCCGCACGCGATGCACAAGCTCACGGGTGGAATGACTGGGTGTCACGTCGTGGCGCAGGGATACGTGCTCACCCCAACGCAACACGCTGTTCTAACCGGCGAGGCCGGTCCCCGGGACCGGTAAACCGTCAGTGCAACCGCAGGTTTCGCAGCAGGTCGTACACACCGGCGATCCACAGCAGCAGCGGAATGACCGCAGCGATGGCTGCGCCGTCGGCCAGCTCGAGGATCCGCTTGGTCACCGGCGACACCCGGCGCACGCCGTCGGTCGCACCCACCGCGATCACCGCGACCAGTCCCAGCGCCGTGTAGATCGCCAGCACCAGCCAGGCATTGCCCGGATTCCACAGACACAGCCGCACCATCACCCCGGTGGGCACGGCGACCGCCGCCGCGAGCAGTGCCCAGGAGCACCACCGCTCGGCGTACAGCCGGGACCGGAAGCCACAGATCACGGCCACCAGGCCGGCGACGAGCATGCTGTGCACGAAGAAATGTCCCTGCACCACAACCGCAATCGCACCCACCGACAGCACCAGCGAGCCGGCCGACAGGAATCCGATCAACAGCTGGCGGGTGAGCAGGCTGCGTTCTTGCAGTCGCGCAGCCGATTCCGGCACCGAGGCGATGATCGCCTTCCACGTGGGTGACGCCTCGTCGACCTCGTCCGGTGTGATCACCGGATCGAGCAGCTCATCGTTGGACACCGTCTCACCGGGCGCCGGGATCGGCGGCAGGGCGATACGGGCAACAGCGACAGTGAGTTTGGCGGCGTTGGTCACCACGATCAGGCCGAACGCGATCGCACCGGCCGGCACCCAGAAACCCCCGCCGTACCCGACGGCGATCGCGGAACCGGTGATGGCGATCGCCAATATCGCGACGAACGAGGCCACATCGGCGCGACGGCGCGGTCCGCCGCGGGTCGCCAACGTCAACAACAACACCACCGCGCCCGCACCGGCAAGCTGCGGCGCGCCAAGCGAATCCGCGTCATAGGGCAACGGCACGGCCAGCGCCGCAGCACCGCCCAGCACGATCGTCGCGCCCAGCAGCAGGCTCTCGGACAGGTCCAGGTTGTCGTAGCGACTCTGGGCGGCGAAGCTGCCACCGAGCAGGCCCAGGCCGAACAGTCCCAGCGCTATCGCCCACCACCAGCCTTGACCGGCGCCACTCGAGGACACCAACGACATCACCGTGACGGCCGTGGCCACCACCGGGATGGCCACGCCGACAAAGCGATTCAGAGCGGTCCGGTCGAAGATCGGTGATTCGTCGAGCACGGCGATCGCGTCGATCACGTCCTCGACCAACGGGCGGTACCGCTCGGTACGGCTGACCGAGACGAGCGTCAGCAAGGAACCGTCGACCACCCCGGCATCGTCGAGGGATTCGTCGGCCTTCAACGGCGGCGCACCCGGGCGGGCGAACGCCCACATACCCTGCTCGGAGAAGTCGAACCCCGCGAGGGTGTCCTTCGGAGTGTCCTCGAGCAATTCGCCCAGCACACTCACGGTTTCGTCGATGTAGGTCTCGATCGGCGCGGTGGCCGGCAACACCAGATCGGTCATCCGTTTGCCGGTCAGGATGGTGACCCGGGTGGTGGACGGCCTACTGGACGTCGCGCCGCTGGTCGTGCCTGCGGCGGCTGCGGTCGCGGTCAACGCCGTTCAAGCCTGTCGAAATCGTCGGACAGGGCAGCGGCCAGCTCGGTGATCCGTCGCTGGAACGTATCGCTGAGCAGCTCGAGCTGAATCTCGGTGCCCGCGGCGACGTGCTTGTCCCAGGGCAGCACGATGACCCGGCCCGGAGGGACGTGGCGCTCGAACTGCTGCACCAGATCCTCGACGTCGACGTTGGGCTTGCCCGGCGTGACGTGGTTGATGACGACGCAGGACCGGCCGAGCAGATCTTGATATCCGTTCTGGCGCAACCAGTCCATCGTGATGGCGGCCTGCCGGGCCCCGTCGATCGAGGCGCTGGCCACGATCACCATGCCGGACACCGTGGACAGCACGCCGCGGGACGCCTTCTGGAACAGGCCTGCGCCGCAGTCGGCGAGGACCAGGTTGTAGTAGCGCGACACCACGGCGGTGGCGCCCTTCCAGTCATCGTCGTTGAATTCGCGCTGGGCGCCGCTGTAGTCCTCGGAGGAGAGCACCTCGAGGTTCGACCCGTTCATGCTCGTGTAGGCACGAATGTCGTTGTAGCGGGACAGTTCCTGGTCGGCGAGCAGATCGGAGATCGTCGCCGCGGACTGCCGGCCGGCCCGGTCGGCCAGGTTGCCGCCGTCCGGATCGGCGTCGATCGCCAGGATGCGGTCGCCGCGGACCTTGGCCATCGCCGACCCCAGCGCGACGGTGACGGCGGTCTTGCCGACGCCGCCCTTCAGTCCGAATACGCCGATCTGGTAGGAGTCGCGGGCATTGCGCCGGATCCGGCCGTGCAATTCGAGTTCGTAGACCTCATCGGGCGACAGGCCCAGGTTGATCCGGGTCGTGAGGTACAGCCAGTGCCGCCATCCGCGCTGCGACGGCATCTTCACACCGGTCTTCACCCCGACGTGCGACAGCGCGTCGATCGCGCGGTGGTTACCCATCGAGGCGGCCGAGGTGGGGCCGGGCGCGGCTGGGGTCGGGATCGCCTGTCCCGCCCGCCACTGGCCACTGACCTCGGGATCGAGGTCGGCGAACTGTGACGGCGCCGGGCCGGGCGCGACGCGCGCGGCCGGGCCGGGCATGGTGCGGGGCTGCTCGTGGCGTGCGCCCGCGCCGAACTGCTGTTGCTGCGGGGCCCGCAGCATAGAGTTCTGCGGCCACTGCGGAGCGCTCGCCGGCGGCTGCGGCATCGGCGCAGGCATCTGCGGCGTGGTCTCCGCGTGCCGCGGCTGCGGAGCAGCCTGAGTCTGAGTGGTTGCCGAGGGGGCCACGGGCACGTCCGTGGAACTGGATTCCCCAACCGGGACCGGCGGCGGAGGCGACGCGGCTGCGGCGGCCTTCAGAATGGCATCTCTGTCCACGATGGCGGTGGCATCGTCGACCGGTTTACCCGGTTCAGACGAGTGGAAGAGCCGGTCATAGTCGGCCGACATGGGGACCCCTCAGATAGTCAAATACAGATGGTTAGATCTTTACACCCAAGCACAAGTGGTGGGCGGGTTCGGCCTATCACCAGATAGACCAAGCACCCGCCCACCAAAGCATGCTTGTTGCCGCGCGGTACTAGGCAAACATCCCCGTGACGCCGGCCTCGGTCTGGGACATGGTCTGCCCCGCCTCGCTGATCGTCTGGGCGAGGTTCTGCAGCGCCTGGTTGAGCTCGTTGGAGGTGTTGTCCCAACGGGTCTGAACGGCCTGGTAGGCCTCCGAACCCGAGCCACCCCACGCCGAGGCGAGCGAGGCGAGAGAGCCCTTGCCCTCGTCCAGCAGGCCGGCGGTGGTGCCGACGGCGCCCTGGATTTCACTGGCTCCGCCTTCGATACCGGCGAAATTCCAAACCTGTTCTGTCATGTTTTGTCTCCGTTCTTGAGGTCTGTTAGGTCAGGTCAGATCTGCATCGACGAGGCCAGGTTGCCGGCCTGATCGTCATCGGTGCTCGAGTACTGCGAGCCCGAGGTGTGGATGTTGGTCGAGATCTCGTTCAGCTCCTGGATCTGCTTGTCAGCAGCCTCGTGGAACCGAGCCAGCGCAGCCTGGGCGGCGGTGCCGGCCTGACCCTGCATCTGGGCAGCCAAGGTGCCACCGGTCGACTCGACCTGAGCGATGACGCTCTTCAGCTCACCCGAGATGCGCTCGAAATTAGCAGCCTCCTTGGCGAGGACGGCGGCATCTGTATTCATCTGTGCCATGTTGGATTCCCCTTATTTTTCCTTTGTCCTCACCAGTAACGATTTGGCGAGTCCTCCGGCCGGGTGGCCGGAAAGTCTTGTGTTGTGACCGACGACTACCAGTCGTCGTCGGCGTCTTCTGATTGGTCGTATGTGAGAGCGGTCGGCGCGATCAGCCCGTCCTTCGTGCCACCACCCTTTTTTTCGTTGTGCCCGGCACCAACCGGTGCTCCGGGTCCGCCGCCCCCGCCGGCACCAACGGGTGCCACCGGGCCGGCTGCGCCCGAAGCTACACCGGCCGCGGCCGGCTTGGCCTCGCCGCTGATGCCCAACATGCTGGACAGCAGCGCCGTGCGCGGAGGCGATCCGAGCGCGCCCGGCAGCGACGCCGCACGCACCAGACCGGCTCCCGAACTCGGTCCCGCGCCGCCGGCCAGCGGATGGTTGGAGAACGGCATCGCCCCCATCAACCCGACCTGCATACCCCGATCGCTGCCCCCCATGCTGGAGAACTGGCTGACCATCTGGGTCACCTGCTGCAACGGCTGCGTCATGGCCTGCATCGGGCTCTGGAGCATCTGCGGGATCTGCCCCGCGATCTGCCCCGCCTGCTGCCCCATCTGCATGGCCATCTGCATGCCCTGCTGCATCGGGTTCTTCTCGGTCGGGTCCTGCTTCTCCTGCTGCCCGGCGTTCTCACCCTTGCTCGCCGCGCCGACCGCCCGCTGCTCGGCATGGTTGGCCTGCGCAGCGGCATTGCCGGCGAGCAGTTTCATCGACGAGAGCGTGGAGAGCGCGCTGATCCCTTCAACCGTCATGTTGCGGGCCGCACCCATTGCCGTCCGCGGAGCCGTCGACGCGAGCGCCGCCGCCACGGTCGTCTCACCGATCCCCGGCAGCACGATCGGCGTCATCGGCATGATCGGCTCGAACAGCAGGTTCACGGTCGTTTCGGCGTGGTACGCCTCCATCGCCCCGGCCGCCTGGTTCCACATCCGGACGAAGTAGTCCATCTCATTGAGCCCGATCGGCATCGTGTTGATGCCGAGGAAGTTGGTGGCTTCCAGGACGCCGTGAGTGATGTGGTTCTGCTCGATCTCCGGAATGGGCGGAGTGGTCGTCAGAGCCAGGGTGTACGAGCTGGCCTGAGCGCCGGCCTGCAGTGCGCGTTTCTGCGCCTGCAGCGCCATCGTCCGCAGCCAGATGATCATCGGCATGGCCGCGGAGACAGCGCGTTCACTGGCCCCGCCGCTCCACACCGCGGTCAGGTTGCTCAGGGCCCCGGCAAGTTCGTCAGCTTGGGTCTCCAGCAGGATCGCCAAACCCTCCCACCCGGTTGCCGCCTGAAGCATCGGTGCCGGGCCGGCACCGACCATCAAGCGGGCGGTGTTGACCTCAGGAGGCAGCGCGAACCAGGTCGGTGGAACGGGTGGTGCCGCAACCATGACTCGATGACCCTATCTCTGACGATTTGCCTACGGCTTGCTAGAGCGTGGTCGCCTGGGCTGCGTCGACCGCGTTGTAGATGCCTGCGATCTCCTGGTAGGCCGCGCCGGCCCGGGTGAGCTCCTCCTGGGCGAACGAGTTCGCCGCAAGAGCCTCGACACCCTCGCTGGCGAAGGCCATGGCGGCCATTGCCGAGACCTCGTCGGCGCCTGCCGGAACCAGCGCGGTGACGGCGGCAGCTGCGGTGGTGCCGCCGGCCAGACCACGGGCCGCGTTTGCGATCACCTGTGCCGCAACACCTTCGGCACCCGGGTTGTGCATCATCGGTTGCATTTGCTTGCTCCCCTGTTTCGATTGCAAATAACCAGGGACAAGCACTCAAGACCGACGTGGCATGAAGTTTGCCAAGTCGCCAAGGAATCTGTCCCCCGATCCCTTTGCTGGCGGGCCGCCGCCAGCGTTGCTGAGTGCGTTGGATAAATACTAACTGCCGTTCTGGGGTGCTGAGAACACTTATTCAGCGGGTGGATCCACATACGAGGCCTGGATGACTTCCTTGCCTTCCGGGGCGACCATAAATGCCTGGCCAGGGGGCCTTTTCTTGACGATGATCTCCCGCGAGGGGAAGTCGTTCTTCTCGCCCGAGAGGAACAAGGTCGGCGAACCGGCGCCGTAGGCGGCACCCACGAACTTGTCCATCGTGGCCCGGTGCGCCAGGCTCATCTGGCACGTCACGATGACGTGTAGGCCGATATCGGCTGCTGCAGGCAGCAGCGGACCCAGCGGCGCCATCGGCGACATCATGCCTGCGGCCGCGGTGATCATGTGCCAGTCGTCGACCAGCAGCACGATGTCCGGACCGCTCCACCACGACCGCGCCCGCAGCTGGGCGGTGGTCAGGTCCGGCGGTGGCAGCCGCTTCTTCAAGTTGGTCGCCAGTGCCTTGATCGCTTCTTCCAACGACGCGCTGTTGCGGTTGATCGCGCCGGCGGCCAGCAGATGCGTCTCGGGCACCGCGTCGAGCAGGCCAGACCGGTAGTCGGCCAGCATGAACCGCACCTGGTCTGGGCTGTTGCGACTGCAGATCGCCTTGGCCACCGCATGCGCGATGGTCGTCTTGCCCGACTTCGGGGCACCGAAGATCAGCAGATGTGGTGTCAGGTTCATCTGGTTGTAGGCCACGGTGAGGTCAGACTCGCGCAGCCCCAGCGGCACCTGCCAACGCGTCCGGTAATCGGAATCGGGTCCCGGCGGATTCGGGTCGAGCTGATGCAGGTAGATCCGGTCCGGCAGCACGCGCACCTGCGGCGCCTGATCGGTGTGGCGCGCGGCCACCTCCTGCACACCCGCCGAGATGGCGTCGACGATGTTGGCGGCGCTGTGGACGCCGTCCAACCGGGGCACCCCGATCATCAGGTGATGCTTCTCGAGGGAGACCGCCCGGCCCGGCCGGTTGGCCGGGATGTCCCGGGTGATGCGGTCGATCTGGGTCTCGTTCACGTCACCGAGGCGGAATTCGATCTTGGTGCCCAGGTAGTCGCGCACACGGGACTTGAGCTCGGTCCAGCGGGGCGTGGAGATGATGACGTGCACGCCGTAGGCCAGACCCTGGCCGGCGAGATCCTGCACGGCCGGTTCCAGGTCCGGGAACTCGGCCACGAAGGCGGGCCAGCCGTCGATCACCAGGAACACGTCACCGAACGGATCCTGCGCAGCCGGGTTGCTCGGATCCTCCCGCATCTCACGGTAGGACGAGATCGAACCGACGCGGTACTGCTTGAACACCTGTTCACGGGCCCTCAGCACGGCCTTGACCTCGGCCACCACGCGGTTGACCCGGTCCGGCTCGGCACGGGTGGCCACGCCACCCACGTGCGGCAGGTCCTCCATGTACATCAGGCCACCACCGCCGAGGTCGATGCAGTAGAACTGCACCTGCCGCGGCGTGTGGGTGGCCGCGGCGGACAGCATCAGGGTCTGCAGGAAGGTCGACTTCCCGGTCTGCGGCGCACCGCCGATGGCGATGTTGCCGCCGGCCGCCGAGACGTCGACGCCCCAGATGTCCTGCCGGTGACGGCGCGGCTCGTCCATGATCCCCAGCGCGAAGCGCAGCGGCGCCCGCTGGTAGTCGCGCTCGATCAGCTCGTTGACCGGGGTCGGATCCGTCAGCGGTGGCAGCCACATCTTGTAGGCGCGGCTCTCACCGGTGCCCAACTGCTCCAGGACGACCTCGCGCAACACCCGGGGTTCGGCGTCGGTACTCATGGTTAGCTCACCGCCGTATCAAAAATCGGGGTCGTCGTGAACTGGTGAATCCGCACCCGGGTCTGCCGTTGCGACCGCGGCCGGGCCTCGCCGTCCGCGGAGTCCTCCACCTCGGGCACATAGTTGGCGCCGGTGTAGAGCGTGCTGAACTTCACCGGGTCCTCCATACCCACCCGCAGGAAACCGACGCCGCTCTCCTTGTTGGTGATGTACTGCGCCTCCGGGGTACCGATCACCGCCTTGGACTCAGCGGAGCTGGTGGTACGCAACGCGATTCGGTAGGTCAGGTTCGGCTCGAGCTTGTCGATGCGGACACCGCCGGTGTTCAGCGACTGGGTGGCCAGCAACAGGTGCACGCGCAGCGAGCGACCCACGCGGCAGATCCGGTCGAACAACCCGATGAAGTCCGGATGGTTCTGCAGGAGCTCGGCGAACTCGTCGACCACCACGAACAGCGTCGGCAACGGCGGAAGGTCCGCACCACGCTCGCGGTGCTTCTCGTACTCGGCCACACCCGAGAGCGCACCCGCGGCACCCACCTGCATACCGGCCTGACGCAGAATCTGCTGGCGCCGGTCGAGCTCACCGGTGAGCACCTCGCCCATACGGCCGACGAGCTCGGCTTCCTCTTCCATGTTGGTGACGACGGCCGCGGTGTGCGGCAGCTTCTCCATACCCAGGAAGGTCGAACCACCCTTGAAGTCGGTGAGCAGCAGGTTGATCTGGTCGGGGTGGTGGGTGGCCACCAGCGACAGGATCATCGTCCGCAGGAACTCCGACTTACCCGAGCCGGTGGTTCCGATGAGCATGCCGTGCGGGCCTGCACCGAACTCCGCGCCCTCCTTGATGTCCAGCTTCATCACCTCGCCGGACTTGAGCTCGTGGCCGAACGGGATCTTGAGCCGGTCCCGGTCGGTGTCGGTGAACATCCGCCAACGCGACGGGGTCACTTCCTCCACCGACTTGGCGCCCACCAGGTGGTGCCATTCCTTGGAGACCTTCTTCTGCACCCGGACGTTCTTGTCGATGATCGTCCCGGTGATCGACCAGCCCGCCAGCTTGCGGGCGATTCGGCCGGCCTGCGCCGGGGTCATCCGGTCGACGACCCGGGTCACCTCGCGGTAGTTCTGGTTCGGCAGCTTGTCGTCGGCCGTCCCGTCCGCGTCGACCCGCAGCCGGTACGCCGAGCCGCGGTGGTTGCCGAGGGTGAGCACGGTGACGCCGGCCCGGCCGTCGACCGGGAAACCGGCCTTGCCGCCGGTCAGGTCCACCACGATCACGTACGGACCGCCCGGAGCGGCGTCCGCGCTGTGCGGGCCGCGCGCTGTCAGGTCGCTCAGACCGTCGGGGCGGGTGTAGACCAGCCGGGTGGGCCCGGCCGCATCGGTGTCGGTCTGGTGCTGCACATGCGGCAACCACTTGAGCCACGACCACTTCGGATCTTCCGGGTTGTCGGTGAGCACCCGGATCTGCAGCAGGTCCGGCGGATGGAACACCGCCAGATGACAGATCATCGCGGTCAGCAACGCCGAGGCACCGTCGATGTCACCACCCACGGCGATGGTCGGAAAGGTGCGCAGCTGAACAAGTTTCGGGCAATCGTGGATCAGGCCGTGGGTCCGCAGGAACTTGGTCACCCACATGTGGCTGACCGGCTCCAGGTGCGGTTGCGGCGCGCCCTGCGGACCGGCCAGCTCGCCGCTGGTGTTCGGCTTGAGCAGCCGGTCCACCGCGATCTCGGCGCCGATGCCGATCCGGGTGGCGGCGTAGAAGTCCGAGTTGGCCTGACGGGACCACTGCCGGTGCGTGCCGATGATCGACAACAGATCGTCGGGATGCGGTGCGTGGTAACCGAAGAACGCCACCTGCGCGGTCGCCGACGACGTCACGCGGGTACGCAGGCCGGCCAGGTACCGCAGGTATTCCTTACGGTCGGCGTTGATCTCGGGCACCCGCTTGCCGCCCTGACCGCCGCCGGACATGAAACCGACGGTGCCCATGATCATCATCAGCGGCATCATCAGCATGTACGGAGACAGCTGGCGTACGCCGGTGAAGATCATGATCGCGATCATGCCGATCATGCAGCCACCCATGACCCACGGCATGGCCTTCTGCATGCCCGAGGGCGGGATCTCGATCCCGAGGTCATCCGGTGCGGCGACGTTGATCTCGCCCGGTGTCAGCCGCGGCCCCCGCTTGATCGTGGGAGTGAACTTCTTGGTCGTCATGAGCCTTGCTTGCTTTCGACTTTGCGCGGATGTGGGTCGGCAGGCAGCGTGTCGTGCTCAAGCAGCGCCGCGTCCTTCGACAACACCGGGCCCTCGACCAGCAGCCCGACGACCTGCCACGGCGCGTTCACCGAACCGGACAAGCCCAGATTCTTCGCGGCATCGTCATTGGCGATGCCGTACCGCACCCCTTGCGGGTCGATGTAATACAAACTCTCGCCCACCCGGGGATCCGGTGACTGCAGCCGGACGAACTGGCCGCCTTCGATGTACACCGTTGCGTCACCGCCGATCTGGTCGATCCCGGTGCCGACCGCCGACGACGGGATCGGCAGCCGTCGGCCGGCGATGACGGTGGTCTTCGGCGCCTGATCGCCGGGTTCACGCTGCCAGGCCCAGCACAGCACCGGCGAGTCCTGCCGCAGCAGCACCTCGAGCGGCTTGTCCGGCAGCGGCGAAACGTACACCTGCTCGGCGATCTTGGCCACCACACTGGCCTCGACCGACGGCGGCTGCAACAGTCCGTAGGAGTTGGTGGCGCGCAAGGCCGCCGCGGTGGTCGGGTTGACGCGGGCCACCCCGTCCGGCAACACCACGTAATGCTGGGGTTCGGATTCGGTGGCCGTCTGGAAAACCGACCCGATCACCAGATTGTCGGGCAGGCCAACGGTATTCGGTGCACCGGCGGCCGCGATGGCCGGCAGCTGCCACGGGCCCATGTTCGCCAGCGCGTTGAACAATCCCTCCGATACCGGTGTGGCCTTCGCCGTGACCGGGATGCCCACCGCCGAACTCACCGCCCGGTCGCCCAGGTCGATGCTGTGCCTGCCGTCGGCGGTGACCAGCCAGTTGCCGCCCTCGAACGACACCAGCATGCCCTGGTTCGGCTTCATCGGTCCGACGGCCAGATCGGTTGCCAATGAACGGATCAGGATCGAGGATTCCACCTTGGGGGCTGAGCTGTCGGGCTTGGCCACCGTGTCACACAGCGTCCAGCGCGACGCGGGCACGCCGGTCGGCGTGGCATACGGCGCACCGGGAATACCGATCGGCTGGCCCTTGGGCAGCCGATTGAGCTCCTCGGACTTCACCGCCGACGGGGTGCCCGAATTACCGAGGGCCAACCGGGCTGAGGTCAGGTTGTAGACCGGCCGCAGCAGGTTGCTGCCGGGCAGCATCACGTAGAGCTGATTGGTGGTGCGGTCCACCAACAGCTGGTCGCTGCCCTGCTTGCCCAACGGCTTGAAGTACGCCATCAGCGCCGCACCGAGGCAGATCAGCACGGAGACCACGACGCCGGCGAACACCGCGCGGCTGTAGAACTGCAGCGGATCGTCGAACATCCGGGTGTCCCGGCGCACGATCGCGTGCTCGACGCGCCGCAGCAGAAAGCGCCAGCCGCTGACCTGGACCTTGGTGGTGAGCCGGAAACCTGCCATCCCTACTCGCCGATGTTCAGGCGGCTGTGGACCGCCGCGATCGCCGCCGCCATGTCTTCTCCGTTGATCTCACTGAGCTGCTCGACGCCGAGCGTTTCGAAATCCAGCGATCGGGAGAGCCGCATGTCGCGGTTCTGCTCACCGGCCTCCACCAGCTGGCGCGCGTAACGACCGTTGCCCGCGATGTCCAGTGCGGGCTTGTTGTTGAGCCTGCGCTGGCTCAACAACGTCGCAGCCTCGTTGACCCGCTTGCAAGCGTCATCGTCGAGCCACGAATCATTGGCCTTGGCAATGACTTTGCCGATCTCGACAATGTCGTCGGGCGAGTAGGAGTCGAACTCGATGCGGGTCGCGAACCGCGAGCGCAGGCCGTCGTTGGCCTCCAGCAGCCGGTCGATGTCGTTGCTGTAGCCGGCGATGATCACCACCAACCGGTCGCGGTCGTTCTCCATCCGGGCCAGCAGGGTGTCCAATGCCTCGGTGCCGAACGGATCGGCGCGGCCGTCGCGCTCCTGCACCAGGGTGTAGGCCTCGTCGATGAACAACACGCCGCCCAGGGCCCGGTCGATCGTCTTGGCCGTCTTCACCGCCGACTGACCCTCGTACTCCGCGACGAAGTCCTTACGCGAGGTTTCGATCAGCTTCGGCTCGGCGATGACCCCGAGGCCGGCCAGGATGTTGGCCACCACGCGCGCGATCGTGGTCTTACCGGTGCCGGGCGGGCCCGCGAAGATCATGTGCTTGGAAGTCTGGGCCACCTTCATGCCGCGCGCGGCACGGATCCTGGCCATCTGGGTGGCCGCCCGGTACGCCTCGATCTGCTCCTTGACCCGGCCCAGACCGATCTGCCGGTCGAGCTCGGCCTGCGCCTCGGCCAGCAGCTTGTCCCGGCCCGAGGTGTCGGCCACCACGCTGGACGGATCCCACGGATCGGTGCGGGCAGCGATCTTCTCGGCGGTGGTGGTCTCCAGTCGATACGCCGAGTCACGCAGCGCCGCAGTGACTTTGGGTTCAGGGAAGTTGGCCTGCAGCCATTCCAGGAGAACCTGGGCGGACTCCTCGTTGCCCTGGTAGCGCCTGGCCATCGCCAGGTACCAGGCGATCGCCGGTGCGCACGCCTGACCGGCCGGGGTGTCATTGGCCTCGGTCAGCCTGCGGTCCGCCTCGGTGAACAACCCGAGGTTGGCCGCCGCCACGCCGTGGGCCACCCCGGCCGCCGCAGCCAGGAACTTGTCCGGCCACTGATCGGCGCCGCGCACCTGGTCGATCACATCGGTCCAGCGTTGTGCCGCACCGTAGATGACCGCCTTGACCCAGGCCACCAGATGGTCGGACCCACCGGACGGGGCATCCTCCAACGCCTCCATCGCGTCGGCGAAGTTCCCCTCGGACGCCTCCTGAACGGCGAAGCCCATGGTGATCGCCAACGGCGAGTTGATCGGGTAGGAGATGTCCTTCCCGTAGATGCCGCCGATCGGGATCCGCGCGCCGACACTGTTCATCGAGATCTCGGCCGAGCCGGCCAATTGGCCGAAGTTCGAGCGCGAGTACCAGGCCCGGAACAGCGTGACCCGGTCGTTGTCACCGCAGCGGATCCGGCCGACCCACGCGTCACACGCGGATTCGTCGTAATTGGTGATCTCGGTGAACATCTCGAGCGAACGCGCCGGAGAACTGCTCAGCATCCCGACTGCCGAGCCGAACATCCCAGCGAGGTGGTCAACCATGATCGCCTCCATAGCGAGTCGAAAAGACCTGGGCCCGAGCGTCATCGGCTTGCTCCGGGGTGAGCAGATCCAGGTCGCGGGTCAGAAAGTCGCGGGTCGCCGCGTCGTCGTGGCCATGCTCGCGCATTCCTTCGAGCATGAACGAGTATTGGGCGGACTTGGCCTGTTGAGCGGCCAGACCCGCGATCACCAGGATCTCCTCGGCGAGATCCCGTTCGGTCAGGTTGGTGACTCTGGGTGCCAGCTCGATCTGATGCACCCTGCCGTCCATGAACGCCGTCACCGTGACGGTTTCGGGCGGGTTGGTGACGGTGAACAGCGGCACTGCAAGGTTCTCGTCCTCTTCGACGGAGCCGTCCCAGTACCCGGTGCCGCCGGGTGCGGCGTCATCGGACTCTGGTTCGTCTTCGTCCGATTCGACATCCCCGAAGACGACACCGTCGTCGTCATACGTCCCGAACGCATCCAGAGCTGCAGCGTCCGAACCGTCGTCCGGGTACGAGGAATCCAGGGCCGAGAGGTTGTCATAGTCGTCATCGTCGTCCGGATGATGTGGCGGAAAGTCACCCACCGTGGCGGCCTCTTTCAGTGCAGGTAGGAGCTATCCGGTTCAGCCTTGTCAAACCATGAACCCGAGGGCAGGAATTCGATCAACCCATCCAGGGCACGCTGGAGATTGTCCTTGGTTCCGGTCAGGAAGCTGCCGTAGAGCTCCCCGTTCACCCGGCGCGGGATGGACACGATGCGTCCCAGCTTGGAATCGAGCACACCTGCGGCGACGTCGACCTGAGAGGTGGTGCCGCCCGGATTCCGCTCGGACACCACGAGTTCTACCCAGCTCTCCGGCTCGGAGATGATGTTCGCGTACACCCGCGCCGAGGTCGGCGGGATCCCGTAACCGGTCAGCTCGTCGGCGGTCCGACAATTGGCCAGGGTCGCCGCGACACCGGTCAACGGCTCGACACTGGCCGGCATGCCTTCTCCGAGCACCGTCATCACCATGCCGGCCAGACCCACCTGCGCGGCCACCCGCTGCAGCACCAGCATGTCGTTGTCGCGGGCGGCGACCACATGCCGACCACCCTTGCGGCACACCACAAACCGGATCATCTTCCCGCCCACGTCGCGACGCCACCAGCGCCCTTCCAACGTGCGATCGGGCCTGCTCAAGGTGTCGAGCATGGCGGCCACCTCGGGGTGCGGGGTGCCGAAGACGTCCAGCACGCCCTGGGCCATGAGGTCCCGCTCAACCTGTTCCCACACGGTCTTGCGCAGGTCGGGTTGCGGAATGTTCAGCCGGATTCCCATCGAAGGCGGGAAATCGGCCAGGCCCAGCTTGTCGGCGACCACCAGGATTCCGTCGATGGTCAGTTCGGCCCCGACGACATCGTCGATCGCCGCGGTATTCGCGTCGTCGACACTGTAGGGATTGGTCATGAGTCCGCCCCGCCGCTATCGAACGGTTCCACGGAGGGCGCCGGCCATCGTCGAATCCGTCCGGTCGTACCCACCCGCTGCGCGGGTCAGCTTCTCGCCGAGGTCCTGCGACACCCTGGCCATACCGGCCCCGGCAGCTCGACGCGCGTTGAGCGCGGCCTCCACGGCCGCAGCCGACGACGATGAAATCGGCCCGTGTGTGACACGCACGGACGCGCCGACACCGTCGACAACTCCGGTAGCCATGGCCAGGCCGTTCGCAGCCTGACTGTGTTTTGTTGATAGCTCGTGCAAATGAGCGGTGGCAACCCGCAAATCACCCGCCATGAAATTCCCCTCGATCCCTGTCCCCGGATTCTTACCTGTCGATCACGGCCGCAGATCCGGGTACACCGCGATCTAATGTAGCCGCCGCTGCCATATGCAGCTGGCCCTGCTCGAAATCCGCCCCGACATGCACCGGAGCCGGACCCGCCACGCCGCCGCCGGCGGCCACGGCTTCCAAGTCGGGCGGCAGTGTCTTGGCGGGCTCGTCCGCCGCCCCGCCGCCCAGCGGATCGGCCGGCTCACCCGCAGCATCTGCTGTGGACGGGCCTTCGGCCTGGTCCTTCGCCGGCTCGTCACCCTCGCCTTCGTCGTCCTTCTCGCCGTCCTTGGAGTCGTCCTTGTCGCGGCCGTCCCCGTCCTCGCGGTCCTCGTCATCGGGGTTGTCAGCGTCGGTGCCGCCCGAAGCCTGGACGAGCTGGTCCGCGCCGGCGCCACCCACCTGACTGCCCAACTGCGCCGCCTGCATTCCGGCCTGGGCCGCCTGACTGGCCGCCTGCAACACGCCGCCGAGGATTCCGCCGAGCGGGCTCACCAACGACCCCAGAATCCCGCCGAGCGCGCCGGCGGCTTCCGAGGCCATCGCTGGGGACGGAGACGGCGCAGCAGCCGGCATGCTCGATGGCATCGCGGAAGCCGCCGCCGGGCCCGTCGAACCCGTGGGTGCGCCGCCTGCGCCACCACCGGTCGGAACACCTCCTCCGGACGGGGCATCTCCGCCACCGCCCGACGGCTCGCCGGTGGATTCGCCCGGTGCGGTGATCCCGGGCTCTCCCGGTGTGGCGGGCTCCTCCTGGTCGCCGACCGGAGGCGCGAACTCCGCACCGCTGGGGGCCGCACCGCCGGCCAGGCTCTCGTATTGCGATGCAGCGCTGCGCAATACCGCTGCGTTCTGGTCGATATGCCCATGCAGGGTTTTCAGATCGCCGCTCGAGTCGCCGACTGCCTTGGCCACCATCGCGAATTCAGCTGACATCTGGGCTGCCGTTCCGAAGCCCGGAATGACTCCGGCGCTCGTGGTGAGCAGGCTCATCGCGCCCAGCCAGTCGGAATGCTCGTCGAGGCTGTCGCGGGCAGCCGTGATCTGGCCGGCTTCGGCCGTCAGCACCCCCGCCACCATGTTGTCCAGACCGAGCATCGTCTGGACCCGGCCGACCTGCTCGGTGTTGCGACTGGCGTAGACGCCTGCGCCGCCGCTGTTCCAACTGTCGTCGGGGAACGCCGACGCGAGCACCTGCCCGACCGCGCCCATCTTGTCAGCCCCCTGACCGAAGCGTTGTCCGTTCTCGGGAGCACCGACCCCGGTGCTGTGCTTCATCGACTCGATGGTCTGCTGACCGGCGGCCAGGATGGGCGACCGCGCCGTCCTGATCAGCCGCTGGCCGATCTGCGAGGCGAAGAAGTTGGTGGCCTTCTGGCTGAGATCGACGATCTGGCCGCCGAACTTGCCAACCTGCTCGAGTTCGGGACCCACTGTGTTGCGGGCGATGAACTCTCCGACCTTCGCGGCACGCTCGGTCCACTTCAGATTGTTCGCGATCACGCCTTTGCCGAAATCGGCAATATCGCCCAGCAGTCCCATGCCCCGTATCCCCTTCGCCGGAACAGAGATTACCAGCGCATCCGACCCGGTCAGCACACTAATTTCGGCCCTCGACGCCGACGAGATCGACGGTCCCGGGAGTGACTCCGACCACGGTTTATCGCATTTGAACGGTCGTTTTTCCCGTGGTGTGCGAACCCGCGCCAACAACGCCCGCGCGCGTCGCGCACAGTGGCTGTACCCGGGTTCTGCACCCCCTCCGATGGGCACCGTTCAACCGCGGTTTCGGAGTACTCCGAGGTTTGCCGCACAAATTTGCTGCACCGCAATTTCGGCCCGATTACGGACGGATCGTGCAAGCCGGACGGGTTGTAGTCGATACTTGAGCACGGTCAAAGTTCCCTTGTGTGAGTTCCGGAGGAGATTCAGGCGTGCCCGACCCCGACGACACCTTGCGGCGAGAGCTCGGCTGGACGGGTCCGGAGGAATCCCACTTCGAACCCGACACCCGGCCGACCCGTCGCAAGCCGCCAGAGCCGCCGTCGATTCCCGGGCGCCCGCCGGTCAATTTCGTGCCGTCGAAACCCCCGGAACGTACTGATCCCGACGATTCCGGGTCATCGCAGGGAATACCGACCGACCCCGACGCCGAGCGGGCCCGCAGCACATTCCGGGAGGCGCCGCCCGCAGCACCCGCCCCTCCGCAGCAGCAGGCGCCACCACCACCCCCACCGCCCGCGCCTCCGGCACCATCGCACCCTCCGCGCGAGACCCATCAGGCACCGCCCAACCAGGGCCAGCCCGATCCCCGGACCGACGCATGGGAGCAGCATCCGCCCGGCTGGCAGCTTCCGTCGCAGCAGCGTCCGCCCGGCCCCGGAGGCCCGCCGCCGCAGCATCCATACGGGCCGCCTCCCGGCCAGCCCTGGCCCACCGAAGGTGGATTCGCACCGGATCCAGCCGCGACACAGGGCATTCCCCCACTGCCGACCGGCTCGTACGCCGACCGCATCCGGGTCAACGACCTCGTGCCGCCGAAGCGTCAGCCGCCGGGCAGCGGTTGGCGACTGTTCGTCTACCGGGCGACATTCGGACTGGTCAATCCCGGTCCGTCACCCGAGGACCTTCGGATGGCCGAGTTGGAGACCAAGATCAAGGGCCTCCTGCGCGGGCACTACAAGGTCGGAGTGATGGGCAAGGGCGGGGTCGGGAAGACCACCGTCTCGGCCAGCGTCGGGTCGATCTTCGCCCAGCTGCGCCAGGACGACCGCGTGGTGGCGATCGACGCCGACACGTCCTTCGGCAAGCTCGGCAGCCGCGTCGACCCGCAGGCGCAGAGCTCGTACTGGGAACTCGCCAACGACAAGCACCTCGACTCATTCGCCGACGTGCGTAGCCGGGTCGGCACCAACGCCGCCGGGCTGTTCGTCCTCGCCGGCGAGGGCACGCCGGCCCGACGCCGGGTGCTCGACGCCGCCATCTACCGCGAGGCCACCACTCGGCTCGACAAACACTTCTCCATCTCCGTGGTGGACTGCAGCTCGACGATGGATTCGCCGGTGACCCAGGAGGTGCTGCGCGACCTCGACGGCTTGATCGTGGTGTCCTCACCGTGGGTGGACGGCGCCGCGACCGCGGGCCAGACGCTGGACTGGCTCGCGGCCCATGAGATGACGGACCTGCTGCAGCGCACCGTCGTGGTGCTCAACGATTCCGACGGCCACGCCGACAAACGCACGCGGACGATCCTGGCCGGTCAGTTCTCGGGCCAGGGCCAGCGGGTGATCGAGGTGCCGTTCGACGGGCATCTGCGGCCCGGTGGCGTCGTCGACCCGCGGGAGATGTCGACCCCGACCCGCCGCAAGTTCCTCGAGATCGCCGCGGCCCTTGCCGAGCACTTCCCGACCCAGGACGAGCGGCGCGACCGCTAGCCGGATCTGGTCAGCGCATCGCGCCGATCAGCCCCTCCAGGGCATGGACTGCGGGTGCGTCGATGGGATATTCCGCCTCGGCGCGGGCCACGGTGTCCTCGGAAACACCTGCGGCCGTTGCAGTCTCACCGATCGTGAGATTGGCGTGCCGTCGGGCGGCGTACAGGCGCTGCCCGAGAGTGGCACCGGGAGCGGTGGCCGCGCGGGTGGTCAGCTCATCGATCTGACGCCGCACCGCGCTGAGCGCCTTGATCAGCGCGGGAGTCACCATGCTGAGCCGCGCGGCGCGGGCGGCCACCGCCTCGAGCTGACGTAGGTCAGCCAGCACCGACGTGACCCGCGGGGTGAACTCGGGTTCTCCGACGGCGGGCAGCGTGGCGATCGTCGACTCCAGGGTGCTCACCGCGGTCAGGACCGCCTGGGCGATCAGCGGTACCTCTTCGCTGGCCGGCGGCGTGGTCGCCAACGGCCCCGCCATCGGCTGCGCGGTGACGACGGTCGGCGATTCCACAGGGGCCGGAGGAGGCAGGGCCGGATCGGGTACCGGGCCACCCTGGCGCAGCCGGGCGATGGTGCCCGGCGGCCAGCGCAACACCTCTTCGAGCTTGAGCCGGGTGCGCTCTCGGGGCCAGCTGCGGCCCTTCTCGAACGCGATGAGGGCCCCGGCGTTGATGATCCCGTCGGCGGCGAGACTGCGCTGACTGATGTCGAGTTCGCGGCGCCTGGCCGCGGCTGCGGCGCCGGCGCGGATGAGTCCGACATCGAACTCGCCCGTGGCGAGATCGTACTCAGCGTCGGTCATACGGGGCTGTTTCCTCGCCGATGTGCTCAGCCTCAGCCAGTGCTGAAGCGGTTGCCGGGACCCGTCAATCCTAACCCCAGACCGAAGCACCGCTACGCAATGGGTTTTTCGCTTTCGTAGCAAACAACCCCTACGCTACGGCTTCCCAGCAGGACAAACCGTACTGCTGCTACGGGTACATGAAGGTACCCACGGGCGTTCTGACGTGCGGTTTTAGATCTAAAGCCACTTTTCCCTGGTGATTCCCCATCGTTACCAATGCAAATTTCCGTAGCGTTGCACCGCTGCGGTTTGCACCAAACTGTTGCATCGCTACGGTTCTTGCTATAGCGTTCCCCCCAACGCGGAAGACACCGCAACAAAAGTCCTAAACAGGAGCAGCAGCATGAACGCACTCATGGCCAACGGCATCCCGCTCGGCGTGTGCACCAGTGACCCGGAGCGGTGGACCTCCACCCCCGACGATCAGGCCAAGGTCATCTGCCGCGAATGCCCGCGGCGTTGGCTGTGCGCCCGCGAGGCCTGCGAACTGCCACGCGCCGAAGGAGTTTGGGCCGGAATCATGGTTCCCGAGGCCGGCCGTGGCCGCAGCTTCGCGCTCAAGCAGCTGCGATCGCTGGCCGAACGCAACGGCTACCCGGTACGCAAACTCGGCCTGGTCTTTCCTGAAGCCGCCTGATCCTCGATTCCGCGCAACACACGAGATCTTTTCTGGCCCTTGCGCTGCCGATTCGAGGGGACGGCAGGGCAAGGGCAGGTTTCCACCGGGGGAGGAATAGGGGCCCGGGGTATGTCGTTACACCAGCTGACGGTGTCGGGCATTGCCCCGGGCCCCACACCAGAATCGTCGCTTCGAGCGACCACTCGCCGAGAGGCGCAGTGACGGCACCGTCCCCCAACTTCTCCTTCGACTACTGCTCCAGCGTGGCGACCACCGCATCGAGCAGCGAGTCGACTTCGTCTTCGTCATAGCCGCGCTGAAACATCGGCGGCTTGGGGAAAATGATGTTGCGGACGTCCTCGGCACCCAGATGCCCGCGCCCGTCGAGCCTCCGGGCGACCAGCGCAATGAAATCGTCCACCGACTTCTTGTCGTATCCCCGCTTGCCCAGCGGCGGCTTCGAAAACTCGGTGCTGCGAACATCTTCGGCTGTCAATCCCCCGGTCATGCCGGTCATGCTAATCGCGCCCGGTTCACTCGAACACGGTTACCGTGAGGTTCATGAGCAACACCGATACGGCGCCCGCCGAAGTCACCTGCGCCAACTCGGAGTTCACCGGTGTTCTGCATCCGCGGGAGGTGCCGCTGGGCGGGCCGCGCGCGATGCTCGTCCGTCGCACCCTGCCGCAGCGGGACCGGTCCATGATCGGTGCCTGGTGCTTCGCCGACCACTACGGTCCGCACGACGTCCGATCCGCCGGCAGGGGCATGGATGTACCGCCACATCCCCATACCGGGTTGCAAACGGTGAGTTGGCTTTTCGAAGGCCTGATCGAACACCGGGACAGTGCGGGAGTCCATGCCATGGTCCGGCCGGGTGAGCTGAACCTCATGACGGCCGGCGCCGGGATCTGCCACTCGGAGGTCTCGACGCCGGAGACGACGATCCTGCACGGCGTGCAACTGTGGGTGGCCCTGCCCGACCCCTCCCGCGACACCGACCGCGACTTCGCGCACTACGCGCCGCCGCCTCGGATCCTCGACGGCGCCACATTGCGGGTGTTTCTCGGTGAGCTGGCCGACTCGACGTCCCCGGTGCACACCTTCACGCCACTACTGGGCGCGCAGATCGACCTGGATCCCGGAGCGATGCTGACCTTGGATGTCGACCCGGGATTCGAACACGGCGTCCTGCTCGACCAGGGCGTGATCGAGGTGTGCGGCACCACGCTGGCGGTCGCCGACCTGGCCTACCAGGCGCCGGGGCGCGCACAACTGCGGTTGGCCAACCGCGGCGACGGGCCGGCCCGGGCCATCTTGCTCGGCGGGCCACCGTTCACCGAGGAACTGGTGATGTGGTGGAACTTCGTCGGCCGCAGCCATGACGACATCGCGACCTACCGCGAA
Source organism: Mycobacterium sp. 48b (assembly GCF_048282725.1). NCBI lineage: Bacteria > Bacillati > Actinomycetota > Actinomycetes > Mycobacteriales > Mycobacteriaceae > Mycobacterium > Mycobacterium sp. 48b. The sequence goes on from NZ_JBLVUL010000001.1 coordinate 465,671, forward strand.
CTGTGGCAGGCCGGCGACGTCCGGTTCGGCGATGTGCAGGGTTACACCGGCCGTGTCGCGCGGTTACCCGCGCCGCCCCTGCCCAATGGACGGCTCAAGCCGCGACCGCGCCCGTCGGGCTAGGCGTTCAGATACTGAGCGGTGCTGCCGCCCACCGGCATCTCGGGCAGCCCGAGCTTGCGGTGGTCCCAGCTGCGCTGACGGCTGGGGACCACCCGCACCGCGATGCGGTTGTTCATCATCTGGTCGACGAACGGGCGCATCTCCTCGGTGTAGGGCCCGGTGTAGCGCTCCCACACGCTGATGCCCACGCGCAGAATCGTTTCCGGATCGTCGATGATCTCTGCGGTGCCGTCGATCGACACGCCGCGCAGGGTGTCGTAGGTGTCGCCGTCCTCGATCATCACCGTGATCGTGGGGTCGCGACGCAGGTTGACCGCCTTCTGCGACTTGGCCTTGGTCTCGAACCAGATCTCGCCGTCGAGCACCGCGTACCACATGGCGACCAGGTGAGGTCGGCCGCTCGGCAGCACCGTGGCCATCGTCGCGGTCCGACTGCGTTCGATGAATTCGGCGATCTCATCGTCGCCCATGACGATCTTCGTGCGCTCGTTCTTGCCCACCTGTCACCTCTCTGCTCGGTCAGCCCACCATAGCCACGGGGTCACCCGGCCCCGAGAACGCGGTCGCTAACCCGACCGGCCGGCTACAGCACGCCGAATTGCGAAGTCACCCAGCGCACCGGATCCACGCACCGGAAGGGGGCAATACCCCTGGCGTGCAGACGATTTCCGTTCGGCGGATGCCCCAGCGCGGACACCGCGAAGTACCGGCTGGCCAACCGCGCACCCAAAGACGGGTTCTCCACGCCCGCGACGATCGAACCGCCGTGCAGGCGGACCAGCAGGCTGCGCACCTCCTGGTCGAGGAGCTGACCGTCTGCGTCGTCGTAGTGCTTGCCGTCGGAGGTGTCTCGCAGGAAGGCCGCTCCCCCGTTCGACATCACCAGCGCCCATTCCGACCCCTGCACGTCCCGCAGCGCCCGCAGCACATCGAACTTGGACAGGATCACCGCCAGCTTGGGCTGACCGGGGTTGACCGCCAACAGCAGATTGCCCAGCACCGAACGCGGTTCCCCACCGCTGAACGGCTGCGGCGGCAGCAGGTCCTGCAGTTGATCGCGGATGGCCTTGACCCGCAACGGGTCGAACATGAAGAACACCGCATCGGCGTGGGCGAAGAACTGGAAGGGCGCCGCGCGCAGGTCACCGTTCTCGAGGTCCTCACCCGCCACGTCGCGCAGCACCAGGAACCGGCGGATCCCGTGCCAGACGCCGATCGAGAACACCAGTGGCTCACGCTGATTCGGGGCCTGGGTGTGCACCGTCGGGGTGGGTGGCAACAGGCCCCGCTGGACGTACAGCGGCCCCTCGTAGTTGGCGGCGTAGTTCTGGGCGGTGGCCCGGGTGACCGGTTCCATCACCACCCCGAAGCGCTCGCACAGCAGTTCCAGCTGCTTGACCAGCACTGCGATGTAGAGGCTCTTGCCCGTCGCGCGCGCGCCGGCCAGCGCGATGCAGATCGCGTGTCCCTCGCGGAAGCCGTCGGGCAGCGTGAAGTGGCAGACCGGGCAGATCTCCACCGCAGGTCCCTGCAGCGCCCGGCTGGCCTCGGACGTCGGCGGCGGCGGCCCGTTGTAACCGGGGGTGCGGGTCCACGTGTAGAGCGGTCCGCAATCGGCGGGTGCACCGACATACGCCGAGGCGACGTCATCGCGGTACCGGGTGCCCCCCGCCTGGGCAGGCAACGTCCACAGATGGTTGTTCGGGCTCAATACGGTGAAGCACCGCGGGCATTTGCTCATGTCAGCCCCGGCTCCCCCTCAGTCGCTCCGCCAGCGACGGTTGCTCACCCCGCCGCGTCAACAGCCTGTTCACCATTTTGCGGTATCCGCGCATCGTCCCCTCAGAGGCATCGCCCGACATCTGCGCCATCAACACCACCACGGATTCCGCGTCGGCGCCGCCCATGGTGGCCGCCACCTGCCCTGCCAGCACACCGGCGAGCTGATCCACCGGGTCGAGAGCGCGTGTGCCGGACTCGGCCGCGGCCGCCCGGAGCAGGCTGATCGCCACCACCGTCACCGGTGCCAACTGTCCGCCGTCGACCAACGGCAGCACCCGGGCCACCGCCTGTGCGCCACAACCGTTTTCGACGGCCAACGTGTTGCAGGCCTGCGGATACGGCTGACCGGCAAGCACGCCCAGCAGCGCGAACGCCAGCAGCCGCACCGAGAAATCCGGGTGCACGGACCCCGGCTCCAAACCGGCCAGGACGTGGTCCCACAACGGCACATAGGAACTCTGGTGGGTGTGCAGATAGCGCTGATGCAGCCACTCCCGCGGCTCGATGTGGCGCACCGCCGCACAGGCCACCGCCACGTTGTCGCCGTTGTCCTCGATCACCTTGCCGGCCAACTGGTGCAATGCGGCCGAGTCCGCAGCCCCCACCAGGGTGCGTAACGCGGCCATCCTGGGTAGCGGCTCGGTCCCGATGGCCAGCAACAGATCGGCTGGATTCCACACCGAGGCCGCTGCGGCAGCCGCGAAGTGCCCGGGCTCCGTCATCCGCAGCCACCACAGTTGCGCGCCGAGGTCACCGGCGAGTTGTGGTCCGTGCCGACGGGACCGCAAGCCGCGCAGCGCGGCCCGGATCCACACCGGATCCCCGGGCTGCGCGCTCGCGAGCTCCGCGGGCACCGGCACCGGAGCCGCCTCGGCCAGCCAGTCCAATACGTCATCGTCGATGGCGGTGCCCTCGGCGTCGACGTCGCGGAGCAACCATGCTGCCAGCGACAGCCGGTCCGCCGGACCGATGCGCGTGCGCACCCCCGGATCCGCCAGGCCGGGCAGTACGGCGTCGGTCAGCGCCGCCGTCAGCCGGTCGTCGGCGACCCCGGCCCGCAACAGCAGGTCGACGACCCGCAGCAACCGGTCGGGACCCTGCTCCCGGCTGCGTTCCAGGGCCGGGCCGATGGCCACCCGCAGCGACGAAGGTATTGGTTTCCCGTGAAACATTCTCGGCCCCAACGGGATTGGTCCGCTTTGGGCCATCCAGGTGTCGTCGGCGATGGCCCGGGCGAAGTAGGTGGCGTCGGCGAACGCCGCTCCTGCCCCATCCTGCAACTCGTGCACCACCCGCCAGGCGTCGGCCGTCGTGGTGCCGATCACGGCGGCGAGCACATCGGCGATGATGTGCGCGGCTTCAGACCCGACCAGCGCACCCGACGGGGAGTGCCCGGCGATCACCTCATGGGCCTCCACCTGCGCGTCGGCGAATTCCGGACGCCCGGCCACCGCCATGGCCATCGGCCACGCCGGGTGCAGCCCGTCATCGCGCACCTGACCTGACAACGTGTCGATGTCGTCGAGCACCCGCCGGGCCGAGGCCACGTCGAGCAACACCACCTGTGCCATCACCGACCACCGGGTCACCGCGATGCGGTGTCCGCCCGCGGTGCGGTGCGGATCGCCACCGAGCTCACCCAGCGATACGGTCTCGGTTTCGCTGATCACGACCATGCCGGGTTCGACCGCGACGAGGTCCTCGATCGGCACCGCGCTGAGCACCTGACCATTGTGTGGCGCCACCTGCTCTGCGCGATCGAAGGTGGAGAAGCTCAGTGCCGCTGCGGTGCCGGGCGACATCAGGAAACTCACGAGGCCGATCCACTGCGCTGCCGCATCCGGAGACTGCACGCCCAGCACCACCGGCGGGCCGCCTGCCAGCGCCGCGGCTACCGCATCCATCAGCGCGAACAACGTCGCCAACCGCCAGGTGACGGTGTCCAGCGCGAAAGTAACCACGCTGTCCTTCGTCACCGCGTTGCCGAGCTCGGGCAATGTCCCGGGCAGTGCGGCACGGGCCACCGCAGCCGCGCCGAAAGGCTGCAACCAGTGCGGAGACCGCCACCGTTGGATGGCCCGGTAGCGGGGATGGGTGTCGGGCGCGCGGTCCAACAGCGCGTGGGCGAACACGTTGCCCGGCCGGCCCGTGCTGTCCGACCCGGCCGGGAAGGTGTGCCAGTAGCCGGCGGCGTCACCGAGGTGGCGGTAGGCCAGCCGGCGCGGGCCGTGCTCGAGCTGCTCGGGGGTGGGGAAATCGGGCATCTCGCCCACCGGACGGAACACCGTGCGGACGCCGGCGATCAACGCCTGCGTCTCCGCCGGCGTCAGACCTCCGCTGGTCTCCTTGACCTGCCAGCCGCCGACCGTCCCGACGGCATCGAACGACGTATAGGCGAGCTGGCCGTAGCGCGACGTCATAGCACCGTCGCGGTGAGCTGCAGGGTCTGCACCGGCGGGTCCAGCAGTGCAAGGGTCCGCAGCTGGGCCGGGTCCGGGATGTTGAGGAACAGCCGGATCCAGCCGTGCAGGCCGCTGACGTTGGCGGCCCACAGTTCGCCGCTGCCCGACGCCGTCAACGCCGTCCAGCGCAACTGCTTCGACGGCTGGTCCGCCAACTGCCCGTTGGCGTCCAGCGGCGCCACATCGACCGGCGCGCCGTCATGCACGCTCAACGGCATCCGCTGAGGGTTGTTGACCAACACGAACGACGGCGAGCCGGGGATGTCGTACTCCGAACGCACGGCGACGGTGGCCGTGTTGGGAAAACCGTTGGGATCACGCCCGATTCGCACCGCGTACTGCAGCCGCAACATGCCCGGGTACTCGACGCTGGCGACCGGCCCGGTCACCCGCCGGCCACCGGAGAACGCCACCGGCGCCAGGTGCAGCGAGCATCCGCCCACCGGGAGCGCGCCGGTCAGGTGCATCCCGCCGTATTTCTCGTAGTCCTCGAGTGAGATCTCGAAGGATCTGCCGGTCAGGCCGGCTCGGGGGTCGTAGCCCGTGGCCGCCAGGGTCACCACCACCCCTGCCGCCCCGTCGGGCCACTCGAACGTCAGCACCTGCTTGTTGCAGTACTCGGCGAGTTCGATGTCGCGGATCGCGCCGGTGCGCACCGCCGACACGGTCCGGCCCAGCACGGCCCGCCCGGCCAGGATCGTCACCGGCGTGAGGTAGGCCCGGCTCCAGCCCTGCGGCCACGCCACCCCCGCGATCATCGAGCGATGGCTGCCGTCGGGCAGTACCTGATCCGTCGCCGATTGCCGCAACCGCAGATCCGGGGTGAGCCCGACCTGCTCGAGCGCGTTCTGGGGCAGTTCGGTGGAAACGCCACCGGCACTCGGACCGGTCTGGCTGAGGTAGATGACGACCTCAGCCCCGGGCGCGGCCCACGACACGTCGAACGACTCACCGTCGAGACCGGTGTCGACCGCGATATCGGTGACCGCAGCCAGTACCGCCGACACCTCGACGTCGACGTCGGCGGGCTCCGAGTACTGCACGGCCCCGTCGACGGTGACGGCGCAACGCACCCGGTAGCGGTAGCGCATCCCCCGGGCGGCGCCGGAGTCGACGAAGCCGGTCCGATGCTCGCCATCGGCGAGGATCCGGTAGCGCGCCTCGTCGATCCCGGTTTCATCGGCCGCGTCGCGCGGGATGCGGTACACGTGCACCGAACTCGTCGCGGGTGGTTCCGTCCACTGGCCGATCACCAGGCCGTTGTCCTCACGGACGGACACGTCGCCGAGTGGCGCGACGAACACCCCACTGGCATGCAACACCGGCCGGGTGCTCAGGGCATCCGCACGCGACGTCCCGGTGATCACCCAGACCTGGTAGTAGCGCACCGGCCCGGTCAAGGGCCGGTCGTCACTGGCCGCCGACAACGGCGTGGCCGCGACGAGGTCGGCGTTCTCCGGGGATTTGGGCGCTCGGTCTTCGCCGCTGACCACCCGGTAGAGGACCACTCCCCCGTTGGCCTGGTAGTCGGGCCAACTCAATTCGACGACGTCGGGCCGGGATTCACCGTGGCGGAACGCGATGGCGTGCACGTCAACGCCTGCGGGTACCACTGGCTCCGGCGGAGTGTCCGCAGTCCCGGATTCCAGCTCGGCCAGCAGCCGGGCCATCGCTTCGGCATGGTCGGCCACCGAGCCCGGCAGCATCTCGCGGATCTGCTCGACATCGGTGCGGCCGGACTTCAGGACCAGGCGCAGATGCGCCTCTTTGAAACTGCGGGCCGCGACCGCGCCGGAGTCGACCAGCTGCTGGCGCCAGGCCAGCAGCGGCGCCAAGCGGGGATCCGCGTCGTCGGGATCGTCGACGGGATACAGATCGGGCATCAGAACACCAAATCCCCGCCGGACGTGATCGCTGCGGATCACTTGCTCCGGCAGCTCGAACAGCGCGAACTCCTGAGGTGCCAGACCCACACTGGCCTGCACACCCGGAAACGCTACCGCAGCGGCGGCCCTATGACCCTCACATGGTTGGCCGGGCCGACGCGATGGGCTTGTGCGCCACCGCATGTGTCCGGCACATTCGGATGGGCCGCGATCTGAGGGGGGACATGTCATCTGCCAGCGACGACATCTGGGAAGTGATGTCGACATCGCGGACCATCCGGCGGTTCACCGATGAACCGGTCGACGACGCGACCCTGGCCCGCTGCCTGCAGGCCGCGGCGTGGGCACCGTCGGGGGCGAACGCGCAGGCCTGGCGGTTCGTGGTGTTGCGTTCGGCCGAGCAGCGCGCGGTGGTGGCGAAGGCCGCCAAGCAAGCGCTGGCCGTCATCGAACCCGTCTACGGCATGACCCGGCCGGCCGAGGACGACGCCAGCCGGCGCGCCAGGACCAACCGCGCCACCTATGAATTGCACGACCGGGCAGGCGAGTTCACCTCGGTGCTGTTCACCCAGCAGCGCTTCCCCACCGCCTCGGAACTTCTGCTTGGCGGATCGATCTTTCCCGCCATGCAGAACTTCCTGCTCGCGGCCCGGGCCCAGGGGTTGGGCGCCTGCCTGACCAGCTGGGCCTCCTATGGCGGGGAGCAGCTGCTGCGCGAGGCAGTCGGGGTACCCGCGGACTGGATGCTGGCAGGCCACGTCGTGGTGGGCTGGCCGCGCGGATCCCACGGTCCGGTGCGCCGGCGCCCTGTCGGCGAACTGGTCTGCACGGACCACTGGGACAACCCGTCGACCTAGGCTCGGTTCATGGGTCCGGCACCTGCACTCATGCCCGCGGCGTTCATCGGCCACGGCAGCCCGATGAACGCCCTCGAATCCAACCGCTTCACCGCGGCCTGGCGCGATTTCGGGCAGGCGGTGCCCCGGCCCCGCGCGATCCTGGTGATCAGTGCGCACTGGTACATCAACGCCACCGCGGTCACGGCGATGCCGCGCCCGCGCACCATCCACGACTTCTACGGATTCCCGCGCGAGCTGTTCGACGTCCGATACCCGGCGCCGGGGTTGCCCGAATTGGCCGAGGAGGTCAGCGACGTGGTGCACCCGACCTGGGTGGGTGCCGACGTGGACAGCTGGGGTATCGACCACGGCACCTGGTCGGTGCTGGTGCACGCCTTTCCCGATGCGTCCATACCTGTTGTGCAACTGGCGATCAATGCCAACGAACCGGCCGAGTACCACCTGCGACTCGGTGCGAAGCTGGCGCCGTTGCGCGAGCGCGGAGTGCTCGTGGTGGGCAGCGGCAACATCGTGCACAACCTCGCCGGGATGGACCCCGGGAAGCCCGAGCAGGGATTCGCCTGGGCCGAGCGCTTCGACGATGCCGCCCGCCGACAACTCACCCACTCCCCTGCCGACGTCCTCACCCTCGAGGCCCACCCCGACTATGCGTCCGCGGTTCCCACCCCGGACCACTTCATCCCGATGCTGTACTTCGCCGGGCTGGCCGGTGCCGCATCCGATTCCGCCCGCTCGGTCGACGCCATCGTCAGCGGCTACACCTACGGCTCGCTGTCGATGACGTCCTACCTGCTGCGTTGAGGCTGTTCATTCCGGCGAGGCCGCCGGTGCCCGCACGATAAGGTGTCGGCGTGTTGTGCCATGACAAGCCGGCAGACGGCGTCGGGGTGTAGGCAGGCATGCGCGGAATTCTCCTGGCCGGCGGGTCCGGCACCCGGCTGCATCCGATCACCACAGGTGTCAGCAAGCAGTTGCTGCCGGTGTACGACAAGCCTCTCGTCTACTACCCCCTGTCCACCCTGATCATGGCCGGGATCCGCGACATCCTGGTGATCACCACCCCTGTCGACGCACCGGCGTTCCAGCGCCTGTTGGGTGACGGCTCGGCCTTCGGGGTGAACCTGAGCTACGCCGCACAGCAGGAGCCCGAAGGCCTGGCCCAGGCGTTCGTGATCGGGGCCGACCACATCGGCACGGATTCGGTGGCACTTGTATTGGGCGACAACGTCTTCTACGGCCCGGGGTTGGGTACCAACCTGCGCCGGTTCCAGAATGTCAAGGGCGGAGCCATTTTCGCGTACTGGGTGGCCAACCCGGCCGCCTACGGCGTCATCGAGTTCGGCGAGGACGGCACAGCACTGTCCCTCGAGGAGAAGCCGGCCGTCCCCAAATCGCAGTACGCCGTGCCGGGACTGTACTTCTACGACAACGACGTCATCGAGATGGCCCGCTCGCTCCGTAAGTCGGCGCGCGGCGAATACGAGATCACCGAGATCAACCAGACCTACCTGAACCAGGGCAGGCTCTCGGTCGAGGTGTTGGCCCGCGGAACGGCGTGGTTGGACACCGGCACCTTCGACTCACTCCTGGACGCCAGCGATTTCGTCCGCACCATCGAACGCCGCCAAGGATTGAAAATCGGTGTGCCCGAGGAGATCGCATGGCGGACCGGCTACATCGACGACAATCAGCTGGCCGCCCGCGCCAAGGAACTGCCCAAATCCGGGTACGGCGATTATCTGCTGCAGTTGTTGGAGCGTAAGTAGTCACCTGCGCCCGGCTACAGCAATGGCGGCTCGAACAAGGCCGGCGATGCAATTCGATCGGCATCGGCCGCGGCGGCATAAAGGACGACCGTCGCCTATTGGACCCGCCGACGATATGCGCCTTCCCGCCAAAGGATTCACTCGCGCAATTCAGCACGCACCGTAGATCGGCAGCCTCCGCGGCGAAACTGTGGGGCGCCTTCAGTGGCACTCGGTGGGGTGGTCTCGTCTCGCGCGCCGCACGATCCGGTGCCCGGCCGGTGCGACGGCAGTCGGCCCGAAACACGAAGGCCGTGAACTCAGTTGAGTTCACGGCCTTCGTCGCAGTTCATCTGAACCGCTCTGTGTGGGCGAAGGGGGACTTGAACCCCCACGTCCCGAAGGACACTGGCACCTGAAGCCAGCGCGTCTGCCATTCCGCCACTCGCCCGAATGACCGGGGAAGCGTAGCACTGCGAGCGCGCAGTTCCCAAACCGGCCGATCAGCAGGTCGATCAGACGGTCAGGGGACTGTCAGAGAATCCTTAAGCTCATCTAGATCAGGTCACTGACCTGCAACGATCGGATTCTCAGAGTTCTGTTGGTCCCGCATTACGGCACTAGGCCGATACCATGCTTGTGAGCAGTGTGGCCAGAGCGACACGCGGGAGCACGGGTGGCCGTGTCGAGGCGACGAACGACAACGAGAAAAGGCGGGCGGTGACATGGGTCTGGTCGACCGCATCGAACGCAAACTCGAGTCGACCGTCGGCGATGCGTTCGCCCGGGTCTTCGGCGGCTCGATAGTGCCTCAAGAAGTAGAGACGGCGTTGTGCCGGGAAGCCGAGTCCCGGGCCCGTACCGTGGCCGGTGGACAAGTTTTGGCACCGAACGACTACGTAATTACGCTCAGTGGCACTGACTATAAGAAAGTAAGCGCCGATACTGACCTGACCTCGACCGCGTTCGCCAGACATCTGGGGGGATTCATTCGTGATCAGGGGTGGCAAACGTATGGTGAAGTGGTCGTTAGATTCGAGCAATCACCGAACTTGCACACCGGACAGTTCCGCGCCCATGGCGCGGTCAACCCCGATTCGACCGCTGGCGAATCCGCGCGAGCCCAAGGCGACCATGCGTTCACCGCAGAATCAGGAGAACCACCTATGACCGATAACCCGAATTACCGCGGCGGCCAGGGACAAGGGCGGCCCGGCGACGACTATTACGACGACCGCTACGGCCACCCGCAGGACGATCCCCGCGGCGGCCAGTACCCGCCTGAGCAGGGCGGCTACCCGCCTCAGGATCAGGGCGGCTACCCCCCGCAGCAGCGCGGCGGCTACGGCGGCGACCGGGGTGGATACCCCGATCAGGGCGGCTACCCGGACCAGGGTGGATATCCGGATCAAGGCGGCTACCCCGATCAGGGCGGGTACCCCCCGCAGTCCTACGAGCAGCAGCGTCCGCCCGCCGGTTACGGCGGCCAGCCGGGCGGCGGTTACGACCGCGGTTACGGCGGCCAGCAGGGCGGCGGTTACGGCCAGCCCGCCCAGGGCGGTCAGCCCGGTTACGGCGGCGGCGAGTACGACTACGGACGGCAGGACCCGCGCCAAGGCGGCGGCTACCCCGAACAGGGTGGCGGCTACGGCGGCGGCCAGCCCTACGGACGTCAGGACTACGGCCAACAGCAGGACTACGGCCGCGGCTATGCCGAGCCCCAGCAGGGCGGCTACCCCGAACAGGGCGGCTACGGCGAGCCTGGTTATGGCGAGCAGGGCGGCTACGGCGGCGGCGAGTACGGCGCACCGCCGCAGGGCGGCCCGGCCGGGTACGGCGGCCAGCAGGGCGGGTACGGCGGCGGCGACTATGCCGCCGGCGGCGCTGCGGTCACCCTCCAGCTCGACGACGGCAGTGGCCGGACGTACCAGTTGCGCGAGGGTGCCAACGTGATCGGCCGCGGCCAGGACGCCCAGTTCCGTCTCCCCGACACCGGGGTGTCACGCCGGCATCTGGAGATCCGGTGGGACGGCCAGGTCGCGTTGCTGTCAGACCTCAACTCCACCAACGGCACCACGGTGAACAACGCGCCGGTGCAGGAGTGGCAGTTGGCCGACGGCGACGTGATCCGGCTGGGCCATTCCGAGATCATCGTGCGCGTGCACTGAGCGTCTGAGACCGGACACACCTGAGTGGCAAGCACCCCGCTTCGCCCTCACGGCGATCACCGTCCAAGTATCGTGACGTTGCCGACGGTAGCTGAGCGATACCAGTGGGGCGGATACGGAGAGGACGTCAGATGCAGGGGTTAGTGCTGCAGCTGACGCGTGTCGGATTCCTCCTGCTGCTGTGGCTGTTCATCTGGTCGGTGTTGCGCATCCTGCGGACGGACATCTACGCGCCCACGGGCGCGGTGATGGTCCGCCGGGGTTTGGCTCTCCGCGGTTCCCTGCTGCCGAGTCGGGACCGACGCCATATCGCGCGGCAATTGGTGGTCACCGAGGGCGCACTGGCCGGCACCCGCATCACGTTGGGTGCCCAGCCGGTGCTGATCGGCCGTGCCGACGACTCCACTCTCGTGCTCACCGATGATTACGCTTCAACGCGCCACGCCCGGCTCTCACCACGAGGTTCGGAGTGGTACGTCGAGGACCTAGGATCGACCAACGGCACATACCTTGACAGGGCGAAGGTGACAACAGCGGTAAGGGTTTCAATCGGGACACCGGTTCGAATCGGTAAGACGGTAATCGAGTTGCGTCCGTGACGCCCCGCATGCGAGGAGCGCGAGACACACTATGACCCTCGTACTCCGATACGCCGCGCGCAGTGATCGCGGACTGGTTCGCGCCAACAATGAGGACTCGGTGTATGCCGGGGCGCGGCTGCTGGCGCTGGCCGACGGCATGGGCGGCCATGCCGCAGGCGAGGTGGCCTCACAGCTCGTCATCGCGGCTCTGGCGCATCTCGACGACGACGAGCCCGGCGGCGACCTGCTCAGCAAGCTCAACACCGCAGTCGGCCAGGGCAATTCCGCGATCGCGGCCCACGTGGAGGCCGACCCCGAGCTCGACGGCATGGGCACCACGCTCACCGCGATCCTGTTCGCGGGCAACCGGCTGGGCCTCGTCCATATCGGCGATTCCCGCGGTTATCTGCTGCGCGACGGTGAGCTGACCCAGATCACCAAGGACGACACGTTCGTCCAGACGCTGGTCGACGAAGGGCGCATCACCGCCGAGGAGGCCCACAGCCATCCGCAGCGATCGCTGATCATGCGGGCGCTGACCGGGCATGAGGTCGAGCCGACCCTGATCATGCGTGAGGCCAAGGCCGGTGATCGCTACCTGCTGTGCTCGGACGGTCTGTCCGATCCGGTCAGCCAGGAGACCATCCACGAGGCCCTGCAGATCGAGGACGTCGCCGAGAGCGCCGACCGGCTGATCGAGCTGGCCCTGCGCGGCGGCGGCCCGGACAACGTGACCGTGGTGGTCGCCGATGTCGTCGACTACGACTACGGACAAACCCAGCCCATCCTGGCCGGCGCTGTGTCCGGGGACGACGATCAGTCCGCGCCGCCGGACACGGCTGCCGGACGGGCCTCGGCGTTCAATCCCCGCCGCAATGAGCCCAAACGCGTGGTGCCCCAGCCGGCCGAACCGGCCCGCCGGCCTCGATCGCGTCGCCGGTTCCTCATCGCCGCCGTGCTGCTGGTACTGGTGCTCGTCGGCGGCCTGGCCATCGGCCGGGAGATCATCCGCAACAACTATTACGTCGCCGAGCACGACGGCACGGTCTCGATCATGCGGGGGGTGCAGGGCTCCTTTCTCGGCGTCTCCCTGCAGGAGCCTTATCGCCTCGGCTGCCTCAACGCCCGCAATGAACTCTCGCTGATCAGCGCCGACGACAACCAGAACCAGCGCGACTGCCGGTTGATGGCGATCGACGACCTGCGTCCCTCGGAGCGGGCTTCGGTGAAGGCCGGTCTGATCGGCGGCACCCAGGACGAGGCCATCGAGCAGATCACCAAGCTGGCACGAAGCTCGGTCCTGCCGGTGTGCGCTCCGCGTACCGCCACGCCGACGTCGAAGCCCACCCCGGCACCCAGCCCGTCACCGTCACCCGCGCCTTCGCCGGGCCCGATGCCGACCCCCACGCCCAGCGCGGAGCCACCTGCCCCCGAGGCACCCGCGCCCGACGCACCTGTGCCTGGCGCCCCGACCCCGGCTCCCCCGTCGCCGTCACCTACCGTCACCGCACTGCCTCCCCCACCACAAGAACCGGGGAAGAACTGCCGAGCCGTGTCATGACGACTCAACCCCAGTCGCCGGTTACCGTCATGCCGCCGCTACCCAATCGGCGCAACGCGGAACTGCTGCTTCTGGGGTTCGCGGCCTTCATCACCACGGTCGCACTCCTGATCGTCGAGGCCAATCAGGAACAAGGTCTCAGCTGGGACCTGGTCCGCTACGTCCTGGCCTTCATCGTCCTGATGGGCGCCGCACACCTGGCCGTGCGCCGGTTCGCCCCTTACGCCGACCCGCTTCTGCTGCCGGTCGTGGCAGTGCTCAACGGACTGGGCCTGGTCATGATCCACCGGCTGGACCTGGCCAAGGGTGAGATGACCTCCGACGGGCTCGGCGGCACCGCCAACCAGCAGATGATGTGGACGCTGGTCGGTGTCATCGGATTCTCCGTCGTGGTGGCACTGCTGACCGATCACCGCATGCTCGCCCGGTACGGGTACATCTGCGCCCTGACCGGCCTTGTGCTGCTTGTCATTCCGGCGTTGCTGCCGACGAAGTACTCCGAGCAGTACGGCGCCAAGATCTGGATCCAGTTCCCCGGCTTCTCGATTCAGCCCGCCGAGTTCTCCAAGATCCTGCTGTTGATCTTCTTCGCGGCGGTGCTGGTGGCCAAGCGCGATCTGTTCACCAGCGCGGGCAAACACTTCTTCGGACTCGACCTGCCGCGGCCGCGCGATCTGGCTCCCCTGCTTCTGGCCTGGGCCGCCTCGGTGGGCGTGATGGTCTTCGAAAAAGACTTGGGCACTTCACTTCTGCTGTATGCGTCGTTCCTCGTACTGGTCTACGTGGCCACCGAGCGGCTGAGCTGGGTCGTCATCGGTCTGGCCCTGTTCGCCGCGGGAAGCGTTGTGGCATACCAGGTCTTCGGCCATGTGCGGGTGCGGGTGGAGACCTGGCTCGACCCGTTCGCCGATCCTGACGGCGCGGGCTACCAGATGGTCCAGTCCCTGTTCAGCTTCGCCACCGGAGGCATCTTCGGCACCGGCCTGGGCAACGGACAGCCCGGGACGGTGCCTGCCGCGGCCACCGATTTCATCATCGCCGCTATCGGCGAGGAGCTCGGATTGGTCGGGCTGGCAGGCGTTCTCATGCTCTACACGATCCTGATCATCCGCGGGATGCGCACCGCGATCGCGGTGCGCGACAGCTTCGGCAAGCTGCTCGCCGCCGGCCTGGCCTCGACACTGGCCATTCAGCTGTTCATCGTCGTCGGCGGCGTCACCAAGCTGATCCCGCTGACCGGTCTGACCACCCCGTGGATGTCATACGGCGGCTCCTCGCTACTGGCCAACTACATCCTGCTGGCCATCCTGGTGCGCATCTCGCACGCCGCCCGGCGGCCCATCACCACCACCCCGACGCCGAACCCCACCCCGATCGCCGCGGCCAACACCGAGGTGATCGAGAAGGTATGAACACCTCCCTGCGCCGGGTGGCAGTCACGATCATGGTGCTGATCGTGCTGCTGTTGGCCAACGCCACGATCACCCAGGTCTTCACGGCCGACGGGTTACGCGCCGACCCGCGCAACCAGCGGGTGCTGCTCGACGAGTATTCGCGCCAGCGAGGCCAGATCACCGCAGGCGGCCAGCTGCTGGCCTACTCGGTCGCCACCGACGGCCGCTTCCGCTTCCTGCGCACCTATCCCAACCCCGACGTCTACGCCCCGATCACCGGGTTCTACTCGCTGGGCTATTCCAGCACCGGGCTGGAGCGGGCCGAGGACGGCATCCTCAACGGCTCCGACGAGCGGCTCTTCGGCCGCCGGCTCGCCGATTTCTTCACCGGCCGCGACCCGCGTGGCGGCAACGTCGACACCACGATCAACCCGCAGGTCCAGCAGGCCGCCTGGGACGCGCTGCAGCACGGCTGCAGCGACGGCCCCTGCAAGGGCTCTGTGGTGGCCCTGGAGCCCTCGACGGGCAAGATCCTGGCCATGGCGTCGTCTCCGTCCTACGACCCCAACCAGCTGGCCACACACGACCTCAACGCGCAGAGCCAGGCCTGGCAGCAGTTGCGCGATGACGAGCAGTCCCCCCTGCTCAACCGCGCCATCTCGGAGACCTACCCGCCGGGTTCGACGTTCAAGGTGATCACCACCGCGGCGGCGCTCCAGGCCGGGAGCACCCCCGACACCCAGCTCACCGCGGCGCCGCGGATCCCGCTGCCCGACAGCACCGCGACGCTGGAGAACTTCGGTGGAGCGTCGTGCGGGTCCGGTCCGACCGCCACGCTGCGCGAGGCGTTCGCGAAATCGTGCAACACCGCCTTCGTCGAGCTGGGTCTCAAGACCGGCGCCGACAAGCTCAAGTCCACCGCCCAGGCCTTCGGCCTCGACTCTCCCCCGCCGGCCATCCCGCTGCAGGTGGCTGAGTCGACCACCGGACCGATCGCGGACGGGGCCGCCCTCGGGATGTCGAGCATCGGACAACGCGATGTCGCATTGACTCCGCTGCAGAACGCGCAGGTGGCCGCGACCATCGCTAATGACGGCATCGCGATGCGCCCGTATCTTGTGGATAGCCTAAAAGGACCCGACCTGGCCACGATCGCCACCACCGCACCTGCCCAAGAGCGCCGGGCAGTGTCACCCCAGGTCGCAGCTACACTTACGGACTTGATGGTCGCCGCCGAGCAGGTGACTCAGCAGAAGGGAGCCATCGCCGGCGTGCAGATCGCTTCGAAGACCGGTACGGCAGAGCACGGGACGGATCCCCGTAACACTCCGCCGCATGCCTGGTACATCGCATTCGCACCGGCTTCCGACCCCAAGGTCGCGGTCTCGGTGTTGATCGAGGACGGCGGGGATCGGTTGTCGGCCACCGGCGGCGCACTCGCCGCCCCGATCGGACGCGCCACGATAGCCGCGGCGCTGCGGGAGGGTTCATGAGTCCGCGAAGGCGACCCCGAGTGAGGATCGCAGCGAGGGACGAGCGAGGACCGGAGCGAGTGGGAGTCGAGCGATGAGCCCTCGCGTTGGAGTCACGCTGTCCGGGCGGTACCGGCTGCAGCGACTGATCGCCACGGGCGGTATGGGTCAGGTCTGGGAGGCCGTCGACTCGCGGCTGGGCCGACGTGTCGCGGTCAAGGTGCTCAAGGCGGAGTTCTCCGAGGACGCGGAGTTCGTCGAACGGTTCCGCGCCGAGGCCCGCACCGTGGCCATGCTCAACCACCCCGGCATCGCCAGCGTGTACGACTACGGCGAGACCGAACTGGACGGCGAGGGTCGTACGGCGTACCTGGTGATGGAGCTGATCAACGGCGAGCCGCTGAACTCGGTGCTCAAGCGAACCGGCCGGCTGTCGTTGCGCCATGCCCTCGACATGCTCGAGCAGACCGGGCGCGCCCTGCAGGTCGCACACACCGCGGGTCTGGTGCACCGCGACGTCAAGCCCGGCAACATCCTGATCACCCCCACCGGCCAGGTGAAGCTGACCGACTTCGGCATCGCCAAGGCCGTCGACGCCGCCCCGGTCACCCAGACCGGCATGGTGATGGGCACTGCCCAGTACATCGCGCCCGAGCAGGCCCTCGGCCATGACGCCACCGCGGCCAGCGACGTGTACTCGCTGGGAGTCGTTGGCTACGAATCGGTTTCGGGTAAGCGCCCGTTCACCGGCGACGGAGCGCTGACGGTGGCGATGAAGCACATCAAGGAGACGCCGCCACCGCTGCCCGCGGATCTGCCGCCCAATGTTCGCGAGCTGATCGAGATCACCCTGGTGAAGAACCCGGGGATGCGCTACAAGTCCGGCGGTCCGTTCGCCGACGCGGTCGCCGCGGTGCGCTCCGGTCGCCGCCCCCCGCGCCCCAACCAGGCTCCGACGCTCGGCCGGGCCGCTCCGGCCGCGGTGCCGTCGGCCGCCCAGGCCCGCGCCGCTGCGGACCTCTCCGGCCGCACCCCCGTGACCGCCACGCGGGCCAGGCCGACCACGGCCGCACATCGACCTGCGCCACCTGCACGGCGTACGTTCTCGTCCGGTCAGCGGGCCCTGCTGTGGGCCGCCGGGGTACTCGGCGCGCTGGCAATCGTGATTGCCATCCTGATCGTGCTCAACGCGCAGGACCGCAAGGATCAGCAGCAGTCACCACCGCCCACGGTCACCGACACGGTGACCCAGACGACGCCCTACCAGACTCCGGCAGCGTTGCCGGACCTGGCATTCCACGTGATCATGCCTAGGGAAGCCGGGGCGGACGCTCAGGCGGTCCCGAAGGCACCGGAACAGATACTGCGATGACGACGCCTCAGCATCTCTCTGACCGATATGAACTCGGTGAAATTCTCGGCTTCGGTGGCATGTCCGAAGTTCACATCGCACGCGATACGCGGTTGCACCGCGACGTCGCGGTCAAGGTCCTGCGCGCCGATCTGGCCCGCGACCCCAGCTTCTACCTGCGGTTCCGTCGCGAAGCGCAGAACGCGGCTGCGCTGAACCATCCCGCCATCGTGGCGGTGTACGACACCGGCGAGGCCGAGACACCCAACGGGCCGCTGCCCTACATCGTCATGGAGTACGTCGACGGTGTGACGCTGCGCGACATCGTGCACACCGACGGGCCCATGTCGCCGCGGCGCGCGATCGAGGTCATCGCCGACGCCTGTCAGGCGCTGAACTTCAGCCATCAGCACGGCATCGTGCACCGCGACGTCAAGCCGGCCAACATCATGATCAGCAAGAACAACGCTGTGAAGGTGATGGATTTCGGTATCGCGCGGGCCCTGGCCGATACCGGCAACAGCGTCACGCAGACCGCCGCGGTGATCGGCACGGCGCAGTACCTGTCGCCCGAGCAGGCCCGCGGTGAAACCGTCGACGCCCGGTCGGACGTCTACTCGCTGGGTTGCGTGCTGTACGAAATGCTCACCGGGGAACCGCCTTTCATCGGCGATTCGCCGGTCGCGGTGGCGTATCAGCATGTCCGCGAGGACCCGATCCCGCCGTCGCAGCGGCACACCGGGATCTCCCCGGAACTCGACGCGGTGGTGCTCAAGGCCCTGGCCAAGAATCCGGACAACCGCTACCAGACCGCTGCCGAGATGCGCACGGATCTGATCCGGGTGCACAGCGGGGAGGCCCCCGAGGCTCCCAAGGTGCTGACCGAATCCGAGCGGACGTCGATGATGAACTCCGGGCCGATGCTGGCCCCGGGTGGCGTGCCCACGCAGAACCTGGTGGTGCCCCGTCCGGCCGACCGCAATGCCTCGGTCGCCCGGTGGCTGATCGCGGTCGCGGTGCTGGCGGTGCTAACCGTCGTGGTGACCGTGGCGATCAACATGTTCGACGGCAAGCCCCGGGACGTGCAGGTGCCCGACGTCAGTGGCCAGAAATCCGCCGACGCCATTGCCGCGCTGCAGAACCGGGGATTCAAGACCCGCACCGAATCCAAGGAAGACAACCAGGTTCGGCCGGAGTACGTGATCAGCACCGACCCGTCGGCCAACAGCATGGTCGCCGCAGGCGATGAGATCACCGTCAACGTGTCGATCGGCCCCAAGCAGGCCCAGATCCCCGACGTCGCCGGCCTGAGCCCGTCTCAGGCCCGACAGAAGCTCAAGGACGCCGGCTTCGAGAAGGTCAAGGAATCGCCGAGCCCGTCGACGCCCGAGCAGAAGGGCCGCGTGCTGGCGACCAACCCGCCGGCCAACCAGACCGCCGGGATCATCTACGAGGTCACCCTCGTGATCGGTTCGGGGCCGGAAGCCACCGCGGTTCCCGACTGCAGCGGCCAGAGCGCCGATGTGTGCAAGCAGATCCTCACCGCGTCGGGATTCACCAGCACGGTCGTGATCGATGTCGACAACACCGCACCCGCGGGGCAGGTCGTCGGCACCGAACCGGCCGCAGGCGCCTCGGTGCCGAAGGACACCCCGATCCAGATCCACGTGTCCAAGGGCAATCAGTTCGTCATGCCCAACCTGGTCGGTCAGGTCTGGGATGACGTCTACCCGCGACTGACCGCGCTCGGCTGGACCGGGGTTCTCGACAAGGGCCCGGATATCAGGGACAGCGGTCAGCGCACCAATGCCGTGGTCACCCAGAGCCCGGCGCCGGGCACCGGGGTGAACCGCGACGCGCGGATCACGCTGAGCTTCGCGTCGTAGCCGCCGCTACGGCGCGAGCCACCTCGGCCTCGAGGGCGCCCACCAGATGTTCCTCGGGGGCGGCACCGCACACGCCCAGCCAGTTGGCCAGCATGCGGTGCCCACCCTCGGTGAGGATCGACTCCGGGTGGAACTGCACGCCGTGAATC
Source organism: Mycobacterium sp. 48b (assembly GCF_048282725.1). Lineage (NCBI taxonomy): Bacteria > Bacillati > Actinomycetota > Actinomycetes > Mycobacteriales > Mycobacteriaceae > Mycobacterium > Mycobacterium sp. 48b. Next base: position 485,091 of record NZ_JBLVUL010000001.1, read on the forward strand.
GGCAGCGTCCGGTGGCGCACGGCCATGATGACGCCGCCGTCGGTCTGTCCGATGACCTCCAGCTCATCCGGCACGGTCTCGGGCAGGATCGTCAGCGAGTGGTAGCGGGTGGCCGTGAACGGGTCGGGAAGTCCTTTGAGCACACCGGCATCGGCGTGATGGACGACGCTCGTCTTGCCGTGCAGCAGCTCGGGCGCCCGGTCGACGGTGCCGCCGAACGCCACCCCGATGGCCTGGTGGCCGAGACAGACGCCCAGCAGGGGAGTGCCGGCTGCCGCGCAGGCGCGGACCAGGGGGATCGTGGCGCCGGCCCGTTCCGGGGTACCCGGGCCCGGGCTCAGCAGGACGCCGTCGAAATCGGCCGCCACCTCGGCGAGGTCGGCTTCGGTGGCCAGGCGTTCGTCGTCGTTGCGCCAGACCTGCGCGTCCACCCCGAGCTGGCCCAGATACTGGACCAGGTTGAACACGAAGCTGTCATAGTTGTCGACGACCAGAACCTGCATTGACTTAGGCTACCGGCCCCGAAAAGCGGGTTTAGTAGCCGACAGGACCCGCGGGTTTCGCGTAGCGCATCCGCAACGGCTCGGTGTGGCCGGTCAGCTCGACCTCGCCGCGTGGCTCTTCGACATAGCCCAGTCCGAATCTCACCACGTACTGCTTGTAGAGGGTGACGTACGGAGCCGCGGCCAGGGCGGCCTGCATGGCGGTGGCGTCGCCGATCGCGGTGATCACGTAGGGCGGACTGTAGGTCCGCCCGTTGAGCAGCAGGGTGTTGCCGACGCAGCGCGGTGCCGACGTCGCGATGATCCGTTGGTCCTGCATCTGGATGCCCTCGGCACCTGCGCTCCACAGTGCGTTGAGGACGGCTTGGATGTCCTGCTGGTGCACCACCAGATCGTCAGGGGAGGCGTCGCGGGGAAAGCGGCCCTGAGCGTCGCGCTGGGCGTCGTTGAGCGTCACGACCAGGCCGGGTCCGCGCATGGGCACCGTGCCTGCATCGACGGCCAGCTCGGCCGAACGCCGGGTGATGGCTCCCAGCGCCGCGTGTGAACCCGGGGATCCGCCGTGATGGCTGTCGATCGCGGTGGCCAGCGAATCGCGCTGGGCCGTCAGCCGGTCCACCGACTGCTGAGCCTCGCGCACCAGGTCGACCAGGCGGGGCGCGTCGCTGCGGCGAATCTCGTCACCGCCGGAGACCCCGTGTGTGGCGGCCAGCAGCAAGCCGGCGGCCAGGCAGACGACCGGGACGCCGAAGCGCCACGGGGATCGATCCGGTTGGTCCATCGCAGTCTCTCCTGGACGTGCAGCTACGTTAGGCTCGTGAGGCATCCTGCCTCATCGTCGCACCGTGTGACGCCGACTGTCCGCGAAGGTACCCATGCCCAAGTCCAAAGTCCGTAAGAAGAACGATTTCACCATCAAGGCGGTGAGCCGGACCCCGGTCAAGGTGAAAGCCGGGCCGTCGAGTGTGTGGTTCGTCGCGCTGTTCATCGGCCTCATGTTGTTCGGCCTCATCTGGTTGCTGGTTTTCCAGCTGGCCGCTACCAATCCGGTGGACACTCCGTCCTTCCTTCAGTGGATGGCCGACCTGGGTCCGTGGAACTACGCGGTCGCCTTTGCCTTCATGATCAGTGGGTTGTTGCTCACGATGCGCTGGCGCTGACCCCGGGCGACGTCATAATGAATTCATCTTACGTTTTCAGCGTTACCGGTTCAGCAACCTTGGCGATGCTCAATCACATCGTTGTGATTCATCCCCATTGGGGATAGCACCTGTGGATAACTCCATTAGTCGCGGTAAGAGGGTGTGAAGAGCCCGTGCAGCAAACTCATTGGGGCCCACCTGCCGCCGGAGTCGCTGGTTGCGGCATAGCCGGAGTTATGATGGCTATCGCAGCTGTGACCCTGATCACAGACCCGCCTGGACGTGCTCTTGCCGGCATAGCTGGGGTGGGATTGCTCACGTTCGCAACATTGTCGTGGCGGGCCCGACCCAAACTGGCAATGAACCAAGACGGTCTCACGGTCGCCGGTTGGTTGCATACCCGGACATATCGCCGCAATGACATCCGCACGATCCGCATCACGGAGTTCCGTCGGATCGCCCGGAAGGTCCGCCTGTTGGAGATCGACACCGTCGACGACCGCCTGGTGGTCCTCACGAGATGGGATCTGGGAACAGACCCGCTCGACGTCTTGGATGTGCTCACCGAGGCCGGTTACGCGCCCCGTTGAGAAACAGACCCCACACAACACGCGACGCCCCCGTAGTCGGGGGCGTCGCGCATTTATAGGTGCGGGGTTGGGCCCGTTATGACACGGTGACCGATTCGATGACCACCGGCTCGGCGGGACGGTCGGAACGATCGGTGGGGGTGGACGCGATGGCGTCGACCACCTTCTGGGACTCCGGGTCGACGACCTCACCGAAGATGGTGTGGCGCCGGTTCAGGTGCGGCGTCTGGCCGACCGTGATGAAGAACTGGGACCCGTTGGTGCCCGGCCCGGCGTTGGCCATGGCCAGCAGGTAGGGCTTGTCGAACTGCAGCTCGGGGTGGAACTCGTCGGCGAACTGGAAGCCCGGGCCGCCACGGCCGGTTCCGGTCGGATCGCCACCCTGGATCATGAAGCCGTCGATCACCCGGTGGAAGACCGCGCCATCGTAGAACGGACCCGACGTACCGCCCGAGGCATTCTCGGTGCTGTAGTCCTTGGTGCCCTGCGCCAAGCCGACGAAGTTGGCCACGGTCTTGGGAGCGTGGTTTCCGAACAGTGCGATCTTGATATCGCCGCGGTTGGTGTGCAGTGTCGCCGTCGCGGTCTGAATGGGGCTCGTCACGGCTACTCAGTCTGCCATCCCGGCCGTCGGCGGCCGTCAGATACCCCACCAACACCCCGCGACTTGCCCTGAGATGGCAATGTGGATCTCAGCCGACACACCGGCCTCAGCTCACTCCGCCGCCAGTGCCCAGAAAGGTGCCAGATGACCGCGAACGTCGATACCCGGTTGGCCCCCCGTCAGCGTCTAGCCCGCGGTTTGAAATACAGCACCGTCGGGCCGGTCGACGTGACCCGCGGGGTGGTGGGTCTGAGCGCCGACACCGTGTCCGCCGCCGCAGCCGGTCTGCGCAAGCGCTACGAGTCGGGCAAGCTGCGCCGTCAGCTGGCGGCAGCCGCAGAAGCGGTTGCCGCCCTGCCCGTGGTCCTGCAGGAGGCCGCCGCAGACCCACAGCCGAAGCGGCGCCGCCGCCGCCTGGTGATCGCGGGGGTCGCCGCTGCGGTCCTGGCCGGTGGGGCCGTGGCTTTCTCGATCGTGCGGCGCTCCACCCGGCCCGAGCCCTCGCCGCTGCCGCCGAGCGTCGAGGTCAGCCCCAGGCCCTAGCGGCAACCCTGCTGGGCGGGCCAGCCGTCGTCACTGTTCGGAATTACTTGTCGGACAATGTGATCGGTCGATAGCTGCCGTCAGCCGGCCGCGCGGGGGTGACAAACGAAAAAGCGGCCCCGGCATCTGGACCGGAACCGCTCATGACTGTCTTGATTTGTGGAGCCTAGGAGATTCGAACTCCTGACATCTGCCTTGCAAAGGCAGCGCTCTACCAACTGAGCTAAGGCCCCTCATTTGGCCGCGGGTTCTCCGCGTGGTGCCAAACCTCTTCACCGTGTCGTGATCGCCAGATGATCACCGCGACGGCTGCGACGCCGGCCAGAAGCAGATACCGCATGGGCGCAACCTCTCGGTGATCACCGGTTACACCGGGTGTCGTGGGCCTAGGAGGACTCGAACCTCCGACCTCTTCGTTATCAGCGAAGCGCTCTAACCGCCTGAGCTATAGGCCCGAAAATTGGGATCGACCGAGCGCAGAGATTACCGCACCGAGGCGCAGACTCCCAAATCAATCCCTGTCGGCCAGCGTGACCTCGACCCCGCCGACCAGATCGGTGGTCAGGTTGTAGATGAAGGCGCCGATGGTCGCCATCGCACACAGCACCACGATGTTCACCAGGCCGACGAGCGCCGCCCCGCCGAAGATCGTTCCGCTGGACACCAATTCGCCTCCTGAGGCGCCGCTGGCGCTGGTCAGAAGGTCGCCGACGTTGCTGTTGAGCTTGCTCCACACGCCCATCGCGCCGAGCACGAGGTAGAGGAACGCCACCGCGATCATCCACACGAAGAACAGCACCACCGACAGCACCAGTGAGACCTTCAGCACAGTCCACGGGTCGACCCGGCGGATCTGCATGCTCGCCCGGACCGGCCCCTGATGTGCAGCACGGTTGCCGACCTGAATCCGGGTGGTCGGGGAGTTGCTCGAAGACCTCGCAGCCGGGGTCTCGGCGGACGCCTTGCGCGGCGCCGGACGCGGCGCCGGCCCGGACAGGTCCGGGATCTCACTCGCGTAGGCCTCGGGCCGCGCCGGCTCGCTGCGCCCGGCTGGGGGCGCCGGACGTGCGGGACGCGCCTGCTGCTCGGTCTCCTGGTTCTCCGTACCGGCGACGAAGCGCTGCAGCCGGGCTTCCACACCAGGGGAGTGGGAGCCTGGCGTGCGGGCACTGTCGTCGCGCGACTCGGTGGCCGGCGGCGGGGTGGTCATCCCTGTCCCGCGCTGCCACGGCGGCACCTCACCGGTTTCGGTGATCTGACCGCCTGCGGGCCGGGCCTGGCCCCCGCCCGCCTTGCTCGTGGACGAGGCGCTCTCGGCCCCGGCGGTCCCGTTGCCCGAGCCGTTGGAGCTGCCGGGCCGGTCGCCCGCTCGCGGGTACCCCGGCTCGCTCGGTGAACTCACCTAACAGCTCCTTAGCTCGGGCCGGGGTCCGCGGCGAACCCCGGCGACAGCGTCACGCCTCGTCGGACTCTTCGCCATCCGGATCCGAGTCCTCTTCGGCGTTGCGCGCAACCGCAATCAGTGTGTCGCCGTCGCCCAGGTTCATCAAGCGGACACCCTTGGTCTGGCGGCCGGCCTTGCGAACCTGACGTGCGGCGGTCCGGATGACGCCGCCACCGGAGGTGATGGCGTACAGCTCCGTCTCGTCATCGACGATCAACGCTCCGACCAGACTGCCACGTTTGCGGTCGTACTGGATCGTCAGGATGCCCTTGCCGCCGCGGCCCTGAACCGAGTATTCCTCGATCGCAGTCCGCTTGGCGTAGCCACCGGCGGTCGCGACCAGCAGATATGTGTCCGGTTGCACCACATTCAGGGACAACAGCCGGTCATCCTCGTTGAACCGCATGCCCTGCACACCCGAGGTGGCCCGGCCCATCGGCCGCAGCGCCTCATCGGTCGCCGAGAAACGGATCGACTGACCGTTGGCGCTGACCAGCAGGAGGTCGTCGTCGGCCGAGCACAGCACCGCACCGACCAGTTCGTCACCGTCACGCAAGTTGATCGCGACGATGCCGCCGGAACGGTTCGAGTCGAAGTCGACCAGCCTGGACTTCTTCACCAGCCCGTTGCGGGTGGCGAGCACCAGATACGGCGCGTCCTCGTAGCTCTTGATCTGGATGACCTGGGCGATCCGCTCCTCCGGCTGGAACGCCAGCAGGTTCGCGACGTGCTGACCGCGCGCGGTGCGTGAGGTCTCCGGCAGCTCATAGGCCTTGGCCCGGTAGACGCGGCCCTGCGTGGTGAAGAACAGGATCCAGTCGTGGGTCGAGCAGACGAAGAAGTGGTTGACGATGTCGTCCTGCTTGAGCCCGGCGCCCTGCACACCCTTGCCGCCGCGCTTCTGGCTGCGGTAGAGGTCGGTCTTGGTGCGCTTGGCATACCCGGTTTCGGTGATCGTGACGACCACATCCTCGCGGGCGATCAGGTCTTCGTCGCTGACCTCGCCGTCGGCCGGCATGATGCGGGTCCGGCGGTCGTCACCGTGCTTCTCGACGATCTCGGCCAGCTCGTCGCGGACGATCGCGCGCTGCCGTTCCGGCTTGGCCAGAATGTCCTCGAGGTCGGCGATCTCGGCTTCGATCTTGGCCAGATCGTCGACGATCTTCTGCCGTTCCAGGGCAGCCAACCGGCGCAGCTGCATGTCCAGGATGGCCTGGGCCTGGATCTCGTCGATGTCGAGCAGCTCGATCAGGCCGGCCCGCGCGATCTCGACGGTCTGCGACGCCCGGATCAGCGCGATCACCTCGTCGAGTGCGTCGAGGGCCTTGACCAGTCCGCGCAGGATGTGGGCCCGCTCGTTCGCCTTGCGCAGCCGGTACCGGGTGCGCCGGACGATGACGTCGAGTTGGTGTGCGACGTAATACCGGATCATCTGGTCCAGGCGCAGTGTGCGTGGCACCCCGTCGACGATCGACAGCATGTTGGCGCCGAAACTGGTCTGCAGCTGGGTGTGCTTGTAGAGGTTGTTCAGCACGACCTTCGCGACGGCATCGCGCTTGAGCTCCACCACGATTCGCAAACCGACGCGGTCGCTGGACTGGTCCTCGATGTTGGAGATGCCGGCCAGCTTGCCGTCGCGCACCTGCTCGGCGATCGAGGTGATGAAGTTGTCGTGGTTGACCTGGTAGGGCAGCTCGGTGATGACGATGCCGGTGCGGCCACGGCTGTCCTCTTCGATTTCCACCACACCGCGCATCCGGATGGAGCCGCGGCCGGTGGTGTAAGCGTCCTGGATGCCCTGGGATCCGACGATCAAGCCCGAGGTGGGGAAGTCCGGACCCTTGACCCGCTCACACACCGCCGCGAGGGTGGCTTCTTCGTCGGCCTCGTGGTTCTCCAGGCACCAGTACACCGCCTCGGCCAACTCCCGCAGGTTGTGCGGCGGGATGTTGGTGGCCATGCCGACGGCGATACCGCCCGAACCGTTGGCCAGCAGGTTGGGGAACCGGCTGGGCAGCACCGTGGGTTCCTGCACCCGGCCGTCGTAGTTGGGGATGAATTCGACTGTCTCCTCGTCGATTTCCCGCAACATCTCCATGGCCAACGGCGTCAGCCGGGCCTCGGTGTAACGCATGGCGGCGGCGGGATCGTTACCCGGCGAGCCGAAGTTGCCCTGGCCGTCGACCAATGGGTAACGCAACGACCACGGCTGGGCCATCCGGACCAAGGTGTCGTAGATCGACGAGTCACCGTGTGGGTGATAGTTACCCATCGTCTCGGCCACCGACCGCGCTGATTTCGCATGGCTGCGGTCGGGGCGGAAGCCGGAGTCGTACATCGCGTAGAGCACGCGGCGGTGCACGGGTTTGAGACCGTCGCGGACCTCCGGCAACGCACGGCCCACGATCACGCTCATCGCGTAATCGATGTAGCTGCGCTGCATCTCCTGCTGGATGTCTACCGGTTCGATCCGGTCAGAGGCTCCGTCGCCCGGTGGCAACGTGGTGTCAGTCATGTGTTCCTCGCTCGTTGGCTCGGCGTGATGTGGTCAAAGGCCATCTGGAAGCGGCGTGAATCACGGTGGCGCGCATGTAGTACGCCTAAACGTCCAGGAACCGAACATCTTTGGCGTTACGCGTGATGAAACTGCGCCGTGCTTCGACGTCTTCACCCATCAGGATGGAGAACAGCTCGTCGGCCGCGGCCGCGTCGTCAAGCGTCACCTGACGCAATACCCGCACCGACGGATCCATGGTGGTCTCCCACAGTTCCTTGGCGTCCATCTCTCCGAGACCCTTGTAACGCTGGATACCGTCGTCGACATTGATCCGCTTGCCCGCCGCCTTGCCTGCCTCGAGCAGGCCGTCGCGCTCGCGGTCGGAGTAGGCGAACTCCGGTTCCTGCCGCTGCCACTTGAGCTTGTACAGCGGCGGCTGCGCCAGGAAGATGTGGCCGTGCTCCACCAGCGGTTTCATGAAGCGGAACAGCAGGGTCAACAACAGGGTCGAGATGTGCTGGCCGTCGACGTCGGCGTCGGCCATCAACACGATCTTGTGATAGCGCAGCTTGCTGATGTCGAACTCATCGTGGATACCGGTGCCCAGCGCGGTGATGATGGCCTGGACTTCGGTGTTCTTCAGAACCCGGTCGATGCGGGCCTTCTCGACGTTGATGATCTTGCCGCGCAGCGGCAGGATGGCCTGGAACATCGAGTCCCGGCCACTCTTGGCCGAGCCACCGGCCGAATCACCCTCCACCACATAGAGTTCGGACTTGGTCGGATCGGTCGAGCGGCAGTCCGCGAGCTTGCCCGGCAGGCCACCGATGTCGGTCGCGCTCTTGCGCCGGACCAGTTCACGGGCCTTACGTGCGGCGATACGCGCCTGTGCCGACGAAACCGCTTTGTTCACAACAGTTTTCGCCTCGGCGGGATTCGCCTCGAACCAGTGGGTCAACTGCTCGTTGCAGATCTTCTGGACGAACGACTTGACCTCTGTGTTTCCCAGCTTGGTCTTGGTCTGGCCCTCGAACTGCGGCTGGGCCACCTTGACCGAGATCACCGCTGCCAAGCCCTCGCGAATATCGTCGCCGGTGAGGTTCGGATCCTTGTCCTTGAGCAGCTTCTTGTCCTTGGCGTACTTGTTCACCACGGTGGTCAGCGCAGAGCGGAAACCTTCTTCGTGGGTGCCGCCCTCGTGGGTGTTGATGGTGTTCGCGAAGGTGTGCACCGACTCGGAGTAGCCGGCGTTCCACTGCATCGCGATCTCGACCTCGTGGCCGGTGCCCTTACCGTCGAAATCGATGACGCTGGGCTGGATCGCGGTCTTGGTGCGGTTGATGTGCTTGACGAAATCGACCAGACCACCGGGGTAGTGGAAGGTCCGGTGCTTGACCTTGTGGGGTGCGGCCGCCTCGGCCGCCGTCTCCTCCGCGGTTTTCGGTGCGGCGGCGGTGTCGGCGACCACCTCGTCGACGACCTCGGCCTGGGTGACCCGCTCATCGGTGAGCTCGATGGTCAGGCCCTTGTTGAGGAAGGCCATCTCCTGCAGGCGCCGGGCGATGGTCTCGAAGTCGTACACCGTGGTCTCGAAGACATTCGGGTCGGCCCAGAACCGGATGGTGGTACCGGTCTTCGTTGTCTTGTCACCCTGCTTGAGGGTTCCCGGCACCGAGTTGTCGTAGGTCTGGAACCACTCATAACCGTCTTTGTAGATGTCGGCCTCGAGCCGGGTCGACAACGCGTTGACCACGGAAACGCCGACGCCGTGCAGGCCGCCGGACACCTGATAGGCGCCTTCCTCGAACTTGCCGCCGGCGTGCAGGACCGTCATCACGACGTCGACGGTCGGGATGCCCGTGGCATGCATGGCCACCGGGATACCTCGGCCGTCGTCGGTGACCTGGACCCCGCCGTCCTCGAGAATGCGGACATCGACCTTGGTGGCGAAGCCGGCCATGGCTTCGTCCACCGCATTGTCGACGACCTCCCACACCAGGTGGTGCAGACCCCGCTCACCGGTGGAACCGATGTACATGCCCGGACGTTTACGAACTGCCTCCAAGCCTTCGAGCACCTTGATCGAATCGGCGCCGTACTCGGTTGGAGCATTCTTCTTCTGGGCAGCCACGTCGGACGCGTCTCCTTGGGGTTCGCGGGAGGCGGTTGCGTCACCGCCCTGCAGATCTCGCCACAGTCTACCGGTCGACACCTACAGGGCTGACTCTGTAGCGGCGTTTTCACCTATCTAACTGCGCCGTGCGCGGAATTTCTCGGCCATTGGTGCCTCCGGACGCTTGAGGAGATCCATTTTGGGCGTCTCGGCGTTCTCAGCGCAGTCCTAGCCGTAGGTGTCGCGGGGCCCGCGGCCCGCCACGTGGTACCGGCCCTTCCGCCACGACGGACCGACCGGGCCCACGATCTTCAACGAGGTCACCACACCGTCACCGACCGCGGCGGCGATCTTGGCCAGCAGCTGGGACTGCACCATCCGCAGCTGGGTGGCCCACGCGGTGGATTCCGCCGAGACCGTCAACACGCCCTCGTTCAGGCCGGTCGGGTTGGCATGGTCGGCGATCTGGTCGCCGACCACTGTCCGCCAACGGCCGAACACCGATCCCTCCGCCACCCTCGAGGACCAGCCGCGCACCTTGGCGAGATCCTGGGTCGCGGCCCCGAGCGGCTGGGGATCCCGGACATCGGGCCCAGGGCCCGACCAACTCCGGCGCCGGCCGGCATTGCCCGCCACGCGTCGGACCGGGGCGCTACGGCCGCGGCCGACATCCTTGCCCTGGCTGCGGGCCGCGCCTCGAGCCTCCTCGAGGGTGCGGCGCACCAGATCCATCCCGCGCATGCGCGTGAGATCTTCGGGCGTCACGGCCGGGGTCGGGTCGGAGGATTCTCCGGGATTGTTCGTCATGGCTGCACCACCGATATCCGTCCCTGGTCGTCGTCGGTCATCCTGATCTCGACGCGGTTGACCGCCCAGTCCTGCGGGATATCCTCGCCGACCGCCGCGGTGACCAGAACCTGTTCGGCCTCACCGGCCACGGCAGCCAGTGCCTGCCTCCTCGATGTGTCCAGCTCGGCGAAGACGTCGTCCAGCAGCAGCACCGGGTCGACGCCGTCCGACCGCAGCAACTCGTAGGCACCCAACCGCAGAGCCAACGCCATCGACCACGATTCACCATGACTGGCAAAACCTTTGGCGGGTTGATCGCCCAGCCACAGCTCGAGATCGTCGCGATGCGGACCCACCAGGCAGACCCCGCGATCCAACTCCGCGTCGCGCCGCCGGGCCAGTCCGTCCAACAGAGCCGCCTCGTAGAACTCCACGGATTCCGGGCCGGGAGCGTTCTCGATGGCCTCCACGCTGCTGCGATACCGGATGGCCGCGGGCCGGCTCGACGGCGCCAACAACTGGTAGGCCTTCTGTACCTCCGGATGCAGCTGCTCGACCAGCGCAATGCGCGCCGCGATCAGCGCCGCGCCGTGGGCAGCCAGGTGCCCGTCCCACACATCGAGGGTGTCCAGAACGCTGCGATCACCCCGATAACGTGCTCCGGCAGCGGTTTTCAGCAACGCGGTGCGCTGGCGCACGACCTTGTCATAGTCGGCGCGGACCCCGGCGATGGCGGGCCGGCGGGTGGTGGCCAACTCATCGAGGTAGCGTCGCCGCTCGCCGGGATCGCCCCGGACCAACGCCAGGTCCTCCGGGCTGAACAACACCGCCCGCAGGACTCCGAGGATTTCGCGCGGCGAACGTACCGGCGACCGGTTCAGCCTCGCCTTGTTGGCCCGGCCACTGGTGATCTCGAGGTCGACCGCGAGTTCGCGTCCTTCGTTGACCACGATGCTCGAGACGATCGCGCGCGACGCGCCCGCCCGGATCAGAGGTGCGTCCGAAGCCACCCGGTGAGACCCCAGCGTGGCGCAATACCACAGCGCCTCAACGAGATTCGTCTTGCCGAAGCCGTTCGATCCGACGAATACCGTGCGCCCGGGCTCGAGCTCGAGCTCGACATGTGCCCAGGACCGGTAGTCGGTCAGTCCCAGGTGACGGACATACATCGGAAGGGCGCCTAACCGGACTCACTGATCCGGTGCACAGCGTGCCCACCGAACTGGTTGCGCAGGGCCGACACCGCTTTCATGGTGGGGGAGTCCTCTTGCCTCGAGGCGAACCGGGCGAACAGCGACGCCGCGATCACCGGCATCGGAACCCGGTGGCTGATCGCCTCCTCGACGGTCCAGCGGCCTTCACCGGAATCCTCGGTGTACCCGCTGATCGCGGAGAAACCCGGATCCTCCTTGAGTGCCTTGGCCAGCAGCTGCTGCAGCCACGACCGCACCACCGTGCCGTTGGTCCAGGCCTGGATCACCGCCTGCGGGTCGGTGATCAGTTCCTCGGCCGCCAGCAGTTCATACCCCTCTGCATAGGCGTGCATCAGGCCGTATTCGATGCCGTTGTGCACCATCTTGGCGTAGTGACCCGCGCCCACCGGGCCGGCGTGGACGAATCCGTCGGCCACGTCACCCTCGGGACGCAACGTGTCGAAGATCGGCATGGCTCGAGCCACGTCGGCGTCACTGCCACCGACCATCAGCCCGTAACCCTCGTGCAGACCCCAGACACCGCCTGATACCCCGGCATCGATGAAATTGATTCCCTTGTCGCCCAACAACTTTGCGTGCGGACCGTCTTCGGTGTAGCGGGAGTTCCCACCGTCGATGACCAGATCACCGGGACCCAGCACGTCGGCGAGCTCGCCGATGGTCTCGTGCGTCACCGTTCCGGACGGCACCATCACCCAGACGACCCGCGGCGCCTCGAGCGCCCCGGCAAGATCCTCCAGGCTCGCCACGTCACTCACCTCGGGCCGAGGGTCGTAACCCACAACCTCATGGCCCCCGGTGCGCAGGCGCTCGCGCATGTTGAAGCCCATCTTGCCCAGGCCGACTAACCCCAGTTGCATGTGCGCCCTCTCTAGCCCGGGCCGGTCAGCCGGGAAGGCGTACCGGCATCAACAGATAGACGTAATCGGTCTTGGCGGCCGGGAACGGACCCGAACCACCACCGGTACCACCATCCTCGTCGGTCGGCCGCAACACGGCGGGACGACTCGGCGTGGTGAAACCGAAAGTAACGCGCTCGGAATGCAGCGAACTCAAACCATCGGTCAGGTAGGTCGGGTTGAACGCGATGGTCAGCGGGTCCCCGGCGAACTCGACCGGAAGATCTTCCTCGGCCCGGCCGACGTCGTCGGCGCCTGCCGACAACCGCAGCACGTCGTCACCGAATTCCATGCGGATCTGGGCACCCCGGTCGGCCACCAGCGCCACACGCTTGATGGCTTCGGTGAGCTCGGCGACCCCGATGGTGGCCACTGCAGTGTGCTCGGCAGGCAGCAGCTGACGGAACTTCGGGAACTCGGCGTCGAGCAGGCGGGTGGTGCTGCGCTTGCCGTTACTGCGAATCCCGAGCAGGCCGTCCTTGCCGACCGACGCGCCGGAGCCCAGCGACAGATGCACCTGATTGCCGTCGGTGCCCGCCTTGGCCGCCTCGGCCAGCGTCTTCGCCGGCACCAGCACCGCCGCTTCGACGTCGGTGGCGCTGGTTTCCCAGGTCAGCTCACGAACGGCGAGACGGAAACGGTCGGTCGCCGCCAAAACCACTGATTCACCGGAGATCTCGACCCGGATGCCGGTCAGCATGGGCAGGGTGTCATCGCGGCCCGCCGCGACGGCGACCTGGCCGATGGCCTCCGCGAACAGATCCGAGGACACCACGCCGGTCTCTTCCGGCAGGGTCGGCAGCGCGGGGTAGTCCTCGACCGCCAGGGTCGGCAGCGAGAACCGGGCGCTGCCACAGGTCAGCGCGACCCGGGTGCCCTCGACGCTGAGTTCGACCGGCTTGGCGGGCAGCGCCTTGGTGATGTCGGACAGCAACCGTCCCGACACCAAAACGCTTCCCGGAGAAGCGATTTCGGCACTGACACGCACCTCGGCGGAAACTTCGTAGTCGAAGCCCGAGATGGTCAGGCCGTCATCGGTGCCGGTCAGCAGGACGCCGGCCAGCACCGGGATGGTGGGCCGGGTCGGCAGATTGCGGGCCACCCAGGCCACCGCGTCCGCGAAGTCCTCACGCACCACGCGGAACTTCAAGTCGGTCAGCCCAGCCGTCGTCGTCGCCACGTGCTATGCGCCCCTTCGATGATCCCCATAACGAGCTCTACCAGCGTCTTCCCGAAACCGCACCACACAGCATGACGCTGAATGACAAAGCTGGAAACCGCTGTCGATGAACCACCGTAGAGCTTTCCGCATCAACTTGAAAGCTAATCGATCGGGGTGACATCCCTGCTCCTCGAGCCCGGTCGGACGGGAGGTCCGCCCGGTGTCCCCAACACCCTTCTTCTAGAAAGAATTCTTAGAAGATATTTGAGTAACAGTATTAGGGCCTGTGAAAACTGGGGATGAACGGGTGTTTGCCCTGCACCTTAGGTGTGTCGCAATGTGAGTGCGCTGTGGAGACCGGTGGACGGACCGGCCGCCGAGTGTGGACAAATGACATCGTGTGGATGATTTTGTCATTCATCCCGTGGTTTGCCCGCAGGTTGTGCACAGCAGTATCCACAGCGGTCACCTGTGACATCTGATGACTCGCGGGGCGAAAGTTGTTACAAGATTTTTCGCCGAACGGGTCCAGGGTGACCACGATGTGAGACGGCGGATACCCCATCACGGCAGCATCAAACCCCCGTCCGAAGTCATCTCGACGGGGCGGCGGGGGATTCAGCGCGGGGTTTCGGAGTGGTTCAGCGCTTGGCGCGCTGACGGATCCGTGTGGTGAGTTCCTTCACGTGGTCGAAAACCTCACGTCGCTCGGCCATCTCGCCGCGGATCTTCTTCTCCGCGTACATGACCGTGGTGTGATCACGACCGAATGCCTGGCCGATCTTGGGCAGGGACAGATCGGTGAGCTCCCGGCACAGATACATGGCGATCTGCCGGGACTGAGCCAGCGCCCGGGTCTTGCCGGGACCGCGCAGCTCCTCGACGGTGGTCTCGAAGTACTCGGCCGTGGCCGCCATGATCGCGGCCGTACTGATCTGCATGGTCGTGGCGTCGGCGATGAGATCGCGCAACACGACCTCGGCCAGCGACTTGTCGATCCGGGTCTTGTTCAGCGAGGCGAAGGCGGTGACACGGATCAGCGCACCTTCGAGCTCGCGGATGTTGCGTTCGATGCTGCTGGCGATGAGCTCGAGCACGTCGTCGGGCACGTCCAGACGATCCATCTGCGCCTTCTTACGCAGGATCGCGATGCGCGTCTCGAGTTCGGGCGGCTGGACATCGGTGATCAGTCCCCACTCGAAGCGAGTGCGCAGCCGGTCCTCGAGGGTGGCCAGCTGCTTGGGCGGCCGGTCCGAGGAGATGACGATCTGCTTGTTGGCGTTGTGCAGGGTGTTGAAGGTGTGGAAGAACTCTTCCTGGATACCTTCCTTGCCCTCGATGAACTGGATGTCGTCGACGAGCAGGATGTCGATGTCGCGGTAACTGCGCTTGAACGACGCCTTGCGGTCGTCGCGGAGCGAGTTGATGAAGTCGTTGGTGAATTCCTCTGTGGAGACGTACTTCACGCGCATGCCGGGGAAGAGACGCTGCGCATAGTTTCCGGCCGCGTGCAGCAGATGCGTCTTGCCGAGGCCGGATTCACCCCAGATGAACAACGGGTTGTAGGCCCGGGCGGGCGCCTCGGCGATGGCGAGGGTCGCGGCGTGGGCGAAGCGGTTGGACGCACCGATGACGAAGGTGTCGAAGGTGTAGCGCCGGTTGAGATTGACCGCGTTGTCGTCACTGACCGTCGAGTCCCGCTGCGGGCTGCTGAAGTAGGTCGGCCAACTCTCCTCGGCACTGACCTTGGCGGCGCGGTCGTCGTCGATCTCGTCGGTGTCGGCGGCCGGCTCGGCCGAAGAGGTGTCCGATGCCGGCTCGGCACCGGAGTCCGGCGCGTCGGCGGGGGAGTCGGCGGGTTCCTCGGACGGAGTGGCGATACGCACACCGAGTTCCACGCGCTGCCCCAGTTTGCGACTGAGCGCGTTGATGATGGGCTCGCGGAGGTGGCGTTCGATCTCGTTCTGGACGAACGTGGTGGGAACCGAGAGCAGAGCAAACCCCTCGGCGATCACGAGTGGCTCCACCAGCTTGAGCCAGGCCCTTTGCTGGGGGGTCAGTTGGGGTGCGGCTGAATCACCCGCGGGACCGGACTCGGCATCGCGGTCACCGTTGAGTTCGGCTACGACGCTGTTCCAGACGGCGACGAATGGTGGGTCGGGGTCCGCTGTCAACGACCGTTTCCCCCTTTGAGGTGCATCGAGGTCGACCCGGTGACGACCAAAAAGAACGATGACGAACTGTCCACATATTTATCCACAGCTTGTGGAGAAAGGACAGTCGTCGTCGCTCTGTTGTCTGTTGTGAGAGCGTCGGGGCCGGGTTCGTCACATCTTGTGAAGCTGCACCGCGGAGCGACGTCCTCATTTTATTGTCCGGAGCCGGTCCAGGCTCGGAACGGCATTGCCAGAAGCTAACAGTTTTCTCTCGATGTGCCAACAGTTCTGCAACATCGAATGCCGACGATCTGGGCGGTTCGGCGCAGGTTTGACCGAGGGAAATCTCATCAGTACCCTCGAGCAGTCGCCCGCACGTGGCGATACGGCTGCGCCCGGGAAGTTCCGGAGAACGCGCCGGTTAGTAAAGCACGACGGACGAGCTTAAACCGAGCTTGCACGGTAACCGTGTTCTCGACGACATTTTGTCGTCGGCGAGCGCGGGTGCCAAATGGAACAAGGAGAGATTGACGTGGCCAAGGGCAAGCGGACCTTCCAGCCCAACAACCGCCGCCGTGCGCGCGTGCATGGGTTCCGGCTGCGGATGCGCACTCGCGCCGGCCGCGCAATCGTCGCCAACCGTCGTAGCAAGGGCCGTCGCGCACTTACTGCGTGATTCGACGCAGGATCTAGCGCGGTGCTTCCGGCTCGATACCGGATGAGGCGGTCCGCGGAGTTCAGTGCCACCGTCAGTCGTGGCGTGCGTGCGGTCCAACCTGACGTTGTCGTACACGCGCTACACGAGGGGACGGACGCTACCGGCCCGCGGGTCGGTCTCATCGTGTCCAAAGCCGTCGGTAACGCCGTGGAACGCCACCGCGTGTCCCGGCGGCTGCGTCATGTCGCCAGGACAGTGATACCGCAATTGGATGCCACCGATCGGGTGGTGATCCGGGCTCGGGCGGGCAGCAGTGAAGCGCCGTCGTCGAAGCTGGAGCAGCAGTTGCAGCGCGCGCTGGAGCGCCTCGAGGCGCGGCGCAGGACGTCCCCATGATCCGCAGGGCGGGTGCCGGTGCTGCCCGCGGTGCGATCTTCCTGATTCAGCTCTACCGTCACACCATCTCTCCGCTTCGACTGCCGTCGTGCCGGTTCATGCCGACCTGCAGTCAGTACGCGGTCGACGCCCTCACCGAATACGGCATGTTCCGCGGTGGGTGGCTGACATTGATCCGACTGCTGAAATGCGGGCCATGGCATCCAGGGGGATGGGACCCCATCCCGGACCGGTGCCCACACGATCACGAGTCCTTCACGTCCGATGAGACCGTGTCTGGCGATATAGCCGCCGAAAACCTTGTCTGGGAGACCCCAGCGAAGCGAGGGGAGAGCAAGTCGCGTGTTTAATTGGTTCAGCCTGGACATCATCTATTACCCGGTGTCGGCGATCATGTGGGTTTGGTACAAGGCGTTCGCCTTCCTGCTCGGCCCCGAGAACTTCTTCGCCTGGGCGCTGTCGGTGATGTTCCTGGTGTTCACCCTGCGCGCGATCCTCTACAAGCCCTTCGTCAAGCAGATCCGCACCACGCGGCAGATGCAGGAACTGCAGCCACAGATCAAGGCGCTGCAGAAGAAGTACGGCAAGGACCGCCAGCGGATGGCGCTGGAGATGCAGAAGCTGCAGCGCGAGCACGGGTTCAACCCGATCCTCGGCTGTCTGCCGATGCTGGCGCAGGTGCCGGTGTTCCTCGGCCTGTACCACGTGCTGATGTCCTTCAACCGGACGCAGACCGGCATCGGCCGGCTGGGGTTGTCGGTGGAGGAGAACCGCAGCCTGGCCAACTACGTCTTCAGCGCGACCGACGTGGGTCACTTCCTCGACGCGAACCTGTTCGGTGCTCCGCTCGGCGCGACGATGATCCAGCAGCACGGGCTCGAGGCGTTCACGGAATTCAACCGGATCGCCGTGGTCGCGGTCGGCGTGCCGATCATGATCCTGGCCGGCATCGCGACGCACTTCAACAGCCGTGCCTCGGTGGCGCGCCAGAGTGTGGAGGCTGCCTCCAACCCGCAGACCGCGATGATGAACAAGCTCGCGCTCTACGTGTTCCCGCTCGGCGTGGTCGTCGGTGGACCGTTCCTGCCACTGGCCGTGATCATCTACTGGCTGTCCAACAACATCTGGACCTACGGTCAGCAGCACTACGTGTTCGGGATGATCGAGAAGGAAGAAGAGGCCAAGAAGGCCGAGGCGCTGGAACGCCGCTCTGCGAATGCCCCCGCCCCGGGCGCGAAGCCCAACAAGGCCCGTAAGAGCGACGCTGCGAGCCCGGCCGGGACCGGTGAGGCGGCAGGCGCGCAACCGGACGCGGATACGACGCAGGGCGAGGCTCAGAGCGATACGGCAGGTGGATCGGGAGGGCCGAGCGTGAGCCGCACGCCCAAGCCCGGTGCACGCCCCAAGAAGCGGAAACGGTGACCAGTTCTCACACTGGCTACAAGTAGGGAGAAGACCGATATGACGGACGCACAGACGACCGAGCCCGGCGCAGAGCTGGAGGAGGACACCCAGTCCGCGCCGAAGAGCGAGGACGACCTGGAGGAGCGACTGGTCGCGGAAGGCGAGATCGCCGGCGACTACCTCGAGGAGCTGCTCGACCTGCTGGACTTCGACGGCGACATCGACCTCGATGTCGAGGGGGACCGCGCGGTCGTGAGCATCGACGGCGGCGGCGATCTGAGCAAGCTGGTCGGGCGCAAGGGAGAGGTGCTCGACGCACTCCAGGAGCTGACCCGGCTGGCCGTGCACCAGAAGACCGGTGAGCGCAGCCGGCTGATGCTGGACATCGCGCGGTGGCGTCGCCGTCGCCGCGATGAGCTCGCGGCATTGGGCGACAAGGTGGCCCGGCGTGTGCTGGAGTCGGGTGAGCGTGAAGAGCTGGCTCCGATGACGCCGTTCGAGCGGAAGATCGTTCATGACGCGGTGGCCGCGGTCGATGGTGTCCGCAGTGAGAGCGAGGGCGTGGAGCCGTCGCGACGCGTCGTCGTTCTGCTTGGCTGAGTCTTAGTTACAAAGGTGTAGTTCGTTTGCGGCGACGGTGCCGTAGGGAGTGCGGAGGATGTTTCACGTGAAACATGGACCGGTCCCCGCGGCACCGGACGCCGCGGCGGAGGTCTTCGGAGAGCGTCTGGAGACCGCCGAACGGTACGCGGCGATTCTGGCCGGTGCCGGTGTCGAGTGGGGTCTGATCGGTCCGCGGGAAGTGGACCGGCTCTGGGATCGACACATTCTCAACAGCTCCGCTCTCGGTGAGCTCCTGGCTCCCGATGAGCGCGTCGCCGATATCGGCAGCGGGGCCGGCCTCCCTGGAATTCCCTTGGCCCTGGCGCGCCCCGATGTGCATGTCATGTTGATCGAGCCGCTGCTACGCCGCAGTGAATTCCTGCGCGAGGCGGTCGATGAATTGGGTCTCGACGTGACGGTGGTCCGCGGCCGGGCCGAAGACTCCGAGGTTCGCAAATCAGTTGGCGAACTGGATGTGGTGACCTCGCGAGCGGTCGCCTCGTTGGACAAGTTGACGCGCTGGAGCATGCCGCTGCTTCGCGTCGACGGAAGGATGCTCGCCCTCAAAGGCGAGCGCGCCGAAGCTGAGATCGAAGAGCATCGGCGTGTGATGGCTTCCCTGGGTGCAGTCGATGCCAGGGTGGTGAAATGTGGCGTGAACTATTTGAACCCGCCCGTAACCGTCGTCGCCGTGCGACGCGTGGCGGTGAGGCCGGCCAGCCGGTCAACGGGCAGAGCCTCCGGGTCGCGGGGGAGATCGGGCAGGAGATGAGGATGGGTTCTGATCGGCAGGCAACCGCTGGCGCGGATGCTACGCCCGCCGTTTCACGTGAAACGGTTTCACGTGAAACATGGAAGAACAACAACAATGGCGGCACCGCGTGGTCCACGGACGCCAGCATGGACACCCCGATCGCGGCAGAGGCGGAGCAGGCGACGCGCGTGCTCCACACCTCGCACGGACAGCTTCCTCGGCCGTCGCGCCAGCGGGTGTTCACGATCGCGAATCAGAAGGGCGGCGTCGGCAAGACGACCACGGCGGTCAACGTCGCCGCGGCCCTCGCGCTCCAGGGATTGCGGACGTTGGTGATCGATCTCGATCCGCAGGGCAATGCCAGCACGGCGCTCGGCATCGAACATCGACCCGGGACCCCGTCCTCGTACGAGGTCCTCATCGGAGACATCCCTGTGGAGGAAGCGCTCCAGCAGAGCCCCCACAGCGACCGGCTCTTCTGCATTCCCGCGACGATCGATCTGGCCGGCGCCGAGATCGAGTTGGTCAGCATGGTTGCGCGCGAGGGGAGGCTGCGGGCGGCACTGGCGGCGCTGGCGAACCACAACTTCGACTACGTGTTCATCGACTGCCCGCCGTCCCTTGGCTTGTTGACCATCAACGCTCTGGTGGCTGCACCCGAGGTGCTGATCCCGATCCAGTGCGAGTACTACGCGCTGGAAGGTGTGGGGCAGCTGCTGCGCAACATCGAGATGGTGAAGGCGCATCTGAACCCGGAACTGTCGGTGTCCACCGTGATACTGACGATGTACGACGGGCGGACCAAGCTGGCGGATCAGGTCGCCGACGACGTGCGCGAGCACTTCGGCGACAAGGTGTTGCGCACGGTCATCCCGCGCAGCGTGAAGGTGTCGGAAGCTCCCGGGTACGGCATGACGATCCTCGACTACGATCCGGGTTCCCGTGGAGCGCTGAGTTACCTCGACGCGAGCCGCGAGATCGCAGAGCGCGGGGCACCGCCCCGCGGGCAGTAGACGCTAGTAACCGAGCAGACAGACAGCGGACGGCAGCAATGAGCAGGAGACGACCATGAATCAGCCGGTACGGAAGCGGAGTGGCCTCGGCAGGGGACTGGCAGCCCTCATTCCGACCGGTCCTGCCGAGGACGGCACCGACGCCCTGAGCCCCAGGATCGGTGCGACCGCAGCCGATGTTCTGCTCGGCGGCCCACCGGCCGGCGCGGGGGATTCCGGGACATCGACGTCGGCCCCGACGTCCGCGGTGCCCGATGGAGATGACCCGGTCCTGACCGGCGATGTCGGTGCGACCTACCGCGAGATCGACCCCAGCCTGATTCAGCCGAATCCGCGTCAGCCCCGCCAGGTGTTCGATGAAGAGGCACTGAACGAACTGGTGCACTCCATCCGCGAGTTCGGACTGATGCAGCCGATCGTCGTCCGCGCGGTCGAGGAGAACGGTCAATCCCACTATCAGCTGGTGATGGGGGAACGGCGCTGGCGGGCCGCACAGCAGGCCGGCCTTGAGACCATCCCGGCGATCGTCCGCGAGACCGGCGACGACAACATGCTGCGCGACGCGCTGTTGGAGAACATCCACCGGGTCCAGCTCAACCCGCTGGAGGAGGCGGCCGCCTACCAACAGCTGCTCGACGAATTCGAAGTCACCCACGATGAACTCGCCGCGCGCATAGGTCGCTCACGCCCGCTGATCTCCAACATGATCCGTCTGCTGCGCCTGCCGATCGCCGTGCAGCGCCGTGTCGCAGCCGGCGTGCTCTCCGCGGGCCACGCGCGGGCACTGCTTGCCCTGGAAGGGGGAGCGGAGAAACAGGAGGAGCTCGCCGCTCGGATCGTGGCCGAGGGGATGTCGGTGCGGGCGACCGAGGAGGCCGTGACACTGGCCAACCGAGACGGCAACACCGCACCGCCGGCGCCGCGGCGCAAGCCGATTCAGATGCCAGGACTGCAGGACGTTGCTGAGCGGCTCTCGTCGGCCTTCGATACCCGCGTCACGGTCAGTCTCGGTAAACGAAAAGGCAAGATCGTGGTCGAGTTCGGGTCGGTCGACGACCTTCAGCGGATTGTCGACATCATGAGCGCCGAAGAGCACTGAGAGCCCACGACCAACGACACCAGGTTGTTCCGTCACTGTGACACATCAGTGATCAGCGTATGCAGTTGCGATCGCCACATAGCGCAAAGCGTTTGTGCGGCATAGCATTTCACTTCGGAGGCGGAACTCGATGAGATTTGCGGGGCGCAGTGAGCCGGCTCCGGCGGACTCTCCTATCCTTGAGGGGCAGCCACGCACACAGTGTGAAAGCCAGGGACCTCAGTGACAGCACGAATCACGCCGCTTCGGCTCGAGGGCTTCGAGCAGCTGCCCAAGCATGCGCGGCGCTGTGTGTTCTGGGAAGTCGATCCGTCCACAGTCGGCGATGACCACCTGACAGATCCCGAGTTCGAAAAAGAAGCGTGGCTCTCGATGGTCATGCTCGAGTGGGGATCGTGTGGTCAGCTGGCGGTCACTGCCCGTCCGGACGCGGTTGCGGACCTCGGGCCGGACACCGGCGACATGGCAGGCGAGGTCGCGTCGGACGAGCCTTGCCTGGGCTTCGCGTTCTATGCGCCCCCGGGTGCGGTGCCTCGGGCCCGGCTTTTTCCCACCGCCCCGGTGAGTGCCGATGCGATCCTGCTGACGGCGGTCGGTGTGGAATGTGCCGACGACACCGAGCGGTTGTCGCAGAGTCTGCTCGCCGCGGTGGTGAACGACCTGGTGCGCCGAGGCGTCCGCGCTTTGGAGGCGTTCGGTTACACGTCGGCACTGACCGAGCTCGCGGACTGCGGCCGGATGCCCGCAGAGTTGGCCCCGGTCGTCGAGGTGCTGGGGGACTGTGCCGTCGACCAGTGCATGCTCGGAGCGGACTTCCTCGAGGACGTCGGTTTCACGGTGGTGGCGCCGCATCCATATTTCCCGCGGCTGCGCCTGGAACTCGACAAGGGACTCGGCTGGAAGGCCGAGGTGGAGGCCGCACTCGAGCGGCTGCTGGAGAGTGCCCGGATCGAATTGCCGGTCGGTGCGGGAATGTCCGGTGCCGGGGTCGGGGCGAAAAGCGTTGTCCGGCAGCGTGGTCTGACGTAGGCCGTCAACCGCAGGTCCTGCCGGCCGTCCTGGTACTGGCGAGGCGGATCTCCCGCGTTGGGGTTTCACGTGAACTGGTCCGTGTCCTCACGGAACGAAAACCCGACAGCAGTTCATATCGCGCGTATTCACTCGGGCATCTGGTCATGATCGTGGGCGGGAGGTTGGAAGTCACCACCGTCGAGCTCTAGCCTGTGGTCATGCCAGCTGTGGGGCGGTACGCCAAGGGTGAGGTCAAACGCGCCGAGATCAAGGCGGCCGCACTCGCACTCCTGGAACGCGACGGCGAGGCGGGTGCATCGATGCGGCTGATCGCCAAGGAAGCCGGCATCAGCCTGGCGGGGCTGATGCACTATTTCCCGACACGGGATCTCTTGCTCACCGAGATCCAGCGTGACGGGGACGCGAAATTCGAAGAGTGGTACCGGAATTCAGATGTCGATGTCGACCCGGGGGAGGCGCTCGCGCGGGCCATGGTGGACAAGGCGAGCAAGCCGGGGTCAGGAACGGTCTACCTTTCGTTGGCAGCCGCCGCGGCCGTCGACCCGTCGCATCCGGCCGCGCTGTATCTGCGCGGACGGTACGGACGGATGCGCGATGGGGTGGCTGACTACGTGCGACGCCGGCAGGCCGCGGGGACCGTACCGGAGCATGTTGACGCTGAATTCGTTGCCGCGGCATTGATTTCCGCGGCTGACGGCATCCAGATCCAGTGGATGTCCGATGCGTCCATCGATATGGGTGATCACGTGCGCAGGGTGTGGGAGAGGCTGCTCTCGTAGTAAAACCATGCAGTGTATGGTTTTCGTATGGTGTTGAAGTGGAACCGGGTCCTGTTGGCGTCCGCCATCCTTGCCGCTCTGAGTGTGACCGCGTGTGATGCGCAGCCCTCGGCCACCCAAAAAGCGGCCTGGGACCGCAACTTCTACTGGGGTACTGCCACCGCCGGGTACCAGGTGGAGGGAGATGCGCCCGACAGCAACTGGCGCCGCTACGTCGACCGGACCGCAGGCAAGCCGGTGACGCCCGACTCTGATCCATTGGGGGCGGGTCCGGTCGACCCATACAAACAGGCCGTCGACTTCCGGCACCGTTATCACGAGGACATCGCCAACGCCCATGCCATGGGTGTCAACACTTTTCGTCTCGGCATCGAGTGGGCCCGGGTCATGCCCGAACCGGGCAGATGGGACGAGCGGGAGCTGGCGTACTACGACGACGTGCTGGCGACGCTGCGCAAGAACGGCATGACTCCGATGATCACGCTGATGCACTGGGTATATCCCGGATGGATCGCCGATCGAGGCGGGTTCATGAACAATGTCGGGGCATTCGAGGAGTTCGCCACGGCGATCACCAAACGCTATGCGGGACAAGGTGTCCTATGGGTGAGCATCAACGAACCGCTGGCTTTCGGAGCGATGGAGGTACGCACCGGCGCCATCAAACCGGACCAGTTCGATGCCTTCCTCGATCGCGTGGCCGACGCACACCGTGCTGTCTACCGCGCGGCGCACGCCGCCGACCCGGACGCCAAGGTCACCACCAACGAGGCCTACATTTCGCCGGAAGTGTTGGCGCAGTTCGTCGGTCTCGGCGTCAAGGGCATCGAAGGCTCCTTCTTCGACCGGGTCGAGGACAGCCTCGACTACCTCGGATTCGACTACTACACCGGAACAGCCGAGGACAATCCTGCGTCGGCGCAGAGCATGACGGCGCGATGGAACACCAAACTGCAAGCCGAGGACATCTACCATGTCGCGCGCCACTACTCCCAGCAGTACCCTGGCCTGCCGATCTATGTCGTCGAGAACGGGATGGTGACCGACAACGGTAAACCGCGGTCCGACAGGGTGACTCGGTCGCAGTACCTCGAGGACACCGTGTTCTGGCTGCAGCGTGCGAAGGCCGACGGTATCCCGATCATCGGTTACAACTACTGGTCGCTGGTCGACAACTACGAATGGGGCAGCTACCGGCCACGTTTCGGCCTGTACACCGTGGACGCGCTGGGCGACCCGGGACTCAAGCGCGTACCCACCGACGCGGTGGCGACCTATGCCCAGATCACGCGCGACGGCGGCACCGTCCCGGGTTACCGGCCGGCGCTCCCCGCCGCGCACTGCTCGACGACTGTCGGCAAGGACAGCTGTGAACCACTGGATCCGAACGGGCCGCTCGCCGAGCTGAAGTGAGTCCTGGCGGTCGATGTGATGGGCCGATTCACCAGATGTGTGATGTCACATGACGAAACGGGTCGCGGATGCCTGGATATCCCGCGCTCACGTTGGATTGGCGCTCACGCGCTCAGGCGGGATTGGCGCTCACGCGCCGCGGCTGGCCTGTTCCACCGAAAGTTCATGCGCCAACAACTCGGCGAAAGTGAAAGTTCCTGTCGGCCGGTCGTTCTTGCCGAGCAGGTACAGCCGCTTCACGGCGGCCAGGATGCCCTCGGCGATCGCGTCCCGGGTCTGGGTGGACAGCAGCAGGCCCTGGTCGTGGGGGTTGGTGATGTAGCCGATGTCGACCTGCACGGTGGGCATCCGGGTCAGCCGCAGCAGATCCCAGGTCCGGCCATGGGATCGGCAGTCGCGTAAACCGGTACGGGCCACCACTTCCCGCTGAATGAAGTCGGCAAGGTTGCGGCCGATGGTCGACACCGAGCCGTGCGAATTCCCGAAGTGGAACGAAGCGACCCCATTGGCAGAGGGGGAGCGCTGGCTCTCACACCGCAGGCTGATCATCAGATCGGCACCGACCCGGTTGGCAGTGGCGGCACGTTCGGGGTCCATCGGGCTGCGATTGGCCGGCCGCGAGATGAACGTCTCCATGCCGATCGCGGTCATCCGGCCTTCGAGCCGACTTGCCAAGTCCCACAAGATGTCTGCTTCGCTGATCGGGCCGTCGGGCCCGTGCATGATCATGCCGTGGTCGGCGCCGCCGCGGCCCGGATCGATGATGACGTGCTTACCCGACAGCTGCGGGCCGGAGCGGCGCACCAGCTCCTCTTCCCGGATCGCATGTGGCGACCCGCCGGTCACCCGAGAACCCAGGAAATACAACGAGCGCAACGTTTCCGGACCACAGATACCGTCTGGGTACAGCCCGTACTCACGCTGGTACGAGGACAACGCATTGTGGGTCTGCAGGCCGAAATGTCCGTCGACCATGCCGGTATAGAAACCCAGGTCCTGCAGGCGGGCTTGCAGGGTGGCCACGTCGTCGCCGTACATGGGCGCACCGAACTGGTGGGTCAGCGTGCGTGCACCGAGTCGGTAGGAGGCCTCGCGCAGAGCGCGATACGTGGCCTCCCCGACAATTCCGTCCACCAGCAGGCCACGATGCTGCTGAAATGCCCGGACGGCACTGTCGAGCTCGTCGTCGAAAGCGTCGAGCGCAACATGCCGACCGGTGCTCAGGTCCGCGTCAGGGTTGTCCATCAGACCTAACGCGGCCAACGCTGCCCGGATCTCGGTGACTGCTCCGCCACGGTCACCGCGACGCAGACTCGACATTCGGCCCCTCCATGCTGGTTTCCGGCCGTCTGCCGGACTAGCTAGCCAGCATTGTCTCAGACTTCGGCCACATACCGGAAAACGCCAGGCGTATCCGGGGTGTGTGTGATGTCAGAGTGCGTCGGCGAGTTCCCGCAGCAGCGCGGCCTTGCCCTTGGCGCCGACGATGCGCTTGACGGGTGCGCCGTCCTTGAAAAGGATCAGCGTCGGGATCGACACCACCTGGAAATCGCGGGCGGTCGCCGGGTTGGCGTCGACGTCGATCTTGGCGACGCGCAATTCACCCGCCTTCTCGCCGGCGATCTCCTCGAGCACCGGGGCCACCATCTTGCACGGGCCGCACCAGGTCGCCCAGAAATCGACCAGCACCGGGGTGCTGCTGGTCAGGACGTCGGTGGAGAACGAATCGTCGGTGACCGTTACTGTCGCGCTGTCCGCACTCATGGAATTCTCCTGTCAGGTCGAAATCTGTTGGTGGTCAGTCGTTGTCGGCGAGCCAGCGCTCGGTGTCGATAGCCGCCGAACAGCCGCTGCCCGCAGCGGTGATGGCCTGGCGGTAAGTGTGGTCGACGAGGTCGCCTGCGGCGAACACGCCATCGAGTGTCGTGGCGGTGGTACGGCCGACGACCTTCACGTAGCCCTCGTCGTCGAGATCGATCTGGCCGCGCACAAGACCCGAGCGGGGGTCGTGGCCGATCGCCACGAACACGCCGGTGACCTCGAGCTTGGATTCCTCGCCGGTCACCGTGTCACGCAGCCGCACACCGGTCACCTTCGGATCGCCCTCGATCTGGGTGATTTCGGTGTTGGTCAGGAAGGTGATCTTCTCGTTGGCCCGGGCGCGCTCCAGCATGATCTTGGAGGCGCGGAACTCGTCGCGGCGGTGGATCAGGGTCACCGACCGGGCGAACCGGGTGAGGAAGGTCGCCTCCTCCATCGCCGAGTCTCCGCCGCCGACCACGATGATGTCCTCGTCACGGAAGAAGAAGCCGTCGCAGGTGGCGCAGGTGCTCACACCCATACCGGTCAGTGCTTCCTCGCCGGGGACACCCAGGTGACGTGCGGCGGCACCCATGGCCAGGATCACCGAGCGGGCCTGGTGGGTCTCGTCACCGACGGTGACCGATTTCACCGGGCCGGTGAGGTCGACGGCGTCGACGTCCTCCATGCGCAGATCCGCACCGAAGCGCAGCGCCTGCTCCCGCATCTCGTCCATCAACTCGGGGCCGGTGATGCCTTCGCGGAATCCCGGGTAGTTCTCCACCTCGGTGGTGGTCATCAATGCACCGCCGAACTGCGTGCCCTCGAACACCAGCGGCTTGAGCTGGGCGCGGGCAGCGTAGATGGCTGCGGTGTATCCGGCGGGGCCGGAACCGATGATGATGACGTCGTGAACCGTCGCTGAGGTGGACATGTAGGCCTTTCTGCCGTACTCGGCACGGGTTGCAACGTCAGCCTAGGCCGGATGTGTTCCCAGGTGAGTTCGTAGGACAGACTACGGACGTTTCACCGGGCGTTTCACCACGGTCTGGGCCAGCGTCCCGGCGTGTTCGGCATCGCAGTCCACCGGCAGCACCAGGGCGACGAGGGTGTCGGGCGTGGCGGGCGCGCCGGCGGGCACCAAGACCAGCACGCCGGGCCGGCCTGAGACCTCCAGGGGCCGGGCTCCGAGGACCGGTACGCCGGAGGGACGGCCCAGGGCGGTCAGGCACCCGGTGCGGCGCGTCGGGTCGGTCAACGGCCCCAGGTCCGGTGGTGCCGACAGAAGGCCCAGGATCTGGGGTTCGGACAAACTGATCTCGCCGCGCGGCGGTGACACGGTGATCTGCCCGAGGCTGGTCATCGTCGACGGAGTGTGACCGGCCGGGCGCGTCAGCATGGCGCCGCCCACCACGGCGGCCAGCGCGGCTGCACCTGCTCCGGTGACAGCGGCGATGACCTTCCAGCGCCGCTCTGGCGCCGCCGGCGGGGCGGCCTCGGCACGCAGCGCCTCGGACAGCCGCGCACTGACCTCCGCCGGCACCGGCGCAGCGGACTCCGTATCCACACCGAGCTCGCGTAGGTCGCGGCGCACCCGGTCGAGGGCGGCGAGGGTGTTTTTGGCCTCGGGACCGGCCAGCGGGTCGGTACGCACACGCCGGCGCAGGTCCGCGGCGGTGGCGTCGTCGAGCAGCCCGGCCTGCAGGTCGGCCAGCAGCTCAGCAGGAATCGGGCCGTCCGACGGCGCTCGGGGCGTGCTGCCGTTCATCGGCTTCAAAATACTGGAGCAGGCGGGCCAGCTTGTGTCTGGCGCGGGCGCAGCGGCTCTTCACGGTGCCCTCCGCCACCCCCAGCAGCAGCGCCGTCTCGGCCACCGAATAGCCCTGCATGTCGACCGCGACCACCGCGGCGCGCTGTTCCACCGGCAGCTGCATGAGGGCGCGCTCCACCACGATCGCGGTGGCCACCCGGGGAGCCGGGTCGCCGGCAGGGTCGCGCAGGTGCACCAGGTGACCGAGTTCGTATTGAGACGCGGTGGGTTGGCTGCGGGATCGGCGGACGCGGTCCAGGCAGGCGTTGACCACGATCCGGTACAGCCAGCTGCTGACCGCAGAGTCGTGGCGGAACGAGGCGGCGGTGCGATGTGCCGACAACAACGCGTCCTGCACGGCGTCGTCGGCGTCCTCGTGGTGCCGGCTGGTCAGAAAGGCCAGGCGGCGCAGCTGGCGGTGGTGCCGGTGGACCAGTTCCTCGAACGCGTAGCGGTCCCCGGCGACGTGGGCGGCCAGCAGTTCGGCATCCGAGCGCGCGGCCGCGTCATGCCCCGACGGCTGCTCTGCGCCCGGCTTGTCGGCCCCCCCGAACCTTCCCACACGCTGAACTTAAACGCTGTCCGGCCGTGCCCTGGACACTTGTTTGCCGGGCCTGATATATGGCCAGGTCAACGCGCTGTGCGGGTTGGGGATGACGGGTCAGGAGGCCGCTTTGAGGGTGATTTCGGAGATGTCGGTGCGGCTCTTGCCGTCCACGGTGCCCAGCGTCGAGATCCACACCAGGACGTAGGACGTCGACGACGCCTTGTTCACCGAGATGGTGTTGGAGCCGGGTTTGAGCGGAGTCGTCGGGGTCAGCTCCGTGGTGTCCGACAGGGACGACGGTGTGGCGGACTGGGACGCGCGGATCTGCACCGAGGTGCCGGTGCTCGTCACGTTGAGGGTGACCGAGCCGACGACCGTCGGCTGCGGCAACTGCAGCATCAGGCCCACGCCGTTCTTGAACCCGGGGAACGGGGCGGGATCCGAATACGTGTCGGTGGACCACGCCGTGCTGGTGTTGCCGTCGATGGCCTGACCGGCCGTGGCCGGTGAATCAGCCTCGCCCTCCGGTGAGAACACCGTGGCCCGAACGGGTTTCACCGTGCTTCCGGTGGCGGCCGACGAATTGTCCTGGGTTTCTTCGCCGTTCGACGACGGTGCGTTCAGGCCGAGTTCATCCCGGTTGAGCCCGCCGCCGACGTCGCCGAAGATGCTGTTGAGCACCGAAGCCATCACCAGCAGCGCCACCAGGATGATGCCCGCGGCCACGCTGATCCCGATGATCAGGCCTTTGCGGCGCCGGGCCTCGGCAGCCTCGTGTTCCTCGGGCGTCTCATGCGTCCGGACCGGGGCGGCCGGAGCGGGAGTCTCCTCGACCGACCCCAACAGCTCGGTCCGGTCGGCGATCGCGGTGGCCTGCTGCAGCAGATTCAAAAGGGTTGGAGCGCTCCGGATCCCACCGCCGGGCTGGACGGCACGAGCGGCCGCCGCGGAGATCTGGAACGGGATGTCCCGGTCGATGGCGCGGGGCTCGACCGGCTGTCCGGCCTGGTCGAGTGCGGCGGGTTCCAGGCCGCTGCGCGCCCCGGATTCCGGCAGTGGCCAGCGGTTGACCAGCAGCGCGTAGAGCGCGGCCCCGATGCCGCGGATGTCGTCGTCGGGCGTGGCGTCGGGCATGGTGGCCGGGAAGGCCAGTGCCACATCGCCTTCGATGCTGACGCGCACCCGGCCCGGGTGATCGATCGACAGGGCGACCCCGGCGCGGTGGGCGGCCTCGGCGGCAGCGGCCAGCGACTGGATGGCCCGGGCCCCACCGATCGGGGACGGCGAGGTGTCGGCCACCTCGGCCAGCGAGCCGCCGCGGATCCACTCGGAGACGATCAGGCCGCCCGATCCGCTGTGGGCCACGTCGAGCACCCGGGCGATGCCGGGAACGTCGATGCGGCTGAGTTTGAGTGTGCGCGAAAGGATTTCCTGCACCTGCGCGTCGGACATGGTGGCGTCCGGGTCGACGAAGGTCAGTGCCACCTGACGGTCCAGCGCGGTGTCCAGCGCCTGCCAGAACTGCAGGTGCGGGGGTCCGCCGTGGAACACGAGAAGCCGGTAGCGGCCCTCGGCGATGGTCGCTCCCGGGATGAGGTGCACATCGTCGTCCGCCGATTCCAGCGCCGCGTCGTGCGGCGGGGCGAACGAGATCGGTTCACGGGTCGGGTCACCGCCGTAGTCGGTGAGTGGGCGCGTGGCTCCGTTGGTCCGGGTCGCAGCGGAGTCGCCGGACCCGGTGCCCTCGGCCGACTGGGTGGCCGCAGCCGGAGCGGCCGGGGCCACGTCCGGTTGGAACTCGTCGGCGGCCGGACGCGGCAACTTCGTCGTGTCGGTGGTCATCCCAGAACTCGACGCGGAGTTCGGTGCCGGGCCGTCCGCAGATTCGTCGGTCACCGGTGATCCTTTCCACATCCCCGCCCCGGCAACACCTGCCGGAGTCCCGCTTCCGGCGGCTGCCGGGCTTGACGGCCACCCGCTGGGAGAAGAATTCCTCTGATCAGGGTACGTGACGGGCGCAGCGGGATGAGGCCCGACGGGCGGCGCAATTGTTTGCACGGCTACCTGTCCGGCCGCCGGAAGCGGTGCCACGCGCCCTCGCCCGAGCCGACGGCGGACCATGGCCAGCGCCGCCTGGGCCTCCGGCACCCGAGCCGCGAGCATCACGCCGGCGATGATCGGGACCATGATCACGCCGAGCGCGAGCAGGCGCAGCAACGAACCCGCGGCGCCGGCATGCTCGGTCAGCGAGTCCAGGCCCAGCAGCCGATCGGCGGCGTGGGCCACCAGGCTCGCGATCAACGACGCCGCGATGGTCACCAGGATCGTGCGGATCACCGCGTCGCGCAGCAGCCGGCCGCCCCGCGGGCGCAGGTCGGACTTGAGCAGCACGTAACCCATCACGGCCCCGGCAGCGAACCCCAGCCCGTTGGCCAGTCCGAGATAGCCGGCCACCATGTTGGGGTTGTCGGTCAGGTGGGGCGCGATGATCGAGCCGACGATCTTGACGGCGGTGATGACCACGATGATGGCGATCGGTGTCCACGGCTTCTCCCGGGCGTAGAACACCCGCAGTTGCAGCAGCACCAGCGCGTAGGGGATGAGGGTGAAGGCCGACAGGGTGATCGCCATGCCGAGGTAGCCGGCGTCGGTGGCGCTGAAGTTGCCGTAGGCGAACAGTGCGCTGCCGATGGCGGGCCCGCCGACGGTCATCATCGCCACCACCGGGATGAGCGTCAGCATGGTGAGCCGCGTGGCCAGGGAGTAGTCGTCGAGCACGGCCGGAATGTTGTCGGCGGCCGCGTTGCGGCTCAGCCGCGGCATCACGACGGTGAGCACCGTGACGCCGATCATCCCGAACGGCAGCATCAACACCAGCCAGGTGTAGTTGTAGATGGCGGGCCCCGTGTCGGCCGCCCCGCTGGCGATCTGGTTGCCGACGATCAGGCCGATCTGGCTGATCAGAACGTAGAGCACCATGGCGGCGGCCATGGTCCCGAACTTCTTCAGCCGGTCGTCGACGCCCCACAGTGGCCGAAGGCTGATCCGCTCGGCGCGGATCGCCACCAGCAGCACGGCGGCCTGCGCGACCACGCCCAGGGTGGTGCCGATCCCCAGGACCAACAGCTTGGCCGTGCCCATGTGGGGCGGATCGATCGAGAACTCGCCGGGCACCAGGACGAACACGCCCAGGGTCACGATCGCCACCACGTTGTTGACGACGGGGGCCCAGGCCGGAGGACCGAAGACGTTGCGCGTGTTGAGGATTGCCATGAAGACCGACGACAGGCCGTAGAACAGCACCTGCGGCAGCAACAGATAGGCGAACGCGGTGGTCAGCGGATTGTTGACCTTCGGATCACTGCCGAGCATCAGGCGCACCAGCAGCGGCGCGCACAGCACCGAGAGCACCGTCGTGACCAGGAGCAGCGTCGTGGCCAGGGTCACCAGCCGCCGCACGAAGGCGGTGCCGCCGTCGGCGTCGTCACGCTCGGCCCGGGCCAGGACCGGCACGAAGATCGCGGTGAAGGTGGCTTCCAGCACCAGCGCGGCCACCATGTTGGGCAGTTGGTTGGCCACCGAGAACGAGCTGGTCAACGCACCGCCGAGCAGAGCCATGAGCAGGACGAACCGGAAGAACCCGGTGATGCGTGAGATCAGCGTCGCGAACGCCATGCCCCACGAGCGGGAAACGACCGCGGCGTCCGAGAGTTCCGCGCGCCCGGCTGGCCGGATCGGACCGGTCGCATGCGGAATCCTCGGCGGGCCGGGGGGCGGGCCGTGGGTTGGTCGGGCGGGATCATCAGGGTCGATCCGAACTGGGTTCGGGCGCCGGAGGGGAGGCCGGTGTCGCGGCGGTCGGCTTCGGGGCGGCCTCGACGTCATCGTCGGCCGCGTCGTTGTTGAACGCCATGGCGACGTCGAGCGGGTCGGGATGCTCGCCCGGTGGGATGAGGTCCGCGCGGTCTGGCTGGCCGCGGAAGCGGTGCCACAACCGCCGCCCGGCGAGCGCCACCAGTACCGCCGCGGCTGACAGCGTGATGAAGAACAGCACCTTGCCGTAGGCGTTGGAGTGCACCGACAACCGCACCGGCTCACCGAGGGTCAGACCGTCCGTGGTCTGCAGGCTCACGTCGACGGCCACCCGCTGGGTGAAGTGCACTTCGATCGGCACCCGCAGCGGCAGGTAGCCGGGCGGCAGCTCGATCTCGCCCATGTCGGTCACGGTCATGCCGGGCGGGGCGTCGACGTGCAGCCGGACCCGTACCGGCACCGGCAGGTCGTTGCGCAGGGCCAGCGGCAGCGGGCTGCGCTCGGTGGCCAGGGTGTACGCGCCACCCGGATTGACGATCGTCACCGCACCGAACATGTCGTCCACGCTGCGGCTGACGGTCTGCAACCGCTGCTCGGCCAGCCCCTCACGGGCTTCCGGGGGCACCGACTGGCTGAGCGCCCGCAGCATGTCCTCCCGCAGCGGCGCGGTGTACTGCAGGCCGGTCAGCCCGGTGCGCTCGTCGGTGGTCAGCGCGGCGGTCAGCCCCCACAGCCGGCTGATCACCGCCGCGATGCCGCCGTTGATGTTGTCGTCGATGCTGCCGCGGGGGCTGCCGAGGGTGTCCGGTGGCGGGGATGCGACGGGCTCGGGTGGCACCGCGTTGCTCTCGGCGATCACCGCGGGTAGCGGGCGCGGCACGGCCAGCCCGGCGTGGATCGTGGTGGCCACCGTCGTCAGGACCGCCTGCGCGTCGTCGGCGTCGAGTGACCACACCAGCGGCGGCATCAGGATCTGGGTGCGGGGCTCCTCGGTCGGCGTGAGCCCGCGCCACAGCAGCGCACCCAGTGCGTCCTGGCGCCGCGCGGTCTGCGAGTCGTGGCGTACCGGGATCTCCAGTGAGGGGTCGAGATAGGACGGCACGACGGGATCGGTGCCCGCACCGGCCAGCGCGGCACCGACGGCCGGGTCGAACCCGGCGTCCACAACCTCCGGCCCGTACCGCAGCGGCGTCACATCGGCGGTCTCTGGTGCGCCGGTCTCGGAATCCTGGGCGGTGATGTGGGCGGCGGAGATGGCCACCGTCTGGCCCTGGGCGGCCAGCAGGTCCAGGGCGGGACGGGTGAGCGGACCGTCGCCCATGATGCTGGCGCCGCGGATCGAGGCGACGCCCAGAATCTGGTCGACGATGTCACCGGCACCGTTGGTGGCGATCCCGCTCAATCCGGGATCGCCGACCCGCTGCAGTGCGGTCAGATCGGCCTGGGCGTAATTGGTGGGTGCCACACAGAGCCGCCCGGCGAGGGCCCGCAGTCGATTGAGCCAGCCGAGGGCGGCCTCCTGGCCGGCGCCGGGGCGCGTCGGGGTGCCGGGGCCGGCGTCGGGTCCGTCGTTGACGACGTAGCCGCCGGTCATGGCATTGACCGTGACCAGCAGGTCGGGGTCGACGGCAAGGCACAGGGTGGCCCGCATCTGGCCGCCGGAGTCGACGGTCGGTCCGGTGGCGAAGTCGGCCGCCGACAGCAACGTGTCGAGCCGTCCGCCGGGGGCCAGCGAAGCGGCGAGGCTGTCGTCGAGCAACCGCACCGGGGTGGTGCCGCCCGGGGCGCCGGGGGCCAGCCGCGGCCGGTCGGCCAGGGGCCACAGCATGGTCATCCGCACCGGCCGGGACGTGTCCGGAGGCACCACCGAATTGAGGGTGTCCGCGGCCGACATCGATTCCGGGTTGCCGTCTCCGGGTTGGTCGGGGGGCACTCCGAGAACCGGCAGCAGGAACCGGGCGTCGTCGAGTTTGGCCGGGGCGCCGTAATCGGGCGTGCCGTTGACGTTGATCAGTACGGGGTAGACACCGGGTTCGGTGATGTGCAGCGACCCGGCACCTTCGGACCGCAGCGGGTAGGTCAGCGTGAACGGCACCGACTCGCCGCGCTGCATCTCCGGTGCCAATGTGACGAAGTCGGCCACCGGCTCGAACCGGTCTACATCGCCGGTGAGGTCGGTGCGCAGCTGACTCGACGAGCTCACCGCCTGCGCGTGCTCCATGCGGATGTCCACGTCGCGGACCGGCCGGTCACCGACGTTGAGCACGGCCCCGCTGACCGTCAGGACCGATTCGCTGGTGGTGGTGACGACGTTGGGGGTGACCCGGTCGATGCGGATCTGCAGGAACGGCAGGGCGCCGGGTTCGCTTGCCTCCGCTCGGGGCAGCAGAACAGGCAGCGCGGCGGTGGACCACACCGAGAACAGCAACACCACCGCCACAAGCACCACTGTGTGCGCCAGGAGGGAGACCCCTCGGCGCACCGCCGGGGCGGCGGTCACGGTCCCTGTCCGCATCCGTTCGTGCGCCGGCGGGGCTGGGGTTGCGCAGGATCGTCTCGGCGGTGGTTACGGGCGTGCGAGTGGGTCTGGGGCCGTCGGCGCGGCGCGCTGCGCGGCAGCGGCGGCAACGAGCCCGGCCCGTCGGTGTGCAGCTTGTCGATGAGCTCCCCGGCCACCTCGGCGAGCTTGCGCTCGTCGGCGTAGGCCAACCGGGAGGGCAGATCCCGCAGCGGGACCCAGGCGACCTCGGTCACCTCGACGTCGTCGTCGGACAGTTCCCCGCCCTGGAAGCGCAGGAGATAGTGGTGCACGGTCTTGTGCACCCGGCGACCTTCGGTGACGAACCAGTAGTCGATGCTGCCCAGCGCGGCGAGCACGTCACCGCGGATACCGGTCTCTTCGGCGACCTCGCGGATCGCGGTCTGCTCGGCCGTCTCGCCGAGTTCGATGTGGCCCTTGGGCAGCGACCACAGCATCCGGCCGCGCCGATCGACCCGGCCGATCAACGCTGCCACCTGGGTGTCCTTGGGTCCGTCGATACCGTCGATGACGAGTCCGCCGGCTGAGGTCTCGTGAACGGTGCGTAGCCGCTCCGCTGGACGACGCGGCCTCGACTTGTGTTGCTTGGACTGGTCACGGGGGGTCGGGGCGGGATTTGCGGTGCCGACGGGAGCTTCGCCGGGACCGTCGGTGTGACGGGCATCATCATTACCCTGATCACCGGCGGGTGGGCCGGCCGCCCTTTGTGCACGACGACGGCCACGACGCCGGTTGCGGCGCCGTCGTGGTTTGGCCTGTTCGCCGTCCGACACCCAAGCGATAGTAGCTGCCATGGGGTTGGCCTCCTGCCGCACTCGCCGGTTGTGACCACACCGCGAGCATTAGGCTCATCGAACGTGTCCGACGCTGTTGTTACTGATGCCGAATTGCTGGCCGGCGCGCTGGTCTCGTTGAACCACCGCGGCGAGGTGCTGCGCGGGCTCGGCGCGGTGTTCGCTGCGGCGGGCCACGAGCTGTATCTCGTCGGCGGCAGTGTGCGCGACGCCCTGCTGGGCCGCCTGACCGAGCACAGCGATCTCGACTTCACCACGGACGCCCGCCCCGAGCAGATGCTGAAGTTCCTGCGCCCGTGGGCCGACGCCCTGTGGGACACCGGAATCGAGTTCGGCACCATCGGCGTCGGCAAGGGCGAGCACCGCCTGGAGATCACCACGTTCCGGGCGGACAGCTACGACCAGGTGTCACGCAATCCGACTGTCGAGTTCGGCGACAACCTCGACGACGATCTGGTGCGCCGCGACTTCACCGTGAACGCCATGGCGGTCCGCATCACGGCTGACGGCCCGGCCGAATTCCATGACCCCCTCGGCGGTTTGGCGGCCATTCAGGCCAAGGTGCTCGATACGCCGTCGGCGCCGCAGGTGTCGTTCGGGGACGACCCGCTGCGGATGCTGCGGGCGGCCCGGTTCGTGTCGCAGCTGGGATTCGGGGTGGCGCCGCGCGTGCTCGAGGCACTGCTGGAGATGGCTCCGCAGTTGGAACGGATAACGGTCGAACGGGTCGCCGCGGAGCTGGACAAGCTGCTGCTGGGCAAGGATCCCGTGGCCGGTGTCGATCTGATGGTGCAGACCGGGTTGGGTGACGTGGTGTTGCCCGAGGTCGGCGAGATGCGGATGGCCATCGACGAACACCACCAGCACAAGGACGTCTACTGGCATTCGCTGACGGTGCTGCGCCAGGCGGTCGATCTCGAAGATCAGGGTCCTGATCTGGTGTTGCGCTGGGCCGCGCTGCTGCACGACATCGGCAAGCCCGCGACGCGCAAGCATGAATCCGACGGCGGGGTGAGCTTCCACCACCATGAGGTGGTCGGCGCCAAGATGACCCGTAAGCGGATGCGTGCGCTCAAGTACTCCAAGCAGATGGTCGACGACGTCTCGCAGCTCGTGTATCTCCATCTGCGGTTTCACGGCTACGCCGACGACAAGGGCACCGGCAAGTGGACCGACTCGGCGGTGCGCCGCTACGTCACCGACGCCGGCCCGCTGCTGGGCCGGCTGCACAAGCTGGTGCGCGCCGACTGCACCACCCGCAACAAGCGTCGCGCCGCACGGCTGCAGGCCAACTACGACGATCTGGAGAACCGGATCACCGAGCTGGCGGCCAAGGAAGATCTGCAGCGGGTCCGGCCCGACCTCGACGGCAACGAGATCATGGAGATCCTCGGCATCCCGGCGGGCCCGCAGATCGGCGAGGCCTGGCGGTACCTCAAAGAGCTGCGCCTCGACCACGGCCCGCTGTCTCGCGAGCAGGCCATCGACGAATTGTTGAAATGGTGGAACGCCAGAAGCTGATCGTGCGTCTGATCAGTCATGGACTACTGCCTGGGTGACCCTGACGGGACCGCGACCATCGTCACCGGGGTGCCCGATGTGGATGTGGACGGCAACGGCAGCCCTGACGGTATCGGCCTGGATTTCGACGGTGACGGCCGCATCGATGACGTGATGGCAGATTTCGACGGCGACGGTGTCGCCGAGCGGGCAGTGCTCGACGGCGACGACGACGGGCAGGCCGAGAGCTATTTCTCCGACGACGGTTCGGGCACCTGGGCGGTGCGAGTGGACCGGTCGGGGCAGGTTCGCTGGTTCGGTCTGGACGGGGTCGAGGCCACCGGCGGACCGATGGTGGATTTCGACGCCGACGGTGCTGTCGATGACCAGTTGATCGACGCCGACGGTGACGGTCGGGCGGACCGGGTGCTGGCAGGGGGCCTGGCATACGTCGACACCGACGGTGACGGGCGGTGGGACCTGAAGCTGGCCGACACCGATGGGGACGGCCGCGCCGACGCGGTGTCCTGAGGCGCTCAGCCTCGCCCGGCGCCCGGCGGACCGGCGAAGGCCTGCGCGATGGTCAGCCACTTGGTGGCGTCGTCACCGACCGCGGTCACGTCCAGTTCGGCGGGCGCCCGGCGCTGGGTCACCAGCATGCAGAAATCCTCGGCCGACCCCGTCACGCGCTGCTGCGCATCGTCGGGTCCCCACTCCCACAGGGTGCCGTCGGGCGCGCGCAGTTCGACGCGGAACGGCTCGGCGGGCGGCGTCAGACCGTGCACGGTGAACGCGAAATCCCTTGTGCGCACACCGATGTGGGCAATCGAGCGCAGGCGTGCGGTGGCGGGCCGGTGCACTCCGAGCGCGTCGGCCACATCGAGGCCGTGCGCCCAGGTCTCCATCATGCGGGCGGTGGCCATGGACGTCGCGCTCATCGGCGGGCCGAACCACGGCAGCTTGCGGCCCTCGGCGACGTTCACGAGTTCGGTGTGCAGTCTGGCCCGCGTCTCGCGCCAGTCTTCCAGCAGCCGCTCGGGTGGCGTCAGCGCGAGCTCCTCGGCTGCGGCGTCGACGAACCCGGTCGGATTCTGCATCGCATCGGCAAGGACGGCGTCGAAGCCGGGTTGGTCGGTGATCGCGATGACCGATACCCGATCGGTCCACAGCAGGTGGGCGATCTGGTGGGCGATGGTCCAGCCCTCGGCCGGGGTGGCGGTGGCCCAGCGCTCGGGCGGGAGGTCGGCCACCAGGGCATCGAGGTCGTCGCTCTCGGCGGACAGGTCGGCCACGATCGGCTCGGCGCTCACCATGGCGGTCAGCCTAGACCGGTGGGTCACACCCGCTTCGGCGATGCCACCACGGCGTGCAGACCGAGCCCGACGACGTAGGCCACGGCCCCGGCGGCCACCAGGGCCGGGGAGTGCCCGTCGGCGGGGATCACCGCGGCCGCCACGGAGATCGCCGCGACGAACGACATCCAGAACAGCGCGTCCTGCACGGTGAAGACGTGGCCGCGCAACGCGTCGTCGACGTCGATCTGCATGGCCGAGTCTGCACACAGCTTCACCAATTGGCCCGCCGCCCCCAGCAGCAGGCCGCAGGTCACCATGACCGGTATGTGCAGGCCGATCGCCACCAGCTGGACCACCACGGCGAAACCGAGGGCGCCGTTGGCCGTCGCGTAGCGTCCGAAGCGGCCGATCACCGCCGGGGCGGCGACCGTGGCCGCGAACTGTCCGATACCGCCGGCGGCCATGAACAGCACCGCGGTACCCAGACCGAGTCCGGTCACATCGGGGTTGTCGCTGTGCCGGACGATCACCAGCACCAGCAGCGAGTTGATCCCGAACGCCATCCGGTGCGCGGCCAGCCCGGCCAGGGTGCCCGCGACGGGCCGTACGGCCCACACCGTGCGGGCACCGTGGACCCAGCCGGTGGCCACCGCATAGGCGACCGAGCCGTGGATGGTGCGCTTGCTCTCGTGCGGGCCCAGCACATGCGGACCGAAGCGCACCGACAGCCACAGCGCGAGCGCCACGGGGACCGCCACCATCAACATGACCACCGAGGCTCCGGTGTCGTCGGCACCGAACACCTTGCGCGGCACCAGCATGAAGTCCGCGCCGAGGAACGCGGCCAGCGCACCGACCGCGGTGGCCACCGAGTTCATCGTGATCACCCGGTCGCTCGGCACCACATCGGGCAGCGA
Organism: Mycobacterium sp. 48b; assembly: GCF_048282725.1. Lineage (NCBI taxonomy): Bacteria > Bacillati > Actinomycetota > Actinomycetes > Mycobacteriales > Mycobacteriaceae > Mycobacterium > Mycobacterium sp. 48b. The sequence goes on from NZ_JBLVUL010000001.1 coordinate 524,913, forward strand.
GGCCGACAGGCCCGACGAGACGAACCGGGTCAACCCGTTGACGATCAGCGCGCAGCACAAGATCGGCACATCGCCGGCACCGAAAGCCAGCAGCACGGCCACGAGCAGCACCACCAACAGCCGGCCCAGGTTGGCCCCGATCAGCACCAGGCGCCGGTCCCAGCGGTCCAGCAGGGCTCCGGCGAACGGGCCCAGCACCGAGTACGGCAGGAACATCACCGCGAATGCCGCGGCGATCTGCCACGGTTCGGCCTGACGCTCCGGGTTGAACAGGATCGCGCCGGCCAGACCGGCCTGGAAGAGGCCGTCGCCGAACTGGCTGACCGCGCGCAACTCCAGCAGCCTGCGGAATTCGGTCATGCCGCGCAACGAGTGCCAGAGGGCACGGGGAGCACGCGCATGAATCACCCGATCAACAGTACAAAGCTGCGCCGAAATCCGACCGCGCCCGGGCTTGTTCGCCACGTCTGGGCAATTGCGGTGCCATGATGTAGGGCGTGGCGCAGTCAGAAGATCCGGAGGATTTCATCGCGCCTGCGGCGCACCGGGTACGACCGGGCACACTGCTGCTGGCCAACACCGATCTGCTGGAGCCGACATTCCGGCGCAGCGTCATCTACATCGTCGAGCACAACGCCGGCGGAACCCTCGGCGTCGTGCTGAACCGGCCCAGCGAGACAGCGGTGTACAACGTGCTGCCGCAGTGGTCGAAGCTCACCACCAAACCCAAGACCATGTTCATCGGCGGCCCGGTCAAGCGGGACTCGGCGTTGTGCCTGGCGACGCTGCGGGTCGGCGTGCAGGCCGAGGGTATTCCGGGGCTGCGGCACGTGCAGGGCCGCGTGGTGATGGTCGATCTCGACGCCGACCCGGACACCCTGGCCCCGGCCATCGAGGGCGTGCGGATATTCGCCGGGTACTCCGGCTGGACCATCGGACAACTGGACGGCGAGATCGAACGCGACGACTGGATCGTGCTCTCGGCGTTGCCGTCGGATGTGCTGATCGAGCCGCGGATCGACCTGTGGGCCCGGGTGCTGCGTCGTCAGCCGTTGCCGATGTCGCTACTGGCGACCCATCCGATCGATGTGAGCCGCAACTAACGGGCTACCTGCACTCCGTCACTTGCAAGAAAGTGTGCAGCTGGCGCACGGACCGGCGCAGCCCGCACCGGAGGCCGAGCCGGCCTCCGCCGCCGCGACGGCCTTGGCGCTCTGCCAGCAGCCGGCGGCGACCGTGGCGACGGCGCCGATGATGCACACCATGACGACCATCAGGCCGGTGTGGGGTGCGGCCGCCAGGGCGGCGGCACCACCGGCGGCGAGCATCACCGCGGCAGCCAGTTGGGTGGGGGCCACGGCCCTCAGGACCGAGCGCACGGGATCACCGGTACGAGGTCTGGTCAACAACCACAGCCCGAACACACCGACGATGACGGCGGCGCTCAGGCACAGCAGCGCGGCGATCAGCATGCGCCACACAATACGAGGCGCCGGTCGGTATTGCGAGGTCGGGGAGGGCCCTGGTGGTTCAGCCCTGCAGGCCCAGGAGCTGGGGCAAACCCGGCGCCGGAGCAGCTGCGGGCGCGGCCGGAGTAGCTGGCGGCGGGGGAGCGGCCGGGGCCGGAGCGCTGACCTTGAACCCGGACACGATCGCGTCGGCGGCGTCGGCAGCCGCGGAAACGCCCTGGTTGGCGGCCGAGGAGTTCACCGACAGTGACACCAGGTAGTGGTCGGGTCCCGCGGTGGCCAGGATGTGCCTGCGCGAGGTGTTGAGCATCTGACTGCCCGACATATAGCTACCTTCGATGAAGGCCGACGGAAAACCGTTGAAGTCGCCCATGGCCATGTCGGTGGGCCGCCAGCTCTGCAACTGCTGGGTGTCGACGAAACCGTGGCTCGCCGCCTCGGCCGGGTCGAAATTGCCGACGAGTTTGTAGACCACCACCTGTGCGTTGGGGGTGTACAGGTCGGCGCTGCCCCGGTCGGCGATCACCGCGAAGGCGTCGGGGACGTTGGGATCGGGCACCTTGGTCCAGCCCGACGGCAGCGGCAGGACGATGCTCAGCGCCTTGAAATCGTGGCTGACCTGCGGCTCCATCTTCACGCCCTTGCTCTTGAAGAACTCGGCGAAGGTGCCTGACGTGGCTGGGGTGATGGTCTGGGCCACCGGGGCCTGCGCCGCGACCGCGGGGACGGGGTTGGCCGCCGCACCCGGGACGACGGCCGCGCCGGGGGCGACGGCCGCGGGTGCCGCGGGTGCTGCCGCGACCGGTGCCGCGGGGGCTGCGGCAGGGGCGACCGTGACGGTCTGGGTCACCGTCACCGGACCAGGGACGCTGGGAGCCGGCAGCAGGGGTTCGGCTGCGGCAGTCTGACCGGCGAGGCCGACAACCCCGGCCACTCCGACGGCCGTGCCTGCTGCCAGCACCCGCCACCGACGGGCCAACTCGATCATCACTCGTTCCCTCCGCAAACCGTGCCCTCACCAGGCAGCCTCTTCACTAGGGGCCGAGACTATCCACGGGTCACCACCCGCCACCAGCAACTCAATCGACCTGGAATCAACCCCTGACAGTGCCGCGACGCAACCGATACCAAGCTGTGGCCGACGGGGACGGCAGACGGGTGGTGAGCTGCTCAAACCGTGGCCTTATACCCTGAACGTCGTGATCGAACCCGCCACCACGTCCCAGCCAGGGCAGTCAGAAGGTGATTTGTCCTCCTCTCGTGCGGGGGAAGACACCCCGCAGCATCGCTACACCGCGGAACTGGCGGGCCGGATCGAGCGCACCTGGCAAGAGCGGTGGCACGCGCTGGGGACGTTCAACGTGGCCAATCCGGTGGGCTCGCTGGCACCGCAGGACGGCTCGGAGCTGCCCGCCGACAAGATGTTCGTCCAGGACATGTTCCCGTACCCGTCCGGTGACGGCCTGCATGTCGGGCATCCGCTGGGTTACATCGCCACCGACGTCTACGCCCGGTATTACCGGATGACCGGACGCAACGTGCTGCATGCACTGGGCTTCGACGCGTTCGGCCTGCCTGCCGAGCAGTACGCCGTGCAGACCGGCACGCATCCGCGGACCCGGACCGAGGCGAACATCGTCAACTTCCGCAGGCAGCTGGGCCGGCTCGGCCTCGGCCACGACTCGCGGCGCAGCTTCGCCACCACCGATGTCGACTTCTACAAGTGGACGCAGTGGATCTTCCTGCAGATCTACAACGCCTGGTTCGACACCGCAGCCGCCAAGGCCCGGCCCATCAGCGAGCTGGTTGCCGAATTCGAGTCCGGGACAAGGACTCTCGACGTCGGCAAGGCGTGGGCCGAGTTGTCGGCGGCCGAGCGTGCCGACGTGTTGGACGGCTATCGGCTGGTGTACCGCGCCGACTCGATGGTGAACTGGTGCCCAGGTCTGGGCACCGTGCTGGCCAACGAGGAAGTCACCGCCGACGGCCGCAGCGACCGCGGCAACTTCCCGGTGTTCCGGAAGCGCCTTCGGCAGTGGATGATGCGCATCACCGCCTACTCCGACCGGCTGCTCGACGACCTGGAATTGCTGGAGTGGCCGGACAAGGTCAAGGCCATGCAGCGCAACTGGATCGGCCGGTCCACCGGAGCTTCTGTCGAATTCGGCACCGCGGCAGGCGATGTCGAGGTGTTCACCACCCGTCCGGACACGCTGTTCGGCGCCACCTACCTGGTGCTGGCCCCCGAACACGATCTGGTGGACGCACTGGTCGCCGACGCCTGGCCCGAGGGCACCGATTCGCGCTGGACCTTCGGTGCGGCGACGCCGGCCGAGGCCGTGGCCGCCTACCGGGCCGGGATCGCGGCCAAGTCGGATCTGGAGCGCCAGGAGAACAAGACCAAGACGGGCGTGTTCCTCGGCGCCTACGCCACCAATCCGGTGAACGGGCAGCAGGTTCCGGTGTTCATCGCCGATTACGTGCTGGCCGGTTACGGAACCGGCGCCATCATGGCGGTGCCCGGTGGCGACCAGCGCGACTGGGACTTCGCCACCGAGTTCGGCCTGCCCGTCATCGAGGTGGTCTCGGGGGGCGACATCACCGAGGCGGCCTACAACGGTGACGGCACCATGGTGAACTCCGACTACCTCAACGGGCTGTCGGTGGCCGAGGCCAAGGAAGTTGTCATCGGACACCTCGAGGCCGACGGTCGTGGCCGCGCCCGTATCGAGTACAAGCTGCGGGACTGGCTGTTCGCCCGGCAGCGGTACTGGGGTGAGCCGTTCCCGATCGTCTACGACGCCCAGGGTCGGGCCCACCCTCTGCCGGAATCGGCTCTGCCGGTGGAACTTCCGGACATCCCGGACTACGCGCCGGTGTCGTTCGACCCCGACGACGCCGACAGTGAGCCGTCGCCGCCGCTGGGCAAGGCCACCGAATGGGTGCATGTCGAGCTGGATCTCGGTGACGGGCTGAAGACCTACACCCGCGACACCAACGTGATGCCGCAGTGGGCGGGCAGCTCCTGGTATGAGCTGCGCTACACCGATCCGCAGAACTCAGAAGAGCTGTGTGCCAAGGAGAACGAGGCCTACTGGATGGGCCCCCGTCCGGCCGAGCACGGTCCGGATGATCCGGGCGGGGTCGACCTGTACGTCGGCGGTGTCGAGCATGCGGTGCTGCACCTGCTGTACTCGCGGTTCTGGCACAAGGTGCTCTTCGACCTCGGCTTCGTCAGTTCGAAGGAGCCGTACCGCCGTCTGGTCAACCAGGGCTACATCCAGGCCTTCGCCTATACCGACGCCCGCGGCAGCTATGTTCCCGCGGCCGAAGTCGTCGAGCGCGGGGGGAAGTTCTTCTGGCCCGGCCCCGACGGTGAGATCGAGGTGAACCAGGAGTTCGGCAAGATCGGCAAGAGCCTGAAGAACTCCGTCTCACCCGACGAGATCTGCGACGAGTACGGCGCGGACACCCTGCGCGTGTACGAGATGTCGATGGGTCCGTTGGAGGCGTCGCGGCCCTGGGCCACCAAGGACGTCGTCGGTGCGCACCGCTTCCTGCAGCGGGTGTGGCGTGCGGTGGTCGACGAGGGAACCGGCGCGAGCGGCGTCAACGAGCACGAGGCACTCGACACCGACACGCTCAAGGTCCTGCATCGCACGATCGCCGGGGTGACCGAAGACTATGCGGCGCTTCGCAACAACACCGCCGCAGCCAAACTGATCGAGTACACCAACCACCTGACCAAGGAGGGGGTGGCAGCCCGCGCCGCGATCGAGCCACTGGTGCTGATGGTGGCCCCGCTGGCGCCGCACCTGGCCGAGGAGCTGTGGAAGCGGTTGGGCCACGACACCCCACTTGCGCACGGGCCGTTCCCGGTGGCCGATCCGCAGTACCTGGTGGACGACACCATCGAGTTCCCGGTCCAGGTCAACGGCAAGGTGCGGGGCAAGATCACGGTGGCCGCCGATGTGGACAGGGCCGGGCTCGAAGCCGCGGCGCTGGCCGACGAGAAGGTGCTGGCCTTCCTGGACGGCGCCACCCCCAAGAAGGTCATTGTCGTCCCGGGCCGGCTGGTCAACCTCGTCGTGTAGTGACTTGTGCACGTCCCGTAACGCTGACCGTTACGGGAGGTGCACAAATCACCCTGGGCGGACCACGATTTCGTGCACGTGGCCGTCGGGCGGGGTGGTGACAGCCGTCGCCACCAGCCCGGCGACCGTCTCGGGCTTGAGGAATTTCGCCGGGTCGTATTCGCCGACGCCTTCGGTATCGCTTACTGCAGTCTCATAGGCCACCAGGTCGCGTTGCATCTCGGTGTCGGTACGCCCCGGGAAGATCGAGGTGACGCGCAGTGACGGTTCGTCGGCGCGCAGCGAATCGGCGAATGCCCGCAGCGCGAACTTGCTTGCGGAGTAGGACGCCATCCCGGGTGAAACCTTCTGGCCGGCACCGGAATTGATGAAGACGACATGCCCGCGGGCAGCCCGCAGTGCGGGCAGCAGGGCCAGGGTGAGGGCCACCGCCCCGGTGACGTTGACCTCGAAGGACGCCCGCCACTGTTCGGCGATGGAGTCGGAGACCCGGCCCGGATAGAGCACCCCGGCGTTGTGCACCAGCACGTCGAGCTCGGCGAGCACCTCGGTGGCCGATTCGATCGAATCGGCGTCGGTCAGGTCCAGCGGCCAGGTCGGCGCGCCGAGGCGTTCGGCGAGCGCATCGAGGCGGGCCGACGGACGTCCGGCCAGAAACAACGTGTGGGTGGGGGCAAGGGCGGCGGCGATGGCCGAACCGATGCCGCCAGCGGCTCCGGTGATCAATGCAGACGGCACGACTGCAACGTTACTGTGACGCTCGACGACACGGGGCCGACCTGCGGACCGGGGCGCGGCGTCGCATCATGGTAGGGATGCCACCGGATCCCAGCTTCGCTCCCACCCAGCTCGCCGCGCGGGCCGCGTACCTCCTGCGCGGCAACGACCTGGGTGTGATGACCACTGCCGCGCCGTTGCTGTATCCGCACATGTGGAGCTGGGACGCGGCGTTCGTCTCGATCGGGCTCGCCCCGCTGAGTGTCGAGCGCGCTGTGGTGGAGCTCGACACGCTGCTCTCCGCCCAGTGGCGGAACGGGATGATCCCGCACATCGTCTTCGCCAACGGCGTCGACGGCTACTTCCCCGGCCCGGCCAGATGGGCCACCTCGGCGTTGGCGGCCAACGCGCCGCGGGTCCGGCACACCTCCGGCATCACGCAGCCACCGGTGCACGCGATCGCGGTGCAGCGCATCCTCGATCACGCGCGCAGCCGTGGCCGGTCCACCCGGGCGGTCGCGGCCAGCTTCCTGGACCGGCGGTGGGCCGACCTGGTGCGCTGGCACCGTTGGCTGGCAGAGACCCGGGACCAGGACGGCCGGGGCCGCATCACGCTGTACCACGGGTGGGAGTCCGGCATGGACAACTCACCGCGCTGGGACAGCGCGTACGCCAACGTGATTCCCGGTACCGTGCCGGAGTATCAGCGTGAGGACAACGCGATCATCACCGACGCCACGCAGCGGCCGAGCGATCTCGAGTACGACCGGTATCTGTGGCTGCTCGAGGAGATGAAATCCGTTCGGTACGACGATGATCTGCTCCCCAAGGTGATGAGCTTCGCGGTCGAGGACGTGTTCGTCTCGGCGATCTTCTCGGTGGCCTGCCAGGTGCTCGCCGAGATCGGGGAGGATTACAAGCGCCCGCATGCCGATGTCCGCGATCTCTACTCCTGGGCGGAGCGCTTCCGCGTCGGCGTCGTCGAAACCACCGATGAACGCACCGGCGCAGCAAGGGATTACGACGTGCGTGCGAACAAGTGGGTGGCCACCGAGACGGTCGCGCAGTTCGCACCGCTGCTGTGCGGCGGGCTGCCGCACGAGCGGGAACGCGCACTGCTGAAGCTGCTGGAAGGCCCACGCTTCTGTGGGCATCCGGACCTGCGGTACGGGCTCATCCCGTCGACGTCGCCGGTGTCGCGGGACTTTCGGTCGCGGGAGTACTGGCGCGGCCCGGTGTGGCCGGTGATGACGTGGCTGTTCTCGTGGTGCTTCGCGCGCCGGGGCTGGGCCGAGCGGGCCTCGACCCTGCGCCGGGAAGGGTTGCGCCAGGCCAGCGATGGGACTTTCGCCGAGTACTACGAGCCGTTCACCGGGGAGCCGCTGGGCAGCATGCAGCAGTCGTGGACCGCGGCCGCGGTGTTGGACTGGTTGGGCTAGACCGCTACTCGGACTTGGCGCTGGCGGCCGGCGCCTGCTCGTTCTGGACGGCCAGGCGCTCAAGCGGGGCCAGCGCGGTGGCGAGGGTGGCGAGGTCATCCTGGCTCAGATTGGCCAGGCGGGCCGCCAGATCGGCCCGTCGAGCCGCCAGCGATTCGCGGTGCTGCACCAGCCCGCGCGGGGTGACCTCCACGAGCACGGCCCGCAGGTCCGAAGGGTCGCGAGAACGCTTGACCAGGCCCAGCTTCTCCAGCCGGCGGATCGCGACGGTGGTGGTGGGGGTGCGTACGCGCTCACGGGCGGCCAGTTCGGTCATCCGGATCGGGCCCTGGTCGAGCAGGGTGAGCAGGATCGAGAGCTGGGCCAGCGTGAGTTCGCCGGCGGTGCCCTTGTTGGTGTCGCCGCGGCGCAGCACGGAGAACACCTTGGAGAGGACGCGTTGCAGCTCTCCGGCCAGCTCAGTGACCTGTGAATCGGGCTCCGCCATAATTCGCTAGTCTAACCTGTCTGAAGCTGCCAGGTCGGCAGCTTGTGGGGTTTGGCGCAGCGCTTTCCCTCCCCACCGCTTCGCCCTCACAGCACCTGCGACAGGAAGCGGCGCAGCCGATCTGTCTCGGCCGCTTCGAAGATCTGGTCAGGGGTACCCGACTCGACCACCTTGCCGTGGTCCATGAACACCACCGCGTCGGCGGTCGATCGGGCGAAGCCCATCTCGTGGGTGACCGCCAGGATCGTCATCCCCTCGGCGGCCAGCTCGGCGATCAACTCGAGGATTCCCTTGACCAGCTCGGGATCCAGCGCCGAGGTGGCCTCGTCGAAGAACATCACCTCCGGCGCCATGGCGAGGGCGCGGGCGATCGCGACGCGCTGCTGCTGGCCGCCCGACAGCGTTGCCGGACGGACATCGGCCTTGTGCCGCAGACCAACCCGTTCCAGTTGCTCGAGCCCCAATGTGCGGGCGTGGTCGGCGCTGAGCCCTTTGAGCTTGCGCGGGCCGAGGGTGACGTTGTCCAGAACGGTCTTGTGCGGGAACAGATTGAACTGTTGGAACACCATGCCGATGCGCTGGCGCAGGCGGTCGGGATTGTCGGCCAGCACCGAGCGGCCGTCGAGCAGGATGTCGCCGCGGTCGGGCTCGTACAGGCGGTTCAGCGTGCGCAGCAGCGTCGATTTCCCGGAGCCCGACGGGCCGATGATGGCCGTCGTGGTGCCCGCGGGCACATCCAGATCCACCCCGCGCAGCACAGCGTTGGGCCCGAACGACAGGTGGATGTCCTTCGCGGCCAGCGCGACTGGCTGTGGTGCCGACATCAGATCATCTCCTGGTTGGTCGCCGCCGGCAGGGGATCCTCTTCGGCGGGCGGGCGTCCTCTGCGCAGCCGGTTGTCGACGAAGTTCACCAGATGGGTCAGCGGGATGGTCAGCAGCAGGTAGAACAGTCCGGCTGCCACCAGCGGCGACAGATTTCCGGTCTGCGCGTTGAGATCCCGGCCCACCTGGAACAGTTCTCGCTGGCTGGCCACCAGGCCGAGGAAGTACACCAGCGACGAGGCCTTGAGCAGCGAGATGAACTGGTTCATCAGGGCCGGCAGCACCCGCCGGATGCCCTGTGGAACCACGACCAGACGCATGGACGAGGCATAGCTGAAGCCAAGGGCGCGTGAGGCTTCCAGCTGCCCGGGCTCGACGCTCTGGATGCCCGAACGGAAGATCTCCCCGACGTAGGCCGCTGCCATGAGGCCCAGCGCCGCGATGCCAAGGGGGTAGGGACTGTTGCCGGTGAGCGATCCGACCACAGGCCCGATGCCGAGGCCGATCAGCAGGATGATCACCACTTCGGGCAGGCCGCGGAAGATGTCGGTGTAGACCCGGGCCGGCCACCGCAGCCACCGCGACCGCGAGATACCCGCCACCGCCAGGAGCATCCCCAGGACCAGCCCGATGACGCTGGCGCACACGGTCAGGATCAGCGTGTTGGGCAGGCCGGTGCGCAGCAGGTCGGGGATCGCCTGCTTGTAGAGGTCCCAGTCCAGGAACGAGTCCGCCAGTTGCGCCAGTGTCGATTTGGCCGCCACCGGGGCTCCGGCGGCGGGTTTCTCCTTGGCGGCGGCGATCGCGGCGAAATCGGGCAGCTGGGGGACGGGCGCGGCCTTGGAGCCGGGCTTCCAGCCGGGGGGCAGGGCCCGCGGGACCCAGTCGGAGTACAGGCGGGCCCAGGTGCCGTCGGCGATGACGGCGTCCAGTCCGGAGTTGAGCGCGTCGATCAGCGGCCGGTTCTCCTTGGCCACCGCCCACGCCACGAAATTGTCCAGGCTGAACGTGTTTTCGATGATCTGTGCCGGGTCACCGGGCTGCACCGTGCCCGAGGCCTGCTGGGACGGCGCCACCCAGGCATCGATCTGGCGGGTCTTCAGGCTGGCGTAGACGGTGTTGTAGTCGGGGAACTTCACCGGCTGCAGGTGCAGTGTGTCGATGACGTAGGCCTCCTGCACGGTGCCCTGCACCACCCCGATGCGCTGACCGGGGGCGAGCTGGCCGAAGCCGGTGATCGGTGAGCCGGTCGGAACCACCAGCGAGAAGTAACCGAAGTCGTAGCCGTTGGTGAAGCCGACGGTGCGTCTGCGGGCGTCGGTGGTGGTGATCGACGAGGACGCCACGTCGAAGCGTCGGGAAGCGGTCTGGGCCAGCAGGCCGGAGAAGTCGGTGCCGACGAAGTTGATCCGCAGGCCGAGCTTGTCGGCGATGGCGCGCAGGAGTTCGTTGTCGAAACCGGTGAACTGGCCGGCCGAGTTGATGCAGATGCTGGGCGGTGCGTCCGACAGCGTGCCGACGGTGAGCACGCCCGGGGTTCCCAGGCCGAGGTTCTCGGCCCGGATCGTGTCCACAGGGGCGACGGTGGCGGTCGTGTACTTGTCGGCGCCCGGCCCGGTGGCCGCGGCTGCCAGGTTGGTCGGCAGCGCACTGGCGCTGTCCACACCGGGGGGCGCGCACTGGTCGACGTCCGCGCCGGCCGGCGCCGCCCACACCAGCCCGAGCACGATCAGGACCGTAATCAGCAACGCGGCCGGTCGTCTGGCGTCCATCTGAAGCAACCTAGTGGGCGGACGCCCGGCGATGAGGGATTCCGCTCACGGGGACCGCAAGTCGCCGAGCACTCCGCGCCGGGTGAGCTCGGCGATCATGATCTCCGCCATCCGGTCGGCGCGCTCGGTGCAGGCCTTCCGGGCCGCCTCGGGATCACGGTCGCGAATGGCGGCGGTCTCCTCTTCGTAGCCGGCGAGGAACTCGGCCTTGGCCTTCGGGTAGTTGATCCAGAACTCCGATGGCGCGAAGCTCTTACCTGCCCGGATGGTGGCGTGTAGCCGCGGTCCGGCGTACTCGTCGTTGATCGAGTCGCGGAACACCCAGCAGGCCTCCTGGAAGGTCTTGGTGTCCTTTGCTGAACGCATCACGCGCAACGTGTCATCGAGGTGGGCGATGATGCGCGGGGTGGGGTTTGTGGCACAGCGAGCTGAGGCGATGCCGTTGAGGATCCCGTACAACTCGTGGTGTTCGGCCACGGTTGCCTCGTCGAATCGGGAGACGAATGCGCCGCGGTGGTACCGCGTCGAGAGAATTCCGTCGTGCTCGAGCTGAACCACTGCCTCCTGGATGGGGACGCGGCTGAGCCCGAGGTCACGGACGATCTCGTTGCGGTCGATCCGGTCGCCGGAACGCAGCTTGCCCGTCATCACCAGATTGATGATGTGCGTGACAACCTGGTCCTTCTCCTTGACCCCGTAGTTTTTCGGCACCCTTGTTAACTCCCCCTTTGAGTCGGGACGCACACCCCCCGTGCGTTGGCGTTGCAAAAGTTTCTCACGTGTTCGCCCGATCGGAGACGTGAGCGGCCTCAGCGCAGTCGCTATTCTTTGCGCGCGCGCCCGTCGCGCCACCGGCAGAGAGCCTCGGCGGCGGTCAGGTCGTATTCCGGTCCGTTGACGCCGACGGTGATGATGCTGACCCCCAGGTCTGCCAGCGCGTCGGCCTCGGCGAGCATCGCGTCGATCCCGCCGGTTTCCTGCACACCTGCCGAGCGCTGCACGGTGGACGGATCGCGGCCGGTGGTGGCGCAGTGCTCGGCGAGTACGGCGGCCTTGCCCGGATAGGTGTTGCGGTCGACGAACGCGTGCCAGATGTGGGCATGCTCGGCCACCAGGCGCAGCGTCTTGCGTTCGCCCTGGCCGCCGATCAGGATCGGGATCTCCCGGGTGGGCGCCGGGTTGAGCTTGGCCAGCCGGGCTTCGATGCGGGGCAATGCCTGGGCCAGGTCGTCCAGCCGGCTGCCCGCAGTGCCGAACTCGTACCCGTATTCGTCGTAATCCTTTTGCTTCCAACCACTTCCGATGCCCAGGATGAGCCGGCCGTCGGAGATGTGGTCGACGGTGCGGGCCATGTCGGCCAGCAGTTCGGGGTTGCGATACGAGTTGCAGCTGACCAGGGCGCCGATCTCGATGCGCGAGGTCTGCTCGGCCCAGGCGCCGAGCATCGTCCAACATTCGTAGTGCGCGCCGTCGGGGTCGCCGTAGAGCGGGTAGAAATGGTCCCAGTTGAAGGCGATGTCGACGCCGATGTCCTCGCAGCGGCGCACCGCATCGCGGATATGGCTGTACTTGGGGGAGTGTTGCGGCTGCAGTTGTACACCGATGCGTATGGGATGGCTCACTTTTTCGAGCCTACTCAGACGGTGCCGATCTGGCCGCCGGGCTTCCACACCGCGACCACGGCGGGCCGTGCGGGGGTGTTGCCACCGCCCGGCCAGTGCGACAGCGGCTTGTCGAGGCTGTAGTCGTCACCCTCGCCCGGGTGCTGCACGCATACCGTGACGAGATCGTCGGTCACCACCGGCCCGCACGTCTCGGCACCGACCGGCACGGTGAGGAACTGTTTGGTCTCACCGCGGCTCGGGCCGTCGAGCGCCACCGCGAACAGTCCGTCGTTGGCGTCGAGCGCGTTGCCGTCGGTCGAGATCCACAGGTTGCCGTGGGTGTCGAAGGCCAGATTGTCGGGGCAGGAGATGGGACTGACCTGGCCTTTGTCGAACCCGGCGTAATAGGTGTCGGCAGCCTTGGGATCGCCGCACACGAGCAGCAGATCCCAGGTGAAGTCGGTGCCGGTGTGGTTGTCGGTGATCTCCAGGATCTGGCCGTTCTTGTTCTCGTTGCGCGGGTTGGCCGCGTCCACGCCGGCCTCGCCGGGCGTGCCGCGCTCGGCGTTGTTGGTCAGCGCCACGTAGACCTTGCCGGTGTGTGGGTTGGCCTCGAAGTCTTCGGGCCGGTCCATCTTGGTGGCGCCGGCCTTGTCGGCGGCGATGCGGGTGAACACGGCGGCCTCCTGGGCGGTCACGCCGTCGACGAGAGATTCGGCCTGCCCGTTCGGTCCGGACTTCAGCAGCGGGATCCAGGTGCCGGAGCCGGCGAACGAGCCTTTCGCCGGAAGCTTGCCCGTGCCATCGATCTCGTCGGTGGGGATGTCGCTGGCCAGCTTGGCGACGTACAACGTGCCTTCCTCGAGGATGGTCATGTTGTGGGCCATCGCGGCGGGGTCCCCGGTCTTCCATTCGGGCGCGATCTTCTTGGCGGAGACGAACTTGTACATGTAGTCGAAGCGTTCGTCGTCTCCGGTGTAGACCACCACGCTGCCGTCGCCGGTCACGTACACGTTCGCGCCCTCGTGCTTGAGCCGGCCCAGCGCCGAGTGTTTGACCGGCGTCGAGGCCGGATCCCACGGGTTGAGTTCGACGACGTAGCCGAAGCGGTTGACCTCGTTGGGCGTCTTGGTGAGGTCGAAGCGCGGGTCGAAGTCTTCCCACTTGAGTTCGGACCGCTCGTGCTCGACGCCGTAGCGGGCGTAGCGGTCGGCGTCGGCCGGCTTCGGCGCCGGAGCGCCTTCGGCGGCCCCGAAGTAGCCGTGAAAGTTCTCCTCACCGGAAAGTACTGTGCCCCAGGGTGTTACGCCGCCGGCACAGTTGGCAAAGGTGCCTGACACGGCACGCCCGGTTGGGTCCGCAGCGGTCTTGACGAAGTCGGTGCCCGCCGCGGGTCCGGTGAGCGTGAACGGAGTGTCTGCCGTGATGCGGCGGTTGTAGCGGCCCATCACGGGTTTGAGTGCGCCGTCGGTGCCCCGTTCCACCTCGACCACGCCCATCCCGACCGCCGCGATCTCGATGTCGAACTGCTCGCGGGTGGGCGCCGCCGCGTTATAGCCGGGGAACATGAATTCCGGCGTGACGTACTCGAAATTGGTGACCAATAGAAACCGGTCGGCTTGTCCTTCGATCGGCAGCAGCGCGGCGAAGTCGTTGTTGAACCCGAACTGCTTGCGCTGTGCATCGGCAGTCTGCCGGTTGATGTCGAACATCGGGGCGTCGGGGAGTACCGCGTCGCCCCACGCGATCACGACCCGTTGCTGGTAGCCGTCGGGGATGACCACGGCGTCTTCGGTGTTCGGTGCGACGGCGGTGAACTTCATGCCGGGCGGCGTTTCGACGGGCAGCGCAGCGGGGGACGGTGTCGGTCCAGGCTTCGTGTCGGTACCGCAGGCGGCCAGCGCAGATCCGGCGCCGACGGCCAGCACGGTGACACCTGCGGCCCGCAGCATCGATCGGCGTGACATCTGCTTGACGATGTCGCCGAAATACTGGTTGTCACTGGTGTTCGGAGCGGGCTTGGAACACGCATCGCCACAGCGGTAACGGCAGGTCACGTGCTGGCGCGACGACGTCCCACGGTGGGTGACAAAGAGATTCAGCGGTACGAGCGGCATTCCGCGCAGATCCTTCCACCAGACAGCGGCCACGGGCTGAGTGGCCGGACGGGCGGAAACCTACGGGAGCTGAGCTAGCAGCGGGTTAACAGCAGGCAACCTGCTAGGTACCGAGAATGCCGCGCAGGATCTCCACCAGCTTGGCCGGCTGATCGCCCTGCACGGAGTGTCCCGAGTCGGCGACGACGTGGGTGCGCTGAAATCCGGGCGCGGTCTTGGCGAAGGTGTCGGCGTCTTCGTCGTTGACGAAGAACGAGTTGGCGCCCCGGATCAGGGTGGTGGGCATGGTGATCGCCGGGACGTCGTCCCATAGCCCCTCAAAGCCGTCACCTTTGCGGAACGAGTCGTAGCGCCACGTCCAGGTGCCGTCGTCGAGCTGTTTGGAGTTGTGGAACACCCCGCGCCGCAACGACTTCGGATCCCGGTGCGGAGCAGCGGCGACGGTCATGTCCAGCATGGCCTGGAAGGACGGGAAGGTGCGGCTCTCCTGCACCAGCGCGACGGTGCCCATCTGGGCCTTGGTCATCTCGTTGTGCCGTTCGGGTGCCGACGGGGTGACGTCGACGAGCGCGAGTTCGGGTACCAGCCAGGGTTCGGTCGCCGCGATCCGCAGTGCCGTCAACCCGCCCAGCGACATGCCGACCACCAGGCGTGGGGCGGGGGCATGTTGCTCGAGCACCGGAATCAGGCTTGCGGCATTGAGTTTCGGCCCGTAGTCGCCGTCCTCGCGCCAGGCGGACCGGCCGTGCCCGGGCAGGTCGACGGCCAGCGCGGGTTCGCCGAGGCCGAGGATCACGGTGTCCCAGGTGTGTGCGTTCTGGCCGCCGCCGTGCAGGAAGACGATCCGAGGGGTCTCGGTGCCGAACTTCAACGCGCTGATCGGCCCCTGCTCGATACGCTCGACCGGCGGCAGTGGGCCGGTCGCACCGATCTGTTCGGCGTTCTCGTCCAGGAGCCCGAACTCGTCCAGGCCCGTCAATGCGTCGTCGCTCACCACGCCGCCGACCCTACTTCCAAAACGACTCTGCGCCCAGGGCGTAGATGTGCGAGAAGCACACGCCCTGAGCGCAGAATCGAATGCGAAGTCTCAGCCCTCGATGAAGGTCTCCAGCTCGATGCGCGCGACGTCGTCGGCGATCTGCTTGGGCGGGCTCTTCATCAGGTAGGCCGAGGCTGCCTCGATGGGGCCGCCGATGCCGCGGTCCTTGGCGATCTTGGCGGCACGCACCGCGTCGATGATCACGCCGGCCGAGTTGGGCGAGTCCCACACCTCGAGCTTGTACTCCAGGTTCAGCGGCACGTCACCGAAGGCGCGGCCCTCCAGGCGCACGTAGGCCCACTTGCGGTCGTCGAGCCACGCGACGTGGTCGGACGGGCCGATGTGGACGTTCTTGTCCTCGACCTTGCCGGCCAGCGAGCCGGTCAGGTTGGAGGTGACGGCCTGGGTCTTGGAAACCTTCTTGGACTCCAGCCGCGAGCGCTCCAGCATGTTCAGGAAGTCCATGTTGCCGCCGACGTTGAGCTGGTAGGTGCGGTCCAGCGTGACGCCGCGATCCTCGAACAGCTTGGCCATGACGCGGTGGGTGATGGTCGCGCCGACCTGGCTCTTGATGTCGTCGCCGACGATCGGGACGCCGGCGTCCTCGAACTTCTTGGCCCACACCGGATCGGAGGCGATGAACACCGGGAGCGCGTTGACGAAGGCCACGCCGGCGTCGATGGCGCACTGGGCGTAGAACTTGTCGGCCTCTTCGGAACCCACCGGCAGGTACGAGACCAGCACGTCGACCTTGGCGTCCTTGAGCGCCTGGACCACGTCGACGGGCTCGAAGTCGGAGATCTCGATGGTGTCGGCGTAGTACTTGCCGATGCCGTCGAGGGTCGGGCCGCGCTGCACCGTCACGTTGGTCGGCGGCACGTCGGCGATCTTGATGGTGTTGTTCTCGGAGGCGAAGATGGCCTCGGACAGGTCGAAGCCGACCTTCTTGGCGTCCACGTCGAACGCGGCCACGAACTTCACGTCGCGGACGTGGTACGGGCCGAACTTCACGTGCATCAGGCCCGGCACAGTCGTGTTCTCATCGGCGTTGTGGTAGTACTGCACGCCCTGGACCAGGGACGATGCGCAGTTACCGACGCCGACGATGGCGACCCGGATTTCTCCTGCGTGCTCAGACATGGACGATCTCCTTACTCGTTCTGTGTGCTCGGCCTTGGGCCATGTGCGGGACTGTGTTCATGCGTTTTCCGAGCGTCCCTGCGCCGTACGTTCGGCCGCGATCAACTCGTTGAGCCATTTGACTTCTCGTTCGCTGGACTCCAGGCCCAGCTGGTGCAGCTGACGGGTGTAGCGGTCGAACGAACTGCTGGCCCGCGCCACGGCTTCGCGCAGACCTTCCCGGCGTTCCTCCACCTGACGCCGCCGCCCCTCCAGGATTCGCATCCTGGCCTCGGCCGGGGTGCGGTTGAAGAAGGCGAGGTGGACACCGAACCCGTCGTCGGAGAAGTTCTGTGGCCCCGTGTCGGCGACCAACTCGGTGAATCGCTGCTTGCCGGCATCGGTCAGCTGATACACGCGCCGAGCCCTGCGCACCTTGGTCGGACCCAAGGGTGCCGCGTCCTCGACGATCAGGCCGTCGGCCTGCATGCGACGTAATGCCGGGTAGAGCGACCCGTACGAGAACGCTCTGAACGCCCCCAACAGACCCGTCAATCGCTTGCGCAGCTCATAGCCGTGCATGGGTGACTCGAGCAGGAGGCCCAGAACTGCGAGCTCAAGCATCAAGATCACCCCTTTCGACAGATCAGATGGAATTGATCGCTACGACGGATCAACACCTCGCCAAACTGTATCGCGCCGATATATTTGGTGCCAAGTGATCGCCGATAGTCGCGCAGCATGAGGCCGGCCGCCGAACCGCGACGGCGGCCGCTCAGCGGAGAGGGCTCACCCGTTGTTGCGGTACATCGCCTTGACGGTGCCGTCGGGATAAAGGTCGATGGACCCGCCGCCGAAATCGCTGCTGACGATGACGGCGATGTTGACGGCCTCAGGTGTCGACGGATCCTCGGACGGTGTGAGACGCAGCCACGTGCTCTTCACGTCGGCGCGTTTGGTGTTGAGCGTGTCGGGCGCGCCCCGCATGATCCCGAGGACCTTCTCGTAGTCGAATGCCGCGAGGTCGACGAGGCGATCGTCTTTCTCGACATTGCGCGGATCGGTGCTCGGATCTCCCCAGCCCCCGGTGTACCGGTAATAGAGCTTCTTACGGCTGTCCTGCGGGTCCGGCCGGTAGAGCAATGCCGAGTCCGGGTCGATGTGCAGCTCGAAGCCCGTGGTGTTGCCGAACTTCTGGCGCATCTGCTCGAACAGTCCCTTGAGCCCGTTGAGCGATTGCAGCTGTGTCGGCGGGGTCAGCACCACCGGGTCGATGCCGTCGGGCACGGCCCCCGGGTCGGGGTTGAAGCTCAACGGTGAGGAGGTGTTCCCGTACACGCCCCAGCCGATGCCCATGCCGAGCAGGACCAGCACTGCCGCCGTGGCCAGCCGCAGGCCCCACCCGGATCCGGCCGGCTTGCGGACACGGGGCAGGCGGGGCTTGGCCAGGGTCGGCAACTGCACCGGCGCATCGGCGTTCTGCAGATCTTCGACCAGGCGGGCCAGATCCCCCAGGGTGGTGGCGTTGGTGGCCGCCGACACACGTTGGCGGTGTTCTTCCATCGACAACTGGCCCTCACCGAGCGCGTTGTCGAGCACCTTGCAGGTGTCGTTGCGATCACTGTCTTTGGCCCGGGTCGTCGCGGTCTGCCGAGTTGCCACGCCGATGATCGTAGGAGCTGTGACGCGGTCGCGCCTCGATGTGTAGGGGGTCGACGTACTCTGGTCATCGTGCGATTGCAGAGACAGGTGGTGGACTACGCGCTTCGGCGGCGGTCCCTGCTGGCTGAGGTCTACTCGGGGCGCACCGGCGTCTCGGAGGTCTGTGATGCCAACCCGTACCTGCTGCGCGCGGCAAAGTTTCACGGCAAGCAGAGTTCGGTGATGTGTCCGATCTGCCGTAAAGAGCAGCTCACGCTGGTGTCGTGGGTTTTCGGTGATCATCTGGGTCCGGTGTCGGGCTCAGCGCGCACCGCGGAGGAGCTGGTGATGTTGGCAACTCGTTACGACGAGTTCGCAGTCCATGTGGTTGAGGTATGCCGCACCTGCAGTTGGAATCATTTGGTCAAGTCATATGTCCTGGGCGCGCCTCGGCCGCCGAAGGCACGTGGCACTCGAGGCACGCGCAAGTCGGCGCGTACGGCCAGTGAATAGCGAAGGGCGCCATAGCCGGTCAGCCAACGACATCCGTAATGCGGCTGACCGTCTCGGCGCGCGCGAAAATCGGCCGCCTGCACGGGAGAAGCCCCCGGTGCGGGAAAACCCGCCCGCACGGGAGAACCCGCCGGCACGGGAAAAACCCCCGATGCTGGACAAGCCCCCGGTGCGGGAGAACCGCCCTCCGGCCCGCGAGAACGGCCCCACGGGCCGGGAGAACGCCCCGACGGGTCGTCCGGGTCGTCCGGCGGTACCCCCCGACGACCGGCTGACCGCGGTGCTGCCGCCGGTGCGGGACGGCGGGCCGGCCCCGCTCGATGTCGTCAGGGCAGCGATGGACGGCACTCCGCCGCCGAAACCGCAGCCACCCAAATCTCCGCCGCCCCCGCCGCCGGGAGGCGGCCGTGGGTCGGGGCCCTCAGGTCCCTCGGGCCCGGGCCCCGGGCCGACCCGACAGTTCCACATCAACTGGAAGTTGGTCCGACGTCTGTCGGTCGCCGCCGTCGCGGCGATGATCCTGCTTCCGCTCGTGACGTTCGGTATGGCGTACATGATCGTCGACGTCCCGCAGCCCGGCGACATCCGCACCAACCAGGTGTCGACGATCCTGGCCGCCGACGGCAGCGAGATCGCCCGGATCGTGCCTCCCGAAGGCAACCGGGTCGACGTCGGTATCGACAAGATCCCGGAGCATGTCCGCAACGCGGTGATGGCCGCCGAGGACCGCGATTTCTACAGCAATCCGGGCTTCTCGTTCACCGCGCTGCTGCGTGCGATCAAGAACAACCTGGTCGGTGGTGATCTGCAGGGCGGATCGACCATCACCCAGCAGTACGTCAAGAACGCGCTCGTCGGTGACGAGCGCTCGGGCATCGGCGGTCTGATCCGTAAGGCCAAGGAGCTCGTCATCTCGACGAAGATGGCCAGCGAGTGGTCCAAAGACGCTGTGATGCAGGCGTATCTGAACATGATCTATTTCGGCCGCGGCTCGTACGGAATCGCCGCGGCGGCCAAGGCGTACTTCGACAAGCCGGTCGAGCAACTCACCGTCGCCGAGGGCGCCCTGATGGCCGCGCTGATCCAGCGACCGTCGGGGCTGGACCCGGCGGTGAATCCGGACGGCGCGGCCGACCGGTGGAACTGGGTGCTCGACGGCATGGTCGACATGGGCGCGCTGTCGGCCCAGGAACGTGCCGGCCAGGTGTTCCCGCCGACGGTGCCGCCGGATCAGGCCCGTCAGGCGAACCAGACCACCGGCCCGAACGGACTGATCGAGCGGCAGGTCACCAAGGAGCTGCTCGATCTGTTCGACATCAGTGAGCAGGCGCTGAACACCGAAGGTCTGCAGGTGACCACCACGATCGACCCGCAGGCCCAGCAAGCCGCGGAGAACGCGGTGTCCAAGTACATGGATGGCCAGGACCCCGACATGCGGACGGCTGTGGTCTCCATCGATCCGAATGACGGCGCGGTCAAGGCCTATTACGGCGGCTCGGACGCCAACGGCTTCGACTTCGCCCAGGCCGGTCTGCCGACGGGTTCGTCGTTCAAGGTGTTCGCGCTCGTCGCAGCCCTGCAACAGGGCATCGGCCTGGGCTACCAGGTCGACAGTGGGCCAGTCACCG
Organism: Mycobacterium sp. 48b; assembly: GCF_048282725.1. NCBI lineage: Bacteria > Bacillati > Actinomycetota > Actinomycetes > Mycobacteriales > Mycobacteriaceae > Mycobacterium > Mycobacterium sp. 48b. The sequence continues at coordinate 545,376 of NZ_JBLVUL010000001.1, forward strand.
TCAACGGCATCAAGATCAGCAACGTCGAAGGTGAAGGGTGTGGCACCTGCTCGATCGCCGAGGCGCTCAAGCGGTCGCTCAACACCAGCTATTACCGGCTGATGCTCAAGCTCGAGCACGGTCCCGAGGATGTGGCCAAGGCCGCGCACGATGCCGGTGTGGCCGAGAGCTTCCCGGGCGTTGAGCACACGCTGTCCGAAGACGGCAAGGGCGGCCCGCCGAACAACGGTGTGGTGCTCGGCCAGTACCAGTCCCGGGTGATCGACATGGCCTCCGCATACGCGACGCTGGCGGCCTCCGGCGTGTATCACAAGCCGCACTTCGTGCAGAAGGTCGTGAACTCCTCCGGGCAGGTGTTGTTCGACGCCTCCAGCCAGGACAACGGTGAACAGCGCATCGACAAGGCGGTCGCCGACAACGTCTCGGCGGCCATGCAGCCTATCGCCGGCTGGTCGCGCGGTCACAACCTGGCGGGCGGCCGCGCCTCCGCCGCCAAGACGGGCACCAACCAGCTCGGTGACACCGGCGACAATCGCGACGCCTGGATGGTCGGATACACCCCGTCGCTTTCGACCGCGGTCTGGGTGGGTACCTCAGAGGGCGTGAACCCGTTGAAGACGCCCGGTGGTGGGCCGGTCTACGGATCGGGCCTGCCGTCGGACATCTGGAAGTCCACGATGGACGGTGCGCTGAAAGGCACCGACAACGAGACGTTCCCCAAGCCGACCGAGATCGGTGGCTATGCCGGTGTGCCGCAGGCCCCGCCGCCGCCACCGGCCCCCGGTACACCGGGCGGCCCACCGATCGTGATGCCGTCGGAGACCGTGATTCAGCCGACCATCGAAGTGGCCCCGGGCATCACGATCCCGATCGGCCCTCCGACGACCGTGCCGATCGGACCGCCGCCCGGGGCTCCCGTTGTGCCCGGCGCGCCGGGCGTCCCGGTGCCACCGCCGCCTCCGTGACGGACCGGGACTCGCCGTCTCCGCCGGCAGGGTTGGATTCGCCGTCTCCGCCGGCTGGATTGGACTCGCCGTCTCCGCCGGCAGAAGACCGGCGGAGTGCCGACGACCGCGATCTCCCCAGCCGCAACGACCGGCTCGCCGCGGCGCTGTCACAGACGGTGGGCGGGCCCGTCGGCCGTCACGCGTTGATCGGCCGGACGCGGTTCATGACCCCGCTGCGGGTGATGTTCGTGATCGCCGTGGTGTTCCTGGCGCTGGGGTACACGACCAAGGCGGCCTGTCTGCAGACGACCGGCAAGGGCACCGCAGGTGAGCGCGTGGCCAACTGGCAGAACAACCGGGCCTATTACGAGCTGTGCTACTCCGACACGGTTCCGCTCTACACCGCAGAGTTGTTGAACCGGGGCAAGTTTCCCTACAAGTCCAGTTGGGTCGAGAACGACGCGACGGGCAAGCCACGCGCGCAGTACGACGGAAGCCCGGCGATCCGCTACATGGAGTATCCGGTGCTCACCGGGCTCTACCAGTACGTGTCGATGTCACTGGCCAAGACCTACACCGCGGTGACCAAGCTGGTGTCGGTGCCGCTGATCGCCGAAGTGGTGATGTTCTTCAACATTTCGGCTTTCGGTCTGGCGCTGGCCTGGTTGGCCACGGTCTGGGCCACCTCGCGAATGGCCGGCCGACGGGTGTGGGATGCCGCGCTGGTGGCGGGCTCGCCGATCGTGATCTTCCAGGTTTTCACCAATTTCGATGCGCTGGCGACCGCCGCTGCCGCGGGCGCGATGCTGGCTTGGGCCCGGCGAAAACCGGTGTGGGCCGGGGCGCTGATCGGAATCGGCGTGGCGGCCAAGCTGTATCCGCTGCTGCTGTTCGTCCCGCTGGTGCTGCTCGGGCTGCGCTCCGGACGCCTGCGCGAGGTCGGCAAGGCCGCGCTGACCGCCGTCGTGACATGGTTGCTGATCAACCTGCCGATCATGGTGCTGTTCCCACGTGGATGGTCAGAGTTCTTCCGGCTCAACACCCGTCGCGGTGACGATATGGACTCTCTCTACAACGTCGTGAAGTCGTTCAGCGACTGGCGCGGCTTCGATCCGGATCTGGGTTTCTGGCAGCCCCCGACGGTGCTCAACACTGTCACCGCGGTGTTGTTCGCGGCGTGCTGCATTGCGATCGGTTACATCGCACTGACGGCGCCGCAGCGGCCGCGGGTGGCGCAACTGGCGTTTCTGGTGGTGGCGGCGTTCCTGCTGACCAACAAGGTGTGGAGTCCGCAGTTCTCGCTGTGGTTGGTGCCGCTGGCGGTGCTGGCACTGCCACACCGCCGAATCCTGTTGGCGTGGATGACGATCGATGCCCTGGTGTGGGTGCCGCGCATGCTCTATCTGTACGGCGAACAGAACAAGGGTCTGCCCGAACAGTGGTTCACCACCACCGTCCTGGTGCGTGACCTTGCGGTGATCGTGTTGTGTGCGTTGGTCATTCGTCAGATCTACCGCCCGCAGCTAGATCTCGTCCGCTACGGCGGGCGCATCGACGATCCCACCGGCGGGGTGTTCGATCACGCGCCGGACAATCCGCCCCGGTGGCTCCCGGACTGGTTGCGCCCTTCGGCGGACCGCGTCAGGATCGAACCCAAGCCGGAACCCGAACCCGAGTTGGCCGCGTCCAAGTAGACGGCGACGGACGATTCACACATCGCCTTCGGAAGACGAAGGGGGAGAGGGTGATGCGCCGAGATTCTGTTTCGCCTGGATCCAGGCCGCGGTCGACGGCAGAACGGCCAGCACGAGCGTGACCATCGGAAGTATGAGACTCAGGACTGCCAGTCCGTTGGTGCCTGGGGTGCCGTAGCGGGCAGCCGCGCCGAAACTGAGCCCGAGGCTGATCAAACTGCCCAGGATGATCAACGCGCAGCCGCTGACGATCAGCCGGCGGCCGATCATCTTGCGCTGCAACAGGGCCACCGTTCCGGCCAGGAGCAGGATTCCGCACACCACGCTCAGCAGGGTCGCGAGGACGGTCAGGGTGAGGGCCCCGGCAGACCTGGCTGCCAGAGTCCGCAGTCCCGCGTCGCCGGCGAGCGCGGCGAGTCCGATCAGCCCGAGAATGCCGTTGCTGAGCGTCAACAGGGCGCCGAGCCCGGCGAGGACGGCGGTGATGATCGCGGTGGCCGCGCTCGGCGACCTCGCCGCGCCGGGCCGCAGTGCATCCGACGGGGCTTCGGACTGCGGGTATTCGGGCTGTTGGTGGCCAAGCTGCTCGGTATAGCTGGGCTCGCCGGGAAACTCCGGGCCCTGGGGTCCGTGGGGGGAGGTCACTGCGGCTCCGATCCTGGATGATCGGCGAGTCCGCACAGCGGTACTCACAGATCAGCCGGTGTCAGGTCAACTCGGATAGGGCGGATAGAACTGGGGTGCAACCGGGTACTGCTTCGCCTTGATCCACGCCGTCGTCGACGGGAGCAAGACCAGAACGAGTGTGGTGATCGCGAACATGACGCCGACGAGGTCGGGCCCCACGCCGCGGTCGTACTCATAGTCCGCGATGGACGAGGGCAGCAACGTCAAGTTGATCAGGGTGCTCAGGATGGAGACGGCACACCCTGCGACCACGAGCCAGCGTCCAACCATCTTGCGTAGCAACAGCATTACCGTGCCGGTCAGAAGCAGCAGCCCGGCGACCACGTTCAGCACGGTGATCGCGATGAGCCCGTTCCACGCACTGTCGGTGAAGCCGGTGGCATCGGTCGACGCGCCGATCATGACGGCAAGCCCGAAAGCCATCCCGATGCCGCCGACGAAGTTCGCCAGGCCACCGAGCCCGGCGAGAACACCGGCGGTGATGCCTGTCGCCCCGCTGGGCTTTCCGGGCGCCCCCGCAAAGGCCTGTTGCGGAAAGCCCGGCGGGTACGGTCCGCCGGATTGCGGCGGGAGTCCTTGCCCATAAGACCCGTACGGATAGCTCACGGACCCCCCTCAGAGACACGATCGAGGAGCCCGGCGAGTCGACAACGGCCGGCTGCGCGGCACCTCGTAGACCGGGAAGCTACCAGCTCAGCCCGGATAGGGCGGGTAGAATTGGGGTGCAATCGGATTCGGCTTCGCTTTGATCCACGCCGTCGTCGACGGCAGCATGGCCAGCACGAGCGTCGCGATCGGGAAGATGAGACCCGCCAAGGTGGCCAAGCCGCCACCGCCCAAGGAACCGTGGGCTGCGGATGTCGCGGCGGCAGCCACGCCGAAGCTGATCAAGTTGCTCAGGATCGCCAGCGCGCATGCGCCGACCACGAGCCACCGGCCGAGCATCTTTCGTTGGAACAGCAGCACCGCTCCGGCGGCGATCATCACTCCGAAGACGAAGTTGAACAGGATCGCGACGATCATCACCGCATACAACCCGCCCGAGAGGCTGGAGTCGGCGCCGAGTGCGGCAAGACCGATGGCGGCGAGAACGCCGCCGCTGAGTCCTGCCACAGCGCCCAGGGCCGCGAGCACCGCTGCGATGGTGCCCGTGACACCACTGGGTTCAGGGCTGAGCATCCCGTAGGGCTGGGGTTGGAAGCCGCCCTGCTGGGGGAACCCCGGAGGCGGGTAGCCCGGCTGCTGCGGGAAGCCGGGCTGTTGGGGAAAGCCGGGTTGCTGGGGGTAGCCGGGGTCCTGCGGGAAACCGGGTTGCTGCGGGTAGCCCTGCTGCTGCGGAAATCCAGGCTGCTGCGGATATCCCGGCTGCGGTTGGCCGGGTTGCCCCGGGAGGCCCTGCCCGTAAGGCCCGTACGGATAGTTCACGCATCCCCCTCGACTCCAGAACCAAGGAGCTCACCCTATACGGATTTCGCAGATCAGGAGGGTTTCGGGTAGCCTGGGCCGGTTGCCGACGCAGGCGACCCTCCTGCCACGGAATCCGCCGTGGCCGCACACGACCAGAGGAGGTGATGAGGTTCTAATGCGTCCATACGAAATCATGGTCATTCTCGACCCCACACTTGACGAGCGCACCGTAGCTCCGTCGTTGGAGACGTTCCTGAACGTCGTCCGCAAGGATGGCGGTTCTGTCGACAAGGTCGACATCTGGGGACGCCGCCGGCTGGCCTACGAGATTGCCAAGCACGCCGAGGGCATCTACGCCGTTGTCGACGTCAAGGCTGAACCGGCCACCGTGTCCGAGCTCGACCGTCAGCTCAACCTGAACGAGTCCGTGCTGCGGACCAAGGTGATGCGGACCGACAAGCACTAAAGGCTGTCAGTCGTCGGCGGGGCTACGTAGGCTTCGCGCAAACGGACATGCCTATCCCAGGAGGATCTCGTGGCTGGTGACACCACCATCACAGTTGTCGGAAACCTGACCGCTGACCCGGAACTGCGTTTCACTCCGTCTGGCGCAGCAGTCGCCAACTTCACCGTTGCCTCGACGCCGCGAATGTTCGATCGGCAGAGCAACGAGTGGAAAGACGGCGAGGCGCTGTTCCTGCGGTGCAACATCTGGCGTGAGGCGGCCGAGAACGTGGCCGAGAGCCTCACCCGGGGTTCGCGGGTGATCGTCACCGGCCGGCTCAAGCAGCGTTCGTTCGAAACCCGCGAGGGTGAGAAGCGCACCGTTGTCGAGGTCGAGGTCGACGAGATCGGTCCGTCCCTGCGCTACGCCACGGCCAAGGTCAACAAGGCCAGCCGTAGTGGTGGCGGTGGCGGCGGCTTCGGCGGTGGTGGCGGCGGTGGGTCGCGCCAGGCCGAGCCCAAGGACGATCCGTGGGGCAGTGCACCGGCGTCCGGCTCCTTCAGTGGGGCCGACGACGAGCCGCCGTTCTGATCAACAACGAAAATTTTTGCAAGGAAGAGATAACCAATGGCCAAGTCCACAAAGCGACGGCCGGCACCGGAAAAGCCGGTCAAGACTCGTAAGTGCGTGTTCTGCTCCAAGAAGGGTAAGGGGCAGGTCATCGACTACAAGGACACTGCGCTGCTGCGCACCTACATCAGCGAGCGCGGCAAGATCCGTGCCCGCCGGGTGACCGGCAACTGCGTCCAGCACCAGCGCGATGTCGCCATCGCGGTCAAGAATGCCCGCGAGGTGGCTCTGCTGCCGTTCGGCTCGTCGACGCGGTAGGGGGCAGACCAATGAAGCTGATTCTCACCGCTGAGGTTGAGCACCTGGGTGTCGCCGGCGATGTCGTCGAGGTCAAGGACGGCTACGGCCGTAACTACCTCCTGCCCCGTGGGCTGGGCATCGTGGCCTCCCGCGGCGCCGAGCGCCAGGCCGAGGAGATCCGTCGGGCGCGCGAGGCCAAGTCCATCCGTGGCGTCGAGCACGCCAACGAGCTCAAGACCGCGCTGGAGGGTCTGGGCGAGGTGTCGCTGCCGGTTCAGGCCGCAGGCGACACGGGCAAGCTGTTCGGCTCGGTCACCGCGGCTGATGTCGTGGCCGTGATCAAGAAGGCCGGCGGCCCCAACTTGGACAAGCGCACCGTGCAACTGCCCAAGGCGCACATCAAGTCGGTCGGCACGCATCCGATCACCGTGAAGCTGCACACCGGGGTCGAAGCCAAGGTGTCGCTGAATGTCGTAGCGGAGTAATCCGTAGCGGAGTAATTCCGCCAGCACTCAATCGCCCGGGTCGGAGCCTGCAGAGGTTTCCGCCCGGGCGTTTGCTGTATCTCTGGCGAACCCTTTGCGCAAAACTCTGGACAGCGAAGCTAACTCGGTGTTAACCCGCCGGGTCCCTGGGCGCAACACAACACGCCCGGGACGGCAACCCGGCACGACACGCCGAAGAACTTCCCATACACAATCACTGACAACCCCTATGGCACCCTGACCTGGGGAAACTTCATATTGCTCGGGAATGATCCACAGGTTCTCCCCAGAGGCTCAACACTGCGACCGAGACCTATCCCCATGCCATCCACAGGTTCATCAACAGGGGTGGTTTCGGGCGGCGCCAGCAACGTCTACCGTGATGCGTCGCAGCGCCGTCACGAAGCTTTGTCGGAGCCCTGTTTTACAGTTGCAGTACCGATTCGAATAAACGTTCGAGCCCGTCGTGAGGCGGGTCTCGGAAGGGGGTGGGGAGTCCGTGGCGGTGGTGGACGACCTGGGGCATCCGGATTCGGAGATGGATGGCCCTCCGCCTGGGGAGGACTTCGGCCGGCAGCCGCCTCAGGACATGGCGGCCGAGCAGGCAGTCCTCGGCGGCATGCTGTTGAGCAAGGATGCGATCGCCGACGTACTGGAGCGGTTGCGTCCCGGAGACTTCTATCGGCCGGCGCATCAGAACGTCTATGACGCGATCCTGGACCTCTACGGCCGGGGTGAACCCGCCGACGCCGTCACCGTCGCCGCCGAACTCGATCGCCGCGGACTGCTTCGTCGCATCGGCGGGGCGCCGTATCTGCACACGCTGATCTCCACCGTGCCCACTGCGGCCAACGCCGGTTTCTATGCCGGCATCGTGGCCGAGAAGGCGCTGCTGCGCCGGTTGGTGGAGGCGGGCACCCGGGTGGTCCAGTACGGCTACGCCGGCGCCGACGGTGCCGATGTCACCGACGTGGTGGACCGGGCGCAGGCCGAGATCTACGACGTGACCGAGCGGCGCGCGTCCGAGGACTTCGTCGCGCTCGAAGACCTGTTGCAGCCCACCATGGACGAGATCGACGCCATCGCTTCGCAGGGCGGCATCTCGCGCGGTGTGCCGACCGGGTTCACCGAATTCGACGAGATTACCAACGGCCTGCACCCAGGGCAGATGATCATCATCGCGGCTCGACCTGGCGTCGGGAAATCGACCCTGGGACTGGATTTCATGCGGTCCTGCTCCATCAAGCACCGGATGGCCAGCGTCATCTTCTCGCTGGAAATGAGCAAGTCCGAGATCGTCATGCGACTGCTCTCGGCCGAGGCGAAGATCAAACTGGCCGACATGCGTTCGGGCCGGATGAGCGACGACGACTGGACCAAGCTGGCCCGCCGGATGAGCGAGATCAGTGAGGCTCCGCTCTACATCGACGACTCTCCGAACCTGACCATGATGGAGATCCGGGCCAAGGGCCGGCGGCTGGCCCAGAAGGCGGATCTGAAGCTCGTGGTCGTCGATTACATGCAGCTGATGAGCTCGGGCAAGAAGTACGAGTCACGGCAGCAGGAGGTTTCGGACTTCTCCCGAAGCCTCAAACTGATGGCCAAAGAACTTGAAGTGCCGGTGATCGCGATCAGCCAGCTCAACCGTGGTCCCGAGCAGCGCACCGACAAGCGTCCGCAGGTCTCGGATCTTCGCGAATCCGGCTCGCTAGAACAGGATGCCGACATGGTGCTGCTGCTGCACCGCCCTGACGCGATCGACCGTGAAGACCCGCGTGGCGGTGAGGCCGACATCATCCTGGGTAAGCACCGAAACGGCCCGACGGCGAATATCACTGTGGCGCACCAGCTTCACTTCTCGCGATTCACGAATATGGCGCGCTAGGCATAGTCGCAGCATGCCTGCTGATACACCGACCATCTTGGCGACCAGTGGTGGAATCGGGGAGGGACAGCGCACCCGCTTCACGTTCACCGCACTGACCGATTTCGCTGTGGAGTTGTCCGGGGTGACCGGCCGGGCGCCACGCATCTGTCTGCTGGCTACGGCCATGGGTGATGACAAGGCCGTGTTGCATCATCTGACCGAGGCGGCGCAGAGCAGAGGGTTCGTCCCGTCGCATGTGGCGTTGTTCCCAATGCCCACGGTTGAGGACATCGCTGCTCATCTGCTGGAGCAGGACGTGGTGTGGGTGTTCGGCGGCAGTGTTGCCGGTCTGCTGGCGATGTGGCGCCTTCACGGTGTGGATGACGCCTTGCACGCGGCGTGGCAGGCCGGGGTGGTGCTGACCGGTATCTCGGCGGGATCGATCTGTTGGCACGCCGGCGGCACCACAGATTCGTTCGGACCTGACCTGCAACCAGTCACCAACGGCCTCGGGTTCGTTCCGTACGCCAATGGTGTGCACTACGACTCCGAGGACCAGCGCCGTCCTCTGCTGCACCGACTGGTCGGTGACGGGTCGCTACCGGACGCCTATGCCACCGATGACGGCGCCGGACTGCTGTACCGCGGTAGTGCGTTTGCCGAAGCAGTCGCCGAAAACCCCACTGCCGGGGCTTACTTCGTGCAGGCGCGAGATGGCGGCGTAACCGAGACGGCGCTCGACATCCGGCGGCTCTGACCACGCGAGCACACACCGTGCTGGGTGGCGGCGAGGCCATCGAGCTGGAGAACTACGGCGCGTTACCTCTCGTCCGCGGCAGCGGTTGGTCGTCGTCGCGCGGCCCGAAGAACCCGAAGCTCTCGACGACTTGCTGTCCGGGGGCGGGCATCCAGTTCCACGCGGCGATCTGCCGCCGAGAGCGCCGACTGAACATGGCACGAAAGAGCTCATAACCATCGGCGTCGAGCGTGAGCGCGGGTTGCTCTGACCCGCAGTGCCATTCGTTGCCTTGCTCATCGCGGAGGAGGGCCGAGGTGAGGGGCTTGAGCCGGTGGACCAGCAGCCGCATCATCACGGTCAGGAACGGCTGATGCCAGTGGGCACGGTCCACGGGGGGTAGGCCGAGTGCCTCGCTCAGGTCGGCCTCGTGACAGATGAGGTCGGCGGCGAGGTTGGGTCCGGTGAACTGCTGACCGGCCAGGTTCACCTCGACCACGGGGGCTACCCGCTCCCATTCGGCGAGCAGCGACTCGACCGAATCCTGTTGTCGCTCTGCGACGTGTCGCGCCGTCCAGCGGGCGCCGCCCGCGCCGTCGAGGCGACCCGATGCGCCGTCGGCCGCGCCACCGACCAGGTGCGCCAGCAGATCGTGCACGGTCCAGCCGGGTGTCGCCGGAACCGGTGTCAGCAGCTGAGTTTCGTCGAGACCCGCCGCGACGGCGGCGACGCGAAGACGGGCGTTGCGATATGACGTGTCAAGCATGGGCTTTCGTCCTCCAGAAGGGTCGGGTCACGGGCAATGGCAGCGCCTTCCGGAGGTGGTGGGCGGCGACGCGGGCGAGCATGCGGGGTTCGAGGAGTCGCTGGGGCGAGTCGACCATGTTCACGATCCGCACGAGGCGTTCGGTGATGACGATGTCGTCGGCGGCCTCGAGCACCTTGCGGCGACTCCACTGCAAGACACGGCGTCGGGCCCTGTCCTTCACCCCTCGGTCGGGTCGATGGCCAGGAGGCTGGTTGGCAGCCCATACCGGGGCGATGAGATGCGCCATCGACTGGTAAAACCGTTGTGGCTCAATGGTTCCACGGTCGCGGAGATGGGTGCGCAGCGCCGCGGCATGTAGCGCGGCCATGGTGATCCCTTGCCCGTGGATGGGGTCCAGGCAGCACAGCGCGTCGCCGATGACGAGCAGGCCGGCCGGGTGCCGGGTGCAGCGGTCATAGCGGTGCCAGGTGCCGCCGGGGTAGTGGTAGACCGCGACGTCCGACAGCGGTGTGGCCCGGCGAAGTGCGGGCTGAATATGCGACGGCACGAACTCCTCGGCGAGGGTGAGCATCTCGGCCAAGGTCGTGGGCGGTGCCGGGTGTTCGCCGGTGTGTGCCGCGATGGTCAACGTCCAGGTGTCGTTCTCACCGATGACCAGGCCTCCGCGGCCGGCACCACCGGACGGGATGACCAGGACAAGACGCTCAGGAAAGGTGTCCTGGTCCGGGATGGCGATCTGTTGGCTGTAGTACACGCCGCGCACCGTGAACGACCGCTGCGGTGGTCGCTCGTAGCCGAGCATCTCCAACAGTCGGGGCGTGCGTGTTGCGCGTCCGGTGGCGTCGACGACGAGATCTGTCTCGAGCCTCTGTGCCGCACCGGTCCGCCGGTCGTGGATGGTGACACCGGTGATGCGATCGGGCTGTGCGGCGACAAGTTCGCCGACGTCGTGACCATCTTTGACGATGACGTTGGGCAGGGCCGCGACCCTGCGGCGCAAGGCGCACTCGAGCAGCGGTCGTGTCACCAGGTAGTTGGCGAGCGCGGCCGGATCCGCGACCGGGTCGGTGCGGTTGAAGGCGTATGGGCCGTTCTGGATGTGCATGCGCGCACCCAGGCGGGCGTCGTCGAGAACGTGTCCGCCTGCGGCGATCACGTCGTCGATCACGCCCGGGACCAAATCCTCGATGGTGTGCCAGCCGCGCGACAGCAGGCTGTGCAGGTGAGGTCCCTGCGGTATGCCGCGGCGCTGAGAGGGTTTGTCCGGCAGGCGGTCTCGTTCGACGAGCGTCACGTCGTGGCCGGTATCGGCGAGTGCGGCCGCGGCCAGCAGGCCCGCCATGCCCGCGCCGAGGACAACGGATTGATCAGTCATGTCGTGCACGCCTCCCCTGCGTGTCGAACTGAGCGATGGCGCCGACGCTAGCACAAAATTAAGAAAAATAAGGTAAAAATAAGTAAACGCTAAGGCCGGAGGGTGGAGGAGAATTCGGTGAGCAGACAGGGCGCGGAGATGGATGTCGTCCCGGACATTGGGGCTTCCCGCGAGCATGAGCAGCGGAAACGGGTCGCCCTGATCACGGGTGCCTCGCGCGGAATCGGCGCCGAGGTGGCCCGCATGCTGGGTGCGGCCGGCCTCCATGTGTTGGTCAATTACCGTGAGAAGGCCGCGCGGGCGGACACCGTGGTTCACGCCATTCGTGCAGCCGGGGGACAGGCATCGGCTGTCGGTGCCGACGTTTGCGACGCGGCCGCGGTCAAGGCGCTGCTGGCCGATATCGATGGGCGATTCGGCGCGCTCGACGTGTTGGTACTCAACGCCTCCGGTGGTCTGGAGCGCGGAGCCGACCCGGGCTACGCCATGCGCCTCAACCGCGATGCGCAACTGCGTCTCGCGACGCTGGCACTTCCGCTCATGCCGTCAGGGGCACGAATCGTGTTTGTCACCAGTCATCAAGCGCATTTCTACCCCGCCAAGCCGGTGCCCGAGGGCTATGAACCGATCGCACTGAGTAAACGTGCCGGCGAAGACGCGTTGCTGGCTGCGAAACCCTCCCTGGCCGAACGTGGAATCGCGCTCAAGGTCGTGTCCGGCGACATGATCGACGGGACCATCATCGTCAGGTTGCTGCAACGGCGCGACCCCGCTGCCGTCGCTGCCCGGCGCGACCGGGCCGCGCTTCCCAGCGTCGAGGAGTTCGCCGCCGTTATCGCGCGGGCGGCAACGGATCCCGACCATCGCGACATGACCTATGTCGGTGGCGCGGACTACCTGATCTGAGCGAACTCCGTTGCGGACCAGAGGTTCTCAGATGTGCCCGCCGGGGAACATCGTCTTGACGGCCTGGGTGACGGTGTTGCGCGCAGAGGCGGCGTCGCCGGGTTCGAGGGAGCTGATCACCATCACGTAGCGCCGGTCGGGTCCGATCGCCCCGGTCGACACGTGCAACTGGTTGCCGCCGTTCCAGCAGCAGAACCAGCCCTGCTTGACCGCGACCGGCTCGGCGTACAGACCATCTGGTATGCCGAATCGCTGCGGGTAGCCGTCGGTGCCGGTGGGTGTGGATTGCGCGAGGTTGCCCATGATCACCCCGGCCTGTTCGGGGGGCAGCCCGCCACTGCCGTCGAGCAGCTTGTCGTAGTACCGCACGAGATCGGCTGCGGTGCTCTGCGTGACATCCCAGTGACCGTTGTAGGGCGCGGTGGTGCCCGACAACCCGTACCGCGCCACGATGCGTGAGATGACGGCGTTTCCTCCGCTGCGGTCCCAGAAGGTCTGGGCCGCACCGTCGTCGGACGAGCGCAACATGATGTCGAGTGACTTGCGGTCGGCAGCAGACAGTTTCGTCTCGCCTTTCGATTCCTGCAGCAGCAGGTCGTCGGCGATGAACAGCTTGACCACCGAGGCGATCGGGAAGGGTTGGCTGGCACCGTTGGAGACGACCTGGCCGGTGTCGCGGTCCAGCACGACGATCTCGATGTCGGCCCCGGACTTGGCCGCGTCGGCGGTGGCCTGCCGGGTGCGGGCGTCGAGCCCCTCCAGCGGCGCCACCGGGGCCTGCGGGTCGATGACCGGTGCCCGGGGAACGTTCTGAACTGACGGCATGCCCGAGGCCTGTGCCTCACACCCATTGACGAGCATCGCCACGCTGACGATCGCCAAGCTTGCCATCGCCGGCTTCGACAGCCGCCTCCGCATAAGTCCTCCAAATGATCCAGAGCCAGGGGAGTTGAGATGGACTCTGCGCCTGCCAGGGGGTCTCAGCCTAACCGGCAGGCCCCGACGATGCGGGTCATGCATCTGTCGGTCGCCGGGACTAGACATCGCCCATGTCAATTCGTAGCCTGTCCCAGACCTCCCCGGCCGGGCCGACATCGGTCCTTGCAGCGAAAGACCGTGACAATCCGTATGACCTGGTTGCGCCATTCACTTGGGCGAAGGGCGTGTGGTTCAGCGGTCGCGGTCCTGATGCTGGCGACCTCGGTGGGCGTTGCGGAGGCGGAGCCCGCAGCTGACGCGATGTCCAAGCTCGACGAGTTGTCCCGGCAGGCGGTGCAGACCCGGGCGGCCGTCACCACCGCCCAACGGGATGTCGACGCCAGGTTGGCCGCCCAGGCGGAGGCCGAGGACCGCCACCGCATCGATGTAGAGGCACTTGCGGTCGCGAACTCCCAGCTCCAGCCGTATCAGGCGGCGGTGAACCGGGTCGCTGCGATGACCTATACGAGTGGCGGGGATGGCCAGATGGCGGCGGTGCTGACCGCGGCCTCGCCGCGACACCTGATCGACAAGCTGTCGCTGCAGCGGGTGGTGACAGCCAAGGCGGCCGACGACATGAAGGCCTTCCGGTCGACGCGTGAACGCGCCGCCGCCGCGGCAGAGGCCTCGCAGAGATCAGCTGCCGAGGCCCGCGCCGCGGCCGAGCGAGCCTCCACCGTGCGCGCCGACCTGCAGGCCAAATGGAGTGAACTCCAGCGTCAGATCGCCGCCGCAGAGGCGCAATACGGGTCGTTGTCGCCGCAGCAGCAAGCGGTGATCGACAGTGCGGGCCCGCTTCCGGCAGCCGTCCCCGCAGACATCCCGGAGGGGTTGCCCGTCGGGGTCGCTTCCGAGGCCGGACTGCAGCCCAACACCATCCTGGCCGCCCGGGCCGTCAGTGCACGGTTTCCCCAGATTTCCGACATCGACGGCGTCCGGCCGGACTCGAAGCCATGGCACCCCAGTGGTCTGGCCATCGACATCATGATTCCCAATCCAGGGAGCCCCGAAGGCATCGCACTCGGAGACGAGATTCTCGCGTTCGCGATGAGCAACGCGGCCCGATTCGGGCTACAGGATGTGATCTGGCGGGGTACCTACTACACGCCATCGGGTCCGCAGTCCTCGGGTTACGGCCACTACGACCACGTGCACATCACCACGACGCCGAGTCACTGAGTGGTTCGCACCCTCACGGGTGCATGTTCCACTGGCCGCAATCCTGGGCCAGGACGTCGTTGACGTCGACACGCAGACCGCCGACCACCGGTCCGGGATTCGAGGCGGTGTCGATGATGCGCTGGTACAGAACTGCGGCGGGATGGACCTGCCCGCCTGACCAAGACCGGGTCTGCCACGCCCACGCGCGGCCGGGCGTGCTCGATCTCCCGATGACACCATCGGCGATCGCCCACTGGCACGGGTTGATCCCCGCGTAGATGCCGGTGCGCTGCACTCCGATCACGGAGTTGATCCCGCGAAACCACGGCAGAGCGACGGTGTTCCAGGTGTTGCGGTCGATATCGTCGTCGACGCTGAAGAAGATCGGTGCGCTCTGGCCGCCCCCCGCGGCGGTATGCAGTTGCCAGGCGGTGCGTGCATCGGCGACGCCGCCGGGGTAGCCGCGCGTGAAGTCCGACGGCGCGGTGCCCCCGGGCTTCCCGTACTGGAAGTTGCTGACGATCACCAGCCCGGCGGCGGTGAGCTGCCGAGCGTAGGGCAGGGTGATCGGCTTGGCCCCGAAGGACGAGCCGGGACGCGACGTCGAGACGTAGTTGATCACGCCGGAGTGGCCCGCGGCCCGGATGTCGTGCGCCGGGATCTGGCGCATGGCGAAGTCGATGAGTGTCGGAGCGGCGGCCGATGCTGTGGGCGTGCCGAGGCCTGCTGCTGCCACACCCAGCCCGGCGAGCGCCGACACCGCGGTGGCGTAGCGCAGCGCGTCGCGCCGGGAAACCGGGCCTGAGCGGCGCAGGCCGCTGCTCCCAGGCGAGTCCTGCATTGCGTGATGTTAACAAAGTGGCCAATGTTAATAATGTGACCACGCCGGGGAGACGATTGGCGTCATCCGATCCAGTCGTCGACGCCGACGTTGCCCAGGCAAATTTCGGGTAGTGCACTACGCACGTCGCTGCGGTGGATCCGGCGCACCATCAAGCCATGCCATCACGCAGGACAGCGGGTATTGCCGCCGCCGTGTTGTGTCTCCTGCTGCCGACGGGTTGCGCCAAGCAAGACGAGCAGCCAGAGCTTGGGGCCGAGCGCTCAACCACCGCGGGGGCGAATACCCCGACAACGGACAAGGGGCCCACCGATGAGTGGCCCGAGCAGGGCGCCAAAGGCGCCCCGAATGGTCAGGGTCAGGGTGAGGCCAAGGGCGGCCCGATCGGTGACGGATCCAAGACGGGCACCGCGCTCGCCTCGCCGATCACGATTCCCGCGATCCAACAGCAGGGCCAGCCGGTCGACGACGACGTGCGATATCCCGGTGGAGTGATCGGCTTCGTGGAGGAGCTCATCCGGAATCAGTGTGCTGACGGCACGTTGTGCGGCTTCACCGTGACCGCGGTTCGTCACGAGCCTGATACCCCGCCGGAGGCGTCCGCTGAGCGCGACTACTGCGCCTACACCCAGGGCGAGGAACAGAAGGAATCCGTCACCTACACCGAGCCGGCAACCATCGCGCTCAACTGCGTGTGGCACTACAAGGAACCCGACGATTCCAGCCCGGTTCCGGATCCCGACACCCCGCCAACCTCGGCGGATCCCGGAACACCCGAAGCAAGCCCGACGGCCACTACACCCGCCGGCGGGGATGCCGAATGACCGAAGTCGAAGCGGAGGCGAACGGTCAGGCCGCCTCGACGGCGACCGGTCAGGGTTCGGTGCCAACCCGCGAGCCGGCAGACGCGGGTGCACCGTCCGCCCTTCCGCGGCTGGCTCGCTTGGTGGGTGCGGCCGTGGCGCCGACCACGGCGGTCACTGCGCTGCTGTTCTACTTCGGGTGGTCTCACGCGTACTACTTCTTCGAGTACTTCGGCGTGCATTCGACGACATTGGGCCTGACCACGTCGGACTATCTGATGCGCAGCCAGGACGGATTGTTCGTGCCTGCGGTGGTGCTGGCCATCGCGGGGCTGATCGCCTTTCGCGTGCATCATTTGCTGCGCAAGCGGATCGAAGCAGACCCGGCCAATACGCGTTGGCGGCGGGCCAGCTGGGTCGTCACCGCGATCGGCGCGGCCGCAGCGGCCGCGGGGGCCTTGAGCATCGTCATCGAAACCCCCTTGGACCAGCGAGTTGCCGCGGCGCCGCTGACCCTGGCCATCGGCGTCCTACTGCTCGCCTACACCGCGTATGTACGCCGGAGTCTTCTGACGCGTGCGGACGCCGACAGTCCGCACGGACTCGCCCTGGCCGAGTGGGCGACGATCTTCGTGCTGGTCGGGCTCAGCATGTTCTGGGCGGCCAACGACTATTCCGCAGCGGTCGGGCGATCTCGTGCGGCCCAGTTCGTGGCCGAACTCCCGACGTATCCGAGCACCATCGTGTACAGCGAGAAAAGCCTGAACATCGCCGCACCGGGGGTCAGGCAGATCCATTGCCCGGCAAGCGACGCGGCGTACGGCTACCGATACGACGGGCTGAAGTTGATGCTGCAGTCCGGCAATCAGCTGGTCCTTATCCCGACGGAGTGGACTCGCCGTGATGGCGTCGCGGTGGTGCTCCCGCGGTCAGGGGCGATCCGGCTTCAGTTCGTTCCCACCGCAGGACTGGGCGGGGCCGGCGCCGATGAGAAGTTTGCGTGCAGTCCCGCGTGATGCAACCTGCCGGCTTGCGTGCGTCTAGCCGGCAGGCGTCACGTCGGCGCCGCCCGCGCCCTTGACCGAGGCCTTTGCGCGATTCTCCGCACGTACCGCCCTCTTGCCCCGCACGAATCCGGTCGGGGAGATCGACGCCGACAACAAGGCGTTCTCGCCGTTGACGAACGGGTGGAACCCGACGCCGGCTCCGCCGCGGCCCTTGACCGGGATGTCGGCGACTTCGGTGACCTTCCAACCCTTTTCGGAGATCGACAGGATCGCCTCGCCGTTTTCACACGTGACAGGCAGCGCGGCGATCACGGCGTCTTCCGGGTCGCCGGCCACCAGCTTCACCCCGGCCACACCGTTACCGGCCGCGCCCTGCGGATTCACCGCGGCGGGGTCGATCCGCAGGATCTTGCCGCGTCGCGTCACCAAGGCCAGGTGGTAGCCGTCGGCAAGCACGCCCGAGCGGAGCAGCCCGGTGATGTCCGGCGCGACGGGGATGTCACGGATCTTGAACGGCAGGCCGTTGCCGGTGGTGAACTTCACCCGTCCGTCGGTCCACACCGCCCACCCGAGGCCTGAGGTGAGCAGGTCGCCATGGCTGTCGGAGAACACCCCGCGGTCGTCGAGGCGCCATGCGGCGTTGACCTTGCGCTCGCGCGGCCCGTCCTCGTCGGAGCCCGAGGTCACCGGGGTGGCCTCGGCGTCCAGCACGGTACGGCGGTCGAACTCGGGGCCCTTGAACAGTTTGGCGGTCTCGACCAGTTCCTTGTCGATCACGTTGCGGCGGGCGTCCGGGTTGGACACCAGTTCGGTCAGCTCGGCGAACTCGGCGTCCAGTTTGTCGGCCTCGGCTTGCAGCTCGATCACGTCGAGCTTGGTCAGTCGCCGAAGCTGCAGTGCCAGAACATAATTGGCCTGCTCTTCGTCGATCTTGAACCGTTCCTGCAGACCCTGGCGGGCGTCGTCGACGGTGTCGGACGCCCGAATGATCGCGACGGCGGTATCGATGTCGAGATGGATCTTCATCAGGCCGGCCACGAGATGGCGACGGGCGGTGACCTTCTCCAGCCGGTACTCGCTGCGGTGCAGCACCACCGAGTCACGCAGGTGCAGGAACGCGCCGATCAGCTCGCGTACGTTCCACCAGCGCGGCACCCGGTCCTCGTCGAGCGCGACCAGGCTGGCGGCGAACGTCGACTCCAGCGGGGTCAGCGCCAGCAGCTGGTCACGGATGGTCTCGGCACTGTGGCCGCGCTTGGCGGTGACGACGATCCGCAGCCCGTTGCGGCGATCGGTCAGGTCCGACATGTCGGCCACACCCGACAGTTCACCCGATTCGACCAGCGCCCGGATCCGGTCCTGCACAGTGTTACTCGCGACACCGGGCGGAAGCTCGGTGATGACGCAGTTCTTGCCGTCGACGGACACCGTGCCGCGCACGGTGAGCTGGCCGCGCCCGGTGGTGATGTACTCCCGCAGTCCGGCGGTGCCGACCACCGTCGACCCGCAACCCCAGTCGGGGCCGGGGATGAGCTTCACCAGCCTGTCGTCGGTCATGTTCGGGGTCTTCAGCAGCGCCCGGCAGGCGGCCATCACCTCGCGCGGGTTGTGCGCGGGCACCTTGGTGGCCCAGCCTTCGGCGATGCCGACCGCGCCGTTGCACAGCAGCACCGGCCACTGGGCCGGCAGCATCGTCGGCTCGGTCCATTCGCCGTCGAAGGTCTGGACCATCGGCACGGCGTGATCGTCGAGCTCGGCGGTCAGCGCCGCACCCGGTGCGGACAGCCGCATCTCCGTGTAGCGGTCGGCGGCGGGGATGTCGCCCTGAATGCGCGGGAAAGCGCCCTGTCCGTCGATGACTTTCACGCGCTGGAACTCGGCGGCCATCAACGCCGCGGCGCCGTACATCGACGCACCGCCGTGCGGGTGCAGGTTGCCGGTGACCGCGGAACAGATCTTGGAGGACTTCTGCGGCTTGTTTCCGGGGAGCAGTTTCGAGTCGTGCATCTGGTAGAGCAGCCGGCGCTGGCCCGGCTTGAGTCCGTCGAACGCCGACGGGATCGCGCGGTCGCTGACGCTGTAGAGCGCGAACGTCAGCTGGTAGTGATTCCAGTAGTCGTCGGCGCTCTGGTCGAGCACCAGGTCTTGGTTCTGCTCAGGAACGTCCAGGGTGGCGGTCACGGTACTTCCTCCTAGGTGAGGTCCAGCGCGGAGGTGTCGACACGGGAGGCAACATCGGCCATCCACGTGCGCCTACCCTCCGGCGGACCGCCGAACAGTGTGTGGTGCAGCTTCTTCTCGCCGTCATCGAGATGAACTCGAATCACCGTGCGGCGCTGTGGATCCAGCACGGTGTTCCAGAAGTCGTCGGCGTCCATCTCGCCGAGACCCTTGTTCCGCTGCACCTCCACCTTCCGCTTGGAGGTGGCCTTCAACTGGGCCACGGCGGTGTCGCGTTCGGATTCGTCCTGGCAGTAGATCCGTTGCGTGCCGTCCTTGACCACGAACAGTGGCGGCAGCGTCACGTAGACCATCCCGGCCTCGACGAGTGGCCGGTAGAAGTCGAGGAACATCGAGATCAGGCTGGAGTTGATGTTGCCGCCGTCGGGGTCGGCGTCGGAGGCGAACAGGATCCGGTCATACCGGCACAGTTCGGGGTCACAGCTGTCACGGATCCCGCAGCCCAGGATGCGCTCGATCGAGTCGAACTCGTCTTTGGCCCGCGCCTTGCTCAGGGCAAAGCCGTACACGTTGGGCGGCTTGCCTTTCAGCGGGAAGGCCGCCTGGAAGGTGGCGTCGCGGGCTGCCTTGATCGTGCCCAGCGCCGAGTCACCCTCGCACAGGAACAACTCGGCACCCGACCCACGCCCGGTTTCCCGGCTGGGCAGCAGCTTCGGTGGCAGCGACAGATTCGTGCCGAGCCCTTTGGCTTTGGACGCGGCACGCGATCGGGCCTTGGCCCCTTCGGCGCTGCGCCGGGCCCGGGCGGCCTCCAGAGCCAGCTTCGTCCACAGCGTGACCGCGTCGCCGTTGGCCGGGTTCGCCGCCCAGATGGTGACGCTGCGCGCCACATCGGGAGCCATCGCGACGTTCAGTGATCGTGATGACACCGCGGTCTTGGCTTGGGAGTCCCAGGCCACATCGGGTGCGCGGGTGTCCACGGCCAGCGCGGTGACGGCGGCGAAATCCTGTGCCTCCGGCCCGTCCTCGCCCTTGGCCAGACCGAGGTCGCGAATCCGGGACGCGCGGTCGGCCAAGGCCTCGGAGAGTCCTTTCACCGCGGCGGTCAGGTGAGATCCGCCGTTCGGGGTGCGCACGGTGTTGCAGAACGCGGCCACCGTCGTCGGCTCGGCCGGCCCGGCGGTCAACGACCAGCGGAACGGGGTGGGCCCGCGTCCGGTGGAGTACTCCCCGCGGCCTTCCACCACGGCGCGCACGCCGGGCAGGGGCGTGCCCGCGGCGGTGCACATCAGGTCCAGCAGGGTGTCGGTGCCCCAGGGGCCGCTGAACGGCTCGAGTAACGCGGGCGGGACCTCCTCGCCCGGCCAGCCCTCGTCGACGACGATCAGGTGCACCCCGGGCGACATCCGCGATGCGGCGTGCGCCCGCAGCAGCACCTCCCCGACATCCAGGCTGGAATCGGGCACGACGGCCGGGTCGAACAGGATCCGCACCGTCGTGCCGTGCGCATCGGGCTTGCGGTTGCCTGCGCCGCGCAGTTTCTGCGTGTCGGCACGGGTGAACTCCGCGTCCGGGTCGAATTCCTTGCCTTCGAACGTGCCGGGGTACCCGTGGCCGAAACTCTGCAGATAGGTCTTGCCGGCGCGGCGCACCGTGACGTCGGTGCGGGCGGAGATGAACACCGCTGCCGCGGCGCCGATCCCGTTCAATCCGGCACCCGTGCTGGTCGCGTCGCTGTGGGCGGAGAACTTGCCGCCGGCCCGAGCGGTGCCAAGTGTCTTGACGATGCCGTTCTTCCCGGTCACCGGGTCGGAGTCGACGGGCAGGCCGCGCCCGTCGTCGGCGACGCTGACCGATCCGTCGCCGTGCAGGGTGATGGTCACGGTGGACCCGCCGTGGCCGGGATCGGCGACCTCTTCGATCGCGTTGTCCACCAACTCGCGCAACGCGGTGTTGAGCACGTCGAGGCCCAGGTTCACCGCAGGCCGCAGGCGCGTGTGCTGGACATCATCGAGTTCGGTGATGTCTGCGGCGTTGTAACTCACTGCTGGTCCTTTCCACCAACCACTCCGGATCCCGCGGGTGGCGTAAGCATTCTGCCTTGGTCGGCCGACGCTCTGTCTCACCGCCGCGGCTGAAACAGCGCTCAACCTGGCGATGCAGGCTGACATTCCGGCAAATGCGACGATGAGGCCATGACCGCAACGCTTGTCGCGAAGAATGTGGCAGGCGGATTCGCCCACCGCACGCTGTTCGAGGAGCTGGACCTGACCGTGGCACCCGGCGACGTCGTCGGGGTCGTGGGGGTCAACGGTGCGGGCAAGAGCACACTACTGCGCATCCTTGCCGGAGATCTCAATCCGCTCGAAGGTGTGGTCAATCTCGCTCCGGCCGACGGGTTCGTCGGTTGGCTGCCGCAGGAGCACGAGCGGGTGCCGGGGGAGACCGTCGCGGCCTACATCGCGCGGCGCACAGGATGCACTGCAGCGACGCTGGCAATGGAAGCCGCAGCCGAAGCCCTGGCGGATCCCGGAGCAGACGCCGACGCCTACTCCGCGGCGCTGGACCACTGGCTCGCCACCGGCGCCGCCGACCTCGATGAACGGTTGCCCGGGGTGCTGGCCGACCTGGGGTTCGATGTCGACGCGATGCGGCCGGAGTCGACCCTGATGACCGCCTTGTCGGGCGGGCAGGCGGCGCGAGTCGGACTCGCGGCGCTGATGCTGTCGCGGTTCGACATAGTCCTGCTCGATGAGCCGACCAACGATCTGGACCTCGACGGACTGGCCCGGCTGGAGGACTTCGTCCGGGACCTCCGCGGCGGAGTGGTGCTGGTGAGCCACGATCGGGAGTTCCTGTCCCGCACCGTGACCCGCGTCCTGGAGCTGGATCTGGCGCAGAACAGGACCACTGTCTACGGCGGTGGGTACGAAAGCTATCTGGAGGAACGCGAAGTCGCCCGCCGGCACCGCCGCGAGGAATACGACGAGTTCGCGGAGAAGAAGGC
This sequence comes from Mycobacterium sp. 48b, assembly GCF_048282725.1. Lineage (NCBI taxonomy): Bacteria > Bacillati > Actinomycetota > Actinomycetes > Mycobacteriales > Mycobacteriaceae > Mycobacterium > Mycobacterium sp. 48b. The sequence continues at coordinate 567,542 of NZ_JBLVUL010000001.1, forward strand.
CGATCTGGTGGCGCGGGCCCGTACCCAGCGGGAGTGGTCGAGCCAGGGTGTGCGCAACGCGATGCGCAAGGCGCCCGACAACGACAAGAACCGGCGCCGGGCCCAAACCGAGTCCAGTGAGAAGCAGGCGCAGAAGGTTCGGCAGATGGAGAGCCGGATCGCCCGCCTGGAGGAGGTCGAGGAGCCTCGTAAGGAGTGGACACTCCAGTTCAGCATCGGGGCCGCGCCCCGGTCGAGTTCGGTGGTGGCGACCCTCGACAATGCTGTTGTGCGGCAGGGCGATTTCGTCCTGGGGCCGGTGTCACTGCAGGTGAACGCGGGCGAGCGGATCGGCATCACGGGCCCCAACGGGGCCGGCAAGTCGACGCTGCTGCGGCTGCTGCTGGGCCGCCGGCAACCTGACGACGGACGGGCGGGCATGGGTGCGAACGTCGCCATCGGCGAAATCGACCAGGTCCGTTCTGATTTCACCGGACGGGACCGGCTCGTCGATCGGTTCGAGCGCCGCGTGCCGGAGTGGTCGACGGCCGACGTGCGGACTCTTCTCGCGAAGTTCGGGCTCAAGGCCGACCACGTGGAGCGTGTGGTCGACGATCTCTCGCCCGGTGAGCGCACCCGCGCCGGCCTTGCGCTGCTGCAGGCGTGTGGGACGAACGTGCTGGTGCTCGACGAGCCGACCAACCATCTCGATCTGCCCGCCATCGAGCAGCTGGAGCAGGCGCTCGAAAGCTATGACGGTGCCCTGCTTCTGGTGACGCACGATCGCCGCATGCTGCAGAACGTCCGGCTGGATCGTTCGTGGTCGGTCGACCACGGGCAGGTGGCGGAGCTGTAGTCGGCGAGGCTTCAGCTCGTCTCGTACCTGGCCAGCACCACGCCGCCGGGAAACGTCCGCGTCTCCACCAGGTTCAGGTCCACTGAGCTGTCCATCGCGGTGAAGAACGGCGTACCGCCGCCGGTCAGGACCGGGTAGGTCGCCATCACGTACTCGTCGATCAGCCCCGCCCGCATGACCGCCCCGGCCAGCGTCGCCCCGCCGATGGTCATCGGGCCGCCGTCCTCGGCCTTGAGCCGGGTGATCTCGGCAATCGGGTCGCCGGTGACCAGTCGGGCGTTCCAGTCGACCTTCTCGATCGTCGAGGAGAACACCACCTTCGGTGTGTCCCGCCAGTTGCGGGCGAACTCGATCTCCGCCGGTGTCGCGCCGGGCTGCTGATCGCCGGTCGGCCAGTAGGCGCTCATCGTCTCCCACAGCTTGCGCCCGTACAGCGCCACGCTGCTCTCCAGGTCATGGTCCAGCCACCACTGGAACAGCTCGTCGCTCGGCGGCCCGCCCCAGCCGATGTTGTCGCCGGGGGCGGCGATGTAGCCGTCAAGGGTCACGTTCATGCCGTAGATCAGCTTCCGCATCGCGGCGTCCTCCCGTAGTCGATGGTCGTCGTACAGACCGGCACCGCAGGAAAAACTCATCGGGCACTGCGAGCTAGCCCGGCCAGCCCATCTCCAGGGGAAACTGGCCCTCGATCAGATGCCGCTTCAGGACCTTTCCGGTGGCGGTGCGTGGGAGCTGGTCGACGAAGGTGACATCACGCGGAATCGAGAACCGGCTCAGCCGGTTCCGGACATAGTTCTTGACGGTGTCCGCGTCGAGCGACGCCCCCTCGGTGCGGACGACGAACGCCGCCAGCCGCTGGCCGAACTCCGGGTCCGGAACCCCGACCACCGCCACATCGGCGACCTGTGGCAGCACGGCGATGGCTTCTTCGACAGGCCGTGGAAAGACGTTCTCGCCTCCGGAGATGATCATGTCGTCGTCGCGTCCGGCGACGAACAGACGTCCGCTGCCGTCGAGGTATCCGAGATCGCCGGTGTCCATCAGCCGGTCCTCGACGGCAGGTGATGCCGCATTCGTATAGCCGTCGAACAGCATGTCGTTGCCGACGAAGATGCGACCGACGGCGCCTGCCGGCGCGATTGCGCCCGCGTCATCGAGGATGGCGACGCGAGTGCCCAGGGGTGGCCGGCCTGCCGTGGTCGGGGCCACGCGCAGGTCGGCGGGGTCGGCGATCGTGGCCCAGGACACCTCGGTGGATCCGTAGAAGTTGTAGAGCACGTCGCCGAAGATCTCCATGAACTTGGTGACGGCTGCGCCGGGAATGGGCGACCCGCTGCTGGCGACCACCTTCAGCGACGATGTGTCGTATCGGTTGACCACGGCGGCGGGCAATTCCAGAATGCGCTGCAGCATCACCGGAACCAGGATCACCACGGTGCAGCGGTGGCGCTCAATGGCTTTGAGGCATTCTTCGGCGTCGAACCGGTCCATCAACACCACCGTTGCCAGCAACGGTGTGCTCACTTGCAGTGCGGCCAGACCCCAGGTGTGGAACATCGGTGCGCACATCAGCATCACCTCGCCGTGACGCAGCGGCATGCGCGACAACATCGCGGCGATGGCGCCGAAGCCGGGTGGCGTGGGCCGTCGGGCACCCTTGGGCGTGCCGGTGGTGCCCGAGGTGAGCGCCACCAGTTTGCCGGGTTGTTTCGGTGGTGCCACGGGTGCGGCGCCGGTGCCGGTGGAAATGAGATCGTCGATCGAACGCCGATGCTGGGTAGCCGAATTAGCGTGGATCGAGATTCGCGGGATGTCCGCGGAAACGTACCGCACCTCCGGTTCGAAGTCGCCGTCGAGGAAAATGGCGTCGACGGCGTGGCGTTTCACGATCTCTTCGATCGCGCGGGCGGCGAGGCCGGTGTTGAGCAACACCAGGTCCGCACCTAACTTGCTCGCCGCCACCATGCACTCGACCATCGCCGAATGGTTGCGGGCGAGAACCGCGAACGTGCTGTCGCTGCTGAAACCGATCACCGCAAGGCCCGATGCCAATCGGTTGGTGCGCTCGGCCACGTCCGCGTAGGTCGAGGTCCCGTACCGGTCGATCGACGCGATTGTGCGCGGTGAGCGCGCGGCGGCAGCGGTGAGTCCGCCCGCGAGCGTGAATCCCCATTTGGCGAGCGAATTGAGCTGGCGAAGTCCACGATCGGGTCGAGACGCGCGCACCACACCGCTGGTGATCATGGTCTTCAAGACGTTGAGTTGCAGGGAGCGCCCGTCGCCCATATTGACCAGCTGTGAGGACGGTTTACCCGCAAGGGAGTCCGAGATTCGCTGGAGGCCTTCGCGGATCCAGCTCTCGATGGCGCTGTCGCTGGCTTTCGCGATGTCGGGATGCAGGGTGCCGACCGCGAAGATCCGCAATGCGATCCGAGCGCCGGTCCCTTCGGGAGTCAGACGAATCGAGGCGAAACAGCGACCCGTCTGGGTTGCGTCGAGGCGCAACTCCATGCCCGACAGGCGGACTGTCCGGCGCATCTCCTGCACGACGACGGCACCGCGGGAGGTGGACAGACGTAACTCGAAGAGATGTGGGTCGCCGGCAATGTGTTCGCACGAACCGAGGCCGCGAAAGAACCGCGGGTACAGCTCTGGCGCCTCCAGGATGGACCAGATGTCCGGACATGGGTGATCGAGCGTCGTGTCGACGGCGATCACGTCTCGTGCCACTGTGGTTTCTGCCAGGGTGTCGGGAGTTAGCTGCGACTAGCCATTCTGGTTCATCTGTCCCCGGTACGGGCCTGTTTCGCCGACGTACGCACATTTGGCTGTTCCCCGGGCAAAGTTCGGGGCAGAGTCCGCAGCGGGGAATGCCGCTGGTGAGCCTTGGACAATGGCCGGGCGGGGGGTGGAGTTGCGCCAGATCCGCGGATACGCTTCGGGCCGTGACGCGATCCGCTTCGCGACGTGAAGTCCTCAGGTATGCAGCGCTGTTTGTCCCGGCTCTGGCAGTACCTGGTGCGCTGGCCGCATCGGTCGGCACCGGGAGGGCGTCTGCCGACGGACTGCAGCTCGTCGACTTCGCCGACCGGCTGGTGCAGCCAGAGCAGATCAAGTCCGCGGGCTTCGGTGGCGCTCTGGTCTACGTGTCCGAACTGCGGCCGGGGGCCACGTTCGATTTCAAACCTGTGACCCGTGACTACGCTGACCGCCTCCGATCGGCGGGACTGCAGGTCGTCAGCTGCTACCAATTCGGCAAACCGGGCTGGCCGACGCCGTCGGACTTCACCCGCGGTTACGACGGGGGAGTGGCCGACGCGCAGACGGCACTGGGCCTGCACACCGCGGCCGGCGGTCCGGCGTCGGCGCCGATCTTCTTCAGCGTCGACGAGGACATCGACGCCAAGACTTGGAAAACCCTGGGGGTCCAGTGGTTTCGGGGAATCAACTCGGTACTGGGGGTTGGCCGCACCGGAATCTACGGTGGGCGTCGCCAGTGCGGCTGGGCGATCGCCGACGGTGTCGTGGGCTCTTCGACCAGCCCGGGTCATCGGTGGGCGTGGCAGACCAAGGCATGGTCGCGGGGTGAGCGCGAACCGGCCGCCGTATTGTTCCAGAGGGAAGTCGTCACCGCCTCCGATCCGGGGTTTGTCATCGACGGCATCCACGTTGACGTGAACGACGTTCTCGCAGCCGATTACGGCCAATGGGATCTCGCCAGACAGGAGTCACCGTCATGAGCAACACCGACATGCTGGACGCTGCCGCGACCACGGGAACGGCGATGGAGCAGGCCGTCGCGATCTTCATGCTGCACCCGGAGAATTTCGGTGCCAGCGTTGCCGCCGGTTATGAGAACCCGTTGGCCGGCTACGTCGCCGGCCGCGGCGGAGTGCTGGGTGACGCCACCGGCGCCACCGTCAGCGCCGTCTTCGCGGTGTTCGAACCCAACGGGCTCGCGGCGATGTGGGACCAGGGCGTGGCGGTGCGCGGTGCTGCCGGTGCGGCGCAACAGTATTGGGAGCAGGCCGCGGAGTTCGGGGCCAAGTACCTGGCGGGCGCCCGGGGCCTGGACCGCATCGCCGCACTGGGAGAGAAGATCATCGCGCAGACTCCGATCGCGGGGCTGCCGTTGTTCGCCGGCTGGCGTGCGATGCCGTTGGCCGACGACGCCGCCGCCCGCGCGCTGCAGGTGATGTTCGTGCTCCGCGAACTGCGCGCCGGGGTGCACTTCAATGCACTGACGATCTCCGGCATCGCCCCGGTGGAGGCGCACATGCTGAACAAGGGGCCGCAGTACACGACGATGTTCGGCTGGCCCGAGCCGTTCGCCGACGGCGCGGACAAGAAGGACCGTTATGCCGAGATCGAGCAGGTGACCAACCGGCGCATGGCCGAGATCTTCACGGCCGCTCTCGATCCGGCCGAGGCCGGGGAACTGGCGGAGTTGAGCACCGAGGCACTGGAGTCGTTGAAGGCGAACGTACCGGGCTGAGCGGTCCACGCAATGCGGTTGAGCCGGGAGGAACGCGAGCGGGTGTTCGCGGCCGTGGCCGACGAGCGGCGGTCGATCGCCACCCTGGTCGAAGGGCTCGATGCCGAGCAGCTGACCACGCCGAGCCTGTGCGCCGGATGGGACGTCAAAACCGTTGCGGCGCACCTGGTCAGCGATTTCACCGACGGCTTCTGGGGCTTTCTGGCCAGCGGCATCCGCCACGGCAGTGTCGACCGCGGGATCGACGCACTGGCCCGTCGCCGGGCCAAGGCATCCGCCGCCGAGATCGCCGAGACATTGCGCAGCCAAGCCGATCATCGCCTGAGCCCGCCCGTCACCGGTCCGCGGTCAGGCCTGACCGACGTGTTGGTGCACGGCGCCGACATGCGGATACCGCTGGGACTTCCGCATCACCCGGATCCGCAGCATGTCGCGCAGGTACTCGATTTCCTCACCAGCCGAACGCAGCTGGGTTTCTTTCCGCACCGGCGGCTGCGCGGCATCGCGCTGCACGACGAGGACACCGGGCGCACCTGGGGTGACGGCCAGGTCATTGCCGGCCCCGGCGTCGCGCTGATGCTGGCGGTGTGCGGACGTACCGTCGCGATCGACGGACTGTCAGGCCCCGGACTTCCCGTCCTCGTCTCGCGTCTGCAGTAGCGGGCTGAGCTCTCGACCACGCATTTCGTTGCATTTTCATCCGGCAGCCCGTATTTGCTCCTTAAGCTGACCACGACCACCGAATCCTGTGGCCATTCGAAACGTCGAAGGGCCTGGACGATGACAGCTGCCAATAGGTTTCCGACACGTGTGCCCCGGCCACGTGTTCGATGGCCTTGGGAAACAGGTCGGGTCGGCAGGTGGCCGAAGGTTGCATCGGTCAACTTCGGGAGGCAGCCATGCTGACAAAAATCTTCCGGAAGGTCTGGCTGCCGATCGCCATCGTGGTTGCCCTGTCCGTTGGCGTTCTCACGGTGTCGCACCTGAGGACCATCTTCGGCGCGCATCCGGTGCTGGTGACACCCATCGGCGCTGACACCGCGGAGAAGTTCAATCCCAAGGTCGTCACGTATGAGGTTTACGGCTCGGGCAGTACGGCGGTGATCAACTACAAGGATCTCGACGGAAAACCGCAGCGCGCCGGAACCGTGGGGCTGCCCTGGAGCCTGACGTTGACGACCACGGCCCCCTCGTCGTCACCGAACATCCTGGCCCAGACCGACGGCGACAGCATCGGTTGCCGGATCACCGTCGATGACGTCGTCAAGGACGAGAGGACGGCTACCGGAGTGAACGCACAAACCTTCTGCTTGGTGAAGGCAGCATGAGCGCGCCCGTGGACGACGCCCCGACCGCTCCCGTTCCGCGCCCTGCTCACAGGTCGCGCCCGGTCATCCCGCGGCTCATCCGGATTTTCGCCGTCCCGATCATCGTGATCTGGATCGCCTTGATCGCGATACTCAACACCGTTGTGCCCCAGCTTGAGGAAGTGGGCAAGATGCGGTCGGTGTCGATGAGTCCCAACGAGGCACCGTCGATGATCGCCATCAAACGTATCGGCACGAAATTCGAGGAATACCGCAGCAGCAGCTCGGTGATGATCGTGATCGAGGGACAGGACAAGTTGGGTGCTGACGCACACGCCTACTACGACAAGATGATCCGTGACCTTCGTGCCGACACCAAACACGTAGAGCACGTGCAGGACCTGTGGGGGGACTCGTTCACGGCAGCGGGAGCGCAGAGCGTCGACGGCAAGGCCGCGTATGTCCAGGTCTACCTCGCAGGCGATCAAGGCGAGGCACTGGCCAACGAATCGGTGGACGCCGTTCGTCAGATCGCCGAGGAGAGCCCGGCGCCGCCAGGGATCAAGGCGTACGTGACGGGTGCGGCAGCGACGAGCTCGGATCAGAACAGGATCGGCGACCAGAGCATGCGGATGATCGAGATGGTCACCTTCGGGGTCATCGTCGTCATGCTGCTGGTGATCTACCGGTCCGTGACCACCACGCTCCTCCTGTGCGTACTGCTCATCGCGGGACTGACGGGTGCCAGTGGGCTGGTCGCATTCCTGGGCTACTACAACATCTTTGGCCTCACCACCTTCGCGACCAACATGGTGGTGACCCTGGCCATCGCTGCGGTGACCGACTACGGGATCTTCCTGGTCGGTCGATATCACGAGGCGCGCCGGGCCGGCGAGGACCGAGAATCGGCGTACTACACCATGTTTGAAGGGACTGCCCACGTTGTGCTGGCCTCCGGCCTGACCATCGCCGGCGCCACCTTCTGCCTGCACTTCACCCGGTTGCCGTACTTCCAGACGATGGGCTACCCCTTGGCCGTCGGTATGGCGTTCGTCGTGGCGACAGCCCTGACGTTCGGAACCGCGCTGATCTCGATAGCGAGTCGTTGGGGCCGGTTCCTGGAGCCGCGAGGGAAGTCGAAGGCCAGAGGATGGCGCCGGGTCGGCACTGCGGCCGTCCGTTGGCCTGGCCCACTGCTGGTGTTCGCGGTGTCGGCGTGCCTGCTCGGTCTCCTCGCGCTGCCCGGGTACCACACCATCTACAACGATCGGAGATATCTGCCCCCTGACGTGTCGGCGAATGTCGGTTACGCGGCCGCGACCAGACACTTCTCCGAGGCCAGGATGAATCCGGACGTGATGATGATCGAGACCGACCACGATTTGCGGAATCCGGCCGACTTCCTGGTGATCAACAAGATCGCCAAGGCGCTGGCGCAGGTGCCCGGCATCGCCCAGGTGCAGACCATCACCCGCCCCGACGGCAAACCCATTGAGCACTCGACGATCCCGTACACACTCAGCCAGAGCGGGACCGGCCAGATCATGGGCAACGACTACCAGCAGGGCGTCATCGCCAACATCCTGGCCCAGGCCGGCGAGATGCAGACCTCCATCGACACCATGCAGAAGATGCAGTCCATCACCCAGCAGATGGCTGCGGTCACCCACAGCATGGTGCAGAAGACGAAGAAGACGTCGACGGATACCAAGGAGGTTCGCGACCACATTGCCGACTTCGATGACTTCTTCCGGCCGCTCCGAAACTACTTCTATTGGGAGCCACACTGTTTCGACATCCCGGTGTGTTGGGCGCTGCGGTCGATATTCGACACTCTCGACGGAATCAACACGTTGTCTGACGACATTCAGGATCTCGTACCCGACCTGGAGCGCCTGGACGCCCTGATGCCGCAGTTGGTCGCATTGATGCCGTCGATGATCCAGTCGATGAAGAACCAGAAACAGATGATGCTCAATCAGTATCAGGTTCAGAAGACCCAGCAGGACCAGACCATGGCCCAGCAGCAGGACAGCACCGCGATGGGTGAGGCGTTCGACAAAGCCCAGAACGACGACTCGTTCTACATTCCTCCGGAAGCCTTCGAAACGGACGATTTCCAACGGGGCATGAAACTGATGATGTCGCCGGACGGGAAGGCCGTGCGGTTCACCATCATTCACGAAGGCGATCCGCTGACCCCGGAAGGCACCGCGCGTTCCGAGGCGCTGAAAACAGCTGCGGCGGCAGCGATCAAGGGAACACCGTGGGAGGGATCGTCGGTCTACCTCGGCGGTACCGCCGCGATGTTCAAGGACATGCAGCAGGGTGCCGACTATGACCTGTTGATCGCGGCAACCGCTGCGCTGATGTTGATCCTCATCATCATGATGATCCTCACCCGGGCCCTGGTGGCCGCGGCGGTCATCGTCGGCACCGTGGTGGTCAGCTTGGCCACCGCCTTCGGCCTCTCGGTGGTGATCTGGCAGCACATCGTCGGGATACCGCTGCACTGGATGGTGCTACCGATGTCGGTCATCGTGCTGGTGGCCGTCGGCGCGGACTACAACCTGTTGCTGGTGTCGAGGATGAAAGAGGAGATTCACGCCGGGTTGAAGACCGGCACCATTCGCGCCATGGGCGGCAGTGGCCCGGTGGTCACCGCCGCGGGGCTGGTGTTCGCGTTCACCATGGCCTCGATGGCGGTGAGCAAGCTGATCGTCATCGGCCAGGTTGGCACCACTATCGGCCTCGGCCTGCTCTTCGACACATTCGTGATCCGGGCGTTGATGACGCCATCCATCGCCACCCTGCTCGGGCGGTGGTTCTGGTGGCCGCAGCGGGTGCGTCCCCGGCCGCCGCGTTCGCCATGGCCCAAGCCCATCCAGCGCGATCCTGCCGAGGTGGCGTCGTAACGCGGCCTCGGCGGGTCAGCTGAAGCGGATGTTCATCGTCGCCAGGCCGAAGATCTTCTTGCCGTCGGACTTGGCGGCGACGATCACGACACCGGTGCGGGTCTCCGGGTCCAGCGACTTGATCTTGCCGCTGAACTCGATGTCGGCGCCTTCCTTGGCCGACACGATCGCCGGCTGGGACAGCCGCACCGCATAGCGGGTGACGGCCCCCGGATCGCCCGACCAGGTGGAGACGAATCCGGCACCCAGGCCCATGGTGAGCATTCCGTGCGCGATCACGTCGGGCAGGCCGGCCAGCTTGGCGATGTCCTCGTCCCAGTGGATCGGGTTGGCATCGCCGGCCACGCCGGCGTAGTTCACCAGGTCGCCGCGGGACAGCCGGGTGTGGTGCACGCCGATCTCGTCGCCGACCTTCAGGTCATCGAAGGACGGGGTGCCCGGCGTCCGGGCGGTGTCCTCGGCGATCCGGATCTCGCCCTCGGGGCGGACGGTCTTCTCGTACTCGTCATCGCCGATGCCGAAGATGTCGACGTCGTGCATCATCGCCCGCTGGACGGCGGTCTTGATCTCGGGATTGAGATCTTCGGCGGTGACGCCGACGACGGTGGTGTGCAGAGTGTGCACACGCTCGCCGGCCCGGTCCGTGAAGGTGTTGGTGACGGTGATCATGTCCCGGCCGGCGATCCGACGGACCGAGGTCAGCTCGACGTCGACGTGCAGTTCGTCGCCGGCGACGATCGGGCGGTGCTGCTCGAAGACCTCTTCGGTCTGCAGGTAGGTGTCATAACCGACGACGATCGACTCGAACATGCGCCGGTTGCAGGCCATGGCCGGGGTCGAGGTGAAGGTCAGCGGCGCGACCAGGCCCGAGTAGCCCAGCTTTGCGGCGGCGTCGACGTCCCAGTGTGCGGGGTTGTAGTCCTGCACGGCACGGGCGTACTCGCGAACCTTCTCGCGGCCGACCAGGTAGAGGCCATCTGCCTCGTAGTAGTGGCCGACGCGGGCTTCGAGCGCCGATGCTTCTGGTGCTGCGGTCATGAATTTGCTCAACTTTTCTATCGGCCTGTTCGCTGAAGCCGACGCAAGCACACTAACGTCTGACCGCCATTACGCGTACAACCGGCAACGTTCGATCAGCAGATATGGTGCGGCCATGCCCGGCCTCAGTAACCCCGAGATGGTGTCTGCCTACGCGGCCCAGTTCAACCGGTCAGTGCTCGACAAGCACACAGTGGCCTCGCCGCTGGGGCTGTGGCTGCTGTTGGCGCTGGTGGGGCCGGCGACCGCGGGAGCGCCCCGCCGCTGTCTCGAAGCGGTACTCGGCGCGACGGTCGACGACGCTGCCGCGCGGGCCGGCGTCCTGCTGGGTGATCCGCACCCGGCGGTGTCGGCGCTGGCCGCGGTGTGGGACCGCAACCTGGGGCCGGCGTTCGACGAATGGGCGCGGACCCTGCCGGGCGTGGTGGAGCGGGGACCCGTCCCGGATCAGGCGCAGGCCGACGCCTGGGCGCGGTCCCGAACGAACGGGTTGATCGACCGCTTCCCGCTCCGGCTCGATGAACTGACCAGGCTGGTACTCGCGTCCGCGCTCGCCACCGACATCAGCTGGGCAGAGCCGCTCGGCACCACGAACGAACTGGGTGGGTCGTTCGGCGAACAGATACGCACGGCGTTGACGTTCCGGGACGGAATCCAACTGGTGGTCGACACCGATGCCGCGGGTCTGGTCGCGGTGGCCGCACCGCCTTCGTCGTCGGCGCTCGACGTCTTCACCGTCATCGCGGAGCCCGGCGTAGCGCCCCACGATGTCGACGCCGCCGCACATCAGGTGGCCGCGATGCTGCGCGGCGATGACCGCGCCGCCCGCCGGGTCCCGATCGAAGAGCTGACCGACGGGCACGCGTGGACCGTGACCGAGCGACGGGAACGCCGGGTCGGTGGTCCGGACGTACAGGCCGAATGGCGCAGTTACCTGCCGGCCTGGTCGGCGACCGGCGACCACGATCTCGACAACGCACCCGGGGTGGCCCCGGTGTTCGCGACGCTGGCCCGCTTCGTTCGGGACGAGGAGCAGCCGGCCGTACTCGATGCGAAGCAGGCGGCCGTCGCGTCCTATTCGAGGACCGGCTTCAAGGCCGCGGCCATCACCGCGATGGGTGTCCGCGCGGCGGGAATGCCGTCGTTCCATGAGGTGCTCGTCCGCCGGATCGACGTGCGGTTCAACCGCCCTTTCGCGGTACTGGCCTGTGCGGACCGTTACGAGGGGCCGGAGCCGTGGCGCGGGATGCCGATATTCAGCGCGTGGGTCACCGAGCCGCAGGAGACTGTCAGCGACGAGGCCGGCCCGCCGCGCCGAGCCGCTGTTCGATGATGCCCAGTGCCCGGCCCGCCCAGTCGATGTTCTCTTCCTCGAACCGGATTCCCCGCAGCAGCGTGAGATACGGACCGATGCGTTCAGCTTCGGCCAGGTAGGCAGCCTCGGTGCGGCCGGCGAGCAGATGGTCCTGCGTGCGCCGGTAACGCCCGAGTTTGGCGGTGGCCCACTGCAGACGTTCGGCGAGGGCGTCGCGGACCGCCTCGATGTTGCCGGAATCCACCGCCTGGATCTGTACCAGGAGGTCTTCACGAATCGCTCCGGGTTTCGGTGGCACCTCGGTGAACTCGAGCAATGCCTGCCGACCTGCCTCGGTCAGCGAGTACAGGCGCTTGTTCGGCCGCCGGTCCTGTTCGACGAGCCGCGCGGCGATGAGCCCCTCAGACGCCATGCGATCCAGTTCGCGGTAGAGCTGTTGGGGTGTGGCCATCCAGAAGTTGGCGACCGACGCGTCGAACCCTTTCGCCAGGTCATAGCCCGATGCTTCGCCGTCGAGGAGCGCGGCCAGGACTGCGTCGCGTAGCGCCATGAGCCGATGTTAGCAGCGAAGTGATTATTCAATATGTTGACTATTCGAACGGCTCGCGCCTAGCATCGCCGCTAGTCGATGAATTGGGTTTTGGAGGTGGCAGATGCATCCGTTCAGGGAGGCAGTGGAGGCCCGCGACGAGGTCGCGATCGAGGCGCTGTTGGCCGACAACGTGGTGTTCACCAGTCCGGTGGCATTCAAGCCGTATCCGGGCAAGCCCATCACGGCCGCGATCCTGCGCGCCGTCATGCGCGTCTTCGAGGACTTCCGGTACATCCGCGAGATCGCCGATGCCGAAGGCCGCGACCATGCGCTGGTCTTCGAGGCCACGGTGGACGGCAAGAAGATCACCGGATGCGACTTCCTGCATCACGACGACGACGGCAAGATCGACGACTTCATGGTGATGGTCAGGCCGCTGTCCGGCGCGACCGCCTTGTCCGAGGCCATGGCTGCGCAGTTCGAGCGGATCAAACAAGAAGCCGCAGAACAGATTCAGCGAGAGTCCGCTTCTGCCTGATCAGCGGCCCGCCGCTCGAAGCCTGATCAGCGGCCCGCCGCTTACGGCCTGATCAGCGTGCCCGCGTCCGACGCCGCCTTCTGCAACTCCGGGATCGTCATGTCGGCGTAGTCGGCATTGACCGGCCCCGACGCATTCCCCAGCCACGGCACCACGCCGGGGTCAGGCGTGACACCGAGGTGGTAGGCCTGGACGCCGGGCAGGTGGTACTGGAGGAAGTTGACCGCGATGTCGACGACGAAGATGACGCCTCCGATCGGGCCGGTGCTCAGCAGCGCTGCCGAGTTCATCAGCGGGATGGCGGCGTCGGGATTGCCGATCATCACGATCGATCCGTAGTGCGGCTTGCTGCCGCCGCCGGGCACGTACTCCGGCATGAACGGCTGCAGTCCGGGCAGGTCTGTGGAGAAGTAGGCAGCGGTGTCGCCGTAGGTCAGGACGTTGACGAATCCGGAGTCGGCACCGTTGCCGGGCACCGTGGTGTTGAGGCCGGGGCTCTCGAAACCGATTCCGCCCACGCCGGTCTGCTGTGCCACGTATGCGGCTTCCCATCCGCCGAGCGAGTGGCCGGTGACAAAGATGTCCTCCTTGCGGTAGCCCTGCGCGATGGCGGCGGCCTCCACCTCCTGCTGGAAGTCCACTGCGTCGTGGAAAGCCTGGGGCGGTGTGTCGGTAAAGATCACCTGGGTGTCCGCGATCACCTGGGAGATCGCGATCAGCGGGTTGTGCAGCAGGTTCGTGCCACCCGTCGTCCCCTGGTAGGCGATGATGATCTGCCCGTCGGGCGTCACCCATGCCTTGCCGGACATGCCGGTCAGCACGTTGGTGGATTCCATCTGTTTGCCGTCGACCACGAAGGGTTTCAGATCGCCCGGGGTGCCGCCCCACGTATAGGCGGCGGTGGCGGCGTTGAGGAACTGTGACACCGTCGGGGTCTTGCCGGTGGTGGGGCCGTTGTACGTCATCGTCGGCGGCACCGGTTGTACGGCAGGGGTTTTGGTCAGCCCCAGCTGACCTTCGATCTCACGGAACGCCGCGAAGAGGGCGTCGTTGATCGGCGCGAAGTTGATCGGGCTCTTCGGGCCGTTGGCGGAGACGGTGATGTCGAGCACCTGCAGCACCGTGTTGACGATGCGCCCGGGCAGCTCGGCGATCCTGGCGATCGGGGACAACGGCTCCGGAGGGTTCGGAGTCGTCTTGGTCGTGGTGGTTACCGCGGCGACCTTCGCCGTCAAGGGGATCGTGTTGGCGGCGGTCTTCGGGGCGGCTTGGACGACGGCGGTGATGTCCGGCAGTGCCGCGGTGCTTTCCGGCGCCGGCGACAATGCGGAGCGGATGTCCCCGCGGTCGGGAACTGCCGACGGCGCGATCGCGGCCAGGCGCTTGGTCGTCGCGCGGGGGGAGAAGTCGGACTTGGCCAGACGGGTGCTGTCGGCCCGGGCCGGGGTGGATGCCGACGGCTTGATCGAGCGGAGCTTTTCGCGAACGACCTCGGCGATCGAGTCCCGCTGAAGCCCTGTCGAATCCGGCTGTGTGACAGGCGGTTTGTCGTCGACGCCGGATGTGGCCGCGCCGGCAGGTGTGGTGTCCGTGGTGTCGGGCGCGTGGGTCTTCGCGGACGCGGGCGGCCGGTTCGGACGCGTGCCACGCCGGTCTGACGGCTTCTTGGGCCCGCGCCCGGTTCCCGCACTCGAGTGGCTCGACGACTGGCCCGATGAGGCCGATGAGCCGGATGAACCGGCGGCCCCGGGGTCCGCCCACGCCACAGGGTGCCCGCTCGCGCCTGCGAGGCCGACGCCGACACCGATGGCCAGCACCGACAGGCCGTACCGCAGCGGTGTGCGTCCGGCGTTCTCCGGGCAGCGCGAACCGTTCACCATTACCGATGTCCCCCTTGACATTCCGCGATGGTGTCCGGGTCTGTCGGTGGCGGGAATGCCAGCCGCCGCGAACACACGCCGGCTCAATATATATGACAACGTGTGATGCCAGTCACAGATTTTGCACGAATCTCTTGACAACATACAACCGATTGGTTGTATGTTGGTGTGGTGACCGAGAGCGACGAGGACCGGGCGGATGCCCTGTTCCACGCACTCGCCGATCGGACCAGGCGAGACATCATGCGCCGGGTCTTGGCGGGCGAGCACTCGGTCTCGGTGCTCGCGGCGAAGTACGACATGAGCTTCGCCGCGGTGCAAAAGCACGTTGCCGTGCTGGAGAAGGCCGGACTGATCACCAAGCGGCGCAATGGCCGTGAGCAGCTGGCCAGTGGCGACGTGGAGGCAGTGCGGTCGGTGGCGTCCATGTTGACTGAGCTGGAACAGGTTTGGCGTGGCCGCATCGCACGCATCGATGAACTGATCGCATCCGATCCCAAGGAGGACTGAACCATGCCCGTGACCGATGTCAAACACGACCTCGACAATCTGACGCTGACGATCACCGCCGATTTCGCGGCGCCGGTGCAGCGCATCTGGCAGGTCTACGCCGATCCGCGCCAGCTGGAGAAGGTGTGGGGGCCGCCGACCTACCCGGCGACCGTGGTCGACCACAGCCTGACGCCCGGTGGCCGCGTCACCTATTTCATGACCGGCCCGGAGGGGGACAAGCACGCGGGATACTGGGCCGTGACGGCCGTCGACGAGCCGAGGAGCTTCTCCTTCGACGACGGGTTCGCCGATCAGGATTTCAACCCGAACCCCGAGATGCCGGTGTCCAGAAACGTCTACACCTTCGCCGAACATGACGGCGGCACCCGCGCGATCTACGTGAGCACCTACGAGTCCGCCGAAGCGCTTCAGCAGGTGCTGGACATGGGTGTGGTCGAGGGTGCTTCGTTGGCGATCAACCAGATTGACGATCTGATCGCGTCCTGACCGGCTCGATCACCTGTCGCGATACGCGATCCGGGCCCGCCCCGGCGTCGTAGTCTCAGGTATGCGTCCGCTCAGGGGTCTCGCCGGGATAACCGTCAGTGTCGTCTCCGCCGCGGTGGTGGCCGCGGGATGCACGACGACCACGGGAACCCCGGTGGCGAAGACCGCCGACGCGACGACCGCGTCCGAGTCACCCGAAGCGGCGGAGCCGACCGGTGCACCGGTCGGTACCGCGGTCATGAAGGTTCTCGGAGGAACCGCGCCGGTGACGATCCGTTACCGGATCAACGGTGGCGCCGAACAAACCGAATCGGACGTGACGCTGCCGTGGGAAAAGCAGTACTCCGTCTACGACAAGCTGGAGTCAGAGGTTGCCGCCGACGGCGGAAGTGCCGCGCTCACCTGCACGATCACGATGGATGGCGACAAACTGGTCTCGTTCAAGACCGAGGTGAAGCCCGTCTGCAACTTCTCCTACTGGGGTTAGCGCCTCACGGGTAGGGAAGCGGTGTGGCATCCCGCGATTTCATCAGGTGTTCCATCAGCTGGATCTCCTGTGTCTGCTCGCCGACCATGGCCAGCGCGGTACGCCGGATCGTCTCGTTGGAGCCGTCGCGGGTCTCGTCGAAGGCCATCTCGGCGCCGCCCTGATGATGCCGGGTCATCAATTGGAGAAACAGGGCTTCGTTGGCGCGGCCTGTCGCGTGCCGAAGACGAGCCAGTTCATCGGGCGACGCCATGCCCATCTGCATGCCGGTGGGTTGTCCGGTGTCGTGGTGATGGGACATACCGTGCCCGGCGGTCGCTGGTGGCGCCGTGGGGTTGAGTGGCTGGCCGGCCATCTGCAACCAGCCGATCATGGTGCCGACCTCCGCCTGCTGCTGGAGTCTGATCTGGTCTGCGAGAGTGCGTATTTCGGGAGCGGCATCGGCACTGAGCAGGTCGCAGATGGTGATCGCCTGCTGATGGTGCGTCATCATCATCTGCGCGAAGGCCACGTCGGTCTCGGACATCAGTGGCGGTGCGCTGCCGTGCCGGTGGGATTCGGCGAACGCACCGAGGAACGCGGCGGCGGCGATCACGACGACGGCGGCGAATATTCGGGCGGGTCCGGACGCGCTCATCGTGGCGGGTAGACGGCCGGGTCGAGCTTGAGGGTCATGAATCCGTTGTCCGAGCACGTGACGTAGAGCAGGTTTCCCCGGAACTCCGGCGGTGACATGCACCAGTCTGCGGAGAAATCGGCCGGCTGGCCCCAGCCCGGACGGTTGCCCAGCACGATGTCGGAAAGCTGGATCTTCCCGTCGAGGGCAGCGCGCCCCACGCCGAAGATTCCGGTCAGCGGCGGGGTCGCGAGGACCGAGAGGTTGTAGACGTGAATCGAATTGGGCAGGTCCTCGTACTTCTTGTCGGACTGCGCCGGTGGGTTGAAGTAGGCGAGTTCCGTGATGTGCTCGGGGTCGCGGATGTCGAAGACCCGGATCCCCGACTGGATCCATCCGCAGGCCAGAGCTGTCGGGTCGTCCTGCCGGTCCACCGAGCAGTAGTGCGAGTCGTAGGCGAACACACCGTTGAATCCGCCGCTGCTCGTCCAGTTGTCCATGTGTTCAGGAAGATTGATCTCGAGTTTGATGATGTTGCGCAGCTTGAGGTCAGCGGGGTCGGAGACGTCGAACAGCTTGACGCCCCCGGAACCGAGTTCGTCGATGGTGAAGATGTGCGGTACGCCGCCGTAGGTCACGTAGACGCTGTGCTGGGCCTCCTGCCCGTCCACCCAGGCTTTGTGGCTGTACGCCGGAAGCAGTTGATGCATGGTGAAATTGGGCGCCACCCGGTCCTGGACGGCCGAGGTGTCGAGCACCGTCAATCCGCTGAACTGCGACATGTACATGGTCCGGCCGTCGGGCGCGAATCCCATGCCGTGCGAGGCCCAGCCGACCGGCGCGCTCCACACCACGTGCGGCGCGGTCGGATCGGTGATGTCCACCGCGCTGTTCCAGATGATGCCCCCGGCCCAGTAGGTGTTGCCGTCGGGCGAGAAGCTGCCCTCGTGGGTCAGCATCGGGATCCGTACGCCGGGAAGGGAACCGGCGCCCTCGTTGAGTAGCCGAGGGTGCCGGCAGTCTTGCGAGATGTCGTAGACGGAGATGTAGCCGCCGCCGAACAACAGGGGAACACCGGTTCCGACCAGCAACCCCCGGCCCGCATGCACTTTCAGGGACTCCCAGGTCCCGCCGACCATCGCGGGCTCGGTCAGCAGATCGGCCTGGACGGGATGGGCGGGGTCAGATGCGTCGATCACCTGGACGCCGTTGGTGTAGGGCCAGGTGGACCCGACGTAGGTGCAGTTCTTGTACGAAGCACTCGTGATGCCTGCGCCGGTGCCCTGGTACTGGCCCACCAGGTCGATGTTGCAGTTGTAGCCTTGCGCGCTGCGGTGGGACTCGCGGTCGGCGACCGGCACCTCGCCCTGGAGTCCGGTCTCGACCTGGTCGCCCGGCCGGCATTGCGCCTTGTCGACCGCGGTCGGCCAGATGTCGAAGCGCGTGTCGTACCCCGGTGGAAGCCCGGCGTGGGCCGCCGCGGACGGCCCCAATCCTGCGATGGCCACGAGAAGCGCGACGCATACCGCGCGGAGAAGGTTGTCCAGCATCGACCGCATCATGGCATCGCGGAGCGTCACCGCGGACGAAAACTGTCAGATTCTGACAGTTTTTCCGATCGGGTGGCGCAGTGTTGCGCCCGTGCGCGCCGGCCTAGCGGTGCCGGCCGGCCGTGGCTGCCACGGGCCGCTCGGCTTGGTTCTCCTCGGCGTCGCGATCGGGCGCCAGCATGACGGCGGTGATCGGAACGACGAGTGCGAGCAGGCCGATCACGAAGACCGGGAACAGGAACGAGAACACTTCGGGCCCACCGGGAACCGGCATCGTGTGATCGACATTCACCCGCACCGCGGCCATACCGGTGTAGTGCATGCCGACGACGGCCACGCCCATCACCAGGCCGGCGACGAAGCGGAGTCCGCGTGATTCGAGGACCTGGGTGAACCACAGCGCTGCGGTGGCCGCGACCACGGCGATCACGAAGGACAGGACGACAAGGGTGGTGTCGTAGGTCATCGTGCCCTGCATCTGGACCGCCCACATGCCGGTGTAGTGCATGACCGCGACCGCCAGTCCGGTGATCACGCCGCCGGCCAGGAGCCGGCGCAGATCGAAGTCCCGGCCGATGGTGATCAGCCCGACGAACACGGCGGCGATCGCGATCACGGCCGAGGCGACCGTCCAGCCGAGGTGGTACCGGACCATGCTGCTCGGGATCGCGAAGCCGAGCATCGCGATGAAGTGCATCAGCCAGATGCCGACGCCGCCGATGGCGATCGAGGCCATGAGCAACCAGCGGAGCCGGTCGCGTCCGGTGGTCGCGGTGGCACCGCAACGGGTGCAGGCCAGGCCGACCACCGAGCCGGTCACCGAGACGATGTACGCCAGGAACAGCAGCCAGAGGCCCATGTCGAAGTGA
The DNA here is from genome assembly GCF_048282725.1 of Mycobacterium sp. 48b. Classification (NCBI taxonomy): domain Bacteria; kingdom Bacillati; phylum Actinomycetota; class Actinomycetes; order Mycobacteriales; family Mycobacteriaceae; genus Mycobacterium; species Mycobacterium sp. 48b. The sequence goes on from NZ_JBLVUL010000001.1 coordinate 586,918, forward strand.
TGTACTTGGTGGTTCATGACGGGTTCCTCGAGACTGTGAGACTGACGGGCGGCGGATCTAGAAGGCTGTCGACGGAAGACGTTCCAGCGCGAACGAGGTGATGGCGATCAGCGCGTTCTTCGCCGAATCACGTTCCCGTGCGTCGACATTGATGATCGGGACGTTGGGGGACACGGACAGTGCCTCGCGCAGCTCTTCGATGCTGTGGGTCGGGGAGTCGTCGAACTCGTTGACGGCGATGAGGAACGGCAGGCTGCGGGCCTCGAAGAAGTCGACCGCCGCGAAGCTGTCCTCGAGCCTGCGGGTGTCGACGAGCACCACGGCACCGATGGCGCCGTGGACCAGGTCGTCCCACATGAACCAGAACCGCCGTTGCCCGGGCGTGCCGAACAGGTACAGCACCAGGTCGTCGGCGATGGTGATGCGGCCGAAGTCCATGGCGACCGTGGTGGTCTCCTTGCCGGGGATCGCCTCGAGGTCGTCGTGGCCCTGCGAGGCGTTCGTGACGAGAGCCTCGGTGCGCAACGGCACGATCTCCGACACGGCGCCGACGAACGTGGTCTTGCCGACGCCGAAGCCGCCGGCAATCACGATCTTCGTCGACGACACCGTGGGGCCGGAGTCAGAGTGCGCGTAATCCACTGAGGGTCCTTTCGATCAGTAGGCGCCGTTCTGCAACGGTCGAGCGGTCGGTCAGTGTGGCGTGAACACGAAGGTGGCCGCTGTCCACCAGATCGCTCACGAGCACCCGGGTCACCCCGATGGGCAGACCGGCGTACGCCGAGATCTCGGCGATGGACGGCCGGCTGCCGCACAGCCGCACGATGACGGCGGGGATGTCGCCTGGCGCGCAGTCGAGCTCGCCGGATGACAGCAGGGCCTCAACCGGAGCCTCGATCGGCACCTCAACCCGGGCGCGGGTTCGTCCGCCGGTCAGGGTGTACGGCCGCGCGCGGCTGGCGGACTGTTTCTGCTCAGGTCTGTCCATACTCAGGGTCATCGAGCCCCATGTGTGGCGCGCGGCGTCGCCTCGACGGTCTTGCCGACCCGGTCGACGAGCAGTGCCATCTCGTATCCGACCTGTCCGATGTCGCACGTGGTCGAGGCCAGGGTGGCGAGGTACGAGCCGTTGCCGACCCCCATCAGCAGCAGGAACCCGTCGTCCATCTCGACGATCGACTGGCGCACGTTCCCGGCCTCGAACAGCCGGGCGGCACCGGTCGACAAGCTCGCCAAACCGGATGTGACAGCGGCCAATTGCTCGGCGCGATCGGCCGGGAGGTGGGAGTTCGACGCCATCAGCAGACCATCGGCCGACACCAGGATCGCGTGTGACACGCCCGGTACGTCGCGCACGAAGTTGGACACGAACCAGTCCAGCGTGCCCCGGTTCCCTGACGGCGTTGCAGCAGAGCCCGCGGACCGGTCATGTGGTTGCGTGCCGGTGTTCATCGATCTCCTTCGATTCGGCTGTGTGCTGCATCGGTTTCTGCTCGGCCCCTGCGTACGCCCGCCAACTGTCGGCTGAGGATGTCTCGGATCGCCGCGGGATCGTTTCCGCCGTCGGGCCTGGCCTGGGTTTCCGATCTTGCCTCATCCGGCACCAGCCGCGCTCCGCGTTCGCGAATCGGTAATCCGGATGCCGTGTGCCGCTTGGGTTCCTGCTCGACGGCCTTCGCCGCAGCTGCCCAGCCGGCGTCGGCCGCGCTGGCCCAGACGCGGTTGCGCGATTCCGGCGCGGTCGGATCCATCAGCCACTCCGAGGCCATCCGCTCGAAGATGGGCGCACTCTCCAAGTTCTCCGGCTCGATGTGCGGCTGCTCGGATTCCCTGGCGGGCGCGGGTGCCGGTGCCGGTTCCGGGCTCGGCGGAGTCGAATTGTCCGGGCTGGATTTGCCCGAGGTGAAGTAGGAAAGGGGATTCCCGCGTTGCCGGCGTTCGGGTTCCTCTGGGACGGCGGCCGCAGCAGGGGCCGGGATGGTCGCGGGATGTCCGTTGACACCGCTGGCACCGGGCGATCGTTTCGGCAGCCCGTTGGTGGTCGCCCTGGCGGGGGTGTCCGATGCGCTCTGCGACTGCGTCGCTGCCGGCGAGCCGTACGTCTCGGCGAGCGCCGCGGTGCCGGCGCCGGTCGCCGAACCCCGGCCGTTGGCGGTGGCCCGCGGCCGCGATTCGGTAAACGAACCGGTCCGCAGATCGTCGAGCGATTCGCCCATCCCGATGGGCGAGACCAGCGTGCCCGGAAGGTGGACGCTCGCGGTCACGCCGGGCCGCTCGGTCAGCGCCGAGGTGGTACGCAGCCGCACGGTGGCCTCATGGCGTCGCGCCAACCGCCCGACCACGAAAAGGCCCATCCGCTTGGCGGTTTCGGAGGTCACCTCACCGCCGAGCGCGAGTCGTTCGTTCGCGGCGGTCAAGTCGTCCTTGGACATGCCCAGTCCCCGGTCGGCGACCTCGACCAGCAGGCCGGCGTCGACTGCGCGACCGACCGTCACCAGCACCGGCGAGTCCGGCGGTGAGTAGCGCAGGGCGTTGTCGAGCAGCTCGGCGATCAGGTGGCCGATGTCGCTTGCGGCCGAGCCGGCGATCGAGACGTCGGCCATGTGCCCGACCTGCACCCGGCGGTACTCCTCGACCTCGGACATCGCGGCGCGCAGCATGTCGGGCAGGGCGACGGGTGCTGACGTGCGGTGGCGTTCCACGGTGTCGGCGAGGACGAGCAGGTTGTCGCCGTTGCGGCGCATGCGCGTCGCAAGGTGGTCGAGGCGGAAGAGATGATCGAGCCGGATGGGATCTTCCTCGTCGAGCTCGAGGGTCTCGATGAGTGCCAGCTGCTCTTCGACGAGTGAACGGCTTCGGCGGGACAGGGTTTCGAACATGTCGCCGATCTGCAGGCGGACACCGTGCTCGCTGGCCAGGCGCACCGCCTGGGAGTGGATGTCGTCGATCGCGCGGGCGAGCTGCCCGACCTCTTCATTGGTACGGAACGGCAACGTGTGGATCTCCGGCATGCCGCCGCCCTTGCTGAGGCGTTCGATCTCCTCGGGCAGCTCGACCTGCGCGACCTGCAGTGCGCCCTGGCGCAGCCGGCCGATCGACCGGATGAGGGAGCGGCCGACCGCGAGCGCGAAGACCAGGGCGGCCAGCACGGCACCGAGGATGATCGCGGTGTCACGCAGGGCATCTGACCGCAACGCGTTGGCCCGATGATGCAGCGTGCCGTCGAGGTCGGAGGACAGGCGCGCTGTCATGGCGCGGTACTGCTCGACACTCGCGTGCATCGAGTCGGTGAACACAGGTGTCTGCACACTGTCGCCGGACGGTTGGGTATATGTGTCGCGGCGAACGTCGGATTCCTTGGACAGAGCCGCGACTTCGTCCGTCGGGGTCAGCCGGTTGAGCCGGTCGATGGCGGCCGCTTCCGCGCCCGCGGCGTCGGCCGCCTCGGTGCGCAGCTCGTCCGAATCGGCGAAGTCGGGTGCGGCGATCAGTACGCGCTGCGTCGTCAGCGCTCTCTGGGCCGCGAGGGCATCCACGAGTTGGTCCGCGAGCGGGCGCACGGCGCGGTCGTCAACGGTCTTGGTGGTCGTGGCGATCGCGGAGACGACGCCGGACGCGACGTTGGACGCCCGATCGGCGATCACCCGCTGGGGCAGTGGGCTCGACGTGATGTCGTCGCGCAACGTCTTGGCGGTCGAGGATGCGGTCGTCAGCTCTGCGGCGACGGCCGGGTCGAACTCGGCGGACGAGATCAGCGCGTCCAGGGACTTGGCGCTCTCGTCGAACTGGGCGAGCGGTTCGTCGAGCGGCGCGCCCGATGCCGCTGCGTAGGCCAGCCCGTCGAGCCGGTCGACCAGTTCCACCGCGGGTACGACGATCACGGCGTTGTCGGATGCGAGGTTCAACCGCGATGCGGCCGAGAGTTCGTTGTAGATACGCACTGCGCCGAACGTCGCCGCGAGCAGGATCGGCAACACCAGGGTCGCGGCGACCTTCCACCGCAGCGGCCAGCTCTCGATGGACGCGCGAGACGCCCGAGTCACGGTCGGACGCGCATGTTCTCCGACGCTCGGATCATGTGCATCCACAGCCGTACCACCCTTCACCGAGCTAATTGACGTTCCAGCAGGGGAGCTCGGCCACGGGACAGGGTAAATGATAGGTAACGATTCTGCATCGACGGGGCTAACGGCGGCGCGTTCGCTGGCGCCCATCCTAAATTTATGTAGACGCCCTACATGCAGGTTTCTTGCGAATGTAAGAAGATGCAGCGATTCTGGGCTCCCCGCCAGAGGCGGTTTCGGTGCGCTCTCGGTGCTGCGTCCTGACTTCGGTAGCTGGCACCGCAGGCGGCGATGATCTTTATCGCTCGATCAGTCCGGCTTGATCCGCGAAAGCAGCAAACATCGCGTCAGAAAATGTCAAATCCGGGAGTGTGAATTACGTCTCTGTCGAGGCTCTTTCTAGTGTGTAAACGCCGTTTAAGAGCGATCCTTAATGTGTCCACGGCCAACTCGATGCATCGTCTCAGCTTGGCCGAGCACGCTTGCCACTGTGTAGACGTGTCGTGAAGCTCCGCTGGAGGTCATTGAAAATGGCGACAAAAGCTGCCGGCTCGACGGTCATCGAGTTGGCGACGCATCCGCTCTGGTGTTCGTCGCAGAGATACTCGAGTGAGCTCGCCGCGGCCAAGCGCAGGCACCCCTCGTCGTATCGGCTTGAGGAAGACGACGACACACCCGGTCTGGAATCGCAGCGATCGCCCCAGGCGGGCCTGCGGACCACCGCTCTGGTGACTCCCCTGTCGTGCGCCCGCGTCCTCAAGCTGAATGCCGCCCGCGATGAGGTCGTCGCGGACTGACGCTGCGGAGATCCCGGCGTTCACAACGTGCGACCGCCCCGGCCCCGGCGCCGTGGCCGAAACGTGACGAACGCTTGACCGAATTGTCTACGTGTGACTACACATTCGGGCCGCTGCGGGCCAATACCATGACATCGTTCAAGATCATGGGGGCATCGCAGAGGGATCGATTTGATGCGTGCGGTTTTTCAGGGTGTTCTCGTGGCGGTCGTAGTCGCCATGACCTTCTTCTCCGGCGGTACCGATAGCGTCGACACGGCGGCGGTCAGCCTGCCGCTGACGTCGACCATCGAATCGATCGCGCCCGCCAAGGGCGCCGTTGTCGGTGTGGGCCATCCCGTGGTGGTGACGTTCAAGAACCCGATCTCCAACCGGTCGGTCGTCGAACGTGCACTGGGGATGAAGTCGACGCCCGCGCGCACCGGCACCTACGAGTGGCTCGACGCAAACGTCGTGTCGTGGACTCCCGCCCAGTTCTGGCCGGCGCACAGCACCGTGATGCTGTCGGTGGGCGGTTTGCGGACGGAATTCCAAACCGGCCCAGCCGTTATCGGTGTCGCCGACATCTCCGACCACACCTTCACCGTGACCATCGACGGGTTGGGGGAAGACCCGCCCGTGGCTCTGCCTGCACCGCATCATCTGCCGCACGCCGGCGAACCAGGTGTGCTGCTGGCCTCCCTGGGCCGTCCGGAATACCCGACCCCCGTCGGCACCTACACCGTCCTCGGCAAAGACCGCACGGTGAAGATGGATTCGAGCAGTGTCGGCATTCCCGTCGATGCGCCGGACGGCTATCTCCTCGACGTGGACTATGCGGTTCGCTTCACGCACCGTGGCCTGTTCGTGCATTCGGCGCCGTGGGCTGTTCCGTCGATGGGACTGGACAACACCAGTCATGGCTGTATCAGCCTGATTCCGGCCGCGGCCGAGTGGTACTTCAACACTGCCAACATCGGAGATCCGGTGATCGTGCAGGAGTAGCGAATCCTGCTGCGGGCCGGTCGAACCGGGCCCGCAACGATCAGGGAGCCTTGGCCCGTGTCGGCACTCAGCGCCGCGGATTGCAGTCACTATCAGGCAGTGATCCGCGGTGCTGATGGTTGACGAAGAGGCACAGAAAAGGCGCCTGGCTCGCGAGCCAGGCGCCTTTCTGACGCTGCGTGGTGGAACTAGCCCGCGGGGGATTGGTCCGCGGGGCCGGGCAGTGTGGGTGTCCCGGCAACCGGCCCACCCCCGGGTGAAACGGTCGGTACGCCCTTTCCGGTCCCTGCCGCCACGGCCACCGGAGCGGCAATGGGTGCTGCGGCGGGTACGGGAGCTGCGGCAGGCACGACCGGGACGGGCGGCGCCAGCGGTACCGGGGGAACCGGGACCGGCGGCGGTGCGAGGGGCACCGGCGGGACGGCCACGGGTGGCGGCACCACGGGCACGGGAGGGACGGCGACGGGCGCCGCGGGAACGACGCCTGCGGCTTCCACCGCGGCAGCCGCACACGGTGCGGCGGGCGCCGCGCCGGCCGCGCCGGCCGCGGTGTCAAGGCACTTGTACCCGCCCGTCTTGAGTTGGAGCGCTGCTGCCGCGTGTGGGCTCAGCGCCAGTGCGGCCCCTACTGCGGTCGCGCACAATCCAGCGCTGACAATAGTTTTGACCGTGATGTGAGCAAAGGTGGCCATCCCCGATCAGCTCCCTTGGTTCGTGCGGAAAATTACATCGATGAAAATTGTGACGAGCTGAACCGTAGAACTACCTGAAACCCGTGTCCAGACAAGTTCTCAGATGGATGCGCGGTCGACACGTGAGCGAGCCGCACTCGTGACCGCATCGTTTCCAACCGAGTGCGTGTCCTGTGTTGAGCAGGTACGCATCAACTGCAAACTCTGCGGCGGAATGCGATCTTCGCAAAGGTCAATGACCCAACTGCATCAGGATTCCTTTGGCCACAAGCTGTTCGAAGCTGTAGCTGAACTCGCCACGATGTCCGACCGACAACACGTAGCGGTCTTCGCCTTCAGTCAGCGACACGGTGAAGGAGAACGTGCAGTTGGAATCGCCGCTCTTGCCCGGCCCCAGGGTTGTGCTCGCCAGGACAGCGCCTTTGCCGTTCTTGACGGTGACGAGGGTGCCTGCGTTGACATCGGAGTATCCGTTCGCGCCCTGGCATGTCGTTCCGTCAGAGGCGATGCCCGCTGCCCCCGCGTTGTCGGAGAGGACGAAAGTGCCGTTCACCGTGACTTTTTCCAGCACGTGGAAACCTTTGGAGAAATGCGGGCAGAACGTGTCGACGGCGATCTTGTCGGCCTGCAGGCCCTGTTGCGGCTCGCCGTCTTCGAGTCGGCGGCATACCTGCCGGCCGTAGGCGACGGCGTTGGCGTCGGAATTGAACTGATCGCTGAGACCGGCATCCCGCAGTGCTGCAAGGTATCCGGTTTCCGGAGGGGGTGGCGGCCTGCGGCCCGCCACCATCAGCACCCACACCACCGCGGCGGTCATCACGATGATTGCCGCTGCTGCGGTGGTTCCCAACCAGGTCGACCGGATGCCCGCGGTCTTCAACTCGAGGTAATCGGGCAGCATCCGGCCGCCGGCCGGATCGGTTGACGTGGTCCGGCCATCACGTACCCGATTCGTCGGATGCCCAGTGACGAAGTAGCGGCCCTCGTGGCGAGCCGTGGGGTCCGGGCGCCAACCGGTCGACCTGGACCGGATCTGTCCACAGCGGCCGCAGGTGTCGCTGTCACCGAGTGGCGTTCCGCAATACGGGCAGGTCATAGCGCGCGATCCGCTACGGGCAATCGACAACGGTTCGCCGGCGTCATCGTTGGGCCATCTGTCATCACTACCCGTTATATGCCGGTCGGTCCGTCTGCACAGCGTGCCGCTCAGATTTGGTTGCCGGGGAAATCCCGGTGCGGCCCGCCCGGGTGGCTACTGAGCAGGTGCACGACCCCCTGCAGTCGGGCCGCGGATCAGCCGTATTACCGTGCTAGCCATGACACAGGTGACGGTGATCACAGGCGGCGCGGGTGGAATGGGATTGGCGACGGCCAAGGTCGTCGGCCGGGACCAGGCGGTCGTGCTGTGCGATGTCCGGCAGGATCGCCTCGACGCCGCGGCCACCGCCCTGGGGGACCTGGGGATCGCGGCCACGATCGTCAATGCCGACGTCACCGATCGCGACGCCGTGGACCGGCTGCTGGCGACCGCTGCCGGGGTGGGCACTGTCGGCGCGGTCGTCCACGCCGCCGGGGTCAGCCCGAGCATGGGTGATGCCGAGTACGTGATGAGAACCAACGCGTTGGGCACGCTGCATGTGAACGAGGCCTTTTTCGCGACCGCGACCGAGGGTGCGGCGATCGTCAACGTGGCGTCGATGGCGGCACACCTGCTGCCCGAGGAAGTCATTCCCGCTCAGCAGTTTCCGTTGGCGCTGGACGACCAGGACCGATTCCTCGGTGAAATGCTGGCGGCCTGCGGCATAGCTCCCGACGACATGAGATCCGGTATCTCCTATGCCATCAGCAAGGCGTTCGTGAAGTGGTACAGCTCGTCGCAGGCTGAGCGGTTCAACAGTCGTGGCCTGCGCATCGTCTCGGTTTCTCCGGGGTCGATCGATACCGAGATGGGCCGGCTGGAGGAGCAGGCCGGGGCGGGCGCGATGGTCGCCGACGCCGCCGTGCCACGGTGGGGCAGGCCCGAGGAGATGGCGGACCTGTTGGCCTATTGCGTCAGTGAGCGGGCCGGTTACCTCACCGGCACGGACATCCTCAACGACGGCGGCGTCGTCGCCTCGATGCGGGAACGCGCCCGGTCGGCCGCTGCAGGCGGCTAGTCAGCCGAACTCCAGCAGCGTGTAGGCGCCGCGGATCTGTTTTGTCGGCTTGAACTGCCAGAACGCCGGAAATGCGGTGCGGAAGAACCAGCCGCGTCCGCGCGGCATCGGCAGATCGTGCACGGCTTTGATGCCAGGCACGGTATGGGCCAGGTCCGCCAACTGGGCCGGTGACAGGCTGAACGGCATCGGTGGCACCCGGTAGTGCTTCGAGGACCGCATGCCTTTCGGCGCAAACTTCTTCACCAGCGTGGGCGGAAGGTCGAAGATCATCTGCCCGCCCGGGAAACGGCCGGCGCACTCGGCGATCAGCCCGAGAGCTTCCTCGGGCTGTAGGTACATCAGCAGTCCCTCCGCGGTGATGAACACCCCGTCGGCCGGGTCCACCGCGTCCATCCAGCTGTAGTCGAGTGCTGACTGGGCCCGGGTGACGATGCGGTCGGATGCGGGCAGCAGCTGCTCACGCAGTTCGATGATCGGCGGGAAATCGACGGTCAGCCAACGGAACCGGGCGTCGGGCAGTGCCGCATCGAGCCGCCAGAAGCTCGTCTGCAGCCCTTCGGCCAGCGCGACGACCGTGGCGGATGGATGTTCGCCCAGGTACTGCCGGGCCGCCGTGTCGAAGGCCAGCGAGCGCAGCGCCATCTCCTGGCCCTTGCGTCGACCGAACTTGTCGAAGTCGAAGGCGATGGCGTCGGCCAGATGGACGGCCATGGGATCATCGATGATGGCATGGGGGTGCCGGGCCTGAGCGGCCCGGCCGTTCAGCGTGAGCAGTGCGGTTTCCGAGACGCCGGTCAACGGGCTGGCGTCGATCTTGCCGGGAACCGTGTCGGGGGCCTGCTCGCCGTCTTGGTGATCCACGACGGCAACGCTACCGGTGACTGCGCAGTCGATGACTCGTCGTGGAGTTGGATCGCGGGTTCGGCGGGTACCCCCTTGGTGCCACAAGTGATCGCACAGGGAGATGCCGTTTGATTCGTAAAGTGATGCAGGTCAACAGGAAAGACGACGGTGCCGGTATGGGCCGTCGTGCCGCGTTCAAGCTCTCGCTGCTGCTCACCGCGGGTTTGTCGGTGGCCAGGACGCCGCGAGCCGACGCACAGATCGACGGGCACGGGGCCCGCTGGTCACCGGAGCGGGCGCACCGCTGGTACGCCGCGCAGGGCTGGCTGGTCGGCGCCAACTTCATTCCGTCCAATGCGGGCAATCAGCTGGAGATGTTCCAGCCGGAGACCTATGACCCGCAGCGGATCGACAATGAGTTGCGCATCGCCCGGCTGGCCGGATTCAACACGGTGCGGGTGTTCCTGCATGACCAGCTCTGGGCCCAGGGCCACTTGGGCTTTCAGAACCGCCTGGCCCAATTCGTTGCTCTGGCCTCCAGCCACGGCATCAAACCGCTGTTCGTGCTGTTCGATTCCTGCTGGGATCCGTTTCCCCGATTGGGGCGCCAGCGGCGGCCGCGGCCCGGGATCCACAACTCGGTGTGGGTTCAGAGCCCGGGGGCGCAGAACCTCGACGATCACCGGTACCGGCGCATGTTGCGCGAGTACGTCGTCGGCGTCATCAGCCAGTTCCGCCACGATGACCGGGTGCTCGGGTGGGACCTGTGGAACGAGCCGGACAATCCCGCGGCCAACTACCGCGAGGTGGAACGGCAGGACAAGGTCGCGCTGGTCGAAGAGTTGCTGCCGCAGGTGTTCGGCTGGGCCCGCTCGGTCAATCCGGTGCAACCGCTGACCAGCGGTGTGTGGGACGGCCCGTGGGCCGACCCTAAGGTGCGCAGCCGGATGGCGACGCTGCAGCTCGACCTCTCCGATGTGCTGACCTTCCACAGCTATGACCATCCGGCCGGTTTCGAGGCCCGCATCGGCGAGTTGGCGCCGATGGGGCGTCCGATCATGTGCACCGAATATCTGGCTCGTGGGGAGGGCAGCACGGTCGAGGGTGTACTGCCCGTTGCCAAACGGCACAACGTCGGTGCCTACAGCTGGGGCCTGGTGGCGGGCAAGACTCAGACCTACCTGCCGTGGGATTCCTGGGACCGTCCCTACAAGGCGCCGCCGGCGGAATGGTTCCACGACCTCTTCCACGCCGATGGGCGGCCCTATCGCGACGGTGAGATCCGCACGATCCGCAAGCTGACCGGACGGCCGTACCCCTGACGGGCTTCAGCGGCCACCCATGCGGCTCACGTCGGCGATGGCCGCGGCGAACTGTTCGGGTGCCTCCTGGGGCACGTTGTGTCCGATGCCGTTGAGGATGCGGTGTTCGTAGGGCCCGGTATAGAGCGCGCGATAGCCGCTGCCGTCCTTGGCGGCACCGTCGAAGTCCGACCCGATCGTGATGGTCGGCACGGTGACGGCCGGCCTGCCCGCCAGCCGCGCCTCGTCGCCGTCGTAGCGGGCCTCGCCGGGAGCCAGACTGAGCCGCCACCGGTAGTTGTGCACGACGATGTCGACGTGGTCGGGGTTGTCGAACGCCGCCGCCGACAGGTCGTAGGTGGCGTCGTCGAAATGCCACAGAGGTGACGCCTTGGCCCAGATCAGCCTGTTGAACTCCTTGGTGTTCTCGCGGTAGCCGAGTTCACCGCGCGGGGTGGCGAAGTAGTACTGGTACCACCAACCCAATTCGGCCTCCGGTGGCAGCGGCTTCAGATTCGCGGCCAGGTTCACGGTGATGTAACCGCTGACCGCGACCAGCCCCGCGCAGCGTTGCGGCCACAGGGCGGCGACGTTGTTGGCGGTGCGCCCGCCCCAGTCGTATCCACCGAGCACGGCCTTCGGGATGTCCAGCGCATCCATCAGCGCGATGACGTCGTGCGCCAGCGCGGCCTGCTGGCCGTTGCGTACGGTGCCGGCGGAGCGGAACCGCGTGGACCCGAAGCCGCGCAGGTGGGGCACGATGACCCGGAAGCCCTGATCGGCGAGCAGGGCCGAGGCGTCGGCGTAGCTGTGGATGTCGTAGGGCCAGCCGTGCAGCAGGATCACCGGCTGTCCATCCGACGGACCGGCCTCGGTGTAGCCGACGTTGAGCTCGCCGGCGTCGATCTGCTTGACCGGGTTCATGGTGTGCGAGGGCTTGGCCGGAGGCCCGGCGGGGGGAGTGGGCGCGGGTGCGGTGCCGCAGGCCGCGAGTGTCGCCGCTCCGGCGGCGGCCGCCGTGAGGAAACCGAAGTTCCTTCTGCTCAAACCATTCACCGTTGCTGCTCCTTCTCGCGGGGTCTCGGGGTCCATCTCACCCGTTCAGATGCATCAAGTCCAACGATTGAATCTGATGATCCCCATCGGCAAGATAGATAGGCTGACACGGTGGAGTTACGACAGATCGAACACTTCATCGCAGTGGCCGGCGAGATGAGTTTCACCCGTGCCGCCGAGCGGGCGCATGTCGTGCAGTCGGCGTTGTCGACCTCGATCGCAAAGCTGGAGCGCGAACTCGGGGTGGAGTTGTTCGACCGGTCGCGGCAACGGATCAGCCTGACCGCCGCGGGCGAGGCCTTCCGGTCGCACGCCTATGCGGTGCTGCACGCGGCCCGCGCGGCGGCCGAGTCCGCCGGTCAATTCCGTGGGTCTCTCATGGGCACAGTCGAATTCGGTTCGTTGATCTCCTACGGGCCGGTCGATGTCGCCGGTGCGCTCGGTGACTTCCACCGTGCGCATCCCTTCGTCCGGCTGCGGTTGAGGCTGAGCCAGTCGGGTGCGTCGGCGTATCTGGCGGCACTTCTGGAGGGCTCGCTGGATCTGGCCCTGGTCTCGCTGCCCAACCGGTTCCCGGCGCAGCTCGACATGAAGCTGCTGTTCGAGGAGCCGATGGTGTTCGTCTGCCGCGACGACCACGCGTTGGCGCGGCGCCGCGGTCTCGACCTGGCGGACCTGGCCGGCGAGGAACTCGTCGGCTTCCCACCGGAATTCGGGCTGCGGCGGCTGATGGACGAGGCATTTCACCGCGCCGGCATGCAACCGCAGACGCAGTACGAGGTCCCGGCCGGGTTCGCCGCGATCGCCGAACTGGTCGGCAACGGACTGGGTACCGCCTTCATGCCGGCATCGGAGGCGCGTCGCTTCGGCGATCTGCGGACCGTTGTGCTGCGCGACCCGGCGGTATGGCAGGTCTATCTCGCCGCGCCACCGGTCGAGCGGATGACGCCGGCCGCGGCGCGGCTGGCCGAAACTCTGCTCGACGCCGCGGCTCGGTCCGGCTAACGCGCCAGCGGGCTGTAGAACACCAGGCCGTTGCCCTTGTTGTCATAGACCACGGCCCGGCGCTCGTGAGCGTCGTCGTACGGATGCTTGATGATTCCGCCACCGCTCTCCTCGATGGCCTTGGCGGCACCGTCGACGTCGGCGGTCTTGATCCCGACGACGACCTGACCGGGGATCGGGTGATCCACCGAAGTGGCCAGAGCGAGAGTCAGCGATCCACCGTCGAGCGCGGCGAAGTGGGCGCCATCGCGGAACTTCAGTGGCATTCCCAGCGTCTCGGTGTAGAAGCGGATCGACTCATCCAGGTCGTCGGTCGACAGAATGATCATCCGCACGTCGTGGTCGCTCATCGGTTCCTCCTTTGGACGAGCTCTCAGACTATGGCAGCCCGCCCCGCCCGAACAGCCTCCAAGTCTCTACTGGTATAGAGAGACGGTGACGCTGCAATTCGATCTGTCGAACCGCCGGGTGCTGATCACAGGTGCCGGACAGGGTGTCGGCCGGGGCCTGGCCGATGCCTTCGCCGCGGCGGGCGCCACCGTGCTGGTCAATGACCTCCGCGGTGAGCGGGCCGAGGCTGTGGCCGCAGAGCTGCGGGAAGCGGGCGGCGATGCGCTGGCGGTGCCGTTCGACGTCACCGACTATCAGGCGGTCACCGATGCGATCGACGGAGCCGCCCCGATCGACATCCTGGTCAACAATGCGGGCAACGCCGGGGCCGAGGGCTTCGCCGCCCGGATGCCGTTCGCCGAAACCACTCCCGCGGACTGGGACCCGTTCCTGCAGGTGAACCTGTACGGCGTGCTGAACTGCACGCGGGCCGTGCTGCCGACGATGGTGGAACGGCAATGGGGCCGGATCGTGACCATCGTGTCGGATGCTGGACGGACGGGGGACGCCAGTGGCGCGGTGTATGCGGCGGCCAAGGCCGGCGCCGCGGGCCTGACCCGGTCGATCGCGCTGGAGAACGGTCGCTACGGCATCACCGCCAACAACATTGCGCTGGGCACCATGCGTACCCCGCTCACCGAACCGCTGTGGGCTGAGATGGCCGATTCCCCGCAGGCCAAGGCGATCCTGTCGCGCTATCCGATCCGCAGGCCCGGACTGCCCGAGGACGTCGCCTACCTTGCGGTGCTGCTGGCCGGTGACCACGGCTCCTGGATCACCGGCCAGACGCTACCGGTCAACGGCGGCTACTCCTTTGCCATGTGAGCCGGCCGGGGCCGCCGCGACGATCGCGGTGATGATGTCGTGCAGTTCTTCGGCGGAGTTGATCGTGCGGTCGCCGCGAGCCAGGGCGAGCATCAGCCCGCTGATGAATGTCAGTAGTACGTAGGCCTTTTCATCGATCAGGCCCGAATCGGTGTCGGCCGGGCACAGTGCGACAACGACATCTCGGTGCAGCTCGAAGAACCGTTGTTGGTTGTGGCTGAATGCCTCGGCCAGGCCGGCGTCCCGGCTGGACGGCATCACCAGCTCATAGCGGGCCTTGCTCCGGAGGAGGCGCGCACCGGTTCCGGAGCGGATCACCAGCCGGGCCAGGCCGGCGGCCGCTGAGGGGCTGCCGGCGCCGTTGTCCGAGCGGGTGGCCGCGGTGAGATCGGCCAGGTCGAGGTCGGCGATGCGGTTGGCGGTCGCACGGATCAACGCCGAACTGGTGCGGAAGTAGAACGACGTGGTCCCGTCGGCAACTCCGGCCTTGCGGTCGACCTTGAGGTGGGTGACCCCCTTGATGCCCTCGCGGGCGAGCAGAGCGATTGCCGCATCGCACAATTCGCGTCGACGTTGCTCGGGGTTCTGTTTGCCTCCCATATGCGCCTAGCGGCGGGCCGGGGAGGGGATGTGTTCGGGTCGTACCCCGGTGCCCACCAGGTACGCGGGGATCGCCGAGAGTTGAGGCAGCAGCTGAAAGATCTTCCCAAGCGCTTCGGGCGGGGTGATCTCACCGCCGGCCAGCACGGGTTCCAGGACCTGGCGGTGCAGGATGCGTTGAAAGCCTTGTGTCACAGCGGTGGGCACGATGCGACGGCGCTGGACCGCAGCAAGATCCTTCTGGCTGACCCGGTGCTCGCGCAGCGGTTGGTACAGCAGGCGGGCGGTGGCAACGGCGTCCTGGATGGCGACATTGATACCGACCCCGCCGGCCGGCGACATGGCGTGCGCCGCGTCACCGATGCACAACAGTCCGGCCCGGTACCAGGTGGGCAGCCGGTTGAGCTGGACGTCGAGATGTTTGACGTCGTCCCAGCAGGACAGGGCATCCGGATCGGCCTCGGGAATGAGCTCGGCGAGTTCGCTTTTGAAGATGTCGATTCCGCGGGCCCGCAGCGTGGCGTCGCTGCCCTTGGGGATCAGGTAGGCCACCTGGAAGTAGCCGACGCGAGGAATCATGATCAACGCCCGACCGGGTCCGGTGCGGGGGATGAGCGAGTACTGGCCGTCCTCGGTGCGCGGCACTCGAAACCACCAGACGTCGAACGGCACCGGATAGTCCTTGGTCTTCAGGCCGGCCTCCCGCCGGACCACCGATGTGCGCCCGTCGCAGCCCACGGTGAGTTCGGCGCGCAGCTCGCCGTCGCCGTCGGGGCTGGTGTAACGCACACCGGTGATGCGCTCGCCGTCGCGCAGCAGCCCGGTCACCTCGGTCCGCATCAGCAGCGTGAAGTTGGGTTCATCTCGGCCGGCGTCGGCCAGCAGGTCGAGGAAATCCCACTGCGGCACCATGGCCACATACGGGTGTGGCTGGCGCAGTCGGCGGAAGTCGACGAGCGTCACCGGCTTACCGCCGACCGGGATCTCGGCCTTCTCCACCTTGCTGTAGTCGATTTTGTCGAACTCGCCGAACAACCCGAGCTCATCGAGCAGGCGCATGGTGCTCGGATGCACGGTGTCCCCGCGGAAATCGCGCAGGAAGTCTTCGTGTTTCTCCATGGCGGTGACCGCCACCCCGCACCGGGCCAGGATCAGCCCGAGCATCATCCCGGCGGGGCCGCCGCCGACGATCGCACACGTGGTGTCAGACATGGGCCAATCCGTTCAGCGCGTCGGGTAGGGGTTCGGTGTGCAGCACGCCGAGGCGCTGCGTTGCGCGGGTGAGCGCGACGTACAACTCGGCGGCGCCGCGGTCGCCGTCGGCCAGGATGTGTGCGGGCTCCACCACGAGCACTGCGTCGAATTCGAGGCCCTTGGTTTCCGACGGGGCCACCGCGCCGGGCACCTCGGGCGGACCGATCACCACACAAGTGCCCTCGCGTTCGGCTTCGTCCCGCAGGAATTCCTCTACCGCAGCCGGGATTTCGGCGGCCGTCAGCTGCTTCGACCAGGGCTGCACACCACATGCCCGCACCGATTCCGGTGGCTGGACCCCGGGTGCGAACTCAGCAAGTAGCGCCCCGGCGACGGCCATGATCTCGGCCGGGGTGCGGTAGTTGACCGACAGCGTCCGGTAGATCCACCGGCCGGGTACGTACGGCTCGAGCATGGCGTCCCAGGACCGGGCACCGGCCGCCGAGCGGCGCTGGGCCAGATCGCCGACCACGGTGAAGGACCGGCGGGGGCAACGACGCATCAGCACCCGCCAGTCCATCTCGGACAGTTCCTGGGCTTCGTCGACCACAACATGACCGTAGGTCCAATCCCGGTCGGCTGCAGCACGTTCGGCCAGTTCGCGGGTATCGCGTTCGAGGAACCGGTCGGCCAGGTCCTCGGCGTCGATCAGATCGCTGGCCAGCAGGTGGTCTTCGTCGTCCATCAGATCCTCACGAGCGATCATCAGGTCGAGCACCCCGGCGGCGTAGGCGGCCTCCTCCCGGCGTTCGCGTTCCGCGGCCTCCTCGCCGGCCTTGTCCCGGCCCAGCAGGTCGACCAGCTCGTCGAGCAGGGGAACGTCCGAGATGGTCCAGGCACTGCCGTCGGCGCGGAACAGCCGAGGGTCGGCGCCGGCTGCCGACAGCCGTTCTGGTGACGAATACAATGGGGCCAGAAGGGTTTCCGGGGTCAGGATCGGCCAGAGCGTATCGAGTGCCGCGGCGAACGCGGCGTTCTCGTCGAGCTCGCTGACCACGCTGGCCCGCAGTTCCTCCCACGCCGCCTTGTCCTGACGGGTGAGCCAGCCCTTGCCGATGCGGGCGACGGCACGTTCGGTGAGCACGTAGGTGACGATGTCGCGGAACGTGGGGCGGGCCTCGTTGTGCGGCAGCCCGGTGTCACGGGCTTCCTGGATCGCCCACTCTGTGGTCTCGGCGTCGATGCGCACCGTGACGTCGGGCAGATCGATCAGGATCGGCTCGTCCGGGACCTCCTGGCGGTCGGCCACCGCGGCGGCCAGCACGTCGAGGATCTTCAACGACCCCTTGAGCGCGGCCACTTCGGGGGCATCCTCGGCGGTGACCTGCAGACCGGGCACCAGGTCGCCGGGCGTCATGAACACCGCGTCGGACTCACCCAGCGAGGGCAGCACGCGGCCGATGTGGTGCAGGAACGCCTCATTGGGCCCGACCACCAGGACACCGTGGCGTTCGATGCGCTCGCGGTGGGTGTAGAGCAGGTAGGCCACCCGGTGCAGTGCGACCACGGTCTTGCCGGTGCCCGGGCCGCCCTCGACCACGAGCACCCCGGTGTGTTCGTTGCGGATGACCTCGTCCTGCTCGGCCTGGATCGTCGCGACGATGTCGCGCATGCCTTCACCGCGGGGGGCGTTCACCGCGGCCAGCAGTGCGGCGTCCTCGTCACCTTCGTCGCCCGCGGTGGGCCGGCCCAGCACCTCGTCGGTGAAATCGAGGATCCGGTGCCCCAGCGTGCGGAACTGCCGGCGCCGGCGCATGTTCTCCGGGTTGGCCCCGGTCGCGGTGTAGAACGGCCGGGCCAACGGTGCCCGCCAGTCCAGCAGCAGCGGCTCGTAGTCGTCGTCGCGGTCGAAGATGCCCAGCCGGCCGATGTAGAGATGTTCTCCGTCAAGGGTTTCCAGCCGTCCGAAGCACAGGCCGTTGTCGGCTACGTCGAGCCGGTTGGCTTCCTTCGCCAGCGCCAGCACCTCGGCGTCGCGTTCCACCGCGCTGCCGCCGTGCTCACGCAGTGCGGCGCGGTACCGGTCACGCACCCGGACACGTTCGGCGTCCAGGCGGGTATAGAGCCCGTCGACATAGGTCTGTTCGGACTGCACTTCGACATCGTGATCGTCAGCTGGCACGTGCTCCCTGTTCCTCCGTGGCTTGCTCCGGCCAGCGATTGTGCGCCATCACCGGGGCCTTGCCGCAAGGCCCGGGGTCCGCGATAACCTGGAAAGGGCACGGTTCAGTCACTCGTTCCTATCCCATCCGGTCCACATCCAAGATACGCAGCACCGCGGCACCTTCTTCGTCGCTGGCGGCCAGGTCGACTTCCACGTCGAAGCCCCAATCGTGATCTCCGGCAGGATCTTCGAGGAT
Source organism: Mycobacterium sp. 48b (assembly GCF_048282725.1). NCBI lineage: Bacteria > Bacillati > Actinomycetota > Actinomycetes > Mycobacteriales > Mycobacteriaceae > Mycobacterium > Mycobacterium sp. 48b. The sequence continues at coordinate 605,248 of NZ_JBLVUL010000001.1, forward strand.
CTGTCGAACCCGCCACACCTGCGGCTGCCGGTCGAAGATCAGCAATGCCGGGCCCCGCGCGTCGGCTCCGGTACCCACCTCGGCGTGCTCGTCGAAATACGCCTCACCCGCGTCGGCCCAGCGTTCTGCGGTCCAGCCGGAGGCCGCATCGAGCGCCCCGAGCTCGTCCCAGCGGGACCGGGCGAACAACTCCACCCGGCGGAACAATGCATTGCGCACCATCGCGGTGAACGCCCGCTCGTTGCCGGTCAGCGGGCGCGGCCGGGCCGGCACCGGAACCGGGGCGTCGTGCGGCTGGTCCGGGCTGGTCAGCTGTTCCCATTCGTCGAGCAGACTGGAATCGACCTGGCGCACCAATTCGCCGAGCCATTCGACGATGTCGGCGAGCTGCTCGGTCCGGGCCGAGGCGGGCACACCGGAGCGCAGCGCCTTGAACGCGTCGGACAGGTAGCGCAGCACGGCACCTTCCGAGCGGGTCAGCCCGTAGAGGCTGATGTACTCGCGGAACGTCAGGGCACGCTCCCACATCTCGCGCACCACCGACTTGGGCGACAGGTGTCCGTCGGCCGCCCACGGGTTGGTCTGCCGGTACACCTCGTAGGTGTGTTCCAGGAGTTCTTGCAGCGGCTTGGGATAGGTGACGTCGTCGAGCAGTTCGATGCGTTCCTCGTACTCGATGCCCTCGGCCTTCATCTCGGCCACCGCTTCGCCCCTGGCCTTGTTCAGCTGCGCGGCCAAGATCTGCCGGGGGTCTTCCAGGGTGGCCTCGATCACCGAGATGACATTCAAGGCATAGCTTGCCGGATCTTCTGGTTCGGGATCCAGCACGTCCACCGCGGCCAGCGCGAAGGTCGACAGCGGTTGGTTGAGCGCGAAGTCCGGGGGAAGGTCGACGGTCAGCCGGTACCGGCGCCCGTCCGGTTCGGGTTCGTCGAGCCGCTCGATCACTCCGGCCTGCAGCAGCGAGCGGGCGATGCCGACCGCCTCCCGGATGTGTTTCAGCTGACGCTTGCGCGGTTCGTGATTGTCGGTGAGCAGCCGCCGCATCGCCACGAACGGGTCGCCGGGGCGGTCGACCACGTCGAGGATCATCGCCGTGGACACCCGCATGTTGCTGGTCAAGGCCTCGGGCGCGGCCTCCATCAGCCGGTTCATGGTGTTCTCGCCCCACGGCACCATGCCTTCGGGTGCCTTGCGCCGCACCAGCTTTCGTCGCTTCTTCGGGTCGTCGGCCACCTTGGCGAACTGCTTGAGGTTCTCCACTTCGTGGTCGGGTGCCTGCACCACCACGGTGCCCGCCGTGTCGTATCCCGCGCGCCCGGCGCGGCCCGCGATCTGATGGAACTCCCGGGCGTTGAGCAGCCGCATCCGGATGCCGTCGTACTTGGACAGCGCCGAGAACACGACGGTGCGGATCGGCACGTTGATGCCGACGCCGAGGGTGTCGGTGCCGCAGATCACCTTGAGCAGTCCGGCCTGGGCCAGCTGTTCCACCAATCGCCGGTATTTGGGCAGCATGCCGGCGTGGTGGACGCCGATGCCGTGTCGCACCAGCCGCGACAGCGTCGCACCGAACGTCGTCGAGAAGCGGAACGCGCCGATCATCTCGGCGATGGCGGCCTTCTCCTCCTTGGTGCAGACGTTGACACTCATGAGCGCCTGCGCCCGCTCCAACGCGGAAGCCTGGGTGAAGTGCACGACGTAGATCGGTGCCTGCAAGGTGGCGAGCAACTCGGCGATGGTCTCGTGCATCGCCGTGGTGGCGTATGAGAAGAACAGCGGCACCGGCCTTTCCGCGCCGGCGACCAGCGCGGTCGGACGTCCGGTGCGGCGCGTGAGGTCCTCCCGCAGGAACGTGACGTCGCCCAGCGTTGCCGACATCAGCAGGAACTGCGCCTTGGGCAGTTCGAGCAGCGGTACCTGCCAGGCCCAGCCCCGGTCCGGGTCGCCGTAGAAGTGGAACTCGTCCATCACCACCAGGCCGATGTCGGCGTCGGCGCCCTCACGTAGCGCGAGGTTGGCCAGGATCTCGGCGGTGCAGGCGATGATCGGGGCGTCGGCGTTGACCGACGCGTCCCCGGTCAGCATGCCGACGTTGGCCGCGCCGAACACGTCGCACAGGGCGAAGAACTTCTCGCTCACCAGCGCCTTGATCGGGGCGGTGTAGAAACTGACGCGGTCCGTGGCGAGCGCCGCATAGATCGCCCCGGTCGCCACCAGGGATTTGCCCGAGCCGGTCGGCGTCGCGAGGATCACGTTCGCCCCGCTGACCAGTTCGATCAGCGCCTCTTCCTGCGCGGGGTAGAGCGTGGTGCCGTTGGCCTCGGCCCACTCGGCGAAGTCGGTGAACAGAGCGTCGGCGTCGCCGCCCTTGGCTTGCAGCGCCGAGAGGTCGTTCGGATCGTCGAGCAGGGGAGTGGTCATATTGATGACCAGCGTGCCAGTTCACCCCTGCCGACGATCCTCCCGGTCGATCGCGTTATCCGAACTGCCCCGGCTGGTAGTCGCCTGCGGGCATCTGAACGATCACGTTGAGGCGGTTGACGGTGTTCATGAAGGCGATCAGGCACACCAGCGCGGCGAGCTGATCCTCGTCGTAGTGCTTGACCGCATTCGCCCACACCTCGTCGCTGACCCCGCCCGCCGCGTCGGCGATCCGGGTGCCTTGCTCGGTCAGTTCCAGGGCCGCGCGTTCGGCTTCGGTGAAGACCGTTGCCTCCCGCCATGCCGCGACCAGGTGCAGGCGCTGCTGGGTCTCCCCGGCGGCAGCGGCGTCCTTGGTGTGCATGTCGGTGCAGAAGCCGCAGCCATTGATCTGGCTGGCGCGTAGTGCCACCAATTGCTGCGTTGTCTCGGGGAGCGCGGAGTCCGTGATCACCTTGCCCGCCGAGGTGACGTACTTGAGCATCTTGGTGGCGGTCCGGTTCTCGAACAGGTTCAAACGAGCATCCATGGTGCACTCCTATGTCGTTGGTGATTACCCCCTCAAGACACCGCGAATCCACGAAATGTGACATGCGGCGATAATCAACGGGTGCCGATGCCGACCGCCCTTGAGTCCGTCCTGCTGGTGGGTGTCGTCGTACTGTTCGCGGCGTTCGTCACGTTCCTGGTGCTGTTCATCGTGAGCCGGCGGCAGTTGACGAACGCCCGGCGTGAGATCGAACGTATGAAACTCGAGGACGATGACCGCAGGCGGAGGCGTCGGCGGGGTGTGGCGCCGCTGGCCATCAAGACGGTGTTCCAGACCGCGGACATGCTGATCAACAAAGGGCTGGGTGCCACGGTTCGCAACTCGATCGAGGATCTGGCCGGGTGGGCCCAGGTGGAGCGTCCGGATCTGGCTCGGCTGACCGCTGACGGCCGGGTCGTCATCGTGTTCTCCGACATCGAGGGCTCGACCGAGTGCAACGCCGCCATGGGCGACCGGGCGTGGGTGAAGCTGCTGGAGAAGCACAACAAGCTCGTGCAGGCGCGCGTCGACAAGCACGGCGGTCACGTGGTCAAGACCCAGGGTGACGGATTCATGATCGCGTTCGCCGACCCGGAGAACGCGGTGCGGTTCGCCACCGACGTGCAGGGTGCGCTGGCGGAGAATCCCCAGCGGTGGCAGGCGATCCGGGTGCGGATCGGAGTGCACATGGGAACCTCGGTGCGCCGTGGTGACGACCTGTTCGGACTCGATGTCGCGATGGCGGCCCGGGTCGCGGGCCAGGCCGATGGCGGCGAGATCCTGGTCAGCGAACCCGTCGGGGAGGCGGTCAAGCACCTCGACGACATCGTCCTGGGTGCGGCCCGTGAAGTCGAACTCAAGGGTCTTCCCGGGAGCCACCGGCTCTATCCGGTCCTCAGCGTCGAGCAGCGGGCGCTGGAGGCGGCGGCTGGACGTGACGCGTGACCCACTGCGCGGCCAGCTTGATCAGGCCTGATTTGGGATAGGTGATGTGCGCGTTCCAGTCCTGGCCCAGCGAACAGATGGGGTCGTTGGTGTTGCACAGGTCCGCGGTCCTGGCGCCGAAGTCCGGGCTCATCCTGGTCAGCGGCTGACCCAGGCGCGCCGACGGGTTACCGAAGACCACCACGGACGCGACGCGCGGGACGACCGCGGCAGGCAGGGGCGCGCTGTAGCCGAGGCCGCCGACGGGGGAGGTGGCCACGACGTCGACCACCGCCGCGCCCTGTGAATAACCGCCCATCACGATCTTGGTCTTGGGGCAGCGCGCCGCTGTGGCCTGGATGCGCTTGCTCATGTCGGTGGCGCCGGCCGCCGCTTTCATGAAGTCCCACGACGCGGGGTACTCCACCGCGTAGGTGTCGACAGTCGAGCCTTTGACCATGGGGCGCAGCGTGTCGACGAACGCCTTGCCGACATTGCCGATGCCTGCGGGCTCGTCGGTGCCGCGGGCGAACACGACCTCGATGTCGGGGCATTTCGGTGCGGCCGAGGTCAGGGGAGTTGCGACGACGGGGCACACCGCGGTGGCAGCGCCTACCGCTGCGATGCCGGCCCGGCTGCCCGCGCGCCGGGCCCACCTGCCGAAAGGCATGCCACTCCTCGACGTGGACCTGTCCGTACCGGGTGAAATGGTTATCCCCAGTTATCACTTCTACCACTGTTTTAACAGCTATGCCGAGACATGGAGGACGCGCGCAGTGGGTATCCGACAGCCGTGACCAGTCCAGTACTCGACGAACTGCTGCACATCGAACGGGCAGGGTGGGACTCGCTGTGCGAGTCGACCGGGGCCGATTTCTACGGCGAACTGATGTTGCCGGACGCCGTCATGGTTCTCGCCAACGGCATGGTGATGGACCGGAACACCGTCGTCAGCGCGCTGGGTGAGGCACCGCCGTGGCGGGCCTATGAGATCAGCGGGGTTCGGCTGATCGCCCTCGACGACGACAACGCGGCTCTGGTCTATACGGGTACGGCCTACCGCGACGGGGATGAACCCGCGTTCGTCGGCGCCATGTCCAGCGTCTACCACCGGGTCGACGGAGTGTGGAAGCTCACGCTGTATCAGCAGACCCGCAAGCCGGACCAGTAAGCGGGCCCGACCACCTCACCGGTCGCATCGATCCCGCCCCGCATATGGTCGAGCGGTGACGATCGCCTATGACGAAGCCCTGCGGGAACGCATCGGTGCGCATCTGGCGGGGCACGAACGCCGCGCCGTTACCGACCCGACGAAGCGGCACGCGGCCGTCGCGGTGGTCCTGGTCGACTCCGAACTCGGGGAGGACCGCGTGGATCCGGCCCCGGTCGACGAGTGGATCGGGGGCCGGCCCATGCCGGAGCCCGGTCTCGACGGACGCATGGTCGACGTGTCCGGAGGCGCTGCTTTTCTGTTGTGCCGCAGAACTTCTCGACTTTCGTCTCATGCCGCGCAGTGGGCGCTGCCCGGCGGCCGGCTGGATCCCGGTGAAACGGCGGTCGAGGCCGCGCTGCGGGAACTGGACGAGGAGGTCGGGGTCGCCCTGCCCGACTCGGCGGTGTTGGGCCTGCTCGACGACTATCCGACCCGCTCGGGGTACGTCATCACCCCGGTGGTGATCTGGGGCGGTGGGCGGCTGGACCTGCGCCCGTCTCCCGACGAGGTGGTGGCGGCGTACCGGGTGGGGCTGCATCAACTGCAGCGCGAGGATTCGCCGCGGTTCATCACGATTCCGGAGAGCTCGCGCCCGGTGGTGCAGATTCCGTTGGGCAACGACCTGATCCACGCGCCGACCGGGGCGGTGCTGCTGCAGCTGCGGTGGCTGGCCCTGGAGGGACGCACAGATCCGGTCGACGAACTCGAACAACCGGTCTTCGCCTGGAAGTAGCCTCAGGCCTCGTGTCCGGGCTTGAGGTCGGCCACGTCGGTGAGACTGACCCAGGGCCGCGGCTCGTCGGGCGCTCGGCCGTCAACCGGGTTCAGCAGGTAGCCGACGTGATCGCCGAGATCGAACCGGTCGAGGATGCTGCCCACGAACCAGGCCGGGGCGGCATCGAGAATCGGAACCCCGGCGGGTCCGCTCTGCCAGCTGCACCCGGCGAACTTGTCGACCTCGTCACCGGTCTGCCCGCCGAACCAGCGGGCCAGCTCGAGGTCGTCGCGGGCCAGCAGGTGTACGCCCAGATGGGTGGACGTTTCCGCGACGCCGAAGGTGTGGTTCTTCTTCGAGATCCCGACGAGGAACCGGGGCGGATCGATGCTGGCCTGCGTGGTGAACCCGACCAGGCAACCCGCGGTCCCGTTCTCGGCGCGTGCCGTCACGACGACCATCGGGTAGTCGATGAGCTCCACGAATCCGTCGAAACCGTCCCAGCTCTGCGCCATCCCACCATTCTCGGCCACGGCGGTGCCAATGTGGTGGCGCGCTAGGGATTGCGGGTCCGGCGCCCGCGCCGGACGGTGGCAGCCGGGGGTGCGCTCGGGCGTGGCGGTGTCGACTGTGGTTCCAGGCGCTGAAAGGACTGTTGAATACGGTCCCGATCGCCGCCGAGGCCGACGAGGAGGTTGGTGATGTGCGGGGCCAGCACCGTCGAGACGCCCGCGCCGTCGGTGCCGAAGACTCCGATGATCTCGGCCAGCACATAGCCGTGCATCACTGTCCAGATCTGAGCGGCGACGGCCACCGGATCGCCCTCGTTGATGGCGCCGATGTCCATGCAGCGCCGCACGAATGCGGGGATCTGGGCGTATACCGAATTGATCTCGGACAGCGCCGCCGGGTTGCCGGCGACCGTGACGTCGCGGCCGATCGGCAGCGTGATGGACGGCGAGGTGATGCCGAACATCAGCCGGTAACGCTGCGGATGGGTGAGCGCGTACTCGCGGTAGGCCAGTCCGGAGGCGAGGAGGTCGGCCACCGGGTCGTCGGTGTCCGGACGTCGGCGCAGGTGTTCGCCGAACCGGACGAATGACTCCCGTACGAGCGCCTCGTAGAGGCCGGGCATGCCGTCGAAGTGCGTGTAGACCGCCATGGTGGAGGCCCCGATCCGGTTGGCCAGCATGCGCGCACTGAGTGCCTCGGGCCCGCTCTCCTCGAGGATCTGCAGGCTCTCCTCGATCAGGCTTTCGCGAATTCCCATGGTGGCCATCGTTCTAGACATGCTGCCATAACAATGTTATACCTGCCGATAACATTGTTATGGGACGGGTGGGGAGCGATGTCGGAGAGTTTTGCCCGAAGGGTGAGCAGGTACGCGGTCCTGGTCATGGCGGCGTGGGTGCTGCTGGCCGGCGTCGGCAATATCGCCGTACCCCAGCTCGAACATGTCGTGAAGGAACAATCCCGGGCGTTCTTCCCCACCGACTCCGGTGCCACTCAGGCAGCACAACGGATGGGGACCCTGTTCGGCGATTCCGACAGCAACAACATCGCCTATGTCGTCCTCGAAGCCGACCGCACGCTGGGCGAATCCGACCGCGACTACTACCGCGTGCTGGCGGACCGGTTGCGCACCGGCACCCCGGGCGTCGAATCGGTCATGGACCTGTGGGACGACCCCGCTGCGGCAGCCGTATTCGAAAGCCAGGACCACAAGGCGGCCTATCTGATGGCCCGGCTTTCCGGTCAGTTGGGCAGCAGTCCCGCCACCGACGCCGTGGCCGCACTGCACACGGCAGTCGACTCGGTCAGCCCGCCGCAAGGTCTGCGGACCCATGTCACCGGACCAGGGCCCAGCCTGGTCGATGAATTCGCCGCTCTGGATGCACAATTGGCGCGAATCACGGTGCTGACGGTCGGGATGATCGCCGCACTGCTGCTCTTCGTCTACCGGTCGCCGATCGCCGCGGCGGTACCCCTGGCTTCGGTGGGGCTGGCGCTGGCGGTCGCGCGTCCCGTGGTCGCGCTGCTCGGCGAGCACGGGGTGATCGAGGTGTCGGTGTTCTCGGTCGCGTTGATGTCGGCGATGGTGCTGGGCGCCGGGACGGACTACGGCATCTTCCTGCTCGGCCGTTACCACGAGAACCGGCGGGCGGGCCTGGCGCCGCCGGATGCACTGGCCGACGCCTACCGCCGGGTCGCACCGGTGATCGCCGGGTCGTCGGCGACCATCGCCGCCGCGCTGTTCTGCCTGACCTTTGCCAAGGTGAACTTTCTGCGCAGTGCCGGGATACCCAGTGGGATAGGTGTTCTCGCGGCGATGTTGGGCGCATTGACGCTGACCCCGGCGCTGATCGGCCTGTTCAGCAGGCGCGGCTGGGTCGAGCCGCGGGCGTCAAGGATCAGCCGCCGGTGGCGCAAGATCGGCACGGCCGTCGCCCGCTGGCCGGGGCCGATCCTGGTGGTCGCCGCCGGTGCGCTGATCCTCTGCACGGTGCCGCTGCTCGGCGCGGAGGTCAGCTTCGCGGAGTTGTCCGCGCAGCCGGGCAGCACCGACTCCAGCCGCGGATACCAGGCCGTCCACGGCCGCTTCCCGGACAACCGGCTGCTACCCGAGATCGTTTCGATCCAGGCCGACCGGGACCTGCGGACCCCGGCCGGGTTGATCACGGTCGAGCGCGTCACCAGGAAGGTCCTGGAGGTGCGCGGGGTCCGCACCGTGCAATCGGCCAGCCGGCCCGCCGGAACCCCGGTGCGCCAGGGCACGCTGACCTACCAGGCCGGACAGATCGGTGAACAACTCGACGGCACAGCACAATCCGCGCTCAGCGGGATGAGATCCGTGGACACCGTCGCGGCCACCATCGGACAACTCGACGCCGCCCTGGACGGCATGCAACGCGGGTTGACCGGTGCCGTCGACGGCCTGAACCGGGTCGGGGCCGGCTCGCAGGACATCGGCGCGGGCATGTCCGGGTTGCAGGGCAACCTGCAGGCGGTCTCCGGCTATGCCGATCCGCTGCGTCAGTTCGTCAGCAGCAACCCCGACTGTGCGGGCAACCCGATCTGTGCGGCAGTGCAGAAGATCGTCACGCCCCTCGATGACGCGGTCAGCGCGACGGGCACCCTCGCCGGTGGGGCGGGTGCGCTCGAAGAGGGCGCGGCCAGCGCCACCGATTCACTCGACGGCGCGGCCAAGGGCGTGGCGACCATGCGCACCACGCTGAGCCGGCTGCGCGGGCTGACCTCCACCTTGCGCTCCAGCCTGGGCGATCTCGGGCCGCAGATGCAACAGATGACCGGTTACCTGTCGCAGCTCAGCACGGACTTCGACGGCAGCTCCGAGGGCGGGTTCTACCTGCCGCCACGGACTTTCGACGATCCAGAGTACCGCCGGGTGATGAACATGATGTTCTCCCCGGACGGCCACGCCACCCGGCTGCTGGTCTACGGCGACGGGGAATCCTGGGGACGTGACGGCGCGGACCGCTCTGCCGAGATCCGCATCGCCGCCGCGGAGGCACTCAAGGACACCCCGCTGGCGGTCAGCGGCGTCGTCGACCTCACGGGGGTCGGAACCGCGACCGCTGAACTCATCGACTATGTGCAACACGACTTCGCCCTGCTCGTGATCGTCACGCTCATCTTGATTTTCGTGATCGTGGCCGCCATGCTGCGCAGTCCCGTCGCCGGGATCGTCGTGTTGGCCACCGTCACGATCTCCTACGCGTCGGCGCTCGGGGTCAGCGCCGCGATCTGGCAGCACCTGGTCGGGCAACCGCTGCACTGGGCGGTGCCCGCACTGGCGTTCATCGCCCTGGTCGCCGTCGGCGCGGATTACAACCTGCTGCTGGCGATGCGGTTGCGTGACGAGGCCCGGGCCGGCGTGCGGACCGCGACCATCCGGGCATTCGCCGGCACCGGCAGCGTCGTCACCATCGCGGGGGTCGTGTTCGGACTGACCATGTTCGCGATGCTCGGTGCCAGTGTGGTGACGATCGCCCAGGTGGGGTCCACGATCGGCATCGGATTGCTGATCGACACCATGGTGGTGCGGACCTTCGTGGTGCCGCCCATCGCGGTGCTGCTCGGCCGCTGGTTCTGGTGGCCGCGTCGGGTGCCCGCGACTGCGGGTCCGTCCGGCGGGGCGTGAGATCGGCGAAGTCTGGGTACATCGACTGGGTCTGGGGAAGGGGGACGACCGACCGGAGAGGATCCATGACGGCACCGCGATTGCAGGCTGACCAGCGTGACACGGCCGAGGCCCAGCGCATCGCGGGTGCGGTGACCGCGGCGTTCTCCACCCGGGTGGTCGGGCAGGACCATCTGCGCGAATCGATGTTGGTCGCGCTCCTGGCCGGCGGGCACCTGCTCCTGGAGAGCGTTCCCGGGCTGGCGAAGACCACGGCGGCACGGGTGGTGGCCGAATCCGTCGACGGCAGCTTCCGGCGTATCCAGTGCACTCCCGACCTGCTGCCCAGCGACATCATCGGCACCCAGATCTACGAGGCCGCGCGCAATTCGTTCGCCACCCAGCTCGGCCCGGTGCACGCCAACATCGTGCTGCTCGACGAGATCAACCGCTCCAGCGCCAAGACCCAGAGCGCGATGCTGGAGGCGATGGAGGAACGTCAGACCACGATCGCCGGCGTCGAATATCCCATTCCCGAGCCGTTTCTCGTGATCGCCACCCAGAACCCCGTCGACCAGGAAGGCACCTATCCACTGTCGGAGGCCCAGACCGACCGGTTCATGCTCAAGGAGATCGTGGGCTATCCCTCGATCGACGATGAGGTCGAGATCGCCGCCCGGATGGACGCCGGGCTCTACGACCGCGGGCACCGTGCCGCACCCGTCGTCACCATCGACGACGTGCGCCGCGCCCAGGGCATCGTCCGGTCTGTGTATCTGGACCGTGCGCTGGTCGAGTACGCCGGCCGGCTCGTCGCGGTCACCCGCGAACCCGGGCACCACCTGCCGGCCAACCTGGCCAGGGTGATCGAGTACGGTGCCAGCCCGCGCGCGACCCTGGCGTTCTGCCGGACCGCGCGCGCCCTGGCGGTGTTGCGCGGGCGCGACCACGTGGTGCCCGACGACATCGCCAGGCTGGCCCATCGCGTACTGCGACACCGGCTGATCCTCGGCTTCGAAGCCGCCACCGCGCGCATCACCCCCGACGTCGTCATCGACGCCGTGCTGCGCGCGGTGCAGGTCCCGTGAGGTCACGATGGGCAGATCTGGACTCCGCCAAGGCGTACGCCGGCCGCGACGTCGGCGGGCTACTCGAAGGCGGCCGCTATGCCCTCGTGCACACCCGCAGCCTGGAATTCGACGAGTTGCGCCCCTACGTCCCCGGCGACGACGTCCGCGACATCGACTGGAAGGCCACCGCACGGTCCGGGCACACCCTGATCAAGCGGTTCGTCTCCGAGAAGCACCACAAGGTCCTGGTGGTCGCCGACGCCGGCCGCAACAGCTGCGCACTGGCGCCGTCGGGCGAATTGAAAAGAACTGTGGCCCTGCACATCATCGGTGCGATCGGGCTGATGACGCTGCCCAGGTCCGACGAGATCGCCATGGTGCTCGGCGATCACCGCGGCAATGTGGACATCCGGTTGCGCCGCGGCGAGACGCACATCGAAAGCATGCTGCACCGGTTCCACCACCACGCCACCGACCACCCCGGTCCGAGCGACATCCGGGTTCAGCTCGAGTGGGTCGCCCGGCACTATCGGCACCGGCTGCTGGTCTTCGTGGTTTCCGACGAGCCCGAGGTCGATGACCGGTTGGCCGAGGTGCTCGGGTCGTTGACCGCCCGCCATGACGTGCTGTGGGCGATGCTCAGCGACATGCCCGCGGTGAGCGCCCACCGGGACACCGGGCGCAGCTACGAGGTGGCAGACGGGCGGTCCATCCTCTCCGGGTTGGACCGCGACGTCATCGAGGCCTACCGGCGGGCTGAAGTGCAACGGCGCGAACGGCTTTCCGAATTCCTGACCCTGCAGGGGATACCGCACGCCCGGGTCACCGGGAGCGTGCGGATCAGGGCGGCCTTGACCGCGATGACCGGGGTATACGCCCGTGCCGGATGACCTGCTGCGCCACGTGATCGGCCCCACGCCCTACTCGCCGATCTGGCTGTGGATCGCGATCGGCCTGATCGTCCTGGTGTGTGCCTGGTACACGGGTGTGTTCCTGCTGACCTCGCGGCGACGTCCGGTGCGAGAGCTGCCGGTCCTGGGCGCCGCACGAGCCGAACTGCTGCGGCGACGGTCGGCCCGGGCCGTCCGTGCCATCGGAAACCGCTATCGGGCCGGCGATCTCACCGCAGCGGGCGCCGGCGCCGCCCTCAGTGCCGAGCTGCGCGGATTCCTGCACTCCGCGACCGGGGTGCAGGCCCAGTACATGCAGGTCGATGCGATCGGTGACAGTGCTGCGGCGCCGGCCGCCCCGATCCTGGCCGAGCTCACCGACATTCAGTTCAACCACCGTTCGACGCTCGACGCAGGCACGGCCAGCGTCGCCACCGAGGAGTTGATCCGCGGATGGACCTGATCTGGTGGGTGGTGGTGATCGGCGGTTGCCTCGCACTGGCCGCGTGCGTGGGTCTGGCCCTGCTCCTGAAGCAGTCGGTCGACTCGGACGAACTCACGCCGCTGGCCAACACCGGCAGGCTCACCCGGTTGCCCGAGTATGTCCGGGCCGCGCGCCGGCGGATCGTCTCGGCCGTGCTCGCCATGGTCATGTTGACGGTCGCCTTCGCGGCGTCTGTCCTGATCGCCGCCCGCCCCACCGGTCTGCCGTCGTGGGACCGCAGCACCCGGGTCGCGGCCGCCGAGGACATCATGGTGTGCGTCGGAGGCCCGCTCACCGACCCGGCGGTCGGCACCACGCTACGGTACTTCGGCGATCGGGTCGGCTCCTTCGGCACCGAACGGGTCGGGCTGACCTCGGCGAATCGGCGCCTGGTCCCACTTACCCGCGACTACCAGTACGCCGCAGCGCAATTCGCCGCATTCGGTCAGCGCGAAGGTGCCCGGCCGTTCGTGGCGCCGGTGTCCTACGTCGATTACGCTGCCGGCGTGGAGGACGTACTCGCCATGTGTCTGACCGGATTCCCGTCCTTTTCGGAACCGTCGGCACAGCGACGGTCGATGATCTACGTCGGCCCCGAATCTCTGCCTCGCCCCGGCGAAGCGACGCCGCTGTTCAGTGCGGACCGGTTGCGCGACCTGGCGGTGACGGCCGGTGTTCAGGTCAACGCCATCACGCCCGGCCCTGGCGACGGACCCGCGGCGGACCTGGCCCGCAGCACCGGTGGGCAGTGGTTTGCAGATTCGGCCGACGTCGCGGCGCATCTAGGCGAGATCCGGGACCATCCGCCGCAGGCCGGGTCGACCGGTGAGGCGGCGGATGTCCGATCCGCCGAGACCCCGGGGATTCCCGTGTTGCTCGCCTTGCTGGCGATGGCGGTGCTGTGGTGGTGGCCGGTGGTGATGCGGCGATGAGGCTCGAACCGATTTTGCCGCCGCTGCTGGTCGCGGTGCTCGCGGTGGTGCTCGTCGTGGCGCGTGCGATCACGTTCGGGCGGGTCCGGGCCCAGGCCGGCGGCTGGGCCGCGGTCTGGCGGTGGTCGTCGCTCACCACCGCGGGGTTACTGCTGCTGGTGGCCGCCCTCGGCCCGGTCGTCGGCAGAACCGATGACCGTGTGCCCAGGCCGGCCGGTGACCGCGAACCCAATATCTTTGTGCTGCTGGACCGTTCACCCGATATGTCGGGCCAGCGGATGGCGGCGGCCCGCGACGACATCGCGGACCTGATCGAACGCCATCCGCAGGCGCGTTTCGCGATGATCTCGTTCGTGGACCGCCCGTCGGTGGACTGGCCGCTGTCCGCCGATACCTGGAGCCTGCGCCCGGTGGCGGCTGCGACCAATGCGCAACCGGCGGCTGCCGATGCCCCGGATGCCAACGCCGGAGCAGCCGCCAACATCCTGCGTTACCAGCTGATCAGCGCCGTGCAGCAATTCCCGAGGGCCCGCAACCTCGTGTTCTATCTCGGCGCGGGCGCCCCGGAATCGCAAGCGCCACAACGTGAATTCCAGCTGCCCGAGAACGCCGTGGACGGTGGCGCGGTACTTGGGTACGACGCCGCCGGGGCGCAGTCACTGCGCGGAGTCGCCGAACAGATCGGGGTGCCGTTCGTACCGCGCACCGATGCGACGCCGTTGGACGATGCACTGCCGGCCGACGAAACCGGAAGCCAGGTGCCCGCGGCCCCAGCGCTGGCGACCGCCGTCGAGCTGTACTGGGTCCTCGCCGGGGTGGCGGCGCTGCTGGTCCTGGTCGAGCTCTATCTGGTGCTTCGCGAATTCCGCCGCACCCAGCCGATCGACGTGGAGCTGCGGTCATGAGCACGCTCCGTCGTCGGCTTCTGGTGTACTCGGCTCCGGTGGTGCTGGTGTTCGTCATCGCGATCGTCAAGCTGTTGTCGGTCGTGGTGATCGGCAACTCGGCGGCCGCCAGTTTCACCGACCGGGACACCGAGGCACTGGCGGGCGAGGTCACGCGGCTTCAGGTGCTCGACGTCGTCGAACCCGGCAAGGCGAGCTTCGCGGCAGGTGCGCTGGCGGTTCTGCAGGACCGGCTGGCCGAGGCCGATCGATACTTTGCCCAGGCGGTGGAGCAACTCGATGCAGATGAATCATGCTCGGCCAGAGTGAATCTGGAGTTGGTTCGCGAGACACTCGGGGATCGTGCGGCGGCGGCGTCCGACGGCCGGATGGCACAGAGCCATTACCTGGCCGCCCGAGATGTGGTGGACCGGGCGCCCGGCGGGTGCTTCGTCGGCAATGCCGATCCCGACCCGGACCGGCGCACCGTGCGCAACGATGCGCCGGCGCGGTTGACCAGCAAGATCGATGCGGGCGGCGGGCTCGTGCCGCCGAACCCGCCGCCGCCCCCGGCAGCGCAGGCTCCGCCGCCGGGGCCGGCCGGCGCCACGCCCACACCGCCACGAAACCGGCTCGACCCCAAGGCCGGCGATCCGCTGGACCGCCTGCAACAGATCCTGCGGGATGCGGCCAGGGGCTAGATTCGGGGAGTCGGTTCGACGAGCGGTTCGTCGGGCCGGGTCCGAGCGAAGGAACGGAATGGCTGTGGCAGACGGGTTGTCTGCGCGTGAGGCGAAGCGCCTGCAGACGCGTGAGCGGTTGATGGGTGCGGCGATCTCGGAGTTCAAGCGCGCAGGGATGGCCGAGGCGGACGTGGGCGCGATCGTGACGGCGGCCGGCGTCGCACACGGCACGTTCTTCTTCCATTTCCCCACCAAGGAACACGTGCTCCTGGAACTGGAGCAGCGCGAAGAGGAGCGGATCGCCAAGCAGTACACCCAGTTCCTCAAGAAGCCGCACAGCCTGGAGGACGGGCTGCGCGAGGCCATGCGGCTGGTGGTCGGCCTGGAGCGCAGGCTCGGCGGGGTTCTGTTCAAAGACTTTCTGGCCCTGCATTTCTCACAGACCCGGCCACCCGCCCCGGACAGCCAGGAGCACCCGGTGATCTCCGGGGTGGCCCGCGAGATCGAGTTGGCTCAGCAGGAGGGCGAGATCGCCGCCGACGTCAACCCGTGGAACAGCGCGGTGTTCTTCCTGCTCGGGTTCTATGCGCTGCTGATCACCACCAACGATTGGCCCACCCGCGACGCCCTGTTGGACGACTACGTCGTGAGAACCATGCGAAGCCTGTCCCCCTAGACCGGTCGGGGTTGTGGGTCGAATGTATTGCGGGGACCTAACGATTCGGTGGTCTCTCGGGGTTGACGCTCGTGTAAGCAGCAAAGCCGTGGTTCAGTGGTACCGATGTCTGGTGTCTGGCCCCCGCGTCGCTGTCTCACCGCTGCGGTGACGGCGGGTATCGCCTTGCTCGCGGTGGGAATTCCGTCGGCCTCGGCCGCCCCGGCCAGTGATTCCCGGGGGTATGTCGATTCCACGGCGCGGTGCGCCAGTGCGGAGGCGACCGTGCTGTTCGGCAGCACCGATGCCTCGCGCGTGGCGATCTGTTCGGCCTCGGGCGGCAAGTACGAGTACCGCGGTGTGCGGCTGCGCGACGGTGCCAAGTTGGTCGTGCCGGCCACGCGCAACGACGACGGTGCGTTCCGCGTCGAGAACGCCGGGATCGAATACCTGGTGACCTCGAAGTCGCTCGTGCTGAGCGTGGGGGAGAAGGTGATCCGCGAGGAGGCGATGATCGACTTCCACCGCCCCGGAGCACCGGCGGCCCAGGACACCCCGAAATCTCCCGGCGCGGCCCCGGCCCCCGCAACCGCGGCGCCCACCCCCACGACCCCACTGCCGCCGCCGTTGGCCGCCGAAGTCGGCGGTAGCAGCACCCGTCGCTGACTCTCCAGCCCGCTGACCTGCGTCGTCGCTTGTTGCGTTGAGCGCAGACGATGAAAATGATAATCATTAACGGTATGCGTGAGAGCTCGTCGCCCCTGCCGGCATCGGATCTGGACCGGCTCAGACCCGGAACGATCTGTCTGACGGTTCCCGTCGTCGACGACGTCGTCCAGGTGGGTATCGGCGGCGACTATCCCAAAGCCGTCGTCGCCGTCTCGGTCTCGGCCACCTCGGTGCGGGTGCGCCGGCTCGACGGCCGGCCACTGCAGGTGCACATCGTCGAGGACTGGCGCGGTGCGGCCGACCCGGGCGTGGCGACTCCGGTATTCGGCGAGCCGATCGAGGCTTTGGTGCTCGAACGTCGCGGCGGGCGCTGGGTTACGGGTCCGGGGCTGTGTCGTCGGGTGGTCGATCTGGACAAGTTTGTCGGCACGCTCGCACGATTCGCCCTGGCCAAGCAGGAACGGGCTGTCGATCAGGCAGTGGGCGCGGCGTAGGCCTGCAGATACTGGGTCAGCGCCCGTTCACCCTCGGTGAGGATCGCGCGGTCCGGTCCCGGGCCGGCGTGGAAGGCCATCTCCAGCAGGCGATCACCCATCTCCACCGCGACCATCGTCACCAACGGGTCGGTGTCCTGGCGCAGCAGACCCCAATGCAGCAGTCCGGCGTGCAGGGCGTGGGCGAATTCCGCCCGGCGCGCACGCGGGTCGGCGAGCAGTCCGCTGGCCAGGCTGGTGTAGTGCAGGTTGACCAGGTGCGGATGGTTGCGCAGGTGCTCATAGTGGAATTCGAAGATGCCGTGGGCGACCTCGGCCAGGCTGGTCGGGGCCAGCGCGGCGAGTACGGCCGCGCCCTCGGCATCGCGCCGGTCGAGGTGGTCGGCAACGATCTCCTGCAGGATCGCGTCGCGGTTGGGGAAGAACTGATAGACCGTCGCGACGGGGACTTCGGCCCGCTGGGCGATGGCGCGGGTGGTGACAGCATCTACGCCCTGGGTTTCGAGGAGCTCGAGTGCTGCGGCCCGGATACGTTCGACGCGTCGTCTGCTGCGCTCCTGCACAGGTTGTCGTCGCCGTAGTGGCTTGTGGGTGACCACCTACAAATCGTCGCACATGGCTAACATGAACCCGATTCATGTTAACCATTGTCCGAGTGTCCCAGGAGTGGCCCGATGACCGCACCGATCTGGCTCGCCGCGCCGCCCGAGGTGCACTCCGCGCTGCTGTCCAGTGGTCCTGGACCGGCATCGCTGCTGGTCGCCGCGGGTGCCTGGCATGACCTGGCCACCGAGTACGCATCGGCGGCGGCCGAGCTGACTGCAGTGGTCGGTGTCGTGCAAGCCGGTTCGTGGGAGGGGCCCAGCGCCGAGCGCTATGCCGCGGCACACGCTCCCTACCTCGCGTGGCTGAACTCACAGAGCGCGCGCAGCGGCTTGGCCGCCACCCAACACGAAACGGCGGCGGCCGCCTACTCCACAGCATTGGCCGCGATGCCGACCTTGGGGGAGTTGGCCGCGAACCACGTCGCCCACGGCGTGCTGTCGGCGACCAACTTCTTCGGCATCAACACCATCCCGATCGCCCTCAACGAAGCGGACTACGTCCGGATGTGGCTCCAGGCCGCGATCACCATGTCGAGCTACCAGGCTGTGTCGGGGGCAGCCCTGGCAGCGGTGCCGCAGACTGTGCCGGCACCCATGGTGGTCGCCCCCGGAGTCGGCGAGACCGGTTCGGCGGCGGTGTCCGTGGCGCAGACCGATACCCAGGCCCGGGCCGGCGAATCCGGCTCCTCGCTGGACATCGCCGACACCATCTGGCAGTTCCTGGTGGACTATCTCGCCACTGCCCCCGGCGGCCAGGAAACCATTGAGTTCCTCAAGAACCCCGAAGCCATGATCCAGGCCTTTCTCACGGGCTTGGCGACCAATCCGGTGCAGGCGCTGATCACCTGGGGGCCTACCTTCTTCCTGGTCAGCTACAACCTGGTGTGGGGTTGGCCATTGTGGTGGACGATCTACGGGCTGCTGCTCGCGTCACCGCTGCTGATGGCGGCGTCCCTTGGGCTGATCGGTTTGGTCGGCCTGGTGCCACTCGCCGGGGACGCCCCGCCGGCCGGCGCCGGTGCCGGCGCACCGGTGCAGTCACCGGTTCGCGCCGAACACAACAACATTCAGCCGATCGCGGCATTGCCGGCCGGAGGGTCGGGCGCCGGGGCTGCCCCGGGTACGTCGGCTCCGGCAACACCCGGAAGTGGCGTGCCGACGCCGGCTGTTCCGTCGGCCGCGATGGCGCCCTACGCGGTCTACGGCGGTGACCCGGACGAGGGGGTGGGCCCCACGTTGACCGAGGGCACGGGAGCGAAGGCCCCGGCCGCCGGCGTCGCCGCTGCGACGTCGGCTGCGGCCCTGGCCGCCACGCGGGCCCGGCGCAAGGCGCGCCGCCGTCGCGCTGCGGATCTCAAGGAGCGGGGATACCGCGACGAGTTCATGACCCTGGACGACGGGACCGACAACGGTCCCGCGCCCGCTGCGGACTCCCGGCAGCAGGACAGAATCTCTGACCGCGGTACCGGAAACATCGGTGCGGCAGGGAGTTTCGCCGGCACCAGGTCCGATTCCCGGCACGCCCGTGCAGAGGGGATGGTGGCGTTGGACAGCGACAATGCCTTCAGCGGTGGGCCGGTCCACCCGTTGCTCCCCGGGACCTGGGGGGACAAGGGGGCCGACCGCGGTGATCGCGGTACGGATCGACAAGATCGAAGCCCAGGTCACTAAACGAACACCGCGGTTCTCGGCTTCAGCCACGGAACGAAAAGGCTGGTTGGTCGGGCGCTTCGCCAAATCTGACGAAAAGCGTTGCTGCCGAAAGGGGTACCGTCCGATCCGGGCGTCCGTGGCCCAATGCGTGGCGGGACAGTCGAGCCCGGATGGCGATAATCTCGACGGGGTTGAGCACACAGCCGGTCATTGGTCGAGGGGTACTTCGTCCCTGTAGCTATGCGATGGGTGGTAACCACCATGACTGCGGCTCACAGCTCCGGTCCGTTGCGCCCGGTTCCGGCGTCCTGCGTCGGCATCGTCGACTGCGGCGGTGCGCGCGTCTCGGCCCATGTCCGCGGCCCGGCCACCGTCCTGGTGGTCGAAGGGGACATCGACATGTGCAACTCCGACCAGGTGGGCGCGGCGATCCGGCGCCTGGGCCCGCCGGCAACGTCGCTCGTCGTCGATCTGCGGGCGATCGACTTCATCGGGGTGAGCGGGTTCCGCGAGCTACTGGCGTTCTCCGACGAGTGCGATCGCGCACATGTGGCGTGGCACCTGGTGGCGGGCGAGGCCTTGCGCCCGTTGTTGCGGGTGTTCGCCGACCACGGGCTGCCGCTGGTCGATTCGACAGGCCAGGTCAGCAGCTCGGCCTGAACCAGCCTGAGGCCGGTGTTCGCCGATGGCGTGTACACCGTAAGCGGTGCAGGTAGGCTCGTTGTTTCGGGGTGGAGCCCATGCCCCGTCAGGCCACCTGAAGCGAAACCTGATGCCCGCTTACGAAAACTTGGACTTCACCAGTGCCGACCTCGGCGTCACCGAGGACTTCCTTGCGCGCGCCTACGCCAAGATGTCCATCGGCCGGGGCCGCGGCGAGCGGGCTTCGACACGAATCGTCCGCAAGTGGGTGGGGCCGATCAGTTTCGATGAACTCGAGCTCGATTACCACTTGTCCTATGACGCCGATCCGCTGAACAAGATCTGCCTGTGCCGGGTGCATTCGGGGCGTATCGAGGAGAATTTCATCGGCCAGCCCCAGGACGTGTTCGGTCCCGGAGACGTCACCCTGTACTCGCCGCCCGAATTGCCGTATTCGGGCCGCGTCTGCCAGGCCGCCTACGACCTCACCATGTTCGATGCGGAGATGTTGAACCGCGTCGCGACGTCGGCGCCCGGAGAGTCGGGTGCGGCGGTGCGGTTGGCGGGCCACCGCCCGATATCGGCGAAGGCCGGCTATCAACTCAAGGTCGCGATCGAGTACGTGCGTTCGGTGGCGCGCGGCCAGACCGGGCCGGTACCGCCGTTGGTGGTCTCGACCAGCATGTCGATGCTCGCGGCGGCAGTGGTCACCACGATGCCGACCACCGCCGGGCTCGAACCGACCCCGATCGATCGACGTGACGCCAAACCGGCGCTTCTGCGCCGGGCCATCGAGTACATCGAGTCCAACGCCGACCGCGACATAGCGCTTGCCGACGTCGCCGAGGCGGTCTACGTCACGCCCCGCGCGCTGCAGTACATGTTCCGGCGGCATCTCGACGTCTCCCCGATGGGCTATCTCCGCCGGGTGCGACTGGATCACGCCCATCGCGAGCTGCTCACGGCCGACCCGGCCACCGTCACCGTGCAAGGTGTGGCGTCCCGCTGGGGATTCGCCCACACCGGGCGTTTCGCCGCCGCCTACCGGAGTGCCTACGGACAGAATCCGTCGGACACCTTGAAGTGAGTTGTGCCGCTGCGGGACCGAAAGCCGGCGCGGGTACGGTCGAAGGCGCTTGTTCGCAACGAGTCTGAGAAGGAAACCGTGTCGATACTGTCCACGCCGAAGTTGGCCGATGCCCTGGCCCGTTTCTTCTCCTTCGGGGTGAACCCGGCGCCCAGGCGGGACGTCCGATTCCCCGAAATACCCGGCCGCACAACACTTGTACAGATTCCAACCCGTCACGGTGTGGTCGCCGCGACGGTGTACCACCCGCCGTCGGGTGAACAGAAGCCCGCGGTGTACGTGAACGTGCACGGTGGGGGCTTCGTCGTCGGGCACCGCGACCAGGACGACCCGTGGTGCCGTTTCCTGGCCGAGTACGCGAATGTCGTTGTGCTCAACGTCGATTACCTGCTGGCCCCGGGCCACCGGTTCCCCACGCCGGTCGAGCAGATCTATGACGTACTCAGCTGGGCCGCGGCATCCGAGCGGGACTGGGACGGCACCCGGCTGTGCGTCGGAGGCCAGAGCGCCGGTGGCAGCCTGTCGGCGGGCGCCGCCCGGTTGTCCCTCGAGAACGGCGGGCCGCAGATCCGGCTCCAGATGCTGCACTACCCACCGCTGGATCTGGTGACCGCCACCAAGGACAAGCATTCCCCGGTCGGCGCCAAGGCGGTGTTGAAGCCGTGGATGGGTGAGGTGTTCGACACCGCGTATGTCCCCGACCGTGCGCAGCGCACCGACCGTCTGGTCTCCCCGGTCTGGGGCACCAACGCCGACGGACTCCACGGGATCGCCCCAGCGCTGATCGTCACGGCCGAATACGACCGGCTGCGCGACGAGGCGTGGCAGTACGCGCAGAAGCTCGACGCGGTGGGTGCCCTAGCCGAATATCACGAAGTACCCGACGTCGATCACGGCTACAACATCATGAGCAACGCGGCCGAGGTCACCCGGCGCGTCTACGAACGGATCGCCGGGCACGTCCGCCGTGCCACCGCACCGTGACGCGGATCTCGTTGGGGAGGTCTTGCGGGATGCCCGCCTGTATTTAGGCTTGCCTTACCTAAATATGTAAGGGCGGTCATGAGGAAGATCCAGGTAGCAGTCATCGGCGCGGGGCCGGCGGGCATCTATGCCGCCGACATTCTGACCAAGGAGTACGAGCACGCACGCGTCGACGTATTCGACCGGCTGCCCGCGCCTTACGGGCTGGTGCGGTACGGCGTCGCCCCGGACCATCCGCGGATCAAGGAGATCATCAAGGCGTTGCGCCGGGTGCTCTCCCGGGACGAGAACGTTGTGCGTTTCATCGGAAACGTCCACTACGGGACCGATCTCACCCTGGCCGATCTGCGGCGCCACTACGACGCGGTGATCTTCTCGACCGGGGCGCGCGCGGACCGGGCTCTCGACATCCCGGGCATCGACCTGCCGGGAAGCTACGGCGCAGCCGACTTCGTGTCCTGGTACGACGGGCATCCCGACGTGCCCCGCTCGTGGCCGCTGACGGCGAGGCACGTCGCGGTGCTCGGCGCGGGCAACGTGGCACTCGACGTCGCGCGGATGCTGGCCAAGCCGGCCGACGAGCAACTCGGTACCGAGATCCCCGGCAACGTCTACCAAGGCCTTGCCGCGAATCAGGCCACCGACGTCCACGTGTTCGCCCGTCGCGGCCCGGCGCAGATCAAGTTCAGTCCCATGGAGTTTCGTGAGCTGTCGCACTCGCCGAGCGTCGACGTGATCGTGCATCCCGAGGGTTTCGAGATCGACGAGGCCAGCCAGCACGCCATCAACACGAGCAAGTCGACCAGGCTGGTGGTGGACACGATGATGAAGTATCTGCAGCGTGAGCCGACCGGCGCGCCGCACCGGATCCATCTCCACCTGTGCCAGTCGCCCGTGGAGGTGCTGGGCACGGACCGGGTCGAGGGACTTCGTACCGAACGAACTGGGCTGTGCGGGGACGGAAATGTCCGTGGTACAGGCGAATTCATCGACTGGCCGGTCGAGGCCGTGTACCGCGCCGTCGGCTACCTGTCCACGCATCTGGCGGGTCTGCCGTTCGACCACCACGCCGGGGTGGTGCCTAATGACGCGGGACGGGTGCTCGACATCGACGGAGGGTTGATCGATGCCACCTATGTGACGGGATGGATCAAACGTGGCCCGATCGGCTTGATCGGGCACACCAAGTCCGACGCCGCCGAAACGGTCACGAGTCTGCTCAACGACCTGCCGGGCCTGCGGGCCGCCGAAACCACCGACCCCGACGCGATACTCGAGCATCTGGCGGACAACGGCGTCGACTACACCACCTGGGCCGAGTGGGAGCGCCTCGATGCCCACGAGGTGTCGCTGGGTGAGGTGCAGAACCGTGAACGCGTGAAGGTGGTTGCGCGCGAGGACATGATCCGGGCCGGCCGCGACGCTCTGGTGCGCGACTGATCCGGGTCGGGCCGCGGGGTTACCCCAGCGTGCTGTGCACGGCCAGGGTGGCCGCGACGGCGTTGGCCGCTTCGGCACCCTTCTTCACGAAGTGCTTGGTGAAGTAGTCGATGTGCTCGTCGTGCTCGTGGAAATGGTGCGGGGTCAGCACGACCGAGAACACCGGCACGTCGGTGTCGAGCTGCACGCGCATCAGCCCGTCGATCACCGCGGTGGCCACGAAGTCGTGGCGGTAGATGCCGCCGTCGACCACGAGTCCGGCTGCGACCACCGCCCGGTAACGCCCGGTGAGCGCCAGACGCTTTGCGGTGAGTGGGATTTCGAAGGCGCCGGGCACCTCGAAGAACTCCAGGGCCGAGCCGTCGAAGCCGTGGGTTCCGATCTGTTCGGTGAACCCTTCGCGGGCCTTGTCGACGATGTTGCGATGCCAGGTGGCTTGCACGAACGCGATCTGAGTGGCTGCGTCAGACATGTAGTGACGCTATCGCACGTCGAGGTAGGCGTCCGCCCAGGCGCCGATGATCCGTCCCGCGCGTTTGGCCTGGCCGGGTCCGGTCAGCAGGTGTTCGGAACCCTCCAGGGAGACGAAGCTGCGCGGATGGCGGGCGGCCCAGAAGATGTCGCTGGCGTTCTTGATGCCGACGGTGTTGTCGGTAGGGGAATGCAGGATGAGCAACGGCATCTTGAGGCTTTTGATCTTGTCCAGCAGTTCGGCAGCCCGGACATCTTCGACGAACGACCGCTTGAGCGTCAGCGTCTTCCCGCCGACCATCCACTGGCCGCTGCCCTCGGCGAAGACCTGCTCGAGGCATGCGTCGTACTGATGCTCGACGTGTCCGACGTCGAACGGCGCACCGACGGTCACCACTGCCCGCACACCGGGGGACTGCCGGGCCGCGGCGATAACCGCCGCGCCACCCCACGAGTGCCCGATCAGGAGATCCGCCGGGGTGCCGCGCTCGGCCATGAACCTGCAGGCCGCGATCACGTCGTCGACCTTGACGGTGAACGAGCCGTCGCCCCAGTCGCCCTCCGAATCGCCCAGGCCGAGAGCATCGAAGCGCAACATCCCGATGCCGTCGGCGGCCAACTGCTTGCAGATGCGCGCAGAGGCCGGAGAGTCCTTGCCGAGCGTGAAACCGTGCGAGAACACCCCCCAGCCCCGCACCGGCCCGTCGGGCCGGTCGATCACACCCGCCAGCGTCGGGCCGGTCGAACCTGCGAATGTGACGCGCTCACCCATGACGGTGGTTTACCACGGGCCAGAGCAAAGCGGCGACGATGCCGCGCGCCAGGTGTTGACCGGAGGTACCTGTGTGGTCGCCAGCCTGGCTCCGTAGGGTGAATGGACCGGCCGGTCATGGTCAACGTCGCCCATGACGCCGTGTCTGAATGTAATGAGAGTGTGGAGCAATCAGGTGCCTCTGAACACCATCGCGCTGGAGCTCGTCCCGCCCACCCTTGAACGCGGTGTGCAGTACCCCGTCGAAGAGGCGCGAAAAGTGCTCGCCTTGGCAGCTGAGACCGGCATCGAAGGCCGGATCCGCCACGTGATGATCCCCGGGATGATCGATGAGGACGACGACCGTCCGATCGAGATGAAGCCGCGGATGGATGTCCTGGACTACTGGAACATCCTCCGGCCCGAGCTGCCCGGCATGCACGGTCTCTGCACGCAGGTCACCTCATTCCTGGACTCCGAGGCGCTGGGCCAGCGCCTGAACGATCTGAGCGCGGCCGGCTTCGAGGGCATCGCGTTCGTCGGCGTGCCGCGAACCATGAAGGACGGCGAAGGCGAGGGCGTGGCGCCCACCGATGCCCTGTCGATCTATGAGGAGCTGGTGCCCAACCGCGGCGCCATCCTGATACCCACCCGTGAGGGTGAGCAGGGCAGGTTCAACTTCAAGTGCGACCAGGGCGCGACGTACGGCATGACCCAACTGCTGTACTCCGACGCCATCGTCGAGTTCCTGACCGAGCTCGCCAAGACCACCGACCACCGCCCTGAGATCCTGCTGTCCTTCGGGTTCGTGCCGAAGATGGAGACCAACGTCGGTCTGATCAACTGGCTGATCCAGGACCCGGGCAACGAGGCCGTCGCGGCCGAGCAGGCGTTCGTCGCGGACCTGGCCCAGCGGGAGCCCGCCGACAAGCGCCGGCTGATGCTCGACCTCTACAAGCGGGTCATCGATGGCGTCGCCGAGCTCGGCTTCCCGCTGAGCATCCACTTCGAGGCGGCCTACGGGGTCTCGAGGCCGGCGTTCGAGACCTTCGCCGAGATGCTGGAGTACTGGGCGCCGGATCGGGTCTAGTGCCCGGTCAGATGCGCCGGTAGCCGTGACGCGTCAGGTCGAATCACATGTCGAGGACGAGCCGTCCGGATTTCGATCCGGCGCGAGAGACACACACCAGCATCTGGCCGAGTTGGCGTTGCCCATCGGTCAGGAGCGTGTCGCGATGGTCGACGGTGCCGTCGAGCACCCGCTGGACGCAGGTCCCGCAGAAGCCTTGCTGGCACGAGTAGCCCACGTCGGGCACGGCTGCTCGCAAAGCGGCCAGGATGCTCTCGCCCGGTCCGACCCGGATCACCCTCGCGCTACGCGCCAGCTCCACTTCGAATGACGAGCCGCCGGCTACCGGTGGCGGCGAAAATTGTTCGGTATGCAGTTCGATCCCTGAACCGACTGGCACGGCCCGGCGCACGGTCTCCACCATCGTCGTCGGGCCGCACAGGTACACCGCGGTCTGCTCATCCAACCCGTCGAGCAGTTCGGCGACGGCGGGCCGGCCGTGTTCGTCACTCGTGCGCACCCGCACCTTGTCGCCCCAAGCCGACAGTTCTTCCAAGAACGGCAGATTGCTCCGGTGACGGCCGACGAAGCGCAACGACCATGGCACATCGAGAGACTCGGCGAGCCTGGCCATCGGCAGGATCGGGGTGATGCCGATACCGCCCGCGATGAAGCGCAGTTTCTCGGCGCGTGACGCAGATCCGGGAATGGGCATCATGAAAGCATTACGCGGGTCACTGATCTCGACGATCTCGCCCACACGGAGGTCATGCACCTCCACCGAACCGCCCGTGCCTCCGGGGATCCTGCGCACCGCGATCCGATACTCCTTCGTGCGGTACGGATCTCCGCACAGTGAGTATTGCCGCACTCGGCCGGACGGCAGATGCAGGTGGACGTGTGCGCCCGGATGCCACGCGGGCAGAGGCGTTCCGTCCCCAACCGCCAAAGTGAGTTCGACGACGGTGCCGTCGCGCGCGACCGTTCGTCGATCCGTCACGAACACAGCCCTACGGTTGAAGGCTCGCCCGAGTTCGGGCAGTTTCTGATCGCCACCGAGGCGCATCACCCCCGACGCGAAGTGGGATACCGCGGATCCGGCCAATCGGGTGAAGGCGTCGGGACGCACGGCCCGGTGAAGGCCCGGTGGCGGTTGATCGACATACGGTTTGAACAGATGTTGCGCCAGTCGGGAAACCCGCCGGGACCGAGCGGGTCCGTCGTACTTCTCAGCCATGGGCAACTCGCGCCGCCGGGGAGGTGGCCAGATATGCCACCGCCTGCGCCGTGACGCCCTCATCGACCGGGGTGTAGTCACGTCTGAGGAACCTCAGCCCGGACCTGAGCATGAAGCCGGCCGTCGGTACGTTGCCGCACTTGCCAGACGCGCGCAGCTTCCACAGGATCCGCAGGTACCCGAGGTTGGGCAACGCCGGATCCTCGTGGACGAGGAATCTCGTGCCGCGCAGCAGCAGCGCGAAGAACACGACACTGACCAGGACACCGGAGACCGCCTGGGCGACGTAGTCCATGCCGAAGTACTTGGCGACGTTGTAGGAGACGTGGCGGTGCTCTACCTCCTCGGCTCCGTGCCACCGGTAGAGGTCGCACAGCGTCGGATCGACGTCCGCGTCGTCCCAGGCGTTGTTCAGTGCCCAGTGACCCAGTACGCCGGTGAAATGTTCTGCGGCGCAAAGCGCATGGGTGCCCGAGGACAGGGCTTTGCGTCGGCGTTGGCCGGTGGCCGAGCTGACCCGCTGGTCGAATTGGCCCGCAACCCATTCCAGCTGCAGGTAGAACGGGTCGGGGTCGATCCCATGTCGTCGCACATATTCGACGAGGACGTCGTCGTGCGTCTTGGCGTGCACGGCTTCCTGACCGATGAAACCCACGATCTGGTCTCGCAGTTGTTCGTCGCGTACATACTCCAGCGAGTCGCGGAGCAGTCTGCTGAACCACCGCTCAGCGACCGGAAGAAACAGGTTGAGCGCCGTGACGATGTGCGAACCGTAAGGGTCTCCCGGAATCCAATGCAGAGGTGCTGTTTTCCAATCGAACTGAACCTGCCGCGGGCGCAGCGCCACTTCCTCAGGGGCGAAGCGATCCGCTTCAGCGGAGTTGATCTGCTGTTCAGGCTGCAAGTGGCCCCCTTGGCTGGAACTCGGCGTAGTTACCCCGGGGGCGGCACTCGTTGCCGCCCCTCAATCGGTATTCGGAGCGGCGGCCCTCGCAGATGGCATCCCGCCCGCGCGGGATTGACGGACGCGGGCTGTACCTGTCGGTGGTCGAATGTATGTTCGAATCATGCAGGCGGGTGCGGTTGAGGCGGTAGCGGCGTTGCGGACCGCCTACGACGCGTTCGCTGCCTGTGACTTCGCCTTGCTGACCCGGTCCGAGTTGGTTGAGGTGCTCGATGAGTACGAGGCACTGCTGTGTCAGCTGCCCTCGTCGATGCATCGGATGCTGGCGCGGTTGCAGGTCGAGGCCACACCTCGGGAGCTAGGCGCCAAGTCGTGGAATGAGGTCCTGCGAATCCGGTGGCGGCTCTCGACCACCGAAGCGGGCCGGCGGTTGGGTGAGACCGCCGAGTTGGGTCCGCGGCGTTCGTTGACCGGGCAACCCCTGCCCCCGGTGCTGCCAGTGGTCGCCGCCGCGCAAGGCGCCGGGTTGATCAACGGTGATCACGTGAAGGTGTTGCGCGACGCGATCAACCGACTGCCGGGGTTTGTCGACCAGGTGACCCGTGAGCAGTTCGAAGCCGACCTGGTGCGGGTCGCGGTCGGGGTGGGCCCCAAGGAACTCAAAGACACCGCGGAGTTGCGGTTGTTCCTGCTCGATCAGGACGGGCCCGAACCCGACGACACCGAACGCGCCCGCAAACGCGGGCTGTCGGTGGGCAAACAGGGCCGCGACGGCATCACCGCGCTGACGGCGAACCTGAGCCCCGAAGCCGCTGCGGTGTGGGAAGTATTGTTCGCGAAATTCGCCGCGCCGGGCATGTGCAACCCCGACGACGAGGAACCCTGCACGTTCGGCACCCCCAGCCAAGCCCAGATCGACAACGATCACCGCAGCCTGGCCCAACGCCAACACGACGCCCTGATCGTGATCGGGCGGATCGCGTTGATGAGCGATCTGGGTCAGCTCAACGGGCTACCGGTGTCGATCATCATCCGCACCACCCTGCACGACCTCGAATCGCGGGCCGGGATCGGAGTCAGCGGCGGCGGCACCAAACTACCCATCAAAGACGTGATCCGGATGGGTAGCCATGCCCACCATCACCTCGCGGTGTTCGACCGCGCCACCGGATCAGCACTGAACTATTTTCGGGCTCGGCGCATTGCCAGCCCGGCGCAGCGGATCATGTTGATCGCTCGTGACGGGGGCTGCACCAAACCGGGCTGTGCTGTCGGCGCCTATGGATGCCAGGTGCATCACGCCACCGCCGATTGGGCTGATGGCGGCAACACCAATGTCGACGAGATGGCCCTGGCCTGCGGCCCCGACAACCGTCTGGTCCACACCGACGGCGGGTACAGCACCACCATCAATCCCGACGGTGTGCCCGAATGGCAACCGCCACCAGAACTCGACCACGGCCAGAACCGCATCAACTACCTCCACCGCCCCGAACTGCTGCTCACCCCACCCGAACCCGCAGCCCACCAGCCCACCCCGCCCGAACAGAACCTGCAGCCCGTTCCCGAGCCAGAGCAGGAACCGGAACGGGACGCCGCGCCGATGCTCAACGAGCACGCTGAGCCGGCACCCCAGCGCAACCCACAGTCGGAACGCAACCCGGAGCCCGGGCACGTCCGGGAGCCGGAGTGGGACACGACACCACAACCGGAGTGGGACCGGGCGCAGGAACCGCAGTGGCCACCCGAATGGGACTTCAAGCCGGATCCAGCGTGGGAGCGGCAACCCGAGCCAGAGTGGGCACCCGATTCGAACCTGGACTGGGACCCGCAGTGGAACAACGACTTCGACCCACCCGGGCTCACCCCACCCAACATCGAACACCTCTGGGACACAGACCCGCTACACCCAGACCTGTCCGATCCCCGACTCCCACACGACTGGACCCTGCTCGACCACCCCGACCCATGGCAACGCGTCGACAACGACCGCGCCGGCGGAGGCAAGGGAGTACGCGGGCCCTAGTCCGCACCCATGGCAGCGGTGACCGCCTGCGCGATGAAGCGCACGGCGTCGTTGCGGCTGACCGATGCCATCAACTGCGCAGCCGCCTGAATCTCCGGGCCCACCAGGCACGTCGGTCCCTCGGTGAGGTTGGCGAACGCGGTCGCCACCACGTCGTCGACGGCGGCGGCGCCCGGCGGCGTCTGCTCGGCCGAGGAGATCTGGCCCCGTTCGTACTCGAGCTTGCGCAGCGCCGGGGTGTCGGTCTTACCGAGGATCAGCCCGAGCACGTCGACGCCCTTGTCATGCAGTTCGGTCCACAGCGCCTCGGCGAACACCATGTCGAAAGCCTTGCTCGCACCGTAGGCCACCATGTTCGGGCCGCCGGCGAATCCGGCCCCTGACCCGAAGATAATGATGCCCCCGCGGCCGCGATCCACCATCGGCTGTGCGTAGTGGTGGCACAACTGCATCGGCACCATGCAGTTGCGCTGCACCAGTGATTCGGCGTCCGACAGCGGCCCGGACAAGAACGGCGCGAACCTGGGATCGGCGCCCGCGCAGTAGACCAGGAACCCGATGTCCAGATCCGAGGTCGCCGAGATCACCTCGTCGGCGGCACCGCACGCTGCCAGATCTATTGCCAGCGTGCGGGTCTGCACCCCGGTGCGGGCGGCGATGCCCGCCGCGACGTCATCGAGAACCGCTTGGCGTCGCGCCAGCAGCACCACGTTGAGGCCGCGCCGGGCCAGCTCTTCGGCCATCGCCGAGCCGACCCCGTCGGAGGCGCCGGCGACAAGCGCCCACGGACCGTACTTGTCTGCGTATTCCATACGTGTCTCCCTAGACAGCTATGACTCGGACCGGGGTGAAGCGCCGCCGCGCGATGCGCCAACCGCCGGCGGTGCGCACCAGCTCGTCGTCGTAGAAGCCGACGGCGTTGACGCCGGAATTGTTGTCCTGCGCCATGATCAGACCGTCGATGTAGGTCCGTGCGGTTGCGGTGTCGCCATCGACGGCGATCGCGTAGTTGCTCAACCGGTGCATGGTGTGGCCGGCCATCGCGTGCGATTGATCCATGAACTCGGTGACCGCATCCACCCCGTTCCACTTGCCGATCTCCCCGTAGTCCAGCACGCAGTCATCGGTGAACACCATGCGGAACAGCGGCCAGTCCCGGCGGTCGATCCCCGTCGCGTAGCGAACCAGCACATCGACGATGCCGAGGTGGTCTTCGTGGTAGGTCATGCGTGATCTCCGTTCGGATGCACAATGATTCGCGCCGGGCCCGCCGACCGCCGGGCCAGGTCGAGCGCGTCGGGAACCCCGTCGAGCTGCACCACCATGCCGATGCTGGGTAACGGGTCCAGGTCTCCGGCGACGATGGCGTCCAGTATTCCGTACCAGTCCTGGGGCCACGGCCCGCCGCCGAACTGCAGGGTCACTCCCTGGCGGGTGGCGGTCGTGATGTCGAGGGTGTCGCCCGTGTACCAACCGCCGGCACAGTAGATGCGGGTCCCCATGTCGGACTCCTCGACGATCTTCTGGATCAAGCCGGATGCCCCGACGCATTCGAACACCACGGCGGGACCCCACAGGTTGCGTTCGGCGCGTACCTCGCGCCAGACCGCAAGCGGTGAGTGCTCGGCCGGGTCGACGGCGATATGGGCGCCGAACTCTTTGCAGGTCAAGTCACGTCGATCGGCCTGGTAGTCCGAGACGATGATCGGTTCGACGCCGCGGCGGGCCAGGGCCGCCACCGCGGACAGCCCGATCGCGCCGGCACCGATCACGATGGGAATCTCGCCGGGTTCGAGTCGGGCGCTGCGCACATAAAACTCGCCCACCGCGAAGGCGTCGGTGAGTGCGACGGCGTCGTCGGTGGCGGCACAGTCGTCGGGGACGGCCCGGGCGATGGATTCGGCGACCACCAGCAGTTCGGCGAAACTGCCCTGGGTATCCGGGTGCTGGCCGATGATGTGTGCACCGTCGGCGCCGCCGTTGACCAGTCTGATGGGGATCGACGTGACGCGGGTGCCGACGGGGAACTGATCGGTGCAGCCGGGCCCGTGGCCGACGACCTCCCCGATGAACTCGTGGCCCAGGACCACGTCCCGGTCGGCATCGTAGAGCGAGCGGCCTGTCGGGTCGTCGAGCCCGAGTTCTGGGTGGTCCATGAAGTGGACATCGGACGCGCAGATCGCGGTGCTGAGTACCCGCAACAGAAGCTCGCCGTGGCCCGGCAGCGGATCGGGGATCTCTCGCACCGTCAGTGCGCCCTCTCGTAAGACGACTGCGCGCATCGCACCTATCAATTCTCTAATATTCGAGATAGTCTCTCGAATTGACAAGGCTGACTGTAGGAACCGCCCAGAACGGAGTCAAGGGTGCGCGGTGCGGGCTCGGCGCCGACGGGACGGGTGCTCGACGTGATCGAGTTGCTGGCGGGTTCCGGCGACTCGCGGTTGCGGTTCTCCGATGTGGTCAGCGCAGTGGACCTGACGCAGGCCACCGCGCACGCAATCCTCAAGACGCTGTGTGACCGGGGCTGGCTGATCCGGGACCCGGTCGACAAAACCTTCGCCCTCGGGCCGGGCCTGGCGGTGGTGGCTGCCCGAACGGAGGCGGCGCGACCGCTGGCGCATGCGGCCCGCATTGCCGCACAGGAACTTTCGCAGCAGCTGGAGTACGCCGCTTCTGTGGTGGAACGGGTGTCGGACGAGCTGGTGATCACCGCCTTCGAAGGCGCGGGCCCGCGTCCGGCGGGCACGCCGGGGGACCGTATCCGGTATGCGCCGCCGTTCGGCGTCGCCTTCGCGGCATGGGATTCGCCGGCCGAGCAGCTCGCCTGGATCGACCGGGCCCCCACCACGGGAAAGGCGCTGACCGCACGGCTCAGCGACGTTCTGGCCCAGACCAGGGAGCGGGGTTTCGACGTCGACTGGACGACACCGGACCTGACCCGGGCGGCGCAGATGGTCGGTTCGCTACCGAGTGACGGGCTGCCCGAGCACGTCCGCGGGATCACCGATCAACTGCTCGCCGAATTCACCACCATCGGCCTGGCCCCGGCAGGCGGCGCAGGCAAGTCACAGCCGGTCGCCACGATCGCGGCTCCGGTGTTCGACGCTCACGGCCGGGTCGCGCTGATCCTGTCCGTCCACCCGCTGCGATCCATGACCGCCCGCCAGGTGGAGACCGCCGGTCATCGGGTCAGGCGGGCCGCCGATCGGCTGAGCCGACCGTGAAGGTGAACTCCGCGACGTTCTCCACGCCGCCGGACACGATGTCGCCGGGCTGCATCGGGCCGACCCCGGCGGGGGTACCGCTGTAGATCAGGTCGCCGGGTGCGAGGTCGACGGCTGCCGAGATCGCGCTGATGACCTCCGGCACCGACCAGATCAGGTCCTTGAGGTCACCGTGCTGTTTCAGCTCGCCGTTGACCCGCAGCCAGATCTCGCCACTGTCGGGGTGACCGACCTCGCCGACCGGATGGATCGGGGTGCACGGCGCCGACGCGTCGAATCCCTTGGCCCAATCCCATGGCCGGCTCAGCTTCTTGGCCTCGTCCTGTAGGTCGCGCCGGGTCAGGTCGACGCCGACGCCGTAGCCCCACACCAGGTCCAGCGCGTCGTCCGGCGCCACGTCGCGGCCACCGGCACCCAGCGCCACCACGAGCTCGATCTCGTGGTGAAACGACGTGGTCAGCGACGGGTAGGGGACTGTGCCCGTCGCATCGATCACGGCGTCGGCCGGCTTCATGAAGAAGAACGGCGGCTCCCGGTCGGGGTCCTTGCCCATCTCCCTCGCGTGGGCTGCGTAATTGCGTCCGACGCAGAACACCCGTCGTACCGGGAAGCGCTCGGGTCCGGTGCTCACCGGAAGCGATGCCTGCGGTGGGGGCGGGATCACGAAGTCGGCCATGCGACCATCTTCCCCGTCCGTTGTCAGAATGCGTCGTTGTCCAGTTGCATGACGTCGCTGTCGACCGACTCCACGACCTCACGCACGGCGGTCAGCAGCGGCAACATGTTGTGCGCGAAGAACTTCGCCACCGCGACCTTGCCTTCGTAGAACGCCCGGTCGCGGTCGGCGGCCGGACCGGTCAGACCGGCCAGCGCGGTCTGAGCGACCTGCGCGCCGGCCAGCAGGCGCCAGCCGATCAGCAGATCGCCCACCGCCAGCAGGAACCGCACCGAACCGAGGCCGACCTTGTACAGCTGCTCGGGCTGTTCCTGGGCCGCCATCAGGTAACCGGTGAGGGTGGCCGCCATCGACTGCACATCGGCCAGCGCGGTGGCGAGCCGGGCCGTCTCGGATTCCAGCCCATCGGTGTTGGCTTCGATCGTCGCCGAGATCTGGGCCGCGACGTGGGCCAGCGCAGCACCTTGGTCGCGGACGATCTTGCGGAAGAAGAAGTCCAGGGCCTGGATGGCGGTGGTGCCCTCGTAGAGCGAGTCGATCTTGGCGTCGCGGATGTACTGCTCGATCGGGTAGTCCTGCAGGTATCCCGATCCGCCGAGGGTCTGCAGCGATTCGGTCAGGATCTCGTAGGCCTTCTCGGACCCGACGCCCTTGACGATCGGCAGCAGCAGATCGTTGACGCGGTGCGCCAGGCCGGCATCGGCGCCCGAGACATGCTGCGCCACCACGGAATCCTGGTGCGCGGCGGTGTACAGGTACACCGAACGAAGGCCCTCGGCGTAGGCCTTCTGGGTGAGCAGGCTGCGGCGCACGTCGGGGTGCTCGATGATCGCGACCCGCGGTGCGGTCTTGTCGGTCATCCTGAGCATGTCCGAGCCCTGGATGCGCTCCTTGGCGTACGCCAGAGCGTTGAGGTAGCCGGTCGACAGGGTGCCCGCGGACTTCACTCCCACGGTCATGCGGGCGTTCTCGATCACGCGGAACATCTGCGCGATGCCGTTGTGCACGTCGCCGACGAGATAGCCGACGGCCGGGGTGCCGTGCGCGCCGAACGTGAGCTCGCACGTCGGCGACGACTTGATACCCATCTTGTGCTCGAGCCCGGTGACGAACACGCCGTTGCGCTCGCCGAGTTCCAGGGTCTCCGGGTCGAAGTGGAACTTCGGAACGTAGAACAGGCTCAGGCCTTTGGTGCCGGGCCCGGCGCCCTCGGGGCGGGCCAGCACGAGGTGGAAGACGTTCTCGGCGGTGTCGCCGACGTCGCCGCCGGAGATGAAACGCTTCACCCCGTCGATGTGCCACGTGCCGTCGGGTTGCGGGATGGCCTTCGTGCGTCCGGCGCCCACATCGGATCCGGCATCGGGTTCCGTCAGCACCATGGTGCCGGCCCAGCCCTTGTCCATGCTGATGCGCGCCCAGCGCCGCTGCTGCTCGGTGCCGACCTCGGCCAGGGTGTGCGCCATGGCCGGACCGAGACCGTAGAAGAACATCGCCGACGGATTGGCGCACATGATCATTTCCTGGATGGCCCACACCAGCGAGGCAGGTGCCGGTGTGCCACCGGCGTTCTCGGCGATCCCGATGCGCCACCACTCGGCGTCCTTGACGGCCTGCACGGTCTTGGCGAGGGGTCCTGGCACCGTGATGTCGTGGGTGGCCGGATCGAACTCGGGCGGGTTGCGGTCACCGTCGGCGAACGACTCGGCGACCACACCTTCGGCAAACCGCGCCACCTCCTCGAGCATGGTGCGTGCGGTGTCGGTGTCGAGGTCGCCGAACGCGCCCGAGTCGAGGACCGGACCCAATGCGAGAACCTGGAAGAGATTGAATTCGATATCGCGAACGTTGGCGATGTAGTGAGCCACGATCGGCAAGCGTTGCCGAGGCCGGACGGGGTACGCAAGCGTAGGTTCCAGCAACCTACGGCTACGGAACCGGAGGTTGCCAGTTCCGCGGGCGATGTGAGCTACATCACATTTGATTCCAGCCCCTATCCTTGACCGAGTGTCCGAACCGTCCGTCGCCGAGCTCCGCTCCCGCCTCGACGACCTGACCATCCGAGACGCGGATCGGCTGCGCCGCCGCTTGCGGAATCTCCGTGGTGGAGACACGGCCAGGATCGCCGAACAGATCGCGACCGCGGAAGCGCTCGTGCTCACCCGCCAGGCTGCCGTCCCGGCCATCACCTACCCCGACCTGCCGGTCAGTGAGCACCGCGACGAGCTGGCCAAGGCCATCAGCGAGAACCAGGTGGTGGTGGTCGCCGGCGCGACGGGCTCGGGCAAGACCACGCAGCTGCCCAAGATCTGCCTGGAGCTGGGCCGGGGCATCCGCGGCACCATCGGCCACACCCAACCCCGCCGGCTGGCGGCCCGCACCGTCGCCCAGCGCATCGCCGACGAGCTGGGCACCCCATTGGGCGACGCCGTCGGCTACACCGTGCGCTTCACCGACCAGGCCAGCGACTCGACCCTGATCAAGTTGATGACCGACGGCATTCTGCTCGCCGAGATTCAAAGAGACCGCCGGCTGCTGCGCTACGACACCCTGATCCTCGACGAGGCCCACGAGCGCAGCCTCAACATCGATTTCCTGCTCGGCTATCTGCGCGAGCTCCTACCGCGTCGGCCAGACCTCAAGGTCATCGTCACCTCGGCCACCATCGAGCCGGAGCGGTTCGCGGCCCACTTCCATGAAGCTCCGATCGTCGAGGTTTCAGGCCGGACGTACCCGGTGGAGATCCGGTACCGGCCCCTGGAAGTCACGGTCGGCGGTGAGGACGACACCGAGGATCCGGACGACCCCGACCACGAGATCGTCCGGACCGAACTGCGTGATCCGACCGAGGCCATCGTCGACGCGGTCCGCGAGTTGGAGTCCGAACCACCGGGCGACGTCCTGGTGTTCCTGTCGGGCGAACGCGAGATTCGCGACACCGCAGAAGCATTGAAGGACCTGCGGAACACCGAGGTGCTGCCGCTCTACGCCCGCCTGCCCACCGCAGATCAGCAGAAGGTATTCCAGCCGAGCCACAGCGGGCGACGAATCGTGTTGGCCACCAACGTAGCCGAGACGTCACTCACCGTGCCGGGCATCCGCTACGTCGTCGACCCGGGCACCGCACGGATCTCCCGTTACAGTCGTCGCACCAAGGTGCAGCGGCTGCCGATCGAGCCGATCTCGCAGGCGTCGGCCACCCAGCGGGCCGGCCGCTCCGGACGCACCGCGCCCGGCGTCTGCATCCGGCTGTACTCGGAGCAGGATTTCGAATCCCGGCCCCGCTACACCGATCCGGAGATCCTTCGGACGAACTTGGCCGCGGTCATCCTGCAGATGGCCGCGCTGCAACTCGGGGACATCGCGGAGTTCCCGTTTCTCGATCCGCCGGATGCCCGCAGTATCCGTGACGGCGTCCAACTGCTACAGGAACTCGGCGCGTTCGACGCGGCCGGTGCGCTGACCGACGTCGGCCGGCGACTGGCCCGGCTGCCGCTCGACCCGCGGGTCGGCCGGATGATCCTGCAGGCCGACACCGAGGGCTGCGTGCGTGAGGTGCTGGTGCTGGCCGCGGCGCTGTCGATTCCCGATCCCCGGGAACGCCCGAGCGACAAGGAAGAGGCGGCGCGGCAGAAGCACGCCCGGTTCGCGGACGAGCATTCGGACTTCATCTCGTACCTCAACCTGTGGAACTATCTGCGCGAGCAGCGAAACCAGCTCTCCGGGAATGCCTTCCGGCGGATGTGCCGCGAGGAGTTCCTGCATTACCTGCGAATCCGGGAGTGGCAGGACCTGACCGGGCAGCTGCGCAGTATCGCCCGCGACATCGGGATCCGCGAAAGCGATGAAGCCGCAGAGCCGGCCGCGATCCACGCCGCCCTGACCGCCGGCCTGCTGTCCCACGTCGGCCTGCGCGAGGGTGAGGGCCGCGACTACGCGGGCGCGCGCAATTCCAAGTTCGTGCTCGCACCGGGCTCGGTGCTGACGCGCAAGCCGCCGCGCTGGATCGTGGTGGCCGACCTGGTCGAGACCAGCCGGCTTTTCGGCCGTATCGCCGCCAACGCCGAACCCGAGGCCATCGAGCGGGTCGCCGGGCATCTGGTGCAGCGCAACTACAGCGAGCCGCACTGGGAGGCCAGGCGTGGCGCGGTGGTGGCGTTCGAGCGGGTCACGCTCTACGGGCTGCCGCTGGTTCCACGCCGGAAGATCGGCTACACCCAGATCGATCCGGAACTCTGCCGCGAGTTGTTCATCCGGCATGCACTGGTCGAGGGCGACTGGCAGACCCGGCACCACTTCTTCCGGGACAACGCCCGGCTGCGGGCCGAACTCGAAGAGATCGAGGAACGGGCCCGGCGGCGTGACCTGCTCGTCGGCGACGACGACATCTACGCCCTGTACGACGCCCGCATCCCCGCCGACATCGTCTCCGCGCGCCATTTCGACGCGTGGTGGAAGAAGCAGCGGCACAAGACACCTGATCTGCTCACCTTCACCCGGGACGATCTGTTGCGCTCCGAGGACGGTGCGGACAATCCCGACACCTGGCAGACCGGCGATCTCGAACTGCCGCTGACCTACCGGTTCGAGCCCGGGGCAGCCGACGACGGCGTCACGGTGCACGTGCCGGTCGGCGTGCTGGCCCGGCTCGGTGGTGACGGCTTCGCCTGGCAGGTACCCGCTTTGCGGGAGGAACTGGTCACCGCACTGATCAAGGCGCTGCCCAAGGACCTGCGGCGCAACTTCGTCCCGGCTCCGGACACCGCGCGGGCGATCCTGGGTGACATCGATCCGGCCGCGGGGTCCCTGCTGGACGAGGTGCAGCGCGAACTACGCAGGCGCAGCGGCATTCTAGTGCCGATCGAGGCGTTCGACCTGAGCAAGATCCCCGACCATCTCCGGATGACCTTCGCCGTGGAGTCGGCTGACGGCAAAGAGGTGGCACGCGGCAAGGACATCGATGCGCTGCGCGAGCAGTTGGCCGTGCCGGTCGCCCAGGCCGTGGCCGCGGCGCTGGGCAGCGATCTGGAACGCACCGGCTTGCGGGCCTGGCCCGAGGACCTCGACGAGTTGCCGCGCACGGTGGAAAGCGTCAGCGGCGGACACACCGTCAGGGGTTATCCGGCCTTCGTGGATACCGGAAAAGCCGTGGACATCAAGGTGTTCGCCAACCCGGCCGATCAGGCCGCGGCCATGCGGCCGGGCCTTCGCCGACTGCTGAGGCTGACAGCACCGTCACCGGTCAAGTCGATCGAACGGGGCCTGAGCACCCGGACCCGCCTGGCGCTCAACGCAAATCCCGACGGCACGCTGGCCGCGCTGCTCGAGGACTGCGTCGATGCGGCCGCCGACATGCTGGTTCCCAAGCCGGTGTGGACCAAGGCCGAGTTCGCCGGCGTCCTTACCCGGGCCGGCAAGGATTTGGGACCGACCACGCAGGCCGCGGTGACCCGCGTCGAGAAGGTACTCGCCGCCACCCACGAGGTACAGGTCGCGTTGCCCGACAAGCCGTCGGCTGCCCAGGCTGACGCCATCGCGGATATCCGGTCGCAATTGGATCGACTGTTGCCCAAGGGGTTTGTCACCGTAACCGGGATCACCCGGCTGAACGATCTGACTCGCTACGTCACCGCGATCGTCCGCCGGCTGGAACGGCTGCCGCAGGCGGTCGGTGCCGATCGGGACCGGATGTCGCGGGTGCATGCCGTCGAGGACGCCTACGACGAACTGGTCCAGGCGCTTTCGCCCGGCCGCGCCGCCGCTGCCGACATCCGTGACATCGCGTGGCAGATAGAGGAGCTGCGGGTCAGCCTGTGGGCTCAGCAGCTCGGCACGCCGAGGCCGGTCAGCGAGCAGCGCATCTACAAAGCGATCGACGCCGCCGCCCGGTAGTCAGGTGATCCGGTGCTCGATGCGGCCGACTCCGTCGAGGGTCAGCGTGAGCGTGTCCCCGGGGCGTAGCCAGTGCCCGGTTTCCATGCCGCTTCCGCCGGGAAGGGTTCCGGTGCCGAAAAGTTCCCCGGGATAAAGCGGTTCGCTGCGTGATGCGTGTGCCAGCACCTCGCCCAGGCTGTGCTGCATCCCCGCGCTGCTGACTGTGCTGACCGCCGCCCCGTTGAGCTGCACCGAACCGGTGAGGGAATTGATCCGGGGCAGGATCTCATCGGCGGTGACCGCCGTGTCCGACATCGAGCTGGCGAAATGCTTGGACTTCTGCGGTCCGAATCCGCTGAGCATCTCCGGACGCTGGACATCGCGGGCGCTGAAGTCGTTGAGTACGACGAATGCACCGATCGCCTCGGCCGCCTCCTGCGCCGTCGCGTCGAACAGCGGTGCAGCCAGGACGAATCCGATCTCCAGCTCGAAGTCCAGCGCCTGCGAATAGGCGGGCACGGGAACCGGGGTTCCCGTGGGTACGAAGGTCTGTGCGTTGGACATGTAGTAGATCGGCTGTTGGTAGAACAGCGGCTTGGGTTTGAACTGCGGCACCGGCCGGCCGGTCACCCGCTCGTACAGCGACGTCACCCGGTACAGGCCCGGATGGAAGCGCCGGATCAGCCCGCGGGCCGCGTCGATGTTGTGCTGCTCGTACAGCATGAAGTCGCGGAAGGACAGCGGCTGGAACGGCAGCAGATGTTCGCTGTGCCGCAGCTGACGTTCGGCCGCCGCCGTCAGCCAGGCCTCGTCGAAAACGCGGCCGCCGAGTGGGGTGAGGTCGCGGTACCCGGACCAGTTACCTTCAGAATCAAGGGCTTCCAGACCCGGGCCGGTGGCCGTGCGGACGCGACGCAACTTCACCGGGCACGTCCCAATTGCCTGCGCAGGAACGCGGTGACGTGCCCGGACACCACGTCGGGTTGCTCGAGCCAGGGCCAGTGGCCGGTCCCCGGAATCAGCTGTATCTCGCAGTTCCGGAAGATCCGGCGGTAGTCGTCGGTTTGCGCGAAGGGTACGTAGTGGTCGTCGGCGCCCCACACCACAAGGACCTCGCCTCCGTATTCGGCGAGCCGATCGACATAGGGCGCAAGGGCATCCGGACCGGTGGACCGGTAGAGCTTCACCACCGCATCGGGTGTTCCGCGGGCGAACATGTGCTCGGCGATCGAGTCCAGTGCGTCGGCGGGCAGGCCCGGGTCCCGCATGGCGAGCACGCGACGCAGGACAGCCGGATTGCCGATCCGCGACAATGCCTCGGCCAGCACCGGGGTTCGCCACAGCTTGGCGGCGAAGTGGTTGATCACCACCGGGGCGTTGATCAGCGTGATGCTGGCGACCGAGTCGAGATGGTCGACGGCCCATGCGAGTGCCCACGGTCCGCCGAAGTCGTGGGCGACCAGATGCACGCGTTCGACGCCGAGTTGATCCAGGATCGCGTCGAGGTGTTCCGCATAGGCAGCCACCGTGTACGGCCACTGAGCCGGCTTGTCGGCCGCGCCGAAACCCGGCATCTCCGGAGCGATCACCCGCGCGAAGCCGGCCACCGGCGTCAGCAACCGGTCCCATTTGGCCCCGGCATTATTGCCGTGCACGAACACCACTGCTTCTGATGCTTGTTGCCCGTCCGGGCCTGACGGTCCGGCAACGAGCACCGGCGACCGCACCCCGTCGACAGCCAGCGTGCGGTGTTCGGCAGCGCTGTCCATCAGCGGGATTTTACGGTCGCGTAATGCTCTCCGCGCGATTTCACGCGATCAAAGCGTGCCCGTCGCCACCCACGGCACCCGCTCGGCGGTTGCGTTGTCAAGCACCAGTTCGGCCACTCGCGATCGGTGCGCCTCAGCGCTGCCCAGCAGAGCGGCATCGGTGGTGGCTCGCTTGAAGTACAGATGCGCCTGGTGTTCCCAGGTGAATCCGATGCCGCCGTGCACCTGGATGGTGTCTGCGGCAATCTCGGCGAACGCCGCCGACGCGGTGGCCTGCGCGATGCTGCTCGCCAGCACCGGGTCGTCGGTGCCGTCGGTCAGTGCCCATGCCGCGTGATACGCCGCGGAGCGGGCGTGCTCGAGGTCTACGAGGCAGTCCGCCAGCCGGTGCTTGACGGCCTGGAAGGAGCCGATCTGCCTGCCGAACTGCAGCCTCGATTTCGCGTATTCCACCGACAGATCCAGCAGATGCTGTGCGGCGCCGACCTGTTCGGCGGCCAGCAACGCCGAAGCCACCTGGAATGCGTGGGTGATGACGCGATCGGCCTCGCCGGTGCCTGCCACCAATTGTGCTGGGGCAGCGGTCAGGACGATGGCGGCCTGCGGCCGGGTGAGATCGAGCGTGACCAGCGCGGTGCGTTCCACGCCAGGTCTCGTCGCCTCGACCGCGTAAAGGCTCACGCCGTCGGGGCCCGTCGCTGCCACCAGCAACACATCTGCGGCATCGCCGTCGACGACGCGCTCCACGGTGCCGGTGAGCGTCCCGTCTTCGGCGACACTGACATTCACCGCGGTCGGATCGAATGCGCCCGCCGTGTCCGGGACCGCGAACGCCGCGGTGCGGGTGCCCTCGGTGAGTGCGCCGAGGAGTTCGTCGCGCACCGCACCGGCCGAGGAGGCGACGAGCGCCGGGATCGACAGCAACACGGTGCCGAACACCGGACCGCACGCCAGTGCGGCACCGAGTTCCTCGAGCGCGATGGCCTGGTCGACGAGCGTGCCGCCGGCACCGCCGTCGGCCTCGGGGACTGCAAGGCCGAGCACGCCGAGTTCGCTGCCCAACCGTGCCCACACCTTCGGGTCGAACCGGGGCTCGGACTCCATGAGCGTCCGCACCGTCTGCTCGTCGAAGTTCTCGGCGCAGAACTTTCGGACCGCTGTCCGCAGCTGAGCCTGCTCGTCGGTGAATGCGAACTCAGATTCAGCCACGCGGGATCTCCTTCCACGGCATACCAGCATCGGCCCGCAGATCGCCGGGCAACCCGAGGATCCGTTCGCCGAGAATGTTGCGCATCACTTCTGACGTGCCGCCTTCGATGGTGTTGGCCTTGCTGCGCAGGAAACGCTGCTGAATGGGACCACGCCAATCCTTGGCGCTCTCGTCGTCTTCGCGGTCACCCGAGCCGTACCCGTGATACAGGATCCCTTCGGGCCCAAGAAGATCCATGCACCACTGGTAGATGTGCTGGTTGAGCTCGGCACCGACGAGTTTTCCGATCGACCCTTCGGGACCCGGCCCGCCGACGGTGGCCGCCGCGCGCGAACGCTCTGCGGTCAGCCGCTGTGCCTCCGAGCGCAGCC
This sequence comes from Mycobacterium sp. 48b, assembly GCF_048282725.1. Lineage (NCBI taxonomy): Bacteria > Bacillati > Actinomycetota > Actinomycetes > Mycobacteriales > Mycobacteriaceae > Mycobacterium > Mycobacterium sp. 48b. Next base: position 647,948 of record NZ_JBLVUL010000001.1, read on the forward strand.
AGAGCTTGGTCAGCCGATCGCGCAGCACTGGGGTGCGCAGCTCCGGGCGGGATGCCCACAGCGCCACGGCATCCGAGATGGTCCCGGCTCCGCGACGGTTGCCGCTGCCGCCGAGCGCGCTGCGCTCGTTCATCAGTGTCGTCATCGCGACGTTCCAGCCGTTGCCGATCTCACCGAGCCGATGAGCATCCGGGATTCGGGCGTCGGTGATGTACACCTCGTTGAACTCGGCCTGGCCGGTCATCTGCCGCAGCGGCCTGGTCTCGACGCCGGGCCCGTGCATGTCCAGCACGAAGTACGTGAGGCCCTTGTGTTTGGGCACATCGGGATTCGAGCGGGCCAGCAGCAGTCCCCAGCGCGCCCGGTGCGCCAGGCTGGTCCATACCTTCTGACCGTTGAGCACCCACTCGTCGCCGTCGCGGACCGCGGAGGTGGCCAGCCCGGCCAGATCCGATCCGGCGCCCGGCTCGGAGAACAGCTGACACCAGATGTGTTCGGTGGTCGCCAGCGGGCGCAGCCAGGACTTCTTGAGCTCCTCGGACTGAGCGTGTTCGCGCACCGTGGGTGCGGCCATCCCGTAGCCCATCGGATTGAGGCCCAACGGTATGGGCCCGCCGGCGCCCTGCAGGATGCGGTCGGCCACGGCCTGCAGACCGCGCGACACCCCGAGCCCGCCGAGGCCCTCCGGAAAGTGCACCCAGGACAGGCCTGCGTCGTAACAGGCAGCCAAGTACTCGGGGATCGGGACTTTCTTGGGGTCGTGGTCGGCCACGACCCAGCGGGCGAGGTCGGCGACCCGGTCCGCATCAGCGACGCTGCTCATCCAGCCACGATAGGGAAAGGGATTCAGCCGGTCGCGCGCGGGCGGTAGCGTCACCGATCGTGGACCGAAAGCGCGTGGTGATCGCAGGGCTCGGTGACACCGGCGTGCTCACCGCGATCCGGTTGGCGCGTCGGTTCGATGTCGTCGGGATCTCGGTGAACCCCGGCCTGGTCAGCGGGCAGGAGCTCGGCACGCGGCTGGCCCGGCCCGAGGACTGGGCCCGCAACTACTGGATCGGCTTCGAGCGCTTCCGCGAACTCGACCGCGTCCGCACCGTGCACGGCACGCTCAGCGGGGCGGACCTGTCCGCGCGCACCGTCAGCTTGCGCGGCGCCGACGGGAACGAGCGGGTGGAACCCTATGACGCGCTGGTCATCTCCACCGGTGTGACCAACGGGTTCTGGCGCCAAGCCGTCCTGCAGTCGGCAGGGGATGTCGATGCGGGTCTGCGGACCGCGCACGAGCGGTTGGGTTCGGCACGCTCGGTTGCCGTCATCGGTGGTGGCGCCGCGGCGGCCAGCAGTGCGGCCAACATCGCCGTCCGGTGGCCGGGCACCCGGGTGGGGTTGTACTACCCGGGCGAACAGCCTCTGCCGCAGCATCATCGGCGGGCCCGGAAACGGGTCGAAGACCGGCTGGCTGCATTGGGTGTGACCCTGCACCCCGGGCATCGAGCCGTGGTACCGGAGGGCTTCGACTGCGCGGCCATCACCTCCGAACCCGTCCACTTCAGCGGCGGCCAGGCGCCGGTGCAGGCGGACGCCGTGCTGTGGGCCATCGGCCGGGTCAGCCCCAACACCGCCTGGCTGCCCGCCGACATTCTCGACGAGCGTGGGTTCGTGCGGGTGTCACCGGAACTGCGGGTGCCGGGGACCGACGGCGTATTCGCCGTCGGCGATGTCGCGGCTACCGACCCGCTGCGCTCCTCGGCCCGAAACCGGGCCGACGGACTGGTGGCCCGGAACGTCACCGCCTACTTCGCCGGTGGCCGCATGCGCAGTTACCGTCCGCCGGCCGGCCGCTGGGGCTCGATCCTCGGCGTCCAACCGGACGGGCTGGAAGTGTTCGCACCCAACGGGTTTGCCTTCCGGTTCCCCTCCTGGTCGATCGAACGGGTGCTGCAGCCGTGGATCGTCCGACGCGGCATCTACCGCGGGGTGCGGGCGCAGGATCAGTACATCGTCACCAAGGGCTGATCGACCGGCACCACGTAGGTGGACAGCATCAGGGTCCTCACCGTGCCGACGTTGTGGGCGTTGTGGACGACACCGGCCGGGATGAGGAACGGATCGCCCGAGTGCAGGTGCTGGGTCGGCCGATCGTCGAAGACCATGTCCACGTCGCCCTGGACGATGTAGCCCACCTCAGGTCCGGGATGGCTGTGCCGGCCGGACTCCTTGCCGACCGGGATCTCGAAGCGGGTCTGGATGATCTCGAATCCAGGTGTGGGAGCAGCGGAACGCTGAAGCTCGGTGCGTGAGACACCCGCGGTCGGATCATCGGCGAGCGCGGCGGGAGCGGTGAGGGTCGCGGCGGCGGCGGACACGGCGAGGACGGTCAGGGCGAGGCGTGTGCGGGTCATGTCTCCATCACACTCGCCTCAGCTCATCGAGTCCAACGATGCTTTTTGATGAACGTCATCAGCATCAGTGATGACACTTTCTCGGTTGTTGCAAACGCGGCTCAGGTCCGCGGCAGCGCCACGGGCACTGTCTGCAGGCCGGGGTACACCGGGGCCACCGGCGCGGGAACCGCCCCTGGCACTCCCGCCACCCGCGGCATGCCGGCCACACCGGGCACCTGACCCGGCACCTGAGCGACCTGGCCGGGCAGGGCCGGCGCTGCGGTTACGCCGGGCACCTGGCCGGGCAGGACTGGTGCAGCCGGAGCCGCTGCGACACCCGGTACCTGGCCGGGCACCGGGGCAACCTGACCGGGCACCGGCGCGACCTGCCCGGGCGCTCCAGGGACCGGCGCAGGCGGAGCGGCGGCCGCTGCCGCGGCCTGGCTGAGTACCCGCAGTAGGTCCGGCTTCATCTGCTGCAACTGCGATCCCCAGTAGTTCCAGTTGTGGGTGCCGTTCGGCGGGAAGTCGAACTTCGCATTGCGCCCGCCGGCGGCGATGTACTTCTGCTGGAACTCCTTGTTGGAGTTGATCGTGATGTTCTCCAGGAACTGCGCGCTGTACAGCGTGCCGAAATTGCCGCCGGGATCGTCGAGCTCGGAGGGAACGCCGTTGCCGCAGTACACCCAGATCGCGGTGTTGTTGGCGACCAGACGGTTGATGTTGACCGTCGGGTCGTTGCGACGCCAGGCCGGATCGCTGGAGATGCCCCACATGTCGGTGGGGTTGTAGCCGCCGGCGTCCTTCATCGCGAACCCGATCATGGTGGGCCACAGGCCTTGAGACGGATTCAGGAAGCCAGACAGGGCACCGGCGAAGATGAACTGGGAGGGGTGCCAGGCGGCCAGCGTCAGGGCGGCCCCGCCGGACATCGACAGTCCGACCACGGCGTTGCCGGTGGGCGCCACCTCTCGTTTGGCGGCCAGGTAGGCCGGAAGTTCCTGGGTGAGGAAGGTTTCCCACTTGTAGGTGGTGGTGCCGGCACTGCCCGCCGCGGGGCGATACCAGTCGCTGTAGAAGCTGGACTGCCCACCGACGGGCATCACCACCGATATGCCGGACTTGTAGAACCACTCGAACGCGGCGGTGTTGATGTCCCAGCCGTTGTCGTCGTCCTGCGCGCGCAATCCGTCGAGCAGGTACAGCGCGTGCGGACCGCCGCCCTGGAACTGCACGGTGATGTCGCGTCCCATCGCGGCGGACGGCACCTGCAGGCGCTCCACCGGCAGGCCATCGCGCGAATACGCCGCGGCCGTCGGCGTCGGCGCGGCCATCACCAGCCCCGGCAACATCAGTCCTGTAATCGCCGCGGCCGCCACGCGGCGCGACATCCGACCGAACATTCTCAGTCTCACACCGGCACGCTAACAACGCCCGTGCAGGCCCTACCGGGGCCGCGCCTGGCGTAACCCCTCTGTTATCAAGGTGATTCGGTTCCGATGCCGGAGGTTCGGCGCCATTCGCGCGGTGAGCGGCCGTGTGACCGGCGGAACTGACGGCTGAAGTATCCGGGATCGGCCATTCCCACCCTGGCGGCGACCTCGGCCACGGTCAGGTCCGTATCGGCGAGCAGGGCCCGCGCCCGGCTCATCCTGCGCTCGTTGATCCACTCGCCGACCGTCCGTCCGGTCCGCCGGCGGACCAGCGTGGTGAGATGGCCCGCTGTCATTCCGACCTCGCCGGCGATGTCCCGCAGGGACAGCGGCTCCGACAGCCTGCGGTCGATCGCCGAAAATACCTCGGCCAGCAACGGCTCTCCGCTGCGGCGCAGATCGCTGACCACGTCGTCGGCGAAACGGGCCAGGTCGATGAGCAGCAGGGTCAGATGGGCAAGCGCCGCTTGGCGATAGCCCGCGCGCCGAGCGGCCAGCTGCACCTCGATCGATCGGATCGTGCTGTCCCACAGCGGTTGTCGATCGGCAGGGATGTGCAGCAGAAGTAGTCCGCCGGATCGCCCGTGGATGAACGGGAACAGCAGCGGGTGGGCCTGCCAGGTGGGCCAGGGTGAGCCGGCGTCATGGCCGAGCGCGGTGGGCTCGAAGTACACGCCGATTCCGTCGGACTCGGCGGTCAGCGGTCGCGGATCGATCACCTCGCCCGCTGCCACCACGTAGACGACTCCTTCGGTCGGCACGTACCAGAGCACCGGGAAGTCGTGGATGTGCGGACGGTGCTCGGGCAGATCTGCGCGCCGACCCCTGGTCACCGACACCGGCGGGGCGTCGTGATCCGTCCAGTACCGGTAGACCGGGACGCCGTCGCGGTGGCGCACCAGGCGAGACGCGTCGGGCATGGGACCAAAGATAATCCTGATCTGGCCAATCTTCACCCAACTATCCGGGTTTCTCCAGATGGATCATGGAGGTCATGACCGAACATCGTCCACATCTTCTGAAGAACCGGCATGACTACCTGCCTGCCGCGGGCCACGATGCGTTCCTGCCCGGCTACGACCTTCTGACCCGGGTGCTGGGGATGAACCCCGCCTACCGCGACCTCGTGGCGCAGGCCGGACTCTCAGCCGGCCAGCGGGTCATCGAAATAGGTTGCGGTACCGGAAATCTCACTGTCCGTGCCAAGAAGGCGTACCCGGGAGTCGAGATCGTCGGGACCGACCCTGACCCACGGGCGCTGCAGCGTGCGGAGCGAAAGGCCAAGGGGCTCAGTGGTATCGGATTCATCCGGGCGTATGCCCAGGAACTGCCGTTCGACGACGGCGAGTTCGATCAGGCGCTGTCCTCGATGATGCTGCACCACCTCGACGATGAGACCAAGACCGCCGCCGCCGGTGAGCTGTTCCGGGTCCTGAAGCCGGGCGGGGGACTGCACGTCGTCGACGTGCGCGGCGACGGCCTCTCACAGCTGTTCGAGGACGCGGGGTTCGATTGCGCGGTGGTGGGATTCGGGCGGATCCGGCTGGCCGGAAAACTCACCTACCTCCGTGCGACTCGTCCGGCGTGAACGCGGAGGGCTTGGCCACCGAGATCAGCAGGCTCGACGGCGCGTCGCCGCCCTGACGAATCCGGTAGGTACCCCCTTCCAGGGCGTGGCGGGCCGGCTGGGTGGGCACCAGGTGCGGGAAGTCGTAGGTGGTCAGTGTGAGCCGCAGCCGGTGCCCCGGCTCGATCAGCGCCGCGGTGGGGAAGACGTCCAGGTCGTACCGGGTCAGCTCACCGGGCACCACCGGCTCGACGGCGGCGCGGGTGCTGATGTGATGCGGCCGCAACACTTCTCTTTCCGGTCCGTCCGCCGTGTACCACGTCGTCTCCGGATCCAGCGCCCGGTGCGATCCGAGCAGCGCGCCCTGGGTCAGCGGACGGCTGGCGCCATCCGGTGCCACGTCGTCGAGGTGGGCAACCCACAGGGTCTCGGTGGTGTCAGCGGTGGCGTGGACGGTCACCGTGACCGGTCCCGCGATGAGTTGCGCCTCGGTGAACTGGTCGGTGGTGTAGGTCAGGGCTTCGCGTTGCAGTCTGCGGTTGTCCATGTCGTACCGGATTCGTCGCCCGGCCTGCGCGGCCATGAAGCTGCCCATTCCGAGAGTCCACTGTTCGAGGCTGCGACCGGATATCGGCCCGCGCACCGCGTAGCGCAGGGTGGCCTCGGTCTGGTCGGCGGCAGGCTCGGTCTCAAGATGCCCGCCTTCGGCCAGATACAGGCGCGTCGGCGTGGCCTCGGGAAAGGGGTAGTCCTCTGCCTGGAACCACGACTGGTTGCCGATGGCCTGGAAGCGGATCGGCGAACCGGTGACCGCAGCCTCGGCGTCGTCCTTGAGCCAGCGGTCGAACCAGCGCAGCTGCAGCGCGTGCAGATGCAGGCCGTCGAGGTCCGAGACGTGGTACCAGGGGCCCATGATCAGCTGCACCCGGTCCGAGAGCGGCTGGCCGGGCTCCATCGGAGCGTTGGGGGGCCTGCCGGTGTAGGCGTTCTGCAGCGCGACGTAGTTGAGCGGGGCGCCGCGCTGGAAGGCATCGTGCCAGCCGCCGACCAGAAACACCGCGACGTCGTTCTTCGCGATGTCGGGCAGCACGTCCGAGGCGCGCATGGTGTCCCAGAAGGGGCCGTCGAAGGCCGTGTCGCCGCCGGCGGCAGCGTCACCGATCATGCTGCGGAAGTACTGACGCTGGTCACGTCCGCGTTGCCGGACCGCCGCGAGGCCGCCGGCCCGGGGGCGCTCATGAGTACCGCGCTTGGCGAACTCCAGGGCCGGGTTGACCACGTTGAGCAGTGAATAGACCGCACCGTAGGCGCGCACTGTGCGCATGTGCGGCACGCCGCCCATGGTGACCACGTCGCGGTAGAAGTCGTTGGCGGCCATCACCGGGAAGATCGCCTTCAGCGGTGAGTCAGGGCCGACCGCGGCAGCGGTGAGCAGCTGGTTGATCGCGAGGTAGGAGATGCCGAACATCCCGACCCGGCCATTGGAATTCGGCAGCCGCGCAGCCCAATTCACCAGGTCGACACCGTCTTGGACCTGGACGGCACCCAGCATCTCGAACGATCCGCCGGAGACGCCGGTGCCGCGCACGTCGGCCATCACCTCGATGTAGCCGCGCCGGATCAGGTACGGGGTGGCCCCGCCGCCGATCTGGGCGGCCGGCGGCGGGGCTTTCTTGCCGTAGGGCGTGATGGACAGCAGCACCGGGAACGGTCCCACCGCCGGCGCCCCGGTCTCGGGGTCCGTCGGGTAGTGGATGTCGGCCCGGAGCACCGTGCCGTCGGACGCGCGGACCGCCACATTGTGGTGGACGCCGACGCCGTAGCGGGCCGGTGGTGGGGTCCAGGCCGGTTCGAGTGGCGACGGATTGCGCTTACGGACACGTGTCGTCGATCGTCCGGCCACCCTGTTGCCCTGGTTGCCTCGGACCGCCTGCCACCGGTTCGCCATCCGTCCTCCTCGACGTGTCGGCCTGGCTCCACCGTAATGACTACCCGGCCATGAACTCCGAGTAGGCCGAGGCGAGTTCGGGCGACAGCGCCGTCACGTTGCACGCACGCTGGGTGTCCCCGATGGGGGCCAGGATGCCGCGCAGGTCGTTGTACTCCTGCGGGTTGGCGGTGAAGTAACCGCGCAGCGTGGCCGCGGCCTGCGGGCGAGGCTGGCTGAACGCGGCGGTCACAGCCTGGTTGGCGCCCGGGTGACTGTCCAGGTAGGCGCGCGCGGCACCGGTGGTGCTGCTGACGGTGCCGGCCACCCCGCTGGCGCTGCAGTCGGGTGCGGCGGCCGCCGTCGGTGCGCCGATCATCGCCGCGGTAACCCCGCCGAGCAGGCCCGCGGCACAGGCGCCGGCAATTCCACGGCGTGCGGTGAGAGCAGTGAATTTCATGATCATTTTTTCCTTCTGGGATTCTCATTGGGTCGCGACTCGTGATCGCTGTCCCCGGCCCGAATTCGAAAGTAACCGCGATGCGGTCGAGCAAAACATCTGCGGTGTGAAACGGCAGTGACGGCTGTGGCGGCGTTACAGTGCGCCGCCGTGAATTGCGCCTCAATACCGACGAATTGCGACCGATGATCTTGAAATGTCTCAGAGACCGCGCGCCATTCTTAATTGATCGTGATCTGCGGCGTTCGCGGTAGTGACCGAATTGTTATCCAGGAAACGCTCAGCTAACTGATCTGTTCACCGCTTGAGTGTTAGCCCGGACAGCGAGTTGCGCAGCCCGCCATCGAGGTAGATCTGCACACCTGCCACGGCGAGCATCACCGCGGCGGTTGCCATGTGCACGATCGCATCGGTGATGTTGTTCGGGAAGGCGAACACGTAGGCCACCTGGTTCGAGAAGAACGCCCAGATTCCCGGCAGCGCTCCGGCCACCGCGGCGAGCAGGAGATAGAGCACGGCCCAGGCTTTTCGCCGGCACAGCACCAGGCCGGGGCCGAACAATGCCAGGCCGGCCACTGCGTGCCAGCCGTTGTAGTCCATGCCCAGAATCGGCGTGGTCGGTGCATCGGGGCCGATGGCGAAGCTCGGCTCGGCAATGAAACCGATGATTGCCTGCACCACATGGAACAGCGAGATGATCAGCAGTCCCCACTGAGCGAAACTCCAGCGGCGACCCCGCACGCGAGGAGGACCATTAGACACAGTGTGGGGACGCTACGTCTACTACAGCGTGTAGTCAACGGTGCCGATCGCGTTCCTCACCAGGTGTCGACGAACCGCGCATGGGGCGCCGGACGCTCGTGCGCAGCGGCCGCGGCCAGCGTTGCGGCGATCAGGCCACGGGTTTCCGCCGGGTCGACGACGTCATCGATCTCGAACAGCGAGGCGGAGTTGAGCGCCCGCGCGTTCTCCTCGGCCGCCGCGGTGGCGGCCCGCACGGCCTGCTCACGCTCGTCCTCGTCGGCAATGGCCTCCAGCTCCTTCCGCAGGCCCAGGCGGACGGCTCCCTCCAGGCCCATCGGACCCAGGTGGGCACCGGGCCAGGCCACCGTGAGCAGCGGCTCATGGAGACTGCCACCGCACATCGCCTGTGCCCCAAGGCCGTAACCTCGCCGCAGGATCACCGCTATCAGTGGCACCGTGAGAGCCGCACCGGCCACCAGCAGCCGTGAACCGCGCCGCACCAGGGCCTCGGCCTCGGCCGCCGGGCCGACCATGTACCCGGGGCAGTCCACCAGTGAGATGACCGGCAGGCCGAACGCATTGCACAGTTGCAGGAACCGGGCGGCCTTGTCCGACGCCGCGGCGGTGATGGCACCGGCCATCACCATGGTGTTGTTGGCGATGACGCCCACCGGCCGACCGTCGATGCGCGCCAGGGCGGTCACCATCTCCGGGGCGAACTTCTCCCGCAGCACGGTCACCGAGTCGGGGTCGGCGAGCGTCTCGATGATGGGGGTCACCGGGTAGGCGCGCCGGGCCCGCTCGGGAATCATTGTGCGCAAAGCGGTTTGATCAGCGACGGGAACGGGTTCGATGGGCCCGGTGAAGTAGCCCATCAGCTTCTTGGTGACCGCGACGGCCTGCGCCTCGTCTGCGACCACGACGTCGACGACGCCGTTGGACGCCTGCACCGAGATCGGGCCGACGTCGTCGGGCGCCACCTCACCCAGCCCGCCGCCGGCGATCATGGCGGGCCCACCCATCCCGATCGAGCTGTCCTGGGTGGCGACGATCAGGTCGGCCGCACCGGCGATCACCGCATTGCCCGCGAAACACCGGCCTTTGACGACGGCGACGCGCGGCACCACGCCGGACAACCCCGCCCACAGCGCGAATGCCCGGATCTCCAGAGACGAGACCGTGGGAATGTCGGTGTCACCGGGACGTCCGCCGCCGCCTTCGGCGAAGAACACCGTCGGCAACTTGAGCCGCTCGATGATCTCGAACAATCTGTCCTTCTTGCGATGCCCCAGCGCGCCCTGGGTTCCGGCCAGAACGGTGTAGTCGTAGGACAGCACCGCACACGCCGCACCGCCGATCCGCGCGGTCCCGGCCAGCAGACCGTCGGCGGGCGTGCGTTCGATGAGATCGTCCAGGCTGCGACGGTGGCGCTGAGCCGCGATCGCGAACCGCCCGTACTCGACGAAGGACCCCTCATCGACCAGGTCGCCGATGTTCTCCCGCGCGGTACGGCCCCCGGTGGCATGCCGGCGGGCGACCGCGTCGGGCCGGCCCGCATCCTGCGTCAACGCCCTCCGGCGCAGCAGCTCGGCGAGATCGTCGCGGAGTGGTTCATCAGGCATCGGCAGGCTCCTGGAATAGCGGGCGGGCGGCCGGAGGTTGCGCACACATGTGACCGCCACCTCATCTAACCCGTCGTTCGATCCGCACGAACTGCTGGCCGAGGCCCGCTTGGGCGTGTTGGCCACCATCAAGGCCTCCGGTATCCCGCAGCTGTCGCCGGTGACGCCGTTCTACGACCGGGCCGCGGGCGTCATCCACGTGTCGATGACCGAAGGCCGCGCCAAGACGTCCAATCTGCGTCGCGACCCCCGCGCGGCGCTGGAGGTGACCAGTGCCGACGGCTGGGCCTGGGCAACGGCAGAAGGGCCGGTGAGGTTGATCGGCCCGGGTACCGATCCGCACAGCCCCGAGGTCGAGGCGCTCGTCGACTACTACCGAAGCGCAGCGGGGGAGCACCCCGACTGGGATGAATACCGGTCGGTCATGGTCTCCGACCGACGGGTGCTGATGACGCTGACGGTCGAGCGGGTGTACGGGGAGAAGCTGCGCTGACCTGGCGAACGACTCTCAGCCGACGGGGATCTCGGCCGCGATCCGGTCCAGCACCGCGGGATAGCGGTTGGCCTCCCGGTGAGCCCCGGGCTTACCGCTGCTGACGACCGCCGCCGACAGGCTGCGTTGCGGGTCGGCCCACACCGCGATGTCGACCAATCCGGTGTGCCCGAACGCGCCCTCGGTGTTGCGGCCGAACGGCCCGAAACGCTTGCCTCCCAGCATGTAGCCGGTGCCCCACCGCATCGGCTTGAGGCCGGTGGCCACATCGGGGCGCATGCGCCGGCACGGCGCCGTCGCGGCCTGCAACGTCTCTGGCTTCATGATCCGCACCCCGTCGAGTTCACCTCCGCGGCGCAGGATTTCGGCGAATCGGGACAGTTCGTCGGCGTTGGAGACGGTGGTGGACGAAGGGATGACACTGGTCAGGAACAGCGGCGTGTTGCTGAGCGGGATGATGCGGTCCAGGGTCCCGCCCACCGCGGCCCGGAACGCCGCCGCGATCGGCGCGGGCAGCGGCTTGCCGGTGACGTGGCTGGGCGCCACCAGCGGAACCTCTTCTGCGGTAACGCCGTAATTGGTCCACCGGAACCCCAGTGGGTTGAGGATCTCGTCGGCCAGGATGTCGCGGATGTTGCGGCCGGTCGCGGCCGAGACGATCTCGCGGACCAGCGGACCCCAGGTCAGACCGTGGTAGATGTGCACGAGGCCGGGTCGGTACACCGGTTTGAGCAGGGCGAGTTGCTCACGGGTGTACTCGCTGTCGTTCACGCGGGTGACGTCGGGGCGCGGTCCGGTGTGGATCGGCACACCCGCGCTGTGGGTGATCACGTGCCGGATCGTGGTGCGGTCCTTGCCGTGGCTGGTGTAGCTGGGCAGGTAGTCGCAGACCCGGTCGTCGAGGGAGAAGTGTCCCTGTTCGACGAGCATGTGGACCACGGTCGTGCTGATCGCCTTGGCCGCCGAATAGACGCAGAACGGGGTCGCGGTGGTGACCGGGATCTTCTCGGCATCCGGCGCATCGTCGGGGCCGTTACCCCATCCGTGGCCGATCGCGCGGTTCAACACGGTTTTCCCGTTGCGCCGCAAGCACACCTGGATGGCCGGGTGCAGGCCGGAGCCGTACCAGTGCCGGACCGACTCCCAGATCCGCTCGACGGCCCTCGGGTCGATCTCCGAGTGGTCCTCGTCGCCGATGTCGGTGACCGAGTCGAGGTCCGAGGGAAGGGCGATCTTGCCGGTCGGTGCTGGTTGGCTCATTCGCTCTTCCTGGTCAGGGTCGCGGAAAGGTGGTGTTGCAGTGGCTGTCCGACGGCGCCCATCTGCACGTCGTACGTCAGCTGGTCCCCGGTCACGTGGACGGAGCGTGACAGTGCCGCAACGTTTTTGGCCGATGCCGTCAGCCCGATGGTGGTCGCGGCCAGCTCCATATCGATGCGCCCGTCGTCGACGCGCACGGTGCCCTCCTGGATCTCGGTGATCCCGGTCGGATGCGCCAGCACCCATTCGACCCGGCCGGGCGCCGGGACCCGGAGGTACCCGGTCTCGGCGTGCAGCGGGCGGCCGTCGTCGCGGGCCCTGGTGCGCTGGCTGTAGGTCAAAAACGGCTTGCCGACATGGCCGAACGTGATCTCTTCGAGGTACTCGAACGATTCGATCGTCGGATACTCGCCGGCGCCGGGACCGGCCCAGGTGCCGAGCAACGGGGCCAGCACGTTCAGGTTCGGGTGGAGGTCGGGCACAACGACAGGGTACGGCGACGGTGCCGTGGCGCCCCATCGCGTGGTGTCAGCCCTGTTCAGCCCCCGTGTACGCGGCCGCGGTGCGGTCCGCCGCGCCGCGCGCCCGGGCCGGATCCTCGCCGGCCGCCAGGTCGGCCTGGTACCAGAGCTCGCTGGCTGCAGTCATGAACGCGCGTCCCTCCTCGCCGGCCGCCCAGGCCGCGCCCTCTTCCGGCGTGATGCGGTCGCCGCCACCGAGGTAACCGGCAAGTCCGAGAAGTGCGGAGTCCCAACCGACTCCGACCGCCCCGGGGCCGAACTGCAGCCAGAATTCGTCGTCGTCGCCGGAGTGCATGATGTGGTCCAGCGTGAAGGTGGACCGATCCTCGCCCGCGGCCGTGATGGTGACCTCGACCCAGCTGGTGGCGCCCATGGCCTCCCAGGTGGTCGTGAACGACCGGGGCGGATCACAGCTCAGCACCTCGCCGGACGCGTTACCTTCCAGCTGGAAACGTCCGCCCACCTGCAGATCGCCGGTGATCGGCAGGAACCAGCGGGGGATCCGCTCGATGCTGGTGCAGGCGTCCCACAGATCGGCGGCGTCGGTGTCGTAGGTCTGGCTGACGCTCACCACACGCGCCTCGCGGGCTTCGAACGTCTTGCGGCCCACACTGCGGCGGACTTCGTTGAGCTGGTGTTGGACGTCGATCACTGGGAAGCCTCCTTGTTCGTGGTTCTTCTTCGTTCCCGCTTGCCGCGCGCGATCTCGGTCGCCAGTGCATCCAGGTGCGGCGTCCAGTTGCGCCGGAACTGCTCCAGCCACTGGTCGACCTCGCGCAGCGGCGCGGAGTCGACGCTGTACAGCCGGCGGGTGCCTTCTGCGCGCACGCTGGCGAAACCGTTGTCCCGCAACACCTTGAGGTGTTGGGACACCGCAGGCTGGCTGATCTCGAACTCGGCCCGGATCACCTCGGTGATGGCGCCGGATGACATTTCGCCCATGTGGATGAGTTCCAAGATCCGCCTGCGCACCGGATCTCCGAGGATGTCGAAGGCGTGCACGTGACCAGACTAGAAGTTCTTACTTATATAAGTCAAGGATGATAATCACCGTGGGCCGGCCTGCGCGATGACCATGGCCTGGGCCGTGGGCTCGTCCAGCTGCGCCTGACGCGCGCGCCTGGTGGTCGCGTACACGGTGAATCCCGACGCTTCCAGCGCTGCGCAGACCGTGCCGAGGTCGTGACGCAGAAAGGTCAACGCCACGTCCCGGCCGAAGGCGTGGTCGTAGACCGCCGTCTCACCGTCGGTCTGGAATCCCAGCAGCAACCACCCCGCATCGGTCAGGACCCGGCGGAACGCGGCGAACAGGTCAGGCAATGCCTCGGCGGGTGTGTGGATGATCGAGTACCAGGCGCACACCGCATCGAAGGTTCCCTCGTCATAGGGGAGGCCGAGCATGTCGGCGGTCTGAAACCGCACTCCGGGCCACCGCTGCCTGGCGAGGGCGATCATCGCGGCCGAGCCGTCGACCCCCTCGGTCTGCAGTCCACAGTCGGCAAGCTCGGCGGCGGCCTCGCCGGGGCCGCAGCCCACATCGAGGGCTCTGGTGCCGCCGGACCGCACCGCCAGATCCGCGAAGGACCGCAGGATCGCGCGGTCGAAGGGCCGGGATTCGAACTCGCCGGCGAACGCCCGGGCGTACTCGTCGGCGATCAAGTCGTACTGCTCATATGCCGGGCCACCCACCGGGCCAACTCTAGGGGCCGATGCCGGAAGCCCAGCTCAGGCTGCACGGTAAGGTTCCGCAGGTGAGCACGTCAGCCGAGCATGCCGCGCGCCTGCGCGGTGGTCTGGTCGGCGCGTGCTCGGCGCTCACCGCAACGGTCGCACACACCGCGGCCGGCGGGATGGCCCCGACGAGCAGCCCGTTGATCGTGCTGTTGCTGCTGTGCGCGGCGCTCGGCGCCGCTGTGGGCGGTCTGAACCCGCAGACGCGCCTGGTCAAGACCGGTCTGCTCATCGCGGGCCTGGGCGCCGGGCAGTTACTCGGTCACTTCGCGCTGGCGATGTCCGGCGGGCATCATCACGCAGCGTCGCTTCTCACCGCACCCATGCTCGGCATGCACGTCGCGGCGGCGGTGGGTCTCGGTCTGGTGATCGGCATGGCCGAGTACCTGTACGTGGTCTGTGCCTCGGTGCTGTCCTGGTTGCGGATCTTTGCCACCGCCCGGATCCGGCCGCCGGTCCGCGAGCTCTGGTGGCCTTCGAATGTGGTTGTGGCGCGGCCTGTCCTGCTGCATGCCGGTCTGGGAATGCGGGCACCTCCGGTGGGGTCCGGCACGGGCGTCTGACGCCCCTCTTCGCCTGAGCCCGTCGATCACCGACGGGCTGTCACCCGTTTGGTGTGCCCGCGCGTGCGCACCTTCCCACGTTCCTTTCAGCGAAAGCACTGCCATGACCACGACCCCCGACGATCAGCTACGCGAAAAATCGCCTCCCCCCGTCAAATCCAACTCCATCCGCCCCCTTCTGGTGCGGCTGCACTTCTACGCCGGCCTCTTCGTCGGGCCGTTCATCCTGATCGCGGCGATCACCGGTCTGCTCTACGCGCTGATCCCGCAGATCGACACATTCGTCTACCGGCATGAGCTGACCGTCGAGCACGTCGGGGCCGAGCGACTGCCGCTGGCCGACCAGCTCGCCGCGGCGCGCCACGCCCATCCCGAAGGCACGGTGGAGAGCATCCGCCCGCCCGTGGCCCCCGACGAGACCACCCAGATCCGGCTGCTGGTGGACCCCGCCTTCAAGGACATTCCGCCGGACTATTCGCGCACGGTGTTCGTCGACCCGTACACCGGTGCGGTGCGTGGGGCGCTGACCACCTACGGGCAGTGGATGCCGATGCGGGCCTGGTTCGACGAGCTGCACCGCAACCTGCATCTGGGGGCATTCGGCCGCAACTACAGCGAGTTGGCCGCCAGCTGGATGTGGGTGATCGCACTGGCCGGGCTCGCGCTGTGGGTCATGCGGCGCCGGGAGAACCGCACGGTGCGCGATCTGGTCCTGCCCGACCGGTCGGCATCCGGCCGCCGGCGCACCCTGTCCTGGCACGGCGCGGTCGGCGTCTGGATCGTGGCGGTGCTGTTGGCCCTGTCGGTGTCGGGTATCACCTGGTCGCGTTATGCGGGGGAGACGGTCAACGGTATCCAGGCGCAGCTGAACACCACGGCGCCTGCAGTGGACACGTCGTTGTCCGGGGCTGCGGCCGCCCAGGCGGCACACCACGGTGCGCATGGCGGCCAGTCCGAGCTGCGCGGCGCGGACACCGTACTGCGCACTGCCGAGCAGGCCGGGCTGCGCGGACCGATGTGGATGTACCCGCCGACCGAAGCGGGCCAGGCGTGGAAGGTGGCCGAGCGCAAACGCGATTGGCCGTCCCGTGCCGACGAGATCGCGGTCGACCCGGAAACGGGGGCAGTAACCGACCGGGTGAACTTCGCGCAATGGCCGCTGCTGGCCAAGCTCACCGATTGGACGATCGACGCCCACATGGGTCTGCTGTTCGGCATCGCCAACCAGATCGTGCTGGCACTCACCATGATCGGGTTGATCAGTGTCATCGTGCGTGGCTACCGGATGTGGTGGCAGCGCAGGCCCACGCGCGGTTCGGCCTGGGCGGTCGGGCGCCCGCCGCTGCGGGGAGCCCTCCGCGAGTTGCCGCCGTGGGGCAGCGTGGCCGTGGTTGTCGTCGCAGCCGTCATCGGCTGGGCCCTGCCGTTGTTCGGGTTGAGCCTGCTGGCCTTTCTGCTGATCGACGTCGCGGTGGCGTGGTGGAAAGGACGATCAAATGTCTAGGGTCGCAGCTGTTCTGACGGCGACCGCGTTGAGCTTGGCAGTAGGCCTTGCCGCCTGTACCGAGAGCCATCACGAGGAAAAGATGGCCGAGACGGTCCAGGTGAGTGAGCAATGGGCCGGTGCGGCTGACGCGGGCACGACCGCGGTCTTCGGCACCCTCACCAACACGGGGCACCACGATGTGCGCATCGTCTCGGCGACCTCCCCGGCGGCCGGCACGGTGGAACTGCACGAGGTGGTCAGCGATGGGAGCGGGTCGAAAACCATGCGGCCCAAGGACGGTGGGCTCAGCATCGCGGCCGGGGGTACCCATGAACTGGTCCCCGGCGGAGACCACGTGATGCTGATGGACCTGAAGGCGCCGCTGCAGCCCGGCGCCGATGTCCCGGTCTCGCTGGTGTTCGAGGACGGATCGTCGCTCCCGGTTACGGCCCAGGTGCGGGATTTCGCCGGTGGCAACGAGAACTATGCGCCGTCGTCCCCGCACGGACATGGCTGAGGCCGAGCCGTCCCGCCCGGCGGTCAACCGGCGGCGCCTCTTCGCCGGGGGTGCCGCCGCGCTGGCTGCCGGCGCCATGCTGAACCAGTCCGGCGCGGCCAATTCCGCCACCGTGAAGAACGGTTTCGGGGTCGACGTGGAACCGTTCTACGGACCGCATCAGGCTGGGGTCGCCACCGCGCCGCAGTCCCACGGGCTGTTCGTGGCCTTCGATCTCGACCACGGCGGAAAGCCCGGCATGCGGCGCTCGGAGCGGGAAACCGTCGCGGCGATCCTGAGGTTGTGGACGGCTGACGCCGCCCGCTTGACGCGCGGTGCGCCCGCGTTGGCCGACACCGAACCCGAACTCGCCACCCGCCCAGCCAGATTGACCATCACGGTCGGTCTGGGAATCGGACTGCTCGGCCGGGTCGGGCCTGCGGGATCCTTGCCGCGGTCGGCTCGTGAGTTGCCGGTGTTCGACGTGGACCAGCTCCATCACAGGTGGTCCGGCGGTGATCTGTTGCTGCAGATCTGTGCCGACGATCCGGTGACGGTGGCCCATGCCAACCGGGTGCTGACCAAGAACGTGCGGTCCATGGCCACCCCGCGCTGGCGGCAGGCCGGGTTCCGCAACGCCCGCGGCGCCGACGCGAGCGGCACCACCATGCGCAACCTGATGGGACAGGTCGACGGCACCGCGAACCTGACCGCCGCCGACTTCGACGATCTGGTCTGGATGTCCGGCGCGGTGCACCCGGGCCTGGTCGGCGGCACGTTGATGATCGTCCGGCGCATCGCCATGCACCTGGACACCTGGGACGAGCTGGACCGCCCGAGCAAGGAGTTCGCCGTCGGACGCACCCTGGACTCCGGCGCACCGCTGACCGGCACCCGGGAGACGGATGAACCGAATTTCTCCTTGCTGCACAATGGAATTCCGGTCATCCCGCAGAACTCGCACGTTGCGCTGGCACACCACCGCGGTACGCGAGAGCGCTTTCTGCGCAGGCCCTACAACTACGACGATCCGCCCGAACCCGGTCAGACGTCCAACACGGGGTTGATCTTCGCGACGTTCCAACGCGATATCGACGAGCAGTTCCTGCCGGTGCAGCGCCGCCTCGCCCAGTTCGACGCGCTCAACCAGTGGACCACGGCGGTCGGGTCGTCGGTGTTCGTGGTGCCCGGCGGGGTGCGGACCCCGGACGGCCACCTGGGGCGGGAGCTGTTCGGCTGAACTAGGCCACCGGATGCAGGCTGAGCAGCAGGCGCACCAGCTCAACCTGGCGGTGCGTGTCGGTCTTGTCGAATATCCGGTGCAGGTGGGTACGCACCGTGGTGATCGATACCGACAGGTCCTCGGCGATGTGTTTGGGGTCGGCGCCCTGGGCTACGCGCAGTGCGATGTCGGCCTCGGTACGGGTCAGGTGGTACAGGCGTCGCAGGAGTTCCGTGCTGGGTTCGGGCTCGTGGTCGGGGTCGATCAGTATCAGCAGGGCCCGTCGCCGGTCCGGCTCCTCGAGTCGGTGCAGCGGCAGCACGTGGAGGATGAAGGGCCTTGCGTCCGAGGGTCTTTGGACCGTGAACGAGAAACCACCGCGAATGTTGTCGGTGGTGCCGGTCAGGGCCGAGTTGAGGGCGCGGTTGAGGGTCCGGTTGGCCGCGGCGCCGGCGGCCGTGATGCGACCGGCGGCGACCTGAAGGCCGTCGTCGCCGCGCAGGGCCTTCTCGGCGGCGGCGTTGAGGTTGAGCACCTGCCCGTTCGGTCCCACCACGACGATGCCGTGGTCCACCGAATCGAGGGCAGCGTGCAGGTCGGCGTCCTCATGGGCGAAGTCGTCGAGCGCCCCTTGCGCGCGCAGGGCCTGTTGCAGGTGCGGGACCAGGCCGCTGAACTGCCGGATCCGCTCCCTTGACCCGAACGGTTCGGACGTCACCGCGGAGTGCAGCAGGAAGCAGGCCGGGCGCGTACCCCGGGACAGCCGGATGAACAGGCCGTCCTCCAATTCGTTGGGGTGCAGCCAATCTGAGTAGAACTCCGAGTGGCGAATCGGGACGATCAGCTCTGTCCCGGTGCGGACGGTACCCACCGCACCCTTCTCCACGGCGGCCATCGGCGCGTCGAGTCGGTGGTAGTACGCGGCATAGCCGGCGGCCGCGCCAGTGGGGAGGATCGAGTTCTGGATCGACCAGACCGACTTCTCGGAAGTGAGCAACGCGCCGCCGTTGCCGCCGATGGTGCGGTGGATGTCGCGGATCGTGGACTCCCAGTGCTGGGGAGCGATCGCAGCGGCGTAGATGCCGGCTACGAGGCGCGAGAATCCTTCGACCGTGAACATGTCACGGTTCCCGATTCGTTCGTCGTCGAATACATGGTCGTCGCCTGAGGCCAGAATAATCCAGATCAATGTCAACCGGATGGATGATGTGTCGACGCGAGCGGGGTGGTTTCCTGCGGGTACCAGCCAGCGAAGGGGGCCAGCCATGTTCCCGTTCACCCCGTCACAACCGATGGAGGTTGCCCATCAGCCGTGGCATCTGCCGATCGACGGTCATGACCACGGCCGCCATCCCTTTGAATGCGCATCACGGTTGATCTATTTCGAGTGGTCGGAGATGGCACGAGAAATGGACCGGCTCTGAGCTGACGGTTGCTCTGCGCACAGTTCGCACTGCTGATCTACTCTCGCGGTATGACCGATCACGACAAAGCCGCGGCCCGGCGCGAAATTGCCGACGCTCTGCTCAACGCCCTCAACCGGCGCCACGAAGTGCTCGACGTGATCGTGGACGCCGACGATCGCACAGCGGCCGTCGACGCGGTTGCCGGCCTGCTCGGCACCTCTCATGTCGCGGCCGAAGCCGTGGTGGGGTTGTCGTTCGCGCAGATCACCAAGGATTCGCGACGCGCGATCGCCGCGGAGCTCGACGACCTGAACAGCCAGCTCAGCTTCACGGTGTCGGAACGCCCGGCGGCCTCGGGCGAATCCCTGGATTTGCGGCCGTTCGCCGCTGACACCGACCGCGATATCTTCGTCGCCCGAACCAGTGACGTCGGTACCTCCGGCGACGGGTCGGGCGCTGCCGCCGCCGATGTCGACGACGAGATCCGCGCGGCCCTCGGCCGGGTCGACGCCGAGGAGGCCGCCTGGTTCGTCGCGTTGGAGGGCGACCAGAAGGTCGGCATGGTGTTCGGCGAACTGAGCCACGGTGAGGTCAACGTCCGGATCTGGATCCACCCGGACTTCCGCAAACGCGGCTACGGCACCGCCGCCCTGCGCAAGTGCCGCTCGGAGATGGCGACGTACTTTCCCGCGGTGCCGATGGTGGTGCGGGCGCCGGGCGCCGTTCCCGGGGCGTAGCGCACCGGCCTTCAGCCGGACGGGCCGCGCAGGCTCGCGACGATGATGCGGGCCAGGGCCTCGGCGCGTCCGCGCGGATAGTTCCGTCCCTCGGACAGGATCGGGTAGACGACGCCGCCGAGCAGGGCGTCGGCGGCTGCGGACGCGAGGTCGGCATCGACGTGCTCGGCCAGCAGCCGGTTGCGCACGGAATCGACCAGCGGTCGGCTGAATCCGGCACGCAGTCGCGCGGCGGTGTCCTCGTGTTCGAGGGAGGCCGCCGTCAGGATGCGCAGCATGGCGTTGCCGCGCTTTGAGGTCAGGGCCGAGGCCAGGGTTCCGGCCCAGGAGGCCAGGTCCGCGGCCACATCGCCGGTGTGGGGCATCGTGGCCAGGATCTTGTCGGCGTCCTCCAGCAGGACATCGGCGACCAGTGCGGGCCGGCTCGGCCACCAGCGGTAGATGGTCTGCTTGCCGACTCCGGCGCGTGCGGCGACGGCCTCGATGCTCAGGCCGTCAAAGCCCCGTTCCAGCAGTAGCGCGCGGGTGGCCTCGATGATGGCCACCCGCGACTTCTCGCTGCGTCGCCGCGGCGGCGTCACCTCATCGGTAGTGGGGATCATCGGTATGTCCTCGTCGGTCCTCTGCACGGATCTTTACACGGCAAGCTACCCGCCGTAGTCTCCCACAAGACGAGACGTAGCGTCTCGTGAATATCGGAGAACGACGGACGCAAGGGCGCATGGCAACAAAGAAACTGGTCATCGGGGCCAGCGGATTCCTCGGTTCGCACGTCGCCAGGCGACTGGTCGAGCGTGGCGAGGACGTACGGGTGCTCATCCGCACCACCAGCTCCACCCGCGGGAT
Source organism: Mycobacterium sp. 48b (assembly GCF_048282725.1). Classification (NCBI taxonomy): domain Bacteria; kingdom Bacillati; phylum Actinomycetota; class Actinomycetes; order Mycobacteriales; family Mycobacteriaceae; genus Mycobacterium; species Mycobacterium sp. 48b. The sequence goes on from NZ_JBLVUL010000001.1 coordinate 668,849, forward strand.
CGACGACCTCGACGTGGAGCGGGTCTACGGCGACATCTTCGACGCCGATTCCGTGCGCGCCGCGATGGACGACTGTGATGTCGTGTACTACTGCGTCGTCGACGCCCGGGCCTGGCTGAGCGACCCGGCGCCGCTGTGGAAGACCAACATCGAAGGGCTGCAAGAGGTCCTGGACGTCGCCGTCGAGGCGGGGCTGAGCAAGTTCGTCTTCACCAGTTCGATCGCCACCATCGGTATCGCCGAATCCGGGCTTGCCACCGAGGATCTGCCGCACAACTGGCTCGACGTGGGCGGCGACTACGTACACACCCGAGTGCTGGCCGAACAGATGGTGCTGCGGTACGCCCGTGAGCACGGGTTGCCCGCGGTGGCGATGTGTGTGTCCAACACCTACGGCCCCGGCGACTGGCTGCCGACGCCGCACGGCGGCCTGGTCGCCGCCGCGGTGCGAGGCAGGATGCCGTTCTACGTCAACGGAGCGGCCGCCGAGACCGTGGGCATCGCCGATGCCGCCGAGGCATTGATCCTGGCCGGCGAGCGGGGTCGGGTCGGTGAACGCTACATCGTGTCCGAACGTTTCATGACAGCCCGGGAGATCTACCGAACCGCCTGTGCTGCTGTTGATGTGGAGCCGCCTCGGCGCGGCGTACCGGTCCGTCTACTGGCAGCCGCGGGCGCGATCGTCGATCCGCTGGCCCGGCTGCGCAAGAAGGAGAATCAGCTCAGCCCACTGACCGTGCGCCTGATGCACGTGATGTCGCCGATGGATCACGGCAAGGCGGTCCGCGAACTCGGATGGCAGCCGCGACCGACGACCGAGGCCATCGCCGAGGGCGCGCGGTTCTTCGTCTCCGGTCTGTTCGCGTCCAGGCGGCGCGCATGACCACGCACATCTCCATCGCACTGACACCCGAACAACAACAGCTGGGCAACGCCGTCGGGCAGTTCGCGGGCCGGCATGCACCGATCGACACGACCCGGGAAGTGCTCGACCACCTCGCTGACGGGCATCTGCCGTCGTGGTGGAGTGCCTTGGTGGACAACGGATTTCATGCCGTACACCTGCCAGAAGCGGTGGGCGGGCAGGGCGGCGGCCTGCAAGACATGGCCTGCGTGCTGGAAGCGGCGGGATCTGCACTGCTGCCCGGTCCGCTGCTCACCACGGCGATCGCCGGGGCCGCCCTGGCCTCGCGGCCGAGCCCCGCTGCCGAGACGTTGCTCAAGGAGATTGCCGCCGGTGGCACGGCCGTCGTGGTGCCGAGCGAACGGTCCGACATCGCGGGCCGCCGCGACGGCGACGGTTGGCGTCTCACCGGTTCGACCGGCCTGACCCTGGGGATGTGCTCGGCGCAGTGCGTCGTGGTGCCCTTCGCCGACGAGACGGGTGCGCTGCTCTGGGCGTCGCTGAATCCTGCCGAGGGCCAGGTCGAGTCGCGCCGCGGCACCGACCTGACCACGGATCTGGGTCTCCTGCGGCTGCGCGATCAGGCGGTGCCCGCCGCCGCCGTCCTGACCGGGCTGGATGCCGACCTGGTCACCGGGCTGACCGTTGCGTTCACCGCGTCGGTGGCGGCAGGCATCACCCAGTGGTGCGTGGACACCGTCACCGAACATCTGCGCACCCGTGAACAATTCGGCAAACCGATCGGCACGTTCCAGGCGCTGCAACACAAGGCGGCGATGCTGCTGGTGAACAGCGCACTGGCGACGGCAGCGGCCTGGGACGCGGTGCGGGCCCTCGATGGGTCCACGGACACCGACCAACACCGGCTGACCACCTGCTCGGCCGCGGTGAGAGCGGTCATGCCGGTTCCCGGCCTGGTGCTCGAGGCGCTCACCATGCTCGGGGCGATCGGATTCACCTGGGAACACGACCTGCACCTGTACTGGCGCCGGGCGACCAGCCTGGCGGCCTCGATCGGTCCGGTGTCGCGCTGGACCCGCAGGCTAGGTGAACTGTCGGCCACCGTGACGCGCGACGTGACGGTGAACCTCGGTGAGTCCGACGCCGATTTCCGGGCCCGGGTCGGCGAAATTCTGGACCGTGCGCTCACCCTGTCCGACAACGGTTTCGGACGCCAAGGTGACTACCCGGAGTTCGCGATCGGGGCGCGCCGTACGTTGCTGGCCGACGCGGGATTGATCGCCCCGCACTGGGCCTCGCCGTGGGGATGTGACGCCACCGTGCGCCAGCAGCTCATCGTGGACGAGGAGTTCGGCAGGCGATCAGGCCTGGTGCGGCCGTCCGTCGGCATCGCCGAATGGATTCTCCCCAGTGTCATGGCGGCCGGATCCCCTGAATTGCAAGAACGTTTCGTGCCCACCACCCTGCGCGGGGAACTGTCCTGGTGCCAGCTGTTCAGCGAGCCAGGTGCCGGGTCTGACCTGGCGTCGCTGAGCACCCGGGCCGCGCGCGTCGAGGGCGGATGGCGGATCAACGGACACAAGATCTGGACCTCGCTGGCGCATCGGGCCGATTTCGGCGCGCTGCTGGCCCGTACCGATCCGACCGCCCCCAAGCACCGGGGCATCGGCTATTTCATCCTCGACATGCGTTCGCCCGGTGTCGAGTTCCGGCAGATCACCCAGTCCAGCGGGCGCGCCGAGTTCAACGAGGTGTTTCTCACCGACGTCTTCATTCCCGACGAGATGGTGCTCGGCGACCCGGCCTCGGGCTGGCAGTTGGCCATCAGCACCATGGCCCACGAGCGCGTGGCGATCAGCGGCTACGTCAACATCGACCGGATGGGTGCGCTGCGTGAGCTGGTTGGGACGAGCCCCGATCCCGACCCGGTGTTGCACGCCATCGGCGAGATCGACGCCTACACAAACGCCCTCAAGGCGCTGGGGGTACGGGAGACCTTGCGTCTGCTCGACGGGCAGGCCCCGGGGCCGGCATCCAGCATCGCCAAGGTGGCCACCAACGTGATGTTGCGCCGGGCGGCCGAACTCACTCTGGGTCTGACCGGGCCACTGGCCCTCGAACAGGACAGCCAACCCGCCGTGGTGGCACCGTACCTGGACCTGCCCGCCGAACTGATCGGCGGCGGCACCACCGAGATCCAGCTCAACATCATCGCCCAGATGATTCTGGGTCTACCCCGAAAGTAAGGAGACGACATTGGGATCGCGTAGGGGACTACAGGGCGATGCCGCGATCGTCGGCTACGTCGAGCTGCCGCCGGAGAAGATGAACAAGGCGTCGCCGGCGCCGTTCACCCTGGAGCAGTGGGCGCTATTGGCCGCCGCGGCCCTGGAGGATGCCGGCCTGTCGGCCGAGCAGGTGGACGGCATCGTCACCTCGCACTTGGGCGAGTCGGAGATCTTCGTACCGTCCACCGTGGCCGAATACCTGGGTGTACGAGCGAACTTCGCGGAGTTGCTGGATCTCGGTGGCGCCAGCGCGGCCGGCATGGTGTGGCGGGCGGCCGCCGCGATCGAACTCGGCCTGTGCGACGTGGTGCTGTGCGCCCTACCTGCTCGTTACATCACCGCGAGCTCGGAACTGAAGCCGAAGACGCTGACCGACGCGGTGTTCTTCGGCTCGTCGAGCAACCAATTCGGTTCACCGCAGGCCGAATTCGAGATTCCCTATGGCAACCTCGGCCAGAACGGCCCGTACGGGCAGGTGGCCCAGCGCTACGCCTACGAGTACGGCTACGACGAGCGGGCGATGGCCAAGATCGTGGTGGACCAGAGGGTCAACGCCAACCACACCGACGGCGCCATCTGGAAAGACACCCCGCTGACCGTCGAGGACGTGTTGGCCAGCCCGGTGATCGCCGACCCGCTGCACATGCTGGAGATCGTGATGCCGTGCGTCGGCGGGGCTGCCGTCGTCGTGGCCAGCGCCGAGGTTGCCGCCCGAGCCCGCAACCGTCCGGTGTGGGTCAAGGGTTTTGGTGAGCACGTGCCGTTCAAGACCCCCACCTACGCCGAGGATCTGCTGGATACGCCGATCCGGAAGGCGGCGGACACCGCGTTCGGGATGACCGGGCTGACCCGCGATCAGATGGACATGGTGTCGATCTACGACTGCTACACCATCACGGTGCTGCTCAGCCTGGAGGACGCCGGGTTCTGCGAGAAGGGCAAGGGCATGTCCTTCGTGTCCGATCACGACCTGACCTTCCGCGGCGATTTCCCGATGAACACCGCAGGCGGCCAACTCGGTTTCGGGCAAGCAGGTTTGGCTGGGGGCATGCACCACGTGTGCGATGCCACCCGACAGATCATGGGCCGAGCGGGTGCGGCCCAGGTCGCTGATTGCAACCGAGCGTTCGTCTCCGGCAACGGCGGCATCCTGTCCGAGCAAACCACCCTGATCCTGGAAGGCGAGTGACACCGATGACCGGATTCGCCCGGCCGATGCCGGTGAAAACCCCTACCAGCGCACCGTTCTGGGACGCCCTCGCCGAGCACCGCATCGTCATCCAGTACTCCCCGTCGACGCAGGCCTACGTGTTCTATCCACGTGTGCTGGCGCCCCGCACCCTGGCCGGTGACCTCGAGTGGCGGGAGATCTCCGGGATGGGCACGCTGTACTCGTTCACCGTTGCCCGCCGCCCCGTCGGCCCGCATTTCGCCGACGCGGTTCCGCAGATGCCGGCAATCGTGGAATGGGATGAGGGGCCACGGTTCTCCACCGAGATCGTCGATGTCGCACCGGAAGAACTCAGCGTCGGTATGCGGGTGAAGCCAGTGTTCTCCGACTATCCCGACGCATTTGCTGGGACTGGTGCGACACTGCTGCGTTACACGCGGGCTTGATCACATCACTTGGCAGGAGGCTCACAGGAGAGGAGTATGGAGTCATGCTAACCATACGAAAACTCATGGGGTCAGTGTTCGTAGCGGGAGCCGCAGCGGTGATTGCAGCAGGGCCTGCCGCCGCTCTCATCACCGATGCACCTGCTTCGACGACGACATTCAGTGCCCAGCCCAGTGGCGGCGGTGACGCCGGCGGTGGCGGTGGCTGCGACAGCGGGCCCGGCTGGAACGGCTGTGGCGGCTGGAACCCGGCCCAGGGTGGCTGGGGCCACGGTTGCCTCAACGGTATCTGCGGTGGCTGGGACGGCCAGCGCGGTTGGGGCAACTGACACCCCGATGGGCGTCATCCCGGCATGAATCCGCCGGGATGACCGCCCCGTCATGACCACGCACTGGACGCCCGGTCGTCTCGGCGACCTCACCGGCACCCGAATCATCGTGACCGGGGCGACCAATGGGGTCGGCCTCGGGACCGCCAGGGCGTTGGCGTGCGCCGGTGCGCACGTGATCCTCGCGGTCCGCAACACCGCGCTGGGTGCGCAGCGCTCGGCCGAGATCGGCGGATCCACCGAGGTGATCGAACTCGATCTCGCGGATCTGTCCTCGGTGCGCGGCTTTCCCGAGCGCCTCGACGGCGATGTCGACGTCCTGATCAACAACGCCGGTGCGCTCACCGAGCATCGAGCCGAGACCGTCGACGGCTTCGAGATGACCATCGGCACAAACCTTCTGGGGCCGTTCGCGCTGACCAATCTGCTGTTCGGCCGGGTCCGGCGACAGATCGTCAACGTCGGCTCGGAAGCGCACAAGTCGGCGACGCTGCGGTTGGACGACATGCACCTGCGCCACCACAAATGGACCGTGATGGGTGCCTACGGCCGGTCGAAGCTGGCCGTGATGTTGTGGGGCCTTGAGCTCGACCGGCGTTTGCGGGCCGCCAAATCACCGGTGATCACCCAACTCACGCATCCGGGCTGGGTGGCGTCCAACCTGCCGAACGTCTCCGACAAACCGTTGATGACCATCGTGCAGCGGGGCGTCAAGGCGGTGGCCGATGTCTTCGCCAACGACGTCGACGCCGGGGCCGCGCCGACGCTGTACTGCCTGAGTGAGCCGATCCCGCCCGGAAGCTATGTCGGGGTCGACGGCAGATTCGGACTGCGCGGCGGACCGGTATTGATCGGACGCTCAGCGGTGGCCTGCGACTACGAAATCGCGGCAGGCGTGGTCGAATTCGCCGAGCGGGAGACCGGCACGGTCATTCCGGTCTAGCCGGCCTGGGCAGCGGTCAGGGCCTGGACCGCCGGGCCGAACATGCCCTGCTTGATCGCGCCCAGGGTGCCGGAGTCCTTGCCGCTCAACGGGCGCAGCAGATCGGTGGCCGTCGTGGTCACCGAGCCCTCCGGCGCGGTGCCGTCGACCAGCCCATACGCCTTGGCATCGACGCCGCCGAACCGGCGGCCCGTGGTCATGGACGCGACGGCCGCCTGCGGGGTCAGCTTGGCCTGGATCAGCGCGGCCATGCCGGGGGTGAACGGGATCCGGATGTCGACCTCGGGGAAACAGAAGTAGCCGCGGTCGTCACGCATCACCCGGAAGTCGTGGGCGATGGCGAGCATCGCGCCCGCGCCGAAGGCGTGGCCGACCACCGCGGCGGCCGTCGGGATCGGCAGCGTCAGCATGCGCGCCAACAGCCCCTGCACCCGGCCGACATACCAGTCACCCTGATCGCTGTGGGCGCCAAGCCAATCCAGATCCAGGCCGTTGGAATAGAACTTGCTGTCCGCCGTCGTCACCAGGCCGTGTGCACCCTTGGCGAGGACCGTGTCGAGTTGCGCATCGACCTCGTCGAGGAATTCAGGGGAGAACCGGTTCTCGTCGTCGCCGAGATCGAGGATGGCGATGTCGCCGTCGTAGTCAAGGTTTGTGGCCATGGGATTCCTTCTTTCGGGGGTTGGAAGCAGGTCCTACCGCCAGCACGGCCGCCACGGCCGCATTGAGGTGATCGCGGGCGGTGGGGTTGTCGAGGCGGTTGCGGTGCAGCAGGACGGCCGTGGGCAGGTCCACGATGCACGTCGTCACGGTGTCCACGGCGGACCGGTCGCGCCGGTCCCACGCGGCCAGCGCGAGTTCGATTATCAAGTCCACCAACTGCTTTTCCAGCTCCTGCGCCTGCTCGGCCAGTTCGGCGGGCAGATCGTGGCCCAGCACCTGCTCACGCCGGACCTGCAGAAGAAGACGTGCAGAGGCCGGGTGACGCTCGGCGAAGAACACCGGCGCGTAGGCGGCCGCGGCGATCCCGGCGATGCCCGGTTGGGCTGCCTCGACCAGTTCGCGCTGCAGGACCAGGAACCGCCGCCCGGCACGGAGCCAGACCTGGCCGAGCAGGCCTGCCCGCGACCCGAACGAGTGATACAGCGCGCCGTTGGACAGTCCGACCGCATCGCTGATCGCCCGGATGGTCACCGACGCCGGTCCTGAGTGCACGGCCAGGGCCTCCGCGGCATCGAGGACCGCATCCGGGTCGTAGACGCGAGGACGTGGCACCCGGTCACAGTAACAGAGCAAGTGCTCTGTTACTAACGAAGCGGTTGACGAGCGGTAAGGTGACCCTTAGTTTGTGGGGGTAACTTTCCTGTGGAGGTAGTCGTGGCCGGATCCGGTGTCCCCGCGCGCGTAGCGCGCGTGGGTGGGCGCCCACCGCTCATCGCGGTGTCCGACATCGTCGCCGCGGGACGCGACCTCGGCATGCGCAACCTGAGCATCAACGCGGTGGCCGCCCGGCTCGGGGTTTCGGCCACCGCGCTCTACCGGCATATCAGCGGGCGATGGGAGCTCGAACGCCTGGTCGGAGAAAGTCTGCTGGCAGAGCTCGAATTCGTCGACGATCCGGCCCGATCTGTCGAAGACCACCTGCTGGCCTTCGGGGTCAGCCTGCACCGGTTCACCCTGAGCAATCCGGGCCTGGCCACCTACATGCAGGTGTTGTTCCCGCGCGGGGAGGCCGGCGCCCGGCTGCTGACCGACGAGATCGCCGCACTGGGCAGGCGGGGCTACCCGGCCGAGGGCGCGGCGCTGCTCAGCAGTTCGGTGGCTGTGCTCGCCATCGGGCTGGCGGCCCAGCACGAACTCAAGGCTGAGGCCAGCGGCGGCGAGGAATTCGTCGTGGAACGCGATGCCGCCGCCCAACGCCTGGCCGGTGACGCCGCGCTGGGCCCGGTGCACACCGCGGGCATGCAGCTGAGCAGCCCGCAGTATCTGGAACTTCTGATGAACGCACTGATCCGGGGGCTGCTGACGTCCGTGGCACCCGGCAGGCCGATTACCGACATCGTGGCGGATCTGACCGCCGGGGGAGGGGACCGCTGATGGCACGCGGATTTCAGGGTGTGATGATGCGCGGGTTCGGCGCGCGCGATCACCAGGCAACGGTTGTGGAGACCACGTACCTGACGCCGAACATGCTGCGCCTGCGGCTGGTGTCGCCGACGGTGTTCGAGGACGCCGTGGCCGAGCCGACGTCGTACCTGCGCTTCTGGGTTCCCGATCCTGACGGCTCGAAGACCGAGTTCCAGCGCGGCTACACCATGTCCGAGATGGACCCGGAGACCGGGCATTTCGCCGTGGACGTGGTGCTGCACGAACCGTCGGGCCCGGCCTCGAAGTGGGCCAGGGGCGCCAAGCCCGGCGACACCATCCCGGTGATGGCCCTGGGCTCGACGGGGTTCACCGTGCCCGACGATCTGCCTGCCGGGTACCTGCTGATCGGTGACGCGGCGGCCATCCCCGCCATCAACGGGATCATCGGCGCTCTGCCACAGGACATCTCGATCGAGGCCTATCTCGAGAAGCACGACGAGAATGATCTGCTGATCCCGATCGCCGAACACCCACGGCTGCGGGTGCACTGGATCGAACGCCGCGACACGACGTCGCTGGCCGCCGCCATCGAGGCCCGGGACTGGTCGGACTGGTACTGCTGGGTGACGCCGGAAGCCGGCTCGTTGAAGCATCTGCGTACGCGGTTGAAGGACGAGTTCGGCTTTCCCAAATCCGAGCTGCACGCCCAGGCCTACTGGACCGAGGGCCGGGCGATGGGCACCGACCGCACCGAAGCCGAGGCCGAAACCGAAGCCAAGGCTGAGCCAGAAACCGCCGCGCCCGAAGCTGTTCCCGCACCGGCTGCCGTCACGCCTGCCCGCGGCACCTGGCGGGCCCAGGGTGCGGGACGCCTGTTGTCCCCGCTGAAAACCCCGCTGATCGTCTCGGGTGTGCTGCAGGCGGTCATCACCCTGATCCAGCTGGCCCCGTTCGTGCTGCTGGTCGAGCTCGCCCGACTGCTGTTGGCCGGCGCAGAGGAATCCCGGGTGTGGACACTGGGATTGACCGCGGTCTGGCTGCTGGGGCTCGGCGCACTGCTGGGCGCCGGGCTCACTCTGTGGCTGCACCGCCTCGACGCGCAGTTCGCCCGTGAGCTGCGGACCCGGCTGCTGACCAAGATGTCGCGGCTCCCGCTGGGCTGGTTCACCGCGCGCGGGTCGGGCTCGATCAAACAACTCGTGCAGGACGACACCCTGTCGCTGCACTATCTGGTGACCCATGCGATCCCGGATGCCGTGGCCGCGGTGGTCGCCCCGGTGGCCGTCCTGGTCTACCTGTTCACCGTCGACTGGCGGCTGGCGCTGGTCCTGTTCATCCCGGTGCTCACCTATCTGGTGCTGATGTCGGTGATGACCATCCAGTCCGGTGCCAAGATCGGTCAGGCGCAACGCTGGGCCGACCGGATGAGCGGGGAGGCCGGCGCCTATCTCGAAGGCCAGCCCGTCGTCCGGGTGTTCGGCGGTGCCGCGTCATCGAGTTTCCGCCGCCGCCTCGACGAGTACATCGGCTTCCTGGTCGGCTGGCAGCGACCCTTCACCGGCAAGAAGTCGTTGATGGACCTGGTCACCCGGCCCGGCACTTTCCTGTGGCTGATCGCCGCCGTCGGCACCCCGATGATCATCGGTGGTTCGATGGCCCCGGTCGACCTGATGCCGTTCCTGTTGCTGGGCACAACCTTCGGTGTCCGGCTGCTCGGGGTGGGCTACGGGCTGGGCGGTATCCGAGGCGGCATGCTGGCCGCGCGGCGCATCCAGAACGCCCTCGACGAGGCGGACCTGGCGTTGCTAGAGCACGCCGGCGAGCCGGCAGCTGCGGGGGCGGTGGTGTTCGACGGCGTGACCTTCGGCTACCGGCCGAGCGTCCCGGTGATCAAGGACGTGTCACTGACCCTGCGCCCGGGCACCGTGACCGCGCTGGTCGGCCCGTCGGGGTCGGGAAAGTCCACGCTCGCCGCGCTTCTCGCGCGCTTCCACGACGTCGACACCGGGTCGATCCGGTTGGACGGCAAAGACATCCGGTCGTTGTCCGCCGACGAGTTGTACCGCCGCGTCGGTTTCGTACTGCAGGAAACCCAGCTCGTGGCGGGAACCGTCGCCGAGAACATCGCGCTGGCCGACCCGGAGGCCGACCCCGCACGGATCGAGCAGGCTGCGCGGGACGCTCAGATCCACGAACGTGTGCTGCGGCTTCCCGAGGGGTATCAGACGGTGCTCGGTGCGTCGTCGGCGTTGTCCGGCGGTGAACGGCAGCGGCTCACCATCGCCAGGGCCATCCTGGCCGACACCCCGGTGCTGATCCTGGACGAGGCCACGGCCTTCGCCGATCCGGAATCGGAATACCTTGTGCAGCAGGCACTCAACCGGCTGACCAAGGACCGGACCGTTCTGGTCATCGCCCACCGGCTGCACACCATCACCCACGCCGACCAGATCGTGGTCCTCGACGGCGGCAGCATCGCCGAAACCGGCACGCACGAAGAACTGCTGGCGGCAGGCGGGCGCTACCACCAGCTCTGGCAGACCGGACAGGCGCTGCACCCCGGCGACGCCGTCACGGCAGGAGAGGCCACCCGATGATCCGCACCCTGATCGCCCTCATCCCGGCCGACCGCCGTGGCAAGGTCGGCATCTACGCCGCGCTCACACTGGTTTCCGTGGTGATCCGTGCGGCAGGCACGGTGCTGCTGATTCCCCTCGTGGCAGCGTTGTTCAGCGATGCGCCACGCGATGCGCTGCCGTGGCTCGGCTGGCTCACCGCCGCGACGGTCATCGGCTGGATCGTCGACACCGCGACCTCGCGGCTCGGATTCAACCTCGGCTTCGCGCTGTTGGACCACACTCAGCACGACGTGGCGGACCGGCTGCCCGGAATCCGGATGGACTGGCTGGGCGGCGACGGCGGCGCCAACACCGCCAATGCCCGCCAGGCGATCGCGGCCACCGGACCGGAACTGGTCGGCATGGTGGTCAACCTGCTCACCCCGTTGATCGGGGCGGTTCTGTTGCCGGCGGCCATTGCGCTTGCGCTGCTGTTCATCTCGGTACCGCTCGGGCTGGCCGCGCTGGCCGGCGTGGTGATTCTGCTCGGGGCGTTCTGGGCCTCGGGCCGGCTGAGCCGCAAGGCCGATGCGGTGGCCGACGAGACGAACCGCGCATTCACCGAACGCATCATCGAGTTCGCCCGCACCCAGCAGGCACTGCGCGCGGCCCGGCGGGTGGAGCCGGCGCGCAGCATGGTCGGCGACGCGTTGGCGGCGCAGCACGGCGCCAGCATGCGACTGCTGCTGATGCAGGTGCCCGGGCAGCTGCTGTTCAGCCTGGCCAGCCAGCTGGCCCTGCTGATCCTGGCCGGGATGGCCACCTTCCTGACCGTGCGCGGCACGCTCGGTGTGCCCGAGGCGATCGCGATGATCGTCGTCGCCGCGCGCTATCTCGAGCCGTTCACGTCACTGTCGGAGCTGGCTCCCGCGATCGAAACCACCCGGGCCACGCTCGACCGGATCCGGGCCGTGCTCGACGCCCCGGTGATGGTCACCGGCACTGCCACGTTGACCACGGACACCGCGCCGCGGATCGAATTCTCCGGTGTGACTTTCGGTTACGGAGACACCCCGGTGCTGCAGGATGTCAGTTTCGTGCTGGAGCCCGGCGGCACCACCGCGATCGTCGGGCCGTCCGGCTCGGGCAAGAGCACGATCCTCTCGCTCATCGCGGGGTTGCATCAGCCGAACGCCGGGCGGGTGTTGATCGACGGCGTCGACACCGCCGAGATGGACGCTGAAACCCGCAGGGCGGCAACCAGTGTGGTGTTCCAGCATCCCTATCTGTTCGACGGGACCATCCGGGAGAACATTCTGGTGGGCGATCCGGGAGCCGATGCCGAGCGACTCGCCACCGCAGCGCGGCTGGCTCGCGTGGACGAGCTGACCGGCCGGTTGCCCGAGGGGGACGGCGCCAGGGTCGGTGAAGCAGGCACGGCACTGTCCGGCGGTGAGCGGCAACGGGTCAGTATCGCCCGCGCGCTGGTCAAACCGGCGCCCGTGCTGCTGGTGGACGAGGCGACCAGCGCACTGGACACCGAGAACGAGGCCGCGGTGGTCGACGCCCTGACCGCCGACGAGCGGTCACGGACCCGGGTCATCGTCGCGCACCGGCTGGCCAGTATCCGGCACGCGGACCGGGTGCTGTTCCTCGACAGTGGACAGATCGTGGAAGACGGCAGCATCGATGAGCTGCGGGCGGCCCACGGACGCTTTGACGAGTTCTGGAACCAGCAGCGCGAGGCAGCGGACTGGCAGATCACGCATTAGGTCGCGGCACGACCGCTCGCTGAGACTAGCCGATCGGATAGTTGAACTGAACCTACTGTAACCATTACAGTTGGGCGTCCCAGAATGGCATCGGGGCAGGTTGCCTATCCGGCCGGAGGTCATGTTGACGACGTCTCAGGTGGTGTTCGACCCGTTCTCGGCGGACTTCTTCAACGGTCCGTACGAGACGTATCGGCGCATGCGGGAGGAAGCCCCCGTCTACTACAGCGCCGAATACGACTTCTACGCGCTGACCAGGCATGTGGATGTGGCCTCGGCGTTCAAGGACTTCGAGACGTACTCGTCGGCCTACGGGGTCGACCTGGCCATGGTGCGGACCGGACAGAAGGTCCCGGCCAAGATGATCATCTCGATGGACCCGCCCGAGCACCGGCACATGCGCAGCCTGGTCAACAAGGTGTTCACGCCCAGGGCGATCGGTGCACTGCAGGACATGGTGGCGCAGCAGATCGACGGCTACCTCGAGGGCGTCGGTCCAGAGGAATTCGATGTCGTCGCCGACTTCTCGGCGTACTTCCCGGTCGAGGTCATCACCACGATGCTCGGGGTCCCCGCGGAGCTACGCCAGCAGGTGCGGCTGTGGATCGACGAGCAACTGCACCGGGAGCCGGGTCAGATCGAGGTGTCGGAGGCCGGCGTCGAGGCGATGGCCCAGACCTGGCTGATGTACTACGACCTGATCAAACAGCGCCGGGCCGAACCCCGTGACGACATGATCAGCCGGTTGATCTCCGCCGAGATCGAGCGTGAGGACGGCGAGCTGAGCCGGCTGCGCAATTCCGAGATCGCCGGATTCGCCACCCTTCTGGGCGGTGCCGGAGCGGAGACGGTGACCAAGTTGGTCGGCGCGGCCGTGGTGATGTTCGCCCGTCACCCCGAACAGTGGCAGCGCCTGCGCGAGGACCGCAGCAAGATCCCGGCGGCGATCGAGGAACTGCTTCGCTACGAGGCCCCGGCCCAGTACAACGTGCGCCGCTCACAGCGGGAGATCCACCTGCACGGCATGACGATCCCCGAGGGCAAGCCGGTGTTCCTCGTCGGCGGCTCGGCCAACCGTGACCCCGATGCGTGGACGGACCCCGACACCTTCGACATCGACCGGGACCGTACGGAGGCCCAGAACCTCGGATTCGGATATGGGATCCACAGCTGCCTCGGCGCGGCGCTGGCCCGGTTGGAGTGCAGCATCGCCCTGGACAGACTTCTCGACTTCATGCCCCGCTACGAGGTGGCCTGGGACCGGTGCGAACGGGTGAGCATGCAGAACGTCGCCGGATGGGCGCATGTTCCGGTGCGGGTGCTGCGATGAAAGGCGAGAAGAACTGCGGCGCAGTGGGATACCGCATGCACGTGATGGCCCGCGATGCCGCGGAACTGGCGGTCAATGCCGGAGGGCTGATCGTCGACCGGATGATGAGCGGTTGGCGGGTCAGCGTGCAGCTCCTCGAGAGCGCCGACGCGCCGGGTGACACTCGGCCGGTCCAGATTCTCGGCGCCGAGCTCGTCGATGCGGCGGCATCGCCCGGGCTCCCGGACGAGGAACAGTGTGTCCTGGTGATGGGTGCCGACGCGTACGCGCGCGCGATTTCCGGTGACGGCCAACAGCTTCCGGCCGGCTACGCGGAGGCTCTGCTCTGGGGCGAATCGCCGGATCCGAGTCACCTGTTCGGGCACAGCCTGAGTGCGGCTGCGCGGGCATTCAAAACCCTGGCCGTCACCGCTGCCTGCATCTCGGCCGACGAGGTGTCCGCCGCCGAGGCGTTCACGTCGATGAACGCACAGGGCGGCGGCGTACCTCTGCGGGCCTGACAGGTCAGGCCTTGGTGAGCTGCTTCTGCTCGTAGAGCCGGGCCCATTCCGCGCGCGGGCGGATCGAGGTGTCGACATCAGTGGCCTTGGCGCGCAGCGCGCCGACGTTGGCCTGATCACGCGCGGTGTGCTTGAACGGATCCCAGCTGAAGAACCGTGCCGAGTTCTCCCAGGTGATCTTGTTGATGTCGGAATCGCTTGCGCCCGCGTCATTCAGCTCGGCCAGCACCTGCTCGGGCGCATCGGGCCAGAAGCAGTCGCTGTGCGGGTAGTCGCACTCCCAGGCGATGTTGTCGATGCCGATCTCGTGGCGCAGCTTCAGCGAGGTCTTGTCGGTCACGTAGCAGGCCAGCGAGTGCTCGCGGAACACGTCGGACGGCAGCTTGTCGCCGAAGTCGCGGCGCAGCCACTTCTGGTTGGTGTAGTGCCGGTCGCTGCGGTCCAGATAGAAAGGAATCCAACCGATTCCGCCCTCGGAGAAGGCGAACTTGAGGTCGGGGTAGTTGCGCATCGCGGGTCCCCACAGCAGGTCCTGGGCGCACATCGCCGAAACCTGGGTGGCCAGGATGATCAGGTTGTCGATAGGGGCGTCCTTGGCCATCGAGATGGCGCCGAAGCCGGTGCCGATGTGCAGGCACATCACCACGTTCTCCTCGGACAGGGTCTGCCACACCGGGCCCCAGTAGTCCTCGTCGAAGTAGCTCGGAAGACCTTCCAGGTGCGGCAGTTCCGGCATCGTGACGGCCCGGCAGCCCTTGGCGGCGACGCGGCGGATCTCGCGGCACATGGCCTCGGGGTTCCAGGTCGGCAGGATCGCGATCGGGACGAACCGGCCCGGGTACGACCCGGCCCACTCGTCGATGTGCCAGTCGTTGTACGCCGACACCATCACCAGCGTCGCCTCTTCACGGTGCATGTTGAGGTGACGCGCGGAGAAGCCGGTGAAGGTCGGGAAGCACATCGAGGCCAGGATGCCGTTGCGGTCCATGTCGCGGACCCGCTCGTGCACGTCGTACACGCCGGGGCGCATCTCGGCGAACCCCGCCGGATCACGGCCCCACTCCTCGGCCGGCCAGGACACCACGGCGTTCAGGCCGGACACACCCTGCGGGCGGCCCTGATACATCCACTGATCGACGCCCTTGTCGTCGGTGACGACGATGGGTGCCTCGGGCTTGTACTTGGCCGGGACATGGTTGAGGAACATGTCGGGCGGCTCGACGACGTGGTCGTCGATGCTGATCAGGATCAGGTCGTCGGTCTGCATGATTCAACTAGTACCCTCGGATGGCGTGACCGTCTCTGCATCTTCGGACAGAGGTTTGACTCAATCGGCCAATCCTCGGCACATCGACCTGCGCCGGGGTGGACGGGCGACGGCGGGCAGCTATCTCTACGAGGGCGAAGGACTGATCACCGGCTGGCACTTCCACGATGTGCATCAGATCGAGTACGCCCTGCACGGCGTGGTCGAGGTGGAGACCGAGACCGCGCACTACCTGCTGCCGCCGCAGCAGGCCGCCTGGATTCCGGCCGGACTTCACCACCAGGCGGTGATGAATCCCGACGTCAAGACCATCGCGGTGATGTTCGACCCCGAACTGCTCCCCGATGGCGGCGACCGGGCCCGGATCATCGCGGTGTCGCCGCTGATCCGCGAGATGATGGTCTACGCGCTGCGCTGGTCGATCGAACGGTCCCCCGGTGACGAGGACGACGGCACGTCCGGCACGTTCTTCCAGGCACTGGCCAACCTCGTCGCCGACGCACTCGATCACGAGGCGCCGCTGAGCCTGCCGACCACCGAGCACCCGATCGTGGCCGCCGCGCTGGCCCACACCAAGGAACACCTCGCCTCGGTGACAGCCGAGGACGTCAGCCGGGCCGTTGCGGTGTCCGAGCGGACGCTGCGGCGTTTGTTCACCGAGACGATCGGAATCTCTTGGCGGACATACCTTCTGCATGCCCGGATGCTGCGGGCCATGGCGCTGCTGGCCGGGCCGGATCAGTCGGTGCAGGCGACCGCGACGGCTGTGGGATTCGAGAACCTCAGTTCGTTCACCCGGTGCTTCAGTCAGTTCTGTGGTGAGACACCGTCGGCGTATCGGTCGCGGGCCCGTGAGGAACATCTGGAGCAACCAATCCGGCCCGCTCGACACTGAGCAGGCTCTCGGTGTGATGCTCGGCGCGGTAGGCCGCACCGCCGCCGTTGATCCCGAAAAGCCGCTTGCTCCACAGCAACCAGATCACCGCGGCGAGGTTGATGACCAGTGCGCCGAGGCGCAGAACGGTCACCTTCTCGGTCAGTTCGTAGATCTCCAGCGGTAGGAAGATGCCGGTGGCGATCACCGCGAAGTACTCGCCCCATCGTTTCATCAGCCACAGGCCCGCGGCCTCGATGAACTCGATCAGGGCGTAGGCGGCCACGCCCGCCGCGATCCACAACAAGGTGGTCGACGACAGGGTGAAGGCCTCGCCGATGTGCCGAACGATCTTGGAATCATCGATGTTCCAGCCGATTTGGTCGGCCAGCGGCCGCATCAGCGGGATGTCCTTCTCGAACGCGTCCTGCAACTCACTGCGCGACGCACGCACCTTGAGAATGCCCACCGCCAGCAGCGTGAAGACGATTCCGCGCACGGCCCGCTCGACGGCCAGCAGTCGCATCAGGGTGCGGTCGCGCAGCAGCCGTCCGCGCGGGATCTCCGGCGCGGTGTCGGCAGGCCCCCGCCCGCGCGGCGGGCCGACGACGAACGTCTCGCACCGCAGGCAGCGCCATGCCTCACCGACCGGGGTGTCTACCCGCAACCGGTCGCGGAGCTCGGGTTCGTCGGGGGCGAATGTGGCGTGCCCGCGCAGCCCGCACGACCGCAGGGCGAAATCCACCATGTCAGCACCCTAGCGGTGCCCGGTGCGCTAGGCCCGGCAGCTGAGCTCCATGCTGTCGCTGTCGCGGGCGAGGAAGTTGACGCTGACATATCCGTTCGACGAATCCCGGACCCGGTCCAGGTACGGCTGGGTGTCGGCCATCGACGTGTTGTCTGCGACCACCAGAGCGCCGGTGGTCAGCTGGGGCTCCAGCAGCTGGAGCACCGGCAGATAGAGCTCCTTCCAACCGTCGAGAAGGACGAAACCGATGTCGCCGGTCACCGTCTTCAGCGTCTCCAGCGCATCGCCTTCGAGCACGGTGATCACGTCGTCGAGGCCGGTCTCGGCGAACGTCTGCTTGGCGGCGGCGATCTTGGCGGCGCTGAGCTCGGTGGTGAAAACCCGCCCAGAACCGTTGTCGCGCACGGCAGATGCCAGGTGCAGGGCCGAGAGCCCGAACGACATGCCGAACTCGACCACGATCGCCGGCTTGGTGGCCCGAACCAGGGAGTACAACAACCGGCCGGCCTCCCGGGTCACCGGCATGTAGATGTCGCTGAGCGCATCCGCACGTTCCTGTGCGGTGGCATTGGACAGATCGGCGAATCGGCGTGAGCCGTCTTCGCGCATTTTCGCGAACTGTTCGGAGGATGCGGTGTACATCCGGTCCAGGGCCCGTGCGACCCTGTCATCGTTAAGGGTAGTCATGCTAATGAAACTACGCGGAGAGGCTGAGAATGGGTCGGCTACAAACCCTGTGCGCGGTGACCGCGCTCGTCGTCGCAACCCTGCTGGCCCCGCCGGCGGCCGCGGGCGGCTACCGCTCCATCACCCTGACCTTCGTCCGGCACGCGCAGTCGGCCGGTAACGCCTCGGGGCTCATCGACAGCTCCACACCGGGTCCCGCACTGACCGATCTGGGCCGGACACAGGCCGTCGCCAGCGCGCAGCGACTGGCGGGCCACCACTACGACGGCGTCTTCGCCTCGACCATGATCCGGACCCAGCAGACCGCCCAGCCCATGGCCGACACCCTGCACGAGCCGATCACCGTGCTGCCCGGGCTCCACGAGGTCGAGGCAGGCATCTACGAGGGCCAACCCGAGGCGAGTGCGGTGCAGACCTACTTCGCGGCTCCGGAGCAGTGGTTGCGTGGGGACCGCAGCGCCCGGATACCCGGCTCGATCGACGGCAACGAGTTCGACGGACGCTTCGACGAAGCGGTCCAGCAGATCTACGACACCGGCGACGACAACCCCGTCGCGTACTCGCACGGCGCCGCGATCATGTTGTGGGTGCAGATGAACGTCCGCAACCCCGATCCTCGACTGCTCATGCAGCACCCGCTGGACAACACCGGCTATGTCGTCATCAAGGGCAATCCGACCGACGGCTGGACCCTGACCGACTGGGACGGGGCCGGAAGCTAGCTGCCGATGTGACCCGCCGGTCATAGACTGCCGAAATGCGGCGCCGATCACGTCTGGCTCGAACCAGGGCCGGGCGCGGATACTGTGTGCCAAGGCAATCGCAGATGGGAGCGGGGCTATGAGGTTTCGGTTGTTGCCATACGTGACCGTCGAGGTCGACGACCGAGTACGGCTGCGGGCCCGCAGGGCAGGCGATCGGCTCCGGGTCAACCTCAGGGCCTACCTGCGCAGTGCCGCCGACGAGGTCGAGACCGCCAGCGGCCGGGTCCGCGACATGTGCGACAACGCGGTGAACCGCGTCGACCTGGCAGTCGCCAACGTCAACGACAAGATCGCCCCCGAGCCGCAGTCCGGCACCTCCGACGAGCCTCCGAAGCGGCATCTGCAGGTGGTCTAGGCCCCGGTCCAACCCCGGGCGGCGCGAGCACCGCGCGCGCTCTACGGTTGGAGGGCACTGGCCTTCTCCCCTCCAGAGGCGGCCGACACACTGGCCCGAAAGGGGTTGACGAGGCTTGCTCGGCAACAGTCTGGCGGTGCTGTTCGCCCTCTGCGCAGCGGTTTTCGCAGCTGTCGGCATTGTGGTGCGGCAGCGCGCGACCATGGACGTACCGCCCGAGAAGGGCGTCAGCACGGTCATGCTGCGCACGCTGTTGCGCCGCAAATTGTGGTGGGCGGGAACCGCGTCCGCGGTGGCCGGGTACGTGTTCCAGGCACTGGCCCTCGGTTTCGGCTCGCTGCTGCTCGTCCAGCCGGTCCTGGTGTCGGCGTTGTTGTTCGCGCTTCCGCTCAGCGCCCGGCTTGCCCACCGTCGGGTCAGCCGCGCTGAATGGCTGTGGGCGCTGCTGCTGACCGGAGCGCTCACGGTGTTCGTCGCGCTGGCCAGGGCCAGCACCGGAACTTATGGGGTGTCGGTTGCCACCACGGTCACCGTCGTCGTGGTGTGCGCGGCGGCGGTCGGTCTGTGTGTCCTGGCTGCCACCCGGAGCACCGACTGGCGCCGTGCCGTTTTGCTGGCACTGGCGGTGGGCGTGATGTTCGGTGTGGTCGCGGTACTGACCAAGATCGTGATGCACACGATCGCCGTGGACGGTGTGGTCGCCGTGCTGACCACACCCGCCCTCTACCTGGTCGTCACGCTCGGGGTGGTCGCGACGCTGCTGCAGCAGTCGGCATTTCACGCCGGATCGCTGCAGACCTCAGTACCCACCATGCTGGTGCTCGAGCCCGTGGTGGCGGTGGTGCTCGGCTCTGTCGTCTTGGGCGAGCACCTGTCGATCACCGGCTGGGAACCGGTGGCCCTGTCGGTGGCGATCGGCGCAATGGCCGCAGCCACCATCGCGCTGGGCCGTGACGAGGGCGCCTACGAGGAGAAGCTCGAAGCCGATCTGGAATTCAAGGCGGGGCGACCCGGCTGAAATTGGTGCGCCGAGGGGCCTCGCAGCCTGCTTACGGTACCGGTATGCAGCCAAACATCCGGAAGCTCGGCAAGCTGGCTGGAGCACTGCTGGCCGCCGCGGTGGTGGTGGCGGGATGCTCCGATGAGCCGACGTTGTCGGTCGACTCGTCGCTGACCGGGCTCCTGGTCACCGGCAGCGACCTCCCGGCGGGCTGGCACGTGGAGGACGTGAGCCAGAAGATGGCCGAAGCGTCGGCCGGTGCCGATACGGGCAAGGCTGACCCTCTGGAGTGCGATTCCTCGGACAAGACCTCGCTGACCAGCGGGGTGGCCGCCATGGTCAGCGAGCGGCAGGGCGCCCCCGGGGTGATCGCCACCCTCAGCCGTGATCCGGGCTCCGAACTGGTGGCCGTGACCGAGAAATGGCTGAGCCGGTGTCAGGAGTTCACCGTGGACAAGGGCGGCGTGAGAGCCGAAGCGGCAGTGCAGCGTCTCGAACCGCCCGCCAGCAAGGCGGACGCTCAGGTCGGCTTCGACATGACGTCGACCGCCGGCGGTGGTGGCGAGACGGTGAAGATGATGATCAAGGGCTACACCGCGCAGGTCGGCGACATCATCGTCATGTGCGTCGCGATCGGCGGAGTGTCGAGCGTCCGCAGCGTCGTGCCGGATGTCGACATGCTCAACACGGTGTTCACCGAGCAGGTGACCAAGGCCCGTAACGGCTGAGGCTACGGGTTGATCGTGTGCTCGCCGATCTGGCGGCCCCACACGTACTCGGACACCAGCGGCTGGCCGAGTTCGAAGTGGTTGTACGGCGCGATGGAGGCACCGATGTCCATCACCAGGTACGGAGCCGGCCAGAGGTCCTTGGTGACCGGCTGCCAGCAGCCGGGGCGGCCTTCGGGCCCGCCGGTGGCGTTGACCCGCGGCAGATTGTCCGGATACACCCAGGCATTGGGAGCGCCGACCAGGAAGTCCTGCAGCTCGAATCCGTAGCCGTTGCGGGTCTGCTGGGCGAACTTCGGGGCGGCCTCGGCGTAGTTGTGGATCATGCAGTACAGCGCGGGGCTGTTGCGGTCCAGCATCGCGCTGACCGGCAGCAGGTCCTGGGCGCCGCGGACCAGGTAGGGCCCGCCGCGCTCGAAGATGTCGCCGCCGGTGTTGCCGAACCCGACCGCGGCGACCAACGCCTGGTCCAGGTTGCCGCGCTGCTCGTTGAGGGTGCGGGCGGTGGTGACGGCGTTGGTCAGACCGTCGAACAGGTCTGGGGCCGCGTTGGCGTAGACCTCACCCAGGTCGGCCAGTCCGGCGATGTCGCGGCGGATCTGGGGCATGCGCGGGTTGAGGTCGGCCAGGATGTCGTTGCCGTTGACGATCGACTGGCCGAACTTGTCGCCCAGCCCGTCGAGAGCCTGGGCGGTGGCAGTCAGGGTCTCGTTGAGTTTGATCGGGTCGATCTGCTCGGAGATCGCGGTGATCGTCTCGAACAGGGTGTTGAACTCCGTGGTCACGCCCTTGGCGCGGATGGGCGTGTCGGGAGAGACCCGCTGCGGCGACGGATTGTCGGGGGCGACGAACGAGATGTACTTGTTGCCGAACACCGTGGTGGCCTTCAGTTCGGCGGTCACGTTCTCCGGGATCAGCTTCAGGTACTGAGGCTTGACGTCCAGGGTCAGCCGGGCCTGCTGCTCGCCGTCGACCTCCGCCACGTCCACGGCCGTCAGCCGGCCGATGGGCACCCCGTTGAAGGTGACCTTCGAGCCCGGGTCCATCGACAGGCCCGACCGGTTGGACAGCACGGTGAGCTGAGTCTTCGCCTCGAAAACACCCCGAAACTGCATCCACGTCAACACCAGCACCGCGATCAGCAAAATGGCCATGGCCGCGAACGCGGTCTTGTACGGCGGGTCGTACCGCCAGTGCTTGAACCGCTGTTCGAAGCGGTCCCGCAGTGTCGCGGTGGATGAGGCCACGCGCAAACCTCCGAATTATTGACGCAGCCAGCAACTAAGGTCTGCAAACTGTCCCAAACAATTAGAGATAAGTGCAACTACCAGAGGCCCGGTGCGGCGAATATCAAATCCGCCTGCACCGGGAGACCCCCGTCACAGCGTAGGCCCTGATCAGGTATTACGACCGCCATTCACGCCGACGATCTGTCCCGTGATGTACCCGGCTTCTTCGGAAATGAGGAACGAACACGTGGCAGCAATGTCCTCGGGCTTGCCCATTCGGCGCACCGGCGTGGCTTCGATGGTGTTGCGAATGTCGCCGAGCTCACCCCGGGATTCGGCGGCGCGCAGCATCGGCGTGTCGATGAAGCCCGGCGGCACGGCGTTGACGGTGATCCCGGCCGGACCGAACTCCAGCGCCAGCGACTTGGTCAACCCGTTGACGGCGGACTTGGCGGCGACGTAATCACACATGTAGGGCACGCCCGAGTGGGTGCTCGACGAGGAGATGTTGACGATGCGGCCCCAGCCGGCCTCGATCATGTCGGGCAGAGCGGCCTGGACGACGTGGAAGACGCCGTTGAGGTTGACGTCGATGACCTTCTGCCAACGCTCGAAGGTGAGGTCGGTGAACGGCGTGAAATCGCTGAGGCCGGCTGAGTTGACCAGGATCGTGACGGGGCCCAGCTGCTCGCGGACCGCTTTGAAGACGGCATCGACCTGGGCCCGGTCGGTGACGTCGGCGGCGTAGGAGTGCTCGTCGTCGGTCGATTTGAGGTCGAGGGTGGCGACGCGGTATCCGTCGGCGGCGAGCCGGTCGGCGATCGCCTTGCCGATGCCGGAGGCGCCTCCGGTGACCAAAGCTGTTTTCTGCTGCGGGGCGGTCATTTTGTTCCTTTCGGTAAATTCGTTGAATATCAGGCGTTTTCGTCAGCGCCGGGGCACACGCAGGCCGAGCGTGCGGCGCGCTGCGTCGATCAGGTAGCGGGAAAGGTCCTCATCGCAGGTGTCCTCGCCGGCGACGCCGGCACCCCCCGCGATTCCGGAGAACACCATGGCCGCCTTGACCGTCCCGGCCGGGCCCGGATCGACATCGGCCAGCAGGGCCATCTGCCGGGTGATCACGCCGTCCCATTCCGGCCGGTTCCGCAGCGCCTCGTTCACGCTCGGATCGCTGGCCAGGACTGACACCAGGGCGCGGTTGCGGACCGCCAGGTCGGCGTAGCCACACACCATCTGATCGGCGCGGGCGGACGCGCTGCGCCGGCCTTCGGCGTCGTCGATGACGGTCTGCAACCGGTTCAGGAACGGCTCCACGACCGCGCTCAACAACTGTTCGCGGGTGCGGAAGTGGTAGTAGATCGCGGCCTTGGTGAACCCCAACTCGTCGGCGATCATCTGCAGCGATGTGCCGGCGAAGCCGTGCCGGGTGATCAGCCGGACGGCGGCTTCGACGAGTCGCTCGCGGGTCGCGTCCACGGGTCCTCCCTCCGTGTGCATTCTTAGCCGATCTACTTTACGATCGTAAAGGACGTTACTAGTCGATCGTAAAGCAGATCGGGATGTTGGAAGGACTGTGCAGATGCTGACGCCGTTGCCCGCAGAGGATTGGGACGACCAGGCGCGCGAGGCGCTGGCCTCAACGGTGCCGCCGGAGCGCCGCAACCCCGACGACGCGGGCAACGCGCTGTCGACCCTGGTCCGGCACCCGGTCCTGGCCGGCGCCTTCCTGCCGTTCAACACCTACCTGCAAAAGGAGTCCACGCTGCCCGAGCGGCTCCGCGAACTCGTGATCCTGCGTACCGCGTTCCACCACGGCTGCGTATACGAGTGGGGGCACCACAGTGCGATGGCACTGCAGGTCGGGCTCACCGAAGCCGATGTCGAGTCAACCCAAAGCGGTTCAACGGCAGACGAATTCGATCAGGCGGTGCTCGACGCGGTCGACGAGTTGCACAGCGGGTCGCGGATCTCGGCACCGACCTGGGAGCGTCTGGGCCTGCGGCTCGACGACCGGCAGCGGATGGACCTCATGTTCACCTTCGGTGGTTACAGCACGCTGGCATTCGCCCTGAACACCTTCGACGTCCAACTCGAGGACGGCGCGGGCACCGACGAGTTCTACGCATCGATGGGGAGCTGAGATGACCGACATCCGGGACTTCTTCAGGGACGAGAGCCTCGTGCCCGACCCGTACCCGTTCCTGGCCGGGCTGCGGGAGCGTTGCCCGGTACAGCGGGAACCGCATCAGAACGTGGTGATGGTGACCGGCTACGACGAGGCCGTCGCGGTGTGCGGCGACGCGGCGACCTTCTCCTCGGCCACCTCGGTGACCGGGCCGTTCCCCGGATTCCCGGTCGCGTTGGAGGGGCATTCCGATCAGGAGATCAGCGAGCTCATCGACCGGCATCGGGACGAACTGCCCATGAGCGACCAGATCACCACGTTCGACCCGCCCACTCACACCCAGCACCGCGCGCTGTTGATGGGCCTGATCACGCCGAAGCGCCTCAAGCAGAACGAGGACTTCATGTGGCGGCTGGCGGATCAGACGCTCGAGCCCTATCTGGCCCGCGGTGGCGGCGAGTTCATCTCCGAATTCGCAGGCCCGTTCACGCTTCTGGTGATCGCCGACCTGCTCGGTGTGCCCGAGGACGACCGCGCCGAGTTCGCGGCCCGGATGGGCGGGCACGATCAGGCCGGCATCGGCAGCACCGCCGAGCAGTCCGTCGAACAGAATCCGCTGGAGTACCTGTACGAGAAGTTCTCGGCCTACATCGCCGAGCGCCGGGAGAACCCGCGTGAAGACACCCTCACGGGGATGGCCGCGGCGAAATTCCCTGACGGCTCGACGCCGGAGGTCATCGACGTGGTGCGGTTGGCCGCCAACCTCTACCTGGCCGGTCAGGAAACCACTGTGCGGCTGTTGAGTTCCGCGCTCAAACTGCTCGCCGAACGCCAGGATCTGCAGGACTTGCTGCGCGCCGAACCCGCCAGGATCCCGAATTTCATCGAGGAGGCGTTGCGGTGGGAGAGCCCTATCAAGGGCGACTTCCGGTTGGCGCGTAGCGCGACCACGATCGGCGGCGTCGAGGTTCCGGCCGGCGCCACGCTGATGGTGTGCAACGGTGCGGCCAACCGGGACCCACGCCAGTTCGAGAACCCGGACACCTTCGACGTCGACCGCCCGAATGCCCGCAGGCACATCGCGTTCGGTCGCGGTGTGCACTCCTGCCCCGGGGCGCCGCTGGCCCGGGCGGAGACCAGGGTGTGCCTGGAGCGAATCCTGGCCCGCACCAGACAGATCCGGCTGTCAGAAGCCGAACACGGCCCCGAAGGCGCGCGCAGGTTCGACTACGTCCCGACCTACATCCTGCGGGGCCTGACCGCGCTGCACCTGGAGGTCACGCTCCGCTAGACCGCCGCCTTACGCATCCGGGCAGCGGCCGCGTCGGGCATCGGCTCGTAACGGGCGAACCCCCGGGTGAAGGCACCGGCGCCATGCGAGAGCGACCGCAGGTCGATCGCGTAGCGGGTCAGTTCGACCTCGGGAATCTCGGCCTTCACCATGGTCCGGTCCTCGTCGGCCTTGTCGGTGCCGAGCACCCG
Organism: Mycobacterium sp. 48b; assembly: GCF_048282725.1. Classification (NCBI taxonomy): domain Bacteria; kingdom Bacillati; phylum Actinomycetota; class Actinomycetes; order Mycobacteriales; family Mycobacteriaceae; genus Mycobacterium; species Mycobacterium sp. 48b. The sequence goes on from NZ_JBLVUL010000001.1 coordinate 694,398, forward strand.
GCCGCGCCGCCCGGCCAGATCGCTCATCACCGCGCCGACCAGATCGTCGGGCACCACCACGGTCACGTCGTCGATCGGCTCCAGCAGGTTGACCCCGGCTGCTTCGGCTGCCTCCCGTAATGCCAGCCCGCCGGCCATCTGGAACGCGAAGTCCGACGAATCGACGCTGTGTGCCTTGCCGTCGACCAGCGTCACCCGGATGTCGACGACGGGATACCCGACCTCCGATCCGACGCCCTTCTCCATCTGGGCCCGCACGCCTTTCTCCACGCTCGGGATGAACTGGCGCGGTACGGCTCCACCGACGACCTTGTCGACGAACTCGAATCCACTGCCCTCCGGCAGCGGCTCGACCTCGATGTCGCAGACCGCGTACTGGCCGTGCCCGCCCGACTGCTTGACGTGCCTGCCGTGTCCTTTTGCCTTGCCACCGAGCGTTTCCCGCAGCGGCACCCGCAACTCGACGGTGTCCACCGACACCCCGTAGCGCCGCGACAGTGCGTCGAGCACCACCCCGGCGTGCGCCTCACCCATGCACCACAGCACGATCTGGTGGGTTTCTGGATTCTGCTCGATGCGCAGCGTGGGATCTTCGGCGGCCAGCCGCTGCAACCCGACCGAGAGTTTGTCCTCGTCGGTCTTGGCACGCGGCTGCACCGCGATCGGCAGCAGCGGGTCGGGCATCGTCCACGGGCGCAGCACCAGGGGATCGGATTTGTCGCTGAGGGTGTCGCCGGTCTCGGCACGGCTCAGCCGCCCGATCGCACAGATGTCCCCGGCCACCACCGTCGGTGCCGGGCGCTGCTGCTTGCCCAGGGGGAAGGACAGGGTGCCGATCCGCTCGTCCTCGTCATGGTCGGCGTGGCCGGCAATTGAGCCTGAGTCGGCATGCCCGTGCGCCCCGGCCGGGGCCACCGATCCGTTGAAGGCAGAAAAATGGCCCGACACATGCACGGTGGCGTCGGGCCTGATGGTGCCGGAGAACACCCGGACCAGGCTGACCCTGCCGACATAGGGATCCGACGTCGTCTTCACCACCTCGGCCAGCAGCGGACCGGACGGATCGCAGGCCATCGGCTTGCGGGCGGCGCCACTGGCGGCGAACACCTCCGGCAGGCGGTGTTCGGGCGGTGACGGGAAGCCTCGGGTGGCGATCTCCAACAGCTCCAGCATGCCGACCCCGGATCCGCTGCACACCGGGATCACCGGGAAGAACGAGCCGCGGGCCACGGCCTTCTCCAGGTCGGCGATCAACACGGCCTCGTCGATCTCCTCGCCGCCGAGGTAGCGCTCCATGAGCGTCTCGTCCTCGGACTCCTCGATGATCCCCTCGATCAGGGAGCCCCGCAGTTCGGCGATCTGGTCGTCGTAGGCGCCGTCGGGCGGCCGGGTGGTACGGGTGCCGTCGCTGTAGCAGTAGTACGTGCGGGTGAGCAGCCCGATCACCCCGTCTCCGGCGGGGAAGTACAGCGGCGCGACCTTGTCACCGAAGGCCTGCTGGGCACCGGCCAGGGCATTGGCGTAGTTGGCCCTGGCGTGGTCGAGCTTGGTGATGACGACGGCACGCGGCATGCCGACCGCCGCGCACTCCTGCCACAGCGACTTCGTCGGCTCGTCGATGTTCTCGTTGGCCGCGATGACGAACAGTGCGCAGTCGGCGGCCCGCAGCCCGGCGCGCAGTTCCCCGACGAAATCGGCGTAGCCGGGAGTGTCGATCAGGTTGACCTTGATCCCGTTGTGCTGCAACGGGGCCAGCGCCAGGCTGACCGAGCGTTGCTGACCGATCTCGGCGTCGTCGAAATCGCACACCGTCGACCCGTCGACCACCGAACCCGCCCGGGTCAACACCCCGGCGGCGACCAGGAGCGCTTCCACGAGCGTGGTCTTACCCGCACCGGACGGGCCGACGAGTGCCACGTTGCGAATGGTGGCGGGGCTGTCCGCGGTGGGAACAGTCCCGTTGCCGGCTGAGTGAGTCTTGTCCGCCATGGCATTCCTCCTGGTGTCCCCGGGGCGCCCCGCTGCGGCCCGCCGGACCTGCTCTCCACCATTCCCTGATGTGACCTACGACACAAGTCCCGCCGTATGCCGGTGGTCAGACCTGCCAGGAGGACCAGTGGGTGACGTCGACGGTGATCACCGGACCGTTCAGCGCAATGCGCTCGTACTGCGGGTATTTGGCGCGCAACAGCCCGTAACCGGTGGCCATCGCGTCACCGCTGTGATGGACCGAGGCCCGCCCGTCGGCGCGTACCCACCACAGGTGCGCCCATTCGTCGGTGTAGTGGTCGACGAGCACGCTGACCCGGCTGTCGCCCTCGATGTTGGCCAGCCGCCGCAGGCGTTGGGTGGACTTCGGTTTGGCGTCGACCGCGGTGTAGATGGTGGCCGCGCCGTCCGGGTCGGTGGGCACGTGGACCGCGAACACCACCGGCACCAGGTGCGGTGCGCCGTCGGCGCCCAGCGTGGCGAGCACCGCACAGGGTGCGTTTGCGAACTGGTCGATGGCCTCGAGCCCGGACATGGGCCCCAGGGTAGGCGCACTCCGTGGGGCGGAGGTCTCAGTTGCGGGGATGTCGCGGTTGCGGGGCCACGCTGATCGGTGAGCGGGTGACCGGGGTGCGGGTGACGCCGATCTCGGGCTTCTTGGTCTCGGTGGGTCGGTGGGTGGGCCGGTACACCGGGGCCTGTTGGGTCTCCGGAGGCGGGGCAGGCGGCGGTGCCGGGGGAGCGGGCGGCACACCCACCCGCAGCGAGGGCGACGGTGTGGGGGCAGTGGCCGACGGCGAGGGTGGCGGCGCCGTGGCCGGCTCTTGGCCGGCAGGTGAATCCCTCAGCAACAAAAGCACACCCGAGACCACGATGGCGCCCGCGGCCACGGCGGCGGCGAGCATGGCGATCACCGCCGGGCGGGTGCGGTACCAGGGCACCGCTGCCGGCTTGAAGCTCCAGCCGTCGAGCTCGAAGCCGCCTCCGGGACCGGGAACAGACATCACGCGATGCTAACGCCCGTCGCGATAGGGTGCCGGTGCGCGCTCGGAGAGCATCGGAGGAATTGGCAATGATCGCATCCCGGATCGTGAAGGTATCCGCCCTCGCCGCGTCGGCACTGGTCGCGGTGGGCGTGGCGGCGTGCGCGCCACCGCAGAAGGACGCCGCCGGTGGCGACACCGATACCGGGGTCAAGGTCGCCGAGGCCAGGTCCGCCTCCGATTTCGGCGGCATGGACAAGCTCGTCGAGGCGGCCAAGGCCGAAGGCGAACTCAATGTGATTGCGTTGCCTCCGGATTGGGCGAACTACGGCGCCATCATCAAGGCCTTCTCGGACAAGTACGGCATCAAGGTCAACTCGGCACAGCCCGACGGTTCCAGCCAGGAAGAGATCAACGCCGCCAACCAGCAGAAGGGCAAGAGCACCGCGCCCGACGTGTTCGATCTGGGGCAGTCGGTCGCACTGGCGAATACGTCGATGTTCGCGCCCTACAAGGTGGCCACGTTCGACGACATCCCGGAGAAGCTCAAGGACCCCGACGGCACCTGGGTCAACGATTACGGCGGCTTCATGTCGATCGGATTCGACTCGACCAAGGTTCCGCCGATCACCTCCGTCGAGGACCTGCTCAAACCCGAGTACCACGGCAAGGTCGCCCTCAACGGCGACCCGACCCAGGCCGGCGCCGCGTTCGCCGGGGTGCTGATGGCAGCGGTGGCGCAGGGCGGATCGGCCGACGACATCGCCCCCGGGGTCGAGTTCTTCGCAAAGCTCAACGAGGTGGGCAACTTCCTGCCGCTGGACCCGACCCCGGCCACCATCGAATCCGGACAGACTCCGGTGGTGATCGACTGGAACTACCTCAACGGCACCGAAAGTCAGAAGGTCCCGGGCTGGCAGGTGATCGTTCCACATGAGGCCCTGGTCGCCGGCTACTACCACCAGGCTGTCAACAAGGATGCGCCGCATCCGGCGGCGGCCCGGCTGTGGCAGGAATTCCTGTTCAGCGACGAAGGGCAGAACCTCTATGCCAAGGGTGGGGTCCGCCCGGTGCGCGCCGACAAGATGATCCTGGCGGGTACGGCCGACCGTGCGGCGTTCGGCCAGTTGCCCCCGATCGACGGCCCGGTGACCGTCGCGACCCAGGCCCAAACCGACACCGCCAACAAGTATCTGGCCGACAACTGGGCCAAGGCCATTGGCTGAGGCCTCGATGCCGGGCGGTACTTCTCGACGGGACCTGCGCGCGGGTATCCGTGACGCACTGCCGCTGCTGCCGTTCGTGGCAGTGGTGACGGTGTTCCTGATCATCCCCACGGTGACGGTGATCGTCATGGCGTTCTTCGCCGACGGGTCATTCTCACTGGACCGTATCGTCGCGCTGTTCTCCGGGACCGCACTGGCGGCGCTGGCCAAAAGTATTGCGCTGTCGGCCAGTACAGCTCTGATCGGCGCGGTGCTTGGTGCCGTGCTGGCCTGGTTGATCGTCAGCAGCCCACCGACGTCGATGCTCCGGCGCTCGGTGCTCGCCCTGTGCAGCGTGCTGGCCCAGTTCGGCGGCGTGGCACTGGCATTCGCGTTCCTGGCCACCATCGGGCTCAACGGTGTCCTGACGCTGTGGGTCAAGGAGAACCTCGGCTGGGACCTGGCCGGCTCCGGCTGGCTGTACGGGTTGCCCGGGCTCATCCTGGTCTACACCTACTTTCAGATCCCGCTGATGGTGATCGTGTTCCTGCCGGCCGTCGAGGGATTGCGTGCGCAGTGGCACGAGGCCGCGGTGAACCTCGGCGCGTCACAGTGGCAATACCTGCGGGAAGTCGCCGTGCCGCTGTTGAGCCCGGCCTTCCTCGGCTCGGCACTGCTGTTGTTCGCCAATGCCTTTGCCGCCTATGCCACCGCGGCCGCGCTGGTCAGTCAGGGCAGTCCGATCGTGCCGCTGTTGATCCGTGCCGCCCTCACCAGCGAGGTCGTGCTGGGACAGTCCGGCTTCGCCTATGCGCTGGCGTGCGAGATGATCGTGGTGGTGGCCGCGGTCATGATCGCCTACAACGCGCTGGTGCGCCGGACGGCGAGGTGGCTCAAGTGAACCGGGTGTACCTGCGCTCGGCTGTGCGGTGCGCACTGTGGGTGCTGTTCGGCCTCTTCTTCCTGTTCCCCCTGTACGCCATGGCGGATTTCTCCACCCGCAACCTCATCGCCGGTGGGCGCACCGCCGTGGCCTGGCGCAACCTGGTGGCCGATGAGGCGCTGTACCAGGCGATCCTGGTCTCGATGCTGCTCGCGGTGTTCACGGTCGTCGCCATGCTGGTGCTGCTGGTGCCGACGATGATCTGGGTACGGCTACGGGCGCAGTGGGCCGGGCGGTTCGTGGAGTTTCTCTGTCTGTTGCCGTTGACCATCCCGGCGCTGGTGATCGTGGTGGGCCTGCGCAACGTGTACCTCTGGGTGACTTACCTTCTCGGTGAATCGGCGCTCACCCTGACGTTCGTGTACGTGGTGCTGGTGCTGCCGTTCGCCTACCGGTCCATCGATTCCGCGCTGGCCGCCATCGATCTGCAGACGTTGGCGGAGGCCGCCCGATCGCTGGGCGCAGGCTGGTGGTCGACGATCGGCCGGGTGATCGTGCCCAACATCTGGTCCGGCATCCTGTCCGCGGCCTTCATCTCCATCGCGGTGGTGCTCGGTGAGTACACCGTCGCCTCGCTGAGCGGCTTTGAGACGCTGCCGGTTCAGATCGTCGCGATAGGCAAGAGCGACGGCCCGACCTCGGTGGCGGCCTCGCTGGCCACCCTGCTGTTCGGATTCGCATTGTTGTTGGTGCTGGCGGTCCTCACCCGTGGCCGTCGCAGAAGGTCAGGAGTCCACGCGTGAGTGCCAGTGTCGGTGTGCGGGTTGAACTTCGTGACCTCACCCGCACCTATGGCAACGTGAACGCGCTCGACGGGCTGAGCCTGTGCATCGAGCCGGGAGAGTTGGTGGCGCTGCTCGGGCCGTCGGGCTGCGGCAAGACCACGGCGCTGCGGATTCTGGCCGGGCTGGAGGAGGCCAGCTCGGGCACCGTCGTGGTCGACGGGCGTGACATCAGCTCGGTGCCGGCCAACCGGCGGGACATGGGCATGGTGTTCCAGGCCTACAGCCTGTTCCCGCACCTGACCGTGTTGGACAACGTCGCCTTCGGCTTGAAGATGCGCGGAAAATCCAAGCGGGACAGGCTGTCCCGAGCCGCAGACATGCTCGACCTGGTCGGCCTGGCGGCGCACAAGGGCAAGTTCGCCACCGAGTTGTCCGGGGGCGAGCAGCAGCGCGTGGCACTGGCCCGGGCCCTGGCGATCGAGCCGAGGGTGCTGCTGCTCGACGAGCCGCTGTCGGCACTCGACGCGAAGGTGCGCTCCCAGTTGCGCGACGAGATCCGCCGGGTGCAGCTGGAGGTCGGCACCACGACCCTGTTCGTCACGCACGACCAGGAGGAGGCCATGTCCGTTGCGGACCGGGTCGGTGTGATGAGCCACGGCAAACTCGAGCAGTTGGCGGCCCCGGCCGTGCTCTACGCCCGTCCGTCGACCCGGTTCGTCGCCGAGTTCATCGGGTTGCACAACAAGGTGCGGGCACGGGTTTCGGGCGACCGGGCCCGGCTGCTGGGGACGGTGGTGCCGACCCTGCCCGGATCGGTGACCTCGGGAGCCGGGACGGCGATGGTGCGTCCGGAATCGTTCCGGGTGCGCGCGGACCCGGACGGGCATGCGGTGGTGGAATCGGTGGCGTTCCTGGGACCGATATCCCACGTGTACCTGTCACTGCCCGACGGCTCGATGATCCACGCGCAGCTGCCGAGTTCGCGGGCGCGCGCCTTCAGGCCGGGGCTGGTGGTGAGCCTCGCGCTGGAGCGGGCGCCGGTGCTGGTGGTCTAGCTCCGCGTCTCGGCGCCGCCCGCCGTTTTCTACCGGAGGGCGGCAACTTTTGTGGATGCGCAGCCGTGGCGTGGAAAACGGCGACGGAAATCCGGGCGCAGTACCCTCAGGCCTCGGCCCTAGACGTCCTTGACCGGTTCGATGCCCAGATCGCGGTAGGTGACCAGCGCCGCGAACGGTACGCCGCGCTCGGCGAACCGCCCGGTGGCGACGTCGCCGCGGTCGACCATCGGGATGACACCCGTGACGACGGCGCCGACGGCGGTCACGCGCTCGTAGGCGATCTCGGTGGAGCCGCCGGTGCTGATCACGTCGTCGACCAGGAGCACGCGGGTGCCCGGCTCGAGCCGGGTGCCTTCGATCCACTGCTCACGGCCGCGGGACTTCTGTTCCTTGCGTACCGAGAACCATGCCTTGCCGGTGACCATCGCGACACCGTGGGCCAGCGGGTCGGCGCCCATGGTCAGACCGCCGACCGCGTCGAACTCGATGCCGGTCGCGGCCGCCAGATCGGCCACCGCGCGGCTGACGATGGCCATCCGCTCGCCGGTGTCGATGGCGAACTTGCCGTCGATGTAGTCGTGGCTCAGCTGCCCGCTGGCGAGCCGGAACGGTTCCTCGCGGTGTTCGTAACCGCGGCTGCGGATCAGGTCGAAGGCGGCTTGCCAGGTCTCCGGGCGCTCAGGCATACCCGCGATCGTATTGCACGGGGTGAGCGGGTCTCAGGCCTGCCTGGCGCGCCGGGCCAACTCGACTGTGGCCGCTCGCAACTCGCCGTATGCGCTGATCGGCGTGGCGTAGCCGACCCGGGTGTAGGCCACCCCGCGTTCGGTGGTGACCCGCAGATCCAGGCCGTAGCGGTCGGCGCCGGTACACACCGCCATGTTGGTGTCGGGATAGCCGCCGAGGGTGCGGGCCATGTCGGCCAGCGAATCGGCGTGATCGGCGTTGAGATGCTCGATGGCTCCTGCCGCGTGGGGCGTGACCGGATCGGGTTCGGCCGCGGCGTAGGCATCGCCGGTGGTCGAGTCCATCCGGCCGTATCCGCCCACCCAGCGCACCCGGTGCACGCGGAGCACCCATAGGGAGAAGTCACTGAAGTCGATGTAGTAGCGGGCGGCGGCCACCGCATCCAGGTGGGCCTGGCGGGCCGCGGCCAGCTCGTCGCCGGTGGGGCGTTCGGCGACCCCGGCCAGGGTGATCCGGCTGCCGGCCAAAGGATCCGACCCGGTGTCGGGCGCCACGATCGAGATGCTGGCGCGAGGGTCCCCGCTGAGATTGCGGCCGTGCTCGGCCATGTTCGACACACACAGCACCGGTGCGCCGGCCAGGAGCCCGTAGGTGACGAAGGACGCCCACGGGTCGCCGTCGGCGGTGAGGGAGGCCAGGGTGCCCGCGTTGGTCGACGCGGCGACGGTGCGGGCTTCCTCGGCCGCAGACGGACGTGCCCCCTGGGTCACCTCCGTCAACGGGGGAGGAACCGAGGGGGCATCACCGGGGTCGCCATGATCGCGAGTCACGCAGCGACCCTACCGCCGTGGGCTCAGCCGCCGAGGGCGGCGATCAGATCCTTGATCTGAGCGGTTTCGGCCTCGGTCGCGGGCTCTTCGGCCTCGACGGCCTCGATGAGGTCCTTGCGCAAGCCGACGCCGTTCGCGGCTTCCTGGGTGGACAGCTTGGCGCGGCCGCGTGCGACATAGAGCCGCTGACCGAGCGTGGCGGCGGGGCCCTCGGACGCCGTCGTCATCAGCTCGTCGTAGCGGTGCCGCACGCCGCTGAGCGCGACGATGACGGAGGGCGTGACGCGGCTGCGTCCCGCCGCCTCCGACAGCGACGTCTGCAGCTTGCGCAGACCGCTGAGGACAACCGCGGCGCGGTCGGCGTACTCAGGGTCGCCGATCGGCGGTAGCGCGTCGATCGCTGCGATGTACATGTGCATCGCCGCATCAGACAGTCCAACGATTACTGGTGCTTCACCGTCATTTGGTGCGGACTCACCCACAGGCCATCCCTCGTCGAATGTTCGTGATCGCCGGCCCATAGCCGACGAGGAGATCAAATGCGGGAAAAACGTAACCCGTCCCGGTCTCTTATTCAACCGTTAGTTTTTCCGCAAACACGGCCGTGCCGGCGAAAAACGTTGCTGCAGGATCGTTTCGGGTTGTCCGGTTTCCTCAAGGTGTTGAGTACCGTCGAAGTGGGTACGTTGGGAAGCTGTATGGACAACGTTCAGGACGGCCACCAGGTGGTCGAGCATCCGACCGCCGAGGACTTCGGCCATGCCAGAACGCTGCCGACCGACCGCGACTGGTTCAAACGCGCGGTGTTCTACGAGGTTCTGGTCCGCGCGTTCTACGACTCCAACGCCGACGGCGTGGGCGATCTGAAGGGCTTGACCCAGCAGCTCGACTACCTGAAGTGGCTGGGCGTCGACTGCCTCTGGCTGCCGCCGTTCTACGATTCGCCGCTGCGTGACGGTGGCTACGACATCCGGGACTTCTACAAGGTGCTGCCGGAGTTCGGCACCGTGGAGGACTTCGTCACGCTGCTGGACGGGGCACATCGACGTGGTATTCGGGTCATCACCGACCTGGTGATGAACCACACCTCCGATTCCCACGCCTGGTTCCAGGAGTCGCGGCACAACCCCGACGGTCCCTACGGCGACTTCTACGTCTGGAACGACACCAGCGACAAGTACGCCGACGCGCGCATCATCTTCGTCGACACCGAGGAGTCGAACTGGACGTTCGATCCGGTGCGCCGCCAGTTCTACTGGCACCGGTTCTTCTCGCACCAGCCGGATCTGAACTACGACAATCCCGCAGTGCAGGAAGCGATGATCGACGTCCTGCGGTTCTGGCTGGATCTGGGCATCGACGGTTTCCGGTTGGACGCGGTGCCCTACCTGTTCGAGCGCGAGGGCACCAACTGCGAGAACCTGCCCGAGACCCACGCCTTCCTCAAACGCTGCCGCAAGGTCGTCGACGACGAGTTCCCCGGCCGGGTGCTGCTGGCCGAGGCCAACCAGTGGCCCGCCGACGTGGTGGAGTACTTCGGCGATCCGAGCACCGGCGGCGACGAGTGCCACATGGCATTCCATTTCCCGTTGATGCCGCGGATCTTCATGGCGGTGCGCCGGGAGTCGCGGTTCCCGATCTCGGAGATCCTGGCCCAGACACCGGAGATCCCGGACATGGCGCACTGGGCGATCTTCCTGCGCAACCACGACGAGCTCACGCTGGAGATGGTCACCGACGACGAGCGCGACTACATGTACGCCGAGTACGCCAAGGATCCACGGATGAAGGCCAACGTCGGCATCCGCCGCAGGCTGGCCCCGCTGCTGGAGAACGACCGCAACCAGATCGAACTGTTCACCGCGCTGCTGCTGTCCCTGCCCGGGTCGCCGATGCTGTACTACGGCGACGAGATCGGCATGGGCGACATCATCTGGCTGGGCGACCGCGACAGCGTGCGCACCCCGATGCAATGGACACCCGACCGCAACACCGGATTCTCCACGGCCAACCCGGGCCGGCTGTACCTGCCGCCGAACCAGGACGCGGTGTACGGGTACCAGTCGGTGAATGTCGAAGCCCAGCGCGACAGTTCGACGTCGCTGCTGAACTGGACCCGGAGCATGCTGGCGATCCGTGGCCGCCACGAGGCGTTCGCGATCGGGAAGTTCCGTGAGCTCGGCGGTTCCAATCCGTCCGTGCTGGCCTACGTGCGCCAGATCGAAGGCGCGGGCGACGCGGTGCTGTGCGTCAACAACCTGTCCAGGTTCCCGCAGCCCATCGAACTGAATCTGCAGGAGTGGAACGGGTATACGCCCATCGAGATGTCCGGCTACGTGGAGTTCCCCAGCATCGGCCAGCTGCCCTACCTGCTGACCCTGCCGGGGCACGGGTTCTACTGGTTCCAGCTCCGCGAGCCCGAGCAAGACCCTGGAGTGCAGCAATGAGCGTCGAATTCGGTGACTGGCTCGGCCAGCAACGGTGGTATGCCGGCCGTGGCCGCGAGTTGGTCTCCGCCACACCAGGTTTGGTTGTCGCGCTCGGCGACGGCCTCGAGCTCACGCTGCTGAAGGTCGCCTACGCCGACGGGGCCACGGAGCGGTACCAGGTGCTGGTGAAGTGGGATGCCGAACCGCTCGACGAGTACAGCTCGGTGGCCACGATCGGCAGTGCCGACGGGCGGACCGCCTATGACGCCCTGTACGACCAGGACGCGGTGCGGCACCTGCTGCAGCTGATCGACCGCTCTGCCACGGTGGACGGGCTCAGGTGCGGCAAGGAACCGGGCGCGGTCCTGCCGCTGGACGCCCCGCCGCGGGTCTCTGCCGCCGAGCAGAGCAACACCAGCGTGGTGTTCGGGCAGGACGCCGTGCTCAAGGTGTTCCGCCGGATCACCCCCGGCGTCAACCCCGACATCGAACTCAACCGGGTGCTGGCCAGGGCCGGCAACCCGCACGTGGCGACGCTGCTCGGGTCGATGGACATCGACTGGGACGGTGAGACTTACGCACTGGGGATGGTGACCGAGTTCGCCGCCAACTCCGCCGAGGGCTGGGACATGGCCACCGCGAGCACCCGGGATCTGTTCGCCGAGGGCGACCTGTACGCCGACGAGGTGGGCGGCGACTTCGCGGCCGAGTCCTACCGCCTGGGTGAAGCGGTCGCCTCGGTGCACGCCTGCCTGGCCGACCAGCTCGGCACCGGTTCGGTGCCGTTCCCGGCAGATCTGATGTCCGCCCGCCTTGCCACCGCCGCCGAGGCGGTACCCGAACTGCGCCAGCATGTCTCGTTGATCGAGGACCGCTACCGCAAACTGGCCGACGAGCACGTGAGCGTGCAGCGGATACACGGCGATCTGCATCTGGGCCAGGTGCTGCGGACCCCCGAACGGTGGCTGCTGATCGACTTCGAAGGGGAACCCGGCCAGCCGCTGAACCTGCGCCGCAGCCCGGATTCCCCATTGCGTGACGTCGCGGGCATGGTGCGGTCGTTCGAATACGCGGCGTATGCGCGCCTGGTGGAGCTCGCCACCGACGACGACCGGGCCCGGCAGGTGGCTGCCAGGGCACGGGAATGGGCCGACCGCAACAGCGCGGCGTTCTGTGACGGCTATGCCACGGTGGCCGGCGCCGATCCGCGTGAGCATGCCGCGCTGCTGGCGGCCTACGAGCTGGACAAGGCGGTGTACGAGGCGGCCTATGAGGCCCGGTACCGGCCGAGTTGGTTGCCCATCCCGCTGGGGTCGGTGGCGCGCCTGCTCAGTTAGTCGCCTATCTTCATTAGCATGCCTAATCAGCCCACGCGCCGATCGGCGTCCGGTGGGCTGCTGATCGCGGTGCTCGCCGCCGCGGGTATCAGCGTCTCGCTCATGCAGACCCTGATCATCCCGCTCATCCCGCAACTGCCCGCGCTGCTCGACACCAGCGGAGCCAACGCATCGTGGGCGATCACCGCGACCCTGCTCACCGGCGCCGTGGCCACCCCCATGCTGGGCCGGCTCGGAGACATGTACGGCCCCAAGTGGATCCTGGTGCTCTGCGCCGCGCTGCTGTTCGCCGGATCGCTCGTCGCCGCCACGACCACCTCGCTGATCCCGCTGATCATCGGGCGCGGGCTGCAGGGATTCGGCGCCCCGGTGATCCCGCTGGGCATCAGCGTGCTGCGGGCCGCGCTGCCACCCGAACGGGTGGCCTCGGCGATGGGGTTGATGAGTGCCTCACTGGGGGTCGGCGGTGCGCTCGGCCTGCCGTTGTCGGCGGTGATCGCCGAGCAGTTCAACTGGCATGCCCTGTTCTGGTGCTCGGCCTTCCTCGGCCTGGCCTCGGGCATCCTGTTCGTCCTGCTGGTACCTGACCTGGCACCAGTGTCATCCGATCACCGCTTCGACCCCCTGGGTGCTCTCACGCTGGGGATCGGGCTGGTGATGCTGTTGCTGCCGATCTCCAAGGGCGGGATGTGGGGCTGGGGCAGTGTCACCACGCTTGGCCTGTTCGCGGCGGCCGCGGTGACCTTCGGGGTGTTCACCTGGTGGCAGTACCGGGCGCCCTCGCCGATCGTGGACATGCGGACCACGCTGAAACGTCCGGTGCTGCTGACGAATCTGTCGTCCATCGCGGTGGGCTTCGGAATGTTCGCGTTGTCGCTCGTCGGACCGCAGCTGCTGGAGATGCCCCGGGAAACGGGATTCGGGCTGGGACAGAGCATGATCGCCACCGGCCTGTGGATGGCTCCCGGTGGGCTGGCGATGATGGCAGCCGCACCTGTGGCCGCCCGGGTCGTGGCCGCGCGCGGGCCGAAGATCGTGTTGGTGATCGGCAGCGTGATCATCGCCGCGGGCTATCTGGCGGGCACCGTCCTGCTGGGCACCCCGGTCGGGGTGATGGTGCTCGGCCTGATCGTCAGCTTCGGCGTCGGGTTCGCCTTCGCCGCCCTGCCCGCCCTGATCAACGCCGCGGTACCGGTGTCGGAAACCGCGTCGGCCAACAGCATCAACTCACTGGCCCGGTCACTGGGCACCTCGACCTCGAGCGCGGTGATGACCGCTGTGCTGGCCCAGATGACCGTCACGGTCGCCGGGCACGCGCTGCCGTCGCTGGGTGGGTTCCGCGTCGCCCTGTTGATCGCCGCGGTCGCGGCGGCCGGTGCGGCCCTCATCGCCATGGCGATACCGAAAGCGCCCCGGCCGGGCGAAACGGAACCGGACGGGGCGCTTTCAGAAGCGGCTGAGCGTTTGGTCTCAGAGGGTGGCGATCTCGTAGCTGTCGAGCTGGCCCACCAGCGTCCGTAGCTGATCGGAGGACGAGCCGAGGGTGTGCTCGATCGCGGTCAGCCGGGCGGCGTAGTGGCCGACCGGGTACTCCGCGGTGACACCGATGCCGCCGTGCAGCTGGATCGACTCCTGTGAGATGTGCCGGCCGGACCGTCCGATCTGCAGCTTGGCGCGGGCCGCGATCACGGGGTCGAGCTCACCATCGGCGATCGACATCGCCGCGTAGTTGCCCATGCTGCGCGCCAACTCCAGCGACATGTACATGTCGGCAGCGCGCTGGGTCAGGGTCTGGAACTTGCTCAGCGTGACCCCGAACTGCTTGCGCTGCTTGAGGTAATCGGTGGTCAGGCGCAGCGACTCGTCCATCACGCCGACCGCCTCGGCGCACAGGCCGGCCGAGATCCGCACCAGCGCATGGCTGATCGCGGCACTGGCATCGACGGCCTCGCCGAGGGGTTCGGCGGGCGTGGCATCCAGGGTGACCTGGGCACCCCGCTGGCCGTCGAAGGTGCGGTAGCCCTGGCGGGTGACGTTCGCGGCGTCGACCAGGAACAGTCCGGTGCCGCCATCGGGAAGGGCGGCGCTGACGATCAGGGTGTCGGCGACGTCGCCGGCCAGCACCGGGTTCTTGGTGCCGCTCAAGGTCCACCCGTCGCCGCTGCGGGTCGCGGTCGTCGTCACGCCGGCCGATCCGCGCACGCCCGGTTCGGTGTGGGCGAAGGCCAGGATCCGCTCGCCGGAGGCGACTTCGTCCAGAAGTGCGCGCTGAGCGTCGGTACCCGCCTCGGCGATGATCGCCCCGGGACCGATCGCTCCGTGCAATACCGGCTCGGGTGCCAGTCGGCGCCCGATCTCGTTGAGCACCACCATGATCTCGATCTGGCCGCCGGAGTCCTCATCGAACCCCAGTCCCAGAACGCCGATCTCGGCGAGTTGTCCCCAAACCTGACGGTCGAATCCGGGCTCGGATTCCACCACCTTGTTACGCTTTTCGGTGTCGTAACCCGACAGCAGGTCACGGGTGGTGTCGGCCAGCAGGGTCTGTTCGTCGGTCAGCTGAAAGTCCATGGCTCAACTCACAATCCGAGAATGGTGGACGAGATGATGGTGCGCTGCACCTCGTTGCTACCGCCGTAGATCGACGTCTTGCGGTAGTTGAGGTAGTGCGGGGCGGCGTTCTGGGCCCACTCGGGTGAGGCGATGTCGCCGGCCTCGTAGGGCAGCGCGTCGGCGCCGGCCACCTCGACGAGCAGCTCGGTGGCGGTCTGCTGGAGCTGGCTGCCGCGCAGCTTCAGCACCGACGAGGCCGGGCTGGGCTTGCCGTCGGCAGAATCCGAGGTCACCCGCATCTGGGTGAGTTCCAGTGCCAGCAGGTCGTTTTCGGCTTCGGCCAGGCGTGCGGCGAAAAGCGGATCGGCCAGCAGGCCGTTGGCCGCGGCGCGTTCCTTGACCTCGGCGAGCCGAACCTTGGTGCGGGCCACCTGGGCGATGCCGGTCCGCTCGTTGCCGAGCAGGAACTTCGCGTAGGTCCAGCCCTGGTTCTCCTCACCGACGAGCTGGTTGGCGGGCACCCGGACGTCTTCGAAGAACACCTCGTTGACCTCGTAGCTGCCGTCGACGAGCTTGATCGGACGCAGCGTGACACCGGGGGTGTCCATTTCGAACAGCAGGAACGAGATGCCCGCCTGCTTCTTGGGCGCCTGCGGATCGGTGCGGACCAGGCAGAAGATCCAGTCGGCGTGCTGACCCAGCGTGGTCCAGGTCTTCTGACCGTTGACCACGTAGCTGTCGCCGTCGCGCACCGCGGTGGTGCGCAGCGAAGCCAGGTCGGAGCCGGCCTCTGGCTCGGAGAAGCCCTGGCACCACCAGATGTCGAGCGCCGCGGTCGGCGGCAGGAAGCGCTCCTTGACCTCCTGCGAGCCGAACTCGGCGATCACCGGTCCGACCATCCGGGCGTTGAAGGTCAGCGGCTCGGGGACGCTGGCCAGCTGCATCTCGTCGAGCCAGATCTGGTGTTGGTTGGGCGTCCAGTCCTTACCGCCCCACTCGACGGGCCAGTTGGGCACCGCGAGGCCGTGCTCGTGGAGGATTTTGTGCGCCGTGACGATGCCCTCTTTGCCGAGTGGCAGCCCGAGCCGGTTTCGCTCGCGAATCTCGGCGGGAATCTTCGTCGTGTAGAAGGTGCGCAGCTCATCGCGGAAAGCTGCTTCCTCCGGTGTGAGCGCCAGTTGCATGACCGTCTCCCTGTCGGTGGATCTGTCTGCACACTAAACCACCCGGTTGGTTGGGCCTACCGCGGTCTGCGTCTAGCGAACCAGCCGGCGCAACAACGACGAGGCGACGGCCACGCCGAGCACCGCCGACGCGATCAGCACACCGATGTCCAGCGTCCAATTGGTCGGGGTGCCGATCAGCAGCCCGCGCAACGCGTTGACCTCGTAGCTGAGCGGATTGACGGTGGACAGCCAACGCAGCCAGGTCGGCATGATGTCGACGGGATAGAGCGCATTGGACGCGAAGAACAACGGCATGGTGATGGCCTGGCCGATCCCCATCAGCCGGTCCCGCTTCCGCACCAGCCCGGCCAGTGTCATCGACAGACAGGCGAAGAACGCCGCGCCCAGCGCCACCACGGCCATCGCCGCCAGGATGCGCAGCGGGTTGACCGTCATCGCGATCCCCATCAGATAGGCCAGCAGCACGACGCCGAGCACCTGCACCACCGAGCGCACCCCAGCCGCGAACGCCTTGCCCGCCACCAGTGCCGAAGCCGGCGCCGGGGTGACCATCAGCTTGGCCAGGATCCCGGCGTCGCGGTCCCAGATGATCTGGATGCCGTAGAAGATCGAGATGAACAGGGCCGACTGGGCGATGATCCCGGGCGCCAGAAAGGCCAGGTAGGGCACGCCGCCGGTGTCGACCAGATGTAACCGGCTGAAGGTCTGGCCGAAGATCAGCAGCCACAGCGCGGGCTGCACCATCCGGGTGAACAGCTCGGTGCGGTCGTGGCGCAGCTTCTGCAGTTCGACGAGGGCGAAGGCCGACATCCGCCGGGCCATCGCCCGGACCCGGCGCATTCCGCGCGGGGCCAGGACCAGAGCGTCAGCTGACACGGCGGGCCGTCCTGCGGGTCGCGCGCACCTCGCGCATGGCACCGGGCTGTTGCCCGTCGTCGGTCAGATCGGAACCGGCGTAATACCGGAATACGTCCTCGAGCGTGGCTTCCCGGGCATCGGCGGCCTTCGGTACCCGCTCCTTCAGTTCGGCGGGCGTCCCGAGTGCCTGCAACCGGCCGTGGTGCATGAGGGCCACCCGATCGCAGAGCGCGTCGGCCTCACCCATGTAGTGCGTGGTGAGCAGCACCGTCATGCCGAACTCGTCCTGCATCCGGCCGACCTGCGTCCAGACGCTGTCGCGGGCGATGGGATCCAGCCCGACCGTGGGCTCGTCGAGGATCAGCAGCAGGGGCCGGTTGACCAGTGCCTGGGCCAGCTCCAGGCGGCGCACCATGCCGCCGGAGTACGTGCCGGCCACGGCATCGGCGACGTCGAGCAGTTGCATCGACTCCAGCGCCTGGTTCACCCGCTCCTTTCGTTCGGCGCGGGGCACGTCGTACAGCCGGGCGAACAATTCGACGTTCTGTCGGCCGGTGAGTGCCGCCTCGATCGAGAGTTGTTGCGGCACATAGCCGATGTTGTGCCGGATGTCCATGGTGTGCCGGGCGGCGTCGAGGCCGAGGATCCATACCTCGCCCTGCTGCACCGGCGTCAGGGTGGTCAGCACCCGCACCGCGGTGGTCTTGCCTGCCCCGTTCGGGCCGAGCAGTCCCAGTGTCTCGCCGCGATGGACCTGAAGGGTCAGGTCGTCGACGGCGGTGAACGTGCCGTACCGGTGGGTCAGGTGCCTGCAGTCGATGGCCGGAGTGCTCACTGTTCCCCCTTCTCGCCCTCGTGCAGCAGCCGGGTGAGTTCGGTCATTGCATCCAATCCGTTTGCCAGGTCCGCGATCTGGCCGTCATCGAGCTGCGCCAGCGCCGCCGCCAGCGCCGCCCGGCGGGCAGCCCGCGACTCGTCGGCAATCGCCTGTGCGGGTGAGGTCAGGCGCAGGCGGACCACCCGGCGGTCCGCGTCGTCGGTGGTTCTGGTCAGTAGTCCGTCGGCGACCAGCCGTGACACCAGCGTGGACGCGCTGTTGGGAACCAGGCTGAGCTCGGCGGCCGATTCCCGCACCGAGATGTCCGGCCGGCGTCCGACCAGGCGCAACAGTTCGGCCTGGGACTGGGTCAATCCGGTGGCGTCGAATCCGCCGCCGGTGGATCGGCGCAGCTGCCTGCGGAAGCGGCCGACGACCATGAACAGCTCGCCGACGAGATCACGCTGTTCCTGCATGTTTCCCACAATACCTCTGTAGCAGAGGTATTTGAAGACGAGAGGCCGCCCGGTGAACATTGGATGAACCGGCTCGGTTGAGGATCGGGTGGCGCGGCGAAACCGCTGTGAGGCCGCAGCCGTGGCCGCAGGGTAGTTGCCGCCGCTCTTCGGCTCGTACCCCCCAGCCCGCCCGGCCGGTGACATCGAACAAGCGCTCAATGTCTACTTAGGCGACCACGGCTGCTACATGCTCAAGGTACCAGACTTCCTGGTTAGGACAGGGACATCCGCCCGATGAGCAACTTCTTGAATTGACGTTCAATCTGATTCTGATTGCAGTACCAGGACGGCGCGGGCATCCACTTTCACCGCATTGCCGGCGGCCACCGCATCCCGTGTGGAGTTTGCCGAAGTGCTGATCGCGGGAATCCACCGGCCGGCGAATTGTGCCGGTGGTACGACGAACTCGATCGGCTCGTAGTGGGCGTTGAAGCACAGCAGGAACGAGTCGTCCACCACGCGTTGGCCCCGGACATCCGGATCGGCGATGCCCTGCCCGTTCAGGTACACGGCCACCGACTTGGCATACCCGGTCTCCCAGTCCTCGGCCGTCATGTCCGAGCCGTCGGGTGCGAACCAGGCGATGTCGGGCAGTCCCTCCGTGCCCGCCTCGCGTACCGGCCTGCCGTCGAAGAACCTGCGGCGCCGGAACACCGGGTGTGCCGCGCGCAGCGCCGACACCGAGCGGGTGAACTCGATCAGATCGGAATCGGCAGTGTCCCAGTCGATCCAGGAGATGTCGTTGTCCTGGCAGTAGACGTTGTTGTTCCCGTGTTGGGTGCGCCCGAGCTCGTCACCGTGCGAGAGCATCGGAACGCCTTGGGAAAGAAGCAGAGTGGCCAGGAAGTTGCGCTGCTGGCGGGACCGCAACGCGTTGACCTCCGGATCGTCCGACGGACCTTCGGCGCCACAGTTCCACGACTTGTTGTTGCTCTCCCCGTCGCGGTTGTCCTCGCCATTGGCCTCGTTGTGTTTTTCGTTGTAGGACACCAGGTCACGGAGGGTGAAACCGTCATGGGCGGTGACGAAGTTGATCGAGGCGAACGGGCGGCGGCCGGTCTGCTCGTACAGATCGGCCGAACCGGTCAGCCGGTAGGCGAACTCGTCGAGAGTGGCCGGCTCGCCCCGCCAGTAGTCGCGCACGGTGTCGCGGAATTTGCCGTTCCACTCCGTCCACTGCGGCGGGAAGTTGCCCACCTGGTAGCCGCCAGGGCCGACGTCCCACGGCTCGGCGATCAGCTTCACCTGGCTGACGATCGGATCCTGTTGCACCAGTTCGAAAAACGCGCTCAGCCGGTCCACGTCATAGAACTCCCGGGCCAGCGTCGCGGCCAGGTCGAAGCGGAAGCCGTCGACGTGCATCTCGGTGACCCAGTACCGCAACGAGTCCATGATCAGTTGCAGTGAATGGGGGTGGCCGACGTTGAGACTGTTGCCGGTACCGGTGTAGTCCATGTAGTACTGCTTGTCGTCGTCGACCAGCCGATAGTAGGCGGCGTTGTCGATACCGCGCATCGACAGTGTCGGCCCCAGGTGGTTGCCCTCTGCCGTGTGGTTGTAGACGACGTCGAGGATCACCTCGATGTCGTTGGCGTGCAGTTCGCGCACCATGGCCTTGAATTCCTGGACGTGACCGCCGGGGGTGCCTGCCGAACTGTAGCGGGGGTCCGGCGCCAGGAATCCGATCGTGTTGTAGCCCCAGTAATTCGACAAGCCCTTCTCGGCGAGCGTGGAGTCATCCACGAAGTGGTGCACCGGCATCAGTTCGATGGCGTTGACCCGCAGCGCTTTCAGATGCTCGATGATCACCGGGTGGGCGACGGCAGCGTAGGTTCCCCGCAACTGCTCGGGGATGTCGGGGTGGGTCTGGGTCAGACCCTTGACGTGGGCCTCGTAGATGACGGTGTCGGCGTATTCGTGACTGGGCGGGTGATCGACACCCCAGTCGAAGTACGGGTTGATCACCACGGCCTTCGGCATGCTTGCCGCCGAGTCGTCGTCGTTGCGGCTGCCCGGGTCGTCGAAGTTGTACGAGAACAGCGGCTGCCCCCATTCGAAGGCGCCTTCGATGGCCTTGGCGTACGGGTCCAGCACGAGCTTGTTCGGGTTGCAGCGCTGACCCGACGCCGGGTCGTACGGTCCGTGTACCCGGTAGCCGTAGCGCTGACCGGGTTCGATCCCGGGAATGAAACCGTGCCAGACGAATCCATCCACCTCGGGCAGCGTCACCCGGGTCTCGTTCAGCACCCCGGATTCGTCGGGGTCGAACAGACACAACTCGACACGGTCGGCGACCTCACTGAACAACGCGAAGTTGGTCCCCGACCCGTCGTAGGTGGCGCCGAGTGGGTACGGCCTGCCTCGCCACGTTTCCAAGGTCACGAAATCGACCATACGGCGCTCGGGGGACTGTGGCCGGACGAACGGGCGGCGGTACGTTACCGGGGTGACCGCCGATGCCGAGAACCCGGAGTACCGGACCCTCCGGGTCACAGTCGACGATTCCGTTGCGACCATCACGTTGGATCGCCCGCAGCAACGCAACGCCTTCGGCGGCGGCATGCGCGAGGAACTGGCCGAGGCCTACCGCCGTTGCGACGGCGACGACGCCATCCGGGTGATCGTGCTGACCGGTGCGCCTCCCGCGTTCTGCGCCGGCGCGGACCTCGGCGCGGGCGAGCAGACCTTCACCGAGCCCGGTCAGGAATTCAGCGCCGCGGGCCTGGCTGTGCCTGCGTGGAGTCTCGGCAAGCCGGTGATCGCCGCGGTCAACGGGCACGCCATCGGAATCGGCCTGACCCTCGCATTGCAGTGCGACATCCGGTTTTTCGCCGCGGATGCGCGCTACGGCGTGGTGCAGGCCCGTCGCGGCATGGTCGGCGACGCCTACTCTCACTGGGTGCTGCCTCGGATGGTGGGCCTGGCCAACGCCGCGGAGATCCTGTTGACCGGAGCCACATTCGACGGGCACCGCGCTGTCGAACTCGGTCTGGGCAGCCGGGTGATGGCGGCCGATCAGGTGCTGCCCGCCGCGCTCGAACTCGCGCACGACATCGCGGTCAACACCGCGCCGATGTCGGTCGCGGCCAGCAAGAGGCTGCTGTGGGATTCATATGACCTCGACCGGGCGGGCGTCGGTGCCCGGGAGACCCAGATCCATCTGCGCCTGATGGCGCACGACGACGCGCGCGAAGGGGTGCGGGCCTACGTCGAGCGCCGGGACCCGCGCTGGACCGGACGTCCCGTCGACCCGACTAGCTGATTTCCACTCCCGCACTGCGAAGTTCGTCGAGTGCGGCCGTAGAGCTCTCGGGTGCGACACCGGCGGTCAGACCGGTGAGCACCCGCGTGCGCAGCCCGGCCCTGACCGCGTCGGCTGCGGTGGCCGCGACGCAGTAGTCGGTGGCGATGCCCACCACGTCCACCGCTTCCACGCCACGCCTGGCCAGCCAGTCCGCCAGCGTCGTCCCGGAGGCATCGATGCCCTCGAATCCGCTGTAGGCCGCCGAATGGTGGCCCTTCTCGAACACCGCCTCGACCGCGGACGGATCGAGATCGGGGTGGAACTCCGCTCCAGCGGTCTCGGCCACGCAGTGCCGCGGCCATGAGACTTTGTAGTCGGGGGTGTCGGAGAAATGCCCGCCCGGGTCGATGTGGAAATCTTTGGTGGCCACGACATGGTCGTAGCCGTGGTCGGAGGCCAGCAGCGCGGTGATGTCCCGCGCGACCGCGGCACCCCCGGCGACCGCCAGCGAGCCGCCCTCGCAGAAATCGTTCTGCACGTCCACGACGATGAGTGCCCGGGTCTGCCTCGGCGTCATGACTGCGACGCTACCCGCCGAACAGCAGATACAGCCCGGTGAAGGTGTAGCCGACCATCACCAGCATGGTGGCGAGCTGGCCGGTGAGCTGATGCTGTTTCGGCAGCAGGCGCAGGGCCCGGTCGTGTGCCGCGATCACCCCGGCGACGTGCCCGGCCAGGACGAATCCGACCTTGAGACTGGCCAAAAGCGTTGGGTGAGCGGACAGGAAGTAGCTGACCTGCACATCGTGGAGCCCGAACAGCAGGATCAGCGTCTGCTGACCGCGCTCCACCAGATAGGACAGGTAGTGCGCGAACACGTAGCCGATGACGATGGGGATCAGGGAATGTGCCATCAGCCCCGGCAATTCCCGTCGCAACCGGCGATCGACCCCGCCGGTGGTGCGGGTGGCCGCCCAGAACGTGACGGCCACCGTGGCGGCGAACACCAACAGGCCCGCGGTGCGGATCAGGCTGGAGCCCATGGGGGATCCGGAATGCGCATCGACGAAGTTGCGCCACTGGGGCATTGCCGAGAAGCTGTCGAACGCGGTGGACCCCAGCAGGACCGCCAGCACGGCGACGAGCCCCGGCCGCACCGGCAACGACGGCAGGTGGTCGAACGGGTTGCCGAGCACGATCCGACCGTCGTGGCGGCGCAACGGCGACAGCCTCGAAGCGACAGTGCTGTACACCTCGAACGGGTCGGCGCTCTCCAGCCAGCGCTGCCCGCAGCCCAACGCGCCCGCGAGCGTCACCGCCAGGTAGACCAGCAGCCAGTTACGAATGGCCGCAACCGATCCCGGATCCGGACTGGCCAGCTCCAGCCAGACGAAGGCGAACAACCCCGCGGCGGCAGGCCAGTAGCCGAGCCGTTCCGGATAGCGGCGGCGGTCGGGGCCCGGCAGGAACCGGTACAGCGCGCGGACGGGAGAGATCAGCCGCCACACCGGGCCGAACAACACCGAGGCCGCGACCAGGCCCACCCACAGCAGGACGTAGAAGACGCCAGGCAGCGGGTTGGCGCCGGCCGGCCGGGTGAACGCGGTGTACGCCACCCAGCCGGTGAGGGCGAGCGAGAGCAGCCCCACCACCCAGCGCGTCACGGCGGCGTCCACGGTCGTGGTCACCCAGGCCGGAAGTGGCAGGCCCGGCTTGTCCGGATCGAACCTGGGCCGCCGCCAGGCCAGTGCCACCACCGCAAAGGTGAACGTCAGCGTCCACGCCGCGCCGATCAGCGCATAGGTGTAGGGGATCGGGAGATCGGTCGAACCACCCAGGCCATGGGCCAGTACCGCGGTCGACCGGGGCGTCACTGCTGCACTTGCACGCTGGCGACCGTGCGGTTCAGCTGATGCAACTCGATGTCGACGGTGCCGGGTACGTCGACGGTGAACTGGAACTGCTGGCCGTTACGCGGCTCGATCTTGAAGCTGTGCTCGGGATTGGAGTGCACATGCAGCTCGTCGGCGGCGTCGCTGTTGACCCGCACCACGATCGGCTCGCCGACCTTGCCCTGCAGGCGCTGGTTGGTCGGGGTGACCTCGCCGGCCTTGATGGTGACGTCGATCAGCAGCCTGGTGGGCGCCTGCTGCTGGTTGGTCATGTCCGACGGATTCACCGTGGTGGCCGAAGGAGCGGCCGAACCGGCTGGGCCGTCGGTCTTCTGAGACTCGCCGGAGCCGCCACAACCGGCTGTCACCAGGGCGAGAGCGGACGCCAGGACGATGACACTGCTTTTGAGGTTGATCACGGTGAACCATCTTCGCCTGAGAGGTCCGGAGTTTCTTCTTGAGCGTCATCTTGGGCTTCGTCGTCGCCGCGGCGCCTGTCCCGCATGGCGACGTACACCACGACCCCTACCACGACAAGGGCCGGAGCGAAGGCGGGCAACGCCAACAGCAACGTGTGGTCGGCGAGGATCATGTGAGCCCGGCGGGTTCACGTCCCGCGGCCAGCTCCCTGGCATTGATCCGGCCGGCACCCCAGGTCAGCCCTGCGATCAGGATCAGCGTGCAGACCAGGACCACCAGCGAGGCCACGTTGTACAGCCAGGTCGGGTGGTCGAGGTTGCGTTCGCGCTGCAGAATCGTGATCTCCTGCACGAAATCCCGGGTGCTCGAGGACAGCGCAGGCGTCTCGGCGGCACCGATACCCGGATCGGCAGGCAGGAAGATCGGCACACCGGCCATCGTGGTCCCGTCCTGCACGCGCAGCAGGGTCTTCCAGCTGCCCGACACCGGGATGGGCTGCGTCGAGCGGTAGTGCCCCGGGCCCACCTTCTCCAACCGGTCGATGATCAAGCCGCGATGGTTGGCCAGGCCGCCCTGCCACGCCAGGATCGACACCCACTCCGGGTCGTCGCCGATCAGGTCTGCCGGGGTGATCTGAACGTCGGCGGAGGCCATCCGGTGCCCGTTGTCAGCCGGCAGGTCCGTCAAAGTGATGGTGGCGGTTGCATTTTGCGGAACTTCGGTACGCAGTCCGTTGGCGACCGCGCCGCCGATCACCAGCACGGTGGCCACCACGATGGAGATCCCCACCGCGGGGCGGGGCAGTGGCTGACCGGTGAGCACCAGCGCCAGCAGCGCGCCGCACAGGCCCATCGCGACGGCCACCGGGATGGCCATCGCCAGCGCCTCGCCCCACATGCTGGTGGGCCATGGGTAGTGATACACCGCGCCGATCCACAACGATTCCAGCCACAGTCCGACGGTCGCCACACCGAGGCCGCCCACCGCACCAAAAAGGATGGGCCGCTTGACAAGTGGGGTCAGGGCAAGCAGCTCGACCACCAGTGCCGGACCGAGGTAGAGCGCGAACCAGCTCGTCGGCGCACCGAGTACCGGGCCGACGATGAAGGCCACGGCGCCGCGCAGGGCTATCGCGAACCCGGCGGCGATCAACGCCGCTCCCGGGCCCAGCACCAGCCGGGCCGCGACGGCCGCCAGGGCGGCCGCGGCCGCGATCATCATCGGCTGCAGTACCAGGCGGAACTGCTCGACGCCGAAGTCGTATTCGATCTGGAACACCGACAGCCCGATGAACAGGCCGCCGAAGGACAGGAAGTAGAGGAACTTGTTGAACTTGCTGTCTTCGGCCATGCCTTCCGGGCCCATTGCCACCCGGCCTTCGTGTTCCAGCAACAACACGGCGATCAGCGACAATCCCGCACCGCCGATGAGCATCAGATGGGTTGGGCCCCAAAGGGTGACGTCCTGGCCGAAGATGCGGTGCCAGACATCGTCGAGCGGGAACCCGATGAGCGCGTAGAGCCCGCACAGCGCCATCAGGACACCGCCGACCGGGGCGTACCAGGTGCGGGTTATCCGGAGGGCGGCCGGGCCGGGCTTGTCGTAGGGCAGCACGATGGCCATCGAGCCGGCGATGAACAGCAGGAACAGACCGATCAGGATGAAGTAGTGCGCCGGGTTGGCCAGGGGGCCCGCGTCACGTCCCTTGCCGATGTGCAGGCTGACGTCCCAGATGAAACCGAACAGCGCGCAGATGATGGTCGCGGTGAACAGGAACACCTGCAGCGCGACCCACGGCGGCCGGTGGAACTTACGGCCCAGCCATTCGGCGAAGTTGTTCAGCCAGGAGATGCGCCGGTTGCGGTGCAGGTAGCCGATCCACAGCAGAGCGACCGTGACGATCAGGGCGACCACCGACATCCCGATCACCTGATCGAGTGCGGCACCACCGCCTTCCGTTCCGGCGGCCGCGGTGAGCGTGACATCCGATGAGCCCATCATGACCTCCGGTCAACCGACTGTGTGTCGGTGACTGATGTTGCCAGAACAGGGCGGCTCCAAACAGACGTTCCGTCAGCTCCATGGAGTGACGGGACGATCCATTCGCTCACCGTCGACGAATACGTCGACCCGCTCGTCGAAGAAGCAGATATGGTCGCGGACCTGCACCGCGTCGATCAAGGGCTCGTGATAGGACCAGGCCAGATCGGCAGGTCCACCGGGCAGCGAATAATAGGTGGCCCGTCCCTTGTACGCGCAGTAGGTGACGGTGTCGCTCACGTCGAGAACAGCGGTCACGTCTTCGCGCGGGAGGTAGTGGCGAGTGGGCAGACCGGTCTCGAACAACAGCATGGGACTGGCGGATTCGGCCAGCACCTTGCCGTCGAGCTCGATGCGGATGCGGCGGCGGCTGCGCCGGATGTCGATCCGGTGGAACGGATCGTGCGGGTGCGCGACGATCGGCTCGTCCTCCTCGCGCCATTCGAAGGTCGCGAAGTCCAGGATCACGTAGCCGGCCAGCTCGGGATCGTCTGGCTGATACGCCGCGGCGGCGCCGGTTTCGTCGCCGGCGATGACGTCGAACGCGGTCCCTGGACAGGTGTGCGCGGTGAACGGCACCGACGGATCCAGGAACCCGGGGATCTCGTCGTCACCCACATCCCCGCCGGCCGGGACGAGTTGCGCCGTCAACGCCGAACGCGGCACCGCGTACGTCGGTACCACCCGCCGCGGCTCCCAGATCAGGACCGCCGCACCGGTGTCGGCGACCGGTTCACCGCCCAGGCAGATCCGAATTCGTTTGGCAGTGGGCTGGTATCGCAGAGCATCCAGGTTGCGACCCAGCAGATCGCCCATTTTCACTGCCATCCGGCCATTATCGACTCCGACGGCAGCGGCTGTCTGCTACTTGACGTCCACGTACACCGTGCGTGTGGTGACGGCGCTGAGCGTGTCCGTGCGGCTGAAGTTCGGCCCGGGCCGCACTGCGACGACCGAAGCCTGATCCAGCGGAGACGATCCCAGGCGGTTGACGATCACGGTGTAGCCCTGGGACTGAAGTTGCCTGATGGTCTGCTGGGCATTGCTGGGGCCGCTGGGCGCGGCGGCGGCGATGCCGGCCGATGCGATGACGGCGGCCGCCAGCCCACCGACGACGGCGGCGACGGTTCGTGACTTCCCGATTGTGTTTCGCACTGGAGTGTCCTTCTTTGTTTCCGGTATTCGCTACGCTGCGGTATGTCCGGTAGAACCGGCAGCTCAGAAGCTTTAGTTCCGATGGCAGAAATTGATCGACCCGATGACCGGATCTGTGTGAAGCCAGGGAGATTGGCGGCCCTGCGGCTGCGGCAGCGCGACGGGATCACCTGTGGTCCGACGGTCGCGGTGGTGGCCGGCGCCATGCTGGATCACACGTACAGCGCGGAGTTGCTGAACCCCGACGGCGAGGCCTGGTTCGCCGCCGAGCAGGGCCGAATTCACGCCGCCGTCAACCGAATCTGGCCACGAAGACTGGGGACCACGCCCGCGGGGATGGCCCGCGCGCTGACCGACCACAGTGCGAAACGCGGAGTGGCCTACCGATGGCGGCACTTCCGCGGTGCCCGGGACGCGTTGTCGGATGTGCAGAACGCCGTCGCTGAGGGCTGGCCGGTGGCGATGCTCATCGGCGAGCGCGGGATTCCGCGGCACTGGGTGCTGATCGTCGGCGCGGGCCAGGATGTCCTGGAGTGCTACGAACCGTCGTCGGGCAAGGTGCTACCGGTCGATGTCGCGGCCGTGCGGGGTGCCAGGCTGACCGGGCTGGGTTTCCCACGGCCCTTCGCCTTTGTCCTACCGTCGAAGCATGGCCCGAAAGTATGCGACCGCTGACACCGTGGGTATCGGCGAACTCCTGGACTTCGTTCGACCGCGACACCACATGGTGCTCACCACGTTCCGCGCTGACGGCTCGCTGCAGACCTCACCGGTGACGGGAGGGGTGGACGATCAGTGCCGCATCGTGATCGCCAGCTATCCGCAGCGGGCGAAGTCCGCCAATCTGCGGCGCACGCCCAGGGCCAGCGTGACGGTGCTGTCCGACGAGTTCAATGGTCCGTACGTGCAAGTGGACGGCGATGCCGAGGTGATCGAACTGCCGGAGGCGGTGGAACCGCTGGTCGACTACTTCCGTGCAGTCGCCGGAGAACACCCCGATTGGGACGAATACCGGCAGGCGATGGTGGACCAGGGCAAGTGTCTGATCCGGGTCACGCCGGTGCGCTGGGGCCCGGTTGCCACCGGGGGCTTCCCCCCGGGCTGACCGCAGGCCGACGCGTTGCGTTGGCTAGCAGGTCAAACTATAGTCTGGACACATGTCCAGAGGGTTCGGAGTCGACGCGTGAGCGTGTATTCCCAGCTCAGCACGTCTCCGGCCGTCGGGTGAACTGATTATGCGTATCGCGTTGCTGTCCTATCGGAGCAAGACTCACTGCGGTGGCCAGGGCGTTTATGTGCGCTATCTGAGCCGTGGGCTCGCCGAACTCGGCCATGACGTCGAGGTGTTCTCCGGCCAGCCCTACCCGGAGGGGCTGGACCCCCGGGTCACGCTGACCAAGGTTCCGAGCCTGGACCTCTACCGCGAGCCGGACCCGTTCCGCGTGCCCAAGCCCAGCGAGATCCGCGACCGTATCGACGCCCTGGAACTGGCCACGATGTGGAGCGCCGGGTTCCCGGAACCACGGACCTTCACCATGCGGGTCGCCCGGATCCTGGCCGAGCGCCGCGACGAGTTCGACGTCGTCCACGACAACCAGAGCCTGGGCTCGGCGCTGCTCAAGATCGCCGAGAGCGGCCTGCCGGTCGTGGCCACCGTGCATCACCCGATCACGCGGGACCGGGTTCTCGAGATCGCCGCCGCCAAGTGGTGGCGCAAACCCCTGGTGCGGCGCTGGTACGGCTTCGCCGAGATGCAGAAGAAGGTGGCCCGCAGAATCCCCGAGCTGCTGACCGTGTCGTCGTCCTCGGCCGCCGACATCGCCGAGGACTTCGGGGTGACGCCGGATCAGCTGCACATCGTGCCGCTGGGGGTGGACACCGAACTGTTCAAGCCCAGCGATCGGCGGGTGCCCGGCCGCATCATCGCGATCGCCAGCGCCGACGTCCCGCTCAAGGGGGTCAGCCATCTCCTCCATGCCGTGGCCAGGCTGCGGGTGGCGCGCGACCTCGACGTGCAGCTGGTCTCCAAGCTCGAACCGAACGGGCCGACCGAGAAACTCATCGCCGAGCTCGGCATTTCCGACATCGTGCACAGTTCCAGCGGGCTGAGCGACGAGGAGCTCGCCGCGCTGCTGGCCTCCGCCGAGGTGGCCTGCATCCCGTCGTTGTACGAGGGC
Source organism: Mycobacterium sp. 48b (assembly GCF_048282725.1). Lineage (NCBI taxonomy): Bacteria > Bacillati > Actinomycetota > Actinomycetes > Mycobacteriales > Mycobacteriaceae > Mycobacterium > Mycobacterium sp. 48b. The sequence goes on from NZ_JBLVUL010000001.1 coordinate 723,445, forward strand.
TTCTCACTGCCCGCCGTGGAGGCCATGGCCAGCGGCACCCCGATCGTGGCGAGCCGCACGGGTGCACTGCCCGAGGTGGTCGGCGACGACGGTGCCTGCGCCCGGCTGGTGCGCCCGGCCGACGTCGACGAGCTGACCGCGGTGCTCGGTGAACTGCTCGACTCGCCGTCGGAACGGCGCAAGCTCGGCGCCGCCGGACGGCAGCGGGCACTCGACGTCTTCAGTTGGGAATCGGTTGCCGCGCAGACGGTATCGGTGTACGAGATGGCCCGGGACCGGGCAGGAAAGGTGACGTCATGCTGACCGTCGATTTCGATCGTCTCGGTGTCGGACCGGGCACCACGGTGATCGACGTCGGCTGTGGCGCCGGCCGGCACACCTTCGAGGCCTACCGGCGTGGAGCCGCTGTGGTCGGCTTCGACCAGAGCGTGTCCGACCTCAACGACGTCGACACGATGCTGCAGGCGATGCGGGCAGAGGGCGAGGTTCCGCTGTCGGCCAAGGGCGAGGCCGTCAAGGGCGACGCGCTCGACCTTCCCTATCCCGACGCCAGCTTCGACTGCGTGATCGCCTCGGAGATCCTCGAGCACGTCCCCGAGGACGACCGCGCCATCGCCGAGCTGGTGCGTGTCCTCAAACCCGGTGGCTCGCTGGCCATCACGGTCCCGCGCTGGCTGCCCGAGAAGGTCTGCTGGCTGCTGTCGGACGAATACCACGCCAACGAGGGCGGACACATCCGCATCTACAAGGCCGACGAGCTGCGCGACAAGGTCCTGGCGCACGGGCTCAAGCTCACCCACACGCACCACGAGCACGCGCTGCACGCGCCGTACTGGTGGCTCAAATGTCTTGTCGGTACCGAGAAGAACGATCACTTCGCGGTCAAGGCCTATCACCAGCTGCTGGTGTGGGACATGATGGGCCGGCCCTGGGTCACCCGCACCGCCGAATCGCTGCTGAACCCGGTGATCGGCAAGAGCGTGGCCATGTATTTCGTCAAGGCCGACCTCCCCGCGCAGGAATCGAACGGGTAGGCCGCAGCGGTGCTAGTGCCTGAGATCCCCAGTGTGCCCGGAGTTTTGACGCCAGAAGACTGCCTGCAGACGGCACGGTCGATTGCTGCGACCCAGGAATCCTCGGGCGCGCTGCCGTGGTTCGACGGCGGCCACACGGACCCGTGGGATCACGTGGAGAACGCCATGGCGCTGACCGTGGCCGGGCTGATCGAACCGGCCCGCGCGGCCTTCGACTGGTGCCGCACCGTGCAGCGCGCCGACGGCTCCTGGCCGATCCAGCTGCGTAACGGCGTCGTCGAGGACGCCAACAGTGACAGCAACTTCTGCGCCTACGTGGCCGCCGGCGTCTGGCACCACGTGCTGATCACCGGAGACCGGGCCTTCGCCGAGCTGATGTGGCCGGTGGTGACCCGGGCGCTCGACTTCGTCCTGGGTCTGCAGGCCTCCGGTGGCGAGATCTACTGGGCGGCAAGCCCGTCCGGTCCCGTTGAGGAGGCGCTGCTGACCGGCTGCGCCAGTGTGTACCACAGCATCCGCTGCGGGCTGGCCCTCGCCGATTACCTCGACGACCCGCAGCCGGAATGGGAAGTCGCCGTCGGACGTCTCGGCCACGCCATCGCCGCCCATCCAGAGGCGTTCTCCGCCAAGGACACCCATGCGATGGAGTGGTACTACCCGGTGCTCGGCGGCGCCCTGCGCGGGGCGGCGGCCCAAACCAGGATCGACGAACGCTGGGACGACTTCGTGGTGCCCGGGCTGGGCATCCGGTGCGTCGATCACCGCCCCTGGGTCACCGGCGCGGAGACCTGCGAGCTGGTGATGTCCCTGGACGCCATCGGTGACACCCGTCGGGCCCACGAGCAGTTCGCGGCCATGCAGCACCTGCGTGAGGACGACGGATCCTATTGGACCGGGCTGGTTTTCGCCGACGGCAAGCGCTGGCCCGAGGAACGCACCACCTGGACCGGCGCGGCCATGATCCTGGCCGCCGACGCCTTGTCGCAGACCACCGCGGCCAGCGGCATCTTCCGCGGTGTTGGGCTGCCGCGCGGCCTGGAGGGCGAGTACGACTGCGAGTGCGTCGGCCGGAAGGCCGGGGACCGCTAGTCCAGCTGTCCCGGTTCGCCGGAGGTGCGCTCCAGCACCCGCATCGAGCCCATCGCGGTCACCTCGTCGAAGGCCCCGGTCGCCAGTGCGCGCTGGTAGATGTGGAAGGGCGCCTGACCACCGGCATCGGGGTCGGGGAACACGTCGTGGATGATCAGCGCGCCACCGACCTCGACCCAGCGGGCCCAGCCGTCGAAGTCCCGCTGCGCGGCCTCCTCGGTGTGGCCACCGTCGATGAACAACAGCCGCAACGGCGTCCGCCATCCGCGGGCCACCACGGGTGAACGGCCGACCACGGCAACCACGTGCTCGTCCAAGCCTGCGGCGTCCAGCGTGTGGCGCATGGTGGGCAACGTGTCGAACAGCCCGGTCACGGGGTCGACCATGGTGGTGTCGTGGTACTCCCAGCCGACCTGATGCTCCTCCGAGCCGTGGTGGTGATCGACGGTGTACAGCACCGACTCCGTCTCCTGCGCGGCCGCGCCCAGCATCACGGTCGACTTGCCGCAGTAGGTGCCGATCTCGACCCCGACCCCGCCGCCGAGGTAACGCAGGCCGGCATCGAAGAGCGCGCGGCCCTCATCGGCGGGCATGAAGCCGGTGACCTGCTCGGCAAGGGCGAACAGGCGCTCGGCGCGGGGTGGCAGGGCGGTGTCAGCAGTGCTCATGAATGCACAACCTACCGTTGCTGGCCACTGGCAGTTGTAGTAGCGTCCGGACACGTGTCTGATGCGGCCCTGGAGTCGACGCGCCGCCGCCTGAGCGCCCGGCAGGCCGACACCGTGGAACGTCTGGGCCAGGCCGCATTGCAGCTGATCACCCGGGATGGATTCGCCGGGCTGACCGTGCGCCGGGTGGCTGCCGAGGCCGGGGTCGGGGCGGCGACGGCCTACACCTACTTCTCCTCCAAGGAGCACCTCGTGGCCGAGGTGTTCTGGCGCCGGCTCTCGGCCGCACCGCCGGCCGCGCACACCTCCGCCGACCCGGCCACCCGGGTGGTGGAGGTGTTGCAGCACATCGCGTCGCTGGTGGCCGACGAGCCGGAGTTCGCCGGGGCGGTGACCAACGCCCTGCTCGGCAAGGACCCCGACGTCGACGTGCTGCGGCAGCGTATCGGCGCGGACATCCGCGGCCGCCTCGTCGCGGCCCTCGGACCCGACGTCGACTCGGATGTGATCGAGGCGTTGGAATTGCTCTACACCGGCACCTTGGTGTGGGCCGGGATGGGGTACGAGGCATATCCGGGCGTTGTACGCCGGCTGGAGAAGTCAGCCCGGCTCGTGCTCGGCCAGACCGGGGCGACGGTCGGCACCTGATCTGGACTGGTCGTCGCGCATCGTCGAGTACCAGTAGGTGAGTGCAGCCGCGGTGAACTCGACGGCGGTTGACGCCACGAAAATCCAGTGCGGCATACCGGTGTCGACCATCGAGATCACCCGCGCTACCGCGAGAAGCGCCATGGTCGCCGCGAGGAAGCGCAACAGGGCTGATGGAATCGGCCACTGGCATGTCGCCCAGACGTAGCTGCAGCCGAACGCGATCAAAAGTGCACCGCCCGCCCGGGTTTCGGTATCCAGACTCGGATTGAGCGCGTTTCCTCCTGGGATCGTGTCGATCGGGAAAAGAACGCGACCCGCGCCCAAGGCGATCAGCGCGATCCCCGCCACGGCGCCGAGAGTTCTGAGAATCTTGATGATCACGGGTGACCTGCTCACACTGTCAGGATGGTCTTGAGAGCACCGCCGTAGCAGTGTTCGCGCAGCGCGGCGGGGGCGTCGTCGAAGGAGGCGATGTTTGTCGTCACCAGTTCGGGCCGGAGTTCGCCGGCGGCAATCATTCCGAGAACGTCGGGCATCACGGAGCGCACGTGGGCTCGGCCCACGTGGAGCGTGACATTGCGTACGTAGCAGGCCGCCAGTGGCACGCCGGCCCTGCGGTGTAGTGACCACACACAGGTGCAGATGCCGTCGGGAGCGGTGTGCCGCAGAACGTGGCGTAGTCCTGCGGGGGTGCCGGTGGCATCGACAGTCAGCGCTGCCGTGGGCCATGTCCGCGGTCGGTGCGGGTCCCAGGCTTGAAAACCCAACTCCTCGGCGCGTTCACGCAGTACCGGCCACGTGTCCACGACGCCGATGCGCCGAGCTCCCAATGCTCGGGCGATCAATGCGGTGAAGAGCACAGCGCTCGACGTGAACGGGTGGTTGCGTTCCAAGCGGCCCACGATCAGCACCTCGGCGTCGGGGTCGGCGGCCAGCAGGCCGGGAAGATGGGGCGCCACCTGCCGGTAGGCGTCGCTGATGTTGTCTGCAACACCTGCCGCGGCGGCCGGATCGACACCGTCGGGGAGTCTCACCAGCATGGCGTCGGCGAACGGTACCGCCATCAGGTCAGCCAGGGCCCCACCCCACAACCCGCCCGAGATCCCGAACCCGTACACGGATGTCGGCGGTACTGCCGTGCAACTCGCCGTGTGGCCGCGCCGGCATGAGCTGCACGTCCCACAGCTGATCTGGAAAGGGACCACGACTCGATCGCCGACCCGGACGGCACTCACCTGCTCGCCCACTTCGACGACTTCGGCGGCGCATTCGTGCCCGAGGTGCAGGGGCAGGGGAAAAATGGTGCGGCCCAACATCATCGCTCGATCGACGTCGCATGTTGCGACGGCGAGCGGACGTACCAGCGCACCGCGCCGGCCGGGCAGGGCGGGACTCGGCACCGCACGCCACCGAAACTCCCCGCCGGCGGACACCACCAGGCTCCGCATCCGTTCGTGGTTGCGGTTGCGTGGCCGGCGTGCCAGCCGAGTGATGCGCTCGACCCGCATCGGCAGGTCACGGGCCAGCGGCAGCTTTGCGGCGGCCAACGCGTCAGGCGTCAACAACCTCGCGTAGTGGCCAACCCGACTACGCGGCCGGATCCGATGGGTGTTCAGCACGACCTTGTCGGCAACCATTACCCGCCTTTCGGGAACGACTTCGTTCCAGTTTCATATCAGGAACCGTGATGTGTCAATATCGACGTGTGCAGCCAGGGACGCGGGCCTATCGGGGAGTGGCGCCACTCGAGCGGGTCGAGCAGCGGCGTGCGCAGATCATCGACGCGGCTGTCGACGTGTTCGGAACCGTCGGATACGGCGCCGCCACCGTCGACCACATCTGCGCGCGAGCGGGATTGTCCAAGCGGTACTTCTACGAATCCTTCACCGACCGAGAGGCTGTACTGCTCGCCTGCTACGAGCGCTGCGCCGACGAGATTCACGGCGCGATGGTGAGCGCCGTGGTCGAGGCGGAGGACACCGTCGACGCCCAGTTGCGCGCCGCTCTCACAGGCTATTTCGGTGCGATCGACGCCGATCAGCGGAGGGCGCGGATCACCCTGCTCGAGATTTTGGGGGTCAGTCCCACCGTCGATGCCGCTTACGCGGCCCAAACCGAGCGGTTTGCCAGTTCCGTCGAAGTCCTGGCCGACAGTTCCTTCAAGGCCAGTGCGCTCACAAAGCCCCAGTTACACATCATCGCCCAAGGCATCATCGGGGCGATCACCACGATTGCGACACAGTGGCTACTGGATCACCGCCGCCGCCCGCGCGCACAACTGATCGACGCCGCCCACGTACTTGTCCTGGCTGTTCTGGATCGGCTGTCCGACGCCTCAAAGTGATACGACGCAGTTCTTATTTTTAGGCCGGTGCGGGGCCCAGGATCGCGGTCGACGCGGCCACCGCGGGCCCGTAGATCTCGTGGATGTCGCGGCCGTCCTCGACGATCAGCGCGGTCAACTCGCGCAGTCCGCCGAGCAGGATGATGGCCATCGGCTCGGTGAGCCGGGGCAGGCCGGCCCGCTGAAAGCCGGCGCTGCCACTGAGTTCGATGAGCAGATCGGTCAGCTCCCGTAGGGCCGCCCGCTGCAGGGGGCGAGCCCTGCTGCCCAGCGCGGGCAGTTCGCGGATCCAGCTCAAGGTGATCGCCGGGGCGGACGCGATGTGGTCGACATAGGCACCCACCGCCTGACTGATCTGGTCCCGCCAGGGCGCCTCGGGGTCGACAGCGGCCTGGATGCCGTCGACGAGTGCGGCGTTGTTCGCACGCAGCAGCTCGAGGAAGCCGTCCTCCTTGGTGCCGAACTGGTCGTAGAACGTGCGCTTGGAGGTGCGGGCGTGGCGGACGATGTCGGCCACCGTGCTCTCGCGATAGCCCTTGTCGTTGATCGCCGCGGCGAGTCCGTCGAGCAATCGCAGCCGGTAGGTCATCGTGGCTGACCCCCTTGCTTTGCCTGGTACCTGGGAGTACCGTACCTCACAACTGATTGGTACCGAGCGGTACCAGAACTGGCTGGAGATGGTATGACCGAGCTGGCAGCGGCTGAGAAGACCACCGAGAAGTCCATCGCGAGCACCCCGCCGGGCCGGATGCCACCGCCCGCGCGGGTCCCGAAACCGTTACAGGCCATCGGCTTCGCCCTGGCCAGGCGCTGGGTGGTCAAGCAGATCACCCGCCGACAAGGCGACGTCTTCAAGCTCAAACTCCCGATCTTCGGACCCACGGTGATAGTCGCCGACGCTCAGTTGGCCAAGCAGCTCTTCACGGCCAACACCGAAGACGTCGGCAACATCCAGCCCAACCTGAGCCGCATCCTCGGTTCCGGATCGGTGTTCGCCCTCGACGGCACCGATCACCGGCGCCGCCGCAAGCTGCTCACCCCGCCGTTCCACGGCAAGAGCATCAAGAACTACGAGCAGATCTTCGAAGAGGAGACGCTGCGGGAAATGGCGACCTGGCCCGAGGGGCAGGAGTTCGAAACGCTCGAGCCGATGATGCGGATCACCCTCAACGTGATCCTGCGTGCGGTGTTCGGCGCCGACGGGGAACAGCTCGACGAGCTGCGCCGCATCATCCCGCCCTGGGTCACCCTCGGCTCGAGGCTTGTGGTGGTACCGACCCCGACCCGCACGTTCGGCCGGTTCAGCCCGTGGGGCCGGCTCGCGTCGTACCGCCGGCGCTACGACACCGTGATCGACCGGCTGATCGACCGCGTGGAGGCCGACCCCGACTTCGACAACCGCGACGACATTCTGGCGCTGCTGCTGCGCAGCACGTATGAGGACGGATCGGCCATGTCCCGCAAGGACATCGGCGACGAGCTGCTCACTCTGCTGGCCGCCGGGCATGAGACCACGGCATCGACCCTGGGCTGGGCCTTCGAGCGCATCAGCCGTCATCCACAGGTGCTGTCCGAACTGGTGGCCGAGGCCGCCACCGACGGCAACGAATACCGTCAGGCCACCATCCTGGAGGTGCAGCGCAATCGCACCGTCATCGACTTCGCCGGCCGTCACGTCTACGCACCCTCGATCCGTCTGGGGGAGTGGGAGATTCCGCGTGGGCACTCGATCATCGTGGCCATCTCGCAGATTCAGGAGGCCGAGAAGGAGTTCGCCGATCCGGACCGTTTCGATCCACAACGATTCGTCGGCAGCCGGCCCGGGCTGGGCTGGCTCCCCTATGGCGGCGGAACCCGGCGCTGCGTCGGTGCGGTTTTCGCCAACGTAGAGATGGATGTGGTGCTGCGAACGGTGCTGCGCCACTTCGTCATCGAGACCACCACCGCGCCGGGAGAAAAGGTGCACTCCCGCGGCGTGGCCTACACCCCCGCGGCGGGCGGGCGCATCGTCGTACGTCGCCGCGCCACGCCGCTGGGAGCCTGACCGGCTACTGCGTCGCGGCCTGGCGCCTGGGCAGCTTCCAGCCCGCGCGCGGGAAGTGGCACGTATACCCATTCGGGTAGTGGACCAGATAGTCCTGGTGTTCCGGCTCGGCCTCCCAGAAGTCGCTCGCCGGGGTCACCTCGGTGACCACCTTGCCCGGCCACAAGCCCGACGCGTCCACATCGGCGATGGTGTCCAGCGCGACGCGCTTCTGCTCGTCATCGAGATAGAAGATCGCCGACCGGTAGCTGGTGCCGACGTCGTTGCCCTGCCGGTCCTTGGTCGACGGATCGTGGATCTGGAAGAAGAACTCCAGCAAGGCGCGGAAATCGGTCTGCGTCGGATCGAATTCGATCTCCACGGCTTCCGCGTGGCCCGGATGATTGCGGTACGTCGGGTGATCGTTGCGGCCGCCGGTGTAGCCCACGCGGGTGGAGACCACACCGGGTTGCTTGCGGATGAGGTCCTGCATGCCCCAGAAGCAGCCGCCTGCCAGGATCGCTGTCGAATAGTTACCCATGTGCCCCATTGTGCTCCGTGGTTACCGTGGTGGTCATGCGTGAAGTTGCAACCGCAGCGCTCACCGGTTTACTCCTGCTGGCCGGATGCCCCTCCGCGGCGGCCGAACCGAACCCGGTCGCGGTGCCGGAGGTGCCGTCAGATCCCGGCCGGACGCTGTTCACCGACAACCCCGCGATCGTCGACCCGCACATGACCCGCATCGAATCCTTCAGCCGTCACGAGGACGGCCTGCTGGTCAACTTCACCGCGGGCACCCCGGACTGCTTCGGCGTCCACCTGGTCACGCGGGAGACCGCCGACGCGGTCACGATCGACCTTCGCGGCGGAACCCCACCCGAGTCCGTCGGCCGGATGTGCATCGCCCTCGCGGTGCAGGGCAGTGCCGAGGTGGAGTTGCAGGCCCCGCTGGGTTCCCGGCAGGTGTTGGCGGTGCAGTGACGGGCCTCGACAAAGGCTGATAGAACGTGTTCTAGTTTTGGGGTGACGAGTAGGTCTTTCAGCCGCGAGGAACTCGCCGCTGCCTTCGAAACGTTCGAGCAGACCGTCGACCGGGCCGCCCAGACCAAGGACTGGGATGTGTGGGCCGACCACTACACCGTCGACGTCGACTACATCGAGCACGCCGTGGGCACCATGAAGGGCCGCGAGCAGGTGCGGCCCTGGATCTGGAAGACCATGACCACCTTCCCCGGCAGCTACATGACGGCCTTCCCGTCGCTGTGGTCGGTGATCGACGAGCCCACCGGCCGCATCATCTGCGAACTGGACAACCCGATGCGCGACCCGGGTGACGGCACCATCATCAGCGCCACCAACATCTCGATCCTGACCTACGCCGGCGACGGCCTGTGGTCACGTCAGGAAGACGTCTACAACCCGCTCAGATTTGCCTCTGCCGCCCGCAAGTGGTGCCGCAAGGCCGCCGAACTGGGCACGCTGACCGAGGAGGCCGAGGCGTGGTGGAAGCAGTTCGGGGGCGGCAAGTGAGCGCCAAACTGGTCATCGGGGCCAACGGTTTCCTGGGCTCGCATGTGCTGCGGCAACTGGTCGCCGCGGACGACGGGTCTGAGATCCGGGCCATGGTGCGGCCGAACGCCAACACCATCGGCATCGATGATCTCGACGTCACGCGGGTTCACGGGGACGTCTTCGACACCGGGGCCCTGCGCGAGGCGATGACCGGTTGCGACGTCGTCTATCACTGCGTCGTCGATGCCCGCGGTTGGTTGCGTGACCCGGCACCGCTGTTTCGCACCAACGTCGAGGGCACCCGCAACGTGCTCGAAGTCGCCGCGGAAATCCCCGGTCTGCGCAAGTTCGTCTACACCAGCAGCTATGTCACCGTCGGACGCAAGCGAGGCAAGCGCTCAACCGAAGCAGACATCGTCGACGCGTCGAAGGTGACGCCGTACGTGCGCTCGCGAGTGCAGGCCGAGGAGTTGGTGCTGCAGTACGCGCGTGAGCGTGGTCTGCCTGCCGTCGCGATGTGCGTGTCGACCACCTACGGCAGCGGTGACTGGGGCCGGACCCCGCACGGCGCGATCATCGCCGGAGCCGCCTTCGGCAAGCTGCCGTTCGTGATGAGCGGCATCGACCTGGAGGCCGTCGGAATCGACGACGCGGCCCAAGCCATGCTGTTGGCCGCTGATCGGGGAACTCCCGGTGAGCGCTACCTCATCTCGGAGAAGATGATCAGCAACGCCGAGGTGGCCAGGCTGGCGGCCGAGGCGGCCGGCGTCGCACCCCCGCAGCGCTCCATTCCGCTACCGGTGTCGTATGCGCTGGCCGCAGCCGGCACCCTCAAGGGCACGCTGCGCGGCACCGACGAGCGGCTCTCACTGGAATCCCTACGACTCATGCGGGCCGAAGCCGAGCTCGACCACTCCAAGGCCGTGCGTGAACTCGGTTGGCAGCCAAGGCCGGTCGAGGAGTCGATCGCCGAGGCAGCAAAGTTCTGGGTGGGTCTGCGGGCGGCCAAACGCGCACAGAAGGCCAGCTGAACACCACGCCGAGAGGTGTTAAGCCACTGGGCGGCAAGTGCATTGCGGCCTAGCCTGGCGATATGACCGACAAGCTGAAAGTCGACCTGTCCGGGGCTCCGCAGACGATGTTGGCGACGTTCTACGCCAAAGCCCTCGACGCGGGGATGCCCAACCCGATCCTCGGTGACCAGATGGCGAAAGAGATCGCCGACCGCATCGACTATGACTGGAGCCGCACTTCGATCACCGGGGCGACGTCACCGTCGGTGACCACCCGCAGCGCGCACTTCGACCGGTGGACCCGGCAGTTCCTGGCCGTGCACCCCGAGGCCGTCGTGCTGCACCTGGGCTGTGGATTGGACGGCCGGTTCTTCCGGCTGCGGCCGGGGCCCGGTGTCGAGTGGTACGACATCGACTACCCCGATGTCGCGCACCTGCGTGAGCAGCTCTACCCGTCGGCCGAGCACTATCACGTGGTGGCCGCCTCGGTGACCGACCCGGCCTGGTTGCGCGACATCCCCGCCGACCGGCCGACCCTGATGATCGGTGAAGGCCTCACCATGTATCTCACCAAGCACGACGGCATCGCGCTGCTGCGCCGCATCGTCGACGGATTTCCGTCAGGGGAACTGCAATTCGATGCGTTCAACACGCTCGGCATCAAGGCGCAGTGGAGCAACACCGTGGTGCGCCGGTCCGGGGCCAAACTGCACTGGGCCATCAACAAACCCGAGGACATCCTGCGCGCGGTACCGGGCACCAGGCTCCTGGCCTGGAACTCGCCATTCGACGACCAGGTGTTCAACACGCTGCCCTGGTACTACCGGCTGATGCTGGCCGTCATGAAGCCGGTACCGGTGCTGCGGTACATGGCGCAGTATCACCGCTACGCATTCTGAGCCCCAATGGCGAAGAGGGGCAGCCCATTCCGGGCTGCCCCTCTCGCGCTGTCGATGTCAGCGGGCGCCGCTGTGGCGAACGGTGTTGTCCACCTTGGGAACCATCGGCTTGGGGTGCAGCTGGTCGAGCCAGTTCAAGTGGTCCACACCTGCCGAGATGGTGACGGTGCTGGGAGCTGCGATGTGAGCGGGCTCGGCAGCCAGTGCCGGTGCGGCCAGCCCAAGGACGGCTGCACTCAGTCCGCTGGCGGCGATCACGGCGAATCCGAACTTCTTCATTTCCCTGCTTCTCTCTGTCTCATGCGGGTTATGACTGTGTAAACCGAGAGCTCAGAGCGACAATTTCCGATGGCAGAAATTGATCGACTCATGGCAGAAAGAAGCATGTTCAGGCAGAATCCAGCGGTGCCCAACACGGTCAACGGTCAGGTTTCCCACTGGTTCGACGAGCTCCCAGCGTCCCGGCCGGCGCTGCCCGGGGACCGCGACGCCGATGTGTGCATCGTCGGCGCCGGATACACCGGGCTGTGGACCGCCTACTACCTCGCACAGGCTGACCCGTCGCTGCGGATCACCGTGCTGGAGGCACGATTCGCCGGCTTCGGGGCCTCGGGTCGCAACGGCGGCTGGCTGTCCGGTCTGATACCCGGTGACCGGCACCAGATGGCCGCACAGCACGGACGTGACCGGGTCCTGGCCTGGCAGCAGGCCCTCAACGACGCCATCGACGAGGTCATCGCGGTAGCCGACCGCGAGGGGATCGACGCCGGAGCGGTCAAGGGCGGAACCCTTGAGATCGCGCGCAACGCTGCCCAGGCCGCCCGGCTCGCAGAAGCGATCGCCGAGGAACGGCGCTGGGGCCAAGACGTCACCGAACTGACGAAAGACCAGGCTGCCGAACGCATTCGGTTCGACAGTGTGGTGTCGGCGTTCCACACCCCGCACTGCGCGCGAATCCAGCCGGCCCGGCTGGCCCGCGGGCTGGCCGAAGCCGTCGAACGCCACGGTGTGACGATCTATGAAGACACGACGGTCACCGAGATCGGTCCGGGTAGAGCCGTCACCGCCCGGGGCACGGTGCGGGCGCCGATCGTGCTGCGCGCCACCGAGGGCTTCACCCCGGCACTGCCCGGTCTGCGCCGAACATGGCTGCCGATGAACAGCTCGATGATCGCCACCGACCCCATCCCTTCGGCGTTGTGGGACGAAATCGGTTGGGAAGGACGCGAAACCGTGGGGGACAGCGCCCACGGCTTCTTCTACGCGCAGCGCACCGTCGACGACCGCATCGCGATCGGGGGGCGTAGCGTCCCATACCGCTACGCGTCACGCACCGACGTCGACGGGCAGGTACCTGCCCGCACCATCCGGTTGCTCACCGACGTACTGCATTCGATCCTGCCGCAGGTGCGCGAGGTGCCGATCGCCCACGGTTGGTGCGGAGTGCTGGCCGTACCCCGTGATTGGCAGGCCACTGTGGTGCTGGATCGGGCCAGCGGCCTGGGCTGGGCCGGCGGCTACGTGGGCCATGGCGTCACCGCGACCAACCTCGCCGGGCGCACCCTGGCCGACCTGGTCCTGGGGCGCGACACCCCGATCACCGAACTGCCGTGGGTCGGGCACCGGTCACGCAGCTGGGAACCCGAGCCGTTGCGCTGGCTGGGGGTGCGCGGACTCTACGTCGCCTACAAGCTGGCTGACCGGCATGAGGCCGGCGGACGGCCCCGGACCTCGCCGATCGCCGGCGTCGCCGACGTCATCACCCGCAAGCCACACTAGGCAGACCCGGCCACCACCGCCGTTCTGAGCCCGTCGCTTTACCCCTCGGCGCGTTCTTTGAGCCGCTGCAGCGTGAGCTGGATGTGCTGCGCATTGGCGCTGTCGCGGTCGGTCACCCCGGTGGCCAGCCCCGCGACCTTCTTGAACCAGCCCGCGCGGCGATCCCAGGTGGACTCGGTGACCGTGCAGCCGCCCTCGGAGGCGGCGATGTCGTAGCGCCAATGGGCGACCGGGAACACGAGAGACTTCACGTCGAACGCGAACGTCTTGCCCGGCTCGGCGTCGGTCACCGTGCAGACGGTGCTCCAGGCCTTGGAGCCATTGCGATTGTGCCCCTTGAATACCGAACCGGGGGTGGCGGAAGTGCCCTTCTGCCACTCCATCGCATGAGCCTCCTCGGCGAGCGACGCCATCGTGGGCAGGTCGGTGATCAGTGCGTACACCGCTGCGGGGTCGGCGGCGATGGACACAGTGGCTTTCACAGGCTCGGTCATGGGCCTGATCGTAGACCCGGGCTAGCGGTCGATCATCCGCATCTGAGCCTCGGTGTGATGGTCTCCGGCGGCCGGGGCGAGGTTGTCCAGCCTGGACAACTGGTCGGCGCTGAGCGTCACGGAGTCGGCTGCGACGTTCTCCTGCAACCGCTCGACCCGTTTGGTTCCGGGGATCGGCACGATATCGGGGCCGCGGGACAACAGCCAGGCCAGCGCGACCTGGCCAGGCGTTGCGCCGGCGGCGTCGGCGATCGCCCGCACCTCGTCGGCCAGCCGCAGATTCGCCGCGAAGTTTTCACCGGTGAACCGGGGGTTGTCGCGGCGGGTGTCGTCGTCGGCCAGATCGTCGACAGACCGGATCTGCCCGGTGAGGAACCCGCGGCCCAGCGGTGAGTACGCGACGAAGCCGATCCCGTTCTCGCGCAACGTGTCCAGAATCCCGTCCTCGGGATCGCGGGTGAACAACGAGTACTCCGATTGCAGTGCGCTGATCGGGTGGACCGCATGGGCACGCCGGATGGTCTCGACTCCCACCTCGGACAACCCGATATGGCCGACCTTGCCCTCGGCGATGAGAATCGGCGAGCACACCGATGGTCTCCTCGATCGGCGTGGACCGATCCAAACGGTGCTGGTAATAGAGGTCGATGTGATCGGTGCCCAGGCGGCGCAGCGACCCCTCCACCGCGGTGCGGATGTTGGCCGGGCTGCTGTCCACCCCGTCGCGCCCGGTGTGGGAGATCATCCCGAACTTGGTGGCGAGCACCACCTCGTCGCGGCGGCCATGCAGCGCCCGGCCGACCAACTCCTCGTTCACGTACGGTCCGTACACCTCGGCCGTATCGATGAGGGTGACGCCCAGGTCGATCGCCCGGTGAATGGTGCGGACGGACTCCGCGTCGTCGCGACCCGCGCTGCCGTAGGCGAATGACATGCCCATCGTGCCCAGGCCGATCCGTGCGACCTCAAGATCACCCAAGCGCGCCGTCTGCAAAGTTGCCATCGCCCCAGTCTGCCCGGGAATCGGTGGTCGCAACCAGACGTTGTCCCGGATATGACCGAGCGCCAGGTGCTGCTGCCCAGCGCAGCCCACCCCATCACCATCACTCCGACCGGGCGTCGGGTCACCGTCACGATCGGCGGCGCGATCGTCGCGCAGACCGACGGTGCGCTGACCTTGCAGGAGTCGACCTATCCAGCGGTGCAGTACATTCCGCGCGCCGACGTGGTGTTCGAGACGCTGACCCGCAGCGCCAACACCACCTATTGCCCGTACAAGGGTGAGGCGAACTATTACGACGTCGGCGGGGTCGCAGACGCGGCCTGGACCTATGAGGACCCGTATCCCGCGGTCGCCGAAATCGCCGGCCACCTGGCGTTCTATCCGGACAAGGCAGTCATAGCCCTGGCCTAATCTGGTGCCGTGCCCTCCATCAGCGTCATCTTCGAGGGCCCGGCCAGCCCGGGCCTGACGCTGGCCCCATGGCGGCGCGGCGGCGTCGACCCGTCCAACCGGATCAGCGCCGACGGTGCGATCTGGCGCACCAGTGCGATGGCGAGCGGCCCGGTCAGCGCGCGGATCACCAAGTCGGCCCCCGACACCGTGGACTGCGAGGCATGGGGCGCCGGTAGCGCGGAATTTCTGGACGGATTCGCGGCCCTGGTGGGTGCCGATGACGACTCGACCGGCTTCGACCCGGTCGAGCCCACGATCGCCGAGGCCCACCGGCGGGTGCCGCACCTGCGTCTCGGGCGCAGCGGGCGCGTGCTGGAGGCGCTGGTGCCCGCAATCATCGAGCAGCGGGTCTCGGGAATGGATGCCTGGCGTGCCTGGCGACGGCTGGTGACGATGTACGGCGCCCCGGCTCCCGGGCCGGTGCCCGCCGGGATGCGGGTGCCGCCCACCGCCGAGGCATGGCGCCGGATCCCGTCGTGGGAATTCCACCGGGCCAACGTGGACCCGGGCCGGGCCCGGACCATCGTCGGGTGCGCTCAGCGCGCCGACGCGCTTGAGCGGATCACCGCTGAACGGGCCGTCACGGCGCTGCGGTCGTTGCCCGGCGTCGGCGAATGGACGGCGGCCGAAACTGTGCAACGTGCCTTCGGCGACGCCGACGCACTGTCGGTGGGGGACTATCACCTGGCGACGATGGTGGGCCGCACCCTGCTGGGCCGGCCGATCGATGATGCGGCCATGGTGGAACTGCTCGAACCACTGCGCCCGCACCGTCAGCGCGCCGTTCGGTTACTGGAAGCCAGTGGGCTGGCGCACAATCCGCGCTTCGGGGCGCGGCAGGCCATTCCGAATCTGCGCGCCCTGTAGCCGGGGTGATTGCCGGGCGCCGTTGTCGGGTACCCGGGGCGGGACCGATCGTGAATCGAAAGGAGCCCTAATGACCTCATTCACCATCCCCGGTCTGACCGACAAGCAGGGCAGCGACGTGGCCCAGCTGTTGCAGAAGCAGCTCAGCACGTACAACGACCTGCATCTGACGCTCAAGCACGTCCACTGGAACGTCGTCGGCCCGAATTTCATCGGGGTACACGAGATGATCGACCCGCAGGTGGAGCTGGTGCGGTCCTACGCCGACGAGGTTGCCGAACGAATTGCTGCCCTCGGCAAATCGCCGAAGGGCACGCCGGGCGCCATCATCTCCGACCGAACCTGGGATGACTACTCCGTCGGGCGGGACAACGTGCAAGCGCACCTCGCGGCCCTCGACCTGGTCTACAACGGCGTGATCGAGGACACCCGTAAGGCGATCGACCGGCTGGAGAAGCTCGACCTGGTGTCCCAGGACATCCTCATCGACCACGCCGCCGAACTCGAGAAGTTCCAGTGGTTCGTCCGGGCACACCTGGAGAGTGCCGGGGGCACGCTCGCCCATGAAGGCGCTCCCACCGAGCGAGGCGCGGCCGGCAAGGCAAGGCGTAAGAGCGCGTAGGACTCCAGCGCTTGACCTGAACCACTGTTGAGGTGCCAGGCTCGGTGACATGCCTACCTGGATTTGCACGGGATGCGGTGTGGAACACCCGGATTCCGATACCGAACCGGCGAGCAGTTGCGTGCTCACCTCCGAGACGGTGTCGATCGAGGAACGTGGCGACCTGCCGCCGCACGGGATCTGGACCACGCTCGATGACCTCGCGGCCCAGTCGCACCACACCGAGCACGTCGACCACGGCCGCGGAGTGCACAGCCTGCGCAGGGCCCCCAGGTTCGCCATCGGGCACCGGTCATTCCTGGTGCAGACCGCGAACGGAAACCTGTTGTGGGACTCGCCGGGCTACCTCGACGACGAGATCGTCGGCCTCGTGCACGGTCTCGGAGGTGTCGCTGCTGTCGCCGCCAGCCATCCCCACATGTTCGGTGCGCAACTCAGCTGGAGCAGGGCATTCGGTGGAGTGCCGGTCTATGTGAACTCGCTCGATGCGGAGTGGCTCCCGGGTCAGGATCCGCTGATCGAGCTGTGGTCCGGGCAGTGTCAACCACTGCCCGGACTACGGCTGGTACACGTCGGCGGTCATATGCGGGGCAGTTCGGTGGCGCTGACGGCCGACGGCACGCTGCTGGTGGGAGACACCATCTCCGGTGGGTTGGCCCGGAACTGGGTGTCGTTCCAACGGAACTTCCCCAAGCACGTCCCGCTGTCGGCCGCGGTGGTGCGCCGGATCGTGGACCGGCTCGATGAATACGACTACGACCGGCTCTACACCCTTGGCGGCGATGAGATAGACAGCGCCGCCAAGGATGTGGTGCGCCGGTCAGCCGAGACCCATATCCGTTGGGTCAGCGGTGAATTCGATCACCTGACCTGATCTACCGGTCGCGCTGCTGGTCCAGGGCGTCCTCGCGCACCGGGCGGTCGGCCAGTTCGTCGGCGACCCCGAACAGGAACGAATAGGCCAGGCCTGCGATGGCCGCGCCGACCAACGGGGCCAGCCAGAACGCCCAGAGCTGCGCCGGCGCACCATTCCCGTTGAAGAACGCCACCGCGGTCGAACGTGCCGGGTTGACCGAGGTGTTGGAGATCGGGATCGAGATCAGGTGGATCAGCGTCAGCGTGAGCCCGATCGACAGACCGGCGAAGCCCTTCGGCGCGCGGTCGTCGGTGGAGCCGAGGATGACCAGCAGGAACACCGCGGTGAGGATCACCTCGGCGAGAAGCACCGCAGCCAGCGAATACCCGCCGGGTGAGTGCTCGCCGTAACCGTTGGCGGCCATGTTCCCGGTGGCGGACCACCCGTCCTTGCCGCGGGCGATCACGTAGATCACCAGGCCGGCGACCAGACCGCCGACGATCTGTGAAATCCAGTACGGCACAACGGCTGCCCACTCGACACGGCGGGCCAGTGCGGCGCCCAGCGTGACCGCCGGATTGAAGTGCCCGCCCGAGATGGTGCCGAAGGCGTACACGCCGGTCAGCACAGTCAGGCCGAACGCGAGGGCGACCCCGAGGAAACCGATCCCTACGGAGAAGCCGTCGGAGAGAAACTTCGCGGCGAACACCGCGCTACCGCAACCGCCCAGGACCAGCCAGAACGTCCCGATGAACTCGGCTGCCAATCGATGCGACATGGTTGGCGTACTCATGGCGAACTCCTCCGTAGATGTGGTTCATCCGGAGCGTTTCACGCCAGTGTGCAATGGCAGGATCGTTGTTGCGAAATCGATTCGACAATGAAATTTACGTTGCGGCACCGCAATCAGCGGTATGCGGTCAGCCTGGCCACCAGGGCCACCTTGCCGTCGTCGCCGATGGCCTGCGCATCGGCCACTCCGGAGCTTCGTCCGGCGCGTAATGCCCTCGCTTCATAACGGGATTCGTTACCGCCCCGGAACTGTCGCAGGTAGTTGACCCGCAGCGAAGCCGTGCGCCAGGGCTCGCCGCCGTCGATACCGAGGGCCGCGGAGCCGACGAGTTCGAGCGCCGCGGCGGACACTCCGCCGTGCACGATGCCGATGCTGTTGTTGATGACGGGATCCGACAGCTGCCGTAACACCGCAGCATGGCTGCCGGCCTCGGCGACCTCGACCGCCATCCGGTCTTCCAGGGCGGCAGGGGGTGTTCCCTCGGTCGAGTCGGACGGCCATGCGACGACGTGCCCGGGAGTGTGGATGTGGAAGGACCGAACCGTCGCCGTCCCCACCAGCTGGTCCCCGTGGGTCAGCTCGCACAGGCTCAACGAACCGGTGCCCTTCGGGCCGAACGGCTGTGCGGTCGCCACCACGGGCACCTCCGGCGCCGTCGTAACGAGTTCCAGCACGTGCGGGGTCAGCTCGACGGCGAGCTCGCTGGACACCGTCCACTCGTCCTCACCGCGGCGATAGTGGTTGGCCAGGCCGCCGACGTGGTCGACCAGCATGGCCAGCGGGGCGACGGTCGGGACGTGCGTCAGCGGATTGAGGAGACCGCCCACGGGTATGGACGCCACGCAGCGGTCCGGGCCCTCCTCAAGGGTTTGTACGCCCATGCGGCCCAACGGGGTGTTCAGCGGATAGTGCATCGCGTCAACAGTTACGCCCATCACGGTGGCTAGATACCCCCTAGGGGTATACAGTGGCGACATGACCACGACCGAACACGAGATGCACGAGCACGAACACGAGCACACCGGTCATGCGGGGCACGGCGGCCACGGCGACCACGTCGCCCAGTTCCGAAGGCTGTTCTGGGTCATGGCGGCACTGGCCGTGCCGACGGTCGCACTCTCACCGATGTTCGCGATGCTCCTCGGTTACGACCTCCCGGACTTCCCCGGGGCGCGCTGGATCTCGCCGGTGCTCGGCACCGTCATGTACGTATGGGGCGGCCGGCCGTTCCTGACCGGCGCGGTCAGCGAGATACGTTCGCGCGCACCGGGAATGATGCTGCTGATCGGATTGGCGATCACGGTCGCGTTCATCTCGTCGTGGGGGGCGAGCCTCGGCGTGCTGCATCACCAGTTGGACTTCTGGTGGGAGCTCGCGCTGCTGATCGTGATCATGCTGCTGGGCCACTGGATCGAGATGCGCTCGCTGGCCCAGACCACCTCCGCACTCGACTCGCTGGCCGCGCTGCTGCCCGACGAGGCCGAACGCGTCGAGAACGACGGCGATGCCGAGCAGGTGGTGACCGTGGCCCCGTCGGAGCTACGTGTCGGTGACCTGGTGATCGTCCGGCCGGGCGGCAGCGTGCCCGTGGACGGCCGCATCGTCGACGGTGCGGCCGACATGGACGAGTCGATGGTCACCGGAGAGTCGCGGACCGTGCGCCGGGGAATGGGCGACGACGTCGTCGCGGGCACCGTCGCCACCGACTCCGGTCTGCGGATCCGGGTGACGGCCGTCGGTGACGACACCGCGCTCGCAGGCATCCAGCGGTTGGTCGGCGAGGCGATGAACTCCTCGTCCCGGGCGCAGCGTCTGGCCGACCGGGCCGCGGGCTGGCTGTTCTGGTTCGCATTGGGATCGGCGGTGCTGACGGCGCTGGCGTGGACCCTGCTCGGTGAACCCGACCAGGCCGTGGTCCGGACCATCACGGTGCTGGTCATCGCGTGCCCGCATGCGCTGGGGCTGGCCATTCCGCTGGTGGTGTCCATCGCGACCGAGCGGGCCGCACGGGGTGGGGTGCTGATCAAGGATCGTCTGGCACTGGAAACGATGCGCACCGTCGGCGCGGTGCTGTTCGACAAGACCGGGACCCTCACCAGGGGGGAGCCGGCCGTCACCGCGGTGGTGGCCACGGACCGCACGGAGAACGAGGTGCTGGCGCTGGCCGCGGCCGCCGAGGCGGATTCCGAACACCCGCTGGCCCGCGCCATCGTCGCCGCGGCACAGCATCGCGGCCTCGACATCCCGCCGGCGAGCGACTTCAGCTCCTCACCCGCGGTCGGGGTCAGCGCGCTGGTCGGTGGGCAGCGGGTCCAGGTCGGCGGGCCCGCGCTACTCGAACAGGCCGCGCAGGCCCCGCTGCCGGACACCGCCCGGTGGGACGGTGCCACCGTGCTGCACATCCTGGTCGACGGGAGCCTGGCCGGCGCGTTGGCTCTGGCCGACGAGATCCGGCCGGAATCCCGCCAGGCCGTCGACGCGCTGCACGCTCAGGGCGTCGAAGTGGTGATGATCACCGGCGACGCCGCCCCGGTGGCCTCGGCGGTGGCCTCAGAGCTCGGTATCGACCGCGTATTCGCAGGTGTGCGGCCTGAAGACAAGGCCGCCAAGGTCGCCGAACTCCAGCACGAAGGTCTCACGGTTGCCATGGTCGGCGACGGCGTCAACGATGCGCCCGCGCTGGCCGCCGCAGACGTGGGCATCGCCATCGGAGCGGGTACCGACGTCGCCATCGCCTCGGCGGGCGTCATCCTGGCGAGTTCCGATCCACGATCGGTGCTCTCGGTGATCGAGCTGTCCCGGCAGTCCTACCGCAAGATGAAGCAGAACCTTTGGTGGGCAGCGGGTTACAACTTGATCTCGGTGCCGTTGGCGGCCGGCGTAGCCGCTCCGCTGGGTTTTGTAATGCCGATGTCCATCGGAGCGATATTGATGTCAGCGTCGACGGTTGTCGTGGCACTCAACGCGCAGTCGCTACGTCGCCTCGACCTGCGACCCGAGGCCGGTGCACGCAGCCTCGCCCGGGTCTCGTGACCTTGCCTGCCCAAATCTAAGAATCTGACTAAGCTTTCCTGCAAAGATCAAATATTCATATAACAGCACTATAACGAGTAGAATGAATCGGTTCAGCAAACGAAATTGACGAGTCGGGCGGTGGTTGACCCAGATGGGGGGTGATGTTCCCTATGTTGGGAGTGCATGAAATCGCAAGGGTTGCAATGTGATTCGCGGGCCGGAGGGTAGGTCGGCGCGCGCGGGCGAAAGCCGCCAAGTAGGTATCGTTAGGCTTGGCTAAGTTGGCATCTGCCATGGTAGTTGCCTTATCGTTTTCTCCACTTATGGCGTGTGGGACATAGCCGTCGTCCAGTGCTGCACGGAGGCCACCCACGCCGAGCCGGCTTCTTCGTAGAAGCGTGTTGAAGGGCAAGGTGGGAATGGCGCCCAGCAAGGTCGGGCTGTACAACCCCGCATACGAACATGATGCGTGCGGTGTGGCAATGGTGGCAGACATTCATGGTCGCCGCAGCCGGGACATCGTGGACAAGGCCATCACGGCACTGGTGAACCTGGAGCACCGCGGTGCTCAGGGCGCGGAGCCGAACACCGGCGACGGCGCAGGCATCCTGCTGCAGGTCCCGGATTCGTTCCTGCGCGAGGTGGTCGACTTCCAGCTTCCCGAGGCCGGTAGCTACGCCACCGGCATGGCCTTCCTGCCGCAGTCGTCACGCGACGCCGCGGTGGCCGCGGAAGCCGTCGAGAAGATCGTCGAGGCCGAGGGCCTGCAGGTGCTGGGCTGGCGTGAGGTGCCCACCGACGACTCCTCGCTCGGTGCACTGGCCCGCGATGCCATGCCGAGCTTCCGGCAGCTGTTCATCGGCGGCGCCTCCGGTATGGACCTGGAGCGCAAGGCCTACGTGGTCCGCAAGCGGGCCGAGCACGAGCTGGGCACCAAGGGCCCGGGCCAGGACGGCCCCGGTCGCGAGACGGTGTACTTCCCGAGCCTGTCCGGTCAGACCTTCGTCTACAAGGGCATGCTGACCACCCCGCAGCTCAAGGCGTTCTACCTGGACCTGCAGGACGAGCGGATGACCAGCGCGCTGGGCATCGTGCACTCCCGCTTCTCCACCAACACGTTCCCGTCGTGGCCGCTGGCCCACCCGTTCCGGCGGATCGCCCACAACGGCGAGATCAACACCGTCACCGGCAACGAGAACTGGATGCGCGCCCGCGAGGCACTGATCCGCACCGACGTGTTCGGCACCGACGGCCTGGACAAGATCGTCCCGGTCTGTACCCCCGGCGCATCGGACACCGCCCGCTTCGACGAGGTGCTCGAGCTGCTGCACCTCGGCGGCCGCAGCTTGCCGCACGCCGTGCTGATGATGATCCCCGAGGCGTGGGAACGCCACGAGTCGATGGATCCCGCCCGCAGGGCTTTTTATGAGTTCCACGACTCGCTCATGGAGCCCTGGGACGGACCGGCCTCGGTGTGCTTCACCGACGGCACCGTCATCGGCGCCGTGCTGGACCGCAACGGCCTGCGCCCGTCCCGCATCTGGGTCACCGAAGACGGCCTCGTCGTGATGGCGTCCGAAGCCGGCGTGCTGCCGCTCGACCCGTCCACCGTCGTCAAGAAGCTGCGTCTGCAGCCCGGCCGCATGTTCCTGGTGGACACCGAGCAGGGCCGCATCGTCTCCGACGAGGAGATCAAGGCTCAGCTGGCCAGTGAGCAGCCCTACCAGGAATGGATCGAGGCGGGCCTGTTCCCGCTCGACGAGCTGCCGCCGGGCGACTACGTCCGGATGCCGCACCACCGCGTGGTCCTGCGTCAGCAGATCTTCGGTTACACCTACGAGGAGCTCAACCTGCTGGTGGCGCCGATGGCGCGGACCGGTGCCGAGGCGCTGGGCTCGATGGGCACCGACACCCCGGTCGCCATCCTCTCCGCCCGGCCCCGGATGCTGTTCGACTACTTCCAGCAGCTGTTCGCCCAGGTCACCAACCCGCCGCTGGACGCCATCCGCGAAGAGGTGGTCACCAGCCTGCAGGGCGTGATCGGACCCGAGGGCGACCTGCTCAACCCGGGCCCCGAATCGTGCCGGCAGATCGTGCTCCCGCAGCCGATCCTGCGCAACGCCGATCTGTCCAAGCTGATCTGTGTCGACCCCGACCACGAGGTCCGCGGCCACAAGCACGGCATGCGTGCCGCGGTGATCCGCTGCCTGTACCCCGTCAACCGGGGCGGCCAGGGCCTCAAAGAGGCGCTGGACAACGTCCGCGCCAAGGTGTCCGAGGCCATCCGTGAGGGCGCACGCATCATCGTGCTGTCCGACCGCGAGTCCAACGAGACCATGGCGCCGATCCCGTCGCTGCTGTCGGTGGCGGCCGTGCACCACCACCTGGTCCGCGAGCGCACCCGCACCAAGGTCGGCCTGGTGGTCGAGGCCGGTGACGCCCGCGAGGTGCACCACATGGCGATGCTGTGCGGCTTCGGTGCCGCGGCGGTCAACCCGTACATGGCCTTCGAGTCGATCGAGGACATGGTCGACCGCGGGGTGATCTCCGGGATCAACAGCGACAAGGCCAAGGCCAACTACGTCAAGGCCGCGGGCAAGGGCGTGCTCAAGGTGATGTCCAAGATGGGCATCTCCACCCTGGCCTCCTACACCGGTGCGCAGCTGTTCCAGGCGATCGGCATCTCCCAGGAAGTGCTCGACCAGTACTTCACCGGGCTGAGCTGCCCGGTGGGCGGCATCGACCTCGATGACATCGCCGCCGACGTGGCCACCCGCCACTCGCTGGCCTACCTGGACCGCCCCGACGAGCGCGCCCACCGCGAGCTCGAGGTCGGCGGTGAGTACCAGTGGCGCCGCGAGGGCGAGTACCACCTGTTCAACCCGGACACGGTGTTCAAGCTCCAGCACTCCACCCGCACGGGTCAGTACTCGATCTTCAAGGAGTACACCGCGCTGGTCGACGACCAGAGCGAGCGGATGGCCTCGCTGCGCGGCCTGCTGAAGTTCAAAGATGATGTGCGGAAGCCGATCTCGATCGACGAGGTCGAGCCGGCCTCCGAGATCGTCAAGCGCTTCTCCACCGGCGCCATGAGCTACGGCTCGATCTCCGCCGAGGCCCACGAGACCCTGGCCATCGCGATGAACCGCCTTGGTGGACGGTCGAACTCGGGTGAGGGCGGCGAGAGCGTGCACCGCTTCGAGCCGGAGGAGAACGGCGACTGGCGCCGCAGCGCCATCAAGCAGGTGGCGTCCGGCCGGTTCGGTGTCACCAGCCACTACCTGACCAACTGCTCCG
Organism: Mycobacterium sp. 48b; assembly: GCF_048282725.1. Classification (NCBI taxonomy): domain Bacteria; kingdom Bacillati; phylum Actinomycetota; class Actinomycetes; order Mycobacteriales; family Mycobacteriaceae; genus Mycobacterium; species Mycobacterium sp. 48b. The sequence goes on from NZ_JBLVUL010000001.1 coordinate 747,857, forward strand.
ACATCCAGATCAAGATGGCCCAGGGTGCGAAACCTGGTGAGGGCGGCCAGCTTCCGGGGCACAAGGTGTACCCGTGGGTGGCCGAGGTGCGGCACTCGACCCCGGGTGTCGGCCTGATCTCGCCGCCGCCGCACCACGACATCTACTCGATCGAGGATCTGGCTCAGCTGATCCACGACCTCAAGAACGCCAACCCCGGTGCGCGCGTTCACGTGAAGCTGGTGTCGGAAAACGGTGTCGGAACCGTCGCCGCGGGTGTCTCCAAGGCACACGCCGACGTCGTCCTGATCTCCGGCCACGACGGCGGAACCGGTGCCACCCCGCTCACCTCGATGAAGCACGCCGGTGCGCCTTGGGAGCTGGGCCTGGCCGAGACGCAGCAGACCCTGCTGCTCAACGGCCTGCGGGACCGCATCGTGGTCCAGGTCGACGGTCAGCTCAAGACCGGCCGCGACGTGGTCGTCGCCGCGCTGCTGGGCGCCGAGGAATTCGGCTTCGCCACTGCGCCCCTGGTGGTTTCGGGCTGCATCATGATGCGGGTCTGCCACCTCGACACCTGCCCGGTGGGTGTGGCCACCCAGAACCCGGTGCTGCGTGAGCGCTTCAACGGCAAGCCCGAGTTCGTCGAGAACTTCTTCATGTTCATCGCCGAAGAAGTTCGTGAACTCATGGCGCAGTTGGGCTTCAGAACCATCAACGAGATGGTCGGACAGGTCGGCGCACTCGACACCACCCAGGCCGCCGAGCACTGGAAGGCCCACAAGCTGGACCTGACGCCGGTGCTGTACGAGCCCGAGTCGGCGTTCATGAACCAGGACCTGTACTGCAGCTCGCGTCAGGACCACGGCCTCGACAAGGCACTGGATCAGCAGCTGATCACCCAGAGCCGCGAGGCCCTTGACTCCGGCTCGCCCGTCCGGTTCTCGACAAAGATCACGAACGTCAACCGCACGGTGGGCACCATGCTCGGCCACGAGGTCACCAAGGCCTATGGTGGGCAAGGACTTCCCGACGGCACGATCGACATCACCTTCGACGGGTCGGCCGGCAACAGCTTCGGCGCATTCGTGCCCAAGGGCATCACGCTGCGGGTCTACGGCGACGCCAACGACTACGTCGGCAAGGGCCTGTCCGGTGGCCGGATCGTGGTGCGCCCGGCCGACGAGGCACCGGCTGACTTCACCGCCGAGGACAACATCATCGCCGGCAACGTGGTGCTCTTCGGCGCCACCAGCGGCGAGGCGTTCCTGCGCGGTCAGGTCGGCGAGCGGTTCGCGGTCCGTAACTCCGGCGCCCACGCGGTCGTCGAGGGTGTGGGTGACCACGGCTGCGAGTACATGACCGGCGGCAAGGTCGTCATCCTCGGGCCCACCGGCCGCAACTTCGCGGCGGGCATGTCCGGCGGTGTCGCCTACGTCTACGACCCGGCCGGTGTGCTGGGGGAGAACCTGAACACCGAGATGGTGGAGCTGGAAGGCCTCGAAGATTCTGATGTCGAATGGCTTCAGGGCATTCTCACCGCCCATGTCGACGCAACCGATTCGGCTGTGGGACAACGGGTCCTGTCTGATTGGGTTAACGAGTTGAAGCATTTTGTGAAGGTCATGCCGCGCGATTACAAACGCGTGCTGGCCGCGATCGCCGAGGCCGAAAAGGCCGGCGAGAACGTGAACGAGGCGATCATGGCGGCCGCCAATGGCTGATCCGCGCGGTTTCCTCAAGCACACCTCCAAGGAGCTTCCGACCCGCAGGCCGGTTCCGCTGCGCCTGAAGGACTGGAAAGAGGTCTACGAGGACTTCTCCCACGACAAGCTGGCCGACCAGGCATCGCGATGCATGGACTGCGGTATCCCGTTCTGCCACAACGGTTGCCCGCTGGGGAACCTGATCCCCGAGTGGAACGACCTGGTCTACAAGGACCGGTGGCGCGACGCGATCGAGCGGCTGCACGCCACCAACAACTTCCCGGAGTTCACCGGACGGCTGTGCCCCGCCCCGTGTGAGGCCTCCTGCGTCCTTGGCATCAACCAGGATCCGGTGACCATCAAGCAGGTCGAGGTCGAGATCATCGACAACGCCTTCGACCAGGGCTGGGTCGTCCCGAAGATGCCCGACGTGCAGACCGGCAAGAAGGTCGCCGTCGTCGGGTCGGGGCCGGCCGGACTGGCCGCCGCCCAGCAGCTCACCCGGGCCGGACACACCGTGACGGTGTTCGAGCGTGCCGACCGCATCGGCGGTCTGCTGCGCTACGGCATCCCCGAGTTCAAGATGGAGAAGCGCCACATCGACCGGCGCCTGGAGCAGATGGCGGCCGAAGGCACCCAGTTCCGTCCGGGCGTCAACGTCGGTGTCGACATCACGGTGGCCCAGCTGCGGCTGAACTACGACGCGGTCGTCCTGGCCGGCGGTGCCACCGCCTGGCGCGATCTGCCGATCCCGGGCCGCGAGCTCGACGGCATCCACCAGGCCATGGAGTTCCTGCCCTGGGCCAACCGGGTTCAGCTCGGCGATGACGTCCTCGACGAGACCGGCCAGCCGCCGATCACCGCCAAGGACAAGCACGTCATCATCATCGGCGGTGGCGACACCGGCGCGGACTGCCTGGGCACCTCGCACCGGCAGGGCGCGGCCAGCATCCACCAGTTCGAGATCATGCCGCGCCCGCCGGAGACCCGTGCGGACTCGACCCCGTGGCCGACCTACCCGCTGATGTTCCGGGTGTCCTCGGCCCACGAAGAGGGTGGCGACCGCGTGTTCTCGGTCAACACCGAGGAATTCACCGGCACCGACGGTCGCGTGACCGGCCTGCGTGCCCACGAGGTCAAGATGAACGCCGGCAAGTTCGAGAAGGTCGAAGGGACCGACTTCGAGCTCAAGGCCGACCTGGTGCTGCTCGCGATGGGCTTCGTTGGACCGGAGAAGGAAGGTCTGCTGACCAAGCTCGGTGTCGAGCTGACCGACCGCGGAAACGTCTCCCGCGACAACAACTTCCAGACCACCGTGCCGGGCGTGTTCGTCGCCGGCGACATGGGCCGTGGACAGTCGCTGATCGTGTGGGCCATTGCCGAAGGCCGGGCCGCTGCCGCGGGCGTCGATCGCTACCTGATGGGCAACACCGCCCTGCCGGCGGTCATCAAGCCCACTGCCGCGCCGCAGCGCTAGATTGGTGAATCGGCCTCCATCGCAGGCCGATTAGAATTGCTGAGTGCCGCCGACACTCAAAGTGAATCCGCCGGTGCTGACGACGTCGGCGCAGCAGGAGGAGACACTCTCTTCGGAGTTGGCGGCATTGACAGTGGGACAACCGCTGGCGACGAGTGCCGCAGCCCTGGCGGGTCTCCAGTCCGCTGCCGCGTGCAGTCAGTGCGAGATGGTGCTCGAGACGGCCAGAGACCTGTTGAGCACCGAAATGTCGCAGTATGCGACGAAGTTGAGCAGTGCGGCCACCGAGTACGAGAAGACCGACAGCGCGGCTGCCGAGGCCTTGGGCAAGTTCGCCGGACCGGTCCGCTACGAGGGCGTCTGAGCGCACGTGCCTGCAACACCGACCAGCGGCGGCACGGCGGTCACGATCAGCGTCGTGGAAGCATCCCGACCCGAGCAGCTTGTCGCGGAGGCTGCCAACGTGGGGCGGGCGGCTGCGGCTGTGGGTGCCCAAATAGATTCGCATCGTGGCGTCGTGAGCAAGCTGCGAAACGCCTGGGAAGGTTCATCCGCAGACGCTGCGGTGCGTTCCGCGGACGAGACGACGGTCCGTCAGAAGAAGTTGCACGACACGTTGACACGAACGCAGGAGGCGTTGCAGTCCGGCGGAAGTCAGCTTGGTGCGACGCGTCAGACGATCGTCGACAACGTCACGCAGCTGAAGCAACAGGGCTGGGACGTGTCCAACGATGGCACGGTCAGCGTGCGAGCCGGCGGCCCGCTGGATCAGATGGCACGAAAGAGTCCTGTCGCCGCCATGCAGATTCGGCAGCTGGCGGCGCGCAACTCACTCCAGATGAAAACGCTGCTCGCCCAATTCGGTAGCCAGGACGCCGCTTTGGCCGGCAACCTTCGTCAGGCCACCGCAATGAGCTATGGCTCGGGTGACATGAAGACTTTTGTCCCCGTCCTTGTGGCCGCTGACTTGGCACTGCTGGCGGCGCTGGCCGCGGGAATCGTCACGTTCGCGGCGATCTTGGCCTTCACCGCGGAGCACTTTCCGGCTGTCGATCTGGGCGACCTCATCGACATAATGCCCTCGGATGTGAAGTCCGACGGTGGCCCGGGCGAATGGATAGAGGCGAACCGCAATGGCATGTCAGAAAGGGCGAAGGCGTACGAAGAACAAGTGTCCGGCGCCCCAGCGGGCACCGAATACGAGGTGCCGCGGGAGGGGGAGAACCCCGTCAAGTTCGATGGCTGGGACAAGGAAGCCAACGATGGCGACGGCCTGCTGATCGAAGCCAAGGGCGAGGGTTATGACTGGATGGTCGGCAAGGACGGCAATTTCAAAGATCTCAAGGCTGTAGACAAGCTGGAGGACCAACTCAGCCGCCAAGCTGACGCTGCACGACAGGCAGGCAAAGAAGTGGAGTGGCGGGTTGCCGAACCTCGAGTCGCGGAAGCGCTTGAGAAAATGGTTGCCGATGGCGGTTATGGCGACGTGATCAATGTCGAACACGTGCCGCCTGCATGATTCGAGGATGGTGGAAATGACGTTGGATTTCATAGGTTCATGGGGTGACCGCTCGGAGTCATTGCGAGAGTCGGCCGAACGCATGCAGCGCTCGTGGCAATTGCTTCCGCACGAGCCGGGTGTGTATTCGCCTTGGTCATTGAAACTCTGGAATGCCGAAGATGTGCTGCAGCTACAGCCAGTGCCCGCCGATGACCTCGATGCGATCGTCGATGCAGTCAGTTCGGTGACCGAGCGAATCAACGAGGGACCTCGGACTGCGCCCGGGGTTTACCTTGAATTCGTGCGGGAGAGGCTGGACGAGCCGGTGGTCGCGGCCGGAGGCCCGCTATTTTCGTACAAGGTGCGGTGCGGCTTTTCCGGGCCGCGTGCGCTACGCAACCACGTGTTTCTGGAGCTCGACCCAGCCGCGGGGAATCCTGCCGACGAAAGCGCGGTTGTGCGGGGTCACCTCACTGCGCTGGTTGCCGCGTGGGAGCCGGAGTACGTGTCAGTGTGTACATACGCCTTTCACAAGGCGCAACGGCATAAGAAGCCCCAGCAGGTACGAGTCGGTTGGATGACGTACATCCGCGACGACGTCCCGCTGGACATGTCAGCCGTGCCGGCCGAAGTGCACATCGAGGCGGGTGACGGTGGTCGGTACCTGACGTTGTCGGGGACGCCCGAAGATCCGTCCCTCGATCAGGCGTTGGCGATCCGTCGCGCGCTCGGATACTCCGCCTGACGAGTTCAGGTTGCGATGTGCCGACTTTGAGAGTTTTCTTAATTAACTGATATGACCTGCATCACATGGCTGGGTGGCGCTGACCAGGGGTGAAAAGTGATGCAGGTCTCCTCTGGGGCGCTTTTCGACGCCACATTTGCCCCAATAGTCTCATTGGAAACATCAGATCATTGTGCGGCGAGTCTGATGCTGTTTGCCGGATATCGGGTATCTAATGACGTAGTGAGAGTGCTGCGGTAACGTGGAACTACGGGTATAGCAACGAGAAATTCGCAGGAGTGATCACCGTGTACATGAACCCGATCAGTCGGTCACGGATGGGTCGTATTGCCTGGTCATTGTTCCGTCATCCGATGAAGAGTCGTGAGTTTCCGGCCAAGAACGAGCGCCTGGCCACGGCAGACGAGCTAATTCGGTTCGGTGTTTGACGGGTATCCGTCACAGTCCACAACGCCCTCGAACCGGCGCGACAGCGCCGATCCGAGGGCGTAGCTATATGTGTCAGCGGGCCAGCTGACCCGAATCCCTGATCGCTTCGGCCAGCGGCTCCAGTACGGCCGGGTCGTAGGGCGGCGGCAGGTAGATGATGGCCAGATCCAGCCCCTCGGCGCCGAGTGCGGCGGCCTCGTCGACCACCTTCTTGTAGTCGCGGTCCTCGCCGAGGCGCACGTGCGCCGACAGGGTGATCTCCTTGGGATCGCGGCCGATGTCTGCGCAGTGCGCGGCCAGCACATCGCGCTTGCGGGCGAATTCCTCGGGCGGACCGCCGACGAAGTTCCAGTGATCGGCGTACTGCGCGGTGATGCGCAGGGTGCGCTTCTCGCCACTTCCGCCGATACAGAACGGCGGGTGCGGCTGCTGCGGGCCCTTGGGCTCGTTGCGGGCGTCCTTGAGCTGGTAGAACTTGCCGTCGAACGTCGTCGTGTCCTGCGTCAGCAGGCCTTTGAGCACCTGGCAGGCCTCCTCGAACCGGTCGAAGCGTTCCTTGATCGAACCCAGTTCGATGCCGTAGGCGCCGGATTCTTCCTCGTTCCAGCCGGCGCCGATGCCGAGTTCCAGGCGGCCGTTGGAGACGATGTCGAGTGCGGAGGCCATGTTCGCCAGCACGGCGGGATGGCGGTAGTGGATGCCGGTGACGAGCACGCCGACGCGTAACCGCTCAGTGGCCTGCGCCAGCGCGGTCAGCGTCGTCCAGCCCTCGAGGCACGGGCCGGACGAGTCGGAGAAGATCGGATAGAAGTGGTCGAACGTCCAGCCGGACTCGAAGACGTCGATCGTGTCGGCAGCTTTCCAGATGGCAAGCATGTCGGCCCAGGTCGTGTTCTGCGGGGATGTTTTGAAGGCGAAGCGCACTCCAGGAAAAACCAGACCTGTCCGACGATTCATTCCTGGTGAGCTCGGCTGTGCTGATTCCGTATCTTCGGTGCCATTTTGGCGTCGCAATCGGTAGTCTCGGGCAGGGAAATATACGAAATCCCCCGATCTGACTCATCCTGGAGTGAACATGAGCGAGTACGCAGTCACCGATCCGGCGACCGCCGAGGTGGTCGCCACCTACCCGACCTCGACCGACGCCGAGATCCAGGCTGCGATCGAGGCCGCTGCCAAGACGGGCCGCAGCTGGGCCCGCACCACCACGGTGGCCGAGCGGGCCGCGCTCATCGGTAAGGTTGCCGCCCTGCACGAGCAGCGCCGCGAGCAGCTCGCCGACGTGATCGTGCGTGAGATGGGCAAGCCGCGCGACCAGGCCCTCGGTGAGGTCGACTTCAGCGCCGCCATCTATCAGTACTACGCGGACAACGCGGAGAAGTTCCTCGCCGACGAGGAGATCACCCTGCTCGACGGCGAGGGCAGCGCGGTGGTCAAGCGCGGCCCGGTCGGCGTGCTGCTCGGCATCATGCCGTGGAACTATCCCTACTACCAGGTGGCCCGGTTCGCCGGCCCGAACCTGATCGTGGGCAACACAATTCTGCTCAAGCATGCGCCGCAGTGCCCCGAATCCGCCGAGCTGCTGCAGCTGATCTTCCTGGAGGCCGGGCTACCGCAGGGCGCCTACGTCGACATCCGTGCCACCAACGACCAGGTCGCCGACATCATCGCCGACCCGCGGGTGGCTGCGGTGTCGCTGACCGGTTCCGAGCGGGCGGGCGCCGCGGTGGCCGAGATCGCCGGCCGCAATCTCAAGAAGTGCGTGCTGGAACTCGGTGGCTCCGATCCGTTCATCGTGCTGTCCACCGACGACCTCGATGCGACCGTACAGGCCGCCGTCGAGGGCCGGATGGAGAACACCGGGCAGGCCTGCAACGCCGCGAAGCGGTTCATCGTCGCCGAGAACCTCTACGACGACTTCCTGACCAAGTTCACCGAGAAGCTGCTCGCCGCCGCCGACGGAATCGCGCCGCTGTCTTCGGAATTGGCCGCCGAGCGGCTTGAGCAGCAGGTCAAGGCCGCCGTCGATCAGGGCGCGAAGCTGACCTCGGCGGGGGAGCGCCGCGGCGCCTTCTACCCGCCGGCCGTGCTGACCGGTGTCACGGTGGACAACGACGCCTACCGGCAGGAGCTGTTCGGTCCGGTGGCGGTCGTGTACAAGGCCGGCTCGGAGGACGAGGCCGTCGAGATCGCCAACGACACCCCGTTCGGTCTGGGTTCCTACGTCTTCACCACCGATGCCGATCAGGCGGCCCGGGTGGCCGACCGCATCGATGCGGGCATGGTGTTCGTCAACGCCGTCGGCGCCGAAGGGGCCGAGTTGCCGTTCGGTGGCATCAAACGGTCCGGATTCGGGCGTGAACTCGGCAAGTTCGGCATGGACGAGTTCGTCAACAAGAAGCTGATCCGTACGGTCAGCTGACGTGTGAGCGGGCAGTAGGTCGGGTGGTTGCGGCGTCGCAAATGCGGGCACACTGAAGACATGAGCGGCGTCCTGTACTTCGACGGCAACTGCGGCATGTGCACGCGCAGCGTCAACTCCCTGATGCGGCGGCAACGGACCGGAGATCTGCACATCGAGCCGTTCCAGCGTCCCGGTACGCCGGAGATCCTCGGCGTCTCGAACGACGAGATGCTCGAAGCGGCGTGGTGGAAGGACTCTTCGGGGGACGTCTACCGCGGCGCCGAGGCGATCAACGCCGCGCTCTCGGCCGGGATGGGTAGCCGGATTCCGTTGGGGGTGTACCGGATTCCGGGTGTGCGTCAGGTGCAGAACGCCGCCTACCGCTGGGTGGCGAGCCACCGGTACCGGTTCCCGGGCACCACGCCGCACTGCGCGGCGCGGCCGGGCGACTGCTGAGCAGTGCCGATGGATCCGGTGACCGCACTGCGTCAGATCGCGTACTACAAGGACCGGGCGCGGGAGGACCCGCGACGGGTGATGGCCTATCGCAACGCCGCCGACATCGTCGAGGCGCTGACCGACGAACAGCGCGAGCGGCTGGGCGCGTCGAACAGCTGGCAGTCACTGCCGGGTGTGGGGCCCAAGACCGCGAAGGTCATCGCCCAGGCCTGGTCCGGCCACGAGCCCGACACCCTCGTCGAATTACGTTCGGCAGCAAAGGATCTCGGCGGTGGTGAGGTGCGTGCCGCGCTGCGAGGCGACCTGCACGTGCACTCCAACTGGTCGGACGGATCGGCCCCGATCGAGGAGATGATGCTGGCCGCGCGCGACCTGGGCCACGAGTACTGTGCGCTGACCGACCACTCACCGCGCCTGCGGGTGGCCAACGGGCTGTCCCCGGAGCGGTTGCGCGAGCAGCTCGACGTCATCGAGGAACTCCGCGAGCTGGTGGCCCCGATGCGCATCCTCACCGGGATCGAGGTCGACATCCTCGAAGACGGGTCGCTGGACCAGGAACCCGAACTGCTGGAGCGCCTCGACGTGGTGGTGGCCAGCGTTCACTCCAAGCTGGCCATGGACTCGGCGGCCATGACCCGGCGCATGGTCAAAGCAGTGTCGAACCCACACACCGACGTGCTCGGGCACTGCACCGGACGCCTGGTCACCGGTGGGCGCGGCGTGCGCCCGGAGTCGAAGTTCGACGCCGAGAAGGTTTTCACGGCGTGCCTCGACCATGGCACCGCCGTCGAGATCAATTCCCGGCCGGAACGGCGTGACCCACCCACCCGGCTGCTGAACCTGGCGTTGGAGATCGGCTGCCTGTTCAGCATCGACACCGATTCCCATGCGCCCGGTCAGCTCGAGTTTCTCGGCTACGGGGCCCAGCGGGCCCTGGAGGCAGAGGTGCCGATCGACCGGATCGTCAACACCTGGCCGGCCGAGCAGCTGCTCGAGTGGACCGCAGGCTGAGTTTCACGTCCCCGACGTGAACGGATCATGCTCGGCCAGAAGCCTTTCCATTCGGGCCTCGTCGAGACGGACCCGGACGGTCGCCGCCTCCTGCTGATCGCGGATCACCTTGGCCAGGGTGAACGCGCTGGTCACCAGGAACAGGACCGACATCGCCAGGAACATCCGCTGCCAGGAGTCGATTGGCAGGAAGAAGATCCCGCCGAGCACACCGAGGAAACTCACCCCGAAGGCGATGGTGGCCTGCAGCGCGAACGCGGCGGTGACTCTCGAACTGTCGTTGAGTGCGATCATGCCCCGAGCCTGGCGTAGGACACGATTCGCCGGATGCGTGAGACTACTCAAATCGCCTCGGTCTAAGCTCACGCGATGCACGCGGATCTCGGCATCGACACCGTCATCACCCTGCTGGCAGCCGGCCTGATCTTTCTACTGGCATTGGTGCTCGGGGTGTGGAAGTACCGGCAGATGGCGACCAGTGAGAACCACCTGGCCCACCCGTACGTCGACATCGCCCACCGGGCCGCCCTGCTGTACTCCTTCGCCACACTCCTGGTGGCGGTGTTCGTGGAACTCAGTGCCTGGCCCACCTGGGTGAACCTCACCGCGGCCATGGTGCTGGTGCTGTTCTTCGTCGTCGCCATCCTCAGCTACATCGAGCACGGCGCCAGACAGGACACCGCCAACCAGTTCGAGCATCCCAGCGCGGGACTGCACGCCGGGATGATCGCACTCATCGTCGGTGAGATCGGCGGGTTTGCCGTGCTGCTCGCCGGATTCGTTGCCGCGCAACTGTTCTAGAAGGCGGCCCGTCAGTACGGCAGCGTCGGCATCTCCAATCCGGGATCGCGGCCGACCAGCACTCCGCGGGTCAACATCGCATTGCCGAACCGCTGGCGTACCTCGTCGATGGCGCCGTCGATGGCCACCGGATCGGGTTGTGATTCGAAAGGCAACTCCAACTGCTGGCTGCCCTCGGGATCGATGTTGGACACCGCGAACCCGATCAGGGTCAGCCCGCGTTCGGCGATCACCGGCGCGGCCGCTGTCACCAGCACCCGGGCGGCGGCCAGGATCGCATCGGTCGAGGCGGTGGCCCGGGCCAGGGTGTGCGACCGTGTGGCGCGGCCGAAATCGTCGAAGCGCAAACGCAATACGACGGTTCGCCCAGTACGTCCGGCCCCGCGCATGCGGCGGGTGATGCGGTCGACGAGGTTGACCACCACGACGTCCACCTCCGCGGCCGACATCGTGTTGCCGCGCCGCCCGAGTGCGCGTTGGGCCCCGACCGAACTGCGCCGGACGCCCGTCGTCACCCGGCGTCGATCGATGTTGCGCGACAACGCATACAGCTGCCGAGCCATCGCACTGCCGACCATGGTGGCCAACGCCGACTCGGGCAACTCGGCCACCTGGGCGACGGTCTCGACGCCGTGAGCGTGCAATTTCTCGGCGGTCTTGGCGCCGACACCCCACAGCCGGCGCACGGGCAGCGGATGCAGGAACGCCAGCTCGCGGTCGGGCGGGACGAGCAGCAGGCCGTCCGGTTTGGCCACCTGACTGGCCACCTTGGCCAGGAACTTGGTGCGCGCGATGCCGACGGTGATGGGCAGGCCCACCTGCTCGCTGACCTGCTCGCGCAGCCGCCGGGCGATCTCCACCGGGGTTCCCGATACCCGGGCCAACCCGGAGACGTCGAGAAACGCCTCGTCCACTGACAACGGCTCGACGACCGGCGTCGTGTCGTGAAACACCTCGAAGACGTGCCGGCTGGCCTCCGAATACGCCGACATGCGCGGCGGCACCACCACGGCCTGCGGGCACAACGCCCGCGCCTGGCGCCCGCCCATCGCCGTACGTACCCCGAATGCCTTGGCCTCGTAACTGGCGGCCAGCACCACCCCGCCGCCGACGATCACCGGGCGGCCGCGCAGGGCCGGATCGTCGCGCTGCTCGACCGATGCGTAGAACGAGTCGAGGTCAGCGTGCATGATGGCCGCCGCCTGCGGAGCAGGCAATGGGGATCGCGCAGCATCGGACACGAACATATGTTCGCATAGCCGGCGGACGCGTCAGAGGGCCTCGCCGTAGATGCTGGTCAGCCAGATGTGGGCGAGGGTGTCGACCACCTTGTCGTAGTCGACGGCGGGTTGTTCGGCGCTCAGGGCCGCCATCATGGTCCGCTCGTTCATCAGGTTGAGTGACGTCGCGAGGTCCATGGCCGGGATGGTTTCCGGGGCGCCGCCGCGTTGGCGTTCGGCGGTGATCAGGGCGGCGGTCAGGGCGATCCATTTCTGCATGAGCCCGGACCAGAGCGCGCGGAACTCCGGGCTGCTGTTGAATGCCTCGGTGCCGGCGCGGGCCGTGGCCGGATCCGACCCAAACGAGCTGAAGAAGATCTCGATGCCGCGGCGGATCGCCCGCTTGGGGTCGGCCGGCATGGCCTCCAGTGCGCTGTCGAAACCGGTGTCCGCGCGCTTGATCAGTGGATCGAGCAGCGACAACACGACGGCTTCCTTCGACGGGAAGTAAAAGTAGAACGTCGGCCGCGAGATCCCGGCGCCTTTGGCCAGGTCATCGACCGATATGTCGGCGAACTTCTTGGTCTCCAGCAGCCGCCTGGCGGTCGCGAGAATCGCCGCCTCGCGGTCGTCGCCCGACGGGCGGGTGGCACGGCGGCCGCGGGGGGCGCGCGTCGTGCTGGAGCTGGTCACAATCAAGCAGCCTAACACCGCGTTGAGTTTCTCAACACACTGTTGACCGACTCAACATGGTGTTGATACCGTCGGTCCCATGACCGAACATTTCGATGTTGTGATCGTCGGTGCCGGCATCTCCGGCATCAGCACGGCCTGGCACCTGCAGGACCGTTGCCCGACCAAGAGCTACGTGATCCTCGAGCGCCGGGAGAACATCGGCGGCACCTGGGACCTGTTCAAATACCCGGGTATCCGTTCCGACTCCGACATGTTCACCCTCGGATTCCGGTTCAAGCCGTGGGAGTCCGCCAAATCCATCGCCGACGGCGAGTCGATCTGGAACTACATCAACGAGGCTGCCGACGAGAACGGGATCCGCAACCACATCCGCACCGGCCACCGCGTGCTCTCGGTGGACTGGTCGGACGCCGACAACCGCTGGACCGTCGACGTCGAGCACGACGGCGAAGCCAAGCAGATCACCGCGTCGTTCCTGTCGGTGTGCAGTGGCTACTACAACTACGACGAGGGCTACTCGCCGGAGTTCCCGGGGTCCGAGAACTTCAAGGGCCAGATCATCCACCCGCAGCACTGGCCCGAGGACCTGGACTACACGGGCAAGAACGTCGTGGTGATCGGATCCGGCGCCACCGCCATCACGCTGATCCCGTCGCTGGTCAGCGGCGGCGTCGGACACGTCACGATGCTGCAGCGTTCACCGACCTACATCGGATCCCTGCCGCTGGTCGACCCGGTGGCCGTGAAGACCAACAAGTACCTGCCCAAGAACCTGGCGCACTTCGTCAACCGGTGGAAGCAGATCGGCTACAGCACCGGCCAGTACCAGGTCGCGCGCCGCTTCCCGTCGGTCTTCAAGCAGTTCCTGCGCAAGATGGGAACCCGCCGCCTGCCCGAGGGCTTCGACTACGACAAGCACTTCAGCCCGAGCTACGCCCCGTGGGACGAGCGAGTCTGCCTGGCCCCCAACGGGGATCTGTTCAAGGCCATCCGCTCCGGCAAGGCCGGCGTCGTCACCGACACCATCGACACCTTCACCGAAACCGGCATCAGGCTCACCTCCGGTGAGGAGCTGCAGGCCGACATCATCGTCACCGCCACCGGTCTGAACATGCAGCTGTTCGGCGGCGCGGTGGCCCACCGCAACGGCGAGCCGATCGACCTGACCAGGTCGATGACCTACAAGGGCCTCATGCTCTCGGGTGTGCCGAACATGGCCATCACGTTCGGGTACACCAACGCGTCCTGGACGCTGAAGGCCGACCTGGTGTCCGAGTTCATCTGCCGCGTCCTGAACTACATGGACGCCAACGGCTTCGACCGGGTCGAGCCGCAGCACCCCGGCGACAGCGTCGACGAGCTGCCGTTCATGGACTTCACCCCGGGCTACTTCCGGCGGGCCATGGACTCCCTGCCCAAGTCGGGTTCGGAAGCACCGTGGAAGCTCAAGCAGAACTACTTCTTCGACATGCGGACCATCCGGTACGGCAAGGTCGACGAGGAGGCGCTGATGTTCACCAAACACCGTGCCGCAGTGACGGTTTAGTCACCCGTCGAAAAGCGAGAAAAGCCCCCCACCGCACGGTGGGGGGCTTTTCTCGCGTCTGGTGTTACGAAGCGGCGACCACGACGATGCCGTCCTCGTCGCAGTAGGCGATCTCGCCCGGGACGAAGGTCACCCCGCCGAACTCCACGGGCACGTCGCGTTCACCCTCGCCGGTCTTGGTGCCCTTGCGTGGGTTGGTGCCCAGCGCCTTGATGCCGACGTCGATGGTGCGCAGCGCCGCGGCATCCCGCACGGGTCCGTTGACGACCACGCCCGACCAACCGTTGTCATGGGCCAGTCCGGCGATGATGTCGCCGACCAGCGCGGTGTGCAGCGACCCACCGCCGTCGACCACCAGCACCCCGCCGTTGCCCGGGGTGGACAGGATCGACTTGAGCAGTGCGTTGTCCTGGAAGCAGCGCACCGTGGTGATCGGTCCGGCGAACATGGTCTTGCCGCCGTAGTTCTGTAACTGCAGATCGCAGCTGCGGACGTCGGGGTAGATCTCGTCGACCAGATCAGCGGTGGCGCGCGGTTCGATACTCACCCGGCGATTATCGCAGTACGGCTAGCCGGCGATGCTTTGCACGATGATGTCGTGCACGAACTGGGCCAGGCCCGGTTCGGTGTCGTCGTAGTAGCGGGTGAACCGCTCGTCGGCCAGATACATCTGCGCCAGGCACAGGTGCATGTCGTCGCTGCAGTCGTAGAACCGCGAGATGTTGGCGCGGTGCCGGGCCGCCAGCTGGCCGGCCTGCGCCGAGCCGGGCCGAACCCCGGCGCGCTTACCCTCGGCGAGGGCTTCCAGCAGCGCGTCGTTCTCGGCCTTGAACTCGATCCAGTCCTGTTTGGTCATCTGCGCAGTGCGCTGCCGGGACTGTTTCCATTCCTCGGTACCGGCCCAGCGCGCTTCGGCCTCCTCGGCGTGCTCGTCGAAAACGGCGCTGCCGAAGATCTCCACCTGCTCCTCGGCGGTCAGCTGAATTCCTCTGTTGTGGGCGCTCATCAATTCCTCCACTGCCTTGATGGACTGCTGCAGCTGCTCGGCCTGATCGCACAGGACGCTGTGCTGGCGTTGCAGATGGGCGAGCACGTCGGCATCCGGATCGTCGAGCAGGGACCGGATCTCATCCAGCGCCAGCCCCGCCGATCGGTACACCAGCACCAGGTGCAACCGCTCGATGTCGACGTCGGTGTAGCCGCGATAACCCGCCGCGGTACGCACGCTGGGCACCACGAGACCGATGTGGTCGTAGTGATGCAAAGTCCGCACCGAGATCTCCGTCAGCGCGGCCACCGCGCCGACGGATCTCACCTGCGGATCTGCGTGCATGAGGCCACTATCGACCCTGACGTCGCGTCAGGGTCAAGTCCAGATCAGCTTTCGTCGGAATGACGGCGACTGAGCAGCACCAAGAGCACGGCCAAGACGCCCACGGCCACCGCCGCGGCGAGCGGCACCTTGGACGACGAACTCTCGCTCATCGGAACCGGCACCGGACCAGACACCGGGTTGGCGGCTGAGGTGACAGTCGACTTTGCTTGCGCCGCAGCCTCTTTGGCTGCCTTGGCGACGTCCGGCACGGGGGTGACGGGAGCGGGGGCCGCCTTGGCGGGAGCCGGAGCGGCCTTGGTGGGGGGCGGGGCCGCCGGCGGGGCAGGCTGAGCCTTCTTGGCCGGGGCCTTCTTCGCCGGAGCCTTCTTGGCGGCCTTGGCGGGGGCTTTCTTCGCGGCGGCCTTCTTGGCGGGAGCCTTCTTCGCCGCAGCCTTCTTGGCGGGCGGAGGACCGGGTTTCGGAGCCGGAGTTGGAGGGGCCGGAGTGGGCGGAGCAGGAGTGGGCGGAGCCGGAGTGGGCGGAGCAGGATCCGCGCCGGTCGCAGCCGACTCGGCCGCAGCCGACGCGGATGCGGTTTCGGGCTTCTCGGCGGGTTGATCCTGCTGCTCTGCCATCTGGCTGCTCCTTTGCAGTATCCGGTGTTCCGCGCCAGCGCGGTGGGTGGGGCCCGGCAGTGTTTCCCATCATGCCAGGCCCCGAGGAGGTCAACCCGTGACGGCCAGAGCCGCGGCGAGGGTGACCGCAACAGCCATGATGCCCAACTCCACCAACGAACGGGCCTGCGACAACGCGGCGCTGCTGCGGTGCGCCCGGGCCGCGGGCAGCCACTGCGACCGGTTTCGCCAGGCCAGAGCCAGTAGAACCGCCGTCACCACCACTTTGGCCGTCAGCACCCGGCCGTAGCCGGTGCCCCACAACTCGGCGGGTGAGTTCAACTTGACCGCCGCCCCGGCGACGCCGGCCACCAGCAGCACACCCACGCAGGACAGCGACAACTGCGAGAACCGGGGCAGCACCCTGGCCCACTGGCCGCGATGCGTCACGGTCAGCACCAGCGCGGCCAGCACGCCGCACCACACCGCTGCCGCGAGTGCGTGCACCGCCACGGCCATCCCGCCGATCGGGCTTTCTGAGAGATGGCCCGTCAGAGTCCTGGCGGCCATTCCGACGGCCGCCACACCGACGGTCGCGACCGTGGTGGTGGCGCCCCGCGGGGCCAGGATCGCCACCACGCCGACAATCAGGGCCGCCCCGATGCCGACCAACCCTGAACGTCCGGCAGCGGTGTACTGGCCGAAGTCGGTCAGGGTGTGCACGCCGATCCGCCAGAACCCGACTCCGGCGGTCTGGGCCGCCTCCACGGTCAGTCGCACGATCTCGGCCGGCAGCCAGATCGCCGCGGCCAGGGCGAGCGGTCCGGCCGCTCTCCGGCTCAATTCGGCTCGGTAGCGGTCGGATTCGAGCAGCGGCACCGCGGCCAGGCCGAGGGTGACGATGGCGGCGCCGTCAGCCAGCGCCCGGATCAGCGCGCCGGTCACCGCTGACGCCGGACCGCCCACCAGGCTCCGCCGCCGATGAGGACGACGGCGATCAACACGAACGGCCACACCACGATGCCTCCGTCGGACTGCGCCGGTGACGAGGCGGCGGGCCCCGGCGTGCCCGCACCGGCGACGGTCAGGTCGAACGACCACGAACCCGAGACCACGTGCCCGTCGGCGGAGGTCACCCGGTAGTTCACCGTGTACGTACCGGCCGGACCGAGTGGGCGGACCGCGACGCTGAGCACCGCGCCTGCGACCTTCGGGTCTCCCTCGGACCACAGGTTGTTGTCCGGGCCCACGACCGTCATGTTGGCGAAGGCCGGCTGCAGTGCCTCGTTGAACGTGGCGCTCACCCGCGCCGGTGAGGTGCTGAGCGCCGAGTGCTCGGCCGGGTCTGCCGCGACCCTGGCAGCGTGCGCCGAAGCCGCAGGCGCTCCGACCAGCGCGGAGCCGGCCAGGATCAGCCCGGTGAGGGTCGCAGCCAGCAGCCGGTTCATGAGCGCCGCCGGGTCAGGAGGCTTGCCACCACGGCGGCGGCAGCGACGATCAACGCCCCGCCCGCCAGCCAGCGGGCCGAGTTGTCGACGGTGCCCGCGGGCTGGGCGACCGCAGGCGCGGTCTGATCCGGCGCAGGCGCGGTCTGATCCGGCGCGGGCGCGGTTCCGGTCAGGGTCAGTTGCGGTGCGGGGTGCTCAGGCTCACCGCCGCCGGGCAGCGGGGGCTGGTCCCATCGCACGACGGAGCCGTCGGAGTAGGTCTGGGTGACGGGGAAGCTCGCCGTCGGCGCATCGGGCAGTTTGACCGACACCCGGAACAGCGCGAACTGCTCGGGTGAGATGCCCACCCCGGGTGCCGCGGTCCAGGTGACCGTCCGGACCGTGCCTGCTGCGGTGTCACGGTCGAGCTTGGCCGTCCAACCTGGCATGACCTCGGTGCGGGCCGAGGCGACGTCGGGCAGATCGACCGTCAATCGTGTTGTCAGCGCACCGGTGTCGGACTCGCCGGGAACACGGAAGGTGAGCACCGAGGTGGTTCCCGGCGTCGGATTGTCGGCGTCGACGTGGACATGGGCCCACGCCGGTGCGGCGGTCAGCAGGCCGGCGACGGCTACTGCCGCGGTCGCGAGCAGGGCGCGCGAGGACGCCCCGGTGAGGGGTGGCATGTGTCGGTGTCTTTCTGGAGTTGGATCGGGGTGGGACGGTCAGGCTCTGACGCCGACCGGTGGGCCACGGTGAGACACCGACGCGGCCAGCAGGAGGGCCGATTGCAGCGGTTGGTCGGTGCCGCGCGCCATCACGCGGACAGTCGGCACCGGTGCGGTGCGCCGTTCCCGCGCCACCGCACGCACCACGCCCGACAGCGCTGCCCACAACCGGGCACCGCAGGCGATCAGGCCTGCGCCGACCGATACCGCCGCCAGGTGCGCACCGAACATCATCAAGCCGGGCTGGGCGTTGTGGGAGTGACCGGCCGTCGCCAGGAGCGCGTGGGCCAGCAGCTGGCCGGTACCCAGCAGCCCCCACAACACCGCGGTGCGGTGTGCGCAGGCGACGGTCGCGGCCACCGCTCCGAGGGTCACCGCGAGGACGGCGAGCTGGGCGGCGACGGCCCCGCCGGGCAGGGTTCCGCCGGCGACGCCATGGGCCGCGACGGCCAGTGCGGCGGTCAGAGAGCCGACGGCCGTACCGCGCAGCGGGGCTGCGGAGTCGATACGGACGCCGGTCATGAAGTCGAACTCAGACCAGTCCCAGCCGCGCCATCAGGTCGGCATCGATGCCGTCGAGCTGGGCGGCGATGGCCGCGTGCGCGCCGCGGCGACGTGGCGTCGGCATGTTCTCGGCGGCGGTGACCGCCGCGGCCAGATCGGTGAGCCGTTCGTTGATCGCCGCGACGAACTGCTTGGTCTCGGCGTCCTTCGGCTTCTTCTCGGCGACCTGGCGCAGCGTCTGCTCGGCCCCGGAGATCCGCGCGGACAGCTCTGCACCGTGCCCGGAGAACTGACCGAGCTGCGCCAGCGGGACACCGAGGCGGTCGGCGCGACGTTCGTCCAGGGCGCCCCGCGCGGCCGTGGCGGCCCGGTAGATCAACGGCACGAGGACCGGCGCCAGCAAACGCGTCACGGTCAGCAGACGGCGAATCCTGGCGGGGGCGAACAGACGTCCCTCGCGGGCGGCCTTCAATTCGGTCTCGGCCACCTTGAGAGCCGTGCGGTCGCTGTCGCGCTGCGCCTTGACCTGAGCTTTGAGGGCCCGCTCCGCGGCTTTTCGGTCGGACTTGATGCGACGGGCCTCGTTCTTTGCGGTGAGCCGGGCTTCCAGCTTGGCCTTGGCCTTGATGGCGCGGGCTTCGGCGCGGCGGGTGGCGCGGCTTTTTCGTCGCGTGAACAGGCCCATTCCGGTTGCCTCCCGGTCAATTCGTCGTGTGTTGGTCGTCACCGCAGAACTGCTGCAGACCCACAGTATCGTCCGGTGGATTTGCTCCGCCGCGGCTCCCCACGATCGGGGTGGTGAATCGCTTCAGCTAGCAAATTTGGACTGCATGTTTGTGCAAGAATCGAATTCGTCAACGAAGCTGCTGGGCGGTGCGCGAAAGGGTGGTGACAACGTGCGTTCGCGGTTGCGCGTCGCCGCCTCGACTGGTCTGGTGCTTTCTGGCCTGATCATCGCCGGTGTCGGGGGAGCGCTGGCATTTGCCGATCCGGATCGAGGCAGGCCCGACAGCGGTCAGGGTTCGTCGAACAGTGGCAGCAACGGCCACGACGGGCACGACGGCAAGGATCACGGCCAGGGCCACAGTCAGGACGGCGACTCCCAGGGCGATGATGGCGACGACACCGGCTCGCCGGGCACCCGTACGTCCCACAAACCCACCAAGACGACCGGCAAGCCCACCAGGACGAGCGGCAAGCCGACCAAGACGACGGGCAAACCGACCAAGACCGACGAACCCGGCGAACCGTCGCAACCGTCCGGCACGCAGACGCCTCCGCAAACCGGGACCGACACGGCGACCCCGACCCACACCGACACTGCGACGGCCAGCACGCAGCCCTCAGAGTCGGAGACACCCACGACTTCACGCTCCGAGGTGACGTCCACGGCGGTGTCCACGACCGAGAGCTCCGTGACGACGACCTCTGCGACGACGGCCACGACCGAGACCACCTCGCGTACGACCGAGACGACCGAGACCACCAAGTCGACCTCGGAGACCACCAAGTCGACCTCGGAGACGACTTCTGGGACCACCGAAACCACCGAAACCACCACGACCCTGATCGGTGGCGCCGTCGGCGGTAAAGACGGACCCGGTGTCCCCGCGCCGTTCAACTTCCCGCGCCCGCCGCAGATGCAGTTGCCTGCACCGCAGGCACAGGTCCCCGACCTGGACGTGCCGCCCCCACCCGGCCTGGCCGCTGCGGCCGGGGTGGCGCCGATCGCCGTTCCGGTCGTCGTACTGCCGGTCATCGTGCCGCCGCTCGCCGTGCCGATGGGCGCTCCGGACTCCGACCACGGGCCGCACTCAGGTCCGTCGGGGTCGCGACCCGACGTGCAGCCCAACATCAAGATGCGGACGGAGACAAGGCCTCCCGCCGCCGTCGGTCTGGATGCGGGCCTCCCTCCGGCGTCCTTCCGGGCGGGCTACACGGACTACCTGCGTACCGCGAACACGATGGAGATCGCGGCGATGGCCCTGCCCGGCGTGACCGGGATGATGGCACTGACCGGCCTGGGCGGGCTCGTGGGCTACCGGCAGGCCAAAGCCGGCCGTACGGTCCGAATCGACGCCAGTCGATTCATGCGTTAGGAACGACCTGGGAGAATCACGGGTGGAAAGGGGGGATCATGTCCGCCAGTCGAAGCGTCACGCGTGCTGTCAACGAGGTTCTCGACCTCGCTCCTCGACAGGGCGAGGTCACATTGACCCGTCTGGTCGAAGCGGTGAGCGCAGACCGCGGTAGGCCGATCGAACTGACCATGGCAGAGCTCCCGCCCGGGGTCTGCGGGCAGTGGCGGCAGTACGCCGACCGCGACGTGTTCCTGATCCAGCAGGGCCTGCCGGCCTGGGACCGCACCCTTGCCCACGAGCTCGGCCACCTGGTGCTCGGCCACGAGGGCATCTCGATCGTCGACGCGGCCGCGGCCACCGTCGAGGTGGCGACCTCGGATCTGATCAGCTACATGCTCAATCAGCGGACCGGCTGCATGGGGCCCAACGGCGAGGACATCGAGCAGGAGGCCGAGGACTTCGCCGCACTCCTGCTCTACCGCCTGGGCCGGCTGCCCTCCGACCGCTCTTCGATCGTGCAGGTTCGCCTCGGAGAGGCATTTGGTTGATCGTCTGGGTGATCGCCGGCCTCCTCGGCCTGGCTACCGGCCTGCGCATCGGTTGGGCACTGGTCAACAAACAGTCCCTGGTCAGCTCCGCGATGATCCTGTCGTTGGGCAGCCTCGGCGTTGTGGCCGCGCTGAACTGGCCGCCGCTCGCCCTGCTGATCGACACCGTGGTGCACTGGCCCAACATCGCCGCCGGGCTGAGTCAGGTCGCGCTGATCGCTTGTGCTGCAGGCAGTTGCGTCATGATCACCACCGCGTCCTCGGGCCATTCGGCCGTACTCACCCGTCGTATCGCGATGATCCAGTACGGCATCGCCGGTGTGGTGGCCGTCATCAGCCTGGTCATCTTCTTCCGCGCCGGTAGGCAGCCGGAGATGTCGCCCTCGGAGTATCTCAAGCGGGATCTCGGATCGAGCGGCACCTCGTGGCTGCTGCCGTTGCTCTACGTGTTCCTGGCCCTCACCCTGGTGGCGTGGGCCGGCCTGCGCTACTCGAACCGCAGCCGGCGAGGGCGGGCGCTGTTCCTGTTCACCGTCGGCATGGTGCTGATCGTGGCTGCCAGCGGCTTCGTGCTGCTGCGGGCTGCGCGGCGGACCGAGCCCGTCGGTGTCGGTGCCGCGGCGACCCTGCTCGGGTGTGCGATGGTCATCGTCGCCGCCGGATCGCTGCTGCCGAGCGTCGAGGACTGGTTCGGTGCGCAGCAGGAACTGCGGACCATCAAACCGCTGCTGACCGAACTGGCCCGGCGCCAGCCCGATGTGGGGATCGGGGTCCGTCCGCGCGGACCGCTGGTGTTCCGCGTCGCCGAACGAATGTCGCTGATCTCCGACGCGCTGTACCTGGAGGCGACCGCCGCCGACGAGCGGCGGCACGAAACCGCCGCGCCACGCGGATCCACCGGTTCAAGTGGAAGTGGCGCAACACAATTGGGGGATACCGAACGACCTCAAGTGTCGCCGCGGGATCAGGCGCAGGCCATCGCCCAGTGGATCTACGACACCCGAGAGGCTGATGAAACGTCAGCGTTCCCGGGGCTGGCGTGGCTCAGCCAGCCCGAGTCCTATTCGGACCGGGAATGGATTCTGGCGATCGCCGAGCAGTACCGGGATCTGGACCGCGCGGCCGCACGCAGCTGAAACCCACTGACGTGGGTTTCAGCTGCGGTGAAACGCCAGACGAGCCTGACGAATCAGTCGTCGAGGTGTTCCCGGCGGCGCAGCTCGTCGACCTTCTGGACCAGGTCCTGCTGAGCTTCGTTGGACAGCCCGACGGTGCGGGCGGCGATCCGGCGGATCCCCTCGTCACGCATGCTGGCCAGCCAGGTCAGCTCCTTGTCGAGCTTCTCGTAGTACTCGTCGTCGGTGAAGTAAGCCGGCTTGATCCGGAAGAAGTTGGCAAGTGCGGCCATGGTTGCCGCCGACGGGTTGGTCCGGTTGCCCGAACGGAGCTGCGACAGGTACGGGGCCGACATGGTGACGCCCTCGGACTTGAGTGCGGCGATCACCTCGGCAGACGTATGGGGTCCGCGCCCAGGCGGATAAACCCTATCGAACAGGCGGTTTAGGCGGGCGGCGAACGTCTTGCTCATCGATTTGACCTCCACATGCTTCACGAGCGGTACGAATAGGCGGCGTATTTGCTGACTATGGTAGCGAGTGTTGTGACGACAACCAAGTGCAAACGCCACAAAAGTTAAACTGGCTTTGCGTTTTGGAGGCCTCCGGCACGGAAACCGAGGGCTTCGCCGTGGAGGTGGCGCGGGATTGCGCCGTCTGGCAATGCAAAAGGTGACGGTCGCGTTGTATTGGGCGCGGTGAGCTGCGCTCACAGGTGCGCTCGATCATGATCAACTTCGGGGCCGGCAACCAGGGCGCCGCCGTGACTAGCGGAAACGGATATTTGCTGGAGCGCGGACCCCTCGTCGCGGCGGATTGCGCGCAAGGCAGTTGTCGAACGACGTGGAACACGTTACAGGTTGGGCGATGGAATGTGCATCAGCCCCCTTGCGTGCGATAGCCAGACGGCCTCGGGAGGATTCCGGCGCCGATTCCAGGCGTGGTTGCGGGGCTGAAACGGGTGGACGTTTGCACCGTCGATGGACAATCGATGGCACAAATGCGGCCGCGGGCACGGTTGCGGCGGGGCGCCACGGCTATCTGAGGGTCCCGACGGGTAGCCGAATACGGCGACCCTGCTGCTGACGCCGGCGCAGACGCCTGCGGCTGCGGACATGGCGACCTTTCGACACACCGCCGGTATGTGCCGCTTACGCGGCGCACTTACATACGGTCGAAGGTCTCACCCACCGCATCGCCGCTTGTCGGCCGGGCCTGACGCCAGCGTGTCGACAAGACGATTGCGGGCTGCTGCCCTTCGCTGATCTTGAGGACCATAGCTCTTGTCGGCCGAGCTCGCTACATTTCTTATCTTTTTCGGGTAGCCGGATTCTCCTTGTTGGAGAGGGTGTCCCTCGACTGGCAGCCTCATGCCGCCAGGAGCATCGCCAGGATCGCAGTGTCGGGGTGGCTGATCGGATCGACACCCACCCGGCTGACCATCGATGTCACCGTGCCGTCTGATTCGGCTTCCACCCAGGCGGCCCGGTGTTCCAGCCCGAGATACGGAAGTCCGGGTAGCAGTACACAACCCGACGCCGCGCCGGTGCACTCGGGAAGTGACGGCGTCGTCTCCGAGGGCGGGTGCAGCATCAGCAGTGCCGGTGGTTGATGCTCGGCGAAATACCCGGGTGGCACCGCGGATTCGCCGACCACCGGCCCCTCGGCGATGACCAGACCGACCGTGCCGGGCAGGGGCTGGTCGGGCAATTCCTCGCGGACTCCGAAAACCGTTGTGGTGGAGAGTAATCCGGGAAGTGAGGCGACCCTGACGGTCACCATGAGAAGCTGCGCCCACTCCTTGGTGGAATCAGGCCATCGACCCGAGACCACAAAGCCTTTGAGCGCGCCGCCGGAATGGAAGGGGGCGATCTCGATCGCCCGGCCGGACCCCGTCGTATCCATATCGCCTCCGGGACATCGGTGTTGGTGCACCGGCTGATCGGTGCTCCGACACGTCTGTGGGTCGATCAGTTCAGAATGCGACAGCGGCGGGAACGGTGCAAGGCGACACGGCCCAGAAACGAGGGCGGGGCGTCACGCTGTGCGCGCGACGCCCCTTGGTGAGAGATCAGAAAACCGATCCAGCCCTCGAATCGGACCGAAGCCGGATCTAGCCGAAGATCAGGCCGTTGGTCTTGGAGGTGGCTGCCGCGTAGCGGTTCTGCACGTCCTCCCAGTTCACGACATTCCAGAACGCCTTGACGTAGTCGGCCTTGACGTTCTTGTACTGCAGGTAGAAGGCGTGCTCCCACATGTCGACCTGCAGCAGCGGGATGATGCCGAGCGGCACGTTGGCCTGCTGGTCGTAGAGCTGGAAGGTCAGCAGCCGGTCGCCGAGGCTGTCGTAACCGAGCACGGCCCAGCCCGAACCCTGGAGTCCGTTGGCGGCGGCGGTGAACTGTGCCTGGAACTTGTCGAACGAGCCGAACTGGTCGTCGATGGCCGCGGCCAGGTCGCCGGTCGGCTTGTCGCCACCGTTGGGGGACAGGTTCTTCCACCAGATCGAGTGGTTCACGTGACCGCCGAGGTGGAACGCGAGGTTCTTCTCGTTGAGGAAGATCGCCGCGTGGTCACCGTTGGCCCGCGCCTCGTCGAGCTTGGCGACGGCGTCGTTGACGCCCTTGACGTAGGCCGCGTGGTGCTTGCTGTGATGGAGTTCGTTGATCTGCCCGGAGATGTGGGGCTCCAGCGCTCCGTAGTCGTAATCCAGGTCCGGCAAAGTGTATTCAGCCACGAGATTCCTTCCTCATTATCGATCGATGGAGCCAGGCGTCTTCGACGATCCTGAAGTTCGTCAAGATCGCTGCCAACCTTGCTCCATCGCAGGGCGCACCGCAAGGACGCGCGCGCCGACCTCACGTATACCCGATGGGGCGACGGTCAGAACAAGACCATGACGGCCAGCACGCCCAGCAGCAGCAGGGCGATCACGCCGGCCCGGAGGAAGGCCATGGACTGGTTACGAGTGTGCAGATGCCCGGACGTATGCCATTCGGGCTGCGGAAAGGCTGATCCCGATCCGATCGGATGTGACGCCATCAAACACTCCTGACCTGCACGATCAATGCTTGCCCCCCAGTGAGTTCTGTCACAACAGCTGGTGTGACGCCGATCATAGACCCTGTAATGGTCAAGGGAAAATCGGCCTCCGCGTAAGTGGGGCGAGCGCGCCCGGCGGCTGGAATCAGGCTGATCCCAATCGAGCGGGGCGAAGCGTCCGTGGCCGCGGCGTTTAGCCGAATGCTTAATTTCGCTCGGCGCCGGTGATGGTTGTTGATCGCTGCCGCGAACACCCCAGGTTTATCCACAGTGAAGGACAGCTACCGCACAGTAATCCCCTCATCGTGGGGTTTTCCGCTGGTGCCGGGCCTGTGGATGAACCTGTGGAAACTGTGGATAGCTTCCCGTTGCTAACGCCGCCGCAAGGCACAGGGTCGGGTGCATCCGGCGCCGCGGGCATGCGAGCATTGAGGGCATGGACGATGTGGAAGTCGGGCAGGCAGACATCGCTGCGGTACCCACCACGTTCGAAGGGTCGGTGGTGCTGCTCGACGTCCGCGAGGACGACGAATGGCAACGCGGTCACGCCGCGGGCGCGCAGCACATCCCGATGGGCGATGTCCCGACGCGGATCGCCGAGATCGACCCGGATGCCGAGCTCTACGTGATCTGCCATGCGGGTGGACGCTCTCTGCGAGTGGCGAACTACCTGGCCCGCAACGGCTACACCGCGATCAACGTCGAGGGCGGAATGCTGGCCTGGGCCGGGGCCGGACGTCCGGTCATCACCGACGCCGGTGGCCCGGGAAGCGTCTGACCGCGGCGACCCGTCGGGAGATCGTGGCTAGGCTGGTCGGATGATCCAGGTGTGTTCGCAGTGCGGGACGCGCTGGAACGTGCGTGACCGGCAGCGGTCGTGGTGTCCCCGGTGCGGCGGGTCGTTGTTGGCTCCCTCTGCGTCGTCGCCCCAGTCCCCGTGGGGACCTGCTGCGCAGTCGCCCTCGTCTCCTGCGTCGTCGCAGTCACCGACAGCACCGCGCACGCCGCAACTCGCGCCCGGCTACCGCTGGATCGCCCTGCGACCGGGCGCTCCGCCACATCAGCGGAGCCGCCGTCGTCAGCTCGGGCCGACGCCGCGCTACCGCACGATCCCCAGCTGGGGCCTGCACCAGTACTTCGATGGCGACGATCAGCCGGAGACGGTCGCCGACGAGTCCGGCGTCGGCACGGTGCGCCTGATGCTCGTCGCCGCCATGGTGGTGCTGGGTATCGCGGCCTTCGCCCACGTGATCCGTTATGTGCTGCTGCTGATCAACCGCAGCGTGCTGCTGCACCCGCTGATCGCGATCGGCGGCCTGGTGATCGGCCTGCTGGCCAGCGTCGTGGCGATCGTCGTCGTGGTGATCACGGTGGTGGCACTGGTGCGCTGGTTGATCGCGCGCCGGGCGGCCGGATACGCCGCCCACGGCGAGGTGGATCCGCGCAGCACCACGACCCTGTGGCTCTGTTGTCTGGTGCCCGGGGTGAACCTGGTGATGGCACCGGTGTTCGTGTGGGAACTGGCCGCCCTGGAAGGGCGCCTCTCGCACCTGCGGCGACCGATCGTGGTCTGGTGGATCGTCTGGGTGCTCAGCGCAGTGGTCGCGGCGTGGTCGATGGGCAGCACCGTGTACGTGACGTTCTTCAACGACGTCCCGCAGAACATCGCCGACAACACGGTGGCCGTGATCGTCGGGTACCTGCTGGCGTTGGCGGCCTTCCTGCTGACCGCCAAGGTGTTCACCGGATTCGAGGGCACCGGTACGACGGCCGAGCGCAGCGTCAGGCGCTGGGTGGTGATCGAGCCGCAGGCATCCGAGTCGCAGGCGGCCGAGCCGCCGCAGAATCGTGAGGATTCGGCTGAATCGGCCGTTCCGGTTGAGCCCCAAGGGCAGAACCCGGCAGCATAGGCCGTATGGAAACGGGCGACGGCGGAGCCGCTGCGCAGGCGACCCCGGGGCCTGGGCATCCGTTCGTGGTGGCCCATCGGGGTGCATCCGCCGACAAACCCGAGCACACGCTCGCCGCGTATGACCTCGCCCTGCGCGAGGGCGCCGACGGCGTGGAATGCGATGTGCGGCTGACCCGCGACGGGCACCTGGTGTGTGTGCACGACCGCCGGGTGGACCGCACCTCGACCGGCACCGGTCTGGTCAGCGAGATGACGCTGGCCGAGCTGCGCCGGCTGGATTACGGCTCATGGCACGCCGGCGGCCGCTCCGGTGGTGACGACGCGGACGACCCGGAGGCCGGTCCCGTCGGGGACACCGGACTGCTGACGCTCGACGACCTCGTCTCGCTGGTGCTGGATTGGAACCGGCCGGTCAAACTCTTCATCGAGACCAAACATCCCGTGCGCTACGGCGCGCTGGTGGAGAACAAGGTGCTGGCGTTGCTGCACCGGTACGGCATCGCCGCGCCTGCCTCGGCCGATCTGTCGCGTGCGGTGGTGATGTCCTTCTCCGCCGCGGCCGTGTGGCGGATTCGCCGGGCCGCCCCGATGCTGCCGACGGTGCTGCTCGGTGAGACGTCGCGGTACCTGGGTGGCAGCGCGGCCACCACGGTCGGGGCCACGGCGGTCGGACCGTCCATCGCAACCCTGCGTGAGCATCCCGAACTGGTCGACCGGGCCGCCGCCCAGGGACGCGCGCTGTACTGCTGGACCGTCGACCACTACGAGGACGTCCAGTTCTGCCGCGACATCGGTGTGGGCTGGGTGGCCACGAATCATCCCGGCCGCACCAAGAGTTGGCTGCAGAACGGCCTGACCGGCGCGGGCCGGGACTGAGAGAGAGTCGGTTAGAGGTTGCCGCCTGCGGCCTTCGGCGCGCTCGCGTCCGCCCCGGCGCCGCCGGCGAGCTCGCGGGCCACGAAGTCCTCGATGTGGAACAGGTTGGCGCCGGCGCGGTCGGCGATGCGCACCAGCGTCGCCATCGACGAAACCTCTTCGATCTGCTCCTTGAGGAACCACTGCATGAACTGCTCGCCGAGGTAGTCGCCCTCCTCGCGGGCGACACTGGCGAGCCGGCTGATCTGCTCGGTGACGGTGCGTTCCTGGCTGAGTGCCAGCGCGAGTGCGTCACGGGGAGCATCGAAGCGGTTGCACACCGCGTCGACACCAGGGATCTCGGCGTCGATGTCCCGATCGAGCAGGTACTGGACCAGCATCATGGCGTGGTTGCGCTCTTCGACGGCCTGCGCATAGAAGTGCTTGGCGAGCTGCGGAAGGTCGGCGCCGTCGAAATAAACCGCAATTGCGATGTATTGCTGTGACGCGGTGAACTCGCTGCGGATCTGATCCTGGATAAGGGCGTGGAATTTCGTGTCGAGTTCACTGGTCGTCGTCATGACCGCGAGGATATAGCAGGTCAGGGCGCATTGTCATCGAAGGTTGACCTCATTGAGGTCAGCTTTACCTTAGTGGTGTGGTGCGCATTACATTCAGTATCGCGAATTTGCTGTTGCCTAATTTAGCTTTGCCTAAGCTTAAGGCTCGGGCTTTTCGATGACGTCGTCCGGCACCGCCGCGTCGTTGGCCAGCGCGGTGAACAGGCGGCCGGCCGCGTCGCTGTCCCACACCACGACCGAGCCCGAGTCGCTGCCGGTGAACTCGCCGATCGGAACCGTCGTTGTGACCATGTCGTCGCCGTGCATCGCCCAGGCCAACCGCCCGAGGTCCCACACGTGAGCGTCCTCGTCGACGGCCACCGAGTCGGTGGCGGCGCGGGCCATGGGCTGCCACCGCAACGGGTTCAGCAGCACCTCCGGGCTGGTGGCGCGGTGCAGCAACGCCGACATGAATGCCCGCTGGTGGGTCATGCGGTCCAGGTCGGCGCGCGGCGTGGCGCGGGTCCGGACGTATCCGAGCGCACTGCGGCCGTCGAGCTCCTGGCAGCCTGCAGGCAGGTCGATCCCGGCCAGCGGATCGCTGATCGGTTCGGCCGGGCACATCGTCACCCCGCCGACGGCGTCGACGAGTGCGGCGAAACCGTCGAAACCGATCTCGGCGTAGTGGTCGAGATGCAGGCCGGTGGCCTGTTCGACGGTCTGCGCCAGCAGGGGTGCCCCGCCCAGGGAGAACGCGGCGTTGACCTTGTCCTCGCCGTAGCCGGGAATCGGCAGGTAGGAATCCCGCGGTATGGAGACCATGGTGGCCGGGGTGCTCGAGCCGATGCCCGGGATGTGCACCAACAGGATCGTGTCGGTGCGGCCATTGCCGATGTCCCCACCGGTGGCCAGGTCGGCCTGCTGTTCGGGGCTGAGGTTCTGGCGACTGTCGGATCCGACCAACAGCCAGGTGGTGCCCTGAGCCGCGGCGGGGCGCTCGGGATAGTCGGCAAGAGCGGGGATGCGGTGCAGCGACGAGTCGACCCAGAAGCCGCCGCCGATCACCGCCAGCACCGCGATCAGCAGGACGGCCAGCACCAGGCGGCCCCAGTGCCGCCGGCGCCGGGGCTTGCGCGCCGGCGTGGGTGCGGGCGGTCGGGCGGCGACGGGCCGGGGCGGGTGCGACGCCCGGGGTGGACGCGGTGGAGGCGGCGGCGCCGATCTGGGCGGGGGTTGCCTGGGCGGTGGGGGTTGCCTGGGTGGCGGCGGTGTGCGTGACGGCGTGGGCGGATTCGGCGGCCAGGCCGGGCGGTAGTTCGGGTCGCGTCGGATCACCTGAGGCGGCTCGGCGGCAGGGCGGCGTGGTCCCGGACGCCGCGAGCGCGGGTCGGGATGTCCGCGCGATGCGCTGAAGTCGTCCACAGCAGAAATGTACGTGGCCGATGCGTTATCGCAGCCAGCTCAGATGATCCGCAATCAACGCGTAGCCGACGAATGCCACCGCGTCGATCAGGGTGTGGGCGATGATCAGTGGCCACAGCCGCCCGGTGCGCTGCCATGCGTAGCCGAACACCAGGCCCATCACGACGTTGCCGAGGCCCGCGCTGTAGCCCTGGTACAGGTGATATGCGCCGCGCAGCAGGCTGGAGATCACCAGCGCCCGCGCGGGGCTGACATCGAGCTGGCGCAGCCGGGTCAGCAGGAACCCCACCACGATGATCTCTTCGGCCCAGCCGTTGGCGAACGCCACGCCGAGCAGCATCGGGATCCGCCACCACGTGTCGTAGAGTTCGGCCGGTTCGACGTCGGCGCTGAGCCCGAGGACGCGGGCCAGCACGTAGAAGCCCAGTCCCGGCAGGCCGATGAGCAGTGCCAGGCCCAGTCCACCCAGCCCGTCGGCACGCCATTGCGGACGCGACAGTCCGATCGCGGATGGTCCGAAGCCGCTGCGCCACAACAAGTACAGGGCCAACGCGCCCCAGGCGAGCAACTGCAGGACCACGGCGAGGTGCAGGCCGAGGTCGATCAGGTCGAACGGGGAACGCTTCGGGTTCAGCGCCACGGTCTGCCCGGACAGACCGAGCAGCACCGCTTCGACGAGCCGCAGCCCCGCGGTGTAGGCGCTGAGCCCGAAGGTCACCGCCAGCACGACCGCGATCTCGATCTTGAGCGTGCGCCTGGTCGCCGAAGTCGTCACCGCAGCTACGGTAGCGGCGCCCCGGCCGCGGAGCGGATCGTGCGGGTCAGATCCGGCGCGCGCGCAGGCCGTTGAGGAACGGGCAGCCCATCAGCACGCGGATGGCCTGGCTCAGGCCGGTGACGTCGTCGACCGGCTTGGCGAACGGCAACCGCACGTCGTGGTCGCCGTGTTCGTTCTCCACCCGCAGCTGTACGCCGTAGCGGTCCAGACCCAGCGGGCGGACCCGTCCCTGGCGCAGCGTCATCGGCAGCCGCGTGGCAAGCCGCTCCACCACGTCGCGGTGGGAAGACTCCATGTGTTGCAGCCAGCCGGATTCCATTGCGCAGAATGGATCGGGACGGGCCTGCAGCAGGGCCCCGAGGCCGACCGACTCGGCGCCGGTGGAATCGGCCACCACCACCGACTCGATCTCCAGGCGCATCAGCGTGTAGTTGTCGTCGTCGTGTCCGCCGCCCGACTGGGAACTGGAGTTCACCTGCAGCAGGGCCGGATTCGGGTTCTCGGTGGCGACCAGATCGAGCAGTGCGGCAACCTCCGCCGACGGCACGTGCTGCAGGCGGCCGCGGATCCACACCAGGGAGCGGACCGGCTCGCGCAGCGGCAGCGGGGCGTAGTCGGTCATCTCCAGCACGGCCTGGACACCGGCCGAGCCGGCTGACATGGTCATGCCGGCCAGCGGGCTGTGCTCCGGGACGGTGATCGCGAAGGACCCGTCGTCGAGCAGGTGATGAACGGGCGAGGCGACCGGCTCGATGCCCTCGACCGCGAGCATGGCGCCGCCGCCTCGTGCGCATGCACTGCGGATCCGCTCGGCTGTCGTCGGTGTCGCTATGGCCATCTCGCCGCCTTCGAAACTAGGTGAGGTCTTTAGGTGAGGTAAGCCTAACTTAACTGGACGGTGCGGTGCGGGCAAGGCTTCCGTGAAACACCGCCCCGGCCGTTATCGACCCGTAGCCCGCGCGCCGACCCGATAGGGTTGGGATGTGCCGCGCATCGCCTACCTCGGACCGGAGGGAACCTTTACCGAAGTGGCGTTATTGCAGATGGTGGCCCACGAGATGGTGCCCGGCCTGCAAGCGGCGTCCGGTGACGGCAAAGACCGATTCACCCCCGTCCTGACCGACAGCACCCCGGGTGCGCTGGCCGCGGTCCGTGACGGCCGGGCCGACTACGCCTGCGTGCCGATCGAGAACTCGATCGAGGGATCGGTGCTGCCCACACTGGACAACCTGGCGGTCGGGAAGCCGCTGCAGATCTACGCCGAACTGACCCTCGACGTCGCCTTCACCATCGTCACCCGTCCCGGACACAGCGGGCCGGTGCAGACGGTGGCGGCGTTCCCGGTGGCCCTCGCGCAGGTGCGCCGATGGCTCGCCGCCAACCTGCCCGACGCCGTCATCGTGCCGGCCACCTCCAACGCCGCGGCCGCCCATGAGGTCGCCGAGGGCCACGCCGACGCCGGGGTGAGCACCCGGCTGGCCGCCGAGCGCTGCGGCCTGGACATCCTGGCCGCCGATGTCGTGGACGAGGCCAACGCCCGAACCCGCTTCGTCCTGGTCGGCCCGCCCGGCGTGCCGCCGGCAGCCACCGGCGCCGATCGCACCTCGGTGGTGCTGCGCCTCGACAACGTCCCCGGCGCACTGGTCACTGCGATGACCGAATTCTCGATCCGTGACATCGACCTCACCCGGATCGAATCCCGGCCCACCAGAACCGAGCTGGGCACATACATGTTCTTCCTGGACTGCGTGGGACACATCGACGACGATTCGGTGGCCGAGGCACTCAAAGCGCTGCACCGACGTTGTACCGATGTGCGATATCTGGGTTCATGGCCGACCGGAGCGAGCGCGGGTGCGCCCCCGCCGCGTCTGGACGAGGCCACACGGTGGTTGACCGGTTTGCGTGACGGGACGAATGGCTCATGAGTGGACGGCTGATACTCGTCCGTCACGGTCAGTCCCACGGCAACGTCGCCCGGCGTCTGGACACCCGGCCGCCGGGTGCCGAGCTGACCGACCTCGGTCACGACCAGGCCCGGCGGTTCGCCGGCACGCTCAGTCAGCGCCCGTCGATCCTGGCCCACTCCGTGGCCCGCCGCGCAGCGCAGACCGCCGCCGGAATCGGCAGCGAAACCGGCCTCGTCCCATTCGAATTCGAAGGGGTCCACGAAGTTCAGGTCGGTGAACTGGAGGATCGCAGCGACGACGATGCGGTCGCCGAGTTCAACCGGATCTACGAACGCTGGCACCGGGGCGAACTGGACGTGCCGATGCCCGGCGGCGAGAGCGCCGAGGCGGTGCTCGGCCGCTATGTGCCGGTGCTCACCGAACTTCGGTTGCGCTACCTCGACGACCAGGACTTCCACAGCGACATCGTGGTGGTGAGCCATGGCGCCGCGATCCGGCTGGTGGCCGCCGTGCTGGCCGGCGTCGACGGCAGTTTCGCCCTCGACCATCACCTGGCCAACACCGAATCGATTGTGCTGGCACCGATCACGGACGGGCGCTGGAGTTGTGTGCAATGGGCGGCGGTGACTCCGCCCTTCTATCCGGAGCCGGCGGCGACACCGGTAGCGGACGCCGTGACGTCCGACGCCGACCCGATGGGCTAGGCGTAGCGCCGGATCGAGAGCATGCCCTCATCTGCGCACGTGCAGCCCACCGCCTCACAGTCGATGCTGAACGTGTGCGCTGCTTCCGGGGTGGTGCAGCCGGCGTCGGTGCACTCCACGCGGTACCGGACATGGTGGATCACGGTGCCGTGGCAATGCTCCAGACCGGCTGCGCACTCCCGGCACTGGATGGTGTTCATAGCCCGTTGATAGCACTGCGGGCCGACAAAACGCGGTTGCCGCGCCTGGCTCGGCCCGTTTGCTTCATCCCCAGCCGAGTTCGTGGAGCCGCTCGTCGTCGATCCCGAAATGGTGTGCGATCTCGTGGATCACGGTGATCGCCACCTCGTCGACCACGTCGGCCTCGCTGTCACAGAAATCCAGCAGGGCTTCGCGGTAGATCGTGATGGTGTCCGGCAACGACCCGGCGTACCAGGAATCCCGCTCGGTCAGCGCGACTCCGCGGTACAGACCGAGGATCTCGGGCTCGTCGGGATCGCGATCCTCGACCAGGACGACGACGTTGTCGATCGCGGCCGCCAACCGAGGCGGGATCAGGTCGAGTGCGTCGGATACCAACTCGTCGAAACGCTGCGGGCTCATCCGCACCGGCACGGGTTACGGCCCCGGCGGTACGGGGACCGGCTCACCCGGCGGGGGTCCGGCGGGCGGCGCCCCGCCATCGGGAGCCGGAGCGGGCGCCGGGGCCTGCTCAGGCGGGGGTGGGTTGAAGGTGTTGGCCTGCGTGGGAGCCGGTGCCGCCGTGGTCGCGGCCTGCGGCAGGTGCTGGCCGCCAGACGACGAACCCGACGAACCCGACGAGCCGGAACCAGAGGACCCCGACGATCCCGAGGACCCCGACGACGAACTCGAGCCCGACGATCCCGATGAGCCCGATCCCGAAGAGCCGGAGGACGACGACGATCCGGAACTCGATGACGACGACGGCTCGTCGACATCCGGCATCGGGATGGGCTCCATGTTGAGCCGCTCCTCGGGGATGTCGGGCGGTGCGACCGGGGGTTGGCCGTTGATCATCAGCGGCCCCTTGGCGCTGTTGACCAGCGTCGACCAGCCGCCGTTGCCCAGGGTGGCGCCGATGCTGCACGACACCTGGTGGCTGCCGGCCGACCAGCTGGGCAGCGAGATCGTGCTGTAGCTCAGTGCCAGTGTGGTGGTGCGCAACTGGACGGGGGCCAGGTAGGAGTCGGTCTGCGCGGTGCAGGCGTCCTTGATGAAGTTGTCCTGGTCGCCCTCCGACGGCAGCCCGCCGGGGAACTTCTCGGAGAGGTTGACCGCTCCGGTGACCTCCATGGCGTGCGGTGCCGCGCAGTCGACCGGGACATCGGTGGGCTGGTTGGTGGCGGCGTCGATACCGAGGCAGGTGCCCGCGGCCCACACCTTCGACTGATCGACGTCGGACACCTTGCCCGCGGACTCCAATTGACTGTCGCCCGGGCCGAGCAACTGCAGGCCGCACAGCATGCGGCGCTCACCGGACTGCTTCCAGGCCTTCTCGCCGGACCACAGCAGGCCGATGGTGTATTTGCCGTTCGGGTCGTACTTCGGGCCCAGATAACCGCGCACCGACGGGGTGCACTGCTCCTGGCTGATCTGCTTGATCCGGTCCACCGTCGGTGGCGGCGCGCCCGGCCCGTACTCGCTGCCGGGGAACGTGCGCATGTCGACGGACTGGGCGACCTCGAAGCGATGGCCGTCCTTGCAGTCGACGATGTGGGCGGCGTCGGGGTTACGACCGGGCCAGTTCAGGCAGTCGCCACGCTTGACGTGATTGAACGTGTCGTTACCGCGGGGACCCAGGGCGATCGCGCCCGGCCCGGAGTTGGCCCCTTCGCTTCGGGGCAACGCGGTGATGAGGCCGGCGATCAGCAGCGCGCCGAGCGCGGTCAACAGCAGCGCGCGTCGCGTCGACGCGGCTGCCAGGCTCTGCCACCACCGTTCCCTCGCGGGTTGTTCGTCCGGAAGAGGTTCGGCGAGCAGGTCCCCGTGCTCGGGGTGCTCGGGGTGCTCGGGTGCTTCCAACATTGCCATCCATTGTGACAGGCGTGTCAGCCCCTGTGACAAGTGATGCGGTTGTAATGTTGCGAGGTTGTGCCCGGCGGTGGTGGGAACCAGGTCGCCGTCGCTTCCGGCCCCTCGATCGACCACCTCAGATGTACGTCGCCGCACTTCAAAAAGTAGGGTTGCGCCCGTGATCGACCTCAAGCTGCTGCGCGACAATCCCGACACCGTCCGTGCGTCGCAACGGGCTCGCGGAGAGGACCCGGCGCGCGTCGACGCGCTGCTGCAGGCTGATACGGCGCGGCGCGCCGCCATCTCCACGGCCGACAACCTGCGTGCCGAGCAGAAGGCCGCCAGCAAGCTGGTGGGCAAGGCGACGCCCGAGGAGCGCCCGGCCCTGCTGCAGCAGGCCAAGGACCTGGCCGTGCAGGTCAAGGCCGCCGAGGGCGCTCAGGCTGAGGCCGAGAGTGCCTTCACCGCCGCCCACATGGCGATCGGCAACGTGATCATCGACGGCGTTCCGGCCGGCGGCGAGGACGACTTCGTGGTGCTCGACACCGTCGGCGAACCGCGGGCGATCGAGAACCCCAGGGACCACCTCGAGCTGGGTGAGACGCTCGGGCTGATCGACATGGAACGCGGCGCCAAGGTGTCGGGTTCGCGTTTCTACTTCCTCACCGGTGCCGGCGCGCTGCTGCAGCTGGGACTGCTGCAACTGGCCACCCAGGTGGCTGTGCAGAACGGCTTCACCCTGATGATCCCGCCGGTGCTGGTGCGCCCAGAAGTCATGGCGGGCACCGGATTCCTCGGCGCCCACGCCGACGAGATCTACCGGCTGGAGGCTGACGACCTGTACCTGGTCGGCACCTCCGAGGTGCCGCTGGCGGGCTACCACTCGGGCGAGATCCTCGACCTGTCTGCGGGCCCGAAGCGGTACGCCGGCTGGTCGTCGTGCTTCCGGCGCGAGGCGGGCAGCTACGGCAAGGACACCCGCGGCATCATCCGGGTGCATCAATTCGACAAGGTAGAGGGATTCATCTACTGCAAGCCCGAAGACGCGGTCGCCGAGCATCAGAAGCTGCTGGGCTGGCAGCGCCAGATGCTGACGGCCATCGAGGTGCCCTACCGGGTGATCGACGTCGCCGCAGGCGATCTGGGCTCGTCGGCGGCACGCAAGTACGACTGCGAGGCGTGGGTGCCCACCCAGCAGACCTACCGGGAGCTCACGTCCACCTCGAACTGCACGACGTTCCAGGCCAGACGGCTGGCCACGCGCTACCGCGACGAGAACGGCAAGCCGCAGATCGCCGCGACGCTCAACGGCACGCTCGGCACCACCCGCTGGCTGGTGGCGATCCTGGA
Organism: Mycobacterium sp. 48b; assembly: GCF_048282725.1. Classification (NCBI taxonomy): domain Bacteria; kingdom Bacillati; phylum Actinomycetota; class Actinomycetes; order Mycobacteriales; family Mycobacteriaceae; genus Mycobacterium; species Mycobacterium sp. 48b. The sequence goes on from NZ_JBLVUL010000001.1 coordinate 784,730, forward strand.
GAACCACCAGCAACCCGACGGCAGCGTGCGGGTCCCCGATGCACTGGTGCCGTTCGTCGGCACCGCGGTGCTGGAGCCCGGTAAGTAACCACCCCGTGGCCCAGTAACGCTGCGGACGATGACGGGGGATGGCCCGCTGGTGCGGGTGAGGGTGCTGGGCCCGGTACAGGCCTGGGTCGGTGACGAACCGGTGGATCTCGGGGCCCGGCTGCAGCGCGCATTGCTGGCCCGGCTGGTGGCCGCACATGGCCACACGGTGTCCGTCGACCGGCTCATCGACGACCTGTGGGAGGGCGAGCCGCCGCCCAAGGCGTTATCGGCTCTGCAGGTTTATGTTTCGCATCTGCGCCGCGCGCTCGAACCCGGCCGCGAACGCCGGGCCCCGGCCCGCATCCTGGTCAGTGCCGCGCCCGGATACTGCCTCCGACTGCCGGTCGACGCCGTCGATTCCTGGCAGTTCGAAGCCAAAGTCACCGCGGCGTACGAGGAATCGGACCCGCAACAGCGGCTGCGCCTGCTGGAGGAGGCGCTGTCCGGCTGGGCGGGGGATCCGTTCGCAGGCGCCGGCGACGCGTTGTGGGCGGCGCCCGAGGTGGCGCGGCTGACCGAACTGCGGCTCAGTGCGGTCGAGGCTCTGGCCGCCGCGCAGGTCGAGCTCGGCCGCTACGGCACCGCCGTCGCAGCCCTGGAACGGCATGTCCGCGAGCGGCCGGGCCGGGAGGGTGCCGCCGCCGTGCTGGCCACGGCGCTCTACCGGACCGGACGCCAGACCGACGCGCTCGACGTGTTGCGGCGCACGCGCGATCACCTGGTCGACGAGCTGGGTCTGGAACCCGGCCGGGCACTGCGCGAACTCGAGCGCGACATCCTGCGCCAGGCCGACCATCTGGAGCCGTCCCGTCCGGCGCAGCCGGTGATCCCGGAGGTCGCGTCGCCCGGCCGTGCCGAATTGGCCGCCCGCGGCCGTGCCGAACTGGCCGCCTATGGCCGAGCCGAGGAATTCGCGGAGATCGACAGTGCCGCACGCGCAGTCGCCGCGGGCGGCAGCGCGGTGCTGTGGATCGCGGGAGAGGCGGGATCGGGCAAGACCACGTTGGCGGCCGCCGCCACGGGCCGGTTGCGCGCGGCGGGCTGGCGGGCGGTGCACGGCCGCAGTCCGGAGGTGCACGGCGCCCCGGCGGGCTGGGCGTGGACCGAGGTGCTGCGGGAACTTCTTGAAGCCGGCGCCCCGGCCGACGACAGACAGACGCTGGCCCCGTTGCTGCACGACGTCGCCGTGTCAGAGCCGGGCACGTTCTGGTTGGGGCACGCGGTGGCCGACGTCCTGAGTGCGGCCGCCGAGGACCGGCCACTGGTCGTGGTGCTCGACGACCTGCACCGCACCGACGGTCTGACGTTGGAGCTACTGCGCCTGGTGGCCGACCGGATCAAAGACCTTCCGGTGCTGGTGATCGGTACCTACCGGCCCTCGGAGGACCGGGGTGAACTGGAGGTCGCCCGGGCGGCACTGACGGTGCACACCGCGGCGCATCTGAATCTCGGCGGGCTGGACGCCGCGGCGACCGCCGCGCTGGCCGCCGACTGCGGGATGACCGCCGCCAGTGGGGAGGCCCTGCGGCTGCTGCGTGAGCGGACCGGCGGCAACCCGCTGTTCGTCCGGGAGCTGGCCAGGCTGATGGCGGCCGAAGGGCCCGACGCGGTGTGGGCGTCGGTGCCGGTCGGGGTTCGAGATGTGTTGCGGCGCCGTCTGGCCCGGCTACCCGGCCAGACCGTCACCGCGCTGCGCCAGGCCGCCGTGCTGGGCCGCGACATCGATGTCGACCTGCTGTCCGAGCTGGGCCGAAGCGACCCCGACGACCTGCTGGACGCGCTGGAGCCTGCCGTCCTGCTGGGTCTGCTGGACGAGCCCGAGCCCGGCCGGTTGCGGTTCGCCCACGCGCTGGTGCGCGACACCCTCTACGAGGACACCTCGAAGCTGCGCAGGTCCCGGTTGCACGCGGCGGCACTGGAGCTGCTCCGCGCACCGGGGCGATCGGTCGACCCGGCCGCCCTGGCGCACCATGCCGTGGCCGCGGCGACAGCCGAAACATCCTTGGCTGCAGCGGCTTTCGCCACCGAGGCGGCCCGTGAGGCGGATTCGGTCGGTGCCCACGCCGAGGCCGCGCGGCAGTGGCGGGCCGCCGTGCAGATGCTGGAGCTGGCGGCCGGCCGTCGGCTGCTGCCCGCCGGCGACGGCCTGGAGCGCCAGACCGACGCCCGGTGTGGGCTGATCTCCGCGCTGGCCCAGTCCGGCGACGCCGTCGCGGCGCGCATCGAGACGAAGGCCGCGCTGCAACTGCTGACCGGGCAGTCGCGCGACGACCTGACGGTGCGCGTGCTCACCGCGTGGGACACCCCGCTGGTGTGGCGGGACCGCGAATACGACGAATCCGACACCCAGATGATCGGGCTGCTGCGCCAGGTGCTGGCCGGTAGCGGAAGCGGACAGCCCACCGAACTCACAGTGGCCGAGCGGATCCGGCTGCTCAAGGCGCTGTACGTGGAACTGGAGGGCACCGACCCGGAGGGGGCGCTGGCCGCGAGCACGGAGCTGCTCGAGTTGGCGCGACAGGCCTACGCCGAGGACCCGGGATCGTCGGGCCGGCTGCTGTGCACCGCACTCAACGTCCGGGCCTATTGCGCGCTGGGGCCCGACCTCGATGCCGAACGTGATTCGACCGCAGCCGAACTACTGCACACCGCCGAGGCCACCGAACAGGCTGACTATCAGGCGGTGGCGCACTGGCTGCTGTCGTTGGCCGCCGGCCACCGGTCCGATCTGGTGACGGCCAAAAAACACGTCGATATCGCGGTGGCCCGGGCCGGCACCGGACAGCTCGTCCACCTGCTCGGTGTGCTCGGCCTGTTCCGGGCCCGGATGTACCTGCTGGCGGGGCGCCTCGACGCGGCCGTCAGCGCCTACACCGATCTGGCGGCGCGGATGGTGGAGAACGGTGCCGCCAACGGCGCCAAGCTGGCGATGGTGGGCCGGGTGACCGGTGAGTTCTGCCTGGGGGACCTGGGTCTGCTGGCCGACGAGCTGGTGTTCTTCTACCGGGAGGTGTCGGTCGCCGCACTGGACGCCGCCGTGCTGGCGCTGATCGCGCGGGGCCGCGACGCCGAGGCTCGTGAGCTGTGGCGGGACCGCAGGCCGATCGAGCGGGCATATTTCTGGCTGCCGTTCACCGTGCTGCGCGTCAATGCCGCGGTGGCGCTCGGCGACCTCGAGGAGGCCCGGGCCCGGGCCGCCGACCTCGGCACGTACTCGGGCCGGATCGCCGGACTCGGTGTCGACGGGCTGATGGTGGGACCGGTCGACGATGCACTCGCCGCCGCCGCGGACGCGCTGGGCCGACCCGATCAGGCGCACGGTTACCGCGAGGCCGCCTCGGAGCTCCGGGACCGGCTGGCCGCAGAGGCGCAGATCTTCATCGACTGACGTCGAGCGTCTCGTCGCCGTCGCCGTCGCCGTCGTCGTGCAGGACCTCGATCTCGCGGGGGATCCGCGTTCCGAAGACCGCCCGCTCCAGCCGCCGGTACCGCAGCCCGACGACGGCCAGGATGATCCGCAGGCCGAACCCCGCCTGCGCGGTCAGGTGCGCACGCTCGTCGTCCGTCATCGCGGCCAGCGAGCGCGGACCCTCGAACCACAACCGTCCGCCGGCCCGGGCAGCCGCCTCGACGGTCGCCCAGTCCGCCACCGACACGTACTCGGTGACGAGCGGGAACACCTCGCGTTCCTCTTCCTCGATGTGCTCGGTGAGCAGGGCCGACAGTTCGGCCAGCTCGATGACCATCAGGCTGGCGACCTGGCGGTCGCCCATCGACAGCCGCAGCGATGCGGCCCGGGCCCGCAGCTGGTCCAGGCGCGGGTTCAGGGCGGCGTGATCGTCGGCCAGTTCGCTCAGCTCGCTCGGTCCGTTGAAGTCACTGTGGCTGCCACCGCTCGCCTCGATCACGGGCCACAGGACGGCGTCCTCGGTGGTGTGGTGGTGATGGATGGAGTCACAGAGCAGCTCCACGTACCGCGAGATGGCGCGGGCCCGGTGTGGTGTGCAGATGACGTCGCGGTCGCGCACCGCGATCGCCAGGTCGGTCAGGCGCCGCAGGTCGGCCAGCATGACGCGGTGCGCGACGGTGATGCCCAGCAGGTCCGGTTCGGGATCGCCTGCGCGGCGGGGTGCGACGGTGACGGTGGTTGACACGGCGGATCTCCTCGTCTGTGGCGATCCCCGGTTGGTGGATCGGAAGTCAGACGAGCACAGCCTGCTGTCGGCGACTTAAGAGCGACTTGTATCCGGCTTGTCGTGGCCACAGTAGGGTTGCAGCCATGATCGATATCGACCTGGGCGAAGTGCGCAACTGGTTCGGCTTCGGTGTCGCCGGCAACTTCGCAGGCCACCTCGAACAGGCTGGGGAGGCCGGGGATTTCGTCAAGGTTGTTACCGAAGGGTATGCGCCCAAAGGTATCTTCCCGTGGTACGCACCCGGCCGAGACGATTTTCTCGGTGAGTTCCCGTTGTCCAGCGATGCCATCCTGCTGCCGGAACCCGGTGAGATCGAAGGCCCCTTGAACCTGCAGATCGAGCCCGAGGTCGGCGTCGCCTGCCGGGTGGTGTGGAACGGCGACACCGTGGCGCGGCTGGAGCCGTTCGCCCTCGGCGCCTTCAACGACTGCTCGATCCGCAGGCCGGGTGCGCCGAAGATCAGCTACAAGAAGAACTGGGGCGCGGCCTCCAAAGGTGTTGCGCCGCAATTCTTCGAGATCAGTGACCTCACGCCCGACGGCCCCACCGCCACCATGCGGCTGGTCTGCTACCTGAGCCAGGACGGCGGCCAGCAGCACGCCTACGGGGTGGACTCACCGCTGGTGGGCTATTCGTACTACGGCGAGGTGCTGCTCGACTGGATCGTCGAACGGCTGGCAAACCAGAAGGGTTCTGCTGACACGCCGTTGGAGGACGTCGGCGCACTGATGGTGGCCAGCGACCATCCCGAGAACGTGCTCATCGGTATCGGCGCCACCCGGTATACGCCGTTGGGTGAGTCGACGTACCTCAAGCCAGGGGACGAGGCCATCGTGCGGGTCTACGACAGCGCATCGAGTGCGGCTTCGGAACTGCGGCAGGTGGTCTCGGCCCGTTAGCGGCCGAGCAGTTCGTCCAGGCTGGCGACGAACTCGTCAGGACGGGCCGGGGTGAACGCCGGCTTGGGGTAGGTGCCCGGCACGTCGAGCGTGATCAGCGTCGAACGCAGCGGCCGGTGCACGTCCAACGGCAGCCAGCGGCGCAGGTCGGTACTGCCCCACAGCCGGAAGCGCTGCATCCACAGCCCGAGTGACTCGGCCTTGTAGGAGCGGATGTCCCGCAACGGGATCACCTTCGAGGTTCCCGACGGGAAGTGGTAGCGCCGCAACGTGATCGCCTCGCGATCCAGCTGGATCAGCCCGTCGTCGTAGTACTGGCGCGGCGGGGTCATGACTTGCTGCCCGGCGTTCTCTGCTCCTCGCGTGCGCACCGCAACTCGTGGCCCTTGGTGGTCAGGCACTTGCCGTTATCCAGATTCCACTGCCAGCCGTGCAGGTTGCAGGTCAGGGTGTTTCCTTCCACCACACCGAATTTCGACAGATCGGCCTTCAGGTGCGGGCACCGGCGCTGGATCTCCCAACCGTCCAGGGTGATCGACGAGGAATCGTCGTGGGCTTCGGCGAACCAGCCGTCGGCGTAGGCGATGCGCTCATCGGTCAGGCACTTGAAGAACGTGTACAGGTACTCGTTGTATCCGCCGACGCGCCAGGCCTTGAACCGGGTGGACAGGAAGATGGTGTTGACCCAGTCCGGCTCGTTGTCGCGCAGCACGGTGCGCACCAGCTCGGGTGGGATCGCGAACCCGTAGCGGAACTTCTCATCCGCGATGGGTTCGCGGACAAGACGTTTCGGGAAGTCCAGCACCACGGTCTCGCTGTGGTCGGGTCCGGAAAGGCGCAGCTCCACCGGATAGCCGATACCGTCGCAGATCTGGTCGGTCTGGCTCATGATCGGCTCGAACAAAGCGCGCAGGCCGGGCAGCAGGGGCTCTCCGGCCGCCGGCGCCCATGCCGCCTTCTCCGCGGCCAGCACCGGGGCCATCCGCTGGGCGAAGTCCTCGATGTAGGCGGCCTTGCCGGTGGTGAAGATCGCCTCCGGGTCCTCGACCGGGTGGGTCGACGAATTCAGTTGCGAGCCGGTGAAATCCGCTGTGCTGCCGGGGATCATCAGCAGGCCGCCGTCGTGGCCGTGGCGGCGCATCTGGTCCAGGAATACCACCTGGTCGGGGAAGATGTTGGCCGGATCGCCGTGGTCGTCGTTGAGATCGCGCAGTTCGGGATCCAGGAAGCACGGCGGACCGGCCGAGGGGATCACCCAGGTCGCGCCGACCTGCGCGATGTACTGGCGGCATCGGTCCATCTGGCGCTGCCGCTTCTGGATGCCGAAGGCCTCCTTGGCGCGGGCCGGCATGTCGTAGACCATCGGGTACCAGATGGCCCCCGAGTACTGCAGCATGTGGACGTCGATCTGGCCGAAGTCCGAGTGCAGCATGTCGAGATCTACGGGGCGCGCGTCGTTCATGTTGAACACGACGGTCTCACCGTCGTCGACCACCAGACCCGAATCGCCGATCGGGCCGTCGGCCGGTGCGCGCAGCGCGATGATCATCACATCGAGGTCGCCCTTGGGGCCGCTGACGGTGTGCTTGACCGAATCGGTGGTCTCGAAGAACCGGTGGAAGCCCAGTGCCTGCAGCTCGCGCTGCAGATCGGGCACCGGGAAGTCGGGCAGCAGCACCACGGCGTCCTTGTTGACGTGGCGGCGCAGGTTCTCCGGGTCGAAATGGTCCTTGTGCAGGTGCGACACGTAGAGGTAGTCGACATTTCCGAGGGTGTCCCAATCCAACTGCGTGTTGTCAGGGAACGGGAACCACGAGGCGAAATACGCGGGGTTGACCCAGGGGTCGCACAGAATGCTGCCAGCCTTGGTCTCGATCAGGAAGCCGGCATGTCCGACGCTGGTGACCTGCACAAACGGCCTTTCGGTGAAGTACTTCGATGCCCGCCCAGCCTAGCCCGAGTTGGGTGACGGGCCGATCCGGGCTGGGATTAGGCTGGCTACGTGGAACCGGTGTACGGGACTGTCATACAACTTGCTCGAGCTGCCTGGCGTCTGCAGGGGCTGAAGTTCACCGTGACCGGGGTGGAGAACCTCCCGGTCACCGGTGGTGCGGTGGTGGCCATAAACCACACCAGCTACTTCGACTTCACCTTTGCCGGCTTGCCTGCCTACCTGCAGAAGCGCGGCCGCAAGGTGCGGTTCATGGCAAAGAAGGAAGTCTTCGACAACAAGATCACCGGGCCGATCATGCGCAGCCTGCGTCACATCGAGGTGGATCGCGACAGCGGGGCCGCCTCGTTCGAGTCCGCCGTCGCCTATCTCAAGGCCGGTGAGCTGGTCGGGGTGTATCCCGAAGCGACGATCAGCCGCAGCTTCGAGATCAAGGACTTCAAGTCGGGCGCGGCGCGGATGGCGATCGAGGCCGGGGTGCCGATCGTGCCCCACATCGTGTGGGGCGCCCAGCGCGTCTGGACCAAGGGCCATCCGAAGAACCTGTACCGGCCCAAGGTGCCGATCTCGATCGCGGTGGGCGAGCCCATCCAGCCGACGCTGCCCGCGGCCGAACTCACCGCCTTGCTGCATTCGCGCATGCAACATCTGCTCGCCCAGGTGCAGGACGCCTACGGGCCGTACCCGCCCGGTGAGTTCTGGGTGCCGCACCGCCTCGGTGGTTCGGCGCCGACGCTGGCCGAGGCGAACCGGATGGATGCCGAGGAGGCTGCGGCCAAGGCGGCCAAGCGAGCCTCCGGGTAAGGCGCGTATGGAACCGGTTTTCCGAAGTCTGGAGATTGTCGCCGGGCTCGTGGTGCGGGCCACCGGAACCCGGATCACCTTCCGCGGGGTGGACAACCTTCCCGCCACGGGTGGTGCTGTCATCGCCATCAACCACACCAGCTACGTCGACTTCCTGCCTGCTGCCCTGGCCGCGACCGAACGCGGCCGTCGGATGCGGTTCATGATCAAGGCGGAGATGGAGCAGGTGAAGCCGGTGGGCTACCTGATCAAACACACCGGGACGATCCCGGTGGATCGCAGGGCAGGAGCGGGCGCCTACACCGTGGCGGTGGACGCGTTGCGCCGCGGCGAGCTGGTCGGGGTGTACCCGGAGGCGACGATCAGCCGCAGCTTCGAGCTCAAGGAGTTCAAGACCGGTGCGGCCCGCATGGCTCTGGATGCCGGCGTGCCGATCATTCCGCTGATCGTCTGGGGCGCGCAGCGCATCTGGACCAAAGACCATCCGAAGTCATTGGGGCGCAAGAAAATTCCGGTGAGCGTGGTCGTCGGCGAACCGATCTGGGCGACTGGTTCGGTGGCCCAGATCGACGAAACCCTGCGGGCCGCGATGTCGGCACTGCTCGACCAGGCCCATCAGGACTACGCCGAGCCGGCCGGGGCGTACTGGGTGCCGAAACGGCTCGGCGGAAGTGCACCCACGCCCGCCGAGGCCAAGCTGCTCGACGAGGCGGAACTGGCCGAACGCGCGCGTAAGCGGGCGAGCGAAGCGCCGGGAAATAGTGGCCGGGCGAGCGAAGCGCCGGGAAATAGTGGCCGGGCGAGCGAAGCGACGGGAAATAATTGATGAGCGACGAACGGGCGCCGGGGCTGATCGCCTCCGACGTGGATGGAACGCTGCTCGACGAAGACGAGAAGGTCACGCCGCGCACGCGGGCGGCGGTACAGGCGGCGGTCGAGGCCGGGGCGACGTTCGTGCTGGCCACCGGACGGCCGCCGCGCTGGATCGCTCCGGTGGTCGACGGCCTCGGCCTGGCACCGATGGCGGTGTGCGCCAACGGCGCCGTGATCTACGACCCGGCCACCGACCGCATCGTGTCGGCGCACACGCTGTCCACCGAGGTGCTCGGTGAGCTCGCCGAGATCGCCACGCGGGTGATCCCGGGTGCCGGGCTGGCCGTGGAACGGGTGGGTCGTTCCGCGCACGACGCCGCGACCCCGCAGTTCGTCAGCTCGCCGGGCTACGAACACGCCTGGCTCAACCCGGACAACACCGAGGTGTCGGTCGAGGACCTGCTCAGTGCCCCCGCCGTAAAGCTGCTGATCCGCAAGGCCGGGGCGCGCAGCGCCGACATGGCGGCCGAACTGCTCAAACACGTTGGTTTACAAGGCGATATCACCTATTCGACCAACAACGGTCTGATCGAGGTGGTGCCGCTGGGCATCAGCAAGGCCACCGGCGTCGCGGAGTTGACCGCCCCGCTGGGGCTCGCCGCCACCGACGTGGTGACCTTCGGCGACATGCCCAATGACATACCGATGCTGAGCTGGGCCGGCCGTGGTGTGGCGATGGGCAATGCCCACCCTGAAGCGGTGGCCGCGGCCGACGAGGTCACCGTGACCAATTCCGAGAACGGGGTGGCCCGGGTGCTGGAACGCTGGTGGTCCTGATCCGCTGAGCGATCAGGTGATCGGGGTGAAGCGCTCCAGCTGCACCGGCTGCTGATCGGGTGAAGGCGGGGGCAGTTCCACCGGCACGCCGTCGACCACGCGGGTGACCGTGCCCTTCTCCCGGTCGAAGTTCAGCGTGCCGTGCTGGAAGTTCTGCACGATCCACTGCGGTTCGGGGATCTCGGAGCTGGTCGGCAGGCCCAGGATTCCGCGCTCGAAGCCGAGCGTTCCCCAGGCTTCGTAGATGGCACCGGTGACCGGCTCGGCGCCGCTGTCCGGTGACCAGTACACGACGCCGCGCTCGAAGGTCGCGTAGCGCGCCGTCCCTTCACCGGCAGCCTCGGGTGACGTCGGATTGCCCAGCAGCCCGTTGGCGCCGCCTTCGGACTGCCACCGGGCGTAGATCGCGCCGCCCCGCATCTGGTCGGCCAGGTCGGCGGGGCCGGGTGGCTGGTTGAACCGGGCGGCGATGTCGCGGATGCGGTCCATCTGGGCGTACGCGGCGTTGCCGGGGCAGTCGGTGATGCCGACATCGCGGTGGGTGAAGATCGTCGGCAGGGTGGGGGTGGCTCCGCGGGGGAAGTGGGTGAACGACCCGCCGGCGGAGGTCAGCACGACGGTGCCGCGCGGGTCGACGTGATCGAGGCCGAGTCGCCAGCCCAGCAGTCGGCCGGTGTTGCGCACCTGGATCTCGGTGGGCGGAACGACGTCGAAATCGCCCAGCATCGCCACCCCCCAGGTGTCGATGTTGAAGCCGCCGGTGTGCGAGCCCTCGACGGGCCTGTCCATGCCGCCCGCGCGCCCCTCGAAAACCTGGCCGTACTTGTCGACCATCGCGTTGTAGGCGATGTCGCACCAGCCCAACTCGCGGGTGTGGTACTCGTAGATCGACCGGATGATGCCCGCCGAATCCGCGGGGGAGTAGTCGTTGCTGCCCGCGGTGTGGTGCACGATTCCGGCTCGAATGCCCTTGTCGTACACGGTGCTTCCACATCGCATCGACTCGTTGGCGCCCCACTGCGCCCGGCTGATGATGGTCGGCGGTTGGCCGGGGGCGATGGCGGCGGTCGGTAGCGGGCCTACGTCGACGGGGGCCTGGGGCGGACTGATGAGCACCGCGGTGACGTTCTGGCCGATGGGTGCCTCGACATTGGCGGGCACATAGCCGAGCGCCGGTTTGGCCGGACCTGGTTTACCGGGTTTCCCGGTCGGCGGCGGGGGTGCCTGGGGCGCGCGGGTGACGGCGATCTGCACGGTGGTGGTGCGGCCGACGAACACCGGCTCGGTGCCGCGGGGGCCGGGAGTGTCGGCGCCGACGCCGTCGAGGTTCTCCGCCTGGTACCAGGGCCCCCAGCTGCCGTCGTCCTTGCGGGCCCGGACCCGGGCGGAGGTGCCGCGCAGGTCCGGCGAGGTGAGCGCGACCATCGAGAACGGGGTGTCCTGATGGACCTCGCGGATGCTCTCGCCGACCGCGAGGTTGTCCAGCGGTTGCTGTGTGAGCTGCGGCGCAGTTTCGGATGGGTCGGGCGCTTTGCCCAGGTCGGATCCGGTGATCGCCCACGGGACGATCACGACCGTCGCCGCAAGCGCGGTGAAGAGGATCGACGGCGCGGGACGACGGGACTGCACGGACTGATGTTACGTATGAGTCTGGTGTTACGAATGATTCGACACGGCCCGCGCGTCGTGTTTCACACACAACGGCACCGCAGAGCCAGAGGGCTTCTGCGGTGCCGTCCTTTCAAACGGGCCTTTCTTACGGGGCCGGCGCGGGGACCGGAGGCGGCGGGGCCGCCGCGGCCGGAGCCTTCATCGCCGAGGTGATTGCCGGCATCACCATGCCCTTGAGCAGGTCGATCGCCTGGCCGGCGCCGAGCTGGTTGGCGGCACTCGACAGATCACCGAACAGGCCGCCACCGCCGCTGCTGGTTGCGGGCATCGCGGACAACGACGGGTCGGCACCCAGCAGCGGGTAGGTGCCCGCACTGGGATCCAGCCCGATCGGAGCCGAGATCGGCACCTCACCCGGGGCGGGCAGGCCGCCCAGACCGCCGGAAAGTGACGGGTCGAGGCCCGCCGGCGAGGTGGTCAGGCCCGTGCCGCCCAGCGCCGTGGGGGTGGTCGTCAACCCACCCGGTGCAGCGCCGGCCGGGGTGAGCGCCGGATTGGTCAGCGATCCGGTGGTCGGCGGGGTGAGCGCCGGGTTGGTCAGGTTCCCCCCGGCGGCCGGCGTCAACGCCGGATCGGTCAGCGACCCGGTCGCCGACGGCAGCGCACCGGTCGGTGCGCCCAGGGTCGGCGACAACCCGTTGGGGCTGGTCAGGGTCGGGTCAGGCGAGGCCAGTCCGGGTGCGGTCAGCCCCTGTCCCGGCAGCCCGGCCGGGGTGAGGCCCGGCGCGGTCAGGCCCTGGGACGCCAGACCCGGCGAGGTCAGGGTCGGTGAACCCAGTGATGGTGCCGGCGTGGAGCTGTTGAGAAACGGCATCGGCGGCAGGTTGACGCCGAACTGGGACAGGCCCTGCGACAGGGCGGACATCAGTTCCCCGGGGAGGTCGGTGACCAGTGCGGCCTGGGTGAACTCACGCTCCTGCGGCGCGGGGGAAAGCTGCGACATGGCAACTAGGGCGACTGGACTTGCGACTGCCACTGCGGCGACTGCGCTCATGGCTGTCGAGAGCTTGCGTCGACGGCGGTTCGGCACGGAAGTCTCCTCAATATGTTTGCAGCGAAGCACTGCACTTCGGATCGCACGTGGGGTGCTCTCCGCTTCTTCATCGGCGGTTCCGGACCAGATGCTGTGAAGCCCATGAATGCCAACGAGATCGATGTTAAGGCTGTGACTCATGGGTCTAGAGTGACGATATTGAATTGTGAGCGAATTGCGACCTGGGCCCTTTGTCTAATTCGGGGCGCGGGGGCACGGTCGGATACCCTGGCTGCCGATGACGTCCTTATCTCCCCGGGTCGCTACAGACCAGTCCAGCGGACATTTCGACTTATTCGTCGTCGGTTCCGGTTTCTTCGGTCTGACGATCGCCGAGCGCGTGGCAACGCAGCTGGGCAAGCGTGTCCTTGTTATAGAACGCCGCCCGCATATCGGCGGCAACGCCTACTCCGAAGCCGAACCGCAGACCGGCATCGAGGTCCACAAGTACGGCGCCCACCTGTTCCACACCTCCAACCAGCGGGTGTGGGACTACGTGCGGCAGTTCACCGACTTCACCAGCTATCAGCACCGGGTCTTCGCGATGCACGACGGCCAGGCCTACCAGTTCCCGATGGGGCTGGGCCTGGTCTCGCAGTTCTTCGGGCGCTACTTCACCCCCGACGAGGCTCGCGCCCTGATCAAGGAGCAGGCCAGCGAGATCGCCGGCCACGAGGCGGCCAACTTCGAAGAGAAGGCCATCTCACTGATCGGGCGCCCGCTGTACGAGGCGTTCGTGAAGGCCTACACCGCCAAGCAGTGGCAGACCGACCCCAAGGAACTGCCCGCGGCCAACATCACCCGGCTGCCGGTGCGCTACACGTTCGACAACCGCTACTTCAACGACACCTACGAGGGCCTGCCGGTCGACGGGTACACCGCCTGGCTGGAGAACATGGCCGCCGACGACCGCATCGAGGTGCGGCTGGACACCGACTGGTTCGACGTCCGCGACGAACTGCGCGCTGCCAACCCCGACGCGCCGGTGGTCTACACCGGTCCGCTGGACCGCTACTTCGACTACTCCGAGGGCCGGCTGGGCTGGCGCACACTGGATTTCGATCTTGAGGTATTGACAGACTGCGGTGATTTTCAAGGCACGCCGGTCATGAACTACAACGACGCCGACGTGGACTACACCCGGATCCACGAGTTCCGCCATTTCCACCCCGAGCGGGACTACCCGTCGGACAAGACGGTGATCATGCGGGAGTTCTCGCGGTTCGCCAAGGAAGACGACGAGCCGTACTACCCGATCAACACCGAGGCCGACCGCGCTCTGCTGACCTCCTACCGGACCCGCGCCAAGGCCGAAACCGCCTCGGCGAAGGTCCTTTTCGGTGGCCGGCTGGGCACCTACCAGTACCTCGACATGCACATGGCCATCGCCAGTGCGCTGAACATGTACGACAACACCCTGGCACCGCACCTGTCCGACGGTGCGCCGCTGACTACCGAAGAGGAAAGCAGCAAAGCATGAGTGACATCCCATCTGGCGCCCTTGACGCCGGGGAATCGCGGGCCGTCAGTCTGCTGGCCCGCGTCATCCTGCCGCGACCGGGCGAGCCGCTGGACGTCCGCAAGCTCTACCTCGTCGAGGACTCGACCAATGCCCGGCGCGCACATGCGCCGACCCGCACCACCCTTGAGATCGGCACCGAGTCCGGGATCTCGTTCGCGACCTACTTCAACGCCTTCCCGGCCAGCTACTGGCGTCGCTGGTCGACCCTGAAATCGGTGGTCCTGCGCGTCGAGCTGACCGGTACGGCCCGCGTCGACGTGTACCGGTCCAAGGCCACGGGTGCCCGCATCACCGTCGGCGGCGCCCCGGTGTCCAGCGGCGACTCCGCCGAACCGGCAAGTGTGGAATTCGAGATCGACCTGACCCCCTTCGAGGACGGCGGCTGGATCTGGTTCGACATCACCACCGACACCGCGGTGCGCGTGCACAGCGCCGGCTGGTACGCCCCGACGCCCGCGCCCGGACGGGCCAACGTCGCCGTCGGCATCCCGACCTTCAACCGGCCCTCGGATTGCGTCAACGCGCTGGCCGCCCTGACCTCGGATCCGTTGGTGGACGAGGTGATCAGCGCTGTCATCGTGTCCGACCAGGGCACCAGCAAGGCCAAGGACCACCCCGGTTTCGAGGCCGCCGCGGAGAGATTGGGTGACGACCGCCTCTCGATTCATAACCAGCCCAACCTCGGCGGGTCCGGCGGCTACAGCCGCGTGATGTACGAGGCGCTGAAGAACACCGACTGTGAACAGATTCTGTTCATGGACGACGACATCCGTATCGAGCCCGATTCGATCCTGCGGGCCCTGGCCATGAACCGGTTCGCCAAGGAGCCGATGCTGGTCGGCGGGCAGATGCTCAACCTGCAGGAACCGTCACACCTGCACATCATGGGCGAGATGGTGGACCGGACGAACTTCATGTGGTCGGCCGCCCCCAACGCCGAATACGACCACGACTTCGCCAAGCACGCGCTCGACGACACCGACTCCGCCCGGAGCAAGCTGTTGCACCGCCGGATCGACGTGGACTTCAACGGCTGGTGGATGTGCATGATCCCGCGGCAGGTGGCCGAAGAACTCGGGCAGCCGCTGCCGCTGTTCATCAAGTGGGACGACGTCGAGTACGGCCTGCGCGCCGCCGAGCACGGCTACCGCACCGTCACCCTGCCCGGTGCGGCGATCTGGCACATGGCCTGGAGCGACAAGGACGACGCGATCGACTGGCAGGCCTATTTCCACCTGCGCAACCGACTGGTGATCGCCGCGATCCACTGGGACGGCGACGCGCGCGGCCTGCTGGCCAGCCACCTCAAGGCGACGTTCAAACACCTGCTGTGCCTTGAGTATTCGACGGTCGCCATCCAGAACCAGGCCATGGAGGACTTCCTGGCCGGACCGGAACACATCTTCTCGATCCTCGAATCGGCCCTACCCGACGTCCGCAAGATGCGTCAGGCCTACCCCGACGCCGTCGTGCTGCCCGGTGCCACCGAACTGCCCGCCGCATCGGACCTCAAGCGCAAGAAGATCGGCATCCCGGTCTCCAAGCCGGCGATCCTGGTGAACCTGGCCCGCGGCGTCGTCCACCAACTGCGCCAGCACGATCCGGAGACCCATGTCCGGCCGCAGATCAACGTGGCCACCCAGGATGCCCGCTGGTTCTCGCTGTGCCGCGTCGACGGGGTCACCGTCACCACCGCCGATGGGCGCGGTGTGGTGTACCGGCAGCGGGACCGCGCCAAGATGTTCGCGTTGCTGCGGGCCTCGCTGCGCCAGCAGCTGCGCGTGGTCCGTCAATTCGACCGGATGCGCAAGGTCTATCGTGAGGCGCTGCCGGTGCTGACCAGCACCCAGAAGTGGGAGACGGTGTTGCTGACAGAGTCGGCGGAGAAAAACTGACATGACCGATGCCCCGCGCGGCGAAGACGCCGTGTTGGTAGCCGTGCAGTCTGCCCTGGCCACCCGGCCGGGCGTGCTGAGCGGCGCGCGTGCGCTCTCGCACTTCGGTGAGCACAGTCTCGGTTGGCTCGCGCTCGCGGCCGCAGGCGCCCTGGCCCAGCCGGCCAAGCGCAAGTCATGGCTGGCGGTGGGCGCCGGGGCGTTCCTGGCCCATGCCGCGGCCGTACTGATCAAGCGGGTGGTGCGCCGTGAACGGCCGCATCACCCGGACATCGCCGTGAACGTCGGGACGCCGAGTCGGTTGAGTTTCCCGTCGGCACATGCCACCTCGACCGCCGCGGCCGCCGTGCTGCTGGCCCGGACGACGGGTCTGCCGCTGCGGGCGGCGCTGGTGGTGCCGATGGCGCTGTCGCGTCTGGTATTGGGCGTGCACTATCCCACCGACGTACTGACCGGCGTGGCCGTCGGGACACTCGTGGGTTCTGTGGTCGGTAAAACTGCCGGTGTCGGGGCCGAAGGAGACTGTGGCCGATGAGTGAGGAAGCGCAGCCGGAGATCGGGCCGCCGAAGAATCTGGCCTCCGGGCTGATCAAGGCGATCCGTCCGCGCCAGTGGATCAAGAACCTGCTCGTGCTCGCCGCGCCGCTCGCCGCGGTCGGCAGCGGCATCGAGTACAACTACGCCGACCTCGCCTACAAGGTGTCGATCGCGTTCGTGGTGTTCTGCCTGGCCGCGTCGTCGATCTATCTGGTCAACGACGCCCGCGACGTCGAGGCCGACCGCGCCCATCCCACGAAACGGTTCCGGCCCATCGCCGCCGGTGTGGTGCCCGAGTCGCTGGCCTACGTGCTGGCCGTCGTGCTCGCGCTGGCCTCGCTGGGTATCTCGTGGCTGCTGACCCCGAATCTGGCGGTGGTGATGGCGGTGTACATCGCCATCCAGCTGGCGTACTGCTTCGGGCTCAAGCACCAGGCCGTGCTCGACATCTGCATCGTGTCCTCCGGATTCCTGCTCCGCGCCATCGCCGGTGGCGTGGCCGCCGACATCCCGCTGTCGCAGTGGTTCCTGTTGGTGATGGCCTTCGGCTCACTGTTCATGGCGGCCGGAAAGCGGTTCGCCGAGCTGCAATTGGCCGAGCGCACGGGTGCCAAGATCCGCAAGTCGCTGGAGAGTTACACGAGCAGCTACCTGCGATTCGTGTGGACGTTGTCGGCCACCGCGATGGTGCTCTGCTACGGCCTGTGGGCGTTCGGGCGCGACAGTGCCAACGACGTTCTGGGGCTCGACGGCCAGGATGCGTCGTGGTACGCCATCACGATGGTTCCGTTCACCATCGCGATCCTGCGCTATGCCGTTGACATCGATGGCGGCATCGCCGGTGAGCCAGAGGAGATCGCGCTGAAAGACCGAGTTCTGCAGATCCTGTTCCTGGCGTGGATCGGAACCATCGGTGCTGCCATCTACTTCAGCTGACCGGATTACGCTGCGCCGCCTGGCAGGTGGCGTGGGTGACCGGCTGGCGCGGTGGCCGGTGTTTCCGTACGACATCACGGTGCGGATCAGCCTGTGGGTGAGCGTGGTCGTGGTGGCCGGGTTGTTCGGCTGGGGCGCCTGGCAGCGACGCTGGATCGCCGACGACGGCCTGATCGTGCTGCGCACGGTGCGGAACCTGTTGGCGGGCAACGGACCTGTCTTCAACGCGGGTGAGCGGATCGAGGCCAACACCTCCACCGTATGGACGTATCTGGTGACGCTGGGTGCATGGCTCGGCGGTCCGGTCCGGATGGAGTACGTGGCACTGGCTTTCGCGCTGACGCTGAGTGTGCTCGGTGTGGTGCTGGCGATGCTGGGCACCGGCCGGCTGTACGCCCCGAGCCTGCAGGGCCGCCGGGCGCTGCTGCTGCCCGCCGGCGCGCTGGTCTACATCGCGGTCCCGCCGGCCCGCGACTTCGCCACCTCGGGTCTCGAAAACGGTTTGGTGCTGGCCTATCTGGGCCTGCTGTGGTGGATGATGGTGTGCTGGTCGCAAGCGCTACGCGCGGCCCCCAAGACGGTCGGTCGTGGCAGCCCGAAGAATGCCCCTAATCCGGCCTCCAACAAGTACTTCGACGGGGCGCTGGCCACTTTGGCCGGGCTGAGCGTGCTGATCCGCCCCGAGTTGGCGCTGATCGGCGTCGGCGCACTGGTCATGATGCTGATCGCGGCGCGCGGTTGGCGCCGTCGGGCCCTGATCGTCGTCGCAGGCGGACTGCTGCCGGTCGCCTACCAGATCTTCCGGATGGGTTACTACGGACTGCTGGTGCCGGGCACCGCGGTGGCCAAGGACGCCTCGGGCGCCAAGTGGTCCCAGGGCTTCACCTACCTCACCAATTTCAACCAGCCGTACCTGCTGTGGGTGCCGGTGATGCTGCTGGGCGCGCTCGGTGCCGTCCTGCTGACCACAAGGACCAGGCCGTGGTGGGTGCGCCATCAGGTGCCCCGCGGCTACGGCTGGCTGGCCCGTACCGTTCAAAGTCCAGCTGCCGTAGTGCTTTTCATGTTCGCCAGCGGGTTGCTGCAAGCGATCTACTGGGTGCGCCAGGGCGGTGACTTCATGCACGGCCGGGTGCTGCTGACGCCGCTGTTCTGCCTGCTGATGCCGGTCGCGGTGATCCCCGTGGTGCTGCCCGACGGCACCAAGTTCACCAGGGAGACGGGCTACCTGCTGGCCGCCGCCACCAGCGTGCTGTGGGCCGCGGTGGTGGGGTGGTCGATCTGGGCGGCGAACTCGTCGGGCCTGGGCGCCGACGGCACGCGTGTCACCTACACCGGGATCGTCGACGAGCGCCGGTTCTACTCGCAGGCAACCGGCCACGCCCACCCGTTGACGGCGGCCGATTACCTGGACTACCCGCGCATGCGTGCGGTGCTGACGGCGATCGAGAACACCCCGGACGGGGCACTGCTGCTGCCGTCGGGCAACTACGACGTGTGGGACGTCGTTCCCGCCTACCCGCCGCCCGCCGATCTCAGCCCGGCGGACCGGCGGGCGTTGGCCACACCTCACACCGTGTTCTTCACCAACATGGGCATGCTGGGCATGAATGTCGGACTCGATGTTCGGGTCATCGATCAGATCGGTCTGACGAATCCGCTTGCGATGCATACGCAACGGTTGACCGACGGCCGAATCGGTCACGACAAGAACCTGTTCCCGGACTGGGCCGTTGCCGAGGGGCCGTTCCTCAAGACCCGCCCCTACATCCCGGCCTACCTGGACGAGGAATGGATCGCCCAGGCCGAGGCCGCGCTGGCCTGCCCGGCCACCGAGTCGATGCTCAACTCGGTGCGCGGGGAGATGAGCCCGCGGCGGTTCCTGTCGAACCTGGCGCACGCGTACGAGTTCACCAAGTACCGGATCGACCGGGTGCCGCTCTATGACCTGAAGCGGTGCGGACTGCCGGTGCCCGAGCCCAAAAACCCGCCGTACACCGGGATGCCGGCCACCGGTCCGTAACCGGTTCCGGCTCTGTTCCGAGGAATTCTGTGTGTTTGGTAACGCGCGGCCCGTCCGGACCGATACCCAGACGAGCCTGCACACCGATCTTGAACGGACGGTACGAAAAACCGATGTTGACCTCTGGTATCGACACCTGGTCGCAGGCACCCGAACCAGACCTGATCGCGACCGGCAATGGCGCAGGGCCGACCAGGGACGAGAACTGCTGCAGAGAAGCACCGCGCGTTCGTGTGGTTGACTACACGGGCACGTGAGCCGCTTACGTCGGTCCTCGATCGATGTGCGGAATACGAAGAAGAGATTCAGATAGGGAGCGGTATGAAGTTCGTTGGGAAGATGCGCGGCCTGTCGCGCCGGTTGACGGTTGCGGTCGCCGCAGCAGCCGTGCTGCCTGGCCTGGTTGGCGTCGTAGGCGGCTCGGCAACCGCTGGAGCCTGGTCTCGGCCCGGCCTACCGGTCGAGTATCTCGAAGTTCCGTCGGCAGCGATGGGACGTGACATCAAGGTCGAGTTCCAGAGCGGTGGCGCGGGTGCACCTGCGCTCTATCTGCTCGACGGTATGCGCGCTCGCGAAGACCAGAACGGGTGGGACATCGAACTGCCGACGTTCGAGTGGTTCCTGAACTCCGGCATCTCGGTTGTCATGCCGGTCGGCGGCCAGTCCAGCTTCTACAGCGACTGGTACAAGCCTGCCTGTGGCACCAAGGACGGCGGCTGCAAGACCTACAAGTGGGAGACCTTCCTGACCCAGGAGCTCCCGGCGTGGCTGGCGGCCAACAAGGACGTGAAGTCGACCGGCAGCGCCGTGGTCGGTCTGTCGATGGCCGGTTCGTCGGCGCTGATGCTGTCGGCTCGCCACCCGGACCAGTTCATCTACGCCTCCTCCCTGTCGGGCACGTTGAACCCGTCCGAGGGCTGGTGGCCGATGCTGATCGGTATCTCGATGGGTGACGCCGGCGGCTACAAGGCCGACGACATGTGGGGCAAGACGGGCGATCCGGACAACGCCTGGAAGGCCAACGACCCGACCGAGAACGTCGCGACCCTGGCCAACAACGGCACCCGCCTGTGGGTGTACTGCGGTAACGGCAAGCCGGGCGAGCTCGGTGGCGCCGACATGCCCGCGAAGTTCCTCGAGGGCTTCGTGTGCCGCACGAACTCCACCTTCCAGGAGAAGTACATCGCGGCCGGTGGCAAGAACGCGGTGTTCAACTTCCCGCAGAGCGGTACGCACAACTGGGCCTACTGGGGCCAGCAGCTGCAGGCCATGAAGCCTGACCTGCAGCGCGTCCTGGGCGCGACCCCGACCGCCTGAGCGGACGGCACGTAGCACCAGGTAAGACACGGACGACGGCGGCGATCCTCACGGATCGCCGCCGTCAGCCGTTTCCGGGCCCCGGGCGTGGTTGCGATGTGGTTCACTACAACGCGGGTTACGTGTGCGGGGGCACTTCGAACGACCGGCAGCAGGAGAGGTTGATGATGAGACGTGCGTTGAGTCTGATGCGGGCGATGCTGCCGGCCCTGCTGGCGCCCGTGCTCGGTGCCGCCCTCTGGGCCGCCTCGGCGACGACGGCCGCTCCCGCCCGCGCCGACGGTGTCGAGTACCTGATGGTCCCGTCGGCCGCGATGGGCCGTGACATCCCTGTCGCCTTCCAGGGCGGTGGCCCGCACGCGGTGTTCCTGCTCGACGCGTTCAACGCGGCTCCCGACGTGAGCAACTGGGTCAACGCCGGCCACGCGATGTCGACGCTGGCCGGCCGTGGGATCTCGGTGGCGGCCCCGGCGGGCGGCGCCTGGAGCCTGTACACGAACTGGGAGCAGGACGGCAGCAAGCAGTGGGAGACCTTCCTGTCCGCCGAGCTGCCGGACTGGCTGGCCGCCAACAAGGGTCTCGCCCCGGGCGGGCACGGGATCGTGGGCGCCTCGCAGGGCGGTACCGGCGCGCTGACGCTGGCCGCGTTCCATCCCGACCGGTTCCGTTTCGCCGGATCGCTCTCGGGGTTCCTGACCCCGTCGGCCACCACCCTCAACGGTGCGATCACCGCCGGCCTGGCGCAGTTCGGTGGGGTCGACAGCTACGGCATGTGGGGTGCCCCACAGCTGGGCCGCTGGAAGTGGCATGACCCCGACGTGCACGTGCAGTTGCTGGCCGATGCCAACACCCGGCTGTGGGTGTACAGCCCGGGCACGCTGACATGCAGCGACCCGGCCGCCATGATCGGTGTCTGCGATCTTGCCCAGGGCAGCAACAGGTCGTTCTACCAGCACTACCGCTCCGTCGGCGGCAGCAACGGGCACTTCGACATGCCTGCCGGGGGTCAGCACGACTGGGGCAGCTGGGCCCCGCAGCTGGCGCAGATGTCGGGCGAACTGGTCGCGACCATCAAGTAGACGTCCGGGCGCTCGTCGTAGTGACCAGAATCAGCTGCGCCGGGACACATTTCACCGGCCGGTACGGTGGAAGCGTGCAGCACACGGTACGGTCGGCCACCCTGGTGGTAGCGGTGTCCGCTGCGTCGTTGCTCACGGCATGCGACGCAGGCGGTGACATCATGGCGCCGCTTGCCCTGCCGACGTCACAGGTCAACGGTGCGCAGCCGCAGGCGGCGTCTGCGCAGCCCCAGCAGGGCCGCGGCGGTGAGCTGGCGATCACGTCGCAGCAGCACTCCTATCTCGATGAGCTCAAGGCCGCCGGGATCAAGCCGTCCAGTGAGCTGCTGGCCCTGTCGATCGGGTCGTACGTGTGCCAGGGCCGCGCCGCCAAGCAGGATGACCAGGCCGTGCGCGAGTTCGTCCTGCCGCTGGTACGCAGCGATGTCCGAGCCGCCCGGCCCAGCGGCCAGGAAGGCCCCACGCCCGGCGAGATCGACACCGCCGCCACCGACTACATCCGTATCGCCACCGATCATCTCTGCTAGCGCAGATCACCGCACGCACGCGAGGAGCCCGAGTAACCCATGGCAAAAAACGCCAGCCGCAGGAAGCGTCACCGCATCCTGGCCCTGATCGCCGCCGCGGCGATGGCACTCGTCGTGGTGCTGGTGGTGACGATCGTGGTGATCGTGATGCGTCGTCCCGAAACCCCGTCGGCGCCGCCGTCGGCCGAGCCGCCGGCCGGCGTGCCGGGCCCGTCGGCCACGCGTAAGCCGCGGCCGGAGTTCCAGTCCGCCGACTGCCCCGACGTGATGCTGGTCTCGATTCCCGGCACCTGGGAGTCGTCACCGCAGGACGACCCGTTCAACCCGACGCAGTTCCCCCTGTCGCTGATGAGCAACATCAGCCGGCCGATGGGCGAGCAGTTCGGGAAGGACCGGCTCGAGGTCTACACGGTGCCGTACACCGCGCAGTTCCATAACCCGTTCTCCGCCGACAACCAGATGTCGTACAACGACAGCCGTGCCGAGGGAAAGCGCACCGCGGTCAAGGCGATGACGGACATGAACGACCGCTGCCCGCTGACCAGCTACGTGATCGCCGGGTTCTCCCAGGGCGCGGTGATCGGCGGTGACCTCGCCAGCGACATCGGCAACGGCCGGGGGCCGGTCGACGAAGACCTGGTGCTGGGCGTGACGTTGATCGCCGACGGCCGCCGCCAGCTCGGTGTCGGGCAGGACATCGGCCCCAACCCGCCGGGCCAGGGCGCCGAGATCACGCTGCACGAGGTTCCGGTGCTCTCCGAGATGGGCCTGACCATGACGGGCCCGCGGCAGGGCGGCTTCGGGGCGCTCGACAAACGGACCAACCAGATCTGCGGCAAGGGAGACCTGATCTGCTCGGCGCCTGAAGAGGCGTTCTCGATCTTCAACCTGCCCAAGACACTGGAGACACTGACCGGCAGCGCGGCCGGGCCGGTGCACGCGCTGTACAACACACCGCAGTTCTGGGTGGAGAACGGCGAGACCGCCACGCAGTGGACGCTGAGCTGGGCCAAGGATCTGGTGGACAATGCGCCTCATCCCAAGCACGGTTGACACAGAACACGCCCGGAACACGACTCGCGCGGCGGATTTGGCCGGGACCGTCACGGTCCCTTAACATTAAGAGAAAAATAAGAGCTTTGCGCGTGCGTGGTTGGTTGACTAGAGCCGTCAGCTGACTCGTAGGCGTGGTCGCCGCGCCCGGTACGATCGTCCGGGTTTGGGTACGTACGGCCGCCGAGTGGCTGCAACGCACCGCCAGTGACGTGCGACAACGCGACGAGTACGGCTCTGACAGGAGAGTTATATGCCGTTCATCAATCCGTTCATCAAGGACGGTCAGATCAAGTTCCCTGACGGCGCCAGCATCGTTGAGCACGTCGAACGTTGGGCCAGGGTTCGTAGCGACAAGCTGGCATACCGCTTCCTGGACTTCTCGACCGAGCGTGACGGCGTCGCGCGCGACCTGACCTGGTCGCAGTTCAGCGCGCGCAACAAGGCGGTGGCCGCCCGGCTCCAGCAGGTCACCCAGGAAGGCGACCGCGTCGCCATCCTGTGCCCGCAGAACCTCGATTACCTCGTGGCCTTCTTCGGCGCGCTCTACGCCGGGCGCATCGCGGTGCCGCTGTTCGATCCGTCCGAGCCCGGCCATGTCGGCCGCCTCCACGCGGTGCTGGACAACTGCCACCCGTCGGCGGTCCTGACCACCACCGAGGCCGCCGAGGGCGTCCGCAAGTTCTTCCGCAGCCGTCCGGCCAACCAGCGTCCCCGCGTCATCGCGGTGGATGCGGTGCCCGACGACGTCGCCGCCACCTGGGTTCACCCGCAGGGGCCCGACGAGACCACCATCGCCTACCTGCAGTACACCTCCGGCTCGACCCGGATCCCGACCGGTGTGCAGATCACCCACCTGAACATGGCGACCAACATCGTGCAGATCGTCGAGGCGCTCGAAGGCGAGGAAGGCGACCGCGGTCTGTCCTGGCTGCCGTTCTTCCACGACATGGGCCTCGTGACCGGGCTGATCGCGCCGATGATCGGTCACTACTTCACCTTCATGACCCCGGCCGCCTTCGTGCGCCGTCCTGAGCGCTGGATCCGGGAGATGGCCCGCAAGGAAGGCGACACCGGCGGCGTCATCTCGGTGGCCCCGAACTTCGCGTTCGACCACGCCGCTGCGCGGGGTGTGCCCAAGGACGGGGAGCCGCTCGACCTGTCCAACGTCAAGGCCGTGCTCAACGGCAGCGAGCCGATCTCGGCGGCCACCGTTCGCCGGTTCAACGAGGCGTTCAGCCCGTTCGGCTTCCCGGCCAAGGCGATCAAGCCGTCCTACGGTCTGGCCGAGGCGACGTTGATGGTGTCGACCACGCCGGCCGCCGAAGAGCCCAAGATCATCTACGTCGACCGCGACGAGCTCAACACCGGTCGCATCGTCGAGGTGGACGGCGACTCGCCCAAGGCGGTCGCCCAGGCCTCGGCAGGCAAGGTCGGTGTCTCCGAGTGGGCCGTCATCGTCGATGCGGACAGCGCGACCGAACTGGCCGACGGCCAGGTCGGCGAGATCTGGATGAGCGGCCAGAACATGGGTACGGGCTACTGGGGGAAGCCGGAAGAGTCCATCAATGTCTTCCAGAACATCCTCAAGTCGCGGACCAGCCCGTCGCACGCCGAAGGCGCCGACGACGACGCCACCTGGGTCCGCACCGGCGACTACGGCGCCTTCTACGACGGCGACCTCTACATCACCGGCCGCGTCAAGGACCTGGTGATCATCGACGGCCGCAACCACTACCCGCAGGACCTCGAGTACTCGGCGCAGGAGGCCAGCAAGGCGCTGCGCACCGGGTACGTCGCGGCCTTCTCGGTGCCGGCCAACCAGCTGCCCGACGAGGTGTTCGAGAACGCGCACGCCGGCCTGCACCGTGACGACGAAGACAGCTCCGAGCAGCTGGTCATCGTGGCCGAGCGGGCTCCCGGTTCGCACAAGCTCGAAGTCGGGCCGATCACCGACGACATCCGGGCCGCGATCGCCGTGCGGCACGGTGTCACCGTGCGCGACGTGCTGCTGACCGCGGCAGGCGCCATTCCGCGTACCTCCAGCGGCAAGATCGGCCGTCGGGCCTGCCGTTCGGCGTACCTGGACGGCAGCCTGCGCAGCGGAAAGATCGCCAACGCGTTCCCCGACGAGACCGACTGATCTGAGCCAGGCATCACGCCGCCCATTGCACGACGAAGGTGACTTGAACATGGATGAAACCCAGAGCAATTCGAATCTTCCAGCGACCACCGAGTCTGCAGGCCAGCCGTCCTCGCGCCCTGACCTGACCGTCGCGGAGATGCGCGAGTGGCTGCGTAAGGCGGTGGCGAACGCCACGAGTCAGTCACCCGATGTGATCGACGAGACCACCCCACTGATCGAACTGGGTCTGTCCTCGCGTGACGCGGTGGCCATGGCCAGCGACATCGAGGACCTCACCGGTGTCACTCTGACGGCCACGGTGCTCTTCCGGCACCCGACCATCGAGTCGCTGGCCACGGTGATCATCGAGGGCGAGCCCGAACCCCCGAGCACCGACGACGAGGACTGGTCGCGGGCCCGCGACGTAGAAGACATTGCGATCGTCGGCGTCGCCACCCGCTTCCCGGGGGACCTCAACACCCCTGACGAGATGTGGGAGGCCCTGCTCGCCGGTAAGGACTGCATCACCGACCTGCCCGAGGGCCGGTGGGAGGAGTTCCTCGCCGAGCCGCGGATCGCCGAGCGCGTGGCCAAGGCCCGCACCCGGGGCGGCTACCTGTCCGACATCAAGGGTTTCGACTCCGAGTTCTTCGCGCTGTCGAAGATGGAGGCCGACAACATCGACCCGCAGCAGCGCATGGCGCTGGAGCTGACCTGGGAGGCCCTGGAGCACGCCCGGATTCCGGCGTCGAGTCTGCGCGGCACCAGTGTGGGTGTGTTCGTGGGCAACTCGACCAATGACTACCAGTTCCTGGCGGTCTCGGACCCGTCGGTGACCCACCCGTACGCCATCACCGGAACCGCGAGTTCGATCATCGCCAACCGGGTTTCGTACTTCTACGACTTCCGCGGCCCGTCGGTCGCCGTCGACACCGCATGCTCGAGCTCGCTGGTGGCAGCCCACCAGGGTGTGCAGGCGCTGCGTTCCGGTGAGGCCGATGTGGCCATCGTCGGCGGTGTCAACGCGTTGATCACCCCCATGGTGACGGTCGGCTTCGACGAGGTCGGCGGCGTGCTGGCCCCGGACGGCCGCATCAAGTCGTTCTCCTCGGACGCCGACGGCTACGCCCGGTCCGAGGGCGGCGGCATGCTGGTGCTCAAGCGGGTGTCCGACGCCCGTCGCGACGGCGACCAGATCCTGGCCGTCATCGCTGGTAGCGCGATCAACCACGACGGCCGGTCCAACGGCCTGCTCGCCCCCAATCCCGATGCGCAGGAAGCGGTTCTGCGGAAGGCCTACAAGGACGCCGGGATCAATCCGCGGACCGTCGACTACATCGAGGCGCACGGCACCGGCACCATCCTGGGTGACCCGATCGAGGCCGACGCCCTGGGTCGCGTGGTCGGACGTGGTCGCGAGGCGGACAAACCCGCGCTGCTCGGTGCGGTGAAATCCAATGTGGGCCACCTGGAGTCGGCGGCAGGCGCGGCGAGCCTGGCGAAGATGACGCTGTCGCTGGCCAACGACAAGCTGCCGCCGTCCATCAACTATGCCGGGCCCAACCCGTACATCGACTTCGACAAAGAGCACCTCAAGGTCAACGACACCGTGTCGGACTGGCCGCGCTACAGCGGTCATGCGATCGCCGGTGTGTCGGGCTTCGGCTTCGGTGGCGCCAACGCGCACCTGGTGCTGCGCGAGGTCCTGCCGTCGGATCTGGTCGAGCCGGAGCCGGAACCTGAAGCTGCCGAGGACAAGTCGGCTGCCGATGACGCCAGCGCGACCTACGTCGGCGGTGTGCGGATGGACGAGTACGGCGAGTTCATCCACGATGAGTCGGAAGCAGACGAATACCCGGCCTACGACGAGGCGACGCATGAGCTGCCTGGTCTGACCGATGAGGCCAAGCGCCTGATCGAGGCGTCTCGCGAGGAACTGGCCGCCGCCGACGCCGCCGAGCCCGTCAAGAAGGTTGTCCCGCTTGCCGTCTCGGCCTTCCTGACCTCGCGCAAGAAGGTCGCCGCCGCCGCGCTGGCGGACTGGATCGACAGCGAAGAGGGGCGGGCGTCGTCGCTCGAGTCCATCGGACGCTCGCTGTCTCGCCGCAACCACGGCCGCTCGCGTGCCATCGTGCTGGCCCACGACCACGACGAGGCGGTCAAGGGCCTGCGGGCGGTCGCCGAGGGCAAGCAGCATCCGAGTGTGATCTCGGCCGACGGCCCGGTCACCAACGGCCCGGTGTGGGTGCTCGCCGGTTTCGGTGCGCAGCACCGCAAGATGGGCAAAGAGCTTTACCTGCGTGAGCCGGTCTTCGCCGAGTGGATCAACAAGGTCGACGCCCATATCCAGGATGAGCGCGGGTACTCGGTCGTCGAGCTGATCCTCGACGACGCGATCGACTACACCAACGAGACCTGCGAATACCCCATCGAAGTGGTCCAGACGGTGATCTTCGCCATCCAGGTCGCGCTCGGTGAGTTCCTCAAGGCCCATGGTGCGAAACCCGGTGCAGTGGTGGGGCAGTCACTCGGTGAGGCGGCCGCCGCGTACTTCTCCGGCGGATTGTCGCTGGCCGATGCCACCCGGACCATCTGCTCGCGCGCGCACCTCATGGGTGAGGGCGAAGCGATGTTGTTCGGCGAGTACATCCGCCTGATGGCGCTGGTCGAGTACTCGGCCGACGAGATCAAGACGGTGTTCGCCGATTACCCGGGCCTTGAGGTGTGCGTGTACGCCGCTCCGACCCAGACCGTCATCGGCGGCCCGCCGGAGCAGATCGACGCGATCATCGCCCGGGCGGAGTCCGAGGGCAAGTTCGCCCGCAAGCTGCAGACCAAGGGCGCCAGCCACACCCAGCAGATGGACCCGCTGCTCGGTGAGCTGTCCGCCGAGATCCAGGGCATCGAAGCGCATCCGCTGAGCACCGGTTACTTCTCGACCGTGCACGAGGGCAAGTTCATCCGGGCCGGCGCCGAGCCGATCCACGACGTGGAGTACTGGAAGAAGGGCCTGCGACACAGCGTCTACTTCACCCACGGCATCCGCAATGCGGTGGACAACGGTCACACCACGTTCCTGGAGCTGGCACCGAACCCGGTGGCGCTCATGCAGGTTGGGCTGACGACGGCTTCGGCTGGGCTGCACGACGCGCAGCTGATCGCGACCCTGGCCCGCAAGCAGGACGAGGTCACCTCGATGGTCACGGCCATGGCGCATCTGTTCGTCCACGGCCATGACCTGGACCTGCGGACCCTGTTCCCGCGCAAGTCCACCGGCCTGGCCGGCGCGCTGGACTTCGCCAACATCCCGCCGACCAAGTTCAAGCGCAAGCAGCACTGGCTGGACGCGCACTTCACCGGCGACAGCTCCACGGTGATGCCCGGCAACCACGTCGCCACACCCGACGGCAAGCACGTCTGGGAGTTCGTGTCGAAGGGCACCGCTGACCTGGCTGCCCTGGTGAAAGCCGCTGCCGCGCAGGTGCTTCCGGACGCCAAGCTGACCGCGTCGGAGCAGCGGGCGGTGCCCGCCGACGGCTCCCGCCTGGTCACCACGTTGACCCGGCACCCGGGCGGTGCCTCGGTGCAGGTGCACGCGCGGATCGATGAATCCTTCACCCTGGTCTACGACGCGATCGTGACCCGCGGTGGTGCGGCGGCTGCGCTGCCGACCGCGGTGGGTGCGGGTGTTGTCGCCGAGCAGGTTTCGGCCGCCCCGGCGTTGGCCGAGCCCGAGCCCGACGCCGAAGATGACGCCGAGATCCTGACCGACAACCTCACTCAAGGCGCCAACCTCGGTGCCGGCTTTGCCAAGTGGTCACCGGATTCCGGCGAGACCATCGCGCAGCGGCTCGGCACCATCGTCGGCGGTGCCATGGGCTACGAGCCCGAGGACCTGCCATGGGAGGTGCCGCTGATCGAGCTGGGCCTGGATTCCCTGATGGCGGTGCGCATCAAGAACCGCGTCGAGTACGACTTCGACCTGCCGCCGATCCAGCTGACCGCGGTGCGTGACGCGAACCTGTACAACGTCGAGGACCTGATCAAGTACGCGATCGAGCACCGCGACGAGGTCGATCAGATCGCCGAATCCCAGAAGGGCAAGACGGCCGAGGAGATCGCCGCCGAGCAGTCCGAGCTCCTGGGTGGAGCCTCCACGGTGGCCGAGCTCGAGGCCAAGCTGGCCGAGGCCGGACATTCGGTGGGGGAGAAGGCCGATGAGGTCACCGGGGTGGACCCGGTTGCCGAGGCCGCCGCCATCGAGGGCCTGGAGATCCCACCGGCGCCGAGCGATCCGAGTGGTCCGGCCGTTCCGCCGCCGCCGTCGGATCCGTCGGGCCCGGCCGGCCCCAGCAAGGCCACCGCGGCTG
This sequence comes from Mycobacterium sp. 48b, assembly GCF_048282725.1. Taxonomy (NCBI): domain Bacteria; kingdom Bacillati; phylum Actinomycetota; class Actinomycetes; order Mycobacteriales; family Mycobacteriaceae; genus Mycobacterium; species Mycobacterium sp. 48b. Next base: position 814,408 of record NZ_JBLVUL010000001.1, read on the forward strand.
CGGCCGCCGCCAAGGTGCTCACCCAGGAGGCGGTCACCGAGGCGCTTGGCGCCGACGTGCCCCCGCGTGACGCCGCGGAGCGGGTCACCTTCGCCACCTGGGCGATCGTCACCGGCAAGTCGCCGGGCGGCATCTTCAACGAGCTGCCCTTCGTCGATGTCGAGACGGCGACCAAGCTGTCCGAGCGGCTCTCCGAGCGCGCCGAGGGCACCGTGACGGTCGAGCAGGTCCGTTCGGCCAAGACCATCGAAGAGCTGTCCACGATCGTGCGCGATCAGCTGGAAGAGGGCGTGGTGGACGGGTTCGTCCGTACCCTGCGGGCTCCCAGCGAAAGCACTGCGGGCACCTCCGGAAAAATCCCGCTGTTCGTGTTCCACCCGGCCGGCGGATCCACCGTCGTCTACGAACCGTTGATCAAGCGGCTGCCTGCCGATACCCCGATCTACGGCATCGAGCGGGTCGAGGGCTCCATCGAGGAGCGCGCCGCCGAGTACGTGCCCAAGCTGCTGGAGATGTACAAGGGCCCGTTCATCCTGGCCGGCTGGTCGCTGGGCGGGGCTCTGGCCTACGCGTGCGCGATCGGCCTGAAGCAGGCCGGCGCCGATGTCCGGTTCGTGGGCCTGATCGACTGTGTTCGCCCCGGCGAGCCGATCGACCAGAGCCAGGCGGGGATGCGGGCCCGCTGGGACCGCTACGCGCGGTTCGCCGAGCGCACCTTCAACGTCGAGGTCCCCGCGATCCCCTACGAGGAGCTCGAGAAGCTCGACGACGAGGGCCAGGTCAAGTTCGTGCTTGAGGTCGTCGCGCAGAGCGGCGTGCAGATCCCCGGCGGCATCATCGAGCACCAGCGCACGTCCTACCTGGACAACCGCGCGCTGGACACCATCGAGATCCAGCCGTACGACGGACACGTCACGCTCTACATGGCCGACCGCTACCACGATGACGCGATCGTGTTCGAGCCCGCCTACGCGACCCGCCAGCCCGACGGCGGCTGGGGCGAAGCGGCCTCGGACCTGGAGGTCGTGCACATCGGGGGCGAGCACATTCAGGCCATCGACGAGCCGTACATTGCCAAAGTCGGTGCTCACCTGAGCGAGGCGATCAACCGTATCGAAGCGGAGAGCGAGAGCAAGTGACGAACAAAACCACGGCTGAACTGCTGGCCGAGCTCCGCGAGAAGCTGGAACTGGCTTCCGATCCGGGCGATGAGAAGGCCAAGGCCCGCCGCGACAAGAAGGGCATCCCGAGCGCCCGCGCCCGCATCCATGCGCTGCTCGATCCGGGCAGCTTCCTGGAGATCGGCGCGCTGGCCAAGACGCCCGGTGATCCGAGCGCCTTCTTCGGCGACGGCGTCGTCACCGGTCACGGCACCATCAACGGACGACCGGTCGGTGTGTTCAGCCACGACCAGACGGTGTTCCAGGGCTCGGTCGGCGAGATGTTCGGCCGCAAGGTGGCCCGGCTGATGGAGTGGGTCGCGATGGTGGGCTGCCCGATCATCGGTATCAACGACTCCGCGGGCGCCCGCATCCAGGACACCGCTACCTCGCTGGCCTGGTACGCCGAACTCGGTCGCCGGCACGAGATGCTGCGCGGCCTGGTCCCGGAGATCTCGCTGATCTTCGGCAAATGTGCAGGCGGAGCGGTCTATTCGCCGATTCAGACCGACCTGCTGGTGGCCGTGCGCGACCAGGGCTACATGTTCATCACCGGTCCGGACGTGATCAAGGACGTCACCGGCGAAGACGTCAGCTTCGACGAACTCGGCGGGGCCGACGTGCAGGCGCAGCGTGGCAACATCCACAAGGTGGTCGAGTCGGAGGCCGCGGCCTACCAGTACGTGCGCGACTACCTGAGCTTCCTGCCGTCGAACCACTTCGACGACGCGCCGGTCATCAACCCCGGCCTGGAGCCCGAGATCACCCCGCACGATCTGGAGCTGGACTCCATCGTCCCGGACGCCGACAACATGGCCTATGACATGCACGAGATCCTGTTGCGGATCTTCGATGACGGCGACGTGTTCGAGATCGCCGATCAGCGGTCTCCGGAGCTGATCACCGCGTTCGCCCGGGTGGACGGTCACCCGGTCGGTGTGGTTGCCAATCAGCCGATGTTCATGTCGGGTGCCATCGGCAACGAGGCCTCGGACAAGGCGGCCAGCTTCATCCGGTTCTGCGATTCCTACAACCTGCCTTTGGTTTTCGTGGTCGACACCCCGGGTGCCATGCCGGGTGTCGCCGAGGAGACGGGCGGCATCATCAAGCGCGGCGGCCGGTTCTTCAACGCCATCGTCGAGGCCGACGTGCCGAAGGTGACCGTGATCATCCGCAAGGCCTACGGCGGCGGGTACGCGGTGATGGGTTCCAAGCAGCTGACGGCTGACCTGAACTACGCCTGGCCCACCGCGCGGATCGCGGTGATCGGTGCCGAAGGCGCGGCACAGCTCCTGGTCAAGCGGTTCCCGGATCCGACCGCCCCCGAGGTGCAGAAGATCCGCGCGGACTTCATCAAGGGCTACAACGACAACATGGCGACGCCGTGGATCGCGGCCGAGCGTGGCTACATCGACGGCGTGATCCAGCCGCACGAGACCCGCTTGCTGCTGCGCAAGTCCCTGAAGCTGTTGCGGGACAAGCAGAACGGTCCCAAGGTGCAGCGCAAACACGGCCTGCTGCCGCTGTAGTTCCCTCCGGCACCGCGAGCGTGCGTGTCTGCTGCCAGAAACGCCGTGATCGGGCAGCAGCCCGCGCACACTCGTCACGCGCGAGCGTGCATCGCCTGCCGTGGTTTGCGGTGAGCGGCCAGCGCACAGTCTTACTCACAAGCGTGTAATTCGAAATCGCACCTTGTGAACTGCGGTGACGGCGGGCCCAGGGAAAACTATCCACAAGTTATCCACAGGACACCCGTGTTGGCTGGATGATCGGCTGGTTAGTCTGAGGGCGAAAGGGGATCGCCTGTGAGCACTGCTGTCGTCGTGGGTAGTGGGCCCAACGGGCTCGCGGCCGCCATCGTGCTGGCCCGGGCTGGGCACGAGGTCACCGTGCTTGAGGCGGCCGACGAAGTCGGCGGCGGTGTGCGCTCGGGGACCCTCGACGGTGTGGTGGTCGACCACTGCGCGGCGATACACCCGATGGCGGTGGGGTCGGCGTTTCTGGCCGGGCTGGACCTGGAGCGGCACGGATTGCGTTGGCGCTGGCCAGAAATCGACTGCGCGCATCCGCTCGACGGCGGTGCCGCCGGCCTGCTGCATCGCAGTGTCGAGCAGACCGCGTCCGGGCTGGGTGGCGACGGCCCGCGTTGGCGAGCCCTGTTCGGTGGCCCCGCAGCCCGTTTCGACACGCTCGCCGACGACATCATGGGCCCGTTGCTGCGCATTCCCGCACATCCGTTGACGCTGGCCCGGTTCGGGGCACCCACGGTTCTGCCCGCGTCGGTGCTGGCCCGGATCTTCCGGACCCCGGAGGCCCGCGCGTTGTTCGGAGGTGTTGCGGCCCATACCTTCCGGCCGTTGCACTACCCGCTGACCTCGGCGATCGGGCTGGGTATCCTCACCGCCGGACACCGGCACGGCTGGGCCGTTGCCGAAGGCGGGTCCCAGGCCATCACCGATGCCTTGGTCTCGGCGCTGACGCAGTTCGGCGGCAAGGTGCACACCGGGGTGGCGGTCACTGCCGCAGCTCAGTTGCCGCCGGCCGACATCACCATGTTCGACCTCGCGCCGACGGCTGTCGCGGAAATCCTGGGCGACCGGCTTCCGCGCCGGACAGCTCGCGGTTTCCGTCGATTCCGTTACGGTCCAGGCGCATTCAAGGTGGATTTCGCGGTACGTGGCCCGGTGCCGTGGACCAATCCTGAGGTGGGCCGGGCCGGGACGGTGCACCTGGGCGGCGATTTCGACGAGATCGCGGCCACCGAGCGGGCGATCCATGCCGGGCGTATGCCGGGCCGGCCGTTCGTCCTGGTGGGCCAGCAGTACCTGGCCGATCCGGGGCGATCGGCCGGGGACATCAATCCCGTCTACGCGTACGCCCATGTGCCGAACGGATATACCGGTGACGCGACCGATGCCATCGTCGCGCAGTTCGAGCGGTTCGCGCCGGGATTCGCCGACCGGATCGTCGCTACTGCGGTGCGCTCGACGACCGAGATGTCGGTGTACAACCCGAACTATGTGGGCGGCGATATCTGCACGGGCGCCAAGGACATCCGCCAGCTGGCGTTCGGGCCCCGGCCTACGCTGGCGCCCTATGACCTCGGGATTCCGGGAATGTACATCTGCTCGGCCGCCACGCCGCCTGGCCCGGGTGCACACGGAATGTGTGGCGCCAATGCCGCGACCCGCGCGCTGGCTCAGCTGCGCCGCTAGCCACCGCGCCGATTTCTACACGCGGGCTGCAACTTTCGCGGAACGCAACCCTTGTGTAGAAATCGGCGGCGGATTGGCTAGGGCTTGATGCGGATGCGGCCCGGCTTGTCGAGCCCGGAATGTGTCGCAGTCCCAAGCTCGATCGTCGCCGGCGTCGCGTCGACGATGGTGTCGAACTTGCGCAGCGAGCCCCAGTCGCGGCCCCAGTCCTTGTTCAGGTACGTGGCCATCACGTGCTGGCGCAGCAGCAGGTCACTGATGCCCAGCAGGCCGCCGTTGATGCCGTCCTCCCAGGTGTCGGTGTCCTTCATCTTGGCGTTGTAGTCCGGGGTGATCCGGAACTTCGGCACCTCGGTGACACCGTTGGCGTGCAGCATCGGCTGCTGGCACGGGAAGGCCAGGCCCACAGCCCAGTCCATCAGCACGGGCTGCTGCGAGCCGATGTACTCCTGCACGGTCTTGACCTCGGGCACACGCGGCGGCGTGACCGCGATCCAGTCGCCGAGGCTCAGCGACTTGTCCTCGGCGATGACCCGGACGTACGTCGCATCGGCGGGAATCTCGCTGCGATCGAACCGCAGGTTGCGCCACGACGGGATCGGTCCGAGGTCATAGGGCAGCACGCGGCCGGCCGGCACCGCAGCGCCGTCGGGGCCGGGCCGTCCGTACTCCAGCTGGACCGTCTGCCCTTCTGTGCGGCCGTTGAAAATGCTGTTGCCGGTGATGGTTCCGGCTGCGGTGACGACGACCAGCGGGTGGGCGGCGTCGGGCGCGGGCAGTTGGTACCAGGCCGAGGCCAGCTTGCTCTCCTGCTGAGCCGGGCCTTCGACGTAGCTGCCTGCCAGCGGAACCCGCGCCGGGTCGAGCCCGTAGGGCAGCGGCACCGTCGATCCGTTGACGCCCGGGGTCTTCAGCTCTGCGGCCGCATTCCAGTCGGCGTCGATGCCCGGCATCGGCACGGTGATCCGGATCGCTTCGGCGACAATATGGTCCGGCACGCCGTTCGGGGTGAACCCGGTCGGTGCCGTGCCGCCCAGCGGTCCCAGCGGTCCGTAGTCACCCGGCAGCGGGGTCAGGAACCCGTCGTTGGTGTCGGGTTCGACGAGCACGTCGTCGGCCAGACCGCAGCCACCGGCGAAGGCACGCAGGTTCGACGACGCGTTGGAGTAGGTGCCGTCCTGGCGCACCACCCCGTAGAGCATCGAACCGACGAACACCACCACCATGAAGCCGGCCGCAACCGGCACCGGTGCGGTGGTCAGTGCCCGCGCCAGCCGTCCCTCGGCCGAGGGACGCAGGTGTAGCCAGTACGCCCACAGGGCGGTGACGGCGAACAGTGCGAAGAAGATGGCGCTCACGGTGATTCCACCGATGTTGGGCTTGTCGTTGTTGAACGGCACGCCGTAGCTGGACACGTACCACCAGCCGTTGGTGGTGGCGAAGCACAGCGCGAGCACGAAGAGCACCGCCGCGGTGAAGGCCATCCGGTTGCGTGCCGAGCGCAGCACCGCAGGCCCGGCCAGCACCGTCACCACCGCTGCCATCGCGGCACCCACCGCGGCGAACAGACCGAAGTGGTGCACCCACTTGGTGGGGGTGAACATCAGGCAGAACATGGTGGCAAAGATGATGCCCATCAGGCGCCATACCGGCCCGCGGGCCACGCCGGGAACCCGCTTGCGCCGCAACATGATGAACAGCGAGGCGAACAGGCTCAGCGCGGTGATGATGAAGCCGAACCGGCGGGACAGCGAGCCGTCGACGGTCGGCAGGATCAGGTAGTAGTAGCGCAGGTTCTCGGTGTACCACTCCTGGCTCGGGCCGATCGCAGTGCGAATCCTGGTGGCCTCCAACACCGTTGCCAGTGTCTGGTCGGCGAACACCACGGTCAGGATCACCGTGCCCGCGGCCAGCAGCGGCAGCACCAGCGGCCATACGCCCAGCGTGCGGCCGCGACGCACCAGGATGCGCAGCAGCGGACGGCCACCGGCGAGCAGCGCGGCGACGGCGATCAGGCCGGTCGGCTGGATGCCGAGGGTGAAGGCCGCGGAGATGATCGCCATGGCGGCCGGTGTGAGCCTTCCGGAGATGATGGCCCGTTCGATCAGCACGTAGGTGATCAGGGCGCCGGTGGCGATCTGGCCCTCGGGGCGCAGGCCGTTGTTGAACGGCATCCAGGCCGCCATCAGAACCAGGCCCGCCGCCCACAGTGCCGGCTTGGAGGCGATCACCGCGGGGCCGAGGCGCGGCAGCACCTCACGCGACAGCAGCAGCCAGCACACCAGCGCACAGATCAGGTCGGGCAGCCGCATCCAGATGCTGGCGTCGCTGACATGGGTCATCAGGGCGAGCAGGTTGTAGAACCAGCCGAACGGATCCTCGGGGCTGCCGAACCAGCGGAAGTAGTTCGACATGTAGCCGGCGTGGTCGGCCACGCGCGCCATCTGCAGGATGTAGCCGTCGTCCGACGAGTTCGCCCCGATCACATGCCAGCTCAGGAACCCGCCGACCACCACCACGTCGACAGCGCTGAACGTGCGCCAGCGTGACGGGATCAGGTGGTGCATCCGCCGGCCGTCGAGCCGGTCCAGCCGCCACAGCGCCAGCACCGCGACCACCGTGGCGGCGATGCCGAGCAGCATCGCCACCAGCTTGAGAGCGGTGGGCTTGGAGGTGAACCGGGTGTCGATCGTGGCCGACAGGGAAAGCCCTTGCGGGGCAGGCCCGCTCAGCTCGGTGAAGACTCCGACGATCTGGGGCCGCAGGTTCGGGTCGGCGAACCCGGTGCGCAGCTCCTTACCGTCGGTGCCGCTCAGCCCGACGAACGTGGCGAAGGTGCCCGCGTCCGATGACGTGATCTCGATCCGCTGACAGGCCGCGGAGTTGGCCTTATCCCGCGTCACGCTCGCGATCACCACGTTGCGGTCCGTGATGTCGACGCGCTTGCTGTTGACGTTGACGAACAGCGCGTTGAGCGCGGCCTGCCTGCCCTCCTTGGGGGCCGTGCCCAGCACCAAGCCGCCCTCGGGCGGCATCGACCGGATCACCTCACACGGCACCGTCACCGACATGGTGACCGGCGTCTGGGTGATCAACGGCGCGGTGACGCTGTTCATCTGGCCGGCCTGCGGCCAGTTCAGTGTGGCGGTGGTCTGCACCACCGGCAGTAGCGGTGTGGCCACCGCACAGAGGAAGCCGATCAGGCCGGCGATCATCGCGACCCAGCGGGTCAGCTGAACACCCTTGTCAGCGCTGTGTTCGCGCACGGTCGTGGTCATGGCAGGGCCCGGATCGGTCCGGGCCGGCTGAAGCCGAACACTCGCTGGGTTCCTTCATCGACGTTGGCGACGGGCGCCTGTCCGGCCGGCACCACCGGGTCGTATTTCTCGATCGAGCCCCAGTCCCGGTACCAGTCGTCACGCAGATACGTCGGAATGGTCGACGTGCGCAGCAGCGCCTGGATGAAGAGGAAGGGACCACCCTTTTGGGCGGACTGCCACATGTTCGACGACACCACCACTTGCTTGACGTTGGGAAGGATGCGGTACTCCGGCAGCTCGGCCACGCCGAGACGTTCGGAGAACGGGCGCTGGCAGGGGAAATTCGCGGCGGTCGCGATATCCATCAGCACCGGGGTCTGCGCGCCGAGGAACTGCTGCGCGGTCTGCAGGGTCGGCACCCGCGGCGGGGTGAAGCCGAACCACTGGTCATCGGACAGGTTCGGATCGTCGGCGACGATCCGCGCCACGTTGGCCTCCGGCGGCGCCCAGGCCAGCGGGAAACGCAGGTTGCGCCAGGCGTATTGGGCGAACACGTCGATCGGCTGAACGGCGTCGAGGGCCTGGAAGCTGCCGTCGGGACGGTGCACGCCCCACTGCAGCTTCAGCGACTGGCCGTAGTGGAACTCGTGTTCTTCGTCGTAGTACCAGATGGCGCCTGCGGCGGCGACCGTCACCAGCGGCCGGTCCGCGGTGCGCGGCGGCAGTTGGTACCAAGCCGAGGTGGCCTTGGCGGCAACGGTGTTCTCCTTATAGCTGCCCATCACCGGGGTGCGCGCCGGGTCCAGGCCGAACGGCAGGTACACCCGGGACCCGTTGACGCCGACGGGTCCGTAGCCGCCGCCGGTGCCCGCGGCGTAGGCGATGCCGACGTTGGGCTTGTTGGGCGATCCGTCGGAGTTCACCGTGCCGGGGTTGGCGACGACGGGCTTCGGCGGTTCCAGCGTGTCGCTGATTCCGTTGGGGGTGAACCCGATCGGGTTCTCGCCGCCCAGCGGGCCGTACTCGCCGTAGGTCTGGCCTTCGACCGGTTGCAGCATGCCCGCATTGGTGTCGGCCTCGACCAGAACGTCGTCGGCCATGGCGCAACTGTCCGACGACAGACCTGAGGTCAGCGCCGAGAGGTTGGCCTTGGCGGTGGTGTAGACGGGGTAGCGCTGGACGAAGCCCTTGGTCATCGACCCGACTTCGAGCACCACCATGATGGTCGCGACCACCAGCAGCGGCGTCGACGCCAGTGCCCGGTTGCGGCGGGTGTTGGCCACCTCGGTGTGCCCGGCGTAGTCGATCCGGAAGTGCAGCCAGCCGGCCAGTACCGCGGTGACGATCGCCAGCGCCAGGAAGATGGTGGTCACCGGGAATCCGGCGATCACGGGCTGGCGGTCGAACCAGGGCACGCCGTAGTTGCCGACGTAGAACCAGCCGTTGATGCCCGAGGTGGCCCACGCCAGCACGAACAGCAGCGCGGTGACGTAGAGGGCCAGGTTGCGTCGGCTGTGCAGGCCCACGAGGGCGAAGGCGAATGCCGTCACCGCCCCGAGGGCAGCCGCCAGCCCGGCGAAGGCGCCGAACTGCACGGCCCACTTGGTCGGGGTGAAGTGCAGCAGGAGCAGCCCGATCGCGGTGGTGCCGATCAGTCGCCAGACCGGGCCGCTGGCCAGCCCGGGCACCCGGCCCTTGCGCAGCAGCACCGCGATCATGCCGAACAGGCACAGCATCATGGCCAGCACGGCGAACCGTCGGGTGAGTGACGAGTCCACCGAATCTTCCACGGTCAGGAAGTAGTAGCGCAGGAATTCCTGGTACCAGGAGATGGTCGGGCCGACGGTGTACTTGATCCGGGCCGATTCGGCGACGCTGGCCAGGGTCTGGTCGCGGAACACGACGACGAAGATCAGGGCGGCCGAGCCGGCGAGCGCGGCGAGTGCGGGCAGGGTGACGCGGCGGCTGCGGATGATGCCGACGACGCTGCGCGCGCCCACCAGCAGCGGGGCCAGCGCGATGATGCCCTGCGGGGCCAGGGTCACGGTGAAGGCGGCGACGATGATCGCCAGCGCGGTGGGCCAGATGCGGCGGGTGGCGATCGTATTTTCCACCAGCGCCCACACCGCGAGCACGCCGAAGGCGATCAGCGGTTCGGGACGCAGTCCGTTGTTGAACGGGAACCAGGCGGCCAGGAAGACCGCGCCCGCGGTCCACATCGTGACCCGGTTGCGCGCGACGCGCCGTCCGAGCCGGGGGATCACCCAGCGGCTGAGCAGCAGCCAGGTGCCGATGGCGGCCAGGGTGGCGGGTACGCGCATCCAGATGCCGGCCGTGCTGATCGTGGCGAACTGGGCCAGCACGGACTGGTACCAGTCGAACGGGGCCTCGGTGGCGCCGAAGTAGCGGAAGTAGTTGGCGGTGTAGCCGGCGTCGGCCGATACCCGCGCGATGGTCAGGTTGTAGCCGTCGTCCGACGAGATGGCGCCGATGACGTGCCACAGCAGCAGGCCGCCGATGACGCCGATGTCGGCGATCCAGGTCGAGAGCGGAACCTTGACGAAGCGCCGCCAGGCACCCCGAACCGTGTGGCCTGCGCGCCGGTCGAGAACGGCCAGCGCGATGATCGAGGCCACCACGCACACCACTCCGAGCGCCATCACCAGCAGTTTCAGTGCGGTCGGGGAGGTGATGAAGCGGGTGTCGATGTCGACGCGGGCGCTGAGCCCGGGCTGCGGGGTCACCTTCAGATCGGTGAACAGTCCGGCGACCTGAGGCTTCTTCTCCACGGCCGCCGTGCCGGTGGCGCCGGGGATGCCGACGAAGTCCGCGCCGACGCCGCCGAGGTTCGCCCACAGGTGCAGCGCGCTGCATCCGCCGGCGTTGATCGCCGCGCGGGGGGCGACGGCGGCCACGGAGTCGCGGAACGCCACGACCACGGTTTCGGTGTTGGCCCGCACGAACAGCCCGTTGCGGCTGGCGTCGATGCCGCCCGAGGGGATCGTCGAGAACACCAGGCCGCCCTCGGCCGGAAGCGTCGCGATCGCCGAGCACGGAATGGACACGTCGAGCGACTGCGGGGCGCCCGACACCAGCGGTGCCGTCACCGCGGTGACGTTTCCTCCGGCATCGGTGCCCTGCGGCCACAGGATGGTCGCGGTGGTCTGTTTGACGGGCAGCAGCGGCACCAGCGCGCACAACACCACACCCGCGATGCCCGCGACGATGGCGATCAGGCGTGCGATGCCCACAACACGGTCGGTTGGCTCATCGGAAGGCACGAGGCTCGATGTTATGCGACCCGTATGTGAGGCCCGGTCTGCCCTGCCGCGCTCCGAGGAGAGTTGTCCGGACTGTGTCCTAGCTGTGCCGCAGGGGCGCCGGGCTCCACAGTCCGCTGCGGATCGCGGTGCCCAGGTCCAGGCGGGCCGTTGTGGCGTCCGGGTACCACGGCGTCAGCCGTTGCAGAGAGCCCCAGTCCCGGAACCAGTCGTCGCGCAGATAGGTCGGCACGCTCGACGGCCGCAGCAGTAGTTCGGAGATACCCAGCGGGCCGCCGCCCAGGTAGTCCATCACCGGCGAGTTGGCCTCGGCGCCGAAGCGGTCCGGCAGGATCCGCCACTTGGGCACCTCGGTGACGCCGTACTGGTGGCCGAACGGTCGCTGGCAGGGGAACGCCAGACCCACGAGCCAGTCCAGCAGGACCGGGTCCTGCGACCCGACCACTTCCTGGAGGGTGCGCAGCTGCGGGATGCGCGGCGGGGTCACCGCGATCCAGTGTTGCGGGGCCAGGTCGTCGTCGGAGGCGACCAATCGGATCTGGGTGGCCTCGCGCGGGATGGCGGCCATCGGGGCCCGCAGGTTGCGCCAGGCCGGGGCGGCGCCGACATCGGCGAATCCGATGCCGCCGCCGGGTTTGTTCTCGGCGGCCTGCGCGTCGGTGGCCCACTGCACCACGACCTCGCCCGGATCGAAACGGCCCGCGGCCGAGACGACCAGCAGCGGTCCGGCCTTGTCGCGGTCGGGCAGCCGGTACCAGGCCGAGCGCATGATCGCGGGCTGCTGGGTGCCGGCGCGCCAGCTGCCCAGCACCTCGGTGGTGGCCGGGTCGAGTCCGTAGGGCAGCCGGGCCCGGGAACCGTTGACCCCGGCGGCCGCGGTGGTGCCACCTTCGGTGCCCACTTCACTGCCCGTCACGGTGCCGGAGTCGGTGTCGGCGAAGTTGCCTGCGCCGGGCTGTTCCATCACCGGGTCGGCCGAGACGTCGGACGGGATGCCGTTGGGGCCGAAGCCCTGCGCGGTGACCGCGCCGAGGGCCTGCCCGGGCGGCTCGCTGATCGGTGCCAGCAGGCCGGCGTTCGCGTTCTCCTCGACCATCACGTCGCTGGCCAATCCGCAGGTCTTGCCGGTGAGCGCTTCCAGGTTGGAGCGCCCGACCGACCAGGCCGGGTATTGATTGGTCATCGCCAGGGTCAGCGAGACCACCTCGAACATCACCAGCACCCACGCGGCGATCGCCAGTGGCGATTGCACAATCCGCTGCCAGCGGCGTTGTGGCACGTCGTCCGGGGACTCGTCCCGGCCGCTGAAATGGAACCAGGCCGCCAGCAGCAGGGTCAGCACCGACAGGCCCAGCAGCATCGTGGTGAACCCGAAGTGCCACTCGGGGAACGAGTTCGACCAGGGCACGCCGAAATTGGAGACGTACCACCAGCCGTTGACGGTGGCGAAGGACAGCGCCACCACGAACAGTACGAGCGCGGCGAACATCGACCGGTTCCGCCGGGATTTCATCGCCGCGGCGGTCACCGCGACCGCGGCCAGCGCGCCAAGGGATCCGGCCAGCCCGGCGAACACGCCGAAGTGGTGCGTCCACTTGGTCGGGGTGAACATCATCGCCAGGAACGAGATGATCGTGATGCCGACGATGCGCCGGCTCGGGCCGGCCGCGGTGCCGGGGATACGGCCCTTGCGCAGCGTCATCGCCACCGACACCGCCAGTGCCACCAGCAGCGTCAGCACCGCGAAGCGCCGCGCCACCGAACCGTCGGGGCTTGAGGTGAACAACCGTGAGTAGCGGATGTGCTCGTCGAACCAGGCCAGGCTGGGGCCGACGGCGGATTTGAAGGTGCTGGCCTGCAGTTCGCCGGCCAGGGTCTGGTCGCGGAAGATCAGGATGATCGTCACGGTGCAGGCAGCCAGGATCGGGGCCAGCAGGGGCAGGTGGCCGAAGCGTGAGGTATGCCGGGCCACAATCGTTTTCAGCGGTCCCACGGCGACCAGCAGGGCGCCGACGGCAGCGATGCCGGTGGGCCCGGAGAACAGCGTCAGCGCGCCGATGATGATGGCGATGGCCACCGGCAGCATGCGGTTGGTGGCCACCCCGCGCTCCACCGAACACCAGGTCAGCAGGATGCCGAGGGCGATGATCGGTTCGGGCCGCAGGCCGTTGTTGAGCGGCAGCCAGAACGCCAGGAACATGCCCGCCGCGGTCCAGGCGGCCGCGCGGTTGGTCTTGACGGCTCTACCGAGCCGCGGCAGCACCTCACGGCTGATCACCCACCAGCAGGCGAGCGCCATCAGCAGGGTGGGCAGCCGCATCCAGACGCTGTTGGTGGAGACGTGTGCCCACAGCGCCAGCAGGTCGTAGTACCAGCCGAACGGCGCCTCGGGGGTGCCGAACCAGCGGTAGTAGTTCGCCATGTAGCCGGCGTGCTCGGACACCCTGGCCATCGTCAGGATGTAGCCGTCGTCGGACGTGTTGGCCCCGACGAAGTGCCACCACACCAGGACGGCGGTGACCAGTCCGTCCAGCGGCGTCATCGACCACCAGCGGGGCGGCAGGAAGTGCCGGTGCCGGACGCCGTCGGCGGTGTCGAGGCGGTGCAGCGCGCCCAGGGCGATGACGGTCATCGCGACGCCGATGATCATCGCCATCAGTTTGAGCAGCGTCGGCGCGCTGCTGTACCGGGAGTCGATGGTGGCCGAGAACTTCAGGCCCTCGGGTGCGGGGCCGGACAGGTCGGTGAAGACGCCGACGATCTGCGGGCGGAAGTCGTAGCCGCCGCGCTCACCGCGCAGCGGGGCGTCGGGGTCGTCGGCGGTGTCGCTGGAGGCGGCCTGGGTGAGTCCGACGAATTCGCCGGTCACCTTGTCGGCGTGCGCGGTGAAGGTCAGGGACTGACAGGCCGGGCTGAGCACCGCATCGAGCGGCGCGCTGACCACCGGGGTGTTGCGCACGATGACCAGCAGGTCGTTGTTGACCCGCTCGATCAACAGGCCGCGGTCGATCGCCTTGGGCGCCTGCTTGGGCACCGTGGACAGAAGGACGGTGCGGCCGCGATTCTCCGGTCCGGCCAGGCCTGCGGCGGCCTGGCACGGCACGGTGATGGTCAGGTCGGTGGCGACGTACCCGATCAGCGGCGCGTTGATGCTCTGCCAGGTGCCGTTCTGCGGCCAGTTCAGCTGGGCGGTCGTCTGCTTGACCGGAAGCAGTGGTGTTGCCACCGCCATCAATACGCCGAGCAAACCGGCGACGATCGCGATGAGCCGCACCGTCCGGTGGTTGCTGCCGGCGGTTCCCTGCGGTCCCGTCACGGGCTCTGATGCTATCGGCGTATCAGTGGCCATTGGGAGCGGGCTTTCTGATCGCCAGGACAAATGGGCCGATGTCGGTCACCTCGAAACGTGGATCTTTGAACAGTGCAGCATCGAGCGCCACGTGGTAGCGGCGCACATTCGGCTGGTTGGGGTAGACGTCGGAGGCCAGGCGCAGCGTGTAGGTGTCGTTCGCGCCGTGGCGCATCAGGAACACGGTCGGCGCCTTCCAGGGCATCTCGTCGAGTGCCTTCACGAACTGGTCGGCCTTGCTGAGCGTGGCCCAGCCCTCGATGGCCTTGGCGCGCTTGTCGAATTCGGCCAGCGGGTTGGCGTAGTGCGACGTCAGGCCCTGGAACCCGTAATAGGGGTAGTACGACAGGAAGCTGTAGTCGGCGGTCAGCACCACGGTCTGGTTGCGTGGCACACCGGTGACCTCGGCGATCTTGGCGTCGATCTCGCGGTAGTAGCGCTCGGCGCCGGGTGCCCGGCGGTCTGCCCGCTGCCCGGTTCCGTCGGTGTCGGTGTAGGCCACGTTGATGTCGGGGCGCAGCACGTCGGGGATGTCCTGGCTGAAGGTGACGGCGCCGATCACGCCGATGGCAGTGGCCGCGGCGACCACCCGCCGCGCAGTTTCCGGCTGATACCGCCTGGAGATGGCCTGCGTCGCTTCGACGAACCCGAACGCCCCCGCGGTGGTGAGCAGCACGGTCAGCGCGGGCTGCAACCGGAAGGACAGCAGAGTGGTGCCGGCCAGGGTGGTCAGCATCGACAGCAGCGACCAGGCGTAGACCGCGAGCACCGCGATCGCCAGGGCTCCGGCCCGCGTCGAGCTGCGCGCCCGGACCACCAGCCACAGCGTGCCGAGCATGCACAGTGCGCCGAGCAGGGTGAAGCTAAGCATGGGGAAGGTCAGCTGGGCGCCGGCGTCGGGCAGATAGTGCTGGGCGGTGCCCTTCTCGGCCGGTGTGCCGCGCAGCGCGGCCAACAGATATGGGGCCCAGGTGAGCAGGGCGATGGCGCCGGCGATCACCGCGATGACAACGCCTCTCAGAAGCGGGTCGAAACGGCGGCGGGCAACGGCCAACACCAGTCCCATGATGGCCAGCGTGAAGGCGCAGTACAGGAACAGCAGGGTGTAGAGCAGGGCGGTCACCCCGAGGAAGATCCCGACGCCGACGACGGCGGCCCAGCCTCCGTTGCGGGTCTGACCGCGCAATCCGGACCACGCGAGGACGAACACCGGAGGTAGCAGCACGGTGATGATCGCGGCGTAGGGCTCGGTCGAGGAGTAGGCCAGCATCGCGGCGGTGCTCGCCGTGGTGACGATCAGCGCGTACTCGAACCGAATCATGGTTGCCCACAGCACGAATGCCAGCGCCACGGCGATGGTGATCGAGACGATCGACCAGGGCTTGAACATCTCCCAGGCCGGGGTGCCGGTGGCCGCGGCGATGCGCCCGCCCATCCAGAACCAGCCGGCGGGGTAATAGGGCGGAAGCCCGAAGTAGGTCATGTCGTGCAGGCCTGGGGCGTCGGCCAGCCGGGTCAGGTACTCGGTGCGGAACTGCTGGTCGACCGAGACCCCGAACAGGTACAGCTTGGTGGCGCCCAGCGGCATCGCCAGGGTGACGACCGAGAACGCCGACAGGAAGATCAGCCCGGCCAGCCGGGCCAGGGTGCGCCGGCCTCTACGCCAGATCAGTCCGGCGGCGAAGATTCCGGCCAGCGCGCCGACCTGGCCCACGGTGGTGAGCGCATGCAACTGGTTGGACGTGTTGTAGGCCGGCCATTGGACCTGGGCGATCGCCGCGATCGACACCCCCGCCACTGCCGAGGCGAGCATGAGGGCGATCACCATGTGTCCGATGACCCTGGCCGGACGGGCCTGCATCAGATGGGAAGCTTGCGGAAGATGGACCGCGGGATGTGCCGCAGAACCATCATCACGTAGCGGAACGCACCCGGCGCCCAGACCAGCTCCTTGCCCTTGGCCGACGCGGTGACGGCCAGTTCGGCGACATATTCCTTGTCGACGGTCAGCGGGGCTTCCTTGACGTGGGCGCTCATCCGGGTGCGCACCTGGCCGGGGCGGATAACCAGGACCCGCACACCGAATTCGCGCAGCGCCTCGCCGAGGCCGAGATAGAACCCGTCGAGTCCGGCCTTGGTGGAGCCGTAGACGAAGTTGGACCGGCGCACCCGCTCGCCGGCGGCCGAGCTCATCGCGATGATCTGGCCGTAGCCCTGGGCGCGCATCTTCTCGCCGACCAGGACACCGACCGAAACCGCTGCGGTGTAGTTGATCTCGGCGATCTGCACCGCCTTCCGCTGGTTCTGCCACAACTCTTCGGCGTCGCCGAGCAGGCCGAACGCGACGATCGCGACATCCACGTCACCAGAGGCGAACGCCTTGTCGATCACATCGGGGTGGCTGGCGGTGTCGACTGCATCGAAGTCGAGGACCTCGACCGAACTGGCGCCGGCGGCACGCAGCTGGGCCACCGCGTCGTCGCGGCCCGGGTCGCCGGGCAGGGCAGCCAGCACGATGCGGGCAGAGGCGTCGCGCAGATAGCGCTCACAGATCGCCAGCCCGATCTCTGAAGTGCCGCCGAGCAGCAGAATCGTCTGGGGGTTACCTACGGCGTCGAACACCATCTAGCGCAGCTCCAAGCCTCGGGGGACATCGTGACGAGGGTACCGTGCGGTTTCCCCCGAAAATCCGAGCGCAGGATCTTGACCGCATTTCCTACACGACGTAGCTTTTTTCTACACCTTGTAGGAAATGGGGGAGACCATGACCATCCGTGACTGGCTGACGTTGCCCGAGACGGAACCGGGGGAGGACTACGGGTTCTTCGGCCCCGATTCGGTGACCTGGGAGGTGTGGAGCTACCCCACCTCGCTGTCCATCGGGTTCCAGCGTGCCGTCGTCATCGAAGAACTCGACCCGGCGCTCGTCGCCGCGGTCGACAAGACCCACGAGATCTACTCGCGCCCGCGTACCCGCTACGACCGGACGCTGCGCTACTTCGCGATGGTGGCGTTCGACGACAGTCGCTCGACCACCAAGGCCGCCGACGTCCTGGTCAAGATCCACTCCAAGGCCATCGGCACCGACCCGGTCACCGGAAAGACCTACGACGCCAACAATCCTGGTTCACAGCTGTGGATCCACCTGACCGCGTGGCATTCCATCCTGGTGGCCTACGAGAAGTACGGCCCCGGCCCGCTGCCGCCCGAGGAAGAGTTGCAGTACTGGCGGGAATGCGCGATCGCCGCCGAACTGCAGACCTGCGATCCGTCCGATGTCCCCCTGACCCGCGAGGGCATCCGCGAGTACTTCGAGAAGATGCGGCCCGAACTGATCGGCTCGGATATCGCCCGGCAGGCGATGCACCACCTGCTGGGCGCCGAGGTGATGTTGCCCAAGATGCCGCTGCTGCTGTGTCCCGGCACCAGGGTGATCACCGCGTTCCTGCGCCGCGGCACACTGGCGACCATGCCGCGCTGGATGCGAGAGATGGCCGGTCTCAGCACATCCCGGGTGCTCGACGCGCTGGTGGTGCCGCCGCTGAGCGCGTCGTTCACGGTGATCGCCATGAGCAAACGGCTCCAGCTGATCCTGCTGCGGCTGCTCTCACCGGCCACCCTGCCGATCGGTGCACGGGTGCTGCTGGCGGTTCCGCCGAAGGATCCGATCACGACGACACCGCGAGAGGCCCAGCGTCGCTTCGGCTACGACGCGCCGAGTCAGGCACACTTCTCGCTTCGGGAACGTCAGCAGGTCCGCGTGTTCGGCGACGGCCTCGCGCCGAGTGACGAGGGCATCATCGAGTCGCAGCCGATTCTCGGTGGGATCGGTTGACCCGTGATCAAGAATCTTTTCGACTACCGGTTGAGCATCCGGCAACTCGTCTACCTTGCAATCGTGGTGGGTCTGCCGTACTTCGTGATCGGCGCGGTCTGGGCCTCCACCCACAGCGATCACATCGCCGGGCTCACGGGTCTGGACAAGCTGTTTTCGTTGTTGGGCGAGATCGTCGCGTGGCCGGTGCTGATCATCGCCGATGTCACGCTGACATGAGCGGAGCGCAGTGAACGAAGCAGCAATCGCCAACCGGGCCCGGGCCGAGCATCTGGGCCCGGACCGGCGCCGGCCGCAGGTACTCGACACCGCGCTGGAGATCGCTGCACAGCAGGGCCTGGCCGACGTGACGATGGGAACCATCGCGAAGCGCCTGGGCGTCACCCGTCCCGTGGTCTACGCCTGCTACCCCGGCCGCGGGGAAGTGCTTGCCGCACTGCTGGATCGGGAGACCGATGCGGTGCTGGCCAGCCTGCTCGAACTGCTGCCACCGCAGCGCACCGGCTCCATCGAGCAACTGTTCGTCGATGGGTTCCGTGCGCTGAGCAGCACGGTGCGCGAGCGTCCTGCCTCGTGGCGCATCATCTTCGCCGCCGATCCCGATCCGGTGCTGACCGCCGCGATCGTCGCCGGCCGTGAGCGCATCCGGGACCAGCTCGCGACCGCGATGCGCCCGCTGCTGCAGCGGTGGCAGGTCGCCGATGTCGACGTCGCGCTGCCGATGCTGGTCGAGGTCTTCCTGGCGATCTGCGAGGCGGCGGTCCGGAAGATGCTCGACACCGATGACGATGACGACCCTGAGCTGGTGGCCGAGATGTTCGGCAAGGCGGCTTATCGGGCCGTACGCGCAAAACCCTAGTGCGACAACAACACCCCGCGGGCTTCAAGCCCGCGGGGTGTTGCGTTACCTGTCGGTCAGGCGATCAGGCGTCCAGATCGAACCGGTCGTTGTCCATCACCTTGGTCCAGGCCGCGACGAAGTCCTTGACGAACTTCTCCTTGGAATCGTCCTCGGCGTACACCTCGGCCAGGGCCCGCAGCTGCGAGTTCGAGCCGAACAGCAGATCGACCCGGCTGGCGGTCCACTTCGGGGAGCCGCTGGCGCGGTCGGTGCCGACATAGGTGCCGTCATCGGCCGGTGCCGGTGCCCACTTGGTGGCCATGTCGGTCAGGTTGACGAAGTAGTCGTTGGTCAGCTGACCCTTCTTGTCCGTCAACACACCGAGGTCCGAGCCGCCGTGGTTGGCGCCCAGCATCCGCAGGCCACCGATCAGCACGGTCAGCTCGGGAGCCGACAGGCCGAGCAGGTTGGCCCGATCGATCAGGCGGTACTCGGCCGGCAGGCTGTCTCCCTTGGCGACGAAGTTGCGGAAGCCGTCGCCCTTGGGCTCCAAGTAGGCGAACGAGTCGACGTCGGTCTGCTCCTGCGAAGCATCGCCGCGACCCGAGGTGAACGGCACCGCGACGTCGAAACCGGCGTCCTTGATCGCCTTTTCGAGGCCGACGACACCGGCGAGAACCACCAGGTCGGCGAACGACACCCCGCTGTCCGACGAGGCCTGGATCTCCTCGAGCTTGGCGATCACCGGGGCCAGCTCCTCGGGCTCGTTGGCCTCCCAGCCCAGCTGCGGCTGCAGCCGGATCCGGCCGCCGTTGGCGCCGCCACGCATGTCGCTGGAGCGGTACGAGGCCGCTGCCTTCCATGCGGTGTCGACCAGCTGCTGGACAGTCAGACCCGAGTCCGCGATCGCCGTCTTGAGGGTGGCGACGTCCGCATCGGACAGCTGCTTACCGGCCGGGATGATGTCCTGCCACACCCAGGTCTGCTTGGGCACCAGCGGACCGAGGTAGCGGGTCACCGGACCCATGTCGCGGTGGATCAGCTTGAACCAGGCCTTGGCGTACTCCTCGGCCAGTTCCTCGGGGTGATCGAGCCAGCGGCGGGTGATCTCGCCGTAGATCGGGTCGAACCGCATCGACAGGTCGGTGGTCAGCATCGACGGGTGGGTCTTGCCGGTGCCCTGCGCCATCGGCACCGAGTTGGCCCAGCCGCCATCCTTGGGCTTCCACTGGTTGGCGCCCGCGGGGCTCTTGGTCAGCTCCCACTCGTTGCTGTAGAGGATCTCCAGGAAGCTGTTGTCCCACTTGGTGGGGGTGTGCGTCCAGGTCACCTCGATACCGCTGCTGACGGTGTCGTTACCCAGGCCGGGGTTGGACCAGCCCAGGCCCATCTGCTCCAGCGGTGCGGCCTCGGGCTCCACGCCGTTCTCGATGTCGGTGGCGCCGTGGGTCTTGCCGAAGGTGTGACCACCGACGATCAGTGCCGCGGTCTCGATGTCGTTCATCGCCATCCGGCCGAACGTCTCGCGGATGTCGATGGCAGCGGCCAGGTAGTCCGGATTGCCTTCGGGCCCTTCAGGGTTGACGTAGATCAGACCCATGTGGCTGGCGCCCAGCGGGTTCTCCAGCTTGGTCCGGTCGCCGTCGGCGCCGGCGTAGCGTTCCTGAGAGCCCAGCCACTCGTGCTCGGCGCCCCAGTAGATGTCCTCCTCGGGCTCCCAGAAGTCCGGGCGACCGAAGGCGAACCCGGCGGTCTTGAAGCCCATGTGCTCCATCGCGCGGTTGCCGGCGTAGACGATCAGGTCGGACCACGAGATCTGCTTGCCGTACTTCTTCTTCAGCGGCCAGAGCAGGCGGCGGGCCTTGTCCAGGCTCACGTTGTCGGGCCAGCTGTTCAGCGGGGCGAAGCGCTGCATACCGCGCCCGCCGCCTCCGCGGCCGTCCTCGACCCGGTAGGTACCTGCGGCGTGCCACGACATGCGGACGAACAGCGGGCCGTAGTGCCCGAAGTCGGCGGGCCACCAGTCCTGCGAATTCGTCAGCAGCTCGTCGAAATCGCGCTGGAACGCCTCGACGTCGAGAGACTTGACCGCTTCGCGGTAGTCGTAGCCCTCGTCGGTCGGGTCGATGGCGGGGGGATTCTTCTGCAGGATCTTCAGGTTGACCGCATTGGGCCACCAGTCGCGGTTGCTGCCGCCCTCGACGGGAGGCTTGATCAGCATGGGACAACCGCTTTCGGCGGGTTCGGTTTGTGCTTCACCAATCGGGGGGTGAGTTTCGGCGTCGGCCATGACAAATCCTTTCCGGGGCTGGCGGGTTAAGGGGTTATCTAGTTGGGGCGGTGGAACATTCGGGGCAAGTACCCCAATAGATGACCTCGGCTTCATCGATCTCGAAACCGTGGTCGTGTGACGCGGTCAGGCATGGGGCCGACCCGGCCGCGCAGTCCACGTCGGCGATTGCGCCACACGATCGGCACACGACGTGGTGGTGGTTGTCGCCGATACGGGATTCGTACCGGGCGACTGAACCGGAGGGTTGGATGCGCCGCACCAGTGCTGCTGCGGTCAGCGCATGCAACGAGTCATATACGGCCTGGTGGGAGACCTCGGGCAGGTCTTCGCGCACCGACCGGATGATGGTGTCCGTGTCAGCGTGCGGGTGCGCATGGACTGCGTGCAACACCGCCACTCGGGGGCGGGTCACACGCATGTCGGCGCTTCGCAGCATCTGCTGGAAGTCCGCGGTTGTCGCCACGGACCGAAGTCTTGTCCCTTTTCTGGAATTAGTCAAGAATAAAATTCTCGCGATTCCGAGTGGGGCGGTGAGGGGCTAGACGAGCTCCAGCCGGCGTGCCATGTCCGACACGAACAGGCCGTCCGGGTCGACCCTGCGGCGCACGGCCAGCCACTCGTCGATGCGCGGGTACATCGCGTGGAACATCTCGGCTGTCGTGCGGGAATCCTTGGCGGTGTAGAGCCGGCCACCGAATTCCAGTACCCGACGGTCGAGTTCGGTGACGAACTCGTTCAGTCCGGCCTTGATCGGGAAGTCCACGCAGACATTCCAGCCCGGGATCGGGAAGCTCAGCGGTGCCTGATTTCCCGGGCCGAACAGCTTGAACACGTTGAGGAACGAGTAGTGCCCCGAGCGCTGGATGTCGAGGATGATGCCCTTGAACTCTTCGACGGCCTCGGTCGGAACCACGAACTGGTACTGCAGGAATCCCGCCGGACCGTAGGCGCGGTTCCATTCCCCGAACATGTCCAGCGGGTGATAGAACTGCGTCAGGTTCTGCACCTTGTTGCGGTAGGTGCCCGACTTCAGGTACCACAACTCGCCGATCGGCATGAACGTCAGCTTGTTGGCCAACCCGTTCGGGAACACGTCGGGCAACGTAAGTAGCTGTGGCGCATCGAATTTCAGCGGGTCTTTTTGCAGCTTGGGCGGCAGCTGGTCCAGGGTCGCCAGTGAACCTCGCGAGATCGCGGCGCGGCCGAGCTTCGGCGGCTTGCTGATCGCGTCGAACCAGGCCGACGAGTAGGTGTAGTTGGACTCGCTACCGTCGCTGTGGAATTCGATGGTCTCGTCGAGTGTCTTGGTGACATCGCCGTCGGCGATGAAATACGCAGTCTCCGTAGGCGTCATCTCGATGGTGGCGCGCAGGATGATGCCGGTCAGGCCGTTGCCGCCGACCGTGGCCCAGAAGATGTCGGCGTTCTCGCCCTCCGGCGTCAGGTGCAGCACCTCGCCGCCCGCGGTCAGCAGTTCCATCGAGCGCACGTGGTTGCCGAAACTGCCTGCGCTGTGGTGATTCTTGCCGTGGATGTCGCAGCCGATGGCGCCGCCGATCGTCACCTGTCGGGTGCCCGGCAACACCGGAACCCACAGTCCGTGGGGCAGCGCGGCCCGCATCAGCTGGTCGAGGTTCACCCCGCCGTCCACGTCGACCAGCTTGGAGCCGGCATCGATCGAGTGGATCTGGTTCAGCGACGACATGTCGATGACGAGACCGCCACCGTTCTGCGCGTTGTCGCCGTAGGAGCGGCCCAGGCCGCGGGCGATCACACCCCTGCCCTTCTGCTCGGCGGCGCGCGCGACGGCCCGGACGATGACCTCGGGATCGCTGGTTGAAAGCACCTGTGCCACGGTCGGTGCGGTCCGGCCCCAGCCTGTCAGGCGCTTGGGAGTGGTCGGCAGATCGGTAGTCGACATCGCTGAGAAGCGTACCGGTGTTGAGCGCCGCGGGATCAACGATGCCTGTGTTCAGTGTTGATTATTTCTGATATTGAGCGGCGGTCCGGACCAGGTGTTCGCCGCTGTTACCAGCGTCAATCGGATGGCTTGCGTCCGGCGTGGTGATTGCCTGCATGCGTCGTTGATCGCTCGCCGCAGCCCAGGACCGGAGCACGATCGCATAGCCGACGAGCATCGCGGTGAGCAACAGCGGCATAGGTACCTCGAGAAAGTTGGAAAAAGTGCCCATGGCTATTCCGAGGGCTGGGATCACCGCGCAAAGGACCCAGCAGTGGAACAGCAAGCGGATGGACTTGGCAGGGGCTCCGTGGAACCGGTAGAGCAGCAGGGCGCGCCGTATCGGGCGTTGGTGCGGTTCCAGGTGTTCATCGGAGGTGTCCTCGGCGCGAGCGGCGAGAGTTCGAAAACCGAAGCTCAGCAGGCCGACGATGATCAGCATGATGAGGCCGCCGGGCACATCACCGCTGCCTCCTCCATCAGGTTTCGCCGTCCAGTCGAGCAGCCCTTGCACGAACATGCCCAATCCCCACGGCACCAAACAAACCGTGATGTAGAACATTGCCCGGAAGAACCTGGCCGCCCGGCTGTGCAGCGGGTAGGCCAGCAACAGCCGGCGGAGCGTGATTCCGGGGCGATCGGTCGCTAGCGGCTTGGCAGCGCCAACCAGCCCACTCGCTTCCTCCAGCCATCGAGTGGCTTGCATGCTGGCCAGTTTCTTCGCCTCGGGATCATCTGCCGTCAGTCCGACAGCGTTGACCCATTCGGCGGCGAATGCCACCTGCCGCGTGGCGTCTTCAAAGGCCAGCTTTCGGCGTCCGGCCTCGGTTCGTCGCTGCCGCCAGTCGCCAACCGTCAGGGCGGCGAATCCGACGGCGGCTGTGACGACCGGAGCCACAACGGCGATCACGATCTGCAGAACCTGGTCGGCATTCATGGCAGCTCCTTCCGCCTCAAGAAAATCTTCGAGGCCGTCGAAAGAGCTGGATAGAGTACCCGGCTACCCGATATTCAGTGCAGCTTGAAGATCACCGCGCGCTGGACGATGAAGTTGATCACCGTTGCGGTGCCCTGGGCGATGATGAACGCGACCGGCACCCGCCAGGGCTGGTTCTCGAACTGCACGTAGAACACGAAGTTGATGCCCACCTGCACCGCGTAGGTCACGGCGTAGAGAACACAGACGGCGATGAACCGGGCCGTGCTCGGAGGTGCCTGGAAGGTCCAGCGCCGGTTGATCAGGTACGCCGTGGCGGTGCCGGCGATGAAGCTGATGGTCTTCGCGACATTGACCCGGATGTCCTCGTCGACGTGCCAGAACGTGGCGAAGAGCCGGAGGAAGGTGATGTAGAGGCCGAAGTCCACGATCGCCGCCAACCCGCCGGTCACGATGAATCGGAACGCCTGCGTTTTGAGGTCAAGGGTCGGCGACATTACGGGCTCAGCCACTCAGGCAGCTTAGCGAGGCCGTACGGTGCACTCGTGCTGCAGACGGTGCTCAACGACCTCGGGATCGCGGTGTTCGCGTCCTCGGGGGCGATGGTCGCGATCCGCAAGGGCTTCGATCTGTTCGGTATCGCGGCGCTGGGCGTGCTGACCGGTGTGAGTGGCGGGGTGGTCCGTGACCTCTTTCTCGGCGTCCATCCGCCCACCTCTATCCAGCACTGGCCCAACATCACGGTCGCGGTGGCCGCGACGGCCGTGGCGACCCTCACCGCCAAGCACCTCATCCGGTTCAACCACATCGTGCTGCCGCTGGACGCGATCGGGATGGGCTTCTTCGCGACCTCCGGTGCGGCGTTCGCCGTCGACCACGGTGCCAGCTGGTTCGCGGCCGTGCTGATCGGCATGACCACCGCGATCGGCGGCGGCATCATCCGCGACGTACTGGTCCGGGAGATCCCGATGCTGATGCGGCCGGACGACCTGTACGCCGTCCCGGCATTGATGGGTGCGACGACGTACGCCGTCATCGACTACTTCGGCCCACAGTGGATCGGCCTGCTGGTGGGTACGGTGCTGGCCACGACCCTGCGCCTGGCCGGGCTGGCATTCCACTGGCGGTTGCCCACCGGGCCGTCCGATCTGATCGCGCGCGAGGATTCCTAACGCAGCGTCGCTGACAGCACGCCGCACAGTGCGTCCACGGCAGGGCCGAAGGCGTGGTCCGCGGGTGCGCCGAATCCGATGATCACCCCGTCGGGATCGGGGGTGTCCGGTCCGGCGAGGGGATGGCGCATGATCGACAGCCCGCTCAACGCGATACCGGCTTCACCGGCCCGACGCAGCACCTCGGGTTCGGCCCCGTCGGGGAGGGTCAGCAGCATGTTCACGCCCGCGGCCAGCCCGCCGATGCCGAGGTCGAATCCGGCCAGCGCGGCGGTCAGGGTGTCGCGTCGCCTCCGGTAGCGGTTGCGCATCCGACGGATGTGCCGGTCGTAGTCGCCGTTGCGGATGAAGTCGGCCAGCGTCAGCGCCGTGAGAGCGTCGACGTGGTACTGCGCCCCGCCTGCCGCCGCGATGACCGGATCGATCAGTGCGTCGGGCAGCACCATCCAGCCCACCCGCAGCACCTGGGCCATGCTCTTGCTGGCCGAGCCCAGGTAGACGACCCGCTCGGGGTTCAGTGCCTGCAGGGCGCCGACCGGTTGGCGGTCGTAGCGGAACTCGCCGTCGTAGTCGTCGTCCACGGCATATCCGCCGGTGCGCTGCGCCCAGTCGATGACTGCGGTGCGGCGCCCCGGGTGCAGGGCCATCCCGAACGGGCTCTGATGCGCGGGAGTGAGTAGTACCGCCGGGGTGTCCAGCCCATCCAGATCGCCGATCACCGCGCCGTGTTCGTCGACGGCGATCGGTGCCGTCGGTACGGCCAGCGACGCGAGCGCGTCGCGGAAGATGTACAGCCCGTGGGCCTCCACGGCGATCGGTCGCCGGGTGCCGAACACCCGGCCCAGCAGGTCGACGCCGTCGCGGACCCCGGAGCAGATCACGATCGATTCCGGGGTGGCCCGCACGCCGCGCACGCGGCCCAGGTACTCGGTGAGAGCCTCGCGCAACGCCAGTGGTCCGCGTGGGTCGCCCATCCGCAGTGCCGATACCGGTGCGTTCGTGACGGCGCGGCGTGCCGACGCCAACCAGGCCGACCGAGGGAACTCCGACACATCAGGGGAACCGGGCATCAGGTTGTGCCGCGGGACAGCGGGAATGCGGCGCGGGCGCGGCGCCGGCCGCGGGACCGTGGGGCGTGCGACCCAGGTGCCCGCACCCTGGCGGGAGGCCAGCCAGCCTTCGGCGACCAGTTCGGCGTACGCCTCGGCGACGGTGTTGCGGGCCAGTCCCAGGTCGGAGGCCAGCGTGCGTGACGGCGGCAGCCGGGTGTCGGTGCTCAGGCTGCCACTGCGAATCCCCTCCCGAAGTGCGGTGATCAGCTGCTCGCGGGCGGTTCGGCTACCGGGCTCGATCATCTCGCGCAGCTCGAGGTGCAAGTCCCGGCTGCCTAAATTGGCCCGCGAAGTCACTGGGATATTGAACCATCTAGGCGGTATTTTCCGGGCTAGCGTTGACGGCATGACACAGACACTCGAACCAGCCGCGACCGTTGACCGACTCAAGATCTACAAGGTCTCGCCCGAGCTCTACGACGCGATGATGACGCTGTCCAACGCGGCAGCCAAAGATGTCGACCCCACGATCGGCGAACTCGTCAAGATCCGCGCGTCGCAGATCAACCACTGCGCGTTCTGCCTCGACATGCACACCCACGACGCCCGTAAGCAGGGCGAGACCGAGCAGCGGCTCGCGCTGATCGCGGCCTGGCAGGAGGCGGGTGACCTGTTCACCGAACGGGAGCAGGCGGCGCTGGCCCTGACCGAGGCCATCACCGAGCTGGGCAACGGCCACGTCCCCGACGCGGTCTACGCGCGCGCCGCCGCGGCGTTCACCGAACGCGAGCTCGGCCAGGTGATCGCGATGGCCGTAACCATCAATGCATGGAACCGGATCAACGTCACCGTGCGGATGCCCGCTCCGCGGCGCTGATCCCGCGCGAGATGTGCCGGACGCGCGTGAAGGCGCTTCCGCCACCCCTTTGCGTGTGATGTCAACCACAAATCGGAATATCGGGCGCCGGTCCGTTGAATCGATCTTCGGCCGTTCAGTTAATCCGGGTGTTCGGCGCTGTGTAACGGAACGTTTACACAGCAAGCGCAAACCCGGGGCGGTCGGCGGGCCGGTCCGCGATATTGACGATGGTGACGGCAACCATTCCGCTCATCGTGATTGACCGGCCCGCGCTCTACGGAAGGGGTGAAATGCCAGTTCTGACCCCATGGCGCGGTCCCTGCCCGACGACTGGCCGCCCGCGCCATGCGGGTTCGAAGCCCGGCGCTCACAGGTAATTGACAGCGGCAGTGTGACGCGTGTCAATGTTGATCTAGCAAACTTTGTACCGCCATTTGTCTGGCGGGCGGGCGGAAACGGGTTGCCGTTGCCGCCCGGATGCCGCCCGGTTACGTTTCCTCCTGCCAATCATGAGCAAGGCATGAGAACCGGGTGTGACCTCCCTAATCGGGCGGCATCTCGCCCGAGGATCTCTGGGGCGAGGCCCTGGTTGGTGAAGAACGAATCGGATCACCGACATAGCTAGGGAGAACATGTTGGCATTCAGTCGGGTGCTGGTCGCATTGGTGACCGCAATGGCCGGGGTCATCGCTGGCCTCTTCATAGGCACGGGCACTTCACATGCGGGTCTGGACAATGAACTGAGCCTGGTTGACGGTCAGGACCGGACCCTGACCGTTCAGCAGTGGGACACCTTCCTCAACGGTGTGTTCCCCCTGGACCGCAACCGGCTGACCCGTGAGTGGTTCCACTCCGGTCGCGCCAAATACACGGTGGCGGGCCCGGGTGCCGACGACTTCGAGGGCACGCTGGAGCTGGGCTACCAGATCGGCTTCCCCTGGTCACTCGGTGTGGGGATCAACTTCTCCTACACCACCCCGAACATCCTGATCGACGATGGTGACATCACCGGCCCGCCCTTCGGCCTGGAGTCGGTCATCACCCCGAACCTGTTCCCGGGTGTGTCGATCAGTGCGGATCTGGGCAACGGCCCGGGCATCCAGGAAGTGGCGACTTTCTCGGTGGACGTCAAGGGCGCGGCCGGCGGTGTGGCGGTGTCCAACGCACACGGCACGGTGACCGGTGCGGCCGGTGGTGTGCTGCTGCGTCCGTTCGCCCGGCTGATCGCCTCGACCGGCGACAGCGTCACCACCTACGGCGAGCCTTGGAATATGAATTAAGGACATGAACGTCCAGTAGTCATCCTCCCGATCGGCGCGTCCCGCTTCTCTCGAGAAGCAGGGCGCGCCGATTGTCATATGGCGGCTACGGTGGCCTCATGACGCCGCAGAGCCCGGTTTCGGTGCTCGGGGAGGACGAGAGCTGGCAGCTGCTGTCCAGCGTGACCCTGGGCCGCCTCGTCTCGACCATCGGCACCAGGCTGGAGATCTTCCCGGTCAACTTCGTCGTCCAGCACCGCACGGTGCTGTTCCGGACAGCCGAGGGCACCAAGTTGATCAGCACGCTGTTCAACGACCGGGTGCTGTTCGAGGCAGACGACCACACGGGCGTCGGCGGGTGGAGCGTCATCGTGCGGGGCGTGCCACAGCTTCTTGAGGCACCGGACGAGATCGCCGAGGCCGAGCGCGCTCAGCTGTTGTCGTGGATCGCCACCACGAAACGCCGCTACGTGCGGATCCGGCCCAAAGAGATCTCCGGGCGGCGATTCGTGTTCGGCGGCCTGTCGGAGGACGGGTAGCGGCTCAGACCCAGTAGGGGACGCGGGCGCGGTACTGGCGCATGGCGACCGCCGCGAGCGCCCACCCGATCGCCGTGAGCACCAGCACCACCACCCAGTGCCGCACTTCCTGGTCGGCACCCAGCAATGGCGCGCGCACGATGTCCAGATAGTGCAGCAGGGGGTTGAGCTCGACGATCTTGGCCCAGGACCCGGCGCCCTGCTGCTGCAGCGTCGACTCGTTCCAGATGATCGGGGTCATGAAGAACAGCAACTGCACGATCGAGGCCAGCAGCGGTCCGATGTCGCGGTAGCGGGTGGCGAGAATGCCGAAACAGATTGACACCCATACGCAGTTCAGCACGATCAGCCCCAGCGCGGGGATCACCGCCAGGTCGGTCCACTTCCACGGCTTCGGATAGATGATCGCGATGACCACGAAGATGACGATGTTGTGGCCGAACAGGATCAACTGCCGCCACACCAGCCGGTAGACGTGGACCGACAGCGGGGTCGGAAGTTGTTTGATCAGGCCTTCATTGGCGATGAAGACGTCGGCGCCTTCGAGGATCGAGGCGTTGATCAGGTTCCAGATGATCAGGCCGAGCGTGACGTAGGGCAGGTGCTCCTCGAGCGGCAGTTTGAACAGCTTCGAGTACAGCAGGCCCATCGCCACCGCGGTGGTGCCGGTGGCGATGGTGATCCAGAACGGGCCGAGCACACTGCGCCGGTAGCGCTGCTTGATGTCCTGCCAGCCCAGGTGTAGCCACAGCTCGCGCTTGCGGAAACCTTCGCGGAGATCGCGTACCGCCCGGGTCATGGTCTTGGATTCGGATGCCGCGTCGGTGAATGTCATCTCTGGAACCTTTCGCTCCTGCCCAACCGCCGCAGGCGAATCCATTCGCGTAGACCCGCGGGGTCGCGTCGGGACACCAGAAAGTACCAGCCGAACCGGACCCACTCCTGGGGCAGGAGTTTGCGCAATCCCGGCTGGGACAGCAGATAGCCACGGTTGCGGTAGGTATAAAAACGTTTAGTACCGTTTTCCGGATACTGGGCGTGCATCCGGCCACCGAGGATCGGTTTGAACTCGTCGGTGCCGCACGGGTGCAGATAGCTTGCGGTCAAGCATGTTCCGAACGGCAGGCCGGAGCGCACCAGGCGCCGGTGCAGTTCGACCTCGTCGCCGCGGACGAACAGGCGCAGATCCGGGACGCCGACGGCGTCGACCGTTGCGGCCCGGAACAGGGCGCCGTTGAACAGCGATGCGATACCGGGCAGCACATCGCCTTCGCCCTCGGTACGCAATTCGCTGACCAACCGCCGCCACACCAGTCCTCGGCGCAGCGGGAACGCCAGCCGGTCCGGGTCGTCGAGGTTGCACACCATGGGCGAGACCTCGGCAAGGCTGTACTGCTCGGCGCAGGCCAGCAGGGTGGACAGCACGGTGTTGTCGGCGGGGCGGCCGTCGTCGTCGGCCAGCCAGATCCAGTCGGCCCCCTGGGCCAGGGCGTGCAGCATGCCCAGCGCGAAACCGCCTGCGCCGCCGAGGTTTCGACGGGAACCAAGATAGGTGGCCGGCACCGGCTGCTCGAGGACCAGATCGCGGACGGCCTCGTCGTCGTCGTTGTCGACGACGATCAGGTGGTCGGGTCTGCGGTCCTGGTCCGCCACTGCGGCAAGGGATTTGGTCAGCAGTTCCCGACGCCGGTGCGTCACGATCACCGCGATGACGGATTCAGGCTCCACGGGCCGTTTCCTCCAGCACCTCGCGCACGTGGCGCGCGGCGTCGGGGCCCTCGTACGCGCCGACGACCTCTTCGATGCCGCCGGTCATCTTGATGGTGCCGTGGTCGATCCACATCGCGGTCTTGCACAGGCGGGCCAGGAACTCGTTGGAATGGCTTGCGAACACCAGGATTCCGGACCGTTCCACCAGGCTCTGCAGCCGTGACTGCGCCTTCTTCAAGAAATCCGCGTCGACCGCCCCGATGCCCTCGTCGAGCAGCAGGATCTCGGGGTCGATGCTGGTGACTACGCCCATCGCCAGACGCACGCGCATACCGGTCGAATAGGTGCGAAGCGGCATCGACAGGTACTCGCCGAGTTCGGTGAAGTCCGCGATCTCGTCGACCTTGGCCAGCATCTGCTTGCGGGTCTGTCCCAGGAACAGGCCACGGATGATGATGTTCTCGAATCCCGAGATCTCGGGGTCCATCCCGACGCCGAGGTCGAACACCGGGGCCACCCGGCCACTCACCGTGGCAGAGCCTCGCGTCGGCTCGTAGATGCCCGAAAGTAGCCGCAGCAGTGTGGATTTACCCGCACCGTTGTGGCCGACCAGCCCGACCCGGTCGCCCATTTTCAGTGACATCGTGATGTCGCGGAGTGCTTCGATGACGACGACGTTCGACTCGTTCCGTCCGATGGCGCCGCCGGCCTTGCCGAGGAACGCCTTCTTCAGCGATCGGGTCTTGGCGTCGAAGATGGGGAACTCCACCCATGCTTCGCGCGTCGAGATAAACGGATCAGACAACGCGACCTACAGGTACTGACCGGTGCCGGGGTGCGACGGGCCGCGCTGCCCGCTCGGGACCTGCAGTCCGGGCGGCAGGGCGCCCTGGCGCATCTGCTCGAGCTGTGCGCGGGCAGCCATCTGCTGGGCGAACAACGCCGTCTGGATGCCGTGGAACAGGCCTTCCAGCCAGCCCACCAACTGCGCCTGCGCGATGCGCAGTTCGGCGTCGGACGGCACGTTGTCCTCGGTGAACGGCAGCGTCAGCCGCTCGAGCTCCTCACGCAGTTCGGGGGCCAGACCGTCCTCGAGTTCGTGGATGCTGGTGCGGTGGATGTCGCGCAGCCGCTCCCGGCTCGCGTCGTCGAGCGGAGCTGCCCGCACCTCTTCCAGCAGCTGCTTGATCATGGTGCCGATGCGCATGACCTTCGCCGGCTGTTCGACGAGGTCTGTCAGCGACTTGCCGTCAGCGTCGGCATCGGCCTCGTCGGCCGTGCTGGCCAGGATCTCGATGTTGTCATCGTCGGGGTTGATGGTCATCGCCTTCCCTTGCGTCTTGTCAGTTCCGGGTCGTGTCAGTTCTTGGCCCTGGTGGCCGCGTTCTCTCCGTGCCAGCGGTAGATGCGGTCCTCACCGTTGTCGTAGATCTTCTCCCACGACCGTGAGCTGTCTAGCGACACTAGTCCGTCGGGCATGACGAACCCTCGGACCACCGGTGTGCTGGTGAGCACGTAGCGGATGTTGAGTGCCTCGACCGCCTCGGCAACGCGCGGATCGGTGTCGGCATCATCTGCGTATGCCCAGAAGATGAACCGGTGATACCCGGGGCCCTGTTGGACCGGGTAGTCGTAGTGGGTCCACAGCGGGTGCAGCCCGGACACCGCGTACATCCAGGCGGTGCCGTCGGTGTTGGCGTCGCCGATCAGCGTGGTGCGAGCATCGGGCAGTTGCGCCAGGTAGGCGAACGCCTCGAGGTCCTTGGCGCCGACCATCACCGAGTCGTACTTCTGCCCGAACAGGTACTTGTGCCGGGGGAAGTAGTGCCAGGCCAATCCCACGGTGGTGGCGACCAGCGCGACGGCGGCCGCGGCGCGGATCCAGGCCGGGCGGGCGCCGGTCCGGCGCAGGGCGGCGGCGCCCAGCAGGACCAGTGCACACAGGCCGATCGCCGCCATCGGTGCGTAGAGCATCGTGACCACCGCCGACAGCCGGCGCGGGTCGCTGTAGAACAGGTCGCTGAACTTGCCCGTGATGACGCCGAGCGGCCCGCCGAACGGCGCACCGGAATGCACGATCGACGCGATGAGGATCAGCCACACCGCCAGCGGCCACCAGATCTTCTTGACCAGCATGACCAGGCCGCCGATGGCGGCCAGCGCGATCAGCGCGTTCTGGATCGGGAAGTCGTTGAGGTGGCGGGTGTGCTGGACGACCGCCGCAAACAGCGAGTACTTCTTGCCGAGGTGGTTGACGAAGGCGTGCCCGACGATGATGTCGGCTTGCTGAAGGACCCCGAGAAACTGGGGAAGCATGATCAGCAGGCTCGGCACCGCGACGGCGACCAGCGCCAAGAAGTCCGACAGCCGGCTGCGCACCGGATGCCACACCGCCTCCACCAGCCACCAGACGCCGACCAGCAGCACGGTCACGACACCGCCGGTCAGGTGCACCGAGAAGACACCGACCGTGGCGAGCACGGCCAGACCGACGCGGTCGCGGTGCGCCGGCGTCGAGATGATCAGGGCGAACACCGGCACCGCGAGCCCGTAGGCGACCAGGTTGGGCATCGCCGCCACGTCGAATTCCACGTAGGGCACCGCGGTGAACGACGCGGCGAGCGCGGCCGCGGTGGCCGCAGCGACGGCGGTGCGCATCTCGCAGGCGTGCGGGCGGACCATCTTCCACGTCAGCACCGCGGCGCTGACCGGGAACAGCCACACCGCCGCGACGACCGAGCTCACGGTGTAGGCGGTGGTCGCCGCGGCACCGGTGAGCTGGCAGTAGACGGCGGCCAGGGCGTGGAAGGCCGACGGGTAGTAGAGCGCCTCGTGGGTCTCGACGTTGCGCAGTTCGCCCATGTGGGTCGGCGACGCCTGGCCGGTCTCGAGGATCCACCGGATCGTGTTGGCGTGCCAGACCGAGTCCCAGGTACTGGGGACGGATTGCCAGTGCGCCAGCCCGGCGAATGCCGCGGCGGCGATCAGTGCGGCACCCAGCAGCACCCCGGCCGCCACCAGCAAGGCGGGCTTCCTGGTCATCCCCGACGCCTCGGCGTCAGGGTCGCGATAGCCGGCCAGCACCCTCCGCAACCCGGCCGCAATGGCTGCGACGATGGCTACAGCAAACAACGCCGTCCACGTGTTCCACGGCACGCCGAGCGCCCCGAGCGGAACGATCGTCAGCGCAACGGTGCCGTAGGTCAAGGCTGGACCCACTGCGACCGCCGCCGACACGGTAAGTCCGCCCGCCCTGGCTATCAGCGCCCCGGGTATCACCAGCAACAACAGTGCGATTAGCACTCCGAACCCGAAGCCCACTGGACTAGTATGGCTGCCCAGGGCGACCCGGTCCGAGCATGGTCTCGGAAGTGCAAACGTGCGGTCGGGCGCTCACCAAATCGTGTCGGTTTGTGATATTTGCGGACGCTCTAAGGTGGCTGGCATGGCATACGACGTCGCCCGGGTGCGTGGCTTGCATCCGTCATTGGGCGATGGGTGGGTCCACTTCGATGCCCAGAACGGCATGTTGGTGCCCGATTCGGTCGCGACGACGGTTTCTACCGCCTTCCGCGGCTCGATGCCCACCGCTGTGGGACCGCACCCATCGGCTCGCCGCAGCGCGGCCGTTCTCACCGCTGCCCGCCAGGCTGTCGCAGACCTGGTCAACGCCGATCCCCGGGGCGTGGTCCTGGGCGCGGACCGGGCCCAGCTGCTGACCGCGCTCGCCGAGGCTTCCTCGAGCCGGGTCGGGCTCGGCTACGAGGTGGTGGTCACCCGCCTGGATGACGAGGCGAACATCGCGCCCTGGCTCCGGGCGGCGAATCGCTATGGCGCGAAGGTCAAGTGGGCCGAGGTGGACATCGAGACGGGCGAGCTGCCGTCCTGGCAGTGGGAAGGGCTGATCGACAAGCCGACCCGCCTGGTCGCCATCGCGTCGGCCTCGTCGACCCTGGGAACCGTCACCGATCTGAGCGAAGTGACGAAGCTCACTCATGAGGTCGGGGGCATGGTCGTGGTGGACCACTCGGCCGCGGCCCCGTACCGGCTCATCGACATCAACGAGATCGACGCCGATGTCGTCGCCCTCAACGCCGTGCCGTGGGGCGGCCCGCCGATCGGTGCCCTGGTGTTCCGCGACCCGTCGGCGATCGATGCCCTGGCCTCGGTGTCGCTGAACCCGCAGGCGACCGGGCCGGCCCGTCTCGAGGTGGGCGCGCACCAGTACGGCCTGCTGGGCGGAGTGGTGGCCAGCATCGAGTACCTGTCCAACCTCGACGACACGGCCAGTGGCTCGCGCCGCGAACGGCTGACGGTCTCGATGCAGTCGGCCGGCGCGTATCTGGACCGCCTGTTCGAGTACCTGGTGTCCTCGCTGCGCTCCTTGCCGTTGGTGATGGTGATCGGCAGGCCCGAGTCGCAGATTCCGGTCCTCAGCTTCGTGGTGCGGGACATCCCGGCCGAGCGCGTGGTGCAACGGCTGGCCGACAACGGGATCCTCGCGATCTCGAATGCCAGCTCGCGTGTGCTCGACGTGATCGGCGTGAACGACATCGGTGGTGCGGTGACGGTCGGGCTGTCGCACTACTCGACGGGCGCCGAGGTCGACCAGCTCGTGCGAGCACTGGCCTCGCTCGGCTAAACCGTCAGGACGATCTTTCCCGACACCTCACCGGAAGCCAGCAGTTCGTGGGCGCGCTGGGCCTCCTGGATGGGCAGTTCGGCGCCGACGATCGGACGGACCCGCCCGTCGGCGATCATCGGCCAGACGTTGTCGAGGACGGCACGCACCACCTCGCCCTTGCCTCCGGGTCCGTCCACCGGACGGGGCCGCAGCGACGTGGCGATGACCCCGGCCCGCTTGCCGAGCAGCTTCGCGATGTTCAGTTCGGCCTTGATGCCGCCCTGCATGCCGATGATCACCAGGCGCCCGCCGGTGGCCAGGGTGTCGACATTGCGGTCCAGGTAGGCCGCTCCCATGATGTCGAGGATCACGTCGGCGCCCGCGCCGCCGGTTTCGGCCCGGAGCCGCTCGACGAAGTCCTCGTCGCGGTAGTTGATGGTGATGTCGGCCCCCAGCTCGCGGCACAGCGCCAGCTTGTCCGCCGACCCTGCAGTTACGGCGACGCGCGCGCCGAGCGCATGGGCCACCTGAATGGCGTGGGTGCCGATCCCGCTGGCGCCGCCGTGCAGCAGAACGAGTTGACCGGGCGCCAAACCTGCGGTCATGACGAGGTTCGACCACACCGTGCAGGCCACCTCCGGCAGTCCTGCGGCATCATTGGGAGCAACGCCATCGGGCAATGGCATCACTTGCGGGGCGGGCACGGCGACATACTCGGCGTATCCGCCGCCTGCGAGCAATGCGCACACGGGTTGCCCAACTGACCAGTCGGTAACATCTGCGCCGAGGGCGGCGACGGTGCCCGAAACCTCCAATCCGATGACCTCACTGGCGCCTGGCGGGGGCGGATACTTGCCCGCCGCCTGGAGCAGATCGGCGCGATTGACGCCGGCGGCGTGAACCCGAATCAGAATCTCATCGTTTGCTGGTGTGATATCAGCGACGTTTTCCCAGGTCAGATGGCCATCGGCGGAGGCGGCGATTGCATGCATTTTTTCCACGCTACAAGCCTTCTATTTCCCAAGCGCAGCAATACTGACGTCCCTTACGATTGCGCCCATGGTGGGGATGATTGCGGGGCGCACGGCGGGTGACATGCCGGGCCTGGACATCGCCGAGCAGAGGTCATGGCAGAACTACCTCGACTCGGCGTTGCGAATGTATGCGACCTTGAACCGGTCGCTGGTAGATGCGCATCATCTGACGCTGAACGATGTGCGCCTGCTCGATATCTTGGACAAATCCCCGACCGGCTCGGCTCGGATGGGTGATTTGGCCGAGCGATTGATGTCCCTGCCCAGCCGGGTGACCCGTCAGATCCGGCGGCTGGAAGTTCAGAACCTGGTGACCAGGTGTGCTAGTCCCGACGACGGGCGTGGCGTTGTCGCCACGATCACCGAAGAAGGCCGGGCTGCTGTCCGCGAGGCGATGGTGACGTACGGACAGGGCGTCCGTTCGCACTTTCTCGGCAGGCTCTCACGCCCGCAGATCGCGGCGATGGGGGAGAACTGCCGCCGGATCAGCGTCGCGCTGAAGAACGGATCCCCGCCCGCCCACATCGGTCGGGTCTGAAACCCGTACTCTTGTCGGCGGTGGCGTGGCAGAGCGGCCTAATGCACTCGCCTTGAAAGCGAGAGACGGCTAACACCGTCCGGGGGTTCAAATCCCTCCGCCACCGCCATCAGTTCTTGTGCGTGGCCGAGGTTTCCAGTGCCTCCATGATCTTCAACGACAGGAAGGTCATCGGGCCTTTGTCGGCGAACTTGTCGGCTACATTCCCGGCGATACCGCCCTGGACCGCGAGCTCGCCGATCAGGTCGAGCTTGAGCTGCGGGCTGCCCTCGGAGAAGTCGAGATCCGCCAGGTCGACCCACACGATGTTGGGGCGGGTGGTGGATTCATACACGTACCGCTTGTTGGTGAGGTCGAGCACCACCTGCCAGATGGTCTGGGAGGCATCGGGCTTGCCCGGGTCGGGGATGCGGAACGGCTGCGCGGCGTTGCGGATCACCGAGAACATGCCCGCGATGGCCTCCACCTGACTGGACGGTGTGGGCAACCGGCCGGCGTAATAGGTGGCCCGGGCGAAGCGGTCGCTGGCCAGGGTCGAGCCCGGAATCGGCTGGTCGCCACCGAGTCCGGTGAACGCCTTCACCAGCTCCAGCTGTTGATCGAAGGTCGGTGAATTGGTCATCACCCGGTAGTCCTTCGAGTGATACACCTGGGCGTGGCCGTCGACGTACTCGATGATCGCCGAGTCCCCGGTCGCGTCGTCGAGGGCGAGGTGCAGTCCGGGGCGGGCGCCGCCGGTCGGATCGTCCATCTGGACCACCTGAACATCGGTTTCCGCGACCCACGCCGTCGCCTCGGCGACGGTGGCGAAGTTGTCCAGGAAGTACTGCAGCCAGATGGCCTGGCCGAGCTGGGTACGCGAGGCGTCGGGCTCGCCGTAGGTCGATTCGGCCAGCCACAGGATGTGCCCGGCCAGGCCCGCCTCGTTCATCCCGTCCACGGAGGTGATGTCGAAGGCGGAGGCGACCACACTGCCGTACTTCGAGGTCCAGGTGAGCTTGCCCGCGACCGCGTCGTCACGTTCGACGCCGCGGGGTTGTTTCCACAGGTTGGTCATCAGGTCCCTGTGGAAATCCATGTTCCTGCCGACCAGGACCGCATCGCCCGCTTCGGGCCAGATGACTCGCGTGCACATGCCGGCGAGCCTAGTGTCGGGCCGTGGCGATAGGGCGATGACGTCGAAAAATCAAGTGCGACTGACGGTTTCGCTGGTGAGGTGTCGAACTTCGAGCGGTTGGGTCCGCTTCACCCAAAAGTAACCTACGGTTCCGTAACCTACGGTACCGTAGGTTTTGAACGGCAGCTGATATCCACCGCCTGCCGAAGATGTTGGGAGGACACGAATGGACGCCCAGAGCGGAGTGCTCCACGAGCTCGAACCGGTTGTGGCGAGCAACCTCGACCGCCATCTGTCGATGGCGAAGGAATGGTTCCCGCACGATTACGTCCCGTGGAGCAGGGGACGCGACTTCGCCTTCCTGGACGGGGAGGACTGGCAGCCCGAGGATTCACCGCTGGACCATGTCGCCAAGGTGGCCATGACCGTCAACCTGCTGACCGAGGACAATCTGCCGTCCTACCACCGTGAGATCGCCACGCGGTTCTCCCGCGACGGTGCGTGGGGCACCTGGGTCGGGCAGTGGACGGCGGAAGAAGGCCGCCACAGCATCGCCTTGCGCGACTACCTCGTCGTCACACGCGGAGTCGATCCCGTTGCGCTGGAGCGTCTTCGCATGGCGCACACTGTCGCCGGGTACGACTCGGGTGACAAGACGCCCCTGGCGGCGATGGCCTACGTGTCGTTCCAGGAGCTGGCCACCCGGGTGTCTCATCGCAACACCGGGCGGGCATCCGGCTGCCCCATCGCCGACCAGCTGCTCGCCCGGATCGCCGCCGACGAGAACCTGCACATGGTGTTCTACCGCAACCTCATGGCGGCGGCCCTGGACATCACGCCCGACGCGGCGATGACGGCCATCCGCGACGAGGTGGTCAACTTCGCGATGCCGGGTCTCGGGATGTCCGACTTCGCGCAGAACGCCATCACCATCGCGAAGGCGGGCATCTACGACCTACGGGTCCATCACGACGATGTGGTGCAGCCGGTGTTGCGCTTCTGGCGGATCTTCGATCGGACCGATTTCGGGCCCGAGGGTGAGAAGGCCCGCGAGGAGCTGGCCCAATTCCTGGACGTGGTCGATGAGCGGGCCCGGTTCTACGAGGAGAAACGTGAGCGCACGCGTGTCGGGGCGGCTTCCTAGCAACTCGACGACTTCCGCTTAGCCCGTCAGACGTGTCGTACATCACACACTCGGGGAGATTCACCCACTATTGATCTTGGGTATCGAGGAGATGTTGGTGCGAAAAAGTTGTCGCGGGTCGTAACGAGTGGGGTCGAAAAATGAATCGGATCGGTCGTTGGTTGAGTGCGGTGGCATCGGGAGTGTTCCTGGCGGGCGGGTGCATCGCCGCCGCCGGGCAGGCATCTGCGGACTCCTGTGCGGATGTACAGGTGGTCTTCGCGCGGGGCACGTTCGAGCCGCCGGGTGTGGGTGGCGTCGGCGAGGCGTTCACCGATGCGCTTCGGGCCAAGGCCGGCGGGAAGTCCGTTGACGTCTACGCGGTGAATTACCCGGCATCGCTCGACTTCGCGACGGCCGCCGACGGGGTCGCGGACGCGAGTAACAAGGTCCAGGCCACGGTCGCGGCCTGCCCCGACAGCAAGATCGTGCTCGGCGGCTTCTCCCAGGGTGCGGCGGTGGCTGCCTACCTCACCGAGGATGCCGTGCCGCAGGGCTTCGTCTTGCCGCCGAGCATCACCGGCCCGCTGCCTGCGGAGGTGGCAGATCATGTCGCCGCGGTGGCGCTGTTCGGCAAGCCGTCGAGCGGCTTCCTGCAGATGATCTACACGGGCGCGCCGCCGATCACGGTTGGCCCCCGGTACGTCGCGAAGACCGATGATCTGTGCATCCCGGAGGACCCGGTGTGCTCGCCGACCGGTGGTGACAGCAACGCGCACAACCTGTATGCCGCCAACGGGCTGACCGATCAGGCGGCCGATTACGTGGTGTCGCGACTGAACGGTCAGCGGTCGAACCGGAGCGTGGACCAAGCCGCCGGGCACCGGTAGCCGCAACCCCTGAGACGGCTCACGCTATTGTTCGAGCACGTTCTCGGATAGGGGAGATTCAGTGACGGAACAAGAGCAGCAATTGACCGCCGGGCAGAAGGCCAAGCTGTACCTTCAGGCCGCAGGTGCGTTCGCGCGCAATCCGAAGGCGCTGGTCGCTCTTGTGAAGTACAAGCTTGCGGAGCGGAAGTCGGCCAAAGAGGCAGGCTGACGAAGCCTCACGGTCAGGTCGCACCCAATTGGCGCGCGGCCTGACCGAGTCTCTGCACCCCCGTGGCGATCTGGGATTCGGTGACGTTGGCGTACCCCAGGATCAGCCCGGGTGGTGCGGTAGCGGGGTCGGCGTAACAGGGCGCCAGGGCCTCCAGCCGGATGCGTGATTCGGTGGCGCGGCGGGTGAACTCTTCGATGGGGAAGCCGGCCGGGAACCGGACGGTCAGGTGCACGCCGGCGGCCGCGCCGAGAACCTCGGCCTGCGGTAGATGGCGCGCCAGTGCGGACAGCAGGGCGTTGCGCCGGACCGGGTAGCGGCGGCGCATCTGCCGTAGGTGACGGTCGTAGCCGCCGGAGGCCAGGAACTGGCTGAACGCGATCTGGTCCATCACCGAACTACCGGTGTCGGCAAGGCTTTTGGCGGTTCTGACCCGGTCGATCAGATGGCCGGGCACCACCATCCATCCGATTCGCAGTCCGGGCGCCAGGGTCTTACTCGTCGAGCCGAGGTACACCACCCGGTCCGGCGCCACCCCCTGCAGTGCGCCCACCGGGGCCCGGTCGTAGCGGTACTCGGCGTCGTAGTCGTCCTCGATGATCAACCGTCCGTGCTGTGCCCATTCCAGGAGTTCGGTGCGCCTGGTCGCCGAGAGCACCACGCCGGTCGGCGATTGGTGGGCCGGAGTGGTCAGCACCGTGGCCGCGCGACTGGCGGTCAGCGCGCCGACATCGATGCCGTTGCCGTCGACGGGGATGGGCAGCGGGTCGATGCCGTTGTGCTGCAGAACCATTCGGTGGAGCCAGAATCCAGGATCCTCCGTCGCCACCGGGCCGTCCAGGCATCGGGCCAGCAATGCCACGGCTTGTGTTGCGCCCGAACACAACACGATGAGACGGGGGTCGGCCACCACCCCGCGGGTGCGCCGCAGGTAGTCGGCCACCGCGGTGCGGGCGGCAGGCAGTCCGTGCGGTGCCACGTAGCCGAATGAGCTGGACTCGATCTCGGCCAGGCCCTGGCGCATGGCCCGCAACCACGCCTGACGCGGGAAGCTGGTGAGATCGGGTGAGCCTGGGGCGAAGTCGATGTCGAAGCGGGGTCGGGCACGGTCGGACTGGACGTGGCCAGACGGGACGGTGTCGACGGCCGCGACGCGGGTGCAGCCGCCCTGGCTGCTGTGCAGGAAGCCTTCGGCGGTCAGCTGTCCGTAGGCCTCGACCACCAGCCGCCGCGACACCCCGAGATCGGCGGCCAGCACGCGGGTGGACGGCAGCCGGGACCCGGGAGTCAACCGGCCGGACCGGATGGCGTCGCGCAGGCCGTCGGCGAGCTGGCGGTGTAACGGGCGCTTGCTGTTCCGGTCCAATTCGACCAGCAGTTCCGGGGCCGAACTGGTACCCGAAGTTGCCATGAAATTGGAGCCTACTCGGAGACCACTGCGGCGTTAGCGTGTTGACATGGCCAACGCTGCGGGCCCGGCGACACGAACCCGGCGCTACCCCGAAGTGGTCCTTGCCGTGTTCGGCGTCTACTCGGTGATGCTCGGTCTGTTCATGCTGCTGGCACCGGGCCCGTTCTTCGACACCCTCGGTGCCTTCGGCGTGCGCAACGATCACTACATCCTCGACAACGCCTCCTTCGAGCTTCCGCTCGGATTGATGATGCTGGCGGCCCTCAAGTGGCCGCGGTGGCGGGTGCCGGCGCTGGCGTTCGCCACCCTGCACTGGGCCCTGCATTCGTTGAGCCACCTGATCGACACGAACCACGCGGCAGGCAGTTGGGTGGGTTGGCTGGAGGCCGCTGGCCTGGTGGCGACCACCGTCCTGTTGGCAATCGCATTGCGTGTCAGCATGTCCGACGACAAGGCAGGAGAACCATAGATGCGTGTCCTGGTGGCCGGTGCGACCAGTGTTCCGGGAATCCCACTGTTGCGTGAGCTCAACAGGCGCGGCCACGAGGTGATCGGGGTGACGCGGTCTTCGGCGAAGACCGACCAGATCTCGGCGGCCGGGGCCAAGCCCGTGGTGGCCGACGTGTTCGACGTGGGCCAGATCGACGCCGTGCTGGCTGAGTTCGCCCCCGAGGCGGTGGTGAGCCTGTTGACCACATTGCCGAAGTGGGGGCCCAAGCGGCCCAAGGACTTCGGTCCCGCGACGGAGTTGTGGAGCCGAGGGGCCCCGAACCTGGTGGCCGCGGCTCAGCGCGCCGGCGTGCGCCGGGTGGTCGCGGAATCGGTCGTCTTCGCCTACGGCTATGGCTCGAGCGGGCCGGCCCTCATCGACGAGAGCGATCCCTATCCGGGACCACCGCCGCCGCACGGTGCAGACTTCCTGGAGGCACTGCGGGGCATGGAACGCACCGTGCTGGCCTCCGGCGAACACAGTGGGACCGAGGGAATCGTCTTGCGCTACGGCGTTTTCTACGGCCCCGAGGTGATCCATGACGAACTGTTCACGCGCCTGGCGAAGTGGTGGGCGCTACCGGCGCTGACCGGTCCCGGGATCCTGTCCTGGGTGCACATCGACGACGTCGCCCGGGCCACCGCGGACGCTCTCGAGAAGGGCCGCGGAGGCCAGATCTACAACATCGTCGACGACCGGCCGCAGTCGTTCGGCGACTACGTGAGGGAACTGAGCCGCAAGCTGCACCGGCCCCGACCGGTGCCGATCTCGCATCGACTGGTCGGTCTGGTGGCCTCGTACCCCGCGACCGCGTTCGGCCAGGCCTGGCTTCCGCTGTCGAACGCGAAGGCCAAGGCCGAACTCGGCTGGACGCCTATTCCCCGGTGAACTGAGGCGGGCGCTTCTGGAACATCGCGGTGACCGCCTCGGCCAGATCCTTCGACGGCAGGAAGGCCGAATTCCACGCGGCCACGTAACGCAGGCTCTCGGCCACCCTGGCGGTGCGCTGTTGGTCGAGCACGTCCTTGACCCCGGCGACGGTCAGCGGCGGGTTGGCGGCGATCTCGGCGGCCGTGGCGTGGGCGGCCGCCAACGAGGCCTCGGCGTCGTCGTAGACGTCGTTGACCAGTCCGATCTTCTCGGCCCGCGCGGAATCGATGTCCTTACCGGTCAACACCAGCTCGCGCAGGTGCCCGTCGGACAGGATCAGCGGCAGCCGGGCCAGGCTGCCCACGTCGGCGACGATGGCCAGCTTGGTCTCGCGCACCGAGAACTTGGCGTCGGTGCTGGCGTAGCGGATGTCCACCGCACTGATCAGGTCGACGCCGCCACCGATGCACCAGCCGTGGATCGAGGCGATGGTCGGGGTGCGGCAGTCGGCGACGGCCGTGATGGCGCCCTGCATCTTCTGCAGCCGCTTGTGGAAGCCCGCGCGGGCACCGGCGCCGGCGTCGAGGCCGGGCAACTCGGCGCCCATGGCAGGCAGGTCAAGGCCGTAGCTGAAGTTCTTGCCCGATCCGGTCAGCACGATCGCGCGAACGTCCGGGTCGGCGTCGAGGGTTTCGAACACGTCCGGCATCTCGGCCCAGAACGCC
This sequence comes from Mycobacterium sp. 48b, assembly GCF_048282725.1. Taxonomy (NCBI): domain Bacteria; kingdom Bacillati; phylum Actinomycetota; class Actinomycetes; order Mycobacteriales; family Mycobacteriaceae; genus Mycobacterium; species Mycobacterium sp. 48b. The sequence goes on from NZ_JBLVUL010000001.1 coordinate 858,163, forward strand.
GGGCCCATCGCGTTGCCCTTGCCGGGACCCAGCAGCGTCACCTGGGCGACGTGGTCCTTGATCTCGACGGAAACGGACTCGTACGTGTCAGCCATGGGGTGGACACTACCGAGTATGGATGAACTCGATAGCGCCGAGGCCACGCTCGACGTGCTGCAACGCGTGCTGCACGGCGTCACCGCGGACGACCTGTCCCGTCCGACACCGTGCCGCGAGTTCGACGTGGCGGGGCTGACGGACCATCTGCTGAACTCGATCACCGTGATCGGCTCCGCGGCCGGTGCGCGGATTCCCGAACGCGACCGCGACACCTCGGTGCAGGATCAGGTGCTGCGCGCGGCGCGGCCCGCGGTGGAGGCATGGCGACAGCGCGGGGTGGACGGCACCGTGCCGTTCGGGCCGGGCGAGGCCCCGGCGCAGATGATGGCCCGGATCCTGTCGCTCGAATTCCTGGTGCACGCCTGGGATTACGCCGCGGCCACGGGGCAGACGGTCGACGTGCCGGATCAGCAGCCCGAGTGCGTCCTGGGGTGGGCGCGCGAGATCATCACGCCGGAGGGGCGAGTGCGCGCGGGCTTCGACGACCCGGTCGAGATCGGGGCGGACGCACAGCCGCTCGACCGGCTGCTGGCCTTCACGGGCCGCCGGCCGACGGGCTAGACGCGCTGCAGGTAGAAGTACAGATAGCGGCCGTCGACAACCGCGCCCTTGCCGTTCATGATGCCGACCACGGTGTTGTCGTCGACCACCTTGAAGTGGTCGTGCACGGGGCGGCCGTCGTAGACCATGGTCGCGGTCACCTCGCCGCGGAACTCTTCGAGCCACAGGCTGGCCTCGCCGTTCATGGCCTCGGTGTTGGAGAACTTGTTGCCGTCGGCGTCCAGGCAGACCAGCGGCTGGGCCTCGGCGGCCGAGCGGAATGTCTTGCCGAACCAGTTGAGCCGGTTCATGAATCCGTTGGCCTTGTGCCCGGTCTGGAACTCGCCGCCCTTCCACTCGCCGAGCATGAAGTCGATGCTGGCGGGCCGCAGCAGCGCCCAGAACGCGTCGAGTTCGGCGTCGGGGATCTGACCCTCGCGGCTGACGAATCCGTCGAACGTGCCGCGTGCGTCGCTCACTTGGTCTCTCCTGTCCGAGTCCCGGCGTCACCCGCGGTCCAGCGCTGGGCGAAGTCCAGAAAGGCGTCGTTTTCGTGCGGGGCGCCGATGGTGACCCGCACGCCGTCCTCACCGTACGGGCGCACGATGATGCGGTTGTCGGCGGCCCTGGCTACGAAGTCCAGGGTGCGTTCGGCCAGCGGCAGCCAGACGAAGTTCGACTGCGAGGGTGGGAACTCGAATCCGGCGTCGCGCAATGCCGCGCTGACGCGGATGCGTTCGGCGACGACGGCGTCCGTGCGGGCGAGGAGTTCGTCGGCGGCCTCCAGGCTGGCGATGGCCGCGGCCTGGGACACGCTGGTCGCGCTGAAGGGCACGTAGACCTTGCCCAGGGCGGTCACGATCTCCGGATCGGCGACCGCATAGCCGACCCGCATGCCGGCCAGCCCGTAGGCCTTCGAGAAGGTGCGCAGAACAACGACATTGCGATGCGAGCGGACCAGCCCGAAGCTGTCGGGCACCAACCCGTCGCGGATGTACTCCACGTAGGCCTCGTCGAGCACGATCAGGATGTCCGACGGCACCGCCGCCACGAACCGGGCCAGCGCCTCGGGTTCGACGACGGTGGAGGTCGGGTTGTTCGGGTTGCAGACGAAGATCAGCCGGGTGCGGTCGGTGATCGCCGCGAGCATGGCGTCGAGATCGTGAGTCTCGTCACGCAGCGGCACCGCGACACCCGTCGCGCCGGCGGTACGGATCTGCAGCGGATAGATCTCGAAACTGCGCCATCCGTACACGACTTCGTCGCCGACGGTGGATGTGATTTGTATCAACTGCTGGCACAGGCTCACCGAACCGCAGCCGACGGCGATGTTCTCCGGCGCGAAGCCGACGTGCTTGGCCAGATGTTCGCGCAGGTCAAGGTACCCGTTGTCGGGGTAGCGGTTGATGTTCTCGGTGGCTCGCAGGATCGCCTCGCGCACGCTGGGAAGCGGCGGGAACACGGTTTCGTTGCTCGCGATCTTGATTGCGCCCGGGACAGTTTTGCCTGGTGTGTACGCCGGAAGATCGGCCATTTCGGGGCGCAGACGGATACTCACTTGGCCAGAATAGGGGAGGCTGTGTACTGTGTGCCCTCGGCGGTTTCGGGCGACAGGACGGAGTCCGGTACCCTCACAGAAGTTCAAAGGAGGCGTGCCAGAGCGGCCGAATGGGACTCACTGCTAATGAGTTGTCCCCCTTACAGGGGACCGGAGGTTCAAATCCTCTCGCCTCCGCCACGGTTGACCTGTCAACCGCACAACTGAATAACGCTAGGCGCCCGTAGCTCAACGGATAGAGCATCTGACTACGGATCAGAAGGTTAGGGGTTCGAATCCCTTCGGGCGCACTCTAGAAAAATCGAGGCGCGGTCAGCAGACCGCGCCTCGATTTGTATTCGGAGATCTCGGCGGACCCTTGATGCGTCCATTTCGACGCCGGGGCTGTGATTCGCGCGCAGCGACAACCCTGGTGTCGATTTCGGCGCGGAGGCGCGGAGACGCGGAGGTGCGGAGGTGCGGCCGAGGGCCAAGCCCCGGCGGGCTCAGTCAGAAGCGACAGCGGTCGCGATGTCGATGGCCATCTCGCGCAACACGTCGTCGGTGACGAACTGGCGCGCGGTCTGGCGGTCCAGTCGCAGCACCGAGACCAACAGCTCGATGTGGCCGGCCACCTGAACCCGGGCCAGCTCCAGCGGCAGGTGCAGCCCGTGCAGATCGGCGAGGAACCCGCGCAGCGCGGTGACGCGGTCGTTCATCCACGGTGACCGGTCGGCCACCGTGGATGTCGAGGTCCTGCGCTGCCCGTGGTGGGCTTGACGTGCGGGCGCCTCAGGCCGCGTCCTGGCGCGGACACGGATGTCGCCGTGCGGTGAAGCGCATCCGGTGAATGCCGCCGTGCGCATGACCCTGGCGGTCGCCATGGCGTGTCTGTGACCCATCGTTCCCGTACCTGCCGACAATTGTTGTTTGCCAGTTAACTTTACGGGAATGTCTCAGGTTCAGCTCAGATTCGGCGTGCGCCTCAGTTCCACAGCACCGCGATCCCTGACGCGAGCAGGGGCAATACGCCGGCGGCGATGAACAGTCCCATGACAGGTTGGCCGCCCGCGCGACGCTGACGTGCGGTGCCGATGCCCAGCACCGCGCCGAGCGCCACCAGGATGATCAGCTTGGTGCCGATCTTGGGGTAGTTCAGGACGATGCCGGCCGGCCATGGTGCGGCCAGGGCCAGGCCGGTGATGAGAGACAGCGTCATGCCGTAGGTCATCACCGGGGTGATCAGGTAGCGCCGGGCCGCGGCCTCGGCGATCCAGGCGCCGACCATGACCGCGAATCCGATGAGATGTGCGTAAACAACTACGTTGCGTAGTAGATCCATGGTCGGAGTGTAAGCGGTGCGGGATCCCGGGCGCGTCGGCTTTGGTCACGTAGGCTCGCCGGATGCGGCTGCTGCTCATCGCCGACACCCACGTACCCAAGCGCGCCAAGGATCTCCCGGCCCAGGTGTGGGATGAGGTGGACCAGGCGGATGTCGTTGTCCACGCCGGTGATTGGGTGGACCCCACACTGCTCGACGCGCTCAGCTCGCGGTCGGCGCAGCTGATCGGCTGCTGGGGTAACAACGACGGGGCGGAACTGCGCAGGCGACTGCCCGAGCGGGCCGACGTGACATTGGGCGGTCTGCGATTCACAGTCGTGCACGAGACCGGTGCGGCCACCGGGCGAGAGGCCCGGATGGCCAGGGACTACCCCGGAACCGACGTCCTGGCCTTCGGGCACAGTCACATCCCGTGGGATACCACCGCGAAAACCGGTCTGCGCCTGTTGAATCCGGGGTCGCCGACCGACCGCAGGCGCCAGCCGTACTGCACGTACATGACGGCGCGCATCGCGGCGGGCGTGCTGTGCGACGTCAGCCTGCACACCCTGGACCGGCCCTGAACATCCCCTGCGGCTAGCTTGCCTCGCCGGCGCAGATCAGCCCGATGTGCTTGGTGGCCCAATCGCCCAGCGGTTCAAGGGCATCGAGTAGCTCCCGGCCCGCGGGCGTCATGGAGTACTCCACCCGCGGAGGCACCTCGTGGTAGCTCTCCCGGTGCACCACGCCATGACGCTGGAGTTCCTTGAGATGTTGGGTCAGCATTTTCTGGGACACCCCGGGCAGGCTGCGGTGCAGTGCGTTGAAGCGCTTCGGGCCTTCTTGAAGCTCCCAGAGGATCAGCGGCTTCCACTTTCCGTCCACCACTGCGAACGCCGCGTCGAGTCCACAGGTGTACTTGCCCAGCTGGCTCATGACAGGATCCTCGCAGTTCAGGCTCAATAGTTTCAAAAAGGTAAGTATCCCACTTTTTAGTGGGTACTTGTCCGGCGGTCAGTGTCCCTTCAACGATGGTGGCATGACAACCACACGCCATTCGGTCAGTTTCATCGGTCTGGGTGAGATGGGCTCAGCGCTGGCCCGCACCGCGATCAAGGCAGGGCATCCGACCATCGTCTGGAATCGCACCCAGGCACGGGCGGCCGCGCTCGTCGACGAGGGTGCCACTGCGGCAGCCGATCCGGCGGAGGCTCTCGCCGCGGACCTGATCGTGGTCTGCCTGTTCGACCAGGCTTCGGTGCGCGAGGTTCTCGACCCGGTGGCGGACCGGCTCGCCGGACGCCGCCTTATGAACCTGACCACGACGTCACCGGAAGGGGCACGCGAACTGGCCCGCTGGGCCACCGGCCACGGGGCCGACTACCTCGACGGCGGCATCATGGCGACGCCGGAGATGATCGCGACGCCGCAAGCGGCGATCCTCTACAGCGGCTCGGCCGCGCTGTTCGAGGACCATCGCGAGCTCTTCGAACTCTGGGGCAGCACTGAGTACTTCGGCGACGACGCCGGCATGGCGTCGTTGTACGACCTGGCGCTCCTGTCGGCCATGTACGTCATGTTCGCCGGTTTCTTCCACGGCGCGGCGATGGTGGGCGCCGCCGGGGTGCCCGCGAAGGAGTTCGCCGCCCGCACCGCCGCGTGGCTGCCGGCCCTGATGCCCGCGATCGCCGGATACGCGACGGTCATCGACGGCGGCGACTACAGCGTCCCCGGCCAGCAGAGCCTGCACTTCTCCGACATCAGTGACATCGTCGCCGCCAGCAGGGACCAGGGGATCAGCACCGACATCGTCGACGTCGTGCAACGGCTGATCCACCGGCAGATCGACGCCGGCTTTGGGGACGACGGCTTCGCGCGCGTCATCGAGAGCATCAAGGCGGCCGCATGACGACAGCGAGAAGCGGAGCGGGATCGCGCGTGGGCACGACCGTGCTCGGTCTCGGGCCGATGGGACAGGCACTCGCCGGGGCGCTGGTGGCGGCGAATCACCGCACCACCGTGTGGAATCGGACACCCGCCAAGGCCGACACGTTGCGTGCCCGCGGTGCGGTGTGGGCCGATACGCCCGCGGAGGCGGTGGCGGCCGGCGATCTCGTCCTGGTCAACGTCGTCGATCAGGCGGCCGCGGACGCTGTGCTGGACGCCGCGGGTGACGCGATCGCGGGGCGGGTGGTCGTGGGGTTGTCCTCAGACATCCCCGATTCGGCACGCCGCACGGAGGAACTGGTGACCGCGCGCGGCGGACGCTACCTCGACGGCGCCATCATGACGCCGACCGACACCATCGGAACACCCAGCGCCAGCATTCTTCTCGCCGGACCGCGGGATCTCTTCGACAGCCACCGGCCGGTGCTCGATGTGCTCGCGACGGTCAGCTGGGTCGGTGCGGACATCGGCCGCGCCGCGGCCTTCGACATGGCGCTGCTCGATGTGTTCTGGACATCGGTCAGCGGATTCGTGCACGCGCTGGCGATGTCGAGCGCGCACGGCATCGCCCCCACCGAGCTGCTGCCGCACGCGGGCAACATCGCCGCGATCCTGCCGCCGGTCTTCGGCGAGATCGCCGAACGCATCGAAGCCGACCGGCATGGCGACGCCAGCGCCTCGGTGTCGTCGGTGGCCGCCTCGGTCCGGCATCTGATCGCGGCCTCGGCTTCGGCGGGCCTGGATGCCGGCGCGCTGGAGGCGTTCCGGGGTTACGTGGATGCCGCGGTCGCCGCCGGCCACGGCGCCGACGAGATCAGCCGGATCATTCCGGCAGCCGTGACCGTGCCGACACCCTGAGGTGGCACGCTCGTCGGTATGGAGCAGAAGCCACCCAACGCAGTCATCGAGACAGCCCACCGCGCGCATCTGAAGAATCTGCCGTTCGAGGACACCCGGGATTTCGCGGACGCCGACCGGGGCTTCATCGGCGCCCTCGAACCCTGTGTGGTGAAGGCCGCCGACGGAAGAGTGGTGTGGGACAACGACGCCTATGACTTCCTGGCCGGCGATGCGCCCGCGTCGGTGCATCCCAGCCTGTGGCGCCAGTCGCAACTGTGCGCCAAACAGGGCCTCTACGAGGTGGTCGAGGGCATCTATCAGGTGCGCGGCCTGGACCTGTCGAACATCAGCTTCATCGAGGGCGATACCGGCGTCATCGTCATCGATCCGCTGATCTCCACCGAGACTGCGGCCGCCGCGCTGGGGCTGTACCGGGCGCACCGGGGGCATCGTGCGGTCAGCGCCGTCATTTATACCCACAGCCACGTCGACCACTTCGGCGGCGTGTTGGGCGTGACCAGCCAGGCCGATGTCGATGCGGGCAAGGTGGTCATCGTCGCGCCGGAACACTTCACCGAGCACGCCGTGCAGGAGAACGTCTATGCCGGCACCGCGATGGCGCGCCGGGCCGGTTATATGTACGGCGCAGCGCTGGACCGCAGCCCGCAGGGTCAGGTCGGCTGCGGGCTGGGGCAGGTCGGCTCAACGGGCGAGGTGGCGCTGATCGTGCCGACCCTCGACATCCGCGAAACCGGCGAGACCCACACCATCGACGGCATCGAGATCGAGTTCCAGATGGCGCCGGGCACCGAGGCGCCCGCCGAGATGCACTTCTACTTCCCGAAATTCCGGGCCCTGTGCATGGCGGAGAACGCCACCCACAATCTGCACAACCTGCTGACCCTGCGCGGTGCCCTGGTACGTGACCCGCACGGCTGGGCGGGCTATCTCACCGAGGCCATCGACACCTTCTCCGACCGTGCCGACGTGGTGTTCGCCTCGCACCATTGGCCCACCTGGGGTCGTGAGCAGATTGTCGAATTCCTTTCGCTGCAACGGGATCTGTACGCCTACCTTCATGACCAGACGTTGCGCCAGCTGAATCAGGGCTACACCGGGGTCGAGATCGCGGAGACCTTCCAGCTGCCACCTGCGCTGGAGAAGGCCTGGCATGCCCACGGTTACTACGGTTCGGTGAGCCACAACGTCAAGGCGGTCTACCAGCGCTACATGGGCTGGTTCGACGGCAACCCGGGGCGCTTGTGGCCACACCCGCCAGAGGCGCTCGGCCCGCGCTACGTCGAGGCCATCGGTGGAGCCGACCGTGTGGTCGAGCTGGCCGGGAAAGCTTTCGAAGAAGGCGATTTTCGCTGGGCGGCAACGCTTCTCGACCACGTGATCTTCACTGACGAGACCCACGCGCGAGCCCGCGAACTCTACGCCGACGTGCTCGAGCAGCTGGCCTACGGCGCGGAGAACGCCACGTGGCGCAATTTCTTCCTGAGTGGTGCCACCGAACTGCGGGAGGGAAACTTCGGGACCCCGACCACCTCGGCATCGCCGTCGCTGCTCGGACAGCTCACCCCCGAGCAGATCTTCGACACCTTCGCGATCAACGTGAACGGCCCGCGCTCATGGGATCTGGACCTGGCCATCGACGTGACCTTCGTCGATACCGCCGTCAACTACCGGCTCACCCTGCGCAACGGAGTGCTGGTCTACCGCGAGGCCGATGCCGACGAGGCCAGTGCGCACGCCACCGTGAGGCTGGCGAACAAGCTGCGACTGCTGGCGTTCGCTGCGGGGGATACGGCCTCGCCCGGCCTGGATGTCACCGGCGACGTAGAGGCCCTGCCGTCGCTGCTGGCGGTGCTGGACCGGCCCGACCCGAACTTCGACATCGTCACGCCGTGAGGTGAACGGAACTTTACATATATAGACACGAGGTAAAAACTCGTAACTTGTATTGACAAGTTGTGGTGATGCGGACCACAGTATCCGCATGGGAAATCACCACAGCTACGACGTCGTCGTGGTCGGCGCGGGCATCGTCGGCCTGGCGCACGCCTACCACGCGCATCAGCGGGGACTGCGCGTCGCCGTTGTCGATCACGCCGACGGTGTCGTCGGCGCATCGGTCCAGAACTTCGGCCACGCGTGCATCACCGCGCAGTCCGGCGTCGCGCGGCACTACGCGCGCGACGGGCGCAGGCACTGGCTCGACCTGTCCCGCAAGGCGGGGTTCTGGTCGGCCGAGTCGGGCACCTTCTGCGTCGCCCGCCACGACGACGAACTCGCCGTGATGGACGAGTTCGCCGCCCTGCGCGGGGACGACGAGGTGCGGCTGCTGAGCCGCGACCAGATCCTCGAGCAGATCCCGGTGGTGGCGGCCGGGGTCACCGGCGGCATGTACCTGCCGAACGACCTGCAGGTCGACCCACGTACGGCCGCTCCGTCCATTGCGCGGTGGCTGGAATCGGAGGGCGTCGACTTCCATTGGCGTACCGCGGCTTCCGGTTTCGAGCCGGGGGTGGTGCACACCTCGCGCGGACCACTGCGCGCGGGTACGACGTTCGTCACCGTCAACTACGACGTCGACCGCCTCTTCCCGGCCCTGGCCGAACGTGACGGTCTGCTGCGGTGCAGGCTGCACATGCTGCGGGCCCGGCTGCCGCTGGCCTTTGCGCTGCCCGCGCCGTTGTTCACCGGGTGGTCGCTGCTGAGGTACTCCGGATTCGAGGGGCTCCCGAGCACCGAGGCGGTGGCCGGCCGGTTGCGCGCCGAGCACCCCGATTACGTCGCCATCGACCTGCACCAGATGTACACCCCGCAGCCCGACGGCTCACTGCTGATCGGTGACACCCACTACCGCGGCATCGACGCCCCGCCGTTCCAGTCAGAGGAGGGATTCGCCGTCCTCCTCGAAGAGGCCCGGAACCTGTTCGGTGTCAAAGACATCGAGGTCAGCGAGCGCTGGCAGGGCGTGTACACCTCTGCGCCCGGCCAGGAATTCCTCATCGAACAGCCCGTCGAGGGCACCCACGTCGTCACCGTCACCACCGGTATCGGCATGACCACCAGCATGGGCCTCGCCCACGCCAGCGTCGGCAACGCGCTGGACCGACTCGTCGCCACCGTCTGAACGATCCAACTCGAAGGGATAAACCAATGGGCACCAAAGCAACTGATCCGATCAGCCTCGTCGTGTTCGACATGGCCGGAACCACCGTCGAGGACAGCGGGCTGGTTCAGCAGTCCTTCCTGGCCGCCGACAATCACGCGGGTCTGTCGAAGACCGACGATGACCGCGAGGAGATGCTGCGCTATGTCTCCGACACCATGGGCCAGTCCAAGATCGTGGTCTTCCGGCACCTGGCCAAGGGCAACGAGGAGCAGGCACAGGCCGCGAACAAGGAGTTCGAACGCTGCTACGCCCAGCTGGTCTCCGAGGGCAACTGCAGCCCCATCCCCGGTGCCGAAGATGTCATTACATCTTTGCGCTCCAGTGGTATCAAGACCGCGCTGACCACCGGATTCGCCCGGGAGACCCAGTCGGCCATCATCGACGCACTCGGCTGGCACGACCTCGCGGACGTGGTGCTGTGCCCGTCGCCGGGCGTGCGGGGCCGGCCCTACCCGGACATGGCGCTGACCGCGCTGATGCAGACCGAAACCGATTCGGTGCGTTCGATGATCGTGCTGGGCGACTCGTCCTCGGACGTCATCAGCGGACTGCGCGCCGGAGCGCGGGCCTCGATCGGCGTACTGACCGGAGCCCACAACCGGGCTCAGCTGTCCGAGGCGGGAGCCACCCACATCCTCGACAGCGTCGCCGATCTCCCCGCGCTGGTGGCAGCCCTCCGGTAGGTCACCGACCGATACGCCCAGCGGCGGTCGGTCGCAGGCCTCGCCTCCCGACCGCCGCACCTCCTCTGCACCGTTCTCGCAAGAGAAACCTGCCTTTGACGTTCGGCCACACTCGCTCGGCAATCTGCCCCGGCCCGTCAGCACACCGCCTGCCTGCAGCACGCCCACCAGAGGTGCAATCTCATGACCCAAACCGCGATTCCCGCCCCTACAACGATCGTTCCGCGCTACAAGCGCTGGCGCATCCAGATCTTCGCCGTCACCTGGATCGCCTACGCCGGCTTCTACTTCACCCGCCAGGCCTTCTCGGTCGCCAAGCTCGGCATTCTCGAAGACCCGATCCTGAGCACGCATCTGACCAAGAGCACCCTGGCCAACCTCGATGCCGCCTACCTCGCGGCCTATGCGGTGGGACAGTTCATCTGGGGCCAGGTTTCCGACCGCTTCGGTCCGCGCGTGGTCATCCTCGGCGGCCTGGCGATATCGGCGATCGCCACCGTGTTCATGGGCCTGCTGCCCGCCCTGGTGTTCCTGCTGCCGCTGATGATCGTGCAGGGTCTGGCCCAGTCCACCGGCTGGTCTCCGACGCTGAGCAACATGGCCCAGTTCTTCTCGATCGGCGAACGTGGCCGCGTGCTCGGATTGTGGAGCACCAACTACGCATTCGGCGGCCTGGTGGCCGCTCCGATTCTGGGCTGGGCCGCCTACGACGTGTTCGGTTCGTGGCGGGCGGCGTTCTTCACCGGTGCCGCCATCGTGGTCGGGGTGTTCGTACTCGTGCTGCTGTTCCAGCGCAACAAGCCGCAGGACGTCGGGTTGCCGCCGATCGAGGAATACCGCGCGGCCCAGGACGCCAGGGAAGGCGTGGAACTCGATGATTCGCCCGAAGCCGAGGCGGTCACCGAACCGACCCCGTCGTGGCGGGAATCGCTGAAGGCGGTGCTCGGTGACAGCATGGTGAGAACCCTTGGTGCGTCGTACTTCCTGCTCAAGCCGGCCCGCTACGCGATCCTGCTCTGGGGTCCGGTGATCGTCGCGGAGCGACTGGTGGACGGTGACAAGTTCCAGGCCGTGACCATCCCGGTGGCGTTCGGGGTCGCAGGCGTGATCGCCCCGATCCTGCTCGGCCGGATCTCTGACCGGGTGTTCAGTGCCCGACGGGTCCCCGCTTGCGTGATCAGCCTGGCAATCCTGGTGGCGGTGCTCGCGCTGTTCGGTCCGCTCACCGCGACGGGCAGTGCCTGGGTCATGGTGGTGGTGCTCGGCCTGATCGGCCTGAGTGTCTATGGCGCCGACGCGATGATCTCCTGTGTCGCCGCGGTGGACTTCGGCACTTCCAAGCACGCCGGCACCGCGGCCGGGTTCATCAACTGCTGCGGTTCGGTCGGTGCGATCCTCGGCGGCCTGCTGCCCGGATACCTGAGCACGTCGACGCTGTTCTACGGATTCGCCGGCGCCGCACTGCTGTCCATGCTGCTGCTCATCCCGCACTGGAACCGGATGCCGGCCGCGGATTGATCCGTCTACTCGGCCGAGGAGAACTTGGTGCGGGCGTTGACGATGCTGAACGTGACGACATCGGGCCGGTAGCGATCATCCGCGCACTCGAACACCACGCCGTGCTGGTCGCGCGAGACACGTCGCTCCCGCAACAGCGGACTGCCCGGCGCGATACCGAGATTCGCGGCGTCGTCCGGTCCGGCCGCCACCGCGTCGAGCACGTGCTCCATGGAATCGAAGTACACCCCGCGGCCGGCGAGGTAGTCGGTCATCGAGCCCGAATCGGTGTCGAACTCGAACAGAAGGGAACCAACGGATTCGATGAACGTGCTGCGCTCGATCATCGCCGGTTCGCCGTCGAGCAGGCGTACGCGCAGCACCTCGACCACGAAGTCGTCCGGCGTCAAACCCAATGCCTCGATGGCGGTTTCGGAGGCGCGGCGGCGCGCCACCTCGATGGTGCGGTTGCCCGCGGTGCGGCCGACGCGCTCTGCCCACTGGGTGAACGGTGTGAACGTGTCCAGCGTCTGGGTGGCGTCATGGCTGCGGACCACCGCGGGCTTGCCGCGGGATACCCGGATCAGGCCCTCGTTCTTCAGCGTGGCCAGGGCCTGGCGGACCGGGCCACGGGACACGTCGAACTCCGCGCACAGTGCACTCTCGGTGGGCAGCGGCTGCCCGATGGCGTAGTCCCCACGTGTGATGCGCTGACGCAGTTCGGCGGCGACGTGCTCGTGGCGCGAACGGGGCCCCGCCATCGGCATCACCTTCCGGTCAGCTTGTCATGACAAGTTTGCCACGAGCGCTACATTACCGTGCCGCGGTCAGGGCAGGCCGCCGTCCACCCGCAGGATGGACCCGGTGGTGAAGCTGGACGCATCCGACATCAGAAACAGTGCGGCGCCGATGATCTCGGGCGGGTTGCCGGCCCTTTGCAGGGCGAGGTGTCCGAACGGGTCGCCTGCCATGTCCCAGGCCTTGCTGACATCGGTGAGAAACGGCCCGGCCATCAGGGTGTTGACCCGCACGGTCGGCGCGAACGCCTTGGCCAGTCCTTCGGTCATGGCGTTGAGCCCGGCCTTGGCCGCGGCGTAGGGCAGCATGTACTGGTCGGGGCGCAGCGATCCGGATGAGCTGACGTTGATGATCGCGCCGCCGCCGGCAGCCGCCATGCGCTCACCGAGCAGGGCCGAAAGCCGGAACGGCCCTTTGAGATTCAGGTTGAAGACCGAGTCGAAAAGTTTCTCGGTGACCGAGCCCAGTGACTCGTACAGCGGTGACATACCCGCGTTGTTGACCAGCACGTCGACCTTGCCGAATCGCTCGTAGGTCGCGTCAACCAGGCCGTCGAGCTGATCCCACCGGCCCACGTGCACCTGATAGGGCAGCGCGGCGCGACCAGTGGCCGCGGCGATCTCCTCGGCCGCGGCCTCGCAGGATTCCAGGTTGCGGCTGGCGATCACCACGTCGGCGCCGCACCGTGCGGCCCCCATCGCGATCTCGCGACCCAGTCCGCGGCTGCCGCCGGTGACCAGCACGACCCGGTCGGTGAGGTCGAACAACTCGTCGGCATATCCCATGTGATGACCCTCTCCGGCCCTTCGTCACCGCGGCCCTATGGTGACACGGTGCAACTGCTTCTGGTCCGACATGCTTTACCGCTGCGCAGCGAGCCCGGTCAAGGGTCCGATCCCGACCTGTCCGAGGAAGGCATCGCCCAGGCGGAGCGGCTGCCTGCCGCCCTGGCGCGGTTCCCCGTCAGCCGCCTCGTCAGCAGCCCGCAGCGGCGCGCGATCCAGACGGCGGGACCGGTTGCCAGGGAGCTGGGCCTGCAGGTCGAGGTCGACGAGCGGCTCGCCGAGTACGACCGCGACATGTCGCACTACGTGCCGATCGAGGAGATCGCCAAGGAGAACCCCGAGGAACTGGCGCGGCTGGTGAACGGCCACCTGCCCAGCAGCGTGGACGAGAACGCGTTCATGGCCCGGATCAGTGCGGCGGTCGAGGACCTGGTGGACGCCGGTGACCATGACGGGACCGTCGCTGTGTTCAGCCACGGCGGGGTGATCAACGTGCTGCTGCACCAGATCCTGCAGACCCAGCGGCTGCTGTCCTTCCACGTCGACTACGCATCGGTCACCCGGCTGCTGTCGTCCCGCTCGGGCAAGCTGGCCGTCGCCTCGGTCAACGGCACCGAACATGTATGGGACCTGCTGCCGAGAAATGTCCGGTGGTAAACAGTGACGGTGACAAATCTGGAGGGTCTCGACCTCACCGCCCTGGACCGGCACCTGCGTTCGGAGGGTGTCGCCCGCAACGGTGAGCTCCGGGCCGAACTGATCGCCGGTGGCCGTTCCAACCTGACCTTCCGGGTGCGCGACGACGCGTCGGCGTGGGTGCTGCGGCGTCCGCCGCTGCACGGTCTGACCCCGTCCGCGCACGACATGGCCCGCGAGTACAAGGTGGTCGCAGCGCTGGCAGGCACCGCGGTGCCCGTCGCCCGTGCGGTGACGATGAGCAACGACGACTCGGTGCTGGGCGCGCCGTTCCAGATGGTCGAGAACGTCGAGGGGCAGGTGGTCCGCAGCGCCGACGAGCTCGCCGCGCTCGGTGACGAGCAGGTGATCAGCAACAGCGTCGACGCACTGATCCATGTGCTGGCCGACCTGCACGCGGTGGACCCCGAGGCGGTCGGTCTCGGCGACTTCGGCAAGCCCGCGGGCTACCTGGAGCGCCAGGTGCGCCGCTGGGGCTCGCAGTGGGACCTGGTCCGGCTGCCCGACGATCCCCGCGACGACGACGTCAAGCGTCTGCATCAGGCGCTGGCGGATTCGGTTCCGGCGCAGAGCCGCAACTCGATCGTGCACGGCGACTACCGCATCGACAACACCATCCTGGATGCACAGGACCCGACGAAGGTCCTCGCGGTGCTGGACTGGGAGCTCTCGACGCTGGGCGACCCGCTGAGCGACGCCGCGCTGATGTGCGTGTACCGCGATCCCATGTTCAACCTGATCCTGAGCATGGAAGCGGCGTGGAGTTCACCGCAGATGCCGTCGGCCGACGATCTGGCCAACCGCTATTCGGTGCAGTCCGGCCAGGAACTCGCACACTGGGACTTCTACATGGCGCTGGCCTACTTCAAGGCCGCCATCATCGCCGCCGGTATCGACTTCCGTGCCCGCCAGGGTTCCGAGGCGCCGGGCGGCACGAGCGTCGGTGCCGCGGTCGCTCCGGCGATCGCCTCGGGCCTGCGCGCCATCAGCTGACGCGTCAGCTGCGCTGAGCGGCCTTGAAATTCTTCTTGGCGGTGCGGCGCAGCTGGAAGATCCGGGCCGATCCGGCCGCGACGGTCAGCAGCCCGCCGGCCACCGCGGCACCCAGGATGGCCACGCCCGTTGGCAGCGACCAGTGCCAGGCCAGGAACGTCATCGGGACCGGTTCGGTGTTCTGGGCGATGAAGATCAGCAGCACGATCAGCACCAGGAAACCCAGGATCAATGCTGACCACAGTGCGCCGGCGCGGGTCAGTTTGGGCTCGGCGGCCTTACCCGACTTGGCGGGGGACTTGCCGGCATCGGGGACTTTGCCTGGGTCGGGAGTCGGTGTCACCGGCACATGCGGCGTCGGCTCAGGCAAATCGGGCGATGCAGACGGATCGCTGGTCATACTGACATCTTTGCCCGTCAAGGCCTCAAAGCAAACACCATGAGGTAAAGCGCGGCGGCATGTCGGGTGTGCCGTTAGGGTCGGGGAGGCTGAAAGTCCGGCCGCCGTCGCCGAAAGGACGCGCCTGTGCAGCGCAGACCCCTGGCAATCGCGATGACCCTGCTCGCCCTGATCGTGCCGCTGGCGGTGGCCTGCGGAAGCTCCAATCCGCTGGGCGGTGGACCCATCTCGGGTGACCTGAAATCGATCACCGTCGGCTCCGCCGACTTCCCGGAGTCCAAGATCATCGCCGAGATCTATGCCCAGGCTCTGGAGGCCAATGACTTTCAGATCCGCAGGCAGTTCGGCATCGGCAGCCGCGAGACGTATGTGCCTGCGGTGCAGGATCACTCGATCGATCTGATCCCGGAGTACACCGGAAACCTGCTGCAGTACTTCGACGCGGAAGCCACTGCCACCACACCGGACGAAGTGTTGATCGCGCTGTTCAAGGCCCTGCCGGGGGACCTGTCGATCCTGTATCCCTCACCGGCCGAGGACAAGGACACCCTCGCGGTCACCGCCGAGACCGCCCAGCGGTGGAACCTCAAGACCGTCGCCGATCTGGCCGCGCATTCGGCCGAGGTGAAAGTCGGTGCACCATCGGAGTTTCAGACCCGTCAGACCGGGCTGGTCGGCCTGAAGTCCCGGTACGGCCTGGACATCGCACCGGTCAACTTCGTCGCCATCAGTGACGGTGGCGGCCCGGCGACCGTGCAGGCGCTGAACAGCGGCGCCGTCACCGCCGCGAACATCTTCAGCACGTCACCGGCGATCGAGCAGTTCCACCTGGTGCCGCTGGAGGATCCCAAGAACGTCTTCCTGGCCGCCAATGTGGTTCCACTGGTGGCCTCGCAGAAGATGTCGGACGAACTCAAGACCGTGCTCGATGCGGTGTCGGCCAAACTCACCACGGAAGCCCTCATCGAGTTGAACACCGCGGTGGAGGGCAACGCCGGCGTCGACCCCGACGAGGCGGCCGAAAAATGGGTCAGGGACAACGGATTCGACAAGCCGGTGACGCGATGATCACCTTCGAGAACGTCACCAAGCAGTATCCCGACGGTACGGTTGCCGTCGACAACCTCAATCTGGAAGTGCCACAGGGCACGCTGACGGTGTTCGTCGGTCCGTCGGGCTGTGGCAAGACCACCTCGATGCGGATGATCAACCGGATGATCGATCCCACCTCGGGCACCCTCACGGTCAACGGGGACGACATCAGCACCGTCGATCCGGTCAAGCTGCGGCTCGGCATCGGCTACGTCATCCAGAGTGCCGGGCTGATGCCGCATCTGCGGGTGGTCGACAACGTCGCGACGGTGCCGGTGTTGCGGGGCGAATCCCGGCGCAGTGCCCGCAAGGCCGCGATCGGGGTGATGGAACGCGTAGGGCTCGACCCGAAGCTGGCCGACCGCTATCCGGCGCAGCTGTCCGGCGGGCAACAGCAGCGGGTCGGGGTGGCCCGCGCGTTGGCCGCAGACCCGCCGATCCTGTTGATGGACGAGCCGTTCAGCGCGGTCGACCCGGTGGTGCGCGAAGATCTGCAGGCCGAGATCCTGCGATTGCAAAGCGAACTGCGCAAGACCATCGTGTTCGTCACGCACGACATCGACGAGGCGGTCAAGCTCGGCGACAAGGTCGCGGTGTTCGGCCGCGGCGGGGCGCTACTGCAATACGCCGACCCCGCTTTCGTCCTGTCGAATCCGGCCAACGAACTCGTGTCGGGATTCGTCGGTGCCGACCGCGGTTACCGCGGGCTGCAGTTCTTTCACGCCAGCGGGCTGCCCCTGCACGAGATCGAACACGTCGACGAGGACGACATCGACGCGCTGAACCTGAGCCCGGGGGAGTGGCGGCTCGTCATCAAGTCCGGCACGCCGTTCGCGTGGATCAACGCCGAGGGGGTGGAGGTGCATCGCAAGGGCAACGCGCTCTACGACAGCACCATCGGCGGCGGCTCGTTCTTTCCGCCCGACGGCAACCTGCGGCAGGCGCTGGACTCCGCGCTGTCCTCGCCGAGTGGGCTCGGCGTGGCGGTCGACGAGGACGGCACGCTCGTCGGGGGCGTGCGCGCCGACGACGTGCTCGAGGCACTCAAGGAGCAGCGCCGCGTCCCGGAGCTGGGGTAGCTCATGCGATACCTGCTCAACCACCTCGACGACCTGTGGGTGCTGACGGTCGTGCACCTGCGGTTGTCGTTGGTGCCGATCGTGTTGGGGCTGCTGATCGCCGTCCCGTTGGGGGCCGCGGTGCAGCGCACCACCGCGCTGCGCCGGATGACCACCCTCACCGCGAGCATCATCTTCACCATCCCGTCGCTCGCGCTGTTCGTGGTGCTGCCGCTGATCATCCCGACCCGCATCCTGGATGAGGCCAATGTCATTGTGGCGCTGACTCTTTACACCACGGCACTGTTGGTGCGCGCAGTGCCCGAGGCGCTCGACGCGGTGCCCGAACAGGTGCGCGACGCGGCGACGGCGATCGGCTACCGGCCGCTGGTGCGGATGCTCAAGGTCGAACTTCCGCTGGCGATCCCGGTGCTGGTGGCGGGTCTGCGCGTGGTGGCGGTCACCAACATCTCGATGGTGTCGGTGGGTTCGGTGATCGGTATCGGCGGCCTGGGCACCTGGTTCACCGAGGGCTATCAGTCCAACAAGAGCGACCAGATCATCGCCGGGATCATCGCGATCTTCGTGCTGGCCGTCGTCATCGACAGCCTGATCATGTTGGCCGGCAGGGCGATCACGCCGTGGAATCGCACGCCGCGACGCCAACGGGTCAAGGCGGCCGCATGAACTTCCTGCAGCAGGCACTGGACTTCATCTTCACCGCCGCCAACTGGGGCGGGCCCGCCGGCCTGGCCGCCCGCATCGTCGAGCACCTGCAGTACACCGTCGTCGCAGTGGTGGCCTCCGCGGTCATCGCGATTCCGGTCGGCCTGCTCATCGGGCACACCGGACGCGGCACCTTCCTTGTCGTCACTGGGGTCAACGCATTGCGCGCCCTGCCCACCCTCGGGGTGCTGCTGCTCGGCGTGCTGTTGTGGGGGCTGGGCCTGGTGCCGCCGACGGTCGCGCTGATGCTGCTGGGTATCCCGCCGCTGTTGGCCGGGACCTATGCCGGCATCGCGAACGTGGACGCCGCCGTGGTCGACGCGGCCCGCTCGATGGGCATGACCGAGCGGCGCGTGCTGTTCGGGGTCGAGGTGCCCAACGCGCTGCCGTTGATCGTTGGCGGGCTGCGCACCGCGACGTTGCAGATCGTGGCGACGGCGACGGTCGCCGCCTACGCCAGCCTCGGCGGGCTGGGCCGGTATCTGATCGACGGCATCAAGGTGCGCCAGTTCCACATCGCCTTGGTGGGCGCGCTCATGGTCACGGCGTTGGCCTTGATCCTGGACGCCGCACTGGCGTTCGCGGTGTGGTTGTCGATGCCCGGTAGTGGCCGGTTGAGCGGCCGGCGACGGATTCCGCAGCCGTTGCTCGGTGACGAGGTGGCTCTCGAGTCACCTGCCCGGGGGAGTTCCGGACTCGGCTACGAAGGCCGAGTCTCGTCGCATACGGTAGACGGGTGAGCGACGAGAAGGATCGCGTCTGGCCGGCGGTGTTGACGTGGCGGGCGCACGATGAACCCCGGATGGAGTCCGTGCGGGTTCAGCTGTCGGGCAACCGGATCAAGGCCTATGGCCGGATCGTGGCCGCCGCCACCGAATCCCACCCGGCGTTCTCGGCGTCCTACGACCTGGTCACCGACGAGACGGGTGCCACCAAGCGGCTGTCGCTCACCGTCACCCTGGCCGAGCGGGAACGCCAGCTCTCCATCGCCCGCGATGAGGAGAACATGTGGCTGGTGCAGGACCACACTCAGACCAAGCGCTCGGACTTCGGCGGCGCGCTCGATGTCGACGTCGTGTTCAGCCCGTTCTTCAACGCCCTGCCGATCCGGCGGACCGGCCTGCATCAGCGGGCCGAGTCGGTGACCCTGCCGGTCGTCTACGTGCGGCTGCCGGAATTCTCGGTGGAGACCGCCAACATCAGCTACACCAGTTCGGGCCCGGGGGCCCCGGTGAAGCTGCGCTCGCCGGTCGCAGACACCTCGATCACCGTCGACTCCGACGGCTTCATCCTTGATTACCCAGGACTGGCAGAGCGGATCTGATCACCCCGCCGGCTCGTCCGGCAGCGGCCAGCTCGGCCCGCCAGTTGTCCGTGCCCACCACTGTGGTGATGATCTCGGGACGGCTGAAGCTGTCGTAGCGCATTCGCGCGGCATGACCGGTCTCGACCAGCTCGGCCACCGAGCCCGTGGCCGCCAGTGTCTTCTTGGCGCGGTTCAGCAATTTGATGGCCTGCTCCAGCGCGGGCAGCAGTTGGTCGGAATTGGCCTCACACATGGCCCGCACCAGGTCCGGCGCGGTGGCCGCCACACGGGTGCCGTCCCGGAACGACCCGGCCGCCAGAGCGAAGGCCAGCGGCACCTCGCCGGCGATGACGGCCAGGGTTTCGGCGAACAGGTGCGGCAGGTGCGAGATGGCCGCTGCGGCGGCGTCGTGCTCATCGGAGCGGGCCGGCACCACGACCGCGCGGCAGTCCAGGGCCAGCTGCGTGACCAGCGACCAGACCCGCGGATCGACGTGATCGTCCACACTGACCACCCAGGCCGCGCCGGTGAACAGTGCGGCGTCACCGGCCGACCAGCCCGAGTGGGCGGTGCCCGCCATCGGATGGCCGCCGACGAAATTCTGCAGCAACCCGAAGTTGCCGACTTCTTCCAGCACTGCGCCTTTGACGCTGGTGACGTCGGTGAGCGGGCACAGGGGGGCGATGTTGCGGATGTGGTCGAGCATCTGCGGCAGGGCAGGCATAGGCACGGCCAGCACGATCAGTGCTTCGCGGTCGGCGGCCCGGCTCAGCGCCTCGTCGAGATTCTCCGTGGCGTCGTACCCGTCGAACTTTGCGGCCGCGACGGCCTCGACCGACCGGTTGTAGCCGAATACCTCGCGGCCGGCCCCGGCGGCGGCACGCATCAGCGAGCCGCCGATCAGGCCAAGGCCCAGCACGCACACCGGTGTGTTCGTCACGGTTCAAGATTGGCATACCGGCTACGCCGGGGCCGAGGGTGATCCCTGTCAAAATTGCTGGTCGGCGACTACCGTAGGCGGGCATGGAGGCACAGCGTGCGCCGGCAGACCTGCCCGATGGGTTCGGGGTGGCCGTTGTCCGGGAGGACGGCAAGTGGCGGTGCGCCCCCATGCGGTCGTCCTCGTTGAAGAGCCTGACCGCTGCCGAGACCGAGCTTCGTGAGTTGCGCAGCGCCGGTGCGGTCTTCGGGCTGCTCGATGTGGACGACGAATTCTTCGTGATCGTCCGGCCCGCTCCGGCGGGAACCCGGCTGCTGCTCTCGGATGCCACCGCTGCGCTGGACTACGACATCGCCGCCGAGGCGCTGGAGAATCTGGACGCTGACCTGGAAGAAGAGGATCTCGAAGACTCCGATCCCTTCGAGGAGGGCGACCTGTCCGTGCTGTCCGACGTCGGTCTGCACGAGGACGTGCTCGGCGTGATCCTGTCCGAAACCGATCTGTACGCCGATGAGCAGATCGGGCGCATCGCCCGCGAGATGGGCTTCGCCGACGAGCTGTCGGCGGTGCTCGACCGGCTCGGTCGGTGACGTCTCACGGTGACTTCTGACCAAGCCCTGATCCGCGCTGCCCTGGAAGCTGCCCGGACGGCCGGTCCTCGCGACGTGCCGATCGGTGCGGTCGTGTTCGCCGCCGACGGCACCGAGCTGGCCCGCGCCGCCAACGTCCGCGAGGCCACCGGGGATCCGGCCGGGCATGCCGAGATCGTCGCGATGCGCGAGGCCGCCAAGGTGCTCGGCGACGGCTGGCGGCTCGAAGGCGCGACACTGGCCGTGACAGTCGAGCCGTGCACGATGTGCGCGGGCGCTCTGGTGCTGGCCCGCGTGGCCCGGGTGGTGTTCGGCGCGTGGGAACCGAAGACCGGGGCGGTCGGCTCGCTGTGGGATGTGGTGCGCGATCGCCGGCTCAACCATCGTCCCGAGGTGGTCGGCGGAGTGCTGGCCGACGAGTGCGCGACCCTGCTGGAGGAGTTCTTCGCGGCCCAGCGGTGAGCGATTAGGGCTTGCGGCGCTCGCCCGGTAAGCTGCCACACGGTGGCGTGTCCGAGCGGCCTAAGGAGCACGCCTCGAAAGCGTGTGACGGGTAACCCCCGTCCGAGGGTTCAAATCCCTCCGCCACCGCCATAAGCCCGCTTCCTGTCAAGACAGGTAGCGGGTTTTTTGCGCGGCAGCTACGCCGCCAAACGCGTGGCGGTGACGGTCCCACTGCCGGTATCTGGACCGACTCCGCGGGGATAGGGCGCGGCGAGTTCGGCGAAGCTGTTGAAAGACGTTGACCATCCCAGGCTTTCGATCCATTGCCGGGCGTCATCACCGAGACCGCGGTCGACATTGGACATGTTCCGGTATAGGCCTGCGGCACCGGCCACCGATTTCAGGGTCGTGTTGAAGCTCTGGCTGCCCATCGTGGGAAATCCGTACCGACTGGCGGGCGCGGACAGCCGGGTGATCGCCTCGACCCCGGCACGAGCCGTGGACGTCGGCAGTGTCATCAGTGCGTGGTCGACCCAATGCGTGGGGATTGTGGGGTCAAACCCGTTGGTCACCAGCGCGTCGGGCCAATCGCTCGCAGCGAGGTCGGCCTCGATGACGTGACGTTCGCAGGTCGTGGCAGCGTCGCGCAGTAGTGGTTCCTTGAATGCGAACAGCTGGGGCAGGTCGATCTCGAAAAGGTCGACGGGTGCAGGCCAGGTCAGCCGGAACGCATGGGTGTCCAGCCCGGCCCCGATGAGCACGATCTGCGAGCACCCGGCCGCTGCGGCTTCGGTGAGGGCGTCGTCGACGAGGCGGACACCGATTGTGCGGGATTCGTACATCGCGTCGGCCAGCTGCAGCACCGTTGCCCAGGTGTCGGCGGCGCCCTCGGGTGCGGCCGGGTCCAGGTATGCCTCCTGTGCCGCTGCGACGAACCGCGCGGCGTACGGATCGGCGTAGAGACGGTCGTCCCGTTCGGTTTCGCGGGCCCGGATAACGGCGACACCGACGGCGGTGAGCGGTGGGCCGGTCAGCGTGGTGGGCAGCTGTGATGTGTTCATTCGATCCCCCTCCAAGGCGCAGATCCATTACTTGACGGCAGGTAAGTAATGGTGCGACCACGCTAAACTCATCCCTTGCCGGGCGTCAAGTAATGGAAGGGGTGGCGATGGCAGGCCGACGGACCGATACCCGCGACAAGATCCGGGCCGTGGCGCTCGAACTGTTCTCCGTCCACGGCTATGACCAGACCTCGATCCGGCAGATCGCCGAGCGCCTCGGAATCACGAAAGCCGCTGTCTACTATCACTTCCCGGCAAAGGAAGACATCGTGGTGAGTCTCGCCGACGATCTGCGCACGGGTGTGGACGAGATCCTGAGCTGGGCCGCCGGTCAGCCGCCGGGCAAGCAAACCGGACGCGAGGTGCTGCGACGGTACGGCACCGTCCTGCACGGCACCGGTCGAGTCATGACGCGGTTCATGCACGAGAACTACGCGGCGTTCAATCGGCTCGGGGTAGGGGCTGACCTGCGCTATCAGTTCCGGACCGTGGCCGATGCCATGACTGCGCCCGATCATGAGCCCGTCGCGGTGTATCACGCCCGGCAGGCGCTGATGACCATCTCCTGGAGCGTGGCCATGATGGGTGACCTCCCGCTGACCGACGAGGAATGCAACGACACCGCCATCGCGATCGCCTCAGACATCTACGAACGCAGCTACTAGCTCTGCTGTCGCAGTCCACCGGGCGACAGCCGCAGCACCGGGATGGTCCGGATCCCGTCGGTGCGTTGTTCGTACACATTCCAGCCCTTGTTGAGCCGGTCGGCGGCCAGCGCGTAGAGCCGGTCGCGGTCGGCGCCGGTGACCTCGCGTGCGACGAACCGCCCACCGCGCGGCCCGATGTGCAGTTCGCATTCCGGATGCACGTGCAGGTTGTGGTACCAGCTCGGGTGCCGGTCCCGCCCGTAGTTGGAGGCGATCAGCACGACGTCGTCGCCGTCGGTGAAGTAGGCCAGCGGGGTCTCGTACCGCTTGCCGCTGCGTGCGCCGGTTGAGGTCAGCACCAATATTGGGATGCTGAAACTCAGCCGTGCCCGCCCACGGGTCGCCTTCATCAGCGGGGCCTCCAGCGGCGCCACCCGCCGACGCCAGAATGCCGCGGCCCGTTCGGTGGTGAACAATTTGCCGCCGATCAACCAGAACAGCTGCCGCTTCCACCGGGGCCGGCTCTCAAGCTCGACTCGACGTATCCCACTCAGGCTGTCGCTGCGCATGATGACCTCCTACCTTCCCGGTCAGAGAAAATCGGCCGGGTCCACTGAGCAGCAGACTCACCAGGCCGGCCAGGATCAGCAGTGCCTCCCGGAAACCGGGCAGCGGATCACCGCCGGGCAGCGGAGCGGGGATGCCGCCCGCGACGAAGCCGAACACCAACAGGCCGGCGACGTTGAGCACGTTCACCACCGTGGCGAGCCGGAACAAGACACCGAGCAGGATGCCGATCCCACCGCCGAACTCGACCACGCCCACCAGCCAGCCGACCGCGTCGGGGAACGGCACCCCGAGCCGGCCGACCAGGTGGGCGATGTTGGCGTGCCCACCGGACGCGAACAGTTTGATCCCGCCGTGCAGGATCAGCCCGCCGCCGAGGAACAGTCGCAGAGGCAGCGGAGCCCACTGCTGCCAGGCCGTCATGGCAGGGCCGCGAGATAGCGCGTGGCGGCGACGCCGGGCATGAAGAAGTAGGCACCACCCACGGTGTGGACATAGCGGGGCAGGCCGGTGACGCGCCGGCGGATCGGCTCCTGCTGGACCGTGAAAGTCCCGTGCCCGTTGCCGTTTCCGTTGCCACGGGCGCCGGCGATCGGATCATCTTCGGCGTAGCCGCCGTCGAACTTGGAACTGTTGACCCAGGTGTGCTGGATGAACTCGAACTGCCGCCCGAGTTGGGTGTTGAAACAGATGAAGTGCAGGCCGCGCTCGACGCCGTCGTCGCCGGCCCCGATCATGTCGGCCGGGTCCATGGACGGGGCCAGGGGCGGACCGTAGGCCCGGCCCCGACGAATGATGCGGTGGCGCTTGCCCACATCGATCGAGCGGTCGGACCCGGGCACGGGGTCGAGCGCGTCGCGTGGATTGGACCGCCGCAGGTGCGAGCCGATCGGGCACTTCAGACCGTCGGGATCCTCGGACCGGAAGTACATGAAGTCGTTGTCGTCGGCGAGTGCGGGATCGTCGGCGGTCGGCGACTTCACCAGCGGCGCACCGCCGGGCCAGCGCCCCACCATCTTGGCTGCCAGCCCGACGCATGCCGGCACCCGGTCGAGCACGTCGGCCGATCGTTCGGCCAGGCTGTTCCAGAACCCCGCCACATCCTGCTTGAGCTGCCGGAAGACGAGGTAGCTGCCGTCCTTGCCGAGGTCACGCAGCGCCGGCGCGTCGACCGCTGTTGACAACAGGTTTCGCGGGTCGGCGGACGGATCCACGAGTGGCCGGTCGGTGTACTGCCCGTAGGCGTTGGGATAGCCGAGCACGAACTCGCCCGGCGCGACGGTGTTCCCCGCCGGTCCGCCCTCGTCGTAGCCGTCGATCAACGGTTGCGAGATGCCGTCGCGAAAACCGAAGTGCTCCTTGCGTCCCGGCAGCGTCAGCGAATCGAGTCGCCTGACGACACGCATCCCGGAGCCGGGCAGGTCGTGGCCGTTCTCCAGTTCGGTGACCGCGGCAGCGTCACGCGCATAGAGCAGCAACAGCGCGTGGATGTCGTCGCCGTTCCATCCCCAACTCGACGGGGAGCTGTCGCCGTGGTCGCCGAGGATGCGGCGGCGATGCTCGGTGCCGGACATCCCCTCACGGAACTCGCCGGCCAGCATGCCGAGGTGTTCGGGTGGCAGGCCCAGCCGCGCCAGGCCCGACGGTGTGAAAGCGATGTTGGTGCAGGTGTCGGTGGCTTCGGGCCGGACTGTGCTGTCGCGCAGGGGAAGCCACGACAGCCATCGCTTGGCCGCCGCGACGTCGTCGATCGCCAGGAGCAGGAACGCCGCGTCCTCCAGCGCGCCGTAGCCGTGCAGGATGACGCCCTGGATGTCGTCTAGTTGGAGAGCCATAGCCGGTCCCAGGGAATGCTGTCGAGCTTACGGGCCGCCCAATTGGATTCGGGAAGGTCGTTGCCGCAACCGAATCGGCGCAGCCAGCGCCGCGTCTGGGCATCGTCCATCTTGTCCGAGAGGCCCTGGCGGATGGCTTCGTTGTTGGCGATGTTCTTGGTCGTCAGATGCGGGTAGGCGCTGTACCAGACATTGCTCGGGGCCTGCCGGGTGGGAAGCAGCTTCTTGTAGGCCTTCTCGTCGGTGATGCCGCCGAAGAACAGGAAGCGCGTGCGCGGGAAGCCATCGCCGTTGCTGAAGATGGCGTTGAGCCCCCAGAACGCCTTGTCGATGAAGTCGTTCATGTAGCTCTCCAAGCTGCCGTCGTAGTTGCTGGAGAAGAACAGCCCGCGGTTGTCGTTCATCCGCACCCACCGGGCGAAATGAATGGTGTTGAGCCCGGACAGGGTTCCGCGGTTGTAGATGTGGCGGGTCGCGTAGTCGGTGAGGAACAGGATCGCTGTCGTCGTCAGCCGGCGGAACGGCCCGGGCTTGAGGAATCCGACGGCAACGATCTGGTTGTGCGCCCAGTAGTCCTCGTCATCGCGGTAGGCCCGGACCACATCGGGTGCGGCGCCGCGGGTGTCGGGCAGGTCGCGCTTCTCGTGGTAGCGCAACGCGACCGTGAACAGGCCCAACCCGAGCAGCACCAGCGGCAGGAACAGCACCGTCACCACTACCAGTGCGGCGATCCAGAAGTACTTGTGCAGAGCCTCTTTGGACCGCCACGCCAACGACGGCCTCTCCGCCGGTTTCAGTGCCCAGGCCAGGTCGTCGCGGTCGCGCACGAAGTCCACGATCGCGCTCTTGATCTTCCCTGGATCCAGCGACCCCAGGTCGCCGCCGTCCAGGAACGTGTTGATCTCGCGCTGCAGCAGATCCTCCTGCCGGATCTGGCCGACCGAGCGGCCTCGCCGGTTGATGTGTGCCGCAGCGGCTTTGACCTGATGTGCCCGCAGGAATGCCCGCCGGTCCGGCACGGATGCCGTGCCCGGGTAGCCGACGCAGTGGGAGAAGACCGTGTCGAGGCCGGGGCCGCCGATCGTCGCCAGCTCGTCGACATGCCCGCGCAGGGGTGCGTCGACGTCGGTCAGCAACGCCAGCTGAGGGGGCACCGGGCGCCCGTCGAGATCCTCGGCCGGGTCGAACAGCACGAGCCTGGCGAAGTGCAGGCCGCTCAACCTCTCGAACGGCAGCACGTCCCACCTCTCGACGTGCTCGGGGATACGCCCGAGCAGGTCTCGTAGCGAGGCCAGCCGGTCGCGATCGACCTCGGCGAGCACGGTGAACGCTTCCTGGTGTGGCATCGGGATCACCCGGTCGAGCGAATGGTGAACCACCCGACGCGTTTCCGCCACAGCCATACGACTCCGAGGTAGAGATCGGGGCCGACCTGGCGGATCTCGTCGCGCACCATGCGCGCGAGGAACGACGTCGTGGAGTAGTCGATCAGCACGCAGTCACCGTCGTCCACCCAGCTCGATGCGATCGAGAGCCGGGCTTTGACGAGCCGAAGACCGAACGGGGTCACCTTGTTGCGCAGCACGCCCTCGCGACGGTCGAGCACCTTGCCCTGCCAGATGATCAGGCGGACCAGCAGGGCGAGCGGCTTGGCCAGCCACGTCCCGGGCCACGCCAGCAGCGTGCCCCGGGTATCCCCGTCGGGGATGGGCCCGGCTTCGGACTGTCGGAACAGCAGGTCCAACGCGCTGTTGGGGTAGCCGAGCAACAGCGACTCGTCGAGCGCCATCCGCCGGGTCAGCTCCGGCTCAGGGCTTGTCATCGTTGCTCCTGCCCGAGTCGGGGCCACGGTGCGAACGCGTTGGTGTGGCCGCGCAGCACCGGTTCGAGCTCGGGGTAGTGCCGGATGAGCACCGAGCACATGTCGTTGTCGGCGATCCAGGCGATCCCCTCCGGGGTGTAGATCCGCGGGGTGAAGTCGACCGTGAAGAACCGGTCGCTCTTGAGCCGGCGGGTCGCCATCAGCACGAAGATGCGGAACGCCGTGTCGCTGAACCCGAACTTCTCGGGCAGCTTCTCGCCGAACATGCCGACCATGGCGTCGACCTTCTCGATGTCACCGCCGTAGATCTCGCTCATCTTCGCCGCCGTCTCCTTCGAGCCGCCGCTGATCTCGTCGAACGACGTCGCCGGCTTCAATCGCAGCTGGCGGCGGAAGTCGTTGTAGCGCGGCACCCCTCGCTCGCGGGAGCGGATGATGTCGGTCGAGATCATGTCGATGACGTGGCCGTCGGTGCGGTCGAAGCGGCGCATGAAGTTGGGACTGTTGTGCAGGGTGACCGCCCCCGGGTGCGCGACGCCCAGCGAGTAGATGCAGTTCGAGATCCCCACGCTCTTGAGTACGCCGCGCGAGTTGGCGCCGCCGTGGATGCTGTCGAAGGCAAGCTGCTGCGGCTCGGCCTTGCCGGCCAGGTTGAGGAATTCGTAGTCGTCCGGCACCAGCGGGTGCATGCGGTAGACGGTGACGAAATCCTCGGTGATGGAGTACGGCGCGGTGTGGTGATCGGTCGCCGACCCGACGACGCCACTGAGCGCCTCGCTGGGGCTGATCCGTCCGAACAGCTGCTTGACGCGTTCGCCGGCCAGACCGAACCAGTTGGCCCGCATACCGATCTGCAGCGTCGGGTGCCCCAGGATCGCCGGCGTCCATTCGATGGTGTGGATCTTGGCGATCAGGGCCGCGTTGATCATGCGCGCCTTGTGGAAGATCTGGTCGGGGGACCAGGTCGGGTAGGCGGCTGCCAGCCGATCACAGATGGCGTTGTGCTCACGCAGGAAGATCGTGCCCATCAGTTCCAGGCCGAGCCACCAGCCGTCCGCTCCGCCGGAGGCGCCGAGCAACGACGGATCGAGGTCGATGAAACCATCGGCGTCGATGCGAACCTTGCCGTCCTTCTTGTCCTTCGTGCGGATCGCATCCTGGAACAGCTGGTTGCTGCCGTAGATCTGCGAGGCATCCCACCAATGGGTCTCGGTGTTGATGAACGTCGAGTCGCCCGGCGTCGGGTTCGGGTCCGCCGGCGTCGACGGGATCCGGATGGTGGACTCGTCCCACTCGTCGCCGTCGGGCACCGGAATCTCGATCATCCGGCTGGGGTCGGTGTCGTGGCTGAACCAGTCGCGGGTTTCGAACTGCAGCCAGGCTGCCGCCAGGACGTTGAGTGTGGTGGCCGGCTTGAACGTGTCGCGGCGCAGCAGCTCGTTGCTGATCGCCCGTGGGTTGGGGTCCATCAGGTTGGGCGGCTGCTCGGCATGTCCATCGTCCAGCGGCACGTTGCGCCCGAACCGGGTGTGGGCCATACCCATCGACGGCGCCGACAGATCGTTGTAGGAGCCGTCGACGGTCCTGACGGTGAGATATTCGGCAGGAGTGTGTGCCGGCGCCGCCGGGGGATTGCCCCGGTAGGAGTCGTAGAGATTGTGCTCGCGTAGTGCGTCGCGAACGCCGATCAGGACGCTGAGTCCGATCCACGGTGGGAGCTTGTCCCACCCGATCCGGCGGTCGACAACCTCAGTGGCTTTGATGAACCACGTTGTCAGCAGGGATGGCATCCCGGCCTCCTTTCCATGCGGCGAGCGCGAGTGCGGTGTTGATCGATGAGATGACGATCGCCACCAGGCCCTGTTTGCGCGGCAGATCGCCGCGGGCTGCGGTGACGGCGGCAGAAACAGTGTCGGTGGCATGGATGAGGACGGCGAGCTTTTCGGCCCTGCGCAGCTCGGTTCCCCGGAGCAGCAACAGGTCCAGTCCGATCAGGACGGTTCGGATGCCGAACATCCGGAACGGGTAGGTGCCTGCCCGGTCCGTCGTGGTGTCGACCCCGAGGCGGCCGAGCAGCTTCTCGGGTGCCAGTAGTGCGGCCGCCCCGTTGAAGATTCTGATCAGCGCCAACAGCTTGCGCGCCACGTTGCCCATGCTCAGATCTTGCGGGCTGATCGGTACGTGGGAACGCGTAGTCGGCTACCTGTTTTCGCACGCCCTCAGGCCGATCCGCGTTGAATGTGTCCATGGAGCTGATGTCGCCGACCGATTCGATGTTTCTGATCGCCGAGACCCGGGAGCATCCGTTCCATGTCGGCGGCCTGGCGCTCTATGAGCCTCCCGCCGGTGCGGACCGCGACTTCGTGCGCGCGCTGTACGAGCAGATGGCCGCCCACACCGAGGTCGAGCCCGTGTTCCGGAAGCACCCGGCGACCATCCTGGGCGGAATCGCGAACGTCGGCTGGACCTACGACAACGACATCGACCTGGACTACCACCTGCGCCGCTCGGGGCTGCCGTCACCGGGCCGGGTGCGTGATCTGCTCGAGCTGACCTCGCGCCTGCACGGCGGTCTGCTCGACCGGCACCGTCCGCTGTGGGAGGCCCACCTGATCGAGGGGCTGGCCGACGGCCGGTTCGCGGTCTACACGAAGATGCACCATTCGCTGATCGACGGGGTATCGGCGCTCAAGCTCCTGATGCGCACGCTGTCGGAGGATCCCGGTGACACCGAGGTGCGGGTGCCGTGGGCGCTGCCGCGCAGGAAGCGTCCGAGGCAGAGTTCGTCGCTGTTGCGGACCGTCACCGACGCGGCCGGATCGGTCGCGGGCCTGGCGCCGTCGACGCTGCGGCTGGCCCGCTCGGCACTGCTGGAGCAGCAGCTCACATTGCCGTTCGCAGCTCCCAAGACCATGTTCAACGTCAAGATCGGCGGCGCCCGTCGCGTCGCGGCGCAGTCCTGGCCGCTGGAGCGGTTCAAGCGCATATCGCGGGCGGCCGGGTTCACGGTCAACGACGTGGTGCTGGCGGTGTGCGCCGGCGCCTTGCGGGCCTATCTGCTGGAGCAGGACGCGCTTCCCGACCGGCCGCTGATCGCCATGGTGCCGGTCAGCCTGCGCGCCGAACACGAGGCCGACGCCGGAGGCAATCTGGTCGGCTCGGTCCTGTGCAATCTCGGTACCGATCTGGAGGATCCCGGCGATCGGCTCGCCGTCATCGGCGAGTCGATGCGCGGAAACAAGAAGGTGTTCTCCGAGCTGCCGCGGGTGCAGGCGCTGGCGCTGTCGGCGATGATGATCGCCCCGCTCGGCCTGGCCGCCGTTCCCGGTTTCGTCGGGGCCACCTCGCCGCCGTTCAACCTGGTCATCTCCAACGTGCCCGGCCCGCGAAACCCGTTGTACTGGAATGGTGCTCGGCTGGACGGCAATTATCCGCTGTCGATCGCGCTGGACGGGCAGGCGATGAACATCACCCTGGCCAACAATGCCGACAATCTGGATTTCGGTCTGGTCGGCTGCCGGCGCAGTGTGCCGCATCTGCAGCGGATGCTCAGCCACCTGGAAGACTCGTTGAAGGCGCTGGAGGTCGCGTCGGGGGTCTGACACCAAAAGGCGTAATGGGTAGACCAAATAGGGTTCGTCCCGCAAAATGGTCGGCGTGGCGGATGACGGCGGTGCCTACCTCGGCAGGATGCGGATCCTCGATGCGAAACCGGTGAACCTCGACGGGTTCAGCGTGACCAACCCGGAGCTGGGCCTGGTCGCGATGCGCAGCCCGCATGATCCGGAACCGTCGCTGGTGCTGCGTGACGGGCAGGTCATGGAGATGGACGGCAAGGCGGCCGCGGACTTCGACGTGATCGACGAGTTCATCGCCCGCTACGGCCTCGACCTCGCCGTCGCGCCCGAGGCCATGGCGATGTCCGACGCCGAACTGGCCCGCAAGACCGTCGACCTCAACGTGCCGCGCGCTGAGGTGGTCCGGCTGATCGGCGGCACGACGCCGGCCAAACTCGCGAGGGTCATCGCCGTACTGACGCCGGTCGAGATGCAGATGGCGATGGCCAAGATGCGGGCCCGGCGTACCCCGAGCAACCAGGCCCACGTCACCAACCAGCTGGACGATCCGATGCTGATCGCCGCCGACGCGGCCAGTGCGGTGGCCTACGGGTTCCGCGAGGTCGAGACCACCGTGCCGGTGCTCGGCGATGCGTCGTCGAATGCCGTTGCGCTGCTGATCGGTTCGCAGGTGGGGACACCGGGCGCGATGGCGCAGTGCGCCATCGAGGAGGCGCTGGAGCTGCGGCTCGGTATGCGCGGGCTGACCAGTTACGCCGAGACCATTTCCATCTACGGCACCGAGCAGGTGTTCGTCGACGGTGACGACACCCCCTTCTCCAAAGCGATCCTGACGAGCGCCTACGCGTCACGCGGGCTCAAGATGCGGGTCACCAGCGGGGGCGGTGCCGAGGTGCTGATGGGCGCTGCCGAGAAATGCTCGATCCTCTACCTGGAGTCGCGTTGCGTGTCGCTGGCGCGGGCGTTGGGTTCCCAGGGTGTGCAGAACGGCGGCATCGACGGCGTCGGCGTGGTGGCCTCGGTCCCCGAGGGCATGAAGGAGCTGCTCGCCGAGAACCTGATGGTGATGATGCGGGATCTGGAGTCCTGCGCGGGCAACGACAACCTGATCTCCGAATCCGACATCCGCCGCAGTGCGCACACCCTGCCGGTGCTGCTGGCCGGTGCCGATTTCATCTTCTCCGGGTTCGGCTCGATCCCGCGCTACGACAACGCGTTCGCCCTGTCGAACTTCAATTCCGACGACATGGATGATTTCCTGGTCCTGCAACGGGATTGGGGAGCCGACGGCGGTCTGCGCACGGTATCGCCCGAGCACCTGGCCGCGGTCCGGCGGCGGGCTGCGACGGCCGTGCAGGCGGTGTACCGCGACCTGGGGCTGGCGGATTTCGACGACAGCCACATCGAGGAGGTGGTCATCGCCAACGGGTCGCGTGACTTGCCGCCGGGCGATCCGAAGGCCGTCGCGGAGGCGGCCAACGCCATCGAGGCCAAGCAGCTCACGGTGTTCGACGTGGTCGCCGCCCTCAAGCGCACCGGTTACGACGAGGAGGCCGAGGCCATCATGCGGCTTACCGCCGAGCGCTTGCGCGGTGACCAGCTGCAGACCTCGGCGATCTTCGACGAGCAGTTCCGGGTGCTGTCCAAGATCACCGACCCGAACGATTACACCGGTCCCGGAACGGGCTACACGCCGACCGGCGAGCGCCGGGCCGAGATCGACAACATCCGCCAACAGCGCAACGGGACCGAGCTGACGGCCGACCAGGCCGCTCATGCCGGCCACATCACGGTCACCGATCTCGAACCCGCCCGGCAGGGCAGCGATCCGCGGGAGGTCTGTATCGGGCTGTCGCCGGCGCTGGGCCGCAGTGTGTGGCTGAGCCTGTGCGGCCTCCCGATCGGTGAGGTGATCCGCCAACTCTCCGCCGGGCTGGAGGAGGAGGGTTGTGTCCCACGGTTCGTGCGGGTGCGCTCGACCATCGACGTCGGCCTGATCGGCCTGACGGCGGCCAAGCTGTCCGGATCGGGGATCGGAATCGGATTGCAGGGCAAGGGCACTGCGCTCATCCACCGTCGTGATCTGGCACCGCTGGCCAACCTGGAGCTGTTCAGCGTGGCCCCGTTGTTGACGGCGCGGAACTATCGGGAACTCGGCCGCAACGCGGCCCGCCACGCCAAAGGCATGGCTCCGGTGCCGATCCTGACCGGGGGCACCGACGAATCGATCTCGGCGCGCTACCACGCCCGCGCGGTGGCCCTGGTCGCATTGGAGCGTGACGCCAGCGAGCCCGGCCAGGCGCCCGTCACAGTGGAGGTGAACAGGGCATGAGCGAAAGATTCACCGTCGCAGCCGCTGTCGACGGCAAGCTCGACCTGTCGGACCTGCGGATGGACCCCGCGGCACTCGCGCACCAGGCGGTGGTCGCCGAGGAGAACGGCAACCCCCAGCTCGCCGAGAACTTCCTGCGCGCGGCCGAACTGGCCACCATCGACGATGAAGAGGTGATGGGCCTGTACGAGGCGCTGCGCCCGCACCGCTCCACTGCGGCCGAACTCGACGCGCTGCAGGCGTCCCTGGAAACCCGCGGTGCGACCCGGTGCGCCGAGCTGGTCCGGCAAGCCGCGACGGTATACGCCCGGCGAAATCTGTTGCGGTGAGGGTCATCGCCGGGATCGACGTGGGTAACCACACCACCGAGATCGTCCTGGCCCGCGTCGTCGACGGTGAGGTGCAGCCGCTGAGCCATGGTCAGGCACCGACCCGGGGCCGCAAGGGATCGCGGGATTCGCTGGAGGGCGCGGCGGCGCTGCTGCACCGCATCGAGGTCGACGCACAGGTGCGGGCCGATGAGTTGGCGCTGTCGGCGATCCGGCCGGTCGACACCGAAACCGCCCCGCTGGCCCCGGCGCCGTCTCCCCGGTCACCGGTACGCAGCCTGCGCAAGCCCGACGCCAGCACCCCGGCCGGTACCGGGTACGCGGTCGGCAGGCATGTGCCGCTGGGGGAACTGGCTGCCGAACCGCAGGCCGGCCCGGTGATCGTCTCGGTGGACGGCGACACCGATTTCGAGGTCGCCGCGGCCGCGATCACCGCCGCGGTGTCCCGAGGGTGGACCATCCAGGGCGTACTGGCGGCCCAGGACGATGCGGTGTTGATCCGCAACCGGATTCCGCTCGACGTTCCGGTGGTCGACGAGGTGATCCTCGACGGGCTGGCGTCCGGAGCGCTCGTCGCGGTGGAGGTGGTGGCCGAGGGGCGCGCCTACCGGGCCCTGGCAGACCCGATCGCGCTGTGCGCGGCATTGGAACTCGGTCATGGGCAGATCCACGACATCGCCGAGTTCACCAGGGAGCTCTCGGATTCCCCGGCCATTGCCGTGACGGCGCGCACCGAGGACCCGGAACCGCCCGCGGTCGACGACGACTATGTCGAGTTCAGGATCGGCGGAGCGTACGTGAGGTACTCGCCCGCCCAGGCCCACGCCATCCTGCGGCGTGAACCGCCGGGCAGCGTGGTGCGGATCCGGTTGCGTTCCATCCCGACCGCGGATCATCAGATCGCGGTCGACGACGCCTTTTTCACCGATCTCGCCGCGCTGGACAGCGGAACCTGGCTGCGCCGTGGCGTGGCCGATGCGCGGGGCACGGTGGTGGCCCTGCTGGCGGCCGATCACGTCGAGGACGCCGCGACGACACTTGCCGAACTGACCGGGCGCCCGGCACGCACCATCGCGGGAGAGCCGGAGGCCGCCGCACGCGGTGCCCGGACCACGCCGGGGCTGCCGCCGGATTCGGTGGTGTGCGACATCGGCGGCGGCACCATCGATCTGATCGGACCGGATCGCACGGTCACGGCGGCGGGTGCGGGCGAGGCCATCACGGTCGCGGTGGCGCGCATGCTGAACATCCCACGGGCACTGGCCGAGCGGGTCAAGCGCACTCCGGCAATCCGGGTCGAGGGCCCGCACGTGGCGCACGAGGAGGACGGGCGGCGGTTGTTCCTCGACGCGCCCGCTCCGGCCGATGCGATCGGCCGACTGTGCACCCGCGGCACGGTGGGGCTGGTGCCGTTCTCGACCAAACTGGCTGCCGAGGAATGGCGCAGCCTACGGCTGGCGATCAAACAGGAGACCGTCGCGGCCAACATCGCCCGCTGCCTGGCCGCGTTCGAGAAACCCCCGACCGCCTTGGTGCTGGCCGGCGGCGGGGCGCTCGACGACGAACTGCTGCGCACCGTCGGCGAATCCCTGCGCGGCGTCGGGGTCGTGGTGGGGCGAGCCAATATCGACGGGGTACACGGTCCGCGGTTCGCGGTGGCGTCCGGGCTTGTGCACCTGTGCGCCACCGCTGCTCGGAGCTGACGGCACGGCCTCAGAACGGGAGTTCCACACTGCCGTTCGTGGTGTAGACCTCGTCATGGTTGGAATCGACGTAGCCCTGGGGGTAGGGCAGATAGGGATTCGTGCCGTAGGGGACCAGGGGGTCGGTGCCGCTCATCGGTGTGGGTGCAGGGGCGGCTGCGGCGACCGGGGCCAAGGCGACCGCCCCACCGATCGCGGCGGCGGCAAGTGCGGTGGCGACGAACTTCATCGGGTTGTTCATGCCTCGATCCTGTCGCCCAGGCAGCTCGGTGTCGTCGCTGCTGACACCCATCTCGCAGGTAGGGCTAGCCGGTAGCCCGCAGGAAATCTCCCGAGATCTTCACTGCGGGCGCCGACGAGTCACCGCCCACCACCAGGGTGGCGAACGCGATGTCGCCTGCGATCCCGGCGAACCACCCGTGCGAGTGCGTGTTGTCGCCGAACTCGGCGGTTCCGGTCTTGCCGCCGAGATCGGGGATGTCGCTCAATTGGCTTGCGGTGCCCTCGGTCACGGTCTTGCGCATCATGTCCCGCAGCGCTGCGGTGACGCCGGCCGGCAGTGTCTCCGAGGGGGTATCGGCGGTCACCTTGTCGCCGTCGACCAGGCTGGGCAGGATCGTCGACCCGTGCGCCAGGCTGGCCTCGGCGACCGCGAGACCGAACGGGCTGACCGTCACGGTGCCCTGGCCGATACCGTTCTCCACCCGCTGGGCCGCGGTGTCCGCGTTGGGAACCCGGCCGGTCACCGTGGTGAGCCCCGGGATGGTGAAGTCCACTCCGATGCCGAACGCGCGGGCGGTCTTGGTCAGCGCATCGGCGGGCAGCTTGTCCGACAGCGCCGCCATGCTGGTGTTGCACGAATGGGAGAACGCCGACGCCAACGGCACTGTGCCCAGGTCGAAGTCGTCGTCGTTGGGGATGGTGCGGTTCTCGATCGTCAACCGGCCGGGGCAGGCCACCGGGGTCTCCGGGGTCGCCAGGTTGGCTTCCAGTGCGGCAGCGGTGGTGATGGTCTTGAACGTCGACCCCGGTGGGTAGAGACCCGAAAAGGCAATGGCGCCTTGCGGATCTGCGGCGGTGTTCTGCGCGGCCGCCAGGATGCCGCCGGTCGAACCGGAGATCGCGACCACCACGGCGGGCCGGGTCTCCTGGGCCACTGCCTGTTGGGCGAGCAACTGCAGCCGCAAGTCCAGGGTGGTGCGCATCGGGTCGGTGGGTGCGGGTGGCCGGGAGGTCAGCCGTTGGGCGGCCGCGCCATCCTTGTCGACCAGATAGACCGACCACCCTGCGGCCTTGGTGATCCGGTCGTGCCACAGCTGGGACAGGCCGCCGATGGCGGGTGAGGACAACTGGCGGTCGGCAGTCAGCAGGTCGCCCTGCTCGGCCACCGTGACACCGGGAACCCGGGTGAGCTGATCACGCACCGAGGTGAGGTCGTCCTCGCGCAGTTTCATCACCGTCACCCGGTCATCGTTGTTCGACGCGAACTGTGCGCCGATGGATTCCGCCGTGGTGGTGGCATCGAAGGGGACCAGCAGCGCGGCGAGCGGGGCGGCCGAATCCAGATGAGCGCGGTCCAGGGTGATCACACCGACGGTCTGCCACGTCATCAACGGCTGACCGGTCCGGTCCAGCACCGGGGTCTGCAGATCGCTGTCGGTGCTGTACTGAAACCTCAAGCCGTCCCGTAGATCCGGGTGCAGCAGGGTCGGCGTCCAGGAGATACGCCAGTCGTCGCCGGCTTTGGTTGCGGTGCCGGTGGCGTCATAGCCGAAGTCGTGGCCCTCACCCCAGGACCACTGATACTTCAGTACCGCGCCGGCCTCGTCGCCGTCCTCGGGTTCGGCGCCGACCTTGACCGAGGCGGCATCGCCCATGCCGTCGAACATCGACTTGATCGCCGGCTCGGCGGCGGCAGGATCGGTGGTCTGTGCGGCTGCTGCGCCGGCATCTTTGCGCTGCAGGGCGTCGGCGAAGGCGGCGAAGCGGTCAGCCGGGTCGGGCGACGAGGAACATCCCACGATCGGGAGAAACAGGCACAGCAGCAAGAGCAAGGCGCGCCATCGAGTCATACCCCCAGCATGACATCAGCGAGTCAGGCGGCCTTGTCGGTGTCTGCCCCGCGGTCCGACTCGTGTTCGGGCTTGGCCTCGCGCTTGGGCTTCGGCTTGAACGAGTTCCTGACGTTCTTCGCCACGTCCGACACGGCGTTACGCACGTCGTCGCGGCGTTGTGCCGGGGTGCGCTTGACCGGCTTCTTGGGGACGTCGGCCTCGTCGGTCGTCTCGTCCTTCGGTTCGACGATCTTGGGGGCGAGCTTGGGGGCGATCTTCGGGACGTCCTTGTTCACCGCGTTTCGCTCGGTGGGCCCCGACGTCGTAGAAGGTGATGCGGTGGAAGGCAATCCGTCCTTGAAGTTGTCGGCACCTTCCTGGATGGCCCCGGGCAGAGCGTTCACGGTTTCGATGACGCGTTTCGGCGGGGTGATAAGCGAGAAGCGGGTCGGCGTGGCGGGATCGGAGTAGTCCCGGTCCGTGTAGCCCATGTCGACGGCGAGCTTGAGCGTCGGCTCGATCGCGCCGAGCACCGGTTCGGTGAACGCGGTGGCGTTGAGGGCGGTGGAGAAGTCGCGGAACGGCTGCAGCAACGGCAGGTGCTCGGTCTTGACCAGAATGTAGGTGTCCGTGCCGCCACCGGTCGTGCTCACCGGTGTCACGATGATCGCGTCCGGATCGTTGAGGTCGGCCGCGTCCGGGGTGGGATCGCCGTGCAGGTAGATGAACCCGGCGGCGGCGTTGGCCAGCGACAGCGGGTTGGCATAGGCCGGGAAGTCACCGACGGGGTCGTACTCGATGGTGATGAAGGTTTCGTCGTACGGCGACTGTTCGGCGGCGCCGGTGCTGGTGAACCCGAGGAGTCCGAGCGGCCCCAGATCCGGGAAGCGGGCGTAGATGCCGCCGTTGGGAACGGTCGGCGCCGCGATGTACACGAATTTCAGCGTGCCGGTGCCTTCGCCGCCCTGGGCGTCGAGTTCACGCTTGTACTTCTCGGCGACGATGGTTCCCTCGGAGTAACTGACGATGTAGACCGTCCCGCCCGCACCCACCCCGGTACGGGCGGCTTCGACCTGGTCGATCAACGGTTGACGACCGTCGGCCACACTGGTGTCGATGGGCAGGGTGGCCGAATAGTGGACCGGGTAGTACCGGTCATCCGCAGGCCCGGCGTACCCGCCGTTGTACGGCACGTAATTGCCGCCGAATTTGTCCGGGATCCGCGCACCCAGGGTGTCGTCTTTCCCGCCCACGCCGACCACGGCGACGGTGCCCGGCAGGGTGGCGGCCAGTGCGTCGGCGACATGCCCGAAGGTGAGCACCGCCGCCATGCCTGCGGTGGCTCCGGCCACGGCGGCAGCGGATGAACGCGCTCGCTTGCGGTGATCGGCCACGGCGCACCTCCGGTCGTCCGATGCAAAGTGACTGAGAACGGAGTGTGGGCCCGGGTTCAGTCCGGGCCCACACTATGCCAGTTATTTGCTAGATGTCAGCTTTTTGTTACGGGCAGGCGACTTCGAGCTCGAAAGACTTGGTCACCGGGTTCATTCCGTCCACACCGGTCGCGTCGCCCTTGATCGTGTATTTGTTGCCATCCTTGGTGGCTTCGGCGCTGCCGCCGGGCACTCCGGGGGTGTAGCCGAGGCTCACGCCGTCGATGTTGCCCAGGGCCACAGCGGTCACCGACGGCTTGTCGCCCTCGCCGAGGGTGGCGCTGACCCCGGACATGCCCTGTCCCACCGTGAGGGTGACGTTGCCTGCGACCGTGGCGCACACGACCGTGCCTTCGAGCTGCTGCTCCTTGCCGTCGATGGTGACCCGGGCGGTGCCCGAGCCGGTTGTCGCCTTGGCGTCGCCGGACTCGACCGAGGCCGACGCGGACGCCGACGCGGTGGCCTTCGTGTCGGAGTCTTTCTTGTCGCTCGACGAACAGCCAGACAGGCCTGCGATGACGATCGCGGCGCCGCCTACGGCTACCAGGAACTCACGCTTCACCACTGCTCTCCTCACGGTTGTGCAGCCCGTCGCAAGTGGCGGACTGTCAGGCAGAAGTATTGGGGTTGGTGCAGGTCGTGGGCGCGGATTTGGGCGAATTGTTCGTAGCGGTGACGGTGCGCTCGTATGTTCGGCGTCATGCAGATACTGCGCACGCCCGATGCCTGCTTCGGTGAGTTGCCCGAATTTCCTTACTCGCCAGAGTATTCCGATGTCGACGACGGCGACGGTGGCCGGCTGCGGATGGCCTGGGTGCAAGCCGGACCGCTGGATGCCGACCCGATCCTGTTGTTGCATGGGGAACCATCCTGGTCTTTTCTCTACCGGCGGATGATCCCGATCCTGGCCGCGGCCGGGCATCGGGTGGTCTGTCCGGACCTGGTCGGCTTCGGCCGGTCGGACAAACCCGCCCGCATCGAGGACCACAGTTATGCGCGGCACGTCGAGTGGATGCGCGCGCTCGCGTTCGACGTCCTCGATCTGCGGCGGGCGACGTTGGTCGGTCAGGACTGGGGCGGACTGATCGGGTTGCGCCTGGCTGCCGAACATCCGGACCGGTTCGCTCATATCGTCGCGGCGAACACGGGGCTGCCGACCGGCGACATTCCGATGCCCGAGATCTGGTGGCAGTTCCGCACGGCCATCCAGAACCTGCCCACGATCGACGTCGGCAGGTTCGTCGCCTCGGGTTGCCGCCGCCCGGTCAGCGACGAGGTCCGCGCGGCCTACGATGCGCCGTTCCCCGACGACTCCTACTGCGCGGGTCCGCGCGCGATGCCGGGTCTGGTGCCCACGGGCCCCGATGATCCGGCCTCGGCAGCCAACCGGTCGGCATGGAAGGTCTTGTCAGCCAGTCAGACTCCGATGCTGGTGGCTTTCAGCGACAGCGATCCGATCACCGGCGGCATGGCGCCCATCTTCAAGCGGGAGATGCGTGGCGCGCAGGGGATCGACCATCCGGTGATCGGCGATGCCGGCCATTTCCTGCAGGAGGATGCCGGCGAGGAACTCGCCGAGGCGATCGTCGAGTTCCTCGCCGACCGTGTGCCTACGGGCAGGTGACCGCGATGTCGAACGGCATGTCCACCGGCGTGCCCGGCTCGTTGGGGTCGATGCCCATGCCGGTGCCGGTGATCGTGTAGCCCTTGCCGTCGCGCGCGGCCACGACCGGTGCGCCGGACAGGCCGGAGAGATAGGTCAGCGAAGCGCCCTCGCCGTTGACGTCGCCGATGTTCACCGACTGCACCTCGGGGGCCTCGCCGTCGGTCAGCACCACGGAGGCCGGCATCTTGCCCTCGATGCCGATCGTGGTCAGTCCGTCCTTGGTCTCGCAGCTGACGCTGGTGACGGGGCCCACGTCGTTGGGACCGAAGGTCGCCCGACCCTGGCCGGACTTCGTGGACGAACCCGATTCCTGCGACGAGCATCCGGCGACAGCGGCCAGACACACGGCAAATCCGGTGGCAATGACAATGGGGCGGCTCATGACCAAATTCACGTCCGCAGTATGGTCGCGTCCGCCCCCATGACGGAAATCGGACGCGCATCCGGTTGAATACGTGGTGTGGACCAGCCGTATTTCACCGTGGAGGCCGAGTTGCCCGGCCGACGCGGCCGGGTCGGGACCATTCACACTCCGCACGGCGATATCCACACCCCGGCGTTCATCGCTGTCGGCACCGCGGCCACCGTCAAATCGGTGCTTCCCGAGACCATGAAACAGCTTGGCGCCCAGGCCG
Organism: Mycobacterium sp. 48b; assembly: GCF_048282725.1. Classification (NCBI taxonomy): domain Bacteria; kingdom Bacillati; phylum Actinomycetota; class Actinomycetes; order Mycobacteriales; family Mycobacteriaceae; genus Mycobacterium; species Mycobacterium sp. 48b. The sequence goes on from NZ_JBLVUL010000001.1 coordinate 899,301, forward strand.
TCCTGGCCAATGCGTACCACCTGTACCTGCAACCGGGCCCGGACGTCGTGGCCGAGGCCGGCGGACTCGGGGCATTCATGAACTGGCCCGGTCCGACCTTCACCGACAGCGGCGGCTTCCAGGTGATGTCGCTGGGCGTCGGGTTCAAGAAGGTCCTGGCCATGGACACCGAGCGGCTGCAGACCGACGACATCATCGCCAAGGGCAAGGAACGGCTGGCCGTCGTGGACGACGACGGCGTCACGTTCCGCTCCCATCTGGACGGTTCCAAGCACCGGTTCACCCCGGAGATCTCGATCGGCATCCAGAACAAACTCGGCGCCGACATCATCTTCGCGTTCGACGAGCTCACCACGCTCGTCAACACCCGCGCCTACCAGGAAAGTTCGGTGCAACGCACCCATGAGTGGGCGGTGCGGTGCCTGGCCGAGCACCACCGGCTGCAGGGACTCTCACCGGAGCGGCCCCGGCAGGCGCTGTTCGGCGTGGTGCAGGGCGCCCAGTACGAGGATCTGCGCCGCCAGGCCGCGCGCGGCCTGGCCTCGATCGGGCAGGAAGCCGGGCCCGCCGAGGGACTGAGCTTCAACGGCTACGGCATCGGCGGCGCGCTGGAGAAACAGAACCTGGCCACCATCGTCGGCTGGGTCAGCAGCGAGCTGCCCGCGGACAAGCCCCGGCATCTGCTCGGGATCAGCGAGCCCGATGACCTGTTCGACGCCGTGGCCGCCGGAGCCGACACCTTCGACTGCGTATCGCCGTCGCGGGTGGCGCGAAATGCGGCGGTGTACTCGGCGACCGGGCGGTTCAACATCACCGGGGCCAGGTACAAGCGGGACTTCACCCCGATCGACGCCGAATGTGATTGCTACACCTGCGCCAATTACTCGCGCGCCTATATCCGGCATCTGTTCAAGGCCAAGGAGATGCTGTCGGCGACGCTGTGCACGATCCACAACGAGCGGTTCGTGATCCGGCTGGTCGACCAGATCCGGGCATCGATCGTGGCCGGTGAGTTCGACGAGCTGCGGGCACATGTGCTCGGCCGGTACTACGGGGTGCCCGTCAACTGACCGGCCCTCACTTTGTCACGCTGGCGTGGCATTCGGCGACGGCAGCCACTCTGGCGTGACGGTCGGTGGCGCTGAGCAGTAGCGCGACAGCGATCGCGGCGGCGGTGACGGCTGCGGTCGCGGGCCAGCCCAGCCACCCGACAGCGGCCGCGCCGAATGCGGTGCCCAGGCTGCCGCCCACGAAGTAGACCACCATGTAAGCGCTGTTGAACCGTGCCGGTGCGGCGGGATCGATGGTCAGAACCGTGCTCTGATTGGCCACTTGGGCGGCGAACAGTCCGGCGTCGAACACGGCCAGGCAGACGAGGGTGACAACGGTGTTCGACAGGCAGCCGGCAAGAACGATCGCGCCGAGGGCGGCGATGAGCAGTCCGATCACCATGACCCGGCGTGCGCCGACCCGGTCGGTCCACACGCCTGCGATGCGCGTGGCGACAATGCCCAGAAGACCGGCAAGGGCGTAGAGGCCGATCCGTTCGGCCGAATAGGAGTACGGCGGCTGTGCCAGCGCGACAGCGAGGCCGGCCCACACCGCGCAGAACGAGAAGAACCACAGCGCGCCGCGGACCGCGGCGATGCGCAACACCGGGAATCGCAGGTACAGGCCGGGCAGTCCACGGAGCGTCTCCAGATAGCTGTGCGTGGAAGAACCAGCTGTGGTGGGCAGGGTCCGTGATGCGACCAGTGCGACGACGAGGCACGCGAGTGCGAACCCGAGCAAGCCCGCCCGCCACCCCACCACTTCCGTCAGCCAACCACCGACGATGCGGCCGCCGATGATCCCGGCCGAGATACCCGCCGTCACAATTCCGAGTGCGGTGGCCCGACTGCCGTCGGGGACGAAACGTGCGGTTGTCGAACTCAACTGGGCGCCGACCGTCGAACAGGCGCCGATCACCCCGATGGTGAGCCCCAGAATCCACAGGGTGCCTGCGGCGGCGTTGGTTGCCAACGCCACGGCCAACGCGCCGAACTGCGCGGCGAGTACGCGATTGGGCGGGAATCGGTCGACCAGCGGTACGAGCACCGCGAGCCCCGTCAGATAGCCGATGGGACCGCATGCCAGCGCGATACCGACGTGGGCGACCGAGGTGTCAAGACTGCCGGCGACATCGGACACCGCAGGTTGCAGTGGATAGATCGCGGCAGTGCCGAGGGCGGCGGCAATCGCCATGAACCACACGGTGATTCGGGTCATTTGAGGCTGCGCTGTCATGCTGGTGACGCTATGAGCGGCCAGGTCAGCGTGCTGGCGGAAATCGGACCATGCGGTGTGGGAGAGTGACGCCATGCCGGAAGAGCTCACCGCCGAACAGGCCGCTGCGCGCCTGGCGACCGCCGACACACTCGGGATCCCGCTTGGGCCCGGCCAGCCGCCGGCATTCCTGCGCGCACTCGGGGAGCGCACGGATTGGACGGACCTGCGTGTCTACGGCGCACTGCTCGGAGTCGGGACCGAACTGTTCGCCCGGCCGGGTGTCCGTTACCTGTCCGGCTTCTTCGGTCCCTTCGAGCGGATCTTGCGGGATATGGGCGCCGACGTGGAGTTCGCGCCCGCGGATTTCCGTCGGTTCGCCCCGTTGCTCGAGCGTCAGGCGCCGCGCGTGATGACGACCGTGGCGGCGACTCCCGACGCGGATGGCTGGTGCTCGCTGTCGCTGCACGCGGGTGCCACCGTCGGCGAATTGCGCCGCGCGGGCGCCGATCCGCAGCGGTTGCTCGTCGTCGAGGCCTCCGACGCCTATCCACGGACATTCGGGCTGGACGGGTATCGCCATGCGCTGCACGTCGACGAGATCGACATCCTCGTGCACTCGACCGACGCACCGCTCGCGCTTCCCTCGGCATCGCCGACCGACGTCGACCGGGCGATCGCGAGGCATGCCGTCGAATACATCCGGCCCGGCGCGACCCTGCAGACGGGTATCGGCTCGATTCCCAGCCAGATCGCCACGCTGCTGGCCGAGGGCGACGGGGGCGGGTACGGCCTGCACAGTGAGATGTTCACCGACGGGTGTATGCAATTGCACCGTGCGGGCAAGGTCACCAATCTCGGCAAAGGCCTGTACGACGGTGTGAGCGTGACGACCTTCGCATTCGGCTCGTCCGACCTCTACGCGTGGCTCGACGGCAATTCCGACGTCGCGTTCCTCCCCGTCGAGATCGTCAACGCGCCGGAGGTGATCGGTGCCAACAACGACATGGTCACGATCAACGGCGCGCTCGCGGTCGACGTCCAGGGTCAGGTCGTCGCCGACACCATCGCAGGCGACCAGTTCAGCGGTATCGGCGGCGCCGAGGATTTCGTCGCCGGCGTCGGTCTCGAGCTGTCGGACCGCTCGTTGATCTGCCTGCCCTCCACGTTCGAGAAGGACGGCGTGCTGCAGTCGCGGATCGTGCCGTGGTTCGGCCCCGGCGCCGTGGTCACGACGCCGCGGCATCAGGTGGACGTGATCGTCACCGAGTACGGCGCAGCCGAATTGGAGGGTAAGACGGTCCGCGAGCGCGGCGAGGCGCTGGCCGCGATCGCCCATCCCGAGTTCCGCGGCCAGCTGCTGGCCGCCGCCGGGCGCGCGGCGCAGGGCCGTTCGCCCGTTCTGTAGCGCCCGCGCCGCCGACCGGATAACTTACAGTTTGTAAGTTGATCGACGAAGGGGTCGCAGCATGGGGGAGCGCTACGTGGTGATCGGCGGCGGGCTGGCCGGCCTGGCCGCCGCGGTGTGGCTGAGCGAAGCCGGAAAGAGCGTCACCCTGTTGGAACGCCGCGGTCAGCTCGGCGGGCGCACTCACGCGATGCGCGCCGAAATCGCGCAGGACACACCCGACAACGGCCAGCATGTGGTGGCCAGCGGATATGAGCACCTGTGGCGCTACCTCACCAGTGTGGGCACCCGGCAGTTCATCGCATTTCCCAAGAGTTCGACACTGCGCTGGCCCGACGGACGCAGCACCACCATGCAGACGACCGGCCTCGGCGCGATCCGCACGCTGTTCGGGGTCCATCCCGACGCAGGCGTGGCCGACCGGCTGCGAGCGGCCCGCGCCACGCTGCGGTTGGGTTGGCAGGCGTTGCATCAACCGGCCGACCTGGCGGACCTGAGCACCGAGCAGTGGTTCGATCGGGTGGGTATGCCCGCCCCGGCGCGAGAAGCGTTGTGGGACTGGCTCGCACTGGGGATCGCAGCCGAACCGGTGGCACGTGAATCGGCCAAGGTGTTCGCCAACGTGATGGCCACCGGCTTCCGGCTCAGCGTCAAACACCGCACCCCGGTCACCATCGGTTACCCCACGGTGGATCTCGACACGCTCTACATCGCCGGGGCGTTGAGGGTTTTCGAGGAGCGCGGGGTCGATGTCCGCTACCGCTCGGTGGCCCGAAAGATCGTGATCGACGACGGCAGGGTCACCGGCATCACGCTGTCCGACGGCTCGCACATCCCCGCCGACGCCGTGGTCTGCGCAGTGCCCAACTCGAACATCGCCGGCCTGCTCGACGATCTGCCCGAGCATCCCGAGATCTATGCCGCGGCAGACAAACTCGGCTACACCCCGATCGTCAGCACCAACCTGTATCTGGACCGGCCGTTGGGTACCGAATCGGCGTTCGAGGGGCTGATCGGCGGAACCGGGGTGATCGACGAGGTCTTCGACCGCCAGATCATGCACGGCCGCAACACCGACCGGGCCTGGCTGTACTGCCTGACCACCAGCGGCGCCTACGAGCAGATCCACAAGAGCAACGACGAGATCGTCGAGGAGCAGCTGGCGCTGCTGCGTCGGTACTACCCGGCGGCGCGGGACGCGAAAGTCGTTCAGGCACAGGTGGTCAAGATGCCCAAGGCAACGTTCTCCCAGGTTGTGGGCACGGATGCATTGCGGCCGCCGCAAGAGACCTCGGTGCCCACCCTGGTGCTGGCAGGCGACTGGACCGCCACCGACTGGTCGGCCACCATGGAGAGCGCGGTGCAGAGCGCTGCCAGGGCCGTGGACCTGCTGCTGGGCCGGAAATGATCCAGCGCCGCATGTCCGGCGCCGAGCGCCGGGCGCAATTGCTCGACATCGCCCGCGATATCGTCGCCGACGGCGGCTACCCGGAGTTGACCATCGAACGTGTCGCGAGCCGATCGGGTGTCACCAGGCCTGTGGTCTACCAGCAGTTCACCGACCTGGCCGGGCTCACCACCGCGCTGCTGGATCGTGAGTCGGCGATCGCGTTCGCCGGAATGGGCACGGTGGACCAGCCCGATCTCGATCCCGAGCAGCTCGGCCGCGGCATTCTCGACTACCTGCAGGCCGCGCCGACGAGCTGGCGCATCATCTTGCGGCCGCCCGACGGCGTGCCCCCGCAGGTACGTGAGCGCGTCGAGTTGGGCCGCACCTACGCCAGGAAGGTCGGCGCCAGGCAGTTGTCCCGCGCGGCGGGCGTGGACATCGACCCGGACGGGACGACCGTACGAATCCTGTTGTCCGCCATAGAAGAACTTGCCCGGTTGCATCTGGAGGACCCCCAGGGCCATCCGGACGAGGAAGTGCTGACCCATCTGCGCTCGCTCGTCGCGTGGGCGGTGGGCACCGCGCGAAAGACTACAGCGGGTTGAGGATCCGCTGCAGGAACTGGCGGGTGCGTTCTTCCTTGGGGTCGCCGATCACCGCGGCGGGCGGCCCCTGCTCCAGGATCACCCCGCGGTCGGTGAACAGCACCTGATCGGAAACCTGTCTGGCGAACTGGATTTCGTGCGTGACGATCACCAGCGTCCAGCCTTCGACAGCCAGGTCCCGGATCACCGCGAGCACCTCGCCGACCAGTTCCGGGTCCAGTGCCGAGGTCGGCTCGTCGAACAGTACGACCTTCGGTTTCAGCGCCAGGGCCCGGGCGATGCCGACGCGCTGCTGTTGGCCGCCGGAGAGCTGGTAGGGATATTTGTCCCGTTGGTCGGCCAGGCCGACCTGGCCCAGCAGTTCGGTGGCCTCGGTGAGCACCTCCTCGCGTGGGCGCTTCTGCACCACCAGCGGGCCCTCGGTGACGTTCTGCAGGACGGTCTTGTGCGGAAAAAGGTTGTGGGATTGGAACACAAACCCGCTCTGCGCCCGGTAGCGGCGCAGCTGGTCCTTGGGCACCGGCTCGGAGAAATCCAGTTCGGTGTCGCCCACCCGGATCACCCCGGAGTCGGCGACGTCCAGCGCGTTCAGGGTGCGCAGCAGCGTGGTCTTCCCGGAACCTGACGGGCCGATCACCGTGGTCGCGGTGCCCCGCGGCACGGTGAACGACACCCCCTTGAGCACCTGGAAGTCACCGAAGGCCTTGTGCACATCGGTGGCGACGATCCGGTCTTCGCGTTCTGTGGTCATCGCGCAACGTGCCTTTCCAATCGGCGTTCCAGGCGACTCTGGCCGAACGACAGCACCAGGCAGATCACCCAGTAATAGATCGCGGCGGTGCCGTAGAGGGCGAAGAACTCGAACGTCGGCGCCGCGATGATCTGGGCCTGCCGCAGCAGCTCGGTCACCAGGATGGTCGAGGCCAGAGACGTGTCTTTGACCAGTGATATCAGCGTGTTCGACAGCGGCGGTACCGCCACCCGGGCGGCCTGCGGCAGGACGATGCGCCGCAGGGTTCCGGTGTAGTTCAGCCCGATCGTCTCGGCGGCCTCCCACTGGCCCTTCGGGATGCTCTGGATCGCCGAGCGGATGATCTCAGCCGCATAGCCGCCGACGTTGAGACTGAAGGCGATCACCGCGGCGGGGAACGGGTCGATCTTCACCCCGAACTCGGGCAGCGCGAAGAACACGATGAACAGCTGCACCAGCAGCGGCGTCCCGCGGATGATCGAGATGTAGAACCGGGCGATGTTGCTCAGCACCACATTCGGCGACAACCGGGCCAGCGCCACGGCCAGTGCGATGACCAGGCCGATGGCGAAGCTGATGATCGTCAACGGAATGGTCATCGTCAGAGCGGCTTTGGCCAGTGGCCACAGATTGTCGGCGATGAGTTGCCAGGTCGACCGGACAGCCGGGGCACCTTCCGCAGGTGCCCCGGACGCATTGGCCTTGAGGTAGCGCTGCGAGATGGTGGCCAGCGTGCCGTCGGCCCGCAACTCGTCGAGCGCGGCGTTGAGTTCGGGCAGCAGGCCGCTGTCCTTGCGCGCGGCGAAGCCCTGTTCGCTCTTCTCTCCGACGGTGCCCGCGATCTTCACCGACGTGTCGTTGGTCTCGGCCAGATACGCGTAGACCGCGATGCTGTCGTTGACCACGACATCGACCCGGCCCTGGTTGAGGAGCTTGATGGCCTGGGTGAACCCTTCGACCGCCTCCACCCGGGCGCCGGCCTTGCGGGCGATCTCCGACCAGTTGCTGGTGGCGTTCTCGGCGGCGACCTTGCCCTTCAGATCCGCGAGGGACTTGATCGAGTCGTCGTCGGCGCGGGTGACGATGACGCCCTCGCCGACCGAGTACGGCTGGGACAGGTCGTATTTGGCCTGCCGTTCCGGCGTGATCGTGACCTCGTTGGCCACCACGTCGAACCGGTTGGCCTCGAGCGCGGCAAAGATCGAATCCCATGGTGTTTCGACGAATTCGACTCTGACACCGAGTTTGTCGCCCACCGCACGGGCGACGTCGACGTCGTAGCCGACGAGCTGACCGGTGGCGGTGTCGTGATAGCTGAACGGCGAGTAGACACCTTCGGTGCCGACCCGCAGCACACCGGCCGATTTCAGCGGATCGTCGGTATCGCCGGGTTTCGGCCCGCACGCGGCCAGCATTACCGCGACGATCAGGAGGAGTCCCAGCAGCGGAATTCGTCGGGAGCGCACGGCCGGACGCTAACAGGGGTGCGGGAGGTTCTGCAGGTTTCTGCTCAGCCCGCCTGATATATCCATGGATGCCGGGGCAGCCTCGCCGGGTCGAACCGGTCCAGCATGCCGTCGAGGCTCAGTGCCGGCCAGCCCAGCGATGCACTGATCTGCTGCAGGGCCCGCTCGACGCCGATCTCGGCCAGCGTGACCGCGCCGTCGCGTTTGGCCAGCCGGGCACCGTCCTCGTTGAGCACCAGCGGAACGTGGGCGTAGACGGGTTCCGGATAGTCCAGCACCCGGGCCAGATACGCCTGGCGCGGGGATGAACTCAACAGATCGTCGCCGCGCACCACCTGGTCGATGCCGCCGGCGGCATCGTCGACCACCACGGCCAGGTTGTAGGCGGGCACGCCGTCACCGCGGCGCACCACGAAGTCGTCGATGATTCCCGTATAGCTGCCGTGCAGCAGGTCGGTGACGGTGCCGACGAAGGTGTCGGTGCGTAGCCGCAGGGCCGGCGGGCGGCCGATTTCGGCGCGGCGCTGCGAGCGCTCGGCCTCGGTGAGGTCCCGGCAGGTGCCCGGGTACGCGCCCTCGGGAGCGTGTGGGGCCCGCGGAGCCTGGGCGATATCCTTTCGGCTGCAATAGCATTCGTACAACGAGCCGTCGGACAGCAGCTGTTCGATCACCGCGTCGTAGCGGTCCTGATGACTGGTCTGCCATTGCACCGGCTCGTCCCAGGTCAATCCGATGGCGGCCAGATCGGAGACCTGCCGCGCACCGACCTCGGGGAATGTCCGGTCATCGAGGTCCTCGACCCGCAGCAGGAAGCGCCGCCCGGTGGACCGGGCGAACAACCAGGCCAGCACCGCGGTGCGCAGGTTACCGATGTGCAGGTCGGCCGACGGGCTCGGCGCGAACCGCCCGGCGGGGGTGAGGCTCACGCCCGCAATCTAGCTAATCGCGGTCCCAGGGCGCGGTCTCGCCCATCTTCTCGTAGTACTTCGCCAGGTGGCTTTTCACCCGGTCGATGTCGTCTTTGGGGAGATCGACCCCACCGCGGGCGCCGTCCATGATCCCGCCCGCGGCCATCACACCGCGGGGCACGGCTTCGAGCTTGCCGCCGACCACGTCGGCGATCAGCAGCTTGTATGCGGTGAAGTTGTCCTTTTTGTCCTTGTCGTACCAGACATGCGCGTCGCGGTACTTCTCGTTGGGCTCGTCCTGCGCGTCGGCCCATTTGCGGACCCGTTTGTCGGCGGCGTCGCCGTCCCACTCCCGGCCCCGGTCCGCCAGCGGCAGGTCCTGAAATGCGGTTACAGACATGCTGTTGGCATGCCCGGCTGCGGGCGGCGGTAAACCCGCCACTCACGCACTACACCGGCGCTCCAGCGCTTCGATCACGGCCGGGCAGATGTCGACTCCGTACAGATGCTCCATCGCCTGCAGGCCGCCCGGGCTCTCGGCGTTGATCTCGATGACCTTGTCGCCGACCATGTCGATGCCGACGAAGAACATCCCATCGTGCGCGAGTTTGTCGTGCATGGCTTCTATCACCGCGCGCTGCTTGTCGGTGACCTTTTCGGGTTGAACTCTGCCGCCCTTGCAGATGTTGGCTCGCGGGTCGTTTCCGTCCGGCACCCGCCGGAAAGCGGAGGGATATCCGTCTACCTCGATGGGCTCTCCGTCGAGCAGAAAGATCCGCATGTCGCCCTTCTCTGCGCCGTCGACGTATCCCTGGGCGTAGATGTAGCCGTCTTCGAGCACCGACTCCATCATCTGGTTCAGGTTGGGCTCGTCGTCGCCGACGATCATGAACACGTTGCGCCCTTGCGCGCCGCACAGCGGTTTGATGATGGACCGGCCTTCGGAGGAGATGAAGTTTCGGACGTCGTCCACGTTCTGCGTCACCAGGGATCGCGGCCGGATCTGCGCGGGGAACTCGTCGAGGTAAACCTTGAGCGCCGCACGCATGAGCACTGCCGGGTCGTTGACGACGGTGACGCCGTGCGCGACGAGTAGCTGACCGAACATGGAACCCAAGCTGCTGGCCCATGGCCGATCGTGTCGATCCTCGACAGAGTCGTTCCTCAGAAACACGGCGTCGAGTTCGTCCATGCGGATGTGCTCGGCCGAACTCTCCTTCATGCGATCGACGAACGCGGTCAAAGTGTCCTTGTCCCGGGCGATGCCGGGACGTGCATGCGCCCCGATCTCACCGTCGGGTTCGCCGATACTGACGTCGCTCAGCCCGACGTACCAGACCTCGTGGCCCATCAGGGCGGCCGCCTTCGCGAGGCGGGTGGTCGCATACTCGTCGACCTCGGTCTCCGCGCGATTGACCAGAAATGCAATCCTCATGCGGCCACATCCATTTCGAGTAGGTCGGCGGCGCTCATCCCGCCACGCATGCGCTCGAGCCGCACTTCTGCCCCGGGCACAGACAGCCAGCGTGGGCGCGCCCGCGGAGGTTCGAGAATCCCGTGCTGAATCAATTCCTCCACGAGCGGCGCGTGGTCGAGTGAGAGCTTCCCGACGAGTAGGGGATCGATGCTGCGGCCTTGGGCGAAGTATCCGAGGACTCGTTCGATACCGCGCAGATAGATGATGTCCTTCGTCGAGCCTCCGCCGTATGTCACGCGGCTCGTCACCGACCACGCGGTGCGGGGTGCGAAGCCATGGACGTCGGTCAGGTGTTTGAAGATCTCGATGAAATCTGCGTGCGCCAGCATCATGGATGCCGCCTCGACTCGTGCAGCCAGGACCCGCATGCGTCGGGGATCGAGCCCGCCGACGACGTACTCGGCCAGCACGGCCAGTCCTTCCTGCGCCTCCTCGTACAGCGGTAGCCCGACGGCCAGGAGACCCAAGGGCTGCGCTTCGCCGTTGCGATAGGTGAGCACGTGGGTTCCCACCTCGTGCTGGATCAGTGGCTGTACCCGGTTCGCGCGGAAGGAGGCAGTGGCAGGGATGTATAGCCTCCCGAACGACACCATCAGATCGGCGACGTCGTCGCGCACTTCGACCGCTACGGGAAACTGCGGATAGGCCGACTCCAGTTCCGCACGTGCCGCTTGCGCGAAGTCCATGGCGGTGACGCTGGTCGACGTGATCGGTGGCGGATCGATGAGCTCCAGCAGTGAGCGAGCTGTCGTGCACAGCGAGTCACCTGGTTCTCCGTAGAGCTGCAGCGCGCCGTACCGGAACCGCGACGTGCCTCGGTCCTCGATCAGAGTGACCTGCCGCGCGATCTCGTCGCGTTTCGCACGGAAGAGGGAGTTGAGCGCCGGGTTCTCGACCACCTCGATCTCCACTCCGTAGAGGTCGCGTCTGACCAGATCCGGGTCGAAGTCCAGCGGTCTCGACTGCAGGGTGGGTACCGACTCGAACCCCGAGCGCGCGAAATCCCGCCACGCCTCGGCTCCGTTGATCGGAGTGACGTTGAGCAGGAAGTTGAGCTCGCGCTCGATCTCCGTCAGGCGTGCATCGACGTCCAAGACTTCCTGCGCAAGGGGCGAAGTTCGACCCACCTGCTATCGATACCCAATTGTCGATGCCGTCAATCTGGTGTTCGAAGCTCTTCCCGCTAACGTTCAGGAAATGGCAGAGCGGAGAATCACCGGCGGCACGATCCAGGTCGACCATCAAGACGGGCTGGTGCGCGCGCGGGGGGTGCGCTACGGCGCCGCCAGACGATTCGAGGCTGCCGGACCCCCGCCGGCCTGGTCGGGCGTCCGTGACGCGACCCGATCGGGTCCGGCCTGCCCGCAGCGGCCGTCGCGGCTGGGCTGGGTGACCGGCGACGCACTCGCGGGCCTGTCGACAAACGAGAACTGTCTGGTGCTGACCGTCACGGCCCCGGCCGATGCGCACCGGCTACCGGTCATGGTGTGGTTCCACGGCGGTGCGTACGTCGCGGGAAGCGGGGAGTCGGCCAAATACGACGCCGGTGCCCTGGCCCGGGCCGGCAACGTGGTGGTGGTCAACGTCAGCTACCGGCTCGGCATCTTCGGGTACCTGGCGCCGCCCGGGGCGGGCGAGGACAACCTGGGCCTGCGCGATCAGATCCTGGCGCTGCGTTGGGTGCACGACAACATCGCCGCGTTCGGCGGCGACGCCGCCAACGTCACCGCGTTCGGTCAGTCGGCCGGCGCGCATTCCGTCTGGTCGCTGATGCTGTCCGACGAGGCCGACGGGCTGTTTCACCGCGCGATCCTGCAGAGCGCCCCGCTGGAGCTGGACGACGGCCGCGACGACATGGCCCGGGCGATGGGCTCGGCGATGGCCACCTCTCTGGCCGGTGCAGATCCGGCCGAGGCCAGCATCGAACAGCTGCTCGCCGCAGAAGCAGCCGCCGTCGCCGCTGCGCAGGGCTTCGGCCTCCTGGGTGGACTCGCGTTCGCACCGCGGCTCGGCCGGGCCGCCCTGCCTGCACCCGCAGACCTACCCGATGCCATCGCCGCCGCCGCGGGACGCATCGAACTGCTCATCGGCTACACCAAGGACGACGCGGCGCCGTTCGTGGCGATGGACCCGCGGGTGGCCAGGCTCAACCGGGTGCCGGTCCTCGGCAGGCTGGCCGTCCGGGCGGGTTCGAAGACGGTCACGAAGCAGGCGTTCTCCGGCCCCGCCGAGCGCCTGGCCGCGGCCTGGCGCACGCACGGCGGCCGGGTGGGCACCTATCGCTTCGACTGGACACCGGCCCGTGCCCCGCTGGGCGCCTGCCACTGCATGGAATTGCCCTTCCTGTTCGGCTCGCCGCAGACCTGGGCGGATGCACCGATGCTCGGCCCGCAGCGGGCGATCGACAACCAGCTCGCCGCCGAAATGCGCACTCGCTGGACACAATTCGCGCACCGCGGAGTCGAGTCGCTGCCCGCGCCGACGCTGCGGTTCGGCTAGCGGGCCGGTGCCATCCCCGGATCGGGCGCAGGAGGAAGCGGTGCCGCAGACGTCTTGCCGGTGGGCGGGGGAGCGCCCTTGTCGATGTCGATGGTGCCCGTGTACTCACCGTCGGTGTACTGGTCACTGTGCCAACCACCGTCGACGTCCTTGTAGTCGCAGCTGGAGTACTGGTGCCCGTTGACCGACGACGTGTTGTACGTACCGCCGGCGTCTTTGCATTCGGCCTTGATGGTGCCCTCCGGGATCGCATTCGCCTCCGGCGCGGTCAACACGAACGCGCCCAGCATGACAGGCATCGCGGCCCACCGGAGAAAAGTTTGCTTGCTCTTGCAAAAAGTGCCCGGTCCAGACATGCTTGCCGCCTTCCGGCTCGGTACCGAACTGCGCAAACAGGCCGCCATCCGGCGTTGCGGCGCAGATAACCAACTATCGCACGGAATTTGCTCAGTGTTACCGGCATATCTGTAGTCGGCCGGATCCGGACGTTCGACGCCGCGCGGCGTCGGGCCCCGATTCCGCACGCGCCCGGGCGAATCATTGGGGCAGCCTGACGAGGGCGCCGAACGTAGGTGCCCTTGATAAGGTTTCGGCAAAATTCGGACTCGGTGGTGTGATGGCGATTATGGGCGCAGTCCCGTCTCTACGTGGCCGCGTCAGCGAATGCGCGGCACTTCGAGCATTGGTGTCGGGCGGCCGTTCCGGCGGCAGCGCGGTGCTGGTGGTGCGCGGCGAGGCGGGCGTCGGGAAAACGGCGTTGCTCGACTACGTCGTCGAACACGCACCGGGGTTCCGGGTGACCCAGGTGGCCGGCGTCGAATCCGACATGGAACTGGCCTTCGCCGGATTGCATCAGCTGTGCGCGCCGCTGCTGGATCATCTCGACAAGCTCCCCGAACCGCAGCGCGACGCGCTCTCGGTGGCCTTCGGCCGTGGCGTCGGCCCTGTGCCGGACCGGTTTCTGGTCGGTCTGGCGGTGCTCACCCTGTTGGCTGCCGCTGCCGGCAGGAAGCCACTGTTGTGTGTGATCGACGATGCGCAGTGGCTCGATCAGGTGTCGGTGCAGACCCTGGGTTTTGTCGCGCGGCGGCTGCTGGCCGAACCGGTCGTCTTGGTGTTCGCGGCCCGCGACGATCGCGACGGCAGCGGCGTCGACGTCCTTCCCGGCCTGCCGGAATTGCGGCTCGAAGGTTTGTCGGACACCGATGCCAGGGACCTCCTGGACTCGGTGGTTCTGGGGCGGCTCGACGAGCGGGTCCGGGATCGGCTGATCGCCGAAAGCCGCGGTAATCCGCTGGCGCTGCTGGAAGTGCCGCGGAATGTCTCGGCGGCCGAGCGGGCCGGCGGCTTCTGGATCGCCGGGACGCGGCCAGCGGTCGGGCAGGTGGAGGAGGGCTTCGTCCGCCGAATCCAGTCGCTGCCCGCGGACACCCGGCAGTTGGCGCTGCTCGCGGCGGCCGATCCGGTCGGTGACCCGGTGGTGTTCGCGCGTGCCGCAGGGCATTTGGGGATCGGCATCGATGCGCTGGCCCCGGCCGAGGCCGCCGGGGTGATCGAGTTCGGCCCCCGTATGCGGTTTCACCACCCGCTGGTCCGGTCGGCGGCCTACCGGGCGGCGGATGTGGCCGACCGCCGGGAAGTACACCGCGCCTTGGCTCTTGCGACCGACCCCGACCTCGACCCAGACCGCCGCGCCTGGCACGCGGCCAACGCGGCGGCCGGTCCCGACGACGCGGTGGCTGCAGACCTGGAAGCCTCGGCCTGGCGGGCCCAGAGCCGGGGCGGGATCGCCGCCGCGGCCACCTTCCTCGAGCGGGCGGCGGTCCTGACCGCGGATCCGGCCCTGCGCAGTTCCCGGGCGATCGCGGCGGCTTCGGCCAAGCGGGACGCGGCCGCGCCCGAGGCTGCCTACGAGCTGCTCTCGCTGGCCGAACTGAGCCCGTTGACCGAATTGCAGCGGGGCCAGGTTGCCCGGTTGCGCGCGCAGATGGAGTTCACCCGCAGCCGGGGCGGTCTGCCCGGGGCACCGCCGGTTCGTCATGCCGCAGCACTGCTGCTCGAGGCGGCCAAACGGCTGGAGAACCTCGACGACGAGCTGGCCCGGGAGACCTACATCGAGGCGCTGGCCGCCGCGATGTTCGCTTCGCGCAGCCAACCGGAAGCCCTCGTGGTGGCCGCCGAGGCGGCGCGCGCCGCAGTCGAAAGGGTCGAGGCGCCGTCCGGGCCCATCGATCTACTCCTCATCGGTATGGCGAACCTGATCACCGATGGACTGCCCGCGGCGGCCGAACCCCTGCGCACCGCGTTGGAGCTGTGGAGTGAACACACCCGACGGCACGACGGCCGGGCGTTGCGCTGGTTGGCATTGGCCTTCCCGATCGTGCACGAATCCGCTGCCCATGAGATCTGGGACGACGAGCTGGTCGACCGGCTGGCCACCGACATGATCGGCTACGCGCGCGCCACGGGCGCGCTGGCGATCCTGCCGCCGGCGATCGCCTACCAGGCCGGGGTCCAGACGCATAAAGGCGAATTCGTCGCAGCTGCAAGACTTATGGAGGAGGCCGACTCTATCTCGGAGGCGATCGGCCACCGTCCGATGAAGTACCACAAGGTGGAATTGGCTGCCTGGCGCGGCGATCTCGACGAGGCCGGCGACCTCATCGAGGCGGGTATGGCCGAGGGGACCGCAAAGGGCGAGGGCCGACTGCTCGGGGCTGCCGGCTACGCCGCCGCAGTGCTCTACAACGGCTTGGGCCGCTACGAGGAGGCCCTGACAGCTGCAAAGCAGACGTGCGAATTCCACGACATCGGGTTCTACTGCTGGACCCTGATCGAGCTGGCAGAGGCCGCGATGCGGGTCGGCGAGCGGGATGTCGCCGAGGACGCGGTGCGACGATTGGAGATATGTACGGAGTCCAGCGAAAGCGATTGGGGGCTGGGAGTATTGGCCGCGGCCCGGGCACTGGTGGCCGATGACACCGAGGCCGACGTCTTGTTCAAGGAGTCAGTCGAGCGCCTGAGCCGAACTCGGATCGGGGTGCAGTTGGCGCGGACCCATCTCCGTTACGGGGAATGGTTACGTCGGCAGAAGCAACGCACCAGTGCCCGCGAGCATCTCAACGCCGCCTACGAGATGTTCACCAAGATGGGCGCCACCGGGTTCGCCGAGCGGGCCCGGCGTGAGCTGACCGCCACCGGGGAGAAGGTGCGCAAACAGCCGATGGCCTCAGGTGACGTGTTGACGGCCCAGGAAGCTCAGATCGCCCAGTTGGCTCGTGACGGGCTGACCAATCAGGAGATCGGCGCGCAGTTGTTCATCAGCACCCATACGGTCGAATGGCACCTGCGCAAGGTCTTCGTCAAGCTCGGTGTCCGGTCCCGCAGGCAGCTGCGATCCGTGTCTTGGACCAGCTGAACCACGGGTTTTCAAGGGTCCCAAGCCTGACGGCGGCGGCGAGGCTGGACCGCATGGCGACAATCCTGCTGCAAACCACGATCACAGCGAATCCCGACGATTGGGATGTCAGCCGGTTCTCGATGCTGGCCGCCGAGCTGCGAGCGGACGGCCACGAGGTGCTGGCCCGTAACCGGACTGATCATGCCGGGCAGGATCCGGTGCTCAGCCATCTCGACGAGCTCGGGTTCGACCAGCTGTGGTTGATGGCCGTCGATGTGGGCAATGGACTGACGGCCGACGAATGCGCGGCGATCGGCCGGTTCCGCAGGCTCGGCGGCGGGGTGCTCACTGCCCGTGATCATCAGGACCTGGGCAGCTGTCTGAAGGGACTGGGATCCTTGGGGCAGGTCAACGAATTCCACGACGCCAGCTTGGATCCGGCGTCGCGCTGCGACGACCAGGGCAATCCGGACATCTCGTGGCCCAACTACCACTCGGGCGCCAACGGCGACTACCAGCCGGTGCTGGCCGACGAGCCCGTGCACCAGCTGCTGCGCACCGCCCGGACCGCCACCGGCCGCATCGAGTGGTTCCCGGCTCACCCGCATGAGGGCGCGGTTTCGGCACGGGGGCCGTTCGCGACGGTAGTGGCTCAGGGTCGCAGCACCGCCACCGGCAGGCTGTTCAATCTCGCGGTGGCGCTCGACGGTGAGCGCACGCCGGAGGGCAGGCCGATGGGGCGAGCCGTTGCCGAGTCGACCTTTCACCACTTCGCCGACTACAACTGGGACCTGGCACATGGGGCGCCGTCGTTCGTCACCGATCGGCCCGGCTGGCAGATCGGGGCGGATCCGTCCCGTCTGGGCGTGTTCAAGGATTACGTCCGCAATCTCGCCACCTGGCTGCAACCGGCGGACCACTACTGACTGGGGAGCAGGCCCGGGATGATGTCGTTGAGCCCGAAGGTGACGGGCTGCTCCAGCTGTTCGTAGGTGCACGAGCGTGGTTCCCGGTCGGGCCGCCAGCGGTTGAACTGGGCGGTGTGCCGGAAGCGCCGGCCCTCCATGTGGTCGTAGCGGACCTCGACGACGCGTTCGGGTCGCAACGGCACGAAGGACAGGTCCTTGCCTGCGTTCCAGCGGGAGCCGCCGCCGTACTTGCGCGCGAGGTCCGGATCGGCTGCCACCTGGGCCGCCCAGTTCCACGGGTGATCGTCGAAACTGGTGACCAGGGGCTGCAATTCGGTGAACAGGGCCCGGCGTCGTTCCATCGGGAAGGCACCGATGACGCCGACGGATGCCAGCTCACCGTCATCGGTGTAGAGCCCGAGCAGCAGCGAGCCGACCGCGTCGGGGCCCGACTTGTGGAGCCGATAGCCGGCGACCACGCAGTCGGCGGTCCGCTGGTGCTTGATCTTCACCATCACCCGCTTGTCGGGCTGGTAGGTGAGGGTGAGCGGTTTTGCGATCAGCCCGTCGAGCCCGGCTCCCTCGAATTCGTCGAACCAGCGCCGCGCGGTCGCCGGATCGGTGGTGGCCGGGGTGAGATGGAACGACGGGCCCGGACCCAGCGCGTCGACCAGGGCGGCACGACGTTCACCGAACGGGCGTCCCATGAGGTCGTCGTCGCCCAGTGCGAGCAGGTCGAACGCGATGAAGCAGGCGGGTGTCTGTTCGGCCAGCAGCCGCACCCGCGAGGCCGCCGGATGCAGACGCAGTTGCAGCGCCTCGAAATCCAGGCCGCGGTCGGTGGGCAGGACGATCTCGCCGTCGACCACGCACCGCGGCGGGAGTTCGGCCTTGGCCGCCTCGACGAGTTCGGGGAAATACCGGGTCATCGGTCGCTCATTGCGGCTGCCCAGTTCGACTTCGTCGCCGTCGCGGAATACCAACGCCCGGAAGCCGTCCCATTTCGGCTCATAGGACGCGTCGGGTGGTATCACGGTCGCCGGCTTGGCCAGCATCGGCGACACGGGCGGCATCACGGGTAGCAGCATGAATCCGGATCTGGGTGTGGAGTGGGCAGTTTGTGGCTATCCAGTATGCGCGACACAGTCCGGCCGAGTCGCGAGACAAGAGCGGGAGCACCGGGTTTCAGGCGGCCCCTCGGGTATGCGTCAAGCAGAGCGTGACTGGTCCCACCCGCCGCCGGCATGCGCGTGTGAATAGTGCGCCCATGCGCCGGGTGGTGACAGCGAACTCTGGCCGTCGGGTCCAACGTCTAGGATTCGAATCCATGCGCACCCACGGGTGGGGTGGTGCCACCCCCGCGAGTGACGACGAGGCCATCGAACGGATTCTCGATGCGGCAAGCGCGGCCATCGAAGAGCGAGGTGCGGCCATGCGCGTGGTTGATGTCGCCCGGACGCTGGAGATATCGCGACAGACTGTCTACAACTACTTTCCCGGTGATTCACTTCTCGAGGCCGTGGCCACCCGGTCGGGGTTGCGCTACCTCGAAAGCCTCGCCGAGCACCTGAGGGGTATCACCGATCCGGTTGATGCGCTGGTGGAGAGTTTCGCCTACACGCTGGAGTGGCTACCCAACGATAAGCCGGTCCAGTTGATGCTTGCCAACGATCTCGGTCGTACATCCAACGAAGTGACTTCGGATATGGCCAAACAATTCGGTCACGGCATCTTGGCAGGCCTGGACGTCGACTGGAAGGCGCTCGGCTTCGATGACGAGGGTATCGACGACCTGGTCGAATACATGTTGCGGATGCTGCAGTCGTTCATGATCGACCCGGGCCGTCCGGCGCGCACCGGCAAGGCACTTCGTAGCTACGTGCGTCGCTGGCTCGGCCCTGTCGTCACATCCGAGATCGCGAGGCATCACGGCGCAGGACGGTGACCGGCACGTCCAACTCCCACGGCTGCCTGTCCACCAGATCGGCGACCTCGAAGGTGCCACGTTCGAACTCGCCGGTGGCGGCGTCGACGATCCGGTACTCGTGGCGCTGCCGATGAATCGGTTGTCCGTCGAGTATGAGCACGCGCAGCTCCTGCGGTTCGAAGTGGCACCGCCGCTGAAGGGCGTCGATCAACTGCTCGTTGTGCAGGTGCCCGTCCCCGAAACTCCACCCCACCGCGTAGCCGGCCACCGGCTCGCCGTCGATGACGGTGTAATCGGCGTCGCGGCCGGGCGGTATGACGTGGTCCCACAGGGTCAGCAGGCCCCGGCCATGGGCGTACATCCCCCGAAAGGCATGCCCGAGGGACAGGGAGGCCTGCGTGCCCTCCGGTGAGGACAGCTTCTCGATCTGCTTGTGCTGGACCAGCCCCAGGCCGATCCGGTGGTCGGCCAGCTTCTGGCTGGCGGCCTCGGTGAAGAACCATTGCGAGGTGTCCCAGTTGCCCGCGTAGTACCGCATGCCCGGCAGGAACGACACCTTGGGCGGGGCGATGTTCCCGATGACGATGCCGGCGACGATGACGGCCAGGAGTGCCGCGATCGGCCACGGTTGCGTCACGTCAGTCCAGCCGATGGCTGCCTTGTCCACGAACAGGGTGCCAATGCCGAAGAGCATGAACACATTCCACTCCAGCGGCACCCCGAGCGGGATCGAGGTGAGGATCACCAGGTGGAACACGATCATCACGAATGCGGCCAGGTAGGTGAGGGTGCCGCCGTCGGAGAAGAACAGCACCAGCGGCACGCCCATCTCGATCACCGTCCCGAAATGGGCGAGGAACCGCGCGATGAACCCGGGGCGCAGGTCGTCCGGAAAGCGGCGGAAGAATTTCCGTTTCATCCACTTCGCCCGCGCCAGCGGGTTGTTGGCCATCATGGTCGCGACCACGAAGGGAAAGTGCCGGTTGAGTTTCGACGTCGCGGCCCCTATCCAGATGGCGAGCATGACCAGCTTCGCGGCGACGATCATGTTGGGTCCGGCGAACAGGAACGTCACCGTCAGGCTGCCGTACACCTCACCGCGGGTGGCCAGGAAGATCACCTTGTCGCGCAGGCCGAGGACCGCCAACAACGCCAGGATCGGCACGATCTTGCCGGTGGGGATGACGCCTACGGAGGTGTCCAGTTGGGCGATGGGGCCGGTGCCGTCGGACAGCAACGCGAACACCGTGGTCCCGAGCAGACCGGTGTAGAGCGCGACGTCGAAGATCGACCGACTGTCGCCGCCGGTGAGCGGAATCCTGTTGGGCCACGGTGCAAGTCGGATGGTTCCCGGGCGCAGCCAATACAGCGGTGAACCCATCGGCGGCGCGATCTTGCCGGTCAACGGCCCGAACCCGCACCCGAGGCCGAGGACCTCGAACAGTAGCGACCACAGCACCACCTTCTGGAAGACGATCGGCTCGCTCCACCAGGTTTCGATATCGCCCC
Source organism: Mycobacterium sp. 48b (assembly GCF_048282725.1). Classification (NCBI taxonomy): domain Bacteria; kingdom Bacillati; phylum Actinomycetota; class Actinomycetes; order Mycobacteriales; family Mycobacteriaceae; genus Mycobacterium; species Mycobacterium sp. 48b. The sequence goes on from NZ_JBLVUL010000001.1 coordinate 919,814, forward strand.
ATCGGTCGATGCCGGTGGTCGACAGCGCGAACAGCAGGCCGCCCAGGATGTAGAGCCCGATCTTCACCACGTACAGCAGGGTGAACACATCGGGGTTGCCCATCCCGTTCTCGGCGATGTGCTGTGCCATCGGCTTGATCCGGTCGGGGCGGCTGCGGGTTTGCCACTCGGCGATATCGATGTGCGGCATGTTGGGTTTGAGGAATCCCACGGCGAGAAGCTAACACATAGAATTGACGTTTTGAGTAAACTGTCCAGCCATGAGCTTTGACACCGCGATACTCAACGGCCGGTGGTTCGACGGGACGGGCGGTCCGTCGGCGGTTCGCAACCTCGGGATCCGTGACGGCCGTATCGCAGCGGTCACCACCGAACCGATTGACGGGGTCGAGGTCATCGATGCCACCGGACACTGGGTCATCCCGGGGATCATCGACATTCACACCCACTACGACGCGGAGGTGCTGGCAGCGCCCGCGCTGACGGAATCCCTGCGCCACGGCGTGACCTCGATCGTGATGGGGTCGTGCTCGTTGTCCACGGTGCACGTCAGCGCGTCTGAGGCGGCTGATCTGTTCGGCCGGGTCGAGGCCATTCCGCACGAGCACGTCGTGCGCATCGTGGGCGAGTGCAAGACCTGGACCGGTGCGCAGGAGTATGTCGAGGCACTGGAGGCGCTTGCGCTCGGCCCCAACGTCACGGCCTTCATCGGGCACTCGGATATGCGGGTGGCGGTGATGGGCCTGGACCGGGCCACGCGTAAGGACGTTCGACCGACCCGCGCCGAACAGGCCCGCCTGGAGTGCATGCTGACCGAGGCTCTCGACGCCGGCTTGATCGGGTTGTCTTCGCAGCAGCTGCTTTTCGACCGCATCGACGGCGATGTGTGCCGGTCACGCACATTGCCCTCGACTTATGCCAAGCCCAGGGAACTGCGCCGGCTCAAATCTTTGCTGCGCAGGCGGGACCGTGCGCTGCAGTCGGGACCCGACATCACCCACCCGCACAACATCGTGTCGCAGGCATTGCAGTCGGTGGGAATCGGCCGCCCGCGCCTGAAGACCAGCCTGCTCGCCGCCGCCGATATGAAGTCCGCACCCGGAGGTATGTGGATCACTGTGGTGCTGGCCGCGATCGCCAACCGGCTCGGCGGAGACTTCCGGTTCCAGCACCTGCCGGTCCCGTTCGAGGTGTACGCCGACGGGATCGACCTCGTCATCTTCGAGGAGTTCGGCTCCGGTGCGGCAGCCCTGCACCTCAAGACCCAGATGGAGCGCAACGAGCTGATCAAGGACGAGGCCTACCGCCGGGCGTTCCGCAAGGACTACGACAACAGGTTCGGCCCGCGGGCGTGGCACCGGGACTTCTTCGACGCCGAGATCGTCGGGTGCCCCGATGCGACGCTGATCGGCAAGTCGTTCGGCGACGTCGGCGTTGAGCGCGGCGGGTTGCACCCGGTGGACGCCTTCCTCGACCTCGTCCTGGAGCACGGTTCGCAATTACGCTGGCGCACCACGATTTCCAACCACCGGCCCAAGATGCTGCGACAGCTCGCGGTCAAGGGCGGCATCCAGATGGGCTTCTCCGACGCCGGAGCGCACCTGCGCAACATGGCGTTCTACAACTGCGGGCTGCGGCTGCTGCGTCACGTGCGCGACGCGCAGCGCGCGGGCCGGGAGTTCATGACTGTCGAACGGGCGGTACACCGGCTCACCGGTGAGCTCGCCGACTGGTATCACCTGGACGCCGGCCATCTTCGGATCGGGGACTGGGCGGACCTCGTGGTGGTGGACCCGCAGCGGCTCGACGCGACACTGGACGAGTACCACGAAGCTCCGATCGAGGCCTTCGGGGGTCTGCGGCGAATGGTCAACCGCAACGACGCCACCGTCAAGACCGTCATGGTCGCCGGACACACGGTATTCGCCGACGGTCGTCCGACCGAGCTGGTGGGCCGACAACGAACGGGTAGCTTCCTGCGGGCCGATGGGCGCCCGCGCAACGCGCCCCTTCCCCGTGACACCGAGCGCCCGAGCGTGGTCACGGCATGAACGAACCCGAACGACTGACCATCGACCTTCCCCATCTGCGGTACGAGGCACTGGCCTGGGGGTCGCAGGACGGCCGGCTGATGTTGTGCCTGCACGGCTATCCGGACACCGCGTGGACATGGCGACATGTCGGCCCTTCCTTCGCCGCACAGGGATTCCGGGTGGTGGCCCCGTTCATGCGCGGCTACTCGCCGACCGAGCTGGCGCGCGACGGGGACTACGGAATCGGTGCCCTGATGTACGACGCGCTGGCGCTGCACACCGCGCTCGGTGGCGGCCCCGACGCGGTCCTGGTCGGCCACGACTGGGGTGGCCTGGCCGCCAACGGAATCGCCGCCCATCCCGGCAACCCGTTTTCGAAGGTGGTCTCGATGGGTGTGCCACTGGTGGCCGGGCTCAAGCCGGGCGCCGGTCGCGGGCGCGCCCTGCTGCGGTTGCTGCCGGCGCAGTTGCGCATGAGCTGGTACGTCCTGTTCCAACAGATTCCGAGGGTCTCGGAGCGGAGCCTGGATTGGGTGCTGCCGAAGTTGTGGCGGGACTGGTGCCCGCCCGGCTACGACGCGAGCGCGGACCTCGAACGGCTGGACGAGAGCCTGTCCAGCCCCGAACGCCGCACCGCCGCACTGTCGTACTACCGCGCACAGTTTCGCCCGCTGCGCCGCGCACGGCGCCATCGTGACCTCGACGAGTACGCGATGGGACGGCCGCCGATCGTGCCGATGCTGGTCATGCACGGTCGGGTGGACGGGGCGATCGATGCACGCATGGGGGCGCTGGGAACCCACGTGCTCCCGCCGGGTAGCAGGCACGAACTCATCGACGATGCAGGGCATTTCATGCATCTCGATCAGCAGGGCATGGTGCACGGGTTGATCAAGGAGTACGTGGCGTCATGACAAACGTGACCTTCCGGAAGATGCGGTTCGACGTGGACAAGTCGATTCCGTTCCAGTGGAATCCCGCCAACCCGGCCTCTGGTGTGCAGGCCAACATGATCTCTTTCATCGCCGTGGGGTTCGAGCGATACCTCGTGCTCGCCGTACGCGAGACGCTGGATACGATGACCGACCCGGGACTGCGCGAGGAGGCCGAGGTCTTCATCGCCCAGGAGTCGCAGCACACCGCCGCGCACCGCAAACACGTCAACGCGATGATCGCCCGCCATCCCGGGCTGCGGCAGGTCCTCAACGACGTCAACAAGTCCTACGAGGAGTTATACGCAAGCCGGCCGCTGAAATTCCACCTGGCCTACATCGCCAGCCTGGAAGCCACCTTCCCTCCGCTGTTCACATTCATGATCGAGCAGCGCGAGCACCTGTTCAACGGAGACTCCCGGATCGCATCGCTGTTCCTGTGGCACTACATCGAGGAGATCGAGCACCGCAGTTCGGCCGAGCTCATCTTCGACGGAGTGGTGGGTGACCGCTTCTATCGGCTGCGCACGCTGCGCACCTCGATGGGACACATCGTCGGGCTTGCGCAACTGATCGCCGAGGGTTTCCGCGCCCATGTCCCGGCCGATGAGATCGGGGTGTGTGTGGATGCGGCGACGCAGGCATTTTGGAGAGACGAATTCGCTTCGAGGGCACCGCTTTTCAGGCATCGGCGATCCGCCTCGGCGCCACCGAGCATCTATGCCGGGATCCCATTGCGGAGACTGCTCAAGCTGGTCGGCGGCCTGGTGCGCTCGCAGCTCCCGCACCACCACACCGCGAACGTCGCCGTTCCGCCCTGGTATCACACCTGGATGAAGAGCTACCACGACGGCGAGGACATGGCCCATTACTACGGCATCACGGCCGTCACCGGCCGCTAGAGGGGAGCACTACCGATGGCAGGTCCCTGTCCCGCAGACTTCGCGCGGATGGCCGCTGAACTCGGCGGATTCACCTGTGACGGTGCGCAACCGGTCATCGGATTGCGCAACCCGTTCGGGTTGACCAACTGGACCCTGCCGGTACTGGAGGTACTCATCGTCGCGTGTGCGGTGCTCGCGCTGGTGCACGCCGTGCGCAGGTACCGGGCCGGTGATCGGGTGCCGATGGCCCTGTGGTGGGCACCGGTGGTCTACCTGTTGGTGATCGAGATCCCGGTGTACTTCCCGAATCTGGTCGGGGCCGAGAACACCGAGAACTCGATGGGTGTCGTGTTCGTGCACAACGTCTTCGCGGTCGAGTTCCTGTGGGATCGGTTGCCGCTGTACATCGTTGCCATCTACCCCGCGATGACCGTCCTCGCCTACGAAGTGGTGCGCGCGTTCGGTGTGTTCGCGCGCCGCGGGATCCTGGCCGGCGCCATGTCGGTCGGGTTCGTGCACCACTGCTTCTACGAGGTGTTCGACCACCTAGGGCCGCAGCGCAGTTGGTGGTTGTGGAACACCGCCTCTGAGGCGAACCAGCCCGCGGTCGCCGCGGTACCGGCCAACAGCATCTTCCTGTTCGCCACGGTGGGGCCGATCCTGGTGACGGCCGTGATCCTGGCGATCAACCGACGCCGCGATGGCACCGGCCTGGATACTTTTCCGAGGCTGGTCGGGGCCATCCTGTGTGCGGGCGTCGTGACACCGATCGGGTTGATCATCGTCGGTGTGCCCGGGCGGATCGCGGGCGGCAGTGGTGTGCAGCCCAACGTCGGCGCGCAGGCGGTGGTGTTGGGATTGCTCACCGTGGCGTTCCTCGCCGTCGGCGCGTGGTTCTTGGGCGGCGCCTGGCTGCGACGCGCCGACCAGCCGCTGACCTCGGCGGCGCCGTTGGTATGGCTCAGTGGCAGTGCGTATCTCGCTGTCTTCGCGCTGCTGTGGGCCGTGTCGCTGCCCGCGTACTTCGCCGCCGCGGATGGGGTCACCGCGAGCGGCACCCTGACCGGGAGCCTGCCGTACGCACTCGCCTGCTGGCTGGTGTGCGCACTGCTGCTCGCGGCGGTCCGCCCGCGACGTACCGCCGGGTCAGCCCAAGTGGCGGTGCCGGCGGCCAGCGGCCAGGGCCGCGCCGAATGACGGTCACTGTCGTACAACCGGATACCGCACCGCGGGGTGTGCCACGGGTCGCGGACATCTGTGGCGTCGACCTTTCATCCCCGGAGACGTTCATCGATGGGCCACCGCATGCGGCCTTCGATGCGTTGCGCGCGCAGGCGTCCGTCGCGTGGCAGGACGAGCGGGAGCATCGCTCCCGCGTCGCGGAGTTGCGAACCGGACTTCCGACACCTCCGTCACCGGGATTCTGGGTCATCACCGCACACGCCGAAGCGCAGGCGGTACTGCGCGACGCTGCCGCCTTCTCGTCGGAGCTCGGCGGTGTGCTGATGACCAACGTCGACGAACTGTCCCTGGCCGGGCTGCGGATGATCCTGATCAACATGGACGACCCGCGGCATGCCCTGCAACGAAAGCTGTTGTCACCGTTCTTCACCCCGAGGCTGATCGAGGCGATGCACGGTTACGTGGAGGGCAACGCACGCGATATCGCGCGTGATTTCGCCCGCGCCGGCGGTGGCGACTTCGTGTCCGACGTCGCTGTCGAGTTGACCGTGCGCGTGCTGGCGAACCTGCTTGGTATACCAGACGAGGAGCGGGGCCGCGTGCTGCAGTGGGCCAAGATCAGCGACGTGGAGAGCCCCGGCCTCGAAGACGGCGGGGCCGCCATCATCGCCTTGATGGCCGACCTGTTCGAGTACGCGAAGGGCGTCCGGGCTGGGCGCCGTGCACAACCCACCGGCGACCTGATGTCCCAGCTGGCCAATGCGACCGTTGACGGCGTCGAGTTCACCGAGGACGAGTTCTGCTGGTTCTACCTGATGCTCATCATGGCCGGCACTGAGACGACCCGCTACTCCTTGGCCGGGGCGGTGAGGTCACTCGACGAGACCGGGCAGTGGGCCCAGCTTGTCGGCGGCACGGTATCGGCGACCGTCGTCGACGAACTGCTCCGCTACGTGTCACCTGTGATGCACATGCGGCGCACCGCCACTCGGGATGCGGAATTGGGCGGCCAGCGTATCCGAGCCGGCGACAAGGTGGTGGTGTGGATGAACGCCGCCAACCGGGATCCGGCGGTGTTCGACCACCCGCATCGGATCGACCTTGCGCGAGAACACAACCCGCATGTGGTGTTCGGCTACGGCGCCCACTTCTGCCTGGGTACTCGCCTCGCCCGGCTGCAGCTGGCCAGCATGCTGGGTGAGTTGGCGCAGACCTGCCCCGGTCTGCGGGTCGCCGGGCCGGCCGAGCGGATGCCGTCGACATTCATGGACGCGGTGGTGAAGCTGCCCGTCGAGGTGTGAGGTTCAGCGCAGGTTGTAGTCGTCCGGGTCAGCTCGGCTGGTCCACTTCCAGTAGTCGGCGATGCGGAAGCCGTACAGGCTGGGCGTCATACCGGCCGAGTTCTTGTAGTAGCTCGCGACGTTCGGGTAGGTGTAAACCATCGTGTTCAAGCGGTCCTGGTTGCGGCGGTTGTAGTCCTCGCACACCTCGGGCCGCACCGTCGCGGTGCGGGCCTCGCTCGCGATCACCATGTCGATGCAGCTCAGGATGTAGCGCATCTGGCACTCGGAGTTGTAGATGATGCTGGTGCCGTTGACCGCGTTGGTACCCGGACCGTACATGCAGTAGAAGTTCGGGAATCCGGGCACGGTAATACCGAGGTAGGCATACGGGGATTCGCCCCAGGCCTCGTTGAGCGTCTGGCCGTCCAGGCCACGGATGTCGATCGGGCCCAGCTGGTGATTGACGTCGAAACCGGTGGCCCACACCAGGACATCGGCCGGGCGGTGAACCCCGTCGACGGTCCTGACGCCGTTCGCGGTGAGCTCCGCGATGCCGTTGCGGATCAGGTCGACGTCGTCCCGCTGCAGTGTTGTCAGCCAGGTTCCGTTGTCCTGCAGCATCCGCTTTCCCATCGGCGGGTAATCCGGGATGACCTTGGCCAGCAGGTTCTCGTCGTCGGTGAAGGCCCGCATCCAGGCGATCAGCATCTCGCGGACGGCATGGTTGGCTTCACAGCAGGACAGCCCACCGGTGTCCCACTCCGGGTCGACCATCACCCGCTCCTCGGCGGCGTCGGCCAGCGGCCACCACGAGATGAAGCGCAACCAACGCCCGTAATACGGCAGGTGCCGGGTCGCCCAGCGGGCACCGTCCGGGATGGCGTCGTGGTAGGCGATGTTGGGGGCCATCCACTGCGGGGTGCGCTGGTACACATCAACCTGCTCGGTGCGATCGGCGATGGCCGGGACGAGTTGGAAGCCGCTGGCCCCGGCGCCGATCACCGCGACCCGCTTGCCGGTGAGGTCGACATCTTCGCGCCAGTCCGCGGTATGGAACGACGGTCCGGAGAAGGTGCGGGCGCCCTTGATATCCGGGATGACCGGATTGCTGAACTGGCCGACTGCGCAGATCAGTGCCCGCGCCCGCAACTCCTCCTCGGGGCCGTCGGCAGAACGAATGATCACCCGCCAGGTCGAGGAGTCGTCGTCCCACTGTGCCTGGGTGACCTCGGTGGAGAACCGCACGTGCGGCGCGATGTCGTGCTTGGCCATCACGTTTTCGAGGTAGGTCAAGATCTCAGGCTGCTCGGAGTAATGATGGGTCCAGTGGTCGGTCGGCTCGAAGGAGTAGGCGTAGTACTGGTTGGCGATGTCGACCCGGCAGCCCGGGTAGCGGTTGGCGCGCCAGGTACCGCCGACTCCGTCCTGTTTGTCCACGATCGTGAACGGGATGCCCGCTTGCTTGAGTTTGATCCCGGCCAGCAGGCCGGCCTCTCCGCAGCCGATGATCACCACCGGGAAAGCGCTGCGCTGCTGGGCCGTTGAGGACAGCGGTGGACCCGACTGGTCGGAGTCGGACAGGCGAACGTCGGCGGCGACATAGTCGACGTAGTCCTCGGTGACCTGGCCGGCGGACATGACGTCGAGCATGACCCGCATCTGATCCTCGTTCGGCACGAATGGCGGCGGGCACCCGCGGTCCCGGTAATTGCGCACCACGTCGTACGCGCGGTCGCGCACGATCTGCTTGTCGGCCTCGTTCATGCCGCCCTGCAGGTCCATCGGGATGAGCATGAAGGGCTTGGGGAGATCGTCCAGCAAGGACATATCGCCGGTCATGTGCACCATCGACATCAGCAGGGCGGGCACGCTGGCCTCGTCGATCGCCGTTCGGATGATGTCGTCGGAGGCGTCGAAGGACAGCCCGAGCAGTGCATCCGGCGCGTAGTGCTGCAAAAGGTCATTCTCCCGCATGACGGGCAATGCTAGCGATAGACTGGACACATCACAATGAATGTCCAGTCGAGATTCGAGGGACGCGGTCGCGATGACAGACCTCCAAGTACGGCGAGTGCGGTTCGACTTCGCCGGTGACGATGTGCCGTTCAACTGGAACACCGATCGGCCGGCGTTCGCGATGCAGTGCAACCTCATCTCGTTCTTCGCGCCGGGTTTCGAGAAGTTCATCGTCGACGCCACCCGAGAAGCGCTTCCACTCATCCGCGATCCCGAGATCGTGCAGGAAGCCAACGCCTATCTGAGACAAGAGGCGCAGCACTCCGCCGCGCACGTCAGCCACATCCGCGCCCTGACCCGCCGGTGGCCGGGACTGCGCGACACGATGGAAGAGGTGACGGCGTCCTTCGACCGCCTCACGGCCACCAAACCGCTGGCCTGGCGTCTGGCCTATACCGCCGTCGTCGAGGCGACGTTCACGCCGTACTTCAAGGTGTTCCTCGATCACGAAGACAAACTGTTCGCTCCGGGTGACGAACGTGTCGCGTCGCTCTTCCTGTGGCACTTCGTCGAGGAGATCGAACATCGCAGTTCGGCCCTGCGGGTGTACGACGCCGTGCACGACAGTTATCTGTACCGGCTTGCGACCATCGCCGGCGTCGTCAGGCACATCGATGAGATCCTCGGCATCGTCTCCGGCGGATTCCGCGCCCACGTGCCGAACGCCGACGGCGGTGAGTACGCGGCATTGATCCCAACGGGTCTGTCGTTCAGCGTATTACGTGCCGCACAACGCGCGACCCGCGAGCTGTCCAAGCCTGGCCACGCCACCTATGCGGGTGTCCCGCGGAGGGAGCTGCTGGCCATGATGATCGGCCTGATCCGCTCCCAGGGGCCCGGTCATGACCCGGCCACCGAGCAGTTGCCGCCGTTCGCGGGCCGGTGGTTCGAGCGGTTCCACGCCGAGCCCAAGAGCGTCGCCCGGTGGTACTCGCTGGGACAGCGGGTCAGGTCGTGACCCAGCAGCGCACCGAGGGGCCAGCCTTCTCCTTCGAGACGGGCGGCGATATCGACGACGTACTGGCACCGGTACGCAAGGCGGCCGAAACTGTCACCGCGCAGTTGCCGTTCGTGCGATCGATGACGCGGCGGGTGCTCGACCACTTCGACGGTAAGAGCCTCGACATCGCCGACGACGTGGTGATCGTTCCCGCCGACGTGTTCACCGGTGCGCAGCGACATACCGCCGAGCGCGCCATGATGCGCCGGGTTCCCCACGTCGTCGCGTGGGGTGGGGAGATCGCCGCACCCGGTGACTACACGACCAAGGACGTCATGGGCACCCCCTTGCTACTGGTCCGCGACAAGGATGGCAGCGCAAGGGCATTCGTCAATGTATGTGCGCACCGCGGCGCGCAGGTCGCGCAGGGCTGCGGGCACGCGACCCGATTCACCTGCCCCTATCACGCCTGGAGTTATGACCTCAACGGCCGGTTGGCCACCGTGCCCGGCCGCCGGATGTTCGACGGGGTGGACCTGTCCGCGCTGCGGCTGCGCCCGCTGCCCGCGAGCGAGCAGGCCGGGCTGATCGTAGTCGCGCTCGACGAGTCCGTCGAGGTGGAGGGCTTTCTCGATGATGCCGGGGAGGATCTCGCGAGTTTCGGGTTCGGCCGCTATGCGCACGCGGTCAGTGCCGACCTCGAGCTACGGGCGAACTGGAAGTTGGCCGTGGACGTCAACTTCGAGGGATATCACTTCCCGTTCCTGCACAAGGACACGCTGGCGCCCATCGTCACCAACAACTCGGTGTTCGACATCTTCGGCGCACATTGCCGGTGGGCCTTTCCGTTCCGCAACATCGAGGAACTCCGCGATGTCCCGGAACGGGATTGGCCCGAGCGCTTCAGCGGGTCGGTGGTGTACGGCATCTTCCCAAGCTGCGTCCTGGTCGAGTCGCCGGTCTCGACACTCATGCTGCGGGTCTATCCCGGCCAGTCGGCAGCGTCGTGCACCGTGCACATGATCGGCGGCGCCCTGCACCCGATGGTGACCGATGACGATCGGCTTCTGGCGCAAGCCGGATTCGACGGAGCTACCACCGTCCTGCGCGATGAGGATTTCCCGGCCGCCGAGGCCTGCCAGCGAGGTATGGAGCACGGACTGCAGAACGCGATCATCGGGCGCTCGGAGGCGCTTGTTGCCCACCTGCATCGTCAGTGGGATGCGGCGCTCACACCGTGAGCATGACCTTGGTGCAGTCAGCGGTGCGCGCCGCGATCTTCGCGTAGCCGTCCGCGGCTTGCTCCAGCGGCAGGCGATCGGTGAAAACCCCACGGGTATCGAGCTTTCCGGCCTCGATCAACGGCAACGTCTCACGCCAGGTCGACTGGACCGCGGCCATGGACATCCGCAGCGTGATCGACCTGTACACGCCGATGAGCATCGGCATCGGGTACGGCGCGAGATCGTGGATGCCGACTACCGATATCGTGCCGCCCGTACGCACCGCGCCGAAGGCCGAATCCAGCGACTTGTCGGTGGCCACCGAGTCGATGGCGACATCGACACCGCGGCCGTCGGTGGCAACAAGAATCGCGTTCGCGACATCCCCGTCGAGCGGGATGCCACCGCAGGCTTCGGCATTCGACCGCCGGCCCTGGACCGGATCGAAGGCGAAGACTCGGGCGGCGCCGAGAGCCAGCGCAGCCCGAACCGCACACAGTCCGACGGCCCCGAGGCCGAGCACGAGTACGGAGGAGCCTGGTCCAACGCCGCCCCGCCGCGCCGCGGTCCAGCCGGTCGCCAGGTTGTCTGTGAGCAGAAGGGCTGCCTCGTCGTCGATCGAGTCGGGCAGCTTCATCAGCGTGTAATCAGCCCTCGGGACGGCAAGTAATTCGGCCTGCGCACCGCCCAACCCGGCGCCGAAACCGAAGATCGCCGACTCGCGGTCGCACGTCGCCGGATCCCCGGCGCCGCACCCTGGGCAGTGTCCGCAACCTGTGATGCAGGAGACCATCACCCGGTCGCCGACAGCGACCGTACTTGTGGCGCTGCCGATCTCGACGACAGTACCGACGGCCTCGTGACCGATGGACAGACTGTCGACCGATGGGAGGTCACCCTCGTAGAAGTGCAGATCAGATCCGCAGATCGCTGCGGCGTTCACGGCGATCACTGCTCCGTCGGGTCCTGGCAACTGAGGGTCGGGCACCGACTCGACACGGATGGAACCGCCGCTGTTCATGATCACCGCACGCATGAGCGCGATGCTAACCTATGGGTGGACGGAAAGTAATAAGTGTCCAATCTAAGGATGGGTGATGGCCGGGATCGGATCCGAACTCGCCAAGGTTGACCCCGAGCTGAGGCGAGCCGCCCGAGCCTTGCCTGGCGGGTACGCCCTGCACCGCGGGTTGGGCCTGCCACGGATCTTGATGAACCTCGCGGGCCGTGCCGGCCGACTCGACGGCGTCGACACCGTCGTGGTCGATCGGGACGTCACCGCCCGCGTCCACCGGCGAGCCGACTTGGCGGTACCTGGCCCGGCACTGCTCTGGATTCATGGTGGCGGCACGGTGATGGGGTCCGCAGCGCAGGAGGACGGCTTCTGCCGAAAGCTGATGAACTTCACCGATGTGCCGGTGGTGGCCGTCGATCACCGGTTGGCACCCGAACACCCTTATCCGAAGCCGGTGGAAGACTGCTATTCGGCGCTGCGTTGGCTGGCTGATCAACCCTGGGTGGATCCCGCCCGGATCGCGATCGGAGGCGCGAGTGCCGGCGGCGGTATTGCGGCGGCCCTCGCGCTGCTCGCCCGAGATGGTGGCGAGATCGCACCCGTCTTGCAGTTGTTGGTCTACCCGATGCTCGATGACCGTACCGGCGCCGCGGATCGGTCCCCGCGCGTCATGTGGTCCGGGCGCGACAACCAGATCGCCTGGCAGTGGTATTTGGGTTCGGCGAACCCGGCAGTGGCTGTTCCGGCTCGTCGAACCGATCTCGCCGGCTTGTCACCGGCATGGGTGGGCGTTGGTTCCCTCGACCTTTTTCACGATGAATCGGTGGGGTACGCCGGCCGGCTACGGGATGCGGGCGTGCCGACGCATCTGCACATCGCCGCCGGTGCCTTTCATGCATTCGACATGATCGTGCCGAAAGCATCTGTATCGGAACGCTTCTTCGCCAGCCAGTGCAGAGCACTGCGGTCGGTGCTCATCGACGAGGTCCTGCCCTCCTAGTTTCTTCGCGAGCGTCCCCGCGCCAGTCCGATGATTTTCGGACCGTATGTCGGTCTAGATAGGTGTCGGCCGATCGATGCAGGATGGAGCCCGTGGACCTACCCGTTATGCCACCGCTGGAACCGATGCTTGCCAAAGCCCAGACCAAGGTGCCTGCTGACCAGGGCGTCTGGTCCTACGAGCCGAAGTGGGACGGCTTTCGGGCGCTGGCCTTCCGCGACGGTGACGAGGTGGTGCTGCAGTCACGCAGCGGAAAGGAACTCGGTCGCTACTTCCCCGAACTGCTCGACGCGCTGCGTGACGAAATCGCCGACCGCTGCGTCCTCGACGGTGAAGTGGTGGTGCCGCGTGAGATCGACGGCCGGGTACGGCTGGATTGGGAGTCGTTGTCGCAGCGCATCCACCCCGCCGAGTCGAGGGTGCGGATGCTCGCCGAACAGACGCCGGCGCATTTCATCGGCTTCGACGCCCTGGCTACCGGGGACCGGTCGTTGCTCGCCGAGCCGTTCCGGGTGCGTCGGGAGGCGCTGATCGAGGCCGTGCACGCCAAACAGTGGTGTCATGTCACCCGGACCACCACCGATCCCGACCTCGGCGCCCAGTGGTTGCAGACCTTCGAGGGGGCCGGGCTCGACGGGGTGATCGCCAAGAAGCTCGACGGCCCGTATCTGCCGGGCAAGCGGGAGATGGTGAAGGTCAAGCACCATCGCGACGCCGACTGTGTGGCGATCGGTTACCGCATCCACAAGAGCGGGGAGGGTGTCGGCTCGATCCTGCTGGGCCTCTACCGCGCCGACGGTGAGCTGCAGATGGTCGGTGGCGCAGCCTCGTTCAGCGTCAAGGACCGGATCAAGCTGCTGGCCGACCTGGAGCCGTTGCGGGAGGGCGACGAAGTTCGCGAGGGCGACCCCAGCCGCTGGAACTCGGCTGCCGACAAGCGCTGGATCCCGGTGCGCCCGGAGAACGTGTGCGAGGTGGCGTATGACCAGATGGAGGGCAACACCGTGCACGGGAGACGTTTTCGCCATGCGGTGAAGTTCATGCGCTGGCGCCCGGACCGGGAACCGTCGAGCTGCACGTTCGATCAGCTCGACGTGCCCCTGAACTACGACCTGTACGACGTCCTCGCGGGGGAGAGCTGAAATGGCAACACCGGCAACCGAACTCGATGTCGACGGAATCAAGGTCCGGTTCACCAACCCGGACAAGGTGTACTACCCGAAGCTGGGCAAGGACGGCACCAAGGGCAAGCTGATGGAGTACTACCTCGGCGTGGCCGACCGCATGGTCACGCTGCTGAAGGACCGGCCCACCCATCTGCAGCGGTTCCCCGACGGCATCGAGGGCGAGGAGATCTACCAGAAGCGGGTGCCGCAGAAGCATCCCGACTACCTTCAGACCTGCGTCGTCACGTTCCCGTCCGGCCGAACCGCCGACGCGCTCAAGGTGACCCACCCGGCGTCGATCGCGTGGGCCGCGCAGATGGGCACGATCACGTTGCACCCGTGGCAGGTCAGGTGCCCGGATACCGAACACCCCGACGAGCTGCGCATCGACCTGGACCCGCAACCGGGCACTGGATTCGCCGAGGCCGCGGCCGTCGCCTGCGACGTGCTCAAGCCACTGCTCGATGAACTGGGCCTGGTCGGCTATCCCAAAACCTCGGGCGGTCGCGGCGTGCACGTCTTCCTGCGGATCACGACTGACTGGGATTTCATCGCGGTGCGCCGGGCCGGGATCGCCCTGGCCCGCGAGGTGGAGCGCCGTGCCCCCGATGCGGTGACCACCTCGTGGTGGAAGGAAGAGCGCGGCGAGCGGCTGTTCATCGACTACAACCAGAACGCCCGCGACCGCACGTTCGCCTCGGCCTACTCAGCCCGCAAGACCCCGATCGCCACCGTGTCGACGCCGCTATCCTGGGACGAGCTCCGCACGGCCAACCCCGACGACTACACGATCGCCACCGTGCCGGATTTCCTTGCCGGACGCGAGGATCCGTGGGCCGACATCGACAAGAAGAAGCAGTCACTGCAGCCATTGCTGGACCTGGTGGCCGCTGACGAGGAACGCGGCCTGGGTGATCTGCCGTACCCGCCGAGCTATCCGAAGATGCCCGGTGAGCCGCCCCGCGTGCAGCCGAGCAAGAAGGTCGCCGAACACTGGGACGAGCACGGCAACCGGCGCCCGGACTAGCCGCCGCGCCTCACCGGATCGTCCGGGCGTGAGCCGGGGCGTAGCGCTCGCCCGCGACGCGGCCCGGTGCGAATATCCCGGCCAGAAGTGCCACTTCGTCCGCACTGATCGCAACGTCGGCGGCGGCGATGTTCTCCCGAACGAAGGAAATCCGTTTGGTTCCGGGGATCGGCACCACATCGAGCGGCTGTGCGAGCAACCAGGCCAGCGCCAGTTGTCCTGGGCTGCAACCTTTCTCCACTGCCAGGGCCTGAAGTTGTTCGACGGGCTCGAGGTTGGCCGCGAGGTTCTCGGCCGAGAACCTCGGGTTGGTGGACCGGAAGTCGCCCGCGGCGAAGGTGCTGCCGGCCTTAAGGGATCCGGTGAGCGCCGAGCGGCCCAGCGGGCTGTAAGGCACGAGGGTGATGCCCAGTTCCCGGCACGTCGACGTGATGCCGTCCTCGACGTGCCGTTCCCACAGGGAGTACTCGGATTGCAGAGCGGAGATCGGGTGCGTGGCGTGTGCGCGGCGGATCTGATCCGCGCCGACCTCGCTGAGTCCGATGGCACGGACCTTGCCGCCCGCGACGAGTTCGGCCATGGCGCCCACGGTTTCCTCGATCGGCACGCTCGGGTCGAGGCGATGGTAGTAGTACAGGTCGATGACGTCGGTACCCAGCCGCCGCAGGCTCGACTCACACGCCGTCCGCACATATTCGGGACGGCCGTCGATCGCGATCCCGTTCTCGGCGTCGTTGATCTTCGCCGCGAACTTGGTCGCCAGCACGACCTCGTCCCGGTGCCCCTCGATCGCTGAGCCGATCAGCTGTTCGTTGTGACCGAAGCCGCGGATCGGGACACCGAATGTGATGTCGGATGCGCCGTAGACATCGGAGGTATCGAGGAAGTCGACCCCGAGTTCGAGTGCGGCGCGAATGGTGGCCATCGACTCGCCGTCGTCGGCGTCGCCGTAGGACTGCGACATCCCCATGCAGCCCAGGCCGATCGGGTGCACCGTCAACTCCGAATGCCCGAGGGTTGTTGTCGTCATTTGACGGCTCCCAGCGGGTCGACCTGATCGGCGGTGACGTCGTCGGCCGCGGCGGAGAGGCTGAGGGCCTCCCACTTCTCGTCGTCGGCGAGCAGGTCGCGTCCGGCAGCGGTGGCGTAGCGGTAGGCATCGGGGCCGACGAGCAGTCTCTCCGGGGGTTCACTCATCTCGGCGATGGTGAGGACGAGTTCGGCCACCTTGGCCGGATCGCTGGCGCCGAGGTTCTCCGGAGTGCTCCGGGCGATCGACGCACCGACGGTGTCGGCGTACTCGTCGCGGACTGTGTCGACCCGCATCGACGAGCCGGCCCAATCAGTGCGCATGCCACCGGGTTCCAGGACCGTGACCTTGATCCCTAGAGGTGCGACTTCCTGTGCGAGCACGCCGGAGAATCCGGTCACCGCCCACTTGGCCGACTGGTAGGCGCCCAGGCCGGCGCGCACGAGTCGTCCGCCCACCGAGGAGATCTGGACGATGTGGCCGGCGCGCTGGGCCCGCATGACGGGCAGTGCGGCCTGGGTGAGCCGTACGACGCCGAGGAAGTTGGCGTCGATCTGGCTGCGGAAGTCGTCGAAGTCGAAGTCTTCGATGGCAGCCATGTTCGCGTAGCCCGCGTTGTTGACCAGTACGTCGAGCCGGCCGAACCGCTGGACTGCGGTGGCCACGGCCGCACGCACCTGGTCGTCGTCGGTCACGTCGAGTTGGACAACGGCGAGCCGGTCGGGCTCTTGGGCGGCGAGGTCGGACAGCGCGGTCGAGGAGCGCACACCGGCTACGACGCGGTGCCCCGTGCCCAACGCGGCCTCGACGATCGCGCGGCCCAGACCCCGGGACGCGCCGGAAACGAGAAACACGTACGACATTGCGGTTACCTACTTTCGGTTGAGATATCTGGGGTGGAGCACGGGGTCAGGCGACGCTGCGGATCGTCCCGCCGTCGACGCGCAGATCGGCGCCGCTGATGTAGCCGGCGTGCACGCTGGCCAGAAAAGCGACCGCGGACGCGATTTCCTCCGGCCTGCCGAACCGGCCGACATCGTTGGGAAACCATTCGGTCGCGGCGGCTCGCTCGATGTCTTCCCACGCTGAGCCCCATCCGTGCACCGCGGCGGCACGGATGGCCATGTCACGCACGGGTTCGGTCAGGATGGCGCCTGGCGCAACGGTGTTGGATGTGATGCCCGTGCCGGCGAGTTCCCGGGCCAGCGACACGGTGAGGTTGTGCCGGGCGGCGAGGGTCGCGTTGTAGTGCGGTTGCATGGCGACGGGCTGGATCGCCAGCCCGCCACCGATCTGGATGACACGGCCCCAGCCGCGCCGCCGCATGCCGGGTACGAAGCGCTCGATCATCCGCACCCCGGACACGACGTTGGCCTGATAGATCTGCGCCCACAGCTCGGCCGTGAGTTCGGACCATCCGAGCCCGTCGTAGAACCCGGCGTTGTTGACGAGGATGTCGATGTCACCCGCGATCGCGGCGACGGCGTCGGCACCCGCATCGGTGGCCAGATCCCCGGTGACGGGCACCGCGTCGCCGCCGCGGGCTCGAATGCCGTCGGCGACGGCCTGCGTGCGCGATGCGTCGCGCCCGTGCACCACGACGGAAGCCCCCTCGGCCGCAAGTGTGTGGGCGATCGCCTGACCGAGCCCGGTGCTCGATCCGGTGACCAGTGCGCACTTACCCGACAGACCCAGATCCATGACCCGCTCCTATGTCTACAGCCGTATACATCCGATAGGTATACATACGTAGACTTGACACCGGTTATTCCCTAGCGTTCTGGGCATGGCTTCATCCCGACCGCGCAATGCGGCCGCCACCCGCGAGGCGATCCTGCAATCGGCGATCCGGCACTTTGCGCTGTCCGGGTACGACGGGGTCGGCGTTCGTGAGATCGCGCGAGACGCCGGGGTCACCGCGATGCTGGTGAACCGCTACTTCGGTTCCAAGGAGCAGCTGTTCGCCGAGGCGGTCGAAACCTCTTTCGCGCCACCGACGATCGTCGCGGAGGAACCGGAGGCCCTCGCGCGCGATGCCGCCATCGCACTGGTCGAACGCTCCGACCCGGACGCCGACCCGCTGGAGCCGTTCCTGATCATGCTGCGCTCGGTCTCGAACCCGACTGCGGTGAACATCGTGCGCGACGCGATCGCACGCCATGTCGGCCAACGGTTGGCCCGCCAACTCCCCGGGCCCGACCGTCAGCTCCGCACCGACGCCATGCTGTCGGTGATGAGCGGGGTCCTGCTGATGCGGCGGGTGATCAGGAGTCCGGGCCTGACCGATGCCGACGCCGGCCAGCTGACCGACCTGTTCGAGCGCGTGTTCTCCGCGATCATCGAGCCAGCATGAGGTCCAGGAATCTCTCGTAGCGGTCGGCGGCGGTCAGCGCGTCCGCCGAGTCCATCAGGTGCAGCGCCCCGATCCCCGTGGCGAAGGTGGCCTGGCCGCGCAGACCCGCGTCCTCTGGGCTGAATCCGTAGTCGAGGTAGGCCTTGGTGACGGCGACCAGCACCCGGTGATCGGCCGCCCGCACGTTGGCCGCGGCGATGTCATCGGATCTGGCCCACTCCCGCATCGCGCGTTCCAAGGTCCAGTGCCGTGGGCTCAGCAGCTGCCGCATCATCTGCGACAGTCGCTCGCGCGGCGGCAGACCCTGGAGTTCGGCCAGCGCGCGGCGGTCCTGCTCCAGGAAGGCATTCCACGACGCCACCAGGGCGGCGCGGTAACCCTTCATGTCGGTGAAGTGCCAGTAGAAGCTGCCCCGGGTGGCGCCGATCTGCTCGCAGAGCCGCTCGATCTTCAGCGCCCGCATCCCGTCGGAGGCCAGCAGGGCGTACCCGGCCTGCACCCAGTCGTCAGCGGTCAAGCTGCCGGGCGTGCCCTTGCGTTCGCCTGCCATTCGGACAGAGTAAGACGCGCGCGCCCTATCCCGCGGCTGGCAGGTGCATCCCGAACGGCACCGCGCTGATCAGCGTGACCGGCACGGCCTCGCCGCTGGGCACCGGATACTGCCGCTGCTCGCCGGGGCGGGCGCCGACGATGGCCTCGCCCAGCGGGGAGTTGACCGAATAGACCTCCAGATCGCCGTATTCGGCGCCGCGGATGCCGAGCAGGAATGTCTCGACCTCACCGGTCCGGTCGTAGCGCACGGTCAGCACCATGCCCGGCTCGGCCACCCCGTCGTCCGGCGGATCCTCACCGACCACGGCGTTGAGCAGCAGATCGTGGATCTGCTGGATGCGCGTCTGGCGGGCCCGCTGAATGGCCACCTCGTTCTCGTCGGAATCCGAAGCGGCTTCGGTCGAGATCAGCTCCCGCAGCGTCGACAGCTCGGTCTGTAGCCGGTCGTAGGCCTGTGGAGACAACCAAACACGTTGGCTGACAGTCATTGTGGTTTCCTTCCGAGATGCGGAAATGCCGTAAGGGGCGGGTTCGCGCGCCGTGAACCGTCAGCGCAGCGGATCGAATTCCCGCAGGACTTCGGGTTGCTTTCCGGTGGTGATGTATTCGGCAAGCAGTCGCCCGGTGACGGGGCCGTGTGCCAGGCCCCACATGCCGTGGCCGCCTGCCACGTAGATGCCTTGTGTCACTTCACCGATGAGCGGGCGGCCGTCGGGGGTGACCGGGCGGGGGCCTACCCACACGTCGGTGCGGGCATCCCAGTCGACACCGTCGAGCAGTGGGGCGGCGGAGGCAATGATCGCGTCCACTCGCGGCGGCTGCAGCGGATCGTCGGGGGAGCGGAACTCCATGGTTCCGGCCACCCGAAGCCGGCCCTGGTACGGCGTGCAGGCCACGCGGGCGTCGGGCAGGTAGATGGGCCCGAGAATCGGGCGCGCTACCGGCACGGTGAAGGAGTAACCGCGTCCGGCCTGCACCGGCGTGCGGACCCAGGGCCTGGCGAGCTTCGACAGCCACGCCCCGGTGGCGATCACGGCGGTGTCTGCGCCCAGGGAACGGTCCGGCAGCTCCACGCTGACACCCGAGTCGTCGGCCCGGATGTCGGTTACCTCACCGATGACCAGTTCCGCACCCCTGGCGATGACGGCATCGCCGAGCGCCTGCACGAACCGGCCCGGGTCGACGAAGCGCTGGCCTTCCACGCTGATGCCTGCGGTGATCGCCGCCGACGCCAGCGGCACGTGCTCGCGCAGCGTTTCACCGGACAGGCCGGTGACGGTCACGGTCTGGCCGACCGCGGCCATCCGGCGCAGTTCGGTCATCAGATGCTCGGCCTGCCGAGGGGTTTCGAACAGCGCTGTGATCGGTCCGTCGGTGGTGGGCACCGCTACCCCGTTGGCGGTCAGTACGTCGTAGGCCTCGAGGCATTCCTCGTTGAGCGGGACGTTGGCCCTGGCGACCCGCGTCCACGTCGAGAGCCGGCAGTTCATGGCGAAGCGGGCCAGGAACGCCAGCAGGCGGGGGCCCGAGGTCAGCGGGATGTGCAGCGGAGCGGCCGGGTCGAACAGTGACCGCAGACCGTAGCGGAGTACCGCCGGATCATTGAGCGGGATGGTCAGCGTCGGCGAAACCCACCCGGCGTTGCCCCAGGATGCACCCGCGGCGACCCCGCGGCGGTCGACCACAGTGACCTCGACCCCGCGTTCCTGAAGAAACCATGCGGTGGACAGGCCGACGATGCCTGCACCCACGACCACCGCTGACCGCGGTCCGCCGTCAATGCGCTCGACCCCATTCATGCTCCCCATGGTGGGGCTGACCGGGCTCGGCTTGTTTGCACGTAATCGACAAACAGAAGGGGTGCGATTGTCGAGTTACGACAATTCTTCGGTGGCCGTGAGTTCGATCATCATCGCGAGCCGCTTGCGTGCATCGCCCAGGTCGAGCTGGGTCAGCTCGACCATCTTGCGCAGCCGGTAGCGCACGGTGTTCTCGTGCACACCGAGCGCCCGTCCTGCTCCGGCCAGGTCCCCCTGGGCCTCCAACCAGGCCCGTAGCGTCCCCGCGTACTGCGTGCCGTGCGCCTGATCGTGGGCCCGCAACTCCGCGACCGGCCCGCGCTGCGGGGCACGGCCCGAGCGGGCCGCGATCCGCAGGCGCTGCAGCAGGATCTCGTCCCAGGCCTCGTCGTACACCGGTGCCGGACCCTCACGCCGCACTTCGTGCAGCGCCAGGCACTCGTCGGCCTCACTGCGCGCCAGCGCCAGCTCGGCGGCGGTGGCGGGGCCGCTGATCCCGGCCAGGACGGTCACGCGTTCGGGCAGCGCGGCACGCAATCCGGTCACCCAACTGCTGGCGGCATCGGCCTCGGCGCCGGGCAGCACGGTGTAGATGGTGTTGCCGGCCAGGGCGCTGCGCCCGGGCCGCGACCAGCCAAAGCCCGCGGTAGCCCGCTCGAACGCCAGCAGCAGTGCGGCGTGCCGCTCGTCGGCAGTCTGGGCCCGCAGGGCGATCACCCGCAGGGGCGTCTGCGGCAGCCCGAGCCGGCTGGCGGCGGTGGTGGCGTCGGCCGCGCCCTCGATCAGACGGATCACGAGCTCGGATTCCACCTGACGTTCCAGATCCGCGCTGGCACGTGAGCGCAGCAGATGCAGGGCAACCATGCGGGCACCGTCGGCCAGCGCTGCCCGGCGCGCGTCGGGCAACGGCTCGGTGCACGTCACCCAGATCGAGCCGAGCAATTCGCGGCCGGCCCGTGCGGCCACGACCATCCGACCGGTCAGGCCGCGTTCGTCGTCACCCTCGACGAACATCGGCTCGTCGGATTCGGCCAGATGCCGGAACACTCCACGGGCTTCGAACAGGGCACGAAGCCGTTCCGGTGCGCCGCGGCTGAGGATCGTCTCGGCGCGGGCCGGGTCGGCGTGCTGTTGCAACCGTGAGTAGGCCAGGACCGCGCTGCGCCGGTCCTCGATGGTCACCGAACCGCCCACCGCATCGGCGACGCTGTCGGCCAGTGCGAACAAATCGGTTGGGCCGCGCCCGGACTCGGTCTCCCGGCCCTCCAGCACGACGCCGTAGACCACGGCCGCCAGCTCGCTCCAGGAGACTTCGGGCTCCACCGTCATCACCGCGATACGGTCGTCGGCCACCGGTTCGTCGGCGGGACCTTCGGGCCCGCGGACCAACACCACGACGGCGCGCGCCTCGGCCGCCCACCGAACCGCCTCGGCGACCGAGGTGGCCCCGACCGCCAGCAGAACGTCACCGATGACCTGCCCGGGTTCGTGCATCACGACGCTGCGCAGCTCGGTCGAGCGGACGGCCGAACCGGGTCCGTGTGCCGGGGCGCGCAGCCGCACCCCGTAGCCGCCCAGGACGTTGATCAGGCGGTCCAGCGTGACCACGGATTACGGCCCAGCGGCCAGCGTGGCCTTGCCGGTGCGTTGTTGGCCGCCCTGGTCCAGCCAGGTCAGGCCGACGACGTCGCCCGGGTAGTGCTGATCGAGAACCAGCGTCAGGGTGCGGGCCGAATCCAGCCGGGTGCCCTCGATGGTGGTGAGCAGATCGCCGGAGATCAGGCCGGCCGCTTCTGCCGGTCCGCCGGGGATGACGTCCTGGACGATCACGCCGCCGTTCTGGCGCTGCGCGGTGCGCACCCCGACGCCGAGCATCGTCGGCGGTCCGATGTGCACCGAGGCTGACGGGGTGCGTGCCCGGATCTGTCCGGCGATACCCATCGCGTCATTGATCGGGATCGCGAATCCCTTTCCGCCGGGGCCCATTCGGAAGTTCACCGACGCGGCTGTCGTCATGCCGACGACCTGGCCGGCATCGTTGACCACCGGGCCTCCGGAATCGCCGGCCCGCACCGGTGCGGCGAACTCGAACAGGCCGTTGATCTCGTCGCTGGTGCCGGTCAGCTCGTCTTCGGCGTTGACGGTCCGGTTGAACGCGCTGACGGTGCCGATCTCGCGGGTCAGCGGCGCGCCGCTACCGCCGGCATTGCCGAGCGCAACCACCGGCTGACCTGGTGCCAGCACCCTGGAATCACCGATCGGAGCCGGTGGCAGCCCGGCCGCACCATGCAGTTGCAGCACCGCGATGTCGTTCTGACGGTCATAGCCGACCAGGTCGGCGGCGAAACTCTGGCCGCCGACGGTCGCGCTGATCGAGTTGGCCCCTTGCACGACGTGATAGTTGGTCAGCACCTCACCGTTCGGGGACAGCACGATGCCGGTGCCGATGCCATAGGCCTGCTGGTAATCCACCCGGGTGTCGATGCGCGCCACCGATGGTTCGACCTGGGTGGC
Source organism: Mycobacterium sp. 48b (assembly GCF_048282725.1). Lineage (NCBI taxonomy): Bacteria > Bacillati > Actinomycetota > Actinomycetes > Mycobacteriales > Mycobacteriaceae > Mycobacterium > Mycobacterium sp. 48b. The sequence continues at coordinate 942,763 of NZ_JBLVUL010000001.1, forward strand.
CACCGCCTCCGGGTCACCGGGTGCGGCGCCGGCAGGTGCCGACGGGACGACGACGGCAGCCGCGGCGGTCAGTGCCGCCGCGAGAATCACTTTGAACGAGTGTGAGCCCACTTTGCTCATGTACCCATCTTGGCTGGGCAAGAACCCGATGTCGACGCGAACGGCGTTGCGTCAGTCCTCGGTGGCGACGTCGCCGCGCGAGCGCCAGCCCCTGCGTTTGGTGCCACTCTTGGCCGACGGCCGCCGGTTACGCAGAGTCGCGCCCTCGGCTTTCGCATCCTCGGCGGCTTCTTCGGACTCTTCTTCGGCCTTGGTCTCTTCGACGGCCGGGGTCTCTTCGACAGCCGTGGTCTCTTCGACAGCCGTGGTCTCTTCGGCATCGGTCGCCGCCTCGTCCGATTCCTCGGTCTCCACGACCTCGTCTGCTTCCTCGGCCTCGGCGGTCTCCTCCGCAGCGGCCTTCTTGCGTCCGCGGCGCTCGGCCTTCTCGCGGGTCTTGACCGGCTTCGGCGGCGGAGGCGGCAGTTCGGCGACAAACGCCAGGTAGAAGGCGAAGATGCCGAGCAGCGCGATCGCGGCGGCGGCGCCGTAGATCCCGAACAGCCACGGCCCGAAGCTGTCCAGTGACAACCAGATCTCAGACACCGCGGTGCCGACGATCAGCACCGCTGCCAGCACGTGCAGGGATATCGACGCGGTCCGCAACCGCAGCGCCAGCTCCGGGGTGGACAGTTCGGGACGCTTGGTCCGCTGCAGGGTGAACACCACCGGCAGGGCCGCGAGACCGATCAGTACCCCGGTGACGATGCGCAGGACCAGCCCGAGCGTCGGCGAGGTCTGGCCCATGAGTTCGGGCCATCGGGGGAGGACGAAGAAAAAGTAGAGGCCGGCGGCCACGATCGAAAACGACACGTGCCAGATCACCGCGACGGTGCGGCCCATACTCCTCCTCGGGTACTGAAATTGGGCCGGGGTGCGAGCTGCTGATCAGGGTTGATTCAGCAGGTCGCACCCCGGACCCGAGCGCGGAGGATAGGGGATTTGAACCCCTGAGGGCTGTTAACCCAACCCGCGTTCCAGGCGAGCGCCATAGGCCACTAGGCGAATCCTCCGTCGGCAATCGTAGCCGACGCTTGAACCAGTCCCGTAAACGCCGGGGACAGGGGCGGGTATTACACTCGCTTTCGGACCCCGCGCGGCGTCCATCCTGTGAACTCCCCCAGGGCCGGAAGGCAGCAAGGGTCAACGGGCTCTGGCGGGTGCGCGGGGTCCCCTTATGTCCAGCTCGTTCCGCTTCTGTGAAAGGCGCGCGGTGTCGTTCCAGTCTCTCGGCCGCGACGATCTGCTCGCGCAGCACGAAGTCCAACAGCGCAACTACGCCGAGCTGCAGGCCAAGAAGCTGAGCCTGGACCTGACCCGGGGTAAGCCGGCTCCCGAGCAGTTGGATCTGTCCAACGCGCTGCTGTCGCTGCCCGGCTCGGAAAAAGACTCCTTCCGCGACCGCGAAGGCACCGACACCCGCAACTACGGCGGCCTGCACGGCCTGCCCGAACTGCGGGAGATCTTCGGCGAGCTGCTCGGCATCCCGGTGCAGAACCTGATCGCGGGCAACAACGCGAGCCTGGAGATGATGCACGACGTCATCGTGTTCTCGCTGCTGCACGGCGGCGTGGACTCGGTGCGGCCGTGGGGCCAAGAATCTGCGGTGAAGTTCCTCTGCCCGTCGCCGGGTTATGACCGGCACTTCGCCATCACCGAGTCCTTCGGGATCGAGATGATCGCGGTGCCGATGCGCGAGGACGGTCCGGACGTGGACCTGATCGAGGAACTCGTCGCGGCCGACCCGGCCATCAAGGGCATGTGGTGTGTTCCGGTGTACGGCAACCCAACCGGGGTCACCTACTCCTGGGAAGTCGTCCGGCGCCTGGTCCAGATGCGCACGGCGGCGAGTGACTTCCGGTTGATGTGGGACAACGCCTACGCGGTTCACACCCTGACCGACGACTTCATCCGCCAGGTCGACGTGCTGGGTCTGGCCGAGGCGGCCGGTAACCCGAACCGTCCGCTGGTGTTTGCCTCGACCTCCAAGATCACGTTCGCCGGAGCGGGAGTGAGCTTCCTGGGCGGGTCGCTGGGCAACATCGCCTGGTACCTGCAGCACGCGGGCAAGAAGACCATCGGACCGGACAAGATCAACCAGCTGCGCCACAGTCGCTTCTTCGGCGACGCCGACGGCGTGCGGCTGCAGATGCAGCGCCACCGGCAGTTGATCGCGCCCAAGTTCGCCCTGGTGGCCGAGATCCTCGAGGACCGGCTGGGGGAGTCGAAGATCGCGTCGTGGACCGATCCCAAGGGTGGTTACTTCGTCAGCCTCGATGTGTGGCCCGGCACCGCCAAGCGCACCGTCGCGCTGGCCAAGGACGCCGGTATCGCGGTGACCGAGGCGGGTGCGTCGTTCCCGTACCGCAAGGACCCCGAGGACAAGAACATCCGCATCGCGCCGACGTTCCCGTCGCTGCCCGATGTGCGTGAGGCGATCGACGGCCTGGCCACCTGCGCCCTGCTGGCGGCGACCGAGTCACTGCTCGAGTCCTAGTCGGACGCAGTCGGTAGCCTTCTTCCGTGGCTCTCTACCGCAAATACCGGCCGGCAACCTTTTCGGAAGTCGTTGGCCAGGAACATGTCACCGAGCCGCTATCGACTGCGCTGACCGCGGGCCGGATCAACCACGCCTATCTGTTCTCCGGGCCGCGCGGTTGCGGTAAGACGTCCTCGGCGCGCATCCTGGCCCGCTCGCTCAACTGTGAGCAGGGGCCGACCCCGACACCGTGCGGGGTGTGCCCATCCTGCGTCGCGCTCGCACCGAACGGCCCGGGCAACCTCGACGTCACCGAACTCGACGCGGCCAGCCACGGCGGTGTCGACGACACCCGCGAACTGCGCGACCGTGCTTTTTTCACCCCCGCGCAGTCGCGGTACCGCATCTTCATCATCGACGAAGCGCACATGGTCACCACGGCCGGTTTCAACGCGCTGCTCAAGATCGTCGAGGAGCCGCCCGAGCACCTGATCTTCGTCTTCGCCACCACCGAGCCGGAGAAGGTGCTGCCGACCATCCGGTCGCGCACGCATCACTACCCGTTCCGGCTGCTGGCCCCGCGCACCATGCGCCCCCTACTGGAGCGCATCTGCGCCGACGAGAACGTCCACGTCGACGACGCGGTGTACCCGTTGGTCATGCGCGCGGGAGGTGGTTCGCCTCGCGACACGCTCTCGGTGCTCGATCAGCTGCTGGCCGGGTCGGAGCAGGGCGACGGCGGCAACCACATCACCTATCAGCGGGCGCTGGCCCTGCTCGGCGCCACCGACATGGCGCTCATCGACGATGCGGTCGAGGCGCTGGCCGCCGCTGACGCGGCCGCGTTGTTCGGCGCCGTGGAGGCGGTGATCGACGCCGGACACGATCCGCGGCGGTTCGCCACCGATCTGCTGGAACGCTTCCGCGACCTGATCGTGCTGCAGGCCGTGCCCGACGCGGTCACCCGCGGTGTCGTGGACGCACCGGCCGACGTGTTGGAGAGGATGCGGGAGCAGGCCGCCAAGCTGGGTGCGGCCACGCTGACCCGCTATGCCGAGGTCGTGCACGCGGGTCTCGGTGAGATGCGTGGCGCGACCGCGCCGCGGCTCCTGCTCGAAGTGGTGTGTGCCCGGCTGCTGCTCCCTTCGGCGCACGACACCGAATCGGCGCTGCTTCAGCGCATCGAACGCATCGAAACCCGGCTGGATCTGTCGATCCCGGCCGGTGAGGCAGCGGCATCGTCGGCCACCCGCCCCGCAGCCGAGCCGGCCAAGACCTTCGTCCGCCGCAGCCAGGCTGCCCCGGCAGAGGCCGAGGCGCCTGTCCCCGCACCGGCGCCCACCCCACCACCTGCGCCTGAACCGCAAGCTGAACCGGTGGCTGCTCCCGAGCCCGTGGCCGCCACCCCCGAGCCTGCGCCCGCGCCGCCGCCACCCGCCCCAGAACCCGAACCCGAGCCTGAACCGCCACTGCCGCCCGAACCCGACTTCGAGCCCGAGCCCGCCCCGGAACCGGAGCCCGAACCGCAGCCGGCGCAGGCTTCGGTGACCCCTGGGGGCGAGCCCAACGCGGCCGCCGTGCGTTCGATGTGGACGACGGTGCGGGAGAAGGTGCGCGAGCGCAGCCGTACCACCGAGGTCATGTTGTCGGGGGCCATCGTGCGGGCGGTCGAGGACAAAACCCTTGTGCTGTCCCATGAATCACCGCCGCTGGCCAAGCGGCTCACCGAGTCGCGCAACGCCGACGTGATCCGGGATGCGTTGAAGGACGCGCTCGGGGTGGATTGGCAGATCCGCTGTGAGATCGGCACGGCGGAGGCGGCCCCGCCGCCCCCGCCGAAGGCTGCCAAGCCCCCGCCACGGGTCCCGACCCGTCCAGGCCGCGTCATTCCCGAACCTGAGCCGGAACCTGTTCCGGAACCGCCGTCGTCCCCGGAGCAGGAAGAGGCTGAGATGCTCGCCGAGGCTTCGCAGAGCGAGGCCGGGCCGCGCCGCGATCCCGAAGAGGTCGCCCTCGAGCTGCTTCAGAACGAACTGGGTGCGCGCAAGATCGAGAGCTGACGCGCGATGGTTCCCGGCTCCTAGGGCGTCCACCACGGCCGCAGCGGCAGGCCGCCGTCGTTGCCGCGGTCGTCGAGCTTGACGGCCAGAACCTGGTGTAGCTGAACGACGTTCGTCTCGAAGCCGAGCCTGGAACCGGCCATGTACAGGCCCCACACCTTGGCCGTGGGCAGCCCGACCTCGGCGACGGCCTCGTCCCAGTGCTCGACGAGGTTGGCGCACCAGTCGCGCAGCGTCATCGCGTAGTGGTTGCGCAGGTTCTCCTCGTGCATGACCTCCAGGCCCACATCCTGCACCTCGGTGATGATGCGGCCGGAGCCGGTCAGCTCGCCGTCCGGGAACACGTAGCGGTCGATGAAGCCGCCCGCGGCCGCTCCCGTTCGGTTGTCATGGCGGGTGATGCAGTGGTTGAGCAACAGCGCACCGGTACGCATCTTGGACTTCAGGAAACCGAAGTACGACGGGTAGTTGTGCACACCGATGTGCTCGGTCAGGCCGATCGAGGACACCGCGTCGAACCCGGTCTCGGCGATGTCGCGGTAGTCGCCGTGGCGCACCTCGGCCAAGTCCTCGAGACCTTCCTTGACGATGGCCTCCTGTGCCCACCGGGCCTGTTCCTTGGACAGCGTCACCCCGAGAGCGTTGACCCCGTGGCGGGCCGCGTAACGCACCATGCCGCCCCAGCCGCAGCCGACATCGAGCAAGCGGTCACCGGGCTGTAGCCGCAGCTTCTCGAACACCAGGCGGTACTTGTTGTCCTGCGCCTCTTCCAGGCCGGCGTCGGCCTCCGGGTAGCAGGCGCAGGTGTAGGTCATCGACGGCCCGAGCACCCACTCGTAGAAGGTGTTCGACACGTCGTAGTGGTGGTGGATCGCCTCGGCGTCGCGGGTCTTGCTGTGTCGCAACCCTTCTACCACCCGCCGCCACCGCGGCAGGGCCTCCTGCGGAGGCGGCGCGATGGGCTTGAGGTGCTCGATGCCGATGGACCGCACGATGTTGGCCAGCACCCGGGCAGGCGGGCGCTTGAACGCCATCTTCTCCGCCAGTGCGCACAGCAGCGGGTACGGGTCGCCGGGATGCACCCCGTGCAACTCCAGATCACCGGACACATAGGCGCGGGCCAGACCCAGGTCCCCCGGCGCGGTGGCCAGGTAGGTGGTGCCGCGCGGGGTCTTGAGGTCGAGACCGAGGGTGGCATCACCGGGGCCGGCGGAGCTCCCGTCGTAGGCGGTGAACTTCAGCGGCTGCGAACCCGACGCGAAGATCTCCAGGATCTCGGCCAGGCTGAGCTTGTGATCGGTCGCGTGCGTCGAGTGCTCTTTGAATGTGGTCATCGCTGTTCTCCGTTCATCGGCGCAACACGGCTTTCGAATACAGGTCAAACAGGCGCGAATCGGGGTCGTAGGACTTCTTGACGGTCTTGTAGGTCTCACCGCCGTAGAGCTCGTCGAAATCCTCACGCGGATAGTAGGAATCGGAATACAGGGACTTGTGTCCGTCGAGCTCGCTGACCTTGGCCTCGATCAGCTTGTTGGTGTGGCCTTCCACGGGGCCGACGGGTACCGAGGACCAGAACCCGACGTTGACGTAGGTGTGGCGAGGGCGAAGCGGATACAGCGGCCAGGCTGCGGATCGGCCGGAGCCGGTGCGGTCGTCATCGCGTAACCGCAGCGGGCAGAGCCAGATCGGTTCGATCGGCACGTTCTCCAGGAACCACGAGAGGAATTGCGCGCAACGTTCGATGGGCACCTCGACGTCCTGCACCACGCGCTCGCGGGGCGGGCGCCCGTTGCGCGTTTCGATCCGGTCGGCGATGTTGAACCGCTGGTCGTAGCCGACCAGTTTCCAGTAGAAGCTGCTGCGGCGCAGCCGGCGCGGCCAGAACCGCCGGATCGTGGGGTTCTGCGCGCCGAACGCCCGTGAACACCAGAACCAGTCGGTGTCCCACCGCCACAGGTAGTCGTGAATCGTCAACCGGTCGTGCTTCTCGCCGTGGGCGTGCTGGATCGAGCGGTAATAGATGTCCTGGCCGGTGTAGTCGCTGACCGGGCCCGGCGTCGTCGTCTTGAAACCGACACACAGGTAGCTCTCGTCGGCACTGAACACCACGCCGTCGAGGTAGTCGACGGGTTCGCCGTCCAGCCCGCCGGTCTCGATGATCCGGTCCATCGCCGCGACGAGGTCGGCAAGCGAGTGAAACCGTAGGTGGCGCAAGGCGACAAAGGGGGTGACGGGTTCCAGCTCGATCCGCAGCCGGGTCGAATACCCGAGCGTGCCATAAGAATTGGGGAAGTTGTGGAAGAGGTCTGAGCGCAGATCCCGGCTCGCGGTGACGATTTCGCCCGTACCGGTGAGGATGTCCATCTCCAGCACCGATTCGTGCGGCAGACCGTTGCGGAACGAGGTCGACTCGATCCCCAGCCCGGTGACGGCGCCACCGAGCGTGATGGTCTTGAGCTGCGGCACCACCAGCGGCGCCAGGCCGTGCGGCAGCGTCGCGGCCACCAGGTCCTCGTAGGTGCACATGCCTGCCACGTCGGCAGTGCGGGCTTCGGCGTCGACCGCGATCACGTCGGTCAGCCCCGATACGTCCAGACCTTTGGCATCGCTGCGATCTCGCGCACGGAAGAGGTTCGACGTGGGCTTTGCAAGCCGCACCGTCGAATTGGGCGGTATGGCGCGGTAACTGTCCAATAGGCGCTGCACGCCCAGGGCATGGACAGCTTGTGCGTCAGTCGCAACAACAGACACACATATACGCTAGTCGGAGGTTGCCACCGATGCGACCGCAGACACGAGCAACACGAGTAAAAGGAGTTTCAGTCATGGGACAGGTCAGTGCGGTCAGCACGGTTCTGATCAACGCCGAGCCGGCCGCTGTGTTCGCCGCGATCGCGGACTACCAGACCGTGCGCCCGAAGATCCTTTCCTCGCATTACCGCGACTACCAGGTTCTCGAGGGCGGTCAGGGTGCCGGAACCGTGGCCAGCTGGAAGCTGCAGGCGACCGAGTCCCGGGTGCGCGACGTCAAGGCGTCGGTGGACGTCGCAGGCCACACGGTGATCGAGAAGGACGCCAACTCCAGCCTGGTGACCAACTGGACCGTTGCCCCGGCGGGCGCGGGATCGTCGGTCAACCTCAAGACCAGCTGGACCGGTGCCGGCGGGATCAAGGGGTTCTTCGAGAAGACGTTCGCACCGCTGGGCCTGCGCAAGATCCAGGACGAGGTGCTGGCCAACCTGAAGAAGGAAGTCGAGAGCTAACGCGCCTGGCTGCCCAGGTACGCGGCGACACCCCGGGCAATGGCCTCGGCATACTTCTGCTGGCCGTCCGGGGTTTTCATCAGCGCCGAGTCGACCGGATTCTTCATGTTGCCGCACTCGACCAGGATCGACGGGAACTGCGCCAGGTTGAGCCCGGCGATGTCCGAACGGGCGTCCAGACCACCCGAACCGATGTAGGTGGCGGGCGGGATGCCCGACGCGGACAGCTGATCGCGCATGGTCTGGGCGAACTGCACGGACGGTCCGGCCTGCACGTTGTTCAGCGGCGGTGACGAGTAGAGCACGTGGAAACCGCGGCCGTTGGCCGGGCCGCCGTCGGCGTGGACGGACACGATGGCGTTGGGTCGCAGTGCGTTGGCCATCGAGGCCCGTTCGTCGACGCACGGCCCCAGTGCGTTGTCGTTGCCGCGCGACATGGCCGTACGCACACCCATCTGGTTCAGAATGGCGCGTAGCCGCAGGGTGGTTTCCCAGGTGAAGGTGTGCTCGGGGTACCCGTCTGTGGTGGAGGTGCCGCTGGCCTGGCAGTCCTTGGTGCCGCCGCGGCCGGTGGGCACCTGGCGGCTGATCGACGCGTCGTTCGCGCCGTTGTGGCCGGGATCGAGGAACACGATCATGCCGGCGATGTTCGAGGGAGCGGCGTTGGCGTTGGGAGCGTCGACGACGGCCGGGACGGTCGCGGCGATGAGGACGCTGCTGACCATCGCGGTGCCGACACGCACGCAGGCTGGGACTCGCACGGGCGCCACGCTAGCCCGCACGCCGACTAGGCTGGAAGTCCGAATCGCCGCCGACAGGCGAGAGCAACCAAGTCGAGACCAAGACGCAATCAACACGGCAAGGGGACCACGCATGCAACCCGGAGGCACGCCCGACATGTCGGCCCTGCTGGCGCAGGCACAGCAGGTACAGCAGCAGCTCATGGAGGCGCAGGAGGCGCTGGCCAACTCCGAGGTCCACGGCCAGGCCGGTGGCGGGCTGGTGCAGGTCACGGTCAAGGGCAGCGGTGAGGTGGTCGCGGTGGCGATCGATCCCAAGGTGATGGATCCGGCCGACCCCGAGACCCTGCAGGACCTCATCGTCGGCGCCCTGGCCGACGCCTCCAACCAGGTGACCGCATTGGCGCAGAGCCGTCTTGGCCCGCTGGCAGGCGGGCTGGGCGGGTTCGGACTTCCGGGGCTGTAAGTGTTCGAAGGCCCAGTCCAGGATCTGATCGACGAGCTCGGCAAGCTACCCGGCATCGGGCCCAAGAGCGCGCAGCGGATCGCGTTTCACCTGCTGAGCGTCGAGCCGCCGGACATCGATCGGCTGACCGCGGTGCTGGGCCGCATCCGCGACGGCGTCACGTTCTGTGCGGTCTGCGGCAACGTCTCCGACGAGGAACGCTGCCGGATCTGCAAGGACCCCCGCCGCGACGCCTCACTGGTGTGCGTGGTCGAGGAACCCAAGGACGTGCAGGCCGTCGAGCGCACCCGCGAGTTCCGCGGCCGCTATCACGTGCTGGGCGGCGCGCTGGATCCGTTGTCGGGCGTCGGGCCCGATCAGTTGCGTATCCGTGAGCTGCTCAATCGGATCGGTGAACGCGTCGACGGCGTCGACGTGGCCGAGGTGATCATCGCGACCGATCCCAACACCGAGGGGGAGGCCACCGCCACCTATCTGGTGCGGATGCTGCGCGACATCCCCGGGCTGACGGTCACCCGCATTGCCTCGGGCCTGCCGATGGGTGGTGACCTGGAGTTCGCCGACGAGCTCACCCTGGGCCGCGCACTGGCCGGTCGCCGCGCGATGGCCTGATTCGCGGCCCGCCGCGGTGGCCTGATTCGCGGCCCGCCGCGGTGGCCTGAAGCTTTCCGCCGAGTGCGACGCGGGCGTCACACTCGGCGGAACTTCGAGCGTCAGTGGCTACCCGCTGTGGTCGCCACCGCGCTTGTGGCTCGACTTGGCGGCACTGCTCGCCGAGCTGTCCGAGCTACCGGCGGCGCTGGAGCCCTTGCCGGTCTTGCCCGCGAACCGCTGCGTGGCCTTCTTGATGTTGTCGCGGATCTTCGTCGCCGGGCTCGCGGTCGCGCTCGGCTTCTTGACCGCCGTCTTGGTCGCGGTCTTCGTCTCGGGCGAGGCCTTGGTCGCGGTCGTGGTCGAGCCGTCGTCCTGAGAATCCACGGCGGTCGTAGCCGTCGGGGTGTCCGCATCGGAACCGGTTGCCGCACTGGGGGATTCGGTAGCCGCGTCATCGGAGGTCTTGGCCGAATCGGTCTCGGCGGCAGGCACGCTGAGTGTCACGCTGCGCGCGGCCAGTTTGGCGGAGGTGGCTGTCGCGGACGAGGTGACCGGTGCCAGCGGGTTCGGGTCGAGCACCCCCGCGATGGTCTTGGGGATGTCGAGCAGAGACGCGATTGGCCCGCTGCCCAGGGCGCCGAGCGGGGACGACGGCGACAATAGTCCGGGGACGGGGATGAACCCCAGAATCGTGCCCTTGCCGTTGAGGAACGCGTCTGTCAGGGTCGCCGGCGCGTTGACGAGAGCACTGACTGCACCCTCCGTGTCGCCCGCGTTGGCGGCTTTGACGACCTCTTCGGCAGTGGCGGCCAGGCCATTCACCACGGACAGGAGCGGGAAGGCGGCCGGCAGCGCCACCGCGGTCACGACGTTCGGCACCTGCTTGATCACGTTCACGAAGTTCTGCGCCGTCGTGCTGACCGCGGACCAGGTGTTGTTCGTGATGTCGAGCAGGCCCAGGATCGCCGGAAGGAGGCTCACCGTGAGGCCGTCTACGGCCGCGGTGATCTCGCCCTGCGAGATCAGGTCCGAAGCCGTCTGCAATGCGTCGGGTAGGCCCTGCAGCGTGGTGGCTAGGTTGTCGGCGTAGGCCTGGAAGGCGTTGCCGACGACCGTCGCATTGCCGATCTGATTGCTGATCACGGTCCGCAGGACCGGGAAGTCACTGGCCAGCAGTTGCTCCCCGAGCGACTGCAGGTTGGCGCTCGCGTTCGACAGGGTCTGCGCCCACGCGTCGACGGGATTGGTGAGGGCGGACAGTGCTACCGCTGCAGAAGACGCATGAACTGCGGGCAGCTGGATGTCAGTCGGCGTTGGCATCACCGGGCTGACGGCGATGACGCCCGCGCCGGCCAGGGCCACTCCGGCGGTGAGGTATGAGCGAACAGCGATTTCCATCATTCTTTCCTTTGCTTGCTCCCACGAGGCGAGCTGATACTTACTTGAGAGTAATAAGAGATTCAACACATAACTCCATGTCAAATCCATAGTTAGTCCAAATAATGAGACGGCCACAGGACGGTCTGAAGGCGTGGAACATTTGCCGTACCCGGTGGCGCACAGGGGGTCGAAGAGTGGTGCAGCAAACTGATTTCGGCCCGCGCGGGGGCGAGAAATCGGATGTGTGCGGAGGTGGCCGCAAAGTGTCGGTCGCTGCCGTCAGTTAGCTCTGCTCGGGATTAATGGTCTAATCACTAGTCCATACTTGCCGGTAACTTTATCGAACTGTGACGCGCGCTAGTTTGCGGCCGAGATGTGATCACGACGACTGCCGGTAGCTGCGTGGCCGTGGATCGTGGCGCTGTCGACCGGGCCTGGCAACCACAGGCTTTACACAGGTGTCGATATTGTCCGATTCGCGGACAAGCCCCAAAGATCTGTCGCGGAACCGCGTCGACTCAGGAGCCACTAGCGTCGAGTCATGCCCGATCTACTCCAGATGGCCGATTCTCTGTATCGACTGCGCATACCCGGCGACCAGGCTCATCTGCTCAACTGCTACCTGTGGACCGAGTCCGACGGCGTGACGCTGATCGACACCGGCTGGCCCGACAGCGCGGAGTTGATCCACGACGCACTCACCGAACTGGGTCTGCGGCGGATTCACGTCAAGCGCATCGTGCTCACGCACTTTCACGAGGACCACAGCGGTGCGGCCGCCGAGATCGCGGACTGGTCCGACGTGGAGGTCATCGCCGGCACGGATGACGCCGGGTACGTGCGCGGCGAACCGGGTCCGGTTCCGGTGCTGACCGATTCGGAGCGGACGCTTCGCTCGGACATCGTGGAACCACCGAATGGCCCGGCCTGCCGGGTGGATCGGGTGGTCGGCGACGGTGACGTTCTCGACTTCGCCGGCGGGGCCCGGGTGATCGGCGTGCCCGGGCATACTCCCGGCAGCATCGCGCTGTATCTGCCGGCGGCCGATGCCGTGCTGACCGGCGATACCGTCGCCGAGTTCAACGGTCAGGTGATCGGGGGCGTCTTCAACGTCGATCGTGCCGAGCTCGCCGACTCCGTGTCCAGGCTCGCCGCCACGGGCGCACAGATCGCCGGTTTCGGCCATGGTGAGCCGATTCTCACCGACGCCGCGGCCAAGATCGCCGCTGCAGTCGACGTTTTCGCATCCTGACTACGCGCGGCGCGGGGCGGCCAGGCGTTCCCGGCGCAGCAGGTCGACCTCAGGAAGTTCCAGCGGCGGCAGCTCCCCGACCACCTGCGACAGAAGGTGGTCGGCCAGTTCCGGATTGCGGGCCAGGCACGGGCCGTGCAGATAGGTGGCGACGACACTGCCTTGCACCGCACCGTCGTAGCCGTCGCCCAAGCGGTTGCCCGCGCCTTTGGTGACCTTCGCCAAGGGGCGTGCCGAGGGGCCCAGAACCGTTCCACCACGGTGGTTCTCGAAGCCCGTCAAGGGTTGGGTGAGCCCGTCGAGCAGGGGAGTGGAGGCGACCTCGCCGATGGTCCGGGCCTCCTGCGGCGACGTGGTGACGTCGAGCAGCCCGACGCCGTCCACCCGCTCGCCGGCGGAGGTCTCGTACCAGTGGCCGAGGACCTGGATCGCCGCGCAGATCGCGAGCACGGGCGCGCCCCGCGAAACCGCTTGCTGTAGACCGGGATACCGGATCAGGTGCTTGGTGGCCAGCCGTTGCGCGTAGTCCTCGGCTCCGCCGAGGGTGTACAGGTCGAGCGAGTCGGGCACCGGGTCGGCCAGGGTGATCTCCACGATCTCGGCGTCGATACCGCGCAGCCGTAACCGCTGTTGCAACACCACCGCGTTGCCGCTGTCGCCGTAGGTCCCCATCACGTCGGGCAGCACGAGCCCGATCCGCACCGCACTCACGAGATCCGCCGATTCAGTTGCAGGAAGGCCGTGTAGTTGGCGATCACCTCGACGTGCCCGGGTGGGCACGAGTCGATCGCGGCGATGGTGTCGTGCACCAGTGAGTGCTCGACACCGGCGTACCCGAGCCGCACCGCGAGGTCGGTGCCCCGCTCCCCGGCGGCCACCACCTGAGTGTCGTCGAAGTGCTCGAACCGGACGTCCCACAGCCAGGACAGATCCTCGCCGTCGGGCACCTGCCCGTTGACCGCGATGACGACGCCTGCGCCGTGCTTGTCGACCATGGACAGCGCCTCCTGCCACCCGGCCGGGTTCTTGGCCAGCAGGATCCGTGCGGTGTGCGTGCCGATCTGGACGGTGCGGTAGCGCCCGGCGACCTCGTCGACGGTCGACACCGCGGCGACCGCGGCAGCCGGGTCGGCGCCGAGCGCCACGGCGGCGGCCACCGCCTGGGTGGCGTTACCGCGGTTGACGGCGCCGGGGAGGGCCAGCGTCATCGGCAGCGCGAGACCGTCGGGGCCGTAGATGTGGGTGTCGTCGAACCACCACTGCGGGCTCGGACGTTTGAAGTCGCTGCCGGTCGAGTACCAGTCGCGCCCGTTGCGCTCGATGATCTCGCCGGATCGCGGGCAGCTCACCGAATCGCCCGCCCAGCTGCCGCCGGCGGCCACCCACACCACATTGGGGTTGTCGTAGGCGGCCGAGGTCATCAGGACGTCGTCGCAGTTGGCCACGATCACCGCACCGGGATGGCGGGCCAGCCCGCTGCGCAGCGTGCGCTCGATGTGGTTGATCTCACCGACGCGGTCCAGCTGATCACGCGACAGGTTCAGCAGCACCACAACCGCGGGCCGGACGGCATCCGAGACATGCGGGACGTGCATCTCGTCGACTTCCAGCGCTGCCAGCCCGGCCTTCCGGGACCCGGCCAGGGCTGCCACCAGGCCGGCGTCCATGTTGGCGCCCTCGGAGTTACTGGCCACCGGGCCGAGCGTGGCCAGGGCGGCCGCGGTCATCCGGGTGGTGGTCGATTTGCCATTGGTGCCGGTCACGACGACGCTGCGGCGTCCCTGACCCAGCTGGCGCAGGATCGAGGGGTCCAGCGTCATCGCCACCAGGCCGCCGATCATCGCGCCGGCGCCGCGGCCGGTGACCCGTGACGCCCAGCGCGCGGTTGATCCGGCGGCCAGTGCGGCGCGCCCGCGAAGGGTCAGCATTCCGGCGATTTTAAGGGCACGAGACGCTGCGACGCCGACCGAGGCATCGCGGCGCGGCAATCGGACTCTGTCGGACTCGCGTGCCATCCTGGCGAATATGAGCAGCGCGTGGGGCAGACCGGCGGATGAGCCGGGCGCGGGCTGGGCCGTCGTCGACGTGGAGACCACGGGGTTCCGGCCGGGGCAGGCGCGCATCGTCAGCGTCGCCGCCCTCGCGGTCGGGGACGACGGAAACGTCGAGCGCAGCGTCGCGTCCCTGCTGAACCCGGGTGTGGACCCCGGTCCCACCCACGTCCATGGGCTGACCACCGAGATGCTGGAAGGGCAGCCGACCTTCGGTGACGTCGTCGACGAGTTGAGTGACGTCCTGCGGGGCCGCACGCTGGTCGCGCACAACGTGGGCTTCGACTACAGCTTCCTGGCCGCCGAGGCCGAGCTGGTCGGGGCCGAGCTGCCGATAGACAGCGTGATGTGCACCGTCGAGCTGGCCCGCCGGTTGGCGCTGGGCACCGAGAACCTGCGGCTGGAAACGCTCGCGGCGCACTGGGGTGTGAGCCAGATGAGGCCGCACGATGCGCTCGACGACGCGTTGGTGCTGGCCCAGATCCTCAAGCCGACCCTGGCCCGGGCCCGTGACCGCAAGGTCTGGCTGCCGCTGCGGGAGGTGAGCCGACGGCGCTGGCCCAACGGCCACGTCACCCATGAAGAGTTGCGGCCGTTGAAGGTGCTGGCCTCGCGCCTGCCGTGCGAGTACGCCAACCCCGGTGTATTCGTTTCGGGGCGGCCGTTGGTGCAGGGCATGCGGGTGGCCCTGTCGGCGGAGGTGGCCCGCACCCACGAGGAGCTCGTCGAGCGCATCCTGCACGCCGGGCTGGCCTACACCGACCTGGTCGACCAGCAGACGTCGTTGGTGATCTGCAACGAGCCGGCACCCGACCAGGGCAAGGGCTACCAGGCCCTCGAGCTGGGGGTGCCGCTGCTCGATGACGAGACCTTCATGAGCCTGCTGGCCCATGTCGTCGGTGGTGCCGACATCGAGCAGTTCTGCGACATCCCCGCCGAAAGCGATCAGTACACGCTTTTCTGATTCGCGGCTCGCCGCGGTCTGCTAGCTCAACGCCTTGGCCTTCAACCCGTCGAACTCGGCCTGGCTGATCGTGCCGGCATCCAGCAGAGCCTTGGCGTCGGCGATCTCCTGAGCCGGGGACCGGCCTGCGGCCTCGCGGATGTAGGCGTCGGTTTCCGTCTTGGCGGCCAGTGCGGCTGCCTGCGCGCGCTCCGACATGCCCTTGCCTCGGGCGATCAGGTACACCAGCGCGGTGAGCCACGGGAACACGATCAGGAAGATCACCCACACGGCTTTGACCCAGCCGGAGGTCTTGTGGTCACGCCAGAACAGGTCCGTGAGGATCTGAAAGAGGACCAGCAGGTATGCGATCCAGGCGAAGATGATCAGGAAATGCCAGAGGAAATCCCAAGTCGAACCCCAGTCCATGGACTGCTCCTTGTAGTTGACGGCGGCGCAGTGGTCTACGCCGACGTCAGCTAATCACGCGAGGCGCGGTTGACAGCAGATACGACCGCACGAAGTGATGCAGTTGTGATCGAAGTCGCGATACCGACACCCCAGACGGTTCTGCCGCCGATCGACGCCTCGACGTAGGCCGCGGCCTGCGCCTCTTCACCCGAGGACATGGCGTGCTCGGAGTAGTCCAGCACGTTGATGTCGTAGCCGATGGCGCCCAACGCGTCGACGAACGCCGCCAGCGGGCCGTTGCCGGCACCGACGATCTCGCGCTCGACGCCGTCGATCTTCACGATCGCGGTGATGGTGTCGGTGCCACCGTCGACCTCGGAGGCCACCACCTTCTGGCGGATGCGCTCCAACGGGGTGATCGGGGCCAGGTACTCCTCGGAGAAGGCGCCCCAGATCTCCTTGGGCGAGACCTCGCCGCCCTCGCCGTCGGTGATCTGCTGGATGGCCTTGGAGAACTCCATCTGCAACCGGCGCGGCAGCACCAGACCATGGTCGGCCTTCATGATGTAGGCCACGCCGCCCTTGCCGGACTGCGAGTTCACCCGGATCACGGCCTCGTAGGTGCGGCCGACGTCCTTGGGGTCGATCGGCAGGTAGGGCACCTGCCACAAGATGTCATCCATGTCGGCGTCGGCCTCGTCGGCGTCGACCTTCATCTGGTCCAGGCCCTTGTTGATGGCGTCCTGATGGCTGCCGGAGAAGGCCGTGTAGACCAGGTCGCCGCCGTAGGGGTGGCGCTCGTGTACGGGCAGCTGGTTGCAGTACTCCACCGTGCGGCGGATCTCGTCGATGTTGGAGAAGTCGATCTGCGGATCGACACCGCGGCTGAACATGTTCAGGCCCAGGGTCACCAGGCAGACATTGCCGGTGCGCTCGCCGTTCCCGAACAGGCAGCCCTCGATGCGGTCAGCGCCGGCCTGGTAGCCCAATTCTGCTGCGGCAACGCCGGTTCCGCGATCGTTGTGCGGGTGCAGGCTCAGGATGATGGAGTCGCGCGGGGCCAGATGCCTGCTCATCCACTCGATCGAATCGGCGTAGACGTTCGGGGTGGCCATCTCGACGGTGGCGGGCAGGTTCACGATCAACGGCCACTCGGGCGTGGGCTTGACGATGTCGGCGACCGCGTTGCACACCTCGACGGCGTATTCCAGCTCGGTGCCCGTGTACGACTCGGGCGAGTACTCGAAGCGCCACCGGGTCTGCGGGTACTTCTCGGCCTCCTCGACGCACATCTGGGCGCCGTCGGTGGCGATCTTCTTGACGGCGGCCCGGTCGGCGCGGAACACCACGCGGCGCTGCAGGATCGACGTCGAGTTGTAGAAGTGCACGATGGCCTGCGGGGCTCCGGCACAGGCTTCGAAGGTGCGCTCGATCAGCTCGGGGCGGCACTGCGTCAGCACCTGGATGGTGACGTCGTCCGGGATCGCGCCGTCCTCGATGATCTCGCGGACGAAGTCGTAGTCGGTCTGGCTCGCAGACGGGAAGCCGACCTCGATCTCCTTGTAACCCATCCGGACCAGCAGGTCGAACATGCGGCGCTTGCGCGCCGGGCTCATGGGGTCGATCAGGGCCTGGTTACCGTCGCGCAGGTCGACCGCACACCACTGGGGCGCGGTGTCGATGACGCGGTCCGGCCAGGTGCGATCGAACGGGACGCCGGTGCCGAAGGCGGGGCTGCCGCCGGGCACTTCTTCGGCGAAGCTGCGGTAGCGGCTGACCGGCATGGATGAGCCGCGCTGGGTGTTCCAGACGGGCTGTCCGGGGTTGGGGGTGCCGGCCGGCGTGTTGATCGCGCGAACCGAGCTGAAGGCATCTGCAGAGATGTCGGGCGTGGTCATTGTTTTGCTCCGGGGTTTGAAGGGGGACCCGACCGGCGCATCGCAAAAACCCGCGACAGGAAGCCGGTCTGATCAGACCCCGTCGCGGCGTCCGAGAAGGAGCACCCGCTGCACGCGCTCAACTGTACTCCGCGTCATTCCCAGGCCAAAACCTGAGGTTGACGTGCACTTCCCCCGATCGGGGGAACGCATCTTCACCAGTCCCATCGCCTGATTGCCCGACAGACTCGGGGCCGTCCAGATCGCATTCTTGTATCAGCGGCGGAACAAACCGCTAGAAGAAACGAAAAGCCAACTGAGACAGAAGGATTGACGATCATGACCAAGTTCACCAAGGCCCTGGCACTGCCCATCCTGTCCGCAGGCGTCTTCGGCGCCGTCGCGCTCGGCCTGGCCGGCACGGCCGCCGCGCAGACTCCGCAGGGCTCGGGCAACCTGTACAGCCCTGATACCTACGCCACACCGGCCCCCGGTATGAAGCCCGGCTGGCACAACCACCACGGCCCGCAGCGGATCATGAGCATCTACGAGTGATCGATGTGGTGAGTCACACCTGCGAATCGGGGAAGGCGATCACCGACAGGAACCGGATCGGAAGTTCGATCAGGTCAACCGGTCCGTGAGCGCCTTCCCCGTCTATCTGTAGCGAATCGCCGGGCTGCAGCCGGTACACCGAGCGGCTGTGGCTGTAGTCCATGACGCCTTCGAGCATGTAGATGAACTCGGTGCCTGGATGCTGGAACAGCGGATAGGTCTGGCTCTTCTCGGTCAGCGTGACGTGCAGGCACTCCAGCCGCTTGTGCTCGCCGCGCAGCGAGCTGAGCAGTTGATACTCATGGCCCTGTTTGGTGCCGTTGCGCACGATCTCCGGACCGGTGCCCGCCTTGACGAATGCCGCCGGGCGTTCGACGTCGGCCCCGCGGAACAGGCTGGTCACCGGAACGTCGAGGCCCTTCGCGAGCAGCGCCAGGGTGGACAGGCTGCACGAGGTCTGGGCGTTCTCGATCTTGGACAGCATCGCCTTGGAGATGCCCACCCGCGCGGCCATCTCAGCGACGGTCAGCCCGTGCTGCTGACGAAGTTGACGCACATTGCGCCCGATCGCCGCCTCGAACTCCAGTTCCTCGACCGGTTCGTTCGGATCGCGCTCGCGGGCCGTGCCGGAATTGCGCAGCAGAGGCTGGTCGCTCACGGCGCTCCCGTCTAACGCATCTCCCCGGCCCCGACGTACGGGTACCGGCTCTTGAGCAAATTGTCCTCTGCGAACCGGGCCAGACGGAAATCCGTCTCGGGTATCCGCGGGTCGGAGCTGCGGCCATCGGTCACCAGGTCGGCGACCAACTTGCCGACCGCCGGGGCGATCTTGAACCCGTGTCCGCTGAATCCGGCCGCCACGATCAGGCCGTCGATACCGGTCGCGGAGATGACAGGGTTCCAGTCCGGGGTGACGTCGTAACAGCCGGCGTAGCTGCCGGTGATCGCCGCGTCCGGGAAGCCGGGGAAGCGGGTGCCCACCTTGTCGACGGTCAGGTCGATGAAGCCGTCGGTGGCCCGGTTCAGGTAGTCGTCCGGGTCGGCGGGCTCGCAGTGCGCCAGGTCGCTGTTGCCGAACAGGATCTCCCCACCCAGTTCGGGCCGCACGTACTGCAGCGACACCAGGTCGGAGAACACCGGGACCGCTCCGATCGGAACTCCGGGGGAGATGGTGACGATCTGCTCCCGAACCACCCGGATCGGCACGTCGACGCCGTAGGCAGTAAGGAACGGCCGGGTCCACGCACCGGTGGCCACGACGACGGTGCCCGCCGAAACCCTTGTGCCGTCGGCCAGCTCGACACCGGTGGCGCGGTCCCCGTCGAGCAGCAGTCCGGTCACGTTGGCGCCCTGGCGGATTCGCACTCCGGAAGCCCGCGCCGACACCGCGAACGCCTGCGCGGTCTGGTAGGCGTCGCCGTATCCGCCGCGAGGCTCCCAGCCGAAGGCCGCGAACGGTTCCAGATCGGCCCACGGCCAGAGCTCGGCCACCTCGGACGCGTCGATCTCCTCGGTCTGCACCCCGACCTCGCGCTGGGCGGCCAGGCTCTTGCGCAGGTTGTCGACGTTGGGTTCGCCGACGCCGACGACGTAGCCGGTCTGCCGGAAGCCGATGTCGGTCCCGAAATATTGCTCGGCTTTCTCGAACACCTCGAGACCTACCGTTGCCATGGCGGCCAGCGAGCTGACCCCGTAGTGGCAGCGCACGATGCCGCTGGATTTCCCGGTCATCCCGGAGCCGACGGTATTGCGCTCCAGGACAGTCACATCGGTGACGCCACGTTGGCTGAGGGCCCAGGCTGCCGCGGCCCCCTCCAGACCGCCGCCGACGATGACGACGTCTGGGCTCTTCGGGGAGGTCATGTCCCTGGAATCCAGTTCGTGCCGGCCAGCGGAACCCTGGCCATGGCCGCCGCTTCGATGGTCACTGCCACCAGGTCCTCGGGCTCCAGGTGACACACATGAGCCTTGCCGCACGCCCGGGCGATGGTCTGGGCTTCCATGGTCAGCACCCGCAGGTAGTTGGCCAGCCGGCGGCCGCCCTCGACCGGGTCGAACCGGGCGGCCAGCTCCGGGTCCTGGGTGGTGATGCCGGCCGGATCGCGTCCGTCCTGGAAGTCGTCATAGAAACCGGCCGCGCTGCCGAGCTTCTCGTACTCGGCGGCGTAACGGGGGTGGTTGTCGCCCAGCGCGATCAACGCCGCGGTGCCGATCGCCACCGCGTCGGCGCCCAGTGCCAGGGCCTTGGCCACGTCGGCGCCCGAGCGGATGCCGCCGCTCACGATCAACTGGACCTGTCTGTGCACGCCTAGCTCCTGCAGCGCCTGCACCGCCTGCGGTACCGCGGCCAGGGTCGGGATACCGACGTGCTCGATGAACACCTCCTGGGTGGCGGCCGTGCCGCCCTGCATCCCGTCGACCACCACGACATCGGCGCCGGCGTGCACGGCCAGCTTCACGTCGTAATAGGTGCGGGTGGCCCCGACCTTGACGTAGATCGGCTTCTCCCAGTCGGTGATCTCCCGCAGTTCGTTGATCTTGATGGTCAGATCGTCCGGGCCGGTCCAGTCCGGGTGCCGGCACGCGCTGCGCTGGTCGATGCCCTCGGGAAGCGTGCGCATCTGAGCCACCCGCGGGGAGATCTTCTGGCCCAACAGCATTCCGCCGCCACCGGGTTTGGCGCCCTGACCGAGCACCACCTCGATGGCGTCGGCCTTGCGTAGATCGTCGGGGTTCATCCCGTAGCGCGAGGGCAGGTACTGATACACCAGGTGCTTGCTCTGCCCGCGCTCCTCGGGCGTCATGCCGCCGTCGCCCGTGGTGGTCGAGGTGCCGGCCTCGCTCGCCCCGCGGCCCAGGGCCTCCTTGGCGGGGCCTGACAGCGCACCGAAGCTCATGCCCGCAATCGTGACCGGGATGTCCAGGTGCAGTGGGTGTTTGGCGTGCCGGTCACCGAGGATCACATCGGTACCGCAGCGTTCCCGGTAGCCCTCCAAGGGGTAGCGCGACATGGACGCGCCCAGGAACAGCAGATCGTCGAAGTGGGGCAGAGCACGTTTGGCGCCCCACCCGCGGATGTCGTAGATGCCGGTCTCGGCGGCGCGCTGGATGTCGGCGATGGCGGATCGATCGAAGGTGGCGGATTCGCGCATCAGTACTCACTCGCATTGTCGACGTGGAAGTGGTAGAGGTTTCGTGCCGAGCCGTACCGGGTGTAGGCCGCGGTGTCGTCGTCGCTGAACCCACTGGCGGCCAACAACTCCGCGAGTTCGGCGTGATGCTCGGCGCGCATCGGCTTGGCGATGCAGTCCGCTCCCAGCGAGGCCACCTCGCCGCGCACATAGATGCGGGCCTCGTAGATCGAGTCGCCCAGCGCCTCCCCGGCGTCACCGCGCACCACCAGCCGGCCGGCCTGCGCCATGAACGCGCTCATGTGCCCGATGCTGCCGCCCACCACGATGTCCACGCCTTTCATCGAGATGCCGCAGCGCGCGGCCGCATCGCCCTCGATGACCAGCAGCCCGCCGTGCGCGGTGGCGCCCGCGGACTGCGAGGCGTTGCCGGTGACGCGCACCGTGCCGCTCATCATGTTCTCGGCAACGCCGGTCCCGGCGTTGCCGTTGACGGTGACCTCGGCGAGCTGGTTCATCCCGGCCGCGTAGTAGCCGACGTGCCCTTCGACGGTCACCCGCACCGGGGCATCGAGACCGACGGCCACATTGTGCGCGCCGTCGGGATGCGCGATGACGAAGTCGCCTTCGATGCCTGGCTGATGCAATGCCGCGTTGACCTCACGCAATGGTGTTGTGCGCAGGTCAAACCCAACTAGCGTGTCCATGCGTAGACCACCTCCGGTTCCGGTTCCCAAATGCGTGCCTGCTCGACTCCGGGCAGCCCGGCCAGCGCCCGGTACTCGCTGGCCATCGCCACCCAGTCGGCGGTTTCGGCGATCACCGCGGGTTTGCAGGCGATGGCGTCACGCACCACCGCGAACGAGTCGTGATCGGAGACCAGCAGGGTGTAGAAGCCATCGAAGGTGGCGCACAGTTCCTTGAGCGCGATCGCCACATCGCGGCCGCCGGCCAGCTGTTCGGCCACGAACCGGGCGCCCACCTCGGTGTCGTTCTCGCTGTCGAACGTCACACCGGCCCGGCGCAGCTCGCGGCGGATGGTGGCGTGGTTGGCGAAAGATCCGTTGTGCACCAGGCACTGTCCGGGACCGACGGTGTACGGATGGCAGCCTGACGGCGTCACCGCCGATTCGGTGGCCATCCGGGTGTGGCCGACGCCCTGCCATCCCTGGGCCTTGGCCAGGCCCCAGGCCTCGGTGAGCGCACGGGGATGGCCCACCCCTTTGAGCACCGCCAGATCGGCGCCGAACCCGGAGATCAGCGCGGTCGGACAGGCCGCCCGGACCAGGCCAAGCAGCTCCTCGGAATCCATGTCGGCCGACAGCAGGTAGGTCGAATCGACCTGCACCACATCCACATCCGGACCGAGTTCGGGTGGGTCGGCGACGTCGGTCACCGAGACACAGCCCTGCCCGTACGGCGACCACTCCGGGTCCCCGTAGACCGCGATCCCCGCCGAGTCGGCACCGCGGTCGGACATCTCGCCCAGCATCGCGGCGAGCAATTCGCCGAGCCGCGGGTACAGCTCCGGTGTGCGCAGGTGTAGCCCCACGATCCCGCACATATGTTGTCTCCCTTCTAGAACGCCGTCAGGTACTGGTCGATCTCCCACGGCGTGACGGTGCCGTGGTAGGCGAAGAACTCTTCGCGTTTGACGTCGGCGAAGTAGGAGGCCACACCGTCGCCCGCGACGTCGAGCACGCCGGTGACGATCGGATCTGTCTCCAGCGATTCGATCGCGTGCAGCAGGGTGGGTGGCAAAGCCGCCGGACCCTGGGCTCCCACTGCCCCTGGATCGAGGCTGCGTTTGACGCCGTCGAGCCCGGCGCCCAGCGCCGCGGCGATCGCGAGATACGGATTGGCCGAGCCGTCGCCGCCGCGCAACTCGATGCGTTGACTGTCGGGTACCCGGATGTAGTGGGTGCGGTCGTTGCCGCCGTAGCTGGGCTTGCGAGGGGCCCACGAGGCGCCCGATGCGGTCGAGGTGGCACCGGTTCGTTTGTAGGAGTTGACAGTTGGGGCGACGACGGACTGAAGTGCGCAGGCGTGGTCGAGGATGCCGCCGATGAACGCGTAGGCGGTCTCGGACAGGCCCAGGCCCCGCTCGTCGGCGTCTGCCGGAAAGACCGGCGTCCCGGCGCTGGTCAGTGACAGGTGCAGGTGCAGGCCACTGCCGGTGCGGTCGGAGAACGGCTTGGGCATGAAGGTGGCCACCATGTCGCGTTCGGCGGCGATCATCGACAGCAGGTAGCGCAGGGTGATCACCCGGTCGGCAGTGGTCAGCGCGTCGGAGAACTCGAAGTTCTGCTCGAACTGTCCGTTGCCGTCTTCGTGGTCGTTGGCGTAGTTGGACCAGCCAAGGGTGTTCATCGCGGTGGAGATCGCGGTGAGGTGGTCGTACATGCGGGTGACGCCGCGCGCGTCGTAACAGGGCTGGGCGGCGGTGTCCGCCGCGTCGGCGGTGGACAGGGCACCGTCGGCGTCGCGTCGCAGCAGGAAGTACTCGACCTCGGCGCCGACCCATGGTTCGAATCCCGCGTCGGCGGCGCGCTGGATCAGGCCCTTGAGGATGACCCGCGGCGCGTACGGCCAGGGTGCGCCGCCGACATGGGGGTCGCAATGCACCAGGGCCAGGCCCTCTTTGATGAACGGGATCGGGGTGAACGAGGCGGGATCGGGAATGGCGATCAGGTCGGGGTCTTTGGGTTCCTGGCCCATGGCGCCGACCGCGTAGCCGGCGAAGCCGACGCCCTCGGTGGCCAGGAGCTCGACCGACTCCACGGGAACCAGTTTGGCGCAGGGCTTTCCGCGCAGGTCGACGAAGAGCGCGAGGATGAATTTGGTGCCGGATTGTTCGGCGAGGGCGGCGAGATCGGAGGGCATAGCACCAACACTTTCGTCTCTTGTTATGAACCAAGGTATCACAGTAGGAAACATCGGCAAGCCGAGGAAACCCCGGTCACCGGCTGCCGTGAGAGCGGTCCACGGCAGCCGGGCCGGGGAATCGGACTGACTGTCAGGCGAATTCGAGCTCGTAGGCCGAATCCCGGTGGAACGTGGAGTCGATACCCTTCTCCTCTTCCTCGGAGGAGATGCGGATACCGATGGTCTTCTTGAGTACGAACGCGATGGCGAAGGCGACCGCGAACGAATAGGCCATCACCGCACCGGCCGCGATCGCCTGCTTCCACAGCTGGTCGAAGCCGCCGCCGTAGAACAGGCCGTTGGTGGCATTGGGCATGCCCTCACTGGCGAAGAAGCCGATCAGCAGGGTGCCGACCACGCCGCCGACCAGGTGCACGCCGACCACGTCGAGCGAGTCGTCATAACCCAGCTTCTCCTTGAAGCCCACGGCGTAGACGCAGATCGCGCCGGCGATGGCACCGACGAAGATCGCGCCGATCGGGGTGACCGCACCGCAGGCCGGGGTGATCGCGACCAGGCCGGTGATCGCGCCCGAGGCGGCGCCCACGCCGGTCACATGGCCGTCCTTGAGCTTCTCGACACCGATCCAGGCCAGGGTGGCCGCGCAGGTGGCGACGAAGGTGGTCACCATCACGATGGCCGCGGAATTGCCTGCGGCCAGGGCGGATCCGCCGTTGAAGGCATACCAGCCGGCCCACAGCATGCCCGCGCCCAGCAGGGTCAGCGGAACGTTGTGCGGCTTGCGCAGCTGGCCGAACATGGCCGACTTGCCGAGAACGATGGCCACGGCAAGGGCGGCCGCGCCGGCGTTGATGTGCACCGCGGTGCCGCCGGCGAAGTCGATGGCGTGCAGTTTGTTGGCGATCCAGCCGCCGACCGAATTCTCGGTGACCACACCGTCGAAGGCGAACACCCAGTGCGCGACCGGGAAGTACACCAGGACCGCCCAGGCGGCGGCGAAGATCATCCAGGCGCCGAACTTCATCCGGTCGGCGACCGCGCCCGAGATGAGTGCCACGGTGATGGCCGCGAACAGGGCCTGGAAGATGGAGAACAAGCTGACCGGAAGGCCGGCGACCGTGGTCATCGGTTCCATGAGGTCTTTCATTCCGGCGAATTCGGTGAAGCTGCCGACGAATCCGCCGTAGGACGTCCCGAAGACCATCGAGAATCCGAACAGCACCCACAGCACGCCCACCAGGGCGACCGCGCCGAACGTCATCATCATCATGTTGGTCGAGCTCTTGACCGAGACCATGCCGCCGTAGAACAGGGCGAGACCCGGGATCATCAGCGTGAGGCCGATGATGCAACACAGCATGAACGCTGTGGTTCCTGTATCCATCAACATCTCCTGGGGGGTGGCGGCCCGGACGGGCCGATCACTGGGAGTTGACGACGTTTCTGTTACGTGGACCCGCTCGTTGTGTTGCGGTGACGTAAAGCTCGGCGCCGCACGGCGGTGAGCACCCCGTTACGGAACGTTCATCGCCCGAAACGCCGGAGAAATCCGTATACCGGACCGTATACAGCCATGGATACAGCGCACGCCGAACATCATTCGGCGCTTGGTGAGGAGTACGAGAACCAGCCCGTCCCGGTGTCCGCCCGCAAGTCACTGTTCGCGGTGTCGGCAGTGTGGGTCGGCTTCCCGATGATCATGACCTCGGCGGTGTTCGCCGGCATCGTCGTCTACAACCTCGGCTTCGCCACCGGGATGGCGGCGATCCTTGTCGGCGACCTCATCCTGATGGCCTACGTGGGCACGCTCAGCTACCTCGCCGGACGGTCGGGCAAGAACTTCGCGCTCACCGCTGCGGACACCTTCGGAACCAAGGGCTTTCGCATCGTGTCGGCGTTCCTGTCCGCACTGGTGATCGGCTGGTTCGCCTTCCAGACCGGCATGGTGGGATCGACGCTCAACCTGTCCATGGGGTGGAGCGCGCCGTGGATCACCCTGCTGGCCGGAGTGTTGTTCGTGGCGCTGACCTTCGTCGGGATCCGCGCGATCTCCTGGATCGGGGTGGTGGCATCGGTCCTGTTCATCCCGCTCGGTGTGGTCGCCGTGCTGTTGGCGGCGGCCGATCACGGCATCGGCTCGGCGTTGTCCTACGGCGGCGGAGCCGGGGCGGGTGCGTTCAGTTTCGGTGTCGCGGTGACGATGGTCTTCGCGTGCTTCGCCGACTCGGGCACCATGACAGCCGATTTCACGCGGTGGGCCCGCAACGGCAAGGAAGGTGCGCTGGCAGCGTTCGCGGCATTCCCGGTCGCCTACTTCATCGCCCAGCTGGCCGGCGCGCTCGTGGTCGCCCTCGGCGCCGCAGCTGCGGCGGACACCGCCGGCGGCGACTTCCTGCACGTCCTGGTCAGCGCCGGCGGAGTCTTGGTGCCGCTGGCGATCGTGTTCGTCTTCGTCAACCTTGGCAGTGTGTGCGCCCACTGCCTGTACAACGGGGCCGTGGGATTCGGCAACATCACCGGAAAGACCATGCGCCAGTTGACGATCGTGCTCGGCATCATCGGTACCGTCGCCGCGGTCGCCGGCATCTGGTCGTACTTCGCGACCTGGCTGAACATCCTCGGGGTGCTGGTACCCCCGATCGGCATCGTGCTGATCCTGGACCAGCTGGTGTTCGCGCACCGTCGGGCCACCGTGGCGCTGGCCTGGAAGCCGTTCGCGGCCTGGGCAATCGGTGCAGGCGGAGCGTTGCTGACGCACTTCTACGCTCCGCAGCTCTCCGACGCGGTGGTGGCGATGGTCGTCGGCGGCCTGGCCTTCACCGCCCTGGCGTACCTGCCGGTGCGCGCTGCGCAGCCGGTTCTGGCGGGGGAGACCGCATGATCACGATTGCGGCCAACCCCTACGTCTGGCCCTACGACGGTGACATTCCCACCGGACGAACGGCGTTGATCAACATCGACTGGCAGGTCGACTTCTGCGGTGAAGGCGGGTACGTCGACACCATGGGCTATGACCTGTCGCTGGTGCGTACCCCGCTCGGCCCCGCGCAGGACGTGCTCGCCGCGGCCCGCGCGGCCGGGCTGTTCGTCATTCACACCCGTGAGGGTCACCGCCCCGACCTGTCGGACCTGCCTGCCAACAAGCGCTGGCGCTCGGCTCGGATCGGTGCCGAGATCGGTTCGGCCGGACCGTGCGGACGGATCCTCACCCGGGGCGAGCCGGGCTGGCAATTGGTCCCCGAGATGGCCGCCCTGCCGGGCGAACCCGTCATCGACAAGCCGGGCAAGGGAAGCTTCTACGCGACCGACCTCGACCTGGTGCTGCGCAGCCGCGGCATCACACACATCATCTTCACCGGCATCACCACCGACGTCTGCGTGCACACCACCATGCGGGACGCGAACGACCGGGGCTACGAGTGTCTGGTGGTGTCGGATGCCACCGGTGCCACCGACTACGCCAATCACGTTGCGGCGCTGAACATGATCACCATGCAGGGTGGGGTGTTCGGGGCCCATGCCACCAGCTCCGACGTGGTGGCCGCGCTCAAGGAACTGCAGTGACCACGACCCACGTCGAGGAACCGGTCTCCCTGCGCGACCGCGTCTACCTCGACCTCGGCAAGAAGCTCATGGTCGGTGAGATCGACCACCGCACCCGGCTGGTCGAGTCGCAGCTGTGCGAGACGCTCAACGTCAGCCGGACGCCGCTGCGCGAGGCGCTGGTCCGGCTGCACGCGGACGGCATGCTCGAACGCAGGCCCGACGGGTACTACCCGATCGCGCTGGACATCCCGGGCGTGCGCGACCTCTACGAGCTACGCATCACCATCGAACTGCGTGGCATCACCCGGATCCTGGAAACCGAAGAGCTGCAGTACGACAAGGACCGGCTCGCGGCCCTGCGTGCCCAGTGGCTGGACCTCAAGACGAGCCCGCCGGCACCGGACGGTGACATGGTGTTGCGTGACGAGTCGTTCCACATCGAGCTGTGCGCGGCGTCAGGGAACAGGGCGATGGTCGCCACGCTCGACAACGTCAACCGGCGGATCCGGCTGATCCGGATGTATGACTTCGTCACCGAGGAACGGGTGATCGCCACCATCGACGAGCACCTCCAGATCGTCGACCTCCTGCTCGACGATCAGCTCGACGCGGGCCGTACGGCTCTGCACGAGCATGTCGGGGCGAGTTTTGAAGTGGTCGAGCGGCGCGCGTTGCGGGCGTTGAGCGCTCGATCCCTCGGCCAGTCGGTGACCTCGCTGGAGGCGCTCTGGAAGTAGCGGGCGACTACTTCCCGTCCGATCCAGGCAGGGGTCGTTCCCGCACACTCGGGGTACCGAGCCGCCAGGCCAACCACGGCAGCGCTGCGTCGAATGCCGTACTGGCCGCTTGGAAATCGTGCCCGCCCTTGTAGCCGACCACGGAGCATTCGACGTTGTAACCGCTCAGCAGGGCGCACAGCTTGTTGGCGTTGGAGGCATGCTCCTCGGAGAACGTGTCCCACCCGGCGATCGCCTCCTCGGACGGCGGAGTGGTCGTGGGGTCACGGTGGACGGTCGGTGTGTTCTCCCCGACGCCGAGCCATGCGGCCATGGTGTCGTATGGGCCGTGCCGGGTGATCACCGTCTTGGGGTCGAAGGCCTCCCAGGCCGCCCGGTCGCCACCGAAGAGTCGGGCGATGGTCTGGTCTTTGGTGCCCGCATTGGGGCCGAGGGTGCCGTCCAGCCAGACGAAGGCGCTGAACATCTCGGGGTTGCGGACCGCGGTGTTCAGGGCGCACGTCGCACCCGAAGACCACCCGGCCAGTCCCCAGTTCTCGGGCTTCGCGCTGACCCCGAAACGCGAAATCAGGTAGGGAACCAGGTCTTTGGTCAGGTGAGATGCGGCGTTGCCGCGGGTGCCGTCGACGCATTCGGTGTCATTGCTGAACTTGCCCGCGATGTCGGGGAATACGATGACCGGCGCATTGCCGTGATGCAGTGCGGCGAAGTCGTCGAGTGTCTCCAACGCACCGGTCGATTGCAGCCAGTCGTTGGGATGGTTGAACTCGCCGCCCATCATGATGACCGCGGGCAGTTGCGGTGGCGGGTTGGTGGCGAACCAGGCCGGCGGAAGGTAGACCACCTCGGTCCGGTGCGCGAAACCCGATGCGTCGGAAGGGATGTTGACCCGCACCACGGTGCCGCGCGTGGGTATCTCTCCGGACTGTTGAAGCGCGGCGAGCTGGGATTCGTCGATCCACTGTTCCGGCTCGGCGTGGGTCAACCGGAGCCAGGCGGCCCGAACCGTGGGGAAGTAGCCGGTGGCGGTGTTGAGCGCGGCCAGACCGCACACCACCATAAGCACCACCGACAGAACCGATACCAGTCGGCGCCACCACGCACTGCCGGGCCAGCCGGCAATGAGAACGGTGGCGGCGAATCCGAACATCGCCGTCCAGAACACGGTGCCGAACGAGATGGCGTCGGCAGACCAGCCCTGGTCCCGCACGAACAGTTGCGCGGCCGCGGCCAGCCCCACGCCGACGAGGACCGCGGCGAGCAGCCACCGCTTCATCCACTCCTGCGACCGCCCGCGACCGATGGCGACCACGATCGCGATCAAGGCGAGCAGTTGCAGAGTGATCGGGATCAGACCGTTGGTCAACGACAGATTCATGTAGGTCGGCCCTCCCCGATTTCCTGCGAAAGCTTGTGGAACATTGGGCCCTGGTCGGCCAATTGCCGCAGCACGGGGCCGTATTCGGGATGGGCCAATGCGAACGCGAACTGGGCGACCAGGTAGTCGGCCGGATTGCCGGTGTCGTACCAGTGCCCCTGAATCACCTGGCCGTAGACGGCGTGGTCCCTGGCGTGGGCGTTGATCGCGTCGGTCAGGTAGATCTCACCGGGCTGGGTCTGTTCGTACCAGCGCTTCGTCTGCTCGCGCAGCTCGTCGATGATGCCAGGGGTGACGACGTAGCCACCGATTGCGGCGTACCCGGAGCGGGCTTCGTGCGGCTGCGGCTTCTCGACGATTCCGCTGATCCGCAGCAGCCCGCCGTCCAGATCCTCGTCGATGATCGGCACGCCGTACCGGCGAGAGTTCTCGGGAGCCATCGGCATCAATGCCAGCACCGGGGACGACGTCTGTTCGTAGGCCCGGATCAGTTGTTGGGCGCGCGGCACCTCGGCGACGAAGACGTCGTCGGGCCACAGCACCAGGACCGGCTCGTCACCGAACGAGCGTGAGGCATTGAGCACCGGGGTGCCGTTGCCGTACGGACCGTGCTGATGCAGGTAGGTGATGTGGCCCCGCGCCGACAGCTCGCCGACTTCCTCGACGGCGTCGGCGTATCCGTCCTTGCCGTCCGCGCGCAGCTGATCGACCAGCGTCGTGTTCGGCCGAAAATGCTCCTCTATCAAGTTCTTTCCACCGGACACCACGATCGTGATGTCGGTGATCCCGGAATTGACCAGCTCGCGCACCGTGTGTTCGATGACGGGCTTGTCGCCGACCGGCAGCATCTCCTTGGGGATGGCCTTGGTGAGCGGCAGGAGGCGCGAACCAATCCCCGCGGCGGGGATGACGGCTTTGCGAATGGCCTGTCCTGCCATGTGTTCCTCTCCGGTGCTCCACCAAAACTAGCCGGTGTGCCCGTCAGCCGAGCGGAATTCCCCAGCGCTCACCAAATGCGATCTGCTCCAGCGGTAGCCGTTCGCGGGGTCGGCTGTCGCGTTCGACGATGGCTTCGTCGACGGCGTCGTAGTCGCCCAGCGTGCCGATCGCGATGACGGCCAGCGGCCGCACGCCGTCCGGGATCTCGAACGCTGCCCGGGCTCCGTCGACGTCGAAGCCGGCCATCGGATGGGCGATCAGTCCGCGCGACACCGCCTCGACGGTCAACTGCGCGATCGCCGCTCCGGCGTCGACACCGGCGTACAACGCGGTCCGCTCGTCTTCTCCTTCATCGGTGCACACCAGAATCAGCGCGGAGGCCGCATGCGCGTAGCTGTTGCCGCGTTTGAGCAGGCCGGCCAATGTAACGAAGGTCTCATCCCCTCGCCGGCCGACGACAAACCGGACCGGCTGCCGGTGGCCCCAACTGGCGGCCCAGCGCGCCGCTTCCAAGACCGCGGTGAGCTGGTCAGCGGTAATGACGGCACTGGGGTCGAACGCCCGGGGGCTCCAGCGGGCCGCGAGATCGGGATGGATCGGCACGCTGGTGCCGGCCAGGCGGCCGTTCGGCGTGTCAGGCACGTCAGCCAAGCTACCGGCGGGGAAAATCCCGTGCGCGTCTCCCTTATCCTTGTTTCGACTCATTCCAGCGTTCTGAAGGGTTAGATAGTGGCGCTCGTCGTACAGAAGTACGGCGGATCCTCGGTATCGGATGCCGATCGGATCCGTCGCGTGGCCGAGCGCATCGTCGAGACGAAGAAGGCCGGCAACGACGTCGTCGTGGTGGTCTCGGCGATGGGCGATACCACCGACGACCTGCTTGACCTGGCCCGTCAGGTCTCCCCGGCCCCGCCGGCGCGCGAGATGGACATGCTGCTGACCGCCGGTGAGCGCATCTCCAATGCCCTGGTCGCGATGGCCATCGAGTCGCTCGGTGCCCAGGCCCGCTCGTTCACCGGATCGCAGGCCGGCATCGTCACCACCGGCATCCACGGCAACGCCAAGATCATCGACGTCACCCCCGGCCGCCTGCGCGATGCGCTGGACGAGGGCGTCATCGTGCTGGTCGCCGGGTTCCAGGGCGTCAGCCAGGACAGCAAGGATGTCACCACCATGGGCCGCGGCGGCTCGGACACCACCGCCGTCGCCTTGGCTGCCGCACTCAAGGCCGACGTCTGCGAGATCTACACCGATGTCGACGGAATCTTCACCGCCGACCCGCGCATCGTGCCCAACGCCCGCCACCTCGACACTGTCTCCTTCGAGGAGATGCTCGAGATGGCCGCGTGCGGTGCCAAGGTGCTGATGCTGCGCTGCGTCGAATACGCCCGCCGCTACAACGTGCCGATTCACGTTCGTTCGTCGTACACGGACAAGCCCGGCACCATCGTCAAAGGATCGATCGAGGACATCCCCATGGAAGACGCCCTGCTGACCGGAGTAGCCCACGACCGCGGGGAGGCCAAGGTCACCGTCGTCGGTGTCCCGGACGTCCCCGGGTATGCCGCCAGGGTGTTCCGCGCGGTCGCCGACGCCGACGTGAACATCGACATGGTGTTGCAGAACATCTCGAAGGTCGAGGACGGCAAGACCGACATCACCTTCACCTGCCCGATGGACAACGGCCCGACGGCCGTGGAGAAGCTGACCGGGCTCAAGGACGAGATCGGGTTCAGCCAGGTGCTGTACGACGATCACATCGGCAAGGTGTCGCTGGTCGGTGCGGGTATGCGCAGCCACCCGGGCGTCACCGCGAAGTTCTGCGAGTCACTGGCCGAGGCGGGCGTCAACATCGACCTGATCTCGACGTCGGAGATCCGGATCTCGGTCCTGGTCAAGGACACCGAGTTGGACACCGCCGTCCGCGCGCTGCACGAGGCCTTCGACCTCGGCGGCGAGGAAGAGGCCGTGGTCCACGGCGGGACGGGGCGCTAGACATGGTCAACATCGGTGTCGTAGGCGCGACCGGCCAGGTCGGGCAGGTCATGCGCACCCTGCTGGAGCAGCGGAACTTCCCGGCCAGCTCGGTCCGGTTCTTCGCCTCGGCGCGGTCCGAAGGTAAGAAGCTGACGTTCCGCGGCCAGGAGATCGAGGTCGAGAACAGCGAGACGGCCGATCCGTCGGGTCTGGACATCGCGTTGTTCTCCGCCGGTGCGACGATGTCGCGCGTGCAGGCCCCGCGGTTCGCCGCGGCCGGCGCGGTCGTCGTCGACAACTCGTCGGCCTGGCGCAAGGACCCGGACGTCCCGCTGGTGGTGTCGGAGGTCAACTTCGCGAGGGATGGCGTAAACCGCCCCAAAGGCATCATCGCCAACCCGAACTGCACCACCATGGCTGCCATGCCGGTGCTCAAGCCGCTGCACGAGGAAGCCGGACTGACCCGACTGATCGTGTCGAGCTACCAGGCGGTGTCGGGCAGTGGCCTGGCCGGTGTCGAGGAGCTCGCATCGCAGACCCGCGCGGTGGTCGACGGGGCGGAGCAGCTGGTTCATGACGGCTCGGCTCTGACGTACCCGGCGCCGGTGAAATACGTTGCGCCCATTGCGTTCAACGTGATTCCGCTCGCCGGCGCACTCGTCGATGACGGCTCCGGTGAGACCGACGAAGATCAGAAGCTGCGCAACGAGAGCCGAAAGATCCTCGGTATCCCCGAACTTCTGGTGAGCGGCACCTGTGTGCGGGTTCCGGTGTTCACCGGGCACTCGCTGTCGATCAATGCCGAGTTCGCCCAGCCACTTTCGGTTGAGCGGGCGAAGGAACTGCTGGCCGGTGCCGCGGGCGTGAAGCTGGTCGACGTGCCGACCCCGCTGGCCGCCGCAGGCGTCGACGAGTCTCTGGTCGGCCGGATCCGCCAGGATCCGGGCGTGCCCGACGGACGTGGTCTCGCTCTGTTCGTGTCCGGCGACAACCTGCGAAAAGGTGCCGCGCTGAACACGATTCAAATCGCTGAACTGCTGGCCGCCGAGCTCTGATCCGCGGGTGAACCCAGCCCGCAGGTTCGCCGTCGTCGCGATGCTTGCTGCGGCGGTGTGGCAGGCCCCGTTCGCCGGGGCGAGTCCGGGCTTCGGCGATCCGACGGTTCCTCCGCTGGCTCCCGGCCAGGTTCTGCGGATCGGGCCGAGCGCCGGAACCGGCACGCCCACTCGCGATTACGGCATCGGCGCCACCGACCTGTGTGAGTTCATGGAGTTTCCCAGCCGGGTGCTCCAGGTCTGCGGTGACAGCTTCGCCGGGCAGGCCGTTGGCTTCGGCGGCTGGCACTCGCCGGTTGCCCTGCACGTCGATGCCGACTCGATCGAGGACGCGGGCGGTGTGCGCTACCGGGGTGTCACCGGGGTGGACAAGCCGCTGCTGGCAGACCCGACGCCGCCCGGCGGCTCCCAGTTGCCTGCCGGTGTGGTGGCGATCAACCGTGAGAACTACATGATGGTGACCACCACCTACAACCTCAAGCCGTACAGCTCCCGGCTGGTGAAAGCCGATGCGGGCCGGCCGAATTGGCCGACGGTACCCGGTTCGGTGCGCGACGCGACATATCAGGGCGGGGCCCAGTCGCAGATCACGGGCTACTACGACCCGGTCCCGGCGCCGGATTCGCCCGACGGGTGGGTCTACATCCTGACCAACAATTTCGACCGCAGCAGCCCGCCGTTCCTGTACCGGGCCAATCCCAAGACCTTCACCGACCGGGCCGGCTGGCAGGGCTGGTCGTCCGCGGGCGGTTGGGGCAAGCCGCCGACGGCGTTGTTCGCCGACCGGGTGGGGGAGATGAGCATCCGGCAGATCGACGGCAAGCCCGTCCTGTCGTACTTCAACGCCAACACCGGAAATATGGAGATGCGGGTCGCCTACGACCCCACCGGTCTTGGCACGGCACCCGTCACCACGGTGGTGTTCGCGAGTGCCTGGCCGGACCCGGTCGACTCGTTGCCCCCGCCAGAGGTCAACCTGTTGGCCCAGCCCTACGGCGGCTACATCTCGCCGGGATCGACGCTGGACCAGGTCCGGGTTTTCATCAGCCAGTGGAACACCATGGCCCGCGGCGGCACGCCGTACCGCGTGATCCAGTACGCCGTGAACCCGTTCAAGCCCTGGGAGCAATAGTCCGCGGTCTGTCTGCGCGCAGTTTCACCTCACGTCTTCGCGCCGTTTTCTACCGCAGGGCTGTGGCTCGCGCGTCCGAGCGACCGTGGTGTGGAAAACGACGCCGAGCGGCGGCGCGCACCCGGAGCAAAAACCCGGGTCTTTCAAAGCTGATTCACAGCCAATTCTTGATCAGCACCTCAGCAGCGCTCGCATGCTCGTGTCATGACTGAAACACCCCCCGATCCTGAACCGGTGACCGCCCCGGTCGCCACCACTGAGCCTGCTGTCGTGGCGGTCCCGCCCGCCGAGAACAAGCCGAGCCGACTCATGCAGGCACTGGCCTGGGTGGGCATCGCGGCCGGCACCGTCTTCATCGTCGCGGTCGTCTTCGGCACCGGGTTCTTCCTCGGTGCGCATTCCGGTGGTGGCGACGGTCATCACCACCGCGGCGGCCACGACCGCGGCGGCATGATGATGTTCCACCGCGGCGGACCGGATGGCGGGCCGGGGCGGATGGGACCGCCGCACGGCATGATGCCGTGGGGCCCCGGACCCGGCTCCTTCGGCCCCGGTGGACCCGGTTGGGGACCCGGCGGCCCGGGCAGCGGCCAGGACCGCCCTGAGACGCCGCCGACACCCGCACAGCCCGCGCGACCATAATCACAGTCCGCTCTTTTGGACTCACTCCAAAGAGCGCGCATACTGGAGCCGTGACCACGGTGCATGACCACGACCCCAAAGCCCTGTTGCGGGCTGCCGGGCTGCGTGTCACTGCGCCGCGGGTCGCGGTTCTCCAGGCGCTGGCCGACCATCCGCATTCGACTGCAGACGATGTGGCCGGTCTGGCTCGCGAAAATCTCGGCTCGGTGTCGACCCAAGCGGTCTATGACGTCCTGCGGGCCTGCGTCAACGCGGGTCTGGTCCGTCGTATCGAACCCGCAGGCTCCTCGGCGCGCTACGAGACCCGGGCCGGCGACAACCACCATCACCTGGTCTGCCGGGTGTGCGGTGCGGTTGCCGACGTCGATTGCGCCGTCGGGGAGACCCCGTGCCTGGAGCCCTCTGACCTGGCCGGCTTCGCGGTTGACGAAGCCGAAGTCGTGTTCTGGGGAGTCTGCGCAGATTGCCAGGCGAGCGCCGCCATCTAGACCACTCTGCAGCCCAACGGACGCCCCGGCCACTTCCCCTTGGTGGCCGGGGCGCCTGCTTTTCACCCAAGCACCGGGTGGGGTACCCGGAATCGTGAGAGTCTCGCTAACCATGACGCGCAATCGGCTCCTGGTTGCCGCACTGTTCGCAGTGCCGCTGCTGGCTGCCGGATGCGCGACCGGCGCCCAACCCGAGCGCGGCGCGGCCATGGTCTTCGCCGTGGGTGATTGTGTGAGCGTCCCGGCCGCCACACCCGCCGCCCCGGAAGTGAGCCGGGCCGGCAAGGTGTCGTGCGACGTCGACCCCAGCTACACCGTCGGGGCCATCGCCGACGGAACCGGGACCTGCCCGAGCGCCGAGTACCAGCACCTGCCTGCCGAGCTCGCCGATCCGTCGACCGCGCGTCTGTGCCTGGTGCCGAATCTGGTCGCCGATCACTGCTACGAACTCGGCATGCCCGCGGGCATGGTGGAACTGGCCGACTGCACCGCGCGTACCGAACGTGGCCCGGGAGTGATGGTTCAGGTGACCCAGCGGCTGGATGTCCGGGACGGGTCGGCCTGCCCTGCCGAAACAGGGCACTACGCCTGGCCTTACCCGTCGCCGGCGCGAACCTATTGCACGCGGACGGTTCACTAACTGGCATGATCGAGGCCATGCGTGCCCTGACTGTCGGTTTCGGGCTGGCCGGTCTCGCGCTGGCATTGGCTGCACCTGCTGGTGCGCGTCCCTCGGATCCTGGTGTCGTGTCCTATGCCGTCATGCCCAAGGGCTCGGTGGGCAACATCATCGGCGCTCCGATGACGTGGGAGTCCCAATTCACCGTCCCGTTCCAGGCTTTCTCGGTCGAGAACCCGGTGTGCAACAACTGGGCTGACATCGGTCTGCCCGAGGTGTTCAACGACCCGGACCTCGCCTCGTTCAACGGCGCCACCACCCAGACGGCAGCCGGTGACGACAACCATTACGTCAAGCAGGCGATCGGGGTGTTCGCGACGCCGGAGGCCGCCGACCGCGCCTTCCACCGGGTGGTGGACCGCACCAACGGCTGCTCGGGCCAGACCACCGCGATGCACCTGGACAACTTCGTGACCCAGGTGTGGACGTTCAGCGGCGGCCCCGCGACCGCCACCGACGCGGATTGGGTGAAACAGGAGGCCGGCACGGACCGCCGTTGTTTCAACACCACCCGCAAACGGGAAAATGTGCTGCTACAAGCGAAGGTATGTCAGTCCGGCAACGCAGGCCCCGCGGTCAACGTGCTGGCCGGCGCCATGCAGAACACGCTGGGGCAGTAGATCGTGTCGGTCCGATCTGGATGATGGAACAGAACCGAGCCGTTTGATCCGGTGAGGACCGGGAGGGGTGGTTGCGATGGCAGTACCCGTCAGGGCCGATGCGGCCCGGCTGCCCCCCGTCGAATTCACCAGCGCCGAGCACGCCGCGGCGTTCATCGAAGACCACTGCCTGGATGACGGGCCGGTCGGGCAGGTGGGCCTGGAAATCGAGGCGCACTGTTTCGACCTCGAGGATCCGCTGCGTCGCCCGGGCTGGGACGAACTGTCCGAGATCATCGCCTCGGTCCCCGTGCTGCCTGGTGGCAGCCGGATCACCGTCGAGCCGGGGGGTGCGGTCGAACTGTCCGGCCCACCGGCGGACGGACCCTCGGCCGCGATCGCCGCACTGCTCGCCGATCGAGCCGTGTTGCGCACGGAGTTCGACCGCCGCGGTCTGGGCCTGGTGCTGTTGGGTGCCGATCCGGTGCGGCCGACGCGACGGGTCAACCCGGGCCCGCGCTATCAGGCCATGGAGCAGTTCTTCGCGGCCAGCGGGTCGGCCGAGCCCGGCGCCGCGATGATGACGTCGACCGCCTCGGTTCAGGTCAACCTGGACGCCGGCCCGCGGGACGGCTGGGCCCAGCGGGTACGGCTGGCGCATGCCCTCGGCCCGATGATGATTGCCGTCACTGCGAATTCGCCGATGCTCGGCGGGCGGTTCACCGGCTGGAAGTCCTCGCGGCAGCGGGTGTGGGGCCAGCTGGATTCCGCGCGCTGCGGCCCGGTTCTCGGCGCCGACGGCGACGATCCGGCCAGCGACTGGGCGCGCTACGCCCTGCGGGCGCCGGTGATGCTCGTCAACACCCCGGAAGCGGTCCCCGTCACCAACTGGGTGCCGTTCGCCGACTGGGCCGACGGGCGAGCGGTGCTCGGTGGCCGGCGCCCCACCGAGGCCGATCTCGAATACCACCTCACCACGCTGTTCCCGCCGGTGCGGCCCCGACGCTGGCTGGAGATCCGCTATCTCGACAGCGTGCCCGACGCCCTGTGGCCCGCGGTGGTGTTCATGTTGACCACCCTGCTCGACGATCCGGAGGCCGCCGCGATCGCCACCGAGGCGACGGAACCGGTCGCCACCGCATGGGATCGGGCGGCCCGGATCGGGCTGACCGATCGACGGCTGCAGGAAGCGGCCGTGGTGTGCGTTTCGGCCGTGGCGGAACGGGCCCCGGCGGAATTGGCGGAATCGATGGAGCGGTTGACGCGTTCGGTTCAGGAGGGACGCTGTCCGGCCGACGATTTCGCCGACCGGGTAGTGGGCCACGGAACCGCTTCTGCGATGAGCCAACTGGTGAAGGGCGAGCTTTGACCACACGCGAGACGCTGGCACAGCAGCTCACCAGGGCGCGGGAGCGCACCTTGGGCCTGGTCGACTTCGACGATGCCGAACTGCATCGTCAGTACAGCCCGTTGATGAGCCCGCTGGTCTGGGATCTCGCCCACATCGGCCAGCAGGAAGAGCTGTGGCTTCTGCGCGGCGGCGATCAGGACCGCCCCGGCATGCTGGCCCCGGAAGTGGACCGGCTCTACGACGCCTTCGTGCACTCTCGGGCCAGCCGCGTCCAACTTCCCCTGCTGCCGCCCACCGATGCCCGCAGCTACTGCGCGACCGTGCGGTCCCGCGCCCTCGACGCCCTCGATTCCCTCGACGCCGACGACTCCGGGTTCAACTTCAGTTTGGTGATCAGCCACGAGAACCAGCACGACGAGACCATGCTGCAGGCGCTGAACCTGCGGTCGGGCCCGCCGCTGCTCGACACCGGAAGTGCATTGCCCACCGGTCGGCCCGGCCTGGCCGGCACCTCGGTGCTGATCCCGGGTGGCTCGTTCGTTCTCGGCGTGGACGAACTCACCGAACCGCATTCGCTGGACAACGAGCGTCCGCCGCACATCGTCGAGCTGCCCTCTTTCCGCATCGGCCGGGTGCCCGTCACCAACGCCGAATGGCGCGAGTTCATCGACGACGGCGGCTATCAGCAGTCGCGATGGTGGTCCGAGCGTGGTTGGGCCCATCGTCAGGAGGCGGGTCTGACCGCACCCCAGTTCTGGGGTCCCGACGGCACCCGGGCCCGCTTCGGCCACATCGAGACGATCCCGGCCGACGAACCGGTCCAGCACGTCACGTTCTTCGAGGCCGAGGCATACGCCGCCTGGGCGGGCGCCCGGCTGCCCGCCGAAGCCGAATGGGAGAAGGCCTGCGCGTGGGATCCGGCGACCGAGAGCCGGCGCCGATTCCCCTGGGGCACTTCCGAACCCACCGAGGCGCTGGCCAACCTCGGCGGTGAGGCGCGCCGGCCCGCCCCGGTGGGTGCGTATCCGGCCGGGGCGTCGGCCTACGGCGTCGAGCAGATGCTGGGTGACGTCTGGGAATGGACCACGTCCCCACTGCGGCCATGGCCCGGATTCACGCCGATGGTGTACGACCGCTACACCGAACCCTTCTTCGAAGGCAATGGGGCTGGCGACTACCGGGTCCTGCGCGGCGGTTCGTGGGCGGTGTCCGCCGACATCCTGCGGCCGAGCTTCCGCAACTGGGACCATCCGATGCGGCGCCAGATCTTCTCCGGCGTGCGTCTGGCCTGGGACGCCTGATGTGCCGGCATATCGGATGGCTGGGCGCGCCGCGATCGGTGGCGTCGCTGATGCTGGATCCGCCGCAGGGTCTGCTGGTGCAGTCCTATGCGCCGCGTCGCCAGAAGCACGGCCTGATGAACGCCGACGGTTGGGGTGCAGGATTTTTCGACGACGGAGTACCGCGTCGGTGGCGTAGCGACAAGCCGCTATGGGGTGACGCGTCGTTCGCGTCGGTGGCACCGGCATTGAGCAGTGGGTGCGTGGTCGCGGCCGTGCGCTCGGCGACCATCGGCATGCCGATCGAACCCTCGGCCTCGGCACCGTTCACCGACGGGCAGTGGCTGCTGTCGCACAACGGCGTGGTGGACCGGGCGGTGTTGCCGTTGACTGCCGCCGCCGAATCCACCGTGGACAGCGCGGTGCTGGCCGCGCTGATCTTCTCCCGGGGCCTGGATTCGTTGGGTGACACCATTGCCGAAGTCGGCGCCCTGGATCCGAACGCCCGATTGAACATACTGGCCGCCAACGGTTCTCGTATGCTGGCCACCACGTGGGGCGATACCTTGTCGATGCTGCGGCTGCCGGACGGCGTCGTGCTCGCCAGCGAACCCTACGACGACGATCCCGGCTGGTCGGACATTCCGGACCGCCACCTGGTGCACGTCTCTGACTCGCATGTCGAGCTCACCCCACTGAAAGGTTCGGTATGACGCTCACCCTGTCCAACTATCTGGCAGCAGATTCCGCTGCCACCGCGCTCCGCCGCGATGTGTCCGAGGGGCTGGCCCAGTCGCCGAAGATGCTGCCGCCCAAGTGGTTCTACGATTCGGTCGGTAGCGATCTGTTCGACCAGATCACGCGGCTGCCCGAGTACTACCCCACGCGCACCGAGGCGCAGATCCTGCGGGACCGCTCGCCGGAGATCACCGAGGCCGCCGGGGCCGACACGCTGGTCGAGTTGGGCAGTGGCACCTCGGAGAAGACCAGGATGCTGCTCGACGCGATGCGTGACGGCGGCCAGTTGCGCCGGTTCATCCCGTTCGACGTCGACGCCGGCGTGCTGCGGGCCGCCGGCGACGCGATCGGCAAGGAGTATCCGGGCATCGAGATCGATGCGGTGTGCGGCGATTTCGAGGAACATCTCGGCAAGATCCCGGCGGTGGGACGCCGCCTCGTGGCCTTCCTCGGATCGACGATCGGCAATCTGACACCCGGCCCGCGGGCGGAATTCCTGGCCTCGCTTGCCGAGACCCTGCAGCCCGGGGACAGCGTGTTGTTGGGCACCGACCTGGTCAAGGACACCGACCGGCTGGTCCGTGCCTACGACGACAGCGCCGGCGTGACCGCCGCGTTCAACCGCAATGTGCTGTCGGTGGTGAACCGCGAGCTCGATGCCGATTTCGACCTCGACGCGTTCGAGCATGTGGCGAAGTGGAATGCCGACGAGGAGCGGATCGAGATGTGGCTGCGCACGGACACCCCGCAGCAGGTCAGGATCGCCGGGCTCGATCTCGACGTCGCATTCGGTGCCGGTGAAGAGATGCTGACCGAGGTGTCCTGCAAGTTCCGGGCCGACG
This sequence comes from Mycobacterium sp. 48b, assembly GCF_048282725.1. Lineage (NCBI taxonomy): Bacteria > Bacillati > Actinomycetota > Actinomycetes > Mycobacteriales > Mycobacteriaceae > Mycobacterium > Mycobacterium sp. 48b. Next base: position 984,333 of record NZ_JBLVUL010000001.1, read on the forward strand.
GGGTGGCCGAGGAGCTGGCGAAAGCCGGTCTCCGGCAGACTCATTGGTGGACCGACCAAGCCGGTGACTTCGGCCTGTCGCTGGCGGTGAGATGAGCCTGGCGCAGCAGTGGGCTGACGCCCGCCCCAAAGTCGCCGGCCTTCACCTCGACAGTGGCGCCTGCTCGCGGCAGAGTCTCGCGGTCATCGACGCCGTCGCCGCACATGCGCGCCATGAGGCCGAAGTCGGCGGCTACGTCGCCGCCGAGGCGGCAGCGCCGGTGCTCAACGCGGGCCGGGCTGCGGTCGCGGCACTGACCGGACTCGATGCCGCAGACGTGGTCTACACGACGGGCTCCAACCATTCCCTGGACCTCCTGCTCGGTAGCTGGCCGGGGGAGCGCACGCTGGCCTGCCTGCCCGCCGAGTTCGGGCCGAACCTCGCGGTCATGGCGGCCAATGGCTTTCAGGTGCGGGCGTTGCCCGTCGACGGGGACGGCCGGGTCGATGTCGACGAGGTGGCCGGTCGGTTCGCATCTGATCCGCCGGCTTTGGTGCACTTCACGCCACTGGCCAGTCACCGTGGCGTGGCCCAGCCACTGTCGGAGATGGTCGCCGTCTGCCGCGCTGCGGGCGTCCCGATCGTGGTCGACGCCGCACAGGCGTTCGGGCACCTGGACTGCAGCGTCGGCCCCGACGCGATTTATTCGTCGTCACGCAAATGGCTTGCCGGGCCACGCGGTGTAGGTTTCCTGGCGGTGCGGCCCGAACTCGTCGCGCGGCTGCAGCGGCGTGTGCCGCCGGCCGGGTGGGATGTGCCGGTGACCGTCCTGCAGAGCTTTGAACACGGTGAGCACAACGCAGCGACCCGCATCGGCTACTCGGTCGCTCTGGGCGAACATCTCGCCGCCGGACCTGAACTCGTCCGCGGCCGGCTTGCCGAAGTGGGTCGCACGGCGCGGCAGGTGCTGGCCGACGTGCCCGGCTGGCGGGTAGTGGAAGCCGTCGATGAGCCCACGGCGATCACCACGCTCGAACCCACCGACGGTGCCGATCCGACCGCCGTCCGCGCCTGGTTGATCGCCGAGCGCGGAATCGTCACCACCGCATGCGAACTCGCGCGGGCTCCGTTCGAGATGACCAAGCCGGTGCTGCGGATCTCGCCGCATGTCGATACCACTGCCGAGGACTTGGAGCAGTTCGCCGGGGTGTTGCGGGACGCGCCTTAGCCAGTTTTCAGGCACGTGTCAGTGGATCGGACTATACTCGAACACATGTTCGATACCGAGTTCGATCCGGCGGCACCGGGTCGGCTCGTGGATGCGCTGACCGACAGTGCGCGTGCCGAGGCGCGGTTGATCGCGACTCGGATGGCCGCTGTGGCGGATTTGTTGGCCCAGCGGACCGCCGAACTCAATGTCGAGGGTGTGCACCCGAACTACATGATCCTCACCGGATTCGCCCGCGCGAGCGCTGAGGTGGGGGCGGCGTTGAACCTGACCTCGGGCGCCGCCAGCCGGCTCGTCGGGCAGGCCGAGGCATTGCGCGACCGGTTGCCCCGATTGGCCGCGCTGTTGAGCGACGGGCAGACCGACTGGCGCACTGTCGAAATCGTGATCACCCGGACCCGGTTCGTCTCGCCGAGGGTGATGGAGCAGCTGGACGAGGAGCTGGCGCAGCGGATTACCGGGTGGCAGTGCTGGTCGGACGGGCGCATCACCACCACCGTGGATGCCAAGGTACGGACCTTGGACCCGGCCGCGATCTGTGAACGCGAACACGCGACCAACCGTCGCCGAGTCAAGGTCAGCGCGCGTGGAGATGGCACGGCCAAGATCGATGCCATCGTCACGACTCGTGCCGGATTGACCTTCGACTCAAAGCTTTCGGAAATGTCCGCCAGGCTGTGCCCGAAAGATCCGCGCAGCAACGACCAGCGCCGCTCTGATGCAATCGAAGCTCTGGCGGAGGGTCGAGAGCTGTCGTGCGAGTGTGGCTGCGCTGAGTGTCCGGTCCGGTCGACGAACGAGCCGTCAGAACCGGTCAAGGTCGTGGTCAACGTGATCGCCGAACGTGACACGGTCCTCGGGACCGGGACGGCGGCCGGGTATGTGTGTGGCTTCGGGGTTGTCGACGCCGAGCAGGTCCGTGAACTCGCCGCCGAAGCCACGATGCGGTTGGTGACCGAACCGGACGTGGATACCGCGGCAGCGCTCCGCTACCAACCGACGGTGTCGGTGCAGCGCTGGGTCCGGTGCCGCGATCTGACGTGCCGATTCCCGGGCTGTGAGCGCCCGGCCGAGGACTGCGACGTTGACCATACGGTGCCGTTCGACCGCGGCAATCCCGCCCGTGGTGGGCTCACGGTGCCAGCCAATCTGAAATGCCTGTGCCGTTTTCACCACCGCCTCAAGACATTTGGCGGATGGTGCGACACCCAGTACCCCGACGGCAGCGTGGTGTGGACCTCGCCGTCGGGCAAGACCTACCGCACCACACCGGGCGGGGCGGACCTGTTCAACAGCTTCGCTTCGGCTCCGTGCACACCGCCCGCCCCGGCGCGCCCGCCGAAGCTGAGCCGGGCAGCGCGGGTGGAGCAGACCCGGGCGAAGAACAGGCGGCTGCGGCCGGTCAACGAGGCTTACCGATACACCCAGAGGGCCCGACGCAAGGAACTTGGCCGGCGTCGTAATAGGAACCGGATGCGGGCCACCCTGAAATTCTTCAAGGGCGATGAGCCGAGCACCAGCCCGTACTGCACCTGGATCAACGATCCCTTCGAGCCCGAAGAACTACCCCCGGATTGGGAACCGCCCCCACCACTGCCGCCGGACCCGGACGACCCACCGTTCTAGACGGGTAGGTCAACCCTTGTGCGCGGTCAGCAGGAACGCCGGGAACTTGATGCGGCCCTTCTCGTCGAAGCCGTGCTTGGGCAACTCGAACGGAACGTCGGCGGGCAGCGCGACGGCATTGGCGTGGATGAAGGCCGGCCGGATGTCGTCGACCTCCCAGTACTTGGAGACCGCCGCGCGCAACTCTTCCTCGGACACCTCGTTGGGCTTGGTCTCCAACTCGGCGGGGAACGCGCCCTTGGCGAACACGAGTACGTAGTAGCTCGCACCCGGCGCCGACGCGCGGAGGATGGACTGCAGGTATCCGTCGCGCCCTTCGACCGGCAGCGAGTGGAACAGGGTCGAGTCGATCACGGTGTTGAACCGGCCGTCATAACCCGTGAACGAGGTGATGTCGGCTTGGGCGAAGCTGGCCGTCGACAGCCCGCGCACCTGCGCGGCGTTGTTGGCCGCGGCGATGGCCGTCGGGCTCAGATCCAGGCCCACGACGGTGTAGCCGTCCGACGCCAGCGCCAGTGACAACTCGGCATGTCCGCAGCCGGCGTCGAGGACATCGCTTTCGAACTTCCCGGCCCGGTGCAGCGCGGCGAGTTCAGGCTGCGGCTCGCCGATATTCCACGGCGGCTGGCCCTCGAAACCCGCTTCCCCCTTGTACGCGCCATCCCAGTCCAAGACCTGTTCAGATGTCATGGCTCCAACGTACGCGCCTCAATCCCAGGTATGGACGGGCTCATTACTGTGCATCCGCTGGACATACTCCCGCAACATTTCGGCCAGCGCTTTGGGCCTGGTCAACCCTTGTGACTGCAGCTTTTGCACGGTCGCCACCTGCCACGTCGATCCGGTCCGGCCGGTCTTCGCACGCCCTTCGATGACCCCGAGGTAGCGGTCGCACACCTCGCTCGCCACACCCCAGCGGCGTAGGCCGTCGTGTGCCATCGGGAGCAGCCTGCGCAACACCAGCTCGTCGGGCGTCACCTCGCCCAGACCGGGCCAGTACAGCCGGGCATCCAGACCGTGCTGGGCACCCTCGACGAAGTTGTGGTGGGCCGCGGCGAAGCTCATCTTGGTCCACAGCGGCCGGTCCTCTTCGGACAGCGTCCGCAGCAGGCCGTAGTAGAACGCGGCGTTGGCCAGCATGTCCACCACGGTCGGGCCGGCGGGCAGCACGCGGTTCTCCACCCGCAGATGGGCAACACCGTTCACCACGTCGTACACGGGGCGGTTCCAGCGGTAGATGGTTCCGTTGTGCAGCCTCAGCTCGGCCAGCTGAGGCGCCCGCCCCGCCGCGAGCTCGGCGACCGGGTCCTCATCGGACAGCTCGGGCAGCAACGACGGGAAGTACCGCACGTTCTCCTCGAACAGGTCGAAGATCGAGGTGATCCAACGCTCGCCGAACCAGACCCGCGGCCGCACCCCTTGAGCCTTGAGCTCATCGGGTCGGGTGTCGGTGGACTGCGTGAACAGCTCGATGCGGGTCTCGGCCCACAGCTGATGGCCGAAGAAGTACGGCGAGTTGGCACCGACCGCCAGCTGCGGCCCGGCCAGCACCTGGGCGGCATTCCAGTTCCGGGCGAAATCGGCGGGGGAGACCTGCAGGTGCAACTGCATGCTGGTGCACGCGGATTCCGGCGCGATCGACGCCGACTGCAGGCTCAGCCGTTCCGGCCCCGCGATGTCGATGGGCATGTCCTCGCCGCGGGCGGTGAAGATCGAGTCGTTGAGCGCCTGATACCGCGTCGACTGGCTCATCCAGGGCCCCGACAGATGCTCGGGCATCAGCGTCGGCAGGATCCCCACCATCACGATGTGCGCGCCGTCCTCGCTGGCCTTGATCTCGGCGGCGTTGAGGCTGCGCCGCACCTCGTCCTCGAGCTCCAACGCGGCCCGGCCGGGCAGCGGGCGTGGCGGGACGTTGAATTCGATGTTGTAGGCGCCCAATTCGGTCTGGTAGGCCGGATCGGCGATGGAAGCCAGCACCTCTTGGTTGGTCATCGCGGGCTGGTATTCCTCGTCGACGAGGTTGCACTCGATCTCCATGCCGGTCAGCGGACGCTCGAACTCGAAACTCGACTGGGCCAGCATCGTTTCGAACACGTCGAGGCACAGCTGCACCTTGCGCCGGTACTCCTGCCGGTGCGAGCGGCTGAATTCGGTGTTCTTGACCTCTTCACCCACACCGCGATGCAACAACGCGGAGGCCGCCCGCGCAAGCAGAATGGCAAAATGACCTCACCGGTTGAGGACGACCAGGACGACCAGGGCGGCCTCGAGCAGGTTTCGCACGCGGATCGCGTCGCGTCGCTCACCGGGGTGCGCGCGGTGGCGGCGCTGACGGTGATGGGGACCCACGCGGCGTATGGCACCGGCCTGCTCTCTCAGGGGTGCCTGGGACTGATGAGCGCCCGCCTGGAAGTCGGGGTGGCGATCTTCTTCGTTCTCTCGGGGCTGCTGCTGTTCCGCCCCTGGGTGCATGCGGCCGCTTCGGGGGCCGACGCGCCCAGTACCCGGCGTTATGCCCGAAATCGGTTCCGCCGCATCATGCCCGCCTACGTCGTCACGGTCCTCGTCGTCTACGGCATCTACGAACTGCGGCCTGTGCAACCGAATCCCGGGCACACCTGGACGGGCCTGCTACGCAATCTGACGCTGACCCAGATCTACAGCGACAACTACTTCACGGAGTACCTGCACCAGGGATTGAGCCAGATGTGGAGCCTGGCGGTAGAGGTCGCGTTCTACGCGGTGCTGCCGTTGCTGGCCTATCTGCTGTTGGTGGTGTTGTGTCGCAGGCGTTTTCGGCCCCTGCTGATGTTGGCCGGGCTGGCCGGCCTGGCCGCGATCAGTCCGCTGTGGTTGGTACTGCTGCACAACACCGAATGGATGCCGGTCGGCGGTGGTGCCTGGCTGCCGCACTATCTGGTCTGGTTCGTCGGCGGGATGGTGCTGGCCGTGCTCGGCACGATGGGCGTGCGCTGCTATGCGATGGCGGCGTTGCCCCTGGCGCTGGCCTGCTATCTGGTGGTGTCCACCCCGATCGCGGGCGTGGTCACGGCGCCCGTCCTCGACCTGAGCGAGGATCTGTCGAAAACGCTGTTCTACGCGGTCATCGCGACCCTCGTGGTGGCTCCGCTGGCACTGGACGGGGACGGCCTCTACGCACGGGTGATGGGCAGCAGGCCGATGGTGTGGCTGGGGGAGATCTCCTACGAGGTCTTCCTGTTGCACGTGGTGGCCATGGACCTGGTGATGGCGTTCGTGTTGGGCTGGAACGTCTACACCGGTTCGGCCACCGTGTTGTTCATCGTGACGTTGGTGGCCACGGTGCCTGCGGCGTGGCTGCTGCATCGGCTGACTCGGCCGCGCGGTTGACGGCCGGACCGGCGCCGGCCCGCCCGGGAGGCGCCACCGCTCCGCCGTGCTGGGTGGGAGCCGGGGTGGCGGTCCGGCCGTAATCCTGTTGTGGCGAGAGTAGATCGGCGTAGTCACCGTACTGCGGCGCCTGCTGGGTGGCTTGAGCCTGGCCGTAGGCCTGGGCATACGCCTGGCCGTAGCCACTGCGCTGCGCCGCATCCGGATGTGCCACCCCGCCCTGCGCGTAGTACTGCTGCACGGCCTGGTTGTAGTAGTCGAGGTAGGCCTCGTAACCGCCGGCCGCGGTGGCCGCGGCCGGCGCCTCCGGTGCCAGCCACAGTGCCGCGGCGGCCGCCAGCACCTGCAATCCGTTGAGCACCGCGATGGTGATCAGCACCCATCCCGAGGACGAGGTCAGCACGGTCGACAAGGCATCGAGAAAACCCGCCGCAGCCAGGATCGCGGTCAGCCGGGGGAGGGCAGTCTGCTTGGGCAGCAAGCCGATTGCGGCTGTCAGGCCGGCCAGGACGGCGAACCTGACATGCCAGTCGTTGCCGCCGCCGTCGGCCGCCGGCCCGAAGCTCACGCAATAGCCGGCCAGGCCCAGCACCAGCACCGCGATCGACAGGTTGCGGCTCGGTGAATTGACCACGGTCACTCCTTCAGATCAGTCGATGCTGTTCGCAGATGCTCTCAGGTAACGCATCTCGTCGTCGGTGGCGACCATCGTGACCAGCGCCGAGCCGGCCTGGGTGCTCACCTTGACGGTGTCGTGTTCCAGCGAGATCAGGTCGAGGACCACGTCGGCCTGATCCGACGGCCGGGTGTTCGGCGGGGCGAGCACCATGGTGGTCACCCCGATGCGGACCGATTGCTCCGGTACGCCGTCGAACATCTCGACGGTGTAGTTGCGTTCCGCACCCGCCTGGATGGCGCGCCGGTTGAAGTCGGCAACCCACAGCAGGTCATGGCGTCCGACGACCTCGACCATGTCGCGCCAGAAAGCCGGGCGCCGGCTGTGCACCAACACCCGGGCGCCCAGGGCCAGCGAACGTAGCACCACCTGCTGGGCCAGATGCAGCGTGCCCACGATCTCGACCCGGCGGATCTGCGGGCCGAACACGGGGAGAGCGACGGCCCGCCCCTGTTCGTCGGCACCGATCACCTGACCGCAGCCCGAAGCCGGCAGGGCCAGGTCGCTGAGTGCGTCGCCGCGAAGGCCGGACGCCCAGTGCTCGATGTGGCGGGCCCCGGGAACCGTCGGGACCGGAAGCGTCGCCGCGAGTGCGGAGAACTGCTGGCCGTGCAGCGGGACGAGCCCGCGTAACTGGGTGGGGACGCGCACGTCGCTGTCGAAGCGGACCAGTCCACGGACCTGGATCAGATCCTCGTCGCTGCCGTGATCGGGGGCTTCACGCAGCGACAGGCACACCGTGGTGGAGTAGCTGGGCACCGTCCACAACAGCCCGAGGCCGGCCGTGGTCAGCATGTTCGGCTGCACGGCGAAGCTGGACAGCCGGAAGTGGCCTTCGCGGCAGTCCTCCCACGTCTCTTCCACGGTGCCGAGGTTGACTCCGTCGCTGAGCTGATTGGTGGCCGCCGCGATACCGCTCGCCGAAAGGAACTGGGGCTGCAGACCCGCCTCCGCCAGCCGATTGGCGACGCGCCGGGTCGCCGTGGTGGCGGCGCGCAGGATGCCGTCGCGGTCACCGCCGCGGCGCCGGACCGCCTCCGCGCAGCGCGACGGGTTGAACCGCACGGCAATCCACACCGTGCGCTGGGCGATCGCGGGCAGCGGCCCCAGCACGGAGTCATAGACCGCGGCGACGTCGGTGTGGCCGGCCGAGCGGGCACCCTGGCTGATGATGTCGATGGACTCGAGGGTGATGTCGAACTGGCGGAGGCAGTCCAGCAGAGCCTGGACGGGAACCATCTCGCCGGAAACGGTGACCCCCGGCTCCAAAACCGTCAGAGCCCTGGGATTTTCGTCGATCTTGAGCAATGACAGCAAAGTCGAACCGTTCCAACGGAATCCGATCTGCAGACCGTCGGGTGTCGGAACGTCGAACGGTTCGCTCGGCAGGAAGCCCGGCGCGGACTTGCCCGTGCGTCGCCGCCGATTACGCAGAAATCTCCCACGCAGCGCCAGCGCCCGCGGTGCCGTCGTGCCCTTGACGACCGGAGCGATCAGCAGCAACGCCACCACCAGGCCCACCGCCGCGCCCTGCCAGCCGGGTCGGTGCAGTTGCTGCGCGACGACGGTCCCGACGACCACGAGTATTTGCAGGGCGATCAGGTCGACCAAGGGGACGAGCCGTTGCGGGCCGGTATCGCCGGCAGTCGCCAGCTTTGCTGCGAAAGTCAATGGACGCATCGCATTTCAGTAGCCGCTCTCCAGGCTGTCATGTCATGGTGGTGCGGACGTGCTATACCCTACGCATGCCAGCGCAAGTTACCACTCGCGCACAGGTGAACGGCTACCGTTTCCTGATCCGCCGGCTTGAGCACGCACTCATCCGGGGTGATTCGCGGATGATCCACGATCCGATGCGCGGTCAGATGCGGGCCCTGATCGTGGGCGTGGTGATCGCGGTCCTGATCACCGGGGCCGCGGCGGTGATGGCGTTCTTCAAGCCCACGCCCAACATCGGCGACGCGCAGATCGTGCTGAGCAAGTCCAGTGGCGCGCCCTTCGTCCGGATCGGCGACCAGATCCATCCCGTGCTGAACCTGGCCTCGGCCCGGCTGATCACCGGCAAGAACGAGAGCCCCAAGCAGGTCGACGACAAATTCCTCGACGCCGTACCGCGCGGGCCCATGGTCGGCATCGTCGGCGCGCCGGCGAGCATCAACCGCGGCGACGACTTGGCGATGTCGTCGTGGACAGTCTGTGACAACCTGCTGACCCCGGCCGTCACCGAAACCACTGGCACCGCCAGCCTGCAGACCACGGTGCTGGCCAACGACCCGGTGCTCGACGGCGGTATCCGCCCGGTCGATTCCACCGAGGCGATCCTCACCGAAACCGGCGGGACCACCTACCTGGTCTACCGAGGCGTGCGAGCACCGATCGACGTGTCAGATCCGGTTCTGGTCAACGGACTTCACCTGCAGGGCGCGGCGACACGGCCGATGTCGTCGGCCCTGCTCAACACCTTCCCGCTGGTGGACCCGATCACGCCGGTGCAGATCCAGGGTTCGGGCGAGCCCGGTCCGCTGGGACCGGAGCATCCGGTCGGCGCCATCGTCAAATCCGTCGACTCCCGCGGTGAACAGCTCTACGTGGTGTTGCGGGAAGGGCTGCAGCCCGTCTCGCAGGCCACCGCCGACATCATCCGCTACAGCGCGTCCGGCGAGGTGGCCACCGGGCAGATCGCCGACATCGCGCCCGCGACGCTGGCCGAGGTGGCCACCGTGCACCGGCTGCCGGTCGACCACTATCCGATGGTGTCGCCCCGGATCGTGTCGCCGAATCCGGACCGGGTGGTGTGTATGGGCTGGCAACGGTCCAACACCGACGCCCGTGCGGATGTACGGCTCCTGGTCGGGCACCGGCTGCCGACCGCCGAAGGGGCGCAGATGGTTCGGCTGGCCAGTGCCGACGGCAGCGGCCCCGGGGCGGACACGGTGTACCTGACCCCGGGCGCCGGCGAGTATGTGCAGGCCACCGGTAGCGATCCGGACAGCCGCTCGACGGGGCAGCTGTTCTACGTCTCCGACACCGGAGTGCGGTACCACATCAAGGATGTGCCGACCGCCGAGGTGCTCGGGGTCAGTGGCGTCAAGATTCCCGACGGCCCTGCCAACGCCCCGCAGTGGGCGCCGTGGCCGGTGCTGTCGTTGTTGCCTGCCGGACCGGAGCTGTCCCAGGAGGCGGCCCTGGTCGCCCATGACGGCATGGCCGCCGACCCGGACAGCAGCAAGGTGTCGACCGGCAAGCCTTAGTCAGAGGCGCATCTCCCGGAAGAATGCGTAGACCCGGATGATCCAGAAGCACAGCGGAAAAAGCGATCCCACCGCGATGTACTCGAGTATCTCGACCTGACGCCGCATCACCGGTGAGAACTCGCGCAGAGGTGCGACCAGCCCGCAGGCCAGGATCAGCACCATGAGGGCGAGCAGCACGACCACGGCACGGGCCTGCCAGCCCTCGACGTTCACCGCGGTCTTGAGGACCACGGCGACGGCGATGGTCAGCCCGCTGCCGATCAGTGTCGCCGACTGCACCAGGTCGTGGTGGCCGCGGCCGCGCAGACACAGCACGGTCGCCACCATGACGGCGAATACAGTTCCCTGCCAGTAGAACCCGTTGCTGACGTCCACCGCCAGATAGCAGCCGAGCAGGGCCGCGAGGGCGGCCGCGACGAGAATCCCGGTGAGGTGCTGATTGGCACGACGAACCCGGCTGATCAGATCTTCCTCGGTCGGGATGATCTGTTTGCCGATCGCATTGACGCCCTCGACAGTTGGGCCGCCCTGGGTTTCGATGTCGTCGAGTGGTTCGCCTGCCGTCGGCACCCGGGGGATCGGCAGTTTCGACAGGCCGATCGTCACCCGCGGAGCGAGATAGACGACGATAACGGCGGCGGTCGCGAGCAAAGCGCCCACCGTGCGGATGGGCGGCTGCCACAGCAACATTGCCGTGGAACTGACGCCACCGAAAGCGCACACCGCGATGATCGCGGTGTACACGGCGGATCCACTGCCCGAGACGAGCAGCACCAGCAGTGCGCCGAACGCGGTCAGCGCGAACGCCATCGGCAGCGAGGTGGCGCCGGAGCCGTCGGGTACCAGGTACAGCGAACCGGCGAACACCAGCGGCATCGACACCGCGGCGATCCAGGCCGACGTCGCGGCGGCGGGCGGCCGGTGCGCCACCAGGCAGGCCAGCACCACCCCCGCCACGCCGAGGGCCAGCACCCCCGCGGGTACCGCGGGTTGGGTCGCCCAACGTGCCAGCACACCGGCCAGCGTGACGGCCGCGGCGGCGGTGACACCGAAGCGGGCCAGCATGCCGGCGTTGTCGGCGAACCAGCTCCGCACGGCGCCGGGTCCGGCCTCTGTGTGCGTGTCGTCGACGTCGTCGAACAGCAGCGGGCTGACCGGCTGGCCCGCCACGCAGATCATCAACAGGTCGCCGTCGTAAACCCCCGCTTCGCCGAGCGACAGGTGTGGGGCGATCGGTTCGCCACCGAGTGGTGCCAGTGTCCACTGCCCGTCGGCGGCGAACTGGACGATCGCGTCGTTCGCCGTGATCTGCTCGTTCGCGATGTCGATGACATCGGGGATGTACTGGGCGATGCTGACGTGTGCGGGCAGCCCGACGTCGATGTTGAGCTCGCCGACCACCAGGGTCAGCCGGCTCAGTTCGGGTTCGGCCTCGGCTTCGAGCTCTGACTCAAGTAGGGTCACAATCCAGTCGGCCTCCTGCGCAATGGGATTGCTCGACACGAACAATACCCAGCATCCGGCTCCAGCAGCTTCCGGGGAGGGAAGGTTGAGTACGCAGGGGTTCGTCCGCCGCCTTCGGGTGGCGCCGCCGCGGATGCCCGGTGGCGAGGTCAACCTGGCCCCACCGCCCGAGGTGCCGCGGGCGATCCCGGGCAACCTGATGATGCGGCTGATGCCGTTCGTGATGCTGGTCGCGGTGATCGGCATGATCGCGCTGATGATCACGGTCGGTGGCCGGGACATGGCCAGAAGCCCGATGTTCCTGCTCTTCCCGATGATGATGATCATGTCGATGGTCGGCATGTTCATGGGCGGCGGGAACCGCAATGGCAAAGCCGCTGCCGAACTCAACGAGGAACGCAAGGACTACTTCAGTTACCTCGCGAATCTTCGCGAGGAAGCCGACACCACCGGGGCCGAACAACGCACCGCACTGGAATGGAGCCATCCCGATCCGCGGGCGCTGACCGACGTGGTGGGTACCCGGCGCATGTGGGAGCGGCGGCCGAGCGATGCGGACTACTGCCACATCCGGGTCGGCATCGGGACGCACCGGTTGGCGACACGATTGATGGCGCCGGAGACCGGGCCGCCCGAGGACCTGGAACCGGTGTCGACGGTGGCTCTGCGCCGGTTCGTCAAGACTCATTCGGTGGTGCATGCGTTGCCGACCGCGGTGTCGCTGCGGGCGTTCCCGACCATCACCTTCGAGGGTGAGCGCAAGCTCGCGCAGCAGCTGGTGCGGTCGATGGTGTTGGAACTGTGCACCTTTCACGGTCCGGACCATGTGCAGGTGGCGATCGTCACCGCCAACCCCGACGGTGAGAACTGGAGCTGGGTCAAGTGGCTGCCGCACGCGCAGCACGCGTCGACCCGCGACGGTATGGGTTCGATGCGCCTGCTGTTCCCCACGCTCGAGCTGATGGAGACGGCGATGTCTTCGGAGCTGGCCGAACGCGGCCGGTTCACCCGCAACTCGCAGCCGACGCAGGGGCTCAAACAGCTGGTCGTCGTGCTGGACGACGGATTCGTCACCGGCGACGAGCAGTTGATCACCGATGCGGGCCTCGACAGTGTGACGCTGCTCGATCTGAACGGACTGCGGGCCGGGGCGTCGGCCCGGCGCAGCCTGCAACTGGTCGTCGAGGGTGATGACGTGGCCGCGCGTACCGCGGTGGGCGTCGAACGGTTCGCGACCCCGGACGACATCACGATCCCCGAGGCCGAGACCACCGCGCGGCGGATCGGTCGCTACCGTCCGGCGAACGCCGCGCACATCGTCAGCCTGGAAGCGGACAACAGGGCCGTCGACCCGGGCCTGATGGCGCTGTTGAAGATTCCCGACGCCGCAGGCATCGTGCCCGAACAGGTGTGGCGGCAGCGATCCCCGCGGGAACGGCTGCGGGTGCCGATCGGGATCACGCCGAACGGTCAGCCGATAGAACTCGACATCAAGGAAGCCGCCGAGGGCGGCATGGGCCCGCACGGGTTGTGCATCGGTGCCACCGGATCGGGCAAGTCGGAATTCCTGCGCACGCTGGTGTTGTCGATGATCACGTCGCACTCACCCGAGCAGCTCAACCTGGTGCTGGTCGACTTCAAGGGTGGCGCGACGTTCCTCGGTCTCGACGGAATCGCCCACATCGCGGCCATCATCACCAACCTCGAAGACGAACTGACCATGGTGGACCGCATGCGGGACGCGCTGGCCGGTGAGATGAACCGCCGTCAGGAACTGCTCCGCGCCGCCGGAAACTTCCCGAACGTCACCGAGTACGAGCGCGCCCGGGCGGCAGGTGCGGACCTCGAACCGCTGCCAGCCCTGTTCATCGTGGTCGACGAATTCTCCGAACTGCTGTCCCAGAAACCGGATTTCGCAGAGCTGTTCGTGATGATCGGCCGGCTGGGCCGCTCCCTGCACATGCACCTGCTGCTGGCTTCGCAGCGGCTGGAGGAGGGCAAGCTGCGCGGCCTGGACTCGCACCTGTCCTACCGGCTCGGCCTCAAGACGTTCTCGGCGGGAGAATCGCGCAGCGTGCTCGGCGTGCCCGATGCCTACCACCTGCCCAGCGTTCCCGGTTCGGCATTCCTGAAATGCGATGCCTCCGAACCGATCCGGTTCAACGCGTGCTACGTCTCGGGGGAGTACGTCAAGCCACGGATATCGGCCCGCACCGGGCGGGTGACCCAGTTGGGCGCGCTGGCCCCCAAGTTGTTCACCGCCACGCCGGTCAAGAAGGATCCAGTGCCCGCGCGGGCACCGTTACCGCATGACTTTCCGGAGGCCGAGCCGGTCAGTTCGAGTCCCACCAAGACCACGCTGCTCGACATGGTGGTCAGCCGGCTGCGCGGCCACGGCAGGCCCGCCCACGAGGTGTGGCTGCCGCCGCTCGACGACAGTCCTGCGGTCAACGAGCTTCTGCCCGAATCCGATTGGTCTGCACCGCAGAACCTCAACGGCCGCTTGTGGATGCCGATGGGCGTGGTGGACCGGCCCTACGATCAGCGCCGCGATGTGCTCATGGTGGACCTTTCCGGCGCCCAGGGCAACGTGGCCGTGGTCGGTGGGCCGCAGTCGGGCAAGTCCACCACGCTGCGGACACTGATCCTGGCCGCCGCCGCCACCCACACTCCTGAGCAGTTGCAGTTCTACTGCCTGGACTTCGGCGGCGGTACCCTGACCAGCCTGGCGAAGTTGCCGCATGTCGGCGGGGTGGCGGGCCGGATGGACGCCGACGCCGTCCGGCGCACCGTGGCCGAGGTGGCCGGGGTGCTGCGCAGCCGCGAGCAGCTGTTCCGTGAACTCGGCATCGAATCCATGCGCGACTTCCGCCAGCGCAAGGCCAAAGGTGAGGTGAGCCAGGACAACTTCGGCGACGTGGTGCTGGTCGTCGACGGCTGGGCCTCGATCAAGAGCGACTTCGAGCAGCTCGACCCGGTGATCCAGTCGCTGGCCATCCAGGGCCTGTCCTACGGCGTGCACCTGGCCATCACCGCGTCGCGGTGGATGGAGATCCGGCCCGCGGTCAAGGACATGCTCGGGACCCGCGTCGAGCTCCGGTTGGGCGACCCGATCGACAGCGAGGTGGCGCGCCGGTCTGCCGAACTGGTTCCGATCGGGCGGCCCGGTCGCGGTATCAACTCCGAGCGGCTGCACATCCTGATCGGGCTGCCCCGACTGGACTCCAGCTCGACGGTGGAGGATCTGCCCGCCGGGGTGGCCGGGGCCGTCGAGGCGGTGCGCGCCCACTACCAGGACCGTGAGGCACCGAAGGTGCGGATGCTCCCGCATGACGTGAACCGCGACGACGTGGTACGGGCCGCGCGCGATGCCGGCCAGCTCAGCAAGGCCCGAATCGCCATCGGCATCAACGAGGAAGAGCTCGCCCCGGTGGTGCTGGATTTCGATTCACAACCACACCTGGTGGCCTTCGCCGACACCGAATGCGGAAAGACGGGCCTGCTGCGCAACATCGCCGCCGGTGTGATGGAGAACGCCAGCCCGGTCGAGGCCAAGATCATCCTGGTCGACTTCCGTCGTTCGATGCTGGGCGTCGTCCCCGACGAATACCTCGGCGGCTACGCCACCGCTCCTCAGTCGTGCAGCGACCTGATGACGGCACTGGCCGGTGCGCTCAAAGATCGCCTGCCGCCCAACGACATCACGCAGCAGCAGCTCAAGGAGCGGTCCTGGTGGTCGGGCCCGGACCTGTTCGTGATGGTCGATGACTACGACCTGATCCCCGGTGGTTCGCTGAGCCACCCGCTCGGCCCGCTGGTGGAGTATCTGCCGCAGGCCCGTGACATCGGCCTGCGCGTCGTGGTCACCCGGCGCAGCGGCGGTGCCGGACGGGCGATGATGGATCCGATCGTCGGACGTCTGAAAGACCTGTCCTGCAACGGTTTGGTGATGAGCGGAAGCAAGGACGAGGGCGGACTGTTCGGCGGATACAAGGCCAGCGCGATGCCCCCCGGCCGCGGCATGCTGGTCTCGCGGACCACCCGTAGCGGCGTGGTGCAGCTGTCCAGGATGCCCGACCCGTGACCGGCGTCGAGGAACTCCGCGCGGTGCACGTGGTGTCCGCGGCACCCGAGGCGATCCGGGTGTCCGTGGTCGGCGGGCGCACCCAACTCGATGTCGCGCTGCCTGCCGACGTCCCGGTGGCCGCGTTCCTTCCGGAGCTGGCCCGGCTGATCAAGTCCCGGGACGACGAGCGCAGTGAAGACCTGGCCGATCGGGACGAGCGGCGGACGTTCTGGGAGCTCAGTCGCGACGGACTCGGTGCCGGCGCGCTGGCACCCGATCAGACCCTGCGCGAGGCCGGTGTGAAAAACGGTGAGCTGCTGCGCCTCTCGGCCCGCCGCGCGCTGTCGCCGCCGATGCTGTACGACGACGTGGTGGACGCGGCAGCCCGGCTGAACCGCGCGTCCTACGCGGCCTGGAGCGCCACCGCGGCGCGGATGATGGCCTTCGCCGGGTTGTGGCTGTGCGCGGCCGTGTGGGTGGTCCTCCTGCTCGCACCCGGGCTGTCGGCGCACCGGCCGATGATCCTGGTCGCCGCGGCGCTGACGACGGTGACGCTGGTCGCCGCAGCGGCACTCGTGCGTCGTGTCCTCGGCAGAGCCGACATCGCCGCAGCGGTCGGCCCACCGGTGATCGCCGTCGGAGCTGCGGCGGGCTGGGTGCTCGCGGCCCCGCACGGCGCGGTCGGCCTGGCGCTCGGATGCGCAGTGTTGTTGGTGCTCACCGGGATATGTCACCGCGTGATCGGTACCGGCCACTGGACCTACGTGGCCGCGGCGGTACTGCTGGGCTTCGGCACAGCGGCGTTCGGGGCCCGGACGCTGGGGGTGCCGGTCTCCGTGGTGGCTGCGGCCGCCGCGGTGGTCGCGGTGTTCGGGTGTCTGGCGGTGCCGGTGCTGACGGCACGGCTGGACCAGTACCCGGTGCTGTCCGTAGGCGCGTCGCGCGGGCACGATCCGTTCACCGCGGCTGCCGCCGTGGCAGAACCCGGCACCCCGATGCCGAGCGCGGAACAGGTGTGGGACCGGGTGCAATCGGCGGTGCTGACCCGTTCCGGCCTGCTGGCCGGGGCGGCAACGACCGCGCTGATCAGCAGTATCGCGTTGATGCGCGTCGATACAGATTGGGCGGCATTCGCTTTCGCCCTGGTCTGTGCCGCGGTCCCGGCCTTGCACAGCCGTCGGGCGGCGACCTGGCCGGAACGCGCTGCGCTCGCCGTTCCCGCGTGCGCGCTGGTGCTGCTGGCGTGCGTGCAAGCCCAGTCCGGGGCCTGGCCGCTGCAGCTCACCGGGGTCGTCGTACTCGCGGCGTTGGCGGTGGGCGGGGTCGCGGTCCGGTACGTTCACCGGACCCGGACTGCCCTCGGGTATCTCGAGTATCTGGCCGTGGCCGCCGTGATCCCGCTGGCGTTGTGGCCACTCGGACTCTACGAACGGCTGGGCGGCTGATGAGCGCCCGCCGGTGCGCGGCGCTGATGACCGTGGTTGTCACGGTGACGCTGGCCGGCTTCGGCGCGCCTCCGGCCGGTGCGGTGACACCACCCGTCGTCGAACCCGGCCCGCCGCCGACCGGGCCCGTCGCGCCTGCGCAGCCAACCGAGCAGAAGTCGATCTGCGGCGTCCCCACCGGCGTGCTCCCCGGCACCGACTTCACCAAACAGACCAGCGCGGAAGCCATGCTGGAATACCGCAAGGCCTGGCGCTTTTCGCGCGGTGCGGGGCAGAAGGTGGCGGTGATCGACACCGGCGTCAACCGCCATCCGCGGCTTCCCGCGCTGGAGCCGGGCGGTGACTACGTGTCGAACACCGACGGACTGGTCGACTGCGACGCGCACGGCACCCTGGTCGCAGGCATCATCGGCGCGGCCCCCGCAGACGGTGACAGCTTCGCCGGGGTGGCCCCGGAGGCGACCATCCTGTCGATCCGGCAGAACAGTGGCGCGTTCAGCGTCGCGGGCACGAGCAGCAGCCAGAACGACGATCCCAACGCGACGTCGATCGGTTACGGCAATACGCGCACGCTCGCACTTGCGATCGCACGGGCGGTGGACCTCGGTGCCACGGTGATCAACCTCTCGGAGGTGGCCTGCGCGCCGGTTTCGGCGGGGATGGACGACAGGGAACTCGGGCTCGCGGTGCGATACGCCTACGAACGCAATGTCGTGGTGGTGGCCGCGGCGGGCAACTTCAACTCCCACAGCATGTGCAAGGCACAGAACAACATGAACGATCCGAACCAGCCGCTGGACACCGGCTGGAACAGCGTCAGCACCATTGCCAGCCCCGCCTGGTTCTCCGACTACGTGCTGACGGTCGGCGCCGTGACCACGTCGGCCACCCCGGCGGACTTCAGCCTGCACGGGCCGTGGGTGGCGGTGGCCGCCCCGGGCGAGCGGGTCACCTCGTTGGATGCCGGCGGGCCGGGCCTGAGCAACGGGCAACTCGGCCAGCAGGGCCTGGCCCCGTTGAACGGCACGAGCTTCGCTGCGCCGTTCGTCTCGGGCGTGGTGGCGCTGATCCGGTCGCGCTACCCCGACCTGACCGCCGGCGAGGTCAAGGATCTGGTCGAACGCACGGCCCGCACCCCGGGGAATGGACCCAACCAGGCCACGGGTTATGGAGTCGTGGACCCCGTCGCGGCACTGACCTACCAGCTCCCGGCGGGGACCGGCGGCCGCGATGTCACTGCTGCTTCACCGATCAGCGGCCCGCCGCAACCCGATCCGGGTAATGTGCGGGCGCGCAGGATCGTCTTCACCGTCACCGCGGCGTGTCTTGCGTTGATGGTGGCGACGGTGGCGGTGGCTGCTGCCCGGCGGCGGTCCAGGTGAGTTAGGGGAAAGATGCCGGACGAGAATCGGCCGATCGGCGAGCCCACATCGCTCGACGACTTGGCACCTGGCGAATTGGACGAGGTGGAGGCCCGGGCCGCGGCACTGCTGGAACAGATTGCGGCACAACGCTCGGCCCGGCAGAACCATACCGCCACGTCGCCTGCCGATGACACGACCGACGCCTTCGTGGTGGCACCTCCGCCGGAGCCGACCCCCGCCCCTGCGCCGCCGGTCCGCCGGCTTGCCCCACCGCCGTGGCAGATGCACAGCACCATCGGATCGCGGGAGTTCGCCGAACGCTTCGATGTCGCCGAGCAGGAACCGCAACGCGCTGCGCCAGACCCCGAGCCGCCGGCTCCCGAGCCGGCGGAACCGCCGACCGGTTTGATCCCGATTCCGCCGCTGCCGCCGAGGCATGCGGTGCCTCCGCCTCCGCCCCCTCCGCTGCCGTTGCCGCCGCCGGGCTTCCTGCCCCCGTTGCCGCCGCTGCTTCCGCCGCCGACGGGTGTGGCGCCACCGCCGCAGTACTCGCCCGTGCCGCCTTCGCTCGATGACGCCGGAATCATCAACCGGGCCCGCAACGCACCCCATTCCGGATGGCGCCGAGCCGTGCATCTGGCGAGTGCCGGCCGGGTCAATCCCGGCGAATCTCGCAGGGAGCGCGAGCGGGAGGATCTGCTGGCCCAGATCCGTCAGCCGATCGCCGGCGACTTCCGGATCGCCGTGCTGTCGATCAAGGGCGGGGTCGGCAAGACCACCACCACGCTGGGCCTGGGCTCGGCGCTGTCGATGATGCGCCAGGACCGGGTGATCGCGGTCGACGCGAATCCGGACCGCGGAACGCTGGCCGAACGGGTTCGGGACGCGTCGAGCCAGTCGACCGTGCGGGACCTGCTCTCGGATCCCGACATCGAGCGCTACGCCGACGTCCGTAACCACACCCGCATGGCGGGCAGCCGGCTGGAAGTGCTGGCCAGCGAGCAGGAACCCGCCGTATCGGAGGTCTTCGGAGAATCCGACTACCGCCGCACCGTCAGCATCCTGCGTCGCTACTACAACATCATCCTCACCGACTGCGGTACGGGCATCATGCATTCCGCGATGGCGGGCGTGCTCGATCTGGCTCATGCGATCGTGCTGGTCAGCTCGCCGGCGATCGATGCGGCACGCAGTGCGTCGGCAACGCTGGACTGGCTGATGCAGCACGGTCACTCCGCGTTGGTCCGCGAAGCGCATGTGGTGCTCAGTGCCTCACGGCCCGGATCGGCGAAGCTCAAACTGGACAAGGTCTACGAGCACTTCGAAGCCCGCTGCCGCTCGGTGCACATGATCCCGTTCGACCCGCATCTGGCGGAGGGCGCCGATGTCGACTTCGACCTGATCGATCCGTCCACGCTGCAGGCGTATCTGGAACTGGCTGCGGCAGTGGCGGAAAAGTTTCCCCGGTTGCGAGGCGCGCCCCAGTACGGGTGACCCGGTTCTCGGTGAAGGCAAAGACCGCGCGGTTCGGTCAGTGGCATGAGAGCTATCGGCGGGGGATGTGGACTGTCGAGTAAATCTCGGTTATCTACGCGCGGGTGGCAAATTATGGCGTGAGTGGTATTGCGATGATGGCAATTTCGCAGACGTAATTGTTCAAGCGCTCAAATATGGTTGGCCAGAATCGAATTCGGCAAAGAACGTGGCGGCGCGTTTGCGAATCTGGAACACTGGCCCGAATGAGTAACGATGCCCTCCGGCATCAGATGACCGAGGTGCTCGCCTTGGTCCAAGAGCAGATGGCCGATATCGCCGCGGTGCAGCGCGCGCAGGCGCAGCTCACCGCCAGCGCTGAGGCGGCCGATGGCCTGGTCGAGGTGACGGTCGACGCACGGGGCCACGTCGTCGAAACCGTCATCGACGAGACGTATCTCGACGAGTACGAATTAGAAGAACTCGGTGGCCACGTCACCGAGGCCGCACAGTCCGCGGCGCAACTGGTGGCGCAGCGGTCAGCCGCCCTGATGATGCCGATCGACGAGCGGCGCCGGATGATGCCGTCGTTGTCGGACATCGTCGACGATGCGCCGGATCTGCGCGACCTGACCCGATCCGTATACGGCAACGATGACGAGGCCGTGCGAGCGAGCCAGCCAGAGGATGATGACCGGGACGAATCCGCCTTCCCCACCGTGAGGAGCTGAATCGATGGCTGACGAACTCGGTGTCGGACCTTCCGACCTGCGGTCAACCTCGAAGGACCTGAACGATGTCAGCGTCAGGATGAAGAACGTGCTGTCATCCCTGCAAGCCAATCTGGCGGCCGAAGGTGCCGCATGGGGCGATGACAAGATGGGTGACGGGTTCGCGAACGGCGGCGGAGGGTATCTGGCGCAAAAGGATTGGGTCGACGGCTCCGTGGCGGTCAAGACCGACCTGCTCGATTACTACTCGGACGGTTTGAAGGGCTCCGCGGACTCCTTCGAACAGCAAGACCAGCCGTAGCGGTCACCCCACCGCGTGGACATCCAGATCCCACCCGAGCTCCAATGGGTGTCATACCTCGCGGGCGGTGAGTGGCCGCAAGGCAGTGAAACCCGCACCCGCCGCATCGGTGAGCACTATCAAGCCGCGGCCGAAGCACTGCAGGACCTCGTCCCCGACCTGAGCAGGGTCCGCGGTGAGACGATGTCGGTCCTGTTCGGCGACACCGCCGATGCCGCGGAGAAGCAGTTCGCCATGCTGTTCGACGGCGACTACACAGTCGAGAAACTCGCCCAAGGCATTTCGGGGATGGGTGAGGGTGCAACCAACTTCAGCTCCGAGATCGAATACAGCAAGCTGTCGATCATCGTCGGACTGGCTCTCGCCGCCGCAGAGATCTCGTACAGCCTGGCCATGTCGAGCCCAACGCTCGGGGCGTCGACGGCGGCGATCCCCGTCATCGAGACAACGACGATGGCGTGGATACGTGCGCTCGTCGCGTGGGCGATCCGGCGTATCGGCGAGAAGATGGCCGAACTGCTGACCAAGACGATGATGAAAAGGCTCCTGCACGAAACCATCCAGGAATCCTTCGAGGAGCTTGGGCAGGGGCTGCTTCAAGAGGGGATCGTCCAGGGGATCCAGGCCAACAACGGACATGCCGACTACCGGTGGGACCGATTCAAGCAGACTGCGATTGCCTCGACGGTCGGTGGCGGCGCCGGCGGAGCCACTGCCGTCCCGGTCGCGCACGGACTCGGACCTGCCCGCAACCGGTTCATGGCGGCGACCAAGGGCGCGACCACCATGTTCACCGCCGGTGTGTCGGGCAACGTGGCAGGCACTCTGTCGGTCGGTGGCGAATTCGACGCGATCTCGATCCTTGCCAGTTCCACCAGCACGAGTATCGGCGGTCTGAAAGGCATCGGCGGAGGTCATGCGCCGCAGCAGGGCAACCAGACGAATCCGGCGGGTCCGGCGCGGCCCGATGCCCCGAATGTCGGCCTGCGGGGCGAGAATCCGGATGGGAGGCTGGACACCGGACAGCAGGACACCGATGACGACGGTGAGAGCACAACCAACCGAACTCCGCAGAACGATTCCACCGGGCAGTCGGCCGCACCCGCCAAGGCCGGAGCGGGGCGGGCCGGCACCGGTCAGACGAACAACACCACACCGCAATCGGATTCGAAGGCGACCACCTCCAAGAACGGGGAACGTCACGGTGCGGTCGACGAGTCCACGGATCAGGACTCCGACGAGGCATCGGACAAGGCCGACGCCGACTCCGACGTCGACTCAGATGTCGATGCCGAAAGCCAACATGCGCCCGCCGACCGGGATGAGCAGCAGGACTCGGCGAAGTCGGAGCATGACAACAGCGATTCGGCCGACATCCCCGCGGATGAGCCCGCACACACAGCCATGCTCAGCCCGGACCAGGATGCCGCGGATCCGGCGACGAATATCTCGACAACGGACGTGCCACACGCTGCGGTAGCTGCCGAACCGGTGTCGGTCGACGCGACTCCCGACGTCCAGGGTGGGCAGGACGTCGAAGACGCACAGGCGGCCCCCGACGTCACACAGGCACCTGCCGATCCGGCGCAGGTGCAGCAGGATCCCGCGCCGCAAGCCGCGTCGTCGGCCATCTCGCCGACACCAGTCACCTCCACGCCCACGCCCACGCCCACGACCACCACACCCACGACCACCACACCCGCCACCACGACCACCACACCCGAGCAAGCCGCCAAACCGACTGCGACGAAATCTGATTCGAAGCCTGTCGAAGCGAAGCAGGCCGCTCCGGCAGCGCGGCCCGCAGGGTCCGAATCGCAGGTCGCCGGTGTGCCGGCCGCGCGGGTCCAGGAGACCGCCCAGGACACCAACCAGAACAACACGCAGGACACCGGCGAGCAGGTCTCGGTTCCGGCGCGTGGCGACCAGAACTGTGTGCTCGATGCCGCCGACGATCTGTCGGCGCACTTCGGCCGGGACTACCCGGTCACCGGGGAGCCGTCGTCGACCGGAATGCCCGCGCGGGCCCTGTACCAGGCCGTCGGGTCGCGGGCCGACTTCGCCACCTACGGTGAGATCGAGGCCGTGCTGCGGGGCATGGAACCCGGATCGGCCGCGGTCATCACGTCGGCGTGGGCAGGCGACGGACAGCGCCAGGGCGGGCATGCCTACGTCGCGGTCTTCGACGGTAAAGACGTGTATCTGCTGCACCGCGGGGAACGGCAGGGCTGGCCACCGTCCTGGGGGCAGAGCGCGGTGTCGACGACCGCCGTCGGTTACCTTGATGCGCAAGGCAATCCGGTGAACGAGCTAGGGTCCGGGCCCGATGACCTCGCCGCGGCGATCGCGGTTGGCGACGTACAGGGCACACCGGACCAGACGCCGGGCGAGCAGTGGCAGCACGTCACACCCCAGAGTCAGCTCGCCGACGAGGCGCTCGCAAAACGTATACCCCCCGTCGACGCCGGTGACCTGCGTAATCCGCTGGGTTTGATGGAGTCTGCCGATGCCCGGGCGCGCGCCAACGCGACCTGGTGGGGCGGGCTGACAGGGCCCGAGCAGCGCGCCCTGATCGATGTGCATCCGCAGCACATCGGTAATGCGGAGGGAATCCCTCCGGCCGCCCGCCATGCGGCGAACACCCAACTGCTGGAGGCGCAACGCCGTCAGTTGCAGGATTGGCGGGACAGCGGCCGGCGGTTGACCCGCAGCCAGAGCCGAATGCTGGCTCGGCTGGACCGGATCCAGAGCTCCCTCGCCGACGCGCAGGCCCGCGCTGCGGAGGCCGGGATCGACGCGCCGATGCTGTTGGCCTTCGACGCCTCGGAGTTCGGCGGTCACGGCCGAGCGGTCGTCAGTTTCGGTGCCGATCCCTACCGGGCGGACTCGGTGTCGTGGCACGTGCCAGGGCAGGGCACCACGATCGACCGGATCGGTGCCTGCATGGACGGCGCTCTCAACCACCTGCAGGCCACGCTGCAGGCCAACCCTGGGCAGTCAGCTGCCTCGATCGCGTGGCTCGGATACGACGCACCCAGTGGCTGGAGTGGGTGGCGGGTGGCCGGGCACGGGTCCGCCCGCGAGGGCGGCGCAGTCCTCTACAGCGATATCCGGGCGTTCAATGCGGGCCGCGACACCGTGGCCGCCGACGGCAGCCACTTCAGCGACAACCACATCTTCGCCCACGGCTACGGTTCGACAGCCGTCAGCTATGCGGGTCGAGATGGTCGGCTGGCCAATGACATTCGTACGGTCACCCTCAGCGACTCGCCGGGAGCCGGACCCGTGCGCCGCGCCGCCGAGTTCGGGATCGGGGCCGAGAACGTCTACGTGGCGTCCTCGTCGCGGGATGTCCCCACCCCGCCGGCCGGGCGGACGCCAATCGCCGAGCTCAGCCTCGGGGTCGACCCGTGGGCGGAAGCCTTCGGGGCGAACCGCGGGACCCACACCCAGCTCGAACCGTCGGCCGAGACCGAAACTGCTGCGCTTGAGCCAACTGCTCCACCCGTCCAGAGCACTCGCGAGATCGCGAATGATGCGCTGGCGCAGCGGGATCCCCCCGCAAGCGCCGGTGATGTGGCCAACCCGTTGGGTGTGGCCGAGGACGCCAGGACCCGGGCCGAGTCCAACGTGCGCTGGTGGGCGGGTCTGTCCGAGGAACAGCGGCAGGCGCTGATCGAGACGTATCCGGCTCAGATCGGCAATTCGGAGGGCATTCCGCCGGCCGCCCGCGACCTGGCGAACCGCACCGCGCTGCAGATGGCCCGGGATCACGTGCAGCAGAAGCTCGATCGCGGCGAAAAGCTGACCAAGCCGGAAAAGAACCACTTGCTGCGCATGAACCGCCTGGACGCTGCGTTGCAGCAGATGGGGCACGAAGCGGCCGAGGCCGGCCTCGATGCGCCGCTGGTGCTGGCATTCGACCCGCCCGCGTTCGGCGGCGACGGGCGGGCCGTCGTGAGCTTCGGTGCGGACCCGTATCAGGCGGATTCGGTGTCGTGGCTGGTGCCGGGGTTCGCGACGACGATCGACAAGCTCGAAGGGAACATGCGCAATGCGCTGAACCACCTGCAGTCGACTCTCCAGGAGAACCCGACGCTGGCGGCGACGTCGATCGCCTGGATCGGCTATGACGCGCCGAACGATTCGGCCACCCCCCGGGTCGCCAGGCCGACGCTCGCACGCCAGGGCGCCGAGATTCTGTACAGCGACATCCGGGCGTTCAACGCGGCGCGCGACACCGTGGCCGGTGACGGCAGCCATTTCCGCGGCAACCACATCTTCGCGCATTCGTACGGTTCCACCACCGCGAGCTACGCCGGTCGGAACGGACGACTGGCCAACGACATCCGCACCGTGACGCTGCTGGGCTCACCGGGTGCGGGTCCGATGCGGCATGCCCGCGATTTCGGGATCGGCGCCGACAACGTGTTCGTCGCGTCGTCCTCGCTGGACCCCGTCACCGGATTGGGTGGGCGCACACCCGGGCAGAACGGCCGGTTCCTCGGGCGGGGTCTCGGCTTGGACCCGGCGATGGATACGTTTGGGGCGGTACGGGTTACCGCCCAATTCCCGGCCTCGATGAACGACGGCGGAAGCGTCGGCACCCACCGAAGCTACTACCGCTACATGGACGGCGACACCGGTCCACGGGTGCGCACGGAATCGCTGGCCAACTTCGGCCGGATCGCCGCCGGGCACCCCGAGAGACTGCATCGCGAACGGTACCGCACTGTCGTCGACGGGCGCACCGTCGAGCCGGCCGCCGGGCGTGCGTTGCGACTGGACGGCGATATCGACACCCACCGGCCCGGGGAGCCACGCCGGTGGAACCCGCGGTGGCATCCGGGCCAGGTGGAGCCGTCAGCGGCACAGGTGGCAGCGGATCAGGCTCTCGGACAACGAATTCCGCCGGTGGCCATCAAAGACCTGGTCACCCCTCTGGGGAACGAGCCTGCCGCGGTGGCCCGCGCACGAGCCAACGCGGCCTGGTGGTCGGAACTGAGCGAGCAGCAGCAGGCCGATCTGATCGAGGCGTACCCCTACCAGATCGGCAATGCCGAAGGTATCCCGGCCGCCGACCGCGACGTGGCCAATCGCCGTGTGCTGCAACGCTATCTGGACCGCGCCGCCGGCATCCAGGCGCAAATCGATGCCGGTACCCAACCCAACGACACACAGCTCGACTTCCTGCTGCGGGTGAACCGGCTGGAGAGTGCTCTGCAACGAGCGCATGTGGCCGCTCAGCAGGCCGGTGTGGGGGAGCCGCTGGTCCTCGCCTTCGACCCGCCGGCGTTCGGCGGCGACGGACGTGTGCTGGTGAGCTTCGGCGTCGATCCGTACGTGGCGGACTCGGTGTCGTGGTACGTGCCCGGCATGGGGTCGCAGATCAACAAGCTCGACTACATCATGCACTGCGCATTGAACATCCTGCAGTCGACGCAAACCGAGAACCCTTCCATATCGGCAGCTTCGATCGCCTGGTTGGGCTATGACGCACCGAACGACTCGGCGACAGTCCGGGTCGGCAGTACGAAGCTGGCAGAGGCGGGCGGCGACATCCTGCACGCCGACATCAGCGCGTTCAACGCGACCCGCGACGCGTTCGCCGGCGACGGCAGCCATTTCACCGGCAATCACATCTTCGGGCATTCGTACGGGTCGACGACCACCGGTTACGCCGGACGTGGCGGCCGGTTGGGGGAGCACGTCAGCACGATCACGCTGCTGGGTTCACCCGGCGTGGGCCCGTTGCAGAGCGCCAGTGATTTCGGGATCGACCCCCGCAACGTGTTCGTGGCGTCGTCTTCCCGGGATTTCGTGACGGGCATCGGTGGGCGTACGCCAGATTCGCACGGGCGGTGGGGCCGGGGTCTGGGCACCGATCCTGCGATGGACACCTTCGGCGCGCAGCGGATCCGCGCGGAGTTCCCGGCGTCGATGGACCGCAAGGACACCACCGCGACCCACAACGCGTACTTCGATTTCCAGGAGACCGACGGCCCGGGCACCCGGCAGTGGCTGGTCACACCGGCCAACGCGGTCCGATCCGAGTCGCTGACCAACGTCGGCCGCATCGCTTCCGGGCACACTGAACGACTCGATCTCGAACCACACCGCACCATGGCGGAGCGACCCGGGCGCTTCTTCGGAACTCGCAGGGAAACCGTCGAACCGGCGGGTGCACGGAACAACACCCAGGGCCGCAACTGGTGGAATCCGCGGTGGCGTGATGCCGACATCGAAGTCGACCCGCAGCACGCCGTCACCGAACCCACCTGGACCCCGGCCGGCGGCCAGACCCAGCACACGGCAACCCGTGCGGTGGCGGATGCGGCTCTGGCGCAGCGGGTTCCGCCCGCAGGCGCCGCCGACCTGGTCAATCCGCTGGGTAGGGCCGGGGACGCGGTGGCGCGGGCCCGCGACAATGCCGTGTGGTGGTCAGGTCTGACGGATGCGCAGCGACAGGCGCTGATCGAGTCGTATCCGTCGCGGATCGGTAACGCGGAAGGTATCCCGCCGGCAGCCCGCGACGCCGCGAACCGCCTGGCGATCAAGCGCTTCCAGGACCACGTGCAGTCGATGATCGACCGTGGTGTGCGACCGGGAAAGACCGACCTCGCCAACCTGTTGCGGGTGAATCGTCTGGATCTCGCGCTGCAGGCAGCGGCGGCGAACGCGGCACAGGCCGGGGTTGGCGGCCCGATGGTGCTCTCGCTGGACCCGTTCGAGTTCGGTGGCGACGGCCGGGCGGTCGTCAGCTTCGGGGCCGATCCGTATCAGGCGGATTCGGTGTCGTGGCTGGTGCCCGGATTCGCGACCACGGTCGACAAGCTCGAAGGCAACATGCGCAACGCGCTGAACCACGTGCAGTCGACGATGCGCGAAGATCCCACACTCGCGGCCACGTCGATTGCCTGGATCGGATACGACGCTCCGAACGGCGCAGCCAGTGGCCGGGTACTGAGCCCAGCGTTGGCGCGCGCCGGCGCCGAGATCCTGTACTCCGACATCCGGGCGTTCAATGTCGCCCGTGACACCGTGGCCGGAGATGGCAGCCGTTTCACCGGAAACCACATCTTCGGCCACTCCTACGGCTCGACCACCGTGAGCTACGCGGGCCGGGGGGCACGTCTGGCCAACGACGTTCGCACCGTGACACTGCTGGGCTCCCCAGGCGCCGGACCGATGCACCATGCCAGTCAATTCGGGCTCGACCCCGGCAACGTGTTCGTCGCGTCCTCGTCGCGGGATCCGGTCACCGGCTTCGGAGGGCGCAGGGCGGAGCAGAACGGCCGCTTCGCCGGACGCGGGCTGGGTATGGATCCGGCGATGGACGAATTCGGCGCAGTCCGGGTCACCTCCGAGTTCCCGGCGTCGATGAACACGGCGAGCACCGTCGGGACACACAAGAGCTACCACCACCATGTGAGTGAGGGCGACGGCCCGCCGGTGCGCACCGAATCCCTGGCCAATTCCGGGCGGATCGCTGCCGGCCGCACCGACAGGCTGGACCTCGAGGGACACCGAAGGGTTGTGGACGGGCGCACGGTGGATCCGGCGGCCGGACGGCCGCTGCGACTGGACGGCGATACCCAGGTAGAGCACGAAGGCCCGCGACGGCCGTGGAATCCGCGGTGGCACGCCGGCGAGATCGAGCCGTCGGTGGCGCGTGCGGTGGCAGAAGAGGCCCTGGGGCAACGGATTCCGCCGCTGGCCGCCGACGACCTGGTGCACCCTCTTGGCAGGGAATCGCAGGCGGTGGCGCGGGCCCGCAACAACGCCGCCTGGTGGTCGGGTTTGTCGGAGGAGCAGCAACAGGCACTGCTCCAGGAGTTTCCGCAGCAGATCGGTAACGCCGAAGGCATTCCCGCTGCCGTTCGCGACGCCGCCAACCGGGAGATGCTACGGCGCCATGCCGAGCGCGCCGCGGCGGTGCAGGCCAAAGTCGACGCCGGCGAGGATCCCGGCAATCGCGACCTGGACTTCCTACGACGGATCAACCGACTCGAAAACACTATGCAGCGAGCGGAAGTGGCGGCCCAGCAGGCCGGTGTGGGCCATCCGCTGTTGCTGGCCCTGGACCTGGGGGCGTTCGGCGGTGACGGACGCGCATTGGTGAGTTTCGGAGTCGACCCGTACACCGCGGATTCGGTGTCGTGGTACGTGCCCGGACTGGGGTCGCAGCTGGACAAGCTCGACTACATCATGCACTGCGCGTTGAACATCCTGCAGTCGACACGAACCGAGAACCCCTCGCTGTCGTCAGCGTCGATCGCGTGGCTGGGTTACGACGCACCGAACGACTCGGCTTCGGCGCGCGTGGCGCGGCCCGGCCTGGCCCGCGCCGGCGGCGAGATGCTCTACACCGACATCAGCACCTTCAACGCGGTGCACGACGCATTCGCCGGTGACGGCAGCCATTTCAACGGCAACCATGTGTTCGGCCATTCGTACGGGTCGACCACCACGGGCTACGCGGGTGCCGGAGGCCGGTTGGCGCCGCACATCACCACGGTGACCCTGGTCGGCTCACCGGGTGCCGGTCCTATACGGAGTGCCGGTGATTTCGGGATCGACACCCGCAACGTCTTCGTCGCCTCGTCGTCGCGCGACTTCGTAACCGGACTGGGTGGGCGAACGTCGGATTCGCAGGGCCGGTTCGGAATCGGGCTGGGCACCGACCCGGCCATGGATACGTTCGGCGCGCAACGCGTCAGTGCCGAATTCCCTGCCTCGATGGATCGCAAGGACACCCTGACGACTCACAATGCCTACTTCGACTATCTGGAAACCGACGGTCCGGGGACCCGGCAGTGGCTGGTCACTCCGTCGAATGCGGTCCGCACCGAATCGCTGACCAACATCGGCCGCATCGCCGCGGGGCATCCCGAGCGGACGCACGTCGAACCGCACCGCACCGTCGACGGAAACGGTTCCCGCACCATCGAACCCGCGGCAGCCCGACCGGTCATGCGGCTCGACGACGATCCCGGTGCCTTTCACCCGACCGACACTCACCAACGGAACCGCATCCCGAGCTGGACCCGGGGCAGCGACTGCGCCCAGGTTCTCGCCGGAGAAGTGTCGGCACGGACCGGCCGCGACATCCAGCTCGACGTCGCGCCGTCACGCCGTGGAACCCCCGCTCGGGCGATGTTCAAGGCGTTCGGATCCAGCGCCGATTTCGCGACGTACATGCAGGTGGAGGAGACGCTGCTGGACATGCCGTCGGGCTCGATGGCGGTCATGGCCTCGCGCTGGAGCGGAGGGCAGCCCGTCGGGCACGCCTATATGGCGGTCAACATCGACGGCCGGGTGTACCTGTTCGACCCGCACACCCGGCAGTATTCGGGATGGCCCCCGCACTGGGGACAGGACGCGGTGACGCAGACCGCCGTCGGCTACCTGCGCAGTAACGGCGAACCTGTCCACCGAGGGCGCTGGCACAACCAGTTCGCCGCGGCCGCCATCGGCAGGGTCCAGGGACTCCCCGAAGGTCTGGCGCACGGGAACATCGACAACAGGCCGGCCGCCGAACGCGACACCGCGAATCGTGCTGCGTTGCAGCACTACCGGGACCGGGCCGACCACATCCGGACCAAACTCGATCAGTTCGGGCAGACCACCCGCGAAGAACGTGCCTTCCTGGAACGCATCGACCGGCTCGACCTCGCGGTACGGCAGGCCGACGCCGACGCGGCGCGGGCCGGCCTCGATCCCCCGCTGGTGCTTGCCCTGGACACCTCGGCCTTCAACGGCAGTGGCCACGCCGTCATCAGCTTCGGCGCCGATCCGTACCACGCCTCAAGCGTGACCTGGCAGACCGCACGCGGATCGATCGAGCAGCTGGGCACCGTGACCGTCCGTGCTCTCGACGGGCTGCACACCTCCGGAGCGCAGGACTCGGCCGCCATTGCCTGGATCGGTGACAGCGGGGCACTGTACCGGGACCTCACCGCATTCCACGCAACCCGCCGAACATTGGGAGAGCCAGGACCGTTCACCGGTAATCAGGTTGTCACCCAGGCGGACTCGCGGACTCCGGCGGAGCGGGCCGGAACGCAGGTGGTCGCCCACCGGGGCGCTTCCCACGACTTCCCGGAGCAGACCCGGGCCGCGTACACCGAAGCCTTGCGGCAGGGGGCCGACGCGCTCGAATGCGATGTCCGGCTCACCAAAGACGGTGAGTTGGTGCTGATCCACGACAAGACCGTGGACCGCACGTCGAACGGCACCGGCCGGGTCGGCGACATGACGCTGGCCGAGCTGCAGGCGCTCGACTTCGACGGTCACGGCATTCTGACCCTCGACGAGTTCATCCAGCTCGCCCAGGATGCGGACCGGCCGGTGACGTTGTTCATCGAAACCAAACATCCTGCGCAGCAAGGTTTGAAGATCGAGCGCGAGGTGGTCGCCGCGCTGGAACGGCACGGGCTGACGAATCCGGGGTCGGACCAGTTGGTGAAGGCGGCGGTGATCTCGTTCTACCCGGACGCGTTGGTTCGGGTTCGCATGGCCGCCCCGGACGTCCCCACCGTACTGCTGGGCCCGTCGGCCCGGTACCTGGCCGGCATCGTGGGTGCCACAGCCATCGGCCCGTCCATCGAAACGCTGCGCAACAATCCCGAACTCGTCGGGGCGGCCGCCGCGCGAGGACTGGCCACCTACTGCTGGACGGTCAACAACGAGGCCGACGTGCAGTTCGCCCGGGACCTCGGTGTGGACTGGGTCGCCACCGACCATCCGGGCCGAACCGGGAGCATGCTCGGAGATGCACCCACGCGATCGTCCACCGAGCATGAAAGTTCGGTGACTGCGCCGGAAACCGCCCTCAGCGAGACGGTTCGGCAGGTGGCCGACGATGCCTTGGCGCGGCGGATTCCGCCGGTGCGGCCCGACGAACTTCGCAACCCGATGGGGCCGGCCGAGGAGGCGTCGGCGCGGGCGGCCAACAATGCCCGCTGGTGGTCCGGCCTGACCGACGAGCAACGCAGCGCCGTCATAGAGACATACCCGCAGCACATCGGCAACGCCGAAGGGATCAGCGCTGCCGACCGCGACCGCGCGAACCGCAATGTCCTGCAACAGATGCGGGAACAGGCGGATGCCGTCCAGTCGAAGGCGGATCGGGGGGAACGGCTGAGCGGTGCGGAGAAGAAGTTCCTCCGCCGGATGGACAAACTCGATCTCGCGTTGCGCAAGGCAGACGTCGACGCCGCACAGGCCGGGGTGGACGGACCGATGCTGCTGGCCTTTGATACGACAGAATTCGGCGGCGACGGACGGGCTGTACTCAGCTACGGCGCGGACCCTTACACCGCGGACTCGGTGTCCTGGCACGTGCCGGGTGTCGGTACCACGGTGGACTCGCTGCTCGGCTTCAACACCACCTCCGCACTCCATCACCTGCAGGCCGTGCAGCAGGAGAACCCGGGATTGTCGGCGGCGTCGATCGCGTGGGTCGGCTACGACGCCCCCAGCGGTTGGAGCACCTTGCGGGCCGCCGGGCACGGCATGGCCCGCACCGGCGGTGACATCCTCTACAGCGACATCACGTCATTCAACGCCGCCCGCGACACACTCGCCGGCGACGGCAGCCACTTCACCGGCAACCACGTCTTCGGCTACTCCTACGGTTCGACCACCACCGGATATGCCGGTCAGAACGGGAGATTGGCCGGGCAGGTCCGGACCGTGTCCCTGGTCGGCTCACCCGGGGCGGGCCCGGTGCGTACCGCCGGCGAGTTCGGCATCGGCGCAGACAACGTGTTCGTCGCCTCCTCATCGCGAGATGTCGTCACCGCGTTGGGCGGGCGTACCTCCGGCTCCAACGGCCGGATCCTCGGAATCGGCCTCGGCACTGACCCGGCGATGGATTCCTTTGGCGCCGTGCGGGTCACCGCCGAGCCGCCGTCGGGCATGAACCGCCTGCTCACGGGCGGCACCCACCACACGTACTTCCTGAACACGGAAGCGACGACGAATCTCGGGCGCGTCGCCGCCGGGCCCACCGATGCCGTCACCACCGAGCAGCACCGCACCGAGATGGGACGCAGCCGCCGGCAGCCATTGCTGCGCACCGTCGAACCCGCCGGAGATCGAGTGGGGGGCCGACGATTCTGGAACGCGCTGTGGCGCCGGCCGCCCAACTGCGCCGTCACGGTCGCCGACGAGTTGTCGACGCTGTTCGGCCGCACGTTCGGCCTGGACGCCACCCCGTCGCGGCGCGGTGTGCCGGCGCGGGCACTGTTCCAGGCCGTCGGATCCGATGCAACGTTCGCGACCTACGACGAGGTCGAGGCCAGACTGCTGGGTGACCCGTCGCTTCGGGTGGCCGTGCTGACGTCGCAGTGGGCCGGTGGACGGCAGGGGGGTCACGCCTATCTGGCCGTAAAGGTCGACGGTCAGGTGCAGCTGTACGACCCGCACACCCGGAAGTACTCGCCGTGGCCCCCGCACTGGGGTCAGCACGCGGTGACCCAGACCGCTGTCGGCTATCTACAGACCAACGGCGACCCGGTCGGGCCGATGACCACCGATGTGCCGCTACAGCTCGACGCGGCCGATGCGGTCGGCAATGTGCAAGGCCCCCAGACTGATCCGGACTTCACCCGGCGACAGGCCGAGTATCGCGCGCAGGATCGCGCCACGCGGCTGGTGGACACCCGCTATGCCGAGCCGCTGGGTGACGTGGTCGACAACGTCTCTGACCACGCCAGGGTTCGCCGGCTCGCCGAGGACCTGTCCGGCGTGTACGGGCCTTACCGCATCGAATTCAGCGCGGTGAACCTGCCGCGCGAGGTCATGCTGACCGGCGACATCTTCGACGGCGACGTCAAGATCGGGAAGGTCCAGCGGTCGTTCGACAGGGACAGCGCCGGCAACCTCGTCGCGTATCACAGCGGCTTCGTCATCGATGAGAAGTTGCCCGACGGCACGCCGTTGCGCGGCAGGGGATTCTCGAAGGCGGTGACCTCCGAGCTCGAACGCTTCTACGTGCACTCCGGTTTCGACCGGATCGAGCTGACCACTCACGACAAGGGCGCCTTCGCCTGGGCCCGACGGGGTTATGCCTGGGATCCGGGTACTCGCCAACTGCAGGAGTCGTTGGACCGGGTGAAGATGTCGGCCGCGTCGCTGCGCGAGTCCGTCGGCGACGAGGCCAAGGCGCTCCTGGATCAGGTTGTGCAACAGCTGAATCCAGCCAACCCGCGGTTGCCCGAACCCATCGACCTGGCCAACCTGACCACCGCCGCCGAACCTGATCTGGGCAGGCGCCTGCTGGACGGTACCGGGGCGGTGCCGGGCCGTAACGGCGTGCACTACGCCAAGTATCTGGACTCCACACCCGTCGCTCCGACGCGCACCGGCCTGAAAGGCTGGCTGCAGAACCTGTTCGGGCGTGACTCGACTGCGAGTACAGGCAGCGACAACTGCGCCTACGGGGTGGCCGGCGAGCTGTCGACGCTCTACGGCAGGCCCTTCGA
The DNA here is from genome assembly GCF_048282725.1 of Mycobacterium sp. 48b. Classification (NCBI taxonomy): domain Bacteria; kingdom Bacillati; phylum Actinomycetota; class Actinomycetes; order Mycobacteriales; family Mycobacteriaceae; genus Mycobacterium; species Mycobacterium sp. 48b. Next base: position 1,018,802 of record NZ_JBLVUL010000001.1, read on the forward strand.
TCTGTCCGTCGCACCGTCGAGTACGGGGGTGCCTGCCTGGGCGCTGTTCGAGGCGGCGCAGTCCCGCTCCCAGTTCGCGACCTATGCCGACATCGAGGCCGAACTGCTGGGCAGGCCCGCCGGGTCCTCGGCAATCGTGGTGTCGCGCTGGGCGTCCGGTGGCGGCCGTCAGGGTGGCCACGCCTACCTCGCGGTCACCGACGGCCGGCAGGTGCGGCTCTTCGATCCACGCACCGGCAAGTACTCGCCGTGGCCACCGCACTGGGGCGAGGCCGCGGTAGACCGCACCGCCGTCGGATACCTCGACGAGAACGGTGAGCCAGTCCACCCGATCGGCGATGAGCCCGTACAGGTTTCACTGCGTGCCGCCGACAGCGTCGGCGATGTCAAAGGTCTGCCGGACGCCGACGGCTTCCTGACCAGACAACAGGACTACCGGGCGCAAGACCCCACCTCCCGCCGGGTCGACACCACCTACCTCGAACCACTCGGGCATATCGTCGACAACCTCGATACCGGACAGGTGCAGCAACTGGCCGCGGATCTGTCGGGTGTGTACGGCCCGTACCGCGTCGAGATGTTCCGCGCGATAGCCGACGAGCGGTCCGGTGAAGTCATCGTCGGTGGCGCGATCCTCAACGGTGATGAGGAAATCGGGTTCATGCAGGTGACCTTCGTCCGCGACGGGGACGGCAATCTGGTCGCTCATCAGAACGTGATCGAGATTCCCGACGAAGACTTCCGCGGCAAGGGTTTCTCGAAGGGGTTACGTACGCAGCTGGAGCGCTACTACGCGATCTCCGGAGTCGACCGGGTCGAGCTGCGTACCGAGCAGGACGGTGGCTACGCCTGGGCCCGTCAAGGTTTCAGCTGGAACCCCGATCCGGCGAAGTTGCAGGCGTCGCTCGACAGCGTCAGGAACGCAGCACTGCAACTGCGCGATCAGGTCAGTCCGGAGGTGCGTGCGGTTCTCGATGACCTTGTGCAGCGCCTTGATCCACGCCGCCCGGACCTCCCCGAGCCCTTCGATGTGGCAGCCCTCGCCACTGATCAGGAACCGCAGCTGGGCCGCGACCTGTTGACCGGAACCCGCTGGAGCGGGGTCAGGTACCTCGATGCCGCCGATGCGATCGGCGATGTCCGAGGTCATCCGGGGGACAGCGATTACCCGGCGAGGCAACAGGAGTATCGCGGTCAGGATCCCGCCGCCCGTCAGGTGGACAGTCGGTATGCCGAACCTGTCGGCGATGTCGTCGACAACGCAGCGGATCAGCAACGGGTACACCAGATGGCTCAGGATCTCTCCGGGGTGTACGGGCCGTTCCGGGTCGAGCTGCAGCGGGTGCCGGACGAGGCCACGGGGATCGCCGGCTACATCCTGAGCGACGGCAAGCGCATCGGAACCATCTACTGGTCGTATCACCGTGACGCCGCGGGCAATCTGGTCGCCTTCCACGGGATGATCGAGATCACCAGTGCGTCCCATCGCGGAAAGGGATTCTCCAAGGCCCTGGCCAAACAGTTGGAGCCCTATTATGTGCACTCGGGCGTCGACCGGATCGAGATGGAAGCCGCCTGGGACGGCGCGTACGCCTGGGCCAGTTGGGGTTTCGGCTGGGCGCCGGACGCAGCCAAACTGCAGGATTCACTGAACAGCATCAAAAGCTCCGCCCAGAAGCTACGGGCACAGGTCGGCCCCGAGGCGCAGTACGTTCTCGACGAGGTTGTCCACCGGCTCGAACCCGACCACCCACGCCTGCCAGAGCCCATCGACCTGGCCCGCCTGACCGCTCCCGGCCATCCCGACCTGGGCCAAAGGCTGCTCACCAACACCAACTGGCACGCCGTCAGGTACGTCGACTCCGATGCCGGCTATGCGATCGGTGACGTCCAAGGCCTCCTTGCCACCGCCGAGGCGCAGAACCCCGTGCAGAACTGCGCACACGATGTAACCGACCGGCTGTCGGAGCGGTACGGCCGCGATTACCGGGTGGACGTCGTACCCACCCGCACCGGCGTACCGGCCCGGGCACTGTACGAAGCTGTCGGATCCACGGCACGATTTGCCGACTACGACGACGTGGCCCAGACGCTTCGGCGGCTGGGTGACGGCTCGTCGGCTGTGGTGACGTCGCGCTGGCGGGGCGGACGCAGCGGCGGGCATGCGTACCTGGCGGTCAATGACGGCGATGAGATCTACCTGATCGATCGGGAGACGGGCGAGCGGTCGGGATGGCCGCCGCACTGGGGTCAGGCGGCCGTCGATCGCACCGCGGTCGGCTATCTCGACGCCAATGGCGACGCAGTGAACCCGCTGCACGACGTGCCGTTGCGACTGGGTGCCGCCGACTCCGTCGGCGATGTGTCGGGCGGCCCGGAGGATTCTGCGGTGTCGCTCGGCGACGTGGTCGACAGCCCCGATCCGCAGCGCCTGCAACAGCTTGCCGAGCGTCTGTCAGGAACGTATGGGCTCTACCGCGTCGAGTTCCGGGCCACGGCATCGCCTGACACCGGCGAGGTCTTCCTCTCGGGGACGATCCTGCACGGCAACACCGAGATCGGGTCCGTCGACCGGGTGTTCTCCCGCGACCAGGACGGCAACCTCGTGGTCGAGAACGCGCTGATGGCCCTCGACGGAGAACACCGAGGCAAAGGGTTCTCCAAGGCACTGTCGGACGGACTGGAGCGCCACTACGTGCGGTCCGGGGTCCACCGGATCGAACTGACCTCCGAGGGGCAGGGCAGCAACGCCTGGGCACGTCGCGGGTTCACCTGGGGCAGTGATCTCGAGAACCTGCAAGGCGCTCTGTATCAGATCAAGATGCGGGCCGAGGACATGTACGACGGGCTCAGCGCCGAAGGCCAGGCGGTGCTCGACGAGATGATGCCGCAATTGGAAGTCGACAACCCCCGACTGCCCGAGCCCATCGCCATCGCGATCCTGGAGACCGACGCTGAACCGGATCTCGGACGTCGGCTGCTGGACAACACCTCCATCGACTTCGTCAAGCATCTGCCGATCGCCGGGGCGGATCCGCTCAGCCTGCTCGGCCTTCCCGACCACGCATCCGGCTCCCTGTCGGAGGCACAGGCGATCGGGGCGTTCAGCGACGGCGAAGCGCGGATGCGCGAGCTGAACGCCCGGCTCGTCGAGGCGGGCGTCGGCGCCGAGGAACGTGCCCGGCAGCTATCGGAACTGCGGAACTCGTTGCGCACCTGGGCCTATCAGCTCATGAGCAACCAGGACGCCGCAGAGTTCCTGTCGCGCAACACAACCAACCCGACATTCGAGGAGCTGGTCGCGCGCAATGCGGAACGCGGATTGACCGGGGACGCGATCTTCGAGGCGATCGTCGACACCTCGATCCACAGCCGCCTGGCCCCGGGCAGTCTTTCCGACATCGAGACCGGTGCGGTGTATTCGCAGTTCGAACTCGGGCTGCGGGCGCTCAACGAGCAGATGGTCCGCGACGGCGTCAGCGCGGAGGACCGCGCCAGGACCCTGGCGGGCCTGCGCAGCTCGCTGCGGGCGTGGACCCGGGAGCTGATGGAGAACCGCCCGGCCGCCGACTGGCTGTCGGCGAACGAGAGCAATCCGTCGTTCGAGGATCTGGTCGCCAGGTACGAACGCAAAGGGCTGTCGGGCGACGCGGTCTACGAAGCCATCATCGACGGCGCCACGCACAGTCACTACTCTGCCGGGACCCTGTCCGACGAGGACACCCGCACCGTCTACACCACGTACGAGCTGCGGATGCGGGAGCTGCGGGACCAGCTGTTGCGCGACGGTGTCAGCGCCGAGGAACGGGCGAGGACGATGTACGGGATGCGAGCGACCATCCGCACCTGGACCCGCTCCCTGATGGCGGACCGCGCGATGGCGGAATGGCTGAACGAAAACGAACCGAACCCGACGTTCGATCAGCTGGTCGAGCGGAACCGCGCCAAGGGGCGCGTCGGCGACGAGATCTATGAAGCCATCGTTGCCAGCTCCACCCGCAGCCGTGGCAGTGTGAACGCAGGTCTCGGCATCGATCCGGACAATCCGCCCGATCTGCCGCCCATGAGGGGGCCCGACGACGACCGTCCGCAGGATCAGGAAGAGGACAGCACATGACCAGCCAGAAGCCCACGCCGCTGCGCTATGACCAGACCGGCCTGCGCGGAAAGCGCGCGCGGGTGCTGGTCGAGGAGCCCACCGACGAGATCGACTGGCCGGCGAACCTCCCGGCCGGGATCAAGAACGTGATCATCGTCGACGATGCACCGAATCCGCACCACACGCTGCGGGTGCACCCGACCGATGACCCGGAACGGGTGGCGTTGGTGGTTTTCGACCAGTTGGCGCTGTACGAGGGTGACGAGGAGTAGGCATGGACCCGCGACGCATCGAGCTCAACCGAAGGCACAGCCGGGAGATGGGTGCGCTGTTCAACCAGTTCTTGGAGATTCATCCGGATGTCGAGTCCGAGGTGCACGGCACTCAGATGACGTCCGAGCAGGACGCGGCCTGGACCGCATTCAGCGCCGAGCTGCTGGCGCGCCAACAAGCCGAACGCTCGGCGCTGGCCGACGAAATCGAAGCCGAACAGCAGAAGCTGGGAAGGTAGGGGGCAATGGAAGCGGCACAGGCAATCTCGTTGGTCACGGACTGGATCCGGACCCGAGGGCTCGACTACCCGACCGACGGTCTGGCGGCCGATCGGTTCGACAAGGGCTGGAGCGTGTACGCACCGGTCGACATCGACGACAGCGATCCGATGGCGTTCCTCGACATCCCGGTCGGCCGGTCGATCTTCCTGGTCGGGGATTCCGGGCGCATCGAAGAGGTGTCGTCGTCGATCCCGCCGCAACAGGCCCGCGACCAGTTCAGCGCACAGGAACCCGCGACCCGGCCCAGCGGTGCGGCCTCCTCGAACGGTGCCGCCTCTGACGAGTCGGCCTTCATGGCCGAGTTCGAGCGCCAGTTCCGACTGGCCGCAGCCGACGATCCCGCCGCGATCGCCGACTTCACGATCGTCGACGAGCCGCCCGCGCCGGCGGCCGGCGCCGCGCCGACCAGTTCAGACACCGCGACGGCCGAGGAGGCGTCCCGCCTCATCGACTCGATCGTGCAGCAGCTGGCTCAGCTCGGCCCGGAAGGCTGGGAGGAATTCTCCGCGACGTTCGCCTTCACCGTCACCTCCCAGATCGCCCAGCTGCAGTTCTGGGCACAGGACCGCACCGGCCTGGTCCCGGTGCCCCAGTCGATCGCCGACCTGGTGCGCCGACAACGCGAGGTCTCGGCCCGCATGAGTGCCGGACCGTGGTGGCGACTGCTGTTGAACGTCACCAACACCGGTCAGGCGACCGTCGACTACGACTATGGCGACGAGCCGTTCCCGGACGACCAGATCGTTGCGGCCGAGCACTACCGCAACGACCTCGACGCCTATCCGCGTAGGCAGGTGCCGGTGTGGCTGGCCGGCTACACCGCCGGGATCGATGCGCAGGGGCGCGACGCGGCTCGGGCCGCGGCCGCGGCCGCCGCCGACAAGGATGCCGGACGCGAAGGCGTCGTCACCGACCAGATCCCGCCGCTTCCCGACCTGCTGGCCCGCTGGGCGGTGATCTCGGCTGCCTACGAGGGAACCGGATCGGGTTGGGGCCCGCGTATCTATCCCGGCTATGCCTGGTTCGAGAGTGATGTTCGCAGCGGGTCGACGCTGTTCCTGCTGCCCGGTGACCGTGCGGTGCTCTCCGGGGGCAAATGGAACTCCGAACTGCTGGAGGCCGCCTACAACGGTGGTGGTCCGCTGCCCGATCTCTACGGGGGAGCGCCTGCGTGGGTCAATGACTCGGTGCTGAACACCCGAAATCGCAACGGGCTGCTCAGTTTTTGCTTCTGGTGGTCGAACGGTCAGTGGTATCGCGGCAGCACCGACACATCCGATGAACTCGACGTGCCGTTCCCGGCCATCTGGACCCCGGAGGAGACAGTGGCCGATATGGTGACCCAGACCGGAGTAGCGACGGTGCAAGCGTGCCAGGCCTTGTTGGAGACAGCCACCGAGCGCACCGCCACGGTGGACGACGTCGCAGCGATTTTCGGTGACCGTCCCGACGCGCAGGTCTATGCCGCGGCCAACCAGCTGAGCTTGGCGGGTCTTCTGACCTAGAACTGGCGGGTAGCTGAACTCTCGGCGAACAAGGCCGTCAGAAATGGCGGAGTGCGGTAGCGCGCAATAGCGTTGAATCTCAATGCTGCACGGAACTTTTCGCCGACGGGGGATCGCGTGACCCTGCAGATTCCCGGCCCTTTACAGTGGGTGTCCTACCTCGTCGGATCGCAATGGCCGAAGGGCGACGAAGACGCCATGTACCGCATCGGCGGTGAATGGGGTGATCGCGCCGAACAATTGAGAGATCTGATACCCGAACTGAACCGGATGCGGGCCAGCACGAGTTCGGTCCTGCAGGGCGTCACGGCCGGCGCCGCGGACAAGCAGTTTGCGATGTTGTTCGACGGCGACGCCACGGTCGACAAACTCGCCGATGCGATGGCGGCGCTCGGGACGCTCGCCGAAAGCACCGGCAAAAACATCGAATACACCAAGCTCCAGATCTTGACCTCGCTGGCGATCGCGGCATTCGAGATCTCCTGGGCACTGGCTCAGACGTCAGTGACCTTCGGCGCATCGGCAGCCCAGATTCCGCTCATCGAGACGACGACGTCCGCCGCGATCCAGCGGATGGTGGCGGTGCTGCTCAAAGACGTCATGACCGATCTGGGCAAGGCGATGACGAAGACGACCGTGCACCGCATCATCAAGAAGGCCGGCGTCGAGGCCGCCGAAGCCCTGGGACAAGAAGTGTTCATTCAAGGGGTACAGCAGTCCAACGGGCATCAGACCGGCGTCGACTGGAACCGGCTCGGGGTCGTCGCACTGGCCAATACCGTGGGCGGCGCGACCCAGGGCACCGTCAGCATCTACGGCCAGCGCGCACTGGGCAATTCGGCACTGAAAGGTGCTGCCGTCGGTTACGTCGCCGGCATGTCGAAGAAGGTGACAGGCGCACTGGCCACCGGTCAGCCCATCGACCCCGTCTCAGTCCTCGGATCGGTGCCCACTGCCGTCACCGGAGGCGTGCGGGGTAGAGCCGCGGCGCGCAGCACCAAGGCTTCGACGCCCGATGGCGGCGGCGCATCGGCGGCCGCTGGGGGAGACGGGGACTAGGCATGGACAGCGATGCGGCACGGCACGAACTCATCAATGCGCTTGCGCTCGTACAGGAACAGTTCGCCGAGCTCGCCGAGGTCGAGAAGGCGCGGGCGGCGTTGTCCGCCACAGTCACTCGCGCCGACGGGACCGTGGCGGTCACCGTCGACTCCGACGGTGTGGTGATCCGGACCGCGGTCGGCAAATCCTATCTGGATGAACATGAGCTGGCCGATCTGGGAGGGCACATCACCGTCGCGGCCCAGGAAGCCGCCCGCGACGTCGAGCGCAAGATCGCGGAACTCCTTGCGCCGCTGGCGCGACGGCGCGAGGAGATGCCCTCGCTGTCCGACATCGTCGACGGCGCCCCCGACATCCGAGATCTGTTGTCGCCCCATACGCCGGTGCGGGTGCCGCATGGCGACGGCGAGGAAGAACCGGACGACTACCCCACCGTGAGGAGTGTGCGATGACCGTGCCGCTGGGTGTCACCCCTGCCGAGTTGCGGGGCACCGCGCAATACCTCGCCTTTGTCAGCAACGACATGAAAGCCGTGCACTCGGCTCTGATGCAGTTCCTCGGCGGTGAGGGTGAGGCCTGGGGGCACGACAAGATCGGCAACAGGTTCGCCAGCGGCGACAAAGGCTATAAGGCGCAGCTGGATTGGGTCGACGGGTCGATCACCGCCAAGACCAACCTGCTCGACTACTACGCCGAGGGCCTGCGGGTCACCGCCGACGCTCTGGAACAACAAGACAAGCCCTGAGGCTTCACTCCGAGCGTTCCTGCGTGAACTGCGGTGTACGGGCCGGGCGCGCCGGACCGGGCTGGACTGCCGAGCTGGGCTGCCAGGTACCGTCCCGCTGCGGGATACGGCGACGGAACTCGGACTGCTCGGCGGGCGCGTTCTCGGGCTGCTCCGCCTCCTCGTTCGCCCCGACCACCGGAACCGACGCGTCCGCGTCGCCGATGACGTCCTTGCCGTTCTTCTTGCGGCGCAGTGCCTTGTTGACCTGGTGGCCCTTGCCGTTCTGATCGCCGCGCTGGCCGGCAGCCGGAGCACCCGCACCGGGGCTGCCCGCGCCCGCGCCCAGGCCCGCCGCGGCGGCCGGGGCGGTGACCTTTGCCGCAGTGGTCGCGGGTGCCGTGGTCGGAAGACCACTTGGCATACCGCGCAGGGGAACTCCGCCACCGGCCCCGCCTGCGCCCTTGCCCGCACCCGCACCGCCGAGCCCCTGTGGCCCGAGGCCGAGGACGCCCTCCGGCGGACCTTGCATTCCCTGCCCCAACGGGTTCTGCCCCGCGGCGTTCTTGGCGGCGTCCATCGCCTGGCCCAACGCATCCTTGGCGGCGTTGGTGGCCGAGTCGATCGCGGACTTGACCGGATCGGTCAGGCTGTCCAAGGCATCCTTGGTGGGATCGGTCGTGGAATCGTTCTGGTCCGTGGGCTTCTGGTCGATCGGCTTGTACTTGTCGAGGTCGGTCGGCTTGTCGGTCTTCAACTTGTCCAAGGCGGACTGGTCGAAGGGCTTGATGCCGCTGCCGCCACCGGGCTTGAAGGGGCTGGTGCCACCGGGCCCGCCAGGGCCGGAGGGATCGCCGCCCGGGCCACCCGGAGCGGTCGGATCCCCGTACTTCATGTTCGGCGGGGTCGGCAGGTTGGGGAAATTCTTCGTGACCGCCCCGACGGTCGGGTTGTAGATGTTCTGAAACAGCTGAACCGCCTTCTGATAGGCGTCGATGGAGCGGTTGATCTCGTCCAGCTGTTTGAGCGCGTCGGCCGCGGTCACGTAACCGTCATCGTTGTTGCGCAGGTAGCCACTGCCGTCGATGTGGTACTTGGAATTGAAATCGGCGATCTTCGCGTCGAGCTTCGCCTTGTCGAAATCACCTTTTTCGATCAACTGGTCGTTGGCGTAGGTCGGGAACTGGTCCCGAAGACTGGTGAACGCATCGTGGAGCACGGTCAGTCTGTCGGCGATCGCGTCGGAAGCCAGGGTGAAGTCGTAGATCGAGGTCTTGGTCACCTGTTTGGAGGCCGCTTCGGCGGCCGCGGCGCTCTCACCGGACCACTTTCCCTCGATCGTCTTGTTGACGGTCTCCTTGAAATCCTTGGAGGTCGTCTTCAGTGTCTCGCCGTGTTCCGTCCAGTCCTTGCCCAGCTGTTCGATCTTGCCGGGATTGAGCGAGTCCCTCTCCTTGCGCATGAAGATGAAGGACTTGCCCTCCCAGTTCAGGGACTCGGGACCGGAGAGTTTGTCCTGCACCTCCAGGTACGTGCTGTTGTCCGATATCAATCCGGGGACTTCGCCGAGCAGCGCGCTGTTCGGCTTGTACTCGGCGACCTTGTTCTCGTCCTGCAGATCTGAGTCCAACTGGACGAACTTGCCGTCCTCGCCGATCAGCGCAGCGCGTTTGGGGTAGTTGGAGTTGGTGACGAAGGCGTTGTCATAGACGGCGCCACTTTTGCCCTCTTCGTTGGTGCTCGTGCCCATCGTGGCGCCGAGGTAGTTACCGAAGCCGCTCATGGTGTTCTACGCCGTCCCGTCCGTACTCTGTCTAGTCGTTCTCGGAGGTCCGCATGGCCTCCGCCGCATCCCGGGCAGTCTTGACGAAGCCCTGCGTCTGCGACAGCTGCTCCTTCAGGTAATCGGTCAATTCCTTGCCGCGGGCGTCGAACACCTTCTGAACAAGACCTGCCAGGGGATTTTCCGGCGTTCCGAAATATCCCGTGGTCTCGTCGAGCGAATCGCCGATGAGGGTTTCGAGACTCTCCTCATACGGTTCGAAGACCCTGTTGACATCTGCGATGACGGTCGGGTCGAGGTAGAGCTTCTTGTTCACGGTGTCGGCGTCCAGGCCGCTCCACGGGTTGGTCATGAGTTTTCTCCTCTGCGGTGATCATTCATGTGAATCTCGGTGTCACGCCGGCATGTTGAATGGCAGGGTCACCTCTTTCTCAATACGCAGAAGCACTGCGGCGCAGTTGACGAAATTCCCTGCGGCGAACAGCAGTACCAGGTCGCCCACCTTGGCGATCCTGTTGTTCATCAGATAGGCGAGGTTCACGCCGAAATCCGAGACGGTCAGGTGCCCGAACTGTGCGGCGAACTCGTACAGCCCCGGTGCAGGTTGCAGGAAGGTCTGTTTGGCCAGCATGTCCGTGACATAGCTCGGCTCGATGAAGGACGGGGCGAACCAATCGATGGCGTCCGGTTGCACGCCTGCGCGTTCGTAGCATTCGGTCACGGTGTCGACGGCCACCCGGAAACTGGCTATCGCGTTGTCTCTCACCGTGCCTTGACCGCGCCGGTCGTAGTCTTCCCACCTGGCGATCCAATCCGCCAAGGTCGGAAACGTCGGATCGTCGATGGCACCGTCAGCCCTGCCGTGCATCATGCCGGCAGACGGATTGTGCGAGCGTGCGGCGGCAGACACAACGCGGGCGAACCCGTGGTCGCGATTCATCAGCGCGCAGAAGCCGCTGTCTCCCAGCAGCGAACCCTCGGTGGCGGGGCTGGCCGCATACTCGTGCCGGTCGAAGTAGAAGATGCTGTCGCCGCCGGTCACCATCGCATAGTCGCCGGCCCAACCCGCCTGCAGCACGGCGTCGGCGAGCATCACGCCGTACAGGCCGCCCGAACAGAACTGGCGGATCTCTGTGGCGGATCCGGCGGATGTTCTGCCGAGTATGGACTGCTGGAGTGAATTCTGTATCGGCCAGAAATGTTCGCCCTGATACAGAGTGCCGCAATGGAAGGAGGCGGCCATACTGTCTGCCGCCGCGGCCAGCGCGGAGCCGTCGATCTGACGCCCGGCCATCTCGACCATCTCGTGGACCGACTGCATCTCGGAGGCGGCAGTCGCGAGATGTTTCGGGCGGCCCTGGCTGTCCGCACCCTCGGGTACGTAGACGGAAACGGTGTCAAGGTAGGGCATCGAACTCCCGGTCCGCCTGCTCGGCAGAGAGCTTCTCCGCCAGGGCTTCTGATTGCCGCTTCTCGATCTTCTTGAAGACCTGCATGAGATTGGGCACCGTCGCCGGGATGATCTGAAACGCTTTCGTGCCCTCGTTCACGACGTACGCACCGTCGTCGGCGAGGTTGATCAGGGTCAGGTGATCGGCATTGAGGAGTTGATAGTCCATGGTGAACTCGGGAGAACCACTGAGCACGATCGAGCCGGTGATCTTCGCGTCCCGCAGGGCCGATGCCGGAGTCTCGTCCTCGAGCAGTTCTTCCTTACGGGGCCGGGTGCCCGGCTCATAGGCCGGGAGAGCTTCCAGGACCACCTGAGGAAAGTCGATGTTCACGCAGCCGATGATCTGGACGTCTTCGCCGAAGATGAGCTGCTCGCTGGGGTCCTGGGTGATGACCGCGCAGTAACCCGTCGTGCCGATCACGCCGAGCAGTCGGTACACCTGGCCGGACTCGACCTGGCCGAACCCCTGCAGCAGGTATGCCGGATAGCGCAGAGCCTCAAGGATACGAACCCGGTTCGGGTTCAAGCTGGCGCGCAACCGGGCCAGCACGGTGGTGCGGTCGGCCTCGACCTCGGACATGTAGGTCCGCCCGCGGTGGCGGTACGACAGCGGGGACGGCAGATTGTCGAGGCCGAGCGCCTCCCAGACACAGCGGAACGCGAAGCCGCTCATGAACCACGGCTCGACCTCGTGGCGCAGCGGGGCCACTTCGTCAGTGATCATGTTGAGCCCCTTTCTTTCTGGCCACTGGAAAATGGGACGCGCAAGCGGGCCCGGTCGCGATGGAGCCGACAACCGAGCCCGCCGACGAGACTGCGGTCCTAGAAGCCGCCGGCAAGGTGGGCGTCGAGCGCCGCAGCGTCCTCCTGCGACTGGTTGCCCCCGGTGCGGGTCTGGGTGATCTCGTTGAGGATCGCGTCCATCTGCTCCAGGATCTGAACCTGCTTCTGGTGCAGCGTCGCCGCGGCCTCGCCCTCGTACACGCCCTGCAGGGCGGCGAAGACCTGGCTGACCTCTTCGCGCATGGCCTGCGCGTTGTTGGTCGCTCCCTGAATGTCGTCCAGGGACGCGTAGTTGGCTCCGTACTGATACCGAATGCTATCCGTGTCCATTGATCAAAACCTTTCGATTTCTAGTCGGCGTCGTGGCTGACAAGTGCGTTGATGTCAGACTTTCCCTTGTCGACGATGTGCTGCAGGTTGTTGATGACGTAGTTGAAGTCTTCGTGGTGCTGCGTCATGATGCCGCGGAACTTCGCCGCCTTGCCGCCCGTCCACGAACTGGCCGTCATGGACTCGGTCTGGTCGAGGATCTGGGAAGCCAGCCGCCTGACATCCATCATCTGTTTGTCGATGTTCTCGATCTTTTGCTGAGCTTCCGCAGGCGTCAGATGGAGCGTCATGCCTTACCTCTCTTTGTCATGTCCGGCGCGAATCGCCGGATGGTGGTTGAGAATTCGCTGGTGAACACGGAGCGGATCTAGCAGTCCCCCCATCTGTAGCTGGACAGCTCGACAAGCTGGCCGACGGCCTGCTTGATCGTGTGGCCCGACCCCGGCTTGAGGGTGGTCCACAACTGGCCGCTGGGAGAGGCGCTCGGGGCCGCCGCGATCCGTCCCCGCTTGGTGTAGAAAATGCCGACCGCCCCGGCGGACCGCGAGATTCGGTCGAGGTCGTCATCGAGCGCGTAGTAGACGATCTCGGCGAACGCCAACCGCGACGCCAGCGCCGAACCGAGCGTCATCGCGGAGCGTGGATCGGCCCCCAGTGCCCGGATCCGGTCGGACAGCACCGCGGCGTCATGGGTGTCCGAGAGTGCCTGGCTGACGTCGGCGAGCGGGGCGCCGACCGGGCTGATCTCGGCGGGCGCGGATGCCGGGAGCCGGCGCAACAGGGCGCCCGCGGCGCTGGACAGGTTTACGCCGTCGTCGACCAGATCCAGCGTGATGTCGTTGCCCACCCGGCAGCCCGAGATGCATTGCGCGCCATACCGCACCACCGTGACGCGGGCCAGCCCGTCAGGGGTGACCAGGCGCATGGCGAGCTCGCGGTCTGGCCGCTGCAGCGACTGCACGACCGCGGCGAGTTCGGCACCCACCTCCCCGGCGGACAGCAGGCCGCGCTCGGTCAGGCTCCGGGTGGCATGACCGAGAGCTTCGGCGCGGGCCGTCTCGGTGGGGTGCCGGGTGCGCAGGTCCAGCACCAGCGGCAGCGCCTGGACTCCGAGACGTGCTGCCAGGACGTGCAGTTCGTCGTCGGTGACGACGAACCGTGGTACGAGAGAGGCCGTCACAGGTTCAGCCCCCGGTCGACGCCGATGACGGGCGGAGTCACCCAGCGGTTGTCCACCTGCTCCAGAGTGCGCTCAGGTTCGTCGGCGAACCCCTCGCCTGCGGGCACCTCGGGCGCGGCGAGTTCGTCGAACACCGCGGTATCGGGACCCCAACTGACGTTCGACACCATGAACGGTGCGTCGTTCTGCTGAGCGGCGGGCAGCCAGGCCTGCCCGGCGTCGGATACCCCGGCTCCCGGTTCTCCCGCCCCGTCCAGAGTCGCCGCCGGTTGTACGGATTCGTAGTCGCGGTGCTGGTCGTTACGGCCCATGGCGCCCATCGGGGCATAGGGAGCCCCGCTCATCCCGGTGCCCGAGGAACCACCCGCACCGGTGAACCCGGTCTTCTGCAACGCCTTCGGGTCGGCGCTCGACTTGACGCCCGGTGCGAGCATGGGGGCCAGCGGCGGCGGTGGTACTGTGGCCGCACCGCCGGATGCCCCACCGCCCGCGCCGGACCCGGCGTCGGTGCCCTGTTCGGCCTTGAGCGCATTGCCTTTGGACACCTGCGGCGGCGGAGGCTGCTCCCACGGCTGGGCCAGTGGAGCGGCGGCCTCCTCGTACTGTTGCATCACGGCCGCAGCATTGGCCTGGTCGGCTGTGGCGGCCGCGTCGAACTCGGCGAACGTCCCGGTCAGCACGGCCCCGTTGTAGGCGGCCAGCGAGGCCATCATGTCCTGGGCGGTCTTGGCCTCGACCGCCTCTGACACGCTGGGCATCGCCAGCACTGCCACGGTGTTGGCAACGGCCGCTTCTTCAGCACGCTGACCGTTGCCGGCCGCGTTGAGACTGATCGCCTGCAACCACTTGCCGAACTCTTCCAGGCGCTGTGCCGCCGCGTCGGAGGCCTGGCTGTCCCAGACGGTCCGCAGGCGCGCCACCAGCTTGTCGAAATCACCAGACACGGTGGCCAATTCGTTGGCAACCCGGATCCAGGCCGCACCGGCCCCGCCGACCGACGCCGGACCGGGCCCCTCGGTGAGGTCGCGAGCCAGCTGCTCAGTGCTGCGCGACTCCCACGCAACGTCGGTGAACCCCACGCCCGGAAACCTCCCCTCGTCGACAGAAACCAGATGATCGTGCGGATATCAGCCGGCGAAGTCCTCGGAAGCGGCGATGTTGGACGAATGGCCGCGCAGCGTCGCCGCCACTTCGTGAATCTCGGTCATGCCCTCGTCGGTGGAGGTACCGAACGAGGTGTGGACCTCGTTGAGGGTCCGGGCAATTCGTTGCGACACCTCGTCACGGGCCGACGGTGTCACCGTGAGGTTGGGCGCCTCGTCGGTCATCACCCGCTGGACGCGGTTGGCGAGCTCGTCGAGTTGACGGCTGATCTCCTGGACTTCTCCGGGCTGGATGGACATGCCGGCGTTGTCGGCCATGGCGGTTCTCCTTGTCTGGCTGGCTAGATCCGGAGTTCGACGTCCGGGGTCTGATAGGGGTCGGCCTCTCCGAGGACCGGGGGTGCCGCAGTGCCGAGATCGCCGACGATCTCGCTGCCTTGGTCGGTGGTGTGCAGAAACGACGCCGACGTGTGGTTGTTGCTCGAGGACGCATTGGCCCCCTGCCCGGCGCCCATCGCACCCATGGGTGCGCCGCCCATCATGCCGGGAGACGCCACACCGCCCACGCGCGCGGCAGCTGGTTGCGCTGTGGTACTTGCACTTTCGGCTTGGATCATCGATGACATGGGTAGTGAGCGGGGGGCCAGCGCGCCACCGCCGATCGCACTGCCGCCGCCACCGCCCGCGCCCATTCCCGCGCCCGCGATCGCGGCGCCGCCTTCACCTTCTCCTGCAGCGTCGGCGGCCGGGTCCATCGGATCGATCGCGGGATTCGCGGCCGCTTGACTGGCAGCCGCCGACGCCGCTCCGGTGCCGGCCTGCATCCCGGCCTCGGCGCCCTTCATCGCCATCGGCATCAAGGAGGCCATGCCGGCCAGCGAGGACGCACCCTCGGGCGCAGCGGTGATACCCACCGGCGCACCGGCCGCGGTGACCTTGCCGGCCTGAGCCGCCAGCGAAGTCTGCAGCTCGGTCATCACCTCGGCCGTGGTGGCAATTGCCTTGTTGGCAGCGGCGATTGCTGCTGCCCATCCCCACGGGAAGATGATCATGGGCCCGATGGCCGCGATTGTCGCGGCGAATTCGGTGATGATCTCGATGAGCCGGACCCGGGCCTGCCCGACGTCGGCCGCTGCCGCCGTCAAGCTGGTCCTCAGCGCATCGGATTGGGCACCGACCTCGGCCCCGTCGGAGATCGCGGAGGTTGACTTGGACGCTGCGGCCGTGCCGGAGGCGCCCTGCCACGCGTCCCCCACCGAATCGACAGACTTCTGCATCGAGCTGCCGGTCGAGTCGAACATCTTGGAGATGGACTGCAGCATCGTCGTCGGGTCGACGCCCTCGAACATCCCGCTGCCCAACGAGCTGAGTGCATCGGTGACGGGGCTGATCAATGCGCTCGGATCCATCGGATTGGCCGGCGGCTGCTGTTCGGGTTGACCCTCGGGCGGCGGTTCTTCCGCGGGCTTTTGATCTGCAATTGGCGGCAAACCCAGGCGTTCCAGAATTTGTCGTACTGGCAAATTCAGAAACTCTTGCAGGTTCTGTTCTTGAGCAGCGATAACCGGGGTGGCGTCGTAGCCGGGAACCTGCTGAGCCAACTGGCCGACGGGGGTTACCGGCCGGGGAGGCAAAACTGTGGGCATATCGCGTCAGGCCTAGGCGTCGTCGTTGGACAGGACGGCGGACCGGGACATTTCGGTGGCGGCGCTGGTGGCGGCATGCACCCCGCCCACCAGCAGCGTCCCCGCCAGATTATTGGCCTGAGCTGGGCCGAAGGCCGCGAGGTAGACCGCTCCGATCGGGCCGAGCGCCGCCGCCGCCGACATGAGCATCGCCGCTGAGTCGGCGGAGCCGGCCGCGGTTATCGCAGATCCTGCGGCTTCGCTGGCAGTGGAGAAGGTGGCCATCCCGGCGGGTTTGGCGGCAAAAATGTCGCTCATCGTGCTAATACCTTTCCAGCTTGACGCGGGGGTTGTGGGGCACGAGACCAATAAACTATAGCGGCGCCAGTGGCTCGCAGCTAACTGAATTTTGCGCGAATTATGCGTGTAGATCGTTCGAATCGGTAATTAGTGCGACGGCAAAAATTGCTGGATAAGCAATTCGTGGGCGAGTCGTGCGGGCAGGCTGACGACTGCACCGCAGTTCAGGGTGCAACCCGTTGGTCGCCCCTCGGAATGTGAGGTCGTTTGCCCGGCGGTTATTGACGCTCGGGTTCGAAAGAGCCGCCGTCCCAACGGGTCAGCGACGCCTGGCCGAGTTCCTGCATGCGCTGAGCAAACTCCTCGGTGAGGTACTGCTGCCGTGCCGACGCGACCTGTGCAGCGGCGCTGGCAGTTTCGACGATGAGCTTGGCAAGCGCGTCGGCGCCCAGCTTGTGTGCGGCGGGCCCGAGCCACAGCCCGGTCATCGCACCCATGCCGTCGACTTCGGCACTGACATTTCCGTCACGGCTGGTGACGCGTGCCGAAATCGATTGGCAGTGCTCATCCATTGCCTGCACAAGATCGCGCTGCTTGCGGATGCGGCCGACCAGCGAGTCGGCGAGACTGGTCATACCGACCTGCCCCAGGTCGGCGGCGGGTCGTCCTCCTCGCCGAGCGCCTCGTCCTCGGCACGGGCCAGCTCGTCTTCGGTGGCCAGCTTCAGTGGATCGATAACCGATGCGCTGTAACCCTTTTCGATGAGGCCGCGCCTGCGGTCGACCTGAGCGCGGGCCGCCGACAATCGGCACAGCGCCATGATCTCATCGGCCAGTTGCGCAGGCGGCTTCTTCAACTCGACGGGGTCGAGGCGGAGCGCTACGGGCAGACCGCGTTCGGTGGTGTGCACCGCAATCGTTCCACCAGCTGACTGCACCGGCTGTGCCATTCTGCTCAACTTAGTACACTCGCGGGCGAATCGCGGCTGACCGTGCAGTGAGGAGATGTGTCACCTCCGATGAGTGGATCTACCGATGCGCAGCGCGTTTTCGATGCCGGAGTGCTGTCGCTCGGCATTCCCATCGACGGGCTGGAGACCGAGCGCGACCTGCCGTACGCGGCGCTGGCGTTCCGCCGGGCCACCGAGTACGACCCGGACATGTGCGATGCGTGGTTGGGTCGCGCGGCCACCGGTGACTCCAGTCCCGAGGTCATCTACCACCTCTACCGAACCAGCACACTCTCGTTGTTTCGTGAGCAGCGCCGACTCGGGCTGCCGCAACGGGCGTTGAGCGGACGCTTCCAGACCGGCCTCTATCTCGACTACCCGTTGAGCACCAAGACCGAGATGTGGCTCGCGTACGCCGCGAGCATGATTGGTGCCAAGGATTTCGACGAAGCCGAGCAGGTGCTGGACAAGCTGGAACAGACCGCAACGCCGGCCGACGGCGACACCGGCGAGATCTGTGCCTACATCCGTGGGGTACTGCACTTCACCACACAGCGCTGGCCTGACGTACTGAGTGCGTTGAGCAGGTCGGGATCGTTCACCGACAGCTACATCGGCGCCGGCGCCGATCTGATGGTCGGGTCGGCGTGCGCGCAGATGGGACTGTTCGGCGAGGGCATCCGCCGGCTCGACCGGGCGATCGAGGGTCCGGTCCCCGGAGCCCGGCGCGCCGCGGAGTTCTGCAAGGGACTCACCCTGCGGGAGATGGGCGAGGAGCAGGACGCCCGGGTGATCTTCGAACGGATCTACAGCGAGGACCCTGGATTCGAGGCGAACGCCGCCGCGCTGGCCGATCCGAAGTACCGCCTGGTGATCACCTCGAAGGAGATCGTCGACTCGCGCTCGGACCGCTGGGACCCGGCCAGCGTGCCGTCGGCGGAAGACCTGATGGCCGACGATCTGTCGGAGCGCGGCAACGAGTATCTGCGGGCGGCGCAGGAGGAGCTGGACCGGCAGATCGGCCTGTCAGAGGTCAAACTTCAAGTCGCCAAACTGAAGTCGGCGGCGATGCTGGCAAAGGTCCGAGGGGACAAGGGCCTGAGCTCGGCGGCGCACAGTCTGCACCTGGCGTTCACCGGCCCGCCCGGGACCGGCAAGACCACGATCGCCCGGGTGGTCGCCCAGACCTACTGCGGGCTGGGGTTGCTGCGGACGCCGAACATCGTGGAGGCCAAGCGTCACGACTTCGTCGGCCAGCATCTCGGCAGCACCGCGATCAAGACGACCGCGCTGATCGACTCGGCGATGGACGGGGTGCTGTTCATCGACGAGGCCTACACGCTGATCCAGACCGGGCTGTCCGGCGGCGACGCCTTCGGCCGTGAGGCGGTCGACACCCTGCTGGCCCGGATGGAGAACGACCGCGACCGGCTGGTCGTCATCATCGCCGGCTACGACGCCGAGATCGACCGCTTCCTGGCCTCCAACGACGGCCTGGCATCGCGGTTCACCAAACGGATCCGGTTCGGTTCGTACGGGCCGACCGAACTCGGGGACATCGGAAAACTGGTCGCCCGCACCAGGGATTCCGAACTGTCCGACGCCGCCCATGAGGAACTCGTCAGCTCGTGCGTCGCGCTGTGCCAGAGCGAGGCACTCGACTCGACCGGACAACTGCGCCCCGGTATCGACCTCGCCGGTAACGGCCGGTTCGTGCGCAACGTGATCGAGGCAGCCGAAGAGGAACGCGAATACCGGCTCAGCGAGATCCACGGCATGAACCTGTCGGAACTCGACGAGTCGCAGCTGATGCGGATCGAGTTGGCCGACATGCAGGCCGCACTCAAGCAGGTGCTCGGCATGACGGCATCGAGTTGACGGAAGGAAGCAGCCATGACCGACAGCAATGACGAGCGCCTCACGCTCGGGCCGCCGGAGCAGACTCCGTTCACGTCCACCAGGCCGGGGAGCGCTGCGATCCAGCCTCCGTCGGTGGTGCCGAGCAACGGCGACCTCGGTCTGGTTCGCGCCGCGCCGACGCCGAAAACGGGCTGGCGCAAGGCTGTTTACCGGGCGACCGGCATCAACCCGGGAGTTTCAGAGCAGGAGGCCGGCCGCAAGTCGCTGATGGACCGCGTCAACCAGCCGGTGGTCGGCGGTCCGTTCAACATCGCCCTGCTGTCCCAGAAGGGCGGGGTGGGCAAGACCACCACCACCGTCGGGTTGGGGGCCACGCTGGCCGCGACCCGTGGCGACCGGGTGATCGCGGTGGACGCCAACCCCGACTTCGGCACACTGGCCCAGCGCGGACCCAACGAGTGCGCCTCCACGGTGCGCGACGTGCTCCTCGACGACGGTATCTCGCGCTACTCCGACATCCGGAGGCACACCTCTCAAAGCACGAGCCGGTTGGAGATCCTGGCGTCCGAGCGGGACCCGGCCACCTCAGAAGCCTTCTCGGAGTATGACTATCGCGGAGTGCTCGGTGTCTTGCAGCGCTTCTACAACATCATCCTGACCGACTGCGGTACCGGGCTGGTGCACTCGGCGATGGCGGGTGTGCTGGACGCTGCGGACGCGATCGTGATCGTGGCCTCGCCTGCCATCGACTCGGCGCGAAGCGCACTCGCCACATTGGATTGGCTTGAGCGCAACGGCTATTCACACCTGGTGCCGAAGGCGATCGTGGTGGTCAGCGCATCGAGGCCGGGCGCACTCGGTCTGGACATGGGGCAGCTGTCCAACCATTTCCTGCCCAGGGTGCGGGCGCTGCACGTGATCCCGTTCGACGATCACCTGGCCGAAGGTGCGGAGGTGGACCTCGGCTTCCTCAGCGGTCCGACACGGCAGGCCTTCCTGGAGCTGGCTTCCACCGTGGCCGACTTCTTCGCGGTAACTCCTCAGGTCAAAAGGCGAGCCTGACACGATTCATGTTGCGCGCCCGGCGATCACGATCTGGGGCGAGGTCAGGCCGCCGCGCAGGGTGAGTTCGATCGACGGGTCGGCATGGCGGGCCAGACTGCGTAATGCCGAGGGGCTGTAGCTGCGTAGCGAGCTGATGACGCCGTCGTGCACGAACGGGAGCAGCACGGATGCGGGCAGCATCGTCGCCAGGCGCAACAGGTGCAGCGGGGCCGGTGGCCGCGGCAGATCGATGATCAGCAGGGTGCGGGCGACTCGGGTGCCCTCGGCGAACACCTGGGCGGCCTGTGCGGGGCGCAGGTGGTGGAACGACAGCGCGAACAGGACCAGGTCGTAACTGTCGTCGGCGGCGTCGATCGCGGTGGCGTCCATCTGGCGGACCTCGGCACGGGGATGGCTGCCGAGGTCACCGGCGGCGATCCGGGCTACCGATTCCGGGTCGACGTCGGTGACGGTGACGCGGGCCGACGGGTGATCGGTCAGTAGTTGGCGCGACACCCCGCCGTGCCCGGCACCCAATTCCAGGATCCGCGGATCGGGCACGTCGGCGAGCAGATCGAGGGCGATCGCGGCGAAGCGCTGATGGTTCTTGAAGAACCGGCCGGTCCAGTCCAGCGCCCCGATCACCTGGCTCTTGGTTGATTCGCTGACGTCGTCGCGGTCCAGGTACTCCAACCGGTCGGTCTCGAGCAGCCGGTCCAGGCACGACGCGCGGAACCCGCCCCGTGGCATCCGGTCGATATCTGAGGGGTCGGGAGCCATGTAAGCCATGATGGACGTTTCGGCGGGCAGGAGCGACAGCGACCCGGGAAAGGGGCACAGTGGCGGACTTCGTAGCTGCAATCGACCAGGGCACCACCAGCACCCGGTGCATGATCTTCGATCACGGCGGTGCCGAGGTGGGGCGCCATCAACTCGAGCACGAGCAGATCCTGCCCAAGGCCGGGTGGGTGGAACACAATCCGGTCGAGATCTGGGAACGCACCTCGGCGGCGATCATGACCGCGCTGAACAAGACCAACCTGGTGGCCGGGGACCTGGCCGCGCTGGGCATCACCAACCAGCGGGAGACCACGCTGGTCTGGAACCGCCACACCGGGCGGCCGTATCACAATGCGATCGTCTGGCAGGACACCCGCACAGACCGCATCGCCGCGGCGCTGGACCGCGACGGCCGCGGTGACGTGATCCGGCGCAAGGCGGGGCTGCCGCCCGCGACGTACTTCTCGGGCGGCAAGATCCAATGGATCCTGGACAACGTCGAGGGGGTCCGGCGTGACGCGGAAAACGGCGACGCCATCTTCGGCACGCCCGACAGCTGGGTGACCTGGAACCTCACCGGCGGTTACCGCGGCGGCGTGCACGTCACCGACGTCACCAACGCCAGCCGAACCATGTTGATGAACCTGGAAACCCTGGACTGGGACGACGAACTGTTGTCGTTCTTCTCGATTCCGCGCCAGATGCTGCCCGAGATCAAGCCGTCGTCGTACCCGGCCTCGTTCGGGATCACCCGTGACGACGGTCCGCTGGCCGGGCAGGTGCCGGTAACCGGAATCCTCGGCGATCAGCAGGCGGCCATGGTGGGGCAGGTCTGCCTGGAGCCCGGTGAGGCCAAGAACACTTACGGCACAGGCAATTTCCTGCTGCTCAATACAGGCGAGAAGATCGTGCGTTCGGACAACGGCCTGCTCACGACGGTGTGCTACCAGTTCGGCGATTCGAAACCCGTTTACGCCCTTGAGGGTTCGATCGCGGTGACCGGATCGGCGGTGCAGTGGTTGCGCGATCAGCTTGGCATCATCAGCGGTGCGGCGCAGAGTGAGGCCCTGGCCAGGCAGGTGACCGACAACGGCGGCGTGTACTTCGTGCCCGCGTTCTCCGGGCTGTTCGCCCCTTACTGGCGCTCCGACGCCCGTGGCGTCATCGTCGGGCTGTCCCGCTTCAACACCAACGCCCATCTGGCCCGGGCCACCTTGGAGGCGATCTGCTACCAGAGCCGCGACGTGGTGCAGGCCATGGAGGCCGATTCCGGTGTGCACCTTGAGGTTCTGAAAGTGGACGGCGGCATCACCGCCAATGCGCTGTGTATGCAGATCCAAGCCGACGTGCTGGGAGTCGACGTGGTCAAGCCGGTGGTGGCCGAGACCACGGCGCTGGGTGCGGCGTACGCCGCCGGGCTCGCGGTCGGGTTCTGGGAGAGTGCCGACGACCTACGGGCCAACTGGCAGGAGGGCAAGCGCTGGAGCCCGCACTGGGACGACGCGCAGCGCTCTGTGGGTTACGCCGGTTGGCGCAAGGCTGTTTCGCGCACCCTGGACTGGGTCGAGATCTAGCGGGTCACCTGGATCTGGCACTTCTGCAGGATGGACCCGAGTTCGTCGTAGTACTGCTTGCCGAGCAGCGCGTGCTCGGCCTTGTCGTTGTTCCTGACGGCCTCGGCGATCTGTCCTGCCAGCTCGCCCATTCGATGCGCGTGCTGTGCGACCTCGCCGTCGGTCACCTGATCGGCCTGCTCTCGGATGATCTTGGCCCAGTCGTTGAAGTCGCCGACCGTCGGTCCCTGGTTGGCCTCGATCGTCGGCATGAGGGCGCCGGAGCTCGCGCGGCTGGACTGCACCAGGGGATCGGCCTGACGGCAGCCCTTGCTCCCGGTGTAGGTCAGCATGGTCACGCCGATGATGACCAGGACCGCGCACGCAGCGGCGGCGGTCGCGATCGCGATGTTGCGGGGTTCGGCGTCGGGAACACGCCGGCGCCACAACACGTGCGCGAGCACGACGGCGGCCACCCCGACCACCGCCATGATGGTGGCCTCGATGACGCTTCCCACGCCGGATGCCGAACCGACGGCCCCCAATGTCGCGGCGGCGGCGAGCAGGACAAGGAGCCACTGCCAGATGTTGCGCCGGCGCTCGTAGGCGTCGACATCACGGAATTGGAGTCCGATGACCGCGCCGGCCGCGGTCAGGACTGCGACGACGGCCGGCGCGATGGTTGTGACGAGGCTGTTCACAAAGGCAGCCTACGGGCCGCTACTCCTCGCCGAGGACCTGGTAGACCTCGCGGCGGGCGTTGTTGATGATGTCGAGGATGCGCTGTTGCTGGTCCTCGCCTGCGGCATAGGCCGACTGCCCGACGGCGGCCATCAGCTGGCCGAGGGCGCCGCGGAGGTTCATGGCAGCGGGATCGGCGTCCTCTGTGATCTGGTCCCAGGGCGCGGTCTCGATTCCGGCTGCGGCCTGGCGGCCTTCCTCGGTCAGCTCGAAGGTCTTCTTGCTGCCCTCGGATTCGGTCGGGACGATGAGGCCCTCGTCGACCAGAAGTTGCAGTGTCGGGTACACCGAGCCCGGGCTGGGCTTCCACAGGTTGTGGCTGCGGGTGGCGATCTCCTGGGTCATCTCGTAGCCGTGCATGGGCCGCTCTGTCAGCAGGGTCAGGATGGCGGCACGGACATCGCCGCGTCGACCGCGGCGCCCGCCGCGGCCACGGTGCCCGCCGAACGGTCCGCCCACGACACCGCCGAGCGGTCCGGGGCCGAAACCGAAGCCGAAGCCTCGCCCGCCGCGCGGGTCGAAGCCGAAACCGGTCTGGCAGGTGGAGTCGACGCCCTCGCGGGCGGCTTCTGCCTGTGCGCGCATCTGTTCGCGCATGTCCCGGCGGGCGTTGCGGGCCTGGCGGAACATGATGCGAGCCTCTTCGCGGCCGAGCGGTACGAAACCGAAGCCGCCGTTCTGTGAATTGAATGGGTGGGTCATTGGAGTAAATCCTTCGTTGTCGTTGAGGAGCGCTGTTCGCGCTGCCGATGCGTCAACGATATATCGGAATCTATCGGTTGTCGATAGCCTTTTTGAGTCGATGTGCCCACTCGGCCTGCATGGCGTTGAAGCGCAGGCCGTATTCCAGCGCCGCGTGTCCGTAGAGGTCCTCGTCGGTGTCCGACCAGGGGATCGAGGCCTCGAGTTCCTTGAGCCGAGCCACCTCGGCGTCGGCGTGGGCGGCCAGCGCCGCCAGGTGCTCGCCGGCCTGGTCGCGGGGCAATTCGCCCAGTAGGAACACCCGCAGTAGCCCGGCGCTGCGTTCGGGTGGGTCGGCGGCGGGATTGGTGATCCAGCGCTCCAGTTCGGTGCGCCCGGCCGAGGTGATGCGGTACTCCTTGCGGCCGCGCGGGCCGATCGCCGACACCTCGATCAGGCCGGCGTCCGCCAGTTTGTTGAGCTCGCCGTACAGCTGGCTCTGGGTGGCGGGCCAGACGTTGGCCATCGATTTCTCGAACCGCTTGAGCAGGTCGTAGCCGCTGCCGGGGTGCTGTGCCAACAGGCCGAGTGCCGCCATGCGAAGACTCATGTCGGCAGTCTACCGTCCACTCTTGACATGTCAGTTGTGGAATGTCACTGTGGGGTGCATGACCTCAGCCCTGCCCATCGGCGAGACCGACTTCTTCCGGCGCGGCAACTACGCACCCGTGGCCGACGAACTCGACGAACACCACCTGCATGTCGATGGCGTGATCCCCGCCGAACTCGACGGCTGGTACCTGCGCAACGGCCCCAATCCGCGCCAGGCGACCCAGCACTGGTTCACCGGTGACGGGATGATCCACGGCATCCGTATCGAGGGCGGCGCCGCCGAGTGGTATCGCAACCGCTGGGTGCGGACCGACAGCTTCATCGAGGACTTTCCGCTGTACAACAAGGACGGCACGCGAAATTTGCGGTCGGCCGTCGCCAACACCCACGTGGTGAACCACGCGGGCAAGACCCTGGCGTTGGTGGAATCCTCACTGCCCTACGAGATCACCAACGACCTGGAAACCGTCGGCGCCTACGACTTCGGTGGCAAGCTCGTCGACTCGATGACCGCGCACCCCAAGATCTGCCCGACGACCGGCGAGCTGCACTTCTTCGGATACGGCAGCCTCTTCGAGCCCTACGTCACCTATCACCGCGCCGACGCCGATGGCGAACTGACCGTCAACCGGCCGGTGGATGTCAAGGCGCACACCATGATGCACGACTTCGCGATGACCGCGGGCCACGTGATCTTCATGGACCTGCCTGTGGTGTTCGATCTCGACATCGCGGTCAAGGGCGAAGGGGACATGCCGTACCGCTGGAGCGACGACCACGGTGCCCGGTTCGGTGTGCTGCGCCGCGACGACCCCGATGCGCCGATCCGCTGGTTCGACATCGATCCGTGCTACGTGTTCCATGTCGCCAACGCCCATGGTGACGGTAATGCGATTGTGCTGCAGGCAGTTCGCTATCCGGAGCTGTGGCGCAACGGCGGCGGGTTCGACGTCGAGGGCGTGCTGTGGGAGTGGCGGATCGACCTGGCCGCCGGGACGGTCCGCGAACGTCAGCTCGACGATCTCGGGGTGGAGTTCCCCCGCATCGACGACCGCCTGGCCGGTCTGCCCGCCCGGTACTCGGTGTCCGTCGCGGACAGCGCCTGGATTCGCTACGACCTGACCACCGGTACCGGCGTGCGCCACGAACTCGGATCCGGCGGGCCCGGGGAGGCCGTGTTCGTCCCAGGTGCGGGCCGGGCCGACGAGAGCAACGGGTGGTACCTGGGCTACGTGTACAACCCCGAGCGCGACGGCAGCGACCTCGTGATCCTGGATGCGTCGGACTTCGGCGGAAAGCCCGTCGCCACCATCAGACTGCCGCATCGCGTGCCCTACGGGTTCCACGGGAACTGGATCAGCGCCTAATGTGAGCCGGTGGCCGGCTTCGGATTCGACACACTGGCTCTGGTCGCGGTCATCGGCCTGACCGGGCCGGTCCTGGCTGCCGTGCCGCGGTTGCGCATCCCCGTGGTGATCGGTGAGCTTATCGCCGGGATCGTGTTCGGCAGAACCGGATTCGGCATCGTCGACCACGACGACCCGACCTTCACGCTGCTGGCCAACATCGGTTTCGCCCTGGTGATGTTCGTCGTCGGCACCCACGTCCCCGTGCGCGACACCACGTTGCGCAGCGCGATACCCAAGGCGCTGCTGCGGGCGGTGTTCGTGGGGGCGGTGGCCGCGGTACTCGGCGTGGCGATCGCCCGCGCGTTCGGCACCGGACACGCAGCGCTGTACGCGGTGTTGATGGCGTCGTCGTCGGCCGCCCTGGCTCTGCCGGTGATCGACGGCCTGCGTCTGCAAGGACCCCACGTGCTGTCGGTGACCGCCCAGATCGCGATCGCCGACACCGCGTCGATCGTGTTGCTGCCCTTGGTGATCGACATTCAGCGGGCCCCGCGTGCGGCGATGGGCGCGCTGGCCATCGCGGGTAGCGCGGGCCTGCTGTTCCTGGTCCTGCGGGCCGCGTATGCGCGGGGTCTGCGCCGGCGCCTGCACCACTACTCCTCGAAGCACAAGTTCGCGCTCGAGCTTCGGCTCAGCCTGATCTTCCTGTTCGGGCTCTCGGCGGTCGCGTTGGCCACCCATGTCTCGATCATGCTGGCCGGTTTCGCCTTGGGTCTGGTGGTGGCGGCCATCGGGGAGCCCCGCCGGCTGGCCCGGCAGCTGTTCGGTATCACCGACGGGTTCTTCGGCCCGCTGTTCTTCGTCTGGCTGGGCGCATCGCTGCAGGTGCGTGAACTCGCCGACCATCCCGAATTCATCGTCCTCGGTGTGGCTTTGGGACTCGGTGCGATGATCGCACACAGCGCGGGCGGGTTGTTCGGTCAGCCGGTGACACTCGCGGTGTTCTCCGCTGCCCAACTCGGCGTCCCTGTCGCTGCCGCCACCCTCGGCACCGAGCAGCACCTGCTGGCGCCGGGCGAGCCCGCGGCCCTGATGCTCGGCGCGCTGCTGACCATCGCGACCACCTCGATCACCGGGGTGTTGGCCGCACGCCGGGCGGCCGTCACACCGCCCGATGTTCGTTCGGGCTGATGCCGTAGGACCGCTTGAACGCACTGCTCAACGCGAACGGTGTGGAGTAGCCGACCTGCCGGGCCACCGCGGCGATCGTGGCCTCGGTGCCGCGCAGCAGGTCGGCCGCCAGCGCCAGGCGCCAGCCGGTGAGGAATGCGATCGGCGGCTCGCCGACCTGATCGGTGAACCTGCGGGCGAACACGGCACGCGAACATCCAACGGCCGCGGCAAGATTGGCCACGGTCCACGGATGTGCCGGATTGTTGTAGATCAATTTGAGGGCGGGCCCGACGACGGGATCCTGTTCGGCCTGCCACCACGACGGTGCATTGCCGTGGTCGAACCACGTGCGCAGCACTCCGATCAGCAGCAGGTCGAGCAGGCGGTCGAGATAGGCCTCCTGCCCGGGTCCGTCGCGGCCCGCCTCGATGGACAGCAGGTCGACCAGCGGGGTGTCCCACTCGTGCGCCCGTAGCACCAGCAACACCGGCAGCGCATCGAGCAGTCGGGCGCTGACCTCGCTGCGCCCCTCGTAGGCGCAGACGATCGACTCCGACGTTCCGGTCGCGCTGTTGCCCCAGCTGCGCAGGCCCAGCGACATCTCGAAGTGCAGATCCTCACCGGACAGGGTCGTGCAGCGCTGGCCGGGGTTGATGACAACGCTCGGCTGTGTAGCCGGATCGTCTGCGAAGACATAGTTTTCGGTGCCGCGGGTCAGGGCGACGTCGCCTGGACCCAGCCGGAACGTGCCGCTGCGCGTGCCTACGATCACGGCATCCCCGCGGGTCTGACAGATCAGCGCCAGCGGTGCCTCGTCGCGGATGGCGAGCGACCAGGGCGGATCCATGCGCAGCCGCAGCACGAACGCACCCCGAGCGCGGACCCCGTCCAGCAGTCCTACCAGGGCGTCCACGACAGTAGGGTAGCGCTCAACCCGGCTTGCGTGCCTCGATGAGGTGGCGCGCCGAATGCGCGACGAACGAACCGTCGGCCTGGATCTGCCGGTGCAACTGCTCGAGTCGGTCACGGTAGGTGTCGACCGTGAAGCCGGGAACGATCCAGATCACCTTGCGCAGGAAGTACACCACAGCACCGATGTCGAAGAACTCCATCCGCAGCCGCTCGGCACGTAGGTCGACGATGTCGAGGCCGGCGGCACACGCCGCGGCGGACTCGGTTTCCGGATCACGCGCCCTGCGAGCCTCGGGCTGGGGCCCAAGAAAGAACTCGGTCAGCTCGAAAACACTTGCCGGGCCCACATGTTGGGCCAAATACGTACCGCCGGGGGCCAACACGCGGGCGATCTCGTCCCACCACACAGTCGCCGGGTGCCGGCTCAGTACCAGATCGAATGCCGCATCGGCGAACGGCAGTGGCGGCTCGTCGGGATCGGCGACCACCACGACGCCGCGAGGTCCCAGCAGCCGGGTGGCCCGGTCGAGGTTGGGCGGCCAGGATTCGGTGGCCGCCATGGTCGGTGGGAATTCTGCGGCTCCGGCGAGCACCTCGCCGCCGCCGGTCTGGATGTCCAACGCCGAGGACACCGTCGCCAACCGCCGGCTCATCAGGCGTTGATAACCCCACGACGGCCGGGTCTCGGTGGCCCGGCCGTCCAGCCACGAGAAGTCCCAGCCGTCCACCGATGTCGCCTCGGCCTCGGCCACCAACTCGTCGAACGTCACGGGTCCATCTTGGCAGCGCGAGGTGTGCGAGACGATCGCGTATGGAATCGGGATTCTCGGCGATGGAACGTCTCACCTCGGCGTCGTTGACTGAAGCCATGACCATCAGCCCAGCCGTCGTGCTCACCGCAGCCGCAGCCCTCGGCAGTGCCGCCGCGGGCGGAATCTTCTACGCGTTCTCCACGTTCGTGATGCGCGGCCTCGACCGTACCGGCCCCGTTGACGCCGTCACCGCCATGCGCGGCATGAACGCCGAGGCCAACACCAACGCACCGTTTCTGCTGTTCCTGTTCGGCTCGGCGCTGCTGTCGGTGATCGTCGGCGCGACCGCGGTGGCCCAGATCGGCCGGCCGGGCAGTTGGTATCTGCTGGCCGGCGCGATCTTCGGCGTCCTCGGAGTGCTGATCACCATGGCGTTCAACGTGCCGCTCAACAACCATCTCGACAAGATCGACATGGCCGACGCGGCCGCGGAATGGCAGGCCTACCTCAGCAGCTGGACCGCGTGGAACCATGTGCGCACCGCGTCCGGGTTCATCGGTGCGGTGCTGCTGCTGATCGGACTGCGTTACCGCTGAGCCTGTCTGCGGAACGCGGCCGCCACGATGCCGGCCGCCGTCAGCGCCAGCGTCGCCGCGATGATCGCCGTCGGCGCGATGCCGGAGTCGAACGCTGTACGCGCCGAATCCAGCAGGCGCTGACCGATCTCGGCGGGAAGATCGGCGGCCACGGAGGTGGCCCCGCCGATACTCTCGCCGGCGTCGGCGGCCTGTGCCGGGGTCAGTCCGGCGGGCACCTGGATGTTGTTGCGGTAGAACGCCGTGAAGATCGTGCCGAGGGTCGCGGTGCCCACCACGGCGCCCAGCTCATACGCGGTCTCCGAGACCGCCGACGCCGCACCGGCTTTCGCCGCGGGCACCGACGCCACGATGGTGTCGTTGGACACCGTCTGTGACACGCCGACACCCAACTCCAGCACCACGAACGACGCGATCACCGCGGCCACCGACAGGTCGTGACGGAAGGCCAGGATCAAGCCGAAT
Organism: Mycobacterium sp. 48b; assembly: GCF_048282725.1. Taxonomy (NCBI): domain Bacteria; kingdom Bacillati; phylum Actinomycetota; class Actinomycetes; order Mycobacteriales; family Mycobacteriaceae; genus Mycobacterium; species Mycobacterium sp. 48b. The sequence continues at coordinate 1,048,770 of NZ_JBLVUL010000001.1, forward strand.
CCGGCCGCGACGAACACCAGGCCGAAGATCATCAGTTTGTCCGGCGCGAACCGCTTGGCGGCCTTGACCACCGCGAGGCCCGCGATCATCGACACCACCGCGCCCGGCAGGGTCACCAGACCGGCCGCCAGTGGCGACAGGCCGAGCACCAGCTGCAGGTGCTGCGAGATGAAGAAAATGAACCCGATCAGGCCGACGATCGACAGGAAGTTCGCCAGGATCGACGCGCTGAACGGCGCATAGGAGAACAGGCCCATGTCGAGCATTGGTGTGGCACTGCGGTTCTGCCTGCGCACGAACAGCACGCCGGAGACGACGCCGATCGCGAACGCGGCGACGACACTGCCGGAGAAGCCGTCGTGGGCCGCGGTCTTGATCGCCCACACGAACGGCAACATCGCGGTGAACGACAGCGTGACGCTCAGCAGGTCCAGTGGGCCCGGGTTCGGGTCACGTGATTCGGGCACCAGCCGGGGTCCGAGCACCAGCAGGGGCAGCAGGATCGGGACCGCCACGAGGAACACCGAACCCCAGTGGAAATGCTGCAGCAGCGCGCCGCCGACGATCGGGCCCAGCGTCGAGCCCGCCGTGAAGCACGAGGCCCAGATGGCGATGGCGAGCCGGCGCGCCGAGGCGTCGACGAAGATGTTGCGGATCAGCGACAGCGTCGACGGCATCAGCATCGCGCCGAAGACGCCGAGCGCCGCACGCGCGGCGACCAGGTAGGCCGCGCTCGGTGCGAAGGCCGCGGCCGCCGAGACGATCGCGAAGCCCGTGGCACCGATGAGCAGCAGGCGGCGCCGGCCGAACCGGTCACCGAGCCCGCCCATGGCGACCAGCAGCGCGGCCAGCACCAGGGAGTAGACGTCGACGATCCACAGCTGGGTGGACGCCGCGGGACGGAAATCCTCGGCGATCGCCGGAAGGGCGAAGGCCAGCACGGTGTTGTCGATGGCGATCAGCAGTACCGGCAGCATCAGGACCGCGAGCGCCACCCAGGCGCGTTTCGGGGTCGGCGTCACAGCCGGGCTGCCTTCGAGGCAGGTGGACATTGGGTTTCTCCAAGCAAAGTTTGGGGTCAGCCGCGCGGGAGCTGAATGGTGCCCGCGGTCAGGCTGGTCATGATGGCGTCGACGATTTGGTGGCGGGGGGTGCCGTCCTGCTTGGCGGCTTCATAGCCGGCCAGCAGTAGCGCCCAGAACACCCGCCGGGCCCATCCTGGGGGATATTCGGGCCTGTCGACTGACGCTCGGTTGAGCACCTCGACGATCGCCTCGTCGCCGGTGTCCAGATAGGCCGCCAGCTCGGTATCGGCCAGGATCGTCGGCTCGCTGTAGACGAACAACACGATGGGACCCAGGTCGAGCTGGCTTTCCACGACGCGGCGCAGTGCCTCGTCGGCGGGACCGTGAGTCGGGTCCGCGCGGTCGATCTCGGCGTTGCTGAGGTCGTGGACGTGCCGGGCGAGGGCACGCAGAAGGTCGGTGCGCTCCGGGTAGTACCGGTGCACGGTGCTGCGGCCGACGTCGGCGGCGGTCGCGATATCGCTGAGTGACGCCGTCGCATTGTCGGCCAGCACCGTCATCGCGGCATCGAGAATCGCCTTACGGGTGCGCTCCCGCGGCCCGCTGTGCGTCGATGCCGAACTGGTCATGCATCAAAATGTAGCACGGCCGGATCAAAATGAGACAGTGATGTCCCACACCCTAGCTGGGTGGGGTGAATCCGCTGGTCGGAGGGGCGGGAGGATAACCGGGATACGGCGCCGGGTACGTCGCTGCGCGGGCCTGAGGCATCAGCCGGGCCAATGCGCGTCGGTGCCGTTCGGCCAGCACTGCGGCCAGCACGTACTCGGCCGGCGCACCCGGCGGCGGCGGTGGCGAGATGCGGGAGGCCACTTCGCCGAAGATTCGGTGGCCCATCTCATGGCGGATGCGCGGTTCGAGTTGAGCCGAGCGTGACAGGAACTGCCTGGCCAGCTCGGCCTGCTCGGGGCCCAGGCTGGACAGTTCCAGCGAGGCGGCCCACCAGGCCAGCGCCGGGGGCATGACCGGAGGCGGGTTCAGCCTGGGTCCGCGCTCACTGATCACCACGGTGCCGGCGAAGATGTCGCCGAGCCGTTTGCCCTTGGCCGAGACCAAGCTGCAGATCACCGCGGGTCCACCGGTGAGCATCCAGATCTCGACGAAGCCGGCCAGCCCGCGGAACAGTGCCTGGCGGAATCGTTCCGGGCCGCCGTCCTCGGCGACCACCCGCAGACCCAACGCCATCTTGCCCAGCGACCGGCCACGGGTCGCGGTCTCCATCAGCACCGGATAACCGACCAGGGTCAGCACCGTGAAGATGATCAGAATCGCGGCCGACAATGCCTCGTCCAGCTGGGTCAGGGTGATCGCCCACAACACCACGCCCACCACGTACCCGACGGCGATCACCATAATGTCGATCAGTGCGGCCAGGGTGCGCACGGGCAACTGGGCGATCGCGACGTCGAGGACGACGGCGTCGCCGGTCACCACCGGCGCGGGCTGCCAAACCATACCGAGACACGCTACCGACTACGCTTTGCCAGGTGGATGTCGATGCGTTCGTCGTCGCCCATCGCCCCACCTGGGACCGGTTGGAGCAGTTGGTAAAACGACGCCGCCGGTTGACCGGTGCCGAGGTCGACGAGCTCGTCGACCTCTACCAGCGGGTATCCACCCATCTGTCGATGGTGCGATCGGCCTCGCAGGATTCGGTCCTGGTGGGACGGCTGTCGGGGCTCGTGGCCCGGGCGCGTGCCGCGGTGACCGGCGCGCACGCCCCGCTGTGGCGTGAGTTCGTCCGGTTCTGGACGGTGTCCTTCCCGGTGGTCGCCTACCGGTCCTGGCGCTGGTGGCTGGGGTCGGCCGTGGGGTTCTTCATCGTGACGGTGGCGCTGGCATTGTGGGTGTCGGGCAACCCCGAGGTGCATGCGGCCGTCGGAACCCCCAGCGAGATCGACGAATTGGTCAACCACGACTTCGCGTCGTACTACAGCGAGCACCCGGCCGGGTCGTTCGCCCTGCAGGTCTGGGTGAACAACTCCTGGGTGGCCGCCCAATGCATCGCGTTCGCGATCCTGCTCGGGCTGCCCATCCCGTACGTGTTGTTCCAGAACGCGGCGAACCTCGGCCTGATCGCCGGATTGATGTTCAGCGCGGACAAGGGGGACCTGTTCCTCGGTCTGATCACCCCGCACGGCCTGCTGGAGCTGACCGCGGTGTTCCTGGCGGCCGCGGTGGGGATGCGCCTGGGCTGGACTGTGATCGCGCCCGGCAACCGGCCCCGGGCGCAGGTGCTGGCCGAACAGGGCCGGGCAGTGGTCGCGGCCGCGGTCGGACTGGCGGTCGTGCTACTGGTGTCCGGCCTGATCGAGGCGCTGGTGACCCCGTCGCCGCTACCGACGTGGATGCGGATCGGCATCGGTATCGCCGCAGAGTTGGCGTTCCTGGGCTATGTATTCCACTTCGGGCGCAAGGCCGCCCGGGCGGGGGAGAGCGGCGACCTCGAGGACGCACCCGATCTGGTTCCCACCGCCTAGAGCTTTCCCGCCGCCTTCATCGCCAGGTAGTGATCGGCCAGCGCCGGCGCGAGGTCTTCGGGGCGGGCATCGACCACATCGACGCCGTGCCCGCGCAGTCGCGACGCGATCGCCCGGCGGTCGTTGCGGGCCCGTTCGGCAGCGGCGGCGTCATAGACCTGCGCGGCATCGGAACGACCGGCTGCCAACTGGTCCACCCGCGGATCGGCGACCGCGGCCAGTAACACCTGATGGCGTGCCGACAGTTGCGGCAGCACCGTCATCAACCCCTCGTCGAGGGCAGAGGCATTCAGGTCTGTCAGCAGGACCACCAGCGCCCGGCCCCGCACCCGGCGCGACACTGCCGAAACCATCGCGGTCGCATCGGATTCCACCAGCGCGGGCTGCAAGGGAGCCATCGCCGAGACCAGGGCGGCCAGCAGTTCGGTGCGCGAGGCATTGAACACCCCCGCGCGGGTCACCCGATCGATGGCCAGGAAATCGACATGATCCCCGGCCCGGGAGGCCAGCGCCGCCAGCAGCAGCGCCGCGTCCATCGACCAGTCAAGACGCGGCCACCCGCCAGGATCCAGTGAGGTCGGGTCCACCCCGACCCGGCCCGCAGAGGTGCGTCCGGTGTCGAGCACGATCACGACCCTCCGGTCGCGTTCCGGACGCCAGGTGCGCACCACCACGTCGGCGCGCCGGGCCGTGGCACGCCAGTCGATCGAACGGACGTCGTCACCGACCACATATTCACGCAGCGAGTCGAATTCGGTGCCCTGACCGCGGATCAGCACCGGGATGGCACCGTCGAGCTGGCGCAGCCTGGCCAGCCGGGAGGGCAGGTGCTTGCGGGACAGGAACGGCGGCAGGATGCGTACCTGTCCAGGTAGCTGTTGTGAGCGCTGACGCCCGGCCAGCCCCAGTGGGCCGATCGAGCGCACCGTGACCACTTCGCACCGTTGATCACCGCGGCGCACCGGATGTAACCGCGTGGCCAGGGAAACCTGTTGGCCGGCTTGAATGTTCACCTGGTGTGCGCGTGGTTGCGCCGACGCGCTTGGCGGCCAGGCGTCGCGAATCGCACCGCGAACCCGGCGGCGCCCGGCATTGCGCACGGTGAGCACCGCATCGACGGTCTGGCCCAGGCGCGCGGTGGACTCACCGCCGCGGGTCATTTGCAGGCCGCCGATACCGCCGGCCAGCACGACATCGGTCGCCACGGCCGCGGCCAACAGCGCCGCCAGCACCGCGAAAGCCGTTGCCGGCCAGGGGGCCAACGCGATCGGCAGCACGCAGACCAGTGCCACCAGACCCGCGCGGCCGGTGAGAACCATCAGCGTGGCACCGGGACGGCGGCCAGGATGCCGTCCAGTACCCCGTCGGAGGTGGCGCCCTCCAACTCGGCCTCCGGGCGCAACGCCACCCGGTGCCGCAGCGTGGACCGGGCCATCGCCTTGACGTCGTCCGGGGTCACGTAGTTGCGGCCGGACAGCCACGCCCAGGACCGCGCCGTGGCCAGCAGTGCGGTCGCGCCACGCGGTGACACCCCGAGCTGCAGCGACGGGGAATGCCGGGTGGCGCCGACGATGTCGACGATGTAGCCCAGCACCTCGTCGCCGACCAGCACCTGGCGCACCGCGTCGCGCCCGGCTTCCAACTCGGCGGCACCGGCCACCGGTTGCACCGCCGACAGGTCACGCGGGTCGAAACCGTGCGCGTGCCGGCCCAGGATCGCGATCTCCTGATCCCGCGGTGGCAGCGGCACAGTGAGCTTCAGCAGAAAACGATCCAGCTGGGCCTCCGGCAGTTGATAGGTGCCCTCGTACTCGATCGGGTTCTGGGTGGCCGCCACGATGAACGGATCGGGCAGCGGCCGGGGGCTTCCGTCGACGCTGACCTGCCGCTCCTCCATCGCTTCCAGAAGTGCCGCCTGGGTTTTCGGCGGTGTCCGGTTGATCTCGTCGGCCAGCAGCAGGTTCGTGAACACCGGACCGGAGCGGAATTCGAACTCGGCGGTGCGCGCGTCGTACACCAGCGAACCCGTGACGTCGCCGGGCATCAGGTCCGGTGTGAACTGCACCCGCTTGAACTCCAGCTGCAGCGCCGCGGCCAGGGTGCGCACCAACAGCGTCTTGGCCACGCCGGGCACGCCCTCGAGCAGCACGTGCCCGCGGCACAGCAGCGCGACCACCAGGCCGCTGATCACCGCGTCCTGGCCGACCACCACCTTGGCGATCTCGTTGCGCAGGGCCAGAAGGGCTTCACGGGCGTTCTCGGAGGTGGGCTGAGTCACGACTGTGCGACCTGCCTTTCGATGTCGTCGAGATGGTGGGCGAGGTGGACGAGTTCGGCATCGGTGGCCGGGGGTGGCCCGAACAGGAGATGGCCGGCGGAGCCGGCAGTAGTACCGCAGCGTGCGGCGACCGCGGCCGCGACGGCCTGCGGTGGCGCTGCGGTGTTCAAACCGAGCCTCGGCAACAGCCGGCCCAGTGCCGCGGTGCGTAGCGCGCCGGCGGCCCGGTCGCGGGCCCGGCGGGAGCGGTACAGCCGACCACGCCCCTCGACGGTCTCCGAGGCGCGGACCACGACCGGCAGGGATTCGGCGACCAACGGGCCGAGCCGCCGGGCCTGGGCCACCGCCAGCAGCGCAACCACCAGGCACAGCTGCAGGACGATCCATCGGACCTGTGGCGGCATCAGATCCGACAGCTTGCCGTCCGCCGTCGAGCTGGCCTCGAAATGCTGTGGTGCGTACCAGATCACCCGCGGGGCGGCGCCGGCCAGATTCATCGCCAGTGCCGCGTTGCCCTCCTTGAGCAGGCGCGAGTTCGTCATGAAGTCGCCCGTGCCGACCACGGTCACGGTGCGTGGCCCGTCGTGGTAGCGCGCCAGTGCCCCGTCGTAGCAGAGGGTCACCGGCGTACTGCCTGCGGCCTCGTAGGTATCGGTGCTGCCCAGCTGTGTCGTGCCGGCCCGGTTTGCCTCGGGCAGTTCACAATCCGGCTCACCGCCACCGAACTCCGTCGGCTTGTCGGGCCGGATCTGCGGGGCAAGCTTCTCCCGGGTGAGCCCGGTCGGTGCGACGAGCAACAGGTCACCGGGTGCATCGGCCAGTCGGGCAACGGTTTTCTCGCTGGACAGGAACATCGTCTGTGCCACCACCAGCAGGGTGCCGGGCCGGGCGGCGCGGGTCACCTCGTCGACGTTGGCGGCGGTGATCACCTCGACTCCGTGGTCACGTAACAGGCTGACCAACGCGTGTGTGCCCTCGGGTGAGGTGGACTCGGGGTCCATCACCCCGCCCGGGCGCGGGGCCGTGAGATAGACGGTCGCCACAGCCACCGCGACGATGACGGCGAAGGCCAGCAGCACCCAGCGGGCCGTGCGGAGTCTGTGTTTCCCCGAACCTTGCCTCATCGCACCCGGACCTCGTCGAGCGCCGCGATCGCCAGGTATGCAGATTCGGTACCCGGTTGCTCACCGTAGGTGACATCGTTGAATGTGTTTGCCGCGCTGTGCAGTTCGGTGGACAGCGCGGGCAGCGCCGCTGCGGCGTCGCGAGCGAGTTCGGTCGCGGTGCGGCCGGGTACAGCGTCGAGGACCCCGGATTCCTCGAGGCCGCGTGCCAGGGCACGGACCCTGTGCCGGATAGCTGCCGACCAATCGCCCTGTGCGGCATGTTGTTCAGCGATCGATCGGTGCTGTGCGGCGCTGAGCTCCTGGCTGCCGAACAGGGCATGGTCCGCGGTGCCCGCGGTGCGCATCGTGCGCCGCGCGATCCGCACGGCCACCACGACGGCCGCCACGACCAGGATCACCAGCACCGTGATGGTGAACCAGCCACCGGGGATCGTCGAGCCGGCGGCGCTGATCCGGTACAGCAGATCCCGGAGCCAGTCGCCGATCTGGTCGGCCGGTGAAGCCCGGGGGTAGATCGGCTTGGACAGTTCGTTCTGCGCGGCGTCGTGTGCGGCGTCACGGTCGATGTCGATGCTCGTCACCTCAGATGTACCGGGGCAGGCAGCCAGAGTTGGTCGGCGGTCTCGACCGGTGCACCCGCACCCGTCTGCAGCATGAGATCGAACGCCTCGGCCCGGAACCGGCGATCGGCGTACAGCAGCACCACCACGCCGGCACTGAACGGTGCGGTGACGATCTGCCCGATCGCGGAGCCGACGGCGCTGAGGATCAGTGCAGGCATGGTGGGGCCGTCGGCGATCATCGTCATGATCTGCCCGGCCACGTTGAACGGCGCGCCCACGCCCCAGCCGATCACCGCGGCCACGATCGTGGCCAGTACCCAGATGCCCAACACCCGCCAGAAGTCCTTGCTGACCAACGTGAATGAGCGCTTGACCGCCGCGACGATCCCGAGGTGTTCCAACACGATCACGGCGGGAGCGAACAGCAGAACCGTCGACACGTAGAGCACCGCGGCCAGGGTCAGCAGCACCAACGGTGCACCTACCGCGAACGCGGCCAGGCCGCCGCCGACGCTGCCCGCACCGGCGATCACCACCGCCACGCCGGCTATGACGACGGCCAGAGCCAGGGCCTGCAACACGGTCAGCCCGATCAGCGCGGGCAGTCGGCCACGCACCCGCTGCCAGGCCTCACCGATCGTGATGCTTCCACCGAACACCGAGCGGCCGATCACCACGGTGAGCATGCCGCTGAGCAGAAGCGAGGCCAGCGTCGTGACGACGATGCCGGTGAACACGCCACCGGCGAACACCGCGATGGTCCCGGACGAGGGAGCCTCACCCTGCAGCGTGGAGTCGAATTCGCCGAGCGCTGACAGCGGCCCGATTTGCAGTGCGAGCGTGATGATCTGCGAGGCCAGCACCACCACGGTGGCCAGTCCCAGCGTGGCCTTGGGGTTGGTGCGGACATAGGCGACCGCTCCGTTGAAGATGTCGGTCAGGCTCAACGGACGAAGCGGGATGACGTTCCCTGCCGAAAAGTGAGCAAGGTGGGGTCGGCCGCTCGTCATCCCTTCACCGTAGTTCCCGTCAGCAACTACGGTGTGGGCATGCCGACCGAGATCATCGTGCGCGGGTCGTTCTCCGCCTTTCAGCCGCCCGAACGTGCGACGGTCCACGCCACGCTCGGCTACGAAGGACCGGCGATCGAGCCGGTGTACGAGCGGGTGGTCCGCGATCTCGACGCGGTGAAATCCTCGATCACGCCGCTGCACAACCCCGATGGCGGCCCGGTCACCTGGTGGTCCACCGGCCACGTGCGCACCTGGGCCGACCGGCCCTGGAACAACGAGGGCAAACAGTTGCCGCTGGTGCACCACGCCAGCGTCGGGTTCGAGGTCAAGTTCAGCGATTTCACCGCCATGGCGCGATGGGTCGGCGGCCACGTCACCGACACCGGCGGCTTTTCCCTGTCGCGGATCGAATGGGCACTGACCGCCGGGCATCGCGACGAGCTCGTCGCCCAGGTGCACACCGGCGCCGTGCGTGACGCGGTCACCAGGGCCCAGCGGTACTCCGACGCGCTGGGCCTCGGACCGGTCCGGCCGGTGGCGATCGGCGACGCCGGGATGTTGGGCCGGGCTCCGGAGGGTTCATCGGCCCCGGTGGCCATGCGCGCGATGGCTGCCGCCAAGGGCGGCGGTGCGCCAGAACTGGACTTTTCCCCCGCCGATATCGAGGTCGCGGTGTCGGTCGATGCGAAATTCACGGCGGGCGAGGGCTGATCGCAGCGTAGGTTGACGCTATGGCCGACCTCAAGGACAAGCTGCGTGCCGACCTGACCGGTGCGATGAAGTCGCAGGACAAGCTGCGCACCGCCACGCTGCGCATGGTGCTGGCCGCGATCCAGAGCGAGGAGGTCTCGGGTAAGCAGGCCCGGGAGCTGTCCGACGCCGAGGTGATCGCTGTTCTGGCCCGCGAATCGAAGAAGCGCGGTGAGGCCGCCGAGATCTACACCCAGAACGGCCGCGGCGAACTCGCGGCCAACGAGCACGCCGAGGCCCGCGTCATCGACGAATACCTGCCCACTCCGCTCACGGACGCCGAGCTGGCCGACGTGGCCGACACCGCCATCGCGCAGGTCGCCGAGCAGATCGGGGAGCGGCCCGGCATGCGTCAGATGGGTCAGGTGATGAAGGCGGCGACGGCCATTGCCGCGGGTAAGGCCGACGGTGCGCGGCTGTCGGCGGCGGTCAAGGCGCGGCTGTAGCACCTGCAAACCGGTTGAATCCCGAGTCAACGGGTATCTCAGGCGTATGCCTACAGGTAAGGGGATCTACGACGAAGAGCACCGCGACAATCGCGGTGCCGACAGCGACGCGGCGGGCAAGAGCCGAGCCAAGAAAGTCCCGGAAGACACCCCGGACGTCGATACGTCCGAAAGCACCAGCCACGAGCCGCCCGACTGAGCGCTGGGCCACCCGATGCCTGGCTATTCAGCGGAGCGGCCGATCCGGCTGCGGCGGTAGGTGACCCGCCGGACATCGGCCAGCCAGTCCGGCGCCATGTGAACCTCGGCTGCGGTGTGCAGAGCGGGGTCGAATGAGACATCGCGGCCGTGGGGAAGTTTCTCGCGCAGCGACAGCTGGGCCAGCGGCTCGAATTCACCGGCGAGCCGGGACTGTTCGATGTCGAACTGGATCCCGCCCCGTTCCAGCTGTTTGTTCACGCTGTCGAGCGAGAGTCCGGCGCCGTCGAACTCGGTGCTGAGGCGGGCCCGCAGCCACCACAAGGCGCCGTCGAATCTCATCGGCATCACGCTGGAGAAGGTGATACCGGCCCAGGAGTTGGCCGGCCACAACAGAAATCGATTGCCGGCCAGCGTCGAGGCCAGCAGCACGTCCCATGGTGTGCCAGACAGTTGCGGTGGCATCCGCCAGGCCAGGCCGGCGATGTCGGGTACGGAATCAGGTGTCCCGATCCCCTTCGACAATCTGCCGACGACCTCACACGAATAGAGGGGTAGGCCTCTGTCTGCGGGTGCGGTGCGCTCAAGACTGCCGCGGGCCAGCACGCCGCTCGGGTGGAACAGCCGCCGGTGCCGTACCGACGCGCCCAGTTCGACCGGCCAGGATGCGGCATCGGAGATTTTCATGACCACCGACTGCCCGCCCAGAGGGCATTGCAAACGCCTGGGTTAGATCCGCCAGAGCGCTTCCTGGGTGACGCTGGCGATCAGCGTGTCGTCGGAGTCGTAGAGGGATCCGACCGCCAGACCCCGCGAGTCGTTGTGGTTGGCGGGCTGGATCTCGTAGCGATGCCAGTGTTCCGGGTGGAAGGGCCGGTGAAACCAGATCGAATGGTCCAGGCTGGCCGCGAACCCGAGATCGGAACGAAGCCGGACATCCGGTGGCAGCGCCGAGGGCACCGGGCCGAGGTCGGACATGAAGGTGAGCGTGCAGGCCCGGATCAGCGGATCATCCTCGATCGGGGTGCTGGCCCTGACCCAGAACGGCGGGATGGCGAACTCCGAGGCGTCGTCGTGGGTGGTGCGCAGTTCGAACTTGTCCCCGAAATCCAGCACCTCGGCCTTGGGGACCGCCGCGGCGAACTCCAGCGCCGGCGGTGCTTCCGGGGACCAGTCGATTCCCGGTTCGGGATGGTGGAACGAGGCGATCATCTCCAGGATCACCGCCCCGCCCTGGCTGGCGGTGACATGGCGGGTGGCGAACGCGCGTCCGTCCCGGATGCGGTCGACGTGGAACTCGACGTCGGCGTCGTAGCGTCCGCCGCGGACGAAATAGGCGTGCAGCGACTGCGGGAGTTTGCCGTCGTCGACCGTGGCCCCGGCCGCCCCCAGCGACTGCGCCGCGATCAGGCCGCCGAACAGCCGCTCGACCGCACCTCGGCGGGGCTCGCGGATGCAGAAGTCATCGCCGTGGCGATCGAACTGCAACAGTTGGGCGATCCAGCTCAGCGCGGCCATCGGCCGAGGCTATCAACTGCTTGGTTGGGACCGTGCTCACACCTGGTTGCCTGCGGCTCAGCGGTCGGCGAAATAGCGCTGACCGTCCGAGGCCAGCCGGCCGAAGGCAGCCTTCACCACCGGCGCCAGGGCCTTGAACGGAATCGCGAACAACGGCTTGGGCTCGATCGCCACGATCCAGGTGAACTGCGTCTGCCCCTGGCCGGCGGGTTCGATCAGGTAGTCCTCGGCGAACCTGCGCAGCGACGGAATGCTGGCGTGATCGACCGTGAACGAGTAACGGCGGCCTTCCTCCCAGCGGAAGAACGTCTCGTGCACCCGCGCCACGCCCGGCGCCAGCGTCACCTCGCGGGAGGTGCCGACGCCGAAGGGGCGTGGGGTCGACCACTTCACTTCGGTTATCGACGGTCCCCACGCGGCCAGGGACTCATCGGATACCAGCGACTCCCATACCTTTTCGGGCGGAGCGTCGAACCGCTTCTGATAGGTGAAGATGTGCGGTGCCGTGGTGAAGAAATCGGCATCCGCGGATTCCAGCGTGAACCGGGGCATGGTGCCAGCATGCCGCACGACGACACTGCGGGATACTCGGGTACAAAGCGCTTACCGGAGAGGGGACCTATGACGGCGGCGCTCGGCGGCCGCTACGAGCTACGCGGCGTACTCGGCCGCGGCGGCATGGCCGAGGTGCACGATGGCTGGGACACCAGGCTGTCGCGTCCGGTGGCGATCAAGCTGCTCTATCCGTCCCTGGCCGCCGACGAGGTGACGCGCCGGCGTTTCGAGAACGAGGCGCGGGCCGCTGCCGCGCTGAACCACCCCAACATCGTCGCGGTCCACGACAGCGGTGAAGACCACGGGACGCCGTACATCGTCATGGAACGACTGCCCGGGCCCACTCTGGCCGAGGAGATCGCCCGCGGTCCGCTGCCGGCCGACCGCGTGCGCTGGGTGCTGGCCGACCTGCTCCGTGCGCTGACCGCCGCACACGACGCGGGCATCCTGCACCGCGACATCAAACCCGGCAACGTCCTGATCACCGCTTCCGGCACCGCCAAGCTCGCCGACTTCGGAATAGCCAAGACCGAGGGCGCCGCCCACACCCGCGTCGGGATGGTGTTCGGCACCGCGAATTACCTGAGCCCGCAACGGATCACCGGCCGGCCGGCCGCGCCGACGGATGACCTCTACGCGCTCGGCGTCCTCGGCTACGAGGCCTTGACCAGACAGCTCCCGTTCGAACGCGGCAATCCGGTCGCCACCATGCGCGCGGTGCTCGACGAGCCGCTGATGCCGATCGGGATGCTCCGTCCGGACGTCGATCCGGCTCTCGTCCACGTGCTGGAACGCGCGATGGCGCGGGATCCTGCGTATCGCTTCGCCGACGCCGCGGAGATGCTTGCCGCGCTGCACGCGGCGCCGCCGCGGCCCGCCACCCTGATGCTGCCCGCCGCGCCACCGCCGGCTCCGCCCCGCCGCTCGCGCGTCCGGATGGCACTGCTGACCGCGGGTCTGCTGACCGGTGTCGTCCTCGCGGCCATCCTGTTGATCTCCGACCCGCCACCGCAGCGGGCTCCGGTCACGCCGGTGACCACCTCTGTCGAGCCGACCGTGCCTGCGGCGACGAGCATTCCGACGTTCGCGCCGACGGAACCGGAGGACGAGGGAGACCAGGGTCCCGGGATCGGCAACGGAAACGGCCACGGGAACGGCAAGGGGCACGGCAAGAAGGGCCACCCGCATGAGTGACGTCGTTGCCGCGCACTCACACAGCCGTGGCAATCGCGCGCACCTGGGTGAATCCGCCAGGTGCGGGTGCTTCTACTGTCTGGCGATCTACCCGCCCACCGAGATCGTCGAGTGGATCGACGAGGGTCAGACCGCTCTGTGTCCCCGGTGCGGAATCGACAGCGTCATTGCTGAGGGGTCGGGCTGCCCGATGAGCCCGGCATTCCTGGAGAAGATGCACGCCCGGTGGTTCTGACCGATAAAAAGCAAGGCCCAGACCGGATTTCTTTGGACTGGGCCTTGCTTGCACTGTCGGGGTGGCGGGATTCGAACCCACGACCTCTTCGTCCCGAACGAAGCGCGCTACCAAGCTGCGCCACACCCCGCGTGAAGCTCCGACAGCGTATCGCACCGGGTACCTCGAAAGCCAAACGGCCACCTCGGCGCCGAGTTCCACCTGTGGGTCGTTGCGAGGCACCGGCTACGACCCCGGCGTAGAAATCTGCGGGCAACGGGAAGCAACGGGTACCTCGGCGGCGTTATACGACGCATGACCGTGTTGGGCGCCTTCATCTACCTGGGTTTCTTCGCCCTGGCAGCGTTGTGGCTGTTCCTGACGGCCGAGACCGATCAGGACCAGCTGCCCGAGCGTTCGAACTCCGAGAGCACCGCCGCGGACGCCGAGGTGTCCAGCCCCTGGGCGCTGAGCCAGTCCGCGTCGAAGTAGGTATCGGCGTAGCGGTCACCGCTGTCGGCCAGCAGGGTCACCACCGAGCCGCTGCGGCCGTGCGCGATCATCTCGGCCAGCAGTCCGAACGCACCCCACAGATTGGTCCCGGTCGACGGCCCGACCCGGCGTCCGAGCACCAGGCTCGCGTGATGGGCCGCGGCAACCGATCCGCTGTCGGGCACGGCGATCATCCGATCGACCACCCCTGGCAGAAACGACGGTTCCACCCGCGGCCTGCCGATGCCCTCGATACGTGACGACGCACCGGTGACGACGTCGTCGCGGTCCTGCGCGTAGCCCGGGAAGAACGCCGAGTTCTCCGGATCGACGACACACAACTGCGTGGCATGCCTGCGGTAGCGGATATAGCGGCCGATGGTCGCGCTGGTGCCGCCGGTGCCTGCTCCCACCACGATCCACTCCGGGACCGGATGCGGTTCCAGGCGCATCTGCTCATAGATCGACTCGGCGATGTTGTTGTTGCCACGCCAGTCGGTGGCCCGCTCGGCGTTGGTGAACTGGTCCAGGTAATGGCCGCCGGTCTCCTCGGCCAACCTGTGCGCCTCGGCATACACCTGCGACGACTCGGCGACGAAATGGCAACGGCCGCCTTGGGCTTCGATCAGCGCGATCTTCGAACCGCTGGTCGAGGCGGGCACTACCGCGATGAACGGCAGACCCAGCAGCGCCGCGAAGTATGCCTCCGACACCGCGGTCGAGCCCGACGACGCTTCGATGATCGTGGTGCCCTCACCGATCCAGCCGTTGCACAACCCGTACAGGAACAGGGAACGGGCCAGCCGGTGTTTGAGGCTGCCGGTGATGTGTGTGGACTCGTCCTTGAGATACAGCGCGACATCCACTTCCTCGCGCCATTTCGCGGGAAGTGGATAGCGCAGCAGATGGGTGTCCGCGCTGCGTTTGGAATCGGCCTCGATCAACCGCACCGCATTGTCGACCCACCGGCGTGGCCGGGGGTGCGACGCGGTACAGCCAGGTTCGCTCACCGGGCCGAGACGGTCGGGCTGGATTGCCCGGCCCTGATCCCGACGTGCCCGCCTCCGGTCGGCGCCGCGACCAGTGTCAGCAGAGTGGCCTCCGGACGGCAGCAGAACCGCAGCGGCGCGAACGGCGACGTGCCGATGCCCGCGGACACATGCAGTTGCATGTGCGATCCCCACTTCGAGGCGCCCTTGGCCCGGGACCGGTCCAGCTCGCAGTTGGTCACGATGGCCCCGTAGAACGGCAGGCACAGCTGTCCGCCGTGGGTGTGTCCGGCGAGCACCAGCTGATAGCCGTCGGCCGCGAAGCGGTCCAGCACGCGAGGCTCGGGGGAGTGCGTGAGGCCCAGCGTCAGGTTGGCCGCTCCGTTGGCCCGGCCCGCGATGGTGTCGTAGCGGTCGCGCTTGAGGTGCGGATCGTCGACACCGGCCGCCGAGATGTGCAGCCCGGCCACCTCGACGTCGCGACGGATGTGGGTCATGTCGAGCCAGCCGCGCTCGGTGAACGCCGCGCGCAGGTCCTGCCACGGCAGCGGCTCACCGTGCGAGCGGTGCTGCGGGTTGGTGACGTAGTTCAGCGGGTTCTTCAGCCGCGGCGCGAAATAGTCGTTGCTGCCGAACACGAACAGGCCGGGCGCCGAGAGCAGGTCACTCAAAGACTGCACGACGGCAGGGACGGCCTTCGGATGGGCCAGATTGTCGCCGGTGTTGACCACCAGATCGGGCTCAAGGCGAGCGAGATCACGCAGCCAGGCCTGCTTGCGGCGCTGGTTGGGACGCATGTGTAGATCGGAGAGATGCAGCACGCGCAGGGGCGACGAGCCCGGGGCCAGTACCGGCATGGTCGCTTCCCGCAGCACGAACGCATTGCGCTCGATGAGGGACGCGTAGCCGATCCCGGCAACCAACGAACTGGCGGTGACGGCAGCTGCCTTCTTCACTGACATGCAGGCAAGCCTACTGCGAACCGGTCGTCACGGGGGTGGTGGAGGCCCGAGCACCGGCACGGTGATCGGAGGCAGTCCGGGGATCTCGACCACTGTCTGGCCGATCTCGGGCGGCGGGCCGCCCGGGAACGGGAACGCCACCGGAGGAGGCGGCGGGGCGGGCGGGATCCCGTTGCTGACCTGGATCGTGATGATCGAGCCCGGAATCGTCTGCCCGGCGGGCGAAGTGCCGACCACGGTGCCGTAGCGCGAGCTGCTGTTGACCGAGGCGGCTCCGTCGGCCACCTGGAATCCGGACTCCTTGAGCCGCTGGCGCGCGGCCGTCTCGTCCAGGCCGTTGACGGTCGGAACCACGGAGCCGGGGCCGCCGTCGACGTAGCGCGGATCGGTCGGCGGCAGGGCGACCGGCCCGAAGTTGTTGGCGATCGGCTTCAGCGCGGTGAACCAGGTGCGGGCCGGCTCGTTGCCACCGAACAGGTCGCCGTCCCCGCACTGGCGCAGCGGGAACGAGCACAGCTCGCCGGGGCTGGTGGAATCGTCATAGATGTAGTTGGCCGCCGCGTACTGGTTGGTGAAGCCCAGGAAGCCCGACGAGCGGTGCGCCTCGGTGGTGCCGGTCTTGCCCGACATCGGCAGATCCCAGCCCACCGAACCGGCCGACCCGGAGGCGGTACCGCCGGCCTGGTCGTCCTTGCTCATCGCGTTGGCCAGGGTGTTGGCCAGCCCCTCGGGCACTGCCTGCTCGCACGTCTCCGTGGTCACCGACACCTCATTGCCGTGCCGGTCGAGCACCTGACCGATCGGGTTGGGCGGGCACCAGGTTCCGCCGGAGGCCAGCGTGGCCGCCACGTTCGACAACTCGAGCGCGTTGACCTCGATGGGGCCCAGCGTGAACGAGCCGATGTTCTGGCGCTTGACGAAGTCGGCGAGGCTCTCGTTGCTCTCCGGGTCGTAGTCGCGGGCGGTGCCGGGCAATGCATAGGACCGCAGGCCCAGCTTGACCGCCATGTCGACCGACCGCTGCACGCCGATCTGGGAGATGAGCTTGGCGAACGCGGTGTTGGGCGAGGTGGCCAGGGCATCGGTGACGCTCATCGAGCCCCGGTAACCGCCGGCGTTCTTCACGCACCAGGTTTCCTTCGGGCATCCCGGGGTGTCGCTGCTGCCCAGGCCCTTGGCCTGGAAGAAGCCGGGCACAGGCAGCTGGGTGTTGATGCCCATCCCCATGTCCATGGCCGCGGCCGTGGTGAAGATCTTGAAGATCGACCCGGCGCCGTCGCCGACGAGTGAGAACGGCTGCGGCTGCATGGTCTCGCCGGCATCGGTGTTCAGGCCGTAGGTGCGATTGCTGCCCATCGCCAGGACCGGATGCGACTCCTTACCCGGCTTGATCACGCTCATGACGCTGGCGACGCCGGGGGCGTCCGGCCGGGCGATGCTGTCGATCGCCGACTTCACCGAGCCCTGCACATCCGGGTCCAGCGTGGTCTTGATCAGATAGCCGCCCTTGGCGACCTGCTCCTTGGACAGCCCGGCACGGGCCAGGTACTCCAGCGCGTAATCGCAGAAGAACGCCCGGTCACCGGCGGCGATGCAGCCCCGGGGCAGCTCGTTGGGCTGCGGCAGGATGCCCAGCGGCTGCTGCTTGGCGGCCCGCAGTGCCGCGGCCTCCTGCGGGATGTTGTCGATCATGGTGTCCAGCACCAGGTTCCGCCGGGCCAGCGCGCCGTCCGGGTTGGTGTAGGGATTGAGCGCGCTGGTGGACTGCACCATGCCGGCGAGCAGGGCGGCCTGCTGCCAGTTCAGCTCGGAGGCGTTGACGCCGAAATAGGTCTGCGCGGCGTCCTGAACACCGAACGCGCCGTTGCCGAACGAGACCAGGTTGAGATAGCGGGTCAGGATCTCGGGCTTGGTGAACGTCTTGTCCAGCGTCAGGGCCATCCGGATCTCACGCAGTTTGCGGGCCGGGGTGGTCTCGATCGCGGCGCGGCGCTCGGCGTCTGTCTGGGCGACGACCAGCAGCTGGTAGTTCTTCACATACTGCTGCTCGATGGTCGAACCGCCGCGGGTGTCCGCGTCGCCGCGCATGTATCCGGTCAGGCCGGTCAGCGTGCCCTGCCAGTCCACGCCGTTGTGTTCGGCGAACCGCTTGTCCTCGATGGAGACAAGGGCGAGCTTCATGGTGTTGGCGATCTGATCGCTCGGCACCTCGAACCGGCGCTGTGAATACAGCCAGGCGATGGTGTTGCCCTTGGCGTCGACCATGGTCGAGACCTGCGGAACCTCGCCGTCGACCAGTGCCGCCGAACCGTTGGCCACCACGTCGGAAGCCCGGTTGGACATCAGGCCGATGCCACCCACGACAGGGAACATGAACGCGGCCGCCAGCACGCTGGCCAACAGGCAGCACCAGGCAAGCTTGATGATGGTGACCGCTTGGGGTGGCTGCGCGGGCGGTCGTGTCGGCTGCTCCGGCATGGGTACAGAGTAGCTATCTCCCTGCGGCGCGTTTCCTGTGAGCGGGGCCCACCGGCTCATCGCGCTTGCCTGCAGAAATACCGCGGCGGGCCGGGAAGACGGTCAGACGGCACGGCCGTCCCAAAAAAGTGGTTCGCAAACTGTTGCGTAAATACCCTCTGACCACCTAGCTTGGACACACAGTGCGATCCAGGTAACACAGGCTGGCGCAATGTGGCGTAGATCGCAATGGCGTTCTACACCGGAAGGTTCAACGCCCGCCATCTGGGGAGATGGCTGGAACGAAGGGATCGCTGGTGTCAGGTACACGAACTGTCGCAGACAAGATGAACGCTTCCATCCCAGCCCCCAACCTGGTCCACCGAGGCGAGGGCGAAGCCCGGATCGCCTGGGTTTCGCAGGCGAGGTGCCGTCAGGCCGATCCGGACGAGCTGTTCGTCCGCGGTGCCGCACAACGTAAAGCCGCCGTGATCTGCAGGCACTGCCCGGTGATCCTCGAATGCGGTGCCGATGCGCTGGACAACCGCGTGGAGTTCGGAGTCTGGGGCGGGATGACAGAACGTCAGCGTCGTGCCCTGCTCAAGCAGCATCCCGAAGTCATCTCCTGGGCCGAGTTCTTCGCCGCCCAGCGCAAGCACCACCGCAGCGCGGTCTAATCCCCATGCCCTTGCGCGGGGGCCCTGTCCGCGCGCGCCAAATCGCAGCCGACGGTAGTGTATTCGGTTGTGGCACATGGTAATCAGCGGCAGTGAGTGAGCCTGTCAGCGTTCTTCCGTTGTCGGCGATGGTTTCCGGTGCCGCCGGCATGTTGATGCCGCTGCCTGCGGAGGAAACCGGCGACGATCCGTTGTTGAGTGACGTCGCTCTGCACGAGCCCGGGATCCCGGGGGCGGACTACAGCGGCACCATCGTATTGGTCAGCACTCGCATCGAAGACCGGTTCGCGCTCGGATCGTTGCTCGACGAAGTGGGAACCGCTGCGGCCGTTGTGCTTCCACCCGACGCCACGACCGACGTATCGATGTTGCCCAGCCACTGCACCAGGCTGTTCCGCCGTTCGCCATGGGTGGGTTGGAGCGAGCTGTTCCGGGTCCTGGTCCGGCTGCTCGGTGCCGGCCGCATCGTCAGCCCGGCCCCACAGGTGGACAACTTGCAGGCCCTGGCCCGGTGGATCAGCAGTCAGACCGGCGCTCCGGTGACGATCGAGGATCTGGAGTCTCGAGTCCTGGCATATGCCGTCGTCGGGCCTGGTGTCGACCCGATCCGAAACCAGACCATCCTGGGCGGCGCGGTGCCCGCGTGGCGGGTCGAACGGCTGATGTCCACCGGATTTCTGCCCGCGGTCTGGCGATCCGATGACGTGGTCGTGCGCAACGCCGAGGATGACGACCCGGCCCGCATGGTGGTCGCGATGAAATCCGGCTCCGAAACGCTCGGCACGATCTGGGCGGCGCTGGAGGACGACACCGATCGCGAAGAACTACGACAACTGCTGCTGCAGGTCCGCCAGACCGCCGCGGCGATGATGCTGCGGGAAGTGCACCGCGATCAGTACGAGCGCAGGCTCCAGGAGTCGGCTCTGGTCGACCTGCTCTCGCGTGGCGTGGACCCCGGAGTCCCGGCGACGCTACTCGGATTGCAACCGGACACCCGACATGCGGTCGTCGCGCTCGGCTCCGATACGCCCGCGTCCCGCTCCCTGATGTTCCATGTTCAGGCCCTGCGGGCCGGCGCGCGGACGGCGCGGGTCGGGGCCGATCTCTTCGCCGTGCTGCCGGTGCAGGACGACGAGTCCGCCGAGGCGGATCTGGCCGAGAGTCTGTCGAGGCACTTGACCCGGGTTTCGGCCGCCCACGCCGGCCCGGTCGCAGTCGGGCCCGTCGTCGGCACCATCGCCTACCTGCGGAACTCCGCAATCGTCGCGCGTCAGGTCCTCGACGCGGCCGCACTCGAGGCCGCGCACCAGCCGCGCGACCGTCGGCCGGTGCTCACCGCGGCCGACGTGCAGGACGCGCTCACCCTGGTCCGGGCGGCCGATCTGCTCGATCCGATGGCCGACACGATCACCGAACCGCTGTCGGCCCTGCGCCGACACGACACCGACCACGGCACGGCGTTCGTCGACACCGTAGGGGCCGTGCTCGACCACCCGGGCAACCTGAGCGGAGCGGCCCGCCAGTTGAGCATCCACGCCAATTCGCTGCGGTACCGACTGGACCGGATCCGGGTGGTCTCCGGTATCGACCTGCACTCGGCGGCAGCCCGGCTCCGCGCATCCCTAGGGCTTCTGCTGTGGGAACGACGCGGTGAGGTCCGTGCCGGCCGCCCGCCCGTCGACATCGACAAGAATCGCGGATCCGGTTAGTGCATTTCGGAGATACCGCCATCGGGGTCTCGGGGGCTTCCTCCGAATCCGACGAAGATCCGCACGGAATTCCTCAGCCCGCATGGCTCTCCCCACCAGGGGCTGTATTCATAGGGTTTATCTGTGATTGATGCACCACTGCGCACCGGGCCACCACTGCCGGATCCGGACACACTCCTGAACCGGCGCGGCGAAATCGTGGCCGGTGTGGTTCGGCAGGGATTCATCGGCGACCTGCACCCGATGTGCGGAGTCATCGACCTGGACACCCTCGATGAACTGATGCGGTCGCTGAACGAGGCATACCCGCCGGGCATGCCGGCACTGCACACCATCGCAGCCAAGGCGATCACCCTGCGCCCGGTGCTTGCGCGCTTCGCCCAGGTGGGATTCGGATGCGAGGTGGCCAGCCCCGGTGAGCTCGAACTGGCCCTGGCCGCGGGCTTCCCGGCCCAACGCATCGTGTTCGACTCTCCGGCCAAGACCACCACGGAGATCGAGAAGGCGCTCGAGCTGGGTGCGTCGTTCAACATCGACAACTTCGAGGAACTGGCACGCGTCGATCAGGCGATCGCTCGGACGGGTCGGCCTCGGTCGGTGATCGGGATGAGGCTCAATCCGCAGACCGGCGCAGGCACCATCGGCGCCATGAGTACGGCCACGGCCACCTCCAAGTTCGGGATCGGGCTGGCCGACCACCGCGTCGAAATCATCGACGCCTTCTCGGCCCGGCCCTGGTTGACCCAGTTGCACG
This sequence comes from Mycobacterium sp. 48b, assembly GCF_048282725.1. Lineage (NCBI taxonomy): Bacteria > Bacillati > Actinomycetota > Actinomycetes > Mycobacteriales > Mycobacteriaceae > Mycobacterium > Mycobacterium sp. 48b. The sequence continues at coordinate 1,070,231 of NZ_JBLVUL010000001.1, forward strand.
TGCACAGTGGATCGCAGGGGATGAGCCTCGACCACGCCGCCGAGGGCGTACGGCTGGTGGCAGAGCTCGCCGCCGAGATCACCGCACGGGTCGGCTTCCGGCAGATCCAGCGGATCGACATCGGCGGAGGATTGCCGGTCAACTTCGATTCCGACGACATCACACCGAGTTTCGCCGATCACCGTGCCGTGCTGGAGGCTGCGGTGCCGCAGCTGTTCGACGGCACGTACGCCTTGGTGACCGAATTCGGACGCGCGCTGACGGCCAAGGCCGGCACCATCGTCGCCCGGGTCGAGTACACGAAAGTCACCGGAGGCCGGCCGATCGCCATCACCCACGCCGGTGTGCAGGTGGCCACCCGCACGATCTTCGCGCCCGAGGCGTGGCCACTGCGAGTCGAGATCTACGACCCGCAGGGACGGCGCCGCGACGACGCCGTGCGGGTACAGGATGTGGCCGGGCCCGCCTGCTTCACCGGTGACATGCTGGCCGTCGGCCGCGAATTGCCGTTCATTCGCGGGGGAGACCTGGTGGCCGTTCCGGATACCGGGGGCTACTACTTCTCCACCCACTTCTCGTACAACGCGCTGCCCCGACCCGGTGTCTACACCGTGGGGACCGACGCCGAGGGCGACCGACGCTGGTCGCTCGCCCGTCGGGCCCAGACGATCGAACAGATCGTCGCCGAGGCAGGCGAACCGTCTCTTGCGCCGCTGCCTCTGCTCCCGTCCGCCTGACCCTCCGACTGATTGCGACCGCCCATATGCTCGATTCGACATCCCAGTCGTCCTCCACCGACGAACCCCGCTCCGGCCTGGCCAGGTCGCTGAAAACGCGACACATGACGATGATCGCGATCGGCGGTGCCATCGGTGCCGGGCTGTTCGTCGGTAGCGGTGCGGTCATCAAGACCGCAGGCCCCGCCGCGATCCTGTCCTACGTTCTGGCCGGCGCGCTGGTGCTGTGCACCCTGCGCATGCTGGGCGAGATGGTGGTCGCAAAGCCGAGGACCGGTGCGTTCGCCGACTACGCCCGGATGGGGATCGGGCCGTGGGCGGGCTTCACCCTCGGCTGGTTGTACTGGTACTACTACGTGATCATCATCGCGGTGGAAGCCGTTGCCGGGGCGAAGATCCTGTCCGTCTGGGTCGGTTTGCCGCTGTGGCTCATGGCCATGTTGTTGATGGCCGTGATGACCGTGACCAACCTGATCTCGGTGCGGTGGTTCGGCGAATTCGAATTCTGGTTCTCCGGCATCAAGGTCGCCGCCATTGTGTCGTTCATCGTGCTGGGCCTGCTGTGGGTCCTGGGACTGTGGCCGGGCGACACCAGCGGACTGAGCAATCTGGTGTCCCACGGCGGCTTCGCGCCCAACGGCGTCGGGGCGATCCTGGGCGCCGTGGTGGTGGTGATCTTCGCCTTCGGCGGAGCCGAGATCGTCACCATCGCCGCCGCGGAGAGCGCCGAGCCGGCGAAGTCGGTGGCCAGGGCCACCACCGGAGTCATCTGGCGGATCATCCTGTTCTACGTCGGGTCGATCTTCCTGGTCGTGTGCATCCTGCCGTGGAACGACGCGTCCGTGCTGTCCAGCCCGTATGTGGCCGCGCTGGACAAACTGGAGATTCCCGGCGCCGGCGCGATCATGAACTTCGTCATCCTCACCGCGGTGCTCTCGGTGCTGAACTCGTCGATCTACACGTCCTCGCGCATGCTGCGCGTCCTCGCATCGCACGGCGACGCGCCGGAGTGGTTGGTGCGCACCAACTCCCGCGGCGTTCCGACCCGGGCCGTGCTGGCCAGCACGGTCATCGGCTGGATCTCCGTGGTGCTCGCCTACATCGCACCCGATTCTCTGTTCCTGTTCCTGGTGAACTCGTGCGGCGTGGTCGCGATCTTCATGTACATCATGATCGGCATCTCCGAACTGCGGGTACGCCGGGCCATCGAACGTGAAGACCCGTCCAAGCTGACGCTGAAGATGTGGTTCTTCCCGTATCTGACCGTCGTGGTGATCGCGTGTTTCGTCCTGGCCCTGCTGGCCATGCTGTTCGACGTCGATCAGCGCGTCCAGCTGCTGGCCAGCGTGCTGAGCCTGGTCGTGGTCGTCGTCGCGTACGTCCTGCGCAAGCGGTTCGGGCGGATGCCCGTCGACGCTGAAGCCGCCGAATTGGCATGAGCGGCTTCTTCTCCCGGGCCTCGTCCTGGCTGGCCGACGCTGCGACCTGGTCGGCCCGCGTCACCGACCTGAACACCGACCAGATCTTGTGGGAACACACCCCGGACCGCGTGCTCAAGACGGCCAGTGTGGGGAAGGTCTTCTTGCTGTCCGAGGTGGCGCGCCGGTTCGGCGACGCGACCCTGGACCCGGGTGAAATCGTCTCCGCCACCGCCGAGGACCAGGTGGCCGATTCCGGCATCCTCTACCTGCTGCGGCAGCAGGACCACCGGATCGATGACCTGTGCCTGCTGATCGGTGCGGTCAGCGACAACATGGCCACCAACATGCTGCTTCGCCGGCTCGGGCTCGATGAGGTGCAGCGCGCCACCCGCGACCTCGGATTCACCGCCAGCGGATTACGAGACCGGGTGCGGCTGAACCGATCCCAGGATGATCCGCTCACGCTCTCGATGGGCAGCGCCGCCGAACTGTGCGACTTCGTCGCCCGCCTGCACGCGGGCGACATCCACGGCGCCGCGGCGTCCGAGCGGGTCCGGCGATGGCTCGGCGTCAACACCGATCTGTCCATGGTGGCCCGGGCATTCGGCCTGGACCCACTGGCCCACACCGAGCCCGACGCCGGCTTCGAACTCTGGAACAAGACCGGAACCATCTCCGATGCGCGCATCGACATCGGATGCGTCGGGCACGCCGCCAGCGGACACCGGGTGGGCTACGCCGTCCTGGCCAACTGGGCCTGGGGTGAGGACCATCGCGATCCGTGCCTGGACGCGATGGGACTGCTGGGCAACGAGATCCGCCGCTATCTGGAGGACGCCGGTCAGGCGGCGTCGGCCGCCTCTCCGGTGATCTGATCCGCGATCGCGCGCAGCGCGTCGAGATCTGACACGTCGAACGGCAGCGAAGGCACGCCGACGATCGCCACATGCGGGTTGGCGCCGGTGAACCGGGACAGCAGCCGCACCTCGCGCTTGGCGGTGTGGGCCCGGTCGGCGTGGATGCGCAGCACCGCCGCGGCCAGCGAATCCGGATCCGCTGCCGCCAACTCGTCGGCGGCTTCCTCGGCCTTCTCGGCGTGCAGGTCGGACAGCGTGGGATGGGTGCGGTTCAGGATCAGCCCGGCCAGCGGCATGTGCTCGTTCGAGAGCCGGTCGACGAAGAACGAGGCCTCACGCAGGGCATCGGGCTCGGCCGCGGAAACCACGACGAATTGGGTGCCGCGGCGCTTGAGCAGTTCGTATGTCTTGTCGGCCTTCTGCCGGAAACCGTCGAACGTGGCGTCCAGCGCCTGAACGAAACCTGCTGCATCGGAAAGCATTTGCGAACCCAGCACGGTGGACAGGGCCTTCATGGCCAGGCCTACCGCGCCGGTGACGAGCTTGCCGATGCCCCGCCCCGGCGCCAGCAGCATGCGCCACAACCGGCTGTCCATGAAGCTGCCCAACCGTTTCGGCGCGTCAAGGAAGTCCAGCGCATTGCGGGACGGCGGGGTGTCCACCACCACCAGATCCCACTTGTCCTCGGCCAGGAGCTGGCCGAGCTTCTCCATCGCCATGTACTCCTGCGTGCCGGCGAGCGACGTGGCGACGGTTTGGTAGAACTGGTTCTCCAGAATGGCGTCTGCGCGGCCGGGATCCGAGTACTGCACCACCATCTCGTCGAACGTGCGGCGCATGTCCAGCATCATCGCGTGCAGCTCGCCGGTGACCTCAGGCGCCAGCGGAACCCGCTGCGGGGTGTTGCCCAGATCTTTGATGCCCAGTGCCTGGGCCAGTCGCTTGGCCGGGTCGATGGTGAGCACCACGACCGTGCGGCCGTATTCAGCGGCCCGCAGTGCCATGGCGGCTGCGGTGGTGGTCTTCCCGACTCCGCCTGCGCCGCAACAGACTACGACGCGGTTGGCGGTGTCGGACAGGATCGTGTGCATGTCAAGGGCGGGCGGTGTGGTACTCACTATCTGACCCCCTGCTGTTCGAGTGCTTCGGCGAGTTCATACAGGCTGCCCAGGTCGACACCGTCGGCCAGCGCGGGCAGTTCGAGGCGGGGCACGTCGAGGGCGTCGAGCTGTTCGGCGCTCTCGGCGCGGGCCGCGATGCGGGTGGCGTGCTGGATCGACTCGGTGAGCAGGCCCGCGAAGTCGTTGTCGGCCAACGTGATCCCGGCCTTGTCCAGACCGGCTCGGACCGCGTCGGCGTCGATGTCGCCCTCGGCGGCCTTGGCCAGATCCCCGGCGGGAAGGTACGCCGGGATGTTGCGGTTGACGATGACGCTGCCGATCGGCAGCCCCATCTCGGTGAGCTCCTCGATCGCTTCCAAGGTCTCCTGGATCGGCAAAGCCTCCAGCAGGGTGACCAGGTGAATGGCGGTCTGCTCGGAGTGCAGCAGCTTGACCACACCATCGGCCTGGGAGTGCACCGGCCCGCCCTTGGCCAGGTCGGAAACCGCCTTCGTGACGTCCAGGAACCGCGAGATGCGGCCGGTGGGAGGCGAATCCACCACCACGGCGTCGTAGACGCCGCGCTTGCCCTTGGCGTCCTTCGCCGTGCGCGTCACGATCTCTTTGATCTTGCCGGTGAGCAGCACGTCACGCAGACCGGGCGCGATGGTGGTGGCGAACTCGATGGCCCCGATGCGACGCATCGCCCGGCCGGCGAGGCCGAGGTTGTAGAACATGTCGAGGTATTCCAGGAACGCGGCCTCGATGTCGATCGCGAGCGCATTGACCTGACCGCCGCCGTCTGCCGTGGCGACCTTGACTTCTTCATACGGCAGCGGCGGCACGTCGAACAGCTGCGCGATGCCCTGGCGCTCCTCGACCTCGACCAGCAGCACCTTGCGGCCGCCGGCGGCCAGCGCCAGTGCCAGGGCCGCGGCCACGGTCGACTTGCCGGTGCCGCCCTTGCCCGTTACGAAATGCAGCCGGGCCTTGGTCAGCCGCGACGGCCAGCCGACGTGTTTGGCGCCGCTCTCAGTGGTTGCCACCAGTGCATGCTAACCAAGCCTGTGAGTCCGACCGATAGGCTCAGTCCATGAGCGAACCAACCCGGTGGGAATACGCCACGGTGCCGTTGTTGACCCACGCCACCAAACAGATTCTTGACCAGTGGGGACAGGACGGCTGGGAGCTGGTCTCCGTGCTGCCGGGTCCGACGGGCGAGCAGCACGTCGCCTACCTGAAGCGGCCGAAATGACCGTGACCGCACGGCTGGCCGAACTCGGCATCGAACTGCCCGACGTCGTCGCGCCGCTGGCCGCGTACGTTCCCGCGGTCCGCACCGGCAATCTCGTCTACACCGCTGGTCAACTACCGATCCAGGGCGGCGAGCTGCAGGCCACCGGCAAGGTGGGCGCCGAGATCAGCCCCGAGCAGGGCAAGGAGCTGGCCCGGATCTGCGGCCTCAACGCGCTGGCGGCAGTGCACGCGCTGGTGGGCATCGACTCCGTCGTCAGGGTCGTGAAGGTGGTGGGGTTCGTCGCCTCCGCCTCCGGATTCAGCGGGCAGCCCGGCGTCATCAACGGCGCCTCGGAGTTGTTCGGTGAGATCTTCGGTGAGGCAGGCGCTCACGCACGCTCAGCCGTCGGCGTGTCGGAGCTGCCGCGCAACGCGCCGGTCGAAGTCGAGATCATCGTCGAAACCGCGTGAGTGACAGCGTGACCGAACACCCGGCCTACGGGCTGTTGCGGCCGGTCATCGAGACGGACACAGTATCGGCCTCCGTCTTGCTGTGCGACAACCCGGGCCTGATGACGCTGGAGGGCACCAACACCTGGGTGTTGCGCGGCCCTGGCAGCGACGAGATCGTCGTCGTCGACCCCGGTCCCGACGACGAGGCGCACATCGCCCGGATCGCCGAGCTGGGCACCGTCGCGCTGGTGTTGATCAGCCACAAGCACGAGGACCACACCGGCGGGATCGACAAGCTCGTGGATGCCACCGGGGCGGTGGTGCGCTCGGTCGGCAGCGGGTTCCTGCGCGGTCTGGGCGGCCCGTTGTCCGACGGCGAGGTGATCGACGCCGCCGGCCTGCGGATCAAGGTGATGGCCACCCCGGGGCACACCGTCGATTCGCTGTCGTTCGTGCTCGACGACGCGGTGCTGACCGCGGACACCGTGCTGGGGCGTGGCACCACCGTCATCGACACAGAGGACGGCAGCCTGCGCGACTACCTGGAATCCCTGCACCGGCTGCAGGGGCTGGGCGCCCGCACCGTGCTTCCCGGGCACGGACCGGACCTTCCCGATCTCCACGCGGTGACCGCGATGTACCTGGCCCACCGCGAGGAGCGGTTGGACCAGGTACGGGCAGCGTTGAGGGAACTCGGAGAAGACGCCGGGGCCCGACAGGTCGTCGAGCACGTCTACACCGACGTCGACGAGAAACTCTGGGATGCCGCCGAGAAATCAGTACAGGCCCAGCTGGACTACCTGCGTGCTTAGCGGGCTCACTACCGCGCGCGGCGCGCCAGCCTTTCGGAGTCGCTGATCAGCACGCTCTTGCCCTCCAGCCGGATCCAGCCGCGGTGGGCGAAATCGGCCAGTGCCTTGTTGACGGTCTCGCGGGACGCGCCGACGAGCTGGGCGATCTCTTCCTGCGTCAGGTCGTGCGTGACGCGCAGCGCCCCACCTTCCTGGGTGCCGAACCGCTGAGCCAGCTGCAGCAGCTGCTTGGCCACGCGGCCGGGAACGTCGGTGAAGATGAGGTCGGCCAGGTTGTTGTTGGTTCGACGCAGACGGCGAGCGAGCACGCGCAGCAGCTGCTCGGCGATCTCGGGACGGTCGGCGATCCACGCACGCAGCGCGTCACGGTCCATCGACACCGCGCGCACCTCGGTGATGGTGGTGGCGCTCGAGGTACGGGGCCCCGGGTCGAAGATCGACAGCTCGCCGAACATGTCCGACGGTCCCATGATGGTCAGCAGGTTCTCGCGGCCGTCAGGCGAACGGCGGCCGATCTTCACCTTGCCGGAAATGATGATGTACAGGCGGTCGCCGGGCTCGCCTTCGGCGAAGACCGTGTGCCCGCGCGGGAAGTCGACGGGCTGCAACTGCTTCGTCAGCGCCGAAACGGCGGTCGGTTCGACGCCCTGGAAGATTCCGGCCCTGGCCAGGATCTCGTCCACGTTGCCCCTTAAGCTATTGGGTGTGTTGTCCTCTTACTGATACTTCCTGCTCAGTCTAGAGGTACGCGGTTTCGCGACTAGCCCACGCTACACACGATTGACAGGTCGAGACGCAGGAAACCCGGTATTGATGGTCTGCGGCTCGTAGTACCGCGTCGGCAAACGCTCACTATCGAGGTCGATGATCATCGGCTTGACGCGGGGCATGACGGCCTCGGGGGCCGGTTCGCGCGCCAATCCCGATTCGAGTCGTTCGAGCCCGAACGCCGCCAGCATGAGCAAGCCCGGGATGAGCGCTACCAGCAACCACGACACAAGGCAGTAGTTAACACGGCGTAGGTCTCAGTGGGGTCACGAATCATCACCGGTCCGCGCAGGAGAATGTCCGGCGAGGTCAGTACGCTGATTGACGTGACTGCGGCTGCCACCCCGAAAGGGAAAACCCGCAGGTCCAAGAAGTGGGACACCGAAACCCACCTGGGCCTGGTTCGTCGGGCTCGACGGATGAATCGTGAACTGGCCCGGGCTTTTCCGCACGTCTACTGCGAACTCGACTTCACCAATCCACTCGAGCTGGCGGTGGCGACCATCCTGTCGGCGCAGAGCACCGACAAGCGGGTGAACCTGACGACGCCCGCGTTGTTCCTCAAATACCGCACGGCGCTGGACTACGCGCAGGCCGATCGCACCGAGATGGAGGAGCTGATCCGGCCGACCGGCTTCTACCGGAACAAGACCAACTCGCTGATCCGGCTGGGCCAGGAGCTGGTGGCCCGGTTCGACGGCGAGGTGCCCGACAACATCGAGGACCTGGTGACCCTGCCGGGGGTGGGGCGCAAGACCGCCAACGTCATCCTGGGAAATGCCTTCGACATCCCCGGGATCACCGTCGACACCCACTTCGGGCGGCTGGTGCGCCGCTGGCACTGGACGACGGAGGAAGACCCGGTCAAGGTCGAGTTCGCGATCGGTGAGCTCATCGAACGCAAGGAATGGACCCTGCTCAGCCACCGGGTGATCTTCCACGGCCGCCGGGTCTGTCACGCCCGAAAGCCCGCCTGCGGGGTGTGCGTGCTGGCCAAGGACTGCCCGTCCTTCGGGCTCGGGCCCACCGACCCGGAGACCGCTGCCGCGCTGGTCAAAGGCCCCGAGACTGAGCATCTACTGGCGTTGGCAGGGCTGTGAACGCACGATGAGCAGATCGGCCCGCTGGACCGTGGTGGTCCTCGTGGTCCTGGTGGCCCTGGGCACCGCGTTCTGGATGGAACTGCGCGACGAGCCGGCACCGCAGGCCGGGGCGGGGCAGTCCACGTCCCGCGATCACCGCGACGCCGATACCCCCGAAGCCCTGGCCGGTCCGCGCGCCCGCGCCGATCTGCCGCCGTGTCCCGGGCCGGGGAAGGGAGAGGGACCCGAGGCGTTGCGCGGGATAACCCTGGACTGTGCCGGTGACGGGAAGCCCGTCGACGTGGCATCCACGCTCGCGGGCCGGACCGTGGTGCTCAACCTGTGGGCCTACTGGTGCGGGCCGTGCGCCGACGAGCTTCCGGCGATGGCCGAATACCAACGCCGGGTCGGTGACGACGTGCTGGTGGTGACCGTGCATCAGGACGAGAACGAGACGGCCGCGTTGGTGCGGCTGGCCGAACTGGGAGTGCACCTGCCGACGCTGCAGGACGGCCGGCGACTGGTCGCGGCCGGGCTCAAGGTGCCCAATGTCATGCCTGCGACGGTGGTACTGCGCGCGGACGGTAGCGTGGCCGGGATCCTCCCCCGTTCGTTCGTCAGCGCCGACGAGATCGCGGCGGCGGTCGACGAGAAGATCCGCTCTAGCCGATAGGAGCACCCGGGGTGAGATCGACGCGCGACGGGCTGTTCCCGGATGCCGCCCCGGCCTGGCTCAAGCCGCTGGTGGACAACCTCGACCGGGTGCCGGACGCCTACCGCAGGCGGGTGCCCAAGGACGTGCTGGCCGGGATCGTCGAGGCCAACAATCAAGCCGCCCGGGCCGGCGCACGCCGCGACGCCGCGGTGCTGGTGCTGTTCTCGGGCCCGCCCGAGGGCGCGCCACCGCTCCTTCCCGAGGATGCCGACCTGCTGGTGACGGTCCGCGCCTCGACACTGCGCCACCACGCCGGCCAGGCCGCGTTCCCCGGCGGGGCCACCGATCCCGGCGACCAGGGTCCGGTCGGCACGGCCTTCCGCGAGGCGTGGGAGGAGACCGGCATCGACACCAGCCGGCTCTACCCGCTGGCCACCTTGGAGAAGATGTTCATCCCGCCGTCGGGATTCCATGTGGTCCCGGTGCTGGCATATTCGCCAGACCCGGGCCCGGTGGCCGTCGTCGACGAATCCGAGACCGCCGTCGTGGCGCGGGTTCCGGTGCGGGCCTTCATCAACCCGGAGAACCGGCTGATGGTGTACCGCGAGGCCAACACCAGCCGGTTCGCCGGACCCGCCTTCCTGCTCAACGAGATGCTGGTGTGGGGTTTCACCGGCCAGGTCATCTCGGCGATCCTCGACGTCGCGGGCTGGGCCAAGCCCTGGAACACCGAGGACGTCCGCGGACTCGATGACGCAATGGCCCTCGTCGGGCATGACAACGGTTACGGTGAAGCCCCATGTTGAAGTGGATATAGATGACACCCTCGGTTTGGCTCGATTTCGCAATCCTCGGCATCGGCTTCGTTGCAGCCATCTCAGGCTGGCGCTCGGGCGCGCTCGGCTCCCTGCTGTCGTTCATCGGTGTGGTGCTCGGTGCGGTGGCAGGCGTGCTGTTGGCGCCGCACGTGATCCCGCACGTCAGCGGTGATCGCACCAAGCTGTTCGCGACGCTGTTCCTGATCCTCGCGCTCGTGGTGATCGGTGAGATCGCCGGTGTGGTGCTGGGCCGTGCCGTGCGCGGCACCATCCGCAACCGCCTGTTCCGGGCATTGGACTCGGTGGTCGGGGTGAGCCTGATGCTGGTTGCGGTCCTGGTCGCCTCCTGGCTGCTGGGTAGCCTGCTGACCTCCTCTGATCAGCCCAATCTGGCTGCGGCAGTGAAGAATTCGCGTGTGCTTACCGAGGTCGACAAAGTGGCGCCGGACTGGATGCGGTCGGTGCCGAACCGGTTGTCGGCCCTCCTGGACACCTCGGGGCTGCCCGATGTGCTCGAGCCGTTCGGCCGGACGCCGATCGTCAACGTCGACGCCCCCGACGCCGCCCTGGCCACCGATCCCATCGTGACGACCAGCCGGCCCAGCGTGGTCAAGATCCGTGGCATCGCGCCGAGCTGCCAGAAGGTGCTGGAGGGCAGCGGGTTCGTGGTCGCGCCCAACCGGGTGATGTCCAATGCCCACGTGGTGGCCGGCGCCGACAGCGTGACCATCGAGGCCGACGGCAAGACGTATGACGCCGGTGTGGTCTCCTACGACCCCAACGCCGACATCTCGATCCTCGACGTGCCGGATCTGCCGATCACCCCGCTGCAGTTCGCCGAACAACCGGCGCCGAAGGGCACCGACGCCGTGGTGATGGGCTACCCGGGTGGCGGTGACTTCCTGGCCACCCCGGCCCGCGTGCGCGAGATCATCGAGCTCAACGGACCCGACATCTACCGGAGTACCACCGTCACCCGTGAGGTCTACACGGTCAGGGGGACGGTGCGGCAAGGCAATTCGGGCGGGCCGATGATCAACCGGGCGGGCAAGGTGCTCGGCGTGGTGTTCGGTGCGGCCGTCGACGATGCCGACACCGGGTTTGTGCTGACCGCCAAGGAAGTCGAGCGTCAGCTGGCCAAGGTCGGCAACACCCAGCGGGTGGCTACCGGGACGTGCATCAACTCCTGATCACCTGGCGTGCAGCTGGGCCAGGAATCGGCCCAGCTGCTCGTTGACCGCGTCGGGCTGTTCTTCATGGCCGAAATGCCCTGCACCCGTGATCGATACGTACCGACCGTGCGGTGCATAGTGCTGGGTGCGGTGCACCGGGTCGGTGAGGACGTACGGGTCGGCGTCACCGCGCATGTGCAACACGGGAACGCTGATCGGGCGCTTCATCGAGCGCATGAACCGCAGGCCCTCGCTGCGCAGTTGGCTGCGCACCGCCCACCGCTGGTATTCCAGTGCGCAGTGCGCGGCTCCCGGAATCTGGATGGCCGTGCGCAGATGGCCCATGGTGTCGGAGAAGTCCTGGCTGGTCTGCCATTTGGCCCCGGCCCGGCTGCGGACCAGATGCTCCAGTTCGGCGCCGTCATGCCGGGTCAGCGTGTGCTCGGGCCACGCGGGCAGTTGGTAGCGCAGCATCGACGGCAACAGGGCCCGGCCCTGGTCACGGCGGGTCAAGGTGGAGGCCCGCAGCGCCACCGGGTGCGGTGAGCTGACGAGGGCGATCGCGTCGACCACCCGGGGATGCAGGACGGCCGTTGCCCAGCACACCAAGCCGCCGTCGGCGTGCCCGACCAGTGTCGCGCTCTTGTGGCCCAGCGCGCGCACCAGTCCGGCGGTGTCCCCGGCCAGGGTCCAGCCGTCGTAGCCCCGCGGTGGCTTGTCGCTGTCGCCGTAGCCGCGCAGGTCGACGGCCACGACCCGGGCGCCGGACAGCCCGGTGAGTTGATGACGCCACGACCACCAGAACGACCCGAACCCGTGCAGAAGGATGACGAGCGGGCGGTCCGCGTCGGGCTGCGAGCTCTCGCCCTCCACCACACGGTCGGGCTGCGAGCTCGCGCCCTCCACGACATGGAAGCGAATGCCGTTGGCGTGCACCTGCAGATGCCGCCATGGCCCCTCGATCCTGGTGATCGACGGGTCGGGTGGGGGCATTACCAGCCTGACGGGTCGGTGGCCGGCCTGGTCTGGACAGCCGACGCCGTTCCAATGGCCGCGGCGGCCTTGTCGTGACCGGGCGTGAGTGCCTCGCGTGTCTCCTTGACCGATTCGATGGTCTGCTGCGGACCCTTGATCCGTCGCACCTTCAGGAAGCCGAACACCGCGAGCGCACCGGTGGTCAGCACCATCAGCCCGAACACGATCAGGAAGGCCACCCAGCGCCAGAGCCAGGTGTCGAGCAGCTCGGCCAGGAAGAAGAAGAAAAAGAAGGTCGAGTAGAACAGGACCACCAGCGCGGCGATGAAGAACACGCTGCCGGTCAGGCCCTTCTTCACATCGCGGGTGATCTCGGCCTTGGCCAGCTCCACCTCGGCACGCAGCAAGGTGGATACCTGCGCGGTGGCGTCCTTGACCAGGTCGCCGATCGAGGGGTCCGGCTTGGGGGCATGCGGGTCGACGAGCGGAATCGAGGTCACCGTCGTCGGAACGCCGTCCCTGCGGTCGCCTGTGCTCATGGCGTTCATGTTGCCATGCGGCGAAGCCGTTAACGATCCCGGCCGACATCCGCGTCTTAGTAGACTGAGCGCATTCTTGAAGTGCGCGGGTCGGGCGCGTCGATCGGAGGACACTTGACGAGCAGACACCGCTGGCAGTGGCTGATTGGTGCACCGATCATCGCCATTGTGGCGATGCTGACTCCGGCCCCGGCACATGCTGATCCGCCGGTGGTGCTGGGCGGCGGCTCGGGCATCGTCGTCAACGGCGATTCGTTCTGCACGCTCACCACCATCGGGCACGACGGCGCGGGCCGCCTCATCGGTTTCACGTCCGCACACTGCGGCGGACCGGGTGCAACCGTCTCTGCCGAAGGAGCCGACAGCGCCGGAGTGCTGGGCACGATGGTGGCAGGCAACGACAACCTGGACTACGCCGTCATCCAGTTCGACCCGGCCAAGGTGACCCCGACCAACAACGTCAACGGTTTCCAGATCGACGGGCTCGGACCGGATCCGGTGTTCGGCGACGTGGCCTGCAAGCTGGGCCGCACGACGGGCTATTCATGTGGCGTCACGTGGGGTCCCGGTCAGGACCCCGGCACCATCGTCAACCAGGTGTGTGGTCAGCCCGGTGACTCGGGTGCGCCGGTCACGGTCAACAACCGGCTGGTCGGGATGATCCACGGCGCCTTCTCCGAGGAATTGCCGACCTGTGTGGTGAAATTCGTGCCCCTGCACACGCCGGCGGTGACGATGTCGTTCAACACGCAGCTGGCGGACATCACCGCCAAGAACCGACCGGGAACGGGTTACGTCCCGATCGGCTGATCCCGCCTTGCCGCGGAACTGCATTCCCGGTCGTCAAACCTCGCGCTTGACAACCGGGAATGCAGTTCCGCGGAGGGGGCCTACTTGCTGGCGCGGATGGCCTCGAACACGCTGGGGTCGACCAGCGTCGAGGTGTCACCGAGCTCGCGGCCCTCGGCCACGTCGCGCAGCAACCGGCGCATGATCTTGCCGCTGCGGGTCTTGGGCAGCTCGGGCACCACGTGGATCTCGCGAGGTTTGGCGATCGGGGAGATTTCGGTGGCCACCTGGGCGCGCAGCTCGTCGATCATGGTGTCGGCCCCGCCGTGGGCGCTGGCCTTGAGGATGACGAACGCGCAAATGGCCTGACCGGTGGTGTCGTCGGATGCGCCGACCACGGCGGCCTCGGCCACCCCGGAGTGTCCGACCAGGGCCGATTCCACCTCGGCGGTCGAGATGCGGTGCCCGGAGATGTTCATGACGTCGTCGATGCGGCCCAGCACCCAGATGTTGCCGTCAGAGTCGTAGCGGGCGCCGTCACCGGCGAAGTACCAGCCCTGCTCGGCGAAGCGCGACCAGTAGGTCTCCTTGAACCGCTGCGGGTCACCCCAGATGCCGCGCAGCATCGACGGCCACGGCTTGTCCAGCACCAGGTAACCCGTGACGTGCTCGGCTTCGTCGGCGCCGGGCACCAGTTCGTTGCCGTCGTCGTCGACGATCTTGGCCGAGATGCCCGGCAGCGGCGTCATCGCCGAACCGGGCTTGGCCGCGGTGACACCGGGCAGCGGGGAGATCATGATGGCCCCGGTCTCGGTCTGCCACCAGGTGTCCACGATCGGAGTCTTGTTGGCGCCGATGGCCTCCCGGTACCAGCGCCACGCTTCGGGGTTGATCGGCTCGCCGACCGAACCCAGCAGCCGCAGGCTCGACAGGTTGTGGGCCGCCGGGATCTGGCGGCCCAGCTTCATGAAGGTGCGGATCAGCGTGGGCGCCGTGTAATAGATTGTGACGCCGTACTTTTCGATGATCTCGAAGTGGCGGTGCTCGGTGGGGGAGGTGGGGGTGCCCTCGTAGACCACTTGGGTGGCGCCGTTGGCCAGCGGTCCGTAGGTGATGTAGGTGTGCCCGGTGACCCAGCCGATGTCGGCGGTGCACCAGTACACGTCGGTCTCGGGTTTGAGGTCGAACACGTTGTAGTGCGTGTACGCCGCCTGGGTGAGGTAGCCGCCCGAGGTGTGCACGATGCCCTTGGGCTTGCCGGTGGTGCCGGAGGTGTAGAGCAGGAACAACGGCTGCTCGGAGTCGAACGCCTCCGGATCGTGGTGCGTCGACTGGGTTTCCACGGTCTCGTCCCACCACAGGTCGCGGCCCTCGGTCCAGTTCACGTCGATGCCGGTGCGGCGGACCACCAGGACGTGCTCGACCGACGGCTGATCCGAGACTGCTTCATCTACCGCGGACTTGAGGGAGGCGGCCTTGCCGCGCCGGTACTGGCCGTCGGTGGTGATGACGAGCTTGGCCGCAGCGTCCTCGACGCGCGCCTTGAGCGCGGAAGCCGAGAACCCGGCGAACACGACACTGTGCATGGCGCCCAGGCGGGCGCAGGCCAGCATCGCCACGATGGCCTCGGGCACCATCGGCATGTAGATGGCGACGCGGTCGCCGGCGGTCAGGCCGAGGGCGGTCAGCGCGTTGGCGGCCTTGCTGACCTCGTCCTTGAGCTGGGCGTAGGTGATGTCGCGGGCGTCGCCGACGGGCTCACCCTCCCAGTGGATCGCCACCCGGTCACCGTTGCCGGCCTCGACGTGGCGATCGACACAGTTGTAGGCAACGTTGAGCTTGCCGCCCACGAACCACTTCGCGAACGGTGCCTCCGACCAGTCGAGAACC
This sequence comes from Mycobacterium sp. 48b, assembly GCF_048282725.1. Lineage (NCBI taxonomy): Bacteria > Bacillati > Actinomycetota > Actinomycetes > Mycobacteriales > Mycobacteriaceae > Mycobacterium > Mycobacterium sp. 48b. The sequence continues at coordinate 1,085,535 of NZ_JBLVUL010000001.1, forward strand.
TCGCTGAACGGGGTCTGCCAACTCAGCCGGTTGGCCTGGGCGGCCCAGAAAGCCAGCCGGTCTTTCTCGGCCTCGGCGTACAACTCGCCCGTCGCGTTGGCGTTGGCCGCGAAATCGGCAGGCGGCGGATAGGCTGACGGGACTTCGGTAGGCGTCGCTGGCGCGTTTGACATGGGTGTGAGCCTAGTCACCAAAGGTTGCAGCGGCGTTGGGACCTCACAAGGCGGTTGCCGGGCGGCTGTCCTGATGCGCCCAACGGTCGGCGCGATGGTGTTCAGCGGTCGGCTAGCGTTTCGCATATGACCGATCCACTCGCACCGCTGGTCGACCTGCCCGGTGTTTCTGCGGCCAGCGACGAGGCGCGTGAGGCCCTGGGCCGGGCGCATCGACACAAGTTCAATCTGCGCGGCTGGCCGCAGACCGCGGCTGAAGCGGCGCTGCGCGCGGCGCGGGCCTCGGCGGTGCTCGACGGCGGGGCCGTCCAGCTGTCTGCCGACGGGGAACCCGACCCGGTCACCGCGGGCGCCATTCGCGTCTCCGAGGCACTCGAAGGTGGCGCCACCGCGCTGGTCGGGGTCTGGCAGCGGGCCCCGATGCAGGCACTGGCCCGGCTGCACGCCCTGGCCGCCGCGGACCTCACCGACGACGAGCACCTGGGCCGGCCGCGGACCGATCCCGACGTCGGCCGTCGCCTCGAGCTGCTGACCGAGATCCTGGCCGGCGGATCCAAGGTTCCCGCCCCGGTGCTGGCCGCGGTCGCCCACGGCGAACTCCTGAGCCTGGCGCCGTTCGGCATCGCCGACGGCGTGGTGGCCCGCGCGGTCTCGCGGCTCGTGACCATCGCCAGCGGGCTGGACCCGCACGGGCTCGGGGTTCCCGAGGTGCACTGGATGCGGAAGTCGGGGGAGTACCGGGCTGCCGCACGGGGATTCGCCTCGGGTACACCCGACGGGCTGACCGCATGGCTGCTGCTCAGTAGTGAGGGGCTGAAGGGCGGCGCGCGGGAGGCGCTGCAGATCGCCCAGTCCGCGGCGGGCTGACGGTTCTTTTCAAAGGGTCCTCAGCAAACGAAAGCGGGCGACGGTCCGAAACGATGTCTCGGCTCGTCGCCCGCTAGCACGGATACCGGTTACCAAGCGTGCCAGGTGGGTTGCGTGGGTGGCCTCGGCGTCCTTGCAATGCGCTTCGGCTGCAACCCTACCCAAAGGGCCGTCGTGGCCGTCCGCTCTTCGCAATCACGCAGGCCCGCAACACTTTTGCCTATTCCGCGGCATGTGCTCCGCGTGGGTGCCGGAACCCGTGCTGGGGAGCTCGGTTCGGGAGATCTAGCCTTCTCTTCCGGCTAACTCTTGGCCTCATCCAAGCTTCCGTGGTTCCTTTGTACTACGTGACCACGGTCACAGCAAGGGTGAAAGGCACTCGACTTCTGATCGTTACGCCGGGGCGTCAGCTACTACATGCGGTAGGTCAGGAAGTGAAGCGGCGCAACAGTGAATATGTCAGCGCACCCGCCGCAAGGGCGCTGATCCCGACGGCTGCGGTGGTGGCCAGCGCGGCCCCCGACGGCGCCGGAATCCGGTCGCGCAACGACACCGGTCGGGTGAAGGTCAGCACCGGCCAGCCGCGCGAGGATGCCTCCTTGCGCAGGCCCCGGTCCGGATTGACAGCGGTGGGGTGACCCACGGATTCGAGCATCGGGATGTCGGTGATCGAATCCGAGTAGGCGTAGCAGTGGTCCAGTGAGTAGCCCTCGCGTGCGGCCAGGGCCCGGATCGCCTCGACCTTGCCCTCGCCGAAGCAGTAGAACGCGATCTCGCCGGTGTAGCGGCCTTCCTCGACCACCATGCGGGTGGCCATCGCGTGGGTGGCGCCCAGCGCCCTGGCGATCGGCGCGACGATCTCCTCACCCGAGGCCGACACCACGACGACGTCGCGGCCGCACAGCTTGTGGTCGGCGATCAGCTCGGCTGCCTCGGCGAACACCAGCGGGTCGACGATGTCGTGCAAGGTCTCGCCGACGATCGACTTGACCTGTTCGACATCCCATCCCGTGCACATGTTGGTGATGTAGCTGCGCATCCGGTCCATCTGGTCGTGGTCGGCGCCCGACATCAGGAACAGAAACTGGGCGTACGTCGACTTGAGAACGGTGCGACGGTTCAGCAGACCCTGGTTGAAGAAAGGTTTGCTGAAAGCAAGGGTGCTGGACTTGGCGATGACAGTCTTGTCGAGGTCGAAGAAGGCTGCGGTGCGCACTGGCCGACCATCCTGTGGCCCGGATTGCTGTGCGATCAATTCCCCGGCAGCCCGATCGGATGCGGTCACAAGCGCCAGCATAGAGGCACCTGTGTGCCGCCATCTGACGGGTAACGCAAAATGGCAGTTCACGACACATTCTCCGGGGCGGTGATTCCGGAATCCCGTCTGGTAGCCCGCGCAGGTGTCTCTTGCATGTTTTGGCAGTTCCGTGTGTATAGTGAGCATTACTCGGCTTATGCCGAGGGTGTATCAGCCCGACCCCCCGGGGCTGATACACGACGACCTCCGCCTCCTCCCCCCTGGCGGGGGTCGTCCCTTTTTCGGGGGAAGAATCTTTGGCCGCGCAGCCGTGTTGGTTGCGGAACCGTATTTTCAGCGTGTCGCCCGGCGTGTTCTCGCGTGTTCTCGGCCCGGATCTATCCACAGCGCGGACTTCATCCACAATCCGCGATTTGGTGATGGCGCCCGCCCGATGGTTGCCCGCAGGGTGGGCATATGGCCGTCCCGAACACCTCGAACAGTCCGTCCGGCACGGTGCTGACGCTGATCGGTGACCCACCGCTGCGCGATGACGTGTCACGGGTGGCCGCTGCCGCCGGCGTCGGCCTCGTCGTCGTCGACGATCCCTCAGGGCGCAAGGCCTGGATGGCGGCTGCCGCGGTGGTGCTCGACGCTCCGGCTGCGCAGCGGTGCGCTGCCCGGGGGCTGCCCAGGCGCGCCCGGGTGATCCTGGTCGGCAACGACGCCCCGCGTTCGGACGACTGGCAGGCGGCCATCTCTGTCGGTGCGCAACATCTCGTAACGCTTCCTGCGCAGGATGCCGAGCTGGTGGCGGTCCTGTCCGAGGCCGCCTCCCGCGATGACGCCGGTCGAGGTCCCGCGGTGGCGGTATTGGGCGCCCGAGGGGGCGCCGGGGCGTCGGTGTTCGCGGTGGCACTGGCGCAATCAGCCCCGGCCGCGCTGCTGGTCGAGGTCGACCCGTGGAGCGGGGGGATCGACCTGGTGGCAGGCAGTGAGGATCTGGCCGGCCTGCGCTGGCCGGATCTGGCTCTACAGGCCGGGCGGCTCGGTTATCCCGCGCTGCGCGACGCGTTGCCGTGTCGAGACGGGGTCAGCGTGCTCTCCAGCGGGCGCTCGGGTGCCGACATCGAGGCGGGGCCGCTGGGCGCCGTCATCGACGCTGGGTGCCGCGGCGGCGTCACCGTCGTCTGCGATGTGCCGCGACGCGCCACCGAAGCGGCCGAAACCGCTTTGGCCGCGGCTGATCTGGTGGTCCTGGTGACACCGGCCGACGTGAGGTCGTGCACCGCGGCCGCGGCCGCTCGACCGTGGGTGCTGGCCTGCAACCCGAATGCCGGTGTCGTGGTGCGCGGCCCGTCGCCGGGCGGGCTGCGCGCGGCCGAGGTGGCCCGCATCGTGGACCTGCCTCTGCTGGCGGCGATGCGACCGCAGGCAGGCATCGCCGAGGTCTTGGAGCGTGGTGGCTTGCGGGTGCGCCCACGGTCGGCGTTGGGATCAGCGGCGCGCCGGGTGCTGACGGTGCTGGCCGGTCACCCCGCGCACGAGGCGGGGGCAGCATGAGCGCCTCACTGATCGACCGCGTTCGCGAACGGCTCGCGGCCGACGCCGCCCCACTGAACCCGGGCGCGGTGGCCGCGGCGATCCGGGCCGAGTCCGGTGGGCTGCTCGGCGATACCGAGGTGCTGAGCAACCTGCGGCTGCTGGAGACCGAACTGACCGGTGCAGGTGTCCTGGAGCCACTGCTGCGCGCCCCGTCGACCACCGACGTGCTGGTCACCGCGCCCGATGCGGTGTGGGTGGACGACGGTAGCGGATTGCACCGCAGCACAGTGCGTTTCGCCGACGAGGCCGCGGTGCGCCGGCTGGCACAGCGGCTGGCGCTGTTGGCCGGGCGCCGGCTCGACGAGGCGCAACCCTGGGTGGACGGCCAGCTCACCGGCATCGGGGCATTCACCGTGCGTCTGCATGCGGTCCTGCCGCCCGTCGCGGCGGCGGGCACCTGCCTGTCGCTGCGGGTGTTGCGTCCGGCCACGCAGGATCTCGACACGCTCACCCGGTCCGGGGCGATCCCGCCTCAGGCCGCGGGCCTGGTGCGCGCCATCATCCGGGCCCGGCTCGCGTTCCTGATCTCGGGCGGTACCGGCTGTGGCAAGACCACCCTCCTGGCCGCGGCGCTCGGCGCCGTCCCCGCCCACGAACGCATCGTGTGTGTCGAGGACGCCGCCGAATTGGCGCCCCCGCATCCACATCTGGTCAAGCTCGTGGCCCGGGGCGCCAACGTCGAGGGCGTCGGTGAGGTCACGGTGCGCGACCTGGTCAGGCAGGCATTGCGGATGCGTCCGGACCGGATCGTGGTCGGTGAGGTTCGCGGCGCCGAAGTGGTGGACCTGTTGGCCGCGCTGAACACCGGGCACGACGGCGGGGCGGGCACCGTGCACGCCAACAGCCCCGCGGAGGTCCCGGCCCGGCTCGAGGCCCTCGGTGCGCTCGGCGGTTTGGACCGCGCAGCGTTGGTCAGTCAGCTGGCTGCGGCCGTGTTATCTGTAGGTCGGTTGCGGGTGTCCTCGACTGTCGCTGACGGTGATCGGGATGGTGTTTGCGACCGTGGGCGACATGCTTATCTGTAGTGCTGTACTCGATGATCTGCGCTCTGCGGGGCGGGTTTTGGCGGATCGGTGTGAATCGGGAATGCCGCGTGTGACTGTGGTTGAAATTTCTTAGCGCTGTCAGGTTGTGGCGGTGGCTGGTTGTGGTGTTGGTGTGGGGTGTGTTGTGGGTGTGGTGGGGCGTTGTGGCCACCAGCTGGCTTGGCGGAGCAGGGTGGCGATGGCTGGGACGGTGAGGGTGCGTACGAGGAAGGTGTCCAGCAGTAGTCCGCAGCCGATGATGAGTCCGGTTTGGATCATGATGGCTACCGATCCGATCATCAGGCCGAACATGCTGGCTGCGAAGATGAGGCCGGCGGAGGTGATGACTGAGCCGGTGGTGGCTACGGTGCGCAGCACGCCGACGCGGATGTTGTGGGTGGATTCTTCGCGGAGTCGGGATACGAGCAGCATGTTGTAGTCGGCGCCGACGGCGACGAGGATGATGAACGCTAGTAGTGGTACGGGCCAAGCGATTTGGTGGCCGAGGATCCATTGGAAGACGATGACTCCGATACCGAGTGAGGCCAGGTAGTTCAGCACGACGGTGCCCAGCAGATATAGCGGGGCGATCAGGGCGCGTAGCAGGGCGATGAGGATGAGTCCGACAATGACCAGGGTGGCGATGGCCAGTTGGGTGAAGTCGGATGAGAGCAGGCGTTGGATGTCGGAGTTGACGGCGGGGAATCCGGCGACCGAGACGGTGGCGTGGTCCAGGGAGGTGTTGGGGCGTGCGGTGTTGGCGACGTCGGTGATCTGGCGGGCCAGGTTCATCGCCTCGCCGCTGTAGGGGTCGGTGTTGGTGTCGATGGCGAAGCGGGCGGTTTTGCCGTCGGGTGAGAGGAAGTGTTTGGCGACGTCGGCGAATTGGCGGTTGTCGAAGGCTTCGGGGGGCAGGTAGAAGCCGGTGGCGGCATCGGATCCGGCGGTGGCGCGGGCGGAGTTTTGCAGTTGGGCCGCGATTTGACTCATCCCGGACAGCATTTGGATGTTGCTGTCGGCCAGGGTGTGCACGCCGGTGGCCAGGGCGCGTGCGCCGGAGGCCAGTTGGCTGATGCCGTGTTGGAGTCGGCCGATGTTGGCGGTCAGGTTTTCGGGGTTGCCGAGGGTTTTGAAGGCGTTGTTCATGGTGGCCACGGTGTGTTGCACTTCGGTGAGGGTGCCGGTGACGGTGGCGTTGGTGGCCGGGTTGTACTGGTCGCCCAGGGTGGCGAGTTGGGTGAAGAATCCGTTGTCGCGCAGGGTGGTCAGGATACTGACCTGGTCGCGGATCTGGGTGCATTGCGGGGTGGTGATACACCACGGTGAGGTGTTGAGTGCGGTGACGAGCGGGTCGAGGGCGGCGATGGCGGTCTGGGCGCGTTCGGCCAGGGGTCGGATGCCGGGGCCGGCTTGGATGGCGGTGTCGACCTCGGGTGCGGTGGCTGAGAGTTGTTGCAGCAGCGGGCCGAAGCGCTGCATGTTCTCACCGGCGGCGCCGGCTTGGGTGAGTACACCGCCCAGGGGGGTGAGCGCGGTGCGCACGGTGGTGTCGAGTTGGGCCAGGCCGTCGGCGAGTTGGTCGGCGCCGTGGGTGAGCTTGTCCAGGTCGGTGCGCCGGTCGTTGCCCTGGGCGACCGAGTCGGCCATCTTGTCGCCGATTTGTCCGTTCTGCCAGGACAGTTGGGCTTGGTCGAGGCGTTGCCCGGCCGGTCGGGTGATCCCGGAAACACGTGTCACGGCCGGGATTTGGGCGATGCGTGAGGCCATCTCGTCGAGGTCGGCCAGGCCTTTGCCGGTGCGCATGTCGGTCGGGTTTTCCACGACGAGGAATTCGGTGATGACGACGTCTTTGGGGAAATGGCGGTCCAGCAGCTGATAGCCCTGGTTGCTGGCGGTGGTGGGGGGTTGTCCTTGGCGGTCGTCGTAGCTGATGGTCATGGTCGCCGCGGCCGCTGACAGTGCCACCAGGATGGTCAGGCTGATGACCAGCAGCGGCACCGGGCGACGCACCACGGCCACGGCCACGCTGTTCCAGTAGCGGCGGGTGCGGTCGGGTTTGGGTTCGCCGATGCCGCGGGTGGCCGCCAGCGCCAGCACCGGCGGCAGCAGGGTCACGGTGGCGGCGAATCCGACTGCCACGGCGACCGCGCAGGCCGGACCGAGGCCGGCGAACACACTCAAGGTGGCGAACACCATGGCCAGAAAGGCCAGGGCCACGGTGCCCGCCGAGGCCAGGATGACTCGGCCGATGCTGGCGGTGGCCGCGATGACCGCCTGCTCGGCGGGCACCTGGGCGCGGCGTTGTTCGTGGTAGCGGCTGATCAGAAACACGGTGTAGTCGGTGCCGGCGCCGAGCAGGATCGCGGTCATGAACGCCACGGTGAACTGCGAGACCGGCATGCCGATTTCCCCCAGGGCAGAGAGCACCCCACGCCCGACGGCCAGGCTGATCCCGATCACCAGCAGCGGCAGCAGCGCGGTGAACACCGACCGGTACACGATCAGCAGGATCAGCGCGATCAGCCCGGCGGTGGCGATCGAAATGAACACCAGGTCGTGCTCGGCTGAGGCGATCTGATCGGCGAACGTGGCCGGTGGCCCTGTCACATAGGCCGTGGTGGACGTGTTGGCGAATGCCGTGTCGGTGAGATCGCGCACGGCTTGCACGGATTCGGCCGCGGTGGGATCACCGAGCGTGCCGGCCACCCCGACCGGCAGATACCAGGCCTTGCCGTCACCGCTGACCGCCTGGGTTCTGGTGACCGGGTCGGCCAGCAGATCCTGGACCAGCAGGACATGGTCGTGATCGGCGCGCAACCGCCCCACCAGATCCTGATAGCGCAGCTGATTATCGGGGGTCAGACCGGCCGGGTCTTGCATCGCGACGAACAGCATCGTCTTGGAGCCCTGCTCACCGAACGCCTCACTCATGCGGTCCACGGTCTGAAACGAGGGCACATCACGCGGGATCAGATCGACCGACTGTTGGCGCACCACCGTCTCCAGCTGCGGGAACAGCAGCGCCAGCACCACCGCGGCCGCGATCCATCCACCGATCACCAATGCCTTGTGGCCCACCGTGAACGCCGCGAGCCGACCCAACCGGGCGCTGTATTCCGAAGATCCGGACAGATCGACGCCGCGCCGGCCACGGGAAGGCCCAGCATCTCCGGTTCGATCGCCCATCCCCACGCCTCCCAAGAAACGAAACTATCGGTATCGCTACGATACTAATAGTCCCACACGAGGATCGGAAGGGCCGCGCCGACCTTTCGGGCCATGGTTGCGGCTGGGCGCGGTGGGGGGTGAATTAACTTGCGGTGTCCTCAGATTCGTCGTCGGGCAGGTCGTGGCGCACCACCCGCACCCGCCCGCGGGGCAGGCATGCCATGTAGCCGTGGCGTTTGCCGTAGAGCTCCCAGGAGGTCGCGGCCTCCTGGGGGGCGACATCGATGCGATGCCCGCGGGAAAAACCCAGGTGCAACCCGCCGCCCTCGTCGCACCACGCCCCCGTGCACACCGCGCCGGCCAGGTCCAGCAACGGACGCTGCTGGACCGAGACGTTGCCCGGGTCGATGAGGACCTGCTCTTCGGGATAAGACGATCCGATCGGCGGCAGGGTCAGCCGGATCGGGGTGGCGATCACCAATTCGTTGTAATCGTCGAGGTCGAGCACCAATCCGTCGCGCAACGAGACACGCTGAACGGTGCACCGCTCGATCCAGGGGGTATGCATGCCCGGCTCCCTTCGACACGTCGTTGTGTCGCTTTATGGTACTGGGAGTAGCGCAGCGATACTACTAGTATCGCTAAGTGGTGGTGTGGGTGCCGTGCACCAGCTGTCGGGTTGTGCGGTCGATGCGTTCGCGGGCCAGGTCCGCATCGATCCGGCCGCCGATGACGGCGATCAGGTTGGCCAGCCACACGTCGGCGATCAGGCTGGCCACGTCCCGGTCATGTGCGCTGGGTGTGGGCCCGCCCAGGGCGCGGGCCAGCATGTCCTCGATCACCGCGACAGCGTGCTCGATCGCGCTGGTGGCCTCGGTGTCGGCCACGACGAACGCACGCACCATCGCCTCGGTCAGGTGCGGGTTGGCCTGCCAGGCTGTGTGCAGGTGGGTGGTCAACCGCCCCAGCCGGGCCTGCGGCGCCAGTTCACCGGTACTCCAGACGAATTCGGTGTCGAGACGTTCGAATTCGCGGGCCAGCACCGTCACCAGCAGATGGCTTTTGGATCGGAAATGCCGATACAGCGAGCTGGCGGCAATGCCGGCCTGCGCGGCCACCGCACGCATCTGCACACCGTCAAAACCGTGTGCTGAGGCCACCGTCCACGCGGCATCCAGGATCGCCTCGCGACGCGCCCACACCGAGGCCGCCGGCCGGCGCGGGCGCCGCACCCGGTCCCGGGGTGCGGCGGTGGGCGCGCTCACCGCGACCCCGCGTCGGGGCCGGCGCCACCGTAGCGGGCCAGCTCGGCGAACAACTCCCCGAAACCGCTGATGTCACCGTGGGCGGCGAAATGGGCCGCATCCACCGTGATGAACACCGCCGAGGCGGTGAACCGGGTGACACCGTCCACGCCGACCCCCACCCCGTCCACATGCAACGCCCGGCCCTCGCGGGTGGCGATCCGCGCGGTCAGCCGATGCGTACATCCCAACGGCACCGGCTGCAGATAGTCCACCGTCAAACGGCGCGTCACCGCCGGGGTGGCCGCGATCCACAACGAAAACCCCAGCACGTCATCACAGGCCGCGGCGATCGCGCCACCGTGTGCGAGCCCCGGCGCACCGATATGACGCTCATCGAACACCAGATCAGCGAACACCTCATCGCCGCACCGAAACACCTCCAGCTGCAAACCGTGCGGATTGTCCGGCCCGCAGCCCATGCAGGTCGGCGTGTGTGACGGCAACCGCTGCGGCTGATCAGCACCCATCACGGCCTCCTCACACCCGGGCAGCCCCGCCACCGCGTCCCGACCCGGGACCGCCGGTACTAGCAGTTTCGCTGCGCTACTATCGGTACCATAACCGGGAGAGCGGGGGCAACGCACCGGCGATCGGAACACCAGGAGGTCAGGTGGGGACAGAACCCGCGGCGGCACCCGACGACGAGGACGACGTCGACCCGCGCCGCACCCGATCGCGCACCCGACTGCTCGACGCCGCGGCCAACCTGCTCAAAACCGGTGGGATCGAAGCCGTCACCATCGACGCGGTCACTAAAGCCTCCAAGGTCGCCCGCACCACCCTCTACCGCCACTTCAACAGTTCCTCACAACTGCTCGCGGCCACCTTCGAACGCCTTCTGCCCCAAGTCATCCCGCCCGCCCCGACCAGCGGCACCCTGCGTGAGCGGCTCATCGAACTGCTCTCGCGCCAAGCCGACCTGTTCGCCGAAGCGCCGCTGCACGTCACCACCTTGGCCTGGGCCGCGTTGGGCCCCACCGAAACGCACGACAGCGACAGCGATACCGGCCAACACGCCACCGCCAGCATGCTGCGCACCCGGGTGATCGAGCAGTACCGGCGGCCTTTCGACGAAATCCTGCACAGCCCCGAAACCTTCGACCAACTCGGCGAACTCGACATCGAACTGGCACTGTGCCAACTGGTCGGCCCCCTGGTCTTCGCCAGAATGACCGGCCTACGCGCCATCGGCCACCACGACTGCACCCGCATCGTCGACGACTTCATCACCGCGCAAACCACGCAGCGACCCGCACAACCAGCCAGCTAGGAGTTGGTGTCCGGGTGGGGTTTGCCGGCCAGTTGCCCGTGCAGGGTCGCGATGATGTGGTCGCGTTCGCGCAGTTGGGCTTTCAGGTCGGCGATCTGGGCGTCTCGTGCCTTCAGGCGGGTCCGTAGCGCGGTGATGATGCTGCTCTCGGTGTCGGTAGCCGGTGGTGGCGGTGGATCGGGGGCGGCGGCCAGCGGCTGGGTGGTGCGGATCTGTTCTCGCAGTTGGGGGCGGCGGTGGATGACGCTGCGTGACACTCCGGCGTGGCGGGCCAGGCTGCTGACGTTGATGTCGAGGCCCTGCTTGCGCATCTTCTTCAGGGCCCGATCGATACGGGCCTCGACGTCGGCGCTGCGTTTGCGGGCGCTGGCCTCAAGGGCGGTGAGGGAGGCGGGGGTGACGGTCATGCGGGTGTGTGAGGATCGGCTTTGCGCAGTGCTGAATCGTGCGCACCGCGGGTGGCCACAGGTTGCAGCGGGATGCGGTTGGCCGTCCCGGCCCCGGCGATCGCCTCCTGATGGGTGCGTTGATCTGCGGTCAGGCGGTCCAGGATGGCTTGCAGGGAATGCAATTCGCGCAGGCGTTGGGCGACCCATACGTTGTCATCGGTGAGTTCGCGGCCGGTGCGCTGGCGGTACTGCTGACGTCTGATCTCGACCAGCGCCGTGGTCTTGGCGTGCTGATCTTTGAGTTCGTCGAGGTGGGTGGCGTCGGTGGCGAAATGCCCGCACGACAGACAGGCGTTGCCCTTGTCGCAGGTTTTCAGTGGCGGCAGCAGGCACACCCCGTTGGGCAAGACCCGGTCGGTGCGCACTGAGAGCTGGGTCATGTCCAACATGTCAGACGGGCTGATTCCGATGTCGGTGCCGTGAGCGCCGATCTTCTTGTGTTTGAGGAACTCCGCTTCGGCGGTCGCGGCCAGTGTCGCGGCATAACGCATGGTCATCTCGGGGCTCTTGTGGCCCAGGTAGCGCTGGACGACGTGGATCGGCACGCCGTCGTTGAGCAGTTCGGTGGCCCGGGTGTGGCGCAGCCGATGCGTTTGGGTGAACCGCAACGGGTTTCCCGCAGCATCGCTGAGACCATGGATGGCATCGAGCTTGTCCAGGGAGGCCCGATACGTTGCATACGGGCGGGGCCGGCGCCCGGCCAGGTTTTGTTTGACCGCGATGAACAGGTATTTCGGGGTGAGGCTGGGGTGGGTGTCGGCGAGCCAGCGCTGTTGCTCGGCGATGACGTTGACCACGGCCTGCTCGACCAGGATGGTGGGGATGACCCCGTCGACTTTGGTCTGTTGGTAGCGCAGTTTGGCCACGAACACATCGGGGTCATCGGTGGCGGTGGGCCGCGCCGCGCCGGGGATCGCTTCGAGCGGGTGGTGATCGAGCATGAGAATTTCTGAGGCCCGCCGCCCAGTCAGTGCTTGCAGCAGCCAGATCCGGGCGGCCTGGGGGTCGCCGAGGCCTTTGATCAGCGACACGGTGCCATCGGGATGGGTCACCGACACCAGGGCGCCCCGTTGGGCGGCGAGCACGTCGAGGTAGGCCAGCATCTGCTGCAGTTCTCCAGTGGAGTACCAGGTCAATTCCCGGGTGCGGTGGGCGCGGCGGGTGCGAAACGCCGGCCCCCACAACCGGGTGTGCGCCGCGGACAGGTTCTCCCAACGCGCATCGCCGGTGGCTGCCGCGGCCTCGGGTGCATGGTCGAGCATGAACGTGTAGAAGCTCTGGATCTGAGATTGGCTGTCGCCGATCGCCGTGGCAGACAACGGCTTGTCAGGTCGGGCAGCCGCGGCTGGGGAGCGCAGGTATTCGTTGTAGGTAGTGAAAATCAGGCGTAGCTGCGCCGGGTCATCGGATAAGACGGGATCGGTGTAGCCACGCGCGATCACGAATTCACCGAAATGGCGCGCCATCTCGCGGGCACGATCGACTGCCGATGACCAGCGCAGCAACTCCGCATCCAGGCAGGTGCGCAGCCAAAACCGCACCCCTTCGCGCAGCCACGCTGGTTCGATCGCGCCGATGCGCACCGTCTTCTCGTGGCACGGTTCGTGTTCGCGTTGCGGGATCCGTGGATCGGCCCGCAGATCCCAGGTGTCATAGGCCCACCAGTCGATGGCGCTGGCCCGCACCGACACAAACAGGTGCAGATGCTCGATCAGGCCCACAATATTGCGGCGTGTGCCGCCGGCGGGCAGCCGCGCATTGCGCCGCTCGAACACCACGACCGCGTGGCGCACCATGTCGTTGACCGCCAGGTCGGTGATGCTCACCGGGTGGCGGCCGTGCGCACTGCGGTACTCGGCCGCGGCGGCGCTGATGGCCTGGGTGGCCCAGCGCAGCAGGGAATGCTCGATCTTGCGCAGCCCCTCGTGGTAGCACACCCACACCCACCAGGCGATCTCGTCGGCGAACCGCGCCGGTGTGGCCTGCGGGGTGAAGTCGTACACCCCAGCGGTCGCAGCGGGCGGCAGATCGTTCTTGCGGGACAGGAACACCCGATCTGCCGGGGGCAGATGCACCTGATAGGCCGGGCGGCGCCATTCGGCGGGTACCTGGGCCCACTGCGCCTGCCACGCCACCGCACCGAGGTCGCCTACCGGTGTGGTCAGGCGGCCCTCATTGCTGGCCATCGTGAAGTCCTTTCCATCCGGCGACATAGTTTTTCCACTCGGCCAGTGAACGCATCGCCGCGTCCTGGGTGACCCAGCCGTAGGTGGACAGAGTGGTCTGCACATCGGCGTGGCCCAGACGCCGCATCACCACATGCTCAGGCACCCCCGCCAGCAGCAACGCGGTGGCGTGAGTGTGGCGCAGCCAGTGCGGTGACCAATCCGGCGGCAGACTCCGATGCGCTGTGCGCAGCCCGCGCACCTTCTCGTAGATGTTCTCCTGGCGCATCGGCGAAAAACGCGGTCCCCGTTGCAGATTGACGAACACGAAATGATTCGACAGATCATCGACCACCTGGTCGGCGTTCATCGCGACCAACTGCCACACATACTCTGAATACAGTGCCTCCAGGTCATCACCGACATAGATCCGCCGCGGCCCGGTCTTGACCCGAGCACCATGGGGATGATCTTGGCGCTCCACAATGTCGATCCACGGGGTCGCACCGGCGCCGATATGAAAATCGTTGTGCCGCAGTGATAAGGCCTCGCCCAGACGCATTCCCGTTTCGGCCAGTACTGCGAAAAACAATCGGTTGCGCACCGCGGCGGCCCCGCCGGTCCAGTCCCCGTCGCGCTGCACCGAGCAGCCATCGAGGATCGTGGCCACCTGGGCAGGCGACAAGACAGGGGTAGCCGATCGCCGCGGGGTGCGCACCGGGTAGATCGGGTGCTCGCCGTCGCGGTGGGGCCCGACGCCGTCGAGGAACCCGACGTAGCGGTTGTGGCGCCGCCAGCTGCCCCGCTGAGTGACCAAACGCCGATAAGGCACCTCGGTGGTGCCGGCATCAGCGTGATAGCGATACATCGACAACACCGCAGCCGCCCGCGGCTGCAAAGAACTGGTCACCATCTTGGTCTCGGGGGCACCCAGGCGCGGTGTCCCGGGCAGATCCCCAGTCCGCAGATACTGCAAGTACTGCCCGAACAGGGTGGTGGGGAAGTCATCCCAGCGATGGCCGGTGTGCTCGAGCATCGTGAACCACCGCGCCAACCCCGCGGCGTAGCCACGCACCGTGTGCGGGGACGCGCCCCCCTCACGCAGAAACCTCAGATACTCCGCAGCCGGGGCCACCGGCAGATGATCGGCGCCAACGACCGTGTAGGTGACAGGCTGGTCGGCAAAGATCACCCGCTGCACTCGCGCCACCGGCCCCCCTTGTGTTCTAGCCGCGCCGGCTTCGCTGCCGCAACGGAATCACATTGCTGCCCGTACTGGGCGCCGATGACCCGGGTCCGACCGTCGCTCTGCCGCTGCCGGCGGCCACCCGCACCGCCGCCGCGCCCGGGGCGGCCCGCTGCCCGGCCATGAAGTCCTCCAGCAGATCCTGCGGCCACACCAAGTCATAGGGGGCCAGCATCGCCGCCGAACGCGCCGAAAACGCCATCTCCAGCCACTTGCTGATCAATCGTGGCCGCTCCACCTCACGGTCATTCCAGCCCGGCTCCACCCGACCCCACGTCGTATCGGTATCCGGATTGACCCGGGTGTAGAGCTGGCGGCGCAACGCCTCAAACCGCGCCCCAGTCAACAACTGCGAGGTATGCAGATGCTTGATCAACGCCCCCAGCGACACACCCCACTTTGCTTTCACCGGCAACAACTCCGCCAGCGACGGAGCCCGCGACACGTCCTTGGCCAGCACCGCCGCCGGCGCCAACAACTCCGAGGCGAACTGCGACGCCTGCTCCTCGCAGGCCTCGGTGACGCTGCCCGAGGCATGCAACACCAGATGACCCACCTCATGAGCCAGCGTCCAGCGGGTCCGTTCCCACGAATTCGATTGCCGCACAACGATCAACGGCCGGGTATTGAACTCCCCGACACGCACCGAATAACCCAAATGCTTGTCGATCTTGCCGGTGGAATCCCCGTCACCCAGGATCCGCCGTGACGAGGAGGTCAGCAAGCGGCGCACCACGACCACCACACCGCTGCGCTCGATCTCATGCGTCAGGTACTCGATCGGCTGATCGTGCTCCAACCCCCAACTGGCACGCACCGCCGCAGCGGCCTGGGTCACTGCGGTGTCGATCGGAAGTATCGGCAACTTCACCGCAGGTAACTGAGTGCGGCCATTGAGCTCGTCGAGAAACTCCCCAGCCAATGCCGCGAACTGCGCCAAATACTCCCGCTCGGTCGCCGTGATCGACCGCGGCGCACGGAACAACAGATCCGACTGGTGCACCCGCGACGTCGGAGCGGTGGTGAAAAATTTCGCCGGGAACCGCAACACCGCCACCAGCCGGTCGAAATCCTTGATCGGCAACGCCGTCGTGGTCGACTTCTCCAACCGGTTCAGCCGAGAATGCTTCCAGCCCAACGCTTCCATCACCGCAGTGGCAGTCATCGCGCGCATGACCCGGGCCTGGTTGACCCGCAACCCATACACGTCCACGGTCGTCGTCATTGCGACCTCGATTCAACAGCCACCCGCCGACATTCGCATCGACCCCCGACACCACGACCCCTTAAGCCGGCTCCTCGGGATCCTCGCCCGTCCCCAGCGCCGGCGGCTCGTACTCGCCGAAGTCGTCCCTGGGCCCCTGACCCTGCGCCGACGGAGTCACCAGCGGAGAGTCGGTGACTGGAGGCAGCGGCTCGGTTGCCAAAATCTGCACCCGCGACGCATTGTCCACATCCACCACGAACGCCAACACCGCCTCCGACAATCCCCACCCATCGTCGGTCGGCCACCACAGGGCGAAGATATCCGGTGTACCGGCCGGAGTCACAATCGGCGACGGAAACAACTGCGCCGGCTCGTCCTCGTCCAACAACATCTGCTCGTCGACCTGAGCCTTCGGCGGCCGCAGCACCCGAAGATCGCCGCCCGTCGGATGCGTCACCACCCGAACTCGCTCCCCGTGCAACACCTTCGACGGCCACCGTCGCGCACGAAAATCCATCCCCCGCGAATCGGCGATCTGCACCGACAACCCACTGCCACGAGAAGTCAACAACGTGTCCCCAGGGATCGGCTTGCGAAGCTCGCGCATCCTCAACACCATCTGGCGCACACACGTACAAAACGCCTGACCATGAATATCCAACGGATCCTCGAACAACGGCTGCCACATCTGGCCAACCTTGGGGATCACCACCTCCAAGTCGTAACGCAGAGTCGCCAACGACGGCCCATGATCCGACACCGCCTTGCGCAACCGCTCTTGTAGGTTCACACGGCGAATTTCGCACACAAAAACAGAGAGCGCAAGCAACACGCCGCATCGGCGTGGCGAGAGGGTTGATATTGCTACGCACACTCTTAGAGTACATGTACCCGACGATAAATACGCAGTTCAACACGCATTGTGCGCCCACATTGTGTAGTTAACTACTGATAAACGCGGCAGGTTCTGCTGCACGTCGGGCGTGACGGTGCCGGGCAGCGCAGGCTCGCCGAGATCGCGGTGCTGCGCCGAGCTGCCCGCGGCGACCTTGAAGTGGTGACGGCTTGGAATGCTGACACCGGGTTCGGTTGTGGCGCCGAGGCTCTCGCTGCGCTCGTCGGGCAACGGGTGACGCGGTGACGGCCAGCGCCCTGGCACTGGCGGCCGCACTGCTGCTGTGGCCCGCCACGCCCCGACGGGCAGCCGCACTCAAGCGGGCAGACGCACCCCGGCGGCGCCGGGTGCGGGCAGCGCCGATTGTGGCGGTGGGAGTTGTTGTGGCCTGGCTGGTTCCACTACCGGTCGCCCTCGCCGTGGCGGTGATCTCCGGAACGGTGGTGATCCGGCGCAGGCGCCGCGGCATCCGGCTTGCGCGACAGCAGGAGTCCGTCGCACTGCAGGCCGCCCTCGACGTGTTGGTGGGTGAACTGCGCACGGGTGTCCATCCGGTCACGGCATTCGGCACCGCGGCCGGCGAGGTGTCCGGACCGGTTCAGCGGGGCCTGAGCGCCGTGGCTGCCCGGGCCCGCCTTGGCGCCGACGTCGCGGCCGGGTTGGAAGATGTTGCGACGGCCTCCCAACTGCCCATGCACTGGGAGCGGCTCGCCGCATGCTGGCGCCTGGCCCACGCGCACGGACTCTCGATCGCCACTCTGATGCGCACTGCGCAGCGCGACATCGTTGAGCGTGAACGCTTCTCCTCGCACGTCGAAGCGGCGATGGCGGGCCCGCGCGCCACCGCGGCGGTGCTCGCCGGGCTGCCGGTGGCCGGGATCGCGCTGGGCCAGCTGATCGGTGCGCGGCCGTTGGCGTTCCTGTGCGGTGCGGGAGTGGGCGGCTGGCTGCTGGTCATCGGTGTCCTCC
Organism: Mycobacterium sp. 48b; assembly: GCF_048282725.1. NCBI lineage: Bacteria > Bacillati > Actinomycetota > Actinomycetes > Mycobacteriales > Mycobacteriaceae > Mycobacterium > Mycobacterium sp. 48b. The sequence continues at coordinate 1,103,118 of NZ_JBLVUL010000001.1, forward strand.
TGGCCTGTGCCGGGCTGATGTGGTCGGATCGGATCACCGAACGGGCGCTGAGATGAGCTGGGCAGCAGTGCTTCTCGCCGCCGCCCTGCTGATCGGTGCGGACCCGGCCCGGGTGCGGACCCGCGCTGCACCGGGACCCCCGACGCGCACATATCTGCAGCCGGTGCGGGCCGACGATCCGCTTGCCGCGGCCTCGACGTTCGACTTGTTCGCTGCCTGTCTGTCCGCCGGTATGGCGGTATCGACCGCGGCTGCCGCCGTCACCCCGTCAGCTCCACCGGCGCTTGCGCCGGTGCTGCGCAGGGCGGCCGAACTGCTGGCACTCGGAGCGGATCCGGGCGTGGCCTGGGCCGCAGGGGATATCGCAGCACCCACGGACAGGAACGCCGAAGCGCTGTTGCGCTTGGCGCGCCGGTCGGCCGCCTCCGGCAGTGCCCTGGCAGGCGGGGTGGCGGAGCTGGCCACCCAGACCCGGCACGATGCCGCGACTTCCGCTGACGCGGTGGCGGAACGCGCCTCGGTTCTGGTCGCCGGTCCGCTGGGACTGTGCTACCTGCCGGCGTTTCTGTGTCTGGGTGTCATACCTGTCGTCGCCGGCCTCGCCGGTGACGTGCTGGGTTCAGGTCTGTTGTGAACACACATCGCAAAGGGAGGAAAAGTCATGGCAGGAAACATGATCCGGAGGGCAAATGCCAGGGCGGCGCTGTTGCTGGCCGACGAATCGGGGATGTCCACCGTCGAGTACGCAATCGGGACCATCGCCGCGGCGGCCTTCGGGGCGATCCTGTACACCGTGGTCACCGGGGACTCGATCGTGAGCGCGCTGACCAACATCATCAGCCGGGCACTGAACACCAACGTCTAGATGACCGGGGTGCGGTCACCGTCGAGGCCGCCTTCGCGATCGCGTCACTGGTGGCGGTTCTGGTGTTGTGCGTCGGTGGCCTCGGCGCCGTGGGCATGCAGATCCGCTGCGTCGACGCCGCGCGCGAAGCCGCCCGGTTGGCGGCCCGTGGTGAGGGTGAGGCGGCGACGGCAGCCGCTCGCCGGGTCGCTCCGTCCGGTGCGGTGGTGCACGTCGGGCAGGACGGCGGTCTGGTGGTGGCCCGGGTCAGTGCGGCCACGGTGCTACCGGGGTTCACGGTGTCCGCCGAGGCCGCAGCCGCCCCCGAACCCGGCGTGGGATGAGCGGGGCGCGGCCACACTGCTGGCCGCCGCCATGATCGCGATGGTGATCGCATTCGCGGCAGGCGGCGCCTATCTCGGTGCGGCGGTGACGGCCCGGCACCGGGCGCAGGCCGCGGCGGACCTGGCTGCCCTGGGTGCCGCCGGCGCCGTGGTGTCCGGCCCGGATGCGGCGTGCCGGCAGGCCACTCAGATCGCGGTCCGAATGCGGTCGGTGCTCGACGGCTGTCGGATCGACGGCCTCGACGTGGTGCTCGAGGTGTCGGTCCCGGTCCGCCTCGGTCGGTGGGGAGTCGGACCGGCCCGGGCAGCTGCGCGCGCGGGGCCGGTGGAAAACGGCTAGTCGAGCGCGTCGAGATCTGCCGCGGCGACCTCGTCGTCGGTCGGCAGGCGAAGGGCGATCAGCCCCGCGAACGTGTCGTCGTCGAGTTCGACCCGGTTGATCGTCATGTGTACCGGACGCCAGCCGCCGTCCTCGGCGCGCATCCGAAGCACGGCGGTGGTGGCGCCGTCGGAGAAGTCCGTGGTCATCCGGGCCATGTGCCGTGCGTCGGCCGGGTGGATACGGGCCTTCCCGCCGTCGCGGTTACGCCAGTCGAAGAACGGTGCGGGCTCGTCGAGCCATTTGAGCAGCTTCCAGTCGTCGAGGCCGACCAGAGCCCGGTGCACGCCGGGCCGGGCCAGCCCGTCGAGGATGCGTTGGGCGAGGTTGTCCGGGCGGACGACGGGATTCTCGCGCTCACTGCGCCAGTTCATCGCCCGGCAGATGAGCCGATCGGATCCGTCGTCGTGGGGCTCTGCGACCACCCGGGCCACGAAACCCACCGTGATCGCCTCCCCGCGATGGTCGGTGACGTCCCAGGTGGTGCACAAGGTGTTGCCCACCACCGGTTTGATCGTCATGGCCAGCACTTTGGCCTCACTGCCGTTGAGATCCCGGGCCGGCAGGTCGTCGGCGAACGCCCGGTCGTGGGTGGATTCGGTTGCCGGATTCATGCCGCTGTTGTGCAGGGATTCGGCGGTGTCGGTGGCCACGCCTGCGGTCAGATCCCAGACCAGTGGGCCGGGAACGGGGCGCTGCGGAGGCTCGGCATCGGCCGGCCCGATCCACACGTGTACCCCGTGAATGTGTCCGTCGGACATCCGCACCACCTCGGTGCGGATTACGCGGTCCTTCTTGGGCGTGATGCTGCTGAGGCCCTGGCCGGCCTGCACGGTTTCCCTGATGGCGCTCTGAATCGCCATCAGGTGCGGATTTCGGCGCAGAAACACACTGATCGGGACGAGGTTCTTCGTTTGCAGACCTCGTGCGACCACAACAGGCTCGCTACCCAGTGTCTCCACGAGCAGCCAGTCGTGGGTCATGCGGAGGATTTTACCGGCGCTACCCCGGCCGGCTTCGCACCCGATGACGACGGAATCCGCACTATGAAACTGCGGATTCCGGTCACCAGTTTCCGGAAGTAGGGTCTGTCGGGTTGCAAACATGAGTGAGTTCACGTAATTTGCCACTGCGCCCGGCCTCCGGGATTGGGAACGGATCGCGTTGTCCGACCGTTCGTCGCAACGTCTGTGTGTTCGGCGTGGCCGAATGCAGCCACGTAGTTGTCGATCCGCGTAGTCGGCCGTCGAGGGGTCGGTCGTCAACGCGGTCGGGGGATCACGCTGAGGAAGTACTCAGCGCGCCGAGCACCAGGCGGAGCACTTTCACCGCGCCCGTTTTGTCCAGCGGGTCGTTGCCGTTACCGCACTTCGGTGACTGCACGCACGAGGGGCAACCCTGCGGGCACTCACAGGCCTCGATCGCATCGGCCGTCGCGCCCCACCACGTACCCAGATTGCGGAATCCGCGGTCTGCGAAGCCGGCACCGCCCGGATAACCGTCGTAGACGAAGATCGAGGGCAGGCCGTCCACCGGTCCGACAGCCGTCGAGACGCCGCCGATGTCTCCGCGATCGCAGCTGGCCACCAGCGGCAACAGGCCGATCGAGGCGTGTTCGGCGGCATGCAGGCTCCCCGGGACGGCCAGCGGGTCGATGCCGTTGTCCTGCAATGCTTCCGGGGTGACGGTGCACATCACCGCCATGGTGTCCAGGGTGCTGGGCGGCATGTCCAGCTCCACGAAGTCGATGACCTCTCCATCGATGCGGCGGCGCAGGTAGCCGACCACGGTGTTGGTCACCGACACCGGGACCAGACCCACCGTGACCGGGCCGAACGTCGCGCGCTCGCCGGGCCCGGTGACCGAAATGTCGGTGAGCTCCCTGGCGAACGTGCTGTAACCGGGATCGCCGGCGTACACGAACGCCACCCCGTCCTCGAAAGACAGCGAGTCGACGACGTAGGTCTCGCCCTGGTGCAGATACACCGCTCCGGGGTGCAGAGTGGCTGCCGCCCGGCCGGCGCCGGTGCTGCCCAGCATCCGGCCTGTATCGGCCTCCAGGATCGCGATCTGGCCGCCGCTGGAGCCGCGAATGTCGACGGCCGGGTGCGGATCCACCCCAGGAGCGGGGAAATAGCCCCCCGGACGCTTGCGCAACAACCCGTCGTCGACCAGGGTCTCGGCCACGGCATCGGCATTCCACAGCCGGACCTCGGCCTCGGTGAGCGGCAGCTCGGCTGCGGCACAGAGCAATTGAGGGCCCAGCACGTGCGGATTCGTCGGGTCGATCACCACCCGTTCGATCGGCTTGTCCAACAGTGCCGCCGGATGGTGCACGAGATAGGTGTCCAGGGGATCGTCGCGGGCGATCAGCACGATCAGCGCGCCCTGGCCACGTCGGCCGGAGCGGCCGGCCTGCTGCCAGAACGAGGTGACGGTACCGGGAAACCCAGCCAGTACCACCGCATCCAGCCCGGCGATGTCGATGCCGAGCTCGAGCGCGTTGGTGGTGGCCAGCCCGCGCAGTCGTCCGTCGGCCAGCGCGTGTTCCAGCTCGCGGCGGTCCTCGGCGAGATAACCGGCCCGGTAGGACGCCACCAGATCCGCGAGCTCGGGTGCGGTGTTCTCCAACCTGTCCCGGGCTCCCAGTGCGGTGAGTTCGGCGCCGCGGCGGGACCGGACGAAGGTCAGGGTGCGCGCGCCTTCGGTCATCAGGTCGGCCATCACCCGCGCGGCCTCGGCACCGGCCGAACGTCGCACCGGCGCGCCGTTTTCGCCGATGAGGTCGTCCAATAGGGCCGGTTCCCAGAGCGCGATCGTGCGCGCGCCCTGCGGCGAGCCGTCCTCGGTCACCTCGGCGACCGTCTGCCCGATCAACTCGGCGGCGGTTTCGGCCGGTGACGCCGTGGTGGCGCTCGCGAAAATCACCGTCGGCGTAGAAAGGCCAGCACCGCCGTCGGAATACCGTTCACACAACCGCAGCAGCCGGCGCAGCACCATGGCCACGTTCGAACCGAAAATGCCACGGTAGTAATGGCATTCGTCGATGACGATGAACTTGAGGTGACGCAGGAACACTGCCCAGCGGGCGTGATTGCGCAGCAACGACAGATGGATCATGTCGGGGTTGGAGAAGATCCATCGTGAGCGCTCGCGGGCGAACCTGCGCACCTCGGTGGCGCTGTCGCCGTCATACGGTGCGGGCGCCACGTCGCGCAGTGCGACGACGGTCTCGGTCAGATTCTGCGCGGTGCGCAGCTGGTCGTGGCCGAGCGCCTTCGTCGGCGACAGGTACAGCACCCGCGCCTGACGATTCTCGGCGAGTGCCGACAGGATCGGCAATTGGTAGGCCAGCGACTTGCCCGACGCGGTGCCCGTGGACACCACCACATGGCGCCCGCTGTGGGCCAGATCGGCGGCGGCGAGTTGGTGGGACCACGGCGCGGTGATCCCGCGGTCGGTCAACGCCTGGACGACCTCAGGATGGGCCCATTGTGGCCACTGTTGTGGTTTGCCGTGCCGCGGAGGGATATCCGCAACATGGCGTAGCGGATCTTCGCCGGAGGGGGTGCCGTCGACAGCGCAAGCGAGCAGCTCACGGCCGAAATCTGACCCCTGATCCAGCACTGTTCTTCCTCCTGCGATCTACCCCGCCGACGTCGGCCCGGATTTGTAAACGAATTGTTCACCACGCGCCGCACGCCAAGACTGTCGCAGCCGACCCGAACATGGTTGACTGATCACGGTCGCAGCTTCTGTGTTTGTACTCGCACTCGCAGGATCGTCGTTGCGATCGCGGTTCCTGCGAGGGTTGTAGGTCGGGTCAGTTCCGGGCGACTCCACGAAGGATGGCGGTCGGAACGGGCCCGGTGCATCGGAAGTCGGTGGACCGCACCCGGTTGAAAGAGAAGGAAAGAACAAAAGATGCCACAGGGAACTGTGAAGTGGTTCAACGCGGAAAAGGGCTTCGGCTTCATCGCTCCGGAGGACGGCTCTGCCGACGTGTTTGTCCACTACACGGAAATTCAGGGCAGCGGATTCCGCACCCTGGAGGAGAACCAGAAGGTTGAGTTCGAGGTTGGCCAGAGCCCCAAGGGGCCGCAGGCCACGGGTGTTCGGGCCATCTGAGCCAAACAAACCCAACGAGACACCCCCGCGTGAGTCCACATCGGACACCGCGGGGGTGTTCTCGTTTTTGGGGCTCGCGCTGGCTTAGTGTCAATTTGTGAGCCAGCTGTCCTTCTTCTCGGCAGAGTCGGTGCCGCCTGCGGTGGCCGACCTGACCGGGGTGCTCGCCGGGCCGGGGCAGGTTGTGCTGGCCGGCCAGGGCGGCCAGCAGGCGGCCCGGATTTCGGTGGTCGTCGACGAGCTTTGGCGCGCGCAAGGCCTGGCCGAGATGATCAGCGAGGCCGGCCTGATATCGGAGATATCGCGGACCGACGAGAACAACCCGCTGGTGCGCACCGCCCTGGACCCGCAGTTGATGCTGATCGCGGGGGAGTGGACCCGGGGCGCGGTCAAGACGGTTCCGGCCGGATGGCTGCCCGGTTCCCGCGAGCTGCGGGCCTGGACGCTGGCGGCAGGCACACCTGAGGCCGACGACCGTTACCTGCTGGGACTGGACCCACACGCACCCGATACCCACCCGGTGCTGGCCGCGGCCATGATGCGGGTGGGGATCGCCCCGACATTGATCGGGACCAGAGGAACCCATCCGGCCCTGCGGATCAGTGGGCGGCGACGGCTATCACGCCTGGTCGAGAACGTGGGGGAACCACCCGGGGATCCCGCGGCGTTGGCGCATTGGCCACGTATTTAATGGTGCATACGCGGAGAGCCGGTTTGCGTAGGCTCGCGCGTAATGCGAAATTGTCAGTTGCCGGGCGTGGCGCGGCAACTAAAGAAGTGGAGCGTAGGCACAGTTGGCTGGCGATAGCGGCAGCGGTAGCAAGGAGAATGTCCGGCGACTCGTGATTGTCGAGTCGCCGACAAAGGCGCGCAAGATAGCCGGCTACCTGGGCTCCAATTACGTGGTCGAATCCTCCCGCGGACACATTCGTGACCTGCCGCGCAATGCCGCCGACGTGCCCGCGAAGTACAAATCCGAGCCCTGGGCGCGACTCGGGGTCAACGTCGACGACAACTTCGAACCGCTCTACATCGTCAGCCCCGACAAGAAGAGCACCGTCACCGAGCTCAAGGACCTGCTCAAGGGTGTTGACGAGCTCTACCTCGCGACGGACGGTGACCGCGAGGGTGAGGCGATCGCCTGGCATCTGCTGGAGACACTGAAGCCCAAGGTGCCCGTGAGGCGGATGGTGTTCCACGAGATCACCGAACCCGCCATCCGAGCTGCCGCGGAAAACCCCCGTGACCTGGATATCGCCCTGGTCGACGCGCAGGAAACCCGCCGCATCCTCGACCGGCTCTACGGCTACGAAGTGTCGCCCGTGCTGTGGAAGAAGGTCGCGCCGAAGCTGTCGGCAGGCCGGGTGCAGTCGGTGGCCACGCGAATCATCGTGCAGCGTGAGCGGGAGCGCATGGCGTTCCGCAGCGCCGCCTACTGGGACGTCAGCGCCGAGCTGGACGCCAGTGTGTCGGACCCGCAGGCCACCCCGCCGCGGTTCACCGCCAAGCTCAACACCGTCGACGGCCGCCGCGTCGCCGCCGGCCGTGATTTCGACTCGCTGGGCCAGCTGAAGAAGCCCGACGAGGTGCTCGTGCTCGACGAGGCCAGCGCCGGAGCCCTGGCCACCGGACTGCGCGGCGCCCAGTTGGCCGTCAGTTCCGTCGAGCAGAAGCCGTACACGCGCAAGCCCTACGCGCCGTTCATGACCTCCACGCTGCAGCAGGAGGCCGCCCGCAAGCTGCGGTTCTCCTCCGAGCGCACCATGAGCATCGCGCAGCGGCTGTACGAGAACGGCTACATCACCTACATGCGTACCGACTCGACGACGTTGTCGGAGTCGGCCATCAACGCCGCCCGCAACCAGGCGCAGCAGCTCTACGGCGCCGAGTACGTGCATCCGTCGCCGCGGCAGTACACCCGCAAGGTCAAGAACGCCCAAGAGGCGCACGAGGCCATCCGCCCCGCCGGCGACGTGTTCCAGACCCCGGGCCAGCTGCACGCCCAGCTCGACACCGACGAGTTCCGGCTCTACGAGCTGATCTGGCAGCGCACCGTGGCCTCGCAGATGGCCGATGCCCGCGGCACCACGCTGTCGCTGCGCATCGCCGGTACGGCCGCCGGCGGCGAGCAGGTCGTCTTCAACGCATCCGGTCGCACCATCACGTTCCCCGGCTTCCTCAAGGCCTACGTCGAGAGCATCGACGAGCTGGCCGGCGGGGAGTCCGACGACGCCGAGAGCCGCCTGCCGAACCTGACGCAGGGCCAGCGCGTCGATGCTGCCGATCTGACCGCCGACGGCCACCAGACCAGCCCTCCGGCCCGCTACACCGAGGCCTCGCTGATTAAGGCCCTCGAAGAGCTGGGCATCGGCCGTCCGTCGACCTACAGCTCGATCATCAAGACCATCCAGGACCGCGGCTACGTGCAGAAGAAGGGCAGCGCGCTGGTGCCGTCCTGGGTCGCCTTCGCCGTGGTCGGACTGCTGGAGCAGCACTTCGGCCGGCTGGTGGACTACGACTTCACCGCGGCCATGGAGGACGAGCTCGACGAGATCGCCAACGGCCAGGAGCAGCGCACCAACTGGCTGTCGAACTTCTACTTCGGCGGCGAGCACGGCGTCGAGGGCTCGATCGCCCGCGCCGGTGGGCTCAAGCACCTCGTCGGCGGGAACCTCGAGGGCATCGACGCGCGAGAAGTCAACTCCATCAAGCTTTTCGATGATGACGAGGGTCGCGCGGTGGTGGTCCGGGTGGGCCGCAACGGGCCGTACCTGGAGCGGATGATTGCCGACCCGGACAATCCCGGTGAGCTCAAGCCGCAGCGCGCCAACCTCAAGGACGAGCTGACTCCGGATGAGCTGACCCTGGAGCTGGCCGAAAAGGCTTTCGCCACACCGCAAGAGGGTCGCGTGCTGGGTGTCGATCCGGTGTCGGGTCACGAAATCGTCGCCAAGGACGGACGTTTCGGTCCCTACGTCACCGAGATCCTGCCGGAACCGCCCGAGGATCCCGATGCCGGGACGACGGCCAAGAAGGGCAAGAAGCCGACGGGCCCCAAGCCGCGCACCGGATCGCTGTTGCGCACAATGGATCTGGAGACGGTGACGCTCGACGACGCGCTCAAGCTGCTGTCGTTGCCGCGAGTGGTCGGCGTCGACCCGTCGAACAACGAGGAGATCACCGCGCAGAACGGCCGCTACGGTCCATACCTCAAGCGCGGCACCGATTCTCGCTCGCTGGCCACCGAGGAACAGATGTTCACCATCACCCTCGACGAGGCCCTGAAGATCTACGCCGAGCCGAAACGCCGTGGGCGCCAGGCCGCTGCGGCCCCGCCGCTGCGTGAGCTGGGCACCGATCCTGCGTCGGGCAAGCCGATGGTGATCAAGGACGGCCGATTCGGTCCCTACGTCACCGACGGCGAGACCAACGCCAGCCTGCGCAAGGGCGACGACGTGCAGTCGATCACCGACGAGCGGGCCTCCGAGCTGCTGGCCGACCGTCGGGCCCGCGGCCCGGTGAAGAAGGCCACCAAGAAGGCTGCGAAGAAAGCGCCCGCCAAGAAGGCCCCGGCGAAGAAGGCTGCCGCCAAGAAGGCGTGACCTAGCTCGTCACGTCGCTTTCGGTTTCGCGCGCCAGGTCGCGAGGCAGCACCAGGTTCATCGGGCGGGCCAACTGGGTGGGCACGGTGCGCCCGCGCAGCTCGACGATCTCGCCGACATCCCAGCTCAACGCCTCGGCATCGAGCGCGCCGCTGACCGCGATCGCCGAGGCCAGTACGTGGCCTTCCTCCAACTTGGCGAGCTCGGTGAGACGGGCGGCCTCGTTCACCGGGTCGCCGATCACGGTGTATTCGAAGCGGGCCTGAGCGCCGATGTGGCCGGCGATCGCGCGTCCGGCCGAGACCCCGATGCCGAACTCGGTGTTGCTGCCCAGCACGCTGAGCAGCTCGTCATGCAGTTCTCGGGACGCAGCCAGCGCGCCACCGGAGGCGTCGGGATGCTCGATGGGGGCGCCGAAGATGGCCAGCGCCGCGTCACCCTGGAACTTGTTGACGAACCCGCCGTGCCTGTTGACCGTGTCGACGATGACGCGGAAGAACTCGTTGAGCAGGTTCACCACGTCGCCGGCCGGGATGGTCGACGCCAGATGCGTCGAACCCACCAGGTCCACGAACAGCACCGCCACATCGCGCTCCTGGCCGCCCAGCTCGGTGCCGCGCTCCAGGGCGCGACGGGCCACGTCCTCACCCACGTACCGGCCGAACAGGTCACGCAACCGTTGCCGCTCGGCCAGCTCACGCACCATGTCGTTGAAGCCGGCCTGCAGCAGGCCCAGCTCGCTGGCGTCGTAGATCTGCATGTGCGCGTTGTAGTTGCCGCGCTGCACCTCGCCCAGCGCCCAGCGCAGCTGGCGCAGCGGATCGGCGATCGACATCGCCACCAGCACGGTGCCGGCCAGCCCGATCACCAGCGCGGCGATGGCCAGCAGCAACAGCGGGGTGATGAGCCGGTCGGCCGATGCGGTCAGGATCGAGAACTTGCTGGCCACCAGGGCCAGCACGATGGCCAGGACCGGCACGCCCGTCGAGAGCACCCAGGTGAGCACCTGGCGCAGGATCACCCCGGGGGCCCGGAAGTTCTCCGGCACGCCGCCACGCAGCGCGGCCACCGCGACGGGCCGCAGCACGCGCTCGGACTGCAGGTAGCCGATGATCGCGGTGGCGGTCGCGCCCAGGGCGGTGGCGACCAGGACGACCGGAGCGGACTTGCTGGCCACCGGCCAGCTGGCCACGATGAACACGATCGAGCCCAGGAACCAGTTCGTGACGCTGATCAGGGTGCGGTAGAAGGGCATCTTCAGCGCGCGCACGCGGGCCAGCTCGGTGATGCTGGGGTCCGACTTGGTCAGCAGGGTGTCGCGGCGCTGCCACCGGATGACCGGGATCAGCAGCCGCAGGGCCAGGTAGGCGCCGATGGTGAACGACACGAACAGATAGCCCAGGAAGATCGCCAGGTTGAACACCGGCAGATCCTGGAGCTGGATGCGGTCTTCGGGCGGCAGCCCGAAACGCAGGAAGCCGAGCACGAACAGCGCGCCGATGATGTCGGCCTGCAGCATGCCCAGCGTGAACACCGGCCACGGGGTACGCGCCACCCACCGGACGAATGCGTTGATTCGCCTCATGGGGATTGCCTCCGCGGTCACCCGTTCACCGTATCGGGCCGCAGGGACGTTGAGCGCCTGCTGTGACGTGGTTGTGTCGGCTTGACCACTACTGTTGGGGACGATGAGCGGGGTTTTTGCGCGGCTGGTGGGCCAGCATGCGGTGGAACAGGAGCTGGTGGCGGCCGCGCTGGCCGCCCGGGGTGATTCGCCACACAGTGGCACCACCGTCGGGACCATGACACATGCCTGGCTGATCACCGGCCCGCCCGGATCGGGACGGTCGGTGGCGGCGCTGTGCTTCGCGGCTGCCCTGCAGTGCACGTCCGAGGGGACTCCGGGCTGCGGTGAATGCCGGGCCTGCACGACGACGATGGCCGGAACGCACGCCGATGTGCGCCGGATCGTGCCCGAGGGGTTGTCGATCGCGGTCAAGGAGATGCGCGAGATCGTCCAGATCGCGTCGCGTCGGCCCGGGACCGGGCGCTGGCAGATCGTCGTGATCGAGGACGCCGACCGGCTCACCGAAGGTGCGGCCAACGCGCTGCTCAAGGTGGTCGAGGAGCCGCCGCCGTCGACGGTGTTCCTGCTGTGCGCGCCCTCGGTGGACCCCGAGGACATCGCGATCACGCTGCGCTCGCGGTGCCGGCACGTCGCGCTGACCACGCCGTCGGTGGATGCCATCGCCGACGTGCTGATCACCGGAGACGGGCTGTCCGAGGCGGATGCCCGGTGGGCGGCCTCGGTCAGCGGCGGCCACGTGGGCCGGGCTCGGAGGCTGGCGACCGATCCGGAGGCCAGGGAGCGCCGGAAACGGGCGTTGGGGTTGGCCCGGGACGCCGCGACCCCGGCGCGGGCGTTCGCCGCCGCCGAGGAGATGGTGGCCGTCGCCGAGGCCGAGGCGCTCGCGCTGACCGCCGGGCGCAACGAGACCGAGACCGAGGAGCTCAAGACCGCCCTGGGCGCCGGCGGGACCGGAAAAGGCACCGCGGCCACCACCCGCGGCACCACCGGAGCGCTCAAAGAGCTGGAGCGGCGGCAGAAGTCCCGCCAGACCAGGGCCTCCCGCGATGCGTTGGACCGGGCCCTGATCGACCTGGCCACCTATTTCCGGGATGCGCTGCTGGTGTCGTCGGGAGCAGGCGGTGTCACGGCGAACCACCCGGACATGGCCGAGAAAGTGGAGGCCATGGCCGCCCACGTGCCACCGGACCGGTTGTTGCGCTGTATCGAGGCGGTGCTGGAATGCCGTGAGGCGCTGGCCACCAACGTCAAGCCGAAGTTCGCGGTCGACGCCATGGTGGCGACCGTCGGGCAGGCGTTGCGTGGGTGACTTTGGAGGCTCGGGCATGACTGCCGTAGACTCGTGCCGCCCGGTTCGCCGAGCGCGCCACCCTAGCTCAGTCGGTAGAGCAATTCACTCGTAATGAATAGGTCAGGGGTTCGATTCCCCTGGGTGGCTCCATTTTTTGGTCGGACCGATGCGCTCGTCCCCGCTACGCCAGCAGGCCGATGGCAAGAGTCATACCGACGAACAGCGCCAGCTGATACGCGCTGTTGATCACGGTGAGCTGTGCCGGTTTCAACTCGAAAGCGTTGTGTTGCGCCAACGTTGACAACGACAACCCGAGCCAGGTCGCGACTCCGACCGCCAGGGCAAGCCAGAGTGAATCGCTGCCGAAGAACCCGAAGGTGACTGAGCAGGCGACGGTGAGCGCGATCGCCGTGACGAGTAGCGACACCAGTAGAACTGCGAAGGGGCGCTTGCCGACTCGGTCCGAGTCCGCTTTGGTTACTCCGGTCAGCTTTCGCCAGGCACTTCCGACCAGGCCCCAGTCGCTGTACCAAACCCATGCAATGACCATTCCGACCGCCATTGCGACGACTACCGCCAGCCAACTGATGTTCAACGCCATCGAGATCGCCCCCTCCGTTCGACATCCATCCCAGTGTGATTGATAAAATCAAGTATGGTTGAAAAAATCAATCAGAAAGCGTCTCGTACCTACGGGCAGTTCTGTGCCCTCGCTCGGTCGCTAGATGTCGTGGGCGACCGTTGGACGCTGCTGATCGTGCGGGAGTTGCTTCCCGGGTCGATGCGTTACAGCGAGTTGAAGACCTCGCTCGGAGGAATAGCCACCAACCTGCTGGCAGAGCGGCTTCGCGCCATGGAGGCGGACGGTATCGTCGAACGACGCCTCGACGACACCGGGGTCGTGTACGGACTCACGCCTTGGGGTGCGGCGCTCCGGGAGCCGATGGAAGCGCTGGGAAGGTGGGGCGCTCCGCTGCTCGCGTCGGGGCGTGGCGATGACGTGTTCCGACCTCGCTGGCTCACGCTTGCCCTGCCAGCCCTGCTGGTCGGCGTCACCGCCAGCCCTCCCGTCGAACTCGGAATCGAGACCGACGGCTTCCTCATGGTCTTGTGCATCGACGAGGACGGACCGCGTGCACACGTCCCGCAGGAGCGGCCCGCCTCGGTCCTCAGCGCCTCGCCCGACACTGTCGTCGGGCTCGCAGCCGGAGCGATCACGGTGGACACAGCGCTCGCCGATGGAGTCTTCGAGGGTGACGTGCAGATCCTTCGCACGGTGTTCCCGCCGGACCGAGCTGGTGTCAGGTAACCGGTTCGTGCCTCAGTTGGCATAGGTCTTCGTCAGGAACTCGTCGACCAGGGGAACCACGTCGTCAAGGTGGGTTTCCAGCAGCCAGTGACCGCCGCCGAGCAGGTGGAGCGGCGCGTCGGGCAGATCGCGTCGATATGCCTGCGCGGATTGCTCCGGCATATAGCCGTCGTGCGGACCCCACACGATCAATGCCGGCGGTTGATGCTGACGCAGGTAGTCCTGTTCGTCGGCGAACCAGTCCAGCGTGGTGGGTTGGTCCTCCAACAGCCGGATCAGGTTGGCGATGCGCTCCGGTGTGCACATCAATGACCAGTGCAGCGTCCACAGGTCGGGGCTGATCCGGTCGGCGACGTCGTCGGGAAGCTCACCGCGGAACTCGGTCTCGAATCCGTGCAGGGTGACGTACTGGGCGATCCTGCGCCGTGACTCGGGCCCGGGGTTGTTCCACGATTCCTTGAGGAAGTCGTATTTCGGGCCGAAGGCGTTCTTGTAGATGTCGCCGTTTTGAATGACAAGGCCCGCAACACGTTCCGGCTTGGCGATGGCCAGCTGGAAACCGAACTGAGAACCGTAATCGTGCAACCAGATCACGTAGCGGCTGAGATCCATCGCGTCGGCGAAGGATTGCAGAAAGCGGCTGTACGCGGCGAACGTGTAGTCGAAGTCATCGGGTGAAGGTGTTGCGCTATAACCAAATCCGGGGAGATCGGGCGCGATCAGCCGCCATCGGTCGCCGAGGCGCGCCATGAGGTTGCGGTAGACGTAGGACGAGGCCGGGTAGCCGTGGGGGAGGAGCAGGACCGGGGCGTCGACGGGGCCGGCCGCACGGTAGAAGGTGTCGACGCCGTCGACGGTGGTCCGGTGATGGGTTACTGCGGTCACGAACCTTCGAGTACCCGTTTGGCCACTTTCATCGCGGTGTTGGCGTTGGGAAAGCCCGCGTATCCGCTCGAGTGGTAGATCAACTCGGCGATCTCGTCCTCCGTCAGGCCGTTTCGCAGGCCGATCCTGACGTGCGACTCGAACTCGTCGGTGGCACGCATGGCGATCAGGATGCCCATGGTGACCAGGCTGCGGTCGCGGCGGCTCAGCCCCTCACGGCTCCACAGCCGGCCGAAGACATTGTCGACCCCGATTGCCAGCAGTTCATCGCCGAAGGAACCGTCGGGCTCGACGTTCTTCTCCGACAGATGCGGCACCATCTCTTGGAGGACCCGCAGACCTTGTTCACGTACGTCGTCAGTCATGCCTGCCAGCTTGGCATCACGTCCGAATTAATTGTCGACCGACCGCATTACCAGGGTGTTTGAGCTGCTGTGCAGATAGGCCGTAGATCGCCAATCGTTGTTGCTGAGTGCGCTATCCATCGCGGGGCTGGTGAGGAAGGTGCCGGCAGGTACCTCGGCCCGAAGGCCGTCGTTGAGGTTCGGAGTCTTGCCGGCTGCCGTGGGCGCGTATTTCGACCGCAGCGTGTCTGCAGTGGCTGGTTCAAGCTCGATGATTGCTTCGATCCAGTAGACCGAGGGACCCGGCACCGTGACCCGGCTATCTGACTGTGCGCCGATGGTGCCGCTCATCCACGTAGCCGCGGTCGGATTGCCGATGGCTGGGAAACGTTTGGTCAGGGGTTCGAGGTCGTGCCGGGTCTGATTGGAAGCCGTTGCCGTCGCCTCGCCTGCTGTCTTCCTGGGGCTGGACGTTGGATTGCATCCGGGTACAACGAAAGTCAGGCATACGGCGATGGCGACAATGCGCTGCGATCGTTGACGCATCGAAATGATGGCGCGGCCGGGTATAGGAAATTCGATCCTGAATCCCTTGAATTTGCTACTCAGCCTTTAGTGGCCAACCAGGTACCGCATCGTCATGTGATGGCGGTTGGTCCTTAAATCCCGTCATGATCTCCCGTCGTCGAGACTCGTTGTCGGGCATGGCTTCGCTACACTGTCGTAGCACATCCGGTGTCGGGAAATTGCCGAGGACCGGGCGTGTTACGGGACCCCACCCAGAGCCACTCGATCCGGTTATGAACCAATTGCCGAAAACATCGGTTTGAGGAGCCGGGGCTGGACCGCTCTGCTTATCCTTGACAGCATCGGGACTGCCTGCAGGAATTCTCGGATCTTCTTGATTGAATTCCACTTGTCGGACCGATATTCCCGCCATGGCAGAATAGGGATCGGGAATGGCTCCATCCGCGGTTTCCCGTGAAGAAACCGAGACGAAAACATCGGGGCGAATTGAGCTCTTAATGAAGTTGGCGTATGAACCGGTGCAAATTGTTGCTCGATATCCGTGCTCCACGGTAGCGATCTCTAAGAGGTGATCGGTATTGAATCCAAAATGTTGCACACCGCTTGGGGGTTCGCTATTTGTGTAGGCCCACAGTGGGCGGATACCTATGAGTTCTGCTGAATAGTTGCCGGAGTTGGGTTGGTTCTCGGGCGTCGCACGAAGAAATCCAGGGTATAAATTCGTAATGTCGAATGTCATATTGGCGATCTCGTATGACTCGATGTACGCACGCACTAGTACAGCGGGTCCGGTCGTCAAGTCGATCCCCGGCGCCGCGGTCCAATGGAATCTAAACTCGTTCAGCAGCGGGGGCCAGTTCGGAAACAATTGATTGCTCGTAGGGGAGGAACGGTCTGGCCGTGGTTGAGAATCTGGCGTGCACCCACTGAGTGCCGCAGCGACGAGAATTGCCGCAATCCATCGCGTCATCATGTCGGTGGGGTTCCTTCGTTGACGGCCGTTGTATAAGTCTTCCAGTACTTGTCCACCAGCTCGCTGAACCCGCTAGTTGGATCTGGGTTCCTATTATCGATTGAGTTGAGATAGTCTGTAATGTGCTGCCGGAAGGTATTGAAATCGTCGGTGCCGGATTGCTTCGGAGGGATCAACTCGTTGCCCACGAGTGCGTTACCGAAAATCGATGGATCGCCGTACTTCGCCCCGATCAATGCTTCGGCCATGCGTTTGTCGATTTGGTACGTGTCAGGCAAATTTAGATTGGGCGGAGTGTTCAGCTTTGGTTCGTGCCCAATGAGGAGCTCTTTGCCGAGCGCGAATGCTCCGCCAACATCTCCTGCGTGGGGTACGCCGGAGATCCCACCCGCATACTTCGCCAGATCGAATAGGTGACTCCGCAGTTCCCAGGCTGAATGCTTCGCGTCGAAGTCATTCTTCATCCTGTCTGCCGCCTCGTCCCAAGTTCCCAGATCGAACGCCGCCTGTAATTTCCCGGCGTGACGCGCTGCCTGGTCGTTGTCTCCAACGTTAGGATCGGGGACAGATAAAGCTGCTTCGCTAAGGGCGGATTCGACGTGCGATTTCACGCTATTGAAAGCAATTTCACTAGCACTGAGCGGGTGGTCGTCATCCGGCTTCGCGCCGGGTGGTGGAGGGTCTGAGGCCAATACGCTCATTACGTGACGTGTGTTTTCAGGGGATGGTGCGCCGTCCGGATCCAACGGAGAAAAAACCCCGTTGCTGTCATTGTCGTGTTGGCCGACCATGTCGTCGAAGTAGGGTGACAAGGCCCGGGCCCAGTCTCGTGTGAGTTCCGGATTCACCTGGCCGAGCGGTTGATCGCCGCCACCCAGATTCAACAACTGATGATTGTTGTTGCTCGTGTACTCGGCCAGCGCATGAGCGGTATCGGCGGCTCGGTTGTTCACGTCATTGTTTGCGGTGTCGCCGACCCAATCGAATAGGCCGCCTGCCGCTAGGCCGTCGTCCTGCCACTGATGCTGCGAGAGATTATCTAGGAATTTCTGCCCTTCGGGGGTCAGAACTGTTGTGTTGCCGTACGGTTCGTGGATTTTGGGGTCACCGACCATGGAGTCATGTATGACAATGTCATCTTTGTTGACCGCATTAAACATGTTCTGCAGCGTTGGGTCGACCTGTTCGTGGTACCAATGTGGCCGGTCAGCAGCCTCTCCGCCTGGTGCGTTAACTTGGGCGACTGGCAAGTGGTTCGACTGGTCGAGCATCTCTTGGCTCTTCGCGAAGAGTCCCGAATCTAATGCAGTGCCAGCCTGTAGGTCACGGTTGCCTCGCTGAATGACGTCTGCGAGGTCGTTTAATCCGGGAGTCGGATGTAGCGGACCGGCCGGTTCTTGCGGAACTATCCAGCGACCATCTTGGAAGACACCGCCGGTGTAATCCTGGGTCATAGCTGGGCCATCTAGCACCTTCTGGACCCCTTCCGGCAGCGCATACTTCCCGCCGCTCGCCGGCTGATCGATCGAAGGTGGGTTCGTTTCGGAAAGTCCAGTTTTGATGTGTTCGTTCGAGGCGAGTTGGAATACGTCTGCAACACGTCCACCAGTGCCGGGCGCCTTTGCATCAGCCTTGTCCATAATGGCTTCGATCTCGGCTGGCGTCTTGTCGCCGAAAGCCCGAGAAAAACCCTGCAGATATGCCATCCGCTCTGGTGGGAGCTTTAGGTCGCCTCTGTCTAGAGCTGCCTGCTGCGTGGGATCGAGCGTGGTGTTCGCGATCAGCCGCTCACGCTCCTCGGGTGTCAGTTCGCCATTTTGTAGGGCTTCGGAATCCTGAGCTCCGGTCTCGGCCGGCGTTTTGTCCTCGTCAGGCTTGCCGTCGCCGTCCTCATCTTTGACGCCTTCGGCGTCGCCCTTCTTGTCTCCCGGCCCGAGCTTCTGATTCTGGAGTTCGTCGAATCCGTTCTTCAGTTCGGTGACGCGGAAGCCGATCTTGAGCATGTCCCCGTTGGCGGTGCTGACGGTGTTGTTGACCTGGGTGATGCCTTCCTTGGCGATCGGGATCAGGCTTTTCTCGCGGGCTTGGGCGCTGAGTGAACTGGGCAGCGAGTTGACCGCGCTGTCGACCCAGGACTTCGTGGTGTCGAGTTGAGTGCGACCGTGGGTGACGACGTTCGCGGCGTTGGTGACCTCGGCGGCCATCTTCTTGTCGAGGTCTGCGAGCTTCTGGTACACGTCGGCGTGTTGCTTGTTCGCCGCGGCGTAGGCCTCGGCTCCCTTTCCCTGCCAGCCGTCATGCTTGGACGCCGACTCGACCATGCCTTTCATCTTCAGCAGCTGGGAGCTGCCATCGTGCTGGCTGCCGTCGGTAGGGGTGCCGACTCCGAAGGTTTCCCGCGCTTTGTTCCACGTCGAATAGAAGCCATCCAGCGCGCCCACAGACCGTCCCCCTCGACACAGGATCCCGAAAACGACCCTCAGTATCTCAGCACCCGAACTACCTCGGTGCCAGGAATCCGACAGGTCCGGGGGAGATGCACACCGACAGGGCGGCGGTGTTGGCCTGCACGGCGATCGACTGGCCCGCGCCGGGCAATCGGACGAAGACGCGGTTGAGCCCGGGCCGGACCGGGACCTTCACCTCGGGCCCTTCAGCGAGGGCCATGGTCAGTGAGCCGTCGCTGTTGGCCAGGTAGTTGATCTCGGTGGTCCAGTCGGCCGGCAGCAGTGGTCCGTCGAGCGGCATGACGACGGGTTCATCGGGCTGCACCAGGAACCCGCATTTCGGCTGCGGGCCCTCGACGATGGTGCGCACCCAGGTCACCTTGGCGTCGACGAGTTTTCCGGTGCGGTCGAACATCCGCAGATCGGTTGTCGCCGAGGCGAACTCGGGCCTGGGTGACGCCAGGGCGAACATGTGGCTGGCCAGGTTCTCCGGCGCCGCCACCCGTTGCAGGATCAATGGATCGACCTCTTGATCCAGAAGGGGCGCGGCCGAAGAGGTGGACGCCAACGACGCCCGGGCGTTGTTCAGATAGGCCGGCACCGGGTTGTCCTGCCACACCTTCAAGAAGGTGAAGGTCGAGTAAAGGCTGCTGGCCACGAAGAGCACGGCGAGGCAGACGCACGCCCAGGTCCGGGCGCGAGACGCAGAGAGTAGGGAAGAGAGCCGTGAATCGCGGTTCGGCGCGCAGAATCCGACGGCCGCCAGCAGTGCCAGCACCACGACCAGATCAGGTAGGTAGCGCAAGGTCTGCGCCAACTCCAAGGCGGTGAACCGGGACGAGCGCATCAGATAGATCGGAATCTGGCAGGCCACGGCATAACCGAGCGCCACGACCAACACCGGCCAGATGCGGGTCTTGCGCACCAGCACCACCGCAACGGCGACGACAAGCACCACCCAGCCCAGCACCATCACCGAGACGGGCGGGGTGGCCCACGGCGAGGCCGGCGCCCAGCGTTGCCAGAACCATGGCCCGCCCACGAGCCCGGGCACGATGCCATGGGTGAAGGACCTGCTGAGCAGGTCCCAGGTCATCGCCAGGTCGAAACTCCACCGCTTCTGGTCGACGACGAGGAGGTACACCCCGATCCACGCGACGGTCAGCGCCAGGCATCCGACCCACAGTCGCAGACCGCGCTGCCACACCTCCCGCACCGAGAAAGTCCCCGTCACATATCCCAAGAGAGCCACCACCGCGAACGCGACGAACGGGATCACCGCGGCCTTCTCGAAGAACAACAACCCGCCGAGAAACACCAGCACACCGGTGATGGCATGCCGCGACGCCCCGGTCCGCACGAACAGCACCGCCTCACCGACCACCCAGGCCAGTGCGGCCTGCATCGGCAGTGTGTTCAGCCCCGCCGCCCACCACGCGAACCCGGGCAACGCCAGGGGCGTGAACAACGCGAAGGTCAGCGGTATGAGCAGCACCGGCCGCCAGCCCAGGATCACCCACAACGCGCGAAGCAGTGCCAAGGACGCCAGGAGCTGCATCACCACCAGGCTCGCGGCGGCCAGCACCCAGGAGAACGGTGCCACCCGGGTGACCGCGCCGGACACCAGGAACGCCGCGGGCATGACGTGGCCGTCGTGATCGTCGAAGAGGAAGGACGGCGACAGCAGATCCTGGGTCCCGGCCCGGCCGATCAGGATCAGATCGTCCCAGTAGAAGTAGCCCCCGAACGCGAGTATCGCCCGGACCACCAGATGCAGCGCGATCAGCGCGGCGGCAGTGCGGGCGACCTTGTTCACTCTTGCCGACTGTACGGACACAGCGGGGCCGCAGTCGCCGTCGGTATGGTGAGGCCGTGCGAACACTGGTGACAGGAGCTGCGGGTTTCATCGGATCGACGCTGGTCGACCGGCTGCTGGCGGACGGGCACAGCGTCGTCGGGCTCGACGACCTGAGCTCGGGGCGGGCAGAGAACCTCAGCAGCGCCGACAACAACGACAACTTCGAGTTCGTCAAAGCCGACATCGTCGACGCCGACCTGCTGGGCCTGCTCAAGGACGCTCAGCCCGAGGTGATCTTCCACCTGGCCGCGCAGATTTCGGTGAAGCGCTCGGTGGACGATCCGCAACTGGACTCCACGGTGAATGTGGTGGGCGTGGTCCGGTTGGCCGAGGCGGCGCGTCAGGCCGGCGTACGCAAGGTGGTGCACACGTCCTCGGGCGGCTCGGTGTACGGCACCCCGCCGACGTATCCGACGAGCGAGGACGTCGCGACCAATCCGGCTTCGCCGTATGCGGCGAGCAAGGTGGCCGGCGAGGTCTACTTCAACATGTTCCGCAATCTGTACAACCTGGATTGCTCGCACATCGCCCCGGCCAACGTGTACGGCCCGCGTCAGGATCCGCACGGTGAGGCCGGTGTCGTGGCGATCTTCGCCCAGGCGCTGCTGGCCGGCAGGCCGACCAAGATCTTCGGTGACGGCAGCGACACCCGTGACTATGTGTACGTCGACGACGTGGTCGACGCCTTCGTGAAGGCGTCCGGGCCGAATGGCGGCGGTCAACGGTTCAACGTCGGTACCGGCGTGGACACGTCGACCCGGGAAATGCACACCGCGATCGCCCTGGCGGTCGGCGCCGCAGACGAGCCGGAGATGCACCCGCCGCGGCTCGGTGACCTGCGACGTTCCCAGCTCGACATCAGCCGGGCCCGGGACGTGCTGGGCTGGCGGCCGCAGGTGGATCTGGCGGCCGGGATTCCCAGGACGGTCGAATTCTTCCGGGGTAATTCTCACTAAAAGATTGTGAGTACTCACTTTCTGCTCTAGCGTTGCGTCATGTCCTACGACGTCATCGTTCGCAACGGCCTGTGGTTCGACGGCACCGGCGCCCCGCCGCAGGTCCGTACGCTGGGGATTCGCGACGGGGTGGTGGTTGCCGTATCGGCCACGCCCCTCGATGAGACCGACTGCCCGGATGTCATCAACGCCGGAGGCAAGTGGGTGCTCCCCGGTTTTGTCGACGTGCACACCCACTACGACGCCGAGGTCCTGCTCGATCCGGGCCTGCGCGAATCGGTGCGGCACGGCGTCACCACCGTCCTGCTCGGCATGTGTTCGTTGTCGACGGTCTACTCGGACACCGAGGACGCCGCCGACCTGTTCAGCCGCGTCGAGGCGGTCCCGCGTCAGTTCGTGCTGGGCGCGCTGCAGCAGCACAAGACGTGGTCAGGCCCGGCCGAGTACGTGAAGGTGATCGACGACCTGCCGCTCGGCCCGAACATCGCGTCGCTGCTGGGTCATTCGGATCTGCGGGCCTCGGTGCTGGGGCTGGACCGGGCCACCACTCGCGGGGTGACGCCGACCGACGCCGAACTGGAGACCATGGCGGCCCGGCTCGACGAGGCTCTGGAAGCGGGCATGCTCGGAATGTCCGGCATGGACGCCGCGATCGACAAGCTCGACGGAGACCGGTTCCGGTCCCGTGCCTTGCCGTCGACGTTCGCGACCTGGCGGGAGCGCCGGCGACTGATCAAGGTGCTGCGTAAGCGCGGCCGGATGCTGCAGAGCGCGCCGAATGTCGCCAAAATCCATGAGGCACTGAACTTCTTCCTGGAGAGCAGCGGCATGTTCGGCCGCCGCCGGGGCGTCCGGATGAGCCTGCTGGTCTCCGCCGACGCCAAGTCCTCGCCCGGTGCGGTGCGGGTGCTGGGGCCGGGCGTCCGGCTGCTCAACCGCGTCCTGGGTGCCAAGGTGCGCTTCCAGCACCTGCCGGTGCCGTTCGAATTGTATTCGGACGGAATCGATCTGCCGGTATTCGAGGAGTTCGGCGCGGGAACCGCAGCCCTGCATCTCAAGGACCAGTTCGAGCGCAACAAGCTGCTCGCCGACCCCGAGTACCGCCGCCGGTTCCGCAAGTCCTTCGACCGCCGCGTGCTCGGACCGACCTTGTGGCACCGCGACTTCCACGACGCCACGATCGTCGAATGCCCCGACAAGACGCTGATCGGCAAGAGCTTCGGCCAGATCGCCGACGAGCGTGGCATCCACCCGCTCGACGCGTTCCTCGACGTGCTGGTCGACAACGGTGAGCGCAACGTCCGCTGGACCACCATCGTGGCCAACAACCGCCCGAAGTACCTCGACCGGTTGGCCAAGGATCCCTCGGTGCACATGGGCTTCTCGGATGCCGGTGCGCACCTGCGCAACATGGCGTTCTACAACTACCCGGTGAAGCTGCTGAAGCGGGTGCGCGACGCCCAATTGGCCGGGCGACCGTTCATGACCACCGAGCATGCCATCCACCGGCTGACCGCCGAGGTGGCCGACTGGTTCGGTGTCTCGGCCGGCACGCTGCGCGAAGGTGACCGGGCCGACTTCGTGGTGATCGACCCGGCGGGGCTGAACGACACGGTGGAGGCTTATCACGAGGAGTCGGTCCCGTTCTATGGTGGCCTGAGCCGCATGGTGAACCGTAGCGACGACGCCGTCGTCGCGACGGCGGTCAACGGTGCCGTGGTGTTCCGCAACGGCCAGTTCCGCGACGGTTACGGTGAGTCGGTGAAATCGGGTCGCTACCTGCGCGCCGGCGCTGAGCATCTGGACCATACGCCGGTCTGAGATGGCCCGAACCCAGCAGCAGCGCCGCGAGGAAACCGTCGCCCGACTACTCGACACCGCCATCGACACCATCATCGAGGTGGGCTACGCCAAAGCCTCGGCGGCGGTGATCGCCAAGCGGGCCAAGGTTTCCGACGGCGCGCTGTTCCGGCACTTCCCGACCATGAGCGACTTCATGGCCGCCACGGCCCAAGAGGTGGCGCGCCGACAGCTGGAGTCGGGAAGCAAGCTGGCCGCGGAGATCCCCGCCGAGCAGCCGCCGCTACCGGCGGTGCTGACGATCCTGCGCGACATCGCGGGCAGCGACACCAACACGGTGTGGCATGAGCTCATGATGGCGGCCCGCACCGACGAAAAGCTGCGGGGCCCGCTGCAGACGGTGCTCGCCGAGTACATCGACAACATCTACGAAACCGCCAAGAGCGCGCCGGGAGCCGATCAGATTCCCGAGGATGTTCTCGCCATATTGCTGACCATCGTGATCAACACGTTCGACGGCGCGGCCATGGTGCGCCGCGTGCTGCCGATGCCGGAACTCGAGGACGCCCGGATCGCCATGCTTGCGGCGTTGCTCAGCCGCTAGGTGTCCTCCGGCACCCGCACGTTCTGCAGGGCGACGGCTCGGGCCAGCCGGGCGTAGCGCAGCTCGAGGTCCTTGATGCGCAGGTATGTCGACAGCGTGACGAAGACGAACGCGATGATGAGCATGTACTCCATCAGGTCCGTACCGCGGTCCACCCCAAGCCAATTGGCCACCACGGTGGTGTCGTCGGGCCGCAGGATCGCATAGATGCCCGCGGCCACGAACAACACGAAACCGACCTTCACCCACGCCTTGGACCGTGCACTGCGCCGCGACCCCAGCAGGTACGCCAACAGCACCAGCACCGCGACGATCAGCAGTGCCTGAATCCAGTTCACCGGGACATCCTCCTGCGTAACAGCCCGTCGAAGATGATGTTCACCCCGTTGAGCAGCGGCTGCCCCTTCGACTTCGAATAGTCGGTGTAGAGGATCTCGACCGGTTCCTCGACCACACGCCAACGGTTTTCGTACGCCAACGCGATGAACTCCCCGGCGTGGCTCATGCCGTTCATGGTGAGGTTGAGTTCGTCGGCCACCTTCTTGTCGAACACCCGCAGGCCGTTGTGGGCGTCGGTGAGTCCGAGTGCGCGGCTCTGCGGGCTGAGGAATGCCGCGGCGCGCAGGATGATCCGCTTCAGCGGCGGGGTGTGGGTGACCGCGTGGGCGTCGGGGTTGGCGAACCGGGTGCCCACCACGAGGTCGGCCTCGTCGCCGTCGAGCCGGTCGATCATCCGCATCACGTCTTTGACCTGATGCTGACCGTCGGCGTCGAACGTGGCGAACACGCGGGCGCCGGGCCGGCTGCGCGCGTATTCGACGCCGGTCTGGATTGCCGCTCCCTGGCCGAGGTTCACCGGATGCGGGACGACATGTGCGCCGGCCTTCAGCGCCAATTCGGCGGTGCCGTCACGGCTGCCGTCGTCGACGCAGACCACGTTAGGAAAAACTGAGCGCACGTCGGAGATGACGTCGCCGATGATGCTCGCCTCATTGAAGGCGGGGATGATGATCCAAACGTCGTGAAAGCGCATGTCGATGGGCACCAAACTACACGCTCATTTCAGGGCTGCACGCGCCAGCGCGCCCAGGTGAACCGCGATTCCCACCAGGGGTCCGCACAGCAGCGCGATGACGGTCCGCGTCTCCAGCTCGACCGGCAGCAGCAGCAGGGCCACCGCCGCCACCGTGGCGATGATCCAACCCGCCGCGTAGGCCCGGTGCAATGCCGCGGCGACGGTCGCCGCTCCGGTCAGCGTGAGCATCGCGATGGCCACGGCGCCCGCGGTTAGCCAGGCCAGCAGTGTCCCGCCCGCGCGGTACTCGTCGCCGAACCCCACCCGCAGCAGCCAGGGCCCGAGCAACCCGGCAGCGGCAATGCCCACGGCGCCCAGCGCAGCCACAGCGGCTGCCGGTGCCAGAAGCGCTCGCAGCCGTTTGTCGCGCTGGTCGACGAAGTGCGCGATGAGATTGCCCTGCATCGCGGTGAGCGGCACCAGCAGCGGGGCGCGGGTCAGCGTCACCGCCAGGATCACCACACCGCCTGCCGCGCCCAGGTCACCCGAGGTGGCCTTGAGCAGTACCGGGAAACCCATCACCAGGATGGCGCTGGCGCCGGCCGCGGCGATCGAATGCGCGGCCCCGCGCAGGAACGTCGCGGGGCTGCCCGAGGTCAGCAGGCCGGCGGACAGGCGGGCAGCCGGTGCGGCGATCAGCATGATCAGCCAGGCCACCGCACCGGCCACAGTGGCCCACAGGAACCCGGCCAGTCCCCAGCCGAGCACGAACGTCGCCGTGGCGACCGCCACCCGGATCCCGGCGTCGGTGACCATCAGGGCGCCGTACTCGGTCCAGCGGTTCACCCCGGCGAGCATTCCGAGCAGGGTGGCGTGCAGGCAGAATCCGGCCAGCCCGACGCTGAGCAGCACCACACTCAGGGCCCGCGACTCGGCGAAGACGTGTGAGCTCCACAGCGGTGAGCTGACCGCGATAACCACGGCGGCGGCGATGCCGACCAGACCGGCGATCCGCATCGGGTGGGTGGTGGGGCCGCCGGTGAGGTCGCGGTGTCTGGACGAGCGGACCTCGCGGGTGGCCTCCTGCAGGAGGCCGTTGGCGGCGCCGGTCACCAGACCGAACGCACCCCAGAACACGCTGAAGATCGAGAACCCGGCGGGCTCGAGGTCACGCGCGGCCAGGTAGAGCACGGCGTAACCGCACAGCGCACTGATCGCCGTCGCCAGTCCGACGCGGGCGACGCTGCTGCGCGTGATGGGGCCTGTGGCGGGAGCTCCGCCGGCATCGGTCACAGGTCCGGCAGCTCTTTCGAATACAGCCAGGCCTGCCACAGCGGTTGCAGCGGCTCGTCGGTGTAGCCGGCGGCCAGCCCGGTGAAATCGTCGGTGAAGGCGGTGCTGTGCCGGTAGCGGGCGGTCCAATCCCTCAGCAGCGCAAAGAAATTCCGGTCACCGATCCGGGTTCGTAAGGCATGCAGGGTCAGCGCGCCGCGCTTGTAGACGCGATCGTCGAACATGTCCTCGGGCCCGGGATCGGACAGCAGAAGGTCTTGGGGCTTGTCACGCAGGCGCTCGTGATAGTGCTCGGCCCACTCCGCGGCGGTGTGGCCGCCGGCATGCTCGGACCACAGCCATTCGGCGTAGCACGCGAACCCCTCGTGCAGCCAGATGTCGCGCCAGCGCCGCGCCGTCACCGAGTTGCCGAACCACTGGTGGGCCAGCTCGTGGGCGATGAGCCGTTCGGCTCCGCGGTGCCCGTCGCAGTGGTTGGCCCCGAAGATCGAGATGCCCTGGGCTTCCAGCGGTATCTCGAGGTCGTCGTCGGTGACCACCACGGTGTAACCGCTGGCCAGCGGATACGGGCCGAACAGCTTGATGAACAACTTCATCATCTGCGGCTGGTGCTCGAAGTCGTGGTCGAACTCGCGGCGCAACCGGGCGGGCAACACAGCGTGCATAGGCACCGGTGTCTTGGTCAGGCGCTGGCTCTCGTACTGGCCGATCTGCAGGGTGATCAGGTAGCTCGACGTAGGTTCGGCCTGCTCGTAGGTCCACACGGTGTGACCGGCGCGAGCCTTGCGGGAGATCAGCTCACCGTTGGCCAGGGCGTAGTACGGGCTGTCCGTGCTGATCTGGATCCGGTAGCTGGCCTTCGAGCTGGGATGGTCGTCGCACGGGAACCAGGAGGCCGCCCCGTTGGGTTGGCCGGCCACCAGGGCCCCGTTCGACAGTTCCTCGAAACCGACGTCACCCCAATACGATTCGATGGGGCGCGGGGTTCCGTTGTAGCGGACGACGACGGTCATCGCCGCCCCGGCCGGCAATGCCGATGACAGATTGACCGACAACTTCCCGCCCGAACATCGGTACTGGGCCGGGCGGCGCCCGTTCACCGAGACCCGCGACACCGCAAGGGCGTCGGACAGGTCGAGGGTGAAGTTGCGCAGCGCGGCCAACGTCACCGCGGTGATCGTGGCCGTCCCCGCCAGTCGGTTGATCGCCACCTTGTACTCGAGATCGAGTTCGTAGCGCGACACCCGGTACCCGAAGTTGCCGTTGCGCGGCAGATACGGGTCGATCACGGGCGGGGGTGCCAATTTCTTTGCAGCCTTCTTCGATCGGGTCACGCGGCGGGTTCTTCTGTCTTCTTGGCGGACTTTTCGGCGGACTTCTCGGCCGCGCGCTTCTTGCCGAACATGTTCCACGGTGCGATCGGGTTGCCCTGCCAGCGCGTCGACGGCGGCACCTCGTCACCGCGCATCACCAGGGAGCCCGGCCCGACCGTGGCGCCGGCGCCCAACTTGGCGGCGGGCAGCGCCACACAGTGCGGCCCCAGCGTCGAACCTTCTTCGAGCACAACGCTGTCCAATCGCATGATGCGGTCGTGGAACAGGTGGGTCTGCACGACGCAGCCCCGGTTGACGGTGGCGGCGCTGCCCAGGGTCACCAGATCGGCCTCGGGCAGCCAGTAGGTTTCGCACCACACGCCGCGTCCGATCGAGGCGCCCAGTCCGCGCAGCCACAGGTTCATCACCGGGGTTCCGCTGGCGGCCCGGGCGAACCAGGGTGCGGCGACGGTTTCGACGAAGGTGTCCGACACCTCGTTGCGCCAGACGAACGACGACCACAGCGGATGTTCGACCGCGCGAATTCGGCCTACCACCAACCATTTGGCGATCACCGCGACAGTCCCGGCCACCATGCCGGCGACCAGCAGCACGACGCCGCCGAGCAGCGCTGCCCACAGGAAACCGAACCGGATCGTCACCGCCTGCAGCGCGCCGAGCACGGAGATGCCGATCGCGAAGGTGACGATCACCGGGATCAACCGGCAGGTCTCGACCGCCGAGCGCATGATCTTGAGCCGGACCGACGGATGGAACGTGCGCAGCGCGTCGGCGGCGGTGGCGTTGCGGCGCAGCCGAACCGGTGGGCTGCCCAGCCACGACGAGCCGGCCTTGGCCTTGTGTGGCGTGGCCGACAGCACTGCCACCAGGCCGTCATTGGGCACCTTGCGGCCTGGCTGGGTGATGCCGGAGTTGCCCAGGAAGGCGCGCTTGCCGATCGTCGCCTTGGCGACGTGGATCCAGCCGCCGCCCAGTTCGTAGGACGCCACCATGGTGTCGTCGGCGAGGAACGCGCCGTCCTGCACCTCGGTGAACTTCGGGGTGAACAGGGCGGTCGAGATCTCGGTGTCCTTACCGACTTTCGCGCCGAGCAGACGCAGCCACCACGGCGTGAGCAGGCTGGCGTAGATCGGGAACAGGTAGTTGCGGGCCGCGTCCATCAGGCGTTCTGTGGTCCACAGCTGCCAGCCGACCCGGCTGCGCACGGGGTGGTAGCCCTCCGACAGTCGGATGGACAGGATGCGCACCCCGATCACGGTGAGCGCGGCGTAGGTCAGCAGCGCCGCGCCGGCCGCCACCGGCGTCCACGCGAGCGCGGGTAGCAGGGCGTCGGCCGGTGAGGCGGTGTTGCGTACACCCCACACGATCACCGCGAGTCCCGCGGCCAGGGCCAGCAGCGGTAGGCCGGCCAGCAGCAGTGAGGACACGCCGTACACCGCGACCCACACCGGGGCGCGCCCCGGCCGGTGATCGGGCCACGGGTGACGGGCCTTGCCGGACTTCACGGCGGGCGAGCCCTTCCAGTACTGACCGTTCTTGACCTTGCCGGTCACCGCGGAGCCGGGGGCGACATCGGCGTTCTTGCCGACGCTCGCCCCGGGAAGCAGCGTGGTGCGGGCGCCGATCGTGGCGTCGTTACCGATCGTCACCGGCCCGACGTGGAAGAGGTCGCCGTCGATCCAGTGCCCGGTCAGGTCCACCTCGGGCTCGACCGAGGCACGGTGGCCGATCTTGAGCATGCCCGTGACGGGCGGTGCCGAGTGCATGTCGACGCCCTTGCCGACGCTGTTGCCGAGGGCGCGGGCGTAGTAGACCATCCACGGCGCACCGGCGAGGTTCTCCGCGCCGCTGGCATCGGCCAGTCGCTCGGCGATCCAGACCCGCAGGTGAACCGGACCACCGCGACGGTACGTGCCGGGCTCAAGTCCGCTCAGCAGCATCCTGGCGAACAGCACCGCGATGCCCATGCGGCCAAGCGGTGTGACGAACAGCAGGAATCCGGCCAGCACCCACCACCAGCTCAGCGGATGCGCCCACGTCACGATCCCGGTCTGGGCGGCCACGTTGTTCAGCAGTGCCAGCCAGACCACCCATTGCATGCCGGTGAGGGTGGCCAGCGGCAGCGACAACGCGACCTGTGCGGCCTGGGTGAACCACGGTGTCGGTTTGACCTCGCGGGATTGGATCTGCGGCGGCGGCTTGAGCTCGTCGAGATAGCCGGCCAGTGAGCCGAGCCGAGGATGGTCGTACAGGTCGGCGACGGTCACCAGCGGATACCGCTGGCGCAGTGCCGCCACCAGCTGTGCGGCCGACAGTGAACCGCCGCCCAGCGCGATGAAATCGGCCTCCGGCCCTTCGACGGGTGTGCCGAGTACGTCGCGCCACAGTCCGGCCAGCCAGCCCATGGTGCCGTCGAGTTGCGGGGCGTCCTGATCGGCGCCTCCGGGCGGCGGCCACGGCAGAGCATTGCGGTCCACCTTGCCCGATGTGCGGGTGGGCAGTTCGTCGAGCAGCACCAGCCGGGGCACCAGGGCGGCCGGCAGCGACTCGGACAGTGCGGTGCGCGCGGCGGCCAGGTCGAAATCCGGATCGGTGCTGGCGATGTAGCCGACCAGCAACGGGGTGCCGCTGGCGGTCTTGCGCACGGCGGCCGCACCGCCGCTGACGCCGGGCAGGTGCACGAGCGCGTTGTCGACCTCGCCCAGTTCGATGCGGCGGCCGCCGACCTTGACCTGATCGTCGGCGCGGCCCTGGAAGTACAGCCCGTCGGCCTCCAGTCGCACCAGGTCGCCGCTGCGGTAGGCCCGGTTCCAGCCCAGCGTCGGCATCGGTGCGTACTTCTCGGCGTCCTTCTCCGGGTCGAGGTAGCGGGCCAGACCCACCCCGCCGATCACCAGTTCGCCGACGTCGCCGATGGCGACCGGCAGGCCGTCCTTGTCGACCACGGCCAGGTCCCAGCCCGCCAGCGGCAGGCCGATGCTGACCGGGCCCTGGCCGTCCAGCGGTGCGGCGCAGGCGACGACGGTCGCCTCGGTGGGGCCGTAGGTGTTCCACACCTCGCGACCGTCCACCGCGAGCCGGGCCGCCAGCTCGGGCGGGCAGGCCTCGCCGCCGAAGATCAACAGCCGCACCGCTTCCAGCGCCTCGGCCGGCCACAGTGCGGCCAGCGTCGGGACCGTCGACACCACGGTGATGTCGCGGCTCACCAGCCAGGGGCCCAGATCCATGCCGCTGCGCACCAGCGACCGGGGAGCGGGCACCAGGCACGCGCCGTGCCGCCACGCCAGCCACATCTCTTCGCAGGATGCGTCGAAGGCCACCGACAGTCCG
Source organism: Mycobacterium sp. 48b (assembly GCF_048282725.1). Taxonomy (NCBI): domain Bacteria; kingdom Bacillati; phylum Actinomycetota; class Actinomycetes; order Mycobacteriales; family Mycobacteriaceae; genus Mycobacterium; species Mycobacterium sp. 48b. The sequence continues at coordinate 1,133,970 of NZ_JBLVUL010000001.1, forward strand.
GCCAGCACCCGGTCTCCGGGTCCGATCGGGTTGTCCTGCAGGAACATTCGCGCTTCGGCGTCGACGAACGCTGCGGCGCTGCGATGGGTGACTGCCACACCTTTCGGGGTGCCGGTGGATCCCGAGGTGAAGATGATCCAGGCGTCGTCACGACCCAGCGGCGCCGCGGCCCGCCAGCCGCGCGACGAACCCGGCCCGCGCACCAGGCCGGCCTCGGTGATCACGCCGACCACATTGGCCTCGCCGAACACCAGCTCGGCCCGTTCGTCGGGGTCGTCGGCGTCGACCGGGACGTAGGCCGCGCCGCACGCCAGCACCGACAGGATCGCCACGTACAGCGCATAGCTGCCCGAGGGCATCCGGATTCCGAGCTTGTCGCCGCGGCCGATACCGCGCGCCGCCAGCCAGGCCACGCTGTCGGCGACGTCGGCGATCAGCTCGGCATAGGTGAGCTGGACGGTGCCGTCGTCGAGGGCCGGCGCGTCGGGAAAGCGCCGGGCTGTGTCGTGCAGGATGTCGACGAGTGTGCGCGGCTCGGGGGCCAGTGGGGATAGCACGTACTGAGGGGGAATCTCGTGCGCACCGGCGGCAGCTGTCACGACTACAAACTACTAAGCCGCCGCCGCGACGGCCCAGTGGCGCACGGCGGGTCGGTGCGGCGTGCCGGTTCGATTTCGGTTCGTGGGATCCGTCAGGCAGACTGGTCGCCGGAGGGGAGTATTCCTTCGCTGCGATGTCGTCATCACGTCGGTCGTCAATGATCGATCGGTGTCGCGGGCCGGTGCGTGTTTCCGGTGGAAGAGACCTCCGGCGTTTTGACGACCGGAGGATTGTTGATGCAGGTAACCCAGCTGGAATGGATTGTCACCCTCGCCGTGACGATCGCCGTTCTGCTGTTCGATGTCGTCGTGATCGGGCGGCGCCCACACGAACCCACCACGCGGGAGACCGCGACGTACCTGTCGATCTACATCGGCATGGCGGTGGCCTTCGGCGTATGGGTGTGGTACTTCCACGGCCACCAGTTCGGACTTGAGTTCTTCGCCGGCTGGCTCACCGAATATTCACTCTCGGTGGACAACCTGTTCATCTTCTTGATCATCATGGCCAGCTTCAAGGTGCCGAGGATCTACCAGCAGCAGGCCCTGCTGGTGGGCATCATCCTGGCGCTGATCTTCCGCGGCATCTTCATCGCGCTCGGTGCGGTGGCCATCAACCAGTTCTCCTGGGTGTTCTATATCTTCGGCGCGTTCCTGGTGTACACCGCGATCAACCTGGTTCGTGACACCGACCACGACGACGACGGCGACAACGGCGTGGTGCGGTTCGCCCGCAAGCACCTGCGGACCACGGACCAGTGGGACGGCCTGAAGTTGTGGGTGCACGAGAACGGCAAGCGGCTGATGACGCCGATGTTCCTGGTGATCGTCGCGCTGGGTACCACCGACCTGCTGTTCGCGCTGGACTCGATCCCGGCGATCTACGGACTGACCCAGGAGCCCTACCTGGTGTTCACCGCCAACGTGTTCGCCCTGATGGGTCTGCGGCAGCTGTACTTCCTGCTCGGCGACCTGCTCAAGCGGCTCGTCTACCTGTCGCAGGGGCTGGCGTTCATCCTGGCCTTCATCGGCGTCAAGCTGGTGCTGCACGCACTGCACGAGAACGAGCTGCCGTTCATCAACGGCGGCGAGCCCGTGCACGTGCCGGAGATCCCGACGCTGGCCAGCCTCGGCGTCATCATCGTCACGTTGGCTGTCACCACCGTCGCGAGCCTGTACAAGACCCGGGTGCGGGACGCGCGTTAGTTCCTTGCATTCGGCCTGAACGTAACTCTGTGCAAGTGCGCTATCTGCACATAGCGTGGCGCGGGTGCGGATATTCGTGGCGGACACCGAAACCTGGACCGAGTTGACCGACGGCGACGAGCCGACGGTGCGCATCTCTGCCACCGACCTGGCCCAGGCGCGCCGAATCCGGTCCGGCCTCAAGTCCGAGGACGACGCCGTCTCGGTGATCCTCGACATCGCGGTCGCGGTGGCCGGGGACTACCGGTCTGCGCGCCGGGGACTCGAGGTCGCCGGTTCCGCGGCCGAGGTCCGTTACGTCGGTACCGTCGACGGCCTCGCCGGTCTGATCGCCGACATCGAAGCGGCGGGTGTCGCCGACGGTGTGACGTTCATCGCCGCCGCGGCGGATCAGGACCCGCGTGCCCTCGGTGCGGACGTGCTGCGCAGGCTGGAGCTGCGCTCGCAGGCCCGGGCCTCCTGATCCCGACCGGTAATTGGTCGACTGCCGGGGAATTGACGCCCACGTCTAGGTATTCTCGACCACGTCGTCACTAAAACAGAGGTCAGCGCGACCGGGTGGCCTCAGTGAGTGAAGGACGTGATCCCATGCGCGCGGAGCAGCCGTACCCCTCTGCCACACTGGCCGGTCCCCCTCTAGGCCGGCGGTTGTCACTGTTGTTGGTCGAGGACGACCGTGGCGACGCATTACTGGTCGAAGAGCAGATCGCCGACGTGGCCGATACCGCCGACATCGACCTGGTCTGGGTGCAGTCCATGGCGGCCGCCGAGCGAGTGTTGGTCGATGACCGACCCGACTGTGTACTGCTCGACCTGAATCTGCCCGACGCTCAGGGCATCGATGCGCTGCACCGGCTGGGCAGGCTGGACCCTGCGGTCCCGGTCATCGTGCTCACCGGTCTGAACGACGAGCATTTCGGCGTATCCGCGGTCGCCTCGGGCGCACAGGACTATCTCGTCAAGGGACGTGTCGATCCGGAGATGCTGCGACGCGCGTTGGTGTACTCCATCGAGCGCAAGCGCGCCGAGCTGACCGCGGTGGACCTGCACGCCAGCCGGCTGCGCGAACGGGAGAACGCTCGTCTCGAGCGCGGCCTGCTGCCCTCGGCGTTGCTGCTGGACGATCCGGGAGTCGAGATCGTCACCAAATCTCTGCCCAGCCGACGCGACGCCCTGTTGGGCGGTGACTTCTACGACATCGTGCAGACCCCCGACCGGACCGTGCACGTGATGATGGGCGACGTCGCCGGACACGGCCCGGACGAGGCCGCCCTCGGGGTGGCCCTGCGGATCGGTTGGCGCGCACTGACATTCGCCGGGCTGCGGGGCAACGAGCGGATGCGTCAGCTCGACCGCATCCTGACCACGGAGCGCCACGGACCGGGAATCTTCGCGACCCTGGTCAGCCTGGCGCTCGATCCCGACAGCGGAGAGTTCGACGCGGTGCGCGCCGGACATCCGGGTCTGCTGGTACACGGCGACGGTGCCGCGCGATGGATCGAGCCCACCGCTGGCTCCGCGCTCGGTCTGGGTGCCAAGGAGTGGCCGGTAGACCGACTGGCCCTGCCGGAAGGACACGGTCTGGTGCTGCTCACCGACGGATTGTTCGAGGGGCACGCAGGCCCCGGCGGCGAACGTCTCGGCGAAGAAGGCCTGCTCGAACTGGCCAACTCGCTGGCGGACCTGCGTGGGCGCGAATTCGTCGGTGCACTCATCGACGAAGTCGAATCCCGTGCGCGTCCGCACGGCGGTCTCAGCGATGACATCGCGCTGATCAGGGTGGAGCGTTCATCGGTATGAAGCTCACGGTGCAAGGCTGGCAGAACCTGCTGGTGTCGGTGATGTGCGTGATCGTGTTGACCGGCGCGGTCGCCGGCATCGCGCTGGTGGGCCGCACCGACTCCGTATCGCGAGAGCTGATCGACGACATTCAGCCCGCCCGCGTTGCGGCGTATCAACTGCAGGCCGCCCTGCGGGACCAGGAGACCGCGGTGCGTGGGTACACGATTGCCGCCGACCCTCGGTTCCTGGAGCCCTACAGCGACGGGCAGGACGCCGAAGCGACGGCGGCAGCCGACATCCGCGGCTACCTGGGCGGCCACGACGATCTCATGGCCGATCTCGACGCGATCGAGACCGCGGCGGCGGCATGGCGGGCCAACTATGCCGAGCCGCTCATCGCCGGTGTCCAGGTGGGCAGGCCCACCGTCGTGGATACCCGTACCGCGGATCGCGGCCGGGCCGAATTCGACGGGCTGCGTGAGCTTTTCGATGTGCAGAACGCCAACCTCAGTCAGGCCAGGCAGGCCAGCGTCGATGAGCTGGGCCACGTTCGGGCCTGGCGCGACGGCGCGGTGATCGCGATGATCGTGGCGTTCTTCACCATGGCGCTGTTGTTGACGGTGCTGGTACGCAGTGCCGTCACCCGACCACTGGCCGCGCTGGCAGCCTCGTGCCGCCGAATCACCGAGGGCGACTTCGCGCAGCGCATCGTCCCGCAGGGCCCCAAGGACATCCGGGCGATCGCAGCCGACGTCGAGGACATGCGGCAGCGGGTCGTCGACGAACTCGATGCGTCGCGGTCGGCCAAGGAGACCCTGGACCAGCAGGCTGACGAATTGCGCCGATCCAATGCCGAGCTGGAGCAGTTCGCATACGTCGCATCGCACGATCTTCAGGAGCCGTTGCGGAAGGTCGCTTCGTTCTGTCAGCTGCTGGAGAAGCGCTACAGCGACAAACTCGACGAGCGCGGACTCGAGTACATCGGCTTCGCCGTCGACGGCGCCAAACGTATGCAGGTACTGATCAACGACCTGCTGACGTTCTCACGGGTGGGCCGGCTCAACGCCACCCATACCGAGGTGAACCTCGACGAGGCACTCGACAGCGCGTTGAAGAACCTGGCCACGGCGGTCGGGGAGTCGGGCGCCGAGATCGAGCGACCCGAAGAGCCGTTGCCGCAGATAGACGGTGATCCCACGCTGATGACGATGCTGTGGCAGAACCTGATCGGCAACGCGGTGAAGTTCGCTCACGAGGGGGTTGTGCCCCGGATCGTCATCGACTGCAGGCCCGGTACCGGTGAACTCGCCGAGAACTGGGTATTCAGTGTTTCGGACAATGGGATCGGGATCGGCGAGGAGTTCGTGGACAAGGTGTTCGTCATATTTCAACGCCTGCACGGACGCGACGCCTTCAGCGGCACCGGTATCGGACTCGCACTGTGTAAGAAGATCGTCGAACACCACGGCGGATCCATCTGGATCGACACGTCGTACTCGCCCGGAACCCGGTTCATGTTCACCCTGCCAGAGACACCCACGACCGTGCCCGACGTCGTGCCGGAAGCCCAGTTGGAAGGAACTCCACAGTGACCTCATCGGTCAACCGAGCCATTGACATCCTGTTGGTCGAGGATGATCCCGGTGACGAGCTCATCACCCGGGAAGCCTTCGAGCACAACAAGATCAAGAACAACTTGCACGTCGCCCGCGACGGAGAGGAAGGCCTGGACTTTCTCTATCGGCGCGGCGGCTTCGAAGGCGCACCGCGCCCGGATCTGATCCTGCTCGACCTGAACCTGCCGAAATACGACGGCCGGCAGTTGCTGGAGAAGATCAAGTCGGACGTCGAACTGTGCCACATCCCGATCGTGGTGCTGACCACGTCGTCAGCCGAGGAGGACATCCTCCGCAGCTACAAGCTGCACGCCAACGCCTACGTCACCAAGCCCGTCGACCTGGACCAGTTCATGAGTGCGGTCCGGCAGATCGACGAGTTCTTCGTTCAGGTGGTGCGGTTGCCGCAGTTCTGATCGATCTGATCCCACTGCAGGCGAACTTCGGTGCCCGCGTGGTCCGAGTCGATCACAGCCCGGTCGGTGAGCGCGCGCATCAACGGGATCCCCCGTCCGCGGGCCGGGTTGTTGTGGTCCGTCTCGGAGATCCGCCACACGCCGTCATCGCTGATGGTGACGGTGAGTACCGACGCATCCCCGTCATAATCGGCGCGTAAGTGCATCAACCCCGGCGCCGGGGCGTCGACGTAGGCGAACTCGGCGGCGTTGGCCAGGGCCTCGTTCACGGCCAGCACCACATCACTGGCCTTGGTCGGGTCGAGCGTGAGGTGCGTGCTCAGCCAACTGGAGAACTCACGGCGTATCTGCGCCGCATCTTCCGGTGCGGCCCTGACATGCTTCGTGAACTGAACTGACTGGCCTGCGTCTGTCATATCGACCTGCTGGCTACCCCGTTGTCGCCGGTCTTATGTCTTCAATGCGGCCAGCGCTTCGTCGAGCGTCGCGAACAGATCCACGACCTCGGCGATCCCGACCAGCCTGAGCGGCCGGCTGGTGGCCGGTCCGTCGGCGACGACGGCGAACCGTGCCGCGTCGCCCAGTTGTTCGTGTGCGGCCACCAGTACGCCCATGCCGGCCGAGGCCAGGAACTCCACGGCACTCAGATCGACGACGACGGCAGAAGGTGAGCTCTTGGCGGCAGCGTTGATCGCTTCTTCGAGCTTGGGCGCGGTGAGCATGTCGACCGTTCCGGCCACTGCCACCACGCTGACCTCACCGACGCGGCTCTCTTCCACTGAGCAGCCTGCCGGGTCCGGTTGGCTGGTCATCGCGGTCACCTCCGACGTATCTCGTGCATCCATGGAGACGGTACCCACGGAGGCGTCGACAAATACTAACCGTGCGGCTGCATCCTCAAACCAAGGCCTCGTATAACGAGCTCAGATACCGGGCGGTGCGCTCGGAGCCCTCCACGCCGGGTCCCATCTTGTTCATCACGTAGGCGAACGTGGCGCGGTGATCGGGGTTGCACGTCTCCCACGATCCGCCCCATCCGCCCCAGATCATGCGACCCCGCGCGCCTCGCGAGCGCCGGAAACGGACTAATACAACTAGTGCATGATTAATGGGCAAATTTGACTTGGACAAGTATTTATAGCGGTCGTACGGTTGCCACTATGACCTCAACGGCGATGCTGGACCTGACCGGACAGATGCTGATCGCGGGAACGCCGGTGCGAGGCAGCGGCAAGGAGATCCGCGGAATCGACCCGCGGACAGGCGAGCTCATCGAGCCCGCGTACGCCTACGGCGACCACTCCAATGTCGAGGATGCCTGCACCGCCGCCGCGGACGCGTTCCCGGCATACCGGTCGGCCCCGATCGAGACCAGGGCCCGATTCCTCGAAGCGATCGCGGCCAACCTCGAGTCGATCGGTGACGCCCTGGTGGAGCGCGCCCACGCAGAGAGCGGCCTACCCCGGCCAAGGCTGACCGGCGAGGTCGGGCGCACCGCGGGTCAACTGCGCCTGTTTGCCGCAGTGCTGCGTGAGGGCAGCTGGAACCAGGCTCGGATCGATCCTGCGCTACCTGGTCGAACCCCGTTGCCGCGTCCTGACATCCGTCAACGCAGCGTCCCCCTCGGTCCCGTCGCGGTGTTCGGCGCCAGCAATTTCCCGCTGGCCTTCTCGGTGGCCGGCGGCGATACCGCCTCAGCCCTGGCTGCCGGTTGCCCGGTCGTGGTCAAGGCCCACGATGCTCACCCCGGCACCTCCGAACTCGTGGGCCGTGCCATCGCCGACGCCGTCGCTGCCTCCGGACTACCGGCCGGAACGTTCTCCCTGCTGTACGGCTTCGGCCCTGACCTCGGCGCCGCCCTCGTGGCCGATCCCCGCATCAAGGCCGTCGGATTCACCGGCTCCCGTGCGGGCGGCATGGCATTGGTCGCCGCGGCCGCAGCTCGTCCTGAACCCATCCCGGTGTATGCCGAGATGAGCGCCGTCAACCCGGTGTTCCTGCTCAGCGGTGCACTGGGCGACCGAGGTGCGGAGCTGGGCCGGGCCTTCGTCGGGTCACTCACGCTGGGTTCCGGGCAGTTCTGCACCAACCCTGGGCTGGTCATCGCGGTCGACGGGCCGGAGTTGGACACATTTGTCGCCGCCGCGGGTGAAGCGGTCGCGGCCACTGAGTCGACCGTCATGCTGACACCGGGCATCGCCGACAGCTTCCGCGAAGGTGTTGCGGCTTTGGAGGCCGAGGCGGCACTGGTTGCCCGCGGTTCCGAGCTCGACGCCCCGGCCGCGCCGTGCCGCGCCGCACTGTTCGCGACCGATGCTTCCACCTTCCTGGCTTCAGAGACGTTGCAGGCAGAGGTGTTCGGCGCCGCCGGGGTTCTGGTGAGGTGCTCGGATGCTGCTGAGATGCTGCGGCTGGCCAACAGCATGGAGGGCCAGCTGACCGCGACGATCCACGCTGACGAATCCGACCACGGTCAGGCCGGCGAACTGCTGGAGGTGCTCGAGCTCAAGGCCGGCCGAATCCTGTTCAACGGCTGGCCCACCGGAGTCGAGGTCGGTCATGCGATGGTGCACGGCGGCCCGTTCCCGTCGACCTCCGATTCGCGCACGACATCGGTAGGCGCCCGTGCCATCGAGCGGTTCCTGCGGCCAGTGTGCTACCAGGATGCTCCAAAAACCCTGCTGCCCAGCGCTATCGCCGACGGAAACCCGGACGGCCTGTGGCGGCGTATCGACGGCCAACTCACCAAAGACTGACTTGCAGAACACGAGGAGTACACAAATGCTGGATGGCGTCCTGTTTTTCCCGGTAACCCCGCTCACCGCTGCCGGTGACGTCGACGTGGATCGGCTCGCACAGCACATCGCCAAGGGCGTCGACGCCGGGCCGGGTGGTGTGTTCGTCGGTTGCGGCACCGGAGAGTTCCATGCGCTCGACCCCGACGAGATGCGGATGGTTGTGCGTACCGCCGTCGAGACGGTGGGCGGCCGAGTTCCGGTGTATGCGGGCGCGGGCGGATCCATCGCGTCGGCCAAGGCCTTCGCCGAGGTGGCCGCCGATGCCGGTGCCGATGGACTGCTGTTGCTGCCGCCGTACCTGGTGGAGATGCCGCAGGCCGGGCTCGTGGCATACACCCGTGAGGTCAGCGCGGTCACCGACCTTCCCGTCGTCGTCTACAACCGCAACAACGCCCGCTACTCCGAAGAATCGGCAGTCGAGGTCGCACTCATCCCCAACGTGGTCGGATTCAAGGACGGCACAGGCGATCTCGATCGGGTATCGCGCATCGTTCGTGCTGTCACCGATGCGTTGGAGCCGCTCGGCAAGCCGTTCCAGTTCTTCAACGGACTGCCCACCGCCGAGGTGTCGCAGCAGGCGTACCGCGCGATCGGCGTGACCTTGTACTCGTCGGCGACCTTCGCATTCGCGCCGGACGTCGCACTCGCCTTCTACCAGGCTCTGGAGACCGGCAACGAGCCGCTGATCGCGGCCCTGACGCGCGAGTTCTACCATCCGCTGGTGCGGCTGCGGGACACCGTCCCCGGCTATGCGGTGTCGCTGATCAAGGCCGGCGTCACCATGGAAGGGATCCCCGCCGGGCCGGTGCGTTCACCACTCATCGATGCCAGACCCGACGATGTCACTGAGCTGCAACGCATCCTGGCGGCCGGCCGCGCGGTGCTGGACAACGCCCTGGTGCACTGATGCCGCCGGTCCGCATTACCGGCGCACGCATCACGCCGGTCGCGTTCGCCGACGTACCGTTGCTCAACACCGTGGGTGTGCATCAACCGTTCGCACTGCGGGCGATCATCCAGCTGGACACCGATGCCGGCCTGACCGGGCTCGGTGAGACCTACGCCGACACGCTGCACCTGGAGCGCCTGGCTGCCGCGGCTGGAGCGATTGTCGGGCAGGATGTGTTTGCCCTCAACGCCATTCGTGCGGCCATCGGCCAGGTGCTGCACGGGGACACGGCTGCGGTGGGGACGGCGGGCATGATCACCACCGCCAGTGCCGTCGACCAGGTTTTCTCGCCCTTCGAGGTGGCGTGCCTCGACGTGGCGGGGCAGGCGACCGGCCGGCCGGTATCGGATCTGCTCGGCGGCGCCGTGCGTGACGCCGTACCCTTCAGCGCCTATCTGTTCTACAAGTGGGCCGGTCATCCCGGCGCGGAGCCCGACAGCTGGGGAGAAGCGCTCGACCCTGACGGCATCGTGGCTCAGGCCCGCCGCATCGTGGACGAGTACGGCTTCACCGCGATCAAACTCAAGGGCGGAGTGTTCGCGCCAGAGGAAGAGGCCGCTGCGATCGAGGCACTGCGGGTCGCGTTCCCCGACCACCCGCTGCGGCTCGACCCGAATGCTGCCTGGACGCCCGAGACGTCGCTCAAGGTGGCCGCGCGTCTGTCAGGTGTGCTGGAGTACCTGGAGGATCCGACCCCCGGGTTGGACGGCATGGCAGACGTGGCAGCACAGGCACCCATGCCGTTGGCCACCAACATGTGCGTGGTGGCGTTCGATCAACTGGCGCCCGCCGTGGCGAAAGGGTCGGTGCGCGTGGTGCTCTCCGATCACCACTACTGGGGTGGGCTGCAGCGATCCCGCCTGCTCGCCGGCATCTGTGACACCTTCGGGCTGGGGCTGTCCATGCACTCCAACTCGCATCTGGGCATCAGCCTGGCCGCGATGGTGCATCTGGCCTCCGCCACACCGAACCTCACGTATGCCTGCGATACCCACTGGCCGTGGAAGACCGAAGACGTCGTGCGGCCCGGTGCCCTCGAATTCCGTTGTGGCTCAGTGCCGGTGCCGACCGGCCCAGGGCTCGGAGTGCAAATCGACGACGACGCTCTCGCGACATTGCACGAGCAGTACCTGCGGTGCGGGATCACCGACCGCGACGACACCGGCTACATGCGCACGGTCGATCCGTCATTTGAGGCCATCAGCCCGCGCTGGTAGTGGGATCCTGGAGACTCGACGTCTCTAGGAGTGCGCCATGGCATACCGGCTACTGCAGATCGCCCTCGTGGTCGTCGGCGCGGCGATGATCCTGCTGTACCCGCTGGCCGTGGTCTGGCCGGCGGGGTGGGCTTGGCATCACGGTGCCCCGTACGAATCGAATTACTTCATGATGATCGTCGGCGTATACGTGACGTTGGGCTTGTTCCTCATCAACGCGGCGCGACGGCCCGAGGCCAACATCACCCTGATCTGGTTCGCCGTCGTCTCCAGCGCCGTGCATGCGGTGATCATGGCGGTGCAATCGTTCGGCGGTGCACACCACATGGGGCATCTGTGGGGCGACGTTCCTGCGCTGCTTCTCGCCGCCATCGTGCTGGCGGTGCTTGTCGGGGCGTCCGGCATCACCCGCGCCAGTTAGACCGACCGCGTTCGGTGGATGTGACGAATCCCGTTAGTACGGCGGGGGTTTGTCTTGTTCGGTGTTGAGTCGGCGTTCGTTGTTGATGCGTTGGGTGCGGGTTTGTTGGCGGGTGCGTTGGCGGAGTGGCATTTTCATGTGCCGGTCGGTGGTGGTTGTGGGGGCTGGTTGTGGGGGTGGGGCTGGGGTGTGGGTGGTGTGGTCGGGGAACAGGATCTGGCTGAAGGGTGTGGTGCGGTAGGTGTGGCTGGTGGGGGAGGTCCAGGTGTGGCTGCCGTCGGGGTGTTGGGTGTCGGTCCAGCCGTTTTCGCCGGTGTGGAAGGTCTTGATGAGGTGGTGGGTTCGGCATTTGGGGCCGAGGTTGGCGGGGTGGGTGGCTCCGGTGGGCCATGGGGTGGTGTGGTCGAGGTCGCAGTGGGTGGCGGGGACTGTGCAGCCGGGGAACATGCAGGTGAGGTCGCGCATGCGGACGAAGGTGGCCAGTTTGGGTGAGGGCCGGTAGCGGGTTTGGGTGGGAAGGTCGGCGGGGTTGGTGAGGTGTGTGACGGTGGCGCCGGTGGCGATCAGTTCGGCCAGTAGGGGTGCGGGCACGATGCCGCCGCCGAGGATGATTGCGGGTGGTCCGGTGACGGCGGGGGTGCGGTCGGCACCGTAGTCGTTGGGTGCGGGTTTGCCGTGGATGCGCGGATCGCGGGGTGGTTGCGAAGGGGCGGCGGGGGATGCCTCGGCATTGTCGTCGCCTCCGTCGCCTCCGTCGCCTTCGTCGGCCAAATCGCCTGCACCGTCCTGGTCTTCGTCATGGGTTTGCGCAACGCTGTCGCCCCCTTCGCACGCACTGTCGTTTTCACCGCTGTGGGGGGCGGTGTGGGGCAGGGTGTGGGCGAGTAGGTGGATGAGGACGGCGCGGGAGCGGGGGTCGATGCCGGTGGCGGGGCAGTCGGGGTTGGCGCATTGGCAGGTGAGGTTCTCGGCGCCGGCGCCGAGGGCACCGAGTGCGTCGGAGCGGCGTTGTCCGAGGGTGCGGGGGTCGTTGTCGCAGACTGTGTGGGCCATGGTGGTGAGTAGGTTTTTGAGCAGGGCGGCGTCGGTGGCCAGTAGGCGTCCCCAGATGGAGACGGTGCCGTTGGGGTCCTCGGGGTCGCCGAAGTGGATGTCGCGTTCGCGGGCGGCGGTGCGGGTTTTGCGGACGGCGGCGGGGTCGAATTTTTCTACCCAGACGTCGATGGCGTGTTCGGTTTTGGTGGCGGTCAGGGCGCCGTAGGTGGTGGCGGCGCCGGCCAGGGCGGTGTCGATCAGTGTCAGTGCGTCGGTGTCGGTGACGAGTTGGGTGCGCCAGGTGATGGTGGCGATGACTTTGGCTGAGATGTGTCCGCGGGCGAAGACGGCGGCGACTTTGGGTAGCCGGTCGCGTAGGGCTTGGGCGATGCGCATCTGGGCGGAGGCGGCGCCGCGGCTGAGGTTGCAGGCGGCGCTGATCGCGGCGTTGGCGGTTTCCCAGCCGTCGATGGCGCAGTAGGCGGAGGTGTCGTCTTCGTCGTCGCAGTGCCGCGCCACGATCTCGGCGATGACCGTCAGGCGGGCGGCGGCCTCGGCGGCTTCGGTGCGGGTGTGGTGTTCGAGGGTGTCGATCAGTGCGGTGTCAGTGCATTCACTGAGTACCGGCCGATCAAGCAAGTCGAACACATGTTCGATACTACCCGCGAATGTGCAGGTCGACAATGCTTGGCCAGCCCATTCGTCGCCGATATTCATGCCGTTCGCGCATATATGACGAGTATGGTCGATAGGCTGCAGCGGTGTTCTCGCTGTCGAGGCTGTCGTGCTTCATCGCCGTCGCTGAAGAACTGCACTTCGGCCGGGCCGCCGAGCGTCTGCACATGACCCAGCCGCCGCTGAGTCGCCAAATCCAGCAGCTGGAGAGTGAACTCGGGGTTCACCTGATCGACCGGACCACCCGGTCCGTCACGCTGACGCCGGCTGGGGTGGCATTCCTGCCCGATGCCCGCCGCATCCTGCAGTTGGCCGAAGGCGCGGCGCTCAACGTAAAGCGCGTTCCCGCAGGCGATCTCGGTACCGTCGTGATCGGGTTCACCGCGGCGTCGGCGCACCCGGTGTTGCCCAGGCTGTTCGACGCCGCCCGTCAACAGATGCCCGACGTGAAACTCGAATTGCGCGAGATGGTCACGGCGGTCCAGATCGAGGCGCTGATGACCGGTGAGCTCGATCTCGGCATGGCGCGACCACCGCTCAAGCGCCCTGGCTTGGTGTCCCGGCCTCTGCTGCACGAGCAGCTCATCGCCGCGCTGCCGGCCGGGCATCCGCTGGTCGAGGTGCGGCGTCAGCTCACGCTCAACGACCTCGACGGGCAGGACATGGTCATGTACTCCCCGGTGCAGGCCCGGTACTTCAACGAGCTGCTGATCAGTACTTTCACGATCGCGGGCGCCACCCCGCGCTACGTCCAGTACGTCACCCAGGTGCACACCATGCTGGTGCTGGTGCGCTCCGGGATCGGCATCGCGCTGGTGCCCGCGTCGACGGCCACCCTGCATCCCGAGGGCGTGGTGTTCCGCTCGATCGGCGCATTCCGGGAACGCCCGGTGGAACTGGACGCGGTCTGGCGCGGAGACAGTACGAATCCCGCGCTACTGCGGCTGCTGCGCGACGTGCTGCCGCCACGCGAGTGGACCACGGACGAACTCGTCGAGGATTTCGTCGGCTGAGCGGTCCGTCAGGGCATAGCCTGATGTGCATACGACGCTGACGTCGAGAGGGTCCACATCATGCCGCGACGCGACCGTCCGCACAGAGACCGAGACCGGGACATCTACTATCCGCCCCAACCTGCGGTGCGACCGCAGGCCAAGATCGCATGCGGTTGCCATTGCGGCTCATGCAATTCCGGCGCGCACTGTCACAACATGAATACTGGCTGCAACGTACGTTAGGTCCGGTGACCTCAGCCGGCCCGAGCCGGCATGGGAACCGGAGTGACGAGCTCGCCGGACGCCAGGTACTTGTCCAGGTTGGCCAAGGTCAGTGCCTCCATGGCGCTGCGGGTCTCCACGGTTCCGCTTCCCACGTGGGGAAGCAGCACCACGTTGTCCAGCGACAGCAACGCCTCGGGCACATTCGGTTCGTCTGTGAACACATCGAGTCCGGCACCGGCCAGTCTGCCGCTGGTCAACGCCTCGACGAGCGCGCCCTCGTCCACGACGCTGCCGCGGGCGATGTTCACCAGGTAACCGTCTGGCCCGAGGGCTTCGAGCACATCCTGATCGACCAGGTGCCGCGTCCCGCTGCCGCCGGCCGCGGCGATGATCAGGACGTCCACCTGGCGGGCGAGCTCGACGGCGGAGGCGACATAGGTGTGCGGGCTGCCCGCGACTTCACGCCGGTTGTGGTAGCTGATCGGGCAGCCGAAGGCGACCAGCCGGGTCGCGATGGCCTGCCCGATGCGGCCCAGTCCGATGATGCCGACACGGGCTCCCGAAACCTTGTGGGTCAGTGGGTAATTGCCCTCGGCCACCCAGCGGCCGGAACGCAGGTAGCGGTCGGCGGCCGAGAACTGTCGCATCGTGTCGATCAACAGTCCCACGGCGGTGTCGGCCACGCAGTCACTGAGCACATCGGGGGTATTGCTGACCACGACGTTTTGGGCGGCGGCGGCCTCGATGTCCGTGGTGTCGTAGCCGACCCCGAAGTTGACCACCGCGCCCAGGTTGGGCAGCGCGGACATCAGTTCGGCGTCCACCCCGGTGCGCCCGGAGGTCACCACTGCGGTGATCGTGGCGCCGTGCTCTTCGAGGAACGTCGTGCGTTCGGGGCCGTCGGGCAAGACATAGGCGTCGTAGCTGGTCCGCAGCGTCTCGGCGAGAGACGGCTTGAGCGGACCCACCTGTAGGACACGGCGGCTGGAATCGGATTCGGGCACACGTACTCCTCGGTCGGGATGCAGCTACGGTATGCCCGCGTGCAAATACCCGTCCAACACGGAAATAGCATGGGTTGATACGCAAGCTGCATAATTGCCGCCGCGGCATTGCTGTGGGCGTATCGACAAACTTCCTTCGTCATTAAAAGCCCAGTTCAGGGCATGTTTCAGCGGGTTTCTGCGACGGGCCCAGGGTGTCCGATTCCTGCCATTTCGGCTGATTTCGGTGGGTTGACGGCCGGAGTGGGCCGTTCTTAGCGTGTGTCTGCGGTCACAACCGACATCCACATACGTGGACATCACACCCTGGAGGATTCATGAGGCGATTTGTCGCCGCTCCGGCAGTCGCTCTGGCCGCCTGCACGCTCACCGCCGGGTGCACCGTCGCCAACACCGCGCACGGCGGCTATGACCCCGACACCTTGCGGATCGTCATCTCCCAGGAACCCCCGACGCTGGAGCCCTGCGAAAGCTCGCTGACATCCACCGGCATCGTGGTGCGGTCCAACATCACCGAACCGCTCATCGAGCGCGATCCCGACACCGGCGACCTGCAGCCGCTGCTGGCCACAGCGTGGCGCCAAACCGCGCCCAACCAATGGGCTTTCGACATCCGCAAGGGAGTCTCCTTCTCCGACGGTGCGCCGTTCACCGCCAAGGACGCCGCCTTTTCGATCGACCGGGCAGTGAACTCCGATCTGCAGTGCAACGTCGACGGTTACGTGTTCGGTGACGCCAAGCTCGACGTCACGGCCCCGGACGAGCACACCGTGGTGATCGGCACACCCGAGCCGGATCCGATTCTGCCGCTGCGTATCTCGTTCGTGGAGATCGTTCCGTCAGGCACCAGCACCACCGAGAAGGTGCGTGAGCCCATCGGAACCGGACCGTACGCCATCGAAGACTGGGAATACGGCCAGAAGCTGATGCTCACGCGCAACGACCGGTACTGGGGGGCCAAGCCGGCCTTCGCCCGCGCCGAATACCAGTGGCGCAGCGAGGGCAGTGTTCGAGCCGCCATGATCACCAACGACGAGGCCGACATCGCGACCTCGCTCGGGCCCGAGGACGGGGTCGGCGATCGCGGAGTTCCGTTCCAGAACAACGAGACCACCGCACTGCGCATGCAGGCAGGAGAAGCGCCGCTGAACGACATCCGCGTCCGGCAGGCCATCAACTACTCGGTCAACCGGACCGGAATCGTCAAAGCACTGTTCCGTGGACTCGGAGATCCGGCGTCACAGCTCATTCCGTCCGGTGTCGTCGGGTACAACGATCAGCTTGCGTTGTGGCCGCACGATCTCGAGAAGGCCAAGGCACTGATCGCCGAGGCGAAGGCCGACGGTGTGCCTGTGGACCGGCAGATCCGGCTGATCGGCCGCACCGCCCAGTTCCCGAAGATCTCCGAGACCATCGAGGTGCTGCAGAGTGAATTCTCCGAGATCGGTCTCAACGTGAAGATCGAGATGATGGACACCGCCGGCCAGTTGCAGTACCAGCTGCGCCCGTTCCCGGCCGATACCGGTCCCTACCTCCTGATGATCATGCACGGGAACCAGGCGGGTGACGCGGCGTTCACCATGGACCAGTACATGCTTTCCGAAGGACCGCAGAGCGCCTACGGCACAAAAGAATTCGACCAAAAGATCCGCGCCGCCGAAGCCCTCACCGGTCAGGCCCGCCAGGATGCGTTCGCGAAACTGTTCGCCGAGGAGCCGCAGCAGATCATGCAGTTCGCCTACATCGCCCACATGAAGGGCATCCTCGGCAAGTCGCCGCGTATCGATTACGCCCCCAACTCCGCCACCGGCGACGAGATGCGGCTGTCGGAGATGACGCCTGCTTCGACCGACCGCACCGACAGGAGCTGAGCCGATGTTCCCCTTTGTCCGGCGCCGGATGTACACCAGCGCCATCCCGTTGATCATCGTGCTGCTCGGTGTGTTCCTGCTCGCCCGGCTCACCGGTGATCCGACCAACCTGTACCTGCCCGAGTCCGCCACCGCCGACCAGCGTGCGGCTTTTGCCCACCAGCATGGATTCGACCAGCCACTTGCCGCCCAACTGGTGGACTACTTCAAGGGTGTGGTCCATCTCGACTTCGGAACCTCTTTGCGCACAGGCGAATCTGCATCGGCGATGGCGCTACGGGCCTTCCCCGCCACGCTGCAACTCGCTTTCACCACCATGCTGCTGGCGATCGTCGGGGCTGTCATCGTGGGCTGCTGGGCCGCCTACCGGCCCAACTCACTGGCCGACCGGTTCTCCAGCCTGCTGTCGATGACCGCCGCCAGCATCCCCGACTTCTGGTTCGCCATCACCGGAGTGTGGCTGTTCTCCGTATTGCTGGGCGTGCTGCCGACGTCTGGAACCGACGACGGCATCCTGTCCTGGATTCTGCCGATCGCCACGCTGATGATCCGCCCCCTGGGTGTACTCACGCAGGTGGTCCGCGGCGCCATGGTCTCGGCACTGTCGGCGCCCTACATCCGCCTGGCCCGCAGCAAGGGCGCCGGCGATCTGCGGGTGGTCAGCCATCACGCGCTGCGCAACGCGGCCGCACCCGCACTCACGGTGGCGGGCGATCTCGCGGTCGGCCTGATCAATGGTGCCGTCGTGGTGGAGGCCATCTTCGGCTGGCCCGGCATCGGCAAGCTCATGATCGACGCCATCCTGCAGCGCGACTTCGCCGTTCTGCAGGCCGCCGTCCTGCTCACTGCGGTGAGCATCTTCGTGCTGAACATCATCATCGACGCCTGCTACGCGCTGCTGGATGCGCGCGTACGGGAACCGGCAAAGGTCTAGGGGTACGCATCGTGAGCACGCAAATCGACCTGGTACCGGTCAAACCCACCACGGCGATCGTCGGCGAACCCGAGACCGAACCGACCCGGAAGCGCTCGGTGTGGTTCCGGCTGCTGGTCAATGACCGGGTGGCCGCCGGTGCCGCCGTGGTGCTCGGCCTGGTGGTCCTCACCGCGGTGTTCGGGCCCATGCTAGTCGGCAACCTCGCCACCCACATCGACCTCGACAACTCGAATCAGGCACCGTTCACCCTTGCCCACGGCTGGGCCAACGTACTCGGCACCGACCCGCTGGGACGCAGCATGCTGGCCCGGCTCATCGTCGCCTGCCGTACCACGCTGTCGGTGGCCATCCCCGCCGTGGTGATCTCGGCAGTCGTCGGCTCACTGATCGGGATGTGGGCCGGCTACTACCGCGGTTGGCGGGAAACGCTGGCCATGCGGGTGGCCGACGTCATCATGAGCTTCCCCTCGTTGCTGCTGGCCGTGGTGGTGCTGTATGTGTTCTCTCCGAGCGCTGCCAATATCGTTGCGGTGCTGGCGATCACCCGCATCCCCGTGTATCTGCGCACCGCCCGCGCCGAGTCGGCCGAACTGTCCAGCCGGGTGTTCGTCGACGCGGCGCGTACCTTCGGGGCCAGCGGCCGGTCGATCATCCTCCGGCACGTGGTGCCGATCGTGCTGCCGACCCTGCTGACCGTGGCCACGCTGGACTTCTGCTACGTGATGCTGGCCGAATCCTCGCTCAGCTTTCTGGGTATCGGGATCCAGCCGCCGGATGTCAGCTGGGGCCTGATGGTTTCGCAGGGCCGGACCTACCTGCACACCGCGTGGTGGCTGTCCTTCTTCCCGGGCGTGGCCATCGTCATCACCACGGTCTCGGCCACCATCCTGGCCGCCTGGGCCCGGATCGCCACCGATCCCGGCCAGCGCTGGCGGCTCACCGTCCCGCAGAAACGCCTGTCCCGCTTCACCAAAACCGGAAAGGCCCTCGGATGACCTCGCTGAGCAGCAGTGTCGTGGACCAGCCCACCGTGTCCGAGCCCATCGATGCCGAACCCGCCCTGGTGGTCGACGGTCTCACCGTCGACATCCGCACGATCACCGGAACCGTGCGCGCCGTCGACCACGTCAGCTTCGCGGCGCACCGCGGCCGGACCCTGGCGCTGCTGGGAGAATCCGGCTGCGGCAAATCGATGACCGCCACAGCACTGGTCGGACTGCTCGACCCGGTCGCCGAGGTGGTCGACGGCACCGCGACGCTGGCCGACGTGGACATCCTGGCCGCCGACCGCAAGACCCGCCGCAAGCTGGCCGGACCGGAGTTGGCCATCGTGTTCCAGGACGCGCTGACCGCCCTCAACCCGCTCTACACGGTCGGTACCCAGTTGGCCGAGCCATTCCGCATCCACCATGGCATGAATGCCAGGGACGCCAAGCGCAAGGCAGTGGAACTGATGGCGCGGGTGGGCATTCCACAGCCGGAGGAGCGGATGAAGTCCTATCCGCACCAGTTCTCCGGAGGGATGCGGCAACGGCTGTTGATCGCGATGGCCGTCGCGTTGAACCCGCGGGTGCTGATTGCCGACGAACCCACGACCGCACTCGACGTGACCGTGCAGGCGCAGATCATGGCACTGCTCAAGAGCCTGCGTAGTGAATACGACATGGCCGTCGTACTGATCACCCACGATCTGGCGCTGGTGGCCGAGGAGGCGGATCAGGTCGCCGTGATGTATGCGGGCCAGGTCGTCGAAACCGGGCCCGTGGCCGAGGTTTTCGCCAGCCCGCGACACCCCTACACCAGGGGACTGCTCGACTCGGTCCCGGTGAGCGCGGTACGCGGCGAGGCCCTCAAGTCCATCGGCGGTGCCCCGCCGGACCTGCACTCGATCCCGGCCGGTTGTGTCTACCAGGACCGCTGTCCGCTGGCCCGCGACCTCTGCGTCACCACCCGACCGGTACTCGCCGGCGATGGCCGTCGCAGCGCCTGCCACTTCCCCGACGAGGTCGAGACCCGCAAGCGAGGAGAAGCCGCAGATGTCTGAAAACCTGCTCACCGTCCGCGACCTTCGTAAGTCGTTCCGGGTCGGCAAGAGCCGGCTGGCCGCCCTCGACGGCATCAACCTCGACCTGGGCCGCGGCGAAACGCTCGGTCTGGTCGGCGAATCCGGTTGCGGCAAGTCGACACTGGCGCGGACCCTGATGATGCTGGAGCGCCCGGATTCGGGCAGCGTGACCTTCGACGGCATCGACCCGTTCAGCCTGCGTGGTGCCGAGCTGCTGAAGTTCCGGCGGCGGGTCCAGATGGTGTTCCAGGATCCCTACGCGTCGCTCAACTCCCGCATGACCGCCGGCGACATCGTCGCCGAGCCGTGGCGCACCCACAAGACCCTGCACCCGAACCGCAAGGACCGGGAGATGCGGGTACGCGGCCTGCTCGACATGGTCGGCCTGGGAGCAAAAGCGGTCAACAAGTATCCGCAGGAGTTCTCCGGCGGCCAACGGCAACGCATCGGCATCGCCAGGGCGTTGGCGCTCAACCCCGATGTCATCATCTGCGACGAACCGGTGTCCGCGCTCGATCTGTCGGTTCAGGCCCAGGTGCTCAACCTGCTCAACGATCTGCAGCAGGAGCTCGGCATCTCCTACGTCTTCATCTCGCACGACCTGTCGGTGGTGCGCCATGTCGCCGACCGGGTCACGGTGATGTACCTGGGGCACATGATCGAGAGCGGACGCACCGAGGACGTGTATCGGAATCCGCGGCATCCGTATACCGCGGCCCTGTTGTCGGCGGCACCGAAACTTGATGCGGCCCAACGTAACAACCGGATCCTGCTGAAGGGCGAGGTGCCGTCCCCGCTGAATCCGCCTTCGGGCTGCCGCTTCCGGACGCGATGCTGGAAAGCGACGGACATCTGTGCGACGCAGGCGCCGGCAGCGGCCGCGGATCCCGATGTCGACTGCCACATCTCCGAATGTCACCATCCGTTGGAGCCGGCCGTGCCGGTGTCGGCGTGAGCATCACCGGCTACGGGATCGTCGCCGCCGCAATTGTGCTGGCGTCCTGCATGCAGGCCTCCATCGGGTTCGGCATGGGCATGCTGGCGGCACCGATCGTCGCGATCGTGGACCCCGGCCTGATCCCGGGAACACTCATCATGCTCGCCACCATGGTCACGCTCATGGTGGTGATACGGGAACGCCAGGACATCGACCTCGCCGGCACCGGATGGGCCCTGGCCGGACGGGTTCCGGGCACCGTTGCCGGGGCGCTCCTTCTGGTGGTGATGCCCGCGAACCTGCTGGCGTACGCGCTGGCGGCGGTGGTGCTGGGCGGTGTGGCGCTGACGAGCATGGGCTGGATCCCGGCGCCGCACCGGCGCAATCTGGTGCTGGCCGGCGCCACCTCGGGCCTGCTCGGCACAGCGACCTCCATCGGCGGGCCGCCGATGGCGCTGGTGTGGCAGAACAACACCGGGGCGCGGCTGCGCGGAACGATGAGTGGGTTCTTCCTGGTCGGATCGGTCCTGTCGATCGTGCTGCTCGCGCTCACGGGTTCCATCGACCACCACACCGTCGCGGTGTTCGCGATGCTCGTCCCGGCATGCGTGATCGGGTATGTGCTGTCCCGCTCGGTCAACCGCCACCTGGACCGGCAGCGGCAGCGGTGGGCGGCCATCGCCATATCGACCATCGGCGCGGTGGTGCTGATCGTCCGTCAGTTGATGGGAGGGTGAATTGACCGGCGAAAAAGGCAGTTCCGATGCCGTCTCGGTGCGCAAGGTGAAATCCGCGGTGCGCACAGTCGAGTTGCTCGAGTTCCTGGCCGCACGGCCCGATGAACCCACCCGGATCCGGGAGATCTGTGCTGCCCTCGAGATGCCACGCAGCTCGGCGCATGCGCTGCTGCGCACACTCGTGGCCCAGGGCTGGGTGCGGTCGGACGACGCGGGCGCGCAGTACAGCATCGGCATGCGGGCGCTGCTGGTAGGAACCAGCTATCTGGATGCCGACCCGTACCTGCCGATGATCGCTCCGTTCCTCGAAGACCTGCGCGGCCAGCTCGACGAGACGTTCCACCTCGGCAGGCTCGACGGGCACGACGTGGTGTACCTGGCCACTCGGGAGTCCCGGCAGTACGTGCGCACCGCCAACAAGGTGGGACGCCGGTTGCCTGCGTACACCACTGCCCTCGGCAAGGCTCTGCTCGCCGAGCGGTTCGGTCCCGAACTCGATGCGCACATCCCGGCGACGCTGATGCCTCTGACTCCCCGCACACTCACCGACCGCGCCGGTCTCGACGCGGCTCTCGACGAGGTGCGGGTTCGCGGCTATGCCAGCGACAACGAGGAAAACACGCAGGGCATCAAGTGTTTCGCGGTCACGCTGCGCTACCGGCATCCGGCGCATGACGCGATCAGCGCGTCGGTCCCGTTGTCGCGTCTGAACCCGGAACGGGAACGGGAGATCGTCGACGCCCTTCGCCTGGTGTGCGACAAGGTGTCCCGGGTGGTCCGCCCGGTCGCCAACGGGGACAAGTGGTTCGCATGATTTTGAGTTTCGCCCATGAGATTGGAGTACCGATGAGTGCACAGAACGCGACACCCGTCGTGACCGAGATGATCGTGATACCGATTGCGGGTCACGACAGCATGCTGCTCAACCTCAGCGGCGCACACGGCCCGTTCTTCACCCGAAATCTGCTGATCCTCAAAGATTCCGATGGGAACACCGGGGTGGGGGAGGTGCCCGGTGGGGAGGCGATCCGCAGAACCCTCGACGACGCCAGGCCGCTGGTGGTCGGCCGGTCGCTCGGCGCGTACCACGCCGTCCTGGCAAGTATCCGGAGAGAATTCGCCGACCGTGACCGCGGTGGGCGGGGCGCTCAGACCTTCGACCTGCGGGTCATGGTGCACGCCGTCACGGCCGTCGAGTCGGCGCTGCTGGATCTGCTGGGCAAGCACCTGGGTGTCCCCGTCGCCGCACTGCTCGGCGACGGGCAGCAGCGCAACCGTGTCCAGGCGCTCGGTTACCTGTTCTTCGTGGGCGACCGGAACCGCACCGATCTGGAGTACCGGTCTGCGGCCGACGAGCCGTCCGGCGCCGACGAGTGGCTGCGCGTCCGCCACGAGCAGGCGCTCTCGCCCGAGGCGGTCGTGCGGCTGGCCGAGGCGGCCCGCGCCCGCTACGGGTTCCGCGATTTCAAACTCAAGGGCGGTGTGCTGCCCGCGGCCGACGAGGCCAAGGCCGTCACCGCGCTGGCCGAAAGGTTCCCCGACGCGCGGATCACGCTGGACCCCAACGGTGGCTGGCTGCTGGCCGATGCCGTCGAGACCTGCCGTCAGCTCACCGACGTGCTGGCCTATGCCGAGGATCCGGTCGGGCCGGAGGGCGCGTTCTCCGGCCGTGAGGTGATGGCCGAATTCAAGCGGGCCACCGGCCTGCCGACCGCCACGAACATGATCGCGACCGACTGGCGCGAGCTGGGGCACGCGATCCGGGCCGGTGCCGTCGACATCCCGCTGGCCGATCCGCATTTCTGGACGATGAGCGGCTCGGTCCGGGTTGCACAGCTCTGTGATGCGTGGGGCCTGACCTGGGGTTCGCACTCCAACAACCACTTCGACGTATCGCTGGCGATGTTCACCCATGTCGCCGCGGCGGCACCGGGCGACATCACGGCGATCGACACGCACTGGATCTGGCAGGACGGCCAGCGGATCACCAAGGAGCCTTTCCGGATCGTCGATGGGTACCTCGACGTGCCCGCGGTCCCGGGCCTGGGTGTGGAGCTCGACGAGGACATGGTCGCTGCTGCTCACGAGTTGTATCTGGCCAAGGGGCTGGGATCCCGCGATGACTCGGTGGCGATGCAGTACCTCCTCCCCGGTTGGAAATTCGACAGCAAGCGCCCTGCCCTGCAGCGGGATTGACATGAAGATCGTCGTCAAGGAACCGAATCTGCTGGTGCACCGGGATCGCTTCGAAGCCGCGCTGCCGCCGGGTGCGGAGGTGGTCTGGAACGGGAGCATCGAAGACCTGCGGGACGCTGACGTGTTCGTGGGTGGCCGGTTCACCGCCGAGATGGCGGCCGCGGCCGAGAAATTGCGCCTCGTGCACGTCGCGGGGGCCGGTACCGACAAGGTCGACTTTGCCGCACTGCGGCCAGAAACCCTGGTGGCCAACACCTTCCATCATGAACGATCCATCGCGGAGTATGTGCTTGCGGCCGCGGTGCTGCTGCGCCGCGACTTCCTGGCGCAGGACCGCGCACTGCGCCGAGGGGTATGGGCCACCTCGGTCTATGACGCCAACCTGCCACAGTTGCCCGCGATCGGCGCGGCCCGCGTCGGCCTGGTCGGGTTCGGACACATCGGCCGGCGGGTATGGGAATTGTTCCGCGGCCTGGGCTCGACCGGGGCTGCGGTGACCGGATCGGGGCGGGTCGACACCGCGGCCCACGGCCTGTCCTGGGCGGGCGACACCTCCGAGCTGAACCGGCTCATGACGGAGTCCGACGTGGTTGTGGTGTCGGCGCCGCTCACCGCGGCGACCGAAGGCATGATCGGCGCCGAGCAGCTGCGGGCGCTGGGCTCCGACGGCGTGCTGGTCAACGTCGGGCGCGGGCCCCTGGTGGCCGAGCGCCCGCTCTACGACGCACTGTTGGAGGGCTGGATCAGAGCTGCCGCCATCGACGTCTGGTACCGCTATCCGGGCCCGGGTGGGCAGGGGGTACCGAGTGAGCTGCCGTTCGGCGAACTGGCCAACGTGTTGATGACGCCGCATTCGTCGGGCGTCACCACCGATACGTTCGGCGGCCGGGCCGAGGAGATCGCCGCCAACATCGGCCGCCTCGATCGTGGTGAGCCACTGACTCACCAGTTGTAGTAGCCGCCTTCAGGGCCGAGCATGCGTTCCAGCCGGGCCCGGTTGATGCGGGCCAGTTCGTTGCGGACGACCTTGCGTTCGGTCTCGCGGTCGTTGTGCAGCCGGTCGACGATCCCGGTCATGGCCCGGTGTGCGCAGCAGTCCTCGACGAACATGACGAAGCCGAAGCCGAACCGCTCGGCATAGTGCAGGACCTCGTCGTTGAGCTGTGCCATCACCGCGGGATCGTCGTCCCACACCGAGCACTGCTCGCACACCGACTTCGGGCTGCGCGGACGTCTGCCGATGTGCGGATAGGCCTGCAGTACGCGGTCGATGGAATCCTCGCCGAGGCTGAACAGCAGGGCGTCGGCCTGCCGGAACAGCGAGTCGTGGTCGGCAAACGGGCGTCCGCCGGCCAGATCGGTCGCCAGCACGACGCTGTAGCAGCACTCGTACACGGCGTGCACCGCACGCCGCAGGGGCAGTGCGTTGTACGCCTCAAGTCCCATGCCCTGATGCATCAACACCTGGTCAATCATGGAAGGCGCATGGGACGCCGGCGTTACCTCTTGTTACAGCCAGGCAAACTATCCGGAAGTTCTAGTGGCCGGCCTTGAACCGCTCGACGGAGCGCTGCAGCTCGGCCTCGGCCTCTTCGCGGCCCACCCAGTCGGCGGTCTTGACGAACTTGCCGGGCTCCAGGTCCTTGTAGTGCACGAAGAAGTGCTTGATCGCGTCGAGTTCGAACTGCGACACGTCTCCGAGGTCCTGGATGTGGTCCCAGCGCGGATCCCCGGCGGGCACGCACAGCAACTTGTCGTCGCCGCCTGCCTCGTCGGTCATCTTGAACATCGCGACCGGGCGGGCCTCGACGGTGCAGCCGGGGAACACCGACTCGGGCAGCAGGACCAGCGCGTCCAGCGGATCGCCGTCCTCACCGAGGGTGTCCTCGAAGAACCCGTAGTCGGCGGGGTAGCCCATCGGGGTGTAGAGGTAGCGGTCGAGCTTGACCCGGCCGGTCTCGTGGTCAACCTCGTACTTGTTGCGTGAACCCTTCGGGATCTCGATGACGACGTCGAACTTCACCGTCGCGGCTCCTTCGCATCTGCGGTCAGGCTTGGGTCGTCGGGCGACGACGCGGGTCAACCCTAATCGAGCGATAGTCTGGCCTAAACGGGTGGCTCGTCCCCACCACCGGCAGAGCAGGAGAAATATGCGGCCCACACGGTGGCGGCAGTCCACCCATGTGGCGGTTGGCGTCGTGGTCCTGGTGCTGGTCGCCGCCGTCGTCGCGGTTGCTGCCGTGCTCACCGGGCACCGCTCCAGCGATGCCGAGGCGGTCGGGCCTGCGCCCGCTCCTGCGACCGCCAGCCCAGCCGTCATCCCGGTGGACATGTCGGCGCCCTCGCCAACGGTGAGCGGCCTGGCCGCCGCGCTGGCGCCGGCCCTGGCGAATCCCGATCTCGGTGAGGTGACCGGCCGGATCACCGACGCCGAGACCGGTGCCGAACTGTGGGAACAGAATTCCGGCGTGCAGATGCAGCCGGCCTCGGTCAACAAGGTGCTGACGACAGCGGCTGCACTCCTGACGCTGGACCGCAATGCCCGGCTGGCCACCACGGTCCTTGCGGTCGACTCACAGCCGGGTCTGGTGGTGCTCAAGGGCGGCGGTGACACCACCCTGTCGGCGGCGCCCGAGGACACCGACACCTGGTACAAGGGCGCGGCCCGGATCAGTGACCTGGCCGAGCAGGTGCGCAACAGTGGCATCACGGTCACCGCGGTGCGGGTGGACACCAGCGAGTACAGCGGCCCGACGATGGCGCCCGGGTGGGATCCCGCCGACATCGAGGGCGGTGACATCGCGCCGATGGAACCGGTGATGCTCGACGGCGGACGCATTCAGCCGACGACGGTGGAATCCAGGCGGTCGACCACCCCTGCCCTCGACGCGGGCCGGGCCCTGGCCGCCGCACTCAAGGTGGACCCCGCGACGGTGACCGTGCTGTCCGGTTCGGTTTCGGGTAAGCAGATCGCCGCGGTGCAATCCGCGCCGCTGATCGAGCGGCTGCGCCAGATGATGAACGAGTCCGACAACGTGATGGCCGAGTCCATCGCCCGCGAGGTTGCCGCCCAACTGCACCGGCCGCAGAGTTTCGACGGCGGTGTCGACGCGGTGGTCAGTCAACTGGAGGGCATCGGCATCGACATGTCGGCCGCCAAGCTGGTCGATTCCAGCGGCCTGTCGACAGATGACCTGCTGACCGCCCGGATTCTCGACGAGGTGGTCAACATCGCGGCAGGCAACACCGAACCTGCCGTGCGGCCGCTGGTGGACCTGCTGCCCATCGCCGGCGGCAGCGGCACGCTGTCCAACCGCTACCTCGACACCGACGCCGGGCGGGACGCCGCGGGCTGGCTGCGGGCCAAGACCGGGTCGCTGACGGGGACCAACGCGCTCGCCGGGATCGTCACCGACGACAACGGGCGGGTGCTGACGTTCGCATTGATCTCCAACAACGCGGGACCCACCGGGCGGACCGCGATCGACGAGCTGGCCGCGGTGCTGCGGTCGTGTGGATGTGGCACGTGAACGACCGGGTCACCGTGACCGCGGGCCGCTCGGTCGATTGGGATTTCGCCGCGACGGTGGGGGCGAAGCTGGCCCGACCGGCGCCGGCTTCCAGTGACTACACCCGCAATCAGGTGATCGAGCAGCTCTTGGAGAGCTCGAGGACGGCCGAACTGCCGGTGCGTGAGGTGACGGGTCTGAACGAGGGCGCGGAGCTGCCCGAGGCCCGCGTGGTGGACCGTCCGGAGTGGATCCGTGCGGCCACCCGTTCGATGCGGGTGATGACCACCGGTGTCCAACCCGGTGACGAAATCGAGGATTACAAGCCGGGATTCATCACCGGTCGGGTCACCGGGGCGCAGACCGGCGCGGTGCTGGCGTTCATCTCCTCGGGCATCCTCGGCCAGTACGATCCGTTCGGCCCCGACGGTGGCGAGCTGTTGCTGGTGTATCCGAACGTCATCGCGGTGGAACGTCAATTGCGTGTCATCCCAGCCGATTTCCGGCTGTGGGTATGCCTGCACGAGGTCACCCACCGGGTGCAGTTCCGCGCCAATCCCTGGCTGTCCGACCACATGTCGCAGGCCCTGGCGGTGGTCACCCAGGACGCCGGCGAGGATGTCGCCGAGGTGGTGGGCCGGCTCGCGCAGTTCGTCCGCGACCAACGCAACGGGTCGGCGCCCGACCCGAATTCGAGCGGTGTTCTGGGTCTGATGCGCGCCGTGCAGGCCGAACCACAGCGACGTGCGCTCGATCAGCTGTTGGTCTTGGGGACGCTGCTGGAGGGGCATGCCGACCACGTGATGGATGCCGTCGGGCCGGCGGTGGTCCCCACGGTGTCGACCATCAGGCGTCGCTTCGACGAACGCAGGCAGCGCAAGCAGCCCCCGTTGCAGCGCGTGCTCCGCGCGCTGTTGGGCTTCGACGCCAAGCTCAGCCAGTACACCCGTGGCAAGGCGTTCGTCGACCACGTGGTGGGACAGGTCGGGATGGCCCGCTTCAACACGATCTGGTCCGGTCCGGACACGCTGCCACTGCTCGATGAGATCGACGAACCGCAACGATGGATCGAACGGGTGCTGTAGCCGCGCTGCGGCAAGCGGTGGCGAGCGCGAGCGAACGAATCGCCGACCGGGATACGGACGCGCGCTGGTGCGTGGCGCTGTCCGGCGGTCCGGATTCCCTGGCCCTTACCGCGGCCGCGGCCGGTCTGCGGTCCACCACCGCGCTGATCGTCGACCACCGGCTGCAGCCGGGATCCGGTGCCGTGGCCGACGCGGCGCGCAAACAGGCATTGGATTTGGGATGCGTTGCGGCACATATTCTTTCGGTCGACGTCGGCCGCACGGGCGGGCCGGAGGCCGCGGCCCGGCAGGCCAGGTACGCCGCACTGGACACCGCCCGGGACGGTTCGCCGGTCCTGCTCGGCCACACCCTCGACGACCAGGCCGAGACGGTGCTGCTCGGGCTGGGCCGCGGATCGGGGGCCCGCTCGATCGCCGGGATGCGTCCCCATGACCCGCCGTGGCACCGGCCCCTGCTGGGCGTGCGCCGCACACTGACGCACGCGGTCTGCGACGAACTCGGACTCGCCCCGTGGCAGGACCCGCACAACGCCGACCGCCGGTTCACCAGGTCCCGGCTGCGACACGAGGTGCTGCCGCTGCTGGAGGACGTCCTCGGAGGAGGGGTGGCCGAGGCGCTGGCCCGCACCGCCATCGCGCTGCGCGAGGACACCGAGACACTCGACGCTCTGGCCGGTGAGGCCCTGACTGGGGTGCGCACCGAGGCCGGCGGTCTGGACACGGCCCGGCTGGCCCCGTTGCCCGACGCGCTGCGGCGCCGGGTCATCCGGGCCTGGTTGCTGGACGGCGGCGCGTGTGATCTGACCGACATCCAGATCCGCGGGGTCGACCGGCTGGTGACGGCCTGGCGCGGACAGGGCGGCGTGGCAGTCGGTTCCGGGCTGCGCAAACGGCGGTTGTTCGCGGCGAGGCGCGCCGGTGTGCTGACGATGCACACCGAACCGGTCTAGCGATCCGCGTTGGAAAGCGGCGCCCTCCCATGGCACGCTGTTGCAGTGGCTGTCGACTCTGCCGAGCTGTATGCGGGAGACATCAAATCGGTGCTGTTGTCCGAGGAACAGATCCGGACCCGCACCGTCGAACTCGCCGAGATGATCGCCGAGGAATACCGGGACAATCTGGGTACCGACGACCTGCTTCTGGTCACCGTGCTCAAGGGCGCGGTCATGTTCGTCACCGATCTGGCCCGCACCATCCCGCTGCCCACGCAGCTGGAGTTCATGGCGGTCAGCTCGTACGGCTCGTCCACGTCGTCCTCGGGTGTGGTGCGCATCCTCAAAGACCTCGACCGCGACATCAATGACCGCGACGTGCTCATCGTCGAGGACATCATCGACTCGGGGCTGACCCTGTCCTGGTTGCTGCGCAACCTGGCCACCCGCCATCCGCGGTCACTGCGGGTGTGCACGCTGCTGCGCAAGCCCGAGGCCGTCAAGACCGAACTCGACGTCGCCTACGTGGGCTTCGACATCCCCAACGAGTTCGTCGTCGGGTACGGACTGGACTTCGCCGAGCGCTACCGCGACCTGCCCTATATCGGCACTCTCGAACCAAAGGTGTACGAAACGCCGTAAGCCGGAGGCTTACAAAACGCCACTAAGCCGGAGGCTTTCAAAAGGCGGGCGTCCGGCGCAGAATTCGGGAATGCGCACAGCCCTGCGGATCTGCCCCTTCTGCGAGGCCACCTGTGGCCTCACGCTCACGATTTCCGACGGCCGGGTGACCGGCGCCCGCGGTGACACCGACGACGTGTTCAGTGCCGGATTCATCTGCCCGAAGGGCGCCAGTTTCGGTGAGCTCGACAACGATCCCGACCGCCTGACGCGACCGCTGATCAGGCGTGACGGCGAGCTGACCGAGGCCACCTGGGACGAGGCGTACGCGGTGGTCGCCGAGCGACTCGGCGCGGTGATCGGCGAGCACGGCGGCGCCTCGGTCGGGGTGTACCTGGGCAACCCGAACGCACACACCATCGCCGGCAGTCTGTACGCGCCGCTGATCATCAAGGGCCTGGGCACCCGGCAGGTGTTCAGTGCCAGCACGCTCGACCAGATGCCCAAGCACGTCGCGCTGGGCCTGATGTTCGGCAGCCCGGTCGCGTTCACCGTTCCCGACCTCGACCGCACCGACTATCTGGTGATCATCGGTGCGAATCCGCTGGTGTCCAACGGCAGCCTGGCCACCGCCGCCGACTTTCCCGGCAAGCTCCGGGCGTTGCGCAAGCGCGGCGGCAGGCTCGTCGTCATCGACCCGGCCCGCACCCAGACGGCCAAACTCGCCGACCGGCACCTCGCCCCACGGCCCGGCACCGATGCGGCGCTGCTGTTCGCGATCGTGCACGTGCTGTTCGAGGAGGACCTGGTCGAACTCGGCGGGCTCGCCGAGCACGTCACCGGTGTCGAGCAGGTCCGCACCATGGCCGACGAGTTCTCTCCTGAGGCCGTCGCCCCGGCGTGCGGAGTGAGCGCCGAGGAGATCAGGGAACTGGCACGCGAACTCGCCGCGGCCCCGACGGCGGCTGTCTACGGCCGGATGGGTACGTCCACCGTCGAGTTCGGCACCATCGGCAGCTGGCTCGTCGACGTGATCAACGTCCTCACCGGCAATCTCGACCGCCCCGGCGGGGCGATGTTCGCGCTAGGAGCCGCCGCCCCCGCCCCGCGCCCACCGAAACGTGGTCGCGGCTTCAAGACCGGGCGGTGGGCGAGCCGGGTCTCGGGCTACCCCGAGGTGCTTTCCGAACTCCCGGCCGCAGCGCTCGCAGAGGAGATCGACACTGCCGGCGACGGCCAGATCAAGGCGATGATCACCATCGCCGGAAACCCCGTGCTGTCCGCGCCGGACGGCGACCGGCTCGACCGGGCGCTGGACCAGGTCGACTTCATGCTCTCGATCGACCCGTACCTCAACGAGACCACCCGCCACGCCGACGTGATCCTGCCGCCACCCCCGCCGGCCCGCAGCGCGCACTTCGACGTCGCGCTGAACAACCTCGCGGTACGCAACAACGTGCGGTACTCCTCGCCCGCTCTGCCCTTGGACGGACGGCCCGACGAGCCCGAGATCCTGTCCCGGCTCGCCCTGATCCTCTACGGCATCGGTGCAGACGGGGACCCCACGCTCGTCGACGCGCAGGTGATCGCGACGACGTTGGCGAAAGAGGTCGCCGGTCCTGACTCACCGGTGGCGGGCCGCAACGTCGAGGAGCTCACCTCGATGCTGTACGACGGCCCCGGCTACGAACGGCGCCTGGACATGATGCTGCGTCTCGGGCCCTACGGAGATGCGTTCGGTACCAAGCCCGACGGGCTCACCATGGCGAGGCTCAAGGACAACCCGCACGGCATCGACCTGGGGCCGCTGCGGCCGCGGATCCCCGAGATCCTGCGAACCCCGAGCGGGCGGATCGAACTGGCGCCGGAGCCGATCGTCGAAGACGTGGAGCGGCTGCGCGACGCACTCGGTCGAACGGCGGGCGGGTTCCTGCTGATCGGACGGCGTCATCTGCGGTCCAACAACAGCTGGATGCACAACCTCCCGGCGCTGACCGGCGGCTCCAACCGGTGCACCCTGCAGATCCATCCCGACGATGCGGCGGATCTGGGAATCACCGACGTCGCCGTCATCAAGGGGCCGGGCGGTGAACTGCTCGCGCCCATCGAGGTGAACGACGGGATGCGGCGCGGCGTGGTCTCGCTGCCGCACGGCTGGGGACATGATCGCGGCGGCACCGGTCAGCAACTCGCGGCCAGCCGGCCCGGGGCGAACGTCAACCAGCTCAACGACGGAACTCATCTGGACCCGTTGTCGGGCACCGCGGTGCTCAACGGCATCCCCGTGGACATCGCGCCGGCGGGGTGAGCGGCTAGGTCAGCTCCCAGATCACCGTCACCGAGAAGTTCACCGTCTGCTGACCGGGTTCGAGCGGGACGGCCTCCATGGCCGCGCGCGGCATCGGGGTGGGCGTGGGCGGGGTGGAGCCGCCGGGCTGCTCGGATATCGAGATCACCTTGCCCAGGTGCAGTCCCGACAACCCGGCGTACTGGTCGGCGCGGTTCTTGGCGTCGTCGAATGCCCGGGCGCGGGCGTCGCGCACCAGGTCCGAGTCGTCCTCGATCGAGTAGTCGACCGAGTTGATGCGGGTGGCGTCGCCTCCGGTGCTCGCGATCAGTGCCAGGGTCTGCGAGGCCTTGGCGGTGTCGCGGATCTTGACCTTGATCGCATTGCTGGCCTGGTAACCCGAGATCTTGCTGTCGGTGAACTGCGGCTGCACGCTGACCTGAGTGGTGCTGATGTCCTTGCGTTCGATGCCCGATCCGACCAGCGCATCGATCACGGCCTGCTGGCGCTGGCTGGACTGGTTGAGCGCGCCCGACACGTCCGGCGCGGTGAACTCCATCGCCACGTCGGCGGTCAGGGTGTCCGGAACGCCCTGCACCTGACCGGATCCGACGACGGTCACCTGCCTGGCGCCGTCCGGTGCGCCACCGGCGGGGCCTGAGGTCGTATCGCACGCGCTTGCGCTGACGGCGATCAATCCCGCCGTGGCAACGCCGAGGACCCGCAATTTCGCATTTCCGGCGATCGGCATGACCAAAACCCTACCGGGACGTCACGGCCTCACCAGGACTTTGCAGTGCCGGTCGGGGGAGGCGAGTTGACCGAACGCGGTGCCCACGCCGTCGAGACCCACGGTTCCGGTGATCATCGGTGCGACGTCGATGTCGCCCTCGGCAATGGCCCGCAGTGAGTTCGCGAACTCGGCAGGGTCGTAGCCGAACACGAACTGGATGCTGATCTGCTTGGTGATCGCGTAGAACGGGTGCACGGTGTCGGGCTGCATGCAGACTCCGGCCACCACCAGGCGGATGCCCGCGGGTGCGCGGCGCAGCACGTCGTCGATGATCCCGGGGGCGCCGACGGCCTCGAACACGACCGCGGGCTTGCACTGATGGAACGGCGAATCCACGGCCGGATCCAACGTGACGTGCGCGCCCATCGTGGCGGCGAGTTCCCGTCGGGCGGGGGAGAAGTCGGACGCCGCAATGGTTTCCACGCCCCGGAGTTTCAGTGCGGCGATGATGGCGATGCCGACCGGGCCGCACCCCACGACGAGTGCCGACTCGCCGGGTTCGATGTGCGACGCGTTGACCGCATGCAGGCCGACGGCCATCGGTTCGGTGAGCGCGGCGTGCTCGGCGCTCAGACCGTTGGGTACCGGCAGCAGCAGCGGTGCCGAGAGCAGCATCTTCTCGGCGTATCCGCCCACGGTCGTGTTGCTGTACACGATCGGCGCGACGCCGGCAGGAGTGATCAGCACCGGTACGGACGTCACGAGGGTGCCTGCCGCGGGCGCCTCGGTTCCCGGGCCCGCGTCGAGGATCTCCGCACTGAACTCGTGGCCCATGAAGACGTCGCAGGCCAGGTCGATGTCCAGGTCGGGCACGCCCTCCAGGTCGGCGCTCGCGGTCAGCATGTCCGCACCGTGGGTGGCGAAATGCAGGTCGGAGCCGCAGATCCCACAGGCTTTCACCTCGACCAGCACCTGCCCCGGGCCAGGTGCCGGTTCGGGCACGTCGTCGCGGACGACCATCTGTCCGTCCCGGAGGACCGCGGCGCGCATCAACTCTTCTCCCCGGTGTTGTCCTCGGTGGCGGCTTCGGTGATCGCGTTGACGATGGCCTGTCCGGCGCGGCCCAGCAGCTGATCCCGCATCCCCTTGGCCCAGTCGTGGGATGCCCGGGCGGCGGTGAGCTGGCCCTTGAAATGCGGGATCACCTCACGCGCGAACAGCTCGTAGGAATGGAAGGTGGCGGCAGGCGGCGCCCAGTCGTGGCCGAGGAGCAGGAAGGTGCCGAATCCTCCTGAGCGGTCCAGCAGGTCCTGGATGTAGGCGATGGCGTCGTCGGTGGTGCCGATGCAGCAATTGCCGCCTGCCGCATAGTTTTCCACGAACTCACGCGCGGAACCGGCAGCCTCGGTCTTCTCGGACAGCGGAACGAGGCCGGCGGCGCCGAAGTAGTTGGCGAAGTCCTGCAGGCCGTACGTGCAGTCCTCGATGGCCTGCTCGCGGGTGTCGGCGAGGTGGATGATGCCCAGCACCCGCCAGTTCTTCCGGTCCGGTTCGGGCCGGTCGGACTTGGCGGCCTGGTCGCACACCGTGTCCCAGGTGGTCTCGATGGCGGCGTAGCCACCGGGTACCGACATCGACAGGGAGAGCAGGGATGTGCCCAGTGCGCCGGCCAGTCGGGGACCGGATGGGGAAACCATTGCCGCGGTGGAAATCTCGGGATAGGGCCAGGTGTAGGGGCGGATGTGCAGAGCGGCGTCGCGCAAGGTGAACCAGTCGGTCTTGCGGTCGATCCGCTCATCGGGCGCCGCGCGGAACAGCGCCAGGATCGCCTCAAGGGACTCCTGCATCATCGGCCGCTGGTCCACCGGGTCGATGCCCATCATGTAGGCATCGGACGGCAGCGCGCCCGGACCGGTTCCGAACATCACCCGGCCGCGGGTGAGATGGTCGAGCAGCACCCAGCGGTCGGCGACCATGAGCGGATGGTGGTACGGCAGCGACACCACACCGGTGCCCAGCCGGATGTGCCTGGTCCGTTCGGCCGCTGCGGCGATGAACACCTCGGGACAGGCGATGAGTTCGTAACCGCCGGAACGGTGTTCGCCGAACCAGGCCTCGTCGTAGCCGAGCCGGTCCAGCGCCTCGACCCGGTCCATGTCGTATTGCAGTGCGGTGGTGGGGGATTGACCGACCGGGTGGAAGGGCGTGATGAACACACCGAAGTTCAGCGGGCTCACCGCACCTTGTTGGCTCTTCGCGCGAGCGCTCATCGCAGCGCTCCCAGGAACTCGAGCAGCACTTCGTTGACCTCCCCGGGCCGTTCCTGCTGCAACCAGTGCCCGGCACCGTCGATCAGCACCTCGCGGTAGTCGCCGGTGACCACCTCACGCACGCGGTCGCGTGGGGTGAAGCTCAGCACCGGGTCGGCGGTGCCGGCCAGGAACAGGGTGGGCACCGAGATGGTCTGGCGTGCGGTGACTCCCGAATCCGGGTCCGTGAGCTCCCAGTTCCGGTCGAAGTTGCGGTACCAGTTCAGCGGCCCGGTGAAGCCGGTCTCGGTGTAGGCCCGCACGTAGTGCTCGAACTCCTCGGGGCTGGTCCAGTCCGGCAGCGGCGGCAGTGGCCGGTCGGTCAGGTTCTCGGGCGGCTCGGCGAGCCCCTCCATCGCCAGGGATCGGCGCAGTGACTGCCGTGGGTCGTCACCCAACGCGACGTCGGCGACACCGGGTTCCTGGAAGTACAGGATGTAGAAGAAGTTGTCCCCGACGATCTTGCGCCAGATCTGCGTCGGGGGCGCGGGTGCTCGCGGTACCGGCGGCACGCTCATGGCCACGACGGCACGAACCCGGTCCGGGTAGAACAACGGGAAGTTCGTCGCGACGGGCGAGCCCCAATCGTGCCCGATGAGGACGGCCTCGTCGGCGCCGACGTCATCGAGCAATCCGGCGATGTCGGCGGTCAGTTCGACGATGTTGTAGGCGTCGATGCCTTCGGGTCGTGATGATCCGCCGTAGCCGCGCTGGTCAGGAGCCAGAACGTGGTAGCCGGCGGCCGCGAGCACCGGGATCTGGTGCCGCCACGAGTACGCGAGTTCGGGGAAGCCGTGGGCGAGCACGATGACCGGATTTCCGCGTTCACCCGCCTCGGTCACCTTCAATGTCACGCCATTTGTATCGACTAACCGTTCGGTTGGTGTGAGCACGATCTCACCCAAGCACAGCGGTCCGCCGTCGGCTAGATACCGCCGGGAACTGCCGGACGTTGGTCTAGCGGTAGCCTTGAATGTCTCAACTGCGCACGTTGGAAGGACCGGGCCGAACTCGGCCGAGTGATCGATGAACCGCAAAAATGTGATCCGTACGCTGACCGTGATCGCGGTCGTGCTGTTGCTGGGCTGGTCGTTCTTCTATTTCAGTGACGACACCCGCGGCTACAAACCCGTCGACACCTCGGTGGCGGTGGCCCAGATCAGCGCTGACAACGTCAACAGCGCCCAGATCGACGACCGCGAACAGCAGCTGCGGCTCGACTTGAAGAGCGGCAAGGAAGAGACCGAGAACTCCGACAAGGTCATCACCAAGTACCCCACGGGTTATGCGGTCAAGCTCGTCGACCAACTCGACGCCAAGAACGTCAAGTTCGGCACCACCGTCAACCAGGGCAGCTTCCTCGGCTCGATGCTGATCTACATGCTGCCGCTGCTGCTGCTGGTCGGCCTGTTCGTGATGTTCTCCCGGATGCAGGGCGGCGGCCGGATGGGCTTCGGCTTCGGCAAGTCCAAGGCCAAGCAACTCGGCAAGGACATGCCCAAGACCACGTTCGCCGATGTCGCCGGTGTCGACGAGGCGGTCGAAGAGCTCTACGAGATCAAGGATTTCCTGCAGAACCCCAGCCGC
Source organism: Mycobacterium sp. 48b (assembly GCF_048282725.1). Taxonomy (NCBI): domain Bacteria; kingdom Bacillati; phylum Actinomycetota; class Actinomycetes; order Mycobacteriales; family Mycobacteriaceae; genus Mycobacterium; species Mycobacterium sp. 48b. Next base: position 1,170,714 of record NZ_JBLVUL010000001.1, read on the forward strand.
TATCAGGCTCTGGGCGCCAAGATCCCCAAGGGCGTGCTGCTCTACGGCCCGCCCGGAACCGGTAAAACCCTGCTGGCCCGCGCGGTCGCGGGTGAGGCCGGGGTTCCGTTCTTCACCATCTCCGGCTCGGACTTCGTCGAGATGTTCGTCGGCGTCGGCGCCTCCCGCGTGCGCGACATGTTCGAACAGGCCAAGGCCAACAGCCCGTGCATCATCTTCGTCGACGAGATCGACGCCGTCGGCCGTCAGCGCGGTGCAGGCATGGGCGGCGGTCACGACGAACGTGAGCAGACGCTGAACCAGTTGCTGGTCGAGATGGACGGCTTCGGCGACCGCCAGGGCGTCATCCTGATCGCCGCCACCAACCGGCCCGACATCCTGGATCCGGCCTTGCTGCGGCCCGGCCGCTTCGACCGTCAGATCCCGGTGTCCAACCCCGACCTGGCAGGCCGTCGCGCGGTGCTCAAGGTGCACTCGGCAGGCAAGCCGATCGCGCCCGACGCCGACCTGGACGGGCTGGCCAAGCGCACCGTCGGCATGTCCGGTGCCGACCTCGCCAACGTCATCAACGAGGCCGCGCTGCTGACCGCCCGCGAGAACGGCACCGTCATCACCGGTGCGGCGCTGGAAGAGGCCGTCGACCGCGTGGTGGGTGGCCCGCGCCGCAAGAGCCGCATCATCAGCGAGCAGGAAAAGAAGATCACCGCCTACCACGAGGGCGGACACACCCTGGCCGCGTGGGCCATGCCCGACATCGAGCCGATCTACAAGGTGACGATCCTGGCCCGCGGCCGTACCGGCGGTCACGCCGTCGCGGTACCCGAGGACGACAAGGGTCTGATGACCCGCTCGGAGATGATCGCCCGGCTGGTGTTCGCCATGGGTGGCCGCGCCGCCGAGGAGCTGGTCTTCCGCGAGCCCACCACGGGTGCGGTGTCCGACATCGAGCAGGCCACCAAGATCGCCCGAGCGATGGTCACCGAGTACGGCATGAGCTCCAAGCTGGGCGCCGTGCGCTACGGCACCGAGCACGGCGATCCGTTCCTGGGCCGCACCATGGGAACCCAGGCCGACTTCGGTCACGAGGTCGCCCGCGACATCGACGACGAGGTGCGCAAGCTCATCGAGGCCGCGCACACCGAGGCGTGGGAGATCCTGACCGAGTACCGCGACGTGCTCGACACCCTGGCCGGTGAGCTCCTGGAGAAGGAGACGCTGCACCGCGCCGAGCTGGAGGCCATCTTCGGTGACGTGAAGAAGCGTCCCCGGCTGACCATGTTCGACGACTTCGGTGGCCGGGTGCCGTCGGACAAGCCGCCGATCAAGACCCCGGGCGAGATCGCCATCGAGCGCGGTGAGCCGTGGCCGCCACCGGTTCCCGAACCGGCGTTCAAGGCCGCCATCGCCGCCGCCAGCCGCGAGGCCGAGCGGGCGAACGAGACCAACGGCGCCGGGACCAACGGTGCGCCGCCGAACGGCTCGAACCAGAACGGCTCGACCCAGCCCGATTACGGTGCCCCGGCAGGCTGGCACGCCCCGGGCTGGCCGCCCCCGCCGTCGCAGCCCGGATACCAGCCGCCGCAGCAACAGCAGGGTTACTGGTACCCGCCGCCGCATCCGTCGGGGTGGCAACAGCCCCAGCCGTACCCGTATCAGCCTTATCCTCATCCCGGTCAGCCGAATCCGAATGAGGAGGCGGGCCAGGACGGTGGTTCCGAGCGGGCCGACCGGCCCAACCCGCCGGCACACGGCTGATCCGAGAACGGAGGCTTCGATGTCGCAGTCGCTGCGCGAGCATCACAACAACACCGATACCGCCACGCGGGTGTTCGACCAACCGCGGGCCGAGGCGGCCGTTCGTGAGTTGCTGATCGCCATCGGTGAAGACCCCGATCGTCAGGGTCTGCTGGACACCCCTGCCCGCGTGGCGCGTGCATACAAGGAGCTGATGGCTGGTCTGTACACGGACCCGGACGCGGTGCTCAACACCACCTTCGACGAGGAGCACGACGAACTCGTGCTGGTCAAGCAGATCCCGCTGTACTCCACCTGTGAACACCACCTGGTGTCGTTCCACGGGGTGGCGCACGTCGGGTACATCCCCGGCGTCGACGGCCGGGTGACCGGTTTGTCGAAGATCGCCCGGCTGGTCGACCTGTACTCGAAGCGCCCGCAGGTGCAGGAACGCCTGACCGCGCAGATCGCCGATGCGCTCATGCGCAAGCTCGATCCGCGCGGGGCCATCGTGGTGATCGAGGCCGAGCACCTGTGCATGGCCATGCGCGGGGTGCGCAAACCGGGCGCGGTCACCACCACCTCCGCGGTGCGCGGACAGTTCAAGACCGACAAGGCATCCCGGGCCGAGGCGCTGGAACTTATCCTGCGGAAGTGAACCCACCCGGCCCGATTGTCCCTCACGGAGCGCGTTTGCAGGTCATGGGCGTGGTGAACGTGACCGACGATTCGTTCTCCGACGGTGGCAAGTTCATCGACCGAGACCGTGCCGTGGAACACGGGCTGGCGCTCGCCGCAGCGGGAGCCGCGATCATCGACGTGGGTGGCGAATCGACCCGCCCCGGTGCGGTGCGGGTCGACCCCGCGGTGGAAGCGGCCCGCGTCGCTCCGGTGATCGAAGCGCTTGCCTCCCAGGGGATCACCGTCAGCATCGACACCATGCACGCCGACGTGGCGAAGGTGGCGCTGGAAAGCGGCGCCCAGATCGTCAACGATGTGTCCGGCGGCCTGGCCGATCCGAACATGGCGCCCCTGCTCGCCGAGGCGAAGGCCCCGTGGATCCTGATGCACTGGCGCTCGGTCCGAGCCGAGCAGCCTCATCACGCTCCGGGTTACGGCGACGTGGTGGCCGAGGTCCGGGCCGAACTGCTCGGCGCGGTCGACGCGGCGGTCACCGCCGGTGTCGAGCCGCAGCGGCTCATCATCGACCCGGGTCTGGGATTCGCCAAGACCGCCCAAGACAATTGGGCCCTGCTGCACGCGCTGCCCGAATTCATCGCCACCGGGATCCCGGTGTTGGTGGGTGCGTCACGCAAGCGCTTTCTGGGTTCCTTGCTGGCCGGCGCGGACGGGACACCGCGGCCGCCGGACGGCCGGGAGACGGCCACGGCCGCGATCTCGATGCTGGCCGCCCAGCACGGGGCCTGGGGTGTTCGGGTGCACGATGTGGTGGCCTCCGTCGACGCACTCGCGGTGCTGGAAGCCTGGGAATCTGGAGGTCGGGTTGGCTGATCGAATCGAGTTGCGCGGCTTGCGGGTTCGTGGCAATCACGGTGTCTTCGACCATGAGCGCCGCGACGGCCAGGAGTTCGTCGTCGACATCACGGCGTGGGTGGACCTGCGCCGGGCTGCGGCCACCGACGATCTGGCGGACACCCTGGATTACGGCGCGCTGGCCCAGCGCGCGGCGGACATCGTCGCGGGGCCGCCACGCAATTTGATCGAGACGGTTTCCGCCGAGATCGCCGACGCCATCATGACCGACGAGCGTCTGCACGCGGTCGAGGTCGTGGTGCACAAGCCCAGCGCCCCGATTCCTCTGACGTTCGACGATGTCGCGGTGGTGGCCCGCCGTTCGAGACGAGGGAACAGTCAGTGACTTCCGCGCACGCGAGGAGCACCAGATGACTTCGGTAGTCCTTTCGATCGGGTCGAACATCGGCGACCGGCTGGCCCGGTTGCAGTCGGTGGTCGGCGGCCTCGGGAGCGTGGTTCGCGCGGTGTCGCCGGTGTTCGAGACCGACGCCTGGGGCGGAGTCGAACAGAGTCCGTTCCTGAATGCGGTGCTGCTCGCCGATGATCCGGGCCTCGACTGCCACGACTGGCTGCGGCGCGGCCAGCAGCTCGAGCAGGAGGCCGACCGGGTGCGGGAGCAGAAGTGGGGCCCGCGCACCCTCGACGTCGACCTGGTCACCTGCCATGACGGTGACGCCGAGGTGCTGTCCCGCGACGAGGACCTGACCCTGCCGCATCCGCTGGCGCACCTGCGCGCCTTCGTCCTGATCCCGTGGTTGGCCGTGGATCCGGATGCCACGTTGACCGTCGTCGGCCGGTCCCGGCGGGTGGCGCACCTGCTGGAGGAGATCGACCCGGCCGAACGGATCGGGGTCAGGCGCACCGATCTGGCGCTGGAATTCGGCGCGGAACCCGTGGCGGACTGATGGGACCGACCCGCAAGCGCGATCTGGCCGGCGCGGTCGTCGTCGTCGCCCTCGTCGGCTACGTACTGATCGGCGTGCTCTACCGGTGGTTCCCGCCGTTGACCGTGTGGACCGGGCTTTCGCTGCTGGCGGTCGCCCTCGCCGAGGCAGGCTGGGCCTTTTTCGTGCGCGCGAAGATCAACGACGGGCAGATCGGGGTCGGCGCAGGTCGGTTGCACCCGCTCACGGTGGCCCGGTCGGTCGTGATCGCCAAGGCCTCGGCCTGGGTGGGCGCCATCGTCGCGGGCTGGTGGATCGGTGTGCTGGTGTACCTGCTGCCGCGGCGCGGCGAATTGCGGGTGGCGGGCGAGGACACCCCCGGCGCCGCGGTGGCCGCGGTCAGTGCCCTGGCGCTGGCCGTCGCAGCGGTGTGGCTGCAGCACTGCTGCAAGTCCCCGGAGGAACCGCCGGACAACGGGGACGCTGCGCCTGAGTGACGGATTGTGTGAGGTAGTTGGCCGAATCGCCGCGGTGGTCGCCAGGCTAGATGACCGCTGACGGGTACAGTCGGCGCATGACCGTTCTGCCCCGCGGTGGTCGGCCACGGCGCGGCGGCCGAAGGCCAGGCTGGCTGCTCTTAACGGTATTGCTGGTACTCGCCATTCTGGCCAGTTCCGCATTGGTGTTCACCGATCGTGTCGAGTTGCTGAAGCTCGCCGTCATCCTGGCCCTGTGGGCTGCCGTGGTGGCAGCCTTCGTCTCCGTCATCTACCGGCGTCAGAGCGACCTGGACCAGGCCAAGGCTCGCGACCTCAAGTTCGTCTACGACCTGCAGCTGGATCGGGAGATCTCGGCGCGGCGCGAGTACGAGCTGACCGTCGAGACCCAGCTGCGCCGGGAGCTGGCCTCCGAGCTGCGTGCGCAGGCCGCCGACGAGGTCGCCGCGCTGCGTTCCGAGCTGGCCGCGCTGCGGGCGAACCTCGAGATCCTGTTCGACACGGACCTGGTGCACCGCCCGGCCATCGAGACCGACAAGAGCGCGGTGCGCACCGCGGGCCGGGTGACGGCCAGCCGCCTGGACGTGCCGCCGGTCGAGGTCACCGACATCCGGACGTCGCGCACCGAGGAAAGCCCGATCATCGACGTTCCGGCCGAACCGCATCCGCCGGAGAACGACTGGGCGACCTCTGGTGGAGCACATCGCCTGCCGTCGCGACCGATGCCTGCCGGGGAACAGCCCCGTCGCCGTCGGCGTCAGCCGGACGCCGCACGCCAGCAGGAACCGCCACGCCAGCAGGAGCCCCCACGCCAGCAGGAGCCACAGCCTCAGCCACGGCCCGAGCCGCAGCCTGCCCCGCGGCCCGAGCCGCGACCGGAACCGCAGCCACAACCCCAGCCTCAGGCGCGGCCGGAGCCACAACCTGCGCCCCGGCCCGAGCCGCGACCGGAACCGCGGCCGGAGCCGCAACCGGCCGCACGCAGGCAGGCTGAGCCGCCGTCGACCTGGGCGCCGCCACCTCCGCCGCCGGCCATGCCGCCGATGCAGCCGTCACCCACGATCAATGCCCCCGAACCCGAACCTGAGCCTGCCGCCGAGCCCGCGGCCACGGGTTGGGAACCGGCCCCTGCCGAGGGCCAGTGGATTCCCGCGGGTGCACCCTGCAGCAACTGGTCTGCGCCGGTGGTGCAGAACGGCTCCTCGACCGAGTACGTCGGCAGGCGTCGTGCCCCCGATTCGGCGCCCACGGCAACCCCGGCGCCCGCCGCCGAACCGACACCGCCCCCGGCCCCGGAACCAACCCCGGAACCGGCCTCGTCACCGGCACCCGCGATGTCGGCGGGGCAGGCTCCCGAGCCGCCGCCCCGAGGCAGGCACTCCGCCGCAGCTGAAACCGCTGATCCCGGCCGGCCCGCGCCCGCCCAGCCGTCCCCGGCCTTGGCCACCGAGTCGTCGCAACCGCCCGAGCCGCCCCGGCGGGCGTCACGGCACCGCAGCGAAGCCGAACCCGAGCCGGCGAACGGCCACCATGCCGACGGGCAGTCGGTAAACGACCTGTTGGCACGGTTCCAGTCCGCCCCTGCCGAAGGCGGGCGTCGCAGGCGTCGCGAGGAGTGAGCTAGTCTCGTGACGACCGTCCGGTACCCGCAACGCGGGACTGGAACGACTGAAACCTATTCATCCTGTGAGGTCGTCTGCGATGGAGCAGCCCCCTGCAAACGGGTGGTCCCCTCCTGAGGGATTACGTCCTGCCAGGCTCAGCGTCGGCATCATCTCGGCGGGCCGGGTGGGCACGGCGCTCGGCTATGCCCTGGAACGGGTCGAGCACGTGGTGGTCGCGTGCAGCGCGATCTCCGAGGCCTCGCGCCTGCGGGCGCAGCGCCGGCTGCCCGACACCTCGATCCTGCCCGTCCCCGACGTGGCACAGCGGGCCGAACTGTTGCTGCTGACCGTTCCCGACTCCGAGCTGGCATCGCTGGTGTCCGGGCTGGCCGCCACCGGTGCGGTGCGGCCCGGCACGATCGTGGCGCACACCTCCGGCGCCAACGGGGTCGCCGTGCTCGCCCCGCTGACCGAGCAGGGGTGCATTCCACTGGCCATCCACCCGGCGATGACGTTCACCGGCTCCGACGAGGACCTCGCGCGGTTGCCCGATACGTGTTTCGGAATCACCGCGGCCGACGAAGTGGGCTACGCGATCGGCCAGTCGCTGGTGCTGGAGATCGGTGGCGAGCCGTTCCGGGTACCCGAGAACGCGCGGACGCAGTATCACGCGGCGCTGGCCCATGCCAGCAACCACCTGGTCACCTTGGTGCTCGACGCCGTGGACACGCTGCGGGTTTCGCTGCGCGGCGCGGAACTGCTCGGTCAGGAACTCGTCGGCGACGCACCCGGCGGGCTGCCCGAACGGGTGGTGGGTCCGCTGGCCCGGGCCGCGCTGGAGAATGCGCTGCAACGCGGTCAGGCCGCGCTGACCGGGCCCGTAGCGCGCGGCGACGCGGCCGCGGTCGGCGCGCATCTGGATGCCCTGCGGGCATTGGATCCTCAACTGGCCCAGGCATATCGGGCCGATTCACTGCGTACCGCCCAGCGTGCCCATGCGCCAGTGGACGTCTTCGCGGTGCTCTCAGACACAGGCCCCGAACCCAGCCCTGAAACGAGTCAAGGATGACCCAGAGCAACCCTCCCAAGTTCGTCGCAGGCGAACTCAACGTCTACTCGACACCGGCCGATGTCGCAGCGGTCAGCCGGGCCCTGCGCACCAGCGGACGCCGGGTCACCCTCGTGCCCACCATGGGTGCGCTGCACGAGGGCCACCTGACGCTGATCCGTGCGGCCAAGCGCGTTCCTGGCGCCGTCGTGGCGGTGTCGATCTTCGTCAACCCGTTGCAGTTCGGGGCAGGCGAGGACCTCGACGCCTACCCGCGCACGATCGAGGAGGACCTCGCCGCGCTGCGCGCCGAAGGGGTCGAGATCGCTTTCACCCCAACCGGTTCAGGGATGTACCCGGACGGCCCACGGACCAGCGTGCAGCCCGGGCCTGCCGGCGGGGAACTGGAAGGCGCCTCGCGCCCCGGCCATTTCGCGGGTGTGTTGACCGTAGTGCTCAAGCTGCTCCAGATCGTCCGGCCCGACCGGGCCTTCTTCGGCGAAAAGGACTATCAGCAACTGGCATTGATCCGGCAGATGGTCACCGATCTCAACGTCGACGTGCAGATCGTCGGGGTTCCCATCGTTCGGGAATCCGACGGCCTGGCGATGTCGTCGCGCAACCGATACCTGGATGCCGACGAGCGCGAGCAGGCCGGCGCGCTGTCGGCGGCCCTGCTGGCAGGCAAGTACGCAGCGGCCGGCGGGGCGCCGGCCGCCATCGATGCGGCCCGGGCCGTGCTCGACGAGGTGCCCGCCATCGACGTCGACTACCTGGAAGTGCGCGACCCGATGCTGGGTCCCGCCCCGGGCGAAGGTCAGGCCCGGCTGCTGGTCGCGGCCCGTTTGGGCCGAACTCGGCTGTTGGACAACATCTCTGTGGATATCGGAGCATCCGCCGGAATCGACGGACACCCCCGCGTCGGCGACGGCGACAATCACGAGCTGCCCTGGAGGAACTGATGCAGCGCACCATGCTGAAATCCAAGATTCACCGCGCCACGGTGACGCAGGCCGACCTGCACTACGTGGGCTCGGTGACCATCGACGCCGATCTGATGGAGGCGGCCGACCTGCTCGAGGGCGAGCAGGTGACGATCGTCGACATCGACAACGGTGCCCGGCTGGTGACCTACGCCATCACCGGCGAACGCGGCACCGGGGTGATCGGGATCAATGGCGCCGCAGCGCATCTCATCCACCCGGGCGATCTGGTCATCCTGATCGCCTACGGGGTGATGGAGGATGCCGAGGCACGGGCCTACCGGCCCCGGATCGTGTTCGTGGACGCGGACAACAAGCAGATCGACCTCGGTGTGCACGGCCACGATCCCGCGTACGTCCCCGAGGACGCATCCGAGCTGATGTCGCCGCGCTGATGCTGCTCGCCATCGACGTCCGCAACACCCACACCATCGTCGGGCTGATCTCCGGTTCAGGTGATCACGCGAAAGTGGTGCAGCAGTGGCGGATCCGGACCGAGTCCGAAGTGACCGCCGATGAGCTGGCGCTCACCATCGACGGCCTGATCGGTGATGCCACTGACGAACTGACAGGTGCGACTGCCCTCTCCACCGTGCCCTCGGTGCTGCATGAGGTGCGTCTGATGCTCGAGCAGTACTGGCCGGCGGTGCCGCATGTGCTGATCGAGCCGGGCGTGCGCACCGGCATCCCGCTGCTGGTCGACAACCCCAAGGAAGTGGGCGCCGACCGGATCGTGAACTGCCTCGCCGCCTATCACAAGTACGGCACCGCGGCGATCATCGTCGATTTCGGCTCGTCGATCTGTGTCGACGTGGTGTCGGCAAAGGGGGAGTTCCTGGGCGGGGCGATCGCACCCGGTGTGCAGGTGTCCTCCGACGCCGCGGCCGCCCGCTCGGCCGCGCTGCGCCGGGTCGAGTTGACCCGTCCGCGTTCGGTGATCGGAAAGAACACCGTGGAATGCATGCAGGCTGGTGCGGTATTCGGGTTCGCCGGACTGGTCGACGGATTGGTGAGCCGGATCCGCGAGGACGTCGACGGATTCTCCGGAAGCGACGTCTCGGTGGTGGCGACCGGATACACCGCACCGCTGGTGCTGCCGGACCTGCGCACCGTCGAACACTATGACCGCCACCTCACCCTCGAGGGCCTGCGCCTGGTGTTCGAACGCAACCGTGACAGCCAGCGTGGGCGGCTCAAACCGGCCAGGTGACCGGTGTGAGGTTGTGCACACCCGGGCCGCGGTCCGACCCGGCCGGGACGCGGGTATGTCGTTGAACCGCCGGTCCATTGGCCGGCCGCCGGATGCCACCGGCTTGTCGGCGTGCAATTGCCCGCCCGCGCGTTCATTTAAGCTGGCATTTTGTGAGCCCAGCCGATCGCGACGACGCGTCCCAGTCCCAGGCCGACCTACCCGAGCAGTTCCGGATTCGTCAGGCCAAGCGGGAGCGGCTGCTGGCAGAGGGCCGCGAACCCTATCCGGTGACCGTTCCGCGCACGCATTCGCTGGCCGAACTGCGCAGCACCTACCCGGAGCTGCCCGCCGACACCCAGACCGGTGAGATCGTCGGTGTCTCGGGCCGGGTGGTGTTCGCCCGGAATTCGGGCAAGTTGTGCTTCGCGACGCTGCAGGAGGGCGACGGTACCCAGCTGCAGGCGATGATCAGCCTGGCCCAGGTGGGTCAAGAGTCGCTCGATGCGTGGAAGGCCGACGTCGACCTCGGCGACATCGTCTTCGTCCACGGCGAGGTGATCAGCTCCAAGCGCGGTGAGCTGTCGGTGCTGGCCGACTCGTGGCAGATGGCGGCCAAGGCCCTGCGGCCGCTACCCGTTGCTCACAAGGAAATGAGCGAAGAGACAAGGGTGCGTCAGCGCTATGTCGATCTGATCGTGCGGCCGGAGGCGCGCAGCATCGCCCGGCAGCGGGTCGCGGTGGTGCGGGCGGTGCGCGCGGCGCTGGAACGGCGCGGCTTCCTCGAAGTCGAGACACCGATGCTGCAGACGCTGGCAGGCGGGGCGGCGGCGCGGCCGTTCATCACCCACTCCAATGCGCTCGATGTCGACCTGTACCTGAGGATTGCACCGGAACTGTTCCTCAAGCGCTGCATCGTCGGCGGTTTTGACCGGGTTTTCGAGTTGAATCGGAACTTTCGAAACGAAGGTGTCGATTCCACGCACTCGCCGGAATTCTCGATGCTGGAGACATATCAGGCATACGGCGACTACAACGATTCTGCGGTAGTTACCCGTGAACTTATTCAAGAAGTCGCCGACGAGGCGATCGGTACCCGTCAGGTGCCATTGCCTGATGGCACTATCTACGATCTCGACGGGCAATGGGACACATTGGAAATGTATCCTTCGTTGTCCGAGGCGCTCGGTGAGCAGATCACGCCCGACACTTCAGTTGAGTACTTGTGGCGTATTGCCGACGGGCTCGAGCTCGAGATTCCCCGTGGCCGTGGCTACGGGCACGGAAAATTGGTCGAGGAACTCTGGGAACACACCGTGGGCGAGAAGTTGTGGGCCCCGACGTTCGTCCGCGACTTCCCGGTCGAGACCTCGCCGCTGACCCGGGCGCACCGCAGCATTCCCGGGGTGACCGAGAAATGGGACCTCTACGTACGGCGTTTCGAACTCGCCACGGGCTATTCGGAACTGGTCGACCCGGTGATCCAACGGGAACGATTCGAAGCCCAGGCCCGCGCGGCCGCCGCGGGTGATGACGAAGCAATGGTTCTCGACGACGATTTCCTTGCCGCATTGGAGTACGCCATGCCGCCCACCACGGGCACCGGAATGGGTATCGATCGCTTGTTGATGGCGCTGACGGGGTTGTCTATTCGGGAGACGGTTTTGTTCCCGATTGTTCGTCGTCACAGTAACTGAGCCGGCGCAACCGATCCGTCTTGTTCGACACGTCGTTGGAAATGTGTGCGTTCTTGTGGCACATTAGGGCGCAGGTGCAGGATACTCAGGTGTAGTCACCAATGCGTATGCAGAAGGGTTCGGTGCGGGGTAATGGCGAAAAAAGTGACCGTCACGTTGGTCGACGATTTCGACGGTGAGGCCACCGCCGATGAGACGGTCGAATTCGGCCTCGATGGTGTTACCTATGAGATCGACCTTTCCTCGAAGAATGCCACCAAGCTCCGAAACGACCTGAAACAGTGGGTGGAGGCAGGCCGCCGGGTCGGTGGCCGCCGGCGTGGACGGGCGGCAGGCCCGGTACGTGGCCGCGGCGCCATCGATCGCGAGCAGAGTGCCGCCATCCGCGAATGGGCCCGCCGCAACGGGCACAACGTGTCGACGCGTGGCCGCATCCCCGCAGACGTCATCGACGCTTTCCACGCCGCAACATAAAACGACCGCAACTTAACCGACAGTTGCCAGCTCCGGACCGGTGAGAATTCCCGGTCCGGAGTTTTTCGCTAGTGGCGAACCCGAAAGCCGCGTTTTTCGGAAACGATTCGCCGACCGGCGGCGTTGCTCATCTGCAGCAGTAGATGTGGACAGCCCGTACTGGGTGCGCCGCCGCCGGAACGGACCGCCAACCTCCGCGCCCGGGACGGCCGCCCATTAGAGTGGACGGTAGGTACTACGTGCGGGCTACGAGAAAACCGACAGAACGCAGCCGTACGCGGGTATCGCTAGCGATGGAGAGCAGGTAACCACCGATGTTTGAGAGATTCACCGACCGTGCCCGCAGGGTCGTCGTCCTGGCGCAAGAAGAAGCCCGGATGCTCAACCACAACTACATCGGGACCGAGCACATCCTGTTGGGTCTTATTCACGAGGGCGAAGGCGTAGCCGCCAAGTCGCTGGAGTCGTTGGGCATCTCGCTGGAAGGCGTGCGCAGCCAGGTCGAGGAGATCATCGGCCAGGGCCAGCAGGCGCCGTCCGGCCACATCCCCTTCACGCCGCGCGCCAAGAAGGTGCTGGAGCTGTCTCTGCGTGAGGCGCTGCAGCTCGGCCACAACTACATCGGCACCGAGCACATTCTGCTCGGCCTGATTCGTGAGGGCGAGGGCGTGGCCGCGCAGGTGCTGGTCAAGCTCGGCGCCGAGCTGACCCGGGTGCGCCAGCAGGTCATCCAGCTGCTCAGCGGCTACCAGGGCAAGGAGGCCGCCGAGGCCGGTACCGGTGGTCGTGGTGGCGAGTCGGGCAACCCGTCCACCTCGCTGGTCCTCGACCAGTTCGGCCGCAACCTGACTGCCGCCGCGATGGAGGGCAAGCTCGATCCGGTCATTGGCCGTGAGAAGGAAATCGAGCGGGTCATGCAGGTGCTGAGCCGCCGCACCAAGAACAACCCGGTGCTGATCGGCGAGCCCGGCGTCGGCAAGACCGCCGTCGTCGAAGGCCTGGCGCAGGCCATCGTGCACGGCGAGGTCCCCGAGACGCTCAAGGACAAGCAGCTCTACACCCTGGACCTGGGTTCGCTGGTCGCGGGCAGCCGCTACCGCGGTGATTTCGAGGAACGCCTGAAGAAGGTGCTCAAGGAGATCAACACCCGCGGCGACATCATCCTGTTCATCGACGAGCTGCACACCCTCGTCGGAGCGGGAGCTGCCGAAGGCGCGATCGACGCCGCTTCGATCCTGAAGCCGAAGCTGGCCCGCGGCGAGCTGCAGACCATCGGTGCCACCACCCTCGACGAGTACCGCAAGTACATCGAGAAGGACGCCGCCCTGGAGCGCCGGTTCCAGCCGGTCCAGGTGGGCGAGCCGACGGTCGAGCACACCATCGAGATCCTCAAGGGTCTGCGTGACCGCTACGAGGCGCACCACCGCGTCTCGATCACCGATGGCGCGCTGGTCGCCGCGGCCACCCTGGCCGACCGCTACATCAACGACCGGTTCCTGCCGGACAAGGCGATCGACCTGATCGACGAGGCCGGCGCCCGGATGCGCATCCGCCGGATGACCGCTCCGCCAGACCTGCGTGAGTTCGACGAGAAGATCGCCGACGCGCGCCGGGAGAAGGAGTCCGCGATCGACGCGCAGGACTTCGAGAAGGCCGCGAGCCTGCGCGACAAGGAGAAGCAGCTTGTCGCCCAGCGTGGTGAGCGTGAGAAGCAGTGGCGCTCAGGCGATCTCGACGTCGTCGCCGAGGTCGATGACGAGCAGATCGCCGAGGTGCTCGGCAACTGGACCGGCATCCCGGTGTTCAAGCTGACCGAGGCCGAGACCACGCGCCTGCTGCGCATGGAGGACGAGCTGCACAAGCGGATCATCGGCCAGGAGGACGCCGTCAAGGCCGTCTCCAAGGCGATCCGCCGCACTCGCGCCGGCCTGAAGGACCCGAAGCGTCCCTCCGGTTCGTTCATCTTCGCCGGCCCGTCCGGTGTCGGTAAGACCGAGCTGTCCAAGGCGCTGGCCAACTTCCTGTTCGGCGACGACGATGCGCTCATCCAGATCGACATGGGCGAGTTCCACGACCGCTTCACCGCGTCGCGGCTGTTCGGTGCGCCTCCGGGGTACGTCGGCTACGAAGAGGGCGGCCAGCTCACCGAGAAGGTGCGCCGCAAGCCGTTCTCGGTCGTGCTCTTCGACGAGATCGAGAAGGCCCACCAGGAGATCTACAACAGCCTGTTGCAGGTCCTGGAGGACGGCCGTCTCACCGACGGTCAGGGCCGCACGGTCGACTTCAAGAACACGGTGCTGATCTTCACCTCGAACCTGGGCACCTCCGACATCAGCAAGGCGGTCGGGCTCGGCTTCACCCAGGGCGGCGGGGAGAACAACTACGAGCGGATGAAGCAGAAGGTCAACGACGAGCTCAAGAAGCACTTCCGGCCTGAGTTCCTCAACCGCATCGATGACATCATCGTGTTCCACCAGCTGACGCAGGACGAGATCATCCAGATGGTCGACCTGATGATCGGCCGGGTCGGAAACCAGCTCAAGGCCAAGGACATGGCCATGGAGCTGACCGACAAGGCCAAGGCCCTGCTGGCCAAGCGCGGCTTCGATCCGGTGCTCGGTGCCCGCCCCCTGCGGCGCACCATCCAGCGCGAGATCGAGGACCAGCTCTCCGAGAAGATCCTGTTCGAAGAGCTCGGCCCGGGCCAGTTGGTCACGGTCGATGTCGAGGGCTGGGACGGCGAAGGTGCAGGCGAGGACGCGAAGTTCACGTTCTCCGGTGCGCCCAAGGCGGCCGGCTCGGACGGTCCGGATCTGGCGAAGGCCGGAGCCACCGCGGAGTAAGTTCCGAGACGAAGAATGCCCCCGCCGCAATGGCGGGGGCATTTTTCATGCCAGTTTCATACCCGCCGATGGGGCGAACCCCTGCGCGGTGGTTAGGATGCTGCTGTAATCGACAGGCAAAGGAACCTGGTGAGAATCCAGGGCGGCCGCGCCACTGTTAACAGTCAGACCCTTACCTGTCAGGACACGGACTGGGACGCGAATTCCCGGAAAGGACCGGTATGACTCCCACTGAGGCACGTACGAGCCACGCCCCCGCGATCGATCTGTCGGCCACCAAGGCGGTGCTCTGGCTGACCCTGACGGCATTCATCGCGCTGCTGGCCCTCTACTTCGTCGGGATGGACCAGGGCGCCACCTCGGTCCTGGGTAACAACACCTACGTGCACGAATTCGTGCACGACGCCCGCCACCTGCTCGGTTTCCCCTGCCACTGACGCAGCGGAGATTCGGCGACAAAATGGAAAAGCAGATCATCGGGCGCGGCATCCTTGCCGGCGCCCTGGCCGGCGTGCTCGCCTTCATCTGGGCGAAGTTGCTGATCGAGCCGATCATCGGACGGGCGATCGACTTCGAGAGCGCCGCCGGTGCCGCGCATGACGCGGCAGAACATTCGCATGGCGGCGCCGGGCATTCCCACGGCGGGGGCGAGAGCGCCGAGGTGTTCACCCGCGGTGTGCAATCGAACATCGGCATGGGTCTCGGCGTCCTGGTCTTCAGTGTCGCGATGGGCGCCCTGCTGGCCGTCGTGTTCTGCGTGGTGTACGGCAGGGCCAACCTGTCCGCGCGGGCGCTGGCGGCACTGACCGCCGGCGGAATGCTGGTGTCGTTGTGGATCGTCCCGGCGCTCAAGTACCCGCCCAACCCGCCCGCGGTCAGTCTCGAAGAGACGATCAAGCAACGGACCCTGCTGTACCTGCTGCTGGTGGTGCTCTCGGCAGCGCTGTTCGTCGGTTCGGTCCTGCTCGCGCGTCGGCTCATGCCGAAGCTGGGGGTGTGGAATGCCACCCTGGCCGGAGCCGCGGACTACGTGGTGTCGATGGCCGTGGTCTTCCTGATCCTGCCGGGCATCCACGAGACCCCGTCGACGTTCCCGGCCGACGACCTCTACCAGTTCCGGCTGTATTCGCTGGGGACCCAGGTGGTCATCTGGGCGACGATCGGGCTGGTCTTCGGTGCTTTGGTGTCGAAAGTGCTCGAGGGTAAGCGTCAGGAGCAACTGACCGCGTGAGGCCGCAGGCGTGAGTGAGGTCGTCCGGCTGACGTTGGTGTCGCATGCCATGACCGACGCCACCGCAGCCGGACGGTTTCCCACCGACGAGCCGCTGAATTCGATGGGCCACCGCCAGGCCGACACGACCGTCGAGCTGGGAGTCATCGACGCCGCCTACTGCGGGCCGGAGAAGCGGGCCCGCCAGACCGCCGAACTGCTTGGCCTGTCGGCGGCGGTCGAACCCCAACTCGCCGACCTGGACTTCGGAAGCTGGCGCGGGGGCGTGCTGGGTGGCGTGCTGCCCGCGGACCTGGCCATCTGGCTCACCGATCCGACCCGGGCGCCGCACGGCGGAGAATCCGTGGTTGATCTCGTCAGACGGGTTCACGGCTGGATGGACGGCCTGGTGTCGATGCGCGGGCGGCTGGTCGCGGTGACCCACCCGGCGGTGATCCGGGCGGCCATCCTCGTCGCGCTGGACGCCCCGGCGAAGTCGTTCTGGCGCATCGACATCGCGCCGCTCAGCCGCACGGTGATGCATTTCCGCGGCCAAGCCTGGACCTTGCGTAGCAGCAGGTAGTCCGCCGCTTTCTACTCCAGGGTCGGGTTCGAGCGACGACCGCAGCCCTCATGTGGAAAGCGGCGCAGCCTTGGCTCTACGAACCGATCGGCGCCATGGCGAACGCCCGCTTGGCGATCTGCAACAACCAGCCCGCGGCGGTGGGACTACGGAACGTCGGCCAGTTCAGCTGGAAACTGAACACCCACGGCTGCCCGGTGTAGTCCACCGCGTACCAGCTGAAGGTCAGGTCGCCGGGCAGGTTGCCCCCCTTGGCGCCGATGTAGCGCCACTTGGCCGGATCCGGATCGATGCCGGGCAGTGCCGACAGGATGTCCTTCACCGGTGCGGCCGGGCCGTAGGCCGAGGCCTGCAGGGCGGCGTGCACCCGGCAGATGTCGGCCGCACTGGCGAACCACTCCAGCCCGTCATTGGAGGCAGGGGTGTGGGTCCGGTACGGATCCGGTTCGTACGGGCGGGCATTGGTCTGCTGCAGCAGTGCCACCCGATCGGCGGGGGAGGCGTTCTTCCACTGATCGCGCAGGTTCGGCTCGCCCCAACCGACCGAGAACACCTCGTGCATGGTCGGGAACGGGGTCATGCTGGCCGGGTCGTGGTGACCGGCGGTGACCAGCGCGCGCTCCACCGCGGCGGGACCCACCCGCCCGATCAGCAGATCCGTGGCCATGTTGTCGCTGGCCGATATCATCTGCTGGGCGGCGGTCCGCACGGTGATCTGAGCACCGGGGGGAAGCTTGTCCAGCCCGGCCGAGCCGAGCTTCTTGCCTTCCTTGGTGATCGTCAGATGGTCGTCCCACTTGAGTGTGCCGGCCTTGACCGCATCCGAAACAGCAAGCAGTACATACAGTTTGAAGATCGAAGCCAGGGGCAGCGACATGTCGGTATTGGTGCCAGCGACCTGCTCGCACTTGCCGTCGTTCACCTTGGAGACCCGGTAGGAGTAGCGCGCTCCCGACTTGGTCAGCTCGGCGTCGATGTCGGACCATTTGTCGATCTTCGGCGGCACCAGCGTGACGTCGAAGCGGTCGACGAGACCGACGTCGTTGGTCCTCAGCTCGATGTCCTGGGCCACGTTGTAGGACGTCAGCACGTGCAACGTCGCCTGCGCGGCCCCGATGTCCACCGAGGTGACCTTGAACGGGCGATCCCACCAGATGGAGTCCATCTTGGTGCCGACCAGGTCGACCTTCTCGGGTGCGGCCAGGGTGCGCACGCCGATGGGGCCGATGGGCCAGTCGGAGTTGAGCATGTCCATGGTCTGCTTGGCCCGCAGGCCTGGCGGGGTGATGGTGTCGATGTGCGCGCCGTAGGACACTTCGGCCGCGGGCGCGACGCTCGGCGAACAGCCACAAGCCAGGGACGTGGCGACCGCTGCGATGGCCGTCAGGCCGACCGTGCGGTGCAGCGTCCGGCCGCGGCTACGCCTGGGCAGCGGGCCCTGCAACGTCCAGCACAACCTCGAACTCCAGCAGCGATGCGCCGGTGGCCACAGGCTTGGCCTGCTGTCCCTTGTGTGCCTCGACGGCCGGGCCCGAAGCCCAGGCCTGGAAGGCCTCTTCGGTCTCCCACTGCGTCACCACGAAGTAGCGGTCTTCGCCCTTGACCGGGCGCAGCAGTTGGAAGCCGAGGAAGCCGGGCTGACTGTCGACGGCGTGTGCACGGTTCGCGAACCGCTTCTCCAGTTCCGGGCCGGCGTTGGGCGGGACCTCGATGGCGTTGATCTTCACGACGGGCATGGTGTTCAGGCTACCGTGGCTGCCCGGCAAGATAACGGGATGGTCACAGATCTGCTCACCCACAGAGGGGGGCGCGGCGAGCCCATCGTCCTGGTGCACGGGCTGATGGGCCGCGGTAGCACCTGGTCGCGCCAATTGCCCTGGTTGGCTCGGCTGGGTGAGGTCTACACGTATGACGCGCCGTGGCATCGCGGGCGGGACGTGGTCGATCCATATCCCATCAGCACCGAGCGTTTCGTCGCGGATCTGGGTGACGCCGTGGCGGGACTCGGGCGGCCGGCGATGCTGGTCGGGCATTCCATGGGTGCGTTGCATTCCTGGTGTCTTGCCGCGGCCCGCCCGGAACTGGCCCGCGCGGTGGTGGTGGAGGACATGGCGCCAGATTTCCGGGGGCGCACCACCGGGCCCTGGGAACCGTGGGTACATGCGCTTCCGGTCGAATTCGGCTCGGCGCAAGAGGTTTACGACGAGTTCGGACCGGTCGCGGGCCAGTACTTCCTGGAGGCGTTCGACCGAACGGCCACCGGCTGGCGGCTGCACGGGTACCCGCAGTGGTGGTTGGACATCGCTGCCCAGTGGGGGACGCGGGACTACTGGCAGCAGTGGCGCGACGTGCGGGTCCCGACCTTGCTGATTGAGGCGGGCAACTCGGTGGCTCCGCCCGGGCAGATGCGTGAGATGGCCGAGATCGGGCAGGACACAAGGTATCTGCACGTACCCGGTGCGGGCCATCTGATCCACGACGACGCCCCCGAGGTGTACCGCGAGGCCGTCACGGAGTTCTCAACGACGCTCGCCTAGGACGCCTGCGCTCGGCCAGGCCGGCTGGTGTTCGAACCGGCTGCGGATCGCGTCCAGGTCGTGGCCTGCGCGGTAGGTGTCGTAGTCGGGCTGGTCGACGCCGAACAGGTCGAGGCGGAACCGCAGGACATTGCCGCGCCGTGCCGCCCAGCCCAATGCCGCGGCGACCGCGAAGGGGGAGATCAGGATGATCAGAGCGAGTGCAACAGTCATGGCAGTAATGCTCGTCGGGGAAATATCCGGCCAACAGTGGCAGCGCTGACACCTTACGATAAAATGCTGCCATGCTGAGAAGCGTCTCCACGCTGGTGCTCGACGGTCTGGCGGTTTTCGAATTCGGGGTCATCTGTGAGGTTTTCGGGATCGACCGGTCGGCCGACGGCGTACCCAACTTCGACTTCAAGGTGTGCGGCCCCGAACCGGGCAAGCCGCTGCGGACTTCGGTCGGGGCGACTCTGACCCCCGAGCACGGGCTCGATGCCCTGCATGGCGCCGACCTGGTGGCGATCCCTGCGATCGGCACTTCCGACTACCTGCCCGAGGCGTTGGAGGCCGTGCGGGCCGCGGCCGATGCGGGCTCGATCATCCTGACCGTGTGCTCGGGTGCGTTCCTCGCCGGCGCCGCGGGGCTGTTGGACGGTAGGCCGTGCACCACACACTGGATGCACGCCGATGCCCTGGCCCGCAAATATCCCACCGCCAAGGTGGACCGCAACGTCCTGTTCGTCGACGACGGCAACCTGATCACCAGCGCGGGCACCGCGGCGGGCATCGATGCCTGCCTGCACCTGGTCCGCCGCGAACTCGGCAGCGAGGTGACCAACAAGATCGCCCGGCGAATGGTCGTCCCACCGCAGCGCGACGGCGGTCAACGCCAGTTCATCGATCAGCCGATCCCGGTCAGGTGTTCGGAAGGTTTTGCGCCGCACCTGGATTGGATCATGGGCAACCTGGACAAACCGCACACGGTGACGACGTTGGCCAGGCGATCGGCGATGTCCACGCGCACCTTCGCCCGCCGGTTCGTCGAGGAGACCGGCACCACGCCCATGCAGTGGATCACCGATCAGCGGGTGCTGTACGCACGCAGGCTGCTCGAGGAGTCCGATCTGGACATCGACCGCATCGCCGGGCAGTCCGGGTTCGGCACCGCAACGCTGCTGCGCCATCACTTCCGCCGGCTCATCGGCGTGACACCTTCGGATTACCGGCGTCAATTCGCCTGCGGGATGGACGAAGACGCCGTCACCGCGTGATGCATCAGCCGTCGGGCTGGCAGGCCACGTTGACGTAGACGGTGGTGTGCCGGCTCGGGTCGATCCGGTACCCGTCCTCGTCGATGTTGGAGTCGGCCAGTCCGTGCACCCCGGTCACCCGGCAGTTGGACAGGGCCGTGTTGGCATTCGAGTTGACCTGCACGTGATAGCCCCGGCTCTGCAGATCGCGCACGGTGTCGGCGGCCGAACCGGCGCCGGACGGTGCGGCGTTGGCCGGTGCCGCGATGCCCAGGGCGACACCGAGGCCGATTGCCGTACACGCAAACGTCGTTGAGAATTTGCTTGACATGCATCCGTTCTATGTGATGTGCGGCCCAAATGGTGTGCCGCGGAACGGATTCATGCCGATCTCATGGAATTTCGCCTTCGCCGGCAAGAGCGAACCGGCCGTCGACAGTTTGCTCGACCAGGCCGTCGACCAGTAGTGAATCCAAGGCGCGATCCCGTTGCGCGGTATCGGTGAGCCACGCCACGTCCAGTTGTGCACGGGTGACCGGGGAACTGCTGTCGCGCAACACATCCAGCAGCTTTCCGCGGACCTGCCGATCGGTTCCGGCGTAGCGCTGCACCTTTCGGGTCACCGTGCCCTCCGGATATCCGGCCGACCGCCAACGGCAGTGGCTCAGCGGGCAGCAGCCACACTGCGGCGAGCGCGCCGTGCACACCACCGCTCCCAGTTCCATCAGGGCCGCCGAGAAGGTCGGTGCGGTGGCATCGTCAGGCAGCAGCGCGGCGACATCGTCGAGGTCGCGGGCGCGCGCCGGTGCGTCGGCCTGCCCGCGCAAGACCCGGGTGACCACCCGGCGCACGTTGGTGTCGACCACCGGAACGCTGGCCGAGTAGGCGAAGCAGGCCACGGCCCGCGCGGTGTAGGCACCGATGCCCGGCAGGGTCAGCAGGGTCTCGACGTCGGTTGGCACCTCGTCGCCGTACTCACCTGCGATCACCACCGCGCATTCGTGCAGACGTTTGGCCCGCCGCGGGTACCCCAGCTTTCCCCAGGCCCGCAGCACCTCGGCCGACCCGGCGGCCGCCGTCGCGGACGGCGTGGGCCACCGGTCGATCCAGGCCAGCCAGATCGGCTCGACCCGGGCCACCGGAGTTTGCTGGAGCATGAACTCGCTCACCAGGATCTGCCAGGCGGTGACCCCTGGCCGGCGCCACGGAAGGTCCCGCTGGGCGTCTCTGTACCAGCCGACGAGCTGCTCCGCGTCGATGCTCATCGGCATCTCATGCAAAATGGCTGATATGCCCAATTCGAATCCCGTGTCCGCTTGGAAGGCACTCAAGGACGGTAACGCCCGCTTCGTAGCAGGCGAACCGCAGCACCCCAGCCAGGACATCGCCCGCCGCGCCAAGCTGACCCACGGGCAGAAGCCCACCGCCGTGGTGTTCGGCTGCGGCGACAGCCGCGTGGCCGCGGAGTTGCTGTTCGACCAGGGCCTGGGCGACATGTTCGTGGTGCGCACTGCCGGCCATGTCATCGACAACGCGGTGCTCGGCTCGATCGAGTACGCGGTCTCCGTCCTGGAGGTGCCGCTGATCGTGGTCCTGGGCCATGACAGCTGCGGCGCGGTCAAGGCCGCCATCACCGCTCTCGACGAGGGACAGGTGCCCGGTGGCTACGTACGCGACATCGTCGAGCGGGTGACCCCCTCGATCCTGATGGGGCGTCACGCAGGCCTCAGCCGGGTCGACGAGTTCGAGGCCTACCACGTCAAGGAGACGGTCAACCAGCTGCAGATGCGGTCGGCCGCCATCTCCAACGGTCTGGCCGCGGGTACGCAGGCCATCGTCGGTGCCACCTATCACCTGTCCGACGGCCACGTGGAGTTGCGCAGCCATCTCGGCAACATCGGCGAAGCCTGAGAATTTCGCTGCGCACGTGAGAAGCGAAACAGCTTCAGTGCCCCGACACGCCGAGTCGCCTCGGACAACTGTGCATGACCTGGGCTTACCGTGAAAGCCGTGTTGGATCTCGAACCTCATGGGCCGCTGCCCTCGCAGATCTACTGGCGGCGCAGGGCGCTGGCCATCGGAATCGCGGTGGTCGTCGTGGGGATCATCGCCGCGATCGTCGCGGTGATCGTGACCAGCAACTCCGGAGCCGAGACCAAGTCCACCGACTCGTCTGCCACCGCCGCTCCGCCGACGCCGCTGCCCGGCGAGAACCCCGAGGTCAAGACCCCGGTGGTGCCGCCGGCGCAGCATGCGCCGCCGCCGACGGTCACGCCGACCGCCGCGGTCACGCCGCCGCCGTTGCTCAAGGAGGGTGACGACTGCCCGGACTCGACGCTCGCGGTCAAGGGCATCACCAGCCAGCCCGAGTACGTCGTGGGCGATCAGCCGAAGTTCACGATGGTCGTGACCAACATCGGCCTGGTGGCCTGCAAGCGCGACGTCGGCGCCGCGGTGCTGGCCGCCTATGTGTACTCGCTGGACAACAACCGGCTCTGGTCCAACCTGGACTGCGCGCCGTCCAACGAGACCCTGGTGAAGACGTTCAACCCGGGTGAGCAGGTGACCACCGAGGTGACCTGGACCGGCATGGGATCGGCGCCGCAGTGCCCGATGCCGCGTCAGCCGATCGGGCCGGGCACCTACAACCTGATGGTGCAGCTCGGCAATCTCAGATCGGCGCCTGTGCCGTTCATCCTGGCCCAGCCCAATGCGCAGCAGCCCGGGCCGCCCGTCGAGGGCGCACCGCCGGCTGAGCCGGCCGCACCGGGCAACTGACTCAGGCCAGCCGGTCGGCGATGGTCGACTCGGCCAGCAGCGACAGACCCTCGCGGATGTGCCGGGCCCACATCGACCCGATGCCGTCCACCGACTGAAGGTCGTCCGCGCTGGCGGCCAGCAGTCCTTGCAGTGAGCCGAAGGAGCGGACCAGCAGATCGACGTGGGCGAACTGTAGTCGCGGGATGCCGGCCATCGCGCGGTAGCCGCGCGAGCTCATCGCCGAGTCCTGCGCCTCCGACGTCGACGGGTACCCGAAAACCCTTGCCAGCGTGGTGAAGTCGAGTAGCTCACTGTCGGTCAGGGCGTCCAGTTCGTCCAGCGTCGCGCCGACCTGAGCGGCGGTCGGCGGATCGGGCAGGGCGTGGTAATCCCGCACGATGAGCTCGCGTGCCGCCTCGTTGTCGCCCACGAGCTCGTCGAGCTGCAGTTTGAGCTGACGCCCGTCGGTGCCGAGTTCGACGACGTCGGCGTCGATCTCCAGGCTGATCCGGCGCACCATCTCCAGCCGCTGCACCACGGTCATGACGTCGCGCAGCGTCACGAAGTCCTCGATCTCGGCGGTCGACAGCTGCTTGCTGACCTCGTCGAGCCGGCCCTTGTAGCGCTCCAGCGTCGCGATGGTCTGGTTGGCCCGCGACAAGATGGTCGCCGAATCGGGCACGACGTGCCGCTCCCCCGCGACGTAGACCGTCACGATGCTCATCGAATGGCTCACCGAGATCACCGGATAGCCGGTCTGGATGGCGGTGCGCTCGGCCGAACGGTGACGGGTGCCGGATTCGTCGGTGGGGATCGACGGATCAGGCACCAACTGCACGTTGGCCCGCACGATCCGGCCGCCGTCGCTGGACAGCACCACCGCGCCGTCCATCTTCGACAGCTCACGCAACCGGGTGGGGGCGTAGCGCACGTCCAGGGCGAACCCACCGTCGCAGATGGTTTCCACGCTGTCGTCGTAGCCGAGCACGATCAGCGCGCCCGTCTTGCCGCGCAGGATGCGTTCCAGGCCGTCGCGCAATGGGGTGCCGGGCGCCAGGCGGCCGAGGGTTTCTCGTAGCGTCGGCCGAGCCAGATGCACGACGGTGCGGCTGGTCCTGGCGCCGGAGTTCACGGCCATCAGTTCTCCTAGGGTCGGCCGCTATTGTCCACGCTGCCCTTGATTGCTGGCAATCGCGATGTCCTTGAGTGCCCGTAATGCCGCCCCGATGTGATCGACGGTGATGACGCGCAGACCCTGGGGTGCGCTGGTGATCCCGGGCGGCACCACGGCGATGTTGAAGCCCAGCCGGGCGGCCTCGGCCAGCCTGCGGTCCATGCCCGTGACCCGGCGCAGGTCGCCGACCAGGCCCACCTCGCCGATCACCACCGCGTTCATCGGCAACGCGATGTCGAGGTAGCCCGACGCGATGGCCACCGCCACGGCCAGGTCCGAAGACGGGTCGGTCAGTCGCATGCCGCCGACGGTGGACAGGTAGATGTCGTTGTTGCCGATCGGCAGGCTGCAGCGGGTCTGCAGGACCGCGCCGATCATGGCCGCGCGGGCCGAGTCGATCCCGCTGACGACCCGTCGGGGCGGCCCCACGGGCGGCGCGACGAGCGCCTGCACCTCACCGATCATGGGGCGCTTGCCGTCGAGGCTGACCGTGATGGCGGTGCCGGGTACCGCCGCCGGACGCTGGTCCAGGAACAGCCCGGAGGGATCGCTGACGCACTCGATTCCGTTCTCGTGCATCTGAAAACAGCCCACCTCGTCGGCGGCACCGAAGCGGTTCTTGACCCCGCGCACCATACGCAGGCTCGACGCGTGATCCCCCTCGAAGTGCAGCACCACGTCGACCAGATGCTCCAGTGAACGCGGGCCTGCGATGGCGCCGTCCTTGGTGACGTGCCCGACCAGGATCATCGCCACCGCCGGGTCGCCGACGGCGGTCTTGGCGTGGCCCGTCAGCGCCGTGGTCACCGCACGCACCTGGGTGACCCCGCCGGTCACGCCGTCGGCCTCGGTGGTGGACATGGTCTGCACCGAATCGACGATCACCAGGCTCGGTTTGACCTCTTCGATGTGCCCGAGAGCGATCTGCAGGTCGGATTCGCCTGCCAGATAGACGTTCTCGTGTGTGCAGCCGGTGCGTTCGGCGCGCAGCCGGATCTGGCCCGCGGACTCTTCGCCGGACAGGTACAGCGCCCGTCGACCGGTGTGCGCCCAGCGGTTGGCGACCTCCAGGAGCAGGGTGGACTTGCCGACACCGGGTTCTCCCGCCAGCAGCGTGACCGAACCGGCCACCAGGCCGCCGCCGAGGACGCGGTCCAGTTCACTGACGCCGGTCGCGTAGTGCCGGGTGATGCCGGGGTCGATCGAGGTGATCGGAACCGCGGGCGAGGTCGGGGCCACCGAGCGGCGCACCGATCCACCCACCGACGCGAGGACGGTCACTTCGTCGACCGTGCCCCAGGTGCCGCAATTGGCGCAGCGGCCCACCCATTTGGGTGTGGCGTGCTGACATTCCGAGCAGCGGTACTGCGAACGTACTTTCGAACCGGCCACTCAGCGACAGTAGCGGCCGGCCCCGACATCGGCGGTGTGCACGCGCCGGACGGGGCCCCACGGGTCAGGGGTGCGTCAGATCAGTGATGGCCACCGGCTTCGGCGCCCTCGGCGGGCTCCTCGCCGGCCTTGTCGCGCCGGGGCGCCTCGCCTGCCGAGATCGGCACGGCCACCGTGGTCTCACCGTTCTCGAACTTGAAGGTGAAGTCGTAGAGCAGGCCGTTGGTGATCGGCTTGGTCAGCGTGACCTTGGCGGTGACGGCGTCGGCGGCCTCGGTCTTCTCCAGCGGCTTCAGCTGGCCGTCGGGCTCGCCGACGATGAGCACGCCGCCTGCCGGGATGGTCGGGTCCCCGGTCAGCGCCACGTCACCGACTGTGGTCTTGACCGACACGAGCTTGTTCGGAGCCTCGGTGGATCCGTTGGCTGCGACGAACAGCAGTTCGGCCTCGGAGCCGACCTTCACGTAGTCCGTCTGCTGCGGCGCGCGCAGGTGCACGTTGCGCAGCGAGACCGCGCCGGCCTGTGCGTTGACGCCGTTGACGGCGGGCTCCTGGGTCGCCGTCTGGGAGACCTGCCCGGCGCTGCAGCCGGTGAGAACGGCTGCGGTCAGGCCACATGCGGCCAGACCGGCCGAGGCGCGCATTGCGAAGCGGTTCACTCAAGCCTCCTGAGCTGGGTCGGCGTACTTCGACTATGCACAGTAGTAGGTGGCATCTGCGGGTGGAATGCGAGGGCACGGCAGAGGGGTTGAAACGGGGCGCGGCAACGGCCGGCTCAGGTCCGCAACCGCTTTGCGGGGGCACCCATTTCGGGCGTCTCCAGGGTCCGGTGGTTGCACGCTTTCGTCACCATGTCAACCCCTGTTCTTCACCTGCAGTGCCCCTGACCTGCACAGTTGGTGCGCATGTGATCTGGGCCCGTGTTAGGATGGACTAGCGAAAGGGGCTCGAATCAGATGATTTTCAAGGTCGGAGACACCGTCGTCTATCCACACCACGGTGCTGCGTTGATCGAGGCGATCGAAACCCGGACCATCAAAGGCGAGCAGAAGGAATATCTCGTCCTGAAGGTTTCCCAAGGGGATCTGACCGTTCGAGTGCCCGCAGATAACGCCGAGTACGTCGGAGTCCGCGACGTCGTGGGCCAAGAAGGCCTCGACAAGGTTTTCCAGGTGTTGCGTGCTCCGCACACCGAAGAGCCGACCAACTGGTCGCGCCGCTACAAGGCCAACCTCGAGAAGCTGGCCTCCGGTGACGTGAACAAGGTTGCCGAGGTAGTCCGGGATCTGTGGCGTCGGGATCAGGAACGCGGTCTGTCCGCGGGTGAGAAGCGAATGCTGGCCAAGGCCCGGCAGATTCTGGTCGGCGAGCTCGCGCTGGCCGAGAACACCGATGACGCCAAGGCCGAGACCATCCTCGACGAGGTTCTGGCCGCCGCGTCCTGACGCGTGGTGGCAACAACTGTCGCGGTCGTTCCGGCTGCCGGCTCAGGTGAGCGGCTAGGCGCGGGCAGACCGAAAGCGTTCGTCAATCTGGGGGACAAACCCCTGCTGGAGCACGCCCTGGATGGGCTGCTGGCTTCAGGGGTGATCGACAAGGTCGTGGTCGCGGTTCCGTCCGCGCTCACTGATGAGGCGACCTTGGTGTTCGGGGGCCGTGCGCAGATCGTGGCCGGGGGAGCCGATCGAACCGAATCGGTGGCGCTGGCTCTCGCCGCCGCCGGCGACCCCGATTTCGTACTCGTGCACGACGCTGCCCGGGCGCTGACTCCCCCTTCGCTGATCGCCCGGGTGGTTGCGGCACTGGCCGACGGCCACTCGGCTGTCGTTCCCGGCCTTCCGCTCGCGGACACCATCAAGGCGGTCGACGCCAACGGTGCGGTGCTGGGGACGCCCGAGCGGGCCGGTCTGCGGGCCGTGCAGACCCCGCAGGGGTTCAAGACAGACGTCCTGCGCCGCGCCTATCAGCGGGCGGGTGCCGGCGCGGTCACCGACGACGCATCGCTCGTCGAACAGATCGGTACGCCCGTACAGACCGTCGAGGGCGATCCGCTTGCCTTCAAGATCACCACGCCTCTGGACCTGTTGCTCGCCGAGGCTGTCCTGGCGCGTGCCACATGAGAACCGCATGTTGATTCCACGGGTCGGGCTGGGAACCGACGTCCATCCGATCGAGCCGGGCCGGCCCTGTTGGCTGCTGGGCCTGGAATTCGACGGCGCGGACGGCTGCGCCGGCCATTCCGACGGTGACGTCGCCTCTCATGCGTTGTGTGACGCGCTGCTGAGCGCGGCGGGCCTCGGTGACCTCGGCGCGGTCTTCGGCACCGACCGGCCGGAATGGCGCGGGGTCACCGGCGCCGACATGCTTCGGCATGTCCGCGGATTGGTGAAGGCGGCAGGCTTCGAGATCGGCAATGCCACGGTGCAGGTGATCGGTAACCGGCCCAAGATCGGCCCGCGCCGTGAGGAGGCCCAGAAGCTGCTCTCCGGGCTGATCGGGGCTCCGGTGTCGGTATCGGCGACCACGACCGACGGGCTCGGTCTGACCGGCCGGGGTGAAGGTTTGGCCGCGATAGCCAGCGCTTTGGTGGTTCCTGCCGAATAGGCCGGTAAGCTGGCACGTCGTGACCGATCGCGCTCAAGCTGTCGGGTCGGCAACAGAGACCGGCCTGCGGCTGTACGACACCATGGCGGGTGCCGTACGAGATTTCGTACCGCTGCGGCCGGGGCACGCTTCGATCTACCTGTGCGGTGCCACCGTCCAGGGCTTGCCGCACATCGGTCATGTCCGAAGCGGAGTCGCGTTCGACGTGCTGCGCCGCTGGCTGACCGCCAATGGATACGACGTTGCGTTCATCCGCAACGTCACCGACATCGACGACAAGATCCTCAACAAGGCCGCCGACGCGGGTCGGCCGTGGTGGGAGTGGGCCGCGACCTACGAGCGGGCATTCAGCGCCGCCTACGACGCGCTGGGCGTGCTTCCGCCGTCGGCTGAGCCGCGCGCCACCGGCCACATCACCCAGATGGTCGAGCTCATCGACCGGCTGATCGAGAAGGGGCACGCGTACGCCCAGGGCGGCGACGTGTACTTCGACGTGCTGAGCCTGCCCGATTACGGCGCGCTGTCCGGCCACCGGATCGACGATGTGCACCAGGGCGAGGGTGTGGCGACGGGTAAGCGCGATCAGCGCGATTTCACCCTGTGGAAGGGCGCCAAGCCCGGCGAGCCGTCATGGCCGACGCCGTGGGGCCGCGGACGCCCCGGCTGGCACACCGAGTGCGTGGCGATGTGCGAGGCCTATCTGGGCGCGGAGTTCGACATCCACGCCGGCGGAATGGACCTGGTGTTCCCGCACCACGAGAACGAGATCGCCCAGGCGCAGGCCGCGGGCGACGGCTTCGCCCGGTACTGGCTGCACAACGGCTGGGTCACCATGGGCGGCGAGAAGATGAGCAAGTCGCTGGGCAACGTGCTCTCGATTCCTGCTGTGCTGCAACGTGTTCGGGCTGCCGAGCTGCGCTACTACCTGGGTAGCGCGCATTATCGGTCCATGCTCGAGTTCTCCGAGAATGCGCTGCAGGACGCCGTGAAGGCCTACAGCGGCATCGAGGACTTCCTGCACCGGGTGCGCAACCGGGTCGGCGCCATCGCCGTGGGCGAGTGGACGCCGAAGTTCGCGGCCGCACTCAACGACGACCTCGCGGTGCCGATCG
Source organism: Mycobacterium sp. 48b (assembly GCF_048282725.1). Classification (NCBI taxonomy): domain Bacteria; kingdom Bacillati; phylum Actinomycetota; class Actinomycetes; order Mycobacteriales; family Mycobacteriaceae; genus Mycobacterium; species Mycobacterium sp. 48b. The sequence goes on from NZ_JBLVUL010000001.1 coordinate 1,199,810, forward strand.
CCCTGGCCGAGGTGCATGCCGCGCGCGCCGTGGGCAACCGCGCGCTGGACGCAGGCGATCACGACGGCGCGATGGCGCAGGCCACCTCGATCCGGGCGATGATGGGCATCCTGGGCTGCGATCCGCTCGATGAGCGTTGGGAGTCTCGCGACGAGACCTCTGCCGCCCTGGCCGCGGTGGACGAGCTGGTGCAGTGGGCGCTGGCGGGCCGGGCCGAGGCCCGGACCAACCGGGACTGGGCGGCGGCCGACGCCATTCGGGACCGGCTCAAGGCGGCGGGCATCGAGGTCACCGACACCGCGGACGGTCCTCAGTGGGCACTGGTGGACGGGAACGGAGCATAGATGGCCGGGAATTCGCAGCGGCGCGGCGCGGTGCGCAAGCCGGGGACGAAGAAGGGGCCGACCGTCGGGTCCGGCGGCGTGCGGCGCCGTGGCCTCGAGGGTCGCGGGGCCACCCCTCGCGCTGATCAGCGTCCGCACCATCCGGCCGCCAAGAAGGCCGCCAAGGCGGCTCGTCAGGCGCAGGGGCGGCACAAGAAGACCGACGACACCGAGTTGGTGCTCGGCCGCAACCCGGTGGTGGAATGCCTGCGGGCCAAGGTTCCGGCCACCGCGCTGTACGTGGCGTTGGGCACCGAGGCCGATGAGCGTCTCACCGAATCGGTCCAGATCGCCGCGGACCGCGGTATCTCGATCCTCGAGGTGCAGCGCCACGATCTGGACCGGATGAGCTCCAACGGACTGCACCAGGGCCTGGCCCTGCAGGTGCCGCCGTACAACTACGCCCATCCCGACGATCTGTTGAAGGCGGCCCGGGACTCCGGGGAGCCCGCGCTGATGGTGGCCCTGGACAACATCTCCGATCCCCGCAACCTGGGTGCCATCGTGCGTTCCGTGGCGGCGTTCGGCGGACACGGTGTGGTGATCCCGCAGCGCCGGTCGGCGTCGGTGACCGCGGTGGCGTGGCGCACCAGCGCCGGGGCCGCGGCGCGCACGCCGGTGGCGCGGGCCACGAACCTGACCCGCACGCTGAAAAGCTATGCCGACGCCGGTCTTCAGGTGGTCGGCCTGGATGCCGGTGGTGACACCACGCTCGACGAGCTCGAGGGCACCGGGCCGATGGTCGTGGTGGTCGGCTCGGAGGGCAAGGGCCTGTCCCGGCTGGTCCGGGAGAACTGCGATGCGGTGGTGTCGATCCCGATGGCGGGGCCCACGGAGTCGCTGAACGCGTCGGTCGCGGCCGGTGTGGTGCTGGCCGAGATCGCCCGTCAGCGCCGGAGTCTCTGACTCAGGCCCGTCGCGGCTTGCGCAGCGTGAAGCGATCCACCGGCGTGGTCTGGCCGAACGGTCCGTCGACCGCGAAATAGGTTGCTTCGATGGATGTTTCGCCGCCAGGTGATCCCGGATCGACGTCGAACATCACGAAACCGTAGGCGTGGTCGCGGTCGCGGAACACCGACCACGGCGCAGCTTCGGTGACGTAACGCGGTGTGCGCTTGCCCAGCACCGGGTCGAGCGCCCCGACCCCGGTCAGCACGCGGCAGCGCGGCTCGGGGAAGAACATCCGGTTCGACGGAATCGAGGTGCCGCCCCCGCCGATCACCAGATGCACTGTGCCCCTGGTGGTGTCGATGGAATCCCCGTTGCCGTCGACCGGGATCGGGGTGAGAGTGTCGGTGGGCTGCACGCCGCGGATCGGATGCGAACGCTCGTAGTGGTGCTCGTGTCCGCACACCACCAGGTCCACGCCGTACCGGTCGAACAGCGGCAACCAGTTCTCCCGGATCCCGAGGTCCGCGCCGTTTGTGCGGTCGGCGGTCGACACCGCTGTCTGGTGCATGCACACCACGATCCAGTCGATGCTGTCGTCCGCGCTCGTCTGCTCCAGTTCACGTTCCAGCCAACGTTTCTGGGCGCCACCGGAATAGCCGTTGACGTAGGAGTTCCCACCGTCCTGGTAGCACACGTCGTCGTTGTTGAGGCTGATCACCCGGACGGCGCCCGCGGTGAACGCGTACCACATGCCGCGCAGCTCGGCGTCCGCTCCGGAATCGGGGAGGGCGAAATAGGTTTGATATGCGGCGTAGCCGATGGGGCCGTTGCCCAGCTCGTTCTCGTGGTTGCCTGCCGCGGGCATCCAGGGCCGGTGCCGCGCCGAGCGGGAGTTGTTCTCGAACCAGTCCGACCAGGTTCTGATCCGGTCGCCGGACAGGTTGGCGTAACAGAGGTCTCCGTTGACCAGGTTGAACAGCGGTCGGGCGTTCTCGACTGCGGTCGTGATGTCGCCCGCGGCAGGCGAACCCCGATTGTCGCTCCCGAACGCGTCGGCCACCATCGCGTCCAGCGTCGGCGTGGACTGATCGCCGAAACTGGTGAACCGCAGGTGGGCCCGGCCCCGCGGCGCCGTCCGCGCGGTCCCCAGCTCGGGGCTCGCGCCGTCGTGTACCGCGGCGTAGACGTAGTCGGTGTCGGGCAGCAGGCCGGTCAGCCGGGCGTGGTGCACCCGGATCTCGGCGTTCGATTGCCCGTCGCGGTAGGTGACGGTGTCGGCGGCGACGGTCTCGCCGAAGCCGTCGTTCGGCGTACCGAACATGACCCGCGGGTTGCCGACCCGGGTGACGGTGTGCCACGACACCACCACCTCGGACGAGGCGTCGGCACCGAACTGCAGGTGCAGACCGCTGACCCGGGGTGCGTCGCTGCGGTCTTCGCGCTGCCACAGGTCGGGCCCGGACGATCGGACCAGACCGTCGACGGCGACCCCGGCACCGGCCCCCAGAATCGCGGTGGTGCCGCCCACCAAAAGCAACGTCCGCCTGCTGACTGTCGCGTTGTCGCTCACCCCTGCCGTGCTACCGGTTCAATGCGAACGGCGTGGCACCGGGAAGTTAACGGTGTCGCCTAGACGCCGAAGACCCGCAGGCCCACCCAGAGTGCCAGCACACTGGCCACCAGGGTGAGCGGCACCGTCGCCAGCCCCACCCGGCTGAACTCGGTGAACCGGGCCGGCAGCCCTTCGCGGTGAACAACGTTGCGCCACAGCAAATTCGACAGGGAGCCGACGTAGGTGAGGTTCGGGCCGATGTTGACCCCGATCAGCACGGCCAGCACCGCAGCCGGTCCGGACGCCATCACGAGAGGAAGCAGGACCAGCACCGCGGGCAGGTTGTTGACCAGGTTGGCCAGCACTGCCGCAACCGCAGCCAGGCCCAGCAACGCGGGCAACGAATCGCCCACCGGGAGCAGTCCACGCATGGCGTCGCCGAGACCGTTGGCCACGACCGCGTCCACCACGACACCGAGGCAGAGCACGAACGCCAGGAACGGCACATTGACAGCGCGCACGATTCCGCCGATCGTGCTGCGGCGCTGGGCCAGGCTGCGCACGCCGAGTACCACCGCCCCGGCCAGTGCCGCCCATGCCGGCGACACGTCGAACACCGAGGTGGCGACGAAACCCGTCAGCGTCAAACCCAGCACCACGAGGACGAACACCGGAACCTCGGGCGGCGGGGGCGTCACCTCGGCAGCCGGGCGGCTCAGCTCGTGGCGGAAAAGCCAACGCAGTACCACGAACTCGGCGCCGATCGCGGCCAGCCACGGCAGCGCCATCACCGAGGTGAACTGGGTGAAGGACAGCCCGGCCACGGCGAAGGCCAACAGGTTGGTCAGATTCGACACCGGAAACAGCAGCGACGCGGAGTTGGCCAGATGTGCGCTGGCGTAGGCGTGCGGCCGCGGCGGTATCGCCAGTGTGCGGGCGGTGGCCAGCACCACCGGAGTCAGCAGCACCACCGTCGCGTCCAGGCTCAGCACGGCAGTCGTCGTCGCCCCGATCAGGAACACCCGGGTCAGTAGCCGCCGGGAATCACCCCTGCTCGCCCGGGCCATGAGCGTGCCCGCGGCGTGAAACAGTCCCTCGTCGTCGCACAGATGCGCCAGCACCAGCACGGCCGCCAGGAATCCGACCACCGGCAGCAGCCTCTGGACCTCGGCGAGCGCGTCGTCCGTCGACATCACGCCGAACGCGATCAACAGCCCGGCAGCCGGTATCGCCACGACGGCCTCGGGCCAGCCCTCGGGCCGCGCCAGCGCGAACACCAGCACGACGGCCAGCAGCCACAGGGCCAGAATCAACGCGTGGATCCTTTCGGCCAGTCGAACATCCGGTGACGATTCGCATGGCCGGGCCACGCGGACCTGACCGTACCCGGCTTGCTCGATAGCGTTGGCGACCATGCGTCCGGCTGTTTCGATGGTCCTGTTGTTCGCTCTGGCTGCCGCGTTCCAGTCTGTCCCGCCGGCCGTCGCGGCGCCCGCCGGATTCGACCTGCAGTCGCACCGCGGCGGACGTGGCGAGACGACCGAGGAATCGCTGCGGGCCTTCGCGAAGTCGTTGGAGCTGGGGGTGAGCACACTCGAGCTCGACATCGTCCTGACGAAGGACAGACAACCTCTGGTGTGGCACGACCCTCGGATCGACGAGACCAAGTGCGCCGACACCGGCCCGGCGGTCCCCGGAGACCCGATGTATCCGTACGTCGGGAAGCTGGTGCACGATCTCACCCTCGCGCAGATCCGCACCCTGGACTGCGGCAAGCTGCTCAGCGGATTTCCCGACGCTGAGGTGGTGCGCGGCAACAAGATCGCCACCCTGCCCGAGGTGTTCGAGCTGACCGACGCCTACCGCGCCGACGTGCGGTTCAACATCGAGACGAAGATCGAGGCGGACAAGCCTGAGACATCGGCAACGCCGGAGGAATTCGTCGACGTGATCCTGGACGCGGTGCGCGCGGCAGGCAAGATCGGCAAGGTCGACATCCAGAGCTTCGACTGGCGCACACTGCCGTTGGTGCGGCGGGCCGAGCCGTCGGTGCCGCGGGTGGCGCTGTGGGACGACACCACGTGGCTGCCCGGCTCTGGGTGGCTCGGTGGTGTCGACCCGGCCGCGGAGGCCGATCCGATCGCCGGCGCCATGTCAGTGGGCGCCACTGTCCTGTCACCGCAGTATCAGCTGGTCGACCGAGGGTTCGTGAAGCGGGCACATGCGCTGGGCCTCAAGGTGACTCCGTGGACCGTCAACGATCCGGCGGCCATGCGGGCACTGATCGCGGCCGGGGTCGACGGCCTCATCACGGATTACCCGACGCGGCTGCGTGGCGTGCTGGCAGCTCTGGGCCTGCCGCTGCCGCCGGCGTATCAGCGGCTCAGCTGATCCAGGGGTCGGAGCCTTCCCACACCGTGGGTAGGTGCAGGCGCACTCCGTCCCGTTCGGCCAGCCGGGTCAGCACCCGCATCGACACATCGAGGTCATCGCCCGCGTACGGCAGCGCGCGCAGCGGCTTGTGCAGCGGCCGGAAGAAATCGTCCCAGTGGATCAGCACCACGCGCCTTGCCCCGACTGCGCGCACCGTTTCGTCCCAATAGGTCTCGAAATACTGCTCGGACTGCAGCCCCAGCTGGCCGATCCCGAGGTAGACGACCTCGGCATGCTGCCCCGCCAGGGCGCCAGGCACGGCCCCGGCGCTGCCGACGATCAACAGCCGGCGGTCGCTGGGCCGATGATGCACCAGGGTCGACCAGGCTTCTCCGCACTTGTAGGCCGCCACCTTGACCGGCGGGACGACCGGTTCGGTGATGATGCCGGGGAATCGGTCCGGCGGGCAGTGCTCGGACTCGAAGAGCGTCACGTCATACGCACCGAGGGTGACGGCTTGGCCCGGCGTGACCGTGACGATCCGGTCCGGCGCCAGGCCGCCCCCGACGCCGACCTGCGCGGTCGAGGTGCCGCCCACCAGCCGGGCGCCGGTGCGCTCGGACACGACGGCCGAATCCATGGCGTGGTCGAAGTGGCTGTGTACCGGCAGTACCGCTTCCAGCTTGTCGACGCCGAGGCGGGCCAGGCTGCCGTCGATGCGGGGCAGTGACGGCGTGAGCTTGCCCAGGACGACACTCGGCAGCGCCGGCCGGGAGAAGAACCCGTCGGTGAGCACTGCCGAGGTGCCGTCGTTCACCAGCAGGGTGCTGACCCCGGCCCAGGTGACGCTGACCGGGGATTGCGGTGTGACCGGCGGCGCGTCGAAATACCGCGCATAGGGGGCCAGGTCGGGTCTGCCGGGCTTGAGCCGCATGACCCCACCCTATGGCTAGCGCTGGCCGTAACGCCGCCGGAACTTCTCCACCTGACCGGCCGAGTCGAGGTGCCGTGCAGTGCCGGTCCAGAACGGATGGGAATCGCTGGTGACGTCGACGACGATCAGCGGGTAGGTCCGGGTGCCGTCGGCGGTCGGCCACTCGATGGTGCGGTCACTGGTCGCCGTCGACCGGGTGAGGAATTTCGTGCCGGTCGCGGCGTCCTGGAACACCACCGGGTGATAGTCGGGGTGGATATCGGGTTTCATGCGTGTCCTCCTTCTCGTCGGCCGGGATTGGCGGCCTCGTCGGTTGTGGTTTCTTCACACGGGTCCTCGTGCCAATCGCCGAAGGGATCCGGGTAGTCGGCCCAATCGCCGGGCCGGCTGAGTTCGTCATCGGTGAGCAGCGCGCCGCCCATTGCGTCGACGATCTCGTCGGAGCGTGCCCCACAGACGAGAACCGTCAGCGAAACGTGGCGGTCTCCGAATCGGTCGTCCCAGTCGATGGCCGCCATGGCCAATCGCTCTGGATCCGCATAGGCGCGCTCGCTGGCATCCATGGCTGCCAACCACCTGCCGGCGTTGCTGAAATGCATTCCACCGCCGGCGGATTCCACCCACATCACATCGTTGGGGCGGTTGGCCAGCCAGGCCCGACCGCGGGTGCGTACCACTCCGTCGAGCAGCAGGTCGATGGCGGCGTGCAGACGTTGTGGATGGAATGGTCGCCGGGCGGTGAATTCGAGGATGGCGACCTCGCCGTCGCTATCCAACGGGGGTTGACCGGCCAGTAGGGCATCGTGCGGTGACGCGGTGCGACCACGTCGGCTGTCGGGCTCCAGATGGGCCAGGGCCATCTCGACGCGGTCAGGGCCGACGGTGATGCGGGCCCGGGGCGTCAGCCGGCGCAGTACCGCCAGCGTGGTGGACTCGGGCTCGGTCAACACCAGTACATCCGCGAACTCGGCTTGGCCGACCACCACCTGCGCGACGGTGCGCCCGTCGTCCAGTTCGTCCTCGCCGACCGCCTCATGTAGCCACGACAGAGTGTCGACACAGGTCACAACGGCCTCGATGGCGACGTCGCGTGAGGCCGGTCCGTCGATGTAGCCGGGTCCGACGTGAACGCTGATGTTGTCGATGGCCCAGCACACCGGTTCGGGTTCGTGCCATCCCATCAGCTGAACGACTATGCGGTTCACATCGCTGCGCCGGTGCAGCCGACGCAGCAGGATCAGCAGGTCGTCGCGCACGGTGCAGGAGACACAGCCGTGAGCCAGTTCCAAAGGCCACTCGGATGTCTCGACGTGGTTGCCGACGGTCCGCAGCACGACTTGACCGTCGTAGGTATGCCGGACCAGCACGGTTCCGGGTTGACGGCTCAACTGTTCGGCGACGCTGTCGGTATCGCCCTGGCCCGCGACCAGCACAACGGGGGTTCGCACCCGACCTCCCTCGGTTATTGAAAATGATTATCGTTATGCTTAAGCTACGTTACCCCACGACGAAGGAGATTCAATGTCGGCCCATTGCCAGGTGACCGGGCGATCGCCCGGCTTCGGCAACACGGTGTCGCACTCGCACAAGCGCAGTCGGCGCCGCTGGAACCCCAACATCCAGAACAAGACCTACTACCTGCCATCCGAGGGGCGCCGGATCCGACTTCGGGTCAGCGCCAAGGGAATCAAGGTGATCGACCGCGACGGCATCGAGGCCGTTGTGGCCCGGCTACGTAGCGCAGGGGAGAAGATCTGATGGCCAGCACCGATATCCGGCCGATCGTGAAGCTGAAATCGACCGCCGGGACCGGCTACACCTACGTCACCCGCAAGAACCGCCGCAACGACCCCGATCGGATCGTGCTGCGCAAGTACGACCCGGTCATCCGCCGTCACGTCGAATTCCGCGAGGAGCGCTGATGGCCAAGCGATCCAAGATCGTCAAGAACGAGCAGCGCCGGGCTCTCGTCGAGCGCTACGCGGAACGGCGGGCCGAACTGAAAGAGGCCATCCGCAATCCGGCCAGCACCCGTGAGCAGAGGGCCGCGGCGGTCTCTGCGCTGCAACGGCTGCCTCGGGATTCCAGCCCGGTCCGGTTGCGCAATCGCGACGCGGTCGACGGCCGCCCGCGCGGGCATCTGCGCAAGTTCGGGCTGTCGCGGGTCCGGGTCCGCGAGATGGCGCACCGCGGTGAACTGCCGGGCGTGCGGAAGTCGAGCTGGTGATGGCGGCGAAATCCCGGAAGAACACCAAGAAACGCCCGCCGGCACCGGACCTGAAGAAGCCACGGCGCAACCAGCTCAAAGCCCTCGGCGTGACCGAGGTCGACTACAAGGACGTCCACCTGCTGCGCACCTTCATCAGTGAGCGGGGCAAGATCCGGTCCCGGCGCGTCACCGGGCTCACCCCGCAGCAACAGCGTCAGGTCGCCACGGCGATCAAGAACGCCAGGGAGATGGCCCTGCTGCCGGTGGTCGGCACCTGACCTACGATCGACGGCGTTAGGGCGACTGCGGATCGTGGAAGCCGGTGTGAATCCGGCGCGGTCCCGCCACTGTAAAGCCAGATACACACCGCAGTCGCCACCTCGCACGTACTGGGGCGGATCTCCCCGGAGAGGATGGGTACGCCCATGGCTGCTCGTTGGCTGATCGCCGGACTGGCGTCGGCGCTGCTGGTCTCGGGGTGTGCCTCGACCGCTGCGCCTCCCGCCGAGAACGGCGCCGCACCGGGATTCCCGGTCACCGTGGACAACTGCGGCGTCAGCACCATCTATGACCGGCCCCCGGCCCGTGCGGTCGCGCTCAATCAGCATGCGATCGAGACGCTGCTGGCGCTGGGCCTGGAGCGTTCGATGGTCGGCACGTCCTACCTCGACGACCGGATCCTGCCCGAATATCAGGCTGCCTACGACAGCGTTCCCGTCCTGGCCAAGGAATACCCGTCGTACGAGTCGCTGCTGGCCGTCGAACCCGATTTCGTCTACGGCGGCTGGGACAGCGCGTTCGACGAGAAGGAGGGCCGCGGCAGGCAACGGCTGACCGATGCCGGGGTCCACACCTACCTCAACATCGAGGACTGCCGGTCCGGGCCCGTCACCATGTCCGCGGTGGACGACGAAATACGCAACATCGGAACGATATTCGGTGTCCGTGACCGGGCCGAGCGGCAGATCGAGACGCTCCGTCACGAGCTGGCACAGACCGATCAGACGCTGCGCGGAGTCCGGCCGGTGCGGGTCGCCGTCTACGACAGCGGTGAGGCGACGGTGTTCACCTCGGGCGGCAAGGGCATCGGAAATCTGATGATCGAGGCCGCCGGCGGCGTCAACGTGTTCGCCGACGTTCCCAAGGTATGGGGCGATGTATCCTTCGAGCAGTTCGCCGAGCGTGCACCCGAGGTGATCGTGATCTACGACTACGGTGACCAGCCGGTCGAGGACAAGAAACGGTTCCTCACCGAACATCCTCTGCTGCAGCATGTTCCGGCAATCGCCGAGAAGCGGTTCGCGGTGTTGCCGCTGTCGTCGGTGGTGGTCGGCGTACGGGTCGGCCGGGCGGTGGACGCCCTGGCCCGCCAGCTGCACCCCGACCGGTTCAGTTGATGCCCTACCGGCTGACCCTTGCCGCACTGGCCGTGCTGCTGCTGACGACGATGACCGCCGGTGTCGCGATCGGCTCGGTGTCCATCGCGCCCGGGCAGGTGTGGGCCATCGTGTTGCACTCGATTCACCCGGGCCTGGTCGAGCAGAGTTGGCCCGCGGTGCGGGAATCCATCGTGCTCGACGCCCGGCTGCCCAGGGTAGTTCTGGGCGCGGTGGTCGGTGCCGGCCTGGCGGCGTGCGGGATGGCCCTGCAGGCCGTGGTGCGCAATCCGCTCGCCGATCCGATGCTGCTCGGGGTTTCCTCGGGAGCATCGGTCGGTGCCGTGGTGATCCTGGTGTTCGGCGCCGGTGCGCTGCAGGTGTTCACGGTGCCGCTGGCGGCCTTCCTCGGAGCCTTCCTCGCCCTCGTCGCGGTGTACTTCCTGGCCCGCTCGGGCGGCCGGATGACGACAGCGCGGTTGATCCTGGCCGGCGTGGCCGTGGCCGAAGTCCTGTCCGCAATCGCCAGTCTGCTCATCGTCACCTCTGACGATCCGCACAAGACCCAGGCGGCGGTGCGGTGGATGCTCGGCGGCCTGGGCGGTGCCACCTGGCGCATGGTCTGGGTGCCGGCCGCGGCGGTACTGGTCGGCATCGTGGTGCTGCTGGCCTTCACCCGATCGCTGAACCTGCTCTATACCGGCGAGGAAGCGGCCGCCTCGCTCGGTCTCGACGTACACCGGTTCCGGGCCGGGATGTTCGTCGTCGTGGCGCTCATGGTCGGGGCCATGGTCGCGGTCAGCGGCACCATCGGGTTCGTCGGGCTGATCATGCCGCACGTGGTGCGCCTGCTGGTCGGCGCCGACCACCGCCTGGCGCTACCGGCCGCGGCCCTATTGGGCGCGGCGTTCCTGGTGCTGTGCGACATCGTGGCCCGCACCGTGGCCGCGCCGGAGGAACTGCCGGTGGGCATTCTGACCGCGCTCGCAGGCGGGCCGTTCTTCCTGTGGCTGATGCGGCGGAAGGCCGTGACGTGACGGCGGCAGTGACCTTCGAGGCGGTCTCGGTGACGGTGCGCGGTACACCGTTGATCGCCGACGTGTCGTTGTCGGTCGCCCCGGGTGAGATGCTGGCCGTCGTGGGACCCAACGGCGCGGGCAAGACCACGCTGCTGCGCACGTTGTACCGGGCGCAGCGGCCGAGCGCCGGACGGGTTCTGGTCGACGGCACAGATGTGTGGAAGCTGCCGGGCAAGCAGGCCGCACGCCGGGTCGCGGCGGTATTGCAGGAAGCCACCGGCGATTTCGAGCTCACCGTGTTCGACGTGGTGGCGATGGGCCGCACCCCGTACAAGCGATCCTTCGAGGCGGACAACGCCGAGGACCGCGAGATCATCGGCGCGGCATTGTCGGCACTGGACATCGCGGAACTGAGCGGGGCCGGCTACGGTCGGCTGTCGGGCGGGCAGAAGCAACGCGTGCTCATCGCCCGCGCGCTCGCCCAGCGCACCGACGTGATCGTGCTCGACGAGCCCACCAACCATCTCGATCTGCGCCACCAGCACGAGGCCCTGCACGTGCTGCGGAAGACCGGTGCGACCGTGATCGCCGCGCTGCACGATCTGAATCTCGCTGCGGCGTACTGCGATCGGATCTGCGTGCTCAACAGGGGGCGGCTGGTCGCCGTCGGCACTCCCGCCGAGGTACTGACCGTCGGCCTGCTGGCCGATGTGTACGAGGTCGACGCCCGCATCACACACGATCCGGAACACGGTGTCCCACGGCTCACGGTGCTGCCGAGGTGGGCGGCGCGGTGAACATTGATGCCGCGCTGTCCGAGACCGCGTCATATGGTGGGTTTTTCGCGATCACCGTGGGTGGGGATCCGGATGGTTGGATCCCGGTAAAGCGCTGCTACGACGACGGCTGTGCCGAACTGGTCGTCGCTACTGCCAACCGAAACCAGACGTCGGATCTGCGTATCGGCGCCTCCCTCGTGCAGTTCAGCCACGCGTCGCGGCTGTGGTCACCCGTACTGGCGACCGCGCTGGGACACGGTGTCATCCCGGATCTGACTGCGCTGCAACGTCGCGACGCCGGGACAGATCTGAGACTTTCGGAACCGCTGGGAATTCCGGTGGATCCCGATCGTCCGCTGGCCGGGCAGTTGTATCGTGCTGTGGTCACCGACCACCTTGAACCCCTGGCGGCGGGCCTGCGGGTCAAGATGGCGCCTCGCCTTCTCTACGGCAACGCTGCGGCTGCGCTGACCGCGGCAGCGGCCGATCTGGCCAGGGCTCGGCCTGAAATACGTGGCGACGTCGTCGAGGTCACCGAATCCTTATTGGCGACAGCTGAACTGGCCGGGACGGGGACCCTGAGCGGCCTCACCTTCCGCCGGCGCAGCTGTTGTCTGTATTACCGGGTGCCCGGCAGATCCAACTGTAGCGACTGTGCACTGACGAGGCCGCGGGGCTAGGCGTAGGGACGCTCAGGTGGATCGGTTCGCACGACGCTGTGGGCGGTCATCGTCGGGATGGTGCTGCGGCTCGAATTACTCTGCCCCGCAGGGATCGTGCCCTCCACCTTGATCCAGGTGTTGTCCGGATAGCCGGCCAGCTGGGCGGCGGCCGGCCCGGAAAGGTGGATGCGGGCGAGTTGAGCGTCGGCGGCGCAACAGACGATCAACACCCGCGCCAGATCCGTGCGGTCACCGTCGCGCATCGTGAATCCGGTGAGGGTGATCGTTCGGTTGTCGAGGGTCCCGGCGCTGTCCTGGGCGACGCGGACCAGCACATCGGGCAGTGAGACCTCGGGTGCCCGGCCATCGGGTAGCGGCGGAAACGGATGGCGCAGCACGTCGGTGGATACCTGGGTGACCGAGGCGGCGTCGGGCCGGATGGCGGGTGGCACGACAAAGCCCAGCAACGCGATGGGGATCAGCAGCAGCCATCCGATCCCGGCCCGGTGTTTGTGGTCATGCGCATCGGCGTGATGGTCGTGGTCGCCACCTCGGCGGATATCCCGCACGATCGCCGCCAAAGCGAGCACGACGAGCAGCACCGCGGTGGCGATCAGATAGGGCAGGAGTGCCGGTTTGACGTAGCGGGTGAATGTTCCGGTGATGGCGATGATCGCGGTGCTGATCCCGATCAGGAGCAGCAATGTGTTCTCGGTCTCCCGGCTCACTGTGGCCCCAGGACGAGCAATCCGACACCGGTGGCCGCGAGGGTGGCGACCACAAATGTGGCAGGGGAGAAACGGATCGCGAACGCCCGGCCGAACATTCCGGCCTGCATCGCGAAGAGTTTGAGATCGACGGCGGGACCGACGACCAAGAACACAAGCCGGGGCAGCAGCGGAAGCATGCTCAGGCTGGCGGCGACGAACGCGTCGGCCTCCGAGCACAGCGACAACACGACGGCGAGGATGGCCATGGTGAGCACCCCGAGCACGAGTTGGCCGGCCAGATGGTCATACACCCAGCTGGGCACGAGCACGCGCAAGGCAGCCGCGGCGGCCGCCCCGATCACCAGATACGAGCTCGCGGACAAGAAGTCGTGCCGAGCCGCCTCGGTGAACACCGCCCACCGCGAGCCCTCGGACTGCGTCGGGTCCGGCAGTCGCCGGGTGATCCAGTCCGGCCGGCCGAACCGGGCCCACGCCGCACCCATGATGAGCGCGGTGAGCAGCGACGCGGCACACCGTGCGGCGACCATCTGCGGGTGGCCAGGGAAGGCGACCGCCGTGGCGACGAGCACAACCGGGTTGATCGCCGGGGCAGCGAGCATGAAGGTCAACGCGGCCGCACCCACGGTGTCGTTTCGGGGCCCCTCACCAAACAACCTGCGCGCCACTGGAACCGAACCGCATTCACAGCCGGGTAGTGCCGCACCTCCGATACCAGCCGCCAGGATCGCGGTGCTGGTGCGCCTGGGCAGCCAGCGGGCCAGTCGGGCCGGTGTGACGAATACCGCGAGCAGTCCGCTGATCACCACTCCGAGGGCCAGAAAAGGCAGCGCTTGCACGAAGACCCCGCAGAACACCGTGGCGGCAGTGCCGACGTCTGGCATGTCCAGAACGAAGGAGTGCATCGCGTCGCCGGCCAGCGCCAGCGCAATGATGCCGACAACCAGCATCTGCATCGAGGTCGGCCGCCACCGGGTTACCGCTTCGCTCGTGGCCACGCCGCCATGATGCCAGCTATCTCTGAGCGTGCGGCTGTGCACCGACCGTCCGCCGGAAAATTTGTTACCCGCGCTAGCGGTGGAAGCAGGGGATAACATGGCCAGATGGTGTGGCATGGCGTGTTGGCAAAGGCGGCGACGACGGTCATCACCGGCGCTGTCGGGGTGGCGGCCTACGAGGGGCTACGCAAAGCGGTCGCAAAGGCTCCGGTACGGGAAGCTGCGGTGACGACGACATCCTGGGCGCTTCGGGGTGCGCGCAAAGCCGAGGAAGGTGCCGAGAGCGCCCGGTTGAAGGTCGCAGATGTGATGGCCGAGGCACGGGAACGGATCGGCGAGGAAGTGCAGCCTCCGGCGGTCGCCGATGGCGGACACAACCACGATCACTGAGCCTCGTGGAAACCGGATCGGTAGTCTCCGACGCTGCGGGCCGAATGCGCGTGCAGGCGCCGTGGTTTCGCGGGGATGCCGTGCGTGCGGTAGCCATCGAGGACGCCGTCGACCAGGTGCCTGGTGTTCGAGCGGTGCATGCCTATCCGCGTACCGCATCGGTCGTGGTTTGGTATTCGCCCAAGCGCTGTGACCGCGCAGCGGTGTTGGCAGCCATCACCGCTGCCGCCGACGTGGCCCGCCACCTGGTTCCCGTCCGCACCCCCCGATCTGCCGACATCCACAACGCCGACGTCGTCCGGATGGTCATCGGCGCAATCGCGTTGGCACTGCTCGGGATTCGGCGGTACGCCTTTACCCGACCCCCGCTGCTCGGACCTACCAGTCGCACCTTCGCCACCGGGGCGACGATAGTCACCGGCTACCCCTTCTTGCGCGGTGCACTGCGGACGCTGGCCGGGAACCGCTCTGCCGGCACCGACGTGCTCGTGTCGGCAGCCACGGTGGCCAGTCTGGTACTCCGCGAGAACGTGGTGGCCCTGACTGTGCTGTGGCTGCTCAACATCGGTGAGTACCTGCAGGACCTCACGTTGCGGCGCACCCGACGGGCGATCGCCAATCTGCTGCAAGGCACCCAGGACACGGTGTGGCTGAAGCTGGCCGACGGAACCGAGGTCGAGGTCGCTGTCGACACCGTGCGGGTCGGCGACCAGGTGGTGGTCCACGAGCAGGTAGCCATCGCCGTTGACGGTGTGGTCAGCGATGGAGAGGCGATCATCGACCAATCGGCGATCACCGGTGAGAATCTTCCGGTGGTTGCCGGCCTCGGTAGCAAGGTCTACGCCGGCTCGGTCGTGGTGCGCGGAAGATTGGTGGTCACGGCCGAGGCGGTCGGGAGTCATACGACGATCGGCCGGATCATCAGCCGGGTGGAAGAGGCGCAACAGGACCGCGCCCCCATCCAGACGATCGGCGAGAATTTCTCGCGACGGTTCGTGCCTGCGTCGTTCCTGTTGTCGGCGGCAACGTTGGTCGTGACCAGGGATGTACGTCGGGCGATGACCATGTTGTTGGTCGCCTGCCCGTGTGCGGTGGGATTGTCGACGCCGACCGCGATCAGCGCGGCGATCGGCAACGGTGCCCGGCGCGGCATCCTGATCAAAGGCGGATCCCACCTGGAACAGGCCGGTCGTGTGGACGCAGTCGTATTCGACAAGACCGGTACCCTCACTGTTGGCCGTCCTGTCGTCACCAATATTGTTGCCTTCCCCAAGGATTGGGAGCCGGAACAGGTCCTGGCCTACGCTGCCAGCTCGGAGATCCATTCTCGCCACCCACTGGCCGAAGCGGTGATCCGTTCGACTCAGGAACGTCACATAGAGATACCGCCGCACGAGGAGTGCGAGGTGCTCGTCGGGCTGGGGATGCGGACCCGAGCTGACGGTCGAACTCTTCTGCTCGGCAGTCCCTCGTTGCTCCGTCAGGAGAAGGTGCGGGTGACCAAGCGGGCCTCGGAGTGGGTGGACAAGCTGCGCAAGCGCGCTGAGACGCCGCTGCTGCTCGCGGTGGACGGCAAGCTGGTCGGTTTGATCAGCCTGCGCGACGAGATCAGACCGGAGGCCGCCGGGGTGCTCAGAGCGCTCAGAGCGGCCGGGGTGCGGCGCATGGTCATGTTGACCGGTGATCATCCGGACGCCGCTGCGGCCGTCGCCGACGAACTCGGCATCACAGAGTGGCGGGCCGAGGTCATGCCAGAGGACAAGCTGGCAGTCGTACTTGAACTGCATGCCGAGGGCAACACCGTGGCCGTCATCGGTGACGGAGTCAACGATGCACCTGCGCTCGCGGCGGCCGACATCGGTATCGCTATGGGGCTCGGCGGCACCGATGTGGCAGTGGAAACTGCTGATGTCGCACTTGCCAGTGACGATCTGCGCCGACTGCTCGATGTGCGGGCGTTGGGCGGGCGCGCGGTGGATGTGATCCAGCAGAACTACGCGATGTCCATCGCCGTGAACGCAATCGGCTTGATAGTCGGTGCCGGCGGTGCACTGTCCCCGGTTCTCGCCGCGGTCCTGCACAACGCCTCATCGGTCGCTGTGGTGGCCAACAGCGCGCGCCTCATCCGGTATGAGCTGGACCAGGGCTCAGTTCCGAGAACTGATCCTGGCGAGGTTCAGGTCGGCGCGTAGCCGTCCGGGTAGATTTTCGCGATCCCATCGGCCGGCTGCGATCCAGTCGCAGGCATCTTGTGCGTCCGCCTCGGTATCGACGGGACCGATCCAGATCACGGCTCCTGTGGGCGCGCGGTGTTTCGAGCAGGGTTGCAGTGCGAGAACCGCACCGCGATCGGAACCTGCTGTCGCACAGGTGAGTCTGCCCAGCAGGCACTGGGTGGTGACCAGAATGCCATGCGGGCATTGGCGGATGACGCCACTGAGTTGCTGCAACAAGAATTGCGGCTCTGCCGAGCACTGCGCACAAAGGGCGACGGTGAATGGTTCGCGGGTGTAGAGCCGGTTGGGCATCGGGGGCCTTCCACGTGGATTGCGCCGGGGACCTTGTTGACAATCATTTTCAACTAGCCGTGTTCACGCTACAGTGCTACCCGCAGCTTGTCGAAAATCATTTTCAATTAGCGCTTGTTAGGAGAATCATGGGCCGACTGACGGGCAAGGTCGCAATCGTGACCGGTGGAGCTCGAGGCCAGGGGCGCAGCCACGCGATCCATATGGCCGACGAGGGCGCCGACATCATCGTGATCGACATCGGCGAAGACATCTCCAGCAACCGGTACCCATTGGCCACTCGGGAGGATCTCGATGAGACGGCCAGGCTGGTCGAGAAGGCCGGCCGCCGCGTCGTCGCCGCACAAGTCGACGTGCGCGACCGGATCGGTTTGAAAAGAGTCGTCGACGATGCCGTAGCTGAACTCGGCGGACTGCACATCGTCGTCGCCAACGCCGGAATCTGCCCGCTGGGCAACGATGTTCCCGTCCAAGGTTTCGTAGACGCGTTCGATGTGGATTTCATCGGAGTGGTCAACGCCGTCCATGTCGCGCTTGCGCATCTGAATGCGTTCGGGTCCATCGTTGTCACCGGTTCGGTTGCCGGCCTGGTGCCGCAAGCAGGCGGTGTCAATGGACAGGGCGGCCTGCAGGGTCCGGGTGGCGATGGGTACGGCCTGGCGAAGAAGATGATTCGGGACTACACCCGGTCGTTGGCGCTCACATTGGGACCGCAGCAGATCCGAATCAATGCGGTGCATCCGACCAATGTCGACACGGACATGTTGCAGAACCCGTCGATGTATCAGACGTTCCGGCCGGACTTGCCCCAGCCGACTCGTGAGGACGCCGAAGTCACCTTTCCGTTCATGCAGGCGATGCCAATTCCTTACATCGAACCCGCCGACATCTCCCACGCCGTGGTGTACCTGGCATCGGACGAGTCGCGTTATGTCACCGGTCAACAACTCTTCGTCGATGCGGGCGCCTCGTTGAAGCTCGGCCTGTAGCTGCGAGGGGTACACATGCACAACGTGCCGTCGGGCGGGCGGCGACCGGCCAGTTCGGTGTCAGTGCGGCGGATCGCGTTCAAGTTCGACCAGGCGCAACTGTCGCGCCGCCACTTTGTCGCCGATGACATCGCGATGAGTCATCTGGTGGCGCTCCTGTCCGGTTTCTTCCCTTCGGGGGAAGAGTTTTTCATCCATTCCGTGCGCCGCTATCGGGAACGGATCGACGATCCTCGGCTGGCCAAACAAGTTGCCGGATTCATCGGGCAGGAGATGACACATGGTTTGCAGCATCGATCGCTGAACGCCGAGCTCATCAGGATGGGCTACTGGGCCACCGGCGGCATCGACCGCCTCGGCGCCAAGTTGGTGAAACAGTTTGAGCGCCAGTGTGATCGATTGCCGGATGTGCTGGCCAGATTTGCGTTGGCCAGCACGGCGGCGGTGGAGCATCTGACCGCGGTGCTCGGCGCCCAGGTCTTGAGCACGCCGTGGGTGCAGCAGCAGCTGACCGACCCGGAGGTTCGCGCCATGCTCAACTGGCACGCGATAGAAGAGATGGAACACAAGGCGGTTGCCTTCGATGTGTATCGGTACGTCGGGGGCACCGAGCGGATGCGTCGTGCCGCCATGACCACTGTGCTGCTGCTGTTCTTGAGTAGAACTGTGGTACTTGCGCTTTCGATCGGATCCGACCGCTGGGCGTGGCGACATCCGAAGCGGGCGTTGGGTAGTGTTGTCGCGTTGCCGGGCCGGCCGTTGTTCGACGGGATCGCGCCTCAGATACGGCAGTATTACGTCATGGATTTCCACCCTGACCACATCGACCACAACGAACTGCTCGACCGTTGGCGAACCGAATATTTCGGCTCCGACGGTGCGCTGCTGGACCATCTGAAGTAGACCACTGGAGTGCAGCTGTGACCAATGCGATCGAAGTTTCCTCACTTTTCCGCTACATCGAAGAACTACACGGTGAGCGCCCGTGGGGCAGTCTGCTCGACGCCGGTACCGGGGTGAAGTCTTTGGAGTGGATCCTGACGCTGCCCACCGAACGCTGGACCGCGGTGACTGCGTCGCACAGTATGGCGGACAATATTCGCGGTGCATTGCATTCACCTCCGCGGCAACAGGATCGGCTGTTGGTCGGAAACTGGGTAAATGACAGTCTGTTGACCGGGGAGGGCTTCGACACCATCCTGGTCGACTATCTGGTCGGCGCGGTCGAAGGGTTCGCACCGTACTGGCAAGACCGTGTGTTCGAGCGCTTGCGTCCCCTGGTGAGGGATAACGGTCGGCTGTACCTCATCGGACTCGAGCCTTATGTACCACATGAGCCGGAAACCGAAGGTGGAAGGATTATTTGGGAGATCGGCAGGGTGCGCGACGCATGCTTGCTGCTGGCCGGTGAGCGGCCCTACCGCGAGTATCCGATGGACTGGATCATGCGCAAACTCGGACAGTCCGGGTTCCGGATGCAGGAGGCGCGCCAGTTCCCGATCCGCTATCGGGCCCGATTTGTCAACGGCCAGCTCGATATGTGTCTGGCTCGGCTGCAACGCTTTGCTTCCAAAGAGGTTGCCGCGAGCATGCGAAGCTACGTCGAAGATCTCCGGGCTCGGGCATTGCAGTTTGCCGAGGCCCATGACGGGATTCGCCATGGGCACGACTACGTGATCGCCGCAGAGCCAATGTGATTCTGTCGCAGCTGGTCTACTGACCACCACACTTTTCGGCAATGACCGAGCTGAGGCGTTCCGCGGAGCGCAACCGGTCAGCCTGCGCTGGTTCAGTCGTCGGAACTCCTGAGATCGCGATCGCACCGATATCCATCAGGGTTTCGGCGAATTCGGTGGCTGGCTCACGAAGTTCGGAAGGCACGGCCGTGTCGATCTGGGACATCAGGTACTCGCCACCTCCGAAGAGCGCCAGGCGGGCGTTGGCCGCAACCGCCAAACCTCCGGCAACGTCATTGGGGCCACCCGGCGCGCTGGCATTGGTGTTGAGCGAGACTCCACGACGCACCGTTGAAAAGGCGGAACAGGCCTTCTGCTTGGCTGCGGTGCTCGTTGCGTCATCGGCTGCCGGCGGTCCGGCCGCTTCGGAAGCCGTGGGTCGAAATACGGTCCACGCGGACAAGGC
Source organism: Mycobacterium sp. 48b (assembly GCF_048282725.1). Taxonomy (NCBI): domain Bacteria; kingdom Bacillati; phylum Actinomycetota; class Actinomycetes; order Mycobacteriales; family Mycobacteriaceae; genus Mycobacterium; species Mycobacterium sp. 48b. The sequence goes on from NZ_JBLVUL010000001.1 coordinate 1,219,763, forward strand.
CAAAGCTCCGGCAGCCAGGATCAAGGCCACCACAGCGATGTTGATTCGTTTCGGGAGTTGTGCGGTCGCGGGCTCGGGCTGCGTCGAGACCTCGGTTCCCTCGTCCTTGACGTCTGATTCATTCATAATTGTCGTACGGCTCTCTTCCACGGCTAGATACGCGGGACTGTAATCTCGATTCCGGGGTGCACGAGTGCACGCGGGCGCCGACCGGGGAGAGGCCGACGCCCGCGCTGGAAAAACTAGTACCTCACAACAGCTTTGGAATCAGTATTTGGAGCTGCTGGCAGCCTTCTTGCGTTCGGACTTGCTGCTTGCACTGTCAGCCTTCTTGGGTTCGCTTGCGCTGGTAGCTCCGGCTACTTTCTTGGGTCCGCTTGCGCTGATGGCGCTGCTGGCGGGCTTCTTGCGTTCGGGCCGGCTGGTGGTGCTGGTGGCCTTCTTGCTTTCGGACCCGCTGGTGGAACCGGCAGCTGCGCTGGAGTGGTCGTGGTCGTGGTCGTCGCCACCGCCGTGATCATGGTCGTGATCGTGGCTGTGCGGGAACACGCCATCGCGACCGTGCGTGCCCGGTGCGCCGGGTGTGGAGTGCTGCCCGTCGATGCCCAAAGCGGTTCCGCCGGCACCTCCTTCGCCGCCGAAGCTGGTGATCAGACCGTGGCCCCCTGGACCGCCGGTCCCGCCGGTGGCGTGCCCCTCCGGTGCCTCGGCAGCTCCTCCGTCTCCGCCGATTCCGCCGGCCCCGTGAATGGGCGAGTCTCCGCCCTTGCCGCCGTGTCCGGCGACGGCGTCACCGTGGTAGGAAGCCGCGCCACTGCCGTTGCCGCCGGAACCACCGTCGCCGTACCAGGAAGCGCCGCCGTCTCCACCCTTGCCACCGGTGGTCAGTCCGACGCCGACGGCGCCGGGTACTCCGGAGCCGTCGATCTCGCCCTGATACGCACCTCCCGCATGGCCGCCGTTGCCCGCGTTGCCGATTACGGTCCCTCCGCCGTTGCCGCCGTCGCCACTGGTCGCGGACGCGCCAGTGGAGTGCTCGTGGTCGTGGTCATGGTCATGATCAGCGGCGGAAACGTGGTCGTGCTCGTGGTCATGGCTGTGAACGATGTCGGCGACGCCGCCGAGGCCGCCGTCCCCGGCGTTGCCGATGACAGCGCTGCCTCCGTCGCCTCCTCTGCCGCCGACCGCTTGGACGGTCACCTGTTCGCCATCGACTACGACGGTGCTACCGCCCGTTGCCGCACTGCCGCCGAACCCGCCGAACCCGGCGTTTCCGAACAGACCGGCGTTGCCGCCTGTCCCGCCGGCGCCGCCGTTGACCATGCCGAGTGCGCTCACGGCCCATCCACCATGGCCACCGTCTCCGCCGGTACCGGACAGGAATCCGCTGTTGCCGCCGTCACCGCCGGCGCCGCCGACGACGTGCGCGTCAGGGTCGTCATCGCTGCTGGCGCCGATTCCACCGAACCCGCCGTCCCCGCCGTCCCCGATTCCGAACTGGGCGTTGCCGCCATCGGCGCCGTTGGAAGCGGCGAAGAATGTCGCCCCATCGTGATCGTGATCGTGCTGGTTTGGCTGCCATTGTCCGGTTTCTGCGTTCTTGACGTAGTAGCCGGCATCGAGGCCGTTGCCGCCGCTGCCGCCGTTGCCACCGAACAGGCCGCCGTTGCCGCCGGACGTGGCCGCAACGACGGTGCCGTCGGCAGTGATGTAGGCAGCTGTTCCGTCGAGGCCGTTGCCGATCAGCCAGCCACCCTTGCCCACCATGCCGAAGGTTTGGCTGGCGTCCATGTTCAACACCGAGTTCACCAACGCGGACGAATCGAACGTGACCAAGCCCATCCCGGACGGGATACTCGTTGCCGAGGCGCTGAACAGTGATGCGTCACCGGCTTTTCCGCTGTTGCTCTCTGCCAGTTGTGGGAACAACAACGGTGACTGCCAGCTGCTTCCGACGAGCTGGGTCGTGCCGTCCGCCAGCGGCTCTTCTCCGGACGTCAGGGTATAGGCAATGGAATAGGACGCGGCGGTGCGCTCGTTCAGCGACAGCAGCTCGGTCTGGTCGGAACCGGGCTGAGCCAGCAAGATGGCAGCGGTTCCGGCCATGGCGACTCCACCCAGCATGAATGGCATGACCGGCCACCTGCGACCCGCTCGACTTGCCACCCTCGCATCGACCACATCCTTGGAATACTCAGACATTTGCGTGGTTTCCTCGCTTCGAGTTTGGTACAGCACTTGGCCCCCCAGCGGTGCGAACGTAACAGCACGCACAAAGAATTCACAGCAGATCTTCAGTTTCTTTTGGGTCCCCGTTGCGATTCGTCGACAGATGAAAACTGTTGGCATGCAACAGTTTGCATGCTTCAGTGGGTGCGAACGGTGGCTGGTGAGCCATGTCGAAACGACTATGAGACCTGATAGATGCGGGTGCAGCCATTCGCAGAATCGGCATCAGGTACCGGATCTCGGACCGGCTTGGGGCCTAGGTCGTCCTAGGTGTCATTCCGGTTGTGTGATTGAAAACACCATTCGACAGGGATTGATTGAGCGCGCGACCGGCCACAGGTTGCGGTATTCGACTACATGAATATTGCACTACCCGAATATATTTCGGGATCCGGCATCGCCGGCCGCGTCGCGGACGTACGGGAGCATCGGTACCACGCTGGGCCATGACGACCCCCGGGTGTCGCTGGCCGAAATGTTCATCGACGAGGGCGCCGAGTTCGAACGTCCCGAACGGTTTGCCTTGATCGACGCCATAACCGACCAGATGAAGATCGTTCAGCTGCCACAGGGAGTGAGTCACTCGTTCCGGTCGCCGGCCCGCGGTGCGCAGGCCGAGGCGATCGCCGTCAGTCGTCCACCATCATTGATGCCGTGGTGTGGGCGACTGTTTCATCCGCCAACCACTCCCAGCCTGAGCAGTCCGGAAGCGATCGTCTCGATCGCACCGACATCGCGCACGGAAGGATCCATCGCGGTGCCTGGCAGGATGATCCAGCGACGCTCCCGCACCGCGGTCAATTGCCTGGCAACGGGATTGGTTCGAGGAAGTTGATCTGGAGATCTCCGGCCAGTACTGCCTGCCGTCCTCGAAGGCGTTATCCGCTCCGACGGCATCGGTGATGACGCCAAGGGCTCCGCAGCAACCGGCGATGGGTGGCGTTTTGGTGGCTGCATACGCCACATCGGCCTCGGGCCGTGGGCCTGCACGCCATTGGTCGCTGCACCCACCCGCGCTCTCATCTGCGAAATCAGCTGATCGCCTCGTTCCTACACGCCGAATATCGTTGCGCTGTCATTGATCTCACTGTATAGATCAGGGATGGTGAGTGCGCGCTCGCACATCTCGGTTGGCGCCTCACGCTCGCTGGGTGACTGATAGGTCGTGACGCCTACATCCGTGAACCTCTTGCGGGGCCCATTCCCTCGTCGGTGAACGACCAGTTGAAGGTTGCGTAGACGAAGTCCGGGATCAGCCGGTCGATGGCGCTGTCCATGGCGCCATCTTGCTGCAGTCAGGCCAAGACTGTAAGCCCCGCTTCGGCGACGTGCTGATCCTGATCGCCTGACCCGCCGCTCACCCCCAGGCCACCGACTACTTCTCCGTTCTTCGTCAGGGGGATGCCACCGGCGAAGATCACCACTCGGCCCCCATTTGTCGCGTCGATACCGTGGAACTGTTGTCCAGGCTGGGCATTGTCGGCGAGGTCCTTGGTCTGGATATTGAAGGCGCGAGATGTCCACGCCTTGTTGATGGATATGTCCACGCTGCCGATCCATGCACCGTCTTGGCGGGCATGGGCGATGAGGTTCCCGCCGGCGTCGACAACCGCGATATTCATCGGTTGGCCGATTTCGTCAGCGCGCTTCTCCGCGGCGGCAATGATCGATCGTGCTTCATTCAGGCTGAGGGTGGACATAGAGCCTTCCGGTGTGTTGGTGGATGAATACGAATGGCGCTGTGTAACTGTTGGTTACGGTCCGTGCTGGGATGGACTTGCCGCAACGTTCTGCGTGGTGCCGTTGGCCCAGGGTTTCTGGTCCCATGGCCGGTCGAGGGGTTCCATCTCGCCGCCGAACGGGAAGAATGCCCGCTGAGCGTAAGTTTCTCTGCCCAGTCCATGGCCTAGTTCATCGATGAATGCGCGCCTGAGCGGATTGGTGAACAACTGGCGCGTGTAGCGCAGAGTGAGCGGTGGACGCTTCACCAGCTCGCGGGCCAACTCCCAGGCGCGTTCCAGTACTTGATGTTTGGGCAGCACTTCGTTGACGACACCCCACTCCTTGGCCTCGTGCGCGCTGAGCTTCTTGCCGGTGAGCAGGAAATAGCGGGCCCTGGTATGGCCGGCGAGAAAGCTCCAGATGACATGCTGGCCGTCACCGGGCACCTGGCCGCGGGGGAAGTGCGACGCATCCTGAAAGTAGGTGTCGTCACTGGCCAGAACGATGTCGCCCAGCAGGGGAATCTCGGAGTGCATGTTGCACGGGCCGTTGACCGCACTGATCATTGGGACGTCGACGTCGAGCAGGTTGAAGATGCAATGTCTCGCATACCAGGCCTTTTCGTCGAGCTTGACCAAGCCGCGGTCGCCTGGCATGGCCTGGTAGACGGGCGTATCAGGCGGCGCGCCATTCGGCAGCAGACCCCAGTTGGCGTTGTAGTTGTCACCCGTTCCGGTGTGGATGAGCACCTTGATCTCGCGATCGCCGGCGACATCGGCGAATGCGTCGGTCATATCGTCGTGGGCTTTCCAGTCCCACACCAGGCTGCCGCCGTTGGTGTGGCACTGCATGAGCAGGATGCCATCATCGCTGAGTTCGAACTTGTAGTTGGGATAGCGGTTCGCATACTCGCCGAACCGGGTTCGCCGGGCCATGTCCACCCCTTTCGATGGGCATCCGTGCAGGAATGGGTGTCCACTGCGGGTGGCAATCGCAGCGGAGGCCCTCACCTTATTGAAAATCATTATCAATAACAACGGGTGCTTGTCTGCGGCTGGTTGCCCTAGGCTGGGCCGCCATGGCGACCTATGGCTCCTGGCCCACCCCGATTACCTCTGAACTCGTGGTGCGGGCGGCCGCTGGCCTCGGGGGTGTGAGCATGCATGGGGACACCGTGATCTGGTCCGAGCTGCGGCCCGAGGAGGGCGGGCGCACCCAGCTGGTGCGGCGGACTGGTGGCGGGCCGCCGGTCGATCTGCTGCCCGCGGTCGCCGACGCGCGCACAGCCGCCCACGAGTACGGCGGGGGTGCCTGGTGGGTCGTGGGCGTGACGGTGTGGTTCGCCGATTGGGCCGACCAGCGGCTCTACGCAGTTTCGGAGAACTCGATGCCCGTGCCGATGACCCCCGATCCGGAGGTCCCGCGTGGCGACCGCTGGGCCGACGGATGTGTTGCCGCAGAAGGGAGGTGGGTGCTGGTGGTGCGCGAGCACCACCCTGTCGGTGGCGGTCCGGCTGATGTGACCAACGAGATCGTCGTGATCGACGCCAACCGAGAGTTGGCCCCGCGTGCCGTGGTGACGGGTCCCGACTTCGTGTCCGATCCGCGCCTCTCACCTGACGGCACGCGGCTGGCCTGGCTGCAATGGTCACATCCCGACATGCCGTGGGACGGCACCGAGATGTGTGTGGCCGATGTGCAGACCACTGACATCGGTCCGACGTTGACGGACCCACGGGTGGTGGCCGGCCGACCCGACGCCGGGCCCGGCGGTGCGGGCACCGGCGAATCGGTGAGTGCTCCGCGGTGGGCCGGCGACGGTTCGCTGTGGTTCATCTCCGACCGCTCAGACTGGTGGAACCTCTACCGATGGGATCCCGCTACCAGCTGCGTCGAACCGATGGTGACGATGGATGCCGAGATCGGGGTTCCCCAATGGGTGTTCGGCCAGTCGCGCTACGCCTTCCTGTCGGGCGGACGCACCGTGTTCGCGTCTTCGCGCGACGGGTTCGAGTACCTGGCGGTCCGCCTCGCCGACGGTGGTGTGGTGGGCCTCGATGTGCCCTATACGTCGTTCGCCTCGATCCAGGCTGAGGGTGACCGGGTCGTCTTCGTCGGTGCTTCCGCCACCGCCGAACCGGCTGTGGTGTCGATCCACGTCGACGCCACGGGTGTGGTCACCGAAACCGAGATCCTGCGTCCACCAAGTGATCTCGGGCTCGACAAGGGCTGGTTCTCCGTGCCTGAGGCGATCACGTTTCCGTCCAGCGGTGGACGCACTGCCCACGCGCTCTACTATCCGCCCACCAACCCGGATGTATCTGGTCAGACCGGCGAGTTGCCACCGCTGCTCGTGCTGATTCACGGCGGCCCCACGAGTGCGGCCCGGCCGATACTGCAACTCGGCACGCAGTACTGGACGAGCAGGGGGTTTGGCGTGGTGGACGTCAACTACGGCGGATCGACCGGGTACGGCCGCGCGTACCGCAACCAACTGCGCGGCAAATGGGGCGTCATCGACCTCGACGACTGCGAAGCGGCTGCCCGGTGGCTGGCCGAGCAGGGGCGCGTTGATCCGGCCCGGCTCGGTATCCGGGGCGGTTCTGCCGGCGGTTATACGACGCTTGCGGCGTTGGCCTTCCGGGACACCTTTGCCGCCGGCGCCAGCCATTACGGCGTGGCCGACCTCGAAGCGCTGGCCACCGAGACCCACAAGTTCGAGAGCCGCTATCTGGACGGGCTTGTCGGGCCGTATCCGGCTCGACGCGACCTCTATCTCGAGCGATCGCCGATCCGCCACATCGATGGCTTCGACTGTCCGCTCATCGTGCTGCAGGGACTCGAGGATGAGGTGGTACCACCCAACCAGGCCGAGATGATCGTCAGTGCGCTTCGGGCCAAGGGCATTCCGGTGTCCTACGTCGCCTTCGAGGGCGAACAACACGGCTTCCGCCAGGCCGCGAACATACGCCGGGCTCTGGACTCCGAGTTGTCCTTCTATGCACAGGTTTTCGGCTTCACACTGCCCGCGGCCGAGGACATCGAGCCTGTTCCGGTCGAGAATCTGTAGGGCGCTGGCGCCGCACTGCTGGCAAGCTGGCGCACCTCATGGAAGCTCGACCTTGCCGGCCAGCCAGCGGTCGTCAACCTTGTCCATCGTAATCTTCATACGGCTTCGATCGACCCGTCCATCGGGCAGCGCGGCATTGCTCACCGTCTGATCAACCATCAACAGCACAACGACCTTGTCCTTGGACTTCGACTGGATCGCCGAATCCACGACGCTCCCGTGGGCGGCGGCCCTGTTGTCGATCAGCAACTGTCGAAGCTGCGTGCTGGACTTGGTGTACATGTCTTTGAACTCGCCGGTGGCCCCGTTGAGGACACGGGTGAAGTTCTCGTCGACGTGGTTGCTGTCGATGCTTGTCAGCGTTTGGGCGTAGTCGATCGCTGCCTGCTGGGCCTGCCGGGCGGCTTCGTCGAGCTGCCGTTGCTGCCAGAGTCGCCATCCCAATGCGCCCGAGCAGACAAGGGCGGCAAGCAGGATCGCGCAGGCGACCGCTGCGGCCAAGTTGCCAAACCTGGGGCGACGGCCTGCTGGCTGGGCTTCCTCGTCGAATTCGTCGCCCTGGACGTCGCTTTCGGCCGCGTCCTCGTTGTTTTCCTCGCGGTCGTCCAGCGGATCCGCTCGCTCGTCGTCGGTTGTTGCCGTCACTGTCGTCCCTTGATTCAAGTTGCACGTCAACTCTGTCGCCGCCCGCATCTGTGGCCGTCGCCACATTTTGAGCGAACGAGAGAGACGGCGTTGACATCGCCTTGGCGCCACCCTACCTTGATGCGATAACGAAAACCATTTTCAATAACTTTGCAGACTCAAGCCACTCGAGGGGGTTGCGATGGCGACTGCCGCCACGAATACTCGGCCGCAATTGAAAGATGGTGAGCACCAACCCGGTTGGTTCGTCAGCCGTCGCGTCGACGTCTACTTCGTGTTCGGTCTCGGCGCCCTGCTCTCCGCCATCCTGTTCGCGGCCGAGAACCACAAGGGCATCTTCTTGGTCGGGGCAGTGGCGTTCTCGTTGCTGTCGGATCTGCCGCATGTCCTCAGCACCACCGTGCGGGTGTGGCTGGATCCGCGCGAGCGGTCCCGGTACCGCCTGCACTACACGCTCAGTTTTGCCGTGGTCGCCGTTGTGGTGAGTGTGCTGTGGTTCGGCGGCTGGCTGGTGCCGTTGTTGGCGATCTGGGCCTACTGGCAGGTGTTTCACGTCCTCAAGCAGCATTTCGGCATCATGAACATCTACGCCGCGAAGAACGGCTACAAGGGTCCCCGGACCAGGCTCAAATACGCGTTGTACGCCGCCTGCCTGGCTCCGGTTCTCTACCGGGCAAGCCACGGGCTGCACTTCTCGGAGTACGAGGTGTTCGGGCACCGGCTTCCGTTCTCGAACCTGAGTGTGCCGGTGCCACCGATTCCCAGCGTACTGATTGTCATCGCCTACGTTGTCGCCGCGGTGCTGGTGGGGTTGGCGGTCGCCGAACAGATCAAGCTGCGGCGCGATGGGCAGAACGTGCTGCCACCTATGGCGGTAGCGACGCTGGTCATCGCGGTCCTGTCCTACAACCTGTCGTATCTGTTGGTATCGGACCTGTTCGCACTGATCCTGATCGCCACGACGACGCACAGCCTGCAGTATCACCTGATCAACTGGACCAGGAACAATACCCGCTTCGCGACCACCGATGATCCTGCCGAGAAGAAGCTGTTGCTCGCACGCCTTTCGACGCGGAAGGCTCTCCCGCTTTATGTCGCAGGGTTGGCGGGGTTGGGAATCCTTGCCGGACAACTGGATACCGTCATTTTCGCGGTGCCGTTGATGTTCGTCCTGCACCACTTCTACATGGACGGTGCGCTCTGGAAGAGCAAGGGCAACCCGGAACTGGCATACGACTTGGGAATCGTTCGTGCCAAGTGACCTGAAGACATCGCTTGACGTCCGTGAGGTCACCTCGACCGCGGACGTCAAGCAGTTTGTGGACCTTCCGTACCACCTCTACCGCAAAGATTCCCGATGGCGACCGACGCTGCGCCGGGCCATGCAGGCCAAGTTGGACACCCGCCGCAATCCGCTGCACAGTGAGGTCGAGGTCGTCAACTTCGTTGCCTACCAGGGAGAGCAGCCGGTCGGACGGATCTCGGCGAGCGTCGATTCCGAGTATGTGAAGCGGTACGGCGACTGCGGGTTCTTCGGGCACTTCGAGAGCCCCGATGACGAGGATGTCGCGGGCGCGCTGTTGGGAACTGCGGAGGCGTGGGCGCGCCGCCGCGGTATGGACAAGATGATCGGTCCCTACAGTTATTCGACCCGCGATGAGGTGGGACTGCTGGCTGAGGGCTATGACACCCCACCGACCCTCATGCAGCCCTACAACCCGCCGTACTATTTGCGGCTGGTCGAGTCCGCGGGGTATCGGAAGAAGTTCGACAGTGCCTGCTACCGGTGGAACACCGCGAGTGGCAGTGCCGGCCAGCGCCGTTTGGTCAAGCGTGCCGACGCGGTGATGGAGGCCCATGGTGCAACCGTGCGGTCGGTTCGGATGAAGGATTTCGCCAACGAGTTGGAGACGCTGAGGGGCCTCTACAACGATTCGTTTGCGCACCACCCCGAGAATGTTCCGCTGAGCAAGGAGATCTTCGCCGGCATGGCCGCCGACATGCGGCCACTGATCGACCCCCGAATCGTGCGGATAGTCGAGCAGGCCGGGAATCCGGTCGGGTTCTTGCTGATGTTGCCCGATATCAACGAGATCGCCGGACAATCCGGCCGGCTCACCCCCTCGATGTTGTTGCGCATCGCGGCCAAGCGTGGGGGACGGATCCGCGGTGTCCACACCGCGGTCGTCGTCCTCATCGGTGCGGTCGGAACGCAGTTCGGGGCAGGGATCGGTCGGATCCTCGCGGGCGAGATCGTCAGATCCAGCACTGCAGGTGGCTACTCTTCAGTGGCGACCACCTGGGTGCACGAAGACAACGTGTGGTCGAATTCGCTGGCCGCACAGATGAAGACCGCGCCGGCCAAGCGGCACCGTGTCTACCAGAAGGCGCTGTGATGGCCGGCCGAATCCTCGTGACCGGGGGCGCCGGATACCTGGGCGGTGCGTTGGTTGCCGAGCTGGTGCGCGACGGCGAAGCGGTCACCGTGATGACCGGGCCTGACGACCATGCGGTCCAACTGAGGGGTTTGGATCGCAGCGTCGAGGTTGTCCGGGCTGACATCACCGATGAGGACAGTGTCGACGCGGCCATGCGCGGCATTTCGTATGTGTATCATCTCGCCGGCATAGCGTCACCGAATTCTCGTTTGGCCCATAAAATCTGGAACGCAAACGTCCTGGGTTCGTATCACGTGGCGCAGAGCGCACTGCGCAGTGGAGTTCAGCGAGTCGTACATGTGTCGTCGACGGCAGCCGTCGGCTATCCACCCGACGGCGTGGTGGCCGACGAGCGGTTCGATGTGCGGGATTCGGTGCTCGACAACGTGTACGCCGCGACGAAACGGGCGGGCGAGCGCGTGATGCTCGACTTCGGCAAGCGTGGACTCGATGTCGTGGTGGTGAACCCCGCAGCGGTTTTCGCACCAGGATCGGGGACCCCGCGATCCTGGCAGGGCTTGCTGGCGATGGCGCAGCGCGGTCTGCTTCGGGTCGTTCCACCCGGCGGGACCGCCGTCTGTTCGGCCCGCGACTTCGTCATCGGAACCACTGCTGCCATGGCCAAGGGCGGCGTGGGCGAGCGGTACATTCTGTCCACCGCGAACCTGAGTTACCTCCGGATCGCTCAACTGCTCGTCGAAGCCATGGGACGCGACCATTCCGTCCGTACGTTGCCGATGGGGCTGTTTCGGGCTGCCGGAGCCACGAGTCGGATGATCCGGGACGTGACCGGGACTGCGCGGCATGACGATCCGCTGGTGCCTGAGAACGTCGAGTTGATGGCCCGCCAGGTGTACTACGACTCCGGAAAAGCCGAGCGAGAGCTCGGTATTCCAAGAATGTCCGCCGCCGAATTGATCACGGAGTTCGCCCGATGACGACTGATATCCGCCAGACAGCGGCGGCCGGTGCGGGATCCAGGGATGTGCTGGGTATCTCGATGGCCGAGGCCCGGTCGTTGATTACCGACCTGACTGCCCGACGCCAGTGGATCTACTGGATCGATCTCACCGCGTGCGTGCTGATCGGCTACACCGCGTTCCTGTTGTGTCCGGCCGACCACCTGCTCTCGCCGCTGGCGATCGGTTGCATGACGATCGCCGCGCTCGCGTTCTACCGCGCGGTGCTGTTCGTCCACGAGATCGTCCATGCGCCAAGCGAGCTGCGCTGGTTTTCGGTGGTGTGGCACGTGGTATGCGGAATCCCGCTATTGGTGCCGCAATTCACCTACGAGTTCCACCAGGATCACCATGGGTCACGGACCTACGGCACCGCCGAGGACGGTGAGTACGTCCCCTATGCCACCGAGCCACGCTGGCGGGTGATCGCGCTGCCGTTCACCGCGCTGCTCGGGCCGCTGGTATTCGTGCTGAGGTTTCTCGTCCTGGCCCCGCTCAGCTGGTTGATTCCCGGAATCCGGTCCTACGTCCTGACCCGCGCTTCGGCGCTGATGATCGACGCCGACTTCGTTCGGACGCTGCCCGAGGGGCGCATACCTCGGTCGTGGCTGGTGCAGGAATTCGCCTGCTTCGCGTACCTGGTGGTGATGTTGGCGCTGCTTGTCGGTGGGGTGTATTCGCCGACCCGTCTCGTCGAGGCCTACGTGATCGTCGCGGCGGTGCTGTTCGTCAACTGGATTCGGGTGCTGGCCGCGCATCGCTATGAGAGCCGCAACGAGCGGATGACCATTCCCGAACAGGTTCTCGACTCCATCGACCACCCGTCGATGCCGATCCTCGGTGAGCTGTGGGCTCCGCTCGGACTGCGTTATCACGCAGTGCACCACCTGTTTCCGAAGCTGCCCTATCACCAGTTGGGAAAGGTGCGTCGTCGGCTGGCCGAGACGATCCCCCGCGATGGCGGCTTCTGGAGCACCGAGGATCGCTCGTTGATCACGTCGTTGAAACGACTTCTCGCGCATCCACGGGAGGCACTGTGATGAGGGATTCGGCGGCAGCGACGTACTCTCGGCGGTTGCCGGTCCGGCCGGTGGAAGCGGCCGGTTCTCGGCTCCGTGACAGTGACGGCCGCTGGTATGTCGACTGCCTTGCCGCGGCCGGTGCGATGTCGTTGGGCTGGAATCATCCGGTTGTCCGCGAGGCGGTGATCAAGACCCTCGAATCGGGAGAACCGTGGCAGTCGCTGGACTTCCACACCCCGACTCGGGAGCGCTTTGTCGAGGACCTGCTGTCCATCCTGCCGCCTGGGCTGGCGCGGGACGGCCGGGTGCACCTGTGCTCGCCCAGTGGTGCCAACGCGATCGAGGCCGCGCTGATGCTCGCCGAGATCGCAACGGGCGGGCGCGAACACATCGGCGTACAAGGCGGTTTCCACGGCTGCACCCGGGCGGCTCGGTCAGCCAGTTCTGGCGGCGGATTGCGCCGCCAGCCGGTGGTGCTGGCGCCGCGGGCCACGTTCCTGCCCTATCCGCAGGACTATCGGTGCCCGTTCGGGGTCGGTGGGGACGGCGGCGTCGACCTGGCGGTTGCCGCGGTCGAGAACCTGACCCGGCCGCACTCCGGCGTCACGGCGCCGGCTTCTCTCCTCGCGGAGTTCGTGCTGGGAGAGGGCGGCGTGATCCCGGCGCCGTACCGGTGGGGGCAGGCATTGCGGGACAACGCAAGTCGTCTGGATGTTCCGCTCATCGCCGACGAGGTGCAGGCCGGGATGTTCCGAACCGGGCCGGCCTGGGCCTTTCAGCGGTGCGACGTCGAGCCGGACATGATGGTGATCTCGAAGGGCCTGGGTTCCGGCCTTCCCATCGCGGTGCTGGTGGTTCGGGAACGCTTCGACGTGTGGGAGCCGGGTGCCTTCACCGGTACGTTCCGCGGCAACGCGATGTCGTTTGCCGCGGCCAGTGCGGTGATCAGGTTCGGTGTCGAGTCCGGCCTGTCCGATCGGGTCCAAGCAACCGGTGCGGCCTTCCTCGAAGGCTTGAAATCAGTTGCAGCACAATCAGAGATCATCGGCGACGTGCGGGGAGCCGGGCTGATGCTGGCCGCCGAGATCGTCGACCCGATGCTTCCGTGGCAGCACGGAGCGGCGGCGCCGGACCCGGGCCTGGCCCAACTCGTTCAGCTGGCCTGTCTGCAGCACGGTCTGATCGTCGAGACCGGGGGCCAATACGGGAATGTGGTGCGTTTCCTGCCGCCGCTGACCATTGACGATGCCGACATGTCGGCCGCACTCACCGCCTTTGACGCCGCGGTGCGACAGGTCCAGCGGCAACGGCCCGCTGGCAACGTCCTGATGGGAGCACGATGACAACCGACGCGAGCCCGTTCGTGGGCGACTTCCTCTCTCCCGGCGGACTTGCCGGGTATCGCGAAGCCCTGACCTTGGCAGCCATCTGGACCGGTACCGAGCTGCGTGATCCGGCGAGTCCGGGTCTGGTGTCAGGTTACTCAGAGTTGGACAGGACAGTCGGTGAGTTCCCCCTCGACTCACCAGCGGGCATCGGACTGCCGCGGGCGCTGGGTGAGGCGGCCGGCCTGCTATCCGGACGGTCCGCCGTCGTCACCCATCCCGGTTATCTTGCACATCTGCACTGCCCGCCGACGCTGTCCTCGCTTGCGGCCGAGATCCTGGTCAGCGCCTTCAACCAGTCACTGGATTCCTTCGACCAGGCCCCGGCGGCGACCGCCATAGAGCAGAAGGTGATCCGTGACCTCTGCACGACGCTCGGCTTCGACGACGGCGCCGACGGCACGTTCACCAGTGGGGGAACCCAGTCCAACCTGCAGGCGCTGATGATGGCCCGAGACCTGTTCGCCCGCGAGAGGTTCGGATCCGACCTGGCCGCGGGGCTGCCTGTCGGAGCCGGGTCCTGGCGGGTGCTGTGCACCCGTCAGGCCCACTTCTCGGTGCGGCAGGCACTGCGCATCCTGGGACTGCCGGGCGCCGTGATCGAGGTACCGACCGACGCGGCCGGCCGGATGCTTATCGACGGACTGATCGATTGCATCCGCTCTGCGGACGAGGCGGGCACGCCGATCATGGCTCTTGTACTCACCGCCGGGACAACAGACTTCGGGGCGGTCGACCCGCTGCCGGAGGCGATCGCCATTGCACGCGAGCGCGGCATCTGGACCCATGTCGACGCCTGCGCGGGTGGCTGCCTGGCGTTCAGCGAAACCCACCGTCACCTGCTGCGCGGGATCGAGACTGCCGACTCCATTGCCATTGACTTCCACAAGCTGCTGTTTCAGGCGATCAGCTGTAGCGCCCTGCTGGTGCGCCGGAGCGAATCGTTCGAGATACTGGCCGACCATGCCGATTACCTGAACCCACTTCAGGATTCGGCCGAAGACGTGGTCAATCTGGTTGGGAAGTCGTTGCAGACCACCCGCCGGTTCGACGCACTGAAGGTCTTCGTGACCTTGCGGGCACTCGGTAGGCAGCGGGTGGGCGAGATGATCGACGCCACGTGCGCTGCCGCCGCCGCGGCAGCGGCCGCGGTCTCCGAGCGCACCGAACTGACCCTGGTGGCGCCGGTGGCAACGAACACCGTGGTGGTGCGCTGGCAGGATCCCGACCTGTCCGAAGCCGACTGCGACGACGTGAACCATGAGATCCGAATTGCCTTGGCCGATGCCGGCAAGGCCGTTCTGGGCCGGTCGACCGCGGGCGGCAATCAGGCACTCAAGCTCACGTTCGTCAATCCTCTCATCACCGCGGGGGCCGCGGCGGCCGTGGTTGCGGCGATCTCTGTTGAGGGACAACGAATTCTGCGGGCTCGCAGAAGGGAATTCACCAACGTATGAACACGAAATCACTGCGGGTCGACCGGATCCGTGCCGACGATGAACGGTTCGGTTGGGCCAAGGGCGTGGAATACACCATCTTCGGTCTGGAGAACGACTACGCCGGCGAGTCGGACATCGCGGCCGGCGAGATGGTGCACTATCGGCCGTGGGAGCGGTCGTCGGAGATCTTCGTGGGATTCAGTGAGGGTTTCGACGAACCGGTCGGAGTCCTTCGTGGCCTGCGGGCCGATGGCGAACTGGGCCTGGACAGCTTCAGCACGCTGCGTGACGGCCGCAGCTACGCGGCGGTGGGCCGGCCGGCCCGCAATTACCTGTATCCGGAGTGGAATTCGTTCTTCGAAGACATGGCACCGGAGCGCATCGCCGAGCTCGCGACCCAGGGTGTGCTCAAGAAGCACCGGCGGGTGGGCATGATCGAGCAGATCTGGCAGACGTTCTTCGGCAGCCTGGCGGCCGACGGTGTCGAGTATGTGACGGTGGCGCTCGTGGTTCCGCTGTTCGAGTGGTACAGCCAGCTGTTGTCGACGCGGATCCATCAGATCGGCGAGATCATGCCCGACTACATCGGCGCTGACAGCGTTCCGGCCGTCGTCGACATCAGTGGGTCTTTCATCGCAGATGCAACCCGAACCCTTTTACCGTCAAGCAATTAGAGGAATGCCGAGATGAGATCCATTCACACGCAAGAACACGTCTTCCGCAAGGTCAGCGAGGTCGACTGTCCTGTCGACCAAGTGTGGGACCGGGTGACCACCCAGGAGGGCATCAACGACGAGATGGGCCCCTATCTCAAGATGACGATGCCGCGCCAGTTCCGCGGAAGGTCGATCGCCGACGTCACCCCCGGGACCCGGATCGGCAAGAGCTTCCTGCTGCTTTTCGGCGTCGTGCCGTTCGGGTTCGATGACATCACCATCGCCCGGATCGATGCCGGACGTATGTTCCGCGAAGAGTCGATCATGACCGGTATGCGGATCTGGGTTCATCACCGCACGCTGGAACCGTTGGGGGACAAGACGATCGTCACCGACGAGATCACGCTGGCACCACAGGCGCCGATGGGCCTGATCCCGGGCTGGGGAAAGCTGATGAGCCGGATCCTGTCGGCCTTCTTCACCCACCGGCACCGCCGCCTGAACCGGACTCTGGCCCGCGCGGGCGCGGCGCAGTGAAACGGTTCGGCGCGGTAGCCGGTGCATGTGTGCTCGGGTCCGGTCTGTTGGTCGGCTGCGGGTCGGTGAACGAAGAAGCGGGAAAGCCGGTCGGGCACGCCTACCAACTGCTGAAGTACCCCGAACCGGCGGCCGAACCGGCGGCCGAGCCCAAGCCCGGCTCTCCATTCGGAAGTTATCCGTTGGAGATTTCCGGCTCGGTCACCTACCTCGACGAGACCACCTCGTTGCCCGACTCCGGGGTGCTGACCATCGGTCCGGGCCCGCGGCACGGCGAGTTGCAGGTCGAGCAGTACTACACCGGTGACCGATTCCCGTACGAAACCGGCATGGTGTCCACCACGGGCGACGAGGCCGAGTCGGGCACCCTCGACGCGATCACGATCGTCAACCCGTTGGATTCCCGGGTTGCGTTGCAGTGCGCGGTGAGCGGGGGCATCGACCTCGGGGCGACCGGTGAACCGCGTGAGGTGACCGGATCCTGCGGTGGCGGCGCAACGGTGGCAGGCAGTGTGCGTTCAGACGGCAGCCGCAACACCACGTGGCGCGGCAAACCCGTCGAACTGGTCCGCACGGTGGTCGATCTCGACGTTACGGGTGTGAGCACCGGCACGATTCATCAGGTCAACGAGACGCCCAAAGGCGGCAGTTTCCCGCTCTACACCGAGCTCAAGGTGGACCTCACCGCACAGGGAATCCATCTGACCGAAGAGTTGGAGCGCCACGTCCTTCCCAAAGTCGGAGATTGAACATCCCATGTCTGAAGACAAACAAGACAATTCGTCACCGGCGCTGCTCGCCGAGGATGTGACCAAGTCGTACCCGGGTGCACAGAACAGCGCTGTCGACGGGCTCAGCCTCACGGTGCCCCGCGGGGTGGTCTACTGCTTGCTGGGGCGTAATGGTGCGGGCAAGACCACCACCATCCGCATGGCCACGACGCTGCTCGCACCCACGAGCGGGCGCCTGGAGGTGCTGGGGATCCCCGTGGACGAGACCGATGAGCTCCGGCCACTGATCGGTGTGGCGCTGCAGGAGGTGGCGCTCGACCTCTGGATGTCGCCGGTCGAGCAGATCCGCATGAGCCTGGCGATGGCCGGGTGGCCGAAAACCGAACGGCGCCAACGGGAGGATGAGCTCGTCGAACAGTTCGGGTTGGGCAAGTATCTGACCCGCAAGGTCGGCGCACTGTCGGGCGGTATGCGGCGCCGAGTCGATGTCGCGCTGGCCGTGGCACACGACCCGAAGATGCTATTTCTCGACGAGCCGTCGAGCGGCCTCGACATCGAAGGCAAACAAGAGGTGTGGAACGCCATCCGGTCGTTGCGCTCTCAGGGCCGCACGGTGGTGCTGACCACCCACGACATGGACGAGGCGGTCTCGCTGGCCGACGAAGTCGGAATCATCAAGGACGGCAGATTGGTCGCATCCGGATCGACCCAGGAATTCACCCGGAGTCACGGCTTCGTCGCGGCGATCTCGTCGGACGCAGCGATACCCGAGCCTTCCGTAGAGGCCTTGGCCGCCAGCGGCTACGCCGTGGAGCGCACGACCGAGACCGCGTTGACCGCGACGCTCGAATCGGCGTCGGCCTCGGCGCTGGGCAAGCTCAGTGCCGAGATGGAGCGGATCGGACTGGGCGAGGCCGATATCGAGGTCCGGTCGACTTCGCTGCGTGACGCATTTCTGGAGGCGACCCGATGAATTCTCTGACGAACACCTTGAGGCTGTTCCGCCGCTACGTCGTGGTGGGCTTGCGCCAACCGGTTTTTGGGTTCATCTTCCCGATCGTCTTTCCTGTGGTCCTGGTGATCTTCGTGCGATCGATGTTCCAGCGGGTCGCCGATCTACCGGGCTTTCCGTTGTCGTCCTACACCGCCTACATCGCCCCGGGGCTCATCATGCTGATCCCGATGCTCGGTGCCGGCTACGGCGCGGGAACACTGATCGACGAGATTCGCTCCGGTTTCACCGATCGGCTCCGGCTCTACGGGGTGTCCACCAGTCAGATCATGGCGGCCAAGTACGGGTTCGAGATGTTCCGGATCCTGCCCGCGGCGGTCATCGTGATCGCACTGCTGGCGCTGTTGGACGCGCCGCTGCGATCCGGGATCCTCACTGCCGCAATGCTCGTCGTGCTCATGTTCCTGTGGTCGGCAGCCTACAGTTCGTTGTTCTACCTGGTGGCTTTGCGCACGCTCAACCCGCAGGCACCGGTGGCAATGCTGCCGCTGGCGCTACCGGTGCTGTTCATCAGCCAAGCGCTCATGCCGTCGGTGTTCCTGTCGGACTGGCTCCGCTTCAGCATCAACCTGAACCCCTTCTCGCACATCGTGGCGGCCGCGTCGACGATCATGTACGGCGAGTTCGACACAGCGAAGGTGGTGACGGGTTGTCTTGTCGCCGTTGGCATGTTTGCCATCCTCCAGATACCCATCCACATGGTGATCCGCCGTAAGATCGGAAGGTAGTCAGACCGTGTCAGAAGTACGGGAATTCCTCATCGAGTTCATCGCCGACGAACTCGAACTACCCGCCGAAGACGTCAACGACTTCTCGGAGTTGGTCGGGGACCTGGGGTTCGACTCATTGTCGTTCGCCCTCGGGGTGTCCGAGATCAAGGGCCGATTCGGCGTCGTGCTCGACAAGGACGATGTGTTCGAGTGCAAGACGGTCGGTGCCCTGGTCGAATTGGTGGAGAACCGCCGGCTCGCCCTGTCAGGACAGCCGTGAACCGTATCCTGGCGAGATTGCAAGCCGGGGCCGAGATCACCTCACGCGGTCTCACCGCGGCACCGGTCGACGCTGACGGCCGATCACGGCTCGACCAGCTGGCTACGACAACCTGGGCGCAGGTACACCATAGCGGCCGTGCTGTCGCCGGCGGGTTGCAGCAGGCGGGGGTGCAGCCCGGGGACGCAGTGGCCGTGCTGGCCGGCGCGCCCGGGGAGATCGCCCCACTGGTGCAGGGCATCTGGATGTCGGGTGCCGTGGTGACCATGCTGCACCATCCGACCCACCGCACCGACATCTCCGCCTGGGCACAGGATCTGGGGTCGACGTTGTCGGTAATCGGTGCCGAGACCGTGGTTGTCGGCAGCCCATTCATCGCCGTGGGCGAAGCCCTGTCGGCCGCCGGCGTGCGAACCCTGCAGTTGACCGATCTGCTCGGGGCGACCCCGGGCCGGATCGTTGAATCGGCCGAGGATGAAATCGCCTTCGCGCAGTTGACGTCCGGGTCGACGGGCAGGCCCAAAGCCGTCACCATCAGCTACCGCAACATCGAAGCCAACCTGGTCGGAATGGCCGCCGCCTCGGCCGCGGATGCCGAAACCGATGTGGTGGTGAGCTGGCTTCCGCTCTTTCACGACATGGGCATGATGGGCTACCTGATCACACCCATGTGCCTGGGCATCGAGACCGTCAAGGTGACACCGGTCGATTTCCTCGGCGATCCGCTGCTGTGGGCAGAGCTGATCACGAGGTATCGCGGAACCATGACCGCGGCACCAAATTTCGCCTACTCAGTGCTGGCCCGCCGGCTGCGAAAAGCCGCCGACAGCGCCTACGACCTCTCTACGCTGCGGTTTGCGCTCAGTGGTGCCGAGGCCATCGATGTCGCGACGCTGGACCGGTTGACCACCGCGGGGGCCCGGTTCGGCCTGCGTAAGCACGCCATCGTGCCGGCCTACGGGATGGCCGAGGCAACGCTCGGGGTGTCGTTCGTGCGCCCGGGCGGCGAATACCGCGTGTGCGAGCAGCGGGTGGCACTCGGGCAGCCGCTGCCGGGTTGTGAGATCCGCGTGGTGGCCGAGGGCGGCGCGGTGGTGGAGTCGCCGACCGTCGGTGAACTGGAGATTCGCGGCGAGAATGTGACCCGCGGCTACCGCACCGCCGACGGCATCGAGCCGGTCACCGATGCCCACGGATGGTTCCGCACCGGAGACCTCGGATACCTGACCGACGACGGCCAACCCGTCATCTGCGGCCGCAAGAAGGACATCCTGATCATCTCGGGGCGCAACGTCCATCCCGAAGACATCGAACGAAGCGTGGCCGGGGTCAACGGCGTCCGATCGGGTGGTGTTGCCGCCGTGCGTCTTTCCACCGCGGCTGCCGGTGAGGGGTTCTCGATGGTGGCCGAGTCGACGCTGCACGCCGATGACACCGAGACCGCGCGGATCCGGGCCGAGATCGCCGATCGAATCTACCGGCAGCTCGGCCTGAGCCCGAGGGCCGTGCACGTGGTCCCGTCCGGCTGGCTACCGAAGACCTCGTCAGGGAAACTTCGACGCCTGGAGACGACGGCGCGGCTGGCTGAGATGGGGCATCTCGGGGAGCGTGAACTCGTCAAATGACCCTGCGGGACACCAGTTCCCGTGTTGTCCAGGTTGGGGCGGGGTACCTGCGGCGTCATCCGGTAGCGGCGCTGGCCACGATTGGCGAGCAGGTGCTACTCGGATTGAAGACGATCCGGTTCTGCGTCATCGACCTGGCCACCGGGCGATTTCAAGGGGCCGAGTTCGTTCGGCAGGCGGCCTTCATGGCGGGCGCTGCCGTCATGCCGACGGTGTTGGTGGCGCTGCCCATCGGGGTCACCCTGTCGATCCAGTTCGCGTTGTTGGCCGGGCAGGTCGGCGCGACCTCACTCGCCGGTGCGGCCAGCGGATTGGCTGTCGTGCGACAGGCCGCCTCATTGGTGTCCGCACTGCTACTGGCAGCGGCGGTGGGTGCGGCGATGACCGCAGATCTGGGTTGCCGAACGATGCGTGAGGAGACGGCTGCGATGGAGGTGATGGGGGTTTCGGTGATCCGCAGGCTCGTCGTACCCCGCTTCGCGGCCGCGATCGTCGTCGGCATTGCACTGACCGGAGTGGTGTGCTTCGTCGGCTTCCTGTCGAGCTACCTGTTCAACGTCTACGTACAAGGCGGTGCACCAGGCAGTTTCATCGCTACCTTCGCGTCGTTCGCCACCACAGGCGACATGCTGCTCGCATTGTTCAAATCAGCGGTGTACGGCGCGATTGTCGCGGTGGTGTCATGCCAGAAGGGGTTGGCCGCCGGGCAAGGGCCGGCGGGGGTCGCCAACGCCGTCAACGCAGCTGTCGTGGAATCGGTCTTGCTGCTGATGACCGTGAACGTCGCGGTGAGCCAGCTCTACACGATGCTCTTCCCACGAACGGGATTGTGAGATGACCCATCCTGTCATGACGCGGCCGGTGGCGCGCTTCGGCCACTTCGTCGCATTCTCGGCCCATGCCCTCACTGGTGCGCCGCTGGCCCTGCGCCGGTACCGGAGTGAGTTTCTGCGGCTGGTCTCCGATATCACTTGGGGCAATGGATCGATCGTCGTGGGCGGCGGCACCGCAGGCGTGATCCTCGTCCTCGGCGTCACCACCGGGGCCCTGATAGCGGTCGAGGGGTACGACTTCCTGAACCTGCTCGGACTCGGCCCGGCAACCGGGATCATCTCGTCGCTGGTCACCACCCGCGAGCTGGCGCCGATCATGGCGGCCTTGGCATTCGCGGTTCAGGCGGGCTGCCGGTTCACCACGCAGATCGGTTCGATGCGGATCTCCGAAGAGATCGACGCCATGAATTCGCTTGCAATCAGGCCGATCCCGTATCTGGTCACGACCCGGCTGCTGGCCTCGGTAGTCGCGATCATCCCGCTGTACGCGGCCTGCCTGGCTATCTGCTATCTGTCCTGCCAGATCATGGTGGGCGTGATCAGCGGCGGATCGCTCGGACCGTATCTGCACTACTTCACCTTGCTGGTCAGCGGTACCGACATCGTGTACTCGATGGTGAAGGCCGTGGTGTTCGTGTGGATCGCGGCAACGGTGCAGTGCTACTACGGGTTCTGCGCCGGTGGCGGGCCGGAGGGGGTCGGTATTGCTGCGGGGCACGCCATGCGGGCCAGTATCACCGTGGTGATCATCGTCAACATGTTGCTGACGATGGCCCTGTGGAGCGTCGATTCCGGTGCAAGGCTTGGTGGTTGACGGTGGCGAGTATGGTCGATCTGGACGGAAATCACCTCACCGGCAGGCAGCTGATCCGGCGCGGAACGGCGGCGCTGGTCGTGGTCGGCGTGGTGGCTTCGGTGCTGCTGGCCAAGTCGACCGGGCTGTTCGACCGCAGTCTGCACGTGGTGGCCGAACTGCGCAACATCGGTGACGGCCTGCCGGCCCGGTCGGATGTGAAGTTTCGCGGGGTGCTTGTCGGCGCGGTGGAAAGCGTCGCGGCCGGCACCGGCGATCAGCCCAGTCTGGTCCGTATCCGGCTGGATTCGGTTTATGCAAAAGGCATTCCGGCCGGAGTCGCGGCCCGGGTGGTGCCCAGCAACGCCTTCGCCGTCTCGTCGCTGCAACTCGTCGAGCCTGTGAACGACTCGGGCGGGGCGATCCGCGATGGTGACCAGATCGCCGAAGACACCGCGCTGCCGACGGTGTTGTTCCAGACCACCATCACCAAACTGCGCGACATTCTCGCGGCCGCCGGCCGTGGACGCGACGACCACACCATCGGTGTGCTCGCCGCGGTCGCGGCAGCCACCAACAACCGCCGTGGACAGTTGCTGACCGCGGCGACCGAATTGAACCGGCTGATCGACGAACTGAATGCCGTCGTCGCGACCGATGATGGGCCGTCGACGATTTCGTCGTTGTCGCAAGCCGCGCACGGCCTGTCGGCAACGGCGCCCGACCTCCTCGAGGCGCTGCACGAAGCGGTGGGGCCGATGCGAACTCTGGTCGAGCAGCGTCGAAGTCTCGAAGAATTCCTGTCGGCATCCGCCCACACCACCGGTACCAGCGTGGAGTCATTGCACAATCAGACCGACCGGCTGGTTCACATCACCACGGATCTGACACCGGTGCTAGGGGTGCTCGCGCAGAATTCAGAGCATTTCGTGCCGATCAGTCAGCGGATGACCAAGTTCTCCGACACATTCTTCGCCGAAGTCTGGGATTCCGAACTCGATACGCCGCGTGGCCGGGTGAATTTGTCGTTCACGCCGTCCTACACCTACACCCGCGCGGATTGTCCGCGGTACGGAGCGCTGGCCGGGCCGAGCTGTTTCACGGCGCCGCAGGTGCCGGTCCGGCCACAGTTACCTGAGGTTCTGCTGCCTCAGAACTACCAGCCGCCACCGGATCTGGCGCCTCCTCCGGGCACGACGGTAGGGGAGAACGGAAACCTGATCGCGGTCGGCCCGCCGCTGCTGGCCCCGCAGGTTCCGCCCGTCGATCCCTACCCGCCGTTGCCGCCAGGGGTTGCCCCATCGCCACCGGTGCCTGGCAGTGCCGCACCCGCATCGTTCGGCGGCAATGTCGGTCCGGTGGGCAGCCGCCTCGAGCGCGACCAGTTGAGTGAGATCACCGGTGAGCCGGCGACCGCGGCCACCCAACTGATTCTCGGTCCCGTCGCGCGCGGGAATGTTGTCGCGCGAGTCCCACTGTCCGCAGCGGAATCCAAGCCGTAGGAGACCATTCCGATGTTCAGTTCTGTCCTGGGGTCCGAGTCGATCCGACGCCGCGGCCCGCTGCTGGGGCTGTCGTTGTTCCTGGTCGTGGCCACCGTGCTGACCTGGCTGGTGTACGTCACGTTGCGCCGGGATGTCAGCGGCCCCGCAACGTCGTACTCTGCGGTGTTCACCGATGTCTTCGGATTGCGTGAGGGCGACGACGTCCGGGTGGCCGGCGTCCGGGTCGGTCGCGTCCAGGAGATCGAATTGCAGGGCACCCTCGCGAAGGTGTCGTTCATCGTGCAGGACGGTCATCGCCTCACCGGTGGCACCGTCGCCTCGGTCAACTATCAGAACATCGTCGGACAGCGGTATCTCGCGTTGGACCGCGGCCGTGACGGGCCGGCCACCGAACTCCAGGTCGGCGCGGTGATCGGGTTGGACCGCACCGAGCCGTCCTTCGACATCGGGACTCTGCTCAATGGCTACGAACCGTTGTTCACCGTCCTCGACCCCGACCAGGTGAACAACCTAACCAACGCGGTGGTCGGATCTCTGCAGGGCGATACCGCGGCCATCACCCAGTTGGTCGACCAGACGTCGGTTCTGACCGAGACCTTCGTGGGGCAAGACCGGACCCTCGACCGTGTCATTGCCGGAATGGACGGCGTGGTCAGCAATCTGGCCGGCCAGAACGATCAATTCGAGCGCACCATCACCGCGGCGCGAAATGCCGTTGCGGCCTTCGACAACCGTCGCCAACCCCTGGTGTCCTCGCTCGGCACGATGACGTCCGTCGCGGGCAATCTGTCACGCATCGCACGAGATGTGCAGCCGACCATCCGGGACATGCTCAACCGCGAGCCCGGTTACACCCGTCACATGCTCGACATCGAACCGCAGATCGCCTATACGGGGCTCAATACCCCGCTGCTGTTGAAGGGACTGTCGCGGGTGTTCGGGGAGGGGGCCTATATGAATGCGTATGGGTGTGACGTCAACATCTACGGGTTCTTCCCCGGCCTCAACGACATCGTGCCGATCGTCGTCGACGCCGCGACGCCTGGTGGCACCGCCAAGCACACCCCCAAATGCAGGAATATGGCCAATGGCTGACCACGTGTCCAGGAGAGCCTGGCTCGGATTGCTGGCCGTGATAGCTGTGGCAGGCTTGATCGCGGCGATGCTGCTCGTCAAGGAAGCCGGCATCGGATACCACCGCTACACCGCGAAATTCCTGCAGGCGGCGGCCCTTCGCGCGGACGACATCGTGGCGGTCGCCGGCATCTCGGTGGGAACGGTCACTGCCGTCCGCCTGGCCGGGGACCATGTCGAGGCCGAGATTCGGGTACGGGACGACGTACCGGTTGGCCGTGACACCCGCGCTGCGATCAAGGTGACCACGTTGTTCGGCTCCCGCTATCTGGACCTGCGTCCGAGTGGGGAGGGCGTACCCGAGCACCGAACCATCGATCTGGCCCACACCGAGGTGCCCTACGATCTGCAAGCTGCCCTTGCGGATTCGACACGGACCTTCGAGCAGGTGGACGCGAACCGGATCGCCGCCTCGCTGGATGTGCTGAGCCGGCAACTGGACGGATTGCCGGCGGTGGTGCCCCAGGCGATGGACAACGTACGCGCGCTCTCCTCGGTGATCGCGCAGCGTCGGGACCAATTGGGCAGTCTGCTGGCCAACACCGAGCACGTCACCAGCATGTTGCGGCGCCAGCAGTCCGAGATCGGCAACTTCATTCGGCAGGGGCAGGAACTGGTGGGTGAGTTCGTGGCGCGATCGGCCGCGTTCCACGCGCTGATGCAGTCTCTACGGTCAGTGGTGGATTCGCTGCGTACCATCGCCGTCCACGACCGGGCCGCGCTCGACGGCGTCCTGTCCACGATGGAGCAATTGAGCGGCAAGTTCGCCGAACAGGATGCCCTGTTCCGCAACCTACTCCAGATCGCGCCGGTGCCGATCCGCCAGATCGCCAATGCCACCGGCTTCGGCAACGCGATCGAGACCAGCGCCCCGGCGGGCGCCCTGATCGATTCGTGGATGTGCGCCATCAGCGGGCGAGCCGAGCAATTCGGGATGCTCCCGTATCTCAAGGACTGCAAATGATCGCAAGACACAAGCGCGTGGTGCTGGCAGCCGTGTTGATCGTCGTGGTGACCGGCGTCGCCGTGGTGGCCCGGCATCTGGTCATCCACCGCGATCGCAGCATCACCGTGACCGCGCAGTTCGACAGTGCTTCCGGCCTCTACGTCGGAAATATGGTGGCAGTGCTGGGAATCCCGGTGGGCCAGGTCACCACGGTGACACCCAAGGGCAGCTATGCCGAGGTGGCCTTCACCGTCGACGAGTCCGTGGCGATACCAGCCGATGTCGAGGCCGTGACTTTGTCCACGTCGATCCTCACCGACCGCCAGATCGAACTGTCACCGCCGTACCGGGGTGGACCGAAACTGCGCAACGGCGACATCATCGGCCTGCATCGCACCAAGACGCCGGTGGAGTTCGACCGGGTGCTCGGGATGCTGGACAAGTTGGCGACATCGCTGCGGGGCGACGGGGCCGGAGGCGGCCCGGTTGCGGACCTGCAGAATGCGGGTGACGGCGTGGTAACCGGGCACGGCGAGCAGATCAGGGGTGCCCTTGACGAACTGTCGCGGGCATTGCGGTTGAGCTCCGATGGTGGAGCGCGCACCCGCGAGCAGGTGACCGCCATCATCACCAACCTCGGATCGCTGCTGGACGCCGCTGCCGGAAATGATGCGAAACTACGCGAATTCGGTTCTACCGTACGACAACTCAGCGAGATCTTGGCTCAAGAGGACTTCGGTTCCGGGACCACCGGTAAGCAACTCAACGATGTGGTCGAAAAGACCGGTGAGATCCTGTTGGCCAACCGGGACCTGATCAAGTCCGGAATCGCCAACGGCGACACCAGTTTGCAGACACTCAGTGACCGACAACGCGAACTCGCGGAGTTCTTCGACGTGCTTCCGCTGATGGCCGACAACCTCTACAACTCGATCGATCAGCGCAACGGAGCCATCCGTGCGCATTTCCTGGCCGACCGCATGGTTTTCGACGGCCAGATGGCCAAGGAGATCTGCAACATGATGGGCCTGCGTCAACTCGGGTGCAGCACCGGCACTCTGCAGGACTACGGACCCGATTTCGGACTGACCAGCATGCTCGACGGTCTCGCGGCGATGGGACAGAAATGATTGCGGTACAGCGAGTTCTCAGTCGGGCGCTGGTGGCGCTGTCGGCGGTCATGCTGGCTGCGGGGTGTGCGACCAGCGGCCTGGCCGATCTGCCGTTGCCCGCACCAGGGGTCGGCGCGGGCGGTTACCGGCTGACGGCGGTGTTCGCGAACGCGCTCAACTTGCCCGAGCATGCCAAGGTCAAGCTCGGCGGTGCAGACATCGGCCAGGTCGAGGACATGGTGGCGCGGGACTTCACTGCCGTGACCACCTTGCGGATCCGCGACGGCGTCCGGCTCCCCGCGGGCAGCATGGCCGAGCTCCGTTCGGCCACACCGCTGGGTGACGTCTTCGTCTCGATCGTCGCGCCGCGCACGGCACCGCCGGGTGCGCCCACGTTGCGAGACGGTGACCGCATCGGGCTGGACTCCACGACGGCAGCGGCGACGGTCGAGTCGGTGTTGAGTTCGGCGGCGGTCCTGGTCAACGGGGGAGCTGTCCACAACCTCACCAATATCGTCAACGGCATGGGCAAGGCGGCCGGGCCCGATGGCCGCGCCTTCGGTGACCTGGTGGCCAAGTCGAACCAGCTCCTCGGCACTGTGAATGCCCGCTCGGCGCAACTCGACTCGGCCATGGTGGAGACGACACGGCTGGCCGAGCTGCTGCAAAACAAGAATCAAGAGGTCAGCGACATCCTGGACGCCGCCGCGCCGGCCACCGAGACGATCGCCGGCAATACAGGTCAGGTCACCGACCTCGTCATCGCGCTCGGGGAAATATCACAGAGCCTGGCCAAGTTCCCGTCGATCGGCGGAACCGATTCCAGCGGTCGCAGCCTGATCGCCGACGCGGATGCGATCGCACGCGCCTTCAACGACGTCGTGGTGGACCCGCACACCAGCCTGGCCTCCCTCAATCGGCTGTATGCGCCCTTCGTCAAGATGACCGCGGGTACGTCGATGGCCGGTTCGGCCGGGATCGACCGGCTCGTGCTCGGATCGATCCCGGACGCAGGATTTTCCGGGGACCCCGGACTGCACGGGCCCAAACGGGCTGATTGGCACCAACTCGTCGGTTCGATCAAGTTCGTGCTGTGGCGGCTGCAGGAACGGGTGGTCGGTAAAGGACCCCAACCGTGAGCGGCGCCCGGCGCAGCGCCTGGGCTGCCCTGACGGCCTTGGCGCTCACGTTGGTGGTAGCGGTGTATTACCTGACGGTCGGTGTGCTGCAGGTCAGGCCGCTGTCGTCGACATACCGGATCACCGTGCAGTTGTCGGAATCCGGTGGGCTGCTGCCCAATCAGGATGTGACGATGCGCGGGGTCCGGGTGGGCCGGGTTGAGCATCTGGCCTTCACCCCGGGTGGTGTCGACGCCGTCCTGCGAGTGTCGGACGACGTGCGTATTCCGGCGTCGAGCTCGGTCCGGGTCTCGGCTCTTTCGGCAGCGGGAGAACAATACGTCGACTTCGCCGCGGCATCCGATGGTGGGCCGTATCTGTCCGACGGCGCAGTGATCACCCGCGATCGCACCGGCGTGCCGGTGCCGATGGCGGAGCTGCTGGCCAACGCCGATGGAGTGCTGGCGCAGGTGGATCCGCAGAAACTCGAACGGCTCAAGGCAGAGCTGAGCCTCAGCGGTGCCGGGCCCGAGAAGCTCTCGGCAATCGTCGACGGCGGGATGTTCCTGCTGTCGACGCTGGATTCGGTGCTGCCCGAAACGATGGGCATCATCCGCGACAGCCGCACCGTGCTGTCCTCGGCAGTGGATGTCAACGACGGAATCGCGGCCACCGCAACCAATCTGCGCCATACATTGACGGGAGTGGCAGGGATGCAGGACGGCTACCGCGAGCTGCTCGGCCGATCTCCGGTGACGTTGGGGGCGATCGACAATCTGTTCACCGACAACTCGGACACCATGGTCCAAGTGTTGGGAAATCTGGTCACGGTCGCGCAGCTGTCCTATGTCCGGGTTCCGGCGCTGGACGCGCTCTTTCCCGACTATCGCGGTTCGGCGTTGGAGGCGTTCACCAGCACCATGCACGAGCATGGCCTGTGGGTGACCGCCGACATCTACCCGAGATACTCCTGCGATTACGGCACGCCCCGCCGCCCACCCTCGGCCGCTGACTACCCAGAACCGTCCCTGTACACGTATTGCCACGACGACGATCCGGCCCTGCTGGTTCGGGGTGCGCGCAATGCTCCGCGCCCGGCCGGCGACGACACCGCAGGGCCTCCGGCAGGTGCGGATCTGGCCACCACAGCCGATCCGACTCCGTCGGGCCGCTACACGATCCCGACGCCTTACGGCGGACCCACTCTGCCGATCGAGCCGCCGCGCTGATCGTTCGATCGGTGAGATCGGCTGGACCGGGTCGGCCATGTGCTGGGCCACCACTCGGCGACGACCACGATCAACCGCAGGAGCCGGACATACCAGACCATCGCGGCGACTTGAAGTCGCTCGCGCACACGGGAGAACCGAGACATGTGGAAATGGTAATCATTACCAATAATGGGTGGGGGGCCAGGCTAGCTGAACGGTTCCAACTGAATCCCGTCGGCGGAGAGGCGCTCGCGCACCGCCGTGGCGATCTGGACTGCACCCGGTGAATCACCGTGTACGCAAACCGATTCCACCGAGACGGGGATGACGGAGCCGTCCACTGCAGTGACCTGTCGGCTCATCACCATGGTCGCCACCCGCTCGGCGATCTCGGGAGCATCATGGAGCACGGCGCCGGGGTCGCGCCGGGACACCAGCGTGCCGTCGGGTTGGTAGGCGCGGTCGGCGAAGGCCTCGGCCACGGTGCGCAGCCCGCGCCGCCCTGCTTCCTCGAAGAACGCCGAACCTGACAGGCCGAGCACCGGCAGGCTGGTGTCCACCGCTGCCACCGCGGTCGCCACGGCGGCAGCCTGTTCCGGGTGGCTGACGATTGTGTTGTACAGCGCGCCATGGGGTTTCACATAGGTTACCGTCGTGCCCGCGGAGTGGGCGATGGCCTGCAGCGCGCCGATCTGATAGATCACCTCGGCGGTCAGGTCCTCGGGGGTGACGTCGATGAAGCGCCTGCCGAATCCGGCCAGGTCCCGGTAGCTCACCTGGGCACCTACGCGTACGCCCCGGGCCGCGGCCTGCCGGCACGTGCGCAGCAGTAGTGCCGGGTCCCCGGCGTGGAATCCGCAGGCAACATTGGCGCTGGTGACCAGGCCGAGCATGGCCTCGTCGTCACCGAGTTTCCATGCTCCGAAGCTCTCGCCGAGATCGGCATTGAGATCGACGGAGGCGGTCATCTGTTCAGCCTAAGGCGATACCTCGCTCGGCCAGCCGTTCTCGGCCACGAATTCGGGCAGCGGCCGCCCGACGGTCCAGTGCTCGATCTCCAGCACCGGCCGGTCCGGGAATTCCGGTACCGGGCCCAGACACAGGATCGCCACCGGTTCGGCGTCGGCGGGCATGCCCAACAATTGGGCCAGGGGCAGTGGCTCGAAAATCGACACCCAGCCCATGCCGAGGCCCTCGGCCCGCGCGGCCAGCCACATGTTCTGGATGGCACAGGACACCGAGGCCAGGTCCATCTGGGGCAAGGTGCGGCGACCGAAGATGTGCCGGTCGCGGTTCTCGCCGAGGGCGACGACGAACAGTTCGGCACAGTCGAGGATGCCCTCCACCTTCAGGGCAAGGAACTCGTCGCCGCGAGAGCCCAGGGCGCCCGCGGTGTTGATGCGCTCCTCGTCGACCAGCGCGTGAATCTTTCCGCGCAACGCGCCGTCAGTGATCCGGATGAACCGCCACGGCTGCATCAGCCCCACGCTCGGCGCCGCGTGGGCGGCTTGCAGCAGGCGGCCGAGGACTTCGGGCGCGACGGTGCTACCAGGGACAAACCGGCGCATATCCCGACGTTCGGCGATGGCCCGGTAGACGGCGCGGCGTTCGTCGGCGTTAAAGGCGTGCTCGGACACGGGTCGAGCTTAGCCTCGATCCACCGATGTATCGGCTGGTCGCAGGGTGTCGGAATGAGGAAAGTGCCCTTTGAACTGGGAAGATTGGTGTTCTCGACGCACTAATCAGTCCAGGTCAGAAAGGCACTTCCGGTGAAAGTGTCCCATAGTTTCGCTGTGTCGTCGGCGGTCTTCGATGATGACCATCTCGTGTCCTGTGCTGGATTGGTCCCGGTGATGACCCTGGCGGCCCAGACTGCCTTGCCGCAGCTATTACGTGACAAGGTGGTCATTGCCGAGCCGAGGATCAAGTCCGGGGCGGCCAACCCGGCACCGAAGCTGAGCACAGTCATCGCGGGCATGTGTGCCGGTGCGGACTGCATTGACGATCTCGACCTGGTGCGGGCAGGTGGGATGAAGACACTGTTCGGCGGCGTGTATGCACCCTCGACCATCGGAACTTTGTTGCGCGAGTTTACTTTCGGACACGCCCGCCAGCTCGAATCGGTTTTGCGCGAGCACCTGGCCGGACTCTGCGCGCGGGTCGATCTGTTGCCTGGCGCCGACGAGCGCGCGTTCCTCGACATCGACTCACTGCTGCGTCCGGTCTATGGCCACGCCAAACAAGGTGCTTCCTACGGACACACCAAAATCGCGGGCAAGCAGATCCTGCGCAAGGGCCTGTCGCCGTTGGTCACCACGATCAGCACCGCCACGAGTGCGCCGGTGATCACCGGCGCCCGGTTGCGAGCCGGGAAGGCCAACTCCGGCAAGGGTGCGGCCCGGATGATCGCCCAAGCCGTCGCCACCGCCCGCACCGCCGGGGTCACCGGCCAGATTGTGGTGCGCGGCGATTCGGCCTACGGCAACAGCACCGTGGCCACAGCCTGCCGCCGCGCCGGTGCCCAGTTCTCGTTGGTGCTGACCAAGACCCGCGCCGTCGCTGCAGCCATCGAGTCCATCGACGAGAGCGCCTGGATTGCAGTGGAATACCCCGGAGCGGTCCGTGATCCCGACACGGGAGCCTGGATCTCCGATGCCGAAGTCGCCGAGACCACCTACACCGCCTTCACCTCCACCGACAACCCGATGACCGCCCGGTTGATCGTGCGTCGGGTCAAAGATGCCCGCTTTCCTGATGCGCTGTTTCCGGTGTGGCGGTATCACCCGTTCTTCACCGACACCGACGAACCCACCGTTGCGGCCGACATCACCCACCGCCGCCACGCGATCATCGAAACCGTGTTCGCCGACCTGATCGATGGACCCCTGGCTCACATGCCTTCGGGACGTTTCGGAGCGAACTCGGCGTGGATCCTGTGCGCCGCTATTGCCCACAACCTGCTGCGCGCCGCCGGCGTCCTGGCCGGTGGAGCCCACGCAGTCGCCCGGGGCGCCACACTGCGCCGCAAGCTCATCACCGTCCCCGCACGCCTGGTCCGACCGCAACGCCGACCCCTTCTGCACCTACCGAGCCACTGGCCCTGGGCTGACCACTGGCTTACGCTGTGGCGCAACACCATCGGCCACAGCCCACCACTCACCGCCACCACCTGACCACCTGGCCGAATAGGCCCCTACCGGAGCGCACAGGGAAAAGCTGGGCAGACCAGCGGTTACGTCACGCTCACAAGCCCACCAAACGACAACCAGCCACGGCAGACACATCAATCACTCAAGTCCACGGATCGAGGCTTAGGTGGGTCCTCTACTGACACTGAGCATCGTGTGTCGTATGCGTCTTCGCTCGCGGTCATGACGTGTTCGTCACCGATCCCGCGACCAGACAGATCCGCACCGTCGACGTCGAATCCGGCGACGTGAGCGCGTCGGTGACCCTTGGCCGGGTGCCAAATGAGCTCGGCGGCACGGTGGGCCACACGCACTGAGTGCAGTGGCCTATCGGCGTTGAGCCGCTCAGTGCGCGTGAGTGACGTTCCACGCCGGTAGCGGATCGGGATAGCCAACCCAGGCGCGCTCACCTTCGGCCAGTTCGGCCTCGGTCAGCAGGGCGCCGTCGAGCAGTCGGTGGATCTTGTCCCGGTCGAGCTTGATTCCGATGAACACGATCTCCTGACCGGGCGTGATCTCGGTGCCCGACCAGTACTGCGCCGGCTCGATCGTCAGGTTCGGGCCGGCCTGTGACCAGATGGCGGCGATCGCCGGGCGGCTGGCGATCCAGCAGAATCCCTTGCTGCGCAACACCCTTGTCACCTGACCGAGTGCGTCGCCGAGACGCTGGGGGTGAAACGGCCGGTCGGAGCGGAAGGTCATCGAGCTGATGCCGTACTCCTCGGTTTCGGGTGTGTGTCCGTCGGCGATCTCCTCGTCCCAGCCCGGGGTCCGGGCGGCGGCCTCCGGATCGAACAGCCCGGTGCCCAGCACTTCGCCGATGTCGATGGCGCCGTGATCGGTGCGGATCAGCTTGGCGGTCGGATTGAGCCTGCGCAGCAGCGTTTCGACGGTGTCGAGGATCGCCGGGCTCACCAGGTCGGTCTTGTTGAGCAGGATGACATCGGCGAATTCCACCTGATCGGTCAGCAGGTCGGCGATGCTGCGGGCATCGCCCTCGCCGGCGGCCAGATCCCGGTCGGCCAGGCCTTCACCGCGAACGACCTCGGTCAGGAAGGTGGACGCGTCGACCACGGTCACCAGGGTGTCCAGTTTCGCCAGTCGGCCGAGCTGGAACCCGTTCTCGAATTCCCAGCTGAAGGTGGCGGCGACCGGCATGGGTTCGGAGATCCCGGTCGATTCGATGACCAGGTGATCGAAGCGGTTCTGTTGTGCCAGCGCGCCGACCGCTTCGACCAGGTCCTCGCGCAATGTGCAGCAGATGCAGCCGTTGGTCAGCTCGACGAGCTTTTCCTCCGTGCGGTCGAGGTGTCCCTGCCCGGCGATGAGTGCGGCGTCGATGTTGACCTCGCTCATGTCGTTGACGATCACGGCGACTCGCCTGCCCTCCCGATTCGCCAGGATGTGGTTCAGCAGCGTGGTCTTCCCGGCGCCGAGGAAGCCGGACAACACGGTGACGGGCAGCAAGTCGGACATCGCACTCCTTAATGAAAACGATTTTCAATAAATCATCATCCGGGCGTGCATCGACTAATGCAAACGGTTATCGTTATCGCCGTGCTCACGCCCCTGAATCTCCGCGCCGCAGCCACCGCGTTGCTGCTGGCCACCCCATTCGCCCTCGCCGCGTGCGGCTCCGACGAGGCCAAGCAGTCCGAGTCCGCCGGTAACTGCGTGACCACACCGGTCAATGTGGTCGTCAGCGTCGACCAGTGGGGCGACATCGTGTCGGCATTGGGCGGCGACTGCGCGAAGGTGACCACGGTGCTGGCCGGTTCGTCGGTCGATCCGCACGACTTCGAGCCCTCGCCCGCGGATGCGGCCAAGTTCCAGGGCGCGCAACTCGTCGTCATCAACGGTGGGCACTACGACGAGTGGGCCTCCAAGCTGGCCCAGAGCACGGCGCCGAACGCCATCGTCGTCTCCGCCATCGGGGCAGGCGATGACGATCACGATCATGGCGACGGAGACAGGGACGGTGGACACGCCCACGAGCACTCGAATAACCCGCACGCCTGGTACAACCCCACCGCCGTGACCGGCGTCGCCGATACCGTCACCGAGGAACTGGGTCAGCTGGCTCCCGACGCACGGGATTACTTCACGCAGCGACGCGCGGAGTTCACCACCTCGATGCAGCCCTACCAGCAGCTGATCACCGACATCAAGACCAAGGCCACCGGCAAGCGCTACGCCGCCACAGAGGCGGTGTTCGACGACATGGCGGCGGCGGTCGGTCTGGTCAACGCGACCCCCGCGGGCTACCAGGCCGCGTCGTCCAACGAAGCCGACCCGTCGCCGGCCGACCTGGACGCATTCCTGCGCCTGCTCGCCGATCGCGGCGTCGACGTCCTGATCTACAACACCCAGACCGAGGGCTCGCTGCCCAAGCAGATCCGGGCGGCCGCCGAGAGCGCCGGAATCCCCGTTGTCGATGTCACCGAAACGGTGGCGCCGGGAGCGGATTCGTTCGAGGCTTGGCAGGTGAACCAGTTGACCGCCCTTGCCAAGGCACTCGGTGTCCAGTCCTGACCCTGAGCCCGCCCTCGTCTTCGACGACGTCAGCGCCGTGCGCGGGGGACGGCTGATCTGGTCGGAGGGCACCTTCGAGATCCCGGCCGGTGGCATCGTCGCGCTGATCGGCTCCAACGGATCGGGCAAGTCGACGATGCTGCAGGTCATGCTGGGCCTGCTGCCCCCGGCGTCGGGGTCGGTGCGCGTGCTCGGCGGTGCGCCGGGTGAGCACAACGACCTGATCGGTTACGTCCCGCAGGATTACGCCGCAGGCGCGGGGGAGGCCATCCGGGCCCGGGGGGCGGTGACCCTCGGGCTCACCGGGAGGCGGTGGGGGTTCACCCGAACCTCGGCCGCCGACCTGGCCAGGGTCGACGAGGCGTTGGCCTGGGTCGAGGCCACCGGGTTCGCCAACATGCGCCTGTCGGAACTGTCCGGAGGGCAGCGTCAGCGCATTGCCCTGGCCAATGCCCTTGTCGGACATCCGAAGATGCTCATCCTCGACGAACCTCTGGCCGCGCTCGACCTGCGCAACCAGCACGAGATCGTGCAGCTGCTGGCCCGGCTCAACCAGGACCTCGGCGTGACGATTCTCGTTGTCGCCCATGACCTCAACCCGCTGCTGAGCGTGCTCGACAGCGCCATCTACCTGCTCGACGGGCACGCCCACCACGCGGCCATCGACGAGGTGGTGGACGACGAATTGCTCACCCACCTGTACGGGACCAAGGTGCAGGTCGCCCACACCCCGCTGGGGCAGATGTACATGAGGAGCGTGTGATGTCGGCGGGTCTGCAG
The DNA here is from genome assembly GCF_048282725.1 of Mycobacterium sp. 48b. Taxonomy (NCBI): domain Bacteria; kingdom Bacillati; phylum Actinomycetota; class Actinomycetes; order Mycobacteriales; family Mycobacteriaceae; genus Mycobacterium; species Mycobacterium sp. 48b. Next base: position 1,255,375 of record NZ_JBLVUL010000001.1, read on the forward strand.
GCTGCGGGCACATTCGCCCAAGGCAGTCTGGCGCTGGGCTATCAGCACAACTGGTGGCAGATCCTGACCTCGGCGTTCATGCGCAACGCGTTGATCGGCGGCACGCTGGTGGCGCTGGCGGCTGGGCTGATCGGTTATTTCGTGATCGTGCGCAACACCGCGTTCGCCGCCCACGCCCTGGCCCACATCGGTCTGCCCGGCGCGACCGGTGCGGCGCTGCTCGGGCTCCCGGTCGGGTTCGGCCTGCTGGCGTTCTGCGTCGGTGGAGCCCTGGTGATCGGGGCGCTGGGCAGCCGCGCGCACGACCGTGAGGTGGCCACCGGCACGGTGCTGGCGCTGGCCACCGGTTTCGGCCTCTTCTTCAACTCGCTGGCCACGAAGAATTCGTCCACGCTGACCAACGTGCTGTTCGGCAACCTGCTTGCTATCACCCATCAGCAACTGATGACGTTCACCGCACTGCTGGTCGTATTGGCCCCCACGGTCGTATTCGTTTTCCGCCCTTTGCTGTTCGCGTCGGTCAACGCGCAGGTGGCCGAGGCCAAAGGGGTGCCGGTCCGCGCGCTGTCGGTGCTTTTCATGGTCCTGCTGGGGATCGCGGTGACGATGGCGGTGCTGGCCGTGGGCACGCTGCTGCTGTTTGCCCTCGTCGTCACCCCAGCCGCGACGGCGATCATGGTGACGGCCCGGCCGATTCTGGCGATGGCGATCTCCACCGGCATCAGCGTCGTGTCGGTGTGGGCGGGGCTGGTGGTGTCGGCGATCTTCAACATGCCGCCGAGCTTCGTGATCGTCACGATTGCGTGCGGATTCTGGCTGGCCGTGTGGACGGTTGACCGGGTGAGGAATTCAGCCATCCACTAGCCTCGGAAAGCATGCCAAGGAGTCCCCACCCGCCACGGCGGGCCACCCTGGCTTCGTTGGCGGCCGAACTGAAGGTGTCGCGCACCACCATCTCCAACGCCTACAACCGTCCCGACCAGTTGTCCGCCGAGCTTCGCGACCGGATCTTCGATGCGGCCAAGCGGCTCGGCTATGCCGGGCCGGATCCGGTGGCGCGCTCCCTGCGGACCCGCAGGGCCGGCGCCGTGGGACTGATCATCACCGAGCCGCTCAACTATTCGTTCAGTGATCCCGCCGCGCTGGATTTCGTTGCCGGACTTGCCGAGTCCTGCGAAGCGGTGGGGCAGGGGCTGTTGCTGGTGGCGATCGGACCCAACCGCAGTTTCGAGGACGGTTCGGCAGCGGTGCTCGCGGCGGGTGTCGACGGCTTCGTGGTGTATTCGGCCTCCGACGACGACCCGTATCTACCGGTGGTGCGCCAGCGTCAGTTGCCGGTCGTGGTGGTGGATCAGCCCAAGGACGTTCCCGGGGTGTCGCGGGTGAGCATCGATGACCGCGGAGGCATGCGGCGCTTGGCCGAGCACGTGCTGGAACTGGGCCATCGCGACATCGGCCTGCTGACCATGCGGCTGGGCCGCGATTGGCCGCATGGGGGCACGAAACCCGCACTGGCAGACCCGGATCGGGTGTTGTCGCCGCACTTCCACGTACAGCGCGAGCGGATTCACGGTGTGTACGACGCGATGACGGCTGCCGGCCTGACCCCCGACACCTTGACGGTGGTGGAGAGCTACGACCATCTGCCGACCTCCGGTGGTGTGGCCGCCGAGGTGGCGCTGGATGCCAATCCCCGCATCACTGCGCTGATGTGTACCGCCGATGTGCTGGCGTTGTCGGCCATGGATTATCTGCGCTCCCGCGGCATCTACGTGCCGGGGGAGATGACGGTGACCGGTTTCGACGGGGTGCCGGAGGCGTTGCGCCGCGGCTTGTCCACGGTGGTGCAGTCGAGCCTGGCCAAGGGGCGCCGGGCCGGGGAGTTGCTGCACAGTCCACCGCGGGATGGGCTGCCGGTGATCGACGTGCTCCCCACCGAGGTGGTGCGTGGCCGGACGTCGGGCCCGCCGGCCTAGATCGCCGCGCGCGCGTCCAGCAGGTACTTCAGCGCTGCCACAACATCTTCGGGCTCGTCGACACGGTATCCGGCCAGGGTCTCGCCCGGTCCCACCTTGACGCCGACGTCGCCGTCGCGCAGCCGGCGGAACGCCTTCTCGTCGGTGACGTCGTCGCCGAAGTAGATCACCGCGGATGCCCGGTGCTGGTCACGCAGGATGTCGATGGCCTCGCCCTTGTCGGTGGTGATCACCGCGAACTCGAGCACAGCCTTGCCCTTGGTCAGCTGTGCATTCCACGCCTGCGCGGACTGGAGTGCCTGCGCGGAAGCGCCGTCGGCGTCGGCGGGTTCGGCGTTGCGGACGTGCAGGGCCACGCTCGCGGGCTTGAGTTCGACGGTCACGCCCGGTCGGGCCGCGGCGATCGCGGTGAGTTCGGTGGCGATCCGGTCGAGCAGGGCGTGGTCGATGGTGTGGGCGAAGCCGGAGTCGAACTCGGCACCGTGGCTGCCCACCATGTGCACGGCGTCGGGCATCCCGGACAGGTCCCGCAGCACCTCCAGTGCGCGGCCGGAGATCAGGGCGGTCGTGGTGTCCGGGCAGCGGGCCAGCGCCACCAGCGCTTCAGCGCCCTCGCGCAGCGGACGCGCGTCCGCCGGGTTGTTGACGATCGGGGCGAGGGTGCCGTCGAAGTCGGAGGTGATCAGCAGCCGCGGAGCCTGGGCGGCCCGGGCCAGCGCACGCTTGAGTTCGGCAGGAAGATCGCGGAGATCAGGCACCCGCTAGATCTTAGGTTTGTCCTCGGCGCCGATCAGCAGCCGCACGGCCAGGTCCAGTCGCTTGCTGACGTCGGTGGCCGAGGCTCGCCGGGTCAGCCAGGCCAGCAGGTTGGACAGCCACACGTCCGAGATCACCCGGGCGATGTGGTACTGGTCCTCGGTCGGCTCGCCGTCGCTCATGGCCCGCGCGAACATCGAGTCCATCAGCTTGCCGACGTGGTCGACCTCGCCTGCGGCCGAGGCGTCGGCGAACACGAAGGCCCGGGTCATGGCCTCGGTGAGCAGCGGGTTGCGCTGCATGGCCCGGTTCAGCTTGCCGACCATGAAGCTCAGCCGCTGGTAGGGGGTGCCGCCGGCCAGTGCGGCCCGATCGGTCTTGGCGTCGATGCGCTCGAACTCGCGGCCGAGGGCCGACACCAGCAGATGGACCTTGGAGGGGAAGTAGCGGTACAGCGTGCCGACGGCGACATCGGCACGTTCGGCAACGGCACGCATCTGGACGGCCTCGTAGCCGCCCTTGGAGGCGATGGCCAGGGTGGCGTCCAGGATGCGCTTGCGACGTTCCCGCTGTGCTTCTGAGCCGAGTTCGGATTCGGCGAGGACAGCCACGTTCAGAACCTCACGCGGTCGGGTGCCCGACCCGGACGATTCGTTGCCTGCCTGCTGTGGTGCGCTGGACATGCGGTGTGTGGCCCCCTCTCGGCGCGTACCTGGTCAAAAACGATACGCACGGCGATCTCCTTCTACGCACCTCCGCGCCGGTAAACACACGGACGTGTCCTGCTGTGATGCGGGTCGACTTGACGGTCGAACACTGTCACCATTAGAACACGTTCTAGTGGGAAGCACGGACTTCTCGCTTTAGGGGCTAGGAGGTCCACCATGTCCGGCGCGTCTGCGACCATCACTGACGAGCAGTTTGCCGCCCGTGACCTGGTGCGTAGCTGGGCGGCGGCAGCTGCCACAGCCAACGCCGTCCGCGAGTCCGAAAACGATGACGATGCCTGGCGCACGCCGTTTCAGGGTCTCGCCGAACTAGGGATCTTCAGCGTTGCTGTCCCCGAGGAGCAGGGTGGCGCCGGCGGCACGGTCGAGGACCTGTGCGCCATGGTCGACGAGGCCGCCGCCGCGCTGGTGCCCGGTCCCGTGGCCACCACGGCCCTGGCCACCCTGATCGTGACCGACGAGGCCGTGCTCGAGGGCCTGATCTCGGGTGAGCGCACCGCCGGTGCGGCGCTGAACGCGGACCTGACGCTGTCCGGCGACAAGGTGTCGGGCACCGCTGAGTACGTTCTGGGCGCCGACGCCGCCGGGGTGCTGCTGCTGCCTGCCGGCGACAGCGTGGTGCTGATCGACGCGGGCGCCGCCGGAGTGAACGTCGAACTGCTCACCGCCACCGACTTCTCGCTGCCGCTGGCCCGCGTCGTGCTCGATGCGGCGCCGGCTCAGGTCCTCGACGTCTCGCGGCAGCGGTTCGAGGACATCACCGCGACGGTGCTGGCCGCCGAGGCCGCCGGGCTGGCGCGCTGGACCCTGCAGACCGCCACCGAGTACGCCAAGGTGCGCGAGCAGTTCGGCAAGCCGATCGGCAGCTTCCAGGCCGTCAAGCACATGTGTGCCGAGATGCTGCTGCGCTCCGAGCAGATCTCGGTGTCGGCTGCCGACGCGGCGCGCGCGGTATCCGAATCCGATGATTCCCAGTTGTCGATCGCTGCCGCGGTCGCCGCCGCCGCGGGTGTGGACGCCGCCGAGGCCAACGCCAAGGACTGCATCCAGGTGCTCGGCGGTATCGGCATCACCTGGGAGCACGAAGCACATCTGTATCTGCGCCGCGCATATGGGATTTCGCACGCGCTCGGTGGCCGGCGCCGGTGGATTCGCCGGGTCTCGGCATTGACCCAGCAGGGTGTGCGGCGCGAGTTGCGCATCGATCTGGAGTCGGTGGCAGGTCTGCGCCCGGAGATCAGTGCCGCGGTTTCGGAGGTGGCCGCGCTGCCGGTGGAGAAGCGTCAGATGGCGCTCGCCGAATCGGGCCTGCTGGCCCCGCACTGGCCTCGTCCTTACGGCCGCAACGCATCTCCGGCCGAGCAGTTGCTGATCGATCAGGAGCTGGCTGCGGCCGAGGTGGAGCGCCCGGATCTGGTGATCGGGTGGTGGGCGGTGCCGACCATCCTGGAGCACGGCAGTGCTGCCCAGATCGACCAGTTCGTGCCCGCGACCCTGCGCGGTGACCTGGCCTGGTGCCAGCTGTTCTCCGAGCCGGGTGCCGGTTCCGACCTGGCCGCGTTGCGCATGAAAGCTGTTCGCGCAGAAGGCCCGAACGGTGAGCCCGGCTGGAAGCTGACGGGGCAGAAGGTGTGGACCTCGGCTGCGCAGAAGGCGCACTGGGGTGTGTGCCTGGCCCGTACCGACGCCGACGCTCCGAAGCACAAGGGCATCACCTACTTCCTGATCGACATGAAGACGCCCGGCATCGTGATCCGCCCGCTGCGGGAGATCACCGGTGACGAACTGTTCAACGAGGTGTTCTTCGACGATGTGTTCGTGCCCGACGAGATGGTGGTGGGCACCGTCAACGACGGCTGGCGCCTGGCCCGGACCACGCTGGCCAACGAGCGGGTGGCGATGGCAGGCGGGACCGCGCTGGGCAATCCGATGGAGGAGCTGCTGCGCACCCTCGGCGCCAAGCCGGACGTGGACCCGGCCGACCTGGACCGCCTCGGCGGGTTGATCCTGACGGCCCAGGTGGGCTCACTGCTGGATCAGCGGATCGCGCAACTGGCGGTCAGCGGCCAGGACACCGGCGCGCAGGCCAGTGCCCGCAAGCTGATCGGTGTGCGCTACCGCCAGACCCTGGCGGAGTTCCGGCTGGAGCTGTCCGACGGCGGAGGTGTGGTGCGCAACCGGGAGGTGCACGACTTCCTCAACACCCGCTGCCTGACCATCGCGGGCGGCACCGAGCAGATCCTGCTGACCGTCGCCGGTGAGCGGTTGCTCGGCCTGCCGCGCTAACCCCGCAGATAGCTCGCCAGCATCCCGACGATGCCGTCCTCGAGTTGTTCGGCATCGGCGGGCTTCTCACACGCCAGCAGTCGGTGGGTCAGCGACTCGACGGTCGCGACCACCATGCGGGCCGCGAATGCGGTGTCGCCTGCCGTCACGTCGGAACGACTGTCCAGCAAGGCTTTTGCCGCACTCACGGCGTCCTCTTCGGTGTGGTGTAACCGGTTCAGCAAGGCCGGTGACCGGGGAGCTTCTTCGAACAGCACGCGGTGCAGGCGGGTGTCGTCGCGGTGGTTGTCGATCGACGCCCGGACGAACAGCCGCAGCAGGTCTTCGAGCGACTCGGGCAGACCTGCGGCCGTGCGCTCCTGGAGCAGCGCCGCGCCGGCGTCGACATGCGCGTCGGTGAGCGCCGAGAGGATCGCGTCCTTGTTCGGGAAGTACTGATACAGCGAGCCGATCGACAGATCCGCTGCTTCGGCGATGCGGTTGGTGGTGCCCGCGGCGTACCCGTACTCGGCGAAAATGCGAGCCGCCGCATCGAGGATGGCCTGCCGGGTCTCGACGGCGCGTTGTTGTCTGGGCTGCTTACGGGGACGAAATCGGTCGGTCGGGGTCATCGTCGCCTCCGCATGAAAAGCGAGTAGTCAACCGCTGCACGGCTCTCGAGAATTGGTGGCATGCAGCGCATCCATGTTGAGACGATTCTGCCCGCCGACACCGAACGAGTGTGGCAGGCCATGCAGCAGGTCCCGACGTTTCTCTACGTCTGCCGCGGCCTGTTCGGCGTGCCGGCCCTGGCCGGACGCACCGAACCGTTCCGGGCCGGGGACCAGGGCACCGGTTGGTTGTTCGCGTTCCACGTGATCCCGGCCTACCGGCACACCATCGAGGTTCTCGATGTCGACGAGGCCACCCGCACGATCCGCACCCACGAATACGGCGGCGTACTGCGGTTCTGGGATCACACCCTGCACGTCGAACCGGTCACCGCTCGCTCGTGCCGGTACAGCGACACCGTCGAGATCGACGCCGGCCGGCTCACTTCGGTGGTGGTGGCGCTTGCCCGCGGGATCTACGCCTACCGGCACCGCCGGTGGCGCAAGCTCGTGGACAGGCACATGTCAGAAACCGGTCTGGGTGCAGGCGGTCGGCGTGGTCAGATTGACCCCTCCGAAGACCACCTGGATGACTGAGCAGATGATGAACTGATCCTTGGTGTTCGGCTGACCGGTCCGCCACTCGGTGGGGGTCGATACGCCCTCGATGCGGAAGCGTTCGAGCGGACCGCCACCGAAGTAGGTCGCCGAGATCTCGACCTTGTTGATCGACCGGTACAGCTTCGACAGCACGTTGTCGTGGTTGGAGCCCTTGATCTCCCGCGGCATCCCGGCCGGGGCGCTGTAGGAGGCTTCCTGCCAGGTGTCCTTGTTCGTGCTGCGCAGGGTGATGGTCTGACGGGCCCACACGTCACCGGGGAATCCGATGGGGCCGTCCGGCGTGAGCAGGTTGGCCTGTGTGTTGAACGTGCACTGCGTGCCCGCGCAGTCGGCGTTGACGTGCATCTCGATGTCGCCCTGAGGGCTGGGGATCGAGGTGACGGCCGAGTTCGCGGCGGCCGAAGCCGGCGCCGGGAGGGTCAGCGCAGCCGCGGTCAGCACCGCCGCCGCGCTCGCTGCGGAGAGCCTGTTGATCGTCATCGTCAAGAAAGGTATCCGCTCGTTACTCGTCGTAGGTGACTTCGACCGAATCCGACACCGGTGTCGCCTGGCAACCCAGGATCAGGCCCTCGTCGAGATCGGATGGTTCGAGTACGTCGTTGATCTTCATCTCGACGTCTCCGGACTTCTTGAGCACGGCGCAAGCGCCGCAATGGCCTTCGCGGCAGGAGAACGGTGCGTCCAGGCCCTTGTCCAGCAGGACGTCGAGCAGTGTCGCCGACCGCGGCCAGCGGACCTCGTGGGTGGTGCCGTCGAGGGTGACGATCGCGGTGGCCGGCCCTTGGTCGCTGTCGTCTTCTTCGATGACGACGGCGGCGAAGGGGTCGGAATCCAGCGACTTGAACACCTCGATGTGGATGCGCTCCTCGGCGGCGCCGGCCTGCCGCAGTGCCTGCTCGGCCGCCGCCATGAAGGGTCCGGGCCCGCAGATGAAGGCCTCGCGGGCGGCATAGGGCCCGATGAGCCCGGCCAGTGCGGCGGGGCTGGGCAGCCCCTGCACGGTCTCCAGCCAGTGCACGACCGTGAACCGGTCGGGGTACTTGGCGGCCAGCTCGCGCAGTGTCGCGCCGAAGATGACCGAGTTCTCGTCGCGGTTGGCGTAGACGAGGACGACGTTGCCGCTGCCCTCGGCGAGCGCGGACTTGCAGATCGCCATCATCGGGGTGATACCGCTGCCCGCGGCCAGCAGCAGGAAGTCGGTGTCGAGATTCTTGGGCACGAACGTCCCGGACGGGGCCAGCACGTGCATCCGCATCCCGGCGTGTGCGTTGTCGCACAGCCAGTTCGACGCATAGCCGGCGACGGTCCGCTTGACGGTGACGGTCAGCTGATCGTCGGTCACCGGCGAGCTGGACAGCGAGTAGCAACGGGCGACAGAGCCGGTGCGATCGCTCGGTACCCGCAGGGTCAGGAACTGTCCCGGGGCGTAGCGCAACCGGTCGGCAGGGATGTTCGAACCCTCGGGCACGGCAAACACCAGGGACCGCGCGTCGGCGGTCTCCTCGATGACTGCGCTGACCTGCAGTTCGAGTACATGGCTGCCCAGTGGCTCATCGGTCACGGCTGGACCCTCTCTTCACTCATAACTAGAACAGGTTACAAAAACGTACTTGCCCAGGTCCAGCCCTGCATTACAAGGCCCTGCTCGACACAAATCGTAACGTGTTCTAATCTCTGTCTAGGCGGTCAGCTCGCGCTCATCGCAGTCCGATTCTTGGGAGGCATTTCCGTGACATCCATTGAACAGCGTGACGTGCAGGCAGTTCTGGCCGGCATCGACGAACTGCTGCCGACGCTGCGTGAGCGCGCTCAGGAGACCGAGGATCTGCGCAAGCTGCCCGACGCGAACGTGAAGGCGCTGGAGGACATCGGTTTCTTCAAGCTGCTGCAGCCCGAACAGTGGGGTGGCCTGCAGTGCGACCCGACCGACTTCTACGAGGCGGTCCGGCGCCTGGCCAGCGCGTGTGGTTCGACCGGCTGGGTGGCCGGCATCATCGGCGTGCACAACTGGCACCTGGCGCTGTTCGATCAGCAGGCTCAGGAAGATGTCTGGGGTGAGGACACCGCCGTCCGGATCTCCTCCTCCTACGCCCCGATGGGCGCGGGCACTGTGACCGAGGCCGGCGACGGCTACATCGTCAACGGCGCCTGGAACTGGTCGTCGGGTTGCGATCACGCCACCTGGGCCTTCCTGGGTGGCCCGGTGATCAAGGACGGCCGTCCGGTCGACTTCGGCAGCTTCCTGATCCCGCGTACCGACTACCAGATCGACGACGTCTGGAACGTGGTCGGCCTGCGCGGCACCGGCAGCAACACCGTCGTGGTCAAGGACGTGTTCGTGCCCAAGCATCGCTTCCTGTCCTACAAGGCGATGAACGACGGCACCGCAGGCGGCTACCGGACCAACACCGCTCCGGTGTACAAGATGCCTTGGGGCACAATTCATCCCACCACCATCTCGGCTCCCATCGTGGGTATGGCGTACGGCGCCTACGACGCGCACGTCGAGCACCAGGGCAAGCGTGTCCGCGCGGCCTTCGCCGGCGAGAAGGCCAAGGACGATCCGTTCGCCAAGATCCGGATCGCCGAGGCGGCCAGCGACATCGACGCCGCCTGGCGCCAGCTGTCGGGCAACGTTGCCGACGAGTACGCCCTGCTGGTCGCCGGCCAGGAGATCCCGTTCGAGCTGCGGGCCCGTGCCCGCCGCGATCAGGTGCGTGCCACCGGCCGCGCGATCGCCTCGATCGACCGGCTCTTCGAGGCCTCGGGTGCCACCGCGCTGTCCAACGACGCTCCCGTGCAGCGCTTCTGGCGTGATGCGCACGCCGGCCGCGTGCACGCCGCCAACGATCCCGAGCGGGCCTACCTGATCTTCGGCAACAACGAGTTCGGCCTGCCCCCGGCCGACACGATGGTCTGATAGATGACTGCCACTCAAGAGATCACGTTCGAATCCACCTCGCGCTTCGCCGACGTGCAGGCCGGCGAGCTGGCCATGCGGTTGCACTACCACGAGGCCGGTGACCCGACGGCGCAGACCATCGTGCTGCTGCACGGCGGCGGGCCCGGTGCGTCCAGCTGGTCGAACTTCGGCCGCAACATCGCCGTGCTGGCCGAGTACTACCACGTGCTGGCCATCGACCAGCCCGGTTACGGTTTGTCGGACAAGCACACCGAGCACGAGCAGTACAACCGCTACAGCGCCAAGGCGGTGCTCGGCCTGCTCGACAAGCTCGAGATCACGGGACGGGTTCCGTTGCTGGGCAACTCGCTCGGCGGCGGCACCGCGGTCCGCTTCGCGCTGGACTACCCGGACCGGGCGGGCAAGCTGGTCTTGATGGGTCCCGGCGGACTCAGCGTCAACCTGTTCGCGCCGGACCCGACCGAGGGCGTCAAGGCTCTCGCCAAGTTCAACTTCGAACCGACGCGCGAGAACCTCGAAGCCTTCATCCGGATCATGGTGTTCGACCAGAAGCTGGTCACCCCTGAGCTGGTCGACGAACGGTTCGCGATCGCCAGCACGCCCGAATCGCTGGCCGCCACCCGGGCGATGGGTAAGTCGTTCGCCGGTGCGGACTTCGAGCTCGGCATGATGTGGCGCGAGGTGTACAAGCTGCGCCAGCCGGTGCTGCTGATCTGGGGCCGTGAGGACCGGGTCAACCCGCTCGACGGCGCACTGGTCGCGGTAAAGCAGATTCCGCGGGTACAGCTGCACGTCTTCGGGCAGTGTGGACACTGGGCTCAGGTCGAGAAGTTCGACGAGTTCAACAAGCTCACCATCGATTTCCTGGGAGGCTGACCGTGAGCATCAAGGCACTCGGCTACATGCGCATCGAGGCCACCGACGTCGCCGCCTGGCGCCAGTTCGGCGTGAAAGTGCTCGGCATGGTTGAGGGCGAGGGTTCGATCCCGGATGCGCTCTACCTGCGGATGGACGATTTCGCGGCCCGTCTGGTCATCGTGCCCGGCGACCAGGACCGGCTGTTGATCTCCGGCTGGGAGGTTGCCGACGCCCCTGCACTGCAGAGCCTGCGCGAGAGCCTGTCCAAGGCGGGCGTCGATTTCGTCGAGGGCACCAGGGACGAGATCCGCGAGCGCCGGGTCGAGGGTTTCATCCGGTTCTCCGACCCCGCCGGCAATGTTCTCGAGGCGTTCTACGGTGCGCAGTACCTGGGCCGCCGGTTTGTCAGCCCCTACGGCCACAAGTTCGTCACCGACGAGCAGGGCCTCGGGCACGTGGTGCTCACCTGCAACGACGATGCCGCAGCGCAGGCGTTCTACCAGGACGTGCTCGGCTTCAAGCTTCGCGATTCGATGCAGCTGCCGCCGCAGCTCGCGGGTCGCCCGGCCGACGGCGATCCGGTGTGGCTGCGCTTTTATGGCTGCAACCCGCGCCACCATGCGCTGGCCTTCATGCCGATGCCCAACCCGACCGGCATCGTGCACCTGATGGTCGAGGTGGAGAACTCCGACGACGTCGGCCTGTGCCTGGATCGCGCCAACCGCCGGAATGTGAAGATGTCGGCGACGCTGGGCCGGCACATCAACGACAAGATGCTGTCGTTCTACATGAAGACTCCGGGTGGGTTCGACATGGAATTCGGTTGTGAAGGACTGGAAGTCGAGGACGAGAGCTGGATCGCCCGGGAGAGCGTGGGGATCAGTCTCTGGGGCCACGACTTCTCCGTCGGCTTCAAGTGACTGTGATTTTCAAGTGACGGAAGCCCAGCCGCTCGACCCACGCACGTTCCGAAATGTGCTCGGCCAGTTCTGTACCGGCGTCACGGTCATCACGACCTTCCACGACGACGTGCCGATCGGCTTTGCCTGCCAGTCGTTCGCGGCGCTGTCGCTCGACCCGCCGTTGGTGCTGTTCTGCCCCACCAAGCAGTCGCGCGCCTGGAAGGCCATCGAGGCCAGCGGGAAGTTCTGCGTGAACATGCTGCACGAGAAGCAGCAGCACGTGTCCGCGCAGTTCGGTTCCAAGGCGCCGGACAAATTCGCCGGAATCGACTGGAGTCCTTCGGAACTCGGTTCTCCGGTGATCGACGGCAGCCTCGCCCACATCGACTGCAATGTGCACTCCGTGCACGACGGCGGCGACCACTTCGTGGTTTTCGGTGCGGTGCACTCGTTGTCGGAAGTCCCCAAACGCAAGCCCCGGCCGCTGCTGTTCTACCGCGGCGAGTACACCGGGATCGAGCCGGACAAGAACACCCCGGCGCAGTGGCGTGACGATCTGGATGCGTTCCTCACCGCCACCACGTCCGATACCTGGCTCTGACTTTTCGTCGTTGACACAGACTGGGCCCCCTCCCGCGGGAGGGGGCCCAGTCTGTGTTCCAGCACATATTTACGTGCCAGAAAGTCAGGGTAGGCATACCTATTGATATTTAGGGAACGCTAAGCTAACTTTTGGTCGTTCCTCAGTCAATTATCAGCTTCAGGAGATTTCGTGCATCAACCTGCCCTTCCCTCCGGTGACACCCCGGCGGTGAGTCGCAAGGACAAGTTCCTTCTCGCCGGCGTCGCCATGGTCAGCGCCAGCGCCATCGCGGTGACCCCGGTTGCCCACAACACGACGGTCATCGAGCAGGCGAAGAGCTTTGCCTACGACCTGACGGCGTCGACGATGGACGCGACCGCCTCGCCGGTCGATGTCTACGGGACGCTGGTCGGCAACACCGTCGGCAACCTGGAGCTTCTGGGTGCGGCTCTCGCCGCCAACCCGGCACCGTTCCTGAGCCAGGTTTTGGAGAACCAGCAGGGCTACGCGGCAAAGTTCGGCGCGGCGCTCGAGGCCATCCCCACCAACCTGCAGAACTGGTACAACGGCTCCAACGGGCAGGCGCGACTGGCGCAGGCGCAGGCCGCGCTCGAGGCCGGTGACATCGGCGAGGCGTACCGCTGGTTCAACCACTCGATGCTGTACGCGTTCCAGGGCGCCTTCGGTTCGTTGATCGCTCCCGGGTTCATCCTGTCGGGCATCCCGCGTGGCGGAACCGAGTACCTGGCCGGCATCCCGGAGCAGATGGCGCAGAACTTCACGAAGGTGATCGCTGCGACCTTCACCTCGAGCGTGGTCGTGAGCGCCCTGTTCCAGGGTGTCTTCGCCACGGTCAGCGGCCCAACGTTCGAGCTCGCCCGCGTTGCTGAGGCGATCAGCACCAGCGTGGCCGCCGGCGATGTTCAGGGAGCCTTCAACGCCGTCGTCAACACGCCGGGCATCCTGGTCAACGCCGCGCTCAACGGATTCAAGTACTCCGATCCGGACCCCGAGACGGGCACCGGGGGCTACACCGAGTGGCCGGCGCTGCTCACCTGGGCCGAGCCCGGCGAGCAGGGAGGCGCCCGGGTGGTCGCGGGTCTGCTGCAGAACCTGCTGGTGAACATCCCGCAGAAGCTCGCCGACGCCATCGACAACACCCCGGAGACCCCCGCGCCGACGTCGGCTCTGTCGTCGGTGCCGACGAGCGTCTCTGCTCAGCTGGTCTCCGCGGTTGCGCCCAAGGCGGCGTCGGCCGAGCCGGTCGTCGTCGAGTCGGTCGTCGTCGAGTCGGCCAAGGAAGCGGCCCCCGCCGTCGAGGCTGCCAAGGTCGAGGCCCCGGCTGCCGAGGCCGCAAAGGTCGAGACCCCGGCTGCCGAGGCCGTGAAGGTCGAGACCCCGGCTGCCGAGGCCAGTGCCGTTCCGGCAGCGACGGATGAGGCTGCCGAATCCGCCACCACGCCGGCGACCGGCACGTCGGTCTCTGCCGAGACCAAGACCAAGGCCAAGACGAAGGTCGGCGACCGGATCAAGGCCAAGATCAACGAGGCCAAGGAAGCCCGGCAGGCCAAGGCCAAGGAAGCCAAGGAAACCAAGGCCAAGGCCAAGGAGACCAAGTCCGCCGACTCCAAGAAGGCCGGCGATTCCAAGGCAAGCTCGGACTCGTCCTCTGAGTAATTAGCGCTGCGTAGCTGGGCCCCATCCATCAGGATGGGGCCCAGTTTCGTCATGCCAGGATCACGCTGCGGACTTGTGGCCCGATTCCTTCTTGGAGTGCTTGCTCTCGCTCTTGGTGGCCGAGCTCTTGGTGGCCGAACTGTCAGCGGCGTCAGACGAGGCGGCCTTGCTCTTCGTGCCCTTGACCCTGTCGCTGAGTTTCTTGACGGTCGAGCTCAGCCGATTTCCGCCGGGCTTGCCTTGAGTGCTCGACTCGGACCGCACCGGTTCGGCCGCTTCTGACTTGGTCTCCGCAGTCGTCGTCGTGGCGGCTACATCGGCGGCGCCTGCAGCCGTGGCGTCCTCGGCGTCGGTGTCCGTTGCGGCCTTGGCGGTCAGGGCGGCCTTGGTGGGCTTCGCGGTGACTGCCTTCGAGGCAGCTGCGACCTCGGCCGCCTCTGCTGCGTCGGTGCCGCTGCTCAAGTCGGTGACCGACGTTTCGACAGCGTCGGATGTCGACGAATCACTCACCGGCGAAAGCGCATCGGCGACCACACTGGCGCCGGTCACCGAGGTTGTCGTGGCCGGCGTGTTGGTGATGGCGGCGGCGATCTTCTGCGGAATGGTGATCAGCAGCTGGGAGATCGGGCCGCCGCTGGCTCGGGTGCCCTTGGGGGAGAACAACCCTGACCATGCCTCGGTGGTGTCGGCATCGTTGTAGTCGAACCCGTTGAGGAACGCGTTGGCGATGATGCCGGGTGCGTTGACGATCGCGGTGACAGCGCCGGCCACGTCACCCGATGACACCGCCGCCGAGATCGCATCGTTGACCCGAGACGCTTCGAACGCCGAGCCGCTCAGCGGTGCGAACAGGGACTGGAACAGGCCGTAGACGAGAGTGCCCGCGCTGGATACGGCGGTGACCCCGTCGGCGAAGTTCTGCGCCATCTGCGGGGGGATGGTGAACAGCACGTTGGCGACCGGCAGGATCGAGTTCTGCAGGCCGAACAGGAAGAACTTGTTGAAGTTGTCGTATGCGGTGTTGAAATCTCCGGCTTCCAGTGCGGTCTGGATGGCGGCCACGTAGACCTTTCCGGCGCTGCCTTCTCTACCGCCGTTCTCGTACCAGTTCTGGAAGGTGGTAGGGATGGCCTGGATGGCGGTGCCGATCTGTTCGGCATAGCCCTGCTGGTTGGCGGCGATGGTGCTCAGTACCGGGAAGGGATTGGCCGCGAGCTGTTCTCCCAGGGCGCCGATGTTCGTCACGGTGTTGGTGAACAACTCGCCGTAGACGTCGAGGGGCGAAGCGGTGGCATCGGCTACCAGCTGGACCGCGCGGTGCTGGGCTTCGATCAGGGCCGGGCTGGTGGCGATCGGATTGACCGCGATGACGCTGGCTCCCAGCGCCGCGATACCACCCAGCACGAGCTTGTTCTTGCGGCCGGCCGACCACGAAAGTGCTTGTTGCACGAGGTTCTCCTCTTTCGAATTTATTTGCCGCCAGGACGGCGGCGAGGAGGGACGTTAGCTGAGATTTACCTAAGCATCAATAGGTATGCCTTACCTAAATTAGGATGCCTATTTAACTATGAGCGAGCTGTGAGTGAACTGGGTTTGCGATGTGAAAATGCAGCTCATGGCGGCCTTTCTGGCCCCAGCTGGGTGGGGCGGCTGGTCGGCGACCTGAATCCCTCAACCTGAGAATTACCTGAATATGGCAAGTCCGGATGATCGCGGCGAAGTCCTTCGATGAATCCTTCTACTTGTGGCGACGTTTGCCCGTCAGCGGCACCGGCACCGGCGCGCGCCTGACCAGAAGCTGATCGGTCGACCAAAACAAACCTTGACAGCCTTGAAACTGACTGAGATTGTGCTGATCACTCGATCAAAAATGCAGACGAGAGGACATCTATGGCAGGCAGAGTCGAGGGCAAGGTAGCCCTCGTTACCGGAGCGGCACGCGGGCAAGGGCGCAGCCATGCGTTGCGATTGGCACAAGAGGGCGCAGACATCATCGCTGTCGACGTGTGCCGCCCGGTCACCGATACCAGTGCGATCCCGGCCTCGACCCCGGACGATCTGGCCGAGACCGCCGACCTGGTCAAGGGCCTGAACCGGCGCATCGTCACCACGGAACTGGATGTGCGTGACTTCGACGCGCTCAGGGAGGCGGTCGACAGCGGTGTCGAGCAGTTGGGGCGCCTGGACATCGTGGTGGCCAATGCCGGCATCGGCAATGGCGGCGACGTCTTGCACGAGACCAAGGAATCCGATTGGGACGACATGATCGGCGTCAACCTGTCCGGAGTCTGGAAGACCGTGAAAGCCGCTGTGCCGCATATTCTTTCCGGAGGTCAGGGTGGATCGATCGTCCTCACCAGCTCGGTCGGCGGCCTCAAGGCCTACCCGCATACGGGTCACTACATCGCGGCCAAACACGGCGTGATCGGGTTGATGCGCAGCTTCGCGGTGGAGTTGGGGCAGCATTCGATCCGGGTGAACTCGGTGTGCCCGACGAATGTGAACACCCCGATGTTCATGAACGAGGGCACGATGAAGCTGTTCCGTCCCGACCTGGAGAATCCGGGTCCCGACGACATGGCCGTGGTCGCCCAGCTCATGCACGTGCTTCCGGTCGGCTGGGTGGAGCCCGTCGACATCAGCAATGCGGTGTTGTTCCTGGCCTCCGATGAGGCTCGCTACATCACCGGTCTGCCGGTCACGGTCGACGCGGGCAGCATGCTCAAGTAGTGGCCGCCTCGCCGCCGAACCGGCGCAGGAAACGTTCGACGAAAGCGCGGAACTCGGCGTGGCCCTCGGTCACGCCGACCGCCTCTTCGTTGCACAGGCTGCGGGCCGACTGTGTGAGCAGCATCGACATCACCACGGGCGGGAACTCCTCCATGTCCACACCGTGGGCGCGCAGTACCCCGGCCATGGCGGCCGCCTCGATGTCGCGGACCCGCTCGGAGTAGGTCTTGAGCTCGACGCCGATCGCCTTGCGGTGGTTGGCCAGCGCCATGAATTCGGTGTTCAGCCCGGTCACTCGCGAATCGGAGTTGATCAGCCACAGCGCCCGCAGCGGATCGTCGGTGGTGAGCGCCTCGCGTAGCTTGGCCAGGGCCACGTCGGCGCCGCTGCGCAACACGGCGATGTACAGGTCGTCGAGGGTGTCGAAGTAGTAGTAGACCAGCGCGGAACGCACGCCTGCCACGGCCGCGATCCGCCGGGTGGTCGCCGCGGCGTATCCCTCGTCGCGGATGACCTGGGCGGTTGCCTCGATCAGGCGCTTGCGGGTGCCGGCGTCCTTGTCCTTGGCCGATCGTGCCGCCGGCATCAGCGCACCCTCCGAAAACCATTGCCCGACAACAGATGTTTCTGGCCGTGCGACATCCTTGACCGCCAAAGGTCGGGGGTGGTAAGCATGAGCCATCCTAACGGTTTGATCGAGTGATCAAATTTAGAACTGAGGAAACCGATGTCCGAAGACGTGAGCACGACCCGGGTCCGGGTGGACGCCGGGCTGTGCGAGGGCCATGCACTGTGCATCCAACTTGCCCCTGAGGTTTTCGACCTGTCTGACGACGAGGTAGCCAGCGCCGCCCCGGCGGACGGCCAGTGGGATCAACCTACCTGGGAAAACGTCAAATCCGCCGTCGACGCCTGCCCGCGCCAGGCGATCAGCCTGCTAACCACCAGCACGAAAGGCCAGTGAGCCATGACCGACCTCGCTTCCGTCGACTACTTCGCCGATCCGTCCGTCGCGCAGAATCCCTACGAGTACTACGAGTACCTGCGTAGCAACGGGCCGGTGTTCGCCGAACCGCACCACGGTGTGGTGGCGGTGACCGGCTACCAGGAAGTCATGGCGGCCTTCAAGGACCATGGGTCGTTCTCGGCGGTCAACGCGATCGGAGGTCTGTTCCCGCCACTGCCCTTCGAGCCCGACGGCGACGACATCAGCGAGCAGATCGAGGCGCACCGCCATCTGTTCCCGATCCACGAGCACATGGTGGTGATGGATCCGCCGCAGCATGAGCGGGCCCGCTCACTGCTGAGCAAGCTGCTGACGCCGCGGCGGCTCAAGGAGAACGAGGACTACATGTGGCAGCTGGTCGATCACCAGCTCGACCAGTTCATGGGCAACAGCAAGTGCGAGTTCCTGTCGGAGTACGCCAAACCCTTTGCGACCTCGGCGATCATCGATCTGCTTGGGGTTCCGGAGGAGGACCGCCCCGAATTCCTGGCCGCACTGGGCGCCGAGCGGCCGGAGGGCAACCGGGTCGGGGCACTCGACGGTGAGCCGGTGGGACTCGATCCCCTGCAGTACCTCGACGACAAGTTCGCCGGATATCTCGCCGAGCGCCGACGCGAGCCGCGTGGCGACGTGCTCTCCGGCATGGCCACCGCCACCTATCCCGACGGCTCGACTCCGGAGCTCCTGGAGGTGGTCAAGCCGGCCACGTTCCTGTTCGCCGCCGGCCAGGAGACCGTCACCAAGCTGCTCACCGCCGCCGTGCAGACCCTGGGTGACTATCCGGAGTACCAGCAGATGCTGCGCGAGAACCCCGACGGCATACCGACTTTCATCGAGGAAGCCCTCCGCATGCATGCCCCGACGAAGGTCGACTTCCGGCTGGTGCGCAAGACCACCACGCTCGGCGGCGTACACCTGA
This sequence comes from Mycobacterium sp. 48b, assembly GCF_048282725.1. NCBI lineage: Bacteria > Bacillati > Actinomycetota > Actinomycetes > Mycobacteriales > Mycobacteriaceae > Mycobacterium > Mycobacterium sp. 48b. The sequence goes on from NZ_JBLVUL010000001.1 coordinate 1,273,930, forward strand.
AGGCCGGAACCATCGTCATGCTGTGCCTCGGTGCGGCCAACCGCGATCCGCGCAAGTTCGACGATCCCCACGAGTTCCGACCGGACCGCAAGAACGTCCGTGAGCACATCGCCTTCGGTCGGGGCATTCACACCTGCGCCGGGGCGCCGCTGGCCCGGGTCGAGGGGCAGATTACCGTTCGCCGTCTGCTGGACCGTATGCGGGACATCGGAATCGATGAATCCGCACACGGCCCGGCCGGAGCGCGGAACTACACCTACGAGCCGACGTTCCTGCTGCGCGGCCTCACCGAACTCAACATCACCTTCACGCCGGCCTGAGCCCTCGGCAAGCGGACAATTACGCCCCCGAAATCGACCGACTTCGGGGGCGTAAGTGTCTGTTCGCGCCGGAAAATCAGCGCACAGCGATCCGGATGTTCTTCACCTGCCGGAATTCGTTGAGACCCTCGATGCCGCCGGTGCGGCCCGAGCCGCTCTCCTTGTAGCCGCCGTAGGGGCCCTGTGGGGAGATGTCGCTGAACTGGTTGATCCACACGGACCCGGATTCCAGCCGTCGGGCCACGCGGTGTGCGCGGTTGAGTTCCGTCGTCTGGACGAAGGCGTTCAGGCCGTACGGGGTGTCGTTGGCGATCTGAACGGCCTCGTCCTCGTCGCGGAATCGCATCACCGAGACGACCGGCCCGAAGGTCTCCAGCTGCGCGAGTTCCGAGGCGTTGTCGACGTCTCCGAACACGGTCGGTTCGACGTAGTAACCGTCGGCCAGGTCACCGCCGATCCGCTTGCCGCCCAACAGCAATTCACCCGCGCCGCTCGACACCGAGGAGTCGACCGCGGCCAGGATCCGGTCGGCGGCGGCCTGGCTGATCACCGGTCCGAACGCGGTCGCGGGATCCATCGGGTCACCGATGCGGGCTGCGCCTACCACGCCGAGGAACTTCTCCAGGAACTCGTCGTAGACGGCATCGTGGACGAGTATCCGGCTGGCACACGCGCAGCTCTGTCCCGACTGCATGAGCGGACCCTGATGCGCCGACAGCGTGGCGGCCAGGTCGAGATCGGCATCGGCGAAGATGAGGTTGGCGGATTTACCGCCCAGCTCGGTGACCACCGGCGTGAGATTCGTTGCGGCAGCCTGCAGTACCTTGCGTGCCGTCGTGCCGCCACCGGTGAACGCGATCTTGCCGATACCCGGATGACGCACCAAGGCGTCGCCGCCCTCGGCATCGGCCGGGACGACGGTCACCAGCCCCTGCGGAAGTCCCGCCTCCAGACACAGCTCGCCGAACCGCAGCGCCGCGAAGGGTGCGAGCTCCGAGGGTTTGAGTACGACGGCATTGCCGGCGGCCAGGGCCGGGGCGACACACGATCCCGTGACGACCAGAGAACCGTTCCACGGTGTGATGACACCGACGACGCCGTACGGCTCCCGCTCGACGAGATTGATGTCGAACGATCCGTTCACCGGCGTCGTCACCCCGTGCGGTTTGTCGGCGTAACCGGCAAAATACCGCAGGAACCGTTCGAGAAGCACTGCGGTGCCGGCGAACGAGATCGGTACCGCGTAGTCGGCCACGTTGAGCTTTGCGAGCTCGTCGAGATGGTCGTGGACCACGTCGGCCAGGCCGATCAACATGTCCCGACGCCGGTCGACGGTCAGTGAGACCCACTCGCGCTGCGCCTTGGCCGCGGCCGCCACCGCGTCGTCGATCTCGGCGGCGCCGGCCAGGTCCACGGTCCCGTTCGGCCGGCCGGTCGCCGGGTAGATGTGCTCGAACTTCATGCCTCGGCTTCCCACTCCTCAAGCACGCGCTGCTTCTGTTCGCCGATCACCTGGTTGAGGTTCGCCGCCTTGGGCCAGCCGTAGTAGGCCGCGAAATGCAGTGCCAGTTCGTCCATTTCCTCGAAGGAGACGTCGCGGCTCTTGAGTGCGGCGTAGACGTGGCTCAGGATCGGCAGCGGCGCATCCTGAAACGCCACACAGGCCACCGTCACCAGTCGTCGTTCCTTCATGCCGAGTCCGGGGCGCAGCCACATCTCCCCGAACACGAAGTTCAGGATGCCTGCCCCGGAATACGGGTTGTCGCGGGTCGGGGCGAACGGGATGCAGTTGATATCCCGGAACGACTGCTCGCCGCAGAGCAGCCGTTCTTCCGGATCGCTGGGAGTCGGCAGCGGCAGCAGCGGCTCCGGTGTCGGCGGCGTCAGGCCGCGCTCGCGGTGGATGCGGTCCCACTGCTCGTCGACCATGATGTTGAACCGCGAGGCCTTGGGCCAACCGGCATACACCGCGAAATGCAGGACGGTTTCCCGGATTTCGACGATGGACAGGTCACCGCTGTTGAGTGCGGCGTACACGTGGTCGCGCAGCGGGCCTTCGGCGTCGGCCGCCGCGACGCACGGGAGCGTGACGAATCGCCGGTCCCGACGGCTCAATGCGGTGCGCGGCCACACTTCGGCGAACACGAAGTCGATGAGGTGGGCGGTCGCCGGGCTCTGATCCTCGGCGGGGGCGAACGTCATCACCTCGGCGAACTCACGCCTGCCGCGCTCGGTCCGGGTATCGGATGCGGTCATCGGATCGTCGCCCCCGCATCGACCTTGAACTCCAGGCCGGTGACGTGGCGGGCTTCGTCGGAGATCAGGAACAACACCGCATTACTGATGTCCAGCGCGTCGGTCATCTGGATCGGCAGCGCATTCTGGAAGATCGGCCCCAGGTCTTGACGGGTCTCGTGGAGCAGCGCGTGCAGGCTGTCGGGCCGTAACCCGGTGGCGACCCCGGTGGGATGCACCGTGTTGACCCGGACATTCACCGCGGCAAGCTCATTGGCCAGGGCACGGCTGAGCCCGACCACACCGTGTTTGGAAGCGGTGTAAGGGGTGTGCAGCGGTGAACCCTTGATCCCCGCCACGGAACTGACATTGATCAGGCTGCCGCCGCGCTCCACCAGATGAGGCAGTGCGGCCGCGCAGGTGTTCCAGGTGCCGATCAGGTTCACGTCCACGACGGTGCGCCACTGCTCGGCGGTGGTGGTGTCCCAGGTGCCCGCGGTCAGGACCCCGGCGTTGGCCACCGAGGCATCCAGACCGCCGAGCTCCGCCACACCCTCGGCGACCGCGGCGCTCAACGCCGCGCCGTCGCGCACGTCGACCACATAGGTCAGGGCGCGTTGACCCTGCTTCTCGACCAGCCGGGCGGTTTCGTCCAGATCATCGCGGGTGGCCAGCGGATATTCCACCTCGGGCAACGATTCGCAGATGTCGACCAGGATCAAGTCGGCGCCTTCCTCGGCCAGACGCACCGCGTGGCTTCGGCCCATACCGCGTGCTGCGCCGGTGATCAGCACACGCTTGCCGGTGACGCGCCCCATCAGAGCTTGTTCGTGAAGCCGGCGTCGACGGGGAGGGTGACCCCGGTGACGTATTTGGCAGCGTCGGACACCAGATAACTGATGGTCGCGCTGATGTCCTGCGGTTCCAGCAGTGACACCGGCATCGGGTTCTGCAGATGCGGGCCGCCGTCGGGGTAATTCTCCAGGAACGCCGTCATGGCCGGGTTGACCGCCATCATGGTGTTGACCGCGGTCGGATGCACCGTGTTGACCCGGATGCTGTGCGGGGCAAGCGCATTGGACAGGGTACGCATCAGCCCGACGATGCCGTGCTTGGATGCCGCATAGCCCAGGCCGCCGCCCTGCAGGCCGCCGAAGCCGCGCAGCCCGGCGGTGGAACTCGTGAAGACGATCGACCCGCCTCGTCCGCCTGCGATCAGGTGGGGGATCGCGGCCTTGGCAGTGTGGAAGGAGCCGACCAGGTTGACGCCGACCGCATCGGTCCACATCTCGAGGTCTTCTTCGATGGTCACTTCACGAAACGCGGTGGGGGCGACGCCGGCATTGGCGAGCACGATGTCCAGCCGGCCGAACTGCTCCACACCCGCGTCGAGGGCGTACTTGACGGCGTGGAAGTCGCGCACGTCGGCGACCGATCCGAGCATCTTGCCGCCGGCCGCCTCGACCAGGGCGACGGTCTCGTCGAGCTCGTCGCGGGTGGCCATCGGATACGGGTTGGATGCGATGTCCGCGCAGATGTCCACACCGATGACGGCTGCGCCTTCACTGGCCAGCGTCACCGCGTGACTGCGTCCCTGACCTCGGGCTACCCCGGTGATGAAGGCGACTTTTCCGTCCAGATTTCCCATTGATCCTCGCTCCGCCGAATAGCTGTAACCGTGTTACAGCGGTACGGTAACGTGGTTACTCTCCAGCGGCAAGGGTGTTCTCGAAGTGGCAGATGAGCGTGATCGGATCCTCGACATCGTCGTGGACCTCCTCGAGACCGAGGGGTATGAGGCGGTGCAACTGCGCGAGGTGGCGCGTCGGGCCAAGACCTCACTGGCCACCATCTACAAGCGCTACTCCACCCGCGACGAGCTGATCCTGGCCGCGCTGGACTCCTGGATGGCCGAGAATCGGTATTCCGGAGTGGCCGGCCAGGTGCGCGAGCCGGGGGAGTCCCTGTACGAGGCGCTGATGCGAATGTTCCGCACCATCTTCGAGCCGTGGGAGAAGCACCCCGACATGCTCAGGGCCTACTCGCGGGTGCGGGCGGCGCCGGGCGGGGAACGTCTGGTGCGCCGCGGCCTCGACGCTGTCGTGCCCGCGGGCCGGTCCATCCTGTCCGGCGTCGACGAGACGTTCGTCCACGATCTCGACAACATCCTGACCAGCCTGGTGTTCGGGCTCGTCGGCCGGTTCACCGCGGGCGAGATCGCCATCACCGAGATCCTGCCCAGCCTCGACCGGACGATCTACTGGCTCACCGCGGGGTACGAGGCGCGGCGCTAGCCGATCTGCGCGCCGATGAATTCGATGATGTCCGCGGCGACCTCACGGTGCACGGACTCGTTGAGGATGTCGTGGCGACCGCCGTCAAACTCCTTGAACTGCAACGGTCCTATCTGTTCGGAATAGGCCCTCACCGCGCCGACCGGGGCGATGACGTCGGCCGAACCGTGCAGCGCCAGGGTGGGCACCGCCAGCTTGGGCAACTCGGCGCCGAACCGGTCCCAGGCCCGGTCCAGCTCGCGGGTGAGCGCGACGCCGTCGGCGTCGACGAAGGCCAGGGGGTCGTTCTCCAGGGCATCGAGGTAGAACGGGTCGGTGGAGAGCCAGTTCGGGTCCAGGTCCAATTCGGTGTTCGGATCCAGCATTTCGGGGATCGGCACCAGCGGCGCACCGGAGATGATGCCGGCGCGGTACTTCTCGGGAGCGTCGAGCAGCCGGAACAGGGTCACCACCGAACCGAACGAATGCCCTTGTGCCACCAGCGGTATGCCCGGGGTCTCCTGCTCGGCGAGTGCGCTCAGCGCCTCTGCCAGCGCTGAACTGTCTTCGATGAGGCCGAAGTCGCCGCGGGTGCCCGGCGTCAGGCCGTGCCCGAACTGATCGACCGCCCACAGGTCGATGCCCGCGGCGTTGAGCGCGAAACCGTACCGGTGGTAGACCCCGGTATGTTCACCGAACCCGTGCAGGAACACGACGGCTGCCCGGGGTTCCGGTGCGGCCCAGTGCCGGTAGTAGGCGCGTCCGCGGTCGTGCTCGATGAATGGCATACCCCCACTGTGCATCAGCCGATGCCGAGCAGCACGTCCTGTTGGTCGGCCATCCGGTCCTGGATCGCCTCGACCACGGCGGCCACCACCGGGCGGCGCAGCGTCTCGGCCCGGGCCACCAGCCAGTAGCTCAACCGAACCGTCAGCTCCGCGGGCAGCACCCGGACCAGATCCTCGTGCCGGTCGGCCATGAAACACGGCAGCAGACCCAGCCCTGCCGCGGCGCGGGTGGCTTCGACGTGGACGAACACGTTGGTGGAGGTCACCGATTCATGCATGGCCGGCGCAAAACTGGTGGCCATGTCGAGGTCGTCGACCTGCAGCATCGAATCGATGAAGTAGACCAACGGAAACCGGGCCAGGTCCGCGATGTCGGACGGGGTGCCGTGTTCGGCGAGATAGGACCGCGAGCCGTAGAGACCCAGACAGTAGTCACCGAGGCGGATCGCCTCGGCCCGTCGCACCTGGGGCGCGCCGACGACGATCTCGAGGTCGAGGCTCGACCGTTGTTGGGAGGCGCGGCGGGTGGCGGTCACGATCTCGACGGACAAGCGCGGATGGTCACGTTGTACCTGGGCCGCCGCCGGTGCGGCGATGTAGGCGCTGAAGCCATCGGTCGCCGAGATCCGGACCACGCCGACGAGTTGCCGGGCGCCGGTGGTGCTCAATGTCGAAACCGCGGACTCCACTGCCTCGGCGGCCGCCAGCGCCTCGCGGCCGAGATCGGTGAGTTCCCAGCCGCCGCCGGCCCGGGTCAGCACCCGGCCCCCGATGGCCTGCTCCAACGCGGCGATGCGCCGCGAGATCGTGGTGTGGTTGATGCCCAGCTCATCGGCCGCGGCGGTGTAGCGGCCGGACCGGCCGACCGCGAGCAGCACGAGCAGATCGTCCGCGCTCGGGCGGCCGGGGCGTTGCGGACCGTCCATTTCTGCATTTTTGCAGACTGATCGTGCGGTTTTACCCATTGCGGCGAGTTCGGCGTGCATGAATACTCACGAAAGTTGTAAGGGGCATCACATGAGCAACAAGGAGAGCCGCGGATGAGCGCGCCCAATACGACCGGCCTGCGCCGCGTCGTCGCCGCCTCGATGGCCGGCACGGTGGTCGAGTGGTACGAGTTCTTCCTCTACGGAACCGCCGCCACGCTGGTGTTCAACAAGTTGTTCTTCCCGCAGGGCGGCAACGATCTGGACGCCATCATGGCGGCCTTTGGTACCTACGCCATCGGCTTCCTGGCCCGCCCACTCGGCGGCATCGTGTTCGGTCACTACGGCGACAAGTTCGGCCGCAAGAAGCTGCTGCAGTTCAGCCTGATCCTCGTCGGCCTGGCCACCTTCCTGATGGGCTGCCTGCCGACCTACGCGCAGATCGGTTACCTCGCGCCCATCCTGTTGGTCGTCCTGCGGTTCCTTCAGGGCTTCGCCGTCGGCGGCGAGTGGGGTGGCGCGGTGCTGCTGGTGGCCGAGCACAGCCCCAATCAGTCACGTGGTTTCTGGGCCAGCTGGCCACAGGCCGGCGTCCCGGTGGGCAACATGCTGGCCACCGTGGTCCTGTTGCTCCTCAACGGCCTGCTCAGCGCCGACGCGTTCCTGTCCTGGGGCTGGCGGGTGGCGTTCTGGCTGTCGGCGGTGGTGGTGCTGATCGGCTACTACATCCGTACCAAGGTCACCGATGCCCCGATCTTCGTTGCGGCCCAACAGGAAGCCGAACAGATCAAGGCCAGCTCGTTCAGCGCGATCGAGGTGCTCAAGCGCTACCCGCGCGGGGTGTTCACCGCGATGGGCCTGCGATTCGGCGAGAACATCATGTACTACCTGGTGGTCACGTTCTCGATCACCTATCTCAAGGAACACGTGCATTCCGACACCAGCGACATCCTGTGGTGGCTGCTCATCGCGCACACCGTGCACCTGCTGGCCATCCCGACGGTCGGTGCGTTGTCGGACCGGTACGGCCGCCGCCCCGTGTACTTCGTCGGAGCCGTCGGCGCAGCCTGCTGGGGCTTCTTCGCTTACCCGATGATGGACAGCGGCCAGTATCTGCCGGTGATCGGGGCCATCACGCTGGGCCTGGTGATCCACGCCTTGATGTACGCACCGCAACCCGCGCTGATGTCCGAGATGTTCCCGACGCGCATGCGGTATTCCGGTGTCTCCCTTGGTTATCAGGTCACGTCGATCGCTGCCGGATCGCTGGCGCCGATCATCGCGGTGTGGTTGTTGAAGACCTACGGTTCTTCGGTGCCGATCGCGGTGTACCTCGCGCTGGCCGCCTTGGTGACGTTGATCGCGCTGGCGTTCACCCGCGAGACCAAGGGTGCGGACCTGGCCGAGATCGATGCCGCAGACCTGCAGCGGGCCACGGCGTGAGCGATCTGGACGGCCGCACGGCCCTGGTCACCGGTGCGGCCGGCGGGATCGGCGCGGCCTGCGCCCGTGAGCTCGCGTCCCGCGGGGCGGTGGTCACGGTGGCCGACGTCAACGGGCCTGCCGCGGCTTCCGTCGCCGATGAGATCGGCGGAAAGCCCTGGGCGGTGGACCTTCTCGACGTGTCGGAGCTGGAGACGCTGCAGCTGGACTGCGACATCCTGGTGAACAACGCCGGGGTGCAGAGCATCCACCCGATCCAGGAGTTCCCGCCCGAGCGGTTCCGGATGCTGCTGGCGCTGATGGTCGAGGTGCCGTTCCTGTTGATCCGCGCCGCGCTGCCGCACATGTACGCCCAGGGGTTCGGTCGTATCGTCAACATCTCCTCGGTGCACGGTCTGCGCGCCTCGGAGTTCAAGTCCGGCTACGTCACGGCCAAGCATGCGCTGGAAGGTCTGTCGAAGGTGACCGCGCTCGAGGGCGGTCCGCACGGGGTGACCAGCAACTGCGTCAACCCCGGCTATGTGCGCACGCCGCTGGTCACCGAACAGATCGCGGATCAGGCCCGCATCCATGGCATTCCCGAGGAGGACGTGCTGGCGCAGGTGCTGCTGAAGGAGAGCGCGGTCAAGCAATTGGTCGAGCCGGAAGAGGTCGGCGCGTTGGTAGGTTGGCTGGCGTCGCCGAACGCCCGGATGGTGACCGGGGCGTCGTACACGATGGATGGTGGGTGGAGCGCACGATGACCGCAACAGAAGCTCAGTGGAAGCCGACGCCGGAAGGTATCGAGGCCGCCAAGGTCACCGACTTCGCCCGGTTCGTCCAGGTCCGCACCGGAATCAGCGCGCCCGACTATCAGAGCCTGTGGCAGTGGTCCGTCGATGATCCGGCGGCGTTCTGGGCCGCCCTGTGGGACTACTTCGAGCTGGGTGAGCGGCCGGAGCAGGTGCTCGTCGGCGACACTATGCCGGGTGTGCAATGGTTCCCCGGCGCCCGGCTGAACTACGTCGACCAGGTGGCCCGTCAGGCCCGGACCGATCGGCCGGCCATCCTCACCGTCGCCGAAGGCGGCGCGGTCACCGAGTTGCCCTGGGCTGAATTGTTGCGCCGTACCGCGGCATTCGCGAACACGCTGCGATCGCTGGACGTGCAGCCGGGGGACCGGGTGGTCGGCTACCTGCCCAACATCGCCGAGGCGATCATCGCGTTCCTGGCCACCGTCAGCATCGGTGCGATCTGGAGTGCCTGCGGGCAGGACTACACCGCCAAGGCGGCGCTCGACCGGCTCGGTCAGTTGGAGCCGACCGTGCTGGTGACCGCGGACGGCTACCAGTTCGGCGGCAAGTCCCACGACAAAGGTGCCGACATCGCCGCGGTGCGCGACGGCCTGCCCACGTTGGAGGCTTCTGTCCTGGTGTCGCGGCTGGGTGCGCCTCGCGAAGACTGGCTGGACTGGGAGTCGGCGACCGCCGGCAAGGCCGAATTGGCCACGACGCCGGTCGATTTCGACCACCCGCTGTGGGTGCTGTACTCGTCGGGCACCACCGGCCTGCCCAAGGGCATCATGCACGGTCACGGCGGCGTGCTGCTCGAACACCTCAAGGCGGTGTCGCTGCAGTCCGACATCGGTCGCGACGACACCTTCTTCTGGTACACCAGCCCGAGCTGGATGATGTGGAACTTCCAGGTGGCCGGACTGCTGGTGGGGGCCACCATCGTCTGTTACGAGGGCAGCCCGACCCATCCCACGGCCGATGCCCTGTGGCACATCGCGGCCACGGTGCATGCCACGGTTCTGGGAACCAGTCCCGGTTATGTGCTGGCCTGTTCGAAGGCCGGTGCGGTGCCCCGCGAAGAGCACGACCTGTCGGCGCTGAGGACCGTGGGCATCACCGGATCTTCGTTGCCGCCCTCGTCAGCGCTGTGGTTGCGTGACAACGTCGGCGAGCAGGTCCAGGTCTCCTCTCTCAGCGGAGGCACCGACGTGGTGTCGGCCTTCATCGGCGGTGCGCCGACCGTGCCGGTGTGGCCGGGTGAGCTATCGACCCGCTACCTGGGGGCGGCGGTGGACGCGTGGGACGAATCTGGCAAGCCGGTGCGTGGCGAGGTCGGCGAGCTGGTGATCACCAAACCGCTGCCCTCGATGCCGATCGCATTCTGGAACGATGCCGACGGATCTCGTTACCGTGATGCCTATTTCGAGATGTTTCCGGGCGTGTGGCGGCACGGCGACTGGATCACCATCACCGACCACGACAGCATCGTCGTGCACGGGCGGTCGGACTCCACCTTGAACCGCAACGGCATCCGCATGGGCAGCGCCGACATCTACCAGTCGGTGGAGCGGCTGCCCGAGATCGCCGAGGCACTGGTGATCGGGGCCGAGCAGCCCGACGGCGGGTATTGGATGCCATTGTTCGTGGTGCTGGCCGACGGCGTCGAGCTCACGGACACGTTGCGGGACAAGATCATTCAGACCATCCGCACCGAGGTGTCGCCACGGCACGTACCCGACGACATTCTCGTCGCCCCGGGCATCCCGCACACCCGCACCGGCAAGAAGCTCGAGGTCCCGATCAAGAAGCTGTTCCAGGGTGCCGACGCGGCCAAGGTGGTCGAGCGCAGCGCCGTGGACAACCCGGACCTGCTGGACTGGTACGCGGGGCAGCGTCCAAAGGGCTGACTCTGCGTTCAGGGCGTGAAAGTGCGAGTGGGTAACGCCCTGACCGCAGAATCGATCTACTGCAGCCAAGCGCCGATGCGGCGCAGCGCCTCTTCGATGTCGCTGGTCGGCCCGGCGAAGGACAGCCGGACGTAGGAGCCGCCGCGCACGGTGTCGAAGTCGATGCCGGGAGCGATGGCAACACCGGTGTCGGCCAACAGCTTCGAGCACCAACCCAATGAATCGTCGGTGTACTGGCTGACGTCGGCATACACATAGAAGGCGCCGTCGGTCGGGGCCAGCCGGTCGATGCCGATGCTACGCAGCCCGTCGAGCAGCAGCCCGCGGTTGTCGGCGTAGTGCGAGAGCAGGCCATCTGCTTCGGCCAGTGATTCCGTCGTGAACGCGGCCACCGCGGCATGCTGGGCCAGTGCGGGCGGGCAGATGGTGAAGTTGCCGGTGAGCCTGTCGACCGCGCGCTGCAGGCCGGTCGGGACCAGCAGCCAGCCCAGCCGCCACCCGGTCATCGCGAAGTACTTCGAGAAACTGTTGACCACCACGGCATTGCGCGAGGTCTGCCACGCGCAGCTGGTTTCGGGTGCACCGGGGTAGACCAGGCCGTGGTAGACCTCGTCGCTGACCAGCCGCACGCCCGTCGTGTCACACCATGTCGCGATGGCGGCCAACTCGGCGGGCGGGATGACGGTGCCGGTGGGGTTGGCCGGGCTGGCCACGATCACGCCGGCGACGGGGGGATCGAGTGCGTCGAGCATCGCGACCGTCGGCTGGAACCGGGTCTCGGGGCCGCACGGGATCTCCACCACCTCGCAGCCCAGCGCGGTGAGGATGTTGCGGTAACACGGATAGCCCGGGCTGGCGATGGCCACCCGGTCGCCGACGTCGAAGCAGGCCAGGAATGTCAGCAGGAACCCGCCCGAGGATCCGGTGGTGAGCACCACCTCGTCGACACTGACATCGACGTCGTACTTGCGGTACGACGCCGCGATCTCGGCGCGCAGTTCAGGAAGTCCGAGCGCGACGGTATAGCCGAGCGCGCCCTGGTTCAGCGCGGCGACGGCGGCGTCGCGCACCGCCGTCGGCGCCCCGGCGCTGGGCTGCCCGGCCGAGAGGTTGACCAGGTCGCCGTGCGTGCGCTGGCGTTCGGCCGCGGCCAGCCACACGTCCATGACGTGAAACGGCGGGATGCCGGCTCGCAGTGCGACGTGGTCGTCCATGTTCTGCACGTTAGAACACATCGGCGGCGGGCCGCCTAGAAGACCTGTGCTTCGAGTCGGCGCAGGTGCTCCCGCGGCGGACCCAGCAGCTGGGCGCTGCCGTGGGCGCGCTTGAAGTACAGCTGGATGTCGCTCTCCCAGGTGATGGCGATACCGCCGTGCAGCTGGATGGCCTCGGCCGTCACCGCGGACAGCGCCTCGCTGGCGAAGTAGCGGGCGAGGGAGGCTGTGGTGGGTGACGGCGCGGCGATCGCGTCGTTGACGACGGCACGTGCCGAGGACACCTTGACGTACAGGTCGGCCATCCGGTGCTTGAGTGCCTGGAAGCTGCCGATCGCGCGGCCGAACTGAACCCGGTCCTTGGTGTAGGCGACGGTCAGGTCCAGGCAGCGCGCCGCGGCGCCGATCTGTTCGGCCGCCATCAGCAGGGCCGCGGTGTCGGCCAGGCCGGGGTCGGCGCCCAACACGACGGTGTCCCCGGGGATCACCGCGGACAGCCGGCGGGTCAGATCCATGGTGGATTTCGGGGTGGCGGTGAAAGTGGTCCAGCGGGTCAGGTTCTCGCCGTCGGCGGCGATGACGACATCGGCCACGTCACCGTTGAGCACGTAGTCGGCGTCGAACGCCACGGTGCCGATCGAGGTACCTTCGGCCAATCCTTCGAGCGGCTCGTGGTCGTCGACGGCCAGCAGGGCGAGCTCGGCCAGTGTGGTCCCCAGCAGCGGGGTCGGCACCAGGGCCTTGCCGAGCTCTTCGAGAACCACGGCGGCATCGGCGAGTTCGCCTCCGGCACCGCCCAGTTCCTCCGGCACCACCAGAGCGGCCGCGCCGACCTGCTCACACAGCAGGCTCCACAGCTTCTCGTCGTAGCCGCGCTCGGATTCCATCGCGGCCCGCACGGCCTCGGGCGAGGCGTGCTTGTCCACCAGTGCGGCGACGGTTTCGCGCAACAGTTGGCGTTCTTCACTCACGAGAGGACCTCCAGGAGTCGACGACGATGCAGGGCGGGATCGCCCCAGGCACTGCGCAACGCCTGCACGCGCAGCAGTGACAGGGACAAGTCGTGTTCCTGGGTGAACCCGATGGCGCCGTGGGTCTGCAGCGCCGAGCGGGCGGCCAGCAGGGCGGCATCGGCGGCGGCCACCTTGGCGGCGCTGATGTCACGTGCGGTGTCGGGTGAGCCCTCAGCCAGCGAGAGTGCCGCACCGTAGACCAGCGGGCGGGCCAGTTCGACGGCGATGAGCACGTCGGCCAGCTTGTGCTTGATGGCCTGATACGAGCCGATGATCCGGCCGAACTGCGCGCGCTGCTTGGCGTATTCGACGGACTGATCCAGCATGGCCTGACCGGCGCCCACCAACTGGGCGGCCGTGGCCAGCACACCGAACTCATAGGCCCGCGTGGTGTCGGCGGCCTGGGTGTCACCGGAGGCCGTGACGTCGAACAGCTTTCGGGCCGGGTCGACGGAATCGTGCGCAGCGCCTGCCGTCGCGTCACCGACCTGACCGTCGGTGGCCAGCAGGGTCAGTCCCGCGAAGTCGGCGTTGACGGCGCGCGGTACCTGCGGCGGCATGGCGACGGTGGCGATCAGCTCACCGGAGGCCAGCGCACCCGAACGGTCGTCGCTCGCGAGCAGAACCGGTGCGACGGCGATGGATTCGGTCACCGGACCGGGGACCGCCCAGTAGCCCAACCGCTCCAGGGCGACGACGAGGTCTACCGGGTGAGCTTCGATGCCGTCGTACTTCTCGGGCACCAGCAGTGCGGTGACCCCGAGGTCGGTGAGCTGTGCCCAGACCTTGCGGCCCGGCCCGGTGTCACCCTCACCCCAGGCTCGTACCGCGGCCGGGACGTCGGCGGCGCTCAGCGCCGCGTCGATGCTGGCCGCGAAGTCCCGCTGCTGTTCGTCGATTTCGAAGTTCACTTTGCCTCCCGGGGCAATCCGAGGAGCCGCTCGGCGATGATGTTGCGCTGGATCTCGTTGGTGCCGGCATAGATCGGGCCGCCGAGCGCGAACAGCAGCCCCTCGGTCCAGTGGTCGGCGAGCTCGGCGTCAGGCCCTTGCATGTCCAGGGCGGTCTGGTGCAGCGCGACGTCGAGGTCGGACCAGAACACCTTGGTCACCGAGGACTCGGCGCCCAGTTCTCCACCGTTGGCCAGCCGGGTCACGGTCCCGAAGGTGTGCAACCGGTAGGCCTGGGCCTTGATCCAGGCATCAGCGACCCGGTCGGTGAAGACCGGGTCCGGGTTGGATTTCCACTGAGTGACAAGGCGTTCGGCCGGCGCCATGAAGCGCGCCGGGCTGCGCAGCGACATGCCGCGCTCGTTGCTCGACGTGCTCATCGCCGCGCGCCAGCCCTCGTGCACGCCGCCGATCACGTCGTTGTCCGGCACGAAGACGTCGTCGAGGAAGATCTCGCCGAAGCCGGTGTCCCCGCCGAGCTGGGCGATCGGACGCACCGTGATGCCGGGAGCCTTGAGATCGAACATGAAGTAGGTCAGACCCTTGTGCCGCTGAGCCTCCGGGTCGGAGCGGAACAGACCGAAGCCGCGCTCCCCGAACGGTGCGCGTGAGCTCCAGATCTTCTGCCCGTTGAGCTTCCAGCCGCCGTCGACCTTGGTGGCCGTCGAGCGCAGCGAGGCCAGGTCGCTGCCGGACTCGGGCTCGGACCAGGCCTGGGCCCAGATCTCCTCGCCGCTGGCCATCTTCGGCAACACTCGCTGGAGCTGCTCTTCGGTGCCGTGGGCGAACAGGGTCGGCGCCAGCATCGCGGTGCCGTTGGCGCTGGCCCGGCCGGGAGCGCCGGCGTGGAAGTACTCCTCTTCGAACACCACCCACTGCAGCAGTGTCGCGTCGCGGCCGCCGTACTCCTTGGGCCAGGCGATGACCGACAGACCGGCGTCGAAAAGCACCTTGTCCCAACGACGGTGCTGCTCGAAACCTTCAAGGGTGTCGTACGACTTCGTCGGGAACGAATCCCGGTTCGCCGTCAGGAAGTCGCGGACTTCGGCCCGGAAGGCCTCGGTCTCGTCGTCGAATGTCAGGTCCATTGCACCCCTTCTCGGGTCCCTCTGCTGCGCAGCACCGGTTTGATCACCTTGCCGCCCGGATTTCGCGGCAGCACATCCAGAAACTCAACTGATCGTGGCGCCTTGAAGTTCGCCAGATGCTCACGTGCGTAGGCGATCACGGCGGCCTCGTCGAGCGTGACGCCCGGCCTGGTCACCACGAAGGCCTTGCCGACCTCCCCGAGCCGTTCGTCGGGAACGCCGATCACCGCGGTCTCGGCCACACCGTCCAACCGGGCCAGGACCTGCTCGATCTCGGCAGGGTAAACGTTGAACCCGCCACTGATGTACATGTCCTTGAGGCGGTCGGTGATGGTCAGGTTGCCGCGGGTGTCGAGTGTGCCGATGTCGCCGGTGTGCAGCCAGCCGTCGGCGTCGATCGCGGCGGCGGTGGCCTCGGGGTCGTCGAGGTAGCCGAGCATCACGTTCGGGCCGCGCAGCAGCACCTCGCCCGAATCATCCAGGCGCAGTTCGAAATCGGCGATGGGCCGACCGCAGGTGGTGGCGACGGTGACGGCGTCGTCGTCGGCGTTGCACATGGTGCCGAAGCCGGCCGCCTCGGTCAGGCCGTAGGCGGTCAGCACGATGTCGATGTCGAGTTCGGACTGCATCCGCTCGATCAGGACCACCGGGACCACGGCCGCGCCGGTCACCGAAAAACGCAGCGACGACAGGTCGTAGTCGGCGCGCGTCGGATGGTCCAGCAGGGTCTGGAAGATGGTCGGCGGGCCGGGCAGGACGGTGATGCGTTGTTCGGCAATGGTTTGCAGCACCTGCTCGGGCTTGAACGTGAGCACCGGGTACAGCGTCGCACCGGTCTGCAGGCAGGCCAGGATGCCCGCCTTGTAACCGAAGTTGTGGAAGAACGGGTTGATGCACAGGTAGCGGTCGGCGCTGGTGACCTGACCGCACTCGGCCCAGGCCGCCGATCCGTCGAGTGACTGGCGGTGCGCGCACCGCACGCCCTTGCTGCGTCCGGTGGTGCCGGAGGTGAACAGGATGTCGGAGACGTCGTCGGGCGCTACTGCCTCTGCGCGCGCATCGACCGCATCCAGGTCGGTGCCCCGGGCGACGAACTCATCCCAGGTTCCGTCGTCCTTGTCGATGGGCACCCGCACGATGTGCCGCAGCGCGGGCAGCGCGTCGCGGTCCAGTTCGGCCGCCCGGTCGGAGCCCAGGAACTCGCCCGAGGCGATCAGCAGCGGAGCCTCGGTCCGGGCCAGGATGTCGGTGGCCTCGCTGGCGGTGTAGCGGGTGTTCAGCGGCACCATTTCGGCGCCGGCGTAGTGCGTGGCCAGGCAGGCCACGACCCAGTGCCAGGTGTTCGGCGACCAGATCGCCACCCGGTCGCCGGGCTGGACACCGAGTGCGATCATCGCCGCCGCGGCTTGGCGTACGTGCGCGCGCAGTTCCGAGTAGGTGAGGCGCTTATGGTGGCTGACCAGCGCCTCATGGTCGGAAAACTGCACGGCAACCCGGTCCAGCACCGCTGGAACGGTGCGGCGATCGCTCGTCATCGATGCTCCCTTAACAAAGCAAGTGCTTGGTAGGTTAGCCTACAGGGGTGATAGAGGTCCAGGAGTTCCGGGCCGAGGTCCGGCAGTGGCTCGCAGACAATCTTGTTGGCGAATTCGCAGCGCTCAAGGGCCTGGGTGGACCGGGGCGTGAACACGAAGCCTTCGAAGAGCGTCGGGCGTGGAATCAGCATCTGGCCGCGGCGGGGCTGACCTGCCTCGGCTGGCCGGTGGAGCACGGCGGCCGCGGGCTGTCGGTCGCGCATCGCGTCGCCTTCTACGAGGAGTACGCGCGCGCGAACGCACCCGACAAGGTCAACCACCTGGGCGAGGAACTGCTCGGACCGACGCTCATCGAGTACGGCACCCCCGAACAGCAGCAGCGGTTCCTGCCCAAGATCCTCGACGTCACCGAGCTGTGGAGCCAGGGCTACTCCGAGCCCAACGCCGGCAGTGACCTCGCCAATGTGGCGACGACGGCCGAGCTGGTCGGCGACGAATGGGTCATCAACGGTCAGAAGGTGTGGACCTCGCTGGCCCACTGGGCGCAGTGGTGCTTCGTCGTGGCGCGCACCGAGAAGGGCTCCAAGCGGCACGCCGGCCTGTCCTATCTGCTGGTGCCGCTGGATCAGCCGGGCGTCGAGATCCGCCCGATCATCCAGCTGACCGGAGACTCCGAGTTCAACGAGGTGTTCTTCGACGACGCCCGCACCGATGCCTCGCTGGTCGTCGGTCAGCCCGGTGATGGCTGGCGCGTGGCGATGGGCACGCTGACCTTTGAACGTGGGGTGTCCACGCTGGGTCAGCAGATCCGCTACGCCCGTGAGCACTCCAACCTGGTCGAGCTGGCCAAGCGCAGCGGCGCGGCCGACGATCCGCTGATCCGCCAGAAGCTGACCGAGTCGTGGACCGGCCTGCAGGCCATGCGTTCCTACGCGCTGGCCACGATGGATGTCGAGCAGCCGGGCCAGGACAACGTCTCGAAGCTGTTGTGGGCCAACTGGCATCGCGAGCTCGGTGAGATCGCCATGGACGTGCAGGGCACGGCCGGACTGACGCTGGAAGACGGCGAGTTCGACGAGTGGCAGCGGCTGTACCTGTTCTCGCGGTCGGACACCATCTACGGCGGGTCCAACGAAATTCAGCGCAACATCATCGCCGAGCGGGTGCTCGGTCTACCCCGAGAGGCAAAGGGATGAGTGATCTCTCCGTAGCTCCCAAAGAGGTTGAGGGCCACGGCCTTTTGGCGGGCAAGGTCGTCCTCGTGACCGCCGCCGCGGGCACCGGCATCGGCTCGTCCACCGCCCGTCGCGCGCTGCTGGAAGGCGCCCATGTCGTGGTGTCCGACTACCACGAGCGGCGCCTGAACGAGACCCGCGACCAGCTGGCCGAGCTCGGCCTCGGCCGGGTCGAGGCTGTCGTCTGCGACGTCACCTCCACCGAGGCGGTCGACGCGCTGATTGCCCGGTCGGTCGAGAAGATGGGCCGGCTGGACGTCCTGGTGAACAACGCCGGCCTGGGCGGGGAGACCCCGCTGGTCGACATGACCGACGACGAGTGGGACCGGGTCCTCAACGTCACGCTGAACTCGGTCATGCGGGCCACCCGCGCTGCCCTGCGCTACTTCCGCGATGTCGAGCATGGTGGCGTGATCGTCAACAACGCCAGCGTTCTCGGCTGGCGTGCGCAGCATTCCCAGTCGCACTACGCCGCCGCCAAGGCCGGTGTCATGGCGCTGACCCGTTGCAGCGCAATCGAAGCCGTCGAATACGGCGTGCGGATCAACGCGGTGTCCCCGAGCATCGCGCGGCACAAGTTCCTGGAGAAGTCCGCCGACGCCGCCCTGCTGGACCGACTGAGCTCCGACGAGGCGTTCGGCCGCGCGGCCGAGCCGTGGGAGATCGCCACCACGATCGCCTATCTGGCCAGCGACTACTCCAGCTACCTGACGGGCGAGATCATCTCGGTGTCCAGCCAGCGCGCCTAGGCGTCTTCGTTACGGGCCGGGTTCAACCGGTTGTAGACCATCGCTTTCGACAGCAGGGTCGCGCTTTGGCGGGCACAGCAGCCCTGCTGTCGAGAACGGCGTCTTCAATTCGACTCCATACCGCGCTGGGCGAGGCCGGTCCGGTCCGCCCAGCCGCGGATGTCGCCCTTGTTGATGGCCAGCGCCAGCAGTTCAGGGAAGGCGTCGGGGGTACAGGCGAACGCGGGGATCTCCATCGCCGCCAGATCGGCGGCGATCTCCCGGTCGAACGACGGTGCGCCAGAATCGGACAACGCCAGCAGCACGATCACCTGGACGCCGGCGTCCACGAGTTGTTTGGTGCGCGCCAGCATCTCGTCACGCACCCCACCCTCGTACAGGTCCGAGATCAGCACGAAGATGCTGTCGGCGGGCCGGGTGATCAGCGTCTGGCAGTAGGCGATGGCCCGGTTGATGTCGGTGCCGCCGCCGAGTTGGGTGCCGAACAGCACGTCGACGGGATCATCGAGCAGATCCGTCAGGTCGACGACTTCGGTGTCGAACACCACGAGCGATGTCCGCAGCGACCGCATCGATGCGATGACCGCGCCGAAGACGGCTGAGTACACGATCGATTCGGCCATCGAGCCGGACTGGTCGATGGCCAGCACGATGTCCTTGGTCACCGAGCGGCCGGCACGGCGGAATCCGACCAGTCGTTCGGGGATGATCGTGTTCAGCTCGGGCTGAAAGGTTTTCAGATTCCGCGCGATGGTGCGGTTCCAGTCGATGTCGGTTGCCAGCGGCCGGTTGGTGCGGGCATTGCGCGACAACGCCCCGCGCAAGGTGGCCCGGGCGCCGTCGGCGATGCGGCGCTCGATGTCCTCGACCACCTTGCGGACCAGGGCCCGGGCCGAGCCCTTGGATTCGTCGGGGATGGCCTCGCCGAGCGCGATGAGCGTGGTGGCCAACGACAGGTCGGGCACCACGCTGTCCATCATCTCGGGTTCGAGCAGCAGCATGCGCAGGTTGAGCCGTTCGATGGCGTCCTGCTGCATGACCTGAACCACCGTGCTGGGGAAGTACTTCCGGATGTCGCCCAACCAACGGGCCACCCTGGGTGCCGACCCGCCGAGACCGCCTTTGCGGTCATAGAGCGCCGACAGCGCCTTGTCCATCTCGACGTCGCCGCCGTGCAGGCTCGGCAGCGACTCGGCGTCAGATCCCAGCACCAGTCGCCAGCGCCGGTCTCGTTCGTCGGGGATGGTGTCGTCAGTCATGGGCGATACTCCGTGCGAAGATGGCCGCCGCCGCGATCACCGCAGGGCGGGCCCGGTCGGTGTCGATGGCAAACTCGGTGTGGGCGACAGAACCCGCCGTGGCCACCGCGTGACCGATATTGCGCTTGATCCCGGCGTCGAAGGTGCTGAAGGTGCGTCGAACCAGCGGCAGTACATCGGTGAACTCCGTTGCGGTCAAACCGATCAACCATTCGTCGATCACGGCGAGCAACTCGGTGTCGTGCACCAGCAGCAGGCCGCTGCCGGAAAGGAACCCTTCGACCCAGGCCGACTTCTCCTCGGCCGGCGCGCCGACGCTCAAGGCGCGGCGCATGCGCCGCGCGGCTTCGGCCGTGGTGAACACCGCTCCGTCGACACCGATCCGGACGAATCGGCCGATCAGGCTGCCGTGCAGATCGTCGCGGTCGGCCAGCCGCGCGATGGTGGTCAGCCATTCGCCGCGTACGTCTGCCTCCAGCAGATCGACGGTGTCGGTGACGGCGTTGACGTGTGCGAGCATCTCGGCTGCCGCGTCCGGGCCGAGGCCGGTCAACGTCGCGGGCAGACCGACATTGACCCGGCGCAGCAGCGATGTGGTGACCACACCGAGCGCGGCTGCGTCGGTGCGGCGCACATCGCCGTAGCGCAGTGACCGCGCCAGGGCGAGCAGGGCGGCCATGAGCTCGGTGAGGTCGCGGTCGACGGCGGCCTTGTTCTCCAGGATGGACAGCAGCGCCGGGACCGCCTCGTCGACGCCGGCGAGCAGGGCGGCCTCGATCGCCGCGGTGACTTGACCCAGATGTGTTGCGTTCTCGGCATTGTCGGCCAGTTTGGCGAGGCAGGCCCGATACACCGTGTTGCCCCACACCGACGAGACGACGATTTTCACCGCGAACTCGGGCTGCCATTGCAGGGTCCAGGCTTCCTTGAAGGTGCCCTGTCCCGTGGTCGTCTCCGGTTCGCCCCAGTCGATGTCGAGCACGGCGAGCCGGTGCAGCAGATGCGACTTGGCCAGGTCGTTGGGCTTGCGCAGGTCCAGAGTGACCTGTTTGGCGGTGGCATCGGGTTTGAGCCGCAGTGATTTCTGCTGCTTGGTGATGTCGGCGAGCAGCGGCACCATCGGCAGATGCTCGGGGATGCTGCCCAGCCGTTCACCGATGACCAGCTCGCGCACGATCAGCCCGAACCGGGTGTCGGACCCCTCGCACAACACGGCCTCGGTGGCCTCGTTGACCTCGCTCAAACCGGGATGGGCCCGGCCGCGCATCGCGGCCAGCGCGTTGGCCAGCCGGACCCCTTCGATCACGTGCGCCGAGGACACGAAGATGTCGTGCTCGCGTAGGGCCCTGGCTGCCAGCGTCAACCAGGTCTCCACCGGGCGCTCGCGATCGAGGAACGCGTGCTGATACCAGCCCGGCGAACGCACGCCCGCGCCGTAACCCGACGCCGCGGCCAGCCGGGAATGCGTCCACGGCACCCACACCGTCGCGGACTTGACCTTGGGCAGCCCGCGCAGCAGCGCCGAATCCGCGCTCGCGGCAGGCAGTTTGCCGGCCAGTGCGGGTGCGTGCCAGGCTCCGCACACCACGACCACGGTGGAGAATTCTTTGGCGGCCTTGCGGATCACCTGGCGCATGTGGGCTTCGCGCTGATGTTCGATGGGGTCGTCCTCGTCGGGTTCGAGCTCCCGCACGGTCCGCATGGCCTCGGTGATCGCCTCGAATCCGGTCCCGTCCGTGCGGGATTCGACGACATCATCCCACCAGCGTTCGGGGTCGTCGTAGCCCGCGGCATCAGCAAGCGCGGCAATGGGATCGACCCGCACCCGCGACACGTGCTCGTGCCGCTGGTCGCGCTGGGCCAGCACGGTGGCCGCGGGTAGATCGCAGAACCGCACGGGTACCTGGTGGCGGGCCGCCCACAGCAGCGCCTGCCACTCGGGGGAGAAGGCGCCGAACGGCCAGAACGCCGACACCGCGGGATCGTCGACCGCATAGGCCATCATGGCCACGGGTGGCACCATGTCGGTGTGGTCGACATCGGTGGTGAGCCGGTCGGCGTCGGCCGGACCTTCGATGACCACGATGTCGGGCTGGATCCGATCCAGCTCGGACATCACGGCCCGGGCAGATCCGGGGCCGTGGTGACGAATTCCCAGGACGTGGGTGGTCACGAGTTCAGGACGTCCCGCGATGCCCGGTAGAAGTCGGCCCAGCCCTCACGCTCGCGCACCACGGCCTCCAGGTACTCCAGCCACACCACCGCATCGTTGACCGGATCCTTCACGACCGCGCCGACGATGCCCGCCGCGGTGTCGGCGGGGCGAAGTACGCCGTCGCCGAAGTGGGCTGACATCGCGATGCCCTGCGTCACCACGGAAATCGCCTCCGCGGTGGACAGGGTGCCCGACGGCTGCTTGAGCTTGCTGCGACCATCGGCGGTCAAGCCGGAGCGCAGTTCACGGAAAACCGTGACCACCCGGCGGATCTCGTCGGCCGAGGTCGGCACCTCGGGTAGCTGCAGCGACCCGCTGACGTCGGCCACCCGGCGCGTCACGATCTCCACCTCGTCGTCGAGGCTCGCGGGCAATGGGAGCACCACAGTGTTGAACCGGCGCCGCAGCGCCGAGGACAGGTCGTTGACGCCGCGATCGCGGTCGTTGGCCGTCGCGATCACGTTGAACCCCTGCGTCGCCTGCACCTCCGTGCCGAGCTCCGGTATGGGCAGGGTCTTTTCGGACAGCACCGTGATCAGTGCGTCCTGCACCTCTGAGGGGATCCGGGTGAGCTCCTCAAGCCGCGCGATCTTGCCGTCACGCATCGCGGTCATGATCGGTGACGGGACCAAGGCCTGCTCGGACGGGCCCTCGGCGATCAGCCGGGCGTAGTTCCAGCCATAGCGGACGGCTTCCTCGACCGTGCCGGCGGTGCCCTGCACCAGCAATGTCGAATCCCCGGTCACGGCCGCGGCCAGATGCTCCGACACCCAGGTCTTTGCGGTGCCGGGCACGCCGAGCAGCAGCAACGCCCGGTCGGTGGCCAGCGTGGCCACAGCGACCTCGATGATTCGCCGGGGGCCGATGTACTTCGGGGTGATCTCCACTCCCTCAACGGTTTCCCCGCCCAGCAGATAACGCACGACGGCATGCGGCGACATCAACCAGTTCGGGGGCACCGGCTTGTCGTCCGCGCTGCGCAGGGCCGCGAGTTCTGCGGCGAACAGTTGCTCGGCGTGCGGACGGAGGAGCGTAGGCGTCATCGGAGTTCCTTTGCAATGTCGGCTCGCAGGGTGAGCAGTTCGAACACGGTGGCATAGAACTTGTGCAGTTCCTCGTCGGTCGTGCGGTCGACCAGCGCGGCGAAACGTGGCAGCCAGTCCAGCGGATACCCGGCCGCCAGGTAAGCGGCGGCCTCCTTGCGTTGGCGTGCTGTGCCCCAGCCGGCACCGGCCAAGGATCCGAACACGGCCTCGCAGACCTCGGCGGCGAACGGTCGCGGCAGTCCTGCGGCGAGGCGCAGCAGCGGCGTGGTCTCGGCCGTGTTGGTGAGCGCGCGGATCATCTCGGCCGAGATCGCCGGATGGGCGGTGGCCGGGTCGTGGCTGGCGCCGTAATCGGCGGGCAGACAACGCTGCAGCAGGGGCACGGCCCACTGTGGGTCGTTGCCGCGCAGCGCACTGAGCGTCAACGCGGCCAGCACGGCCTGATCGGTGTCGGACAGCGCGCGCGCCACCTTCTCCGGTGTCACCGCGGCGAACACCTCGCCCCAGAACGAGATCGGGGTGCGTGCGACGACGGCTTCGGGTTTGGTGGTGCTCAGCCCGTCGCGAATCGCGGCGGCGTCGGGTCCAGGTAGCGGCTGGACGGCGATCTTCGCCCCGAGCATCGACTTCTTCACCGTGAAGATATGGGCGGCACGGGCTTTCATGCGGTCGAGATAACGGCTGCGGGCCCGGCCGCCGAGCACGGCGATGGCGGCACTGCGGACGGTGACCGCACGGTCGTCGAGTGCGGCTTCTAGGAACGGTTCGTCGGTGTCGTGTTCGGGCGAGGCGAACGCCGCCAACAGCGCCGCCCGGGACTCGGCATCCTCGCTCGACCAGTGCGCCGCCACGAGGTCGCGGGCCCGGTCCGGGTCGAGCGCGCGGGCAGCGGCCAGCCAGTCGAGGCGCTTGGCGGTGTCGCCGTGGGTGTAGTCGGCCTCTTTCGGCCACTCCGCGTGCGCGGCCCGCACAACGGTGCGCAGCGCGCGGTGGCCGCTGCCGTGGTGTTCTATGGCATACCACTGGCCACCGCTGCCGATCGCATCCCAGAGTGCCTGTGACACAACGCCGCTCTGCTGGTTGCGCAACAGGACCGGGATCAGCCGGGGCGGCAGGCGAAGGCCGGCCGCGGCGATGTCGTCGAGCGCGCCGTCGAGGATGGGCCGGACGGTCAGCGCTCGTTCGATGAGGAAGGCATGGGCTTCGGTGATCAGCGGCCGGGTTTCGCCAGGCGCGGGCTCGGTGGTCGTCTCGATGGACAGCGGCAACTGCCCGGCCCGCCGTGCGGTGGCGTACAGGCCTGCCACGCGCAGCGCCGACCCCACCGGATCGGCAGCGTCGCGTACCGCGGCGACGCTGCCGTCCACCGGCGCATCGAAGGTGCCGTCGGGGAACGGCTTGGCGCCGAATCCCACGGTCGCGGCGGAGATCATCCGTTGGTAGTCGCTCACAGTGCGGTCACCGCCGGTCCGGTCAGGCGCGACGGGGGCGCATCGCTCAACATCGAAAGCGGATCGATGCCGTCGGTGGTGATCTCGACCAACATCGGCTGTAATCGCCCGCCGGTTCCGGCCTGCAGGCGGGCCCAGCGGTCGTCGTCGCAGATCGCGGGGAGCGCGTTGCCCTCCGCATCGGCCACGTAGCGGCGTTTGGGCCTGCTGTGCTGCACGGGCCGAGCGATGACGATCGCGGGATACCGCAGCAGCCACGGGTCGACCGCCAAGGCGCGGGCCCGCCCGGCCAGCGCCGCGTCGATCCCGGTGCCGGTGACGGAAAGCCGGCTGATGAGCGCCGTCGGCACGTCGCCGTCGGGGATCGCGACGCGAAAGCTCGAAGGCCCGCCGGGATAGAGGTGGACGCCGCCGGCGAACTCGCGTCCGGGAGTGAGCCGGTTGTCGAAACTCGCGCCGCTCGGCGCGGTGGACTGCACGTTGACCAACAGTCCGGTCGCGTTGCCGCTCAGCCACATTCGCCGTGTGGTGTACCGATCTTCCAGGGTCTCCGCATAGCCGAGGACCTGCCAGGTGTCGGTCACCGGATCGGTGGCCAGCACCTCGGCCCGCGACACGGTGAAGCCGATGTGCCGGCGCACCGCGGCGGCGGTCTCCTCGGGCAGCGTGTCGATGGTGCGGTAGGCGTCGGTCAGCAGCCGGATCAGCCCGAGATCCTCGATGATCATCCGTGGCCACTCGTCGTGGGTGAGGTAACCGGGGAGGCTGCGCAACCAGCGCGCCAGGCCGGGTGCCTTCGCATCGACCATGCGTTTGGCGATCGGCTCACTCCACCCGGCGTACGGATCGGAGCTGATCCCGGCGATGCCGTTGCGGATCTGATCGTCGATCCACCGACTGAGCTGTTCCAGCCCCTCGGTGACGCTGAGCTCTCGTGCCGCGATGGCCTTCTCGCTGACCTCACGAGGCGCTTTCTGGGGTGCGGAGGCTTCGAGAGCGCCGGCCGGTGCCTCTGAGGCTTCGACGCTTCCGCCGCACCAGCGCAGCACCAGGCCGACCACATGTTTGCAGGGGAACTGCCGTGACGGGCACGAGCACTTGTACGTCGGGCCGACCAGGTTGACCTGCACCCGGTACGGGGTACGCCCGCTGCCTTGGAAGTCTCCCCACAACAGGGTCTGGGTGGCACCGGTGCCGGACCAACCGGCTGCGCCCGCGAGTTTCTGGCCCGCGGCGAGCGCCTTCCCGGCAAACTGGCGCACCTCGTCGGCGGACCACACCGCTTGCTGATCCAACCGCCGCCCCTCCAGATGCATATCGACTCCGGCCAGCGTAGCCAGATCGGCCGACACCTGTCCGCAGCAAATTTGTGGTGGTCTCCACAGGATCTTCACAAACGCTGCCCGTGGCCACCACAACCTGCACTTAGAGTCGGATTCGTGAAGCGAATCCTGGTGGTCGACGACGAGCCGACCATCCTGTCCGCGGTGGCCGCCAGGCTGCGTGCCGAGGCGTTCGAGGTCGAGACCGCGGTCGACGGCCCTTCGGCGGTGGCAACCGCAGCGGCGACCCAGCCGGATCTGGTGGTGCTCGACGTGATGCTGCCCGGGTTCGACGGGCTGGAGGTGTGCCGGCGGATCCAGGCCGAGCGCGTGGTGCCGGTGCTGATGCTGACCGCCCGCAGCGACGAGACGGACATGCTCATCGGGTTGGGGATCGGTGCCGACGACTATCTGACTAAGCCGTTCAGCATGCGCGAACTGGTGGCTCGGGTGCGGGTCCTGCTGCGCCGGGTGGATCGGGCGGCCGGTGACCAGCCACTGTCGGTGGGGGACTACCGCATCGACCTGACCGAGCGCCGGGTTCATCAGGGTGACCAGGAGATCCACCTGACCCGGACAGAATTCGACCTGCTGGCGTTCCTGGCCGGCCGGCCCAGGGCGGCAGTGGCCCGCGAGACCCTGTTGGAACACGTGTGGGGCTGGGCGGCCGAGGTGGAGACCCGGACCGTGGACAGCCACGTCAAGGCGTTGCGGCGAAAGCTCGGATCGGAGTTGATCCGGACTGTGCACGGCGTCGGCTACGCCCTGGAGATTCCACGATGAGCTTCACCGGCCGGCTGACCGCCCTGTGGGACCGGCTACCCCGGCCGTTGGACCCGTTCGCATCCTTCAAGGTCAAGACCGGGCTCTTGGTGGGCGGGGCGATCCTGCTGGCTTCGTTCACGTTCTGGATCGGAGCGAGCTGGCAGTTCCGGTATGCGTTGCTGGCCGCGCTGGCGACCTCGCTCGCCCTGACTCAGTTCCTCGCCCACGGTATGACCTCACCGCTGCGGCAGATGACCGCAGCCGCGCTGGCCATGGCCCGCGGTGATTACAGCATCAGGGTGCGAGCCACCTCGCGTGATGAGATCGGTCAGCTGGCAACGGCATTCAATCAGATGGCAGCTGATCTCGAGGCCGCCGACGAATACCGGCGCGGGCTCATCGGCAATGTCTCCCACGAGTTGAGAACCCCGATCACCGCGTTGCAGGCGGTCTTGGAGAACGTGGTCGACGGTGTTGTCGAGCCCGACGCCGAGACCATGAGGCTGGCGCTGTCGCAGACCGAGCGCCTGGGCGAGCTGGTGACGAATCTGCTGGATCTGTCCCGAATCGAAGCCGGGGCGATTCGGTTGCAGATCAGCCGGTTCGACGTCGACGAGTTCCTGCGTGACGCCGTCGAGCACGTCTCCGTCTCGGCGAGCGACATACCCGTCGTCATCAGGGTGTCACCGCCCGACTTGAAGGCCGTCGCCGACCCGGCACGGCTACGGCAGGTCGTGGTCAACCTGGTGGACAACGCGATTCGGCACAGCCCGCCGGCCGGCCGCGTGACCGTGCTGGCGACCCGCCAGGGAGCGGGCTTGCGGCTCGAGGTGGCCGATCAGGGCCCTGGCATCGCGCCCGCCGAGCGGGAGCGGGTCTTTGAGCGGTTCACCCGAGGTGCGACCTCGGACGGTGGGACGGGCCTGGGGCTGGCGATCGCGCGGTGGGCAGTCGAATTGCACGGCGGGGTCATCGAAGTGATGGATACCGGGGTGGGATGCCGGATCAGGGTCGGCATTCCCGAATCGACGACGGGGGAAGGGTTGCCATGACGACTGTGGTTCCAGGAGTGCCGACGTATCCCGGACAACCGGTGACACCGCCATTGATCGGCCCGGCGCTGCCGAGCTCGGGTGAGCCCGGATGGACGGTGTGGCCGCGGCGGGTGTGGCCGATCGCCCCGCTGTCGTCAGCGCCGCGCCGGCTGCTGATCCTCGCAGTGGTCGCGGGCCTGATGGGAACGGCACTGTGGCGGCCATCGGTGCTCAGCATCGGCTACCTGGCCGTCGGGATCATGGTTTTCGCCGTGGTGTTCGGCACTGCCGAGCGTCGGCCGACCCGCACGCAGTGGGTCGGGATGGGGTTGACGTCGGCGTTGTTGGCGGTGCCCGCATTGCTCGCGGCCGACTGGCTCGGTGTGCTGTGCATCATGGCGGCCTGGATCGTCGGCTGGTGCACGCTGTTCGGCGGGCGGACCTGGACCGCGGTGTTCAGCGGACCGTTTCTGGCGTGGGCCCTGCCGCCCCGGGTGAGCGGGTGGGTACGCCGGGGATTGCCCAGTCGGGTGGGTGTCGCCAACCCCGGCCGTGTCGCCGCCGTCATCGGTCTCACCGTGCTGCTGGTGTTCGTGTTCGGCGCGTTGTTCGCCTCGGCGGACGCGGCTTTCGCACATCTGATCGGCAACCTGGTACCGACCTTCGACGGCGTCGACGCCATCGCGCGGATCGTGGTTTTCGGGATCGTGGCCTCCTTGGTCCTCGGCGGTGCCTACCTGACCCGGTTCCCGCCGCGGCTCGACGTCCTGGCGCCGGCCCCGATGAAGCCCGTGCCGCGCTGGGAGTGGGCGCTGCCGCTGGGCGTGCTCGACGCGCTGTTCCTGGCGTTCGTGGTGGTGCAGGCCGCGGTGCTGTTCGGCGGTCACACACACGTGCTGGAAACCGAAGGGCTGACCTACGCCGAATACGCCCGGCAAGGCTTCTGGCAGCTGCTGTGGGTGTCGGCGCTGACGCTGCTGGTGCTCAGTGTGGTGATCCGGGTGGCGGGCCGGGCCGACGCGGCCGACCGCCGCCTACTGCGGGTGCTGGTCGGAATCCTCTGCGCCACATCGGTTGTCGTGGTGGTCTCGGCTATTCACCGGATGTGGCTGTACCAGCAGGCATATGGCTTCAGTACCGATCGGCTGATGGTGGTGACGATCGAACTGTGGCTCGGTGTGGTGTTCCTGCTCGTTGCCGCCACCGGGGTGCGGATGTCGGGCCGGTGGCTGCCGCACGCGGTGTTGGTGGCCGGCGTGGTGGCGCTGCTGGGGCTGGCGGCACTCAATCCCGAGCGACTCGTCGCTGATCGCAACATCGACCGGTTCGGACAGAACGGTCAACTCGATGCTGAATACCTGTCCCGGCTGTCGTCGGACATCGACCCTGCGCTGCACCGGCTGCCTGAGAACATCCGCGCCTGCGTGCGATCCGACGGTCCGGAATCGGACCCGTGGTACCTGTTCAACCTCTCGCGGTCGCGAGCCGACCGTCCGGTGGTGACCGACCTTCCGGACTACTGCTCGCCGTACTGGTCGTACGACTATCGATAGGGCGTCCAGAATCCCGCCGATTCAAAGGCTGTCGGCCCGGCTGCCGTCGGCCGAAGGTATGCCGTGTGACCGCACTCTCCGTCGAGGGCTCCTCTCGAACCACTCCGCTGGATCCGATCGCGCTCGATCCACAGGCGCTCGGCTATCCGGCCGACAACCGCGCTGCGATCCCGCCGCTCGCCAAGCAGTGGGAGGGGCTCGACTTCCGCGAGATCCTCTCCAGATCTGCCGCGTTCCTCTCGATCAGCCAATCCAACTCGCTGTACAGGCCCGGCGGGGTCCAATACGCCGAAGGGCACGCGTATCGCGGCAGTCTTGAGGCGACCGTCAGGGTGGCGAGGGCGGCGCGTTCGGCGCCGAACTTCGTCTCGTTCAACTGGATCGGGTTCTCCGTGTTCCGTGACGACTACCCGAAGACGGATTTCGACCGGGTGCAGTACGACGGCTGGACCGGTCACATCGACGCCACCCCCGAGCAGATCGCCTGGGACGACGAACTCGTGGGCGAGCTGCGTGAGCTGGTCGAGCCCGGCGACAACGAGTTGTACGAGAAGGCGCTGCAGACGGCCTTCGTCGGCACGGACCTTCCCGGCGCGTTGAGCCGGCAGCGGGTGGAAGTGTTGGTACTCACCGGAATCCATCTCGACTGGTGCGTCGAGGGCAACGCACGTGCGGCCCGTGACCATGGTCTGCTGCCCATAGTGATCGGTGATGCGACCGGTGCGGCTCATCCCGACCAGGAGCGTGCGGCCTTTGAACGGATCAACAACTTCTTCGCGCCGGTGATCACCTCGGAGCAGTTCGTGGATTGGGTCGGTCACTGATGGGAAACGTCGGTCTGCTTCTCGTGGGTGTGGCGTTGTTCGTCAACGGGCTCGTCTCGGTCGGGCTCGTCAGCGGGCGGGGCGCCGCTCCGATCAACCTGTTCGTCGGCACCGCCCAAGTTGTCCTGCCCACCCTGGTGCTCGTGCAGTCCGAAGGCGATCCCGGTGTCGTCAACGCCACCTGGCCGAGCTATCTGTTCGGGTTCACCTACCTGTGGTTCGGGTTCATCCAGATCTTCGATATCGACCCGCGCGGATTCGGTTGGTACAGCACGTTCGTCGCGGCCATCGCGGCGTTCTACGCGATCAAGAGTGTCGAAACCGATCCGGTTTTCGCCGTCATCTGGGCGACTTGGGCGCTCATGTGGACGCTGTTCTTCGTGCTGCTGGGACTTGGGGTGGCCAAGGTCGGCACGATTGACCTGGGCCACTTCACTGGATGGTTCTTGGTGCTGCTCGGGGTCCCGACCTGCACTGTTCCTGCGATCCTGCTGTTGAACGGGGTGTGGCCGACGTCTGTGGTCGCTGGTGCGGTCGCGTTGGTGGTGCTGGTGGCCGCCGCTGCGCTGTCGGTGGTTCTGTCCCGGCGCAGTGCCGGCGGTGAGGGCGTGCTCCCGGTGGCGCCGGACGGCGTCGCCCAGACCGCGGTGGTCGGAGGTGTGCCACAGCCGGCGTGAAGCCGACGAGACGAAGCGGGTCCCCGATCGGGGGCCCGCTTCGTGGTGTGAGCAGATTGAGGCCGAGCCGGAATCACTCCCGGAGGTGACCTAGCAAGCGCTTGGTTGCTATGCTGTGTCGATGGGGGACACACCCGCCCAGCCGGCGAGCCGACGAGACGAACTGCTCGATCTTGCCGCAACGATGTTTGCCGAACGCGGACTGAAGGCGACCACGGTCCGCGATATCGCCGACTCCGCTGGAATCCTGTCAGGCAGCCTCTACCACCACTTCAAGTCCAAAGAGCAGATGGTCGAGGAAGTGCTCAAGGACTTCCTGGGCTGGCTGTTCGCGCGGTACCAGGAGATCCTCGACCGCGAGACCACCCCGCTGGGCCAGCTCACCGGTCTGTTCATGGCGTCCTTCGAGGCCATCGAGCACCGGCATGCGCAGGTGGTGATCTACCAGGACGAGGCCAAGCGGCTCTCCTCGATCCCGCAGTTCGGATTCGTCGACGAGCGCAACCGTGAACAGCGCAAGATGTGGGTGGACATCCTGCAGCAGGGCATCGCCGACGGCTCGTTCCGTCAGGACATCGACGTCGACCTGGTGTACCGGTTCATTCGTGACACCACCTGGGTTTCGGTCCGCTGGTACCAACCGGGCGGACCGCTTTCGGCCGAAGAGGTCGGCCGGCAATACCTCGCCATCGTCCTCGGCGGAATCACCGCCGCCCGTTAGGTCAAAGGAGACAAACAATGCCTGAGGCATACATCGTCGATGCGGTGCGCACGCCGGTCGGAAAGAAGAACGGCGCGCTGGCCGAGGTGCATCCGATCGACCTCGGCGTGCACGCGTTCCGCGCCATCTTCGACCGCGTCGATGTCGACCCGGGTGCGGTTGACGACGTCATCGTCGGCTGCGTCGACGCCATCGGCGGGCAGGCCGGCAACATCGGCCGGCTGACCTGGCTGGCCGCCGGGTACCCCGAGGCCGTCCCCGGAGTCACCGTCGACCGGCAGTGCGGCTCCAGCCAGCAGGCCATCTCCTTCGGCGCCCAGGCCATCATGTCCGGCACCGCCGACCTGATCCTGGCCGGCGGCATGCAGAACATGAGCTGGATCCCGATCTCCTCGGCCATGGTGGTCGGCAAGGAGTTCGGATTCACCTCGCCCACAAACGAATCCAAGAACTGGCTGCACCGCTACGGCGACCAGGAGATTCTCGCAGTTCCGCGGGTCCGAGCTGATCGCCGAGAAGTGGGACATCTCCCGCGAGGAGATGGAGGAGTTCGCCTACAACAGCCATCAGCGGGCGTTCGCCGCGATCCGGGCCGGGCACTTCGACAACGAGATCGTCCCGGTCGGTGACTTCGGTGTCGACGAGGGACCGCGTGAGTCGACGCTGGAGAAGCTGGCCTCGCTCAAGCCGCTGGTCGAGGGTGGCCGGCTGACGGCCGCACTGGCGAGCCAGATCTCCGATGGTGCTGCCGCGGTGCTGCTGGCCTCGGAAGAAGCGGTCAACAAGTACAACCTGAAGCCACGGGCCCGCATCCACCACATCAGCGCTCGCGGCGACGATCCGGTGATGATGCTGACCGGCCCGATCCCGGCCACCCAGTACGCACTGGAGAAGACCGGCCTGTCCATCGACGACATCGACACCGTCGAGATCAACGAGGCCTTCGCGCCGGTCGTGCTGGCCTGGCTCAAGGAGACCAAGGCCGATCCGGCCAAGGTCAACCCGAGCGGCGGCGCCATCGCGCTGGGTCACCCGCTGGGTGCCACCGGTGCCAAGCTGTTCACCACGATGCTCAACACCCTGGAGCGCACCGGCGGCCGTTACGGCCTGCAGACCATGTGCGAGGGTGGCGGCACCGCCAACGTCACCATCATCGAGCGCCTCTAGTCGCTGTGTAGCTTCATCGCAAAGTGCCCCAAATCAAATGGATTTGGGGCACTTCGTGTTTCAGCTGATGTGGCTCACACCCAACGGCTGCGCGGCGGCGGGGCCTGGGGCGTCACCCACGCCTTGGCGTAGCGGTTCTTGCCCGCGCGCTGCGGGTCCCGGCTGCGGTAGATCACGTAGGGACGCACCAGGTACCCGATCGGCGCACTGAACATGTGGACCAACCGCGTGTAGGGCCAGACGCCGAGCAGGGCCACGACGATCAGGACATGCGCCTGGAACGTCCACGGCGTTTCGGCCATCAGTTGCGGCGCCGGATGCAGCGTGAACAAGCTGCGGAACCACGGCGATACCGTTTCGCGGTAGTTGTACGTCGAGAACACGTTGGTCAGGGTGTTCAGCATGCCGGTCGCCAGCGCCCCGACCAGCAGCAGATACATCACCTTGTCGTTGAACGTGGTCGCGGTGCGCACCTCGGGGACGGTGACCCGGCGGTACAGCAGGATTGCCAGCCCGGCGACGACGGCCACGCCGGCCAGTGAGCCCATGCTCACCGACATCAGGTGGTAGGCGTGCTCGGAAATCCCGACTGCCGCGGTCCACGACTCCGGGATCAACAACCCGACGACATGCCCGGCAATCACACCGAGGATGCCGAAGTGGAACAGCGGGCTGCCCAGCCGCAGCAGCCTGCTCTCGTAAATCTGCGAAGACCGTGTGGTCCAACCGAACTGGTCGGCCTTGTAGCGCCAGACGTGCCCGAGCAAGAACGAGGTGAAGGCGATGTACGGCAGGGTCATCCACAACACGTTGCTCATCGGTGTGTTCTCCTCTTCGCGCAAGCGCTCATCGGTGTGTTCTTCTCTTCGCGCAAGCGCTCATCGGTGTGTTCTTCTCTTCGCGCAAGCGCTCATCGCCGACCTCCTGAGGTCATCGGATCCATCGTCATCGGATCCATCGCAAACGGGTCGAGGCCGACATCCTCATCGGGCGGGCCCTCGGCGGCGAGCTGCGCGATACGGCGACGGTCGGCGCTGTTCACCGGCGGCAGCGTGGCAAGGACGGCGGCCATCAGCCCGGTGTAGTAGGACCCGTTGTCCTGCAAAGAGAGCCGCAGCAGCTCGAGCACTGGCACGTGTTCGGCCAGCAGGCGCTCACCGTGGACTTGGTCGACGGTCGCGGCGAACTCGAGCACCATGGGCAGGTAGTCGGGAAGCTCCGAATTCTCCAGGTCACCGACTTCCAGGCCGGCCTGGCGGTAGGCGTGCTTGAACCGCAGCAGCGCCATACCGCGTTTACGGGTGTCGCCGTAGGCGTAGTAGGTCAGATGCAGGCTGCTGCGCCGCTGCATGTCGAACGTCTCGACATAGTTCGACGCACGCCGCATCGGATCTGTTTCGTTGAACTGACGCAGGAATTCCGTCAGCGGTACCCGAGCGGCTTCCGGCAGTTCCGCTGTGGCAGCGGCAAGTTGGTCGACGAGATCGGCCGTCTCTGCCGTCGGGTAGTCGAGCAACAGGGCGGCGATGCGCCACACCAATCGCTGCTGGCGCTCGGACAGGGCGGAACCTGTACCTGTTCTGCGACCGAGGGTGAGTAGCTTCATGTGGTCGGCAACAACCCGTCTGTGCTCCGGCCGTCCCAGTTGAGCAGGTTGACCCGGGTCGGATCGCCCTGCGGAACAGCGTCGTTGGTGTTGGTCAGATGGAACTTGTCCACCATGGTGTCGAATGCGGTCATGCCCGGCCCGCCGTCTCCGTCCAGGCTGCAGCCGGTGGCCAGGGCGTCGAGGCGGTGGGCGTCCGATCCGGCCCCGGTCGGGATGACGTAGCGGTCCTGGTACTTCGCGATGGCCAACAGCCGGTACATCGCCTCGATCTCGTCGCCGCTCAAGCGCACCGAGTCGGGGATGGTCTCGTCGAACTCCTCGCCGAGGTTGGCTGCCCGCATGTAGGCCCGCATGGCGGCCAGCCGTTGCAGCGAGGCCCGGACCGGGCCCACCTCACCCGCGGTGAACAACTCGGCGAGGTACTCGACCGGGATGCGCAGTGTGTCGATGGCGCCGAACAGGTTGTTCTTGTTCTCGCCGTCGTGGCCGGTCTCCTTCAGGATGTCCACCACCGGTGACAGCGGCGGCACGTACCAGACCATCGGCATGGTCCGGTATTCCGGATGCAGTGGCAGGGCCACCTGGTAGTCGACGATCAGCCGGTACACCGGTGAGTTCTGGGCCGCCTCAATCCATTCGGGCGAGATGCCGGCCCGTTCGGCTTCGGCGACGACCCGGGGATCGTGCGGGTTGAGGAACACCCCGAGCTGTGACGGGTAGAGGTCCTTGTCGTCGGTGACCGAAGCGGCTTCCAGCACCGCATCCGCGTCGTAGAGCATCACGCCGATGTAGCGCAGCCGCCCCACACACGTCTCCGAACACACCGTCGGGATACCGACCTCGACCCGCGGATAGCAGAACGTGCACTTCTCGGCCTTGCCGGTCTTGTGGTTGAAGTAGATCTTCTTGTAGGGGCAGCCGGTGACGCACTGTCGCCAGCCGCGGCACTTGTCCTGGTCCACGAGCACGATGCCGTCTTCGGAGCGCTTGTAGATCGCGCCCGAGGGGCACGCTGCGGCGCACGCGGGGTTGAGGCAGTGCTCGCAGATCCGCGGCAGGTAGAACATGAACGTCTGCTCGAACTCGAGCTTGACCTTGGCCGAGAGCTCCGCGACCTCGGCATCCTTGTTCACCTTGGCCAGCAATGGATCCCGGCTCACCTGCTCGGGTCCGCCGCCCAGGTCGTCGTCCCAGTTGGCTCCCCAGGTGACCTTGGTGTCGCGCCCGGTGATCAGCGATTTGGGCCGTGCCACCGGCGTGGTGTCCATCGCCGGCGCCGACAGCAGGTTCTCGTAGTCGTAGGTCCACGGGTCGTAGTAATCGGAGACCGTGGGCAGGTCGGGATTGGCGAAGATGTTCAGCAACCGCTTGAAGCGGGAGCCGGACTTGAGGGTGAGCTTGCCACGCTTGTTCAGCGTCCAGCCGCCCTTCCAGCGCTCCTGATCCTGGTACTGCCGCGGATAGCCCTGTCCGGGACGGGTTTCCACATTGTTGAACCACACGTACTCGACACCGCTGCGGTTGGTCCACGCCTGCTTGCACGTGACACTGCAGGTGTGGCAGCCGATGCACTTGTCGAGGTTCATCACCATCGCGAGTTGCGCCATGACTCTCATGTCAGTACTCCACATCCTGCGAGCGGCGACGGATCGTGGTGACCTCATCGCGTTGGTTTCCGGTGGGCCCGTGGTAATTCAGGGCGAACGACTGCTGCGCATATCCACCGATGAGGTGGGTGGGTTTGATCATGATCCGGGTCAGCGCGTTGTGGATGCCGCCGCGTTTGCCGTTCTTCTCGGTGCGCGGTACGTCGACGGCCTTGTCCTGGGCGTGGTACATGAACACCAGACCCTCGGGCATCCGGTGGCTGACGATGGCCCGGGCGTTGACCACGCCGTTGCGGTTGGTGCACTCGATCCAGTCGTTGTCCTTGACCCCGATCTTGGCGGCGTCCACGTCCGACATCCAGATGCACTGACCGCCCCGGGACAGCGTGAGCATGTACAGGTTGTCCTGGTACGCAGAGTGAATCGACCACTTCGAGTGCGGGGTTAGGTAGCGCACCGTGATGCCGCCGCTCGTATCGCCCACCTTGGGTTCGTTGAAGAGCGCCGTCATGTCCAGCGGCGGCCGGAACGTCGGCAGTTGCTCGCCGAGCTCACTCATCCAGTCGTGGTCCAGGTAGAAGTGCTGGCGGCCGGTCAACGTGTGCCACGGCTTGAGCCGCTCGGTGTTGATCGTGAAGGGGGAGTACCGGCGCCCGCCGGTCTCCGAACCGGACCATTCCGGTGAGGTGTTGACGGGTACCGGCCGGGCCTGGGTGTCGGCGAACGTGATCCGCTTGCCTTCGCTCTCCTTGGCCAGGTCGACCAGTTCGGTTCCGGTGCGACGCTCCAGGGCCTCGAAGCCCTCGACGGCCAGGCGGCCGTTCGTGGTGCCCGACAAAGCGAGGATGGCCTCGGCGGCGTGGGTGTCCTTGGCCAATGACGGGCGGCCGATCGCGGCACCACTGACCACCGTGCCGTTGACGCCACGCAGGTACTCGACCTCGGCGTCGGGATGTGTGGTCACCCCCTTGGTGGTCAGTCCGACGGTTTCCACCATCGGCCCGAGTGCGGCCATCTTCTCGGCGACCGCGGGATAGTCGCGGTCCACCATGATCAGCCGGGGCATGGTCTTGCCGGGAATCGGTTCGCATTCACCGGCTTTCCAGTCCAGGACCCGACCGCCGGGTTGCGCTGTGGCGTCGGCACTGTCGTGCTGCAGTGGCATGGCCACGATGTCCTTGCGCTTGCCGAGGTGCTTCTCGGCCAGCCAGGAGAAGCCGCGGGCGATGCGGTGGAAGGCGTCGAAATCGGTCTTGGTCTCCCACGGCGGTGAGATGGCCGGCGAGAACGCGTGGACGAACGGGTGCATGTCGGTGCTGGACAGGTCGTGCTTCTCGTACCAAGTGGCCGCGGGCAGCACGATGTCGGAGAACAGCGTCGTGCTGGTATTGCGGAAATCCAGGGACAGCAGCAGATCCAGCTTGCCGACCGGCGCCTCGTCGCGCCAGCGCACCTCCTGCGGGCGGATACCGTCCTCGTCCCGCGCGGCGACGGCGGAGTCGGTGCCCAGCAGGTGCTTGAGGAAGTACTCGTTGCCCTTGGCCGACGAGCCGAGCAGATTCGACCGCCACACCGTCAGGCACCGCGGAAAGTTCTCCGGGGCGTCGGGATCTTCGCAGGCGAACTGCAGATGGCCCGACTTCAGCCCGTCCACAACGTATTCCGCGGCATCTTTGCCCATTCGGGCCGCCTCGTCCGCCAGATCGAGCGGGTTGCGGTTGAACGTGGGGTAGCTCGGCATCCAGCCGAGCCGGCTGGCCAGGGCGATGTTGTCGGCGGCGGTGCGGCCCTCGAACTTGCCCTCGGCCAGCGGCGAGGCCATCACCTCCGAGGTGAAGGGGTCATAGCGCCACTGGTCGGTCGCCAGATACCAGAACACCGTGCCCTGCATCTGCCGTGGCGGCCGCTGCCAGTCCAGGCCGAAAGCCAGGGTGGCCCAACCGGTGACGGGCCGGCACTTCTCCTGGCCGACGTAGTGCGCCCA
The DNA here is from genome assembly GCF_048282725.1 of Mycobacterium sp. 48b. NCBI lineage: Bacteria > Bacillati > Actinomycetota > Actinomycetes > Mycobacteriales > Mycobacteriaceae > Mycobacterium > Mycobacterium sp. 48b. The sequence continues at coordinate 1,311,613 of NZ_JBLVUL010000001.1, forward strand.
GCCGCCGCCGTTGACGCCCTGGCAGCCGGTGAGCATGACCAGGGTGAGAAAGGACCGGTAGATCTGATCGGAATGGAACCAGTGGTTGGTGCCCGCGCCCATCAGGATCATCGACCGGCCCTTGGAACGCTCGGCGTTGTCGGCGAACTCCCGCGCGATCCGCTCGGCTGCCACCGCGGGCACGCCGGTGATCTCTTCCTGCCATGCGGGGGTGTAGGGCTCGGAGGCATCGTCGTATCCCGACGGCCACTGCCCGTCGAGACCGTCGCGGGCCACCCCGTACTGCGCCAGCATCAGGTCGAACACCGTCGTGACGCGGTGCCCGGCAATGATTCTGGTCGGCACGCCGCGCTCCAGGACGCCGGGCTTGTCGCTGTCGAACCTCGGCAGGGCCACGGTGGCGGTGTCGTCGTGGTTGCCCAGCAGGGTCAGCATGGGGTGCACACCCTCGAGGTCCAGGTTCCAATGACCCTCACCGGAGGCGGTGAACCGGTGCCCGAGCGAACCGTTCGGCACCACGGGCCTGCCGGCCTGGTCCAAGAGAACTGTTTTGGACTCGGCGGCTTCGGTTTCGGCGTACTCGCCGCCAAGATCGGCCGCGGTGAGGAACTTTCCGGGCAGCACCCGTCCGTCGCGCTCGGTGAGGGTGACCAGGAACGGTAGGTCGGTGTACTTCTTGACGTACTCGGTGAAGTAGGGCGTCTGCCTCTCGACGAAGAACTCCTTGAGGATGACGTGGCCCATCGCCATGGCCAGGGCGGCGTCGGTGCCGGGCCGGGCGGGCAGCCATTCGTCGGCGAACTTGGTGTTGTCGGCGTAGTCCGGCGACACCACGACCACCTTCTGGCCGCGGTACCGGGCCTCGGTCATGTAGTGCGCGTCAGGAGTTCGGGTGACGGGGACGTTGGAGCCCCACATGATCAGGTAGCCCGCGTCGAACCAGTCGGCGGATTCGGGCACATCGGTCTGGTCCCCGAACACCTGCGGCGAGGCCACCGGCAGGTCGGCGTACCAGTCGTAGAACGACAGCATCGACCCGCCGAGCAGCGAGATGAACCGGGCGCCGACAGCATGGCTGACCATCGACATCGCCGGGATCGGCGAAAAGCCGGCCACGCGGTCCGGCCCGTACTTCTTGACGGTGTGCACGTGGGCGGCGGCGGCGATCTCGGCCGCCTCCCACCATTCAGCGCGGACGAACCCGCCCTTGCCGCGGGCGGTCTTGTACCGCTGGGACTTCTCCGGATCCTCGACGATGTCGGCCCAGGCCAGCACGGGGTCCTTCAGCCGCTCCTTGGCCTCGCGGTAGTACTCCAGCAGCACGCCGCGGACATACGGATAGCGAACGCGCGCAGGCGAATACGTGTACCACGAGAACGACGCACCGCGCGGGCATCCGCGCGGTTCGTACTCGGGTTTGTCGGCACCGACGGACGGATAGTCGGTCTGCTGGGACTCCCAGGTGATCACGCCGTCCTTGACGTAGATCTTCCATGAGCAGGATCCGGTGCAGTTGACCCCGTGGGTCGATCGCACCACTTTGTCGTGGGCCCAGCGGTCCCGGTAGAAGTCGTCAGCTGAGCGGCCACCGATCTTGTGCAGGGTGCGCTGATCCTCGGAGATCTCACCGCGGTGGAAGTACTTGCCCAGCCGCAGCAAAGCATCGGCGGGTGTTGCGCCGCCTGCAAGTGAATCGACCACGATTCGTCCCTCCAACCTGTTGTCCAACGAGCGTAGGGGGGTCGCGGGGGGCGTCAAAAGAACGCACGAGGGGGTGCCGGGCCCTGTGAAATTGCGTTAACGCACAAGTCATTTCACGGGAACGCGGCAGTCATATGACGATTCGGTAGGCGTGCCGTGATTGCGGCCTTCACCTGCGGATATTGCGGTAATTTCGGCCGACTGCCGCCTTGAGGGCGGGCCGGGATCCCGCGACCGGCACTCCGGCGGAGCCGGATGATTTTTCACCGCGGTAACAATGCGTCCGATCGTGGCCCGAGCCGTGGCCCGGCGATGGTCTGCCGCCTACGTTGCCGCGTACTTCTGGGACGAGCAGCGGTACGAACAGAATCGGCGGCCGGACGCGGTTGTTTGGATGGCAAACATCTCGACGGCCCCGTTCAAACCGGCCGCCCGGGTTTCGTCCAGGAGATGGTGTGCCGGAACGCCAATCTGCGCCGCATCTGTGCGCCCGGCATGACGTCCCGCACCATCGTGTTCAGTTGATCGAAGCTGAGCTGTGGATCGCGAACCGGGAAGGGCGGCGGCACCGGACCTCCGGGGGCCGGTCGCGGATGCTTGATCAGACCGATGAGCGGGTTGGTCACCGCGGACGCCAGATCCCATGCGGTATCACGGATTGAGGCGGGGGCGGCAAGCCCGACGGCCAGAAACCGCCCGCCCGGGCTCAGCAGCCGCTTGATGTCGATCAGCGCCCGCCCGATGTCGAGGTGGTGCAGCACCGCCACCATGGTGATCAGGTCGACGGGTCCGTCGAGGTGGGCCAGTTGGCTGTCGTCGATGGTGACGTTGCTCAGGGCGGCGCAGCGCCGGGCTGCTTCGGCCCGCATGCCGGCATCGAGGTCCGTGCCGCGTACCTGGGTGAACTGGGCGGCCAGTTGGGCCACCAAGGCGCCCTGACCGCATCCGATATCGATCGCGGCGTCCCGGTGTGCAGGGAGGTTCGCCAGGATCCAGCCGTGGAAATGGTCGTTGTGACTCCACGGGTGCCTGCTGTTGAAGTTGTGCAGTTCCTCGGCGGCCCGCCTGACCACTGGGTGCCCGACACGACGGATGTCCATACATCCACTGTGCCGCGCCGGCGTCCCAGTGGGCCGGCGACCGGTCGTCTATTCGGTGATCAGTGCCGACGCCGACCGCAGGTGCGCGACGGCGTCGTCGACGATCTTCTCCACCAGCTCGGCGCACGTCGGCAGGTCGTTGATGATGCCCGCCACCTGTCCCGAGGCCAGCACACCGGCGTCGGTGTTGCCCTCCACCAGACCGGCCTTGAGCAGCATCGGGGTGTTGGCCGCCATCACGACCTGCGACCAGGTGAGCTCTTTGCCGTGCCGCATCGCGAGGCCGTCCTTGACCATGGACAACCAGGTCATACCCGAGAGCTTCTTGAACTTCTGGGCGTTGCCGACCGCGGCGGCGAAACCGCGTGCCCGCGAACCGCTCTCCAGCTTCTCGACCAGCCCCGTGCGCAGCACCCGGTGCGGCATACCGTCGACGCGGGTGGACACCACGGTGCCGTCCAGCGCGGACTGCAGGTACCGCTCCTTGACCGCGTCCGGCACGGTGGAATCCGAGGTCAGCAGGAACCGGGTTCCCATGGCAACCCCGGCTGCGCCGTAGGACAGTGCGGCGGCCAGGCCGCGGCCGTCGAAGAAACCGCCCGCGGCGATCACCGGCATGCCGGTGTCCTTGACGGCATCCAGCACCGAGGGCAGCAGGAGCGTGGTGGCGACGGGACCGGTGTGCCCACCGCCCTCACCGCCCTGCACGATCACGGCGTCGGCACCCCAGCCGGCCACCTTCTTGGCGTGCTTGGCCGCCCCGACCGAGGGGATCACCACGACGCCTGCGTCTTTCAGCTTCGCGATCAGCTCGGGCTTGGGAGCCAGGGCGAAGGAGGCGACTTTGACTCCTTCGCGGATCAGGAGGTCGACGCGCGCACCGGCATCGCCCGCATCGGCACGCATGTTGATGCCGAAGGGTTTGTCGGTGGCGGCCTTGACCTTGGTGACGGCGGTCTGCAGTTCCTCGAGCGTCATGGTCGCCGACGCCAGGATGCCGAGCCCGCCGGCATTGGAGGTTGCGGCGACCAGTCGTGCACCGGCCACCCAGCCCATTCCCGTCTGCACGACGGGATGCTCGATGCCGACCAGCTCGGTCAGCGGAGTCTTGAGCTTGCCCATTCGTTAGACCTTGACCTCTTTGTCGCGCAACGACTTCGGATCGATGACCTCACGCAGCAGCTTGAGCTCTTCGTCGGTGGCCAGCCGGGTGGTCTCGGCTTCCTGCAGGCCGTGCACCTCGAACGAGGTGTTGTCGGCCACCTGCTGAGCCTCGACACCGGGGTGCAGCGACACCGCACGCATCTGGTGGTCGGGGCCGTCGAAGTCGAACACACCCAGGTTGGACACCACGCGGTAGACGTTGGCGAAGCGGTAGGCCGGGTTCTCCGGATCGATCTTGTCCCAACCGATTCCGGAGACGATGTCCACCGAATCGCAGAACACGCGCTTGGTGTGGTTGCCCACGAAGTAGCTCGTGGCGTGGTTGATGCTGTTGCCGGGCGCGCCGCGGACGCCGAACATCTGGCGGGTCGGGTGCTGGATCGGACCGAACGCCGACAGGTTCTGGTTGCCGTAGCGGTCGATCTGGTTGGCACCCATCACCACATGGCGCTTGCCCCAGGCCAGGGTCTCGAAGACCCGGTTGAACGGCATCCAGCCCTCGACGGTGAAGGGGGCACCGATCGCCGGGGTGTCGGCCAGGATCCTGGCCTCGCCGTCGGTCAGCACGATGTCGGGGGAGAAGGTCAGCCGGGCCAGCCGGGCACCGATCTGGACGACGGTGGTCATGGGGCTGGCCATGATCTCGCCGGCATCGCGAAACAGCTCGGCGCAGGCGACGGCGCACACCTCGGCACGGGTCACGGCAATCACTTGCTGGCCTCCAGATCTTCCTTGAACTTCCGCACGGCCGCCTGGTAGTCGGCCTCGCTTCCGGACAGATACGTCTTGACGAACTCGGCCCAGGTCTCGTCGGAGCCGGCGGCCTCGGCGTAGTGGCGCTGGAACTTCTCGTCGCGCCGGTAATCGGGCTCGTTGGTGGTGAAGTGGGCGCCGTTGGGGGCCTCGACCACGGAATCGACCATCATCCGGTTGATCAGCAGGGCCTGCGTCGGAACGGCCTTGACCAGTTCCTCGGTGGACACCACGCGCTCGACCGACAGGAAGCGGCGCTGGGCCGACATGAGGAACAGGTCATCGAAGTAGGGGTCGATACCGGTATAGGCCGCATTGCCCTGGGCGTCACCGAGATTCATGTGCACGAATGCCGCATCCAGGTTCAGCGCGGGCATCGCGATCAGTTCCTCGTAGGCGCCGTCGGTCTCGTACGGCGACTTCACGGTCTTGAGCTCGTCGCCCCAGAAGGTGCGGACGTCGCTGCCGAGGCCGGCGCGGATCGGCAGGAACGGCAGCCGCTGGGCTGCGGCCTGCAGGCCGCAGCGCAGCATGCCCTCGTCCATCTCGCGGGCCTCGATCGCACCGGTGGTGCGGGCCTTGGCGAACCACGGGTCGTAGAAGGGCGGCGAGTCCAGCGAGACGAAGCCGTAGTAGACGCGCTTGACCTTGCCGGCCGAGCACAGCAGGCCCAGGTCGGGGCCGCCGTAGGTGACCACGGTCAAGTCCTTGACGTCGGTGCGCAGCAGGGCGCGGACGAAGGCCATCGGCTTGCGCCGTGAGCCCCAGCCGCCGATGCCGATGGTCATCCCGCTTTCGATCGAGGCGACGGCCTCGTCGAGAGTTGTTCGCTTGTCGCTCATTTGGATCCCTTCTCGGTTCCGGCGAAGGCGTCACGGTGCTCGTCGGACACACCGGACAGGTTGAGTTCGAAGGTGAAGCCCTGCTCCATGCGGTACCGCGCGTTGACGGGCTGCACGTCGATGAAGTTCAGCGCCTCCTTGGCCGCCCGGATGACCCGGGTGTCCTTGCTGGCGATGTCGCGGGCGACGCGCAGTGCGGCCTCGTCGAGTTCCTCGCGCGGAACGACCTCGTGCACCGACCCGAAGTGGTGCAGCGTCTCGGCGGGAACGGTGGCGGCGGTGAAGAACAGCCGGCGCATCAGGTGCTGGGGGACCAGCCGCGACAGGTGGGTGGCGGCCCCGAGCGCGCCGCGCTCGACCTCGGGCAGGCCGAACTTGGCGTCATCGGAGGCGACGATCACGTCGGCGTTGCCGACCAGGCCGATTCCGCCGCCCACGCAGAATCCGTTGACCGCTGCGACGACGGGGACCTCGCACTCGTAGACGGACTTGAACGCGTGGTAGCAGCCCCGGTTGGCGTCGATGAGTGCGGTGAAGCCCTCGGTGTTCTGCATTTCCTTGATGTCCACGCCGGCGTTGAAGCCACGGCCCTCTGCCCGCAGGATCACCACGTGGGTGCTGCGGTCGCGGCCGGCTGCGGTGATCGCATCGCCGAGTTCGAACCAGCCGGCCGACGGGATGGCGTTGACGGGCGGGTAGTTGACGGTGACCGAGACGATGCCCGGCTCGACTGTCTTGGTGGTGATCGTCATCAATCCACTTCCTGGAGGGGTCGCTACCTAAGCAAGCACTTGCTTGGTACGCTAGCACAGTGACCGATACGCCAGAAGCTGGTGCCATCAATTTGGGTTTGACCGGCAAGGTGGTCCTGGTGACCGGCGGAGTGCGAGGGGTTGGCGCTGGAATCAGCGCGGTTTTCGCCGGTCAGGGCGCCACTGTGGTGACCTGCGCACGCCGCCCGGTCGAGGGGCTGCCGTACGAATTCCACAGCTGCGACATCCGGGATGACGACTCGGTGAAGTCGCTCATCGAAAGCATCGTCGAGAAGCACGGTCGTTTGGACGTCGTCGTCAACAACGCCGGTGGCTCGCCCTACGTGCTGGCCGCCGATGCGTCGGCGAAGTTCAGCACCAAGATCATCGAGCTCAACCTGATCGGTGCGCTCTCGGTTTCCACCCATGCCAACGCCGTGATGCAGAAGCAGGACTCGGGCGGCACCATCGTCAACATCTCCAGCGTCAGCGGCCACCGCCCCACCCCGGGGACGGCCGCGTATGGAGCGGCCAAAGCCGGCATCGACAACCTCACCTCGACGCTCGCCGTCGAGTGGGCGCCCAAAGTGCGGGTGAACTCGGTGGTGGTCGGCATGGTCGAGACCGAGCAGTCCGAACTTTTCTACGGCGACGCCGAGTCGATCGCAGCCATCTCCCGGAATGTGCCGCTGGGCCGGCTCGCCAAGCCGTCCGACATCGGCTGGGCCACAGCGTTTCTTACCTCGGACGCGGCCTCGTACATCAGCGGTGCGTCGTTGGAGGTGCACGGTGGCGGCGAGCCGCCGCACTACCTGTCCACCACGACCGCCGACATCAAGTAACTCGAAAAAGGAGAAATCACAATGGGATTGCTCGACGGCCGCGTGGTCATCGTGACGGGTGCCGGTGGCGGTATCGGGCGTGAGCACGCGCTCGCGTTCGCCGCCGAAGGTGCCCGCGTCGTGGTCAACGACATCGGGGTGGGCCTGGACGGTTCGCCGGCCGGTGGTGGCAGCGCTGCGCAGAACGTGGTCGACGAGATCGTCGCCGCCGGAGGCGAAGCCGTTGCCAATGGTTCCAACGTCGCCGACTGGGCGCAGGCCGAGGCCTTGATCCAGAACGCCGTCGACGCTTTCGGCTCCCTCGACGTGCTGGTCAACAATGCCGGCATCGTGCGCGACCGGATGTTCGCCAACGCCACCGAGGAGGAGTTCGACGCCGTCACCGCAGTGCACCTCAAGGGGCACTTCGCCACCATGAAGCACGCCGCCGCCTACTGGCGGGCCAAGTCCAAGGCCGGCGAAACCGTCGACGCGCGCATCATCAACACCAGCTCCGGCGCCGGCCTGCAGGGCAGCGTCGGCCAGGCCACCTACAGTGCCTCCAAGGCGGGCATCGCCGCGCTGACCCTGGTGGCCGCCGCCGAGATGGGTCGCTACGGCGTCACCGTCAACGGCATCGCCCCCTCGGCCCGCACCCGGATGACCGAGACCGTTTTCGCGGACATGATGGCCACCCAGGACGAGGCATTCGATGCCATGGCCGCGGAGAACATCTCCCCGCTGGTGGTGTGGCTGGGCAGCGTCGAGTCAAAGGACGTGACCGGCAAGATGTTCGAGATCGAGGGCGGCAAGATCCGCATCGCCGAGGGTTGGGCACACGGCCCGCAGATCGACAAGGGCGCGAAGTGGGATCCCGCCGAGCTGGGCCCGGTCGTCAACGACTTGCTGGCCAAGGCTCGCCCCGCGGTCCCGGTCTACGGCGCCTGAGTTCTCTTGTTTCGTCGAGACTGCGCTCAGATCGTGAAATCCGCCGGATTCTCGATCTGAGCGCAGTCTCGTTGTCCTAGCCGCAGACTCGAATACCCCTGCGGGTCAGGCGGCGTCCTTGGCGTCCTTGGCGTCCTTGGCGCCCGCTGCGTCGCTGTCGGCCGTCTTGTCGGCTTGGCCGGTGGCCTTCTTGACCGCATCGCCGAGCTTCTTGATCGACGACGACACCTGGTCCTGAGCGTCCTTGACGGCGTTCTTGACCTGCTCGCCGGTACGGCTGAGCGACTTCGTGACGCCCGGCAGGGCCTTGTTGCCATCGGACAGATCGGTCGCGCCGCGGGGCTTCCCGATGCTGCCGAGAGCGTCCTTGACCTTCGACTTCACCACGGTGCCGGTCGACGAGCCTTCGTCGACTTTGGTTGCCGCCGTGACATTTTCACTCGCCGCGTCCGGTGTGTCCGAGGCCGATGAGAGCTCCCGGCTGACGACGCCGGTGTTCACCGCGGCCTTCACGTTCTCCACCTCGGTGGACACCTTCTGCTGCACTTCTTGGGTGTTGCTCTGGATCGCGGCGGTGGTCCGCTTGATGATCTCGGCGTTGACCGCACGGTTGAACTTGAGCACCGAGAATCCCGCGGCGGCGATTCCCCGATTGATCGCGGTGGCGATGGTTGCGGGATTACCCGAGGCGAACGATTGCACGACACTGTCTGCGGCCTGCTGCAGCTGACGGCTGAGGGTCCGGAACTGAAGACCCACCTCGTGCTCGAACGACGGTTCGGGGGTGAACTTCTGGCCGTTCCAGTCCACCAGGGTCCAGCCGTCTTCCGGATTGCCTTCGACGACCACGTAGTCGGTGTTGCCCAACGTGTACTGGCTCAGCAGCATGCCCTTCTGGGCCATGCTGAGATTCTTGGCGTTCATGATCGTCCAGAACATGATCGTGCCACCGTGCGAGAACACGATCGCGTTCCGATCGCCCTTGTCGTACATGGTCTTCAGGGCATTGTTCACACCGGCGTTGAAGTCGTTGCCGTCGAAGTCGGTGCCCGGCTGGGTTGCGGTGGGATCGGCGGGCGCGCCGGGCAGGAGTCCGGCCCATTTCAGCGGCGCGAGGATGTACGCGGTTCCGTACTGGTCCTGCGATTTGCCTTCCAGTGAGCCTGCGGGGATCTCCGAGATACCGTCGATCACCTGGATCGGCAGACCCAGGTGCTGCGACATCGGGGTTGCGGTCTGCTGGGTGCGCAGCATGGTCGACGCGTAGATGGCGTCGTAGTTGTTGTCACCGAGCTTGTCCACCAACGCTTGTGCCTGCTGCTGTCCCGTCTGGGTAAGGCCGGGACCGGGAATGGTGGTATCGATGATGTGGTTCGCATTGGCCTGTGACTCCGCGTGACGCACGAATGTCACGCGCATGACCTCGGCGGCATGGGCCACTGGCATCGCCAGGAAGAAGGCGAGGAAGGCCAGGGCGACACCCCCTAGTAGACTTCGATACCGTGACGCCGGCGCGTCACCTCTGCGGCGGTTCATGTGTTTCCTCCATTGGGGCTGTACGGATTTCACGTGACCTGCCGGTGACACTGCGTTGGCCGGCCAGAAACATTGTCTGGCGATCTGCTGTGAGGTCGAGCAGTTATCCCGTTGAGCGGGAAGGTATTTGACAAAAACTGGGCGCTGCTCTACGCCCGGTCAGAGACGGGTCAATCCCCCTCCTCGCGTGAGGAGGGGGACCGACCCGGTTGGTATTACCTTGCAATGGCGCCTATTTCACGCAGCATCCTTCGATGCCGCTTTCGGCTTGCCTGCGCTGTTGTCCTTGGCTGCCTTGCCGGCCTTGTCGGCACCCGCGAGCTTCTTGACGGTTTCACGTGCCTGCTTGACCGAGGACTCGACCCCGCTGCGCACGTCGTCCGCAGCCTGGTTGACCCGGTCGCGAACCGCCGAGACGGCCTTGCCCGGTTCCGCCTTGTTGCCATTGGTCAGCTTGGTGGCGCCGTTGGCGGTACGGGCGGCGGCGATCTTGGACTGAACCGGCTCGGTGACCTTTTCGACTGCCGCCGTGGCGTCCTCGGTGACGTTTTCGACGGCGGCCTTCGCCTTCTCGGCGAGATCGCCCGCTGCCGGGGCGCCGCTGTCGGCAGCGGCGTTGAGGGTGCTGACCTTCGACACCTGGGTTGTCGGCTGGCCCAACGAGCCCGGGATGCCGGTGATCGCGTTGACGGTGTCGGTCACGGAATCCTTGACGAACTTGACCCCGGCCTCGGCGACGTCCTGAACGCCCTGTGTCCCGGTGGTCACGATGGCTTCCGGATCCAGCGAGAGAACCGGAATGCGCATGTTGTAGACCGCCGTCTGCGGGGCCACGATCAGATCGCGCACGTTGACGAACATCTTGGTCGCGTAGTCGGCGTCGCCGACCTCCTGGCCGTTCCAGCTCACCAGATGCCAACTGCCGTCATCGTTCTTCTTGACCACCACGGTGTCGGTGTTGTCGAGCGTGTTCGCCAGGAGCGTCAAGCTCGGATTGTCGACGTTCATCAACGTCCACATCATGATGGTGGCACCGTGGGAGAACACTGCGGCGTCGATCTCGCCGTCACCGTTGGTGTCGGTGGTGCCGGATTCAACATCGGCCAGCGCATTCGTGACGCGCTCGTTGAACTCGAGACCGGTCTCGCCACCGGGGATCGGGACGAACTGCAAGCCCATCGTCCACGCCAATGGGGCGAGGATGTAGCCGATGCGGCCGATGCCCTCTTTTTCGGAAAGGCCCTCGAATATGCCGGCACTGATTTCCTGCACGCCGGAGTTCCGCTGCGGGTTGTTCGGATCGTAGGAGCCCAGGATCGTGACCGGCAGCCCGGTCTTGTCGGACAACGGCTTCGCGGTCTCTTGGGTGCGGATCATGGTCGAGGCGTAGAGAGCGTCGAACGGCGCAGCCGTTCCGGTGCAGGAGGTGGCACACAGCGCGTCAGCGAAGTTCTGCGCCTGCTGTTCGCCGGTCAGTCCGCCAGTCTGGTCCACCTCGTCATTCGTCAGGTGGGGTCCGGGCGTGCTGGTGTCGATGTACCCCGAGGCGTTGGCCTGTGACTCGGCATGCCGGATGAACGTCACGGTCAGCGCGGAGGCGGGCAGTGTCGCGGCGGCGAACAGCGAACACGCGGTCAGGGTGGTCGCCGCGGCACCGGCAGCCCGGCGTCGAGTGGGTCGTTGCATAGGGTCTCCATCGGGTTCACGAAAATGTGGCCTGCCGCTCACCTGTCGTTCACTGTGGGCGCGCTCACAGAACATAATCAAAATTCTGTTAACTCGTCAATTCTGCTACCGAGAGTTGCGTAATTGGCCAGCTCCAGGACACCTGGCAACGCAAAGCGCCCCCGACCTCGAGGTCAGGGGCGCTTTGGGTGAACGTCTGTTATGCCGGGTCGCAGATCACGATCGGGATCTTGCGGTCGGTGTAGGACCGGTAGTTCACGAAGTCTGCGTACATGGCGTCCAGCTTGGGCCAGTACTCGTCGCGCTCGGCGTCGGTGGCGTCGCGCGCGGTGAGCTCCAGGGTCTCGTGCTTGGTCTGGAACTTCACCCGGGGATTGGCCACCAGGTTCAGGTACCACATCGGGTTGGTGGCCCGGCCGCCCTGCGAGGCGACCAGCACGATGCGTTTGCCCTCCTGGAGGAACAGCAACGGGCTGTCCCGCTCCTCGCCCGACTTGCGTCCGATGGTGGTCAGGATGCCCACCTCGGCGCCGCGCAGGAACTTGTCGCCGATGCGCCCGCCGGACTTCTTGAAGATCCAGGTCTGGGCACGCGACATCCACTTGATGGCGGTGCCGGTCGATTTCGCGTTGAGCCGTTCGACCTGTTTGGGGCTGAGCGGGCGGGGGGTGTTGGCCATGCGGTGGACCTTAGCGGCTGATGAACGGGGTGAGGGAGGCGCGGATGTGGTGAATCTTGCCGTCCGACGCCGGGATCAGGAAGGTCTCGTCCACGTGCGAGCACACCCGCCGCCCGAACAGGCGCGGCTTGGTGAGGACGTCGAAACGCGCGCGGACGTGATCTCCGTCGACACTGAACTCCGGCGTCGTCGTCTTCTCGATCAACTTGAACTGCGGGCCGTTGTTCAGGCTGCGGCGCAGATGATCTCCGGAGCGGCCGGTCTTGAGCCCCATCTCGATGCGGATGCAGTCCGGTGCGAACGGGACCGCATCCGCCTGATGGCTGACCAGCGCATCGATGTAGGCCTGTGCGGCCGCGATGCGCTCCGTCTCGCTGAAAGTCACTAGATCCGCTCGATGATCGTGCCGGTCGACAGCGCGCCGCCGGCGCACATGGTGATCAGCGCGGTGCTCTTGTCGGTGCGCTCCAGCTCGTGCAGGGCCGTGGTGATCAGGCGGGCACCCGTCGAGCCGACCGGGTGGCCGAGGGCGATGGCGCCGCCGTTGACGTTGACCTTGTCCATGTCGGCGCCGTGCACCTGGGCCCAGGACAACACCACCGAGGCGAACGCTTCGTTGATCTCGACGAGGTCGATGTCGCCCAGCTTCATGCCGGCCTTCTCCAGGACCTTGGCGGTGGACTGCACCGGGCCGTCGAGGTGGTAGTAGGTCTCGGCGCCGACGTTGGCCTGGCTGATGATGCGGGCGCGCGGCTTGAGGCCCAGGGCCTTCGCCTTGTCTTCGTCCATCCACAGCACCGCGGCGGCACCGTCGGAGATCTGCGAGGACGTTCCCGCGGTGTGAATACCGCCGTCCATCACCGGCTTCAGCGAGGCCAGGCCCTCGGCGGTGGTGTCGCGCAGGCCCTGGTCACGGCTGACCGTGTTCCATTCGGCGGTCGGCTGCTTGTTCTCGTCGATGACCGGTGCCTCGATAGGCGAGATCTCCCGGTCGAACCGACCTTCGGCCCAGGCCTGCTTGGCCCTGGCCTGCGAGGCGAACCCCAGCGCGTCGACATCGGCGCGGGTGATGCCGCGGCGCTTGGCGATCCGCTCGGCGGCCTCGAACTGGTTGGGCAGATCGATGTCCCACGATGCGGCGCGGGCGCCGCCGCCATTGGCGCCGAGGCCGACCCGGCTCATCGCCTCGATACCGCAGGCAATGCCGATGTCGATGGCGCCGGTGGCGATCAGGCCTGCGATCAGATGGTTGGCCTGCTGGGCGCTGCCGCACTGGCAGTCGATGCTGGTGGCGCCGACATGCTCGGGCAGGCCGGCGATCAGCCAGGACTGCCGGGTGACATTGTTGGCCTGTTCGCCGTACTGGGTGACGCAGCCCCCGATGACCTGCTCGACGCTGCCGGGGTCGATTCCGGCCTTCTCGATGAGGGCCTTCTGGACGGCTCCGAGAAGCTCGGTGGCGTGCAGGCCGGACAACCAGCCGTTGCGCTTGCCGATGGGGCTACGGGTGGCTTCGACGATGACAGGGTTACCCATGAAGTCAGGCTAGAACACGTTTCATTACTCTGACAAGCGCGGATGTATCACTGCCTTTGATCTGCGGTCAAGCCGTGTTTCAATGGTCTCAATTGGTACTAGACCACGTTGTTTCAAGCATTGCTGGCTACGCGCACGGCTTGCTACAGACACTAGGAGTTAGACACATGGGCTGCCCCAACATCCCCAAGGATTTCGACTTCCTCGATTCCGAGCTGAACCTCAAGGGCCTGCCGGTCGAAGAGCTCGCCGAGCTCCGTAAGGCCGAGCCGGTTCGCTGGGTCGACGTCCCCGGTGGCACCGGAGGCTTCGGCGACAAGGGCTACTGGCTCGTCACCCGGCACGAGGACGTCAAGGACGTCTCGCTGCGCAGTGAGGTGTTCTCCAGCGCGATGAACGGCGCGATCCCCGTCTGGCCCCAGGAGATGACCCGTGAGGCCGTCGATCTCCAGCGCGCGGTCCTGCTCAACATGGACGCCCCGCACCACACCCGGCTGCGCAAGATCATCTCCCGTGGCTTCACCCCGCGTGCGCTCTCGCGGCTCGAGGACGAGCTGAACAACCGCGCGCAGCAGATCGCCAAGAACGCCGCTGCCTCCAACTCCGGCGACTTCGTCGAGCAGGTCTCTTGCGAGCTGCCGCTGCAGGCCATCGCCGAACTGCTCGGTGTGCCTCAGGATGACCGCGACAAGCTGTTCCGCTGGTCCAACGAGATGACCGCGGGCGACGACCCCGAGTACGCCGACGTCGATCCGGCCATGTCCTCGTTCGAGGTCATCACCTACGCCATGAAGATGGCCGAGGAGCGGGGCAAGAACCCGACCGACGACATCGTCACCAAGCTGATCCAGGCCGACATCGACGGCGAGAAGCTCAGCGACGACGAGTTCGGCTTCTTCGTCATCATGCTGGCCGTCGCGGGCAACGAGACCAGCCGCAACTCGATCACGCACGGCATGATCGCGTTCTCGCAGAACCCCGATCAGTGGGAGCTGTTCAAGAAGGAACGGCCGAAGACCGCGGTCGACGAGATCATCCGTTGGGCCACGCCGGTTTCTGCCTTCCAGCGCACTGCCAGCGAGGACACCGAGATCGCCGGCGTCAAGATCAAGGCCGGCGAGCGTGTGGTGATGTCGTACCGCTCGGCGAACTTCGACGAGAACGTGTTCGACGATCCGTTCACCTTCAACATCCTTCGCGATCCCAACCCGCATGTCGGCTTCAGCGGCACCGGGGCGCACTATTGCATCGGTGCCAACCTGGCCCGTCTGACGATCAACCTGATCTTCAACGCGGTGGCCGACCACATGCCGGACCTCAAGCCGGTCGGGGATCCCGAGCGACTGAAGTCGGGTTGGCTCAACGGCATCAAGCACTGGCCGGTGGACTTCACGGGCGCGTGCCCGGTCGCCGGCGGGCCGGCGCATCAGGCCTGAGCACACTGTCGTCTAAACGGATCAAGGAGGATTCGGGTGGATTTCACACCGAACCCGGAGCAGCAGGCTGTCGCCGACGTGGTGACCTCTGTTCTGGAACGCGACAACACCTGGGATGCACTGGTATCCGGTGGAGTCGCGGCGCTGGGAGTGCCGGAACGACTCGGCGGTGACGGACTGGGCCTGCCTGAGCTGTCGACCGCGTTGACCGAGATCGGTCGGCACGGCACGACCGGCCCGGCGCTGGCCACCGTGGGCATCGGTCTGGTGTCGCTGCTCGACCTTGCCTCCGATGCCCAGCAGGACCGGTACCTCTCCGGTGTGGCGACAGGTGCGGTGCTCTCGGCGGCACTCAACGAGCCGGGGCAGTCGTTGCCGGAGCGACCCGCCGTGAACTTCGCGGACGGGAAGCTCAACGGCACCAAAGTCGGTGTGCCCTATGCCGAGACGGCCAAGTGGCTGGTGGTCACGTCCGACAACGCGGTGGTGGTGGTCTCGCCGGCGGCCGACGGTGTGACGGTCACCAAGACCCCGACCTCCAACGGATCCGACGAATACGTGGTCACGTTCGCCGACGTCGTCGTCGACGCCGCAGACGTGCTCGACGGTGCGAGCGCGCACCGGGTCAACCAGCTGGCGCTGGCCGCGACCGGGGCATTCGCCGCCGGATTGGTGGCCGGCGCACTGCGGCTGACCGCCGACTACGTCGCCACCCGTGAGCAGTTCGGTCGCCCGCTGTCGACGTTCCAGACCGTGGCTGCGCAGCTGTCCGAGGTGTACATCGCCTCGCGGACGATCTCGCTGCTGTCCACCTCGGCGCTGTGGCGGTTGTCCGAGGGCTTGGACGCCGACGAGGATCTCAACATCCTGGGCTACTGGCTCACCTCGCAGGCCGCGCCGGCCATGCGGCTGTGCCATCACCTGCACGGCGGTATGGGTATGGACATCACCTACCCGATGGACCGCTACTACTCCTCGATCAAGGATCTGACCCGGCTGTTGGGCGGTCCGTCGCATCGCCTCGATTTGGTGGGAGCGTAATGTTCATCGACCTGACGCCCGAGCAGCGCGCGCTGCAAGCCGAACTGCGGGAATACTTCTCGACTCTCATCACGCCCGAAGAGGCCGCGGCGATGGAGTCCGACCGGCACAACGAGGCCTACCGTGCGGTGATCAAGCGCATGGGCAGCGACGGCAAGCTCGGCGTCGGTTGGCCCAAGGAGTACGGCGGCCTGGGCTTCGGCCCGGTCGAGCAGCAGATCTTCATCAACGAGGCCAACCGCGCTGACATCCCGCTGCCGATGGTGACGCTGCAGACCGTGGGTCCCACCCTGCAGGCGCTGGGTACCGAGGAGCAGAAGAAGAAGTTCCTCCCCGGAATCCTTGCCGGTGAAGTGCATTTCGCGATCGGCTACTCGGAGCCCGAGGCGGGTACCGACCTGGCGTCTCTGCGCACCACTGCCGTCAAGCACGGCGACGAATACATCGTCAACGGGCAGAAGATGTGGACCACCGGCGCCCACGACGCCGACTACATCTGGCTGGCCTGCCGCACCGACCCGGAAGCCGCCAAGCACAAGGGCATCTCGATCCTGATCGTCGACACCAAGGACCCCGGCTACTCCTGGACGCCGATCATCCTGTCCGACGGGGCGCACCACACCAACGCGTCGTACTACAACGACGTGCACGTGCCCGCCGACATGCTCGTCGGTGAGGAGAACGGCGGCTGGAAGCTCATCACCACCCAGCTCAACCACGAGCGGGTCGGCCTGGGTCCGGCCGGTCGTGTCGCAGGCATCTACGACCAGGTGCACAGCTGGGCATCCAAGCCGGGTTCGGACGGCGTCACCCCCATCGAGCAGGACGACGTGAAACGCCTTCTGGGGCAGATCAAGTCGATCTGGCGGATCAACGAGCTGCTCAACTGGCAGGTCGCGGCGTCCGGCGAGACCATCGCCGTGGCCGACGCCGCCGCCACCAAGGTGTTCTCCACCGAACGCATCCAGGAAGTCAGCCGCCTGGCCGAGGAGATCGTCGGCAAGTACGGCAACCCGGCCGATCCCGAGACCGCCGAGCTGCTGGTCTGGCTCGACAAGATGGCCAAGCGCAACCTGGTCATCACCTTCGGCGGCGGTGTCAACGAGGTCATGCGCGAGATGATCGCGGCGTCGGGCCTGCGGGTGCCTCGGGTTCCGCGGTAACAGCGAGGGATTGAGGTGAGCGTGAATCTGCAGGCCGGTATCGACCAGATCATCGCGTCCGGGACGAGCAAACCGACGGTGGCTCGAGACCCGGTGAATCAGCCCATGATTCACCACTGGGTCGACGCGATCGGTGACAAGAACCCGATCTACGTCGACGAGGAAGCCGCCAAGGCTGCCGGCCATCCCGGCATCGTGGCGCCACCGGCGATGATTCAGGTCTGGACCAT
This sequence comes from Mycobacterium sp. 48b, assembly GCF_048282725.1. Lineage (NCBI taxonomy): Bacteria > Bacillati > Actinomycetota > Actinomycetes > Mycobacteriales > Mycobacteriaceae > Mycobacterium > Mycobacterium sp. 48b. Next base: position 1,329,001 of record NZ_JBLVUL010000001.1, read on the forward strand.
GATGGGGCTGGGGCGTACCCGGTCTGACGATGATCCGCTGGGTAGGGCGATGAAGTTGTTCGACGACGCCGGGTATGTCGGTGTCGTCGCCACCAACTGCGATCAGACCTATCACCGCTACATCCAGCCCGGCGAACAGGTGGTGATGAGCGCCGAGATCGTCGGCATCGTCGGCCCCAAGCAGACTGCGCTGGGTGAGGGCTACTTCATCAACCAGAAGATCCGTTGGCATGTCGGTGACGAAGAAGTCGCCGACATGGACTGGCGCATCATGAAGTTCCTTCCCGCCGGCAAGCAGGCAGCCGCGCAAGCCTCCGAAACGTATGAGATCCCAGAAGATCTCGACCCGGACAAGCTGATGCGGCCGTCGTCTTCACGCGACACCAAGTTCTTCTGGGACGGCATCAACGCCCACGAACTCAGGATCCAGAAGCGTCCGGATGGTTCGCTGCAGCACCCGCCGGTGCCTGCGGTGTGGGCCGACAAAGACGCTCCGGCCGAGTACGTCGTGGCGTCCGGCAAGGGCACGGTGTTCAGCTACGTCGTGCACCATGCCCCGAAGGTGCCCGGGCGCAGCCTGCCGTTCGTGATCGCCCTCGTCGAACTCGAGGAGGGCGTCCGGATGCTCGGTGAGCTCCGGGGGATCGCCGCCGATCAGGTGAAGATCGGAATGCCGGTCACCGCAACCTATATCGACTTCCCGGACAGTGAGATCAGCCCGGCCTGGACGTTGTACGCATGGGAGCCACAAGCATGAGCCTGACTGTCTCCGACGTTCGAGTCGGCACCACACTCCCTGAACTCAAGATCTACGGCGACCCGACGTTCATCGTCTCCACCGCCATCGCGACGCGCGACTACCAGGATGTGCACCACGACCGGGACAAGGCGCAGGCCAAGGGTTCCAAGGACATCTTCGTCAACATCCTCACCGATACCGGGCTGGTCGGTCGGTACGTGACCGACTGGGCCGGTCCGAACGCGTTCGTCAAATCGATCAAGCTGCGTCTCGGAGTGCCCTGGTACGCCTACGACACCATCACCTTCACCGGAGAGGTCACCGAGATCGAAGGCGACCTGGTGACCCTGAAAGTGGTGGGCGCCAACAGCCTTGGCAATCACGTCATCGCCACGTCCACACTCACTTTGGGGGACAACTGATGCTCTCCGGCAAGGCAGCCATCGCCGGTATCGGCGCCACCGATTTCTCCAAGAACTCCGGTCGCAGTGAGCTGCGGCTGGCCGCCGAGGCAGTGCTGGACGCGCTTGACGATGCCGGCCTGAAGCCTTCCGATGTCGACGGCCTGGTGACGTTCACGATGGATTCCAACCTGGAGACCGCCGTAGCGCGGTCCACCGGGATCGGGGACCTGAAGTTCTTCAGCCAGATCGGCTACGGCGGCGGCGCCGCGGCCGCGACCGTCCAGCAGGCCGCCCTCGCGGTCGCCACCGGTGTCGCCGAAGTCGTTGTGGCATACCGGGCATTCAACGAACGCTCGGAGTTCCGGTTCGGCCAGGTGATGACCGGCCTGACCGTCAACGCCGACTCGCGCGGTGTCGAATACAGCTGGTCCTACCCGCACGGCCTGAGCACCCCGGCCGCGTCGGTGGCGATGATCGCCCAGCGCTACATGCACGAATACGGCGCCACGAGTGCCGATTTCGGTGCCGTTTCGGTGGCCGACCGCAAGCACGCCGCCACCAACCCCAAGGCGTTCTTCTACGGCAAGCCGATCACCATCGAGGACCATCAGAACTCGCGGTGGATCGCCGAACCGCTGCGCCTGCTGGACTGCTGCCAGGAGAGCGACGGTGGCGTGGCGATCGTCGTCACCACGCCCGAGCGGGCCAAGGACCTCAAGCACCGGCCGGCGATCATCGAGGCCGCTGCCCAGGGCGCGGGCACCGATCAGTTCACGATGTACTCGTACTACCGCGACGAGCTCGGCCTTCCCGAGATGGGCCTGGTCGGCCGTCAGCTCTGGCAGCAGAGCGGTCTGTCGCCCGACGACATCCAGACCGCGATCCTGTATGACCACTTCACGCCGTACACGTTGCTCCAGCTGGAGGAGCTGGGGTTCTGTGGCAAGGGTGAGGCCAAGGACTTCATTGCCGGGGGCGCCATCGAGATCGGTGGACGGCTGCCGATCAACACCCATGGTGGTCAGCTCGGCGAGGCCTACATCCACGGGATGAACGGCATTGCCGAGGGCGTGCGCCAGTTGCGGGGTACCTCGGTCAACCAGGTCGACAACGTCGAGCATGTGCTGGTCACCGCGGGAACCGGAGTGCCGACTTCGGGGTTGATCCTCGGATAAAGGTGCATCGCCACCCCCGATTCGCACGGTAATGTTTGCTCCGCATGTGCATCACGCGTAGAAGGGGGCCGTGGCATGGGGATGCCGCGCGACACTAGCCCGTACGGGTCGCAGACGTTGCAGGGACCGGCTTGGCCGAATGTCGACGAGGACCAGCTGACCGCGGCTGCGGCGTCGTACACGAAACTCGCCACCAAGATCAGCGGCAGCGTCGTCCCGGAGCAGACCAGCCAGCTGTCGAAGCTGACCGGTGAGTGGCAGGGCGGTGCATCAGTGGCCGCCTCGGGCGAGGCGACCACGATGATCGCCGGCCACGAGTCCAACGCCGCGCAGGCCCAGGCCATCGCCACCGCGTTGACCACGATGGCGGCTGCGGTGGTGCAGACCAAGACCACCCTCAATGCGGCCGCCGAAGAGGTCCAGCAGGAGGTCACGGCCCTGCAGGCGTTGCCCTTCAGCAACAAGCAGGAGCTGATCGAGAGCCGGATCAAGATGGGGCTGTCGCAGAACATCGCGACGGTCTCGGCCGCCAGCACTGAGATGGCCAGCAGCCTCGGGTCGATAGCCAACCTCCCGCAGGTGGGCACTCCTCCGACGGCCCAGGCGACCCAAGCTGCCCAGAAGGGCAGCGAGCAGATGATGCAGATGATCAGCCAGCTCCCGCAGATGCTGGGCCAGATCCCGCAGATGCTCGGGCAGATTCCCCAGCAGCTCTCCCAGCCACTGCAGCAGTTGTCGCAGCCTTTGCAGCAGCTCACACAGATGCTGGGCTCGGGCGGCAAGGGCACTGGTGGTGGACCCAGCCCGTTCTCGGCGTTTTCGAATCATCCGCTGGCCGGCGGATCCGGGCCGAGCAGCGGTGCCGGAATGGTCAAGGCAGCCGGACTGCCCGGTGGTTCCGGTGGCGGAAGCCCTCAGACCCCGTTGTTGTCGAAGATGGTCGGCGGCACCACCGCACCGGTTTCCGTCGACCCGGGCGCCAGCGCCGCCGTGATCGGTGGAGTTGCGCCGGTGGCCGCTGCCAACGCGGCCGGCGGCATGGGCGGCGGTATGGGCATGATGGGCGGCGGCCAGCGTGCCGGCGGTGGCGGGGGAACGACGACCGGTCTCGCCGTACCGGCTCCGCTGGAACACGAGATGGGCGATGGCGATGACGACTATGACGATTGGTGATCTGACCCAAGGAGGGGATCGATGACTTCACCGATGCAGACACCCGGCGCACTCAACTGGAACGCGGCGGCGGTACAGCTGCCGGACATGCCGTCGATCCAGGCCGGCGAAGATGCCATGAGCATGACCATCGCCGGCATCGTTCCGACGCTGGCGGCGTCGATGACCACGAACGTGACGGCCCTGTCGGCCAAAGAGAACATGTTCAACGCCAAGCTTTCCGACGCCCAGGGCGCCTACGAGAAAGCCGACGAATCCGGTGGGCAGGGCGTCGGTCAGCTCGGCCAGATGATGGGGCAACTGGGCCAGATGGGCCAGATGGCCAGCCAGCCGGCGCAGATGGCGGGCCAGATGGGCGGCCAGTTCGGCTCGCTCATGGAGCCGCTGATGAAGGCCATGGAAGGCGCCAAGGGCGGCGGTTCGGAGAACGGCGGCGCGCCGGGTGCCGGCCAGCCCGGCGGCCCGGGTGGCCCCGGCGGTCCGAACCCGCAACAGCAGCAGGAAGAGCGCGAGGCCAAGCTCAACGACCGAGACAAGCAGCAGAACGATCGCGAGACCGCGCAGAACGACCGCGATGCTGCGCAGGACCGGCGCGAAGCGGGCCTGGATGCGCGTGAGACCCAGATGAACGACCGCTCCGGTGGGGCTTCGTCGGCTGCACCGCACTCGGCACCCCCGGCCACGCATTCGGCTCCGCCTGCTGCCGCCGCTCCGCCGCCGGCTGCGCCGGCGCCGAGCCAGCCGGCTCCCGGCCCGGTTCCGGTCGCACCGGAGGCCCCGCGTCATTCCGGTGGGGACGATCTCTGGAAGCGGATGTAGTTCTGTCGCTTATGAACGCCCGTCGGTGACCCCGACGGGCGTTCTGCGTTTCGCGGGTCGATGTATTCGGTGCGGCGCGGCTCGTGCGGTGCGGTGTGGTGCGGATCGTGCCGGTGCGGTGCGGCGTCACCGACTCCTTTGTCACGCTGGAGTGGCGCTCGCCCTCGACAGTCACGCCAGAGTGGCTTGGGGTGGGGTCGCCTCTATCGGCAGCCATCCAATGTCACGCCAGAGTGGCTGCCGAGCGCGACGGCCGCGCTAGCGTGACATTCGGGAGGCACGGGCGGCAATGACGCGGCGCAGAATGTCTGCCCTGCGCTCGCCTGCGGCGACTCGCACGTTGATCCACCCCTGCCGCTGGATGCGCTCTGCGCGTCGTAGATCCCAGTTGTATCGCCAGCTGCTAGCGCGGTGCTCCTCGCCGTCGTACTCGGCTGCGACTTTGATGTCCTCCCAGCCCATGTCGAGATAGGCGAATGGATCCCCGGGACCGTCGTAAACCGGGATCTGAGTCTGTGGTCGAGGGAGACCTCCGTCGATGAGTATCAAACGCAGCCAGGTCTCTCGGGGCGATTGGGCACCGCTGTCCATCAGGTTCAAGGCAGTACGTGCGCGCTGCATACCCCGGCGATGGGCGTAACGCTGCGCCAGGAGATCCACATCGGCAGCCTTGATGTCGGTTGCACAGGCCAGTGCATCGAGCGCGGTGACCGCGTCGTCCCGGGTATTCCAACTGCCAATGTCGAGCGCGGTACGGGCCAATGAAGTGACGGGTATCCCGTCGATCCACACGATCTCGTCATCTTCGATCGTTTCGGTCCGAACATGCAGGCCTGCAAGCGGATTGCGGTTGGAGTGAATCATTTCCAGCGGGGCTTCAAGGTCGACCCACTTCGCGCCGTGAACAGCTGCTGCCGAGTTTCCGGCAACGATCCCGCGGCGTCGAGACCACAGCCAGCCGGCCCTGGCTCGTATCAGCGGTGTGAGCTCGGTACCCGGGCTTACATAGACGTCTCGAAAAACTCTCGTGTATCTGGTGCGCAGCGCGCTCTTACCCAGCTCGCCATTGGCCACGGCTTCACTGCCGACGAATGGATCCCCCATGGCGAGAAAGTGTGCAGGGCCGTGCCATATCAGTCACGTTGGTTATCCACAGGCGCAGGCGTGACGCGCGTTGTCCACAGCCACGCTGCCGTGACGGATGACGGTGCGCCGGGTCTGTGCTATCGCGGCGTGTACCGGCTGGCGAGGCGCTCGGATTGTCACGCCAGAGTGGCTGTCGCCGGCGGGAGCCACGCTGGCGTGACAAAGCCGTTGGCGGCGAACGATAAACGTCCCCCAAAACGACGCTGGAGTGGCCGTCGAGGTCGACAGCCACTCCAGCGTGACAAAGCGGGTGGAGCGGGTGGAGAAATGGAGAAAGAAGACTAGGCCGGGACGAGTTCCACGCCGGACAGCACGACGGCGTTGTCCCGCGACGGTGCGGTCAGCACGCCGATGAACTTGCCGCCTTCCTTCCAGACGTTGGCCTGCAGGGTCTCACCCGGGAACACCACACCGGCGAATCGCGCACCGTAGGAAGCCACCTGGGAGACGTCGCCGTCGAGCAGGTTGTCGACGATGGCCTTGCAGCCGATGCCGTAGGTGCACAATCCGTGCAGGATCGGCCGGTCGAAGCCCGCCGCCGCGGCGAAGGCCGGGTCGGAGTGCAGTGGGTTACGGTCGCCGCACAGCCGGTACAGCAGCGCCTGCTGCGGCAGCGTCGGCAGCGAGATCTCGATATCGGGTGCGCGGTCAGGCAATTCGGCCGAGGTCGCGGGTCCGCGCTCGCCGCCGAACCCGCCCTCGCCGCGGGCGAAGATCGACCGCTTGGTGGTCCAGAGCACCTTGCCGGATTCATCGGTCACCGTGGATTCGCTGACGATGACGGCAGCCTTGCCCTTGTCCCAGATCTCGGTGAAGCGCTGCACCGACTTGGCGGTTCCGCTGGTCGGGATCGGGCCGGGCACGCTGACGGCCTCGCTGGCGTGCAGCACCTTGGACAGCTCGATGTCGATGCCGGGGAACTGCACCTTGGGCGGCTCGGTCATGTGGAAGCTGACCGCGACATTGCCGAAGGTCGGCAGCACCTGTGGGGTGTCGTCGACGAGGTAGCTCAGCTCACGTGCATCCATCGGGTCGGCGCCGGCGCCGAGGCCCAGGTGGTACAGCTGGATGTCGCTGCTGGTCCAGGAGAACTCGATGGGTTCCAGCTCGGCGCCCAGCGCCTTGTCGAGATCGATTGGCATCTACTTCTTCCCTGCAATGTCTAGTGCTGCGAGGTAACCCCAGGTCATGGCGGGTCCGATGGTCCCGCCCGGGCCGGGATAGGTGTGACCCATCACCGGTGAGCTGACGTTACCTGCGGCATACAGACCCTCGATGACCGAGTCGTCGTCGCGCAGTGCGCGTCCCTGCAGATCGGTGCGGATGCCGCCCTTGGTGCCCAGGTCGCCCGGCACCATCTTGGCCGCGTAGTACGGACCGTGCTTGATCTCGCCGAGGTTCGGGTTGGGCTTGTTGGTCGGATCGCCGTAGTAGCGGTCGTAGGCGCTGTCGCCGCGGTGGAAGTCCTCGTCGACACCGGAGCGGGCGAAGCCGTTGAACCGGTCGATGGTAGCGGCGAACGCGTCGGCGGGCAGGCCGGTTTTGGCGGCCAGCTCTTCGAGGGTGTCGGCCTTGACGATGACGCCGGATTCCAGCCACTTCTTCGGAATGCGTTGTCCGGGTTGCAGACCCGCGAAGATGAAGCGGTCACGGTACTGCTGGTCGAAGACCAGCCAGGCCGGGATGTTCTCGCCGGGCCCTGCGCCCTGGCCGTATTCGCCGCCGTACATGTGGTGGCAGGCCTCGACATAGGGCATCGACTCGTTCATGAACCGCTTGCCGGCCATGTTGACGATGATCGATCCGGGGGAGTTGCGCTCGGACAGCGCGAACCACGGTGAGTCGGTCAGCGGGACCGTCGGGCCCCACCACGAGTCCTCCATGAATTCGAGTGCCGCGCCCTGCTTTTCGGCGGCCAGGATGCCGTCGCCGGTGTTGGCCACCGCGCCAACGGTCCACTCGGTGGTGATGGGTGCGCGCTGGTACTTCACCCGCATCTGCTCGTTGTGCTCGAATCCGCCGGAGCCCAGGATCACGCCACGGCGCGCCCGGATCAGTTGCGGCTCAGCGGAACTGTCGCGGGGATCGACCACGTACACGCCGCGCACGACGCCGTCCTCGACGTAGAGATCGGTCAGCGCGGTGTTCAGCTGGACCGGGACGCCGACCTGTTGCAGGCCGATGCGCAGCGGGGCGATCAGTGCGCGGCCCATGCCGACCAGGTTCTTGCCGGTGGCGTTGGCCCAGACGGAGCGGACGCCCACCTTGATGCTGCGCAGCACGCCGCGGGGATGACGCTTGAGCTGGTTGAGCCGGACGTAGTCCTGCTGCATCACCACCATGTTCATCGGCACCTTGCCGTACGGCGGCTCCAGGCCCTTCTCGTCAACGCCGAGCTTCTTGGCATTGAACGGCTTGGGCTCGACCGAGCGGCCCGTGGGCTTGCCGCCCGGCGTCTCGGGGTAGTAGTCGGAGTATCCCGGCACCCAGCACAGCTTCAGCGGCGAGTTCTTCAGGACGAACGACAGCATCTCCGGCGAACGCTCGAGATAGGTGTCGATCTTCTCCGCCGGCACCACGTCACCGATGATTTTGTGCAGATAGGTGCGAGCGGCGTCGGCGGTGTCTTTTACGCCGTCACGCTTGAGAATCTCGTTGTTCGGGATCCACACCCCACCACCTGACCGCGCAGTGGAACCTCCATAGTGCGGCGCCTTCTCTACGACTACTGTCGAGAGGCCCTGATGGGCTGCGGTGAGGGCGGCGACCATGCCGGCAGCGCCGCTGCCGACCACGACAACGTCGTACTCCTGTCCAGTCATGTAGAACACGTTATAGAATTGACCGGCAATCCAACAACCGCCCCGGTCAAAGAAGTGAGGGGAATTCACCAGAATGCTTAGCGACGAGGTACGCGCCCAGCTGGCCGCTGACCTGGCCCAGGCCGAGCGGAGCCGGGTTCCGATGACGCCGTTGACGGATCGGCACGGCGACATCGACGTGGTGGATGCCTACGAGATCCAGCTGATCAACATCCGGCAGCGGGTGGCCGAGGGCGCGCGAATCATCGGCCACAAGGTCGGGCTGTCCAGCAAGGCCATGCAGGACATGATGGGTGTCGACGAGCCGGACTACGGCCATCTCCTCGATGAGATGGAGGTCTTCGAGAACGTCCCCGTGAAGTCGTCGAACTTCCTGTACCCGCGGGTCGAGGTCGAGGTCGGGTTCATCCTTGCCGACGATCTGCCCGGGGCCGGATGCACCGAGGAAGACGTACTCGCCGCGACGGCCGCGTTCGCCCCGGCGATCGAGCTGATCGACACCCGCATCACCAACTGGCAGATCAAGTTGTGCGACACCATCGCCGACAACGCCTCCAGCGCCGGGTGGGTGCTCGGCGAAGCGCGGGTCTCGCCCAAGGACATCGATATCTGCAACATCGACGCAGTCCTGACCAACCACGGCGAGGTCGTGGCCGAGGGACGCAGCGATGCGGTGCTGGGAAATCCGGTGACCGCGGTGGCCTGGTTGGCCCGCAAGGTGGAGAGCTTCGGGGTGCGTTTGAAGGCCGGCGACATCGTGTTGCCGGGCTCGTGCACGCGTGCGATAGATGCACCTCCGGGCAGCGATTTCGTCGCTGACTTCGCCGGGTTAGGTTCAGTGCATCTTTCTTTCGAATGAGGTTTCGAGGATAGGGAGCCGATATGGCTGAAAAGGCATCAGTTGCCATCGTCGGGTCGGGCAACATCAGCACCGACCTGTTGTACAAATTGCTGCGTTCGGAGTGGCTCGAGCCGCGCTGGATGATCGGTATCGATCCGCAGTCCGAAGGTCTGGCCCGGGCCCGCAAACTGGGCCTGGAGACCTCCCACGAGGGTGTGGACTGGCTGCTCGCCCAGGACGAGAAGCCGGATCTGGTGTTCGAGGCGACCAGCGCCTACGTCCACCGCGATGCGGCCCCGCGCTACGCCGAGGCGGGCATCCGCGCGATCGACCTGACCCCCGCGGCTGTCGGTCCCGGCGTCATCCCGCCGGCCAACCTGCGTGCGCACCTCGATGCGCCCAACGTCAACATGGTCACCTGCGGTGGCCAGGCCACGATCCCGATGGTCTACGCGGTCAGCCGCGTGGTGGATGTGCCCTACGCCGAGATCGTGGCGTCGGTGTCGTCGGCCTCGGCCGGTCCGGGCACCCGGGCCAACATCGACGAGTTCACCAAGACCACCAGCGCCGGCGTGCGCGACATCGGTGGGGCCCGCAACGGCAAGGCGATCATCATCCTGAACCCGGCCGAGCCGCCGATGATCATGCGCGACACCATCTTCTGCGCGATCCCCGAGGATGCCGACCACGCTGCCATCACGCAGTCGATCAAGGACGTCGTCGCCGAGGTGCAGACCTACGTGCCGGGCTACCGCCTGCTCAACGAACCGCAGTTCGACGAGCCGTCGGTGGTCAACGGCGGGAACCACCTGGTGACGGTGTTCGTGGAAGTGGAAGGTGCCGGGGACTACCTGCCGCCTTACGCTGGAAATCTGGACATCATGACCGCGGCGGCGACCAAGGTCGGCGAGGAAATCGCCAAGGAGCGCGCTTCGGTTTCGGAAGGAGCCCAGGCATGAGTGACATCTTCTTCAACCCGGTGTGGGACGTCCGGATGACCGACACGTCACTGCGCGACGGGTCGCATCACAAGCGGCACCAGTTCACCAAGGACGAGGTCGGCGCGATCGTCGCCGCTCTGGATGCCGCAGGCGTCCCGGTCATCGAGGTCACCCACGGCGACGGGCTGGGCGGATCGAGCTTCAACTACGGGTTCTCCAAGACCCCGGAGCAGGAGCTGATCAAGCTGGCCGCCGAGACGGCCAAGGAAGCCAAGATCGCCTTCCTGATGCTGCCCGGCGTGGGCACCAAGGAAGACATCAAGGAAGCCCAGAACAACGGTGGCTCGATCTGCCGCATCGCGACCCACTGCACCGAGGCCGATGTCGCGATCCAGCACTTCGGGCTCGCCCGGGAGCTGGGCCTGGAGACCGTCGGGTTCCTGATGATGAGCCACACCATCCCGCCGGAGAAGCTGGCCCAGCAGGCTCGCATCATGGCCGATGCCGGCTGCCAGTGCGTCTATGTCGTGGACTCCGCCGGTGCCCTGGTGCTCGAAGGTGTCGCCGACCGGGTGTCGGCTCTGGTTGCCGAACTCGGTAACGACGCGCAGGTCGGTTTTCACGGTCACGAGAACCTGGGCCTGGGCGTGGCCAACTCGGTCGAGGCTGTGCGTGCGGGTGCCAAGCAGATCGACGGCTCGTGCCGCCGGTTCGGCGCAGGTGCGGGCAACGCACCGGTCGAGGCGCTGGTCGGGGTGTTCGACAAGATCGGCGTCAAGACCGGCATCGACTTCTTCGACATCGCCGATGCCGCCGAAGAGGTCGTCGCACCGGCGATGCCGGCCGAGTGCCTGCTGGACCGCAACGCGCTCGTGATGGGCTACGCGGGGGTGTACTCCAGCTTCCTCAAGCACGCGGTGCGCCAGGGCGAACGCTATGGGGTGCCTGCCCACGAGCTGCTGCTCCGTGTCGGCCAGCGGAAACTGATCGGTGGTCAGGAAGACCAGTTGATCGACATCGCTCTCGAGATCAAGCGCGAACAGGAAGCCGAGAAGGCGAAGGCCTAAACGCTGACTGCCGCGTCGTCGTCCTCAGAGACGATGCCGAGCTGGCGGTAGACGTCGTCGCGGTAGTTCGCCGACTGTGAGTTGATCGGGATAGGGCCGCCTTGCGCCCAGTCGTGGATCTGGCCCATCCCGATCACCACGGTGACGTCGGCATTCGGATCGGCGTCGACCATTCTCTCGGCGTAGAGCAACGCGCCCGGCGCGGCCTGCTCGCGGGAACCCACGTAGATCGTGGTCGGCGGCATTCCCGCAGTCGGCCCGATCATCGGGTTCCACAACTCCTCGGGCCCGCTGGCCCACGAGCCGTAATACTCCTTGTCCGCCTCGGTGAGCCACACGACCGGGTCGTTGACCAACGCCACGTTCGGGTCGGTGTAGATGTCTGATCCTTGAAGCCCGGGTGAGAGCAGCACCATTCGCGACGGGACCCGGGTCTGTAGGCACTCGGAATCACCATTGCAGTCGCGGACGATCTTTTGCACGGCGAGCATGGACAGGGTGCCGCCTGCCGAATCCGCGTACACGCTGACGTTCTCGGCGCCGTAGGTCTCGACCTGTGCCGCGATGAAGTCGGCCATCGGTGGGACCGAGTTCTCCGCATTACCGCCGTCGGGGATCAGGGGATAGCGGGGCACGACGATCGTGGCGCCGGTCTGGCGTGCCATCTGCGTGTAGTCCATCCAGTGAATGATGTTGGGGTCGTAGACGAATCCGCTGCCGTGCACCGCGATGACCCGTTCACCGGTCGGGTTCGGTGGGGTGATCACCCAGACGTCACCGCCCTCGTAGGTCTCTCTGGTGACGGTCAGACCGACGGTGGTGAACCACGGCGGGGTGGGGGTGGTGATCAGCTCGCCCAGTTTCATCGTGATGTTGACACCGATGAGCTGGGACACCTGCTTGAGGGCTTCCATCCCGAACACCGTGATCTGGTCGGTGATCGAGGGTGCGGGAGTGGTGATCACGTGGCCGGCGAGTTCCGGTGGCACCACGATTCCTGGGGCCAGAGCCACCGGTCCTTCCGCGGTGACGGTGCTGGTGAGGGTGCCGACATGCGTCAGGAGGTCCTGCGGCCTGCGGAGGGCGTGCTCGAACTCGCGGCGCGCGAACGCCAGCATGGCCCACGCCCCGGGAGGTTCGGCGGGGGACTCAGGTGAGGAGTTCAGCGAGAACGGATTCAGGACGGCGCTGACCAACGTGGAGACGGCCCCGGAAACCGCCTCCTCGAACTTCTCGATCCTCGGCGGTGTCGACTTCGGGACCGGACGAGGCGCGATCGCCGGCAACGCCCGCACCCTGGATGTGAGTGTGGACCTCGGGATGGCGGTGATCGGTCCGACATCGACCGCAGTGGGTGCATCGGATTCGGCATCGGTGGCTGGGTCGTCGTCGGTGACGGTCGCGGGCCCTGGCTGTTGAGTCGCCTTGTCCGGTTCGGGCGCGCGCTCGACGGCTCTGGCCGCACGCTTGGAGGTGACCTTGGTGCCGCGTGCCTTCCTCGTGAGCGTGGCGTTGGCGTCGGGCCGGCTGAAGTCCGCCGAATCCAGTGCGTCGCGCACCGCGGTGCGCAGCTTGGCGCCCACCTTGTCGACGGCTTCCCTCGGTGTGGCGGGGGTGTCGTTCGTTGTCGTGCGTGGATTCGAGGACGGCTTGGTCTTCGGCTTCGCCGGACGGGGTTTCTCGGGCCCGGTGTCCTTGGTTGTCGACGTGTCGGTAGGGCCGGCCGTGGCCACCCCGCATCCCAACCCCATGGCCACAGCAGATCCAACCCCCAGGGCTACCGCCAAACCGCCGACGCGCCCTGCATATCCCCCCGTATGCATGTGTTCACGTCTACCGGATCGGCAGTGAGCGCGGGGCGGTAATCGGCCGAACTTGACAAATGTTCATGTTTAAGCGGAATGCTTAGGCGCCCTGTTGTTTTCGGGAATGTCGGTTCGGTGCGGTAAGTGGTGTCGGGCGCACCCGGCATCATTGGGGCCATGGCAACCCGTGAGCAGGCCCAGTCGATCCTCGAACAACTGGCCGGGCCAGCGGCGGTTCTGCGTGATGACCAGTGGGCGGCCATCGAGGCCTTGGTGGTCGAGCGGCGCCGGGCGCTGGTCGTACAACGCACGGGGTGGGGTAAGTCGGCGGTCTACTTCATCGCGGCCAAGCTGCTGCGTGCGTCCGGTCGAGGGCCGACGGTGATCGTCTCGCCGCTGCTGGCGTTGATGCGCAACCAGGTGGCTGCGGCCGAGCATGCCGGGGTCCGGGCGGCGACGATCAACTCCGGCAACGTCACCGAATGGGACGGGATCCATCAACAGGTCGCCGAGGGGGAACTCGACGTGCTTCTCGTCAGCCCCGAGCGGCTCAACAATCCCGACTTCCGTGACAACGTCCTACCGGCACTGGCCGCCGATGCGGGTCTGGTGGTGGTCGACGAGGCGCACTGCGTTTCGGACTGGGGGCATGACTTCCGGCCGGACTATCGCCGCATCCGTACCTTGATCGGCGAATTGGGTTCGCAGATACCGGTTCTTGCCACCACCGCGACCGCCAACGACCGGGTGGTCGGTGACGTCGCGGCCCAACTGGGAGTCGGCGGGTCGGACACCCTGGTGCTGCGCGGTGGCCTGGACCGCGAGTCGTTGCGGCTGTCGGTGGTGCAGGTGGGCACCCCCGCGCAACGCGCCGCCTGGATTGCGGCGCAACTGGATTCCCTGCCCGGTTCCGGCATCATCTACACGCTGACGGTGGCGCAGGCCCACGACGTGGCGGCGCTTCTGGCCGAGCGTGGGCACAAGGTGGCGGCTTACACCGGGTCCACCGACACCACCGAACGCGAACAACTCGAAGCCGACCTGCTCGACAACCGGGTCAAGGCGCTGGTGGCGACGTCCGCGCTGGGCATGGGCTTCGACAAACCCGACCTGGGGTTCGTCGTGCACCTGGGGGCGCCGTCGTCCCCGATCGCCTATTACCAGCAGGTGGGGCGCGCTGGGCGTGCGACTGACAGCGCCGAGGTGATCCTGCTTCCCGGCACCGAGGATCAGGATGTCTGGAGGTACTTCGCGTCAGTGGCCTTCCCGTCCGAACCGATGGTGCGCCGTGTCATCGGGGCACTGGAGACCGATCGCGCGCAGTCGACTCAGGCGCTGGAACCGCTGGTCGATCTCAACAGGTCCCGCCTCGAGATGGTGCTCAAAGTGCTCGACGTGGACGGTGCGGTCCGCCGGGTCAAGGGCGGCTGGATCGGCACCGGAGAGCCCTGGAGTTATGACGAGCCCCGCTACCGGGCCCTGGACGAGGCGCGCCGGCGGGAGCAGCAGGCGATGCTCGACTATCAGGCCACGGACAGCTGCCGGATGGTGTTCCTGCGTGGCCAGCTCGACGATCCCGAGCTCAGTCCCGGCGCGCAGTGTGGGCGGTGTGACAACTGCACCGGTCGGCGCTACGAGGCCGCGGTGGCGCAGGACATCCTGACCGATACCGCGGCGCGGTTGTCCCGGCCCGGTGTCCTGGTGGCCCCGCGCAAGCAGTGGCCGTCCGGACTGGCCGCCCTGGGTGTGCCACTGTCGGGCCGAATCGCCGAGGGCGCCGCGCCGGGCCGGGCGATCGGCCGGCTCACCGATCTCGGCTGGGGAGCGCGGCTTCGGCGCCTGCTCGCCGAACCCGACGGAGAGGTGCCCGACGACGTGATCGACGCGGCCATCGAGGTGCTCAAGGCATGGGATTGGGATACGAGGCCGGCTGCGGTGATGGGCTTGGACTCTCTGACACATCCGGTGTTGATCGGCTCGACGGTGCAGCGCCTCGCGACGATCGGGCGGCTGACGAATCTGGGCATCCTGCCCTACGTCCCGCAGCACCGGCCTGTCACCGCCGCGAATTCGGCCTATCGGGTGGCAGCGCTTGACGGTGCCTGGGAACCGCCGCAGCTTGATGTCGGTGGACCCGTTCTCCTGGTCGATGACATGACCGATACGGGATGGACGCTGACGATGGCCACCCGGTTGCTGCGCGCCGCCGGAGTGCGTGAGGTTCTGCCGTTGGTGTTGGCGAGCGTCAGCTGAGGTTGTCCGGCGGAGCCTTAACGGCGTCCCCGGCGAGCGAACTCTTCAAGCGTCGGTCTGAGCGGCCGATAGCCGGTGCAAAATGACGCTGCCAGCAATTAAGTGCCGTCTTTATTTCACTAGTCAATCAATAGTGTTTACTGCTTCTGCACGTGCGTGCACATATCGCGCCAATGAAACCGGGCGCGAAGGCGGCGATCGGCCGCCCAGGAAGCGGAGATGAAGATCAACGGGGTGCGGCGCCGAAGCTGCTGAATCGGTGCCCAAATATTCGCTAGTTTTTGCGATCGGAAACTTTGAAAACAACCGATCTTGATAAATGACTAAGGATTGGCTGGCTAACTGCTGCCAGTGGCATCCGATCGTGATTCACCCAGGGTTGCGGATGTGGGTTGTTTCGCTCAGATTTTGCTGAAACCTCTATGCAAGCGGTGTGTACTGCCCATGCGCGGGGTCGGGGCCCTGTCGGTGCTCAAGTGCTTTTTCGCTCTGCTTCGCTAGATAGAACTACACGCGTGTTCTTGATATCGGACAGGGCCGACGAGTCGCCGTAGATACCTCGGGTGGCCCGGATGGAATCGCTGATCTGGGCTCCAAATTTCCCGTTCTGGGTCAATGAGACCCCACGCGTTCCCCGGGTCCGGCGCCTGTTCGAGGGAGGCGCAAACGTCGCCTCCGCTGAGTATTTCCGCAGGGAAACGCCTGTATGAGCGGAGCGGGGCGGTCCTGACCACCCACACGGGGTTGCCCCGTGGTGAGACGCCTACCGTGCCGTTCGTCCGATGTGCACCCGGCGCAGCGCCCTCGTCTTTTCGTTACCACGCGCAGCCCGGCGGTCGCGTCGAGTCATCAGAACCGAGGGTCGGCGAGCCCTTCGCCCGTGGCGCCTGAAGGTCGCGAGTTGAGGTGTGCCGGTCGTGCCATCGCGGGGAATGTCGACACTATTTGCTCGTAGTCGGCCGGCTTGTCGAATGAGAAGATGAATACCGTCAAGGCAGCAACGGAAAAGTCCGGGATCGCTAATTTCTGCACCCCCGTCAAGAAGATGTGGATATGCTGGCGCTCTGCAACAAGACACGTCATAGCTGGAGTTGGCCAAAGAAACAGACATCGTGAGGACAGGTGCGGGGCTGGATGCCTTGCGTCGGCTTCTCTGGCGTTTTTTTACTGGTCAACTCGACGATGGGGAGGACCAGATGAGCATCAACCCGTTTGACGACGACAACGGTCGTTTTCTTGTCTTGATCAATGACGAGGAGCAACACAGTCTGTGGCCGACCTTCGCCGACGTCCCTGCCGGGTGGAAGGTGGTGTTCGG
Source organism: Mycobacterium sp. 48b (assembly GCF_048282725.1). NCBI lineage: Bacteria > Bacillati > Actinomycetota > Actinomycetes > Mycobacteriales > Mycobacteriaceae > Mycobacterium > Mycobacterium sp. 48b. The sequence continues at coordinate 1,345,504 of NZ_JBLVUL010000001.1, forward strand.
CGAAGCCGACCGCGCTGCGTGTCTGGACTATATCGAGCAGAACTGGCCGGACATCCGGCCGAAGAGCTTGCGCGACAGATTGGCGCAGAGCCAGGGGTCTAACCAATAACAAACGGGCCGGGGGGCGCAGCACAGATCGCGGTGGGAGAATCCGATGCAGCATGTTGAACAGGCGCTGCCGGTAACGCGCGCGCAGCTCGATATCTGGCTTGCGCAAGATGTCGATCGTTCCGGTACGGAGTGGCAACTCGGCTTATTCGTCAAAATCGCGGGCGAGGTGGACCGCGACGCCCTCGAATGGGCGATCTGCCGTGTGGTCCGCGAGGCCGAGCCGATTCGGGCCACGTTCTTCGAGGCGGACGGGCAGGTTTTCCAACGGCCCGTCGACTACCCGAAGGTAGAGCTGGCATTCCATGACCTGACCGGCGCAGCTGATCCGGAGCAGGAAGCCCGGGACCTGGCGGCAGCGATCCAGCGCACGCCTATGCCTCTGACAGGACCGTTGTTCACTTGCGCACTCTTCAAGACCCGTGCCGACGAGCATTTCCTGTTGGCATGCTGCCATCACATCGTGGTGGACGGGACGGGCATCGCGCTCGTCGGTGCCAGGCTTGCCTCGGTCTACTCGTCGCTTCTCGCCGGCGCGCCGATCCCTCCTGCGATCTTCGGCTCGCTGTCCGACCTGATCGACTGCGAATCCGACTACGAAGAGTCTGGCGACTACCTCGAAGACAAGGCTTACTGGGAGGGAAACCTTCCACCGGAAAGTGACCCGCGCTACGGGTCTACTGACAGCATCGACATCAAAGAAGATCATTGGCCTTCGGCCGCAGTGCAATTGGACTCTGATCTGCTCCGCAGTGTCGACAGGCTGGCCCAGTCGCACAACGTTCCCCGCTCGTCGGTCATTACTGCGGCGTGCGCGCTCCTGGTGCGCGGGTGGTGCGATGACGGCTCAGATGTCGTGCTCGACTTTCCGGTCAGCCGTCGCGTACGCCCCGAGTCGCGGACACTTCCCGGGATGGTGGCAGGCGTCGTACCGCTCGTTTTGAAAGCCTCACCGGAATCGTCGATTTCCGATTTCATCGACCACGTCGAGGCTCGCATACAGGAAACCGTTCAACACCAACGATTCCCGGTTCATGCACTCGAGCGAAAGGTCAACCCACGCGCCGCGGGCCAGATGGCCAGTCGGGTGAGTGTGAACTTCCTCCCGTCCACGTTCACGCTGGACTTCGGCGGGGCTAAGGCGTCGGCGTCGTTGACCAACGCCGGCGTTGTCGGTGGCTTCGGTCTGATCTTCTCCAGCGCGGGAGAGGAACTGCTTCTCAGCACCATGGGAGCCGGTCAGCCGTTCTCCAGCTTTGCGGTCCCCGACCTCGCGGCGCGGTTGGAGCGGGTGTTGGTGGCGATGGCTGCTGATCCGGATGGATTGTTGTCGTCGGTTGATGTGTTGGATGCGGCCGATTGTGCGCGGTTGGATGCGGTGGGGCATCGGGCGGTGTTGTCGGCTTCGGTGGTGGAGTGCTCGATTCCGGCGTTGTTTGGGGCGCAGGTGGTTGGGGCTCCGGATGTGGTGGCGGTGTGTTGTGGTGGTCGTTCGTTGTCTTATCGGGAGTTGGATGAGGCGTCGAATCGGTTGGCGCGGTTGTTGATCAGTGAGGGTGCTGGTCCGGGTGGGTCGGTGGGTTTGTTGGCGGGCCGTTCGGTGGATGCGGTTGTCGCGATTTTGGGTGTGCTCAAGTCGGGGGCGGCGTATTTGCCGATTGATCCGGTGGTGCCGGATGCGCGTGTGGAGTTCATGCTTGCTGATGCGGGGCCGGTGGTGGTGTTGACCACGGCTGAGTTGGTGGGGCGGCTCGACGACTGTGGTGTGCCGGTGGTGGCGTTCGATGATGGGCGCATTGATGCTCAGTCTTCTGCCGGGTTGCCGGTGCCTGCTCCGGATGATGTGGCGCACATTATTTACACGTCGGGGACTACGGGGACACCGAAAGGTGTTGCGGTCACGCATCAGAATGTGACGCGTCTTTTCGATGGTATGGATGTGGGTTTTGAGTTGGGGCCCCAGCAGGTGTGGGCTCAGTGTTCGTCGTTGGCGTTTGACTATTCGGTGTGGGAGATCTGGGGTGCGCTGCTGCATGGTGGGCGTTTGGTGGTGGTGCCGGAGTCGGTGACGCGTTCGCCGCTGGAGTTGCAGGCGTTGGTTGTTGCTGAGGGTGTGACGGTGTTGAGTCAGACTCCGTCTGCGGTGGGGGTTTTGGATCCGGTAGCTCTGGGTTCGGTGTCGGCGTTGATGGTGGCTGCTGAGGTGTGTCCGGCCGATGTGGTGGATCGGTGGGCGCCGGGTCGGGTGATGATCAATGGTTACGGTCCGACGGAGACGACGGTGTATGCCACGATCAGCGCGCCGTTGCAGGCTGGTTCGGGGGTGGTGCCGATTGGTGTGCCGGTGCCTGGTGCTGGGTTGTTTGTGTTGGATCGGTGGTTGCGTGCGGTGCCTCCGGGTGTGGTGGGTGAGTTGTATGTGGCCGGCCGTGGGGTCAGTGCGGGGTATGTGGGTCGGGCGGGGTTGACGGCGTCGAGGTTTGTGCCGTGTCCGTTCGGGGGGCCGGGTGCTCGGATGTATCGGACCGGGGATTTGGTGTCGTGGGGTCCCGATGGGCAGTTGCAGTATGCGGGTCGCGCGGATGAGCAGGTCAAGATCCGTGGGTATCGCATCGAGTTGGGTGAAGTGCAAACCGTTTTGGCGGATCTCGATGGTGTGGCGCAGGCGGTGGTGATCGCTCGGGAGGATCATCCTGGTGATAAGCGTCTGGTCGGGTATGTCACTGGCACTGTTGATCCGGTCGAAGTACGTACCAGGCTGGCCGAGCGGTTGCCGGGCTATATGGTCCCTGCCGCGGTCGTGGTCATTGATGCTCTGCCGTTGACGGTCAACGGCAAGCTGGACAAGCGTGCGTTGCCCGCACCCGAATACGCTGGCACCGAGCATTACCGGGCACCGAGCACGGCTACCGAGGAGATCTTGGCCGGTATCTATGCCCAGGTGCTGGGGTTGGAGCGGGTCGGGGTCGACGACTCCTTCTTCGACCTCGGCGGGGACAGCATCTTGGCGATGCGGGTGGTCTCGGCGATCAACACGGCCTTGGAAGTCGGACTTGCGGTGCGCACTCTGTTCGATGCGCCGACCGTGGCGCAGTTGGCGCCGCGTCTGGGTGAGGGGTCTGACAGACGTGCCCCGCTGACCGCGGGTGAGCGTCCCGCGGTCATACCACTGTCCTACGCACAAAACCGCATGTGGTTCCTCAACCGATTCGAGGATGGCGCGGCGACTTACAACATGCCGATGGCTTTCCGAATCGACGGAACACTGGATGTCGAAGCTCTGGGATCGGCGCTCGACGATGTCATCGCCCGGCATGAGTCGCTGCGCACCGTGTTCCCCGATGTTCAGGGTGTGCCATTGCAGCAAGTCATTCCGGCGCAGCCGGGTCTCTGGCGACGCGGCGGGCCCGCGGTCGTACAGATCTCGGAGTCCGACATGGTCGCCGAGCTGATTTCGTTGGCCGAGTACCGCTTTGACTTGTCGTCCGAGATCCCCCTTCGGGCGGAGATCTACGAGGTCGGGCATGACCGCTACGTTCTCGGAATCGTGTTGCACCACATCGCCTTCGACGGATGGTCAATGGCGCCGATGGCCCGCGATGTGGGCGACGCGTATCGGGCGCGGGTTCAGGGTCAGGCGCCGGAGTGGGCTCCGCTACCCGTGCAATACGCCGATTATACCCTGTGGCAACAGGACTGGCTGGGATCGGAGCTCGATTCCGAGAGTGTGATCGCTCGCCAGCTGGCGTATTGGCGGCGAGAGCTGGCCGAGCTTCCCGAGGTGTCGTCGTTGCCAGGGGATCGTCCCCGGCCACCGGTGCCGAGCTACCGCGGTGACGCGGTTGATCTCCGCATCGATCCTGAGTTGTGGGCGGGAATCAAGGCGGTTGCCGCGGAACACAACGCCACGGCATCGATGGTTTTGCAGGCTGTGATGGCGGTGGCGCTGCACCGCGCCGGGGTCGGCGAAGACATCGCGCTGGGAACCCCGATCGCGGGTCGCATGGACCAGGCACTCGATGAGCTGGTCGGGTTCTTCGTCAACACCTGGGTACTGCGGGTGGGAGTCGACCCGGCTCTGCCGTTCAGTGAGTTGCTGGAGCGAGTTCGGCAAAAGGCGCTCGATGCCTACGCCAACCAGGACGTGCCATTCGAACTGCTCGTCGAAAGGCTCAACCCGACGCGCTCCACTTCCCATCATCCGCTGTTCCAGGTGGCGTTGGCATTCCAGAACAACGTGCGTCCCGAAATCGAGCTCGACGAACTCGACGTCGAGCCGGTGGCGGCAGATATTCGCACCGCCCGATTCGACCTGGAATTCGATCTCCGGGAAATACCCAGCGGCGACGCGAGTGCGCTCTTCGATCTGAAGGCAGCACCGGCCGAAGGTCGTGGCGCATTGATGGCCGCAGGCACGGTCGCCTTCGCGACCGACCTGTACGACCGCTCCAGCATCGAGCGGTTGGTGAGCTGGTTCGGCCGGGTGGTCGAGGCCGTGGTCGCAGATCCGTCGGCGGTGGTGGGCGAGGTGGGCCTGCTCGACCATGATGAGCAGGAACTACTGCTGCACACGTGGTCTGGAACCGACATCAGCGCGCCCGTGGGATTGGCTCCGCAGCTGCTCGCGACGGCGGTGGCCGCCGATCCGGACGCCCTGGCCGTCGTGGACGGTTCCACGGAGCTGTCGTATCGCGAGTTGGATGAGGCTTCCAACCGGCTGGCGCGTGCATTGGTCGAAGCCGGCGTCGGTCCTGAGCGTGCGGTCGGCGTGGCGATGGGCCGGTCGGCTGACCTGGTGATCGCCTGGTGGGCCGTGCTCAAGGCCGGCGGTGTGTACGTACCCGTCGATCCGGGTCACCCGGCCGAGCGGATCGCCACGGTGCTGGACACCGTGGACGCGGTGTGCGTACTGACCTGCGGTGCCGATCCGGTCGACGGCACCGGCGATCGACTCGTGATCCCGCTCGATCTGGTGGATCTGTCCGAGCACGGTACGGAGCCGCTGACGGATGCGGATCGGTTGGCGCCGTTGAGTGTTGACGGTGCGGCGTATGTGATTTTCACGTCGGGGTCTACGGGTGTTCCCAAGGGTGTGGCGATCAGTCATGCCGGTGTGTTGGGTGTGGCTGCGGCTCATCGTGATTTGTTCGGGGTGGGTGCGGGTGCGCGGGTGTTGATGGTGGCTGCGCCGACGTTTGATGCGTCGGTGTTCGAGTGGTTGTGGGCGGTGTCTTCGGGGGCGGCGCTGGTGGTGGCCCCGCCGGATTCCTACGCCGGTGAGGCACTGACAGGGATCCTCTCCGGCTATGACGTCAATGCCGCGCTGATCACCCCGACGGTGTTGGCGACACTGGATCCGGCGCGTGTCGAGGGACTGGGCACGTTGGTCACCGGTGGGGAGGCGTGCCCGGCGGAGTTGGTGGCGGCGTGGGCACCGGGACGGCGGATGTTCAATGCCTACGGGCCGACTGAGGTCACCATCTGGGCCACCTGGAGTGCGCTGTCGGCCGGACAGCCCGTCCGGATCGGTGCTCCGGTTCCGGGGACGTGTGCGTTGGTGCTGGATGGGCGGTTGAATCCTGCTCCTGTCGGGGTGGTGGGCGAGTTGTACCTGGCCGGCCCGGTGTTGGCCCGCGGCTATGTGGGTCGACCGGAGTTGACCGCGGATCGCTTCGTGGCCAACCCCTTTGGCGCCCCGGGGACGCGGCTGTACCGCACCGGTGACCTGGTGCGCTGGACCCAGGCGGGGAGTCTGGAGTATCTGGGCCGTGCCGACGCGCAGATCAAGTTGCGCGGGCAGCGCCTGGAACTCGGCGAGATCGAGAACACCCTGCTGGCCTGCCCACAGGTCACGCGTGCGGCTGCGGCCGTGCACCGCGGTAGCACCGGTGTCGATCATCTGGTCGGCTACATCGCCCTCGAACAGACCAGCACCGCCGATCATGACGCCGACGTCGTCGATCAGTGGCAGGACATCTATGACGAGCTGTACGACGCCGACATCCAGGTGGCGGATTTCGGTAGCGACTTCCGCGGCTGGAACAGCAGCTACACCGACGAGCCGATTCCGCTGGATCAGATGCGGGAATGGCGCTCGGGCGCAGTCGACCGCATCCTGGCCCTGAAGCCTCGGCGGGTGCTGGAGATCGGCGTGGGTTCAGGTCTCGTACTCTCGCAGGTCGCACCGGCATGCGGGGAGTACTGGGGGACAGACTTTTCCGCGCCGACCATCCGGAAGCTACAGGCAGCGGTTGCCGGGCAGCCATGGGGACAACATGTTCATCTGCTGACCCGACCGGCGCATGTCACCGAGGGACTGCCGGAAGGCCAATTCGATGTGGTGGTGATCAACTCGGTCATCCAGTACTTCCCGAGCGCGGGGTATCTCGCCGAGGTCATCGACAAGGCAGTGGAGCTGTTGGCCCCGGGCGGGGCATTGTTCGTCGGCGATGTGCGCAACCACAGCCTGCAGGGCGCGTTCCAGACCGGTATCGCGCTGGCGCGCAGTCGCGCCGGCACCGACACCGACGAGATCCGTCAACGGATTCAACGTGCGACCGTGGGCGAGCACGAATTGCTGTTGTCCCCAGAGTTCTTCACGAACTGGGCGGCTGATCACCCCTCGGTCGGGGGTATCGGGATCCTGGTCAAGCGTGGAGAGTCCGACAATGAGCTGACCCGGTACCGGTATGACGTCATCGTCCACAAGTCGCCAACCCAGGTCTGCTCGCTGGCCGGGGCGCCGAACTGGGCTTGGACCGACTGCGCCGGGCTGAGTGGACTCCACGCCGAGTTGACGGCTGAGCGCCCGCAGACGGTGCGGGTCAGCGCGATTCCGCGCGCGGGAGTCATCACCGATGTGGTCACCGAACAGGCGTTGGCTGCCGGGCTCCCTCTGGCCGAGGCGCTCGACCATGCCGACTCTGTTGCCGCTTCCGAGGATTCCGTCACGCCGGAACTCTTGTATCGACTCGGTGAGGCCGCCGGCTACCACGTAGCCGTCACCTGGGGCGCACAACCCGGCACGCTGGATGCCGCTTTCGTCACCGCCGCCGATGGCGAGGGAATGCCGGCGCTCACCGACCTCTACCAGCCCACCTCCGACTCGCGTCAGTACGGCGGATACGCCAACGACCCACACACCAACGCGAAGGTGAGCGAGGTGCGCCAGTGGTTGGCCGAGCAACTACCCGAGTACATGGTGCCGACCCAGATCATGGTGCTCGAAGAGTTCCCCTTGACCTCCTCGGGAAAGATCGACCGAAAAGCACTGCCGGAACCGACGTTTGCCGCCACCTCCTTCCGGTCCCCGCAGACCGACACCGAAAAGATCGTCGCCGAGGTGTTCACGGAAGTGCTGGGGCTCGGCAGAGCCGGACTCGACGACGACTTCTTCGCCTTGGGCGGTGACTCGCTGATCGCCATCCGGGTGAGCACCCGGCTTCAGTCGGCGCTCGGCAGGGACGTACCGGTGCGGTATCTGTTCGACGCGCCCACCGTCGGAGGCCTTGCCGACTATCTGGATCGGCATCAGGACGGCATTGCCCGCCCACCGCTGACGGCGCGCCACCGTCCCGAATCTGTGCCGCTGTCGTATGCCCAGCAACGGTTGTGGTTCTTGGAGCAGCTGCAGGGACCGTCACCGATCTACAACATGGCCGTCGCGCTACGACTGCGGGGACGCCTGGACGCTGATGCGCTGGGGGCTGCGCTGGCGGATGTCGTGGAACGGCAGGAGAGCCTGCGCACAATCTTTGGGTCAGTCGACGGGGTACCCCACCAACTGGTCGTGGGCGTCGGCAAGGCTGACTTGGGCTGGCGCGTCGTCGACGCCGGCGGATGGTCAGCAGGCCAACTGGGTGAGGCCATCGGTGAGACGGCGCGCTACAGCTTTGACCTGTCGCGCGAGATCCCGATCAAGGCAACACTTTTCCGCGTCGATGAGGACGAGCATGTGCTCGCGGCTGTGGTACATCACATCGCCGCCGACGGTTGGTCGGTGACCCCTCTGGTGGCGGATCTGGGAACGGCGTACGCCAGCCGGAGCAACGGGCAGGCGCCTGAGTGGGAGCCGCTACCCGTGCAGTACGCCGATTACACCCTGTGGCAGCAGGATTGGATGGGCTCGGTCGCCGACCCCGACAGTGTGATCTCCGGCCAGTTGGCCTACTGGAGCGATGCGCTCGCTGAGCTGCCGGAACAGTTGGAATTGCCGACCGATCGCCCGTATCCTCCGGTCGCCGACTACCAGGGCTCCAGCGTGACGGTGGAATGGCCGGCCGAGTTGCAGGAGCAGATCGCCCGGGTGGCCCGTCAGCACAATGCGACCAGCTTCATGGTGGTCCAAGCCGCGTTGGCCGCACTTCTCGGCCAGTTGAGCGCCAGCACTGATGTGGCCGTGGGCGTCGCCTCCGCCGGCCGCGGTGAGCCCGCCCTGGACAATCTGGTGGGATTCTTCGTCAACACGCTCGTGCTGCGGGTGGACCTGTCTGGAGACCCGACCGTTTCCGAGTTGCTGGGGCAGGTACGCCGGCGTAGCCTCGGGGCCTTTGAACATCAAGATGTGCCGTTCGAGGTTTTGGTGGATCGGCTCAACCCGACCCGCAGCCTGACCCATCACCCGCTCGTACAGGTGATGTTGACGTGGCAGAACCTGCCGTGGCAGCACAGTGACCCAGCGGCCGGACTCGCGCTGGGCGAGGTCCAGGTAACTCCGTTGGAGGCGACAACCCATTCCGCCCGTATGGATTTGGTGTTCTCACTGGCAGAACGATTCAACGACACCGGTACGCCGGCAGGCATCTCCGGAATGGTGGAGTTCCGCACCGATGTTTTCGACGCGGCCAGCATCGAGACACTGATCATCCGGCTGGGGCGGGTGTTGGTGGCGATGGCTGCTGATCCGGATGGTTTGTTGTCGTCGGTGGATGTGCTCGATGCCGCCGATCGTGCGCGGCTGGACGAGGTCGGTCATCGGGGAGTCTTGGGCCGCCCGGTGGTGGAGTGCTCGATTCCGGCGTTGTTCGCGGCACATGTGGCGCAGGCTCCGGATGCGGTCGCGGTCAGTTTTGATGGCCGTTCGATGTCTTATCGGGAGCTGGATGAGGCGTCGAATCGGTTGGCACGGTTGTTGGTCAGTGAGGGTGCGGGTCCGGGTAGGTCAGTGGGTTTGTTGACGGGCCGGTCGGCTGACGCGATTGTCGCGATTCTGGGTGTGCTCAAGTCGGGGGCAGCGTATTTGCCGATCGATCCGGCGGTGCCTGATGCGCGCGTCGAGTTCATGATCACGGATGCGGAGCCCGTAGCGGTGATCGTCGCGGCCGAGTTGGCGGAGCGGCTTCGTGGACGTGACGTGCCGGTGGTCGAGATTGCCGATCCCCGCATCGATGCTCAGCCGGGAACTCCATTGGCGCAGGTGCCTGCGCCGGACGATATCGCGCACATCATCTACACGTCGGGGACGACGGGTGTGCCGAAAGGTGTTGCAGTCACTCATCAGAACGTGACCCGTCTTTTCGATGGTATGGACGTGGGTATCGAGATGGGCCCGCAACAGGTGTGGGCTCAATGCTCGTCGTTGGCGTTCGACTATTCGGTGTGGGAGATCTGGGGCGCCCTGCTGCATGGTGGGCGTTTGGTGGTGGTGCCTGAACAGGTCACACGTTCACCAGAAGACCTACAAGCGCTTCTGGTCAGCGAGCACGTCACCGTCTTGAGCCAGACCCCCTCGGCGGTAGGGGTGTTGGCTGCGGAGGGGCTGGAGTCGGCAGCGCTGATGGTTGCCGCTGAGCCGTGCCCTGCCGAGGTGGTGGATCGGTGGGCGCCGGGTCGGGTGATGATCAACGGCTACGGTCCGACCGAGACCACGGTGTATGCCACGATCAGCCGGCCCCTGCAGGCTGGTTCGGGTGCAGTCCCGATCGGCGTGCCGGTACCAGGTGCGGCGTTGTTCGTCCTGGATCGATGGCTGCGTCCGGTCCCGCCCGGTGTGGTGGGCGAGTTGTATGTCGCCGGCCGCGGGGTAAGCGCCGGGTACCTGCGCCGCGCCGGTTTGACCGGGTCACGCTTTGTGTCCTGCCCCTTCGCCGCACCCGGATCGCGGATGTATCGGACCGGCGATCTGGTCTCCTGGGGTCCGGACGGCCAGCTGCGGTATGCCGGCCGCGCTGATGAGCAGGTCAAGATCCGCGGCTACCGCATCGAATTGGGCGAAGTCCAAACCGTTTTGGCTGATGTGGAGGGTGTGCAGCAGGCGGTTGTTGTCGCGAGGGAGGACCATCCCGGTGACAAGCGCCTGGTTGGTTACATCACCGGTACCGGCGATCCTGTCGAAGTACGTACCAGGCTGGCCGAGCGGTTGCCGGCCTATATGGTCCCCGCCGCGGTCGTGGTCATTGATGCTCTGCCGCTGACCGTCAACGGCAAGCTGGACAAGCGGGCACTGCCCGCACCCGAATACGCTGACACCGAGCATTACCGGGCACCGAGGACTGCCACCGAGGAGATCTTGGCAGGTATCTATGCCCAGGTCCTGGGGTTGGAACGGGTCGGGGTCGACGACTCCTTCTTCGACCTCGGCGGGGACAGCATCATGGCGATGCGGGTGGTCTCGGCGATCAACACGGCCTTGGAAGTCGGACTTGCGGTGCGCACGTTGTTCGATGCGCCGACCGTGGCGCAGTTGGCGCCGCGTCTGGGTGAGGGATCTGACAGACGTGCCCCGCTGACCGCGGGTGAGCGTCCCGCGGTCATACCACTGTCCTACGCACAAAACCGCATGTGGTTCCTCGAGCAGCTGCAGGGGCCGTCACCGATCTACAACATGCCGGTCGCGCTGCGGCTGACCGGAGGTCTCGACGCTGACGCGCTGGGAGCAGGTCTGGCCGATGTCATCGCCCGGCAAGAGAGTCTGCGAACGTTGTTCGTTGCGGTCGACGGTGTGCCCCGGCAAGTGGTGGTGCCTGCCGAGCGGGCCGATTTCGGTTGGCAGGTCATCGATGCCGGTGAATGGTCGGCTGAGCGGCTGGAGGAAGCCGTCGGCGACGCTGTGCGGCACTGTTTCGATCTGGCTACTGAGATTCCTTTGCGGGCAACGCTTTTCCGAGTCGCTGAGGAAGAGCATGTGTTGGTGGCGGTGGTTCACCACATCGCTGCCGATGGCTGGTCGGTCACACCATTCGTGGCGGATCTGGGCAAGGCCTATGCGAGCCGCTGTGTCGGCGAAGCCCCGGAGTGGGCGCCGCTGCCGGTGCAGTACGTGGATTACACGTTGTGGCAACAGGACTGGCTGGGGGATGAGTCTGATCCGGCCAGTGTGATCGCCGAGCAGGTGGCGTACTGGGAGCAGGCGTTGGATGGCCTGCCCGAGAGGTTGGAGTTGCCGACGGATCGGCCATATCCGCCGGTCGCCGACTACCGGGGCTCCAGTGTGGCCGTGGAATGGCCACCGGAGTTGCAGCAGCAGATCGCCCGGGTGGCTCGCGAGCACAACGTGACCGGTTTCATGGTGGTGCAGGCTGCGCTGGCAACGCTGCTGTCGAGGCACAGTGCCAGCTCTGATGTCGCGGTGGGATTTCCGATAGCGGGTCGCAGTGAGTCCGCTCTGAACGAGCTGGTCGGGTTCTTCGTCAACACATTGGTGTTGCGGGTGGATCTGGCAGGCGATCCCACGGTCGCGGAGTTGTTCGAGCAGGTGCGCCAGCAGGCCTTGGGTGCCTACGAACACCAGGATGTGCCGTTCGAGGTGCTGGTCGACCGCCTCAACCCCACCCGTAGTCTGACCCATCACCCGCTGATCCAGGTCATGCTCGCGTGGCAGAATTTCGCCGGAGATCCCGCGACGGATGTGGCGCTGGGCGATGTTCGGGTCACACCTCTGTCGGCGGAAACACACACCGCACGTATGGATTTGGCGTTCTCCCTGTCCGAGCGATGGACTCCGGATGGCGCACCCGCCGGCATCTCGGGAGCGGTGGAGTTCCGCACCGATGTGTTCGACGCCGACACCATTCGAACCCTGACCGAGCGGCTGCAGCGGGTCCTGGTGGCGATGACCATCGACACCACTCGGCGACTGTCGACGGTGGACGTGCTCGACGAGAGCGAGCATCTCCGACTGGACGAGATCGGCAATCGGGTCGTCCTGGGCCGGCCGGAGACCGAGATCTCGATTCCGGTGCTGTTCTCCCAGCAGGTTGCTCGTACCCCTGATTCGGTCGCGATCACCGCCGAGGGCTGCTCGTTGACCTATCGGCAACTCGACGACATATCGAACCAGTTGGCGCATGCGTTGGTTGACCAGGGCGCAGGGCCCGGCGACGTGGTGGCGCTGGCGCTGGAACGTTCACCGCACGCGGTTGTCGCGATGCTTGCTGTGCTCAAAGCCGGGGCGGCATACCTCGCGATCGATCCGGCGGTACCTGATGAGCGGATCCAGTTCATGGCTGCCGATGCGGAGCCGGTGGTTGCACTCACTTCCGCCGGGTTTGCAGAACGACTGCGCGGGTGTGCTGTGCCGATCCTCGATATCGGCGATCCCCGCATGGCGGCGTACCCAGCGACGCCGCTACCGTCGCCGGCCCCTGATGACATTGCCTACCTCATCTACACCTCGGGTACCACCGGCACGCCGAAGGGGGTTGCGATCACTCACCGCAACCTCGCGCACGTCGCCGCGTCCATGCCCGCATCCCTTCCTGCGGAACAGGTATGGACGCAGTGTCACTCGTACGCGTTCGACTTCTCGGTATGGGAGATCTGGGCCGCACTGCTGTCGGGCGGGCGATTGGTGGTGGTCCCCGAAGCGGTGACGGTGTCGCCGACTGATTTCCATGCCCTGTTGGTGGCCGAAGAGGTCAACGTGCTGACCCAGACCCCGTCGGCGGTGGCGGCACTGTCGCCCGAGGGGCTGGATTCGGTGGCGTTGCTTCTCGGTGGCGAGGATTGCCCAACCGAGTTGGTGGATAGGTGGGCGCCGGGCCGGGTGATGATCAACGCCTACGGCCCGACCGAGGCGACGATCTACGCGTCGATGAGTGCGCCCTTGACGCCGGCCGGAAGCGACGGGCCCAGTGCGGTGCCCATCGGTGCTCCGGTGTCGACCGCGGCGTTGTTCGTGCTGGACGACCGGATGCGCCCGGTGCCTCCGGGTGTGGTTGGGGAGTTGTATGTCGCCGGCCGGGGTGTTGCATGCGGGTATGCGCGCCGCCCGGCGTTGACCGGGTCGCGGTTTGTCGCCTGCCCGTTCGGTGGGGCCGGAACTCGCATGTATCGCACCGGCGATCTGGTGTCGTGGGGTGCTGACGGGCAGTTGCGGTATCTGGGCCGTGCGGATGAGCAGGTCAAGATCCGCGGGTACCGCATCGAACTCGGCGAAGTGCGAGCGGCACTGTCTGAGATGGCAGGCGTCGACCAGACCGTGGTGATCGCGCGTGAGGACCGCCCGGGCGACAAGCGTCTGGTTGCCTACATCACCGGCACTGCCGATCCGTCGCAGGTGCGTGTGGACCTGGCCCAACGGCTACCGAACTACATGATCCCCGCAGCGGTGGTGATGCTCGAGGCATTGCCGCTCACCGTCAGCGGCAAGCTGGACACGCGGGCCCTGCCTGCGCCGGAATACCAGGACGCCGCCGTCTACCGGGCCCCGTCGAGCCCCACCGAGGAGATCCTGGCCGGCATCTATGCGCAGGTTCTGGGATTGGAGCGGGTCGGGGTCGATGACTCGTTCTTCGACCTGGGTGGTGACTCGCTGCTGGCAATGCGCGTGATCGCCGCGATCAACACCAGCCTGGATTCCGGACTTGCCGTGCGTACCTTGTTCGATGCCCCCACGGTCGCCCAGCTCGCGCCGCGCATCGGCGAGAATTCCAATTCGCGCAAGCCACTTGTGGCGGGTGAGCGACCCGCGGTTGTTCCGTTGTCGTACGCCCAGAGCAGGTTGTGGTTCCTCAACCGTTTCGAGGGCGGGGTCGCCACATACAACATGCCGACCGCTTTCCGGATCAACGGTGAGCTCGACGTCGAGGCGTTGGACAAGGCTCTAGATGATGTGATCGCCCGGCATGAGTCGCTGCGGACCGTCTTCCCCGACATAGACGGTGAGGCATACCAGAAGGTGCTGCCCGCGGAGCCGGGATTGTGGCGGCGTGGCGGGCCGGCGCTGCTGTCGCTGGCAGAAGCCGACGTGGCAGACGAGTTGATCGCGCTGGCCAAATATCGGTTCGATCTGTCGGCCGAGATTCCGGTGCGAGCGCAGATCTACGAGGTGGGTCCGAACCAGTTCTTACTGGCAATGGTGTTGCACCACATCGTCTTTGATGGCTGGTCGATGGCGCCGATGGTGCGCGACGTCGGGATTGCCTATGCCAATCGGTGCGCCGGTCAGGCTCCCGAGTGGGTGCCGTTGCCGGTGCAATACGCCGATTACACGTTGTGGCAGCAGGATTGGCTGGGATCAGAATCTGATCCGGACAGCGTGATCGCGGCCCAGATGGCCTACTGGCGTCAGGAGTTGGCGGATCTTCCCGAGGTGGTGTCGCTGCCTGCGGATCGGCCGCGGCCGCCGGTGCCCAGTTACCGCGGTGAAGGCGTTCCGATACATATCGACCCGGAGTTGTGGTCAGGTGTCAAGGCGGTGGCCGCAGCACACAACGCGACGGTATCGATGGTGTTGCAGGCCGCGATGGCGGTCGTGCTGCACCGGGCCGGTGTCGGTGAGGACGTCGCATTGGGCACCCCGATCGCCGGACGGACTGACGCGGCGCTCGATGAACTGGTCGGCTTCTTCGTCAACACTTGGGTGCTGCGAGTGAGTGTCTCGTCGGGTCTGCAGTTCAGCGATGTAGTGGCGCAGGTCCGGCAGAAGGCGCTGGACGCCTACGGCAATCAGGACGTGCCGTTCGAGCGCCTAGTGGAGCGGATCAACCCGACGCGTTCCACCTCGCACCATCCGCTGTTCCAGATCGCGATGGTCTTCCAGAACAATGTGCGCCCGGAGGTCGCGCTGGAAGGTGCCAGCGTCGAGGCATTGGTGGCCGATACCCACACCGCCAAATGGGATTTGGACATCGATCTCAGGGACATGCCCGGCGAGGGTGCTGCCGGCACCGTGACCTACGCCACGGATCTGTTCGACCGCTCCAGCATCGAGCGGTTGGTCGGTTGGTTCGGCCGGGTACTCGAGGCTGTGGTCTCCGACCCGTCGGCAGTCGTGGGTGAGGTGACACTGCTCGATGGTGACGAGCAGGATCTGGTGTCGTACGAATGGTCTGGCGCCGGAGTCGGCGCTCCGGTGGGTCTCGCCCCCGAGCTGTTGACTGCTGCGGTGACCGCCGATCCGGATGCCGTCGCAATCATCGACGGGTCCCGTCAGCTGTCATACCGCGAGTTGGACGAGGCCTCGAACCGGTTGGCTAGGGTGCTGATAGGAGCCGGAGTCGGTCCTGAGCGTGCGGTCGGCGTGGCGATGGGCCGGTCGGCTGACCTGGTGATCGCCTGGTGGGCCGTGCTCAAGGCCGGCGGTGTGTACGTGCCGGTGGACCGGACGCATCCGGCCGAGCGGATCGCGACGGTACTGGACGCCGCCGAGGCGGTGTGCGTTCTGGCCCGTGGCAGCGACGCCGTCGAGGGATCAGGGACGCGCCCGGTCATGGATGTGGTGTCACTGGACCTCTCGGCTAGCTCCGCGGAGCCGGTGACGGATGCGGATCGGTTGGCGCCGTTGAGTGTTGACGGTGCGGCGTATGTGATTTTCACGTCGGGGTCTACGGGTGTTCCCAAGGGTGTGGCGATCAGTCATGCCGGTGTGTTGGGTGTGGCTGCGGCTCATCGTGATTTGTTCGGGGTGGGTGCGGGTGCGCGGGTGTTGATGGTGGCTGCGCCGACGTTTGATGCGTCGGTGTTCGAGTGGTTGTGGGCGGTGTCTTCGGGGGCGGCGCTGGTGGTGGCCCCGCCGGATTCCTACGCCGGTGACGCACTGACAGCGGTGATCGAGGACCAGAAGGTCGAGGCGGCGTTGATCACCCCGACGGTGGTGGCAACTCTGGACCGTAGCCGTCTGCCCGAATTGAAGACTCTGGTCACCGGTGGGGAGGCGTGCCCGGCGGAGTTGGTGGCGGCGTGGGCGCCCGGTCGGCGGATGTTCAATGCCTACGGTCCCACTGAGGTCACCATCTGGGCCACCTGGAGTGCGCTGTCGGCCGGACAGCCGGTGCGGATCGGTGCCCCGGTTCCGGGGACGTGTGCGCTGGTACTCGATGCTCGGCTGAACCCGGCTCCTGTCGGGGTGGTGGGCGAGTTGTACCTGGCCGGCCCGGTGCTGGCCCGCGGCTATGTGGGCCGACCCGATCTGACCGCGGATCGCTTCGTGGCCAACCCCTTTGGCGCCCCGGGGACGCGGCTGTACCGCACCGGTGATCTGGTGCGCTGGACCACAGAGGGCAACCTGGAGTACTTCGGCCGTGCCGACGCCCAGGTGAAGTTGCGCGGGCAGCGCCTGGAACTCGGCGAGATCGAGAACACCCTGCTGGCCTGCCCACAGGTCAATCGCGCTGCGGCCGCGGTCTATCACCATGAAGCCGCCGACCATCTGGTCGCCTACGTCGCGTTGGAGCGTGCCAGTAGCGCCGACCACGATGCCGAAGTCGTCGATCAGTGGCAGCACGTGTACGACGAGCTCTATGACGCCGATCTCGAAGCGGTGGAGTTCGGCAGTGACTTCCGCGGATGGAATAGCAGCTACACCGGGGATCCGATTCCACTGGATCAGATGCGGGAATGGCGCGCGGGAGCCGTGAACCGGATCCTGGCACTGCGCCCGCAGCGGGTGCTTGAGCTCGGTGTGGGTTCGGGTCTCGTGCTCTCCCAGATCGCCCCCGAGTCCGTGGAGTATTGGGGGACAGACTTTTCCGCGCCGACCATTCGGAAGCTGGAATCCTCGGTGGCCGGACAACCATGGGGGGATCGGGTCCGGTTGCGGGTACAGCCGGCGGATGTGGCCGACGGACTGCCCGCCGGATACTTCGACACGGTCATCGTCAACTCCGTGATCCAGTACTTCCCGAACTCGGCGTATCTCGCCGAGGTCATGGACAACGCCGTGGAGCTGTTGGCCCCGGGCGGAACGTTGTTCGTCGGCGATGTGCGCAATCACAGCCTGCAGGGCGCGTTCCAGACCGGTATCGCGCTGGCCCGCAGCGGTGAAGGTGCCGACAGCGACGAGATCCGTCAGCGAGTGCAACGCGCGATCCTCGGCGAGCCCGAGTTGCTGCTGGCCCCAGAGTTCTTCACGAGCTGGGCGGCCGGCCACCCGGCAGTGGGCGGAATAGGCATCCAGGTCAAGCGCGGAGAAGCCGACAACGAGCTGACCCGGTACCGATATGACGTCATCATTCACAAGTCGGTCGGCGGGGTCCATTCACTCGCGGACGCACCCGTCTGGGAGTGGGCTGATTGTGCGGGCCTGAGCGGGTTGCATGCCGAGCTGGCTGCGCAGCGACCAGCACAGGTGCGGGTCAGCGGGATTCCGCGGGCGGGCGTGATCGCCGACGTGATCGTTGAACGGGCGTTGGCAGAAGGGCATTCGTCCGCCGACGCGCTGGCAGAGGCAGAGATAGCCGCCAACCCCGCCAACACGGTCACGCCCGAACGGTTGTACCAGCTCGGTGAGTCCGCCGGATACCAGGTTGCCGTCACGTGGGGCGCTCAACCGGGGACCGTCGACGCGGTCTTCCTCGCCGCCACCGGCGAGGGGGAGACTCAGGTACTCACCGATCTGTATCAGCCCCCGGCTGATTCGCACAAGCGCAGCGCCTATGCCAATGACCCTGACACCAACAGCAAGGTGAGCGAGGTGCGGCAGTGGCTGGGTGCCCGTCTGCCGGAGTACATGGTGCCGTCCCAGATCGTTGTGCTCGAGGAGTTCCCGCTGACCTCCTCGGGCAAGATCGATCGCAGGGCGCTGCCTGAGCCGGTGTTCGCGGCCACCACCTTCCGGTCACCGCAGACACCGTCGGAAAAGACCGTCGCCGAGGTCTTCGCCGAGGTGCTCGGACTCGATCGGGTCGGCCTCGACGACGATTTCTTTGCCCTGGGCGGAGATTCGTTGATCGCCATCCGGGTCAGCGCGCGGCTGCAGTTGGCGCTGGGCAAGGACGTGCCGGTGCGTTATCTGTTCGACACGCCCACGGTCGGCCGTCTGGCTGCCTCCCTGGACCGCCAGCAGGACGAGGCGGTACGTCCTCCGCTGCAGACGATGCTGCGCCCGCAGAACGTGCCCTTGTCGTATGCGCAGCAGCGGTTGTGGTTCTTCGACCAATTGAACGGCCCGTCACCGGTTTACAACTTGGCCGTGGGATTGCGCTTCAGCGGAGAGCTCGACTCCGTCGCGCTCGGTCAGGCACTGGTAGACGTGGTCGGACGCCATGAGAGCCTGCGCACCCTGTTCACTCTGGCCGACGGGATGCCGCAGCAGTCGGTGGTGCCGGCCGAGAGTGCCCGCACGTGTTGGGAAGTGGTGGATGCGGTCGGTTGGCCGGAGGACCGGTTGGCCGAGGCCGCCGGCGAGGTCGCGCGTCACCCATTCGACCTGTCGACTGAATTGCCCTTGAGAGCCACACTTTTCCATGTTGCCGAGAACGAGCACGTCCTGGTGGCGGTCGTGCACCACATCGCCGCCGACGGTTGGTCGGTCACCCCCTTGGTGGCTGATCTGGGCTCGGCGTACGCGGCCCGGTCTGCGGGCCGGCCCCCGGAATGGCTGCCGTTGCCGGTTCAGTATGTGGATTACACGCTGTGGCAACGGGGGTACCTGGGTGATCTGGCCGATCCGGACAGTCGCATTTCCGCCCAGCTGGCGTACTGGGAGCAGGCTTTGGCGGGTCTGCCCGAGCGGTTGGAGTTGCCGACGGATCGGCCGTACCCACCGGTGGCCGACTACCGCGGGGCCAGTCTGATGGTGGAGTGGCCCGCCGAGCTTCAGCACCGGATTGCCCGGGTGGCTCGTGAGCAGAACGCGACCAGTTTCATGGTGGTGCAGGCCGGGCTGGCGCTGTTGCTGTCGAAGCTCAGCGCGAGTTCAGATGTGGCGGTTGGAATATCGACCGCGGGACGCAATGACCCCGCGCTCGACAACCTGGTCGGATTCTTCGTCAACACAGTGGTACTGCGCGTCGACTTCGCCGGAGATCCGACCATCGGTGAACTCCTGGAGCAGGTGCGCCAACGTGGTCTGGCGGCCTTCGAACACCAGGACGTGCCGTTCGAGGTTGTCGTGGATCGGCTCAACCCGACGCGCAGCCTGACCCATCACCCGCTCGTGCAGGTGATGTTGTCCTGGCAGAACCTGGCCTGGCAACACAGCGCAGACGCCGCGGGAGGCCTGACGCTGGGGGATGTGCGGGTGACCCCGCTGCCCGCGCAGACCCACACCGCGCGTACTGATCTGACCTTGGCTTTGGGTGAACGGTGGACTGAGACCGGCGAACCCGCCGGGATTGGGGGGACTGTGGAGTTTCGCACCGATGTCTATGACGAGAGCAGCGTCGTGCGGTTGATCGATCGATTGCGAAAGGTGTTGATGGCGATCACCGCCGAGGTGGAGGCGTCGTCGTGACGGCCGACCTGAGTCGGCGGTTGTCGTCGATGGAGTTCCTGGATGCCGACGAGCACGCGGAGCTGTTCGGATGGGGTAACCGGGCTGCTTTGACGGAGCCGGTTTCGCCATCGGCCTCGATTCCGGATTTGTTCGCGGTGCAGGTGGCGCGTACGCCAGAGGCGACAGCGGTGACATTCGACGGTCGCTCGATGTCGTATGCGGAGCTGGACGAGGCTTCGAATCGTCTGGCGCACGAGTTGATCAGTCAGGGTGTGGGGCCGGGCAGTCGGGTGGCATTGCTGTTCCCCCGCTCTGTCGAGGCGATCGTCTGCATCGTCGCGGTGCTGAAGTCGGGTGCGGCTTACCTGCCGATCGATCCGATGCACCCTGAGGCTCGGGTCCAGTTCATGCTCGAGGACGCGGAACCGGCAGTGGCAGTCACGACCACGGAGTTGCTGGGCCGATTCGCAGGGTGCGATCTGAAAGTCATCGATTTCAACCAGCTCGGTCAGAACGACGGGCAGAGAAAGGATTTGCCGACGCCGACAGCTGACGACGTCGCATATTTGATTTACACGTCGGGGACGACGGGTCGCCCGAAGGGTGTGGCGATCACCCATGCCAATGTGGTGCGGCTGCTGGACACGCTGGATGCGGAGTTGGGTCTGGCGGGTCAGGTGTGGACACAGTGTCATTCGTTGGCGTTCGACTATTCGGTGTGGGAGATCTGGGGCGCTCTGCTGTTCGGTGGCCGGCTGGTCGTGGTGCCGGAGTCGGTGACGCAGGCGCCAGAAGATCTGTATGCCCTGCTGGCTGCCGAGCAGGTCACCATGTTCAGCCAGACGCCGTCGGCGTTCTATGCGTTGCAGGCTGTGGACGCGTTGCAGTCCGGGCCGGATGGTCAGTTGAAGCTGGAGTCGGTGATCTTCGGCGGGGAAGCGCTTGAGCCGCAGCGACTTCGGGGGTGGTTGCATCGCCATCCTGGTTCGCCGCGGTTGATCAACATGTACGGCATCACCGAGACGACGGTGCACGCGTCGTTTCGCGAGATCGTGGTCGGTGACGCCGAGGGCAGTGTCAGCCCGATCGGTGTGCCGTTGTCGCACCTCGGGTTCTTTGTGCTGGATCCGTCGCTGCAGCCGGTCCCGGTCGGTGTGGTGGGTGAGTTGTATGTGGTCGGTGCCGGGCTGGGGTGTGGTTATTGGCGTCGTGGTGGGTTGAGCGCGACGAGGTTTGTGGCGTGCCCGTTCGGTGGGGGCGGGGCGCGGATGTATCGGACCGGCGATTTGGCCTCGTGGGGTCCTGACGGTCAGTTGCGGTATGGCGGGCGTGCTGATGAGCAGGTCAAGATTCGTGGCTATCGGATCGAGTTGGGGGAGATCCAAACCGCTTTGGCGGAGGTCGACGGAGTAGGCCAGGCGGCGGTGATCGCCCGGGAAGATCGCCCCGGCGACAAACGCCTGGTCGGCTACATCACCGGCAGTGCTGACCCGGTCGCGGTTCGTGGCGCATTGTCGGAGCGGTTGCCCGGCTACATGGTGCCCACCGCGGTTGTGGTGCTCGATGCGTTGCCGTTGACTGTCAACGGCAAGCTCGACCGCCGAGCGTTGCCGGCCCCCGAGTACATCGACGTCGATCGGTACCGGGCCCCGAGTACACCTGCCGAGGAGATCCTCGTCGGGATCTATTCGCAGGTGCTCGGTCTGGAACGAGTCGGTGTTGATGACTCTTTCTTCGACCTCGGTGGGGATTCGCTGTCGGCGGCGCGGTTGATCAACGCGATCAATGCCGGTCTGAGCGCTGACCTACCGGTACGGGCAGTGTTCGAGACCTCCACTGTGGCCGAGCTTGCGGCGCGTGTCGGTGAGAGTTCGGGTGGACGTGAACCGTTGGTCGCCCAACAACGCCCGGCGGTCATCCCGTTGTCGTACGCCCAGCAGCGACTGTGGTTCCTCGATCAATTGGAGGGACCGTCACCGATCTACAACATGGCGGTGGCATTACAGATCACCGGGCAGCTGAATACGGACGCGCTCGGTGCGGCGCTGGCCGATGTGGTGGAGCGCCACGAATCTCTGCGCACGGTGTTCCGGTCGACCGAGGGCGTCCCGGAGCAGGTGGTGATACCTGCCGAGGAAGCCGATTGCGGTTGGCGAGTGGTCGACGCCGGCGGATGGTCGATGACCGAAATGCGTGAAGCCATCGGAGGCATGGCCGGCCATGCCTTCGATCTGAGCAGCGAGATACCGTTGCGGGCAGCACTTTTACGGCTGAACGAGGATGAGCATGTCCTGGTGGCCGTGGTTCATCACATCGCTGCCGACGGCTGGTCGGTGGCACCGTTGATCGCCGATCTGCAATCGGCGTATGCCGGCCGGTCCGCGGGACGAGCGCCGGGGTGGACACCGTTGCCGGTGCAGTATGTGGATTACACTCTGTGGCAGCGCACGCATCTGGGCGACCTGGGAGACACCGAAAGCCGCATCTCGGAGCAGGTGGCGTATTGGGAGCAGGCGCTGGCCGGGTTGCCCGAACGCCTGGAACTTCCCACCGACCGCCCGTACCCGCCGGTGGCCGACCACCGCGGCGCCAGCATGCCGGTCTCATTGCCGGCCGAACTGCACAAGCGGATACGTGAAGTTGCGCGGGAACACAACGCCACGACGTACATGGTGGTCCAGGCCGCGCTGACGACGTTGTTGTCTAAGCTCAGTGCGACTTCTGATGTGGCCGTGGGGGTTCCGATCGCGGGCCGTGGCGATGCGGCGCTCGATCAGTTGGTGGGATTCTTCGTCAACACACTGGTGCTGCGAGTGGATCTGGCCGGCGACCCGACTGCTGTCGAGCTGCTGGCCCAGGTGCGCCGGCGCAGCCTGGCCACACTCGAGCACCAGGATGTACCGTTCGAGGTACTGGTGGACCGGCTCAAGCCGACCCGGTCGCTGGCCCATCACCCGCTGGTCCAGGTGGCGCTGGCCTGGCAGAACTTCACTGCCGACACCGCGACTGAATCGACTCTGGGTGGGGCACAGGTCAGTCCGCTGCCGGTGGACACGCACGTGGCGCGGATGGACCTCACGTTCGCACTGGCTGAACGGTGGGACGACGCAGGCAACCCCGCAGGGATCGGCGGCACGGTGGAGTTCCGGACCGACGTGTTCGACGCGGCCGGCATCCAGACCATGATCGACCGGCTGGTGCGCGTCGCCGAGGCGCTGATCGATGATCCGACCCGGCGGCTGTCGTCGGTCGATGTGCTCGATGTCGTCGAGCATGCCCGCCTCGACGATGTCGGTAACCGGGCCGTGTTGACCGAACCCCCGCTCCCTGTGCTGTCCATTCCGGGGTTGTTCGCCGCTCAGGTGGCTCGCGCGCCTGAGTCGGTGGCGGTGAGTTTCGATGGCCGGTCGATGACCTATCGGGAGCTGGACGAAGCGTCGAATCGCCTGGCGCACTGGCTGGTCAGCTTCGGCGCAGGCCCGGGTAAATGTGTGGCGGTGCTGGTGCCTCGGTCGGTCGAGGCGATCGTCGCGATTCTGGGAGCGTTGAAGTCGGGGGCGGCATATGTGCCGGTTGATCCGATGCATCCTGATGCACGGATCCAGTTCATGCTCGGCGATGCGGCTCCGATTGTCGCGGTGACCACCGCCGGATTGCGGACGCGGCTGGAAAGTCTCGACCTGACCGTCGTCGACGTTGCCGATGCCGCGATCGACGCACAACCGAGTACCGCACTGCGGGGGCCGGTTTCAGACGATGTCGCGTACTTGATCTACACCTCAGGGACGACGGGTGTTCCCAAGGGCGTGGCGATCAGCCATCGGAACGTGGCTCGGTTGTTGGGGACCCTGGATGCCGAGTTGGGTCTGGCGGGTCAGGTGTGGACCCAATGTCATTCCTTGGCATTCGACTATTCGGTGTGGGAGATCTGGGGGGCGCTGCTGTTCGGCGGCCGGCTCGTGGTGGTGTCGGAATCGGTGACACGATCTCCGGAGGACTTGCTGAGCTTGCTGGTTGCCGAGCAGGTGACGGTCCTGAGTCAGACGCCGTCGGCTTTCTACGCCTTGCAGTCGGTTGACGCGTTGCAGCCTGAACTGGGCCGTCAGCTGAAGTTGGAGACGGTGATCTTCGGTGGGGAAGCGCTTGAACCGCAGCGCCTTCGGCCATGGTTCGAGGGGCATTCAGGTTCCACTCGGCTGATCAACATGTACGGAATCACCGAGACGACGGTGCACGCCTCGTTCCGGGAGATCGTGGCCAGTGACGTCGAGGGCAGCTCGAGCCCGATCGGTGTGCCGTTGGCCCACCTCGGGTTCTTCGTGCTGGATTCGTCACTGCAGCCGGCGCCGGTTGGTGTGGTGGGCGAGTTGTACGTGGTCGGCGCCGGGTTGGGATTCGGTTACTGGCGTCGCGGTGGATTGAGTGCGACGAGGTTCATGGCGTGCCCGTTCGGTGGGGCAGGGGCCCGGATGTACCGGACCGGGGATCTCGCGTCGTGGGGTCCCGACGGCCAGTTGCGCTATCTGGGGCGTGCCGATGAGCAGGTCAAGATTCGCGGATACCGCATCGAACTGGGCGAAATCCAGTCAGCTCTGGAAGATCTGGACGGGGTGCGACAGGCCGAGGTCATAGCGCGAGAAGACCGCCCCGGCGACAAGCGCCTGGTCGGTTACATCACGGGCAGCGCGGACCCGGTCACGGTTCGTGCGGCATTGTCCGACCGGTTGCCCGGTTACATGGTCCCCGCGGCGGTGGTGGTGCTCGACGCATTGCCCTTGACGGTGAACGGCAAACTCGACAAACGCGCTCTGCCTGCCCCCGACTACGCCAACGGTCAGGAGTACCGCGCCCCGGCGACTCCCGTCGAGGAAATGCTGGCCGGCATCTATGCGCAGGTGCTCGGTCTGGAACGCGTCGGAGCGGATGATTCGTTCTTCGACCTGGGTGGCGACTCGCTTTCGGCGATGCGGTTGATCAACTCGGTCAACGCAAGTCTGGATACCGATCTCGCAGTGCGGGCGGTGTTCGAGGCGCCCACGGTGGCAGAACTTGCGACACGTGCTGGTGAGAGTTCCGGTCGGCGTGAACCGCTGGTGGCACAACAACGCCCGGAGGCCCTCCCGCTCTCATATGCCCAGCAGCGACTGTGGTTCCTCGACCAGCTCGAGGGACCGTCACCGATCTACAACATGCCGACCGCGTACCGGATCACCGGGGGGCTGGATGTCGACGCCCTCGGCCAGGCACTGGCAGACGTGGTGGAGCGCCACGAGTCTCTGCGCACGGTTTTCCCGGCCGTCGACGGTGTACCCCTGCAGGTCGTGGTGCCCGCGGGGCAGGCCGAACCGGGGTGGCAGGTCGTCGACGCGCAGGACTGGTCCGTGGACCGACTCCACGACGCGATTCGCGCGACCGTCGGATACAACTTCGACCTGTCCGCCGAGATCCCGTTGAGAGCGACCCTTTTCCGAATGGGCGAGGGTGACCATGTGCTGGTTGCGGTCGTCCATCACATTGCCGGGGATGGCTGGTCGATCGGTCCGCTCGTGCGTGACATCGGGATGGCCTACGCGAGCCGGTGCGCGGGACAGGTTCCCGACTGGGCGCCGCTGCCGGTGCAATACGCGGATTACACGCTGTGGCAGCGGTCGTATCTGGGTGAACCGACCGATCCCGACAGCCGGATCTCCGGTCAGTTGGCGTACTGGGAGCAGGCGCTGTCCGGGCTGCCCGAGCGACTGGAGCTGCCCACCGACCGGCCGTATCCGCCGGTGGCCGACTACCGCGGGGCCAGTCTCACGATGGAGTGGCCGGTCGAGCTGCAGCGGCAGATCGCGCGGGCAGCGAGTGAGCACAATGCGACCAGCTTCATGGTGGTTCAGGCCGCCCTGGCCGTGTTGTTGTCGACCCTCAGCGGGAATTCAGATGTCGCAGTGGGATTCCCGATCGCAGGGCGTAACGATCCCGCATTGGACGAGTTGGTCGGGGTTTTCATCAACACACTGGTGTTACGCGTCGAGCTCGACGGTGATCCGTCCGTAGCCGACCTGCTGGCCCAGGTGCGGAGACGCAGCCTGGCTGCCTACGAGCACCAGGATGTGCCCTTCGAGATGGTCGTCGACCGGCTCAACCCGGCCCGTAGTTTGACCCACCACCCGCTGGTCCAGGTGATGATGGCGTGGCAGAACCTGACCGCGCAGGACGATGACGAAACCGTGTCGACGAGTTTGGGCGGCATGCAAGCCACCCCGCTGGAAGCGGACACTCAGACCGCCCGCATGGATCTGATGATCTCGTTGGCAGAACGCTGGAGCGCCGGTGAGCCCGCCGGCATCACCGGAGCGGTGGAGTTCCGCACCGATGTGTTCGATGCCGCCACCATCCAGAGCTTCGTCGAGCGACTCACCCGCGCGGTCGAAGCGCTGACCGCCGATCCATCAGCGGCGTTGTCGTCCATAAACCTGCTCGAGCCAGGCGACCACGCCCGACTCGACGGATGGGGCAAACGGGCGGTGCTGTCCGAGTCGGTCGCCGCCGTGTCGATTCCTGCGGTGTTCACCGAACAGGTGGCGCGGGACCCCGCTGCGGTGGCGGTGGTGTGCGGCGAGAGTTCGTGGACCTACCGCGAGCTTGACGAGGCATCGAATCGCTTGGCGCACCTGCTTGTTGACCAGGGCGCCGGAGCAGGCGAATGTGTGGCGCTGCTGCTCAACCATTCGGCCGAGGCGATCGTCGCGATCCTGGCGGTGCTCAAGTCGGGAGCAGCGTACCTGCCCATCGACCCGATGGTGCCGGACGCGCGGGTCGAGTTCATGTTGGCCGACGCCGGCCCGGTAGCCGCGGTCACCACGTCCGAGTTGCGGGCACGGCTGGACGGGTGCGACCTGACCGTCATCGACATCGCCGACACGCGGGCCGAGACGTGGCCCAGCACCGCATTGCGAGGACCGGCCGCCGATGACCTCGCCTACCTGATCTACACCTCGGGAACCACCGGCGTTCCGAAGGGCGTGGCGATCACTCATCACAATGTGACGCAGTTCCTCGGCGCCGTGGACCCGGGCCTGGTGGGACCGGGAACCGTGTGGTCGCAGTGGCATTCGCTGGTGTTCGACGTCTCCGTGTGGGACATCTTCTGCGCCCTGCTGCACGGCGGCCGGTTGGTGGTGGTGCCGGAGGACGTGGCCCGTTCGCCGCAGGATTTGCATGACTTGTTGGTCAGCCAGAAGGTCAGCGTCTTGAGCCAGACACCGTCGGCGGCGGGGATGCTCTCACCGGACGGCTTGGAGTCCACCACATTGGTCGTGGCCGGGGAAGCCTGTCCGACCGAGCTGGTGCAACGTTGGGCGCCGGGACGGGTGCTGATCAACGCGTATGGGCCGACCGAGGCCACGGTGTACGCCGCGATCAGTGCGCCCTTGAAAGCCGAAGCGGCGGTGCCGAACATCGTTCCGATCGGATCGCCTGCCCCCGGGGCCGCGTTGTTCGTGCTCGATCGGTGGCTGCGGGAGGTGCCTCCGGGGGTTGTGGGGGAGTTGTATGTGGCCGGCCGCGGCGTCGGGGTGGGATATGTCGGCCGGGCAGGGTTGACCGCATCTCGTTTCGTCAGTTGCCCGTTCGGTGGCGCGGGGGCGCGGATGTACCGGACCGGCGACCTGGTGCGCTGGGGCAGTGATGGGCAGATGCAGTATCTCGGCCGCGCCGACGAGCAGGTCAAGATTCGCGGCTACCGGATCGAACTCGGCGAAATCCAGGTCGCACTGGCCGATCTGGCCGGTGTGGAACAGGCTGTCGTCGTCGCCCGCGAGGACCACCCGGGCGAGAAGCGACTCGTCGGCTACGTGACTGAGACTGCGCCGGGCCTGGTCGACTCCGGTAAGGCCCGAGCCCACCTGGCTGAGCACCTTCCGACTTACATGGTGCCCGCTGCCGTGGTGGTCGTCGACGCAATACCGCTGACCGTCAACGGCAAGTTGGACCGACGCGCGCTGCCGGCACCGGAATACGTCGATGCCGAAAGCTATCGTGCCCCGACCACCCCGACCGAGGAGATCCTGGCCGGCATCTTCGCTCAGGTACTGGGCTTGGACCGGGTCGGAGTCGACGACTCGTTCTTCGATCTGGGTGGCGATTCCCTGTCGGCCATACGGCTGATCAATGCCGTCAACACCGCATTCGACACAGATCAGGCCGTCCGCGCGGTATTCGACGCGCCGACTGTGGCGCAGCTCGAACCGCGAATGGCAATGGGGTCGGGCGGGCGGATCCCGTTGGCGCCCATGCCTCGGCCTGCGGCGGTGCCGTTGTCGTATGCCCAGCAGCGGCTGTGGTTCCTGGACCAATTGCACGGTCCGTCCCCGATTTACAACATGCCGATGATGTACCGGGTCACCGGATTGGACGTCGATGCGCTCCGCCTGGCCTTGGCCGATGTAGCTGCCCGGCACGAGAGTCTGCGCACGGTCTTTCCCGAGGTCGACGGTGTCCCCCGGCAGCTGGTCATTCCTGCCGACCAGGCTGATTTCGGGTGGCAGGAGGTGGACGCCGCGGGTTGGACAGCGGAGCGGTTGGCAAGCGCCATCGACGCAGCCGTACGGCACCCCTTCGACCTGAACAGCGAGATCCCGATCTGGGCACGGCTTTTCCGCGTTTCTGAGAATGAACATGTGCTGGTCGCGGTCGTGCATCACATCGCAGGGGACGCGTGGTCGTTCGCTCCACTGGCCCGTGACGTGGCCGTGGCCTACGGGTCCCGCTGCGACGGTCGGGCGCCGGAGTGGTCTCCCCTGCCGGTGCAGTACGCGGATTACACATTGTGGCAGCGGGACCAGCTCGGCGAGTTGTCCGACCCCGAGAGCCGCATCGCCGGGCAGCTGGCCTACTGGCAGGACGCGTTGGCGGGCCTACCTGATCGTCTCGAGTTGCCGACCGATCGCCCGTACCCGGCGGTTGCCGATCACCACGGAGCTGTCGTCGAGGTGGCTTGGCCGGCGGAGCTGCAGCGGCGGGTGGCGGCGGTGGCGCGGGAGAACAATGCGACCGGTTTCATGGTGGTACAGGCTGCGTTGGCTGTGTTGCTGTCGACCTTGAGCGCCAGCTCTGATGTGGCGGTGGGTTTCCCGATTGCCGGACGTAATGATCCGGCATTGGATGAATTGGTCGGGTTCTTCGTGAACACCTTGGTGTTGCGAGTCGACCTGGCCGACGATCCCACTGTAGGCGAGCTGGTCGGGCAGGTGCGTCAGCGCAGTCTGGCAGCTTATGAGCATCAGGATGTGCCCTTCGAGGTGCTGGTGGACCGGCTCAACCCGACGCGCAGCCTGAGCCATCACCCGCTGATCCAGGTGATGCTGGCCTGGCAGAACCCCGCCGCTGCATCCAGTGTCGAGTCGACGCTGGGCGGTGTGCACGCCGCGCCACTGATGGCCGAGACCCACACCGCGCGTATGGATCTGGTTCTCGCCCTGGGAGAGAAGTTCGACACCGAAGGCGGGTTCGCCGGCATCGGTGGTTCGGTGGAGTTCCGGACTGACGTGTTCGATGCCGAGACCGTCTCGTCGATGGTCGAGCGCCTGGCACGGGTGCTGGCCGCGATGACCGAGGACCCGGCGCAGCGCTTGTCGTCGATCGACGTACTCGGCACCGCCGAGCATGCCCGTCTCGACGAGGTCGGAAACCGGGCCGCGCTCACCGCGCCGGCGAGGGCGGCGGGTTCGATTCCGGAGGTGTTCGCGGCTCAGGTGAGGCGGGTGCCTGATGCGGCGGCGGTGAGTTTCGACGGGCGTGCGTGGTCGTATCGGGAACTGGACGAGGCGTCGAATCGGTTGGCGCACTTGCTTGTCGGACTTGGTGCGGGCCCGGGTGAATGCGTGACGCTGCTGCTGAATCGTTCGGCCGAAGCGATTGTGGCGATCTTGGCGGTGTTGAAGTCGGGCGCGGCGTATCTGCCGATTGATCCGGCTCATCCGGACGCGCGGATCGCGGTGGTGGTTGGCGATGCCCGGCCGGTCGTCGCGGTCACCACCGGTGAGCTGGCCGATCGATTCGATGGCCTGGGTGTGGCCGTTGTCGATGTGGCCGATCCGAAGATCGATGTCCAGCCGAGCAGTGCGCTGCCGGCTCCGGGGCCGGACGACATCGCTTACCTCATCTACACGTCGGGTACGACGGGCGTGCCGAAGGGGGTGGCGGTTCCGCACAGCAATGTGACGGGGTTGCTGACGTCTTTGGATGTGGGGTTGCCGGCCGCCGGCGTGTGGTCGCAGTGGCATTCGTATGCGTTTGACGTGTCGGTGTGGGAGATCTTTGGTGCGTTGCTCAGTGGTGGGCGCCTGGTGGTGGTGCCGGATGCGGTGGCGGGTTCGCCGGATGCGTTGCACGCGTTGCTGATTGCCGAGCGGGTCACTGTTCTGAATCAGACTCCGTCGGCCGCGTCGGCGCTGTCGTCGGAAGGCCTGGAGTCGGTGGCGTTGGTGGTGGCCGGTGAGGCCTGTCCGTCGGAGTTGGTGGATCGGTGGGCACCGGATCGATTGATGGTCAACGGTTACGGGCCGACCGAGACGTGGTACACGTCGTTCAGTGCGCCCTTGAAGAAGTCTGAGGCGGCTGGACCGAGCGCTGTCCCGATCGGTGTGCCGGTGCCGGGGGCGGCGTTCTTTGTCCTGGATCGGTGGTTGCGTCCGGTGCCTGCCGGGGTGGTCGGTGAGTTGTATGTGGCCGGGTCAGGCCTTGCGAGCGGGTATCTGGGTCGGGGTGGGCTGACCGGCTCCCGGTTCGTGGCGTGTCCGTTTGCCGCGGGACAGCGGATGTATCGGACCGGGGATCTGGTGTCCTGGGCAGCTGACGGGCAGTTGCATTATCTGGGTCGGGCTGATGAGCAGGTCAAGATTCGCGGGTATCGCATCGAGTTGGGTGAGGTTCAGGCGGTGCTGGCTGAGGTGGAGGGTGTCGATCAGGCGGCGGTCATCGCCCGCGAGGATCGCCCCGGCGACAAACGCCTCGTCGGTTACGTCACGGGCACCGCGGAACCGGCAGATGTCCGCGCTTCCCTGGCGGAGCGGTTGCCCAGCTATATGGTGCCCGCCGCCGTCGTCGCCCTCGATGCCTTGCCGTTGACGGTCAACGGGAAGCTGGATCGTCGCGCGTTGCCGGCCCCGGACTACGTCGATGGCCGGCGGTATCGTGCTCCCTCCACGCTGACCGAGGAGATCTTGGCCGGTATCTATGCCGAGGTTTTGGGTGTGGAGCGGGTCGGGGTCGATGATCCGTTCTTCGATCTGGGCGGGGATTCCCTGTCGGCGATGCGGGTGATCGCCGCGGCGAATGCCAGTTTGGGCGCTGAGTTGGCGGTGCGGGTGATGTTCGATACGCCGACGGTGCGTGGTTTGGCCCAGCAGGTGGGCCGGGCCGAGAGCTCGCGGGAAGTCGTTCCGGTCGAGGTGCTCAAACCGGGTAGCGGTGTGCCGTTGTGTTGTGTTCATGACGGTTTCGGGTTGAGTTGGTCGTATCGGGCGTTGGGCCGGTATGTGGAGGGTCCGATCGTCGGGATCAACCGAGCGTCAGCCGATGGCGAGCCCGAGCCCGAGTCGATTCGGAGCATGGCGGTCAGCTACGCCGATCGGCTCCAGGAGCTGTATCCGGTTGGGCCGTATCGGATTCTGGGCTGGTCGTTTGGTGGTGTGGTGGCTCATGCGTTGGCTGTCGAGCTCCAGCGGCGTGGTTGTGAGGTTCAGCGTCTGGTGCTGCTCGATGGCTTGCTGAACCCGAACAGGTTCCGGAAAAGCATCACCAGGAAGATTGCGAAGAACGAGGCGGTTGCCGAGGGATGGGTTCTGGATTACATCCTTCGGACCAACAAGGTCCGGATTCCGTTGCATATCGGGCTGCTGTCGTATTCGCGGGTGGCCGACATCATCGACCGGCACGGGGCCAGTCCTCCGTCGCGTCAGTTGGTGAAGTTCATGGCGCGCAGTGTGAGTACGGGGCAGTTGTTCCTTCTCGATCATCAGCCGGAATTGTTCGATGGCGACGTCGTGATGTTCTCGGCTGCCCGTCCTCGATGCGAGGAGACCGGGAAGGATGGGCTCAGGTCGAGGTTGGCGCGGCTACGCAACCGCAAGGCTGCCGGAGCGATGCTGCGCAGTTGGCGCCCTTATGTTTCCGGGAAGATCACGGTGCTACCGGTGGGGTGCACCCACTTCGAGATGTTCACCCCCGAAGCACTGGGTGAATACGTCGAGAAGCTCAAGTCTGTCCTGGAAAGTGATTCGGAATAGTTCGTGACGATGCTCTGGCGCACAAGCGTCGAGCGGCTGACGTGGGGACGGTGATCGCCAGATGCGGACCACTTACAAACACGAGACGGGCGAATTCGACGCGGATACCGTTCCAAAAATGAGCAACGTCCTCGATGTGCTCGACCAGCGTACGTTCGATCTCGGGCTGGCGATAGGAGTGAACAGCCTGCTGCAGAGCGCCTGGATCTATGACCGCCCGATCGACATCGACGGCGTTCGGCAGTTCCACGACCATCTTCGGCGGGGACGACTGTCCCGTGGCATCGAGCGTTCACCACTGTCGTTCGGCCGCCACCGCTGGGTGGCGACGGACAATTCGACCGACCTCGAGGTCGTCGAAACGCCGAGGCCGCGTGAAGAATTCGACGACTGGCTCGACGAGCAGATCAATACCCCGCTTGATTGCGAGCACGGACCCGGCTGGCACCTTGCAGTGCTCCCGTTCACCGACGGCGGCTCAGGCGTGAGCCTGGTCGTCTCGCATTGCCTCATCGACGGGGTCGGTCTGTGTGAGGCACTTGCTGATGCCGCACTCGGCCGTGACGATCCGATCAGCTGGCCTGCTGCCGCGTCGCGCGGTCATTGGAAAGCCCTGAGGCAGGACGCCTGGCAAACCGTGCGCGACATCCCCGCCATGGCGCGGGGCGTTGTCGCCGCGATCCGGCTGGCCCGGCGCAGCCGGGAGGGGGCCGAAGCTGCGGACCCGGCCACTCCGCCGACCACCACATCACCTGCGCCGGCCGTCGTTTCAGACGAATCGATCCCGGTTCCGATGGCAACGATCCTCATCGATGCCGACGAATGGGATTCTCGCGCAGAGGCACTCGGTGGGACCAGCAACGCTCTTCTTGTGGGTTTGGCGGCTCGGCTCGCCCATCGCGCAGGACGGGTCGGCGCAGACGGATCGGTGATCGTCATGATGCCGGTCAATCAGCGTGCCGACGGAGATACCCGTGCCAACGCGAGAAGCAGTGTCGCCGTCACGGTCGACCCCGCACTGGCGACCACGGACCTGCGTGAGATCCGGGCTGCGGTCAAACAAGCACTGATCCGTCACGGCGAAGCGCCCGACGAGGAACAAGCGGTGAATGCCATCATTCCCGTCTTGCCGAAGCGGTTCCTCGGGGCTACTTCCCGTGTCAGTTCACTCAACCAGGTCGGTTCGTCCAACCTCGGTGTGGTCAACCCGGCCGCCAGTCGTGCGGATGGTACGGACGCCGACCATTTCGCCGTGAAAGTTCTCCCGTACCTGGGGCTGACGGAGGCGATGCTGCACCGGTTCGGCGGGACCCAGTCATTTCTCTCCGGGCGGGCGAACGGACGGGTATTCGTCTCGGCCTTCTCGTATCTACCCGGTCGAGTCAACACGAATGAGCGGTTGAGGCAAGACCTTTCACATGCATTGAACGATTTCTCGCTGACCGGCGCGCATCTTTGAGCGTCCCAGAATCGCACAAGTAGGAGGATGACATGGGCACCAATCTCCGGGTGGCTATCCAATCAGTTCTCGGCCTCGTGGCGCTGGGCGCGCTGCTGTTCGTGCCGGCGGGGACGTTCAACTAC
This sequence comes from Mycobacterium sp. 48b, assembly GCF_048282725.1. Lineage (NCBI taxonomy): Bacteria > Bacillati > Actinomycetota > Actinomycetes > Mycobacteriales > Mycobacteriaceae > Mycobacterium > Mycobacterium sp. 48b. The sequence goes on from NZ_JBLVUL010000001.1 coordinate 1,379,065, forward strand.
TGGCAGGCATGGGTTTTCCTGGCCGTTTACTCGGTCATGGCAATTCTGTCCACCGTCTACTTGTTGAGAAAGGACAAGGCGGTTGTCGAGCGGCGCATGCGCGTCGGACAGAAGGCCGAGTCGAGACCGGTGCAGAAGGCGGTACTCGTCGTCATCACGGTGCTGTCCATTGGGCTGCCGGTGTTCTGTGGTCTCGATCATCGTTTCGGATGGTCCCCCGTGCCCACAGCCGTGTCGTGGCTCGGTAACGCGATGTTCGCGATCGGTCTCGTGATCACCATATTCACGATCGTCCAGAACAGCTACGCGTCGGCCAACATCACCGTCGAGTCCGAGCAGACGCTCGTCTCCACCGGCCTCTACGGGCTTGTGCGGCATCCGATGTACATGGGGGCACTGCTCATGGTGGCGGGAATGCCTCTGGCACTTGGTTCATGGTGGGGGCTGGCCGTTCTCATTCCCGTCCTGACCCTGTACACCTTCCGAATCCACGACGAGGAGAAGCTGCTTCGACAGCAACTCGCCGGGTATGGGGAGTACACGCAGAAGGTGCATTACCGGCTCGTGCCACTCGTGTGGTGACTGCTGGGACCTCAGAGCCGTCGTCCAGGTCCTTCTGTTCCAGAGGTCGTTCAGAGGTGCGTGCCGCTGAGTGAGAACTCACCCAGGGTGGTTGAAAGTTCCTGTCGCAATTCATCGTTCGAGTTCACCCGGTCCGGCAGAGTAGAGACCAGCGAGACGAAGATCCGTCCGTCCAGTGCTCCCGACAGCATGGTCTGGACTCCGCCGTACCGGTGCAGCGTCGACGTGGCCACACCGAGGTGGTGGAGTCTCAAAGCGAAGGATTCGGCGTCCGTGCCGTCGGGACGGTTGGCGGCGGCGTCGATCACACCGACGTTCGATGCACCGACGAGATTGAACGGGTTGCCTCTCGTCGCGCCGCGGGCGGCCTTGAGAAGCCGCTGGGACAGGAGCGGAACCAGGGCATTCACCACCTGCTGGGGGTCGGGTTCCTCTGAATGGCGAATCAAGGCTTGTTTGACGGCCGATCGAATCCCACTCAGGTCGGTTGTTGCCGATGTCGGGTCGACTGTGGTGCGCACGCCGCCGAGCGCGTTGGCGCGGGTGTCGTCTGCGGCGCGCTGGTTGACCGGCAGCGTCACCACCACAGAACCGTCGGTCGCAACCCGTCCCGCGCGCTGGGCGAGGCGAGCTGCCAGTCCCACGAGCAGTGTGTTGCGGGTGCCGCCGAGCGCGCGTGCGCGGGCGTCCCACTCGTCGGCGTCGACGAAGATCGTTGCCGTTGGGAGAAGGTGGGATTCGTCGGCTTCATCGGATGGCGCGGGTGTTGCGGTAGTGGATGGCGGGGCGGCTTGGGCACTGTCGCCGCCACGTCCCAACCGCATCGAGGCGGTGACGGCACGGCCAATGGCCGGTATATCGCGCACCGTTTGGCCGATGTCTTCGCGGATGGCCTGCCACCGCCCGCGCGATGCGGCCGTCGGCCAGGCGATCGGGTCGTCGCGGCCGAGTGCCGCATCCGCCACAGCCTCCCACAGCCCGACGCCGTCGGTGAGACAGTGTGAGATGACCAAGCTCAGGCCCGTGCCGCCATCGGTGAAGGGGAGCGCCGCAAGGTGCCAGCCCGGTCCGTGCTCGCAATCGAGTGGGCTGTTGACCTGCTCGTCCAGCCAATCGTCGAATTCTTCACGCGGCCTCGCTGTCTCGATGAGCTCAAGGTCGGATGGGTTCTCGGGTGCTACCCAGCGATGGCGACCGAACGACAGCGGTGACCGCCCGATGCAGCGAGACAACCTTCCCCTCCGAAGATGGTCGTGGAATTGCCGCAGACCGTCGATGTCGATCGGGCGGTCATATACCCAAACACATTGCAGTAGGGTTTCTGAACCTGTCGCCTGCCCGAGATCGAACATGGTCTGATCGAGCACATCCAGTACATTGCCCATTTTTGTACGGTACGAGCCCGAAGGCGGTTTCACCCTGCAATTGCGACGAAACCGCACTCCGAATTGGCTGGAATGACGCGTCTTACACCGTGCGTGCCAAGCGGTCGGCGAGCAGTCCGGCGAACTTGGCAGGGTCGTCGGGCACTCCGCCCTCGGCAAGAAGGGCTGTGCCGTAGAGCAATTCGGCGGTCTCGGCGAGTCGATGCGAATGAGCGTCGTCTCCGCCCGTCTCGTACGCCTGACGCAAGCCGGTGACCAGCGGGTGGCTCGGGTTGAGTTCGAGGATCCGTTTCCCGGTCGGAACCACCTGTCCGGAGGCCCGGTAGATGCGCGCCAGCGTCGGCGTGATGCCGAACGTGGGGGTTATCAGACAGGCCGGGGAATCGGTCAACCTACTGGACAATCGCACTTCCGAGACCAGCTCGGTCAGCGTCTCCTTCAACCAGGCCAAGACGCCGGCGAACTCTTGCTGCTGCGCCTCGCGCTCGGCCTCATGCGCAGCCTTGTCCTCATCGGAGTCGAGGTCGACCTCACCTTTGGCGACCGACTGCAGCGGCTTGCCGTCGAACTCCGGCACCGAACCCACCCAGATCTCGTCGACGGGGTCGGTGAGCAGCAGGACCTCGTAGCCCTTGGCCTTGAATGCCTCCAGGTGCGGTGACTTCAGAAGTTGATCGGCTGACGGTCCCGTGGCGTAGAAGATCTGCTCCTGGCCATCCTTCATGCGCTCGACGTACTCGGGCAGCGTGGTGAGTCCCTCGGCGTCCCCTCCTTCGGAGACCGTGGAGAAGAAGGACGACATCCGAAGCAGCGTGTCCTGATTGTCAAAGTCGGATATCAGGCCCTCTTTGACGACAGCGCCGAATTGCTCCCAGAAGACGCGGTAGTCCTCGGGCTTGCCGGACTTCAGATCCGTGATCGTCGACAGGACCTTCTTGGTCAACCGGCGACGGATCGCCGTGACCTGCCGATCCTGCTGCAGGATCTCGCGGGAGACGTTGAGTGACATGCCCTGCGCATCCACCACGCCCTTGACGAAGCGCAGGTAACCGGGCATGAGTTCTTCGCAATCCCCCATGACGAAGACGCGCTTGATGTAGAGCTGGACCCCGGTCCTGGCGTCCCTGGTGAACATGTCGAACGGGGCGTGTGAGGGGATGAACAACAAGGCCTGGTACTCGAAGCTGCCCTCGCCCCTCATCGAGATGACCGCGAGCGGATCGTCCCATGCGTGGGCGATGTGCTTGTAGAACTCGTGGTACTCCTCTTCGGAGACCTCGTCTTTGGGCTTGGCCCACAACGCTTTCATCGAGTTGAGCGTCTGAGTTTCGATCGTGACGGTGTCCGGACCGTCTTCCGCAGAGGCCGGCACACGATGTTCGACCTGCATCCGGACGGGCCAGGCGATGAAGTCGGAGTACTTCTTGACGAGCTCTCTGATCTTGTGGTCAGCGGTGTAGTCGTGAAGCTGATCCTCGACATCTTCGGGTTTCAGGTGCAGCGTGACCGACGTGCCCTGCGGAGCGTCATCGACGGACTCGATGGTGTAGGTGCCGTCGCCGCTCGACACCCATCGGGTGGCTCCACTCTCGCCGGCCTTGCGGGTGAGCAGTTCAACCTGGTCGGCCACCATGAACGTGGAGTAGAAGCCGACGCCGAACTGCCCGATCAATTCCTCGGAGGCGGCCGCTTTCTTGGCTTCCTGCAATTGCTGGCGCAGCTCTGCGGTTCCGGACTTCGCGAGAGTGCCGATCAGCGCCACAACTTCGTCGCGCGTCATCCCGATGCCGTTGTCGCGGACGGTCAAGGTCCGTGGATCCCGCCCCACCTCGATGTCGATGTGGAGGTCGGAGATGTCGGCGGTCAGGTCCTTGTTCCGCAGTGTCTCCAGGCGGAGCTTGTCCAGAGCATCCGACGCGTTCGAGATCAGCTCGCGGAGAAAGGAGTCCTTGTTGGAGTAGACCGAGTGCACCAGCAACTCCAGGAGTTGCCGTGCCTCCGCCTGAAACTCCAACTGCTCGACGTGTGCAGACATACGATTCCATCCCCCACAGATCGACCTACGTTGGTTATCTCCGAGGACGATACCCAGCTGTCGCCGGCTCATTGGTCACCTATGCCGCGGGACATCGTCGAAAGCCTTACCGCGGCTCATCAGGCCACCGCCGGCGGTCGCCGCGTGGATTCGCCTCCACTTTCGCAGCATCGCGAATATCGATCTTGATCGAGACGTCGCTCGGCATATTCAAATATTCGCTACTTGTTGCAATCGCAAACTCAACACCACCGATCTGATCGGGCATTGTCGGGGGTCCGTGGCTAATTCGATCCCCGCCGGACGGCCCTGGGTGAAGGCGGCCGCGAACCTTACACCTGCTCTTTGCTGAACCTGTGAAGAACTGGATTGTTCTCCACTGGTCCCTGGCGCCGGTTGTGCGGACCACTCGTGTGACTTCGGTGCCGGTCCGGTCGGCCTTCGCTGGATTGAACTACATCGGCGTCATGCGCCCTTCGCTGCTCGTACGGCCCTGAAACCCACTTGTAGTGGGGAAATGGCCGTGCCAGCCAGGGTGGGGAGCATATGCTGCGGGTGTGGGCCGTGGGCGATGTCGTGACGCCCGCGCTGCGGATTCCAGTGAACTCCCGACGCTACCGCTCGAAAGTCACAAGATCACTCGCCGATTGTGCGGCAGATTTGCTCAAATGTGGCAGATGTGTCGATTGGGAAGTGGGATGACCGGGTTTTGGCAACGAACTCACCCAGATGACCGATTTCCTTCCCCTGCCAAAGGGGAATAGATATGCTGGCGCTCTGCAACAGGCGAATTCATTGCTGAAAGTGCCGAGGGCATACGCGGACGCGAGTGGATACCACTGCGCGTCCAGATTTGGATGGTCGATTTGGTGCCGGGAAGGACGAGATGAGCATCAATCCGTTCGACGATGACAATGGCTGCTTTCTCGTCTTGGTCAACGACGAGGAACAACACAGCTTGTGGCCGACCTTCGCAGACGTTCCTGCCGGCTGGACGGTGGCTTACGGCGAAGCGGCCCGCGCTGTCTGTCTGGATTACATCGACCAGTGCTGGCCGGATATCCGGCCGAAGAGCCTGCGGGACAGGGTGGCGCAGGCTCAGGGCTCCGATAGGTGACGGACCTGGGATGAATGTTGGAGTGGGACCGGCGATGACCCTGCCGGGATCGGAGGGACTGTGGAGTTTCGTACCGATATCTGCGACGCCGTCAGTGTCGTGCCGTTGATCGATCGGTCGCGGCGGGCATTGGTGGCGATGGTGGCTGAGGTCGGGGCGTCATCGTGACTGCCGACCTGAGCCGGCGGTTGTCGTCGATGGATTTGTGGGACGAGGACGAACACTCTGAGTTGCCTGATTGGGGCAATCGGGCGGTGTTGTCGGCTTCGGTGGTGGAGTCTTCGATTCCGGCGTTGTTTGGGGCGCAGGTGGTTGGGGCTCCGGATGTGGTGGCGGTGTGTTGTGGTGGTCGTTCGTTGTCTTATCGGGAGTTGGATGAGGCGTCGAATCGGTTGGCGCGGTTGTTGATCAGTGAGGGTGCTGGTCCGGGTGGGTCGGTGGGTTTGTTGGCGGGCCGTTCGGTGGATGCGGTTGTCGCGATTTTGGGTGTGCTCAAGTCGGGGGCGGCGTATTTGCCGATTGATCCGGTGGTGCCGGATGCGCGTGTGGAGTTCATGCTTGCTGATGCGGGGCCGGTGGTGGTGTTGACCACGGCTGAGTTGGTGGGGCGGCTCGACGACTGTGGTGTGCCGGTGGTGGCGTTCGATGATGGGCGCATTGATGCTCAGTCTTCTGCCGGGTTGCCGGTGCCTGCTCCGGATGATGTGGCGCACATTATTTACACGTCGGGGACTACGGGGACACCGAAAGGTGTTGCGGTCACGCATCAGAATGTGACGCGTCTTTTCGATGGTATGGATGTGGGTTTTGAGTTGGGGCCCCAGCAGGTGTGGGCTCAGTGTTCGTCGTTGGCGTTTGACTATTCGGTGTGGGAGATCTGGGGTGCGCTGCTGCATGGTGGGCGTTTGGTGGTGGTGCCGGAGTCGGTGACGCGTTCGCCGCTGGAGTTGCAGGCGTTGGTTGTTGCTGAGGGTGTGACGGTGTTGAGTCAGACTCCGTCTGCGGTGGGGGTTTTGGATCCGGTAGCTCTGGGTTCGGTGTCGGCGTTGATGGTGGCTGCTGAGGTGTGTCCGGCCGATGTGGTGGATCGGTGGGCGCCGGGTCGGGTGATGATCAATGGTTACGGTCCGACGGAGACGACGGTGTATGCCACGATCAGCGCGCCGTTGCAGGCTGGTTCGGGGGTGGTGCCGATTGGTGTGCCGGTGCCTGGTGCTGGGTTGTTTGTGTTGGATCGGTGGTTGCGTGCGGTGCCTCCGGGTGTGGTGGGTGAGTTGTATGTGGCCGGCCGTGGGGTCAGTGCGGGGTATGTGGGTCGGGCGGGGTTGACGGCGTCGAGGTTTGTGCCGTGTCCGTTCGGGGGGCCGGGTGCTCGGATGTATCGGACCGGGGATTTGGTGTCGTGGGGTCCGGATGGGCAGTTGCAGTATGCGGGTCGCGCGGATGAGCAGGTCAAGATCCGTGGGTATCGCATCGAGTTGGGTGAAGTGCAAACCGTTTTGGCGGATCTCGATGGTGTGGCGCAGGCGGTGGTGATCGCTCGGGAGGATCATCCTGGTGATAAGCGTCTGGTCGGGTATGTCACTGGCACTGTTGATCCGGTCGAGGTGCGGGCGGCGTTGGGGCAGCGGTTGCCGGGCTATATGGTGCCTGCGGCGGTGGTGGTGCTCGATGTGTTGCCGTTGACGGTCAACGGCAAGCTGGACAAGCGGGCACTGCCGGCACCCGAATACGCTGGCACCGAGCATTACCGGGCACCGAGCACGGCTACCGAGGAGATCTTGGCCGGTATCTATGCCCAGGTGCTGGGGTTGGAACGGGTCGGGGTCGACGACTCCTTCTTCGACCTCGGCGGAGATTCTCTGTCGGCAACTCGGTTGATCAATGCGATCAACACCAGCCTGGATGCTGATCTTGCAGTGCGTTCGGTATTCGAGACGCCGACGGTGGCTGGGCTGGCGGCAGGTGTGAATACCGGTACCGGCGGGCGGGCGCCGTTGGTGGCTCGGCAGCGGCCGTCGGTGATCCCGTTGTCGTATGCCCAGCAGCGGTTGTGGTTCCTCGATCAGCTGGAGGGGCCGTCACCGACCTACAACATGGCGGTGGCGCTGCGGCTCAGTGGACGCCTGGATACCGACGCGCTGGGCCAGGCGCTGGCCGATGTCATCGCCCGGCATGAGTCGTTGCGCACGGTGTTTCGTGCGATTGATGGTGTCCCGGAGCAGCAGGTCGTGCCCGTCGAGCAGGTCGATTTCGGGTGGCAGGTGGTGGATGCCGACGACTGGTCGGCAGAAGACCTGCGGCGGGCCGTCGAGGGTGCGGCCGGTCACAGATTCGACTTGTCGGTCGAGACTCCTTTGATCGCAACACTTTTCCGCTTGGATCACGACGAGTATGTGCTGGCCGGGGTGCTGCATCATATCGCCGGGGACGGTTCGTCGGTCGCGCCGCTGTTGGCAGATCTTGGCCTGGCCTATGCCGGCCGGTCCGCGGGTCGAGCTCCGGAGTGGGCGCCGCTACCGGTGCAGTACGTGGATTACACGCTGTGGCAACGTGAGCATCTGGGTGATCTCGCCGACCCCGACAGTCGCATTGCCGGGCAGGTGGCGTACTGGCGAGATGCGTTGGCGGGCCTGCCCGAGCGGTTGGACCTGCCCACGGACCGGCCGTATCCGCGGGTCGCCGATTACCGGGGAGCCGGCGTGGCCGTGGATTGGCCCGCCGAACTGCAGCAGCGGGTCCAGCAGCTGGCACGTGAGCACAACGCGACCAGCTTCATGGTGATCCAAGCCGCACTGGCTGTGCTGCTGGCCAAGACCAGCGCCAGTTCCGATGTGGCGATGGGGATCGCGACCGCCGGTCGTAACGATCCAGCCCTGGATGCGTTGGTGGGCTGCTTCGTCAACACCTTGGTGCTCCGGGTCGATGCGAGCGGCGAACTCACCGTCGCTGACCTGTTGGCCCAGGTGCGCCAGCGCAGCCTGGCCGCCTACGACAATCAGGATGTGCCGTTCGAGGTGCTGGTCGAACGGCTCAACCCCGTCCGCACCCTGACACATCACCCCCTGGTTCAGGTCTTGTTGGCCTGGCAGAACTTCGCCGGTGGGGCCGCGACCGGGGCGACGTTGGGTGACGTGCAGGCAACGCCGCTGACAGCGGAAACCCACACCGCCCGAATGGATTTGACGTTCACCCTGTCCGAGCGTTTCACCGAGGACGGGCAGCCCGCCGGGATCGGCGGATCGGCGGAGTTCCGCACCGACGTATATGACGCCGCCAGCATCGAAACGCTGATCGAGCGGTGGCAGCGGGTTCTGGTGGCGATGACCTCTGACTCGACCCGGCCGTTGTCGTCGGTGGATCTCCTTGACGACCCCGAGCAAGCCCGTCTGGAAATGCTCGGCAACATGGCGGTGTTGGCCGAGCCCGCGACGGAGGTATCGATTCCGGCGTCGTTCGCCGCGCAGGTGGCTCGGGTGCCGGATGCAGTGGCGGTGACCTGTGACGGCCGTGCGATGACGTATCGCGATCTGGACGAAGCCTCGAATCGATTGGCACATCTGCTGATCTCCCATGGGGCAGGCCCTGGGCAGTGCGTGGTGGTGTTGTTCAGCCGGTGCGCTGAGGCCGTGGTGTCCATCCTGGCCGTGCTCAAGTCCGGAGCCGCGTATCTGCCGATCGAACCGGCGGTTCCGGACGCGCGGGTGCAGTTCATGATCTCCGACGCCGCGCCGGTGGCCGCTGTGACGACGGCCGAGCTGACACAGCGGCTCGAAGGTACGGGCCTGGTTGTCATCGACGTCAACGACCCATGCGTCGACAGGTATCCGGTTACCGCCCTGCCGGAGCCGGAGCCGGACGATATCGCCTACATCATGTACACCTCGGGCACCACGGGAATTCCGAAGGGGGTGGCGATCACCCACGGCAACGTGACCCAGCTACTTGAGACGGTGCCTCCGGCGTTGGTGACGTCGGAACAGGTGTGGACGCAGTGGCACTCCTTGGTCTTCGACGTCTCGGTATGGGACATCTTCGGTGCGTTGCTGCACGGTGGTCGGCTGGTGGTGGTCCCCGAGTCGGTGGCGCACTCGCCGCAGGATCTGCATGCCCTTCTCGTCAACGAACGGGTCACGGTGTTGAGCCAGACCCCGTCGGCGGTGGGGATGCTGCCGGCTGAGGGTTTGGAGTCGACGGCACTGGTGGTCGCGGGTGAGGCGTGTCCGACCGAGATAGTGGACCGATGGGCGCGGGACCGGGTGCTGATCAACGCCTACGGTCCGACCGAGGCCACGGTTTATGCCACGATCAGCCTCCCGTTGACGGCGGGTTCGGATGCGGTGCCGATCGGCATGCCGGTGTCGGGGGCGGCATTGTTCGTCCTGGATCAGTGGCTACGTCCGGTTCCTGTCGGGGTCGTCGGCGAGTTGTACGTGGCAGGCCGCGGTGTCGGGATGGGGTATGTGCGCCGCGCTGGGCTTTCTGCGTCCCGGTTCGTGGCGTGCCCGTTCGGCGGAGCGGGCACACGCATGTATCGCACCGGCGATCTGGTGTCGTGGGGTGCTGACGGGCAGTTGCGGTATCTGGGCCGTGCAGATGAGCAGGTCAAGATCCGCGGGTACCGCATCGAACTCGGCGAAATCCGGTCGGTGCTGGCCGACATGGACGGGGTCGGGCAGGCGGTGGTGATCGCCGGCGAGGATCGTCCCGGCGACAAGCGCCTGATCGGGTACGTCACCGAGTTGGCGCCTGGGACAGTCGATCCGGTCCGGATTCGAGCCGCGCTGGGCGAGCGCCTGCCCGCCTACATGGTGCCGGCGGCGATCGTGGTGTTGGAATCGGTGCCGTTGACGGTGAACGGAAAGCTGGACCGGCGGGCTCTACCGGCCCCGGAATATTCCGACGTCGACCGCTACCGGGCCCCCGCCACACCCACCGAGGAGATACTGGCGGGCATCTACGCCCAAGTGCTCGGGTTGGAGCGGGTCGGGGTCGACGACTCGTTCTTCGACCTGGGTGGGGATTCTCTGTCGGCGATGAGGGTGATCGCCGCGATCAACAACGCTCTGGACGTCGGAGTCGCGGTGCGAACCCTGTTCGACGTGTCCACAATCGCCCAACTGGCGGGACGAATCGGCGACGGTACGGCTGGATTGCCACCGTTGGTGAAGGTTGAACGGCCTGCTGTGCTGCCGTTGTCGTACGCGCAGCAGCGGTTGTGGTTCCTCAGCCAGTTCGAGGGCGAGGCCGCGACCTACAACATGCCGACCGCGTTCCGGATCGGCGGCAGCCTGGATGCGGAAGCATTGGGCGCGGCACTGGCGGATGTGGTCGGCCGCCATGAGTCACTGCGCACGGTGTTCACCGCGCATGATGGGCTTCCCCAGCAGGTGGTGCTGCCCCCTGATCAAGCAGATTTCGGGTGGCGCGTCGTCGATGCCAGTGACTGGTCGGCTGATCGGCTGATCGAGGCCATCGGAGCGGCCGTGTGCTACAACTTCGATCTGGAAACCGAAATACCGCTACGTGCATGGCTTTTCCGTGTTGCTGAGGATGACCACGTGTTCGTGGCGGTGGTGCACCACATCGCCGGAGACGGCTCATCGGTTGGTCCGCTGGTTCGTGATCTGGGCGTTGCCTATGCGAGCCGGTGCGCAGGGCAGGCGCCGGATTGGGTGCCGCTGCCGGTGCAATATGTGGATTACACGTTATGGCAGCGCGAGTATCTAGGTGATCTGGCCGACCCCGACAGTCGCATTGCCGGGCAGGTGGCGTACTGGGAGAACGCGTTGGCCGGCATGCCGGAACGGTTGGTGTTGCCCACCGATCGGCCATACCCGGTGGTGGCGGACTACCGGGGCGCCAGTGTGACGGTGGATTGGCCGGCACAGTTGCAGCAGCTGGTGACGCGGGTTGCCCGCGAGCACAATGCGACCAGCTTCATGGTGATGCAGGCCGGGCTGGCGGTGCTGTTGTCGAATCTGAGTGCCAGTCCCGATGTGGCGGTGGGATTCCCGATCGCCGGACGCAATGATCCGGCGTTGGATGATCTCGTCGGATTCTTCGTGAACACCCTGGTGCTGCGCGTCGACCTGGCCGGCGATCCCACCGTCGCCGAGTTGTTGGAGCAGGTGCGGCAGCGCAGCCTGAATGCCTTTGAGCACCAAGACGTGCCGTTCGAGGTATTGGTCGATCGGCTCAAGCCGACTCGCAGCCTCACCCATCACCCGCTCATCCAGGTGATGTTCGCCTGGCAGAACTTCGCCGGACAGAACGGTGGTACCCCAGCCGCCGAGTCGGCAATGGGTGATGTACGTGTCACGCCGCTGTCTGCCGAGACCCACACCGCCCGGATGGATTTGGCATTCTTCCTGCGGGAACGCTGGACCGACGCCGGTGAGCCGGACGGGATCCACGGAACGGTGGAGTTCCGCACAGATGTGTTCGACACCGCCACCGTCGAGGCACTGATCCAGCGGCTGGAACGGGTGCTGGAGGCGATGGTCGCCGCCCCCGAGGGGTTGTTGTCATCGCTCGATGTGCTGGATGTCGCCGAGCGGATCGAACTGGATGAGATCGGCAATCGGCAGGTGCTGTCCCAGTCGGTGACGCCCGTGTCGATTCCAGTGGTGTTTGCCGAGCAGGCCGCACGCGATCCCGGCGCGGTGGCAGTCCGTTTCGACGGTCGTTCGATGACCTATCAGGAATTGGACGAGGCATCGAATCGATTGGCGCGCTTGCTGATCAACCGCGGTGCCGCCCCGGGAAGATGTGTTGCGCTGCTGTTCAACCGCTGCGCGGAGGCGATCGTTTCGATCATGGCGGTGCTGAAGACCGGTGCAGCGTATCTGCCGATCGACCCCGTCCATCCCGATGCGCGGGTCGCGTTCATGCTCGAGGACGCAACCCCGATCGTCGCCGTCACCACGGCGGCGCTGGCGGATCGGCTCGCCGACTACGAGTTGCCGGTCATCGACGTCGACGACCCGGCCGTCGAGTCTTTCGAGTGTGGCAGGTTACCCTCGCCGGGTTCAGACGACGTCGCATACATCATCTACACCTCGGGGACCACCGGAACGCCGAAAGGCGTTGCCATCGCCCACCACAACGTCACTCAGCTGCTGGATTCGCTGGATCCGAGCTTGACGGCGCCCGGGCAGGCCTGGACGCAGTGGCACTCCTACAGCTTCGACATCTCGGGCTGGGAGATCTTCATGGCCCTGCTGCACGGCGGCCGGCTCGTCGTCGTGCCCGAGTCGGTGGCGCTGTCCCCGGCGGACTTCCATGCCCTCCTGGTCGATGAAAACGTCGACGTGCTGGGCCAGACCCCGTCTGCAGTGGGAGCGTTGTCTCCCGAAGGCTTGGATTCGGTGGCCTTGCTGGTGGGAGGCGAGGCTTGCCCCTCTGAGGTAGTGGAACGTTGGGCCCCCGGCCGCGCGATGATCAACCAATACGGCCCGACCGAAACCACGATGTGGGTGGCGATCAGTGAGCCGTTGAAGGCATCCGACGAAGGCGGGTCGGGCGTTGTCCCGATCGGCTACCCGATGCCCGGCACCGCGTTGTTCGTCCTGGATCGATGGCTGCGACCAGTGCCGGTGGGCGTGGTCGGCGAGCTGTATGTAGCGGGTCGCGGTGTGGGAGTGGGCTATTGGCGGCGGCCGGGATTGACCGCGTCACGTTTCATGGCGTGCCCGTTCGGTGGTGAGGGAGCCCGGATGTACCGCACGGGCGATCTGGTGCGCTGGGGTACGGACGGTCAACTGCTGTACGAAGGACGCGCTGACGAGCAGGTCAAGATCCGCGGGTATCGCATCGAACTCGGCGAGATTCAGGCGGTACTGGCGGCCCATGCTCGGGTGGCGCAGGCGGTGGTCGTTGCTCAGAAACCCGCCTCGAGCGGGGGACAGGCAGAAGACATCAGCGACAAGCTACTGAGCGGCTATGTCGTGTTGGACCCCGAGATGATGCTGGTCCGGGAACCCGAGCGAGAGGCGCAACTCGTCGAGCAGTGGCAGGGGGTGTGGGGCGGGGTCTATTCGGAGCCGGCGCCCGAAGCCGAAGCGCCGACGCAACTGGGTGAGGATTTCGGCGGCTGGATCAGCAGCTACACGGGTGAGCCGATTCCGCTCGATCAGATGCAGGAATGGCGGTCGGCCACCGTGGAGCAGATCATGGCCCTGCGCCCACAACGCGTGCTGGAGATCGGTGTGGGGTCGGGCCTGCTGCTCTCGCGGATCGCCCCGGAATGCATGGAGTATTGGGGGACCGACTTCTCCGCGCCGACGATTCAGAAGCTGCAGGCGGCGGTGTCATCGCAGCCTTGGAGAGATCGTGTTCAGCTCCGGGTGCAGCCGGCCGACGTGCCAGATGGACTGCCAGAGGGACATTTCGATGTCGTCGTACTCAACTCGGTGATCCAGTACTTCCCCAGCGCGGGCTATCTGATGGATGTGCTGGCGGCGGTGACGAAGCTGCTGAACCCAAGCGGGGCGGTATTTCTCGGCGACGTGCGCAACCTGTCGCTGTTGCGGGCGTTCACGACCGGGATAGTCTGCGCCGACGCGTCGGATGGTGCTGAGACGGCGGCGCTGGTGCGCGAGCGGGTGCGCCGGGAGATGCTTGCCGAGCAAGAACTCCTGCTGGCTCCGGAGTTCTTCATCGCGTTGCCGCGGCAGTTCGGTGACATCGGCGCGGTGGAGATGCAGCTCAAACAGATGCGGGCGGTGAATGAACTCAGCACCTACCGCTATGACGTGGTACTGCGAAAGCAACCGGTGGCGGTGCGTTCGGTGGCCCACTTGCATTCGGAGCCGTGGCAACGGTTCGGAAGCCTCGCCGGGTTGGGCGAGTACCTGCGATCCGAGCAAAGGCCGGAGTTGCGTGTCACCGGGGTGCCGCACGCCGGAATGGCACCGGATGTGCTTCTGGCTCAGGTGGTGGCCCAGGCCAGGGACGGGCTGCCGGTCGGTGAATTGCGTGGTGGAGTGCCCCCGACGGATGCGGTGTTGCCCTACCAATGCCATCTGTTGGGTGACGAACTGGGATACACCACGTCGGTGACGTGGTCTCCTGTGGCCGGTCTGGTCGACGTCGTGTTCACGCACGCCGTGGATGCGCCGCAGGCGCTGACGGATGTCTACCTGCCCCCCAACCAGGTCGGTTCCCTCGTCGAGTACGTCAACGACCCGGCGGCAATCGAACGAGTGACAGAACTTCGCGCATATCTGACCGGAAGACTGCCCGAGTACATGGTGCCTGCGTCGATCACGGTGCTGGATTCACTTCCGTTGACGGTCAACGGCAAGTTGGACAAGCGCGCACTGCCGGCGCCGGAATTCCACAGCGCCGCGACGTACCGGGCGCCGCGGAATCAACGCGAACGGGCGTTGGCGGCATTGTTCAGCGACATCCTCGGAGGCACCCGAGTCGGTATCGACGATTCATTCTTCGACCTGGGTGGGCATTCCCTGTCCGCGACCCGGCTCCTTGCCCGCATCCGGACCGAACTGCGCGTCGCCATACCGATCCGGGTGTTGTTCGACGTATCGACCGTGTCCGGGCTGGCCGACTGGATCTGCCTGCAGTCCGGCGAACGGGCGGGTGCGGCCCTGAAGGTTCAACAGCGGCCCGCGGTATTGCCGTTGTCGTACGCACAACAGCGGTTGTGGTTCCTCGAGCAGTTGCAGGGACCGTCCCCGATCTACAACATGCCGACCGCGTTCCGGATCAGCGGCCCACTGGATGTTGAGGCGATGGGCTCGGCGCTGGCTGACGTGGTGGGCCGTCACGAAACCTTGCGCACGATGTTTCCCGTGTCCGAGGGGGCGCCCCGGCAGATGATCGTGGCCGCCGAGCAGGCCGATTTCGGGTGGCGGGTCACCGACGCCAGTGGTTGGTCGGGCGAGCGGCTGGCGGAAGCCGTGGGCGACGCTGTGCGGCACTGTTTCGATCTGGCTACCGAGATTCCTTTGCGGGCAAATCTTTTCCGTGTCGCAGACAATGAGCACGTGTTGGTGGTGGTGGTGCACCACATCGCGGCCGACGGCTGGTCGATTGCTCCGTTGGTGGCCGACCTTGGGGCGGCCTATGCCGCCCGTTGTGAAGGCACACGGCCGGACTGGTCTCCGCTACCCGTGCAGTATGCCGATTATGCCTTGTGGCAACGGAACTGGCTGGGAGACGAGTCCGATCCCCACAGCGTGATCGCCGGGCAGGTGGCCTATTGGGAAAAGGCGCTGGAGGGCTTGCCTGAGAGGCTGGAGATGCCGACGGATCGGCCGTATCCGGCGGTGGCGGACTACCGGGGTTCCAGCGTGCCGGTCGACTGGCCGCCGGAATTGCAGCAGCAGATTGCCCGGGTTGCCCGCGAGCACAATGCGACCGGCTTCATGGTGATGCAGGCGGCGCTTGCGGTTCTGTTGTTGAAGTTGAGCGCCAGTTCTGATGTCGCAGTGGGATTTGCGATCGCCGGGCGTAACGATCCGGCACTGGACGACCTGGTGGGTTTCTTCGTCAATACCGTGGTGTTGCGTACGGATCTGTCGGGGGACCCCACGGTCGCCGAGTTGTTGGAGCAGGTGCGTCAGCGCAGCCTGGAGGCGTTCGAGCATCAGGACGTGCCGTTCGAGGTACTGGTGGACCGGCTCAACCCGACCCGGAGCCTCACCCATCATCCGCTGGTTCAGGTTCTGCTGACGTGGCAGAACATGTCCTGGACCCACAACAGCGACGATTCCACTGTGGAATCGAACATGGGTGATGTCCTGGTCAACCCGCTGACGACGGAAACCCGCACCGCCCGAATGGATCTGACGTTCTCGCTGGAGGATCGCTGGACCGGGTCCGGTGAGCCTGCCGGGATCGGCGGGTCGGTCGAGTTCCGCACCGACGTATTCGACCCGAGCAGCATCGAGGCGATGATCGCACGGTTGCAGCGGATGCTCGTGGCGATGACGGTGGATCCGGCGCGGCGGGTGTCCTCGATCGATGTGTTGGACGCCGCCGAGCATGCTTGCCTCGACGAGGTCGGCAACCGCGCCGCGCTGACCGCGCCCGCGAGCCAGCCGCGCTCGATTCCCGAGGTGTTCGAGCAGCAGGTGGCTCGAACCCCCGATGCAGCGGCCATTACCTTCGATGGCCGTTCCTGGACGTATCGGGAGTTGGATGAGGCATCGAATCGATTGGCACATCTGTTGGTGGCTCATGGTGCCGGTCCGGGCGAATGCGTGACGTTGTTCCTCAACCGTTCGGCTGAGGCGATCGTGTCGATTCTGGCGGTGCTCAAGACCGGGGCGGCGTACATGCCGATCGATCCGGCCCATCCCGATACCCGGATCGCGGTCGTCGTCGGCGATGCCAGGCCAGTCGCCGCACTGAGCGCCGGTGCTCTCGGTGAGCGTCTGCGTGTCTGCGGGGTTGAGGTCATCGACGTGCAGGATCCACGGATAGATGACCAACCGAGCACCCCATTGCCGGTGCTGGCCGGCGACGAGATCGCGTACGTCATCTACACCTCGGGCACTACCGGGACGCCGAAGGGTGTCGCAGTGCCACACGGCAACATCACCCAGTTACTCGGCTCCCTGGACGTCGGGCTGCCGCGGGAAGGTGTGTGGTCGCAGTGGCATTCGTATGCGTTTGACGTGTCGGTGTGGGAGATCTTTGGTGCGTTGCTCAGTGGTGGGCGCCTGGTGGTGGTGCCGGATGCGGTGGTGGGTTCGCCGGATGCGTTGCACGCGTTGCTGATTGCCGAGCGGGTCACCGTTCTGAATCAGACGCCGTCGGCCGCGTCGGCGCTGTCGTCGGAAGGCCTGGAGTCGGTGGCGTTGGTGGTGGCCGGTGAGGCCTGTCCGTCGGAGTTGGTGGATCGGTGGGCACCGGGCCGGCTGATGGTCAACGGTTACGGGCCGACCGAGACGTGGTACACGTCGTTCAGCGCGCCCTTGAAGAAGTCTGAGGCGGCCGGACCGAGCGCTGTCCCGATCGGTGTGCCGGTGCCCGGCGCGGCATTCTTTGTCCTGGATCGGTGGTTACGTCCGGTGCCGGCCGGGGTGGCCGGTGAGTTGTATGTGGCCGGGTCCGGTGTGGCGAGCGGCTATTTGCGCCGGGGTGGGCTGACCGGCTCCCGGTTCGTGGCGTGTCCGTTTGCCGCGGGACAGCGGATGTATCGGACCGGGGATCTGGTGTCCTGGGGTCCCGACGGGCAGTTGCATTATCTGGGTCGGGCGGATGAGCAGGTCAAGATCCGGGGCTATCGCATCGAACTGGGCGAGATCCAAACTGCCCTGGCAGACCTTGCGGGTGTCGATCAGGCGGCAGTGATCGCTCGTGAGGACCGGCCGGGGGATAAGCGGCTGGTGGGTTACGTCACCGAGTCGGTCACCGGTGCAGTGGATCCGGCGGCGGTACGGGCGCAGCTTTCGCAGCGGTTGCCGGTGTATATGGTGCCGGCGGCGATTGTGGTGGTCGATGTGTTGCCGCTGACGGTGAATGGAAAGTTGGATCGTCGTGCTCTGCCGGTGCCGGTCTATGTCGATGCGAAGCAATATCGTGCTCCGGCCACGCTCACCGAGGAGATCCTGGCGGGTATCTATGCCGAGGTTCTGGGTGTGGAGCGGGTCGGGGTCGATGACTCGTTCTTCGATCTGGGTGGCGATTCCCTGTCGGCGATGCGGGTGATCGCCGCTGCCAACGCCGGTTTGGGTACCGAGTTGGCGGTGCGGGTGATGTTCGATGCACCGACGGTGCGCAGTTTGGCTGCACAGGTGGGTCAGGCCGAGAGCTCGCAGGAAGTGGTCCCGGTCGAGGTGCTCAAACCGGGCGACGGGGTTCCGCTGTGCTGTGTCCATGACGGGTTCGGGCTGAGTTGGTCGTACCGGGCATTGGGTCGGTATGTGGATGGCCCGATCATCGGCATCAATCAACTCCCGTCTGATGGTGAGCGCGAAACGCTGTCGATTCAGGCGATGGCGGCGAACTACGCAGATCGGCTGCAGAGCATGTATCCGGTTGGGCCGTACCGGATCCTGGGATGGTCTTTCGGTGGGGTGGTCGCCCATGCACTCGCGGTGGAGCTTCAGCGGCGCGGATGCGAGGTTCAGCGTCTGGTCTTGCTGGACGGCCTTTTGAATCCGAACAGATTCTGGAAGAGCATCACGAGGAAGATCGCAAGCAATCGGGCGGTTGCCGAAGGGTGGGTTCTGGATTACATCCTGCGGACCAACAAGGCTCGGGTCCCGCTGCATGTGGGGCCGCTGAGCTATTCGCGCATGACCGACATCCTCTCGCGCCAGGGTTCGAGTGCTCCGTCGAGGCAGTTGGTGGAATTCATGGCGCGCAGTGTCGGTGCGGGTCAGTTGCTGTTGCTCGATCATGAGCCGGATGTGTTCGACGGCGACGTGGTGATGTTCTCGGCTGCGCGAAGCCGATCCGCCGCTGTCGGTTCCGGGATCGTGTCGCGGTGGGCGCATCTGCGGAACCGAAGAGCTGCCCGGTCGCTTCTGCGTAGTTGGCGGCCGTATGTCTCCGGCGAGGTTGCCGTGGTGCCGGTCGACTGCACCCACTTCGAGATGTTCATCCCCGAATCGCTGAACGCCTACGCACAGCACCTCGCGTCACTGCTGGAAACCACCGCCGTGGCGTCTCGTGACGATGCACTACCGTGCGGCACGGGAATCGCTGCGAATCAACGCTTCACAGGTATGGAACTCTGACCTGAGCCGAATATCGCTCACCGGTTGCCGACGGTGAACGCCGGCTACATCCGGCCCGTCACCAGATGAGCGGAAGCATGCGGTAGCGAACCTTTTGCGTGTACTCGCGGTATCCGTCCAGTTCGTCTCGAAGAAGCCGTTCTTCGTCGAAGATGCGGAAGACAAGCACCATGAGGCAGGGGACGGCGAAGAGAAGCCCCCAGTAGGAACCGAGTGCAAGCGGGATCCCCGCCAACAAAAAGATGTCGCTGGTGTACATGGGATGCCGAACCAGCTTGTACAAGCCGGTGGAGACCAGCTCCTGGCCGTCTTCGACGCGGATGGTCACGGCTGCGTGGCTGTTCTGTGCCAGGACCAGCGTCAGGCCGCCAACGCCGACCGCGACCAGAACGTTGCCGAGCAGAGAGACCGATGTCGGAACCGCGGACCAGCCGATGCGGTGGTCGAATGCACTGACCACGATCATCGCCCCCCACAGCAGCAACAATGCGGTCGCGAGGACCTTTTGTGGCTTTCGGCTCTCGGCGGCGGGCATTCGGCGCTGGAGGACCGCAGGATTCGTCCGCAGGAAGTAGCCGCCGGCCACCCATCCAGAGACGACGATCACCGCGATGAATACCCACCCTTGCCAGTAATCGAATGTGCCGGCCGGCAGGAACACCAGTAGTCCGACGATCAAGATGCCAAGCGTGCCGCTGGCCAGAGTTTTCATCAGAGATTTCATGGCACCTCGCGCTCTCCGCCCTTGTCGATCCGCATCTCAGAGGCCGCCCATGCCCCGGAGTACCAGGGAGGCCCCGACCACCGCACAGATGGCTGCCGCGAAAGTCTGACGATGTGCGGTGGCCCATTCGTGCAACTTGCGCAGCGCAGCTTGGGTTTTCGCCGGGGCTACGGCATTGCTGACGAGAATGATCTCTTCCACCAGAAGCACGCCGAAGACGAATGCGATCAGCGCGACCAGCTGGATCTCGAACGAGGCACCCGAGGCGACGACGATGGCCAGGGCGAAAAGAATGCCGTCGAGTGGCGGAACCACTATGACACCGATGATGAAGGGGATCCATGGAGACCCGTTCTGCCACGCCTCGCGGACGCGGCCGACCAGCCCCCGGGATCCGGGTGCGGCGTCGGCATCGTCGGAGTTCGAGTACAACAGCCTGGTGATCGCCGGAGGGGCACCGGAATCGTCCACGAGTGTCGAGGTGGCACCGCCGCCGTTGCCTGCCGACTTCCGATGAGCGCCGACTGGGGCAGGTTTCCGTAGCACGTTGCGGGCCACCAGGAATGCGGCGAGCGCCAGGAGCGCGATGCCGATGCCGATTGTGATGCGCTGTGTGAGCGGGTCTGTGGTCGGGTGCGCGAATTTCTTCGCGAAGGCGGACGACGCCGGTGTGGAATGGAGCACGACCAGTGGAATGACGAGGCTGGCGAGCCCGATCAGCACCGCGCCTGACCAATAGGCGAGCAGATTCTGCACGGGCCGCGGCCGCGAGAGCACCAACAGGATGATTCCGAGGCGCACAGGATTGATCGTCGTCAAAAGTGCCAGTACTACCAACGAGCCCCACATGAGCGGAATCCTACCTTGTATGCTATTTGCTGATCGGTTTCTCGAAACTTGATCTTGAGTAACTTTGGCCATTCCGGCCGTTCGAATCCACTTGCCTGCGCAATTCATGGTGGCGGGAAACTGAACCACGTGCTCCCATCGCGCCCAGCCTCCTCGGACTCGGTGAAACTCTGCTGCTCTCCTCCCGGTTCGTGGATATCGATATGTTCAGAATGATTGTGAAATAACCGGTTTCACAGCGGCTATCTCGATGCCGCCGACGCGACGGTCAAGAACTGTCGAGCGACTCAGGTCCTTTCGGGAGCTGAGGCCGCGGGGTGGGCGGACGTGGCAGACGATCCGCCGCGGTGCTCGGATCATGACTCGTACGGCCGGGAGGCATCGGATTCTCAGCTGCCGTTTGTGTATTTGCTGTGAACGATCCGGTCGAATTGCATACCGCTCCGCATCTCAGGCAGCTCCCGCGGGAAGAAGCTTCTCGCACAGTAGGTCTGCCAAACCGCGAACGGTCGTGATCCCCGTGGCCGAGATCCGTATACCGGTTTCGTTCTCTATACGGGTGCGTAGTTCGAGTGCTCCCAGAGAGTCCATGCCGTATTCGGAGAGCGGGCGGTCGGGATCGACACTTCGGCGCAGGATCACACTCACCTGGTCGGAGATGACATGTTGAACTTTGGCGGGCCACTCGTCCGGCGGCAGCGCCTCGAGTTCTGTGCGTAACTTGTTGGTGCCCGTCGTGGTTTGACCGGTTGACTTGAAGGCCTCGGCGAAGGGGCTGCGTTCGGCGAACACGGACAACCACGGCGCGCCCGTGATCGGCGCATATCCGGTGTACGCGCGGTCGTGACGCAGCAGAGCCTCGAATGCGTACGCGCCTTCGTCGGGAGCGATCGCGATTCCGGCTCCTTCGGCCAAGGCGGTGCCGCGGCCGATCTGGCCCCAGGCGCCCCATGCGATGGCAGTGCCCGGCAGTCCCTGGGACCGGCGCCACAGGCTGAAGGCATCGAGCCAGCTGTTGGCGGCGGCGTACGCGCCCTGCCCGGGCGAGCCGACCAGCGCCGCGGCCGAGGAGAAGGAGCAGAACCAGTCCAAAGGCTGGTCCGCTGTGGCGATGTGCAAATTCCACGCACCGTAAACCTTTGGTGCCCAGTCACGCTCGATGAGCTCGTCGGTGATGTTGGTCAGCGCGGCATCTTCGATCACGCCCGCCGCATGTAAGACGCCGCGTACTTCGAGCCCGCCCGCGGTCGCCGCGGCCACCAACCGCTCCGCGGTGCCGGACTCCGCGATGTCGCCGCATTCGACGACCAGGTCGGCGCCGGTGGCGCGGATGCGCTCGAGCACCGCCGACGCCTGAGCGCTCGGTTGCGAGCGAGAAGACAGCACAATTCGTCCGCACCCGCTGGCAGCCATCTTCTCGGCGATGAACAATCCGAGCCCGCCGAGGCCACCGGTGACGATGTAGGCGCCGTCGGGCCGGAACACCCGCACCTGTGACGGCGGGACCACAAGCCGACTGGAGCCGGTGTGGGGGATATCGAGCACCAGCTTGCCGGTGTGCTGCGCACCGCTCATCATCCGAATCGCGGTGGCCGCGTCGGCAAGTGGGTAATGCGTGACTTCCGGTGTCGGCAGATCACCCTCCGCGGTCAGCAGATACACCGTGTCCAGTAGCTCCCGGAGCCGGTCGGGATGGCTGACGGACATGAGTGCCAGATCGACCGCGTAGAACGACAGGTTGCGCCGGAAGGGGAACAGTCCCATCCGGGTGTCGCCGTAGATGTCCCGCTTGCCGATCTCGACGAATCGACCGCCGAATGCCAGCAATTCGAGCCCGGCGCGCTGGGCGGCGCCGGTCACCGAGTTCAGTACGATGTCTACGCCGTACCCCTGGGTGTCTTCACGTATCTGATCGGCGAACTCCAGAGTCCGTGAATCGTAGACGTGTTCGACGCCCATGTCGCGCAGGAGTTGCCGGCGCTGCTCGCTACCGGCCGTGGCGAAAATCTCGGCGCCTGCGGCGCGGGCGATGGACATGGCAGCCTGCCCGACCCCGCCGGTCGCGGAGTGGATCAGCACCTTGTCCCCGGATTTGATCCGGGCCATGTCGTTGAGCCCGTAGTAGGCGGTGGCGGTCGCAATGGTCAGTGCGGCGGCCTCGGCGTCCGTCAAGCCTGGGGGCACGGTGGCGGCCAGGCGTGCGTCGCAGGTGACGAATGTGCCCCAACAGCCGTCGGCGCACAGACCGGCGACGCGGTCGCCGATCTGGTGGTCGGTCACGTCGGGCCCGATCGCGGTGACCACACCGGCGAAGTCGATGCCGAGTTGGGGCAGTCGTCCATCGAAGGCCGGGTAGCGTCCGAACGCGACGAGTACGTCGGCGAAGTTGATGCTGGACGCGCTGACCGCGACCTCGATCTGACCCGGTCCGGGGGGAACATGCTCGCAGGCAACAAGTTCCATCGATTCCAGATCTCCAGGCGTCCGGATCTGCAGCCGCATGCGGTCGCGTTCGAGATGGGCGATGGTGGTTCGGCGTTCCTCAGGGCGCAGCGGGGCGAGGCACAGCCGTGCGGTGTACCAGCGGCCATTGCGCCACGCGGTTTCATCCTCCTCGGAACCGCTGAGCAGTTGTCGCGCCAGCTCCTGGACGTCGGTCGCATCGTCGACGTCGATCTGGGTAGCGGCCAGATGCGGGTGTTCAGTGCCGATGACCCGGATCAGGCCTCGTAGCTCGGCCTGGTCGAGATTAGCCACGTCGCCGGCGACGACCGTCTGGGCGTTGCGGGTGACGACATAGAGGCGGGGTAGTTCTCCGCTCATCTCCGGTAGTTGACGGGTGATGTGCACCAGATGCCGCACGTACTCGCGGCCCAGAAGTGGTGACTGGTCCGCGTGGTCGCCGTTGTTGGGCGAGGTCAGGACCACCACGGAGGTAAATCGGCCGTCCCGCAGATGATTGCCGAGTTGGGCACAGGTCAGTGAGTCGTCGGGCTGATTGGGCCAATTCATGGTGGTGCACTGTGCACCACGGTCTTTCAGCATTCTGCTCAGATCGTCGGCTACCGCATCGGGACCGTCCGAAGCGTTGATGAGCAGCCAGGACCCGGCTTCTGCGTATTCCACCTCCGGCAGTTCCCGTTGCCGCCATTCGACCGTCAGCAGTCGCTCGCTGAGAACCTGATCATCGTGTCCGCTTGCCGACGCGCCGGTACCCAGCTGAAGTCCCTGCACTGTCAGCAGGACTGCGCCGTCTTTGTCGAGCACATCGATGTCGGCCTCGATGCCGGCGGCATCGGCCTTGATCAACCGGGTATGGCAGTAGCTCGCGTTGCGGGCCGAGTTGTAGGCGCGGAGCCGTCGCACACCGAGGGGCAGTCCCAGCACGTCCCCGCCAAGCGCCTGAACCTCGGGATGTGCTTCGACCGATTGGAAGCAGGCATCGAGAAGCGCCGGGTGTACCCCGTACGCGTCCTGCTGGGAGCGAATCGAGCGGGGGAGTGCGACCTCGGCGAGGATCGTGGGGTCCTTGGCCTCGCCGGTATGGACGGTGGTCAGGCCGGTGAACGCAGGTCCGTACTGAATACCGTGCTGACCTACGCGATTACGTACCTCGGCGCCGTCGTCGTCGCAGGGGTGGGCGTTGAGGATCGCGGAGATGTCGTACGCGGGTGGTTGCTCATCCGCGGCGGCGCGCAGGATTGCGGTCGCGTGCCGACTCTGCTGGCCCTCCTCATCGGTCTCGACCGTGAATGTGGCCACGCCGGGGGAGGACACCGAGGCGGAGGCTCCGACCACGGTCTGTTCGTCCAGCAGCAGCGCCTGCTGGAAGCGGATGTCACGGACTTCGCAAGCCTCGCCCAGCACAGCCCGGCCAGCGGCCAATGCCATCTCGCAGTATGCCGCCCCTGGAAGTACTGCAACAGTGCGTATTTGGTGATCGGCGAGCCACGGCTGGGCGGCAGTGCCGACATCGGCCTGCCACACGTAGCGCTCCGGTTCCTCGTGCAACCGAACGTTGGCGCCCAGCAGCGGGTGGACCGCGATGGTGCAGCCGCCGTGGGTCGGGGCTTCCTGGCCGCCCCCGCTGAGCCACAGTCGGCGGTGGGTCCAGGTCGGCAGTGGCGCATCCACCAGCCGGCTGTCCGGGCAGAGCACCGAGAAGTCGACCTCGGCGCCCGCGCTGTGCAGGTCGATGAGAAGCCCGCGCAACCCATTCGGCAACGATTGCTGACGACGCATCGCGGCCAGCGCGGCCATCGGCGTCTCCCGGCTGCCTGCGGTCTGTTCGAGGGCCCGGGTGAGCAAGGGGTGCGGTGAGAGTTCGGCGAACACCCGGTGGCCGTCCTCAAGGGCGGCCTGTACCGCGCTGGCGAAACGGACCATCCGGCGCATGTTGGTCACCCAGTAGTCGGCATCGCATACCGGCTGCTCGCGTGGGTCGAACAGGGTCGCCGAATAGAACGGAATCTCCGGTGTCATGGGCTGGAGATCGGCGAGCGCTTCGGCCAGGTCGTTGACGATCGGCTCCACCTGTGGGGAGTGGAAGGCGACGTCGACCGGAACCTCGCGAGCCATCACCCCGCGCTTCTCCCAGTCCGCGACCAGTTCGCGCACCTTTTCTGTGGCGCCGGCGATCACGCTGGACTGTGGCGAAGCCACCACCGCCACCACGACATCGTTGATCCCACGGCCGGTCAGCTCCGAAAGGACCTGCTTGGCAGGTAATTCCACGGCCGCCGTGGCGCCCTGGCCGGCGATTCGTGACATCAGCCGAGATCGGCGGCAGATCAGGCGCAGTCCGTCCTCCAGTGACAACGCCCCTGCGACGACGGCTGCAGCGCCCTCGCCCAGGGAGTGCCCGATGACCGCGCCGGGGCGCACCCCATGCGCCTTCATGGTGGCGGCCATGGCGACCTGCATGGTGAACAAGGTCGGTTGCAGCCGGTCCTGACCCGTGACCACCTCCGGGCTCGACATCGCTTCCGTCACCGAGAATCCCGACTCGGCCGCGATGATCGGTTCGGCCTGCGCCACCGTGGCGGCGAATACCGGCTCTGTCGCCAGGAGTTCGGCGCCCATGCCCGCCCACTGGGAGCCCTGGCCCGAGAACACCCATACCGGACCACGATCGTCGCGTCCGACCGCGGCCTGGTACGGAGTGTCGCCATCGGCGACCTCCCGCAGCGCCGAGACGAGTTCCGTTCGGCTGCAGGCGTTGACTGCGGTACGCACCGGTCGGTGTACCCGCCGGCGCGCCAAGGTGTAGGCCAGGTCGGGCAGGACGACGTCGTCGTGTGCCTCAACCCAGTCGGCCAGCCGGCCGGCCGTGTGGCGCAGTTCTTCGGCCGAGGTCGACGACAACGGGAACAGCATGGGGGTCTCTGTCGATCCGGGTGCCGAGTCCGTGGCGGGTGTCGCCGCCTGCTCCGGTGCCTGTTCCAGGATGGCATGCACATTGGTGCCCGACAGCCCGTACGACGACACCGCTGCCCGGCGAGGCTGGTGCCCGTTGGTGCACCACGGTGTCGTCGACTGGGGCACAAAGAGATTGGTACGAATTGCGGCGAGCTTGTCGGGCAGGCGGTTGAAATGCAGGTTCGGTGGAACCTCGCCGTGCTGCACGGCGAGGACCGCCTTCATCAGCCCGATGGCGCCAGAAGCCGCCTGGGCATGCCCCAGATTTGTCTTCACCGATGCGAGCGCGCAGGGGCCGTCGATGCCGTAAACCTTGGCCAGGCTGGAGTATTCGATGGGGTCGCCGACCGGTGTGCCGGTGCCGTGCGCCTCGACCATGCCGACAGTGCCGGGATCGACACCGGCCGCCGCCAATGCCGCTCGGTACACCGCGGTCTGGGCGGCATCCGACGGCGTGGCGATGTTGACGGTGTGACCGTCCTGATTGGCGGCCGTGCCACGGACCACGGCGAGAATCCGGTCCCCGTCGCGTAATGCGTCCGGCAGCCGCTTGAGCAGCATCACGACGCAGCCCTCGCCGGACACGAATCCGTCGGCGGCCTCATCGAAGGCGTGGCAGCGACCGGTCGCCGAGAGCATCCCCTCCGCCGAACCGGAAGCGAACTTGCGCGGGTCCAGTGCCAAGGTGGCGCTGCCGGCCATCGCGAGATCACTCTCGCCCTCATGCAGGCTGCGGCACGCCAGATGCACTGCGGTCAGACCCGACGAGCAGGCTGTGTCCACCGTGAGCGCAGGGCCGTGGACCCCGAGCGCGTAAGCGATCCGCCCGGACGCCAAGCTGAAGCTGTTGCCGCTGAAGCCGTATGCGGCTTCGAGGGCTTGCGCGTCGGCGGCCAGCATCTGATAGTCGGCGTGCGTCAGGCCGACGAATACGCCGGTCGGTGACTCGGACAACGCTTCCCGGGTGAGGCCGGCATTTTCCATGGCCTCCCAGGCAGTCTCCAGCAACAACCGATGCTGTGGATCGAGCGCGGCACTCTCGCGTTCGTTGATTCCGAAGAATTCGGCATCGAAACCGGCGACGTCGTCGAGGAACGCGCCCCACTTCGACACCGACCGACCGGGCACCCCGGGCTCCGGGTCGTAGTATTCGTCGGCGTCCCACCGGTCGGAGGGAACCTCGGTGACCAGGTCGTCACCCCGGATCAATGCCTCCCACAAACGCTCGGGTGAGTCGATGCCACCGGGGAGCCGGCAAGACATGCCGATGATGGCAACCGGAGTAACCGTTGTGACGGGCGGGCGGGGCTTGTCGACGTCCGTATCCGCGCTCGAAAGCCTCTCGCGCACGATTTCAGATGCGGTCAATTGCCCCTCCTCCCGGCAGGCCTTTCCGCGGTTCGGCCGCTGTCAGGCTTCTATGCCCCGCATTCGTGCGTCAGCCGCAGAATTAGGCGGCTCACGTCAAGCGCCTATTAGTGGCTCAACGCCCGTCAGGGCGGTCACAATCAATAACAGTATGTTCGCTGCGGAAAGTTGTCCCAGAATCCGGTCAATCCATCGAAAAGATGCACGCGATCGCAAGGACTTGACGCCCTTCACCAGGCAAATACGTTGACAGTCAAGATCAGAGCCCATCGTCGTTGGCCGATCGCGACTTCGCTCGAAGCGGCGAGATGCGATGAATGACGTCGTTGTGATTCATATGGTCACAGAAATATAGTTTGCTGATGGTTCGGGATATATGGCCGCCATTACCGCGATACTCTGACGTCCGTGGGCGAGGCATCCATTTTGACGCTGCTGCGGGAACGAGCGGGGCTGCAGGGCGACGACACCGCGATGACGTTTATTGACTACGAAAATAATTGGGACGGTTCGTCAACGAGCCTGACGTACTCGCAGCTGTATCGGCGTGCGTGTCGCGTGGCGCGAGAGCTCGGCGGGCTCGGTTCGCCGAGCGATCGGGCACTCATCTTGGCGCCGCAGGGGCTGGACTACATCGTCGCGTTCTTCGGGGCGCTGCAAGCGGGACTGATCGCGGTGCCGCTGGCGGTACCGCTCGGAGGGGTCAGCGACGAGCGCGTCAGCTCGGTACTTCAGGACGCGGCGCCGACCGTCATCCTCACCACCTCGGCTGTGGCGGGCGCGGTTACCGACTTCGTCACATCGCAGGCCGGTGAATCAGGCCCGGCGATCGTCGAGGTCGATTCGTTGGATCACGATGCTCCGGCGGCTCGCGGGAGCCAGGGCGAAAGTGTCACGGACACAGCGTATTTGCAGTACACGTCGGGGTCGACGCGCAACCCGGCCGGAGTGATGATGTCACACCGAAACCTGCTTGCGAATTTCGAACAACTGATGTCGGGCTACTTCGCGGACTTCGGGAATGTCGTCCCAGAGGGCTCGGCGATCGTGTCCTGGCTGCCGTTCTATCACGACATGGGGCTGTATCTGGGGGTCTGCGGGCCGGTGCTGGCGGGCGTTCCGGCAGTGCTCATGAGCCCGGTGGCTTTCCTGCAGCGACCTGCGCGATGGATGCAGATGCTCGCGACCAACGGTCGTACCTACACCGCGGCACCGAACTTCGCGTTCGAACTGGCGGTGCGCAAGACTTCGGACGAGGACATGGCCGGACTTGATCTCTCGGACATCCTCGTCATCATCACTGGCAGCGAGCGGGTGCACCCCGCAACCCTCGAGCGCTTCACCCAGCGCTTCGCGCGGTTCAATCTGCCCGACGAAGTGATACGCCCGTCCTATGGGATGGCCGAGGCCACGGTGTACATCGCCACTCGCGAAAGGGGCGAGCCGCCGGCGATCGTGCGCTTCGAATCGGAACCGCTGACCGCGGGTACCGCGCGCCGGTGCCAGAACGGAGCCGGCACGCCCCTGGTCAGCTACGGCATCCCGGTCTCGCCGATGATCCGGATCGTGGACACCGAGAAGATGACCGAGTGTCCGGCCGGAACCGTCGGGGAGATCTGGGTATACGGAGAGAACGTCGCGAGCGGGTACTGGCGCAGACCCCAGGAGACCGAGTCGACCTTCGGTGCCAGGATCGTCGCTCCGTCGGACGGCACTCCCGAGGGGACGTGGCTGCGCACCGGGGACTCCGGATTCATGTTCGACGACGAGTTGTTCGTCATCGGTCGCATCAAGGATCTGCTGATCGTGTACGGGCGTAACCACTCTCCTGACGACATCGAGGCAACGATCCAGGAGATCAGCCGGGGCCGGTGTGCGGCCATCGCGGTGCCGGACGGCCACACCGAGAAGCTCGTGGTCATCATCGAAGTCAGGAAGCGGGCACCCTCGCCCGAGACGCCGGAGGATCAGCTCTCAGACGTCAAACGTGAAGTGACGTCGGCGATCTTCAACACGCACAGTCTGGGTGTCGCGGATCTGGTTCTGGTGCCGCCTGGTTCGATTCCGATCACGACGAGCGGCAAGGTTCGTCGTGCCGCGTGTGTCGACCAGTACCGGCAGGGCGAGTTCGCCCGCCTGGACGCATAGTCACCTGTGCGGGCGGGTGGGATGTGAACCTGGCCTATGAAGACCGTGGCGACGGTGACCCTGTGCTGTTCATCGCCGGTCAGGGCGGCGTCGGACGCACCTGGGACCTCTATCAGGTGCCTGCCTTCCGGGCCGCCGGCTATCGCGTCATCACGTTCGACAACCGGGGTGTGGGCGCGACGTCGGAGGCCGATGGCTTCACCGCGGCGACGATGGTGGCTGACACGGCGGAGCTGATCGAGCGACTCGATGCCGCGCCCGTGCGGCTGGTGGCGGTGTCGATGGGGTCCTACATCGCGCAGGAACTGATGCTGGTCAGGCCCGATCTGGTCAGTCAGTGCGTTCTGATGGCGACTCGCGGACGCCATGACCGCACGCGCGAGTTCTTTCGCATAGCCGAACGGGACCTTGCCGAGGCCGGTGTCCAGTTGCCCCCCACGTATGACGCGAAATTGCGCCTGCTGGAGAACTTCTCACCGAAGACCTTGAACGACGAGGCCTGTGTTCGTGACTGGATCGACATGTTCACCAGGTGGCCGGCGAAGGTGACCCCGGGAATCCGCGCTCAGTACGGCGTCGCCCCGCTGAACGACCGCAGACCCGCCTACCGGGCGATCGACACTCCGGTGCTCGTGATCGGATTCGCCGATGACCTGGTGATGCCGCCGCATCTCGGAGCGGAGATGGCAGATGCCCTGCCGAACGGGCGTTATGTCGAGATACCTGACGCAGGCCACCTTGGCTTCCTGGAACGGCCGCAAGCGGTGAATTCGGCAGTCCTCAATTTCTTTGCAGATTCACGCAATGGGCATTCAGTGCAGTGAGAACTGTTAGCCGCGTTAAATTCCGTTCCGTGCCGGAGGCCACGCCAAATGCATTACGATCCCGTATCACCTTGGGAATAGACCGATGTGGAGGTCACCTGAATGCTCTACTGGTCGGGCTCGGATCGTCCTGCCAGAGGTGCCGCGTGCATGCCGTGACCCCTCTTCACGGCCGGTCTGGGATGCGTACCGCATTCGAGTTGCCGGCTTGGCAGGGGTGGCAAAAAATGTGCATCGCCGGTACCCGCAACATGGATTATCCGGACTAGGCTGCGGATTCAGGGGGTTCGTGCTGTGGGGGTTCTGAAGCGGTTATGGATTCCGCTATTGGTATTGGTCGTCCTCGGTGCCGGAGGATTCACCGTCATGCGACTGCACGGTGTGTTCGGCTCGCAGACCAGGCCCGCGTACGCCGACACAGAGCTCGAGGAACGTAAGCCCTACGACCCCAAACAACTCGTGTACGAGGTGTTCGGACCGCCGGGGACGGTGGCGAACATCAGCTACTTCGATGTCGATGCAGAGCCTCGGTTCGTCGAAGGGGCGAGCCTGCCATGGTCTTTGAAGTTCCCCATGACCGAGGCCACATCCATGGTCAATGTCATCGCGCAGGGCGATAGCAGCAGGATCGGCTGCCGCATCATCGTGGACGACGAGGTCAAGGCGGAAAAGGTCGAGAACGGGGAAAGCGCGTTCACCTATTGCCTTCTGAAGGCCGCATGAGTAACCAAGCCACCACGGCCAAACCGCCGTTCCTCCCGCGGATGATCCGACTGCTGGCGGTACCGATCATCATCGGCTGGTTGGTGATCGCCTATGTCCTGGCTGCGGTCGTCCCCCCGCTGGAACAGGTGGAGAAAGAGCACTCCGTATCACTGATCCCCAACGATGCGCCTTCCTTCGAGGCGATCCAGCGGATGGGCACCAACTTCGGCGAAGCCACGTCGAACAGCGTGGCGATCATCGTCCTCGAGGGCGAACAACCCCTCGGCGATGAGGCGCACCGGTACTACGACGACTTGATTCGTCAGCTGAAGGCAGATCCGGCGCACGTCCAGCACGTCCAGGATTTCTGGGGCGATCCGCTGATGGCGGGCGCAGCGGAAAGCGCCGACAACAAGGCTGTGTATGTCCAGTTGGGTCTCGCGGGTGACCTCGGCCAGGCACTGTCGAACGAGTCCCTCGAAGCGGTCCGGGGAATCGTCGACCGGAGTTCGCCGCCGCCGGGCGTCAAGGCCTATGTCACCGGTCCGGCGGCAACAGTCGCCGACCTGAGTGCGAGTGGCAACCGGACGGTCCTACTGGTGACAGGCCTGAGCCTCGCGGTCATCCTGGCGATGCTCCTGTTCTTCTTCCGCTCGATCTTCACGGCGGTGATCCTGCTCTTCCTGGTGGGAATCCAATTGCAGGTGGCGCGAGGGGTTGTCGCACTCCTCGGCGATCAAGGCCTCATCGGTCTGTCCACCTACGCCGTCAACCTTCTGGTGACCCTCGGCATCGCGGCGGGCACCGACTACGGCATCTTTTTCGTCGGGCGCTATCAAGAGGCGCGCCAGGCGGGGGAGGACCGGGAAGCCGCCTTCTACACCACCTATCACAGTGTCGGCAAGGTGGTGCTGGCATCCGGTTTGACCATCGCCGGGGCGGTTTTCTGCCTCAGCTTCACCCGCCTGCCCTACTTCCGGACCCTGGGTATCCCGTGCGCTCTTGGCATGGTGGTTGCGGTTGCGGTTGCGCTGACCTTGATCCCGGCGGTTCTGTCGCTGGGTAGTCGATTCAAACTGTTCGAGCCCAAACGCAAGATCAGCGTCCGTCGGTGGCGCCGGATCGGTACGGCGATCGTTCGCTGGCCCGCACCGATCCTGGTGGCGGCGTGCGCTGTGTCGCTGATCGGCTTGTTGGCGCTGCCCGCGTACCAGCCCGGCTACAACGACCAGCAGTATCTGCCCAAGGACATTCCCGCCAATGCCGGGTATGACGCTGCGGCCCGGCACTTTACGCAGTCGCTGATGGCATCGCCCGACGTCCTGTTGGTCGAGGCCGATCACGACATGCGTAACTCGGCGGACTTCCTGATCCTGAACAAGCTCGCCAAGGGTGTGCTGTCGGTTCCCGGGGTTTCCCGGGTGCAGTCGGCGACCCGGCCCGAGGGGGTTCCCCTCAAGCACACGACGATTCCGTTCATCATCAGTTCATCGAACGCGGGCCAGCTGCAGCTTCTGCCGTTTCAGAAGGCCCGGATGAACGACCTGCTCGCCCAGGCCGACGAGATCACGAAAACGATCGCCGTGATGCAACGCATGTTCGAGTTGATGCAGCAACTCGCCACCGCGACCAACAGCCTGGTCGGCAAGACACACGACCTGGAAGACGTCACGCTCGAGTTGCGGGACCACATGGCGGACTTCGACGACTTCTGGCG
Source organism: Mycobacterium sp. 48b (assembly GCF_048282725.1). NCBI lineage: Bacteria > Bacillati > Actinomycetota > Actinomycetes > Mycobacteriales > Mycobacteriaceae > Mycobacterium > Mycobacterium sp. 48b. The sequence goes on from NZ_JBLVUL010000001.1 coordinate 1,411,652, forward strand.
GCCGGTTCGCAATTACCTGTACTGGGAGCCGCACTGCTTCAACATCCCGCTGTGCTGGTCGATAAAGTCCCTTTTCGAGACGCTTGACGGTGTCGACAAGCTCACCGTCACGATGCACCGCCTGATCGGAAACCTCGATCAACTCAACCTGCTCCTGCCGCAGATGATCGCCCAGTTCCCGGCCATGATCGCGACGATGCAGAGCACGCGAACCATGATGTTGGCGATGCGCAGCACCATGGCGGGGATTCTCTCGCAGATGGATGAGATGTCCGATGGCGCAACCGCTATGGGCCGAGCCTTCGACGACGCCCAGAACGACGATTCCTTCTATATCCCACCTGCTGTGTTCAAGAACGCCGACTTCAAACGGGTCATGGACGTGTTCTTGTCACCGGACGGGAAAACGGCACGCCTGCTGATCACCCAGCGCGGAGATCCCGCGACACCCGAAGGCATTGCGCGGGTCAATCCGATCAGGACGGCGGCGGAGGAGGCCCTCAAGGGAACGCCGCTGGAAAGCGCCAAGCTGTACCTCACCGGGACCTCGGCGATGGCGAAAGATCAGGTGGATGGGTCGACCTATGACCTGTTGATCGCCGGAATCGCCGCGCTGTGCCTGATCTTCATCATCATGCTGATCATGATCAGGAGCTTGGTCGCGGCCCTGGTCATCGTCGGAACGGTTGCCCTGTCGCTCGGCGCGGCGTTCGGGCTCTCGGTGCTCATCTGGCAGCACATTCTCGGAATCCAGTTGAACTGGATCGTGCTCGCCATCGCCCTGATCATTCTTCTGGCTGTCGGTTCTGACTACAACCTGCTGCTGGTGTCCCGGATGAAAGAGGAAATCAGCGCGGGTATCAACACCGGCATCATCCGCGCCATGGCAGGCAGCGGAAAGGTGGTGACCGCAGCGGGTCTGGTGTTCGCCGCAACCATGTTCGCGTTGTTGGCCAGCGACGTGCGCACCATCGGTCAGGTGGGTTCCACGATCGGCATCGGTCTGCTGTTCGACACCCTGATCGTGCGCGCCCTGATGACGCCGTCCATCGCCGCCCTGCTGGGCCGGTGGTTCTGGTGGCCGCTGCACGTTCGTCAGAGGCCCGCCAGCGCGCTTCTGCGGCCAACCGGCCCTCGCCCACTGGTCCGTTCGCTCTTGCTGAAACCCGACGAACGCTGACCGCGTTGAACGACCGTCCACCGTTCATTGCGCGGATGATCCACCGTCTGGCGGTGCTGATCATCCTCGGCTGGCTCGTGATCGTCGCGGTACTGACCTTCGCCGTTCCCTCACTCGAGCATGTGGGGCGGCAGTATTCGGTCTCGCTGGTTCCTCAGGACGCCCCGTCGTTCCAGGCGGCGCAGCGCATGGGCAAGAGCTTCGGCGAATCCGATTCTGACAGCGTGGCAATGATCGTCCTGGAGAGCGACCAGCCTCTCGGGGACGAAGCGCACCGCTACTACAACGAATTGATTCGGCAGTTGAAAGCCGACACCCGCCACGTGCAGCACGTGCAGGACTACTGGGGTGATCCGCTCACGGCGACCGCAGTCCAGAGCGCCGACGACAAAGCCGTTTATGTCCAGCTGAATCTGGCTGGTAACCAAGGCGAATCGCTGGCGAACGAGTCGGTGGACGCCGTCCGGGGAATCGTGGACCGGACACCGCCGCCCCCGGGGCTGAAGGCCTACGTCACCGGCCCCGCACCGTTGGTCTCGGACATGAACCACGCCGGAGACAAGTCCATCATCAAGATCACCGTGGTGTCGCTCGTGGTGATCCTGACGATGCTGCTGCTGGTCTACCGTTCGATTGTCACCGCGGTTCTGCTTCTGCTGATGGTGGGCATACAGGTCCAGGCGGCCCGCGGAGTGGTCGCACTCCTCGGTCAGCACCAGGTCATCGGACTGTCCACCTTCGCGGTCAATCTGCTGGTATCGCTGGGGATCGCGGTAGGAACCGACTACGGCATATTTTTCCTGGGGCGCTATCAGGAGGCGCGGCAGGCCGGCGAGGACCGGGATACCGCCTTCTACACCACGTATCGAAGTGTGGCCAAGGTGGTTCTGGGTTCCGGCATGACCATCGCGGGGGCGATCTTCTGTCTGAGTTTCGCTCGGCTGCCGTATTTCCAGACGATGGGTGTTCCCACCGCTGTGGCGATGGTGGTCGCCGTCGCGGTGGCGCTCACACTCGTTCCGGCCGCGCTCGTGGTGGGTGGTCGGTTCGGGCTGTTCGAACCCAAGCGCAAGATCATCGTCCGGAGGTGGCGGCGGCTGGCGACGGCGATCGTCCGATGGCCCGCACCCATCCTCGTCACGGCCAGTGTGATCGCGCTGATCGGCTTGTTGGCCCTGCCGGCGTATCAGACCAGCTACAACGACCGGCTCTATGTGCCTGGCGACATTCCCGGCAACGTCGGATATGCGGCCGCCGAGAGGCATTTTCCGCAGTCCCGCATGACTCCCGACATCCTCATGCTCGAATCCGACCACGACATGCGTACTCCGGCAGACCTGTTGATATTGAACAAGGTGGCCAAGGCGATCTTCGCGGTTCCAGGGATCTCCCGGGTTCAGGCGATAACGCGGCCCGAGGGCAACCCGATCGACCGGACGTCGATACCGTTCCTGCTCAGCTTGCAGAATGCCAATCAGGAGCAGGTCATGCCGTTCCAGAAGAATCGCATGAAGGACCTGTTGAAGCAGGCCGACGACATGACCACGATGATCAACATCACCCAGCGTCTCTACAACGTGGGCCTCAGGATGAGCAACACGACTCATCAGATGACCCGGGACACGCGGGAACTGGCGGAGGTCACCGATGAGTTGCGCGACCACATCGCCGATTTCGACGATTTCTTCCGGCCCATCCGAAATTACTTCTACTGGGAGCCGCACTGCTTCGACATCCCGTTCTGCTGGTCGTTCCGATCCCTGTTCGACGCACTCGACGGGGTCGATGAGGTTGCCGACGGAGTAATGGATCTCAGTCGGGAAACCGATCAGCTCGATGTGCTCATGCCCCAGATGATCGCCCAGTTCCCGAAGATGATCGACAGCATGAGGGCGATGCGGGCCGCCATTCTCACGATGCACAGCACCATGGCGGGTTCCATCGCCATGATGGACGAGGTCAGCGAGGACGCCACCGCGATGGGGCAGGCGTTCGACGCGGCGCGAAACGACGATTCGTTCTACCTTCCGCCCGAAGTCCTGGAGAACAAGGACTTCAAACGCGCGATGAACCTGTTCTTCTCGCCGGACGGGAAGTCGGTCCGATTCATCATTTCGCACCGGGGGGATCCCGCGACGCCCGAAGGTATTTCACGGGTGGAGGCGGTACACAGGGCGGCCGAGGAGGCGCTCAAACTGACTCCCCTGGAGAGCGCCAAGATCTACCTGACCGGTACCGCCCCGACGTTCAAGGACATGCGTGACGGCTCGACATACGACCTGTTGATCGCGGGGGTTGCCGCGCTCTGCCTGATTTTCGTGATCATGCTGATGGTCACGCGAAGCCTGATCGCCGCCCTGGTCATCGTCGGAACGGTCGCCCTGTCGCTCGGCGCGGCGTTCGGGCTCTCGGTGCTCATCTGGCAGCACATCCTCGGCATAAACCTGCACTGGCTCGTGCTCGCGATGTCGGTGATCGTTCTCCTGGCCGTCGGTTCCGACTACAACCTGCTGCTGGTGTCGCGGATGAAAGAGGAGATCGGCGCCGGGATCAACACCGGCATCATCCGCGCCATGGGTGGCAGCGGAAAGGTCGTGACCGCGGCAGGTCTGGTGTTCGCGTTCACCATGATGTCGATGGTGGCCAGCGATCTGCGCATCATCGGCCAGGTCGGTTCCACCATCGGTATCGGTCTGCTGTTGGACACCCTGGTCGTCCGCGCCCTCATGACGCCCTCCATCGCCGCGCTGCTGGGACGCTGGTTCTGGTGGCCGCAGGTGGTGCGCCAGCGGCCTGCGAGCCTGTTGTTGCGTGACACGGCTCCCCGTCCGGTGGTCCGGTCTCTGTTGCTGCGTCCTGACGAGCCTGACGCCCGCGCCTGACCGGCAAATCGCTTTCTTCGGCAATTACCAGAGCCGGCTCGCGCGCAGCAAATTTCGAAAACCCCAGAAGTGATCATGCTTCACGCGTTAGAGTCCGAAAATCGGGGGAGGAGGTCTACACGTCATGAAACAAAATTCGGTCAAACTGGCTGTCGCAGTGGGCGGTCTGGCGGTGCTGTTGACCGCCGGCGCGGGTGTCGCATCCGCGGATCCCAGGATGGATTCGGCCGTCAACACCACCTGTAGTTATCCGCAGGTGATGGGGGCGCTCAATGCGCAGAGCCCCATGGCCGGGGCGTCGCCCGCGGTCCAGGATGTGTTGCGCCAGTTCCTGGGAGCGGGGCGCGACCAACGGCAACGCATGGCCGAGGGCATCGCCGCTCAACCCGCCAATCAGCCCTACCTCGGGTTGCTGCAGACCGTTTTCGACACCTGCAACAACTTCTGAGCGCAGCGCGCTCAGTACGTCGGCTTGGTTCCGCCGAGCTGCCTGGTGAGTGTGTCGGCAGTCGCCACAAGTGCCCTGGCTCGATCGGTGATCTCCCTGTCCGTCAGCGCGGTGCCGATGTGCAGTGATGCCGCCATGACCTGACGCTGGTAGTGGTCGAACACCGGTGCGGAGATGACGCTGATGTCGTGTGGATTCCGGCCGCTGGGTCCCTCGTCGCGCAGGTAGACCCGCTCGCCGATATCGGACACCAACTCGCTGAGCAGTGCGCGCAGTTCGTCGGGCAGATTGGTCGACATCCCCGCCATCAGCGCATACAGCCTGCGGCCTCCCGGTGTTAGTCGTTCCACCAGATATCCGTCGGCGCGGCAGCTTTCGATCACCCGGTGGAGCCGGGCGGATTCGGTGCGCAGCGGAATGGTCGGCACCTTGGCCAGCCAGGCGCGCAGCGCGTCGTCGTCCCACAGCACGAACATCAGTCCGACGGGCGGTGCGAACGGATAGCTCTGGCCGACCCGGACCCCTGGGTCCCGGCCCGGCGGGCCGACCAGCTCGAGCACGGTGATCCGGTCGTCGACGACGGCTGTCAGGCCCGCGGAGGTGTCGAAGGCGGCTGACAGTGCGCGCAATTCGGCACGAACCGCCGGGTTGACGCGCATCGACTCCTGAGCCATCTGGCCCAGCGAGATCAGCGCCGGCCCGAGGCGGTAGGTCTTGTCCCGGCTGTTGTCCCCGGTTTCGCACACCAGATAGCCCGATTCGGTGAGCGTGGTGAGGATGCCGAGACATGTGGGCTTGCTCAGTCCGACCCTGCGGGTCAGCTCGGAGAGGCCGAACCGCTCCTGCGGATGTCGGGACAGGAAATCCAGGATGGCCACCACCCGGGCGGTGGGTGGTGATGCGCGGCCGGCCGGCTCGGCGTCTGACATCGGTCCTCCTGGCGGGCGCTCGGGCGTTGACTGGATTTGGAACGCGTTCTAGTGTCAGGTAGGAAACTGTACCACTGCGGTCCAATATTGGACCGAAGGAGCAGATGCTGGATGTACTCACAACCACTGGCCGACGCCATCGCCGAGGCGGAACAACTGGTGACCGCGGCCCCCTTCATCGAATCCGAGGCCGATCTCCTCGAGGGCCTCCAGTACCTGGCCGGATGCATCGCGGCGTGCACGCACGTGGCGTTCGACTACGACCGCGAGCACCCGTTCCTGCACAGCGGAACAGGGCCGTTCACCAAGATGGGCCTGGACAACCCCGACACCATGTACTTCGGCACCCGGGTCCAGCCCGGCCACGAATACGTCGTCACCGGAAGGCGGGGCACCACCACCGACGTCAGCTTCCAGCTGCTGGGCGGGGAGTACACCGACGAGAACGTCCCGGACAGCGAGACCGCATTCGATGATCGCAAGCTCGACATCGCCGCCGACGGCACCTTCGAGTGGCGGTTCACCCCGGCTACGCCGTCACAGTTGGTGATCCGGGAGGTCTACAACGACTGGTCGGCACAACGCGGCACCTTCGCGATCTCGCGTACCGACACCGCAGGCACGGCACCGGCGCCGCTGACCCGCGAGCTCATCGAAAAGCGTTACGCCACTGCGGGTAAGCAACTCGTGCAGCGGGTCAAGACGTGGCTGCAGTTCCCGAAGTGGTTCTACGACAACCTGCCCGTCAACACGCTGACCGCGCCTCGCTTGACCCCCGGTGGCCTGGCCACCCAGTACTCGTCGGTGGGGCACTACGACATGACGCCGGACCAGGCGATGGTCATCACGCTGCCGGTGTCGGACGCGCCCTACCTCGGCTTCCAGCTCGGTAGCCTCTGGTACATCTCCCTGGACTACATCAACCACCAGACCTCGCTGAACGGAACTCAGGCGCAGGCCGATCCGGACGGCAAGATCCGCATCGTGGTGTCCGAGAACAACCCCGGCGTGACCAACTGGTGCGAGACCCTGGGTCATGGCAAGGGTTACCTGCAGTTCCGCTGGCAGCGGGTGTCACGTGAGCTGAGCGCCGAGGACGGGCCGGCCGCAGAGTTGGTGGACATCGGCTCTGTGGCCGAGAAGCTGCCGTACTACGAGAGCAACAAGATCTCCGACGACGACTGGCGAGCACGGATTGCGCTGCGTCAGAAACTTATTGGCGAAAGGATGGTGGGCTGACCGATGGCCGGACTGCTCGATGGCAAGGTAGTGGTGATCAGCGGGGTCGGGCCCGGGCTCGGGACGACGCTGGCCCGCCGATGTGCGGAGAACGGCGCCGACCTCGTGTTGGCCGCCCGTACGGTGGAGCGGCTCGAGGACGTCGCCAAAGAGGTGACGGCGCTGGGCCGTCGCGCGCTCGCGGTGGGCACCGACATCACCGACGAGGAACAGGTCGCCAACGTGGTGGCCCGCACGATGGAGGAGTATGGCAAGGCCGACGTGTTGATCAACAACGCGTTCCGGGTGCCGTCCATGAAGCCGTTCGCGAACACCACCTTCGAGCACATGCGGGATGCGATCGAGCTGACCGTGTTCGGCGCACTGCGCATGACCCAGGGCTTCACTCCGGCCTTGGAAGCAGCCAAAGGCTCGGTGGTGAACGTCAATTCGATGGTCGTGCGGCACTCGCAGGCCAAGTACGGCGCCTACAAGATGGCCAAGTCGGCCCTGCTGTCCATGTCGCAGACCCTCGCAACCGAATTGGGGGAGAAGGGCATTCGGGTCAACTCGGTGCTGCCCGGCTACATCTGGGGTGAAACTCTGGAGGGGTACTTCAACCATCAGGCGCAGAAGTACGGCACCACCGTGGAGCAGATCTACAACGCGTCGGCGGCCGGGTCCGATCTCAAGCGGCTGCCGACCGAGGACGAGGTGGCCTCGGCGATCCTGTTCATGGCCAGCGATCTGTCCAGCGGTATCACCGGTCAGGCCCTCGACGTGAACTGCGGAGAATACAAGGCATGAGCACCCCGCGCACCAACGTGGGCACCGTCGAGGATCTGCACGCCTCGGCGGTAAAGGCCTGCGGTCTGGAGGATTTCGGCGCCGACGACGACAACTACATCGAAGCGCTCGGGGTGCTGCTGGAGTCCTACCAGCGCGATGCCGACCTGACCGAGCTCGGCAGCAAGATGCAGCGCTTCTTCACCCGGAATGCGCTGGTGGCCCGGCTCGTCTCGGAAGCCGCGTTCAAGCAGTACCCGCAGCACGTCGACGTGCCCATCGAGCGGCCGATCTTCGTCACCGGTCTGCCGCGCACCGGGACCACGGTGATCCACCGGTTGCTGACCGCAGACCCGATGCACCAGGGGCTGGAGATGTGGCTGGCGGAGTTCCCGCAGCCGCGACCGCCGCGCGAAACCTGGCCGGACAATCCGGTGTTCAGTGCGCTCGATGCCCGGTTCAAGCAGGCGCACGAAGAGAACCCGGATTACACGGGTCTGCACTACATGACCGCCGACGAGGTCGAGGAATGCTGGCAGCTGCTACGCCAGTCGTTGCACTCGGTGTCCTACGAGACGCTGGCCCATGTACCGACCTACTCGCAGTGGCTGGCCCGTCAGGACTGGACCAAGCCCTACCGCAGGCACCGCAAGAACCTGCAGCTGATCGGGCTCAACGAGCCCGAAAAGCGCTGGGTGCTCAAGAATCCCAGTCATCTGTTCGCCCTCGACGCGCTGTTCGCGACGTATCCGGACGCGCTGGTGGTCCAGTGTCACCGGCCGGCCGAGACCATCATGGCCTCGATGTGCTCGCTGGCGCAGCACACTACGGCCGGCTGGTCCAACACGTTCACCGGAACCGTGATCGGCGAAGACTCCATGGAAACCTGGTCGCGCGGGCTGGAGTTGTTCAACACCGAACGGGCCAAGCATGATCCGGCCCAGTTCTGCGACGTCGACTACTTCGAGTTCGTCGAGAATCCGATCGGTGCGGTCGAGGGCATCTACCGGACGTTCGGGCTGGACTTCACCGACGCCGCACGGCAGGCGATGATCGACAGCCACAACGCCAGCAAGCAGGGCCCGCGGGCGCCGAAGCACACCTACTCACTGGCCGACTACGGGTTGACCTCCGAGACGGTCCAGGAGCGGTTCAAGGGGCTGTAGAGGCGAATCCCTGAGATGAAGGTCTACCTGGCGCTCGACCCGCGTAAGCCGCTGACCGCAACCGCGGACTATGCGCGGCGGGCCGAGCGCCTGGGCTTCGACGGCCTGCACGTCGCCGAGACCGTGCACGATTCGCTGGCCGTCTCGCTGCTGGCGCTCGAACACACGTCGCGCATCGCCGTCCGTACCGCCGTGACACTGGCATTCGTGCGCAGCCCCACGCTGACGGCGTACACGGCCTGGGATCTGTCGGTACTGTCCGGCGGACGATTCGAGCTGGGCCTCGGAACGCAGATCAAGCAGAACATCGCCGACCGCTACGGCATGCAGTGGACCGACCCGATTGCCCGGCTCCGGGACTACGTGGGCGCGCTCGCTGCCCTGTTCGATTCGTTCCGCACCGGCGGCACAGTGCATTTCGAGAGCGAGAACTACCGGCTGACCCGGATGCAGCCCTACTTCAACCCCGGCCCGAGTGACGCGGTGCCTCCACCGATCTGGCTGGGTGCGGTGAACGCCGGAATGTGCGAACTCGCCGGTGGCGTCGCGCGCGGAATCGTCACGCACTCGACCAACTCGGACCCCGGCTACCTGCGTGAGGTGGTGCGTCCGGCGCTGGCGCGAGGTGCCGAAACGTCAGGCAGAGCAGACGAACCGGTTGTCATCGCCTCGACCGCGATCGCCACCGGCCGTACGGACGAGGCGGTGGACGGAGAACGGGAACGCCAGCGCCGGATGTTGGCATTCCTGTACTCGACGCCCGCGTACGCGACCGGTCTGGCCCGGCGCGGCCTGGCCGATCTCCCGGACCGGCTGCGGTCATTGGTACGAACCGAGCTGTGGGACGAATTGCCTTCGGTGCTGACCGATTCCGTTCTCGACGAACTGGTGGTCTGCGGACGTCACGACGAGATCCCGGCCATGCTGAAGGCCAGGTTCGGCGATGTCGCCAACGGAATCGTGCTGCCGCCGCTGGGCGACGGAGCCGACGACGAATCGCTGGGAGCCTGTGTGGCCGAATTGCGGCGGGCGAACTAGCCGTCGCCGGGTGAGGGCGCCGAGGACACCTCTTCGAGGCACCCTTCGGCCACCGCGTGCCTGATGCTGTCGGTCAGCCGCGGACATGACCGCGCGCGGGCCGGATCTCCTCCGCTGGAACGGATCTCCTCGAAGGTTGCGCAGCGGTGCACCGCCTCAGAGTTCCACTGCACCGAAGTGTGTTCTGCGCTGAGCTTCTTCACCTGGACCGCAACATGGCAGAACCGGCAGTCGACGGACACCAGGCCTGACGTCAGATAGCGCTCGCGGTCACGTGCGCTGGCCTCGCGGACCGCGGCGGCACGTTCGGGATCGGATGCGAAATTCGGTGCCTTGGCCCAGGATCCGCCGGGCGCAGTGCTGCCGGCGGGGTGATGGTCGTCGTCCTCATGGGCGCCGTGCAACAACAGCATCGAACGGGCCAGGTCGTCCACATCCGGCGCCTGGCTCCGCTCGTTGCGTGTCGTCATCAGCTGGACTGTGCCGTTTCTTTCTCGGCCGCCTTCTCCTCGGCCTGGACCTTCAGGTTCTCCTCGACCTCCACATGCCACTTCTCGTTGGCCGCGGTGGTGTCGATCTCCATCTCGAAACGGTCGGTCATGTCGGGAGTGATGTCGGCGACGTCGACGTAGAACTGCTGGTACCAGCGACGCATCTGGTAGACGGCGCCGTCCTCCTCGACCAGCAGCGGGTTGTCGATGCGGGTCTTGTGCTTCCAGATCTCCACGTCCTGCAGGAAGCCCTGGCTGACACCGTCGGTCATCGCGTTGGCCAGCTTCTGGGTGGTCTTGTCGTCCATGCCCTTGGGCTTCTCGACGATGACGCCCCACTGCAGCATGAACGCGTCTTGGCTCACCGGGTAGTGGCAGTTGATCAGGATCGACTCGGCCTTGTAACCGGCGTAGTTGTTGTGCAGCCAGTTGATCATGAACGACGGTCCGAAGTAGGACGCTTCGGAGTCCAGGTGCGACTCGCCGTACTGGGTGCCCATACCGCCGATGTCCTGACGGCCCACGTTGTGCAGGTACTGCGAGGCGATGTGGCCCTCGAAGACGTTCTTGAAGTACGTCGGCAGGCCGAAGTGGATGTAGAAGAAGTGCGCCATGTCGGTGACGTTGTCGATGATCTCGCGGCAGTTGCTGCCCTCGATCAACATCGAGTTCCACTGCCACTCGGTCCATTCGTCACTGGCGGCCTCGGGGATCTCGGGGATCCGGACCTCGGGCTGGGGCTCGTTGCCCTCGTGATCGTGCCAGACGAACAGCAGGCCACCGCGCACGTCGGTGTGCCAGGCCCGGGTACGGGCCAGCCGCGGGGTGCGCTTGGCGTAGGGGACGAGCTTGCACTTGCCGTCGCCGCCCCATCGCCAGTCGTGGAACGGGCAGGCCACGGCGTCACCCTTGATGGTTCCCTGCGACAGGTCGCCACCCATGTGCCGGCAGTAGCCGTCAAGGACCTTCAGGTCGCCCTGGGAATCGGCGAACACGACCAGCTTGGTGCCGAATGCCTCGACAGAGTGCGGCTGACCGTCAAGGAAGTTCTTGACCGGTCCCAGGCAGTGCCAACCCCGCGCATAGCGGTCTGGCAGGGCGCCGGTGTCGATCTCTCTGATGCCGGCATGTTCGGTAGTCACGGTGGGCCTCCCGTATCGGTGCTCTTAACTAGAACACGTTACAGTTTTTTGAGGGCTCCTGGCAATAATTGAGGCGTGACCTGCGGCATACCCACTGTCAGCGGGGGTTACTCACGCTCCGGAAGGCCGATTCTCAGCGCGATCTGTTGCATACGGCCGACACTGGCCACGGTCTGCGGCGACACCGGGTCGTCCGGGTTGCTGTCGAACTCCAGACGCACCACCGCGCGGCCCTGGGTGTACATCAACAGCGTCACGGCCTTCTTGCCGTCGGGGGCGGTCCCCGAGATGACGGTGCCGTTCGAACCCACCGGCACCGGTTGTGGCTCACCTCCGGTGACCATGGTGCTCACCGCCGCGGAGGCCTGCTTGAGCGTTGCCGACGCGGTCGCTGCGTCCGGGTAGATCAGGATCGTGTCGGCGATCGCCCGGGTGTCGTCGGCGTTGACGAACAACGCGCTGGCCCCGGACTGACCGTCGGGGTTGACGTTGCTGGACCGGGCGGTGAACGCATCCGGCGGAATGCTGACATCCTCGGCCTGCAGCAGCAGGTGGCTGTAGTCGGATGCCTGGGTTTTCGGCGACTTCGGCGCCGCCGCCGATGTCGACGTAGACGGTGTGGCAACCCACGGCGTACTCGGCGAATCGCCGGCCGGGGAGCATGCGACCGCCGTGCCGACGACGGCCGCGGCAAGACCGATGGAGATCAAGAACCTGGGGTGATTTGTTGTCGTGAGCGACATAGTTACTGTTCAGGGTACGCGTCGCTGCGCCGGAGCCGGTTTCCTGCGGTATATGTGGACGATGCCGCTGTATTCGTTCGAGGGCCGGGCGCCCGTGGTGGATCCAAGCGCGTTCGTGGCCCCGACGGCAACACTGATCGGCAACGTGACGGTCGAGGCCGGTGCCTCGGTGTGGTTCAACACCGTGCTGCGAGGTGACTTCGCGCCCATCGTGATCCGCGAGGGCGCCAACGTCCAGGACGGTTCGGTACTACATGCGCCACCGGGGATCCCGGTCGACATCGGCCCCGGCGCCACAGTCGCCCACATGTGCGTCGTACATGGCGCGCACGTGGGCGAGGAGGCGCTGATCGCCAACCACTGCACGGTGCTCGACGGGGCGGTGATCGGCCGGCGCAGCCTGATCGCAGCGCATTCACTGGTGGTCGGGGGCACCAAGATTCCCGATGAGGTATTGGTCACCGGAGCACCCGCGAAGATCCGCGGACCCATCGCGGGCACCGGCGCACAGACGTGGGTGCAGACCAATCCGGCGGCATACCGGGAGCTGGCCCGGCGCTACCTGACCGGGCTCGCCGAGCTCTAGTCCTCGATCTTCTCGGCGCTCGCGCGGTCCACTTCCCAGTAGGCCCGCAAGGCCACCAGCTGTCCCGCGTCGTTCGCGCGATAGGTGAAGACGCCCGGGGTGGTGATGCGGTGCCCGCCCATGGTGGTGACGATGCTGCCGATGTTGGCTTCCTCGTTGCCGCACTGGAAGGTGTCGACGAAGTTGAACTCGAGGTTGTCGGTCGGGGCGATGGCCTTGTCCCAGAACGCCGCGATGGCTTCCTTACCCCGGTGGCCGTTGCCTTCCGGGTCGAAGAACGACGGCCCGATGGGATCCTGCACGATCGCGTCGTCGGCGAAATTGTCCAGCCAGGTTTGCTTGTCCCGGGCGGCAACCGCGTCCCGGGACCGCTTGCCCGCCAAGTGGGCTGGATGCTGAGGATCGGTGACGGTCATGTCAGTCCTGCCAGCCTGAGTGGATGTAGGTGTCGGCGAACCGCTTGAGCGAATCCTGCTTCTTCTCCAGCGGGGCGTCGAAGCCAAGACCCTCGAGCATCCACGGGATGACGATGTTGTCGGTGATACCGGCCTCGGCAAGCTCACGGTGCCCGTCGAGATCGAACTTGTCGATACACACCGCCTGGAACTCGAACGGCTCATCGGCCCGGCCGAATTCGCTGCGCAGCTTGTTGAGCGCCGTCACGGTCTCGGCCAGCTGGGCGCAGGTCATCATCGCGCTGGTCCAGCCGTCACCGATCCGGGCCGCTCGCTTGAGTGCCACCGGCGTGTGCCCACCGACGTAGAACGGCACCGGCTCGGACGGGGCCGGGCTCATCTGCAGACGCTCGAAATCGTAGAACTCGCCGTGGAACTCGACCATGCCGCCGCCGAGCACGAGCTTGAGCACCTCGATCATCTCGTCGACGCGTGCTCCACGCTTGGCGAACGGAACGCCGCACCATTCGAATTCCTCTGGTGCCCAGCCGATCCCGACACCGAACCCGAAGCGGTTGTTGGTCAGGTTGGCCACTGAGCCGACCTGGCGGGCCAGCAACAGCGGGTTACGTGACCCGAGCTTCATGACGTTGGTGTAGAACCGCAGCGTCGAGGTCGCCGCACCCATGGACGCCGCCGCGATCAACGGATCGACCCACGGCGTCTCGGCGTTCCACATCCGCGAACCATCCGGGGTGTACGGATAGTCCGCGGCCTGCTTCTCCATGTAGAACAGCGAGTCGGGCAGTGCGATCGAATCGAACCCGACTTCCTCGGCGGTGCGGGCCAATCCTGTCAGGTGCTCCAGCGGGCCCATGGCCACGCTGAGCGTGTACTTCATCATCGATGGCTCCTCGCGCGAGCGCTCGTCGGCGTCATGACGCCGGCTTGCCGGGTTTGTCGCTCGACACCACCCACATCGAGTAGTACTGCGCGCCGCCGCCGTAGGCATGGCCCAGCGCCTTGCGGGCGCCCTCGACCTGATGGTCGCCTGCCTTGCCCATCACCTGGATCGCCGACTCGGCGAAGCGGATCATGCCCGATGCGCCGATCGGGTTCGAGCTCAGCACACCGCCGGAAGCGTTGAACGGGATCCTGCCGCCGATCGCCGTCTCGCCGGCCTCGGTGAGCTTCCAGCCGTCGCCCTCGGCGGCAAAACCGAGGTTCTCCAACCACATCGGCTCGTACCAGGAGAACGGCACGTACACCTCGGCCGCATCGATCTCGTCGATCGGGCTGGTGATGCCGGCATCGCGCCACAACGCGGCGGCCGCATCGCGACCGGCCTGCGGGTTCACCTGGTCGCGACCGGAGTAGGCCAGCGGTTCGGTGCGCAACGCCGTGGCGTGGATCCACGCAACGGGATGCCCGTTGGAAAGATGGGCTTCGGCGGCTTCCTCGTTCCCGATCACCATCGCCGCAGCACCATCCGAGGACGGACAGGTCTCGTCGTAGCGGATCGGGTCCCACAGCATCGGCGAGGACATCACCTTCTCGACGGTGATGTCGGGCTGGTGCAGATGAGCCAAGGGATTCTTGGCCCCGTTGAGCCGGTCTTTGACCGCCACGATGGCCCCGATGTGGTTGGGGGCGCCGGAGCGACGGATGTAGGCGCGGATGTGCGGGGCGAAGTAGCCGCCTGCGCCGGCGCCGACGGGCTTGGTGAAGGGCACCGGAATGCTCAACGCCCACATGGCGTTCGACTCGGACTGCTTCTCCCAGGCCATGGTCAGCACGCGCTTGTACTTACCCGACTGCACCAGGCTGGCCGCCACGATCGCGGTCGAGCCACCCACGGAGCCCGCGGTGTGCACGCGGATCAGCGGCTTGTTGGTCGCCCCGGTGGCGTCGGCCATGAACAGCTCGGGCATCATCACGCCCTCGAAGAAGTCGGGCGCCTTGCCGACCACCACGGCATCGATGTCGGCCATCGTCGAGCCCGAATCGGCGAGTGCCTTGTCGATGGCCTCACGCACCAGGCCGTTCATCGACACGTCGTGGCGCTTGGCGACGTACTTCGTCTGCCCGGTCCCCAGGACCGCGGCGAGCTGTTTGCCCATTATTTGCCCTCCAGGACGGCGACGAGATTCTGTTGCAGCGCAGGGCCGCTGGTGGCGTGCGCCAGGACGCGCTGGGCCGAGCCCTCGAAGATGTGCCGAGCGGCAAAGCCGATGCGCTCCAGCCCGGCCGAGAACATCGGGTTGGCGGCCAGCGCGCCGCCGGACGGGTTCACCTTCGTGTTCGAGCCCAGCCCGATGGCCTCGGTGAGGATTAGCTGCTGATGCGTGAACGGAGCGTAGATCTCGGCCACCTCGATCGAGCTCGCGTCACCACCAGTGGCGGCCTGCGCCGAAGCGGCGGTAGAGGTCGAGACGGTCAGGTCGCGCGCGCCCAGGATCGGCGTCTCGATGCGGTGCTCGAAACCGGTGATCCAGGCGGGGTTTTCGCGCAGTTCGCGGGCCCGGTCGCCGGCTGCGAGCACGATCGCCGACGCGCCGTCGGTGATCGGTGCGATGTCGTGGCGGCGCAGCGGGTCGGCGAAGAAGGGCCGCGAGAGCAGGTCGTCGATGCTCCCGGTGACTTCTTCCTTGTCGGTGCGCCCGCCTGCGGCGTATGAATCCAGTGCCACCTGGGCCATCTGCTCGGCGGTCCACTTGCCTGCGTCCAAGCCTGCGCGCGCCTGCAGTCCGGCCATCGACACCGAATCCGGCCACAGTGGCGCGACAGTGTAGGGATCGGTCTGCAGGGCCAGCACCCGGCGCAGCACACCCGCCGAGGACTTTCCGAAGCCATACACCAGCGCGGTCTCGACCTGCCCGGTCAGCAGCTTGATGTAGGCCTCGTAGAGCGCCCAGGCCGCGTCCATTTCGACGTGCGACTCGTTGATGGGCGGGATCGCGCCGATCGAGTCGATCGCCGAGATGAACGAGAAGGCACGACCGGCAAGGTAATCCGAAGATCCCGAGCACCAGAAGCCGATATCGGTCTGCTTCAGACCGAGCTCCTCGTACAGCTTGTGGAAACACGGCATCAGCATCTCGACGCCGTTCGTGGTGCCGTCGGTCCGGCGGACGTGGGGCGCATGTGCGAAGCCCACCACTGCTACATCAGTCATCAGGTGCTCTCTCAGAGGTGGTGCTTGTAGGAGTCGTAGTCGGCGTCGGGTTCGCCGGTGGGCTTGAAGTAGTCGATGTTGTCGATGCCCAGGCCCCATTCCTCGCTGGGCTTCCACACGGCTTGCACCCGCATACCCATCCGCACATCCGCAGGATCGATCTCGGTGACCAGATGCAGGAACGGGATGTCGGCGCCGTCTAGCAAGACATACGCCGCGACATAGGGCGGCTTGATGCGCTGCCCGGGGAACGGGATGTTGATGACCGCGAAGGTGGTGACGGTGCCCTTGTCCGGCAGCTCGATGAACTCGTCGAGCGCCAGACCGGTCGCGGGATCCGCCTCCTTCGGCGGGAAGTACACCTTGCCCGGCTGTCCGTCGCGACCGCTGCGGCTCCGGCCGCCCAGCAGCTTGCCCTCCTGCAGCGCCTTGAGGAACGTGGTCTCGGGCAGGGACGCGGTGTGCTGGATCTCGATGAAGCTGGGAGTCACCTGCACCGCGACCGGCTCGCGGTCGTCCGAGGCGGGCGGCACCGATTCTTCTTCTTCGTCCCCGGGCAGGAAGTACGCGATGTCGGTGATCGCGCCGACCGGTTCGTCGATCCAGTGCGCGTGCACCCGGTCGCCGGTCTTGAGTGAGCCTTCGGGTGCATTGACGGCGTGCAGCAGTGGCGTGTCGGCGCCGTCGAGTTTGATCAGCGCCCAGGCGAACGGCCGGTCCAGCGGCTGGCCCTCCAGCGGCGTCGACTGCCAGGTCCAGGACTGCACCGTGCCGACCGCGCTGACCGGCACCACCTCGGTCAGGGCCGCATACGTGACGGGGTCATACTCAGCGGGTGGAACGTGCACCCGGCCGTCCGATCCGCGTACGCCGACGATGCGTCGATCGCGTAGCGCGGTGAAGAACTGGGACAGGAGCGGTCCGACTGAACGGGTGTAGTCGAATGAGAGCTTCAGCGGCGCCGAGAGGGGCCGCTCATGCTTGTCGATCTGCACCGGGCTGCTTTGGCCTGTGGTCACAGCATCGAGTAGAACAGGTTCTAAGAATGGTTTCAACCGTGTGTGGAAAGGCGAGCTAATGAAGTTGGGTCTTCAACTCGGATACTGGGGCGCCCAGCCGCCGACCAACCACGCCGAACTCGTCGCCGCAGCAGAGGCGGAGGGCTTCGACACCGTCTTCACCGCGGAGGCCTGGGGCTCGGACGCCTACACCCCGCTGGCCTGGTGGGGCCGGGAAACCACCCGCATGCGGCTGGGTACCTCGGTCATCCAACTGTCTGCCCGGACGCCGACCGCGTGTGCGATGGCCGCGCTGACGCTGGACCACCTCTCCGGTGGCCGCCACATCCTCGGCCTCGGTGTGTCCGGTCCGCAGGTGGTCGAGGGTTGGTACGGCGCGAAGTTCCCCAAGCCACTGGCCCGCACCCGCGAGTACATCGACATCCTGCGTCAGGTCTGGGCCCGGGAAGCCCCGGTACACAGCGACGGCCCGCACTACCCGCTGCCGGTGACCGGTGAGGGCACCACGGGGCTGGGCAAGAACCTCAAGCCCATAACTCATCCGCTGCGCGCGGACATCCCGGTGATGCTGGGTGCCGAGGGCCCCAAGAACGTCGCGCTGGCCGCAGAGATCGCCGACGGTTGGTTGCCGATCTTCTACTCACCGCGCATCGCGGGCATGTACAACGAGTGGCTGGACGAGGGCTTCGCCCGCCCCGGCGCCCGGCGCACCCGGGAAACCTTCGAGATCTGTGCCACCGCGCAGGTCGTGGTGACCGACGACCGCCCCGCGATCATGGAGCTGATGAAGCCGCATCTGGCGCTGTACATGGGTGGAATGGGTGCCGAGGACACCAACTTCCATGCCGACGTGTACCGCCGGATGGGGTACGCGGAGGTCGTCGACGACGTCACCAAACTTTTCCGCAGTGACCGCAAAGATGAGGCCGCCAAGATCATCCCGGACGAATTGGTCGATGACTCGGCGATCGTCGGTAACCTCGACTACGTCAAGGAGCAGATCAAGGCCTGGGAGGCCTCGGGCGTGACCATGATGGTCGTCGGTGCCCGCTCCGTCGAGCAGATCAAGGACCTCGCAGCCCTCGTGTAGGCCTGTCTCCAGCCGCGAGCAGACGGGCCGGTACCCGTGAACGCGCGTTTCGGGTACGTCCGCGTCTGTTCGCTCCCGGTGAGTAGACACTTTGTTGCAACCTGTCTACTCGAGGTTCTAGATTTATGGCGTGAGTCACAGTGCGCCCGCTTCCGGACCCTCGCAACACACTGTCCTCGGCACCGTGTTGACGATGCCGGTGCAGATCCGTGCCGCCGAACAGCACATGGCGATGTTTTCGGTCGATGCCGACGCCGCGCAGCGCATGATCGACTACAGCGGCCTGCGTGTGTATCGGCACCGGCCGAACCGCGCGATGGTCGTGTTGATGCTGATGCACTACATCGACGGTGATCTGGGTCCGTACCTGGAGTACGGCACCAACGTCATGGTGAACCGGCCCGGGTCGGCGGAATCGGGCCTGCGTGGCCTTGGCTCGGCGGGTGCGTTCGTGCATCACCTTCCGGTCGACGGTGAGTTCACCTTGCAGGCCGGCCGGCAGATCTGGGGCTATCCGAAAGTCCTGGCGGACTTCACCCTTCATGAGGGCGGCCCGTTCAGCTTCGACGTGAGCATCGACGGCCGGCTCGCAGTGGGCATGGACTTCAAGCCCGGCCTACCGGTGCCGTCTGCGTTCACCGCCAAACCCCAGGTGCAGTCCACCTTCTCCCACCTCGACGGTGTCCTGCGCGAAACCGAAGGCCAGATGCGGCTTTCCGGCGTGCGGTACCGGCCGGGCGGGGTCCGGATCCGGCTCGGGGACCACCCGTACGCCAAAGAACTTGCGGCCCTGGGCCTGCCCAAACGGGCGTTGCTGTCCAGCTCGGTCCGCAATGTGCAGATGACGTTTGCTGACGCCAAGGAGATTTCGTGACCCAAGTCCTGCTCAAGCCCGATGTGGACCTCACCAACGGCACTTTCTATGCCGACGGAGGCGCGCGGGAGGCCTACCGATGGATGCGGGCCAACGAGCCTGTGTTCCGCGACCGCAACGGACTGGCCGCGGCCGCCACCTACCAGGCCTTGCTCGATGCTGAGCGGAACCCCGAGCTGTTCTCGTCCACCGGTGGGATCCGGCCCGACCAGCCCGGCATGCCGTACATGATCGACATGGACGATCCCGCACATGTGTTGCGCCGCAAGCTGGTCAACTCCGGCTTCACACGCAAGCGCGTGATGGACAAGGTGCCCTCGATCGAGAAGCTGTGCGACACCCTGATCGATGCGGTGTGTGAACGCGGGGAATGCGACTTCGTGCGGGATATCGCCGCGCCGCTGCCGATGGCGGTCATCGGCGACATGCTCGGCGTGTTGCCCCAGGAGCGCGACATGCTGCTGAAGTGGTCTGACGACCTGGTGTGCGGGCTGTCCTCGCACGTCGACGAGACCGTGATCCAGAAGCTGATGGAAACCTTCGCCGCCTACACGGCTTTCACCATGGAGGAGATCACCAAGCGTCGGGCCAACCCGACGGACGACCTGTTCTCGATCCTGGTCAACGCCGAGGTCGAGGGCCAGCGGATGACCGACGACGAGATCGTCATGGAGACGCTGCTGATCCTCATCGGTGGGGATGAAACCACCCGGCACACCCTCTCGGGTGGGGTGGAACAGCTTCTGCGCCACCGTGATCAGTGGGATGCGTTGGTGGCTGATCCGGAGAAACTCCCCGGCGCGATCGAGGAGATGCTGCGCTGGACCTCGCCGGTGAAGAACATGTGCCGCACCCTGACCGCCGACACCACGTTCCACGGCACCGAGTTGAAGGCCGGCGAGAAGGTCATGCTGATGTTCGAATCGGCCAACTTCGACGAAGAGGTGTTCGACAACCCGGATGAGTTCCGGATCGACCGGAACCCCAACAGCCACTTGGCATTCGGTTTCGGCACCCACTTCTGCCTGGGCAATCAGCTGGCTCGACTGGAACTGCGGCTCATGGTCTCCCGGCTGTTGCAGCGCCTGCCGGATCTGCGGCTGGCCGACGGCGCGCACGTGCCACTGCGCCCGGCCAACTTCGTCAGCGGGCCGGAGGCCATGCCGGTCGTCTTCAGCCCCACGGCGCCGCTGGGGGCCTAGCCGCCAGCCGCGCCGGCTGTGTATTCCTATGTCCTGGTTAAGTGTTCGCTGTGCAACGTCCTCTCAGGTTTCGCATAGCGAATCTAATTAGATAGTCTCGCGATATCGGGGGATATGACGCGACGATTAGAGGAGTGCACGAGATGGCACGACATTCAACTGGGCGAAATGTGTTGAGCGGCGTGGTGCTGGGCGGGGCGTTGTTGGCCGGCGCCATCGGAATTGCCGCGCAGGCCAATGCGGCGCCGGTCCCGGCGCCCACGAGCGTTCAGCTCGGGGCACCGGCTCCGCTGTCCTCGTTCCCCGCGCCGCCGTTGCGGCCGTGGGGCCCGCCACCGCCGCCACCGCCCCCGCCGTTCTGGGGGCCGCCCCCGCCACCGCCACCACCGTTCTGGGGGCCGCCGCCACCGCCGCGGTTCTGGGGGCCGCCGCCCCCGCCGCCGGGGCATTGGGGCCCGCCGCCACCCGGGCATTGGCGTTAGGGCGTTGACAACCTGAAACAGACTGAGGCCCTGCTCGAACCATCGAGCAGGGCCTCAGTTCGTGCCTTTGACGGCCAGAGCTATTTCATCTGGAAGACCGGCGCGCGCTTCTCCTTGAAGGCCAGGGGGCCTTCCTTGGCGTCGGCGGACAGGAACACCGGGATGCCGTTGGCGGTGTCGGGCTTGAACGCCTCGTTCTCGTGCATGCCCTCGGTCTCGCGGATGGTCTTGAGGATGGCCTGCACGGCCAGCGGGCCGTTGTTGTTGATGACCTCAGCGATCTCCAGGGCCTTGTCCAGCGCGGTGCCGTCCGGCACCACATGACCGATCAGGCCGTACTCGAGCGCCTGGGCGGCGGTGATGTGCCGTCCGGTCAGCAGCATGTCGCACGCGATGGTGTACGGAATCTGGCGAACCAGGCGCACCGCCGAGCCACCCATCGGGTACAGGCTCCACTTGGCCTCGGAGATGCCGAACTTCGCGCTCTCTCCGGCGACGCGGATATCGGTGCCCTGCAGGATCTCGGTGCCGCCCGCGATGGCCGGGCCCTCAACCGCGGCGATCAGCGGCTTGGTGAGCCGACGGCCCTTGAGCAGACCGTCGATGCGTGACGGGTCGTAGCTGCCGTCCTTGAAGGAATCGCCCGGCGGCTTCTTGGTGGCGCCCTTGAGGTCCATGCCCGCGCAGAAGTAACCGCCGGCGCCGGTGAGGATGCAGGTGCGGATCTCCGGATCGTTGTCGACGCGGTCCCAGGCCTCGACCATGATCGAGAGCATCTCGGTGGAAAGCGCGTTGCGCGCCTCGGGCCGGTTCAGCGTCAGGATCAGGGTGTGTCCGCGCTGCTCAATGAGGGCGTCGGGCCCCTTTTCGGTATCGCTCACAGGTGTCGGCTCCTCTGCATTTTCAACCCAGACTTGTATCGAAATGTAACACGTTCTAGTTTAGGTTCTGTGGCTCTGAATATTGCCGATCTTGCCGAGCACGCCATCGACGCTGTGCCTGACCGTGTCGCCCTGATCTGTGGCGACGAACAGCTGACCTATGCGCAGTTGGAGGAGAAGGCCAACCGCCTGGCCCACTATCTGATCTCCCAGGGTGTGAAGAAGGACGACAAGGTCGGCCTCTACTGTCGCAACCGCATCGAGATCGTCATCGGGATGCTGGGCATCGTGAAGGCCGGCGCGATCCTGGTCAACGTCAACTTCCGCTACGTCGAGGGCGAGCTGAAGTACCTGTTCGAGAACTCGGACATGGTCGCGCTGATCCACGAGCGCCGCTACGCCGACCGCGTGGCCAACGTGCTGCCCGAGACGCCCCTGGTCAAGACCGTCCTCGTGGTGGAGGACGGATCAGACGACGACTACCAGCGGTACGGCGGTGTCGAGTTCTACTCGGCCATCGCCGACAGCTCGCCCGAGCGGGACTTCGGGCCGCGCAGCGAAGACGACATCTACCTGCTCTACACGGGCGGGACCACCGGATTCCCCAAGGGCGTCATGTGGCGTCACGAGGACATCTACCGGGTGCTGTTCGGCGGCACCGACTTCGCCACCGGCGAGCCCATCGCCGACGAATACGACCTGTCCAAGCAGGCGGTCGCCAACCCGCCGATGATCCGGCTGCCCATCCCGCCGATGATCCACGGCGCGACCCAGTCGGCCACCTGGATGGCGCTGTTCACCGGTCACACCGTGGTGCTGATGCCGGAGTTCGATGCCGATGCCGCCTGGCGGATGATCCACGAGCACAAGGTCAATCTGCTGTTCTTCACCGGCGATGCGATGGCCCGGCCGCTGCTCGACGCGCTGCTGGCCCACCAGGACGCAGGCAACCAGTACGACCTGTCGTCGCTGTTCCTGCTGGCCAGCACCGCGGCCCTGTTCTCTACCAGCCTCAAGGAGAAGTTCCTGGAGCTGCTGCCCAACCGGATCATCACCGACTCGATCGGATCCTCGGAGACCGGCTTCGGCGGTACCTCCGTGGTCGCCAAGGGACAGAGCCACACCGGTGGCCCGCGCGTGACCATCGACAAGAACACCAAGGTGCTCGACGAAGACGGCAACGAGGTGGTCCCGGGCTCGGGCGTGCGCGGCATCATCGCCAAGTGCGGCCACATCCCCGTCGGCTACTTCAAGGACGAGAAGAAGACCGCCGAGACCTTCCGCACCTACAACGGGGTCCGCTACGCCATCCCCGGTGACTACGCCGAGGTCGAGGCCGACGGCAGCGTGACCATGCTGGGCCGCGGCTCGGTGTCGATCAACTCCGGTGGCGAGAAAATCTACCCCGAAGAGGTCGAGGCCGCGCTCAAGGGCCACCCCGACGTTTTCGACGCGCTCGTGGTCGGTGTGCCCGACGAGCGCTTCGGCCAGCACGTGGCCGCCGTCGTGCAGCCGCGTGAGGGCAGCCGCCCGACCCTGGCAGACCTCGACACCTTCGTGCGCAGCGAGATCGCCGGCTACAAGGTGCCGCGCAGCCTGTGGCTGGTCGACGAGGTCAAGCGCTCGCCGGCGGGCAAGCCCGACTACCGGTGGGCCAAGGATCAGACCGAGGAGCGTGCCGCCGACGAGGTGCACGCGAATCACGTGGGAGCGAAGCAGTAATGAAGACCGATCTCTGCGAAAAATTCGGGATCGAATACCCGATCTTCGTCTTCACCCCGTCGGAGAAGGTGGCCGCCGCGGTCAGCAAGGCCGGCGGTCTGGGTGTGCTGGGCTGCGTGCGGTTCAACGACGCCGACGACCTCGAAGAGGTGCTGCAGTGGATGGACGCCAACACCGGCGGTAAGCCTTACGGCGTCGATATCGTGATGCCGGCCAAGATCCC
The DNA here is from genome assembly GCF_048282725.1 of Mycobacterium sp. 48b. Lineage (NCBI taxonomy): Bacteria > Bacillati > Actinomycetota > Actinomycetes > Mycobacteriales > Mycobacteriaceae > Mycobacterium > Mycobacterium sp. 48b. The sequence goes on from NZ_JBLVUL010000001.1 coordinate 1,435,324, forward strand.
GACCGAGGGTACGGCCGTCGACATCAACAAGCTCATCCCGCAGAGCCACCGCGACTTCGTCGCGAAAACCCTTGCCGATCTTGGTGTTCCGCCGTTGCCGGCGGACGAGGAGCGTAACGAGGGTGTGCTGGGCTGGTTGCACTCGGTGGCCCGCAGCCACGTCGAGGTCGCGCTCAAGCACCCGATCAAGCTGATCGCCAACGCTTTGGGTTCACCGCCCAATGACGTCATCGAACAGGCGCACGCCGCGGGTGTTCCGGTGGCGGCACTGGCAGGCAGCGCCAAGCATGCGCTGCGCCACGTGGAGAACGGCGTGGACATCGTCGTCGCCCAGGGCCACGAGGCCGGTGGGCACACCGGTGAGATCGGCTCCATGGTGCTGTGGCCGGAAATCGTTGACGCCCTTGACGGTAAGGCCCCGGTGCTGGCCGCCGGCGGTATCGGCACCGGCAAGCAGGTCGCGGCTGCGCTGGCGCTCGGCGCCTCGGGTGTGTGGATGGGATCGGCATTCCTGACCGCAGCCGAATACGACCTGGGCCACCGGCTGCCCGGCGGCACCTCCACGATCCAGGAGGCCCTGCTCAAGGCCACCACCGCCGACACCGTGCGCCGCAAGATCTACACCGGCAAGCCGGCCCGGCTGCTCAAGACCAAGTGGACCGACGCCTGGGATGCCCCGGACGCACCCGAGCCGTTGCCGATGCCGCTGCAGAACATCCTGGTCAGCGAGGCGCATCAGCGCATGAACGAGTCGGACAACCCCGACACCGTGTCGATGCCGGTGGGCCAGATCGTGGGCCGGATGAACGAGATCCGCCCGGTCGCCGACATCATCGGCGAACTGGTGAGCGGTTTCGAGGCCGCGACCAAGCGGCTGGACGGTATCGCCGGAAGCTGAGTCTGCACGTAGCGCGTCGAGCCTGCGTCCAGATCGCGATTTCGCACGATTTCGCGATCTGGGCGCAGGCTCGATGTCGTTGAGTTCGGTATGGTTGGGCTGGTGAATGTAGCGGACGCTCTCGCGGCGAACCGTGCCAACTGGGACGACCGGGCCGACATTCATGCCCGGTCCGAGATGTATGACGTGGCAGGGTTTCTGGCCGATCCCACCGATATCTCCTGGGTGGTGCGCAACGACTTCGAGGTGCTCGCGCCACACCTGCCGGACACCGGGGTGCGGGGCCGTTCACTGCTGCACCTGCAGTGCCACATCGGCACCGACACCGTGTCCTGGGCCAGGCTGGGAGCGCGCGATGTGCACGGCGTCGACCTGTCGCCGAACTCGTTGCGGCACGCGGCCAGGATCGCGGCGGCCGACGGCCGTGAGATCACCTGGGTCGAGGGCGATGCCCGGTTCGCCTCGACGCTGATCCAGCGCCGCTTCGAGACCGTGGTGACCAGCACCGGAACCATCGTGTGGCTGCCCGAACTCGTCAACTGGGCGCGATCGATCCACGATCTGCTCGAGCCGGGCGGGGTGTTCCTGATCCGCGACGATCATCCGATCCTCGGGGCGATGGACTTCGAACCGTGGGAGATCACCGACGACTACCTCAGCGGCGGCGGTGCCCGGACCTATGACGACGCAGGTACTTACACCGAGAACTCGGCCGGACAGATCACCCATGTGCGTAACCACGAATGGCGCCACGACCTGTCCGAGGTCATCACGTCCCTGCTGCAGGCCGGGCTCGTCATCGAGGCTCTGGCCGAACTGCCATACATGGACTGGCGGGCTTTCCCGGCGTTCGTGGCCTGCCCTCAGGGCTGGGCCCTGCCGCCGGGGTCGCCGCAGATCCCGCTGAACTTCGCCGTTGTCGCGCGGCGTCCCAGGAGCTAGTAGGAGACAGGCTCCTGTTGGGTGGTGCAGTGGATGCCGCCCCCGCCGGCGGCGATGGCATCGATGTTGATCTGCACGACCCGGCGGCTGGGGAAGAGCTGCTCCAATTTCTGCCGGGCCGCGGTATCGGCTTGCGGATCACCGAACTCAGGTGCGATCACCGCGCCGTTGCAGACGTAGAAGTTGATGTAGCCTGCCGCGAAATCGTCGGATTCGAATTCGGGCCGGACGACACTCGGCGCTTCGAGCACGAGAACCTCCAGCTTGCGGCCCTTGGCGTCCGTCGCGGTCTTGAGGATGTCGAGATGGCGCTTGGTCACATCGTGGTCCCAGGACGCCGGGTCCGGGTCGAATCCGGCCAAGACCATCCCGGGCGGGGCGAAGCGCGCGTAGAAGTCGGTGTGACCGTCGGTGATGTCCTTGTCCGCGATGCCGGGCAGCCAGATGATCTTGTCGAGCGCGAGCAGCGGCCGAAGCTCGTCCTCGACATCGGCTTTCGACCAGCCCGGGTTCCGGTTGTCGTTGAGCACGCAGCTCTCGGTGATCAGCGCGGTGCCCTCGCCATCCACCTCGATGCCACCGCCCTCGAGGACGAGGTCGGTGGGTAGCGCCTCGACACCTGCCCGGGCCGCCACGAAGTCGGCGACACCGGCATCGTGATCGAACTCCTGCTTCTCCCCCCAGCCGTTGAAGTTGAAGTTGATGCCGGCCTTAGTGCCGTTGCCCGTTACGAACACCGGCCCGGTGTCGCGCATCCACAGATCGTCGAGCGGCGCCTCCACCAATTCCACCGTGGGCCCGACGATCTCCCGTGCCAGATCGTGCTCCTCGGCGCGGACCAACATCGTGACGGGCTCGAACTGCGCGATCGCCTGGGCGATCGTCGCGAGGTTCCGCCGGACTTCTCCCAGCAGCGCAGCACCCCAGATCGCCTCGTCGGCACCGAACGCCATCCAGGTCCGTTTGTGCGGGTCGCCTTCGTCGGGCATGCGCCAGGTGCGGTGATCCTCGCCGGCGGGGTCGCGCTCACCGCCGGCGGGCTCGGTGCACCCCGCGGCCAGGGCCGCACCGATCACGACCGCGCCTGACCGGAAGAACTGCCGCCTCAGCATCGCCGCCGTCGCTCTAGCGACCGGGCAGTTTCTGCACCGCCTTGATCATCGGGGTCAGAGCCTTCTGCCAGAACGTCTGCGAAATGCCCAGCGGGGGATCGAGGTTGATCACCCGAGCCGTGGAGACCGTCTGGGACTCGGTGTACTTGAGGATCCCGTCGGCGCCGTGCCGCCGCCCGACGCCGGAGGCCTTCATGCCGCCCATCGGGGCCGCGGTGCTGCCCCAGGCCAGGGCGTAGCCTTCGTCGACGTTGACCGTGCCGGCCTGGATCCGGGCCGCGATCGCCTCGCCCTCAGCTTTGCTGCCTGCCCACACACTGGCATTCAGGCCGTACTCGGTGTCGTTGGCCTTCGCGATGGCCTCCTCCACCGAGTCGACGGGGTAGATCGACACGAGCGGGCCGAACGTCTCGTTGCGCGCGCATTCCATCTCGTCGGTGACACCGGTCAGGACGGTCGGTTCGTAGAAGAGCGGGCCGATGTCGGGGCGCGGGTTGCCGCCGGCAACCACTGTGGCGCCCTTGACCTTTGCGTCGTCGACGTGGCCGGAGACGGTCTTGATCTGATCTTCTGAGATCAGGCTGCCCATGTCGGCGGTGAAGTCGTAGGTCGCCGCCAGGTTCATGTTGCGCACCTGCTCGCCGAATTTGGCGGTGAACTCGTCGGCGACGTCCCGCTCGACGTAGATCCGCTCGATCGAGATGCACAGCTGCCCGGCGTTGGAGTAGCAGGCCCGGGTCGCGGCCTTGGCGGCCACGTCCAGGTTGGCGCCTTTGGTGACGATCATCGGGTTCTTGCCGCCGAGTTCGGCCGAGAAGCCGATCAGCCGGCGCCCGCACTGCTCGGCCAGGGACCGGCCCGTCGCGGTGGAGCCGGTGAACATCAGATAGTCGCAGTTCTCGACGATCGCGGTGCCGACCACCGAACCCGGCCCGGGAACAACTGCGAACACCTCGCGCGGCAGGCCCGCCTGGTAGAGCAATTCGGCATTGGCCAGCGTGCAGTACGGCGTCTGGCTGTCGGGTTTGACCACCACGGCGTTGCCGGCCAGCAGTGCCGGGATGGAGTCCGAGATCGACAGGGCCATCGGGTAATTCCATGGCGAGATGACCCCGATGACACCCTTGGGGTGATGGTTGACGACCGTCTTGACGATGCCGGGCAACAGGCCCTGCACGCGTTTGGGGGAGAGCAGCTTCGTCGCCTCGCGCGCGTAGTAGCGCGAGTTCAGGATCATGTCGACGATCTCTTCCTGCGCAGCCGAACGGGCCTTGCCGGTTTCGGCCTGGGCCACGTTCATCAGGAAGTCGCGATTGCCGGCCACGAGTTCGCCGAAGCGCTCGATGACGGCGGCGCGTTCCTTGACGGGGCGTTTGGCCCACAGGGCCTGCGCGGCGCGAGCTTTGGCGAACGCCGCGGTCACGTCTTCGGCAGTGCCGACCGGAATGGTGGTCAGCTCCTTGCCGGTGAACACCTCTTCGATCGGCTTGGACTGCCGGGCGCCGACGTCGTCGATGGCGACGAGCGCGCGCAGTCGAGCGAAGTCGGCAGCGGACGGAGCAGGCATCGGAGACTCCCTACTGGCAAGTAACTAATAGTCATGGTCAACCTACTCGGTACCGGCAGTCCGACAAAGGCACAGCTTGTCCGATCTGTTCACGACTGAGCATGGGCAAGCGCCTTAACCTGCGGGTATGTCCTTGAACCTGAACTCGGCGGTCATCGAGATCGTCACCGAAGACCTGCCCCGATCCCTGGATTTCTACCGACTCCTCGGCCTGGCGGTGCCCCAGCCGGACGGGCCGCACGTCGAGGTGGCTTTGCCGGGCGGAAACCGTCTCGCGTTCGACACCGAGGAGGTGATCGCCGGAATGCACCCCGGCTGGACGCCCCCGACCGGCCCCGGCCGGGTCGCGCTGGCGTTCGGCCTCGACGCACCCGCCGACGTCGACGAGCTCTACGAGCGGCTCACCGCTGCCGGGCACCCTGGGACGCTCAAGCCGTTCGACGCGCCATGGGGGCAGCGTTATGCCACCGTCGTAGATCCCGACGGGACCTCGGTGGACCTGTTCGCAGCGTCGGGAAGCTGACGGAGCTGATGCCACGGCACCCCGGCCAGGGCACGGACCTCGCGGTGCAGGTGAGGCTGGTCGGCAAAGCCGGCCTGCGCGGCGACCGCGCCGGTGCTCAGGCCGGTGCCGATCAGCCCGACTGCCCGCCGGAACCGCAGGATGCGGCGCAGCGTCGCCGGCCCGTACCCGTAGACCGCCGCGCATTGCCGTTGCATGGTCCGGTTCGACCAACCCGCATGGCGTGCTGTCGCAGCGACCGACTCTCCGGCAGCCAGCCGGCGGGTGACGTCGCGTAGTGCCGGCAGCGGCCACGGCGCGGTCTCGGTCCGGGGCGGCTCCGAGGCCAGTGCTTCGGCGAGCTCTTCGAGTGAGCCACCCCGGTTGACCCTGCGCAGTTCACTCACGTCGACCCGGGTGTTGCACAGCTCGGCAGCCGGGACGCCGAGCAGGCGAGGCAGGGCCCCGGGCCGAAACCGCAACCCCTGCACCGGATCACAGCTGCCCGTGGCGATGAACGCAGTGGTGTCGGGGCCGGCCACGACAATCCTGTCGTCCATCTGGATGAGGTCCATGCAGCCGTCGGGCAGTATCCGGCGGGGTTGAGCCGTGTCGGTGCTGACCCACCGACACTCCACGAGCTCGCCGAGGCGTGGCGGCGGACGGTGTTCGCGGTAGCCCACGTCTCCGACGCTACCCGCGCCACCATGCGGTTGAATCGGGGAATGGCCGGGCGACCACGCGACACGTCGATCGACGAGCGGGTGCTCGCGGCCACGCGTGAGCTGCTGGTCGAGGTGGGCTGGGACGACCTGAGCGTCCGGCTGGTCGCGGCACGTTCCGGGGTGGGCCGATCCAGCCTGAACCGGCGGTGGTCGTCGAAAGCCGAACTGGTGCTGCACGCGATACTCGGCGAATCGCCCGACATGTCACCGTTTTCCGGCACTGACCTGGCCGGCTGGATCGCGTGGGTGGTCCGCGGCAGTCATCAGCTGTTCAGCCGTCCCGACGTGAGCGAGGCGGTGCCCGGGCTGCTGCTGGCGCTGCGGGAGAACGTCGCGCTGCGGAAAGCGCTGTGGGACGGGTTCAGTGGGCCGGCGATCGAGCTGTTCGCGGCCAGGGGATACGGGACGGAATCGGACGCGAAGGCTGTGCTGTCCATGGCGGCCGGGGCGGCATTGTTCACCACAACGGTGGCCGCCGACGACGATTCGCCCGAGCTTCAGCAGCGGCTGGTGCGGCTGCTCAGCCAGGCCCTGGGGGTGTCACCGGCCGAATGAGGCCAGCATGGCGTCCTGCGGCGAACGCCACGCCTCGATGCCCAGATCGGCGAGCGTGCTCGCGTCGTCGGTGGGGGTCGCGGCGGTGAGCAGCAGCGCTGCCTCGTGGCTGATCCCGTCGCCGAGCGGAAGCACCCCGCCGAGCAGGTCCGAGCACCAGCCGATGCCGCGGAAAAGACTCGCCGACAAGGGGATTCGGTGGATCTTGCGGCCCGCGCCCCGTTCCAGCACGTCGATCATCTCGTTGAACGACACCATCACGCCGCCGCAGACATAGCGCTTGGGTCCGCGCCCGGGCGCCATCAGCCGTTCGTGCACGAGCGCGACGTCGCGCACGTCGATCATCTGCATGCCGCCGGTCATCCGGGGTGCCAGGCCGGCCTTGGCGATCGGTGCCCAACCGCGTTCGGTGACTCCGGCGGCGGTGAAGTAGGCCGGGCCCACCACGCTCGACGGATAGGTGACCACGACCGGGGCCCCGCCGTCCTGGAGGCGTCGGGCCACCCGATCGGCATAGGCCTTGGTCTGGGCGTAGGGGCTGCGGCCCGGTGCAGGCGGGGTGTCGGCGGAGATCACGCCGTTCGGCGGCGGGAACAGTGAGCTGTAGCTGCTGACCGAGACGATGGGATCGAGCCCGGCCTCGACGGCACGGTTCAGGACGGCCTCGGTGGCGTGGGCGTTGATCTCCCACATCAACTGCTCACGCCGGCGGTCGGTGCCGACGATGCCCGCGGCATGGATCAGGGCGTCGCACCCCGACAGCAGATCCGTGACGGTGCCACCGTCCCGGATGTCGCCTTCGAGCACCGACATCTCACCGAGCGCGGCGAGGTGGCCGATCACCTCGTCGTCACCGCATCCCGGTGCGACCAGCAGGCGGATCCGATGGCCCGCGGCCAGCAGGCCCCGGACGGTGTGGGCCCCGAGATAGCCGGTGCCCCCGGTCACTGCGATGTGCATGCTGACGCCTCCCATGTTTCGATGCCAATGGTATCGAAATGGTTCGCATGGGTGCCGTGCAGGTACGGGGCTAGCGGGGGACCGGCCAGACCGGGTCCGCGCACCCGGTGCCCTCGGCCGACAACTGGCGCTTGATCACCTTGAACGTCTCGGTACGCGGCAACCCGGCACCGACCCGCACATACGACGGCCACTGCTTGGGTCCCAGGTCGGGTTGGTCGTGAAGAAACTTCCCGAAGCTGTCGATGTCGAACGGCTTGCCTGCCGTGAGCACCAGCGCGGCCATCACCTGATCGCCCACGTCGGGGTCGGGGATGGGGTACACCGCGACTTCGGCGACATCGGGATGGCGCAACAGGATTCGTTCGATCGGCGCAGTTCCCAGATTCTCGCCGTCGACTCGCATCCAGTCGCCGAGGCGCCCGGCGAAGTGCGCAAACCCGTTCTCGTCGAGGTAGGCCAGATCGCCGGTGTGGTAGACGCCGCCGGCCATCCGCTCACCCTCGGCGTCGGGATCGTTGTAGTAGCCGCGGAACCATCCCGCACCGGTCGGGTTCACCAACTCGCCGACCACTCCGGGAGGGCACGGCTCCCCGGTGTCCACGTCGACGATCGCCACCTGGTCGGTGAGCGGGCCGAGGGCGCCTTCGGGGGTGTCGGGGGTGCGGGCGATCGCCACACCGCCCTCGCTGGAACCGAATCCGTCGACCACCGTGACCCCGAACCGCTCGGCGAACCGGCCCAGGTCCCGCGGCGCACCCTCGTTGCCGTAGAGGATCCGCAACGGATTGTCGGCATCGTCCGGTGCCGGTTCGGTGGCCAGGATGTAGGACAACGGTTTGCCGACGTAGTTGGCGTAGGTCGCGCCGAAGCGCCGGATGTCGGGCATGAAGCCGGAGGCGGAGAACTTGCGCCGCAACGCGATCGACGCACCGGCCGCGGCGGCGACGGCCCAGCCGGCCATGATGGCGTTGGAGTGGAACAGCGGCATCGACAGGTACACGGTGTCGGCCGGGCCCAGCGCGAAGCGGTCGGCCAGCATCCGGCCCGGAAATGCCACCTTGTCATGGGTGACCCGCACGGCCTTGGGGTCGCCACTGGTTCCCGAGGTGAAGATGAGCATGAACAGGTCGTCGGCCGACAGGTCGGCGAACGTCACCGGGGTGTCCCGATATGACGCGAGTTCGGCTGCCCAGTCGGCTGATTCGACGTCGATGAAATCCACCCCGGGCGGCACCGCGTCGGGATTGTCGGCCAGCACCAGCTGGCAGTCGGCCTTGGCGATGTCGCGGGCGAGCGCCTCGCCGCGCCGGGTCTGGTTGAGCCCGACGGGCACCAGCCCGTCCAGGCCCGCTGCCACCAGCAGGCTGGAGAAGAACGTGGTGTTACCGAGGAGTGCCCCGACATGCGGGGGTTTGGAGGGGTCCAACCGGGCCCGCAGCGCCGCGGCCAGTTGTGCACCGGCGGCGATGTGGTCGGCCCAGCTGACGAACGAATCCTCTTGGTAGAGGCCACGGTCGGTGACCTCGGCCAGCGGGAGCAGCAGCTCGGTGACCGTCGGCCCGGCGGTTGGACCCCCCATCCCTAGACCGGAGTGTCGGCGAGTTCGCGGCCGATGCGCAGCAGCTGCCCGGTTGCCCCGCCGACACCGAACTCGGTCTGCTTGGCGGCCAGGAAGTACCGGTGCACCGGATGGTCCATGTCGATGCCGACACCACCGTGCACGTGCACCGCGGTGTGCGCGACGCGGTGGCCGGCCTCGGCAGCCCAGAACGCGGCACTGGCGACATCGATGTCGGCGGGCAGGTCCTCGGACAACCGCCACGCCGCCTGGGTCAGCGTCAGGCGCAGGCCCTTGACGTCGATGTAGCCGTCGGCCAGCCGGGACGACACGGCCTGGAAGCTGCCGATCGGCCGGTCGAACTGCTCGCGCTCACGGGCGTACTCGGACGTCAGCTCCAGCGCCCGCTCCAGCACGCCGAGCTGGAGGGCGCTGTGGCCCAGTGCCGCATACGTGTTCAGCCACTGTGCGACCTCCGCGCCGCCGACCAGGCGGGCGGCGTCCAGGGTGGTGCCCTGCAGCTCCAGGAGCGCTACGCTGCCCTTGCCGGTGGTGCTCAGCGCGCTGACCGTCACACCGGGATCGTCCTTGGTGACCAGGAAAACGCTGACACCGGACTCGGTTTCGGCCGGAACCAGGAACGCGTCGGCGATCGGCCCGTAGTTCACCTGGGTGCGAGAGCCCGTGAGCTTGTACGCGGAGCCGTCAGCCTGCGCCTGCACCGGGCCCTGACCCATCTCGCCGTCGAGGGCCACCGCGAGGATCTTGTCGCCGGCCACCGCGGGCGCAGCCCACTGGGTGCGCAGTTCCTCCGACCCGAACGCGGCCAGCGCGCCCACGCCCAGCACCACGGAATCCAGGTAGGGCACGGCAGCCAACTGGCGACCCAGTGCGGTCAGGACGGCAGTCTGCTCGAGCACGCCCAGGCCACCGCCGCCCACCGACTCGGGAGCCGCGGCCGACAGGACGTCGGCCTCGACCAGCTTGGCCCACAGGTTGGCGTCGAATCGCTGCTCGAGCCCGTCGAGCTCACGCTGGCGTTCGGGTGTGCACACCGATTCGGTGATCGTGCGCACCAGGCCACCCAGGTCGGCGGCCTCTTCGGTCGTCTTGAAATCCATTGGTGTGCCGTCCTTACCGGTTCACTCGGGGCAGGCCGAGCGCGACCATGCCGATGATGTCACGCTGAATCTCGTTGGTGCCGCCGCCGAAGGTCAGGATCAGTGCCGACCGGTGGAACCGCTCGATGCGGCCACGCAGCAGCGCGCCCTTGCTGTCCGGGCGCAGCGTCGCCGAGGTGCCGAGCACCTCCATCAGGAGGCGGTAGGCCTCGGTGGCCAGCTCGGTGCCATACACCTTGGCCGCCGACGCATCCGCCGGAGAAGGCGCGCCGTCCTCGGCGGAGGCCAGCTCCCAGTTGATCAGCTTGAGGACCTCGGCCTTGGCGTGCACCCGGGCCAGGTTCAGCTGCACCCACTCGGAGTCGATGACCCGCTTGCCGTGCACGTCCTTGGTGTTCTGGGCCCACTCGCGGACCCCGTCCAACGCGACGTAGATCGGCTGGGACGACACCAGGGCGACCCGCTCGTGGTTGAGCTGGTTGGTCACGAGCTTCCAGCCGGCGTTCTCCTCACCGACCAGGTTGGTGGCCGGTATGCGGACGTCCTGGTAGTAGGTGGCACTGGTGTCGACGCCGGACATGGTGTGCACCGGCGTCCAGGAGAAGCCCTCGGCGGTGGTCGGCATGATCAGCATCGAGATGCCGCGGTGCTTCTTGGCCTCGGGGTTGGTGCGCACGGCCAGCCACACATAGTCGGCGTACGCGATCAGGCTGGTCCACATCTTCTGGCCGTTGACCACATAGTCATCGCCGTCTCGCACCGCGGTGGTCCGCAGCGCGGCCAGGTCGGTTCCTGCGCCGGGCTCGGAATAGCCGATCGAGAAGTGCAGCTCGCCTGCGGCGATCTTGGGCAGGAAGAACTTCTTCTGCTCCTCGGTGCCGAAGTGCATGATCGTCGGCGCGACGCTGTTGATCGTCAGGAACGGCACCGGCGCGCCCGCGATCGCGGCCTCGTCGGTGAAGATCAGCGACTCCATGGGGGTACGCGCCTGCCCGCCGTACTCCTCGGGCCAGTTCAGGGTCAGCCAGCCGTCCTTGCCCATCTGGGCGACGGTCTCGCGGTAGATGTTGCCGCGTCCCATCTCGCCCTCGGACGAGCTGAGTGCCTCGACGCGCTCGGGCGTCATCAACTTGGAGAAGTACGCGCGCAACTCGCGGCGCAGCTCCTCCTGCTCGGGGGTGTAACCGATCCGCATCCGCTGCATCCTCACTGCTTGATAGACCTGACTTCTCACCTGGTTGTAACACGTTCTAGTCTTATGATCCAGGCCGGTGCAGGACTGGTATCCGTCAGGTGTGGTCGTATTCTGTGGCTGCGCGCACGCAGCCCCGTGCGTACACACGTTGTGAGGAGGTCGCCATGCGAGTTGAAGTGGACCGTGATCGCTGCGAAGGCAATGCGGTGTGCGTGGGTATTGCCCCCGATTTGTTCGATCTTGATGACGACGACTATGCCGTGGTCAAGTCCGATCCGGTGCCTGCCGACCAGGAGGATCTGGCCGAGCAGTCCATCGCCGAATGCCCCCGGGCAGCCCTGATCCGAAAAGACTAGAGGTATTCATAAATGATGCCGCGCACGCGAGGAGCGAAATGACCAGCGACGCTCAGATCGATCTGTCCGGAAAAGTAGCGGTGGTCACCGGTGCGGCCGCAGGGTTGGGCCGCGCCGAAGCCGTCGACCTGGCCAAGGCCGGAGCCACCGTGGTGGTCAACGACATGGCCGGCGCGTTGGAGTCCTCGGACGTCCTCGACGAGATCGCGGCCGTCGGCTCCAAGGGCGTGGCCGTTGCCGGCGACATCAGTGCGCGCTCGACCGCAGACGAGCTGGTCGCCACCGCCGACGGTCTGGGCGGCCTGGACATCGTCGTCAACAACGCGGGCATCACCCGCGACCGGATCCTGTTCAACATGAGCGACGAGGAGTGGGACGCCGTCATCGCGGTCCACCTGCGTGGCCACTTCCTGTTGACCCGGAATGCCGCCGTCTACTGGCGTAACAAGGCCAAGGCGGGGGACGGCACGGTCTACGGCCGGATCATCAACACCTCGTCGGAGGCCGGGCTGTCCGGTCCGGTCGGCCAGCCCAACTACGGCGCCGCCAAGGCGGGCATCACCGCGCTCACGGTGTCGGCCGCCCGTGCCCTGGAGCGCTTCGGTGTGCGGGCCAACGCGATCGCGCCGCGGGCCCGGACCGCCATGACCGCAGGTGTCTTCGGCGACGCACCCGAAGGTCAGGTCGACCCGCTGTCGACCGACCACGTCGTGACCCTTGTCCGATTCCTGGCCGCCCCGGCGTCCGAAGCCGTCAACGGTCAGCTGTTCATCGTCTATGGTCCAACTGTCACGTTGGTCGCGCCGCCCACAGCGGAGAAGCACTTCACTGCGGACTCCGACGCCTGGAACCCGGCAGAGCTCAGCGGGACGTTGCACGATTACTTTGCTGATCGTGACCTGGGACGTGGATTCTCGGCCACTGAGCTGATGGATTCACGAGACTGACGGTCTCGTTGACCGTCGCTCAACGCAAGTAGAACGTGTTCCAACCTGAGGTCAGTGTGGGACGACCTGAGCTGCAAAAACGGCGTCCGACATGAGGATTTTGAATTCTTTGACACTGCGAACATGTTCTAGTTAGTATGATCCGGCTCACTAAGAGCACCGTAAGACCAAGGGGTGGGAGAGCGGCTACGTCACGTGGCCGTCAAACTTTCGCTATCGCGAGTACCCGCGGAATTTCCCCCACCTAAGTACCCCCGAGAACGGAGCCCAGGTTGATCGAACAGCTTGCGGTTCCGGCCCGGGCCGTGGGCGGCTTCGTCGAGATGTCCTTGGACACCTTCGCCAAGATGTTCCGTCGACCGTTCCAGTTCAAAGAGTTTCTGGATCAGACCTGGATGATCGCCCGGGTCTCGCTGGTGCCGACCCTGCTGGTTGCCATCCCGTTCACGGTCCTGGTCGCCTTTACCCTCAATATCCTTCTTCGCGAGATCGGCGCCGCCGACCTGTCCGGTGCAGGCACCGCCTTCGGCACCATCACCCAGCTCGGTCCGGTGGTGACCGTGCTGGTGGTGGCCGGCGCGGGTGCCACGGCGATCTGCGCTGACCTGGGTGCCCGCACCATCCGCGAAGAGATCGACGCCATGCGGGTGCTGGGCATCGACCCCATCCAGCGGCTGGTCGTGCCCCGCGTGCTGGCCTCGACCTTCGTGGCGCTGCTGCTCAACGGCCTGGTCTGCGCGATCGGCCTGGCCGGTGGCTATGTCTTCTCGGTGTTCCTGCAGGGCGTGAACCCCGGATCCTTCATCAACGGCCTGACGGTGCTGACCGGGCTCGGCGAGCTCGTGCTGGCCGAGATCAAGGCACTGCTGTTCGGCGTGGTGGCCGGCCTGGTCGGGTGCTACCGCGGGTTGACCGTCAAAGGAGGCCCGAAGGGTGTCGGTAACGCAGTGAACGAAACGGTGGTCTACGCCTTCATCTGCCTGTTCGTGATCAACGTGATCATGACGGCCATTGGTGTGAGAGTGCTGGTGCGCTGATGAGCGCTTGCGCGAAGAAGAGACTGCCATGAGTTATGACGCCACACTTCGCTTCCGCCGGCTGTTCCGCGGCGTGCCCAAGGTCGTCGACACCGTCGGCGAGCAGGCGCTGTTCTACGGCGAGACCATGCGGTACCTGCCCAACGCCATCAACCGCTACCGCAAGGAGACCATCCGCCTGGTAGCCGAGATGACCATGGGTGCAGGCGCCCTGGTGATGATCGGCGGCACCGTCGGCGTTGCGGCCTTTCTCACCCTGGCCTCCGGCGGCGTGATCGCGGTGCAGGGTTATTCGTCGCTCGGAAACATCGGTATCGAGGCCCTGACCGGCTTCCTGTCGGCGTTCCTCAACGTGCGCATCGTGGCACCGGTGATCGCCGGTATCGCCCTGGCCGCCACGATCGGCGCGGGCGCCACCGCCCAGCTCGGCGCGATGCGGGTGGCCGAGGAGATCGATGCCGTCGAAGCGATGGCGGTGCATGCCGTGTCGTATCTGGTCTCCACCCGGCTGCTGGCCGGCCTGATCGCGATCGTGCCGCTGTACTCCCTGTCGGTGCTGGCCGCGTTCTTCGCCGCGAGGTTCACCACGGTGTTCATCAACGGTCAGTCGGCAGGTCTGTACGACCACTACTTCAATACGTTCCTGATACCCAGCGACCTGCTGTGGTCGTTCCTGCAGGCGATCGTGATGGCGATCGCGGTGATGCTGGTGCATACCTACTACGGCTACAACGCATCCGGCGGTCCCGTCGGTGTGGGTATTGCGGTCGGCCAGGCCGTGCGCACCTCACTGATCGTCGTCGTCACCATCACGCTGTTCATCTCCCTGGCCGTCTACGGCGCGTCCGGCAACTTCAACCTTTCCGGGTAGGTGGCAGGAATTCCCATGGCAGACGAACCGTCCAAGCACCGCCGTCATGTCAGGATCGCCGCTGCGATCCTGGCAGCGATCGTGGCCGCCGCAGTGGTCTTCACCTACCTGTCCTACACAGCGGCCTTCACGCCGACCGACACCGTCAGCCTGACCGCGCCGCGGGCGGGCCTGGTGATGGAACGCGACGCCAAGGTGAAGTACCGCGGCATCCAGATCGGCAAGGTCACCGACATCGCGTACGCCGGCAGCGAGGCGAAGCTGACGCTGTCCATCAAGCGCGGCGAGATGCGCTACATCCCGTCCAATGCCACCGTGCGGATCGCGGGCAACACGATCTTCGGTGCGAAGTCGGTGGAGTTCCAGCCGCCCGCAGAGCCTCAACCGACGTCGCTGCGCCCGGGTAGCACCGTGGCTGCGAAGGACGTGCAGCTCGAGGTCAACACCCTCTTCCAGACGCTGTCGGACGTGCTCAACAAGATCGACCCGGTCAGCCTGAACGCCACGCTCACCGCGCTCGGCGAAGGTCTGCGCGGCCACGGTGACGACCTCGGTGCCGCCCTCACCGGCCTCAACGGCTATCTCGCACAGATCAATCCGAAGCTGCCGACCCTGCGCGACGACTTCGCGAAGGCCGCCGCGGTCGCCAACATCTACGGTGATGCCGGGCCGGACCTGGCCAGGATCATCGACAACGTGCCCGCGCTGAACAAGACGATCGTCGACGAGAAGACCAACCTCAACGCCACCCTGCTGGCCGCGACCGGTCTGGCGAACAACGGCACGGCGAGCCTGCAGCCGGCCGCCGACGATTACATCGCCGCCATTCAGCGGTTGCGGGCCCCGTTGAAGGTGGCCAGCGACTACTCACCCGAAATCGGCTGCGTGCTCAAGGGTGTATCGGTCGGCGTGGACCGCTTCGCCCCGATTATCGGTGGTATCCGGCCCGGTCTGTTCGTGTCGTCGAACTTCCTGCCCGGCGCCCCGGCGTACACCTATCCGGAGAGCCTGCCGATCGTGAACGCGTCGGGCGGCCCCAACTGCCGTGGCCTGCCGGATGTGCCGTCGAAGCAGTTCGGTGGTAGCTGGTACCACTCGCCGTTCCTGGTGACCGACAACGCCTACGTGCCGTTCCAGCCGAACACCGAGGTGCAGTTCGACGCCCCGGCGACCCTGCAGTTCTTGTTCAACGGCGCGTTCGCGGAGAGGGATCGCTTCTGATGAGCGCTTGCGTGAAGAACAGAGGGCACTGATGGCGTCCAGTGCGCGTAAAGACCGGACCCTGCTCAAGGTCAGCATCTTCACCGTCGCCATGCTGTTGGTCGCGGCGCTGCTGGTGGTGGTGTTCGGCGAGTTCCGGTTCGCCTCGGAGAACGGCTATCACGCCACGTTCAGTCAGGCCTCGCGGCTGAAGGCCGGCCAGGACGTCCGCATCGCGGGTGTTCCGGTCGGCACCGTCAAGGACGTGAAGCTGAACCAGGACAACACCGTCGACGTGAGGTTCCTGGTCAACAAGCGCTACCAGCTCTACACGTCGAGCCAGGCCAAGGTGCGCTACGAGAACCTGGTCGGCGACCGGTATCTGGAGATCACCTCCGGCCCAGGCGAACTGCGCAAGCTCCCGCCAGGAGCCACCATCCCGCAGCAGAACACCCAGCCGGCACTGGACCTCGACGCACTCCTGGGTGGACTGCGGCCGGTGATGAAAGGCCTTGACGGCAACAAGGTCAACGAGATCTCCAACGCGATCATCGAGATGCTGCAGGGCCAGGGCGGAGCCCTGGCGAACATGCTGACCAGCACGAGCGCGTTCACCCAGAACCTTGCCGCGCGGGATCAGCTGATCGGTGACGTGATCACCAACCTCAACACGGTGCTGGGCACGGTGGACGAGAAGGGCACGCAGTTCGACAGCAGTGTCGACGAACTGCAGAAGCTGATCTCCGGCCTGTCCGAGGGACGCGACCCGATCGCCGGTGCCATCGCACCGCTGGCCTCGGCCGAGAACGACCTGACCGACATGCTGGACAAGTCTCGCCGTCCACTGCAGGCCGTCATCGAGAACGCGCGCCCGTTCGCGCAGCGGATGGATGAGCGCAAGGCCGACGTCAACAAGGTCATCGAACCGCTGGCCGAGAACTACCTGCGGCTCAACGGACTCGGCGCCTACGGCTCGTTCTTCAACATCTATTACTGCTCGATCCGGATGAAGGTGAACGGTCCGGCAGGCAGCGACATTCTGATTCCGTTCGGCGGCCCGCCGGACCCGTCGAAGGGGAGGTGTTCGGAGAATGGCTAAGCGCGACGGCGACACAGCGCTACGGACCGGGATCTTCGGGATCGCCCTGGTGGCATGTGTGGTGCTGGTGTCCTTCGGCTACACCGGGCTTCCCTTCTTCCCGCAGGGCAAGAAGTACGAGGCGTACTTCAGCGACGCCGGCGGGATCGACCCGGGCAACGACGTCAACGTCTCCGGCATCGCGGTCGGCAAGGTCACCGGGGTGGCGCTGGCCGGCGACACCGCCAAGGTCAGCTTCACCGTGGATCGCAACATCAAGATCGGTGACCAGTCACTGGTGGCGATCAAGACCGAAACCGTGCTCGGCCAGAAGTCGCTGTCGGTGACGCCGAAGGGCAGCGGGACGTCGACGGTGATCCCGTTGGGGCGCACCACGACTCCCTACACGCTCAACACGGCCCTGCAGGACCTGGGGCAGAACGTCTCCGAACTGGACAAGCCCAAGTTCGAGCAGGCCCTCCAGACCCTGACCGACACGCTGCGCGATGCCACGCCGCAGTTGCGGGGCGCGCTGGACGGTGTGGCCAACCTGTCGCGCAGCATCAACAAGCGCGATGAGGCCCTCGAGGGACTGCTGGAGCACGCCAAGCGGGTGTCGGATCTGCTGGCATCGCGCGCGGGCCAGGTCAATCAGCTGGTCACCGATGGCAATCAGCTGTTCGCCGCGCTCGACGAGCGCAGGCAGGCGCTGAGCAACCTGATCGCCGGCATCGACGACGTGTCCAGGCAGCTCTCGGGATTCGTCGCCGACAACCGCAAGGAGTTCAAGCCGGCGCTCGAGAAGCTCAACCTGGTGATGGACAACCTGTTGGAGCGCAAGGAGCACATCGGCGAGGCGCTGCGCAGGCTGCCGCCGTACGCGACGACGCTCGCCGAGGTGGTCGGCAACGGCCCGGGCTTCAACATCAACCTGTACGGCCTGCCGCCTGCGTCCATGTCCGAGGTGCTGCTCGATACCTACTTCCAGCCGGGGAAGCTGCCCGACAGCCTCGCCGACATGCTGCGTGGCTACATCTCCGAACGCACGATCGTTAGGCCGAAATCGCCATGACCCAAGAGAATTCGGTGTCGTCCGGTCGCAACAGGTGGCTGCGGATCGGGCTGGCTGTCCTGCTGCTGGCTGTTCTCGCGGTCGGTGTGTACCAGGTGTGGCCGTCGCGGACGGGTCCCAAGCTCACGGCGTACTTCACCAACGCGGTCGGGCTGTACCCGGGCGACGAGGTGCGGATCGTCGGCGTGCCGGTGGGCACGATCGACTCGATCGAGCCGCGGCCCTCGGACGTCAAGGTCGAGATGACCCTCGACCGGGGCATCAAGGTGCCCGCCGATGCCAAGGCGCTGATCCTCTCGCCGAACCTGGTGTCGGCCAGGTTCATTCAGCTGACCCCGGCTTACACCGAAGGTGACGTGATTGCCGACGGTGCATCGATCGGGCTGGACCGCACCGGCGTTCCCGTCGAGTGGGACGAAGTCAAAGAGCAACTCACCCAGCTCAGTTCGCAGCTCGGGCCGCAGGCCAACTCGGTCCAGGGACCGATCGCGGCGTTCGTCGACCAGGCCGCCACCACGTTCGACGGCAACGGCGACTCCTTCCGCAACGCATTGCGTGAGTTGTCCCAGACCGCCGGCCGGTTGGGTGACTCCCGCACCGACTTGTTCGGCACGGTGAAGAACCTGCAGGTTCTCGTCAATGCGCTGTCGAACAGCAACGAGCAGATCGTGCAGTTCACCAATCACGTGGCATCGGTGTCGCAGGTACTGGCCGACAGCTCCAACGGTCTCGATCAGACGTTGTCCACCCTGAACCAGGCATTGGGCGACGTCCGGGGCTTCCTGAACGAGAACAACGATGCGTTGATCGCCCAGGTGGGCAAGCTGGCCGACTTCACCCAGATCCTGACCGATCACAGTGACGACATCGAGCAGATCCTGCACGTCACGCCCAACGGCCTGGCCAACTTCTACAACATCTACAACCCGGCCCAGGGCACCGTCGGCGGTCTGCTGTCACTGCCCAACTTCGCCAACCCGACGCAGTTCATCTGCGGTGGCACCTTCGACATCGGTGCCAACCCGGACAACTACAAGCGCGCCGAGATCTGCAGGCAGCGCATGGGGCCGGTGCTGCGGCGCATCACGATGAACTACCCGCCGGTGCTGTTCCACCCGGTCAACAGCATCACGGCCTACAAGGGACAGATCATCTACGACACCCCGGAGACCGAGGCCAAGTCGGAGACCCCGGTCCCGTACCTGCAGTGGCAGAACAACCCTGGCGTGACGCCGCCGCAGATCCCGCACGACGCGACGCTGAGTTCGTTGATCCTGCCGCCGGATGCACCCGCACCCGCACCCGGTACAGGGGTCGGTCCGGCGCCCGGGCCTGTGGCCGCGCCTGCCGCACCCGAACCTGCACCCGCTCCTGCTGAGGCTGGTGCCGGCGGATGATGAGGGGTAAAGCATTGAGGGGTAAGGCATCCCGGTTCGGTGGACGCACGCTGGCGATCGGCAGTGGAGCGATGCTGCTCGCCGGCTGCCAGTTCGGTGGACTCAACTCCCTGAACATGCCCGGCACCGCAGGGCACGGGAAAGGGTCCTACACGGTGACGGTGGAGTTGCCCGATGTGGCGACCCTCCCGCAGAACTCGCCCGTGATGGTCGACGACGTCACTGTGGGCAGTGTGTCCGGCCTGGACGCCATGCAGCGTCCGGACGGAACCTTCTACGCGGCGGTGCAGCTGTCGCTGGACGGTGACGTCAAGCTTCCGGCGAATGCCGTTGCGCGCGTTGCCCAGACGTCACTTCTGGGTTCTCAGCACGTGCAGCTGTCCGAGCCGCTCGACGAACCGCCGCAGGGCAAGTTGGGCGAGGGCTCCAACATCTCGCTGTCGCAGACCAGCCGCTACCCGACCACCGAGGAAGTGCTGTCCTCGCTCGGCATGGTGGTGAACAAGGGCAATCTCGGTGCGCTGCAGGACATCACCGACGAGGCCTATGCCGCGGTGGCCGGACGGGCCGGAAGCTTCGCCGAGTTGATCCCGCGCCTGGCCGAGCTGACCGCATCGTTGGATCAGCAGACCAACGACATCATCGCCGCGGCCGACGGGCTGAACCGCTTCGCTTCGATCCTCGCCCGCAGCAAGGACAACCTGGGCCGCACGCTCGACACGCTGCCCGGGGCGCTGAAGGTGCTCAACGACAACCGGTCCAACATCGTCGAGGCGTTCACCGCGCTGCGCGGTTTCGCCGAGGTGGGCTCGCGGATCCTCTCTCAGACCAAGGACGATTTCGCGGCCGACATCAAGGATCTCTATCCGGTGATCAAGGCGTTCAACGACAACGCCGACGATTTCATCAAGGACCTGGAGTTCCTGCCCACCTTCCCGTTCCACTACAGGTACCTGCGCAACGCGGTCCGCGGCGACTACCTCAACGTGTTCGTCACCTTCGACCTGACGTTGCGCCGGTTCGGCGAGTCGATCTTCACCACGGGCGGGTTCGACCCGAACATGAAGCACCTCGATGAGGTGATCAATCCGCCGGACTGGCTGACCGGGCAGATGGCCAACCTGTCCGGACAGGCTGCCGACCCGTTCAAGATCCCTGCCGGAACTGCCACCCAGCACGAGGAGAAGCCGTAATGATCGATCGGCTGACCCGTATGCAGTTGATGATCTTCGGGGTCGTCACCGTCCTGACCGTCGGTGCGATTTCGCTGTTCTACCTGCACCTGCCTGCTGCCGTGGGTATCGGCACATACAACGTCAACGCCAACTTCGTCACCGGCGGCGGGATCTACGAGAACGCCAACGTGACCTACCGTGGCGTGACGGTCGGCCGGGTGGATTCGGTGGGCCTGGCCCCCGACGGTGTGGTCGCCAAGATGCAGCTGAACAGCAGCACGGCGATCCCGAACAACGTAACCGCCACGGTCAAGAGTGTTTCGGCGGTCGGCGAGCAGTACATCGACCTGATTCCGCCGGAGTCCCCGTCGACCGACAAGCTGCGCAACGGCGCGACCATCGACCAGCAGAACACCCGGGTCGGTCAGGACATCGCCGGCATGCTGCACGAGGCGGACACGCTGGTCAGCAGCATCGGGAACAGCCGACTGCAGGATCTGCTGCGCGAGACGTTCAAGGCATTCAACGGGTCCGGTCCCGAACTGGCCCGGCTCATCGAGTCATCGCGCCTGCTGATCGACGAGGCCAACGCCAGTTCCGGTGAGACCACCCAGCTGATCGACCAGGCCGGGCCGTTCCTCGAGGCGCAGATGCGCAGCGGCGACAACATCCGGTCGCTGGCCGATGGGCTGGCCCGGTTCACCGGCGAAGTGAACAAGGCCGACCCGCAGCTGCGCACCACCCTCAAGACCGTTCCCGGCGCCACCGAGGCTGCCAACACCGCGTTCAGCGGTATCCGCCCGACGTTCCCGGTGCTGGCGGCCAACCTGGCCAACTTCGGCCGGATCGGCGTGATCTACAGCAAGTCGCTCGAGCAGGCGCTGGTGATCTTCCCGGCCTTGATGGCGGCGCTGAACACGGTGGCCGGCGGTGTGCCCGTCGACGAGGGCGGCAAGCTCGACTTCAAGGTCGACCTCGGCGATGCGCCACCGTGCCTGACGGGATTCCTCCCGCCGACGCAGACCCGGTCCCCGGCCGATCTGACCCTGCGCGATCTGCCGACCGACATGTACTGCAAGACCGCACAGAACGACCCGGCCGTGGTGCGTGGCGCGCGCAACTACCCGTGCCAGGAGTTCCCGGGCAAGCGGGCACCCACGATCCAGTTGTGCCGCGACCCCAACGGCTACATCCCGGTGGGCTCCAACCCGTGGCGCGGGCCGCCGGTCCCGTACGGCACGCCGATCGAGGACGGGCGCAACATCCTGCCGCCCAACAAGTTCCCGAACATCCCGCCGCAGGTCGATCCGGATCCGGGGCCGCCGGTGGTGCAGTTGCCGCCGGGTGTCGAGCCGGGGCCGGGTCCGGCGCCGCACGCGCCCTTCCCGCTGCCGGTGCCGCCGAACAAGCCGGGCACCCCGCCGCCGCCGTGGCCGTACTTCGCGCCGCCGGACCAGATCGTGCCGCCGTACGGCCGGACGCCTCCGGGAGCACCCGAGGCAGGACCCGCGCCGGCACCCCCGGCTCCCGCTCCGGATGCACCGTTGCCGGCCGAGGCACCACCTCTGGCCAGCGCTCCCGGGATCGGCACCTACGATCAGCACAGTGGGGTCTTCGCTGACGCCGATGGAGGCACCGGTGTGTATGCAGCCGGCGCCGACAATCTGGCACCCGCGGAGACCTGGGTAGACCTGATGCTGGATCCAAGGCAGGCTTGATGACGGAAGAAACGGCCTCGAACGAGAGGCCGGCGCGTAGGCGCGCGTCCAGGGCGGCCGGCCCGACCGGGGCCGGCGGCGAGGTGACGACAGCCACCGTGGCGGTCGATTCGTCGACCACGACGGCGCCCAAGGCACCGAAGCTGACACCGCTGAAGCCGCCACCCCGGCGCCGTGCCCACGGCAGGCTGGTGGCGTTGGTGGCGGCCGTGGCACTCGGCCTCGGGACGGCGGCGCTGGGTGGGCTCGGGTATGTGATGCTCGGTCAGCAACGGGCCGTGGATGACGTGCAGGCCCGCAACGAGCGCTTCGTCGACACCGGCAAGCAGACCGTCATCAACATGTTCAGCTACACCCAGGACACCATCGACGAGAGCGTGAGCCGCTTCATCGACGGCACGAGCGGCCCGCTGCGCGACATGATGAGCCAGGGCAACAACGCCGACAACCTCAAGGCACTGTTCCGCGACACGCAGGCCAGCTCGGAGGCCGTGGTGAACGGTGCGGCGCTGGAGAAGGTGGACGAGATCGCAGGCAACGCCTCGGTGCTGGTGGCCGTGCGGGTCACGGTCGCCGACATGGACGGCGTCAATTCACCGACCCGGCCCTACCGGCTGCGGGTGATCGTGCACGAGGACGACAACGGCCACATGACCGGATACGACCTCAAGTACCCCGACGGTGGAAACTGATGCGCTCTAAACTCACTGGCCTGTTGATCGGCTTGCTGGCGGTGGCCTTCGTCGCCTTCGCCGGCATCGGTGGCTCGCTCTACTGGAACCGCGTGTTGCAGCGGGGCCAGGAGGCCACCAGAGCCGAGTTGCCCGCGGTGGCAGCCGACCAGATCCCCAAGGTGTTCGGCTACGACTATCAGACCGTCGAGCGCAGCTTGTCGGAGACCTTTCCGCTGCTGGCCCCGGACTTCCGGCAGAAGTTCGAGCAGGACGCCACGGCCAAGGTGATTCCCGAGGCCCGCAAGCGTCAGCTGGTGGTCCAGATCAGTGTCGTCGGCGTCGGCGTGATGACCGCAGAGCGCGAATCGGGATCGGTGCTGGTCTACATGAACCGCACGGTGACCGACCAGTCCCGCCAGCCGCTGTACGACGGCAGCCGGCTGCGGGTCGACTACCGCAAGATCGGCGGGAACTGGCTGATCAACGGGATCAACCCGGTCTAGCCGGCGCTCAGGCTGGATTCGCGCTTGCCAGCGCTCAGGCTGGATTCGCGCTTGCCAGCGCGGCGAGAAACGCGCGGGCCCACCGGTCGACGTCATGGGCCAACACCTGACGACGCAGCGCACGCATCCGGCGCCTGCCCTCCTCGGGACTCTGTTCCAGCGCCGCCTCGATCGCGTCCTTGACGCCCTCGAGGTGGTGCGGATTGGTCAGGTAGGCCTGGCGCAGCTCAGCCGCCGCGCCGGTGAACTCGGACAGCACCAACGCGCCACCGAGGTCGCTGCGGCATGCCACGTACTCCTTGGCGACCAGGTTCATCCCGTCGCGCAGTGGGGTGACCAGCATGACGTCGGCGGCGACGAAGAACGCGATGAGCTCGTCACGGGGCACCGGCCGGTGCAGGTAGTGCACCACCGGGTGCCCGACCTCGCCGTACTCGCCGTTGATGTGGCCGACCTGGCGCTCGATGTCCTCGCGCATGGCCTTGTAGCTCTCGACGCGTTCACGGCTGGGCGTGGCGAGCTGGACCAGGACGGTGTCGTCGCGTTTGACCCGCCGTTCTTCGAGCAGCTCGGAGAACGCGTGCAGCCGCACGTCGATGCCCTTGGTGTAGTCGAGCCGGTCGACGCCGAGCAGGATCTTGCGCGGGTTGCCGAGCTCGGCCCGGATCTGGCGGGCGCGCTGCCGCACCGTCCGGTTGCGGGCCTTGGCGTCCAGATCGGCCGAGTCGATCGAGATGGGGAAGGCGCCGACCTTGATGGTGCGGAACCCGTAGGAGACCTCGCCGAATCGGGAGCGGACGCCGATCGACGCCCGTGAGGTGTTGGCCCCGACCAGCCGGCGAGCCAGGACCAGGAAGTTCTGTGCGCCCCCGGCGAGGTGGAATCCGACCAGATCGGCCCCGAGCAGTCCCTCGACGATCTCCGTGCGCCACGGCATCTGCATGAACAGTTCGACGGGCGGGAACGGGATGTGGAGAAAGAAGCCGATCGTGACATCGGGACGCAGCATGCGCAGCATCTTCGGGACGAGCTGCAGCTGATAGTCCTGGATCCAGACCGTGGCGCCGGGCGCGGCCGCCCGGGCCGTGGCCTCGGCGAAACGCCGGTTCACGTCGACATAGCTGTCCCACCACTTGCGGTGGTAGACGGGTTTGACGATGAGGTCGTGGTAGAGCGGCCACAGGGTGGCGTTCGAAAACCCCTCGTAGTAGTCCGCGACGTCCTCGGCGGACAGTTCCACGGGATAGAGCTGCAGGTCCTCCTCGACGATGGGCTCTTCGCCACTGTCGGGGATGCCGGCCCAACCGATCCACGCGCCGCGGCGTTTACGCAGCAGCGGTTCCAGTGCTGTCACCAGCCCGCCGGGGCTGCGCTTCCAGGTCGTGCTGCCATCCGGCAACCGCTCCATGTCGATGGGCAGCCGATTGGCCACCACGACGAAGTCGGAGTTACCGGAGGCGGCCTTGGGGCCGCCCTCCGGACTCATTTACGCCTCGGACTTCGAGGGCCCGATGCCGAGCATGGACAGGAACATCCGGCACTCGTCGGCATCGGTGGCATAGGTCGCCACAACGCGACGGGCCTGGCTGGCGGTGCTGTCGGCGAGCGGTTCGACGTCGTCGATCTCGGCGGTATCAGGTTTCGCAGGCATGACATAACTGTAGGCGACCGGGAGGACCCCGGTCGCCTCACGCCATCAGCCGATGGAACCGTGCACGGTCGGGCTGCTGCCGACGGTCGACTCCGGGACCGGCTGCGGCCCCTGAGCCTGCTGTTCCTCGGCCAGTCCGATGCACTCGCCCGAGTTGGCACCGGTGCACGGGATGGAGCCGCCGCCGCCCGGCACGTTCACCGAGGGCAGGTCGGGGTTGGCCGGGGTGGCGCTGAACGGCGCGGGGGAGTTCGGCACGGTGTGCGGGACGCAGTTGCCGGTGTAGAGGTCTTCTTCCTCGCCGGTCGGGCAGGCCACCGCCGGGCCGGAAGACACGGGCACGGAGAACGCGGCGATCGCTGGGGCGGCGGCTACAGCGAGTGCAAATCCGCCGGCAAAGATCAGTCGTCGCATCGAGATCGGGAAGGTCGCCATCGTCACGCTTTCTCTAGGTATTCGATTGTTTTGTTGAGTGGGATTCTATGGATGCTGTGAGAGATCTGCATCAGATCTACGAGTTGGCTGGGAAACCGCCCCAATCTGCTACGGGCTGGCGCTGATCGTTGAGCGCGGAATGGGTTGTGGCCCTTCGGCCTCGTCCTCCTCGGCCAGTCCGATGCACTCCCCGGCGTTGTGGCCTGTGCAAGGGATGGCTCCGCCTCCGCCGGGCAGGTTCACTGCCGGCAAATCCGGGTTGCCGGGGATGCCGCTGAACGGCGAGGGTGAATTCGGCACCAGGAATGGCGTGCAGGTCGTCGTGTAGACGTCCTCTTCCTCGCCGGTGGTGCACGCCGCTTGTGCCGCCGGCGCACCGAGCCACAGCGACAGTGCGCCTGCGGCGCCGGCGACGGACAGGGCGACGGCCGCAGCACGTGATTTCACCTCAGCAGTCTAGGACTGCTGAGGGTTTACTGTGCGGTCTCTGCCGTGGCGCTGTATCAGCCGATGGAGCCGTGCACGGTCGGGCTGCTGCCGACGGTCGACTGCGGAACCGGTTGCGGGCCCTCGGATTGCTGTTCCTCGGCCAGGCCGATGCACTCACCGGAATTGGCGCCGGTGCACGGGATCGAACCGCCTCCGTCGGGCACGTTCACCGAGGGGAGGTTCGGATTGCCGGCGGTCGGGGCGAACGCGCTGGGCGAGTTCGGCACCAGATCCGGGACGCACACGTTGGTGAAGGTGTCTTCGGTCTCCCCGTTGGGGCAGGAGGCGAGCGAGCCGGGAACGGGCATGGCGAGGACGGTCAGGGCGGGGGCTGCAGCGATGGCCACGGCAATGCCTGCCGCGACGGCGAAGCGACGCGCGATAAACGGGGAGTTGGCCATTGCGGTGCTTTCTCTTCTGGGCCTCACAAGGTTTGCTCAACCCCGGCCGCGGTGGGTGGGCGACGATTATCCGTGATGTCGCCTCATGGTCGATATACTACCCTTTACTAGGGGAAATAACCCGCCGGACGACGCGGCGTCGACCGTCGCAGGCCTCCGCTGTGAAGCCGCTGAATGATAGCTGTGATCCCGGTGTGAGCCTGGTTACGCGATACACGTAATGTGCAGTTCGTAACTTACTTACCCTGCCTAAGAGGTGGTCCGAAATGGTCAGTTCCGACGACGAGGCCCGTCAGGTCGAATACGAGACACTCGATGAGGGACGCATCGCCCGGATCTGGCTGAACCGTCCCGATGCACAGAACGCTCAGTCCCGAACGCTGCTGGTGCAACTCGACGAGGCGTTCGGCCGGGCCGAGGCCGATGATGCGGTCCGGGTGGTGATCCTGGCCGCCCGCGGCAAGAACTTCTCGGCCGGTCACGACCTCGGTTCCGAAGAGGCATTGGCAGAGCGTGCGCCCGGCCCGACCCAGCACCCGACGTTCCGCTCACACGGTGCCACCGCCGCAAGCATCACCGAGCGCACGTATCTGCAGGAGTGGCACTTCTACTTCGAGAACACCCGGCGTTGGCGTGATCTGCGCAAGATCACGATCGCCCAGGTGCAGGGCAATGCGATCTCGGCGGCCCTGATGCTAATCTGGGCCTGCGATCTGATCGTGGCCGCCGACGACGCCAAGTTCAGCGACGTCGTCGGGGTACGAATGGGGATGCCGGGCGTCGAGTATTACGCCCACCCCTGGGAGTTCGGCGCCCGCAAGGCCAAAGAGCTTTTGCTGACCGGTGATTCGATCGATGCCGATGAGGCGTATCGCTTGGGCATGGTGTCCAAGGTGTTCGCGCGCGACGAACTCGAAGACAAGACACTGGAATTCGCCCGGCGCATCGCCGAGCGGCCGACGATGGCGGCCTTGCTGGTCAAGGATTCTGTCAACGCGGCCAGCGACGCGATGGGCTTCACCGAGGCACTGCGCCATGCCTTCCACATTCACGAACTCGGGCACGCGCACTGGGCGTCGACCAACGAGAACCGCTGGCCGGTAGGTATGCCGCCGGATGTTCCCGACTGGCGGACATTGGGGGCTCCCAAGCCCGCCCGGCGTGATACACCATGACCATGCAGATTTCGTTAGAGGATCGAACTTTTCTGGTCACCGGTGGCGGTAGCGGCATCGGTAAGGGTGCCGCGGCTGCCATCGTCGCCGCCGGCGGTAACGCCCTGCTGATCGGGCGCAATGCCGACAAGCTGAGTGCGGCCGCTGACGAATTGAACGCAGGGTCTACCGCTGGTGGATCGGTGCGCTACGAGCCCGCCGACGTCACCAACGAGGACGAGGTCCGCCGCGCGGTCGACGTGGCCACTGCCTGGAACGGTCAGCTGCACGGTGTGGTGCACAGCGCCGGTGGGTCGCTGACCATCGGTCCGATCACCCAGATCGACTCCGAACTGTGGCGCCAGACCGTCGATCTCAACGTCAACGGGACGATGTACCTCATCAAGCATGCAGGCCGCGAGATGGTCCGCGGTGGTGGCGGCTCGTTCGTCGGCATTTCTTCGATCGCCTCGACCAACACACACCGTTGGTTCGGTGCGTATGGCGTGAGCAAGGCGGCGTTCGACCATCTGCTCAAGCTGGCCGCCGACGAGCTGGGGCCGTCCTCGGTGCGGTTCAACAGCATTCGTCCCGGCTTGACCCGTACCGAGATGGTCGGCCCTGTCTTCGAACTGCCGGCAGCCCGCGAGGACTACGAGGCCTGCACGCCGATGCCGCGGTTCGGCGAGGTCGAGGACATCGCCAACCTGGCGGTGTTCCTGCTCAGTGACGCCGCGGGCTGGATCACCGGTCAGTCCGTCGGTGTCGACGGCGGGCACAGCCTCCGCCGTGGCCCCGACATCTCCGGAATGCTGGAACCGCTCTACGGCACCGACGGCCTGCGCGGCGTCGTTCCGAGCGAGTAGGCACAGAGGACTTTGCGCTGAAGATTGCGGTCACCACGTGACCGCAATCTTCAGCGCTGCTTCGTTCTAGGCCGGGTGGTCCCCGCCGGCCTCCCACGCACTCAGCGCACCGGCCGCCGACCAATCCAAATCGCCGCCACCCGTCGCCAGCAGCGTGAGGAAACGGTCCCGCAGCAGGCTCGCGACGGGTAGCGGCACCTGTAGCTCCTCGCCTGCACTCAGCGCCAATTTGACGTCCTTGAGCCCCAGGGTGGCGGCGAACCCGGCCGGGGTGAACTCCTCGCGCGCCAGCAGACCGCCGTAGGTGCGATACACCGGAGCGTCGAACAACGTCGACGTCAGCAGTTCCAGGTACTGCTGTTTGTCAACTCCGGCCTTGCTCACCAGTGCCATTGCCTCGCCCAGGGATTCGATCACCGAGGCGATCAGGAAGTTGCCGCTGATCTTCACCAGGTTCGCGGCTTGAGGGTCTTCGGCGAGGACGAATGTGCGCTGCCCGATCGCATCGAACACCGGCGTCACCGCTGCCACGGTGGCCGGGGCGCCGGCGGCCACGACGAACAACTTGGCTGCCGCGGCGGCCTCGGGCCTGCCGAACACCGGGGCGGCGACAAAACCCTGGCCGGCCTCGCCATGGGCCTTGGCCAGCCGCTGGGCCAGGGCGACACTGATGGTCGACGACGAGACGTGAACGGCACCGTCGGGCAGGGAGGCCACCACGCCGTGATCTCCGAAAGTCACCGCCTCGACCGCGTCGTCGTTGGCCAGCATCGTGACGACGACGTCGCCCCGGCAGGCCTCGGCGACCGACGCTGCCGGTCGCGCCCCCTGGGCGGCCAGCGCGGTCACCTTGTCGGGGGAGCGGTTGTAGGCGGTGACTTCGTGTCCTGCCGTGAGCAGGTTGGCGGCCATGGCCGCGCCCATGTTGCCCAGGCCGATGAATCCGATCTTCATACCTCCACTCTTACCGACTACGTTGGCGACGGGAGGCGCGATGAAGTTCTCGACAGTGATGTTTTTTCTGAACTAACATTGGCCCCACGCATGGCCAATGCTGAAATTTCGATTTGGGCGATCGCGAAAAGCGATCTAGCGTAGTCGTAGCGTTACTCGGTGTCGAACCCGTTACCGGCGGTCACTCAATGTTTCTCGAAGGAATTCTCCGGTCGAAGTAAATTCGGTCGCATCGCGGGTGGAAGCGTAGACGCGGCATACCTCCGTGGCAATGTAGGTCTCGTCGAGCATTAATTTCTTAGCCACTGCGCGGATATAGTCGTGATGGTCGTCAACGCTGCTGATCACCTCTGCGATACTGATGCGGTGATTGACTTTGAAATGCTCTTCCACCTCGGCGCAGCCAAAAACCAATATCTCGGGCGCGACACCACCTGGTAGGCTTGCCACGAAGGGTTTGAGATCCTTCAAATCGCCTATTTTGATATCGCCGTCATACAGTCCGACTGCTCTAATGCCCGCTTTTCGCAAAAGTGAAACGGCCGATGGTATGTTTTGCGCATCTCCAACGCCCAGAACCTGGACCCCTGAGAGAAAGTCGCTAGCGCAACTACGGATTATCTCAATTGTGAGGCGACGGGAAAATTCATCCTCTACGCAAACGATCGCTCTTTCATTGTCCCGTGCATCACCATGCAAATATGCGTCTATCTGATAGGTGCTCAGCCCGGTCGCTGCGTCAATGAGACCATCCGGTTGTCGTTTCAGGTATACGACTGAATCGCGCCCAAGTTCCATCAGAATCGCAGAACTGTGAGTCGTTAGTATGATCTGGTGACCGCGACGGCCCGCCACGTCAACTAGGTATCTGGCGAGGCGGCGTTGAGCCTCGCCATGGAGCGAGGTCTCAGGCTCTTCAAGAACAAACAGGCTCTGCGTCGGAGCGCCTTCCATTGTGTTGACCATATAGACGACACGCCCTTCGCCGAAGCCCATATGATTCTCTGAGTACCGTTTCCCGTTTCGAGTTGCCATCGCCAACTCTGCGGTTCGGTTGGAATGGGTAACCTCGGTGAAGCCCAGCTCATCGTATGGTAATCCGAGTATCGTGGCTACGTTATTGGCCGCATCGTTTGGTAGTTCACGTGACGCGCCCAATTGGATACGGTGGCCACCGTATATAGACAAGTCACGGCGTTCGACCTTAGGTATGAACTGGGTAAAGCCGATGTAGTAACACGCTCTTTCAGGCTGTCGTTTGTAGCCAGACCATTCTCTAGCCTTCCTGCTAACCGTTACTTTTTGCGGCTCCGCCCCGCGCTCTACGCAATATGAATAAAATACCCTTGCATCGTCGCTGAATGGTGATGGGTCGGCCGCCGATACAGGGAAGAAATCCTTCACGTAAAATCTTGCAAGTGCCGCAGTGACCGCTTTTCGGTATGCGCAACTTGCAAGCCGGGCAATAGTGCTCTTTCCTGTTCCATTCAATCCTGACAACGCGGTAATAGGTGATTGAAATTCGATAGTAAGATCGGCAACGCCCCGAAAGCCGTGAATCTCAATGGACTGCAAGATCGGCCCGAAGTTGGCATATCTGTGGTCAGCCCTGAACTTTGCTGCCAGCTTCCGAACATTGTCGTCGTGGCTCATTTTGTTGGCTTGCCTCACTTCGACTACCAATGGATATCGTGCAAAAACACGGCTCATTCTGCCACTGATATCCACCACCGGCAGTCGGTTCGGGCCAGACACGGCCTTGAGATGCTTCACAGGTAAGCGCCAGATGCCGCTCGTCAGCTCGTCAGGGGCGAAGGGTGAACTCTCGGGAGCGTCCCAGTGCGAACTCCTCCGAACGCAGATCTGCTGCGGTTCGGGCGGTCATCTCCGGCAATGACGGTGTCGCGAGGAATACGGTCGCTTGCTGGCGTGCGCGGTGGTCGAGCTCGGCGAGTTTCTCTTCGGCGGCAGCCAGGCTCGTGCGTAGCCCATCGGCTTCTCCGAGCCATCCTGCTTCCTCGGCTTCAGCGACCCGGTCGCTGAGATTGTCGCGGATGGTCTCCAGGCGGGACCGCTGCGCCGGATCGACCCGAAGCACTGGGCAGCGGATGCAGCTGTGCTCGTGTTGACAACTGGTCCCGTAGGCGCGGCCGCAGTCCCCAAGGGCGAGCTTGCGACGTTCGAAATGCCCGAGGAATTCGTCCCATTCGGCGTCGGTCGGGGTGCGGTATTCCTCGCCGGGGCGCAGCGCTCGGCGCCGTGCGATGAACGCGCGGTGGCCGTTGATTGCTTCCTGGGGATAGATGGTCTTGTATCCCATGGTGGTGTTGATGTCCTTGTGCCCCAGTAGAAGTTGGGCGATATGTGGTGGCATCCCGTTCAGGATCGCGTCGGTGGTAAAGATTCGCCGGAAGTCGTGGGGCCGGAAATAGAGGGGTTGCCCGTCGGCGTCTTTGACGTCGGTGGCCTCGAACGCTTCTTTGATGGCTGTCCGGATCGTCGCGGTAGACAAGGCGGAGCGGTGGCCAACATCGTTCCATTGAAAGAGCAAGGGAGAAGGTGGTTCCCATACTCGCTCGTGTTCGTCGTAGAACGGCACCAGCGGTATCGACTCAGAGTCGCCCCGGACCCGGGTAATGATCGTGGCCAGTACATCGGCCAATTCGGGACTCACGACCAGGAGACGTTCCTGGTCGGTTTTCGATGGGGCGATATGCAACAGCGGGATGATCTCACCCGTCTTGGGTAGCTGATACTGGGTGATGCTGTGGTGGCTTGTTTCGAGCATCTCTTCGATTCGAACTCCTGTGTGGCGCAGAAACTCCACAGCCGCCCAGCCCCAGAACGCGCGGTTCTCCTCCCTGAGCAGATGCCGTTTGCGGCCCGAGGCGTCGACGGCGGCGGTGCGCTGCCGGCGTGTGCCGCGGCGACTCGATAGAACCGCTCTTGTGAACGTCTCACCACACACGGTGAATGTGTCGTCGTCGGTGGCCAACGCTGCCTCAAGCCGTACTCGAGCGTCTTGGGCCCGTTGTGCGGCGGCATCAACGATCGTCGGCAGGAATGGACGTAGATCCCGCGTGCGCTGGTCGATACGAGCCTTGCGCCGGGCGAAGGTCTTCTTCAATAGCACCTCGGTGGCGCTGATGGGACTCGGGACGGCCCACGGTGCCCAGCGAGCGGGGTCTTCGGTGGCCCACTGAGCAAGGTCAAGGTAGAAGGCACGCACCTGGTGCAGGATCGGGATGTAGTTGCCGCGCGGTGCGACCGTCTCGGTGACGGTTCCGTCGGGTAGCTGTCGGCGAGTTGTTTTGGTGCGCAGCCGTTCTTTCCATGCCGAGGCGACTTCAGGACTCAATTTCAACGACTCGATCCCGGGATGGTGAATTTCGAGGTCACGCCAGAAATTCGAACCGAGATAGCGGGCCAACCCCTCCAAACTGGTGTAGTCCAGCGCGGGTTGGCGTTCGGTTAGGTAGTCCACCAACAGGTCGCGGATTCTGCCGTTCTCCACGTGATAGCGATCGATGAGCTGTTCGGGTGTGAGTTGTCCTCCATAGGAGGTGATTCTGCGCAGAGTGGCGGGTGCGCCGCCGGTGAACACCCCGGCCGATCGCAGAATCGCATAGAACAGGTATCGGCGTGATCCAGTGAGGCACAAGCTAATTTCGACCTGGCGCAGCTGTACACAGTCGCCAACCGTGATGTCGGTGATCCCGCCGCCTTTGGCGGCGAGGATGGCAGCGATCTGCCATCGAGCCAGTCTGCCCGGCTGCGAGCCCCACAGATCGGAATCCGTAGCCGCCTCAATGGCAGCGAAACCGCCCGGATCGCGGCGAGCAGTCATGATGTCGGTCAAGTCAGGGTCGCGTTTGCGTGACGAAAAGAACATCAAGCTGGGAGACAAGACTTCTGCTGCGACCAAGACCAGAAAGCCGGCCTTAAGTGCTGACGCGCCGACGCGTCTGGTGTGAGCACCGAGCCACAATGCAGGCTCAGTGATCCAGTCCGCCTCGCGTTCCTCGGCTCCGCTTGTTATCCATCGTTGCTGCCAGGTGTCACCTGATAGGGACGCGAGCCAGCGCAACAGGCCTGTGGCACCACGGACTTGTTTGGGAGTCAACGGCATTGCGGCCCGGCCGGCCACGCTGATTCGCATCAACACCTCATCGATGGATGCTGCGCCGAGATCGGGGCAGGGTGCAGCGATACGGGCCGGAAAGCGCCGCAGCATGTCTTGGGCATACTCACCGCGCCCCGAAACCTGCCAACCCGTTGGTTTCACGCCTGGCGGCACAGCGGCAGTCACCACGTCGGGACGCGACGGAGTTTTCATCGGGTCGCTCCGCGGCTGAAGAGCACGTCGAGCGACTGTTGGTGATACCCCGCCGCCGGAGGCGCCACGTCACTGGGTTGTGCGGCGACGCGGCGCTGATGGGCCAGCGTTCGCGCGACCACGTCCTCCTCTGTGGGTGTGGTGTAGATCTGCGTGGTCGTCAGGTGAGCGTGGCCCAGTACCCACTGCACGTCCGTGATCGACATTTCAGGGTCATTGCTCATCCGGGTCGCGGCCGTATGCCGCAGATCGTGAATGGTCCAATTCGACCCCAGCGCATCCTGCGTACGAGAGAACATCGCCCGGGCCGCCGGATACGACACGGGCCGCCACGGCCGGCGCAAGGTCAGCCACAACGGATGCGACTTGCCGCGAGGTGCGCCCCGCTTCCACACCTGTTCCTGATACAGGCGCAGCCACACGAACGCATCCTGTGACGCGGGAAGCCATTGCACCGCCCGAGATCCCTTACGCGTCACACGGATCAGTTGTTGCCCCGGATCCACATCGAATTGTGTGGTCGACAACAGTTCGTCGGCACGGGCGCCCGTCGATACCCAAAACGCCAGCAGGGCACGATCCCTATGCGTGCGCAGATCTGCGAACAATCGGTTGAACTGGTCATCGGGAATGCTCTTCGGTATCCGACGCTGTCGTCGCGGACGGTACCGACCTGCCCGATCGCCAGACACCGCATCCAGCGGGTTCCGGTGAGCATTGCGCCGTCCCGGCCGACGTGAACGATCCAATGGGAACGGATTGACCAGCGGACCCCGCCCCAACTCGATCTGAAAGTCGTAGAACGAGCGCAATACCGCCTCAGCGTGCACTCTCGTCGACGAAGCGTAACGACTCGACGGTTCCGGCTTGCCAGTCACAGCATTCACTCCACCGTCACGCCTGGACGGTGCGGGAGCAGCTGCCTTATTTCCGTCACGGTGCCGCCAATGAACACGAACGGGCTTGTCGGCCAGCATCATCCAACGTGCGAAGTCACGGCCCTCGATCGATGTCGCGCGGTCCCAGTCCACCCCGACCGCAGCTAGAAACCTCCACCACCGCAACAGATCGTGACCATACGAGCGGATCGTGCCAGGCCGCCGATCTGCGGCCTGCAACTCGGCGAAAAACGCCGCGACTGGTTCAATGGAAATCCCGTTTGCGTCAAGCATGCGAAACGGCACCCAGCGGTCACCGGTCGCCTCAAGCCGGCCAACATCGGGCACCACCAGCACTGCAAGATTCCGCACCCCATCCGGATCGCCCATGACTCGGGAACGTACCAAAGCCCTATCTGACCTGCAATGATTCGTATCTTAGTTCAGTCAACAGATTCCAGGATGGCAACAACACCGGCATCGAAGTTCCCGCCGACGTGGTGGCGGCACTGGGGGCGGGTAAGCGCCCGGCCGTGGTGATCGATGTGAACGGCTACCGGTACCGCTCGACGATCGCGCCGATGGGCGGCAAGTTCCTGATCCCGTTCAGCGCCGAGCGCCGCAGGGAGTCGGGTATCGGCGGTGGCAATGCCATCGACGTGGAACTGACCGTCGACACCGAGCCGCGCACCGTCACAGTGCCCGACGATCTGCGGGCCGCAATCGACGGGTCGGCGGGCGCTGCCGCGCAGTGGGAGCGCCTGTCCTACAGCAAACAGAAGGCGCACGTCACGTCGGTGGAAGGGGCCAAGGCCGCCGAGACCCGGGCCCGACGCATCGCGAAAGTTATTGCTGACCTAGGGGCTTGAGCTCGGTGCTCTCCTCTGTGTGGTCACAAACCCGGTGCACAGCGTTGACGATGCCCTGGTAGCCGGTGCACCGACAGAAGTTGCCCGAGAGCCCCTCGCGGATCTCCTCATCGGTGGGGTCCGGGTTGTCCCGCAGAAGCGCGGTGATCGAGGTGACGAATCCCGGCGTGCAGAAGCCGCATTGGAGACCGTGGCACTCCTTGAGGGCGGCCTGCACCGGGGACAGCTGACCGTCCGGGCCGGCGATGCCCTCGACGGTGGTCACTTCCTGACCGTCGACCTGAACTGCGAACACCAGGCACGACCGGACCGCCTGACCGTCCAGCAGGACCGTGCAGGCGCCGCAGGCACCGTGCTCGCAGCCGAGGTGGGTGCCGGTGAGACCACAGTTGTCCCGCAGGAAATCGGCGAGAGTCACCCGCGGCTCCACCACCCCCTGGTAGTCACGGCCGTTGACCGAAACTGCAACCGGTAGTTCATGCATTGAGGGCCTCCTCGGCGTGCGTGGTTGCCTGGACCCAGGCTCTGGACACCATGGCGGCCCCGACCCGGGCCCGGTACGACGCCGAGCCCTGCAGATCGGAAGGAATGTCGGTGAGCTCGGACATCGCCAGCCGGCCGATCTCGTCAGCGGTGATACCGCCGATCGGGGTGCCGAGAACGGCTCTCTCGGCCGGGGTGGCCCGCAGCGGTGTGGAGCCGAGTCCGAGCAGGCCGATACCGCAACGGGTGATCCGGTCGTCCTCGTCGAGGTCGAACCCGACCACGGCGCCGGCGATGGCGAAATCGCCATGGCGTCGGGCGAATTCGGCGATCCCGAAGCCACTGCGGCCGGATGCCACCGGGAAACGCACGGCAGTCAGGATCTCGTCGGGAGCCAATGAGGTTTCCCACAGGCCGGTGAAGAACTCGGCGGCGGGGATCTGGCGGGTGCCGCGGGACGAGGTGGCCTCGACCGTGGCGTCGAGTGCCAGCGCCACCGCGGCATATTCGGCTGCCGGATCGGCGTGCGCGATCGCGCCGCCCAGGGTCCCGCGGCTGCGGATCTGGAAGTGGCCGATGTGTGGCGTGGCCAGGGTGAGCAGCGGTACCGAATCGGCGACCTCGTCGTCCAGGCCGACCATGGCGTGCGGGGTGGCCGCGCCGATCCGAACCTCGTTGCCCTGCAGTGTGATGTCGTTCAACTCGGGCAGCCGCGAGATGTCGATCAGATTCTCGAAATGCGTCAGGCGCATGGCCAGCATCGGCACCAGGCTCTGTCCGCCTGCCAGGATCTTGGCGTCCTCGCCGTACTCGCCGAGCATGGACACCGCCTCGGCGACCGTGCCGGGTCGGTGATACGCGAACGGTGCGGGCTTCATGACACCAACCGCAGCAGCGCGGCGTGCAGATCCTCGGCGGTGAGCCCGCTGCTCTTGCGCTTGTTGCGGCCGGCCCGGCCGAACAGGAAGCCGAGCACGCCTGCGGTGGCGACCGCGCCGATGGCGGGGGCGAAGCGCTTGGCCATCGGGACTGCCATCACCTTGGCCAGCGCAAGCGCATTGATCGGGGCGGCCTCCTGCGGCGCCTGCTCGGATGACCCCGCGGTGGAGCCGGTTTCGGTCACCGGTGCCGTCCCGCCGAGGAGTTCGGCTTCCAGGCTCTTGGCGAACTGGTCGATCAGACTGCCTGCCACATCGGCGAGCACACCGCGGCCGAACTGGGCCGCCTTACCCGAGATGGCCAGATCCGTGGTGACCACGACGAGCGTGGAGTCGGCACCCTCGTCCTTGAGCTGGGCGGTCACGATGGCCGAGGCGGTGCCGTTGCCGCGGGTCTCCTTGCCGCTGGCCTTGAGGACGACCCGCTGCGCGGCCGAGTCCTTTTCCTGGAACGTCGCATCGCCCTTGTAGGACACCGTGATCGGGCCGACCTTCACCTTGACCGCACCGGTGAAGTCGTCGCCGTCGACGCTCAGCAGGGTGGCCCCGGGCAGGCAGGGCGCGACGCGTTCGACGTCGGTGAGCACCTCCCAGGTTTTCGCCGCAGGTACCGCGACCCGGAATTCGTTGTTGAGCTCCACGATTAGTGGTCCCTTCCTTCTTGTTCCTGCGAGCGGGATGCCTGCGCCTGTTCGATGGCTTCGACGATGGCTGCCGGGGTGGCGGGCAACGTGGTCAGGGTGACGCCGAGCGGGGCCAACGCGTCGTTGACGGCGTTGATGACCGCGGGCGTCGAGCCGATCGCGCCGCCCTCGCCCGCACCCTTGTAGCCGCCGACGCCGGGGCCGGGGATCTCGACGTGGCCGTACTCGATCGTCGGGACCTCGGTCGCGGTGGGCAGCAGATAGTCGACAAACGTTGAGGACAACGGGTTCCCGGCGTCGTCATAGGAGAGTTTCTCCAACAGGGCGCCGCCGATGCCCTGGACGGTGCCGCCGGCGATCTGGCCCTCGACCACGTTGGGGTTGATCATCGGGCCGACGTCCTCGCTGACGATGTAGCGGGTGAGGGTGACGTGACCGGTGACGATGTCGATCTCACAGGTGCAGGCATGGGTGGCGTTGGCCCAGTGGATCGGGGCGGTCGGCGGTGCGGTGTAGCGGGCGGTGGCCTCCAGCGATGCCGACGTGCCGGGCGGCAGCATCTGCGGCTCGTAGTGGGCGCGGAACGCCAGATCGGCGAAGCTGACGCTCTTTTCGGGATCGCTGCGTACGACGGCTTTGGACCCGCCGAGCTCGATCTCGGACTCCTCGACCCCGAGCCGGGCCGCGGCCATCGCGACAAGCTGGTTGCGCAGGATGGTGCCGGCCTCGTTGACCGCACCCGCCGTCATCGGCGCGCTGCGGCTGCCCTGGGTGCCCGCACCGTACGGCGTCACCGCGGTATCGCCCTGGATGGTGGCGACATCGTTGATGTCGGCGCCCAGAGCGTCGGCGGTGAGCTGAATGACGGTGGTTTCCAGGCTGTTTCCGGTGGAGCCGCCGTTGACGTACACGTTGATCTTGCCGGTCGGCTCCATCCGGATCGTGCAGCCCTCGCTGGCCAGGTGGCCGGTGGCCGCGCCGGTCGGCTCGATGTAGGCGGAGAAGCCGAGTCCGAGGTAGCGGCCCTGGGCCAGCGCCTCGGCCTGCTCCTTGCGGAAGCCCTCGTGGTCGAGGATCTTGACCGCCTGCTCGAACGTCTCGATGGGGGCGACGTGGTCATACGGCATGCCGTTGGGGTTGAAGTACGGCATCTCGTCGCGGCGGAGCAGATTCTTGCGCCGCAGTTCGACGGGATCCATGCCCATCTTGCGAGCGGCGATGTCGAGAAGTATTTCGCGGGTGAGGGTTTCGTACTGCCACGGCCCGCGATAGGCATGCAGGCCCGCGGTGTTGGAGAACACCGTCTTGTAGTTGAAGCTTGCCTTGGGCACCCGGTACGGACCGGGGAAGAACATCCCGATGGCCGCGGTGGTCAGCACCGGATACGGGGTCGGGTACGAGCCCACGTCCTGGATGAAGTCGATGTCGGCGGCCAGGATGGCGCCGTCGTCGTCGAACGCCATGCGCACGTCGCCGTCGACGTGGCGGGACTGCCCCGCCGACATCAGGTTCTCGCGGCGGTCCTCGATCCACTTCAGCGAGGTCGCCACTTTGCGGGCGGCCAGCATGATGCACATGTCCTCGCGCATCGGGACGACCTTCTGGCCGAACCCACCGCCGGTGTCGCGCATGATGACCCGCACATGCTGGGCCGGGATGCCGAGCAGGCGGGCCGCGAATGCCCGTAGCTCGTGGGGGGTCTGGGTGGAGGCCCAGATGGTCAGCTCCCCGGAGGTGGCAGACCACTCGGTGACCATGCCGCGCGTCTCGATCGGCACCGGGACATGCATCTGCTGGTAGATGTGTTCCTTCACCACATGCGCGGCAGAGCCGAAGACCTCTTCGTCGGGCGGCATGCCGGCCATACCCCCGGCATTGTTGTCGGCGAAGGCCTCGTGGACGGATATCTCGGAGGTCAGCGCCTGGCGGAAGTCGGCGATCGCGGGCAGCGGCTCGTAGTCGACGTCGACCAGGTCGGCCGCGTCTTCGGCGATGTAGCG
Source organism: Mycobacterium sp. 48b (assembly GCF_048282725.1). Lineage (NCBI taxonomy): Bacteria > Bacillati > Actinomycetota > Actinomycetes > Mycobacteriales > Mycobacteriaceae > Mycobacterium > Mycobacterium sp. 48b. The sequence continues at coordinate 1,474,588 of NZ_JBLVUL010000001.1, forward strand.
GTTCTCGGCGATGACCAGGGCCACCGGATCGCCGACGAACTTCACCTCGCCCTCGGCCAGTGGTGGCCGAGGGGTGTCGGGGACGTCCTTGCCCGCGACGGCATGCCAGGCCTCCTTGACCTCGGGGTTGAGGTCGGCGGCCGTGAGCACCGCGTGCACTCCGGGCAGCGCCCGGGCTGCGGCGGCATCGACAGTGGTGAACGTCGCGCGTGCGTAGGGGCTGCGGACGAAGCAGGCGTGCAACATGCCGGGCCGCGTGATGTCGTCGACGTATGTGCCGCGTCCGGTGAGCAGGCGGGTGTCCTCGACCCGCTCGACCCGTCTGCCGGCGTAGCGGGTTGCGACGGTCTCCGGTACGGCTGACGCCATGGGATCGCTCCAATCCGTCCGTTTGGTGTTGCGCGTAAGTAGGTGGCCACCAGGGCTGCCGATGCCACCTCAAGAGTGCGATTATCGTACATCGGAAGTCGATATGTCTGAAGATGAGAGCGGCATTTCCGCATGAAGATGGGGGTAGTCGGTCGGTAGCTCGCTGCCGCTCCACCCCGGGCTGGTTGTCGTGCGACCAGTCGGCCTGATGCCCGCCCCTCTAGACTTGAGCGTCGACTGAGGGGATTTATGGAATCGGCGACGACATCTGAACGACGCCCAGCGACACTCCGATTGGTACAAACCGCACTTCACGGCCCGCGCCTGACATTCGATCAGTTCCGCGCCGAAGGCCGCATCAGGGAGATCGACGGCCTGCGGGCGGTGGCGATCCTCTTCGTCATTGCCGGCCATATGCGCGATCCCATGTGGGGCAACGTGCCGGGTACGGGTGTGCCGATCTTCTTCGTCAACAGCGGCTTTCTCATAACTCTCCTGCTCCTTCGGGAACACAGTGAGCGTGCGCGCATCGACTGGGAGAGCTTCTACGTCCGCCGCGCCTTCCGCCTGCTCCCCGTCTACTTCTTCGCCCTCTTCTTGTTCAGCGGGCTCGTAGTGGCCGGATTGGCGGAGAACCCCGGCAATTGGTGGCAGCGGTTTGTGTACTTTCTGACCTTCCAAAACGAGTTTGCGTCCGGGGCGACATTCGGCCACACCTGGACCCTTGCGGTACAGGAGAAGTTCTATCTGGCGTGGCCGCTCGTCGCCTTCGCTCTCATCGCTCCGGTTTTCGAACGTGCTCGGCTCTGGTTCGCCGTCGGCCTCGCGGCGGTGATGACAGCAGCGTGGGTTGTCTGGCCCTCGAACTATTCGGTTGTATTCATCCCGCTGATCCTGGGCTGCATTCTTGCCCTGCTGATGTTCAAGGCGACGTCGTATCGCCTGGTCACCCAGTTTGCGAGACCCGGCGTGTTCCTGGTCATCCTCGTCGGCGCGATCTTGGTGAAGGCTCTGGTCGACGTCCCAGGAATTGTGGACGTGCCGTTCTCTTACGCGGTGGTGCTTCTGATGCCGGGCCTTGTCGTCGGTCCGCGCTGGGTCAGCAGAATTCTTCGCTCCCGGCCGCTCGTCGCGCTTGGGACATGGGCTTACTCGATGTATCTCCTGCATCCCCTGGCCCGGTCGGCAGTCGATATCGCGATCACGCCCGGCCAATTTTCGATCCCACTCGAGATCCTGCGATACACCCTTGTGGTGGCAGGCACCGCCGCATTCAGTTTTGTCACCTACCGCTGGATCGAGAAGCCGTGCATCGGCATCGGTGCGCGGTTCACGAACCGGCGCGCGGCAGAACGGTCCCTGCAAAAGCGCGAGAATGTCATGGTGACGCGGTGACACGCACTCTTGCCGGCCTGCTGGTGTTGTCCGTCATGGTCTGTGCTCCGGTGCCCGCGGCGTCCGCCCGGCCGGCGGCCGAGGCCGGGCTGGTCGACGTGCGCTCGGTCGTCCCTGACGCGCTGATCGACCTGAGGTACGCGACCAGCGACAACTTCGTCGGCCGGCAGCTCTACCCGCCGGGGGCACCGTGTCTGGTGCACGAGTCGATGGCCCCCGGGCTGGCGGCCGCGGCAGCCGCGCTGCGCCCGCAGGCGCTGGTGTTCTGGGACTGCTATCGGCCGCACGAGGTACAGGTCAAGATGTTCGAGGTGGTGTCGAACCCGAACTGGGTGGCCCGGCCGTCCGCGTACGCGCGTAGCCACGAGGCGGGCCGCTCGGTGGACGTGACGATCGCCGGGGCGGACATGGGCACCGGGTTCGACGACTTCACCCCGCGCAGCCTGGCCTACGCCACCGACGGGGTCAGCCCGGCCGCCCAGGCCAACCGGGCCCGGTTGCGCGAGGCCATGAAAGCCGGCGGGCTGACCGTGTACTCGGGGGAGTGGTGGCATTTCGACGGGCCGGGTGCGGCCGACCCGCGGCCCTACCTCGACGTACCGCTGGGATAGGTCCGGGCGATCTTTGCAGACGCTGTCATCCGGGTTTGGGATGTGTCAGCATGGGGAACTGAAAACGTTCAAACACGGTCCGTCAGACGTGGAGTCCATATGAACGTCGTCAAGCTCACCCAGGGTGCGGTGCTCATCGCCGCCTGCGCCATTCCGATTGCATCTGCGCCCGCCGCGTCCGCGCAGCCGTGCCCGGACGTCGAGGTGGTGTTCGCCCGCGGCACCTATGAGCCACCGGGGGTCGGCGGACCGGGACAGTCCTTCGTCGACGCGCTGCGTGCGCGGGTCGGGGAGCGGTCGGTCGAGGTGTACCCGGTGAATTACCAGGCCAGCGGAAACTTCGGTGACCGGATCGAGTTCGCCAGGACAGTCGTCGACGGCATCCGTGACGCGTCCGACCACGTCAAGGCGACGGCCAGGGACTGCCCCAAGACGAAGGTCGTGCTTGGCGGCTACTCCCAGGGCGCCGTGGTGGCCGGCTACACGACCGCCGCCACCGTGCCCACGGGCATCCCGGCTGAGTACGCGCAGTACATCCCCGAGCCCATGGCACCCGAGGTCGCCGACCACGTGGCATCGGTCGTGCTACTGGGGACACCGTCCGACGAGTTCATGCGCGATATCGGCGCACCGCAGATGGTGATCGGCCCGCGATACAAGGACAAGACCATCGAGCTGTGCGAACCCGGCGACACCATCTGTGACGGAACACCCGCCGGGGTTCCCAACTTCGCGCACACGGCGTACGTGCTCAACGGCATGCCTGGCCAGGCCGCCGATTTCACTGTGGGCCGGCTCTGAGGATGCCGAGTTGATAACGATATGAAACCTCAATGGTTGCAATGTGATCCGTGAACCCGAGGTATTTGCTGGGCGCCACTATGTTCACTGAGTGCACCGTCGAACGGCCCTCAAGATCCCGCTGGTACTGGCAGCAGCAGCGGCTCTACCTCAGGTACTCGCACCTCTTCCCGTGATCCCGCGGGCGACCGCAGCGCCCGGCCAGTGGCCGGTCGAGCGCGCGAATGCGTGGTATCAGGCGCAGGGCTGGCTGGTCGGCACGAACTTCATCACGTCGAACGCGATCAACCAGATCGAGATGTTCTCGCCTGGTACCTATGACGCGCGACGCATCGACAGCGAGCTGGGAGCGTGCCGGCTGCTCGGGTTCAACACCGTCCGGGTCTTCCTGCACGATCTGCTGTGGGCCCAGGACCGTGCCGGATTCCAAAGCAGGCTGGCCCAATTCGTCGGGATCGCGGCGCGCCAGGGCATCAAGCCGCTGTTCGTCTTCTTCGACTCGTGCTGGGATCCGCACCCTCAGGTGGGGGCGCAACGGGCCCCGACACCGGGCGTGCACAACTCGGGCTGGGTACAGAGCCCGGGAGCGCAGCGCATCGACGACCCCCGCTACCGCCCCGTGCTGCGTGACTACGTCGTCGGGGTGATGAGCCAGTTCCGCAATGACAACCGGGTCCTGGGCTGGGACCTGTGGAACGAGCCCGACAACCCCGCCAAGCAGTACCGCAAGGTCGAACGCAAGGACAAGATCGACGCCGTCGGTGGCCTGCTGCCGCAGGTGTTCGGCTGGGCGCGGTCGGTCAATCCCGTGCAGCCGTTGACCAGCGGTGTGTGGCAGGGCAGCTGGGATCGCGGCAGCCGAAGTGCGATGGACAGCTTCCAGCTCGACAACTCCGACGTCATCTCATTCCACTCCTACGCGGGCCCCGACGAATTCGAGGCCCGCATCGCCGAACTCGCTCCGCTGGGCCGGCCGATCCTGTGCACCGAGTACCTTGCCCGGGACCAGGGCAGCACGGTCGAAGGTGTGCTGCCAGTTGCCAAGCGGCACAACGTCGCTGCCTATAGCTGGGGGTTGGTGGCCGGCAAGACCCAGACCTATTTCCCGTGGGATTCGTGGGACAAGCCCTACACCAAGGTTCCGAATGTGTGGTTCAGCGACCTGTTGCAACCGGACGGGCGGCCCTATCGCGACGCCGAATATCAAACTCTGCGAAAGCTGACAACCCGGGTCTAGGCGTTTAGCCGCGGCCGATGCGGGTGACACAACGGGTTATGGATCAACGTGACGATGGGCGGCCGATACCGAAAGATGCCCGCGAAGTGACCGAAGGGCAAGAGGAGCTGCAGGACGAGTTCGACCGTCGGGGTGAGGATCCCGAGGGCCCGGGACTGCACGAGAGTCACGAGAACATCGCCGACGAGTCGTGAGTGCTAGAACGACTGCCCGTTGGCGTAGCGCTGGCGGCGGAAATGGCGGCCATTGCCACGGTTGCGGCTCTTGTACGTCGGCAGCTGCGAGTCGCAGTTCGGGCAGACCAGACGCAGGTTTTCCCGTCGGTTGTTCGTCGGGTTCCCGTCGATGTGGTCCATGATCAAGGTCAGGGACAGCCCTTGCCAGGTGCTGGTTCCGCCGCAGATCGCGCAGCAGCCGGATTGAGCTTCGGTGAGATAAAGCCGGATGTAGTTGCCTTGCTCGCCGCGGACTCGGGCTTCGCCGGACACGAGCCAGAGCTCTGTCATGGCCTCGCGGCGGGCTGCCGCCTGGCACGCGTTACCGCAGTAGACCTTCTGGCTACGTTTCGAAAGCGGTGAATCGCAAGCCCGGCACTGCCTCATGCGCAGAAGCTACGGCTTGCTACCGACAACCATCCGCCGTGGAGCCCCCGGTCAGGATTGAACTGACGGCCTACGCTTTACAAGAGCGTTGCTCTACCACTGAGCTACGGAGGCGGGTGGAACGCGCCCTAGCTTAGCGGGTCAGTCGTCGGCGTCGATAATTCGTTGCGAGGTGACCGGCCGCGGGGAGCTCCGCCGGGAAGACCGGCGCGGCAGCGGGATGCGGTCGGCGATGTTGCTGAGTGGGTTGACCACCTGGCTCAGCGTGATGACCGCGTCATGCAGCGCGTCGATGGTGGGGGCCAGGGCCTCCAGCCCGGGGGCCAGGCGATTCAGGGTGTCGGCGACATCGGCGAGCTTGAGCAGCGGGCCGTCGGGATCGGTCAGGGTGTCGAGCAGGCCGCCCTCGGCGAGCAGGCGATCGGCCACCCCGTCCTCGCGCAGCACCCGCTCGAACAGCCCGTCGTTGGCCAGCAGCTGATCGGCCAGCCCACCCGGTGCGATCACCCGGGACAGCGCGCCGTCCTCGGTGGTCAGCCGGTCCAGCAGGCCGCCCTCCATGGTGACCTGATCCACCAGCCCGCCGGGCGCCACCGCTCGGGCCACAGCCCCGTTGTCAGCCGTCAGCCGATCCAGCATGCCGCCCTCGGCGGTCAGCTGGTCGACCAGACCGCCCGGGCGCAGCAAACGGTTGATCGGGCCGTCGGGGGCCAGTGCCCGACCGAGCGGCGCGTCGTCGTCGAGAAGGCGTGCCAACCGGTTCGCGCGCTCCACGGCATCGTCGATGCCGAACAGCGAGGCCATCGATGACCTGCCGTTGAGCGGGCTGGAGTCCGAGATGCCACGCTGCACCGCGTTGAGCGTCTCGTTGGCGATGCCGAGTCCGGCGTCGGCCACGGCCAGCCCGATTCGTACGGGCGCGGTAGCAACCTGGACCAGCGTCTTGCCGAGGTTCATGGGCGTCAGTGTAGTTACCCGCGTCACAGCTAAACTCACAGGAAGTGCACAGCGTGCATGCAGGTTGAGTTCAAGAGGCACCATCAACATCAGGGAATGGCCATGCCTGCAGTTCCTGAGAGCGTCCCCGAAGCCCGAATCCTCGTCGTCGACGACGAGGCCAACATCGTCGAGCTGCTGTCCGTCAGCTTGAAGTTCCAGGGTTTCGAGGTTCACACCGCGTCCAACGGCGCGGCCGCCCTGGACAAGGCACGGGAAGTGCGGCCCGATGCGGTGATCCTCGACGTGATGATGCCGGGCATGGACGGCTTCGGGCTGCTTCGCCGGCTGCGTGCCGACGGCATCGACGCGCCCGCATTGTTCCTCACCGCGCGTGACAGCCTGCAGGACAAGATCGCCGGGCTCACGCTGGGTGGCGACGACTACGTGACCAAGCCGTTCAGCCTGGAGGAGGTCGTGGCCCGGCTGCGGGTGATCCTGCGCCGGTCCGGTCGAGGTGTCGAGGAACCGCGCAGCGCCAAGCTGTGCTTCGCCGACATCGAGCTCGACGAGGACACGCACGAGGTGTGGAAGGCGGGCGAGCCGGTCTCGCTGTCGCCGACCGAGTTCACCCTGCTGCGCTACTTCATCATCAACGCAGGCACCGTGTTGTCGAAGCCCAAGATCCTCGACCACGTGTGGCGCTACGACTTCGGCGGTGACGTCAACGTCGTCGAGTCCTATGTGTCCTACCTGCGCCGGAAGATCGACACCGGCGACAAGCGGCTGCTGCACACGCTGCGCGGTGTCGGCTACGTTTTGCGCGAGCCACGCTGACGGTCAGCCTGTCGGCGGCATACTTTTGGGGTGTTTGACCGGGTAGAGCGGCGAGGTGTGCCGCTGCGAGTGGGCTTGGTGGCCGCCGCACTGGTTCTGGTGGCGTGCGGGTTGCTCGCTTCCGGTGTCGCGGTGACCTCGATCATGCGGCACACCGAGATCAGCCGCATCGACCAGACGCTTCTCGACGCCGCGGACAGCTGGGCCCAGGAGCCGCGCCAGCTGCCTTCGACGCCCCTGGAAGGTCCGAATCCGGCACGCCCGCCGTCGAACTTCTACGTCCGCGGCGTCGATCAGGACGGCCGGACCTGGATCGCGATCAACGATCGGGAGGCAGAACCGTCGCTGCCCGACGACAATGACGTGGGTCCCGTGCCCGTGACTGTCGAATCGGTCGGCGAATCCAATGTGCAGTGGCGGGCCATGACGGTGCAGGGCCCGAACGGTGAACGCACCACGGTTGCGATCGACCTGTCCGACGTCCAATCGTCGGTGCGCGCGTTGATCTGGTCGCAGGTGGGCATCGGCACAGTCGTGCTGCTGGTACTCGGCATCGTCGGCTACGCCGTCGTGCACCGTAGCCTGCGTCCGCTCGTCGAAGTGGAACAAACCGCCGCGGCCATCGCGGCCGGCCAGTTGGACCGCCGTGTCCCCGAACGGGATCCGCGCACCGAGGTGGGACGGCTGTCCTCCGCGCTCAACGGCATGCTCGCGCAGATCCAGCGGGCGGTGGCGTCCTCGGATGCCTCCGCCGAGCAGGCACGCACCTCGGAGGAACGGATGCGCCGGTTCATCACCGACGCCAGCCACGAGCTGCGCACGCCGCTCACCACGATCCGCGGATTCGCCGAGCTGTACCGCCAGGGAGCCGCCCGCGACGTCGAGATGCTGATGGGCCGGATCGAAAGCGAGTCCCGCCGGATGGGCCTGCTGGTCGAGGACCTTCTGCTGCTGGCCCGCTTGGATGCGCAGCGGCCGCTGGATCAGCATCGGGTCGACCTGCTGACGCTGGCCACCGACGCCGTGCACGACACGCAGTCGATCGCCCCGAACCGTCGGGTTCGTATGGAGGTGTTCGACGGCCCCGGGACCCCGGAGGTGCTCGGCGACGAAGCCCGGTTGCGTCAGGTGCTGAGCAACCTGGTCGCCAACGCGGTGCAGCACACCCCCGAGACCGCCGGGGTCACGGTTCGCGTCGGTACCGACGACGACCACGCCATCATCGAGGTGTGCGACGAAGGCCCCGGCATGAGCCAGGACGACGCACGACGGGTGTTCGAACGGTTCTACCGCGCAGACACCTCACGCACCCGCGCGAGCGGCGGTACCGGACTGGGCCTTTCGATCGTGCACTCCCTGGTGCTGGCCCACGGCGGCACGGTCAAGGTCACCACCGCGCCCGGTCAGGGCTGCCGGTTCACCGTCAGCTTGCCGAGGATTGCAGATCTGCCAGCGCGGCTTTGATCTTCGCCTGTGCAGCGTCGAGGGATTCGGCCGACGGATTGTTGTCGACGTGGGCGAAGCCGAAGTCCGTCAGGTTGTAGGCCGGGAACACGTGCACATGCAGGTGCGGCACCTCGAGGCCGGCGATGATCACGCCGGCACGTTGCGCACCGAAGGCCTGGCACACGGCCTTGCCGATCAGCTGCGAGACCTCCATCACCCGGCCGAACACCGAGGGCTCGACGTCCTGCCAGTTGTCGATCTCGGCTCGGGGGACCACCAGGGTGTGGCCCTGTGTCATCGGCGCGATGGTCAGGAACGCAACGATCTCATCGTCTTCGTAGACGAATCGCCCGGGCAGTTCTCCGTTGATGATCTTGGTGAAGACGGATGCCATGGTGACGAGCATAGTGAGCGCCGAATGAGACGCCGATCTCGTTGCGCGGGTGAGCACCCACCAGGTTGACTAGTAGGGCTTAGTAAATCTTGCGTGAAAGGGCGAATGCCTCGTGACCGACGCCGTCAAGTGGGAAGCCGACGGTGACGACCCAGCCGTGTCGGACCGTCAACCGGGTCTCTTCGAGTGGATCGAGTTGGACGTGCTCGCCGAGAACTGGTGGGAGATCGTCGATCATCCTGAGGTTGCCGAGCGTGGTCCCCACGGGTGGACCTTCCATTCCTGCACTCCGTCGCCGCGGGGCGAGGACCGCGTGGTGCTCACCTACTACCGCCCGTTCAACCTTCCTGCCGTCCACACGCGTCGCCCGGCTACCCGGCCGGGGCGCCAGCCGTCGCGCGGTGGTCGATCCGGCCGGGGCTTCTGCGGTTAACTCTTGCCGATCAGTTCGTGCAACTCGGCCGGTGTCCACGGCGGCGTGCTGTGGTGGTCGCGGTACCCGATGAAACCCGTTGAGGGTCGGGCGAATTCGCCGATGAACCCGCCTGCGGCGATGAAGATGCGGCCGGTGACATCCTGGGCGGCATCGCTGACCAGGTAGGCGTACGTCGGGGCCACGTACTCCGGCGGTGCCGCGTCCAGCGCGCCCTGCAGGCTGACGTCGTCGAGCAGCCCGCGCCGGTTGAGTTCGGTGATGTGCCGCTCGTAATCCGATCCGGTCGACAGCCGGGTGCGGGCACCCGGGCACACCACGTTGGCCCGCACTCCGTGCTCCTTGAGCTCGGCGGCGATGGCCAGCGTCAACCCGTTGACCGCGCCCTTGCCGGCCGGGTAGCCGCTGCCGCCGTAATCGCCGAGGAAGGCGAAGGAACTGGTGTTGACGATGGCGCCGCTCCCTTGGGCCACCATCTTCGGCGCGACCGCACGGCAGGTCTCGAACACCGTGCCCAGGTGTGCGTCGAGCAGCTCGTGAAATTCGGTACTGGTGACATTCAAGATGGAGGAGCCGGCCGGTTCGGCGGTTCCGGCGCAGTTGACCAGGATGTCGACGCGGCCGAACTCGGCCACACAGGTATCGACGAGCGCGTCGGCGACGGCCGGGTCGGCCGGTGAACCGGCATGGGCCACACCGGAAATGGATTCGGCGGCAGCTGTGGCAGCCTCCAGGTCGCGACCGTTGACCACCACTCGCGCACCCTGGGCGGCCAGCAGTTCGGCTACTGCCAGGCCGATGCCGCGGGTGCCGCCGACCACGATCGCGCCGCGGCCGGCGAGCGGTGCGCCGGTCAGTTCTCTTCCTGCGCGAAGACCATGGCTTCCAGGTTCCAGTAGCCGCGCAGGTTGGTGATCAGCCCCGCGTCGTTCACCTTGTAGGTGAAGACACCACGCACGGTGGCGGTGAACCCGTTGGGAAACTTGGTGCGCAGCACCAGGATGTAGGCGATCTCGTTCGGCGAACTGGACGGGAACGTCTCCTCGCACGTGACGGTCAGCTCGTTGGGGCCGATGTTGGCGTCGTAGAACGCACCGAGGGCTTCCTTGCCGCGCACACCGGTGCCGTCGGGATTGGTGACGGCCTCACCGATCGGGTCCTCGACCAGGATGTCATCGGCCATGAGGGCCAGCCAGCCCTCGCGGTCACCGGATTGCACGCATTTCCACGACGATCGGGAGGCGCGGACGACGGGTGTCTCAGTGGTTGTCTCGGTCATGGCGCTCCTGGCGGGTGGTGGTTATACGCCGAATGCCACGCTGGCGTGACTCTCGATGGTGAGAGCCACGCTGGCGTGACATTCGACGCGAATTGTCGGTTGGTCAGCGGTCGGCATCGGTGTAGCGGATGACGCCGCGGATGTTGCGACCTTCGAGCATGTCGGCGTAGCCGTCGTTGATCTGCTCGAGCTTGTACTGCCGGGTGACCATGTCGTCGAGGTTCAACCGGCCTGCCTTGTACATGCTCAGCAGCTGCGGGATGTCGTGATGCGGGTTGCCGCCGCCGAAGATGGTGCCCTGCAGGCGCTTCTGCAGCAGCGTCAGCATCGACAGGTTCAGCTTCACGTCGTTGCTGGCCATGTTGGCGACCGCGGTGGCCACCACGGTCCCGCCCTTGGCGGTGATGTTCATGTAGTGGTCGATGTCCTCGCCCTTGAGCTCACCGACGGTGACGATCGTCTTGTGCGCCATCCGGCCCTGGGTGACCTCGGCGACCCCGGCCATCGCCGAGAAGATGTCCGGGTAGGCGTGGGTGGCGCCGAACTTGAGCGCGTTGTCCCGTTTGAACTCAACGGGATCCACCGCGAAGACGTTGCGGGCCCCGGCGGCCAGGGCGCCCTGCAGCGCGCCGGTGCCGACGCCGCCGACGCCGACGATGACGACATCGTCGCCGGGGCGGACGTCACCGCTACGCACGGCCGAGCCGTAGCCGGTGGTGACACCGCAGCCCACGAGGCAGGCCACCTCGAACGGGATCGACGGATCGATCTTCACGACCGAGCTCTTGTGCACCACCATGTACGGGCTGAACGTGCCCAGCAGTGTCATCGGGATGACGGGCTGGCCGTTCTTGACGGCGTGGATGCGATGGGTGCCGTCGGACACGGCGGTGCCGGCCAGCAGGCCCGCGCCGAGATCGCACAGGTTACGCAGACCCTCCTGGCAAGCCGGACATTCACCACAGGACGGGATGAACGACAGCACGACGTGGTCGCCGGGCTGGATGTGGTCGACGCCCGGGCCGACCTCGGTCACGATGCCGGCGCCTTCGTGGCCACCGAGCACCGGGAAACCTGCCATCGGGATGTCTCCGGTCACCAGGTGGTGGTCGGAATGGCACATGCCCGAGGCTTCCATCTGAATCTTGACCTCGTCCTTGACGGGGTCACCGATCTCGATCTCCTCGATCGTCCACGGTTGGTTGAACTCCCAGATGAGAGCGCCTTTGGTCTTCATCGCGTGTGCCTTCCACTAGAGCCGTTGACCACAGACTAGAGCCATTAGTTGCGTGGGTCACACCCACCCCCAAGCAACTGCTTGGCCGGGAACTACCAGATTTTGACGGGAGCCTCGCCGAGCGGGTAATAGCCGGGCAGCTTCTCGCCGGCCAGCGAACGCTCGATGCGCTTCTGCATGGTGGGGGTCAGGTCTCCCGACTCGATCAGCTTCAGGAACGCCTTCTGGACGTGGCCGAAGTCGAAGAAATCCCGCTGCCACTCGATGAGCAGCTGATCGTTGAGGCGGAACCAGCTACCACCGATGCCGTAGATCTCGTCCTTGCTGCCGTCGCTCTTGTTGGCGATCTGCTTCCAGAATCCGACGATCTCGTTCTGCTTCTCGTCGATCAGCACCCGCTGGTACTCGTAGACCCAGTTCTCCAGGCCCTCCATCTCCAGCCCCAGCGCAACGTCGCGGATCTCGTCGCGACCGACGCACATCACGTCTTCCTTGGGCCCGATGTTCCAGCCGTAGGTGGCATCTTCGGTGTAGAAGTCGGCCAGCGGCTTCCAGTCACCGGCCTTCTCGGCCTCCTGGTTGGCCTTCAGCCAGCGGTCGGACCATGCTTCGAGCTCGTCACGTGACGCCATTGTCATTCCTTTTCTGTGATGGATAGAGCGCGGGTGGGACACATATCGACAGCCATCTCGACGGCATCGCGGAGTTCGTCGGGTGGCTCGCGGTCGAGGATTTCGACGACGCCACGCTTGGGCACCCTGAACACGTCAGGCGCCTCCAACTCGCACATGGCATGGCCCTGGCACAGATCCTCGTCCAGTTCTACGCGGTAGCACCCCATTGGGGTCAGTCCTTCACTCGCTTGCGGTAGCGGACCATCGCCGGCCGTTCCAGCTGGACAACCATCTTGGAGTGGTCATTGCGGTAGGAATCAGCGGGCTGCGCCATCTCGAACTCGTACTCGCGCAACAGAACCGAGAAGATCGCCTTGATCTGCATCTGGGCGAACGCGGCACCCACGCAGCGGTGCCGGCCGGCGCCGAACGGGATCCAGGTCCACCGGTTGACCAGATCTTCCTGGCGCGGCTTGACGTAGCGATCGGGATCGAACGCGTCCGGGTTGGGGAAGTCTTCGGGGATCCGGTTGGAGATGGCCGGGGAGGCGGCCACCATCTGACCCTTGTGGATCGGGAAACCGGCGACCTCGAACTCGTCCTGGGCCACCCGCATCAGGATGATCAGCGGCGGATGCAGGCGCAGGGTCTCCTTGAGCGCGTTGTCGATATTCGGAATCTGGCGCAGCGCATGGAAACTCACCTCCTGGCCGTCGGCGTACAGCTCGTCGAGCTCGTTCTGCACCTTGGCGTAGAACTCCGGGTTGCGCAGCAGCTCGATCAGCGTCCAGCTCGAGGTTCCCGAGCTGGTGTGGTGCCCGGCGAACATCAGCGAGATGAACATGCCGGTGACCTCGTTGGCGGAGAAGCGCGGATTGCCCTCCTCGTCCTTGATCGATACAAGCACGTCGAGCAGGTCGCGATCGCTCTTGTCCGTCGGCGGGTTGGCGATCCGCCCGTCCATGACCTCCTGCACCAACGCCACCAGGTTGGCCCGGGCCTCGTCGCGGATCCGGAAGCTCTCGATGTCCAGGTAGGGGTCGACGTAGCAGAGCGGATCGGTGCCGCGCTCCAGCAGGTGGTAGTAGTTGGCGAACCGGGAATCGAGCTGATTGCGGAACTTCAGGCCGATCAGGCAGGCCGTCGAGGTGTAGATGGTCAGCTCGGCGAAGAACTCCAGTAGATCAATTTCCCCGCTCTCGCCCCATCCTTCGATCATTCGGCGGACCTCGTTCTCGATGGTCGCCGCGTGGCCCTTCATCTGCTCACCGCGCAGCGCGGTGTTGTGCAGCATCTCCGCCCGGCGCTCCGGGTCGGCGTCGAACACGACGCCTTCGCCGAAGATCGGGGTCATGAACGGGTAGGCCTCGGCCTGGTTGAGTTCGGCATCGCTGGAGCGGAAGAAGAACTCGTTGGCCTCGGCCCCCGACAGCATGATCACCTGCTTGTCGGCCAGCTGGAACCAGCCGGCGTCCCCGCACTCGTTGCGGATGCGCCACATCAGACCGATCGGGTCGGTGCGGAACTCCTCGAGGTGGCCGTGTTCCTCTTCGCCGCCGGAAACCCGTTGTACTTCCTTGGTTATCGTCACTGCTCCGGCATCCCTTCTTCGCCCAGGGCGAGCTTCTGGCGGTCCTTGGTATCGGCGAGCGGAGCTTCGGGCTGGAGCTCCATGTTCGCGATGAAACTGCCGCGCGGGGTCTCCGCGACGAATGTGATGGCGCGGGCCAGGTCGGAGGCCCGCATGAAGTAGTCATGGCGGGCCTGGCCCCACTTGGCCCAATCCTCTAGTGCGGGACCGATCAGCTCGGCAGGCAGGCTCCAGCCCATCGAGGTCTTGGTTGGGCCCGGATGCACGATCGACGCGCGCACGCCGGTGCCTTCCAGTTCCATCTGGTAGTTGGTCACCATCGCCACCAAGGCGGCCTTGGCCGCACCGTAGGCGCCCATGTGTGGCCGCTGCCGCAGTGCCACATCGGAACCCACGAAGATCAGGTCGCCGCGCTGCCGTTCGATCATGCCGGGCAGCACCGCGCTGGCCACCCGGTTGGCGCCGATCAGGTGGATCTGGATCTGGGACTCGAACTGCTCGGTGCTGATCGAGTCGAGCTTGCCGAAGTACGTATCGCCGGCCCCGGCGACCAGCACCTCGATATCGCCGAGCTCAGAGGTGGTCTGCTCGACGGCGGCCTTCACCGAATCCGGATCGGTGACGTCCAGATGTACCGCGATGGCTTCACCGCCGTTGGCGCGGATCTTCTCGACGATCTCCTGGAGCTTCTCCACCCGGCGGGCGCCGAGTGCGACGGGAAATCCGTTGGCCGCCAGTTTGATCGCCGTGGCCTCACCGATTCCGGATGAGGCTCCGGCAACCAGTGCCGGTCGGCGGTCGGGTAGGGGTTCGAAACGAGGCATGTAACGAGGCCTTTCAGGCTCAGCGGAGCTGGACGGTCATCGGGAGATGAGCGAATCCACGGACACTGCTGGAATGGACGCGGACGGCGTTGGCCTCGTCCACCTCGTATCCGCGGATTCGCTTGAACAACTCGGTCAGTGCCACCCGGGCCTCCATGCGCGCCAGATGCGCGCCGAGGCAGAAGTGGGCGCCACTGCCGAAACTCACCAGTTTCGGGCCGATCTCGCGATCGATCCGGTATTCGTCGGGGTTCTCGAAGACGCGTTCGTCTCGGTTCGCCGAGCCGATCAGCAGCACCAGCACATCGCCGGCGGGCACCGTGGTGTCGTAGTACGTCTGGTCCTCGGTGACCAGTCGCGCCAGGATCTGGCTGGAGGCGTCATAGCGCAGGGTCTCCTCGACCCACGGCACGACCAAGGCATGGTTGTCGAACACTGGGGCCAGCTGGCCGGGATTCTTGAAGCCCCAGTACGCGGCGTTGGCAAGGAGTTTGGTGGTCGTCTCGTTACCCGCCACCACCATGAGGAACAGGAAGGCCATGATCTCGTCGTCGGTGAGCCGGTCTCCGTCGATCTCCGCCTCCACCAGTGCCGACGTCAGGTCGTCGGTGCGGTTCTTGCGGCGCTGCTTCACCATGTCGGCGTAGTAGACCAGCAGTTCCCCGGAGGCGGCGATCGCGGATTCGGGGACATCGGCGACACCGTCCTCACGGTGCATGACACCGTCGGCAAGCGCCCGGATGTGAACCCGGTCCTCGTCCGGCACGCCCATCAGTTCGGAGATGACGTCCATGGGCAGCTTGCCTGCGAAATCGTCTACGAAATCGATGGAGCCGGACGTTCCGATCTCTAGGGCCGTATCCAGGTGCTGGTGGGCGATCTCGGTGACCCGGCCCTCCAGTTCGCGGATACGCCGCGGGGTGAATCCCTTCGAGACCAGAGTGCGCAGCCGGAGGTGGCCGGGATCGTCGAGGGCGAGGAACGACATCACCCGGTGGGCTTCGTCATTGCGGGAGATCGGATCCAGGGACACGCCGTGCTTGTTGGACAGTGTGACGCTGTTGCGGAAACCGGCGACCACGTCCTTGTGTCGCGACAACGCCCAGAACTTGAGCTCCTCGTTGTGATACAGCGGCGCCTCGTCGCGCAGCCGGCGGTAGTAGGGGTACGGATCCTCGTGGAATTCGTAGTCGTACGGGTCGAGGATCGGTTTGACGATGTCCAAGCTCATCAGTGCTCTCCCAGGACGAGGCCGACGACATAGGTCAGCCGATCGGCGATCTGGTGGTAGGTGAAGGCGCCGCTGCCGGCATTGACCAGCGCGCCGAAGAACGTCATCTCGAGGGCGGAGACGATACGGGAATCGGCATCCGGCCCGACGGCTGATCGGATGCGTTTGTGGATCTCGGCGCCGATGCGGTCACGCACCTTGCGTACCGCGGGGTCGGAGCCGCCGCCCAGCAGCGCTGTGGTGCAGGCAGCCGCCACCTCGGGCTCGTCGGCGACAACCAGGGTCAACGCGCGCAAGGCCTTGTCGACGCGGGTGGTCCTGGAGTCGTTCACGTCGGTGAAGTACGGGCACTGGCTGACCAGATCCAGGTACATCTCGGCGATCAGGTGGTTCTTCGACGAGAAGTACGTGTAGGCCGTGGCCGGTGCGACCCCGGCGCGCGCGGCGACCGCGCGCACCGTCAGATCGGCATAGGACGATTCGCGCAACATCTCGGTTCCGGCAGTCAGGACCTTGCGGAAGGTCTCTTCCTGCCGCCGGTTGCGCGGGGCTTCCTTGTCTGGCTCCGGAGCTGGTTCTGTGACTGCGGACACCGCATCGCTGGACACATGTCCAAGTTATCCGACGATGTCGAGGTTGAGCAAGTATGGATCGTCAAAGACCACAATGAACTGCGAATTCCGGTATCGGATGAGGCGCGATCGAGTGCGGCCTTGCGGCCCGACATTGTCTGCGGCTATCGTTCGAGACGAGACAGCCGGACAGTTGTCCAGAATTCGTGAAGTGGAGTTCACCAATGCCGGTACTGGCCGATCGCCAGAGTCAACTGCTTATCGACGGCAAGCTCGTCGCCGGGCGCGGCGGAGTATTCGAGACCGTCAACCCCGCCACCGAGGAGGTGCTCGGTGTTGCCGCCGACGCCGACGCCGAGGACATGGGCAATGCCATCGAAGCGGCCCGCCGCGCGTTCGACGACACGGATTGGTCGACGAACACCGCACTGCGGGTGCGCTGCCTGCGCCAGCTGCGTGATGCGCTGCGCGAAAACATCGAGGAATTGCGGGAATTGACCATCGCCGAGGTGGGCGCTCCACGCATGCTCACCGCCGGTGCGCAGCTGGAAGGTCCGATCGACGACCTGGCCTACTCCGCCGACACCGCCGAGAACTATGAGTGGACAACCGATCTCGGCTACGCCACCCCGCAGGGCATCCCGACCAACCGCAAGATCGCGCGGGAGGCAGTCGGTGTCGTCGGGGCGATCACCCCGTGGAACTTCCCGCACCAGATCAACCTCGCCAAGGTCGGCCCGGCGCTGGCCGCGGGCAACACCTTGATCCTCAAGCCGGCCCCGGACACCCCGTGGGTGGCCGCGGCCGTCGGCCAGATCATCGCCGAGCAGACCGACTTCCCGGCCGGCGTGATCAACATCGTCACCTCCAACGATCACGCTGTGGGCGCCTTGCTGTCCAAAGACCCTCGGGTGGACATGGTTTCGTTCACCGGTTCGACCGCCACCGGACGTGCGGTGATGACCGATGCGGCGCTCACACTCAAGAAGGTGTTCCTGGAGCTCGGTGGCAAGTCGGCCTTCCTGGTTCTCGACGACGCCGACCTGGCCGGGGCCTGCTCGATGGCGGCCTTCACCGTTGCCATGCACGCCGGTCAGGGTTGTGCGATCACCACCCGCCTGGTCGTGCCGCGGGCCCGTTACGACGAGGCTGTCGAGGCTGCAGCGGCGACATTGGGCGGCATCAAGCCCGGCGACCCCAACAGCAAGCGCACGGTGTGCGGCCCGCTGATCTCGGCCCGTCAGCGCGACCGGGTGCAGTCCTACCTGGACCTGGCGCTGCAGGAAGGCGGCCGGTTCGCTTGCGGTGGCGGGCGTCCCGCGGACTTGGACACCGGATTCTTCATCGAGCCGACCGTGATCGCCGGCCTGGACAACAACGCCCGGGTGTCCCGCGAGGAGATCTTCGGGCCGGTGCTGACCGTCATCGCCCACGACGGCGACGATGACGCCGTGCGGATCGCCAACGACTCGCCGTACGGCCTGTCCGGCACCGTGTTCTCCGGCGACGACGCTCGCGCACAGGCAGTGGCCGCTCGGATGCGCGTCGGCACCGTCAACGTCAACGGCGGCATCTGGTACTCGGCCGATGCACCGTTCGGCGGATACAAGCAGTCCGGAGTCGGCCGCGAGATGGGCCTGGCCGGCTTCGAGGAATACACCGAAATCAAGTGCGTCGCGACGCTCGCGAACTAGAGGACTGAGGAGATCTTCGATGGGACAGTTCGACAACAAGGTGGCCATCGTCACCGGGGCCGGCGGCGGTATCGGCCAGGCCTACGCCGAGGCGCTGGCGCGCGAGGGTGCCGCCGTGGTGGTGGCCGACATCAACACCGAGGGCGCGGCGAAGGTCGCCGACGGCATCAAGGGTGAGGGCGGCAACGCGCTCGCGGTGCGGGTCGACGTCTCCGACATCGACTCGGCCAAGGACATGGCAGCGCAGGCGCTTTCGGAGTTCGGCGGCATCGACTACCTGGTCAACAACGCCGCGATCTTCGGCGGTATGAAGCTCGACTTCCTGCTCACCGTCGACTGGGATTACTACAAGAAGTTCATGAGCGTGAACCTCGACGGTGCGCTGGTGTGCACCCGCGCGGTGTACCGCAAGATGGCCAAGCGTGGCGGCGGCGCGATCGTCAACCAGTCCTCGACCGCGGCCTGGCTCTACGCGAACTACTACGGTCTGGCCAAGGTCGGCATCAACGGCCTCACCCAGCAGCTGTCGCGTGAACTCGGCGGCCAGAACATCCGCATCAACGCCATCGCGCCCGGCCCGATCGACACCGAGGCCAACCGCACCACCACGCCCAAGGAGATGGTGGACGACATCGTCAAGGGAATCCCGCTGTCCCGCATGGGTCAGCCGGAGGACCTGGTCGGGATGTGCCTGTTCCTGCTGAGCGATCAGGCCAAGTGGATCACCGGCCAGATCTTCAACGTCGACGGCGGACAGATCATCCGGTCATGACACAGCGATACGGCTACATCGGCCTGGGCAACATGGGTGCCCCGATGGCCAAGCGCCTCGCCGACTGGCCGGGCGGGTTCACGGTGTTCGATGTGCGCGCCGAATCCATGGAGCCGTTCGGGGATCTCGGCGCCACGTTGGCGGACGACGTCACAGGTGTCGCCG
This sequence comes from Mycobacterium sp. 48b, assembly GCF_048282725.1. Lineage (NCBI taxonomy): Bacteria > Bacillati > Actinomycetota > Actinomycetes > Mycobacteriales > Mycobacteriaceae > Mycobacterium > Mycobacterium sp. 48b. Next base: position 1,493,628 of record NZ_JBLVUL010000001.1, read on the forward strand.
ATGCGGACATCATCAGCATCACGGTGCTCAATGACGAGCAGGTGCGTTCGGTGATCGCGGATCTGGCGCCGAAGGTCAAGCCGGACACCGTGATCGTGATCCACTCGACGATCAGCGACACCACCGCGGCCGAGCTCGCCGAGCAGTACGAGCCGCAGGGCATCCACATCGTCGACGCCCCGGTGAGCGGCGGCGGTGCGGCCGCCGAGAAGGGCGAGCTGGCCATCATGGTCGGCGCCGACCGTGCCGTCTACGAGCGGATCAAGCCGGCGCTCAAGCAGTTCGGCTCGATGGTGATCCACGCCGGTGAGCCGGGTGCCGGAACACGGATGAAGCTGGCCCGCAACATGCTGACCTTCACCTCCTACGCCGCGGCGTGCGAGGCGATGAAACTGGCCGAGGCGGCCGGGTTGGATCTGGGCGCGTTGGGCCGGGTGGTGCGTCATACCGATGTGTTGACCAGCGGGCCCGGCGCCATCATCGTGCGCGACAACATGGCTGAGCTGACACCCGACCACTGGCTCTACGACGCGTTCACCCACACACGCGGGCTGGGCGAGAAGGATCTGAGCCTGGCCATCGGCCTGGGGGACGTTGTGGGAGTGGATCTCCCGTTGGCCCAGGTGGCCCTGCAGAGGTTGGCCGACGGCCTCGGCGTACCGCACAAGAACGACTAGGAGAACTTCGATGGACGAGTTGCGCGCCAAGGGCCTGGCCAAGATGAACGAGGTCTACGGCTGGGAGATGCCGAACATCGAAGGGGATCCGTACTTCGATCTGACGGTTGATCACCTGTTCGGCACCATCTGGAGCAAGCCCGGACTGTCGATGCGGGAGAAGCGGCTGATGACGCTGTCGGCGGTGACCGCGGTCGGCTCGCAGGACCTCGCCGAGATCCAGGTCAATGCCGCGCTGCTCAACGGTGAGTTCACCGAGGAAGAGCTCAAGGACATTGCCATCTTCCTCACCCAGTACCTCGGCTTCCCCCTCGGTTCGGGCCTCAACGGCACGGTGTCCAAGGTTGTGGCCAAGCGGCGCAAGGCCGCCGAGAAGGGGCTTGACGAGGACCGGCGCGCCAACGTCAACGCCGCAGTCAAGATGAATACCGGGAGCGAGCTCGATGACAAGTAGGTATGCCTCGCTGACCCACGACCAGCTGGTCAAGCTGGTGCCTGAGCTGCTGCTCATGGGTCAGCTGATCGACCGATCCGGGATGGCCTGGTGCATCAGTAGTTTCGGCCGGGAGGCGATGCTCCAGATCGCCATCGAAGAGTGGATGGCTGCCAGCCCCATCTACACCAAACGGATGCAGAGGGCGCTGAAGTACGAGGGCGTCGACGTCATCACCATCTTCAAGGGCCTTCAGCTCGACATCGGCGCGCCACCGCAGTTCATGGATTTCCGCTACATCATCCACGACCGCTGGAACGGCGAGTTCTATCTCGATCACTGCGGCGCCCTGCTCGATGTCGAGCCGATGGGCGAGGAGTACGTGCGCGGCATGTGCCACGACATCGAGGACCCCACCTTCGATGCCACCGCGCTGGCCACCAACCGCAAGGCACAGATCCGGCCCATCCACCGCCCCCCGCGGGTGCCGTCGGACCGGCACCCGCACTGCGCCTGGACGGTCAAGATCGACGAGTCCTACCCCGACGTGCCGGATCTGCCTGCACTGGAGGTGATGTGGCGGACCAAGGCGGCTCAGCTCGAACTCGACCCGATCGACGAGTCGGACGAGGGAGCCTCCGATTACTCCGGACCGCTGGTGTCCGACTTCGACTTCGCCTCGTTCTCCCATTCGGCGTTGGTCCGGATGGCCGACGAGGTGTGCCTGCAGATGCACCTGCTGAACCTGTCGTTCGTCATCACGGTGGGTGCCCGCGCCGGCGCCGATACGGCGCTGGCCACCGACATCTGCACCAAGCAGCTGATCGGGGTCGCCGGGATCGGTGCCGAGCGCATCCACCGGGCCCTTGGCCTGCCGGGCGGTATCGAGGGTGCGGTGAAGGTGGCCGAACTGCATCCGCTGTTCAACCCGGTCGCGTACGTGGACACCGAGTTCGGCCCTGATGTCATCACGGTGCGCCGCTCACCGGCACACCAGGACGGCGCCTGGGCGTCGCTCGTGACGCCGTCTGAGGTGCGGCCGCTGCAGGCCATCGTGCAGGCGATCGACCCGCACCTGGACGTGGAGGTCGGCGGAAGCGATCAGGAGTGGACTGCCCGCATCATCGAAACCGACACCGCGGCAAAGGAGCTCGGTGAGGTCGCCGTGGTGAAGTTCAGCGGTGGCGCGTCGTTCGAGTTCGAGCCTCGGAAGTCATTGCCGCTCACCGTGGTGTGAGTTCTACACGCGTGGTGATGGGGTGCACGGGTCCCGGGTGGCAGGAAGCCAGGAACCCACATCCCCAGACCTCCCCTCTGACCGGGCGGTGTTCGTGCTGCGATCCAGGGTCAGCTCGTGGGGCACTGTCAGCAGGGGAGTCCCACCGCCCGAGGGCTTCAGGACCACATCGGCCGGGTAGATCACCCGGTGGTCCGTAGCCTCCCGGCTCGCCAGGATCGTAGGTACCAACCAGAGTGGCCCGCGCTAGCTCGGCGGCATCATGAGCGTCAGGTAGCCGCCGCCCTCCGGTCGCAGTACCACGTCGGTCGGCCAGGTCACCCGGAGATCCGCACCGCGCAAGTAGTCGCCGCTAATTCCTGCGGCCTTGACCGGTTCTCCGTTGAGTTCGAAGATCAGCAGGCTGGCCTTGGAATCGTAGAAATCATTCTTGATCACCGGTGCGCCGACGGTTTCCTCGATGAAGTCACGTCGGGAGTGTTCGTGGAACAGATGCACCTCGTCCCAATCCCAGCTGGTGAACTCGCTGAGTCGGCCGGTCTTCTTTTGGTGCAGAAGGTTTTCCAGGCCATCGTTGAGCTTCTGGTCGTTGTAGTCGATATCCATTGACTGCCTCATCGCCTGTCTGGCCAGATCGCAACTGGTCAGAGAGATACACAGCAGCAACACGCAAACGGTGACGCGTACTGCTGACAATCCGGTCATACTCAGTACCCTCCTGCTGATGTTCCGTAGCCTCCCGGCTCGCCGGGGTCGTAGACTCCGCCAGGTCCGGTACCGGTAGGAGTCGGAGCCTGACCGGGCACTGTGGATTTGGACGTGTAGCCGGCTTCGCCTTCTTTGACGGTATCGCTCCAGGCAAGTTTCTCCCCGTCGCTGTTGGGCGCGACCACGACCGTGTCGCCTCCTCGTACGGCTTGTTCTACAAGGTCTGCCAACTGTGCGGGCGTGGCATCGGGATTAGCCGATGCGATATTCCGTCCGACCTCATTGTTGTGCAGATCCATGGCCTCAGCTGTGGCGGGGTTGTTGGGCAGTCGTTCGTGTGCAGTCGCGAAGTCGCGAGTCCACTCCTCGCCGAATCGCTGCGTCATCAGGGCGTTCCAGTACGCGTGCCGGAATGCGTCAGTGTGATTGTCGGCGGTGTCTTCAGGGCTTCGCGGCGGTGGGAACCGTTCTATTGCCTCTTCTTCAGCGGCCTTCTTGGTTTGATTGAGGTCCCAGAGGGCTGCCGGACTTAGCTTCTCGAGCATCCGTGCCTCGGTGGCGGTGACGTGCTTCGGATCGGTGCCAATACTCAGCGGCCAGGCGGGTTCCCAATCGAAGGCGCCATCGGGATCCTCGTCGACCTGGTACTTGCGCTTGAGCTCGTCGAGTGGATCAACCGGCGGCGGTTCGCCTTCTGGCAACTCCGGCACACCGGCGCCCGCCTTCTCGCCGGCAAGCGCGTCGTATTCCTTGCGGATGTCCTCGATGCGTCGACCGATATCACCCATGTCTCCAGTCGATTGCGTGATGACATCGTTGATATGGCCGATTCCCTTGCTGGCGAGGATCACTCGCATGATCTCGCCGGTCTTGCCCGGCGGTATCGACGCGTCCATGCTGGCGATCCAACTCTGGGTGTGCTCGAGATTCTGCCGACCAGCGCTGACCACCTCGGCGGCCCGGCTGACTTCGGCAGCCATGCGCTGATCAAGATCGGCGAGCTTGCCGTAGACGGCGGCATGTTCGGCGTTCATGGCGGCGTAGGCCTGCGAGGCCGTGCCCTGCCATCGGTCGTCGGGCGCTGCGGACTCGATGGTGGATTGCATCTCGCGGAGCTGCGCGCTGCCGTCGAACGCGTCGCCCGTTGTCGGGGCACCCTCACCGAACGTGGTGCGCGCCTGCGACCACGTTGTGTGGAAGGCGTCGAGTGCCCCCATGCTTCACCGCCCCAGCTCAATCGACAGCTCAAGTCTAAGTCCCGGCAAACGGCCGCTCGGGCGCCAATTCTCCGTCGACCACGGGCGAGGAGGCTCCACACTGCCGTCCGATCGGCCGGTTGCGCGATCTAGAGTCATGAGGGTGGGCGTCTCAAAGGTCCGCGAATGTGCCCTGGTGGCGGGCTTGCTCGCCGGATGCCTGCTGGGGTGTGCAGGTGGTGCGCCGGATTCGGTGACGGCGCCGAGGACTCCGATCGGCGTGCCGCAGACCCCGCAGTCCGGTGCCAGGCCGGAGCAACGCCCGCGCGTGCAGCCGGTGGACGCGGCAGCGCTGGGGGCCTCGTGGCGGCCGGGTTGCCCGGTACCGCCCGCCGATCTCCGCCGAATCACCCTGTCTTATCTCGGTTTTGACGGCCGGTCGCATCGCGGTGAGCTGGTGGTGAACCGAGATGCGGTCGGCGATGTGATCGCAATCTTCGAGAGCCTGTATTCGGTGCGATTCCCGATCGCGAAGATGCGCACGGTGGACCACTATCCGCGCGCCGAGGACGAGCTGTCCATGCAGGACAACAACACCTCGGCGTTCAATTGCCGGCCGTTGCCGAGCGGATCATGGTCACTGCATGCCTACGGTCATGCGGTCGACATCAACCCCCTGGTCAACCCGTACATCTCGGCTTCCGGCGATCTGCAGCCGATCACCGCGCGGGCGTACCTGGACCGCACCCGCACCGATCAGGGAATGATCCGTGCCGGTGACGTGGTGGTGCGGACCTTCGCCGAGCGTGGCTGGAAGTGGGGTGGGCATTGGCGGGACCCGGTCGACTATCAGCATTTCGAGCGACGCTGACTGCCGGTCTAGATCCCCGCGGACGGCCGCTCGGCCGCCAGATGCCCACTCACCACGGCGGAACCGACCCAGCGGCGCAGGTAGCTGCGTAGTGCCTCGCCGGTGCGTGGCGGGCGTCCCGGGTCGATGACGAAAGACTGGATGATGCGGAGAAGGTGCTCGGCGAGCTCATCGAGCTCGGCGTCGGTGTAACCGAGGCCGGCCCAGTCGACGTCGAACTTGCGCAGCAGCGCGCGGGCAAAGTCGACCGCGACATCGGAGGTCACCGACTCGGTGTGCACGTCGGCGCGACCGGGAGCGACCAGCAAACCGATGCGTTTGTCCTTGGGGAGCCAGTCGAGCGCGATGGCGATACCTTCGGCGACCGCCTCCACCGGGTCGGTGACTCCCTGCACGTGGGCGGCCACGCGGTCCAGGAAATCGCTGGCCGCATGCACCGCAGACGCCACCAGCAGGGCGTCGGTGCTCGGGAAATAGCGGTACACGGTCTGGCGGGTGACGCCGAGGGTGCGGGCGACGTCGGCGATGGAGAAGTCCGCGCCCCGCTCGTCGATGGCGTTGCCGGCAGCGACGAGGATGCGGGCAATCGCCTCCTCGTCGCTGGCCGGCGCCGAGCCGGACCACCCGTGCGTTCGCATGGGCGAATCCTAGAACAACCGCCGGATCAACCGGCCGATCAGCCGCGGTAGGAGACCGGAAGATCCTTGATGCCGTTGATCCATCCGGACCGCAGACGTTGCGGCTCGCCCAGTTTGGTGATGTCGGGAATCTGGTCGGCGATCTGGTTGAACATCAGGTTGATCTCCATCCGCGCCAGGTTGGCGCCGATGCAGAAGTGTGCGCCGTTGCCGCCGAAGGCCAGGTGCGGGTTGGGGTTGCGCAGGATGTTGAAGTCGAAGGGCTTGTCGAAGACCTCTTCGTCGTAGTTGGCGGAACTGTAGAACAGCCCGGCGCGCTGACCGGCCTTCACGGTGACGTCGCCGATCTGGATGTCGGCCAACGCCGTCCGCTGGAAACAGTGCACCGGGGTGGCCCAGCGAATGATCTCGTCGACCGCGGTCTTTGGTCTTTCGCGCTTGAAAAGCTCCCACTGGTCCGGGTTTTCGAGGAACGCGTTCATGCCGTGGGTCATGGCGTTGCGGGTGGTCTCGTTGCCGGCGACGGCCAGCAGGATCACGAAGAAGGCGAACTCCACCTCGGTGATCGCTTCTCCGTCGATGTCGGCCTGCACCAGGCGCGTCACGATGTCGTCGGCCGGGCACTGGCGTCGCTGCTCGGCCATGTTGTAGGCGTAGCCCATCAGCTCGGCGTTGGCCATCGTCGGATCGGCGTCGAAATCGGGGTCGTCGGTGTTGATGATCGCGTTGGACCAGTTGAACACCTTCTCCCGGTCTTCCTCGGGAACGCCGATGAGGTCGGCGATTGCCAGCAGCGGCAGACCGACCGCGATGTCGTCGACGAAATTGCCGGTGTCCTTCTCGGCTGCCTTGGCCACGATGTCGTGGGCCGCTACCGCGAGCTTCTCCTCGAGCACCGCCACCGAGCGTGGGGTGAACAGCCGCGACACCAGTTTGCGCAGCCGGGTGTGCTCGGGGGCGTCGTGGTTGATCAGCAGGGCTTTGGTCAGGTCGAGTTGTTCGGCGGTGACGCTGTCCGGCAGCCGCATGACCGCGCCCTTGGCGTTGGTGGACCACAGGTCGCCGCCGTTGCGGGAGATGGCCTTGATGTCCTCGTGGCGGGTGATCACCCAGTAGCCGCCGTCATTGAAGATCGACTCGCCCTGCTCGTTCCACCACACCGGTGCGGTTTTCCGCAGTTGGGCGAACTCTTCGACGGGGATTCCGCGGAGCAGGACGTCGGGATCGGTGAAGTCGTAACCCGCGCCGAACGGGCAGGCGCTCATGGTGGTCAAGCCGGATCATCTCCTCATGTGACGGCAAGCACATTCCTGCGTTCGACCATACACTGTGGCGTCAAGTGTATGCCCGGAGGTTTCCCGCTACGCTACGTCCGTGCGCGTCCTCGTTATCGGATCCGGTGCCCGTGAACACGCCCTGCTGCTGGCCCTGCGCCGCGATCCGCAGGTGGAGGAGTTGGCGGTGGCCCCCGGCAACGCCGGTACCCAGTCCCTCGCCGATCAGTACGACGTCGACATCACCTCCGGTGAGGCCGTGGTGAAGTTGGCCCAGCGCCTCCAGAGCGACCTCGTGGTGATCGGCCCCGAGGTCCCGTTGGTGCTCGGTGTGGCCGACGCCGTGCGGGCCGCAGGCATCGCCTGCTTCGGCGCCAGCAAAGACGCCGCCCGGATCGAGGGTTCGAAGGCCTTCGCCAAGGACGTCATGGCCGCCGCCGGCGTGCGCACCGCGAGCAGTGAGATCGTCGACAACCCGGCTCACCTCGACGCGGCGCTGGACCGCTTCGGCCCGCCCGCCGGCCAGGCCGCCTGGGTGGTCAAGGACGACGGGCTGGCCGCGGGCAAGGGTGTCGTGGTCAGCGCCGATCGGGACGCCGCGCGCGCCCACGCCGCCGGCCTGCTCGACTCCGGGCATCCGGTGCTGCTGGAGTCGTTCCTCGACGGTCCCGAAGTGTCGCTGTTCTGCGTGGTCGACGGTGCCACGGTGGTGCCCCTGCTGCCGGCGCAGGACTTCAAGCGGGTCGGCGACGGAGACACGGGGCCCAACACCGGCGGCATGGGTGCCTACGCGCCATTGCCCTGGCTGCCGGACTCGGTCAAAGGCCAGATCGTCGATGAGGTGGTCAAACCTGTTGCGGCAGAACTGGTTGCGCGTGGCAGCTCATTCTCGGGACTGCTCTACGCCGGCTTGGCGATCACCTCGAACGGTCCTGCTGTGGTCGAGTTCAACTGTCGCTTCGGCGATCCGGAGACGCAATCGGTTCTCGCCCTGCTCGATTCACCGCTGGGGCAGCTGCTGAACGCCGCGGCCACCGGCGAGCTCGCCTCATTCGGCGAGCTGCAGTGGCAGGACGGCTACGCCGTGACGGTTGTCGTCGCCGCGGAGAACTACCCGGGCCGGCCGCGTGTCGGCGACGTCATTCACGGATCGGAAGCCGATGGCGTCCTGCACGCCGGCACCGCGCGCCGCGAAGACGGCGAGATCGTGTCCTCGGGCGGTCGGGTGCTCTCGGTGGTCGGCACCGGGGCGGACCTGCCCGCGGCTCGCGACGCGGCTTACGCGCTCGCCAAGTCGATCAGGTTGCCGGGCAGCCACTTCCGCAGCGATATCGGACTGGCCGCCGCAGAAGGGCACATCACCCTGAACGGCTAGGCGACCAGTAGCGGCGCCATCCAGGCGATCTCGGCGGGCAGCTGCGAACTCCAGAAGCTGCCGTCGTGCCCGCCGGGGGAGAAGCCGCCTGCCGGGGGATTGGGCAGCTGGCCGATGAACTGTTTGGTGGCCGAATAGAACGGATCACTGTTGCCGCAATCGATCCGGATCGGGATCGACCCCAGCGCGGGCTGGCCCCAGACACTGTTGGCGGCGTAATCGGACGCGCTGTCGAAGGCCCCGGGTGCGGCGGCTCCCGATGATGTCCACAGTGCCGGGCTGACCGCGCAGATCGCCGCGGTGCGCGCCGGGCCGAGCCGCGAACCCAGCAACAGCGCGCCGTAGCCACCCATCGACCAACCCAGGAACCCGACCCGCGAGGTGTCCAGACCCTGGTCTGTGAGCATCGGGATCAGCTCGTTGAGCACCATCGCGCCCGAGTCCTCACCGGATGCGCGTTTGTGCCAATAACTTCCGCCCCCGTCAACGGCGACCACCGCGAACGGCGGTAGTCCGGCCGCCACCGCCTCGGCCAGGCCCTGTTCCACTCCGCCGGCCATCACGCCGGCGGCATCCTCCCCTTTGCCGTGCAGGGCGATCACCGGGCGGAGTTTGCCAGTTTGACCGGGTGGGCGCGCGATGGCCCAGTTGGTGTTCGTCCCGCCACGCGCGGCGGACGGGAACGAGCCGCTGGAGAACGTCGGTGCGGCCGCGGGGCTGGCCGGGGAGACAGGGGCGGAGGCGAGGGCTACAGCACCGGCGGCGCCGGCAGCCGCACCGAGGCCGAGGCGCAGGACTGCGCGACGGGTCAAGTTGGGCATGCGGGCCATCTTGCCATCGCCCGACAATGGCATCCGCCGGTGGCATTCTCGGGCCATCGCCGACACTCCGGAAAAACCTGAGTAAAGCCTGATGATTGACCGAAAGCCCGATGTGGAGAGGGCCCGGCTGGCAGCATGTGGAAGGTGACGGCAGCGGTCACTCCTAAAGGGGAGCGTCGGCGGTACGCCCTCGTCAGGGCGGCCGCTGAGTTGCTCTGCGAAGGCGGTTTCGACGCCGTCCGGCACCGTGCAGTCGCCCGTCGCGCCGGCCTCCCGCTGGCCTCGACGACGTACTACTTCTCCTCACTGGACGACCTCATCGCGAAGGCCGTCGAGTACATCGGAACCCGAGAAGCCGAACAACTCAGCGCCGGTGTGGCGGCGCTCTCGCGGCGCCGCCGCGGTGCCGAATCGACCGCCGACGTTCTCGTCGATCTGTTGCTCGGAGAGTCTCCGGAGCGACACGGAACGGAAGAGTTGATCTCGCGCTACGAGCGCTACATCGCCTGCGCCCGGCAGCCCGGGCTGCGCGATGTTCAGCGTCGGATCCTGCAACAGCGCACCGATGCGGTGGTCGAGGTGGTCGAACGGTCGGGCCGCTCGGTGCGGGCCGAACTCGTCACCGCGCTTGTGCGTGCGGTGGACGGGGCAGTCGTGGCATCGTTGGTCGACGAAGGGGAAGGGCCCAGAGCCAGTGCCCGCGCCACGTTGATCGACGTCATCGACGTGCTGGCGCCCGTCGACGAACGGGCGGGTACGCGTCTGACCGGCTGAAGGAGGGGGAATGTCGCAACCCGCAACCGCGGAGGAGCCACAGCTCAAGCGGGTGATGGGGCCCGGACTGTTACTGCTGTTCGTCGTCGGCGACATCCTCGGTACGGGTGTCTATGCGCTGACGGGGCAGGTCGCCAAGGAGGTGGGCGGCGCCGCGTGGGTCCCGTTCCTCGCGGCGTTCCTGATCGCCACCATCACGGCGTTCAGCTATCTCGAGCTGGTCACCAAGTATCCACAGGCTGCGGGTGCAGCGCTGTACGCGCACAAGGCATTTGGAGTCCACTTCGTCACCTTCCTGGTGGCGTTCATCGTGATGTGCTCCGGAATCACCTCGGCCTCAACGGCTTCGCGGTTCTTCGCGATCAGCTTCTTCGACGCGATAGAAGTCAACTTCGGGCAGTTCTTCACCGATCACGTCGCCCACCTCAAGGTGGTCGGCGTCATCCTCCTGGCGCTTCTGTTCATGGCTTTGATCGCCGCGGTGAATCTGCGCGGCGTCAGTGAAAGCGTCAAGCTGAACGTCGTTCTGACGTTCATCGAGATCACCGGTCTGGTGCTCGTGGTCGCCGTGGGATTGTGGGCGATCGTCAGCGGGGTGGAGGTCGACTTCTCCCGCGTCGTCGCATTCGACACCTCCGGGGAGAAGAATGCCTTCGTCGCGGTCACCGCGGCGACGTCGCTGGCCTTCTTCGCGATGGTCGGATTCGAGGACTCGGTCAACATGGCGGAGGAGACCAAGGATCCGGTGCGGATCTTCCCCAAGGTGTTGTTGTCGGGTCTGGGTATCGCCGGCCTGGTCTACGTCGTGGTTGCCGTCATCGCGGTCGCGCTGGTGCCGGTCGGAACGCTCGCCGAGTCCGACTCCTCTCCGCTGGTGAAGGTGATGGAGGCCGCCGCGCCGGGGCTCCCGTTCTCGAACATCCTGCCCATCATCTCGATGTTCGCGGTATCCAACACCGCCTTGATCAACATGTTGATGGCCAGTCGCCTGATCTACGGCATGGCCCGCCAGCACGTGTTGCCCCCAGTGCTCGGTACGGTGCACCCGAAGCGGCACACGCCATGGGTGGCAATCGTTTTCACCACCCTCATCGCATTCGGGTTGATCTTCTACGTGTCGGCGTTCGCAAGTGGCGACACCGTCGCGATCCTCGGCGGCACGACCTCACTGCTGCTGCTCGCAGTCTTTTCAGTGGTCAATGTCGCGGTGCTGGTACTGCGTCGCGATGTCCGAAAAGAGGGCGGGCACTTCAAGACCCCGACCGTGCTGCCCGTCATCGGCTTCATCGCCTCGCTGTATCTGGTACTGCCGACGTCGGGGCGGCCGGCCGTGCAGTACGTGCTGGCGCTGGCGTTGGTCGCAACCGGAGTGGTGCTCTTCGTGATCACCAAGATGATCAACAAGCAACTCGGTATCACCGGGCCCGGGATCACCGACCCGACCCATCTCGCCGACGCGCCCTAGTCTTTACGCAGCTTTTCAATCCGGTTCTGCAGCAGAGCGATCCGGTGGGCATTGCCGTGCAGTTCGATGTAGCGGTCATCGAACACGGCCAGCAACGCGTCGTCCAGGCGGCGGACCGCGCCCGGCGGGTACCGGTAGTCCATCAGCCGGTTGATCTCGTCGGTGTCCACCGAATCCAGCACGCCCGTCAGCGTATCCAGTGAGGTGATGCCGAGCTCGAGCAGCAACCCCGAGATCCAGCTGTAGTGGTCTGTGCGCGACCAGCCGGCATCGGGGAAGCGGATGCCCAGATAGGTGGCCAGCACCGGCGTGGCGATGCGCGCGTCCGAGGAGCCGAACTTGACCTCCTCCTCGTCGGTCATGGTGAGTCGCAGCCGTTCCCGGATCTCGGTGAACTCGCGGTCGGCCAACTCCAGCAGGCCGGCGGCCAACGTGAACCGGCGGTCCAGTTCGCTGACGTGCTCGGCCGGTATCGAACCCTTGTACCGCACATCGTGTTCGAACTCGGCCCACGCGTGCTGCAGCACGGTGCGCACCTGGATGGACGCCGGATACTGTTCGCCTTCGACCCCGAACAGCAGATGCCGGCTCGCATATCCCCACCGGCCCTGACGGGCGGTCTGCAGGCCCATGTCCTGGTCGTCGAGCAGACGCATCTCCTCGGCCAGCAGGTTGGCGACCGCGTCGACATCCTCACGCAGATAGGTGATGACGCGCAGGCCCACCTGGTCGGTGATCTCCACCAGCGGATCGGTGTACATCGGCGTGCCGTCGGGCGCACGACGATTGGCTTTCATGGCGAACGAATCGACGCTCTTGGTGCGGGCCGTGATACTGAGGTAGTTGATGCCCGCTTCGTCGAGCAGGCTGGTGACCAGTTTGAGGTACTGCTCGGTGGCGGCCACCAGGTCCGGGCGGCGGGCGGCGTACTCGGCGACGGCGCTCGACGGTGGCGCCTGGCGGACCGGTGCGGGCCGAGGCCGCGGCAGCCGGGCCGCGGGCAGAGACGGCGTGACGATGTAACCCGAGGCGAAGTCGCCGTAGATCGTCACATCCTCGGGCCGGTGATACCAGTACAGCGCGATGTATGCGCAGAGCAGCGCGTCGACCGGATCCTCGTCACGGTCGAGTTGCCCCGGCCGGGTGGCGGCCTCTATCCGCTTGCGAAGCTCCACCCAACTGACATTGCGGTTCGCCCGCAGCCGCGGCGTCGCCCCGTCGAGCTCCTCGATGAACGTCATCAACCTCAGCAGTTCGCGCTGACGGTCGCCGAACGCGCCGCGCTTGTACTTCAGGGTCTTGTCGAGCCCGAACAGCACGACGCTCGCCGGGTGCGGATAAACCTCGATCGCCCGCCGGTTCGACGATGACGCCGGATCCATGTCGAGGCCCAGCGACGACGCGATGCGTGCGCCACGGGGATGCTTGAACTCGGGCCGTTCGGTGAAGGCCGGGCGTGCGCCGGCGTCGAACCGCTGGAAGTCCCGGTTGAGGTCCCGCTCGCACGGCCGGTGGCCCGTCGGGTTCTTCACGATCAGCGGCGCGTCGATGGCGACCAGGCAATCGCCGCTGACGTAGGGCTCTATGGCCGCCGCGATATCGTCGTCGTCCTGCGCCACACCGACGTGGAGGACCCGCCCACCGGAGTCGATGGCAGCCACTCCCGTCTGATTCTTCTCGCCCCACGCAAGGTCGAGCCCGACGAAGTACATCCGTCCACTGTCTCATTGGTACCGCGGCCCGGGCCGTAAGCTGTGTGTTCGTGACGATCCCGAATGTTCTGGCCAACCGCTACGCCAGCGACGAAATGGTCGCGATCTGGTCGCCGGAGGCCAAGATCGTCGCCGAACGCCGACTCTGGCTCGCCGTGCTGCGTGCGCAGGCCGAGCTGGGCGTCTCGGTGCCCGACGGCGTCGTCGACGATTACGAGCGCGTCCTGGAGAACGTCGACCTCGCCTCGATCGCGGCCCGTGAGCGCGTCACCCGCCACGACGTCAAGGCGCGCATCGAGGAGTTCAACGCACTGGCCGGCCACGAGCACGTCCACAAGGGCATGACCAGCCGCGACCTCACCGAGAACGTCGAACAACTGCAGATCCGCCGCTCCCTTGAGCTGGTGTTCGCCCACGGCGTCGCGGTGGTGGCCCGGCTGGCCGAACGCTCCGTCGTCTACCGCGACGTGGTGATGGCGGGCCGGTCGCACAATGTGGCCGCCCAGGCCACCACGCTGGGCAAGCGGTTCGCCTCGGCGGCCGAAGAGACGCTGCTGGCCCTGACCCGGCTGCGCGAACTGATCGACCGCTACCCGCTGCGCGGCATCAAGGGCCCGATGGGCACGGCCCAGGACATGCTCGACCTGTTCGACGGGGACACGGCCAAACTCGCCGAGCTGGAACGGCGTGTCGCCCAATTCCTGGGGTTCACAGAGGTTTTCACCAGCGTCGGGCAGGTATACCCGCGCTCGCTGGACCACGACGTGCTCTCGGCGCTGGTGCAGGTGGGTGCCGGGCCGTCGTCGCTGGCCCACACCATCCGGCTGATGGCCGGCCACGAGCTGGTCACCGAAGGCTTCGCGCCCGGTCAGGTCGGGTCCTCGGCGATGCCGCACAAGATGAACACCCGGTCGTGTGAACGGGTCAACGGCCTGCAGGTGGTGCTGCGCGGCTACGCCTCGATGGCCGCCGAGCTGGCCGGTGCGCAGTGGAACGAGGGCGACGTGTTCTGCTCGGTGGTGCGCCGCGTGGCGCTGCCGGACGGGTTCTTCGCCGTCGACGGGCAGACCGAGACCTTCCTGACCGTGCTCGACGAGTTCGGCGCCTACCCGGCGGTGATCCAGCGTGAGCTGGACCGGTACCTGCCGTTCCTGGCGACCACCCGCATCCTGATCGCCGCGGTGCGCGCGGGCGTGGGCCGCGAGACCGCGCACGAGGTGATCAAGGAACACGCCGTCGCCGTCGCGCTGGACATGCGTGAGCGCGGCCTGGAACCCGACCTGCTGGACCGGCTGGCCGCCGACCCGCGGCTGCCGCTGGACCGGGCAGCCCTGGAAGCCGCGCTGGCCGACAAGCAGGCCTTCACCGGAGCCGCAGGCGCCCAGGTCGACGGTGTCGTCGCGGCCGTCGACGAGCTGGTCAGCCGCTACCCCGAAGCCGCCAAGTACACCTCGGGCGCCATCTTGTGAGTTTGGCGGCCGACCTCACCGACCTGGACAACTTCGCTGCCGGTTTCCCGCACGAATTGTTCGCCGCGCACCGCCGCGAGGCCCCGGTGTACTGGCACGAACCCACCGAACACACGCCGGATGGCGAAGGGTTCTGGTCGGTGGCCACTCACGCCGAAACCCTTGCGGTGCTTCGGGATGCGGAGACCTACTCCTCGGTGACCGGCGGCACCCGGCCCTACGGCGGCACACTGTTGCAGGACCTGGCCATCGCCGGGCAGGTGCTCAACATGATGGACGATCCGAGACACTCCGAGATCAGGCGACTGGTCAGCTCCGGGCTGACCCCACGGATGATCCGCCGGGTCGAAGACGACCTGCGGGCCCGGACGCGGCGGTTGCTCGACGGGATCGAGCCCGGCGTGGGGTTCGATTTCCTGGTCGACGTGGCCGCCGAGCTGCCCATGCAGATGATCTGCATCCTGCTGGGAGTGCCTGAATCCGAACGGCATTGGCTGTTCCACGCGATCGAGCCGCAGTTCGACTTCGGCGGCTCGCGGTCGGCGGCCATGGCACAGATGTCGGCCGAAGAAGCCGGCTCGCGGATGTACACCTACGGCCAAGAGCTCATCGCCGCCAAACGCGCCGAGCCGACCGACGACATGCTCTCGGTGGTGGCCAACGCATTCCGCGATGACGAAGCCGCGCCGCTGTCTGATCTGGAGCTGTACCTGTTCTTCAGCCTGCTGTTCAGCGCCGGTGCCGAGACCACCCGCAACTCGGTGGCGGGCGGGCTGCTGGCCCTGATCGAAAACCCTTCGCAGATGGCGTTGTTGCGTGAGGATCTCGGCGAACTGCCGACCGCGATCGAGGAGATGGTGCGCTGGACCTCGCCGTCACCGTCCAAACGCCGCACCGCGACCCGAGCGGTGACGTTGGGCGGCTGTGACATCGAGGCCGGGCAGAAGGTGCAGGTCTGGGAAGGGTCGGCGAACCGCGACGGGTTGGTGTTCTCCGAGCCCGACACCTTCGACATCACCCGTAAGCCCAACCCACACTTGGGTTTCGGCTACGGCATCCACTACTGCCTGGGCGCCAACCTGGCCCGGCTGGAGCTGCGGGTGCTGTTCGAGGAAGTACTTCAGCGATTCTCGTCGGCCCGCTTGGTCAAGCCCGTCGAATGGACCCGCAGCAACCGGCACACCGGCATCCGGCATCTGGTGGTGGAACTCGCCTAACCTCGGGACATGGACTCCGGCCCGAACGACCATCTCCGAGTCTCAGACGCCGAGCGCGCGAAGGTGGGACAACTGCTCGAACGCGCGGTAGCCGAAGGCATGATCACGCTCGACGAGTTCAGCGAGCGCTACGACGCCGCGCTGGCTGCGCGGACCCGTGGCGAGCTGGGCGCGGTGGTGGCGGACCTGCCGATGGCGTTGCCCCCGGTGGCCCCGACATCGCACTTTCCGGCAGCGGCGCCCGAGGAACTGCGCGGCTGGATGTCCTCGATCGTGCGGCGTGGACAGTGGCGGGTCGCGCCGGCCCTGCACCTCAACACCCGGCTGTGCAGCACGACCCTCGACTTCACCTCGGCCGTTCTGTCCGGCCCCGTGGTCGAGATCGTCATCGACGACTACTGCAGCGCGACCGAGCTCATCGTGCCTGCCTCGGCGACAGCCGATCTCAACAACGTCAACGCGATCGCAGGCAGCTCCACGGTCAAGGTGCGTACCAGCCCGCCGTCGGATCAGCTGCACCTCGTCGCGCGTGGCCGTGTCCGGATGGGTTCGGTCACCGTGCGGCATCCGTTCGGAAGCTGGCTGAAGCGCCTGAACGGCACTCGATAGCGAAACGGATCTCGGCGATCACCCGCTGCGGATACTCGGTCAGATCCAGCCAGGTGAATCGCAGCACCTGCCAGCCCATCAGTGCGATCTCGTTCTGCCTGACGCGGTCATGCTGGAAATCCTCTTGATCGCTGTGGAATGCCCAGCCGTCGGTTTCGATCGCGATTTTGTTGGCGGGGAAAGCTACGTCGATCACGTACCGCCCCAGCCGGTAGTTGGCCCTCCACCCCGTCATCTGAGCTTCTCTGAGCAGCTTGATCAGCCGACGTTCGGCTTCGGAGCGCGCTCCGTCGGCCGCGGCGAGGAGCAGCCTGCGGGCAGCGGGCGAGCCATGCCTGCCCGTGTTGCGCAGATGCGCCCGCCACAGGTCGCGCAGTTGGGTGTGGCGCTGCAACGCGCTGTCCATGAGCTTGGCGCCGCCACCTCGCCGGGCCGCCGCTTCGACCACGGTCAGCGCCAGGGCGGTGACTCGCAGCCCCCGGCGTTCCACGACGTCGTGCGGATCGAGATCACGCCGGCGAATGCGGACGGCGTGCCTCCGCCGGAAATTGCTGACCTTGGGGACGGTGACCTCGATGGTTTCAGGCGCATACTTCGTGACCCCGTGCCACCACGCTGCGGCGAGCCCGCTGGCTGTGGCGCTGGAGCCAAGCGACCACACCGCCGCGCGGGTTCGTGCGGCATCGGTGAACGGTCGGTCGTCGGCGAAGTAGACGCCGCGTGAGCAGCGCAGCCAGCGTCCGGACGTCACTCGCCGGTTCACTGCGTCTTGGCTCAGCCCAGCCTGCTTGGCCTGGGCCAGGGTGATCACCCCGTCGTGATCACGCAGAAAGTCTTCAAGCACGCAGTTTGGACGGAGATCCCCGCCAAACGGTTCCCCACCCAGTGATTTGTGCACCGCGACCGGCGGTGGGCGCCGCTGGAGGTGCACAAATCGCTGGGGGTTACTACTCGATGCGGCGCAGGCGCATGCCCGCAGAACGCAGCTCGAGGGCGGCCAGGCCGCGAATCGCCCGCTGGTCTTGACTGCGCCACGCTCCGACGGGGTCATCGGATACCGCGGTGAGCTTGGCCAGCGGGCGGTTGGCCAGCGCCCGCAGCGCCAGCAGCTGTTCGCCGGCCGCGGTCGAGGCCAGGGTGATCGCGGTCCACTTGCGCCGGAAGAACCGCACCCGTAGATAGAGCCACGGCATCGCCACGAACAGGATCGGCGCGGCGGCCACCGCCAGGGCCAGCACCCAGGCCAGCCAGCTCGCCGTGCTGTCCAGGTTGGCACCCGCACCGGCGATGTCGAGGGCCGCGTCACTGGCAGCGCGCAGCGGCTTGCTCAACGTGTCGCCGATGAGGGGAACGTGATCGGTGCTGTCACCAGCGGAACCCAGGTTGTCAGCAACCCCATTGGCCCCGTTCTGGACCTGCCTGCCGACCTCGGCGATGGTCGCCACCGCCGAATGCACGGCGATCCCGACCAATATCCACACCGCGATCCACGTGATGACGGCCACGTCGCTGAACAACTGGGCCAACAAGCGGCCGGGTCTGCTGGCATAGGGCAGGTACCGCGATCTCATGAAACCGATCCCAACACATAGGCTGGCCCAATGCGTCCTGCTCTGTCCGACTACCAGCACCTGGCCAGCGGCAAAGTCCGCGAGTTGTACCGCATCGACGACGAGCACCTGCTGTTCGTGGCATCCGACCGCATCTCGGCCTACGACTACGTCCTCGACTCGCAGATCCCGGACAAGGGCCGGATCCTGACGGCGATGAGCGTGTTCTTCTTCGACCTGATCAGCGCGCCCAACCACCTGGCCGGACCGCCGGACGACGAGCGCATCCCCGCCGAGGTGCTGGGCCGCGCGCTCGTGGTGAAGCAACTGAAGATGCTGCCGGTGGAGTGTGTGGCCCGCGGCTACCTGACCGGCTCGGGGCTGCTCGACTACCAGGCGTCGGGTTCGGTGTGCGGCATCCCGCTGCCGTCGGGGCTCGGTGAGGCGAGCAAGTTCGACGAGCCGCTGTTCACCCCAGCGACCAAGGCCGACATCGGCGAGCACGACGAGAACATCTCGTTCTCCCACGTGATCGAGCTGGTCGGGCCGGCGCTGGCCAACCAGCTGAAGGAACGCACGCTGCAGACCTACATCCAAGGTGCGGACCACGCCTTGACCAAGGGCATCATCATCGCCGACACCAAGTTCGAGTTCGGCGTCGACGCGCACGGCAACGTGGTGCTCGCCGACGAGGTCTTCACCCCGGACTCGTCCCGGTACTGGCGCGCCGAGACCTATCAGCAGGGTGTGGTCCAGGACAGCTTCGACAAGCAGTTCGTCCGTAACTGGCTGACCGGCCCTGACTCGGGCTGGGACCGGCACGGAGACGCTCCGCCGCCGCCGTTGCCCGAGGAGATCGTGGCGGCCACCCGGGCCCGGTACATCGAGGCGTACGAACGGATTTCGGGCCTTCGGTTCGACGATTGGATCGGCGCATGACACAGTCGGCACAGCCACCGGTCGCCAAGCGCGGCAACCATCGCCGCGAGCATCACGGTGACGTGTTCATCGACCCCTACGAATGGTTGCGCGACAAGGACAACCCTGAGGTGATCGCGCACCTGGAGGCCGAGAACGCCTACACCGAGGTGTCCACCTCCCATCTGGAGCCGTTGCGGCAGAAGATCTTCGACGAGATCAAGGCGCGCACCAAGGAGACGGATCTGTCGGTGCCCATGCGCCGGGCCGGCTGGTGGTATTACGCGCGCAGCTTCGAGGGCAAGCAGTATGCGGTGCACTGCCGTTGCCCGATCGGCGATCCCGAGGACTGGACGCCACCCGCGCTGGACGAGGGCGCCGAGATCCCCGGTGAGCAGATTCTGCTCGACGAGAACGCCGAAGCCGATGGCCACGAGTACTTCTCGCTCGGCGCCGCGACGGTGAGCCTGGACGGCAACATCCTGGCGTACTCGGTCGACGTCAAGGGCGACGAGCGATACACCTTGAAGTTCAAGGATTTACGTACCGGGGAGCTGTACGACGACACGATCGCCGGGATCGGCGCCGGCGGCACCTGGGCCGCCGACAGCCGCACGCTGTACTACACCACGGTCGACGACGCCTGGCGGCCCGACACCGTGTGGCGGCACCGGTTGGCATCCGGTCTTCCGTCGGAGAAGGTGTATCACGAACCCGACGAGCGGTTCTGGGTCGCGATCGGGCGCAGCCGCAGCGACAAGTACCTGTTCGTCGCCTCGGGCAGCGCCGTCACCACCGAGGTCCGCTACATCGATGCCAACGACCCGACAGCGGAATTCACGACGGTGTGGGGGCGCCGCGACCTGGTGGAGTACTCCGTCGAGCACGCCGTGGTCGGGGGCGAGGACCGGTTCCTGATCCTGCACAACGACGGTGCCGAGAACTTCATGCTGGTGGACGCCCCGGTCGACGACCCGAGCGATTTCCGCACCCTGATCGAGCATCGGCCCGACGTGCGGCTGGACGGGGTCGACGCGTTCGACGGCTTCCTGGTGATCAGTTACCGCAGTGAGGCATTGCCGAAGATGGCACTGTGGCCGCTCACCGCAGACGGTTACGGCACGCGCGAGGAGCTGACCTTCGATTCCGAGCTGACCGCGGCCGGGATGGGCGGAAACCCGAACTGGTCCACGCCGAAGCTGCGGATCGGCGCGACCTCGTTCATCACGCCGGCGCGGATCTACGACCTGGACCTCGCGACCGGTGAGCGCACGCTGCTGCGCGAACAGCCGGTGCTGGGTGGCTACCGGCCCGAAGACTATGTGGAGCGCCGGGATTGGGCGACCGCACCCGATGGGGCCCGGGTACCGGTCTCGATCATTCACCGGGCCGGGCTGATGTTCCCGGCGCCGGCGCTGCTCTACGGCTACGGTGCCTACGAGTCGTGTGAGGACCCGCGCTTCTCGATCGCCCGGTTGTCATTGCTGGATCGGGGCATGGTGTTCGTGATCGCGCATGTGCGCGGTGGCGGCGAGCTGGGCCGGCCGTGGTACGAGCACGGCAAGCTGCTGGAGAAGACGAACACGTTCACCGATTTCATCGCCGCGGCACGCCATCTCATCGACGACGGGGTGACCCGGCCGCAGAACCTGGTGGCCCTCGGAGGCAGCGCCGGCGGGTTGCTGATGGGTGCGGTGGCCAACATGGCACCGGAGCTGTTCGCCGGGATCCTGGCCCAGGTGCCGTTCGTCGACGCGTTGACGACCATTCTGGATCCGTCGCTGCCGTTGACGGTCACGGAGTGGGACGAGTGGGGAAATCCGTTGGAGGACCCCGAGGTCTACCGCTACATGAAGGCCTACACGCCCTACGAGAATGTGGCGGCGCAGGACTATCCGGCGATCCTGGCGATGACCTCGCTCAACGACACCCGGGTGTACTACGTCGAGCCGGCCAAATGGGTTGCCGCACTCCGTCATACGAAGACCGACGGTCATCCCGTACTGCTCAAGACCGAGATGGTCGCCGGTCACGGCGGTCTGTCGGGACGCTACGAGCGGTGGAAGGAAGCGGCGTTCCAGTACGCCTGGCTGCTAGCTGCCGCCGATGGCGACAACTACGGCAGCGGCCAGGTAGACAGCCTCTTCGGCGGTCCGAACACCTAATCGCGAGGTCATCGACTTCGGTGGGTTCGGCATCCGTGCCGCGTAGACGTTGGCCGGGAACATCGCCAGCATGAGCAGGAACAGGCAGATCGCGGCGGCCACCCGGGTGGGCGGGTAGAGCAGGCCCGCGGCACCGGCCAGTTCGAGCGCTCCGGTGACCGTCACGAGGACGCCGGGCGCGGGTAGCGACGGCGGCACGATCGCGATCATGTCGTGCCGCAGTGGGTTGACGAAGTGTGCGACGCCGGTCATGACGAACATGGCGGCCAGTCCGACCGCGATGGTCTCGGGCCAACTGTCGAGATAGTCCACGCCCAGCAGACCGATCACGCGGGCGGTGAGGCTACCCAGGATCAGGGTCAGGAAGACGGCCATCGCAGCTCCGATCTTGTCAGTGTCTAGATCGCCACGCTACGCTCAATCTAGGCGCTGTCAAGATGTGGGGATAGGATGCCGTCATGGGCTATCACCACGGCGACCTCAGGGCCGTGATCCTCGCTCAGGCCGCCGATCTGGTGGCCGAGCGGGGCGCTGACGGCATCTCACTGCGTGAACTCGCCCGGGCCGCAGGTGTCTCACACGCGGCGCCGGCGCACCACTTCACCGACCGGCGCGGACTGTTCACCGCACTGGCCACCGAAGGATTTCAGCTTCTGGCCGCAGCACTGACCGAGGCCAGGCCGCAGTTCATCGACGCCGCCAAGGCGTACGTGCGCTTCGCCCTCGACCACCGCGGCCACTATGAGGTGATGTTCGACAAATCGCTCTACGACGACACCGACGCCGAGTTGGTCGCGGCCTCGTCGGCCGCCGGGGCGGAGCTGAGCCGTGGCGTGGGCACGCTGGCCGATCCCAAGGCCGCCGCCGATCCGGGCAGTGCCGCTCTGGCCGCTTGGTCTCTGGTGCACGGCTTTTCGATGCTGTGGCTCAACGATGCGATCGACACCGCAGGCGATCCGATCGCCAGGGTGGAGAGTCTGGCCGCGATCCTGTTCGACGAGTAGGT
Source organism: Mycobacterium sp. 48b (assembly GCF_048282725.1). Taxonomy (NCBI): domain Bacteria; kingdom Bacillati; phylum Actinomycetota; class Actinomycetes; order Mycobacteriales; family Mycobacteriaceae; genus Mycobacterium; species Mycobacterium sp. 48b. Next base: position 1,515,743 of record NZ_JBLVUL010000001.1, read on the forward strand.
CCGGTAGCGTCGCCGGGATGAGCCTCAACGACATTCCGCTGACCACTCTCGACGGCAAGGCGACGACCTTGGCCGAGTTGGCGACCGGCGCCGCGCTGGTGGTCAACGTGGCCTCCAAATGCGGCCTGACGCCGCAGTACACCGCTCTGGAGAAACTCGCACAGGATTACGCCGCGCGCGGGCTCACCGTCGTGGGCGTGCCGTGCAACCAGTTCATGGGCCAGGAGCCGGGCAGCGCCGAGGAGATCCAGACGTTCTGCTCGAGCACCTACGGCGTGACGTTCCCGCTGCTGGCCAAGACCGACGTCAACGGCGCCGACCGTCACCCGCTGTACGCGGAGCTGACCCAGGCCGCCGACGCGGAGGGACAAGCCGGGGACATCCAGTGGAACTTCGAGAAGTTCCTGCTCGCTCCCGGCGGCGCGGTGGCCAACCGGTTCCGTCCCCGCACCGAGCCGGATGCGCCCGAGGTGATCGCGGCCATCGAGGCGATCCTGCCGGCCTGATCGAAGGCTCTGGCTCAATGGACACCCGGCGTCAGAGTGTTCGACACCGTCCCGACATGTGACGTTGCCACACTGGCAGCGTGACCGGACAACTCATCGTCTCGATATCGCAGATCAGCGATCGCACGCTGAGCGATGTCGCGTCGTTCTGCGCCGAGCTCGATGCCCGTGAAGTGCCGGTGTCGATGCTGGTGGCTCCCCGGCTCAAGGGCGGCTACCGGTTGGACCGCGACGCCGAAACGGTGGAGTGGCTGGCCCGCCGGCGCAGCGGCGGCGACGCCGTCGTCCTGCACGGCTATGACGAGGCCGCGACCAAGAAGCGTCGCGGTGAGTTCGCCTCGTTGCCTGCCCACGAGGCCAACCTGAGGTTGATGGGCGCCGACCGGGTGCTCGAACACCTGGGACTGCGCACCAGGTTGTTTGCCGCTCCTGGCTGGACCGTTTCACCGGGCACGGTGACCGCCCTGCCGCGCAACGGTTTCCGCCTGCTGGCCGACTTGAACGGCATCACCGACCTGGTCCGCCAGAGCACCACGCGCGCCCGGGTGGTGGGCATCGGCGAGGGATTTCTGTCCGAGCCGTGGTGGTGCCGCACCGTGGTGCTCTCGGCCGAGCGCACGGCGCGCCGCGAAGGCACGGTACGTGTCGCGGTTGCCGCGCGGCACCTGCGCAGGCCCGGGCCCCGGCAGGCCATGCTCGACGCGATCGACCTGGCTTTGCTGCACCGGTGTGAGCCGACGGTTTACCGCTGGCGAGGTTTTTCGGTCCTGACCGACGCCGCCTGACTAGGGCTAGTCTTGCGTCTCATGGCAGACGCCGATGTCATTGTCGTGGGGGCGGGTCTCGCCGGGTTGGTCGCGGCCTGTGAATTGGTCGAGCGCGGTCACCGCGTGCTGATCCTCGATCAGGAGAACGCCGCCAACCTGGGTGGGCAGGCCTTTTGGTCGTTCGGTGGATTGTTCTTCGTCGACAGTCCCGAACAGCGCAGGCTCGGCATCCGCGACAGCCAGGAACTGGCCCTGCAGGACTGGCTGGGCACCGCCGGATTCGACCGGCCCGAGGACCATTGGCCGCGGGAGTGGGCGCACGCGTACGTCGATTTCGCCGCGGGGGAGAAACGTAGCTGGCTGCGCTCCCGCGGCCTGCAGACCTTTCCCTTGGTCGGGTGGGCCGAGCGCGGTGGTTACGGGGCGCTGGGGCACGGCAATTCGGTGCCGAGGTTCCACATCACCTGGGGGACCGGGCCGGCGATCGTCGACGTCTTCGCCCGCCGGTTGGTGGGAGAGCCGCGGGCGCGGTTCGCCCACCGGCACCGGGTCGACGAGCTCATCGTCTCCGAGGGTGCCGTCGTCGGGGTCCGGGGTGCGGTGCTGGAACCCTCGGATGCGCCTCGGGGGGCGCCGTCGTCGCGAAACGTGGTCGGCGACTTCGAGTTCCGCGCCTCGGCGGTGATCGTGGCCAGCGGTGGGATCGGCGGCAACCACGACCTGGTACGCAAGAACTGGCCCGCGCGCATGGGCCGGGTGCCCGAGCAATTGCTCAGCGGTGTCCCCGCCCACGTCGACGGCCGGATGATCGGCATCTCCGAGACCGCTGGTGCGCACGTCATCAACAGCGACCGGATGTGGCACTACACCGAAGGCATCACCAACTACGATCCGATCTGGCCCGATCACGGGATCCGCATCCTGCCAGGCCCTTCGTCATTGTGGTTGGACGCCAACGGAAAACGGCTGCCCGGCCCGCTGTATCCCGGCTTCGACACCCTGGGCACGCTCGAACACATCTGCCGCACCGGGCAGGACTACACCTGGTTCATCCTCGACGCGCGGATCATCGCCAAGGAGTTCGCGTTGTCCGGCCAGGAACAGAACCCCGACCTCACCTCACGCAGCGTGCGTGACGTCCTGGCCCGGGTACGCCCCGGTGCGCCCGCGCCCGTGCAGGCATTCGTCGACCGCGGTGTCGACTTCGTCAGCGCGCGGTCCCTGCGAGAACTGGTGGCTGCGATGAACGACGTGCCCGATGTGCTCGAGCTCGACTACGCCACGGTGGCAGCCGAGGTGACCGCGCGGGACCGCGAGGTCGTCAACAAATTCACCAAGGACGGGCAGGTCACCGCGATCCGGGCGGCCCGCAACTACCTGGGTGACCGGTTCACCCGCGTCGTCGCCCCGCACCGGCTCACCGACCCGAAGGCCGGGCCGATGATCGCCGTCAAACTGCACATCCTGACCCGAAAGTCCCTGGGCGGATTGGAAACCGACCTGGACTCCAGGGTTCTCAAAGAAGACGGCAAGGCCTTCGCCGGCCTGTACGCCGCGGGCGAGGCGGCCGGATTCGGCGGCGGCGGGGTACACGGCTACCGGTCGCTGGAAGGCACCTTCCTGGGCGGCTGCATCTTCTCCGGCCGGGCGGCCGGCCGGGGTGCGGCTGCCGACATCGCCTAGCGGCCAGAACGCCACGGCGGGGCCGTGAATCAGAATTCGGTGCCGTTTTCCTCGGTGAGCACCTGGAATTCGGTGTTCGTCATCTCGGCCAGCCGGCCGTAGTAGATGCCGCGCGCATTCGGCTCGATGATGCCCTGGTGGATGGGCACAGCCTTCTCCGGAGCCACCGCGCGCAGGAAGTCCACGGCCTCTGAGATTTTCATCCACGGGGCAGCCGCCGGGGTGGCCAGCACGTCGACCGGCTCACCGGGGACGAACAGCGCGTCCCCCGGGTGCATGAGCCGGGCCGGATGTTCGTCGTCGCCCAACAGGTACGAAATGTTGTCGATCACAGGGATTTCCGGGTGGATCACGGCATGCTTGCCACCGGTGCCGCGCACGTTGAGCGAGCCGACCCGGAACGCGTCGCCGGGATGCACGGCCTGCCACGGCGGACCCAACTGGGCGGCGGTCTGCGGATCGGCATACAGCGCGGCCTGTGGATTGGCGTCGATCAGCGCGGGCAACCGGGCGGTGTCGGCATGGTCGGGGTGCTGGTGGGTGATCAGGATCGCCGACAAGCCGGTGATGCCCTCGAAACCGTGCGAGAAGTTGCCCGGGTCGAACAGCACGGTGGTGTCGGAAATGCTGGCCAGTAGGCACGAATGTCCGAAATGCGTGAGTTGCATACCTATATTGTGGCGCTCGGTGGGGTTATGGCGGGTGATCGTGGCGATGTCGATCGTGCTCTGCGGGCTGGCCGCAGCGCCCCCTTCGGCGTGGTCGGAGCCCAGCGCCGATTGCCCGCCACTGTGTGACCGCATCCCCGATTCGGCGTGGGTGGACACGTCGAAACTGCCGATGGACCGTGAGTACGGCTGGCCCGGGCTGGCCGGACTGGCCGTGACTGCCGTCTCGCCACGCTTCCGCTTCGAGGAGGATTGTGCGTCGGCGCCGGTGCCCGGTGATCCGCGCGGCTATGCCGTCGCGGCACGAGCCGAGGTGAACCGGCCCGCGGGACACTGGCAACTGCGCGTGCAGGTCATCCACTGGCGCGGGGAGACGTGGCAAGGCGGTCAGACGGCACTGGCGGTGGTGCAAGGAGCCACTGCCGCGCTGCGCGCCTGCCCGGGGAACGCGGTGTCGATCACCACAGAGCGGACCGGACGGCTGGCAGCGGTGATCGACCTCCACGGTGGGCGGGTGCTGCACCAGTACCTGTTCGCCGATCCGTACAACAGCACGGTGGTCGAGCTGGCCATGTGGTCGACCACGCCACCACAGGTCCCGTGGTCGGCTCCATCGGACCGGCAGGTGCTCGATGCGCTCGCGGACCCACTGTGCACGGCCTACACAGGGTCGTGCCGGTAGAGTGTGCGCCGTGGCAAAGGTGGTTGTGCACGTCATGCCCAAGGCGGAGATCCTCGACCCGCAGGGTCAGGCGATCGTCGGGGCACTTGGTCGGCTCGGACATGGTGGTATCTCGGACGTCCGTCAGGGCAAGCGTTTCGAGCTCGAAGTCGACGACTCCGTAGCCGACGAAACCCTGGCTGAGATCGCCGAATCTCTGCTGGCCAACACCGTTATCGAGGACTTCTCGGTGAGCCGGGAGGACGCGTGACCACCCGTGTCGGGGTGATCACCTTCCCGGGCACTCTCGACGACGTCGACGCGGCCCGAGCCGTCCGTCTGGCCGGGGCCGAGGCGGTCAGCCTGTGGCACGCCGACGCGGACCTGAAGGGCGTCGACGCGGTCGTCGTACCCGGCGGCTTCTCCTACGGGGACTACCTGCGCTGCGGGGCCATCGCGAAGTTCGCCCCGGTGATGGGCTCGGTCGTAGAGGCCGCAGGCAAGGGGATGCCCGTGCTGGGCATCTGCAACGGCTTCCAGGTGCTGTGTGAGGCCGGGCTGCTGCCCGGTGCGCTGACCCGCAACGCCGGCCTGCATTTCATCTGCCGCGACGTGTGGCTGGAGGTCGCCTCCAACACCACGGCGTGGACGACCCGCTATGACGCCGGAGCCGACCTGCTGATCCCGCTCAAGTCGGGAGAAGGCCGGTACGTCGCTTCCGAGGACGTGCTCGACGAACTCGAGGGCGAGGACCGCGTGGTCTTCCGCTACCGCGAGAACCTCAACGGTTCGATGCGCGGTATCGCGGGCGTGTGCTCGGCCAACCGTCGCGTCGTCGGCCTGATGCCGCACCCCGAACACGCCACCGAGGCGTTGACCGGTCCGTCCGATGACGGGCTCGGGTTGTTCTACTCCGCGCTGGACGCGGTTCTTTCCGTCTAGGTCTCACCTCGCTGCTCCGCGAGCGTGCACAAGGTGCTGCCCGCGAGCGGCGTGGCGCGCAGCAGACACGCACGCTCGCGGGGCATGGCGATCAGGCGGTCAGGGCGACGGACGCCTCGGCCGTGTAGGCCAGGAACGTCAGGGTCTCCTGCAGGTACAGTTGCACGCTCTCCGCATCGTGGGACAGGTAGCCGATCGAGACGTCGGTGCCCAGCTGCAGATCGAAATCCCCACCGCGGGTGGACAATACGAACGCACCGTCGATCGCGGGCGCCCAGATGATCTCACCGTCGACCAGCCGGCTCAGGTGCTCGCGGATCGGATAGCCGTGGGCGGTGGTCTCGCTGACCTTGGTGTAGGTCGCCGCCGAGAGCAACACCGAGTACGGCCCGTCGACACCGGCCAGGCGCAGCTCGGAGAGCGCCTGGGCGATCACGTCGGGAATCTCGCGGGCGTCGTCGGGCAGGGCCAGCGCGGGGTTGGAGCTTGAGCTGCGGATGCCCTCGATCGAGGCCGCCGGGTAGCCCTCGAAAATCGCCCGGTCCTCGACGAACGCCAGCTTCTTGGCGGCGTCCTTCACCGGATCCCAGTCGGAGTCCTGGGCGCCGCGCTCGACGTCGTCGATTGCGCTGCGCGACACCGTGAACGGCACCCGCAGCCGCACCAGCGGCTTGGCGTCGCGCAGGTGCGCGACCACGCCGTCACCGGGAGACTTGACGTCGAGCAGATGGCCCGTACTGATCGCCGCGGTGACCGGGCCGCCGGGCTCGCTGACATCGACCACGCGGCGTCCGGCGATGTGCCGCTTGAAGGTTCGGCTGGCCTCGAGTTCGATCTCGGCCCAGGCGGACTCGGTGATCGGAGCAAGCTCGCGGTACAAGTTGTTCATTGCGGGATTCCTTTCAGACTGCCGATGCCGAGCGAGCCGTCACGGTGGCCCTGAGCCGGTGGTGCTTCCGCCGCTGACTCCTCGTCGGGCGAGGGCAGCGGTGGTGGATCATCCAGAAAGTCGATCGTGGGGGTGAAGAACAGACCACCGGTGACGGCGGTCGAGAAATCCAGGATGCGGTCGGTGTTTCCGGGCGGGTCGCCGATGAACATGTTGGTCAGCATCCGCTCGGTGACTTCCGGGGTGCGTGAATAACCGATGTAGTACGTACCGAATTCGCCCTTGCCGATCTCGCCGAACGGCATGTTGTGCCGAAGGATCTTGAGCTCGTTGCCTGCATCGTCTTCGATCACGTTGAGCGCCACGTGAGAATTGGCAGGCTTGACCGCGTCGTCGAGCTCGATGTCGTCGAGTTTGGTGCGGCCGATCACCCGCTCCTGCTCCTCGGTGGACAGGGAGTTCCACGAACTCATGTCGTGCACGTACTTCTGCACGTGCACATAGCAGCCACCCGCGAAATCCGGGTCCTCGTCGCCGATCTGGCTGGCATTGGCGGCCACCGAACCGTTCGGGTTCTCGGTGCCGTCGACGAAGCCGAGCAGATCGCGGTTGTCGAAGAACTTGAACCCGTGCACCTCGTCGACGATCGTCACGGCGCCGGCCAGTGCGTCGGCGAACTTGGTGGCCAGCTCGAAACACACGTCCATGGACTCCGCGCGCAGATGGAACAGCAGGTCGCCCGGGGTGGCCGGGGCCCGGTGCCGTGGGCCGTCCAGCGGGATGAACGGGTGCAGTTCGGCGGGGCGAGGACCGGAGAACAACCGGTCCCAGGCATCGGACCCGATCGACACGATCGCCGACAGGTGCTTGGTGGGATCGCGGAAGCCGATGGCACGCACCAGGCCTGAGATGTCGGTCAACGTGTCGTGAACCGTGGCCTCGCCGCCCTCGTCGATGGTCGCGACCATGAACACGGCGGCCGGTGTCAGCGGGGCCAGGACCGGCTGGGGCTGTGGTGCGGGCACAACTTCGACCCTAACGTGGCGCGCGTTGAAATCCCGGTCAAGATAGACATATGGCAGCCAGCCCACAGAGCTTGTGCGAATTCATCGATGCCTCGCCATCGCCGTTTCACGTCTGCGCCACCGCGGCGCAACGACTGCGCGACGCGGGATTCACCGAGCTGGCCGAAACCGACAGCTGGCCGGGCGGCGGAAAATTCTTCACGGTGCGGGCGGGCTCGCTGGTCGCCTGGAATACCGACGGGACCGACCCCGCCGCGCCGTTCCGGGTCGTCGGCGGTCACACCGACAGCCCCAACCTCCGGGTCAAACAGCACCCCGACCGTGCGGTCGCCGGCTGGCAGGTGGTGGCGCTGCAGCCCTACGGCGGGGCCTGGCTGAACTCGTGGCTGGACCGCGACCTGGGGATCAGCGGCCGGCTCTCGGTCCGCGACGGCAACCGGATCGAGCACCGGCTCATCCGGATCGACGATCCGATCCTGCGCGTTCCCCAGCTCGCCATCCACCTGTCCGAGGACCGCAAGGGGGTCAGCCCCGACCCGCAGCGCCACGTCAACGCGGTGTGGGGCCTGGGGGAGCGGCCGCGGTCCTTCGTCGGCTACGTCGCCGAGCGGGCCGGCGCCGCCGAGGTGGACGTGTTGGGCTTCGACCTGATGACCCACGACCTGACGCCGTCGGCGATCACCGGCGCCGAGGACGAGTTCGTTAGCGCGCCCAGGCTGGACAACCAGGCCACCTGCTACGCGGGGCTGGAGGCGTTCCTGGCCGCGGGCGCGGGCACGCATGTGCCCGTGCTGGCGCTGTTCGACCACGAGGAGGTCGGGTCCACCTCGGACCACGGCGCCCAGTCCGAGCTGCTGCCGACCGTGCTGGAGCGCATCGTGCTCGCCGCGGGCGGTACCAGGGAGGACTTCCTGCGCAGGGCGGCCGGATCGATGGTGGCCTCCGGGGACATGGCGCATGCGACCCATCCGAACTACCCGGACCGGCACGAGCCAGGACACCTGATCGAGCTCAACGCCGGTCCGGTGCTCAAGGTGCAACCCAACCTGCGCTACGCCACCGACGGCCGCACCGCGGCGGCGTTCGCGCTGGCCTGCGACCAGGCCGGGGTGCCGCTGCAACGCTATGAGCACCGTGCCGATCTGCCGTGCGGGTCCACCATCGGGCCGATGACCTCGGCCCGGACCGGAATCCCGACCGTCGACGTCGGTGCGGCCCAGCTCGCCATGCACTCGGCCAGGGAGTTCATGGGCGCCCAGGACGTGGCCGCCTACTCGGCGGCATTGCGGGGGTTCTTGTCACCGGCCTGATCTAGGGTCGGCGCCATGGCACTCTCCGTGGAGATGATCACCGTCGACTGCACCGATCCCGACACGCTGGCCCAATGGTGGGCGCAGGCCGTCAACGGCACGGTAAATGCCGTCGTTCCAGGCGAATTCGTCCTCGTCGACCTGCCCAACGGGCCCAACCTCGGTTTCCAGCACGTCGACGATCCGACGCCGGGCAAGAATCGCGTGCACCTCGACTTCCACGCGGCCGACATGGAGGCCGAGGTGGCGCGCCTGGTGGGGCTGGGCGCCAGCGAGACCGGGCGGCACGATTTCGGTCCGGAATTCAACTGGGTGGTGCTGGCCGACCCGGCAGGCAACGCGTTCTGCATCGCGGGCGGATAGTCGCCGGCGGGGCGCCCGTGACGGCCGCCGGCGGTGTGGCCGAGGACACAACTGCCCAGCCGCTGGTGGGGCGCATCAGTAGCTGGGCGCACCCACACGCGAGCAGCTACTAAACTGGGCCCGTGACGTCTGAGCTCACCCACGGCCGTACATCGACCCAGGACACTGTGGAGCGGGCAGCCGCCACCCCCGATCAGCCGCAGCCCTACCGCGAACTCGGTCTCAAGGACGACGAGTACCAGCGGATTCGCGAGATCCTGGGCCGCCGCCCCACCGACGCCGAACTGGCCATGTACTCGGTGATGTGGAGCGAACACTGCTCCTACAAGTCCTCGAAGGTGCACCTGCGCTACTTCGGTGAGACCACCACCGACGAGATGCGCGCCGGCATGCTGGCCGGCATCGGTGAGAACGCCGGCGTCGTCGACATCGGCGACGGCTGGGCCGTCACCTTCAAGGTCGAATCCCACAACCACCCGTCCTACGTCGAGCCCTACCAGGGCGCGGCCACCGGCGTCGGCGGCATCGTCCGCGACATCATGGCGATGGGTGCCCGCCCGGTGGCGGTCATGGACCAGCTGCGCTTCGGCGCGGCCGACGCGCCCGACACCCGCCGCGTGCTCGACGGCGTGGTGCGCGGCGTCGGCGGCTACGGCAACTCGCTGGGCCTGCCCAACATCGGCGGCGAGACGATCTTCGACCCGTCCTACGCGGGCAACCCGTTGGTCAACGCGCTGTGCGTAGGTGCCCTGCGCAAGGAAGACCTGCACCTGGCATTCGCCTCGGGCACCGGCAACAAGATCATCCTGTTCGGTGCGCGCACCGGACTGGACGGCATCGGCGGTGTCTCGGTGCTGGCGTCGGACACCTTCAGCGGCGACGAGAGCGGCGCGGGCCGCAAGAAGCTGCCGAGCGTCCAGGTGGGCGACCCGTTCACCGAGAAGGTGCTCATCGAGTGTTGCCTCGAGCTGTACTCGGCCGGCCTGGTGGTCGGTATCCAGGACCTCGGTGGTGCCGGATTGTCCTGTGCCACATCCGAACTCGCTTCCGCCGGTGACGGCGGCATGCGCATCGAGCTGGATCAGGTGCCGCTGCGGGCCAAGGACATGACCCCGGCCGAGGTGCTCTCCAGCGAGTCCCAGGAACGCATGTGCGCCGTGGTCACGCCGGAGAACGTCGACGCGTTCATGGCGGTCTGCCGCAAGTGGGAGGTGCTGGCCACCGTCATCGGCGAGGTCACCGACGGCGACCGGCTGCAGATCACCTGGCACGGCGAGACCGTCGTCGATGTGCCGCCGCGCACCGTGGCCCACGAGGGCCCGGTCTACCAGCGCCCCGTGGCCCGCCCCGACAGCCAGGACGCCCTGGTCGCCGACACCTCGGCCAAACTGCCGCGGCCCGAGACCGGCGACGAGCTCAAGGCCACCCTGCTGGCCCTGATCGGCAGCCCCCACCTGTGCAGCCGGGCGTTCATCACCGAGCAGTACGACCGCTACGTGCGCGGCAACACCGTGCTGGCCGAGCATGCCGACGGCGGGGTCCTGCGCATCGACGAGACCACCGGCCGCGGCATCGCCGTCTCCACCGACGCCTCGGGCCGCTACACCCAGCTCGACCCGTACACCGGTGCGCAGCTGGCGCTGGCCGAGGCCTACCGCAACGTCGCGGTCACCGGGGCCACCCCGGTCGCGGTGACCAACTGCCTCAACTTCGGTTCGCCCGAAGACCCGGGTGTGATGTGGCAGTTCAGCCAGGCCGTCCGGGGACTGGCCGACGGCTGTGCCGCCCTTGGCATTCCGGTCACCGGAGGCAACGTCAGCTTCTACAACCAGACCGGCTCCACGGCGATCCTGCCGACCCCGGTGGTGGGTGTGCTCGGCGTGATCGACGACGTGAAGCGACGCATCCCCACCGGTCTGGGCACCGAACCTGGCGAGACGCTGCTGCTGCTCGGCGACACCCACGACGAGTTCGACGGTTCGGTCTGGGCCCAGGTCACCGGTGACCACCTGGGTGGGGTTCCGCCGAAGGTCGACCTGGCCCGCGAGAAGCTGCTGGCCGAGGTGCTGACCGCGGCCTCGCGCGACGGACTGATCTCCGCGGCCCACGACCTGTCCGAGGGTGGCCTGATCCAGGCTGTGGTGGAGGCCGCGCTGGCCGGTGAAACCGGTTGCCGCGTCATCCTTCCGGAAGAGCTGCCCGAAGGCATCGATCCGTTCGTCTTCCTGTTCTCCGAATCGGCCGGCCGAGTGCTCGTGGCCGTGCCGCGCACCGAGGAGAGCCGGTTCCGGTCGATGTGTGAGGCCAGGGACCTGCCGGTCACCCGGGTCGGCGTCGTCGACCAGGGCCCCGAAGGCGGAGAACCCGCGATCGAGGTCCAGGGACAGTTCAGCATCACCCTCGCGGAGCTACGGAGCACGTCGGAGGGCGTGCTGCCCGGGCTGTTCGGGTGACGGCGAAAACTCCCAACGAACGTCATCCTCTGCTGCGCTGGGCCTGGAGCCTGGTGCGACTGGACTTCGCCGGCGTCGCCGTCGGAGCCCTGTTCTTCTGTCTGTCGCTGACCCCGTCGCTGCTGCCCCGCGACTGGCTGTTCGCCGGGCTGATCGGCGGGATCAACGCCGCCATCGGCTACGGCATCGGTCTCCTACTGGGAAAAGCGCTGTACCGCTTCGGGTTACGCAACCGCAAACGGTGGCCGCCGTCGAAGCGGACGTTGTACTGGCTGAAAGCACTCGTCGTGACCGGCGCGATCACGGCGTCGGTGCTCATGCTGATCCCCGCCGCGGCATGGCAACGGCAGGTCTCGGCGTTGATGGGCATGGAGGGCCCGGCCACACTGGGCTATCTGCGCACCCTGATCATCGCGGTTGCGGTCTGCGCCGCGCTGATCGCCACCGCCCGGATGCTGCGCGATGCCGTGCGGCTGCTGGCCCGGTGGTTCATCCGGCGCTGGCATCTGCACCGGGAGGTGGCCCAGTTCATCGGGACCGCCATCGTGGTGGTGCTGGTCGTCATGCTGGTCAACGGCGTGCTCTACCGCGGCTTCCTGGCCGGCGCCAGCCGGGTGTTCCAGCCGCAGAACACCACCACCCGCGAGGGGATCAGCCAGCCGACCGAACCTGAAAGATCCGGTAGCCCAGAGTCATTCGCGGCGTGGGATTCGCTGGGTTACCAGGGCCGGAACTTCGTCGCGAGCGGCCCCCGCGCCGCCGAACTCGAAACGATCAACGGTGCGCCGGCCAGAGAACCGATCCGGGTGTATGCCGGGCTGCACACCGCCGACTCCGACGATCAGCGTGTTGCGGTGCTGCTGAGCGAACTCGAGCGGACCCACGCCTTTGATCGCAAGCTGCTGGTCATCGTCCCCACCACCGGCACCGGCTGGGTGAATCCGGTGGCCGCCCGCGCCCTGGAGCTGATGTACAACGGCGACACCGCAATGGTCGGCATGCAGTATTCCTATCTGCCGAGCTGGATTTCGTTCATGGGTGACCGGGCGAAGTCCATGGACACCGGCCGGCTGATGATCGATGCGATCCAGGCGCGCTGGGCGGAGCTACCACCGGAGCACCGCCCCAAGCTGGTCCTCTACGGGGAGAGCCTGGGCTCGATGGGCGGGCAGGGCGCGTTCAGCTGGCTTCCCGACATCTCGCGGATGGGCTTTTCCTCGGTGCTGTGGGTGGGCCCGCCCAATGCCAGTCCGCTGTGGAGCGGCCTGACCGCGCGCCGTGACCCGGGCACCCCGCAAGCGCGACCCCGCTACGACAACGGCCGCACCGTACGGTTCTCCGAAGCCGCCAACGCCGCCGAGATCGCCGAGGACACCGCCGCACCGTGGGAGGGCACCCGGGTCCTGTTCCTGCAGCACCCGTCGGACCCGATCATCTGGTGGTCGACGGATCTGCTGTTCTCCGAACCGGATTGGCTGGTCGAACCGCCCGGCACCGACCGCACCGCCTCGATGCGCTGGTACCCCATCATCACGTTCTGGCAGGTCGCCGCCGACATCACCAACGCGTCGAGCGTCCCGGCCGGACACGGGCACAACTACGGCGAATCGGTGCTCGACGGCTGGGCGGCGGTGGCACCACCGGCGGGGTGGACTCCGGAGGACACCGAGCGAATCCGGGTGGCACTGGAGAAGACCGAGGCCAACGCCGGAGCCGAATACTGATGCCGGCGGGCAGGATTCGCGCCGTGGCGCTGGCCGCAGGCGTGGTCGCGTGGAACGGTCTGGTCGATCCTCGGTTGCCGGCCCGCTGGCAGCCCCTGGTGCGGGCGGCACTCGGCAGCATGCTGATGGCCGCCACAAGTGCCAGGCCTGGGCTGCGACCGCCGGCGCTGTGGTCGGGCCTGCGCCTGGGGGCGGCGGCCGCGACCGCGGTGAGCGTCGGGGTCGCGGCGACCTCGGCGGTGCCGGTGGTGAGGACTGGGATGCGCCGAAAGGTGCTGCCCGCAGCGCCCGGTCGCTGGCTGGCGCTGCGTATCCCGGTCGGAACCGTCTGGCCGGAGGAAGCTGCCTTCCGCGGTGCGCTGGGCAAGGTCGGCGTAGAAGCGTTCGGCCCGGCAGGCGGTCAGGTGCTGCAGGCCACCGCCTTCGGGCTGTCACACATCCCCGACGCCCGTGCCGCAGGCCAACCCGTGCTGCCGACTGTGCTGGTCACCGGGGTCGCCGGATGGCTGTTCGGCTGGCTTGCGCAGCGCTCGTCCAGCCTGGCCGCACCGATGCTCGCACACCTGGCGATCAATGAGGCGGGGGCGCTGGCGGCACTGGCCTACCAAGCCGCGCCAACACCCCTGCCAGCGCGAGGATCACGGCTGTAGCTGCCAGCGGCCACAACGTGGGTACGGCGAAACTGGTGACCCGCAGCGGGATCAACACCACGCAGACCACCACCACGGTCATGATCACCCGCGGCGCCTGCTGTGCCGCCGCGGATCCCTCGATACGCGAATTGGCTTCGGTGACAAGCACGTAGACCACGAGAAGAAGCAGGGCCGGGACCGCAATCTGCAGTCTGCCGATGTACTCCTGGAACCGGCTGAATGCCACGGCCAGCACACACATCACCGCGGGAACCAGGATCGCCACCTCCAGGCCCGAACCGAACAGGCGTCCCGCCACCCGGGTGGCCGCCCACATCAGGGCGAGCACCGCGGACGACCCCAGACACAACGCCCCGGTGGTCAACCAGTAGAACCCGGCGTCCGAGTAGAACTGAGTGACGATCAGCGAGAGGTTCGCGGCGGTGGGGTAGAACCCGCCGGTCGCGCCGATGTTGACCGCCAGCAGCAGGGCGAGCGCGCCCAGCGCCGTGACCGCCAGCGCGGCACCCACCGGGCGCGCCACCGACTCCAGGCGGCCGCTGACCACGGTCGCCGCCTCGAATCCCACCAACCCCAGGCCGAGCGGAATCGCCGCGGCGGTCACCAGCAGGACCGAATCGACGGGCGTGGGCCCACCGAACTGCATCGGCGGTGTGCCCGATGCCACCCGGGCCATGATCGCCAGCGCCAGGTAGAGAAAAACCAGCAGGCCGGTCCCGGCCAGTGCCGCAGCCGTCGCACCCACCGCCCGGGTCGGCAGGTACGCCACCACCGCGCCGGCGATGACCACCACGGCCACCGACCAGCCGGGCCACCACCAGCCGGCCAGCGCCGTCTCCAGGTCTGGCGCCCCGGTCAACGGCTGCAGTGCCAGCGTGAGCGCGGCACCCACGCCCAGCAGCACGTAGGCCGCCAGCTGGATGAGGCTGGTGAACCGTCCGGCGGCCGGACCCACGGTGGAGGCGACCAGATCGCCCGTCGACACCGACTGCGGGGCGTTGCGGTGCAGTCGGGCGAACCCGAAAACCAGCACGGCGGCGATGGCCGCGGCACACAGGCCGGCCACCCCGTTGAAGGCGGCGGCTCCGATCGGTGCGAGCGACAGGCCGACGGCACGCCAGGCGGGAAGCGCGGGCGGCCAGGGCGCCGGCGATGCTGGGCCCGCCGGAACTGCGCGTTTAGGCATCGATCAGGCTTCTTGTTTCGGCGACGCGTTCACTAATCCCCTTTTCGCGCAAAGTCCGCTCCCGATCAAGATCGTAGATTGATCACGGATTGATCGTGGGCTCACCGATCTGCCGGCCCCAGACGTAGTCGGTGAAGATCGGCGAGCCCAGTTCGACGTGGTTGTACGGCGCGATCGACAGGCCGGTGTCCATCACCAGATACGGCGCAGGCCACAGGTCCTTGGTGATCGGCTTCCAGCAGCCGGGCTTGCCCTCGGGACCGCCCTTGGCATTGACCCGCGGCAGATTGTCCGGATACACGTAGGCATTGCCCACGCCGATGCTCGACAAGGTGCCCGTGCTGTCGAACGAATATCCGTTGTCGCCGCCGAACGTCGCGTAGAAGGCGGGCGCGACGTCGTGGTAGTTGCGGATGGTGCAGAACAGCTGCCCCTGATATTCGTCGAACAGTTTCGACGTCGGGATCAGGTCCTGGGCGCCGCGCTGCAGGTACGGACCACCGCGCTCGAGGATGTCGGAACCGGTCCCGGCGAAACCGATCGCCGCGACCAGCGCCGCGTCGAGTTGACCGCGCTGGGAGTTGAAGGTGGCCGCACTGCGCGCGGCGTCGGCCAGGCCGTCGAACAGGTCCGGTCCGGCCGCCGCATAACGTTCGCCCAGATCGGCCAGGGCCGCGATGTCGTGGCGCAGCGCAGGCATTCGTGGATTCACATCGTCGAGGATCGTGTTGCCGTCGGCCAGCGACTGCCCGAACGCACTGCCCAGCCCGGTCAACGCCTCGGCGGTCGCGGCCAACGTCTGATTCAGCTTGATCGGGTCGACCTGCTCGGTGATGGCGGTGACGGTCTCGAACAATGTGTTGAACTCGGTGGTGACGGCGGTGACGTCGATCGGCGTGGAGTTCGAAACCCGTTGTGGGCTGGGATGTTCCGGTGAGGTGAAGGCGACGTACTTGTTGCCGAACACGGTGGTCGCCCGAATGGAGGTCTGGACGTTGGCCGGCAGCAGGTCCATGTACTTCGGCTTGATGTCGAGCCGCACCAGGGCCCGGACCGGGTCGCCGTCGGCGCTCACCTCGGCCACCCGGCCGATCGGAACCCCGTTGTAAGTCACCTTCGAGCCGGGGTCGAGAACCAGGCCCGCCCGCGAGGCCAGCAGCGTCAGCGGTGTCTTGGGCTCGAAAGCGCCCCGGAACTGCGCCACGATCAGCCCGAATGCGAGAGCGAGGATCGCCAGAAGCACTGCACCGGCCGTGCGATACGGCGGATGACGGTGATCGGCAAACACTTTGCGAGACTCTATGGCATGGCCGCGCGAGGCAGTGTCGATCCGCAAAAGACCAGGGTGGCGGTCGCCGCCGTGGCCGACTGGTTGCGCGAACCCACCCATACCGAACCCGCCCGCGCGGAACTGGCCGACGCGGTCCGGCTGACCGCGCGCACCCTGGCAGCCGTGGCTCCGGGCGCCAGCGTCGAGGTGAGGGTGCCGCCGTTTGTCGCCGTGCAGTGCATCGAAGGGCCCCGCCACACCCGGGGCAACCCCCCCAACGTCGTGGAAACCGACCCGCGCACATGGTTGTTGCTGGCGACCGGACTGCTCGATCTGGGCGACGCCGGTGTCGCGGTACAGATGTCGGGATCGCGGGCCGGTGAGGTGGCCCGGTGGCTGCCGTTGGTGCCGCTCGGGTCATGAGGTCACCGGAAGTAGGGATATTCCTGCACCCAGTGAAAGCCCCGGTTACGCAGGGTGAATTGGCCGAGATCCATCCGGTCCAGCCAGATCGCCACCTCGCGGCCGGACAACTCGCCGGTCAGCTGTAGCTGCCCGGGTTGCGGCCGGGACGCGGTGAGGGTGGCCAGCGGCGCACCGTCCGGCCCCGACACCGTGACCTCGTTCCCGTCGACCTTGACCGGTGCATCCACCAACTCGCCGCTCATCCGCTGGTAGGTGAGGACCTCGGGCAGGTCGAAAACGACCCGCTGCCAGCGGTACTGATCGGTGTTCAGCGGCGGCGCCGTTCTGCCGTCGACGTCGAAGCGACTCACCGTCCAGATCCCGTACAGGTCGGGTTTGTCGCGGCCACCGCCGTACTCACTCCAACTCTGCCAGCCGGTCAGGACACAGCCGGCCACCATCCAAATGCCTAGTGCGGCCTGGACACGGGTCGCGATCGCGTTGGCCCGCGCATCGGCGAACAGTTCGGGTTGGGCGGCGGGTTCGGTGAAGCGCTGCAGAACCAGGAAGTCGGCCATCCGCCGGTACTGCGGCGCGAGCAGCAGCAGACCCATCAACAGGAGATGCCCGGACAGGATTTTTACCGGCACGTCGAAGGTCATGTTGAGCAGGAACACCTGGGCCATGCTGGCCACGCCGAGCAGGGCACCCAGCGTCCCGGTCCGTGGCAGGAACAGCAACAACCCGGCGAGCACCTCGACCGCGCCGAGCGTCATCTCGTACGGATAGGAGCTGCCGACCTGCAGCCACAGCACCGACGCTGGGCTGAACTCACCGTACGGGCGCAGCAACGCGGCCAGCGGCGGGGCCGGCATCTGGGTCGGGATGAGCTTGGCGAAGCCGTAGAACAGCATCTGGCCTGCCACACACAGCCGCACGAATGTCAGGAACCAGGCCCACAGTCTCGCGTAGTCCTGGCGCTGCCGGTCCAGCCACGACCACACGGCAGTGCCGGCGACGGCGAACACCAGCAGGCAGAACATCATCACCCAGATCGCGGTCTGATCGCCGCTGCCCGAGTCCTGGTGCAATACCGCCTCGACGCCGAAGACGCGGCTGCCCACCCAGCGCACCGCCGGGCCCAGCACCGTCATCTGCCACATCACCGCCCGATCCGGCAGCCAGTGGCCGACGATCCCGAGGAAGGCGAACGTGATCTGCGCGAACAACAGACAGAACGAGCCGAAGTACAGGAAGCAGAAGCGGAGTGCGATCTTCGTCACCTCCGGCCACGGTTGCGGCCGGGGCTCCGCGCCGGGATCGAGGGGATCGGTTGCCGGTTTCCCGGAGAGTTGGCGCGTCACGAAATCCATCCTTGCCGTTGGCATGTAGTGGGTCGATGGGGTTATCCCGACGGATCCGGGTGTGGCCGGCCACACCGCGGCGGACGGGTGCGGGAATGGCGATCGTGTTGCGCGTTGTTGCAAAAGCCGGTGCCAGACCGGCCATTCGATTCTTTTGTTGGCCCATCTGGACCGTAGACTCGGTTATGTCACCAACCGCCGCCCCGGGAGCAGCCCTATCGTGACTGGTCAGCAACTCGACGAGAACGAACCGCGCGAGGAGTGCGGCGTATTCGGGGTCTGGGCCCCGGGTGAAGACGTTGCCAAGCTCACCTACTACGGCCTGTACGCGCTACAGCACCGTGGCCAGGAAGCCGCGGGCATCGCGGTTTCCGACGGTTCGCAGATCCTGGTGTTCAAGGACCTCGGTCTGGTCAGTCAGGTCTTCGACGAGCAGACGCTGGCAGCCATGCCGGGCCACGTCGCCGTCGGGCACTGTCGGTACTCCACCACCGGATCCACCACGTGGGAGAACGCCCAGCCGGTGTTCCGCAACACGGCGGCCGGGACCGGTGTCGCCCTCGGACACAACGGCAACCTGGTCAACACCGCGGAGCTGGCGGCCCGGGCCCGTGAAGCCGGGCTGATCGACATGAAGGGTGTGCCGACCGCCACCACCGACTCCGACATCCTCGGGGCGCTCCTGGCCCACGGCGCCGCCGACGCGACCCTGGAGCAGGCCGCCCTGGAATTGCTGCCCACCGTTCGCGGCGCCTTCTGCCTGACGTTCATGGACGAGAACACCCTCTACGCCGCCCGCGACCCGCACGGTGTGCGCCCGCTGGCGCTCGGCCGGCTCGACCGCGGCTGGGTGGTGGCCTCCGAGACCGCCGCGCTCGACATCGTGGGCGCCTCGTTCGTCCGCGACATCGAACCCGGCGAGCTACTGGCCATCGACGCCGACGGTGTGCGCTCCACCCGGTTCGCCAACCCCGAACCCAAGGGCTGCGTCTTCGAATACGTCTACCTGGCTCGCCCCGACAGCACGCTGGTGGGCCGCTCGGTGCACGCCACGCGCGTCGATATCGGCCGCCGCCTGGCCCGCGAACACCCGATCGACGCCGACCTGGTGATCGGCGTCCCGGAGTCGGGTACGCCGGCTGCGGTGGGCTACGCGCAGGAGTCCGGGATCCCGTTCGGGCAGGGCCTGATGAAGAACGCCTACGTGGGCCGCACCTTCATCCAGCCCTCGCAGACCATCCGGCAGCTGGGTATCCGGCTCAAGCTCAACCCGCTGCGCGAGGTCATCCGCGGAAAGCGGCTCATCGTCGTCGATGACTCGATCGTGCGTGGCAACACCCAGCGCGCCCTGGTCCGCATGCTGCGTGAGGCCGGAGCGCTGGAGGTCCACGTCCGGATCGCCTCGCCGCCGGTGAAGTGGCCCTGCTTCTACGGAATCGACTTCGCCACCCCGGCCGAGCTCATCGCCAACGCCGCGTCCGCCGAACACCCCGGCGAGATGCTGGAGGCAGTGCGGCACGCCATCGGTGCCGACAGCCTGGGCTACATCTCCCAGCAGGGCATGATCGCCGCCACCGAGCAACCCGCCACCCGCCTGTGCTCGGCCTGCTTCGACGGGAACTACCCGATCGAGCTGCCCGGGGAGACCGCACTCGGCAAGAACGTCGTCGAGCACATGCTGGCCACCGCGGCCCGCACGGGCGTCCCGCTGCAGTCCGCCAACGACAACGCATCGGCGCTGCGCAGGCCCTGACGTTCCCGCCGCCGCGTCCTTGAGGTGTCCTTAACACCTCCTGCGCTGTACCCCCCTAATGGCGGGGCGGTAGCCTTGCTTGCGATGACTAAGGGCGCCGAACAGCACGGCATCGCCGAAC
Source organism: Mycobacterium sp. 48b (assembly GCF_048282725.1). Taxonomy (NCBI): domain Bacteria; kingdom Bacillati; phylum Actinomycetota; class Actinomycetes; order Mycobacteriales; family Mycobacteriaceae; genus Mycobacterium; species Mycobacterium sp. 48b. The sequence goes on from NZ_JBLVUL010000001.1 coordinate 1,535,486, forward strand.
ACAACAGCATTTCGTACGCGTCAGCCGGAGTCGACATCGAAGCCGGTGACCGCGCTGTTGAACTCTTCAAACCCCTCGCCGCAAAGGCGACCCGACCGGAGGTCAGGGGCGGTCTGGGCGGCTTTGCCGGACTCTTCGCCCTACGCGGCGGGTACCGCGAGCCGGTGCTGGCCGCCTCGACCGACGGGGTGGGCACCAAGCTGGCCGTCGCACAGGCCATGGACAAGCACGACACCGTGGGCCTGGACCTCGTCGCGATGGTGGTCGACGACCTCGTGGTGTGCGGCGCCGAGCCGTTGTTCCTGCAGGACTACATCGCCGTCGGCCGCACCGTCCCGGAGCGGGTGAGCGCCATCGTGTCCGGCATCGCCGAAGGCTGCATCCAGGCCGGCTGCGCACTGCTGGGCGGGGAGACCGCCGAGCACCCCGGGCTCATGGAACCCGACCACTACGACATCTCGGCGACCGGCGTCGGCGTCGTCGAGGCCGACAATGTGCTCGGACCCGACCGCGTCCGTCCCGGCGACGTGATCATCGCGATGAAATCCAGCGGGCTGCACTCCAACGGCTACTCGCTGGCCCGCAAGGTGCTCCTGGAGATCGACCGGATGAACCTGGCCGGTCACGTCGAAGAGTTCGGCCGCACCCTCGGCGAGGAGTTGCTGGAACCGACCCGCATCTACGCCAAGGACTGCCTGGCGCTGGCCGCCGAGACGCAGGTGCGCACGTTCTGTCACGTCACCGGCGGCGGCCTTGCGGGCAACCTGGAGCGCGTTGTTCCCCACGGCCTGACCGCAGAACTGGATCGCGGCACGTGGACGCCGGCCCCCGTGTTCCAGATGATCGCCCAGCGCGGACGCATCGAGCGTGCCGAGATGGAGAAGACGTTCAACATGGGCATCGGGATGGTGGCGGTCGTCGCCCCGGAGGACACCGATCGCGCGCTGGCCATCCTGACCGCACGGCACCTGGACTGCTGGACGCTGGGAACCGTGAAGAAGGGCGGCAAGGACAGTGTGCGCGCCCAGTTGGTCGGACAGCATCCGCGGTTCTAGGAAGTAGACAAGGTCGCGCTGATCAGCGACGTGCGCTGTCAGCGCGACCTGTGTCTAGGTTCTACAACGGAGTGTCGACGGCTCAGCGCCGCCAGTCATCCTCGCCCGACCAGTCTTCGGCGTCGTCATTGGCGTCACCGGAATCGGGAGATCCCGACAGCTCACGTTGGAGCTGACTGAAGTCGGTATTCGGCGAGCTGTACTTCAGGTCACGTGCAACCTTGGTCTGCTTTGCCTTCGCCCGGCCGCGGCCCATGGGGGACCCCCTCGCGCAATAACGGAGCGGCCCAATAGCTAGGCGGCTCCGATCTGTGTGTCTTTATTGTCCTGCCAACACTTTACCGTGCCCGCCCGCGAAGTGCTGTCAGGCCCTGCCTCACGGTGAGCGGCCGGGGGTCTGGCTGCCGTGCGTCGTTGCACAGCGGCACGACCGTCACCAGGATCGCGGAACCCCGCGCCTGAGACGGTCGTCACGTCGTCGGTGACCGAGTGAGTTTACGTGCTCGTGTGCAGTTCCACGGCCTAACGCCCCCGAAGGCGCTCGACCGCGGCCCGCCCGGCGCCGGCGGTGGCATCGGCCTCCGGCAGGGAATCCGGGTCGATGACGGCGGGTGCCTGTGCCTCGGCGCCGGCGATCAGCTCGGTGTCGGCCGGTAGGCCCCGTTTGACCAGGGCCAATGCGATCGGGCCGTCGTCGGCGTGCTCGACGACTGTGCCGATGCGGCCGACGGTGCGCCCGCCCGCGGTGACCGCGTCACCGGTCACCGGTCGGTCGGAGGAGCCGTCGAGCTGCAGGATCACCAGCATCCTGGGCGGTTTGCCCAGGTTGTGAACCCGTGCGACGGTCTCCTGTCCCCGGTAGCAGCCCTTGTCGAGATGGACGGCGCCGACGCCTGGTCCGCCGATCCAGCCGACCTCGTGCGGGATGGTCCGCTCATCGGTGTCCACCCCCAACCTGGGGCGCCCGGACGCCACCCGGTGCGCCTCGTACGCCCAGACGCCGGCCGGCCGCACCCCGGCGTCGGTCAGCCGCCGGGTGTAGTCGGCGACCGACTCCCGCGGCACCACCAGGTCCAGTTCGATACCGGGGGTGGGCAGCCGGCGCAGGAACCCGCCGCCGGGCAATGTCACCGCCGTCGCCTCCTGCGGCAATTCCGCGCAGCCCAGGGCCGTGACGACCTGCTCATCGGCAAGCCCGGGGCCCAGCAGTGACAGCACCGCCATGTCCGCGGGTTCGATCTGCACGTCGGCCCAGAACACCATCTTCCGCAGGTACGCCAACAGTGGTTCGCCCCGCCACGGCTCGGTGTCCAGATACGTGGTGCCGCCGAGATCGGTCTGGATCCAGTGATCTTCGACACGGCCCTGCAGATCCAGGCTCAGGTTCTCGGTGACCGCGCCGTCCGGCAATGCGCTGACGTGCTGGCTGGAGATGCTGTGCAGCCACGTCTGGCGGTCCTTGCCGGTCAGGGTCAGGACCGCCCGGTGCGACCGGTCGACCAGGACCGCGGCACCCGCTGCGGCCCGCTGTTCGCCGAGCGGATCACCGTAATGCCACACGGCCCCGGCGTCCGGGTTGCCCTCGGGTGCGGGCACTGCTGGCGGTAGTGCAGTCATAGGCCAACTCTACGTTCGTCGCTCTTCGCGCAAGCGGCTCATCTATCTTGAACGCTCTTCGCGCAAGCGGCTCATCTATCTTGAACGCTCTTCGCGCAAGCGGCTCATCGACGCAGCTACGCTTTGGCCCCATGGCGAGCCAACCTGCCGTACTGGTCACTCTTGACGGCCAGCTCCACGACCCCAACGCCCCGCTGCTGCATGCCGACGATCTGGCCGCCGTGCGCGGAGACGGGGTTTTCGAGACGCTGTTGGTGCGTGACGGCAGGCCCTGCCTGCTGGAGGCGCACCTGGGGCGGTTGACCCAGTCCGCCAAGATGCTCGACCTGCCTCAGCCCGATCTGGACGCCTGGCGGGCGGCGGTCGCGTTGGGAGCCGCGCGCTGGACCGCCGAGCACGAAGGCGACGGTGTGCTGCGCCTGGTGTACAGCCGCGGGCGGGAGAGCGGCGGACCGACGACTGCATTCGCCACCATCGGCGCACTGCCCGACCGGGTGGCCGGGGTGCGCCGGGAAGGGTTGGCGGCGATCACCCTGGACCGCGGGCTGCCCCTCGATGCCGGCGACATGCCGTGGCTGGCCGCGGGCGCCAAGACCCTGTCCTACGCGGTGAACATGGCCGCACTGCGGCATGCCGAACGACAGGGCGCCGGTGACGTGATCTTCGTCAGCTCCGACGGCTACCTGCTGGAAGGGCCGCGTTCCACCGTGGTGATCGCAGCAGAAGGTGACGACGGCCAGCCGCTGTTGCTCACCCCGCCGCCCTGGTATCCCATCCTGCGTGGCACCACCCAACAGGCATTGTTCGAGGTGGCTCGCAACAAAGGCTACGACTGCGACTTCCGCGCCCTCAAGCCGGCGGATCTCCTTACAGCGCAAGGTGTTTGGCTGGTTTCCAGCATCACCCTCGCGGCCCGGGTGCACACCCTGGACGGGCAGCCGCTGCGTGCTGCGCCCTTGGCTGCCGACATATCCGGCCTGGTCGACGCGGCAATCGTCAGCGATCGCTGAGCTGCGGATAAATCGCTTGTCGGGGTGCGCGGACGGGGGTAGCTTCGTGTGCACACAGGGAAGGAGGTGGTCCGTCAAATTGAGTGACTTATGGACATGTGAGGTGGCTGCCCGCTAGCAGCGCCGGGGTATTGCCTGCGCGCGCTGGCGAATTCCCCGCAGCCACCCGGCCCCCGAGCCCCTCGGTCTGTCCAACCAAGTACCACGGCTCGGGGGCCGCCCCATATCCAGGGCAGGCCGAATCTGTTACTACCGTGGCGGTTGTGGTGCCAGTGACTGGCAGGCCTGCATCGCGTCGTCCCACTGAGCCTGATCGACCCCGGGCGGTGGGGGCGGAGTTGAGCCGTCACCTGGCGGAGGACCGTCGGGAGCCCCAGGCGGAGGGCCGTCACCGTCACCCGGCGGCGGGCCGGCCGGATGATGTCCGTGCCCGCCCGGTGCGCCGGGTGCGCCCTCGGGCGGGGCCGGGATCCCGTGCTCCTGCATGCACTCACCGAACGCGTCCGGGGTCACCGACGCGGTGGACGGCGCCGATTCTGCAGGCGATGCCGAGGACGACGCCGAAGCGGATGCCGACTGAGCCGGGGAATCGGTCGACTCGGCCGAGGAACAGGCAGCGGCGGAGCCGATCACGGCGAGCGCGGCCAGGCCGGAAAAGGCGGTTCGCAGAATATGTTTCACGGGGTTGACCGTATGAGACCCCGCTGAGCGCCGGTTATTCGCCGGCTATGTGTCCGCTGTGCGGCGACGCGCGGCGGCGAGCAACTAGCTGCTGGGGCCCGGTGCCAATGTCGAACACGCCTCGGTGGCCTGCTGCCAGGTCTGATCGTCGACCCCGGCAGGTGGGCCGGCGACCGGGCCGGGCGCCGAGGGCACACCGTGCTCGGACAGGCAGTGCGCGTACGTCCCGTGCTCGGGCGGCGGTGAGGTCGGAGCCGGTTGCGGCCCTTCCGACGAGCACGCACCGAGGAACCCTGCTGCGGCAAGCAGACCTGCCGCGATGATCGGCCGGCGCATCAGCCGACAAACCGTGACAGTCGGGCCGAAAGATGCGGTACCAGACCGCCGTCGGCGTCCACCCGTTCCTCGACGTAGCCCAGGTCGCCACCTTCGACGATGCCGTAGAGCCGCTTGGCGCCCCCGACCAGCAACCCGGACTTGCTGCGGGCCAGTGCATCGGTGACCAGCTCCCAGGACGCCTGGGTGAGGGGCTTGCCGTAGAAGAGTTCGACATAGCCGGCCGAATGGGCCAGCAGCAGTTCGATGGCCTGTGACTCGTCCCGGCCGGTCGGATCATCGGGATCGGTCACGAAGCGCCAGAAGCCGGTCTCACGCAGCCCGGGGGAGTCGTATTCGCCCGCATCGTTCAGTCGCCAGGACCGCGAATCCCAGTTCAGGTAGTCGCCGCCGTCGTGGGACACCACGATCTGCTGACCGAACCGGTAGTCACCGTGGGTGTCGCGGCCTTCGCCTTCACCGCGCCAGACGCCGACCAACGGCAACAGCGCCAGCAGCGCGTCGTTGAGTTCGACGCCGTCGCGCAGGTTGGCGGTGTCGGCGGCCACCGGGAGGTCATCGAAGACCGGAATGTTACGGGCAGCCGTGGCCTTGGCCCGTTCGGCGGCTGCCGCTACGGCTCGGTCACCCGAGCCCGGCTCCGGGACGGAGGCCTCGGCTGGAATGTCTCGGTCGGAGGTCACGACTCGTCGGTGACGAGGCGGTACAGCGCGTACAACGCGAACCACGTGATGACCACGACGGCCGCGACGAGCATTATCTCGAAGAAGAGCACCACGGGAGTGAGTCTAGTTCCTAGTCGAGGGTGTCGGCGCCCCGGGTCGGGGCGCCCTATACACGCCGAACGTGGGCTTGTGTGCGAGATACGTGCAAATCCTCGTACACAAGCCCACGTTCGAGCGGAGAACCAGGCCGAGCTGAATGGCCTGGCTCCTTCGTCGCTAGGCGACCTTGACGTCGACCTCGTGGATGCCCGCACCGGTCGGGGCCACGCTGGCGTCGCCGTTGCCCGCGGGGGACAGGGCGCGCAGCGTCCAGGTGCCCGGAGCGGCGAAGAACCGGAAATCGCCGGTCGCCGAGGCCACGACCTCAGCGGTGAACTCGTCGCTGGAGTCCAGCAGGCGCACGAAGGCGCCGCCGACAGCCTGGCCCGAGCCGTCCACCACACGACCGGTGATGACGGTTTCCTTCTCCAGGTCGACGCCGGCCGGCAACGTCAGTCCTTGCTTAGGTGCAGAGCACATATCAACTTCCCAACTCGATCGGGGCGCCCACCAGGGAGCCGTATTCCGTCCAACTGCCGTCGTAGTTCTTGACGTTCTGGTGTCCCAGCAGCTCCTGCAGCACGAACCAGGTGTGCGACGAACGCTCACCGATCCGGCAGTAGGCGATGGTCTCCTTCTCGCCGTCGAGGCCGGCCGCGGCGTACAGCTTGGCCAGATCCTCGTCGGACTTGAAGGTGCCGTCCTCGTTGGCTGCCTTGCTCCACGGAACGTTGATGGCGCCGGGGATATGCCCGGGCCGCTGGCTCTGCTCCTGCGGCAGGTGTGCCGGGGCCAGGATCTTGCCGGAGAACTCATCAGGAGAACGCACGTCGACCAGGTTCTTCGTACCGATCGCGGCGATGACCTCGTCGCGGTAGGCCCGGATGTTGTTGTCCAGGGGCTGGGCCGCGTACGAGGTGGCCGGGCGGCTGACGGCGTCCTTGACCAGCGGGCGCGCGTCGAGCTCCCAGCGCTTGCGGCCGCCGTCGAGCAGCTTGACGTCGGCGTGGCCGTACAGCTTGAAGTACCAGTAGGCGTAGGCCGCGAACCAGTTGTTGTTGCCGCCGTACAGGATCACGGTGTCGTCGTTGCTGATGCCCTTGTCGGACAACAGCTTCGAGAACTGCTGCTGGTCGACGAAGTCACGCTTGACCGCATCCTGCAGATCGTCTTTCCAGTCGAGCTTGACGGCGCCGGGGATGTGCCCCTCGTCGTCGTAGGCGCTGGTGTTCTCGTCGACCTCGACGAACACCACGCCGGGGGTATCGAGGTTGTTCCCGGCCCACTCGGTCGAGACCAGGACGTCGGAACGTGCCATGTACGAATTCCTTTCGGTTGCTTCAGATTTGGTTTGTCAGGCGGGTGTCATGCGGGACTGGGGACGCGACGTAGTCGCGCCACCAGCGGGTAGAGCTGGCACCCCAGGCAGATGCCGAAGGCGGCGTTGAGGAAGGCCGCCACCAACGCGAAGGCGGTGGCGGTCAGGCCGAGTGCGGTGATGCCGAAGGCGAACCCGGCGGTGCCCACGACGGCGAACACGAAGCCGACCAACTGGGCGAACTTCAGCGGCGGCACCGGCTCGCGCTCGGTGACCGGTGCCAGGCGCGGTGCGATGAACGTGGCGAACAGTCGGCCGTACGGGTGCTTGCGCGGGCCGCCGACCGCGCCGATGGCGAACACCAGCGCCTGGGCGCCCAGCAGCGCGGCGGCCGCGGGTTCACTCACTCCGGCGACCAGCAGCGTGGCGATCAGGACCGCGGTCGTGACCCAGGCCGCGAACCGTGGTCCCCGAACGTCCACCTGGGCAGGCCGACTGTCGGCGATGGGCTGGGTTGATGTCGATGACATGAGAACGAACTCCTGTTGTTGTCGAAGGTCCGGTTGTGTGCAGGCTCAGGGCACAAGGCCCGAGCGGGCGCGCAAAAGCGCGCGGCTGCCCTCAACAGCAACAACAACAGCAGCAACCCGCGACGCGGCACAGATCGACTGCGCGGCGCTTGGTGAGCACAAGCTCAAGGCGGGCTGACACGAGCGACAGCTTACCCAATAACCGGCGGGTCAGGCCAACAGCGGTTCCAGCGCCGAGCGCAGGTCAGCGGCCTTGGGAACCCCGCTGGTGCGGTATCGGGGCCGCCCGTCCCGATCGAAGATGATCGTGGTGGGCAGCGAAAGGACCGAAAGCCGCCTGGCGGCTTCGGGATTGGCGTCCATGTCGATTTCGACGTGGGCAACCGCGGGAAGCTCTGCGCAGACCTGGTCGACCACTCGTCGCACTCCCGCACAGGGGCCGCACCACTCGGCAGAGAAATGCAGGACGGTCGGGCCGGTGTGCGACAACCCCAGATCGCTGGTGTCGACGCCGGCGGCCTCCTCACCTGCCCTGATCATGCCGGCGCGCAGCGTGATCAGCCGACCGATCACGAAGGCCACCCCGAGCGCAGCGATGACCACCACGATCGCCAGCAGCATCGACGAGCTCATGACTGTCTGAACCCCGCCAGGTCGAGCGTTACTCCCGAGGCGATGCCCTCGATGATCACGTCGGACCCACGCGCGCCCGCGGTGGTCGGGGCGATGCCGAACGGAAGCTTCTGACCGGAGATGGTGTGGCTGAACTCCGACAGCACCGCCGCGGTCTTGTCCTCGGGCACGGGTTCGTCGGCGGTGCCCGGGCCGGTCAGGATCCCGGTGGCGGTCAGCACCAGGGTGGTGTCGTCGCCGTCGGCGAAGGACAGGTCGACCGCGACGCTGACGCGCTTGTCCAGGCCGGATTGCTTAGGGGTGCCGGTGAACACCAGCCCCTGACTGCTGGAGATGCCGGACTCGGTGGTGCCCCCGGTCGCGTCGTTGGTCTCCCGCGAAGGCGCTTCCACCAGCAGGTCATCGATGCCCATGAACCTGCCGATGTGGGTGGAGTCGATGATGATGCGACTTTCGGCCTTCTTCACCGGCAGTTTTGCCTCCGGCCGGATCAGCCACGACGAGTCCGTGATGTCGATGCCGTGCAGGGTGGCCTCCAGTGAGGCCTTGCCGACCACCGGGTGGTCGACGCCGGCTGCGCGGATCTCGATCTCTCGGTAGCGGTGGTTGCGGACCTGGGTGAGGAAGGGAAAGCCCAGGATGGCCACCCACGGGTCCCAGTTGAGTCCGGCCGCGGTGCGTACGTTGCGGGCAAGCCGGTATTCGGCGTAGATCGCCGATCCGAAATCGGTGCCGACAACCCCGACGACGAGCGCGGTCACGGTCGCGGTGAGCCCGATCAGCAGTTTGCGCACCGGCACATTGTCGCCCACGTCCACCGGATCGAAGCGCTCGGCGCGGCTAATCAGCAGGTGAGGCGTTATCGTTAGATCACTAAAGGCCGGTAACGGCTACATGTCAGTCATGAATCCGACCGTGTGGACATCGGGGTCCGGGCGATCGTGTGAAGTGATTGCCGGCGCGCCGGAGGACCCGTTGGATCTGCTGCTACTCACCGTCGACCCGCATCCCGAGTCGGTCCTGCCCTCCTTGACCCTGCTTGCCCATACCGTGCGCACAGCACCGACAGAGGTGTCCTCGCTGCTGGAAGCGGGCAGTGCCGATGTGGCGATCGTCGACGCGCGTACCGACCTCGCGGCTGCTCGCGGCCTGTGCCGGCTGCTGGGAACCACGGGTACCTCGGTCCCGGTGGTCGCGGTGATCAACGAGGGCGGGTTGGTGGCGGTCAACCACGAGTGGGGCCTGGACGAGATCCTGCTGCCCAGCACCGGCCCGGCCGAGATCGATGCCCGGCTGCGGCTGCTGGTGGGCCGGCGTGGAGGCGGCGCCAACCAGGAGAACGTAGGCAAGATCACCCTCGGTGAGCTCGCGATCGACGAAGGCACCTACACCGCACGGCTGCGCGGGCGCCCCCTCGACCTGACGTACAAGGAATTCGAGCTGCTCAAGTACCTCGCCCAGCACGCCGGGCGGGTTTTCACCCGGGCACAGTTGCTGCAGGAGGTGTGGGGCTACGACTTCTTCGGCGGCACCCGCACGGTCGACGTGCACGTCCGTCGTCTGCGCGCCAAGCTCGGCCCTGAGTACGAATCGTTGATCGGCACCGTCCGCAACGTCGGATACAAGGCGGTGCGCCCGTCGCGCGGTCGTAACACCGCCGCCGAGGCGGGCGGTGCCGCCGAGACCGCGCAGGACGACGCCGACGACGACTTCGACCCGGCGACAGACGGCGCGGACGAGCCGTTGGCCGGGCGGTTGCCCAGCCAGTGATCCAACTCGACTGGCGGACCGGGCTCTCAGAAGCCGAGCAGACCGGGATCCGGGCACTCATTGCCGCAGCGACCGAGGTCGACGGCGTCGCCCCGGTAGGCGACCAGGTGCTGCGCGAGCTCGGTCTCGACCGCACCCGCCACCTCCTGGCCACCGACGGCGCAGACCTCGTCGGGTATCTGAACCTTGCCCCGGCCGGCGAGGACGATCCGCCGATGGCTGAACTGGTGGTACATCCGCAGGCCAGACGCCAGGGTGTCGGAGCGGCGCTGGCCCGCGCCGGGCTCGCCGAGGGAGCTGCCGGCACACGGATCTGGGCACACGGCAATCTCGAGGCGGCCCGCGCGCTGGCGGCATCGCTGGACCTCAAGGCGGTCCGCGAACTGCTGCAGATGCGCCGCCCGCTGACCGACCTGCCGCCGCTGCGCGCCGCCGAGGGCGTGCGGATCAGCACCTACGCCGGGCCTGGTGACGATGCCGAGATCCTGCGGGTCAACAACGCGGCGTTCTCCTGGCACCCGGAACAGGGCGGCTGGACCGAACAGGAGATCGCCGAGCGGCGCAGCGAGCCGTGGTTCGATCCCGAGGGGCTTTTCGAGGCGTTCGACGAACGCACCGGGGGGCTGCTCGGCTTCCACTGGACGAAGGCCCACGATGGCGAACTGGGCGAGGTCTACATCGTCGGCGTCGACCCCGCCGCGCAGGGGCGCGGGCTGGGGTCGGTGCTCACCCTGGTCGGTCTGCACCACCTGGCGGGCAGGTCACTGGCAACGGTGCTACTTTACGTCGAGGCAGATAACTCGGCGGCCGTGGCGACCTACCGAAACTTGGGTTTTGAGGTGTTCGGCGTCGACGTGGCGTACGCCGCCGGTTAACCCGTTTAGCTGTGAACACGCTGAACCTATTCACTGCTGATTCACCTGCTGTCCGTGAGCCGTCCACTGGGGCCTAATACGTTGCCGGAGAGTTCGAAGCCGTCAACTGAAAGTGGGACAAGTGAAGCTCATCAGCATTGGCAAGCCGTTCGGTGTCGCGCTTTCCGCGACGGCGATCGCGGCCCTCACGCTGACCGCCTGTGGTAGCGACAACAACACCGGCAGCACCAGCTCGGCGGCCTCTGGCACCAGCTCGTCCGCGTCGGCCGAGTGCGGCGGCAAGAACTCTCTGACGGCCGAGGGCTCGACGGCTCAGCAGAACGCCATTGCCGAGTTCAACAAGGTCTGGGGCCAGGTCTGCTCCGGTAAGAACCTGGCCTACAACCCGACCGGTTCGGGTGCGGGCGTGGATCAGTTCATCGCCAAGCAGGTCGACTTCGCCGGCTCCGACTCGGCGCTCAAGGACGATCAGGTCGCCAAGGCCGCCGAGCGTTGTGGCGGCAACGAGGCCTGGAACCTGCCGCTGGTGTTCGGCCCCGTCGCACTGGCCTACAACGTCGAAGGCGTCGACAAGCTCGTGGTGAGCCCCGACGTGCTCGCCAAGATCTTCCAGGGCCAGATCAAGAAGTGGAACGATCCGGCGATCGCCGCGCTCAACGCCGGCGCTACCCTGCCCGACCTGGACATCAAGCCGATCTACCGGTCGGATTCCTCGGGCACCACCGACAACTTCCAGAAGTACCTGGCCGCGGCCGCGCCCCAGACCTGGACCAAGGGTGCGGGCAAGGAGTTCCAGGGCGGTGCCGGTGAAGGCGCCCAGAAGTCCTCCGGTGTCGTGCAGGCCGTCCAGGCCACCCCCGGATCGATCGGCTACGTCGAGAAGAGCCCGGCCGCCGCGGCCGGCCTGCCCTACGCCCAGATCGACAGCGGTGCCGGCGCGGTGGCGCTGGACGACCAGTCGACCACCAAGGCCGTGGGCGCCGCCAAGTTCAAGGGTGACGGCAAGGACCTCATCATCGACTTGAACGCGCTCTACGCCTCCAAGGACGCCGGGGTCTACCCGCTGGTGCTGGCCACCTACGAGATCGTTTGCTCCAAGGGCTACGACGCCGACACCGCGGCGGCCGTCAAGTCCTTCCTTACGGTGGCCGCCAACGAGGGCCAGGCCAGCCTGTCGCAGGCCGGATACATCGCGCTCCCCGACGAGTTCAAGCAGCGCCTGCTGACCTCGGTCGAGGCCATCGCCTAGTAGCCCGGCTGGCGTTAGAGGACGAATCTGGGCGAGGATGGGTTTTCCGACCATATGACCAACAGGGGCCCTGACGGGACAACAGTGACATCGCCGAATCCAGCTGATTCGGGGTCTGGGGAGACGCTCGCGTCGCCCCACCCCGAACCCGCACCCATCTCCACCGATCCGTCCAAGGGAGCCAAGGTTCGCCTCGGCGACCGCATTTTCCGCGGGCTCTCCGAAGGCTCGGGCATCCTGATCGTCGCGCTCATCGCGGCGATCGGGGTGTTCCTGCTCTGGCGCGCGGTTCCCGCGCTGACCCGCAACGAGGAGAACTTCTTCCTCTACGGCGGCAACTGGATCACCACCGACACCTCGGCGATGCACTTCGGCATCTTCGAGCTGCTGCAGGTGACCGTGTTCGTCTCGGTGTTCGCGCTCGTATTGGCCATGCCGGTGGCGTTGGGCATCGCGATCTACCTCACGCAGTACTCATCGCGACGATTGGCCGGTCCGCTGGCCTATCTGGTGGACCTGCTGGCCGCCGTGCCGTCGATCGTCTACGGCGTCTGGGGCCTGTACGTGCTGGCCCCGGCCATCAAACCCTTTGCCGTGTGGCTCAATACGAACTTGGACTGGCTGTTCCTGTTCAAGACCGGCAACGCCTCGGTGGCCGGCGGCGGCACCATCTTCACCGCAGGCATCGTGTTGGCGGTGATGATCCTGCCGATCATCACCGCAGTCACCCGCGAGGTGTTCACCCAGACCCCGCGCGGCCAGATCGAGGCCGCCCTGGCGCTGGGTGCCACCCGCTGGGAAGTGGTGCGCACGACGGTGCTGCCCTTCGGGCTGTCCGGATACATCAGCGGCGCGATGCTCGGTCTGGGCCGCGCACTCGGTGAGACCATCGCCCTGCTGATCATCCTGCGCGGCACCCAGACCGCGTTCAGTTGGACGCTGTTCGACGGTGGATACACCTTCGCCAGCAAGATCGCCGCCACTGCAAGCGAATTCAACGACCAGTACAAGGCGGGCGCCTACATTGCCGCCGGCCTGGTGCTGTTCATCCTCACCTTCGTGGTGAACTCGCTGGCGCGCGCCGCGGTCGCCGGAAAGGGGCGCTCATGACCTCCACTCTCGAGCGGCCGGTCAAGGCTCCCGCGTTCCAGGGCGTGAGCCTGCGCCGCAAGCTGACCAACCACTTCGCCACGGTGCTGGTGACCCTTTCGTTGCTCGTCGCCCTGATCCCGCTGGCCTGGGTGCTGTACTCGGTGATCATCCGGGGGTGGGCCGCATTGAGCTCACCCACGTGGTTCACCAACTCGCAGGCCGGGATGACGACATTCACCGCCGGCGGCGGCGCGTATCACGCGATCGTCGGCACCCTGCTGCAAGGCTTCGTGTGCTCGCTGATCTCCATTCCGATCGGCGTGATGGTGGGGGTGTACCTGGTCGAGTACGGCGGCGGGACGCGGCTGGGCAAGGTCACCACTTTCATGGTGGACATCCTCACCGGCGTGCCCTCGATCGTCGCCGCGCTGTTCATCTACGCGTTGTGGGTGGCCACGCTCGGGTTCGGCCGGTCCGGGTTCGCGGTGTCACTGTCCTTGGTGCTGTTGATGATCCCGGTGATCGTGCGGGCCACCGAGGAGATGCTGCGCATCGTGCCGATGGACCTGCGTGAAGCGAGTTATGCGCTGGGCGTGCCCAAATGGAAGACCATCGTCCGGATCGTGATCCCGACGGCGCTGTCGGGCATTGTCACCGGGATCATGCTGGCGCTGGCCCGTGTGATGGGTGAGACTGCGCCGCTGCTGATCCTGGTCGGTTACGCCCAGGCGATGAACTTCGACATGTTCGGCGGCTTCATGGGATCGCTGCCGGGCATGATGTACGACCAGATCTCGGCGGGGGCAGGGGCCAACCCGGTGCCCACTGACCGGCTCTGGGGAGCGGCGCTGACGCTGATCCTGCTGGTCGCCCTGCTCAATGTCGGCGCGCGTGCGGTCGCCAAGTTCTTTTCCCCCAAGAAGGTGTAGGAGTTATCCATGGCCAAGCGGCTGGATCTCAAGGACGTCAACATCTACTACGGCGCGTTCCATGCTGTTTCCGAGGTTTCGCTGTCGGTGCAGCCGCGCAGTGTGATGGCCTTCATCGGCCCGTCGGGCTGTGGCAAGTCGACCGTGCTGCGCACGCTGAACCGCATGCACGAGGTGATCCCCGGCGCCCGCGTCGAGGGATCGGTGCTGCTCGACGGTGAGGACATCTACGGAGCCGGGGTGGACCCGGTGGGCGTGCGCAAGACCATCGGCATGGTGTTCCAGCGTCCGAACCCGTTCCCCACCATGTCGATTCGTGACAACGTGGTGGCCGGGCTGAAACTGCAGGGTGTGCGTAACAAGAAGACGCTCGACGAGGTCGCCGAGCGCTCACTGCGCGGAGCCAACCTGTGGAACGAGGTCAAGGACCGGTTGGACAAGCCGGGCGGTGGTCTGTCGGGCGGTCAGCAGCAGCGGCTGTGTATCGCCCGCGCGATCGCGGTGCAGCCCGACGTGCTGTTGATGGACGAGCCCTGCTCGGCGCTCGACCCGATCTCGACGCTGGCCATCGAAGATCTGATCTCCACGCTCAAGCAGGATTTCACGATCGTCATCGTCACCCACAACATGCAGCAGGCCGCCCGGGTGAGTGATCAGACCGCGTTCTTCAATCTCGAGGCCACCGGAAAGCCCGGCAAGCTGATCGAGATCGACGACACCGAGAAGATCTTCTCCAACCCCACCCAGAAGGCCACCGAGGACTACATCTCGGGCCGCTTCGGCTGACCCTGGCCGAGGCCGGGATCAGGGCGTCAGCACCACGCGGGTGCCTGACGGCTCGGCCCGTTCCCACACCTGTTCGACGTCGGCCAATGCTCTTGCCTGGGTGCGTAATTCGAGCTCGCCCGCGGCGACCATGTCGAACAACCGTGGCAGCGCCTCGGTTCGGGCCGAGATCAGGACGTCGAGCGGCACGCTGCCGATGCCGACGCCGCACAGTGTGATGCCGGTGCCGCGCAGCACGCCGGCGTCGAGGTTCAGCGTCGGCCCGGCCATCGACCCGATCTGGACGAACCGGGTTGCGTGGTAGTGCGCAGCCGGGTGACTGCCCGCCAACGCGGTCAGCACCTGCGTGGCGGGCTCGGCCCACAGGTAGTCGAGCACCGCGTCGAACGGTTTCCCGGTGTGAAGTTCTGTGACCCGCGCCGGCACATCGTCGGCACCCAGGGCGATCGCGTCATCGGCCCCGACCGACCGCAACCACTCCAGCCGGCCCGTGTCGCGTCCGGCCACCACGACGTGGCCGGCTTTGAACACCGACTTGGCCAGCTGCACGGCGACGGAGCCGGTGACGCCCGTGGCGCCGAGCACCAGAACGTGGTCACCGGGTTTGACTGCCGCGGCGTATGACAGGGCCAGCCAGGCTGAGAGGCCGGGGTTCGGGATTGCCGCGGCCGTCACCGAGTCCACGTGGTCGGGAACGTTGACACCGCCGAGCGGGTGCACCAATGTGCGCTGCGCCAGCATGCCGTAGGGGGCCGCTGCGTTCGCGTAGACCCGCCTCCCGTCGCCCAGCCGGACCACTCCATCGACACCGGGGATGGTCGGCAGCTGAATCTCCTTGCTGGCGTAGTGCTTTCCTGACACGAGAGCCCGAGTGAGGTTGGTCAGCGCCGATGCTTCGACGGTGGCCACCTCGGCGCCGTCACGCGGCTCGGGTTCGGGAACGTCGGTGTGGACGGGGTTCCGGCCCCATTCGGTGACCAGTGCGGCCTTCATGGCGACTCCTATGGTTTCCAAAGATATGGTTTCTGTGGAAACAATCTACTCGGCACCTCCTCGGGTGGCAAGATGGTTTCCGTGAAAACCAAACTTGAGCTGATCGACGCCATCACCGGGCTGATGGCCACGGTGGGCGACCGGCTCGGGAATGACGGGGAGGGCGACGCCGAGCGCGATTTCATGGCAGCCGGATGCCCTCAGCGGTTGCAGACACTGGTGCGGACGCTGCCGACGTCGTCGATGCACCTGCTGGCCGAGATCGCCGAAGGTCCGGTCAGCGTGGTCGGGCTGGCGGCGCGCTCCGGCCGGCTCAAGGGCACCGTCTCCAAGCACGTGCAGCGGCTCGTCGAGGCCGGCCTGGTGGCTCGCACACCGGTACCCGGCAACCGCAAGGAGATCGAACTCGGCCTGACCGCCGACGGGGAAATCGTCGCCGAACTGCACCGCAAACTGCACGACGAGATGGACCGCGGAACCCGCGATTTCCTGCTGCGCTACAGCGGCGCGGACCTAGAGGTGCTGGTCAGGGTGCTGGGGGACCTGGCCGGGGCGCACAAGGACGGTGTCCGTCTGGTGCCGCCCGCTGACCGGCCCTGAGTCACTGGTTCGACGAAACCGAATCCCCGTCAGCCGGGTAGGAGCCGGTGACCTGGAAGATCACCCGCCGCGCCACCTCGACGGCATGGTCGGCGAACCGCTCGTAGAAGCGGCTCAGCAACGTCACGTCGACCGCGGCGGTCACCCCGTGCTTCCACTCCCGGTCCATCAGCACCGAGAACAGGTGGCGATGCAGATCGTCCATCGCATCGTCTTCCTCCTGGATCCGGGCGGCCTTCTCCGGATCCTGGGTGAGCAGCACCTCGCGCGCGGCATGCCCCAGTTCCACGGCAACCCGGCCCATCTCCGCGAAGTAGCCGTTCACCTCCTCCGGCAGCACGTGCTGAGGATGACGGCGACGCGCGATCTTGGCCACATGCAGGGCCAATGCGCCCATCCGGTCCACGTCGGCGACGATCTGGATGGAACCCACCACCGAGCGCAGGTCACCGGCCACGGGCGCCTGGAGCGCGAGCAACACGAACGCAGACTCCTCGGCCTGGGTGCTCAGCGTGGTCATCTTCTCGTGGTCGCTGATGACCTGCTCGGCGAGTGCGAGATCGGCCTGCAAGAGGGCCTGGGTGGCCAGCTCCATGGCGGTACCCGCCAACTCGCACATCTCGCCGAGTTGGTCCGTAAGTGAACGCAATTGCTCGTTGTAATGGGTACGCATGCTGCAAGATTAGGCGGTCAGCGGGCCCGGAGTCACGATGCAACGATGAACGAACGGTGAATGCCGTCCGCTCGGGGCCGCCGGACTATTCGCAGGTGGTGTCGGCGGCGTTGGTGACGTTCAGGTCCTCGGGAAGGTGCGTCGGGCTGCTCCCGGTGCCTTTGAGCACATGCACCTGGACCTCGGACCCGCTCGGGGTCGGCGGGTTGACGTTGTTGAAGTCGGACCCCAGCACCACCTGCACGACATCGCCCATGCCCGTCACCCGCTCGATGGTCGGGTTGGTGAAGGAGCTGGCCACTGTCGCCGCCGCCTCCTCGTTACCGGGGGAGAAGAACACCGTGGTCGCAGGCAGTGTGCTCGGGTAGTCGTCCGGGGTGTTGACGTTGAAGCCGTGTTCCTGCAGCTCGGTGGCCGCCGTGGAGGCCAGGCCGCTCTCGCCGGTCGAGTTGGACACCTGCACCGTGACCTGCTGCGGCTCGGTGGTGACGGCGTTGACCATCTCACCGCTGTCGGACGTGGCCGGCGCGGGTGCCGGGGCGGTGGACTGGGGTGTCTCCGACGGCGCGGCAGCCTGTACCGACGACGTCGCCGACTCCGGGGTGCCGGGCACCGGGGTGTTGTCCGGGTTCTTCTCACCGGGTAGCGGGTCGTCGTTGATGATCGCGTCGAACAGGGCGCGCATGTCGTCGGTGCGGGGGACCTCGTTGCCGTATTCGTCGGCGTAACCGACGGTCGGCACGGTGATGAAGGTGATCCGGCCGGCGTTCACGCCCTGGACGGACTGGCCGAGGTCGACCAGGTCCTTGGTCTTGATGTTGTCGACGAAGCTGTCGCTGATGAACATGTTGACCACATTGTTCAGCTTGTTCAGCGAGAAGAAGGTGTCCCGGGAGATCAGCGCTCGCAGGAGCGAGGACAAGAACAGCTGCTGGCGTTTGATGCGCCCGTAGTCGCCGTTGTATTCGGTGGTCACCTGGCGCGCCCGCACGTAGTTCAGCGCGGTGTGGCCGTCGATCATCTGACGTCCGGCATTGGGCAGGACACTGCCCAGCTCGTAGTCCTCCAGCGGCGTGGTGCTGCACACCTCGACCCCACCGAGGGCGTCGACCATCTTCGAGAAGCCGGAGAAGTCGACGGCCATGAACCGGTTGATGGACAACCCGGACAGCTTCTGGATCACCTTCACCAGACACTTCGGCCCGCCGAAGGCGAAAGCCGAGTTCAGCTTGGTCTCGGTGTAGACCTCGTCGGGGCCGTAGGTCTCGGTCTCTTCGTCGTACAGCGGACCGTAGGTCGCCGTCTCGGCGTTCCAGGGTTCGCATTTCATCGGCGTGATGGACAGGTCGCGCGGGAACGACACGGCGACGACGCGTTCCCGGTTGGCCGGGATGTTCACCAGCATGATGGTGTCGGATCGGGCCCCGCCGGCGTCCTCGGTGCCGCCGGCACCCATGCCGCCGTTCTCGCCGAACCGGCTGTCGGTGCCGATGATCAGGAAATTCTCGTCGCCGAACTGGGCGTTGGGGTCGAGGATGTCGCGCGAGTTGAGATCCAGCGCCGCGACCTTGTTGAGGCTGTTGTTCTTCGAGGACTGCCACTGCCAGGCCCCGCCGGTGAGCACCAGGGTGAGGACCGCGAGGATCGCGGCGGCGGAACGGCCGGCCAGAATCACCCGGCGGTCGAGCGGCGGCCGCACCGGGTCCATCACGGTGGTCTCGTCGGGATCGTGCTCGTCCGGGGGCACCCGGCCGGCCCGCCATGTAGTTGGGCGCTGCTGGGGTGTCTCGTATTCGTAGACCGCAGGCAGGGCCGGGAAAACGTCGGTGTCGGTGTTGTCGGTCTCTGCCTCGTGGTGCTCCAGCGAGTCCTCGGACGGCGCGTCGATCGGCTCGGCGAACGGGTCCTCGAGCGGTTCGTGTTCGAACGACTCGTGGAAGGGCTCGTCGAAAGAGTCGTCGAAGTGCTCCGGGTAATCCTCGGCCTCGCCGAAATCCTGGGGTTCGTCGTCTTCCGGATCGATCCGTACCGCTTCGATAACGTCCGTCGGATCGGGCACGTGCGGGCGGACGTACACGGGCTCGGGATCCGGTTCTTCTTCTTCGAAATAGGCCGGCTCTGGCTCGGCCTCGTGGATGAATTCCGGTTCCGGCTCGGCCTCGAAGACGTACGCGGGCTCTGGCTCTGGTTCCGGCTCCGGTTCCGGCGCCGCGTCGGCTTCTGCGTCGTCCACGTCGTCGGGCTCCAGCCGGTGCCGCGTGGGGGTGAAGCCGGTCCCGGCGACCTTGGCGATCAGATCGGCGACAGTTACCCCGTCGGCGTGGCTACCGGTGGGCTCATCGAGCGGTGAATCATCGGGTGATGGGCCGTCTTGGCGTTCCCACGGCGCGGCGCCTGGCAAAGGCTGCCGGGATCGGGTAATCCATTGGTTGTCCGACGAATCCTCCGGCGAGCGGTGCCGACGGCCGGGAGTGGCGTTATCACCGTCACTCATGTCCTTACCGGCCTCCGACTCTTCGAACTCGCGCGTGCGCGTCGGTGCGCATCGTTCCCGCGGTGTGACTTGGGTGCTGCTGAGGTTTTTCTCCTCATCTCTTCTAGCAGCACTGTGCCGGACTGGCTACTTGAGCCGGCCGCGGCAGGGTTTTCATCGTACTGAGACATCCTGAGGCTGAGCTAGACCCAACCCGGTGACAGAGCAGTCTCGATGTCATCTCGGCGCGTGTGCAGGTCAGCCTCCGGAATGCATCACATCGGCCCCCACCGGCACCGCGCAGTCGTCGGGATCGTCGAGCCATCCCTCGGGCAGTGACACCGACGCGGCGGAGCCCTGTCGGCCGCGCGGACCGGTGGCCGCGGGCGGGAACGGAGCGTCGCCGTCCAGTTGGTCGAGCAGCTCGTCGAGCTCCCGGCGGGTCTTGACCAAGGCCAGCCCGCGCCGCAGATCGGCGCCGGCCGGGAACCCGTGCATGTACCAGGCCACGTGCTTGCGGATGTCGCGCATGCCCTTGTCCTCGCCGAAGTGCTCGCTGAGCAGCTCGCCGTGGCGGCGCACGATGTCGGCCACCTCGCCCAGGTTCGGCGGGGTGGCCGCCGGGCGGCCGGTGAAGGCCGCGGAGAGTTCGGCGAACAGCCAGGGCCGGCCCAGGCAGCCCCGGCCGATGACCACGCCGTCGCAGCCGGTCGCGGCCATCATGGCCAGTGCGTCGTCGGCCTCGAAGATGTCACCGTTGCCCAGCACCGGAATGCTGGTGACGTGGGCTTTCAGCGCGGCGATCTGATCCCAGTCGGCGGTGCCCGAATAGCGTTGGGCCGCAGTGCGGGCGTGCAACGCGACAGCTGCCGCGCCTTCCTCGGCGGCGATCCGCCCGGCGTCCAGATGCGTGTGGTGAGCGTCGTCGATGCCGATCCGGAACTTCACCGTCACCGGAATGTCGGTGCCCGCGACGCCGCGTACCGCAGCGGCGACGATCTGCCCGAACAGGCGCCGCTTGTACGGCAGTGCCGATCCGCCGCCACGCTTGGTGACCTTGGGCACCGGGCAGCCGAAGTTCATGTCGATGTGGTCGGCCATGCCCTCGTCGGCGATCATCTTGGCCGCGAGGTACGTGGTTTCGGGATCCACGGTGTAAAGCTGCAACGATCGCGGTGATTCCTCGGGCGCGAACGTCGTCATGTGCATGGTCACCGGGTGGCGCTCGACGAGGGCTCGTGCGGTGACCATCTCGCACACATAGAGGCCGCTGACAGTTCCGGCGCGGGCGATCTCCAGCTCGCGGCAAAGCGTGCGGAATGCCACATTGGTCACCCCGGCCATGGGGGCGAGTACCACCGGGCTGGGCAACGCGAACGGCCCGATCCGCAGTTGGGATCGGGCCGACGCTGCAGTTGCAGGAGGCGCGGCGGTCAGGGTCATGAAGACGAAGACGACACCAACAGGTTCTTCATGGCCTTCTTCTCGGCCACCTTGCGCTCGCGCTCCAGGCGGCGTTCCTTGGCCACCTCGAACTTGTCGCAGGCGTCCTCGAGCTCTTCGACGATGCGGCCGAGGTCGTCACGCAGCCGTGCGCCCTCGCCGGTGAAGTCCTCACGCTCGAAGATGCGCCACTTGCGCAGCACGGGCATCACCACGTCGTCCAGGTGGATGCGCGGGTCGTACACGCCGCCGACGGCGATGATGACGGCCTTGCGGCGGAAGTCCGGAACCGTGTAGCCGGGCATCTTGAAGTTGTCCAGCACCCGGTGCAGCGAGGCCATGCCCTGGTTGGGGGCGATGTCCAGGCCGGCTGCCGAGACGTCACGGTAGAAGATCATGTGCAGGTTCTCGTCGGCGGAGATGCGCTGCAGCAGCTGGTCGGCGATCGGGTCGTCGCAGGCCTTGCCGGTGTTGCGGTGGCTGACGCGGGTCGCGAGCTCCTGGAACGACACGTACATCACCGAGTCGAACAGGCTCTCGGCGAAGAGGTCGCCCTGCTGGTTCTGGCCGGGGGAGAAGCCGCGGGTGACCTGCTCGACGCGCAGCTCTTCCAGTTCGACGGGGTCGACGGCGCGGGTCACCACGAGGTAGTCGCGCAGGGCGATGCCGTGGCGGTTCTCCTCGGCGGTCCAGCGGTTGACCCAGTTGCCCCAGGCGCCGTCCATGCCCATGTTCATCGCGATCTCGCGGTGATACGAGGGCAGGTTGTCCTCGGTGAGCAGGTTCTGCACCATCGCGGTCTTGGCGACCTCGGACAGCTTGGACTGTTCGGGATCCCAGTCCTGGCCGCCGAGTGCGTAGTAGTTCTTGCCGTCCGACCACGGGATGAAGTCGTGGGGATTCCAGTCCTTACGCATCCGCATGTGGCGGTTGATGCTGGTTTCGACGACAGGCTCGAGTTCGTGCAGGAGCTGCAGGTCTGTGTATTCCTGCGACATGTGTCCTACCCTCCTCGCGTCCGGTGGGACGCTCAGTTATCTGTACCTGTTGGTAGCAGTCAATATATCTGTGTAAACCAGTGACATCAAGTTGCCCCGCGGGCGCGTCTACGAGTCCTGCGCGGCCACCGCAGCGACTGTAAGATCCGCACGAATACCAGTCGGATACCCACGCTCGGAGGTTGGGCACACGTGAAAAAGGTTGTCGTTGGTGCCGGAGCTGCAATTGCCACCGGTGCGGCCGTATCCCTGCTGTTCGGTGCCGGCGTTGCGGCTGCCGCGCCTGACGTGGTCGGCCAAACCTACTCGGACGCTTCGAGCGCGATCGAGGATAGCGGTGCCAGCGCAAAGGTCGCCGTCACCGTGGGCAGCAAGCTGTCCCAGGGCGATTGCATCGTCACCAACGCGTGGGACGCCCCGTTCGTGCGCGACAGCGGCGGCTCGTTCGGGCATGCCGACAGTGAGGTCATGGTCGCGTTGAACTGCGACGGCGACCATGCGACCGCCACCCACGGCGGCGCATCGGTGGCCAGCCCCGCAGGCCGTCAGGCCAAGGCTGCGGCCGACGAGGAAGAGGCGCAGGCCGAAGCGGAGGCCGCCGCCGCCCAGCAGGAGCAGCTGGCCGAGGTCAGCACTCCCGACGAGTAGCGGTTAAACGAGCGTTAATTGCTCGATGTGAGCCCCATCGCCGACTAAAATCCAGGTCAGCTCCCAAAGAGTCTTTCGTGGCACCTTGCCGCGGAACGAGGGACTGCTGACGAGCGCGGGCATGACGCCGGCACCCCACCTCTCCGGGAGAGATCACCGGACGGGGAAGGTCGGGCCAGATGAAGATCGCGATCGGGTTCGGAAGTGTCATCGGTATGTCCGCGGCGGGTTTTGCGTTCGCGGTGGTGGGCGCGGGGGCGGCCCAAGCGGCACCGGACGTGGTGGGGCAGACGTACAGCGACGCGGTCACCACAATCGAGGATGGTGGCGGCACCGCACATGTCGCGGTCACCGTGGGTAGCCGGTTGCCGCGGGACGAGTGCATCGTCACCAGCGCCTGGACCGTCCGGCAGCTGGTGCCGCAGACGTCCGACACCTACTACGAATACAAAGAAGACGTGACCCAGGTGGCGCTCAACTGCGACGGCGACCATGCCACCGAGACCCACCCTGGCGCGTCGATCGGCAGCCCGGCGGGCCGGGAGGCCAAGGCCGCCGAAGACGAGGCCGCCGCGGCCGAGCAGGAGCCGATCGCCGAGGCCAGTACGCCTGACGAGTAGGTCCGGGGTTCGCTCAGAAGCTGCCGGCCCGGCCGAGCAGCATGTCGACGCAGTAGTCGATGAATTGCTCGCGGCTGGCGGGCAGCCTGTCGTCGAGGTACGCGGTGAACAGCGCAGTCAGCGCCCCGATCAGGCTGGTGGCGACCATCGCCTGACGCACCGGGTCGGCGATGCGGGTCAGTTTGCGCTGCAGCAGGCCGATGAAGTCGGGCATCCAATCTGCGCCCGAGCGGGTCAGTACCGGTTCGGATTCGGGGGCCAGCAGCAGGACCCGGCCCCTGGTGGGGTCGTCGACCATGAGTGCGACGAAACGTTCCACTGCGTCTCGGGGGGTGACGGCGGTGGTCAGCGTCGACATCGCCCGGGCGCAGACGTCGTCGTACACGGCTCGGACGAAGGCGTCCCGGTCGTTGAAGCTCTCGTAGAAGTACCGCTCGGTGAGTTCGGCGGCCCGGCACACGGCCCGGACCGTGAGGGCAGGGCCGTCGGGTTTGCCCAGCAAGGTGACGCCTGCGGCGATCAGCTCGTCGCGGCGACGTGCCGTGCGTTCCTGAAGCGGAACGCCCGACCATCGGCCGCGTCGTTGACCGGATGGCACATCTACTCCTAAGCTCCGATGACAACGTGTGTAGTCACATTTGAAACAGGACCATCGTCTTGCCGGCAGAAAGCGCACCTGTGACACAAGATACTTCTGAGACATGCCCCGTGACCAGCGGATCCGCTGTGGTGGCGGCGGGTTGTCCCGCTGCTCCGGGCGGTTACGGAGCGCCGCCGATCCCGCTCGGGCCGGATTCGCTGACGTGGAAGTACTTCGGCGACTGGCGGGGCATGCTCCAGGGACCGTGGGCCGGGTCGATGCAGAACATGCACCCGCAGCTCGGCGCGGCGGTGATCGAGCACTCGATCTTCTTCCAGGAACGCTGGCCCCGGCTGTTGCGCTCGCTGTACCCGATCGGCGGCGTGGTGTTCGACGGAGCCCGCGCGCCGCAGACCGGTGCCGAGGTGCGCGACTATCACGTCGACATCAAAGGGGTCGACGCGCAGGGGCGCCGGTACCACGCGCTGAATCCCGAGGTCTTCTACTGGGCGCACTCGACATTCTTCGTCGGCACGATCATCGTGGCGGACCGGCTCGCCGGCGGCATCTCCGAGGCCGACAAGCGGCAGCTGTTCGAGGAGCACAAGCAGTGGTACGCGATGTACGGGATGAGCATGCGGCCGGTGCCGGAAACCTGGGAGGACTTCCAGGTCTACTGGGAACACATGTGCCGCAACGTGTTGGAGAACAACCAGGCGGTCCGCGATGTACTGGACCTGAGTGAGCTTCCGAAGCCGCCGTTCGCCTCGAAGCTGCCCGACTGGATGTGGGCGTTGCAGCGCAAGCATGTGGTGCACCCGTTGTTCGTGTGGTTCACCGTCGGCCTGTACCACCCGGCGGTGCGGGAGCTGATGGGATACAGCTGGTCGGAGCGAGACGAGAAGCGACACCGCTTGCTGGGCAAGGCGATCGGTCACATTTTCAAGTTGGTGCCCCGGCGGCGCCGCATGCATCCGCGGGCCCGCACCGCGTGGGACCGTGCCACGGGACGACTTCCGGCGGACGCTCCGCTGGTGCACACCCCGGCCCGCAACCTGCCGCCGATCGGACACCGCGACAACGGGATGCACTACTGCCCCAAGGTGTAGCCCCTTTGCGCCAGAGCCTCGTTCGTGGGCCTCAGCGCCCGACGAACGGGGCGTTCTGCGGGCAGTAGACCTTGACCGCACCCCGGACCAGGTTCGCGGCCTGATGCTTGTCGATGCCGGCCTGGTTCATCAGCTGACTGATGACGCCCCGCACCGTGCGGGCGGGCTCGATCTTGCCCTTCGTGAGCGCGTCGCAGACTCCGCGACCGACCTGGCCCGCCTCCTCGGCGGAGGTGGTGGGAATCTTCAGATCGTTGACGATGGCGAAGAACTGGTCATCCTGAGCGTCCGCGTGGGCCGGCGCGACCCCGAACGCGGCGCTTGCGGCCAGCGCGGCGGCACCGATCGCGGTGGCCATGACTCGAGTGCGCGGGCGCCGGGAGAGCATTCTTCTGACTCCTTGATTCGAACTGCCGACGCCTGCCGTGAAGACCTCACGCCGGATATCACTTCCGACCCCCGGTCATAACGATAAACGGGAGTAGCCAATGGTGCTGACGGATACCCCCATACCTGTGAGCCCGCTGTAGCGGAGCGGCTACGCCTCGGTAATTGCAGGGCGACGGCGTTGTTCGATGCTGACGCCATGACGACCATCTATGACCAGATCGGCGGGGCCGAGGCACTCGAGACCGTCGTCGACGATTTCTATCGGCGGGTGCTGGCGGACGACCAGCTGTCCGGGTTCTTCACCGGAACCAACATGGCCCGGCTCAAGGGCAGGCAGGTGGAGTTCTTCGCCGCGGCGCTGGGCGGCCCCGTCGAGTACAGCGGCGCACCGATGCGTCAGGTCCATCAGGGCCGCGGCATCACCATGCACCACTTCAACCTCGTAGCGGGCCACCTGGGCGACAGCCTTGCCGGGGCCGGGGTGCCCGAGCCGACCGTCGGGCAGATCATCGCCGCGATCGCGCCACTGGCCGACGAGATCGCTACCGCGCGGAGCGCGTAAACGGCGGCAGCGCGCAATGCGTGAACCGCACCGTGACCCGCCTTGCGGCGGGTGTCTGGTGCCCCCAGTAGGGCTCGAACCTACGACCTGCGGATTAAAAGTCCGTAGCTCTACCAACTGAGCTATAGGGGCGCGAGAAGACAGGGTACAAGATGGGTGAAATTGGTGTTGCGACCACCGGGTTTGAAGATTTGGGCATCCGTACCCTAAGCTATCGAAGCTCCCAACGGACACGTTGTGAACACCCCGGAGAGATTCGGATTAGGCCCCCATCGTCTAGTGGCCTAGGACGCCGCCCTTTCACGGCGGTAGCACGGGTTCGAATCCCGTTGGGGGTACGCAACACGGAAACGTGGAGCATGCTGGAAAGTAAGGCCCTGTGGCGCAGTTGGTTAGCGCGCCGCCCTGTCACGGCGGAGGTCGCGGGTTCGAGTCCCGTCAGGGTCGCCATCACGGCGAGGCAGTTCGGTTTGCAAGAGCCGGTGCCTTCCGGCCAGGTAGCTCAGTTGGTACGAGCGTCCGCCTGAAAAGCGGAAGGTCGCCGGTTCGATCCCGGCCCTGGCCACTGAGAGAACCCGCTACCCGTAGCGGGTTTTTCTGTATCTGGGGCCAGGCCCAGGTAGGCCAAGGGCTCCGGCGACCGCCATCAGGCCAATTGCTGACGCCGATCGCCGGAACCGTAGCGACCCTTCTCCGTCAGATCTGCCAGTCGTTGGAACCGTCGTAGCGGGAGTACGTGCCGCCGCCGGAGTTCTGCACGATGATGGGATCGCCGGGGCGGACGGTGTCGAAGAACCACCTGGCGTTGGTGGGGCTGATGTTGATGCAGCCGTGGCTGACGTTGCGCTTGCCCTGATCTGACACGGACCACGGGGCGCTGTGCACGAAGTCGCCGCTGTCGTCGAACCGGACGGCCAGATCAACGGTCAGCTTGTATCCGTTCGGCGAGTTGACCGGGACGCCGTAGGTGGACGAATCCATCACCACCGAGGGCATTTTTTCCTGAACGTAGTAGGTGCCGTTCGGAGTCTGGTGGCCGCCGGACGCCATACCCATCGACATCGGGATGGTTTTCTCCACGGCCCCGTTGCGGGTGACGGTCAGTTGGTGGGTGGTGTCGTTGGCCGTGGCCACCACTGTGTCACCGGTGTTGAAGTTGGACACCGTACCGGCGGCGTCGACGGTGACCGCGGTGTGTGCGGGCCAGAAGCTCAGCGGACGCCAGCGCAGTTGCGTGGGGGTGATCCAGTAGAACTTGCCGGGTACTTCCGGGACGGACGAGATATGGATGGCGTTCTCGGTGGCGCCGGCATCAGCGACGGGGCCAGGGAAGTTGATGATGATCGGCTGGGCCACGCCGACGGTCGCGCCGTCGGCGGGCACGAGCCGCGGCGGGTCGAACGGCGCCGGATCTGCCTGCGCGGCACCGGCACCCAACATCAACGCACAACCCACCATCGAAGCCGCTCCGGCTGCCCTCAAAGCGCCGAAAAGTCTTTTCCTCGTCCAGTCACTCATCTGACCATCGTGTCACGCTGGTCAGACCTGTCCGGTGTCCCGGCGGCGCACCGACCACCACCGGCGTCGACCAGTAGCCGCACCCGAGTGTGCATCCCGCTTGTGCCGGCACACCTCCCCGGCCGCAGCCACCGCCACCGGATCGAACCCCGGCGGTACCGGACCACCGGCCACCAGCGCGCGAACCAGCGCCTCCTGCCGCCGAGCCAACGTGTCGGTCATACCCACGCCTCCCGGGCCCCGGTGGTGATCGGCGCGGCTCCCGCGGCCGCGGCGATCGCGTCCAGCTCGTCGAAAAGCTCTGCGGCAGGCGGGAACCGGCCGTCACGCTCGAGCATGAACGGGGTGTCGACCCGTTCCCGCAGCGCTGTGACCAGATCCAACACCTCCGGGGGAGTCTGCGCGGTGTGGGTGTCGTGGTAGAAGTCCTCACCGTCGCGACCGCCCGCGACGTGGCTGTAGGCCACCTGTTCCGCGGGTAGCCGCGCCAGCTCCCGTATCGGATCACGTCCACGGTTGCGCGCGTTGGCGTACACGTTCGCCACGTCGAGGACCAACAGCACGCCGGTCCGGTCCACCAGTTCGGCGAGGAACTCCGACTCGGTGAGATCGGACTCCGGCCACTCCACGAAGGAGGCGATGTTCTCCACCGCGAGCGGCACCGGCAGTTCTTGCCGGGTGCGTTCGATGTTGGCCGCCAACACGTCGAGGGCCTGCCGCGTGCGTGGGACCGGCAGCAGATGTCCGGCCTCGATCCCGCCGGCCCGGACAAAGGCGATGTGCTCGCTGACCACCGGGGCGCCGAGTGCTTGCGCGCAGGCGGCCAGGCGCCGGACCCGCCTGGGCTGCACGGGTTCTGCACCGCCCAGCGAGAGTGCGACGCCGTGCGGGATCACCGGCACGCCGCGGGCGACCAGGTCCGCCAGTGCCGGGTCCGGCCGGGCTCGGCGGCGGCGGATCGGGATCGACTCGGCGATCACCTCGCAGAACCCGGGCCGCAGATCGGCGATCACTCCGGCGATCTCGCGTCGCCAGCCGATCCCCACATCGCCCAGGCCGGGAACGGTACGGACCGCGGCGTTCATCCGCCGCAGCCCCCGCACCCGCCACAGCCACCACCGCAGCCGCCGCCCCCGCCCCCGCCGTCGCCCCCGCATGAGGCGCCGCATCCGCCACCGTCGGCGCCGCCGGAGGAGTCCCCGGCCAGCTGAACCGAGGTCGAGTAGTCGGAGTCGACCGCCCACAGGGCACCGGTACCGAACAGGGCCACCGACATCGCCACCGCGGCCGGGCCGTAGGTGTCGAAGGCGGGTTGTCTCGCGGGCTCCAGATAAGCGAGTTCCCTCTGCCGGGCGGCGAGCAGTCGACGGCCCGCGCGGGTCAGGCGATCGACGCCGAGCAGGTGGGGGAGCACGAGCGCCCCGTACAGGACCGTGGCGAGGGCCACCGCGGTGAACGTGACGGCGTGGATCGGGCGGTCGGACAACGATGTCAGCAGATAGATGCCGTAGCCGACGCCGAGTGCCATCACCAGGATCGACGGCGCTGTGCCCCAGCGCATGCGGGTCCGTTCGGCCGTGCTGCGCACCAGCCCTCGCCGGCTCAGCTGGGCTTCCAGCGCCGCGAGTTCGTCGCCGGAAGCGGCGTACAGCCCCGGCACGGTGTGGTCGGGGTCCGCGCCGGCCCGCTCCAGCACCCGTCCGGTGAACCCGTCGATCTCGGGGCTGCGTACGGCGCCGTCCACCCGTCGATTCGCGGTGATCCGTCCGCTTGCCCGCAGGCCTGCCAGCGAGGTCACCACCGGGGCGATGTCCGAGCGCAGGAACGCGAGCTCGGTTGCGCTGATCGGCTCGGTGACCGCTGCGCGCCGTGGCGTTGTTGCGATCCGCCAGAGCACCGCGAAGACCACCGTCGTCGCCAATGCGGCGAGATATCCGTACCCCTCTGCGGTTATCGCCTCGGCGTACCTGTCGATCAGCTTCTCAAGCGACATCACATTCACCTCCTGGTGTTCGGTTCAGATCACCTTGCGTGCGTCAATCCCCTTACCGGTCACAACTTTCAGCGGAACCTGGTCGTCTCGCTGAATCAGCCAGCGTGCACGGCCATGGACAGGGGCCGTTGAGGAGTTGATGGCTGTTGTCTGAGGAAATCCGTGCCATCGACGGGGGTGACGCAGCGCACCGGGAGAGATATGGGCAATTATGCCCATATCTCTGGTACGCTTCGGTCATGAGCCTGAGCTTCCACACCTTCGACCCCGCCACCCGCGGGTTGGACGCCGCACCCGGATCCGTCGAGGCCTACCCCGGCGGCGACGTCGCCGTCCGTCGCCTCGAGCACGTTGCCGGTAGCTGTCGCCCCGTCGCCTGGAACACCGGTGGCGCACTGGATTTCGCCGCACTGGCGCAGTGGGCCGCCTTTCACGAGGGTGCGCGCCCGGTCCTGGTGATGCCGTATCTGCCGTCGGCGCGGGGCGATCACGATGCGACCTACGACGCGCAGGGTGTCGCGCGGCTGACCGCCGCGACCGGGGTCCGTGACGTGATCGCCGCCGACCCGCACTCAGCCGCCTGGGCCGCGGCCGCCTCGGCCCACGGGACCACGGTCCACTCCATCGGCGCGGCCGAGCTCATCGCGGCTTCTCCGCTCGCCGAGATCGCCTGGGTCGGTGTGATCGCGCCCGACAAGGGCGCCGTGGATCGCGCCGGCGCGGTCGCGGACCTGCTCGATGTTCCGCTGCTGACCGCAGGCAAGGTGCGTGACCCGAAGACCGGGGCCCTGTCCGGCTTCACCGCGCCCGACGGTCTGAAAGCCGGCCGGTACCTGCTCGTCGACGACATCTGTGACGGCGGAGGCACTTTCGCCGGTCTGGCCGAAGCGATCCAGGTGACCGAGCCGGCCACCCAACTGCACCTGTGGGTGACACACGGTCTGTTCACCGGACGGTGGCGCGAGAACCTGTTGCCCCACTTCGAATCGATCACTGCCGCGAACACCAGCCCCGGCGTCGATCCGGATGCCCTGCCGGACGAAGTCCGTTCGGTGCCGCTGATCGGCCACGTCGTGTCCCTGCTCGCCGAAGAGGAGAACTGATCATGAGTTTCGACCCCCGCAACTACGCCCGCACCACCGTGGATGCGCTGACCGTGTTGATGGAGACCGACGCGTACAAGCTCGATCACCGCAGGCAGTACCCGGACCGCACCGAGTTCGTGTACTCCAACCTGACCGCCCGCGGCAGCCGGGTTCCTGGCGTCGACTGGACCGTGTTCTTCGGGCTGCAGGCGTATCTGAGTGATCTGGCGGCCCGTTGGCAGGCCTTCTTCGACGCCGACATCGACGAGGTGTGCCGGGCGTACGAGGAGCGTGTCACCGACATCCTGGGTCCGAACGATGTTGGCTCCGAGCACATTCGCGAGCTGTACGGATACGGCCGGCTGCCGCTGCGGTTCCGGGCGCTGCCCGAGGGGACTGTCACCGCGCTGGGCATCCCGTACTTGACGGTGGAGAACACCGATCCGAGGTTCTTCTGGCTGACCAACTACATCGAGACCGACCTGTCGGCCGCGTTGTGGCAGCCGATCACCTCGGCCACCACGGCCTGGCGCAACCGGTGCCTGCTCGACGAGCGCGCGGCGGCCTCGGGTGCCGACACGGCGGCGGTCAACTGGCAGGGCCACGATTTCTCGGCCCGCGGCATGGCCGGCATGGGAGCGGCGTCGGTCAGCGGTGCCGCGCACCTGTTGAGCTTCACCGGAACCGACTCGTTGTCGTCGCTGGGCTGGATCGACCGGTTCTATCCCGGATCGCCCGAGGGGACCGTGCTGGGCGGTTCCGTCCCGGCCACCGAGCACTCGGTGATGACCGCGAACGGGCCGGAGGGGGAGCTGGCCACCTTCGAGCGGCTGTTGAACCTGTACCCGTCGGGGATCGTCTCGGTGGTCAGCGACAGCTGGGATCTCTGGCAGGTGATGACGCAGTTCCTGCCCGCGCTCAAGGACACGATCATGGCGCGCGACGGAAAGCTGGTGATCCGACCCGATTCCGGCGATCCCGAGCTGATCCTGTGCGGCGATCCGCAGGCCCCGGCCGGCAGCCCGCAGCGCAAGGGCGTGGTGAATCTGCTGGCCGAGATATTCGGAACCACCGAGAATGCCGCGGGTTATCGCGCGCTGGATCCGCACGTCGGCGTGATCTACGGCGACTCGATCAACTTCGAGCGAGCCGACGCGATCACCGCGAACTTGATGCGGCGGGGTTACGTCTCGACGGTCCCGGTCTTCGGATTCGGTTCATACACATACCAATTCGTCACCAGAGATACCTTCTCGCTGGCGGTCAAGGCGACGTGGGTGCAGGTCGGCGGGCAGGGCCGCGACATCTTCAAGGACCCGGTCACCGATTCGGGCACCAAGCGTTCGGCGCGCGGCCGGCTGGCGGTGCTGGGCGGCATGGACGGCTCACTGGCGCTGATGCAGCAGGCCACCGCCGAGCAGGAGGCCAATTCACGGCTTCGGACGGTCTTCGAGGACGGAAAGTTCGTCGGCGCCGCCACGTTCGCCGGGGTCCGCGCTGAGCTCCGCGCCAGCTGGGCACGGTTCCTGGCCGCGAAGGCCCGACGGGAGGACGCGGCATGACAGAGTTGGATCGTGCTCGCCGAACCCGCAGACGATCAGCGCACGTGGCTGTCGGTGGACCTGGTGGCGATCACCGACGATGCCGACGACCCGGCCCTGGTGCTGTACCGCCGGGAACGTGATCCGCACGCCGGGCAGCTGTCGCTGCCCGGTGCGGTGATGGACCCGGCCCGGGGGCAGACGGTCGCGCAGACAGCCACCTGGATCGCCGCCGAGCGAGCGCACGCCCAGGTGCTCACCGGGACCGAACCGTTCCCGATCACCGTGGTCTCCGATCCGGGCCGCGACGAACGCGGTCACACCGTGTCCCTGGTGTGCCTGACTCGGGTGCACACCCCTGCGTCCGATGCGGGCGCGGTGCTGGTTCGGGCCCAGGATCCGATTCCGGCGACGTTGCCGTTCGGCCACGGTCCGATGCTCGCCGCGGCCGCAGGCCGGGCGTTCGACGGGTTGTTCACCGACGGTGCGGTGGCGCATGCGCTGGTGTCGGCCGACCCCGAGCACGGGATCACCGGGGCCGGGTTGTGGTCCACCCTGCGGCTGCTGCACCACCTGGCCGGGTGGGATCCGGAGCAGGCGCCCACCGCCGAGGCCGTGCGCCGGCGCCGGTCCCGGACCACGGTGCTGGCGCCGGGCGGCAAGGTGGCCGCGGTGACCAGGCCCGAGACGGTCTATGTGAGTAGGGCGCCACATCCGCCAGATCGGTAACATCGACCCCATTGGCAACGACAATCACAAGTGTCGCAGCTGTCGGGGGTGAGATGCGTAACTACCTGCGGGTTCTGGTCGTGGCGCTGCTGTGTGCCCTGGCGCTGACCGCCGGTCCGGTCAGCGCGCAGGCCGCACCGGCAGTGGCCGGCAAGGACTTCACCAAGCCCGCCATCGTCATCCTCGGCTATGGACTGAAGCCCGACGGCTCGATGCGAGCCATCCTCTATCACCGCACGCTCACCGGCCTCGCGATCGCGCAGGCGTTTCCGCAGGCTCCCGTCATCGTCACCGGCGGCAACCCGCAGAACGGTCAGACCGAGGCCGCGCAGATGCGCAATCTGCTTGTCATGCTTGGCCTTCCGGCCGGCCGCATCATCGTGGAGGACCGGGCGAACAGCACCGTGCAGAACGCGCAGTTCTCGGTTCCGCTGGCGAAAAAGGCGGGGGCCACCGGCATCATCGTGGTGACGTCCTCGACGCATCAGGGTCGCGCCGACCAGAACTTCGCCGATGCCGGCGGCACTGTGCTGGCCACGGTGAGCTTCCCTGACGGCAATCCGTCGGTGAACATCGCCCAATTCGTGCGCGATGTGCTGAGTCCTTTGACGCCGATCGGCTGACCGGCGGGGTTACGCTGCCGGAATGGGCAGGATCGTCGTGGGTGTTCTCGCGCTGGCGGTGGTGCTCGCGCCGGCTGCCACCGCTGAACCGGCAGCCCTCGACCCGACCGGTAATCGTTCGGGCGGGCCGGTTCCCACGGTCAACGGGGTACCGTGCGTCGGCGGCAATCTCGGCGTGTGTCTGAGTTTTCGGCAGAACCGGCCACCGGCCGCCAACCCTGGCTCGCGATCGAGCGTCGGACACAGCCCCACCGTGCGCCGCTGATGACCACTACCATGACAGCCCGAGATGAACAGTCCCACCACGTCGGTTGAGGCCGACAAGAGCGCGTTCCGGTCGCGCCTGCTCGACGCCATGGTCCAATCGATCGTCGAGGACGGCTACCAGAACACCACGGTCGCCGACATCGTGCGGCGTGCCAAGACGTCGCGCCGCACGTTCTACGAACACTTCGGCAGCCGCGAGGAGTGCTTTGTGGCGTTGCTGACCAGTATCAATTCCAAACATGTGCGTGAGATCGCCGGGGCGGTGGACCAGCAGGTGCCATGGCGGACGCAGGTCCGGCAGGCGGTCGAGGCGTGGATCGCCTCGTATCAGGCCCACCCCGAGTTGATGCTGGCCTGGATCCGCGACATGCCGACGTTGGGTACGGCGGCGCGGGAGTTGCAGCGCGAGTCGATGGAGAAGTTCGTCGCCATGGTTCAGGCCATGACGAACACCGAGGTGTTCCGCTCGGCCGGAGTCGCGATCTCCCGGCGCCGGACCATCATGATGCTGGGTGGGTTGCGTGAGCTCACCGCGATCACCGTGGAAAGCGGCGGGCAGGTCGGCGAGATCACCGAGGACGCAGTGATCGCCTGCACCGCGTTGCTGGAACCCCGGGCCTGACGGCGCGAAAACTCGCTCTTGCCCTCGCTGGTACCGAGCAGTACCGTACCTCGGTACATCGCGGTACCACTGGTCGCGGTGTGAGCACCCACGAATCGTCGAGCAGGTGAGCGGATGAGCGAACAGGCAATGGCCGACGTCGGACGCGGAGTCCAGTTGTGTTACGAGCAGTTCGGTGATCCCGGCGGTCCGCCGGTCGTGCTGATCGCGGGTCTCGGGCAGCAGCTGCACTCCTGGCCCGACGGTCTGGTCACCGGCCTGGCCGACCGTGGCTACCGGGTCACCCGGTTCGACAACCGCGATGTCGGGCGATCCACCCACATGCGGTACCGGGCGCCGGGCCCGCTCGCGATCCTGCGCGGCGGCAACCACGCCGACCAGTACCGCCTCGGCGACATGGCCCGCGACACCGTGGGCCTGCTGGACGTCCTCGGCCACGACCGCGTGCATCTGGTCGGGGTGTCGATGGGCGGCATGATCGCCCAGACCGTCGCGGCCCATCATCCGGGCCGGGACGCGACACTGACGTCGATCATGTCGAACACGGGTGCGCCGCGAATCGGCAGGCCGGCTCCCTCGACCTGGTGGCGGCTGGCTACCGCGAAACCACCGCGCTCGCGTGCCGAAGCGATGGACGCCGACGTGAAGATGTTCCGCCACATCGGCTCTCACGGGTACCCGTTCGACGAGGCCTGGGTCCGGGAGAAGGCCGGCATCGACTGGGATCGCGATCCCAGGCCAGCCGGGGTGGCGCGGCAGCTGGCCGGGATCTTCGCCTCGGGGGACCGCACCGCCGAATTGCGCCGGATCGACGTGCCCACCCTGGTGATCCACGGCGACCGTGACCGCATGGTGCACCCGAGTGGAGGTGCCGCCACGGCGCGGGCCATCCCCGGTGCCCGGCTGGAAACCATCGTCGGCATGGGCCACGACCTGCCTGCCGGGGCATGGGGCGGACTACTCGACCTGGTCGGTGACCACATCGCGAGCGCCACCGCTCGCCACATCGAACCCGAGGAGCAGCAGTGAGCAAGCGCCGCACCATCAGCGGTCACACCGTGGTCATCACCGGTGCCGCATCGGGCATCGGGCGTGCGTTGGCGCACCGGCTGTCGAAGCATTCGTGTCCGGTGGCCATCGCCGACGTCGACGACGTCGGCTTGAAGGAAACCGCGGCCGGGCTCCCCGGCCCGGTGCTGACCAGGATGCTCGACGTGCGGGATGCCGAAGCCCAGCGCGATTTCGCCTGTGAGGTGCGGGATTGGGCGCCGCAGCCGATCGGCGCGGTGTTCAACAACGCCGGTGTCGCGGTGTCCTCCAGCGTGCTGGACACCGTGCCCGAGGACGACAACTGGCTGTGGGACATCAACTTTCACGGTGTCGTCAACGGCACAAGGGCGTTCCTGCCGATCCTGGTCGAGCAGGACGCAGGAGCCATCGTGAACACCTCAAGCGTGTTCGGATTGGTCGGGATGCCGAACCAAAGTGCCTACTGTTCCGCCAAGTTCGCGGTGCGCGGGTTCACCGACTCCCTGCGCCAGGAACTCCGCGGCACGGGAGTGGCGGCGATCAACGTCCACCCCGGCGGCATCAACACCAACATCGTTCGCAATGCCCGGTTCCGCAAGGATCCCGAAGGCCGCGGCCGCGATCACGACCAGATGGTCGAGGAGTTCGCCGCGATCACCATGACCCAACCCGACAAGGCCGCCGAGGTCATCCACCGCGGGGTCGAGGCGGGCAAGGCCCGGATTCTGATCGGCCCGGACGCGTACGCGTTCGACATACTGGCCCGCATCGCGCCCACCCGCTACTACGACGTGCTGGGGTGGGCCCAATCCCGGCTGCGGAGCCGCGCCGAGGCCCAGTCGGCGCGCTGACGCGCGGGCCGTTGCCTCAGCCGACCGCGACCGCCGCCTGTTGGTGACGGCGCTGGCGCTCGATGGTGGCGAAGTAGAAGGCGAAGGCGAACGCGAAGCTGGTGAACAGGCTCGACACGAAGAACAGCCACGGGTGCCGGATGCCGCGTCGCATCCCGTCGATGATCGTGAACAGCGGCAGCAGAACGACATTGGCGATCGTGTAGTCAGCGCTGGCCGAGCCTGCCGCGGGGTTGGTGTACCCGAGCGCGATGAACTCGGCCCAGCTGCCCGGCCCCCAGATCGGGTTGCCGTCCGGTTGCGCGTATTGCGCGACGAACTGCATGTTGAAGTACCAGCAGATGGGAATCGAGGCGAGGCCGACGACGTAGAAGGCCAACTCGACGCGTGACAGCGCCGGCCCGGGTGGGCGCGAGAAGATGTGTGGGTTGAGACGGATCACGAGCGCGACGACGGTCACGCCCAGAATTGCATGAACGATGAGCGACACCATGGCGTGAGCACACTCGCGTTCCCAAGTTTTGTCAATATTGACATTTCTGCGCTGCGGGGATCGTGCCCCCGGTGCGGTAATTTCACTGCCATGGCCAGGCACGCCCAGACCGCGCGCAGTGAGCGCACTCGTGAGGCGCTGCGCCAGGCCGCATTGGTGCGGTTCCTCGCCCAGGGTGTCGAGGACACCTCGGCCGAGCAGATCGCCGCGGACGCCGGCGTGTCCCTGCGGACCTTCTACCGGCACTTCACCTCGAAACATGATCTGTTGTTCGCCGATTACGACGCGGGCCTGCACTGGTTTCGGGCCGCGCTGGCCGAGCGTCCGCCGACCGAATCGATCCTCGACTCGGTGCAGTCCGCAGTCCTGGCATTCCCGTACGACGTCGACGCGGTGACCAAGATCGCCGGCATGCGCGCGGTCGAGCTCGACCCCGACCGGATCGTGCGGCACATCCGCCAGGTCGAATCCGATTTCGCCGATGCTGTGGCCGAACTGCTGGTGGCGCGCCGGGGTCAGGCGCCGCAGGGGGATGACCGGCTGCGGATCGTGGTGACGGCCAGGTCTGTGGCGGCCGCGGTGTTCGGCGCCATGGAGTTGTGGATGGTCGGCGACGAGGCGGGGGAGCGTTCACTGCCCGAACTCGCGCGGATGTGCCGGACCGCTCTGGAGGCGTTGCGAACCGGGCTGGATTGACGACCGGGGGCAACCGGGGCGGTCGATGTTTTGTCATTATTGACAAAACATCGACCTCGGTGTCAGCCTCGATCGATGGCGGACTACGACGCGATCGTGATCGGCGCCGGGCACAACGGGCTGGCCGCTGCGGCCCTGTTGGCGCGGGCGGGAATGCGCACCCTGTGCCTGGAGGCCAAGCGTTACGCCGGCGGCATGGCCTCGACGGTGGAGCTGTTCGACGGCTACCGGTTCGAGATCGCCGGGTCGCTGCAGTTCCCCACCTCGGCGGTGGTCAGCACCGAACTCGGGCTGGACACGCTGCCGACCGTGGACCTGGAGGTCATGTCCGTCTCACTGCGCGGAATCGGTGACCCGCCGGTCGTCTATTACGCCGACCCGATGAAGATGCTGGCGCACCTGGGTGAGGTCCACGGCGCCGACGCAGTCGCAGGGATGGCCGGGCTGATGGCCTGGAGTCTTGCCCCCACACGGGCGCTGGGCCGATTCGACGCGGGGCGACCACCTCGCACGCTCGACGAGATGTATGCCTGTGCGGCAACAGAATCCGAGCGCGCCGCGATCGACGACCTGCTGTTCGGATCGGTCAGCGAGGTTCTCGACCGTTACCTGCCGGACCGGGACAAACACGGTGCGTTGCGCGGCATGCTGGCCTTCCTGGCGGTCAACACCACCTACCGCGGGCCCGAGACGCCGGGCAGTGCCGCCGCCCTCGCGTACGGACTGGCGGTGCCCGACGAGAACGCCATGCTGATGAAGAAACTGGTAGGCGGAATCGGAGCGCTGACCGAACATCTGCACACCATGCTCACCGATGCCGGTGGTGAGTTGCGGTTGCGCAGTAGCGTCGACCGGATATCGGTCGACGGTGGCCGCATCACCGGGGTGCGACTGGCTGACGGCACGGCCATCACCGCACCCGTCGTGGTGTCGGCGATCGCCCCGGACACCACGATCACCACGCTGATCGATCCCGAGGCGCTGCCCGCCGAGGTGCGTGAGCGGTTCACCCACATCGACCACCGCGGCAGCTACCTGCAGATGCATTTCGCTCTCGACGGAGCCCCCACCTTCGAGGCTCCCTACGAAATGCTCAACGACCCTGAAATGCAGGCTGCGATCGGCCTTTTCAGCACTCCGGAGGAACTGCAGCAGCAGTGGCAGGATGCCCGCCACGGAATCGTGCCTGCCGATCCTGCGATCGCGTTCCAGATCCCGTCGGCTCACGATCCGACGCTGGCCCCGCAAGGCAAACACGCGGCCTCGGCGTTCGCGCTGTGGTTCCCGGTCGAGGAGTCCGCCTCCGGGTACGGCGAGATGAAGGAAGAGATGGGCCGGCGCGTCATCGAGAAGATCACCCGGTTGGCGCCCGATTTCGAGCGCAGGATCATCCGCCACACCACGTTCACGCCCCGACACATGGGAACCATGTTCGGCGCACCGGGCGGCGACTACTGTCACGGCCTGATACATCCTGAACAGATGGGGCCCAACCGACCCGGACCGAAAGGGTATGTCGGTCAGCCGATTCCCATCGACGGGCTGTATCTGGGCAGCGCTGGATGTCACGGCGGCCCGGGAATCACCTTCATCCCCGGCTACAACGCCGCCAGGGCGGTGCTGGGCGACTAGCGATTGTTCAGCTGGTCAACCCAGTCCTTGGGCACGTGCCCCTTCGGTCCGGGCGCCGGCTGATCTTTCGGATGATGTTGTGGCGGCGCAAGCTCGGGCCCGTCGTAGTACTGGTTGGTCTCGAAGTTCCAGAACCAGTCCTCGCCCGGCTCGAACGAGCGGATGATCGGATGGCCGGTCTCGCGCCAATGCGCCGACGCGTGACGGGCCAACGAATCATCGCAGCACCCGATGTGTCCGCATGCGGCGCAGCGCCGCAGATGCACCCACCAGCCTCCCGCCGCGGTGCACTCCGCGCATCCGGTTCCGCTGGGCCGAGCAGTGGGATCGACGGCATTGCTCATATCCGCGAGCGTAGCCCGAGTAATCTCGCCCGCATGGCAACCAGCGATTCCCGTGAAGTAGTCATCGAGGCGACCCCGCAGGAGATTCTTGACGTCGTCGCCGATGTCGAGGCGACGCCGAGCTGGTCCCCGCAGTACCAGCGTGCCGAGATCCTCGAGACTTTCGACGACGGTCGGCCCAAGCAGGTGAAGATGACGGTCAAGGCCGCGGGTCTGACCGACGAGCAGGTGATCGAGTACACCTGGAGCGAGAACAAGGTCAGCTGGACGCTCGTCCGCGCCGGTCAGCTCAAGGCCCAGGATGCCGGCTACACACTGATTCCGGAGGGCGACAAGACCCGGGTCCGCTTCGACATCACGATCGATCTGGCGGTGCCGCTGCCCGGTTTCATCCTCAAGCGCGCGATGAAAGGTGGCGTCGACACCGCGACCGAGGGCCTGCGCAAGCAGGTGCTCAAGGTCAAGAAGGGCTGAGCTGACCCACAGCGCCTGCGCTCCGTCTCAGCCGGGCTGATTGGTGCGCACGTCGAAGATGAAATGCTGGCCCTCGTCGAAGGATCCGTCAGGGCGCCTGCGTCGATAGAGCAGGTCGACCTTCGTGAACCGCAGGCTCACCGTCTCGGTGTAGGGCTCTGCTTCGGTGCCGTTCTGGGTGACGGCTGCGATCGTCACATCGCTGAGCTTGACCGTCAGATAGTCCTGTTGGTTCTGGCCTGCCTTGCGGTGACTGATCGTCGCCTGGGGGAGATGGCGTCCGGTGGCACAGGTGAGCAACAGCGCGGGGGTGGCGCTGTCGACGGTGTGGACGATCAGCAGATCCTGAAACGTCGGCTTGCCCGCACCGCCGCCACCACCCGGGGCGGCGGACCCGCTGTGGGCGACACCCCAGGAGAACGACACCACGTCGATCTCGTCCGGATGCCTGGCATCGGTCGATTCACCTTTGATGTCACCGATTTTCGCGAAGATTTCTGTGGACATCGGATGTCTCCCTGTGAGGTCGGCGATTTCAACTGCCATCTCAACCTGCAGGGTGCTGAGGTGGATAGAGTAATGGCCTACTCGATTCCGATGCCCCGGCCCGCCGGGACTAGCTCGAGTTGGCGTCCGAGGCGGACTGCGCCAGTTCGGTCAGCAGGGGCGGGATGTCCATCCGGCCCAACATCACCTCGACGAACACCATGCGGTCGGGAGTGGCCGCCGCCGTCGTCAGTGCGTCGTCGAGTTCGCCGTAGGTGCTGACCCGGAAGGTGAGCGCATCGGGGACGCCCAGCGCCGCGGGAAGCTCGGTCCAGCGCCATCCGGTGATGTCGTTGTATTCGGCTGTGACACCGTGGATTGCGCGTTCCACGGTGTAGCCGTCGTTGTTGACCACCACGACGACGGGCGCCAGGCCCGCACGGCCGAAGGCGCCCAACTCCTGGATGGTGAGCTGCGCGGCACCGTCACCGATGAGCAGCACCGTGCGCCGGTCCCGGTCGGCCAGCCCGGCGCCGAGCGCGGCGGGCAGCGTGTAGCCGATCGAGCCCCACAGGGGCTGGCCGATGAAGGTCACGCCGGAGGCCAGCCGGTGCCCGGCCATCCCGTAGAACGACGTGCCCTGATCGGCCAGCACCACGTTGCCCGGGGTCAGGGCTTCGGAAAGCCTGTCCCACAGCGCTTCCTGGGTCAGGGCCGTATCGCGCGCCGGTGGGTCGGCATGCGTCCGGCCGGGCAGCGCAGGCAGTGCAGGTGAGCTGATGCCGCGTTCGGTGAGGATCGCGGTGACGGCGTCGAGCGCGGCCGACATGTCCAGTGGGGCGAACACCTGCCCGGACACCACACTCTGGTTGACGCCGATGTCGATGGTGCGGGTCGGGTCGATGTGCTGACTGAAGAATCCGCTGACCATGTCGGTGAACAACACCCCCGCGGTCACGAGCACGGGAGCGTCCTCGATCGCTTCGCGCACCGAATCCTCGCTTGCCGCACCGGCATAGATGCCCAGATAGTTCGGTGAGCTCTCGTCGACCAGGCTCTTGCCCCACATCAACGTCGCGTGGCCGACGGTGTCGGCCGCCAGCAGTGCACTGAGTTCGTCGACGCAGCCAAGCCGGTGCACCAGGAAATCGGCGAGGACGGTCAGCCGATGGTCACCGATCAACTCGGCGGCTGCCGCGGTGAACATGGACAGGGCTCGCGGACTCGTGCCGCCGGTGTAGCGGGGCAGTGGTGCGGCGGGAGGTTCGGTGGGGAACCGGGCGACATCGGTGGCGATCAACAGGTAGCCGGGCCGCTTCTGCTCACGCACCTCCGAGAGCACCCGGTCGATCTCCCGGGTCGCCGTCGCGGGCGCGAGATTGGCCTGTGCACAGGTGATCTCACGGCTGATCCGCAGGAAGTGGTCGAAGTCGCCGTCGCCGAGGGTGTGATGCACGATGCGTCGGGAAGCCTGGGAGTCCTTGGACGGCGCGCCGACGATGTGGACCACCGGCACGTGTTCGGCGTAACTGCCCGCGATCGCGTTGGCGGCCGACAGTTCACCGACCCCGAAAGTGGTGACCAGAGCGGCCATGCCGCGCAGGCGGCCGTAGCCGTCGGCCGCGTAGCCGGCGTTGAGTTCGTTGGCGCCGCCGATCCAGTTCATCTGCGGGTGGGCCAGGACGTGGTCGAGGAACTCCAGCTGATAATCGCCGGGCACGCCGAATACCTCGGTCACCCCGAGTTCTGCGAGGCGGTCCAGCAGATAGTCACCGACGGTGTAGAGGTTTTCGGCCATCCCCTAGTGTGCCTCGCATGACCAACACCGGACCGCTCGCCGGAGTGCGAGTTATCGAACTCGGCGGCATCGGCCCCGGGCCGCACGCCGCGATGATGCTGTCGGACCTGGGTGCCGATGTGGTGCGGGTGCGGCGACCGGGTGGCCTGACCATGCCCGCCGAGAACGTCGACCTGCTGCACCGTGGCAAGCGCATCGTCGACCTCGATGTGAAGAACGAGCCCGGCAAGCTGCTCGAGCTGGTCGCCAAGGCCGATGTTCTGCTGGACTGTTTCCGGCCCGGCACCTGTGAGCGCCTCGGCATCGGCCCGGCCGATTGCGAGGCCGTCAACCCGCGGTTGGTCTTCGCCCGGATCACCGGCTGGGGCCAGGACGGGCCGCTGGCCACCACGGCCGGCCACGACATCAACTACCTGTCGCAGACCGGCGCGCTCTCGGCGATCGGTTACCGCGACCGCCCGCCGGTGGCGCCGCTGAATCTCGTCGCCGATTTCGGTGGCGGTTCGATGCTGGTCGTCATCGGTATCGTCACCGCGCTGTACGAGCGGGAGCGCTCCGGTAAGGGCCAGGTCATCGATGCCGCGATGGTCGACGGAGTCAGCATGTTGTCGCAGATGATGTGGACCATGCGGGCCACCGGCTCGTTGCGCGACGAGCGCGAATCGTTCCTGCTCGACGGCGGTGCCCCCTACTACCGGACCTACGAGACCTCCGACGGAGGCCACATGGCGGTCGGGTCCATCGAGCCGCAGTTCTTCGCGCAGTTGGTGGCGGGTCTCGGCCTGGACGCGGGCGAGATCCCCGGACAGTTCGAGCTCGCGCGCTACGACGAGATGCGGGAGATCTTCACCGCGCGGTTCGCCACCAAGACCCGCGACGAGTGGACGGCGATCTTCGCCGGGACCGACGCCTGCGTGACACCGGTGCTCACCTGGGGTGAGGCCGCCGAGAGCGAGCACCTGCTGGACCGGTCGACACTGATCACCGTCGACGGCGTCGCGCAGGCCGCCCCGGCTCCCCGGTTCTCCCGGACTTCACCGGGAAAGCCCGGTCAGCCGCCGCAGTCGAGTACCGATATCGGCGACATCGGCTGGACCTGATTGCCAATTGGAGACTTTGGTCCCTGGCGAAGGGGACGCGCAGCAGCCACGATGAAGGTGTGACTTCCTCGAACGCACCCGTAGTGGTTGGAATCGACGGCAGTGATGGCGCGCTCGACGCGGCCCGGTGGGCCGGCGCGGTCGCCGAGCGGTTCGGCGCGCCGTTGCGCATCGTGCACGCGCTGCCGTCGGTCGGCCGCAATCTGACCCAGACCGCGGCCGCGTTCACCGCGGCGATGATGTCCTATCAGCGCGATATGGCCGAGGCGTTCCTCAAGGCCGCCGACGAAGCCGTGCGTGGCGATCACCCCGAGCTCTCGGTGTCCACGGTGTCGTTCAACGAACCTGCCGACCAGGTGCTGATCGACGCCAGCGCCGACGCACGTCTCGTCGTCCTCGGCGGTAAGAAGGTGACCCCGGCCGCGGCGCTGCTGCTCGGGTCG
The DNA here is from genome assembly GCF_048282725.1 of Mycobacterium sp. 48b. Lineage (NCBI taxonomy): Bacteria > Bacillati > Actinomycetota > Actinomycetes > Mycobacteriales > Mycobacteriaceae > Mycobacterium > Mycobacterium sp. 48b. Next base: position 1,578,944 of record NZ_JBLVUL010000001.1, read on the forward strand.
ACGGCGTTGTCCGTGGCGACCCGGGCGGCCTGCCCGGTGGTCGCCTTCCGCGGTGACAAGGTGGCGCCGGGGGATGGGCCCGTGGTCGTGGGGGTCGACGACAGCCCTGCCGCGCAGGCCGCGCTGGACACAGCCTTCGAATTCGCCGATCGGTTCGGTCTCGCGGTCTACGCCGTGCGGTCGTTGTCGTTGGCCGCCCCGGCCGACACCGGTGTGACCATCCCGCTGCTGATCGACTGGGACGGCGTGGAGTCCGCGGAGCTGGCCGACCTGACCGAGACCGTCGATGTCCACAACAAAAACCATCCCGGCGTCGACGCGAAGTGTTTCATCGAGCCGGACTCGCCCGGCAAGGCGTTGCTGAAGCACGTAGCCGACTCGGGGCTCGTGGTGGTCGGGTCGCGGGGCCGCAACGCATTGGCCGGTGTGTTGCTCGGTTCGACCAGCCTGAACCTGCTGCACCACAGCCCGGTGCCGGTGATGATCTGCCGTGCTGAGCCACAAGGAGATTCGCATGAGTGAACACGACGTCCGCCACGGCATCGTCGTCGGCGTCGATGGGTCGCCCGCGTCGGACGCCGCGGTGGCCTGGGCGGCTCACGACGCCGTGTCGAGGGGTGTCGGACTCACCCTGGTGCACGCGCTCCCGGGCGCTGCGTCACCGGTCTGGTTGGATGTCGCGTTGCCGCAGGACTATTGGGACCATCAGGATCAGCGCGGCCAGGAGATCCTCGACGCCGCGCGCGGGGTCGCGGTCAAGGCCATCGCCGGCCACCAGGAACCCCGGATCATCGCGAAGGCGGTCCCCGGGCATGCGGTGGCCACGTTGATCGAGTACTCACGCAATGCCGACCTGGTGGTCGTGGGTTCGCGCGGCCTGAGCAAATGGGGACGCCGGCTGCTCGGATCGGTCAGCTCGAGCGTCGCCGCGCATGCGCACGGGGCGGTCGCGGTGATCCCGGAGAACGAACCGCCGAACGGTCCGGTGGTGGTCGGGGTCGACGGGTCACGTGCCTCCGAATTCGCCACCGAGATCGCCTTCGACGAGGCCTCACGTCGCGGTGTGGAGCTCGTGGTGGTGCACACCTGGTCCGATCTGAACTTCGAGTTCCCCGACGTGAAGTGGGAAGACCTGAGCGCAGAGGCTGAGCGTGCACTGGCCGAGCAGCTGGCCGGCTGGTGCGAGCGGTATCCCGACGTCGTGGTGCGACGCGTGGTGATGCCCGACAAGCCGGCTCGGCAATTGCTGTCCCAGGCCGAAACCGCGCAGCTGGTGGTGGTCGGCAACCGTGGCCGCGGTGGATTCACCGGACTGCTGCTCGGCTCGGTCAGCTCCGCGGTGGTCCATTCCTCCACGGCACCGGTGATCGTCGCCCGGCAGCCCAGCTGATCGGCCCGCGCCGGATTCTCCCGACCGGCGCGCCGAAGAATCACAGCTTTGAACGGCCCGCTTCGCTAGATTTGAAGGCGTGGCCGTGCAGGCATCACGCGAGGCGGTCTTCGACGCCTCGCCGGAGGCGATCATGGAGGTGCTCGCCGATGTCGACGCGCTACCGACCTGGTCCGCATTGCATCGGCGCGTCAAGATCATCGACCGCTATCCCGATGGCAGGCCCCACCACGTCAAGGCAACGATGCGGTTGCTCGGGATCACCGACAAAGAGTTGCTCGAATTTCACTGGGGCGACCACTGGATGGTGTGGGATGCCGAGCCCAATCTGCAGCAGCGCGGGCAGCACATCGAATACAACCTGACGCCCGAGGTGGACAGGACCCGGGTCCGCTTCGACATCATCGTCGACCTCGCGATGCCGATTCCGGAATTTCTCATCAACCGCGGGAGAACACTGGTCCTCGACGTCGCCATCGAACGGTTGCGCCAGCGCGTCATGAGCAATTCGCGCACCGTGAACAGAACGGAATAGCCCGGACCGCCGCGCCGGTTGGTGCCGGTATGCCGACCGGAGTCGTCCTCACCCTGAACCCGTCCGCCCCCAACGTCGTCGACGCCGCGACCTCACAGGCCCGCACCGCGTACGCGGCCGGGGTCCGCCAGATCTGGCTGGCCCAGCGGTTCGACGTTGACGCCATCACTCTGTCCGCGTTGATCGGGGCCGCGGTGCCCGGTCTCGGTGTGGGCACGTCGGTGGTGCCGGTCAATCCCCGGCACCCACTGCTGGTGGCGTCCGCCGCGCAGACGGCGCAGGCAGCCGCTCACGGCAACTTCACGCTGGGGCTCGGTCTGGGTTCGCACGCACCTGAGCACCGGGCCTTCGGCACCGTTTGGTCCGACCCGGTCGGCCGGTTGCGGGAGCACCTGCAGGTGCTGCGCGCCATCTTTGACGAACGCGCCGTCGACTTCCACGGCAGCGCGTTCACCGCGAACCCGGAGTGGCCTGTGCACGTGCCCGGCGGTACCCCGGTCCCGGTGTACGTGGCCGCGATGGGGCCGAAGGCGCTTCGCGTGACCGGTGAATTGGCCGACGGCACGTTGCCGTATCTCGCCGGTCCGCGCACGGTGGGCGACTTCATCGTGCCGACGATCAATGCGGCGGCTGCGGCCGTGGGCCGACCGCAGCCCCGGGTGGTGGCCATGGTGCCGGCACTCGTCACCGACGACGCGGATGCCGCCCGCACCACCGCCGCACAGCAACTGGCGTTCTACGAGGCCATTCCCTCGTATCAGAAAGTCATTGCCCGCGAACAGGTTTCCAGTGTCGCTGAGCTGGCGGCGATCGGATCGCCGGCGCAGGTGCGAGCACAGTTACAGCGCTATCTCGACGCGGGGGCCACCGATGTGGCGCTCAGCCCGCTGCGGACCGAGCCGGAGGATCTGGCCGCGCTGTGGGCGGTGGCCGCCGCGCTGCCCTAGTTGTCGGTGGGTATCCGGTCCCGTACCGCGTAGGCGACGGCGACGGCGCGGGATGGTTCCTCGGCGCCACACAGGTCGACCGCGACGACGATGTTGGACTTGGCGGCAAGGGCCTGGGCGCAGTCCGCGGTCGGGTTCGACGGGGCCGAATCCGGCACTGTCAGAACACCTTCCTGCAGTCCCGGGGTGCCGAGGGTGCGTGACTGCGCCTCACCGTGCCGGTTCACCGTGGCAGTCTTCCCTGCGCAGTAGCCCCAGCGATCCTGGACGGCGGCCATGAAATTCGTGGCGTCGGCCGGGTTGGCGAAGGTCATCGCCCGCTGTCGTAACCACACCCGGCCAGAAGGGCTGTCACCGGTGAATTGCCGTTCGCGTGCCGCCGGTGCATCTGACGGGTACGGCGGCAGCGCCGCCGGGGCTGTCGATGGATCCTTCTCGGGAGCGCAACCTTTGGGTGCTGTCGCTTCATCGGTTGCAGACGCGCTGCCGATCGTGGTGTCCGGGCCGGTGGCCTTCAGGCCGCCGGCAGCCACGATCGTCTGTGCGGCTTCGGGTCCGATCAGGATGGGTTCGACGTCGGACTCTCCGAATGTGCGTACGACCTCGGGGCATTGCCAGTACGGGTCGATGCTGGGTCCCTTCGCGACGGGAGTCGCGTTCACCACGCCGGTGATGCGGTGCGTCGCGTCGGGCGTCACCGTGATGGCGTAACCCTGCTCCCGTGACCATCTGGCCGGCACCAGCACATAACGCCCGCCATGGGCCTCGAGGACGCGCAGGCATTGGTAGCGGTAGACGGGTGGGGCGGGCGGTCCCTGGGAAGGCAGCACCGTCGTCTTGACCATGCTGCCCGGCAATTGCAGCGACTCGGTGGTGTCGAGTTGCACCGCGGTGTAGTCGCCGTCGGCGGCCCACAGCTGCGTCGAGGCGAACGCCCCGTGGCCCTTGCCCTGGTCGACGGCGTACAGGTCGGTGACCCAGAACATCGACACCACCAGGCCGATGACCGCCAGGGCGAGCAGTGTCCGCTCGGCGATCTTGGGGAGTCGGCCCAAGCCGGTGAGGCTCAGAGTCCAGTAGCCTGCGCCGAGCATTGCGATGCCCGCGGCGATCGTCACCGCCATCTGCATCTGGGTGGGATTGTCGACTATCCACTGCATCAGGTTGCGCTCGGACGCAAGCCAGACCACGGCGACGGTCAAACTCACTGCGCCCAGGGCCGCCAACAACCATGCGATGCTGCGCAACAACGTGATTCGGCGCCCCGTGGCAGCCCAGTGCCGGAAAGCCACCACAAGCACCACCAGCAGCGCGAGGACGATCAACACGCGCAGGGTTGCGAAGAAGAAGAGTCCGATGGTGGTGACGGCATAGTCGGCCGACGTGTATCCCAGAGTCGACGGATCGACGCCGAAGTACCGCAACTTGCTTCGGATGAAGAGCAGGCCGAAGAAGTAACACAACCCGGTGATCAGTGACGTCGGCGCCACGACCAGGGCGGCCAGGCTCAGCCACCGCTCCGCAGATTGGGTGAGCGACTTCGTCTCCTCGCTCACGCCGGAGGCGCCTGCGTGGTAGGTGGCGCCGATATCACCGGTGGGCTGTCGGTGGTCGTCGTGGGCGTGGTGATGGTCGGGGTGGGCAAGGTCGTGGTGGTCCCCGGTACCGAAAGCGTGGTGGTGGTCGACGTCGTCGTCGTGGTGTAGCCCCCGCTGCCGTAGCCGGTGGTGGTCGGGTCTGAATAGGTGGTGGGGGGTCCCGACTTGGTGGTCGTGGCCGTGGGCAGCGACACACTCACGCTCGTCGGCGCCTTGGGTGTCTCGTCGGGGTGGTCCTGCTGTCCGCCGCAGGCGACCGCCCACACTGCCGAAAACGCGATCGCTGCCGTCCCTGCCGTACGCCCCACCGTCGATCCGACGTCCATCAGGCCTCCCACCAGTGTCTTTACGATGGTGGCAAATTCGGTGCGATTGCGCGCGAGTATCGGATTACTCGAATCCCGGACGTCCCGGATCGCGACGAGGCATACCACTCGATTGCCCACCGCGTGCCGGAATGGGGCAGCAAAGTGTCGCGATCTGCGGTCGATTCTTTACATGGTGACAACGTGCCGCCTCCGGCCGGGCTGGCAGCATGGCAGGCCACACGCCACTTCGGCCAAAGGGGTGAATGCCTTGTCCCGCACGCTTTTCGACAACCATCCGCCGCTGGAAGTCGTTGCACGGCAAGCGATGTCCGATATCGCCATCGCGCGTCCGGCGATCCCGGTCTACCGCTCCCCGCGCAACCTGCCACCGCCGGCGCTCGATGAGTGGAGCTGGCAGCTGCGCGGGCTCTGCCGCGATCATCCGGCAGAGGTGTTCTTCCCCGATGCGGTCAGGGGACGGCTGCTGCGCAGGCGGGAGGACGCCGCCAAGGCGATCTGCCGGGACTGCCCGGTACTGGACCGGTGTCGCGCGCACGCCCTCTCGGCTCCCGAGCCCTATGGCATCTGGGGTGCGATGACGGCCAGGGAGCGCGCCATCGAGCTGAGCGACGAAGGCTAGGCCCGCAACACGCCGAGCCGGCGGATCGCTTCTTCCATGGTGTCGTCGCGTTTGCAGAAAGCGAAGCGCACCAAGTGGTTCCACAGATCGGCGTGCGGGGCCTCCGGGTCGCAGAACGCCGACATCGGGATCGCTGCCACCCCGGCCTTGTGTGGCAACTCGGCGCAGAACTGGGTGCTGTCGGAATATCCGAGCGGCCGCGGGTCGGCACACAGGAAGTACGTCCCGCGGCTGTCGTGCACCTCGAATCCGAGGTCGGCCAGTGCGTTACCCAGCCGATCGCGTCTGGCCTCGAACGACTGGCGCAGGTCGGCCACCCAGCCGTCCTCGTGATTGAGTGCGTGGGCCACCGCGGGCTGGAACGGGCCACCGCCCACGTAGCTCAGGTACTGCTTGGCGGCGCGCACTCCGGCGATCAGATCGGCAGGCCCGCAGGCCCAGCCGATCTTCCAGCCGGTGACATTGAACATCTTGGCCGCGCTGGAAATGGTCACCGTGCGTTCCGCCATACCGGGATAGCGGGCCAGCGGCAGGTGCTCGACCCCGAACACCAACTGCTCGTACACCTCGTCGGTGATCACCAGCAGGTCGTGCTCGACGGCCAGTGCCGCGATGGCGCGCAACTCGGCATCGCAAGCCACGGCGCCGGTCGGGTTGTGCGGGGAGTTGAGGATCAACGCCCGGGTCTTGGGCGTCACGGCCCGGCGCAAACCGTCGATGTCGATCGCGAACCCCGCGCCGTCGGCGATCAGCGGAACGGCGGTGCGCACGCAGCCGGCCATCGCGATGACGGGGGAGTAGGAGTCGTAGAACGGCTCGATCACCAGCACCTCCGAGCCCGGCTCGACCAGGCCGAGGACCGACGCGGCGATGGCCTCGGTGGCGCCGACGGTCACCAGCACCTCGGTGTCGGGGTCGTACGCGATGCCGTAGTGGCGTTTGCGCTGCGCGGCGATCGCGTGGCGCAACTCGGGGATGCCGGGGCCGGGCGGGTACTGGTTGTGGCCGCTGGAGATCGAGTCGATGGCGATTTTGAGCATCTCGGCCGGGCCGTCCTCGTCCGGGAAACCCTGGCCCAGGTTGACCGCACCCAGGCGGCCGGCCAGCGCAGACATCTCCGCGAAGATCGTGACGGCGAAGGGCTGCAGTCGGTGCACGGTCATGAGCGTCGAGCGTAGGCGCGGATACCCGCCGAGACTGCGGTGAGATCGCAAATTCCGGCGAATCCGCGGTCTGGACGCGGGCTCGGTGCGCTGGGCGCAGGCTCGGCGCCAGCGCGGTGGCGGGAATGATTGCCGCGCCCCCGACGCTTTAACGCGGCGTGACCTACAAACTGAACGCCGACGCCGCATTGCTGCGGCCGATCCAGGTGGGCGACACCGCCGCCGCCAACCGTCTGTTCATGGCACCGCTGACGCGTTCGCGCGCCGATGCCGATGGCACCCCGTCGCCGCTGGCCGCGCAGTACTACACGCAGCGCGCCGGTGCGGGCCTGATCATCAGCGAGGCCACCGCCGTCGCCGAGACCGCCAACGGTGCCTACATGAACACCCCGGGCATCTACACCGACCGCCATCAGCACGGATGGGCCGAGATCGCCGACTCGGTGCATGCCGCAGGCGGCAAGATGTTCGTCCAGCTCTGGCACGTCGGCCGGATGGCGCACCCCGACATCAGCGGGTTCGAGCCCGTCGCGCCCTCGGCCATCGCTGCCGATGTCGTCACACACACGCCGACCGGCAAGAAGCCGCTGCAGACGCCGCGTGCGCTCGACACCGCCGAGATCCCGGTGATCGTCGAGCAGTTCCGCGCCGCCGCGCGCCGTGCGATCGACGCGGGTATGGACGGTGTGGAGATCCACGGCGCCAACGGCTACCTGCTGCACCAGTTCGCCTCCGATGTGGTGAACCAGCGCACCGATGCCTACGGCGGTTCGCCGGAGAACCGGGCCAGGCTGGCAGCCGAGGTGGTCGAGGCCGTGGTCGACGAGATCGGCGCGGGCCGGGTCGGGCTGCGCATCTCACCCGGGAACACCGCAGGCGGCATGCACGAGAACGACACGGTCAGCGCCTACGAGGCGTTGTTGGAGCGCATCGCGCCGCTCGGGCTGGCCTACCTGCACGTGCTCATCGACCCGGCCGAGCACACATTCGGCGTGATCCGTGCGCTGTGGTCGGGGACATTCGTCCTCAACACCGGCCGCGCCACCGGTACCGACTTCTCCCAGTTGGAGGGCTACGCCCAGTGGGGCGCGATCAGCGCCGCCGCGGTGGGGCGGGCTTTCCTGGCCAACCCTGACCTCATCGACCGGCTGATCCTGGGTGCCGAGCTCAACGAGCCCGACATGGCGACGTTCTACGCGCCGGGCCCGGTGGGCTACACCGACTACCCGACGTTGATGGCGATCGAGGAGCCCCGCTCCGCCTGACATTCGTCGTTTCTCGCGCCCACTTCTCGGTGCCCACTGTTTTCTACGTGGGGGTCGCTGGTGTTGGCGTGCAGCAGCCCTGGTGCGGAAAGCGATGAGGTCCGCCGACGTCTGGCTGGCCTTGCGACGTCTGGCCCGGTCGTTGTCACGCCAGAGTGAGCGTCGACCTCGAGCGTTGCTCCAGCGTGACAAAAGGCGCGCCTCATCCCCGCCTCCCAGCCTGCGCGAAAGATGATGCTGAGCACAGGCCCAACCAACGGGTTGGGCGAGGCTGATACTCTGCCGTTCAGAGGACTGCCCACATTCGCTGGGCGGTTCCACAACCCAACCTGAACCTGGACGCCGATACGGCAGGGGAGCAGACATGTCCGAAGAAGCCTTCATCTACGAGGCGATCCGCACGCCCCGTGGCAAGCAGCGCGGCGGCGCACTCAACGAGATCAAGCCGGTCAACCTGGTTGTCGGCCTGATCGAGGAGATCCGCAGCCGTTACCCCGACCTGGACGAGACGCTGATCAGCGACGTCATCCTCGGCGTGGTGTCCCCGGTCGGCGACCAGGGTGGCGACATCGCCCGCACCGCCGGGCTGGTGGCCAAGCTGCCCGAGACCACCGGTGGTTTCCAGCTCAACCGCTTCTGCGCCTCGGGCCTGGAGGCCGTCAACCTGGCCGCCCAGAAGGTCCGTTCCGGCTGGGACGACCTGGTGCTGGCCGGCGGTGTCGAGTCGATGAGCCGGGTCCCGATGGGCTCCGACGGCGGCGCCTGGGCGTCTGACCCGGAGACCAACTACCGCATCGGCTTCGTCCCGCAGGGCATCGGCGCCGACCTGATCGCCACCATCGAGGGCTTCTCCCGCGACGACGTCGACGCCTACGCGGCGCGGTCGCAGGAGCGCGCGGCGGCGGCCTGGTCCGGCGGCTACTTCGCCAAGTCGGTCATCCCGGTCAAGGACCAGAACGGCCTCGTCGTCCTGGACCACGACGAGCACATGCGCCCCGGCACCACCGCGGCCGACCTGGGCAAGCTCAAGTCCGCGTTCGAGGGTCTCGGCGCGATGGGCGGCTTCGACGACGTGGCGCTGCAGAAGTACCACTACGTCGAGAAGATCAACCACGTCCACACCGGCGGCAACAGCTCGGGCATCGTCGACGGGGCTGCGCTGGTGATGATCGGTAGCGAGGCGGCCGGCAAGAGCCAGGGCCTGACCCCGCGCGCCCGCATCGTGGCCACCGCCACCAGCGGCGCCGACCCGGTCATCATGCTCACCGGCCCCACCCCGGCCACCCAGAAGGTGCTGGACCGTGCCGGCCTGACCGTCGATGACATCGACCTGTTCGAGCTCAACGAGGCCTTCGCCTCCGTGGTGCTGAAGTTCCAGAAGGACCTCAACATCCCCGACGAGAAGCTCAACGTCAACGGTGGCGCCATCGCGATGGGCCACCCGCTGGGCGCCACCGGCGCCATGATCACCGGAACCATGGTCGACGAGCTCGAGCGTCGTGGCGCTCGGCGTGCTCTGATCACGCTGTGTATCGGCGGCGGCATGGGCGTGGCCACCATCATCGAGCGCGTCTGAGAGGGCTGAACAACAATGGCTGAGAACACCATTCAGTGGGACAAGGATGCCGACGGCATCGTCACCCTGACGTTGGACGACCCGACCGGTTCGGCCAACGTGATGAACGAGCACTACAAGGAATCCATGCACAATGCCGTGGAACGCCTTGTAGCCGAGCAGGATTCGATCACCGGCGTGGTCATCACCAGCGCGAAGAAGACCTTCTTCGCCGGTGGCGACCTCAAGGGCATGATGAGCATCGGTCCGGACGACGCCGCCGAGGCGTTCGAGATGGTCGAGACCATCAAGGCCGACCTGCGCAAGCTGGAGACCCTGCCCAAGCCCGTCGTGGCCGCCATCAACGGCGCCGCGCTCGGCGGCGGCCTGGAGATCGCGCTGGCCACCAACCACCGCATCGCCGCCGACGTCAAGGGCAGCCAGATCGGTCTGCCCGAGGTCACCCTGGGGCTGCTGCCCGGCGGTGGCGGCGTGGCCCGCACCGTGCGCATGTTCGGCATCCAGAAGGCCTTCATGGAGGTCCTCTCGCAGGGCACCCGCTTCAACCCGGCCAAGGCGAAGGAGACCGGCCTGGTCGACGAGCTGGTCGGTTCGGTCGAGGAGCTGCTTCCGGCCGCGAAGGCCTGGATCAAGGCCAATCCCGAGGCCCACACCCAGCCGTGGGACGTCAAGGGCTACAAGATCCCCGGTGGCACCCCGTCCAGCCCGGCGCTGGCCGCGATCCTGCCGTCCTTCCCGGCTCTGTTGAAGAAGCAGCTCAAGGGCGCCCCGATGCCCGCACCGCGGGCCATCCTGGACGCCGCTGTCGAGGGTGCGCAGGTCGACTTCGACACCGCCAGCCGCATCGAGAGCCGCTACTTCGTCTCGCTGGTCACCGGCCAGACCGCCAAGAACATGATTCAGGCGTTCTTCCTGGACCTGCAGGCCATCAACGGTGGCGCTTCGCGTCCCGAGGGCATCGCCAAGCAGGAGATCAAGAAGATCGGTGTGCTGGGCGCGGGCATGATGGGCGCCGGTATCGCCTACGTGTCGGCCAAGGCCGGCTACGACGTCGTGCTCAAGGACGTCACGCAGGAAGCCGCTGACAAGGGCAAGGCGTACTCCGAGGGCATCGAGGCCAAGGCGCTCAAGCGTGGCAAGACCACCGAAGAGAAATCCGCCGCGCTGCTCGCCAAGATCACCCCGACCGCCGATCCGCAGGATCTCAAGGGCGTCGACTTCGTGATCGAGGCCGTGTTCGAGAACCAGGAACTCAAGCACAAGGTGTTCCAGGAGATCGAGGACATCGTCGAGCCCAACGCACTGCTCGGCTCGAACACCTCCACGCTGCCGATCACCGGTCTGGCGACCGGCGTGAAGCGCCAGGAGGACTTCATCGGCATCCACTTCTTCTCACCCGTCGACAAGATGCCGCTGGTGGAGATCATCAAGGGCGAGAAGACCTCTGACGAGGCGCTGGCCCGGGTGTTCGACTACACCCTCGCGATCCGCAAGACCCCGATCGTGGTCAACGACAGCCGCGGCTTCTTCACCAGCCGCGTGATCGGCACCTTCGTCAACGAGGCGCTGGCCATGCTGGGCGAGGGTGTCGAGCCCGCGTCGATCGAGCAGGCAGGTTCGCAGGCCGGTTACCCGGCTGCGCCGCTGCAGCTCTCGGATGAGCTCAACCTGGAGCTCATGCACAAGATCGCCGTCGCCTCCCGCAAGGGTGTCGAGGACGAGGGCGGCACCTACACGCCGCACCCGGCCGAGGCTGTCGTGGAGAAGATGATCGAGGTCGGTCGCCCGTCGCGACTGAAGGGCGCCGGCTTCTACGAGTACGTCGACGGCAAGCGGACGCAGCTGTGGCCGGGTCTGAAGGAGACCTTCAACTCCGGAAGCTCCTCGATCCCGCTGCAGGACATGATCGACCGCATGCTGTTCGCCGAGGCACTGGAAACCCAGAAGTGCATCGACGAGGGCGTGCTCACCTCGACCGCCGACGCGAACATCGGCTCGATCATGGGTATCGGCTTCCCGCCGTACACCGGTGGTTCGGCCCAGTTCATCGTCGGCTACCAGGGTGAGCTCGGCGTCGGCAAGGAGGCCTTCGTGGCCCGCGCCAAGGAACTGGCCGCCCGCTACGGCGACCGCTTCCTGCCGCCAGCCTCGCTGGAGAGCTAAGCACCAAACGTCAAAAGCCCCCTGCGCAAGTCGGGGGCTTTTGCGTGCGCGGGCGTCGAGATTGCGCTCAGGGCTGTTGATTTCGTCATTTGACGACCCTGTGTGCAATCTCGATCTCAGCCCGGGTTCGAGTACACCCGGGCGGGGGAGATCAGCACCGCGGCGCGGCGCTCCTCCCGCATGACGCGGTCGTAGGTGTCCCAATCGTCGTGGGTACCGCCCGCCGCCTCGAAGACGGCGCGCAACAGCAGCCGCAACGCCTCGTCGTCGGTGCCGGGATCGGGATCGTCGGGTCCGATGATGTCGGCGGTGCCCTCGACCGTCACCCATTGCCAGCCGGCCCGGGCCACCACGGTGGCCCGGGGATCGGCGCGCAGGTGCCGGAGTTTGCGCGAACCGCCGATCGCTACGAGGGCGACGACGGGTTCGGCTGTCCGCGGATGCACCATCACACCGGCATTGACCACCGAGGATTGGATGCTGCCGTCACGGCGCAGGGTGCTCAGCACGCAGAGTCCGTTGTCGCGGGACAGCATGTCGGCGAACTGGGACATGTCGGTCATGGCCGCCACCTCAATTCGCCACGTCGAAGGCGGCGTGGACTTTCGTGGGCTTGACCCGCACCACGAGTTCACCCGGCACCCCGTTGCGCCTGCCGAATTCCTCGGCGCGGTCGGCACCCATGTAGCGGCCGCCGATGCGGGTGGCGGTGCCGAGCAACTCGTCGGGATCCTCGTTGACCGCGGCGACGCCCTGGACCTGGACGAACGCGAACGGCGGCGTGTCGTCATGGATACAGAGCACCACCCGCGAATCCCGGGCCAGTGCCCGGCCCTTGGCGGTGTTCTTGCCGGTGTTGAAGACGAGTTCGCCGTCGTCGACCACGAACCACACCGGGGCCGACAACGGCCGGCCGTCAACTGCCACCCAGCTCAGCACCGCGGTGCGGGTGCCTTCGGACAGAAAAGCGATCACATCCTCGGAAAGTTCGCCCATGCGGCCACGCTACGCCGAGGGGGCGGGCGCTCAACCGGTCAGCGGGGCCGGCCAGTTCGGCAGCGGCATGGTGTCGTAGAGCCGCACGCCCCTGGTGTTGAGCCGGGCGATCGCCTGGACCAGGCCCAGGGGCAGCAGCGAGACCAACTGGCCTGTGCCCACTAGGGCGCGGATACCCCACCCGCTGGTCGGCACCACTGTTTTCGCGTTCACGCGGGCCAACTTTCGGCTGCCGACAACCGGCGGGAGCATCGTGCGTTCGTAGGCGGCGAACGCCGAGGCGTAATCGTCACCGGCCCGCACCATCTCGGCGGCCAGGACATAGGCGCCGTACACCGCGAGGCTGGTGCTGCCGCCGACGGCAGGCCCTGGGCAGTAGCCGGCGTCCCCGACGAGGGTTACCCGGCCACGTGACCACGTCGTCATCTCCAGTTGCGTGATGGCGTCGAAGTAGAACGTCGGGGTCCGCGGCACCTCGTCGAGCCAGCGGTCCACCTCGGGGCTCATGTGCTCGAATGCCGCGCGCAGTTGCACCTTTTGGCGCTCCGCGTCGCGGTAGTCGTAATCGAGTGGCCGGTCCGGGCGGAAGATGTAGACCGCGCGAGCATCGTCGAGGTGGTCGGCGGTGTAGATCCCGGCCATGTGACCGGGTTTGAAGTAGCCGGTCATCTCGCCGTCGCGGGCGAAGTCTTTCGGCACCGAGACCACCGACAGGTATCCACCGAGGAAGTTCTCGGAAACGTTGTCGCCGAAGGTCAGACGACGCACACCCGAGTGCAGTCCGTCGGCTCCCACCACCACGTCGAAGCGTCGGGGTGGGTTGTGCTCGAAGGTCACGTCCCCGTCGGGCGAGATCGAGGTGATGGTGTCCCCGAACAGGTACTCGACATCGTCCTGGCCCGCTCGAAAGTAGATCTCGCTGAGGTCATCCCGCATGATCTCGACGTGCCGGTCGGACATGGCACCCATGATCTTGACGTAGTCCAGGCGGGCCGGGCGAGCGGCGCCGGGTCGATGGACGATCATCTGGGTGGTGCCCGTGGCGTGCGCCTCGATCTCGGGCAGCACGCCCATGCGTTCGGAGATCTCCATGGCGGGCCGGAACAGGTCCACGGCGTGACCGCCTGTCTTGCGTAGCGCGGGTGAGCGCTCGACGACGGTGACGTCGACTCCGTGCCGAGACAGCCAGTAGGCGAGTACGGGCCCGGCGATGCTGGCGCCGGAGATGAGTACCTTCACGATCGCCCCCTTACTTAACGGTCGGTAAGTGCTCCTGCCACGAGCTTACCTATCGTTAAGTAAGTTAGGGTGGCTACGTGGCCAAGCCTGCATTGGATACCCGGCAACGCATCCTGGATGTGGCGCGCGAACTGTTCGCTGAGAAAGGCGTCGTGCGCACGAGTCTGCAGGACATCGCCGACCGCCTGGGCATCACAAAGCCCGCGCTGTACTACCACTTCCGGTCACGAGAGGACCTCGTCCGCAGCATTCTGCAGCCTCTCATCGACGAGGGCGAGGCCTTCATTGCCGAGCGGGAACGCAAACGGGGAGCAGCCCGGGCCTCGGCGCGGGAACTTCTGGAGGGCTACTTCGACTTCCATTTCCGGCACCGCGCCGATCTCATCCTGATCGTTTCGGAGCTGACCACGTTGGTCGATCTGGGGCTGATCGATCAACTGCTGGCCTGGCGGGCCCGGCTCGGTGTGCTGGTGTTCGGGCGCAGGCCCACCCTCGAACAGTCCACCCGCGCGGTCATCGCCTTCGGCGGGCTGCAGGACTGTTGCCTGCAGTTCCCCGACACTCCCTACGAGCAGTTGCGTACTGCCACCGTAGACGGCGCCATGGCCGCGCTGGGCCTCTGAATCAGCCGCTGTGGGTGAACAGGTAGTGCCGCGCCCGGTCGTTGCCGTTCTGATCCAGCGAGGGCTCATCTCCGCTGGAGAGCAACGTCCAGCCGTCCTTGAATCGGCGCTGGACTTCGTCGAATCCGATGCCGGGCACACCTATCGACGCGCCGGGGATGAAGGCCACGATCAGTAGTTGTGCACCGGGGGCGGCCACCGCGCTGACTTCCCGGACGTAGGCGTCGCGGTCGCCGGCGCTCATGCCGTGCAGGCAGCCACTGTCGATGATCAGCTGGAAGCCTGTCCCGATGCCCGACGAACTCAGTTGTGTCACATCGGCTTTGACGAAGATCACCGGCAGTCCGGCGGCCTTGGCGCTGGCCTTCTTCAGCGGTTTGGTCACATAGTCCACGCCGGTGACGTGCCAACCATGGCGGGCCAGGTACACCGCGTTGTCCCCGGTACCGCAGCCCAGATCGAGCGCGGTGCCGGGAGGCGACAACGGGTGGGCGGAGCCTTCGACGAGCTTGGTGAGGCTGTGCGCCAACGGGTGGCCGTCCCAGGGCGTGAACCCGAGCCGGTAGAGCCACCGGAACAGCCGTTGGCGCGAGCTCATGGCCTCACAGCGACCCCAGGTCAGAGGACAGCCAGTGCTCGGGCTTGAAGAACACCGCGACACTCTCACCGTGCTCACGGCGGGCGAACTCCAGATACGGCTCCACCTTCTCGGGGGCCAGGTAGCGCTTGGTCATCTCGACGAGCTGCTCGTCGGTGCCGGGCTCGATGCGGGTGACCGCACCATCGACCGCCACGTAGCGCACCGTCGGCTCGAGCCGCTCGACCATCAGGGTCACGTGCCCGGCGGCCTCGATCAGCCGGTGCTTGCGTGAGCCCACCCCGGTCAACACCCACGGCTCGCCGCCGGGGGTGTACTGGTACCAGATGGGGACGGTCAGTGGACCGCGCTTGTCGCCTGCATACACCGAGAGGGCGGCGATGTGCGGCTCGGCCAGAAACTGTTCGCGTTCTTCCTTGGAAAGGGCCATAAATCTCAGGCTAGCCCGGTGCCACGACAGGCGTTGTCGTCGTAGAGTCGGGGTCCATGCGCTTCGGACTCTTCATCCCGCAGGGCTGGCGCCTTGACCTTGTCGACATCCCCACCGAAAACCACTGGTCGGTGATGCATGATCTGGCTGCCTACGCCGACGCAGGCACCTGGGACTCGCTGTGGGTCTACGACCACTTCCACACCGTTCCGGTGCCCACCGACGAGGCCACCCATGAGGCCTGGTCGTTGATGTCGGCCTATGCCGCGACGACATCGCGGATCAAGCTCGGCCAGATGTGCACCGCGATGAGCTACCGCAACCCGGTGTACCTGGCCAAGGTCGCCGCCACCACCGACATCATCTCGGGTGGCCGTGTGCAGATGGGCATCGGTGGCGGCTGGTACGAGCATGAATGGCGGGCCTACGGCTACGGCTTCCCCTCGGCCGGGGTGCGGCTGGGCAGGCTCGACGAGGGTGTCCAGATCATGCGTGATGCCTGGCGCGACGGGCGGGTCAGTTTCGAAGGCAGGCACTACCAGGTCGACGGTGCGATCGTCGCCCCGAAGCCGTTGCAGGACAGTGGTATCCCGATGTGGATCGCAGGCGGCGGTGAGAAGGTGACCCTGCGCATCGCGGCCAAGTACGCGCAGTACACCAACTTCACCTCCGAGCCCGACGGATTCGCGCACAAGTCGCAGGTGCTGGCAGAGCATTGTCGCGATGTCGGAACCGACTACGACGCGATCGTGCGCTCTGCCAACTTCAACGCCGTCATCGGCGACTCCGAGGCCGACGTCGCCGATCGCGTCGCGCGGTTGCGGGCCCGGCAGGCGCCGGTGGCCGGCGAGGCTGCCGTCGATGCCATGCTCGCCAACGCCACCGCGCCCGAATCGGCAAGCGGTACACCCGAACAGGTCATCGAGAAACTGCAGCGGATGCGCGACCTCGGGTGCGAGTACGCGATCCTGTACTTCCCGGAGGCCGCCTACGACCGGTCCGGTATCGAACTGTTCGAGCAGAAGGTCATCCCCGCGCTGAGCTAGGCGGGCCGAGCGCGGACGCTGGCCGCGCGCAAAGGCCGTCAAACGTACATCCGATGACCGGTAGATGACCAGGGGTGGCATCTCCGGTTACGTCTGTGTTGTCGCTGGGAATCGGGTGCGTGCTCCATGATCCCCACGTGACGCTGATATCACGGGAATTCGGGAGTGGAAACGTCTCCGCCCCGACGGTCGGGGCCGATGTGGCCGCGGTGCTCAACCCCCTGCCGCGCATGGTTTCTCGCGCGGCTGCCGCGATCGACTGTTCCAGGCCCGTGCACAGCGCTGACATCGCCCAATCGCGGCTGTTCGAGGACATTCTGGTCGGCGAAATCGCCGAGCTGCGGAATCTTCTCGCGGCCACCGAGCTGCGGTGGCGGCGCGTCCGGGAACGCAGCCGGGTGGCCGACGCGCCCATGCCGGATGCGCTCGTCCGGCTGCACGACAGGATCGCCGAGGCCGAGCGTCTGCTGGTGCAGCTGCGGTCCCGATTCGGCTACGACGGAGATTCACTCCGGGTGATTTAATCTCGGACCGCTCGGGCATCGTGGTGATGCCCGAGCGGGACCGTCGTCTCTGTCAGCCCGGTAGGGCGGAGACCTGGTAGTGGGCGATGCGCCAGTCGTCGTCGCGGGTGACCAGGACGCTGAGGTTCAGTGGGATGCCCGTGCCGTCCGGACGCGTGAAATCGGCACGCAGGTAGCCGAACACGATGTTGTCGGCGGGCCGGCGGGTCTCCTGGATCCGGTAGTCGACGGTCAGACCGGCGGGCTGCGAAGCGTAGTAGTCGACCACTCCCTGCCGGCCGACGCTGTAGGGACGCAGCCCCTGGAAGATCGCGTCCTCGGTGAACACCGCGGCGACCCGCTGCGGATCGTGGGCGGCGATGCCGGCCTGCCACTCGTCGAGCACCGCGCGCAGGATCTCCGCCGTGTTCCCGTCAATGCCCGGCACTCTGGCCTCCGTCCACATGCAGGATCTCGCCGGTCACGAATCCGGCCTGCTCCAAGTACAGCACCGCGCCCACCACGTCGTCGATGTCGCCCATGTGCCCGACGGGATGCAGCGCCGAGAGGAACTCGTGGGTCTCGGGTGAGTGCATCGGGGTGCGGATGGTGCCCAGCGCGACCGCGTTGGCTCGGATGCCCCGCGACGCGTACTCGATGGCCAGAGCCTTGGTCGCGGCGTTCAGCCCGCCCTTGGTCAGCGACGCCAGCACCGAGGGCACCTGCGAGTTGGCGTGGTCGACGAGGCTCGTGGAGATGGTGACCACGTGGCCGCCTTCGCCGTGCGATTCGATCGCGGCGATCCCGGCCCGGGTCAGTTCGAAGAAGCCGCGCTGGTTGACTCCGGTGACGGCGTCGTAGTCCGCGTCGGTGTACTCGGTGAAGGGCTTGGCGACGAAGATGCCTGCGTTGTTCACGATGGTGTCGACACGGCCGAATCGCTCGACGGCGGCGTCGATCAGCTGCTTGCCCACGCCGGGCTGCCCGATGTCGCCGGCAACGGCCAGCACCATCGGATCGTCGCTCTCACCGATGTTTCGGGAGTTGGCGACGACGGCGTAGCCGAGCTTGCGGTAACCCGCGACCAGGGCCTCGCCGATGCCCTGGGAGGCGCCGGTGATGACTGCGACGTGTGGTGTGGTGCTCATGGGGAACTCCTTGTCTGAAGCATGTGGTCCGATGCACTGCTCAACGTGGTCGCGGGCGATGTCATGTCCGCCCCGCGGGACCTGTTGGCTCTCTGCTGAGAGGCTGCGCCTACTACGCTGCAACGGTGGAGCTACGTCAGCTGCGCTACTTCGTCACCGTCGCCGAGGAGCTGAACTTCGGCCGGGCGGCAGAGCGCCTGCGTATCGCCGGGCCGTCGCTGTCCCAGCAGATAAAGGCGTTGGAGCGTGACCTCAAGGTCACCCTGTTCGACCGCGACCGGCGTTCGGTGGCGCTGACCCAGGCGGGTACCGCATTGCTGCCCGAGGCTCGGGCGCTGGTTCAGCAGGCCGATGAATTGCGCAGGCGTGCACAAGGTCTGGCGATGTCGGAGCCGGTCCGGATCGGATATGTGAACTGGTGCCCGACTGATTGGGCGGAGCGGGCCTCGGGCGTGGCCCAGGTACGGGTGGACACCTGGGTGATGCCCTCACACACGCAGGCGGCCCGGGTCGCCGAGGGCAGTCTCGATCTGGCGATCTGCTGGGTTCGCAACGCCGACCTGGAGGCGCTGTCGTTGCAGGCCAGGCTGATTGGGGTGGACCGGTTGTACGCTTTGTGCGCCGGCACGGACGAATCCCCGGTCAGCGCACGCGACACCACGGTGCTGGTCGACACGGACGCGGCGAGTTGGTCGTCGTGGAACCGCTACGGCGAGCTGTTCGCCGCAGCCGTCGGGGCGCCGGTGATGCGCACAGACGACGGCGGCGTCACCGGTCCCACCTTTTTCGAGCACGTCCGGCGGCTGCGCCGGCCCGTCCTCAACAACCCCAAGGGACAGGGCGCGTCGCTGCCCGCGGGCCTGGTGCGTCGCCCGGTGGTGACGCCGACGCCGTTATGGACGTGGTCGTTGGTGTGGCGTCGTGACGAGGCCAGTCCGGCCGTTCTCGCCGTGGTCGACGAGTTCACCCGCGGCATTGGTGATCTCGGACTGGACGCCCCCGATGTCTGGGTGCCGGACGACGATCCGCATCACCCCGGACACCAGCGCGGCGGCTGACACCACGAGCGCGCCCACGATCAGCGCGGGCGCGAAACCGCGGTGCAGCAGCGGCGCAACCACGAGCGGCCCGAGGATCTGACCCACCGAATATCCGGTGGTGAGCAGGGCAACAGCGCGCGGGTAGCGCAGCAGCCGCCCGGCCGCCAGCGCCAGCGTGCTGACACCGATGAACGTTCCGCCGAACAGCACCGCGCCCACCAGAGCGGCGGTGACTCCGCCGACCATGCCGGCCACCGCGATCCCGACGGCCTGCAGCGCCAGCGCCGCCACCAGCAGCGCCGGATGCGACCACCGGCTGCTCAGTGCCGCCCACAGTGCTGCCGAGGGCACGGTGGCGAGCCCGACCACCAGCCACGTGCTCCCGCCCAGCCACGCCGGTGCACCCTGGGCGACCGCTGCCACGAGGAAGGTGCCGGCGATGATGTAGCCGACCCCTTCCAGGGTGTAGCTGGTCAGCAGCAATGTGAACGGGCCGTGAGGCGGCCGGGTGTCGGCGGCCGGTGCGGTTGCGGTGCTGTGCGGCACGGCGGGCATCGACCAGGCGCCGAAGCCCAGCACGGCGGCTACTGCGGCCGCGGCCCACCAGGCCGCCTTCCAGTCTCCGGTGGCCAGCACGAGCAGCGCCGACAGCGCGATGCCGACACCCACGCCGCCGAATCCCCAGCCGGCCAGGTGCGCGGGATGTCCGTGCAGATGTTCCAGCATGGTGTTGACGGCGATCACGAACACCAGCGCACTGGTGAAGCCGGCCACGCCGCGCAGCACGGCCCATTCGAATGTGTTCGTGGACAACGGCATCGCGGCCAGGCTGACGGCCATCACGGGCAGGCACACGCGGCACACGGTGATCGATCGGGCCAGCCTCGGCCAGATCGAACCGGCCAGCGCACCGGCCAGATAACCGACGTAGTTCGCCGTGGCGAGGACGGCGGCATCGTGGGCGCCCAGGCCGGCCTGCGCCGACATCAGCGGCAGGATCGGCGTGTAGACGAAGCGGCCGATACCCATCGCCGAGGCCAGTGCCGCCGCGGTTCGGGCGACGTGTCCGTGTGTGCGCATCGGCCCATGGTGTGGTGCGCGGATCCGACAACGCCACGACCGAAAGGCTCACAGCTGGAAGGCGGTGTCTCTCACCGGAGCGCCGCAGCGTTCTGTCCCAACACTTACGGTTCGCCGACGAGAGGTGGCACGATCTGTGGGTATGGAGAAGATCTCGCTCACCGCGATTGCCCGTCAGCAGTTGGCCACAGCCCGCGCGGCCAGCAGCGGGCGCAGTGCCCACACGGTCTACGGCGGCCATGAGCATCAGTTGCGCCAGACCCTGATCGCGCTGACCGAGGGAAACGGGCTCGACGAGCATGAGAGCCCGGGTGAAGCGACGCTGCAGGTGATCGAGGGCCGGGTGAAACTGGCCAACTCCGAAGCCAGCTGGGAGGGTTCGCCCGGCGATCACATCGTGATCCCGCGGACCCGGCACAGCCTGCACGCAATTGAGGATTCGGTGGTGCTGCTGACCGTCGTCAAGGCGATGGGGCCGCACACCTAGAGATTGACCCTGGCCTTAACCCGATACCGCCGGTACTGTATACCCCGAGTCCGGGTCAGTTGCCCGGCGCTCACCGGGGAGGCGGCCGGATGACTGTGCCCAGCGCGAAAACCGAGATCAGCACGTGCCCGGTCCGTGGGACCGGGGCGCTGCACCCGCCGCGCTGGGCGCCGACGCCGGTGCGCTGGCAGCACACCGAGGTCGGGTACCTCAAATCGTGGTGGTTGGCACTCAAGGCGATCCGGGCCGGCTATCGACACACCATCTACGAGTACGCCACCGATCTGCCGGGCCAGGACGACATCGTCGTCGCCCGTACGCCGCTGGCCAAGTTCGTGGTGGTGCGCAATCCCGACATCGCCCGTCACGTGCTGGTTTCCAATCAGGACAACTACGCCAAGAATGCGGAGTACGACCTGCTGGCGGTGGCGTTCGGGCGAGGTCTGGTCACTGACCTCAATGATGAACTGTGGCAACGTAACCGGCGATTGGTCCAGCCGATCTTCGCCAAGCGGCAGGTAGATGCCTTCGCGCCGCAGATGACCGAGGCCAGTGTGGCCGCCGCCCGGCGCTGGGAGGCCGACCTGGCCGCCGGTCGACCGGTGGACATCGCCGCCGAGATGAACTACGTGACTTTGGACATCATCGCCCGCACGATGTTCGGCATCGAGCTCAACGGTCGGCTCGCCGAGCAGATGCGCACCGATTTCGCCCGTCTGCTCACGCTTTTCGGCTATGGGTTCCTTCTCGGGGCGGCGCGGCCACTGCGCCGGATCGCCGAGGGATTCTCGTCGCCGCGGTTCTCGATCAATGCCTTGCGTCGGGGCGCATGGCTGGTAGCACCCCGGGCTCGGCGCGGATTGCGGCGCATCGAACGGTTCATCGATCGGCTGATCGCCGACCACCGCAGCGGCAAGATCGAGCGCACCGACAATCTGCTGGCCCTTCTGATCGCGGCCGAGGATCCCGAAACCGGCTACCGCTACAGCGATCTGGAGATCCGCGATGAGGTCATGACGTTCCTCGGCGCGGGCTTCGAAACCACTGCGGCGGCGCTGGCGTGGACCTGGTACCTGCTGTCACAGAACCCCGATGCACGCGATCGGCTCGGCCGTGAACTCGACGAGGTGCTCGGCGGTCGGGAACCCACCGCCGACGATGTCGAGAACCTGCCGTGGACGCAGGCCGTGGTGGCTGAGGCGATGCGCGTCTACCCGCCCATCATGGGTGTGGCTCGGGTGGCGAAATCCGATGACGTGCTGGGTGATTACCCGATCAAGGCCGGTACCAGCGTCGCCATTCTCACGCACAGCGTGCACCACAACGATCGGGTATGGGAGAACGCAGGCACATACGATCCGGAGAGGTTCCTGAAGGAGAACCTCGACGGACCGCAGCGTCGTGCCCAGATGCCGTTCGGTGCGGGCCGGCGGATGTGCATCGCGTCCGGTTTCGCCAGCTTCGAAGCCACGCTGGTGATCGCCACTCTCGCACAGCGTTTCGAGCTCGACCTGATACCGGGGCAACGGCTACGCCGCGAGCTCACCTTCACCGGCGGCCCGGACGGCGAATTGCTGATGGCGGTGCGCAGGCGGACTAACGGCGGTGGCTCAGCACATTGACCACGTTGCCCGCCGCGTCGGCGAAGAAGAACCGCCGGACACCCCATTCCTCGTCGGTCAGTGGATGCACGATCTCCAACCCCGCCTCGACCGCGGACGTATACGCGGCATCGACGTCGTCGACTTCGATCGAAACCGACGGATTCACCGGTGCGGTGGCGTCTTTCGTCATCAGGCTCACCTGATGGCGGTGCTCGGCATCGGCCAGGGTGACGATCCAGCCGTGGTTCATCACCTCGGCCAACCCGAGGGTCTGGGTGTATGCCTCGGCGACAGACAAGTCGGACACCGTGAGCACCGGCATCACCCGCCGCACTGTCATATCGCCGGCCCCAACAGGTCGTCGGCGTCCTTGATCACATACCCGTAGCCCTGCTCGGCCAGGAAGCGCTGCCGGTGGGCCGCATACTCGGCGTCCAACGAATCGCGCGAGACCACCGAGTAGAACACCGCACCGCCGCCGCCGGCCTTGGGACGCAACAGCCGGCCCAGACGCTGCGCCTCTTCCTGGCGGGAGCCGAAAGTACCCGAAACCTGGACGGCGACAGAGGCTTCCGGTAGATCGATGGAGAAGTTGGCGACCTTGCTGACCACCAGCGTGGAGATCTCGCCGCGCCGGAACGCGTCGAACAGGGCCTCGCGCTCGGCGTTCTTGGTCGACCCCTGGATCACCGGGGCGTCCAATTCCTGACCCAGCTCCTCCAGCTGGTCCAGGTAGGCGCCGATCACCAGGGTCGGCTCGCCTGGGTGGCGCGCCAGGATCGAGCGCACGACGGCGATCTTGGTGTGCACCGTCGAGCACAGCTTGTAGCGTTCCTCGGGTTCGGCAGTGGCGTAGAGCATCCGCTCGTTGTCGGTCATCGTCACCCGCACCTCGATGCATTCGGCGGGGGCGATCCAGCCCTGGGCCTCGATGTCCTTCCACGGCGCGTCGTAGCGCTTCGGACCGATCAGCGAGAACACGTCACCCTCGCGGCCGTCCTCACGGATCAGCGTCGCCGTCAGGCCCAGCCGCCGCCGGGACTGCAGATCGGCGGTCATCCGGAACACCGGCGCCGGCAGCAGGTGGACCTCGTCGTAGATGATCAGTCCCCAGTCGCGGCTGTCGAACAGCTCCAGATGCTTGTACTCGCCCTTGGTCCGGCGGGTGATCACCTGGTACGTCGCGATGGTGACCGGCCGGATCTCCTTCTTCTCGCCCGAGTACTCGCCGATCTCGTCCTCGGTCAGCGAGGTGCGGGCCACCAGTTCACGTTTCCACTGCCGCCCGGCCACGGTGTTGGTGACCAGGATCAGCGTCGTCGCGCCGGCCTTGGCCATCGCAGCCGCCCCGACCAGGGTCTTACCGGCGCCGCAGGGCAGCACCACGACACCGGAGCCGCCTGCCCAGAACGAGTCGGTGGCCATCTCCTGGTAGTCGCGCAGCTCCCAGCCGTCCTGGGCCAGCTCGATCGGATGCGCCTCGCCGTCGACGTAGCCCGCGAGGTCCTCCGCCGGCCAGCCGATCTTGAGCAGCATCTGCTTGATGTGGCCACGGTCGCTGTTGTGCACGATCACGGTGTCGTCGTCGATGCGCGCGCCCAGCATCGGGGCGATCTTCTTGTGTCGCAGCACCTCCGTGAGCACGGCGCGATCCAGGCTCACCAGGACCAGGCCGTGCACGGGACTCTTCACCAACTGCAGCCGCCCGTAGCGGCCCATGGTGTCGACGATGTCGACCAGCAGGGGCTGCGGTACCGGGTAGCGCGAGAAGCTGACCAGCGCATCGACCACCTGCTCGGCGTCGTGCCCGGCGGCGCGGGCGTTCCACAGCGCCAACGGGGTGATGCGGTAGGTGTGCACGTGTTCGGGGGCACGTTCGAGCTCGGCGAACGGCGCGATGGCGGCGCGGGCCGCCCCGGCCTGCTCGTGGTCGACCTCGAGCAGCACTGTCTTGTCGGACTGGACGATCAGGGGGCCGTCAGTCATGCGCAGGGGATCCATTCGCTCACGGCGGGAAAACTCATCCCGTCCATTATTCCGAATGCGCCGACATGCGCACTCGGCGCCGTGCGTCGGGGTCAGCGCGGCGCAGCTGCCGGGGGCGCGGGTGGGGCCGCCCCGCCGGACGGCAGCGGTACCTGCGGCACCCCGGGAGTTCCGACCGCGCCGGCCAGCCAGGGCAGGGTCTTGGTCAGCACTTCCTCGGCGAAGGGCCAGTCGTGCTTGCCCGGCAGGGCAGTGATGGCACAGGAGATCCCACGGCTGCGGCCCAGGTCGCACAGGGTGTGCGCAGCTTCGGTCTGGTCGCCCGGATTGCCCCCGGCGTCCTGCCCGCCGAGGCCCACCGCGTCCGGATTGACCGGGTGCGCCCCGCGTTTGACCGGGGCGTCCGAGGAGATCACGAACCAGCCGGAAACTCCCCGGTACCTGTCGTGCTCGTCGATCACGGTGGCGGGATCGAAGGTGGACCAGGCCGCGGCATCGCCGCCGTAGAGCCGGGCGATGGTCTGATCCTTGGTGCCTGCGTTGGGCCCGGTGTCTCCGGCGATGTCGACGAAGGCGCTGAACAACTCGGGGTGCATCACCGTCAGGTCCACGGCGCAGGTTCCGCCCATCGACCAGCCGACGACACCCCAGCCGGTGTCACGCACCCCGAAAGTACGGGTCAGGAAGGGTGGCACGTCTTCGGTGAGGTGGTCGGCGACGTTGCCGCGCGGCCCGTTGACGCATTCGGTGTCGTTGTTGAAGGAGCCGCCGACGTCGACGAAGACGAACACCGGGGTGCTGCCGCCGTGACCGGCGGCGAAATCGTCGATGGTGGCGATCGCGTTGCCGCTGCGCGCCCAATCGGCCGGGGTGTTGAATTCCCCGGCGATCATCATCACCACGGGAAGTTCCGGGGCCGATGCGGAGAACCAGGCCGGCGGCAGGTACACCAGTTCGTCGCGGTGTTTGAAGCCGGATCGGTCCGCGGGAATCGTCACGGACACCAGCTCGCCGTGGGACGGGATGTCACCGCGTTTGCGTTGGTCGAGCGCGGTGGCCAGGTCGGTCTCGCCCGGCAGCGGCCCGGCGGTCACCTCGTTCCACAGTGCCGTGACCGTGGGGAAGTACCCGACCCAGAGATTGACCGCCACGCCGACGCTCAGCAGGCACAAGGGGACGGCGGCCACCGAGGCGGTCCGCCGTCGCCAGTGACTGCCGCGCCACCCCAGCGCCAGCACGGCCGCCGCCAGTCCGGTCAGCCCGATCCAGATCCACAACTCGGCCGGTGCCGGATCGCCCGCGAGGCCCTGCGAATGGACGAACCATCGGGCCCAAGCGGCCAGGCCCAGTCCGACCGCGATCGCGCAAGGCAGCCAGATCAGCCGCCAGCGCCGGGTGCGCCATCCGATGGCCGCGATCAAGGCCACGGCCGCCACCGCCTGCAACGTGGGGGGCAACCAACCGTGCAGCAGGGACACGCCTCGGTAGGCCGGAGGCACCTGATCCGCCGCCATCAACATCGTTGTCACATCGCCATATTGGTGAACCGCTCTGTGAGCAGGCTGTGTCGCGGTCAGTCGCTGTCGGCCGACACCACCGAGGTGACGCGATGGATGGCGAACTCGCGCACCCGTCCGGCAGCCGGATCGAACGCCGTCAGTTGACCGCCGCGCACGTTGATGGGGGAGACCACCCGTTGGGTGGCCACGCCCGCGGGGTCGACGTAGCCGATCACCACGGAGGTCTGGTTGATCGCGGCGTCCTGCAGTTGGGTGATGGCCATGGCCGGGTCCAGACGCACGCTGGCGAACGGTCCCGACGCCACCTTGCGCAGTACCGCGACGATCGCGCCCAGGGTCTGGGCTGTCGGTGGGGTGGGCGGACGGTAGACGCGGCGGCGGGTCGGTGCGATGACGCGGGCGCCACGGGCCCTGATGTCGACGACGGTGCCCGTGGAGTCCTCGGCGGCCGGTGCGAACCCGGCTTCGCGAAGCACCGTGAGCACGTCGGCGATCGGCGCCTGGGACACCGCCACGGTCGGGGCCAGCAAACGCAGCTCGAGGCGGTCGGCGCCCGGCGAGGCGAGGGCCTGGGCCAGCAGTGCGGGATCCTCACACCTCAGGAACGACGTGGCCATGCCGACGCGCAGCTGGCCGTGGCGGCGCGCGACGTCGTCGATGAGATACGTCAATCCTTGCGGCACCGGGGTTTTGGAATGCTTCTCGAACAGGGTGTGTAGCTCGCTGGCGGTCCGGCCCGCGTCGAGCGCGCGCCGGATGGATGCCTCGCTGATCCGGTAGACCATCGCCGCGCCCGCCGATTCGACGGTGGCCACCTCGGCCAGATGCTCGGCCAGGTCCCGTTCCAGCGGGCCGGGCACGATCACCGTGAGGTCGGCCTGCAGCAGGAAGTGGTCGAGTGGTTTGGGCAGCGCCTTGGCCATCGCGGCCAGCACGTCCTCGTCGGGGTCGCCGGCGAGCAAGCCGCGGGCCGGGGTGCTGATCGCGCCGCGGCCCACCATGCCCAGCGAGTGTGCCTCGGCGAGCAGCCCGCTGACGGTGGCAGGCTGCAGGCGCACCGCCCAGCGCGGCCTTCGCCAGACCATCGCCCGGGACGCTTCGGCGCCGTCGGCTCCGGTCCCCGGAGCCAGTTCGGCCAGCACGCTCAGCATCAGCCGGCGGTCCAGCGGAGCGGCCGTCGAGTACAGCGAATCCGACAGTGCGGCAAAGGGTTTGTTGTCCGGGCCGCGGCTCCCGATCAGGGCCGGCCGGGCCGGCAGGTCCAGCCAGGTCGCGGCCAGCAGGTGCCAGCGCACGGCGGTGGGGGATTCGATGAACCTGTCGGCGGCCACCGTCGGCGCCCAGTAGGGGCCGGTCCCGTCACCTGGGTCCGGTTCGGGCATGCCCGCTGCGATCAGCCCCGCACCCGCGGCCAGTTCCAGAAGAAGGCCCAGCCGCGGTTCGTCGATGCCGGTGGTCTTGGCCAACCGCTTGACGTCGCGCACCCCGAGCCCGCCGTTGCGCAACTCGGGAACCGGTGCGCTGCCCAGGGTTTCGATGATCAGATCGATCTCACGTAGCAGGTCGATGGCCGCACCGGCGGCCACCGCGTCCGCATCGGCAGGAGTCGTCGACGTCGTCTGCAGTACCGGTGCGGTCAGCTCCACCGGGCCGGGTGCCTCGCCGCGCATCACCTGGCCGACCACTCGGGGCAGGATCACCGTCTCGGCATCGATCCGGCGCAGCAGCCCGGCCTCGACCAGTCGGGGCACCGGCCGGTCGGGCGGGGTGTCGGGCGCAGCGTCGCGGGTGCGGCCCATGGGGGAGCCCTCCAGCAGCCGGGCCAGCAGATCGCTCTGGGCCTCGTCGAGCCCCGCGAGCAGGTCGGCGATCTCGTCGGCGCTGCGGTCGGAGGTCTCCACGGCGGCCTGACCGACGAACCAGGGCAGGCCCGACGCCACTTCGGGCGCCACCCGGACGGCGGCCTCGCCCCACACCAGGGCGCGCTCGCGCAGATCTTCCAGCGCCGCGGTCACGTCGCCGGATCCGACGCGCTCACCCAACAGTTCGTTCACCTGCGACACCGGGACCGGGTGGGTGTCGGCGTGCAGGACCAGCAGCGCATCCAGGACGGCCAGCCGCAGGAAGTCCAGCGAATCGGTGGCAGCCTTGACCGACTGACGTGAGGTCGCGCGCGCGGCGAGCGCGGCGATCGTTCCCGGTGGCGGCTGGCTCAGGTCGGGCCGCAGTTCCAGCAGGCGGATGAGGCCCTTGTCGTCGAGGTCGGACAGCCAGGCACCCAGCGGGAATCCGGGAGTCTGTGCGGCGGTCATATCCTGACCAGCGTAAAGCAGCCCGCGCTGGACCTCCCCCCGGTCGCTGCGCTCCTGCCCCGCCGGTCTCGCCTCCGGCGCGGGCGCCTGCCACAATGTGGAGCGTGGCTGACAACAAGAAGAACCATTACGTCGACAACGGCTGGCCCGTGCTCTCCGACGGCGATGATCACGCCGTGAGTGAGCTCGCCACCGACCGCACCGGCGCACTGTCGCCGTTCGGCGATGTGACCTTTCCATTGCCGGCCGAAGAGCTGCCCTTCATCCAGTCGGCCACCGTCGTCAACAGGTAACAGTGGGACTGTCGCACCTCGACGAGTCCGGCGCGGCACACATGGTCGACGTCTCGGCCAAGGACGCCACCTTGCGCACCGCGCTGGCCGTGGGTGTCCTGCACACGCGGCCGGACGTGGTGGCCCTCATCGCTTCGGGCGGCCTGCCCAAGGGTGACGCCCTGGCCACCGCGCGGGTGGCCGGAATCATGGCCGCCAAGCGGACCCCCGATCTCATCCCGCTGTGCCATCAATTGGCGCTGACCGGCGTCGACGTGGATTTCGACGCCCGCGAGGCCGCGGTGGCCATCACCGCCACCGTGCGCAGCACCGACCGCACCGGGGTCGAGATGGAGGCCCTGACCGCGGTGAGCGTCGCCGCGCTGACCTTGTACGACATGATCAAGGCCGTCGACCCAGCCGCGCGCATCGACGACATCAAGGTGGTGCGCAAAGAAGGCGGTAAAACGGGATTGTGGGAAAGAACTACGCAGTGACACGTTCGGCGCGGGTCATCATCGCCTCCACCCGTGCCGCGGCAGGGGTGTACGACGACCGGACCGGCCCCCTCATCGTCGGCTGGCTCTCCGATCGCGGATACGACGTCACCGAGCAGATGGTGGTCGCCGACGGGCACGCGGTCGGTGACGCACTGCGCGCCGCCCTGGCCGAGCGGGTCGACCTGATCATCACCTCCGGCGGCACCGGCATCTCACCCACCGATGCGACGCCGGAATCCACCATGTCGGTACTCGACTATCAGATTCCCGGGCTGTCCGATGCCATCCGGCGAGCCGGCGCGCACAAGGTGCCCACCGCGGTGCTGTCCCGCGGCGTCTGCGGCGTCGCCGGGCGCACCCTGATCGTCAACCTCCCCGGATCACCGGGCGGGGTCAAGGACGGGCTGGGTGTGCTGGCCGGCGTGCTGGAGCACGCGTTGGACCAGCTGAGCGGAAAGGACCACTCCCGGTGAGCGCATCCGTCGTACGGGTCGAATTGACCGAGACACCGATCTCGCTGACCGAATACGAGGCCCTGGTGGCACACGAGGCAGCCGGAGCGGTGGTCGGGTTCTCCGGGGTGGTGCGCGATCACGACGGCGGCCGCTCGGTCACCCGGCTCGACTACTCCGCGCATCCCGATGCCCTTCAGACCTTGCAAGAGGTGGCCGCCGAGGTGGCCGCGCAGGCCTCCGGGGTACGTGCGATCGCGGTCAGCCACCGCATCGGCACCCTACAAATAGGAGACGCCGCCCTGGTGGCCGCTGTGGCAGCGGACCACCGCGGGGCGGCGTTCGAAACCTGTGCCCGCCTCGTCGACACCGTCAAAGAGCGGCTACCGGTGTGGAAGCACCAGTACTTCTCCGACGGCACCGACGAGTGGGTCGGTTCGGCCTGAAACTCAGCCGTTGATGACGATGTTGCCGTCGAGGCCCTGATTCTCGATGGCCTGCTGGATCTGAGCGACGTAGCTGACCGGCTGCGCAGGGGCGGGAGCCGCGTCAGGAGCCGGGGCCTCAGGGGCGGGCGCGGGAGCCTCGGGAGCGGGCACCTGCAGTGCAGCGTCGGTGATCGGGGCGGACTCGGGGGCCGGGGCCAGCGCGGCGTCCATCGGGGCGGCCTCGGGGGCCGGGGCGGGCGCCTCGGGGGCCGGCGGCAGCGCTTCGGGAGCCGGCGGGGCGGCGTCGGGGAGCGGTGCGGCCATCGCATCGGCGGGCGGCGCGTCAGGAGCCGGAGCATCGGGGGCGGGCGGCAGTTCACCGTTGACCGCGGGCGCATCCAGCGGGGCGGCCGGAGCGGGCTCGTTGACCACGTTGCGCGGGGTGGCGCTCGAAGAGGCCGCGGCCGCAGACGGGCCAAGCGCCCTTGCCCTGGCCGGCGAGAACGCGCTCGGCGACGGCGATCTGTTGTTCCTTGGTGGCCAGGAAGGCGCTGGGTGCGTACTCGCCGCCGCCGTGGGAGGACCACGTGCTGGGGGAGAACTGCAGGCCGCCGTGGTAGCCGTTGCCGGTGTTGATTGCCCAGTTGCCACCGGACTCGCAGCGGGCTACCTGGTCCCACTCGCCATCGGTGGCGGCCATGGCCTGACCGGCCAGTGCGAGGCCGCTACCACCGAGCACAGCTCCGGTGAAGGCGATCTTGGCGACATTCTTTGCTGAAGACGAGGAAGCGGGCTTGCGATGCCGTCCACTCATAAGCGTGAAGGTCCTCTCGTAGGCGCCCACGAGGTCAGCTGTCGGGTTCGGGTGGGAGAGGTCACCCGGCCGGCGTCGTCGAAACGGCGACGGCTTCACCCCAAGGGGCCGCAAGCGGCTCCTGGTCCTGAAGTAAATCGGTGGACCGGTTGGGTCCCCCGCCTCCATCCTTGTTTGTTCGTTGTGAACCTCTGCCCGATGGATGGAGCTCGGCGCTACCGGTAGGAGGTGGGTCAACTGATTAGGGTCGGTTGACTTGGGAATGAACGTTAACGGCTCCCCGCAATCCCGTCACCTTTAGCGGCCTCGGGCGTTTTGGCTCTGAGCAAACTCTAAAAGTTGTTTAAAGGTGCAGGTTATTTCTGCGTTGTCGCAGGTGGACGCGGCGCTCCACCCTGCTGTAGCCAGCTCGTGACCATTTCGTTATGTGATGCAAATCACGTTAGCCGCCGGCGAATGGCGGTAACACATCAATGGTTTGTGACGTTGAAATCGCCTTGTTCATATCGCGCACGGCCATCCCGTCCGACAGGTATGAGCAGCGCTTAAGCACGCGCGCGAGCTCCGCGTCGCGACCGCTGAGATGCTCGACGAGCGTCGCGATCGTCGAATCCTCGGCCAAATCTAACGTTTCCGTATCAACTCCGGCCGCAGCCGCCGCAGCGGCGAAATAGCGGACCGTCACGGCCACGGTGCGCCCTGTCATCTAGCCGCCGATCGCGCTCATCGGCCGGACGGGCTGCACGAAATCCGGGTCGTTGATCCCGTGCCCCGCGGGCTTTGCCCACATTGCAGTTCGCCATGCAGTTTCGATGGCGGCATCGTCGGCGCCGCCACGCAGCAGCGCGCGCAGATCGCTCTCCTCGGTGGAGAACAGGCAGCTGCGGACCTGACCGTCGGCCGTCAGCCTGGTGCGGTCACAGTCCGAACAGAACGCATGTGACACCGAGGCGATCACTCCGACGGTGCCCGCGGGGTGATCCGTGCTCGCGGCGACCTGCCAGAGCTCGGCCGGCGCCGAGCCGCGCGGCTTCGGGTCGGGATGCAGGTCGAAGTGGCGGCCCAGCGTGCCCAGGATGGCCTCGGAGTCGATCACCCTGCCCCGCTGCCAGGTGTGTCCGGCGTCCAGCGGCATCTGCTCGATGATCCGCAGCTGGTAGCCGTGATCCAGGCAGTAGCCCAGCAGGTCCACCACGTCGTCGAGACCTGAAACCGGGTCGAGTACCGCGTTGACCTTTACCGGCTCCAGTCCGGCCGCCTTGGCGGCCGCCAGGCCGTCGAGCACGTCGGCAAGCCGGTCCCGGCGCGTGATCCGGGCGAAGTGGGCTGCGTCGACGCTGTCCAGCGACACGTTGATCCGGTCCAGGCCCGCCTGCTTGAGGCCCGCGGCACGTCGGTCCAGCCCGATGCCGTTGGTGGTCAGGGTGATCTCCGGCCGCGGGCGCAGTGCTGCGGCTGCGGCGACCACATCCTCGAGGTGGCGCGTGACCAAGGGCTCGCCACCGGTGAACCGCACACTGGTGATCCCGAGCCGGGTGACGGCGATGCGCAACAACCGGCTCAGTTCGGCGGTGCTGAGCAGCGCATCCCCGGGCAGCCAGTCCAGACCCTCGGCAGGCATGCAGTAGGTACACCGCAGATTGCACTTGTCGGTGAGTGACACCCGCAGGTCGGTGGCGACGCGGCCGTAGGTGTCGACGAGTGGACCGGTCGCCGGGGCCGGATCCAGAGACGGGGCACCGGATCGATGTACCGCGGGCAACCCGAGCGGGGTCAGCGTCATACCGGGGCCTTCAGTGAGTCGACCGGGACGATGTCCTTGCCCAGCGGGACCAGCGAGACCGGGATCATCTTGAGATCGGCCAGCGCCAGCGGGATTCCGACGATGGTGACGGCCATGGCCACCGCGCTGATCAGATGCCCGAGCGCCAGCCACCAGCCGAACAGGATGATCCAGATGATGTTGCCGACCAGGGCGCCGGGCCGGGTACCCGGCTTGTCCACGATGGTCCGGCCGAACGGCCACAGCGCGTAGGACGCGATGCGCAGCGAGGCGAACCCGAACGGGATGGTGATGATCAGCACGAAACAGATCAGTGCGGCCAGCAGGTAACCCAGCGCCAGCCACAGGCCGCCGAAGATCAACCAGATGATGTTCAGTACCACTCGCATTACCGGCGCATCTCTCTTCCAGAGGTGGTTCCCAGCCTACCGAGTAATAGGGGTGAAGCACCCGGGCAGGGCCGAGTAAGATCGCTCCATCGCGTCCCGGCGCTGACGGGACGCGAGCTTTATGTGTGTAGGTAGTTCTGACAAGACGAGCGGGTGAGTGCAGTGCCGACCGGCAAGGTGAAGTGGTACGACGCCGAAAAGGGCTTCGGCTTTGTGTCCCAGGAGGACGGTGAGGACGTCTATGTGCGGTCCTCGGCGTTGCCCGCGGGTGTCGAAGGCCTCAAGGCCGGTCAACGTGTCGAGTTCGGCGTGGCTGCCGGTCGTCGTGGCCCGCAGGCGTTGAGCCTCAAGCTGATCGACCCGCCGCCGAGCCTGAGCCGCTCCCGGCGCGAGGCCGAGCGTCCCGAGCACAAGCACACTCCCGATGAGCTGCACGGCATGGTTTCGGACATGATCACGCTGCTCGAAGACATCGTGCAGCCCGAGCTGCGCAAGGGGCGCTACCCCGACCGTAAGGTCGCGCGCCGGGTGTCCGAGGTGGTCAAGGCCGTCGCGCAGGAGCTCGACGCCTGATCTTCTGGTTCGCCGGGTGTTGCTCGGCGCACCGTGGGGCCAGTATGTAGGTATGGCTCAGGGCACCTACGTCGCCGACAAGTCCACCTCCGGTGAGTTCAACCGCGACACGAACTACATCACCACCCGCATCACGGCAGATGGACGTGACGGCTATCCCGTCGAGGCAGGCCGGTACCGGCTGATCGTCGCGCGTGCCTGCCCGTGGGCCAACCGCACGATCATCGTGCGACGCCTGCTGGGCCTGGAAAGCGTTCTGTCGATTGGTTTTTGCGGCCCGACGCACGATGCGCGCAGCTGGACGTTCGACCTCGACCCCGGCGGGCTCGACCCGGTGCTCAAGATCCCGCGGTTGCAGGACGCGTATTTCAAGCGTGACCCCGACTACCCGAAGGGCATCACCGTGCCCGTCATCGTCGAGGTGGCCACGGGTGCGGTGGTGACCAACGACTTCGCCCAGATGACGCTGGACTTCTCCACCGAGTGGACCGCGTATCAGCGCGAGGGGGCCCCGCAGCTGTATCCCGAGCCGCTGCGCGCGGAGATCGACGAGGTGGCCAAGCGGATCTACACCGAGGTCAACAACGGGGTGTACCGCTGCGGATTCGCGGGCTCACAACAGGCTTACGACGCCGCCTACGACCGGCTGTTCACCGCGCTGGACTGGCTGACCGACCGGCTGAGCTCCCAGCGTTATCTGGTGGGCGACACCATCACCGAGGCCGACGTCCGGCTGTTCACCACGCTCGCCCGGTTCGACCCGGTCTATCACGGCCATTTCAAGTGCAACCGGGCCAAGCTCGCCGAGATGGACGTGTTGTGGGCGTACGCGCGGGATCTGTTCCAGACGCCCGGCTTCGGTGACACCATCGACTTCGTCCAGATCAAGCAGCACTACTACATCGTGCATTCGGACATCAATCCGACGCAGATCGTGCCCAAGGGGCCGGACCTGGCCAACTGGCTGACGCCCCACGGTCGGGAATCCTTGGGCGGCAGGCCTTTCGGCGACGGAACTCCGCCCGGGCCGACGCCCGAGGGTGAGCGGGTGCCTGCCGGGCACTCGGCGGGTTAGCGCGCGTCCGCCCCGGTGCGGTCCGGCCAGACCGTGCTGACGGACCACTCGGCGTGGGGTAGCGCGAACTCTTGGCCGTCCTGGTCCTGTACCAGGGTCAGCATCTGGACCGCCAGCCCGGTGAGCCGGCCCCGGTTGGGGTCGACCGTGGGGATGGTGACGGCCAGCGTCGTCTTGGGTGCGTAGTACGTCACCGTCGTGTCGATCGGGTTCTCGTACACCCGCAGCAGCCGCCACGGTGCCCGGGCGACCGAACTCGGCACCGAGAGCTGGACCGGACTTTCCTTTGTGACCCGCAGTTCGCCCGCATCGCGCGGTTCCTTGCAGTCGTCGAGGTTGAGCACTTCGCAATACTGGAACGGCCCGACCCGCACCGAATGCCCGTGCGAGTACGCGCTGATCTCCGGCAGCTGGTCGCCGTGCGAACTGTGCAACCGCCAGACTCCGACCGTGGTGCCGGCGATCGCCAGCACGACCACGGCCGCCAGGGCCGCCAGGGCGCGTTTCATCGGGACTCCCACTGTGCTGTCGTCGGTGCTGTCGAGGGACAGCTGCCGCCTTCTCGTGCGGCGTGGACCGGGCGGTTACCGCCCAGTCCGGGAATCAGCGA
The DNA here is from genome assembly GCF_048282725.1 of Mycobacterium sp. 48b. Lineage (NCBI taxonomy): Bacteria > Bacillati > Actinomycetota > Actinomycetes > Mycobacteriales > Mycobacteriaceae > Mycobacterium > Mycobacterium sp. 48b. The sequence goes on from NZ_JBLVUL010000001.1 coordinate 1,614,037, forward strand.
TTCGCCGCGATAGCTCACGATGGTCTGCGCCAGGCCCAGTATCAGCACGGCCGTGATCGTAGTGAACCCGACTGTGAGGTCTGTATAGATCAGCACCCCGGTGGCGCCGCCGGCCACCCAGGCCAGCTGCAGCACCGATTCCGAGCGGCCGAACGCCGAGGCCCGCGAGGCCTCGGGCAGGTCGTCTTGAAGGGATGCGTCCAGTGAGGCCTTCGCGATGGCGCTGGCGCCGGAGGTGACCAGTGTCGCCCCGGCAGCCACCAGCAGGTTGCCGGTCAAGGCGGTGGCCAGCGCGACGGCGGTGACGGCGGCGGCGGCCCGCACGACCAGCTGCGCGGGGTGGCCGAGTTTGAGCCGGGCCGCGGCGATGTTGCCGCCGAAGTTGCCGATCCCGGCCGCGGCCCCGATGAGTCCGAGGATCAGCAGCTGTTCCCAGCCGCTGGCATCGTGGGACTTGGCGACGAACGCGGGGTAGAGGAACAGGAATCCGACCATCACCTTGATGGTGCAGTTGCCCCACAGGGCGGTGATGGTGTTGCGGCCCAACGGCTGACGTTCGGCCTTGGGCTTTCCGGGGTGCCGGCGCAGCTCGCCCGGGCCGCCCGATTGGCCGTGGTAGCTCAGGGTGGTGGGCACCTCGCCCTCGGTGACCTCGACCCACTTGGGGATGCGCATCGACAGCACCGCACCGGCGACGCTGACCGCGACGACCACGTACAGCGCGCCGGGCAGCTGCGCCACGTTGAACAGATATTCGGCGCCTGCGGCGATACCGCCGCCGACGACGGTGCCGCCGAGCAGGCCGAAGGTGGTCAACCGGGAGTTCACCCGGACCAGGTCGATCGACGGCGGCAGCACGCGCGGGGTGACCGCGCTGCGGAGCACCGAGAAGGATTTGGACAGCACCATCATGCCGAGCGCGCACGGGTAGAGCACCCAGGACGGATAGCTTCCGGTGGCGCCGTCGTAATTGGCGATCAGCACCACGATCAGCACCGTGCGCAACGCGAACGAGGCGGCCAGCGCCATCCGGCGGCCGTGCTGCAGGCGGTCCAGCGCCGGCCCGATCAGCGGGGCGATCACCGCGAACGGAGCGATGGTGATCAGCAGGTAAAGCGCGACCTTGCCCTTGGACTCGCCGCTGGCCGCGGCGAAGAACAACGTGTTGGCCAGCGCGACGGCCATCGCCGCGTCGACGGCGAAGTTGGCCACCACCGGCCAGGTCAGTGCGGTCAGCCCGGACTTGTCGGCGCCGTCGGCGGTGGCGGCACGGTGCACGAAACCGTACATCCGCGAGCCCATTTCGCGGCTGCGCGCCGCGGCAGCGCGGGTGACGGTGACCTTCTCGCCGGCTGCCGACCCGACCCCGCGGGACGGCGGCGGGTCGTCGGGCGCCGAGTACGCGGCGGTGTGTTGCTCATCGAGCGGCGGCAGCCAGCGGTTTGAGCTGGGCACCGATTGCCTGGGTGGCCGGCGCGGCGTCTCGTCGCTGGGGTAATTGGCCATTCCGGGATGTTCCGCGCCGTGATCGGCCGGCGGCCGCGGCGGGTAGTAGGTCACCCCCTGATTCTCTCTTATCGGGCGCGCAGGCGGCCGACCGCCGACCGGTGTGGCCCGAGGTCGCCCCGATCAGGCACTATGGAGGCGATGGAAAGCGTGACCGAATCTGCTGAGCAGACTCCCGACACCGGCTCGACAGCCGCCCCCGAGCCGACGTCGCCGGAGCAGGAGGCGTTGCTGCTGGGTGCCGCCGAGCAGGCCCGTGCGGCGTTGATCGAGTTCAGCGGTGAGGGCACCGTGGGCGAATACCTCGGCGTGAGCGTCGAGGATGCCGCCTCCGCCACGCACCGGTTCCTGGCCGATCTGCCTGGTTACCGAGGCTGGCAGTGGGCCGTCGTCGTGGCGGCCTACCCGGGCGCCGATCACGCGACGATCAGCGAGTTGGTCCTGATTCCGGGGCCGACGGCGCTGCTGGCGCCGCAGTGGGTGCCGTGGCACGAGCGGATCCGTCCCGGCGATCTGGGGCCCGGCGACCTGCTGGCCCCGGCGCCGAACGACCCTCGTCTGGTTCCGGGTTACGTGGCCACCGGCGATCCGCTGATCGACGACGCGCCCCTGGAGCTCGGCCTCGGCCGGCGCCAGGTGCTCAGTGAGTGGGGCCGGGGGCAGGCGGCGCAGCGTTGGCACGACGGCGATTACGGGCCGGGTTCGGCGATGGCCCGCTCGACGCGCCGGGTCTGCCGCGACTGTGGGTTCTACCTGCCGCTGGGCGGCGCGCTGGGCTTGATGTTCGGTGTGTGCGCCAACGATCTGTCTGCCGACGGGCACGTCGTCGAGGCCGAGTACGGCTGCGGGGCCCATTCGGACACCCCGCAACCGCCGGGAACCGGGTCGCCGATGTTCGAGCCGTACGACGACGGTGTGCTCGATACCGCCGACTGAGGCGGGCTCAGTTCTCGGCGGCGGCCTTGATCCGCGCCAGCGAGGCGTTCATCCCGTCGACGAGTTCGTCTTCGAAGCTCGGGACTCCGCCGAACAATGCGCCGACCAGAGCGTTGGACACCGCAGTCGTGCCGTTCTCGGCGTGCCGGGATTCGGTCACCCGGGTGCCGGTGGCGGTCGGTTCCAGTTCGTAGCTCCACACGGTGTTGTTGCCTTCGACCAGGAACGCGAGCCTCTTGTTGTCGACGACCTCGGTGATGCGTGACGTGGTGGGCCAGAACACGAATTTGCGCCGGTTGAGATTGAACGTGCGGGTACCGGGACGCAGCGGGCCGAGGGTCTTCATGAATCGGCACTGTGGGCTCCACTGCGGCATCCGGCTCAGGTCCGAGATCAGCCCCCACACCTTGTCGACCGGTGCGTCGATGTCGATGGTGGCTTGCAGAAGTGGTGCGGCCATGGTGTCTCCTCAGGTCAATCCGCTTTGCGCACCGCGGGATCCACGGCGCACAGCACGGCGCTGGATCAGAAAGATAGTCGTCCCCAGTACGCCGATCGCCAGCCCGGCGAGCGTGAACGGCCGCCAGTGTTGCAGACCGCTGACAGTGAAGGCCACGATGGTGGCGATGAGCCAGCCCGTGGCGATCACGACGATCACGGGCCACGGCTCCAGCAACGCGGCGGGCAGGGCAGGCGGCTGCGGCGCCGACGTGTCGTTGGTGTCCTCGGTCATCGGTGACCAACGTATCCGATACGGTGCGGATTCATTGGTCTTGGTTTTAGCCCTTTACCGTCGCAGCCTCAGTATTATTTCCGATGTGAAGGATCCGGAGGCGCGGCTCGCGAACGATCTGGCTCTGGCGGTTGTCCGTCTCGCTCGTCAATTACGTACGCGGCGTGCGCAATCCCCGGTTTCGCTGACCCAGTTCTCAGCGCTGGCCACCTTGGCCAAGGAGGGCGCGATGACTCCGGGCGCCCTGGCTGTGCGGGAGCGGGTGCGCCCTCCGTCGATGACCCGCGTGATCGCCTCGCTGGCCGAGCAGGGTCTGGTGGCCCGCTCTGCCCATCCGGTGGACGGACGTCAGATCGTCGTGTCCGCCTCGCCGGCCGGGATGACCCTCGTCGAGGCCGAGCGCCGGGCGAGCCAGGAGTGGCTCAAGGTGCAGCTCCAGCGGCTGGATCCTGATGAACGCCAGACCCTGCTCACCGCGACGGATCTGATGTCGGCCATGGTTCTCGAAGGCGCGTGAGTCTGCTGCACGTCATCGACATAGCGGATCCGGCCGACCCCCGATTGGACGACTTCCGCGATCTCAACAGCGTGGACCGCAGGCCCGATCTACCCAGTGGCAAGGGTCTGGTGATCGCCGAAGGCGTGCTGGTGGCGCAGCGCCTACTGGCGTCCCGGTTCGTCCCGCGCGCACTTCTCGGCACCGACCGGCGCCTGGCGGAACTGGCTGCCGACCTCGAGGGCGTGGACGTGCCGTACTACCGGACCAGCGCGGAGGTGATGGCCGCCGTGGTCGGGTTCCACCTCAACCGTGGCGTGCTGGCGTCGGCTTCGCGGGCACCTGAGTTGTCGGTGGCACAGGTGATTTCCGGGGCCCGCACCGTGGCGGTGCTCGAAGGCGTCAACGACCACGAGAATCTCGGGTCGATCTTCCGCAACGCCGCGGGGCTCGCGGTCGATGCCGTGGTGTTCGGCGCGGGATGTGCCGATCCGCTGTACCGGCGGGCGGTGCGGGTGTCGATGGGGCATGCCCTGCTGGTTCCGTTCGCGCGGGCGGGCTCGTGGCCCGGTGATCTGGAGCTGTTGCGGGAAAACGGTTTTCGGCTCCTGGCCATGACGCCTGATCCGGCTGCGGCGACGCTGTCCGAAGCGATGTCGCAGCTCGACGGCGACCGGGTCGCGGTGCTGGTCGGCGCGGAGGGGCCGGGCCTGACCGAACACACCATGCGGGCCAGCGACGTGCGGGTGCGCATCCCGATGTCACGCGGTACCGATTCGCTCAACGTCGCCACGGCGGCGGCGCTGGCGTTCTATGAACGTGCCCGGCTCGGGAGCTGAGATCGCGTTAGATTGACTCCGTGACCGACGATTCCACGCCGTGGGGGACCGGCCTGACCGTGGCGGCCTTCGTGGCGGTGGTGCTGGGGGCGGCGATCGTGGTGCTCGGGGTGGGGCTGCTGCGTGTCCACCCGCTGCTGGCGATCGGGCTGAACATGGTGGCAGTCGGTGGACTGGCCCCCACCGTGTGGGGCTGGCGGCACCGGCCGGTGTGGCGCTGGTTCGTCCTGGGGTCGGGCGTCGGCGTGGCGTGCGGCTGGCTGGCTCTGCTGGCGATCGGCCTCACGCAGGGCTGACCCAATTACCGCTCAGGCCACCAGTTCTGCCGCCGTGTAGTTGGCGTCGAGCAGTCCGGCGACCGCCTCGTCGCGGCGGAACGGCCTGCCGTGGACCGCGAACATCCTTTCGGCCGTGGTGGTTTCGGGTTGCCAGCCGGTTTCGGTCAGGTAGTCCGCGACGGCGTTGCGGTCGCCCGAGAAGATCAGGTCAGACAGGTCGTCCAGTTCCAGGCCCTGCTCGCGCTGGTGGTCGGTCAGTGTCCGTATCCGGCTCTCGGCGAGGTCGGAGTGCTCGCTCATCCAGTCGGTGGCGATGCGGCTGCCCGGTGCGCTCAGGGTGGTGATGTTGTCGAACAGCCGGTCCTGGGCCTCGGGAGGCAGATACCCGAGCAGTCCTTCGGCGATCCATGCGGTCGGCGCCTGCGGGTCGAAGCCGCGGGCGCGCAGGGCGGCGGGCCAGTCCTGGCGCAGGTCGATGCCGATGGCGTGCAGTTCCGCGGTCGGTGCGGCGCCCAGATCGGCAAGCGTTCGGCCCTTGAACTCGATGACCGCCGGCTGATCCAGTTCGAACACCGTCATCCCGGCCGGCCAGGGCATCCGGTAGGCGCGGGCGTCCAGTCCCGAGGCCAGGATGACGGCCTGACGGATGCCCGCCTCGACGGCGGCCAGGAAGAAGTCGTCGAAGTAGCGGGTTCGGATCGCCATGCCGTCGGCGATCACGTGCGGATCGAGCGGCTCGGCGGCGCCCTCGGCGACCAGGTCACCCTGGGCCAGGCGCATGTAGTAGTCCACCCCGACGGCGTCGACCAGGGGTCGTGCGTACGGGTCGGAGATCAGCGGGTCGGCAGCACTGGAGGCCAGGGCGCGGGAGGCGGCCACGCCGGTGGCGGTGGCGCCGACGCCGGTGGCCAGATCCCAGGTGTCGTTCTCGGTGCGTGGCATGAGCCCTCCAGATGTATAGCAAAGCTAGTTATTAGACACTATAACTAACTTTGGAGCATGCGGCAGAGTCGCGTGCGCCACATCGGGACGTCAGCGCTGAAGATTGCGGTCACCGGGTGGCCGAGATCTTCAGCGCAGGTAGTTATCCACAGGTGCGCGGAACGGGTCTGGTCGTGGAGACACCGGTGGGTGAGCATCGACGGTGTGGACATCGAGGACGTGCTTCGGCAGCAGTCCGGGGTCATTTCGCGTCGTCAAGCCCTGGACGCGGGGCTGCAGCAGCACGACATCCGACGGTTGCTCCGGCGCAATGAGTGGGCGCGGGTCCACGACGGCGTATACGTCGATCACACGGGACCGCTGGCCTGGCTGCAACGAGCCTGGGCCGCAGTGCTTTACGCGGCTCCGGCGGCGTTATGCCTGGAATCGGCGTTGACCGACCAGGGTCCGGTGATCCATGTCGCAGTCTCCCGCGGCCGGGGCGTGCTGGCCGAACCACACGGAGTGCGCATCCACCACCTGACCCATCTGCAGGAGCGGGTGCTCTGGCACGTCGGCCCGCCACGACTGCGTTTCGAAGAAGCCGCCCTTGACGTCGCATGTCAGGCCATATCGGAGTTCGATGCGATTGCGGTGCTGGCCGACGCTTGCCAATCGCGGCGCACTACCGCGCGACGTCTACTGCTGGCCCTCGACGCTCGTCGGCGGGTTCGCAGAAGACGCTGGTTGCGGGCGGTGATCGTCGACATCGCCGAGGGCAGCTGCTCGGTCCTGGAGCACGGGTACCTCAACCGCGTGGAACGGGCGCACGGGTTGCCCCGGGCCGCCCGTCAGCAGCTTTCGACCTCATCGGTGGGAGTGAGCTACCGCGATGCCGAGTACGGTCGACGGCTCGTGGTCGAACTCGATGGCCTGCTGTTCCACAACACGGCATCGGCACGAAACAAGGATGTCGAGCGTGATCTCGACGCCGCGGTCGACGGCCGTTCGACCGTCCGACTGTCCTACCGTCAGGTTTTCGACCGACCGTGTCGGACCGCCGCGAAGATCGCCCAGGTAATGCAGCGACACGGGATCACAGTGAATGGCCACGCCTGCGGTCCGGACTGCGAGTTCACCCGCGTCGAGCTGGCGGCCTGACGCGGACAGCTGCAAACGCTGAAGATTGCGGCCACCTGGTGGCTGTTGCAGAATCGCGTGTCTGGGGAATCGCCTTGCCGGGTGCGTGACTGGAGGCGCTGTTCTCGAGACACTGGGGTGTGGCTCGTGGGTATCGTCCGGTGGTGCGTGATCAGCAGTTCCTGTTGCCGCCCAACATGGTCGACTGGTTGCCCGAAGATCATCTGGTCTGGTTTGTGATCGAGGTTGTCGAGCAGCTGGATACCGCGGCGTTTCATGCCAATCGCAAGCTGGGTCGGGCAGGCCGGCGGGCCTATGACCCGGACATGCTGCTGGCGTTACTGATCTATGCCTACGCCAGCGGGGAACGCTCCTCGCGCCGCATCGAACGACTCTGCAGCGATCACGTGGCGTTTCGGGTGTTGTGTGCTCAGGACGCTCCTGATCACACCTCGATCGCCCGGTTCCGCGCCGCCCATCACGACGCGTTCACCGGGCTGTTCGCCCAGGTCCTGGCATTGTGTTCGGCTGCGGGGATGGTCAAGGTCGGGCTGGTGTCCATCGATGGCAGCAAGATCGCCGCGAACGCGTCGCGGGGCGCGAACCGGTCACCGGAGTCGGTGGGGCGCGAGGTTGAGCGGATCAGCCGCGAGATCGCGCAGACCGTCGTGTCCGAAGCGGTGGCCGTCGATGCCGCAGAAGACGCCGAACACGATCGGCCAGGTGGCGGCGGCGATGGTCTGCCCGAGCAGTTCGCCCGTCGCAGTGGCCGGGCAGCCAACATCGCCAAAGCCGTCGCAGAACTGCACCGCCGCCGCGACGCCGACGCGCACGCCGACGCCGCCGATCGCCAGGATGCCGAGCAGTATCTGGTTAGGGTCCAGGCCGGCGGGCCGGTCGGGCGGCCACCAGAAAACGTGGATCCGGTGCGCTACCACCAAGCACGAATTCAACACGCCCAGAACCGCATTGATGCAGTCGATGGCGTCGGAGGGGCCGCCGCCTCCAGGATCCGCCGTGATGCCCGAGGCAAGCTCAAGGCCGCCCAAAAGGCCTTGGGCAAGGTCCAGGCAGACATCGCGGCCGGCCACCAGCCTGTCCTGCGCGGCAAAGCCGCCCAGGCACGTGATCGTCGCGCCAGGCGAGCGCAGGCCCGCGGCGCCTCGGCAGACCCGGTCAACACCACCGACCCCGATTCCCGGTTGATGCTCGAAGGCAACAGCGGCGGATCGGTGCAGGCCTACAACGCCCAGTTCATCGTTACCGATGACCACTACGTCCTGGGCGTGCACACCAGTCAAGACGCCAACGACACCCACTGCTACCTGCCGGCCATCGCCGAAGCCACCACCCAGGCTGACGCATTGGGAAAACAGATTGGCCTGGTCCTGATGGACTCGGGCTACTTCACCGACGAAAACCTCACCGCCGCAGGTCCTGAACGGCTCATCGCTCCCGGAAAGAACCGCGACCTGCACACCGAAGCCCGCGAAGATCCCACCGACGAGCCACCACCGCCAGAGCTGGCACCCAAAGACGCCATGCGTTACCGGCTACGCGACCCCGCCAACGCTGAGGCCTACAAACGCCGCGGCGCCACCGTTGAACCCGTCTTCGCACACCTCAAAGACCAGATCAAACTGCGCCGATTCTCCCGCCGAGGACTACCGGCAGTCACCGCTGAACTCAACCTCGCCGCCACCGTCATCAACCTCCTGCGCCTGCACAACGCACAACCGGCCACCTAGAGACCATGGGAAACCGAAAGCCCTGCCACATCCAATGACAGGCCAGGCCATTCGTCAGCCGCCCAGAAAATGCAACAGCCACCTGATGGCCGCAATCTTCAGCACAGGCTGTTAGAAAGCGATCAGGGCTGGGTGCCCGACGAGCGCACCCCCAGCAGCACGTCCTCCCAGGCCGGAACAGCGGGACGGGCCTTGCGGCTGCGCTTGGCGGCCGGGGGAGCAGGCGCGGGCGTGGGCTCGGCCGGCCGGCTGAACTGCTCGGGCGCCGCGGCCGGCGTCTCCGCGACCTCGTGGGCTTCGTGATTGTCGAAAAGGTGCGGCACGGCGGCGACGGGGCGCAGCGGCCGGCCGAAATCGGGGTTGATCAGCTGCCGGGCCCCATCGTCCGACGCGGAGACGGTGCCGCCGTGGGCTCCGGGCGTGTACCGGAAGTGCGCGACGTTGTCCGACCGGCCGGCCTTCCAGGCCAGCTGCACGGTCCAGCGACTGTCCTCGTTGCGCCAGGCGTCCCAGGCGATGGATTCGGGATCCAGGCCGCGAGCCACGATCGCCTGCGTGACGGTTTCGAGCAGTGTCAGCACCGAGGGACCGTCGGCGAGCACCGGATGCGCCGCGGTGGCCAGCTCGGCCGCCCTGGCACGCTCCAGCAGCACCGGATGAGCGAACCGCTCGACCCGCTCGACAGGCACACCGGCTGCGGTGGCCAACTGCTCGACCGACGCCCCGGCACGAATCCTTGCCTGAATCTCCTTGGGTCGCAGCACGTTCTGCACCTCTACATCGATGTCGGTCTGATTCGAGGCGACCTTGTCGCCGCGCATCGCAGCGCGCAGCCGGTCATCGACACGCAAGCTGAACATGTCCTTGGCGGAGTCGTCGGATTCACAGATGATGCGTCTGCCGTCTACGTTCAATCCAACGACTCTGAGTTCTCGCATACCGACCAAACCTCCTGCGCGAACCCTACTGCGTTATGGGCCCGTTACCGGGCTGACACGCTGACGGGAACCGCCCGGAGATGCAGGTTCGCTCAGAGATTTTCGACGACCCAGTCGACGCAGCCGGTCAGGGCGCTCACGTCGTCGGGCTCGACGGCCGGGAACATGCCGATCCGCAACTGGTTGCGGCCCAGCTTCCGGTAGGGCTCGGTGTCGACAATCCCGTTGGCGCGCAGCACCTTGGCGACCGCGGCGGCGTCCACCGAATCGCTGAAGTCGATGGTGCCGACGACCTGCGAGCGAAGCGCCGGGTCGGTGACGAACGGGGTGGCGAACGTCGTGCTCTCGGCCCACGAGTACAGCCTTTGCGAGGAGTCCGCGGTGCGCTTGACCGCCCAGTCCAGCCCGCCGTTGCCGTTGAGCCAGTCGAGCTGCTCGGCGAGCAGGATCAGCGTGGCGATGGCGGGGGTGTTGTAGGTCTGGTTCTTGAGGCTGTTCTCCACCGCGATGGGCAGCGACAGGAAGTCGGGCACCCAGCGGTCCGATGTGCCGATCGCCTCGATGCGGGCCAGCGCCGCGGGGCTGACGATGGCCAGCCACAGGCCGCCGTCGCCGGCGAAGTTCTTCTGCGGCGCAAAGTAGTACGCGTCGGTGTCGGCGATGTCGACGGGCAGGCCGCCTGCGGCCGAGGTGGCGTCGATCAGCACCAGCGCATCGCCGGCGGGACGCTGCACCGGCACCGAGACGCCGGTGGAGGTCTCGTTGTGGGCCCAGGCGACGGCGTCGACCGACGGGTCGGACTGGGGCTGCGGCGCGGTGCCCGGGTCGGTCTTGACGATGATCGGGTCGCCGATGAACGGGTTCTTTGCCACGCACGAGGCGAACTTGGCGCTGAACTCGCCGTAGGTCAGGTGCAGGGACTTCTTGTCGATCAGGCCGAAGGCCGCGGCGTCCCAGAATGCGGTCGAGCCGCCGTTGCCCAGGATCACCTCGTAGCCGTCGGGAACCGAGAACAGTTCGCGCAGCCCGTCACGGACGCGGCCCACCAGGTTCTTGATCGGGGCCTGCCGATGGGACGTGCCGAACAGATCCCCGGCAGCGGCCAGCGCGGTCAGTTGCTCGGGGCGGACCTTGGAGGGGCCACATCCGAAACGGCCGTCGCGGGGCTTCAAGTCGGCAGGGATGATCAGTTCAGCCATGGGACCAGCCTAAAGTCGGCCGCTACCGCGTCAAAATTCGGGCGCCGTCGGTGGTGACGGCCACAGTGTGTTCGCTGTGCGCGGCGCGGGCTCCGGTGGCACTTCGCAGCGTCCACCCGTCGCGGTCGTGGACGTAGCCCGTGGTGCCGTCGGCGATGAGCATCGGTTCGATCGCGATCACCAGCCCGGGCTGCAGTGTCATGCCCTCCCCGGGCCGTCCGGAGTTGGGGACGTGGGGCGCCTCGTGCATGGTGCGGCCGATGCCGTGCCCGCCGTGATTGGCGAGCAGGCCGTATCCGGCCTCGCGGGCCACAGACGCGATCGCGTGACCGATGTCACCCAATGTGTTGCCGGGTCGCGCCGCGGCGATCCCGGCGGCCAGGGCCGCATCGGTCGCCTCGATCAATGCGGCGTCGGCCGCGGTCGGTGTGCCGATGACGAAGCTGCGGGCGGCGTCGCCGCACCAGCCGTCCAGGATTGCCCCGAAATCGACCGAGACCAGGTCGCCCTCGGCGAGGACGGTGTCGTCGGGGATGCCGTGCACCACCGCGTCGTTGACGCTCACGCACAGCACTGCGGGGAAGGGTTTGGGAGCCCAGCGCGGGTGGTAGTTCAGGAACGGCGAGGAGGCACCATGCGAGGCCAGGATTTCGGCGGCGATCCGGTCCAAATCGGCTGTGGTGTGGCCTGCGGTGCCCCGAGTAGCAAGCGTGCGCAGTGTGTCGGCCACCACAGCTCCGGCTGCGGCCATGGCTTCCACCTGGGCTTCGGTCTTTAGATTGACCACGGGCGGCTACCTGTCGGCAAACTTTTCGAATCAGGCATGGACTTTTACTCGATACCTGCGGTACCGTTTGTACAACAAGTGGGTAGATGTAAACCTCAGACAAGTATAGAGAGGTCTGCAACATGGCTCGGACCAAGATGGTCAGGCGCTGGCGCAAGAACATGGACGTCAGCGACGACATTCAGTACACCGACATGCTCGCGACGCTGTCCGAGGGATCGGTGCGACGCAACTTCAACCCGTACAAGGACATCGAGTGGGACTCGCCTGAGTTCGCGGTGATCCCGAACGATCCGCGCTGGATCCTGCCGGCGACCGACCCGATGGGTGGGCACGCGTGGTACCAGGCGCAGCCGGTCGAGCGGCAGATCGAGATCGGCATGTGGCGCCAGGCCAACGTCGCCAAGGTCGGCCTGCACTTCGAGAACATCCTGATCCGCGGCCTGATGGAGTACTCGTTCTGGGTGCCCAACGGTTCGCCGGAGTACCGGTACTGCCTGCACGAATCCGTCGAGGAGTGCAACCACACCCTGATGTTCCAGGAGATGGTGAACCGCATCGGCATGGACGTGCCGGGCATGCCGCGACTGCTCAAGTGGCTGCAGCCGCTGATCCCGCTGGCTGCCGGCCCGCTGCCGATCCCGTTCTTCTTCGGCGTCCTCGCCGGCGAGGAGCCCATCGACCACACGCAGAAGAACGTGCTGCGCGAGGGCAAGGCCCTGCACCCGATCATGGAACGGGTCATGGCGATTCACGTCGCCGAGGAGGCCCGCCACATCTCGTTCGCGCACCAGTACCTGCACAAGCGGGTGCCGAACCTGCGTCGCCGCCAGCGCTGGATCCTGTCGCTGTTCGTGCCGCTGACCATGCGCATCCTGTGCTCGGCGATCATCGTGCCGCCGCGCGCGTTCTGGAAGGAATTCGACATCCCGCGCTCGGTGCGCAAGGAGTTGTTCTTCCGTTCTCCGGAGTCGCGCAAGATGCTGCGGGACATGTTCGGCGATGTCCGCATGCTGTGCCACGACACCGGCCTGATGAACCCGATCGCCAAGCTGATGTGGCGGATCTGCAAGATCGACGGCCAGCCGAGCCGCTACCGTAGCGAGCCACAGCGCGAGCACCTGGTCTCGGTCGCCTGAAGCTCGCCCGGAAAGCGCAAGGTCTGTAGAGGTTCCAAATGCCCCACGTGATCACCCAGTCGTGTTGTAGCGACGGGTCCTGTGTCTACGCGTGCCCGGTGAACTGCATCCATCCGTCACCGGATGAGCCGGGTTTCGCGACAGCCGAGATGCTCTACATCGATCCCGAAGCGTGTGTGGACTGCGGTGCGTGCGTGAGCGCATGCCCGGTCGGTGCGATCGCAGCCGACACCAAGCTGACCGACAAGCAGCTGCCGTTCATCGAGCTCAACGCCGCCTTCTACCCGAAGCGGGAAGGCAAGCTGCCACCGACGTCCAAGCTGGCGCCGGTGATCGCGGCACCGAAGGTGACCGCGCATTCCGGCGGGCCGTTGACGGTGGCGATCGTGGGCTCCGGCCCGGCCGCCATGTACGCGGCCGATGAGCTGCTGACCCAGCGCGGCGTGCGGGTCAATGTCTTCGAGAAGCTGCCGACGCCCTACGGGCTGGTGCGGGCCGGTGTCGCACCGGACCATCAGAGCACCAAGCAGGTCACCCAGCTGTTCGACACGATCGCCGGGCTGCCCGGTTTTAGATTCTTCCTCAACGTCGAGGTAGGCAAGCACCTGTCGCATGCCGACCTGCTGGAGCATCACCACGCCGTGCTGTACGCGGTGGGTGCGCCCAACGACCGTCGGCTCGACATCGAGGGCATGGGGCTGGCCGGCACAGGGACGGCGACCGAGATGGTGGCCTGGATCAACGGGCACCCCGAGTTCACCGATCTGCCGGTGGACCTCAGCCATGAGCGGGTCGTCATCGTCGGCAACGGCAACGTCGCATTCGACGTGGCCCGGGTGCTCACCACCGATCCGGACGTATTGGCCCGCACCGATATCTCCGATCATGCGCTGGCGGCCCTGCGCACGTCGAAGGTCTCCGAAGTGGTGATCGCGGCCCGCCGCGGGCCCGCGGAGTCGGCCTTCACCTTGCCCGAGCTGATCGGTCTGACCGCCACCTGCGATGTCGTGCTCGATGAGGCTGACCATCAGCTGGTGGTAGCGGATCTGGCCCGCGAGACAGATCCGCTGACCCGCAACAAGCTGGAGATCCTGACCAAGCTGGGTAATGCCTCCGCCCCGCTGACCCGGCCGCGGATCCGGCTCGCCTACCGGCTCACGCCGCAGCGCGTCCTCGGCGAGGACAAGGTGAGCGGTATCGAGTTCGGCCTGACCGGGACGGATGAGGTACGCACGCTCGACGCCGGGCTTGTGCTGACCTCGATCGGATACCGCGGCAAGGCAATTGCCGATCTTCCGTTCGACGACGACGCTGCTGTCGTGCCGAACGACGGCGGGCGGGTGCGCGGCACGGCCGGCGCGTATGTGGCCGGCTGGATCAAGCGCGGGCCCACGGGCTTCATCGGCACCAACAAGTCGTGTGCGGCGCAGACCGTGCAACAGTTGGTCGACGATTACAACGCCGGCGTGCTCACCGGTCCGGTGCACAAGCCGGCCGCCTTGGAGAAGCTGGTGCACACGCGCCAGCCCGCCATGGTGGATGCCGCCGGATGGCAGGCCATCGACGCCGCCGAAATCGCCCGCGGCGGCGAGGACCGGCCGCGCGACAAGTTCACCTCGGTCGACGAGATGATCGCCGTCGCCGCCACTGCGCCGAAACCGACAGTGCGGCAGCGGGTTCTGGCCGGCTTGCTCGGCTAACCGGCGCTCGGACCGGGCACAGCGAACTCGAATCCGCGTGCGGTGGGTAGCGCGATCAGATCGGCGCACGCCCTCGGCTGGTACCGGTTGATGAACTCGTCCTCCTGGGCGGCCCACCGGTCCCAGTGCGGTCGGTAGGTGTCGCCGTCGCGCTCCAGCGCCCGGCGCTTGCGCTCGGCGTCGTCGGCGTCGACCCAGATGCCCAGGTCTGCCAGCGCCCGGGTGGCCGGGGTGAGCGCGCCGATGCCCTCGACGATGAGGCGTCGTCCCGGTTCTATCGCGTGCCAGTCGCTGGGCGCGTCCGTCGCCCAATCCCACTGGCGCCAGCGCCCGGTGCGGCCCGCGGCCCGCGGCTCGAGCAGCGATCGCTGCAGATGATCTGCGGCCCAGTGCAGTCCGTCCCAGCCCGGGTAGATGTCGTCGAGCCGGACGACGATGCTGCCGGTCCAGTCGTTGTGCAGCTCGATCGCCAGCGTCGACTTGCCTGATCCGGAGCGCCCGTCGATCAGGACCGTCGTCGCGCCCGCTCCGAGGCGGCGCAGGATGTCATCTAGTGCCAATGAAGTTCCATGTCCCGCATGCCACCGACACCGTGATGGCGGTTGCCGCGATGACGAATCCCGCGGCGATCAGGGCGAATTCGCGTGCACCAAAGGGGGATGGACGGGCCCAGGTGCGCTGCGGATAGGCGCCGAACCCGCGCGCTTCCATCGCGGTGGCAAGCTTCGATCCGCGCCGTACGGCGAACACCAGCAGGGCGAACGCCTGCCCCGCGATCCGCCGCACCCTGGCGTGATCGGCCACGCCGCGGGCTCGCCGGGCGTAGCCCAGGTACTGCCAGTCCTGCCCGAGCAGCCCGACCATCCGCAGGCCCGCCAGTGCCCCGATGACGAACCGGGCCGGCAGCCGCAGCACCTGGCCCAAACCGTCTGCCAACTCGGTCGATTCGACGTCGATGAACAGGATGACCGAGGGCAGCGCGATGGCCAGCACGCGAAGAAAAGTGGCAAGCGCCAGCGCGATCGACCCGTCGCTGACCGTGACGAGGAAGAAGTGCCAGTACACGGTTCCGCTGGTCTGCCCGTAGAGCAGGATGGTGACTGCGGTGAGTGCGGCAGCGACGAGGACCACGGCACCGCGGATCAGCGCCGCGCGCAGCTTCACACCGACAAGAGCGAACAGCACGATCTCACCGATCAGCGCCGTCAGCGCCGATACCCAGTCCACCGAGAGCACCAGGGCGCCCGCGATGATCAGGGCGGTGAGCAGTCGCGCGACCGGATTGATCATGCCGTCGTTCCCGGGGTGGGCTCGGTCCCTGTGGTGGGCTCCCAGTCCGGCAGCTCGATCCGGGCGTCGGCGAGCACGGCGGCGAAGTCGAGATCGTGGGTGGCTGCGACGACGGCCGTTCCGGCATCGGCGATCTCGGCCAGCAGGCGGGTCAGTTCCTCCCAGGTGCGGCGGTCCTGCCCGAAGGTGGGCTCGTCGAGGATGATCACCCTGGGTGCGGTGGCCAGCATGGTGGCGACCGACAGTCGGCGCTTCTCGCCGCCGGACAGCGTGTAGGGGTTCACCGCGGCGAGGTGGGTCAGGTGCAGGCGTTCCATGAGTTGGTCGGTGCGTGCCGTGATCTCGGCGGCGCCGAGCTTGATCGCCTTGGGTCCCAGCGCGAGTTCGTCGCGTACCGTGCCGGCCAGGAACTGGTGCTCGGGATCCTGGAACACGCTGCCGATCCGGGTGAGCAGTTCTTTCGACCGCCACTTGACGGGTTGCCGGCGCGACGGCGAGGGCGAGAAGTCGGCGTGTGCCTCGAGGCGGCCTGCGGGCGCGGGCAACAGGCCGCCGATGGTGAGCGCCAGTGTCGACTTGCCCGCTCCGTTGGGGCCGGTGATCACAGTTGTCGAGCCGGCGTCGATCTCGAAGTTCAAACCGATGTGCATGGGCGGATCGCCCGGGTGTGCCAGGGCCAGATCTGCTGCGTACAGCAAGGATTCGGACGAGCGTGACCGGTCGCGGACGATCTCGGGCAGCGGGGTGTCGGGTACCCAGACACCCGATCGGACCAGGTAGTCGTGGTTGCGCCGGATGGTCTGGTCCGGCGTTCCGTCGGCGATCACCGCACCGTCTGCGCCCAGCACGATGACCCGGTCGATGACCGGCAGCCATATCTCTGTGCGGTGCTCGATGACGATCAGCGTCGCACCGGTCCGTGCGGCCGACTCGGCAACGGCGTCCCGTACCTCGATGACGCCCGCGGGATCGAGGTTGGCCGTGGGTTCGTCTAGCAGGATCAGCCCAGGGTTCATGGCGATCACCCCGGCCAGCGCGAGGCGTTGTTTCTGTCCGCCGGACAGCTCCGAAGTGGATTGGGACAAGCCGAGATTCAGTCCGACAGCGGCCAGCGCGACGCGGACGCGGGGCCAGATCTGGTCGCGCTCGACACCGAAGTTCTCCATACCGAAGGCGACGTCGTCGCCGACGCGGGACAGGATCACCTGGGAGTCGGGGTCCTGCAGCACCATCCCGATCCGGTGCCGCTGATCGGCTGGTGTGCCGCCGTCGACCAGGAGGTTCCCGGTCTGCCTGCCTTCTTCCGCGCCGCCGAGCAGACCGGCGATGCCGTGCAGCAGAGTCGATTTCCCGGCGCCGGAGGGACCGAGCAGCAGTACCCGCTCGCCGGCTTCGATCCGCAGATCGAGGTCGCGCACGGCCCAGGTGGCGCGTCCGGCATGGCACCAACCCCAGTTGTGCGCCGTGACGGTGGCCCCGGTGCCGTGCGGTGAGCTCATCGAGCGTCGGGGCCGACCCGGCCCGATGCGAACCGGCTCAGCGCGCCCGTCTTGGCCAGACCCCTGACCGCGAACCAGGACAGCAGACCGGCGACGAGGGCACCGGAGGTGATGGCCGAGACGGTGTAGATCACGGCGAAGGTATTCGCCGAACCGGGGTACCACAGGATGAGATCGTTGACGGCCAGGGCCAACCCCGCGACCGCACCTGCGATCAGGGCGACCGGCAGTCCCCAACGGCGGTACAGGAACACCGCGAAGACCAGTTCAGCGCCGAGGCCCTGCACCAGACCCGACTCGAGGGTGAGCACACCCCACTGGTTGCCGACCAGTGCCGACACCGTGGCGGCGACGAGCTCGCCGTACAGGGCGGCGCCCGGCTTGCGGATCACCAGGGCGGTGAGCACGCCTGCGAACAACCAGCCCCCGGCGAGCAGGGCCTGCAGCCCGGGGAGCAGCGCCGTCAGCGGTGCGCCGATCGGGTTGGACGCGATATTCCACACGACGAACACCAGCCCCGCGGCCGTCGCGAGGACGCTGGCGACGACGATGTCCACGACCCGCCAGCTCAGCGCGCGGGCAGCCGGCGTGGTGTCGGCGGGCTGGGTGCTCATCGATCTCCTTTGCTCCTGCATGGCATATCGCGGGGCATGTGCGGCACTCAGTATGAACCGTGCCGATCCGCTCGGATGCCGGCTACCAGAGGTCGCCGGCGCGCCAGTCGCAGATCAGGGGCACCGACGTCGCGAGATCGCGAGCCGCGGGGTCGGTCGACAGCAGGAAGATCCGGTCGTCGGGGTCGTAGGTGTCGACGATCCCGTCGGGGGTATCGGCCCGGGTCGGTCCCTCCCAGAGTTGCCAGCCCCGGCCGGCGTAGAACGCGGCGGCGCTCTGCACGGCGTTGAGCGCACCGATGCCGTGCCGCGTCCGGATGAGGGCTTCGGTGTGGTCCATCACCAGGCGGCCCAGGCCGCGGCCCTGCTGGTCGCCGCGCACGGCGACACCTTCGACGTAGCCCGTGTCGAAGGTGTCGTCCCCGTGGCGCAGGGTGCGGGTCACCACCGCCGCGTGGGCCAGCAATTCGTGATCCTCGCTGACCAACACGTGCACGCCGTCGACACCGTGCAGCCAGTCGTACTCGCGGAACCCGTCACCGAAGGCCGCGCGGACCAGCAGTTCCGCCGAGCTCAGGACGTCACGGCTCAGCTCGGCGGGCTCGGCGATCCGGACCTCGATCACCTGCTCAGGATGCCACCTGCGTGCTGGGGCTCCGGATTACTGCCCTGACTTCATCGCCTGCTCGATCTCGTCCATGCTGACCTCGCGGACGGGCTGCCCGAGTGACCACTGGTGCCCGAACGGGTCGCGCACGACGCCGTACCGGTCACCCCAGAACTGGTCCGCCAGCTCGGCAACCACCTCGGCACCCGCCTTGACCGCGCGGGCGAATTTCTCCTCGACATCGGTCACCGTGAGGTGGATGGTCACCGGGGTGCCGCCCAGCGCCTTGGGCGTCGACGACTTGCCGTCGTTGTAGTCGGGGAAGTCGTCGTTGAGCATCACCGTGGAGCCGTTGATGGTGAGCGCGGCATGAATCAGCTTGCCGTCCGGCCCCGGCACCCGGCCCAATTCGGTGGCGCCGAATGCCTTGACGTAGAAATCGATTGCCGCGGCGGCGTCGTCGACAACCAGATGGGGGATGACTGCGGGGGTAACTTCGATCGCCATGTTCTTCTCCTGATCAGTGAGCGGACTCAATGCAGACCCACGCGGCGGGCGGATCTCATCGCCGGACACGTCCCATGCAACCACCGGGGTCTGACAGGCGCACGAACCGCGAAAGTACGCTTTGTGACGAAAATGGCCCTGAACTCGTCAGAAGCCGTAGTTTCGGCGGCCGGTGGCCCAAGCGCACGAAGTCAGGTGACGGAGAACGTCCGCGGCAGCTCGGCCCGTCCGGTCAGCGCCATCAACACGGCCTCGCCCTCGCCCAGCTCCACCGCGATCTGCGTCGCGAGCACCCCGGCCGCCTCGAGTACTTCAGCCGGCAGGTCTGCCGAAAGGCCTGTGGCCCTGGCGATATCGAGGCTGTGGACGGCGAGCTCGAAGACGCGGGTGGGCAGGTAGTGGCTCAACCGGATGCCGAACCCCCCGATGACGGTGATCAGCGGATCGCCCGCATCGTCGATGTCGTCCAGAGCCCGGCTCGCCAGCGCGTCCACCGCGGCGGCCGGATCGGAGCCCAGATCGCGCCCGGCCTGTCTGCCGCGCTCGATGATCGCCTCGGCGCCGGCGTCGGACATGAACCCCCGCATGGCCGCGTAGTACTCCACCGGACCGGTCAGATCGGCCGTCGATGCAGGGGCCTGCAGATACGTGCTGACGGTGATCAGCGAGCGCGAGGTGTGGCCCACCAGGGCGCGTAGATCCCACTCGCCCAGGCCGGGCCCGTCGAACGAGTCCGCCGGCAGCACCTGCACCAGTCGGGCGAAAGCGTGTGCTGCAGAGGCGAATACGTCGCGGCCGGCGGTCATGCGTTGGCGATCTTGTCCCATCCGGCGACCGACTCCACGCTGCGCGGTTCGGGGCCGACATAGATGGCGGCCGGGCGCACGAGCTTACCGAGCCGTTTCTGTTCGAGGATGTGCGCACACCATCCGGCGGTCCGCCCGCAGGTGAACATCGCGGGCATCATCGAGGCGGGCACCTGGGCGAAGTCCAGGATCACCGCGGCCCAGAACTCCACGTTGGTCTCGATGGCCCGGTCCGGGCGGCGCTCACGAAGCTCGGCCAGTGCGGCCTGCTCCAGTGCGGCGGCCACCTCGTAGCGGGGCGCCTCAAGGCGTTTGGCGGTGGCCCGCAGTACCCGCGCCCGAGGATCTTCCGCGCGGTACACGCGGTGTCCGAAGCCCATCAGCTTGTCGCCGCGATCCAGGATGGCCTTGACCACCGCGCGTGCGTCACCGGTCTTCTCGACTTCTTCGATCATCGGGAGCACCCGGGCCGGGGCCCCGCCGTGCAGCGGTCCGCTCATCGCGCCCACCGCACCAGACAGCGACGCTGCGACGTCCGCGCCGGTGGAGGCGATCACCCGGGCGGTGAACGTCGACGCGTTCATCCCGTGCTCGGCGGCGGTGACCCAGTAGGCGTCAATCGCCTCGACGTGCCTCGGGTCCGGATCGCCCTGCCAGCGCGTCATGAAACGCGCTGTGACCGTGTCGCATTCGTCGATCGTGCGCTGAGGCACCGCGGGCTGGTAGATGCCGCGGGCGGACTGGGCGACATAGGAGAGCGCCATCACCGAGGCCCGGGCCAACTGGTCCCGGGCGGTGGCGTCGTCGATGTCCAGCAGCGGGGCATAGCCCCAGATCGGTGCCAGCATGGCCAGGCCGGCCTGGACGTCCACCCGCACGTCGCCGCTGTGGATGGGCAGCGGGAACGGCTCGGCCGGCGGCAGGCCCGTGCCGAAGCTGCCGTCGACCAGCAGGCCCCAGACATCTCCGAAGGTGACCCTGCGGCTCACCAGTTCTTCGATGTCCACGCCGCGGTAGCGCAGTGCGCCGCCGTCCTTGTCCGGCTCGGCGATCTCGGTGGTGAAGGCGACGACGCCTTCGAGGCCGGCAACGAAGTCCTCCGGTACAGCTGGCATGGCCAGATTCTTGCACCAAGCTCAGGCGTAGCGTTACCGCGGTGGCAAGATCCTCCGGACAGACCCCCGAACGCGAAGACCACGACCTGGCTGCCATGCGCGTGGACTACGTCGAGAAGGACGGCTGCGGCGACCTTGACGTCGACTGGCTCGGCGAGGACCCGGCGATCGGCTGGTTGACGCTGCTGCGGACCTGGCTGGCCGACGCCTACCGCGCCGGGGTGGCCGAGCCCAACGCCATGGTGGTGGGCACCACCGACGACGAGGGAAGACCCGTCACCCGAACGGTGTTGTGCAAGAGCATGGACGAGACGGGCATCACGTTCTTCACCAACTATGACTCGGCCAAGGGCACACAGCTGGCCACGAATCCCTACGCGTCGGCGACGTTCCCCTGGTATCAGTTGGGACGCCAGGTACACGTGCGCGGTCCGGTGACCAAGGTGAGCCGTGAGGACACCGAGGAGTACTGGTCCAAGCGCCCCCGAGGATCACAGCTCGGAGCCTGGGCATCGCAGCAGTCCGGCCCGATCGCGTCGCGTCAGGCACTGATGGCCCAGCTCGCCGAGGTGACCGAGCGGTTCGCGGACCTCGAAGACGTTCCGGTGCCGCCGAACTGGGGTGGCTACCTGATCGCCCCGCAGAGCGTGGAGTTCTGGCAGGGCCGGGAGAACCGGGTACACAACCGAATTCGCGTGATCTTCGCCGGCGGGCCGGCATCAGGGGATGCGCAAGCCGAACGCCTACAGCCGTGACATCCCCCGTCGCTTCGTTCGCCCGCCGTCGTGCGTAGGTTCTTCGCCGACACCACACCGCTGCGCACACCGGATTTCCGGCGGCTGTGGCTGGCCGGGATCCCGACCGTCATCGGTGCGAACCTCACCATTTTCGCGGTGCCGGTGCAGCTTTACGTGCTCACCGAGAACTCGGCGTACGTGGGTTTGTCCGGCCTGTTCGCGCTCGTACCGCTGGTGGTCTTCGGGCTGTGGGGCGGTGCCTGGGCCGACGCGATGGACCGCAGGCTGCTGCTGATCATCGCGTCTATCGGTCTGGCCGGCGCCTCGGTGCTGCTGTGGCTGCAGGCCGCGCTGGCCCTGAACAACGTGTGGGTGGTGCTGTGTCTGCTGGGTGTGCAGCAGGCGTTCTATGCGATCAACAGCCCCACGCGTTCGGCGGCCATTCCGCGGATGCTGCCGGGGGAGCAGTTACCTGCGGCGAACTCGCTGAACATGACGATCATGCAGTTCGGGGCGATCGTCGGCCCGCTGATGGCCGGATTCCTGCTCAACTGGGTGGACCTGTCCACGCTCTATCTGATCGATGCCGTGACGTGTCTGGCTCCGATCTGGGCAACCTTCCGGCTGGCGCCGATGCCGCCGGCGAGCACAGAGGAAGGCGCGTCGCGGTGGGGCCTGACGGCCGTGCTCGACGGCTTCCGCTACCTGGCCGGCAACCGCGTGGTGCTGATGTCGTTCGTCGTCGACCTGGTGGCGATGATCTTCGGGATGCCGCGCGCGTTGTTCCCCCAGATGGCGCACGAGAGTTTCGGCGGCCCGGTGTCGGGTGGCACGGCGATGGCGCTGCTGGCGGCGGCGATGTCGGCGGGTGCGGTGGCCGGTGGCGTGTTCTCGGGCTGGCTGCCGAGGATCCGCAGACAGGGCCTGGCCGTGGTGCTCGCGATCGTGGTGTGGGGCGTGGCGATGGTCGGGTTCGGTATCGCAGGTGGGTCGGCGGGCGGTTCCGCTGGTTTGGCGTTGTGGATTGCCTTGGCGTTCTTGGCGATTGGTGGTGCCGCCGATATGGTGTCGGCCGCGTTCCGGTCGACCATCCTGCAACAGGCGGCCTCAGATGAGCTGCGCGGCCGCCTGCAGGGCGTGTTCACGGTCGTGGTGGCGGGCGGACCGCGGCTGGCCGACACGTTGCACGGCGCGGCGGCGGCGGCGGTGGGCACGACGGTCGCCGCTGCCGGTGGCGGTGCATTGGTGGTCGTCGGCGTGGTGATCGCGGCGCTCGCAGTGCCGGCGTTCGTGCGCTATCGGGTGAGCACGAGCGCGCCGCAGGAACAGTCCGAGCCGGACAAAGTATGACCACCGGCGAATGGCACTCTCCGCCACTTAGTTGCCGAAAAGGACCGGAAAGCAGTCCTTTGGGCGATAGCATCCGAACTCGTGGGTGATGTTGTGCGGCAGGCCGAGACGGGTTTGCGTGAGCGTAAAAAACAACGGACCCGCGCGATGTTGATCGAGGCTGCCATCGATCTGTGCGACCGGCAGGGATTCGAGCAGACCACGGTCGAGCAGATCGCCGCGGTCGCCGATGTGTCCCCGCGCACGTTCAGCCGCTACTTCGCGACCAAGGACGCCGTCGTCCTGGCGTTCGTCGACGAGGTGATCGCGATGGTCGCGCTCGAGCTCGCCGCGCAACCGGCCGGAATCGGGGATATCGAGGCGCTGTACCGGGCGCACGTGCAGGCGTTCCTCAACACGAAGACGGCGTCGCCGACCCAGCTGACCTCTGAGCGGCTGTTGGCTTCGGCGCGCATCATCACCTCGTCACCGGCGCTCATGCAGTCGGCCTCGGAGTTCCGGGCGGACGCGGTCAACGTGGTGCTGGCCAAGCGGATGGGGGTGCCCGGCGACGATCGCCGGCTCAAGCTGACGGCCGTCGTCTGGGGTTCGATCATCATGACCGGCATCGCTGAGCTGGGATCTCGCGCAAATTGGGACAGCGTGACCGTCGATGACATCGTCGACAAGATCAAGGCGACGTACGCCGATTTCCTGGCTGTTGTAGCGGGCGTTCAGCAGGTCCCTGACCAAGCGCTCAGCCCTTCGCAGTGACCCGTTGGTAACCCCCCGCGGGCAGCGCTGATCGATTGCGACTACCTTTTGTAGAGCAGTTGTCGGTTCCCAGGACGATGAAGGGATTCCCGTGGCCGAAAACCCGTCGAGTGGGCAGGAGCTTGCCACTCTCAAGTACCCCGGTGGCGAGATTGATCTCGATATCGTCCATGCCACCGAGGGCAGTGACGGCATCGCGCTTGGTCCGTTGCTGGCCAAGACCGGCTACACCACATTTGATGGTGGGTTCGTCAACACCGCTTCCACCAAGTCCGCCATCACCTACATCGACGGTGATGCCGGGATCCTGCGTTACCGGGGTATCCCGATCGAGCAGCTGGCCGAGAATTCGACGTTCATCGAGGTCAGCTACCTGCTGATTTACGGTGAGCTGCCGACGGCCGAGCAGTTGGAGGCGTTCACCACCCAGATCCAGCGGCACACGCTGCTGCACGAGGATCTCAAGCGCTTCTTCGACGGCTTCCCGCGCAACGCGCATCCGATGCCGGTGCTGTCGAGTGCGGTCAACGCGCTGAGCGCCTACTACCAGGATTCGCTGGATCCGCTGGACAACAAGCAGGTCGAGCTGTCGACCATCCGGTTGCTGGCCAAGCTGCCGACGATCGCGGCGTACGCCTACAAGAAGTCCGAGGGGCAGCCGTTCCTGTATCCGGACAACTCGTTGACGCTGGTGGAGAACTTCCTGCGGATGACGTTCGGCTTCCCGGCCGAGCCGTACGAGGTGGATCCCGAGATCGTCCGCGCGCTGGACATGCTGTTGATCCTGCATGCCGATCACGAGCAGAACTGTTCGACCTCGACGGTGCGGTTGGTGGGCTCGTCGCAGGCCAACCTGTTCACCTCGATCTCGGGCGGCATCAACGCGCTGTGGGGCCCGCTGCACGGCGGTGCCAACCAGGCCGTGCTGGAGATGCTGGAGAAGATCCGCACCGGCGACGACGATGTGCAGACCTTCGTCAAGAAGGTCAAGAACCGCGAAGACGGCGTGAAGCTGATGGGCTTCGGTCACCGGGTCTACAAGAACTACGATCCGCGCGCCCGCATCGTCAAGGAGCAGGCCGACAAGATCCTGGGCAAGCTGGGCGGCGACGACGAGTTGCTCGACATCGCCAAGCAGCTCGAAGAGATCGCGTTGACGGACGACTTCTTCGTCGAGCGCAAGCTCTACCCGAACGTCGACTACTACACCGGCGTGATCTACCGGGCGATGGGCTTCCCGACCCGCATGTTCACCGTGCTGTTCGCGCTGGGCCGGCTGCCCGGCTGGATCGCGCACTGGCGGGAGATGCACTCGGAGCCCAACAAGATCGGCCGCCCGCGCCAGATCTACACCGGCTACACCGAGCGCAATTACCTGGACATCAACAAGCGCTGACATCGACAAGCGCTGACGCCGATACGAAAGCCCGGGGGCCTGTGCTCCCGGGCTTTCGTATCGGCCGGCCCTGCGCTAGTGAGGCCGGGTCAATCGCTCGATCAGTTGCGCCGGTGCGTCCTCCGGCAGCAGGTGACCCGCGTCGTCGATCCAGGTGAGTCCCGAGTTGGCGACTCGTTGCTCGATCCACGTCCCGTGCGGTGCGGGCATGATCTGATCGTCACGGCCCCACAGCAGCGTCACGGGGATGTCGATCGTGCCGAGCAGATGCTCGTATTCGGCGGTGTCGTCTTGGCTGAGCTGTCGGTATTGCCGGTAGAACGCGGCCTGCCCGTCGGGTCCGAGCCATGGTGCCAGATACGTTTCGAGTACGCCCGGGCGGTAGCCCTGGTGGGTGCCGTTGCGTAGGTGTGCGGTCACCAGCGCTTCATGCGCATACGGCGGAAGCTGCTCGAAGACGTTGTGGTGTTCGCGGATCAGCGCGAACAGGCCGTGCTCCCAGGTCCCCCCTGTGACGGCGTCGAACAGGGTCAGATCCGAGAATGCGGCGTGTTCGAGCAGCAGTGCCCGGAGCACGATCGCGCCGCCGATGTCACATGCAACCACGCTGGGGCGCTGCAGGTTCCACTGACGTAGCAGCTCGGCGAAGTTGCGCCCCTGCGCCGCGAGGGTGAGGTCTTGGCCGTCGTGTTTGTCTGACTGGCCATAGCCGAGATGGTCGAAGACGAAGACCTGTCGGCCGTGGCGGGCCAGCGCCATTGCGACGTCGCGCCACAGGTATGACGAATAGGGCGTGCCGTGGACGAGGACGATCGGCTTTCCGCCACCGAAGGTTTCCCACCGCACGGTTCCGTCGTTCAGCTCTGCCGATCTGCTCAATGTCCACGTCATTCGAATTCCTGACCTGTCTGTGTCCGTGTCCGTCCGAGACCCCATGATGGAACGAGACATTCGAGCTGTCGACAGCCCGGAATCAGCGCACCGCCAACGGGACACCACCGGTGAGTGCCAGTAGCTGCGCGTAGGTCAGCGGCATGACCGAGTCCGCGGTGCCCGCGGCCGTCCAGATCACCGGGTAGGTCGCCAGTGTCCGGTCGACGACGGTGCGCAGCGGTGCCGGATGGCCGGTGGGCGCAACCCCGCCGATGACCTGTCCGGTCGCGCTGCGCACGAGCCCGGGATCGGCCTTGCGGATGACGGAGGCCCCGAGATGGTCGGCGACGACGCCGGTGTCGACCCGGGCCGCACCGCTGGCCATCACCAGCAGCGGCTCGCCGTCGCATTCGAACACCAGGCTGTTGGCGATCGCCCCGACCTCGCAGCCCAGTTGTTCGGCTGCTGCGGCGGCCGTCTTGGCGTCGGCGTCGAGGATTTTGATGGCCGGCTCGATACCCGCGGCGGCCACTGCGGCGGCCACGAGGGAGTTCCGTTCGTTCACAGGGTCGATTGTCTCCTTGATGTCCAGCACCATTTCTCGTGGCGGACAACGCCGTTCATCACCGTCAGGGCGCGATCGCGGGGAGGTCCCTGCCCAGCCGGACTTGCCAGAACCATAGTTGTAGTTTCACAATAGTTGTGTGAATACAACTATCGGCTCGCTCAGCGCACGGCGCAAGGCGATCATCCTCGTCTCGTGCTGCCTGAGCCTGCTGATCGTGTCGATGGACGCCACCATCGTCAACGTCGCGATCCCCAGCATCCGCGACGATCTGGGCGCGTCACCGTCGCAGTTGCAGTGGATCGTCGACGTCTACACGCTGGTGCTGGCCTCGCTGCTGTTGCTGGCCGGCGCCACCGGTGACCGGTTCGGTCGCAGGCGGACATTCCAGTTGGGGCTGACGATCTTCGCGGTGGCCTCGCTGCTGTGCAGCCTGGCACCCAACATCGAAACCCTCATCGCGGCCCGCTTCCTGCAGGCCATCGGCGGTTCCATGCTCAACCCGGTGGCCATGTCGATCATCACCCAGGTGTTCACCGGTCGGGTGGAGCGGGCCCGCGCGATCGGTGTCTGGGGCGGGGTGGTCGGCATCTCGATGGCGCTGGGCCCGATCGTGGGCGGGGCGCTGATCCAGTACGTGGACTGGCGTGCGGTGTTCTGGATCAACCTGCCGATCTGCGCGCTTGCCGTGGTGCTCACCGCGATCTTCGTGCCCGAGTCCAGGTCGGCGACCATGCGGGATCTCGATCCTGTCGGCCAGGCGCTGGGCGTGGCATTCCTGTTCGGCGTCGTCTTCGTGCTCATCGAGGGTCCGGGATTCGGCTGGACCGATCCGCGCACCCTCGCCGTTGCAGCCATCGCTCTCATGGCCCTGGTGGCGTTCCTGCGCTACGAATCGCGCCGCAGGGACCCTTTCATCGATCTGCGCTTCTTCCGCAGCGTGCCGTTCGCCTCGGCCACCCTGATCGCGGTCTGTGCGTTCGCCGCGTACGGCGCGTTCCTGTTCATGATGTCGCTCTACCTGCAGACCGAACGTGGTTACTCCGCGATGCACACCGGCTTGATCTACCTGCCGGTCGCGGTGGGTGCGCTGGTCTTCTCGCCGCTGTCGGGCCGGCTGGTCGGCCGGTACGGCAGCCGGCCCTCGCTGCTGGTGTCGGGTGCGACGATCACCGTCGCCACCGTTCTGCTGACCCGGCTGACGGGCGACACCCCGGTGTGGCAGCTGCTGGTCATGTTCGCGGTGTTCGGCATCGGCTTCTCGATGGTCAACGCACCGATCACCACCACGGCGGTCAGCGGGATGCCGCTGGATCGGGCCGGTGCGGCTTCTGCGGTGGCCTCCACCAGTCGCCAGGTCGGCGTGAGTGTGGGCGTCGCCCTGTGCGGTTCGGTCGCAGGTGCGGCGCTGGCCGGGACCGGTGTGGATTTCGCCGCCGCCGCTCGTCCACTGTGGTTCGTCTGTGCCGCACTGGGTTTGGTGATCTTCGCCCTCGGCGTGATCTCGACCACGCCGTGGGCTCTGCGCTCCGCGCAGAAGCTGGTCCCGCTGATCGGTCAGCACCACGTACCGGAGGTGACCCATGTCCGGTGATCGGCAGTCCGCGTTGGCAGACGAGGTGTGGCGTGCCCTGACCGCCTTGGTGTTCGATCACCGCGACGGCTGGCGGCGCGCGGTGATCGACCGGACGGGTCTGCCGTTCAGCCGTATCCGCATCCTGAAACGGCTGGCGCGCGAACCGCTGACGGTCAAGCAACTGGCCTATGCGGCCACGGTCGATGCCCCGGCCGCCACGGTCGCGGTCAACGATCTTGAGGAGCGGGGGTTGGTGGTGCGTGCGATCGACCCGGCCAACCGTCGTAGCAAGCTGGTATCGCTCACCGACGCCGGGCGGGCACTGCTGGCGCTTATCGAACAGGTCGAGGACCCGGCGCCGGAAGCGCTCGCAGCGCTCGACGCCGGGGACCTCGAAACCTTGCGGGCGATCCTGGGCAAGATCACCGCGCCCTAGCTGCGCCGACCGGGGGATCAGCCCTCGCCCCACCCGCCCTGGACCATGGTCTGGAACCTCCAGTCGCCGTCGCACTTGACCAGCAGGTCGCCGTAGCGGACCTGCTGGCTGAACCCGTCGGCGGTGAACGTCGCGTCGGTGATGACGAACACCAGGTTCTCGTTGATGAAATGCGGCGTGCGTGTCGACTCCATGGTGAAATCGGTGCTTTGGCCCAACTGTTCGGCCATCTGCGCGACGAAACCGGCCCGCTCGACGGACTCGGCGCTCCCGTCGGTCACCTCGTTGAGCGGAAACATCGCCTGATCCGCCATGCCCTCGACGTCCTTGTTCACCGCCAGTGCGTCGTAGTGGGCGAACCAGGCCAGCACCGACTCGACGTCAGCGGCGGTGGGGGTGAATTCGCAGGCCTGCGGCATGGTCACCATCGTGCTCCTTGGCATCGGCATTATTCTGTACGTAGTACACTGTACATAGTACAGAGAGGATGCCGACGTGCGAGAACGTGCAGGTGGGGACCGCAGCAGTGCCGGCGATCCGGTACGCACGCTCGAACTGTTCTGGCGTGAGCCCGGCCAGGGTGCCCGCGCCCGTGGCCCGAAACAACGCACGACGGTGGACGCGGTGATCGACGCCGCCATCCAGATCGCCGATGCGGACGGCCTCGACGCGCTCACGATGCGGGCGGTCGCCGTGCGACTGGGCGTCACGCCGATGGCCACCTACACCTACGTGCCGGGCAAGGCTGAACTGCTGGACTTGATGGTCGACACCGTCTATCGCCGGATGCCGCGCCGCGACCTTGCCGGAAAGCCTTGGCGGGAAAAGGTTTCCATCATCGCTGAGGACAACCTCGCGATGTTCGAGAGACACCCTTGGGTCACCTACCTGCCCACGACCCGACCGCCGCTGGGCCCGGGCATGATGGCCAAGTATGAACACGAGCTCAGCGCGTTCGATTCACTCGGGCTGAGTGACCTCGACATGGATTCGGCGCTGACGTACGTACTGGGATTCGTGAACTCCGTCGCCCGGATCGCCATCGATTCACGGCGGGCCGCAGCAGACAGCGGCCAGAGTGACGGGCAGTGGTGGGAACGCGTCGGCCCACTGCTGGAACGTGTCATGGACGGCGACAGGTATCCGTTGGCCTCGCGGGTGGGGACGACGGCCGGTCAGGCGTACGACGCCGCCTACAGCGCCGCGCACGCCTATGAGTTCGGGCTGGCTCGGGTGCTGGACGGGCTGGCCGGCCTCATCGACACGGACTGAGATCGTCGCCTCAGGTCTCGAGCACCGCCATCGCGGCGTTGTGCCCACCGATGCCGGAGACGGCACCGCCGCGCACCGAACCCGAGCCGCACAACAGGATCCGGTCATGCGCGGTGGCCACACCCCAACGCTGGGCCGGTGTCTCCAGTGCGGTGTCGTCCTCGGCGAACGGCCACCGCAGCGCGCCGTGGAAGATGTTGCCCGCGGTCATGCCGAGGGCCTGTTCCAGATCGGCGGTGGTCTTGGACTCGATACACAGCCGGCCGGCGTCGTCCTCCATGAGCACATCCTGAATAGGTTCGGCCAGAACCGAATTGAGCGAGTTCAGTACCGCCGACGTGAGCCGGTCGCGCGTCCGGTCCGGATCGCCCGCGGCCAGTGAGTGCGGGGTGTGCAGACCGAAGACGGTCAGCGTCTGTGCCCCCGAGGCGCGCAGGTCCTCGGAGAGAATGCTGGGATCGGTCAAGGAGTGACAATAGATTTCGCAGGGGAGCGGATCGGGGACACGCCCGGCGGCTGCGGTGTCGTAGGCGCCGGCCAGCTGGCTGAAGGTCTCGTTGATGTGGAACGTGCCGCCGAATGCCTGCTCCGGCGTGACATGTTCGTCGCGAAGCCGGGGCAGTCGGCGCAACATCAGGTTGACCTTCACCTGCGAGCCGGGAGCGGTCTCGGGGGCCGGTTCGCCGAGCAGGCCGGCGAGCACTGCCGGGGTGACATTGGCCAGCACCCGCTCGGCGGCTACCCGCCGCGCGGATCCGCCCTTCCGATAGCGCACCTCCCCATCGGGATCGACCGCGTAAACGTCGGCACCGGTGATGATTTCGGCACCGAATCCGGCTGCGGCGGCGGCCAGGGCGCCGCTCACCGCACCCATCCCACCGACCGGCACGTCCCAGTCGCCGGTGCCGCCGCCGATGAGATGGTAGAGAAAGCAGACGTTCTGGATCAGCGACGGATCGTCGACGGCAGCGAACGTGCCGATCAGGGCGTCGGTGGCCATCACGCCGCGCACCAGATCGTGCGACACCGCGGTGGTGATCGCCTCGCCGATCGGCCGTTCGATCATTGCCTCCCAGGCCGCGGCGGCTTCGGTGCCCTGTCCGCCGAGGACGTCGCGGCGCATCTCGGCCCGGCTGCGCAGCGGTTGCAGCAGCGTCGGCCAGATCCGGGAAGTGATCAGACCGCAGCGGCGGTAGAAGTCTCCGAACCCGGCCGCGTCGGTGCCTGCGCCGATCGCATCGAATGTCGGCTGCGGGCCGACGAGCAGCCCGGTCGCGCCGCCGGTGGCCGGATCCGGCGTGTAGGACGAGATTCGGCGCCGCGACAGCCGGATTCGGGCTCCCAGGTCGTCGATGATGCGTTGGGGCAGCAGGCTTACCAGGTAGGAGTACCGCGACAGGCGGGCATCCACACCGTCGAAGGCGTGTGCCGAAACCGCTGCGCCGCCTACGTGGTCGAGGCGTTCGAGCACCTGAACCCGGCGGCCCGCCCGGGCCAGGTAGGCAGCGGCCACCAAGCCGTTGTGCCCGCCGCCGATGATGACGGCGTCCAACGCCTCTTCTGTCACGTCACGTCCTGTCGGTCAGCCTCGATAGCCTTCGACCTCGTCGGCCCCGCGTTTCTGGGCCAGGCCTGGATCCTGTCCCGTGTCACGCAGCGCACGACGCTGCCGCAACAGGTCCCAACACTGGTCGAGGGCGACTTCCAGTGATCTCAGTCGTTTTTGCTCTTCGGATTCGTCGATTTCCCGTCGCTGCAGTTTGGTCCGGAGCTCCTGCTCTTCGGCAACGAGCCGGTGAACTTCGGCGAGGATGTCCTGATCTTTGGCCACACGACCAGTCTGCCGGACTACCGTTGATCCGGTGAGTACAAAACCTGACATCGAGTTTCCGGACGGACCTGCCCCTTCTGAATTGGTCATCACCGACCTGGTGGTCGGCGACGGCCCCGAAGCAGTGCCCGGTGCCACCGTCGAGGTGCACTACGTGGGCGTCGAATACGACTCCGGTGAGGAGTTCGACAGCTCGTGGAATCGCGGAGAATCCATTGAATTTCCATTGCGGGGCCTAATTCAGGGCTGGCAGGACGGAATTCCCGGGATGCGGGTCGGCGGTCGGCGTCAGCTGGTCATTCCGCCCGCTCAGGCTTATGGTCCGGCGGGTTCGGGGCATCGGCTTTCGGGCAAGACGCTGATCTTCGTGATCGATCTGCTCGCCACCCGTTGACGTTTCCATGAGTTCGGAAAGTATTGGCCGAACCTAACCGTCAATTTCCATTTGCTGCTACCGTCAACCTGTTTCGCTGCTGTAGATAACTGTTCGTCGACTTCAGGGAGTGCCCAAAATGTCGGGTTCGGACGAATCTCGGACAATCACAGGCTGGCAAACAGCCTCCAAGTTATATCGACGACCACCAGGTATGGGTTGGTTGTTGGCGCTGGCGGCAGTTCCATTGTTGCTGGGGCTGATCGGATGGGGCGGACTCGACCGCTCGAACAAGAACGCTGACGTCACCCTTCCCGACGTGAATCCCACGGCCACATTGACCGCTCCGGACGTGAATGCCCCCAATGTGAACGCGCCCAACGTCAATTTGCCGAATCTCTCGTTCGCGCCGTTGTCCATCGCCCGGAACGGCAACGACTTCACCCTCACCGGTGATCTGCCCGACGCGGCCGCCAAGACTTCGCTGTTGGATTGGCTGCGCGGAAAATTCGGTGCGGACGTCAATCTGATCGACAACCTGAATCTGCGTCCGGGAGTGAGCACTCCCGATGTGTCGGCCCTGGGCAAGGTGTTCGACGCAGCGGCCGAGGGTATTCCGGATTTCAACTTCAGCGTCGAGGGTGACACGCTGACACTGACCGGTACCGCGCCGTCGGCGCAGGTGCGTGACGCGGTCGAGGCCGCCGCAAAGGCGGCGTGGCCGAACATCAAGCTCGTCAACAACATTCAGGTCGCTGCCGCGCCGGCGCCTCCTGCGCCTCCTGCGCCCGGTGCGCCCGGTGCTCCCGGTGGCACGCCCGGACCCTGCGCGGCGCTGCAGGGCGATGTGAGTGCACTGCTGCGTACCCCGATCAACTTCAGCACCGACGGGTTCGTCGTGGCCTCCTCCTCGCAGCAGTTGTTGTCGCAGGTGGCCGACAAGCTCAAGTCGTGCGAAGGCGCGAAGGTGGCCGTCACCGGCTACACCGACAGCTCGGGCAATGACGCGATCAACATCCCGCTGAGCGGCAACCGCGCCAAAGCTGTTGCCGATTATCTGGTTTCGCAGGGTCTGGCGGCCGATCACGTGACGTCGTCCGGCGCGGGTTCGGCGAATCCAATCGCCAGTAATGACACCCCCGAAGGCAAGGCGCAGAACCGCCGTGTCGAGATCACGGTCAATTAGGGAGATTCGACATGGACTTCGTAATCCAGTGGTTGTGGTATCTGCTCGCGTTCGTGGTGGGGTCGCTGGTGGCCTGGCTGATCTCAGTGGTGACCGTCAAGCCCACCAGTGAGGAAGAGGCGTTCGCCGAACTGCCCGGCTCGCGTGAGATTGGAGCACGACGATGAGCGATGTGAACTGGTGGTTGATGGTCCTGGCCTTCGTGCTCGGGCTGGTACTGACGCTGGCACTGACCCTGCGCCGGGTGAAGCGGGAGGTGCCGGTGTACGGCGCCCTCGGGCGCCGTCCCGACGCCGCTGCCGGAGGCGGCACCGGTGCCAAGGCCGCGGCGACCGGCGGAACCGCCGGTGGCGCAACGGCTGTCGCCGACGACGCGACGACCAAGCTGCCCAGGGTCGGTTCGGGAGACGAGCCCACCACGCAGCTGCCCAAGGTCACCAGCGCCGGGGCCGCGGCCGCGGGGGCGGCTGCCGCGGGCGCGGCGGGGGCGGCCAAGTTCGCT
This sequence comes from Mycobacterium sp. 48b, assembly GCF_048282725.1. Taxonomy (NCBI): domain Bacteria; kingdom Bacillati; phylum Actinomycetota; class Actinomycetes; order Mycobacteriales; family Mycobacteriaceae; genus Mycobacterium; species Mycobacterium sp. 48b. The sequence goes on from NZ_JBLVUL010000001.1 coordinate 1,647,685, forward strand.
TCCGGCGGGGGAGCCCATGAGGCTGCCGATGACGACGTCAAGGTCGTCGAGGAGACACCGTACGGTGCCGGCTCGGTCCGCGTGTCGGGTGCGGGCACCCCGACGGGGTATCTCATCAAGGGCAACGAGGATTCGATGCTCTATCACTCGCCGGAGAGCCCGTCATACTCGGTGACCATCGCCGAGATCTGGTTCGCCGACGTCGAATCCGCCGAGAAGGCCGGATTCAACCGGTGGGACAGCGGCAAGTCCCAGCGCGAGAAGAAGTAACAGCAAACGCAGATCGCCCGCCTCCACAGCCGGAGGCGGGCGATCTGTGTCTGGGGCGTCAGTGCGGGCCGGGCAGTCGTAACAGCAGCCGGGCCCCGCCCAGCGGGCTCGATTCCAGCGTCGCTGTGCCGCCGTGCAACTCGGCCTGCTGGGCCACGAGGGCAAGTCCCAGGCCGGAGCCTGACCGCGACGCCGTCGACCCACGGGAGAAGCGGTCGAACACCATCTCGCGTTCTTCCTCGGGCACACCGACCCCGTCGTCGTCGACCGCGATCTCCACGCCTTCTCGTGAACTCACCGCCGACAGCTGCACCCGGGTGGCGCCGCCGTGTTTCACGGCGTTGGCGATCGCGTTGTCCACGGCCAGCCGCAGCCCGGTCGGCAGCCCGATGATGATCACGGTCGGCGACGGCGCCAGGGAGACCTCGAGGTCGGGGTAGACGCGCATGGCGTCGTGGGCCGCGCGGTCGAGCAGTTCGGTGATGTCGACGGTGACGTGGTCGTCGGTGGTCGTCAGTTCGCCTTGGGCGAGGCGCTCCAGGGCGCCGAGGGTGGCCTCGATCCGCGACTGGGTGCGGATGACATCGCTGACCACTTCCTTGCGTTGCTCGTCGGGCATGTCGAGGGTGGACAGGACTTCCAGGTTGGTGCGCATCGCGGTGAGCGGGGTGCGTAACTCGTGGGCGGACACCGAGGCGAAGTCGCGGGCCGAGGTCAGCGCGGCCTTGGTGCGGTCCTGCTCTTTCCAGATGCGTTGCAGCATGCCGTTGACGGCGTCGGCGATCTCGACGGCCTCGCTGGCGCCGCGTACCTCGACGTCGGGGGCCTCGTCGCCGGCCTCGATCTGCCGGGTCTGCTCGGCCAGCCGTTTGAGCGGGCGGACCGCGAACGCGGCCAGCACCCAGCCCAGCACGGTCGCCGCCCCGACGGCGAACACACAGATGATGAGCACCCGCCGATGCAGGTTGTTGGTGTCGGCGATGGTGGCGTCATAGGTCGCGCCGACGGCCACCCACATGGGCCCGGGGGCGGGGATCTGCACGGTGCGTACCCGCCAGCGCTCACCGTCGATGTAGGTGTCGGCGTATCCGTCGGGCAGCTCGGGCAGGATGACGTTCGAGTTCGACGAGACGTTTCCGGCCTGGCGCACGGTGATGACGGCGTCCTGATCGCTCGGGGAGCGGGGGATCTCGCCGAGCCCGCGCGGCAGGAACGGGATGGCGAACCCGGCCGCCTCGTCGAGGCGGCGGTCCAGCCGTTCCTTGCGGTCGTTGGTGATACCGACCCAGACGATGGTTCCGACGATGACGACGACGATCGCCGCGCCGATGGCGGTGGCGAACGCGACCCGGGTCCGCAGCGAGGGGGTGCGGCGGAAGATCCGGGTCAGCGGCCTCATGGCCTATTGCGTTCTGAGGACGAAGCCGACCCCGCGGACGGTGTGCAGTAGCCGCGGTGCGCCGCCGGCTTCGAGTTTGCGGCGCAGGTACCCGATGAACACGTCGACCACGTTGGTGTCGGCGGCGAAGTCGTAGCCCCAGACCAGTTCCAGCAACTGTGCCCGCGACAGCACGGCGGTCTTGTGCTCGGCCAGCACGGCCAGCAGGTCGAACTCGCGTTTGGTCAGGTCCACGTCGACCCCGTTGACCCGGGCGCGCCGGCCGGGGATGTCGACCTCGAGCGGACCCACCTGGATGGTCTCGGATGAGAAGGTGGCCGAGGCGCCGCGCCGGCGCAGCAGGGCCTTGACCCGCGCCACCAGCTCCTGCAGCACGAACGGTTTGACCAGGTAGTCGTCGGCGCCGGCTTCCAGGCCGGCCACGCGGTCGTCGACGCTGCTGCGTGCCGAGAGCACGCAGACCGGCACGTCGTTGTCCATCGCGCGCAGCGCGGTCACCACGCTGACGCCGTCGAGCACGGGCATGTTGATGTCGAGCACGATCGCGTCCGGACGGGTCTCGGTGGCGCTGCGCAGCGCTTCGGCCCCGTCCACGGCCGTCGAGACGGTGAACCCGGACAGCCGCAGCCCGCGTTCCAGCGACGCGAGCACGTCAGGGTCGTCGTCCACGACGAGGACCCGGGGCGAGGCCATGCCACCGGCAGCGCTATCCATAACCGCCATCTTGCCCGATGAACAACGGTGTATCGCGTAGGCACCCAGGGAAGTCCCCTGGGATGTTATTGACCTCAATTATTGTTCAGGTTTTACGGTGATGCTCATGAGTATGGAAACAGTGGCCAGGCAGTCGCTGTACCGGCAGACGCATGCGCGTGACGGTGACCTGCGCGCACTGGCCGACCGGCGGTTGCTGTCGCGGATCTGGCGGTTTTCGGCGCGCCACCATCGCAGGCTGGCCGGATTCGTCGCGATCAGCGTGGTCACTGCGCTGCTGACGGTGACGACACCCGTGCTCGCCGGCCGGGTCGTGGACGCGATCACGCAGGGCGGTCCGGCGTCGACGGTGGTGCTGCTGGCCTGCACCATCGCTGCGATCGCCGTCGCCGAAGCCGCCGTGGCCCTGGTGACCAGGTGGTTGTCGTCGAACATCGGTGAAGGTCTGATCCTGGACCTGCGCACCGCGGTTTTCGACCACGTGCAACGCATGCCGGTGGCGTTCTTCACCCGTACCCGCACCGGCGCGTTGGTGAGCCGCCTGGGCAACGACGTGATCGGGGCGCAACGGGCGTTCTCCGACACCCTCTCGGGCATCGTCGCCAACCTGGTGACCCTGACCCTGACGCTGGTGGTGATGCTCAGCATCTCGTGGCAGATCACCCTGCTGTCGCTGGCCCTGCTGCCGTTGTTCGTGTTGCCCGCCCGCCGCATCGGCACCCGGATGGCCGGGCTGTCCCGCGAGGCTGCCACCCACAACGCCACGATGAACACCCAGATGACCGAACGGTTCTCGGCCCCGGGGGCCACGCTGGTCAAGCTGTTCGGCAGCCCACAGCGGGAGTCCGACGAGTTCGCGATGCGTGCCGACCGGGTGCGTGACATCGGGGTACGCACGGCGATGCTGCAGTCGACGTTCATGAACTCGCTGACGCTGATGTCGGCGCTGGCCCTGGCATTGGTCTACGGGCTGGGCGGCGTGCTGGCCATCGGCGGGCAGTTGCAGGCCGGGGCGGTGGTGTCGCTGGCGCTGCTGCTGACCCGGCTGTACGCGCCACTGACCGCGCTGGCCAACGCGCGGGTCGAGATCGCCAGCGCCCTGGTGTCGTTCGAGCGGGTTTTCGAGGTGCTGGACCTGGTGCCGCTGATCGCCGAGGAGCCCGCTGCCGTGCCGGTGCCGGATGGTCCCGTCGAGGTCGAATTCGACCACGTCCGGTTCTCCTACCCCTCGGCGGACAAGGTGTCGCTGGCCTCGCTGGAAGAAGTGGCGACGCTGGACGACCGCGGCGGGGAAGAGGTGCTGCACGGCATTTCGTTCACGGCCCGGCCCGGGCAGATGGTGGCGCTGGTCGGGTCGTCGGGGGCGGGCAAGTCGACCATCGCGTCGCTGCTGGCCCGGCTCTACGACGTCGACTCCGGTTCGATCACGCTCAACGGTGCCGACGTGCGCGACGTGACGTTCGCGTCTCTCAAGGACACCGTGGGCATGGTGACCCAGGACGGGCACCTGTTCCACGAGTCGATCCGGTCGAACCTGCTGCTGGCGTCACCGGATGCCGCCGAGGAAGAGCTGTGGGATGCACTGCGCCGGGCGCGGCTCGACGACGTGGTCGCGGCCATGCCCGACGGCTTGGACACGGTTGTCGGTGAGCGGGGATACCGTCTGTCGGGAGGACAGCGGCAGCGGTTGACCATCGCGCGCCTGCTGTTGGGACGATCACGGGTGGTGGTGCTCGATGAGGCGACGGCGTCGCTGGACTCGGCCTCGGAGGCCGCCGTTCAGCAGGCCCTCGCCGAGGCGCTGGGCGGGCGCACCTCGATCGTCATCGCCCACCGGCTGTCCACGGTTCGCGCCGCCGATCTCATCCTGGTCGTCGAGGGCGGGCGCATCGTCGAGCGCGGCACCCACCGCGAATTGCTCGCCCGCGGTGGCCGGTACGCCGAGCTGTACGACACACAGTTCTCCGAGGAGGTCCCGGCGGCGTGAGGTTAATCGTTTGCCCCTGATGGGAAGATTGATCCAGTGAGTCAACCCGCGATCGCCCCACCTCCCGAGCGGATCCGGACCAGTTCAGATCTGCGGCGGCTGTTGCCATATCTGTTGCCGTACCGGGCCCGCTGGATCGTCATGATCGTGGTCGCGGTGGTCAGCCTGGCCGCGACGGTGGCGATTCCGCTGATGACCAAGGCCGTGATCGACGGTCCGGTGCGGCACCAGGATCAGCACGGGCTGTGGGTCCTGGGCTCGGCTGCGGTGGCGGTCGGGATCTCCGAGGCCGTGCTGTGGTTCATCCGGCGCTGGATGGTCGCCCGCGCCACCATGGGGGTCGAGGCCGACATCCGCAAGGATCTGTATGCGCGGCTGCAGATCCTGCCGATGAGCTTCCACAGCCGCTGGCAGTCCGGCCAGCTGTTGTCGCGGGTGATGAACGATCTGTCCACGATCCGCCGGTTCCTGTCCTTCGGACTGGTGTTCCTGATCCTCAACACCCTGCAGATCGTCGTGGTGACATCGATCCTGCTGGCCATGTACTGGCCGCTGGGTGTGGTGGTGCTGGTGTCCATCGTGCCGATCACGCTGACCGTGCTGCATTTCGAGCGGGAGTACACCCGGTTGTCGCGGCTGGCGCAGGACCAGACCGGGCACGTCGCAACCCATGTCGAGGAAGCTGCGCTCGGGCTGCGGGTGGTCAAGGCCTTCGGCCGGGAGGACTACGTCTTCGACCGGTTCGACGAGCAGGCCACGCAGCTGTACGAGACCCAGTTCGCCAGGGTGAGTGTGTCGGCGAAGTTCTGGACTCTGCTTGAGGTCATCCCCAACCTCACGCTGATCGTGGTGCTGGGGTTCGGTGCGTACGCGGCGGGTCACGGCCACGTCACAATGGGCACCCTGGTCGCGTTCATCACGATGATGCTGTCGCTGGTGTGGCCGATCGCCTCGCTGGGTTTTCTGCTGTCGATGACGCAGGAGTCGTTCACCGCGGCCAACCGCATCGCCGAGATCTTCGATGCGCCGATCGAAATCGTCGACGGCCCGGTGGCCCAGCCGCCCCGCGGCGGCCGGCTGGAGCTGCGCGATGTCGGCTTCCGGTTTCCCGACGGCGAGGACGAATGGGCCCTGCGCCACGTCAACGTGGTGGTGGAGCCGGGGCAGACGCTGGCGCTGGTCGGTGCGACCGGATCGGGTAAATCGGTTCTCGCCGCGCTGTTCTCGCGGCTCTATGACGTCACCGAAGGCCAGATCCTGATCGACGGCCGCGATATCCGCGAGCTGAGCCTGCCTGCGTTGCGGCAGGCGGTGGCCACGGCATTCGAGGATCCGACGCTGTTCTCGATGTCGGTGGCCGAGAATCTGCGGCTTGGCCGGGCGGACGCCACCGATGCACAGATGGAGCAGGCGATCGAGATTGCGGCCGCGCAGTTCGTCTATGACCTGCCATTCGGTCTGGACACCCGGATCGGCGAGCAGGGTATGAGCCTGTCCGGTGGGCAGCGCCAACGTCTTTCGCTGGCCCGCGCGATCCTGGCGGCGCCCAAGATCCTGGTGCTCGACGACACGTTGTCAGCCCTGGACGTGCATACCGAGGCCGTGGTGACGGAGGCCCTCGGTCGGGTCCTGCGCGGGGTGACCGGCATCATCGTGGCGCATCGCGCGTCGACGGTCCTGTTGGCCGACAAGGTCGCGCTATTGCAGGACGGCACTATCACCCATATTGGTACGCACACCGAATTGCTGACGCAGGTACCGCAATACCGTTACCTGCTGGCTGCCGACGACCAGCTCGACGACGCCTGCGAGCGCAGTTGCGATTGGGAGGACGAGGAGGAGTTGGGCCGGCTCCAGCGCGGGCACGATGAACGCACGGTCATCGATGAGGTGGGCGAGCCGCCACGTTTCGGAGCGGAGGTGCAGCGCCGATGACCACCACACAGTGGCGGGGCCGAGTCACCGACGAGGACAATCCGGACGAGCAGGAAGACACCGCCCGCGCCGCCAGTACTTCCACCCTCCCGATCGACGAGAGCCTGCCCCGGCGCCGTGAGGCCCGCGCGCTGCTCGGGTCGCTGCTGCGCCCCTACCGGTGGACGGTCGCCGTGCTGGCGCTGGTGGTCGTGGTGGAAAATGCTGCCCGGCTATCGGTTCCGATCCTGGTGCAGCGAGGCATCGACCGCGGCATCCCGCCGATTCTCGAGGGCGGCCCGGCCCGCGAGCTGATGCTGATCGTCGGCACGCTGTGCGTGGTCGTGATCGTGCAGGCGATCAGCCGCATGTTCTTCCTGCGGCGCTCCGGCCGGGTCGGGCAGCGGGTTCTGCTGGAGTTGCGCCGGCGGGTGTTCCGCCATTTCGGCCGGCTCGATGTGGCTTTCCACGACCGGTATACGTCGGGCCGGGTGGTCAGCCGGTCCACCAATGACGTCGAGGCCATCCAGGACATGCTGGAAACCGGCTTCGACAGCCTGATCACCGCGGTGCTGACGTTGTTCGGCACAGCGGTCCTGCTGGTGGCTCTCGACTGGCGGCTGGGCCTGATGTGCCTGGCGGCGTTCCCGATCCTGGTTGCCCTGGTCTGGTGGTTCCGCAACGAGTCGGGCAAGACCTACCGGCTGGTGCGCGAGAGCGCGGCACTGGTGATCGTGCAGTTCGTCGAGACCATGACCGGCATCAAGGCCGTGCAGGCCTACCGGCGCGAGCCGCGCAACCAGGAGATCTTCGACGACGTCGCCGACGAGTACCGGGCGATCAACGAGAAGACGTTCAAGCTGCTGGCCATCTTCATGCCCGGGGTGAAGTTGGTCGGCAACCTCACCACTGGTGTGGTGCTGCTCTACGGCGGTTACCGGGTGCTGCACGGTGAGATGACCATCGGCACGCTGGCCGCGTTCCTGCTGTACCTGCGGATGTTCTTCGAGCCGATGCAGGAGATCTCGCAGTTCTTCAACACCTTCCAGTCGGCGTCCTCGGCGCTGGAGAAGCTGGCTGGGGTGCTGGCGCAGCAGCCCGCCATCGCCGATCCGGAGGTTCCGGTCCCGTTGCCGGACCCCAAGGGCGACATCGCGTTTCACGACGTACGGTTCGAGTACACCACCGGCCGCCCGGTGTTGCCCGGACTTGAGCTCACGGTGCCGGCCGGTCAGACCGTGGCGCTGGTGGGCACCACCGGTGCGGGCAAGACCACCATCGCCAAGCTGATCGCCCGGTTCTACGACCCCACGGCCGGGTCGGTGACGCTGGACGGCGTGGATCTGTGCGAGCTGGCACAGTCCGAACTGCGCCGCCACGTCGTGATGGTCACCCAGGAGAACTTCATGTTCTCCGGCACCGTCGCCGACAACATCCGGTTCGGGCGGCCTGACGCCACCGACGCGCAGATCCGCGAGGCTGCCGCAGCGGTCGGCGCGGACCGCTTCATCGAGGCGTTGCCCGACGGGTATGACACCGATGTGGCCAAGCGCGGTGGCCGGCTCTCGGCAGGACAGCGTCAGCTGGTGGCGTTCGCCCGCGCATTCCTGGCCGATCCGGCGGTGTTGATCCTGGACGAGGCGACGTCCTCACTGGACATCCCGAGCGAGCGAATGGTGCAGCGTGCGTTGGAGACCGTGCTGGCCGACCGTACGGCGCTGGTGATTGCGCACCGGCTCTCCACGGTGCAGATCGCCGACCGCGTGCTGGTGCTCGAACACGGCCGCATCATCGAGGACGGCGCACCGGCCGATCTCATCGGCCGGGCCGACGGTGCCTACGCCGCGTTGCACCGGGCCTGGGTGGATTCGCTGGCCTGAGTGTGCCTATCGCTTGGCGGTGACGTGCAGGACGGCGTCATAGCTCTGCGGGCCCGAGCCGATGCGCACGGTGATGTCCCACTGCCCCGGCGTGGACAGGTCTATGTCGCCACGATAGTCGTCCTGGCCTTCGGGCACGGCCTCGACGGCGGGTGAGGCCAATCCCATCTGCGGCATGCGTGGTTCGAAGCGCACCGAATCCGGGGTCGGGGTTTCGCCTGCGCTGCCGAGGATTTCGACGACCAGCGAGCTGACCCCGACCTTCGGCGGATCGTCCTTCAGCCGCACCAGGTAGGGCCCCGCGGTGGCTTCGGCGACGATCGGGGGCCGTTGTTGCGGCCACAACAGCCAGAGCATGCCGGCGCCCACCGCGACGACGAGGACGGCGGCGCCCAGCCAGCGCAGGCGGTTCATGGTCCCTGCTACAGCTTTTCGATATCCGGGAGAGCCCAGGTTTTGTCGAACAGTGGCTGTTTCGGTCCGTACAGCCGGAACAACACCTCGAACTGGCCGGCCGGGTTTGTCGGGATCCAGTTGGACTGCTTTCCATCTGGAGCCGACGGGCCGAAGTAGACGTCGACGGAGCCGTCGGGATTCGTCTCCAGGTCGGGACGGTGCGAGGACCGGCTCGCGTACGGCAGGTCCCGGATCAGCGCGTGGGTGGCGCGGTCATACACGGTCGCCGACCAGTACAGCGAGACGGGCGGGTCGGCGGGCACGCGCAGCCGGTAAGTGGCGGCGCCATCGAAGGCCGCACCGTCGCAGTCGGCGATCGTCATCACATAGAACTGCCCTTGCCCAAGATGTTTGGCGCTGAAGTAGATGAACGAGTACAACAGGCCGCGATCGTCGACGGGATAGCTGGCCGGGTCGGCGAATCCGCTCTGCATGCCCTGCACCACCTCTGGCGAGGCAGGCACGGCCCAGTGGGTGCCCTCGAAATACGGCGGGGTGAAGAACCGCGGATAGTTGGTGTCGAGCCAGTCGTGCGCCTCGGCGGCCGCGGCTTCGAGCGCTGACTTCAACTCGGCGTTCGGTTCGAACAGCTTGCCCTGTTCGATGCCGATCGAGGCGAGCACCGAGATCATCACCCGGTCGCGCTGCAGCCACGGCTCACGTTGGACGAACTGATCGAGCAGTTCGAAGAAGCGGATGTCGTACGGAATCGTGCTGTCGTACAACGCACCCGAGGCGTCGGCGAAGACCGTCGGTTCCTCCGGACGGGACAGCGGGTAGACCTTGACGCGCGTGCCGTATTCGGCTGCCGCGGCGACATCGGCGTCGTCGCTCGATGCGATGTTGGACCGCAGCGCGCCGAACCCGGTATACGTCGCCGACGCCAGCGGGATGTACCCGTCGGGAACCTCGCCGTCGAACCCGGGCGGCAGGATCAGGTACCTGCCGCCCTCGCCCTTGTCGACTCCCGCCGGCCCGACGTCTTCGAGGGCTTCCTGCCAGCCGTTGTCCACCGATCCGGTGATCGAACCGCCTTCTGCGGCCGGGATTTCCAGCACCACCGGGCCGTCCTGGGTGTTGTAGAACGGGAAGAAGTACAGCGTGTCCGGGTTGGGGGTCAGCGTCTGGTTCTTCCAGTCCAGCAGCTTCGACCAGAACACCATCTGGTTGTCGCCCGCCCCGGCTCCGGCGGCGGCCTGCCGCAACAGCTCGAAGTTGACGGCGGGCATACCCCAGATCACGGCCTGCACAGCACGGGAACGCACCAATGGGTCCATGTCCAAGACGCTAGTACGTCACCGCACCGTGTCGAAGAAGGTCTTCACATCCTCGACGAACAACTCCGGCTGCTCGAACGCCGCGAAATGCCCGCCGCGCGGCATCGTGGTGAAGTGCGTGACGTTGTAGCCGGTCTCGCACCAGCTTCGCGGGGCGCGCAGGATCTCCAGCGGGAACGATGCGATCCCCGTGGGCAGGCTGACGTATTCGCCGCCGCCCCACGTGTCGTGGCTCTCCCAGTAGAGCCGGGCCGACGATGCCGCCGATGCGGTGAGCCAGTAGAGCATGACGTTGTCGAGCATCTCGTCTTTGGACACCACGTTCTCGGGATTTCCGTCGCAGTCCATCCATGACCAGAACTTCTCCACGATCCACGCGAGCTGACCGGCGGGGGAGTCCACCAGGCCGTATCCGACGGTCTGCGGCCGGGTGGACTGCTGCTTCATGTAACCCGAATCCCACTTGCGGTAGTAGTCGATCCGGGCCAGGGCCTTCTGCAGGTCCTCGGTCATCTCACCGATACCGTCGGCCGGCGGCTGCGCGATCGGCATGTTCACGTGGATGCCCACGCACGAACCCACGTTGCGGCCGATCTGTGTCGTCACCGCCGCACCCCAGTCCCCGCCCTGCGCGCCGTAGCGCTCGTAACCCAGGCGGGTCATCAACTCCTCCCAGGCCTGCGCGATCTTCTCGATTCCCCAGCCCGCCGTCCTCGGCTTGCCGGAGAACCCGTAGCCCGGCAGCGAAGGACACACCACGTCGAATCCGGCCTCGGTCAGCGGCTCGATGACCTTGTGGAACTCGACGATCGATCCGGGCCAGCCGTGGGTGATCAGCAGTGGGAAGGCATCTTCACGTCCGGACCGCTGGTGGATGAAATGGATGTCGAGGCCGTCGATTTCGGTGGTGAAGTGGTCGAACCGGTTCAGTGCGGCCTCGCGGGCGCGCCAGTCGTACTCGTTGGCCCAGTAGGCCGCCAGATCCTTGGTGTAGTCCAGCGGGATGCCCTGGGTCCAGTCCTGCACGCACTCCGCCTCGGGCCATCGCGTCCGGTTCAGTCGCTGCTTGAGGTCGTCGAGATCGGCGTCGGGAATCGCGATGCGGAATGGGTTGATCGACTGGTCGCTCGGGGTCATGTAGGCCATCCTCCCAGCGCGAGGTGGCGCGCTGGGCTGGTATTGCGCTGAAGATCGCGGCCACCTGGTGACCGCAATCTTCAGCACAACTGTTTCGGGCGATGCGCCAGTGGTCAGGGAATCTGGCGGAGCCGCCGGGCCTTGGAGACCGCCTCGTGCCGGTTGCGGGCCCCGAGTTTGGCCGCCGCGCTGCGCAGATAACTCTTCACGGTCTCCGGCTTGAGTGAAAGCCGCTGAGCGGCTTCGGCATTGGTGCAGCCCAGGGCGACCTGCGCCAGCACGTCGACCTCCCGCGCAGTCAGCGGGGCGCTGGCCGGTGGGTCGCCACGCAGGGCGACGGCCAGGCGGTCCGCGAGCTCGCGCAACGGCCCGGCCAGGTCGGGCGTATCGGCCGCCAGCCGGCGCAAGTCGGCGTGCACTTCACGGATCTGTTCGGTGTCGGCCGGTTGGTCGGTGAAAGTGGTCAGCGCGGTCTCGCGCATCCGCAGGCGCCGGTCCACCTCGTCGCGGACCCGCAGCTCGTCGCTCAACCGCTGCGCCGAGGCCACCATTGCAGCCGCGGTGCGGTCACCGATCGGTGCGCTGGTGCGGTGCGCTCCGTAGAGCACGGCGCGCGCTCTGCCGTCGACGACCACCGGCACGGCCAGGATCGAGCGGATCCCCTCGCTCAGCACCGGCTCGTCGTAGTCGTGGGTGATGGTCGAGGCGCGCCGGTAATCGGGCACCGAGATGGGACGGCGGGAGGCGACGCTGGCTCCGCCCAGCCCGGCGCGGGGCAGCACCGCCAGCCCGCGCATGGCACCGGTGCGGGTGCCGAAGAACTCGCTCAGCAGCAGGGTGTCGTCGTGCACCTGCCCGCCGAAGGCCAGCGGAAGCCCGGTATCGGTGGCCATGCGGCGCAGCTCGGCGCGTACCGCGTCGGCGTCGCGAGGCCGCAGCAACCAGGGGCGCATCGTGCGTACACACTTTCGGGGGTAGCGGGCGGGCAAGTGTGACGTAGAGCATAACTGTCATGAATGTCGTCGCGAGCAACACGGACCGCTACCGCGGTGCCCGTGACCAGCTGGTCGCCACCATCGCGGACTACGCCCGCGCGGTCGAGGAGTTCGCGTGGCCGCAGATCAGCGGCACCTTCAACTGGGCGGTCGACTGGTTCGACGCCATCGCCAGGGGCAATGACCGGACAGCGCTGTGGATCGTCGAGGAGGACGGCTCCGAACAGCAGGTGACCTTTGCCGAGATGGCGCAGCGGTCCGACCGCGTCGCGGCCTGGCTGCAGGGGCTCGGCGTGAGCAAGGGCGACCGGGTCCTGTTGATGCTCGGCAATCAGGTCGAGTTGTGGGAGGCCATGCTGGCCATCGCCAAGCTGGGCGCGGTCATCATGCCGACCACCGGGGCGCTGGGGCCGGCGGACCTGTCCGATCGCATCGCCCGCGGCGGCGCACGCTTCGTCGTCGTCAACACCTCCGATGCGGTCAAGTTCGCCGAGGTGCCGGGTGACTACGTGCGCATCGCGGTCGGACGGGCTCCCGACGGCTGGCACCGCTACGCCGACGCATACGCCGAGGAACCGCGGCGGTTCGAGGCCTGCACGACGGTCGACGAGCCGATGCTCATCTACTTCACGTCCGGCACCACGAGCAAACCCAAGCTGGTCGAGCATTCCCAGGTGAGCTATCCGGTCGGCCATCTGACCACGATGGCCTGGATCGGCGTCAAGCCCGGCGACGTGCACCTGGCGATCAGCTCGCCCGGCTGGGCCAAACACGCCTGGAGCTGTTTCTTCGCCCCGTGGATCGCCGAGGCGACGATCTTCGTCTACAACTACGCGCGCTTCGATGCGGCGGCGCTGATGGGCCAGTTGCGGCGGGCGAACGTCAACACGTTCTGCGCCCCGCCGACGGTGTGGCGCATGTTGATCCAGGCCGACCTGGGAGCGAGGCCGGAGGGGTTGCGGGAGATCCTGGGTGCGGGTGAGCCGCTGAACCCCGATGTGATCGCCCAGGTCGAAAAAGCCTGGGGGCTGACGATTCGCGACGGGTTCGGCCAGACCGGGACCTCGCTGCTGGTCGGCAACACCCCCGGCCAGCCGGTGAAACCGGGATCGATGGGCCGGCCGATGCCCGGGGTTCCGGTGGTGCTGGTGGATCCGATCACCGGGACGCCTGCCGACGAGGGGGAGATCTGCCTGGACCTGGCGGCGCATCCGCGCAACCTGATGACCGGCTATCTCGGTGACCCGCAACGCAATGAGGCCGTGATGGCGGGTGGTCACTATCACACCGGCGATGTCGCCGCCCGTGACGAGGACGGCTACATCACCTACATCGGCCGCACCGACGACGTGTTCAAGTCCAGCGATTACAAGGTCTCTCCGTTCGAGTTGGAAAGTGTGCTGATCGAGCATCCGGCTGTGGTCGAGGCCGCCGTGGTGCCGCAACCCGACGACACCCGCCTGTCGGTACCCAAGGCGTATGTCGCGCTGGCAGAAGGCTGGGAAGCCAACGCGGACACGGCGAAAGAGGTCATGGCTTATGCCCGCGACCATCTCGCCCCCTACCTCAAGGTGCGCCGGGTGGAGTTCTTCGACCTCCCCAAGACCATCTCGGGAAAGATCCGCCGCGTCGAGTTGCGCAGGCGTGAGGACGCGGCTCATGAAGCGGGCCAACCTATTTCCACTGAATACCGATACGAGGATTTACTGGGATGAAGTCCTACGACGCCGGCCCTACCGATGTACCCGTGCTCGAAGAGACCATCGGGGCGAACTTCGAGCGCATGGTGGCGGCCGGGCCGGACACCGACGCGCTGGTCGAGGTGGCCACCGGACGGCGCTGGACTTTTGCCACGCTGAACGACGAAGTCGACACCGTGGCACGTGGTCTCATGGCCCTGGGCGTGCAGAAGGGTGATCGCGTCGGGATCTGGGCGCCCAACTGTGCCGAGTGGGTGATGCTTCAGCTCGCGACGGCCAAGATCGGCGCGATCCTGGTCAACATCAACCCGGCGTACCGCACCCACGAACTCGCCTACGTACTCAAGCAATCCGGCATCCGGACCCTGGTGTCGGCCACAGCGTTCAAGTCGTCGGACTACGTGACGATGGTCGCCGAGGTGCAGGCGGAGTGTCCGGCACTCACGGACATCATCTTCCTCGGAACCCTGGACTGGGACCGGTTGCACATCGAGCAGGCCGACGAGGATCAATGGCGGGCGCGGATGGGCGAGTTGTCCAACACCGACCCGATCAACATCCAATACACATCGGGGACAACAGGATTCCCGAAGGGGGCGACACTCAGCCACCGCAACATCCTGAACAACGGGTTCTTCGTCGGCGGCCTGATCAACTTCGGCCCCGGCGACCGGGTGTGTATCCCGGTGCCGTTCTACCACTGCTTCGGCATGGTGATGGGCAATCTCGGTGCACTGACCAACGGTGCGACGATAGTCATCCCCGCACCGGGATTCGATCCCGGCATCACGCTGGCCGCGGTCGAATCCGAGGGGTGCACCGCGCTGTACGGGGTGCCGACGATGTTCATCGCCATGTTGGGGCATCCCGACTTCGCCCACTTCGACCTGTCCTCGCTGCGAACCGGGATCATGGCGGGCTCGGTCTGCCCGGTCGAGGTGATGAAGCGCGTGGTGGCCGACATGCACATGGCCGAGGTGGCCATCTGTTACGGCATGACCGAGACGTCGCCGGTGTCGTGTCAAACGCTGGTCGACGACGATCTGGAGCGGCGTACCGCGACGATCGGGCGGGCCCATCCGCACATCGAGGTCAAGATCGTCGACCCGGATACCGGTGAGACGGTCGAGCGCGGGCAGCCCGGTGAATTCTGCACCCGCGGTTACTCGGTCATGCTCGGCTACTGGGATGAGGCCGCGCACGCGAGGAGCGGATATGACGAAGCGAAAACCGCCGAGGCCATCGACTCCGACGGCTGGATGCACACCGGGGACCTGGCGGTGATGCGCGAGGACGGCTACTGCACGGTGGTCGGCCGGATCAAGGACATGGTGATCCGCGGCGGGGAGAACGTCTATCCCCGTGAGATCGAGGAGTTCCTCTACACCCATCCCGACATCGACGACGCCCAGGTGATCGGCGTGCCTGACGCGAAGTACGGCGAGGAGGTCTGCGCCTGGGTCCGGATGAAACCGGGCCGCGCGCCGCTGGACGCCGAGGCGTTGCGGGCCTTCGCCTCAGGCAAGTTGGCTCACTACAAGATTCCGCGCTATGTGGTTGTCGTGGACGAGTTCCCGATGACGGTGACCGGAAAGATCCGGAAGGTCGACATGCGGGACGAGAGCGTCAAACTGCTCGGCCTGGGCCCCGAGCAGTCCTGAGTGGTTCAGCCCCAGCGGCTGATCACGTCGCGCGGCGGCTGCCCGGTGGCCAGCGCCGCCATCATCAGCACCCGCGCCTGGCTCGGCCGCAGGTGGGGGACCATCACCGCACCGGCCTTCACCATGTCGTCACCGGGACCGTATTCGGCGATGACCTCCCCGGTCGGGACGCGGCTGGAGATCCCGAAGGCCACGCCGGCTGGCGCGTGCCGGCGTACCGCGTCCACCACACCGTCACCGGCGTTGCCGGATCCCAGTGCCTCCAGGACGATTCCGCGGGCTCCCGCGGCCACGGCTGCGTCGATGGGGCCTGGGCCGTCGCCGGGGTAGGCCGCGACCACGTTGACCCGTGGTGCACTGACCGCAGGCACCTCACCGAGGAACGGCCGCTGCGCGGGGTGGTCCAGCGTGAAGGTGTTCTCGGCCACGGACCCGATCGGCGGGGTGCCGCCGAATGCGTGGAGATCCTGCGTGTTCACCTTGTGGGTCCCCAGCGCCTGAAAGACGTCGCCGGCGAACATGATCATCACGCCCTGGTCGCGGGCGGCGGGGCTGGACGCCACGGTCAGCGCGTCCCTCAGGTTGGTCGGCCCGTCAGCATCCGGGGCGTCGGAGCTGCGCTGCGCCCCGGTCAGCACTATCGGGGCCGGCCCGTTGTAGGTGACGTCCAGCCACATTGCGGTGTCTTCCATGGTGTCGGTGCCGTGGGTGATGACCACGCCGGAAGCGCCGTCGGCCAGCGCTTTCTTGGCTGCCGCCCCGATCACATCCCAGTCTGCCGGGGTGAGCTGTGAACTGTCCTTCTTCATGACATCCATGACCTGGACGTCGAGGCCGGCCGCCAGATCGGCGCCGCTGACGGTCGGGCGGCGCACGCCGTTGGCGTCGGTGCTCGTCGCGATGGTTCCGCCGGTGGTGATCACCACGACCCGGCCCGCCGCCGGTTCGCCCTTGGCGTTGTCCGGGTTTGTCGTCGCGTCGGTCGAGTTCGTGTTGGTCGAACATGCGGCCATCAGCGCGACGGCGAGAAGGAGTGTGCCCATCACCAGTGGCGACCGGGTCAGCCGGGCTTTGAAGTGGGTCATGGGGCAGACGCTACGGCGATAGACGAGTATGCACCGGACTTTTGGCTGCTCATACCGGTTTAGGGCAGCGCAGGCTTGCCATTGCTGCGACGATGGAGCTATGTCGGCCGCGCACGCCTGCAGTGTTCTCGGGCGTCGGACGTGTGCCCTGCTGGCCGTGAGTTCGGCGGGGCTGCACGTGGTGATGCTCGGTGCGACCGTCAATCCGGTGGCCGCTGCGGTGCTGGCGGCGATGATCGTGGGTTGTCTGTACTGCGCCGCTCACCTGTGGCGCAGTGGCACCCCGGCAGTCTGGTGCACCATCGGTTTGATGAGCCTGGCGATGATCGCCCTGCACACCCCGATGCCCGTTCATCACCATGGCGTGACGGCTCCCGCTCAGACCTCGGCGATGATGACGACGGCGACGCTGCTGGCTCTGCTCGAGGTGGTCATCGCCGCGGCTGTGTTGACCTACTGCACCCGGCGCCGCTCGGTGATCAGCCCGTCGGTGGGATGAACTGGCTCAGGACCAGCGGCGCGCCTTGCGGGTCCTTGATCACAGCGGTGTTCGTCCACTCGGTGTCGGCGCTGGAAACCACGGCGGCGCCGAGCTTTTCGGCCAGCGCGACCGAATCATCGCGGTTTGCCACAGCGAATACCACCTGCCAGTGCTCGGGCTGTGCCTCGTCGGACAACTGCCCCGTCCAGGCGATCGCGTCGGAGAATCCGGGCGGGGTGCCCGCGGTGGCGTGACGTTCCTTGATCCCGGGGTCGACGCCTGCGGCCAGATGGTCGCCATATCCCGGACGGCGGATCATCGCCGCGGCGCCGTCGACGTCGAACTCCCAGTTGAACAATGGCGCGTAGAAGGCCGCCGCGGCCTGCGGGTCGGTGGTCTGCAGATTGCTGAAATTCCAGGCGCCGGGAACATTGACCAGCTGGGCACCGAGGCGCCGGCGGGGTTGCCACAGCTTGAAGTGCGCACCACGGGGATCGACGCAGCCGGCCTGCCGCCCACCGGGTCCGGCGTCGACAGGCCCGCTCGTCACCGTCCCGCCCGCGGCCGTCACCGCCTCGGCCGTCGTATCCGCATCGGCAACCGCGACATAGGTGTTCCAGGTGATCTCGTCCCCGGTGTGTGCAGACGCGATCGCCGCCACATCGTGACCGTCCAGGGTGGCGATCAGGTAGGTCTCCTCGGCCTCCTCCGGCAGCACGTTCTCGAACGTCCAGCCGAACAGCCGGCCGTAAAAGTCCTGGGCGGCAGCCACATCCTGCTGGTCGGTGTCCACCCAGCAGGGGACACCGGGTGGGTAGGTCCTTGCCTCGGTCATCTGCCCATCGTCGCATCTCAGGTGCTCAGAACCACTGACCGAACTTGCGGATGTAGATGGTCTTCATGGTCTGTGCGACCACGCAGTAGGCCACCAACGTCGCGACGAGCCATCCGAAGTACGCCCACGGCAGGGGCTGCAATCCGACGGCAGCCCCCAGTGGTGAGAACGGGATCAGGATGCCGAGCACGCAGACCGCCCCGGTCGTCAGCAGCACCGGCAACGTGGCGGTGCTCTGGATGAACGGGATCTTCCGGGTGCGCAGCATGTGTACGACGAGGGTCTGCGAGAGCAGGCTTTCGATGAACCAGCCCGACTGGAACAGCGATTGCATCTCGGGCGAGTTGGCCGCGAAGACGTACCACATCACGGCGAAGGTGGTGATGTCGAAGATCGACGACGTCGGTCCCATCCAGATCATGAACCGGCCGATGTTCCTGGCATCCCACTTGCGCGGCTTGAGCAGAAACTCCTTGTCCATGCGGTCCCACGGCAACGCCAGCTGGGAGATGTCGTACAGCAGGTTCTGGATCAGCAGGTGGATCGCGAGCATCGGCAGGAAGGGGATGAAGGCGCTGGCCACCAGCACCGAGAACACATTGCCGAAGTTCGAGCTGGCGGTCATGTTCAGGTATTTGATGATGTTGCCGAAGGTCTCGCGGCCCTTGACCACACCCTCTTCGAGCACCATCAGGCTCTTCTCGAGCAGGATGATGTCCGCCGATTCCTTGGCGATGTCGGTGCCGGTGTCGACCGAGATGCCCACATCCGCATCGCGCAGCGCGGGTGCGTCGTTGATGCCGTCGCCCAGGAAACCGACCGTGTGCCCGTTGGCCTGAAGGGCCCGCAGCACCCGGGACTTCTGTAGCGGCGTCAGTTTCGCGAAAACGGTTGTGTCGTCGACGACTCGTCGCAGTGCGTCGTCGTCGAGGGTGTCGATCTGGGAGCCGAGGATGGGCTGCCCGGGATCGAGTCCCACCTCGTGGCAGATCTTGGCGCTGACGATCTCGTTGTCACCGGTGAGAACTTTCACGGTGACGCCGTGCTCGGCCAGCGCCGTGATGGCAGGCGCGGCCGTGTCTTTCGGCGGATCGAGGAAGGTGAGAAAGCCGCGAACGACGAGGTCCTTCTCATCCTCGATGCGGTACCGGTGCGTGCGCTCGATGCGCGGGATCTCTCGGGTGGCCACCAGCAGCACCCGGAACCCGTCGCGGTTGTAGTCGCGCGCGGTCTCGGCGAGTGCCTCGCGGTCGGCTGCGGTGAGCGGCCGGCACGCTGCGCCGTCCCACACCTGGGTCGACACGGCGAGCATCTCCTCGACCGCCCCCTTGCAGACCATCAGGTGATTCCGGTCGACGTCGGCCACGACAACCGACAGCCGGCGTCGCTCGAAGTCGAACGGAAGTTCGTCGACCTTGCGGTATGCCGACGCGGCGACCAGCGCTTCGGGTGTGTCTTCGGCGAAGTGCAGGACGGCACGGTCCATCAGATTCTTGACGCCGCTCTGGTGAAAGCTGTTGAGCCAGGCCAGGGTGAGCACGTTGTCGTCCCGATCGCCCCTGATGTCCGCGTGATGCTCGAGGATGATCCGGTCCTGGGTGAGCGTGCCGGTCTTGTCGGTGCACAGCACATCCATCGCGCCGAAGTTCTGGATCGCGTTGAGGCGCTTGACCACGACCTTGCGACGGGACAATGCGACGGCACCCTTGGCGAGATTGGACGAGACGATCATCGGCAGCATTTCCGGGGTGAGCCCTACCGCGACGGCGAGCGCGAACAGGAACGCCGAGGGCCAGTCGCCTTTGGTGAAACCGTTGATCAGCAACACGATCGGCACCATCACCGACATGAAGCGGATCAGCAGCCAGCTCACGCTGTTGACGCCCCGGTCGAAGGCCGTCTCCGCGCGGGAGCCCACGACCGCCTTGGCCAGCGACCCGAAATAGGTGTGTACGCCGGTCGATACGACGACTGCCGTGGCCGTGCCACTGACCACGTTGGTGCCCATGAAGCAGATGCCGGGCAGGTCGAGCGGGTCGGACTCGTCGTCGGCGACCGCGGTGTCGTACTTCTCCACCGGCAGGGCCTCACCGGTCAGTGCTGCCTGGCTGACGAACAGATCGCGAGAATCGATCAGGCGCAGGTCGGCAGGGACCAGGTCGCCGGCCGTCAGTTGCACGATGTCACCGGTGACGATCTGCGCCATCGGGATCTCCATGAGTTCCGGGGTGGCATCCGGGCTGGCTCGGCGTCGGACGGTCGCGGTGGTCCGGACCATCGCCTTGAGCGTTTCGGCGGCCTTTCCCGAGCGGTATTCCTGCCAGAACCGCAGCAGGGCGCTGAGCGCGACCATGGTCACGATGATCGAGACGCCGGTGTAGTCCGCGTCCTGTCCGTCCCGGATCGGGAGGTAGATGTCGGTCACCGAGCTGATGGCGGCCAGCACCACGAGTACCGCGATGAACGGGTTCTTGAAGGCCTCCAGGAGCTGGAGGAACGCGGGTGGCGTCTTGTCGTGGGCGACCTCGTTGGGGCCGTCGCCGGCCAGGCGTTCGGCGGCATCCTCGACGGTCAGGCCGTCGAGGTGGCCTCTCACATTCGCCAGCGTGACGGTCAGGTCGTTGTGTGCTTCAGCGGCTGCGCGCAGGGACAGGGTGCGGCCGTCGTGCGTGGTGGGCGCCAGGGCGGTTTGGTCGACAGCGGTATCCATCTGGTTGTTCCCGTCGGTGGTGAGCGCGCACCACAAGTCACACCGAATCGCCTGGAGGAGGGTCGATTCGGTGGACTTGAAGTGGTGCGCGGAATGAAAGGTGTTCGGATCGAATTGATTTGGGCTGCCCGCTCACCGAGCGGTGTGCGAGCCGCCGCCCAGGGACGCGGTCAGGACCGCGACCGGGGTGCTGTTCATCCTCAGGTTGTGCCGCTCCTGCGGAGTCAGCGACGCACGCGTGTGGATCCACGCGATGGGGCCCTTCACCACGCTTTGGGCATGACGAAGAAAGGTGTTGCGCTGCATCGGATCATCTCCAGTTCAATCGGAGCTCTCCGCGTCGATACTCATGCGGCGGCCGGCCACCGCGGGTGTTTCGGGGTGGCGGATCTACGCGGGCATCGACAGCGGAAAGATGTTTATGGACAGACGTTTTCGAATCGGACTGGGATACGGACTGTCACTCGACGTCATGTCGTCGTCACCTCCTCGCTGTCGGGCGCGCGGCGCGCCGCTGGTCTGACGCAATCGTCAGATGCAACGCTGAAGAGGAAGTTGGGCACATGGCCGAACGCGCCGACTGGCGCGAGCACTTCCTCATCAGAGCTTTGGCACTACACGACGTGTCCCACCGCAGGTGGGAAGCCACTTCGGGTCATCCCTTAGGCCGGGAAGACCTGTCCTAACCCTGGGCGTCTCTCGACGTCGTCGGATCAGTGGCCTGTGTTCGTGTAGGAGCCTCACCTAACGAAGCGCGGTTTTCATTAGAGACCTTACACGAGGCAATTGTCAACACGTTTCGCTGCGAGATGTCTTCGCCAAATCGGTTGTGTCAGTGCGGCAATGGCACATCGAGCCTCGGGCGTGACGGCCGTCACCGGAAGTCTCCCGGCGTTTCCGCGGGATTCGCCCCAGAATCGGCAGGGCAGCGGGCTTTGCGGTTGCCTGTGCGCACCCGCCGGATGTGTTGTGATGTGCCTATGCCTGAGCAAAGTCCCGAGCCTGTTGCCGGCGAGGACGAGCAAAAGCCACCGGCAATCACTGCACGCGCAATCGCCATGCACGGTCCCTGGGGCCCGGTGTACGGGCCTGTCGATCTCGACATCGACGAAGGTGGCGTTACGGTACTGGTCGCGCCGGCAGGCACCGGGCGCACCGCATTACTGATGACGCTGGCTGGGCGGATGAAGACAGCGCGCGGTCAGCTGACCGTATTCGGGCGCACCCGGGCCACCGACATCTTCCGGCGCGCGGCTCTGGCCGGGATCGATGAACTCGACACGGTGTCCGAGTCGGTGACGGTGCGCGACCTGGTGACCGAGCAGCGCCGGTGGGACGCGCCGTGGTACACCCTGGTGGGCCGGGCCGACGAAGACGCACTGGCCGCCATGTGCGCGCCGGTGTTCGGTGATCTGCCGTTGCCATCGCTGACGGCGTACTTCGACGGGCTCACCGAGCTCGACCAGATCCTGCTGCGGATCGCGCTGGCCAACACCGCCACCCCGCCGCTGCTGGTGGTCGGCAACCTCGACCACCTCACCGACGACCGCAATCGCGACATCCTGCTGGGACGGCTGTTCGCGCTGGGGGAGAGGCAGACCGTGATCACCGCGACGGTCAACGGCGTGCCCGGCCATCTGGTCTCGGCGGTCCGTGCCCAGGTGGCAGTGCCCAACACCACGCTGGCCGACCTGGCCGGTTCGCAGAAAGGTGGCGAGTAGCCGTGCTAGCCGGAATGTCGTTGGGCACCGACCTCAAACGATTCTCGCGCGGCACGATGCCGCGGATCGCGCTCGTGACGGTCATCCTGCTGCCGCTGTTGTACGGCGCGATGTACCTGTGGGCGTTCTGGAACCCGTTCGGTGAGGTGAACAAGGTTCCGGTGGCGCTGGTGAACGAAGATCAGGGCGCCGTCGCGGAGGGACAACAGATCAAGGCCGGGGACGAGGTCTCCGATGCGTTGGTGGATTCGGGTCAGCTTCAGCTGCACCGGGTTTCGGCGCAGGAGGCGGCCGACGGTGTGGCCGACGGAAAGTACTACTTCTCGATCACGCTGCCGCAGGACTTCAGCACCAGCATCACGTCACCCTCGGGCGGCTCGCCACACCAGGCCAGCGTGCGCTTCACGTTCAACGACGCGAACAACTACCTGGGCTCGATCATCGGCCAGAATGCCGCCCGTGAGGTGATCAACCAGATCAACGCCAAGATCGGCGAACGTACGCTCGGCACCGTGCTGACCGGGCTGACCGATGCCGGAACAGGACTGGTGAAGGCGGCCGACGGCGCGCAGCAGCTGGCCACCGGCAGCGCGGCGGCCAATGACGGCGCGCACCGGTTGTCCACCGGCGCCGACGCCCTGACGGCGGGCCTGGTCACCGCGCGCGACGGGTCCGCGCAGCTGGCCGCGGGCACCAGGCAGCTGTCGACTGCGGTCGACACCGCGACCGATCCGCTGCTCACGGTGCTGGACCGGGTCAGCGGACTCGGCCTGGACCCCAACGAGGTCGGCATGGCCGCACAGCGGCTGTCGGGTGCGGTGCGCTCGACCACCGATCGGATCGCGGCGCTGAACATCGATCAGGCCCAGGCTGCGGCCATCGTCGACCAGGCAGTCGGGTTCCTGCGCAACAACCCGGATCCCGCGGTCCGTGACACCGGGGAGTTCCTGGCCGGTGCACAACGGCTACTGCAGGCTCGCGGGCTCGATCCCACCACCGACGAGGGCCTGATCCGGTTGCGTGACAACGCCACCCAGTTGGAGAACGAGCTGGGCGACCCGAACAGCAAGCTGCGGGTCTTCATCACCAAAGCGGTCACCGGCGGGTTGCGCTCCGACGTCGTCAAATTGCGCGACGGGGCGCACCAACTCAACAGCGGCGCCCAGCGGCTCAACACCGGTCTGGTGCAACTGGCCAACGGTGGGCGCCAACTATCCAGCGGGGCAGGAGAACTGGCGGCCGGCACGGCAAAGCTTCAGGCCGGCAATCAGCAATTGGCCACAGCGCTCAAGGAGGGCTCTACCCAGGTCCCGTCGTGGACCCCGCAGCAGCGCACCGACGTGGCGCGGACCCTGGCCGCACCCGTGGCACTGGACATCCAGACGCACAATCCGGCCGCCACGTTCGGTACCGGTTTCGCGCCGTTCTTCCTGCCGCTGGCCCTGTTCATCGGCGCGCTCATCATCTGGATGTTGTTGAAGCCCTTGCAGTCCCGTCCGGTGGTCAACGGTCTGGGGGCGCTGCGGGTGGTGCTGGCCTCCTACTGGCCTGCCCTGCTGATCGTGTTCTGCCAGGTCGTGGTGATGTATGCGGTGGTGCATTTCGGGGTGGGCCTGCAGGCGAGATACCCGCTGTCGACCGTGGCGTTCCTGCTGTTGGTGGCGGGCACCTTCCTGGCCTTGATCCAGGCGTTCAACGCCCTGTTCGGGGTGTCGGTGGGCCGGGTGGTGACGCTGGCCTTCCTGATGCTGCAACTGGTCTCGGCCGGCGGCATCTATCCGGTGGAGACCACCGCCAAACCGTTCCAGATACTGCACCCGGTCGATCCGATGACCTACGCGGTCAACGGTCTTCGTCAGCTGATCGTGGGCGGGATCGATTCCCGGCTGTGGATCGCGATCGCGGTGCTGCTCGGTGTGCTGGTGGTGTCGCTGGCCGCCAGTTCGTGGGCCGCGCGAAGAGACCGGCAGTACACCATGGACAGGTTGCACCCGCCGATCGAAGTGTGAGTCATCGAGACTCACACCAGGGACAAATCCGGCGCCGATTTTTGTCCCTCATGTGAGTCTCGGCGGGGTTCAGAGCCCGATGCGCCGGTAACGCTCCAGCCGGGTCTGCAATCGCTGCTCGGCGGGCACGGCGCGCAGCGCGAAAAGCTCGCCGGCGATGGCCGCCGACAGTCTCGCGGTGAATGCCCGTGGCTCGTCGGCGGCATCGGGATGTTCAGGCACGATCGCGTCGGCGATACCGGCCCGGACCAGATCCACAGATCGAACCCCTTGCGCGGCAGCCAGTTCGGCGGCATGTGCGGTGTCACGGTAGACGATCGCACTGGCGCCCTCGGGTGGCAGAGGGGCCAGCCAGCCGTTGGCGGCGGCCAGTACCCGGTCGGCGGGCACCATCGCCAGCGCAGGCCCGCCGCTGCCCTGACCCATCAGCACCGACACCGTCGGGGTGTCCAGCGTGACCAGTTCGGCCAGGCAGCGGGCGATCTCACCGGCCAGCCCACCCTGCTCGGCCTCGATGGACAGGGCCGGGCCCGGGGTGTCGATCACCAGCACCAGCGGCAGCTGCAGTCCGGCCGCCAACGCCATGCCCCGCCGGGCCTCACGCAGGGCGCCGGGCCCGACCAGTCCACCCTCACTGCGGCGCTGACCGACCACCACCGCGGGCTGCCCGCCGAAGCGGGCCAGCGCCAGCAGCATCGTCGCGGCCTCGCCGCGTTCGGTCCCGGAGAGCAGCACCCGGTCCGTGGCGCCGCGCCGCAACAGGTATCCGACGCCGGGACGGTCGGGCCGCCGCGAGGCCTGCACCGATTCCCAGGCAGGCACGTCGGGCAGTGGTTCCGGCGCCTCGGCGGCGGGGGGTGGGACAGGAGTGTCCAAAACCACCCGCAGCGTGCGGTCCAGGGTGTCGCGCAGCAGCGCGAGCGGCACCACCCCGTCGATGACGCCGTGGGCGTGGAGGTTCTCGGCGGTCTGCACACCGGCGGGGAAAGGCTCGCCGTACAGGTGCTCGTACACCCGCGGACCGAGGAAGCCGATCAGGGCGCCGGGCTCGGCGGCGGTGACGTGCCCCAGCGAACCCCAGGAGGCGAAGACGCCGCCGGTGGTGGGGTGGCGCAGATACACCAGGTAGGGCAGGTGGGCCTGCTTGTGCAGTTCGACGGCTGCGGCGATCTTGACCATCTGCAGGAATGCGACAGTGCCTTCCTGCATGCGGGTTCCGCCCGAGCTCGGGGAGGCCAGCAGCGGCAGCCGCTCTGCTGTGGCTCTCGTCACGGCGGCGGTGATCCGTTCGGCGGCGGCCACCCCGATGGACCCGGCCAGGAAGTCGAACTCGCAGGCCACCACGGCCACGCGGCGGCCGAAGATGGTTCCTTCGCCGGTCAGCACGGATTCGTCGAGCCCGGTCTTTGCCGACGCTTCGGCCAGTTCTCGCTGGTAATCCTCAGAACGGGCGATCTCAAGAGGTGGGGTGTCCCAGCTCTGGAACGAGCCCTCGTCGAGCACTGCATCACGAAGCGCGCGGGCGCCGATCCGACTCACGGCTTGAGCGTATATAGGCTGGCCACATGATTGGTGTGACCAGAGACGGCAATGTCCTGACCCTGGAACTGCAACGCGAGGAGCGGCGCAACGCGCTGAACTGCGAGCTTGTCGACAGCCTGCGCGAGGCGGTGGAGAGCGCCGCGTCCGAGGACGTGCGGGCCATCGTGCTGACCGGCGCCGGCCCGGTGTTCAGCTCCGGAGCTGACCTCACCGATGCGGCAGGCATGGCCGAGAAGCTTCCCGACAAGGCGTTGGCGCTGAACCTGGCGATCGACAAGGTTCCGGTGCCGGTCATCGGCGCGATCAACGGCCCGGCGATCGGCGCGGGTGTGATCCTCTCGATGATCTGCGACCTGCGTGTTGTCGCCCCCAACGCCTACTTCCAGTTCCCCGTCGCGAAGTACGGCCTGGCCTTGGACAACTGGAGCATCCGCAGGCTGACCTCGCTGGTCGGCTACGGCCGGGCGCGGGGCATGCTGCTCGGCGCCGAGCGGCTCACCGCGGAGACCGCGCTGCAGACCGGCATGGCCAACCGCATCGGGACGTTGGCCGACGCGCAGAAGTGGGCCGCCGAGCTCGCCGGCTTCGCCCCGCTGGCGCTGCAGCACGCCAAGCGGGTGCTCAACGACGACGGCGCCTACGAGGAGTCGTGGCCCGCCCACAAGGAGCTGTTCGACAAGGCGTGGGCCAGCCAGGACGTCATCGAAGCCCAGGTGGCCCGGATCGAGAAGCGGCCCCCGAACTTCAACGGGGCCTGACATGCTCGGCGCTGCGCTGCGGTTGGGTGCCAGGTCGGTGTCACTGCTGGCCGGCGGGTGGTTGTTGCGCGCGCTGAGCGGGACCTATGCCTCGGTCGGGGCCCTGCCCCGCGACATCCGCCCGGTGGCGCAGCGGTCCCTGCAGTACGCCGACGGGGTGTTCGTCAACATCGAGCCGGCCTCTCCCGGCGTCACCATGAGCCGGGAAGAGTGGCGCATGCTGATCAGCGAGATGTTCAGCTCGCGTTCGGCCAGCCGGCCGCCGGGGCCGATCCCGCTGGCCGATCCCGCTGAAAATGAAGCCGGGGAGTCCGTATCCCCATGTGCGGTGTCCTGGTACGGGCACTCCACCGCGCTGGTCGAGATCGACGGGTACCGGGTGCTGACCGATCCAGTGTGGAGCCGTCGCTGTTCGCCGTCGCGCGTGGTGGGACCACAGCGGCTGCACGAACCGCCGGTGCCGCTGGAGGCACTGCCTGCTGTCGATGCCGTGGTGATCAGCCACGATCACTACGACCACCTGGACATCGAGACCGTGCTGGGTCTGGCCCGCACCCAGCGGGCACCGTTCGTGGTGCCGTTGGGGATCGGCGCGCACCTGCGCAAGTGGCGGATACCGGAAGACCGCATCATCGAGCTGGACTGGAACGAGAGCCACCGGATCGGCGAGCTGACCCTGGTGTGCACGCCGGCCCGGCACTTCTCCGGCCGGCTGTTCCAGCGCAACACCACGCTGTGGGCCTCGTGGGCCTTCATCGGTCCGCAGCACCGGGCGTTCTTCGGCGGGGATACCGGCTACACCAAGAGCTTCTCCGAAATCGGTTCGGAATACGGTCCTTTCGATCTGACCCTGTTGCCGGTCGGGGCCTACCACCCGAGCTGGCCCGACATCCACATGAATCCGGAGGAAGCGGTGCGCGCCCACCTGGACGTCACCGATTCCGGGCTGCTGGTGCCGGTCCACTGGGCGACGTTCCGGCTGGCCCCCCACCCGTGGGCCGATCCGGTGCGACGGTTGCTGACGGCGGCCGACCCGGCCGGGGTGCAGATCGCCGTGCCGCGGCCCGGGCAACGGGTGGACGCCGAGTCTGCGGCACTCGATCCGTGGTGGGAGTTTTAACCGCCCACGGATGGCAAACTGACGTCTGAGCACCACGACTGAGACGGGACGAGGACTCTGCGCGCATGACGACGATCAATGTCACTGGTCTCACCGAAGCCGAGGTGGCCCAGCGGGTCGCCGAGGGCAAGAGCAACGATGTCCCGACGCGTGCTGCGCGCAGCATCTCGGACATCATCCGCGGCAACGTGTTCACCCGGATCAACGCGATTCTGGGTGTGCTGTTCCTGATCGTGATGTCGACCGGGTCGGTCATCAACGGCGCGTTCGGCCTGTTGATCATCGCCAACAGCGCGATCGGCATCATTCAGGAGGTCCGGGCCAAACAGACCCTGGACAAGCTGGCCATCGTCGGGCAGGCCAAGCCCACGGTCCGTAGGGAATCCGGTAGTCGCGCAGTGCTGCCCAGTGAGGTGGTGCTCGACGACATCATCGAACTCGGGCCCGGCGATCAGATCGTGGTGGACGGCGAGGTCATCGAGGAATCCAACCTTGAGGTCGACGAGTCATTGCTGACCGGTGAGGCCGATCCGATCGTCAAAGAGGTTGGCGAGGCGGTGATGTCGGGCAGTTTCGTGGTGGCGGGCTCCGGTGCGTACCGGGCGACCAAGGTGGGGCATGAGGCCTACGCCGCGAAGCTGGCCGAGGAGGCGTCCAAGTTCACCCTGGTGAAATCCGAACTGCGCAACGGCATCAACAAGATCCTGCAGTTCATCACCTACCTGCTGGTGCCTGCCGGCCTGCTCACCATCTACACCCAGCTGTTCACCACCCACGCCGACTGGCAGGACGCGGTGCTGCGCATGGTAGGTGCGCTGGTGCCGATGGTCCCAGAAGGTCTGGTGCTGATGACGTCGATCGCGTTCGCGGTCGGCGTGGTGCGGCTGGGCCGGCGCCAGTGCCTGGTCAACGAGCTTCCCGCGATCGAAGGCCTGGCCCGCGTCGATGTGGTGTGTGCGGACAAGACCGGCACGCTCACCGAAAACGGCATGCGTGTCAGTGATTTGAAGCACTGCCACGCGGACCGGCAAGACGATGTCGCTCAGGTATTGGCGCAGCTGGCCGCAGATGACGCGCGTCCCAACGCAAGCATGGTGGCCATCGCCGAAGCCTTCGCGACGTCGCCGGGTTGGACGGCCACCGCGACGGCTCCGTTCAAGTCGGCCACCAAGTGGAGTGGTGCGTCCTACGGCGAGCACGGCAACTGGGTGATCGGTGCCCCGGACGTATTGCTGGACTCGGGCTCGCCGGTGGCCGAGCAGGCCGAGGAGATCGGCGCCCAGGGACTGCGGGTGCTGCTGGTGGGGTCTTCGGATCTGGCGGTCGACGCGCCGCAGGCTCCAGGCACCGTCACGCCCGTCGCGTTGGTGGTGCTCGAGCAGCGGATCCGGCCGGACGCCGGCGACACCCTCGACTACTTTGCTTCCCAGCATGTTTCGGTGAAGGTGATCTCCGGAGACAACGCCGTTTCGGTGGGTGCGGTGGCAGGAAAGCTCGGCCTGCACGGCGAGACGCTCGATGCCCGGCAGTTGCCCCACGAACCGGAGCAGTTGGCCGACGCGCTGGAGGAGTACACCACGTTCGGCCGCGTGCGCCCGGATCAGAAGCGGGCCATGGTGCACGCCCTGCAGTCGCGCGGGCACACGGTGGCCATGACGGGGGACGGCGTCAACGACGTGCTGGCACTCAAGGACGCCGATATCGGCGTCGCGATGGGCTCGGGTAGCTCGGCGTCGCGTGCGGTGGCGCAGATCGTGTTGTTGGACAACAAGTTCGCCACTCTGCCCTATGTGGTCGGCGAGGGCCGCCGGGTGATCGGCAACATCGAGCGGGTTTCGAACCTGTTTCTCACCAAGACCGTCTACTCGGTGCTGCTGGCGATCCTGGTGGGGTTCGCCGGACTGTCTGCTGAATGGTTCGGTACCGATCCGCTGTTGTTCCCGTTCCAGCCGATCCACGTCACCATCGCGGCCTGGTTCACCATCGGCATCCCGGCCTTCATCCTGTCGCTGGCCCCGAACAACGAGCGCGCCCACTCGGGTTTCGTGCGCCGGGTGATGACGGCGGCGCTCCCGTCTGGACTGGTGGTCGGCACCGCAACGTTCGTCTCCTACCTGGTGGCCTATCAGGGCCGGGAGGCCAGCGCGGTGGAGCAGACCCAGGCCTCGACCGCGGCGCTGATCACGTTGCTGGTGTCCTCGTTGTGGGTGCTTTCGGTGGTGGCACGGCCGTATGAGTGGTGGCGCGTGGCCCTGGTCGCGGGCTCGGGCCTGGCGTATGTGCTGATTTTCTGTTTGCCGCTGGCTCAGCGTCTGTTCATGCTGGATCCGTCGAATCTCAAGGTCACCGGGATCGCGCTCGGCATTGGCCTGGTCGGAGCCGGGTTGATCGAGGTGTTGTGGTGGGTGCAGGGTGCGGTGCTGGGGGAGAAACGCCGGTTGTGGAGATAGCTGGCAGCGAGCACAATGTGCGAGGTTCGGTTGAACACCGAGAAGGTATCGAGAGATAGGGTGGGCTGATGGGATTCCTGGACAAGGCCAAGGACCTTTTGTCGCAGAACGCTGACAAGGTCGAGCAGGCCATCGAAAAGGCCGGCGACATCGTCGACGAGAAGACGCAGGGCAAGTACAGCCAGCATGTCGACAAGGCGCAGGAAGCGGCGAAGAACGCCATCAACAAGGAAGAACCGCAGCAGTAACTTATGGCTAAATTGTCTGTCTCCGTCGATGTTCCGTTGCCGCCGGAGAAGGCGTGGGAGTACGCCTCAGATCTGTCCCGTTACGACGAGTGGCTCAGCATCCACCGGGCCTGGCGCTCGAAGTTGCCCGAAACCCTGGAAAAGGGCACGGTCATCGACTCGATTGTCGAGGTCAAAGGCATGTTGAACCGGGTGAAGTGGACGCTGGTGAGCTACAAGCCGCCGCAGTCCCTGACCCTCAACGGCGACGGCCGTGGCGGGGTGAAGGTCAAGCTGATCGGAAAGATCACCCCGGCCTCGGTGGACGGCGGTGAGGGCGCGAAAGTGTCCTTCGACGTGCACCTCGGTGGTCCGGCCCTGTTCGGGCCGATCGGCATGGTGGTGGCGGCCGCGCTCAAGGGCGATATCCAGCAGTCGCTCAACAAGTTCAAGGCGCTGTACGCGACTTCGTAGTGTCTGTCGCGAGCAGTCTCCCGTAGGCGGGAGACTGCTCGCACTACAGGGTGAGCAACACCAAGATCGCCACGATCGAGCCCAAAGCGGCCGCGCCGTAGCTGCAGATTGCGATCGCCCGATCGAAGCGGCCGAGTTTCAGGCCATGCTCGAGCATGAAGCGGAACCGGTGGGCCCAGTGGAACAACCCCAGCACAAAGATGCCGGCCAGCACGACCCTGGTCAGGGGATTGCCCACCACTGCCGACAGGTGGGCCTGATCGGGCCAGTCGAGCAGGCCGAGCGGGAACACCACGCCGAACAGCAGCATCAGCACCGGCAGCGTCAGCGCGGTCACCATGCCGCCGGCCGAGAACAACAGCCAGAAGAACGGTTCCGGCGTCCGGCGGGCCGGGGCGTTCATGTCAGCACCACCCATGCGATCACCGCCGAGACGACAAGCCATGCGGCGTAATGCCCGGCAAGCACCGCGCCCGCGGGCACCTGCCTGCCCCGCAGGTGCACGACCATCGCGCGCGGCGCCAGGCTGAACCAGGTCACGGTGTGCAACAACAGGAATGCCAGCACCAGCAGGTTCAGCGCGATCACCAGCGGATGTCTGCTGAAGTTCTGGAACCACTCGTGGCGCCCGCTGCCGAGCGCCCAGACCAGCAATCCCAGGTACACCACCGACCAGGCCACGGCCTTACAACTGGCCTCACGCAGCATGTACCGCAGGTAGGAACGCCGTCTGGTCCACCACAAGAGCGGCACGGGCTGCCGGTAGGTCGTCATCGGGCGGCCCTCGGGAGCAGCAGGCTCTTCGCCGAATGCGTTGCGGCCGTGAGCTTGTAGCGCTGGATCGCGCCGGCGGGATCGACGCCCTTGGGGCAGGCCACCGAGCATTCACCGACGTACGTGCACGCCCACGCGCCGTCGGCGGCGGACAGCACATCGCGCCGGTCGTCCTCGCCTTCGTCGCGGGAATCGAGGTTGTACCGCTGGGCCAATGCGATCGCCGCGGGTCCCAGGAAATCCGGGTCCAGCGCGTAGACCGGACATGCCGAGTAGCACAGCATGCAGTTGATGCACATGCTGAACTTCTTGAACTCGTCGAGTTCTGCTGGGGTTTGGCGGTATTCGACATCCTCGGCCGGTGCGTCGTCGTCGCGGATGATCCACGGCTTGACCCGGGGGAGCTTGGTCATGAAGTCGCTGATGTCGACGACGAGATCGCGGATCACCGGGAAGTTGCGCATGGGCTCCACCCGTACCGGCTCGGGCAGATAGTCGACGAGAAAGGTGGCGCACGCCAGCTTCGGGTCACCGTTGATCGTCATCCCGCAACTGCCGCAGATCCCCATCCGGCAGGACCACCGGAAGCTCAACGTGCCGTCGAGCCGGTCTTTGATGTAGTTCAGTCCGTCCAGTACCGCCCACTCCCGGGTGAGCGGAACGTCGTAGGCCTGGAGCACCGGCTCGCTGTCGGTTTCAGGCCGATACCGGGCCACTTCCATGACAATTCGGTCAGCCATGTCATCTCCCGTAGACGCGTTCGCCCGGCGGCCAGCGGGTGATGGTGACCGGCAGGTAGTCGATCCGTGCTGAGCCGTCGGGCTCTCGATAGGCCATGGTGTGGGCGAGGAAGTGCTCGTCGTCGCGGTTGGGGAAATCGGTCCGCTGGTGCGCGCCGCGGGATTCGGTGCGGTGCGAGGCCGATTCGATGATCGTCTGGGCGATGTCGAGCATTCCCGACAGCTCCAGAAATGCCGGCAGTTCCGTGTTGAAGGTGTGGCTGTGATCGTCGATGCCGGCATCGACGAAGCGCTCCTGCAGTTCGCTCACCTGCGCGGCCGCCTTGGCCAGGGTGGGGCCGTCGCGGTAGATGCCTGCGGCCGTCTCCAGCACGCTCTGCATGTCGGTGCGGATGTCGGCGATGCGTTCGCCGTCGCTTTCGGCGCGCCGGCCGAGGTCGTGTTCCAGCCGCTGCTCCTCGGTGCGGGCCTGTGTCTGCACCGAGGCGGGAGCCGTACCGGCCGCGGACACGTACTCGGCCGCCGCGCATCCGACCCTGGCGCCGAACACCAGCAGCTCGGGCAGTGAGTTCGAACCCAGCCGATTGGCTCCGTTGATGCTGACGCACGCGGTCTCGCCGGCGGCGTAGAGCCCGGGAAGTGTTGTTGCACCGTTGATGTCGGTGTGAACGCCGCCCATCATGTAGTGCACGACGGGTCGTACCGGCACCAGCTCCGAGACCGGGTCGATGTGCTGATAGTCGCGACACAGTTCCCGGACGAACGGCAGCTTGGCGTCGATGAGCTTGGCGCCCAGGTGCCTCAGGTCCAGGTAAACCACAGGACCATAGTGGGTTTCGTCGGTGCGGCCGTTGTCCAGCTCATGGACGAACGCCTGTGAAAGCCGATCTCTGGGGCCGAGTTCCATGCTGCGCAGTTTGGGTTCGGGCGTGGGTGTGCCCAGGTCGTAGTCCTGCAGGTACCGGTATCCGTCCTTGTTGAGCAGCCATCCCCCCTCGGCGCGGGCGGCCTCGGTGATCAGGATCCCGGTGAACGGCAACCCGGTTGGGTGGTACTGCACGAATTCCATGTCCTTCAGCGGTGCTCCGGCCCGAAACGCCAACGCCATGCCGTCGCCGGTCTTGATGTTGGCGTTGGTGGTGAACGGGAACACCCGGCCGCATCCGCCGGTGCACATGATCACCGCGTCGGCCAGGATGGTCTCGATCCGTCCGGTGGCCAGCTCGATCGCAACCAGGCCGCGCACCACGCCGTCGTCGACGAGCAGTTTGGTGGCGAACCATTCGTCGTAACGGGCGATCCCCGGGTAGGACAGCACGCGCTGGAACAAGGTGTGCAGCAGGTGGAATCCGGTCTTGTCGGCGGCGAACCAGGTGCGCAGCTTCTTCATTCCGCCGAAGGCGCGAACAGCGATGTGCCCGTCCGGTGTACGGCTCCACGGACAGCCCCAGTGCTCGAGTTGCATGAGCTCACGGGGTGCTTCGGCGACGAATGCCTCGACGGCGTCCTGATCGCACAGCCAATCCCCGCCGGAGATCGTGTCGTAGGCGTGTTCGTCGATGCTGTCGTCGGCCCCGGCTACAGCGGCCGCGCCGCCTTCGGCCGATACGGTGTGGCTGCGCATCGGATACACCTTCGACACGATGGCCACGGATAGGCGCGGGTCGGTTTCGGCGATGGCGATCGCGGCGCGCAGACCGGCGCCGCCCCCGCCGATCACCACGATGTCGTGTGAGGCCGTCATCGGCTGATCTCAGACTTCGAAGGCCTCATGTTCGCGGCAGCGCTCGTCTCGGAGGACCTTGCCGTCGTGCCTGATGGTGCGGATGCTCACGCAGCCGTCGTGGTAGGTGTGGCGAGTCTCGCGGCAGCCGCAGGCGAACGTGAAGTCGTCGAAGCTCAGGCCGTCGTCGTCATCCTCGATATGGTGGTCGCCCTGGGTGGTGCGCCCGCAGGGCGCCTTCTGGCTGGGGAAATGCGTCGTTGTGGCGGTCATCAGTCCGCCTCCTCGGGTCCGGCTAAGTGATCCAGATCACATCAGCGTAGGCCTGAACAGGCCCGCCCGTCTATCGCTGTGCCGGCCGTGCGTCCATGTCAGCGGCGAAATCGCCGGCTGACCAGCTTGCTGAACTCGGCCGTCGAACGCCGCACTGATTCGAGTTCCAGGGACAACAGCAGCGTGTCGACCATCGCGAAGGGCAAAGTGGTCACCACGGCGCCGCGGCCGTATTCGAGGTGCCACGATCCGGGGTGGATGGTCAGGCCGCGGGCATGCCCGCGTTCCAGGCAGGTGCGGTCGCCGGGGCGCAGCGTCGGCAAAGGCACGGTGTCGTCGGATTCGAGGTCGTAGGAGTCGATCTGACCCGCGAGCAGGAATTTGTGGATGTCGACGTGCTTGTAACGACCTGAAAAGCCCTGTGTCCCGGTGGGAGACCCGAAAAGTACGACGTACTCACGGGGGCTGAAGTACAGGAACCTGACCTTGCCGAGGATTCCTCCGGCCTTGCTGCCCACCCACCGGCCCGGCCCGGTGTGGATCAGGTCGGGATACGCGTCGGCGAGTAGCTCGATTGTGTGTGAGAGGAGCTCGCCGGCTTCCAGTGGCAGGCCGACGACCTGCTTGGCCACGGTGTGCAGCACGTCCGGGTCGATCTTGTACGTCATCGGTCGAACTCCAATGGCAGGCTGGTCGGGCCGCTCAGGCCGAGCAGCGGTTTCCAGGGCACCGGTCCGGCCACCCGCGGGTTCGGAAGCCGTCGAGACAGGATCGTGAGTGCCTCGGCGAGCTCGAGTCGCGCCAGGTTGGCGCCCAGGCAGTAGTGCACGCCGCCACCGAAGGTCAGGATCGGCGGCGGGTCGTCGCGGGTGACGTCGAAGCGGGTCGGGTCGTCGTAGACGGTCTGATCCCGGTTGGCCGCGTAGGTGTTGACGATGATGAATGTCCCTGCGGGAAAACTGTACTCGCCGATCTCGGCGTCCTCGGCGACGCTGCGCACGGTGCTGCACATCGACGGCGAATGCCGCATGGTTTCCTCTACGGTGCGCATGGCCAGCTCGGGCTGCTCCCGCAACAGAGCCCACTGGTCGGGGTGGTCGCAGAGCACCTGCATCGAGGCTGCCAGTTGGCTACGGGTGGTGTCGGTTCCGGCGATCAGGATGGAGAACGCCAGCATTCGCAGTTCGGCGGCGTCCAGCCGGTCGCCGCCGTCTTCGATGCGGATCAGGTCGGACAGCAGATCGTCGGTCAGGTGCCGGCGCCGGGCGGCGATCATGGCGTCGATGTAATCGTCGAACTCGTCCCACGCCTTCAGTACGACCGGCTCCTCCTGCGCGAGGTCGCAATCGAAGCTGACGATTTTAAAGATGTCCTCGGCCCAGCGGGAGAACTGCTGCCAGTCCTCGCGCGGTGCGCCGAAAAGGGCGCAGATGATCGGAATCGGATACGGCCGCGCGACGTCCGCCACGAACTCGCACCGGCCGGCGTCTTGAATATCGTCGAGCAGTTCGTTGACGACGCTGTGGATCGCATCGTGCATGCGTGCGGTGGCACGAGGCGTGAACGCCCGGGCGACCAGGCTGCGCAACCGGCGGTGTTCCTCCCCTTCCATGTTCAGGATGCTGCGGGTCACCCTGTCCCACAACGGTCCTGAGGTGATGCCGTGGGCGGACAGGTGAATGCCCTGGGGGATCCCGAAGCGGGAATCGCGCAGTACGGCGCGGGCCATATCGTAGGACAGTACTTCGGGCCCGATCGGGCCGAGCGCGATCGGCGCGATCTCCTGGGCCGCCCGGAACTGCGGGTAGATGTGCTGCGGGGTGTCGGTGACGGAGTAGTCCAGGGCCGGCAGACCCGCGTCGAAAACACTGGGCTTACACATTGGTGGACAGGAATGTCAGGGGCAGTCCCAGCGCGGACAAGTCGATCTCGTCGAGGTAGGAGCCTTCACCGGAGAATCCCTGACGGAAGCGGGTCACCGACCCGTACCGCTGTGTCACGGCTTCGGCCGCCGCGGCGTCCGGCACGCGGACAACCACTGTGTAGACGCCATCGCCGTGGCGGTCGAGGAAGTCGTCGACAGAGGCCGCAACCGACGCCGTCGAACCGGGCAGTGGGCTGATCAGCTCGACGCCGCGGTCCCAGTCCAGGTGCACATGGACGCCGAGGTCGGTGAGTTCGGCTGCGTTGAAAGTGAACCCGAGATCGGTGAACATCTGCACCATGTCGGCTGTCCGCTCCGCGGCAACCGCGAACACGACATGGTGCAGTGCGGGCCGGGAGGTCATCGACGGACGAGTCCGCGAGGCCGGACGAGCCCGAGGTCGAGGTGGTTGTGCCAGCCGGGCGGCGCATCGCAGATATCGGGGATCGCGTTGATCGCTCCCATGGCCGTCCAGTCGTAGCCGGGATGGGCCATGGAGCCGTCGGGCTGCCGGACACCTTTGAGGATCAGCTCGGTGGGCGGGTCGCCCTCGATCACGATCTCGTACCGGGTCTCGCCCCAATCCCATGCCGGTTCGAGTTTGTCGGGGCCGGCCGTCACATAGATCGCGTGGAAGACGATCAGCGGCTGCCCGCCGACCCACGCGGTCCATTCGTGGCGCTGCGCGGCGACGGTGCCCTTCGGGATAGCGCCCTCGTCGTGGGGGATGTCCTCGGCAGCAGTCGCTACTTCGACTTCGGCGGCGGTCACCTCGTCGATGGTCACGCCGAGGCCGTCGGCGATCATGTGCATCGATTGGGCGAAGAACGGCAGGCCGAGACCCAGAATTGTTGGCTCGGTGAGGAATTTGTCCTTGTCCTTGCCGAACCCCATCCAGTCGATGTGGTCCATCGGGGCGTCTTTCAGGACGTCGACGACCTCGTACACATGGATGGTGTCGATCCGGCTCATCACCCGGGCCAGGGTGAGCGGCAGGATGTCCCCGGCGTAACCGGGATGGATACCACCGCCGTGGAACGAGGTCCCGCCGTCGGCGCAGGCGGCTCGGATCTGCTCGGCGGGCTCGCGGAAATCCGGTGCGGGATGGAAGAACCCGCTCGTGGTCACCACGTTCTTGCCGGACCGTAGCAGCCGGCACACGGTGTCTACGTCCATGATGATCGGCGTGTAGAACACGCAGTCGGCATCGAGCGCGACGATGGCGTCGACGTCGTCGGTGGCGGTCACACCGATCGGTGCGATACCCGCGATCACACCGGCGTCCTTGCCCACCTTGTCCTCGCTGTGCACCAGGACACCGACGAGGTCGAACACCGGGCTCGCGGCGAAGTGCCGCACGCCGGCCCGGCCGACGTCGCCGGTCATCCACTGGATGATCCGGTAGGTCTTGTCAGACATTGAGCACACCTCGGGGCAGTAGTAGGGGCAGGTCGTTGTAGGTGGCGATGCCCGGGGGCGCGACCACCACCGCGGGGATCGCGGTGATTGCGGGCATGGCGGTGATCGTCAGCCCGAGCATGATGAAGTCCTCGATGGTTTCGGCTACGAAGTCCGGGGGAGGTTCAAAGCTCAAGGTGCTCTTGATGGTCGGCCGGCCCTCCACGGTGACGGTGTAACCGAACGCGGTCGACCAGGCCGGATCCAGCGACTGGCCCTTCGTCCAGACGCCACGGATCTCGATCACGTCGCGCTCACCGGCCGTGCCCACCCACCGGACGTCGATACCGGCGACGCAGCCGGCGGAGATGGTCCAGTCGCCCGGCAGATCCAGGTCTTCGGTGGTCTGGGCGTAGTTGGCATCGCACCGGATGTCGTCCAGCTCGACGCCGAGCGCGCCCGCGACGAGCTGGACCGCTTCGCGGAAGATGCCTGATCCCTTCTCGGTGACTGCCTGCAGGTCGGGGTGGTCGATGGGATAGCCGAAGCCCATCGGGATCTCGGTGGCCGGCGAGTTGTAGATCGTGGTGTCGAACGACTCCAGGATGGAGATCCGGTCGACGCGATCGGAGATGCCCGCGGTGACGACGGCGAACAACTGGATGAAGCCCGGGTTGATGCCGCTGCCGAATATGGTTGAGCCGCCTCGGTTACAGGCGTCGATGACACGATCGCGGGCGTCGCCCAGATTGTGGCCGTTGATGAGCTCGGAGGTGGTGACGACGTTGATGCCGGCACCGAGGATGCGGACCAGTTCATCGACGTCGGCGAACATCGGGTTGTAGACGACGCAGTCCGGCTGCAGGGCCAGGAGCGCGTCGACGTCGTCGGTGGCTGCCACACCCAGCGGTTCAATGCCGCAGAGTTCTCCGACGTCCTTGCCCACCTTGTCGGATGCCCAGGCGTAGCACCCGACGAGCTCGAGATCGGTGTTCGCGACGATGGCGTGGACTGACTTGCGACCCACGTTGCCCGTCGTCCACTGCACGACCCGGTAGGTCATGTGACAGTCCGGGTGCCGGGCGTGAAAGTGACTGGTACCGAGCGGAATCCGCGGGTGACGGAGTTGCCATGAAATCGTGCGACTTCATCTCCTGCGAGGGTGAAATCGGGCATCCGGGACAGCACCCGCTCCAGGCCCACCTGGAATTCCAGACGAGCCAGATTGGAGCCGAGACAGCGGTGCACGCCGGCGCCGAAACCGAGGTGCCGGTTCTCCCGGCGGTCGAGGATGCACCGGTCCGCGTCGGGAAACTCCTGCTCGTCGCGATTGGCGGCGGCATAGTTGACGATGACCGACTCGCCCGGCGAGAAGGTGCATCCGTTCAGTTCCACCTCTTTGGCCACGGTGCGGGGGATGCCGTGGATCGACCCGGCGAACCGGATGAACTCCTCGACCGCACGGGTGAGGAGTTCTGGATCGCCGATCAGGCGATCGCGCTCGGCCGGGTTGGTGGCAAGGTAGTGATAGGCGAAAGACATTGCGCTGGCTGTGGTCTCGAGACCGGCCTGGACCAGGAGCATGGCGTTGGACACAACGTCGCCGAAAGACAGCTTCTCTCCGTCGATCTCCGCGGACAGCAGGACGTCGATCATGTCGTCACGAGGTGGCTGGTCCATACGTGCGGTCACGGCGTCGTGCAGGTGCTGATACAGCCCGCCCCAGGCGCCCATCCGGTCCTGCTCGGTGGTGCCGTTGAGCGCCGTGTCGGTCAGTTCGACGCACAGCGGCACGTCTTCGATCGGCATGCCGAGCAGATACTTGAAGAACACGATTCCGGGCTGGCGCCAGGCGATCTGGGCCAGGTCACCGGAGCCATTCTCGATGAGTTCGTCGATGAGCCGGTCGGTCTCGGCGCCGATCTCGGGTCGCAGCGCCTTCATCCGCGCTGGGGAGAAGTACGGGTTCAGGACCTTGCGGAACTTCTGCTGCCGCGGCGGGTCTAGGGTGATCACCAGGTCTCCGGCGAGCTGCTCGGCGCCCTCGGGCGTCGGGTTGCTGGAGAAGTGCTCCCAGTCCTGCAGGATCTTGACGCACTCCGCGTAGCGCACCGCCACCCACGCGCCCGCCGGCGTCGCGCTGAGAAATGGCTTGTCGGTGCGCGCGAACGGCGATTGCCGTCGCATCACCTCGTAGACGTCGTACAGGAAGTCGTTGTCGTTGAAATCCTGGTGGCGTAGATCCCAGTTCTCGGCATGGCGTTCGAGTGACTCCGGCACGGGGGCTCCTACGGGCTCGGCTGCTGTTCGGCGGCTTGGCGCGCCTCGCGCTCGTCATGGATCCGGACCAGTTCGCGGAAACCGATCCGGTGGTACTTGGGTACCGGCTGGATGCCCCACTCGTCTTGCGCGGTGTCCTTGCCCTCGGCTCCCTCAGGCGGCCCGAATGCCGGGTAGGGGACCTTGCATTCGAGGGTGTCGTCGGAATAGCGGACCTTGAGCAGTTCACTGCAGATCTGGGTCAGGCTCAAGGTGGGGTAGCCGTAGTAGACCGCCATGAACGGCAGGGTGAAGGCGCCCTCGACGACAAGGGCGACCAGGCACACCAGGACCGCGCGCTTGATCCACTTGTGCATGCGCGCGTAGTAGGGCGTGGTGCCGGGAGGGAGGTCTTCCGATTGCTGGTCTTCGGTGGTTTCAGGTGTGGTCGTCACAGTGTCTCTCCTAAGTGCTGCATGAATTACGTTCAGTCGGAGAAGATTTCGCGGTTCACCGTGTGCAGGTACGGGATGGCGAGGAAGGGGGTGATGTAGAAGATGTCGTAGAGCCACCACCCGATGACCGGGAACACGACGCCTGCGTAACGAACATCGGCGAACATCGTCATGTTGAACACGTACAGACACCAGATGAGCACGCCCATCCAGCAGGTGATGATCATCCATTGGTGGCCCCAGCGCTTCATCTGCAGGAAGCCGATGGCCGCGGCGCACCGCATCGCGAAGACGGTGAGGATCATGCCGAACACCATGGACTTCTCGCCCGGTCCGGCGGCGCCCCCGATCCACAGCTCGTTGTAGTGCCAGAAGTATCCGGCGTCGAACATCGCGCCCCAGCCCACCATCAACACGCGGTTGATCAGCGTGTGGTTGGCGACCAGGTCGAGGGCCCAGCCGAGGCTGTTGAGCATGCCGTCGATCAGCACGAGATACCCGATGAGCGTGACGATCATCGGCCGGACCGAATATCCCGCGCGCAGGGCCTGGCGCTGTAGCCAGACACCGCGCATGAAGATGGGAAAGCCGATGAGCCCGGGTGCCCACATACCCATCAGTGCCGCACCGACGATCATCCATTTGTCGGCCCGCCGTTGTGCCAGCCGGGACTGTTCGTGATGTTCCTCGAGATTGAGCGAACCCTCCGCCGGGACGGATGCGGTGACGGTGGCGCCCGGCTTCCGGTTCAACAGGGGGATGTTCACAGGTCCCACCAGCCTCGGGTGAACGACATGTACAGCTGGATGAGAAACATCGCCAGCAGGTATCCGTAGATGACGACCTGCAGGACGATGAGGGCTTTCTTGCGGTTGCGTTCCTTCTGATCCACCATGGCGGCGATTCCTTCCTAGACGCTTGAGCTGCCGGCATCGGCTGCGGAGAGGCACGCGGACGCGACCTCCCGCAGCCCTTCGGTGATGGCGCCGTCGCTGGAGAGCGGGGCGAGAACACAGGCCTCTGCGGATTCGAGTTCCGTTGCACCGGCGGCGATCAGGTGTGCCGCCGTGACGAGTACCCGAGTCGAGGGCGGTTCGAAGTGGAACGCTTCGTCCGCGGTACGGATCGCGGTGGCGCACCGGACCAGTCGCTGTGCGGTGGGCAGTCCGACGCCGGCCTCGGCAACGATCACCTCTGCCTCGCGTTCGGCCGGCAGGTACCGCATCGGCAGCGTGACGAAACGCTGTCGGAACGATGGTTTGAGTTCCTTGAGTGAGCTGCGGTAGGCGGGGTTGTAGGAGCAGACCAGCATGAAAGTGTCTGGCGCATGGACTACTTCACCCGCACGGTCCAGGTAGAGCGTGCGCCTGTGGTCGGTGAGCGAGTGCAGAACGGCCAACGAATCGTGACGCGCTTCGACGACCTCGTCGAGGTAGCAGATCGCCCCGGTCTTGACGGCCCGCGTAAGGGGCCCGTCGGTCCAGACCACGTCACCGCCGGTGACCATGAACCGGCCGACGAGGTCCGAGCTGGTCAGGTCGTCGTGGCAGCTGATGGTGACGACCGGACGGCTGAGCAGCAGTCCCATGTGCTCGACGAGGCGGGTCTTGCCGCATCCTGTCGGGCCGGTGAGCATGACCGGCAGGCGCTGGCGGCAGGCCTGCTCGAACAGCTGAACCTCGTTGGCGTTGGCGTAATACGTGTCGGTCATGCGGATACCAGCTCCCGGTGGACATGGGCGAGGACGCGGGGTAGTTCTTCGATTCGGCGGATGCGTTGGGACCGTTTGGGGCCGAACACTTCCGGAAGGGGATCGACGCGGACGGGTCCGACACCGACGTAGTACATCGAGACGCCGGCGTCGTTGGCTTCCTCCACGGCGTGTGCGGCATCAGCCCACGCGTAGCGGCCCTCGTAGCCCTCGTCCGAGATCAGGCCGTCACCGATGACGATGACCAACCTCCGCTCCGAAGGCTGTGCGAGCAGTCGGCTGGTCATATGTCGCAGCGGCGCACCGAGTCTGGTGTAGCCGCCGGTGGACAGGCCCAGGCTGCCGGGCGGGACGAAACGGCGGTCCGCGAAGTCCTTGAGGCAGCTGACTTCCACGCGATGGCGGGTGTTGCCGGTGAACGTGAAGATGCCGTGGCGTTCCCGGGCCGACGTCATCGCGCGGGAGAGGGCGTCGGCGCAGGCGAGCTCGAGTTTGAAGATCTTGCCCCCGTGCACACCCAGCGAGGAGCTGCCGTCGAGGAGCAGCGCGGTTGTCACGTCGCGGCTGGCGGGCAACAGCTCACGGAAGAGGCGCGGTTCGACCGCCTCACCGGTCGTCAGGTCGATGAAATGGTTGACGTACTGGTCGACGTCGAGGTCGGAGCCGTCTTCGAGCCGGCTCTTCATCGCCCGATGGGTGTTTTCCTCGAACCACTTCCGGACATCCACGGCGACTGTGCCGGGCTGCCGGTCGCGGCCGGCGCGTGCCTGTTCGAGAACCGCGACGTGGTCCGGCATGAAGCTCTTCGTCCACGCGTTCCACTCCGGGTAGGGAATTCCCGGCCGGTGGTCGGGGGTGATGTCGAGGTCGTTGTCGTGAGGCCGGCTGGGTGGGGGAAGGTTCGAGTTGCGGACCCCTCCGTCCCCGCCGGCGGGGACGGAATGTGGTGCTGGCGAGCGCTTCTGGTTCGTAGTCCACGGCAGCCGCCCGAACGTGCGGCGCAGCTTGTCGGACAGACTCTGCGGCAGGGTGTATGCCCGGGGCAGGCTGCCGAGCAGTGGGTCGATGGAGAACTGCTGTGAGGTACGCGCAAGGGCGATGGCCCGGTTCAGCATCTCCTTGGCGTCCATGTCCGCGCTCACCGGCTCCAGGTGCGGCAGCGCTGCGCGCAGGTCGGCCAGCAATCCGGGCCAGTTCTCGGCGACCCAG
The DNA here is from genome assembly GCF_048282725.1 of Mycobacterium sp. 48b. Taxonomy (NCBI): domain Bacteria; kingdom Bacillati; phylum Actinomycetota; class Actinomycetes; order Mycobacteriales; family Mycobacteriaceae; genus Mycobacterium; species Mycobacterium sp. 48b. Next base: position 1,690,953 of record NZ_JBLVUL010000001.1, read on the forward strand.
CCCAGCGCGACACCGGCCTCGACGAGGGTGAGCGCGGCCAGTTCGCGGGAGGAGAGCTCGTTGACCCGGTAGTCGAGGATGCGCTCTTTGGACGGCGAACACTGCAGTGCCACACCGCATGTCAGCGTTCGCCGCGTCCAGTCACGATGCGGGGGATAGGGCACGTGCACGACGTCGAGCAGGGAACTCAGACCGAAGCCGCGGTGCTGCCCGCTGACCAGGCGGGCCCCGGTGCGGCGCTGGTCGCTCAGCGCCACGGCGGTGACGGCGCAACTGCGCTCGGTCGCCATGGCATGGGCTTCGTCGAGTTCGGGCATCTGCTGCGTCACGCCTTCAGAAGGTGCCGATGTTGGAGAACATCCAGTACCAGAACCAGATGATCAAGCCGGTACCGCCCCAGGCGGCCACGTAGCGGAGTATCTCCCAGATCCAGCCGGCCACGTCAGTTCTCCTCGCAGAAGGGGTGATTCATCGGATCTCCAGTCCTCGTCGTGCGGTGATGACCAAGTTGGCCAGCATCGCGTCACGGTGCTCGCTGTTGGCGGTGGTGGTCAGGACGCCGTAGATCCCCAGGAGGAAGAACGCGGCGCTGTAGAAGGCGTCGACCTCGGGATGCACTTCGCCGTCGCCGCGGGCACGCTCGATCTCACGGACGAGCAGAACGATCATCGGATGGTCGCTCCATTCGTCCTTGGTGGGACGCGTCGGCGAGAAGTGCAGCGCAAGAAGTTCTTTGAACAACAGCGGTCCGAATCGCTGTTCCAGGCTGCACACCAGGCGGACGAGCTCGGTCAGCGCCGTTGCGAGATCATGCGCGTTCTGCAGAAAGTTGGCGAATTCGGCTGCCATGCGTGTCTCTTCGCGACACTCCAGTTCCAGCAGGACGTGCTCCTTGCTGGGGAAGTGGAAGAAAAAGGTCCCGTGAGCGACGCCCGCGGCACTGACGATCGCGCCGACATCCGCGCCGGCCATGCCCGCCGCCTGGAACTCGGCGATGGCCGCGCCGAGTATCCGTTCCCGCGTCTGCAGTCGGCGCAACTCGCGCGCCGACTGCTTGATCTGTGGCGTCATGGTCCGCTCATTTCTAACTCAGTTACTGATTACAGTCAATGAGTGAAGTCATTGGACTAGTCGGAGAAGATCTCGCGGTTCACCGAATGCAGGTATGGGATCGCGAGGAACGGGGTGATGTAGAAGATGTCGTAGAGCCACCACCCGACGACCGGCAGCACGACGCCGGCGAAGCGGACATCGGCGAACATCGTCATGTTGAACACGTAGAGACACCAGATGACGATCCCCATCCAGCAGGTGATGATCATCCACTGGTGGCCCCACCGCTTCATCTGCAGGAAGCCGATACCCGCGGCGATCCGCATGGTGAAGACGGTGAGGATCATGCCGACTTCCATCGCCTTTTCGCCGGGTCCGGCGGCGCCCCCGATCCACAGCTCGTTGTAGTGCCAGAAGTAGCCGGCGTCGAACATTGCACCCCAGCCGTTCAACAGGATTCGGGCGAGGATCGTGTGGTTGGCGGCGACATCGAGTGCCCAGCCGACGGTGTTGATCGCGGCGTCGATGATGACCAGATAGCCGATCAGCGTGACCAGCATCGGCCGGACGGACAACCCGTCGCGCTGAGCCTTGCGAAGCAGCCAGACACCCCGGAGGAAGAGTGGCAGGCCGAAGATGCCGAGGGCCGCGGTGCCGATGAGCAGGCTGCCGGAGATGAGCCACTTGTCGGCCTGGCGCTGTGCACGCAGCGAGGCTTCGAGGTGTTCGTCGAGTCCGCCGGTGGAGGGGCGCGCCACCTCGTCCCTACTGCCTCCACGCCTCAGATTGAACGTTGGCAAGGTCATGTCGACTGACTATAGTCAACCAACTGAGGTAGTCAATCGGCTGCCGGAGGGGGAATCGCATGGCAATGGAGCAGTTCGGCCTGGAAGGTCAGGTCGCGATCGTCACCGGCGCCGGAAAGGGCGTCGGGCAAGGCATCGCGCGAGTGCTGGCGGAGGCCGGTGCCACCGTAGTCGGCACGGCGAGAACGGAATCCGACATCGTCGGGACCATCGAAGGCATCGAGGCCGCAGGCGGCAAGGGTGTGGCGGTGGTCGCCGACGCGATGAGCCGACCCGACGGTGAACGGGTGGTGGGCACCGCCATGGAGAGGTTCGGCCGCGTCGACATCCTGATCAACAACGTCGGCGGATCCACGTATGCGCGATTCCTCGACATCACCGACGAGGACTTCAGGCACACCTTCGATTGGTGTGTCACGTCGGCCTTCATCATGAGTCAACTCGTCGCACCGCACATGATCGCGGCCGGACACGGCTCGATCGTCAACATTTCTTCGGGGTCTGCCCGGTTCGGCATCCGAGCGTTGACCGCCTACTGCACGGCCAAGGGTGGCCTTGAGGCGCTCACCCGCGCGATGGCGCAGGAGTTGGCGCCCAAGATCCGGGTGAACGCCATCGCGCTGGGGTCGTTCGCGACCGATGGTTTACAAGGAAGCCTTGACTTGTTACCCGGGTCGATGGAGAAGATGAAGGAGGCGACGCCGTTGCATCGCCTCGGCGATGTGGAGGACCTCGGAAGGTTGTGCGTGTATCTGTCCACGCGCGACTGCTACGCAACGAACGCCATCTTCCACGTCGACGGCGGTATCGACTCGAACAACTCGCCGTTGCCGATCCCCGACTACTGAGCAGGAACAGGTTTGACGATGCGCAGAGTGGTCCAATTCTCCACCGGCAATGTCGGTAGGCATTCGCTGGCGGCGATCATCGGGAGACCGGACCTGAAGCTGGTCGGTGTCCACGCCTCCGGCCCGGACAAGATCGGACGCGACGCCGCCGAGTTGTGTGGCCACGGCGAGCCGACGGGTGTCGTCGCGACCGACGACATCGACGCGCTCATCGCCCTCGGGCCCGATTGCGTGGTCTACACGGCCTTGGGTGAGACGCGGCCGATGGAGGCAATCGAGCAGATGTCGCGGTTCCTGGCGGCCGGGATCAACGTCGTCGGAACCTCCATGGTGTGGCTGGTGACACCGCGCCAGGCCGACGACTGGTTGCGGGTGCCGCTTGAGGAGGCATGTTCGGCGGGGAACTCGTCGCTGTATGTCAACGGCATCGACCCCGGATATTCGGGGGACACCGCGGTGTACGCCGCGCTGAGCCTGGTCACGCGCGCCGAGTCGGTGACCGTCAAGGAGATCTTCGACTACGGCAACTACGACGACTACGAATACACCGGCACCGCCATGGGTTTCGGCACCATCCCGGACGACGAGCTGCCGATGGCATTCCAACCGGGAGTGATCACGTCGATGTTCGGCGGCCTGGTACGGAATCTCGCCGACCGTCTCGGGGTGGAACTCGATGACGTCGTCCAGCGGTTCGAGCCGTGGTACGCAACAGAGCGCATCGAGTGCACCATGATGACCGTCGAGCCCGGGCAGCTGGCCGGCACGCGATTTGCCGCCGAAGGCATACGCGGCGGCGTTCCGGTCATCACCGTCGAGCACACCACCCGGCTCACCCCGGCGGCGGCGCCGGATTGGGAGTATCCGCCCGACGGTCAGTCCGGCGTGCACAAGGTGATCGTGGAGGGCGAGCCCCGCATCGAGATGAGCACTGAGCTGTCCCATCCGACGCTCGACGTGACCGACGCCGGATGTGTGTCCACGGCGGCTCGCGTGGTGAACGCGATCGATTGGGTGTGCGACGCTCCGGCGGGATTGATTGCCGCCGAGGATATCCCGCCGACCGCGCTGATCCGTGGGTTGATGTGGTGATTGCTCGCGATGACGGGTTAGGACACTTTTCGTACAGCTGACGTGAAGGACACCAACGCGAGCGCCGCCAGAGCCCATGCGGCGAACTTCAGCAGCAGGAACACCAAGAACCACGGCCATTGCTGCAGCGTGTCCAAGATGACAACCCAGGATTCTTTCACCCCCAGCGAGGCGAAGGGCAGAAAGTTGTCGATGGTGATCGCGAAACTGTCATGCCAGTTGGGTCTGGTTTGCGACAGTGTTCCGCCCGCATTCCTGGGCCGGTAATAGACGAATTGCCTACCGCTATGGATTACGACGCTGGCCAGGGCAACTGTCATCAAGAGCCATGGAATCGCTTTGGATGCCAGGTAACCGTAACCGATGAGGCCGTCGTGCAGCGACCTCATCAGCCTGGTAGGCGACCACCGCGGAAGGTTCTGGGTGATCTTCCTTTCGAGGGAGAGCAACACCTTTCGCTGGCACGACAGATCGCCAACGTTTCGGCAATGTTCGGCGAGCTGTGTGTAGGCATTGCGTTGGACCGTCTTGTGGCTGTTCAGCCACTGAAGAAGTTGTGCGCCTTCGATTCCGCGAAGCCGAGAGTATCGGAAGCCATCGATGTGGAAGGCGCACGCCGTGAGTAACTCGGCATCGAGAAATACCTGGTTGCAGTTGGTTGCGCTGAGACTGATGGCGTCGTTGGCGATCAACTGGTTGCGAGTGGACGCGGTTGACAGATAGATAGAACCTTTAACCTCGCTTCCGGCGAGTGTGACAGCACCTTTGAACTCAGCGCCGTTGTGTGGCCAGCCCATCTCAGTTCTGGAGGTCAACCTACTGGCTTGAAGTCGGATGTTTCGCTCGACTGTGATCCCGGCGGCGTAGATACCGCCTTCGAACGTCGCGTGATGAAGGAAGACGTCGCCGAATCTGCCCCGGAAGATCTCAACTGCCATCCGAGTCGCTGGTTCTCGCGGAGCCACAATCCTCGCGTGGCGCATACTGATTGAATTCTTGACGGTGAGGCCGATAGCGTAAATGCCTTCGTCGGCGTGAAATCCATCTCGCAAGAAGAAGTTTCCGTCGATCGTTGCCGACCGCGCGCTCACCCGGCGAACCATACTGCCGTCCAGCCGGATCTCCCCGACCGGCCTCGCATAGTCAAGGATCACGCTGCCGTTGATATAGCAGTTCACGAGTGACAACTGTCCTTGCCAGCTCAAGAACGACAGATCGACGTCGCCATCGATGTAGAAGCCGGCCAGTTGCAGTCCGCGCCTGTGCAGACTCTTCTTTTCTCCGGTAACTGCGTCATGAACGACGGATGCGGCAATGGTGTTGCCGCTATGAGCGTATGTCGGCCGATGGTCCGTCAGCGTCAGCGGGACACCATGGTTGGCAGCTTCAATGACGCGGTCGGCAAGTGTGGCAGCCTTCTTACGCAAGAGCATTACGCGGTCCTCGCTTACCGAGCAGTGTGGTTGAGGCGCAGTACGTCGGGGACGAAGCGCTGCTGGCAAGAATTTAGCGTTGCGGACACCTATCGGCAGCCAGTTGTGCTAACCGACGACGCGTTTGTCTTTCGGGTGCACCAAAAGCACTAGGCCGAGCTAGGCCAGCCGCTCCCGCAGTTCGCGTTTGAGCACCTTGCCGTAGCTGTTCTTCGGCAGGGCATCGATGAACTCGTAGCGCTTGGGCCGTTTGAACCGGGCGATGCGTTCCAGCAGGTGGGCATCCAGGGTGGCGGCGTCGACTTTGCCTGTTCCGGAGCCCACCACAAAGGCGACCACCACCTCGCCCCAATCCGCATCGGGGGCGCCGACCACGCCGGCCTCCACCACATCGGGGTGTTCCAGCAGCGCTTCCTCCACCTCGCGGGGATAGATGTTGCTGCCCCCGCTGATCACCACGTCCTTGGAGCGGTCGCGCAGGGTGAGGTAGCCGCGCGCATCGAAGGAACCCATGTCCCCGGTGTGCAGCCAGCCGTCCTTGAGCGTGGCGGCGGTGGCGGTCGGGTTGTTCCAGTAGCCCGACATGACGACGTCGCCGCGGCAGACGATCTCGCCGATCTCGTCGACGGCGGCGTGCGTTCCGTCGTCGTTCAGCACGGCCACCTCGACGCCCGAACGCGGATATCCGACCGAGCCCAGCGTCGCGTCGTCCGCTCCGACGTGGTCCACGCGACGCAACCCGGTGATCGTCATCGGCGCTTCGCCCTGTCCGTAGAGCTGCACGAAGATCGCACCGTAGGCGGCCAGAGCCTTCTTGAGGCTGTCGACGTACATCGGTCCGCCGCCGTAGACCACGGTCTTCAGGTTCTCGGGGCGGGGCCTGCCCGTCTGGATCAGGCGTTGCACCATGGTCGGAGCCAGAAACGCGCTGCTGCCGGGGTGGTGGCCGCACAGGTCCAGGAATTCGTCGGGTTCGAACGCGGCGGATTGGGGCACCACCTGACGGGCGCCGCGCAGCACGTAGGGCGGGATGTACAGACCTGAGCCGTGTGACATCGGGGCGCCGTGGATCAGGCTGCAGTTCTGGTCCGGGTCGTCGAAATCGGCAAGATGCGCCACCGTCATCGCCATCAGGTTGCGGTGGGACAGCATGGCGCCCTTGGATTTTCCGGTGGTGCCGCTGGTGTAGAACAGCCAGGCCAACGAGCCGGGATCGGTGCTCGGTGGGGCAGCGGGCTCGGCGTCGAACCGGCCCGCGTAGTCCTGACTGCCGATGGTCTCGACGGGCACGTCGGTGGCCGTGGCCAGGCCGTCGGCGATCTTGGCCGACGCGAACACCTGGGCCGCACCGGAATCGGTCAGGATGTCGGCCATCTCGCGGGGATGCAGCTTGTAGTTGACCGGCACGAACACGCACTCGGCCGCCCAGATGGCGAACATCAGCTCGACGATCTCGGGTCGGTTCTCGCTAGCGACGGCGACGCGGGTGCCGCGATCGCCGAGTGCCTTCAGTGAGGTGGCGAGCCGCAGCACCCGGTCGCGTAACTCCGTCCAGGTGAGCAGTTGACGTTCACCCAGGAAGACCGCGCCCCGGTCGCCGAACCGGGCTGCGGCTTGATCGAGCACCGCGAAAACGTTCATCGAGCAATCCATTCCGACTGAAGTCCGAACTCCGACAGGTACTTCGTCGAGCTCCAGCCACCGTCGACCACGATGGTCTGCCCGTTGATGAAGCTGCCACCGTCGGAGCACAGGAAGGCCACGGTGGCGGCGATGTCCTCGATCCGGCCCAGTCGGGTGTGCGGGGTCATCTCGGTCTGCATCTTGCGGAAGCCCGGATCGTTGAGACGTTGCTCGACCATGGGGGTGACGGTGACGCCGGGGGCGACCGCGTTGCACCGGATGCCCTGCGCGCCGTACTGGCAGGCGATGTGGGTGGTCAGCGCGGTCAGCCCGCCCTTGGCCGCCGAGTAGGCGCCGCCACGCAGTCCGCCGACCACGGCGAATGTCGAGGTGACATTGATGATGGCCGAGCCAGGCTCCATGTGCGGCAGTACATCTCGCGCCAGCCGGAACGGTGCCCGCAGCATGATCCCCAGGAAGCGGTCCAGGGTTTCGTCGTCGGTCTCGTGCAGGGGCTTGGGGCTGCCGATGCCGGCGTTGTTGATCAGGAAGTCGATCCGGCCCCAGCGGGACAGTGCCGCCTCGACGATGCGCTGTGGTGCGTCATCGGCGGTCAGGTCGACAGCCAGGGTCGCGATCCGGTCCGGGTCGCCCACTGCCCGTTCGAGCTCGGCGAGCCGGTCCTCGTCGCGCCCGGTTCCGAGCACCGCCATGCCCGCCTCGGCAAGCGTGGTGGCACAGCCGAATCCGATGCCGCTGCTGGCTCCGGTGACGATCGCGACCTGCATTCTATTCGCCCTTCAACCGTGCTCGGATGTGATGTTTCAACACTTTGCCCGCATCGTTCTTCGGCAGGGCATCCCAGATCTCGACCCGTTCAGGCGTCTTGAATCGAGCCAGCCCATGGTCGGCAAGGACCCGGCCCAGGTCGGCCACGCCGGGGCGCCGGCCGTCGGCGGTCACCAGTACCGCGCAGGCACGTTCCCCGGTGCGGTCGTCGGGCAGGCCGACCACGGCCGCCTCGATGATGCCGAGTTGACCGACCAGGAGGTCCTCGACTTCCTTGGGGGAGATGTTCTCGCCGTTGCGGATGATGAGGTCCTTGGCCCGCCCGGTCACCTGCAGGTAGTCCCCGTCCACCCATCGGCCCAGGTCGCCGGTGCGGAAAAAGCCGTCCTCGTCAAAGGATTCGATCTCGTCCTCGGAGTGCAGATAGCCGAGCAGCATCTGGGGACCCCGGGCCCGGATCTCCCCGGAGACCAGCCGGATCTCGGCGATCCCGGGACGACCGTCGGTCTCGGCGGCGTGCTCGACGCTACCGGGGGTCAGTGAGCCGACGGTGGTCACCGGCAGCTCGGTGGAGCCGTAGACCCGGCTGACCACGGCCCGGTCGAAGTAGTCCGACGCCCGGCGGATGAGCGACGGTGGCACCGATGCTCCACCGCAGATGAACACCTTGAGATCGGGTAGCCCGGTACCGGATCGTTCGGCGGCACCCAGCAGCTGCTCTAGAAACGGTGTGGCCCCGGCCATGTGGGTGCACTTGCGGTCGGTCATCAGAGCCACGCCGTCCTCGGCGTTCCAGCGCTCCATCAACACCGCGGTGCTGCCCACCAGCAAGGGGCATTCGAAGGCGTAGATGGAGCCGCCGATATGGGCGATGGGGGAGGGCACCAGGAAGGTGTCGCCGGGATCGATCATCCAATGCTCGCGCAACTGCAGGATCAGCGCGTTGATCGAGTTGTGGCTGTGCAGCACTCCTTTGGGGCGCCCGGTGGTGCCGGAGGTGTACATGATCATGCGGACGTCGTCCGGATCGAGGGTGGGCAGGTCTCGGTCGGGCGCGGGCGGCACCGCGTCGAATGCGCGGTGCGGGCCCGGATCGCCGCGCAGCACCACCACTTCCGGTGGCGTGACCATCTGACTGCACACCCGGGTGAGCATCGCGGCATAGTCGTGGTTGCCGAACCGGGAGGGGATGAAGATCGCGCGGCTGTGCGCGTCGTCGAGGATGAAGCACAGCTCCCGGTCGCGCAGCGAGGGCAGGATCGGGTTGACCACCATCCCTGCCAGCGTGGCGCCGAGGTAGATGATCGCGGCCTCGTGCCAGTTGGGCAGCATGAAGGACACCACGCTGCCCACCGGCATCCAGTCGGTGAGCTGCAACGCCAGTGCCCGGGCCCGATCGTGCAATTCGCGGGCTGTCAGGGTGATCTCACCGTCGACCACCAATGCCCGGTCAGGGGTGTCACGCGCCGCGTCGGTCAGGGCGTCGGCCAGGGTGGTGGACACCCACAGGCCTCGGGCGTAGGCGTCGGCCGCACGCGCCTGGTCCCGTCGCACCAGATTTCGCACCGCGCCTCAGCCCTTGACCCGGCGCATCGTCATGGAGTGGCGGAACCGGTCGGACGGGTGAGTGTTGACGGTGACCTGAGCGATCTCGCCGTCGGAGGTGGTGTAGGTCCGTTGCATCTGCAGCGCCGCGGTGCCTGCGGTGACCTTGAGCCCCGCGGCGAGCTCGGGCGATGTGACGATCGCTGAGATCTCCTGGTGCACTTCGACGATGCTGACTCCGAACAGATCCTCGATCAGTGGGAAGATCGGCCCGGAGTGCCGTTGCAGCAGCCGCCCCACCGCGGCGAAGCTGCGGTTGACGTAGTACTCGGTGCGGCACACCGGGGCCGGGTCGCCGTCGGCCTGCCGGTAGCCGCGGACCGCCAGCCATTGCTCACCGAGCGGGAGTCCGGTGCGTTCGGCCAACTCGCCGTCGATCGTGACCATGGCATTGGACTCGATCGTGAACTGGGCGCCGGTCGCGAAGGCCAGCAGGTCGTTGATCGAGACCACGTCCTGCGCATAGGTATTGGTCGCGGCTCGCTGGGCCACCGTGGTGCCGGCCCGCGGACGTGAGGTGACGAGGTTGTCGTCGCGCAGCCGCCGCAGCGCCTCCCGCACGGTGTAGCGGCTGACCTCGAAGCGCTCGCACAGTTCGTGTTCGGTGGGCAACTGGGAGCCCACCGGGTAAACCCCGTCGACGATCTCCTTGCGCAGGGTGCGTGCGACCTGCAGGTAACGGTGGTCGGCCGGCGTAACAGTCATCGGTGTCAGCCTCTGCGCAGCGCCAGGACGCTGCCGTCGCCATCGCCCGAGATGTAGAGCGTCCCATCGGTTCCCGCGGTGATCCCGGCGAACGGGCCCTGCGGGCCGGAGAACGGCGGCATGCCCTTGAGCGGTTTGGGGGTCACACCGGGCGGCGGGCCGACGGGCAGCCCGGTGGCGATCGTGGTGCGGCCCGCATCGCTCAGGTCGTGGCCGATGAGCTCCTTGCTGCCCGAGTCGACGATGTAGAGAACGCCGTCGCGCACGAGAATGCCGTGCGGCGTGTGCAATCCGTCGACCACTCGCTCGGCGCTCCCGTCGCTCACCCGGAGAACGGCACCGGCCACCGACACCAGCGGTGCGCCGTCGGGTCCGATCACCACCCCGACCGGGGTGTCGAGGCCGGAGGCCAGGACACTGACCGATCCGTCGCGCACCGAAAGTAGCCGCCCCGCACCCTGTTCGACGACCACCACCGAACCGTCGGGGGCCTGCGCCACGCCGTAGGGCTGGTCGATGCCACTGGCAAGAACCTGGCTCACCTCCTCGTCGGCTGCCCCGGGGCGGAAGCGTGCGACCGTGTCGGCGGCAGTGGTGACGATGAATTCTCCCGGGCCCGAGGCGGTCAGCCCACGCAGGAAGCCGGGATAGCCGGGGGAGAACAGCATCGCGACGGTCTGCAGGTCACCGCCGGGGCCGACCCGGTAGAAGTAGGTGCCGTCGGCGACGTAAAGGTCGCCGTCGACGCCGACGGTCAGATCCAGCGGCCAATTGAGCCCACCCGTCAGCAGCGCCCGGGTGCCGCCCGACGAGATCTCGGTGATCTCACCGGTGAAATTCGAGACGAACAGGCGGCCGTCGACGAAGGTGCAGTTGTCCAAGCCGGGGTTGAGCTGGGCCAGCAGCGTCTGCTCGCCGTTGCGCGGGTCGATGCGCAGTACCTGGCCGCTGGCCACCTGCGTGGAGACGATATAGCCGTCGGCGTCGAACTTGACCGAGTCCGGTACCCCGAGCCCGCCGGCCACCACCTGGGGCTCACCGCCGTTGGGGTCGATGCGCCAGATCTCGTTCGCGCCCATCACCGGGAAATACAGCATCCCGTCGGGGCCCACCTCCATGGCGTTGGGCGAGGGCACGTTCTCCAGCAGGATGCGCGGAGCGCCGCCGGCCAGGTCGAACTCCATGAGCCGGCCACCCTCGCGGCATTCTCCGACGAACAGCCGTCCCTGATGGAAGGTGATGCCGTTCGCGGAGGGGATGTCATCGCGCAGGACGCGGGTGGTGCCGTCCGCGGCGCGCACGCTGACCCGGCCGTCCATCACCTCGGTGGCATACAGGTTGCCGCTCGGGTCGAACGCGACGTCGTCGGGGGCGATGATGTCGCCGCCCTTGGCGCTGATGGTTTCGAGCTGTCCGGTTTCCACGTCGAGTGCGCTGATCTGGCTGCCGGTGACCTGGGCGACGTAGATCCGGCCATCGGGTCCGGTGCGCAGGCCGTTCGCGCCGAACAGCCTGCTGGGGCCCGTGACCTGCTGAAGCGTCCAGTTCTCGGCGACGGACGGGTTTGCGGTGTACCTCGCGTTGGCGATGCCGGGATTTGCCGATAGGGCGCTCATGACCTCGGACGTTAGCAACTCGCCGTAGTCCAGACAATAGCCGCCGAAAACCTCGGATCGACCCTTGACGGTTGAATAAGTGCTGGGGAATAGTGTTCTCCAATATGAAGATCGTCATTTGTTGTCCGGACAATTAAGCCGATTGGGGTGCGGATGGACAGTTCCCTGAGCTTGGACGGCCGGGTTGTGGTGGTGTCGGGCGCCGGTGGCGGCGGCATCGGCACCACCGTCACGCGGATGGCAGCCGAGGCCGGCGCCACGGTGGTGGCGGTGAGCCGGTCGCAGGACAACCTCGACACCCACGTCGCACCGTTGGCGGACAAGGGACTGAACGTGGTGACGGTCGCCGCCGACGCCTCCACCGATGAGGGCATCGCGACGGTGCTCGACGCGGCCCGGGCCGCCGAAGGGACGCTGTACGGGCTGGTGAATGTCGCCGGTGGTGCGGCGCCGTCCACCTGGATGCCGGCCACCCGGGTCTCGCGGGCCGACTGGCGCGAGCTGTTCGCCGCGAACCTGGAGACCATGTTCTTCATGAGCCAGGCTGTGGCAGCTGAGATCCGCAGCCAGGGGACCCGGGGCTCGATCGTGTCGGTGTCCTCGATCAGCGGGATGAACACCGCGCCATATCACGTCGCCTACGGCACCGCGAAGGCCGCGATCGTGGCGGCCACCCGGACCATGGCCGCAGAGCTGGCCGCCGAAGGCATCCGGGTCAATGCTGTCGCCCCGGGTGTGACCGAAACCGCCGCCTCGGCAACCTATGTCGATGCCGACCCCGAGCGGGACCAGCGGGCGATCGCGATGGGCCGCCGCGGTACTCCCGAAGAGCAGGCCGGGGCCATCCTGTTCCTGCTCTCGGATCTGTCGAGCTATATCACCGGCCAGACCATCCTGGTTGACGGCGGGCTCAACCTGCGCTGGACCCATCTCGGTGCCGACAACACCTCGTTGTTCCTCAAGGACAACGACTTCCGCGAAGCGATCAGGAGGATCTGATGGCGCATACCGAATCCCATCTCGACGCCACGTTGGAGGTCGACGCCGAACCGGATGGCGCGAGCGGAGAGATCGCCGAGGACTTGTCGCAGCCGACCACCATCCCGGTCGAGGCCTACATCTCCGAGAGTTACGCTCGCGCCGAACGAGATCGACTGTGGCGCAAGGTCTGGCAGCAGGTCGGCCGGGTCGAGGAGATTCCCGAGATCGGAAGCTACCTGACCTACGACATCCTCGATGACTCCATCATCGTCGTGCGCACGGGCCCAAATGAGTTCACTGCCCACCACAACGTCTGCATGCACCGCGGACGCAAGCTCATCGACAACCCTGAGGGCGCCAAGAACGCGACCGGCCGGGCGCGGAAGTCCTTCGTCTGCGGATTCCACGGCTGGACCTACGGTCTCGACGGAACCTGCACGCACATCCGGGAACAGGACGACTGGCAGGGCAAACTCACCCCGCGCAATACCCATCTCGCTCCAGTGCAGGTGGACACCTGGGGCGGGTGGCTGTTCATCAACATGGATCCGGACTGCGAATCGCTGGCCGACTACCTGATGCCGGCGGCCAAGATCCTCGACCCGTTCGGTCTGGAGAACATGCGCTACAAGTGGCGCAAATGGTTGTACTTCGACTGCAACTGGAAGGTCGCGATGGAGGCCTTCAACGAGACCTACCACGTGTTCACCACGCACCCGGAGTTCAACAAGTTCGGCGAGTTCAAGGGCTGGGCCAAGGCGCAGGGCAAGCACAGCAACATCGGCTACGACGCGCCGAAGGGCCTGGACGAGACCAAGTCCAAGATCCGTCTGGGAATCGGTGATCCACGCATCTCCACTGCCGAGATGCAGGTCTACACCATGGAAGAGACCAACGCGACGACGACGAAGACCTTGGTGAACGCAGCCAAGCGGCTCGTAGACGAGCTGCCCGAGGGCACGCCCGCCGACGAGGTGCTGCAGCACTGGCTGGCCTCGGCGCGCCGCGATGACGAGGCGCGTGGCGTGACCTGGCCGACCATCCCGCCCGACATCCTCGGGCAGAGCGGCACGGCCTGGCAGATCTTCCCGAACTTCCAAGTGGGGCAGGGCCTGACCAGCGCGCTGTGCTATGCCGCACGGCCCGATCCGAGTTACAACCCGGACAAGTGCATCTTCGAGGTCGCTGTCTTCGAGCTGTACCCGAAAGGCGAAGAGCCGGAGACCGAATGGGCCTACACCCCGAAGGATTCACCGAACTGGTTGTCGGTGCTGCCGCAGGATTTCTCGAACATGGCGGCGGTGCAACAGGGGATGAAATCGGCAGGCTTCCCCGGAACTCTGCCGAATCCCTACCGCGAACGCAGCACGGTCAACCTGCATTACCAACTTTCCAAGTACATGGGCACCGGAGCGCCCACCGACATCCAGTGATTTGTGCACATCCACCGGCGCCCAACGCCGCTGGACGTGCACAAATCGCCCAACAAGGAGACAACATGAAGGTCAATCTGGGTACGGGAGCGCAGAACTCCCACGACTGGGAGCGCGTGCTCGCCGGTGACTTCAGCACCCCGCCGGCCACCCCGGACTACCAGTGCGTGCAGGCCGCGCTGGCCCTCGGCGACCTCGCCGAGCCGCTCGGCTTCGACGGGATCTGGTTCCCCGAGCACCACGGCACGCCATATGGCATGACGCCCAACCCGATTCAGGCCCTGACCTACTTCGCCGGACGCACCGAGCGGGTCAGCCTGGGTACGTTCGTGGCGGTGGTGCCGTGGTGGAACCCGATCCGGCTCGCCACCCAGATCGCCTACCTCGACATCGTCTCCAACGGGCGCTACACCACGATCGGCCTGGGCCGCGGGGTGTCCAAGGGTGAGTTCGCCGCGGTCGGCGTGCCGCGGGAGGAGAGCCGCGACCGCTTCAACGAGACGCTGGACATTCTCAAGCTGGCCTTCTCCGGTGAGCGGTTCTCCTATGAGGGCAAGATCTTCTCGTTCCCGGAGATGTCGTTGCGGCCCGAGCCGATCAGCACCGACCTGTTCGACCGCATCTACAGCTCGTCCTCGACCGCCGAGTCGCTGGAGATCCTGTCCCGGCGCGGCATGGTGCCGCTGTTCGTGGGCAACAAGCCGATCACCGATGCCGGTGAGGAGGTCCGCAAGGTCAACACCTTCCGTGCCGAGGAGGGCCTGGGGCCCTGTCAGCCCAAGAACGTGATGTTCATGTACTGCGTGGGCTCCGAGGACGAGGTGGCTCAGACCGAGGAATGGATCTGGACCGCCAACCGGGATGTCAACGTGCACTACGGCTTTGCCGACGCATCCAATTTCAAAGGCGTGAAGGGCTACGAGGCCTATGCCGCCCGCGAGGCCAGCGCGACGGCCGTGCTGGCCTCGGAGGTCGGCAATCAGAAGAAGGGCGGCCCGCCCGGATACCACGCCTCCAACCTGCTGATCGGCACTCCCGAGACGGTGTTCGAGAAGCTCAAGGCCGCCCAGGAGGCGTGCTCGTTCTGCGAGGTCACCATCGTCCCGCAGTTCGGCACCATGCCGTACGAGAAGGCGATGGAGTCCACCAAGCTGTTCGCCGCCGAGGTGCTGCCCGCGGTCCATGACATGCCCGCCCCCCTGCACGCGGCCGCGCTCCCGGAGAAGGCCAACGCATGACCCAACCGAACACGTGCGGGCCCACCGAAACCCCAACCGATTTCGACGTCGACGCGATCCGGGAGAAGTACGCCGCCGAGCGGGCCAAGCGCCTGCGACCCGAGGGTGGCGACCAGTACCTGGAACTGGACGGTGATTTCGCCGAGTTCTCCGAGGTCGACCCTTACACCACAGTGACCGAGCGCGACCCGATCGCCGAGGACGCCGACGTCGTCATCCTCGGCGGTGGTTTCGCCGGCCTGCTGGCCGGAGCGTACTTGAAGAAGGCCGGTGTCGAGGGCATCCGGGTCATCGAGATGGCGGGTGACTTCGGCGGGGTGTGGTACTGGAACCGGTTCCCGGGAATCCAGTGCGACAACGACGCCTACTGCTACATCCCGCTGCTCGAAGAACTCGACTTCATGCCGAGCAAGAAGTTCGCCGACGGCGCCGAGATCTTCCAGCACTGCCGCAACATCGGTAAGCATTTCGGCCTCTACGACGGCGCGTTGTTCTCCACCCAGGTGCGCGAACTGCGTTGGGAGGACGAGACGCAGAGGTGGCGGATCAGCACCGACCGGGGCGACGACATCCGAGCCCGATTCGTCGTCATGGCGCAGGGCTCCTACAACGTGCCGAAGCTGCCGGGCATCCCCGGTATCAAGGAATACAAGGCCGCGGGCGGGCACGTGTTCCACTCGGCGCGCTGGGATTACGACTACACGGGCGGCGACGCCGACGGTGGCCTGCACAAGCTGGCCGACAAACGCGTCGCCCTTGTCGGCACCGGCGCAACCGGTATCCAGCTGGTACCTCACCTCGGCCGTGACGCCAAGGAACTCTTCGTCTTCCAGCGCACGCCGTCCTCGGTGGACGCCCGGACCAACCCGCCCACCGATCCGGTCTGGGCCGCGTCGCTGCAGCCGGGGTGGCAGGAGGAGCGCAAGCGCAACTTCCACAACTGGTCACCGTTCGTCGGTGTGGTGTTCGGTGAACCGGACCTGGTCTGCGACTTCTGGACCGAGCTCGGGCGCAACCTGACCGCCCGGATTGCGGCGAGCGAGGACCCGGCCTCGGTCACCATCGAGCAGATCATGGCGTTCCGGGAAGAAGAAGACTTCAAGATCATGGAGCGGCTGCGTCGTCTGGTCGCCGAGATCGTCGAGGATCCCGATACCGCCGAGGCGCTCAAGCCGTACTACCGCTTCATGTGCAAGCGACCGACGTCCAGTGAGCACTATCTGGCCACGTTCAACCGTCCCAACGTGACGCTCGTGGACGTCTCGGCATCCAAGGGTGTCGAGCGGTTGACCGAGAAAGGGATTATCGCCGACGGCGTCGAATACGAGGTCGACTGCGTGGTTTTCGCTAGCGGCTTCGAGATCTCCACTGAGATCAGCCGCCGGTTCGCGATCGACAAGATCGAGGGCCGCGACGGGCTGGAGCTGTTCGACTACTGGCAGAACGACTACAAGACCCTGCACGGGATGACCAGCCGTGGCTTCCCCAACCAGTTCTTCATGGGCTTCATCCAGGGCGGCGTGTCGGCCAACACCACGGCGATGTTCGAACAGCAGGCCAAGCACATCGCCTACATCATCGCCGAGGCGCAGAACCGGGGCGCCACCACGGTCGAGCCGAGCCAGGAGGGCCAGGACGCCTGGGTCTCGACGGTCCGTGACCTGTCGATCGACAACTCGGCGTTCGAATTGTCGTGCACGCCGGGTTACTACAACAACGAGGGCCGCGGTGGCGCCGAACGCAACGGCGCTTTCCTCGGTGATTTCTACTCGCCGGGGTTCTACGCCTTCGACGAGCTGATCGCCGACTGGCGGGCCAAGGGCGATCTCGACGGATTAGAGCTCACCTCATGACGACTACGACCGCTCTTCAGACCCGGGATATCAAGCCGCGCATCGGAACCGAGATCCGGGCCGATAAGGCCGCGTTGCTGTCGGGGGAGCACGCCGGGCGGATCCGGGAACTGCTCGAGCAGCGTGGGGTACTGGTGTTCCCGCAGATCGGGTTCACCGACGACGAGCAGATCGCGTTCACCGAAACCCTGGGCACGTTCGCTCCCGAGCACCAGGGCGAGAAGCTGTACAAAGTCTCTCTCGATACCGAGGTGAACAAGCAGGCCGACTATCTCAAGGGCTCGCTGTACTGGCACATCGACGGAACGATGAACGAGGTGCCGATCCTGGCCTCGTTGCTGCAGAGCGTCGCGCTGGGCAACCCGGAGGAAGGCGATACCGAGTTCTGCAACACCTATGCCGCCTACGACGACCTGTCCGATGAGGACAAGGCCGAGATCGAGGGTCTGCGGGTGATGCACTCGGCGTGGAACACGCTGTTCTACTACGACCCGGAACCCAGCGCGAAGGCGCTGCGCCGGATGATGGCGATCGGTGACCGGGAACTGCCGTTGGTGTGGACGCATCAGTCCGGCCGCAAGTCGCTGGTGCTGGGTGCCACCGCACGGCACATCACCGACATCGACTTCCGCAAGAGCGCCGAACTGCTGGTGCGGCTTCGGGATTGGGCCACCCAGCCGGACTTCACCTACCGGCACAAGTGGACCGTCGGTGACCTGGTGATCTGGGACAACACCGGAACCATGCACCGGGCCACACCGTATGACCCGACGTCGGGACGGCTGTTGCAGCGCACCAAACTCGAGGGCGAGGAGCCCTTCGCTTGAGCACACTCAGATTCGACGATCGCGTCGCCGTCATCACCGGCGCCGGACGGGGACTGGGCCGCGAATACGCCCTGTTACTCGCGTCGAGGGGCGCAAAGGTCGTCGTCAATGATCCCGGTGGCAGTCTGACCGGGGATGGCACCGACTCGGGGCCGGCGCAGGACGTCGTCGACGAGATCGTCTCGGCCGGTGGGCAAGCCGTCGCCGTCACGGATTCGGTGGCGAGCCCCGAAGGTGGCCGGGCCATCATCGACGCGGCCGTCGAACGCTTCGGTCGCGTGGACATCCTGATCCACAACGCGGGCACCGTGCGCCGCGGCTCACTCAAGGAGATGAGCTACGACGACTTTGAGGCCGTGCTCGACGTCCACCTGCGCGGCGCATTTCACGTTGTGCGTGCGGCGTTTCCACTGATGTGCGAAGCCGGGTACGGCCGCGTCGTGCTGACCTCGTCGATCGGCGGACTGTACGGCAACCATGAGGTGGCCAACTACGCGGCGGCCAAGGCCGGGATCCTCGGTCTGTGCAACGTGGTGGCGCTGGAAGGCGCCGCCGACGGTGTGGTGTGCAACGCGATCGTTCCGGGTGCGGTGACTCGGATGGCCGAGGGCCTGGACACCTCGGCGTACCCGCCGATGGGCGCGGACCTGGTGGCCCCTGCCGTCGGCTGGTTGTCGCACGAATCCTGCTCGGTCACAGGCGAGTTCTTCGTGGCGATCGCCGGGCGGATCGCCCGTGCCGTCGTCGCCGAATCACCGGGGGTGTACCAGCCCTCGTGGACCGTGGAGGAGGTCGGCGAGCAGATGGACCGCATCCGCGACGTAAGTGAGCCGGTGATCTTCCCGGTGGTTCCCGACGGTCATGCCGATCACATCCGTTACAGCTTCGGACGATCAGCAGAAGGGGTCAGCTCATGACATCCGGTCCACTGCAGGGCGTTCGGGTCATCGACCTCACCGCCATGGTGATGGGGCCGTACTGCACGCAGATCATGGCCGACATGGGCGCCGACGTCATCAAGGTCGAGACACCGGCCGGCGACAACACCCGTTACATCTCGGTGGGCCCGGCTCCCGGGATGAGCGGCGTCTTCGTCAACGTCAACCGCGGCAAGCGCAGTGTGGTGCTGGATCTGCGGTCGGAACAGGGCAAGGCCGACCTGCGCGCTCTGATCGCCGACGCCGACGTGTTCATCCACTCGATGCGGGCCAAGGCCATCACCAAGCTCGGCTTCGGCTACGACGACGTGGCCGCGATCAACCCGGGCATCGTCTACACCAATTGCTACGGGTATGGCCGGCGCGGCCCGGACGCCGACCGGCCGGCCTACGACGACACCATCCAGGCCGAGTGCGGATTGCCCGCGGTACAACAGCAATTGACCGGCGAGGCCTCCTACGTGGGCACCATCATGGCCGACAAGGTGGCCGGACTGACCGCGCTGTACGCCACGACGATGGCCTTGTTCCACCGGGAGCGCACCGGCGAGGGCCAGGAGGTCGAGGTCAGCATGTTCGAGACCATGGCCTCCTTCATGCTGGTCGAACATGCCAACGGCGCCATGTTCGACCCCCCGCTGGGACCCGCGGTGTATCCGAGGGCGGTCACTCCCAACCGCAAGCCGTACGAGACCAAGGACGGTCACATCGCGGCGCTCGTCTACAACGACAAGCACTGGAACGCCTTCATCGACCGGGTGCAGCCCGCGTGGAACACCGAACAGTTCGCGACACTCGAACAGCGCGCCCGGCAGATCGACACGGTGTACGGGCTGGTGGCGCAGACTCTCAAGGAGCGCACCACCGCGGAGTGGCTGGATCTGTTCGCGGAGTTGGAGATTCCCGCTGCCCCCATGCTCACTCCCGACGCGCTGTTCGAGAACGAGCACCTCAACGCCGTCGGGCTGTTCGAGACCGTCGACACCCCGCACGGCCGGGTGCGGATGCCGGGCGTGCCCACCTGGTTCTCCCGGACTCCGGGTCACGTGGCCGGGTACGCACCGGAACTGGGTGCCGATACCGCCGCGGTGCTCGCCGAGCTCGACCCACGGGACATCGCCGGGTAACGGCGGACCAGAGCAGGAACAGAAAGGCCAGGAGTGGATTTCGATTTTGGCGAGGCGGCCGGCACGCTGCGGGGTGAGCTGCGGGCGCTGATCGCCGACCAGGTGCCCGCCGATTTTCTCGGCGCGTTCACCGATGACCCCGCCGATCTTGCGGTGGCCCAGCAGTTCTGCCGCACGCTGGCGCAACAGCACCTGCTGTGCATGTCGTGGCCGAAGGAGTTCGGCGGCGGCGACGCCTCGGTGTGGGAGCAGACGGTGGTGCGCGAGGAGATGTGGGCGCACCATGAACCGCGCGGTGCCCAGTACATGGGTGTCAACTGGGTGGGCCCGATCATCATGCGGCACGGCACCGAAGAGCAGCAGCGCAAGCACCTGCCGCCGATCGCCAACGGTGAAGTGATCTGGTGCCAGGGCTTTTCCGAGCCTGAGGCGGGTTCGGACCTGGCCTCGTTGCGTACGTTCGCCCGGCGGGAGGACGACGGCTGGCGGGTCAACGGTCAGAAGATCTGGACCTCCTACGCCACGATGGCGCAGTGGTGCTTCCTGCTCGCCCGCACGTCCAAGGGCGAGAAGAAACAACAGGGCATGACGATCTTCTTGGTGCCGATGGATTCGCCTGGAATCCAGGTGCGCCCGATCCGCACCATGATGGGTCCACACCATCTCAACGAGGTCTTCTTCGACGATCTCAAGGTCACCGAGGCCGATGTGCTCGGCACCGTGGATCAGGGCTGGTCGATCGTGCAGGACGTGGTGTCCTTCGAACGCGTCGGTATCGCCCGCTACGCGCGCTGCGAGCGGTTGCTACAGGCCGCGCCCGAGGTGCTCGGAGACAAGTGGGAGCAGTTGCCCGCCGAACTCCGGGGCCGCTGGACGCGGATGCTCACGCACTGCCGCCGGGCCCGGCTGATGGCCTACCGGGTGGTATCGATGCAGGCCACCGGGAGGGTGAATCCCGGTGACTCCGCGGCATATCGGATCGCGGTGACGAGGCTGGACCAGGAGAGTGCCGAGGTGCTCATGGAGATCGCCGCCGCGGTGCCCCGAGGTGGAAGCCCGGAAGCCGAGTACTTCCGCGCCGAGGTCGAGGACCATTGGCGGTACTCGCAGGCATCCACGGTGTCGTCGGGCAGCATCGAGATGCAGCGCATCCTGCTGTCCCGGACCATGCTGGCCGGAAAGGCGTGACGCGGATGATTCTGGATCTCAGCGACGACGCGAAAGAGTATGGCCGCGAGGCCCTGAAGGCGTTCGAAGCGGCCGGCGGCGATCAGCTGCTGGCCCAGGCCGACGCCAAGCCGGACACCCGCGCCGGGCTGGTCATGCCTGTGCTCGATGGCCTCGGTGTCTTCGAACTCGAACCTCGCGGTGATGCGGACTCATTGGAGGCCGCGGCTGCGGTGTGCCGCAGTGCCGGGTATTGGGCCCTGCCGTATCCGGTGGCCGAGCGACTGTCACGCCCGGCGGATCTGGACGTCGACGGTTTGGTCGTCGTCGATGCCGACGCGCCGGAGGCCGCACTGAAGGGGTTGGACAACCGTTGGGGCGCTGTCACATTGGACGGGGTACGCAGCACGGTGACCGCGACCGGAGCCTCGGGGCCGTCGTTCGCCACCGCACTGGAGCTGGCCGCTGCGGACACCGCCGGTCTGAATGACGTGGCGCTCGCCCTGACACTGCCGGCGTGGACGCTGCTCGGCATGCTGGACCGGGCCATCGATCTGACTGTCGCACACGTCAGCCTGCGCAAGCAGTTCGGCCAGCCGCTGTCGTCGTTCCAGGGCGTGCAGTTCCAGCTGACCGATGCCGAGGTGGAGCGCAGCGGCGTCGACATCCTCGCCAAGTACGCGTTGTGGAGCCTCGTCACCAACCCGGCAGACGAGGCGATCAACGACGCGCTGGCATTGCGCCTGGCCGCGATCGAGGCGGCCGAGGTTGTGTTCCGGGTGTGCCATCAGCTGCACGGGGCCGTCGGCTTCTGCGATGAAACCACGCTGTCCTGGCTGTCGCGTTACAGTCAGCCGTTGCGCCGCTTGCCCTTCGGGGTATCTAAAACCCGAGACACCCTGACCGCCCGGCTCGGCCAGCGCGGGCTCACCGGGTTGTTCTCGTCATGACCGACCTCGACGAATTCCGGGCCACCGTACGCGACTGGTGTGCGGCACACGTCCCGAAAGACTGGCGCGCCAACCAGACCGGCGTCGGTGACGACGAGTTCGCCGCGTTCCAGAAATCCTGGTTCGCCGAGCTGCACACCGCCGGCTTCGCCGTCCCGCATTGGCCCGCCGAATGGGGTGGCGGCATGTCGGTACCCGAGCAGATCGTGCTCTATCAGGAACTGGCCGCCCACGACGCGCCCCGCCTGGTGCTGGCCTTCGTCGGCATCCATCACGCCGCGTCCACACTGCTCGCCGCGGGCACCGAGGAGCAGCGGCGTCGGCACCTGCCCGCCATTCTCGACGGCGAGATCTGGGTACAGGGATTCTCCGAACCGGAGGCCGGAAGCGATCTGGCGGCCCTGCGCACCACGGCCCGTGCCGACGGCGAGAACTTCATCGTCAACGGTCAGAAGCTGTGGGCCAGTGGTGCTCTGCACGCCGACTGGTGTCTGCTGCTGGCCCGCACCGATCCGGAAGCACCCAAGCGGCACGGCATCTCCTACTTCCTGATGGACATGACCACACCCGGTATCGATGTGCGGCCGATCCGCAATGCTGTGGGTGATTCACACTTCTGCGAGATCTTCCTCAACGACGTCGCAGTGCCCGCCGCGAATTTGATCGGTCCGGTGAACAAGGGCTGGCAGGTGGCGCAGGCCACGCTCGGGGCCGAGCGTGGCATGACCATGCTGGAGTTGTCCGAGCGGCTGGGCAATGCGGGGTTCAAGTGGCTGCTCGAAGCCGCGCCGGTCGACGATCCCGTGGTGGCAGACCGGTTGGCGCAGTTCGAGATCGAGCTGACCGGCCTGCGCGGGATGTGCCGGGATCTGGTCGAACGCACCGAGGCGGGGCAGGCCGGCCCGGCAGATGCCTCGATCGTCAAGCTGTACTACAGCGAGTTGTTGCAGCGGATGACCGGATTCGGTGCCGAGATCGGCGGCCTGAACGCCCACACCGTACTCGCCAAACCGGCGTCCAGCGGCTGGGAGTCGGGCGCGTGGATGCTCGATTTCATCGGATCGTGGGAATGGACCATCCCCGGCGGAGCCAGCGAGATTCAGCGCACCATCATCGGTGAGCGCGGTCTGGGCCTGCCCCGAGAACCGAGTGCGGTGTGATGAGCGAGTTTTCCGAGCTTCATGACGAACTACGTTCCGTGGCAGCTGATCTGCTGGCCAAGGACACCATCGACTGGCCACTGCTGGTCTCGGCAGGCTGGGTCGGACTGGACGCGTCGGAGGAGGCCGGCGGCGCCGGTGCGACGTTCGCCGAAGTGGCGGTGATCTGTGAGGAGCTGGGCCGGGCTGCCGCGACGACCGGCTACCTGGGCGGTGCCGTGCTGGCCATCGGAGCCCTGAATGCGGTGCAGCCCAACGAGTGCCGTGACGCGGTGTTGCAGGCGGTGGTGGCGGGGGACACCCGCGCCGTGCTGGTCCTGCCAGGGACAGCCGAGCCGGCGCCATTCGATCTGGCCACCACCAGGCTGGGCTGGCGCGTCCACGGCCGGGCCTCCTTTGTGTCCGATGCGGCCGGAGCTCAGCGGTTGCTGCTGCCCGCACGTGACGCCGACGGTGTCCCGGTTCTGGTGGACGTGGCCGTCGAGGCACCTGGTCTCACTGTCACCGAGCAACCGGTGCTCGACGAAACCCACAGGCTGGCCACCGTGACGGCCGAGGGTGTGGAGGTCGACGAGGACGCGGTGTGGCGGTTCGACGGCGACGCCGAGGCCGGGTTGCGTGCCCTCGCCGACCGTGCCGCGCTCGCGGTGGCTTGCGACAGCCTGGGCGTCGCGCAGGCCATGCTCGACACCACGGTGTCCTACACCGGGGTCCGCCAACAGTTCGGCCGTCCGATCGGCTCGTTCCAGGCCGTCAAGCACGCGTGTGCCGACATGCTGGTGACGATCTCGATCGCCCGACAGCTCGTCGGCACTGCCATCGCGGCACCCGAGCCCCGCGCGGTGTCCATGGCCAAGGCGTACGCCACCGAGGCAGCCGTCGAGGTGGCCGGCAAGGCGATGCAGTTGCACGGCGGTATCGGCTACACCTGGGAGAGCGGCGTGCACGTGTACCTCAAGCGGGCTGCGCTCAACCGCTCGCTGTTCGGCTCGCCCGGCGAGCACCGCGCCAGGATCGCGCAAAGCTATCGATGAGCTGCGTACAGTAACCGCGTGCGGGTGGTGGCGGGATCAGCTGCGATTGTCGGCATATTCTTCTGCGGTCTGGTCGCTTCCGGGTTTCTGCTGTTCGACTACTACCGGTTGCGTCCGTTTCTGCTCCACCCGGTGATCTTCGGCGTCGCAGGTTGCGTGGCGCTGGCCATCGCCTGGGGGCTGGGGATTCGTCAGCCGGCGGTCAAATGGCTGGGCGTGGTGCTGATCGTTGTGGTCGGGGTGGTGTGGGGCGGCATCGCATGGTTTGCGATGTTGCTTGGCAGCGGTGTACGCGGGCACGAGAGCCAACGGCTCCCATCACCGAACGGTGACATGGAAATGGTGGTGTTCAGCGGCGGCGGGATCACGATCGACCCGATAACCTCGGTGCACGTCTACACCAACAATGGTCTGCTGTCGCGGGAAAACAGTCTCGGCTGCGTCAACGGCGACCGTGACGGGCTCAAATCAGTTGAGTGGACGGCGCCGCGGACGGTGCGGGTCGAGCTGTTGCGTGGCGGTACGACCACGATCACGCTGGACGACGGCGGGCGGCCGGATCAGACGATCAGTTGCTGACGCGATGAGTTTTCCGCACGGCGATGGTCGGTATGCATGACCGACCACTCACCGTGAAGGAGACACCATCGTGGTTACCCGTCAGAGCGCGCCGCTGGGCGCCCCCAACTGGATCGACCTGACCACGTCCGACGTTGAGCGTGCCCAGCAGTTCTACGGTGCGGTGTTCGGATGGACGTACGAGACCGGCGGCCCCGAGTACGGCGGCTACGTCACCGCATCCGTCGACGGCAATGTGGTGGCAGGCCTGATGAGCAATGACCCGCAGTGGAACGCGCCGGACGCCTGGACGACTTACCTGCACACCGCCGATGCCGATGCCAC
Source organism: Mycobacterium sp. 48b (assembly GCF_048282725.1). Classification (NCBI taxonomy): domain Bacteria; kingdom Bacillati; phylum Actinomycetota; class Actinomycetes; order Mycobacteriales; family Mycobacteriaceae; genus Mycobacterium; species Mycobacterium sp. 48b. The sequence goes on from NZ_JBLVUL010000001.1 coordinate 1,716,134, forward strand.
GGTGGCTGCGGTCGTCGCGGCCGGCGGGAGCAACTGCGGCGGCGTGATGGACATCCCGGCCAAGGGCCGGATGGCGATGATGACCGATACCGCCAACGGGTTCTTCGGGATCTGGCAGCCGGGCGGGCACGACGGCTTCGCGGTGTTCAACGAGGCCGGCGCGCCGGTGTATCACCAGCTGACCACCAGTGACTACGCCAAAGCGCTCGACTTCTACCGCACGGTCTTCGGCTGGACCACCCAGACCGTCTCGGACACCGATGAGTTCCGTTACAGCACTGCGGCGTTCGACGGGGAGGAACTGCTCGGCGTGATGGACGGATCGGCGTTCATCCCGGAGGGCGCACCCTCGGCGTGGACCACCTTCTTCGGTGCCGACGACGTGGACAAGACGATCGAGCTGGTCCTCGCCAACGGGGGCTCGGTGGTGCGCGCGGCCGAGGACACTCCCTACGGTCGGCTGGCCGCGGTGGCCGATCCGACCGGGGCTGGGTTCAATCTGTCCTCCTTGCAGGGCTGATCGCGTGTGAACCGGGGTGCGCCCGGGTAAGCATGTAGGCATGCCCGGCAACCACCCGATCTATCTCAAGGCGTGCGTGAACGGCGCGCGCACCCCGGAAGAGCACCCTGCTCTGCCCGTCACACCCGAGCAACTTGCCGAGGCGGCCGTCGCGGTGCATCAAGCCGGGGCGCAGGCAGTGCATCTGCATCCCAAGGACTCCGAGGGAGTGGATTCGCTGTCCGCGACGGCGGTTGAGGCGGCGGTCGCGGCGGTGCGTCACGCTGTGCCCGGTCTGCCGCTGGGCGTGACGACGGGCTATTGGGCGCTTCCCGATCCGCTGGGCCGGTTGGAGGCCGTCGAGGCCTGGGCGGAGCTCCCGGATTTCGCGTCGGTGAACTGGCACGAGCCCGGTGCCGAGGAGTTGGCCCGATTGCTCTTGAAGAAGGGCGTCGGGGTCGAGGCCGGGTTGTTCCACGCCGAAGCCGCCGCGGCGTGGGCGTCCTCCGAACTTGCCGAGCACTGCATGCGGGTGATGATCGAGTTGCCTGCCGACGGAGATGTCGACACGGCCGATGCCCTGCTCGCCGTGGTGGGTGCGGCGCAGTCGTCGGTGCCGGTGCTGTTGCACGGCTTGGACGAAAGCTGTTGGCCGTTACTGCAACACGCCGGGGCCCGCGGTGTGCAGGCCCGGATCGGGCTGGAGGACACCCTGCTGCTGCCGGACGGCAGCACCGCGCCGGACAACGAGGCGCTGGTGGCCGCAGCGGTGGACCTGCTCAGTCGGTAGTTGCACCGAGTGCGAAGTCGGCGAAATCGAATCCCGGCACGACCACACAACTGACCAGCGCGGGCTCGTCATCACGGGGCTTGGCGCGTTGCCAGTGGCCCGGCGGCACGAGCAGTTGCGGATGCTGGCCGGCAGCGATGTCGGGGCCCAGCAGAAGGCTTGTCGCGCTGTCCTTTTCCTCGCCGATCTCCAGGACCAGCGGGCTGCCCCGGTGGTGGAACCACAGCTCGGCGCTGCGCACGGTGTGCCAGGCTGACTGTTGGCCGGGCATCAGCAGGAACAGGATCGCGGTGCCGCCGCTGCGCGGGCCCGAGTAGCCCGTCGGCAGCGAGGCCTGGCTGATCGTCAGTTCGCTGCGCCAGGTCTCCCGGTACCAGCCCCCCTCGGGGTGCGGAGCGAGATCGAGCTCTCTGGCCCAGTCAGGTAATTCGGTCACACCCGATAGTCTCGTCGCTATGGTTCGAGTTCGTCCAGGTTGGCGCGTCGCCCCGGGGTGGCTGGCAGCCCTGTGTGCTGCGGTTCTGGTGGTGGTGGCCTGGCTGCCGTGGCTCACCACCAGCGCCAACGGTGGAGGCCGGGCCAATGCGATCGGTGGAGCGGTGGGCAGCATCGTGCTGCCCCATGGCTTCGGCGCCGGGCAGCTGATCGTATTGCTGGGGGCCGGCCTGATCGTGGCCGGGGCGATGGCCGGGCGAGGCCTGTCGCAGCGATGGGCTTCGGCTGCGGGACTGGTGATTTCGCTGGCATTGGTGGCGGTGACGGTGTGGTACTACACGCTCAACGTGAAGGGGCCGGTGGCAGCGGGTTACGGGCTCTATGTCGGGGGCGCGATGGCCGTGTTGGCCGGGTTGTGTTCGGTGTGGTCGCTCCTGTCGACGTTGGGGAGAAGCTGATGGGTGAATTCGTGACGCCGGTGGAGTTGACCGGGCAACGCTGGGTGACGCTGGAGCCGCTTGCGACCGCGCACATCCCCGAGATCGACGCTGCCGCCGCAGACGGCGAACTCGGGTCACTCTGGTACACGATGACGCCGCAGCCCGGCAGCGCAGAAGAGTGGGTGCAGCGCATGTTCGACCTCCGCGCTGCCGATCACGGCGTGACGTTCGTGGTGCGCAATCTCGATGGCGAACTGGTGGGTTCATCGAGCTACCTGCATGTCGATGGCCCGAACCGACGGCTGGAGATCGGGCACACCTGGTACACCGCCGCGGCGCGGCGCACCGGCATCAACGCCGAGACCAAGCTGTTGATGCTCGGTCACGCCTTCGACGAATTAAATTGTGTGGCAGTGGAATTCCGGACGCACTTCTTCAACTTCGCCAGCCGTGCGGCCATTGAGCGGCTCGGCGCCAAGCTCGACGGAGTGTTGCGCAGCCACCAGTTTGCGCCCGACGGCTCCCGTCGTGACACCGTCGTGTATTCGATCCTGGACATCGAATGGCCCGCGGCGCGGTCCAGCCTGAAGTTCAGGCTGGACCGCCGTGGCGGGACCGGTTAATCGGCGTCGACTGTGGTCTCGATCGACTTGCGGTCGGCACCGTGCGCTACCTCGATCTTGCGAGGCCGGGCACGTTCGGCCAGGGGGATGGTGACGGTGAGGACACCGTTCTCGTACGTGGCGGAGATCGCCGACGTGTCGATCCCCTCGCCGAGCGACAACTGGCGTCGGTAACTGCCGAAGAACCGCTCGTTGGCCAGCCATTGGACGGATTCTTCTGAACGCGCGGTTCGATGCGCCGAGATGGTCAGCGTGCCGTTGTCGACGTTGAGGTCCACCGAGCCCGGATCGACGCCCGGAAGATCGGCCGTCAGAACGTAGTGGTCACCGATCTTGCAGAGGTCCATCGGCATGAACCTCGGGGTGCGAGTTGACCCAGAATCGCCTGACAGCAAACTTCTGGTCAAAACATCAAGGTCGCTGAACGGATCAAAACGAAGCACAGTAATTCACCTCCCGGATCATCTCAGAGCCCGCCACCCTGGCGGGCAGCCAATCACTGTGCACCGCCGATATTAGCACTCGACCCAAGGGAGTGCCAGAAGATTTTCGGCGAATTTTCGTGTTATTACTGCATGTCACAGACCTACTCTGAGGACGGCCGCAGAGCAGCTGCGTGGGACGGTGGGTGGCGGAGCTGCCGTAGGCCCACGCGGCTGGCCGCCTTGTTCGACGGCGATGCCGACGATGTCGCCGCGAGCGTCCGCCGCCGAGTGAAAAGGGCCGTGGAGGGCCGGGCAGCAACCTGTTGCCTGGTGGATTGCGCCAGGCAGATTTCGGTTGCGCGAGTACCTGGGGTCTTTAGTAGGGTGGGCGGCATGCCGAGCCCTGAAGCGCACAAGATGGGGGTTTTCGGTCACGCCGTCAGCCCCCTGAATCACTGACTTTTCAGTTCCCGCTGGGGATGCTGGCCGCGGTGACGAGACGCCTCCTGTTCGTTCTCTCACCTCGGAGTCCTCGATGCCTTTTGCTCTCTACCTTCTTGCCCTGGCGGTTTTCGCCATGGGCACCTCGGAATTCATGCTCGCCGGGCTTGTTCCGGATATCGCCGTCGGTCTCGGGGTCACGGTCGGCGCTGCCGGCCTCCTGACTTCTGCCTTTGCCGTGGGAATGGTCATCGGTGCGCCGGCGATGGCCGTGCTCGCCCGGCGATGGCCGGCCCGGACCAGTCTGCTCGGCTGTGTGGTCGTCTTTGCGCTCTGCCATGTCGTTGGTGCGCTGACACCGAACTTCACGGTCCTCCTCGGTACCCGGGTCATCGCCGCACTGGCCAACGCCGGATTCCTGGCGGTGGCGCTCAGCACGGCCGGCGCTCTGGTGGCGGCGGACCAGAAGGGCCGCGCGCTGTCGGTACTGCTCGGCGGCACGACAGCCGCCACGATCGCGGGCGTCCCGGGTGGCGCAATGCTCGGTGCGCTGTTGGGATGGCGGTCCGCGTTCTGGGCGATCGCACTGCTGTGCCTGCCCGCCGCGGTCGGCATCCTGCACGGGATTTCCGTTCGCGCTGCAGGCAATTCGGGCCCCGCGGCTGACGATCCACGGCTACGCGATGAGCTCGCCCAACTCAAATCGCCGAAGCTGACATTGACGCTGCTGCTCGCCGCAATGGTCAACGCGGGCACGTTCGCCGCGTTCACTTTTCTGGCGCCCATCGTCACCGACATCGCCGGTCTGCCGCAGCTGTGGGTGCCGCTGGCGCTGGTGCTTTTCGGGTTCGGATCGTTCGCCGGGGTGACGGTGGCCGGCCGGTTGTCCGATCACCGTCCCCGCCTCGTCATCGGGGTGGGCGGGCCACTGTTGCTCTTCGGATGGATTATGTTGGCCGCCTTGGCGTCTCATACTGCAGCGTTGCTGATTCTGGTGGTGGTGCAGGGGACCTCGGCTTTTGCGGTGGGGAGCACCCTCATTGCCCGGGCGCTCTACGCGGCGTCCGGGGCTCCGACGATGGGCGGCTCGTACGCGACGGCGGCGCTGAACATCGGCGCCACCTGTGGCCCGGTGCTGGCCGCCGCCTCACTCGCTGGCCCGGCGGGAAATCTCGGGCCGGTGTGGGTCGCTGTCGTGCTCACCGGGCTCGCCCTGGTCGCGGTGCCTGCCATCACAATTCGACGACGGACACCGCAGCACCGGTGAGCCGGTCCCCGCAGTGATCGCACCTCAGCGCCGGGGAAAAACCGTGCCCGCAGCCGGTGTGCGTGAGGATCACCGCGGGGCCTTCGGGAGTGGAGAACGAGCGCTGCGCCCAGGCCAGCGCCGTCACCAGCACGGGCAGGAATGCGGCGCCCTTCGGTGTCAGCCGGTACTGGGGGTCCTCGTCGGCGGTCGTGAGAATGCCGTTGACCCGGAACGTCTGCAAGCGGTCGGCGAGCGATGCCGGTGGTGCGGCCAGCACCCGTTGGAAGTCGGAGAACCTCGACGTGCCGGTGAAGGCAGCCACCATGATCGCGAACGCCCAGCGGTTACCGAGCACGCTCATGGTCTGGGGGAACAGGCCCGAGGGGGAGTCGCGCCGGTCATCGACGGACCGTCGTCGGGTCGTCACCGCGGGCAGCGATCGCTCCCAACCCCCGGTCGGTCCCCACTCGGCGGTCACATCGCCTGCCGTGGTCGGCTGATCGCATCCGCCGCACGTCAGAACCGGGCTGAAATCTGCGCCGCAGCCCAGATGCCGCATCCTGGGCAGTGCCTCACGGTGTTCGGGCACCCAGTGACGTTCCCACTCCCAGATCGACACCAGCACCGGCCACAGCGCCCGGCCGCGCGGGGTGACGAGGTACTCGTCGCGGGGTGGCCGCTCCTGATAGCGGTCGCGACGCAGCAGACCGTCTTCGGTCAGGGAGCCCAGGCGGCGGGTCAGCACAGAGTTGGAGATCGGCAGCCGGGTTTTGAACTGGCCGTAGCGGGCGGCACCCAGCAGGGCCTGTTGCATCACCAGCAGCGTCCACTCGTCGCCGACCAGGGCCAGCATCTGTCCGACGGCGTTGGTACGCCCGGCCGGTGCGTCAGTCACGCACCAGCCATCGGCGCAGTTCGTCGCCCGGTGCCCAGGTGGAGTGGGTTCCGCTGGAAACCCGTTCCGGCAGAGCAAGTTTGCACACCGGCCCGTCGGAGACCCGGGCGGCCTCGAAAACCAGGCAGTAGGACGCGTCGTCGTTCATGTCGGTGGTGATGGTAACCAGGTAGCCGTCGTCCTCACCGCGGCTGCCCACCCGTGGCGCCATGGCGGTCTCGCTGCCGTATACCCCGTCCTCGAAGGCATATCGTTGTTCAGATCCGGTCTGCAGGTCGTGGCGGACCATGCCGTCGAACAGGAACCAGCCCGGTTTTCCCGTGGCGGCATAGGCATAGCGGTAGTCGCGTCCTGCGTAGCCGGGGTTGATCATGCCGAATTCGGTGATGCTGTCGGACAATTGCTCTTCGCGGGTCTGGCCGGTGACGAGGTTGAACCGCCAGCGGTGCAGCCTGGTCTGCATCTTGTCGAGCGCCAGGGCTGGTGCCGCGTTGCCCTGGAAGAATCCGTCGAGCACAATTTCGTCGCCGTCCTCGTAGGCGTTGGTGAAGTGCAGCACGTAGGTGGTGTCGGCTTCGAACCACTTGACGTCGCCCGATGTTCCGCGGCGGGGGAGGACTGCGAAACGGGATGGCATGTCGCGGTGCAGCTTCGGTAGATGCACGTTGTTCTTGAGGAACTCGGCGTCCCAGAACAACGGGAAGTCGTTGAGAACGACGTAGTTCTCGGTGAATGCCATGTCGTGGGGCAGTCGGGGCCCGGGCAGTTCGACGTCGACGTAGTGGACCAGGCGGTTGTCGGCGTCCACGACGCCGTAGTGCATGTAGGGCGCCTGCTTGCCGTAGTTGAAGAACAGCAGTTCACCGGTGGCGTCATCGGCCTTGGGATGTGCTGACACGCCCCACTCGGCGGGGAAGGCCCCACCCCAGTCCTCTTTGCCCAGGTTCTCGCCCGTGTACGGGTCGATGCGGTACAGATCGCCGCACTGGTAGAAGCTGGTGAGAGCGACCCCGCGGTGCACCGTGACGTCCGTGCTGGAGGCGTCCTTCATCAGGGTGCGGGCACCCCAGCCGTGGTCGCGCTGGGCCAGTTCGACGGGCTCGGCGATACCGGGCCACAGCGGGCCGCCCGCCTCATTTTCGGCCAGGAAGCCGTCGGTGCGGATGAACCTGTTGCGGTAGAACGCTTTTCCGTCGCGGAACCCGACGATGTGCAGCATCCCGTCGCCATCGAACGGATGGTAGGTCTGAAACGCCGGATGCAGTGGGTTCTCGGTGTTGCGCAGGTAGACCCCGTCGAGATCGGCAGGGATCTCGCCGTCGACGACCATCAGGTCGTCGGCGTCGAACTCGGTGGTCTGCGGCCGCCACGCCCCGGTGCGGTAGGGATGGGTGTCATCTTCGGGCAGGGTGGACAGGAACTTGGTCACGATCTCGGTGTGCATGTCTACTCCTTGCCCGTCGATACGACGAAGCTGACGGTGGTTGCGGTACTTCCGCCAAAGTTCAAGGTGCCGAAGGTCTTTGCGTTCTCGACCTGGTAGGGACCGGCTGTGGCGCTGACCTGTCTGGCGGCGTCGAGCAGCATCCGCACCCCGGATGCGCCGACCGGATGCCCGCCCCCGATCAGTCCGCCGCTGGGGTTGATCGGCAGCCGCCCGCCGATCTCGATCTCGCCGTTCTCGATCGCCTTCCAGGAGTCTCCGGGCCCGGTCAGGCCGATGTGGTCGATGGCCAGGTATTCGCTGGGGGTGAAGCAGTCGTGGACCTCGAACCCGTCGAGATCGTCGAGCGTCACTTCGGCGCGGCCAAAGGCATCCAGCACGGCCGCGCGTACGTGTGGCAGCAGATACGGATCTGCGGTGCTGTGGTCGAGCTTCTGCCGCAGGCCGAGTCCGACCGTGCGATGGCCCCAGCCGTCGATGCGGGCGATCGGCCGGGCGTGTGGGTGCGCGCGCAGATAGGTGTCGCTGACCAGTACCAGCCCAGCTCCGCCGTCGGTCATCTGGCTGCAGTCGAAGCGGCGCAGCCGACCTTCCACCACCGGATTGCTCGCGTCGTCGTCTCCGATCGGATCGGGCACCGTCCAGTCGCGGGTCTGGGCGTTCGGGTTGGCCCGGGCGTTGCGGAAGTTCAGCGCGGCGATGGCGCGCAGATGTTCGGCGTCCAGCCCGTGGCGCTGGTCATAGGCGTCGGCCACCTCGGAGAACGTCGAGGGCCAGACAAACTTGGCGCCCTCGGCTTCGTGGCCGGTCCAGGCGGCGGCGCCGAGGTAGGCAGCGGCGGTGTCGCCGGGCACCGTCTTCTCCAGCTCGACCCCGATGACCAGGGCGCTGTCGTAAGCGCCCGAGCGCAGGTCGGCGATGGCCGCCAGGATCGCGATGCTGCCCGACGCGCATGCGGCCTCATGGCGGGAGGCCGGGGTGCCCCACAGGTCGGGGTGCACCGTGGCCGGCATGGCACCCAGGTGGGTCTGACCGGCGAACAGCGCACCGAAGGCGTTTGCGACGTGGACGACGCCGACGTCGGTGGCCTCGACCTTGGCGCTGTTCAGCGTGTGGTCGACGACCTCGCGGGTGAGCCCGGCGAAGTCGGCCTCTTCGCGGGTGAGGTTGCGGGCGAAATCGCTCTGGTACCCGCCGAGAATCCAGACGCCTTCCATGACCGCGACGCTACTACAACTAAGAGAGTGACTCGAGACCCGAAACGAAGAACGCCGTGGCAGAAATCCGAGATTGGATTCCCGCCACGGCGTTACCCGTGGTTAAAGCCGAATCAGTCGTCCCAGCCGCCGTGACCGTGGCCGTGGCCGCGACCGTGCCACCGCGGGCCGTTGTCGTACCACCGGCCCCAGCCGGGGCCCTCGACGCAGGCGCTGACGTAGCCGTACGGACCGGTCGCGCAGATCTCGGGACCCGCCGAAGCGGGGGCTGCTCCTGCGATCGCCACGCCGACCGGCACCGCCAGCGTGCCCAGCCCGATTGCCGCGACCTTCTTCAGTTTCGAACGCATCTTTCTTGCCTCCGGGTTGTTAGCTGTGTACGAGCTCAAGACCCCCGTCTGTAGATAACATTAGTGCATCTCACGATGTTCCTGAGAACTGCCTGTAGCCGCACGGTGCTGCGGATTTGCTCTCGCGGAGCTCTTCCCGGTCAGCGCATTGCATTTATTTGCCAACGAAAATGGGGGTTCCCGGCGACTTCTCGGAGTGTTGCCAGGCTGGGCGCGTGACTCGTGGGTCGCGTGGTGCGGTCGCATCTGTCGACGAGTTTTGCCATCGCCGTAGGTTTGCATCAAGGACTGAACAAACAGAGGGGATGTGGCATGGGAGCGCTGGACGGCAGGACGGCTCTGGTGACCGGCGGGGCTCGTGGGCAGGGACGCGCGCACGCCGCGACTCTGGCGCGCGAAGGCGCCGACATCGTGGTCTGCGACATCGTGGCGCCCGTGGAAACCGTCGACTATCCGCTGCCCACACCGGCCGATCTGGAACAGACCGTGCAGGAGGTGTCCGCGCTGGGCCGGCGCTGCCTGGCGGTGACCGCCGACGTCCGCGACCTGGCGTCCATGCAGGCTGTGGTGGGCACCGCGGTCGCGCAGTTCGGGGGCATCGACGTGGTGCTTGCCAATGCCGGGATCGCCAGCAGCGAGCCGATCGTCACCATGTCCGAACAGCGGTGGCAGACCATGATCGACGTCAACCTCACCGGGGTGTTCAACACGTTCCGGGCTGTGCTGCCTCATCTGATCGAGCGTCGGAGCGGGCGCATCGTGGCCACCTCGTCGATCGTGGCGGGCACGGGCGCCACCAACTCCGGTCACTATGCGGCGGCCAAAGCGGGTGTGGTGGCACTGGTGAAGTCGGTGGCATACGAAGTGGCCGAGTACGGCATCACGATCAACGCGGTGTTGCCGTCGGGGGTGAACACGCCGATGATCCACAACCCGGCGACCTACAAGGTGATCCGGCCGGATCTGGAGAATCCGGGGCCTGACGATGTCGAGGAGATATTCGCCCAGGGGCGGCCGCGGCCGGGTCTGCTTGAGCCGCAAGATGTCGCCGAGGCGGTGCTGTACCTGGTGTCGGATCGAGGGCGGTTGCAGACCGGCGAGTCGATGATCCTGTCCAACGGGTTGAACTAGAGCGCGATACGCCGTGATCCGGCGCCGGGTGGGAGCCGCTGCTTCCCGCCCGGCGCCGGCGCGCGACTCAGCAGCCGCAGCTGCAGGAGGCCTGCGCTTCCGTCTTCGCCTGAACGGAACCGGTGTCCTCGGACTCGGGACGCCAGTCGAACGGGAAGTGCTTGCTCGAGCCGCCGGTGTGCTCGTGTGACCAGTCGAAGCCCACGGCGTGGTCTTCCTTGACCACACCCCAGGTCGCAACCTGGCCGGGACCGACCTCTGCGCCCGGCGCGTTGGTGGTGGTCACCCGGCGGTTCGGGTCGGCCGTCGGGCCGGTCAGGGCCTCCACCAACAGATCGACCTTGCCGGGAATCTCGGCGCGCCAGTAGGCAAGATCGTCGGCGGCCTCGAAACTGATCGGGGCGTATTCGATGCCGCGCATCTCCTCGATCAGGCTGCCGAACTCGGCCGGCCAACCGCCTTCCTTGCCGGTGAAGATCCGTTCGAGCGCATCACGCTGGGCGGCGTCGCCCTTTTCGTCGATGTAGAACATCAACTTCATCGTCGCGTTCGGATCGCCGATCCACATGTTGCCGGCGAACTCGCCGAGGGCGATGACGCTGAGGCCCGTCAAATCGGTGTCACCGTAATGCCCTTCGCGGACGTGCCACACCAAGGTGAACAGGCAATCGCCGTGCGTGGGCTCCTGGGCGAAGCTGCACGGGCAAGGCAACTTGCAGCTGCACACGTCGAACCATTCTCCGCGCAAATGCCAATCGACCTGCGTAGATGCAGTGGTCATCGATCCCGCTCCTTTCGTTTTATACCCCTGGGGGGTATCTGACACGGCGAAGGTAGCACCGCCGAAGAGTGGAGCGCAAGTACCCCCTAGGGGTATGATTTCGGCATGCTCACAAGGATGTGCATCGGTGCAATCGCGGTCGCGTCTTCGGTGTCGTTGACATCGTGTGGCTCACCGGCCGAGGCGCCGCCGGCCACCTCCATGGGAGCCTCGGCGCCGAGCGTTGTTCAGCATCGACTGGTTGGACCTGACGAATTCGCCACTGCCGTAGGCGAATCCGACCGCACGACGATCAACGTCCACGTGCCTTTCGAAGGCGACATCGCCGGTACGGACCTGTCGATTCCGTTCGATCGGATCACCGAGCAGGCTGATCAGCTGCCCACCGATCGCGGGGCGCCGATCGCGATCTACTGCCGAACCGGCCCCATGAGCGCGACGGCCGCCGAGACGCTGAAATCGCTGGGCTATACCGATGTGGTGGAACTCAAGGGCGGAATGAAGGCCTGGCAGGCCAGTGGTCGTTCCCTCGTCGGAAACTGAGGGTCCGGCGGTCGAACTGTCAGTCCGTGGACAGGGTGAGCAGGCGCCGCAGAATCCATAGCACCCGTGCGAGCGACGCGACGGCAGCGACGGCCGCCCCGATGATCGTCGCCTGTATCCACCAGTAACCGGTGTCGAGATTGGCGTCGGTCATCAGGCCGACGATCGCCGCCACGAACACGACGAACAGGGTGGGCAGCGCCGAGACGAACGCGGTGCCCACCCGGCGTTTGTCGTTGGCCGGCAAGAGCTTGTCCACCGTTGTCATCGGTGCCCGTAGCAGGTTCACCAGGATCGAGACGCTGGTCAGGGTGAAACCGCCCATGGTGGCTGCCACCGTCGCCAGGATCTGGTAGGCGGTGCGGCGGGTCTCGTGCGGGACTTCTGTCAGGGCCCACGGCAGCCAACCGGTTCGGCCCAGTGTCAGCCATCCGCCGACCACGACAAGGGCGAGCAGCCAGTCGGCCCACTGATGGCGAACCCAGTTGTGCTGCAGCCTTTCCCGCAGGCTGAACTTTACGACCGGGCGCTTATTCGCGTTCATCTGCGGGTACTTCGATCAGGGTGTCGGCGTACGGCGCGGGTTCGCCGGGGACCTCGGGCACGGCAGACAGGAGGTACTCGCGATTGCGAGTCAAAGACTGTCGCAACAGCTCTCGCGCATACGCGGTGGAGCGTTCCGGATCGTTCAACCGGTCGGCATCAACCTCGGTCCGCTCCACGAATCGGTCCTCGAGCAGGTCGACCGACTGTGGGGTGCCGCTGATGGAGCCGACGACGCGCGCGCTCTCGAACTCCGACAGCGCGCCGGAGCCCCGCAGGCTGTCGATGAGTTCCCGAATCCGGCGGCGGATCGCGTCTTTCTGCGACCCGGTGCCGCGGCGGCCCACCGAGATCCCGATGCGGACAACGCCGTCCTGGGCCAGCGCGCGGGCACCGTCGAGCGCCTGGACCCAGTCACCACCCACAAGTTCGCGGTTGATGCGATTGGCCGGGATCGCGACATCGACCCTGGACACGCTCATCTCGTCGAGCGCCTGGTCGAGGTTCTGGGTGAGCACCGGCTCGATGCCGACCTCGATGTCGAGCTTGTGCTCGAAATAGTCGACCAGCCGCCGGGCTCGCGGGCCGTCACCACTTGTCAGCATGGCCACGATATTGCGCTCACCGAACAGGCAATATGTCGGTTCCAGCAGACCTTCGTCGGGGGTCAGCCCGATGGCGCGGCGAGCGCCGGCGGCGCTGCCGATGCTGGGCAGGTTCTCCCGCCGCACCTTGTCGAGAATCATCATCCGGTGGTCGCGGGTACCGTGCGCGATCAGCAGCATCCCGTCGGGGCAGCGGCGGTAGCGGTTGAGACCGTCGGCCTCGGCCCGGCTGAGCCGCCGAACCACCTGCTCGGCCGGAAATTCACCGGGCAGGGGAGCGCCGTCCGGCTGCAAAAGCCGCCAGTACTGCACCGTGCGGTTCACCTGTCATCCCCCTGAACGTCGATCTGCCACTGACGCTACTGGGGCATGCCGACAAGATCGGGAACTCGCGAAGGATCACCCGAGGTCAAAGAAGCACGCCGGCCGATCCGCCAACCCGTCCAAGCCCTCAGCCTCATAGCGGGCTAACCAGGCATGCAGCGTCTGCCGCGACACCCCGACCTTGCCGGCCACCTGCGTTATCGACAAACCGTCACTGATCACCGCCAGCACGGCCTGATACCTCTGCTCGACCACGCTCAACTCCCTCATCCAGGGAGTGTCAAGGATCAACCGAAGTAGGTGTGTAAGGCATCAGCCGAAACACTGTCACCCATCAACCGGAGACAAAACGTCAAGCATCACCCGACGTCATACCTAGAAAGAGTGCCCCCGGCAGGATTCGAACCTGCGACACCGGCTTTAGGAGAGCCGTGCTCTATCCCCTGAGCTACGGGGGCTCGGGACGTCCTTGAATACCTGACTAAAACCCTGGCGGGGCGCGATTTCAGCGGCTTCTTGGACATCCTGGTGCCGTGGTCGGCGTCGTGACGGTGGGCGTCGTGTTGTCGAGTCCGGCGGGTGTGAGTGTATCGGGCATGACAAAGGCCACGCGACGCGTGGGCGTCCGTGGGCAGCTTGGGGTCGCTCGTCGTGGTGGCCGGCGTTAGGCTGCTCGCTCGTCTGGGTGTCGTCGTCGGTGCAGGTAGGCCGCTATTGCGTTGCGGCCCAGGGCGAATCCGAGCATGACGGTCAGTTGGCGAACAGCCGAGTAGGCGATCATGCGCCCGCCGTAGAGGGTGCGGTCGAGAGTGTTGTTGAGACTTTCGGAGTCTTCGCGCCACCCGTAGCAGCGGTCGTAGACGCTGTCGCCGTCCTCGGTTTTGACGTGCTGGCGCAGGTGCTCTGCCCGATTGTAGCCACGCTTGCGGTCGTCGTCGGTGGTGTCAATGCGCTCTCGCTGCACGGTGCCGCACGTGGGAGTCGCGAACTCGATGTACCACCGGTGATTTCCGTCGGCGTTGCGGCGCGAGTAGATCTTGGCGGTTGGGCATGGTTGCAGATGCGTGTCGCCGGTGTCGAGGATCTGGCGTTCGCAGATGCGCCCGTCTTGAGTCCATAGGTCGTGAACCTCGCCGCAGGCACAGTCGAGGCGGGCCAGGGTGGTGGGCTTTCGGGTGCCGTCGTGGATGGGTGAGAGCACGGTCAGGCCGTGTTTCATGGCGTGGTCGATGTGTTTGCCGCGGAAGGCGCCGTCGTAGCAGAGGCCGTCACAGCGGACGTCGGGGTCGGCGACGACGCGGTCGATCATGTCGGTGGCGATGCGGGCTTCACCGCCGTAGCCTTTGCCCGCTGGGACGGCGTCGACGTCGAGGATGACTCGATTGTTACGGATGGCGTTGGGGCGGGTGGCAAGCATGGCGAACTTGATGCCGTAGCGGAATTCGCTGTCGCTTTCGCCGTTTTGCACCTCGATGCCGGCGTGGACGCGGCGTCCGCCGTCTTCGGCCCACCGGTCGGCGGTGGCCTTACGGACGGGTGCGGCCACCACAGTGCCATCGCCAACGACGTATTGCCCACGGGCGGGGTTGGTGTGCGAGACAGGGGCGGTTTGGGCCAGGCAGCCCAGTTCGGTGGACAGCCGGCGGGCGAGCGGCCGAAACGCGTTAAGCAACTCGTTTGCGTGGTCGTCGAGCAGCTGTTGGGCGTAGTTGTGGTGCCAGCGCTGTGGTGGTTTGCGCTGCGCTTTTGGCGCGTGGTGTGCGGCGGCGTGATGGCGGATCGAGCGCCAGTAGGCGGGGTGGGCCATCGCGCGGGCGGCCTTGCTGTGCGAGCCGAGAACCCCGGTCAGAGCTTTGTGCAGCACGTGCACCCACGGCGGGTAGTGCGGGCGCCGGCCCGGAGTTCCGGGCTCGTGGACGGGCAGGATCGCAGCCAGGTGGTAAATCACCTCGTGGGAGGCGACGGCTTCGAGGGTGTCGATCTCAAGCAGGGTGAGTTCATCGGGGCAGTTGCGCCTGTGAAGGTCGCGTTGCTGGATCCGCTGCGCGCCGTAGGCTTGGGTTAGCTTGCTGGAGTTCGTCGTTCGGTTCATGGCGAGTCGCCGTCGTCGTGCCAGGCGTAGCCGATCAGCGACGCTGTGGTGTCCAGCGAGGGCGAGCCGATGAGACGGGCGGCGTCCTCGATGCGGCCGGTGCGGTCGAACTCGCGGCGCGCGGCGTAGGCGGTCAGCGATGCGGGTCGTACCCCGCTGTCGTCGGATAGGCCGGCGCGAGTGAGGATGTCGCGCACGGTCAGGCACACGCGGGCTTGTTTGTGAGCGTTGCTGCCGTGGGCGCCGGTGCACAACACCGGTGGGAGGCCACCGACAGGAAGTGGATCGGCGAGGCGGGTCGCGCGTTCGCCCAGCACCCGCACCGACCAGGTGTCCAGGGGCAGGGTCCGAGGGCGATGCTTGCTCGAACCGTGCGCCCACACCGTCGCGGCGTGGTGATCGAGGTCAGCTGCGCTGATGTGGCCTAGCTCGCCGGTGTGCGCGCCGGCGAGCAGCAGTGCGGCGGTGGCGGCGTGTCTGGTTGGGGTGGCGCGTTCGGAGAACAGCCGCACGAGCGCGGCTTCGTCATCGCTGAGGGGTCGCTGAGCCGACGACGCGCGGCCCGGAATGTCGATGTCGGTGGTCGGGTCATCGAGCGTGAGCCGCAGCCGGCGGGCGGTGCGGTAGAACGCGCGCAGCGCGGCGCGACGGTTGTGCATGGTCGCCACCGCCGCCTCCGACACGGTCCCGTGTCGGGTGCGGCCTTTGGCGGCAACAAATTTCGCGACCAACACTTGATCGACGCCGGCCAGCGTGGTGACGTCGTGCGCGGCGGCGAAGCGGGCGAACCGGCGGGCGAGCAAGCCGAACTTGTCGAGGGTCTGTGTTGCCAGCACTCCGTCGGCGATCCACGCGCCGGTCACGGCCGCCACCGCGGCGCTCAAGCTGCCGTCAGCCATGGCCGGCCCCCAACCCAGCGGCAACAGCAACTGCTCCCCGATGCTCACCACGGGTCCGCGCCGTTGGTGAAACGTTGACCATGCCGCCCCCATCCACAGTGGTGCATGTATGCACCATTTGAGCAGAGGGGTACGACAGTTTGCCCGAATGCGGCGGGGTTGCGGGATAAGGTGGGCCTGTGGCGCGCAGCAACGGCGACAAACCGCCGGTGGCCTACGTGGCCAGTGGTGTCTGGCCCAATGCCGACATCAAAGCTGATGCCCCGCCGTCGGCGTCCGCCGCTCAACACCTGGCTCGTGCGCTGGGGGCGGCGATGGCCGAGACCGCTACCGGTCAGCGGGCCCTCGCCGTAACCAGCGGGGTTGCGCACACCACTATCGGGCGCATCCTGGCCGGCACAGTGCTGTGCGACATCGGCTCGCTGGCTCGCCTGGAACACGCCTTGGGCCAGCGGCTGTGGCCCGAGCATGCAGACGCCGTCACCCACCGGCGCTCCGTCGGGAAGCCAACCGCTCACAATCGCAATGCCGTCTGACACATGAGGCAGATTACAGAGCTGCTATTCGAGTGGGGCGTAACCGAGACCGCGTGTTGCGCTTGACTCGTGTTCCACGCGTCGCAACAATGGGTCTCGCGCGCACGCGCGCGCCAGCGTAGCGAGGGAGTGGGTGTGAAGCCATGGCAAAGACCAGCAAGTCGCTGATCGACCTGATCGAGATCGCCGCCACACGGCACGACGGGGCGTCCGGACGCCGCCTGGCGGAGCTGGCGCAGCGCGCCGGCCACGATATCTCGCACGCCACGCTGAACCGACTTCGGCAGGGCACCTACGCCACCCGCCCGTCGGATGCATCGATCCGGGCGATCGCCTACCTGGCCGACGTGTCGGAGAACGTCGCGTTCGCGGCAGCGGGGGTGAGCGCCCCGGCTGCTGTGGTGTATCAGCCTCCGGCGGAAGCGCAGCGGATGAGCACCCGGCAGCGCAAGGCGCTCGACGAGCTCATCCGCGCGTTCGCCGCCGACGACAAACCGACACCCGCCGCGGGGCTCGACTTTGGCCGGCTGCTGGCCGCGCGGGAGCGCCTCCATACCGCGTTGACCGCCGGTGGTGAGCACGCCTCCGCCGGGCGGCTGGTCGAGGCGGCGCGGGAGGCGGTGGCCGGTATCGACGAGGTGATCGACGCGTTGTTCGCCGCGGCCAGCGCCGAGGACCCAGCCGATCACGAATCGGTGTCGGATTTCACGGGATTCACCACCGATCACCCCGCCCGCGCGGCCGGGTAGAGCTAACAGACCGTGCGGCAGGAGGGGCAATGGTGTGATTCCGGAGTTGGACCCATCCGGCGGGCTACTGCCGCCCGGTCGCTACCGGGCGAGCCGGGCCGAGGTCTACCAGCGATTCGTCAACGGACGCGGCGAGCACCGGCAGCACCTATGGCGGGACTGGGAGTCGGCGACGAGCCTGCTGGGTCGCCACGTGCACGTCAACGCCTGCTGGCTCTACGGACGGTTCCTCTCCGAGGTGCCCGAACCCGAGGTCGTGTCGTGTGTGTATTGGGCCGAGGACCTGGAGTTGTCCAAAGCCCACCTCGACCCGGCCAGCGCCAACATCCTGCGGGCGTTCGCGCAGCGCGGTACGCTGCGTCGCGTTGTCGGAGTACGGGTGGATACTTCTGTCGTCGCCTGGCACTGCCAACCCGACAACGAGATCGAGGACCGCTACCTGCCCCAATACTTGGAGCGACGAGGCCGGGTCGATGATTACCTGCAGCGAATGCGTTCTGGCCCAATGGGTTCACCAGCCGCACGCGAGGACGCGCTGCCGCGCTGCGGATATGTGGAGGTGATCGTCGATGACTACCAGTGAGGATGACATCGACCGGATGGAAACGGCGATCCTGGCGGCGATGACCGACGACGACACGCCAGCCTGGAGTACTCCCGATGACTTATCCCGCATCAGCGTCGAGGCCCTAATAGCCGACGATAGCCTCGGGCGAACACTGCCTTCGCGTGGCAACATCCGCCTCAGCGGCGACGGCGTAACCGGGGCCTCGGCACGGGTCTCCGAGGTCGCCCGCGTGATGGCCGGATTTCAACGCCTGGCCACCGCGGTCGGGGCTGCCCAACAGGGCGACAAGGCGCTAGGACGCCAACCCAACGCCGATGTACGCCGCCGCACCGACCTCCTGCTCAGAGCATCACCCGGGCCCGGATCGATCATCCTGACCGTCACCCCGGCGACCTCACCGATCACCGAAACCGGCCACGCCGGCGGCAAAGTCGGCATGTTCGCCGAACTGGAAACCGACGATCAGTTGCTCGACACCGCAATCGGTGCGGCCATCGATGTGTTCAGCGCCGGCAACGACATCGGGCCCAGCCCCGCGCAATCGCGGTTCGTCCAACAGCTCGCCGAGATGGGGCCGCGTACCGCCTCGGCCCTACGCGACCTGTCCAAAACACTGGACCGCGCCGGATTCGACATCGAAATCGACTGGCAGCAACCATCCCACGCCACCCGCCGCGTCACCGTATCCTCAACGGCCGCCGCCTACATCGCCGCCACCGTCGAAAACGCCAACCTCGACGAACAACCCGTGCACATCATCGGCGAATACCTCACCGTCAGCGCCGTCTCCTCCTGGCTCATCCAGCAAGACGACGGGGACACCGTTACGGTCAAACTTGGCCGCATCGGCAAGGACGAAGCACATGGCCTGGCCGTCGGCGACCGCGTTCGCATCGAGGCGCTCATGAAAGTCGAAACCACCCCCGGCGGCGCCGTCAAAACCACCTACACCGCCCAAGCCGTACGCAGCCTCGACGACCAACACTGAACTACTAACCCCAAGGTCGAAAGTAACACTACGGCAACCCGTTACACCGTTAACCCAGTGTTTGACTGAGGTGGTCCGGCGGGTTCGCTCCACCTGTTACTTGCCGTTGGTGGCCATTGTCTGTAGTGCGACCCGCCGGATGCCAAGGACCGGCCGGCGTGGCTTGAGAGGAGCGTGGCATCGCCCCTGACTGGGATGTGCCCACCGACCGATCCCTGATCCCCTCATGGAGAAGGAGACGGTTCAATGATCACTCTGGGAGTCGATGCGCACAAGCGCACCCACACCATCGTCGCGGTCGATTCTAACGGCCGCCAGCTGGCATCGAAGACGATCACCACGACCACGAAAGATCATCTGGGACTGCTGAGCTGGGCCGAGCAGTTGGCCAGAGGCAACGGCCTGGTGTGGGCGATCGAAGACTGCCGACACCTGTCGCGGCGGCTGGAACGGGATCTGCTTGCCGCGGGTCACGCAATCGTGCGGGTGCCACCGAAGTTGATGGCCCACGTCCGCGACTCGGCCCGCACCTACGGCAAATCCGATCCCATCGATGCGCTCGCCGTCGCCCGTGCCGCGCAGCGCGAACCCGATCTTCCCGTGGCCCGGTTGGATGGGCCCGACCGTGACGTGCGACTGCTGGGAGACCATCGTGAATCCCTTGTCGCAGAACGAACCCGAGTAGTCAACAGGCTGCGCTGGTTTCTGCACGAGCTCGACCCATCTTGGGAACCCAAGGCCCGATCGCTGGACCGGCTCAGCACTCTGGACCAGGTTTGGACTCACCTGGAACCGCTCAGGGGAACCGTCGCCCGGCTCGCGCGTGATTTGCTCGAACGGTGCCGCACACTGACCCAGCAGATTAACGAGCTCACCACAGAGATCACCACACTGGTGACCGATATGGCGCCGTCGTTGATCGCGATCCCCGGCTGCGGAGCTATCACCGCAGCCAAGATTCTCGGTGAGACCGCCGGGGTCGATCGGTTCCGGTCCAAGGACGCCTACGCCCGTCATAACGGCACCGCACCGATGCCGGTCTGGTCCTCCAACAAGGCCCGCCACCGGCTGAGCCGCACCGGGAATCGTCAACTCAACGCAGCCCTGCACCGGATCGCGCTCACCCAGGCGCACTGGCACGAACCGGCCAAACAGATGATGACTCGGCGTAAAGCCAGCGGAGACAGCGGGATGGAAGCACTGCGTGTCCTCAAACGGCGACTCTCCGACGTCGTCTACGCGGCGCTACAAGCCGACCTCGCTACGGCGGCCAAAACCGCTGCCGCTTGACAGAGGAGCTAGTGACAGAACCTCGGGGCGCGGGACTTTCAGAATTTCGGTGTAAGTGGTCCGACACGCCGGGCGTGAGCTTGGCGGGAAGGGTCCATGATGACCGAAACCATTGGGCTGTGACAGCAGCAGCCGATACCAACGATGATGTGTTGATGGCCAGCTCTCCGACACCGGAGGAGTTGGCGACCGCCCGGGAACTGGTGCGCGCTGCCCAGGCCCGCGGGGTCTCGTTCGCCGACACCGCCGATGGGGTGCTCAAGGCGTTGACCAAGACCGTGGTGGAGACCGCGCTCGAAGAAGAGCTCTCTGATCACCTGGGCTATGACAAGCACGATCCGGTCGGACGCAACGGGGGCAACTCCCGCAACGGCACCCGCACGAAAACCGTGCTCACCGATACCGTGGGTGAAATCGAAATCCAGGTGCCCCGTGATCGCGCCGGCAGCTTCGATCCGCAGATCGTGCGCAAGCATCAGCGGCGGTTGACTCGTGTCGATGAGATTGTGTTGTCGTTGTATGCCAAGGGATTAACCACCGGGGAAATCGCTGCTCACTTCGACGAGCTCTATGAGGCCAAGATCTCCGGACACGATCAGTCGGATCACCGACAAGATCATCGCCGACATGGCCGATTGGGTGTCACGCCCGTTGGAGCCGATCTATGCCGCGGTCTTCATCGATGCCTTGAGTGTGAAGGTCCGCGACGGGCAGGTGGCCAATCGGCCGTTCTATGCCGCGATAGGGGTGGATCTGGCCGGGCACAAGGATGTGCTGGGGTTGTGGGCCGGCGACGGCGCCGGGGAATCATATGGAACGAGCACATGTTCGTTTCCCCGGATTCGTGCTGCTGCCTGAGGGTTTCCGGTCTATTCGCGTGTCGCTGATCTCCAAGGTGTAGGCCAGCGAGTTAAGGTGCCGCCTAGAAACTTCCGGTGCGAGGAAGGTGTGCGGTGGGCGACCGGCGGCTGCGGGTGATCACGGGCGAGGTCGCGCCGGTCGTTGAGACCCGGGATCCGCGGCGGTTCCAGGCCGAATGCGTGGAGGCGTTCGTGGCGTCGTGGACCGCGCGGGGGTTCGCCGAATCGACGATCGCCAACGACGTCGGGGTGCTGGAGCGGATGCTGGCGGCGCTGGGACGACCGGCATGGGAGGTGAGCGCCGAGGACGTCGACCGGGTGGTGGGCGAGCTGGCCAGCTTGGGTCGCGCGGTATCGACGCGGCGGAACTACCTGCAGGTGTTCAAGGGCTTTCACCGGTTCCTTGAGGTCCGCAAGGCGGCCGAGATCGAGGCGGCGTTCGGGGTGCGGCTGGCGTGTCCGCTCGACGAGTTCAACGCCGCTCGCCACGTCAGCGATGACTCGCCGACCGCGCAGGTGCCGCCGACGCCGGAGCGGGTGGCTGCGTTCTTCGAGTTCCTCAAGGGTCGGATCGCGACCGCCCGCAAGTACGCGCCGGCCGCGCGGGACTACGCGCTGTTCCGCACGTTGTATCACGCCGGGTTGAGGTCGGAAGAGGTCGTGATGCTCGACGGCTCCGATATGCACTTGGGGCGCGGCCCGTTTGGCAAGCTGCACGTGCGGTTCGGCAAGGGCGCCAAGGGATCCGGGCCCCGACCGCGCTGGGTGCCGATGCTGGACGGGCTGGATCTGGTGGTGCGCTGGTATCTCGCCGACGTGCGCGGCCGGTTCCCAGATAGTCCGGTGCTGCTGTGTGATGAGTCCGGCGGCCGGATGGCTGCGGCCACGATCCGCAACCGGTTGCGGCATTTGATGGGCGTGGAAGGACGGCCTGAATCCGAGTGGTTCAGCCCGCATGGGATGCGCCGGGCCTGCGCGACTCACAACTATGAGCGGGGCGTGGATCTTGTTGCCATCCAACAGCTTTTAGGTCATTGGACGGTCGCTTCGACCATGCGGTACGTGCGTCCGTCGGAAACGTTCATCGAAGACGCCTACCAGCGTGCGATCTCGGCGACGCTGAGTGAGTTGACCGGAGGGGAGTGAGCATGCAGATCAGGTGGAAACTGCGGATGGCGGCCGCCCAGCGGGAGGTGTGGACCGGCGCGCAGCTGCAACGGCTGCTCGCGGCGAAGGCCGGATTGGAGCTGTCCTCGGCGTCGGTGTCGGCGTTGTTCACCAAACAGCCCAGCCAGATCAAGCTGTCCACCCTGATCGCGTTGTGCACCGCCCTGGAATGCACGCCCGATGACCTGTTCGACGTCGATACCGCCCCTGTCGCACAACCGATTTCGCTGAAGCAGGCGACGGTCGCGGTCAACGACGCGCACGGGTCGCGGCGGGGCCGGTCGATGCCGCCGATCTGAGGATGACCCGACGGATCCGGGACTGTCGGCGGTGCGGGCGAGCGGTCGGCAAACCCGACCGCGACCTGTGCGCACGGTGCCACTGGGCGCGCACACACGCGCCGGTCAAGCATCGCTGCCCGCGGTGCGGTATCGACCGGGTCCTGCAGGCCGACGCCGGCCGCTGCGTGCGCTGCTCCCGCACCTGCCGGCTCTGCGGTGCGCCGGTGCTGTTCGTCGACCGCGACCTCTGCAAGGAATGTGTCCGACGACAACGTTTGGACGCCAACCGGGTCGAGTGCCCGCGGTGCGGGCAACGCAGGATCCTGCGATCGGCGACTGGTTGGTGCGGGCCGTGTTCACGCCCGGGCCGGCCCCCGAATCCGGACGCGGCCTGCGTCGACTGCGGGCAGGTCACCCGGCTCGCCGGTGCCGGGCGGTGCCGGTCCTGCTGGGCGCGCTCGCCGCACCGGATCACGGTCTGTGCCGCCAATCTCGCTGCAACACTGGATGATCCACCCGACTGGCTCGGCGACTTCGCCGCCTACCTGGTCGGCCGCCACCATCCCAGCCGGGCCTGCGCCATGCTCACCCGACTCGGCAAGCACCTGGTCGACGATCATCCAGCGCACGCGCAGGCGCTGCTGGAGGTCGTCGCCGCCGACGTGCCGCTGGCGCGGGCTCTGGAAGACTTCCTCACCGCGAACAAGCTGGCGCTGCCGCCCGATCGCGACGAACGCCGCGCCGCCGCCCGACGCCGGTCCCGCATCGCCGCGGTGCCCGAACCGCTGCGCGACGCGGTGGCCGGATTCGCCGAGCACCTCGTCAGGAGTCGTGACCGTGCCCGCCGCGCCGGCACCCACCCCCGCGGGCATGCCACGCTCGAGGCCCGGCTCACCGCGATGCGTGACTTCACGCAGTTCCTGACCGCCCGCCGCCGCAAAACCGACTGGGCCACTGTCGATGTCGGCGATATCGAGGCGTTCCTGCACGCTCATCCCGGCCGACGCGCCTCCTACCTGGCCGGGCTACGCCAGTTCTGTCGCTACGCCCGGCGACGCCGGCTCATCCTTATCGACCCCACCGCAGCAGTGAAAGCACCGTGGCATTCCACGGCCCAACCCTGCCCGCCGACCGCCAGCGCGAGCTGTTCCGGCGATGGAGCACCGACCCCGACGTGCACCCGCACGAGGCGCTCGTCGGACTGGCCGCCCTGCTGCACGGCACCACCACCCAGGAACTGAAGCACCTCACCGACGACGACATCGACCACGAGTCACGCCGCATCCGGCTCGGGCGGCGCCCACAACCGACACCGCTGGACCCGTGGACCTGGACCGCACTGCAACGCTGCCTTGACCATCGTAAGAAACTGGGCAGCAACAACTCCCACGTGCTGATCACGATGCAGACCAAGGCCACCCGTGCAGCGGCCTCCGACAGCTACGTCAAGAACACCCTGCGCGCCGTCGGCATCCAACCGCGCATCCTGCGCTCCACTCGCCTGGTCGACCTCGTCGGCACCGTCGACCCCAAACTTGTCGCCGACATCTACGGCATGACCAACGAGGGCGTCATCGCCTACCTCGCCGACCACGTCGACACCGCCCGGCTGCCGAACCCGTGACAAATTCAGGCGCCACCTCGCACAGGTTCGCGCGAACCCGTGCGCTTTGGCGAAGATTTGGTTCGCGGTGTTGACCGACCTGCGCGACCGGGGCATCACCGTGTCCGTGACACACCGACGTGTTCTTCCTGGTCTGCGACGGGCTCAAGGGCCTACCCGACGTGGTGGGTGAGGTGTGGCCGGCCACTATTGTGCAGGCCTGCACGGTGCACCTGTTGCGCAACAGCTTTCGCTACGCGTCGAAGAAGGGGGTCGGGGAGCAGATTGACGAAATCCGGCGCTAAGGGGCAATCGCCGAGCGACCTTGCGCTGTAGGTGATTTCATGTCGTCGTGACTGATGAGGGCGGCTATGGCCGGTTCGGTGCGTTGTCTCGGCAGGAGCTGGAGCGTTACTGCTACTTGGATGACGAGGACCGGCGGCTGATCGCTGCGCGGCGGCGCGACTACAACCGTCTGGGGTTCGCGGTGCAGGTGGTGACGGTGCGTCACCTGGGAATGTTCCTGGCTGATCCGCTGGATGTCCCGCCCGCGTTGATCGAGTATCTGGCCGAGCAGTTGGAGATCTCCGATCCGTCGATGGTGAAGCGGTACACCGATCGGGAGAAGACCAAGCTCGAACACGCCTGGGAAATCCAGCAGGTGTACGGACTCAAGCCGTTCGGCGAGATGGAGTCGGAGCTCACGTCGTGGATCGTCGACCAGGCGTGGATGACCGGCGACGGACCGAAGGCGATCTTCGGCGACGCAGTGACATGGCTGCGGAAGCGTCAGGCGCTGCTGCCGGGGATCACCACGTTGGAGCGGCTGATCGGCGACGGCCGCAACGCGGCGGACGCCCGGTTGTGGCGCCAGCTCGGCGAGCAGCTGACCTCGGAGTCCGCGTCTGCCTTGTTGCGGCTGCTGGAGGTTCCTGCGGAGGGCGGGCAGAAGGTCAGCGAGCTGGAGCGGCTGCGCAAGGGCGTGTTCAAGGCGTCGTCGAAGGGGATGCTCGCGGCGCTGCGCAGGGTTGTCGACCTGCAAGCGGTCGGGGTGGACAGCATCGACGTGAGGGCGATCCCGCCGCGTCGGTTGACGGGGTTGGCGACCTACGGGTTGGCGAGCAAGGCCGCCGCGCTGCGGCGGCTGCCCACGCGTGAGCAGCGCTTGGCGGTGCTGGCCGCGACGGTCGTTGTGTTGAGCGCGCGGGCGGTCGACGACGTGTTGGAGACCTTCGACATGTTGATGACGACGAAGCTTCTGTCCAAGGCCGAGCGGGAGTCTCGCGAGGAGAAGCTGCGTCGCTATCCGAGGGTGTCACGCAACGCAGGCAAGCTCGCGGCAGCGGTGAAGGTGCTGCTGGAGATGGTCGAGGTCAACCAGGACGTCGGGCTGGGCGTGGTGTTGGACATGATCGAGAAGACCGTCACCCGGGCCGAGTTGCGGCACGCGGTCCAGGCGGTCGACGAGCTGGTGCCCGCCGACGACGCGGAGCTGGATGGGCAGCGGTTGATCGAGTTGGCCGGCAAGTTCGCCACGGTCCGCCCGTTCCTGTCGATGCTGATGGACACGATCGAGTTCGGCGCGACCAGTGACGGCGCCGCCGTCCTGGCGGCAATGAAGACCCTCGCCGAGCTGCTGACATCCAGGTCGTCGGGCAAGATCCCGGCAAACCTGCTGGACGCCCGCAAGGTCGACCACGACTTGATCGTCGGCGCGTGGAAGCGCTTGATCTACACGCCGGGCCGACCGGAGGGCACCGTCGACCGGAACTCCTACACGATCTGCGTGTTGGAACAGTTCCACCGACACCTCAAGCACCGCAGCATCTTCGCGGTGCGTTCGTCGCGGTGGCGCGACCCGCGGGCGCACCTGCTGGCAGGCGAAGCCTGGGAGGCTGCGCGTGACGCCGGCATGAACGCGCTGGGCCTGCCCGCCGCGCCGACGCAGCTGCTGACCGATCACGCGACGGCGTTGGAGACCGCTTATCGGGAGTTGGCCGCACGGCTGGGCGAGGACACCCCAGCCAGCATCGACGCCGACGGCAAACTGCACGTCGCCGCGCTGGACGCCAAGGCCGAGCCCGCGTCGCTGGTCGACCTGCGCCGCCGGGTGGAGGCGATGATCCCGCGTGTGGACCTGCCGGAACTGGTCACGGAGGTGATGAGCTGGCATCCCGGTTTCACCGAGGCGTTCACCCACACCTCGGGCAACGAGGCCCGCGTCGCCGACCTCGGCTTGTCGGTGGCGGCCGTGCTCTGTTCCTATGCGATGAACGTCGGGTTCAAACCGGTGACAACGCCTGGTGTCGACGCCCTGACCAGGGATCGGCTGCTGCACGTCGACCAGTGCTACGTGCGGGCCGAGACCATCGAGGCGGCCAACGCCGTGCTGGTCGACGCCCAGGCCGACATCCCCCTGGCCCAAGCGTGGGGCGGCGGGCTGGTCGCCTCGGTGGACGGGATGCGGTTCGTGGTGCCCGTGCGCACCCATAACGCCCGCCCGAACCCGAAGTACTTCGGCCGGAAACTGGGCATCACCTGGTTGAACATGCTCAACGACCAGTCCGCCGGGCTGGCAGGCAAGGTGCTGCGCGGAACACCTCGCGATTCGCTGCACACCATCGACGTGATCGTGTCCCAGCACGGCGGGCGGATTCCGGAGGTCATCATCACCGACACCGGGTCGTATTCCGACATCGTGTTCGGACTGCTGCATCTGATCGGCCGCCAGTACCGGCCGCAGCTGGCGAACCTGCCCGATCAGCGGTTGTGGCGCATCGACGCCCGAGCCGACTACGGGCCGCTGGACAAGGCGGCGCGCGGGGTGATCGACACCGCCAAGATCGCCGCGCACTGGGAGGACATGTGCCGGATCGCGGTGTCGATCCACTCCGGTGAGGTGTCGGCGCACGAGGTCACCAGGATGATCTCCCGCGACGGGCAGCCGACCGCGTTGGGCCAGGCCATCGCCCATTTCGGGCGGATCTTCAAGACCCTGCACATCCTGCGCCTGGCCGACGACGAACCTTACCGGCGCGAGGGCAAGGCCCAGTCCAATCTCGTCGAGGGTCGTCACGACCTGGCGCGCACGATCTATCACGGCCGCAAGGGCGAGATGACCCGCGCCTACTACGAGGGCATGGAAGACCAGCTCTCGGCGCTGGGATTGGTGCTCAATTGCGTCGTCGTGTGGAACACCGTCTACGAGAACCGCGCCCTCGCCGCGCTGCGAGCCGGCGGATACCCGGTGCTCGACACCGATGTCGAGCGATTGTCGGCGTTCGTGCGCGCCCACATCGGCATCGACGGGCACTACAGCTTCCACCTGCCCGACCCCAGCGGAGTTCACCGACCGCTGCGCGACCCGGACGCCGACGACGACGAGTAGCGCGAGTCGAAGGGTGGCGGATGACCGCTCAGGACCTGACGACGCATGTCGGCGGAAGTCTCTCCTGAGCCGCGAAACAGGCCACGGCCTGCACCTCTACCTCCGACCTGACCCAACAAACTACCGCTAGATTACGGTCACGGAGAGCGTCAGTTTGTCGCTGTGCGGCACGCCCGTCCGGTCGAGGAAGTCACACATGTCATCGATCATCGGCTGCATGAGCAGCTGCCCCAGCTGACGAACCATCAGCCCGATGACCTGTGAGGACTCGGATCGCCGTGTCGAGGTCTTGCCCGAATAGCGGAGTTTGGAGATCTCTCTGCGACTCAGGTCGGTCAGCCGCTCGAGTAACTCGCTCTTTCCCTGCGGATCGAGCACAGCGCGCCGGATGTAGTTCACCACCGTCGGATGCGTCGCGAGCATGTGCCGCACCGCCTCGTCTCGAGCGGCGGCGACCTGCGCTGGGGCGCCCTCGTCCGGCACAGAGGCGATCGCCAGAGCGTAATAGTCGACGACCAGTTGCTCGACGGCGACGCGTAGCCCGTCCTTGGTCTTGAAGTGGTGCTGCACCAATCCCACGGCGACCCCGGCGGCGGCGGCGACGGCGCGCATCGAGACGCGATCCTCGCCGCGCTCGGCGTAGAGGTCGAGCGCGGCGTTGCGAATGCGGGCCTTCGCGGTGAGGTCCTCGTCACTGGCGCGGGGGTCGGTCACAGAAATTGCCTCCTATCAGGGAAAAAAGCATACACCCTTGACATTAGACAGTACATGCGCATTAATGGCTATACATCAGTATAGTCAAAAAGGGGTTGATGATGTCGCAGTCGAGTTCGCTGCAGGGCGTGCAGGTGGTGTCGCTCGCGATCAATCTGCCGGGCCCGCTCGCCGCCGCGCGGCTACGGGCGCTGGGCGCCACCGTCACCAAGATCGAACCGCCGGCCGGCGACCCGCTGCGGGCCGTGGCGCCGACGTGGTACGACGAGCTCACTGTGGGCCAGCGGGTCGTGACCCTCGACCTCAAGGACCCCGCTGATCGGGCGGTGGCGGCGCGCGAGCTGTCGCGTGCCGACCTGATGCTCACCGCCATGCGCCCCTCGGCGCTGGTCAAGCTCGGCCTGGACGAGTTGACCGCGGCGAATCCGCACCTGTCGCATATCGAGATCGTCGGGCACGACGGGATCGCGGCGGAGCAGCCCGGCCATGACCTGACGTACCAGGCCCTGCACGGCACTCTCCAGCCGCCGACGATGCCGACCGTCCCGGTGGCCGACCTGCTCGGCGCCGAGCGCGCCGTGTCCGCGGCCCTGCTCGCCCTGCGCGTGGCCGCGGAGTCCGGCGTGGGACACCGCGAGCGGGTCGTCCTCGAACAGGCGGCCGCCGACGCCGGCGCCGCAGTTCGGCACGGTCTGATGGGAGCGGGCGCGCCGCTCGGCGGGGCGCATCCCGGTTACCGGATCTACTCCAGCTCCGACGGCCACGTCGCGCTGGCCGCGCTCGAGCCGCACTTCTGGGAGCGCGCCCGCGCCGGTCTCGGTGTCGAGGGCACCCAGGAGGAGCTCGAGCAGACGTTTCTTTCCAAGCCGACGCGCGAATGGGAGGAGGTCGCGAAGCGCCTCGACATTCCCCTGATCGGAATCCGCGATTCGGCACCCCGTAATTCAGCACAAGGAGCTTTGTCATGAGTGTTCGCGAGGCCGTTATCGTCGGCGCGGTCCGGACCCCGGTCGGCCGTCGCGGAGGGATCCTCAGCGCATGGCATCCGGTGGACCTGCTCGGGCAGACGCTGCGGGAGCTTGTGGCCCGCGCCGGCGTCGACCCCGCCGCGATCGAGGACGTCATCACCGGCTGCGTCATCCAGCACGATGTCCAGTCGGGCAATCTCGGCCGCCACGCGGTGCTCGCCGCCGGGCTGCCCGAGTCGGTCCCCGCGGTGACGATCGACCGCCAGTGCGGTTCAGGGCAGCAGGCGGTCAGCTTCGCCGCCCAGGCGGTGATGGCGGGTTCCCACGACCTGGTGATCGCCTGCGGCGTCGAGTCGATGTCACGGGTGCCGATGCCTCCGGCGTTCCTGCCCGGCGCGCCGCTCGGCCCGCAGTACAGCCCGCGCGAACTCGACCGCTACGACGGTGGGCTGATGGCGCAGGGCCCGTCGTCGGAGCTGATGAACGAGAGGTTCGACCTGAGCCGAGCGGCGTTGGACGCGTTCAGCGCTCGCAGCCACGAGCGGGCGCACGCCGCGACGCGGGCCGGGAAGTTCCGCGACCAGATGGTGCCGATCACCGCCGACCCCGACGACCCGACCGGTCCGGTCATCGACTCGGACGAGGGCATCCGCGAGCACATCGACCCCGCCAAGATGGCGAGCCTGAAAGCCGTGTTCGGCGCCGACGGGCGGACCACGGCGGCCAACTCCTCGCAGATCAGCGACGGCGCGGCCGCGCTGCTGATCGCCGACCGCGAGTACGCCGAGCGCAACGGCCTCATCCCACGCGCCCGGTTCCGCGCGCTGTCGGTCGCCGCCGCCGACCCGATCATCCAGTTCACCGCGATCCTCGACGCCGCCCACAAGGCGCTCGGCCGAAGCGGGTTGGCCGTCGAGGAGATCGACCTGTTCGAGGTCAACGAGGCCTTCGCCGGTGTGCCGCTGATCTTCCAACGGGAATTCGGCGTCCCGGACGACAAGCTGAACGTCAACGGCGGCTCCGTCGCCCTCGGCCACCCGCTGGGCTCGACCGGAGCCCGGATGCTCACCGACCTGCTCTGCGAACTCGAACGCTCCGGCAAGAGGTTCGGCTTGCAGACCGTCTGCGAGGCCACCGGCACCGCGAACGCCACCATCATCGAACGCATCTGAGGACGTCATGAGCCACGAGATCGTGAGGGGCCTGCCCTCCACCCACGGCGACCACTATCAACTCAACACCACCACCATCATCCGGCACGCCGCGCGCACCTATCCCGAGCAGGAGATCGTGTACCGCACCGCGGACGGCGGCTGGGACCGGTACACCTACGCCGATGCCTACGCGCGAATCCAACGAAGTGCCAATGCACTTCGCTCGATCGGCGTCGGGCCGGGCGATGTGGTCGGGATCCTCGACTGGAACAGCAAGCGGCACTACGAGCTGTACTGGGCGATTCCCGGCCTCGCTGCCGTGATGTTGCAGATGAACCTGCGTTTGGCGCCAGAGGATCTCGCTTACGTCACCGGACACAGTGATGCATCGGTGGTCCTCATCGACGAGTCGCTGCTTCCGGTTGCCGAGGCGCTGGCACCGCATACGCCGAACGTGAAGACGTGGGTGGTGATGACCGATAAGCCGCTGGCCGACATCACCACCACGCTCCCGCACGCGGTGCACTGGGAGGACCTGCTCGCGGACGCCGGCCCGGAGATCGACTGGCCGGTCATCGACGAAACCTCCTCCTACAGCGCGTGTTACACCACCGGCACCACCGGCAGGCCCAAGGGCATCTACTACTCGCATCGCGGCATCTACCTGCACACCCTCGCCGAGGTCGCCGGACTCGGGATGAGCAGCGACGATGCCGTCATGCTCATCACGCCGATGTTCCACGGCCAGGGCTGGGGCCTACCCCAGGCGGCCGCCTACAGTGCCGCAAAAATCGTGCTGCCCGGTCGCTACATCGCCGAGGACACATCCGTCCTCGTGGACGCGATGATCGCGGAGCAAGTCACCGTCGCAAACGGTGCGCCGGCGATCTTCCAGCCCATGATGAACTACATCAAGACGCTTGCGGTCGCACCGGACTTCTCCCGCGCGCGGCTGCTGTCCGGTGCCACCGAGCCGCCGCTGTCGCTGATGCGCGACTTCCACGACATCACTGGAGCCGACGTCATCCACGCCTACGGCGCCACCGAGACCACCCCTCTGGTCGCGGTGAACCGGGGACTGAAGCCCTCGCTGCGCGGTGTGATCTCGGACGAGGAGAAGTGGGATCTCAAGCGTAAGCAGGGTTTGCCGGTCAACGGCATCGACATCCGGATCGTCGACGCGGAAGGCAACGATCTCCCGCACGACGGCACGAGTCAGGGTGAAGTGCTGCTGCGCGGACCGTGGATCATCGAGCGCTATCACAAGCTCGACGACGACGCCGACAAGTTCCTCGACGGGTATTGGCGTAGCGGCGATGTCGGGACCATCGACCCGAATGGTTACTTGAAGATCACCGACCGGATCAAGGACGTGGTCAAGTCGGGTGGCGAATGGATTTCCTCCATCGACATGGAGAACGCACTCGTTGCCCATCCGAAGATCGCCGAGGCGGCCGTCATCGGCGTCCCGCACCCGAAGTGGCAGGAGCGTCCAGTAGCACTCGTCGTGACGACCGACGGGCAGGAACTTCCACTGTCGGAGATCCACGAATTGCTCGCCGATGCATTCGCCAAATGGCAATTGCCCGAGACCGTCCTGTATCTGGACCAGCTGCCCCGCACCAGCGTCGGCAAGCTCGACAAGAAGGCCATGCGCGCCGCGCACACCAACGTCTACGAGGACGTCCGATGAACCCCGACAACGCCCCGCTACGCACGGCCCGCGACAGCCACCTCCTGATCCTGGAGATCAACCGGCCCAAGGCTCGCAACAGTCTGAACGAGGCGGTGCTCACCGCCTTGAACACCGAGCTCGTCGCGGCTCGGCACGACGACGAGATCCGTGCCATCGTGCTCACCGGCGCCGGCGGGATCTTCTGCGCCGGAGCCGACATCACCAATTTCGACGCCATTCGCGACCAGTCGCTGCTCGGCGATCGAGCCGCGCTGGGCGGCACCATCTGGGCCGACCTGGGCCGATTCCCGAAGCCGGTCCTCGCTGCGGTCGAGGGCCTCGCACTCGGCGGCGGCTGCGAGTTGGCGCTTGCCTGCGACATCGTCATCGCCGGCGAATCCGCCAAGTTCGGTGTCCCGGAGGTGAAGCTCGGCGTGATCCCGGGCGGCGGCGGAACCCAGCGCCTGATTCAGGCCGTCGGCAAGTCCAAGGCGATGGCCCTACTGCTCACCGGCGACTTCCTGTCCGCACAGCGGGCGTGCGCGGCCGGCATCGTCGCCGAGACCGTCCCGGACGGCACCGCCCTCGAAGCGGCGGTCGCCATGGCGCAGCGGATCGCCGCCAACTCACCGCTCGCGGTGGCGCTGGCCAAGGATGCCGCCCTCCAGGCCCTGGAAACCTCTCTGGCGCAAGGACTCGAGCACGAGAAGCGCAACTTTCACGTTGCCATCCATTCCGCCGACAGCCGCGAGGGCCAGGCCGCGTTCCTCGCCAAGCGCGCCCCCGAATTCACCGGAAAGTAGGACCGATCATGAGCGAGCTGTTCCCCGATTACCGCTCCCCGTGGGAGACCGACGATCAGGCGCTGCTGCGTAAGCACGCCGCCGAGTTCTTCCGCAAGGAAGCCACCCCGAACCAGGACCGTTGGGCCGCGCAGCACCAGGTCGACCGCGAGTTCTGGACCAAGGCCGGCGCCGCGGGACTGCTGTGCCTCGACATCGCCGAAGAATACGGCGGCGGGGGCGGCAACTTCGGCCACGAGGCGATCGTGCAGCAGGAGATCGCCTACGCCCACGACACCGCGTTCGGCTTCGCCGTGCACTCGACGATCGTCGCGCACTACATCGCCGCCTATGCCACCGAGGACCAGAAGAAGCGCTGGCTATCGAAATGTGCGAGCGGTGAGAGCGTCCTCGCCATTGCGATGACCGAACCCGGCACCGGCTCGGACCTGCAGGCCGTACGGACCACCGCGGTTCGCGACGGCGGCCACTACGTGATCAACGGCTCGAAGACGTTCATCTCGAACGCGTCGCACTGCGACCTGCTCGTCATCGTCGCCAAAACGGACCCGAGCCAAGGTTCCAAGGGTATCTCGCTGCTCGTCGCGGAGACGGAGAATCTTCCGGGGTTCGAGCGTGGGCGGGTGCTGGACAAGATCGGCCAGCACGGCCAGGACACCCGCGAGTTGTCGTTCACCGACATGCGGGTGCCGGCAGCGAATCTGCTCGGCGGCGTCGAGGGGCAGGGCTTCTACCAGCTGATGGGTCAGCTGCAGCGTGAGCGGCTGATCCTCGGTGTCGGCGGTGTCGCGGTGGCCGAGGCCGCGGTGGCGGAGAGCATCAGGTACGCCAAGGAACGTCACGCCTTCGGCAAGCCGATCCTGAACTTCCAGAACACGAAGTTCGTACTCGCCGAGTGCAAGACCGACGTGCTGGCCGGCAAGACCCTGATGGACCACTGCATCCAGCGTCACCTCGACGGCACCCTCGACGCGGCGACCGCGTCGATGGCCAAGCTGTGGGGCAGCGACAAGCAGTGCGAGATCGTCGACCGCTGCCTGCAGGTCTTCGGTGGCTACGGCTACATGATGGAGTACCCGATCGCGCAGATGTACGCCGCTTCCCGCGTGCAGAAGATCTACGGCGGCACCAACGAGATCATGAAGGAACTCATCGGCCGCGCCTTATGAGGTTGACCTTCGCGCAGTGACACCACTGCGTCAGTCACACCTCACTTTGTCAAAAACCCGATGTTCTCAACCTATTTCGTCAGGAGTATTCATGCATATCACCGGAACCAACGCACTCGTCACCGGCGGAGCCTCGGGCCTCGGACTGGCCACCGTCACCGCCCTCGCCAAGTCGGGCGCCCGGGTAATCGCCGTCGACCTGCCCACCGCGAACACGGATGCGCTGGCTGCTCTCGGCGACACCGTGGAATTCGCTCCGGCGGATGTCACCGACGAGGCCGCGGTCACCGAGGCGGTCGAGCGCGCCAACGCGGAGTCCTCACTGCGAATCACCGTGAACTGCGCCGGCATCGGCAACGCCGTCAAGACCGTCGGTAAGAACGGACCGTTCCCGCTGGCCGAATTCGAGAAGATCGTCAAGGTCAACCTGACCGGAACCTTCAACGTCATCCGCCTCGCCGCGCACGCGATGTCGCAGAACGAGCCCGTCGACGGCGAGCGCGGCGTGATCGTCAACACCGCCTCGGTCGCGGCCTTCGACGGGCAGATCGGACAGGCCGCGTACTCGGCATCGAAGGGCGGGATCGTCGGCGCCACCCTGCCGATCGCCCGCGACCTGGCGTCGCTGCTGATCCGGGTGAACACCATCGCGCCCGGCCTGTTCAAGACCCCGCTGCTGGGCACGCTGCCCGAGGCGGCTCAGATTTCGCTGGGACAGCAGGTGCCGCACCCGAACCGGCTCGGCGACCCCGCCGAGTACGCGCAGCTGGTCGAGGCGATCGTGACCAACCCGATGCTCAACGGCGAAACCATCCGCCTCGACGGCGCGATCCGCATGGCGCCGCGGTGAAACCCGTCGGCGTGCAGGTGGGATCGCACCATGAGCACACACGCCTTGTATACGCCGAGGACCTGGGCATCGGCCAGCGTTTCGACTTGGGCTCACACACGGTGACCGAGGCCGAACTCGTCGACTTCGCCACCCACTGGGATCCCCAGTGGTTTCACATCGACCGGGCGGCGGCGCAGGACGGCCAGTTCGGTGGCCTGATCGCCAGTGGAATCCACACGTTGGCGATCCTGCAACACCACGACGCCGTCCATATCCGATACGGCCTGACCGAAGCCGCGCTCCCGCGCGCTCATCTCCCACGGCTGTTCCAACCCCGGCGAGGTCTCGCGCGACCTCACGGCCCTACTCTCGGCCGTGCCCCCGCCGGATCCGACAAACACCACGACCACGCACGCCCGGCAGCGGCTATGAGTTCCCGGACGCGGAAGACCACACCCATCGACGGTGCCGCACTTGATTGGTCTCTTTCGGCCCCCCTCGAGCAGATGCGCTCGGGCCGAACAGTCAAGGTGCTGAACAAGATACGCAGACACGCGCCGGAACTCGTCACCGTCAGCTACTGAGAGATTCAGCGGGAGCGCCGCCGCGCAGCGGGATCGGTCTCGGCCTGCCAGCGCCCCAGCGCCTCGGCGGAGACCTTCGCGTATTTGACCAGGCTGCGCACCGAGGTGTGTCCGCTCAACGCCATCAGCATCGGCGTGGAAGCGCCCTTCTCTGCGGCGTGGGTCAGTCGCGAGTGCCGCAGCTGGTGCAGCGTGAACGGTCCGCGTCGCATCCCTTCGGTGTGCTCCTCGAGGAGCGTCGCGGCGCGGCGGTAGGAAAGTCGGGCGCGGCCGGTCGAGTTGTCGGTGTCGGTCTTGGCGACCGACGGCTTGGCTTTGCGGTCGGTCAGGAACAGCGGCCCGGACTTCCGTCCGGCGATCAGCCGGGGCAGCGGCCGTGCGGTGCCGGTCTGCCAATAGATCACCTCGCGGGCGCCGCCCTTGCGGGTGACCGTGGCGCATCGGTTCACGGTGTCCAGGTCCTCGATGTCGAGATTCAGGATCTCCTCCGCCCGCGCGGCGGACTCATACAGCATCGACCAGAACACCCGCTCGCGCAGGGCCGCGTCCATGCCCAGCAGCTCCGCAACCTCGGCGGCGGTCATCGCCTTGCTGTTGTCCGGCGCACTCGGCCGCGCCCGCAGGCGCGACACCGGATCGCCGGTCAGCCACTGTTGATCGCGTCAGTAGGCGCACGCCGCCGACACCGCGGTCAGCCGGAGGTTGTAGGTCTTGGGGGCCTTGTCGCCCCACACGAGTAATTGTCAATACCTGTGGATTGGTGTTTTTCAGGCGACCTCCGTTCCGGTCGGGGTGGCCGGGTTGTCGGCCGGTTCGGGTGGGGTGATGTCGACGGGTCGTTCGAGCAGTTTGCCTTTGTGGAACACCGCTCCGGCCCGGACCAGGGCGACCAGGTGCGGGGCGTTCACCGCCCGCCAGCGGGCTTGTGCGGCGTCAATGAGCTTGTAGGCCATGGCGATACCCGCCGCGCGGGAACCCGGCCCCTTGGTGACCTTGGTGCGCAACCGGACCGTGGCGAAGGTCGACTCGATCGGATTGGTGGTGCGCAGATGTACCCAGTGCTCGGCGGGATAGTGGTAGAACTCCAGCAGCACATCGAGGTCGTCAACGATCTTGGCCACGGCCTTGGGGAACTTGGCGCCGTAGTCCAGTTCGAAGGCTTTGACCGCGACCTGCGCGTGGTCGATGTCCTCGGCGCCCGCGATTTCCCGCATCGCCGCGATCGCCCCCGGATGCGCCGACTTCGGTAGTGCGGCAAGGACATTGGCCTGCTTGTGAAACCAGCACCGCTGCTCACGGGTATCGGGGAACACCTCACGGACCGCTTTCCAGAACCCCAGAGCACCGTCCCCGACCGCGAGCACCGGGGCGCGCATGCCACGGCGCCGGCAGTCCCGCAGCAGATCCGCCCACGAGTCCGCTGATTCGCGGTACCCGTCGGTCAGCGCGACCAGTTCCTTGCGGCCGTCGGCGCGCACCCCCAGCATCACCAGCAGGCACAGTTTGTCCTGCTCCAGGCGGACCTTGAGATGGATGCCGTCCACCCACAGGTACACATAATCGGTGCCCGACAGGTCCCGGCGGCCGAACGCGGCGGCCTCGTCCTGCCACTGCGCGGTCAGTCGGGTGATCGCCGGAGCCGAGAGCCCCGCCCCCGAGCCGAGGAACTGCTCCAACGCCGGACCGAAGTCGCTGCTGGACAGGCCATGCAGGTACAGCAACGGCAGCACCTCGGCCATCTGCGGGGACTTACGCGCCCACGCCGGCAGTATCTTCGACGAGAATCGTTGCCGCTCACCGGTTTCCGGATCGACCCGTTTGTCGTTGACCCGCGGCGCCTTCACCTCGATCGCCCCAGCGCCGGTGAGCACCTCCCGGACGTTGTGGTGGCCGTTGCGGACCACCAGCCGGTGCCCATTCTCGTCGACCTGATCGACGAACTGGTCGACATAGGCGGCGACCTCGGCCTGCAAAGCGGCGGCCAGCATCTGCCGGGCACCGTCGCGGACAATCTCATCCAACAACGACCGACCGGCACCGCTGCGGGTGTCGTTGGCCTGCGCGACATCGTGAACTACGGTGAGCACGGGCGTGCCTTCCCAACCAGCGCGCCAACGCCGGTCTTGATCAGAAACGAACTGGACTTGTGATCATCCCCGGGAAGGCGCGCCCACATTCACGCCGCCCTACCAAGGCTCATCCACAGGTTCTGATCATTGCTCGCCCCACACGTAGTCGAACCACCCCGACACCCGATCCGGGTTCAACAACCCGACATCGCCGTCCGCGCCGAAGTCGCGCACCATCCGATCCAACGCCGAGGCGTAGGCGCGGCGGGTGTTCACCGCCGCGATCGTGCCCAGAAAGGTCCGCGTCGCGTCCGCCAGCCGGATCCCGGCGGCCCGCGCCGGTAGCGAGCTCACCGATCCCACCCCGACCGCCCTTCAGCACTACGGCAGATAGTTTCCGGAGTCGCCCATCTCCGGAACGACCATCGCGGCAGGACGACTCACGAGTTACGGCAGATAGTACGCTACTATCTGCCGTAAATCCTTAGCGCCGGATTTCGAGAATCTGCTCCCCGACCCCCAAGAAGGACTGGGCGGCGATCGCCAAGGATCTCAAATTGGTCTACACCGCGGCAAGCGAGTCGGCGGCGTTGGATGCATTCGTCGCGTTCAGCGAGACCTGGGGCCAGCGCTACCCGGCGATCGTCAAGCTGTGGGACAACGCGTGGGCCGAGTTCGTGCCATTCCTGGCCTTCGACAAGGAAATCCGCGGCGTGATCTGCACGACCAACAGCATCGAAAGCCTGAACTCGCGCATCCGCAGGGCCGTCAACGCCCGAGGGCACTTCCCGACCGAGCAGGCCCGCCCTGAAGTGCGTCTACCTGGCGATCATGAGCCTCGACCCGACCGGCAAAGGCCGACAACGCTGGATCAACCGCTGGAAGGCACCCCTCAACGCGTTCGAGATCGCCTTCCCCGGACGTTTAACCCCAGAACGAAAGTAACACTACAACAACGAGTTACACCGTTAACTTGACAGTCTCGGGCGCGCTGCCGGTATACCTCGATGGCAGACCGGTTGTTGATGTGTGGATCGGGTGGGGCCGATCGTCATGGCAGCGTACCGTCGGCGGCCAACACCGGCGCGATGGCGTTTTCAGCGACAGAGGGATTGGCTTCCACGGTCATCCGTCGGCTTGTCGACCGGGGATTGCTTCCTACGACGTGCCGGTCGCCGAATACTGGCCCGAGTTCGGCGCGAACGGCAAGTCAGCCATCACAATTCGCGACATGATGCGCCACCGCGCCGGGCTGTCTAACCTACACCGCCCAAGCCGTCCATCTCCTCGATGACGAGCCCAGTCAATAAAGATCATTGTTGTCTGCATCAACCCTGCCAAGCCAGGGACGCGACGCGGGCTGCGTGTTGGGCATGCATCGGTGGATGGCTTCGCTGCCTGATGCCCCGTAAGCGCGTTGTGAAAACGGTGACGAGCGAGGGGGTCGGCGTCACTGGAGCCAACGCTCTCGGGGGAGCAGCGGCTCGTCGAGGCGGCCGTTTGTGTCGAGCATTCGCTCGAACTGGTTCAGGTGACGTTGCATTGCGCTCGACGCGCGGTCGGCGTCGCCGGCAGCCACCGCACGCGCGATGCTCTGGTGCGCCCGGCGGGTATCCTCCATGTCTAGCTCGGTGAGCGACTCACCTGGGACGTGCCACGACAACTCTTGCTCGAACATCGATATGACGAGCCGCAAGACCTCGTTGTTGCTGCAAACCGCGAGAGCCTCGTGGAACTCCACCGATGGTTCCCATGAGCCGTTTCGAGATGTGGCGTCAGCGATCGCGAGTAGCCAGCCGCGCTGCTCGTCGGTGGCCGACCGGGCTGCCATAGCGGCAATAGCGGGTTCGAGGAGTTTGCGGAACTCGTAGAACTTTCTGGTTGAGGTTTCAGCGAGGGTCAGTAGGAGCGCAACGGATCTGCTGATCTGCCGCAGGTCGGGACGAGTTACCCGAATGCCACCGCGTGGGCCTCGGCGGATTTCGATCAAACCATCGGATTCGAGCAGGCGCAGCGCCTCTCGCACGGTGCCTCTGCTAAAGCCCTCTCCGGAGATCAACTCCGCTTCCGAAGCCAGTTGGTCGCCGGGCCGCATCGCGCGGCCGAGGATTTTTGCGCGGAGCCGGTCGGCCAGAATATCTGACGCCTTGGGTACTCTTGTATAGCGGCGCGCTGCATGCGGTATCTCAGATGTGTTTGCCGCCTGGTCGATATCGCTGTCCACTCCCGCTCCTATGCCCTGCTTGGCGTGACGTGGGGCGGAGCTTCAGCTCCAGCCTGCAGCCCTCTGATATAAATCATACTGAATTGCACGAGAATTCGCTGACGTGACTCGCAAGTCATTGCCTCGCGTAGTCTCGTGGTCAACTCAAGGGAGTGTGGGGCGGCGTCACGGATAGCCCGGCGTTGTCGGTTCTGTGGTCATTCGCGCGATCGGCTATGGTCAGTCACCGGCGGACGAGGGACGTAAGCCAACTCTATAGCAGGTCAATGGGTATCCCGCTCGGCGGGATCTTGGCATGGCGGGCCCGCGGTCAACCTCTGCACCTGTTAGCGATGTCGACAAGCAACGGGACCGAGTCACGGTTCAGGATCCCGTGTAGCGGCAACCCGGGTCGGCCGTGGAGGCGATGTGATCGCGACGCCCGAAAAGTGTGGAGATCATCCCAAGCGCCAGACGGGGTGGCCGGTCGTGGCCGACGCCCGGGAATTCTTGCGAGTCACCGTTGGATATCGGGCTATGCCCAAGTTGCTCGTGGGGCCGTGGCGATATTTGGCGTGCAAATACCTCACTGATTCGGAAGCCCGGTTCCGCATGGACCGAGCGCGAAGTTTCGCGAAGTTGTCCGAACGCACCCGTCGACTTGTGGCGCTGCGAATCGATGCGGTAGGCGATGCATCGAGCAGTACGTTTGCGGTATGGCAGCTAACCACGACATCGAGGAGTTTGGTATGCTCGACGGCCTTGAGGGCCAAGCCCGCGAAGAGCGTGCCGACCTCGTCACATGGCTGATCGGAAAAGGCTACCCCCTCGACGAGATACGTAGATCGCTCGCTACGCCTCTACTGCTGCCCGCGAACACGATCTTCGGCGACGACGGGACCTATGTGTCCGCGCGTGAGATCAGCGAATCCACAGGGATCGAATTGGACCTCCTGCAGCGCCTCTACGGCGCGGTCGGAAGGCCGAGGATCGACGACCCCGACGCAGCCGTACTGCTGCGCGCCGACGGAAAAGCGATCGCGCACGCGAAATTCTTCCTCGACATGGGCGTCGAGCCGGACGAAACGGTTGCCGTGATGCGCATGCTGATCGCGGGACTGGGGTGCCGCCGCGACGATGCGCGATGCGGCCCTCAACACCCTCCTGCGGCCGGGGACAAGTGAAATCGAGCTGGCGCAGGCGGTCGAGCAGCTGGCGCGTCGATCCGCGCCTCACCTCGGACCGCTGATCGAAGACCTATTGTTTATGCAACTTCGCACTTCGTTCCAGGTTGAGGCCGTGAGCGCCGCTGAGCGGGCTGCCGGAAGATTACCCGGGGCCCACCAGGTAACGGTGGCGTTCGCTGATGTTGCCGGCTTCACCAAATTGGGGGAGGTGCTGCCACCTCTGGAGCTTGAACGCGTTGCCAGTCGGCTCGCCGAATCGGCCCAGCACGTAGCGGTCACCCCGGTGCGGCTGGTGAAGTCGGTGGGTGACGCCGTGATGCTCATGTGCTTCGATCCGGCGCCATTGCTGCGGGCAATCCTCGACTTGGCTGACGACGCGGCAGCAAATGGCTTGCCGCGCTTGCGGATCGGCGTGGCTTCCGGACTGGCGATCACACGCGGGGGCGACTGGTTCGGCAGTCCTGTCAACGTGGCCAGTCGAGTAACGGCAGCGGCGCGGCCGGGGACGGTGGCGGTCGCCGACTCCACGCGCGAGGCCGTCGGCAACGCTGCGGACTTCACCTGGTCGTCGATGGGCGCACGCCGGCTCAAAGGCGTGAGCGGCAAAGTAAAGCTCTTCAGGGTCCAGCGCGCCCGGCAGGCTGAGTAATCGCCTTCACCGACTTGCGTATGGCCTTGCGTTGCGGTCGCAGACTCCTGGTTCGGGAAGACAAACGGTCCAGGCTCCGGATAGCGACGAGGTGTCGGTGCCGTGGCACGCCGATCTGGCTGTAGCATTCACCAACGCCGCTGGTTGATTCGGCATGATTAGATGGTGTCGCGCGAGGGGACATCGAAAACCGTGCTAGCCGCGATTGTTGACCGCCTCACCGCGACCGCTTATCTGTAATGAGATGAACAATTGGCGTGTTCTTGCTGGTAGCAACGTAGATTACATGTGTAGAACGTCTGCTCTTTCAGCGACACGTGCGACACATGTTGCCGACGACTTCTCGAACTAGTTGAGCCGTAGTGCCCGGCCTTAGTCGGACTGGCGGTAGCCGTCGCGGATGATCGGGCGTTGTGTCCGGCGGCGCCACAGGAAAAGTGGGTGCTGGGTGGATTCGTTGACGAGCGTGTACTTGATGTAGCCCAGGTCGAGGAGCTCATCGTGGCGGTAGCCGCGCTCGCGGTGGTAGCCGACGAGACTGGCGCCCGGGCGCACCGTTTCACAGGGTCGGCGACTTGGGGCGCCGCAACGTGGGCATTGGACGCTGGCCCGGCCGTCGTCTATGTCACCGATGATCAGGTCGCCTTTTCACGGTTGCGGGTGCAGTCAGCGTGCATGGTGTGCACTGTGACGACGGGCGTTGCGCTGGGCCGACCGCGGCGATCGGTGCGGTGGAGGGGGCGAAGGGAGCCTGGTGGAGGAAATGTGGAAAACGGTCCACCTGTTCGTCCCTTCGGATCGGACAGCAAGCGAGGTTCTAAATTACCTCCGGGAGCAGATCAATGTGATCGCCCACGAAGCAGGCGAGTTCGTCTGTCGGATCAGAATCGGTGATGGCGTCGACCAGGCCAACGGTTGGCATAAGTGGTCGGCGTCGTACCTGCCTGGACCTCCCGGGGGCGTCGGAGGAAGAGATGACTGAGCACCGCGATCGCCGGGTTCGGCGTCGCGAGTTTGTTCTTCTGCGAGGTGGCTGTTGTTCATAGCCCGGGGGTACACAGGGTTGATCGAGATGATTCCGGCGCGGAAAGGGTGGACGAGGTGAGCCAGTTGGGCCGGGGTGCGGACCCGTCGTCACGCCGAGTGATCGATGTAGCGATCGGCGTTTTGATCGGATGGCGTGGGTGTTCTGAGCGGGACGCGTTCGACGAGATCGCCTGTGCGGTCCGAGAATCCGGGGTGGGAATCGGGAGCATCGCGCGGTGGCGCTGCGTCTGTGGGGCGATGTCATGCCGGCGCGGTTGGCGTTGGTGAACGCGTCGACGAGCTGAACGCCGCAGTTCCTGGCCCGCGGTGCAACGGGTGGCGGTGGAGCTTTTTGGCTCGTTGTTGCCCGCGCGCATGGTCTGGTGCTCGGTTACGGTGTGCCAGATGAGCACGTCCACCGTCTCAGACCACGACATCGCAGCCGCGCGAGCCGCGGATGTTCGCCAGGCCGACTACTACCGGGGTGAGCTTTCGCGCCAGCGTGAGCTGCTCATTGACCGGATGGCGGCCCACGAGGCCGCGCTGGCCAAGTATCAACTGCGCGGCGAGATGAACCAGGTCCACCGCATCAGACGGGAGATCCGGCATCGCGAGCAGGAACAGTACGCGCTGCAACGCCTGCTTGATGCGATCGAGGAGCGATTCCCCGCTGCGGCAGGGCCCGGGCCGGCACACCTCTGACCGCTACCCAACCACGGAGCTGATCGGTTTGGGTGGTCGCGATCTCGATCTGGTGCCGCTGAGCGGTGCAAAGCGGGGCGGGCCTGCGCTGACGCCTAGGACGACCAGGTAAGCAGACCGGCGCTGCGGGACAACTCGGCGCGGGCATGCCGCTCGACGAGCAGCGGCACGAACTCCCGTATCGGGCTCTGCTCGAACCGGGCGTGCGCGCTGCGCACGGCGCCGGCCACATGGTCCGGCGGCAGGTCGGCGTAGCTGGCGGTGAGCCGCGCCACGACCTGGTCGATCAACAGCGTTTCGCTGATCTGGGCCACGTCGACAGCTTGGGGCATACACGCTGACCGCGTCAACGGGATCAATCTCACGGCTGCCGCAGCGAGGTTGGGTGCAGCTGCTGGCCACCAGATACCTCAGCCCGCGTAGCTGCTGTATCAGCATGATGTTACGGGTGTAACATCTCATTGTGGCTAGGGGCGACGAACTCGATTGGCTGGTGATCAGCGTGTCGACTGCTGGCGCGGCGGGCACGCTGCGGGTGCAGGTGTGGCGCAAACTGCGCTCGCTCGGTGCCTTATATCTGCAGCAATCGGTGTGTCTGCTGCCCGCCCACGCACATGTGGTCCGCGAAGTGCGGCGGCTGGCCGATCGGATCCATCACCACGGCGGCACCGCCCGCGTCCTACCGATGAGCTTCGTCGATCCCGCCGACGAACAGGCCGTGATCGACGAGCTTAACGCCGCCCGCGACGGCGAGTACGCCGAAGTCCTGGAGCGGCTCCCGGCGCTGCGCCAGGAGCTGGCCGATGAACGCGCTCGCGGACGGCTCACCTACGCCGAGGTCGAGGAGTCCGAAGCCGACCTGGACCGGTTCCGCAGCTGGCTGGCCAAGATCGCCGCCCGTGACTACTTCACGGCCCCCGGTGGGCACGCTGCCCGCGCAGCCGTCGACGCCGCGGCTGCTGAGCTGGCAGCGTTTGAGGACGCTGCCCTGCAGGCCGAAACATCCGCGCAAACCGATGCGCGCACCTCGCAGCGGCTGCACGTGGCGCACGAATCGTGACGGGCTCATTCGGGTGGGATCTCCTCATCGGCGTTGGCGGCGCACTCCTATTCGCCTGGCTGGCATTGCTGGTCGCACTGGCAATTCTCCGGCCGCGGGGAGGGCTACTGCGCGAGGCGGTGCGCATCCTGCCCGACGTGCTGCGGCTGGTGCGTCGCCTCGCCGGCGACAGCACCCTGCCGCGCGGGATCCGCGTCCGCCTCGGGTTGCTGCTGGCCTACCTCGCGATCCCGATCGACCTGATCCCCGACTTCATCCCGGTGCTCGGATACGCCGACGACGCCATCATCGTCGCCGCCGTCCTGCGCAGCGTCGTCCGCCGCGCCGGCCTCGACACCGTTCGCGCACACTGGCCCGGAACCGACGACGGATTCACCGCACTGACCCGACTCACCGGGCTGGCCAAGCCCTCCAGCCGACAACACAGAGACGTACCACCCCAACGTGGGTGACACCGTTACAGATAACACTGTCACCTACGACGTCAAACCGCGCTGAGAACCACGTGGGGAACAGTCCTACACACCCCTCAACCGTTACAGATAAGACTCTTGCCCTTCATCACGAAGGTTGGCGCCGGGGTAGAGGCCGCTAGAGCGCCGTCTCGGTCGCCGTGCTGCGAGTGACGTTGTCCAAGCACGGAACGTGCTTCTACAGCTGACGGCCGCGAGCGCGGAGATATCG
The DNA here is from genome assembly GCF_048282725.1 of Mycobacterium sp. 48b. NCBI lineage: Bacteria > Bacillati > Actinomycetota > Actinomycetes > Mycobacteriales > Mycobacteriaceae > Mycobacterium > Mycobacterium sp. 48b. The sequence continues at coordinate 1,760,769 of NZ_JBLVUL010000001.1, forward strand.
TAGCGTCGGCAACGTCGTCAGTGGGACTCTGGCAGCCCGGCCGCGCGGCTGACGTAGTTGAGCACTGCCCGCGACAACGGCCTGCTGGCCTTAGCGGCTCAGGGTCACCGCTCAGCTAGCTTCATCGGCGGATCGGCGGATCTTGGAGAAATCAGGATCGCGCTTCTCGACAAAGGCTGCGCGGCCTTCGGCAGCGTCGGGCCCGGTCAGATCGAGGGTGGCCGACAGCCATTCGAGTTCGAGGAATCTTTCCAGCGGTACATCGAGCGCGCCGCGGATCATGCCTTTGGTCAAGCGCAGTGCCTCTGCAGGGCCGCGGGCGAGGGTTGCGGCGAGGTCGGTGGCGACGGTCAGCGCTGCGCCAGGCTCGGCGAGTTGACTGACCAGACCCGCGCCCGCGGCCTGCGGCGCGGTGAGCCGTTCGCCGCTCAACAGCAGCGCCGCGGCCCGGTGCCGGCCCAGCGCACGGGTTAAGAACCAGGCGGCTCCGCAGTCGGGCACTAGGCCGCGCGCCACGAACGGGGCCGCGAACACGGCGTCGCGGGCCGCTACAACCAGGTCGCAGGCTAATGCGAGGCTCCAGCCAGCACCCACCGCGGGCCCCTCGACAGCGGCAAGCACTGGTTTGGGCAACTTGAGCAGCGTGTCGAGCACGCGCTGTCCGACCAGCAACCGCGCCGCGGGCGCGCCGAGCCCCGCTCCGCGGGCCGGGGAGGTCTTGACGTCGCCGCCGGCGGAGAATGTCCCGCCGGCGCCGGTGAGTACCACCGCGCGACAGTTGTCGTCGGCGGCCACCTCATCGATTGCCTCACCCAGCTGGTGCCAGGTTTGCCAACCGAGGGAGTTGCGCGCACCCGGCCGGTTGAGGGTGAGAACCGCGACACCGGGTCGCGGCCGGTCGAACAGCACCTCGGGTTCACTCACTTGCTCGTCCTCCCCGCCGCGGCCAGCCTGCCGTGTGGTGCGGATGGCACAAGACGTTCGTCGCCGCGTAGCAGTGCGGCGAGCGCTGAACGTGCCCCGACCACAGTATCGGCGCCCCGACCGGCAACCGCGGCGCGATACCAGAGGTGCAGCCGCTGATCCCAGGTGAACCCCATACCCCCATGACACTGGATGGCGGCCTCGGCGGCCGCGAGGTAGGCCGCCGAGGCCCACAGGCGGCTGGCCCGAACGTCGCACATCGCGCCGGGCGCGCCCGCGGCGACGTTCCAGGCCGCCTGGTAGACGAGTGAACGGGCTCCCTCCACGCCGCTGGCGGCGTCGGCGAGCCGATGCCGGATCGCCTGGAACGCCCCGATCGGCCGCCCGAACTGCGTTCTCGTAGTGCAGTAGTCCACACTGCGCGCGATCACCTCGGCGCCGCCACCGACCGCCTCCGCATCGAGAAACAGGCTGTACAGCGTCGCGCAGCGCTCCTCAAGCGCCGACAGGCCAGGGTCGGTGTACAGCGCTTCGGCCTCCAGGCGGGTCCGGCGCAGGCGGACATCTGCGACGGGCCGACGCAAGTCCACGCCGGCTGACACGCCGACTTCGACTCCCGCCTGGTCACAGCCCACGAGCGCGAGCCCTGGTACGCCGTCCAGGTCGACCGGCACCACCACCGCCTGAGCGTCGCCGGCGGCGGGAACCCGCGCCAGCACTCCGCTGACCCGAATCCGGTTCGCTTCACGCACGGCGCACAGACGCCGGTGCCGCCACTGCGGCACCCCGTCGCGCCCGGATATGTCCGGAACCGGGGGCGCCGCGGTGATGACGCTGCCGGTGTGCAGTCGTTCGAGCAGCCCGCTCATGCCGGCGGCCTTCGCCAGCGGCATCAGGTAGCCGGCAACCACGTCCACCGGTCCGGGCACGGGGACCGCGCCGAACGCTTCGGCCACGTGCACGCCGCCGACCCAGTCCGCCGGCGCCCCGGTTTCTCCGGTTGCCGCGCCGAAGTGCTCCAACCATCCGGCCGACACCAGCTCCCGCCACGCCGTTGCCCGGTTGTCCCGGGCGGGCTCCCGGATCAAGTCGGGCATCCGCGCCTCGAGAAACTCCCGCAGCGCGGCCCGCAGCATTGCCAGTTCGTCATCGATCCGGTAGTCCATTCCACCCTCTTTCACCGGCGGTCGCTCGGCAGGCCGAGCGCCTTCGCGATCAGGTTGCGCTGGATCTCGCTTGTGCCGCCATAGATCGTTTCGGCGCGGGCAAACAACAACGAGCGGGTCCATTCCGACCACCCGGCACCGGCCGCAGCCACTTCTGGTCCGGCCGCCTCCAGCAGGGTGGCCAGTTGCTTCTGGTGGCTTTCGCTCCACAGAACCTTCGCGATCGGTGCGAGCATCCCTGGCTCGGCTGCATCAGCATCGAGCGCGAATACCCGGCGTACTGTGCTGTCCACCACGCGGGTGCGCACGAACGCGTCGACCAGGGCGTTCTCGGCGCACGCGTCGCGATGGACATCGTCCAGCGCGCTCAGCATCCGCGTCAGTTCACGCGACAGTTGCAGTGACCGCTGGGCCAAGGCGCTGGAGCGTTCCCGAGCCAAGGCGTAGGTGGCGACCGGCCACCCGTCGCCGATCCCGCCGACCACGTCGGCCGCATCGACGACCACGTCATCGAAGAACACCTCGCAGAACTCGCTGGTGCCCGTTAGATTGCGCAGCGGCCTGACGGTGATGCCGGGGCGGTCCATGTGCACCACGACCAACGTCGGGCCGGGCGAGTCGGCAACCTTGACCAGTAGGTAGCACCGCTGCGCGAACAGTGCGTAGGATGTCCACACCTTCTGGCCTGATACGAGCAAGTGGTCTGCCTTGGCAACCGCCCGGGTGGACACCGCCGCCAGGTCGCTGCCGGCCTGGGGTTCGGAGAACCCCTGACACCAGATGTCGTCGTGGCACAGCATCGGGCGCAGATACCGTCTTCGCTGCTCGTCGGTGCCGAATCGCATCAGCGCGGGGGCGAAGATGCCCATGCCGTTGGTGTTCATCGGCTCCGGCGCGCCGGTTTCGACCAGCGTTTCGACGAACGCGAGCTGTGCGTCTACCCCTAGTCCTTGGCCGCCGTACTCCGTGGGCCAATGTGGGGCAAGCCATCCCGCCTCGAACAGGCGCCGGCCCCACTCCCGGCGCATCGCGACGTAGGACTCGTCGTCGCCCGTTCCGACCGGGATGTCACGCCACCGTGGCGGCAGGTTCGCTTCAACCCAGTCTTTGAGCCCGGCTCGGTAGTGCTCGGCGCTTGCGCTCAGCCCCAAATTCACGACTCAGCACCGCCGCTGGCTGGTGCGCACGCCGGTGACCTCTGCGGCGATCATGTTGCGCAGGATCTCGGTGGTGCCCCCGCCGATGCCCATTCCGCGCACGTCGCGGAAGTACCGTTCCATCGGGTAGCGGGTGAGATATCCCTTGTGCCCCAGCAGCTGGATCGCCTCGTTGCACACCCGCACCGCGGCCTCGTTGGCGTACAGCTTGGCCATCGCGGTCTCGCGGATACCCGGGAAACCGGCGACATCGGTGCGCGCGGCGCGCCATAGCAGCAACCGCGCGGCATCCAGCTCGGTTGCCATGTCGGCGATCTTCCACTGGATGCCCTGGAACTCCAGGATCGGGCGGCCGAACTGCTCACGCTCCTTGGCGTATTCGACGGCGTCCTCCAGGGCGGCGCGCGCGACCCCGATCGACATCGCGGCGTTGCCGCACCGCTCGGGATTGAACTGGCGAATCAAAAACGAGGCGCCCTCTTTGGAACCGGGACGCGGTTCGAGGATCACCTGATCGCGGCGCACGGGGGCGTCGGTGAACCGCAGCACCCCCTCGGCCACGCCGCGACCGCCCATCTTCTCCTCGGTTTCGATCGGCGCCAGGCCTTCGACGTCGGCGTCCACCAGCACCGCGCCTATCCCGTCGGGACCGTTGGTCTCGGGCGCGCGACAGAACACCAGAAAGGTGTGCGCCTGCAGCGCGCCGGTGATGTGGCACTTGGCGCCGGTGAGCCGAAAGTCGTCGCCATCGGGGGCTAGTGTCGTGGCCAGCGCGGTGCCGTCCGATCCGGCCTGCGGCTCGGTCATCGCGACGGCGAACCGCCGAGTGCCGTCGACCACCTCGGGCAGGTACTGCTGGCGCTGCTGTTCGCTACCCATCCGGGCGATCACCCGCGGGGGTCCGTTGAGCTGCATCTGGATGGTCAGCGCGCTGGCCATGCAGCCCACCGCCAGCTCCTCGAGGACTAGACAGGCCTCGAACACCCCGAGGCCGCGACCGCCGTACTCGGTCGGCACGGTGAGCCCGGTGAAGCCGTTCTCGCGCAGGATCTGGTAGGAGCGCTCCGGGAATTCCTGGCGGCGGTCCCACTCAGCGGCGTGCGGGCGAAGCTCAGTGCCGGCGATGAGGTGGGCGCGTTCGACGAGTTCCTGTTGCGCGTCGGTGAGCTGGTCGAGCGCCGGGGTGGTCATTGGCACGTCCTTTCGTTCGCGGGAGCCGCGGCGTCAGCGTTGGGGCGCCAGATGAGCGCGATTTCCCAGCTACGAACCGCCATCGACCATCATAAAGTATAACTATTATCAGATAAACACAACATTTTGAAGTAGCGCCCGTGCCGCGGAGCCCGCGAACGCTACGGCTGGCGCGGCTCTACCCAACGTGACGCGGAGTCGCCGACGCGGTCGACCGAGCTGTCTGCGTGACCGCGTTGACCCAGCCGGCGCTGAGGGGCGAGATCGGGCGGTGCCAAGGTTTCGGCCATAAGCAGCACCTGTTGACTGCTGGTGTTGCCATCGCCCGCGAGCTGGCCGCTGGTCCCGGGTCAGTTGCTGTCGTGAACTGACTACGACACGATCGCCGAATGGCATCCAGCCCGGTCGGCGGCAAGACAGTCGAACCGGATCTGCAGTAGGGCTGTGAACCGCACCGGATTCGGCGATGCCGGTGTCTGTTCGCCCTGGAACAAGCATCGTTCGCGCCGAAATCCTTGCGCTGCGGCGATAACTCCGTCACCGTCGTCCGGGCAGCGACTGCCTCACACGGCGAGGCCGATCAAGCGACAGCCGCGCAGGGTTTCACCTGCCAGCTGACAACCTGTCAGCTGACAATCGGTGTCGGCGTATCAATTGCCGTTGGCCGACTCATCCCGAGCCCGCATGGCGTGCGGTGGCGACCGCCGCCTGACCCTCCTGTGCGCCAGACAGGTCGGCGATCTCCGCCCATCTGGCTGCGAGGTGATCATCGGACGGTGGGGACGGGAAGTCCACGCCGCGCGATTCGACGATCCGTACGCGGCTGAAATGGCGACCGTGAACCCGCACGATCTCGGCCGTCAGATCGCATTCCTCGGCGCATAACCAACCGACGGCGGCCGATACCCAGGCTGGGTCGAGGTCGCTGGCATCGTCGAGCAGGCCGACGGTCATCCGGGTCAGCGCGACCGGGGCGACGGCATTGACCCGAATGCCATGGCGGGCACCCTCCAGTGCGAGTGTATGCATCAGTCCGACCACACCAAGCTTTGCGGCCGCGTAGTTGGCTTGTCCGAAGTTGCCGAACAGGCCGGCGCCGGAAGAGGTTACGACGACCCTGCCGTAGCGTTGCTCGCGCAAATGGGGCCAAGCCGCGCGGGTCACAAACGCGGTTCCATCCAGGTGCACCTGGCGGACGGCCTCCCACTGCTGCACAGTCATCTTGTGAAACGTCGCGTCTCGCAGGATGCCCGCGTTGTTGACTACGATGTCTAGCCGGCCGAAGGCCTCGAGCGCGGATTTGACCGCCTCCTTCGCGCCGGTCTCGGAAGCGATGTCGTGGTCATCGGGCACGGCGACACCGCCGGCGGCCCGGATCTCCGCCACGACGTCCTGCGCCGCCGCAGCGTTCGCGCCACCCCCCTCTTTTCTCACCCCAAGGTCATTCGCGACGACCAGCGCGCCCCCCGCCGCCAGGCGTAGAGCATGGCTGCGACCGAGGCCGCGGCCCGCCCCAGTGACGATCGCCACCCGTCCGTCTACTCCTGGCATGAGCCCCGCCCTTCGCCCTTGATCCGTGTCTTGAGGTGCGTTCCGCTTCGCGGCCCACTCGACCCCCAGCCACTACCCAGCGATTGCTACGTCGCGGGCCGGATTCGCAAGACTCAACGAAATAACTATGGATAATCATTACACTATGTACACGGATTGCACGCAAGCTGCCGGACGCCAGTTCATCGGGACTGCACCGCCCGTTAGCTGCTTTCCATGGCGGAAGGAGAGCGCCGATGACCGCGGTGGATCTGCAGAAGAATCTTGTGACACGCGTCAACGTCGGGGACATGCTCACCCGCACCGCGTGGCGGCGCCCCGAGCACGAAGCCGTGGTCGACGGCGAGCGCCGGCTCACCTATCGTGCGTTGAACGCCGCGGTGAATCGGCTGGCCAACGCGCTGGCGACCGCGGGCTACCAGCGGGGTGACGCGCTCGCTCTGGCCTGCGGCAACAGCATCGAGTTCCTTCTCACCTATTACGCGTGCGCCAAGACCGGAGTGGTGTGTGTCCCGATCAACCTCGCTTGGGGCGCGTCTGAGACGGCCTACGTGCTTGAGCATTCCCACACCAAAGGGGTGGTTGTGGAGAGCCAACTGGCCGAACTCGTCGGGGCGGCGTTAGACCGCCTCGAACAACGCAAGGTGACCGATGTGATCGTCGCACCTGGCACCGGCACACAATGGGAATCCGCCGGTTCGCATTGGTGGCGGGCGATGAGCGAGTTCGTCGGCGACGCCTCCGACGCCGAACCGGAATGCTTCGTCGATGACCGCGACGCGATCAGCTACCTCTACACCAGCGGAACGACGTCGGCGCCAAAGGGGGTGGTGAGCAGTCATCTCGCGGTCTACATCGAGTCACTCACGGCCCCCCTGGTGTTGCGGTTCAGCGAGCAGGACCGGTCAGCGGTGATGATGCCGCTGTTTCATACCGCCCAGCTCAACGGGTTCACCACGGGGCTGATGTACGTCGGCGGCACCGCGGTGTTGATGCGTGCGTTCGACCCTGGCGCGCTGATGGCGACCATCGAGGCGGAACGGGTTACCCAGATCTTCGGGCTGCCGATGATGTACCGGGCGATGATGGACCACCCCGACATCGCCAAGCGTGACTTGTCGAGCCTGCGTCTGGCGTTGTATGCGATGGCGCCGATGCCCGACACCGACCTACGCATCGCCATGGAGGTATTCGGCTGTCAGTTCGCGCTCGGTTTTGGCCAGACCGAGATGAACCCGCTGACGACCGTCTTTCCGCCTGAGTATCAGCTCTCGCATGCGGGCTCCGTCGGCCTGCCGGTTCCCAATGTTCAGGTGGGGATCATGGACGACGCCGGCAATCTGCTCCCTCCTGGTGAGGCTGGCGAGATCGTCTATCGCGGCCCGCACGCAATGGAGGGTTACCTGCGCAACCCAGAGGCCACCGCCGAGGCGTTCGCGCACGGTTGGTTTCATTCCGGCGACATCGGACGCTTCGATGCCGACGGACTGCTGTGGTTCGCCGACCGCAAGAAGGACGTGATCAAGACCGGCGGTGAGAACGTGGCCTCCATCGAGGTCGAAAAGGCGCTCTACGACGGGGAGCCCCGAATCCAGGAGGTGGTCGTGGTCGGATTGCCGCACCAGCGATGGACCGAGGCGATCGTGGCGATCGTCACCCCCAAACCGGGTGCCGAGCTCACCGAGGATGACGTGCTGGCTGCGGCGCGCCGCCGGTTGTCGGGGTTCAAGGTCCCGAAGGCGGTGATCTTCACCGACAAGATGCCCCGCACCGCGACGGGCAAAGTGCAAAAGAATGTGCTACGCGACCAGCACCAAGGATATTTCCAGACCTAACCGTCAATCGCTTGCCTTGGGACGCGTCGGAGACAACGCTGGCGGCGGACGCTCCCATATGGTGGCTTGCGCCCGGATGTTAATGGCCGATAACGTGTGATCGTGGGCTGAATGCTCCGCGCCGCATCGCCGGGCCGATCGGTCGGTCGGTCGGTCGGCAGACTGTGCAGTCGACGCCGACGGGTTGCGGCTGCAACGTCGTTCACCGGGTCGTTGGACCGCCGGTAATGCTCAGTTGACAGGAAAGGTGTGTTGGGATGGAGCTTTGCGAAAGTGACGAGCGACGGGATTTGCGGGCGGCGGTGGCGGCGATTGCGCGTTCGTATGGCCATGAGTACTACCTGAGCAAGTCGTTGGCGGGGGAGAAGTCCACAGAGCTGTGGCGGGAGATCGGCAAGCAGGGGTTTTTGGGAGTGAACATTGCCGAGGAGTACGGCGGTGGGGGTGGGGGTATCTACGAGCTGCACGCGGTGGGTGAGGAGTTGGCCGCGGCGGGTTGTCCGCTGTTGATGACGGTGGTATCACCGGCGATCTGCGGCACGATAATTCAGGCGTTTGGCAGCGAGGAACAAAAGCAGCGGTGGCTGCCCGGGATCGCCAGTGGTGACATGATCATGGCGTTTGCGATCACCGAACCGGATGCGGGTTCTAATTCGCACAACATCGCCACGACCGCGACGCGTGACGGCGACGAGTGGGTGCTGCGCGGCACCAAGTACTACATTTCCGGGGTCGATGAGGCCCAGGCGGTCCTGGTGGTGACCCGGACCGGCACCGACGAGCGGGGTCGGGGGCAGCTGTCGCTGGTGGTGGTGCCCACCGACGCTGCCGGGCTCCAGAAGACACTCATCCCGGTGCAGGCAGTCACCCCCGAGAAGCAATTCACGCTGTTTTTCGACGACGTGCGGGTGCCCGCCGAAAACCTGGTCGGGGAGCAGGACGAGGGGCTGCGACAGGTGTTTATGGGGCTGAACCCGGAGCGGATCATGGGCGCGGCGTTGAGCACCGGGATCGGCCGCTACGCGCTGGACAAGGCGTGCGCTTACGCCAGGGAACGCCAGGTCTGGAATACCCCGATCGGCGCGCATCAGGGCGTGGCGCATCCGCTGGCGCATGCCAAGATTCAGGTCGAACTGGCGCGGCTGATGACCCAGCGGGCGGCCGAGTTGCATGACGCCGGGAATTCTGGTGCGGGAGAGGCCGCCAACATGGCGAAGTACGCCGCGGCGGAGGCGGGGATCCTGGCGTTGGATCAGGCGATCCAGACACACGGGGGCAATGGGATGGCCACCGAATACGGGTTGGCAACGCTGTGGGGGCCGGCGCGGCTGATGCGCACCGCGCCGATCAGCCGGGAGATGATCCTCAATTTCGTCGCCCAGCACAGCCTGGGCCTACCCAAGTCCTACTGACGTCGGGGGCGATTCCTGGTGAGCGCATCGGCGACGGCCGCTTTGATGACGTTCGACGGGTTCTTGTACGGGCTGGCGACGTATTGGTATCTGAACGATTGCGAGGTTGTCATGAGTTCGCGTGCCCTTGCCGGCCGTCCCGCCATCGCGGCGGTCGAGGAACTGCGCCCAGGGCGATATCCCGACGAGGACGGGGCGGGCATGCCGGAATTGGTGCTGCGCCGGTTCTTGGAAGGCGCTCAGGTTGGGCCCGACGACGTCGATGGTCTGCTGGTGTGCCCGGCGGGCATGGCCGCGGGGCATGGCGCTGATATCTTCGTCCATGAGCGGCTCAACGACGCCCTGGGGATTCGTCCACGGTTCTGCGAGACGATCAACGCGGGCGGCGCGACCTACACGATCATGCTCTCGCGTGCAGCGCTGGCGATCGGCGCGGGCCTTGCGGACTCGGTGCTGTGCGTCGGGGCGGGCAAGTTTCCCAAGGTGGGCGCGGGCGGCGCAGACGCCATGGCACGCATGATCAGCCACCCCGACTTCGAGTATCCCTATGGCAGCTTCATTCCGGCGCTTTACGCGCTGGCGGCCACCCGGCACATGGCCGAACGTGGTACATCGCGGGACGCCCTGGCGGCGGTTGCGGTTTGCAGCCGCGACTGGGCGCTGCGACACCCCGACGCCCTGATGCGTGACGCCGGCCCGCTCACCATCGAGATGGTGCTGGATTCACGCCCGATCGCGTGGCCGTTCAACCTGCTGGACTGCTCGGTGCCCTGCGAGGGAGGCGCGGCGTTCCTGGTCACGAGCGGTGAGCGGGCTCGCGAACTCACCGAACAGCCCGCATATCTGCTCGGCTTTGGGGAGTTCCACGACCACGGCAACATCAGCCACGCAAGCGACTTCGCCACGATGGGCGCCGGCGTTTCGGCGCGCGCCGCATTCGACATGGCGGGCGTGTCTCCGTCCGATGTGGACCTCGCCGAACTCTACGACGCGTTCACCATCAACCCGATCTTGCTGGTGGAGGAGACCGGCCTGGTCGAGCCGGGCAAAGGAGGCCACTTCTTCCTGGACGGTCGCGGCGCCCCGGGCGGCGATCTGCCGATCAACACCTACGGTGGGTTGCTGTCGTTCGGGCACACCGGCGACGCTTCGGGCATGTCGATGCTCGTCGAGGGGGCACGTCAAGTGATGGGCCAAGCCGAAGGCCGCCAAGTGGACGCCGAGATCGCGCTGGTTCACACCTACGGCGGCGTGATGGCCGACCACTCGACGGTCCTGCTGGGAAGGACACCATGACAACCCCACCGGTTCCCGCGCTGACCGCGAGCACGGCGGTCTACTGGCAGGAAGCGGCCGCGGGCCGGTTCGTGCTGCCACGATGCCGCGCCTGCGGCCGGTTTCACCACCATCCTCGCCGATGGTGTCCGTATTGCTGGGGAACCGATCTGACGTGGGAACAACCCTCGGGGCGAGGGACGGTGCTCACCTACACCGTGGTCTACCAGCCCCCGTCGCCGGCCTTCGCGGTGCCCTACGTGCTGGCCGTCATCGAATTGTCGGAAGGCCCGCGAATGATGGCCAACGTGGTCGACTGTTCGCCGGAGGACGTTGAGGTCGGCACACCGGTCGAGGTCACGTTCGAACCGCGGGGCGAACTCGCGATTCCGCAGTTCCGCCCGATCGGGTCCGCACGCTGATGGGCGTTAATTACGCCGACGCGCTCAGCTACGTGGTCACCGGGCCGGCCGAAGAAGCGGCCGTCTGGGTGGGCCGCGAAGTAACCAGTCGGTCGCCGTTCGCGGTCAACGAAGCCCAAATCGCCTACTTCTGTGCCCTGATAGAGGATGCTGACGAGAATTACTGGGATACTGAGGCCGCGACGACGAGATACGGGGCTCGGATCTCGCCGCCGGGCATGCTCATGGTGTGGGCGTTCCCGCTGCCGTGGAACCCGCGGCGCAAGCCCGAACACGCGCCGGTGCTCGCGCTGGAGGTGCCGCTGCCGGGTACCACGCTGATCAACGTCTCGACAGACAGCCGGTTTTTCGCCCCGATGCGGGTCGGGGACCGGCTCATCTCCACCGAGCGGGTGGAATCGATCTCGGCAGAGAAACGAACCGCACTGGGTGTCGGGCACTTCGTGACCACGCGCAGTGAATGCCGCAACCAGAATGGCACCCTGGTGGCGACCAACGACAACGTGCTGTTCCGCTACGTTGTTGGGGCGGGCGGAACCCCTCAACGACGACCGGGCCCGGCCGAACAACCCCGCGCTGAGCCCGTCGAGGTGTTGCCTGAGGTGACGATGCCGGTCACCGTCACGCGGTGCGTACTAAACGCGGCCGCCACCCGCGACTTCTTCCGTGGTCACCACGACCAGGCCTACGCCAAAGAGCAGGGTGCCCGCGATGTCTACCTGAACACGATGTTCTTCCACGGGTTGGTGGACCGGATCGGCAAGGCGTGGGCCGGCCCGCAGGCATGGCTTGCTCGTCGGCAGTTGCAGATGATGGCCCCGGTGTGCGCTGGCGATACGCTGCGGACCGACGGGCGGGTGCTGGCAGTGAACCAACGCGACACCGCGCGGACAGCCACCGTCGCCGTCGACTGTCACACCGAACACGGACTTTCCGCGCGGTCCCTACTCACTTTCAACCTCGACGGTCTCCGTGCGCGGCGCCTACTGTCTGATCAAGGAGAGACTCGATGAGCAGCTATGACCAGTACCAGCACCTCACGTTCGACCGCCCCAGCGAGGGCGTTCTGCAAGTCACCATCAATCGGCCCGACCGGCTCAATGCCGCCAACAAGCGGTTGCACTGGGAGTTGGGCAAGGTGTGGCTCGACGTCGGCACTGACTCGCAAACTCGGGTCGCCGTTGTCACGGGCGCTGGCAAGGCTTTTTGCGCGGGGGGTGACCTCGACATGGTGCTCGATCAGGCAAACGACTTCTCGCAGATCGTCGAGACAATGGCCGAGGCACGCGACATCGTCTACAACATCGCGAATTGCGACAAACCAATCATCTCGGCGATCAATGGGGTGGCCGTCGGTGCGGGACTGGCGGTAGCTTTGATGGCTGACGTTTCGGTGATAGCCGAGGACGCGCAGCTGACTGACGGCCATCTACGACTCGGGGTTGGCGCCGGCGACCATGCCGCAATCGTCTGGCCCATTCTGTGTGGCCTTGCCAAGGCCAAGTATTATTTGCTGACCGCAGATTTCATTGACGGGAAAGAGGCCGAGCGAATCGGCTTGGTCAGCCTGTGCCGTCCGCCCGAGGAAGTCCTGCCCACCGCCCTTGAAGTGGCTCAAAAGCTGGCTGGTGGCCCGCAGCACGCCGTTAGGTGGACCAAACGGGCGTTGAACCACTGGGTGCGAAACGCGGGTCCGATTTTCGAGGCTTCACTGGCGCTTGAGATGCTGAATTTCTTCGACGTAGATGTGATTGAGGGCGCGTCCGCCATCAAAGATCGCCGCCCTCCGCGGTTTCCTTCCGCAGCTAACCACGAACGTGACGAGGGCTAGGGCCGAGCGCTGAAAAAAACGGTAGCGAAATGTCTGCTGCGCTCGGGCATGAACTGCGGTCCCTGAACGGTGCGCGAACAGCAATCGATGTGTGACTTCAATGCGGTCCCAGGTCAACGCATGCTGATATGGGGCATGTCGCCTGCGATGATCACTAACCGGCTGTTCGAGATTGATTGCCACCAGAAAAGGCGGCTGAACCCTCAGTCGGAGGGCGCGGGCGGCGCCGTGGTCGAAGTAGACGGGATCGGCCTGTCCGGTAACTTTGGCGCAGAAAGCGGAGCCTGCCGGCGTCGATCGTCATGGTCATCTCGGGCAACGCTTCTTTCGTAATACCGCCTCACTACCGGGGCATGTCAACGTGTTTTCTCGTAGAGCGTGACGACCGCGGCCCCGCCGAGACCGATGTTGTGTTGCAGCGCGAGGTTGACGTCCTCCACCTGCCGCTCTGCGGCCTGGCCTCGGAGCTGCCACACCAGCTCGGCACACTGGGCGAGGCCCGTTGCCCCCAGAGGATGCCCTTTGGAGAGCAGCCCGCCGGAGGGGTTGGTCACGACCTGGCCGCCGTAGGTGTTGTCGTCGTCGGTGATGAATCTTTCCGCGGTGCCCTCTGGGGTGAGCCCGAGCGCCTCATAGGTCAGCAGTTCATTGGTGGTGAAGCAGTCGTGCAATTCGACGACCCGGATGTCGATGGGGTCGACCCCGGCTTGTTCGTAGACCTGCCGTGCCGCCGACTGCGCCATGTCATAGCCCACCAGCTTGGCCATGTCGGCGTCGGCGAAGCTGGTGTCGGTGTCGGTGGTCAACGCCTGCGCGGCGATAGCGACCGTGGTGTCGAGGCCGCGGCGGCGGGCGAACTCCTCGCTGCACAGCACCGCGGCCGCCGCTCCGCAGGTGGGCGGGCAACACTGCAACCGGGTCAATGGGCCATAGATATGCGGGGAGGCCAGCACCTCTTCCACTGTCAGGGGATCACGGAACACCGCGTAGGGGTTATTGGCCGCGTGTCGGCGCGCCTTCACCGCGATCTTGGCGAAGGTCTCCGGACGGATTCCGAACCGGTCGGCGTACTGGGCGCCCGCGCCGCCGAACCACAGTGCCGGCATGGGTACCCCGTCGGGGCAGTCTTGCGCTCCGCTGGCGGCCTCGGCGAACCGCGCGAAGGGTGTCGGCCGATCATCCCAGTGCGACTTCAGCGCGCCACGTTGCATCTGCTCGAACCCGAACGCGAGGACGCAGTCTGCAGCACCACCGGCCACCGCCTGGCGAGCTAGCCACAACGCCGAGGAGCCCGTGGCGCAGTTGTTGTTCACGTTGACCACCGGCACGCCCGTCATCCCGACTCGATACAGCGCATTCTGTCCACACGTCGAATCGCCGTAGACATAACCGGCATAGGCCTGCTGCACGTCGGCGAGATCCACACCGGCATCGGCCAGCGCGGCTTTGACAGCGCCTTCTGCCATCACGTCGTAGGGATCACTGTTGCTCGGGGTGGCGAACGGCACCATTCCCACCCCGACCACAAAGCTCCGCCCTGTCATCCGCTCCTCCAGTCGCAAATCGACCCGATGATGTTACTAACCTTTCACTATCCGGTGGCGACTGTCCGGTCTCGCCGGCTCGCACGCGTACACCAACCGTACGGACCGGGAAGTGGCGTTGCGACAGGATCGCAGCCAGGCCGCCCTCCCCATTCTATCCTCATGATGATCCATATGTATAGCTCGGCCCCCATTCTCCCGCAGCTTACTCGCAGCAAACTCAACAGGATCCCTGGCCGCCAGTTTCCTGGGAAGACCGCGGCGCTCGCCGCTCAGGCGCGCCACCTAGAAGCGACCCATAGGCGATGCAGTGGTATCGGCGGCTTCATGGTTTTCGGCTCGCCCACCGAGCGGAATTGCGGATGTCGTCACGTCGTATGTGCTGCCCTCCTCCTAATCCGTCTCTGCACCACGGACACGCTGTTGCTTCTCCTGAGTCCGGTTGGCGCGGGCTGCGCAACTCGGCTCCGGTCTAGTTCGCCGGGACCGAACCGGTGGAAGGCGCCGGTGGCGGGCAGGTGCGCGCAAGCCGAAAGGCTGGCCAGCGGTATCTCATGCAACACAGCATGGGCGGGCAATCTCTGGCAACGATGCAAAGGGGGGTGACGGCAATCACAACGTCCTCTATAGTATCGCCAATGCTTACCAGAAATCGGTGTGCCGGGGACGTGCGAAAGAACGGAGGTGGTCTGATGACGGTGCTGGCTGTGACGCGCACACCTGAGCTACTGGTCATTCACGCAACGCTCAGCGGCCCAGCCGGCCGTCAGCGGCGGTCGGAGGGCGTGGTCAGCGGGAACCCGTCGTGATGGCGTCGCGCGTTCTATTGACCCCGATGCGCGGTGTCGGCGACTTCTTTGCGATGTCGCTAGACACGTTTGTGCAGATGTTCCGCCCGCCGTTCGCGTGGCGTGAGTACCTGAGTCAAACCTGGTTTGTGGCGCGGGTGTCGATGCTGCCGGCACTGATGTTGACGCTGCCGTACTCGGTGCTGTTGGTGTTCATCTTCAGCATTCTGCTGACCGAGTTCGGAGCGGCGGATTTCTCCGGCACCGGCGCCGCGATCGGGACAGTGAACCAGATCGGCCCGATCGTGACGGTTCTGGTGGTGTCCGGCGCGGGCGCCACCGCGATGTGTGCGGATCTGGGTGCGCGGACGATTCGCGAGGAGGTCGACGCGCTGCGGGTGATGGGCATCAACCCGATCCAAGCGCTGGTGGTTCCTCGGGTGCTCGCCGCCACCACGGTGTCGTTGGCCCTGGCCTCCACGGTGATCTTGGTGGGCCTGACTGGGGCGTTTTTCTTCGTCGTCAGCATCCAGCACGTCTCACCGGGTGCGTTCGTCGCGGGGCTAACGGTGCTCACCGGCGCCGCCGATGTTGTCGTCTCGTTGACCAAGGCGATGCTGTTCGGGCTGGCGGCCGGGCTTATCGCGTGCTACAAGGGCATTTCGGTGGGCGGCGGCCCGGCCGGTGTGGGCAATGCGGTGAACGAAACCGTGGTGTTCACCTTTATGGTGCTGTTCGCCATCAACGTCATCGTCACTGCCGTCGGCATCCAGTTCACGGTGCAGTAAGGGCGATCCATGAGCAGCAGTGTCGTCTCGAGTTTGCACCCGGGGCTTCGGCGCGCCCTCGAGTCGCTGATCGCCGGGTGGAACAGCATCGGCGCACAGACACGGTTCTACGTCACGACCCTGAGTTCCATCCCGGACGCCGTTGTCCACTGCAGGACCGAACTGCTGCGGCTCATCGCCCAGATGGGTTTGGGCTCTGGGGCATTGGCCGTGGTGGGGGGCACGGTCGCGATCGTTGGCTTCTTGACGATGACCACTGGCGCGTTGGTCGCGGTGCAGGGCTACAACCAGTTTGCGTCCGTCGGGGTGGAGGCGTTGACGGGGTTTGCCTCGGCCTTCTTCAACGTCCGGCTCATCGTGCCGGGCACCACCGCGGTGGCGCTTTCGGCCACCATTGGCGCCGGCGCCACCGCTCAGATCGGAGCGATGCGCATCAACGAGGAGATCGACGCGCTCGAGGTGCTCGGTGTTCGCACCGTCGCCTATCTGGCCTCCACCCGGGTATTGGCCGGTGTCATCGTGGTGATTCCGCTGTACTGCGTGGCGGTGATGATGGCGTTTCTCGCCGCGCGCACCGGCACCACGGCGATTTATGGGCAGGGCTCGGGCGTGTACGACCACTACTTCAACACATTCCTCAATCCCACCGACCTGATCTGGTCGTTCTTTCAAGCGGTCGCGATGACGGTGGTGATCCTTCTGGTGCACACCTACTACGGGTACACCGCAACCGGCGGTCCCGCCGGTGTCGGGGAGGCCGTGGGGCGTGCGGTGCGCACCTCCATGGTGGTCGCGGCGGTGGAAATCGTATTCGTCTCGCTGGCTATCTACGGCCAGTCCGGCAATTTCAACCTGGCGGGGTGACCGGGGATGAATCCCAGGCCGGGTGAGAACCGGTTCCACTCCGCGTGGTGGACGCTGATTCTGTTTGTGGCGATCGCCGCGTTTGTCTTCGTGACTTCGAGCACCTTTGCCGGCACCTTCAGGTCCTTTGTGCCGGTGACGCTGACGTCTGATCGCGCGGGTGTGGTGATGGAGACCGGCGCGAAAGTGAAGATGCGCGGTGTTCAGGTCGGCCGCGTCGCCCAGATCACCGCTGGCAAGAACTCCGTGAGCCTCACGTTGGAGATTGAGCCGGATCAAATCCGGTACATCCCCGCCAACGTCGAGGCGCAGATCAACGCCACCACGGCGTTCGGCGCCAAGTTCGTCGAGCTGATCCCGCCGGAGCACCCGAGTGTCCAGCGGCTTGCCGCCGGCGCGGTGCTGCGCTCGATCAACGTCGCCACGGAGATCAACACCGTGTTCGAGAACATCGTCGATTTGATCGGGGTTATCGACCCGGCCAAGTTGAACGCCGTGCTGACCGCGGTGGCAGAGGCCGTGCGCGGACAAGGCGAACGCATCGGTGAGGCCACCACCGACCTCAACCAGGTGTTGCTGGCGCTCAACGCCCGCAGCGACACCCTCCGCCAAGACTGGCGCTCGTTCAAGAGCTTCAACGACACCTACAGCAGTGCCGCAGAGGACATCGTGGCGGTTCTGAATGCGGCCAGCACCACCAGCACGACCATCGTGGATCACGCAGAAGCGCTGGACGCGTTGCTGCTCAACGTCACCGGCATGTCCACCGCCGGGATCAACCTGCTCGGTGCGAGCAAAGACAATCTCGTCCGGTCGGTGGAGGTTCTCCAGCCGACGACGGACCTGCTGCTGCAGTACAGTCCCAGTTACGCCTGTGCGCTGCAGGGCGCGACGTGGTACCTCAACAACGGCGGCTACACGGCGTGGGCGGGTGCCGACGGGCGGTCGGCCCAGTTCGATGCGGCGCTCATGTTCGGTAACGACCCGTTTCTCTATCCGGACAATCTGCCCATCGTCGCCGCCAAGGGCGGCCCCGGCGGAAAGCCGGGATGCGGCTCGATGCCCGACCCGACCAAGAACTGGCCGGTGCGACAGTTGATCACCAACGTCGGCTGGGGGACAGGCCTGGACTGGCGGCCCAACCCCGGCATCGGACACCCCTGCTGGGTCGACTTCTTCCCGGTCACCCGCGCCGTCCCGGAACCCCCGAGCATCCGGCCCTGCCTGCCCGGGCCGGCGCCCGGCCCGGTTCCCTACCCGGGGGCGCCGCCCTACGGGGCGCCGCTGTACGGACCGGGCGGAACACCCCTGTGGCCCGGGGTGCCACCCCCGCCGCCGCCACCACCGACACCAGGCACGGCCCCGACCGCGGCCATACCGGCTCCCGTGCCGCCGCCCGGGTGACCCGACCGTGAACGACAGGGAACAGGAGAGAGTGTGAGCAAACAGCTGAAGGGCACCATTTGGCGCCTGGCCGTCTTCCTGTCGGTTTGTGCCCTCGGCACGTTCGCCCTGCTGGCGGTCTTCGCGGAATTCCGGTTCGACGTGGGCAAGACCTACTTCGCCCAGTTCAGCAACGTGTCCAATATGAGAAAGGGCAGCCTCGTCCGCATCGCCGGGGTGGAGGTCGGCAAGGTGCGCAGCATCTCGGTGAACCGGGACTCCACCGTACGAGTCGAATTCTCCGCCGAGAACTCGGTCGTCCTGACCGAGGGAAGCCGCGCGGTGATCAGGTACGACAACCTGTTCGGCGACCGCTACCTAGCACTTGAGGAAGGCGCCGGGGGGGTCAAGACATTGCAGCCCGGTGACATGATTCCGCTGGCCCGCACCGAACCCGCGCTGGACCTCGATGCGGTGATCGGCGGCTTCCGGCCGCTGTTTCGCGCGCTGGACCCAGATCAGGTCAACGCCCTCACCGGCCAGCTGATCCAAGCGTTTCAGGGCGAAGGCTCCGCGATCGGATCATTTCTGAACCAGGCCGCGGTATTGACCAACACACTGGCGGACCGCGATCAGCTGTTCGGGCAGGTCATCACCAACCTCAACGTGGTGCTGGGGTCACTGGGTGACCAGTCAGACCAGCTCGACAAGGCGGTCACCTCGCTGTCGGGCCTGATCGACGGGCTGGCCGGCCGCAAGAAGGACATCGCTAACGCAGTGGCCCACACCAACGCGGCCGCCGGTTCGGTGGCCGATCTGCTCACGCAGGTCAGGGAGCCGTTCCAGAAAGTTGTGCACGAGACCGACCGCGCCGCTGGGATCGTGGTCGCCGATCACGACTACTTCGACAACCTCCTAAATACGCTGCCAGACAAGTACAAGGCGCTGGCGCGGCAAGGGATTTACGGCGACTTCTTCAGCTTCTACCTGTGCGACTTGATCCTGAAGCTCAACGGAAAGGGCGGGCAGCCGGTGTATGTCAAGGTGGCCGGACAAAGCACGGGGCGGTGTGCGCCGAAATGAAATCCTTCTCCGAACGCAATACCCCGCTGATCGGGGCCATCGGCGTCGCAGCCGTCGCGGCCATCGTCCTTGCCGCGCTCAACTTCCAGAAACTCCCCTTCCTGAACCAGGCCAACGAGTATTCGGCCTATTTCGCCGACGCCGGCGGGCTGCACACCGGTGCCTCGGTCGATGTCTCCGGTTTTCCCGCGGGAAAAGTGTCCAGCATGGAACTCGACGGGGCACGCGTGCTCGTCACGTTCAGCGTCGACAGGAAGATCTTTCTGGGCGATCGCACCGAGGCGGCGATAAAGACCAAGAGCCTGCTGGGCAGCAAGGTGCTCGACGTCATATCCCGCGGGGACGGCGAGCTCACCACCACCATCCCGATCGAGCGGACGGTGTCGCCCTACCAGCTGCCCGACGCCCTCGGCGACCTGGCCACCACGATCAGCGGGCTGAACACCGACCAGCTGTCGGACTCGCTGGCCACCCTGGCGCAGACTTTTTCCGGCACCGCACCAGAGCTGAGGAACGCGGTGCAAGGGGTTGCCCGGTTCTCCCAGACACTCAACGAACGCGACGCGCAACTGCGCAACCTGCTCGCCAACGCCAGAAAAGCCACAACGGTACTGGCCCAGCGCACCGATCAGATCGTCACCCTGGTCAAGAGCACCAATGCCCTGTTGGTTGAGCTCCGAACCCAAAGCAGCGCAATCGATCAGATCTGGAACAACATCTCGGCGGTCGCCCAGCAACTGAAGGGGTTCATCGCCGAGAACCGGCAGCAACTGCGGCCGGCGCTGGAGAAGCTCAACGGGGTGCTGGCCATCGTGGATAACCGCAAAGAGCGCATCCAGGATGCGATCAAGCGGCTCAACGCCTACGCGCTTTCGCTGGGCGAAGCCGTCTCATCGGGGCCGTTCTTCAAGGCATACCTGGCGAACCTGCTCCCGGGCCAGTTCGTGCAGCCCTTCGTCGACGCTGCGTTCTCCGATCTCGGGCTCGACCCGGCCACCGTGCTGCCCTCCGAGCGTATCGACCCCCCCACCGGCCAGCCCGCAACCCCGGCGCTGCCGGTGCCCTACCCGCGGACCGGGCAGGGCGG
Source organism: Mycobacterium sp. 48b (assembly GCF_048282725.1). NCBI lineage: Bacteria > Bacillati > Actinomycetota > Actinomycetes > Mycobacteriales > Mycobacteriaceae > Mycobacterium > Mycobacterium sp. 48b. Next base: position 1,781,070 of record NZ_JBLVUL010000001.1, read on the forward strand.
CGAACCCAGATTGACGCTGCCCGACGCGATCACGGGCAAGCCGGGTGATCCGCGCTATCCGTACCGGGAGCCCCCGCCGGCCCCGCCGCCAGGTGGACCCCCGCCCGGACCGCCCGCACCGCCGCCGCCCGGCGTGCAAAACACACCCGAGCCGACACCCTCCCCGGTCTACGTGCCAGCACCGGGTGAGGTGCCCGCACAACCCGGAGGACAGCCATGACCAGGGCGCGTCTCATCCGCGCAGCCGCCGCGACCGTCCTCGTGGCGGTGCTCGTCAGCGGGCTATTCGTCGCCCTCGGCCGCACCGGCGCGGCGGCCAAGACCACGGTGGTCGCCTTCTTCCAGAACAGCAACGGCCTGTTCGCCGGCGACGATGTGCGGATCCTGGGTGTGCCCGTCGGGCGCGTCGCCACGATCGAACCGCAGCCGCAGCGGGTCAAGGTCACCTTCTGGATCGACCGCAAATATTCGGTTCCCGCCGACGCCAAGGCGGTCATCCTGTCGCCTCAACTGGTGACCGGGCGCGCCATCCAGCTGACCCCCGCCTACACCGGCGGACCCGTGATGCGCGACGGCGCGGTGATCCCGCAGGACCGCACCGCGGTCCCGGTCGAGTGGGACGACTTCCGGGCGCAGGTTGAGCGGCTGACCGAACTGCTGCGGCCCACCCAGCCCGGAGGCGTCAGCACGCTGGGCGCGTTCATCAACACCGCGGCCGCCAACCTGCGCGGCCAAGGTGCGAACATCCGCGACACCGTCGTCAAACTGTCGCAGGCGTTGTCGGCCCTCGGCGACCACAGCGACGACATCTTCTCCACCCTGAAAAACCTGGCGACGCTGGTGTCGGCGTTGCACGACAGCAGTGGCCTGCTCGGACAGCTCAATGAGAACCTGGCCGCCGTCACAGGGTTGTTGGCCGACGATCCGGACAAGGTCGGTCGGGCGGCCGGGATGCTCAACGACGTGGTCGCCGATGTGCAGAGTTTCGTTGCGGAGAATCGCGATGCGCTGGGCACCACCTCGGACAAGTTGGCCTCGGTCACCACGGCGATGGTCGACAGCCTCGACGACATCAAACAAACCCTGCACATCCTGCCCTCGACGCTGCAGAACTTCATCTTCATCTACGAACCGGCCGGCGGTACGATGACCGGCGCCATCGCGGTCAACAACTTCGCCGACCCGATCAGTTTCCTGTGCGGCGCGATCCAAGCGGCCTCCCGTCTCGGCGCCGAACAGGCGGCGAAACTGTGCGTGCAGTACCTCGCACCGATCGTGAAGAACCGCCAGTACAACTTCCCGCCACTGGGCGAAAACCTCATCGTCGGGGCATCGGCACGGCCCAACGAGGTCACCTACAGCGAGGACTGGATGCGACCCGACTACGTGCCGCCCCCCGTCGAGGCGGCCGCGCCCCACCCGCCCGAGCCTGCGCCGCTGGCCGCCGAGGCTGCTGCGCCGGATGCCGCCGCGCCGCCCACGCCGGTCACCACCAACCCATCCGATGGCCTCCCCGGCCTCATGGTCCCCCCCGGAGGCGGCTCATGACAGCGCGACAATCCTCCCGCGTCGCGGTGAAACTGCTCATCATCCTCACGCTGGCCGGGCTGCCCGGCTGCGGCTGGCGCGGGCTGAACTCGCTTGCACTGCCCGGCACCGAGGGCGCCGGGCCGGGTTCCTTCGTCGTGCAGGCGCAGATGCCCGAGGTCAGCAATATCCAACCGAACTCCCGCGTGCAGGTCGGTGACGTGACCGTCGGCACCGTGACGAGAATCGAGCGTCAAGGCTGGCATGCCCTGGTGAGCATGCGGCTCAACGGCGACGTCGACCTGCCCGCCAACGCGACCGCCAAGCTCGGCCAAACCAGCCTGCTGGGTTCGCTGCACGTCGAGCTCGCCCCGCCAGCGGACGCGCCACCGGACGGCAAACTGCGTGACGGATCGCTGATCCCGTTGGCGCGCGGGGGAGCCTACCCGACCACCGAACAGACCCTGGCCGCGATCTCCATGCTGCTCAACGGCGGCGGACTGGGCCAAGTCCAGGACATCACCCGGGCGTTTTCCACCGCGTTCCGGGGGCGTGAACACGACCTGCGCAGCATGATCGAGCAACTCGACAAATTCGCCACCCTCACCAATGACCAGACCGGTGACATCATCGCGGCCACGGACAGCCTCAACACCCTGGTCGGCAAGTTCGCCGACAACAAACCCGTTCTCGACACCGCGCTGCGCAAAATCCCCGATGCGCTGGCCGAGCTCAACAGCGAGCGGGACAACCTCATCGAGGCCGCCGATCAGCTCGGCAAGTTCAGCGCACTGACCGTCGACACGGTCAACCAGACCAAAGAAAATCTGGTCAAGGAACTCAAGGACATCGGGCCGGTGTTGGAAGCGCTGGCCAACGCCGGCCCCAGCCTGACACGTGCGCTCAGCCTCTACACGACCTATCCGTTCCCCAACGAAACCGTCGAGAAGTGGATGCGCGGCGACTACGGCAACCTCAGCCTGATCGTTGACCTCACGCTCAGCCGCATCGACTCTGCGCTCTTCACCGGTACGCGCTGGGAGGGCAACCTCACCGAGCTGGAGCTGCAATGGGGCCGCACCATCGGGCAACTCCCGAGCCCCTACACCCAATCCAACCCGCTGATCATTCCGTACCGCTGGGACCAGGGACGCTAAATGTATTTGCACAAACGCGTGAAGGTTCAGCTGGCCATCTTGACGGTGCTTGCCGTCGTCGTGATCTCGTTGATGACGCTGCACGTCATGAAGCTGCCGGCCAAGCTCTTCGGTGTCGGCCGGTACACGGTGACGATGGAATTGCCGCAGACCGGCGGGCTGTATGCGACCGGCAACGTCACCTACCGCGGCACCGAAGTGGGGCGGGTGCAGTCGGTGCACCTCACCGACACCGGTGTGGCCGCGGTGCTGTCGCTCAAATCCGGCATCGACATCCCCTCCGACGTCAAAGCTGAGGTACACAGCCAGTCGGCGATCGGTGAACAATATGTCGACCTGCTGCCCCGCAGTGACACCGCACCGCCGCTAAAGAACGGCGACGTCATCCCGCTGCGGGACGCCTCCGTGCCACCTGACATCAACAAGCTGCTCACCGCCGTCAACACCGGCTTGCGGGCGATACCGCGGGATAACCTCAACACCGCCGTAGACGAGGCATACACCGCCGTCGGCGGGCTGGGCCCAGAACTGGCCCGGCTGGTCAGGGCCTCCACCCGGCTGTCGATCGACGCCCGCGCCAACCTCGACTCACTGACGTCGCTGATCGACCAGTCCCAGCCGGTGCTCGACTCGCAGACCGATACCTCCGATGCGATCCAGGCATGGGCGGCCAACCTGGCCACGGTCACCGCCGAACTGCAAACCCATGACAACGCGGTGGCCGGAATCATCGACCACGGCGGCCCCGCCGCCGGCGAGGTGCGACAACTCTTCGAGCGGTTCCAGCCGACCTTGCCGATCCTGCTGGCCAACCTGGTCAGCGTCGGCCAGGTCGCCCTCACCTACCGAAACGACCTCGAACAACTCCTCGTGCTGCTGCCGCAAGCCGCAGCGATCCGCGGCGGAAGTGTCGTCGCCAACGCCAACACCAAGCAGGACTACCGTGGCGAGTGGATCAGCTTCAACCTCAACATCAACCTCCCACCGGCCTGCACCACCGGATTCCTACCCACCCAGCAACGGCGTCCACCGTCCTTCGAGGACAGCCCGGAGCGTCCCGCCGGCGACGTGTACTGCCGGGTGCCCCAAGATTCACCGTTCAACGTCCGCGGAGCGCGCAACATCCCCTGCGAGACCGTCCCCGGCAAACGCGCACCCACGGTGCGAATGTGCGAAAGCGACGAGCAGTATGTGCCGCTCAACGACGGCTTCAACTGGAAGGGCGACCCCAACGCCACCCTGTCCGGGCAGGACATCCCCCAGGGAGCTCCCGGATCACCGCCGACCGGAGCGCCGCCTCCCGCTGCCGTGAGCCCACCCCCACCACCGGTAGCGGCCGCCCAGTACGACCCCGCCACGGGCACCTACATCGGACCCGATGGCCAGCAATACACCCAATCCGACCTCGCGCAGACCGGCCCGAAGGAGAAGACGTGGCAGACGATGCTGACACCACCGGGCAGCTGAGAACCGCCGGCCGCACCTCGACGCTCATGCCGGATGAACGCGCCGCGTCCGCGCCGATCGGTGCTGAACCGACGCATGGCGGCGATGCCGGCACCGCCGAAGACGCCAGCAGCGGACCCGACGGCAAGGACACACACACCGCACCCCCGGGCGAGCCGAGGACGACCCGCTCGCCGCTGCGGGCCGCGATGCTGGTAGGGGTGGCCGTCGTCATCGCGCTGGCGACGCTGGCGGGATGGCTGGGATTTCGTCTCCACCACCTGCACGAGGCGCAGACCGAGCGAAATGCGTATGTGCAGGTGGGCAGGCAGGCGGCGCTGAACCTGACGACGATCGATTGGCAGAACGCCGACGCCGATGTGCGCCGCATCATCGACGGGGCAACCGGGCAGTTCTACGACGACTTCACGAAGCGATCACAGCCGTTCATCGCCGTGGTCAAACAGACCAAATCGACCACCATCGGCACGGTCACCGAGGCCGCGCTGGAGTCGAAGACCGCGGGCACCGCCCAGGTGCTCGTCGCCGTGACCGTCAAGACGACGAATGCCGCTGTGCCCGACCAACGGCCACGGGCCTGGCGGATGCGCATCTTCGTGCAGCAAGTCGGCGATCAGCCCAAGGTGTCTAACGTGGAGTTCGTGCCGTGAGGTGGCCGAAATCGCGTCGTACCGGCGATCCCACCGACACCGACTCGGCCCAGGAAACACCCACCGCGACCGAGGACGACTGCGAGCACACGCCGGCTACGATGAAACGAAGCATCCGCTGGTCACGTGTGCTCGCCTACGGGATGCTGCCCGGCCTCGCGCTGCTGCTGGCCGCGGCCGCCGGCGGGCTGAAATGGCAGGTCGGTTCCCTGCGTGAGGCCCAGCTTGCCAGCGTCGAGTCCGTGCGGGCCGCCACCGACGGAACAATCACGATGCTGTCCTACAAGCCCGACACCGCCGAGAAGGATCTGACCGCCGCCCAAAACCGACTGACAGGACAATTCAAGGATTCCTATGCCTCGCTAACACATGACGTGGTGATCCCCGGGGCGAAGCAAAAACAGATCTCCGCGGTCGCCAACGTTCCGGCCGCGGCGTCGGTGTCGGCCACCGCGAACCACGCGGTCGTCCTTGTTTTTGTCAACCAGACCGTCATCGTCGGCACGGACGCACCCACCAGCACCACCTCATGCGTGCGAGTGACGCTGGACAAACACGATGGCCGATGGCTCATTTCCCAATTCGAGCCGATTTGACAACATGATCGGGGTTCGATTCACAGCGCCGCGCAACATTCAGACCGTATGCATGGCGATGTGCTGGGCGGCAGGGCTCGGTGTGGCAACTGCGCAGGCACCTCACGCTCATGCCGACCCGGTGGCCTATCTGGTCAACGTGACCGTGCGGCCCGGCTACGGCTTTCCGAACGCCGACGCGGCCTTAGGCTACGGTTACGGCATTTGCGACAAGCTGTCCGGCGGCGAAGGCTACGGGCAGCTTATCGGCGATCTGCAGGCTGATTTCCACACCGCCGACGACTATCAGGCCTCCTATCTGATCACCCAGTCGGTCAACGAACTCTGCCCGGCGTTGATCTGGCGCCTGAGGAACTCGGCTGCACACGACTGGCCGCCGCCTAGAGATGACGGCTGACGTCGAGGAGATGAACATGCGGCATTTGCTGTTGACCGTGCCGGCCGTGGTGGTCGTCGCCGTCGGTGCTGTGGTTGGCATGCCGATCGCACACGGCGACAACAAACGACTCAACGACGCGGTGGTCGCCAACGTGTACACCATTCAGCACCAGGCAGGCTGCACCAACGACGTCACGATCATCCCGCAACTGCAACGTGCCGCCGAATGGCACGCCCGGGATGTGCTGAACAATCGCGACCTCAACGGTGATATCGGGTCTGACGGTTCGACGCCGCAAGACCGCGCCGACGCAGCCGGTTTCCAGGGTCGGGTGGCCGAAACGGTGGCGATCAATCCGGCCCTAGCGATCAGCGGTGTGGAGTTGATTAGCCGGTGGTATGACAACGCGGCATATCTCGCCATCATGTCCGATTGCGCCCACACTCACATCGGCGTGTGGTCGGAGAACAGTTTCGACCGCACCGTCGTGGTCGCCGACTACGGGTAGCCAGAGCGGGCCAGATCCCGCACATCGAAGCGACACGGTACATCGGCCGTCGGCCTCACGCCTGTGGTGTTGTCGGAGCTGACGGCACAGCCACGGACATGGGCGGTGCCTGAAGGCGCAATGTCGAGGCCGTCGGATACAGGATCGCGGGTCACTGCTTCGGCCACCATGTGGTGACGGTGTCACGCATCGGTTCTACGCGGTGCTCTGCCGCCAAGAGCGCCAGATGGGCCAGTGTTTCACCGTTGGCGGCCCGGCGCATGAAGTTGGGTACCTGAGCCCAGGGCCGCGACCACCCCAGGCGGGTGGTGATCTGCCAGCAGGTTGCCCCAGGGCAGTCGGCCACCGCGCGTTCGATCTCACCAAGGCGCGTGCGGTGATGGGCGAAAAGTTCGTCCAGCCTGGTTGTGAACGCGTCGAAGCGGTATTCGTGGGCGGGAAGCACCTCGTCGGGTTGATATCCACGCAGTTTGGCCAGCGAGGCGAGGAAGTCGGCGAGGGGATTGGCGGCTTGCTGGGGATGCACGGAGATGTTCGGGGTGATCCGCGGCAACACACAATCGCCGGTCAGCATCAGCCTGCGGTCGGGCTCGGCGAAGCAGAGATGCCCGGGCGAATGGCCGGGCGTCCAGATCGCGCGCAGGTTCCAGCCCGGCAACGGGAGACGATCGCCATCGTCGATGAACCGGTCCGGTTCGGCCTGCCGGACGAACTGCCGGATTCCAAGCGACGCCGAGCTCAGTTCGTCCAACTCGACCTCGGGCACCCCGCAGTCCACCAAGAGGTCCCGCATACTCGCCACGAGAGGTTCTACCTCGCCGTAGCGGGTGGGCAACACCGCGGCATCGGCCGGGTGCACCCCGACCCATGCTCCGGAATGCTCGCGCACCCGCCCAGCCAATCCGTAGTGGTCGGGGTGGACGTGCGTGATCAGCACCGCAGAGACGTCGGTGATGTCGCATCCGGCCTTGGACAGTCCCTCGACGAGGGCCGTCCACGCTTCCTCGGTGTCCCAGCCGGCGTCGACGATGGCGACCCCGTCAGGCAGCTCGAACGCATACACCAGCACGTATCGCAACGGATTGTCCGGGATTGGCACCGGGATCGACCACAATCCCGGTCGCACCTGCTCGACCGGCGGCAACACGCCGTCGACCCAGGCCTGCCGCTGAACGGCCCCCGGCGCCTCGGCCATGGCTGTGTTCCTCCTGTCGCGGTCCCGACGCACACCGTCACACGCACAAATGTTAGTCATCGTTCACAATCCTGGGCAGGTCGTCGCTGGCTGCTATGCCGAGCACCGCGTAACCCATGGCGGCCAGACGGGCAGCGACCCGCTCGGGGGGCAGGCCGGTGTCGCGGTAGTGAAGGATCGACTGGATCGCGCCGATCGCACCATGTACGACCGCGCGGACGTCGGCCTCATCAAGCTCCGGCCGCAACTCCGCGACCACGTGCACCCATTCCTCGAGATACAGTCGCTGCTTACGTCGCAGGCGGCGCCGCTGCTCATCGGACAAGTTATGCAACTCGCGGTAATAGACAATCGCCAGCTCCCGATCGTTGATCACCAGCGAGACATGGTCGGCGACCAGCCCAGTCAACGCCTCACGCTCATCACGAGCCTGGTCCACGATGGTCGAGGCCCGCTCCAGCAGCGCGTCGATCACCCGCTCGAACAGCGACGCGAGCACGGCGGCCTTGCTGTCGAAATGCCGGTAGATTCCCGGTCCCACGATTCCAGCCGCCACACCGAGATCCGTCATCGACACGGCGTGATATCCCCGCTCGGCGATGAGCTCGGCGGCCGCGGCCAGAATCCGCTCACGACGTTCGCTTCCCCGAGTCCGTTGAGTAACGATCGCTCCGCTCACCGTGCCCCTTCCTCTTGGGTGAAACCACATGGGCCGGCGTCGCCTGCTTGTGCCCTGAACTCGCGTGGTCCCACCGCGGCCAACAGCAATGCTAACAGCGGTTAACACGCTGCAGGGCCGGGTAGCGAATTGGCGCGGACGAGGCGAAGCGGTTGCTGACGATGATTGGCCGACGAGGTGTTGGTCGACCGGGCCAGCGGGAAGCGACACCTGCACCGCGGTCGGCGACGCTAGGCGGTGGGCGGGGCCGGTCCGCGGGCCTCGCCGCCGGGGGCGACGGTGTGCGTCACGCCGACCTCGGAGCGTGCTGACCGGTCTGGCTGCGCGTCAGAGCCGTACATCGATGTGGGGAACCGCATCGGAGGCTAATTGTCATCACGTTATTGAGGTACCTCTTCCCGTTCTCTTCTTCCCGTCCGGCGTACAAAACTCCTGGTCCGTGGCCAGTGAACTGGCAAGACTGCTTGCCGATGATCGGCGGTGCGACAGAATCCAGGAATCGTTTTCCTTGCCAGCGGTGTGGGTATGACCTATGATCATAGTGCTTAATGACATGAGTCACATCAACGATGACTTGTGTCAACACCGACAACGGCGACGGGGCCCTTCGATCGACACAACAGTCTGGGCAGCCGGCGTCGACGCGCGGATCAAGATCGATGTGATTAGGTCGACGAAGGGAGTTTCGTGAAGACTCGGGCAGCCGTGCTCCATGGGCAGAACGAGCAGTTCAAGGTGCAGGAGGTGGATCTCGACCCGCCGGGCCCGCACGAGGTGCGGGTGCGCCTGGCGGCGACCGGCCTCTGCCACAGCGACTACCACCTGGTGACAGGCGATCTTCCGATGCCGTATCCGGTGATCGGCGGCCACGAAGGGGCCGGGGTCATCGAAGAGGTCGGCGCCGAGGTCACGGCGGTCGAACCGGGCGATCATGTGGTGTTGTCGTTCATCCCCGCGTGTGGGCACTGCCGCTCGTGTGCGGTCGGACACTCCAACCTTTGCGACCTGGGTGCCAACATCCTGGCCGGTCCGCAGCTCGACGGGACCTACCGATTCCACGTGGGAGCGCAAGGCGCTGGCCAGATGTGCTTGCTGGGAACGTTTGCCGAGCACACCGTGGTGCCTGATGTTTCCGTCGTCAAGATCGATCGGAGCGTTCCGCTGCGCACCGCAGCCCTGATCGGGTGCGGCGTGCCCACCGGCTACGGGGCGGCAGTCAACAAGGCCAAGGTGCGGCCCGGTGAATCCGTGGTCGTCTGGGGCGCCGGGGGAATCGGCATGAACGCGATCCAGGGGGCCGCTACGTCGGGCGCCCGCGTCGTCGTGGCCGTCGAACCGGACGAGGCCAAGCGCAAACTCGCCTACGAAGTGTTCGGCGCGACACACGTCGTCGATCCGACCGCCGTCGACCCGGTCGACGCGGTGTTGGAGGCCACCTGGAACAGGGGGGCCGACGTGTCCATCGCCACGCCCGGCGTTCTGACCCAGGCGATCCTCGCACAAGCGCTGCAGGCGCTGGGGAAAGGCGGGCGGGCCGTCCTGGTCGCCGTGCCGCCCGCCGGCGCCGACCACCTACCCATCGCTCCCTTCGACGTTGTGATGTTCGAACGCCAGATCCTGGGCACCGTGTATGGCAGCAGCAACCCGTTCTCCGACATTCCCCAGCTGATCGACCTCTATCAATCCGGCAAATTGAAACTCGATGAGCTGGTGACCAACACCTACTCGCTTGATCAAATCAACGAGGGGTACGAGGCCATGCTCGCGGGTCGCAACATCCGCGGGTTGGTCATTCTGTCGGACGACTAGCAGCCCAAGTGGAGAGCTGATTCCGCCCTGCAGTGCAAAGTTGTCTCGGCCACGGCCGCGACGCAAAACCGATAGCCGTTCGTGAAGATTGGAGCGAATTCAACAATGACGACACAACAGCGCAACACCGATATCGATGACGAACGACCCACGCGGCTCAACGCCGAAGCGGCCGACAAGTTCATCGAGCATCTGAGCATGCACGACCGGGAGGTTCAACGCCACCGACTGGCGATCTACGACCGGATGCGTGAAGCATGCCCGGTCGGGCACTCCGTCGAACACGGCGGCCACACCCGAATACCGGCTGGATCCCGACAAGCCACCGGTGTGGCACACCGGTGACACCTGGGGTGTGAAGTCTTTGCCGGTGATCTTCGAGGCCAGGTCGTGACGAGTCCCGTGACCAGCAAATCCGCAGAGGTCACCGTCGATCTCAACCGGTGCATGGGCCATGCCCGCTGCCACTCACTGGCACCTGCGGTTTATGGCCTGGACGACGAAGGAAAGTCCGTCGTGATCGTCAATCCCGTTCCGCCAGAGTTGGTCAACGAAGCAGAGGAAGGCGCGCAGGCGTGCCCCGAACACGCGATCACAGTTCGCTACCACGATTGACAGCTCGTCACCAGCTGACCAAAACCGTCTTACAACCAGCAAAGCGAGACCCAAGATGACAATGACGGCACCGCTGAAATCCGATGTGCGATGGCGCTTCGAGCAATACATCGGCGGGACATGGCGTCCCTCCGTCAGTGGCAAACGCAGGCAGGTCATCGACCCGGCCACCGCGACCGTCGTCGGCGATGTCGCCGACGGAGGGATCGCCGACGTCGAGGCGGCGGTCGCGTGTGCCCGCACGGCCTTCGACGAGGGCCCCTGGGCCGGCCTGGACGTGCGAAGCAGGGTCCGAGCGCTGCAGCCAGCCATCGACTACCTGGTCGAAAACCAGGACGCCCTCCTGGAAGCGGAAATCGCCGAATGCGGATCTCCGATCAAGACGGCGAGCGCTCTGCACGTCGGATTCGCCTTGGCCCACAGCCAGTACTTCCTCGATATGGCCCCAAGCGTGCGTCTGGAGCAGCCATTGGGGTTCCATTCGCCGCCGTTTAGCGTCAGTCACGTCGTACGGGAACCCGAGGGCGTCGTCGCGGCCATCACCCCGTTCAACTTCCCGCTCTTGTTGGCCGTGTGGAAAGTCATTCCCGCACTGCTGATGGGCAACAGCGTCGTGCTCAAGCCCAACCCACGCACGCCGCTGTCGGCGATGCTACTGGCTGAAGCATTGTCGCGCACAGATCTTCCCCCCGGGCAATTCAACGTCGTCACCGGGGACGTCGAAGTGGGCCAATACCTCGTCGAAAGCGCTCTGGTGGACCATGTCACGTTCACCGGCAGCACCGGGGTCGGGCGGAGCGTCGCCGCCGGGGCTGCGCAAACGTTGAAGAACGTCACCCTAGAGCTCGGCGGAAAGTCGCCGTCAGTCATCCTGCCCGACGCTGACTTCGATCTCGTCGTCGACGGCGTGCTGTTCGGCGTCAACTTCTACGCCGGGCAGTGCTGTGAAGCGGGCAGCCGGGTCTTCGTGCCACGCGGGCGCGAAGAGGAACTCATCGACCGGCTGGTGCGGCGGGCCGCCACGATCAGACTCGGAGACACGCGCAACCCGCAGACCGACCTCGGCCCGGTGATCTCGGCCGAGAAAGCCGCCGAGCTGGAGCGCGTCGTCAATGACGCCGCGGCCGCCGGCGCCACAGTGGCGTGTGGTGGTCGTCGTGCCGACATCGGCGACGGCTACTTCTTCCAGCCGACAGTGATCCACAACGTCAACAACGACATGCCGATCGCCCGTCAGGAGCTTTTCGGCCCCGTGCTGTCGGTCATCGGGTACGACTCCGTCGACGACGCGGTGCGCCTGGCCAACGACACGATATACGGCTTGGCAGCGACGGTGTGGTCCACCAACATGGTCAACGCCTACGAAATCAGCCGCCGGTTACGCGCCGGCACGGTCTGGATCAATGACCACCACCAGTTGCGCCCCGACGCACCGTTCGGCGGATACCGGCAAAGCGGCATCGGCCGCGAACTCGGAGACGACGGATTCCTCGATTTCACCGAAGCCAAACACATCTACATGAGCCTGACGAATGATCGCCAGTCGCGCTTCTGGTCCCTAATCCTGCCCGCTGAGGAATAGGAGCGGGGGACGCATCGCTGTGGTGGGTGCGGGGCCGGCCGGCCTGTACGCGGTGACCCGAACTTGTGGAGTCGGGTCACCCGGTGAAGATAGACGTGTTCGAACGGCTGCCCTCGCCGTTCGGGCTCGTCCGGTACGGAGTCGCGCCGGATAACCAGAAGATCAAGTCGGTCGCCCGCGTTCTGGGCGCACCCTTCACCGCCCATTCAGCCACGGTCCGTTTTCTGGGGAACGTCTCTGTCGGCCGTGATATCAGCCGACACGAGTTGCGAGGATTTTACGACGCCGTCATCTACGCTTTTGGCGCGGAAGACGCCCGAGTGCTGGACGTACCCGGTAGCCGCCTGCCGGGCAGCTTTGCGGCCAAAGAATTCGTCGGCTGGTATTCCGGACATCCCGACGCCGCCGACCGCAACTTCCCACTGCACGGTCGGGGCGTGGCCGTGGTGGGGGCCGGCAACGTCGCCCTCGATGTCGCGCGAGTGCTCGCGCGCAGCGCCGAGGAGATCGCCGCCACCGACGTGCCCGACCGGGTCGTCACCGCACTTGGCTCCAGCGCCATCACCGACATCTATCTGCTGTGCCGACGCGGCCCCGCGCAGATGAAATTCACACCGGTCGAACTTCGCGAACTCGGCGAGCTGTCCAACGCCGATCTCATCATCGATCCGACCGAATTGGCGTTGAGCGAAAGCGAGCGAGCCGAGCTGTTGGGAAGGCCCCAGCTCGAACGCATGGTCTCAACGCTGCGGCAGTGGGCGGATCGGCCGCTGCAGGGCAAACCGAGGAGACTGCACCTGAGATTCCTCCGGAGCCCTGTCGCTATCCTCGGCGACGACCACGTCAATGCCCTGGTTGTCGAACGCAACGAACTGACCGACGACGGCCAGGCGCGCGGTTCAGGCCAGTACGAGGTGCTCGACGTGAACCTGGTGCTGCATTCCGTCGGCTACCAGGTGCGTCCGGTAGCCGACTTGCCCTACGACAGCGGTACGCAAACCATCCGCAACCAAGGGGGCCGCCTAGTGGACGGACAGGGCCATTTCCTGCCGGGCGAGTACGTGACCGGTTGGGCCAAGCGCGGCCCCAGTGGCGTGATCGGCACCAATCGAGCCGACGCCGCCGAGACCGTCAAGAACCTGCTGGCCGACCTGCCCGGCCTCGCACCGCCGAGACACGACCACCGCCGGACGGTCATCGAACTGCTCGAGCACCGCGCAGTCAACGTCGTGGACTGGGCGGGATGGCTACGGCTGGACTCCCACGAAATCCAAGCAGGTCGGCGCCGAGGAAGCCCCCGGGTCAAAACCCCGGATCTGGCCGCCATGCTCGATCACGCCCACCCCCTGGCACACGACGCCCCGACGGACGCCGCGGCCGGCACCCCGAGCCCGGCCGGGCGAACACCAGGATGACCCGCACGTATCGAGTGGTGCGCCCGGGAGCCCGCCGACACCGGCACGCACAGTCGACATCCCAACTCAGGTCCACAACACAGTCTCTGCGAAGGAGCCACGATATGATCGACCGCCACATTCCTTGGATGCAGCCCGCCTCGGCCCCGGGCCGCTTCCGTGAGATCGGCGTGTGGGGCGACCAGACGATCGCGGACGTCGTCGACGACCACGCACAACGGCATCCCGAAAAGACTGCGGTCATCGATTCCCGCGAAAAGCTGACATACGCCCAACTCAGGGACCTGTCGCTGCGCCTTGCGCGGGTCCTGCTCGATCACGGTGTCGAGCCCGGCGACCCGGTCGCCATCCACCTGCCCGGCTGCGTTTTGCTGCCGGCACTGCACCTGGCGTGCAACAGGATCGGCGCGCTGTTCCTGCCGGTGAGCACCGGCTGGCGCGGCGCCGAGCTGCGGTCTCTGCTGGGCACGGTACGGGCTTCGATGCTGATCGTCCTCAACGATAACGGCGGCTTCGACTACGTCGGCCTGGCGGAAACGCTGCGTGACGGGCTGCCCGACCTCAAACACGTGTTGACCGCCCGAAGCGGTTCGCTGGAATCGCTGGCAGCCAACTCGGCGCCTCTGACCGCCGGCGAGCTCGACGAGCATCGGCCGAGCGCCGATGCGCCCGCACACGTGATGTCCTCGTCGGGAACGACCGGTATCCCCAAGGCGTCGGTGTGGAGTTCGAATGACCTGGTCGCCCTGCTCGTCCACCATATGGGCCGCCGCCTCCACCTCGGTGCCGACGACGTCGCCGCCGCCATCGCACCGGCCAGCACGGGCTCGACCGGCTACGTCTTTCCCGTGCTGGCACCACTGTTGGTGGGTGCGACGACCGCGCTGCTGGAAACCTGGAAGCCGCAGGCCGCACTGGACCTGATCATCCGGGAGCAGTGCACCTACGCGACCGCCGTGCCCACCCAGATGATCATGATGCTGGAGTTCCCGCTCGAGCAGTATGACCTGTCCCACTTCACCCGATTCAACAACGCGGGCGCCCCGCTGCCACAGTCCACCGCGCGCGACCTCGAATCACGGATGGGCTGCCGCGTGCAAACCATTTACGGCGCCACCGATGGGGGAGTGCCCGCCATCACGTCGATCGACGATCCAGACGAGCTACGCCACACGACCGTCGGCTCGGTCTGCCCCGGTGTCGAGGTGGTGTTGCTCGGCGCGGACGGCAACCCCGTGCCGCCGGGCGACGCTGGTGAACTGTGCTGGCGTGGGCCCAACAAGTCATACGGCTATCTCAACGAGCCCGACTACGACCGGCAGGCTTGGGATGATCAGGGTTTCTTCCACTCCGGTGACGTCGGTGAGTTCGATGACCGCGGATACCTACGCATCGTGGGGCGCATCAAGGACATGATCTTGCGGGGAGGCACCAACATCTTCCCGCGGGAAGTCGAGGAGCTGCTGCTCGAGCACCCTGACGTGGCTGGCGTAGCGATCGTGGGAATCCCCGATGAGCGGCTGGGCGAGCGGGCCTGCGCCGCAGTGGTGCCCGCTTTAGGCTCTCACCCCCGGCTCGACGATCTGTGCTCGTTTCTGCTCGACCGCCAGCTCGCCAAGGCCAAGCTGCCCGAAAGATTCATCGTGCTCGATGAGCTGCCGACCAATGCCGGCGGAAAGGTCGACAAAGCGCTCCTTCGAGACATCGCCATCAAGGACCTGGCAGGTCACGCGCGTAACGAAGACGGGACCTCAGCTCGCCATCGGCCGCCGGCGCCAGGTACGCCGGCTGACACCGCACCGTCAACCGCAGAACGCGCAGCTGAGGGAACGGCATGAGCGATCCGACCGGCCCGCTGTCCGGGGTACGCATCCTCGACCTGTCCGCGCTGGCCCCAGGGCCGTTTGCCACCATGCTGCTCGGCGACCTCGGCGCGGAGGTGATCACGGTGGAAGCCCCGGCCGCCGCGCGAAGCGGCAGCGGTCTTGGCGCGCTACCCGGTTACGGTGGTGAGCGCGCGCGCCGACAGGGCATCAATCCGCTGTATCGCTCCCGACGATCACTCGTGCTGGACCTCAAGCAACCGCAAGCCCTGGAGATCGCCCTGCAACTGGCGCAGCGCAGTGACGTCTTCGTCGAGGGATTCCGGCCGGGAACCTGCGAGCGGCTCGGATTGGGCTACGACACGGTCGCCGCGCGGAACCCGGCGATCGTCTATTGCTCGCTGACCGGCTATGGGCAATCCGGGGAGCTGGCGATGCGCGCCGGTCACGATCTCAACTACATCGCCGAGTCGGGCCTGCTGTCGGCGACGACACGCGATGGCCAGCGTCCGGGCATACCCGTCAACGTGGTGGCCGACTTCGCCGCAGGAGGTTTGCTGGCCGCGTTCGGCATCCTGGCCGGCCTCCTGGGCCGCCAGGCCAGCGGCCGGGGAACTCACATCGACGTGTCGATGTATGAGGGGCTGCTCGGCCTGCTGCAGGTGGTCCAGTCGTGGACGCTGGCGTCGGCGCCGGATCCGTCGTGGGGCCGGGGCCTGCTGTCGGGGGCGGTCCCCTTCTATGACTGCTATCGCACGGCCGACGGGCAATGGCTGTCGGTGGCTGCTCTGGAGCCGAAGTTCTTCGCGAACCTCTGCACAGCACTCGGCCGCCCCGACCTGATCTCGGCTTATGCCGACCAGTCTCGATGGGGCGAGCTGCGGGCCGCATTCGAGAAGACCTTCTCCGCTGCCTCGCTCGCGGAATGGCTGGCCCGGCTGGAAGAGGTCGACACCGCGGTGGCTCCCGTGAGGTCGCTGCCCGACGCGTTCGACGCAGCGCAGCGCAGAGGGTTGCTGGACGCGCCGGGTGTGGTTGGCCCGCTGCCGCGCATGAGCGCGTGGAAGCCAACCGCGGGATCGGTCGTTACCCGGCCCGGGCAGCACACTCGCGAAATTCTCGACGAGATCGGCCTTTCCCCGGACGAGATCGAAACGCTGCGGGCGACCGGCGCGGTCACGGAGTGAAATCGGCGAGGACGATCCAAATCGGGATGATCATCGTCATTGTAAAGTATATGGACTCTGGACGTCGTAACGGAGAAACGATCGGAGAATGAGCATGCAGGCACGTGTCGCCGTCGTCACCGGCGCCGCTAGAGGAATCGGACGCGAGATCGCGTTAGCGCTAGGCCGGCAAGGCCGCCACGTCGCGGTGGTCGATCTGCGCGACCACGAGGCTAAGGAGACCGCGGCGACGATCACCGCAGCCGGCGGCACCGCCGTGCCCGTCGCCGTGGATGTCACCGACCCGGCGTCGGTGAAGGAGGGCCTCAACGAGGTTCGCCAGAAGCTGGGATCGATCTCCATCCTGGTCAACAACGCTGGGTGGGACGAGCTCAAGCCCTTTGTCGATACCGACGAGGAGTTCTGGCAGCGCGTCATCGAGATCAACTACAAGGGCGTGCTTCGGACCACGCACGACGTGCTTCCGGCGATGATCGAGGCGGGGTGGGGGCGGATTGTCAACATCGGCTCGGACGCCGGTCGTGTCGGTTCGTCGCTGGAGTCGGTGTACTCGGGGGCCAAGGGCGCTGTGATCGCATTCACGAAGACGATCGCTCGCGAGGTCGCCCGCGCGGGGGTAACCGCCAACACCGTGTGCCCCGGCCCGACCGACACCCCTTTGCTACAAGAGATCGTCCGCGGCCAAGCCGATGCAGACAAGGTGATCGGTGCGATGACCCGGGCGGTGCCGATGAAGCGTCTGGGCCGGCCGGAGGAGGTCGCCGCCGCGGTCGCGTTCCTCGCTTCCGACGACGCGGGGTTCATCACCGGACAGACGCTGTCGGTGAGCGGCGGCCTTACCATGGCGTAGCTCTGAACCATGGCGTAGCTCTGACCGACGGCCGCAGCGCCGGGAACGCTACCGCCCCCCGGTGCCGCTCCTTAGCTCCAGGTTCTTGACGATAGGGGGATCGGCGCTGAGCTTCCCGACGCGGCGGGCGCCACCGGGAGAGCCGATTTCGGAGAAGAAGTCGGCATTGATCTGCTGATAGTGCCGTACACCGTCGGGGAGGTCGGTCTCGTAGTGGATCGCCTCCACGGGGCAGACCGGTTCGCACGCCCCGCAATCGATGCACTCGGCGGGGTGGATGTACATCATCCGTTCGCCTTCGTATATGCAGTCGACCGGGCATTCTTTGATGCACGTCTTGTCGAGAACGTCGACACATGCCTCGGTAATCACATAAGTCACGGATTCACCTTTCTCTACTCTTTATGTAACCCCGTTGCGACGTCACGCTGGACGTGGCGGATGACCGTAGGCTGGTACCTGCCAGAACGGGGCCGTGCGCTTCACACGGCCGAGGAGCCGAAGATGGTCTCGGCTATCCGGGCACGGTGTTGGCGCGGGGTCCCGTACGCCTGTTCCATGGCCTTCCCCCGTTTGAGCCACAGGTGCAGGTCATGCTCCCAGGTGAAACCGATCCCACCGTGGCATTGCAAAGCGCTGTCGTTGGCGGTCTTTTCCGCTTCCGACGCGCAACTCTTGGCAACCGCCGCGGCCGTCGGCGCTTCATCCGAACCAATGGCGACCAAGTGCGCGGCGACCCACGTCGCCGGCCGGGCGAATTCGACCGCGAGATAGGCATTGGAGAGTTGATGCTTGACGGCCTGAAACGATCCGACCGGTCTGCCGAACTGCTCCCGCTGCCGCACATAATCGACCGTGGTTTCTACTAAGTACGCCCCGATGCCCACGAGCGTGGCAGCGGCGGCCACGGCGGCGCGTACGGCTAAAAGGTCCGCCCGTCCGGTGCTGCCGGGCAACAAGGTATCGGAGGTGGCTTCGGCGCGGATAGTCGCCAGGCGGCGGGCGCCGTCCTCGACTTCGTGGGACTCGATGTCGCAGTTGCTCACGGGTACGACATGCAGACAGTCCTCGCTCGCCACCACGATGAGGTCGAACGAGCTGTCGATGACAGCGAACGGTGCACCCGGCGGCTGAATGGTGGCGATTAGTTCGCCGGCTGCGATGGCGGGCAACCACCGCTCGATCTGGCGGTCGCTGCCCATGTCTGCGATCGTCAGCGCCGCCACCGCGGTCTCCAGCAGCGGGTCGGGAAGCGCGACCCGGCCGGCTTCCTCGAGCAGCAATGCGAGCTCCACATCAGAGCGCCCCAGGCCGCCGAACCGTTCTGGCACTACGACACCGAGGAACCCAATCTCGGCCAGTCGAGCCCACGCCGCGCGATCGACGGCGCAGTCGGCATCCCAGGCCGAACGAACCCGCGACGCAGGGTACTCGGCACGCAAGAATTCCCGTGCCGCGGCTGCCAGCTCTTTCTGGTCGGGCGTGAGGTCGATGTTCACCGCGGCTCCCGTGGAAGTCCGAGCAGGCGCTCGCCGATGATGTTGCGTTGTATCTCGTTGGTGCCGGCGAAGATTCGCGACGCCCGAGCGTGCCAGTATCGGCGATGAAACCCGGCTCCAGCGGCACAGCCGGATGAATCCGCCAGTTCTGCGAAGGGACCCAGGATCTGCAGAGCGGTTTCCTGGATTCTGCTGTCGAGCTCCGACCAATACAACTTGACGAGGCTGGACCTGGAACCGACGCCGGTGCCCGCGGCGAGTTGGCTGGCGATGTGCTGCATGTACCGGCGGAAAAGCTCGGCCTCGGCGAAGCGCGAGGCGATCTCGTCCCGGAGGGCGGGATCGTCGGCGATGCCCATACGTGTGGCGAGGTCGACCAATTGCCGCACGTCGTTGGACAGACGCACGTGGTTGCCCAAGCCGGTGCCGCGCTCGTAGCCCAGCGTCGCCATGGCAACGCGCCACCCGTCACCGACCGCACCGATGACGTTCTTCGCGGGAACGCGCACGTCGGTGAAAAACACCTCGGAGAAACCCGGCTCGCCGTGCAACTGGCGGATCGGCCGCAACTCGATGCCAGCAGTGTCCATCGGCAGCACGATGTATGTCAGGCCCCGATGCCGAGTCTGGCCGGGGTCCGTGCGGACCAGGGCGAACATCCATTCGGCGAACGCGGACAGTGATGTCCAGATCTTCTGGCCATTGATGACGAAATCGTCTCCGTCAAGGACCGCCCGAGTTCGCACGGCGGACAGGTCGCTGCCCGCGCCCGGTTCGGAGAATCCCTGGCACCATAACTCGTCGCAGCTGAGCATCCCCGGCAGCCAGCGCTGCTTCTGCTCGGTGGTGCCGAATTCGATGATGGTGGGGCCCGCTAGTCCGAGGGCGAGACGGTTCAACCGCTGCGGAGCTGCGGCTCGGTGGTACTCCTCGTCGAACAGCATCTGGCGCATGAAGTCGGCACCTCCGCCGCGGTACTCTCGCGGCCAATGCAGCGCCGAGTAGCCCGCGGTGTACAGCGCTTTCTCCCATTCCCGATGTGCGGCCACACCCTCGGCCGTGTAGGGCGGCGGTAAGGGGTGAGTGGGCGCGTTGGTCGTCAGCCAGGCGCGTACTTCATCGCGGAACGCCAGCTCTGAATCGGAGTACGACAATTCCATCGTCAACGTCCCCCCGGATTCTCGCCCACACCGCCGTTGCGAGTTGAGCGCATCGTCAACGCCAAGGGGAGAAGTCGGGCTTGCGTTTGTTCATGAAGGCATCGGCGCCTTCGGATTGCTCTCCGGACACGAAGAAGCCGGGGTTCACCTGGTTGAGAATGCTGAACCGGTCCTGTGCTTCCCGCATGGGCGCGACCGCGTCGTCAAAGGACTTTTTGACCAGTTTCAGCACGGTCGGGCTAAGCGCCAGCAACTCGTCACACCAACGCGCGACTTCGGCATCGAGATCCTCCGGCGGCACACACGCGTTGATGAGCCCCCAGTCCAGCGCCTGCTTGGCCGAGTAGCGCCGGCACAACATCCACATCTCCTTGGCCCGCTTCATACCGACCACCGTCCACAGGTAGCTCACCAGCCACCCCTCGGCTGGACTGGCGACGCGCGGACCGTTCTGTCCGAGCACCGAGCGATCAGACGCGATGGTGAAATCGCAGGCGTAGGCCATGTGGTGTCCCCCGCCGATCGCGTAGCCGTCCACCCGGGCGATCACCGGCTTGAGACATTCACGAAACGCGCGGTAGAGCTGCTTGACCAACTCGTCGAAGGAGTCATCGCCGGCGTTGAACGTGCTCTCGTCCTCCACGCTGACGTCACCACCCGCGCAGAATGCCCGTTCGCCGGCACCGGTCAGCACGATCACCCCGACGTCGCCGTCCTCGCCGGCACGTCGCACGGCCGATGTCAACTCCCTGAGGGTGTGCGGCGTGAATGCATTCAATTTGTCGGGACGATTGATCGTTATCCGGGCGACGGCATCCTTGACTTCGTAGCGGATGTCGGAGAACTCCACCATTGAACTGCTCATTGAACAACTGCTCCTTCCCAACGTTTCCGGGCCTCGGACTTGGCCTCGGTTACCGATATGCAGAGGACTTGGGTTGCCACGCGGGGGACAGCGGCCCTGCCGTCACACCGAGACGTTGCACGTTCTCGGCACGCCCCGCAGCAAACGCGACTGTCGCCTAGCCATAGCCGAAGTCGGGTGGCCGCTTATTGATGAAGGCGTCGAAGCCCACCCGGGCCTCTTCCCCGGCGAAGAGGTCGACAACCCCAGCGGACTCGGCCCGAAAGCCCGCGCAACGCCCCCCGTCCAGTCGTGCGAGCACACACGATTTGATGCGGCGCATGGCCTGGCGCGCGCCCGACGCGAGTTGTCGAGCGAACTCGACGGCTTCGCCAACGACTCGGTCGCCCTCCACGACTCGGTTGACCAGGCCGAGCGCATGCGCTTCGGCAGCGCTCACCTGCCGGCCGGTGTAGAGCAGTTCCAGGGCGCGGCCCTTGCCGATCGTCTCGCACAGCCGCTGCGTTCCTCCGGCGCCGGGAAGCAGGCCCAGACGAACCTCGGGAACGCCGAGCCGCACGTGTTCGCCTGCGAACCGCAGGTCGCACGCGAGGGCGAGTTCGAGGCCACCGCCCATGGCGTTACCGTTGATCGCTGCGATCACCGGCAACGGCAGTGCTTCCAGATCGTTGAGGGCCCGTTGAATCGCGTTGACGAAATACGCAAATCCGGCAAGATCGATGTCGCGCATCACCTTGATGTCGGCGCCGGCGACAAACTGTTTTCCGTGTCCGGTAACGACGATGGCGCCGACCTCAGGCTGCAACGCTGTCTCCGAGGCTGCCCTGCTGATTTCGTGTACCACCTGCAGATCCAGCGCGTTAGCCGGCGGGCGGTCCACCGTCAACAGCGCGACACCTCTATCCACCTCGACGCGGACGAACTTCGTGTCGCCTACGGCGATAACCATCGAACCTCCAGTAGCGCTGACGCTTGCACCCTTGCACGCCAGACCTTATCGTAGTACTGATTATAAGGCAATGTGGCTATCCGCGCCGCCTACTGAACCGGGAGGCGCAGGACTGCACGCATGCCAGCTGCACCACACCAGGGGGCGTGTAGTCGCCGGGTGGTCGTCATGACCGAAACAAGGGAGTTCCGAATGCTCACGTTCCGCGGAAAGCCGACACCGGAGCAGTCGGCATTTGTCGAAGCCGTCGATGGCTTCTGCCAGCGCGAATGCCCACCGCACAAGCTCCGCGAGCTGACCAAGGGCGGGACCGTCGCCCACAATGACGAGCTGTACGGCAAGCTCGCCAGCACCGGCTGGCTCGGACTGACGATCCCCGAGGAGTACGGCGGGGTCGGGGGAACACTGTCAGAGGTCGCGCTGCTGACCGAGCGCCTGGCCTACCATCGCGTCCCGGTCGGCGGGTACCTGACCACGGTGATCACACTGCAGGCGCTGATCAAGTACGGGTCAGAAGAGCAGAAACGTGCCGTCTTGCCCGGCGTCGCTGCCGGCGACATCCTGTCCATCGCGATCACCGAGCCCGACACCGGCTCTGACGCAGCTGCGGTCAAGACGCGTGCCCGCAAGGAGGGCTCGCGGTGGACGCTCAGCGGTGAAAAGACCTTCACGAGCAACGCCAACCATGCCCGCTGGGTACTCGTGGTGACCCGCACCAACACCGAAGCGCCCAAGCATCAAGGGCTGAGCCTGTTTCTGCTGCCGATGGACCGGCACGGCATCAGCTTCGAACGGCTCGACATGCTCGGCCATATCGACACCAACATCACTCGCTATGAGGATGTCGATGCCGGCGATGACGAGATCGTCGGAGGAATCGACCAAGGGTGGCGGGTGCTGGTACGCGGCCTCAACAGCGAGCGGCTCATCATCGCGGCCGAGGCCCTCGGCATCGGGCAGCGCGCGTTCGACGACACGCTCCGTTATGTAAAGGAGCGGCGCCAGTTCGGCCAACCTATCGGTCGCTTCCAAGCACTCCAACACGGCCTTGCCGAGAGCGCGACGAAGTTGCTGTCCACCCGGTTGCTGGTGGAGCACACCGCCGCGTTACTCGCAGCCGGAGACCCAGCGCCGGGTGAGGCTTCCATCACGAAGCTGCAGGCGACGGAGACCGCAAAGGACGTAGCACTGCAAGGTATGCAGTTCATGGGCGGTATGGGGTACAGCATGGAAAGCGAGATGCAGTCCTATGTCAGGGACGCTCTGGTCATGACAATTTTCGGCGGCACGTCGCAGATTCAGAAGAACATCATCGCCGCCCAACTCGGACTTGCCGACTGATCCGAGAGTACTGCGGCACAGCAACGTTCGCGCTTTTCCGGGCGCGGGATGGTCACATCAAGAGGCACATCGAACAGGGATGAAGGGAACAATCATGGCAGTCGAGATCGACTTGACCGGGCGCTCCGCGATCGTCACCGGCGCGGGCAGCGGAATCGGGCGCGAGGTAGCAACTCTTCTCGCGCGCGCCGGCGCGAAAGTTGCGGCGGCGGATGTCAACGAGGCTGCCGCCAAGGAAACGGCTGCGATCGTCGAACAGGCGGGCGGCACTGCGATCGCCGTCACGGTGGATGTGCGCGACCCCCAGCGCGCGCGCGATGCGGTGAGCGCCACGGTAGAGCAGTTCGGTGGTCTGGATATCCTCGTCAACAACGCCGCGGCCTGGAGTGTGGATCTCTTCAAGAACCTCACCTACGAGCAGTACCAACTCGACGTCGGCGTCACCCTGATCGGCACGATGGTGATGACCAAGGCGGCCTACGACCACATGCGTGAGCAGAAATCGGGAACGGTGGTGAATCTGATCTCAGACGCCGGCCGGATCGGCGAACCATTCCTCGTTTCCTACAGCGCCGCTAAAGGTGGGGTCGTCGGCTTTACGAAGGCATTCGCCAAAGAAGCCGGCCGCTACGGCATCCGATGCAACGCGGTGTCGCCGGGCACCACGAAGACCCCAGGCGCCAGCGCACTGATCGAAAAGTGGGGTGGTGAGGAGACTTTGGTCAAGGCCTACCCGCTGGGCCGACTCGGCGAACCTATCGACCAGGCCAACGCGATCCTGTTCTTCTGCTCGGATCTCAGCTCGTGGATCACCGGTCAGATCCTCAGCGTCAGCGGTGGCTACAGCATGGTGGACTGATCGTCACCCTCTACAGCCCTCCGCGTATAGGATTGCGTTTTTTGTCATGTCAGCGAAGTGGTCAGGTAGGGGAATCACCGCATGCCGTCCCGTAACTTCACCGGGCGCGAAGCAGCGGAACAGAACCGCGGTGGTCCGCCTGGCCGGACCTACAGCGAACCGAGGCACACATAAACGAGGCATACGAGCATGACCGTCGCGGATGCTACCCCGCTGCCGTGGTCAGACGGCGACCGTCGGCGGTCGGGCCGGCACTTCTACTGCTCGCTTGGCAGCGGTTGTAGACCGCAGAATCAGCGGCTGGCGCTAACCGGCTTGGTAGCTTGGTAGAGCGCAGCGAACTGCTCGCGGAGCTGGTATTTGAGTATTTTGCCGCCGACGGTCTCGGGTAGCTTTTCGGCGAACACGACGCGCTTAGGGGTCTCGAAACCGGCGAGCCGCTGGCGGCAGAAGGCGACAATGTCCGACTCGGTGGGCGCGCGCCCGGCGTGGGACGTGACGATTGCTGTGACGGCTTCACCCCAGTGGGGGTGGGGCAGTCCGATGACCGCCGCACGCGCTACGTCGGGGTGGGTGTGCAGCACAGCCTCTACGCGCATGCTCGAGACGTTCTCTCCACCGGTCTTGACGATGTCTTTGTAGCGATCGACCATGATCCGCAGCCCGTCGCGGTCAATCGATGCGCTGTCGCCGGAGTGAAACCAACCGCCGCGGAATGCCTCGCGGGTGGCGGCTGGGTTGCGGTAGTAGCCGGCGGTCATGATGGGCGATCGGTAGACCGCCTCACCGGGCTGCCCGCGCACAGGTTGGCCAGATTCGTCGACGACGTCGGAGGCCAGCAGCGGGCTGGGCACACCGACGTAGTTGGCCTGCGGCGCGGTGGCGCGGTGCGCCTCGGGCCATTTTGCGGGCCAGAACCGGTGACATGCGATCGCCTCGGTCTGACCGAAGATGCCCATCGCCACCAGTTCTGGGCCGCAGCGCTGCACCAGCCGGTCGAGCAGCTCCGGGGCCAGTGCTCCCCACCCGTACACCAGCACGCGCAGGCTGGTTGGGTCGAACTCCGGGTGGGCCTCGAACTCGTCGGCTAGGGACGCAACGAACTGCGGTGAGCCGGCCCACAGCGCCGTGATCCGCCGGGCGTCGACAGCCTTGGCTACCACCTCGGGTACAGGCTTTCGGCCGATGAGCAGGCGGCCTCCGCTGAGAAACGCCGAGAACATGAAGATCTGGTCGCCGACGTGATAGGTGACCGGCAGGAACGTGGCAAGGCGCAGGTCGGATTCCACGGTGAGACCGCGAGTCAGCGAGAGTGCGAAGTTCATCGCCGCCAGGTAGGTGCAGTGGTGGGACATCATTGCGCCTTTGGGCATCGATGTGGTGCCGGAGGTGAACAACAGCTCCCAGATGTCGTCGCCGTGGATCTCCACGTCGGGCTCGGTGTCGGGTTTGCTGTCGATCAGCTCGGCGAAACTTGGCGAGCCAACCACAGGGGCGCCGCCGATGGTGATCGTCACACCTGGGCGCAGGCCGGCCGCGCTGAATCCGCGTTCGGCGCGGGGCCATAGCTCGGCGTCCACCACCGCGAAGGCCGGTTCGGTTTGTCCGATGAGGTGTTC
The DNA here is from genome assembly GCF_048282725.1 of Mycobacterium sp. 48b. Lineage (NCBI taxonomy): Bacteria > Bacillati > Actinomycetota > Actinomycetes > Mycobacteriales > Mycobacteriaceae > Mycobacterium > Mycobacterium sp. 48b. Next base: position 1,806,801 of record NZ_JBLVUL010000001.1, read on the forward strand.
AACCACATCGGGAGCCAGGTTGGGGTTGAGGGGGACGGCCACCATTCCCGCCTTCGCGATGCCGATCTTGGCGAGACAGGCTTCGACGGAGTTCTCGCAGAACAGCAGCACCCGCGCGCCAGGTTGGAGCCCCGCGCTGGCGAGCGCGTGCGCGAATTGGTTTGCGGTTTGGTCTGCCTCACGATAGGTCAGCCGGGCAAACCGCCGGTCCCCATAGGCACCGGGCCATCCGGCGATCGCGATCTGGTCGGGATAGCTCCAGGTGAGCCGTTCGAGCACATCACCTACCGATGTCCGTTCCCAGCGGCGCGTTGCTCGCCTGCCTCGCAGGGTGGTCACATCCGGGTCCATTGCAGCTCCTTGTGCGCGAGTCACGTTCAGAATGTCACGCCGATGCCGCGCGATCAATGCTCTAGTTACTCCTGGTTCACAATGTCTGGTGCTGGCGCCACCCCGAGACAGCCGTGCGCGGCCGTCCTGAGCAGCTCGGCGAGCCGAACTGGCGGTAGTCCGCTGCGGAAGAACAGGGTCGACTGGATGGCGCCGATGGCGGCATGCACCGCGACCCGCAACTCGGCGTCGGCCAGGTCGGGACGCAGGTGGCCGAGCACGTGGACCCACTCCTCCACGTAGTGTCGTTGGTCTCGGCGCAGTCTTCGCTGCTGTTCCGGCGCAACGTTGTGCCCCTCGCGGTGGTAGACGGCCAGCACCGCGCGGTCTTCGACGGCTATCCGGACATGGTCGTCGACCAGCGCCGACAGGGCTTCGGCATCGCTCGGCGCTGTCGAAATGATCGCCCCGGCACCGTGACTGAGCCGTCGCATCACCCTGTCGAGAAGTGCTACCAGGATCGCGTCCTTGCTGGGGAAGTGGCGATAGATCCCCGAGCCCACGATGCCCGCCCGGGCTCCGATGTCGACGAGGGCCACGCCGTGGTACCCGCGCTCGGCGACCAGTTCGGCCGAAGCGGTCAGGATCCGCTCCTTTCGTTGCGGGTCGCGCTGCCGTGCGTGCGTCGCACCGTCCCCCATCTGGCCCTCCTCGCCGTGCATGTCGTACAGTCTCCTACGTGAACAGTGAATCACATACCGTGCTTCTCGAGGGAACACTGTGCCGGTGCTGACATCGCAGCTCGATACGTCGAGCGAGGCTTATCAGGCCAACCGGGAGGCGCAGTTGGCGCTGCTTGCACAGCTCGACGAGCAGGTTGCACTTGCGGTCGCCGGGGGTGGTGAGCGGTATCGGCGGCGGCATCGTGAGCGGGGGCGGCTTCTGGTCCGGGAGCGTATCGAGTTGTTGCTGGACCCGGCCAGCCCGTTTTTGGAGTTGTCGACGTTGGCTGCCTGGGGGACCGGGTTCACCGTCGGCGCCAGCGTGGTGACGGGCATCGGGGTGGTGTCGGGCGTGGAGTGCATGGTGATTGCGCACGACCCGACGGTGCGGGGTGGGGCGATGAACCCGTATTCGCTGCGAAAGACGCTGCGCGCGCTGGAGATCGCGCGGGTGAACCGGCTGCCGGTGATCAACCTGGTGGAGTCCGGCGGGGCGGACCTGCCCCAGCAGGCCGACCTGTTTGTGCCGGCCGGCCGTATCTTTCACGAGCTTACGGAGTTGTCGGCGCTGGCGATCCCCACGGTCGCCTTGGTGTTCGGGAATTCGACGGCGGGCGGGGCGTATGTGCCGGGGATGTGTGACTACGCGGTCCTGGTGGACCGGCAGGCCAAGGTTTTTCTGGGTGGTCCGCCGTTGGTCAAAATGGCGACAGGTGAGGTGGCCGACGATGAGGCGCTGGGCGGTGCCGAGATGCATAGTCGGGTGTCGGGGTTGTCGGACTATTTCGCCGCGGACGAGCGCGATGCGATACGGATTGGCCGCCAGATCATGTCGCGGATCAACTGGCGCAAACTCGGCCCCGCTCCTGTGGGGTGCGCGGCGGCGCCGCTGTATGACCCGGAGGAGATTCTCGGGATCGTCTCGGCCGATGTGAAGGTGCCGTTCGACCCGCGTGAGGCGCTGGCGCGGGTGGTGGATGGCTCGGAGTTCGACGAGTACAAGCCGCTGTACGGGACATCGCTGGTCACCGGGTGGGCGCAGGTGCACGGCTATCCGGTGGGGATCCTGGCCAACCATCGAGGCGTGTTGTTCTCCGAGGAGGCCAAGAAGGCCAGCGAGTTCATCCTGCTGGCCAACCAGACCGATACGCCGTTGGTGTTTCTGCAGAACACCACGGGCTACATGGTCGGTGCGAGCTACGAGCAGGGCGGCATCATCAAGGACGGCGCCAAGATGATCAACGCGGTGACCAACAGCACGGTGCCGCACCTGACGATCACCATGGCCAGTTCGTTCGGTGCCGGCAACTACGGCATGTCCGGGCGCGCGTATGATCCGCGGCTGCTGTTCGCCTGGCCCGGGGCGAAGCTGGCGGTGATGGGCGCGGCGCAGTTGGCCGGGGTGATGTCGATCGTCGGGCGGGAGTCGGCGGCGTCGATGGGGCGGCCGTTCGACGAGGAGGCCAACCGCGAGCGCACAGCGGCGATCGAGGCCCAGATCGACACGGAGTCGCACAGTTTCTTTGTCACCGCCCGGCTGTATGACGACGGGATCATCGATCCGCGCGACACCCGCACCGTGCTGGGCATGTCGCTGTCGGCGGTGCACTCCAACACCGTGGCCGGCCGCCGCGGCTTCGGCGTCTTTCGGATGTGAGGCAGATGATCCAGAAACTGTTGGTGGCCAATCGCGGCGAGATCGCCGCCCGGGTGATGCGCACCGCGCACGCCATGGGTCTGGGGACCGTCGCGGTCTATTCCGACCCTGACGCCGACGCGCCGTTTGTCGGCCTGGCCGATGAGGCTGTGCGGCTGGCGGGCGCCGCGCCGTCGGATACCTACCTCAACGCCGAGGCGATCATCGATGCGGCCCGGTTGACGGGGGCCGATGCGGTGCATCCGGGCTATGGGTTCCTCTCGGAGAACGCCGGGTTCGCGGCCGCCTGCGCCGAGGCCGGGCTGACGTTCGTGGGGCCACCGCCGGCGGTCATCGCCGCGATGGGCTCAAAGGTCGAGGCGAAAGCGCTCATGGAGAAGGCCGGCGTGCCCGTGCTGCCCGGCGCAACCCTGGACGAGGACTCCGATCTGGCCGCCGAGGGTCAGCGGGTGGGCTACCCGCTGCTGGTGAAGGCGGCGTTCGGCGGTGGCGGGCGCGGCATGCGGATCGTGGAATCCGCCGACGCGCTGGCCGACGCGGTGGCGGCTGCCCGCCGGGAAGCGGCCTCGGCCTTCGGCGATGCGACGGTGTTCCTCGAGCGCTACGTCGTGAATCCGCGGCACGTGGAAGTGCAGATCCTTGCCGACACACACGGGGCGGTGGTGCATCTGTTCGAGCGCGACTGCTCGATTCAGCGCCGCCACCAGAAGATCGTCGAGGAGTCCCCGTCGCCGGCCGTCGACGACACACTGCGCGCCGAACTCGGTGCGGCCGCGGTGGCCGCGGCCAAGGCAATCGGTTATGTCGGCGCGGGCACCGTCGAGTTCGTGTTGTGGGCGGGCGGGTTCGCCTTCCTGGAGGTCAATACCCGGCTGCAGGTGGAACATCCGGTCACCGAGCTGATCACCGGCCTGGACCTGGTGGAATTGCAGCTGCGGATCGCCGACGGCGAGCCGCTGCCACCGGAGGCGTTCGATGCCCGCATTCGCGGGCATGCGATCGAGGCGCGGCTGTATGCCGAGGACGTCTGCGCCGGCTTCCTGCCCGCCACCGGCGTGCTGCACCGCTTCGCCGTACCGGATGACCCGGGCGTGCGGGTGGACACAGGCGTGGCCGACGGCTCGGTGGTCAGCCCGCATTACGACCCGATGCTGGCCAAGGTGATCGCGCACGGACCCACCCGGGCCGACGCCGCACGAAGGCTGGCGCGGACGCTGGCGCGCGCTCAGCTGCACGGCGTGACCACCAACCGCGACCTGCTCGTCGGGATCCTGCGCGAGGAGGAGTTCCTGGCTGGCAGCACCGACACGGGCTATCTCACTCGCCATGACCCGTCGGTGCTGGCGGCGCGCGTGCCTGGCGCGCTGGCCGTGCATGCGGCCGCGGCGGCGCTGGCCGCCCAGGTGCTAGACAGGTTGTCGAGCCCGGTGTTGCGGACCCTTCCTGCGGCGTGGCGCAACATTGTGAGGACGTCCCAACGCGCCAGCTACCGTTGCGGTGAGCGTGCTATCGGGGTCGCCCACCGCCAAGTCGGTGATCGGGTGCTGATCGAGGTGGACGGTGAGCCGCTGTCTGGGGTACGGGTGCAGGCGGCGGCGCCGCAGCGGGTCGTCCTGGAGATCGATGGCGTGCGTCGCTCGATCAGTGTGCATCGCGCTTGCGGTGTGTCGTATGTGGATAGCGCTTTGGGTTCGACGGTTCTGGTCGAGGTGCCGCGGTTCCCCGATCCGTCGTCGGCGCGGCACGCCGGCTCGCTGGTGGCCCCGATGCCGGGAACGGTTGTGCGGGTACTGGCTACCCCCGGCGCGGATGTCGCCACCGGGCAGGGGTTGATCGTGTTGGAGGCGATGAAGATGGAGCACACCGTCACCGCGCCCGCCGACGGGACCGTCGTCGACGTCTGTGTGGCGGCCGGTGATCAGGTCGACGCCGGCCAGACACTCGCCATTGTCGAGGACAGCAGCGCGGCCAGTGACGGAGGGCAGCAGTGAGCGATCCGGTGACCTACCAGGTCGTCGACGGCGTGGCCTGGTTGACCATCAACCGGCCCGAGGCGCGCAACGCGCTCAACGCCGCCGTGCGCGAGGGCCTGTGGGATGGGATCCGTCGGTTCAACGACGACGCGAACGCCCAGGTTCTGGTCCTGACCGGGGCGGGGGACAAGGCGTTCTGCGCGGGCGGGGACCTCAAGGAGATGGCCCAGGGCGGCCTGACCGTGCCGCCGCCGGATTTCGCCCCGCAGTTCGGCCGCAACATCGATGTCGCCAAGCCGACCATCGCCGCTGTCAACGGGGTCGCGTTCGCCGGTGGGTTCCTGCTCGCCCAGCAGTGCGACCTGGTGCTGGCCGCCGAGCACGCGACGTTCGCGATCACCGAGGTCAAGGTCGGCAGGGGAGCGCCCTGGGCCGCCCCGCTGTCATGGTTGGTGCCGCCGAGGATCGCCCTGCAGGTCCTGCTCACCGGGGATTCGCTCAGCGCGCACCGGGCACACGAGGTGGGGCTGGTCAACGAGGTGGTGCCGGCAGCCCGGCTGCGCGAGCGCGCCCAGGAGCTCGCGGAGCGGATCGCCGCCAACGCGCCGCTGTCGGTGCTGGCCGCAAAGCGCACGGCCTATTTGTCGGCGCACCACCGGCTCGATGAGGCCTACGCGCGCGCCGAGCAGATCTGGGCGCCGGTGTATCACTCCGAAGACGCGCAGGAGGGGCCGCGGGCGTTTCGGGAGAAGCGGGCACCGGTGTGGAAGGGACGCTGAGCGTGGCGGTATCGATGAATGCGCTGGCCGATGACCTGGCCGCCGAGACCGCCGACCTGCGCGACCTGCTACTGCCGCTGAGCGACGCCGATTGGCGCCGGTCTACGCCAGCGGAAGGGTGGTGTATCGGCGACCAGGTATCGCACCTGGCCTACTTCGATGACGTCGCCGTGCAAGCGGCGACCGACGCAGACGGCTTCCTCGCCGAGTTGGCCCGGCTGAACGCCGACGGCGGGGTCAACCCGGATTCGATCGCCACGCGCTATCACGAGATGTCCGGCGAGGAGCTGCTGGCCTGGCTGGACCAGGCGCGAAGCCGCCTGCTGGCCGTGTACAGCTCGCTCGACCCGTCCACACGAGTGCCGTGGTTCGGCCCACCGATGAGCGCCGCGTCGTCTCTGACCGCTCGGCTGATGGAGACCTGGGCGCACGGCCAGGACATCGCCGATGCGCTCGGCATCGGCCGCGAACCCACCCACCGGCTGCGCCACGTCGCCCACCTGGGCGTGCGCGCGCGGGCGTTCAGCTATACGGCCAACGGGCGTCAGGCGCCGGATTTGCCGGTGCGGGTCGAGCTCACCGCACCAAGTGGCGCGATGTGGAGTTGGGGCCCCCAGGACGCCGTGGATCGGGTGAGCGGGCCTGCGCTGGACTTCTGTCTGGTGGTGACCCAGCGGCGGCACCGCGACGACACCGCGTTGGTGATCAGCGGGTGTGCGGCGGGGGAGTGGATGGCCATCGCCCAGGCGTTCGCCGGACCCGCGGGAGCGGGCCGGAAGAGGGGACAGTTCCGATGACGGCGACAACCGATCGTGCCTCGGTGGTGCGGATCGCCAACTGTTCCGGGTTCTACGGCGACCGCATCGCTGCCGCGCGCGACATGGTCGAGGGCGGCCCCATCGACGTGCTGACCGGGGACTATCTGGCCGAGCTGACCATGCTCATTCTCGCCAAGGCGCAGCGGAAGGATCCGGGCGCCGGGTACGCGAAGACGTTTCTCACCCAGATCGAGCAGGTGCTCGGCACCTGCCTGGATCGCGGCATCAGGATCGTGGCCAATGCCGGCGGGCTGAACCCGGCGGGCCTTGCCGGCGCTGTCCGCGACGTGGCGGCTGAGCTCGGGCTCGACGCGCGGGTGGCCCACGTGCAAGGTGACGACCTGCGCGGCAAACTGACGGCCATCACCCCGCCGGTGGGCGGGGAGCCCGTCTCGGCCAACGCCTACCTCGGGGGGTGGGGTATCGCGGCCGCCCTCGACGCGGGTGTCGATGTGGTGGTGACCGGCCGGGTCACCGACGCGTCGCTGGTCCTCGGGCCGGCGGCGTGGTGGCATGGCTGGCGAAGCGACGACTGGGATGCGCTGGCCGGCGCGGTCGTCGCCGGGCACGTCATCGAGTGCGGGCCGCAGGCGACCGGTGGCAACTACGCGTTCGCCGAGGACCTGCCCGACTCACGCTATCCGGGTTTTCCAATCGCCGAGGTCGCCGCGGACGGGTCGTCGGTGATCACCAAACACCCGGGTACCGGCGGCCTCGTGTCGGTCGGCACGGTCACCGCGCAGCTGCTCTACGAGATCGGCCCGCCCGCCTACCTCGGGCCCGACGTCATCACGCACTTCGACACCATCACCCTCACCCAGGCCGGCCCGGACCGGGTCGCGATCCGCGGCACCCGGGGCAGCCCCCCACCGCCCACCCTCAAAGTTGCGCTCAACGACGCCGGCGGGTTCCGCAACACCATGACGATGGTGCTCACCGGGCTGGACATCGAGGACAAGGCCGCCCGCGCGGAAGCGATGCTGTTCGACGTACTGGGTGGACGCGACCGCTTTGCCGAGGTCGACGTGCGGCTGCTGCGCTTCGACACCGCCGACGCGCCGACCAATGAGCAGGCCACCGCTCACCTGCGGGTCACCGTCAAAGACCACGACCCCGCGAAGGTGGGCCGCCGCTTCTCCAACGCGGTGATGGAACTGGCGCTGGCCGGCTACGCAGGTTTCCACACCACCAGCCCGCCCACCTCGGAGTCGGCCTACGGGGTCTACCGGCCCGCGGCGGTGCCCCGCGCGATGGTCGAGCATGTCGTGGTGCTGCCCGACGGCGAGCGCCGTGTAGTGCCCGATCCACCCGCAGCCGCCGCGCTCGTGGTGGACCCCGTTGCTGCCCCGCCGGCGTGCCAGCCGGCCGGGCCGACCCGGCGCGCCCCGCTCGGCCGGGTCTGCGGCGCCCGCTCGGGTGACAAGGGCGGCGACGCCAACATCGGGCTTTGGGCACGCCACGACAACGGGTACGCGTGGCTGCGCGAGTACCTCACCGTGCAGCGGATACGCGAGCTGCTCGGCCCCGAGGTCGCCGACCTGAAGATCGACCGGTTCGACCTGCCCAACCTGCGCGCGATCAACATCGTTGTGCACGGCCTGCTCGGCGACGGGGTGGCCTCCTGCACCAGGCCCGACCCGCAGGCCAAGGGGCTGGGGGAGTACCTACGAAGCCGCATAGTCGACATCCCCGAGGCGCTGCTCGACAGCTAACCCGACCACAGACCACCCGCCGGCCGAGACCGACGCCCCATCCGCGCGCGGTTGATCAGTCGATGAGCTCGACAATGGTCGCGTTGGCCATGCCGCCGCCTTCACACATGGTTTGCAGCCCAAAACGAATGCCCTGATCACGCAGGTGGTGCACGAGCCGGGTCATCAGGATCGCCCCCGACGCGCCCAGGGGATGCCCGACCGCGATCGCGCCGCCCAGCGGATTCACCCGCGCCGGATCGGCACCCGTCTCCGCCAGCCAGGCCAGCGGCACCGCCGCGAACGCCTCATTCACCTCAAACGCCCCGATATCACCGATGGACAACCCGCCACGGCGGAGCACCTTCGCCGTCGCCGGGATCGGTCCCGTCAGCATCACGACCGGATCATTTCCCGCCACCGCGCCGGCATGGTAGCGGACGACGGGGGACAGGCCGAGTTCTTTGGCCCGCTCCGGCGAGCTGACCAGCACGGCGGCGGCCCCGTCCGAGATCTGGGAGGCGTTACCGGCATGGATGACCCCGTTTTCGAGGAAGGACGGTGTCAGTTTCGCCAGCTTCTCGACGGTGCTGCCGCGGCGCACCCCTTCGTCGGCCGCCAGGCCGGGGGCTTCCGGGACCGCGACGAGCTGGCCGTCGAAGGCGCCGGCGTCGATAGCCGCCGCGGTCTTGGCGTGGCTCGCGCAGGCAAATTCGTCGAGTGTGCGCCGAGAAAAGCCCCATTTCGCCGCGATCATCTCGGCTCCACGGCCCTGATGGAAGGTCCCTCCCTCGAGGGCCGTCTCGTAGCGGCGTAGCAGCCGTGGCCCGTAGGGCAGCCCGACGTCGCGACCGGCGCCTAACGGAACCCTGCTCATGCACTCCACGCCGCCGGCGACGACGAGATCGTACTGGCCCGACATCACCATGGCGGCCGCGAAATCCAGCGCCTGCTGGCTGGAGCCGCAGGCCCGGTTGACGGTGGTGCCGGGCACGGTGTCGGGCCAGCCGGCGGCCAGCGCCGCGGAACGGCCCACGTTCGCCGACTGGTCACCGACCTGGTTCACGCAACCCCAGATGACGTCGTCGATCAGGGCAGGGTCCACCCCGGTGCGCTCGACCAGCGCCTCCAGCACCCGTGCGGACAGATCTACTGGGTGCACATCTGCCAGCGCACCGCCCCGCTTGCCGATGGGCGTCCGTATCGCTTCGACGATCACCGCCTCAGGCATGCCAACCTCCCATACCCATTACCGAATAATCTCTAATAAGCATTGTGATGATCACCTCTGACGTGATGGATCCAACTCCGGTTTCGTGCTCGCTTTACGTCTACCGTCGGCGCATTGACCACATTTGCGGGGCGCGCTCGGTCTGTACAGCCACGTCCCAGCCCAGTGCCGGCGGCCCTGTCTCCAGCCGGAAGGTGCGCGCCATGGCGCGGGCAAGCGAAGGGTCTTTCGCCGCTTCGCGGGCAAGTTCGAACGCCTGTTCCTCGACGGCCTCGTCGGCAACCGATTCCCACGCAAGGCCCAATTGCGCCGCGCGGTCTCCATCGATCTCCGCGCCACACAGCGCCATCGCGGCGGCCGCTTCGCGGCCGGCGAGGCGGGAGAGCAGCACGAAGTGTCCCCCGCCCGGGTGCAGACCGATGCGCTGGAAGCCCGACATCAGCCGCGCGGTGCGAGCGACGATCCGCAGGTCGGTGGCCAACGCGAGGTTCAGGCCCGCGCCGACGGCCGGGCCGCGCACGGCGGCAATCGTCACCGCCCGGATCGACCCGATCCGGGTGAACGCGGCATAGATGGCGGACAGGCTGGCATAGGTGCTCTCTTCGGCGGGGTCTGATCCAGCGTCGCCGAGCGTCGTGGTGTGCGCTCCCGCGCAGAACGATCCGCCGGAGCCGCGGATCACCAGCGCGCCGATGGAGTCGTCGGCGTCGATTCGATCGGCGGCGGCGACCAGTTCCCGGGACATCTCCGGTGTCAGCGCGTTGCGCCGCTGGGGCGCGGCCAGGGTGAGGGTGGCCACGCCGCTTTCGACGGTGAGCTCGATCTCCATGTTCCTCCGTTCAGGCGGGTTACATGCCGGTGATCGTCGGCCACAGCCCGTCGCCGCCGCCCGCGATGACAGCGCGGCCCAGCTCTCGGGCCCAGTGTTCGGCGGAGCCGCACTCTTCGCGCCAGGCCCACAGCCGGCGGGTCAGGTGATGTAGGCGGTGTTCCTGGGTAAACCCGATCGCCCCGTGTACCTGATGGGCAATCCGGGCCGCTGGTCCGGCCGCGGCGCTGGTACGCGCTTTGGCCGCGGCTATGGCCAAGGTCGCGCTGTGCGGATCGGCAGCCACTGCGGCGACCGCTGCCTGGGCGGCAGCGCCGGCACCCGCAGCCAGGCAGGCCAACTCCGCGATCTGATGGGCCACGGCCTGAAACTGCCCGATGGGCCGACCAAATTGGACCCGCTCCCCGGCGTAGCGCACCGTCGCGTCCAGCACTGCATCCAGGGCACCGGAGAGTTGGACCGCGCGGGCGAGCGCACCAAGTCGGCGCAGGTGGCCCGCGGTGCCTGGCGGAACTTCGGCAAGCGCTGAGCGGGGTATCCGGACTTCATCGGCAGCCAGGTCGTCGCGCGGCTCACCGGCCAGATTGTCGATGCTCACCAATCGGCAGTCGGCAGGGTCGACAAGCGCCGCCAGCGCGGGCTGCGGATCGTCGGTCACCACCAGCACGCGTTGAGACACCCGTGCATACGGCACCCGGTTGGCCACGCCGCGGACGACGGCTCCGGCGCCGTCCGGCGTGAGGGTCAGACCGGCCCCGTAGGCGACCGTCACCGGCCCATCGGGCAGGGCAAGCCCCGACACGGTGCACCCGGCGGCCACCGGGAACAGCGTCTCCGCCAGCGGGACGGGCGCGGCGTGGCCGGCAGCGACACGCAGCACCGTGGCCGCGTCGGCAATTCCACCGCCGGCGCCCCCCAGCCGTTCGTCGACGCCGATCCGGGTCAGCCCGATTTCCTCGAGCCGCTGCCAAAGCTGTGGGCTCCACGAGCCTTCAGCCGCGGAGATCAGCTCCGGCGTGCAGTGCCGGTCCAGCAGATCCGCTACGGTGCGTTCGACCAGATCGATGTCGCTCACCGCAACCCCAGCCCGCGCGCCACGATGCCGCGGAGCACCTCGTTCGTGCCTCCGCGCAAGGTGAACCCAGGCGCGTGCAGTACCGCCCGGGCTAACTCCCGTTCCAGGGGATGAGGTGAGTTTCGGCTCGGCTCGACCTGCGCCAGCGCCCGCACGACATCGATGATGTCGTTTTCCACCGTGGTGCCCGCGTCCTTCACCAAGGCGGCGGCGACATCGGGGGCCTCCCCCCGATCAAGCGATCCGGCTATTTGCAGCGAGAGCCGGCGCAACGCCCACAGCTGCGCCACGAGCGCGCCGACTTCGGTCGCCTGACGCTCATCGTCGGGGTCGGCGCCGCGCACCAGTTCGCGCAGCAGCGGCAGCGTCGACAGGAACCGCTCCGGCCCGGAGCGCTCATAGGCAAGTTCGGAGGTGACCTGCCGCCAGCCCGCGCCGACCTCGCCCAGGACCATGTCGTCGCCGACCCGGACGTCGTCGAGGACGACCTGATTGAAGTGATGCTCGCCGTCCAGCAACCTGATCGGTGTGATTGTCACTCCCGGCGCGGTCAGATCGACGATGAACTGGCTCAGGCCCGCGTGCCGGTCTTCGTGCTGCAGCGGGGCCGTCCGGCACAACGCGATCATGTAGTGGCAGCGGTGGGCCTGGCTGGTCCAGACCTTCGTCCCGTTGAGCACCCAACCGTCTCCGTCGCGTCGCGCGCCAGTCCGGATGGAGGCCAGATCCGAACCGCTATCGGGCTCACTCATCCCGATGGCGAAGAAGCACCGGCCTGCCGCCATCGCGGGCAGGAGCTTCTCGCGCTGCGACTCGGTGCCGTAGCGCAGCAATGCCGGCCCGCTCTGCCGGTCGCTGACCCAGTGCGCCACTACCGGCGCTCCGGCGGCGAGCAACTCCTCCACCACGACGAACCGATGCAGCGCTGGTCGCTCATGACCGCCGTAGCGGCGCGGCCAGGTCATCCCAAGCCAACCGCGATCCCCGAGGCGCGCCGAGAAGGCCGGGTCGAAACCGGCCAGCCAGGCGTCGGTCTGCGGCTCGAACGCGCCTCGGCGCAGTTCTTCGTTGAGGAATGCCCGGACCTCATCGCGCAATTGTTCGGCCTCGGCGGGAAGTTCGACGTCCGGCAGCCTTAGCAGCGGCGAGGCCATCGTTGACGTCGCCATCAGCCGACCACCTGCCAAGCGAGGCTCGGTCCCGATCCGTCGCCGCGCGGGCTGTGCGTGCACTGATCATGCGGAATGGCAGGCACGATCCCGTTCTTCCGGGCTAGAGCTGGGCGAGCAGGGGAGGTACTCCGATGTCCGGCGGCCATGGTCTCAAGACTACCCTATAGATCGTAATCATTATGATCTGATGCCCCGGATTGATTACCGGGGATTCGTCACCGCGGTGCCCAGCCGATGTCGGTGGTCCGGGTGGGCCAGCTCGCGCATGCCCGATGGTGTGGAGTCCCCAACAGGTCGGCGGCGCCGTGCTCGGTCACCACCGTCGGCGCACGCTGTGCTGGCCGGACCGTCCAAGCGGTCCACGATGCGCGAGACGGACCCGTGTGTTTGCCGCCGATGGCAGTGCCACCACGCCCACCCTCCTGGTGACATGGCCCCGCCGTGCAGGAAGTCGACCTGACCACTGACCACCGATCGCGCCGCGCCGGCATTCGGCGCATTCTCGGCAGGACCGGAAGGTGACTCGACTCGCCCCGGATGAGTCGGAGCCGTTGGCTGGTCTACCCTCACGGCCGAACCGAAATGCCATAATCATTCGAACGGATTAGAAATTCACGACCCGCAGGATGGGCGGTCAGACGTTCACTGCACGGCTGTGCCGTGCCAGATCGCAGGAGGACCGACATGGCGACGAACCCGCCGCGATTGCTTTCCTCGTCCGAGGACAGGCTCCCGGGTGAGGAACCGATTCCCGCCAACGAGATGCCGCTCAGTCTGGTCGGCGCCCGATGAATTCACCGGTGACGGTGAAGGAAGCTGGGTTCGGCGTGATGCTGCCCAATTTCGATCCCCTACGGCTTGGCGCGCCGCCGCTCCTGGCCGCCGCCCGCCTCGCTGAAGACCTGGGGTTTGACTCAGGGTGGGTTGGCGATCATCTGAGCTTTCATCCGCCAATATTGGAGCCGTGCGGGGCGCTCGCGGCCGTCGCTGCTGTCACTCAGCGGCTGGTGCTGGGCACCGGCGTGTTGCTCCTGCCGATGCGCAATCCGGTATGGACCGCCAAGCAGCTCGGGACGGTCGCCGCGCTCGCGCCGGACCGCCTGATCGTCGGAGTCGGTGTGGGCGGGGAGAACCCGGCGGAGTTCAAGGCCGCCGGGTACCCCGTTGCACAGCGTGGCCGCAGGCTCGACGAGGCGATGGTTGTCGTCGACGCGCTGATGCGCGGCGAGGCCGTGGACCATCCAGGCCCATTACTTCCGGTGCGTTCGCCGAAGCTGGAGCCGGTGCCATCGTCTCGCCCGCCGCTGGTTGTCGGTGGCCGATCCGCTCACGCGGTGCGGCGCGCGGCCCGGCTCGCCGAAGGCTGGTTTGCGGTGTGGCTGAGTCCCCGTCGTGTGCGTGCGGCAGTCGAAGATCTGCGGGCTCACGCAGAGGAGTTCCGCAGGCCGGTGTGCACAACGGTGATGTTGATGTTCGCGCACATCACCGAAGACGCGGAAACCGGTCGCGCCGAACTCCAACGATTCGTCGCGGGCCAGTACGGCATGCCCGTCGAAGCAATCGAGAAATGGTGTGTCATCGGAAGCGAGGCGCGGGTGGCCGACGCGCTCGCGGAGTACCGCGACGCCGGCGCCGAGTCGTTCGTGATCATGCCGACCGCCGCCAACGTGCTGGCACAGTACGATCGCCTCGCCGCGGTTCGGGAGCGGCTTGCGACGTCCGTCTGACGAGTCGACCGCGTCCCCAGACCGAACTCGCAGCTGCCTACGGAGCGAACTCTCGCCCCAGTAGATGGCGGGCAACAACCAGCTTGGCAACCTGCGCCGTTCCATCGGCGATCTCGAACGCCAACACGTCGCGCAGCCGCTGTCCCTGCAGACTGTCGGTTCCCCATCCAGCGTGGCCGAAGGTCAGCAGCGCCTGGTGCACGACCTCACCCGCGGTCTTGGGCGCGAACCACTTCGCCATGTTCGCGGCCACCGTGTGATCCAAGCCCTGGTCCTTTCGCCACAGCGCCTCGTAGCAGATGTGACGCGCCCCGGCCAGCCTGGTGGCGTGCTCGACCAGCGGGAACGCCACGCCCTGGTTGCGACCGATCGGACCACCGAAAGCCTGCCGCGTTCGCGCATACTCCAGTGCGTCGTCGAGCGCCGCCTGGGCGATGCCGACGCACATCAGGCCGATCACCGCCCGCGAGTAGTCGAAGCCTCGCATCACCGAGACGAATCCAGCGCCCTGTTGTCCGATCAGCTCGTCGCAACCCACTGGCACCCCATCGAAATGCAGCGACGCTCGCCCTATGGCTCGGCCGCCGTGGTCATCGAGCGCGGTTCGCGCGATCCGCTCGTCGTTCAGGTCGACGTAGAACGCGCTGACTCCACGGGCCCCGGGCCCTCCCGTGCGCGCGAACACCACACCGGTGTCGGCCAACATCCCCAGTGAGATCGAAGTCTTCTCTCCCAGCAGCCGCCACCCTGCCCCGTCGCGCTGCGCACGCAGCGACAGGTTGGCCGCGTCGGACCCGTGCTCCGGCTCGGTGAGCACCAGCGCCGACAGGGTGGAGCCATCTGCGATCGGAGGTAGCCACCGCGCCAGCTGCTCCTCGTCGGCGTTGCCGACCAAGATGTCGGCGTTGAGACCGGCGATCAGCAGGATGTAACAGGCGTTGATGTCGGCCCGCGAGATCTCCTCGGCTGCTATGCCGGTCGTGACGGCGTCGGCCCCCTGGCCGCCGAAACGCCCCGGAATGCGCAGGCCGGTCAGGCCCATCGCCGCCATCTGGCGAGGTAACTCCGGGCGCATCCGCGCGGCCCGGTCATCGGCCTGATAGTGCGGAGCGAGCACCCGCTCAGCGAAAGTGGCGAGTTCACGCCGGAAGGCCTCCTGGTCTTCGTCGAAAGCGTAGTGCACGTGCGGCTCCCCGATAGGTTGCTCGGGCGACGGAAGTAGTGTCCGTCACGCCAATTGCGCTGACATTGTCCCTTGTAGTTGGATCCTGGTGAACCCCGGTTCGCCCGGCGTCGCGGCGCTTCGCCTGACCGTGGCCACCGTCAGTCTGCCAGCGGCGAACAGGCGCGGCCTCGACCGGTACTTCCCGAAACCGCTGCCAGGTAGCTGAGGCCGAGACGCCGAACAGTCCCGCACTGATCAAGCGTGGATGGCCGCCACGATCCCTCCCTTCCGGGCTAAAGCCGGGCGGGCAGGGGAACCGACCCTGGGTACGCTTGCCACGAGCCCAAGAGTGCCGTTTGGATAGTAATCATTGAGATCTAACCCGTCGATCGATCACCCGGCACCTGCGACCGCAGCCCTCAGCCGATATCGATGATCCGGGTGAGCCAGCTCGCATATCGCCGCGGTGCGTGCGACCGTGTCGAGTCCCCGCAGGTCGGCGGCACCGTACTCGGTCACCACCCAATGCACATCCGCGCGCCCGGTGGTGACTGGACCGTCCACGCGGTCCACAATGCGGGAGACCGATCCGCGGTTGGCGGTCGACGGCAGCGCCACCACGCCTACCCCTCCCGCAGACATCGCCGCGGCGCGTAGGAAATCGACCTGACCGCCGATCGCGCCGCGCCGTCGGCCGCCGATCACCTCCGCGTTGACCTGGCCGGAAAGGTCGACTTGCAGGGCCGAGTTGACGGCGACGAAGCGAGCGATCCCGCCCGCGACCGCCGGGTCGTGCACGCGCTCGACCGGCCGCACCTCGACGGCCGGGTTGTCACGCAGAAACTCATACAGCCGGTCGGTGCCCACGGCGGTGCCGGTAACCACGGCTGGCCCGCCCGGCTCCCAAGCGAGCGCACCCGACTCGGCGAGACCCACGACCCAGTCCCCGACCAGGCCACTGTGCACGCGCAGGTTCCGGTGCCCACGCAGGGCGGTCGCGACCGCCGAGGCCAGGCCGCCGATCCCCAGTTGTACGGTGGCGCTGTCGGGCACCAATTCGGCGACCTGCGCGCCGATTTGCGCGGTCACCGGATCGGGCTCCGGGTCTGGAATCTGGATCAGACAATGGTCTGCGGTCACGGTGGCGGCCAGACGCGAGTGCGGGACCGGCGGCGAGCCGCGCGTGCGGGGTACGGCCGGGTTGACCTCGCCCAGCACGACGCGGGCGACATCAAGCGCACAGGCGAGGTAGTCGACCGTGACGCCCAGGCTGTGGTTGCCGTCAGCATCCGCCGGGGACAGCTGACACAGCACGACGTCGGCACGCAGACGGCCCGACCGGAGCAACTTGGGCAGCGCAGACATATGACAAGTGATCACCTCGAGCGGCATGTCGGCCGCAGCGCCGAGCGCGCCATAGGAGCGCAATCGAAGCCCCGGGGCCGCCAGACGCGGGTTGTAGGTCAGGCCTACGAATCCGACGACCCCACCCAGCCGCTCGGCCTGCTCGGCCAGCGCCGCCGTGAGCGTCAGCGGCTCTCCGGCACCCTGGCCCCACAGAATCGTGTCGCCCGGCCGCACGAAGCGGCTCAGGTCGATGTCGGCCGCGGGCACCGTTGGAACCGGCCAGTGGACGCGCTTACCCTGATCGCCCACGCGGGTTCAGCGCTGCGGCCTTAGTTGCTCGGCCCGCGATCGCAGCGCGTAGCGCATGAACTTCCCCGTGCTGGTCAGCGGGAACGACTCGACCATCTCGACCGCCTCCGGCCACTTCGTCCGGCTAACCCCCTTCTTCTCCAGGAACGCGGTAAGTTCGGCGAGGTCGAGGTGGTCGCCCGGTGAGCTCGGGACGATAAACGCCGCGGGCCGCTGACCGAGCCGTGCATCGGGCATGGCCACCACCGCCGCCTGACTCACCCCCGGGTGCTCGTAAAGCACCTCCTCGACCTCCCGTGGATCGATCTTGTACCCACCCCGGTTGATGAGGTCGTCGCGGCGTGACACGAAATATCCGTAGCCGTCGGCGTCGAAGCGGGCCACATCGGCCGACCGGAACCAGCCGTCGACGGTGAACATCTTGGCCGTCGTCTCCGGCTGGCCGTAGTAGCCGACGATGAAGCTGGGCCCACGCGCCCACAGCTCACCCTCTCCCGGCAACGGCACCTCGCGCTCGGCCTCGCCCGCCTCCACCAGCTCCATCAGCCGCTGCTCCACGCCGCGGATGGCCTTGCCGAAACTTCGGCTGGTGATCGAGATCGGGTCGCCGGGCCGCGTCATGTGGGTCACGCCCGCCTCGGTGTAGCCGTAGAACGCATTTACATCGGCGCCGAGGTCGGCGTTGAGCCGGTTGAGGATGTCGGCCGGGCACGGGGCGCCGGCATAGCAGATCCCGCGCACCGAGCGCACATCACGCTCGCGCAGCTGCGGAAACCGGGCGAGGTCGATCAGCATCGGGGGGGCCCCGAGCAGGTAGCTGGGGCGGTCCCGTTCGAGCAGTTCAACACAGCGGCCCGCGTCCCACGCCGCCAGCAGGGTGAACGCCGCCCCCCGGTGCAGCGCCGAGAGCACACCGATTCCCAGGCCCGTCAGATGGGCGATCGGGGTGACGATGATCCACCGCGCGTCGGCGGGAAACCGCTGTTCGGCCTCGAAGTTCTGGATCCAGAAGAGGTTGTTGGCGTGCGTGTGCAGCTCGGCCTTGGGCCGTCCGGTGGTGCCGGAGGTGAACATGACGAAAAACGGGTCGGCCCCCGTCGGGCGCAGTGCTGCAAGGTCATGTTCGGGGCCTTCGGCGCTGACGAGGTCCTCGAAGCGGATCGTCCCGGCCGCGCTGGCACCGCCGACGGCGATCACGTGCTCCAGTGTGTCGATCCGCTCGCGCATCGCCAGAGCCAGTGGGACGTACTCGCGGCTTCTGAGGCGCTCCGGCACGACAAGCGCCCGCGCCCCCGTGAGACCGAGCACATAGTCGAGCTCATGCTCGTCGTAAGCCATGTGGCAGAACACGGCCAGGAGTCCGGCGCGCGCGCAGGCCAACAACGTCAGGCAAAACTCGCTGGTGTTGGGCAGCTGCATGGCCACCCGGTCGCCCGGGCGCAGACCCAACTCCAGCAGCGACCGCGCCAGCCGACACGTGCGTTGCTCATACTCACCGTAGGTGGTCCGACGCCCGTCCTCGTCGACGATGGCCAGCGCTTCTGGGCGCTCGGCGGCATGCCGCTCGAGGTCGTGCACAAAACTCTGCTCGGTCCAGGCTTCCTCGTCGACATAGCGTTGCAGATCCTCGCGTGTGACCCAGGTGTCCTCGCGCGCGGCGAGCGCATCTAGCCGCGCATTCAGTCGATCGCCCACGTTCTCACTCCTGTGTCTCGTGCTGCTCCGCACGGTGCGGCGCATGTCCTGCGCGGCGGGGGCACCGAAGGCATTGCGAACTTGCTCTTCGGTCGAGAAGACCCGTTCCCGGCGCTGTAGCGTCACCGCATACCACCGGCCGATTTGTTATAAGCATACGGAGGTATAGTACAGGCTTTGTGATCCCTGTCACCTCACCCTGCGGGCGTGCATATCAGACGATTGGCGGGTGCGTGCATGACGGTATCGACGGCTGACGAAGGCGGGGCGATGGGTTCTTCAGACTCTGCTTCCAGCACGGGCAGGCCTTCCCTTGTTTGTTTCGGCGCCGACATCGATCAGTTGCGCGACGCGGCCGTCGCAGCGGAAAAGGCCGGCTTCGAATCGGTGTGGGCCGCGGAGTTCTACGATCGATCCGCCACGATCGCCCTGGCCGCGATGGCCACCGCGACATCGACGATCGAACTCGGCAGCGGCATCGCCTACGGGTTCGGGCGAACGCCGTTGGTGCTCGCCGCTGAGGCGCGCGATCTCGACGCGCTCTCCCGCGGTCGGCTGCTGCTGGGCCTGGGCACCGGCACCACGCGCATGCAGCAGGACTGGCACGGACTTGATGGCCTGCACCCGGCAGCGCGCATCGAGGAACTTGTCGGCCTGTTGCGCAACCTGTGGCGGCTGCACGAGGGCCCGATCGCCCACGACGGGCGCTTCTACCGCCTGCATGTCCAGCCGACCGCCGCGGTGTCGGCGCCGCTGCGCACTGACATCCCGATCTATCTCGCAGGCGTGAACCGGCGCATGGTGCAGGCCGCGGGCGCGGTGGCCGACGGTCTGGTCGGCCACCCCTTGTACACCCGTGATTACGTCGAGCAGGTGGTTCGGCCGATGCTGGCCGAAGGTGCCGCGCGCACCGGCCGGCGGCCGGATGTGCCCATCGCGGGATACCTCATTTGCTCGGTGGACCTCGACGAAGAGCGCGCCCGCGCCCGCGCCGCGGCGCAGATCGCGTTCTACTCGACCGTCAAGACCTACAACCCGATCCTCGAACTCGGCGGGTTCATGCGCGAAGCGGAGGCGATCCGAGCCGCGTGGAAAGAGGGATCGAAGGACGCCATGCTGGCCGCGGTCAGCGACCCGATGATCGACGCGATGGCCGTCGCCGGTACACCCGAACAGGTGCGCCGGCAGGTCGAGCAACGCTGGGCGGGGGTGTACGACCGAACCCTGCTCTACCCGCCGACCTTTGGCGGTGAGCCCGACCTTCGCTTGTTGATCGACAGCTTTGCCCAGTGAGCAGCCGCTGCACGCCTGACTCACAGCAGCGCCCGGCCTGCGCGGGCTGGCACAGGGTGAGGTAGCCGTCAGTTGACCCGCTCGAAGACCGCGGCCAGGCCTTGGCCACCCCCGATGCACATCGTTTCGAGGCCGTAGCGTGCCTGCCGGCGGTGCAGTTCACGCGAGAGCGTGGCGAGCATCCTGACGCCGGTGGCGCCGACCGGGTGGCCGAGCGAGATGCCGGAACCATGCACGTTGGTGCGGGTGAGATCCTCCTCGGTGAACTTCCACTCACGCATCACGGCGAGCGCCTGGGCGGCGAACGCCTCGTTGAGTTCGATCACTTCCATGTCCGCGAGCGTCAGTCCGGCGCGGGCGAGAGCCGCCTCGGTGGCCGGCACCGGGCCGATGCCCATGATCTTGGGGGGAACCCCGGCGACCGCCCAGCTGACCATCCGGACGAGTGGACGAAGGCCGAGTTCGTCGGCCAGCTCGGCGGTGGTTACGAGGCACATCGCAGCGGCGTCGTTCTGGCCGCTTGAGTTGCCCGCGGTCACGGTGGCCTCGGGGTCCGAGGAGACCAGGATCGGCCGGAGTTTCGCCAGTGTTTCGAGCGTGGCGCCCGGGCGCGGATGCTCGTCGGTGTCGATGACGGTGTCACCTTTGCGGCCGGACACTGTGACCGCGACAATCTCTTCGGCGAGGACGCCGGCCTGCTGGGCCGCGACTGCGCGCTGATGGGAGCTGACCGCGAGCCGGTCTTGCTCCTCGCGTGGGATGCGGTATTCGCGTCGGAGGTTCTCGGCGGTCTCCAGCATTCCGCCGGGCACCGGGTGGAACCGGCCGCCGGCTGTGGACCGCGCTCTGACCAACCCGTCGTGCATCCGAACACCGGTGCGCGCGCCGCCCCATCGGATGTCGGTGGAGTAGAACGCCGCGTTGCTCATACTCTCCGTGCCGCCGGCGACGACCAGGTTCTGGGCGCCGGTCAGCACCTGCATCACCGCGTTGATCACGGCCTGCAGGCCCGACCCGCACCGCCGGTCCAGGTGCTGTCCCGGGACGGTGACCGGCAGCCCGGCGTCAAGGGCGATCACCCGGCCTATCGCCGGTGCTTCGCTGTTGGCGTTGCAGTGCCCGAGGATCACGTCGCCGATCCGGTCCGGGTCGATGCCGGTGCGGTCCAGCAGGCCGCGCAGGGCGGTGACTCCCAGGTCGACGGCGGTGAGGTCCTTGAACATGCCGCCGTAGCGGCCGATGGGGGTGCGAACGGGCTCGCAGATGACGACGTCACGCATCGCTCGCGCCTTTCGGGGTGTCGGTTGCCTCGCGGTCACATGAACCTCGGTGCGAGCGCGTTCAGGAGAGGTCATCGCAGGTACAGCCGCACTGTGTCGATCTCCTCGCGTAGCAGGCGGACATCCTCCTGGGTGGGGCGGGCCGTCTCACAGACGTCGGGTGCGACACGGATGTCCCAGCCGGTTGCGGCCTTGACTTCCTGGACCGTGAGCCCCGGATGTACCTCGCTGATGAGCAACTCGCCGAACTTCTCTGGCCGGCGAAGGACCGCCATAGGAGTGATGACGGTCGACACTCCATGACCAGGGGGCACCATCCGCACATCCTCGTCGCGCACGCGCACCGGGCTGGGCGAGGTGCAGAAGTCCAGCCGTTGCGGAAGTGCACCGGGGTCGTGTCGGCGCAGCACGACGATGCACTCTCCGGCGTTGGGCATGATCTCGGTGGCGCCACCGGCTCCGGGCAGCCGCACGCTCGGCTTGTCCCAGTCGCCGATGATGCTGGTGTTGAGGCTGCCCCAGCGGTCTACCTGCGCGGCGCCGAGGAAGCCCACGTCGATGTGGCCGCCCTGCAGCACGTAGCCGAAGAGCGCGTGCATGCTGATCACCGCCTCGGCGCCCGACACCAGAACGGAGTCTGCGATGCCCTCGGCCAGTGCCTCGGGGTGGGCGCCGCAGACGCCGGACTCGTACACGAGCTCGAGGCCGGGGTTGATCGTGCGCCGCGCCAGGTCGACGGCGAGGGTCGGCAGCCCTACACCGGCGAAGACCCGGGTTTTCCCGGCCAATTGGCGGGCAGCGACGGCGGCGAGGAACTCGGTGCTCGACGGGGCAACGGCGGAGGGCGGCGGAGTCGTCATGAGTGCTCCAAGACTGGGCTGGCCCGACCACCGTAGTTGACAGGCTGTGATGGCCGGTCGGCGACGCGGAGGCCCGTCCAGCGTTCCTCTCCGAGCCGCTCGAGGTATGCCTCCCGGTCGGGCACTTCGTAGACCCACTGGGAGAGCCACGCGAGGACTGCCGCGCGGTCACGGCTGATCGGCGTCCACTCGCGGTAGAAGGCGTTGTCGCGGTCGTAGTAGCCCTGGCTATACGACGGGTGCGCGCCACCCGGGCAGTGGGCGACCGCGGTGACGGCGTGCCCGGGGATGACAGTGCGGTTCGGATCCGACCTGATCACCTCGGCGTCGACGATCTCCTCGACGGTGACGATGACGGTGCGCGCGGCGTAGGCGGCCTCCTGCTGGGCGCCTAGGATGCCCCACATCTGAACATTGCCGCAGCGGTCGGCACGCTGGGCATGCACGACCGTGACATCCGGCCGGAGCGGGGGCACGACGTAGACGTCAGGTCCGCCATAGGGATCGCCGACCTTGCGGATCTGAGCGTTGAGCTTCGGCAGGTCACTGCCGGCATAGGACCGCAAGGGAAAGAACGGCAGGCGCGCGGCGCCCGCTTGGTAGCGGCAGACCATTCCGTAGTGGCTGTACTCCTCCACCTCAAGGGGTCTCGGGTCGGCCCGTTCGATGCGCCGGCGCACTTCGTGCAGGGATCCGGCGGAACCGCTTGCGAAAAACGAGGCGACCAGCCGACGCGCGCAGCCGGCCGCGATCAACTGGTCGGCCAACAGATCGGGCGTCATCCGGCAGAGCGTGAGCTCGCGGCGACCTTGGCGGATGATCTCATGGGCCGCCGCGAATGGAATCAGGTGGCCGAAGCCCTCCATGGCGATCACCATGCCGTCGGCCACATGCGCCGCGACCGCCGACGCGAGGTCGGTGACCTTGCTGGTTTCGGCCATGCGGGCTCCCTGAAGAACTCTGGTGGAGGCGAAGCGACTTTCAGCGTCCCTGATGGGAAGGTCAAAACTCCAATACTTCTTGGCTGGTCGATTCATGCACTCACTGGTATCAATCGTTCGCAACAGATATACCGCCCGACGGCAAAACGCCGCAGAATTCCAGCCTCGACCCTCACGTTCGACGACGTCGGGGTTTCTGGCGACAGCCAGCTAAGTGGCGCTGGTCAGGGCCGCCGCAGCCGGTAACCAGTCAGTGCGCTCGGTTTAGCAGGTCGGGCGTGGGCAGCGCCTCTTCCGAGGCACGCAAGACCTCCCGCAACGCCGGGTTCGTGTCGCCCTTTCGCCAGGCGAGCCTGGAGTACGTCGGCGTCCGGCCCTCCTGCAGCGGAACCACGGAAATGCCGTCCTGGATAACGTTGGCGACCGCGACGTCGACGGTGAAGGTGATTCCGACACCCGCCGCCACCAGCGCCATCACGGTCCACGAGTCCGGAGCGGTCTGCACGATGTTCGGCGGGTAGCCGGCGTCGTGGGCCGCGCGGGTAAACGCGTCGCGCAGGCTGGATCCGGGGTCGGCCGGCAGCGCGACGAATGCCTCGTCGCGGCACTCCGCCATGCTCACCAGATTTCGCCCGGCGAGCCGATGCCCCTTCGGGACCACGAGCACGTAGTGCTCCACGGTGACGATCCGGTGCGAGATCGCGGGCGGTTCCACCGACCAGCGCACGATCGCGAGATCGAGACTCCCGTCCATCACCGAACGCAGCCCCTCGGCGGCATACGTCGTGCTCTGCAGGCTCAACTCGATGCCGGGATGGCGCTCGCGAACGAGCCGACCAAGCTGACCGACCAAGAGGTGCGACGACGGGCCGGCGAAGCCCATTCGGACGCACCCGGTCTCACCGCGGCCCGCCGACTGCACGGCGCGACGCGCGGCGCGGCAGCTCTCGAGTGCCTGCCGCGCCGGATCGAGCAGAGCCTCGCCGGCGCTGGTGAGCCGCACGCTGCGGGTCGTGCGCTCAAAGAGGTGGGCCCCCAGGTCGCGCTCCAACTGTTTGATCGTGCGGCTCAATGGGGGCTGGGCGACATGCAGCCGTTCGGCCGCCCGGCCGAAGTGCAGTTCCTCGGCGACCGCGAGGAACGCCTCGAGGTGGTGCAGCTCCACAGCCCGCAACTCTTGCACAAGCGGCAACAGTGCATCCCCGATTGCGTTTTGGACGCGCAAGAGACGGTGTCGCACCGTGGAATCCGAGGAATTGCATTAGTTCTCGACGCCGTCCGAATGTTCGTCCGAAAAGACGTCGTCGCGGCCGAGCACGAGATACGGATCGAATTCCCGACCGGATCCGGGAGAAGGCCGCCGCTATGGGCTATGGGTCTGTTCGGATTCGCCATCCCGGAGGGTACGGCGGGCGCGGGCTCTCGATGTACGAAGAAGATGGAGCTGGGCTGGACCAACCCGGCCTTTCGGTCCATGCGCGGCACCAACAACGGCATCGCCGGACAGGTCCTGGTCAACTACTGCCACGCAGGAACACCGGAACAGGTACCGACCCGGTCTGGCCGGTGGCCTAATCGTCGCGTCCTTCGCACTCACCGAATTAAACCTGGCCGACCGGGCCGTCCAGATCCACGGCGGCATGGGATACATGCACGGGGTACCGGTCGAGCAGTTTAGCGAGACGCCCGGCTGTTTCGCCTCTACGAAGGCACCAGCGAGATCCAGCGCCGCATCATCGCCAACCAGCTCGTGCGAGGGTTCCAATCGTGACGCCCGGGCTCCGGCGCGGGCCGCCCCGGCTCGCCGAGATCCGGTCGCACCGTACTTGACCGGGTCGGATGCATCGTCAGCCACCGCTCGTGGTGGTGAACATGGTGTCGGGGCAGTCGATGTGGAGGGAACGGATCTTGCGGTACAGGGTGGTTCGCCCGATCCCAAGCAGTGCCGCCGCCTTGGAGCGATTGCCGTTGGCTTCCTGGACGGCAGCAAGGATTGCGTCGCGTTCGGCTCTTTCATAGCCGGTCAGCTGACGTTTGTGCGCCGCGTCCCTCAGGCTCAGAGGCAGATTCTCGAGTTGGACAAGCCATCCCGGCCTGGTGGCCGCAACGTCGACCATCGCCTGGCGAAGCTCTTTGATGTTGCCCGGCCACGGGTAGGCCATGAGCGCCTGTCGGGGGGCGGATGCCAAGGTGGTGCCGGGCCGGATTCCTTCCAGGCCGGAGAGGATGGCCTCGGCGATTGCGGGTATCTGCTCCTTCATGTCGCACAGGTTGGGCAGCGTGACAACGGTCGCCGCGCCCTTCACCAATTCGGCGACGTGATCGCTCGCCGCTCGCAGGTCGACGGTGAGCAGCAGTCGACCCTTCCCGCCGCCCGCTGCGGTGGTCAACGCCGTCAGCGCCGTGACCTTGTCGACCGACCCAGGGTCCAGCAGTTCCAGGTGGCGCACGATGACGTGGCCGCCGCTCGACAGCGCATCGGCCGCATCCGCGAGCCACCCGGTGTCGCGCTCGGCGGCGAATGCTGCGACGTCGACCACCCGCGTGGGGCACTGCGGGGTGGTCTCGGCGATTGTTCGGGCCAGGTGGTACTTCCCGGTGCCAGCCCGACCGTCGATCGCGATCGTCCTTGAAACCCGAAGTGCGTACTGCAGCCGCTCATCGATCGCCGGCAAAGGATGCAGGAACCGGCCCGTTTCCGGTGCACGTCGGCGAGCTGCCCGGCTGCTTTTCGAATCTTGACTGAACTCCAGCCGGTAGGCATGACCGGTGGGGTCGCTGAGCCGCTCCGCCACGGCGAGCACGCGTCCGCTGGGCAGGTCGAGTTCGATGGTTCGCGGCTCGCTGCCCCAGGTCTGGTTTGTCACGGCCTCCCACAGCAATGGGTGGTGCTCGGGGGTGACGAACTGAAGACCCGCGGTGTTGGAAACGACCGCTTCCGGGGTCAGTACAACCATCGGCGCCCGGCCCGCTGCGCCCGACTTGGGGTTGAGCGCGGCGAAAAGGGCCCTGTTGCGCCCTCCGTCCAGGTCGGCCATCACCTGTTCGATTTGCCGGGCGGCGTTCACCGCCAGGGTCAGCATCATCGGGTTGGTGGCTTCAACCGAGCAGGTCAGGGCGATCGAGCCGAGGACGCGACCGGCCGGAGCCATGCGGATGGGTGCACCGGCGCAGGTCAGCGGCTCCAGCAGGTCGTTGAAGTGCTCACCTCCGCGGACGAACAGCGGGGCCTTCTCCTCGAGGACCGTACCGATGCCATTGGTTCCCACAGCACACTCGGAGAAGTCGAACCCCTCTGCAGCACACGAGCCGTCGAGCTTCCTTAGCTGCACGTTGCCGGCGGCCCGCCGGGACAGGATCCGACCCTTGTGGTCGCTGAGAAAAACCGCCACACCGAGCCCGTCCAGGTCGGCCTGCAGGCGATCCAGCACGGGATCGGCCGACCGGCACAGCAGCTCGGAACGTCCATGAGCATCGAGATGCTGAAAGGCAATCCGGCCCGTGGGCACGCCCTGGCTCGCCGACCGGCGCCAGCTACGCATGATCGATTCCCGGACTGTGCCCGACACGTCGACGTGGTGCAGCACGCCTTGATCCCGCAGCCGCTCACGGGCCGCTCGCAAGCGGTCCAGCTCGATGCCACTGGAAGGCCTCTCCATCGTTCCTCCGAGGGCTGACGGGACTCACGCAACCACTGTCAGGCGCCCGGTCCGCCGAGAGGAATTCGCCCCGCCAACCCGTTCTCAAGCGAGCCGTGCCGGCGCGTCCGCAAGAGCGCCGGGAACAAGCCTACCGCTGAGGATGGTGATTTCGGGCGGCCTTTCGTCTTGGCCGGGGGTTGGCCAGCTGTGGAAGCCCGGAAACGTGTGGCCGCTGCCGCCCTGTTTCAAATCGGAACAGTCGTTGGTATTGCGCCGCTCACACACTGTAACTCAGTTGTCCACATCACAATCCCCGGGCAACTGTGATCCGAAAGGCAACGCTCGTGACCGTCTCCGCCGAAGCCGGCTTTCTCGAGGCGCTCTACCGGGACTGGACCAGCCGCATGGCCGCCGACCCGCAAATGTCCATTGGGATGCTGCGCAGCATGTTCGACGAGTGGCACCAGCCGACTAAGGAGCCCGAGGCCGTGACGTACCGGTCGGACATCGTCGCCGGTGTCGAGGGTATCTGGGCACTCCCGCTCGGCGCGGACACGTCGAGGGTCGTCCTGTACACCCACGGTGGCGGCTTCGCCGTCGGATCCGCGGCCAGCCACCGCAAGCTCGCCGCACACCTCGCCAAAGCGCTCGGGACGACAGCGTTCGTCATCGATTACCGGCGAGCGCCCGAGCATCCCTTCCCCGCGCAGATCGAGGACGTCACCGCGGTGTATCGCGCGCTGCTGGACCGAGGCTTCGCGCCCGGCAGCATCATCACCGCCGGCGACTCCGCCGGCGGCAACCTGGCCGTCGCCACCGTACTGAAGCTCCGCGACGACGGCTCGCCGCTGCCCGGAGCGGTGATCGCCCTCTCGCCATGGCTTGACATGGAGCTCGCCGGCGAAAGCTTGACCACCAACGCGGACAGCGATGGCCTGGTCAGTCGGCAGATCCTCGAGGGGATGTCGGCGATGTTCCTCGGCGAGACCGGCAAGCCCGATGATCCGCACGCCAACCCGCTGTACGCCGACTACACCGGTTTCCCGCGGCTGTACATCAGCGCCGGCTCGGCGGAAACGCTGCTGGATGACGCAACCCGGCTCGCCGACCGGGCCTCGGCGGCGGGCGCCGAGGTGACGCTCTCGGTCGTCGACTGCATGCAGCACGTGTTTCCCTGCCTCGCCGGGCGCGCCCCGGAGGCCGACGCGGAAATCGCCCGGATCTGCAGCTGGTACCGCCGCTGACCCTCCCGGCGGACGAACTCGGACAGACGAACTCGGGCACGAAGAGAACAGAGGACCGACTGATATGAGCACTCACCACGATGCGATCGTTATCGGCGCGGGCTTCGGCGGGATGTATGCCCTGAAGAAGCTGCGGGACGAGCACGGCTTGAACGTGCGACTGTTCGACAAGGCCGGCGGCATAGGCGGTACCTGGTACTGGAACCGTTACCCGGGCGCACTCTCGGACACCGAGTCGTTCGTTTACTGCTACTCCTGCGACAAGGACTTGCTGAAAGAGTGGGACTTCGACACCCGCTACGTCACCCAGCCGCAAATCCTGCGCTACCTCGAGCACGTGGCCGACCGCTGGAACCTGCGGCCCGATATTCAGCTCAACACCGGGGTCGTCGCGGCGCACTTCCACGAGAATGACAACCTCTGGCACGTCAGGACCGACACCGGCGAACTGCACACCGCGAAGTACCTCGTCACCGCGGTGGGGCTGCTGTCGGCCACGAACCTCCCCGACCTCAAGGGCATCGACACCTTCCAAGGCGTCCACGTGCACACCGGCCAGTGGCCGGCCGACCTCGAGCTGGCCGGCAAACGGGTCGGTGTGATCGGGAACGGATCCACCGGAGTCCAGGTCATCACCGCGATCGCTCCCGAGGTCGACCATCTGACCGTGTTCCAGCGCTCGGCCCAGTTCACCGTCCCCGTGGGCAACGGGCCGGTCTCTCGGGAGTACGTCGCAGACGTCAAGGAGAACTACGAAGCCATCTGGGAGCAGGTGCGCAACTCGGTCGTCGCCTTCGGCTTCGAGGAGAGCACCACCACCTACGAGTCCGTGTCGTCGTCGGAGGCGCTGGCGATCTTCGAGCGAGCGTGGGAAAAGGGCGGCGGCTTCCGGTTCATGTTCGAGACCTTCGCCGACATCGCCACCAGCGAGGTCGCGAACAAGGCCGCACAGGACTTCATCAAGGGCAAGATCGCCGAGATCGTCACGGACCCCGAGACGGCCCGCAAGCTGATGCCGAAGGACCTCTATGCCAAGCGGCCGCTGTGCGATGGCGGGTACTACGCAACCTTCAACCGTGACAACGTCGAACTCGTGGACGTCAAGGAGAATCCGATCACGGAGATCACGCCTGCCGGCGTCAGGACCGCCGACGGGGTGGAGCACGAGATCGACATCCTGATCTTCGCCACCGGGTTCGATGCGGTCGACGGCAATTACAAGCGCTTCGACCTGCGAGGCCGCAATGGCCTCACGATGGCGGACTACTGGAAGGACGGACCGTCCAGCTATCTCGGGGCGGCGGTCGCGAACTTCCCGAACATGTTCATGGTGCTCGGGCCCAACGGCCCCTTCACCAACCTGCCGCCGTCGATCGAGACACAGGTGGAGTGGTCCACCGACCTGATCGAGCACGTGGAGCAGACCGGTTACTCCGCCGTGGAGCCGACTGCCGACGCCGAGCAGGACTGGACCGCCACCTGCCGCGAGATCGCCGACGCGACGCTGTTCCCGAAGGCACAGTCGTGGATCTTCGGCGCCAACATTCCCGGCAAGAAGAACACGGTCTACTTCTACCTCGCCGGTCTGGGTGCCTACCGCAACGTGCTCTCGGAATGCAAGGACGCCGGCTACAAGGGCTTTCAGTTCAGCTGAGCGGGCCGCAGCGCGCAGGCCGTAATCCGGCCACCCGCGCCGAAGCTCGTTGACTCCCATCGAAAGGAACGTTCTGGTGTCTCGCACGGTCACCGTCAACTTTCCCGGCACCGCACGCCAACACACCATCCCGACCGGACTACACGTCGACGGTGAATGGATCGACCTCGGCGACACCTTCGACGTGGTCGACCCCGCGACGGGGGAACCATTCGCATCCGTCTCAGACGCGACAAACGCTCACACGCGAGCTGCCCTCGACGCCGCCCACGCCGCGCAGGCCGCGTGGGCCGACGTGGCACCGAGGGTGCGCGGCGACCTCATGCATGGCATCCACCAGCTGCTCTCGGAACGCGCGGAGGCCTTTATCGACCTCATGGTGCTTGAGGCGGGGAAGCCACGATCCGAGGCCGCAGGCGAGATGGCGCTGACGCTCGATTTCGTCAAGTGGCTGGCGGAGCAGGCGGCTCACGTGCATGGCTCCTTCGCCCGAGGTTCGCGCGGCAATTTCCGGATCATCGCCACGATGCAACCCGTCGGTCCCAGCCTGCTCGTATCGCCGTGGAATTTTCCCGTCCTCGTCCCGGGTCGCAAGGCCGTCGCTGCGCTTGCCGCGGGATGCACGGCAATCATGAAACCCGCGGAGCAGACGCCGCTGAGCTCGGCACTGCTGATGCAGGCCGTCATCGACGCGGGCATTCCCGCAGGCGTGTTGAATCTGGTCCATACCTCTCGTCCGGGGGAGCTGTCTACGGAACTTATGCACGACCGGCGGCTGCGCAAGGTCAGCTTCACCGGCTCGGTCGCCGTCGGCTCGTTGATGATGCGCCAGGCAGCGCGCAATGTCGTGAGTGTTCAACTCGAACTCGGAGGAAACGGCCCGTTCATCGTCCTCGACGACGCCGACGTCGAGCATGCCGTCGCAGCAGCCGTCGCCGCGAAATTCCGCAACGCGGGGCAGGCCTGTGTCGCCGCGAACAGGATCATCCTGCAGCAGGGTATCGCCGCGGAGTTCACCGAGTTGTTCGTCGATGAGGTGCGCAATCTGGTCGTCGGACCGGGGTACCGGCCGGGGGTCGACGTCGGGCCGATGATCTCCGAAACACAGCGGCAAGCGATCACCGGCATAGTCCAAAGTGTCGTCGGCGCGCAGGCCGATGTGCTTGTGGGCGGTAAGCCGGTGGGCGGCGACGGCTACTTCTTCGAGCCGACAGTCCTGGCGATGCGGGACAAGGCTCCCGAGTTTTCCGGTCAGGAACTCTTCGCCCCGGTGGCGCCCCTGTTCGTCGTCGACTCGATCGATGAGGCCGTCTCCTTCGCAAACGATACGCAGTACGGACTTGCGGGCTATCTGTTCACTCGAGACATTTCGCGCGCGGTGTCCATCAGCGAGCGCCTCGACGTCGGCATGGTCGGCGTGAACCGTGGCCTGATGGCCGACCCGGCTGCGCCGTTCGGGGGGGTCAAGAGCTCGGGTCTCGGTCGCGAGGGCGGTCACCACGCGCTCGAAGACTTCATGGAGACGAAGTACATCGCCCTCACCACGGATTGAAACCGCCGGCACGCCCGGCCAGCGCCGCAACAACTGGCCGACAACCACTATCGGAAAGAGAGACGCAGAAATGACGAACCGCCTCGAAGGCAAGGTTGCGCTCATCACCGGAGCCGCGCGCGGACAAGGTGCAGCGGAGGCCCGGCTGTTTGCCGCCGAAGGTGCCTCCGTCGTCATCACCGACGTTCGTGACGACGCGCTGGTGTCCCTCGAAAAGGAACTTCTGGACTCGGGGGCTACGGTGTCAGCCACCCGGCTCGACGTTGCCGACGAGGCGGATTGGGACCGCGCGGTCCAACACGCGACTGCCGTGTTCGGTGAACTGAACGTATTGGTCAACAACGCCGGGATCCTGGACATGGCCGGTGTTGAGCAGACCTCGCTGGAGGTGTGGAACCGGATTGTCGCCGTGAACCAGACCGGGGTTTGGCTGGGCATGAAGTCCGCCATTCCTTCCATGCGCAGGGCCGGCGGGGGCTCGATCGTCAATGTCTCTTCGATCTACGGCCTGATCGGCAGTGGTGCGGCCGCGGCCTACCAGGCGACCAAGGGTGCGGTGCGCCTGCTCACCAAGACCGCGGCGATTCAGTACGCACCCGAGGGCATTCGGGTGAACTCGCTTCATCCCGGCGTGATCGACACGGGAATGGTGGATGAAGAGGTCCCGGCCGAGTCTCGACCGGCGCTGATCGCCGCCACACCGCTGGGGCGGATGGGAAGACCCGAGGAAATCGCCAGTGGCGCGCTGTTTCTCGCATCGGACGAGTCGTCGTTCATGACCGGTTCAGAGCTCGTCCTGGACGGGGGATACACCGCCCAATAGCCAATGGGAGGCCCCGGGCGGATACTTCGCGTCTGCTGGCGATGCTGAGGTGCAGGCTGCTGACCCATTGCCCAGACGGTTGGTCGCATGTTTCGATCGGTCGAGGAAGGGTTCTGAGTTCAGTTGAACCGGTGCGACGGCGAACCCACCGCAACGTGCAGAAGGAGGAGAAAATGAAAACCAGGGCGGCTGTGTTGTTCGAGGCTGGCAAGCCCTTTGAGATCGTCGAGTTGGATCTTGACGGCCCCCGGGCAGGCGAAGTGCTGATCAGGTATGTGGCCGCCGGTTTGTGCCACTCCGATCTGCACCTGACCGACGGCGATCTGGTGCCTCGGTTCCCGATCGTCGGCGGCCACGAAGGTGCGGGCATCATCGAGGAGGTCGGCGCGGGCGTGACGAAGGTCAAGCCGGGTGATCACGTGGTGTGTAGCTTCATCCCGAACTGTGGACGGTGTCGCTATTGCGCGACGGGGCGCTCCAACCTGTGCGACATGGGTGCGACGATTCTCGATGGCAATATGCCCGACGGGTCGTTCCGCTTCCACATGGGCGACACCGATTTCGGCGCGATGTGCATGCTGGGCACCTTCGCCGAGCGCGCGACCATCTCCGAGCATTCGGTGGTGAAGGTCGATGATTGGCTGCCGCTGCAGACAGCCGTTTTGGTGGGCTGCGGTGTGCCGACCGGGTGGGGGAGTGCCAATTATGCGGGCGCCGTCCGTGCCGGTGATACCACGGTGGTGTATGGCATCGGCGGCATCGGCATCAACGCGGTGCAGGGCGCAAAGCAGGCCGGCGCGAAGTATGTGGTCGCGGTGGATCCGGTCGAGTTCAAGCGCAATACCGCGGCGAAGTTCGGCGCAACGCACGTTGTCGCGACGGCCGAGGAGGCCGCCGAAAAGGTGACCGAGTTGACCTGGGGGCAGATGGCTGATCAGGCCATCATCACCGTCGGCACCGTCGATGAGCAGGTGGTGACCGAGGCCTTCAACGTCGTCGGGCGGGGCGGCACGGTGGTGATCACCGGGTTGGCCAACCCGGAGAAGTTGACCGTGCATGTCTCTGGCGGGGTGATGACGCTGTTCGAGAAGACGATCAAGGGCACGCTGTTCGGTTCGGCCAATCCGCAGTACGACATCGTCAAGCTGTTGCGGCTCTATGACGCCGGTCAGCTGAAACTCGACGAGCTGGTCACGAAGACGTACACGCTCGAGCAGGTGAATGAGGGCTACCAGGACTTGCGGGACGGCCACAACATCCGGGGCGTCATCACCCATGCGCAGTGAGCCCGGTACGCGTTCAGACGTTGCGAACGGTACTGGCTAACCGCCGTTGTCTGATGATCGCGTTGTCGTGACGCCGTAGGGCCGGCGGGTGTTTCGGGGGCGAACGTACGGCACCGATGCCGACGGCGCGTCAGCTGCGTCGGTGGGCTCTGGCGGCGCGGTGTCATCGTCGGGGTCGAGCGGTGTGGTGAGAGACCGGGCAATCTGCTCGCCGAGTTCCTCGGGGCTGGCCGCTCCGTCGGCTCGAAACCACTTGTAGCACCAGTTCGCCGCTCCGAGGCACATGTTCACGTAGACCGTGGGGGTCATCCCCACGAGTTTGCCGGGGTGCCGTGCGAGGTGCTCCCGCAGAGCAGCGAGGAAGAGCTCCTCGAAGGTGCGTCGACGTTGCAGCACCTCGGTGAGGAGCTCGACGGGCAATTCCTGCTCCTCCTCGAAGCACACCGTGAGCAGTGCCTGATTGCGGCAGGTATAGGCCACCCGCGAGGCGATGAGACTGCGGATTGCGGCCAGCGGGGAATCCGCTTCGGCGACTGTCTTTCGGCCCATCTCCAGACTCTCGTCGAGCATGTTCAAGTAGAGCCGCACCAGCAGTTCTTCCTTGCTTCGGAAGTAGTGGTACAGCGTGGGTTTCGACAGGCCGACGGCCGCCGCGATTTCGTTCATCGAGGTGGCGCGGAAGCCACGTCTGCTGAAGATTTCCATCGACTCGGAGAGCACCCGCTGCCGCTGAGCGTCCGCTTTCCTGAGCGACGCCTTGTACGGCGCGCTCCGCGCCATATCTGCTCCCGTCTGCCGACCGACCCGGAGTGTCCACGGTATCTCTCGTAGGGGTTGACACGGGCAGCCGCCTCCGGGAAAAATCTCGACCGTCCGGTCGGTCTAATTTTACGGGGCGATGCGATGCCGTGGGAACTCGACGACGATCACGCGACTTTTCGCGAGGTATGTCGCGACTTCACCGACCGGGAGGTCCGTCCGCTGGTCGACACCGCCGAATCCGGTGGCGTCTTCCCCGCCGAACTGTGGAAACCGTTGGGTGCCGCCGGCCTGCTGGGTCTGATGATGCCCGAGGAGTACGGCGGATCGGGCGGCGACGCGCTTGCCGTCGCGATCCTTGCCGAGGAACTCACCCGCGCGAGCGGCGGTATCGCCGTGACCGCCCTGGTCAGCGCCTACATGGCGGGCCCTCACCTGGTCCGGGATGGCACCGACGAGCAGCGGCAGCGCTGGCTTGCGCCGCTCGCCGCGGGTGAAGCGGTGGCCGCCATCGCGGTCACCGAGCCGGGGACCGGGTCCGATGTCGCGGGCATTACCACGCGGGCCCGCCGTACCCACGACGGCTGGGTGCTCGCCGGGCGGAAGATGTTCATCACCAACGCGGGCCTGGCCGACGTGATAATCGTGGCCGCCCGTACCGGAGGGCCGCGGCATTCGGGTATCACTCTGTTCGCGGTTGAGCGTGACACCCCGGGCTTGGCGGTGGGTCGGCCGCTGCGCAAGATGGGCTGGCACTCCTCGGACACTCGTGAGGTCATTCTCGACGAGGTCGCCGTGCCGGCCTCCGCCGTCGTCGGTGCCGAGAACCGCGGCTTCCACCAGATCATGCAGGGATTTCAGCTGGAGCGAATCGCCCTCGCCGGGATGGGCCTCGGGCATGCCGCTGAGTGCTTGGACCTGGTCAGGGCCTACGTGCGCGAGCGGGAGGTCTTTGGCGCTCCGTTGGCGCACCTGCAGACGGTTCGACACCGAATCGCGGTGATGGAAATCGAGCTGGAGGCGGCCCGGTTGCTGACGTACCGGGGCGCGGTGCGGCTCGATTGTGGGCATCCCGAGGCGGGTTCATCGGTGGCCCGGGCGAAGTACTTCGCCGCGGTGGCGGCCAACCGGATCGTCGACGAGGCCGTGCAATTGTTCGGTGGCGCCGGCTTTGTCGAAGAGGCGCCGATCGCGCGGCACTACCGCGACGCCCGGATTTTGCGGATTGGCGGCGGCGCCGACGAGGTGCAGCTCGAGATCCTGGCCAAGGCGATGGCGTCGTGACGGCGACTACCACCACCGTGCCGAATGTGGCCGCCGATGGTCGACCGACCACCCGGGATGTCGCGGCCGCCATCGACCACGCCCGCCGCGGCGGGGACTGCACCCGCTGGCCGGAAAAGCTGCCCGTCCGGGACCGTCTCGCGGTGCTGTTCGATCCGGGGACGTTCGTTGAGGACGGCTTGTTGGCGTCGGCTGCCGACGCCGGGTTGCCGGCCGATGGTGTGATCACCGGTGTCGGCGGCGTGGAGGGCCGTCCGGTCGCCGTGATCGCGCACGACTTCACGGTGAAGGCCGGCTCCTGGGGGGCGTTGACCTGCGAAAAGCAGATCCGCATTCTCGAACGGGCTGATCGAGACCTGCTTCCGGTGGTATATCTGGTCGATTCCGCGGGCGGGCGGCTGACCGATCAGATGGGTTTTTTCCCGGGCCGCCGCGGCGCGTCGGCGATCTTTCACATGCAGGTGCGGCTGTCCGGGCGGGTGCCGCAGATCTGCTGTCTGCACGGACCGTCGGCCGCCGGCGGCGCCTACATGCCCGCCTTCTGCGACTGGGTCGGCATGGTCAACGGGAACGCATCGATGTATCTGGCCAGTCCGCGTGTCGCGGAGAAGGTCACCGGTGAGCGCACCACGCTGCAGGAGATGGGTGGGGCGATGATGCACGCGACCGTCTCCGGGTGCGGCGACGAGGTGTTCGACACCGACTGGGAGGCCATCGCGGCGGCCCGGCTGCTGTTGTCGTACCTGCCGGACGACTTTCGCGCCCCGCCCGCGCGGCGCGGGGCCGCTGAGCCCGAGCGGCCGCTGGGGGACGTGGTTCCCGACGACCCCAACACCGCCTACGACGTCCGTGACGTGATCGACGGCATCGTCGATGGTGGGTCATTCTTCGAGATCAAAGCCCGCTGGGCGCGGGAGATCGTGGTGGGCCTCGCCCGGCTGGACGGCCGTGTCGTCGGCATCGTGGCGAACCAGCCGAGCGTCCGAAGCGGGGCCATCTTCGTGGACTCCGCGGACAAGGCGGCGCGGTTCATCTCGATGTGCGATGCGTTCGGCATCTCGTTGGTGTTCCTTCAGGACGTTCCCGGCTTCATGGTCGGCGTCGAGGTCGAGCGCCAAGGCATCATCCGGCACGGCGCCAAGATGGTGGCCGCGATGTCATCTGCAGAGGTGCCGAAGTACACCGTCGTGCTGCGCAAGGCCTACGCTGCCGGTTACTACGCGATGTGTGCCCCCGGCTTCGAACCCCGGGCCACTCTCGCGTTACCGACGGCCACCATTGGAGCCATGTCCGCCGAGGCGTCGGTGAACGCGGTGTACGCCAACAAGATGGCAGCCATCGCGGACGAGGATGAGCGCGCCGCGTACATCGCTGCCCGTACCGTCGAGCAGCAGGCCGACGTCGACCTGTTCCGGATGGCCAGCGATCTCGTCGTCGATGCCGTCGTCGGCCCGGGTTCGCTACGCGCCGAGCTGGTCGCCAGGATGGTCGACGCCGACCGTTGGACCCGGTCGTCGCGACGCCGCCATCACCTGATCAGCCCCGTGTAGCCAGCTACCCGCCCCGGAGGACAACGATGTCGCAACGCAGAACTCAGGACACCCCGCGCAACACTTCGTCCGACCCGCTGACCCAGCTCATCGCCGACCCACTGCGCCCCCTTCCGCCGGCGTGGGTCGTGCCGGGGCGGGTGGCCGCGTTGGAGCACGCCCGGTCCTTCGTGACCGCCGACGACTACTGGGAGTGGGTGGCGCGCCAGCAACGCTGGTCACAACCCTGGCGCACCGTGCGTACCGGCGATATGTCCGACTTCCGCTACTTCGAGGGCGGACGGATCAATGTCGCCGACAACTGTGTGGACCGGTGGGCCGAGCAGCAGGCCACCGCAGAACGGACGGCGGTGATCTGGGAGGGCGAACCCGGTGACGTCCGCACACTGAGCTATGCCGAGTTGGCCGACGAAGTCTCACGTCTGGCGGCCGGACTGCTCGCGCTCGGCGTCCGCAAGGGTGACGTCGTGGGCGTTTACATGCAGAACCTGATCGAGGCGTTCACCACCATCCACGCCTGCAACCGGATCGGCGCGATCTACACCGTCCTGTTCTCCGGGTTCGGCGAAGACGCGGTCGCGTCGCGGCTGCAGGCGGCGCGCGCCTCCGTGGTGGTGGTGGCCGACGCGAGCTACCGGCGCGGCCGGCTCATCCCGCTGCTGGAGACCCTGCGCTTGGCCCGCACGCGCGCTCCCTCCGTGCGCGCCACGGTCGTGGTGGACCGAACCGGCAACCGCGTCGCGCTCCAGGAGGGCGAGCACGCCTACGGCGCAATCCTGGAGGCGGGCGCCGCGGGCACACCGCCGGTGCCGCTCGACCCGAACGAGGCGTCGTTTCTGATCTTCACCAGCGGCACGGAGGCCAAACCCAAAGGCCTGGTGCACACCGTCGCCGGTTTCCTCCTCGGCGCGTGGGCGAATGCCCACTGGCAGGTCGGCTACGAGCCGGATGACGTGTACTGGGTGGCCGCCGATGTCGGTTGGCTGACCTTTCCGATCCAGGCCGTCGTCGGCGGGCTGGCCTGCGGCATGACAATCGCCTGCTACGAGGGCGCCCCCGACACCCCGACCGCCGCCCGGTTTTACCAGATCTGCCAGCGGCATCGAGTCACCAAGGTACTTGCCGCACCGACTTTCGCCCGCATGCTGCGCAAGTTCGGCGACGACCTGGCCGCCGAACATCCTCTGAGCCTGAAGCTGATCACGATGCAGGGCGAGCCGCTCGACGCGGACACCTTCGAGTGGACGACGAACACCTTCGGCATCCCGGTGGTGAACGCCTACGGCCAGACCGAGACCGGCTCGACCTGGACCTACCCGGTGTATGGGGTGGAGGCACTGAAGGCCGGTTCGGTCGGCACCCCCGCCCCGGGGCATGAGTACGCGGTGGTCGATCGCGACGGCGAGCCGGTCCCGCCGGGCGTCAAGGGGAACCTGGTGCTGACCGCCCCGTTCCCCACACTTGCGCGCACCGTGTGGGATGACCACAACCGTTACCTCGCCACCTACTTTTCCGATTTCCCCGGCCGCTACGCGACTCACGACGAGGCGGTCGTCGATTTCGACGGGCACCTGTGGGTGCTGGGCCGCGCGGACGATGTCATCAATGTGGCGGCGCACCGCATCTCGACGATGGAGATCGAGGCCGTCGTCACCGCGCACCCCGGCGTCGTCGAGGCGGCGGTGGTCGGGGTGCCGCACGAGACCAAGGGGACGGTGCCGGTCGCGTTCGTGACGCTCGGCCACGACGTCGCGCTCGAGGACGTACGGGAAGACATCAAGCGCCGCGTCGTCGATGAATTGGGCGGCTACGCCCAGCTGGATCGCGTTTACCTCACCGAATCGATGCCGAAGACACGGACCGGCAAGACGATGCGCCGGTTGCTGCGCGATTTCGTCGTGCACGGGAAGCCGACCGGCGACACCAGTGCGGTTGAGGATCTGTCCGCATTGGACGTTGTCGCGAACGCGGTCCGGGAGTGAGCGCCATGCGCACCACGCGCTCCAGGACCTCCCGAGCAGGGGCGGCGACCACGCAGCCCGAATTCTCCGCTGACCCCTTTCCCGGCAGGAGGACCGATGACAGGAACTGACGAGCGCGCGGTGTCCGGCCGCTGGTTCGAAGAGCTCGAGGTCGGGACCATGGTCCGGCACGCAAACCGGCGCACCGTCACCGAAACCGACAACGTGCTGTTCACGACGATGACGATGAACCCCGCGCCACTGCACCTGGACGCGGACTACGCAGCCTCGACCGAGTTCGGCCGTCCCCTGGTCAACAGCATGTTCACCGTCGCGCTGGTGGTCGGGCTGTCGGTTCCCGAGCTGACCCTGGGCACAATCGTCGCCCAGCTCGGGCTTGACAACGTCAGCTTTCCGAAGCCGGTGTTCCCCGGCGACACCGTGCGCGTCGAAACCGAGGTCGTCGCGGCCCGGCCTTCGCGATCACGGCCCGACGCCGGTCTCGTCGTGTTCGAGCATCGGGCCTACAACCAGCGCGACGAGTTGGTCTGCCGGGCCCGGCGGACCGGCCTCATGCACCGGCGACCTCGCGGCCCTCGCGACGATGGCGTGCCGAATGGGGGCCGCACCAAGAGCACCAAGACCACTTGATCTACTCCGAACGCGGGCTCGACCGCCTTCTATGTGGTCGCGCTCGCGTGATCGCCCGTCGAACAGGAGACTCCCGGTGCTGACCGACGAACCGCCCGCACCGCTGAGAAGCGTTCTCGTCGCTAACCGCGGCGAAATCGCCGTGCGGGTAATCCGCGCGGCCCGCGACGCCGGACTGCGCAGCGTCGCCGTCTACGGGGAGCCCGACCGTTACGCCCTGCATGTGCGGGAAGCCGATGAGGCTGTCGCCTTGGGCGGCACCGATTTGGCGTCGACCTACCTCGATCGCAGCGCGCTGGTCAGCGCTGCCCTCGCGGCTGATGCCGACTGCGTGCACCCTGGGTACGGCTTCCTGTCCGAGGATGCCGATTTCGCCCAGGCCGTGCTCGACGCAGGGCTGGTCTGGATCGGCCCGCCGCCCAACACGATTCGCCGGCTGGGCGACAAAGTCGCCGCCCGCAAGATCGCGCGCGACGTTGGTGCCCCGCTGGCCGAGGGGACCACAGCACCCGTTCGCGATGCCGCGGAAGTCGCGGACTTTGCTCGGCGCCACGGATTTCCACTCGTGATCAAGGCGGCCTTCGGGGGCGGCGGCCGCGGACTCAAGGTTGTGCGCGACGAGGCCGAAATCCCCGAGGCCTTCGCTGCGGCCACCCGCGAGGCAGCCGCGTCATGTGGTCGCGGCGAGTGCTTCGCCGAGCGATTTCTCGACCGCGCCCGCCACGTCGAGGCGCAAGTGCTCGCCGACACTCACGGAACCGTGCTCGTTGTCGGGTTGCGGGACTGCTCCCTGCAGCGCCGCAACCAGAAGCTCATCGAGGAGGCGCCCGCACCGTTTCTCACCCCAGACCAGGAGCAGGCTCTGCGTCGCTCGTCACAGCGAATCTGTCGTGCCGCCGGGTACGTAAGCGCCGGCACCGTCGAATATTTGCTCGGCGCGGACGGCACGCTGTCCTTCCTCGAGGTCAACACCCGACTGCAGGTCGAGCACGCGGTCACCGAGGAGAGCACGGGCCTCGACCTGGTGGCCGAGCAATTCCGCATCGCGGGGGGAGCTGCGCTCGCAACCGACGCACCACCGGCACGCGCCCACAGCATCGAGTTCCGCCTCACCGCCGAGGACCCGGCGATGGGTTTCCTGCCTTCGCCGGGCACACTCACTCGTTTTCAGCTGCCAACCGGACCGGGGGTCCGGGTCGACACCGGCGTTGTCGAGGGCGACACGGTCGACGGCCGATTCGACTCGATGTTCGCCAAACTCATCGTGACCGGGCGCGACCGCACCCAGGCCGTCGGCAGAGCTCGGCGGGCCCTTGCGGAAACACGAATCGAGGGAGTGCACACGCCGGTCTCGGTTTACCGTCAGATCCTCGACCATCCGGCGTTCGCCGGCGACTATGCGTTCGAGGTACACAATCGCTGGATCGAGGAAGACCTCGATCAGATCGTGCTCGAGCCCGAATCAGCCGGTGACCACCTCAACGTCCGCGTGGGGCGCCGGCTGATGTCGGTGCACGTTCCCGGTCTGGCAACTCTGGGGGACAGGGCTGTGGCGATTCGCCGGGAATCGGGGCAGCTTCGGCACGCCGACGACGAAGAGGTCGCCGGTGACGGCGTCACCGCGCCGATGAATGGAACCCTGGTCCGCGTCGCTGTCGCCGACGGACAATCCATCAACAAAGGAGATTTGATCGCAATAGTCGAGGCGATGAAGATGGAGAACCCGGTGCTGGCGCACCGTGCAGGAACCGTGATGTCTCTTGCAGTGTCGGTCGGCATGTCTGTCGCGGCCGGGACCACGCTCTGCACGATCGACGACTCCTATTAGAACACCAGCCGGGTCGAACCCGATCGCGGCCAGAACATATCCCGCTGATTTCACCTACCGACAAGATATCCCGCTGATTTCACCTACCGACAAGTTTCTGATCGTGGCTGGCGATACCGATGGCGGGCGGTCCGGCAGTTAAGTCAACCCAGCGGCTTGGGCGCGGCTTGGGGTATCGCCTCCACAAAACCCAGCTGGGCACCCGATGCCGCCAACCGAACCAACCAGTGCGACCATAGCCAGTCCCGCCGCCGTAGCAGGTCATCATCGGAGCCGAAGCCCGATTCGCGCACGGAGAGCCTACTGTCGTTTGGCCCGTCGGCATGGACATCGATGGTGCTGACTAGCGGCCGCCCCCAATCCGCGGCCTGCCAACGCACCACCAGCCGCTCCGGCTCGAGCACTTTGAGGAACTCGCCGACGACCTCCGGCCACCCGGACATCCTCACCCGGATCTCGCCGTCGACGGTCGGGTCGATGGTCACTTCAGCACCCATCCAGTGTGACGCCGCGTCTTCGGACACCAACAGCTCGTACAGCTTGGCTGCGGGCACGGCGTAGCGCAGCGATTTATCCAACACCGCCTCGGTTCCGCCGGCCTCCGAATCCGGTGGCGGGCTCGTGTTTGCAGTCAATGTCGTTACTCCGTTCGCTTAGCCGGCGCGTGGCCGATGCGGTGGTCTTCCGCCCCCAGCGGGTTGCCGATAGTCAGCCGCTCAATATGACCTCGGCAGCCCAAGTACGTGCTCGGCGATGTAGTTGAGCACCATCTCCTGGGAAACCGGCGCGATCTTCATCAGCCGCGCCTCGCGGAAGTACCGCTCCACGTGGTACTCGCTGGCAAAGCCGAACCCGCCGTGGGTCTGGACGGCGTGGTCGGCGGCGAAGAACCCGGCGTCGGCGGCCAGGAATTTGGCGCTGTTGGCCTCGCGGGCACACGGCTGGCCGTGGTCGTACAACCAGGCCGCCCTGTTGGCCACCTGCTCGGCTGCATCCAGTCGCATGGTGGCTTCCGCCAACGGGAATGCGATGCCCTGGTTCTTGCCGATCGGACGATCGAACACCACCCGCTGGTTGGCGTAGTCCACAGCGCGTCGGATCGACGCTCGGCCGATTCCGATCGCCTCGTGCGCAATCAGGATGCGCTCCGGATTCAGTCCGTCGAGCAGGTAATGAAACCCCGTGCCTTCGTCGCCGATTCGGTGATCGGCGGGGATGCGCAGGTTGTCGATGAACAGCGCGTTGGAATTCACGGCGTTGCGGCCCATCTTCGGGATCTCTCGGATCTCCACGGCCGACCGGTCGAGCGGTGCCAGAAACAGTGTCATCCCGTCGACCGGGCGGGCGCACTCCTCGCGGGGCGTCGTGCGGGTGAGGAGCAGCAGGTAGTCAGCCTGCTGGGCCTTGGTGATCCACACCTTCCGGCCGTTGACGACGTAGTGGTCGCCGTCGCGACGAGCCCGGGTCGTGATCCGACTGGTGTCTGTGCCCGCGTCGGGCTCGGTGACCGCGAAAGACACGTGCAGCTCACCGGAGACAACCTTGGGCAGCAGCTGCTTGCGCAGCTGTGGGGAGCCGTGCTTGACCACGGGGTTCATCCCGAAGATCGTCAGGTGGATGGCGCTGCACCCGTTCATCGCGGCACCTGACTGCGCAATCTCCTGAAGTAACAGCGACGCTTCGGTGATGCCCTGCCCGGCGCCGCCGTACTCTTCAGGAATCGCGATGCCGAGCCAGCCGCCCGCGGCCAGCGACCGGTAGAACTCGTCCGGGAAGCGGTGGTCCCGGTCGCAGGCGGCCCAGTAATCGTCATCGAATCGTGCGGTCACCTGGCGCACGCCCTTGCGCAGGGCTTCATGGTCCGGGTTCGGGGCGAAGTCCATCTCTACCTCCACAGCCGATAGCCGGCCCAGCAGGCCCCGTTCAGGGCAATGATTATACAACTTACCTGACGGGGAGTGCGACTAGCCTGACTCGTCGCGCGATGCGTCATCCCAGAGGCCTGACTCCGCGAGTGAGCGTCGACCGGCGCGCAGCCGCATCGCAAGCTGGAGGCGGAAGCGCTGTTCGGGGTCGGTCAGGTCGACATCGATGACCTCGGCAATCCGGTCCAACCGATAGCGAAGCGTATTCGCGTGCACGACCAGCTCGTGGGCCGCCCGGCGGAGGTTTCCACCGGTGTTCAGGTAACTGGCCAGGGTCTGCCGGCCGTCGAAGCGCAGCGTCGTCGCTGCCTGCTCTAGTCGTCGGATCGGCTCCTCGAACTCGGGGTCGCCCGCTTCGGCGCCGGGGAGCAGTAAACGGTGTACGCCGATCGCGGCGAAGTCCAGGAACCGTTGGCGGGTGCTTACCGCCAGCTGGCAAGTATAGACCGCCTGCCTCGCCGAGGATGCCAGCTCCATGGGGTCGCGCACAGTTGATCCAAGCCCCACAGCCACCGCGCGTGGCCGCAGCGCGCGCACCAGCCGGTCCACGGAGCTGTCGTTGGCTTGGACCAACGCGATCACCAGGCCCATGTGTTCGCCGTGCGGGAGGCCCAACGAATCGAGCATTCGGCGCAGCGCGCCGTGCGAATCGCCATGATCGTCGGATGGTGCGTTCGCTGCCGGCACCGTATCGGCTGTTCTGATCTCGTCCAGAGCGGCCACTCGCGCGCCGAGTGACCCCACGAGGTGCTCGACCGCCAATTTGGCCGAATGCCGACTGAAGGCGCCCTTTGCCAGCAGGCTCACCATCTGACGGCGGGTCTCCGAGCTCAGTCTCGGCCATGAGGCGCGGTGCGCGATTTCGGCGGCGGCCACCGGAGCAATGTGTCGGAGCCATTCGACAGCCGAATCCGTGTTCCTGCCACGTGCCGTCGTCGAAAGGTAGCCGAGCGGTTTCTTGGAGCCGAGCCGCGCGACGATCCGGTATCCGGCTGCAGGCGTCCCCAGCCGAACCAGTTCGGGTACGCCCGGTTTTAGTTGCTCGGCCAGTCGCCGCAGCCGGCCAGGGGTGATCAACTCGGAAAGCGAGGAGGGGGGCCGGTCAGGTGGGTGCCAGATGACCGGAACGAAATCGGCGTCCTCTAACAGGATTTCGTCAGCGGCGTGTGACGATGCGGCAGCCAGCATCTCGACGAGAAGGCCGTCGGATGTGGCGAGCGCCCCACACACCGCGGCGCAATTCGCAGCCCCAGAAGCCTTGACGCCGGGGCTTGAAGCTGCCTGCGAGGAAAGCGCGCGCAGCCGGCGGGCGACCAGACGCTCGACGGCGCCGCCGCTCAAGGTGGAGATCGCGGGGGACATCGCGAGATGGTGTACCTGGGCGGGGCTGTCGAGCTGGTCGAGCAGGTGGTCCAGCAGCAGGAGGCGGCCCTCCGGCGACCGAACATTGACCTCATCCCCGTCGGCCCACAGGACGGTGTGCCGCAGCAGTGCGGGAAGCCCGGCGCCAGCGGCGTGGGAGTCCGCGAACAGGCAGGTAAACGTGGCGGAGTCCGGCAATAGGTAAGCGACCCGCGAACAGTCGTCCGGGTCTGCGGCGGGTACGCCGTCGGACGCCTGCGAATGAACCACCAACACGTGCGGTGGGCCGGTCCCGCGGTCAGCGATCCGAACGGCGGCGGCACTGAGTCCGGCCTG
Source organism: Mycobacterium sp. 48b (assembly GCF_048282725.1). Lineage (NCBI taxonomy): Bacteria > Bacillati > Actinomycetota > Actinomycetes > Mycobacteriales > Mycobacteriaceae > Mycobacterium > Mycobacterium sp. 48b. The sequence continues at coordinate 1,851,551 of NZ_JBLVUL010000001.1, forward strand.
GCCAGCTCCTCGATGCAGGAATTCGACCGACCCGCCGCCCAGTGCGTCCGCGCGATCTCTTTCCTGCAGTTCGAGCTCGATCTGTGCTTGCTCGATCGCTCCGCTGTGCAGAACCAAGACCGGACGCCCGACGGAGGCCTCGATCAGGTCGGCGGCCCGAAAGGCAAGCCGATCCGCCCGCTCGAGAACCGCGCGATGACCGGGCTGCGACTCAGTTTTCATGCAGATGCACCAATCCAGACGGAATCATTGTACGTTCCGCCGATGCGCCCGCGAAGTCTCGTGCTTAGTGTGATTCCTATCACCAAGGAAGATTGGGATGATCATCCTCACCAATGAGGGGCAATGAAGGAGAGTATCGATGCGTAACTTGATCAAGGCGCATGAGCGGGTCAAGGACTTCGACTGGGAGCATTCGTACGCCGAGAAGCCCGACCGCTATCCGACCAAATACGTCATTCCCCGCAAGACCAAGGATCCCTTCCGCCATCTCATCCGCGATTACGTCTCGATGGAGCAGGAGAAAGACGACCGCCAGTACGGTGCCATGGAAGACGCCCTGGCCAGGTCCAACTCTGCAGGCAAGGCACAGCCGCGCTGGATGGAGATCTTGAAGATCGCGCTGCCGGTCGTGAACTTCGGTGAGTACGCGGCGATGAAGTGCTGCGGCCAGCTGGTCGATACCGTGGAGAATGCCGAGCTGCGGCAGGGATACATGGCGCAGATGATCGACGAAGTCCGGCACACCAACCAGGAGCTGTACCTCAACCGGTACTTCGCGAAGCACGCGGCCGACCCGGAGGGCTTCCACATCGGGATGAAGGCGCGTGCGAATAACCTGTTCGGAGTGGCCGGGCGGGCGGCCCTGGAGACCTTCTTTGTTGGTGACCCGATCGAGGGCGCGCTCAATCTGCAGGTGGTTGCCGAAACCGCGTACACCAATCCGATCTTCGTCACGCTCACCGAGGTCGCCGCGGCCAACGGAGACAACGTCACTCCAAGTGTGTTCCTAAGTGTCCAGTCCGACGAGGCACGGCACATGGCCAACGGCTACTCGACGCTGGCCGCGGTAGTTTCCAACGAGGACAATCTCAAGCACCTGCAAACCGACTTCGACCGCGCGTTCTGGCGCCAGCACTCCTTCCTGGACCCCTTCCTGGGAGCCGTGTACGACTACTTCCAGAAGGACCGCGGGCACTCCTACCTGGAGAAGTGGACCGAGTGGATCGAGGAGGACTGGGTCGGCTCATACATCTCCAAGATGGAGCCCTACGGCCTGACCGTGCCCGAATGCTTCCACGTCGCGAAGGAACAGATGCGCTGGAAGCACCACACCGCCGCGATGCTGGCCGCCGCGTCTTGGCCGCTGCATTTCTGGCGCTGGGATCCGCTAACGGAGTCCGACTTCGAATGGTTCGAGAACAAATACCCGGGCTGGTATGAGCACTACGGTCCCTTCTGGGAGAACTTCCGCCAAATCACCAAGGCCGAGGACGGTGTGAACCCGATGGCGGCGTTTGAGGCGCTGCCGCCACTGTGCCAGGTCTGTCAGATGCCATGCATCTTCCCGCGGCTGGACTGCAGCGAGGTGCGGTTCGGTGAATACGGTGGCCGCACGGTGCCGTTCTGCGGGCCGATGTGCGAGAAGCTGTTCTTTCAGGAGCCCATCCGCTACGCGCAGAGCCGAAACTTCTGGCAGCACCACGACGGGATGGGGCTGGCGGACTTCATCGTGCAAAACGGCTTCTTGCGCTCCGACGGCACGACCCTGATCGCGCAGCCCTCGCTGGACACCGAACGCATGTGGACCATCGACGACGTCCGCGCCTGGGGTATGGAGATCAGAGACCCGATGCCGGCGATCACTGCGCAACTCGCCGCTGCCGGCGCTTCCGGGAACGGGGCGGGCGCATGACCGCGATGTTTCCCGGCGCCGTCGAGTGTGCGGGCAAGCCGACCCGTGACTTCACCTACATCCCGTCCCGCCGCCGTAGGCTGTCCGAGTACGAGGCGGTCACCTGCTGCGCCCAGCCCGACGTGGACGGGTTCGACCAGCAGGGCTGGCTCCTACGCGACGTCAACGGGCGAACGCCCTGGATCCGGGAATCGACCGCGCTGGTCCACCCGAACTGGTTCCTGTTCCGCGACCCCGCGTCGCACTGGCAGCGCACCTACGTACGCATGCAGGCCGAACAGGAGCGCGCGATCGCGCGTTCGGCAGAAGACGCGGCGGCCAACGGGGTGTTCAACGAGTTTGATCCGGTGTGGACCCGGGAGATCCTTGGCCGGCACTACCGGGCCTGGGCGTACGCGGAGTACGGGTTGTTCCGGGCGTTCGCCGTGGCACAGCGCGAGGCGCTGTCGGACACGCTCGGCAATGTTTTCTGCTTCGAGGCGTTCGACCGGATGCGGCACGCACAGGACATTGTGCTGCATCTGCTCGAGCTTGAAGACCACGTCGACGGCTTCGCCGACGACGGCGCGAAGGCGGTGTGGCTGGAGGACCAGCGGTATCAACCGACTCGTCGGCTGGTCGAGGAGCTCCTGGCGGGCAACGACTGGGCGGAGCTGGCCGTGGTGACAAACCTGGTGTTCGACCCGATCCTCACCGAGCTGGCGGTCAGCCAACTGGTGCGCCGGTTCGGCCCCTTCCACGGCGACCCGGTGACACCCCACCTAGTGGGCACCACCGACCGGGACCGGCGCCGCAACCTCGCCTGGACTCAGGAGTTCGTCCGCATGGTCACCGACCCGACGGTGCCGGAATGTCAGAAGAATGCGGCGACCATGAGCGCCTGGCTGGATTCCTGGACGCCCAAGGTTCTCGAGGCCGCGAAGGCGATGGCCGACGTCTACGACGTGCCGCCGCTGCAGGTCGCACGGTTCGACGAGGTGTTCGCGGTCGCCCGGCAGAACCAGGAGGAGCTGGTCGCGGGACTGGATCTGAAAGTGGGGACAGCCGCATGAGCACACCGGCCATATCCGCAGACAGCAAGGTGGCGATGGTGCTGATGAAGAGCGAGGAGGCCGACGCCACCATCGACGTGCTGCAGGTTGACCAGCCCGATGTCAAGATCGTCGATCGGGGGCCCTACTGGTACCTGGAACACCCTAGTGAGATCCGCGTCGACATGGCCCGCGTGTCGCAGGAGATGGGCGGCAAGGACATCACCATCGGCCAATGGCTGGTAGTGATGACCACTTTCGTCGGCCGGGCAGAGACAGACGACAACAGCTTCCGGGTCACCTCCGAGATGCTGGAACTCAACGACCCCGTGCCTGCTGCGGCGAGCTGACCACGAGGTGGTGGCGGTGTACTCGGCCCGGGTCGAACCCGGTGGCACAGAGTTCTCGATAAAGCCCGGTGAGCCGGTTCTGGACGCCGCACTGCGCAGCGGGGTCTCGCTGAAGTACGGATGTCGGCACGGGAATTGTTCGAGCTGTAAATACCTGGTGACGGACGGTGAGGTGGACTACGGCAACGCCTCGCCGTACTCGCTGTCCAACGCGGAGCGAGATGAGGGCTGGGTGTTGCTGTGCTGCGCTACTGCTCTCGACGACCTAGAGATCCAGGACGACCGTGTATTCGACCAGCGGCAACGGTCGCTGATCACGCCGGGGGAGTTCGACGGGCAAGTGAGCGGGATCGACAAATTGACACCGTCGCTGCGTCGGCTGCGGATCCACACCGAGCAGCCGGTCGCCTTTTATGCGGGCCAGTTCATGGAGATCGCGGTGCCGGGCGCAGTGGGTCAGTGGCGGTCCTACTCCCTGGCGTGCGCCCCCGTTGCTATGGAGGAGCTCGAGTTCGTCATCAAGGTAATCGACGGTGGCGCGTTCTCGGGCCAGCTCGACGTGCTCAAGGTGGGCACTCGACTGCGGGTTCGGGGTCCATTCGGTGGCGGTTACCTGCGGGAGGGAGACCGCCCCGTTCTGCTGGTGGCAACCGGCTCCGGCATCTCGCCGATCCTGTCAATCCTGGAGCACGCGGCCCTGTGCGGGGACGAACGCAAGTTCACTTTCTTCTATGGGGCTCGGGTAGGCGCCGAGCTTCCATGCGAGGACCGCATGGGTGAGCTTTGCGGGTTGCTCGACCTGACGTATTGCCCGGTACTGTCGAAACCCTCGCCGGAATGTGGCTGGCCCGGTGAACCCTCACGAGTAACCACCGGAGTCCAGCGTCGGATCGGTGACGGCGCCCCATATGACGCCTACGTCTGCGGCAAGCCCGAGATGTGCGACGCCGTCATCGCATTGCTCGAAGCAAAAGGCACTCCGGAAGAGACAATCTTCAGTGACAAGTTCTTTCCCGCAGTGGAAGACGATCCGCCGACACCTCCCTCGGGCCGCGCGAAAGTCGCACCCAAGTGTGCCACGAGTTGGTCCGGGTCGACGCCAGGGCCGGCAAGACCGAGGTAGCCGTCGAGACGGACCACGTACGCCGAAGGACCGGCCGGCCCGCTTGTGACTGCCAGTTCGCGAAGAAGACGAGGAGGTGGGGGTCGAGGCGCCCGCGGTCGTAGTAGTCGCGCTTGTAGTGCGAGAAGCCGCGTTCGGCGCTGTCGAGGTAGCGCGTATCGCCGGTCAGGCGGTGGGCTTCGAGAAGCGAGCATGGCCTCGGCGGGATAGAGTTCCTCGCCACTGTCCGGCGCATCGTCGAAGAAGACCTTGTGCGACCCGTCCTGTCTCTGCTGCCCGACGATGCCGTCGGCGAGCCGTGTGAGCCGCTCAACTTCGTCGGGAAGCTCCGAACGCGCCAGGGCAAGGACCAGGAAGGCGCTGTAGGCAGTGGACGACGCCGCTTTTTCCGGCGCCACCGTCGCGTAGCCGTCGCGCCCAATGAACAGCTGGCCGAAGTGCGCGAGCGAGCGCCGGATCAGGCCCGCCAGGTCGCCGCGTTCCAGAAATGCGCTCAGGACCTCTAAGGTGAAACACCGGCCGGCTGAACCGCGATCGGGGGAAGCCGCAGAACAACTCGGGCAATCGCCCATCGAAGGCGTCTGCCCCATCGAGCAGACCGTTCGCTAGCCGCTCGGCGAGTGCCACGGCGCCCGGCACGTGGCGGCATCGCATCAGGCCGGCCACCGCGATGGCGGTGTCGTGCGGCCACGCCGATCCGTCGTGGTAGCTCGTCGGGTTGTAGGCGCCCATCGTCGTCGCTAGCGTGCTCTACCCGACCCCGGAATCCATCTCCTCATGCGATAGCCCGCTCAACGATGTCGGCCGCGTGCTCGTCGGTGGCGATCCCGGTCCACAAGCAGTGGGCGACGTTGCTGGACAGCGCGTCGACGCGACGTTTGCTGCCATCCAAAGCGATGGCGTACCAACCCTTTCGGGAAGCCAAAACGCTTTTAAAAACTTCCCGCGCAGGGTGTCGGCCCGATCCCGCAGGCGGGTGGCCGCCGCCGGATCGCCGAACGCCTCGGCCAGCTCGGCACGCCCGAGCAGCGCGGCACACAGATAGCCCTGCACGTCGCACAGCGCGATGGTCGGCTCGGCCAAGCGCCCCTCGGCGTCGTTGATCGCGTCGAAGCTGTCCTTCCAGCCCTGATGGATCGGACCGCAGGTGGTGGCCCTCTGGTATTCGATGAAGCAATCGCCGTCGCGGTCGCCGTACTCGTCGGCCCAGGCCAGTGCGGCGTCGGCCGCGGGAAGCAACGACCGCGCCGAACCCCCGTCGGCTCCCCACCGCCAGGACTCGGCCAACAGCATCACAGAGAGCGGGGTGGCGTCGACCGAGCCGTAGCAGGCGACGCCACCGAGGGAGTCACCGCTGCCCGAACCGCGGCGCAGCTCGTGCAAGATCCGACCGGGTTGCTCCTCGGTCATGGGATCGATGGGCCGGCCCTGCAGCCGGGCGAGCCGCTGCAGCGTGCCGATCGACAGGCCAACATCAAGCGGCAGCGCCATCCACGCGGTCAGCAGGCTGTCGCGGCCGAACAACGTCATAAACCAGGGCGCCCCGGCCGCGACGAACGGCCCGGCGCCGGCGTTTTCGTCGCGGATCAGCAACGCCCCCAGATCGCTCTCGGTTCGGCGCAACACCTGGGCGAGCACCGGATCACCGGCTGTCACGTCTGTTGCGGTGTCACGCCACGCTTCGAGTCTGCGGGTAGACCCGGCGGTTTCGACGATCTCAGGTCTGCCAGCGCTGATGCGGTGGCAGCACGATCTGCCACGACAGCACTCCCGGTATCACGGTGGGGTCCCCAGACGCGATCACGGACAATCCGCGTGCGGGATCCCCTAGGACGCCGAGCACAAGTTCAGTGCCGGCTGATGTCAGCCAAGCTAGTCGACGCAATCTCTGCTCGAATCGAATCACGTTGGGCTGCAACAGAAATTCACTATTTCAAAGGCCCACAACTCCGGATGCGATGGCGCATCACCGCCGAGGCCGGTCCCAGGCATCGCTCAGGGAACGGCGGGTTGGTCGGATCAGCTGGCCGCCTGCACCGTGACGTGCTTGTCAGCCGGCGCCGCCAGTGCAGGTACGGCCACCGAGACCGTCAGGATGCCCTTGTCGTAGGTGGCTTTGATGTCTTCTTCATTGGCGCCTGCCGGCAACATCACCGAGCGGACGAATGAGCCATAACGGAACTCCGACCGGCCCTTGGCTTCCTCGTTTTCGGTCCGTTCAGCCTTGATTGTCGGGCGGCCGTCACGCACCGTGATGTCGACGTCTTTGCCTGGATCGATGCCAGGGATTTCAGCGCGCGCCACGTAGCGGCCATCTTCCATCTCATCCTCAAGCCGCATCAGCAGCAGGCTGTCGGTCCAAGAGGTAGATAACCTCCTCGAGCACGGCGACTCACCGAGGGTGAAGTGCCGGTCGACATCGACCTGCACGATCTGGACGGCGGCGTCGAGGTCACGTTCGCGATGGTCGACGCGACCACGCTGCCCCAGGTCGGCGCGGTGCCAAAGACTGTGTCCCTGAACGCGATTCGAATGTCACAGGGTCGGGACGGCTGGTGAAGCCTGGTGACGCTGGATGTGTGAGTGAGGCCAAGCGCATCAAGATTATCGAGGAAGCCCCGTACCGATTCCGGATCGAGCAAGAAGGCGCGATGCGCTTGCCCGAGCTGTCCGAATTATTCACCGAGCTCCCGGCGTAGGCTGATCTTCCGTTGCTCGGCCCGCCCGGTTCAAAACGTCGGCGACATATCGGTTGCGCGGGCGGTGGCGGCTGCTTCCGCAGCCGTGCGCGAACACCACGATGCCCGTTGGATGTTGGGGATGGTCAGGTGTCCGGCCACCGTCACCGGGTCAGCGGCGGTGCTCACAGCGGATTCCACAAAACGGTCGCGGGCGCGGTCGAGCATCGCGAGCGCCTCGTCGTCAGAGGTTCTGCGGAACCGGCGGTAGCCCTGCCCGACAGTGGCGTAGACATAAAAGGTGGGGGTTATGGGGAGAACTCCGGGGGTGGCCGAACGGACTGATCGTTGTCGGCCAGAAACTGGGCGGCACCCTGCTCGCGGCGACCAAGTACACGTGAACATCCGGATAGCGCTGCATCCAGGCGCCGAGAGTCTCTTCGGGCTGCCGTTCGTGATCGATCGCACCGCCGGACCGGCCTTGCGACCTCTGGCCAAGGCGGGTCCCCGGCGGCCCGATGGCCTTGCGGCCGAGGGCTTCGTCGAGCGCCCATGCGGCCGCCCGAAGTGCCGCACGTGAGCCGCCGACAACAACCGGCGTCGATGCCTGTTGGCGCCCACTCATCGTGTCCTCCCCGGCCCGAAGCAACGTGCGGTGTCAAGACAGATCAAGACGGTAGGTAGCGGTGGCCACCATTGGACTGAGCCCCTTCGCCCCTGCCTGTGGTCCTTTGACCCCAGGGTCGCCGGTCCAACAGTGAGCGGTGACCGATGACCACTGCCATTGGTGCATAGGCCGTCCGACCCTAGAGGCACCAGCCCGCCGCGGTGATGATCAACGGGTCAACATCCAGCAGGTTGGCTCAAGGAGTCGTCATGGACACACACACACTCTGCGCCGACCGCGATGGCGGATTGTGCGGGTTTTGGGCCGTAATCCGTTGGTGCGCACCAGTGATCGCGTCGAGTCAGTGATATTGGTGCTCGCCGTGGTGGTATCGATTCCGGCCGCCCCGGCCGCCGCTGCCATCGGCACCGCGGTGCACGAGTCCATGAGCGACTGCTACACCGAGCATGCCCAGACTCGGCATACCGTCACCGCGACCGTGATCAACGACCGCGCCGCGGACCAGCCACCGTCGACAAGGAAGACGATCACCGTGGATGCGTGATGGTTTGTCGGCGGCCGCGAATACACGCGCGCAGTCACCGCGCGACGGTCAAGACTGGCGACCGAATCGACCTCTGGGTGGACAACGACGGTCCATCAGGTCGACAAGCCCGACACCGATTTCTAATGCCGAAACCGACGCGGTGCTCGCCGCAGTCGGAATCTGGTCGAGCGTGGCTGCCGCAGCGGCCCACCCTGTTCGCCTTCACTCGGTTTGTGCTTGACAGCATCCGCGCCACCGCGTGGCAACACGACATCGATGACCTCGGCGGCCACGGCGGCGGGCGCACAAGCAGCCAATTCTAAAACCAGCGCCTGAAGCCCACACGTTTCAGATCGTGGAGGCGGTCATCACAGATCGGTTCCCATAACGGCGTGGCCCATGATCCCGCACGTCGACGCGTTCCCAAATCCACCGGACCACGTTCTCAACCGTCCTAGCGCACCACCGCAGACCAGGCACCTAATCGTTTTCGTCAGGTCCCCGGGGGCTCGGGACCTATCGAAATAGGTGTTCTACAACCCTAAGCCTTGATCCACCGATGAATGGGCTGGTTGTTGGGGTGTCGGAATGAGGAAAGTGCCCTCTGAGCTGGAAAGATTGGTGTTCTCTACGCAACAATCCGACCAGCACAAGAAAGGCACTTCCAGTGCGAGTGTCCCACACGTTCGGTCCCGACTCCGCGGTGTTCGACGAGGACAACCTCGTGTCGTGCGCCGGGCTGGTCCCGGTGATGGCCCTGGCCGAGCAAGCTGGCCTGACACGGTTGTTGGACAACACAATTCACATCAGGTCGTCTCGGGTCAAGTCCGGGGCGGCTAACCCTCGATCCACCGATGAATCGCCTGTTCGGAGGGTGTTGATGTAAGGAAAGTGCCCTTTGAGCTGGGATGATTGGAGTTACCACACTTCGATCAGCCCACGTTCAGAAAGGCGCTTCCGGTGCAAGTGTCCCATAGGTTCGCCGTGTCGTCGGCGGTCTTCGATGATGCACATCTCGTGTCGTGCGCCGGGCTGGTGCCGGTGATGACCCTGGCCGACCAGACCGGTCTGTCGCAGCTATTGGCCGACAAGATCCGGTTCACCTGTGAGCGGATCCGTTCGGCCGCGGCCCATCCGTCACCGAAGCTGACCACGCTGATCGCCGGGATGTGCGCCGGCGCGGACAGCATTGATGACCTAGACGTTGTGCGCTCGGGTGGGATGAAGACCCTCTTCGGTGGTGTGTACGCCCCGTCGACGATCGGAACCTTATTGCGGGAGTTCACCTTCGGGCATGCCCGCCAGCTCGAATCTGTCCTGCGCGAACACCTGGCCGCGCTGTGCGGGCGTGTCGATCTGTTGCCCGGCGCCGACGGACGGGCGTTCATCGACATCGACTCACTACTACGCCCGGTCTACGGGCACGCCAAGCAGGGCGCCAGCTACGGACACACCAAGATCGCCGGCAGGCAGATCCTGCGCAAAGGCCTCTCACCGTTGATCACCACGATCAGCACCGACCACGGTGCGCCGGTGATCGCCGGGGCGAGGTTGCGGGCGGGCAAGGCCAACTCCGGCAAGGGCGCAGCCCGCATGATCGCTCAAGCGGCCGCTACCGCCCGTGCTGCCGGGGTCACCGGGCAGATCCTGGTGCGTGGCGATTCGGCCTACGGCAATAGCACCGTGGTCACCGCCTGCCACCGAGCAGGTGTCCGGTTCTCGCTGGTGCTGACCAAGACCGCAGCAGTTGCCGCCGCCATTGACGCAATTCCCGAGACCGCGTGGACCCCGGTGAACTATCCCGGTGCTGTGCGTGACCCCGACACCGGCGCCTGGATCTCCGATGCCGAAGTCGCCGAAACCACCTACACAGCCTTCGGTTCCACCAAGACTCCGGTGACCGCCCGGTTGGTCGTGCGCCGGGTCAAAGACGCGCGGTTCCTCGATGCGCTGTTTCCGGTGTGGCGGTACCACCCGTTCTTCACCAATTCCGACGAACCCGTCGACGCCGCTGACATCACTCATCGCCGCCACGCCATCATCGAAACCGTGTTCGCCGACCTCATCGACGGACCTTTGGCGCACATGCCCTCGGGGCGGTTCGGCGCGAACTCGGCCTGGATCCTGTGCGCCGCGATCGCCCACAACCTGCTGCGCGCCGTCGGCGTCCTGGCCGGAGGTGCCCACGCGGTCGCCCGCGGGGCGACACTGCGCCGCAAGATAATCACTATCCCGGCCCGCCTGGCCCGTCCGCAACGCCAACCTATCCTGCACCTACCAGCGCACTGGCCCTGGACAGAGCACTGGCTCACGTTGTGGCGCAACACCATCGGCTACAGCCCACCAGAAATCGCCACCACCTGACCATATGCCGAAAGGCCCGACCGGAGCGCACAGGAACAGCTGGACAGACCAGCAGATACCCCCTGCCCGCGACCAGGACCAGCCCTCAACAGCCCAGCGAGGCACACCTACCCCAATTCATCAGTGGATCGAGGCTAAGGGACGACTCATCGTAGTTGGCGAAGCGCCGATCAGCGGCATCGGGGGCTGTAGCGCGGTGGTGTTGATGGCGGCCCGAAGCCACGAGGAGATTGGCCCTGCGCTCGCGTAACGGCGGATCGGCCATACTGGCCCGGTGGGGGGATTGGGTTTCCATCGGGTGCAGTTGTCGACCGGATCACGCGGTAGCGGCCGGCGTCGCCGTTGAGCCAGATACTGTTCGCCGCGGGCATCGCCGTGGTGGTCGCGCTTCTTTTGACCCCCGTGCTGATCCGAATGTTCACCCGGTTGGGGTTCGGTCAGGAAATCCGCGACGACGCCCCACAGACCCACCAACGCAAACGTGGCACCCCGACAATGGGCGGTCTGGCCATCCTCACCGCGATCTGGGCAAGCTATTTGAGCACCAACCTCATTGGCCTCGCACTCGGGGGAGGCGGCCCGTCAGCATCTGGTCTGCTGGTTCTCGGACTGGCCACCGCACTGGCGCGGTCGGCTTCACAGACGACTTCATCAAGTTGCGGCGCGCACGCAATCTCGGCCTGAACAAGAGAGCCAAGTCTGCTGGGCAATTGGTCGCGGCAGTCCTTTTTGCTGTGCTCGCGCTGCAGTTCCGTAACGCCGACGGTCTCACACCGGCAAGCACCCGACTGTCCTACGTCCGTGAAATCGCCTCGTTTGCGCTACCGGCCGTGGTGTTCGTCCTGTTCTGCATCATCGTGGTCTCGGCGTGGTCGAATGCCGTCAACCTCACCGACGGACTCGACGGGCTCGCCGCGGGGACCATGGCGATGGTGAGTGCCGCCTACGTCCTCATCACCTTCTGGCAGTTCCGAAACGCATGCGCCCTCGCGCAGGAGGACGGTTGCTACCACGTCCGCGACCCTCTCGATCTGGCCCTCGTCGCCGCTGCCACCGCCGGCGCCTGTATCGGATTCCTATGGTGGAATGCCGCACCCGCCAAGATCATCATGGGCGACACGGGTTCGCTCGCATTGGGCGGCATCATTGCCGGCTTATCGGTGGTCAGCCGCACCGAACTCCTGGCCGTCATCCTCGGTGCCCTGTTTGTGGCCGAGGTGACCTCCGTCGTCATCCAAGTCGTAGCGTTCCGCACCACCGGACGACGGGTCTTTCGATTGACTCCGCTACACCACCACTTCGAGCTGATGGACTGGCCGGAAAGCGCACTGACCATACGATTTTGGCTGGTTGGGGCAATTGCCTGCGGCCTCGGAGTCGCGCTCTTCTACAGCGAATGGTTGACGGCTGTCGGAGCCTGAGCGCCGCGCGTGCGCGATGTATCAGCTACGGCGCTCAAGGCAGTCCGGCCGATACGCCGTCTGTTTCCTGAGCGCCGGCCGGCGCGAGTATTCCTCGCTACTGCTTCTCAAACACGGCGTGGTAGGCGAATTGTGGCCCGTATCGGTGGGCCGTGCCGAATCCGGCCTCTTCGGCCAGCTTGTGCAACTGGCGAAACGACACGAAATCGGGGTCGATTGCGACCTCGGCGATCACCAACCGGCCATTGCGGGACAGCACCCGATACAGCTCCGCCATCATTGCCCCGGGTTCGGGAGTCTCGCCGAGGACGCTCGACAAGTAGGCCGCGTCGAAATGGGAGTCGCTGTACGGCAACCGCTCCGAACCGTCGGCTCGGCGAGGCACGATCGTGACGTCTCGGCGATTCGCCCGGGCTGATGTGGCGTTCAGCATCTCTTGCTGCACGTCGAGTACGTGCATCCGGCCGTTGGGGCCTATCCACCGAGCGATCTGTACCGCCTGTTGTCCCAGCCCCGGCCCAATCTCAAGGATCACGTCGCCGTCACGAGGGCGCAGTGCTCGTCGCAGCGGGCCTGCAGGGCGTGGCATTGCCAGTTCCCAGCGGCGCCACGCCGGTATCGGAGCCGGCGACCTCCGACTCCAACTGCGCGCGCTCAGTCCTGCCGCTACAGACGCTCCCGCCAGGAGTAGGCCTACTGCGATGCGACGTCTTGCGAAAGATACTGCGGCGCCAACGAATCCGGCCATTGCTACCAGCTGCGCGGCGTCCTGCTTACGTACCCGGTTCGTGACGGACGAAGCTGTGGTCCCGTCCGATATTTGTTCGGTGCTCACTGGCAACCTCCCCGTGGTCGACGCTCATGAAGCCGTAGCGGATAGTGCCACTATCCATAGCTATTATGGATAGTGGTGGTATCCATCGTCAAGGTGGTCGCATGGATCGGAGGACGAATGCGCATCGCTGAACTCAGTCAGTGCACCGGGGTGCCCATCGCGACGATCAAGTACTACCTGCGCGAAGGGCTGTTGCCATCGGGCACCCACACTCATCCGAATCAGGTCGACTACAGCGCCGATCACGCCAACCGGCTGCGTTTGATCAGAGCGCTCATCGACAACGGCGGCATGTCGGTGAGCGCCACCGCAGATCTGTTGGCAGTCCTGGACACCCCCGGCCAGAGTGCTTGGAAATCGTTGGGCGAGGTTCAACAGGCCCTGGCCAATCGAAGCAAGGGGCGCCCTGACGGGCCTGCGGACGATGCTGCGCGCGGCGTCGTTGATGCAGTACTGGCGCGCCGTGGTTGGGCGGTCGACGATCGCAGCCCCGCGCACCGTGCCCTGGTCGACACCTGCGCCAGACTGCGCGAACTCGGCCACGACGACGTCGTCTCCGCCCTTGACGACTACGCGGCCGCGACCGAAGTGATTGCCGCGATCGACACGAGCCTCGTATCCGCCAAGGGCTCGATGTCCTCGATGACCGAAACGATGATCATCGCAACCACATTGGGTGACGCGATGCTCTCGGCGCTTCGTCAGCTTGCGCAAGAACACGTGTCGCAGCCGATTCTGTCGCAGTTGAAATCGACGGGCATTTGATAGCCGGCGTCGATCTGCACACTGTTCCGCTACAGCGATAACCTGATCACGAGAGCGATTCCAATGCAGGCCAACTGCATTGGCTCAAGCGGCAAGTCCGCTCATTCGGCTGTGGTGAAGTGGTACACCCGAAATTGATCCCAGGATCCGGTGCGCTGATCTGGCGAACCCTCAACTCCGATTTCCGAGGTGCCCCGCTGAAGTCGCGTCGCCACCTCAGTGTGGCCACGGAGGACGATCTGTCGCAGGAATCGTGGTGCGGTGCGCTCGGCGGCGTAGCGGGCCCAGTCCATGTTCATCTCGATGCCCCGGGCGACCTCGGCGCTGATCACCCGCTGCGAAACCAGCTGCAGCGGCGCATTCGCCAAATCTTCTTCCCAGGTGGCGATCCGGTGAGAAGGCCGATGGTCGGCATAGAGGAAATGTCCACCAGGACGCAGAACCCGATTCACCTCAGCGAGAAAGCGCGGGAATCGAGGGTAAAGGCAACCAGACTCGACGTTTATCAAGACGTCAAATGACCCGTCAGCGAAGGGAAGATCCTCGGCATCACCCGCCGTGAAGTCCAAGCCCGGCACATCATGTTTGGTTCGGCAGTAGTCGATCCCGACAGAATTCAGGTCGAGCCCGGTGTAGGAGGCGGGTTTGAAGGTGCGCGTGAGGTACGACGCTCCGCCGCCGTGGCCGCAACCCACTTCCAGTACCCGCTGATCGCCGATATCGCTCTGAGCAGCCGTGATGTGGTAGAGGTTGATGAAATACCGATTTGCTTCGTCTGCCTCCGAGAGTGGCAGATTCAGGGGCGGATCTTCCTCGTATCCGTAGTTGATGAACACCAGATCATCGTCTTTGAGCTTCTTGCTCATGTACGGGAACGTGAACCGCTGAACGCGCACGGGGATCTGCTCGATCCGCTTCCGAATTCCCCAGTCTCGAGACGCTCCCAAATTCAATTTGTTCTTGAGGGTCACCATACCGACGGGAGTGTAGCCACGGAATCGCTTGCGAAGTGGTCTACGTCAGCGTCGAGTTGAACGTAAAGTATTGCTACAAAAGGCTGAATCCAGCGTTGACGCTTACCGTTTTTCGACCCTCGATAGCGCCTGTGACCTGCCCAGAATTGGCGGCTTGCGTGCCCCCTTCCCCTGGATGGCCACGAGGGGGAACCCCAATTCTCTTGCTCCTGACCTAAATTGCGATATGTGGTACCGAGCGCTGCCCGCGGAGGAGGCAGCGGAGACGACACATAGGGGATGGTCGTATGGCCAGGGAAATTCTGTTCAATGCATTCAGCAGCTTCGGCGTCGCGAACTACGCACCGGGATTGTGGCGACATCCAGAAGACCAGTCCGCCAACTGTACTGACATCTCCTACTGGGTTGAGCTCGCCAAAGTCCTTGAGCAAGGCGGCATTGACAGCCTGTTCCTTGCCGACGTGCTGGCAGCGCCAAATCTGGAGGGAAGGGAAGCAGGGCTGCGCAGTGGTGTGGGCGTCCCGGCGGGCGACCCGTTTGCGGCCGTCTCGGCAATGGCTGCGGTAACCGACAATCTCGGCTTCGTGGTGACCGGCAACGTCGGTTACGAGCATCCATTCCTGTTCGCCCGGCGCATGTCCACCCTCGACCACCTCACCAAAGGTCGGATCGGCTGGAACATCGTCACCAGTTCAGCCTTCTTCACCGAGGACAAGGGCGTCGCGGGGGAGGCAGGCAGCGCCGACCGATATCACCATGCCGACGAGTACGCCGAAGTGTGTTACCGGCTGTGGGAGGGGTCCTGGGCCGACGACGCGGTGGTCCGCGACCACGGCTCTGGCGTCCACACCCGCACGGACCGGATTGTCGACATCAGTCACGACGGCCCGCATTACCAGCTCCAATGCCTGCACCAATGCGCCCCGTCACCGCAACGTACGCCCGTGCTGTTCCAGGCGGGCGTCTCCGAACACGGACGCGAGTTCGCCTCCAAGCACGCCGAAGCGATCCTCATCGGCAGTCTCCCGCGCGAAGTCGTGGCCATGCACGTATAGCCAATATTCGGCAGAAGGCGGCGGAGTTCGGGCGCGACCCCCGGAGTGTGAAGTGCTTCGCCGCGGTACTCGTCATCGCCGCCGCCACCGACGAACTCGCCCAGCAGAAGTACCAGGAATACACCCGTTACGCCGACGAGGAGGGTGGCCGGTTCTTCGTATCCACCGTGATGGCGCTGGACCTCACCCAGTTCGACTGGGACATGCCCGTGGAGGAACTGCGCGGCAAGATCGAGCTCCCGATCGAATTCTTCATCCGGCAGAAACCGGACGGTTCGGAGTGGACCATCCGCGATCTGTCGGTCACCGCGTCGATCGGATTGGGTGCCGAGGTCATCATCGGTTCACCGGCCACGGTTGCCGACGAACTCCAGTCCTGGGTTGATGCAACAGATTTGGACGGTTTCAACCTCATCGCTGCGACCACCCCCGGAACGTATACGGATTTCACCGAACACGTCATCCCCGAGTTGCGTAGCCGTGGTGTCTGCAAGCAGGGCTACCCCCTCGGAACCTATCGCAACAGGCTCACCGGTCGTGGAGATCGTCTGCCCGCCGAACACCCCGCGGCGCAGTACCGATTCGGCTGACGCGGGCAGGCAAGTCGGGGTTGTCGTGGGCGACGAGGCCGGCGGCGACCGCTGCGACCGCGGTCAACCAGGACACGCCTTCCCAGTGCCCGAGGACATCGATCACGCCGTGCTGGGCCTGGATCGTGGATACCAGCCCGGCCAGGGACAGGGGAACGAGCGTCAACGTGACGTAGGCGAGGGCGGAGTAGCGCTCGTGGAAACGCAGCGAGATCGCCGCGACGACGGCGGTCAGGATCATGAAGGCCACGATCACGGCGATTCGATTCCCGGGAAATCCGACGAGGTTCACCGACTTCTCCAGCACGTGAAACGGGCCGTCACTCAACATCAAATCGGGCTTCCACCACTGAAAGGCGCCATAGATTCCGAGACTCACCAGGCACGCGATCGCGGCAACCGGGCGCGAGTAACGGCTTCGTTGACCGGCGCCTGGACCGTCGAGCGGTATCGCCGCGGGCAGTAGAACGAACGGAAGGCGAAACTGGGCCAGTACGACAGCGCCAGCCGTGGCGACCCAGCGCTGCACCGGTCGATTCGTGGTGGCGAGGGCTGACACCGCGACAAGGAGCACCCCGAACGTCACGAAGTCATTGCCGTTGGCGAACGACAACCAGAAGCCGGGGGTGATCGCCAGCAGGACAATAAATTTGGCAGCGGTCTCGGAACCTTGGACGAGATGAACCACCACGACGGCACAGGTGAACAGGGCGGCCATGGTGGCGGGGTAGCCGAAGACGAGTGATGGCGCGTGAGCCACCAACCATCCCGGACCGCAGCTCATCGGGTTGTGGCTCCACATCAGATCCCGGTCGTACGGCCACGATCCGTGAAAGAGCTGTCCCGCACCCACCGTGATGCAGTCACCCTGATCTGTGCCGCGACCCTGGCTGTGGAGATGACTCAGCAGACGTGATTGCACGACGAGCGCAGCCAGCCACACCCCCAGGACGATCGGTACCGCCAAGAACCGCGACACCGTGAGGAACCGCCGGTACAACAGCGGTATCAGACAGCTGGCAGCGCAGAGCAGATAGATGACGGCGACCGGGGCGGGGACGATCTCACCGATCAGTGGTGCCTTGCCCAGTACCGCCAGCCCGGTGAGCATCGCTGCGATCACATAGAGTCGGCCCGATATCGAGGCCAGCCACTCCGGCGACCGCAGAGATCTGTCGCAGCGGGAGATCAGTCCCTTTGTGGCATCGACTTTCACAGTGTTCACCCGTGTATCCCGTTTCGCCCGGGCGACCGCGGTCAGTAGGCGCCCTCGCCGCGCACCACCGCGCGCACTGTCTTGGCGACGATGCTCACGTCAAGTCGTATCGAGCAGTTGTTCACATAGGACACGTCATGCCTGATCGACTCGGCGGGCGACAAGTTCGATCGGCCACTCACCTGCCATTGACCGGTGACGCCGGGCTTCACCAGCAGCCGGCGCCGCATGGTCTCGTCGTACGCATCGACCTCGCGCTGCACCTGTGGTCTGGGGCCGACAACGCTCATGGTGCCGCCCAGCACGTTGAAGAACTGCGGTAGTTCATCGAGGCTGTACTTGCGAATGAACGCCCCGACCGGGGTGACCCGCGGGTCCGACTTCACCTTGAAAAAGACCGGAGTGCTTTCTGTTGACGCGATCATCTCGGCAGTGTCGCGGTCGGCTCCGGTGCGCATGCTGCGGAACTTGACCATCCGGAAAGGCCCGCCGTTCAAGCCGATCCGCTCGGAGATGTAGAAGACCGGGCCCGGGCTGGTCAGCTTGATGGCCGCGGCGATCACGGCCATCGCGGGTGCGGTGGCGGCGATGGCCACCGCGGCGAAGGCGATGTCGAAGACTCTTTTCGACATCGAGCGAGCACGGCGATAGCCCGGAGCCAAGATCTCGAGGATCAGCATGCGCGCGGAAGGATCGGCGGCGTCGGGCGTCTCCGTGGCCACGGCGAGGTCGACATGGGCACGTTCGAGGTCGGTTGCCAGATTGCACAACTCTTCGGGTCCGAGGCGGTCGGTCGACGACGCCGCGACGAGCTGGGCACCGGTCTTCTGTGCTGCCTCGAGGATGTATCGCTCGTCGCCGACCACCGGAACCTTCTGATCGCCGACTCCTATTTCCTGCCCGGCGTGGCCGGGAGCGTCCGCGGTGCAGGCGCCGACGATCTCGAACTTGTCGCGTCGGTAGTACCGGATCGCAGTGGCCATGGCCTGCACGGCTTCGTGCCCGCCGGCCAACAACACCGGCGTTCTGCCGCCGGAGGCGCCCTTCACCCGTTGCAGCAGCAAGTAGCGAGCACCGATGGTGCCGACAACTCCCAACGGGATGGCGACGGCGAGATGCCGCAGATCCATTCCGTCGAAGTACAACACTCCACGCATGTGCGGGATGAAGCGCTGGACGATGTAGGCGACCGCCACGACACCGAACAACGGCACCGTCACGCCCACGACCATCTGTAGTTCATGGACGTGGGTGCGGAGCACGTTCTCGGGCGCCACGTTCCGCACCGACAGCGCAGCAAACCACGCCAACGCTATCAAGGCCAAGGTCAGCACATGCCGGTCACTCAGGCTCAGTACGTCTGGCAACCATCGCCGCACCACCAGCAGCGCGACGATCGAGCTCAGCGAGATGATGACAAGGTCAGCCGCCACCGTCCATCGACGGTATAGCGATACCAACGTGCTCACGCGTGGACCGGCGTCCTGCCGAATTCTTTTGCTGGTGTCTTCGCTCGTGACAGTTCTCACTACCATCGGTGTATTCGACCCCGTTCGATACGTCCGTAGCCATAACGGATGATTTACCTCGATGACCTGCAAAAATCCCGGTTCAATTCGCTTTCTGGTCATGTTCTGCGCTGCAGCCATAAACCAAATCGAGTGATATGGGTCACTGCGTTCAATGGCGTTCGCCCCGACGCAATAAGTAACGACCCCGGACAAGGTACTTCTTCAAGTTATGCCATCTGCTGTGCCCTGACGCAAACCCTGCATTCGCGCTCAATGGGTCGATCCGCTCCCGGTGTTGCCGATATATATGCAGGTAAAAGGGCTTGTTCGGGCACCTGCGCACCCGTCCCCTCGGTGTGGTCGATGTCTTGGCGTGACCTGGAGGGATATCGGGTATGTATCGAATCGTGGGACGGGAATGCGGAGCTGGGATGCGTTTCGGGCGATAACTCTCGGGCGGATGTTTCAGGTAACGTGAGTTTCTGATCGGGTCGACGGCAGGGGGTCGCGCAGCATAAACCCCCAACCTGGGAGGTTCCGGACAGCGCATCTCGGTGCCGCATATAACGTTTGTATCTCGGTGATGAAATCCATTTCTCAGGAGAAACTTATTCGTTTGGCAAGACTCCGGGCGGAGGGTCGCAGCAATCGAGGCACCCTCGTTCGCGGCGCCGTGGCCGGCCGCGGCACCGCGTCACCGTTGATCGCGCAGGCCGGACACGCGTCGCCGGGCCCGCTCATGGGTCGCCGGATCGGCCGGGGCGTCCGAATCCGGCTTCGAGCGCCCGAGCCGGGTTGTCGTCGGGTCACCACACAGCAAAGGCACAGATAATGGTTTCCGTCAGAGTGCACATGACCGGATCGGAGTGGTTCACCGCCCTGCCGGGTGGGCTGAACCGGTATTTCACCGATCTGTTCGGCGCGCTGCGCGTCCGAGACGGCATCGATCTCTCGGCGGCCGCCTTCGGTGATCCCCCGGCCGGTGGAGGCTCCTGGGGGGCCGCGGGTGGTTCGACGTGGTCACGCGTGGCCGCCGCGTTCACCGAGCGGTCGGGCCTGGAAAAGCCCGGCATCCTCGATCGCCACTTCTGCCTGTACGGCCCGGCTGCGATCGGTGGCGGTGGCCGCCATCGCCTGGTCGTGCATTTCCACGGCCCGTGGGCCGCGGAGAGCAGGTTCGCCGGCGCCACCGAGCTGCGCGCCCGCGCCAAATACCTGGTCGAACGGATCCGCTATGCGGGAGCGCAACGATTTGTCGTGTTGTCGAGCCACTTTCGCGATGTCCTCGTCGACGACTACCGGATCCCCGCGGACCGGATCGAGGTCATCCCGCCGGGCGTCGATCTCGACCGCTTCAATCCGTCGGCTGCGGTGAACCCGCCCGACGGCCGGCGAGTGGTGCTGTGTGTTCGCCGCCTCGAACACCGCATGGGAATCCATCGCCTCATCGAGGCCTGGCCCGCCGTCGTGGCCGCCCACCCCGACGCTCGTCTCGTCATCGTGGGAACCGGTACTGCCGAGAGCGAGCTTCGCCGGCAGGCGGCGGCTGCCGGCCTGGACCACAGCGTCCAATTCCTCGGCTGCATCGATGATTCGGCCTTGACCCGGTGGTACTCCCTGGCCGAGCTGACGGTCGTACCGACGATCACCCTGGAGGGCTTCGGCCTGATAGCCCTCGAATCTTTGGCAGCGGGCCGACCGGCCGTGGTCACCGATTGCGGGGGCCTTCCCGACGCGGTCCAAGGACTGGACCCGTCCCTGATCGTGCCCAAGGACAACTCCGAAGCGCTTGCGGCACGCCTGGTCTCGGCGCTGGACGGCGCCCTGCCCAGCCCGTCGAGCTGTCGCTCACACGCCGAATCCTTCTCCTGGACCGCTGCGGCGCAGCGTCATCTCTCGTTGTATTCCGAGTTGGTCGCATGACCGAACGACAGCCGATCCGGGCGATCTTCGTCGCACACACCGCCGCCCCCTCCGGCGCGGAGTTGGCGACGTTGCGACTGCTCACGGCATTGCGGACATCACAGGTGTCGGCGGCGGGCGGTGATCCTGCGGTTCAGCCGTCGGCCATCTTCACCGAAGACGGGCCCATGGCCGACAGGATGCGGGCGCACGGGATTCCGACCTTCGTGCTGGCCAACGACTTTGACAGCCGCAGTGTGACGATCCGGGACTCCGGGTGGCTGCGGCGCCTCACCGGGGCCGCGGCGTTGGTGCGCGTCGGCTGGTCACTCGGGGCAATGGCGCGTGACCACGGCGCGGACATCCTGGTGGCCGGCAGCACGAAGGCCCTGATCATGTCGGCCGTCGCCGCCGTCAGGGCTCGGATTCCGCTGGTCTGGCAGGTGCATGATCGGGTCACGACCGAATACTTCGGCCGGGCACTGGCTTTCGTGGTCAGAATGCTGGGTTGGCTGGTGACGACGGGGTACATCGCCAACAGCCGGTCGACGGCCGGCACTCTGCTCACCTGGCGCCGGCGGGCCGTAGTCGCCTATCCGGGTCTCGATTTCGACCGGCGGGCGGACGGGCAGCGGCAGCCTCAGCGACCCGGCCCGGACACCGTCATCGCCCTCGTCGGGCGGGTGACCCCCTGGAAGGGGCAGGACGTCTTCCTCCGGGCGTTGGCGCGGACGACGATTCGGCCGCGCCAGGTATACCTGGTGGGCGGCACGTTCTTCGGCGAGGAACCGTTCCAGGAGGAAGTTGCGGGCCTGGCAAGGGACCTGGACCTTCCCGTGATCTTCACCGGGCATGTCGACGACCCGACCGAGATTCTGCTCGACGCAGACATTCTGGTGCACTGCTCGGTGATCGCCGAACCCTTCGGGCAGGTGGTCGTGGAGGGGCTGCATGCGGGGTGCGCGGTGATCGCGACCCGCCCCGGTGGCCCGGCCGAGACCGTCGAACCCGACATCAACGGCCTCCTCGTCGACGCAGGCGACACCACCGGCCTGACCGCGGCTCTGGATCGCCTCATCGCCGATCCGCAGTTGCGAACCCGGCTGGCCGACGCCGGCCAGGTGCGCGCCCAGCAGTTCGACGTCGCAGATTCCGCGCGAACCGTGGCGAGCTTCCTCTCGGAGATCCTGGCCGCGAGGAACCCCGCGAGGAACCGGCACTGTGCGTAGAGCCATTCGAGAACGTGTCGAGCAGTACCCCCTGGCCCCGCGGCTGATGCGGCTGGCCAGGGATTTCGGTGCGGTTGTGTTCGGCAAGTACGGGCAGTACCTGACGACCTTGATCACGGTGCCGCTGCTGGCCCGGGTGCTGGGCCCAGCGGGAATGGGACTGCTGGCCGTCGGAATGGCGGCCTACTTCTTCGGTTCCATCCTCGTCGATCTCGGCATGACGCCCTTTCTGGCAGCTCGGGTGCCGGAGCTGCGCGATGCGCCGCAGCAGCTCCAGCAGCTCCGCGCGGACTACCTGGCGCTGCGTCTGACCACCCTCACCGTGCTCGGTCTGGCATATACCGCCGGCTGGCTGGCCGGGGTGCCGCCGCATGTCCACATGATCCTGCTCGGACTGTTCGCCGGCGGCCTCTGGTCCACCTCCGACGACTGGTTGCTCATCGGGCAGGGGCGGTTCGTCGCCTCGGCGCTGTACCAGGGCAGCGGCCGGATCGTCTATCTGGTGCTCCTGATCGCGCTGCTGCCGCATTCCCGTCATGCGACGACGGCGATGTGGTGTCTGCTGGTCTCATCCGTCCTGACCGTCGCCGGTACCTGGTGGGACAGCCAGAGGCATTTCGGCCCGGTGATCCGGCCACGGGCACCGGCCCAGATCCTGCGGACAAGCTGGCCCATCGTGACGTCGCGGGTGCTGACCACCGGCTACGGACAGGGCGCGCCTGCTGTGTATTCGGGCCTGCTCGATGCCGTCTCTCTTGGCCTCTACTCGGCGGGCGACCGGCTGGTGCGGGCGATGCAGTCGCTGCTCGACATGATCGGTCTGGTTCTGTTGCCGCGCATGGCACGCCGCAGTGGCCACGAACAGTTCTGGCGGCACGGTGTGCGGGGACTGTGGGCCAGTGTCGCGGTGGCCGCCTTCGCCGCGACCGTTCTCTGGGTCTGTGCCGGACCGATCGTCCACGTCATCTTCGGCGGCGAATTCGCACCGGCAGTGAGCTTACTGCGGGCCGAGCTCATCATCCTGCCGGCCAGCACCGTCAGTTCGTACATCAGCACCGCATTGCTGCCTGTCCGGCAGGACACCCACGGCATCCTCATCGCATCGATCGTGGGCACCGCGGCCTCGGCCGCCGGGTTGCTCACCGCCTCCTGGACCCACTCGGTGTGGGCCCTCATCGGCGGCACGATCGGCGCCGAAATCGGCGTCGCCTGCTGGTATCTGGCGCGGATGAGACACCTGGTCCGCCGGGAGCAGCGGCCCGTCCTGACAACAGAAGGGAGCGCCGGGCGATGAAGATCCTCTACATCGGCGATGACTGGGTGGGCAGCAACGCGCGCTCACTGGCCGACGGATTCCGGCAGGCCGGGCACGACGTGGTGGTGATCGACACCACACCGGTCACCCTGCCTGCCCGGCTCTCACCCTCCTGGGTCTACTCGAAGGCGGCAGGAAACCGCGCCCCGTGGCCACTTGCCGATGCGCACCGGCAGATCGAAGCTGCGGCACAAGAATTCAAGCCCGACATGTTGTTCGTCTTCAAGGGGATTCATCTGGACCAGCAGCGGCTGCTCAGTGTCCCGGCGCCGGTGCGCGTGCACTACAGCCCCGACGACGTGGGCAACCCGTACAACACCACGCCCGACTATCTGGCCCACGAGGCCGCGTGGGACCTCGTCGTCACCACCAAAAGGCACAACGTGCCCGAGTTGCAGGCCCGCGGCGCGCGCCGGGTGAAGTTCGTCCGCAGTGCCTATGACCCGGCGTGGCACCGGCCGTGTGCCAAACGCGGTGCGCGGCAATACCTCGTGGGGTTCGTCGGAGCCCAGCGCCCCGACCGGGCCGGGCTCATCACCCGGCTCGGAAAGGAACACGGTGGGAATCTGCTGGTTCGCGGACCGGGCTGGCGGCGGAAACCCGAATTGCGGGCCACCGGTGCCAGCGTCGGCGGTGCCGTCTACGGTGATCACTTCGCCGCCGCCGTGTCGTCGATCACCGCGAACCTGGTCCTGCTCAACTCGGACAACCGCGATACCCACACCTGCCGAACTTTCGAGATACCCGCGACCGGTGGCCTTTTCGTGGGCGAACGTACCGACGAACACGCCGAGCTGCTCACCGAAGGCGCCGAATGCCTGCTCTTCTCCGGCGAAGAGGAACTTCGCGACATCGTGCAGCGCTGTGCCCGCGACCCAGAACAGGCCAAGCGGATCGCCGCGGCCGGGCACCGGCGGGTGACCGGGGAAGCGCATCGGTACGTGGACCGGGCAAGGGAGATCATCGATGATCTCTGAACCTGAAGTGAGAGTTGACAAGCCGCGCGGGCGAAGACGGGCCTGGGTGGCGATGGTGGTTGTCTGCGCGATGCTCGCGGGCCTGATCGGCCTCGGCTGGAAGGTGTACCAGCATCCGCAAACCGACCCGTTGCGGCACGCCGATGCCATCGTGGTTCTGGGCGGCACCCCATATGAGCGTTTCGACGTCGGGTTGGACCTGGCCAAGCAGGGATACGCCCCGTACCTGTTGATCTCGCGGTCGACCGGTGCCGACGACCGCAAGATGGACAAGTACTGCCAGGGACACTTCGACTTCACCGTGAAGTGCTTCATCCCCGACCCGTGGACGACCGAGGGCGAGGCGCAGGAGATCCGCGCCGACGCAGCCAAATACGGCTGGCGGCACGTCATCGTCGTCACCTATACCCCCCATGTTTCGCGCGCTCGCTACATCGTCGGCAAGTGCTTCGACGGCGACATCACCATGGTCGCCAGCCCGACGAAGCCCGGGCTCGCCTATTGGTCGTGGATGTACATCCGCCAGACGGGCGGCTATGTGAAGGCCCTCCTGACCCCTGGATGCTAGGAGAAATACCCATGTCGTCACCGCGCGTGGCCATCGTCCACGAGCGCTTCACCGAGTTCGGCGGCTCCGAACTCGTGGTCGCCGAGTTCATGAAGACCTGGTCCGATGCAAAGGTTTTCGTGCCGATCACCGAACCAGCATGCCGGCAGAAGGTGCTGCACGCGGCAGGCCGGAACGAGGCCGACACCGACACATCCATTTCCGGGACGTGGCTGGACCGGATCTACTCCGCGACCGGACGGGCATCGCACGCTCCGTTGCTTCCCCTGATGCCACCGGCTTTTCGCGGGTTGCCGCTGCGCGATGACGTCGATGTCGTCCTGGTCAGCCATCATGCCTTTGCGACCCAGGCGGCGCTGGCCACCGACGCGCCTGTCGTCGCCTATGTGCACAGCCCGGCCCGGTGGGCCTGGGACCGGACGTTCCGTGATCACGAAATGG
Organism: Mycobacterium sp. 48b; assembly: GCF_048282725.1. Taxonomy (NCBI): domain Bacteria; kingdom Bacillati; phylum Actinomycetota; class Actinomycetes; order Mycobacteriales; family Mycobacteriaceae; genus Mycobacterium; species Mycobacterium sp. 48b. Next base: position 1,876,965 of record NZ_JBLVUL010000001.1, read on the forward strand.
CCAGCCGGGCCGGGCGGTTCGCCCTGTCGGCCCTCGGTGGCCTGGCGCGGCGAGGTGAGCTTCGGGCCGCTCCGCGGTTGTCGCATGTGATCGCCAACTCGCAGGCCGTCGCAGCGCGGATCCGGGACTGGTGGGGCCTGCCGTCGAGCGTCGTCCATCCACCGGTACGCACCGACCGCTTCACCCCAGAGCTGTCAACCCCCCGCGAGGACTTCTACCTGTTCGCCGGCCGGCTCGTGCCCTACAAGCGGCCGGACCTCGCCATCCGCGCTGCCCAGCGCTCTGGAAATCGGCTGGTCATCTTGGGAGAAGGGCGATTTCGGGAGGAACTCGAGACCATCGCCGGGCCGGAGACCACCTTTCTGGGCGCCGCCTCCGATGACGTCCTCCAGGATATGTACCGCCGGTGCCGGGCACTGTTGATGCCGGGTGTGGAGGACTTCGGGATCGTCCCGGTCGAGGCGATGGCCTGTGGCGCACCGGTGCTGGCCCTCGGTGCGGGAGGGGCGCTCGACACTGTGCTGCCCGGCGTGACCGGTGAACACATGCCGCCGGGCGCCGATCAGGACGTCATCGACCGCCTGGCCGCGATGATGCGTGACTTCGATCCCGGTGACTACCGTCCACAGGTCATCGTCGACCACGCTGCGACGTTCTCGCCGGAGACCTTCCGGGCCAGGATCGCCGACGCGGTACTGGGTGTCACAGCTCGTACCTGATCGGTGTTCGGGGCGTCGCCACCGTCGTCGGGATGCGTGGGCCCGGCGTGTACGGGATGCCGGTGGTCAACACATCGGAAATGAAGAACACTTGGGCCCCTTTGTCCTTGGCTGTTCGGGCGCCTGGCGCGGACCCTGATCAGACCGTGGAGCCTTGTGTTCGGGCGGTGCCTGTCGCTCGGGCTTCTGCCGAGCGGGGGCCTCGTGTGAGGGCGGTGCCTCTCGGACCGGCGCTCGTTGGACCGGTGCCTCCCGAGCAGGCGGCTCCTGCCGAGTGGGCGCCTGTCGCGCCGGAGCCTCAGGAGCAGGTGCCTCAGCCGGTGGTTGCGGTGCGCTCCGCTGCTGCGGTTGTTCACGAACCGGCTTCTGCGCCGGTGGTTCTGGAGCGGTCTGCTGCCGGGAAGGCTCGTCGCGGGTCGGCGCCTCCTGCGCGGGTGGTTCCGGCTTGGGCGCCTCACGAACAGGGTCGTCCGAGTGGGGTGCCGAGTCCTCGCGGGGAGACGGCCCCGCAGGGTTGGCTGGAGCCTCCGGTCTCCGCTCGACCGGCGGGGTCCCTGCGCGGTCTGGGTCGCCTGCCCTCGGCGGCACAACCGTTTCCCCGGAGGACGGATTCGAGTCCGTTCCCGGAGGAACTCTGTCCGGCTGAGACTCGCGCTTGTCGCGCGGTTTGTCGGCCGTCGGCGGTGTGTAGGCGGGCGCCGGTTCGAGTTTGGGTGCGGTAAACCCGGGTGCCACCTTCGACGGCGGATCAGCCGGCACAGGTGCCGTCAATGCCGGTGGTGCGACTGACGTCTCGCGCTTCGTGGCGGCCTTCTCGGGCTGCTTACGCAGTGCCGACTCCGGCGGCGGCCCGGTGAGGCCGAGCTGGCGCGGCGAGAGTTCCTTGGTGAAGTCCCGCGTCGATTTGTCGGCGAGGCTCTTCATCAGCGGACCGGAGGTAGCCGTCGCCTTGTCGTCGGAGATGAACTGCGACAGTGAGGCGCTCAGCTTCACCACCGGGGACGACAGGTGGACGTCGACGTTCGTACGCACCGTAATGGCAGGCGGCGCCCAGTCGCGGTTGCGCGGGTTGTGCCAATCCCGGTCCCGGTTCCAGTTCTGGTACCGATCCGGGTTGAAGCCGTGGGCCTTGTTCCACTGCGTGCGGCGGTACACCGGATCGTGGATGTGGAACTTCCACTGGTAGTACTGCTTGTACGGGTGGTGGCGGTCGTACCAGTCCTGCCTGCGTGGGTCGCCCGGGTGGTCGCGGCGTTGGCCCCATTCATTGCAGCCGTTGCGATCCCAACCGTCGCGGTCATAACCGGCCCAGTTGTACCCGGACCAGTTGTATCCCCAGCGGTCATAGCCCCACCGGTCATAACCCCAGCGGTCGTAGCCCCACCGGTCGAAGCCCAGGAAATCGAACCCGTACCGGTTGTAGCCGCCGAGGTCGTAGTTGTACCAGTCGTAGGAGCTGTAGCCGTACAGCTGCCCCCAGGACGGGTCGTAATAACCCAGGTACCCGAGGTTCGGAGTCAATGGAGGATCCGCGGGCTGGGGCCAGTCCGCCGCCGGGGCGACCGGAACATCGGGTGGTGGTGGGATGAATTCGTCGGCACCCCCGCCCGCGTATCCCCAGGTCGGCGCAGACCCGCTCGTCAGCGTCGCGTCAGGCGACGGGGGTGGCGCAGCTGGTGCGGGCAACGCCACCAGCTGTTGCACCGAATCGGGTGTGTACTGCAGAAGTTGTTGTGTCAGCTGCAGATAGAGGTTCTGCAGACTGGTGCGCTGAGACGACGGGGACACGTAGTCCAAGCCTTGTTTGGCCTGATTGAGTGCTGTGCGCGCGTCGGTCAGCTGATCCGGTGTGGGCTGCTGTCCGCTCCCGAGGATGTCCTGTGCCCGCTTCAAGTCGTCGACGACAGCGGTCAAGGCGACATCTTGCGCGTGCTCGGGGAAGATCGCCTTCTGAACGCCCCACAGGGTGCCTCCCGGCGAGGTCGTGTAGGTCGCGCCGAGTAACCCGGCGACGAGTAGCACGACCAACCCGCCGGCGATGGCAACCTTGCCTCGGCGTGACCGGGGGATGAGCCTGCGTCGCCGCGGCAGCGGCTCGGCGGGCTTTAAGGACCTCAGGTCGACGGGTGGGGGGATGAGTGCAGTCATGCAGACCTCCTTGATGACGACCAGTGACCTGGTCACATCACTCCCGACCGCGTGATTTCCAGATGTTCAGGCGCCGATGCCGGCTCCGATATGTATGCCTACGCAATAATAAGCATAACTAAATGCCGCGCGGTGTCGCCATGGGGACCGGCCTTCCCGGCGGGATTCTCATCGATGCACAGCTCAGACACAGTTCCGGGTGGGAAGCGTGCGCCGGGACTGTGGCTGTCATTGCCCCGAACCCTCCACGACGGCCTTGATTCGTTCGAGCGTCTTGCGCATGTCGCGGACGTTGCGACGACGACGCAGTTGCCCACCGAGAAGTGAGAAGACGGTGGTGAACGCTCCCGGCGTCATCCGGAAGGATTCGGTGACGTCGGTGTCGGCTCCCGCGGGCTCCAACCGGTAGTGCCAGTTGTTGACCGACCGGTCGCCGACGAGCACTGCGAAGCCGAACTCGCGTCCGGGTTCGCAGGCGGTCACCTCGCAGGTCGTCCAATAGACGGGGCCGATCTCATTGCGCTTGACGTGTCCGCGGAACCGCGCGCCGAGCGCGGGTCCGGTCGCACCGCCCAGCCACTCGGCCTCCATCACCTCCGGCGAGAACTTCCCGGTATTGCGTACGTCGGAGATGAGGTCCCAGATGCGGTCTGCCGGCGCTGACATCCGCACCGTGACCGAGCCGTCCATGGCCATGGCATTCGCCTCCTCGGGGATCGGCGTCAACGTAGCACCGGTGCCGACGAGGACTACGTGTTTTCCGGGGTTCGCAGCGATGGTGGCCGGTGTGATTGTCGACGTGTGAAGGTCTCGGGGATCACCCTAGCCGTCGTTGATGTCGGGGGTGTCGGCGATCTCGCGCATCTGATCGACCAGTCGGGCCGCGACTTGGGCGGCGAGCCACAGCGTTGTCTGGTCTTCCTCGGGCAACCCGGCCAGCAGGGTGGCGATGCGTTGCTTACGGACGACGGCGCGTTCCTCCCACAGGCGGCGGCCGCCCTCGCTGACCTTCACCAGGCATGCCCGGCCGTCGTCGGGATCGCTGCAACGCTCCAGCAGCCCTTGGCTTTCCAGGCGTTGCACGAGCTGTGTCATGCCCGACTGGCTGGCACCCTCCGCCTCGGCGAGCGCGGTGACCCGCATCGGGCCCTCCCGGTTGAGGCGGACCAGTACCAGCGTCGCGCTGGCGCTCAATCCCTTCCGGTCGGCGAGGTGGCGCCACATCAGGTCGGCGCTCGCCACGAGCATCGCCGAAACCGCTTCCACGCTGCCGTCGGTGGCTGTGCTGGTCACGGCTCATTTATATCACTAATAGGAAGTAATAGCGGGGGATCAATGGCATCGGGAAGATGGTGCGACGGATGAGTGCCGGGCGCGCGCGGGGCATCGGTGCGCTGGCCAATAGCGCAGTAATTCGGGCGAGAATTGACCGGTGGTGCCATCCTCGCGCGGCGAAACGCAGCTGTCAGCCTGCTGTGAATGCGTGGCGCAGCGCTGCGGACATCTTGAGGATTGGTTCCTATATGCGATATATATTTCCGTCATGATCGGGGAGCAACCCGCGAGCCGGCGTGGCGATCGAGAAGCCAGTGGAGCCGGACGCAGACCACGAGGCCAAACCATCCTGACGAACGGATGGCTGCCCCTGGTCACCGTCGTCGCCGTCGGCGTGGGAGGGCTCGGGGTCTGGAAGGTGCACCAGATGTCCGAGCCGGGACCTGTGCCGTCGGTTCTCGCCGCGCAGGCGCCCGAGCAGTTCACCCCCAAGCAGCTCACCTATGAGCTGTTCGGGTCGGTCGGCGACGGCGGAATCTTGAGTTATGTCGACATCGACGGACACCCGCACAAGGTCGATCTCACCGAACTGCCGTGGTCGCACACCGAGACAACCACGCTGACAGTCGTGTCCGGCAGCATGTCGGCACAGGTCAGCGGGGGCCAGGTCGGGTGCAGGATGCTGGTCAACGGCGTTGTGCGAGACGAACAATCGTCCACCCACGCCGAAGCCGACGTCACCTGCCGGGTGAAGTCGGCATGAGCAACCATCGGGCGAGCCGGCCCGTCGTCGCGCGGTCGGTGCGCGTCCTGGCCGTGCCGATCATCGTGTTCTGGGCGCTTCTGGCGGTCACGACGAACACGTTCATCCCACAGGTCGAACGGGTAGCCGAAGAACTCGCCGGGTCGATGATCCCCAGCTATGCGCCGTCACAGGTCGCGATGCTGCGGATCGGTGAGAAGTTCCAGGAGTCCACCTCCACCAGCCTGACCATGCTTGTGTTCGAGGCCGACCGGCCGCTCGACGACGGCGACCACCGGTACTACGACGATCTGATGAACCGGCTCAAGCACGACCCCGAGCATGTGCAATACGTGATGGATCTGTGGGGCAAGCCCATCACCGCTGCCGGTGCCCAAAGTGTGGACGGCAAGGCGACTTTCGTGCTGTTGCGGCTCGCCGGCAACATCGGCCAGCTCCAGGCGAACGAGTCCGTGAACGCCGTGCGGGACATCATCGCCCACGACACCCCACCGCCCGGGCTCACGGTCTACGTCAGCGGGGCTGCGCCGCTGGCCGCGGACACCCTGACGATCGCAAACTCCAGCCTGAACAACATCACGATCCTGACGATCATCCTCATCGTGGTGATGCTGTTGGTGGTATACCGCTCGGTGGCCAACCTGCTGGTCCCGCTCGTCAGTGTCTTGATCGAAATGCTTGTCGCCAAAGGCGTCATCGCGACGCTGGGGCATTTCGGCATCATCCCGTTGTCGTCGTTCGCGGTGAACATTGTCGTGGCGCTGACTCTGGGGGCCGGCACCGACTACGGCATTTTCCTGCTGGGGCGCTACCAGGAAGCCAGGCAGGACGGCGAGAGCCGTGAAGACGCGTTCTACACCGCGTATCGCAGCGTCGCCCCCATCATCATCGGCTCGGGTCTGACGATCGCCGGCGCGTGTTACTGCTTGAGTCTGGCCCGCCTGGACTATTTCCACACCATGGGGCCGGCGGTGGCCATCAGCATGCTGTTCACCATCGCCGCCGCCCTGACGCTCGCGCCGGCGATCCTCACGCTCGGCAGTCTCTTCGGTCTGTTCGATCCGAGGAAGGTGACCAAGGGGCATCTGTACCGACGGATCGCCACCAGCGTTGTCCGGTGGCCCAAGCCGATCTTCGTGGCGAGCAGTGCCATCGTGATGATCGGTGCGGTGTTCGTCCCCACGTTCCGGGTCAGCTATGACGATCGCGCCTACCAACCTGCTTCTGGTGCAGCCAATCTCGGATTCGAAGCCTCCGATCGGCACTTCTCGCAGAGCAAGCTGTTCAGCGAGATGCTGATGGTCGAGAGCGACCACGACATGCGCAACTCGGCCGACTTCATCTCGCTGGACCGGGTGGCCAAGAGCCTCATCCGGCTACCCGGTGTCGCCATGGTGCAGAGCATCACCAGGCCGCTGGGCCGGCCGTTGGAGCACGCCACGATTCCCTACCTGTTCACCACCCAGGGCAGTGGCAGCGGGCAGCAGCTGCCGTTCAACGAGCAGCAGAACGAGAACACCGACAGGCAGGCCGAGATTCAGGCTCGTTCGGTCGAGGTGCTGCAGAAGGTGATCGCGCTGACCCAGCAGATGGCCGATGAACTGCATTCGACGGTGCTGACACTGGAGAATCTCAAGCAGGTCACTGATGACATGAACGCCGGGATCTCCAATCTCGACGACTTCCTGCGGCCCCTGAAGAACTATTTCTATTGGGAACCCCACTGTTTCGATATCCCGGCGTGCTGGGCGATGCGCTCGCTGTTCGATTCGCTCGACGGTATCGACAGCCTCGATGCACAGATCGCTGATGCCGTCACGTCGTTCGAGGCCATCGACCGGCTGCTGCCGCAGATGATCTCGCAGCTGGAGCGGATGATGGCCGACAGCCGGTCGCTGCTGGGCGTCATCACCAACAACTACGGCCCGTCCCATCTGCAGACCACCCAGACCGATCAGACCTACTACGACCTGATCAACGTGGGCAACGACTTCGATCAATCCCGCAGCGACGACTTCTTCTACATCCCCCGGGAGGCGTTCGAAAACGAGGACGTCAAGACCGGCATGCAGTTGATGATGTCGCCGGATGGCAAGGCTGCCCGGTTCATCGTCACCCACGAGGGCAATGCCATGGGGCCGGAAGGAATCGATCACGTCGAACAGTTCCCCGACGCGATCAAGGCCGCGCTCAAAGAGACATCGCTGGCCGGTTCCAGGATCTACATCGGTGGCGCCGGCTCCAACAACAAGGACATCAAGGCCTATGCGGCGTCGGATCTGCTCATCGTGGCGATCGCCGCGTTCGTCCTGATCTTCCTGATCATGTTGTATCTGACCCGCAGCCTGGTGGCCGCCCTGGTCATTCCCGGCACGGTGGCGTTCTCCTACGCGGGGGCATTCGGGCTGTCAATCCTGGTGTGGCAGCACATCATCGGCTTACATTTGCACTGGCTGGTGTTGCCGCTGACCTTCATCATCCTGGTCGCGGTCGGCTCCGACTACAACTTGCTGTTGATCTCCCGGGTGAAGGAGGAGTCGGGAGCCGGGCTGAACACCGGGCTGATCCGCGCACTCGGCAGCACCGGCGGGGTGGTGACATCCGCGGGCCTGGTGTTCGCCTTCACGATGTTGGCCATGTTGATCAGCGATCTCCGGACCATCGGCCAGGTGGGTTCGACGGTGTGCATCGGTCTGCTGCTCGACACGCTGATCGTGCGCTCCTTCGTCGTCCCATGCCTGTTGCGCTTCCTCGGTCCGTGGTTCTGGTGGCCGACATTCATCCGGCAGCGGCCCCTGCGGCAGCCGCTACCTCAACGGCAGCGAGTGGAGGTCTGACATGACGACGTCAAGCCTCTTCGGCATCCTGTCGATCGTCTTCTTCGCACTGATCTGGATTTTCGCCGTCGTCGCTTTCGGGTTCACGAGGCGGATGAGGGGTCACTCTCACGTCACGTCGGAACTCGGCATCGGCACGCTGTCGGCGACGTTGCGCAAAGTCCGCCGGCGCGAGCCCCTCTCGGACGACGAACTGAGCCTCGCGCAACAGGTTCTCTCCGACCGGGGCAGCGTGATGGCGCTCGCCGTTCCGGCCACCTTGTTCTGCATCGGATGTTTCTACGTCTTCGGCAGCCTCGAGCAGTTGCATGGACACACCCCGTCGGAGCGGACCTTCCTCGGCGTCTTCCCGATGCTGACGTCGACCAACATGGCGGTCCAGATCCTCCGGAGTGCACGGCTGAAACGGCGGCTCCCGAATCGGGCCCCGCCGGCGCAGACGTCCGCACCGTGAACGTGGGCAGGTGGGCGTCTGACGAGGACCCAGATCAGAGGTGACGCTCCAGCCCCAGCCCATCGAGTAGACAGTTGACGGCGAGTTTGCCCAGCGCGTCGGAAGCCAGTGGGCTGTCGCCGGTGAGCAGCCGGCGGTCTTGGTGCACCGTGCCGGCCATGTCGTCGTTGACGATCGTGAGCCCTTGCTTGGTCAGCAGGTCGGCGACGAGCCACTGCAGGCGCCCCGGTAGGTACCCGATCTCGATGTTGGGCCCTTCGTCGAGCGCGTCGGGGAACACGCACACCGAATATCCGGCGAATGGCGACTGGGCCTTGCCGAGGCCTGCGGCCAGCAGTGCCGCCGGACCGTGGCACAGGGTGATGATGAACCGGCCGTGGTCCAAGGCCCAGTCCAGGGTCCGGCCGACCGACTCGCTGCCGGGCAGCCCGACGACGGCGCCGTGGCCGCCGGGGATGAACACCGCCAGGTAGTCGGAGCCCGGCTTGAGATCCTCGACCACCTCCGACAGCCGGATCGGTTGCTTGAGCTTGGGTTTGAGGGCCTCGTACGTCGACATCACGGCGTGGTCCTCGTGGGGCATGGCCCACAACTCCAGCTTGGCCGGGTAGCCGGAGATGGTCGCGACGTCCACGTCGAACCCGGTCTGCATGAGATGGTGCAGCGGCAGCAGCGTCTCCACCGGATGGTTGCCGGTGGAGAACATCTTTCCGTTCTGGCACAACACATATCGCTCTTCGGTGGCGATCATCAGCACCTTCCACCGGCCCTCGGTGTAGGCGCCTGCGTGTTCGACTCCGGAGAAGTCGGTCTTGGCTGCGGTGTACTGGCTCAACGAGTACGGGGAGGGGAAGTAAGCGTTGTCCTCGGCCTGATCCGGGGTGGGCTCCTTGCTGAGGTCGGCTGCGTCTTGTGACATCACGTTCACCACTTCCTGTTCCCTGTTCGGGCGGCTGAGGCCAGTGATACCCGGCTTTCGGCCACCTCATGCGTGTCACCGCAAGGGCAGTTCCGCGAAGATCGGAGTGGTCGGTGCAGTCGAACCGCTACCCGGCTCGACCGTGAAGGCCAGTGCCGATGCGTTGCCGAGGTCGGGGAGGACCGCCGTGGTCGACGGCGCGACGGCGGCGGAGTCCATGGTGCCCGCCGATTCGGGCTCGCCCTCACGCAGCAGCCACATCTGGTAGACCGTGCCGGTCTCGGGGGGCGTGACACCGTTCATCACCAGCACACCGGCGTTGCGTTCGCGGGAGAACACCACCGTGGCGGTGCCGCCGGTGGGGATCGACCCGGAAACGGTCCGTACGTCGGAGGCGCCGAAGATCTGCTCGGCCGTTGTCGTCTGCGGGCTCGGGCGCAGCGCGATGCCGATGCCGACGCCGGCGAGGGCGATGACGACGGCAGCCGCGGCGGCCAGCGTCGCGTTACGCCAGCGCGCGGTGGGTCGCAGTTCACGTACCGTCTCGGAGCTCACTGCTGCCAGCACCCGTTCTCGCAGATGCGCCGGTGGCTCGACCGCCGTGCTCACCGAGAGCTGAGCCATGGTCTCGCGCACGGCGCGTACCTCGTCGGTGAACTGCGCGCTCACCTCCTGCGGCGCTGTGGCCAACCGCTGTTCGATGTCCACGCGTTCGCTGTCGGATACCGCGTGCAGCGCATACGGCGCCGCCAGCTCGATCAGGTCGGGGTCAACCGGTCCGGTCATGCGGCCCCCAGGCAGTTACGCAGGCCGCGGAGGGCGTCGCGAATCCGCGATTTGATGGTGGCGAGGTTGGCCGCCAGCCGTTGAGAGACCTGGCTGTAGGTCAGTCCGTCGTAGTAGGCGAGGTGGATGCACTCGCGCTGGGCATCGGTCAGCGAGGACAGGCAGTCGGCGACGCGTCGCTGCTCGTCCTGGGTGATCACGGAATCGGCGACATGGTCGGCCGGCGGCTCCACACTGGACGCGCCGTAGCGGGACTCGCGCTGGCTGGCGGCTTGTTCGGCGCGCACCCGGTCCACCGCCCGCCGGTGTGCGAGCGTCATCAGCCACGCCATCGCGGAGCCCGCCGCCGGGTCGAAGCTGTCCGCGGTACGCCACACCTGGAGGTAGATGTCCTGGGTGGTCTCCTCGCTGTATCCCGGGTCCCGCAGAACCCTGGTGACCAGGCCGAACACCCTCGACCGCGTGTGGTCGTACAGTACGGCGAATGCGTCGATGTCGCGTCGGGCAACCCGCCGCAGCAACGCGTCGAGTTCGGCGGTCACCCACAGCAGCCTAGCCACCGGGGCCTGCGCCGTCACGTTTATCCGGATCTCGGTGGTGTCGGGATGAAAAATGAAGTGCGCGAACAGTATTCCGAGAACCCCGGTCGGCCTCTCATATGCTTCTCGGCCAGCCGGGCACCGGTGGCGTACACCAGGAAGTACGTCATCGACACCGGGGACAGCACCGTCGCCAGCGACAGCCAGCCGCAGATGGTCACCAGCCACAGTCCCCACCACACGCAACAGTCGCCGAAATAGTTGGGATGGCGGGTCCAGGCCCACAAGCCACGGTCCATGATCGTGCCCCGATTGGCCGGGTCGGATTTGAACCGGCGCAGCTGGTGGTCACCGACCGCTTCGAACGCCAGCCCGACGGCCCAGATCAGTACGCCCACGATCAGGACGGGTCGTAGGGCGGCCGGGGTCGGACCCAAGGTGGACGACAGCTGGACCGGCAGCGAGACGAACCAGGTTGCGGCCCCCTGGATCACGAATATCTTGCGCAGCACGTGACCCGCCGAGTAGTCGCCGCCCAGCAGCTCCTGATAGCGCGGATCCTCACCCTTGCCCGCGGACTTGAGTGTCATGTGCCAGGACAGCCGGCCCGCCCAGAGGGTGATGAGCACCAGGAGCAGGATGCGCCGGAAGAGGTCGCCGGTACCGAGGACGGCGCTGACCGTGGCGACCACGATGAACCCGATGCCCCAGGCCACGTCGACGACGTTGTACCGCCCGAGGTTTCGGCCGATCAGGAACGTCGCCCCGTGTACGACGGCGAGTGCGGCCAGCGATACCGCGGCGACGATGAGCAGGTTCACCGGTGTCCTCCTGTCGGGGCGAATGTCCACTGGTAGACGTCGAGATAGCCGGAGGCGAATCCGGCCTCGGAGTACGCCAGGTACAGCTCCCACATGCGGGCGAAGACGTCGTCGAAACCGAGCGCCGCCACGGTGTCACGGCGCGAGACGAACCGTTCCCGCCACAGTCGCAGGGTCTCGGCGTAGTGCGGCCGCAGCGACATCATGTCGACTGTGCGCAGCCGGGTCTGCCGTTCGGTGAGACCGATGATCGCTTCGGTCGACGGCAGCAGCCCGCCGGGGAAGATGTACTTCTGGATCCAGGTGTGCGTCCCGCGCGAGGCCAGCATGCGATCGTGCGGCATGGTGATGGCCTGAATCGCGACCCGGCCTCCGGGGGTGACGAGCCGGTCCAGCGCCCGAAAATAGGTGGGCCAGAATTGGTATCCCACGGCTTCGACCATCTCGACCGACACCACTGCGTCGTAGCAGCCGTCGACGTCGCGGTAGTCGACCAGGTCGATGCGGACCAGATCCGACAGGCCTGCCGCCGCCACCCGCTGCCGGGCCAGGCGTTGTTGCTCGGCCGACAGGGTGATCGAGCGGATCCGGGCGCCGCGCTCGGCGGCGCGGATGCACAGTTCGCCCCAGCCGGTGCCGATCTCGAGCACACGGCTGCCCGGCCCCACGCGGGCAGTGTCGAGCAGTCGGTCGATCTTCCGGCGCTGGGCGTCGGCCAGGCCGGCTGCCGTGCCCGGAAGTTGCGGGAACAGCGCACTGGAGTAGGTCATGGTCTCGTCGAGAAACTCGGCGAACAGCTCATTCGACAGGTCGTAGTGTGCCGCGATGTTACGCCGGGACTGCGAGGGGTCGTTGTGGGCGGAACGTGGGGATCGCGGCAGTGTCACGGTCCGGAACCGTTGCAGCGCAGCGGGAACCAACTCGCCCATCGACCTGCCGAACTCGGTGAGCAACGCGACGAGATCCTTGGAATGCCACTCACCGGCCATGTATGACTCGCCGAACCCGATCAGGCCGTGGCAGCCGATCCGGCGGGCCAGGGCCTTCGGCTGTTCGACGACCATGGTCGGCAGGGTTGGATCGGCGGCCCCGATCACCGTGCCGCCGGGCAACGTCAGGCGTACCGGCAACGTCGCCACCGCTCGTCGGAGCAGCCGGTCGGCGACGGCCCCGGAGATGGCGGCAACCGGTCCGCCGGGCGGACGTGCCACATCGGGCCACCGGGCGGGATCGATGACGGGATGCGTCCCGGTCTGGATGCTCACAGCGGACTTCCTTGGTGGTCGGTGGGAATTGCCGTGGGTTCGTCGGAGAGTCGGGGAATCACCGGAACCCGGCGCAGCCACAACTTGATCCCTTCGATTCGGATGGCGAGGGCCCCGGCCAGCGGGGCCAGCGGCGCGGCCAGTTGCAGCCGAAGGATCTCCCACGGGGTCGCCGGCCTGCGTTCTCCGCGCATGGTGGCCACGAACGCCGGATGACCGTGGCGGTGAAGCGAAATCGTCACGTCGAGGTGTTGGCCGGGTTCGGGAGCACGGACCCGGTAGTGGCCCTCGACCGCATTGAACGGTGACACGTACATGCGCTTGGGCACGCTCGCGGGTCGCCCGGCGGGAAGCAGATAGGCATGTCGCTGGCCGTAGGTGTTGTGGACCTCGGCGACCACGAAACGCAGCGTCCCCGAGGGGTCGTGGCACCAGTACAGGCTCAGCGGATTGAAGACGTATCCGAGCACCCGCGCCTGGAGCAGAGCAGTCACCTTGCCGCCGCCGAGGTCCACGTCGTGTGACCGAAGAAATGCGTCGACGCGTTGGCGCAGTGAGTCTTTCGGTGCACCCGTGAAATGGTCGCGGACCTCGAACCGGGCGAACGGCCTCAGCCAACGCGGCAACTGCGGCATCCGGTCGACATCGAGGTACCAGCTGTATCCGCGATAACTGAAGCGGTGACGCACAGGGGCCCGGCGGATGTGGGTGATCCGGGTGCGGTACAGCGCGGGGGTCAGCATGCCAGCGGCTCCGCAACCGTCCCACCGGCCCATCGCGCGCCCAGCCGCTCGGCGGCCCGCAGTCCCGATGCCGCGCCGTCCTCGTGGAATCCCCAGCCGTGGTAGGCCCCGGCGAAGACGATCCGGTCGTCGTCGAGCTGAGGCAGGAGTGACTGCGCGGCCACCGATTCGGTGGTGTAGGCCGGATGGGCGTAGACCATCTCGGCCACGACCTTCGACGGGTCAACCCGGTGGGCTCCGCCCAGGGTCACCAGATAACGCCGGGCCCCGCCCAGCCGCATCAGTCTGGTGATGTCGTAGCTGACGGTGACGGTGTGGTCGTCGGGGTCGACCAGGTAGTTCCACGAAGCGCGCGCTCTCGGCAGGTGTGGCAGCACCGACTCGTCGGTGTGCAGCTGAGCCTGGTTGAGGCTGTAGGGGATGGCTCCGAGGATGTGTCGTTCGGCCTCGCTCGGGTGGTCCAGCATCAGCAACGCCTGGTTGGGATGGGTGGCGACGACAGCGGCGTCGAACCGTCGGGGCGGCTGTCCGTCGACTGTGACCAGCACGCCGTCGGCAGATCGGCGCACGGATCGCACATGTGCACCGGTCACCGCCTCGGGCAGTCGCGACACGATGGCGTCGACATAGTTGGCCGACCCGCCGACCACCGTGCGCCACGTCGGCGAGCCGAACACCGACAGCATGCCGTGGTGCTGCAGGAAGACGAACAGGTATCGCGCCGGGTAGCGCAGTGCCTCACCGGGCGGGCATGACCACACCGCGGCGACCAATGGGGTCATGAATCGCTCGGTGAAATACCGGGAGAACCCGTGCCGGTGCAGGAACTCGTCGAGGGTTTCCTCGTCTCCGGTTGCCGTGCGCCGCAGCAATTGGTTTGCCAGCCGGTGAAATCGGGTGATCTCGCCCAGCATCAGCAGATAGCGTGGCCGGCCCACATTGGACCAGCTGGGGAACAACCCGCCCAGGCCGCGAGCCCCGGCGTACTCCAGACCGGTGCCGTCATCGCGTACGGACATCGACATGTCGGTGTCCTGCGTACGGATCCCGAGCTCGTCGAACAGCCGGCACAGGGTCGGATACGTCCGGTCGTTGTGCACCAGGAAGGCGGTGTCGAGGGCGAGCGTATGCCCGTCCTCGACGACGTACTGGGTATGGGCATGCCCGCCGAATCGGGTGTCGGCCTCCAGCAGGGTGACCCGGTCGCGCGCGGACAGAACATGGGCCGCGGTCAGGCCGGCGACGCCGCTACCTATCACCGCGACGGCACGCCCACCAGGATGAATGTGTTCCACACCCGGTATTCGGAGCCGGGCCCGGCCCGGATGGGAAGATCCCCTATCGGAGTTCGGCGATCACCTTCCCGAACGCCTCGGCGTGGGCGATCTGCACGATGATGTAGGTGATGCCGTACTTCTCGCGCAGACCGCGAATGCGGTCGGCGATGGCGCTGACCGACCCTGACAGCACGCCGGGATGCCGCAGAAGCTCTTCGTCGCTCAGCCCCGGCAGGAAGTGGCGGGGGACGTTCAGAATGGGCATCTCGGTGCCGGGCGCGGGCATCGCGGTGACGGCGATGTTGAGCTCCAGTTGGTCGAACCGGTCGCCTGCGGCGTTGCGCAGGAAGGAGATTCGGTCGGCCAGCGGGTCGCCGTCGACATGATCGCCACCGGTCAGGCCGATGATGTCGGCGGTCTGGGCAGCTACCGTCAGGAGCCGATCGCCGTTGCCCGCGATGAGGATCGGGATGTCGGGTGCGTGTTCTTTCAGGTACTCGGTGGTGTGGCGCAGATAGTCGATCCGGTCGCGTGCGCTGGGGAACGGCAGCTCGGCGGCCTCGAACTCCTCGCGCACGTAGCCGGCGCCCAGGCCGAGGTCGAACCGGCCGCCGGACAGATCGCGCAGGGCCGTGGCGTCGCGGGCCAGCAGCGCCGGTTTGTAGAAGCCGGCGTTGAGTACGAACGTCCCGACGCGCAACGAGGTGGTCGCCGCGGCAACCGCGGCCAGGGTCGGGAACGGGGCCGGTGCGCCGAGATGATCGGGCACGTTGAGCACGTCGAAGCCGAGATCTTCGGCCTGCCGCGCAGCGTCGGCGATCTGCGATTGGGACCCGGTGGCGCGCAGGCTGACACCGAAGCGGAAGTCGTTGGGCATCACCCGATCTTAGGCACGGCAGCTGCAGGTTTGGGGGCGTCTGCGGTGGGCAATTCTGAGCCGTGACGAGTCATCCGACGGTGGGCGTGGAGGAGGAGTTCCTGCTCGTCGATCCACAGCGCGGCGAACCGATCGCCCGGAACAAGCAGGTCGCGGCCTGCGCCGCCGAGCACGGGGTCGACCTGCAGTTGGAGCTGACCAGTTGCCAGGTCGAGACCACCACGGACGTGATGGACACCAGCGGCGCGTTGCGCACCGAGCTGACCAGGCTGCGCCGGATCGCCTCCGAGGCGGCGGCGGCCAACGGGGCGCAGCTGTTGGCTGTCGGGCTGCCGCCGACCGTGCCGCACAAGTTCCCGGTGACACCGACGGCGCGCTACCGCAGGATCGCCCACCGGTTCGGGATGATCGCCCACGAACAGGGCATCTGCGGCTGCCACGTGCACGTTGCGGTGCCCAGCCGGCCGCATGCCATCTATGTCAGCAACTGGCTGCGGCCGTGGCTGCATGTGCTGTTGGCGCTGACCGCCAACTCGGCGATCTACCGCAACACCGACAGTGGCTACGCCAGCTTCCGCAGCGTGCTGTGGTCGCGGTGGCCGAGTTCGGGACCTCCGCCGTATTTCGATTCGGCCGCGCAGTACGACGAAGCCGTCGCCATGCTGGAGCGGGCCGGCGTTGCCCTGGACGACGGCATGATCTATTGGGATGTCCGGCCGTCGGCGAATTTTCCGACCGTGGAGGTGCGGGTGTCCGACGTGCCGGCCACTGTCGCCGAGACCGTGTTGGTCGCCACGCTGATCCGGGCCGGGGTGATGACGGCGCAGCGCGCGCACGACGACGGCGAATCGGTTCCGCGCCTGGCGGATTGTCAGATCCGCGCGGCGCATTGGAAGGCCGCTCACGACGGGCTCGACGGCGATGGCATCGATCTGCTGGGAGACCAGTCGACGGTCCCGGTGCGGGACCTGCTGAACCGATTCGTCGAAACGGTGCGACCGGCACTGGTGGCGCTGGGTGACTACGAGATGGTGCGGGGCGAGATCGCCCGCATCGCCGCCGAGGGCAACGGCGCGATGCGGCAGCGTCGGGCCTGGCGTCGTCGGGGTGAGATCGCGGACGTGATAAGCGAATTGGCGGCCGCCGTGACCGGCGACTAGCCTGCCCAGCGGTGCAGGGATTCGACCCAGGCGTGCGGCAGCCCGTGGTGTGCCGCGCCGGCCAGGATGCGTTCCAGATAGCCCGGCCGCGGCGGTCCGGGTTCGACGCGATGGTCGATGTAGACCCAGGCGGGCTCGGGTCCGCCGGCGGTGTGCACGGTCAGCCGGTCCCGGCGGTAGCGCACCGGCACCCCCTCGGCCGCGTCGAGCGCGACCAGATCGTGGTCGGTGACCTGCCACAGAACTCCGTGCACGTGAGCTGCGCCGAGCGGTTCGATGGTGGCCACGCCACGCTGGTTGATCAGCCGGCTGTGGCCGTCGAGGCGGGCCGGCCTGGGATCGATCGCCCCCGGACAGCGCCGGGCCATCTGTGTCACGCACAGATTCGAGCCGTAGGCGAAGTACGGGTGAAGCATTCAGCCCGTGACGGTCAGATAGATCAGCACCACGTTGAGCACACTAATCAACCCGGCCACCGCCCAGCCGAGTGCGGTGGTGATGCGGTGGTTGACGTCGTCGCCCATCAGGGTGGCGTTGCTGGTCAACCGCACCAGGGGGATCAGCGCCAGCGGTATGCCGAACGACAGCACGACCTGCGACAGCACCAGGGCCCGGCTGGGGTCGACGCCGATGGCCAGGATGACCAGGGCCGGGATCAGGGTGACCATCCGGCGCAGCAGCAGCGGGTAGGAGCGACGAAGCAGTCCCTGCATGATCATCGCGCCCGCGTACGCGCCGACGGACGTCGACGCCAGGCCGGAGGCCAGCAGTCCGATGGCGAACAGCAGGGCAACCGTCGGGCCCAGGGTGTCGCGGACGGCGGCGTGGGCGCCCTCGATGGAGTCGGTGTTGTCGCGTCCCTGCAGGTTGGTGGCCGCGACCAGGAGCATGGCCAGGTTTACCGCACCGGCCAGCAGCATCGCGAGTCCGACGTCGTAGCGGGTCACCCGGAGCAGGCGTCGCCGCTGAACACCCGGCTCGGGGTGGCCGTGGCGGTCGCGGGCCAGGCCGGAGTGCAGGTAGACCGCGTGCGGCATCACGGTTGCGCCGAGCATCGCAGTGGCCAGCAGCAGGCTTTCAGCACCCTGGAACCGGGGGATCAGCCCGGCCGCGACCTCGGCCGCCGGGGGAGTCTCGACGAACAGGCTGGTGAGAAAACCGATGGCGATGATCAACAGCAGCCCGGTGATCACCCGCTCGAACACCCGTTGGCCGCGGCGGTTCTGCACGCTCAGCAGCAGCAGGGATACCGCCCCGGTGATGACTCCGCCGAGCAGCGGCGGCAGATCGAACAGGAGGTGCAGGGCGATCGCCCCACCCACAACTTCGGCGAGATCTGTTGCGACGGCGACCAATTCGGCCTGTATCCAGTAGGCGATACGGCTCGGGGTGCGGGTGTGGTCCGCCACCACCTCGGGCAGTGAACGACCGGTCACCAGGCCCAGCTTGGCCGAGAGGTACTGCACCAGCCCGGCCATGGCGTTGGCCACCACGATCACCCAGACCAGCAGATAGCCGAACTGTGCTCCAGCGCTGACATTGGCGGCGACGTTGCCGGGGTCGACATAGGCGATCGCGGCGACGAATGCCGGCCCGAGCAGCACCCAACTCGGCGTCGTGCGCGCCTTGGTGTCCTCTAACAACGCCCCTACCTTCTATCCGGGTATGCGAATAGAAAAGTTAGGGTAGCCGAAACCTCAAGGTGAAGCCACGTCGGGGGCGATAAGGGGGTGTCACCACCCGATGCCGATGCCTCCGAACCCGAACATCGGCCCATACCAGGGGCCGTAGTTGTTCATGGCCGGTGGAGAGGTGACGATCTGGCTGCTGCCGTTCGTCTGGCAGAGCGTGGTGGTCGGTGTCGTGTTAGTGCATTTCGGCGCGGCCGAGCCGTACGGGGCCGTGAGAATCGCCAAACACGGCACTGCCAGCAACGCGGCCACGCACCGAACGATGTTGCTCATGACCTACTCCGATCGATGGAGTAAGTCTACGTCTGAACGGTGCTGTCAGCGCTGGTCAGAGGACGAAAAATTCGTCATCCCAGGGGAACATCCCGTAGCCGGGCTCCGGTGGTGTCGAGTCGATCTGCACGTTGCCCTCGGACGCGCATTCGGTGGTCTGTCCACCCTCGACCGAGCTGCCGCCGGTCACCTCGCACTGGGGCAGCAAACGAGGCTCGCTGGGGGCGCTGGGTTCGGCGGAGGCCAGCGGGGCCAGGGCGATCGCCGCGCAAGCACCGCCAACCATCAGACAACCGGTAAGCGTGGTGAGACGAATTCTCATCGCGGCGCTCCTTCCAAGGTGGGTCTAACCGGCAGCGTACAGACCACGACCGGTGATCAACGGTAGATCGAGAGTGGTCCGGATACCCGGCTTGGCATCGACGACCGCCGGGATCGCGTTGACCACCCGCGCCGCCGTCGCCACCAGACCCGCGTGGTTGTGATCGCCGTTCGGGCTGCTCAGGCACAGGTCCAGCTTGTAGGACGGTTCACCGGTCACCACGACCCGGTACGAGCCGCCCTCCTGCGCGGGCTGCGGCCATTCGGGGCACAGGTCATCGCGAAGCCGCGTCACGTGCTCCAACACCACGGCAGCCTTGCCGTCGCGCATACCGCGCACCTCGAAACGCAGTGCGGCGGTGGTGCCCGCCGGGATGTGGCCGGCCGCGATGTCGAAGTCTTCCGGCGCCGGAACCCGGGTGTGCTCCTCGGTGACCTCGTCGAGTTCGATGCCCAGGCCTGCGGCCAGCTGGCGGACCACCGAACCCCAGGCCAGGGTCAGCACGCCCGGTTGCAGCAGCATCGGAGTTTCGTCGATCGGCTTGCCGAAGCCCATCACGTCGAACATCACCGCCGCGCTGTCGTAGGTCGCGTAGTCGACGATCTCCATACAGCGGATCTGCTCGATCTGCTGGCAGGTGCCGGCAAGGGCAAGGGGCAGAAGGTCGTTCGCAAAACCGGGATCGATGCCATTGACAAAGATGCTGGCCCCGCCTGCCTCGGCCGCCGTGGCGATGGGCTCGATCAGCTCGGCCGGCAGGACCTGCCACGGGTACTGCAGGAACACCGCGGAGCTGGCCACCACATTGACACCGGCCGCCAGGATGCGCCGGTAGTCCTCAAGGGCCTCGGGCAGCCGGTTGTCGGCGAGGGCGGTGTAGACCACGCAGTCCGGCTTGTCGGCCAGGATCGCATCGAGGTCGTCGGTGGCGAGAATGCCCGTCGAAACATCAAGGCCGGCAAGCTCTCCGGCGTCCTTGCCGGCCTTGGCCGACGAGGACACCCACACTCCGGTGAGTTCGTAGTCCGGATTGATGACGAGCTGCTTGAGCGCGTGCTTACCGACGTTTCCGGTACCGACCGCCGCTACGCGAATGGTCATTCTTCTCCTCAGAGGTCAGGGATGGGCAGGTCGAGATTGGGCATGTTGAGGCCGCCGTCGACCTCGAGCACCTTGCCGGTCAGGTAGCTGCCCGCGGGGGAGGACAGGTACACGGCGGCGGCGGCGATGTCGGCCGGATCACCGAGGCGGCGCAGCGGCGTGGCCTTCTCCATCGGGTCGCGCAGGGCGTCGTTGGAGGCCACGATGTCGAGGGCCGAGGTGAGGATCGAACCGGGCGCGATGGCGTTGACGCGGATACGGGGGCTCAGGTCCAGCGCGGACAGTCGGGTGTAGTGCGCGAGGGCGGCTTTCGCGGTGCCGTAGGCGGCGAATCCACGCCCGGCCAGGCGTCCCACCGTGGAGGTGATGTTGATGATGCTGCCGCCGCCGGAGTGCTCGAGTATCAGCGGCACGGCCGCACATGTGAGCGCATGCGCGGTCGAGACGTTGAAGGTGAAGGCGTCGCGCAGATCTTTGGTCGACGTGTTCAGCAGCGGCGCCGGCATGGTGCCGCCGACGTTGTTGACGACGATGTCTAGTTTCCCGAACGCCTCGACCGCGGCGGCCGCGAGTTCCGCGGTGGCCTCGGGGTGGGCGAGGTCGGCGACGACGACGTGCGCCTTGCGTCCCGTCTCGGCGATCTGGTCTGCCACCTCGTCGAGCTGGGCCTGGGTGCGGGCCGCGATGAGCACGTCCGCACCGGCTTCGGCGAACGCGAGCGCTGTTGCCGCGCCCAGTCCACGTCCTGCCCCGGTGACGATGGCCACCTTGTCGTCGAGTCGGAATCTGTCCAGAATCACGTGCGCTCCGTTCCCTTGTCCGGCGCCACGCTAGCAGGGAGAGTCGACGGCCGTGGGGCGTTTCTGAAACACGTTCTAGTCGCTGTGTGTCACCTGCGCGTGTCGTGGCAGCGTTGGCCAAACCCCTACCGCGGCCTTGGTGACGGGCGCACACTGGAGGAGTCAGTTCAACGTCGGGAGCCGCGATGACCCAGCAGCGATATGACTTCTTCGGCGATGTCTTCGCGCGGTACTTCAGCCCCGCGATCGACGAGTACCCGTCGACGGCGGGCACCCTCATCCACCGCCTGCTCGCGGGTACCGACGACCTGCAGGACCGGTTGGCCCAGGCCCGTCTGGCGGCGGAGGCATGGGGCGAGGAGGAGTTGGGCCATACCGGTCATCGCACGCACCCGGCATCGGAACTGTTCGTCATCACCCAGTGCGGTCTGATGTACGGCGCGCGCTTCGCCGATGCGCAGCACGGTCTGTATTACCTGGCCACACCGCGCTCGATGTTCGACGCGTTCGTCGACCAGGTCGAGCGCACACCGCTGAGCCTGGGCACCGTCGTCGCGGTCGATCGGCGCTGTAGTCACGACCTCGAATCCGCTCATCCCATGGATGCGGCCCTGCGCCGGATCCTGGACGAACACGAGGCCCTGCGCGTCGACGTAGGGGTGTGACAGTCCCCCGGGAACGCTCATGTTAACGCCGTATTTCGGTGGCATTCGCTGTGTGTTAACCGGTGTGGATTCGGTATGAGATTGTCCGACAAGGGAATTCGCCGTTTTAGGTTTAGCCCACTTCACCGAACCTGAGAGGACGGGCTGAACCCAGTGAAACGGAACTTGAGAAGTGTGTGTGTCGCCGGTGTCGGGCTGTGCGGGCTGGGGACGGCGTTGGCCGCGCCGGCGGCCGCCGCGCCCACCGAGTCGACGGCGAGCCAGACCATCAGTGACCTCGAAAGTCAGGGCTACCGGGTGATCCTGAGCAAGGTCGGCACCAAGGCCCTCGACGACTGCACGGTGAGCGCCGTCCGCCAGGGACGTTCGGTCACCGCGCCGCAGGTGCCGGCCGGTGCGGCGAGCATCACGTCGTTCAACCCCGGGCAGAATCTGCAGTACACGACGGTGTACGTGGACCTGGACTGCCGCCGCTGAGCTACTTCTTGGCGGCGGCCTTCTTGGCTGCTGCCTTTTTGGCCGGCGCTTTCTTGGCTGGGGCCTTCTTCGCGGGAGCCTTCTTGGCCGGCTCCTTGTCCGCGCTGCCGCGAGCCTTCACGCTGGCCTCAAGCTTCGCGAGCAGATCGGACACGTCCTCGGTCTCGTCGAGCTCGGTCGGCTGTTCTTCGACCGAGAAGGCTTCTCCGCCTTCGAGTTTGGCCTGGACCAGCTCGTGCAGCTGTTCCTGGTAGTCGTCGCGGAACCGGTCGGGCTTGAAGTCGTCGGTCATCGACTCCACCACCTGACCGGCCATCTTTAGCTCGGCCGGTTTGATCTCGACTTCCTTGTCCAGCACAGGGAAATCCGGATCGCGGATCTCGTCGGGCCACAGCAGGGTGTGGATCACCATGACGTTGCGCTTGCTGAAGTCCTTGACCCGCAACGCAGCCAGTCGTGTCTTGTTGCGCAGCGAGAAGTGCACGATGGCCACCCGCTCGGTCTCGGCGAGAGTCTTGGCCAGCAGTACGTACGACTTCGACGACTTGGAGTCGGGTTCCAGGAAGTAGCTCTTGTCGTACATCAACGGGTCGAGCTGCTCGGCCGGGATGAACTCGACGACCTCGATCTCGCGGCTGCGTTCTTCGGGCAGCGTCGCGATGTCCTCGTCGGTGATCACCACCATCTGCCCGTCGTCGGATTCGAAGGCCTTGTTGATGTCGCGGAACTCGACGACCTCGCCACACACCTCGCAGACGCGCTTGTAGCGGATGCGCCCGTTGTCCTTGGCGTGGACCTGATGGAACTTGATGTCGTGGTCCTCGGTCGCGCTGTAGACCTTGACCGGCACGTTCACCAGGCCGAAGGCGATCGAACCCTTCCAGATGGATCGCATTTGCCCAGTATGGCTTGATATCGGCGACTGCGCGAAGATCCACCGGATCGGTGCGTCGGGTCAGGTGCCGTTGACGAGGCGATACACCGACTGCGGCGCGTCGACGCCGGCGTCCACCCACGGCGCGGGAACCGGGTCGCCGGCCACGGTCCGCAGCGGCACGACACCGGCCCATCCGCCTGCGTCGGCCGCGTCGTCAGGTGGCGACGGCGGTGCGTCGCGCACCTTGACCGTCCAGCCGTCGGGCGTGATCGGCAGGGCGATCGCGAGCGTCGCGGCGAGCTCCTTCTTCGAGCTGGAACGCACTTCCGCACTGCGGCCCGGTATCAGCGAGTCGCTCATCAGATCCAGTGCATAGGCTGCGTCGGCCGGATCGATGACCGTCAGGTGTCCGCGTACGACGGCCGACCGGTAATTGGCGGTCGAGTCGAAAAGGGTATCCGCCACCACGATTCCGTCGAGAAGCGTGACGCAGAACGCGGCAGGTGCCCCGGCCGCGACATGTCGCAACGCGCCGGCACCCGTCGACCCGTGCAAGACGATTCGATCACCGTCGCGGGCGTAGAGCATGGGTACGGCCCACGGCTGTCCGTCCAGCACCGTCGCAAGCGTCCCCACGGCCGCGGCGTCGAGTACCGAGTCGAGGGCGGGCCGGTCGGTGCGGGCGCGCTCGCGTTCTCTCCTGATCTCCTTCACGGAGTGAATTCTGAGGGTATTCCGGCATGCTGAGAAGATCCAGAACTGGATCGGAAGTGCAGACCACTATTGTGGGTGCATGGCGCGTCACGCACCTGAGCTGCACTTGGCCCTGCGGCTCCCCTCCGACGAGTCGCCGCTGCGGCAGCGCATCGCGGCGGCCGTCATCGAGGAGGTCCGGCTGGGCCGGCTCGGTCCCGGTGACGCGCTGCCGTCGACGCGCAGCCTGGCTGCCGACCTCGGGGTGGCCCGCTCGTCGGTGGTCGACGCGTACGACGAACTCGCTGCCGCCGGGTACACCACGGCTCGGCTCGGTTCGGGCACGCGGATCGCCGCCGGGGCAGACGCCGCCGCCCACGCCGGAGCCGCTTCCCACGTCACCGCGACCGGCGCCACGACTGTTGCGCCGGTGGCACCACGTCCACAACAACCGGCGTGGGATCTCACCCCCGGGCATCCTGACCCGGGGCTGATCCCGACGACTGACTGGCGGCGCGCCTGGCGAGCAGCCGCGGCCGCACCTGTGCCGGCCGCCGCGGCGGGCCCGGACGGTCATGCCGAGCTCCGCCGGGCCCTGGCCGGTCATCTGCGCCGAACCCGTGGCATCGTCGCGGATCCGGGTGAACTGGTGATCGTGCCCGGCGTGGCCTCGGCACTGCGCACCATCACCGCGGCGGCCGGGCTGACCGGGCGCGACATCGCGTTCGAGGAGCCGGGATATGACGAGGCGCGGCGGGCGTTCGAGATGTCCGGCGCCCGAACACGTGCCGTGGCGGTCGACGACGACGGACTCGATCCCGGATCGCTGCACGATTCCGATTCAGCCGTGTATTGCACTCCGGCACATCAGTATCCGCTCGGCGCGCGGCTTCCCGTGCCTCGTCGCGCCCGGCTGGTGCAGTGGGCGATTCGGACCGGCGGCCTGCTCATCGAAGACGACTACGACGGTGAGTTCCGGTACGACGTATCGGCCCTGCCGGCGTTGCGCGGTATCGACGGTGGGCGTGACTGCGTGGTCTACGTCGGGACTGCTTCGAAGGTCCTCACGCCCGCACTGCGGGTGGCCTGGCTGCTGCCACCGCCGGCCCTGCGGGACGCGGTCGCCGACACGTTGGAGCGCAGCGGCGAATCAGTTTGTGGGGTGACCACTTTCGCGTTGGCCCGGTTCATCGACTCGGGTGCACTGACTCGACACCTCGCGAGGGCGGCACGCACGTACGCGGCGCGGCGCTCGGCGCTCGTCGGTGCGCTCGGACGCCGGTGCGCGGGCATCCGGCTGGAGGGGGTCGAGGCGGGGCTGCACCTGGTGGTGCGGCTGGACGACGGGATCGACGACGTGGCCATCGCTGCCACGCTCGGTGAGCGGGGTGTCACCGTCGCACCGCTGTCCGCGTACTTCGCGGGTCCGCCCGGCGCCCGGGGTCTGGTGTGTGGATACGCGTGTCTGCCCGAAACCCGGGCCGACACGGTGGCCGGGCTGATCGCCGGCGCGATCGGTCAGCCCTGAGCGGCGTCCCGCGCCGCGAGATCGGGCAGGTCGGCGCCGGGCCGGGCCACGGTCAACGCCGCCGACAGCGCCGCGGCCTCCAGGACACCTTCGAGTGCCCCGACGCCGATGGCGGCCAGATCGCGACGACGCTCGGCGCCGAGCAGTCCCAAGGACCACAACGCGTCGAGCAGGCCGGTCATGAAGGCATCGCCGGCCCCGACGGTGTCGACCACCTGCACTGCGCGTGCCGGAACCGAGACCAGACCGGCCCGGCACACGGCGAACGCGCCCCGCGCACCCGATGTCACCGTCACGATCGACGGGCCGACCTCCAGCCAGGCCCGCGCGATCTGTTCGGGGGTGTGCCGGGGATCCAGCCAGCGCAAATCGTCCTCGGAGGCTTTGACGATGTCGGCGCGCTCGACGAGCCGGTCGATACGTCCGCGGGCGATGTCACCGTCCTGGATCACGTCCGGCCGGACATTCGGATCGAAGCTGATGGTCGCCGACATCCGGTAGGCGTCGAGCAGCGCTGCGGTGGCACGACATCCCGGTTCCAGCACGGTCGCGATCGAACCGGTGTGGACCAGCAGCGGCGTGGCCACCTCGGGTGTGCCGGCCAGCTGCCAATCGATGTCGAAGGTGTAGTGGGCCGATCCGGCGGAGTCCAGGGTGGCCGTCGCGGTCGGCGTCCGATGGCCCGTCGTACTCCCCGAAACCAGCTCTACCCCAGAATTTTCCACGTACTCGACGATGCGTTTACCGTGGTCGTCACTCGCGATGTGGGTGAGAAAGTCGACGCCGCGGCCCAATCGGGCCAGCCCCACGGCGACGTTGAGCGGACTGCCGCCGACATACTCGCCGCTGATCGTGCCGCCGCTCTCTACGACGTCGATCAGCGCCTCGCCGATGACCAGGGCCCGGCTCATGGCTCCATCGTAGGTGGGTTCGGCTAGAGCCGTCCGGCGATGAAGCCGGCGGCCTGGTCGGGATACGGCGGAAGCTCGTATGCGCTGTGTGCCGCGCGGAGGCGCCCACCCTGGACGCAGATCGGATCGCCGGGGCTGCACAGGTCGATGGCCCGTCCCGCGAATTGGCCGGTGCCCGACAGCGGCGTGCCGAACCGGTTGCCGGGATTGCCGAACACCGCGACCGCGGCGACGCGGTCTGCGCTGTAGGGCGGCAACGCCGGAGCCGAGCCGATCGCGCCGATCCGGTCCCCGATCGGCGGTACGCCCGCCAACATCGAGACTGCCGCTGCGCCTTGCGAGAATCCGCCGAGCACCACCTGGGTACCGGGGCATTGGTCGGCCAACCAGGCAATGTGGCCGGCCGCGTCGTTCGCGCCGTCCGCAGTGGTGAGGAAGTTGAGCCCGGCCGGATAGTTCACCGCGTACACGCCGAGGCTGCGCGGTGCGATCCTTGGCCCGAGCAGGTCGACCATCGCCTGGCCCACCCGGCCGATCCCCGGTGGCTCACCGGTGCCCCGGGCGAACACCACTTCGACGTCCGAGCAGGGATCGGCCGATGCCGCAGGCGCCGGACCGGTGAAAACGGCCGTCGCGGGTATCGACACGGCCACGGCCAATCGCAGGAGCAAACTGTGCACACGGTTCAGCACCATCTGCACATGCTCACATGCCGACGGGGCCCGTGTCCTCGATGTGGGTATACGTTTGCCTCATGGAGGGGCGTCATGGAGCGCTATGAGCGGGTTCGGCTGACGAATCCGGACAAGGTGCTCTATCCCGCCACCGGCACCACCAAAGCCGAGGTGTTCGACTACTACCTCAGCATCGCCGAGGTGATGCTTCCGCACATCGCCGGGCGCCCGGTGACCCGCAAGCGGTGGCCCAACGGGGTCGCGCAGGCATCATTCTTCGAAAAGCAGTTGGCGTCTTCGGCTCCCGACTGGCTCGAGCGCGGGACCATCGCGCACAAGTCGGGCACCACCACCTACCCGATCATCAACACCCGCGAGGGGCTCGCCTGGATTGCACAGCAAGCGTCACTCGAAGTGCATGTGCCGCAATGGCGGTTTGACTCCGACGGTGGTCAAGGCCCCGCGACCCGCATCGTGTTCGACCTCGACCCTGGCGAGGGCGTCACCATGCGGCAGCTGTGCGAGGTGGCGCAGGCGGTGCGCGAGCTGATGGGTGATATCGGGTTGACGACGTATCCGCTGACCAGCGGTAGCAAGGGCCTGCATCTGTATGTGCCGCTGGCCGAGCCGATCAGCTCACGCGGGGCGTCGGTGCTGGCCAAGCGGGTGGCACAGCAGCTCGAACAGTCGATGCCAAAGATGGTCACCGCCACGATGACCCGCAGTATCCGGGCCCAGAAGATCTTTGTGGACTGGAGCCAGAACAGCGGTGCCAAGACCACGATCGCGCCGTACTCGCTGCGCGGGCGGGAGCACCCGACTGTCGCCGTGCCCCGCACGTGGGAGGAGATCGGCGATCCGGATCTGCGTCATCTGCGATTCGACGAAGTGCTGCAACGGGTTTCCGATGACGGCGACCTGCTGTCCGGGCTCGATGACGATGCACCCGGCGCCGACAAGCTGACCACCTACCGCAGCATGCGCGACGCGGCCAAGACCCCCGAGCCGGTGCCGAAACAGTCACCGAAGACGGGCGACAATGACAAGTTCGTGATCCAGGAGCACCACGCCCGGCGGTTGCACTACGACTTCCGGCTGGAACGCGACGGGGTGCTGGTGAGCTGGGCAGTGCCGAAGAACCTGCCGGAGACCACCTCGGAGAACCGTCTCGCCGTGCACACCGAGGACCACCCACTGGAATACCTGACGTTTCACGGCGAAATACCGAAAGGGGAGTACGGCGGGGGCAAGGTCCTCGTGTGGGACACCGGGACCTACGAGACCGAGAAGTTCAACGACAACTCGCCCGACGGTCCTGACAAGGGCGGGGAAGTCATCGTCACGTTGCACGGCGAGAAGATCGAGGGCCGGTACGCGCTGATCCAGACCGAGGGCAAGAACTGGCTGGCGCACCGGATGAAGGACCAGAAGTCGAAAACGCCCGACCCGCGGGACTTCGCGCCCATGCTGGCCACCGAGGGGTCCGTCGCGAAGCTG
This sequence comes from Mycobacterium sp. 48b, assembly GCF_048282725.1. Classification (NCBI taxonomy): domain Bacteria; kingdom Bacillati; phylum Actinomycetota; class Actinomycetes; order Mycobacteriales; family Mycobacteriaceae; genus Mycobacterium; species Mycobacterium sp. 48b. Next base: position 1,905,057 of record NZ_JBLVUL010000001.1, read on the forward strand.
AAGGCCACGCAATGGGCGTTCGAGGGCAAATGGGACGGATACCGGCTGCTGGTCGAGGCCGATCATGGCCGCCTGCAACTGCGTTCGCGTCGCGGGCGCGACGTCACCGCCGAGTACCCGCAATTGCAGGCGGTGGCAGCCGATCTGGCCGACCACCACGTGGTGCTGGACGGCGAGGTGGTGGCCCTCGACGATTCGGGGGTGCCCAGCTTCGGCGAGATGCAGAACCGGGCCCGTTCCACCCGGGTCGAGTTCTGGGCCTTCGACATCCTGTGGCTCGACGGTCGGTCCTTGTTGCGCGCAAAGTATTCCGATCGCCGAAAGCTGTTGGAGGCGTTGGCTGCCGGCGGTGGTCTGATTGTTCCCGAACCGCTGCCCGGCGACGGCTCCGAGGCCATGGACCACGCCCGCGAGCACCGGTTCGAGGGTGTGGTGGCCAAGAAGCGGGATTCGACGTATCAGCCGGGCCGGCGGTCGGCATCCTGGATCAAGGACAAGATCTGGAACACGCAGGAAGCGGTGATCGGTGGCTGGCGCCAAGGGGAGGGCGGGCGCAGTAGCGGCATCGGGGCGCTGCTGCTCGGTGTGCCCGGCCCCGACGGCCTGCAGTTCGCCGGGCGCGTCGGCACCGGGTTCACCGAAAAGGAACTGACCAAGCTCAAGGGCCTGCTGGCCCCGTTGCACACCGACGAGTCGCCGTTCGACAAGCCGTTGCCCAAGCTCGATGCCAAGGGCGTCACCTTCGTGCGGCCCGAGCTGGTGGGCGAGGTCCGCTACAGCGAGCGCACCAGTGACCGCCGGTTGCGTCAGCCGAGCTGGCGGGGTCTGCGGCCGGACAAATCGCCGCAGGACGTGGTCTGGGAATCATAGGAACAGCTGCGAAACAGAGCTCTCTTCGCGATCTCGAGCAAGCGATTCAAACGCATCGGCAGTCCTGCGATCGGCGGGAAAGAGCAACTCGATGGCCAGTTCGGAGATCGTGACTTCGAACGGCATGTCGAATGTGCCGAACATGCCGAAGAACGACCACTCGCCACCGTCGGGCGCCCGGACCCTGACCGGGCCGAGATTCTGCGCGAAGTCGGAATCGGCTGCCGCACCAGGGTCTTCGCTGGTCAGGTAGTTGTCGAACTCCTCCAGGAGCTGCGCGAGCTGCTCGTCTGCGGTGGTGGCGAGCTGGCGCTGGACGCGATCACGAAAATAGGCCATGACCTCGTGGGCATTGATGATCTGCGGCACCAATTCCATGCCGACGTGCAGGACATTGATGGGTGGGTTCAGCAGGGCAGGATCGATGGTCGCGACGAGCGGTTGTACGGCCGCGTTCGCGGCGACGAGGTTCCAGTGACGGTCGAACACGACCGCCGGATACGGTTCGTGACTTTTCAGAATCCGCTCCAGCGCTTCGCGGACCGGAGCGAGTTCGGGTGCGCCGAACGGATGCTCGGGGAATGCTGGAGCATGCCCAGCGGCGAGCAGTAGCCGGTTGCGTTCGCGGAACGGTATTTCGAGCCGTTCTCCAAGGCGCAGCAGCATGTCTCGCCCTGGTTTGGAGCGGCCGGTCTCGACGAAACTCAGATGACGCGCCGATACGCCCGCGTCGAGCGCAAGCTCCAGCTGGGTCAGTCGACGCCGTTGCCGCCACTCCCGCAGCAGCGGCCCGACCTGAGGAGCGGAGCTGGTGGTCACCATTCGCACCGACTGTAGCTGCGTCGGGTTCGCTACTCCATTACCTCTAGGTAATCGACAGCACGACCTCTGGCCTCAAGCATCACTGGTATGACGATCAGGAGGACGACATGACCAACTTGCTTCGACGGCTGGTCTGCGGCGCAGCGGGCGCCTCGATGGTGGTCGCATTGCTGCTGCCGTGGGACCAGGGGCCAGACGCCGATCCCGTCGCGTGGGGTCTGTGGAAACTCACTTTTCCGTTGTGTGTGGCCTTGGCTGCGTGTGCGTTGGCCACGGCGATCACCGGCGGACAGATCGGCCTGAACAGGCGGGATGTTTCGATCATCGGCGCGACCGATGGTCTCGGCGTTATCACCTCGCTGACCCTGGCCTGGCTGCTGCTCTACGACTTCCCTGCTCACGCCGGCGGCCGGCCCGCCATCATCCTGGCGTTGATATCAGCAGCCGCGGCTGCCTTTGCCGCGGCTGACTACGGCCCACTGCGGGGCGGACCTCTGTTCCCGCGATTGGTAGATGAGGGCCGGACTGTCTCTGAATCCCGTTGAGGCGGGCCGACGAACTCATCGACGGCCTACTCGCACCTATCGTCGGTGCCTGACGGGGGTCAGTGGACCAGATCGCCCGAACCGTCGAGCGCTTCGCGCAATCCCCGCGTCGCCAACTCGTCGGCCAGTTCGTTGTCGGCGATACCGGAGTGGCCCTTCACCCAGAACCACTCGACCTGGTGCTGGGCGCACGCGGCCTGCAGCCGCTGCCACAGGTCGACATTCTTCACCGGCTGCTTGGCGGCGGTGAGCCAGCCGTTGCGTTCCCAGCCGAGCACCCACTTGGTGATGCCGTTACGGACGTAGGTGCTGTCGGTGTGCAGGTGCACCACCACGGGCCGGGTGAGTGCCTCGAGCGCCATGATGGGCGCCATCAGCTCCATCCGGTTGTTGCTCGTGGTGCCGGGCTCCCCGCCGTACATCTCGCGAACGTGCTCGCGGTGGCGCAGCACCGCACCCCAGCCGCCGGGGCCGGGATTCGGGCGGCACCCGCCATCGGTGTGGACCACAACGACGTCGTTGCGCAGGGATCCGGCGTCGGTCATCCGCTGAGGATAGGCAACGGGGTGGGGTGGTCGGAGCCCCGACACACGTCAACGGTCAGGGGTAGCCGAGATCACCGCCGTCGGGACCGACAATCCGAAGTCCTTGTGCCGGATCGTGGTGATCCGGCGTCCGGGCTGGACCGCGTCCTTGACGGGAGTGGTGTGGTCCCCGAAGAACGCGGCGCTCGATTCGATGTCGTCGACGACGTACGTGATGCCCCACAGCGTCGAGGGACCGTCACTCGTGGTCTCCGGAGAGCCCACGACCTCGAGGATCACCTCACCCAACCGGAAGAAGACCTGGCGGACCCGGCGCCCGCCGAGCTCGGCGTCACGTTCGCGGCGCGGCGCCACGCCGATGGCGGCCAGCGATTCGACGGTGCGGCCCAGGTCGGGGGACAACAGCACGACGTGGTCGATCGCGGTGGCGCCGTTCGGATGTGTGGCCGGGCGCGCGGTGGCAGTGCTGGACCGCACTGTCGGGATGCCGTCGAGGTCAGCTACCGCCCCATCCGGTGGCAGGCCGCGCAATGACCACCCGACGATGCCGGTGCCGCGATCACCCCCGACCAGTCGGATGCGAACGCTGCCGACCCGGCAGACCGGGCCGGCGTCGCCGCCGGGATCGACACTGAACCCCGCTCGCGTCCAGGCGTCCGGCGGGTCGGCGACTTCGATCTCGTCCACGGAGACGGTCATGGACGTGGGATCTTATCTGGCCCGCATCACTTGCGGGGCGGGCGTAAGGCTTTCATCGCCAGGCGCATGACGGGTTCCGGTACGTGGTCTTTCGCGGACAGCGCCGCCCCGGCGGCCCGGGTGCGCAGCGGCGTGCCACGACCGAACCATCGGTTCAGCGGCCCGCCGGTCGGCTCCAGGTCGACGTGCAGTGGCGGCTTTCCGTCGGCGGCGCCCAGCGCGTGCGAGATGACGATGCGCTGGATCTCGCTGGTGCCCTCAAAGATCGTGTACAGCTTGGCGTCCCGGTACCACTTCTCGACCGGGTGGTCCTTGATGTAGCCCCAGCCGCCCATGGTCTGGATGGCCCGCTCGGTGGTGCTGACCGCGACTTCGCTCGCTGCGAGCTTCGACATCGAACCCTCGCCACGTTCGAAGGGCACTCCGGTGGCGGCCATCCAGGATGCCCGCCAGGTCAGCAGGCGGGCGGCGTCGATCTGGGTGGCCAGGTCGGCCAGTGGAAACGCGACGCCCTGATTGTCGATGATGGGTTCGCCGAAGGCGATCCGTCGGTTGGCGTATTCGGTGGCGTATTCCAATGCGGCCCTGGCGATTCCGAGCGCCTGGGCGGCCACCATCGGCCGAGTCTGTTCGAAGGTTCCGAGCGTGGCGGAACCGGAATGCGCGGCGCCTGCGACTGCCTCACGAGCCCGCGCCAGCTTGTTCTCAAGTTTCTCGTGACCGCCGAGCAGATTGCCTGCGGGCACGCGGACACCGTTGAACCTGAGCTCGGCGGTGTGCGAGGCGCGGCACCCGAGCTTGTCGAGTTTGCGCACCATTTCCAGCCCCGGCGTGCCGCCTTCCACCACGAACAGGGCTTGGCCCTTGTGGCCGAGGTCCTTGTCGACGACTGCGTTGACGACGTGCACATTGGCTATGCCGCCGTTGCCGATCCACATCTTGTGGCCGTCGATGATCCAGTCCGCGTCCGGGCCGGGGCCGCTGCGGGTGGCATATGTGCGGAGATTCCGCACGTCGCTGCCGCCCTCGGGTTCGGAGATGGCCAGCGCCGCGAGCTTGAGATCGCCCGGTGTGCCGAAGCATTCTGGCGCCCATTGCAGCATCTGCTCCGGAGAGGCGGCCTGGCCGATCGCCGACAGCGCAAGTGCCGGCATGACGATGGCCAAGCCGATCCCGGCGCAGCCCCAGAAAAGCTCCTCCATGAACATCGGAAGGGACAATCCTGTCGGGTCGCCGATCAGGTCGCGGTAGAACAGCGGACTGTAGAAGCCCTGAGCGGCCGCTTCTTCGAGCACCGGCCACGGAAACTCCTGCCGCCGGTCGTATTCGGCAGCGACCGGCCGGATGACCTGGTCAGCGAACTCGTGTGTGCGTCGGGCCAGGTCATGCTGGGCCGCGGTGGGGGTGAGGTCGAATGCCACAGCGAGTGGGGTACCCACTGCGACAGCTGCCGAACTTTCCGGTTGACCTCAGTCGGGCGACTGGCCGGCGGCCGCGATCCGCTTCCTGGCTTCGGCCGGCGAAATCCGTAGCCTTCTGGCCAGGACCGCGGCCGGGTCGAACCGGGGCGGCGACGCGGTTTGGGTGGCCACCATCCGTCCGAGCAGCCGTTGTTGTGCGGTCGCCAGCCGTTTCTCCCCGGCGTCGAGCCGGACCAGAACCTCGTGCAGTTCCGACCGGGTCAGGGCGTGCACCGACAGCGCGTCGATTTCTTTGCATGCGGCGTTGAGGTGATCGAGGGCTTCACCGACGATCGCCCGCTCCAGATCCCTATCGGATGCCAATATCGAACTCATGTTCGGTACCGTACGCCGACCCACCGACAAGCCGGGCCGACGCGCAGCCCGCGCGAACTCGGCGGCAAAAAACAATCGGCCGCACATTGTGTGCGGCCGATTGCTGGCATTCTTTAGTCGCCAAGCTGCCCATTGCGGTTTGGCGGGTTTAACAAATGCACGCCCTGTTTTTATTCCCGACTCAGCAGGCGACGTCGACATATGCCGTCTTTGAAATGACGGTGGTATTGATCGAACTTCCACCCCTGGAGTCGTTGGTGGCCATGGTCTGTCCCTGGCGCACACCGAGCACGGTGCAGTTGGCCAGTGGTGCGGCGCCGGTGCGGTTCACAATGACGTGATAACCGCTGGTCTGTAGACTTTTCACGGTTTGTTCGGCCGACTGCCCGGTCGGGGCGGCAGCGGCGACGCCCCCGAGGAATGTGCCCGCGGCCAGTGCGCCGGCGGCTATTGTCGCGATGGTATATGACTTCATTTCCCAACCCTCCGTCGTAGGCCGCACCGGAGGTCCCGCAACTTCCGGTTACTGCCTATTACGTCTAATTGGGGATCGAGTTCAAAAATTCCGGAATTCTCAGCTGAAAATGCGGAATTTCTCAGGATGCAGTTCAGGCCACCTCAGCGAGGGTCTCCAACTGCGAAGAACTTGCTCAGGTGGGCCCGACCTGTGCCATCGTTGAAACATGAGTAGTGACGGGTACAGCGTCGATGACGACGACCAGTTGACTCAGGAGGACACCCTGATCGATCGGGGCGTCGATGACTTGCTCGACGAGGGGTACTCGCCCCCGGATCGCTGGCGGGCGCCTCGTGACAACGAGACCCTCGATGAGCTGCTGGCCGAGGAAGAGCCGGATCCGGCGATGCAGCTCGACGACCCCGACTATCCCGACGAGCAGGCAGGCGACGACGAGGTCGGGGACTTGCGCTCGGGTCGGCTGGTGGCCCCCAATGCGGGCTTCGGTGCCGACGAAGAGGCCGAGCTCCTCGGCACTGACGTCGGCATCGACGGTGGTGCGGCGTCCGCCGAGGAAGCCGCGGTCCACATCATCCCGGAGTCGTCACCGGATGGCGGTCTTCCGTTCTGACGCCACCGACACGGTGAACACCGCCAACCCGCCGAGGGCCAGGATTGCGCCGGCCGCGGCCGGGGCGGTGTAGCCGAGGCCGGCGGCGATCACCAGGCCACCCACCCAGGCGCCCGTGGCATTGCCGATGTTGAGCGCGGAGTGGTTGAGCGCGGCGGCCAGCGTCTGGGCGTCGTGGGCGACGTCCATCAGCCGGGTCTGCAATGCCGGACCGACAGCCGAGCCGGCCACGCCGACGCCGAACAGCAACGGCAGCGCGGTCCACGGGCTGTGCGACCCCAGCGAGAACGCGGCCAGCAGCACTGCCAGCGAGCCGAGCGACAGATACAGCGCTCCGATCACCGAGGTGTCGGCCAACCGGCCGCCGACGAGGTTGCCGACGACCATGCCGAGACCGAACACCATGAGTGCGACGGGAACCATCGACCGGGGCAGGCCGGTCACGTCGGTCATGGTGGTGCTGATGTAGGTGTACACCGCGAACATGCCGCCGAAGCCGATCATGCCGACCAGCACCGCGAGCCACACCTGAGGCCGGCGCAGCGCACCGAGTTCGGTCAGCGGACTGGTGACGTGCATGGACCGCAGATGCGTGGGCAGCCACAGCCACTGCGCAGCCAACGTGACCAGGCCGACGCCGACCACCAGGCCGAACGCGCTGCGCCAACCGAGGGCCTGGCCGAGCCACGAGGCCAGCGGGACACCCAACACCGTCGCGACGGTCAGACCGCACAGCACATAGGCCACGGCCTTGGCCCGGTTCTGCGGACCCATCAGGTGTGCGGCGGCCAGCGCGGCGATCCCGAAGAACGCGCCGTGCGGCAGGCCGGTGACGAATCGGGCGATCACAAGGGTCAGGTAGGTCGGTGCCAGCATGCTGGCCAGATTGCCAAGGGTGAAGACCGCCATCAGCGTGAGCAGCAGGGCCTTGCGGGGCCAGCGCGCGGTGAGCGCGGCGATGACGGGTGCGCCGATCACGACGCCCAGCGCATACGCGGAGATGACGTGACCCGCTGTCGGCTCGCTGATGCCGAAGCCCGTCGCGATGTCGGGCAGCAACCCCATCGCGACGAATTCGGTGGTGCCGATGCCGAAGCCACCGAGGGCCAGGGCGAACACCGCGAGCAGGCGCACGGCGGGGTCGGGCGCGACGATGGCGCGCGCATGTTCGAGGGAGGTCGTCATTCTCCGGCTTTCCGAGGGTTCACTGACTGGAGCTCTCGGACAGCGTTGGCGAGAACGGCGGGTGCAACGCTAACGGCGCGCCCGCTGTTCCCTCAAATTCAATCGTTCGATGCCACCGCTTTCTGCGCCTGGGTTGTCGGACGGTGCCGAACGCGACCCGGGCGTAGGAAACGGCGCGGGCAATCCCCGCAGGAAACGGCCTAGACCTTGGCGATGACGTTCTCGGCGAACTTCTCCAGGTGGCGGATCTTGCGGTCCAGCGGCTCCGGGTCGTCGCCCATGATGTACGGCAGGCGGAAGCCCACGATCACATCGGTGACGCCCTTGTCCTCGAGACGCTTGATGCCGTCGGGGGTGTAGGCGTCAGCCGAGATCACGTGGACCTCAAACGGCCCGGTCTGGCCTTCCTCTGCCCGGATCTCGTTGAGTCGTTTGAGCAGCACGTCCAGGTCGTCGGTGCCGCCGCCGTGCATCCAGCCGTCGTTGCGGGCCGCGCGGCGCAGGGCCGCCTCGGCGTGCCCACCGACGAGGATGGACACCGGCTTCGACGGCGCCGGGGTCATCTTGGTCTTGGGAATGTCATAGAACTCGCCGTGGTACTCGAAGTAGTCACCGCTGGTCAGTCCACGGATGATGTCGAGGCACTCGTCCATGCGCTTGCCGCGACGTGCGAACGGCACCCCCATCAACTCGTAGTCCTCGGGCCACGGGCTGGTGCCGACCCCGAGGCCCAGCCGGTTGTCGAACAGTGCGTTCAGCGAGCCGACCTGCTTGGCCACCAGCGCGGGCGGGCGGATCGGCAGCTTGAGGACGAAGAAGTTGAACTTGAGCGTGGTGGTGACCGCGCACAGGGCCGATGCCATCACGAAGGCCTCGATGAAGGGCTTGCCATCCAGGAACTCCCGGTTGCCGTCCGGGGTGTAGGGGTACTTCGAATCGGACTCGAAGGGGTAGGCGACGCTGTCGGCGATCGTCATGGCGTGATAGCCGGCTGCCTCGGCCGCCTGGGCCAGCGGAATGTAGTAGGTGGGATCGGTCATGGCTTCGGCGTAGGTGAACCGCATGCCGTACACACTAGAACGTGTTCTAGTTCTGTGGGGCCGATCGGGCAGGCATGATGACCGGGTGCCTGCCTGGCTGACCCGCAACGTCCGGGTGCTGTCGGCGGTGTCCTTCTTGCAGGACGCTGCGAGTGAACTTCTCTATCCACTGCTGCCGATCTATCTGACGGCCGTGCTGGGCGCACCGCCCGCGGTGGTCGGCGCGGTGGAGGGGGCCGCCGAGGGTGCGGCGGCCATGACCAAGCTGGCCGCGGGCCCGCTGGGTGACCGATTCTCCAAGCGACCGTTGATCGCCACGGGCTACGGCATGGCTGCCCTGGGCAAGGTCATGGTCGCGGCCGCCGGGGCGTGGTCGGGAGTGCTCGCCGGCCGCGTGGTCGACCGGCTCGGCAAAGGTATCCGCGGCGCGCCCCGCGACGCTCTGCTGGTCGCCGACATCGATGACGCCGCCCGCGGCCGGGTATTCGGATTCCACCGGGCCATGGACACTTTGGGCGCGGTCGTCGGTCCGCTGCTGGGCCTGGCCGCCTACGAACTGCTCGACCATCAGATCGCGCCGCTGCTGTGGGTGGCGGTGGTGCCCGCGGTGCTCAGTGTCGCGCTGGTGTTCCTGGTCGCCGAGGGGCGGAAGGCCCAGCCGCGCAAAGAACGTCAGCCGGTGTTCGCCCGGGTGCGCGACCTGCCCGGCCGCTACTGGCGGGTGACGGCCGTGCTGGTGGCATTCGGCCTGGTGAATTTCCCCGACGCACTGTTGTTGTTGCGGCTCAACGAGATCAGCTTCTCGGTCGTCGAGGTGATCCTGGCCTACGTCACCTACAACGCGGTGTACGCCATCTCCAGCTTCCCGGCCGGGGTGCTGGCCGACCGGATCGGCAGGCTGCCGGTGTTCGGCATCGGCCTGGTGTTCTTCGCCATCGGCTACGCCGGGCTGGGGCTTACCACCGATCCGGTGCTCGCCTGGCTGCTGATCGGGTCCTACGGTCTGTTCACGGGCTGTACCGACGGGGTCAGCAAGGCCTGGGTGTCCTCCCTGGTGGCCTCCGACCTGCAGGGCAGTGCGCAAGGAGTGTTCCAGGGGCTCAGCGGATTCGCGGTGCTGGGCGCCGGGATATGGGCCGGGCTGCTCTGGACTGCCGTTCCAGGTCAGCCCGGCCAACTTCCACTGCTGATCTCGGGGATCGGTGGGGCGGTGTTCGCGGCCGGACTGCTCGGTCGCTCACTGCTCACCCGGCGGCGCTGACGTCCTCATCGTCGAGCGTGAACGGTGGTTCACCGATCCCGGAGACCGAGTGCGTGCCCTGGGAGGTGCGCTCGGTGATCCGGGCGTCGACGGTGCGGGTGCCGATGCTCAGCCGCACCGGCCCGGCGGCGAGGGTGCTCGGCGCGTCGAGAATGGTTCCGCGCCAGTGGTACTTCCCGTCGATCGGATCCAGGTGACCGGCCAGTCGCACGTGGACCCGGCGGTCGCCGTCTCCGGTGTCGAGAACCGCGAACCCGTCGTACACCTCTTCGGTGATGCCGGAGTCGGAACTCGCAGCGGAACCGGCGGCCGCGGAAAGCCGCAGCGGTGTCTTGGCCGGCAGGAATCCGGACCGCCGCCACATGCGGCGGGCGATGCGGCCCATCAGCCCGACTTCTTCGAGGAAGGCGGCGAGCGGGGCGAATCCGGAGATCTGCACCTCACGGCGGTGGGCGCTGGCCCGCGCGGTCCGGCGCGCGGCGCGGGCGTTCAGGCCGACGCGGGCGTACTGGACCTTGTTGGTGAACAGGTAGCGGAAGAAGAACCCGCCGACCCCGTTGAGGTTGGCCACCCAGACCCGCTTGTACCAGCGCATCGACGGGGTGCGCTGACGCAGGCCGTCGCGGGCGAACTGGATGTGGCGGGCTTCCTCTGTGACGTGAATACGCATGAGGCGCTGCACCATCGGCTGCAGCTCGGGATCGTCCATCATCTGCCGCTGCAGCGAATCGAAGATCTCCTCGCCGACCAGCGCGGCCACCCACAGCACCGAGCCGCGGAAGAAGAACGGCAGCGTGTTGATGATCATGCGCTGGTACAGCCGCGGCCGCACCGGCTTGGCGCCGATCTTGTCGATGGCCTTGCCGAACATCACCATGTGGCGGGTCTCGTCGCCGAGTTCGGTGAGCTCGTAGTGCGTGGAGTTCGAGGTGGGGTCCTGGTGCATCATCTTGCGCAGCAGTGCCTGGTTCAGGATGTTCTCGAACCAGATACCCGCCGAGAGGGTGTTGGCCAGTTCCTGGCGCGACAGCTCGACCTGTTCCTCGCGGGACATGCTGTCCCACAACGGGGTTCCGTACAACGACACGATCCTCGGCGGCAGGAAGAACTTGTCCGGATCCAGCGGCGCGTGCCAGTCGATGTCGACCACGGGTGCGTAGGACTTGCGAACCGAGCCCTTGAGCAGGCGTTCGGAAAATGCGTCTCGCCGCGCTGCGTTGGCCGAGCCTCCGCCGGGTCTGACCGAAGTTGTCACCGTTGACGTTCCCTTCGTTTGGTATTGCCCTTTTCCGAAGGTATGTAGCGACAATGCGGGATGTCAATACCCCGGGTACCGGGTACTTGGGGTACCCGGTTTCGGTTCGGTTAACCTTCGACAGTGCGTCGCATCCATGTCATCGGAATCGGGGCCGGTGACCCGGACTTCGTCACCGCCCAGGCCATTTCCGCGCTCAACGACACCCAGGTGTTCTTCGCGATGGACAAGGGCCCGCGCAGGGGCTCGGCTGACGATCTGGTGGCCGTGCGCAAGCTGATCTGCGACCGCTTCATCCGTACCGAACCCGGGAAACCCGGCTACCGCTTTGTCGAACTGGTCGACCCGCCGCGCGCAGCGGCCGGCGACGGACCGGGCTACCGCCAGGTCGTGGCGGACTGGCATGCCGAACGGGCCCGGCTCTGGGCGGCGGCCATCGAAACCGAACTCGGCCCTGACGGTGTCGGGGCCTTTCTGGCCTGGGGGGATCCGTCGCTGTATGACAGCACGCTGCGGATCCTGGAGATGGTGGGCGAGCACGTCGAGTTCACCTACGACGTCATCCCCGGCATCACCGCGATCCAGGTCCTCACGGCACGGCACCGCATCCCGCTCAACGACGTCGGCGAACCGGTGCTCATCACCACCGGACGCCAGTTGCGCGAGCACGGGCTGACCGGCAGTGCCGTCGTGATGCTCGACGCCGACTGTTCATTCCAGCAGTGCCCGCCGCAGACCCGGATCTGGTGGGGCGCCTACCTCGGCACGCCCGACGAGCTGCTCTATGCCGGCACGGTCGGTGAGATCGGTGACGAAATCGTTGCCGCGCGTGCCGAAGCGAGGACGCGCCATGGCTGGATCATGGACACATACCTGCTGCGCTCGGCAGACTAGACCGCCATGGGCTCATTTGTGCTGCGCGCTGCGATAACCGGATTCGCGCTCTGGGTGGTCACTCTCATCGTGCCGGGGATCTACTTCATCGGCGGTGACACGACCATCGCCAGGGTCGGAATCATCTTCGTCGTCGCGGTCATCTTCGGTCTGGTCAACGCGTTCATCAAGCCGATCGTCCAGATCCTGTCGATCCCGCTGTACATCCTCACGCTCGGCCTGATCCACATCGTGATCAATGCGCTGATGCTGTGGATCACGTCGTGGATCACCGATCACACCACGCACTGGGGCCTGCACATCGACCAGTTCTGGTGGACGGCGATCTGGGCGGCGATCGTGCTGTCGTTGGTGAGCTGGCTACTGTCGTTCGTCAAGGCCCTCGCGTAGCGCAGACGCCTGTTCGGTCAGTGCGGCCGCGGTGTCCGCGGCCGCTTCGGCGCCCGCGTCGGTATCGCCGTTGCGCTCGGCGCCCCAGCATGCCGCGAGTGTGCGGTACGCGAGTTGTTCGGTGGCCACGACTGTCGGCCACATACGTTCGGCCCCAACGCGTTGTGCGGCTGATCCGCCGACGCTCCCGTCGTAGGCCGGCAGCAATTCCATGGCCCGCAACTGCAGATCGCGGCGATCGGCACGGGCTGCGGGGGATGTGGCGTCATCGGCGGCGAGGTGGGGCAGGGTGGCGGTGACGGCGTCGAGCGTGGCGGTGATCGCAGACCGCAGGCCGGTCGGGTGGCGCAGACGTTGGGTCGCCCAGTAGACCGCCAGCGCCACCGCGCAGCCGATCAGGGTGTCGCTGCCACGGGTGAGCAGCAGTTCGCCGAGGTCGTCGACCGGTTGACCGCCGGAGGCGATGGTGAGCGCGGCGGGCGTGATGAAGACGACGGCGAGCGTGTAGTTGCGCATCACGTACATCTCGATGATGAATTGCAGCGCACCGATGACCAGCGCCAGCCACAGGCCCTGCGGGTGCAGCGCGAGAATCGCGCCGGCCACGCCGAGCCCCAGCCAGGTACCCAGCGTCCGTTCGACACCACGGGCAACCGTGCGTTGCCAGTCGAATCCCTGATGCAGCATCAGTACCGCGGCAGCCATCGCCCAGTACGCGTGAGTCATCGTGAGAGCCTGCGAGATCAGCACGGCGATGACACCCGAGATCGCGACCGCGATGCCGACCCGCACCGCCAGTTGCAGTGATACCGAGCCCGCCGTCAGCGCCCGGCGCAGTAGTTGCACGATGCTGGGCCTGCCGAGCGGAACCCCCTCGGCGCCATGCTCATCGGTGATCGCATCGGCGGGCACCGCGGCCAGGTGACGGGCCAGGGCCGCGCCGTCGTATGCCAGCGGTTCACCGGCATCAGCGGCGCGCATGGCTTCGGCGAACAGCACGTGCAGTCGGCGGTTGACGACCCGCAGCCGGTACAGCGTCTGGTCCGGTTTGGGTTGTACCGGTTGATAATTGACCAGGTTGACCCACGCGGTGTGCAGCAGGAGCGCCGCGCGGTGTCGCGTGTCGGCCGAGGGCGTCTCGATGTAGGCCGCGACGGCCTCGGCAGCCGTGGCCACCGCTGCTTTCTCCGGCCCGCGGGGCCGGAACAGCGCGCCGGACATGTGCACCAGCCAGGCGAACGCGCCGCCTGCGAGGACCAGTGCGGCGTGATGGCCCGGGCTCAGGTGCAGGGTCGCCGGTGTGCCGGTGCCGGCCGCGCAGGCCAGCACCACCATGTAGGCCCCGGGCGGCCCGATGCTCAGGGCGCTGCAGACCAGCGTGGCGACCACGGCGATCATCGTCACGGTGAGCACGCCCAGCCACGGCGCCGCCGACGCCCAGTCGCCGAGTGCCACCGCGGCGGCGAAGCACACCGCGACCACGCCGAGGTACGCGCCGCGATTCAGGTATGGGCGGCCGCTGCCGTACAGCGAGGTGAATCCGCCGATGGTGGCGATCAATCCGGCCGTGGTATCGCCGGCCAGCCAGCCCACCAGTACGGGTACGGCCATGCAGATTCCGGCGCGCAGCGCGAACGGCCACCGGCGCGGCACGCTGTTGATCACGAAGATGTTCCGCAGCGGGTTGGTCGCCGTGGGAGCGGGCCGGTCGGACATGTCTACAGCATGCTCGGCGTTTCGCTGACACACTGGAGCCATGCCTGAACTGCCCGAAGTCGAGGCGCTGGCCGATCATCTGCGCCGCAATGCCACGGGCCGGGTGGTCACCCGGATCGACGTGTCCGCGTTGTCGGTGCTCAAGACGTTCGATCCGCAGACGACGGCGTTGCACGGACAGCCCGTGACCGGCGCGAACCGCTGGGGTAAGTACCTCGGACTCGAAGTCGGGCCCTGGCATCTGATCACCCATCTGTCCCGGGCGGGGTGGTTGCGCTGGTCGGACAAATTGGCGACGACGCCGCTCAAACCGGGCAAGGGGCCGATCGCGCTACGCGTGCATCTGGGGGACTCGGTGGGTTTCGACCTGACCGAGGCCGGGACCCAGAAGCGGTTGGCGGTGTGGGTGGTCGCCGATCCTCTCGACGTTCCGCAGATCGCCGCGCTGGGACCCGATGCGCTGTCGCTGGATTCGGCCGGGCTGGCGGGTGTGCTGGCCGGAGAGGGCGGACGGATCAAGACGGTGATCACCGATCAGAAGGTGATCGCGGGTATCGGCAATGCCTACAGCGACGAGATCCTGCACGTGGCCAAGCTGTCGCCGTTCGCCACGGCGGGCAAGCTGACCGATGCGCAGCTCGGGGCGCTGCACGACGCGATGGTCTCGGTGCTCACCGATGCGGTGTCGCGTTCGGTGGGGCAGCAGGCCGCGACGCTGAAGGGGGAGAAGCGGTCTGGTCTGCGGGTGCACGCCCGCACCGGCCTGCCGTGCCCGGTGTGCGGGGACACGGTGCGGGAGGTGTCTTTCGCCGACAAGTCGTTCCAGTACTGCCCGACGTGCCAGACCGGCGGCAAGGTGCTGGCCGACCGGCGGATGTCGCGGTTGCTCAAGTAGCGGTCCGCATTTTTGACAGTTGTCTAACTCGGTTATCCTGCAGCGATGACCCGTCAGAAGATCCTCATCACCGGTGCCAGCTCCGGACTGGGCGCGGGCATGGCCCGGCAGTTCGCGGCGAAGGGCCGTGACCTGGCGTTGTGTGCCCGCCGCACCGAACGGCTCGATGAGCTCAAGGCCGAGTTGGCCGACCGCCACCCCTACGTCAAGGTCGCGGTCGCTGCGCTGGACGTCAACGACCACGAGGCCGTGCCGCGGGTATTCGGCGAGCTGTCCGAGGAACTCGGCGGCATCGATCGCGTGATCGTCAACGCCGGCATCGGCAAGGGCTGGCCCCTGGGCGAGGGCAAGCCGTGGGCGAACAAGGCCACCATCGAGACCAACCTGATCGCCGGTCTGGTGCAGATCGAGACGGCGCTGGAGATGTTCAAGAAATCCGGCAGCGGTCACCTGGTGCTGATCTCGTCGGTGCTGGGCAACACCGGTGTGCCCGGCGGCAAGGCCGCATACTGCGCGTCCAAGGCGGGGATGACCTCGCTGGGCGAGTCACTGCGCGCCGAGTACGACAAGGGACCCATCCGGGTGACGGTGATCGAGCCGGGCTACATCGAGTCGGAGATGACCGCCAAGTCGGCCACCACCATGCTCATGGTCGACAACGAAACCGGCGTGCGCGCGATGGTCGAGGCCATCGAGAAGGAGAAGGGCCGCGCCGTGGTGCCGCGTTGGCCGTGGGCGCCGTTGACCCAGGTGATGCGCTTGCTGCCACCGAAGTACACCAAGCGCTTCGCCTGAGCGGCTCACCCGGCGTCAGGGCACCTGCACACAGCCCACGCCGGGAAGGCAGCCACCGCCACCGCCGGGGCCGCCGCCACCGCTCGGGCCGCCGGGAATCGAGCCACTGCCGCCACCGGGGCCGCCACTGCCGGTCGGGCCACCGGGAATCGAGCCGCCGCCGCCTTCGGGACCGCCACCGCCGGTCGGGCCACCGGGAATCGAGCCACCGCCGCCTTCCGGACCGCCACCGCCGGTGGGGCCACCGGGAATCGAGCCGCCGCCGCCTTCCGGACCGCCACCGCCGGTGGGGCCACCGGGCATCGAACCTTCACCACCAGTGGCCGGAGCCGGAGTGGTGGTGGGGGTCTCCGTGGTCACCGTCGTGGTGACGACGGACGATGTCGGTGAGGGAGCGGTGTCTTCACTGGAACCACACCCTGCAAGCAGCGGTGCCGCGGTGAGCGCCATGCCCATTCCGACCGTCATCGACCACTTCCGGATGGATGGCCAGGTACCGCTGTTGCAGGTGGTCAAGGTCAGCCGGTTTGTTGACATCGTTTGAACTCCAGTTCGGTCGGGACACGTTTTTGGTAGAGCAGGGTTTACGGAGTTCCCGCTGACGACCGGATTGAATCATCCGCATGATCCGGGCCACTGTCGGTCGAGGTTAGGTTTGAGCCCGAAACGAACGTGGGTAGCCCAGACTCATGTCCACAAAGTTGATTACCTCGATGTTGTTCGCAGGCGCCGCGGCGGGTGCTGTGGCCTTCGCCCCGGTTGCTTTCGCTGAGCCCGGACCGCCCCCGCCGGCCCCGGGTTGCTACAACCCGGACGGCACTCCGTGTACTCCGTCGGCCGGCCCGCAGGGCGCGGGCGCCGAGGTCCCCGGTGGCCCAGGGGCGCAAGCCGGCTCCGACGGCCACGTCTCCGCAGGTGTGCCCGGCGGGCCTTGGGCCGAGGCCGGGCCCGGTGGCGGCGTCGCCTGTGTTCCGGGCGGACCGTGCCGGACCATTGACCTGCCCGGCTGATAACGACCGGACCTAGGCCGAGCGCCCTCGCTCGACGCGGTAGCGCCGCACCAGCGCATCGGTCGACGAGTCCGACTGCTTGCCCGGTGATTCCGATTCGGTGATCACCGGCAGCAGGGCCTTTGCCTGGGTCTTGCCCAGCTCGACGCCCCATTGATCGAAGGAGTCGATCCCCCACACAACTCCCTCGGTGAACACCTGGTGTTCGTAAAGGGCGACGAGCTGACCCACGACCGACGGCGTCAACCTGGTTGCCAGGATTGACGTCGTCGGTCGGTTTCCGGGCATCACCTTGTGCGGGACGACGGCGGCCGGAGTGCCCTCTGCCGCAATAGCTTCGGCGGTCTTGCCGAACGCCAGCACCTGGGTCTGGGCGAAGAAGTTGCTCATCAGCAGGTCGTGCATGCTGCCGGTGCCATCGGCCGTGGGGAGGTCGTCGGTGGGCTGGGAAAAGCCGATGAAGTCGGCGGGTACCAGCCGGGTGCCCTGGTGCAGCAGTTGATAGAACGCGTGCTGGCCGTTGGTTCCCGGCTCGCCCCAGAAGATCTCGCCGGTCTCGGTGCTCACAGCGGTGCCGTCGGCTCGCACGGACTTCCCGTTGGACTCCATGGTCAGCTGCTGCAGGTACGCCGCGAACCGGGACAGATCGTTCGAGTACGGCAGGACCGCACGCGATTGTGCGCCAAAGAAATTCGAGTACCACAGCCCGATCAGGCCCAGCAGCGCCGGAGCGTTGCCTGCCAGGGGTGCGGTGCGGAAGTGCTCGTCGACCAGATGAAAGCCGGACAGGAATTCGGCGAACCGCTCGCGGCCGATCACGGCCATCACCGACAGCCCGATCGCCGAGTCCACCGAGTACCGGCCGCCCACCCAGTCCCAGAACCCGAACATGTTGTCGGTGTCGATGCCGAACTCCTGCACGAGCTTGGCGTTGGTGGACACCGCCACGAAGTGCTTGGCCACAGCGTCCTCGCCGAGCGCATCGACGAGCCAGCGGCGCGCGGCCGTGGCGTTGGTCAGCGTCTCGAGAGTGGAGAACGTCTTGGACGCGACGATGAAAAGCGTTGTGGCCGGGTCCAGGTCGGCCAGCGTCGCCACCAGGTCGGCCGGATCGACGTTCGATACGAAGCGGGCGCTGATCCCGGCGTCGGCGTAGTGGCGCAACGCGTCGTACACCATCACCGGCCCCAGGTCCGAACCGCCGATACCGATGTTGACGACGGTCTTGATGCGCTCGCCGGTGGCGCCTGCCCACTCGCCGCTGCGCAGCCGGTCGGTGAACCCGCCCATGCGATCGAGCACCTCGTGAACGTCGGTCACCACGTTCTGGCCGTCGACGGTCAGCGTCGCGTCGGCAGGCAACCGCAGCGCGGTGTGCAACACGGCGCGATCTTCGGAGGTGTTGATGTGTTCACCGGCGAACATGGCGTCGCGGCGGGCCTCCAGACCGGCGGCCCGGGCCAGATCGGCCAGCAGTTCGAGGGTCCGGCGGGTGACACGGTGCTTGCTGTAGTCGATGTAGAGGTCACCGACGGTCAGCACCAGCTCGGTGCCGCGACTGGGATCCTGGGCGAAAAGCTCTGTCAGATGGGTGTCGCCGATTTCGGCGTAGTGCTTCGACAGTGCCTGCCATGCGGGGGTTGCGGTGATGTCAGCACTCATTCCGCTGACCTTAGCCTCAATCCGTGGACTGACTTGAGTGGTGTGGTTCGACGGTGATTCTGACGGCGGTTTGTGGGGTGGGCAGGATGTAGCCGCTGGTCTGCCCAGCTTTTCCTGTGTGCTTCGGTGGGGCCTGTTCGGCGACGGTTAGACGGTTGCGGTAGCGGGTGGGCTGTAGCCGATGGTGTTGCGCCACAGGGTGAGCCAGTGCTCGGTCCAGGGCCAGTGGCTGGGTAGGTGCAGGATGGGTCGGCGTTGCGGTCGGGCCAGCCGTGCCGGGACGGTGATGATCGTGCGTCGCAAGGTGGCTCCCCGGGCCACTGCGTGCGCTCCACCGGCAAGCACACCGGCGGCGCGCAGCAGATTGTGGGCGATGGCCCCGCAGAGCACCCACGCGGAGTTGGCGCCGAATTGCCCGGAGGGCATGTGGGCCAAGGGGCCGGCGATCAGGTCGGCGAAGACAGTTTCGATGATCGCGTGTTGACGGTGGGTGATGTCGGCGTCGGCGGTTGGTAGGTCGGTGTTGGTGAAGAACGGGTGATACCGCCAGACCGGGAACAGGGCGTCGCGGAAGCGCGCATCTTTGACCCGACGTACCACCAGTCGGGCGGTGAAGCGGTCTGTGGTGGCCGCGAATGCGGTGTAGCTGATTTCGGCGACTTCGGCATCAGAGATCCACTCTCCGGTGTCGGGATCACGCACCGCGCCCGGGTATTTCACCGGTGTCCACGCCGCGTCGTCGATGGCGTTGATGGCCCGGTTGATCGCGCTGTTGCGGCCCATGACCACCGAGAATTGCGCACCATGGCGTCGGCAGGCGCCGACGACGGCGCGGGTGCCGTAGGACGAATCGCCGCGGACCAGGATCTGGCCGGTGACCCCGGCCGCTCGGGCCGTGGTGATGGCCTGGGCGACCATTCGACCGGCTCCTTTACCGGAGCCGGTCTTGCCGGCCCGCAGCCGCATCCCGGCGATCACCGGCGCCGCACCGGGGGTGCTGATCGTGGTCGCCAACGGCGAGAGTCCTTTGCGCAGGACCTGCTTGCCAGCGATTTTGGTGTGTCCGTAGGAGGCGCCTTGTTTGGCATGGCCGTAGACCGGTCGTAGCAGGGAGTCGATGTCGATGAACACACCGCTGTCGGATCCGGGTAGCAACTCAACGCGCCGGCAGAGGGCGGCCAAGTGTTCGCGCAGGACTGATTCGAGTTGGCGTGCGTGTCCGAAGGTGAACTCCCGCAACAGGGTTCCGATGGTTGATGGTGCGTACACATCGCCGAAGAGTGTTTTCATGCCCCCGGCCCGGACGATGTTGAGGTCATCAATGCTGTCGGCGCCGGCGCACATCCCGGCGATCACCGTGGCCAGCTTCGGTGCCGGATTCGCTGACCCGGATTTGATCTTCGGCGCGGGGATGAAGATCTTGTCAGCCAACAGATTCGGCAGGCCGGTCTGCTCAGCCAGTGTCATCACCGGCACCAGTCCGGCGCACGACACGAGATGATCCTCATCGAAGACCGCCGACGACGCAGCGAACCCGTGGGACACTTGCACTGGAAGTGCCTTTCTTAACTGGCCTGATTGATGCGTAGAGAACACCAATCCTCCCAGCTCAAGGGGCACTTTCCTTATATCGACACCCACCTACACAGGCAATTCATCGGTGGATCGAGGCTTAGTGTGGCGCTCGGCTGAAGGGTGTACATGATGGATGTATGGCCATTGAAGACTTGATTTCATCCGTGCCCACGGGTCTGTGGATCGGTGGTGAGGAACGCCAGGCCGCATCGACGTTCAACGTGCTGGATCCCAGCGACGATCAGGTGTTGGCCACGGTGGCCGACGCCACCGCCGCCGATGCCGTCGCCGCACTGGACGCCGCATGTGCGGTGCAGGCCGAATGGGCTGCGACGGCTCCGCGTAAGAGGGGCGAGATCCTTCGTTCGGTGTTCGAGAAGATCACCGAACGGGCCGACGACATCGCCGCACTGATGACCCTGGAGATGGGCAAGGTGCTCGCCGAGAGCAAGGGCGAGGTCGCCTACGGCGCCGAGTTCTTCCGGTGGTTCTCGGAGGAGGCGGTGCGCATCGCCGGCCGCTACACCCCGGCACCGGCCGGCACCGGCCGGATTCTCGTCACCAAGCAGGCCGTCGGTCCGTGCTACGCGATCACCCCGTGGAACTTCCCCCTGGCCATGGGCACTCGCAAGATGGGGCCGGCGTTCGCCGCGGGCTGCACCATGATCGTCAAGCCCGCGCAGGAAACCCCGCTGACGATGCTGTTGCTGGCCAAGCTGATGGACGAGGCCGGGCTGCCCAAGGGAGTGCTCTCGGTGCTGCCGACCAGCAACCCGGGTGCGGTGACGTCGGCGCTCGTCGACGACGGTCGCCTCCGGAAACTCACCTTCACCGGTTCGACCGGCGTGGGCAAGGCACTGGTGAAGCAGTCCGCCGACAAGCTGCTCCGCACGTCGATGGAGCTGGGTGGCAACGCCCCCTTCATCGTGTTCGACGACGCCGATGTCGACGCAGCGGTCGACGGCGCGATCCTGGCGAAGATGCGCAACGGCGGTGAGGCCTGCACTGCGGCCAACCGCTTCCACGTGGCCAACTCGGTGCGCGAGGAGTTCACCGACAAGCTCGTCAAACGGATGAGCGAGTTCACCCTCGGCAAGGGCATCGACCCGTCGTCCACGTTGGGCCCGCTGATCAATTCCAAGCAGGTCTCGACGGTGACCGAACTGGTCTCCGATGCGGTGTCGCGCGGCGCGACCGTCGCGGTCGGCGGTGTCGCGCCGGGCGGGCCGGGCAACTTCTACCCGGCCACGGTGCTGGCCGATGTGCCCGCCGATGCCCGCATCCTCAAGGAGGAGATCTTCGGCCCGGTCGCCCCGATCACCGGGTTCGACACCGAGGACGAGGGTGTGGCTGCGGCCAACAACACCGAATACGGCTTGGCTGCTTACGTTTACACCCAGTCGCTGGACCGCGCCTTGCGGGTGGCCGAGGGTATCCAGTCCGGCATGGTCGGCATCAACCGCGGTGTCATCTCGGATGCGGCCGCACCGTTCGGTGGCATCAAGGAATCCGGCTTCGGCCGTGAGGGCGGCACCGAGGGCATCGAGGAGTACCTCGACACGAAATATATTGCGCTAACCCGCTAGCGCTTCGTCGCGCCTTCCCGACTCGGCGCCCGATCCCCCCTAAACTTCGGGGCTCGGACGCCAAGACGGGAGGGCATGACGTGACTGCGGCGCCAGTCCGTGCTGCCAGCCGGCGTCGGCGTGCCTCCATCCGCCGTGACATCCCCGCACTCGACGGCATCCGCGCCATCGCCGTGGCCCTGGTGTTGGCCGGCCACGGCGGGGTGCCCGGTGTCGCCGGGGGTTTCATCGGCGTCGACGTCTTCTTCGTGCTCAGCGGATTCCTGATCACCTCGCTGCTGCTCGACGAGTACCGCCGAACCGACCGCGTCGATCTGAAGGCGTTCTGGATCCGCCGGGCCAAGCGCCTGCTGCCCGCCATGGTGTTGATGACGTTGGCCGTGGTGATCGCCCGTCCCTTGTTCTCCTCGGACGCGGTGACGTCGCTTCGCGAAGACGCGGTCGCGGCGTTCTTCTGGATGGCGAACTGGATGTTCGTCGCAGCCGACACCGACTACTTCAGTCAGGGCAGTGCTCCGTCACCGTTGCAGCACACCTGGTCGTTGGCGGTCGAGGAGCAGTACTACGTCATCTGGCCGCTGGTGGTGCTGGTCGCCGCGCTGCTGGTGCGCCGTTTCACGACGGATGGTCCGCACACCCGTTTGGTTGGCGCAACCCGCGCCGTGGTGTTCGGACTGGCGGTGCTCGGAGTGGCCGGCTCGGCGGTGGCGTCGATCTGGCTGTCGGGTGATGCCGCCGAGCTCAACCGCGTGTATTTCGGCACCGACACCCGGGCCCAGGCACTGCTGGTGGGCGCGGCGGCCGCGGCCTTACTGGTGCGCGACTGGTCGTCGCTGACGATGTCGGGCACCTTGATCCGGGCCCGTTGGCGACGCTGGATCGCCTGGATCCTGCCGGTGATCGGGGTGGCGGTGCTGGCGGCGGCCGCGCACCTGGCGACCGGCAGCGCCGACGAGTTCCACCACGGCCTGCTCCTCGTGGTGGCCCTGGGCGCGGTTCTGGTCGTCGCTCCGGTGGCGCTGGATCAGGAGGGCTACGTCGCCCGGGTGCTGGCCTGGTACCCGCTCGTCACCCTGGGCGTCATCTCCTACGGCGTCTACCTCTGGCACTGGCCGATCTTCCAGATCCTCAACGGCGAGCGCACCGGCCTTTCGGGCTGGTCACTGCTGGCGCTGCGGTGCGCGGTGACGATCGCGGTGTCGTGGGTGTCGTGGTGGGCGATCGAGCAGCCGGTCCGGCACTGGCGCCCGCAGCACGTCCCGATGCTGCGACTGTCGGCGGCCACGGTGGCCACGGCCGCGGTCGTGACGATGACGGTCGTCCCGGTCGGCGCGCCGACCCGGCCCCCGGGCCCGGACGTGATGGCGGCGGCGGCATCCGAGCAGGACGTCGGCGCGGAGCGGGCCGTGGCAGTGGGACCGGCGCCGGCGCTGCCACCCGGTACGCGGACGGTCGCGGTGTTCGGTGATTCGGTGGCCTGGACGTTGATGCGTTATCTGCCTCCCGCCCCGGGATTTCACTTCAGCGACTACACGACGATCGGCTGCGGCATCGCCCGCGGCGGCCCCTACCGGTCGGCGGGGGAGACGCTGAACCAGAAGCCCGAGTGCGATTCCTGGCCGGAACGCTGGGCGCAGCGCATGGCCCACGACCGTCCGGAGACGGTGCTGCTGATGATCGGGCGGTGGGAGGTCGTCGACCGCACCTGGCACGGTCGGTGGATGCACATCGGCAACGAGGCCTACGACACCTATCTCAAGGGCGAACTGCGGCGCGCACTGGACATCCTCAGCGCGACCGGGGCGCGGGTGGTCGTCACCACCGCGCCCTACAACCGGCGCGGTGAGAGGTCGGACGGAACGCTGTACCCGGAGGATCAGCCGGGCCGGGTACAGGCCTGGAACACCATGCTCCGTGAGGCGGCCGGGCAACGGCCCAATGTGTCGGTGCTGGATTTCAACGCCAAGCTCAATCCGGACGGCAAGTACACCGCGAAGGTCAACGGGGTCAAGATGCGCAGCGACGGGGTGCACCCCACGTCAGAGGCGGTTCAGTGGTTGGCGCCGTGGTTGTTGGACTCGCTCGCTTCTTCTTCTCCTGCTCCTCGGAACGGCATTCCCGGTCGCTGAGCCGGCCGCTTGGCAACCCTGACTGCAGTCTGGATGGAGTCCGCAGTCACTTGTCGGCGCGGTCGCGCAGGATCTCGCCATGGGCACGATCTTCTTGGGTAGTGAAGCGCTGGCCCGCGGCGAACTCACTCGCGGGCGGCTGCGGTCGGCCTACCGGCCGATGTTCCCCGACGTCTATCAATCACGGTTGGCAACACCGTCGCTGTACGGCAACACGATGGGCGCCTGGCTGTGGTCGAAGCGGCGGGCTGTCGTTACCGGACGCGCGGCGGCAGCGTTGCACGGCGCGAAATGGGTCGACGAGAACGCCCCGATCGAACTGATCTGGCGCAATCACCGCCCGCCGTCGGGCATCATCACCCACGCCGACCGCATAACCAACGAGGATGTCGTCGAGATCAACGGCATGGCGGTTGCCTCGATCCGGCGGACCGCACTGGACCTCGGGCGCTTCCTGCCCCGTCGAGCTGCCGTCGCGCATCTCGATGCACTCGCGAGAGCGACCGGTCTGGCGGTCGACGGCATCGCACCGCTGGTCGAGGAATTCCGCGGAGCGCATGGGGTGCGGCGGTGTCGCGAGGCGCTGAACCTGATGGATGCCGGCGGGCAGTCCCCGAAGGAAACATGGCTTCGGGGACTGCTGATCGACGCGGGTTTCCGCCGACCCGAGACGCAGATACCGGTGCTCGATGGCGCCGGGCATCCGTTCGCCTATCTCGACATGGGCTGGGAGGACATCATGGTCGCGGTCGAGTACGACGGGGACCATCACCGGACCGATCGCGAAACGTATGCGTGGGACGTGGTCAGGCTCAGAAGAATCCAACGCCAGGGCTGGCTGCACATCCGCGTCATCAAGGAAGATCGTCCGCGCGACATTCTCGATCGGGTGCGGGCAGCTTGGGCGCGCCGCGAAGCGGAAGCCAGGGTCGCTCAGCGGCCGGCGTGACGACCGGGAATGCAGTTCCGCGGAGAACTCAGTGGCCCAGCCGGCCGCGGCCCAGCTGCAGCAGCAGAATGGCGAGGTCCTTGCCCTCGGGGCCGAGCACGCTGTAACGCTCGATGACCTGCATTTCGCGACTGTGCACCAGGCGGGTACCGCCGGAGGCCATCCGGGCCTTGCCGATCAGCTTGGAGACCTCGGCGCGGCGCTGGACGGCGGCGAGGATGGTGGCGTCGAGTTCGTCGATCTCCCGACGCAGGTCATCGATCTCAGGCACAGCCTGATAGTCCCAGTCGGCCCGTGCCAGCGCAAAACTGTCCCCGGTCGGCGGTAAGTTTGAACGCAAGATGACCACTTCTCCCATGGCACCGCCGGCTGCTGCAGATGTTGATGAACTTCTTGACGGCTTGAACCCGCAGCAGCGCCAAGCGGTGCTGCACCAGGGGTCGCCGCTGTTGATCGTCGCGGGCGCCGGCTCGGGTAAGACGGCGGTGCTGACCAGGCGGATCGCTTATCTGCTGGCCGCCCGTGACGTCGGGGTGGGGCAGATCCTGGCCATCACGTTCACCAACAAGGCCGCCGCCGAGATGCGTGAGCGGGTGGTTCAGCTGGTGGGTCCCAGGGCTCGGAACATGTGGGTGTCGACGTTTCACTCCACGTGCGTGCGGATCCTGCGCAACCAGGCTTCGCTGCTGCCGGGCCTGAACTCCAACTTCTCGATCTACGACTCCGACGATTCCCGGCGTCTGCTGATGATGATCGGCAAGGACATGGGGCTGGACACCAAGCGGTACTCGCCGCGGCTGCTGGCCAACGGGATCTCCAACCTCAAGAACGAGCTGATCGGTCCGGAGCAGGCCGCGGCCGAGGCGTCGGAGGCGGCCGAGGAGATGGCGGGCATCATCGCCCAGGTCTACGGCGAATATCAGCGCCGGCTGCGCGCGGCCAATGCGCTGGACTTCGACGATCTGATCGGCGAGACGGTCGGCATCCTGCAGGCCTTCCCGCAGATCGCCCAGTACTACCGGCGCCGGTTCCGCCACATCCTGGTCGACGAGTACCAGGACACCAACCATGCGCAGTACGTGCTGGTGCGTGAATTGGTGGGCCACCATCTCGACGAGAACGACGGGGTGGCGGCATCCGAACTGTGCGTCGTGGGTGACGCCGATCAGTCCATCTACGCGTTCCGCGGCGCGACGATCCGCAACATCGAGGACTTCGAGCGGGACTACCCGGACGCGACGACGATCCTGCTGGAGCAGAACTACCGCTCCACCCAGACCATCCTGAACGCGGCCAACTCGGTGATCGCCCGCAACACCGGCCGGCGCGAGAAGCGGCTGTGGACCGAGGAGGGTGAGGGCGAGCTGATCGTCGGCTATGTGGCCGACAACGAGCACGACGAGGCCCGCTTCGTGGCCGAGGAGATCGACGCGCTGGCCGACAGCGAGGGCATCAAATACTCGGACGTCGCGGTGTTCTACCGCACCAACAACTCCTCGCGCGCGCTGGAGGAGGTGTTCATCCGCGCCGGCATCCCCTACAAGGTCGTCGGCGGCGTGCGGTTCTATGAGCGCCGCGAGATCCGCGACATCGTCGCCTACCTGAGGGTGCTGGACAATCCGGGTGACTCGGTGAGCATGCGGCGCATCCTCAACACCCCGCGCCGCGGCATCGGTGACCGGGCCGAGGCCTGTGTGGCGGTGTACGCCGAGAACACCGGAGCCAGCTTCAACGATGCGTTGCAGGCAGCCGCCGAGGGTCGGGTGCCGATGCTCAACTCCCGCTCGGAGAAGGCCATCGCGAGTTTCGTGGAGATGCTGGACCAGTTGCGGGCCAAGCTCGACGACGAGCTGGGCGATCTCGTCGAGTCTGTCCTGGAGCGCACCGGCTACCGCCGTGAGCTGGAAGCCTCCAGCGATCCGCAGGATCTCGCCCGGCTGGACAACCTCAACGAATTGGTCAGCGTCGCACACGAATTCAGCACCGACCTGGCCAATGCCCGGGCACTGGCCGAACAGGGCGAGGGGGAGCCGGTCGACGAGGACATCCCCGACACCGGGGTGCTGGCCCAGTTCCTGGAGCGGGTGTCACTGGTCGCCGACGCCGACGAGATCCCCGAAGACGGAGCAGGCGTGGTGACGATGATGACGCTGCACACCGCCAAGGGTCTGGAGTTCCCGGCGGTGTTCGTCACCGGCTGGGAGGACGGCATGTTCCCGCACATGCGGGCGCTCGGCGATCCCAACGAGTTGTCCGAGGAACGCCGGCTGGCCTACGTCGGCATCACCCGCGCGCGTAAGCGGCTCTACCTCTCGCGGGCGAAGGTGCGCTCGTCGTGGGGACAGCCCATGCTCAACCCGGAATCGCGGTTCCTGCGGGAGATTCCGGAGGATCTGATCAACTGGCGGCGCATCGAGCAGCCAACGTCGTCGCTGAGCGCGCCGGTCGGTAACGCCGGCCGCTACGGTAGTCCGCGTCCGTCACCGTCGCGGCCGGCGCCCGCCCGCAACCGTCCGGTGATCACCCTGGAGCCCGGCGACCGTGTCAGCCACGACAAGTACGGGCTGGGCCGGGTCGAGGAAGTCTCGGGTGTGGGCGAATCGGCGATGTCACTGATCGACTTCGGCAGCGCCGGCCGGGTCAAGCTGATGCACAACCACGCACCGGTGCAGAAACTGTAGGGCTTAGGTTGCTCAGCTACTGAGGAACCGGTCCAGCCGTAGCGTGTGGCTACTGTCGGGTGCCAGGCCGAGCAGTAGAGCGGCCGCGGCGGCGGTGAAAACAGATGCGCTGAAGGGCGTCTCGAAGCCGGCGAAGAAGAACATCGACAGGGCGAAGACCGTCAGCGTCGCCGCGCCGGCAAACGACACCCACCGCAGGGCAACGCCTAACAGCAGCGCTACGCCGAGGAGGATCTCGATGATCGTCGCTCCCCACGCGGCGACGTCGAGCAACGCGCCGGAGAGGTAAGGCGCCAGCACCCCGACGTAGGCGGTGAAGGATTCGAAGTTTCCCCACCCGACATTCGGTGTGCCCGGTGGTCCCCACAGGCCGAACCGGTCGGCGACGGCGGACAGGAATCCGGCGGCCAGCGCCACCCGGGCGAAAAGAGTTGCTCCGTAGAGCAATCGTCTGTTCTCGGTCGGGGTCTTCTCGTCAGCGGACGCGTCGTCAGACATGGGTAACAGGATGGCTGTCGGGTGATTGTGCCGCAACATCCCGAGATCGACATCAGGGTCGTGAATCGTGACGGTTTACGACCCTGGCGTAGATCTCGGCGCCACGTCGTGATCGGGATGGTGCCATGGCCCGTCCGCCAGTACCGCAGGGGCGCCCAGGCGTGGCTCGGACAGGGGAGGAATCGAGGTCAACACGGGGTTCTGGTCCAGGCGGGAGCCGGGGGAGCGGCCCCGCCCCCAGCCGACCATCTCCCGGTAACCGCCGAGCAGTCCCGCGCCGCTGACCGCGGATTCGGAAGCATGCGGGCTTTCGGCGGCCACGGGTGTCGAGACAGGCGAGACGTAGAGCGCGTCGGTGGGGCAGTAGGCCTCGCACATGAAGCAGGTCTGGCAGTCGGACTGGCGCGCGATGACGGGCACCCCGTCCTCGCCCCGGTCGAAGACATCGGTGGGGCACACCTTGATGCAGAGGTCGCATGTGATGCAGGCGACCGTGCTCACGATTTCGATCACGCCACGGCCTCTGAGGAGATGAGCTGCGGGACAACGGGATCAGGTGCCGTCCACACCTGGTCCAGACCGCCGACCAGGATGCGGTGGTCGTAGCGATGGTCGGAACCGGGAAGATCCTCACGGCGGTGCAGGCCGCGGGTTTCGGGCCGGGCCAAAGATGCCGCGGTGATCCAGCGGGCTGCGGCCACCATGGCCACCGCCTGGCGCTGCTTGTAGACGTCGCGGGCGGCCACCGGAGCCAGGCCGTCGGCGATGTCGCGCCACACGGCTTCCAGGGCTTCGGTGGACTCTCGAAGCCGTTCTTCGGATTTCAGGTAGCTGCGCTGCGGTGGCAGGACATGCGACTGCACGGCCGCCACCACCTCCTCGACGGTGGGCGCGCCCGCGCGGGATCGTGCCGCGATCGTGGCCGACTCACCGGTATGCGCCCGCCGGGTGCGGCTGAACTCGGCAGCCCCGCGGCCGGCGAAGGTGCCCGACGCGATCGCCCACGAGCCGTTGCGGCTGCCGCCACCGGACAGCGAACCGGTGATGAGCTCACGCGTCGCGGCATCGCCCGCCGCATACAGTCCGGGAACCGTTGTCGCACAGTCGGGCCCGACCAGTCGCAGACCGCCGGTGCCTCGCACCGATCCCTCGTAGACCATCCGGACCGGGTAGGCGGTGGTGAAGGGGTCGATGCCGGCCTTGTCCAGGGGCAGGAAGTAGTTCGGCTGGGCGTCGCGCATGGTCTGACGGATGTGTTCGGGGGCCCGGTCGAGGCGGGCGAACACCCGCTCGCCGCGGGTCAGCGCTCGCTGCGCGTCCTGGCGTCCGCTGAGCCCACGCTGGGTGGTGAACGGGCGACCGTGCTCGTCGTAGAAGCTGCCCCACTGCAGCATCCGGCCCTTGGTGTGCACGCCCCATTCGGGGGCCAGCGCGTAGGCGGTGCAGAACTCCATGCCGGACAGCTGTGCGCCGTGTTCGGCAGCCATCAGGAGGCCTTCGCCGGTGTCCACGTTGGTGCCGAACGTTCCGGACAGGAAGGCGGTTCCGCCGGTGGCGAGCACGACGGCGCCCGCGGTGATCCGCCATGGCCGGCCGCCGTCCTGGCGTGCGATGCCGGCGGCGCCCGTGACGACGCCGTCGCGGTCGGCTGTCAGGTCCAGCGCCGGGTGGTGATCGAGGATGTGAACACCGCTGCGATGGGCCTTGCGGCGCATGCGCCGCATGTACTCGGGGCCCTGCAGGCTGCTGCGCATCTCGCGGCCGTCGGCGCCGACCGGGAACGGGTAGCCCCACTGGGAGAGATGTTCGAGCCGGTCCCACGAGGTGGCCAGCACCCGGAACATCCACTCGGAGTCCGTGATCCGGCCGGCGGCCAGTTCGCGCTCACGCACCGAATCCTCACGCCGCGGCCCGGGCCCGATCGCCCACAGGTTGTTGCCTCCGGCGGCGGTCGCTCCACTGGTACCGCAGTAGCCCTTGTCCACCAGGACGACCCGGGCACCGGATTCCGTGGCCGAGATGGCGGCCCAGGTCGCTGCGGGGCCGCCGCCGATCACCAGCACATCGGTGCTCAGTGCATCGGGCTCAGCGGGAACGGTCATGACCAACTTCCTCTCGGACGCCGAGTTCGGCCAGCAGTGCACGGCGCAGGTCGTCGAAGCCGTCATCGCTGCGGGTGCGGGGGAAGGGCAACGCGACGCGGCGGTCCAGCGAGACCCGTCCGCCCGAGAGCACCACCACCCGGTCGGCCAGCAGGATCGCCTCGTCGACGTCATGGGTGACGTGCAGGACCGCCATGTGTCTGCGTGACCACAATTCGTGCAGCAGCCCGTACATCTTGAGCCGGGTCAATGCGTCCAGCGCGCCGAACGGCTCGTCCAGCAGCAACAGGTCGGGTTCGCGGACCAGGGCCCGGGCCAGTGAAACACGTTGCGCTTCACCGCCGGACAACGACAGCGGCCACGCCTTGGTCTTCTCCGCCAGGCCCACCTCTTCGAGTGCGGACCGCCCTCGCGCGGTCCGGCTGGGGGCGTCGGGTCCGGCGTCGGGCAGCGCGAACGTGACGTTGGCCAGGGCGCGCCGCCACGGCAGCAGCCGCGGGTTCTGGAACACCACCGCCCGGGAGCGGGGGACTCGCACCGATCCGGTGACCTGACTGTCGAGGCCGGCCAGCACGCGCAGCAGGGTGCTCTTGCCGGAGCCGGACCGTCCCAGCATCGCGACGAATTCGCCTTCCTGGATCTGCAGTTCGAGATCCGTGAGGACCTGTTGATCCCCGAAGGCTCGGGTGAGGCCGTGCACGTCGACCACCGACGAACTCATGCCGGGGCGCCCAGACCCTCGAACCCGTTGCGCCACGACAACAGGAGCCGTTCCAGGACCCGCACCAACGTGTAGGACAGCAGACCCGCCACCGCGTAGATGACGATCACCAGCAGTGAGACATCGAACTGCAAATTGGTCTGGGCCCGTGACATCAGGTAGCCGATGCCCTGGGTGGTGTTGATCATCTCGGCGAAGATCAGGCTCAGCCACGCGCTGGACAGCCCGAGGCGAAGGCCGACAAGGAAATTCGGCATCGCCCCGGGCAGGATCACCTGCGTGATGAGGGTCCGCCGCGACGCTTCCAAGGTTTGGGCCATCTCGACGAGCTGCCGGTCCACGCCGCGGATACCCGAATAGGTGTTGATGTATATCGCTATCGCCACGCCGGTGGTGATCAACACGATCTTGGGGCCTTCGCCGATGCCCATCCAGATGATCAGCAGCGGGGTCAGCGCGAAATTCGGTACCGCCTTGAGGATCTGCATGGTCCAGTCGAGCAGATCCTCGCCGGTGCGCGTGAGCCCGGCGACGACGGCGAGCAGGACGCCGATGAGGATGCCCAGCACCGTGCCGGTCAAGACGCGCACAGCCGAGGCGCCGACGTGGGTGGCGAGCTGGCCGTCACCGAGCAGTCGCCAGGCGGTGGCGGCCACCTCGGTCGGAGGTGGGAACAGGTCGGTGTTGAGCAGCCCCGTCGTCGAGCCGATGGTCCAGGCGGCCAGGATCAGGGCCGGGCTGACCAGCCGGCGCACGGGCCGGGGGACACTCGCCCACAGGCCTTTTCGCCGGCCGTGGCCGCCGACAACCTCGACGAGTTCCGGGCGGGTGTCCGTCGTCCGGATTGCCGCGGTACCGGTTACGGCGGCGGTCACGACTTGGCTCCGGCCCATTCCCGGACCGAATATTCGTTGTCGAAGGATCCGTCGGCGTTGAGGAATTTGTACGCGGCTTCGAGCTGGTCGACACCGGCCGCCGGGAACGGTTCGGTATTGAACTCGTCGGCCTGCGTGGACTTCTGCACGAACTTGAGGTCGGTGTCATCGGTTTTCGCCACCCAGGCCAGGTAGTCGTCGAAGTTCTCGGTGATGTCGCGGTTGACGGCGGTGACCGCCTGCTGCCAGGCGCCGACGAACTCCGGATGGGCGTCGGTGAACGTGGTGAGGGCGATGTTGGTGCCGGTGCTGCCGAAGCCGTGACGCGACAGGCTGTCGATGATCGGGAAGCCCTTGGACTCCAGCTCGGCCGCGCTGGCACCGGTCAGGATGGCCGCGTCGATCTTGCCGGAGCTCAGACCGGCGATGGACTCGGGCGTCGGGACGTCGCGGACGTGGATCTGGCCGTTGAGGCCCGCGGTGTCGATGAGCTGGCGGGCGGCGCGGTCGCGGATGGTGCCCTGCGGGGCCGTGATGTCCTTGCCGACCAAACCCTTGATGTCGGTCGGCCCGCCCTTGGCGCCAACCAGCCAGGCGTCACCGTTGATCGAATCGAGCGACAGTAGAACCACTTTCGGGTCTCGGCTGCGGGCGCGCAGGGCCGGGTTGTCGCCGATGGCGGCGACGTCGATGGCGCCGGCGAACAGAGCGGAGGCGACGTCGCTGCCGGACTGGAAGAACGAGTACTCGATCTTGCCGACTCCGGCGGATTTCAGCTGCTCGGTGAGGATGCCCTGTTTGTCGCCCCAGCCCAGGGAACCCGCGGGGGTCCCGGTCACCGACGTCGCGCCGACACGCAGCGTGTAGCCCTCCGCGTTGTCGTCGTTGCTGCTGCAAGAGATGGCCGTGGTGATGAGGGTGAGCGCAAAGGCGGTGCGCAACAAGCGGTTGAACATGGGAGCGGGCCTCCGAGGGGTCAATGCGTGAGCACACACGCGAATCCGCCCCAGTAGACTCCCGGCGCCGATTTCGGGTCGACGGTTTGGCTCATGCTGACTGTTAAGAGGCTGTGAGCCGGTGATTGACCGGCGGAGGCACCCCACAGTACGGTGGAACAACTATTTGGTACGGAAGATGGGGAAGCGATCGGTGACGACGCAACAGACCGTGGAGCTCTACTACGACCCGTTCGACAACGACATCGACGACGACCCGTATCCGATCTGGAAGCGGATGCGCAGCGAGGCGCCGCTGTACTACAACGAGAAGTACAACTTCTATGCGCTGAGCCGTTGGGACGATGTGTCCCGGGAACTGCCCAATTGGCAGGCCTACCGATCGGGCCGGGGCACCACGGCCGACATCCTGTTCAGCGGTATCGAGGTTCCGCCGGGCATCCTGCTGTTCGAGGACCCGCCGCTGCACGATCTGCACCGTCGACTGCTGTCCCGGGTCTTCACGCCACGCCGCATGCTGGCGGTCGAGGACCTGGTACGCGACTTCTGCGCGAAGGCGCTCGATCCCCTTCGCGGGCAGGACGGTCTGGACTTCGTCGCCGACCTCGGGGCGTTCATGCCCATGCGGACCATCGGCTATCTGCTGGGTATCCCGGAGGAAGGTCAGGAGCGGATCCGCGCCGGCACCGACAAGAACATCGCACTCTCCGACGCGACCACCGATGTCAGCGCGACGGTGTTCGTGGAGTCCCTGGCAATGTTTTCGGAGTACATCGACTGGCGGGCCACCCATCCTTCCGACGACCTGATGACCGAGCTGCTCAACGCCGAGATCGACGAACCCGACGGCACCCGGCGCAAGCTGGAACGCACCGAGGTACTGGCCTACACCGCGATGATCGCCGGTGCGGGCGGCGAAACCACCGCTCGGCTCATCGGTTTCATGGGGCAGCTGCTCGGTGAACATCCCGACCAACGGCGCGAGCTCGTGGCCGACCCGAGCCTCATCCCGGGTGCGGTGGAGGAGACGTTGCGCTTCGAACCGCCGTCACCGGTGCAGGCCCGGTACGTCGCCCAGGATGTCGAGCACTACGGCCGGCCCATCCCCGAGGGCTCGTACATGTTGTTGCTCAACGGATCGGCCAATCGTGACGAGTCGAAGTTCACCGATCCCGATCGGTTCGACATCCACCGCACCGGCGGCCACCTGAGCTTTGGCCAGGGCCTGCATTTCTGTCTCGGTTCGGCGCTGGCCCGGCTGGAGGCCCGGGTGGCGTTCGAAGAAGTGCTCAAGCGGTGGACAGACTGGGAAGTCGACTACCCGAACGCTTTCCGCGCCCACACGTCCAGTGTTCGCGGCTGGGCGCGGTTGCCCGTCAAGTTCTAGGCGCGGTCGGTGCTGCCGCGGCGAGCACCGCGGTGACCACGGGCACCGTGAGGGTGAGGACCACCACCGATGCTGTCCGGGGCGCGAAGATCGTGAGCAAATCGGTGCCTCCGATCTCGTGGAAGAGCCGATCCAGGTCGGTCCAGCCAAAGATGCCCTGCGCCACCGTGATGATGCATCCTGCGATCACGACAAAGCGGCCGGCGGCGGCTCCCGCGGCCATGAGCCCCGCGCCGAGAATCAACACCACCGCCGCAACGACCGAGACGAACAGCGGCTCAAGCATGGCCAACGGCCAGGTCGCGCTCGGCGTTGTCGGCAGCAGGTCCGTCAAGTCGGCGATGTAGCGCAAGCTGTAATCGAACTGGTTCTTGGCCAGCCACAATTGGTAGCCGGCCATCGCCAGAGCCAGTACCGCGACGAGGAGCCTCGTATCCCGCTGCGGACGGGGCGCCCGAGCCTCTGGATCTGCTGCAGTGCTGAGTGATTCGTTGCCTGCGAGCAGCACGACGATCAGCGTGATGATCGACAGGGCGAACCAGGTCCAGCGGGTCACGCCGAGCACCCCTTGATCCGCCCATACCGACAAACGTGCACCGATCCATACCGCGAATTCGATGAGCGACAGCACGATCACCGCCGTGCTGGCCGTGAGCACCACCCGGCGTCCCCGGGAGTCGCCACGGCCGAGCAACAGGGCGCCGCCGAACAACGCGACCGTTATGGCAGCAAGGGCGACAACGTTGAGGATCGAATGACTGAACCGCAGCGGATTGGTACTGAAGCCGTAGCCGATGGTGAACCAGGCGACGAACAGCCCCCGGAGCGTGGCGACGATTCCGAGCAGGAGGCGCTAAGGTGGGAGGACAATCGCCGCATCGCACGTTGGTCGCACAGGGGCTGAACATGCGCCAACCGACCGAGGAGACTCATCTGCGGATCAATTTGCAATTTCATGTCGGCTTATCAGCGCAACAATGGAAGATGATGGGCGACGAACTACGCATTGAAATTGTTCCACCTACTGAAAAAATTTTTTTTGGCAGGCCGGAGCGGGCGGCACCGCCAAATTGGCCGGACCAGGCCACCGGCACCCAGCACCGCCGCCGCCGTGGCATGGCAGGCACCACCACCATGGCCACCATGTTCATTTTGTTCAGTCCAGGCAGGCATTTTTTTTTTTTTTTTTTTTTTTTTTTTTTTTTTTTTTTTTTTTCCCCCCTTTTTTTGGTGGTGGCCCAGGCGGCTCAGGCTGGCCAGGCTGGGGGGGTGGCCCTGGCCAGTGCTGGCCTGGCCACCCTCTGTTGGCCCCTGGCCAGGCTCTGCTGGCTTCTCTCTCTCTCTCTCTCTCTCTCTCTCTCTCTCTCTCTGCCGCCCCGCCGCCGCCGCCCCTCTCTCTCTCTCTTTTTTTTTTTTTTTTTTTGTTGCCGCCGTTGAGAGAAAAAAAAAAAGAGAGATTGTGTGTTTTTTTTTTTTTTTTTTTTTTTTTTTCTGTTGCTGTCTCTGGCTGCTGCTGCTGGCCCCAGCCTTTTTTTGTCTGTTGTACAATGATGGCATGGCATGGCAGAAACAGGCATGGCATGGCATGGCAGAGAGAGAAAAAAAACAGGAGGAGAAGAGAGAATGGAGAAGAAAAAATGGCATGGCAGTGGCATGGCATGGCAGGAGAGAGAAGAAATGGCATGGCAGAGGAGGAGGCTACAATGAGAAAAAAAAAAAAAAAAGAGAAACAGAAACAAACACAACAATCACAGAAAAAAAAAAAAAAAAAAAAAAAAAAAAAAAAAAAAAAAAAAAAAAAAAAAAAAAAAAAAAAAAAAAAAAAAAAAAAAAAAAAAAAAAAAAAAAAAAAAAAAAAATGGCATGGCAGAGAAATGGCAGTGGCAGTGGCATGGCATGGCAGGCTGGCACACACACCACACTGGAGAGAGAAGGAAAAAAAAATTTTTTTTTTTTTTTTTTTTTTTTTTTTTTTTTTTTTTTTTTTTTTTTTTTTTTTTTTTTTGTAGTTGGAGGTTCACTTGGCATGGCACCAGGCTGTATATATATATATATATATATATATATATATATATGTATATATATATATATAGCCACCAGGAACGTACGAACAGCGGGCGTGACAGGCGGGCCTCGCGTTCGGCGCGCTCCTGGGCGAATGCGGCGGCCTTGGTGATCTCCTCGGCGTGCACCGAGGTGTCGGCGGTCGAGGAGACCGAGACGATCTGCATGCCGTCCACCGAGCCGGTGACGGAGGCGCCTTCGATGTGGGTGCCCTCGGAGGCCAGGATCGTGTCGTCCGCCTGGGTCTCGGTGGGATTGCCCAACGAGTAGGCGCCTGCAGCGGTGGCGCCGGCGGCCATGGCGGCGATCATCAGGCGGCTCTTGACGGCGCCTGCGTGCTCCTTGCGGTGCGCGCCGCGGCGGCCGGCCATGTTGATCACGTCGGTCGCGGCGATGCCGTCACTCACATCGGTGTGGCTGTCGCGGTAGGCGTACCGAGAGCTGCGCTCGCCGCCCGAGTCGGGGCGGAAGCGTGAGGGGACGGCGAGGCGGACGGGCACCAGGTCGTCGGTGTCGTTTAGATCGTCGAGTTCCGGGGCATAGATGACGTTGGATTCGTGATCCTCAGAGCTGTCGTCGAAGGCTTCGAAAGCGCTGAAAGGGATGACGTCGGTGACCTCGGCGGCGTCCAGCTCTTCAGGAGAAACACGGCGTCTGCGCTGGCGCGCGTCCGTCGGCACCCCTCGCGGAGCTGCGGACGAACGATGCTGCGGCAAGACTCGAGAATCCTTCTTCGTCGTGACCTGAACGTTATCTGGACCAGAGGCACGTTAACCAAATCCCAATGATGGTGGCAACTTATGGGTCTATTCCGCGCCGGAATGTGATCCGTATCACCTCCCATGGGCGGTGAGATCTACCACATGAGCCGGAGGCGATGCTAATCCATCACTCAGTCGTGGATAAAGTGCCAGCGGGCCCGTCCGGCAAGTACAGGCCGGGCAGTTTCTAAGTCAACGCAGACAGACAACGCCTATCTAGGAAGCACATGGATCTCTTCGAATATCAGGCAAAAGAGCTGTTCGCCAAGCACAACGTCCCCACGACCCCGGGCCGCGTGACCGACTCGGCCGAGGACGCCAAGGCGATCGCCACCGAAATCGGCAAGCCCGTGATGATCAAGGCGCAGGTGAAGGTCGGCGGCCGTGGCAAGGCCGGCGGCGTGAAGTACGCGGCCACCCCTGAAGACGCCCTCGAGCACGCGACCAACATCCTCGGTCTCGACATCAAGGGTCACGTCGTCAAAAAGTTGCTGGTGGCCGAGGCGAGCGACATCGCCGAGGAGTACTACATCTCCTTCCTGCTCGACCGCTCCAACCGCACGTACCTGGCCATGTGCTCGGTCGAGGGCGGCATGGAGATCGAGGAAGTCGCCGCCACCAAGCCCGAGCGGCTGGCCAAGGTTCCCGTCGACGCCGTCAAGGGTGTCGATCTGGCCTTCGCGCGCTCGATCGCCGAGCAGGGTCACCTGCCCGCCGAGGTGCTCGACGCTGCGGCCGTGACCATCCAGAAGCTGTGGGAGGTGTTCATCGGTGAGGACGCCACCCTGGTTGAGGTCAACCCGCTGGTGCGCACGCCCGACGATCAGATCCTGGCCCTGGACGGCAAGGTGACCCTGGACGCCAACGCCGACTTCCGGCAGCCCGGCCACGCTGAGTTCGAGGACAAGGACGCCACCGATCCCCTCGAGCTCAAGGCCAAGGAGAACGACCTCAACTACGTCAAGCTCGACGGTGAGGTGGGCATCATCGGAAACGGTGCAGGCCTGGTCATGTCGACGCTGGACGTGGTTGCCTACGCGGGCGAGAAGCACGGCGGCGTGAAGCCGGCCAACTTCCTCGACATCGGCGGCGGCGCCTCGGCCGAGGTCATGGCCAACGGCCTCGACGTCATCCTGAACGACAGCCAGGTCAAGAGCGTGTTCGTCAACGTGTTCGGCGGCATCACCGCCTGTGACGCGGTGGCCAACGGCATCGTGCAGGCGCTGCAGATCCTCGGCGACGAGGCCAACAAGCCGCTGGTCGTCCGCCTGGATGGCAACAACGTCGAAGAGGGCCGGAGGATTCTCGCCGAGGCCAACCATCCCCTGGTTGTCCAGGCCGAGACCATGGACGCCGGTGCCGACAAGGCCGCCGAGCTGGCGAACAAGTAAGGGACTGCTGCAATGTCGATCTTTTTGAACAAGGACTCCAAGGTCATCGTCCAGGGCATCACCGGCGGTGAGGGCACCAAGCACACCGCTCTGATGCTCAAGGCCGGCACCCAGGTCGTCGGCGGTGTGAACGCCCGCAAGGCCGGAACCACCGTGTCGCACAAGGACAAAGACGGCAACGACGTCGAGCTGCCCGTGTTCGCCTCGGTCGCCGAGGCCATGAAGGAGACCGGCGCTGACGTGTCGATCGCCTTCGTGCCGCCGGCTTTCTCCAAGGACGCCATCATCGAGGCCATCGACGCCGAGATCCCGCTGCTGGTTGTCATCACCGAGGGAATCCCGGTGCAGGACAGCGCCTATGCATGGGCCTACAACGTCGACAAGGGCGAGAAGACCCGCATCATCGGTCCGAACTGCCCCGGCATCATCACCCCCGGCGAGTCGCTGGTCGGCATCACGCCCAACAACATCACCGGTAAGGGCCCGATCGGCCTGGTGTCGAAGTCGGGCACGCTGACCTACCAGATGATGTACGAGCTGCGCGACCTCGGCTTCTCCACCGCCATCGGCATCGGCGGCGACCCGGTCATCGGGACCACGCACATCGATGCCATCGAGGCGTTCGAGAAGGATCCCGAGACCAAGCTGATCGTGATGATCGGTGAGATCGGTGGCGACGCAGAAGAGAAGGCTGCGGCCTACATCAAGGCCAACGTGACCAAGCCGGTCGTCGGCTACGTCGCGGGCTTCACCGCTCCCGAGGGCAAGACGATGGGCCACGCCGGCGCCATCGTGTCCGACGGCGCGGGCACCGCCGCCGGCAAGCAGGAGGCCCTGGAGGCCGCGGGCGTGAAGGTCGGCAAGACGCCGTCCGAGACCGCCGCCAAGGCGCGCGAGCTGCTCGCCAACCTGTAAGTCTGTGCAACGGAAAGGCCCCCGCTACGGCGGGGGCCTTTCTTGTCGGGCGAGCTAGACGCGACCGCCGAGGTGCTCGGCCAGGAACCGTTCGACGGCGTGGTACATGTCGATCTGGTTGTCCGGGTTGAGGAATCCATGTCCCTCGTCGGCCTTGACCATGTATTCGACCTCGACACCGCGCTTGCGCAGCGCTTCGACGAGGTTGTCGGATTCGGCCTGGACCACGCGAGAATCGTTGGCGCCCTGGACCACCAGTAGTGGCGTGCGGATCTGATCGACTTTGGTGATGGGGGAGCGGGCCAGCATGTCGGCTTCCTGCGCCGGATCGTTGTGGTCCCCTACATACAGGTGCCAGTTGGTGGCCAGGAACCGCCGGCCCACGTTCGGCAGCGTCCGCATGAAGTTGGCCAGGCTGGAGATACCGACGTAGTCGATGGCCGCGGCGAAGACGTCCGGTGTGAACGTGACGCCGACGAGTGAGGCGTAACCACCGTAGGAGCCGCCGAAGATCGCCACCTTGTCGCGGTCGGCGTACCCCTGCTTGACGGCCCAGTCGACCGCGTCGATCAGGTCGTCGTGCATCTTGCCTGCGAACTCGCCGATCGCTGCTTTGGTGAAGGCCTTGCCGTAGCCGGTCGAGCCCCGAAAGTTGACCTGTAGCACCGCATATCCGCGGTTGGCCAGCATCTGCACGTCGGGCTGGAAGCCCCAGCAGTCCCGCGACCAAGGGCCGCCGTGCACCAGGAGCACCAGCGGCAGGTCGACCGGCTCGACGCCGACGGGCAGGGTCAGATACGAGTGCAGCTGCAACCCGTCGCGCGCGGTGATGGTCACCGGGGCCATCGGTGCGAGTGAATCTGAATTCAGATTCGGGTACGGCCGGAAAAGCAGACGGTTCTCCCCGGTCGAGTGGTCGTAGTAGTAGGTGGCCCATGGGTTGCGGTCGTGGGTGAAGTTGACCACCCATCGTTGCCCACTGTCGTCGGACGAGATGCCGCCGAGGTCACCGTCGGACAATCTGGTCAAATTCTCCAGTACCGCACCGAAATTCGGGTCGAGGGCATGGATCACCTGTCGTTCCCCGTAATAACGGGCACCGAGCAACTCACCCGTGCTCGCGCTGAGGATGAAAGGCGAGGGCAACACCATCTGATTGCCGAGGTCGAACGTCGGGTGGCTGTCCACCTCGGTCTCCTCGCCGGTGGCGACGTCGAGGCGGACCAGTCGGGTCCGGTCGCTGCCCTCGTTCGATCCGAGCCAGATGCCGGTACCGTCCGGAGAGATGACGACCGGGAAGATGCCCAGCGGGTAGTCGGTGCCGTCGTAGACCTTGATGGGACGCAATGATGCTGTGGCCGAATCCCATTGCGATATCTCGACGTCTCCGTCGGCGGTCAGCGTATTGGTGAACAGATCACCGTTGGGGGCACACAACCAGGTGACGACGTTCCCCGGATTCTCCGCCAGCAGCGTGAGTTCTCCGGTGGCGATGTCGAGTTCGTACGCGTCGATGAGCTCGGGATTGCGGTTGTTGATCTGCACGATCGCTTTTCCCGGCCGCCCCTTGGCGAGGTCGAAACTGGCCCTGGCGCCCGGAAATGGCGTGAGATCCACTGCGCCGGTATCGGGGTTGTCCAGGTCGATCCGGTAGACGTGGAAATTCTCGTCGCCGCCGTTGTCCTGCATGTAGAGAAGCCATCGCGGATCGTCGGTCCACTCGTAGATGTAGACGCTGCGGATCTCGTCCGTGGTGACACAACGGGGCGGTGTATCGCCATCGAGGTCCTGAACCCAGACGTTGAGCCGGTTCTTCCATGGCGCCAGATAGGCGATCCTGGTTCCGTCCGGCGAGATCTTGGCGGCTGTGCGTTCGGGCGGGCTGAAGAAGTCCTCTACCGAGATTAGTTCGGGTAACGCCATGACGCTCCTTTCGCGGGGCGGACAAGCTCTTTCGGGGGTGGGTCAGGGCGCGACGGGTCCGCCGAGGCGTCCGTTGGTGGCGTCACGGATGGCCCGGTCGATCAGCGCGAGCGCCTGCTCCTCGGTGACCTTCTTCCGTTCGACGATCACCGCCACGCTGACGTCTTCGTCGACGACGCGGAACGCCCCGGTGACGGCGGCCGCGCACAGCCGGACGGTGAGGTCGTCGACCGGCAGATGCAGGCGGTCGGCGATCACCGGGATGAAGCCCTGCTCCATCCGGTCGTGCACCATCAGGTAGGCCGTGCGCAGGGCGGGCTCGGACGGGGTCATGGTGGCGATACGCATCGCACTGATCTCGTCTTCGACGTCCTGCGGCGTCAACGGGTGTGAAACGCCATCGGCGGCAAGGTGTTCCGCCAATGACAGGTCATGTGGCCAGCGGTTCAGAATGTCGATGAACCGGTCTGCGGATTTGGCCAGCACCGGCTCGACGCAGCTTTCCTTGGCGCGGAAGTAGCGCCAGATGGTGCGGGTGGAAAGGCCTGCGGCCGCGGCGATGTCGTCACCGCTGGTGCCGGCGACGCCGTGTTCCCAGAACAGCTTGCAGGCGTGCCGTGACACTGCCAGACGCGCCTGGTCCTGCTTCTCGCCGATCGCCCTCACCTCCAGAACTTGTCACTTAGTGACAGCTCCAGTGTGTCACTAAGTGACAGAGTCGTCAAGAATGGCTGGTGGGCGCCGGTTTCTTCTCGCCGTTTTCTGCGCCAGGGTCGTGCGCGCCCGCGGAGAACAGCCAGGACGGGGAGATCGACGACGCTGTTGCCCGAGCTATTGCCGCCCGGCCGCCAGCAGGCCCGCTGAGGCGAACTTCAGCCCGCTGCGCAGTTCGTCCAACTGGATCGGGTCGTCACTTTCGATGTAGCGCGTCGTGGTGGCCACGGCCATGTTGAAGAACAGCCACGCCAATGCGCGTGGGCTCAGTTCGTGGCGGTACTGGTCCCGGTAGTGCGCCATGTGCAGTGTGGTCATCGCCAGGAGTGTTGCGTTCAGTCCTGAGGCGTTTTCCAGCGTGCGAGCGTAGTCGGGCCGGTCGGCGACATAGCGGATCAACCTGCGGTTGGCGATCGTGAAGTCGATCAGGATGTCGATCGATGCCTGCATCGCCGCCTGCGGTTGCTCCAGGGTGACGGAGCGGAGCATCTCCTCGATCACCGGCGCTTGATCGGCGGCGAGCTGCTCGATCGCGGCATGGAGAAGTTCTTCCTTGTTGGCGAAGTACTGGTAGATGGATCCCTTGCTGACCCCGGCCCGCGCCGCAATGGCGTTGGTGGTGATCTGCTCGGGGTCGATCTTCCTCAGCATCTTCACCGCCGTCGAAACAATTTTTGCGACCATCTCACGAGAACGCTCCTGCTGGGGGAGCTTGCGCTGCGCTGAAGTGCGGCTTTCCATGTCTGTCCTCGAGCTCAAACGCGACTTGAATGCGACCTTTCGGTCAGATTACCGTCGCGTCACGCTCAAGGAGGTGCGCTGCAATGACCGCTACAACGGACCTGTCCAGCCCGGCCGTCGACGAATCCGCCGAAATCGAACTCGTTCCGCTCGACTCGCTGACGGGGGAGCACACCGGCCGGTGGACGTTCCTCATCGTCGACGGGGCGGCGTTCATGATGCAGGCGATGCACCCCGTCATCGCAGAGATCACCGGCCGCTATTCCGCTGCGTTCCACGGTGATCCGGGTGGACGCGCCATTCGTAGCGTCGACTCGGTGTTGCGGTGGACCTACGGCGGCACCGAGGCTGTCGCCGAAGGGAACCGGGTGCGCGCGCTGCATCAGCCGATCACGATGAAGAGCGCCGAGACCGGTAAGCAGATCAGTGCGCTCAACCCAGAGGCATATCAATGGGTGATCGCGACCGGCTACATCGTCAACGCCGAAGGCGGCGGCAAGCTGCTGATCGGACGCGACTTCACCGACGACGAAAAGGACGAGCTGCTGCGGGACAATCGCCGGCTGGCCCGCCTTCTGCACGTGCCGATGGGCGGCTATCCGACGACGCGTGCCGAGATGGCCGACTACTACGAGGCGATGATCGACAAGCTGGAGGGCACGCCGCAGGCGCTGCAGTTGATCGAGGACATGCAGACCGGCAACGTCGAGCTTCCGCCGTCTGTGCCGAGGCTGTTGCATCCGTTGATCCGTCGCGCACTCCGCCCGGCGCTGCGGTTCAACTATCTGTCGGTGGTCGGGCTGCTCGAGCCGCGGTTGCGGGACAAGCTCGGTGTCACGTGGAGCGATGACGAGGAGCGTCAACTCCAGCGCATCTACACCGTCATCCGGGGTGCCTACCGCATCCTGCCCGACCGGCTCACCTACTTCCCGCTGGCCTATCACGCGCGAAAGCACCATGAGTGCCTTGAGAAGATGAAGCAGCGTCAGCAGAAGTCCTTCGCGTACAACCTGTCGGCGGTCGACAGAACTCGCTGACGTCGCGCCCTCACACCTCCTGGGTCCGTAGGCACCGATTTCGCTCGCGAATCTCCGATCGGTTAGCCTCACGAATTAACACCCGTCAAGGAGATT
Organism: Mycobacterium sp. 48b; assembly: GCF_048282725.1. Lineage (NCBI taxonomy): Bacteria > Bacillati > Actinomycetota > Actinomycetes > Mycobacteriales > Mycobacteriaceae > Mycobacterium > Mycobacterium sp. 48b. The sequence goes on from NZ_JBLVUL010000001.1 coordinate 1,948,626, forward strand.
GTCATGGTCGATCCGCGCACCCCCGTCATCGTCGGCGTCGGACAGTTCACGGAACGCATCGATCTCGACGGCTATCGCGGGATGTCCTCGGTCGAGCTGGCCACCGAGGCGGCCAAGGCAGCCCTGCACGACTGCGGAGCCGACGCCGCCGCCGTGGCGCAGGCCATCGACACCGTGGCGGGCACGCGGCAGTTCGAGATCTCCGGCCCGCAGACGCCCACCCTGGGCGTGTCCGACAACTACCCACGCTCGGTGGCGCGCAACGTCGGCGCCGAGCCCGCCCGCGCCATCCTCGAGGTGATCGGCGGCCAGAGCCCCCAGCACCTCGTCACCGAGTTCTCGGCGGCCATTGCAGCGGGCGAGGCTGATGCGGTGCTGCTGTTCGGTTCGGAGAACACCTCGACGCTGCGTCACTTCTCCAAGCGCGACGACAAGCCCGATCACTCCGAGACCGTCGAGGGCCAGTTGGAGGACCGGGGCTTCGGCTACGACGGCATCTTCGACGAGTACACGATCAAGCACGGTCTGATCGGCGCCCCGGTGCAGTACGGCCTGCTGGAGAACGCCCGCCGGGCCCGGCAGGGGCAGTCGGTCGCGGAGTACCGGCAGGCGATGGCCGAGCTGTTCGCGCCATTCTCCAAGGTCGCTGCGAAGAACCCGTATTCGTCTGCCCCGGTGGAGCGTTCGGCCGAGGAGCTAGCCACCGTCACCGAGAGCAACCGGATGATCTGCGACCCGTACCCACGCATGATGGTGGCGCGAGATCAGGTCAACCAGGGTGCGGCAGTGCTGCTGATGTCGGTCGAGACCGCCCGGAAACTCGATGTGCCCGAGGAGAAGTGGGTATATCTGCGCGGGCACGCCGACATGAAGGAGATCAAGCTCCTCGAGCGCGCCGAACTCGGCTACAGCGACGCCGCCGTGATCGCGGTGAACGAGGCGCTGCGGGTCGCCGGCATCACGCTCGACGACGTCGCCGCATTCGATCTCTACAGCTGCTTCCCGTTCCCGGTCTTCAACATCTGCGACGGCACCGGTCTGGCGCCCGACGACGAGCGCGGGCTGACCCTCACGGGCGGACTGCCCTTCTTCGGTGGCCCGGGCAACAACTACTCGATGCACGGCATCGCCGAGGCTGTCAATGAAATGCGCGACAAGCCGGGTCAATTCGCGCTTGTCGGAGGAAACGGCGGTATCGCGAGCAAGTACTCGGTCGGCATCTACTCGACGGAACCGGCCGATTGGGTGGCCGACGGCAGCGCCGCTCTGCAGGACGAGTTCAACACGCAGGAGCGCGTCGCCATCACCGAAAAGGCCGATGGGCAGGCCACTGTCGAGACCTACACGGTCCGCTACGACTGGACGCCGCGCACCGGCATCATCATCGGGCGCTTGGATTCCGACGGCAGCCGCTTCCTGGCGACGACCACGGACGAGGCGCTGCTGGAGTTGCTCACCGATGGCGAGCCGCTGGGTGCATCGATCGTCGTGAAGTCCGGGGAGAAGCGAAACACCGCGACACCGGCGTAGCGGGCTATCGGAGCCGGCCTCAGCCGGCGTTGTGTATTCGCAGGTACACGATGGCCGAATCCGGTCGGGTGCAACGGGTCAGGTACTCGTTGGCACTGCCGGCAATGCACTCCCAGTTCTCGAACGTCACGTAGTAGCCGGCGCCTCGCCCTTTGGGCGTGGCATACCAGAGTTCGCCGACCCGACGCGCCTCGGCGCAGTCGATGTTGGTGCTGCCGCGCACGGCATGTTCTTCGTGCGGGCCGTATTTGTGGACGACGCCGCAGTCCTCCAGGTACCGCGGCGGCGGTGTGGTCGAGGGCAGCGCCGAGACAGTCGCCGACGCGGCAGGCGTGGCGGGCTCGGTGGGTGCGGGTGTGGCTGTCCCGTCAGAACAGGCGGTAACGGCCGCAAGGAGTGCGACGGCAGCGAAAACGCACCCGTCATACCGCGAAATCAACGCCATGGTCGGTCTCCTAGAACTTTCACGACCATAGCGTTGATTTCGGCGCATGAAGCGCGGTGGAGCTAGACCAGCGAGGCGAGCTTGCCCGAGAGGCGCTCGACGTACGCCGACACCTCGGCCTCGGACTTGTCCGGCAGCCCGAAGAGCACTTCGGTCACGCCGAGTTCGCGCCAGTGCGCCAGCTTCTCTGGGTCCGGCTTGAAGTCCAGTGCGACGATCTGCGGGGCGCCGTCACGCCCGGCGGCGGCCCAGGTGTCCTGCAGCAGCTTCACCGGCTCGTCGATGTTGAAGTCGCGCGGCGTGGTGATCCAGCCGTCGGCCGACTTCGCGATCCACTTGAAGTTCTTCTCGTTGCCGGCCGCGCCGACGAGCACCGGGATGTGCGACTGCACGGGCTTGGGCCAGGCCCACGACGGACCGAAGTTCACGAATTCGCCCTCGTACGAGGCTTCTTCCTCGGTCCACAGTGCCCGCATGGCTTCGAGGTACTCGCGCAGCATGGTGCGGCGGCGGCCCGGGGGAACCTTGTGGTCGGCGAGTTCGTCGGTGTTCCAACCGAATCCGACGCCCAGCGACACGCGCCCACCGGACAGGTGGTCGAGCGTGGCGATGGACTTGGCCAGGGTGATCGGATCGTGCTCGACGGGCAGCGCGACGGCCGTCGACAGCCGCACCCGCGAGGTCACCGCGCACGCGGTACCCAGCGACACCCACGGATCCAGGGTGCGCATATAGCGATCGTCGGGCAGGGACTCGTCACCCGTGGTGGGGTGAGCGGCCTCGCGTTTGATCGGGATATGGGTGTGCTCGGGCACGTAGAACGTCGTGAAGCCGTGATCGTCGGCGAGTTTGGCGGCCTTGGCCGGGGCGATGCCGCGGTCACTGGTGAAGAGAACAAGCCCATAGTCCATGACCAGAATTAGAACGTGTTTCAGTCTCAGTAGCAAGACGGTGCGTCTCGTTGAGGCTTCCGGGGCGGAGAAAACTTCACCGCGAGCGATACCCGCGACGTGGGCCGATGCGTTTGCTGGGATCTCCCGCATGACCACCGAACGCATCGTCGACCACGTCAAGTTCGCCTACTGGGTGCCCAATGTCAGTGGCGGCCTGGTCACCAGCGATATCGAGCAGCGCACCGACTGGAACTACGAATACAACAAGAAACTGGCGCAGACGGCGGAGAACAACGGCTTCGAGTACGCCCTGAGCCAGGTTCGCTACGAGGCCAGCTACGGGGCCGAGTACCAGCACGAATCGACCAGCTTCAGCCTTGCGCTGTTGCTGGCCACCGAGCGGCTCAAAGTCATCGCCGCGGTGCATCCGGGCCTGTGGCAGCCTGCGGTGCTGGCCAAGCTCGGTGCCACCGCGGACCACCTCAGCAATGGCCGCTTTGCCGTCAACGTCGTCTCCGGCTGGTTCAAGGACGAGTTCACCCACCTGGGCGAGCCGTGGCTCGAGCATGACGAGCGCTACCGCCGCAGCGCGGAGTTCCTCCAGGTTCTGCGCAAGATCTGGACCGAGGACGACGTCGATTTCCGCGGCGACTTCTACCGCATCCACGACTTCACCCTCAAGCCCAAGCCGCTCAACACGCCCGAGCGCCCCAACCCCGAGCTGTTCCAGGGCGGCAACTCGACGGCCGCCCGTCGTAACGGCGGTCACTACGCCGATTGGTATTTCTCGAATGGCAAAGACTTCGACGGAATCACCGAACAGGTCGTCGAGGTGCGTGACCATGCGCGTGACGCAGGCCGGGAGGTGAAGTTCGGACTCAACGGGTTCATCATCGCCAGGGACACGGAGAAAGAAGCAAAGGAGACGCTCAAAGAGATCGTCGCCAAGGCCAACAAGCCCGCCGTCGAAGGGTTCCGCAACGCCGTACAACAGGCCGGGAACTCCACCGGCGACAAGAAGGGAATGTGGGCGGATTCGAGCTTCGAGGATCTGGTGCAGTACAACGACGGCTTCCGTACGCAACTGATCGGTACGCCCGAGCAGATCGCCGAACGCATTGCCGCGTACCGCAAACGTGGCGTCGACTTGATCCTGGGCGGATTCCTGCATTTCCAAGAGGAAATCGAGTACTTCGGCGCCAAGGTGTTGCCGCTCGTCCGCGAAATCGAGGACGCTGAAACGGATTCCGTCGACGCACCCGTTCTGGTATCAGCTTGAAACCTCTCTGACACCAAGCACGCGCGCCCGGCACCCAGCTGGGTGCGCTAGCGTGGAAGCTCGAATCGCTCACGTGGTCGGTATTCATGCCTGCGTGAACACACGTCGCGAAGCTCGATAGCACAGGAGAGGTCATGACCTACCCGCCAACCAACCCCGGATACCCGCCGCAGCCGGGTTCGCAGTTCGATGCCACTCAGCAGTTCGCCAAGGCGGCGCCCGCTCCTGTGCCCGCCGCCTCGGCCGCGCCGGCCAACGCGGCGCCCGGTGAGAACAAGTTGCCCGAGATCCTGCTGGCGGTTGTTGCCGTCACCGGCCTGCTGACCTACTTCGTCGGTTTCGCCCTGGAGCTCCAGGTCGTGCTCGGCACCTTCATCGTGCCGCTGGCATTGGTGGCCGGCCTCCTTGCCGGGGTGAGCTTGCTGCCCAAGCAGAAGAACCGCGGCGCCGTGGCGGCCGTGCTGGCCACCGTGGCGTTCCTGCTCTCGATCACGCTCCTGGTCGCCGCCGGCAGCGACGCCGACTGGACGCTGTACGCGCTGCTCGTCCTGACCCTGGTCCAGGCCGGCGCCGCGATCGCCGCTCTGCTGTTCGAGGCCGGCATCCTCACTCCTCCGGCGCCCAAGCCGCAGTTCGACCCCCAGCCGCAGTACGGCCAGTACGGTGGCCCGTCGCAGTACTACGGTCAGCAGCAGCAGCCGCAGCACGGTGGCCAGCCCTACCAGCAGGCTCAGCCGCAGCGCCCCGGATACCCGTCGCAGTACGGCGGCTACTCCGGTGCTCCGAACACCGGTGGTTTCCCCGTGCAGTCCCCGCAGGGGCAGCAGCCGAGCGGCCCGCCGACCCCTCCGACCGGTTACCCCACCTACGGCCAGCCGCAGCAACAGTCGGGCGCGTCGGCGCCGACCACTGCATTCCCGGCGGAGCAGCAGGCACAGCAGTCGCCTTCACAGCAATCTGGTCCTGCATCGTCGTAAGCTGATCGGCGCGTGCGCTTCCCGCGCACGCGCCGATCATCGCGAGGAGCAGCCCACCAAGTGAGTAACCGGCCAGTCGGCACCCGCCAGGCACGTGAGTTGCTCCGGGTCGCGTTCGGGCCGTCCGTTGTCGCGCTGGTCATCATCGCAGCGGTTGTGTTGTTGCAGCTGCTGATCGCCAACAGCGACATGACGGGCGCGCTCGGTGCGATCGCCAGCATGTGGCTGGGCGTCCATCAGGTGCCGGTGTCGATCGGCGGCCGTGAGCTGGGGGTGATGCCCCTGTTGCCGGTGCTCGCGATGATCTGGGGCACCGCCCGCACGACGGCCGCGGCCACCGCCCCGAATTCTTCCTGGTTCGTCACCCGCTGGGTCGTGGCCTCAGCGCTGGGCGGACCGATTCTGATCGCGGCCATGCTGTTGGCCGTCATCCACGACGCCGCCTCGGTGATCAGCGAACTTCAGACTCCCAGTGCCCTGCGCGCGTTCTGCAGCGTCCTGATCGTGCACGTGATCGGCGCGCTGATCGGCGTGGGCTCGAAGGTCGGTCGGCGGACGCTGGCCGCCTCGCCGTTGCCGGCCTGGTTGCCGGAGGCATTCCGTGCCGCGACGGCCGGCGTCCTGGCTCTGTTCGGGCTTTCCGGTGTGGTGACGGCGATGTCGCTGGTTGTGCACTGGGGCACGATGCACGACTTGTTCGCGATCACCGACAGTTTGTTCGGCCAGCTCAGCCTGACCCTGTTGTCCATCCTGTACATCCCCAACGTGATTGTCGGCGCGTCGGCCATCGCGGTCGGGTCCAGCGCCCATGTGGGGCTGGCGGCCTTCAGTTCGTTCACCGTGTTCGGCGGTGACATTCCCGCGGTGCCGGTGCTGGCCGCGGTGCCCACGCCGCCGTTGGGCCCGGTCTGGGTGGCGCTCCTGATCGTGGGGGCGGCCTCGGCGGTGGCGTTGGGCCAGCAGTGCGCGCGGCGCCCGTTGCCGATCGGGGCTGCCACGGGCAAGTTGCTGGTGGCCTCGGTGCTGGCGGCGCTGACGATGGCCCTGCTCGGCTACGCCGGTGGCGGGCGGCTGGGCAATTTCGGCGATGTCGGGGTGGATCAGTCGACGTTCGCGCCTGCGGTGTTCCTGTGGTTCGCCGGGATCGGCGGGCTGACCGTGGCGATGTCCGGTGGCCTGACCCGCAAGCCCCGACCCGTGACCCCGCCCCAGCCTGCGCCGGTCGAGCCGTCGCCCGAACCCGAGTTCGACGAGGACGACGTCGACGAGGACGACGAGGACGACGAGTACGTGGGCGAGGATCAGGACGACCTCGGGTACGTCGAGGCGGACCCGGAGCCCGAACCCGAACCCGACCAGCCGCTGGTCTCGTGGTCGGCCGAAGAACCCGCAGCGGACGAGGTGGAGACCGTCGAAGCCGAGCCGGTCGAGTACGTCGACAGGTACGTCGAGTACGACGACGTGCAGGAAACCGTCCCCGAGCCCCGCCCCCGGCGCTACGAAGACCTCGATGACGATCCCGAGGATCACTTCATCGTCGACGACATCCCCGACGACCCAGCGACCGGCGATCAGCCGCGCCGTGCGGGCGACTAGGCTGCTGCGCGTGCAGCAACCGTTACAAGTGCCTCCGAGTGCACCGGCACGGCTGGTAGTGCTGGCTTCGGGGACAGGGTCGTTGCTCGCCTCGCTACTGGCCGCCGCCGCAGACGACTATCCGGCGCGCGTGGTCGCGGTCGGAACCGACCGCAAATGTGCCGCAGTGGACATCGCGGCAGCGGCGGGGGTGCCGTCCTACACCGTGCGACTGGGCGACTACCCGGACCGCGCCGCGTGGGATGCCGCACTCACCGAGGCCACCGCTGAACACGCGCCGGACCTGGTGGTCTCGGCCGGGTTCATGAAAATTCTGGGTGGCCAATTCCTTTCCCGCTTCCCGGGCCGGGTGGTCAACACCCATCCGGCATTGCTTCCGGCGTTCCCGGGGGCGCATGCCGTGCCGGAGGCGCTGGCGTACGGCGTGCGGGTGACGGGCTGCACGGTGCACCTCGTGGACTCCGGGATGGACACCGGGCCGATTCTGGCCCAGCAGGCCATCGAGGTGCTCGATGATGACACCGAAGAGACATTGCATGAGCGCATCAAGGTGGTCGAACGTCGACTGCTGGTGGATGTGCTGGCCGCGCTGGCAACCCGCGGCGTGACCTGGACTGGACGAAAGGCGACCATAGGGTGAGCGAGAAGAAACCGATCCGGCGAGCGCTGATCAGTGTCTATGACAAGACCGGCCTGGCCGATCTGGCCCGCGGCCTGCACGAGGCGGGCGTGGCCATCGTCTCGACTGGGTCGACCGCCAAAACCATTGCTGCCGCGGGCGTTCCGGTCACCCCGGTGGAAGAGGTGACGGGTTTCCCCGAGGTGCTCGACGGTCGCGTCAAGACTCTGCACCCGCGCGTGCACGCCGGTCTGCTGGCCGATACCCGCAAGCCCGAACACGTCGCGGCGCTGGCCGAGCTCGAGGTCGAGGCGTTCGAGCTCGTGGTGGTGAACCTGTACCCGTTCTCCGAGACCGTCGAGTCCGGGGCTTCGGTGGACGAGTGTGTCGAGCAGATCGACATCGGCGGGCCGTCGATGGTCCGCGCGGCCGCCAAGAATCATCCGAGTGTGGCCGTTGTCGTCGACCCGCTGGGTTATGACGGCGTACTGGCCGCGGTGCGGGCCGGCGGCTTCACCTTGGCCGAGCGGAAGAAGCTGGCGTCGTTGGCATTCCGGCACACCGCGGAGTACGACGTGGCCGTCGCCGGCTGGATGGGGTCGACGCTGGCGCCGGAAGAGCCCGCGCAACCGCTGCCCGCCTGGTTCGCCGGCACCTGGCATCGCAGCGCGGTGCTGCGCTACGGCGAGAACCCGCATCAGCAGGCCGCGGTGTACCGCGACGACTCCTCGTGGCCCGGACTGGCGCAGGCCGAGCAGTTGCACGGCAAGGAGATGTCCTACAACAACTACACCGATGCCGATGCGGCATGGCGGGCGGCGTTCGACCACGAAGAGATCTGCGTGGCGATCATCAAGCACGCCAACCCGTGTGGCATCGCGATCTCCTCGGAGTCGGTGGCCGACGCGCACCGGAAGGCGCACGAGTGCGATCCGCTGAGCGCGTTCGGGGGCGTCATCGCCTCCAACACCGAGGTCAGTGTCGAGATGGCCGAGACGGTCGCCGACATCTTCACCGAGGTCATCATCGCCCCGGCGTATGAGGCCGGCGCGGTCGAAATCCTGGCACGCAAGAAGAACATCCGCATCCTGGTGGCTTCGGAACCGTTGGTCGGTGGCATCGAGCTGCGCCAGATCAGCGGCGGTGTGCTGCTGCAACAGCGCGACGCGCTCGACGCCGAGGGCGACGATCCGGCGAACTGGACCCTGGCCACCGGCGAGCCGGCCGACCCGCAGACACTGAGCGATCTGGTGTTCGCCTGGCGGGCCTGCCGCGCGGTGAAGTCCAACGCGATCGTGATCGCCAAGGACGGCGCGACCGTGGGTGTCGGCATGGGACAGGTGAACCGCGTCGACGCGGCCGGACTGGCCGTGCAGCGCGCGGGCGATCGCGTGCCGGGTTCCGTTGGCGCCTCCGATGCGTTCTTCCCGTTCCCGGACGGCTTGGAGACGCTGACCAACGCGGGGGTCAAGGCGATCGTGCACCCGGGTGGATCCGTCCGTGACGCCGAGGTGACGGCAGCGGCCGAGGCTGCGGGCATCACGCTGTACCTCACCGGCGCAAGGCATTTCGCGCACTAGACGTTCGGCGACTCGGCCCAGTCGGACGAGTCGGGCGCCTCGGACGAGTCGGACGCCGTTTTCTACCCCTGGGCTGTAGATCGCCTGGTTTAGCGGCCCTGGGGTGGAAAACGGTGCACTCCTGCTGCGGGTGCTCGCGCCGTTTTCTACGCCTGGGCTGTGCAGGGTTCACGATCGCGACCCCGCGGTGGAAAACGGTGAACCACCACGCTGGGCGAACGCTTCTCGGACCCGGTGCAGGATGAATGCCCTGCTGTGTTCGACCACGACGCGAATGTTGATCCACCCTTCGCGCTCGATGAGCTCACTGCGGCCGATGTCGTGCACCACACGCATCCGGTCGGTGGCGTGGTGTTTGCCTTCGTAATCCAAGCCGACCTTGACGTCGTCGTAGCCCATGTCGATGAACACGTCGTTGAAGCCGTCGGTCACGCGGATCTGCGTACGCGGTCGCCGGTAGCCTGCGTCGACGAGAAGCAGCCGCAGCCAGGTCTCTCGCGGCGATTGACCACCGGCATCCATCAAATCGAGCGCTGTTCGGGCGCTTCGTATTCCACGCAGCCCGCGATATCGGGCTGCCAGTTCGAGCACCGGCCCGGCCTCGACGCCGGTCGCGATGGCCAGCGCGTCGAGGTGGGCGACTGCCTCGTCACGGGGAAGGAAGCGCGCGAGATCCAGTGCCGTGCGTAGCGGTGTGGTGACGCTGAAATCGCCGATCCGGCAGATCTCGTCGGGCCTGACCCGCTCCTCGCGCACGATGATGCCGGGCCGGGGACGCCCGTGCTCGGTGATCAGTTCCACCGGGGCGTTCTCGTCGACCCACAGCGCGCCGTGCAATGCCGCGGCGGCCCGGCCGGCGATGACCCCACGCCGGCCAGTCCACAGCCATGCGGCCATGGTGTTGACCTTCAGGTTCCTGACAGGCTCTTTCGGCAGGTAGACGCGTGGATGGGCGGAGGCGTATCGCCAACGCAGTTGGCCCCGGGTGAGGCCGCCCGCCGCGAGCACTTCGGGTCCGATGAATGGGATGTCCATGGACTCCGACGATCGGCAGATCGACCGACGTATTGGCGGCGCTCACACACGCGTCTGCGGAGACTGGGGATGAACCGCGCGCTGTGGATATGCACCGTTTTCTGCACCAGGGTCGCTAAACCATGCCATCTACAACCCTGGCGTAGAAAACGGTGCGAACGTCTGGCGGGGTAGCCCACCGTTTTCTGCACCAGGGTCGTGACGCCCCGGCTGCCGCAGCCGTGGTGTAGAAAACGGCGCGACGCCGCAAGCCCGCAACGGCGCAAGCCCGCAACGGCGCAAGAGCGCCGAGGCGCACCCAAGCGCACCCCTACGCGCTCGCCTCGTCCTCGACCTCGGCGGTCGCGTACGAGATGAACGACGTGATCTCCTCGACCGCATGCCGCGCGTCGGGGTTGATGTCGAAGCTCAGCTGGAACATGTGCATTGCCCTGTGCCACACCTGAACCCACGCAGGCACCCCTGCGGCCTGCAGCTTGTCGGCGAGGGCGAACGTGTCGTTGAGCAGCATCTCGTGGGTGCCGACCTGCAGCAGGAACGGCCCGAGCCCGTGCAGGTCTGCCTCGGGTGGCATCACCGGCGTGGGCCGCGTGCCATTGACCGTCGCGAACACGTCGTAGATGAACTTCACCGTCATGAACGGGAACATCACGTCGCGATGCTCTTGCAGCGCACGGTATTTCAGGTCCATGTCGGATGAGGTCAACGGTGAGAGCAGCACCTGTGCGGCGGGAACCGGCAGCCCGGCGTCGCGAGCCGCCAGAGCGGTGTCGGCGGCCATCAGCCCGCCGGCTGAATCACCGGCCAGCACAATCCGATTGGGCGCGTACCCGAGCGACAGCGCCAGGCGGTAGCCGTCGAGCCCGTCAGCGACGGCCTCCTCGATGCCGGCTTGGGGGGCCAGTCGGTAACCGACGTTGAGCACGCGCGCGCCGGTGCTGGCAGACAGCTTCGACACGAAGCGCCGGTGCGAGTTCAGGCCGAGTGTGACCAAGGCCGAGCCGTGCAGGTAGACGATCACCAGATCGGAGTCGCGGGCCTCGGGGGCGATCACCCATTCGGCCGGGCAGTTCGGCAGCGCCACGGGCGTCACCTCGGTGCCGGGAAGGGGCTTGATGACCTTCAGGGGCCGGTCGATGACATCGAGGTGGGCGCGCTGCAGCAGAGCGGGAGCGACGCGGTTGATGCCCATTCCGATCAGGGTCAGCAGACCCAGCAATGGGCGAACGAAGATCGCGGTGGTCCAGCCGAGTGCCCTGGACTGCAGAGATGCGGGGCCGAAGTGCACGGTGGACGGCCGGCTACGCCAATCGAGCGAATTCACGATACTCAGGGTACCGGGTACCTGAAACTGCCCGACGCGGGGCGACCCAAGGAGCCTCTCAGGGCATGGTGATGGTGGACTGGGCCTCGATCGCCTTGTTGATGTCGGTCAACGCCGTCTTGTCGCGTTCGCTGGCGTCGGCGTTGATCTGCAGCACGTAGACACTGCCGGGCGCCTGGATCACCACGGTGGTCTGGGTGATCGCGCGACGCTGGCCGCCCTTGGCGTAGGTGCCTGCCAGGTGGACGGTGGGGAACCCGCTGATGTTGCCGCGGGTCACGTCGCCGTCCGGCTTGTAGTCGGCGAGGTTCTGCAGCTCGTTGGGGGCGTACTCGAGCAGCTTGTTGGGGTCGACGTCGCCGGCCAGCTTGGAGATCAACGAGACCACCGACGGCGGCTCGGTCGGGTTCACCGGGTCGTTCACGATCGCCGAATAGGCCCATGCCGGCGTGCGGGGACCGGCGTCGATCCATCCGGGCGGGGTCGGCATGGTGAAGTTCGGTGCGCCCGGATCGCCGCGGTGGACCGGTGTTTCGACGATGCCGGTCTGCTTGATGTAGTCGGCGATCGTGAAGGCGTGCGCGGCCGGTTTGGCTGAGGTCGTGGTGTCCGCGACGGACGTATCCGTGGCGACGGCGGAGGTGGTCTCGCCTCCGCCGCCGTTGCCGTCGTCGCCTCCCGAGCTGACCGCGAGGGTGATGCCGCCGACCAGCAGGACGACCGCGCCGATCACGCCTGCGGTCAGGATCAGGTTGCGCCGGCTGCCCGACTTCTTGGGGATCGGGGTGTGCGGCAGGGGAGGTGGTCCGAAGTTGGTCTGCGGCGGCCCAACCGGCCCGACCGGCGCCGCGGGCCCGCCGAGGCCCGGCATGCCGGTCGGAGCGCCGCCCGCGACCGGTTGTTTGTGGGAGGAGGTTTCGTTGCCCGTCCACGACGAGGTGAACACCGGCGGCTCCGACGGGGTCGCCGGGCGCGGGTTCGATGGTGAGAGTGGCGTCGGCGGTGGGTTCACCGGCTTCGGGATGATCAGCGGGGTGGTGGGCGGCGCCGGCTCGTGGGCGGGTGCCGGGGTGCGCACCTCGGGGGTGGTACCGGTGGCCGCCTCGGCCAGCGCGACGGCGAAGTCGTGGCAGGTGGCGTAACGGTCCTTGGAATCCTTGGACAGTGCCTTGGCCATCACCGAATCGAACACGGCCAGTTCGGGTTTCGTGTCGGCGAGCTTGGGTGGCGGTGAGTTCAGGTGGTGGCTGATCACCACGGCCGGGTTGCTGTGCGCGAACGGCGGTGCGCCGGTGAAGAGCCGGTAGGCGGTGGCGGCCAGTGAGTACTGATCGGCCCGGCCGTCCAGTGGCTGGCCCATCAACTGTTCGGGCGCGGTGTAGGACATCGAGCCCACGGTGATGTTGGTCGAGGTGAGCCCGTTGACCTCGTCGGCGCGTCGCGCGATCCCGAAGTCGGTCAGCATGATGCGACGCTTGGAATTCTGCTTGCTGGTGAGCAGGATGTTGGCGGGCTTGACGTCGCGGTGGAGCAGCTTGCGCTGATGCGCGTAGTCCAGCGCGTCGCCGACGGCGGTGACGACCTCGACGACGTCTTCGGCCGGCATGCCCTTGGGGTACTGGTCATGCAGCAGCTTGGCGGCGTCGTGCCCGTCGACGAAGTCCATCGAGATCCACAACCGGCCCTCGAACTCGCCGCGGTCGTGCACACCGACGATGTGCGGATGCCACAGGGTGGCCGCCATGTCGGCCTCGCGGATGAACCGCTGGCGGAACTCGTTGTCCGAGCTGACACTGATGGGCAGCACTTTGAGAGCGTCCTCGCGGGGCAACCGCGGGTGGGACGCCAGATAGACCTCGCCCATGCCACCAGTGCCCACCAACCGCACGATGGTGAACCCTGCGAATTCCTGACCGCTAGCCAACGGCATGGAGCGCAGACTACCGGTCGCAACGCCCGGGCAACGACTATGCCGGGGGACTGACTCGCGCGTGCCGGGTGCTAATCGGGTCGCGGCTGCGGGCGGCCGAGAGACTCCAGTCTGACGGGTGGCGATGTGCGCGGGCGGGTTCAGTCGTAGCGTGGAGTGGTGAGCCAACCCAAGGATCTGCCTCGCACCGTCGGTGAGCTGCGTGCCTCCGGCCATCGTGAGCGTGGTGTCAAAGCCGAAATTCGGGAGAACCTGCTGGCCGCTTTGGGCTCAGCCGCCGCAAGAGAACACGTGTGGCCGGGAATCCTGGGATTTGACGACACGGTGATCCCGCAGCTGGAGCGGGCCTTGATCGCCGGACACGACGTGGTGCTGCTCGGTGAGCGCGGCCAGGGCAAGACCCGGCTGCTGCGCGCGCTGACGGGGCTGCTCGACGAGTGGACGCCGGTAATCGCCGGATCCGAGTTGGGTGAGCACCCCTACAGCCCGATCACCCCGGAGTCGATCCGCCGGGCGGCGGATTCCGGCGACGATCTGCCGATCGAGTGGCGTCACCGCAGCGAGCGGTACACCGAGAAGCTGGCCACGCCGGATACCAGCGTGGCCGATCTCGTCGGCGACATCGATCCGATCAAGGTGGCCGAGGGTCGCAGCCTGGGCGATCCGGAAACGATCGCCTACGGGCTGATCCCGCGGGCACACCGCGGCATCGTGGCCGTCAACGAGCTACCCGACCTGGCCGAGCGCATTCAGGTGTCGATGCTCAACGTGATGGAGGAGCGCGACATTCAGGTCCGCGGCTACACCTTGCGGCTGCCGCTGGACGTGCTCGTGGTGGCCAGCGCCAACCCGGAGGACTACACGAACCGTGGCCGGATCATCACACCGCTGAAGGACCGGTTCGGCGCCGAGATCCGTACGCACTACCCGCTGGAGATCGACGACGAGGTGGGGGTGATCCGGCAGGAGGCCCAGTTGGCGGCCGAGGTGCCGGATTACCTGCTCGGTGTGCTGGCCCGGTTCGCCCGCAATCTGCGTGAATCGAACTCTGTCGATCAGCGTTCCGGTGTGTCGGCGCGGTTCGCGATCGCCGCGGCCGAGACGGTCGCCGCCTCGGCGCGGCACCGCTCGGCAATCCTGGGCGAGGACGATCCGGTGGCCCGGGTGGTCGATCTGGCCACCGTGATCGACGTGCTGCGCGGCAAATTGGAGTTCGAAACGGGCGAGGAGGGACGCGAGCAGGCGGTGCTGGAGCACCTGCTGCGGCGCGCTACCGCAGACACCGCACAACGGCTGCTCGGTGGCATCGACGTCGCCCCGCTGGTGGCCGCGGTCGAGGAAGGCTCCCCGGTGACCACCGGCGAGCGGGTATCGGCCAAGGACGTGCTGGCCGCGCTGCCGGATCTGCCCGTCATCGACACCATCGCCTCCCGGCTGGGTGCGGTTTCGGTCGGTCAGCGGGCCGCGGCGGTCGAATTGGCTTTGGAGGCGCTGTATCTGGCCAAGCGCGTGGACAAGGTGACGGGGGAGGGCGAGACGGTCTATGGCTGATCCCCGCCGGGGGCACGGGCACACCTCGCGGTATTCGCGGTACACCGGTGGCCCCGACCCGCTGGCACCACCGATCGATCTGCGCGACGCCCTCGAGCAGATCGGTCAGAACGTCATGGAGGGCAGCTCACCGCGCCGTGCGCTCTCCGAGCTGATGCGTCGCGGTACCGAGGGCATGCGTGGCACCGACCGGCTGGCCGCCGAGGCCAACCGGAAGCGCCGGGAGCTGTTGCAGCGGCACAACCTTGACGGCACGCTGCAGGAGATCAAGAAGCTGCTCGACGAGGCCGTGCTGGCCGAGCGCAAGGAGCTGGCCCGCGCACTCGACGACGACGCGCGGTTCGGCGAACTGCAGATGGAGGCACTCTCGCCGTCACCGGCCAAGGCCGTTCAGGAGCTCGCGGATTACGACTGGCGTAGCCCCGAAGCCCGGCAGAAGTACGAGCAGATCAAGGATCTACTGGGCCGCGAGATGCTGGATCAGCGGTTCGCGGGCATGAAGGATGCGTTGGAGAACGCCACCGACGAGGACCGGCAGCGCGTCAACGACATGCTCGACGATCTGAACGATCTGCTGGACAAGCACTCGCGCGGCGAGGACACCCCGCAGGATTTTCAAGACTTCATGGACAAGCACGGCGAGTTCTTCCCGGAGGGCCCGCAGAACATCGACGAGCTGCTGGACTCGCTGGCCAAGCGGGCCGCCGCCGCGCAGCGGTTCCGCAACAGCCTGTCGGCCGAACAACGCGCGGAGCTGGATGCCTTGGCGCAGCAGGCTTTTGGTTCGCCGTCATTGATGAACGCACTGGACCGGCTCGACGCACACCTGCAGGCGGCCCGGCCCGGTGAGGATTGGACCGGGTCGGAGCGGTTCTCCGGGGGCGATCCGCTGGGCATGGGGGAGGGTGCCCAGGCGCTGTCCGATATCGCCGAGCTCGAGCAGCTGGCCGACGCGTTGTCGCAGAGCTACGCCGGGGCTTCGATGGACGACGTCGATCTCGACGCGCTCGCCCGTCAGCTCGGCGAGGACGCCGCGATCGACGCCCGCACCCTGTCTGAACTGGAGAAGGCCCTGGTGAACCAGGGTTTCATCGACCGCGGCTCGGACGGGCAGTGGCGACTGTCGCCCAAGGCCATGCGCCAGCTCGGGCAGACCGCGTTGCGTGATGTGGCGCAACGACTGTCGGGCCGGCACGGTGAACGCGACACGCGCCGGGCCGGAGCGGCCGGGGAGCTGACGGGGGCCACCCGGCCCTGGGAGTTCGGCGACACCGAGCCGTGGAACGTCACCCGCACGGTGACCAATGCCGTACTGCGCCAGGCCGGGACCGGCACCGTGGAACGGCCCATCCGGTTCGCCGTCGAGGACGTCGAGATCTCCGAGACCGAGACCCGCACCCAGGCGTGCGTGGCGCTGCTGGTCGACACCTCGTTTTCGATGGTGATGGAGAACCGCTGGCTGCCGATGAAGCGCACCGCGCTGGCCCTCAACCACCTGGTGAGCACCCGGTTCCGGTCAGATGAGTTGCAGATCATCGCTTTTGGCCGCTACGCCCGCACCGTGACCGCGGGTGAGCTGACCGGCCTGGAGGGCGTGTACGAGCAGGGCACCAATCTGCACCATGCGCTGGCACTGGCGACCCGGCATCTGCGTCGTCACCCCAATGCCCAGCCGGTCGTGCTCGTGGTGACCGACGGCGAACCGACCGCGCACCTCGAGGATTTCGGCGACGGTGAAGGGTCGTCCGTCTTCTTCGACTACCCGCCACACCCACGGACCATCGCCCACACCGTGCGTGGCTTCGACGAGGTGGCCCGCCTCGGCGCGCAGGTGACGATCTTCCGGTTGGGCTCCGACCCCGGTCTGGCCCGGTTCATCGATCAGGTGGCCCGCCGGGTGCAGGGACGCGTGGTGGTGCCCGATCTCGACGGCCTGGGCGCCGCCGTGGTGGGCGATTACCTGCACTCGCGGCGACGCTAGCCGTTCGCTGTGAGCCGCGGTGGCGCGGGATCGGGGCTCGCGTAGTCTCTGTCAGCGATGGGGGTCCTGAAGCTAGTCGCCGGCGTGGTCGTGTTGACCGCTGGGCTGACCCTCACCGGCTGTACGCAGTTGACGGACGGCACCGCGACGGCCGGGTTCGAACCGGGTTCGCAGAGTTCTTCTGGTGCGTCGTCGCCTCCCTACAAGGCCCAGCAGTGCGAGCAATTGCATTCGGACCGGTGGATCGAACTGTCCGGCACGGCCGCGGACGAGCCCAGGGTGCGCATCGCGCAGCCGCCGGGCTGGGAACCGGTTCCGGAGTTGGCCACGGGCGCAGTCAAGTTGGTGATGCGCAATGTGTCGCTCAGCGATGGCGTGACCAACCCGGCCCTGTCGGTGGCCACCGCAGACGCGACCGACGGTGACCGGCCGCCCAGGGACCTGCTGAACGACAGCATCAAGGGCTTCGAAGCCGGTGGCGGACAGAACATCACCCAGGTGCCGACCGAGATCTGCGGGTTCGCGGCGCTGATGGCCAACTACACGATCCCGCCCGGCGACGCCCCCAAGACCATCTACGTGACCGCGGTGACGGTGATGGTGCCACTCGGGTCGAAGGTGTGGAACCTGGTGGCGATGACGCAGAGCACCGCGCCCAACAACGAGACCTACATGGCCGACGCCCAGGTGATGCTGGCCGGGCTGCGGATCGCGATGCCGCGCTAGCCCACATTTGCTGACGTTGCGGTTTGCCGTCGGGTAGCTTCTGCTCATTCGAACCGGGGCGGGGAGGCGGCGGCATGGCACAACGCTTGGGCGGGCGCGTACTGCCGGCATCTGTTCTGGGCGGGGCGGCGTTGGCGACGGTGGCTGCGCTGGGGGCCGCCCAGCCGATGACCGCGGTGCAGCTGTCGGCGCTCATCATCGGAGCGAGTTCGACCAACCCGTCCGGTGACGGCGTCGCGGATTTCTACGGCGGGCTGTACCGGCAGGGCTACGACGAGCCGGTCGTCGCGAACTTCTTCACCGGACCGTTCGGGGTCTACCGTGCGATCCAGGACAACACCGCCGCAGACAATGTGGTGCTGTCCTCGGGTTGGGGCGCGGCCAATGTGAGCCTGTTGCTGAGCTACGGGAAGCTGACGCACGATCCCGTCGTCACCCAACCGAAGTTGTACGTCCTCGACAACAACGTGGCGAGCCCCAACGGGGGATTCGGCACGAGGCTGCCGGTCTTCGCCGTGATCGGCGTGAACCCGATCCCGACGCCGACGGACCCGGGGGTTCCGGTGGTCAACGTCGTCTACGAGTACGACATCAACTCCAACATCCCGGCGTATCTGTGGAACGCCCCCGCGATGGCCAATTCGTTGATGGCCTACCTCGACCGTCGACTCCAGCAGGACAGCCTGGATTTCCCGATCGACGCCGAGGGCAAGGTCCGCGACTGCGATTCGGAGTGCCAGGAAACGTTGGACGGCGGCGGGACCGTGGTGCGCCAGACGAGCGACGGAACGGTACGGATCAGCAGGGTCGACGACACCACCTACGTGGGTTACGAGTCCACGAACCTGCCGCTGGTCTCGCCGCTGCGCACATTAGGGGAGCCGGGCAATCTGTTGGCCGATGCGGCCACGCCGGCGTTGAGGGCCGTGGTCGATTACGGCTACCCGGACAACGACCCGCTCGCCAACCCCCAGAAGTACACGCCGGCCCGGCTGATCCCGCGACGCGAGGAGACCCAGCGCTTCGTCCGTGACTTCACCGCTGGAGTCGAGGAAGGTGCGAACATCCTGCGCGGTGGTTCCACGTCGCCGTCGTCGCGTGCGGAGGAGCCGGCCACCCGCCCGTTGTTGCGCAAGAGCCTGGACTTCTCCCCGAAAGCACTGGGCCGCGACCACGCCCCGAATCCACGCCGGGCGGGCGGACCCGTGATCGACGGGGTGCGGGCTTGGGCCAAGAAGCTGCGCGGCACCGGCGCGGCGACCTCGCCGGCGTCAGATCCGCCGGCCGCCGACGAAGGTTCGCCGGCCGACAACTGAGCCGATCTCAGCGGTATCTCAGGTTGAATGCTTTGCTGGCGGGAATCCACGCCGGAGTCATTCGACACGAGTTGTTCATCGTCAGTTAACACAATGGGCTCGCCCGATGGTGGTCGAGACGGGGTTGTTGTTGCGTACGCAATTAATTGCTTTTGTTCCGTTCCGTGCAAACAACGGGTGGGTCAATAAAGGGCCGTCGTCGCGCAGTGCTGGCAACCCGGGACAAACTTGCGCCGTGCGCCGTGCCGTCGTGGCCTCCCGGGCGGAGTCTCGTCCGGTTGGCGAAATACGAGGCGGGCGCCACGCCGAGGTGAACTCGGATTATGTGTGGGCACTGTGCGATTGGCCTGAGGCCGGGAGCGCGTGCCGGCGCGCTGGTGTCAGGTGTGCTGCGGCAACCAATGTGGTGATTCCTCCGCGAGCTGCACGGCCGGTGGGCCGCATATTTGTCCTCGCGAAACCGGCGGTCAGCGACGTGTCGGACATAGCTGGATACCGGTGAAATGTGGCGATTGAATTTGCATTGGAAAATTGGTCGACGCCGCCGTGCTCAAGTGAGTGCATGGCGGTGGCTAAGTGGTTACTGTCCTGCCTCTATAGAGGTTGCGGGAGTAGATGCCGGGTTTTAGCATTCTCAGGAGTTTCTAAGTTGTACTCCGGTACCAGCACGGGTCGTTAGAGCCCGGCTCACGCTCAGAAAAAGGGGCCACGCGTATGGCAGTCCGTCCGCTCGTCACCACCGGTGTCGCACTCGTCAGCGCTGGCGCGATCGTTGCCGGGACCCCTGCGCTGTTCGTCCCGCACAGCGCGGTCACTGTTGCTTCGCCGGCTGCGGTCGAAGCACACAAGACGTTGACCCAAGAGCAGATCCATCTGCTCGCGCTGTCGGTGCAGGGCGCGTGGCAGTCGTTCACCCAGGGCTATGGCGGTCTGTACATCCCGGGGCAGGTCCCCACCTCGCCCTACATCAATGGTCCAGATGGCCCGATCCCCGTTCCCCCGGGCACCAATCCCACTACGCCGCTTGTCGACTCGGAAGGGAACCAGCTCTACGTCTTCGACCCAACGGGAAATCCGGTTCCGGCGACTGCCGCCAATATCGGCGCCGACGGCAGTCATCCCCCGTTTGTCGACGCTGAAGGTGAACCGGTGTTGGAGGATGCACCGGGCGACTGCACGGCCACCGGGGCGGTCTGCAAGGACGGCTTCACGGGGCTCGCGTACTACCTCAGTGACAACATCCTGCCGCTCGGGCCGATCGACAACATCTTCTTCGAGGGCGGCTTCACCGAGCTCGCGCGTCAGGCGATCCTGGTCGTCGCTACCGCAATCGATGACGTTGATCCGACCGGTCGGCTGGATCTGGCCAAGCGCGTCAACGACTTCTTCGACGGTGGCGCAACGCAACTCGTCGGCAATCTGCTGCTCGACAACCTGCCGCAGGATGGCTACGCCTACGGACTGACCAACTCGTTCTTCTTCGGTTACGGCGTCAACACCGGCATCACCGCTGCGATCACCTACGTGGTGGATGCCCTCGCTCAAGGCACGCCGACGCCCGACCCGAACTTTCTCAATCCGCTCGACGGAAATCCGGTTCAGACTTTCGACTCGAGCTCCGAGGACACCATGCTGCTCGCGAAGACGACGGCCGAGACGGAGACCACGCCGACCTCGACCGGCCTTCCGAACTTCGGCAAGCTGTTCAGCCTGCCGACACCGAAGCTGGACACCGAGTCGCCGTGGAAGAAGCTCACGGAGACCTTGCAGAAGCCCGTCGAGCTCAAGGACGTCGAGGAGACCGGGACCCCGGTCGAGGGTGGCACCACCACCCCGCTGGACGTCGAGCTTCCAAAGCCGGAGGCCCCGACCTTCGAAGCGCCCAAGGCGCCTGAGTTCAAGCCGCCGGTATTGAAACTGCCCGAGTTCAAGGCGCCTGAGTTCAAGGTGCCCGAGGTGAAGGTCCCTGAGTTCAAGGCGCCCGAGCCGAAGGCGCCGGAGGTGAAGCCCGACGTCACATCCAAGATCACGATCAAGGACAAAGAGGCTGCCGCGGAAGACGAGGCGAAGACGGGCACCGAGACCAAGACCGGCAACAAGGTCACGCCCCCCATCCTCTTCGACAACGGCAGGCCGAAGGGCGACTACAACGGCAAGAAGTTCCTGAACAAGCTCAAGGACGCGGTCGACAAGGCCACCGGCGGCGAAAAGGACTCAGGAGAAGGCGGAGACAAGTAGTCAACCCCGTCCACGTCATGGCCCCTGCCCGTTCGGCAGGGGCCATCGCGTTTTCGGCGATGTGCCCAGACTGGACATCTCGTGGGTGGCGACTGACCTCAATCTCAGGCTTTTCTCAGGCGCTGAGGCATCCCCGATGTTCGCTGCAGGCCGGTGACCTGGGCTTATTTACCTCGCCGTAAGGGGGAGTGTCTCGCGGAACTCGGTGCCGTTCTTTTCCGGGAAATGCCGAATTGAATAAATGGCGGCCGCGGCCCCTTCTTGCCGGCGGGGTTGGATTGGTGCCGGTGGGCCCGACCGGCCGGATCCGCAGCGGCCCGACACAGGGCCCGAACTTCGGAGCGGGGTTGCGCCGAGTGCCCGCGGATCGGTGCCCTCCGGTGCCGGCATCCTGCCGCCTGACCTAG
The DNA here is from genome assembly GCF_048282725.1 of Mycobacterium sp. 48b. Classification (NCBI taxonomy): domain Bacteria; kingdom Bacillati; phylum Actinomycetota; class Actinomycetes; order Mycobacteriales; family Mycobacteriaceae; genus Mycobacterium; species Mycobacterium sp. 48b. Next base: position 1,970,053 of record NZ_JBLVUL010000001.1, read on the forward strand.
GGATACGAGCGGGTTGCACCGAATGCCCCAGATGCCCGGCCGAGTGTGCCGAAGCCGCGCGTCGGGTCGTCACGCAACGGTTTCCGCCGGCGCCAACCCGCACCTTTGTGTTCGGCGGGTTCCGCGGCGACGGTATTCGTTATTAGCTGGCCCTGTACCGATCGGGAACGTCTCGTTCTGCATCGAAAAATTGGCGGGACTCAGCCCGCAAAAGCAGCGCTGCAGCGGCGCGGCGGAGGGTGCTGTTGTGCCTGGATAGAGGTTGCGGGCAGGGGTACCGGGAATTACCCTTCTCAAGGACTTTTAAGGTTCTACGCAGGTACCTGCACGGATTCTCAGGAATCCCGCCCACGCTCGAGATTAAGGGGCCACACCCATATGGCAGTTCGTCCGCTCGTCACCACTGGCGTTGTGCTCGCGAGTGCGGCTGCCATTGTCGCAGCGACGCCGGGGTTGATGACTCCGCCGAACATCGCGATCGCCGCCAGCGACGCGGCGGCGGTTGCGCCGAAGAAGTCGGTCACCGTCAATCAGCTGAATCTGCTTGCGCTGAGCGACATCGACCTCCAGACGATTTCCGACATCTTCTTCCGTGTCGACGGCTGGGGCGGCATTGTTGGCAGCTCGTATGACCCGTACTACGGCGGTTCGTTCCAGGGGGGACCCCTCAAGGTCCAAACAGGAGTCGATGCGGCCGGTAATCCGGTATATGCCCAAGCAGTGGACAAAGACGGAAAGCCCCTTGCCATACCGGCAGTAGATGCCGACGGGAACCCCGTTGTTGGCGACACTCCTGTCTACATCGCAGATAAAGACGAAAACGGTAACCCCACCTACGTGGTTGTCGAAGACCCCGTATTTGAACCTGCAGATCCCATCTCGGGTGATATCTACCGCGACGGGCTGGTCGGCCTTGCCTACTACCTGAGCGACCAGGTCCTGGACGAGGTCGTGCAGTCGGGAGTGCCGTTCATCTCGGACGCCGCGTCGTTCTTGTACAACAACGTCAACCCGTACTTCTTCGAGGCGGGTATCGAGGAGACCTTCCGGGCGGTGGCCTCTGAGCTGACCGGAGGGATCAGTGGCCCGGTCGGTCAGGCCCTGGCGGTCGCGGAGGATCTGTCGCACAACTGGCTGACCTACACCGGGGCGGTGCTCACTCTGGTCGCCAGTGGTGTCCCGTTGGCCGGCCCCGATTTGGCTGCCGCAACAAACATCTTCTTCTTTGGCGGTCCAGTCGAAGACGGCGGCAAAGAGTACAACCAGGGGATCGACGGCATCATCAACTACGTTGTTGATCGGGTGCTGGGCGCGCCTGCGCCCGGTTCTGAGACCGAACCCCCTGAGACTGAGACTGAGTCGGATGTCGCGAGTGCCAAGAGCTCGACCGCGGTACTCGCGTCGGCTGACAAAGCGTTGCCGGCGCTGAAGAAGCTCATCAGCCTTGATCTCAAGGGCGAAGATGCGGCAACCGCGGACAGCGCCAAGCTCGTCAGCGCCCTCGAGGTCAAGGCCGAGGAAGCCACGACCGAAGAGCCCGCCGAAGAGGCTGGCTCCGGCACGGTCACCCCGGCCGTCGAGGTCTCGACGCCCGCGGCTCCGAAGTTCGAGCTGCCGAAGTTGCCGAAGCTGAACCTGGACCTGACTCCCAAGGTTGAGGAGAAAGAGGCCAAGGAAGCCGTCAAGGACGTCAAAGAGCCTGCAGCCGAAGAGAAGTCGGCTGAGGAGACGTCGGGCGCGGAGAAGCCTGCCGAGTCGGCTGATTCCGGTGCCACCAGCAAGACCCCGAACAAGTTCGCCCCGAAATCGCGCACCACCGAGCGCAAGAAGTCGGCCGGCGAGAAGTTCGTCGAGAACGCCACGAAGAATCTCGAGAAGGCGTTCAAGCCCACCACCAAGGCCGGTGCGGACAAGCAAGAGACCGCCAAGGGTGAGGGCGCCAAGGGTGACACCGACAGCACCTCCGGAGCCAAGGCCGGCAACGCCCATTCCGACACCAAAGACAACAAGGGCACCAAGGACAACAAGGACAAGTAACACCTGATCCGACGCAACGGCCCCCTCCAAATCGGAGGGGGCCGTTGCGTTTTCGCGCAATCTTGGAGATCTCTGTGTACGAGCTATGAATTCTCGTGATGTTGCGCCGAACAGCAAATGAACAACGTCGCCACTACCTATCGCCGCTGTTCGGAGTGCCTTAAGTTCGCTGGCGGGCCAGCGGCAATGTCAGCCGCCTGGCCCGAATCTGGCTCTGGCGCAACGCCAATCACGAGAGGTAGCAGGCATGTCAAAACATCGGAAGATGTCTGAGCGGTCCGTGCGGGTACGCACGTTGGTTGGGGGCCTGATCGCGGGCGGTGCGTTGGCGGTGACCCTGCCGACCGGGTTGGCTCACGCGGAAGGGCCGACGAAGTCCACCACCGGCAACAAGTCAGCCTCGGAAGGGTCGACGAAGCCCACCACCGGCAACAAGACTGCCGCGGAAGGACCGACCAAGCCCACCACCGGCAACAAGTCAGCCGATGCAGTGGGCCGTCCTGACCTGGGCAACCCCGCCCCCGGCGTCCGCGCAGCCCAGGCCATCGGCGACAAGGTGTTCAACCAGAATCCGGGTATCAACAAGACCCTTGACGACAGCCCGCTGGGTGAGGCGTACCACCTGAACTTCGGTACGGGAAACTACGACGACCCGACCAAGGGCACCAACGGTGTGGTCAAGGGCGAGTTGAACGTGAACGCCGGAAAGTACTACTACGACCAGACGCAGAAGTACGCAGATCAGTACCTGGGTAACAAGCTGCTGCCAGACGAGAAGGACCTGCCGGGCACCCTGCCGAAGGCAATCGCAGGGGACGGACCCACCGCCAAGGTGTCGACCGCCAAGCCCTCCAACTCGAACAAAGCGGCGACTTGCGTCGCCGCCACCGCCTGCAAGCACTGACGAGTCGAAATCAAACGGGCGGGCCCCTGGGCCCGCCCGTTTTTCTTTCAATCGGTCTGGTTGCGGCGCTTCTTGCGCTTCACGCTGACACTGCCCCACAGGGAGAAACCACGGATGTGGACCCGCGGCGCCCCGGCCGTGCCGTCCCCGTCGACGCTGTGATCGAAGTTCCCCATCACGCCCATGCCATCGAGATCCACATTCACCTCGGGCGGCACCAAGATGGTCTGCCCACCGAAGATCGAATAGGTGCGGACCTCGACGTCGGGTGCGGTGAAATCGGCATAGCGAAGGTCGACCACTCCGCCACCGAAGAGCGCGAACGTCGTCAGCTTCTTCGGCACGTTCCACCGGCCCCGGCGTTCGAACCCACTCATGATCGCCAACAGCAGCGTCGAGGGGGCAGGGCGACAGTGGCCGGCCGAACAGTTCACCGCGCCGGGAAGGTCGCGGCTCAGCCGGGCCAGATCGTCATAGGTCTCAGCCGCGTAGGCCTTTGCTAGCCGGTCCTCGTACTCGGTCATCGGCAGCCGGCCCGCGGCGGCAGCATCAGTGAGCAGCTGCGCCACCTGAATGCGGTCGGTGTCGGCAGCCCGCATCGACCGGCCCTGCGGCGCTGAAGTGCTCATCGGTGTCGAGCCTACGACGATCGCTGTCACATGCAAGAGCGATGGCGAAACTGTGTCGCCATGGTTGCGACGGTGACGCGCGCTCGGCGTAGCCGATCTATCCGTCCGTGCCCAAATAGTCCTGGAACGATACGCCGTCGATCGCGTTTTCCGGGGTCAGATTGGCTCCCGACCTGTAACCGGCGACGATGCGACCGGGGATGGTGAATCTGGCCACGCGACGCACGCTGTTGTGTGCTGAGAGATACATTTGTCCCAATTCTGGGTGACTGTGGATGCTGGGACCGCCGATGTCAGACACCCTCCCGGCCGGTTCGGAATCGATCAATGCGACCAATCTGGTGGCCACATCGCGGGTGTCGATCGGCTGGAATCGGACGTCGCGCAGGGTCCACAAGAAGGGTGAGAATCGCTGCGCCGAGAACGTCTTTTCGATTAGCTCGTGGAACTGTGTGGCGCGCAGGATCGTGTGCCCGACACCGGACGATTCGAGCGCCTGCTCGACCCGCAACTTCGTCTTGTAATAAGGAAGCGGGATGTCCTCGATCCCGACGATGGAGATATAGATGAGGTGCCCGATGCCCTTGCGCCGCGCAGCCTCGATCAGGTTCCTGGCCGCCCGGATGTCCTTACTGCCGGTGGCTTGAGTGGCGCAATGGACGATGACGTCCACGCCGTCGAGTGCGGCATCCAAACCGTCGGGCTTGAGCAAGTCGGCCTGGTGCCAATGAACTCCTGTGTAGCCGACTCGGTCCCGACGGCTCAGCGCGCGGACATGGTGGCCGGCCTCAGTCGCCTCAGGCACCACGTGGTGGCCCAGAGTGCCGGTCGCCCCGGTGACGAGCACAGTGCGTGGCATGGTGGCCACGCTACCGACGCGTCCCCGGGGCTGTCAGCGATTAGGCGGCCTTGTCGGACGACTTCTCTTTCTTCTCCGTCTTGGCCTTCTTGGTCTCGGACTGCTTCGCCTTCTTCAAGTCCTTCTTCATGCCGTCAGTGGCGTCTTTGACGTCCTTTGCGGCGTCGTCGACCGCACCGCGCACCTTGGCGACGGTCTCCTTGACCGACTTCTTGATGGGATCGCTCGCGTCGGCGGCGTGGCGGCTCTTGGTCTTGACCTTCGCCTTGGTCTGCAGCGAGTCCTTGTCCACACCAAGCGCTTTGAGAACGTCCTTGCCGACTGCGGGCTTGGCATCGGTGTCTTCGGTGTCGGTCCCTTCGGTATCGACGGCGGGGGATTCGACGCTCAGCGTCTTGAGCACATTGTCGCCCGAGGGAACCGAGGTGATGGCCTGCTTGCCGGACTGCTTGGTGGCCGTGGATCCGTTGACCTTCATCACGCCGTCGATGGCGGCCTCGACCTGAGCGTTGAAGTCGTCGAGAGCGTGGGTGACCGGAGCCAGGCCCTTCTCGACGGCGTCGAACATCGGGTCGGTGGCGTTCTTCTGGATGGAGTCCAAGGCGTCATTGACGGCCTTGGAGACCGCCAAGGCCACGGCGTTCTGCACGATCGGCTTGAAGTCTGCTCCCGGAAGCTCAGGGGTCCAGGCTTCAGGATTCAGGGCATTCTCCTGAATGCCGTCGACCAGCGCGTTGAATACCGTCTGAACCGCTGCCAGCTGCTGTGTCGGCGTGAGCGGGGAGTGCCACAAGTAGGCCTGATCACCGGCCTCGGCGAACGTGCGTTCCAGGGTGGTCGGGTCGACGTCCTGGTAGCCCATGTTCACCATCATCCGCAGCGCGTCCTCGACGCTGTCGGTCAATGGAGTCGGGATATCAACGCCCGGAGCGAGATTGAGCAGATGGGGAACCATCCGGAAAGGCTCGAGCAGCGGGAGATTGCCGGAGTCGTAGGTGATGTACGTGGCGTTCCCGGGGAACTTTGTGGAGTCTGCGATGTCGTCGAGCCAACTGCCGACGCCTGGGATCCAATCGACGCTCTTGACGAATCCATTCCACCCGGGAAGCATTTCCAGGCCCTGGCCGCCGGTCGGATCGACCATTACCTTCACACCGTCGGCGATTCCGGCGATCAACTTCGGCAGCACGTGGCTGCCGATGTTGTTGTCCTCGTCGGGCAGCAGGTAAGTCAGGAACACCCCGGCGGCGAGCGAGTTGGCCCACGCCAGCGGATTCAGCGTGGTGGGCACGTCCGACAACGGGTTGTAGGCCCAGGTGATGTCGAGGATCGAGGTGTTGAGGACCTTGGTTTGACCGGCGTTGGTGTAGCTGCCCGCCTCCGGCGTGGTGAGGTTGACCCCGAACAGGTTGGTGAAAGGCGTGGCCAGCGCGAACAATCCACCACCGGGCCGGCTGACGTTGTTGACGAAGATCAGCCACTGCCCGGTGACTCCCACACCCCAGTCCGGATCATCGGACTGCACCGCATTGATCATGTCGCGGTAGGCGAGCGACGTGGTGAGACCGCCCAGGCTCTCGGACAGAATGACGGACCGGCGCTGATTCAGGATGGGTGCCTGATTCACGATCCAATCGAGAAATGCCTTGGTAATCCGGTCATTACCGAGGCCGAGCATCTGGGCCAAACCAGTAGTGGTGTAGTCCAGCCCATTGACCGCGTCATACACATCGCCGGGCAGCGGGCCCTTCACGCCGGCCTCAATCGGTGAGATGGCGTCGAGCAGGTTCAGCAGCCCGATGACGGTTTCGGCCAGTGCGGTATTGCCGGTCAGTCCGCCGGCGGCCTTGATCACGTTCTCGGGTGTGATCCCGAGAGCCTGCGCGGTCCAGAAGACCGGCCCAACCCCGTAGATCCCGACGATGTCGGGAATCTGTCCGGCATCGACGACGAGCTCGACATCCGCCTGCACGGCGCGGTTGTGGGCCGCCAGCGCCTCGGGCGCGGAGGATGCGACGCCTGCGGTCAACGCTGCCGTAGTAGCAATGACCGCTGCCGTGGTGGCAGCGGTCTTGGCCATGGACAGACGGGGAGGAGTGGGCTGTGACATCAAGCGCGCCGCCTTTGGAGTGTGATGTGGCCTACAAGTGCTTGCACAATGTAACAACAGTTATTTCCTCTGGGGCAAATTTGCCGAGATAGCGATCTTGGGTGTATTCAGCCAAGCTTCCCGCCGCGGAATCCGTCGTCGATCAAGGGGCATGGTCTATGCGGCAGGGTGATTCGCCGTGGTCGTGCATGGGGTGCCGCGGCTGTGCGATCCGTCGCCGGTTGGCCCGCCTGGTTGCGGTCGCTGCATCTGCGTGGCTAACTAGTATCTTTGGACGCTTTGGCCACGGCTGGGTGCAACCGCCTCGTACGTCCCAGATGTGGGAGCTCAGACTGCTCGGCTCGGCACGTATTGGGCCAATGCTCAAGTGTGGAAGGTATGGCGTTGGTCGGTCAGCAACTACTGGCGGACCACGAGGCCTGTGCGGCGCGTGCGCCCAAGATCGTCAAGATCGTCAATGGCTGCCGCCACTCGGAGTCGTACATCAGCGAGTGCGAGCAGGCTAGGGCTGCCCACTCATCGAGCGATGCGTCGATGAGTGGGCAGGGGTGCGGGTCCAGGGCCGCGGCCGACCCTGGACCCTGCGGGGAACTAGCTCAGGCGGGCGCCTTGTGTTCCGACCCTGCGGGGATCAGGCCGAGTTGCTGAAGCATTCCGAGGGTGTCCCAGGTAACCCAACTCTCGGCGATCTTGCCGTCTTCGATCCGGTCGACATCGGTCAGATTGATCCGGCTGTGCTTGCCGGTGGCCGGCTGACCCATGATCTCGCCGGTGTTGTCGCCCTGCGCCTCGATCATCGTGCACACGTAGTCGCCCTCGGCGATCTGATTCTTGATGTCAAAACGCATGTTGGAAAACGACTTCCGGTACATCCCCATGAGGCTTCTCATGTGTTCGGGGCCGCGCTGGTCGCCGAACGGATCCTGGGTGTCGTGGAAGGCGGCGCTGGGAGCGACGAGGTCGTCCAGCTCGTTGAGATCACCGGAGGCAAATACCTCCCATACGCGTCGGGAAATCGCCTTGTTGTCACTGGCCATGATCCGGCCTTTCATGGGGAAACCGCACGGCAGAGGACGTCCGCACAAAAAACGGTAGAACTGCGATCAACGATGCGACAGAGATGTAACAGCGTTTGCTGTCACAGGCAACTACCGTCAAGTTCGCGCACAATGTCTGAGCTGCTGCGTCTGTAGTGAGGGTGTGGAACGAGGCCGCGGATTTTGCCCAGTGATTGGGCTGCCGGATCGCCGCTACCCAGCTGACGTGAGCTTTCTGGCCACGAGGCGAGCGACAGCGACTGCAGTGTCAGCAGTCGATGCGGTGTTGGCTGCGACGTTGCCGAGGACATCTACATCCACGACGTAATGGGACGCAGTGGTGACGGCGCGCTGTAAGGGCACCGGCGTGATGATGCCGTCTGTCGTCGACACCACCAGGTTGGCCGTCAAGAACCCGTCCGCGCTTTCTGCCTGGATGACTTTGTCGCTGAAGGTCATAGCGTCCATCGGCTGGGTCACCGTCCTGCCCTGACACGATTGCCACCGTGGAGCGGTGTCGCGATACCAGGCACTTGCATCGTCCGGTGTGTCCGCGTCGATGACGGCGATCGACACCGAGACGGACCGATGACCGCGGGCATTCTTTGGCGATTCCCAGATTCCGGTGGCGACGGCGTCTGCCGGAACATGCTGATACACATAGCGGATTCCGGCGTGGGTGAGTGCAGCACATTCGGCGGGTGAGATGTTCTCCGGGTCGCCCCTGAGCACCTGGACGCCACCGACCTCGATCGGCGAGGTCACCTGCATAGACCCACCCACGGCCTGCCCCAGCTCGGGGAGGGTGGGCATCGCCCGCTCAATCGGGCTGGTCTGGGCCTTCATCGCCTTGCCCGCGATGGCGGTCGAACACCCCGTCAGCTGCAGGGCGAACAGTGCCACCACCGTGACCAGCAGGGCCCGCGTCATTGAACTGACAATAGTGCGGGGTTGCCCGTTCTGGAGCGGTTGACGGGAGGTGCCTAGCCCACCCAGTTCGGCGGGCGCTTCTGCAGGAACGCCATCATGCCCTCGCGGGCTTCGTCCGAGACGAAGAGCCGCGCGGACTGCCGGGTCAGGTCCTCGGCGAGCTCGTCGAACCCACGCAGGATCGACGCAGTCGTCAGCGCCTTCGACGTCGCCAGGCCTTGCGGTGAGCCCTTCGCGATCTCACCCGCCAGCGCGTCGACCGCGCCGGCGACATCGTCGGCGGCCATGGTGATCAGCCCGATCTCTGCCGCCTCGGCGGCGCCGAACTTCTCACCGGTGACGAAGTAGCGGCCCGCTGCCCGGGGGGACATCTTCGGCAACAGGGTCAGCGAAATGATCGACGGCGCAACGCCGATGCGCGCTTCGGTCAACGCGAACGTGCTCTGCGGACCGGCCACGACCAGATCGCACGCACCGATCAGACCCATGCCGCCGGCCCGCACATGCCCGTCGATCGCGCCGATCACCGGAACCGGAAGCTCCAGGATCGCCCGCAGCGTCCTGGTCATCTCGCGGGCCCGGTCCACCGCGATGTCACCGGGATCCTGACCGGCGGCCTCGCTCAGATCGGCTCCCGCGCAGAAGGTTCCACCCGTGTGATCGAGCACCACCACCCGGACGCCGGGTTCCTCGGCAGCGTCGGCCAGACCCTGGTGCAACTGCTCCACCAGGGCCGTGGACAGCGCGTTGCGGTTGTGCGGGGAGTCCAGCGTCAGGCGCGCAACGGCGCCGTCGACCCGGTAGTGGACGAGCGCGCTCATCAGTAGGACCGGGGCAGACCCAGTGAGGTCTGTGCGACGAAGTTCAGGATCATCTCCCGGCTCACCGGCGCGATCCGGGCCAGCTTCGACGCCGTCACCGCCGCGGCGATGCCGTACTCCTTGGTGAGGCCGTTGCCGCCCAGTGACTGCACGGCCTGATCGACCGCTCGCACCGACGCTTCACCTGCCGCGTACTTGGCCATGTTGGCCGCCTCGGCCGCGCCGAAGTCGTCTCCGGCGTCGTACAGCGTCGCGGCCTTCCGCATCATCAGCTTGGCCAGCTCCACCTCGATATGGTTCTGCGCCAGCGGATGTGACAGACCCTGGTGCGAGCCGATCGGCACTTTCCAGACCTGGCGGGTCTTCACGTAATCGACGGCCTTGTTGATGGCGAACCGGCCCACACCCACCGCGCTGGCGGCACCCATGATGCGTTCGGGGTTCAGACCCGCGAACAGCTGGGCGATCGCGGCATCCTCCGAACCGACCAACGCATCGGCGGGCAGCCGGACGTCGTCGAGGAACACCTGGAACTGGCTTTCCGGGCTGACGATCTCCATCTCGATCTTGGTCCAGTTCAGCCCCGGGGTGTCGGTGGGGATGACGAACAGCGCGGGCTTGAGGTTCCCGGTCTTGTGGTCCTCGGTGCGGCCGACGACCAGCACGGCCTGAGCCTGGTCGATACCGGAGATGAACGTCTTCTGGCCCTTGAGGATCCAGTCGCTGCCGTCGCGGCGTGCGGTGGTGGTGATGCGGTGGCTGTTGGAGCCGGCGTCGGGCTCGGTGATCGCGAAGGCCATGGTGATCGACCCGTCGGCGATGCCGGGGATCCAGCGCTTCTTCTGTTCGTCGGTGCCGAACTTGGAGATGATGGTGCCGTTGATCGCGGGGGAGACCACCATCATCAGCAGCGCGGACCCGGCTGCCGACATCTCTTCCATCACCATGGACAGCTCGTACATGCCGGCGCCGCCGCCACCGTACTCCTCGGGCAGGTTCACGCCGATGAAGCCGAGTTTGCCTGCCTCGTTCCACAATTCGGTGGTGTGCTGGCCGGAGCGCGCCTTCTCCAGGTAGTAGTCCTGGCCGTAGTTGGCGGCCATCGCGGCCACCGCCTGGCGCAGGGCCTTCTGTTCCTCGGTTTCGATGAAGCTCATGACTGTTCTCCTTCGGGGGTTTCCACGCGGGCAAGTACGGCGCCGACCTCGACCTGCTGGCCTGCGGCGACATTGAGTTCGGCCAGCACCCCGTCTTCGGGGGCGGCGATGGTGTGTTCCATCTTCATGGCTTCCAGCCAGATCAGCGGTTGTCCGGCGGTGACGGCATCGCCGACGGCAGCGCCGACGCGGACCACCGAACCGGGCATCGGGGCCAGCAGCGAGCCGTGCGCCACCGCATCGTCCGGATCAGGGAAGCGGGGCAGGGCGGTGAGCTGCACGGGGCCGAGTGGCGAGTCGACGAACACCTGATCGCCGTAGCGCGCCACGTCGAAGGCGCGGTCCACACCGTTGACCGTGAGCACCACCCGTTCCGGTGTCGCCGACACCAGGGAAACTCCGTCGTCGTCGGGCAACTCGACCCCGGTGCGGGTGAACCGGTAGCGCACCGGCACGTCGTCGCCCGCGGTGTCGCGGTAGGCCCGGGATTGGTAACCCGAGGCCAGATTGCGCCAGCCGCTGGGTGCGGCACCGAAAACCCGTGCGCTGCTGCGGTTGTACGCGGCGTCGGCCAGAGTCGCGGCGATCGCCGAGAGCGTCACCACGCCGGCGTCGGCCAGCGGAGCGGCCAGGGAGTCGAGACCGTGGGTGTCGAAGAACGCCGTGTCGGTGGCTCCGTCGACGAAGGCCGGATGCCGCAGCACGTTCACCAGCAGATCGCGGTTGGTGCGCAGTCCGTGAATCCGGGTGCGGGCCAACGCATCGGCCAGCACCGTCGCGGCCTGACGGCGCGTCGGCGCATAGGAGATGACCTTGGCGAGCATGGGGTCGTAGAAGATCGACACCACCGAGCCGTCCTCGATGCCCGTGTCGACACGGACCTGACCGGGCACCTCGAACCGGTGCACCGCGCCGGCCTGCGGCTGCCAGCCCTTGGCCGGATCCTCGGCGTACAGGCGGGCCTCGATCGACGAACCGCGGGAGGCCGGTGGCTGGGCATCGAGCCTGCCGCCATCGGCCACCGCGATCTGCAGCTCCACCAGGTCGAGCCCGGTGGTGGCCTCGGTGACCGGATGCTCCACCTGCAGGCGGGTGTTCATCTCCAGGAAGAAGAAAGCACCTGCCTCGTCCGCCATGAACTCGACCGTGCCCGCGCCGGCGTAGCCGATCGCCTCGGCGGCGAGCCTGGCCGCGTCGAACAGCTTCTCCCGCATCCCGGGAGTGCGTTCCACCAGGGGCGAGGGGGCTTCCTCGATCACCTTCTGATGGCGACGCTGGATCGAGCACTCGCGCTCGCCGACTGCCCACACCGTGCCGTGCTGATCGGCCAGCACCTGCACCTCGACGTGATGGCCGGCCGCCAGGTAGCGCTCGCAGAACACCGTCGGATCGCCGAATGCCGACTGCGCCTCGCGCTGTGCCGCGGCCACTTCGCTTGGCAGATCGGACAGTTCGCGCACGACGCGCATACCGCGACCGCCGCCACCAGCCGACGCTTTGACCAGCACCGGCAGCTGATCAGCCGTCACGGTCGACGGGTCGAGCTCGCTCAGCACCGGAACGCCGGCTGCGGCCATCATCTTCTTGGCCTCGATCTTGGAGCCCATGGCCTGTACGGCGTTCACGGGCGGACCTATCCAGGTCAGTCCGGCATCGATCACCGCAGCGGCGAAATCGGGGTTCTCGGAGAGGAACCCGTAACCGGGGTGGACGGCGTCGGCGCCGGAGGCCTTGGCCGCGGCGATGATCTGCGCGGAGTCGAGGTAGCCGTTGTTGCCTTCCAGGCGCACCCGGGCGTCAGCCTCGGCGACGTGCGGGGACCCTGCGTCGGGATCGGTGTACACGGCGACCGTGCCGATGCCGAGGCGACGGCAGGTCTCGAACACCCGGCGGGCTATCTCGCCGCGGTTCGCGACGAGGACTGTCTTCATTTTGAGCTCTTTTCGCCGGCACTACGGTTTGTGATGGATTTCGGCCGATTTTCGTCAGAATGCGTAGTCTCGGCGCGCAAGGTGGTCATGACAGGCCTCACATCCTGAAGACGCCGAAGTTCGACGTCCCCTCGATCGGGCCACTCGCGATGGCGGACAAGCACATTCCCAGCACGGTTCGGGTATCCCGGGGATCGATCACCCCGTCGTCGTACAACCGGCCGGACAGGAACATCGGCAGCGATTCGGCCTCGATCTGGGCCTCGACCGCAGCCCGCAGTGCGGCGTCGGCAGCTTCGTCGACCGCCTGACCGCGGGCCTCGGCGGCGGCGCGGCTGACGATCGAGAGCACCCCGGCCAACTGGGTACCACCCATCACGGCGGACTTGGATGAGGGCCAGGCGAACAGGAACCGCGGGTCGTAGGCGCGTCCGCACATGCCGTAATGACCTGCGCCGTAGGAAGCGCCGAGCAGCAGCGAGATGTGCGGAACGGTGGAATTCGACACCGCGTTGATCATCATCGAGCCGTGCTTGATCATGCCGCCCTCTTCGTACTGCTTACCCACCATGTAGCCGGTGGTGTTGTGCAGGAACAGAAGTGGCGTGTCGGACCGGTTCGCCAGCTGGATGAACTGGGTGGCCTTCTGCGATTCCTCACTGAACAGCACACCGCGGGCGTTGGCCAGGATGCCGACCGGGTAGCCGTACAGCGTGGCCCATCCCGTCACCAGTGATGATCCGTACAGCGGCTTGAACTCGTCGAAGTCCGAGCCGTCGACGATGCGCGCGATCACGTCGCGCGGGTCGAACGGGATCCGCAGATCGGCGGGCACGATGCCGATGAGCTCCTCGGGGTCGAACTTGGGCTCGATCACCGGCGCGGGAACGGGGCCCTTCTTGCGCCAGTTCAGCCGGGCCACGATGCGCCGGCCGATCCGGATCGCGTCGAGTTCGTCGTTGGCCAGGTAGTCACCCAGACCTGAAGTGCGGGCGTGCATCTCGGCACCGCCCAGTGACTCGTCGTCGGACTCCTCGCCGGTGGCCATCTTGACCAGCGGCGGCCCGGCCAGGAACACCTTGGAACGTTCCTTGATCATCACGACGTGATCGGACATGCCCGGAACGTATGCGCCGCCGGCCGTCGAGTTGCCGAACACCAGCGCGACGGTCGGGATGCCTGCCGCCGACAGCCGGGTCAGATCGCGGAACATCTGCCCGCCCGGGATGAAGATCTCCTTCTGCGTCGGCAGGTCAGCGCCACCGGACTCCACGAGGGAGACCACCGGAAGCCGGTTCTCCATCGCGATCTGGTTGGCGCGCAGGATCTTCTTCAGCGTCCACGGGTTGCTGGTTCCGCCCTTGACCGTCGGATCGTTCGCCACGATCAGGCACTCGACACCTTCGACGGCGCCGATACCGCACACGACGCTGGCGCCCACGGTGAAATCACTGCCCCAGGCCGCCAACGGGCTCAGCTCCAGGAACGGGGCATCCGGATCCAGCAGCAGCTCGATCCGCTCGCGGGCGGTGAGCTTGCCGCGGCCGTGATGGCGGTCCACGTATTTGGGCCCGCCACCGCCCAGGGCCTTGGCGTGCTCGGCGTCGAGTTCGGCCAGCTTGGTGGCCATCACCTCGGCGGCTTCGGTGAACCCCGGTGAGGCGGGGTCGATGGTGGACTTCAGAGTGGTCATGACTGGAACCCCAATGTCTTTGCGGCCAACGAGGTCAGGATCTCGGTGGTGCCACCGCCGATACCCAGGATGCGCATGTCGCGGTACTGACGCTCGACCTCGGATTCGGCCATGTAACCCATGCCGCCGAACAACTGGACGGCCTGGTTGGCCACCCATTCGCCGGTCTCCACGGCGGTGTTCTTGGCGAAACACACCTCGGTGATCAGATTCTCTTCACCCGCGAGCTGCCGCTCCACCACATGGCGCGTGTACACGCGGGCCACGTCGATGCGGCGGGCCATCTCGGCCAGCGTGTTCTGCACCGACTGCCGGGCAATCAGCGGCTTGCCGAAGGTTTCGCGGTTGCGGCACCACTCGACGGTCAGGTCCAGGCAGCGCTGCGCACTGGCGTAGGCCTGCACCGCCAGGCCCACCCGCTCGGACACGAAGGCAGCGGCGATCTGGAAGAAGCCGGAGTTCTCCGCGCCGATCAGATTGGCCACCGGCACCCGCACGTCGGTGTACGACAGCTCGGCGGTATCGCTTGAGCGCCAACCCATCTTGTCGAGCTTGCGGCTGACCTCGAAGCCCGGGGTGGGCTTGTCGACCACGATCAGCGAGACGCCCGCAGCGCCGGGACCTCCGGTGCGCGACGCGGTGACGACGTAGTCGGCGCGCACGCCGGAGGTGATGTAGGTCTTGGCGCCGTTGAGGATGTAGTCATCGCCATCTCGAACGGCGCGGGTGGTGAGGTGCCCGACGTCGGAGCCGCCGCCCGGTTCGGTGATGGCCAACGATCCGATGAGATCCCCACGCAACGTCGGTTTCACGTACGTCTCGATCAGCCGCTCATCGCCCGAGGCGATCATGTGCGGCACCGCGATGCCGCAGGTGAACAGCGAGGCGAAGACGCCGCCGGGCGAGCCCGCGTAGTGCATTTCCTCGCAGATGATCACGGCGTCGGCCCCGTCGCCGCCACCACCGCCGACGGACTCGGGGAAGTTGGCCCCGAGCAGTCCGGCGTCGCCGGCCTTGCGGTGCAGTTCGCGCGGCAACTCGCCGGTGCGCTCCCATTCGGCGGCGTGGGGCAGCACCTCACGCTCGGCGAAACTGCGCACCGTTTTGCGTAGTGCCTCACGCTCGGGCGAAGTCCAGATGCTCACTTGACGAGTTCCTCCGGGATGTCGAGATGACGGCTGCGCAACCATTCGCCCAGCCCCTTGGCCTGTGGATCGAATCGGGCTTGGTACGCGACGCCCTGGCCGAGAATGCCTTCGATCACAAAGTTCACGGCCCGAAGATTCGGCAGCAGATGCCGGGTGACCGGCAGATCGGCTGTCTCGGGCAGCAATTCACGCAGCTTGTCGACTGTCAGCGTGTGGGCCAGCCAGCGCCATGCCTCGTCGGTACGCACCCACACCCCGACATTGGCCGACCCGCCCTTGTCTCCGCTGCGGGCGCCGGCGATGGTGCCGAGGGCCGCCCGTCGCGTGGGACCGGACGGGAGCGGCTCGGGCAGGGCCGGATCGGGCACGACTGCCAGATCCACGGTTTCGCTCGCCGGTGCGATGCCGATCCTGGTGCCATCGGCATGCACGGCGATGTGCGGTACCTCGGTGGCGTCGACATAGCCGGGTACGAACACGCCGTAGACCTGACCGTCGCCGGGGGGCGCGGTGGTGGTGAAGCCCGGATAGCTCGCCAGTGCGAGTTCCACACCCGCCGAGGAGAATTGGCGCCCGACGATGTTGGGGTCCGGGTCACGGACCACGCAGTGCAGCAGGGCGCTGGCGGCTTCCTCGGTATCGGCGTCGGGATGATCGGTGCGCGCCAGCGTCCAATCCAGCTCGGCCGGTCGGACTTTGATGCCGGCCTCCAACTGGCTGCGGATGAGCGCGGCCTTGGCCTCGATGTCCAGACCGGTCAGCACGAACGTGGCGGCGTTGCGGAACCCGCCGATGCTGTTGCACGACACCTTGAGCGTCGGCGGCGGGGCCTCGCCCGTCACCCCGGAAATCCGCACGCGGTCTTCGCCGTCCTGGGCCAGCTGCAGAGAGTCCACTCGCAGCGTCACATCGGGATTGGCATAGCGAGCGCCGGTGATCTCGTAGAGCAACTGTGCGGTGACCGTACCGACGCTGACCTGCCCGCCGGTGTTCGCATGTTTGGTGATCACCGAGGAGCCGTCGGCGGCAATCTCGGCGATGGGGAACCCGGGCCGGGCCAGATCCGGTATCTCAGCGAAGAAGGAGTAGTTGCCGCCGGTGGCCTGGGTGCCGCACTCGATCACGTGGCCGGCAGCCACCGCCCCGGCCAGGGCGTCGTAATCGGTGGGCGACCAGTCGAAGTGTGCAGCCGCGGGCCCGACGATCACCGAGGCGTCGGTCACCCGGCCGGTGACCACGACGTCGGCGCCGGACTTCAGGCAGTCGACGATGCCCCACGCGCCCAGATAGGCATTGGCGGCAAGGGGCGTGCCCAGGCCGAGTTCGGACGCGCGCCCCACCAGGTCGTCGCCCTCGACATGGGCGACGTTGACGTCGAGCCCCAGGCGCTCGGCCAGGGCGCGCACCGCGGCGGCAAGCCCCGCCGGGTTCAGGCCACCGGCGTTGGCCACGATCTTCACGCCCTGCTCCAGCGCCTGCCCTAGTGACTGCTCAAGCTGGGTCAGGAAGGTCTTGGCGTAGCCGCGATCCGGATTCTTGGCCCGGTCACGGGCCAGGATCAGCATGGTGAGCTCGGCCAGGTAATCGCCGGTCAGATAGTCCAGCTCATCGCCGGCGAGCATGTCGTGCATCGCGGACAGCCGGTCGCCGTAAAACCCCGAACAGTTGCCGATCCGTACTACTGGTGGCACACGTACTCCCGTCAATGCTGAAAGGGACCAACCAACCGGTAGGTTACATCAGACCGAAGGTCACGCCTATGCATCTGCGCGGACTCGATACGAGCAAGATTCCGGCCTGAGATGACCAGTCACAGCGAAATCAGCAACAGCGTCAAGATCACGTCCCTAGCATCCCGAAACATGTTGCTATCTCCAATACCTGTACCGCACCTTTGGACCACTCACATCGAGTCATATCTGCTCATGCTGACATCCATCGGCCGCCCCGAAACCACCATCACGCTTCGCCGAAACCAGCTCTGGCACATGGCCAAATCATTGCAGCATCCTCCCGACGCCGTCACAAAAGAGCACATCACCACTTGGTTCGGGCAACAGAAATGGGCACGCGAAACCCGGCGTAGCTATCGCAGCGCCGTTCGCGGGTTCTTCGCCCACCTCCACGAGTGCGGCCACATCGAACACGACCCGTCAGCAAACCTGCCCACCATCTCCCAAGAGTCCCCGCTACCCCGGCCGGCGCCTGACGCGGCCTGGGAATGGGCGCTTGAACACGCTCGCCCACGGGTGCAACTCATGCTGCGACTGGCCGCCGAGGCGGGCCTCCGTCGCGCCGAGGTGGCCCAGGTGCACGATCGCGACCTGGACCTCGATGCCGTCGGGCCGCGGCTACTCGTGCATGGCAAGGGCGCACGCGACCGGATCATCCCGGTCAGTGACGAGCTGGCCGAACAGATCGAACGTGGCCCCCGCGGGCACACCCCGGATGAGCGTGACACCAGCGGCTACCTGTTCCCCAACGGCACCGGTGGGCACCTCGCCCCGATCACCGTCGGTCTGCTGATCACCGACGTGCTGCCCGAGGGCTGGACGATGCATACCCTGCGTCACCGGTTCGCGACCCGGGCGTACCGGGCCACGCGGAACCTGCGGGCCGTGCAGATGCTGCTCGGTCACGCATCGGTTGCCACCACGCAGCGGTATCTCGCGGTCGACGACGACGAGGTCCGCGCGGCGATGCTCGGCGCTGCGGCCTAATCCTTCGTGCGGCGCTCATTCCACACGTCGATGGTGCTCGGTAGCCACCCCTTCACCCGGTTGCCGATCAGCGCGTCAGGCTGTGGCAACTTGCCTGGTACCTGGCTGTAGGCCTTGATGGTGTTCAACGACAGTCCGGTGCGCTCGGCAACGTCGGAAACGCTCAGGTACCTGACCACTCACCTGACCGTAAGAACACTTTCGGGCATGCACTTCGGTGCACACCCGGACGGGCGTCCACGAAGGTATGCGCCGAGTTCGGCGACTTCCCGTTCCCGCCAGCGCGTAGTGGCAGTACGATCCGCGCATGATGCGAATCGCCATGGCATCCGCGCTCGCTGTGACCGTGCTGTTCGGTGCCGCGCCCGCCCATGCGGGGCCTGGCGATCCGTCCGATATGGGGCTATCGGACGAGTTCCACTGTCAGCGCGACCCCATACTGGGCCTCAACCCCACTGTCCGGCTGTTGTGTGACAGTCCGATAGAGGTGGTCGACGGCGTTGCCGGATGGGTCAGGTACCGCACCTTCACGCACATCGGCGGAAATAGGACCGACTGCCAGGGCCGATTCGATGACTACGGCCGCTACCACGCCGATGGTTGCGAGCTGTCCGCCCCATACTCGGACCCGGCTGTGGTTTCGCAGAGGGAACGCTACATCGTCTATGCCGACGCGATCCCCGATGGAGAACCGGGACACATCGAATAGCGGGGCCAGCAACGACAAAGCCGCCCCCGACCGAAGTCGGGGGCGGGGTAGTCGATGGCTGGCGGATTCCCGGAGCAGCGGGCCGGGCCTGCTCGTCCCTACCGCCAGCCGAGGTCCAGTCTATGTGCTGAGGTCGACCGGATCGCCGATCACACCGCCGTCGGCGTCGCGATTCGGATAGAACACGGTTGGATTGCCGGACGCGTCGAGCCACATGATCCACGTGGACCCGTCATCCCGGACGCCTTCGATCCAGCCGTCGAAGTGCGCCGAGACGTCGGTAGTGGAGACAACCGTGCCCTCGTCGTCTTTTACGGGGACAGGAAGGTCAGAGAAAGGACCGCCGGGCGTGGGCTTGTAGCGGCCGATGGTGATGTTCTGCATGAGAGCGCCTTTCGTTGATGAGGGGATGTTCCGCGCCCCATCCAGGCACCCGATCAGTATATCGCTACATGGTGACGACGTAGACCAGCAGCGCGACGCACATGCAGCAGATGACCGCGAGCCAGATCGCGCGGCGGCACTCAAGCTGAGGGTCGGTCACGGCGCCGCCGGTCACGCTTCTGCTCACACCACAGCGACCACAGCATTGGGATGTACACGATCGCGCCCAGCGTGTAGATGACGTACCGGATCTGCTGGCGCCACGGATAGTCGGTATCCCACCACGAGGCGAGCACGATCTGCCACAGCACCGCGGCCAGCACCACGCTCTTGGTGAAGAAGATCTTCCCGATCCGGTTCGACCGCCACAGCGACCGCATCCCGTACAGCACGGTGAACGCGGTGACGAAAGCTGCGGCGCAGATCAGGGAGATGTTGGCGCCGAGTCGGTAGTCGATGGTGAACCACATGTCGGAGACGAAGATGCCGACGATGGTGAGGAGTCCGGCCAGGTACACCCAGCGCATTCAGTGACCCCTTTGCATCGACGCGAGGAACAGTTCGGTCCAGCCGTTTTCGCCGACCTTCCGATGAAGCACCTGCCGGGCCTGGCGGGATCGCGCGACGATCTCTTCGGCAGCTTGGCTGCGGGCCTCGGACTCGGCGACTTTGCGATCGGCATCGGCGATCTGCCGCTTCCAGTGCCACATCAGCCGTCACCCGCTGCCGCGATGGTGGCCGCGTCACGCAACGAGGTCACGATGGGAATGAGTTCCTCTGCGGGGCTGGGGTCTTTCTCGCGGAGTAGGAACGCGATGGTCCTCGCGTCGTTGGCGGCGCGGTCGTCCATGCGGGCCACGACGGCGCGGTGGGTAGGGCCCAGCACGATCCAGCCCCGCAGTTGGGCGACGACGAACAGCACCACGACCAACAACGCCAGAGCGGGTGCCCCGAGGCTGGACCAAAACTCGGGGTTCCACAGGCCGCTCATTCGCCCGGGGTAGCAGGTTCGACTGCGCTCGACAGCGACGCGGTTCCCTTGTTGGCGATGCCGGCTGATCCGATGGAGGTCAGCAGTGACAGGCCGGCGCCGCCGAGTGCGATGCCCGCGGCGGTTTTCCAGTCGACGGTCCAGGCGTTGAACACGTCGCCGCCGAGGGCGAGTGTGGCGGCCTGGGCGGCGCTCTTGAGTGCGCGTTCGGCGGCGTCTTTCCAGAAGGTGAGCGACCAGATCGTGTTCATGGGACTGCCTTTCAGTTGCGGACCGGCGTGCGGCCGGCCCAGTCGCGGACGTGCTGGATCGCCAAACCGAGGTACGTCTGGCCGGGCCAGACCTCCCAGGCGTGGTAGTTGATGTGCGCCGCGGTTCCCGACACGGCGAACTTGAGCGCGATGATCGCGGCCTGTACCGCGGCGGCCGGACCGGTCAGCTCGCCGCCCTGGCCGCCGATCAGCCCGGGCAAGGCGGACATCAGGATCGGCAGTAGCACCCCGGCCATGGCCGCTGGGTTACCCGACAGCGCCCCCGCGCCGAGCTGGGTGAGCAACGGGATCGAGACACCTGCCTCGAGAAGCACTTTCGGGATGGCCGCGATGATGGCCTGCAGCGTGCCGAGCGGGTCGGACAGTTGCGTGTTGGTGACGGCCTGGTAGATCGCGGTCATGATGTCCCCGGCGTCGCCGAGCGGCACGTTGGCGTACATGTCGTCGGGGTGTGCGAGGTCGCACCAGTCCCAGGTGAGTGTGCTGGCGGGCATGTTGAAGTCGGAGATGCCGCGACCGTTCGGGATGGCGCCGAGGTAGTAGGTGTGCCCGAATGCGCGCGAGGGGCCGCCGAGGGTGAAGCCGCACACGTAGTTGTCGCGGTATGCGGCGAGCGGGCCGCCGGGTTCGAGCTCGGCGCGGAGCTTGGCTGCGACGATCGCGCCGAGACTGTAGCCGCCGAGGGTGAAGCTGCGGCCGGATTGGATTTCGCGCCGGCCGCTGGCCACGCCGATCTGGATCGCCTTCTGCGCCGAGGGTGTGCCGGCCGCCCCGGGCGGTAGTCCGCCCATGCTGGCCGGGAAGTCGGGATTGCGTTCCTCGATGAGGTCGGCGGCGCCTTGGCAGACGCGGGAGACGTAGTCCTGGCCGATGATGCCACCGGTGCCGCGGAACACGATGCCGAGGTGCCGGGGCTTCGGCGCCGGTGGTGCGGTCTTGACGAGTGCGCCGTATTCCTCGTGGGTGACCACGACGCCGGTCGGGGGCGCGGGCAGGCCGCGGCGGCGCCGGTACTCGGCGGCCACCTTGGCGTCGTCGTCGCCGATCCAGCCGTCGGCCTTGAGCGGGCCACCTGTGGCCGCGAGCGCGTACGAGGGCGCGAATTTCACGATGGCGCGCTGCCAGGCCATCGCTTCGGCGGCCTGGGCGCCGCCGTACCGCAGCTCAGTCACTTCGTCACCACGCCCGGCTTGGCGCGGTCCTCGGTGCCGCACACCCTGTCCCGAACCTCGGCGAGAGCTTCGACGAGGGTTTGGCCGCCGAGGCAGTTGAACCGCATGTTGAGCTGGTCGTCGGCGGGGCCGACGATCACGGGCTGCGGGGTGGCAGGCACGGTCGCGGTTTCGAGTGTGGCGTCGAGGTACCAGAAGTCGTGGAACAGTGAGTCGTTCCATGCGCGGGCGTAGTCGTAGTAGCGGACGCCGTTGCTGCCGCTGGATTCCCAGTCGATGCCGCGGGCCGACTGTTTGATCTCACCGCCCGGCACGTCGGCGTAGAACAGCGTGCAAGCGGTGTGGGAGTTGACGCCGCCGCCGCCGTGCTGCAGGCCGACGAGCATGATCGGCTTGAACCCGAGCGCAGCGACACCGCCCGCGGGGAGGCGTTTGAAGCCGATGTCGTAGACGATCTTGTAGTCCAGGCGGAACGATTCGGTTGAGCCGTAGCGGTTTCCGGACCAGTCGGTGCGGCCCATGATGTAGGCGCCGGTTTGGAGGACGAGCGCCGAGCAGTCGCAACTCCGCTTCGGGTCGGTGGAGAACGCGCCGCCGTAGAGGTATGGGAGACCGCTGCGGGCGCGGCACCACATGTCGACTTCGCGGGCCTTCTGCTTGGTGATGACCTTGGGCATGACTGGGTCCTTTCATGACGAAGCCCCGGTCACCGTGTGGTGCCGGGGCGAAATCTGTTTCAGGGGTTGGAGGGTTGGCCGTACTTAGAAGGGATGGGTGGTGTCGGTGTCGCGGATCGCGTCGAAGATCGGGCAGCCTTCCGCGAACGCCCACATGAGCAGCCCGGACAACCCCAGGCCAGCCAAAGTGCCGACGACCAGCGCGCGGAACACTATGGGCCTTCGGACAGGTCGATCGTGCCTGAGGACACGGCGACGGTGGACCCGGCGGTGAACGCGACAGTGGCCATGATGATCGCGGTGCCTGACGTGCCGACGTCGAACTGCATCTTGACCGTGGTGCCTGCACTGTCGAGGATGCGGGCGAACGTTGCGGTGCCTGTGGCGTCGGCGCTGGTGTCGGAGGCGATGGAGCCGAGGGTGGCTCGGCCCGCGCTGCCGGTGTCGGAGAATCCGCTGAACGGTGATGCAGCCAAGACGAGTTCGGCGAGCTGAGTGTTGCCGGACAGGGCGGCGTCGGCGTTGGCCGGTTTGGTGCCCGAGTAGAACCGCAGCTTGCCGGACGCCCCGATCGCTTCGGCCAGGCCGGTGCCGTTGAGCATGCCTTGTGCGACGGCGTTGGTGATCCAGGTTTCAGCCATTGAATTACTCCGTCACTCGAACCTGGGCGACGTACTCGCCGCCGATGTTTTGCGGGGGGTAGCAATGCAGTAGCCACGTTTCAACGAGGAACAGGCTGCGGAGATCGCCAGCTCCGCGGAACACGTCGACCAGCCCGACGCACGCTTCGATGTTCATGCCCTGGAGGAACGTGAACGTGTCGGGGTGCGCGGCAACGTACGCGTCGGCCAGCGACACAGCCAGTGCCTGGTCTCGGCCGCCTTCGCGGTCCTTATCCATCGCCAGGATGATGGCGTCGAGCTCGGGGTCTTCCATTGGTGGTTCCTTTCGTCGTGATGCGATTTAGACGACTTGCCTTGCGCAGAGCCAGGTTTGGCCGCGTCCGCCTTTGGATCCGGCTGCGAGTCCGCCGCCGCCGCCGTATCCGCCGGAGCCTGGGACGCTGGCGGTCGCTGATGTGGTGGTGGAACCGCCGGGATATGTCTGGCCGTTCAGCAGCAGGTCTCTGTTGCCGTTGGTGTTGCCGCTGGACACGGCGTCTCCGTTGCGGCCGCCACCTGATCCGGTTGGGCCGCCTGCGCCGGTGAGCGTGGGCAGTCCGCTGCCGGTGCAGGTCGATGCTTGGCCGGCGGAGCCGTCCGACGGGAAGAACCCGCCAGCGCCGCCGTTTCCGCCGTCGCCGACTGTTCCGGTCATCGCCGTGAGGGACGGGTAGGAGGCCAGGGCGATGGTGTCGGAGTTGAATACGCCCGCGTTGCCGCCGTTGGCTGCACCGGCGGAGGACCCGGAGCCGCCTTGGCCGCCGCCGAGGGCGATGCGGTCGATGTGGGTGTATCCGGCGGCGCGGAGTGCGGCGATGTCGAATCCGCTGCCGACTGTGGTGTAGGCGCCGACGGTGGTGAAGGCGATACTGACGGGTGCCAGGGTGTGTGTGCCGGACAGGTTGGCGAGTGCTTGGCGGAGCGCTGCGGCCAGGGTGCCGGTGATGGCTTGGTTGCCGACCCCGGCGAACACGGCTTTGCGGAGGACTGAGGCGAGCGCGCCGGTGATGGTCTGCTGCCCGGTCGCTGACAGGAGTAGGTGGGTGAGGTCGGCGTCGAGGATGCCGGTGTGGATCTGGCTGCCCTGCATTTGCGCGGCGGCTTGGCGGAGCGCGGCGCCGATGGTTCCGGTGTAGAGCTGTTGGCCGGTCGCGGCGGCCTGGACGGGGCGCAGCGTGGCGCCGAGTGTGCCGCCGATGATCTGCTGGCCGGCCAGGGCGGCTTGTGGGCCGTGTAGTGCCCCGGTGGCTTCGGCGGCCAGGACGTTGGTGGCGAACGCTGTCAGCGGGTGCAGATCGGCGGCCAGGACACCTGGGTAGCTCTTTTCGGCTGTGCCGGCGAACACGATGCGGTGCAGCGCGGCGGCCAGTTCACCGGATTGGGTTTGTCCACCGGACAGTTGGGCGTCGAGGTCGGCCAGCTCGGCGGCCAGCGTGGCTTGGTGGTAGGCGCGCCAGTAGGGCTCGTGCTGCGGTGCGGCCGGGTTGGGTGGTTCGGGGAACCATGCCCGCGCCGGGTTGCCGGTGTCGAGGGTCGGGGTATCGGACCAGGCCACGGTTCACCTCCCATCTCGTTCGTTCGACTCGTGGACGCCAGTAGCGGATGGCACAATCCCGAGGCATGGGGGATTGCAGAGAGCAAGGCTGCGCTGATCCGGCTTGGTGCCGCGGTTATTGCGCCTACCACTACAACCAGTGGCGGGCGGGCAACCTCGACGTGCCGTTCGTCCCCGTGCGTCCGCCGAGGTGCACGGTGGATGACTGCGATGGCGAGCACATTGCCCGCAACGAGTGCCACTTCGGCGACGGCGAGCACCGATCCAAGGGACTGTGCAGCTTCCACTACTTCCGTGAACTGCGCGGCATCCCGCTGGATCAGCCGGTGGTGAAGCCGAACCCGGCCCGCAAGCTCACCGCTGATGATGTGCGGCAGATACGCCACCTACGCCATGAGGGCGAAAAGCTGCGGGTGATCGCCGATAAGTTCGGGGTGTCCCAGTGCGCCGTATCCGCAGCCTGCAAACGCCGCACCTGGGCCGACGTCGACTAAGCCGCACCGAGATACGTACACACCACAAACGAACCCTGCTGAATCGGATACGGATACCCACCCAACACGTTCTGGCTAGACCCAGCAGTCTGCCTGACGGTAATTCCGAAGTAATCATCGTCAGAGAACCGCACCCGTATACCGCTCGCTGACGTCTCAAAATCAGAGACCCGCTGAGAAGTCGTCAGCACGTTTTGCCAGTCGAAGGCCGCCGACGCGATCGGCGCCTGGAAAACGCCCTTCGACACACCCCACGTCGCCCCGTCGTCAAGGGAGGCTTCCTGATACCTGGTCACCCAAGCATCCCTCACGCCAGTGGAGTTGGACGATGGCCACCGCATCGTCATTTCCATCTGCCACCAACCCGCCTGGTTGAACCGCCACCGGGTGTTCGTTCCGTCCGCGAACGTGACGCCCGCGCTTCCCGCCTGCGACCAGCCCGCAACCTCAGTCCCCAATCCACCAGTCGTGATCGACTGGTTCGCAGAAAGCGACAGAATGACATACGGCCGACCATCGCCAGACCCGCCTGAACCTCCGACCTCTTCGGGCAGGTACTCCAGTGGGATGACGCTGCTGCCGTTCAGAGGCGCGACACCGAGCGCGGCACCCTTCTGCCCCACCGGGATGTACGTTGACGAGAAGTCGGGGAGCTGGCCACCCTTGAGCTTGCCGCCACTATCCAGGGTTGGGACATTGTTCGCGGTGTCGGTCACCAACAGTGACGTGGCCACTTTGCCCGACGAATCCAGGCCAGCCACACCGTTCGCCACGTTCGTCTGCAGATACGACGTCGCCAGCTTCGTTGACGAGTTCAACGGCGCAACACCGGACGCAGCGCCCTTCTGAGACAACGGAATCGCATTCGTCGACCCGCCGCCAAACCACTGCGCAAACCAATCCTTCACGGCCTGGACGGTCGCATTGATGGCCGTCACCGCGTTGCCAGCAAGGATGTCCACGATCTGATTCGTCTGCGTGGCCAAATCCGTCAGGCCAGTAATCACACCCTGCGGAATATTCGCCAGATACGTCGCGATCTGCGCCGAAGTATGACCAGTGCCGCTGTGCCCCAACGCATTCGCAATCGCGTCCCGAATATCCTGACCCGCGTTGTTCAGCGCCGCCTCGACATCATCTAGCGTGCCGCCAACACCGCCCTTGAACTTGTTCAGCAACGCCTGCCAGCCACCAACCGCATCAGCCAACCAGTCATCCCACTCATCCAGCCCCAGCTTGTCCGCCAGGCCAGCGATGGCATCCTCGGCGTTGTTCTGGATCTCGGAGATCCCGTCAGCCAGATCATTGATCCGGTCGAACAGCGACCCAATCGGCGGAATCCCCAGCGCAGCCAACCCGTTATCCACCCACGCCGTGATCCAATCGAGCAACGACTGCAGATCGGCCAGCAGATCTTTGATGAACTCCTGCGGAATATCCTGAATTGCAACCAGATTCGTGTTGTCGAACTTCACCAAACCAACCGACGCCGCAGACGTCACCCGCGGGAACAACGCCACGTGAGTCACGGAACCGTCCGACGGAACCGTGTAGTTGCCGCTGATGCTGGTACCCCACCCGCCAGAGCCACCACTGGACCCCGACGGCGACGCCACCGAACCCACCAACACCCGGCCGCCCACCGGCGTGGCCACCGTGCCCACCACGCTGAACGGCTGCAGCTCCAACCGAATCGCATTGGCCGCCGCCGTCGCGGTGATGACCTCCCACTTCACCGCGCTCTCAGCTTCCAGAACCCACCCGCGCCCAACCTCGATCAGCTTGCCGCCACGCTCGTGGTTGGCGCCGTTGCACACAATCTTCATGCAGCCCAACGGCGTTGACCCCGGAACACCGTCAGTGGCGTCGTGGGTGATGTTCGGATCGTCGGGGGACTCCACCGTGATCGGGTCGTCATACCCGGACTCATCGACCAGGTTCTGGTGCTCGTTGGTCAGCCACGAGATGTCGATCAGGCCGCGCAGCTTCGCGAGACTGTTGCCGATCGCGGCCGCCAGCTGCGCCCAACCATCCAGGATCTGCTCGACGGTCGGGAGCTCCGCGCCGCTCACACCACCGACAACCTGCAGCAGCGCCCGGATCGGCTCGAACACCTCCTGGATCGCCAGCAGCACCTCATCGTCACCGTCGTAGGTGCCCATGATCGCTTCACCCAGGCCGACGAGCTGGCCGACAACCGGCAACGATTCGATGAAGTCGGTGAGCAGCCCCGGCAGATCCTCCGGCCCCTGAATGTCAGCCGGATCAGCGTTCGCGACAAACGAATTGAACCCCGCAAACAACTGCGCGATGACTCCGCCTGGCGACAAATCGCTGAGCAGATTGCCGGCCGTCGACCCGTCGAAGATGTTCGGCACGCGAGCAGCGGCACGCTCCCGCATCGCCGGCACCGACATGTCCTGCAGCTTCGCCGCCAACGTCTCCAGCGTCAGCGCACCAGCCGGCAGATTCGGAACACCACCAGGAGTGGTCACCGACGCACCGCCCGCGCCCCCTTGGCGATCCGCTTCGGACACTTCGGCGCCACCGCGGTCCGCTCCACATGCGGCTCAGCCTCAGTGTGCTGCGGCTGCTCAGGCAGCTTGATGGCTTCCTGCTTCACCCCGTCAGTGATCCACGCTGGCGCGTGCAACGCGGCCGGGTCGATGTGCTCGGTCTGGCGGATTCCGAGCGCGACGAGCTGGGCGGCGAGCTCCGCGTTGACCGGTTGCAGCATGTGCAGCGGCATCTCCGTCGCGGTCAGCAGCGCCGACGCCAGCGCGCCGGCGACGGCCTTCGTCTGCCCGTCGATATCGTCGGCTGCCGGGATCTTCTTCGGCACCACGGTCTGGTCAATGACCTTGTCCGCGAGCGCCTTCGCCGACTCCGGTGTCAGGCCTTCAACCCTGCTGTTCTCTACCACAGTCCGATCTCCTGCAATCCACTCATCGCTCTGCCGACCAGCTCTGCCATGTGCTCGATCGCGTCCTTCTGGTTGCGGGTGTCGCCGAACTTGCCCGCGATGTCGATGCCCTTCCCCTGGCCCCAGTCGATGTTGAGGTTTCTGTTGCGCCGCACGAACACCCGCGGCATCAGGTACTTCGAGGTGCCGCCGATGCGGTCACCGAGCCACCAGTGCCCGAACCCGTTGTCCCCGATCAGCCACGGGCTGGCGTTGGCCACCAGCAGCGTGAAGTCCGTGTCCGGGTCTGTCTCCCGCCGGCGCTTGCGCAGATCCATCACGGACGCCGCGGTGAACGCCTGGGTGACGTTCGGCGACGTGTCTTCCAGGTAGTGGCCCCAGCCCTGCTTGGCTGTACGCAGCAGCAGCGGCACCGAGATGTTCGCCAGAATGCTGTCGCGGTAGATCGGGTTCAAGAAGCTGTCGATCGCGCCGCCGAGCGACCCGACCGACACGTTGTAGCCGACACCCGCGCTGATGACCGCAGAGATGTTGTCGCCCAGCACATCACCGCCGTACTGGATGGCCGCGCTGATGAGTTCATTGACTTGGCGAGATTGCCCGTGCCCCTCCGGTTTCCCAGAGGGGCACGGACAACCCCCGGCATCGATCTCCCACCGACGGTGATCCGGCCGGCGCCGCCCGGGGACCGGGAAAACTCGCTCGTCTGGATGCCGGTGATGTCGCCGTCGCGGTACACCACATACGGATGCGGGGCCAGCGTGCCGAGGAACCCCGGCAGCCGATAACCGGTCTCGTCGATCGTCTCACCGGTGAACAGGTCGTAGGAGTCCTCGACGTGGTTGGACAGCACCGACGCGATCGAGCGGGTCAGGCCGGTGAACAGGTTTCCGCCGATGCTGGTGCCTGAGCGGAACCCCGACTTGTCGACGATGTCGACGAACAGGGTGCCGTTGCGCCAGTTCGTCCCGGCGCCGGGCCACGGCTCCGGATCGCCGGTCAGCCAGCGTCGCAGATCCCACTGCATCTCGGAGTCTTCGAGGATCGGTGCCGCGACATCGAACATCGACGTACGGATCGAGCCGACCACCAGCGCCAGCGGCGCCGCCGAATCGCCGAAGAACCGGGGCTTCACCACGATCTGCGACTGCTGCCAGAACCCGCGCAGCGCGTCGACCAGACCCTCGATGGTCCAGTTGTCTGGGTCCAGCAGCTTGAGCAGGTCGCCGATGTCGATGTTGGTGAGCTGCAACCGAAGCAGGTTCGCCGCCAACGTCAACAAGATCCCGTGGTCGGCCTGCAGCAGCAGCATCCACGCCTTGGGCTGTTGAATCAGCGACAACGGCAGGAACGGATTGCCCGCCACGAAAACGTGCTTCAGTTCCTCGATGTCGTCGAAGAAGTCGATGACGACTTCGTCGCCCTTCTCCCCGCGCCCGACGGTCACGCCCTTCTTGGGCTTCATCCGACCGCCGATGCGGGCGCCCATCGTCTCGACGATGATATGAATGTTGCTGGTACCGCGGGCTTCTTCGTCGAGGGCCCAGAACGCGGCCCAGGTGCGGCGCGGGTCGTCGAGGTCGATCGGCAGACGCAGCTGGATCGTGCCGGTCTCGTTGACCGTGATGTTCACGTTGCCGGCGATCTCGCCGTACACGGTGCCGCGGTAGACCCAGTCGCCGTCGTACAGCTTGATGATGGGCCGGTCGGAGGCGCGTTCGATGCGGTACTCGCGGACCTCGCGCGCCCAGGCGGCGAAGTCGTCGTGGTCCGAACCGGTGAACGGCTCCGCGAACGTCGCAACCGTCATGGGGCCGTCTCGGTCTCGTTGTCGCGGGAGATCACCCACGGCGCCCGGGGGTCCGTGGGGTTACCGACGACGTGAAGCTTCGGGGTGACAGGCTCCGGAGTGGGCACCGGTGGTGCTGGTGTCACTGGGAGTCCGATCTCAGATGCCCATCGGTGCAGTCGCCAGCCTGCCCAGAATGCGACGACGGTGAGCGCCACGGACAGGATGACGAACGCCACGGCGGCCCCTAGGATTGCTGCATTCATCACGCCTCCAAACCTGACTCGGCCGACCAGAACCGGCGTTGCCGCAGAGTGACTTTCGCGCCCGACGGGCCGCGGCACACCACCGGCATCAGCACCGGATCATCCTCAGTGCCGGTGTACGGCGGCACCGGATAGATCGGCTCCACACCGTTGAACAGGCCGGCCGCATTGGACAGATCCGCGGACACGTAGGTGTCCATGAACGGATCCGACATCACCGACAACATCTGCGTCAGTTGCGGGGTCACGATCATCCGCGCCGCATCCGCACCCACCGGCCGCCCCCATCGACGCTCCTGACCGAACCCGAAATCAGGGAACTGCCACTCGACCGCCGGATCCAGCTCCCACTCGGGCCACAGCTTCTGATCAGTCGGGTTCCACACCTCGAACCAACTGGTGTTCGGATTCGCGACCACCCGGATTACCGGAGCGACAGCGGTCGTCTTGCCCGTGAACAGCGCCGTCAGGAACCCCGCCAGCGGACCGCTCACGAAGTTGAACACGTACCCGAAGAATGTGCTCGACACCGAGACGCCGCCACTGCCGATGTTCGACAGCTGCTCCAACGCCTCCTGGACTGTCGCAGCCGACGAGAAGAACGAGATCGGCGCGGTGGACTGGCCGCCGACCGTCAACGTGAACGTCAGCGTGCCGACCGTGACAGAGAACGCGAGCGGCGCCAACCCGCCGCCGTCGACCGTCAGCATCCCCGGGTGAGTGATCGGCGTAAGCACGGTGAACTGCTTCGAGGTGCCCGACACGGTGACGTTGCCGGCACCGAGAGACGGCAGCCCCTCCAACGCGGACTGAATGGTGGCAATGCTCGCATCGACATCGAGATCGCCGGTCAGGTCGCCCGCATACCCAAGCTTGTACACGCCTTCCGACCCCGCGTTGTAGACAGTGAAGTTGCCCGGATTCACCCACTCCGCAACATCTTCGGCGCTCTCGTACATCGGGTTGTACGCATTGGCCGAGACGACCGCGTGATAGATGCCGTCGATATCGGAGTCGAAGCCATCCTCGGTGGTGTACCTGATCTCCTGGGCCAGCTTCAGATATAGGAACCGAGGACCGGACGGGCCGTCCCACGTGCACTTCACCTTCTGCAAGTTCCCCGGTGTACCCCAAAGCTTTTGGAAACGCGGCCGCGACTCCGGAGTCAGCCAGAACGGCAGAATCGGGTTCCGAATCGGGATCGACTCGCCGACCGCACGCCCACCCGGCTCGAACGCACCCGACTGGGTGCGCACCTTGAACCCGGTGTCGTACATACCCTGCGGGTCGACATCGAGCACGATGAAGTCATCGCGCAGATAGATGTCATCGTCAGGCGCGGACACCACCATCGGCGCCACCACCGAATCACCGTTGGACGATTCGAGCGTGATCGTTGCTACAGCCACGTCAGTACCTATCCAACTTCGATGCCAGCCTTACCTTTTCCTGCTGCTGCGCCTGGGTAAATGCATCCTCGACCGTCGCCGTGCGGATGTGGTACGTCGTACCGGCCGGCCCTGGGTTCTGTCCCGCCTGGCCGCCGTGCACACTTCCCCCGGGCAGCGCAGCTGGTGCGGGAGCGGGCGGCACAGCCGGTGCAGCGCCACCGAACAGCGACCCCGCACCGCCCAACGTGCCGCCGATGTTGCTGCCGTCGAACACCTTCTTGCCGTTCTTGTCCGAGATCGACAGACCACCGACGAACGTCGAGATGCCCTTCAGCCAGCCAGGTGAATCGTTGACACCGAACACGCCGAGCGCCGACGACACCTGCCCCGCCGCGAGCTCCCCGACCGCCGATCCGATGTCGCCACCAATCGCCTGCCCACCGAGGCCGGCCAGCCCGGAGATCGTCGACGGCACACCGAACCCGCCACCGGAGCTCGATGATGACGCCCCCGATGCCGCGGCCGGAACCGCGTCGGCGGCACCGGAACCTGTCGTGTCACTGCTCGATGGATCAATCGCGCCCGGGCCGGCCGACCGCGCAGGGGATGAGCTGCCGGACCCGACGCCCTTCAGCGCGCCGCGCAGCCCGTTCGCGATACCGGTACCAGAAAAGATGTGCACGTGGTCCATGTGGTTCTGTGTCGGGCTGCCGCGGTCGGGCATGTCGTAGCCGCCGCCGCCTGGGTAGTACAGGTGCTGGCGCCAGATCACCCATTTCAGGTCGATCGCCGACGAGTTGGCCAGCGCGAAATCCTTGACCGCGTCGCCCTTTGACTTGTTGTTGCCGACCATCACGTCCAGGGCGCGGCCAGTGGAGTGCTCGCCGTACTTGTCCGCGCCGCGGTAGCTGCCGATGTCGGAGATCCCGAACCGTTCCCCGATCACCGCGCGAAGCTGCTGCGCGCCGGTGACCAGACCGCCGCCCGCATACCCGGGGAGCTTGCCGGTGGCGTTCATGTGGTCGAGCAGGCCGGGATGGTCTCGCTCGATGCGCTCCTGGGAGATGGCCTGGACTACGTATTCCTTGCCGTGCACCACGCCGGCAACCTGATCGACCGGGAAACTGCCCGTATAGCCGCCGGAACCGTAACCGCCGGGAGGCAGGAGACCATACGGGTCCAGCGGTCGCGACGGGCGTGTGGGCGCGGGCGGGCGTGCCACGATATCGACCGGAGATAGCGGTTGACCGACCGGCACCGGGCCTTGCGGAACGCCGGTGCTCACCGGGCGGCCTTCGCCGAATACGTTCCGGTCTACCCAATCCCGGGCCCGCTTCCCCAACTGGTCAGGGGTGTTCGTCTGGTTGAGCTCGGCGAGCCGCGGGTGGTTCTCCTCCAACCACTCGTTGATCGAGTCGGTGAGCTCTTTGCCGATCTGGGGGACAACGATCAGCGCCAGCGCGGCCGAGATCGCCTTCGCGCCCCTCTCGGCTTTGCCTGGGAGCACGGTCTCCAGGACGCCGCCGATGTCGTCGAACTTCGACTTCAGCTCCAGCGCGGGTGTGATGACACCCTGGACCCTGCCGGACACATCGGACAGTGCCGTGGCTGACCCTTCGCCGAACTGACGCACGCCGTCGAGTTGCAGCCCGAACGTTGACCCGATGGTCGCGATGGTGTCGGTGGCGGACCGCACCGTGTTGCCGATGTCATCGGTTGCGCCTTGAATGTCTCCGGAACGCAGCGAATCCGCGATCCCGCGGGACCAGTCGGTCGCACTGGACCGCAGATCTGTGCCGAGACCCTTGATGGTCGGCAGAACAGCGTCTTTGATCGTCCCGCCGACATTCCCCGACTTCAGGCCGTCGCTGATGGTGCTGATGATCGTCGTGCTGACGCCGCCCCGGTCGATGCCCTGCTTCACACCGTCGGCGAGACCCTCGACGAACTCATCGACCAGCGGGCCACCGCGCAGCTCATCCTTCACACCGTCAGCGATGCCGTCGACGATGACCTTGGCGATGTCCTTGCCGGTGCTGGACTTCTCGACAGCATCGCTCGCGCCCTTGGTGACAGCCTCACCCGTCGCCTTGCCGGCCTGCTCGGCGGCCCGGGTGTCGACCTTCGGCTGAACCTTGACCTCGGTCGTCTGCTTCTCGACGGTCTCCCGGGTCTGCTTCGCGGCCTGCTCGGTGGCGCGCTGATCAACCTTCGGCTTGATCTGGATATCGACAGCCTTGCCATCGATCTGACTCTCGATCGCCTCAGTCACGCCACGGAGGGACGGGATGATCTGGAGGACAGCAGTTCCGATGGTCGTCACTCGCTCACCCCTTCGGTTCGTTTCGCGTCGTATCCACGCTTGCGGCGCAGGTATTCCTGCTTGAGCGACTGTTTATGTGCGGCAGTAGCTTTCGCTCTCATCTCGGCGCGCAGCGGATGGTCGATGGTCTCCGGCACCTTCTCCGGGTCGCCGAGCAGCTTCACCAGCGCCACCCACACGTCGGCCAGTAGGTGGTCTGTCAGCTGCCAGACCGGCTGGCCATCGTTGAGAGCCGTCGCCAGTCGTGATGTCGTCGGGAGCTTGCGGACGAGCACACCGAGCTTGCGGACAGAGAGTGTGCCGTTGTAGAGGTCGCACAGGTCGATGTTGTGGAACTGGTCTAGGTCAGCCTCTATGTCGTCGCCGTGCTCATTGAGCAGGCGAAAGAGGCCAACTAGTTTCCCGTCAACCCCACGATCTTCGAGCTGAGCTCTCGGTAGTCACGCAGCGTCGGCCGGGCAGCCTTGAACGTCTCCCACTGCTCGGGACCCACCAGTGCTCTGGTCACGGCGATGTCGTCGCGCAGCTCGTCAGCCTTGCTCTGAGGCCCGGCGACTTCTTGGCTGATGACCTCGATGGCCTCCAGGGGCACGTTGTCACCGATCGGGATCCGCAGCTCGACGCCGCACTGCTCGACGGTCACGAACCCGTCGCCGGCTTCGGCCTGGCGCGCGGCCGTCGCCTTCTTCGCAGGGGTGCGCTTACGAGGTGTGGTGCTCATGGTCCGACTCCTTGAAATAGGGTCCGACTCAGTGGGTTTGACGAAGCCCAGCCCGGCCGGGGAGTCGGACCCGACCGGGCTGGGAGATCGAAAGCGGGTGCGGCTACTCGACGTAGACGGAGCCGCCCGTACCAGCAGCCGAAACCGTGGACACCGGCACCGTGAACTCCGCGGTGAACGGACCGGAACCCGAACCCGACACCGTCACACCGGACACCCCGACACCTGCCAACGCGCGCAGCGCGGTCTGCAGCCCGGCACTCGTCAACGTGGTGATCGACGCCGTGGTGTCACCGTTCACTGTCACCGTGTACGCGGTCACGCCGATGCCCAGCGTGAACTTCTTCGACACCGACGGGCCCACCCGCTTGAACACGTCCCGGTTGGCGTCCGCGGTGTGGTGCACCACGATCTCGGCGAACGACAGCTCACCGTCCACGACGCCACCGTGACTCTTCAGCTCGGCAGTCGCCGGCCGCAGCGACACCCACAGCTGAGTGCGGTCCTCGTCGACGAACTTGTACAGCACGTAGATCTGCACATCCTTCGGGATGCCGACCTTGTCCGACGCCGACCCGGGCAGCACGATCTTGCGGGTCGTGGCGTTGTCCTCGAAGATCGTGAACCCGGACTTGACCTTGCCCTTGCGGGCCTTCGTCCGGAACACCGGATGGCCGAAGCCGTCGTACTCCTTGATCTCGATCGTCGGATCGATCGGGATGCCCTTCTTGTCGTCGACCAGGCCGACGAAATCCCAACCGAGAGCTTCGAGGTCGGCGCTGGCCAGGGTCGGGATGACCGTCGCGATGTCGGCCACATCCTCCTTGAGCTGAATCCACACCTCAGCCTGATCCGGGATCAGGGTGGCATCGGGATTGATATCAACTGCCATGATGATGTCCCTCCTTCAAGGGCGTCGAATGCCCTTGCGGGCCAACAAAAACCCCGCCCAGGATTGGGTGGGGTCGGTTCGGGATGTGAGCGTGCGCTACCTGGTGCGCGCCCGGGTGCGAACCGTGAACGAGCACAGGTCGCCACTGTTCTTCGAGTCGCGCGCTTCGAGGAACCCCGTCCCCGGCAGCACCGCCGCGATACCGGGGATTCGGGCGGTCAGCAGCCGCGCCATCACCGCGTACGCGTACTTCGGTTCCCGGCCCGACGTCCACGACGTGCCGCGGATCGTCGGATCAGTCGCCACCGGCCACATGTCCAACGTGCTTCCGTCGTCAGCGATCACCATCACCGGCGGATCGCCGAGACTCCAGCCAGACGGCAACTCCAACGCGAACGACAACTCGGGGAACCGGGCCGCCAGTACCGCATCAGCTTTCAGCCAGTCCTTCACCAACCGGGCGACGTCGACCGGCTCACGAGTCACTGGCAGCGTCACCGGCAGCACCCTTCTTGCTCTTGCGCGACTTGCGTTGCCGCGGTGGCCGCAACGTCACTTCCAGTCCGGCCGCAGCCGCCGCCTTCGTCAGCACGCCATCCTTGGCCTGAGCCTCAGCCGGCACACTCACCGAGCCCCGCGCCCGGTCAGTGGTGCTCATCGTCACCTCGGCGCCCTCACCCGCGGCGTCGGCGATCTGCGCCGCCAGCTCGGCGATCGCGCCCGCCGACAGTTCCTTCAGAACCTCGGCGCCGCCTTCAAGATTCAGCTCGAACGCCATCAGCCCTGCCCCCGGGTGCACAGCACTTCGAGGCCACCGCGGCCACCCTGATGCCAGTCGTTGACGGTGATGTTGTACCGCTGTCCGCGGACCGTCAGCTCGTCGTCGCTGACCACGTCCGGGGCGCCGAGAAAGTAGACGACGCAGGCATTGTCGGAACCGGTCCGGCCACGCTCACGGCGATCTGAGCCGCCGCTGGTGCCTGCCGACGTTCCGCCGGTGCCCGGGGCGACGCAGAACGCGGTGAGGGGCACTGACGAGGCCGCGGTGATCAGCTTGCCGTTCTCGTCCCGGGCCGCGCCGCGGTGCCGGATCACGGTCTCGGACATTAGGCGGGCCGCTCCAGCCGGTACAGATCGAGGGTGGCCCGCTCTGCACCGGTGAACGCCGACCCCTCAGCAGCCGAGCTCTCTGCCCACCGGAACGGGCCCACCGCGATCGGATCGTTCGACGCGATGCGCGCGTTCCGGTCGGCGACCTGCTGCACCGTGCGCGCCCAGTCCGCAGCCTCGACCTCGGTGAAGCCGTGGGTGAACGTGACCTCGATCGCCCCGTACTCGCAGGACCACCATGCGCCGGACTTCTTGCGCACCAGGCCACGCGTCGACCACGCCAGCGTCGACACGTCGAGCTCGACACCGTCCTCGACGACCTTCGTCAGCTCGGACATCCGCAGCGTGGGCAACACCAGCAGCGCAGAGCCCGGACCGTCCAAGGTGACGATGTCGTCGGTGAGGACGGGGCACACGTGCCAGCCGCAGTACCGGCGAACCGCGGCAAGATCCTCCGCGGGGAGGTCGCTAACCGGCATTGCCGCTCTTGTTGGCCGCAGTGCGCGACTTGTTCGCCGCGGTGCGGCCCTTGGTGGGCGCGGCCTTCGCGGGCGCCGGCTCGGCCAGACCCATGGCCTTCGCATCCTCATCAGACAGCTGCAGCGTGGTCTTATGCCCGTCGATCTCGACGTTGTATTCGTTGAGCGCCATCGGTTTACCTTCCTGACGCGCAGCAGGCCGCGAGGTTGCCCCCGCGGCCTGCTGCGAGCTGATCAGAGCCATCCGTTAGGACAGCGCGGCCTTGACGATCGCCTTCGGGCGTGTCAGCGCGAACGCCAGACGCTCCTCGGCCAGGATCGCCACCAGGTTGCGGATGAAGAAGTCTGCGTGGCTGTCGGTCATCGTCACCGTGGTCTGCTCCCGGTCCCACAGGACCGCCTTGGAGAAGTCGCCGACCAGGATGTTGGCGTCCGACTGGTTCTCGGACTCGACGACCGGAACGCCCCACAGCGTGCGCCCACCCATCGAGTAGGGGCCGCCGTAGTAGTAACGCTGTTCGCCGTCCTTGGCCAGGTCGATGGCCTCCGCGGTGGCCGGCGACACGACGATCGCGTTCGGGTTCACCCGGCCGACCGTGCGGGCCTTGGTGATGGCCTTGCGGGCGGTGGTGAAGATGTCCGTCGCGAACGCCTGGGTCTGGATGCCCGACCAGTTGGCGATACCGGTGAAGTTCTCACCGGAACCATCACCGTTGAGGATCTGCGCCTCTTCGGCCTCGGCGATGTCGGCCCGGAGCTCGTCGTTGATCAGACCCTCCAGGGCGGCCACGTCGGCCAGTGCCCGCTTGGTGGCCGGCACCCACTCGGCGATGGTCTTGACGTTGGCGGTGCGCCGCACGAACGCCCACGAGCCCTCGGGCTTGTAGCCGCCACCGGTGGCCTGGATCAGCGGGCCGCCGTCAGCATCGGCCTCGGGCGGGGCTGAGCTGGTCGCCTCCGGCACCACCGCCGCGGCGTTGGTGTGCGAGGTCTGCTCGACGTACTCCACGGCATCGGAACCGGTGCGTCGCACCGAGACCAGGTCGCGGATCTTCAGTTCCTTGCGGCCCAGCATCTCCACGATGCCGGTCTGCTCGTTGACCACGAACGCGCCGGCGCTGGTGTCGGTGCCACCGACGAACAGGCCCTTGACGCTGATCGGGTCGGACTGCAGCCGCTGCTTCTCGGGGATCCGGCCGCCGCCGAACGGGGCCATCATCGCCTTGAACTCCGGCGACTCGACGACCTGCAGGCCCAGCGCCTTCACCCGCTCGCGGACGGGACGGTTGCCCAGCGCATCCAGGTCATCCTTGGCCGAGTCCGGCAGGCCGATCTCATCGGCCAAGCTCTTGGCCGAGTCGATCACCGCGAGATCAGCCTTGGCGGTCTTGATCGCTTCGAGCTGCTCGCGGCCCTTGGCCAGGGCCTCGTCGTAGGCCTTGCGGTCATCCTCGGACCAGTCGTGCGGGTCCTTGTCGGCGTTGGCCTCGATGATCTCGCGGGCCTT
The DNA here is from genome assembly GCF_048282725.1 of Mycobacterium sp. 48b. NCBI lineage: Bacteria > Bacillati > Actinomycetota > Actinomycetes > Mycobacteriales > Mycobacteriaceae > Mycobacterium > Mycobacterium sp. 48b. The sequence goes on from NZ_JBLVUL010000001.1 coordinate 2,008,346, forward strand.
CGTGGTGTGTACCAGCGCGGCCTTCTGGAGGTCGGCCAGCTTGGTTGCCGTCATCGGCATGATGAATCTCCTTGGTAGAGGGTTTAGCTCGAACCGAGTTCGATTTCGAGCAGATCCAGTGCCGAGGTATCGACGGACGACTCCTGGCTGGCCTCATCGGATTCCGAGGCCTCGGAACCCTTCTGAGACGGACCAGTGCCGCTGGCCTTCTCCTCGTCTGCTGTGCTGTCGAGAGCGGACAGGACACGGCCGATGGCCTCGTGTGCCCCGCGTAGTTCGCCCTCGTTTTTGGCCGACAGCACGCGGCCAGCTTTGATGTCGCGCAATGCGCGCTCCGCGACCGACGGCATCGACTTCACCGCCAGAATCTCGGTCTCCTGATTGGCGCCGATCGTCACGACCGACACCTCGTAGAGCTTCAATTCCCGCAGCTCCCAGACGTGATCACCGTCGTGCACCGCGGGCCCGGAGTCGATCTCGTCATACGCGAACGACATCTGCCGGATCCGACGTCCCTTGAGCATGCGGTAGGTCTGCAGCGCCTTCGGGTTCTCCAGGTCCAGCTGCATGGTGACCTTGAGTCCGACGGCGTCCTCCTCGGCTGACAGCACGCCGCCGAGGTTGTAGTCCGGATCGCTCATGTTGTGCCCGAACAGGACCGGGATCTGATCACCCGACTTCGTCCACTCGGCCAGGGTTTTCGCGAACGCGCCCGGCATCACGACGTCGCCATAGCTGTCCTTGTTGCCGAACACCGAGGCGTAGGCCACGAACTGGCCATCGGCCAGGCCGTCGTCGGGGCCGGCCTTCACCTGGATTTGTGCACTCTTGGTGAGCATCAGTCCTCCTGCTCGTCCTCGTCGTCCGGATCGGGCTCGTCGTCTTCGGTGGGATTCGTCGTTGGGTTCGACCCGTCCTCTGCGGGGATCGGGTTCTGGGATCCGTTCTGGGTTACGTTCAGCGGCTGGACCAGTTCGTCGCCGCCCTCGATCGGCGGCCGGTTGTCCAGCGCGCGAGCCTCGTTGATGGTCATCCACGGCGCACCCACCGACGTCTGGATCGACGCCGAGCGCTGCTCGAAGCTGCCGGTCAGCTTCTCCCGCAGGTTGAACTCGACGTAGAAGTCATACGGCTTCGACTCGAAATCGGGAATCAGTTGCAGCGCGATCTCGTCCTGGATCATCACCAGCCACGGGCCGAGCGTGTCCTGGTACAGCATCTTGTGCTGCTCGGTGATATTCGAGAACGATGCCTTGTCGAGGATCCCGACCATCGGCGGCGGGATGAAGTACGCCGCGGCGACTTCTTCTCGAGTCAGCTTCCGGCCCTCGACGTACTGCAGATCCTTCGCGGTCTGGCTGGCCTCCTTGAAGGTCATGCCGTCCTCGAGGATGGGTGTTCCGCCGGCCTGCGCTGCGCCGTCGCCCTGATACTGCGACCGCCAGGAATCACGGAAGCGGTCCCGCGCTTCCTTGCTCCACTGCGACGTCGAGGCTGGCCGCTCCAGATACCCGGACACCCGGGCGCCGTTGCGCATGATCTGCTCGCGCATTTGCGACCCGCTCCACTCCTCGCGGAGCGTCTGTCGCAACGACTCCAGCGGCGAAACACCGGCGTCGTCGATGCCGTCGCCGCCGCCGTATCCGCGGAGATACAACACCTCATCGGCGTCGTAGGACTTGCGGCCCTTGGTGCCGGCCACCTCGAACTTCTCAGGCGTCAGCCAGTTGTCACCCTTCGGCGTCACCATCATCGGAGGCAGACGCGTCAGACCGGCCGTCGACCCGTCGACCTTGGTCTTCAAGAAGTACGCCACGTCATGGATCGCGAAGTCGTGGACCAGGGCGTTGATGAACCGATACCGCGTCGTCCACGGGTTCGGCTGCCGCAGCAGCTTCGCCAGCGGATGGTCCTGCAGCCGCGTGCGATCCGCGTCGCCGTTGCGCTGATACATCGGCAGGCCGAGCTGCGCGATGTTGCGCGCCAGGAACGTGACGACCATCCGCACCGACGCCTGGGTGCGCCAGATCTGGTGGTAGTCCGCCGAGAACGTCGACGACAGCGCGATACGCTGCGGCGCCCGATAATTCGGACGAGACAGACTCTGCACGGAGCCGGAGGAGGCGACGAAAGCCACGGTCACCGCCTCTCAAAGTAGCTGGATGTAGTCCACATTCGCCTGATCGATCACGATCTCGCCGTCCGCCGGCGCCGCTTCTGCACCGGGCTCGTGGACGGTGCAGCCCTGCAAGATGAGCAGCGGGCCCGGTGTCTTCGTCAGCACACCGCGGACCGCGTTGCCGGAGTACAGCGACACCAGCACCTCACGGTTCAGGCCTGGATGCCGTTTCAGCCTCATACGACCATCAGCCCTTCAGTTTCGTAAGCCGACTGCAGTACCGGCTCAACGGGTTTCGTTGCGCCCCACGTCGCTTGCACGACGGTGATCACCGCCGAGCAGTCGTTCTGTTTCCTGTCCAACACCCACGCATCGCCCAGGTTCTTCTTCTGCGCGTGCGCCGCCGCCTCATCCAGGGCCGGCGACGGCCGGTGCCGGACCCGGTGCTGAGTCAGCAGGTCGAAGTAATCGCCGTACGACTTCGTCAGGTCCGGGCCGCCGAGCTCCACCACCGGCACACCCGCCTCGGTCAGCGTCTCGATCAGCCCAGAAGCCGGAGCGCCACGCGCCTGGATCACCACGCCGGCGAACTTCGACCGGTACTGCTTGCCGTCCACCGTGATCGGGCCCAGCTCGTCCTCGACGAGCCGCTTCGGATCGGTGAACCACGGCAACACCCAGTCCGTGCCGCGGGCCGCCGCGATCACCTCGTTGTGCCAACGCCCATCCGAACGCTCCGCAGCCACACCGATGTACGCTTTGGTCCGCTCGAAATTCACGTCGAGCGACGCCCACACCGGCGCATCCTCGCGCCGCCGAGACTCCGTGTCGGTCGTGTCTTTCCAGTCCGGTCCCGGCAGGATGCCCGGCTTCAGCGTCGACACCCACATGCAGCAGTACTCGGTTTGGAACCCCGGCAGGTTGTCCTGCATCTCCTCCAGGACGCCCTGCATGTCACGGATGGTGTGCCCAGGCAGGTAACCCATCCCCGGATTCGCCATCGGCCAGTACTGCGGATCCGTGAAGTCGACAGTGTTGCCGGCCTCGTCGTCGTCTGGGATCGACCACTCCGCCAGGAACACCTGAGTGCTCTCCGTCGAACCGGCCTCGATCTTCCCGATCGCGGCGTTGCGCAGCGACCGCAACACCACCGACGACGCATCGCCAGCGTTCGACGCACCCACATTCAGCGACCGCGGCCGGGACTTCGTCGTCGGCGTGATCGCGTTCCACGCCAGCCAGTTCTGGTGCTCGCGCAACTCGTCGAGCATCGCCAGATCCACCGACAGCGACCGGCCACCCTTGCGGGTCGTCGGCGTCGTCCGCCACTCCCGCGGGTTCTCCGCGCTGGGCGTCTCCAGCGGATCCAATCCCTGAGCCCGACGGCACTCGTTGATCGACTTCAAGACCAGCTTGAACTTGCCGTTCGTCTGCGAGAACCGGCGATACTCCCGCCGCAGAAGACGATTCGCCTTCACGTCCGCGACAGCCTCGGACAGCGTTTTCTCGGCCAGCTCCAGGTTCTGAGCCGTGATCAGCACCTGCTCGGCGCCGTCCAGATACAGCTTCCACAGTCCAAGGCCCTTGAGCCACTGGGTTTTACCGTTCTGACGCGCGATCAGGATGATCAGCGTGCGAAAACGGAACCCCAGCCCGGTCTCGTCCTTCTCCAGGGCGTGGATGTACAGCCACTTCTGGTACGGGATCAGCTCCCAGCGCAGCACGTTCTCCAGGAACTCGATGCACTCGAAACCCCACGACGTGTCCGGATTCAGCCCGCAGCCACACAAGCAGCCATCCGTGCGTTCAGTGTCGCAGTTCGACGGCAGCGGCGGCGTGAACAGCCGCGGAGTCGTGCAGCCTTTAGCCGGCGGTGTCGCGACGAGCGCGGAGCTTCGAGAGCTCATCGACAGGCTCCTCGCTCTCCCGACCGTCACCATCACCGCTGGTCAGAGGCGTGGTCGTCGGCGCCGGCAACGGAGCAGCATCCGCATACAGGCCCTGCAACTTCGCGCTCTGCTCCAACATGCGACGGCACAACTCAGCCGACCGGTGATCACCCTCCAACGCCCGACCCCAATGCGCGCCGAACAGCGTGTCGAACCGCTCCTGATGCACCGCCAGAGCTTCCTCAGTCAGCAGCGCGCGCCGCGACGCCCCGGCCGCCAGCGCCGCCCGCACGATCCGCTCCACCTGCCGCGCCGACAGCTCCACAACCTGCGCGATCCGCGGATACGACGCCCCGGAGATCCACAGCTGCAGAATCCGCTGCTCCCGCTCGACCCGCTCAGCAGCCTTCACAACACGCCTCTGACCAGCACAAACTCACCAGTCCTCACTCGGTGTCCCCAGCTGAATGAACGGCGCATCATTCCCACGCCGCTTGTTGCAATCCAGATGCGACGGCCGGAAATTCGCCGGATCCAACGCCAGCTCCAGGAACTCACTCACCGTGTGCGCATGATCCAAACTCCACGCATCCGGATGCTCCGACGGCAGGCCGTAATCGATCGCCTTCCCACACAACCAGCACGGAAGCTGCAGGTCAACGCACTCCGACCGAAACTCACCACGCAGCTTCTTGTACCGCCGCGACTCCCGAACCGCCCGAATCTCCTGGTGCGTAGCCGACATTTGCTAGCACCCCCAGACGTGAATAAACCCTGCATAAACCCCATGCATAACCATCCACGCAACGACATTTTCGCGCGGGGGGAGAGAACCCCTACCGCGGGGAGGTTTCCATCGGTGCTGGTCAGAGCGATTTTGACCCCTTACCCCGTCTGACCTGCGGTTTTGTGGCGTTTCCGGTGCATAAACAGTGCATGAGTATGCGTATGGCGGGTGCATATTCATGCATCGGGGTGGTTGGGTTGCCCTGCTGGTTGTTTGCTGGGCGGGAGTTTCTGGGCACGGTTGGTCAGTCCCAGTTGATGCGGCAAGAGTAGCACCTGCGGTGTTCATCGCCTGTGTGCTGCGGCTCCCGTGTTTGCGCGTTGCGGCTTCTCGGCGCGGAGGCGGCGGACGTCTGACCAGCGGTAGAGCGGCTGATCTTGGGTGCTGTGTTGGGTTCCGCCGTGTCGGCCGTTGGGTCGGAGCCAGCCTTTCGGTGTGAGCTTGCCGGTCTTGCGCCAGTGTCGCAGTGTGCGTTCGGGTACGCGGCAGTCGTCGGGCTGCCACTTGTTGGCGTTGAGTACCTGATCCCAGGTGAGTAGCTTTCGTTCAATATCGTTCTGCTGCAACAGCTTTAGGCGATTGCAGTTGTGTGTTGCGCGGCATGCGCGGCAGTAGACTTCGATGGCGTCCTCGGGTGCGTAGAGGTCTGCGCCGCAAGCATGGCGGGTGGTTTCATCCCAGGTGGGGCAGGGGCCGAGCCAGACGCGTCGGGCTGGGCGGTCGGTGATCCGTTCGATGCGTTTGGTCAGGCTGGTGAGCGTGTTGTGCCAGTGGCCTGCCTGTTCGTGCTGGGCAATGGCCGGGACGTGGTGGGTGAGGTAGATGGCCATGTCGGTGCTGGTGGCGCGTGGGGTGATGACGCCGGTGTGGATGGTTTCGATGATGAGCACGAGCGTGGTGTTGATCTCGCCGAGGAGGATGGCCGCGTCGGCTTGGCGTGTTCGGCGCCCGTTTTCGGTGTCGGGCTCGAATAGCGACTTGAATTCGTCGCCGCGCTTCCGATGTCCACTTCCGCCGGTTGCCATTCGTGTGCGTCCAAGTGCCACGTCGCCGAGATCCTCAAGCGTGCCCGCGGTGCGGCGGCCGGCCACTTCGGGTCCGTGGACGAGCGCCCGTAGTTGTGCCCTCAGGTTGTTGGTGCAGTGAGAGCACAGGTAGAGCGTTGACGGTGCTGTGCAGCTGGCGCATGGAGTCCGAGTGGTCATCTATGCGGCTCGCTTCTTGCGCTTGGCGTCGCGGTCTTCGCGGCGTTTGCAGGTCAGGCAGCGTCGGTAGGTGCCCCAGCCGGTTTTCCGGTAGACGGTGTTCTCGGGGGTGAATTCGTGGCCGAAGTCGCAGTGGGTCCTGTTGGCTACTGGGTGTCGGCCGTTCTGAACTTTGTCGGTGGTGTTGGTGCTGCGGGTTCCCCAGCGGAGGTTTTCGAGTCGGTTGTCGGTTCCAATGTCGTTGGCGTGCAGGCATTCCATGCCGACTGGGCAGGGGCCTACGAATGCGGTGAGGATCAGCCGGTGAACTCGGGCGTTGGTGCGTCGGGTGCCGTCGTAGAGGCTGACTGTCAGGTATCGGCCGCTCGATGTGGGCGCTTGTTTGAGGAGCTTCCCTTGGCGTTTGGTGGGGCGCTGTCGTCCAGTGACTCGGTCGAGGCTGCGGACCTGGCCTTGGTCGCTGACTTCGTAGGCGCCCTCGAATCCTGGGATTGGGCGCCATTGTTCGGTCACGGCCATTGGACTTTCTCCAGACCTGTTGTGTGGCGGGGTTTCACGGGGAAGGGCATGGGGTCGCCGAGGTGGAATGCGCCGATGGCGGCCAGGCCGAGAGCGTCGGCGATGTCGTCGTTGTCGACGGGCTCGAATAGCGAGTCGGCGCTCCACCATTCGTTGACGGCGGCGATGATGTCGGGCTTCTTGGCGTTGCCCTTGCCGGTGATCCACTTCTTGGCGGTGGTGTTGTTCATGACGACGACGGGGATGCCTTTGGCGTCGAGTTGGCCGTAGATGCCGTGCCAGAGGGCGGATCGGTCGAATTCGCCGGCGCTGATGCGGACGGCGTAGGGGTGTTCCTCGATGACGGCGAGGTCGGGTCGGCCGATGGCGCGGGTGACGTCGGCGACTTGCTTGCGGACGCGGCGGCTGCGGGTCTGGTAGGTGGCGCCGTTGTGGCCGCCGTGGCCGAATCTGGCGACCAGGGTGGGCCGGCCGCAGTTGAGGATGGCGACGCCTGCGCTGGTGAGGCTGGGGTCGATACCGGCGACGATCACTGGTGATTCGCCTCCGCTACGAGCAGATTGTTCTGCGCGCGGAACATGATCCACATGCGCTTGCCGCAGCACGGGCACAGCGCCCACACGTGGACGAACGCTGCGGCGTCGGGCTTCTCGGTGCGGGTCCTGCCGATCGGCAACTCTGGCACGGGCGCGTCAGCGAGGTCGTTGTGATCCAGGACGACCTCGACGGGTTGGCCTTGTTCGGCGATGGCGATGAGTGCGTGGGCGGTGGCGTCTTGGGCCTTGCCGCGGGCGATGGCGGCTTTGGCGCTGTCGAGGTGCTCGGCGGCGTTCACTGGTCGTCTCCCTTGGCCATCGCGGCGCGGACCATCGCCATGCCGCGAGCGTTGGTGTCGGCGTGCTCCTGGTGGTCGCACACCGTGGTGCCGCGGTATCCGTCGTCGTCGCACAGTTCGCATTCGGCGATGGACATGGCCCGGGATGCGGCGGCCTGGGCGCGTTCGGCGGCTTCGGCCTGGGCGCGTTCCTGCTCGGCTCGTTTCTCGTCGAGGGTGGCGTTGGCCATCCACGCGTCGAATGCGCGTCGGTGGTTCCCGCACGGTGGGCACGATTCGTTGGTGCCGCTGGGCATGTGCTTGGGGCAGTAGCGGGGCGGGGGGCTGCTCGGATCGGGCTCGGTGCCCTGGTTACCTTCCGTACTTACGTAACCCTCTACATGTGCAGGCTGTAGGGAAGTAGGTACTAGGTGCAGGGAATCCGCTTGGTGTTCCGATTGGGTTTCGTCACCCCGGTCGGGATTGGGTTTCTGATTCCTGTTCCGGTTGGTAGTCGGGACCGGTTCGGTATCACCATTTCTCACCGGGTTCGGATTGGTGAACGTGTCCACATACGGAACCTCATCCGAGGTCTTCGCGGTCAGTAATAACTCCACCGCTTCACGGCTGATCGAGTGCGTCCACGACGAGTAATCCGGATGATCGGCCTTGTCCCGGTGAACCTCTGACGCGATCGCTGCCTTGAGTTGACGGGACGCCACACCGAGGTACGCGTCGCCCACAGCGACAGCCATCTTCGGGTTGCGCAGCAGCTCCTCCGATCGAAGGTAGGACCGGACCAAGACCTCTTCGGTGTTGTCGTCGAAGAGGGCGAAGCGTTCGCGTTCGAGCTCGGCCGCGGCCGCCAGGATGTAGTCGAGGGTGAGGCCGGCGGCCTTGTGGATGAGCCGCTTGGGCAGCCAGCGGGTGACGCCGCAGTGGGTGAGCTGTGGGTCGGGGATGAGGATCCGGAAGTAGAGCCACTGGGCCGCGGGGCTGAGTTCCTCGATGTGGTCGTCGCCGGCGATGCTGATGCGGATGCGAGCGTATTCACGCGCCACGGTGGGCCTCCTGGATGTCGAATAGCGGGTCCATCTGTGCCTCCAGCGCGGCGGTGCGCGACTGGGCGGCGGTTTGCATGTGGTGCTCGATGTCGTAGTGGAGATGGCAGCCCTGGCACATCGCACGGAGGTTGTCGTCGGCGCAGTCCTCGGGCGTGTGGTTGAGGTGGGCGACTGTGAGCACGACCTTGCTGCCGGTGCCGTATGCGGGCTGTCCGTGGCGGTTTGGGCACCGTCCGGTGTGGGTGCCGCGGCCGCACTCGCCTTGGCACTCACAGCGGCTCTGGGCGCGTTCGAACCGGATCCGTTCGCTGATCTGTTTCCAGTCGCGTGGGTAGCGGTCGCGGTTCTCGGGGCGGATCGGCATCAGCGCACCGCCTCGTCGAGTGAGACCCGTTTCCAGGTGCGGCCGACGCCGGGTGTTGAGATGTGACGCACGGCGCGGACGTGATCGGCTGTCAGGATCGCGGAGTGTGCGCGGCCGTCAGGGGTAGCGCCGACGGCGTAGGTGGTGGCGTACACGGCGTACCAGTCGTGCGCGGGGCGGCCGTTCGGCACTCGCGCTGAGTCGGGGGTAGGAACCCAGCCGCCGCAGTCGCAGTCGGGGTCGGGGCACACCTCGCCTCGGTGGCTCTCACTGATCGGGTCACGGTCGGCGAACCGTTCCATTCGGCCGGCGACCATGGGGCAGGCGCTGGAGACGTACGCGGCGCACTCGGGGTGCAGTGGCGGCTCGTCGAACTGCAGGCGGGCGAGCTGGCCGGGCCCGCCGATCAGCACATACGGCGGGCCGGCCATGAAGGTTCCACAGACCTGGCACAGGGATTCGAGAAAGCAGCTCTGTGCGCGGCTGCTGTGCTGGGAACGGAAGTCGACCCCGCCGTCTGCGAGTTGGACGTTGATCCAAGGGATTACGAGCCCGCCGATGGTGGGACGGGATTCGCATGTGGCGGGGATCGGAGGCCGGATGTCAGACATTGGCGGCCTCGTGCGTCGAGCTGACCGCGCGGTCATCAGCACGGCACCGCGGGTCGCAGCCGACCAGTCGCGGGCACAGTTCCCGGGTCGTTTGGTGGCGCATGCACCACATTTCGGGAGTTGTCATCGGGCACCGTCCTTGAGCCATTTCTCGGTGTGGGCGCCGACGCGGCGGGCCTGGTATTCGTTGAGCAGCAGGGTCCAGGCTCGGCGCCGGGCCGCGCACAGGTCGTCGATGCGCATGAGCGCCCAGCCGCCGCTGTAGATGGCTGCGTTGATGGTGCCGAAGATGACCCAGCCGAGCGTGGCGGCAACAGGTTTCGGAAGCTGACGCGTCATCGGGCACCTCGCGCGATGCGTTGGGCGCGGATCATGGCGCGTGCGTGGGCGCTCCGGTCAAGCCGGTCAAGCGTGTAAAACCCAAGTTCTCTGTTGCCTCGGTTGATTGCCCAGCCTTGGATGCGTCCGTTGGTGGCACGGACCGGCTGGACCTTGATGCGGTCCCCCAGTTCGTGCGGTTCGGCAAGCCCGGTGACGCCGCTCGCGTGCATGGGCGTCCCGTTGTCGTCGTAGCACTCGGTCCCGGGCACGATTTCGCCACACTCGATGCAGTACGGGTCGCTCATCGTCTTGTCCTCCACATTGATCCGTACAGGGCGCGCTGGGTCTGGCACCAACGCACAAACTCCGCGCTCACAGGGCACGCTCCGGGATTGCGTGCGGGCAGGCGGCCGGGCACGAGGACCGGAAACAGCCCTCGCACGGGCGATCTGTCCGCTTCATGTCGATCTGTTCGGCTGGCGCGGCACCGGTCTCGAACCACGGTCGGCGCGCGCTCACTGGGCACCGCCGAGCGCCTGGTTGACGTGCTCGGCCCAGTCCTTGGCGGTGCGGACGGGATGGCCACACCCACGCCCGGGCGGCCAGCATCCGCCGGCGTGGCTCTGCTTGATGCTGGTGATCCCGTAGTCGGGATCGATCAGCGCGATCGGCATCACGTGCCGCGCAGCCACGTACAGCAGCCACCGCTGATCCTCAGTGAGCGTCGCGGCGGTCATCAGATCGCCTCGACCTTCGGCTCGTCACCGTCGACGGTCGTTGTGCTGGTGACCTTTTGCGTCCACCACGCCACGTCGGTTGGTGCGCCGAGCTTGGCCAGTTCCTCGCGTACCTCGACGGCGGCGGTCTTGGCCTTCTCGACGGCTTTCTTGTAGTCGCTGATGATGCCCAGGTAGCGAGGTGCCGCGTCACCAACCTGGTATCCGTAGCGGTAGTGGGCTTCGCTCCCACGCGGCACGAGGTAGCCGCGGTCGCCGCTCTCGTCGGTCCCGTACTCGTCGGCCATCAGGCACCTGCCAGTGCGTCGGCGAGTTTGTCGGCCAGGTGCCGCTTCCACTCGGCCTCAGTGCCAACGAATCCGCAGTCGCGCGGGCACCGGTACATGTCCTCCACCGCGTCGACGTCCTTGGCCCGGAGGATGCCGGGATCGTGGTTGTCGAACGCGCCAACCATTGCGTCGATGCGCGTGTGCATGAGGCTGCGCACCTGCTGGTGTGCCTCGGCGAGCCTGCGCGCCTTCGCTAGATCCACACCACTCAGAAATCCGAGTTCGGCGGCGTGTTCGACCACTTCACGTGTGTCCATGTCAGCCACGCACCTTGTTCAGCCACCACTCGTCGCCGTCCCAGGCGCAACCGGCTGGCTGGCTGGTCGCGTGGGCCATGTCGATGGCGCCGCCGATCAGCCGGTTCTGCCGCTCGTCCGGACGCTCAGCCGCCGCGACGTCGACGTCCCCGAACCCGCCAGTCACCTCGGCGCAGCGCGGGCACGTCCAGTCACCGTCGGGCTGCTCGTCGACGAGCGCCTGCTGCGGGCAGATCACGCACTGGACTTGGAAACCGATGACGGCGGTCATAGCTCGCACCGTCCCTCGTGGTGGTTGGCGAGGCAGCACGGCCCTTTATCGCAGGGGCCCGGATCGGCGAGAGCTGGGTAACGCTCCAGGAGTGCGCGCGCGATGTCAGACCACGCCGCTGTGGGTGTGGAGTACAGGCCGCGCAGTTCCGCTGCGAGATCACCGACGCGCTTCTCCCGCTTGGCTTCTTCGGCCTGCTCGCGCTCCAGGTGGTCGGCATCGCCCCTCAGGGTGTGGGCGCTGAAAACAGCCAGACCCGGGTCCGGGTTGTTGAATCGCGACGCAAGAGTTTCCAGCACTTCGGCGGCGTCGCGGATGCGCTCCGGTGTCAGGCCGCTCATGCCGCACTCACCAGGGCCTTGATGCTGTCCGGGCGGTAACCGCCCCACCAGCGCTCCTCACCATCCACGGACGCGCACACGATCGGCGCGGACGTGATGCCCAGCTCCGCTGCAGCGGCCCGCGTCTGATCGTCAATCGCCGCCTCGGTGAACGGGATGCCGAGCTTGACCAGGTGCTGCTTCGTCGCCGTGCACTGCGGGCACGCGGTCGCCGTGTACACCGTCACCACCGGGGCGGTCACGATGACGGCTCCGGCCGAATCGTGGCAGTGCCGTCGTCGGCGATGTTGAGCACCTCAGCTGCCTTGCCATCCGCGTAGCGCAACAGCACGTTTCCGTGCTCTGCCTCACGCCGGTAGACGTGAGAGCCGTTGCCGAACAACAACTCAACGGCGTGCAGGCAGTCGCCTCGATTGAAGTACCGCTCGGACGAGACCGCCAGCACCTCGTGGTTGTCGCCCGACTTGGCCAGCCAGCGCCACGCCTGGAAACCGTCGAGGTACTTGCGGTAGGCCGCGTTCTCGTCGTCGACGTCCGAGCCGGGATGGTCCTGGGCCCATTCGGCGCGCGTGATCGGCTCAGCGCGCACCACGTCGACGTAGACCAGGGCGGTCACGCTTCACCGTCCGAGAACGAGGGCCCCTCGAACGTGTCGCCGAGCTCCGCGTCCGGATCGTCCCCGAACAGCGGCGGCTGATCCTTGGCGGCCTCAGCCTCGGCCTCCGCGTCCAACTCGGCCTGCGTCTTCGGCTCCTCAGGCTCCGGCTCCCCGGGCAGCCAGATCGCCTGGATCTGCAAGTCGCGCTTGTACCGCTCCTCACCGTCCGCGCGGGTCAGCGGGCCGTGCTCACCCTTGCAGCGGGCCCGCACCATGTACACCACGACATCGCCGTTGGCGGGAGGGTTCTCGATCGCGGCGGGGGTCATGCCGAAGCTCAGGTACGCCGGAGGCTGCGGCCCTCCGAGCAGATCGTCCGGGACATCGTCGAGGGCGTTGGTGGTGGGCAGGTCTTCGGGCTGATCTTTGACGAGCATGTGCAAGGTTCCTTTCGGGAATTGGTTGGGAACTACTCGGATTCGGACGCGAGGGTCGCGTTGTTCAAAATGTCGGTGACCTTTTCGCCCAACTGCTTCTTCTGCTGCCAGTCGTAGAGCGCGTCGCAGATCACTCCGACCTGCTCATCGCTGAGTTCCTCGACCGACTGAACGTCGTTTCGGCCCAAGATGAACCGGTAGACGATCAGCTGGTCCTCCGTGTTGTCCTCGCCGATGTCAGCCGCGCCAATCAGCTTGACCAGGCGGCGTTCGAGCGCGGCGCGACGACTGGACACCTTCCGTGCGGGCGCCGGCTCCGGCTCGGCGGGGGCGTTCTCGGGTTCAGGTTCGGCGGCAGCCGGTTCCGGCTCGGTATCGGTGGCGACGTGCAAATGGTCGGCGTGCTCGTCGGCCGGATCCGACTCCGCGACACCGTCGCCCCCGGACAGGTACGTCAGAGCCTCGTCATCGCTCAGGTTCTGCTCGGCGTACGCCTCGGCCGCTTCGATGTCCTCGCTGGGATCAGGCATCGTTCCGGCGTCGAGGTGGTCCTTGGCGCGCTGCACCGCGTCGGCCCGGGCCTCGTCCTCCGCAGGCACCGGCTCGGCGGCGGGGACCGGGACCTCATCGGCCAGGATGTCGTCCGTGGTGATCACCGCGCCACGACCCTTCGGCGCCTGCACCTGCGCCTGGGCCAACGTGGCGCCGTTGTCCCAGTTCTCCGACTGCAATTCCTCGCTGGTGTACGAGATACCCATCAGCACATCGGGTGCCATGTCGCGGCACACCTCGGACTGCGCCTTGGCCTTGAGCATGGCCTGCGGATCGGTCAGGTACTTCTCATTGCCGATCAGCTTGCCGTTGGCGTTGGTCTTGTACTTCCCGGTCTGCGGGTTGATCTCGGGCACATATCCGGCCTGCCGCGCGCGCTCGATCGTCCAGGTGGCTTCGTAGGTCTCGCCGTCGAGGTCGATGCCCTGCACCGTGACGGACTCGCTGCTCTGCGCGGTGGTCTTGACCTTGTAGCCGCGAGCCTTAAGCAGTGCGACCATCGTCCGGGCCTCCATCGACGGCATGCCGTGGATGGGGATCACTCGCTGCAGCGACTGAATCGGGTTCAGACCGAGCTCCGCGCCGTAGAGGATCGCGGCGGTGCCATCCTCCGGCTTCTGGAAGAACCGAGCCGGCACCATCTTGGTGTTGCACATCTTCGACGCGAGTTCCCAGGCGGTCTGCATCATCTCGGCGTGCGCCACGAGCATCTGCCGCGCCACCAGTGACGGGGCCTGGGTCGGGGGCAGCAGTTCGAGCGACGATTCCTCGACGGTCGCGACATCGGTTGAAGGCATGGGGGATTCCTCTCGGTGGTGGGTGGTTACAGCGCTTCGATTTCTTCGGGTGTCACATATCGCCAAGGGCCATACGTGACGGTGCGGGTGATAAGGCGGGCACCGTCCCGATACGCGACGATGTTTTCGATCGCGGTCGCAATGTCATCCGTGACACCTTCGGAGCACCACCCCGGCGCTGGCTCGATCGCATATTCCGTTCCGCTGCGATCAAGGCTGTCGTCGTTACCGATCGCGAAAATGTCGGCGTCGCCGCTGTGTTTGGCGTTCAGCGCCTGGGCATGCGCATACGCGTCGGGGTCGGCGTAGTCGTCAGGGTTGCGTGACAGGTCAGGCATTTTCCGTCTCCGTTTCGATCTGGCGGCGCAGCCAGTACGGCATCTGCGCGGTATGGATCTCATCGCTGTGACCCGGCCACGTGTCCGTCGCGACACACTGGGCGTAAAGGTCGATGGCCTCGCGATTCTTCTTGCGGCCCAGCTCGATCCACTCCGGTTCGATCTGGTGCAGCGACACCAGCCACGGCGCGGCCTTCATCTGCACGATGAAGATGAACGCCGGATCGTCGAACCCGTGCTCGATCGCCGCGTCGATGTACCAGGCGGCCTGCTGGTTGTAGCCGTAGTTGACGATGGCCTTCTCGAACTCGGCCGGCGCTGCGGAGATCGCGGTCTTGTAGTCGACGATGATCTGCCGGCCCTTGCGCTCGGGCAGATAGTCGAACCGGGCCCGCAACCGCACCCCGGTGGCGTCGTCGTGCCAGTACGCGGACACCTCGGCATCACCCTTACCGAGCAGCTTCGCCGCGTACGGGTTCTGAAACACCTTGCCCGCCATGCGCTGAACGTTGTCCATCTGCGCCTTGGTGATGACGGTCTTGCCCTCGTCGCGGGCGGCAGCCTCAGCGGCTTTCCACTTCGCCGTCGCGCTCGGCTTGTCGGCCGGTTTCCCATCCGCCTTGAGCCCGTGCACCGCCGGATCGAGCACCTTGAGCTGGGTGCCCTCGCCGAGCACCACGTAGTGGGCGGCGTGCCCTTCGTCGTAGTGCTTCTTCGGTTTCGGCGGCTCGATGCGTTCCTGCAGGAACTCGGCCGGCGTCTTGGCCAACAGCAACCGGGCCCCGGACGAGGACAGGCTGTGCGGGTCGCCGTGGTACACGGTGTCGGGGATCCGCGGATACAGACCATCGTTGACCGGGACGACGGCGGCCAGGGCGTGACGGCTGCGCATTTCGGCGGTCTGCGGGCTGGCCGGGTCGACGCAGCCACGCAGCTCGCGGCAGTATGCGCACATCCACGCGTTGCAGCACGTCACGAATTTCGGTACCTCGCCGCGCTTTTGGTGCGAGTGCCGCGTCGAGAAGCCGCAGTTCTGGCACTTCTCCGGGCGCTTCGGGACGGTCATGCGATGCCTCTCTTCCGCATGTTGCGGATGAATGCTGAGTGCTGGCCGCGCATCTGCGGTGTCCAGCCGCGATTCGGCCACCGCAACTGGACGGACTGTGGGTCGATGCCGATCGTGCGGCCGACCTCTGCGTAGGAGGCGCCGTCGTCGAGTAGCTGTTCCGCGGTGCTGATCTGCTCGGCGGTCAGCTGGTGCGGGTATCGGCGCTGGCTGACGGTGGCGTGACGGCGGGAACGGACCCGTTGGACGGTTCGCTTTGTGGTGCCGATGATTTCGGCGATGAGGGCGGCTGATTGGTCCTGCTTGGTGAGTTCGACGATGCGGTTCTCGTCGTCGAGTGTCATGCGCCGGCCCATCAGGCACCGACCAGTTGCAGAGCGATGGGCACGGCGGGGATCAACAGGGCGATGATCAGCCAGGCGATCGGGATGACGGTTTCGCGGATCACGCGGGCACCACCTCTATGCCGGCGTCGGCGAGCTGGTCGAATGTCATCGGCCTGCCGATCCGACGGAACCGGTTGTCGTAGAACGTGACACGCGGCTGGCGGCGTTCGGCGCGAACCTCGGCGACCATCTGCGCCCAGAACCGGACCAGCGCGGTGTCCGCGGCTCGCCGGTTACGCGCCCGGCCACGGATCCCGAACGGACCACACGCAGGGCAACGGAGCAGGTGATTCATCGCGTCACCACCTGGTCAATCGGAACGACAGCCGCCTTGCTGCCGCGGTCGAGATACCACTCCCGAGCGACCCGAAAGCACGACGCCGTGGCCGTCGCATCGCCGTAGGCTGAGTGCTCGTCGTGGTTCGTGATGCCGAAGTGTTCGCAGACCTTGGCCAGCCCAGGGAGCTCGTCGGGACTGAGGCCCATTGCCGGCGCTGCGTAGGCAGAAAGGTCGGCCAGCCGGTGGTGCCACACCTCGCCCATGAGCCGGGCCAAGACCGCAGCATCGAACCGAGGATTGGAGCCGCCGAGGGTGTTGCCGGTCAGCATCTTTTCGAGTTCCTGATACGCGGCATGGTTCTCCGACGGGCTGGCGAGCATGTCTTCCCATGAGCCGCGCTCGTAGTACCGGTTCACCTGCATGGCTTGAAAGTCGGCTTCCCCGAGCGCACTTCGCGTGACGAACGGGTTGAACCGGATCTCCTGACCGGTTGCGGTGTTGATCGCTGCGACCTCCAGCGGCCAGCAGGTGGCCGTGTTGAGCCCAGTGGTTTCCAGGTCCACGACGATGAGTTGACGCTGCTTGCTCATCGGATGACCACCGATCCTGTTGGCAGCCAGCCCGGTTCATCCGGCAGGACCGTCTCGTCGGTGACCGGGTACTCCTCGTAGGCCACGGTGCCGCCCGCGTTGTAGTAGCCCGACGTGCACGAGTAGCGCGAGCAATACCCGGGCACCCAACCCGCGGGCACCCACACCTCACGCGCCCGGGTCCACGAACCGTCCGGGCGGCGCGGGGTGTCGCACACGGTGCGCCGCTGCGTACCGAGGAAACCCCAGCGGATCGTTTCGCAGCCCACACCGGGCGCGGCCTTGGCCGGCACGGCCGCGTGTAGGACGCCGGTGGCCAGCACGACGCCCACGGACATCCCGGCCAGGAACCGCCGGACCGTCCGCTTGTGCACCGTGCGGTGCCTGAGTCGTAGAATCATGTTGCTCACTGGGATTGACCTCCTTTTGGTGGGTGAAGGCCCCCCGCCGAGGCAAGCGGCGCGGGGGCCACTTACTTACGGGGTGTCGATGGATTCGAGCGCCGCGGACTGCGCACTGCGATCGCGCACAATGGCGACCACCGAATCGGTATAGGAATCGCCGAGATAGCGGCGGGAATGCCGATCGACTAGGTCGGCGAGGTAGTCGTACAGCGCGGAATCGGGAAGGTCGAGGTCCCCGGGGGAGGGCGACGGATCGGGGGATTGGCCGTCGCTCACCTCCCCCGGGGTTTGCGCGTGCTGCGTCCCCTCAGCACGCCGCGTCCCTTCCTTCTGGCACGGGCCGACGCCGTAAGCCTCTTCGGCCGACCTCCAGCCGCGATCCCAGCCGCGGCTCCACTCGACGTCTTCGGAGAGGTCGTGGACGCACGGCTCGGGCCCGTCCAACAGGTCCGCGACCAGGCGAGCCGCAGCAGCACCCAACGACCGGAAGTTGCCGACCGTCTCACCCAGCGCGCTCATGAGGACACCGCGAATCGGCCGATGGTGACGTTGAACCGAGACGAAAGGAAACCCAGCACGTAGGCGTCCCGATTGCGAGCCAGGACACCGTTCTTGTCGGCCGACGCTTCGGCCTCCGCGAATGCCCGCTCAATCTGGGCCTGGGTGTAACGGCGGGCGCTCACGATGCGGCCACCAGTTCGAGCTGGCCACCACCGAGCAGACGCCGAAGCTCAGCCAGACCCTTCGGCGTCACCAGGATCGTCGGGTCACCGGTCCGGTACTCGTCGTACTTCTTGCAGAAGTACTGGGCACCCGGGCGCTGCACCAACCGGCCAGCGTCGACCGGGCCCTGGTACGCCTTCCACGCGTTGTGCCGGCCCCGGTAGATCCAGCCCCGGTCACGCATGAACTCGAACAGCCGATTCCGACCGATATTGATCTGCGGATCCCGGCTGAGAATCTTCGCCGCGTCGCCCACCTCGTAGTCGGCGCCGATCTCCTGCAGCGTGTCCCACGCTTCGGCCGATGGCTCCAGCTCGGCGACCCGGGCCTCGGCCAGCTCGCGGGCCTCGTGCTCGTCGGCGGCCAGCCGCAGCGCCTCGGCGTAGGTCTGCGGAATGGCGGGCGTGGCCGGCTGGCGCTCGGCAGCCCACTTGCGGAGCTCGTCGTACCGGGCTTGCCGCAGATCGTGGAACGCGCGCACGAGCCGCTTCTTGAAGTCGCGGACGACGTCGCTGTTCCGCATGTAGGTCAGCAGCAGCGTCGCGTGTTCCTCGTTGAGCACTGCGTACAGCTCGGGACGACCAGGGCCATCGAGTTTCCGCGTTTCAAACGCGACAACCCCAAACTCGCTGAAGTCCTTCAGGTTGTTGCGCACCAGCTCCAGGACGTTCTTGTGCTGAACCTGCGTGCCGTTGGCGATCCGAATCGACGTCGTGACGGGCACGCCGCTCTCGGTCTCCACGATCGGGCTGGTGCGCTCCAGCGCGGCGAAGGTGCCCGAGACGCCGCCCGGGTCGGGGATGCCGGCGGACATCAGGAGGTGAACTCCGCGAGCGACGCCTCGTCGAAGCGGTAGTGGCCGCCGGGCGTGGTGATGGTGGGCTTGAGCTTGCCGTTGGCGACCCAGCGGCGGACTACGGAGGCGTCTACGCGGAATCGTTCTGCGACCTCGGTAGTCGTGAGTAACACGACTTGTGGCATGTCGATACCGTGCCACACACGTGTAATACGTGTCAAGCACGACTTAACGGGTGTTTGTGTTGGCTATCCGGCCATGGCACCCAGAGAAATGTGATCTTGTACGTATTGCGCGCAATGCACGACTTGTGCAGACTTACCGCTATGAGCACACTCAGGGATTGGATTCCGAGCACCAGCGACTTCGCTGCGCGCCTCGTCCTGGTCCGTCACCAGATGGGCTGGAACCTCAAAGAGGCCGCCCTCGCGTGCGGAGTGAAAGCCCAGTCATGGCGCGAGTGGGAACTGGAAAACCGCAAGCCACGCGACTACGAAGGCGTCTGCCGGCAGATCTCCGACCGCAGCGGATGCAACTTCGTCTGGCTGATGACCGGAGTGGGGCAATCAACGCCACCCGACGACGGCGGAACCCGGTCTGACCAAAACAAATCGGTAGGTTAGCGGGTACCGTCGGTACCACGTCAAGGGGTGTCGGGCCCACCTCCAGATTGCACTGAGGGACAGAATCAGGCCGCGTTTTGTCCCTGCGTGCAACTTGGGTGCCAACCACGGCTGCGCAATGCTCGTTCGACACGAGTGAGCACGTCGACGATGTCGTCCTCGGCGATCACCCGAATGACGATCCAGCCCAGGGCTTCCAGCTTGCGCATGGTCTTCTGGTCCTGCACATAACGCCTGCGGTCAGACTGGTGAAAGATTCCGTCGTAGTTGACTCCGACGCCGTACTTTTCCCAGCCCATATCGATGATCGCGATGCGGCGGCGGTCGTGAATCACCGTGATCTGGGTCTGCTCGGGAGGCATTCCGGCGTCGGTTAACTGCAGGCGCAGCCAGGTTTCCCGCGGGGAATCGGCGCCCGCGTCGACCAGCGGCAGTGCGATTCTCAGCGCCCGGCTTCCGCGGGCCCCCGGATAGCGATCGATCAGCGGGACGACATCGTCGACACGGACCTGCAGGGTCCAGGCCAGCGCGTCGATCCGTGCGACCGCCTCGTCGCGAGGGAGGTGACGGCCCAGATCGAACACGGTACGTGCCGGTGTCGTCACCGGTAGGCCGGCCACACGTGTGATCTCGTCATCGGCGTAGGTCTCGTTGCGCACGATCAATCCGTGCGGTGGCCTGCCGTTGCGCCAGATGAGCTCGATCGGGATATCGGCATTGACGTAGGCGGCTCCGTGTAGTGCTGACGCGGCGGCCCCCGCGATCACTGCCCGACGTCCCGACCAGAGCCAGGCGCCGATAGTTCGGTCACGAAGCGTGGCTTCGCCGCGTACATATATGTCCGGGAAGATTCGTTGGCAGTGATACCTCAGGTCGTTGCGCGTGACGACCCCTTTGGCCAACGCTTCGCTGCCGATCAACACCCCGCCCACGAGCGGAATGCTGGCACGAGGCACCGACATGGCGTCGAGATTGATTCCAGGGACACAAATGGCCGGGGTTTTGTACCTCGGTGCAATCTCGGCGGCCACGAGACGACGACGAGGCGGCCACGAGGCTACGGCCGGGTCGGCCAGGTCCATCCCACGTTTTGGAGCCTGCGCAGGTCAACCGTTACTCTGTAGGACAGTCGTCTGCCGCTGCGATTCGCGCGGCAACAACCCAAAGCAAGGAGATGCACGTCATGGCTGTGCCCAAGCGCAGAATGTCGCGCGCGAACACCCGTAGCCGGCGCGCGCAGTGGAAGGCCGAGGCCACCGGTCTCGTCGGCGTCAGTGTCGCCGGTCAGCAGCACAAGGTGCCGCGCCGTCTGCTCAAGGCCGCCCGTCTCGGCCTGGTCGACCTCGACAAGCGCTAGAACCGCAAACACTTTCTCAAAAAGCGCTATCACTCGTGATAGCGCTTTTTGTCGTGCTCAGGGTTGTCGCGGCCCCGTGAAAACGCTCGGCGAATTTGCGGCGCGCCTCTCAGCCCACTCTCAGACAGCGGGTTGAAACTGTGCCTGTGCGCATACTTGTCGTTGACGACGATCGCGCTGTGCGCGAATCCCTGCGCCGGTCGCTTTCCTTCAATGGTTATTCGGTCGAGCTCGCCCAGGATGGGGTCGAGGCCCTCGAAGCCATTGCCAGTGACCGGCCTGACGCTGTGGTTCTGGACGTGATGATGCCGCGGCTCGATGGCCTGGAGGTGTGCCGGCAGCTCCGCAGCACCGGCGACGATCTGCCGATCCTGGTGCTGACCGCCCGCGACTCGGTCTCCGAGCGGGTCGCCGGGTTGGACGCCGGCGCTGACGATTACCTGCCCAAGCCGTTCGCGCTCGAGGAGCTGCTGGCGCGGATGCGCGCGTTGCTGCGCCGGACGGTCAACGACGACGGCACCGATTCGCAGAAGATGACGTTCTCCGACCTGACCCTGGACCCGGTGACCCGCGAGGTGACCCGCGGCCAGCGCCAGATCAGCCTCACCCGCACCGAGTTCTCGCTGCTGGAAATGCTCATCGCCAATCCGCGGCGGGTGCTGACCCGTAGCCGCATCCTCGAAGAGGTGTGGGGATTCGATTTCCCGACCTCGGGCAATGCCCTTGAGGTGTACATCGGTTACCTACGCCGTAAGACCGAGGCCGAAGGCGAGCCCCGGCTGATCCACACCGTGCGTGGCGTCGGTTACGTGCTGCGCGAAACACCCCCCTGATTTGATGGCGCTCAACGACAACGACGGTCGCACCACCCCCATGTACATTGGGCGGCCCGCCGCCGTCCTACGGAACACCAGCTCACTGTCATTGCGCTGGCGCGTAATGATGCTCGCGATGTCGATGGTGGCCATGGTCGTCGTCCTGATGGCGGTCGCCGTCTACGCCGTGGTCTCACGCGCGCTCTACGACGACCTGGACAACCAGCTGCACAGCCGCGCCCGGCTGCTCATCGAGAGCGGTTCGCTGGCCGCCGACCCCGGCAAGGCGATCGAGGGCACCGCCTACTCGGACGTAAACGCGATGCTGGTGATCCCGGGCCGGTCCATCTACACGGCGAACCAGCAGGGCCAGATGCTGCCGCTGGGCAAGCCGGAGAAGGACGTCATCTCCGGCGAGCTGCTGATGTCCCTGCGCACGGCCAACCATCAGCGGGTGCTCGCGGTGCATCTGGCCAACGGCAGCTCCCTGCTGATCTCCAAGAGCCTGGCGCCCACTGTCCAAGTGCTGAGACGGCTGGGCACCGTGCTGCTCATCGTCGGCGGCGTCGGGGTGGCGGTGGCCGCCATGGCCGGTGGTGCGGTGGCCAGAGCGGGGCTCAGACCGGTGGGCAGACTCACCGAGGCCGCCGAGCGGGTGGCCCGTACCGACGACTTGCGGCCGATCCCGGTGGTCGGCAGCGACGAGCTGGCCCGGCTCACCGAGGCGTTCAACATGATGCTGCGGGCCCTGGCCGAATCGAGGGAACGGCAGTCCCGGCTGGTCTCCGACGCCGGGCACGAGCTGAGAACGCCGTTGACCTCGTTGCGGACCAACGTGGAACTGCTGATGGCCTCGCAGGCGCCCGGGGCGCCGCCGCTGCCCAGGGACGAGATGGACGGACTGCAGCAGGATGTGATCGCCCAGATCGAGGAGCTCTCCACGCTGGTCGGTGACCTCGTCGACCTGACCCGCGACGATGCCGGTGGCATCACCCCGGAGGCGGTCGACATGTCCGAGGTCGTCGACCGCAGCTTGGAGCGGGTCCGGCGGCGGCGCAACGACATCGAATTCGATGTCGACGTCATCGGCTGGCAGGTGTTCGGCGATGCACCCGGGCTCGGCCGGGCCGTGCTCAATCTGTTGGACAACGCCGCCAAATGGAGTCCGGCCGGCGGACGGGTCGGCGTCCGGTTGCATCAGGTCGATCCGACGCACGCCGAACTCGTGGTCTCCGATCACGGGCCCGGCATCCCGCCGCAGGAACGCGCGCTGGTGTTCGAGCGCTTCTACCGCTCGGATGCCGCCAGGGCGATGCCGGGATCCGGCCTCGGGTTGGCTATCGTCCAGCAGGTGGTGCTCAAACACGGTGGCGCACTGCGGATTGACGAAACCGTGCCGGGTGGCACCCCGCCGGGGGCGTCCTTCCACATGGTGCTGCCGGGCCAGCTGATCCCCAATGGCGATGCGACACAGTTGCCCCGGGTCGGCGGTGGGCACACTGTTGGCGCGGACAAAAGATGAGACAGTTGAATCGGTCGGGGGACCAGTCACGGATGGACCAGGAATCTCTAAGTGGATTCTCAGTCCATCTCGGCAACCTGAGTGGCGGCGAGTTCGTTTGACGAAGTGGACGCACTGACAGACACGAGGGTTGGACACACGGGTCGGACCGGGCCGGCGTCACTGGCCGGCAGACCGTTTACAAGAGAAGAGCACGCAGCACAATGACGAACCACCCGAGGTACCCCCAGCAGCCGGAGCAGCATCCCGGCGGCGCTGCCCCCGGATACGCCGGTGCGCGTCCTGATCCTTACCAGCAACAGCCCTATGACTGGCGCTACGCGCGTCAACAGCCGCAGACGCACCAGACCCAGACGCACCAGACCCAGCAGCACCAGCCGCAGACCCAGCAGCACCAGCCGCAGCAGCAGGCGTACCGCGCGCCGTTCGACCCGTACCGGATTCCGGCCGGCCCGCAGCCCGTCCCGGCCAAGAAGCGCTCCAGGTCCGGCCTGGTCGCCGGTGCGCTCGCGGTGGCCGTGGTGTCGGCGGGCATCGGCGGCGGCGTGGCCACGCTGGTGCACGACGACCACCCGCGCCTGGGCACGCAGGGCCTCGGTGCCGCGCCGACCGTGCCCGCGGCCGCCCTGCCCCCCGGCTCTGTGGAGCAGGTGGCGGCCAAGGTGGTGCCGAGTGTGGTCAAGCTGGAGACCGATCTGGGCCGCGCGTCCGAGGAGGGCTCCGGCATCATCCTCACCGCCGACGGCCTCATCCTGACCAACAACCACGTCGTGCAGGCGGCCAAGCCGGGTGAGCCCGCGCCCGTAACTGCACCGGGGAGCGCACCGGCACCGGCGGGCGCCCAGACCAAGGTGACGTTCTCCGACGGGACCACCAAGGCATTCACCGTGGTCGGTACCGACCCCAGCAGTGACATCGCGGTCGTGCGGGCACAGGACGTCTCGGGATTGACCCCGATCACGATCGGCTCGTCGGCCAACCTGCGGGTGGGCCAGGACGTGGTGGCCATCGGCTCGCCGCTGGGCCTGGAAGGCACCGTCACCACCGGCATCATCAGCGCGCTGAACCGTCCGGTCGCGGCGGGCGGTGACACTCGCAACCAGAACACCGTGCTCGACGCGATCCAGACCGACGCCGCGATCAACCCGGGCAACTCAGGTGGCGCGCTGGTCAACATGAACGGTGAACTGGTCGGGATCAACTCGGCCATCGCCACCATGGGCGGAGATTCACCGCAGGCGCAGAGCGGCTCGATCGGGCTGGGCTTCGCGATCCCGGTGGATCAGGCCAAGCGCATCGCCGACGAGCTGATCCAGAACGGCACGGCCTCGCATGCCTCGCTGGGCGTGCAGGTGGCCAACGACAAGACCAGCGACGGCGCCAAGATCGTCGAGGTCACCAACGGCGGAGCAGCCGCAGCGGCCGGTCTGCCCAGCGGTGTGGTGGTCACCAAGGTCGATGACCGGGTGATCGGCAGCGCCGACGCGCTCGTGGCCGCGGTGCGGTCCAAGGCCCCCGGCGACAAGGTCACGCTGACCTTCCTGGACCCGGGCGGCAAGCCACAGACCCTCGAGGTCACTCTGGGAAGGGCCGACCAGTGAGCACCGTGATCGGACCCGGCGGGATCGCCACACTCCGTCTGGCTACACCGTTGTCTGCCGCCGGATATACGGTTGCAGGCATGGAACAGCCAGGGGAGTTGGTGGGGCGGGCGCTCGTCGTCGTCGTGGACGATCGCACTGCACACGGCGAGGAAGACCACAGCGGTCCGTTGGTCACGGAATTGTTGGGTGAGGCCGGGTTCGTCGTCGACGGTGTCGTGGTCGTGGCCGCCGACGAGGTCGAGATCCGCAACGCGTTGAACACCGCGGTGATCGGCGGCGTCGATCTGGTGGTGTCGGTCGGCGGGACGGGGGTGACACCGCGCGACGTGACGCCGGAGGCCACCCTCGACATCCTCGACCGGGAGCTGCTGGGCATCGCAGAGGCGCTGCGGGCATCGGGACTGTCGGCCGGCATCGTCGATGCGGGGTTGTCCCGCGGCCTGTGCGGTGTCTCGGGCAGCACGCTGGTGGTGAACATCGCCGGGTCGCGTGCTGCCGTTCGCGACGGCATGGCGACTCTCGGGCCACTGGCCGCTCAAGTGATAGGCCAGCTATCAAGTTTGGAAATCTGAACAAGAACGAAACGGCGGCCACCGGCCGCCGTTTCTTTTTCCAGGCGAATGTTAGGCAGAGTGATGGTGCTGGTTAAGAGCAGGTTAACGGTTGTTGCAGCGTCACCTACGATGAGATGTGATCTTCATCACAAAGGGAATTGACGATGCCTGAAGCGAACAAAATGTCCCCGCACGCAGTTAACAAGATTTTCGGTGAGGCGATCCCGGATATCGCTCCTGACGAACGTGACAGCGCTTCGCCGGAGGACGATGCCGACCGAGACCGGTGGTTGAGGAACAACATTCCGCCTCATCATCACTGAGAAGGTGAGCGGCTTGTGAGGGGCGGGAAACCTGTGGTCAACCCTGTGTTCTGGACCTCAGATCGTTATCGAGGCGAACGGCATCACAGCATTGCCGGGTGGGCCAAATCGCAGGGTCACGACGTAGTGCGCGACCTCTCAGCCAGTTTCCAGCAAATTTTGATCGATTGACCGTATGCACCGCCGGAGATATGTGCTTGCGTTGCCGCCCCGATGGGCTGCCGTTATGTTCCTCGTGTCAACGATGAGCATTACGTAAGAGCAACGTGTGGGGTTTCTAATCCGCATCACATGTAGGTCTTGCGCGGCGGTACGGTCTGCGGGGGCCGGGACGTCGACCACAAACGGCTGGCCCCTGGGGCCACCGGCGATATAGCTAGGGAGAACATGAAGGCATTCAGTCGGGTGCTGGTCGCGATGGTTGCAGCCATCGCGGCGCTTTTTACGAGCACGGGCACTTCACATGCGGGTCTGGACAATGAACTGAGCCTGGTTGATGGTCAGGACCGGACCCTGACCGTTCAGCAGTGGGACACCTTCCTCAACGGTGTGTTCCCCCTGGACCGCAACCGGTTGACCCGTGAGTGGTTCCATTCGGGCCGGGCCAAGTACGTGGTGGCGGGCCCGGGTGCCGACGACTTCGAGGGCACGCTGGAGCTGGGCTACCAGATCGGCTTCCCCTGGTCACTCGGTGTGGGTATCAACTTCTCCTACACCACCCCGAACATCCTGATCGACGATGGTGACATCACCGGCCCGCCCTTCGGCCTGGAGTCGGTCATCACCCCGAACCTGTTCCCGGGTGTGTCGATCAGCGCGGACCTGGGCAACGGCCCGGGTATCCAGGAAGTGGCGACCTTCTCGGTGGACGTCAAGGGTCCGGCCGGCGGTGTGGCGGTGTCCAACGCGCACGGCACCGTGACCGGTGCGGCCGGTGGTGTGCTGCTGCGTCCGTTCGCCCGGTTGATCGCCTCGACCGGTGACAGTGTCACCACCTACGGCGAGCCCTGGAATATGAACTGAGCACATGAACGTCACGTTCTAGGCCTCAAAAACGGCCCCTGGAGAAATCCAGGGGCCGTTTTCGTGTGCGGGGCCGCCTACTTGTCGCGGTCGGCGCTCGTGTACTTGGCGGTGTCAGGGCTGGGGCCGGTGCCGGGGCCGGTCACGTGCTTGCCGGTGTCACCGTTGGAGGCCAGCAGATCGCGGATCTCGGTGAGCAGGCTGAGCTCGGTGTCCTGGGCCTGTTCGACCTCGCCGCGCTCGCGCAGCTTCTTGTACGGCAGGACGATGACGAAGTAGATCACCGCGGCCACCAGGATGAAGTTGATGGCGGCGGACAGGACGGCGTTGAAGTCGATGAACGTCTCAGGATCGCCGCCCAGCGAGATCTTGAGGATGCCGTACTCCTTGCCCGGGCCTGCGCCGATCCGATCGATCAGTGGCTGGACCACCTTTTCGGTGAAGGCGGTGACCAAGCCGGTGAAGGCGGCGCCGATGACCACAGCAACCGCAAGATCGATGACGTTGCCGCGAGACAGAAACTCTTTGAAGCCCTTCAACATGCGGGGACCCTTCCTGCAGTGTGGTGTTTTCAATGCGACAAGCAAACAGTAACCGAGTTGGTCGAATGGCTGGGGGATTGTCGGTCAACATCTTCGTAAAGAACGAATTATGCTGTCCGGCACTGTTATTCAGTGTCAGTGGATCGTCAGCGTGACTGCCTGCACCAGGCTCGTGGCCGCTACCTCGTTCGCCGACCTGGCGGGAAGAGCCACCAGCGCGACACGGTCGGTGCCCACTCCGGCCCCGCGGGGCTTCTCCGAGACAAGTACCACCACCGCCTCCGAGGCCACCACGAGCGGCCGGGCCGGTTGTTCGCCGTCCTGATCGGCATTCACCGTCAGCACATCGACGACGTCACCGGGGCGGATCAGGTCGAGCAGCGCCGTGTCGCTCAGTTTCAGCGGCACGATCCGGGCATCCGGGCCTGCCGCCGATTCCGCCAGCCTCGACCCGAGCAGTCGGACGTCGGTGAGGACCTCGCCACGGCGGGCGGGTGCGGTCAGTGTCGCCCCGATCACGGGACCCACGTCACGCTGGGCGCCGTCGGGCAGGGTGGCCGTGCTGCGGCGTTCCAGTCGCACGTCAGCGGCGGTCAACGCGACGCCGGGGGACAGGTCGTGGACGGCGACCGCGATCTCGGTGTAATCGCCGTGCGGATCGGAGCGTAGGGCCGCGATTGCCGCCAGCACCACCAACCCGGCCGCGGCGACGCGGCGGGCGGCCACCGTGCGGGTCCAATCGGGCCGGGCAGCAGTCAACCGACGCCAGGCGGGCGGGTTGAGTGAATCGGCCATGGCGCCACGGTAGGCGCGCGACGGCCTGGTGAGAACGGCGTCTTCGCCGTCCTGTGGATAACCCCTGGGGCTAGCTCGAGGCGGCCGCGGCGGGGGTGCTGGAGCTGCTGGACGTCGAAGACGCAGCACTCGACGAAGAAGAACTCGACGACGACTCCGAG
This sequence comes from Mycobacterium sp. 48b, assembly GCF_048282725.1. Classification (NCBI taxonomy): domain Bacteria; kingdom Bacillati; phylum Actinomycetota; class Actinomycetes; order Mycobacteriales; family Mycobacteriaceae; genus Mycobacterium; species Mycobacterium sp. 48b. The sequence continues at coordinate 2,036,260 of NZ_JBLVUL010000001.1, forward strand.
GACGTGCTCGACGAGCTGCTCTCCGAGCTCTTGGCCGACGAGCCGTTGGACGAGCTCTTGCCCGATTCGCGGTTGTCGGTGCGGTAGAAACCGCTGCCCTTGAACACCACTCCGACGGAGCCAAAGAGCTTGCGCAGCTTTCCGGAGCACTTGGGGCAGGTGGTCAGCGCATCGTCGCTGAAGGCCTGCACCGCATCGAACCGATTGCCGCACTCAGTGCACGCGTACGAATAGGTAGGCACGAAAACCCTCCGAGTTGGTCAAACTTGTTAGCACTCTACCGGCTCAAGTGCTAGAACCGCTACGTGGGCCATGTCATTCCCGCGGGCCGCCGGCGCCGGCGCACCGGAAGGTTAGCGGTACTGCTCGTGGTGGCGGTAATCGTGGCGGTATTGGCCGTGCTCGTGGTGGCCCGAATGCGAGAGGCCCGGCCCGAGGATGCGGCGGCCCCGCCTGCAGTTCCGCCGCCGAGCACCGGTCAGGCGCGGCAGCCGATGCCGCGCACGCGCCGGCTACGACCACGCCCGCACGCTGTTGTCGGGGCTGCCGGTCAAGGGCTGGGACCGTGACGCCGACTACGCCCGGTACCGCTTCGGCGAGGCGTGGAGCGACGACGTCAACGTCGAATTCGGGCACAACGGCTGCAACACTCGCGACGACATCCTGCGCCGCGACCTGGCCCAGCTGACTGTCCGCCCCGGAACCTGCTACGCCGCCACCGGTGTCCTGCACGACCCCTACACCGGCGTCGACATCGCCTTCACCCGTGGGCCCGAGACCTCCGGTGCGGTGCAGATCGACCACCTGGTGTCGTTGTCGGACGCCTGGTACAAGGGGGCGCGGGCCTGGGACCCGCAGCGGCGCAAGGACTTCGCGAACGATCCGCGAAACCTGATCGCGGTTGCCGCGCAACCCAACTTCGACAAGGCATTTCGCGACGCGGCCAGCTGGCTGCCGCCCGATGCCGCCTTCCGCTGCGCGTTCGTGGCCCGCCAGGTAGAGGTGAAAGCCGCCTACCAGCTGTGGGTGTCGGCCAAAGAGAAGCACGCCATGGCGGCGGTGCTGAACAACTGCTAGCCCGGCTGGTAACGCGGCACGATCATCACCGGCACCGGTGAGTGGCGCAGTATCTTGCCCGCGGCCGAGCCGAGGAACACCTGCGCAGTCGGGGCCGCCGCACCCGAGCCGAGCACCAGCATGTCCCCGGGATCCCACCCGATGCTCTGCACGGCGGCGTTCCAGTCGTGGCCTGCGCCGACGACCACGTCGACGTCAGGAACCGTCATCTGGTCACGAATGGTGTTGAGCTGCCTGGTGATCTCGGCAATGGTCCGTCGTGACCACTGCTGAACCACCAACTCCTCGGCCGAGGTTTCGATGGTGCCGGCGAACGCCGCGGTGTTGCGGACGGTGAACGACACGATGCGCAGCTTGGCCTTCCAATCCGCGGCCAGTTCGGCGGTCGCCGGAATGAGCCCGTTGACGTCGGCCTCTCCGCCGTAGGCCGCGGTGAGGCGGCGGATGGCGGCATCGGTCTGGGCGTACCCGCGCGGGGCGAACGCCACCGGAACCCGGGCGGTGTGCACCAGGCGCTCGGTGACGCTGCCCAGCGTGACCCGGCCGATCATCCCCGAAGAGGACGAGCCGACAGACACCACGGTCGCTCGATGGGCTTCCGCAAGCTCGATCAAACCGGTTGGTATCGAGGTGGATTCGTGTACCACGGGGGTGACGTCGAGGTCGATGGGCAGCACTGCGACGGCGCGTTGCAACGCCTGCGTGGCCTGCGCGCGGACGTACGCCAGATACTCGCCCTCGACCGGGTCGTCGCGTGGTGGCCAGGACCGCTCCACCACCGCCGCGGCGATCACCTGCTCACCGGTGGTGCGGGCGAGCTGGATGGCCAGATTCAGCGGTGCGCTGCTGTGCCGGCTCGCGCTGAATGCGGCCAGGATGGTCACGACGCGTGCTCCTGGGTGCGCACCCGCGACACCACGTGGGTCACCGGGATCTGATGGTCGGCGCGGGCCCGGTCGACGACGTCGAACCGGTGCCACACCGAATCCTCCGGCGGCAGCGTCGAAATCACGATCTGGTCGGGCCGGAACGTCTCGACGGCATGGGCAAGGGCCCGCAGCGGACGGTAGTCACCCAGCTCGCCGTCAGCCTGCAACTGCTCGGATCGCAGCGTGCTCAGGGTCTGATCGAGACGGCGTTGGGCCGCGCGCGTGGTGGCTTCCGAGATGTCGAGAGGACCGTGGGTGGCGGCCACGCCGGTGTCGATCGGGCTGGCGGGCACCACGACGTGATAGACGGCGTCGCGGTCGGCGCCGATGCGCCGGAGCTCGTCGAGCAGTTCATTGGACTCCACGGTCTCGTTGGCCAGCACCAACACCCGGTGCGGAGGCGCGGCGCCGGGGGTCGGGGCCACCCCGGCCACCTCGGGCCGGTGCCCGATGAACCAGCGGTTGGCCAGGAACAGCACGATCACCACGGCCCACGACAACAAGCTCATGGTCAGCGCTTTGCGGTTGTCGCCGCCCTGCACGAACATCTGCACCAGGATCGCGAAGATGCAGCCCGCGGTGAGGATCGACAAGACCGGGAACAGCCACATCTTCACCTTGAGCTTGTCGGCCGACGTCCGGTACCGCAGCACGATCTGCGAGATCGCGATCAACAGGTAGACGAACAGGATCACCGCGCCGCTGGAATCCAGCAGGAACTTGAAGATGAAGTCCGGCGAGAATGCCGAGGCGATCACCCCGAGGAAGCCGATCACCGACGACGCCAGGATCGCGGCGGCGGGCACCCCGCGTCTGGTCACCGAAACCAGCTGCGGTGGCGCCTCGCGGCGGGCGGCCAGCACGAACAGCATCCGCGACGCGGTGTACATGCCCGAGTTCAGACAGCTCAGCACCGCCGTCAGCACCACGGCATTCATGATGTGGTCGGCGTAGGGGATGCCGATCTCGGTGAAGGCCGACACGAACGGCGACGCGGCGACCTGCTCGCTGTTCCACGGCAGGATCGTGACGAGCAGGAACGCCGAGCCGACGAAGAACACCGCGATACGCAGGATCACGGAGTTCGCGGCCCTGGCCACGGCGCGCTCCGGATCGGCCGACTCGGCGGCCGCGATGGTGGCGATCTCGGCGCCGACCATCGAGAAGATCACCGTCACCACACCGACCGTGACCGCCATGGCGCCGAGCGGGAAGAATCCGCCGTTGGCCCACAGGTTCGAGAAATCCATGTCCTTGTGCGGCCACAGTCCGATGACATACAGCGAACCCAGACCGATGAACGCCAGGATCGCGGCCACCTTGATCCCGGCGAACCAGTACTCGAACTCGCCGAACGACGACACCGAGAACAGGTTGGTCGCCGTCATCGCGATCAACAGGATCAGGGCCGTCAGCCAGATCGGTACGTCTATCCAGTACTGAATGATCTTGGCGCCTGCGATGGCTTCGAAGCCGACCACGATCACCCAGAAGTACCAATACAGCCAGCCGACCGAGAAGCCCGCCCAGTTGCCCATCGCGTTGCGCGCGTAGTCGGCGAACGATCCGGTCGACGGATTGGCGACGGCCATCTCGGCCAGCATCCGCATCACCATGATGATGAGCACTCCGGCCAGGGCGTAGGTGATGAAGACTCCCGGGCCGGTCTTGCCGATCACCACGCCTGAGCCGACGAACAGTCCGGCGCCGATGACTCCGCCGATCGCGATCATCCGCAGTTGTCGTTGACTGAGCGCCTTTTTGAGTGCGGGTGTTTCACCCATGTGCGTACCGACTCCTCCGTGATATGTGACTCAGGTCACAAGCGGCCAGAAGTGAACGCTATGCCCGGTGACGTGTCGACGGAGCCGAAATCGGGCCGAAACTGTAGGAAACTCGGACACCTGACGATTCTGGACCAGCTCAGCGCGGCAACGTCACGATTCCGCCCGACGGCGTGAGTGCATGCGTCATTCGCACGTCGTGGGGATCGGCGGGGAGCTCGTCCACCAGCTCGTCGTCACGTACCACCGCGACCAGGCGCGCATCGGGTGCGGCGTAGATCAGGGTCCGGTCATAGAACCCGGCGCCCCGGCCCAGCCGGTTGCCGTGGCGGTCGACGGCCAGCGCCGGCACGAGGACCACCGCGGCATCGGCGATCCGTCCGGCGGGCAACCACGGCGGTGCGGGCTCGCGCAGGCCGAACTCGGCGGCCACCAACGTGCCGGGCTCGTACGTGCCCCACTGCATCGGCAATGCCCGGCCGTCCTCGTCGTTGCGGGCGACCGGAAGCAGCACGCGCACACCGAGTTCCGACAAGCCGTCCAACAGGGCCTGCGATCCCGGTTCCGAGCCCACCGGAACATAGGCGCACACTGTTTGCCCGCTGCGCACCAGAGTGGGCAGCCAGCGGCAAAGCGCCTGCGCCTCACGGTCGCGGCAATCGGCAGGTAAGGCCCGTCTTGCACGGAGAACGCCGGTTCGCAACTCGGTCTTCGTCGGCGGGGTCACGCCCTCCACCATTTCAGAACGGACGTTAGTGTGTGAACGATGAGCACGTCTCACAAGGCGCCTGAGGTGCCGATTCCCTACACGGCCGTGGTCCCGGCGGCCGGTCTGGGTACGCGATTCCTTCCGGCCACCAAGACGGTCCCCAAGGAATTGCTGCCGGTGGTCGACACCCCGGGCATCGAGCTGGTGGCGGCCGAGGCGGCCGAGGCCGGCGCCGAGCGACTGATCATCATCACCTCCGAGGGCAAAGACGGCGTCGTCGCGCACTTCGTCGAGGACCTGGTGCTGGAGGGCACGCTCGAGGCGCGCGGCAAGAAGACGATGCTGGAAAAGGTCCGGCGCGCGCCCGCGCTGATCAAGGTCGAGTCCGTGGTGCAGGCCGAGCCGCTGGGCCTCGGGCATGCCGTCAGCTGCGTCGAGGCCGCGCTGGCCCCCGACGAGGACGCGATCGCCGTCCTGCTGCCCGATGACCTGGTGCTGCCGACCGGCGTGCTGGAGACCATGTCCAAGGTGCGGGCCAAGCGCGGCGGTTCCGTGTTGTGCGCCATCGAGGTGCCCGGTGACGAGATCAGCGCATACGGCGTCTTCGACGTCGAGACCGTGCCCGACGCCGCCAACCCGAACGTGCTGCGGGTCAAGGGCATGGTGGAAAAGCCCAAGCCCGACGATGCGCCGTCCCCGTATGCGGCCGCAGGCCGCTACCTTCTGGACCGGGCGATCTTCGATGCGCTGCGTCGCGTTTCGCGCGGGGTGGGCGGGGAGATCCAGTTGACTGACGCCATCGCGCTGCTGATCGACGAGGGCCACCCGGTACACGTGGTTGTGCACCGCGGAGCCCGACACGACCTGGGAAATCCCGGCGGCTACCTGAAGGCTGCGGTTGACTTTGCGTTGGAACGTGACGACTACGGCCCCGACTTGCGGCGGTGGTTGGTCGAACGATTGGGTCTGACCGGACAGGAGGGCTAGCAACAAGCTGGCCCGCACGTCGGCCCGTAGATAGGAAGGCGTGTTGTGCGTTCGGTGGAGGAACAGCAGGCTCGGGTAGCCGCTGCCGCAGTGGCCCCCCGACCGGTGCGAGTGGCCATCGCCGAGTCACAGGGCCTGATGTGTGCCGAAGAGGTCGTCACAGAACGGCCGATGCCGGGATTCGATCAGGCCGCCATCGACGGCTATGCGGTGCGCAGTGTCGACGTGCTGTCCGTGGGTGACGGCGCAGGCGAGATCAGCCTGCCGGTGATGGGCTCGATCGAAGCCGGGGCGCGTACCCCGAGCCGGTTGCAGCCCCGGCAGGCCGCCCGGGTGCAGACCGGAGCGCCGATGCCGACGCTGGCCGACGCCGTGCTGCCGTTGCGGTGGACCGACGGCGGCGAGAGCCGGGTCCGGATCCTGCGCAGTGTGCGTTCGGGCGCCTATGTCCGGCGCACCGGTGACGACGTGCAACCCGGCGACGTCGCGGTGCGCGCCGGCACCATCATCGGCCCGGCCCAGGTGGGACTGCTGGCCGCCGTCGGGCGGGACCGGGTGCTGGTGCACCCGAGGCCGAGGCTGTCCGTGATGTGCGTGGGCGGCGAGCTCGTCGACGTATCCCGCAGCCCGGGCACCGGGCAGGTGTACGACGTGAACTCCTATGCGCTGGCCGCGGCGGGCCGGGATGCCGGTGCCGAGGTCAACCGCGTCGGCATCATCAGCACCGACGCACGGGAGCTGCGGGAAACCGTTGAGGGCCAAGTCAATCGCAACGAGATCGTGGTGATCGCAGGCGCCGTGGGCGGAGCCGCCGCCGAATCGGTGCGCACCGTGCTCGCCGAACTCGGCGAGATGGAGGTGGCCCGGATCGCCATGCACCCCGGATCGGTGCAGGGCTTCGGTCAGCTCGGCCGCGACCGCGTACCCGTGTTCCTGCTGCCGGCCAACCCGGTGAGCGCGCTGGTGGTGTTCGAGGTGATGGTCCGCCCGCTCATCCGGCTCTCGCTGGGGAAGCGCCAGCCGATGCGTCGCGTGGTCCAGGCCCGCACGCTGGCGCCGATCAGCTCGGTGGCCGGCCGCACGGGATATCTGCGCGGGCAGTTGATGCGCGATCAGGACACCGGCGAATACCTGGTGCAGGCCCTGGGCGGGGCGCCGGGAGCGTCCACCCACCTGCTGGCCACGCTGGCCGAGGCGAACTGTCTCGTGGTGATTCCGAGCGAGGTCGACGAGGTTCGGACCGGCGAAACCGTGGATGTCGCATTCCTGGCCCAGCGCGGCTGATAAGACTTCATTCGATGAATGACGGTGCGACGAATCGACTGCCCGGATGAGCCTGTTCCGGTCCAACGCTTTTCACCCGGGTTGGCCCGGTCCGATCGGACCGTTGCGGGTGCGGGCCGGTGTGGTGCGGCTACGTCCGGTGCGGCTGCGTGATGCCGCGGTGTGGAGCCGCATCCGGTTGGCCGACCAGGCCCACCTGGAGCCGTGGGAGCCGGTGAGCGGCGTGGATTGGCGTGTCCGCCATGCCGTTTCGTCGTGGCCTGCGATCTGCTCGGGCCTGCGCAGCGAGGCCCGGCGCGGGCGGATGCTGCCCTACGTGATCGAGCTCGACGGGCAGTTCGCCGGCCAGCTCACGATCGGCAATGTCACCCACGGCGCCTTGCGATCGGCGTGGATCGGCTACTGGGTGGCCAGCGACAAGACCGGCGGCGGGGTGGCGACCGGGGCGCTGGCACTGGGCCTGGACCACTGCTTCAACGGGGTGCAACTGCACCGGGTCGAGGCCACGGTGCGCCCGGAGAACGTCGCGAGCCGGGCCGTGCTGGCGCGGGTCGGCTTCCGCGAGGAGGGGCTGCTGCGCCGCTATCTCGAGGTGGACGGCGCCTGGCGGGACCACCTCCTGGTCGCCGTCACGCTGGAAGAGCTCAAACATTCGGCGAGCCAGGCCCTGGTTTCGGCCGGCCGGGCCAGTTGGTGCTGAATCGGCGCGGATCCGGGATGCGGCGCGCCGCGTCGAAACCGCGCCTGCGGTCGTGATTTCGCCGGATCCACAGCCCTGGAAGCAATCTCAGCGAAACCGGTCTCCCCAGCTGTTACCAATGTGACACATGTGACTGTTGGTGCTTGTATCGATCGAATTACAGGTGTGTAATTGTGTCGGCGCGCCATCCATGGATGCGCTGGTCACAGACCTAGCCTGAAGGGGAAAGGAGCAGGCGTCATGCCAAGCATCCCCCAGTCACTACTGTGGATTTCCCTAGTCGTTCTCTGGCTTTTCGTGTTGGTTCCGATGTTGATCAGCAAGCGCGACTCGGTGCGTCGTACCAGCGACGTCGCCCTGGCGACACGAGTGCTCAACAGCGGCCGGAACGCACAACGGTTACGACGCGGCCCCGCCGCCGGGCATCACAGCGATCCAGACTGGCAGCCCACCGCCGACCACCTCGACGAGGAACTCGACGAAGACCTCGAGGACGAGGCGCCCGCCGAGGTGCGGGTCACCGTGCAGCGCACCGTCGTGGTGGCCGCCGTGAGCGTCGAGAGCCCCGAACCCGACTACCTCGACGTCGACATCGTCGACGAGGATTCCGGCGCGCTGCCGGTCGGTGCGATGGCCGAAGCCGCCGGGGCCGCTGCGGAGTCCGAGGACGTGGCAGAACCCGAGCTCGAGCTGGAGTTCGAGACCGAGCCCGAAGCTGAGGCCGAACCCGAACCCGTCGCTGAAGCGGAGCCCGAGCCGGTCGCTGTCGTCGAGGAGCCCGTCGAGGAGTTCGAGTCCGCCGAGGCCGAGGCCCAAACCGAGCGGATCCCAGTCGATCTCGAGGAGACCGAGGAGACCGAGGAGCCTGCGGGGGACGAGGATCCGGAGGATCTCGCCGACGACGAGTACGAGTACGTCGCCGACACGTCGGGCCTGGAACCCGAGGCCGAGGACGAGCCTGCGGACGAGGAAGCGGCCGACGCGCCCGTCGCATCCTTGAGCGCGACCCGGCAGCGCCGGTTCGAGTCCAAGAAGGCCGCGGAGATCAGTGCCCGCAAGTTCCGGTTCCGCAAGCGCGTGCTCGCGATGCTGGCCGCCACGCTGCTGTTCTCGGCGGGTGCTGCCTTGCTGGTGACGCCGTCGGCCTGGTGGGTGTGTGGCGGGGCAGGAACATTGACCGTGCTGTACCTGGCCTACCTGCGTCGTCAGACGCGGATCGAGGAGCAGCTGCGGCGTCGTCGTGCACAACGGATGGCACGGTCGCGGCTGGGCGTGGAGAACACCGACGACCACAAGCTCGACGTCGTCCCCGCGCGGCTGCGCAGGCCCGGTGCGGTCGTCCTGGACATCGACGACGAGGATCCCATCTTCGAGCACCTGGCGTATGCCTCGTACGGCTCGATGTCCCGCGAATACGATCTACCGCGGGCTTCCGGGCAGTAGGCCGGCCGGTTTCCGGTTCCGGGCCGACGGCTGGTAGCCTTTCGTTCCGGTATCAGGGGCTATAGCGCAGTTGGTAGCGCGTCTCGTTCGCATCGAGAAGGTCAGGGGTTCGATTCCCCTTAGCTCCACTCTCAAATGGCAGGTCAGGCAACTGATCTGCCATTTCTGTTATCTGAGCGCCGGTACGGACCGCTGGCGATGGCTCCCTATGGCGACTGCTGCAGCCACCAACGGACGTATTCCGGAAGAGCGTATGACCTGAGTTCGGGGATGCAGCACAGTCCAGGTGATACGTGGAATTGATTGACGACGTGGGAGCTATGGTCATACGCTTCGGTTAAATACGTCCATTGAGGTCCGACGCAGAGCCTCACGAAAGGCGGGAAATGCCGATGAACGTGAACAGTGTCGCCCCCAACGTCTTCGAAGCTGGACTCCCGACGCTCACCTACGGCCTCGCTGCAACTCCGCACGACATCCTCGAAGATGTCCGACTGGCGCAATCGCGCGCGCCGATCGCCATCGGGCCGCTGGGCCCGGAGATCCTTTCCTATGAACTGGCTCGCGACATTTTGCGCGACAACAGATTCCGCCTCCCGCCCGGTATCACCCTGGCTGCGCAGGGCATCACATCGGGCCCGTTGTTCGACAAGATGATGAGCAGCCTCCTGGGCCTGGACGGGCCACCACATGTTCGGTTGCGCAAGTTGGTTTCCAAGGCCTTCACGCCCCGCGCGACATCACGTCTCCAGAGCACCATCCACGAGGTGGTGAACGGGCTGATCGACCGGGTGGTGGACGCCGGGCGGTGCGATGTCGTGACCGACATCGCGCGTCCTTACCCCACCCCGATCATGTGCGCGCTGCTCGGTGCGCCTCGCGAGGATTGGCAACTGTTCGCGGACTGGACGGAGGAGGTCTTCAAAGCCCTCAACTTTCAGCCGGACGCCAACTTCGATGAGTCGTCGATCATGCGCGCATGGGGCGAACTCGACGCATACGTCGACGGCATGGTCGCCGCCCGCCGAGGCAATCTGACCGATGACCTCCTGTCGGAGCTCATTCGCGCTGAAAGCGACGGCGACAGGTTGAATCTCGACGAACTCCGCATGCTGGTTGCCGGCTTCTTGATGGCGGGAACGGATACGACGCGAAACCAATTGGCGGCGTCGGTCCAGGTGCTCTGCGAGCATCCAGACCAATGGGCGAAGCTGCGCGATCATCCGGAGCTTGCGATGCAGGCGGTCGAGGAGACCATGCGCCACTCGCCCGCGGCCTGCATCGTGCCGCGAGCCGCCGTCGACGATGTCGAGTTCGGTGGCTACCTGTTCCCGGCAGGCACCTTTGTACTCGCGAACACCTTTGCAGCCAACCGAGATCCAGCGATCTATGACGAGGCTGACCGTTTCGACATCACGCGCAAGGACGTTCCCGCAATTCTGACGTTCGGCGGTGGCGCGCACTACTGCCTCGGGGCGAACCTCGCACGTCGGGAACTGGCGGAAGCGCTCACCGTCCTCACCCGCCGCCTTCCTGCCCCGCAGGTCGTCGGTCCGGCCCCGTGGAAATCCCTGCTCGGAATGACCGGTCCGACAACTCTTCCGGTTGAGTTCACCAGTGAAAGCCTCGTGACGGCGGATGCGTAGTCGTGGCTGGGCGGGTTCGACGCCCGCATCGGACGAGGAAGCTATTTCGCGCATCCTGACTGCGGTAGATGAGGAGATCGCCGAGCGCGGGGCGGCGATTCGCCTTGCCGACGTGGCCCGCAGGCTCGGAGTCACCCGCCAGACGGTGTACCGCTACTTTCCCAATGCCGACGCGCTGCTCATCGCCAGCGCCATGCGTGCTGTCAACGGATTCATCGACCAGCTCGCAGATCACGTCGGCGGGCTCAACGACCCGGTCACTGCGCTGGTCGAAAGCGTTGCATTCGGAGTCGAAGGCCTCTCCGGTGACCCACAGCTGGAGAGATTACTGACCCAGCGAGACGACGGCGAAGCCGTCGTCTCGCTGACCTCCGACACGGCACTGGCGTTCTGCTTGTCCGTCTTTCATCGCCTCGATGTCGATTGGCAGCTTCACGGTTTTGACGCAGCCGCTCTCCGTGAGCTTGCCGAGATGACTTTGCGCACGGTGCAATCCATGCTCACTGATCCTGGACAAGTGCCGCGCAAGGGAGTCGCATTGCGTCGCTTCGTTGCTCGATGGCTGGGCCCGGCAATCCTCTATCCGAGGTTGGCGACACTGTCGATTCCTGGACAAGAGCGCTAACTCCGGACGCGTGCCCTCAGGTCGATCGGAAGGTCGTCGGCCGGCATCGGCCCGGTGCCCCAGGTCAGCTGAGGGCAATAGTCGTCTGGGACGCTCCACTCGAACCGGCGCAGCATCTGATGCATGGTGGTCTTGACCGTCATATCGGCGAACTGCTGGCCGATGCACTTGTGTGCTCCGCCGCCGAACGGAGCGAACACATAGCGGCTCACCGCGGCGCGGGACTCGGTGTTGTGCACGAACCGTTCCGGATTGAACGTGTCCGGATCTGGCCACCAGTCGGAAAGCCGCATGGAGGCATAGACATTGATGGCCACCTGGGTCTTGCGTGGGATGAAGTGCCCGAGGATCTCGGTGTCACGGATGGTTTGGCGGAACAGCGCGCCTGCAGGCGCGTACATCCGCAGGATCTCCTTGAAGGCGGCGTCGAGCAGCGGGTAGGCGTCCAGGTCCAGAACGGTGGGTGCGTCGTTGGGCAGGCTGAGCGCTTCATCGCGGAGCGCGTCCTGCCAGTTGCGGTTTCGGCCCAGCTCGTAGGTGAGCATCGACAGCGCGATGGCGGTGGTGTCGTGTGCGGCCATCAGCAGGAAGATCATGTGGTTCACGATGTCGGCTGCGGTGAATCGGGCACCGTCCTCGTCCTCGCTGCGGCACAACATCGAGAACAGGTCGATGCCGTCGCCACGCTGACGATCGGGAACCTGGTCGGCGAAGTAACGCTCGAGCCGTTCGCGGGCGCGTAACCCCTTGGCCCACACACCGCCTGGTACATCCGCCCGCAGTAGGGCCTGACCGCCGCGGACGGTGGCGCCGAAGTCCTCCGACAGTTGGTCGGATTCGGGGCCGAGGTGGGTGCCGACGAATACCTCCGCGGCTTGTTCGAGCAGCAGATGCTTGATGGACGGGTAGAACGGAAAACGCCGTGACGAAGGCCAATTGCGGAGGGTGCGATCGACACTCGGTCGCATCAGGTCCAGGTAACCGTCCAATGCGCTGCGGGTGAATGCCTGCTGAATGATGCGGCGGTGGTCACGATGTTCCTCGAAGTCGAGCAACATCATTCCGCGGTGAAAGAACGGTCCGATGACCGGTGCCCAACCGCGGGTGCTGGAGAACACCTTGTCCCGGTTGACCCACGCGGTTTCCAAGGCGTCGGGGCCCATGAGGCCGACGACGCGGAAACCGACGCCGCCGGCCCAGGAAACCGGTCCGTAGCGCTCGTAGCGGTCCCGGGCGAAAGCGAGGGGATCGGCCAGCGAGCTCAACACGTGGCCGAGGAACGGGAAGCCGTAGTTGCCCATCACGGGCTTGAGATTCGACCCTGGTGGTGGCGTGGCCAGAGGGCGCTCGCCGCTCGGGAATCTGGAGGTGACGGCCGCACCCAAGGTTTGGAGACGGTGCTTGTTGACCGGTGAGGAGAGACAGCTGGCCAAGATCGTCATCGGTTGATTCGGTTCAGGTAGTCGCGGCGACGGTCCGCGTCGAAATGCCCCGGTGGCTCGTTTCGGGTGGCGAGTCGTTTGAACAGTTGCATCACCGGCTCGGGCGTGGCCTCCTCCAGCAACCCGAACGGCGACAACCATTTCGGGACGGTGACTTCGCGTCCGGGGCTTCGTGCACTGTCGGCGATGACGGTTCCGATCTGCTCGGGTTGTCGGGTGGGAAGAAGATCGAGCGTGACTCCTGCTGTCAAGTCGGTGTGGACTGCCGTAGGCATGACCGTAGTGACGGTGACGTCGGTGTGGGCGATTTCGGCGCGGACGGCCCGCGACAATGCCGCCACCGCATACTTCGTCGCGCAGTAGACCGACATTCCAGGAGTCGTCACCTTGGCTGCCATCGATGCGACATTCACGATGTGGCCGTGATCGCGCTCGAGCATGCCGGGAAGGAATTCGTGCATGCCGTTGACGACGCCGGTCAGATTGACCGCGATCTCGCGGTGGTAGGCGAGCAGGTCCTGTTCGACGAACGGACCCATGTGCTGGATGCCGGCGTTGTTCACCAACATCGCCACCGGTCCGTCAGCACGGGCAGCGCTGTGAAACGCCGCCACACTCGCAGCGTCCGTGACGTCGAGATGAGTGGCGTTGGCCCCGATCTCATTTGCAGTGCGGGTGGCTGCGTCGGCGTCGACGTCACCTATCAAGACCCTCGCGCCCCGCTCGACCAGAGCCACCGCGGTGGCGCGACCGATGCCGCGCGCGCCCCCGGTGACGCATGCGACGGCTCCGGCGAGATCGATCATCGACTGGCGCTTTCGTCCGTGAAGTCTCGCAATGCGAAATACGCGATGAGCCGGATTTCGCCGCTGTGCATTTTCAGCAGAGCCCGCCCGAGATAGAGGCCGGGCAGCAGCTCCACGATTTCGTCGCGGGTCCGTTTGATCGGGAACGTGCGAACGCTCGGGTTTCGAAACTCCGCCGGGCTGTAGTCCAGTGCCCGCACTTTGATGTACGGCGGGATCGCGGCGGTGTCGATGCGGTGAGTGAATTCGAACCCCACCATCTCGGATCCGGCCCGGCGCAGGCCGCGATAGAGGGGTGCGATGACACGCATCGCGTACTTGGCCAGCGGGGCGAGACGGTTGAAGCCGGTGTCGGTGTCGAAGGTCTTTCCGCGCCAGGTCGGGTCGATCTTCAACAGCGGATTGGCCAGATAGGCCTCGGGGATGCCGAATAGGTTGCCGACGATCAGCCCTTCCAGCGCCCCGTGGGGTCCTTCGGGTGTCTGCCCGCGTTCGAAAAGTGTGGCGAGCTGGTCGCGGCGCCCGGTCTTGCCGAGGTCCTGGAGGTAGTCCCAGCCCTGGCGGGCTGCCAGGGCAGGTGAGGTCAGCGATAACTCGCGCAAATCGCACAACACCGACCCGTTGGTGGTGTCCGGTGTGCGGCTGGTGTCATGCGCTCTTGTTTCTGCGGTGGCCATGTGCGCCTCTCTCGAATATCTGGTACGGAATCGTGCCTAATATCTGGTACTGAACCGTGCCAGAATGTGGGAGTGGTGTCAACGACCAATCGCGCCTATGGCGGCCAATCGGCTGACGTTCGCCGCCGGCAACGGCGCGGGCGGCTGGTGGATGCAGCGATGGACCTGATGGCGCGCAACGAGTGGCGGGGCGTGACAGTCGAGAAGATCTGTGCCGCAGCCAGTCTCAACAAGCGGTACTTCTACGAGAGCTTCACCGATATCGACGGCTTGTCGGCTGCGGTCGTCGACGACATCGCCGACGAGGTACGCAGCGCCACGGTGGCCGCCGCGGACGCGGCCGCGGAGCAGCCACTGGAGGTCCAGGCCATGGCGAGCGTGACGGCCGCGGTACGGACACTCGTGGACGACCCGCGTCGCGCCCGTGTCCTACTCGGGGGTGTCGCGGCGTCGCCCGAACTCGATGCGCACCGCACGACGGTCATGCGCCGGCTCACCGACGTGCTCATTGACCACGGCCGCACCGTGCACGGCGTCGAGCTTGAGGCAGATCCGTTGGCGAAGGTGGCACCGGCATTCATCGTCGGCGGGACGGCCGACGCCATCCTGGAATACGTCAACGCCGGCGTCGACCTGTCCCTCGACGATTTCATCGCCCAACTCGCCACGCTCTGGCTGATCACAGGCAATGGCGCCGCGCAGGTGGCCCGTGCCCGGATTCCCCCGGCGTAGTGCCCGACGGGATCACTTGACGTGCTTGTCGAACCATTCGATCGGAACCTCCGGGTGCACTCCGAAGTAGTTGTAACCGTCGAATCGACGGTCGGTTCCGGTGATCCAATGCAGGGCCTTCTCCTCGACGGGGATGGCGTCGAAGATGTCCTGTACGTCCTGCGGTCGCGTCATGACGTCGTCGTGAACCTGGGCCACCAGCGTCGGCACCGTCACGGCCTTCACGTGCTCCAGAGGTGACTGCTCGGACAGGTGGAACCCGGTGCGTTCGTGGACGGCCTTGTCGAACTTGGCGTAGCCGTCCTCCATCCCGATGCCCTTGACGAACTCCTCGACGATGTAGTTGCCGGACACGGGTTGCAGCATGACCATGGCTTGAATCTCGGAGAACTCTTCGGGGTGCTTCGACCACGCGACGGCGGTGGAATCCGCACCAAGGCACACCGACAGCAGCATCTTCTTCATGCCCTTCGTATCGGGCCTGGCTGCGGCGTAGCGCAACGATCCGATTACATCGCGGTACTCGGTCAACCCGATACCAGCGATGCCGCCGTTGCCCTGCCCGCTCATCCCATGGTTGCGGATGTCGTAGGCCAGGACGTTGTAGCCCGCGTCGTGCAGGGCCTTGTACTCCGGCAAGAAGCTCACCTCGAAACCGCCCAGGCCGCTGAACTCGGGTAGGTGACCCGGGTAGCCGTACCGATTTCCGGGCAGGAAGTGGTTGTGGATGATCAGCCGGTCCGAATCCGCAGGGATGAACCAGCCCTCAAGCGGCACACCATCCATCGACGGAAACGTCACGTCTTCGTACTGCAGGCCCACCTCGTCGGGGCGGCGCAACACGGGTGCGCGACGGCCCGCCGTCGTACCTGTGGTCCACAACTCGACGAATCCGTCGAATGCTTCCTGTGCGGCGTTGTCGGTCATCTCACTGCCCTCTCTCTGTTAGATGAATCTGGCGATATGCCGACGCTACGAGCTTGCTGTTGGGGTAGGGGAGACCCCGCTTATAGGGGGTACCGGCAACCCCTGCCTACGGGCGCGGTCTTTCCCTACTGTGAGGGCATGGACATCGCGAAGGACATCAGGGAGTTTCTGATGACCCGTCGCGCGAAGATCACCCCGGAGCAGGTCGGGTTGGCCCCTGGCGTGCGACGCCGGGTGCCTGGCCTGCGGCGCGAGGAGGCCGCGCAGCTGGCCGGCGTGAGCACCGAGTACTACACGCAGATCGAGCGCGGCAACGTCGCCGGTGTCTCTGACGAGGTGCTGCAGGCGATCAGCAGGGCTTTGCGGCTCTCCGACGACGAGACGGTTCACTTCTTCGACCTCGTGCGAGCCGGGGCCGGCACGCGCACATCGACGCGGAACAAGCGCGCGGCGGTCAAGAAGCTGCCCGAGGGCGTTCAGGCCTTGATGGATGGTATGGCCGGTTCCCCGGCGATCGTTCTCGACGGGAACCTCGACATCCTGGCCGCGAACCCACTGGGGCGACTGCTGTACTCACCCCTGTACGACAGGGCGCTCGGGCGGCCCAACTTTGCCAGGTTCATCTTCTTCGATTCTGCTGCTGCACAGGTGTTTCCAGAATGGGAGCGCACTGCCGACGAAGCGGTCGGCCTGCTGCAGGCCGAGGCAGCCCGGGATCCACACTCCGCGGCCATCACGCAGATCGTCGGGGAGCTCGCCACCCAGAGCGTCGAGTTCCGCACCCGCTGGGCCGCCCACAATGTGACCGCCCACCGGCATGGCGTCAAGAAATTCGGACACCCTGAGTTCGGTGATCTCACGCTCACCTACAACGTTTTCGAATTAGCGGCGGCACCGGGGTTATCCCTCGTCGGTTACACCGCGGAACCGAATTCACCGTCCGCACAGGCGCTGAGCATCATGGCCAGTTGGAGTGCGTCTAGCCCTACGCGAAAGTGACATCGGTGAGTTCCTCCGACACCGTCCATAGCCGGGACGCGGCATCGTTGTCGCGCAGCGGTTTCCAGAGTTTCTGTTCTCCGGGAGGCCCGCCGACGTGCCCCGGCCACTGCGGGCCGTAGAACGCGCCGTCCATGGCGTGGGCCGACGCCGCGGCCATGAGCGCAGGCAGTTGGGCGCTGTCCACGGTCCCCACGATCAGACCTCGGGCTGAGAACCAGCGGATGAGGCGCACGCCGACGGTGTCGTTGGCCCGTCCGACTTCGGGCCGTGCCGCCAGCAGGCTGGTGGGAGCGACGCCGGGGTGTGAGACATTGCTGGTGATGCCCCACCCCGCGGCCAGGCTGCGACGGCTGAGCTCAAGTCCGAACAGCCCGAGCGCGATCTTGGACTGCCGGTAGGCGGCCATGCCGTCGTAGCTGTGTGCCCAGTTCAGGTCGTTCCAGTTGATGGCGCCGGTGCGGGCGGCGACGCTGGTCTGAGACGTCACCCGTGCGCGACCGGCCTTGAGTAGGGGCAGCAGATGGGCGGTGAGCGCAAAGTGGCCGAGGTGGTTCGTGCCGAACTGCAGCTCGAATTCGTCAGCGGTGGTCTGCCGGTCAGGCGGGGTCATCACCCCGGCGTTGTTGACGAGTACGTGGATCGGTGCGCCCTCGGCGCACAGTTTCTGACCGAGCGCTGCCACCGAAGCCAGCGAGGACAGGTCGAGCACTTCCAGCGTCAGCTTCGCGTGCGGATGCTGTTTGCGGATCTTGGCGACGGCTGCCTCGCCCTTGCGCGGGTTTCGGACCGGCATGACCACGTCGGCGCCTGCGCCGGCGAGCCTTGCCGCGATCCCCAGGCCGATGCCGTCGCTCGCGCCGGTCACCACCGCACGCTTACCGGACAGGTCCTCGATCGTGATGTCATAGTCGGTTGGCATGTGCTCGAGATTGCCCACCGGGCCCAGCCGTATCCACGGTCTGACGATCCGTGGCTGAGCGGTCCGGTCCGGGAGAAAATGGCCGACATGATCGATCGAGCCGGGCTGGCGGAATTCCTCGTTCGCCGTCGCGGGGCCCTACAGCCCGAGGACGTCGGGCTTCCGCGCGGGCAACGCCGCCGAACGAGCGGGCTGCGTCGCGAGGAAGTCGCCGCGCTGTGCCACATGTCGGCCGACTACTACTCGCGCCTGGAGCGCGAACGCGGCCCGCAGCCCTCGGAGCAGATGATCGCCTCGATCGCACAAGGGCTGCATTTGTCTCTCGACGAGCGTGACCACCTGTTCCGTCTTGCCGGACATCAACCGCCGGTGCGTGGGTCGAGCAGTGACCACATCAGCCCCGGGATGCTGCGAATCTTCGACAGGCTCACCGACACCCCGGCTGAGATCGTCACCGAGTTGGGGGAGACCCTGCGCCAGACTCCGCTCGGCGTCGCCCTTGCCGGCGACCTCTGCCGGTACACCGGGCCGTCTCGCAGCATCGGGTATCGCTGGTTCACCGATCCGGCGGTGCGTGACATCTACCCACCCGAAGACCACGGGTTCTACTCGCGGATGTACGTTTCCGGCCTTCGGGGAGTGCTGGCGCTGCGAGGCCCGGGTTCCAAGGCCGCCCGATTCGCCGACCTTCTCACCGCCGAGAGCGAGGAGTTCAGAATCCTGTGGGACCAGCACGAGGTCGGCATCAGGCCGCGGGAGATCAAGCGCTATCAGCACTCTGAGGTCGGGAATCTGGAACTCAACTGCCAGATCCTGCTGGACCCCGACCAGTCCCATTCGCTCCTGGTCTACACCGCCGCACCGGGCAGCGAGAGCTACGAGAAACTGCAGTTGCTCTCGGTGATCGGTGCGGCATCGGTGTGATTCGTCCACATGGTCGAATAGTCGACCGGGCCTGGTTAGGATGGGCGCGTGGAGGATCAGCCCGCGGGCTCCAGTCGGGTGGCGCGCCGTCGTGACCGACGCAAGGCCGAGATCGTCAAGACGGCCACCGGGATCCTGACCGAATCCGGCTACCAGGGCATGAGCCTGGAGGATGTCGCCGAGCAGACCGACATCGCCAAGGCCACCCTCTACCACTACTTTTCGTCCAAGGACGCGCTGGTTGCCGCCGCGCTGGAGACCCTGACCCAGGAAGTTCTGCAGCGGCTCGGCGCCCGTGAGGACGCCATCGGCGATGTCGGCGCCCGCGAGCATCTGGCGGCCCTGATCGATGAGCAGATCCGCATCCTCACCGAGACCGCCCCCGAGGTGGCCGCGGTGTTCACCTGGCCGCGGGGCTGGCCGGAGGTTTTCGACGAGCCGATGAAGGACATGCGGCGCCGCCACGACGCGGTGTTCCGCCGGGTCGTGGAACACGGTGTGGCCGGCGGTGAATTCACCTGTCCCGACGTCAATGTCGCCTTGCAGTGCCTGCACGGCGTCCTGAACCAGTCTTCAGTGTGGATCGGTCCGGGGATGCACGACGACGACCGTGCGGAGCTGCGTGCCGCGATCGTCGACCGTGCCCTGTGCCTTTTCTACTGAGCCGACGGGAAACGCGGCGCACGCTTTTCCCGCAGGGCGGTGTAGCCCTCGACCACGTCCGGTCCGAGGAAGGTCAGCATCTCGTAGGCCGCGGACTGGTCGAAGATCGGGCCGGCATTGCGTAACCAGTTGTTGAGGGCCCGCTTGGTCAGCCGGATGGCCTGTTGGGCGCCGGTGGCCAGATTGTCGGCGATCCGCAGCGCCTCGTCGAGAACCTGCTCCCGCGGAAGGGCTTTGGCGACCATGCCGATCCGCTCGGCCTCGATGCCGCCGATCATCTCGCCGGTCATCAGGTAGTACTTCGCCTTCGCCGTCCCGGCCAGCAGCGGCCAGATGATGGCGGCATGGTCGCCGGCGGCCACACCGAGCTTGACGTGCCCGTCGCCGATCCGGGCGTCTTCGGCGATGATCGCGACGTCGGCCAGCAGGGCGGCCACCACGCCGGCACCGACGGCGACCCCGTTGATCGCGGACACGATCGGCTTGTCGCAGTTGATCATGTTGTAGACCAGATCGCTCATCTCGCCGAGCATGTGTGACACCCGGTCGTAGTCGCCGGCCATCCGCTCGACCATGGCCAGGTCGCCGCCCGCGCTGAAGGCCTTGCCGGCGCCGGTGATCACCGCGACCCGGGTCTGCGGATCGGCCGCCACGTCTTTCCAGATGTTGGCCAACTCGGTGTGCATGCCCTCATCGGCGGCGTTGTATTTCTCCGGTCGGTTCAGCGTGATCAGCAGGACGCCGTTGTCGCGGCGGGTCACCGTCAACTGTTGGTAGTCAGAGAAATCCATGGGTGGCTGTCCTCCTGTGTGCATGCACGGCTTCCACGTGCTCTGTTCAACCGAAGTTACGGTTTTTCGACCAGATAAGTCAATTCTCGACCGTACGGTTGATTTTCTGCCCCGAGCGGCCGATAGTGGCACCAGCGTCAACACCACCGCAGATCGGGAGGTCGGGCAATGCGTTTCGACAACAAAGTCGCCGTCGTCACGGGTGCGGCATCGGGGATCGGCCGAGCCATCGCGGTGGCGCTGGCTCAGGCCGGGGCCACCGTCGCTGCGGTCGACCGCGACGAAGGGGGTCTCGTCGAGACGGTCCGGCTCTGCTCGGACGCCACCGCGCATGTGGTTGATCTGGGCGACCCGGCGGCGGTGGGCACACTGCGCGACGACGTCGTCGCCGTGCACGGCCCGCCCGCCGTGATCGTCAACGCCGCGGGTTTCGACCGGGTCGAGCCGTTCATGTCCAACGACGACACGCTGTGGCAGGGGCTGGTCGCGGTGAACTTTCTCGGACCCGTTCGGCTCACCCATGCCTTCCTCGAAATCATCCTCGCCGAGGGAGGCACGGCAAAGATCGTCAACATTGCCAGTGATGCAGGCCGGGTGGGCAGTCTGGGGGAGACGGTGTACGCCGGCACGAAGGGTGGGTTGATCGCCTTCACCAAGTCTCTCGCGCGCGAGATGGCCCGTCATCAGATCACCGTCAACTGTGTTTGCCCTGGACCGACGGACACCCCGCTGTTCCATTCGCTTCCGGACAAGGTTCGGGACGGGCTGATCCGGGCCATCCCGTTCCGTCGGCTCGCCAAACCGGAGGAGGTCGCCAAGGCTGTGCTCTTCTTCGCCTCCGACGATGCCAGCTTCATTACTGGCCAAGTCCTCAGTGTCAGTGGAGGCTTGACGATGGCCGGTTGATGGCCGTTTGGTGGACAACAGGCGGCCACCCCACGCTTGGTCGACGCCAGTTCGCAATGGCATACTTGCTCAGCCCCTGGGCTCAACCCAGCCGATTCGGTTAGCCTCGGGGAGCAGATTGGCCAGTTGGGGGATTGCTATGGCAAACGATCTGAGAGTGGACCCGGGGGCGCTGCGGGCGGGGGCCACTAGCAGCGAGATGATCGCTGCCGAATTGGGGGTGTCGCGTGCCCGTCCCGATGCCGGGGGCTACCCGAGTAGTACCGGGGTCTCGGCGATGGACGACGCGGTGAGCACCGCGCGAACCTGCCAGGCGGGGCGCGTCAGCGCGCAGGCGGGGCACCTGTCTGCCGCCGCGCTGCAATACGCCGCGGCTGATGAACAACCCGCCGGGGGCCTGGCGGAGTTGATGTGAATGATCTGCCCGTCGCGGGTCAGTCTGGTGAAGCACTGACCCGTTCTCAGTTAGAAGCCTGGGACACAACGTATCTCGCAGATGCCGCCGCGCGCTGGCGCCAGTTGGCCGCCGAGTCGGAAGAACTGTTCGAGTGGCACCGTCAGAACGTTCACGCGCCGGGTGGGGCGGAGTGGTCCGGTACCGCGGGCGAGGTCGCGGGTGAGCAGGTCAGTGCCGACGCTGTCGTGGTCCGCAAGCAGGGGGACATCCAGCGGGAAGCCTCGGAAATAGCCGAGAACGGCTGCCGGGACATCCGGCTGGCCGTGGGGCAGGTGCTGGAGGCGATCGCGGCCGCCGAGGAGGAGGGCTTCCGGGTGTCGGAGGACCTCAAGGTCCGCGACAGCCGCCGCATCGACGTGTCCACCATGGCTGTGCGCTACACGGCGTCCCGGGAGCATGCCGAGGACATCCGATGGCACTGCGAGCGCCTCATGCAGGCCGAGATCTATCTGGGGCAGCGGCTCGAGGGCAAGGCCCTCGAGCTCGCCGCCATCCAATTCCCCTTGTGACCGAAGGGCGTTCGGCTACAGCTGCGCCCAGATCGACTTGGTCTTGAGGTAAGCGTCGATGCCTTCGTAACCGAACTCCTTGCCGACGCCCGACTGCTTGTAGCCGCCGAACGGCACGTTGTGGTCGAAGGTCAACTGGCAGTTCAGCCCGACCATGCCGGCCTGCAGACGCTTGCCGAGGCTGTGCGCGCGGGCCAGGTTGGTGGTCCAGACGGTGGCGGCCAGTCCGTAGCTGGTGTCGTTGGCCATCGCGACGGCCTCGTCGTCGTCGTCGAACGGCAGGATGGTGACGACCGGACCGAAGATCTCCTCCTTGTACAGACGGCTGGTGGCCGGGTCGACGTTGGTGACGACGGTGGGCTTGACGAAGTAGCCCTTACGGTCCAATCGGTAGCCACCGGAGACGATTTCGGCGCCGTCGCGCTTGCCCTGATCGATGTAGCCCAGCACGCGATCGAGTTGCTTCTGGCTGACCAGCGGGCTGATCATGGCGCCCTCGTCTTTCGGGCCGCCCAGCACCAGGTTGTCTCCGATCATCGCGATGCCCTGCACCACGCGTTCATAGACACTGCGCTGCACAAAGATTCGTGATCCGCACACACAGCCCTGTCCTGAGTGCACGAAGATGCCCATCGAGGCCATCATGATGGCCATGTCGAGGTCGGCATCCTCGTAGATCAACACCGGGGACTTGCCGCCCAGCTCAAGGGTCACCTTCTTCAGGTTGTCCGCCGAGTCCCGCATGATCTGCTTGCCGACCTCGGTCGAGCCGGTGAAGGCGACCTTCTCCACGTCGGGGTGCGCGGTGATCGCGGCACCCGCGGTGGCGCCGTAGCCGATGACGAAGTTTGCCACGCCGTCCGGGATGCCGGCCTCACCGATGAGCCGTTCCAGCAGTACCGCCGACAAGGGGGTCTCTTCGGCGGGCTTCACGACACTGGAGCAGCCGGCGGCCAGGGCCGGAGCGATCTTGGCGCAGGCGTTGAACAGCGGGCCGTTCCACGGGTAGATCAGGCCGACGACGCCGTACGGCTCCTTGGTGGTGTAGGCGTGCAGATTGGAGTAGTTGCTGTTGACGCCGCCCTCCATCTGGACCTGGTAGCTGCTGCCGTTGAGTTTGGTACACCAGCCCGCGTAGTACCGGAAGAACTCCGCGCAGGTGGAGACGATCATCTCTGCCTGCATCGGGGGCATCCCCGCGTCCAACGACTCCAGTTCGGCGAATGCCTTGGCATGCTCGTCGATCAGATCGCCCAGCTTCCACAGCGCCTTGGCGCGCTGGCGGGCCGGGATGTCGGTCCACACCCCGGACTGGTACGCGGCCTTCGCGGCGGCGACGGCCTCGTTGACCGCGTCCGCCCCGCAGTCGCGGAACTCGGTGATCTGCTCCTCGGTTGCGGGGTCGATGACCGGAATGGTCTCGCCCGTGCCGGGGCGGTTGCGAAGCTCTTCCAAAACCGTCTGCAGTGCCATATGGTTCCCTTCGTCGTCGAAATGCTGAGCACCTGCTTAGCAGCCGGGAACCTAGGCGGTCAAGACCGCACTTACGGTTCAAAACCGGCTATTTCGGCGTATTTGCGGTTGTTGGTCAGATATTCGGCCGATACGCTGTCGCGGTGCCAGACATCCGGGTCCGCGAGGCGGCCGAATTGCTCGGGGTCAGTGACGACAGCGTGCGGCGCTGGATCGACGACGGGTCGCTGCCGGCCCATCTCGACGGGTCCGGGCGCAAGGTGATCGACGGGGCCGCACTCGCGGCGTTCGCGCGCGCCAACGCCGCTGCGGCGCCCAAGGATCCGCTCGGCATCGGCAGCTCGGCCCGCAACCGGTTCGCCGGGCTGGTCACCAATGTCATCGCCGACGAGGTGATGGCCCAGGTGGAGATGCAGTGCGGCCCGTTCACCGTGGTGTCGCTGATGAGCAGTCAATCGGTCCGTGAACTCGGCCTCGCCCCCGGCAGCATCGCGGTCGCCGTGGTCAAAGCCACCACCGTCATCGTGGAAACCCCGAAAGGACAGTCGTGACCCGAGCCCGGACGTGCGCCCTGGCCGTCAGCGCATTCGCTGCCACCGCCCTGATCGGCGGCTGCACCTCGGCCGAGAAAGCTTCGGAGCCCTCGAGCGCTGCCGAGGGCGGCTCGATCACGGTGTTCGCCGCGGCCTCGTTGAAATCGGCGTTCTCCGAGATCGGCGAGCAGTTCAAGACCGACAACCCGGGCAGCACGGTGGAGTTCTCGTTCGCGGGCTCCTCAGACCTGGTCACCCAGCTCACTCAGGGTGCCGACGCCGACGTGTTCGCCTCGGCCGATACCCGGAACATGGACAAGGCGGTGTCTGCGAGCCTGGTCGAAGGGAGCCCGGTCAACTTCGCCACCAATACCCTGACCATTGCCGTCGCGCCGGGAAACCCCAAGGGCATCAAGTCTTTCGCTGATCTGGCCAAGCCGGGGACCAGCGTCGTGGTGTGTGCCCCGCCGGTCCCCTGTGGCGGTGCCACCGAAAAGGTCGAGAAGGCCACCGGGGTCACACTGTCCCCGGTGAGCGAGGAGACCTCGGTCACCGACGTCCTGGGCAAGGTGACCAGCGGACAGGCCGACGCCGGCCTGGTCTACGTCACCGACGCCGCCGGAGCCGGGGACAAGGTCACCAGCGTGGCCTTTCCCGAAGCGGCCCAAGCCGTCAACACCTACCCGATCGCGGTGCTCAAGGACGCCGAGCACACCGAGCTGGCGCACCGTTTCGTCGACCTGGTGACCGGCGAGGCCGGCCAAAAAGCGCTGGCCAAGGCTGGATTCGCCAAGCCCTGACCGAGCCCGCGGCGGCGCCGTAGCCTGGGTCTGTGGCCGATCTGACCGAGATCAGTGCCGACGACCTGGCGGCACTGGAATTCTTCGCCGGATGCCGGCCGTCCGTGCTGGTGCCGTTGACCTCCCTGCTGCGGCCCATGTCGGTCCCGGCCGGGCACGTGCTGATCCGACAGGGTGATCCGGCCCTGACGTTCATGCTGATCGCCTCCGGGCGGACCAGGGTGGTTCATGAGGGGCCTGATGGCCAGGCCGTCGTCGCGGAGCTGGATCCCGGTCTGATCATCGGGGAGATCGCCCTGCTGCGCGACGCTTCACGCACCGCCACGGTGACGGCCCTCGAACCGGTGACGGGCTGGGTCGGTGACCGTGAGGCGTTAGAGTTCATCCTGCACCTGCCCGGGATGTTCGACCGTCTGGTGCGCATCGCCCGCCAGCGGTTGGCCGGCTTCATCACGCCCATCCCGGTACAGGTGCGCACCGGCGACTGGTTCTACCTGCGGCCGGTGCTGCCCGGCGACGTGGAGCGGACCCTCAACGGGCCCGTCGAGTTCTCCAGCGAAACCCTCTACCGGCGTTTCCAATCCGTGCGCAAGCCGACCAAGGCGCTGCTGGAGTACCTGTTCGAGGTCGACTACGCAGATCATTTCGTCTGGGTGATGACCGAGGGCGCCCTTGGGCCGGTTGTCGCCGATGCTCGCGTGGTGCGCGAGGGGCACGATGCGACGACCGCGGAGGTGGCGTTCACCGTCGGTGACGACTATCAGGGCCGCGGTATCGGCACGTTCCTGATGGACGCCCTGGTGGTCTCGGCGGACTACCTTGGGATTCAACGCTTTACCGCACGCGTGCTGAGTGACAACTACGCCATGCGGCGCATCCTGGACCGCCTCGGCGCAGTGTGGGAGCGTGAGGATCTGGGGGTGGTACTCACCGACGTTCCGGTGCCCGCCGTCGCCACGCTGAGCCTGGACCCCGAGCTGGTCGCGAAGATCAAAGACGTTACCCGTCAGGTGATCCGGGCGGTGAGCCAGTGAGGCCACCGATGAGTGCCGGTGGCCGGAGGCCGCCATTGAACAAGGACACGCGGGTCTGCATCTCTCTGGCCGCACGGCCCAGCAATATCGGCACCCGGTTCCACAACTATCTCTACGACGAACTCGGCCTCGACTATCTCTACAAGGCTTTCACCACAACCGACATCGCTGCGGCGATCGGGGGCGTGCGGGCCCTGGGTATCCGCGGCTGTTCGGTGTCGATGCCGTTCAAGAAGGACGTCATGGCTCTCGTCGACGAGATCGAACCGTCGGCCATGGCGATCGATGCGGTCAACACCATCGTCAACGACCTGTCGGTGCCCGGCGGCCGGCTGGTCGCCTCCAACACCGACTACCTGGCCGTGCAAGCACTCATCGAGCGGTTGGACCCGGCCGACGGGGTGCTGCTTCAGGGCAGTGGCGGCATGGCCAAGGCGGTCGGGGCGGCCCTGCGCGACAAAGGCTTTCGCAAGGGAACCGTCGTCGCCCGCAACACCGAAACCGGGGGCGCACTGGCCGAGGCCCTCGGCTACGACTACGCACCCGAGGTCGGCACGCTGACCGCGCCGATCCTGGTCAACGTCACCCCGATCGGGATGGCCGGAGGGCCCGACGAACACCGCAGCGCGTTCGAACCCGCCACCGTCGAGGCGGCCCGCGCGGTGGTCGACGTCGTGGCCGCGCCCGCCGAAACCCCGCTCATCACCGCGGCCAGGTCGGCGGGCCTGCCGGTCATCACCGGTGCCGAGGTGATCGCGCTGCAGGCCGCAGAACAATTCGAGCGCTACACGGGGGTACGGCCGACGCCCGAGCAGGTGGCTGCGGCGTCGGCCTTCTCCCGGCAGTCTTCTACGGCGTGATGACCGTCTGCTCGTCGATGGCCGCCGTCGCGTCCATCAGCGGGCCCATCTGATCCTCGGTGCCATCGGCGTTGAACTGCAGCACGAACAGCCCGTCGGAAGCGGGGATCACCACGGTCTTCTGGGCGATCAGTCGCTTGGCGCCGTCCTTCACGTACATGCCGCCGATCTGATACGCGTCGAATCCGCTCAGTTCGTCGGCCGACCCGTCGCCCTGGTTCTCGTAGCCGGGCAGGTTCCTGATCTCGTTGGGGGCGTACTCCAGGATCTTGGCCGGGTCCACGTCGCCGGTCAGCTTGGACATCAGTGCGATGATCGAAGGTGGATCTGCGGCAAACGCCGGATCGGTGGATACGATTGCGCCCCAGGCCCATTCGGGAGCCGATGAGGTCGCGTCCGTCCAGCCCTCGGGAATCGGCATGTCCAGATTGGGTGTTCCCGGATCTCCACGGTGCACCGGCGTCTCGGTGATGTCGTTGTCACGGATGTAGTCGACGATCGTGTACTGGTGCCCGGTTGTGGGGGCACCAGTGTCTTCGGCCTTGGTCTTGGTCGGTTCCGTGCTGGCTTCGCTGCTCTCGCCGGCCCCGGTCGCCTCGGTCGCTGTGCCGGTTACCGTCTTGCCGCCGCAGCCGGCCAGCATGACCCCGAGCGCGACGGCGGCGATGGCGATTCCGCCGGCCCTCATTGAGGTGGTCATCGGTCTCCAATCGGTTGGACGCCCCGGTGAGGCGCAACTGATGGCACGATAAACGCTTTGCTGGGAAATGGCTGGCAGAAGCCGCACTATCAGGGCGCAACCTTTTGCACAGTGAAATGTCCGGCCGCCGGGCCGGGTGCGGTCAGCACTTCGCCGACAGGTACACCGTCTGATCGAGAATCCTGGCCGGGCGCAGCGACGTGACGGTGCACCTGTCCAGTGCCGCCGTGCCGTCCCGGTAGATCACGACGTCGAAGCCCTGACGCTCCAGTTCGTCAGCCGTGTCCTGCGCGGACCCGACGCCCGACGGCGCGGCCAGGGTCGTTGCTGGGAAACCCAGGGCCAGAGCCGACAATGCGCCGCCTGCCAGCACTGCTCCCGTCAATCCGTACACCTGTTCTGCCCCTCGTCGTCTCGCATGCCCTGCCTGTGGCAACCCGTTACGCCACGATTAAATTCCGCTGTATCGCAACACTTGTCGTGTTGTCAGCGGCGAAAAACAAGTTGACAAACGGCCCCGTCACCGTCCTCGACAGCAAACCCCGGCTGTGGTATCAAAACGCCGTGCGCCTTTTCGCCGTCGCGGCGGCCCTGCTGGTGTGTACCGCAGCATGCGGACCGCGGCAGGCGCCCCAACCCCCGCCGGCCTCGTCGACGCCGCAGACCGCCGGCGAAACCGCCACGGTGAACCCGGCCCGCATCGAACGGGTACGCCAGGACCTGCCTGCCGGTTACGAGGTGGTGGGAATCGACCCGCGTGCCACCCCGGTGTCGCTGTGGGGCTTCGGCCCGGAGTGGACCGCCGATCCCGCGGAATGCGCTGCGTCGGTGGCTCCCGGGACCGATCCGGCCCGGGGCTGGTCGGCCTCCGGCCCCGGCGGCATCGTCTATGCCGCCGTCGCGAAGGTCACCGCCGAACCCGGGCCCGAGCCGTCGTGTGAACAGTGGAACGTGTCGGGCGGGCATTCTGTCGGCACCGTCACCCTCGTCGACGCCCCTGCGGTCGAGGGCGCGGTGACCGCAGGCATGTCGACCGCGGTCACCACCATCGTCGAGGGCGGCACCGAGACACGGTCCCACGCCGACACGTTCACCGCCGATCTCCGCTCCGCCGACGGCGGCTACCACCTGTTCGTCACCGTCGTCACCGATCCCGGCTCGCCCAATCCCGCGCTCGACAGCGCGTTCACCTCCGACCTGCTGGTGAAAACCATTTCGGCGTTACGCGGCTGAGTCGGCACTGCCAGGTAAGTTGGCCAGCGATGTCGAACCGCAACGTGTTACTCGCCACCGCAGGCATCCTTGCCTGCGCCACCGGATTGGTCGCGTGCGGTCAATCCGACCAGTCGAACTCCGCCCAGGCGGACATCGCCAACGTCGCCAAGGTGCGCTCCACCTTCGGCCCGGAGTTCAAGGTCACCGATGTCGCCCCGACCGGGATCGACCCGAAAATGCTGGCGCCGCAAAAGATGCCGCCCGGGGTCAAGGTCGAGCCCGCCGAGTGCGCGAAATTCGCCGAGGGCCAGTCCTTGCCGGAGGGGTTGAAGGGCAACATGGCCGCCACCACGGCCGAAGGGGCGGGCAACCGGTTCATCGTGATGGCCGTGGAGACCTCTGAGCCGGTCCAGTTGAACGACCCGGGCGATGCATGCAAGAAGGTGAAATTCCTCGGCCCTGCCCTCCGCGGGCAGGTGGACGTGGTCGAGGCTCCGCAGATCGAGGGGGCACGCACGACCGGGACACACCGGATCGTGCAGACCGTGATGGGCGGCCAGGCGCGCACCGGCGAGTTGTACAACTACGTCGCGAGTTTCGACACCTTCATGGTGATCGTCACCGCCAACCCGCTGGTGGAGCCGAACAAGCCGGTGGCTCCGGTGGACGACAAGCGGGCCCGTGAACTGCTCGCCACCGCGGTGGCCGACGTCAGAGGCTAGTCCGGCCCATCAGCGCACGTCGTGCGGGCGGAACTGGATGCTGATGCGGGGCCCGACCAGGCTGGTGGTCTTGGGTATCGAGTGTTCCCAGGTGCGCTGGCACGAGCCGCCCATCACCAACAGGTCGCCGTGGCGATGCTGCAGCCGCAGGGCATGACCGCCGCCGCGGGGGCGCAATGCGAAAACCCTTGTCGCGCCGAGCCCGACGATGGCCACCATGGTGTCCTCGGTGCGGCTGCGGCCGATGGTGTCGCCGTGCCAGGCCACGCTGTCGTTGCCGTCGCGGTACAGGCACAGGCCTGCGGTGGTGAACGGTTCCCCGAGCTCGCCGCCGAAGGTGTCGTTGAGCCTGCGGCGGATCTGCTTGAGCCGTGGGTGCGGGACCGGTTCGTTGATCAGGTGGTGAAAGCTGACCAGCCGCGGCACCGCCACCACGCGGTCGTACATCTCGCGCTCCTCGGACCGCCAGGGGATCCCGTCCATCAGCTCTTCGAACAGCGAGTCGGCGTCGGGCAACCAACCCGAGCGCAGTTCCACCCAGGCGTCGTTGCCGAGTCGACGACGTTCAGCGTGCTCGAACAGTGAGCCTTGCAACGCCAGCTCCATGCGCGCGAGTGTATCGCACAGACGTTCGATTGCGTTAGAGGCGGGAGGCGCCCGGACCATGCTCGGCGAGAACGTCGCCGGGGTTGGTCAGCAGGCAGGTCTTGAGGCTGAGGCAGCCGCAGCCGATGCAGCCGGTCAGGTTGTCGCGCAACCTTTGTAGATGCACGATGCGGTCATCGAGGTCCTGGCGCCAACCCGCCGAGAGTCTGGCCCAGTCCTTGCTGGTGGGAACCCGGTCGTCGGGCAGGCTGGACAGCGCCTCGCGGATGCGGGCCAGCGGTATGCCCAGGCGCTGCGACATCCGGATGAATGCCACGCGACGCAGCGTCTCGCGTGCGTAGCGGCGTTGGTTACCCGACGTGCGACGGCTGGCGATCAAGCCCTCGCGCTCGTAGAAGTGCAGGGCGGACACCGCCACGCCGCTGCGAAGCGACATCTCGCCAGGAGTTAACTCGTGCGTCTCCATACACCTCAACCATAGTTGAGTTACCTTCATTGCGTGGAGACTGCGGCGTTCGGTTCCAACTCTGAGGTCGGCACGCTGCGCGCCGTCATCCTGCACCGGCCGGGGCCAGAGCTGCAACGGCTGACACCGCGCAACAACGACGCCCTGCTGTTCGACGGCCTGCCGTGGGTCGCCATGGCGCAACGCGAGCACGATGCCTTCGCCACGGTGCTGCGTTCCCGCGGCGTCGAGGTGCTGCTGCTGGCCGATCTGCTGACCGAGGCGCTGGCGCACAGCGGGGCCGCCCGGATGCACGGCATCTCCGCCGCCGTCGATGCGCGGCGCCTGGGGGCGCCACTGGCCCAGGAACTTTCGGCCTACTTGCGCACCCTGCCGCCGGCCGATCTGGCCCGCATCCTGATGGCCGGCATGACCTTCAACGAGGTGCCCTTTCACGGTGCCGAACTGTCCCTGGTGCGCCTGATGCACCACGGCGGCGATTTCGTGATCGAGCCGCTGCCCAATCTGCTGTTCACCAGGGATTCGTCGTTCTGGATCGGCCCGCGGGTGGCCATCACCTCGCTCGCGCTGCCGGCCCGGGTGCGCGAGACCTCACTGACCGATCTGATCTATGCGCACCATCCGCGGTTCCTCGGCGTCCGGCGGGCCTACGAGTCCCGTTCGGCCCCGGTCGAAGGCGGCGACGTGCTGTTGCTGGGCCCCGGCGTGGTGGCGGTCGGGGTGGGGGAGCGGACCACGCCCGCCGGTGCCGAGGCGTTGGCGCGCAGCCTGTTCGACGACGACCTGGCCCATACCGTGCTGGCGGTGCCGATCCGCCAGGAGCGCGCCCAGATGCACCTGGACACCGTGTGCACCATGGTCGACGTCGATGCGGTCGTGATGTACCCGAACATCGTGGACTCGTTGTCGGCGTTCACCATTCACCGCACCGAAGCCGGGATCCGGATCGACGACGAGGTGCCGTTTGTGCAGGCGGCCGCCGACGCGATGGGGATCGAGCAACTGCGGGTGATCGACACTGGACTCGATCCCGTGACCGCCGAACGCGAGCAGTGGGACGACGGCAACAACACGCTGGCCTTGGCGCCGGGCGTGGTGGTGGCCTACGAGCGCAACTCGGAAACCAATGCCCGGCTGGCTGATTCGGGCATCGAAGTGCTGCAGATCGAGGCTTCGGAGCTGGGCACCGGTCGCGGCGGGCCGCGCTGCATGTCCTGCCCGGCGGCGCGGGACCTGCTCTAGCCATCCCGGCGCCGCGTGCGCGTGCCGTTTTCTGCACCACGGTCGTGGCCCGTCGAGCCTTGTTCGCCGTTTTCGACTCGAGGGTCGTAGTGCTTGGCGTTTGGCAGCCCACAGGTAGAAACCGGCGCAGGCGTCAACGCCCAACTAGCGCCACGAAGGCAGCCAGATCTCCAGATTCCAGGTCGACTGCGAAATCGGGATGCCCGTCAGGATCGGGTACAGCCACGCGAAGTTCGCGATCACGAGCGCCAGGTAGAAGCACACCACCAGCAGCCCCAACGTCCGGCGTTCCGGGTTCTGCCTGGGCCGGTACAGGATGTCGCCGAGGATCAGCGCGATGGCCAGCACCAGGAACGGCGCCATCACGGTTGCGTAGAAGAAGTACATCTGCCGGTCGATGTCGAAGAACCACGGCAGGAAGCCGGCTGCGTATCCGACCAGGACGACGCCATAACGCCAGTCCCGCCGCACCACGGCCCGCCACAGGGCCCAACCGAGTACCGGCACCGCGACGAACCACATCGCCGGAGTGCCCACCAGCATCACGGCTTTCACGCACGATTGCGTGCCGCACCCGGCCACATCGTGGTTGTCGATCGCATAGAGCACCGGCCGCAACGACATCGGCCACGTCCACGGCTTGGATTCCCACGGGTGGTGGTTGCCGTCGGCGTTGGTCAGCCCGGCGTGGAAATGGTAGGCGGCATAGGTGTAATGCCACAGCGAGCGCAGCGCGTCGGGCAGCGGGATGATGCTGTTCTCACCGATGGACTGGCCCGCCTCGTAGCGGTTGACGCCGGTCTCGGAGGCGAACCACGGGCCGTACGACGCCAGGTACACGGCGAACGGAATCAGCCCGAACACGTAGGCGGCCGGACCCAGATCCCGGCGCAGCACGCCCCGCCACGGCGCCTGCACGTGGTACTGCTTGCGCGCGATCGCGTCGAGCACGAGTGTCATGACACCGAAGAACGCCACGAAGTACAGCCCGGACCATTTGGTGGCGCAGGCCAGACCCAGCAGCACCCCCGCACCGAACCGCCACCACCGCACGCCCAGCCGGGGACCCCACGGCGTCTCGGCGATGCGGCCCTCCATGAACGCGTTGTGCATGCGATGGCGGACGTCGTCGCGGTCCACCATCAGACAGGCGAACGCCGCCACCACGAAGACCACGAGGAACACGTCCAGCAGGGCCGTGCGGGCCGAGACGAAGCTGACGCCGTCCGCGATGATCAGCAGCCCGGCGATGCCGCCGACGAGGGTGGAGCGGCTGATGCGCCGCGCGATCCGCACCACCAGCAGCACGATCACCACACCGCACAACGCCCCGGAGAACCGCCAGCCCAGCCCGTTGTAGCCGAGCAGCGCCTCGCCGATCGAGATCAGCTGCTTGCCCACCGGCGGATGCACCACCAGCCCGTAGCCCGGATTGTCCTCGACTCCGTGGTTGTGCAGCATCTGCCAGGCCTGCGGCGCGTAGTGCTTCTCGTCGAACACGGGGGTGCCGGCATCGGTGGGCGATCCCAGGTTCAGGAACCGGCTGATCGCGGCCAGGGCGGTGATGATGGCCGTCATCAGCCAGCCCTGCAGCCGGTCCGTCGGCCCGAAATCCGGGGCCGGGATCAGCGGCGCGGGGCTGATCAACGGGACCGAGCGACCAGCCGTCGGCGTTTCGGTGGCGGTGGCGGTCACGCAAGCGATCGTAGGCTGTCGGTCGTGACACCCGGCAAACTACTGATCGGCGCCACGCCGCTGGGCCTGCCCTCCGATGCCTCTGCGCGTCTCATCACAGCGCTGCAGACGGCCGACATCGTGGCGGCCGAAGACACCCGGCGCGTCCGTGGCCTGGCCCAGTCGCTGGGCGTGCAGCCCGAGGGGCGGATCCTGAGTTTCTTCGACCAGAACGAGGCGAGCCGCGTGCCGGGCCTGGTGGAGGAGATCGCGGCCGGCGCGACGGTGCTGGTGGTCAGCGACGCCGGCATGCCGTTGATCAACGACCCGGGCTACCGCCTGGTCGCGGCCTGCGCCAAGGCGGATCTGCCGGTGTCGTGCCTGCCGGGCCCGAGTGCGGTGACGACGGCGCTGGCGGTCTCCGGGCTGGCCTCGGACCGGTTCTGCTTCGAGGGCTTCGCCCCGCGCAAACACGCCGCCCGGTTGTCCTGGCTGCAGACCCTGGCCGCCGAACCGCGTACCACGGTGTTCTTCGAATCTCCGCGTCGGCTGGCCGAGACGCTGCGCGACGCCGTCGAGGTGCTGGGCCCGCAGCGGCGCGCCGTGGTGTGCCGTGAGCTGACGAAGACCCATGAGGAGGTCCGTCGCGGCAGCCTCGCCGAGCTCGCGGAGTGGGCGGCCGACGGCGTGCTGGGGGAGATCACCGTGGTGCTGGCCGGGGGCACACCGACCGTCGAACTACCTGACCTGGTGGCCGAGGTGGAGGAACTGGTGGCCGACGGGATCCGGGTCAAGGACGCCTGTGCCCAGGTGATCGCCGCGAACCCGGGGGCGCCGTCCCGGCGCGAGCTCTACGACGCCGTGCTGCGTGCCCGGGACTGACACCCTTTTGAGTCGCACAATTGGTGCGTCTGAAGGTCCGAAGCGCCGGTTAGGGTTTCGACATGGGTCCGGATTTCTCAATGATCGATTCCGCGGAAAAAGCCGAACAACTCTGTGCGCAAGGGCAATTGGAACGGATGTTCCTCATGCCGGCCGAATTCGGCGGGCAGGATCACATTCAGAACGTGGTGTACTGCCCGATCGGGTCAGCCGCGGCGAAAGCGGATGTCGATTTCAACATCATCGCCGCCCTGATCCGGGACGGGAAGGTTCAGGCGTACTCGGCTGTGCCGATCTATGAGGGCGACAGCTTCGTGCCCGTCGCCGTCGAGATATCCGCCTGGCACCCGGAGACTCCGGACACCGGCGCGTTCAACGCGAGGGTCGCGATGTGGGGATCGGCGTTACAGCCCGACTCAGCCCCCTGACGAGAGCTGGTGGCTCCGACCGGACAGCTCGACGATCGACGCCGACTTGTGCAGGCACTCCTGCCATTCCGCATCGACGTCGGAATCGGCGGTGATGCCACCACCCACACCGAGGACCGCCGAGCCGTCAGCCCCGAACTCCACGGTGCGGATCGCCACGTTGAGCTCAGCGCCTGCCACGGGCGATGACAATCCGACAGTGCCGCAATAGATTCCGCGCCGCGCCGGTTCCCACTGCCGCAGCAGCTGGCGGGCCCGGCGCTTCGGAGTTCCGGTCACCGAGGCCGGCGGGAAGGTGGCGTCCAGCAGTGCGCTCATCGGCAGCTGGACGGGAACCTCGGCGGTGACAGTCGAGACCAGGTGCCAGACTCCGGGCGCCGGATGTACCGCAAGCAGTTCGGGCACCGTCACGCTGCCGGTGGTGGCCACCCGGCCCAGATCGTTGCGCACCAGGTCGACGATCATGACGTTCTCGGCGACGTCCTTGACCGAGGCCAGCAGGGCGGCCGGATCGGCCGACCGGGGCAGCGTGCCCTTGATCGGGCTGGAGGTCACCGCGGCGCCCACCCGGCGCAGGAACAACTCCGGTGACAATGAGGCCACTGCACCCCAGTCCCCGGCCACGTACGCGGCCCGCGCCGGTGCGGTCCGGGCCACCGCCTCGGTGAAGAAGTCGATCGGCTCGCCGTCGATGTGGCCGGTGAACCTGGTGCACACGCAGGCCTGATACACCTCACCGGCCGCAATGGCTTCCAGGCAGGCCAGCACGCCACGGCGGTGATCGTCCCGATCGGGGGCAACCCAGGTCAGGGCGTAGGTGTGTGGCGCCGCGGCAGCCGGTTCCGGTGCGCGGAGCCAGGCGGGAAGTGCTGCACCGCTGAGGCTTTCGAACCACCACAGGCCGTCGGCGTCCTGGCGCAGCACGCAGTCCGACCAGCCGCCTGCCGCCACCGGGATGCGCGGCGGTGCACCGTCGGCACCCGGATCCGGATAGCAGAGGTAGCCGAACCACCCGCCGCCCACGCTGCCTGCGGGGCCCGAGGCGTCCTGCGCCACATCGAAAACGGCCTCCGGGGCGACGGGCGTCACCGTCACCGAGGGCGCGATCACCGCACGAGAGCCGAACCAGTCGCCGATGAGGGCCGCCGGCGGCGCCAGGCCCGCGGCACGGGCGGCGGCGGCGACACCACGCAGCACCGCCGGGGCATCCCCCAGCGCGCCGAGCCGCTCGATCCGCATGCCACCAGCGTGGCAGAACCTCAGCGGCTGATCACCCGCGGGCTGTCCACGCCGGTCAGCTTGTCCGGATTGCGCATCGCGTAGAAGTGGGTGATCTTGCCGTCGATGACCTCGACGGTGAAAACCCCTTCCATCCCGGCGTCGCTGCGGATCATCACCGCGGGTTCGCCGTTGCACGTGACGCGCTCGAAGGTGAGTCCCGGGACCCGCTCGCCCGCACGGAACAGGCCGACCAGCATTGCCGCGACCTTCTGCGCGCCCACGACGGGCCGCCGGGCCGCACTGGCCTTGCCGCCGCTGTCGGCGGTGTACACCGCATCGGGGGCCAACAGCGCCAGTAGGCCGTCCATGTCGCCGGTGGCCGCCGCGGTCAGGAACTCCTCGGTGACCCGGTTGGACTCGTCGAGGTCGACGGGCTCGAACCGCTTGCGCCGGGACTGCACATGCTCGCGGGCCCGATGCGCCATCTGACGCACCGCGCTCGAGGATTTGTCGATCGCCACGGCGATCTCGTCGTGGCTGAAACCGAACACCTCGCGGAGCACGAACACCGCTCGCTCGTCGGGTGTCAGTGTCTCGAGCACCACCATCATGGCCATCGAAACCGATTCGGCCAGAACCACATCGGCTGACGCGTCGCCGGTGACTCCGGCCGTCAACAGCAGCGGTTCGGGCAGCCACGGACCCACGTATTCCTCACGGCGGCGCGAGGAGGCCCGCAGGGCGTTGAGCGCCTGGCGGGTGACGAGCTGGGCCAGGAACGCCTTGGTGTCGCGCACCGTGGTCAGGTCGACCTCGGCCCAGCGCAGGTAACTCTCCTGCAGCACGTCATCGGATTCCGTTGCCGTCCCGAGGATCTCGTACGCGATGGTGAACAGCAACGGCCGCAGCAGCGTGAACCGTTCGGCGTGCTCGTTCGAGTTCGAGTTCGAGGTCGAGTTACCCGCGCCGGCACTGTTCATCGGACCAGTGTCCCCTGCTGCGCCTCGGCGAGCTGACGCGCCCGGTTGCCGCCCTTGAACCAGAAGTACGAGCCCGGCTTGACGCCCTCCTTGCGCAGGAACGTCAGGGTCGCCCGGCAGACCTGCTCCTTGAAGAAGGCGCCGGTCCGGCCGCCGATGAAGACGCGGCGCGGGCTGTCGTCCGAGTGGCAGAGCTGGACTGTCCCGGCGTTGCGGCCGACGCTCACGCACTGCCCGGCGAAGGCCTGGTTGATCACCTCGGGCTGGGCGCCCGCGATGCGGGCCAGCACGGTGTTGGCGGCCTGCACCCCCAACGGGCCCGCCGACTGGCAGCTCATCCGCAGCGGAACCCCCGACGGTGAGGCAGCATCGCCTGCCGCCACGATGTGCGCGTCGTCGACACTGGTCAGGGTTTCGTCTGTGAGCAGCCGGCCGAGCGCATCGGTGCGCAGTCCGCTCGCGGCCGCCAGGCCGGGAACCCCGAACCCGGTGGTCCACACCGTCACCGCGCTGGGCAGTCGATTGCCGTCGGCCAGGGTGATGGCGTCGGCCTCGACCCCGGTCACCAGGATCTCCGGCCCGTCGACGATCGAGACACCCAGCTTGGTCAGTGCCTTGACCACCGAACGCCGAGCGCCGGTGCCCAGCGACGCGCCGACCACGTCGGTGACGAGCGTGACGCTGCGGCCTGCCTCGGCGAGCTCGCTGGCAGCCTCGATCCCGGTCAGGCCGCCGCCGACGACGACCACCGGGGCCGACATCGGCACATCCTGCAGCCGGGCACGCAGCCGCTGCGCCTGCTCGAGTTCTGAAAGCGGATAAGCGAATTCGGCGGCTCCGGGCACCGAGGCGGGTACGCCCGCGGTGCTGCCGACGGCGTACACCAGGTAGTCGTAGTCGAGCACGTCCCCGGAGGTCAGCTGAACCTGACGGATGTCAGCGTCGATGTGGTCGGCGCCGTCGACCAGCAGCCGAACCCCGCTGCCCAGCAGTTCGTCGTATGCCGCGGTGGCGCTGTGGTTTCCGACGGCCAACTGGTGCAGCCGGATCCGCTCGACGAACTCGGGCCGCGGATTGACCAGCGTGACAGCCACTCCCGGGGTGCACTGCAGCCGGTTGGCCGCCAGCACCCCGGCGTAACCTCCGCCGATCACGATCACCCGGGTGTCCTGCGTCGCGCTCATGGTGTCTCCTCTCAAAGGCTTATGCCCTCAAGACACCGCGCGATCCGCGTTTGTGACAGCCGCCGCGGTTATGTGACCCACATCACCGGTCGGTGTCGCTAGACCAGGCCCAGGGCGAGCATGGCGTCGGCCACCCGGATGAAGCCCGCGATGTTGGCGCCGGCCACGTAGTTGCCCGGCTGGCCGTACTCGTCGGCGGTGGTCAGGCACCGGTCGTGGATACGCCGCATGATCTCGGCAAGCCGCGCCTCGGTGTCGTCGAAGTTCCACGAGTCCCGGGATGCGTTCTGCTGCATCTCCAGGGCGCTGGTGGCCACGCCGCCGGCATTGGCGGCCTTGCCCGGGGCGAACTTCACCCCGGCCTCCTCGAAGAACTTGACCGCTTCGGGGGTGCACGGCATGTTGGCGCCCTCGGCGACGATCTGGCAGCCGGACTTGATCAGCGCGGTCGCGTCGGCGCCGGACACCTCGTTCTGGGTGGCGCAGGGCAGTGCGATGTCACACGGCACCTCCCACACGCTGCGGCCGGTCACGACCTCGGCCGCGCCGCCACGCGCCTCGGCGTAGTCCGCGACGCGGCCCCGGCGCAGCTCCTTGACCTCCTTGAGCAGGTCGAGGTCGATGCCCTTGTCGTCGCGCACATAGCCGCCCGAGTCCGAGCAGGCCACGACGGTCCCGCCCAGCGCGTGCACCTTCTCGATCGCGTAGATCGCCACGTTGCCCGACCCCGACACCACGACCTGCTTGCCGTCGAAGGACTGCCCGCTGGACCGCAGGATCTCGTCGACGAAGAACACCGTGCCGTATCCGGTGGCCTCGGTGCGCACCTGCGAGCCACCCCAGGTCAGGCCTTTGCCGGTGAACACCCCGGACTCGTAGCGGTTGGTGATCCGCTTGTATTGGCCGAACATGTAACCGATTTCGCGCATGCCCACGCCGATGTCACCGGCGGGCACGTCGGTGTACTCACCGATGTGGCGGTACAGCTCGGTCATGAAGGACTGACAGAACCGCATCACCTCGCCGTCGGAGCGGCCCTTGGGGTCGAAGTCCGATCCACCCTTACCGCCGCCGATCGGCAGGCCGGTCAACGAGTTCTTGAAGATCTGTTCGAAGCCCAGGAATTTCACGATGCCCAGATACACCGACGGGTGGAACCGCAGGCCGCCCTTGAACGGACCCAGTGCCGAGTTGAATTCGACCCGGAAGCCCCGGTTGATCTGCACGGTGCCCGTGTCGTCGACCCAGGGCACCCGGAAGATGATCTGGCGCTCCGGCTCGCACAGCCGGCGGATGATCGCCCCGTCGGCGTACTCAGGGTGCTTGGCCACCACGGGTCTCAGGCTGGTCAGTACCTCGTAGACGGCTTGGTGGAACTCCTGCTCGCCTGCGTTGCGCTGCCCTACTTCCTCGTAGATCGCCTGCAGTTTCTCGTGTAGTACAGCCATGTCAGTCCATCTGGTAGCGGGGGAAAACCCCCGTCGGAGCGGGCAATTCGGTGCCGGGCTTGATCCGGGTACCGATCGAGTCGAAGTCGCGTGCGTCGGCAGGCTGGCCGAGCAGGTCGAGCAGCTTGGCCGTCGAGTCCGGCATCACCGGCTGCGTCAGCAGCGTGGCGATCCGCACGACTTCGAGCGTCGTGTACAGCACCGTACCGAACCGTTGCTGGTCGGCCGGATCATCGGACTTGCGCAGCACCCACGGCTCCTGCGCGGAGAAATACCGGTTCGCCGCGCCGAGCACCGCCCAGATCGATTCAAGTGCGAGATGCATCGCCGGCACCTCGTAGTGCGCGCGTACCTGCTCGAGCAGGGCGTCGGCCGCGCTCAGCAGGGCCGTGTCGTCGTCGGTGAACGTCCCCGGGTCGGGCACCACGCCGTCGAGGTTCTTGGCCACCATCGACAGCGAGCGCTGGGCCAAGTTGCCCAGCTCGTTGGCCAGGTCGGCGTTGATCCGGCCGATGATGGCTTCCTCGCTGTAGCTGCCGTCCTGGCCGAAGGACACCTCGCGCAGGAAGAAGAAGCGCACCTGGTCGAGGCCGAACCTGTCGACCAGCGCGATCGGGTCGACCACGTTGCCGACCGACTTGCTCATCTTCTCGCCCTTGACGTTGATGAAGCCGTGCGCGAAAACCCGTTCGGGGAGCGCGATCCCGGCTGACATCAGGAACGCCGGCCAGTACACGGTGTGGAACCGGATGATGTCCTTGCCGATCATGTGCAGCTTGGCGGGCCAGTACTTTTGGAAAGCCTCAGTGGCCTCGTCCGGAAAACCCACCCCGGTCAGATAGTTGGTCAGTGCGTCGACCCACACGTACATCACGTGGTCGGGGTGGTCGGGGACGGGGACGCCCCAGTCGAACGTGGTCCGCGAGATCGACAGATCCTTCAGGCCGCCGGAGACGAAGCTGACGATCTCGTTGCGGCGCACGTCGGGCCCGATGAACTCGGGGTGGGCCCGGTAGTGCGCCAGCAGCCGCTCGGCGTAGTCCGACAGCCGGAAGAAGTAGGTCTGCTCCTCGGTCCAGGTGACCGGAGTGCCCGTCTCGATCGCGGTGCGGGTGCCGTCGGGCCCCTCGGTGGTCTCGTCCTCGGCGAAGAAACGCTCGTCGCGCACCGAGTACCAGCCGGAGTAGGTGCCCAGGTAGATGTCCCCGGCCTCGAACATCGCGCGCCAGATCTCCTTGGACGCCTCGTAGTGGTCGGCGTCGGAGGTGCGGATGAACCGGTCGAAGGAGATGTTGAGCTTCTCCTGCAAACGCTGGAACACGTCGGAGTTGCGGTTGGCCAGCTCGGCTGCCGAGATGCCCTCCGCGGCGGCCGTCTCGGCCATCTTCTGGCCGTGGACGTCGGTACCGGTCAGGTAGCGCACGTCGAAGCCGTCGAGCCGCTTGAACCGGGCGATCGCGTCGGTGGCGACGTACTCGTAGGCGTGCCCGATGTGCGGCGCACCGTTGGGATAGGCGATGGCCGTAGTTATGTAGAAAGGCTCACTCATTTGGTCCCACCTTATGGTGTTGCGGTGGGTTCGAAACGCTCAGCCAGGGAGAAGCCGCCAGCCCCCGAGCCGTTGGCTCCGCTGGTCGACGCA
This sequence comes from Mycobacterium sp. 48b, assembly GCF_048282725.1. Classification (NCBI taxonomy): domain Bacteria; kingdom Bacillati; phylum Actinomycetota; class Actinomycetes; order Mycobacteriales; family Mycobacteriaceae; genus Mycobacterium; species Mycobacterium sp. 48b. Next base: position 2,077,309 of record NZ_JBLVUL010000001.1, read on the forward strand.
CACACCCATCTCGACGCCTGTGGTGCGCAGACCGCTGGGGACGTCCGCGCGATCATGGACCGCGCGGCCGCCGTCGGAGTGGGCCAGGCAGTCACCATCGCCGACGATCTGGACTCGGCACGCTGGGTGGCCACGGCCGTCGAGGCCGATGAGCGGGTTTTCGGGGCGGTGGCGTTGCATCCGACCCGGGCCAATGCGCTCGACGGCGTGGCCAAGGCCGAGCTGGAGCGGCTCGCCGCCCATCCGCGCGTGGTGGCGGTCGGGGAGACCGGGATGGATCTGTACTGGCCGGGCCGGTTGGACGGCTGCGCGACGCCGGCCGAGCAGCGCGAGGGCTTCGCCTGGCACATCGACCTGGCCAAGCGCACCGGCAAGCCGTTGATGATCCACAACCGCGACGCCGACGCGGAGGTTCTCGACGTGCTGCGCGCAGAAGGGGCGCCCGAGACAGTGATCTTCCACTGTTTTTCCTCGGGACGGGAGATGGCCCACACCTGCGTCGAGGCCGGCTGGGTCCTGAGCCTTTCGGGCACCGTCAGCTTCAAGAATGCCCGTGAGCTGCGGGAAGCCGCCCGGTTGATCCCGCCCGGCCAGCTGCTGGTCGAGACCGACGCGCCGTTTCTGACCCCGCACCCGTTCCGCGGAGCCCCGAACGAGCCGTACTGCCTGCCATACACTGTGCGGGCACTCGCGGAGTTGCTGGACCGGCCCGCCGAAGAGGTCGCGTCCGAGACCGCAGCCACTGCGGCGCGGGTGTACGGACTTAACGGGAGCGGCCGGGCCTAGTTGCCGGGTGTGAGCCTTTTCGTTACCGTCTTGTGATCAAACCTCAACCGCCGGCGGTGATGCATGCCGTCCGAACCGGAGAGAAACGCGAGAACCGTGGACGCGCTCAACAAAATTCATGAATCCCGATCACCGCTGCTGCGAGGCGTGGTGGGAGCCCTGCTGGTCACGCTGACCGCGGCCGGGGGCTACGCCGTCGGATCGCACAAGACCGTCACCCTGAGTGTCGACGGCGCACCGATGACCGTGACGACGATGAAGTCCCGGGTGATCGATGTGGTCGAGGAGAACGGTTTCTCCGTCGGCGACCGCGACGATCTCTACCCCGCCGCCGACGAGTCGGTGCACCAGGCCGACACCATCGTCCTGCGCCGCAGCCGGCCGCTGCAATTGTCGTTGGACGGTAACGACAGCAAGCAGGTGTGGACCACCGCCTCGACCGTGGACGAGGCCCTGGCGCAGCTGAAGATGACCGACAAGGCTCCGGCCGCGGCATCCCGCGGCAGCAGGGTGCCGCTCGGCGGCATGGCACTGCCCGTGGTGAGCGCCAAGACGGTCCGGATCGACGACGGCGGCTCCGTGCAGACGGTGCACCTGGCCGCCCCGAACGTGGCCGGTCTGCTCGCCGCCGCGGGGGCGCCGCTGGAGCAGAACGACACCGTGGTTCCGGCGGCATCGGCCCCGGTCACCGAGGGTATGCAGGTCCAGGTGACCCGCATGCGCATCGAGAAGGTCACCGAGCGGGTGGCGCTGGCCCCGGCCAACAAGCGCATCGAAGATGTCGAGCTGAACATGAGCCGCTCGATCGTCGAGGACCCGGGCGCCCCGGGCACCCAGGACGTGACCTATGCGGTGGCCAAGGTGAATGGCGTGGAGACCGGCAGATTGCCAGTAGCCAATGTCGTGATCGACCCGGCGCGCGACGGTGTGCTGCGCGTCGGAGCAAAGCCGGGCACCGAAGTTCCGCCGGTCACCAACGGCGCCGCCTGGGATGCGCTTTCGCAGTGCGAAGCCGGAGGTAACTGGGCCATTAACACTGGTAACGGATTTTTTGGTGGCGTCCAATTCGATCAGAACACCTGGGAGCGACAGGGTGGTCTGCGGTATGCTCCGAGGGCCGATCTGGCGACAAGAGAAGAGCAGATTGCGATTGCTACGGTGACGCAGGCCCGGCAGGGATGGGGAGCTTGGCCAGTGTGTAGTGGGAGGATTGGGGCGCGCTGACTATTCGACTGCTCGGGCGGACCGAGATACGACGCTTGGCGAAAGAAATCGACTTTCGTCCACGCAAGGCCTTTGGCCAGAACTTCGTTCACGATGCCAACACCGTTCGGCGCATTGTGTCGGCTTCCGGGATCCACCGGAGCGACCATGTGCTGGAGGTCGGACCGGGCCTGGGGTCGCTGACCCTGCCCCTGTTGGACCGTGGCGCCAGGGTGACCGCAGTGGAGATCGATCCGGTGCTGGCCAAGCAATTGCCGGCCACCATCGCCGATCACTCGCACAGCGAGATCAACCGGCTCAATGTCATCAACCAGGACATCCTGACGCTGATGCCGTCTGATCTGACCGATCAGCCGACCGCGCTGGTGGCGAACCTGCCGTACAACGTGGCGGTGCCCGCGCTGCTGCACCTGCTGGCCGAGTTCCCGTCGATCCGGACGGTGATGGTCATGGTGCAGGCCGAGGTGGCCGAGCGGCTGGCCGCTGAACCCGGTGGCAAGGACTACGGCGTCCCCAGTGCCAAGGTGCGGTTCTACGGCAACGTGCGCAGGCACGGGATGGTGTCGCCGACGGTGTTCTGGCCCATTCCGCGGGTGTACTCCGGACTGGTCCGCATCGACCGGTACGAGACATCGCCGTGGCCGACCGACGCGGCGTTCCGCGATGAGGTGTTCAAGCTCATCGACATCGGGTTCGCGCAGCGGCGCAAGACCTCCCGCAACGCGTTCGCCGACTGGGCGGGTTCGGGCAACGAGTCGGCGGAGCGGCTGCTGGCCGCCAGCATCGACCCGTCGCGCCGTGGCGAGACGCTCGGCATCGCGGACTTCGTCCGGCTGCTACGTCGGGCCAAGGAAGCCGAGGGCGAGGCCGCCGCAGAGATCGAAGCGGCGCAAGCCTAGGTTCCTGCGTCGAATGTGAAGAAGATCGCGAGATTCGTCGAGAATCCCGCGATCTTCTTACCTCGAGGACCCGATCGCGCCGGTGATCAGGCTCACGAACTCCGCGCATGAGTCATGGCGGCGGTCTGGTTCCTTCGCCATGGCCTTGGCGATGATCGAATCCGCCGAGTGTGGAATCCAGCTGCACCGCTGCGATATTCGCGGCGGTCGACTGTAGAGCTGCTGATCGATCAGGGCTATTGCGGTGTCCGCGGTGAAGGGCGGGGACCCCGTCAGCAACTCGACTGTGGTGCAGGCCAGCGCGTATTGATCCGTCGCCGCCGAAGGTGTTCTCCCGACGAGCAGTTCGGGCGCCGAATAGGGCAGTGAGGCTTGGATGTTCGGGTGCGGCTGGCGGGCCTGGCGGGTGATGCGCCGGGCCGGGTCGAGACTCAACCGTCCGGACCGATCGTGGGCCAGCCGGGCGGCGACATCCTCGGCCATCGAGTGTGCGACGCCGAAGTCGATCAGAACTGCCCTCGAAAACGGCTGATCGACAAGGATATTGGCGGGTTTGACGTCGCAGTGCACAATTCCGCGACGGCGGGCGAAATCGAGCGCGCCCGCGATCTGGGTCAACGCGGTGAGCCGGTCGGGGATGTCGGGCAGGTTGTTCACCGTGCCGCCGTCGAGCAGCTCCATCGCGAGCCAGCCGGGGCCCGCGGCGTACACCGTGACGATGTTGGGGTGGGTGAGCTGACGGGCGAAGTCGAACTCGCGCTGCAGCCGGGCCAGGTGGGCCGGGCCGCGGTGCTGATCATCGAGAACCTTGAGTGCGACGGTGGCACCGTCTGGATCGCGGGCCAGGTAGACGACGGCCGAGCCGCCGCTCCCCACGACTTTCACCGCGGTGTATCCCGCGACGATCACCTCGGCTGAGGGCACCGTCTCAGCTTAGGGTCACCGACAACCACAGGTGAGCGGCGATAGTGTCGTGGCCGTGTCAGCATCCGACGGCAGTACCGCGTCCGAGTGGGTCCCCACTGGTTCTGTCACCGTGCGCGTCCCCGGCAAGGTGAATCTGTACCTGGCCGTCGGCGACCTGCGCGACGACGGTTACCACGACCTCACCACGGTGTTCCACGCCGTGTCGCTCCTGGACGAGGTGACGGTGCGCAACGCCGACATGTTGTCGCTGACGGTCGAGGGGGAGGGCGTGGAGTCGGTGCCCACCGACGAGCGCAACCTGGCCTGGCGCGCCGCCGAGCTTCTGGCCGAGCACGTGGGCCGGTCGCCGGATGTGTCGATCAGCATCGACAAGTCGATCCCGGTGGCGGGCGGCATGGCCGGCGGCAGTGCCGACGCGGCCGCGGTGCTGGTGGCGATGAACACGCTGTGGGAGCTCGGGGTGCCCAGGCGCGATCTGCATGCCCTGGCCGCACAGCTGGGCAGTGACGTCCCGTTCGCGCTGCACGGCGGGACGGCGCTGGGCACCGGCCGTGGCGAGGAGCTGGCCACGGTGCTGGCCCGCAATACCTTCCACTGGGTGCTGGCGTTCGCGCACAAGGGCCTGTCCACCCCCAAGGTGTTCGGTGAACTGGACCGGTTGCGCGCGGACACCTCGACAGGGGGCCCGCCGCGCGCCGAGGAGCCCGAGCCCGTGCTGGCCGCCCTGGCCTCCGGTGATCCGGCCGAACTCGCCGCGCTGCTGGGCAATGACCTGCAGTCGGCAGCACTGAGCCTGTACCCGGAGCTGCGCCGGACGCTGCGCGCCGGGGTCGAGGCCGGTGCACTGGCCGGCATCGTGTCCGGATCGGGTCCCACGTGCGCGTTCCTGTGTCCGTCGTCGACGTCCGCGGTGGACGTCGGAGCGGAGTTGGCCGGAGCGGGGGTGTGCCGGACGGTACGGGTGGCCAGCGGCCCGGTCAGTGGTGCCCGGGTGGTCCCGGAGCCGTCCACCTCGGCCTGACGGGAGGTCTGCGCTGTGGTCGTCCGCTGTTTTCGACGCCTGGGCTGCGGACGCGGTGCAGGAACAACCCCTGGGTGGAAAACGGCGTACCCCTCGCCCGCTAAACCTGCTGAGACTGTGACACAGACCTCAATTAACCCGACGGTTTGGCCAGTTACTTAAGGGTCTCTTAAGATGAGCGGCGGTGAATGCTAGCGATCTTGCATCGGATGCGACTTGTGCGCCCGCCGCCCGTCACGGTGGGCGGTCGCGGAGCTGTACACCCGGTTCTGGGGCATCACCTTTTCGAGACATAACTGCTCCCCAATCGTGTGCGCGCGCCTACCCAAAAGCGGTGCACAGCGGGCGGAGCATGGATAACCGGGCACCTGCACCTGGCGCACTGTCGCCGGTGTCGGGGCCGCGGAAGCCAAGGAGGTCGTCGTGAGCAGATTCACCGAGAAGATGTTCCGCAACGCTCGTGAGAGCAAGCGCGGCATGGTCACTGGTGAGCCGCATGAGCCGGTTCGCCACACCTGGGGTGAGGTTCACGAGCGGGCCCGGCGCATCGCAGGCGGCCTGGCGGCCGCCGGTATCGGCCACGGCGACGCCGTCGGCGTGCTGGCCGGTTTCCCCGTCGAGATCGCGCCGACCGCGCAGGGCGTGTGGATGCGTGGCGCGAGCCTGACCATGCTGCACCAGCCGACTCCCCGTACCGACCTGGCGGTGTGGGCCGAAGACACCATGAACGTGATCGGCATGATCGAGGCCGACGCCGTCATCGTCTCCGAGCCGTTCCTGGTGGCCATCCCGGTGCTCGAGGAAAAGGGCATCAAGGTCGTCAAGATCGCCGACCTGCTGGCCGCCGACCCGATCGACCCGGTGGAGACCGGCGAGGACGATCTGGCGCTGATGCAGCTGACGTCCGGCTCGACCGGCTCGCCCAAGGCCGTCCAGATCACGCACCGCAACATCCACTCCAACGCCGAGGCGATGTTCATCGGCGCGGAGTACGACGTCGACAAGGACGTCATGGTGAGCTGGCTGCCCTGCTTCCACGACATGGGCATGGTCGGCTTCCTGACCATCCCGATGTACTTCGGCGCCGAGCTCGTCAAGGTCACGCCGATGGACTTCCTGCGCGACACGCTGCTGTGGGCCAAGCTCATCACCAAGTACAAGGGCACCATGACCGCGGCGCCCAACTTCGCCTACGCGCTGTTCGCCAAGCGGTTGCGCCGTCAGGCCAAGCCGGGCGAATACGACCTGTCCACCCTGCGGTTCGCGCTCTCGGGCGCCGAGCCGGTGGAGCCCGCCGACGTCGAGGACCTGCTCGACGCGGGCAAGCCGTTCGGCCTGCCTTCGTCGGCGATCCTGCCTGCCTACGGCATGGCCGAGACCTGCCTGGCCGTGTCGTTCTCCCCGTGCAACGCCGGCCTGGTGGTCGACGAGGTCGACGCCGACCTGCTGGCCGCGCTGCGCCGCGCCGTGCCCGCCACCAAGGGCAACACCCGCCGGCTGGCCTCCCTCGGCCCGCTGCTGAAGGACCTCGAGGCCCGTGTCGTCGACGAGCACGGCGATGTGATGCCCGCCCGCGGCGTCGGCGTCATCGAGCTGCGGGGCGAGTCGTTGACCCCCGGCTACATCACCATGGGCGGCTTCCTGCCTGCCCAGGATGAGCACGGCTGGTACGACACCGGCGATCTCGGCTACATCACCGAAGAGGGCAACGTCATCGTGTGCGGTCGCGTCAAGGACGTGATCATCATGGCGGGCCGCAACATCTACCCGACAGACATCGAGCGGGCCGCCGGCCGTGTCGAGGGCGTGCGCCCCGGCTGCGCCGTCGCGGTGCGGCTGGACGCCGGGCACTCGCGTGAGACCTTCGCCGTCGCCGTGGAGTCCAACGCCTGGCAGGACCCGGCCGAGGTGCGCCGGATCGAGCACCAGGTGGCCCACGAGGTGGTCTCCGAGGTCGACATGCGTCCGCGCAACGTCGTGGTGCTCGGGCCCGGCAGCATCCCGAAGACCCCGTCGGGCAAGCTGCGCCGCGCCAACTCGGTCTCGCTGGTCACCTAACTTCTCGGGTTTCTGCACCGCGAGCGTGCGCGTCTGCAGGGTGACGCGCCACTCGCGGGCAACACTGTGCGCACGCTCGTGCGCTATTCGGCTGCGCTCTATCACGACACGCCAGATCGTGGCGTGCTTTTCATGAAATCAGTTTGCGCTCGGCCTGAATCGGCGATGAATGTAACGGCAGCACAGTCAATTTGCTCATCGTTAATGCATTGTTTGCGTATTCTGGCGCAGAAACCACTTTGAAGAGAGGACCGGAATGGTCAAATCCCGATGGGTTTCGGCGATCCTGGGCGCGGGCGTTATTGCTGCCGGGATTACCGCGGGCACCGCGTGGGCGGGTGGTCCCGGTGGATATGTCGAGGACCCCGAAGACATTTTTGCAGCTGTCGGCACCGGCGAATTCATCGACACCATAGCGGGTTTCACCGCTACCGGTGATACGAGCGAAGAGGCCTCGGCGGCGGTGATCGCGGCCTGCCAGAACGCGGGAGGTGTGGAGTGCACCGCTGACGAGGTGACCAACGACAACCTCTGCATCGTGTCCGTCGCGAGCCCCAGCAACCACGCGGTGGCAGGCGGTGCCGGGGCGACGGTCGAGGCTGCCCGGCAGGACGCATTCAACCGGGCTGCGGCGAGCAACACCCCGCTCGATGCGGATTCCCCCGTCGTCGTATCGGCCTGCCCGTGATGAGCGCGCATGGCAATTCGGGCGTGGCGGTCGTAGCCCGGAAAGGGAAGGACAAGATGACTGGTCGCGGCAAGTTTGCATTCGTGATGGCGAGTTTGGCTGCCGTATCGGTCGTTTCGGCTCCGGTTGCGAGTGCCCGACCGACCTGTCAGGACACGGCCACCAAGACGATCTGCACGACCAACGGCAGTACCTCGATCAAGGCAAGGCCGGGAACGACGGCGCCGCCGGCCAATCAGCCGGTGTTCCCGTGGTTGGGCATGCCCGGGGCTCGCCGCTAGCCGCACACCGCGTCGGCACCGAGCACCCGTGAGCGGGCGCGTCTTTCGTGACGCGTCCGCTCGTGGTGGTTATGGGGGCTGTCGGGCAGGTCCGACATCAGTTGCTGCGCTGGGTATTCGCGGGCTTGTCGGCTTCCATCCGGTTGTAGACCCGCCACCAGATCAGCTCGTGGTCGACGGCGGTGATGTCGCCGCGATCGCGGCTCTCGTCGGCATGGAGGAGTTCTGCGGCCAGTACGACCAGCCGCTCGCGGGCGGCCGCCGACCCGGGATCGTCGCATCCGGCCATCGTCGTCGCGCACAGGGTCCGCACACGGTGGTAAGCGGCGCCCGACAGTGAAAGTGCGGCGGCTCCGGTGGCCAGGAACACCGCGGTGGAGGCACCGAACGCCAGCCAGGGTGACATCTGCCCGCCCAGCCACAGCTGGCACAGCAACCACACAAGCATCCCCCATAGCGGCCAGCCGCGGGCCAGCCGCACGAGGCGGTGCTCGGAGGTGCCGAGGCCGGGCGGATACACCACCAGCCGGTAGTAGGTGATGCCGAAACGGCCGGGCCTGACCTGCACACAACCCCACGCCCTGGAGCCGTCGAGCAGTGGCTTCAGTAGCCGGATGCCGTCCATACCTTCGGGTGTACCCGCTGTGGACGCGCTCGCATCGGGCCTGAACGGTTTCTTTACGGCGAAGGCAGAGGATCCTTGCAAGCTGGGTATAGATAACTATACTCAGACTGATGAAGCCGAAGCTCCCGCCCCGACTGGCCGACCATCCGACTGTCCGCGCGGTGCGTGCGCGCGCCGAGGCGGCGGTTCCGGACGTGATCGACACCGACTGGCTGCGGGCGTTGTGTCTGGACGCCGGAGCCGACGACGTGGCCTTCGCCAGCGCCGACGACCCCGCCCTGGCCTCCGAGCGTGAGCATGTCGAAGCCGCACTTCCAGGGGTTCGCAGCTACATATCGCTGGTCGTGAAGATGAACCGTGACAACGTGCGCTCCTCCACCCGCAGCGTGGCCAACCAGGAGTTCCACCGCAGCGGGGAGATCATCAACGAGGCCGCTCACCGGATCACCCGGGCTCTGGAGGATGCCGGCCATCGCGCGGTGAACCCGTCGGCGACCTTCCCGATGGAGATGGACAGGTTCCCCGGGCGGATCTGGGTGGTGGCGCACAAGCCCGTCGCAGTGGCCTCAGGGCTGGGGGTGATGGGGATCCACCGCAACGTGATCCACCCGAAGTTCGGCAACTTCATCCTGCTGGCCACCATTCTGGTCGGTACACCGGTCAGCAGTTACGGTGTGCCGCTCGACTATTCGCCGTGCCTGGAGTGCAAGCTGTGCGTGGCGGCCTGCCCCGTCGGGGCGATCGGCAAGGACGGCGAGTTCGACTTCGTCGCCTGCTCAGTGCACAACTACCGCGAGTTCATGGGCGGGTTCACCGACTGGGCGCAGACCATCGCCGACAGCAGCGATGCCGCCGACTTCCGGTCCCGGGTCAGCGATTCCGAGAACGCGTCGATGTGGCAGAGCCTGTCGTTCAAGGCCAACTACAAGGCAGCCTACTGCCTGGCAGTCTGCCCGGCGGGGGAGGACGTCATCGAGCCCTACCTCGACGACCGCAAGGAGTTCATGGACCGCGTGCTCAAACCCCTGCAGGACAAACGCGAAACGCTGTATGTGCTGCCGAATTCGGCGGCCAAGGCGCACGCCGAGAAGCGGTATCCGCACAAGACCGTCAAGGTGGTGGACAGCGGAATCCGGGGCCGCTGACCGGTCGTTGGAATCACCGTGAGTGCAACGCCCGACCGCGTCACCCCTCGGCGGCTAACGTGGCGCGACGATGGCGACACAGCAGGGTGACTTCCGGCTGTGGGCATTTGGTGATGCCCACGTCGGCACCGACAGGCAGTTCGGCCGGGAGAGCCTCGCCGAGGCCATCCGGCAGTCGGAATTCGGTGGAACGCAGGGTGGTCCGCCGTTCGGCTGGGACATCGCCGTCGACGTCGGCGACATGTCCGGCGCGCACCACAGCCTGCCCGACGACGCCGAGGGGCGGGAGGTCCGCAGGCAGCTTTCGGCGATGCGCGAGCACCGGCGGGAAGACGTCTACTCGGTGTGCGGAAACCACGACCGCAGTGGCCTGTCCGAACCCGACGCGTGGTGGTGGCAGAAGTGGGTCGATCCGCTGGGTGCACACACCGCGCATTCCGGCGTCGACGCCGCGGCCCGACCGTATCCCGTCAGCGGGACCTGGGAACGCTATTCGTTCCGGGTGGGCAACCTGCTGTTCCTGATGCTCAGCGACCGCAACGAGCCGTCTCAGGCCGTCGGGCGGGGCACGCTCGGCGGCAACCCCGGTGGGGTGGTATCCGCCGAGACCTTCGAGTGGTGGGCGAACATGGTTGAGAACAACCGTGATTCGATCATCGTCACGGTGCACCACTACGTGCTCAAGGACACCACGGTGGCGTCAGGGGAGTGGGAGGGAGTACGCCGCGGCGCGGACGGAAAGCTCTACGAGCACTACCATCGCCCGTTTCCGGAGGGAACGCCGCAGGGCGCGTCGTACCTGTACTGGGTCGGTGGCAAGCCCGACTCCGGGGCCTTCGAGCGGTATCTCACCGAGCATCCGGGTGCGGTCGCGCTGTGGCTGGCCGGGCACACCCACACCAATCCCGACGATTCGCACGGCGGCAAAACTCACATCGAACAGGCCTGGGGCGGAACCTATTTCATGAATGTGGCGTCATTGAGCCGCCATCACATGCCGATCACGACCCTGCCGATCAGCCGGCTGCTGACATTTCGCCCGGGCAGCCGCGAGGTGCGGGTGCAGTGCTATCTGCACACCGACCAGCATGCGCCTCAGGGCTGGTACGAACCGGCAGAGCGCACGCTGACCCTGGAAACGCCGTTCGCCTGGTAGCGAATCACCAGGCGTGCACGGTGTTCTGGGCCGGCTCCAGACCCTGGGCGATCAACAGCTCGGTGGCGTCGGCGGCCTGCTCGCAGATCGTCGGTACCTCGGCGCGCTCGGCTGCGGTGAAGGACTCCAGCACGAACGCCGCCGGATCCTTACGACCCGGCGGGCGGCCCACTCCGATGCGGACCCGTTGAAAGTCCTTGCTGCCCAGTGCTGATGCCACCGACCGCAGCCCGTTGTGGCCGCCCTCGCCGCCACCGACCTTGAGCCGGATCCGGCCGAAGTCGATGTCGAGCTCGTCGTGGATGACCACGATCCGGCCCGGTGGCACCGAATAGAACTTGGCCAACGGCCCGACCTGGCGACCGGACTCGTTCATGTAGCACCGAGGCTTGGCCAGCACCACCGGGGCTCCTGCGAGCCGGCCGGTGATGACCTCGGCACCGGATTTCTTGTGCACCTTGAAGGCCGAGCCGATACGGGCGGCCAGTACATCGGCCACCATGAACCCGATATTGTGCCGGGTCTTGGCGTAGGCGGGCCCGGGATTTCCCAGGCCCACCACCAGCAGCGGCTCGGCCATTCGTGGAATGCCTGAGACTTACTCGGAGGCTTCTTCGGTTTCGGCTTCGGCGGCCGGCTCCTCGGCCGGGGCCTCAGCGGTCTCGCCGGCACCCTCGGACTCCAGGTCCTCGGCGCTCGGGGCCTCGACGATGTTGACCACGAGCAGCTCGGGGTCCGACACCAGCGAAACGCCGGCGGGCAGCTCGATCTGGCCGGCCAGGATCTGGGTGCCGGCCTCGACGCCCTCGATCGACACGGTCAGGTGCTCGGGGATCGACAGGGCCTCGGCCTCGATCTCGATGTGGTTGGCGTCCTGGGTGACCAGGGCACCCGGGGCGGCGTCACCCTCGACGGTGACGGTGACCTCGACGGTGACCTTCTCGCCACGACGCACGACGAGCAGGTCGGCGTGCTGGATGTTGCGGCGGATCGGGTGGATGTCCAGCGCCTTGGTCAGCGCCAGCTGCTCCTTGCCGTCGATGTCCAGGGTCAGCACGGCGTTGGTGCCCGAGTGGCGCAGCACGGCGGAGAACTCGCGAGCGTTGATCTCCAGGTGCTGGGGGTCGGTGCCGTGGCCGTAGAGCACGGTGGGCACATTGCCGTCGCGGCGGGCCTGACGTGAGGCGCCCTTGCCGGTGCGGGTACGCACAGTGGCGGTGAGCTTGTTGGGGACGTTCTTGGCTGCGGCCTTGGCCATGGTGTTGCTCCTCTAGTTGCGGTACTGCGGTCAGATCGTCAGCACGGCAAGGGGCACAACACTCAGAGAAGTTCCCGCCGATAACGGTGGTCCAAAGGGTCCACCCTCGCCGTGACGCCAGGTCAGGGTAGCAAAGTCCGGGCTGCCCAGAAAAATCGCCCAGATGCCCCTACAGCGGATACGTGGTCTGGGTGAGCTGTTCGGACAGCTCCCACAGCGCCTTCTGGGTGCCCACCCGCTTGGCCAGCGGGCTGCGTCCGACCGGCTGGCTGGGGCCGAACTGGCCGAACCGCGGCCCGATGAAGCTGTCTCCTGGCACGTCCTGGGACGCCGCGAACAGCGTCTGACGTGCGCCGAACGACGGTTCGCTGGCGAAGACCCGGTTGGCGGTCGCCATCATGCGGGCGCCGAACTTGTTGCCGGTCTGGCCCTGCAGGTTGGTGGCCGAATAGCCGGGGTGGGCGGCCAGGGCGCGTACCGCCGAACCCGACGCCGTGAGCCGTCGCTGCAACTCGGAGGTGAACATCAGGTTGGCCAGCTTGGACTGCCCGTAGGCCAGCCACGCCGAGTACGGCCGCGACTTCCAGTTCAGATCCCGCAGGCTGATCTGCCCGATCCAGTGCATCAACGACGACACCGTCACCACGCGGTCGGTGATCTTGGGCAGCAGCAGGTTGGTCAGCGCGAAATGGCCCAGGTGGTTGGTGCCGATCTGGCTCTCGAAGCCGTCGACGGTCCGGCTCAGCGGGACCGCCATGATGCCCGCGTTGTTGATCAGCACGTCGACGCTCTCGACGGTGTCGGCGAACTCGTGCACCGAGGCCAGGTTCTGCAGGTCGAGTTTGCGAACCTCGACGATGCCACCCGTCATTGTTTCCGCGGCTGCAGTGCCCTTCTCCAGGTTGCGCACCGCGACCGTGACCTTGGCGCCCACACGGGCCAGCTCACGCGCGGTGACGAGCCCCAGCCCGCTGTTGGCGCCGGTGACGATCACCCTGCGGCCGGTGAACGAGGGCAGGTCGGCGCTGGTCCATCCACTCATGCTGACCACCCTACGGTCGCCGCGCAGTTCTTCGCGGGTTCACTTCTTGGCGACGTTGAAGCCCGCGATGATCGATTCGATGTCCGGACCCTGTGCCGCAGCCTCGTCGGCGTAGGTCGTCACGGTCAGCTGGATGAGGTAGCGCTGCGGGGGCTGCAGCCCGTCGTTCGCGACCACGACGCGGTTGTAGCTCTGCATGCGCTTGCCGTTGAGGTCGTAGCTGCCCTCGATCATGGCCGACGGGAAGCCCTTCCAGTCCGCGTTGGATGCGTTGAGCTGCTTGAAGTTCTCCGACAGCTGGGCGTCGGCGTAGCCATGGTCTTTGAGGGCCTTGGGCACGTCGAAGTCACCGTGCAGGGTGAAGGCCAGCATCATCGCGGTGGGGTAGGTGTTCCCCTTGGCTATCATCCGGGTGCCCGGGGCCAGGTTCGGATTGTTGTAGGGGTGCCAGCCGGGCGGACTCGGCATGGTGACGCTCAGATGGGGGATCTTCTCGGGGGCGATGGGCTCGCCGACGACGCCGGAGTCCTCCAGGTACTGCCACAGCGGAACCGGCTGGTTGTCCGCAGGGGCTGCGGGCGTGGTCGAACTCGTCGTCCAGATCGACTTGTAGTCAGGCGTTTCCGCGCCACAGCCGGTGACCAGGACCGCCAGTGCGCCGGCCGTCGCGAGCAACCGCTTCACAGAATCTCGCGCACCGAATCGATCGGGCGGGCCAGCCGGGTGCCGTTGTCGGTGACGACGAACGGCCGCTCGATCAGGATCGGGTGCTCGGCCATCGCATCGAGCAGTTCCTCATCCGACGCGTCGGCCAAACCGAGTTCACCGTAGAGGGATTCGCGCTTGCGCACCGCGGTGCGCACGTCGATCCCGGCGTCGGCGATCAGTTTCTCGATCTCGTCACGGCTGGGCGGCGTCTTGAGGTACTGCACCACCTCGGGCTCGATCCCGTTCTCGCGCAACAGATCCAGCGTCTTGCGCGAGGTCGAGCATTTGGGGTTGTGGTAGATCCGCGCCATCTAGGCGGACCCGTCGAACAGCCCGGTCACCGAACCGTTCTCGAACACCGCGCGGATGGTGCTGGCCAGCAGCGGCGCGATGGACAGCACGGTCAGCTGCGGGAACTTCTTGTCGTCGGTGATCGGCAGCGTGTTGGTGACGATCACCTCACGGGCGCCGCAGTCGGCCAGGCGCTGGGCGGCCGGATCGGACAGCACACCGTGGGTCGCGGCGATCACCACGTCCTTGGCGCCGTCCTCACGCAGCAGCTTGACCGCACCGGCGATGGTGCCGCCGGTGTCGATCATGTCGTCGGTGAGGATGCAGGTCTTGCCCTTGACGTCGCCGACGACGCGGTTGGCCTTGACCTGGTTGGGCACCAGCGGATCGCGGGTCTTGTGGATGAAGGCCAGCGGCACACCGCCCAGCGAGTCGGCCCACTTCTCGGCGACGCGCACCCGGCCGGAGTCCGGCGACACCACGACGACGTCGCTGTCGGCGTACTTCTCGGCGATGTAGCCGCACAGCAGCGACTGCGCGCGCATGTGGTCCACGGGCCCGTCGAAGAAGCCCTGGATCTGGTCGGTGTGCAGGTCGACCGAGACGATGCGGTCGGCACCGGCGGTCTTGAGCAGGTCGGCGACCAGGCGGGCCGAGATGGGCTCGCGGCCGCGGTGCTTCTTGTCCTGGCGCGCATACGGATAGAACGGCAGGATCGCGGTGATCCGCTTGGCGCTACCACGCTTGAGCGCGTCGATCATGATGAGCTGTTCCATCAACCACTGGTTCAGCGGCGCCGGGTGCGACTGCAGCACGAACGCGTCGCAGCCGCGCACGGACTCGTCGAACCTGACGAAGATCTCGCCGTTGGCGAAGTCGCGGGCGGTCTGCGCCGTGACCTCGATGTCGAGCTCCTTGGCGACCTGCTCCGCCAGTTCCGGGTGCGCACGCCCGGAGAACAGCATCAGGTTTTTTCGATTGTCGGTCCAGTCCGTGGCCACTGTGGCTGCCTTCGCGGTTGGGGATCGATACGGAGCAATCGTACGTAGCGTTTCTGGTAGTTCGTAGCCGGGTTACCAGATTGCCAACACGAAACATCGGATTGCCCGCCCCAGCGGTGCCGATTGTGGCGCTCCCGCACGCGTTTGCCACGGATTTCGTGCACCAGCGTCACGCTCGTGGCCGGTGGGGGCCGACCTAGTCCTCGCGAGCCTTGCGGGCGGCCTCCGCCGCGGCAGACCCCGGGCGCTTGCGTTCCACCCAGCCCTCGATGGTGCGCTGCGCGTTGTCCGAGACCGCAAGGGCGCCGGGCGGGACGTCGTCGCGCAGCACGGTGCCCGCGCCGGTGTAGGCCCCGTCGCCGACGGTGACCGGCGCGATGAACATCGTGTCGGAGCCGGTGCGCACGTGGGAGCCGATGGTGGTCCGGTGCTTGGTCTCACCGTCGTAGTTGACGAAGACGCTGGAGGCGCCGATGTTGCTGTGGTCGCCGATGTCGGCGTCGCCCACATAGGTCAGGTGGGGCACCTTGGTGCCCGTGCCGATCGTGGAGTTCTTCGTCTCGACGAAGGCGCCGAGCTTGCCGTCGGCCCCGAGGATCGTGCCCGGTCGCAGGTAGGTGAACGGCCCGACGGTGGCGCCGGCCCCGATCACGGCCAGCTGGGCGTGGGTGCGCACCACCGATGCGCCGTCACCCACCTCGACGTCGGTCAGCGTGGAGTCCGGGCCGATCTCGCAGCCGGCGCCGATCTCGGTGGTGCCGAGCAGTTGGGTGCCGGGCCGTACGACGGTGTCGCGGCCGATGGTGACGTCGACGTCGATCCAGGTGGTGGTCGGGTCGATGATCGTGACGCCGGCCCGCTGATGGCGGGCCACGATGCGGCGGTTGAGTTCGGCGCCCAGATCGGAGAGTTGCACGCGGTCGTTGACGCCGGCCACCAGGGCGCTGTCGTCGACGTGCATGGCCCGTACCGTCCGGCCGTCCTGCCGCACGATCGCGATGACGTCGGTGAGGTAGAGCTCCTGCTGCGCGTTGTTCGAGCTCAACCTGCTCAACGCCGAGCGCAGGTCGGCGATGTCGAAGGCGTACACGCCGGCGTTGACTTCCCGGATCGCGCGCTGCGACTCGGTCGCGTCGGCCTGCTCGACGATGCCGATGACCTCGTTGTCCTGGGTGCGCAGGATGCGGCCGTAGCCGGTCGGGTCGGGCACGGTGGTGGTCAGCACGGTGGCAGCCGCCGTCGCGGCGCTGTGGGTTTCGATCAGACCGGCCAGGGTGTCGGCGTCGAGCAGCGGGACATCGCCCGAGGTCACAACCACTGTTCCGGCGAATTCGTCGGGCAGTGAGCCCAGGCCGCAGGCCACGGCGTGGCCGGTGCCGAGCTGTTGGTCCTGGATCGCGACGTCGATGGTGCGGCCCAGCTTGTCGGCCAGTTCGCCGACCGCGGGTGCGATGCGCTCACGGTCGTGGCCGAGGACGACCACCAGATGCTGGGCGGCCGCGTTGGCCACGGTGTGGACCGCGTGGCTGAGCATGCTGCGGCCCGCCAGCGTGTGCAGCACCTTCGGGGTGTCCGAGCGCATGCGGGTCCCGGCACCTGCTGCCAGTACGACGACTGCGGCCTCGGTGGTCGACACATCATCCCCTTACTCCGCGAGCGTGCGCGTCTGCTCGAGAAACGCCGTCGCAAGCGCGCATTTCGTGCACGCTGGGCGGCGACAATTGCTCCGTCGCCAGGACTCGAACCTGAACTATCTGAACCAAAATCAGAGGTGCTGCCGATTACACCACGACGGAATGTCCGGGAGAGACTCTAGTCGAACGGTCTAGCCTGATATGCGTGGCAGCACCCGAGAAGGAAGTGCGGGCCCCTCGGGCCCGGATGACCGGCAACGAACGGCGACAACAGCTCATCGAGATCGCCAAGTCGTTGTTCGCTGAACGGGGCTATGAGGGCACCTCGATCGAGGAGATCGCCCAGCGTGCCAACGTCTCCAAACCCGTGGTCTACGAGCATTTCGGCGGTAAAGAAGGCCTGTACGCCGTCGTCGTCGACCGGGAGATGTCGGCCCTGCTGGACGGGATCACCTCGTCGCTGACCAACAACCGGTCCCGGGTGCGGGTGGAGCGCGTGGCGCTGGCGTTGCTGACCTACGTCGAGGAGCACACCGACGGCTTCCGCATCCTGATCCGCGACTCACCGGCGGCCATCACCTCCGGGACGTACGCCACGTTGCTCAACGACGCGGTCAACCAGGTGTCCTCGATCCTGGCCGGAGATTTCTCCCGCCGCGGGCTGGACCCGGACCTCGCGCCGCTGTACGCCCAGGCGCTGGTCGGCTCGGTGTCGATGACCGCGCAGTGGTGGCTGGACGTGCGCGAGCCCAAGAAAGAGGTGGTGGCCGCGCACGTGGTCAACCTGGCCTGGAACGGGCTGACCCATCTGGAGTCGGACCCCGTCCTGCACGAGGAATAACACTTACTGCAACCCAAAGGTTGCAGCAACGGGGCTTCATGTGCAACCCTGGGGTTGCAGCATTTCGGCGAGAGAGGGAGCCCCGACATGACCACCGACTACGACCGCATCGAGCGCGAGATCGCCATCGACGCACCGGCGCAACGCGTCTGGGACCTGGTGAGCGAACCCGGCTGGTACATCAACGAGGAGCGGATCACCGAACATCGCATCGAGCGTGACGGCGACGTCGCCATCGTCACCGACCCCACGCACGGACGGTTCGCGTTGCGGACCGTCGCCCTCGACGAGCCGCGTTATGCGGCGTTCCGGTGGCACATCGACGCCGACGACCTCGACAGCTCATCCACCCTCGTCGAATTCTGGATCACCCCAGCGCCGTCCGGTGTGGTGCTGCGGGTCGTCGAGAGCGGATTCGCCTCGCTCGACGAGCCCGAGGCCAACCGCCGCTCCCGGTTCGACGATCACAGTGGCGGTTGGCCGCTGGAGCTCGCCCTAGCCGAGAAGTACCTGGTGGGAGCCGCCGCCGATGCCTGAAAGTGCCTCGCCGGTACAGGTTTTCGCGGCGCTGGCCGACGACAGCCGGTGGCAGGTGCTCGTCGCCCTCGGGCGTCGGCCGGCCTCCGCGTCGGCACTGGCCGACGAACTTCCGATCAGCCGCCAGGCCATCGCCAAACATCTCAAGGTGCTCACCGATGTCGGTCTGGTGGTGGCCGACCGGGTGGGACGTGAGGTCAGGTACGAGGCGGTGGGGGCCCGGCTCAGCGAGGTGGCGCGCCGGCTCGACGGCATCGCCGCAGGCTGGGAACGCCGGCTTCTCAGGATCAAGGATGCTGCCGAGCAGGATGATTGACCCGCGCAAGCGCTCAACGCAACTGACGGGTCTTCGCCCAAGCGCTCATCCCAGGTCTCGCGACAGCAGGTCCGCCGTCGTCTCCCGGCGCACCAGCACCCGCGACGCCCCGTCGCGCACCGCCACCACGGGCGGGCGGCCCACCATGTTGTAGGTCGAGGCCATGCTGTGCTGGTAGGCCCCGGTGCAGGCCACCGCCAGCAGGTCGCCGGCATGGATGTCGGCGGGCAGTTCGGCATCGCGCACGATCTCGTCACCGGCCTCGCAATGCCTGCCCACCACCGTGGCCACCATGGTCGGTCCCAGCGGGTGCCGATTCGCCAGGGCCACCGTGTATTTCGCTCCATACAGTGCGACTCGCGGGTTGTCGCTCATGCCGCCGTCGACCGCGACGAAGGTGCGGCCGCCGGGCTGGGACTTCACCCCGCACACCCGGTACAGGGTCACCCCGGCCCGCGCGCTGATGGCGCGGCCGGGTTCGACGACCAGACGCGGCCGCGGGAACCGTTCGGCGGCGCAGGCCGTGGTCAGCTCGTCGTCGACGACGGTCGCCAGCGCGCCGACATCGAGGGCCGCGTCCCCGCGGACATACGGAACGCCGTGGCCGCCACCGATGTTGAGCTCGGTCAGCACCAGGCCGTGTTCGGCACGGATGTCGGCCATCGCGCCGATCAGCCGGCGCACGGCCGCTGCGTAGGGCGCTGGATCGGTGATCTGTGAGCCGATATGGCAGTGCAGGCCAACCAGATCCAGGTTCGGGGTGGCCAGGACGCGGGCGGCGGCGCGGGCAGCCCGGCGATCGGCCAGCGCGAAGCCGAACTTCTGATCCGTCACTCCGGTGGTGACCGCCCGGTGCCCGTGGATGTCGATGTCTGGCGTGACCCGGATCAGGACCGCCTGGGGCCGTCGCGCCAGCCCGGCCAGGTAGGTGATCTCCATCGGGGAGTCGAGCACGATGCGGCCCACGCCCACGTCGATCGCATCGCGCAGCTCGTCACACGACTTGGCGTTGCCGTGCATCACGATGCGCGCCGGGTCGACCCCGCCGGCCAGAGCGGTCGCGAGTTCGGCCGCCGAGCACACGTCCACGCCGAGGCCTTCCTCCGCGGCCCACCGCGCGACAGCGGTGGTCAACAGTGCCTTGCCCGCATAGACCACCTCGGCCTGGCCGAGGGCAGCCCGGTACCGCCGGGCGCGGGTCCGGAAATCGGTCTCGTCGAGCACATAGGCCGGGGTCCGGTACTCGTCGGCGATGTCGGCCAGCGGCACCCGGGCGACGGTGATGCGGCCCTGCTCGTCGACCCCCGTGGTCAGTGGCCAGATGTTCGGATCGAGTCGTGGTCGGGTGGTGCCGCGCAGGGAAGGCAGGATGTCCAGCAAGGTCATGACTCCACCGTCGGCCCCGCCGGGGTCCGCGTCACCGGGCTTGACGATCCCTTGACGCGCAGCCGGGCAATCTTGACGGGCTCAGGTCCTGCCGAAGGACGTCGTCTGCGTGGCCGTGGCGATGAACCCGTTGCCCTTCTGCGGGTCAGCCATCCGGCAGGCCAACAGGATCTGGTCGGTGTGGACACAGGTGGCGTTGCCGACGTCGAAGCGTTGGCCGGGCGGCAGGATCGGCGCCTCGTCCTCGCTGAGGCCGTCGACCGGGCTGAGCGGCTCGTCGGTGCGGGAGAAACTCATCGGGATCGCGCCGTTGGTGGTGCCGTAGCTGAACAGGTGCGCGAAGTTGGCATCGTCGGGGGCGCCGACGAACGGTCCGCGGCAGTCCAGCGCGTACATCGCCCGGTGCTGGGTGGTCATGCAGACGAACCCGTCGGAGGTGCGGAACCCCTGCACCGGAAACCCCTGTCCCTCCCGCAGGACGTACTGCGCCGGATCGACGGCGGGGTAGGCGCCGAACTCGGGTACGCCGTCGGGCCCGAGGTGCGTCGGCACGGCCTCGTGCGCGGGCCGCGATGTGTCCCGGTTGGTCAGCCAGATGATCGCGAGCGCCGCCGTCAGCACCACAACGAGCGCCGCCGCCCACCGCTTCATCGCTCCATGATCGCCCGCGACAGAGCGCTATGGAGGCGAATCTCCGGCCCCGTAGAATGGCCGTCATCATGACCGCACCGGGGCACAACCATGTCCAGACCCCGATTGCGGGTCTCGTCGAGCTGGCATTGACCGATCCGTCCCTACAGGACGTCCTTCAGCGTGCCGCCGACCGGCCCGCCGATCTCGCGCTCGTCGGGCCGGCCAGTGCCCGGGTGCTGGTGGCGGCCGGCCTGGCTCAGCAGGGCCCGTTGCTGGTGGTCGCGGCCACCGGCCGGGAGGCCGACGATCTGACCGCCGAGCTGCGCGGTGTCGTCGGCGACGCCGTCGCGCTGTTCCCGTCCTGGGAGACGCTGCCGCACGAGCGGTTGTCCCCGGGCGTGGAGACCGTCGCGGCCCGGCTGTTGCTGCTGCGCCGGCTGGCCCATCCCGACGACGAGACGCTGGGCCCGCCGCTGCGGGTGGTGGTCACCACGACGCGTTCGCTACTGCAGCCGATGGCTCCCGACGTGGTGAGTACCGAGCCGGTCACCCTCACCGTCGGAGCGGAGGCCGAGTTCGAGGCGGTCATCGCCCGGCTGGTCGACCTGGCCTACACCCGAGTCGACATGGTCGGCAAACGCGGCGAGTTCGCCGTGCGCGGCGGCATCCTCGACATCTTTGCGCCCACCGCCGAGCACCCGGTGCGTGTCGAGTTCTGGGGCGACGAGATCTCCGAGATGCGGATGTTCTCGATCGCCGACCAGCGTTCGATCCCCGAGATCCCGGTGCAGAACGTGGTCGCCGTACCGTGCCGCGAACTGCTGATGACCCCCGATGTGCGCGAGCGCGCCGCGGTACTCGCCGCCGAGCACCCCACCCACGACAACAGCGTGCCGGGCAGCGTGCCGGACATGCTGGCCAAGCTCGCCGAGGGCATTCCGGTCGACGGGATGGAGGCGCTCCTGCCGCTGCTGCATCCGATCCAGCCGACGACGCTGACGCATCACCTGCCCGAGGGCGCCCCGGTGCTGTTGTGCGATCCCGAGAAGGTGCGGACCCGGGCCGCCGACCTGATCAAGACCGGGCAGGAATTCCTCGAGGCCTCGTGGTCGACGGCTGCGGTCGGCGGGGATGCCCCCATCGACATCGAGGCACTGGGGGCGTCCGGGTTCGTCCCGTTCGACCAGGCGCGCGAAGACTCCGTGGCAGGCGGGCATCCGTGGTGGACGCTGAGCCAGCTGCCCGACGGCAAGGCCGCCGAACTCGACCTGCGGCCGTCGCCGTCGGCCCGCAGTCAGCAGAGCCTCGACGAGATCTTCGCGATGCTGCGCGCCCACGTCGCCACCGGCGGCTACGCCGCCGTGGTCACCCCGGGCGCCGGTACCGCGCACCGCGTGGTGGAGCAGCTCGGCGACGCCGACACGCCCGCAGCGATGTTGGAGCCGGGAGCGGCACCCAAGGCCGGCGTGGTCGGTGTGCTCAAGGGACCGTTGCACGACGGCGTGATCCTGCCCGGCGCCAACCTCGTGATCATCACCGAGACCGATCTGACCGGTAACCGGGTGACGGCGTCAGAGGGCAAAAAGCTTGCGGCCAAACGGCGTAACGTCGTCGACCCGCTGGCGCTGACCGCCGGTGACCTGGTGGTGCACGACCAGCACGGCATCGGCAAGTTCGTCGAGATGACCGAGCGGGTGGTCGGCGGAGCCCGCCGCGAGTACCTGGTGCTGGAGTACGCGTCGGCCAAACGCGGCGGCGGATCGGACCGGCTGTACGTGCCGATGGACTCGCTGGATCAGCTGTCGCGCTACGTCGGTGGCGAGGCGCCGTCACTGTCCAAGCTCGGCGGAAGCGACTGGGCCAACACGAAAACCAAGGCCCGCAAGGCTGTTCGCGAGATCGCCAGTGAGCTGGTGGCGCTGTACGCCAAGCGGCAGTCGGCCCCCGGGCATGCGTTCGGGCCGGACACTCCATGGCAGAACGAGATGGAGGACGCGTTCGGTTTCACCGAGACGATGGACCAGTTGACCGCGATCACCGAGGTCAAATCCGATATGGAGAAGCCGGTTCCGATGGACCGGGTGATCTGTGGCGACGTGGGCTACGGCAAGACCGAGATCGCGGTTCGTGCGGCGTTCAAGGCCGTGCAGGACGGCAAGCAGGTCGCGGTGCTGGTGCCGACGACGCTGCTGGCTGATCAGCATCTGCAGACCTTCACCAACCGGATGGCGGGTTTCCCGGTGACGGTCAAGGGATTGTCGCGATTCACCGATCCGGCGGAGTCGCGGGCCACGATGGAGGGCATGAAGGACGGTTCGGTCGACGTCGTGATCGGCACGCACCGGCTGTTGCAGACCGGCGTGACCTGGAAAGACTTGGGCCTCATCATCGTTGACGAGGAACAGCGGTTCGGCGTCGAGCACAAAGAGCACATCAAGTCGATGCGTACGCACGTCGACGTGCTCACGATGAGCGCCACCCCGATCCCGCGCACCCTGGAGATGAGCCTGGCAGGCATCCGCGAGATGTCGACGATCCTGACGCCGCCCGAAGAGCGCTACCCGGTGCTGACCTACGTCGGTCCGCACGACGACAAGCAGGTGGCCGCGGCGTTGCGTCGTGAGCTGCTGCGGGACGGGCAGGCGTTCTACATCCACAACCGGGTGCGCACGATCGACCAGGCCGCGGCGCGGATTCGTCAGATGGTGCCCGAAGCCAGGGTCGTCGTCGCGCACGGCCAGATGAACGAGGAGACCCTGGAGAAGACTGTCGAGGGCTTCTGGAACCGCGAGTACGACATTCTGGTCTGCACCACGATCGTCGAGACCGGCCTGGACATCTCGAATGCCAACACGCTGATCGTCGAGCGGGCCGACACCTTCGGGCTTTCGCAGCTGCATCAGCTGCGTGGCCGGGTCGGCCGCAGCCGCGAACGTGGCTACGCCTACATGCTCTATCCGCCCAATTCGCCGCTGACCGAGACCGCCTACGACCGGCTGGCCACGATCGCGCAGAACAACGAGCTGGGTGCGGGCATGGCCGTGGCCATGAAGGATCTGGAGATCCGCGGTGCAGGCAACGTGCTCGGCGCCGAGCAGTCCGGCCACGTCGCCGGGGTGGGTTTCGATCTGTACGTACGGCTGGTGGGTGAGGCTGTCGAGGCCTACCGGGCCGCTGCCGACGGGAAAACCGTTGCCACAGCGGAGGAACCGAAAGAGGTGCGGGTCGATCTGCCGGTCGACGCACATCTGCCGCCCGAGTACATCGGCAGCGACCGGCTGCGGCTGGAAGGCTACCGGCGGTTGGCCGCGGCGACGGACGAGGACGCGGTGAAGGCCGTCGTCGACGAACTCGTCGACCGTTACGGCCCGCTGCCCGAACCCGCGAAGCGTCTGGTCGCGGTGGCGCGACTGCGGCTGTTGTGCCGGCAGTACGGCATCACCGAGATCGGTGCCGTGTCGGCGTCGACGGTCAAGGTGTCACCGGTGGTGCTGCCCGATTCGGCGCAGTTGCGGCTCAAGCGGATGTACCCGGGCGGGCATTACCGGGCCACCACCTCGGTGGTCCAGGTGCCGATCCCGCGGGAGAGCGACGGCATCGGCTCACCGCGGATCCGTGACCTCGACATTGTCCGATGGGTGGCCGGTCTGGTGCTGGTGCTCAACGGGCAGACCGAGGGCAGCGTCGACATCACCGCGAACCTGTAATTTTTTTCGGTCTTATCGCCTGGTGACACCGCCTTTTTGGGTGTCTGTGCCCGCCGAATCTTCGAAGCGCTGATAACGCTGCGGTACGCAGATCCGACATATAGGTGGGGGGTCAAGGTATTGCGTAGTCGCCTGTTAGGAGAGGCGGCAAGATCGTCGGCCATAGGGCGGTCATGCAATTTCCCAAACCGAACATCACGCGATTGCCGGCAATATCGGCGACTCGTCGCGGTGACGCAAGGCGAAGGAGTGACCATGAACTTCAAGAAGTTCGCAGTAACCACAACGATGGCCGGTGCACTGGGGCTCGGCGCGTTCGGCCTGGGTACAGGCCTCGCGCAGGCCGTTCCGAACGTGCCCCCGCCGCCTCCGATTCCCGGTCCGGCCGTGCCCAATGTGTACGCGCCTGATGTGAACGTGCCGGGTGTGAATGTTCCTGATGTGAATGTGCCGAGTGTGAATGTTCCTGATGTGAATGTGCCGGGTGTGAATGTTCCTGATGTGAATGTGCCGAGTGTGAATGTTCCTGATGTGAATGTGCCGAGTGTGAATGTTCCTGACGTGAACGTCCCGCGCGTCAACGTTCCTGACGTGAATGTGCCGACCGTGCGGTTCCCTGAACTGGACAATTTCTTCCGGCAGCCGAACGGAAACATCGCGCCCGGTCAGCTGATGAATTCGCCGACCATCAACGGCGTTGCGAATCCGTTCTTCGGGATCCCGCCTGGTCAGCTCAGGACGCTGCCCACGGTGAACGGCGTCGCCAACCCGTTCTTCGATCAGACACCGGGCCACTGGGAGGTCCCGGAGGGCCAGTTCCCGCCGGAGTCGTAAGCCACGGCCTGTGACATGATGGCCGCCTTGCCTTCGGGCAGGGCGGCCATCCTGTGTGGCTGCCACCCGGTGGCGGCGAATCGCCGCGTTGGCCGTGCTCACGACGTACGTCGAAGTCGGGCACAGTGTTGGTATAACCGAGATCAGCAAATCTCGTCGAAATGGAAGGGGTGGAGCCCGATGACCGTCGTATTGGTCGACCCGCGCCGCCCTTCACTGATCCCTGTCGACGCGATCGATCTGCTCACCGGCGATGTGCAGTACACCGAGGAAATGCCCGTCAAGGTGCCGTGGTCGCTGCCTGCGGCGCGTCCATGGCTCTCTGACGCGCCGGAAGATGAAGCTGCTCTCGTCCTGCTGTCTTCGGACCCGGAGCATCCTGCGGTCAAGGCCCGCTTGGCAGCCGGGGACCGGTTGATCGCGGCTCCGCAGACGCAGGCGGGGGAGCGGCTCGTGGACGCCGTGGCGATGATGGACAAGCTGCGCACGGACGGGCCGTGGGAGAGCGAGCAGACCCACGATTCGTTGCGTCGCTATCTGCTGGAGGAGACCTACGAAGTCTTCGACGCGGTGCGCGGTGGCAACGCCGACGAGCTACGCGAAGAACTCGGCGATGTGCTGCTGCAGGTGCTGTTCCATGCCCGCATCGCCGAAGATGCGCCCGTCCACCCGTTCAACATCGACGACGTCGCCGATTCGCTGGTCCGCAAGCTCGGCAACCGCGTGCCGGCAGTGCTTGCCGGAGAATCGATTTCACTGGACGAGCAGCTGGCCCAATGGGAGCAGCGCAAGGCGCAGGAGCAGAAGGTGAAGGCCCGCGGGTCATCGATGGACGACGTGCCCACCGGCCAGCCGGCGCTGGCGCTGGCGCAGAAGGTGCTGGCGCGGGTGGCTCAGGCCGGGCTGCCCGCCGATCTGGTGCCGGCGGCGCTGACCTCCGTGGTGGTTTCGGCGGATACCGATGCCGAGAATGACTTGCGCAGCGCGGTTTTGGAGTTCATGGACACCGTGCGGGTGGTGGAGTCCGATGTCGCCGCCGGCCGCCGCGGCGAGGATGTTCCCGAGGAACTCGATGCGACGCCGCTGGGGCCGATCACCGAGGACGAGTGGCGGGCCTACTGGCCAGGCGCGGTCGTCGAGCCCGAGCCCGAGCCGGATGCGGACGACGAGTTTGACGACGACGCAGAGGATGAGCCGGCTGACCAGGGCGAGTCGGATTCTGAACCAGACGAGGACGATCACCCCCCAAACTGACGGCCGGCGAGTCGCTGCCAAGTCGTGTCTGCCGCGTGCGTAACGCCAGGGCGAATTCGAGTCGGCTTTTCCGCCACCACGTTACGAGCGAGGACTGGGTCTCAGCGATACTCCGTCACGAAAAGACAACGGCACGGTTTCGGCTCGGGGTGCCCGGGCTGTGGCGACGCTGGATCGGACCCGCAAGATCTACGGTGGGGCGATGCGGGTACTGCGGGTCGCTGCCGTCGTCCTGGTTCTCGGTCTGGGAATGGTTGCACCGCAGGCTATTGCGGAATGCGCCGCCACAGGCTGTGACCTGCGCTCGCGCATCGCTGCGGCGGACGCCTATTTGGCGTCGCGGCCGGGAACCGTCGGCTATGTGCTGCGCGATCGCGCAGCGGGCACGCGCTATGCCAATGCCAATGCGAACACGATGATCTGGACCGCCTCCACCATCAAGCTGGCCATGGTGGTCGACCTGCTGACCCGGGAACGTGCCGGAGTCCTGCGACTGTCGGGCAACGACCGGCAGCTGATGGTGAACATGCTTCGGAACTCCGACAACGACGCGGCCGATTCACTGTGGACCCGTTACGGCGGAGCCGACCATAAGGCGTTCAATGCCGACTTCCCCCGCTACGGCATGACGGACCTGCGGCCCCAACCAGGATTCGGTGACATGTTCCCGTACTGGGGCTTCCAGAAGTCCACCGCCAATGACCTCGACCGGTTGATGAACTACACACTGACTCAACTGAATCCGGCCGATGCTTCCGCCGTGGTCGGCGAAATGCAACGGGTCGGCGCGGAACAGCAGTGGGGTGTGTGGGGCGCCGGCCCGTCGATGAGCCCAGGCAACAAGAACGGCTGGTCGCAGGAACAGGGCGGCTGGGTCGTGAACTCGGTCGGCTTCGCCGGGCCCAACCAGCGCTACACGCTGGCGATCATGAACGGGCTCAACGGGCAGGGCGGCTACGACGAAGGCGTCGCCACCACCACCCGGCTCAGTCAGATCCTGCTCGGTGGATGACAGCGGCGCGTTCCCTGCACGCCCCGGGCGCGGCCGGCCCGCCGCGGTCACGAAATCTACTGCTACACGAAGATGGCCGGCACCGCGATTGCCAGTGCCTCACGCGAACAGCGTCGAACCCCAGTAACCCGAGGTGTCGCCGTCACGCAACCCGGGCGGACACGCGAAGACGGCCGTCCCGGTGTGGGTGATGTACTCGTTGAGCGCGTCCTTGCGGGCCAGTTCCCGCTGCATCGGGATGAACTGCTTCTCGGGGCTACGGACGAACGCAATGAAGAACAAGCCCGCGTCCAGGTGCCCGAAGCCGTCCGAACCGTCGGTGAAGTTGTAGCCGCGACGCAGGATCTCGATGCCGCCAAGGTGCTCGGCCGAGGCCAGTCGCACGTGCGCGTCCACGTCGATCTTCGGATTGCCCTTGCCGTCGGTGATCTCGAAATCGAGCTCGTCGAACTCCTGCTGCAATCCGTTGGGGGCGCCGCTGCCCTTCTGCCGTCCGATCACCCGCTCCTGCTCCAGAAGCGTGGTGCGGTCCCAGTTCTCGATGCGCATCCGGATCCGCCGGGTGATCAGATAGCTGCCTCCGGTCATCCAGGCCGGCCCGTCACCCTCGGCCACCCAGACGTTCTTGTCGAGCAGATCCGTCTGATCGGATTTGAGGTTGTTGGTTCCGTCCTTGAACCCGAACAGGTTTCGCGGGGTGGCCTGGTCCCGGGTGGTCGACGAGGTGCGGCCGAACCCGAGCTGCGAGTACCGCACCGCGACCGTGCCGAACCCGACGCGGGCCAGGTTGCGGATCGCGTGGACAGCCACCTGCGGATCGTTGGCGCAGGCCTGCACGCAGATGTCGCCCCCGCTGCGGGCCGGGTCCATGGTCTCGTTCGGGAACTTCGGCAGATCCTTGAGCTCGGCCGGTTGCTTGTCGGCGATGCCGAAGCGGTCCTTGCCATCCTTGCGGAAGAAGGACGGCCCGAACCCGATGGTCAGGGTGAGCTGTGAGGCCGGAAGGCCCAGCGCCTCACCGGTATCCGACGGCGGCGCATACGGATTGCCATCCACGGCGCCGCCGGCCTCGGTCTCCTCGCCGCGCGTCATCCGCTCGGCCATCTGGGTCCACTGCTTGAGCAGTGCGACGACGTCCTCGCGGTTGTCGGTGGTGACGTCGAAGGAGCAGAAATGCATCCGGTCCTGCGCCTCGGTGATGATGCCTGCCTGCCGGTCACCCCGGAAGGGCACCGGCCCCTGCAGGGCGCCATGCGGGGTGCTTGCGGCTGAAGCGCGGCCGGCCAGCGCACCTGCGCCGGCCGCACCGACTACCGCCGCGGTGACCCCGGCGGCACCGAACAGTTTGCGCCGGGAGAATCCGGTGGACTGCTCGGCGTCCGGGGTCGGAGCGCCTGAGTCCGCTACCGAATCACTGCTTGGCGATGACACCTTGCACCTGGCTCACTTCTTTGCTCAGCGCGTCGATGGCGCGCGACAGTTCCTGGCGTTGCGGCTCGGTCACCTTGTCGTAGGAGACGAATCCGTCGCCTTCACGATACTTCTCCAGCAACTTCTCCACATCGGCGAATCTCGCGTCCACGCGCTTGCCCAGTTCGGCGTCGCGCTCGTCGAGGATCGGCCGCACCGAGGCCACCGCGGTCTGTGAACCTTCGACGTTGGCCCGGAAGTCCCACAGGTCGGTGTGGCTGAAGATGTCCTCTTCGCCGCTGATCTTGCTCATCGCGATCTCGTCGAGCAGACCCTGTGCGCCACCGGCGATCTGGGTGGAGTCGATGGTCCAGTCCGGCGCCTTGACCCCGGCCTGGAGTTCTTTGACGTCGGCGATCAGCTGGTCGCCGAGTGCGTTGGCGTCCGGTTGCAGACCGGTGACCCACAGCTGCTTCTCCAGCGCGTGGAATCCGGTCCACTTCTGGCCGGGCTCCAGGTCGGCCTCCCGCAAATCGACGCGCGGGTCGAGGTCGTTGGGGAAGGACTCGGCGACCGGCTCGATGCGCTCCCAGTAGACACGCGAGGTCGGGTACAGCGCCTTGGCCTTGGCGACGTCCTTGGCCTTGACCGCGGCGACGAACTCTTCGACCGCCGGCACCAGCGCGTCGACCTGGCTGTTCACATAGCGCTTGTAGTTGTCGGCGGCTTCCTTGAATTTGCCCTCGGTGTCGATCTTCACGGCTTCGCCGGTGACCTCGAAGTTGCCGCGGATGCCCTCACCGACCATGCCGGGCCGGCACGAGGTCTGATAGGTACCCGGCTGGGTGAGCTGCACGATCAACTGACGCTTGAGCCCGGGGGAGATGTTCTCCACCTCGCCCATCACCCGCTCGCCCTCGCCGTAGACGTAGAACTCGGTGACCTTGTTGCCGCTGTTGGTGACCACGAACGTGCTGGGGCCGGTCACCGCGGTGGTCCCGGACAGCTTGCACTCGGTGTCGGAGGCATCGACGGTGATCTGAGAGCCCTTGGCACCCTCCCCGCCGGCACTGCCGCTGTCGGCCTCTTTGGCCTGGCACGCGGTCATCGAGATGCCGGCCAGCACCGCGGCGGTCGCCGCGAACCCGGTCTTGACGGCAGGGGTCATCTTCACTTGGTCGACCTTTCGGATGCTGTGGAGGTCTCCGGCTCGACGGTCGGCTCGGAGGAAGTCTCGGGGGAAGTCGCAGCACTGGCCGCCCCCGCGGTCCGGATCGGCTTCAGGAACAGCGCCAGCACCACGACGATGTAGGCCAGCCATGCGCCGAACTGCAGCACGGTCGGCGTGGGGTCGATGTTGAAGACGCCCTGGATGATCTCGCCGTACCAGGCAGACCAGTCGAACGCGCCGCTCATGTCGAAGGCCTTGGCGCTGAGCCCGGGAATCCAGCCCACCGTCTGCAGAGCCTTGATGCCGTAGGCGAGGATTCCGGCCGCCACCACGATCAGGAAGATGCCGGTGTACTTGAAGAACTTGGCGAGGTTGATCCGCACCGCGCCGGCGTACATGCCGTAGGCGATCGCCGCGGCGATCAGCACACCGATGATCAGGCCGGTCAGCGGCCACAGTGTCTCGGCCTCGGCGTAGCCGACCATGAACAACGCGGTCTCCACGCCTTCACGGCCCACCGCAAGGAAGGCCAGCAGCGCCACGGCCAGCCCACCGGTCTGCAACGCCTGCGACATCTCGCCGCGCAGCTGGCCGGACATCGAAGCGGAGGCCTTCTTCATCCACAGCACCATGGTGGTGACAATGACGACCGCGATCAGTGAGGCGATACCCGCGATGGCTTCGGCGCCGAGTCCGCTGATGGTGTTCTCGCCGAACTGGATCACCAGGAAGACGGCGACAGTCATGGCGATCGCCGCGCCGACGCCCAGCCACACCCATTTGAGCGCGTCCCGGCGTTCGGACTTGACCAGAAACGCGACCAGGATCGACACCACGATGGCCGCTTCGAGGCCTTCCCGCAAACCGATCAGGCCACTGCCGAACACCTGCGAAGTGACGTTGGACGCGGCCAGCGTGCTGGTCGGAACGTCCGAGATGGCAGTCATCAAAGCGTCCTCGTTCGACCGGGGTGTAAACACCGAAAAAAACGTAGCCTTGCCTTGCCATAGCAAGGCGTGGCTCACCTTAGCAGGGGGGCCTGTGGGTCCGGCCGACTTCACCTGCCGTTCTTCCGGCACGGGCCCGTCGCTCGTCACGTTCATGGGCGCGCATGCGACGATGGCCAATCAGATAGAGCGGGGTTGAGGGAGTCCGGTGTCGCCAGTGCGTTGGCTGCGGGCTGTCGCCGTAATTGCTGCGACAGCGCTGCTGTTGGCATCCAGCTGTTCGTGGCATCTGGGGACCCCAATTCCCGAAGGTGTGCCACCACCGGCCGGTGACCCGGTGCCCGCGATCGACACCTACGCCAAGGGCAGGCCCGCCGATCAGCTGCACGAGTGGGCAGCGCAGCGGGCACCCGCACTGGGCATGCCCGTCAACGCTCTGGAGGCCTACGCCTACGCGGCCCGCGTCGCCCAGGTGGAGAACCCGAATTGCCAACTGGCCTGGACCACGTTGGCCGGCATCGGCATGGTCGAGAGCCATCACGGCACGTACCGCGGCGCGATGATCGCGCGCAACGGCGACGTCACCCCGCCGATCCGTGGCGTGCAACTGGACGGAACCGCCGGCAACCTGCGCATTCCTGACACCGACAAGGGCAAGCTGGACGGCGATCCGCTGATGGACCGCGCCATGGGGCCGATGCAGTTCATCCCGGAGACCTGGGGGCATTTCGGCGTGGATGCCAACAACGACGGGGTGGTGAGCCCGGACAACTTCGATGACGCGGCGCTCTCGGCGGCCGGCCTGCTGTGCTGGTACGGCAAGGACCTGTCCACCCCGAGAGGCTGGATGAAGGCGCTGAAGGCCTACAACAACTCCGACCAGTACGCCCGGATGGTCCGGGACTGGGCGACGGCCTACGCGGCCGGTCACGGCTTGTGACACGTGTGACAAGCCCAAACGGGCCGTCACGCGGACCACGATCTAGTCTCATCCCTACACGCCGGACTCAATAAGGAGAAGCCAGTGCCCATCATCGAGCAGGTTGGAGCCCGCGAGATCCTCGACTCCCGTGGCAACCCGACGGTCGAGGTCGAGGTGGCCCTGACCGACGGCACGTTCGCCCGCGCGGCGGTGCCGTCGGGTGCGTCGACCGGCGAGCACGAAGCGGTGGAGCTGCGCGACGGCGGATCCCGCTACGGCGGCAAGGGCGTGGAGAAGGCCGTTGAGGCCGTTCTCGACGAGATCGCCCCGGCGATCATCGGCCTGGCTGCCGACGATCAGCGTCTGGTCGATCAGGCGCTGCTGGATCTGGACGGCACGCCCGACAAGTCCCGGCTGGGCGCCAACGCCATCCTCGGTGTCTCGCTCGCGGTGGCCAAGGCCGCGGCCGACAGTGCGGCGCTGCCGCTGTTCCGGTACCTGGGCGGCCCGAACGCACACATTCTTCCGGTGCCGATGATGAACATCCTCAACGGCGGCGCCCACGCCGACACCGGGGTGGATGTCCAGGAGTTCATGGTCGCCCCGATCGGCGCGCCGTCGTTCAAGGAGTCGCTGCGCTGGGGTGCCGAGGTGTACCACGCGCTCAAGTCCGTGCTCAAGAAGCAGGGGCTGTCGACCGGTCTCGGTGACGAGGGCGGCTTCGCCCCCGACGTCGCGGGCACCAAGGCCGCGCTGGACCTGATCGCGACGGCCATCGAGACCACCGGGTTCAAGCTCGGCAGCGATGTGGCCCTGGCGCTCGATGTCGCCGCCACCGAGTTCTACACGGAGGGTTCGGGTTACGCCTTCGAGAAGGAGACCCGCACGGCCGAGCAGATGTCGGAGTTCTACGCCGGTCTGATCGACGCCTATCCGCTGGTCTCCATCGAGGACCCGCTGTCCGAGGACGACTGGGATGGCTGGGTCGCGCTGACCTCGGCGATCGGTGACCGGGTCCAGCTGGTGGGCGACGACCTGTTCGTCACCAACCCCGAGCGGCTGGAGGACGGCATCGAGCGTGGCGCCGCCAACGCGCTGCTGGTGAAGGTCAACCAGATCGGCACGCTGACCGAGACCCTGGACGCCGTTGCGCTGGCACACAACAGCGGCTACCGCACCATGATGAGCCACCGCTCCGGTGAGACCGAGGACACCACCATCGCCGACCTCGCGGTCGCGGTCGGCAGCGGTCAGATCAAGACCGGTGCCCCGGCCCGCAGCGAGCGGGTGGCCAAGTACAACCAGCTGCTGCGCATCGAGGAGGCGCTCGGCGACGCCGCGCGCTACGCGGGCGATCTCGCGTTCCCTCGGTTCGAGGCCAAGTAACGCAGGCGTCTGCGCACCAAAACGTCGATGCCCGAAGCGAAGCGGCCCGATCCGAAGCGACGGTCCCCGGCCTCCCGACCCGGCAAGCCGGGCAAGGCCGGGGAGTCGAATCGGCCGCGCGTTTCACAGCCCCGCCGCCGGGCGGCTGAATCCCGTCCGGCGCAGGCTGATCCGGTGGCCGAGGAAAAGGTCACCAAAGCCATTGCGGTGCAAGCTCAGCAGCAGGCCGAGCTGCAGTCCGAACAGCGATTCGGGTCGACGGCCCGCCGCGCGGCGATCCTGGCCGCCGTGGTGTGTGTGCTGACGCTGACCATCGCCGGGCCGGTGCGCACCTACTTCGCCCAGCGCACCGAGATGAAACAACTCAAGGCCAGCGAGCAACAGTTGCGCGGCCAGATCGCCGCGCTCGAGCAGCAGAAGGTCAAGCTGGCCGATCCGGTGTTCATCGCAGCCCAGGCCAGGGAACGCCTCGGTTTCGTCATGCCCGGCGACACCCCGTACCAGGTGCAACTGCCGCCCGGGGCCATGGTGTCCGAGCCGGGGACACCGGTGCTGCCCGGGTCGACGGTGCCCGCAGGGCAGCCCTGGTACACGTCGCTGTGGCACACGATCGCCGATGAGCCGCACGGGGTTTCCCCGACGATCGGTGGCCCGCCGCCTGCGCCCCCTGCACCTCCCGTTCCACCACCGCCGGCCGAGCCAAGAGGTCCCAATGGTTGATCCCGCCGACATCGAGGCCGTGACACGGCAATTGGGCCGGGAACCGCGCGGTGTCCTCGAGGTCGCCTACCGCTGCCCCAATGGCGAGCCCGGGGTGGTGAAGACTGCGCCCAGGCTGCCTGACGGCACGCCGTTCCCGACGCTGTACTACCTGACACATCCGGCGCTCACGGCGGCCGCCAGCCGGCTGGAATCCTCAGGGCTGATGCGGGAGATGTCCGAAAGACTGCAACAGGACGAGGAACTGGCTGCGGCCTATCTGCGGGCGCATGAGTCGTATCTGGCCGAGCGGGACGCCATCGAGCCGTTGGGTACGACGTTCACCGGGGGTGGCATGCCCGACCGGGTCAAATGTCTGCATGTGGTGATGGCCCACTCGCTGGCAAAAGGTCCCGGGGTCAATCCCTTTGGTGATGAGGCGCTTGCGGTGCTGGCCGTCGAGCCGGCGATGGCCGGAATACTGGATCGTGAGGTGTGGGTTTGAGTCGGGTCGGCGCAATTGATTGTGGCACCAACTCGATTCGCCTGCTGATCGCCGACGTGGTCGGCGGCCAGCTGCGCGATGTGCACCGCGAGATGCGGGTCGTGCGGTTGGGACAGGGTGTCGATGCCACGGGCGAGTTCGCTCCGGAAGCGTTGGCGCGCACCGAATCCGCATTGGCCGACTACGTGGCCCTGATGGCCGAGAGTTCGGTGACCGCCGTTCGGATGGTCGCGACCTCGGCCGCACGCGATGCCGGTAACCGCGACGAGTTCTTCGCGATGACCGCGCGGCTGCTGGGCAAGGTGGTGCCCGGATCGGTGGCCGAGGTGATCACCGGAACCGAGGAGGCCGAGCTGTCGTTCCGCGGTGCGGTCGGCGAACTCGACCCCGCCGCAGGGCCTTTCCTGGTCGTCGACCTGGGTGGCGGCTCGACCGAACTGGTGCGCGGCGGTACTGCCGTTGAGGCGAGCTTCTCGGCTGATATCGGATGTGTGCGGCTGACCGAACGATGCCTGCACTCTGATCCGCCAACCGTGGCCGAGGTGGCGCAGGCTCGGGAGGTGGCTCGTGACGGCCTGGCCGAGGCGCTACGGGTGGTGCCGGTCGAGGGTGCGCGCACCTGGGTGGGCGTCGCCGGGACAATGACGACCCTATCGGCGCTGGCGCAGCGCATGACCGAGTACGATCCGGAGGCAATTCACTTGTCCCGCATCGGATTCGACGAGCTGCTCGGGGTATGTGAGCAGCTGATCGGGATGACCAAGGCCGAGCGCCTGGCTCTCGGGCCCATGCATGCCGGCCGTGCCGATGTGATCGGCGGAGGCGCCATCATCGTCGAGGAGCTGGCGGCCGTGCTCGAGCAGCGGGCCGGCATCGGTGAACTGGTGGTCAGCGAGCACGACATTCTCGACGGCATCGCGCTGTCGATCGCCTGACCCGTCCTCGCAAAGGGCTCTCTGCCCGCCGATTTCTACCCTGGGGTTGCGATCTCGTCGTCGGAGCAACCCGGTTGCAGAAAACGGCGAGTGCATGTGTGGCCGCCGTTCGTCGCTTTCTACCGCAGGGTCGCCAAACCGCGCGATCGACAGCCGTGGGGTAGAAAGCGGGGCCGGCGAGCCGCGGGACCCCACACAAAAAAACAACGGCCGAACGCGGTTGCCCGCGTCCGGCCGTTGCCGTGACTACCTAGATCAGGACGCAGTCCCGTGGTTGCTCGCCGGAGCGACCGCGGGGGCCGGGGCGGGCGTGGTGACGACCGGCTGGGTTCCGGCCGGAACCAGTGCCGGCTCGGTGGCCGGTGCGCCCGGGGCGGGAGCTGCCGGAGCAGCAGGTGCACCCGGAGCAGCCGGAGCCGCCGGAGCGCCCGGAGCGGCGGCGGGAGCGGGGGCACCCTCGGCGGGCACGCCCTCGGCCGGCGGAACCGCGGTGGCGGCGTTGCCGGCGCCTGCGGCGGCCGGTGCCGGGACACCCTCGGCGACCGGGGTGCCGTGCGCGACCGGGGTCGACTCGGCGGCCGGTGCGCCCGGTGCCGGAGCGGCCGGAACCGCTTCGGTGCCGGCCGGGGTTGCGGCCGGTGCGCCCGGAGCCGGGGTGGCGGCGGGCAGGTCCGCCGCGCGGCTACCTGCGCCGGTGCCTGCCGGTGCAGCCGGAGCGCCGGGGGTCACGGCGGCAGGGGCGGCCGGGGACAGAGCGGCCGGAGCGGCCGGGGTTGCAGCCGGAGCGGCGGGGGTGGCGGCAGCCGGTGCAGCGGCGGGAGCCGGACGCTTCGGCGCGCCGGCGGCGGCCGGGGCTGCGGCGGGCGCAGCGGTCTTGTTCCACACCAGGACGTCGTTGCCGCCTGCGTTGTAGACGACGGAGGTCGGCTGGTCACCGGTCACGTCGAAGTAGATCTTGCCGCTGGTCTTCTGCCCCTGGGCGAGGGTGGCGGGGTTGACGCCCTGGGTGCTGGGCACCTGGAACAGCGCACGGTAGTTCTGGCCGTCGGCTGCGCGGATGTTGAAGTTGGAGACGATCGGCGTCACCGAGCCCTGGAGAGCCTCGTTGGTCGCAGTGACCTCCCACAGGGTGCCGTGCGGCGCGTAGTTGATGGTGTCGGTGCTGGGCTTGAGGTCGGTCACGGTCCACACCTGGGTGCCGCCGTCCAGCTTGCCCTGGCCGCCGAGCGAAGCGGTGGTGACGGCACTGGTGTCGGCGTCGGCGAGCGCCATCGGGGCGCCGGCGACGATCGCCGCAGCGGCAATGGCCGCTCCGGCAAAGGCCGTACTGATATTCGTCGTCTTCAAGGCATTCACTCCTGACTGGTCCAAAAGAGTTGGCAGGCCCCCCGGCAGTGGGACACCCACTTCATGGGAAGTTAGCAGCTTAAGAGGACGGTTAGGAACACCAGTTCGCAGTTTCTGCCATCGGAGCCTGGCAGAAAACCCGTTTGACCTGCTAGTCGAGCTCGATGTGTGCCACGACCTGGTTTTTCGCCGCCCTATCGAATCTCGATGAGCGGTAATGCCCGCCCGGCCGACAGCGACAGCCGTTGACGCCCGAGTGCCGGCCAGGCCTGGACGGCGCAGAACGGCGCGCACTGATGGCCGGCCGTATCCGGCTGCTGCGAGCGGGTTCCGACGTGCACACAGCACTGAATCAGGCGCTCTTCGATCATCGTGGACATATCCATGAACGGCTTGACCGTCAGTCGCACCACGCGTTCGCCGAGCAACTTGCGGATCTTGCGCCGGCGCCCCGGTAACGCCGAGGAGGCCAGCGTCAGCAGAGTCCCCATACCCAGGTCGCAACTCTCACAGATGGCACGCCACACGTCGCCGATCTGAGGATGCGACAACGACGACTGCTCCGAGAGCAGCCCGAGCAGTGACTCCTGCACCGCCATGCGCAGCTGACGCGGGATCTCGGTGTCGGCGATGCGGTTCGAGACCAGGCCTAGTTTGTCCTTGAGGCTCTCGGTGCCGATCAGCGACACCAGCGAGCGCCATTGGTCGCTGTCGTCGCGGACCAGATAGCCCACCGAACAGCAGTGCGGGTGCGAGCACGGCAGGGCGGTGAGGTCGCGCCAGGTGACGGCGCCGTCGGTTTGCGGTCCCAGGCGTTTGAGCACCCCGGTGTGGGTGAGCCGGTTCATCGGGTCGATCACGCCTGAGCGGCCGGAGCCGAACTGCGGCTGGATGGTGAGCCCGCCGACGTAGGGCGTGTCCAGGGCCAGGCGAACCATGTCCCCGATCTCGTCGTCGTTGACCCCGAGGGCGCAGGTCATCACCAGGGTCGTGAAGATCTCCCGCTCGGAGAGCCGCTGCAGAGCTTGGCCTTTGGTTCGCCGCAGATCGCCGCCGCGGTGATGGCGGTGTGCTTGCTCGGACAACCCGTCGTATTGCAGGTAGACCTCGACGCGTTCGCGGTGCGCGGTGAGCAGATCGAGCAGCCCGTCGTCGTTGGCAATGCGGACCCCGTTGCTGTTGACCAGGATTCGGGTGATGGGCCGGGCGACCAGTTCGTCGAGCAGTTCGGCCAGATTCGGGTGCAGGGTCGGTTCGCCCCCGCTGAGCATCAGGACGTCGATGCGGCCGTTCTCGCGATCCAATCGCTGGTCGACGTTGGCCAACACGTCGGCGGTGGGCACCACATGGCGTAGATCGGGTGAGCTGTCGGTGAAACAGGTCGGGCAGCGCAGGTTGCAGGTCTCGGCGATGTCCTCCAGCAGGATGCAGGTGTGCTGCGTCTGCATCTCGGGCAGACCACGCAGATAGGCCGAGGGAATGGGGTCGAAGTTCCCCGCCACATCGGGAATGTGGGCCTTCGTGGGGGCCGTCCACTCCTCCAGGTAGGACAGGATCTCGGGATCCTCGTCGTAGAGGGTCCGGACCAGTCCGTGTGTGCGGCAGCCGCGTTCGAGCCAGACCTGCCCGTCACGCTCGACCAGGATGCCGGCCAGACGCGTGACGTCGGCGAGCGGGCGCTCGGGCGCCTCGTCATGGCAGCGCGGGCAGAACGCGGTGACGTACCGGTGCAGCCGGTCGCCGCGCAGCCCCATCCCGGTACTCACAGGGCGTACAGCTCCGGGTTGATGCCGGTGCAGAACCCGGCGGTGAACAGCGAGACCAGCGCCCAGCCGACCATCAGCCCGATGCCAAGTCCTTTGGCCGTCGGGTTCTTCGACAGCAGCATCAGAGTGCCGCCGCCGAACGCGATGAAGGCCAACAACACCGCACCGCCTGCGAGGACCGCGTTGGCGCTGCCGCCGGCGCTGTCGGCACTCCCGGCGCCGATGAAGGCGGCGAACCCGATCACCAGGTTGAGTGCGGCGTACAGAAACGGGCCGAGAATCACCATGGGAACCGAGATGCGCTTTTGAGGTTGTGGCGGTGGGCCGTATGGATAGCCGGGCGGGTACGGATGTGCGGGGTAGCCCGGTGGCGGTGGCGGAGGTGGTGGAGGCGCGGACGGGTCACCGTGATATGCGGGCGGGATCCCTTGTGGCTCAAAGCTTTGTGGGCCGAACTCCGGCGGGCCTTCGCCGGGTGGGGGTGCGTCGTCAGGTGGGCCGGGCGGTGTCGTCATACGGGCACCTCCTGAGAGTGGGCTGGGTTGCGATAGTACCCGTGGCGGTAGCCGTACCACAGCCGAAAGCCCAGGATCAGCAACGACGGCAGCAGGAACCATTGCGGGCGGGTCAGATCCAGCCAGACGGTCTCGTTGGCCCGGACGAACTCGACGAAGAAGCGGAACACCGCATAGCCGGCGACGTAGAGCACGAACAGCTCACCGGGCCTGCCGACGCGGGGGCGTAGCCACAACAGCACGGCGAATGCGGTGAGCTGGAAGCCGATCTCGTAGAGAAACGACGGGTGCATGGCGGCGCCGGTGAGGCACCCCGGACACTCGGGGGTGTCCGCCGGTGCGTGGATGCCCCACGGCAGGGTGGTGGGGCGGCCGGGGGCTTCGGTGAGATGGCAGCCGATGCGACCGATCGCCATGCCGAGTGCGACGGCCGGGGCGAACAGGTCTCCGGTCTTTCCGCGATAACCGCCGAGTCGTTTGGCGACGAGCACCCCGAGGTAGGCGCCGAGCAGTCCACCGAGGATGCTGCGCGAACCGAACTGCCAGGCCTGCGCCAGCGTCGGATTGGCGCTGAAATCCAGGTGACGCACCCATCCGGTCAACCTCATCCCGATCGCGCCACCGATCAGCGCGCCGGCCGCGGCGACCACGGACTGCTCGTTGACCGCGCCGCGGCGGCGGGCCTCGACGACGAACACCAGCAACGCGGCGGACACCCCGAGGGCGACGAACAGGTTGTGCACCCCGACGCTCACGGGCCCCAGGTGCCACTGCGCAGTCACCTGCCGAACTTAACCCGCGGCCTGTTCACCCGGCCAGCGACAGTCCCGCGGCAACGGCGAAACCCAGCACGGCCGCCAGTCCGGCGTTCTCCTTGGCTTTCTCGGTGGCCTCCGGGATCATCGAGCCCACCAGCATCACCAGCAGGGCTCCGGCGGCGAAACCGTTGATGCCGCCCTGGAATTCCGCGCCGGCCACGTTCTGCAGCTGATAGCCGCCGACGGTTGCCAGCGCGCACAGCGCGGCGATGGCGGCCCAGCTGCCCACAATCCGGCGGGCCGGTTCACCCGCCGATTTCATGTCGCTGGCGGATCCGATGGACTCGGGCAGGTTCGACACGAAGATGGAGACCACCAGGGCCAGGCTGACGCCGGCTCCGGTCGCGATCCCGATGCCGAGTGCGGCCTGTTCGGGAATGCCGTCGAGCAGGGCGCCGAGCAGCAGGGGCAGCCCGGCGGTCTGGGTTCCCTTGCGGCCCAGTCGATCTACTGCCTTGTCGGCGAGATAGAACACGACGGCACCGACCGCGAGGCCGAGGGCCACGGCCCAGGCGCCGCTGGCCCGGAAGCCTTCCTCGGCGAGTTCGAAGGAGATGCTGGAGATCAGTGCCCCGGCGCCGAAACCGAGGACGAGGCCGACGAGGCGTTGATTCCAGTCCCGGACCACGCCGGCGATCGCGCCGATGAGCAGTGAGGATGCAGCGACCAGGCCCCAGGTCAGCGCGGTGAGCACGCCCGCAGCATAAGGCAGCGCGGGGTGGGAATCGGGGAGCCGCGGCGGGGAGGAAAGTGCCGGGGGAGAACGAGCGGAGAAGCGAGGCAGCACAAGATCGCACGACCGATCGGTGCGATCGATGGGGTTATGGCCCGATGATCAGGCGGCGTAGCGGTTTGGGGGTGGTGACCTGTCGCCGGTCGCCCGGACGACAGGCCACCGACGGCGTCAGCGCCGCGCGTTGCAGTTCGGGGGGTTTCCGCAGTGGTGGCCACCGTCGCAGGCATTGCAGCGACAGGTGCAGGATCCCTTGGTTGCCATGCGCATCGTTGTTCAACTCCTCACTGTTCGGGCACCGCCGGTATGGCCGGCAGCAAACTCCCGAGTTTGGGCGGACATCAACATATAACGATTTCACAATAGTTCGGGTCGACGCGAAAATAAAGGATTCCGGCAATGGCGCGAGTTTTGCCACGCGTCCTGTTTCGGGTCCGCGCACTCAAGTGAACAACGCGTGAAACTCTTTGTCTGCGGCGGATTTAGCGGCTCAGGCGGTGGTGTCGCGGGCGCCCAGTCGGAGATGCTCGATGTGGTAGATGGCTTCGTCGAGAAGTTGCGCCACGTGACTGTCGTAGAGCCGGTACACGATGTTCCGGCCGTACCTGTCGCCGGTCACCAGGCCCAGCGCCCGCAATAGCCGGAGCTGATTGGAGACCGCGGGCTGCTCCATGCCGACGGCCGCGGACAGTTCGGTGACCGAGCACGGCGATTCCCGCAACCGGGTCAGGATCAGCAATCGGTTGGGGGAGGCCAGCGCCTGAAGGGTCTCGGCAACTTTGGCCGCTGAAGCGGCGTCGAGCGACGCCGCCGGCGTCGCTCGCCCCTCCACTCCGTGGCCCATGGCATTCATTGAAACATGCGGCCCAAAACGTAGGTGATACATTTCAATCTCTACATGTATAAATATCTACGATGTGTGGACGAAGACGAGCGGGAGGCGCAGTCCATGACAGCTCTGTCGGCTGACCGGTTGCCGGTGCCCGACGGCGGTGCGGGGCCCGTGGTGGCGCGAGGGATCGGCACGTGGATCTGGTCGCTGGACTCGGTGCGCTGGGCCGTGGCGGCCCTGGTGTTGATGCTCTGCGGTGTGGCCGCACAGGTCGCCGATGCGCCACAACCGTTGTGGTGGACGCTGTATCTCGCGTGCTACCTCGCCGGCGGTTGGCAATCGGCGGTGTCCGGCGTGCAGGCGCTGCGCGACCGCACGCTGGATGTCGACCTGCTGATGATCCTGGCGGCGATCGGTGCGGCAGCCATCGGGCAGGTCTTCGACGGCGCGCTGCTGATCGTCATCTTCGCGACGTCAGGAGCGCTGGAGGACGTGGCCACCGCGCGTACCGAACGGTCGGTGCGCGGTCTGCTCGACCTGGCCCCTCCCGACGCGACGCTGCTCGCGGGCGACGGTTCCCAGCGCGTCGTCGCCGCGGAGTCGTTGCGGCCCGGAGACCGCATCCTCATCCGGCCGGGGGAACGGATCTCGGCCGACGGCACCGTGACCGGTGGCGCCTCCGACGTCGACCAGTCCTCGATCACCGGTGAACCGCTGCCGGTCGCCAAACAGGTGGGCGACGACGTCTTCGCCGGGACTCTCAACACCTCTGGGGCGCTGCAGGTCACGGTCACCCAGGACCCCTCGGGCACGGTGATGGCCCGGATCGTCGCCGCCGTCGCCGTGGCCTCGGCGACCAAGGCGGGCACACAGCTGTTCATCGAGAAGGTCGAGCAGCGCTACTCGGTGGTGGTGGTCGTCGCAACCCTGGCGCTGTTCGCGGTGCCGTTGGCGCTGGGTGCCGATCTGCGTTCAACTCTGCTGCGCGCCATGACTTTCATGATCGTGGCTTCGCCGTGCGCGGTCGTGCTCGCCACGATGCCGCCCTTGCTGTGCGCGATAGCCAACGCCAGCCGTCGCGGCGTGCTGGTGAAATCCGCGGTCGCCATGGAGCGGCTGGCCGACACGGACGTCGTCGTGCTCGACAAGACCGGGACGCTGACCACCGGCGCGCCACGGGTGTCGCGCATGGTGGCCCTCGGTGAGGTGGCGACCGATCGCGTTCTCGCAATCGCGGCTGCCGCAGAACAATTCAGTGAACATCCGATCGGGCGCGCGATCGTCGCCGAGGCGGCAGTCCGCGCCGTCCCGGTGCCTGAGGCCACCGGATTCTCCACGTGTGCGGGCCGCGGGGTCAGGGCAAGCGTCGGCGGGCGCCCGGTCGAGGTGCTCAGCCCCGCGGCGCACATGGGCCCGCCGATACCTGCGGTGGCCGAGATCGAGGTGACGGGGGCGACCGCCGTCGTCGTCACCATCGACGGTCAAGCGATCGGGGTGCTCGGGCTTCACGACCAGGCCCGTCCGGGCGCGGCCGCAGCCGTGCAGGCGCTGCGTGCCCTCACCGGTCGCTCGCCGGTGCTGCTCACCGGTGACAACCATGCGGCGGCAGCAC
The DNA here is from genome assembly GCF_048282725.1 of Mycobacterium sp. 48b. NCBI lineage: Bacteria > Bacillati > Actinomycetota > Actinomycetes > Mycobacteriales > Mycobacteriaceae > Mycobacterium > Mycobacterium sp. 48b. The sequence continues at coordinate 2,120,171 of NZ_JBLVUL010000001.1, forward strand.
AATTGGCCGGGCAGTTGGGCATCGAGGAGATGCGGGCCGGACTGCTGCCCGAAGACAAGGCCGCCGCGGTCCGGGAACTGGAATCCGGTGGGCGACGGGTTCTGATGGTGGGCGACGGGGTCAACGACGCACCGGCCATGGCGTCCGCCCATTCGTCGATGGCGATGGGGCGCAGCGGTGCCGATCTCACCGTCGACACCGCCGACGTCGTCACCGTCGGCGATGACCTCTCGGCGATCGCCTCGGTGGTCGCGCTGTCCAGGCGAGCCCGGCGCATGGTGATCGCCAATCTGGTCATCGCGGCCACCGCCATCACCGTGCTGGTGGCCTGGGACCTGTTCGGGCACTTGCCGTTACCTCTGGGGGTGGCCGGCCACGAGGGCTCGACGATTCTGGTCGCGCTCAACGGGTTGCGGCTGCTCAGGGGCGCAGGACGTCCTTGAGCGCGTCGAGCACGGCGGGATCCTCGATGGTGGAGGGCACAGGCTCGTCCAGGCCGTCGGCGATACCCCGCATGGTCTTGCGCAAAATCTTGCCCGAGCGGGTCTTCGGCAACGCCGAGACCACGTCGACCTTCTTGAAAACCGCCACCGCGCCGATGTTCTCCCGCACCCGGTCGACGAGTTCCTGGGTGATTCCCTCGGTCGAGGCCCCGGTCTTGAGCACGACGAAGCCGCGCGGCACCTGACCCTTGAGTTCGTCGGCAACCCCGATCACCGCGCACTCGGCCACCGAGGGGTGATCGGCCAGCACGGCCTCGATCGACCCGGTCGACAACCGGTGTCCGGCAACGTTGATCACGTCGTCGGTCCGGCCCATCACGAACAGGTAGCCGTCGGAGTCCACGTAGCCGCCGTCGCCGGTGAGGTAGTAGCCGGTGAATGCCGACAGATACGACGCGACATAGCGGTGGTCGTCGCCCCACAACGTCGGCAGCGTGCCCGGGGGCAGCGGCAGCTTGATGCAGATGGCGCCTTCCTCGCCGGCCTCGCACCGGGTGCCGTCCGAACGCAGGATCTGTACGTCGTATCCGGGCATCGGCACGGTGGCCGAACCGGGTTTGATCGGCAGGGGTTCGACACCCATCGGGTCGGCGGCGATGGCCCATCCGGTCTCGGTCTGCCACCAGTGGTCGACCACCGGGATGCCGAGTTTGTCGGCGGCCCAGTGATAGGTGTCAGGGTCGAGACGCTCGCCGGCCTGGAACAGGTATTTGAGCCCGGATAGGTCGTAGTCGGCCAGCCGGGTGGCGCCGGGATCTTCCTTCTTGATCGCGCGGATCGCGGTCGGGGCGGTGAACAACGCCTTGACGCCGTACTCGGCGGCCACCCGCCAGAACGCCCCCGCGTCGGGGGTGCCGATCGGTTTGCCTTCGTAGAGAACGGTTGTCGCGCCCAACAGCAATGGCGCGTAGACGATGTAGGAGTGGCCGACCACCCAGCCGACGTCGGAGGCCGCCCAGAACACGTCACCGGGCGCGACGTCGTAGATGTGGCGCATGCTCCACAGCAGGGCCACTGCGTGGCCGCCGTTGTCACGGACGATCCCCTTGGGTTTTCCGGTGGTACCCGAGGTGTAGAGCACGTACAGCGGATCGGTCGCGGCCACCGGCACCGGATAGACCGGCGCGGCGTCGGCCACCAGCTGCTGCCAGTCGTGATCGCGCCCGTCGACCAGTTCGCACGGACACTGCTCGCGCTGCAGGACGACGCAGGCCCGGGGCTTGTGCTCGGCGATCTCCAGCGCCGTGTCCAACATTGGCTTGTACTCGACGATGCGGGTCGGTTCGACGCCGCACGACGCGCTCACCACGACCACCGGGCGGGCGTCATCGATGCGGGTGGCCAGCTCGTGCGCGGCGAACCCGCCGAACACCACCGAGTGCACCGCGCCGAGCCGGGCGCAGGCCAGCATCGCGATGACGGCCTCGGGGACCATCGGCATGTAGATCACCACGAGATCGCCCTTGTTCACCCCGAGCCCGCGCAGGGCCCCGGCGAACCGGGCGGTGGCGTCGCGCAGCTCGCGGTAGGTGTAGGAGGCCTTGGTGCCGGTGACGGGGGAGTCGTAGATCAGCGCGGTCTGATCGCCCCGCTCGGCGACGTGACGGTCCAGGGCGTTGGCGCAGGTGTTGAGCTCGCCGTCGGGGAACCACCGGTAGAACGGCGGATTGGTGTCGTCGAGAATGCGCTGCGGCTCGGACGTCCAGGTCACCGCCTTGGCGGCGTCGGCCCAGAAGGTGGCCGGGTCGTCGAGGCTGGCTTCGAAGAGAGCACGGTACAGGGCACCATCATCTGACATACCGGCACCGTAGCGTGTCCGGCCAGTCGAAATCGCTGATTGTCGCTGGTCGGTGGCCTGCCCGCGACGGGTGGTCGCTCGTGCGCGGTCATCGGTCGGTACGCGCCGATTCGGGTAGCGCGGTACTCACGCCGACACGGGTGGCCCGGGTCAGGATTGCCGGGACGACGAGGAGCCGGCATGAGAGTCGACATCGATTACGACCCGTACAACGTCGAGATCACGCGCGACCCCTATCCGACCTACCGACGGTTGCGGGACGAGGCGCCGCTGTACTACAACGCGACCCACGATTTCTTCGCGGTGACCCGCTATGACGACGTCGAGCGGGCACTGATCGACCGCGACACGTTCATCTCCGGGCGGGGCAATGTCCTGGAGTTCATCAAGTCCGGTGTCGAGATGCCGCCCGGCATCGTCGTGGCCGAGGACCCGCCCAGCCACACCATCCACCGCACCCTGATGTCGCGGGTGTTCACCCCGCGGAAGGTGGCCGCGCTGGAACCGGCGATCCGGGCGTACTGCGCCGAGTACCTCGATCCGTTGGTCGGCACCGGCCGTTTCGATGTGATCGGTGAGTTCGCCGCACAGATGCCGATGCGGGTGATCAGCATGCTGATGGGTATTCCCGATGCCGACCAGATCGCGATCCGCGATATGAGCAATGCCAACATGCGCACCAAGGCCGGACGCGGCATGCGGATCAACGAACAGAACATGGCGTTGGGCGGCGCCTTCGCCGACTACATCGACTGGCGCGTCGAGCATCCCTCCGACGACATCATGACCGACCTGCTCAACGTCGAGTTCGAGGATCAGACCGGAACCCGGCGCCGGCTGACCCGGCGCGAACTGCTGACCTACGTGCACGTCATCGCCGGGGCAGGCAACGAGACCAGTGCGCGACTGATCGGATGGACCGTCAAGGTGCTCGCCGAGCATCCGGAGCAGCGTGGGGAACTGGTGCGTGACCGGTCGTTGGTGCCCAACGCGATCGAGGAGATCCTGCGGTTCGAGAACCCGGCTCCGCACGCGGCTCGCTCCCTGGCCGTCGATGCGCAGTGGCACGGGCAGACGGTGCCCGCCGGCAGTGCGTTGCTGATCGTGATGGCCGCGGCCAACCGCGACGAGCGCCGGTATCCCGAACCGGACCGCTTCGACATCCACCGCGACATCGGTATGCACCTGGCGTTCGGGCACGGTGCCCATTTCTGCCTGGGTGCCGCACTGGCCCGGATCGAGTCCCGCATCGCGCTCGACGAGATCCTCACCCGATTCCCGGACTGGGACGTGGATCTCGACGACGCCGCGCTGTCGCCCACCTCGACGGTGCGTGGTTGGGAGCGGCTGCCGATGCTGGTGGCGTGAAACCGCTACTCCTGGAAGCGGTACCCCATCCCCGCCTCGGTCAGCAGGTGTACCGGATGCGACGGATCGTCCTCGAGCTTGCGGCGCAGCTGCGCCAGATAGACCCGCAGATAGTGGGTTTCCTTGGCATAGGCGGGCCCCCACACCTCACGCAGCAGTTCTTCGCGGCCCACCAGCTTGCCGCGGTTGCGCACCAGCATCTCCAGCATGCCCCACTCGGTGGGTGTCAGATGCACCTCGTGGTTGTTCTTGGTCACCTTCTTGGCTGCGAGATCGACGGTGAACGACGAGGTTTCGATGACGGGCTCGTCCGTTTCGGATGCCGCCGCACCACGCCGCACCGCGGCGCGTAGCCGGGCCAGGAACTCGTCCATGCCGAAGGGTTTGGTGACGTAGTCATCGGCCCCGGCGTCGAGCGCCTCGACCTTGTCGGAGGAGTCGGTGCGGGCCGAGAGCACGATCACCGGTGCCGAGAGCCAACCGCGAAGGCCGGCCAGCACCTCGATGCCCGACATGTCGGGCAGCCCGAGGTCGAGCACGATCACGTCGGGCCGGTGGTCGGCAGCGGCCCGCAAGCCCTGGCCGCCGTCGGTGGCGGTGTCGACCTCGTAGCCGCGCACCGACAGGTTGATCCGCAGTGCCCGGAGGATCTGCGGCTCGTCGTCGATCACCAGGACGCGGGTCTTGGTGGCGTTGGTAGGTGTCATGCCGGTTCGTCCTTTGGCGGTGCAGCAAGATCGATTTCGACGGTCAGGCCACCCCCGGGGGTGTCGGTCGCCGAGATGGTCCCGCCCATGGCTTCGACGAATCCGCGGGCGACGGACAGGCCCAGCCCGACGCCGATGGTGGTGTTGTGGTCGCCGAGACGCTGGAACGGTGCGAAGAGTTGTTCCTCTGCGCCGCGCGGCATCCCGGGCCCTTCGTCGATCACCGCGATCAGCACCCGGTCGGCGATCTGCCCGGCGCTGACCCGGATGGGGCCGTCGGGCGCATACCGCAGGGCATTGTCGATCAGGTTGGCCAGCACCCGCTCGAGCAGCCCAGCGTCGGCCATCGCGACGGCGTCACCGACCTCGACCTTGACCCGGTCCAGGCCCTCGCGGGTGAATCCGGTGGCGCCCTTGCTGATTCCCAGCAGCGCCCGCTGCACCGTCTCCTCCAGGTAGACCCGGCGCAACTCGGGGCGCACCACCCCGGCCGACAGCCGCGACGAGTCCAGCAGGTTGCCGACCAGTGCCGTGAGCGCATCGACGGATTCTTCGATGGTGGCCAGGAGTTCAGCGGTGTCCTCGGCCGAGAAGCCGATGTCCTCACTGCGCAGGCTGCTGGCCGCCGCCTTGGCCGCCGCCAGCGGGGTGCGCAGGTCATGGCTGACCGCCGACAGCAGCGAGCGGCGCAGTTCATCGGCCTGTGCGATGGCGGCGGCCTTGCCGGCTTCCTCGGTGAGCTCGCGTTGTTTGACCAGTCCGGCAGCCTGTTTCGCGACGGCGCTGAGTACGCGACGATCCCGCGCGGCCAGTTTCCGTCCGGCCATCAGCAGCCAGAATTCGTCGTCGCCGACTTCGATGGCGGTGTCGGCGGTGTCCACCTCGGCGCACGGCTTCGTGCCGACGCACGCGACGATCTCGGCGGCTCCGTCGTGCTCCCGCAGCAGGCTCACCGCCCGTTGCGAGTACGTCTCGCGTAGCCGTTCCAGCAGGGTGGTGAGGTCGGCGCCGCGCAACACCGACCCGGCGAACAGGGTCAGCAGTTCGGCCTCCTGCGAGGCCTTCCGCGCTTCGCGGGCCCGGCTCGCCGCCCCGTCGACCAGTGCCGCGACCGCCACCGCGATCAACAGCAGCACGACGACGGTGACCGCGCTGTCGGGTTCGGAGATGGTGAAGGTGTGGCGCGGGTCGACCAGAAAGTAGTTCAGCAGCAGCCCGGACAATAGAGCGGACAGACCCGCGGGCGCCACACCACCGAGCAGCGCGACGATCAGCACGCCGATGAAGAACAGGGCGCTTTCGCCGCTGACGCCGAGGTAGGGGTCCAGCAGGGTCACGATCGCCAGGCAGATCGCCGACGGAACCACAAGGCTGGCAAGCCAGGACGCGATGTGGCGTTGCCGGGGCGTGGCCGTCGACCAGCCGAATCCGCGACGGGCCTGCTCATGGGTCACCATGTGGACGTCGATCTTGCCGGAGTGCTGCACCACCGCGGCGCCGATGCCCTCGTCGAACATCCGGGCCCAGCGGGACCGCCGCGACGTACCGAGCACCAGCTGGGTGGCGTTGCGCTCACGCGCGAAATCCAGGAGTGCGGCGGGTACGTCGTCGCCGACCACGGTGTGCAGGGTGGCCCCGAGGCTCACCGCGAGCTCCCGCACCTTGCCCATCTGCGGTGCCGAGACACCCGACAGTCCGTCCCCGCGAACGACATGCACCACCATCAGTTCCGCACTGGACTTCGAGGCGATGCGGGATGCCCTGCGCACCAGGGTTTCCGACTCGGCACCGCCGGTGACGGCGACCACCACCCGTTCGCGGGCTTCCCAGGTGTCGGTGATCTTGTTGTCGGCACGGTACTTGGCCAGAGCGGCGTCGACCTGGTCGGCCAGCCACAGCAGCGCGAGTTCTCGCAGCGCGGTGAGGTTTCCGCGCCGAAAGTAGTTCGACAGTGCGGCGTCGACCCGTTCCGGGGCGTACACGTTGCCGTGGGACAGCCTGCGGCGCAGCGCCTCCGGGGTGATGTCGACCAGCTCGATCTGGTCGGCGGCCCGGACCACCTCGTCGGGAACCTTCTCCTGCTGTTCGATTCCGGTGATCTGGGTGACCACGTCGTTGAGGCTTTCCAGGTGCTGGACGTTGACCGTCGAGATGACGGTGATGCCGGCGTCGAGCAGCTCCTCGACGTCCTGCCAGCGCTTGGGGTTCTTGCTACCCGGGGTGTTGGTGTGGGCGAGCTCGTCGACCAACACCACCTGCGGATTGCGGGCCAGCACCGCGGCCACGTCGAGTTCGGGAAAGCGACCGCCGCGGTACTCGACGTAGTGCGGCGGGATGATCTCGATGCCGTCGATCAGGTCGGCGGTTTTCTTGCGCCCGTGCGTTTCCACGACCGCGGCAACCACGTCGGTGCCGCGTTCGAGCCTGCGGTGCGCCTCGCCGAGCATCGCGAAGGTCTTGCCCACGCCGGGAGCTGCGCCCAGGTATATGCGCAGCTCACCGCGTTTGGTGGGGCTGGACGCCGGCGTATTCACAAGTCCATCATCCTCGTGCCTACAGCGAGTCGAGGGCGATGTTGAGTTCGAGCACGTTGACCCGTGGTTCACCGAAGAAGCCCAGGGTGCGTCCGTCGGTGTGCTGGGCCACCATGGAGCGCACCAGTTCGGGGTTGAGACCCCGAGCCTTGGCGACCCGGTTGACCTGCAGATCCGCGTAAGCCAACGAGATGTGCGGGTCCAGACCACTGCCGCTGGCGGTCACCGCGTCGGCCGGCACCGCAGGCTCGGCAGGCGCGCTGCCACGGATCGGCACGATCAGTCCGGCGGCGTAATCCTCGCCCGGCTTCGCGCATTCCACCCGCACGCCCTCATAGGCGTTGAGGAACGGCGTCGTCGTGGTGTCGCACGGCTCGTTGACGCTGACCACCTTGGTCGGGTGGATGACGTTTCCGCGGGCATCCCGTGGCCCGATCACCGACAGCACCGCACCGACACCGCCTCCGGTGCAGAACGGGCGGGCGCCGTCGACGCCGTCGAGCTCGCCGACCGCGGCGCTGCGTGAGCACACCAGGGTGAGCAGGCTCGGCTTGAATTCGGCCGGATTGTCGGCACCGCCGACGGGAGTGTCGACAACGCTTTCCGGCCCGAGGTTGCTCGCGCTGGTGGCCATCGGGTCGTAGCCGTCGCCGGCGGCCGACGGGCGGCTCTGGAAGTAGCGGGGCAGGGGATTGCCGTCGGCGTCGGTGAAGGACTGCCCGATCAGGCTGCTGCCCACCGGCTTTCCGTTCACCTCGATCAGCGATCCGTCGGCCTTGTCGCGCAGGCCGGGGAGCTGGGCGACCAGCCAGATGAAGACCGGGTAGCCGATGCCCAGGATCACGGTGAGCACGAGCAGGGCGCGCAGGGCGGCCGCGTGCTGGCGGAGCAGGTTGGAGAATTTCATGTCACATTCCCGGGAAGAGTTGGACGACGAGGTCGATCAGCTTGATACCGATGAACGGCGCGATGATGCCGCCGAGGCCGTAGACGTAGAGGTTGCGGCTCAACAGCTTGGACGCGCTGCTCGGGGTGTACCGGACACCCTTGAGCGCCAACGGGATCAGCGCAACGATGATGATCGCGTTGAAGATCACCGCGGACAGGATCGCCGATTGCGGGCTGTGCAGCCGCATGACGTTGAGCAGATCCAGGCCGGGGAACAGGGCCACGAACAACGCCGGAATGATCGCGAAGTACTTCGCGATGTCGTTGGCGATCGAGAACGTCGTCAGTGCTCCGCGGGTGATCAGCAACTGCTTGCCGATCTCGACGATCTCGATGAGCTTGGTCGGGTCGGAGTCGAGATCGACCATGTTGCCGGCCTCTTTGGCCGCCGAGGTGCCGCTGTTCATCGCGACACCGACATCGGCCTGGGCCAGGGCAGGGGCGTCGTTGGTGCCGTCACCGGTCATCGCGACCAGCTTGCCGCCGGCCTGCTCCTTCTTGATCAGCGCCATCTTGTCCTCGGGCGTGGCCTCGGCGAGGAAGTCGTCCACCCCGGCCTCGTCGGCGATGGCCTTGGCGGTCAACGGATTGTCTCCGGTGATCATCACCGTGCGGATGCCCATGCGGCGCATCTCGTCGAAGCGTTCCCGCATGCCCTGCTTGACAACGTCCTTGAGGTGGATGACGCCGAGTACCTCGGCTTTGCCGTCGACGACGTGACCGACTGCCAGCGGAGTGCCACCGGCTGCGGAGATCCCGTCGACGATGTCGCCGAGCTGGGTCGGCACCCTGCCGCCTTCGGAGCGGATCCATTCGGCGACCGCACCCGTGGCGCCCTTGCGCAGGCGATGGTCCCCGGACAGGTCGACACCGGACATCCGGGTGTTGGCGCTGAACTCGACCCAGTGCGCCTGGTCGAGTTCGCCGGGTGTGCGGCCACGTAACCCGTACTCCTGCTTGGCGAACACCACGATCGAGCGACCCTCGGGGGTCTCGTCGGCCAGGCTGGACAGCTGCGCCGCATCGGCGAGCCGCTCGGGCGTGACACCGGACAGCGGCACGAACGCGGCGGCCTGGCGGTTGCCGAGCGTGATGGTTCCGGTCTTGTCGAGCAGCAGGGTGTTGACGTCACCGGCGGCCTCGACGGCGCGGCCGGACATGGCCAGCACGTTGCGCTGCACCAGCCGGTCCATGCCCGCGATGCCGATCGCCGAGAGCAGGGCGCCGATGGTGGTGGGGATCAGGCACACCAGCAGCGACACCATGACGATGCCCGAGATGCCGTTTCCGTTGAGCGCCAGGGTGTCTGCGACGCCCGGGTTGTTGGCCTTGGAGAAGATGGCCAGCGGCTGCAGGGTGGCGACGGCGAAGACGAAGATGATCGTCAACGACGCCAGCAGGATGTTGAGCGCGATCTCGTTGGGGGTCTTCTGCCGGTTGGCGCCCTCGACGAGGTTGATCATCCGGTCGATGAAGCTCTCCCCGGGCTTCTGGGTGATCTGCACGACGATGCGGTCGGACAGCACAGTGGTGCCGCCGGTGACGGCGCTGCGGTCGCCACCGGATTCCCGGATGACGGGTGCCGATTCACCGGTGATCGCCGACTCGTCCACCGAGGCAATGCCTTCCACGACATCGCCGTCGCCGGGGATGACCTGGCCGGCTTCGACCACGACGACGTCACCCTGCTGCAGCAGCGGAGCGGCGACCTCTTCTTCGGCACCGGAGTCGGTCAGGCGCCGCGCCATGGTGGAGGTCTTGGTTTTTCGCAGCGACTCGGCCTGGGCCTTGCCGCGGCCCTCGGCGACGGCCTCGGCCAGGTTGGCGAAGATCACCGTCAGCCAGAGCCAGAGGACGATCAGCCCGGAGAACCACGACGGGTTGAGGACCGCCAGGACGGTGCTCCAGACCGCGCCGATCTCGACGATGAACATCACCGGGTTGCGCCACAGCGTGCGCGGGTCGAGCTTGCGCAGCGCGTCGGGCGTGGACTTCCACAGCATCTTCGGGTCCAGCAGGCCGCCCTTGATTCGCTTGGAACTGTTGGGTTTCGGCTGCGCGGACGACGGTGAAGCGAGGGTAGTTACTGACATTTCAGTGGATTCCTTCAGCAAGGGGCCCGAGCGCGAGCATGGGCAAGAAGGTGAGGGCGACCAGGATCAGCGTGACGCCGGCGACCATGCCGACGAACTGGGGTCGATGGGTGGGCAGCGTGCCGATGGACTCGGGTGTCTTGCCCTGTCTGGCCAGTGATCCGGCCAGCGCCAGCACGAAGATGATCGGCAGGAACCGGCCGAACACCATCGCCAGTCCGAGGGCGGTGTTGTACCACTCGGTGTTGACGCTGATGCCGGCGAAGGCCGAACCGTTGTTGTTGGCGGCCGAGGTGAAGGCGTACAACACTTCCGACAGGCCGTGCGGTCCGGTGTTGAGCATGCCCGCCCGTTGACCGGGCATGGCCATTGCCACCGCTGTGCCGGTCAGCACCAGCAACGGCGTGATCAGGAAATACGTTGCGGCGAGCTTGATCTCCCGCGGGGTGATCTTCTTGCCCAGGTATTCCGGGGTGCGCCCGACCATGAGGCCCGCGACGAACACCGTGATGATCGCCAGCACCAACATGCCGTAGAGGCCGGAGCCGACGCCGCCGGGAGCCACCTCGCCGAGCTGCATGTTGAACATGGTGATCAGGCCGCCGAGGCTGGTGTAGGAGTCGTGGAACGAATCCACCGCACCGGTCGAGGTCAATGTCGTCGCGTCCGCGAACACCGCCGAGTTGGCGATGCCGAACCGCTGCTCGACACCTTCCATCGCGGCGCCGGTGGCGGTGGGGACGGTGCCATGAGCCTGCAGCTGGAACAGCATCATCAGGCTGACGCTGATCGTCGCGATCACGGCCATCGCGGCGGCGATCGCATAGCCCTGCTTCACGCTGCCGACCATGCGGCCGAACGTCCGCGGCAGCGAGAACGGGATCATCAGGATCAGGAAGATCTCCACCCAGTTGGTCCAGGTGGTGGGGTTCTCGAACGGGTGCGCGGAGTTGGCGTTGTAGAAGCCGCCGCCGTTGGTGCCGAGCAGCTTGATGACTTCCTGGCTGGCCACCGGGCCGCCCGGGATGGTCTGGGTGCCGCCGACGAGCGTGTTGACCACCTCGCTGTGCAGCGCGAAGTTCTGGATTGCTCCGCCGCCGATCAGGATCAGCGCGCCGACGATCGAAATGGGCAGCAGGATACGGAGATTGCCGCGCACCAGGTCGACCCAGAAATTGCCGAGGTCGCCGGTGTTGCGCCGGACCAGGCCGCGGACGAAGGCCATCGCCACGGCCATGCCGACGGCGGCCGACACGAAGTTCTGCACGGCCAGGCCGGCCATCTGCACCAGGTGGCCCTGGGTGGATTCACCCGAGTACGCCTGCCAGTTCGTGTTGGTCACAAAGCTGATGGCGGTGTTCCAGGCCAACGCGGGCGTCATGGGGGTGCCCGGATCGTTCAGATGCAGCGGCAGCTTGCCCTGCACCAGCTGCAGGATGAACAGGAACAGGACGCTGATCGCGGAGAAGGCCAGCACGCTGCGGGCATAGGCGCCCCAGGTCTGCTCGGCCTTCGGGTCGGCGCCGATCAGGCGGTAGATGACGCGTTCGGCACGTGAGTGCTTCTCGGTCGTGTACACGCGGTACATGTAGTCGCCGAGCGGCACGTGCACGGCCGCCACCGCGGCGATGAGAACGACGAGGAAAACGATCCCCGCGGTTGTAGTAGTCACTAGAACCTTTCCGGAAACAGCAGCGCCGCGAAGAGAAACAGCGCGATGAGAATCGCCAGGCCCAGGCCGACGACGTTTTCGTAGCTCACAGTCCCTCGACCAACTTCTGCACCAGGCCCAGCAGCGCAAAGATCGCCACTGTCAGCACGATGAAGACCACTACGGACATGGGTTCTCCAACACGTATTCGGGCCGCCGGATCTCGGCGACTGATCAAGGGTGCGTCTGCAGTCGCGCGACAGTCGCGATCTTGACGTCTTCCTTACGCCCCGTCGGCGGTCCTTTACGGAATCTTTCTGGTGAAGTCCGGCTGCCGATTTCGCCCGAGTCGGGTCCGTTTACGGGCAGTAAAGACGGCGCCAAATCAGGCGCTGCGAGCGTCAAGAGACCGCAAGGATCCTGGCCATGCGAACTGCGCGGGCTCAATCCTCGATGTAGGCGCTGGGCATCCCGCCGAGGCGCACTGAGGGAAAAGGTCTGCTGACAGTGTCGATCAGTACGGCGTCCATTCGTACCGCGTTCATGAGCACCATGTCCACACCGGCAACGGCTTGTCCTCCTGAGCAGGAGGCCATGCGACGCTGCGCCACGTGGTGCCGCTCGCTCGACCCGGTGGAACTGGCGCTGCCCGCCAGGGCACTGCGGGACAACAGTGTGGCCAGATGGGCCCGTGATCACGGGTTGGCCGTCGAGGTGCGCAGCAACGCAGATCTTGCGGCCGCGATCGGCTCCGGTATCCATCCGATGCGTCTGATGGTGCATGCCGCCGGGTTCAGTGGTGACGAGCTGGTGTTCTGTAGCGCCAATCTCGGGGTGGGCCGCGTGGTGACCAACAGCGTCGAGCAGGTCCACCTACTGGCGTCCTGTGCCGTGCGGCACCGTCGGCAACGGGTGATCCTCGGTCCGACGGCTGCCGACGCGGTGACCGCGGTCCTGACCGGGCCTCGGCTTGATCTCGTCGGCTTGTATCGCGAAATCGGTTCGGGTGAAGACTGTTTCACAAAGTTTCCGGAAACGGTCGGTGACCTGATCTCGGACATGGCCGATATCCGCCGGAGGCACGCCGTGGTGCTCACCCGGGTGTGGATCGGCGGCGGCGGGTTGGATTTCGACGCCGGCCCCAGCGATCTTTCCGGGCTCGGTCAGGCGATCGAGATGACAGTCGATGACGCATGCGCGACGCTGCGGTTCCCGCGGCCGGTGGTGGCGGTGTCGGCCGGGCCGGGCGGGCCCCGTTGGACCGGAACCGGAAAGCCCTGTACAGCGCCCCCGGAGCGGACATAAATTGAGCCGTGGGCTCTAAACGGCCCCAGAGCCGGCACCACGTCCAGCCAGCGCCGCAAAGGGCGCTGAGAGTCCTCGTTGTCGGCGCCGGGGTCGGTGGTATCTCCATCGCCCGGGGATTGCTGCGGGACGGCCATGACGTCACGGTGTTCGAGCAGCGTCCCGAGGTGCGGGCCGGCGGCGGCGCCGTCACGATCTGGTCCAACGGCGAAACGGTGCTGCGGCAGCTCGGCGTAAACATGACCGGCGCCGGCCAGGAGCTGGCCACCGTGCGGGTGGTGACATCGACGGGACGCCCGATGACCACCCTGGACGTGACGGCGATCGTGAGCCGGATGGGAGCGCCGGTCCGGATGGTGCCACGCCGGATTCTGCTCGAACGGCTGCTGGAAGGCTTTCCGGCGGAGCGGATTCGGTGTCACATGCAGGTGGTGGGTATCGCCAACGGCAGCAACGGGGTTCGCGTCGACTTCGCCGACGGCAGCTGTGCGGACGGCGATCTGGTGATCGGCGCGGACGGCCTGCATTCCAGGATTCGCGAGATCGCGGGCGCGCAGCAGGCGCAGCCCACGGGCTGGTGCAGCTGGCAAGGACTGGCCGCCCTTCCGGAGGAGGCCGATCGGCACGTCGCCTTCGTCATCGTCGGGGAGCACGGCAACCTCGGTCTGTGGCCCGCCGGGGACACCGAGGTGCAGTGGTGGTTCGACCTGCCGTGGTCACCAGACTTCGTCAGGCCAGAACGCCCGATCGAGGTGATCCGGGCCAGTTTCACCGGATGGTCCGAGCTCGTCGATCAGGTACTTGCCACGCTGACCGACGATGACCTGGCGCGTTCGCCCTATCCGCATTTCCGCCACCCCGTCCCGGGCCCGGGCCAGGGCGCGGTGACGCTGCTGGGCGATGCCGCGCACACGATGCCGCCGACCCTCGCGCAAGGAACCAACCAGGCGCTGCTCGACACGATGGTGTTGTGCAAGGCAATCGGGGATTTCCGCCATGGCGCCAACGGCGATCTGCCCGCAGCGCTGCGGTGGTACGAGAAGACCCGTCGCCGCCGGGTCGCCGCGGTGTCCCGGGTGGCCTCGCTGCAGGTCTCCCACGGCGAGGCCGTGCTGCGGCCGGCCGCGATGGTCCCGGACCGGATGATGACATGGGTGTTGTCGACGTTCCTACGGACGGTGAGCCACCGCCGGATGGCTGCGTCCATCAGCCGGGATCTCGCGGCGACGACCGCAGGCAGTGATGAACATGCCCGCTGATGCCGTCCGGGTGCGGGGCGCGATCGACGCGCCGTCCAACCGGCTGTGGCTGGTCAAATGGTGCGTCCTTGCGGTGCCGCACTATCCGATATTGATCGGTCTCTACCTGCTGTATCCGTTGGTCACCCTCGCCGCGGGCTTCGCCATCTTGTTCACCGGCCGCTATCCGCGTGCCCTGTTCGATTTCAACGTGGGGGTGCTGCGCTGGTCGTGGCGCGTGATGAATTACCGGTTCCCGATGAACACCACCGACCAGTACCCGCCGTTCAGCCTCAAGCCCCAGGCGGACTATCCGGGGGACCTCGAGGTCGACTATCCCGAACAACTCTCCCGGTGGGCGGTGCTGGTGAAGTGGTGGCTGTTGGCGCTTCCGCAGATCATCATGTGCTGGGCGCTGGAGGCACCGCTGCAAGTCCTGTGCGTCATCTCCGCGGTGCGGTTGCTGGCCAGAGGGACGGTCTCACAAGACATGTTCGACCTGCTGATGGGAATCGTGCGATGGCGCTACCGCGTCGCCGTATACGTGTCGCTGATGAGCGACGAATATCCACCGTTTCGAATGGACCTTGGAAAGCACGCTTGAAGCACCGTAACCCCCTGTTCCCGTACGTCTATCGGTTCGGAATGCCGGTATTCGACCGGCTGTTCTACCGCCGTTACCGCCGGACGGCGATGAGCCATGCGACGGGCCGGCTGCTGATGGTCGGCGTCGGGCCGGGAACCGATCTGCTGTTCCTGCCGGAGGCGGTGACGTCCGTGGCGGCCGTGGAGCCGGACGCGGTGATGCGGCGGATGGCAGGCGCCCTGGCGCGTCGCCACGGTATCGACGTCGACGTCGCCGAAGGCGCGGGCGAATCGATTCCCTTCCCGGACAGCAGTTTCGACTCGGTTCACGTCGGTCTGGTGTTGTGTTCGGTCGACGACGTGGCTGCCACCCTCGCCGAGATCCGGCGGGTGCTGGCACCCGAAGGACGCTTGGTCGTTCTCGAGCATGTCCGCGGTGAGGGATTGATGGGGCGCTTCCAGGACCTGGTGGCGAGGCCGTGGTCGTGGCTGTCGTCGGGCTGTGAGCCGAATCGCCGCACCGTCGACGCCATCGCGGCGGCCGGGTTCGACACCCGTGGGCTGCGCAGCCGACGGTGGACGCTGGTGCCGCCGCCCTGTACCCCGCATCTGCAGGGAATCGCGACTATTCGACGCTGACAGCCTCGATGATGTTGAGCCGCGCGGCGCGTCGCGCCGGTGGCAGCGACCCCAGCAGGCTGATCGCCAATGCCCCCACCGTGAAGACCAGCGCCATCACACTCGGCCGGAAGGTGACATTGAAGTTCATGATGTCGCCGCTGACGAGGCTGAACAACCACTGGTCGATCAGCCCGACAAGCAATCCCGAGATCCCGCCCACGATGCCGATGGCCGCGGCCTCGGCCAGAACCATGGCCAACGTGTAGCGACGACTCGATCCCATCGCCCGCAGGACCCCGATCTCACGGCGCCGTTCGAGCACGGACAGCGTCAGGGTGTTCAGCAGCGCGACGGCGGCGACGAACACCACGATGATCCACACCGCATTGGCGATCAGCATGCTCTGGTGCAGCGGCGCTTCGAGACCGGCCAGCGCGGTGCGGCCGTCGTAGGTGTGATTCGGCGCGGGGACGACACCCCGGATGTTCGCCAACAGGCGATGGGGATCTGTTCCCTTGGCCGCGGTGACCTGCAGCGTCGTCGACCCCGGCCGGTCGAACCACGTGCGCATCTGGTCGAGGCTCATCCCGACGCTGCCGATCACGGTGGAGAAATACGGCACCAGGGCCAGTACCTTCGCTCGCTGCGGGCCGTGCGGCGTCTGCAACTGCAGCTCATCACCGACCCGGACGTTGAGGGTCTTGCCCAGATTCTGCGAGAGCACCACGCCGCGGCCGGCGAGCACGTCGCTGCGGACATCGTCGGCGAGGGCGCGGAAGAGGGCATCGTGGCTACCGGGGGCGAATCCGTCGAGCATGACGCGGGTGCCGCCGACGACGGCGAAACCCAGGGCACCTTCGGTGACGTCACTCGCGCCGGGCACCTCGGTGACGGTCTGGGAAAGTCCCTGTGGCAGAAGGCCGGTGGGGTACTGGTCGGGTGAATTGGCGCTGACCCAGACGTCGACGTCGGCGACCGGCGCGAAGATGTCGCGAGCCGACCGGATCATGTCGTTGTTCGTACCGGTGATCACCACGGTCGTGACGACGGCGATCAGCACGGTCATCACGGTGGCCCAGACCCGGCGCGGGGCCCGTTCGACAGTCGCGGCCGCCAGCGCCCCGGCGGAGCCGAACAGGCGCGCCACCGCAGCGGTGACTGTGACGATGGGCCCGGCGAGTGCGAACCCGAGCGCGATCTGGGCGGTGAACAGGGCGGCGATCGCCACGAACGCGATCGAGCCGGGGAGATAGAACACGATCAGGATCGACGCGGCCAGCACCGCCACCGCCGCGATTCCGGTGGTGATCCGCAGCCAGCGCGGCACGTTGTCGGCAGCCGACGCCCCGACCGGAGCCAGCGCCTCGATGGGGGAGACCTTGTACACCTGCCGGGCCGCCATCGCCGACGCGGCGACACTGGTCAGGGCCGTCGCGACGATGGCCACCGGGATCGCGTAGTCGGGCAACCAGTACTCGATGCGGGCTTCAAGACCTTGAGTCATGGTCGGGGGCAGTCGCCCGATCGCCAAGCGGCCCAGCACTATTCCAAGAGCAGAGCCGATCGCGCCGCCGATCAGCCCGAGGATCGCGGCTTCGGCGAGCATGTCGCGCACGATGGTGGCGCGCCTGCCGCCGATGGCGCGCAGCATCGAGATGACCGAGCGGCGTTGAGCGATCGCCATCGTCATCGTCGTGTAGATCAGGAACGCGCCGACCACCAATGCGACGGCTGCGCCCATCAACGCCATGTAGTTCATCAACTTGACGCCATCACCGGCGCGGGCGGCCCGCAAGCTCGGTGCGGCGACGATCGCCCGGCCGTTCACTGCCGCGGTGACCTGGTCGCGGACCTTGTCGAGATCGGCGCCCGGGGTCGTGGTGATCAGGATCGAGTCGAGCTGTCCTTGTCTCCCGGTGACGTTCTGCGCCAACGGGAGTGGAGCCAACACGTAGTGGCCGCCATTGAGGTCCGCGAGTTGCTTGCCCTCGAGGACCTCCGAGACGGTCACCGACCCCGAGCCGAGCTGGAACGTCTCGCCCTTCGCGTGGCCGACAGCGGGCCCGACGCGGACGCCCTCCGCCGCTGTCGGGGCCTGAACCTGCACTCCGACCGCATCTTTGAGGGCACCTTCCAAGGCGCGGCTGCGGTCGTCGGCGCCGAACAGCAGTACCGGCTCCGTCGCGGTGGGCGCGGTCATCCGGATCATCGGGGCGGCGGTGGCGACGCCGGGAACCTTGGCCACGTCGGCAAGGACAGATTCGGGGAACCCCGCGTCGGTGACGCCCGAGACTTCGAGCGCGGCGATGCCCGCGACGCCGTCCGCGAGCCGATTGACCGATCCGGTGATCGACCCGAAGATGCCGAGGATCGCGACGAGATACATTGCCGACACGGCCATTACGGCGATCGAGGCGAGGGTGCGCCGCCGGTGCACAGTGAGTTCGCGCAGGCTGAACACTCGGAGCCGACTGGCCGCGGCCGCGAGTCTCACCCGGGCACCACCGACATCTCGTCGGAGCCCAGGCGCCCGTCCTGCAGGGTGATCACCCGATCGGTGGCCGCCGCCGCATCGGCATTGTGGGTCACCATCACCACCAGCCGGCCCAGGCCCTCCTCGTGGGCGACCTCGCCCAGCAGCGTCAAGATCGCCGCACCCGTCGTCGAATCGAGGTTGCCGGTCGGTTCGTCGGCGAGGATCAGCGGCGGGTCCATCATCATGGCCCGGGCCACCGCGACGCGTTGCATCTGGCCGCCGGACAGCTCGGATGGCCGGTGCTCGGTCCGGTTACCCAGACCGACGCGGTCCAACAGTTCCACGGCCTGCGGTTTGACCTTGCCGAGCCGGACCCCGTCGAGCAATTTGGGGACAGCCACGTTTTCCCACGCCGACAGGGTGGGCAGCAGGTTGAAGAACTGGAAGACGAAGCCCACCCGGTGGTGCCGGAACGCCGACTGCTGCTCGTCACCCAAGCGGCCGATCTCCTCGCCGTCGAAGGTGATCGACCCGGAATCGGGGGAGTCCAGCGCGCCGAGCAGGTGCAGCAGGGTGCTCTTACCTGCGCCGGAGGGGCCGATGATCGACACGAACTGACCGCCGTTGAGTCGGAGGCTGATCTCGTCGAGGGCGCGGACTATCTGACCGCCGACCTTGTACTCGCGGACCACGTCGCGCAGTTCGATGGCCAGTTCGGGCATCGCAGCCTCCCGGGAGTCGGGATATCCGCAGCCTACGCCGGGCGGTGTCGCCGATCTGGCCTTATTGCGGCCTCATCTGCTTCCGCCATGTCGACGCCGCCGTTATCGACACCAGGGTCGCGCTGCCGCGATTTTCACGACCCAGGCGTAGAAACCGGCGTCACTGTGGCGACGAAGCGTGCCTTCTGATCGGTGACCGGGATGATGCGGGGCTCGGAGAGCTGGTAGCGCCGTCCGCGATGCACCACTTCGGCTGCTCCCGCGGCGCGGACATTGCGGACCCAATCGGAGTGCTCGCCGTAGTTCAGCACGACCGAGACGGACTTGTTGTCGACGAACGCCATGACCGGGGTCCGGTATGGCTTGCCCGACTTGCGGCCGGTGTGCTCGATGACAGCCATGTAGGGCAGCCACGGCGCCCAAAGCCGCTGCAGTGGATTGGTGACGTACTTGTTGAAGCGGGCGATCACGCGCATTGCCCGTGGCCCGAGGGTTGCCGCGATGCGTTCGGCAACTACGGCAATCGAATTGGCGATACTGCTCGGCATATGCGGCCCCCGTCGCTGTCCCATCCCTGGGACACATTCAACCAAATCTGCGCTACTCGCTCTGCGCGGGTCGTAGTTCCGCTGGCGGGCCCGTCATCCCCGGGGAATATGCGTATGTCCGACCCAGTTGCAGCACCGCATGGCTGAAATCATGCGCCGGTGGGAGATGGACGGAATCGGCCGAGACGCGCTCCGGTTGCGTGAGGTGGCCGTCCCGCAACCGGGCCCCGAAGAAGTCCTGATCAAGGTTGCGGCGGTTGCGTTGAACCATCGCGACAAGATGGTGATCGAAACCGGGCGCGGCCTGGCCCTGGAGTTCCCCTTCACACCGGGGTCCGATCTCGCCGGCACCGTCGTCGCGGTCGGAGATTCGGTGACCCGATTCGCCGTGGAGGATCAGGTGATCTCGGTGTTCACCCCGGACTGGCTCGATGGCGCCCGGCCGGGCAACGCACGGACGCCTTCGTACTGGACGCTCGGCGGCTTCTACCCCGGGGTGCTCGCTGAATACGTAGCGCTTCCGCAGGATTGGGTTGTTCGAGCTCCACGGACCCTCTCGGCGGCAGAGGCCAGCACGCTGCCGGTCGCCGGGCTCACGGCGTGGTTCGCGCTGGTCGAACGGGGGCACGTGCGGGCCGGCGATGTTGTGCTGGTCGAAGGTACCGGCGGCGTCGCGTTGTTCGGAGTGCAGATCGCGAAGATGCACGGCGCGAGCGTCATCGTGTCGGGCAGTGCGGACAAACTGGAGCGGGTCGCACTGCTGGGCGCCGACCACGTCGTGGATCGGCGGAGCGCGGACTGGGCCGAAACCATCCTGGACCTGACCGGCGACCACGGCGTGGACCATGTGCTGGAGCTCGTCGGGGGCGTTCATCTCGGCAAGGCGGCCCAAGTCGCCGCGGTCGGTGGCCACATTCATCTGATCGGCGCGCTCGACGGGTTCGAGGTATCGACGCCCGTCATGCCAATTCTGATGAAAGACATCACGATTCACGGTATCGGCACCGGGCATCGGCGCGCACTCAGCGAATTGGTCAGCGCCATCGACAGCACGGAGACGAAACCCGTGATCGGTGCGCGCTATCCGTTCCACGATCTGCCGGCGGCGCTGGACCACCTCGATCGCGGCCCGTTCGGCAAGATCGTCGTCGAGGTGGGGTGATCGAGAACGCGGGTCGTGCTGAGGGCGGTCTGATGACGACGAGTCGGCCTGAAATATGCTCTCGTGCGACGCCCCCATAGCCCAATTGGCAGAGGCAGCGGACTTAAAATCCGCCAAGTGTCGGTTCGAGTCCGACTGGGGGCACCAGGTCAGAGCAATTTTAGGTAACCCTTACTGTACTCGTCGCTGTACACGATGCGTAGGTCGTGTGCAGTACGTGTACACCTAGCGGGCCTACCGCATCCAACTTCGGATGGCCACGCGCTGCAAGCGGTGAGCAGTCACAGGGTCATACGCCACTGCAGCTTCGGTGGAGATCAGTTGATTGAGCTTCTGGTAGTAGCGGACCGGTGTGAGGCCGAGACCTCGGATAGCGTCCTCTTTGCCGCCGACCGTGGCGAACCACTCACGCTCAAGATCCAGAATGGCGCGCTGTTGGTCGGTCAGGGAATCCATAGCCACTCATCTCCGAACTCGTGTTCCAACGCTGCTGTCTCAATCGGGTCGAGAGTGGCCAGCCGAACCTCGACAGTGTGCCTGTCGACCCAGAGTTCTTCGGCGAGCGCGTCGGGATCCCGGGTGGCCCTGAGTGTGCGTGCAAGGTCAGGCAATGAGATGAGCCGACGGGCGGCGAGCTCATCAACGATGCGTTCCTCGCGCTCGCGGTGCTCGGGTGTTGGGAGTCCGCGTTGGATGTGTTGCAGCTCGTGTGTGAGCACTGAGCGTCTTTCGGCTTGAGTTAGCGTCGAGCAGAGCCAGATGGTGTTACCGCGCCAGAGCCCAGCAACACGCTTGGGTAACCGGTGCTCGCAGCTCACCACGATGTGCGGATAGTGCTCGCCTACCCATCGCCACGGATTCCAGGACACTCACAGGAACCTAGGGGTGGGGTCCGACAAAAACGACGCTGACCAGTAATTACACCGATGAAACTCAGTTGCTGAAATCGTCGTCATCCTCTTCATCGGACCGCTTCCGTCGAGTCGATGCGGCTGCCTGTTCATCGATCACAGCAGGGGGCGGATCACCCTTGCCCCAGTGCGGCAGGCGAACAACCCCACCCTCCTCCTTGATTTGCTGGGCTTCCGGCGATGTTGCCGATTCCGACGCAGTTTCCAAGTCATCCTTCTTCTCCTTTGTTGCGAACACTGGCGTTAGCGGTGGGAATAGGTCCGGGTCGGGGAACGTGCCCTCGCGAGGCAGTGGGTTCGGCCGGGCATAATCGGGGAGCTGTTCGCTCTCATTTGTGTAGCCGTCCGCTACCCAGCGTTCCTCGACTCCAAGTTGGAGCTCGTTTACGCGTGCACTGACGTCCAGTTGCTCAGCTCGTGGAAGCCAGTCAATCCGGGCATGCAGAGTGCGGAGCTCGTCGTCCTCGATGAATCGCGTTAGGACGGCTCGCTCTTCGTCAGTCAGATCGGCACGGTTATGAAAGAGCTTGTTGCGAGCGGACACAAGAAGTTGGCGTTCCCGGTTCGACATTGGAAGGAAGGTGTTGGGTCGGAAGGGATGTGCGCCTAGCGCGATATCGAGATGACCCAGGGTTGGCGCGTTAGGCGCGTTGCGGGGCAGCTCGGGCAGCGCTGGCGGTTTGAAGGCGGATTGGCTCTGCAAGTCGTCATAGATCTCACCCACTCGCTGCTTCACCTCGCGGAACTCACGGTCCTTCTCGTATAAGACCGCAAGCTCGTCGGCGGCATCCTCACGTCCAACTTCCTGGAGTTGGCCCGGCGTCGCTCCGACTACTCGCGCCATGCGCGCGAGCGTGTCCGCCGGGGCGATGCTTTCAACGAACGTTTCCTTGGATACCTGGTTGTACCCCTTTGCGATCTGTCGCCACCGCCCCTCGCTTATGCCGGCCATCGTTGCGGCCCTGCGAACTGACAGCTTCGGCCGCACAGCTTGACGAAGCTCTTCGATCAGCTTCGCCTCTGGTGTCTGGGTGGGTATCTGCACAGGTCAACCTTGCTACGCGCAGAGGTGCGAAGTCCACTTTTCGCACCTTCGAGACAGTTCGCAGTTACACGCATGTAATTTTCGAACACGGCAGGTCAGGGCCCAAAAGTAACCATGGAGCGAAGAGGTTGTTGCATTACGCACCTTGACGCAGTACCTTGATGCGTACCGGGTTCTCCCGGTTCCACTCAAGGAGACAGCCAGTGAGCAACCTTCAGCTCTTCAGTAACGGCGAGTTTGAACTCCCATTCATCCCGGACGGTGACGGGTTTCGGGTCCATGGCGGCATCGTGGCTCGCCAGCTCGCATTCAAGGACGCATCGAACATGGTCCGCACGCTCGATGACGACGAAAAGGTCCTCGTCACCCCGGAGGAAAACCCGCTGGTCAGCACGCCCCTCAAATTTGAGGGCCGCGACGACCAGGCGCTTTACGGAGCCGCCGCCAACCAAGGAGTCTGGTATCTGACCGAGGCTGGTTTCTACCGAATCGTCGGGCAGCGCAACGTCAACGCGATCCGCGACGAGAAGGTCCGCACGTTCGTCGCCAAGTTCCAGCGCTGGGTCTTCCATGAAGTGCTCCCACAGATGTTGCGCACCGGCCAGGCCAGCGAAGCGCTCTTCATCGGCACAACCTGGTCGTGGGACGACGTTGCCGCTGAGATACGTCAGCGCTACGGCCTGGACTACAAGCCGTCTGAGGTCACTCGTGCGCTTCGTGCGGCCGGCTGGCTTAAGGCCGGAGGTACCACGCCGAAGCATGAGCACCGGTGGAAGTTCTGGCACACCGGCACCGCGTACCACCTGTTCCCGCACGTGCTTCCCGAACTGGTCGCCGCATTGGTTCCGGTCATGCAGGAGATCGGTGATCCGCAGGCCAATCAGTGCCAGCTGAGCTTCATGCCCGCACTCAAGGGGCTACCAGGCGGTGAATCGTAATGGGCACCAAGCGAATCAGTGAGTACGGCGTCTGGGACCAACTCCGGGTGCTCCGCACCAAGGACGGCCAGTCGTTGGCCGAGTTGTCTAGGAACTCGGGCGTCTCCCTCGGCTATCTGTCCGATCTTGAAGGCGGGCACCGCTGGCCGAACCCAACTCAAGTAAAGAAGATCGCCACCGCACTGCACGTGCCCATGTCGGTACTCGAACGCACCCGCACCGCTGACAGTGACGGACACAGCATCGCCCTCCGCGAGCTGATCCGCGACGTCGTGCGCGAGGTGTTGAACGAACGCTCCGGATCAAACACCGCCGCATAAAGAAAGCCCCCACCCGGCAAGGGGTGGGGGCCGTCCGACAGAGAGGAACAGTCTCCATGTCAGATCTACAGATTACCAACGGTGACCAGTCGCCGTTCGACGCCATCAGGCGGGCGCGGCCCGACGGTTCCGAATTCTGGTCGGCCCGCGACCTCATGCCGCTCATGGGCTACGGCACATGGGAGCGGTTTAGGAACCCGCTTGACCGCGCGATGGCGTCAGCGCGGAATCAGCTCGACGATGTGTCGCAAGATTTTCGCCGATCTGCGAAAAACTCTGCCACCAAGCCAATGGTGGACTTCGAACTGTCTCGGTTTGCGGCCTACCTCGTGGCTATGAACGGTGACCCGAACAAGCCTGAGGTGGCGGCCGCCCAGGCCTACTTCGCGATCCGCACCCGAGAATCCGAGACCGCCGCCTATCGCGACGCCTTAGCCTCGATCCACCGATGTATCGGCTGGTCGCAGGGTGTCGGAATGAGGAAAGTGCCCTTTGAACTGGGAAGATTGGTGTTCTCGACGCACTAATCAGTCCAGGTCAGAAAGGCACTTCCGGTGAAAGTGTCCCATAGTTTCGCTGTGTCGTCGGCGGTCTTCGATGATGACCATCTCGTGTCCTGTGCTGGATTGGTCCCGGTGATGACCCTGGCGGCCCAGACTGCCTTGCCGCAGCTATTACGTGACAAGGTGGTCATTGCCGAGCCGAGGATCAAGTCCGGGGCGGCCAACCCGGCACCGAAGCTGAGCACAGTCATCGCGGGCATGTGTGCCGGTGCGGACTGCATTGACGATCTCGACCTGGTGCGGGCAGGTGGGATGAAGACACTGTTCGGCGGCGTGTATGCACCCTCGACCATCGGAACTTTGTTGCGCGAGTTTACTTTCGGACACGCCCGCCAGCTCGAATCGGTTTTGCGCGAGCACCTGGCCGGACTCTGCGCGCGGGTCGATCTGTTGCCTGGCGCCGACGAGCGCGCGTTCCTCGACATCGACTCACTGCTGCGTCCGGTCTATGGCCACGCCAAACAAGGTGCTTCCTACGGACACACCAAAATCGCGGGCAAGCAGATCCTGCGCAAGGGCCTGTCGCCGTTGGTCACCACGATCAGCACCGCCACGAGTGCGCCGGTGATCACCGGCGCCCGGTTGCGAGCCGGGAAGGCCAACTCCGGCAAGGGTGCGGCCCGGATGATCGCCCAAGCCGTCGCCACCGCCCGCACCGCCGGGGTCACCGGCCAGATTGTGGTGCGCGGCGATTCGGCCTACGGCAACAGCACCGTGGCCACAGCCTGCCGCCGCGCCGGTGCCCAGTTCTCGTTGGTGCTGACCAAGACCCGCGCCGTCGCTGCAGCCATCGAGTCCATCGACGAGAGCGCCTGGATTGCAGTGGAATACCCCGGAGCGGTCCGTGATCCCGACACGGGAGCCTGGATCTCCGATGCCGAAGTCGCCGAGACCACCTACACCGCCTTCACCTCCACCGACAACCCGATGACCGCCCGGTTGATCGTGCGTCGGGTCAAAGATGCCCGCTTTCCTGATGCGCTGTTTCCGGTGTGGCGGTATCACCCGTTCTTCACCGACACCGACGAACCCACCGTTGCGGCCGACATCACCCACCGCCGCCACGCGATCATCGAAACCGTGTTCGCCGACCTGATCGATGGACCCCTGGCTCACATGCCTTCGGGACGTTTCGGAGCGAACTCGGCGTGGATCCTGTGCGCCGCTATTGCCCACAACCTGCTGCGCGCCGCCGGCGTCCTGGCCGGTGGAGCCCACGCAGTCGCCCGGGGCGCCACACTGCGCCGCAAGCTCATCACCGTCCCCGCACGCCTGGTCCGACCGCAACGCCGACCCCTTCTGCACCTACCGAGCCACTGGCCCTGGGCTGACCACTGGCTTACGCTGTGGCGCAACACCATCGGCCACAGCCCACCACTCACCGCCACCACCTGACCACCTGGCCGAATAGGCCCCTACCGGAGCGCACAGGGAAAAGCTGGGCAGACCAGCGGTTACGTCACGCTCACAAGCCCACCAAACGACAACCAGCCACGGCAGACACATCAATCACTCAAGTCCACGGATCGAGGCTTAGACATCCTGGCCGATCCGCTTGGTGCGCTCGAAGCCGCGAATTGTCGCGCGTCTCAAGCCGTCACCATCGCCCGGGCTGAGCGTGTCCGCGCGGATAAGGCTGAGAAGAAGCTGGAAGTTGAGCAACGCCACCGCCGCGCGATCGAGGCCGGGGACGGTATTCACCTCACCGACTTCGGGAAGAAGTACTTCTCCGATGTCCCAGCACGCAAGTTCGATGAACACCTGTACTCGAAGGGCTGGCTGATCAATCAGCACAACACCCGGGTCCGGGCAGACGGATCCATTCGAGATGGCTACGACCACCGCAAGCCAACCGCAAAGGGTCGTCCATACATCTACGACCACGACACCGGCAACTACGGCGGCAAGCGCCGATTCCAGCCGCGGGTCCGACCGCAGAAGGAAATCGAGCTACGTGACGCCCTCGCCGCTGAGGGCCTTCCAGTCAACGAACACAGCACCGGTCTGATCACGGTGTCTCGCGACCAGTTGGAGCTGACCAAATGAACCCGATCGAAAACCTTTCTGTGACTTCGTCGTCCGGTCGACGCATGCCCAAAGTGCTCAAGAACGAGGAGACGGAAGGCGTGATTGTGATCGATCCGCCGTCTCGGCCTTGCCCCGGATGCCGAGAGGTGACGCGAGACGGTTCTGCGATCACAAAGTTGTTCATGACGTGGTGGCATCACGACTGTGCCGTCAAGTATCTGACGGGAGCCGGCCGCGATGAGGCTTGGCGCGTACTCGGGGAGCAATTGGCTGCGCGGCCGGGAGACTTCAACCGTTCTCAAACGCGCGCCATCGTTTCCAACCTGATGCGGATGTTGGAGTCGTCATGAGTGTGAAGGCGACGAGGATGCTGTACGACCGTGACGGCGCGGCGGAGCAGATTTCCACCAGCCCAAGGCGTGTCGATGAACTGAGACGCGCCGGCCTTCTCCTGGCGGTCCAGGACGGCCGCGAATGGAAGTACACCGCCGAGGATCTGCAGCGGTACGTGGATTCGTTGAAGACGTCCGCGGAGGCCTCGTGACGCGTCTGTTTGATGATGAGCCGTACGCGATTCGTGTGTTGCAGCGGGTGGATGTGGCTGCGGATGCGTTGTATCAGGCTGCGACAAAGGAATTCGATCGGGCGCAGATTGAGAAGTTGACGAGTTTGTTTGAGGGTTTCGCTGAGTCTGCGGCTGGGCAGTGGCGGGAGATTCGTCATTTCATCGAGGCTGAGCGGGTTGCGTTGGAGCGGGCCGAGGCTGCGGAACGGCTTCTGTCTCAGGCTGATGCGGAGAACGCGCGGTTGAACGCTCTCGTGCAGGAGTACGAGGCACACCGGTGCGAGGGGGCAGCATGAGCGAATTCCCCACGCTTGCAGAGGTAGTCGCCAAGCACGCGGATACTTGGATCGGCGCTAAGAGCTATCCCGTCCACGGCTTTGCTCAGCCCGGGTACCGGGTATGCACCTGCTACTGGCGTGACGGCAGTCCAGCCGCCCAGTTTTCACGGGAGTCTTTCGCCGAGCACGTTCAAGGTGAATGGCGGGAAGCCTGCACGATCACCACGGTTGAGCAGCTCGACGCGCTACCAGCCGACACGATCATCGTCGATGCCGACAACTGGGCATGGCAGAAGGACGCCAATCCCGGATCGCGCCTGTGGATTCCGTCCGCATTCAACAGCGAACTGGTCTGCGAAGACGGCCCAGAACTGCCCGCCTACGTACTCCACCATCCCGATTGGAGCAAGGCATGAGTGATGTGGCAGAGCAGGTGAAGGAAGCGATGGCGGTGTGTATCTGCCACGGCGACAACGACAACCCGGTGATGGAGATCCGTCTCAACCTTGTGGCCGAGCTCGTCGCCGAAGTCGAACGCCTGCGCAGCGCTTGCAAGACGCTCGGCGGGATCGTGGAGAGCCAATGCCAGATGGTTCTCAACATCACCGGACTGCACCACCTGGTTGATGAGACTGGTGACGGCGACTGGGGATTGATCTGGGAGAAGCTCGCGGAACTGGGTAGCGGAAGGCTGTTCGATGAGTGACGCTGCCAGGACTTTCTGCGCCAACGTCTCCGAGCTGTGCCGCGAGTTGCGTACTGCTGCTGGGACGGTGCTGACCACGTTGGGTTCGCGTTTGGAAGCTGATGCGCGCGCCCAGGTGGAGTGTGGGCCGCAGTGGTTGACCGAGTTCGAGAAGCAGCGCGACAGCCTGGAACCGCGCGCGGTGTGCGAGTTGCACGGCGCGTGGTGCGCGTTCGATCCGTCATGCGGCAACCACCTCAAAGGCTCTGCCGCCGTCAGCGCAGCGGCAGACCCGTCACCCGCCCGACCATCGCCGTCCCCGGCGAGTGCGGTTGACGAAGGCTCCGGGGGTGATAGCGACATTCTGCCGTCGCCACCCCCGGAGCGCTCAACCGTCCCGATCCGCTGGCGGGTGGGTACGTCGTACCAGCCTCGGTGCGGTGCATGTGGCTGCGATGTGGCTGGCCTGTTCCCGAATCAGATAGCCGCTGAGCGAGCGGTTTCCGATAAAGGCGGCCGGTGCAATGCCTGCTTCGCGTACCTAGACCTTGAGCCCGTGACTCCGGTGGTTGCGGGTGAATCCCCCAGGGAGGAGAGCGGGAACCCCCCAACACCGCCCTCCCTGGGGGACCTCACCGTCCACGACCTCGCGCACGCCCTGGCCGCCTCATGCGGGCTCGATCCGGCGCTGATTGATGCGCGCCTGGATCAGGTGGAGATCGAGCGCCTCGCCCGAATGTCCGACTCGGAGTTGCTGACGCGGGCTGCTACCGCTGCCGATCTGGCCGCACGTCGCTCGACGACGGTCATCGAGGCGAACGAACTGCTGAATCTCGCTGACGCACTGCGGGATCGGGCTTCCCAGTTCGCCGCGCTCGAAAACGTATACGACACCCAGTAGTACGGCGGGCCGTCATGCCCGACGACCCGCCGAAACACCGGAAACACCAACCGAAAGGAAAACCATTCCGATGCAATCCACAGAGTACAGCTACAAGATCCGGGAGTGCGGGGCCGCCGCGCTGCTGTCGTACGTCGTCGCCCCCGATGGTCGGGAGATAGTCGCCGGGAGGTGCATGGCGACCACGGTTGACGACCAGTGGGCGGTCGCCCTCACTGACGGCCGCGGCGGTAGCGCGTCAGCAGTCGCTTTGGATCGCGCTGATGCGTTGGCGCTGCTGGACTTTCACGCGGGCCTGCTGGTGCGCCTGATGAGCAGTGAGGTGTCGGCATGACCGATATCACCGCGCACGACGGCAAGTGGGGCGATTTGCCGTTGCTGAACGACGCCAACTGGGTTGCGTCGGATGAGGACACTGCGCACTGGTCGGATCTGATGTACCTGCGGGCGATCGCCGATGATCTCGAAGATCGGGGTGGGCTGGTCGACCTTGGCGCCAGTGTTGAGTTGGAGGCCGCCCTTGCCGAGTTGCGCACCGACGAGCCGGACCGCGCCGCTGAGCCGCTGAAGGCGTGGCGCTACGACGAGTGGCCGGACGAGCCTGCGCCAGGGCCGGTGGTGCACCGTCCCCGCTGGTGGCGCCGCACCCTGCACAAGCGGACCGCCAAGCGTCTCCTCGCCGCCCTGGCTATCGCCGCGCTCGTCATCGTCGGCATCGGCTACGCCACCGCCCCGGCCAAGGCCGCGCCGGGCGTGGGTTGCGAGACGATCCGCTGGGGTTTCCTCGGCAGCCAACGCCGGACGGTGTGCGACACCCCGCGCCGCCCGGACGGCTCGTGGACGCGGGCGCGTGAGGTGTGGGTACCCGCCGGTTGGGTGCCGGGCTGGTGCTCGCGGTATTCGTGCACGTCGGGCTACTACAACGCGGGCGGCACCGTGGCCTACGAGGAATACCCCGTCACCGACGAAACAGTCCTGCCCGACGAACCGGGTTGGCTGCCAACAGGATCGGTGGTCATCCGATGAGCATCATCATTCGGTGGAGCGCAACCCTTCCCCGTGACGGATCGATTGAGGTTTCCGGCCGTGAGCTCGACATCATGGTGGCGAACGGTGTTGATGTCACCGACGAATTCGACGTAGCCGAGTTCTACAAGTCGCATCTCGGCAAAGAAGTTGACGGCTACTACTTTCCGGACGCTGGCCACATCTTCGATGACTGGGAAACCCAGTACGACGACGATATCGAGTTCGAGGATTGGTCACCCGAGGGCGAGGCACCGGACCAGTACTGGCCAGAGCTGACCGAGGACGGTGCCTGATGAGTAAGCGCCAACTCATTGTCGTGGACCTGGAGACCACCGGGCTCAACACCGCTACCTGCTGGCCGCTGGAGGTCGCGGCAATCAACACCGCAACCGGGCACGAGATCAGGTTCAACCCGTTCGTCACACGAAGTGCGCTCGGAGAAGCCGACTTTCAAGCCCTGCAGGTGAACCGGTACTACGAGCGCGGCTCATGGGAAGACATGCTCGCCAGCGCGGCGGAAAACCACGTCGCGTACCAGGAACTCGAGAAGATGCTGACCGGCAACACCCTCGGCGGCTCCAATCCTCGGTTCGATGCTGCGGTCCTGGCCCGGCTCATGGGCGAGGTGTGGCACCACCGGCTGGCCGACCTTTCCGCCTACGCAGCGCCAGCAATGGGACTCGGCCCCGACGAGCTTCCGGGGCTGGCCAAGGTCTGCGAGCACTTCGGCATCACTAACTACGACGAGCATTCGGCATACGGCGATGCGACGGCCACGGCCTCATGCTTCCGGGCCGCGCGGGAGTGGTACCTCGACCGCGGCAGCAAGGCCCCCGTTGTTCCGATCGATCAGGTGGTGACCCGATGAATCACCTACTCCGCTGCCCTGCGTGCGGCCCGTTCGGCATCCGTGGCCGGGCGCGTAACCGCCGCGCCGCCGACGCCGCGCTGGTCCGGTTCTGGGCGCAGTTGGCCGCCGAGGTCCGCAGCTCCCAGCCGAGCATCACCGTCTATGACAGGAAGTTTCGCCAGGTCGGTGACCCGGTGACGTTCGACGAGCTCGTGGAGGCCGGCATCGGGGTGAGGTTCGCATGATCTGCATTCCCGCCCAGATACTCGGGTTCCTCACCGTAATGGCCCCCGTGGTGTTCACCGCCATCGGGTTCGCGCTCGGCCAGCACTGGGGGAACCGCCAATGACGCCGCGTCTGCTCGCCTACATCGCCGCTGCCGCACTCGGATTCGCGCTCGCCTCACTCGTCGTCGGCACACCCACCATGTTCGGCACCGCGCTGGCCTGCTCGATGGGATTCGGGATCGGGGCCGACCTGATGCGGAGGTGTGAACGGTGAGCGCCGCGAAATGCGTACGCTGCGGCCGCTACTGGTCATTCATGGCGAACCCCGACATGTACGCGGCGATCTGCCGGTTCTGCCCGGACTGCATCGCCAAAGCACTCCCGATCATGGGGAGGTCCTGATGGATTACTGGCAGGGCCGCGCCGCGTGCGCCGACTACAACCCGAGCCGTTGGGACACCGACGAACCCGCACCCGAGACAATCCAAATCTGCAACGGGTGCCCGGTGCGGGAGCAGTGTCTACAGGACGCGCTGGACCGCAAGGAATCCCGCGGCATTCGCGGCGGACTCACCCCGAACCAGCGGCACCAACTCGCCCGCAGGATCCCACCACGATCCTGCAAAGGCTGCGATGCCACATTCATGCCGGGGCATCACCTGGTGCGGTACTGCACACCTGAATGCCGGCGTGCGGCGCAGACCGCGCAGCAACGCGGCTATGAGGCGCGGCACCGGGAGAAACGGCGACAGCGGGACAAGCTGCGGCCCGAATCCCGCCACCTCGATAGGAGGTCGGCATGAGCTGGGAAACCGACGAGTGGCGCTCCGCCGTCGCATCCATGTCCGAGATGGACCGCGCTGCAACAGAACACGACCGCCCCGACATCTACGGATGGAACCCGGAGGACAACCTGTGAACGACACACACCTGACACGAGCGCGACTCCTGCTGGCAGACGCCAAGAAGGAGATGGCCGAGTTTGAGGACACCCTTGATGCGGGATCGGTACGGGGCATCGCCACCGCATCCCAGGTCCACATCGGCGACGCCATCGACCTCGTGAAGTACCTGGAGGACGCATGACATTGCAGATCCTTCCCGAGCTCGAACAAGGTTCGGACGAGTGGCTTGAGCAACGGCGCGGTCTGGTCACCGCTTCCGTTGTCGGGCAGCTCATCACCACCCGCAAGATCGGCGCCGTCGACTTCGATTGCCCCGAGTGCGGTGCGGCGGCCGACAATCCCTGCCTCGGCAAGCGGTCCCCGACGCCGATCAAGACGTTGCATCCCGAGCGCGCCGAATACGCCCGCAGCCAGACGTCGTCGACCGTCATTGAACCGGCCAGCAACGACACCAGCCGTGGCCTCACCGCTTCACTGGTGGCCGAACGAATCACCGGCGTTACCGAACCGATCTATGTCAACGACGACATGCAACGCGGCATCGACGACGAGCCGATCGCCCGCGACAAGTACAGCGAAAAGTACGCACCGGTAACCGAGGTTGGGCTGATGATCCGCGACGACTGGGGATTCCGGATCGGGTATTCACCTGATGGCCTGGTCGGCGATGACGGCCTGATCGAGATCAAGAGTCGAAGGCAGAAGGGGCAACTGGCAACCGTGCTCGCCGGCCATCCGCCGATCGAGAACATGGCGCAACTGATGTGTGGGCTGCTGGTTTCCGGCCGCAAGTGGATCGACTACATCAGTTGGTCGGGCGGCATGCCGATGTTCGTTAAGCGTGTCTACCCTGATCAACGCTGGTTCGACGCAATCACCAAGGCTGTCGCCGCATTCGAGGCCAACGCCGCCGAGATGATGCGCGTCTATGACGAGTCGACCGTTGGCTTGCATCAGACCGAACGGCGCGTCGAAGACTTCGGGCTGGTGATCTGATATGTCCGACATCGAAGAGTGGCGCGCGATCCCCGGATACGAAGGCGCCTATGAGGTCTCAGACAAGGGCGGAGTGCGATCACTCACCCGCCTAGATACGCGAGGTCGTTTGCGACGCGGGAAGCTGATGAGCCCACGCAAGGCACGCAGTGGACATCTGGCCATTGCCCTCCATGCCGGCTCACGTCGGAACTTCTTGGTGCACCACCTCGTGCTGATGGCGTTCGTCGGACCGCGACCGGATGGCCTGGATGGGTGTCACCGTAACGACATTCCGGACGATAACCGTGTCGCAAACCTCCGCTGGGACACGCGAAGCTCGAACGCCTTGGACTGTGTTCGTAACGGCGGTCACCACATGGCAAATAGGACCGAATGCCCTAAAGGCCACCCATATACGCCAGAGAACACCTATGTGAAGCCAAGCGGTAGCCGGTGCTGCCGCGACTGCCGTCGCATATACCGCGAGGAACACAGGGAGGAAAGAAGGCTTAAGGGTCGGGAGTACATGCGCCAAAGGCGCGCCAGGGCCAGGACGGAAGCGGCAGAGAACCCGACCAGAAAGGCGTCTTAACATGGACATCTCAGCAGCTGCGCAACCGAACAGTGACCAGGTCAACGCTGAAGACATGCTTTCGGGTCCTCGTGCCGTGACCATCGAGAAGGTCACGAAAGGCTCTGCGGAGCAACCGGTTTACATCCACCTCGCGGAGTTTCCTGGTCGAACCTATCGGCCCTGCAAGAGCATGATCCGAGTGCTGATTGCCGGGTGGGGCAAGGATGCATCTGCCTACGCAGGCCGGCGCCTCATGCTCTATCGAGATCCGGACGTGCGATTCGGGAAAGACACACCGGGCGGCATCAGGATCAGCGCCATGAGCCACATCGACAGCCGGCTCACCTTGGCGTTGACCGTGACCCGCGGCAGGCGCGCCCCGTTCACCGTCGAACCCCTGCCTGATGGCCCCCCGCAGATCACTGCCGAGACCGTGGCCGAGTTTGAGCAGCGCATCACGGATGCCGCAACAGTCGACGAGTTGAAGAACATTGGCGCCGACCTGAAGTCGTGGGATCTGGGCACACACCGCGAACACCTCCTGTCCATGTGGAGTGACCGCAAGAAGGCCATCGAGGCGACCTCGTGATCGCAATCGAATGCATCGAGTGCGCGAAGAAGTTGGGGCGGCCTGTGCGGTCGGAATACCCGGATCGTGACGGCGCCCAGGCGTTCGTCCGCCGGCATCACGCCCTCGTCGGGCACAGAGCAGAAATCTTGGAGGGGCAGTGAACGCAACAGACCAAGGCGACGAACCGCTCGGTGAGGGTCCGATCGACACCCTGACAGCGATCAAGCGGGGCGCCGAGCTCGGAATGCTGGCCGGGGCTGACTACGCCAAGGCGATCACCGCGGTTCGTGAGCTGCACACCGAGAACTACTTCCGGAATTGCACCTGCTGCCATGAGCCGTGGCCATGCGGAACCATCCTCGCGATCGACGAGGCCGGCGCATGAGGCCTCTGTTGCTCGATCGGCGTGCGGTGCGGGTGCCGGCGTCGATGCAGGACGTGCTTGACCTGGGCGAGATCCTGCGGGAGTTGGCGCGCGCAATCGAACGGCAGGGGGAGAAGTGACGACCACGTACACCAAGTTCGTCGCCAACAAGGCGCGTTTCGACAACACGTACGGGCATCAGGTCGACGGCGCCGAGGTGCACTCGCTGCTATTGCCGCATCAGCGTGACCTGGTGCGGTGGGCCGTCGCTGGCGGGCGCCGTGCGATCTTCGCCGCGTTCGGCCTGGGCAAGACGGTGATGCAGCTCGAAACGGTGCGGCTGTCGCTGGCCAAGCATGGTGGCGGCAAGGGCCTGATCGTGATGCCGCTCGGTGTGCGCATCGAGTTCGCCCACGACGCGCAGATGTTGGGCATCAAAACCCGGTTCATCCGCCGCACCGACGAAATCGACGGTGACGGCATCTATCTCACCAACTACGAGTCCGTGCGCGACGGCAAGCTCGACCCGAAGGCCTTCGCGGCCGTCAGCCTCGATGAAGCGTCAGTGTTGCGGTCCTACGGGTCCAAGACCTACCAGAGCTTCCTCGAGCTGTTCGACGGGGTGCCGTACCGGTACGTCGCCACCGCCACCCCGTCACCGAACCGGTTCAAGGAACTGATCCACTACGCCGGGTATCTCGGCGTCATGGACACCGGCGCCGCGCTCACCCGGTGGTTCCAACGGGACTCGACCAAGGCGAACAACCTCACCCTCTACCCGCACAAGGAACGCGAATTCTGGCTGTGGCTCAACACGTGGGCCGCGTTCGTCCAATCACCGGCCGACCTCGGACATGACGCCACCGGCTACGACCTGCCGCCCCTGGATGTGCAGTGGCATGAGGTTGACCCGCCGGCCGACGGGTTCGACTTCGAACGTGACGGGCAGGGGCAGCTGGTGCGCGGCGTGAACCTCGGCCTACCCCAGGCCGCGGCGGAGAAGCGACGTTCCCTCGGGGCCCGGCTGGCGAAGCTGACCGAGATCGTCACCGACCACGCCGAACACGGCCAGGGCCAGATCGTCATCTGGTGCGATTTGAACGACGAACAACGCGCCATCGAGAAGGCCCTCGAGGACGCCGGTCTCAGCTTCTCCTCGGTGTACGGCTCACTCGACCCCGACGAAGTGGAACGCCGCCTGGCCGACTGGAAGCACCGCGACACCTACGCCCTGATCGGCAAGCCAGTGATGCTCGGGCAAGGCATGAACCTGCAACAGGCGCACACCTGCGTCTACATCGGCATCACGCACAAGTTCAACGACCTGATTCAAAGCCTGCACCGCATCCAACGGTTCGGCCAAACCCACCCCTGCACAGCCCATCTCATCCACTCCGAAACCGAACGCGAAGTGGTGCGGATCATCCGCGAGAAATGGGCCCAGCACAGAGAGCTGACCTCAACCATGACCGACATCATCCACGAATACGGACTGGACCCCGAAGCGATCTCAGAAGCCCTGCAGCGGTCCATCGGCTGCGAACGCATCGAAGCCTCCGGTGAGGGCTGGGCATTCGCCAACAACGACTGCGTACCCGAAACCGAAAGCATGGCCACCGATTCGGTCGACATGATCGTCACCAGCATCCCGTTCTCCAACCACTACGAATACACCCCGTCCTACAACGACTTCGGGCACACCGACGACAACGACCACTTCTGGCAGCAGATGGACTACCTCACCCCCCAACTGCTGCGGATCCTCGCACCCGGGCGCATCTACGCATGCCACGTCAAAGACCGGATCCTGTTCGGCAACGTCACCGGCGCCGGCGTTCCCACCGTCTCCCCGTTCCACGCTGAGGCGTTGTTCCACGGCCGTAAGCACGGGTTCGACTACCTCGGCATGATCACCGTCGTCACCGATGTGGTGCGGGAGAACAATCAGACGTACCGGTTGGGTTGGTCGGAGCAGTGCAAGGACGCCACCAAGATGGGTGTCGGCTCACCGGAGTACGTTCTGTTGTTCCACAAGCCGCAGTCGGATCGGTCGAAGGGGTACGCCGACACCCCGGTGACCAAGTCGAAGGACGACTACACCCGGGCCCGCTGGCAGGTCGATGCACACGCGTTCTGGCGCTCGAGCGGTGACAGGTCATTGACTGCCGACGAGCTCGCCGAGCTGAAGCCTGATGCCCTGGCGACTCTGTTCACCAAGTACAGCCTGCAGGACGTCTACGACTACGAATCGCACATCCGGATCGGTGAGCAGCTCGACGGTCGCGGCGCACTTCCGGCCACGTTCATGTCACTGGCGCCCGGGTCCTGGTCGCCCGACGTGTGGCACGACGTGAACCGCATGATCACATTGAACGGGGAACAGAGGCGCCGCAACGTGCAGATGCACGTCTGCCCCTTGCAGTTCGACATTGTGGACCGACTAATCACACGGTTCTCCAACCCGGGGGATCTGGTGTTCGACCCATTCGGCGGCCTGGGCACCGTTCCGCTGCGGGCGATGAAGCTGGGCAGGCGCGGCCGTGGCGTCGAACTCAACCCCGGCTACTTCTTCGATGCCGTCAAGTACCTGCAGGCCGAAGAGAACAAGCAGGACATGCCCAGTCTGTTCGACCTCGAGGACGCCTCGTGACTGCCGAATCCTGCTGTGCCCACCGTGAGCGCCGCCGTACCACCGGAACCATGTGGAGGACCAAGAAATGAGCGAATTTCCGTTGCGAACCGACGGGCCGATCAGGGCAAAACGGTTCCGAAAGAAGCCGGTAGAGATCCAGGCGGTGCAGGTGATTGACGATCTCGCCAACCACACCCTGATCGCGTACTGGATCGAATCGAACGGCGGGACTTGCATTCTCCCGTTCGCCGACCCGCACATCATCATCCGCACGCTTGAGGGAGACATGCGCGCAGACATCGGCGACTGGATCATCCGTGGCGTGCAGGGCGAGTTCTACCCCTGCAAGAGTGATATATTTGAGGCAACCTACGAGAGAGTTGCCGACAATGAGCGAACTGATTCAGTGTCCGAAGTGCGGGGAGATGAAGCCTCGTGAGGACTACTACGGAGTTCGCAAGCGCGCAGGCTGGTGCAAGGTCTGCTCTCGCGCCAAGAGTGCGGCGTACTACGCGGCCAACAAGGAGCGCCAGAAGGCCAAGCACCGCGAGTGGGTCGCAGCCAACAAGGAGCGCGTGGCTGCCCACAAGGCCAAGTCGGCCTATGGCATCCCCTTGGACGAGTACGAACAACTCATGCGCGAGGGCAAGTGCGCGATCTGCGGCAGTACTGAGCGACTGCGAATCGACCACTGCCACGTCTCTGAGCGCGTTCGCGGCGTCCTGTGCGACTCGTGCAACAAGGGCCTCGGGTTCTTCCGCGACGACCCAAAGCGGCTCAGGGCGGCTCTCCGCTACCTCAAACGGGAATAGCGCCAAGCCCGACATTTTTGCCGCGACGTACGAGGCGATAGGCGAATGAGCGCAGATATTCGGAAGCTGTATGACGACCCCGCCGTAGTTCAGGCGATGGCCGTACTCAAAAAGCACGCCATAACTGGCGCTCAATTCGAGCAGTGGTGCAGCACTTACGACCACGCCAGCTTGGGCAAGTCGCCCGCCGAGGAGCTGGAACGATGAACGCTACCGAGTGCGGGGAACCATACTGGCCCGAACCCGAACCGGATCACCAACACCGGTGCGCCATCTTGGGCACAGCGCGCCATGACATAGGGACGGCGCCGGGTGTCGACTGTGAAACCGAAATCCATAAGTGCGGATGCGGTTTTACCTGGGTGGTGGACTGATGAGCGCACGCGAGAGGGTCGCCATGGCGCTCCAGGCCGCGGAAGCTGATTGCCTTGAACGTGGCGAGGTCATGGGATACAGCGTGCTCGCCGACGCGGCTATCGCCGCGCACCTGGAGGCACTCGCCTCGTCAGGGCATGTCGTGGTGAAACTGCCCGAGCCGGTTCTCTCACCACGTCACCAGGAACAGATATGGGAAGTTGGCGACTCGCACGTCATCTACAACGAGAAGTGGCGAAACATCCGCGCCGAACTCGACTACGACAACGGCGACGATGACCCGCTAAGCGCCAGTGACGCCCGGGCATTCGGCGCCGCACTCCTGGCCGCTGTCCACGCTGCGGAGGCACCCGAATGAGTGGCATCGACGGGTTGCGCGACGGCACCGCGTTGGGCTGCGTCGGCCGGTGCAAAGTGTGCGGCAAGGCGATCCAACTTCGGCGGGTTCGGGAGTGGATGGTTCGGGACGGATTCGGCATGGAGGGTGCGGAGTTCGATGTCTGGTGCCACTTCACCATGGGTCGCATCGACGAGTCTGGCCATCCGGCCCAGCTGAATCCGGGGGTGTGCGATGACTGACCGCATCAAGGTCACGCCGGTCCGCGCCGCCAACGGCCGCATCCAAGGCTGGGCAATCAACCAAGGCGGCAGGGAACTCGACTTCTACGGCGTCGCCTGGTGCGGGGCGCTCGGCTGGAACCCCCACGCGCAAGCCATGAACCAAGCCCGCAAGCTAGCGCGAGGAGAGATCCGATGAGTGACGCCCAGAAGCTCATCAACGATGTGCACAAGAATCACAAGCCCTCGCGGTGGAGGTCGTTCAGTAACGACAACGAGATCCTTCGATGCGCCAATTGCAAGACGGACTTCGGCAGGCTGACGGGCAAGCCTCGCCGTAACGATCCTGACCCATATGACCTCTGGGCTGAGCATGTTGCCGCTGAGATCGACAAAGCCCTCGGAGGACTCACCCTGCACGTAGCGGGTTGGTCGAGTGGCTATTACGGCAAAGCTTGTTGGGTGTCTGGCTGGAGCGAGGTGCAGCCATGAGCACTCCATGCCCCGGCAGCCACACAACCCCGTACGCGCTCGTGCCCCGCGAAACCAGTGTTCGACGGGGCCGCAAGATGGTCGACTCCTACGGCATCTGCCGCTGGTGCCGCCGCGAGTTCTACATCCGCGGTGACGGCACCCTGCACACCCACACGGGACTCCCCGCTAACGGTGGCTGCCCCTACACGTGCCCCGGCCCTGAATGCGACTTTGCCTGCTACCACCCCAAGGACGGTGCCCGATGACTGTCGCAGAGTTGATCGCCGCACTATCCCAACACAACCCCGACCTACCCGTCCGAGCTTGCCTGTCCGACGAGTGCGGCCACTACAGCCAGTCCGTAGACGGGGTTGAGCGCGTGGTCTACGACGGCGACGTCCACATCGAGGTGATCACCGATGAGTGACGAGCCCGGCCTGTTCGATGTGCCCGCCGACGCCTACCTGATCCCGCCTGAACCGGAACAGCTCACACGTGGCGAGAGGCGGAAACGGCTCGTGGAGAAGCGCATCGCACAGGGAACGCACCCACTCGGCTACGTCGCACTACATCCCGACGCCGCGAAGTTCACGCCCGGCACCTCGGATGAATGCGTTGCCGAAGGGCTCCGCTGCGGTGACTGCCGGTTCCGCGTCCGGCTGAGCCATCACGACAAGACGTATCCGAAATGCCACTTCCCAACCCAGCGCGGCGACAAAGTGACCTACGACCGCGATACGGGCTGCGAATCGTCGGACATCCGCGCGTGGTGGCCCGCCTGCCGCGACTTCCAGGCGGTGCGCGATGACTAAGCCCTGGTTGCCGTTCCCGCGCCGCGAACTCGTGGCCCGCAACCGGTGCCCGGAATGCGGTCTGCACATCCGAACCCAAGGCCACCGTGACGGCTGCCCCAACCAAGAGGAGAGCCATGAGGATTAGGTCGACCAAACCGGAATTCTGGAGGTCCAAAACGATCGCCGACGCTCTCGAATGGGCAGACCGGTTCGTACTCAAGGGCCTTGAGGCGTACGTAGATGACAACGGCGTGGGCAAGGATGACATTGAGTTGATCGCCACCGAAGTGTTCCCTCGCGACACTTTCAGGAGCCCTCGCGAGACTGTCGCGAGCTTGTCTGAAGCCATTGACCGCATCCATCGGGCCGGTCTGATTGCCCGATACGAGGCCGACGGCGAGAAATTGCTCTATGTCGACAAGTGGAAAGACCTCCAACGCATCGACCGACCGTCTAAAGGGCGTTACCCCAGGCCAGACGGCACTTTCGAGTATGCCGACGTGGTTGATCGCGAGTCTTACAGAAACCCTCGCAGCACACTCGCGAGCCCTCGCGACACACTCGCGACTGGAACAGGGGAACAGGGGAACAGGGGAACAGCAAAAGAGAGAGAGAACGCGCGCCCGCGCGGCACGCTGGCCCTCATCCCCGACGACTGGGAACCAAACCTCACCCACCGCGCCAAAGCCAAAACCCTCGGCATCAAAGACATCAACGCAGCAGCCGAAGCGTTCCGCAACCATGCCCTATCCGAAGCGCGCCAATCAGCCAACTGGGACGCCGCATTCGCATCCTGGCTCGCATCACCAAAAACCCGAGCCGCTGAGCGCGACCAAGCCGCCGTCAACGGACACCGCCCCGCCACCAGCGACCTCCGTGCAGCCCAAGCCCAAGCACTCAAAGACAACCCGCCGAACCGATCGGAGCTGACATGAATCGCAACGACGTCATCGACGTCCTCACTGCAATCGCGGCCGCCGACCGACGCACCATCGGCCAAGCCGACGTCGAAATCTGGCAAGCCGTCATCGGAGAACTGCCCGTCGGCGTCGCACTCGAAGCCGTACGCGACCACCTGCGTCACCAGCCCGACACGTGGATACAACCGGGCCACGTGTATCAGCGGGCACGGAAAATCCTTGCCGAACGCGCACAGAACGCGCTACCAACCCCCGAATACCAAGCGCTGTGCGACTCGAAGGCCGCCCCCGATGAAGACCCCGCGGTCACCGCGCAGCGCCGGCAGGCCATCGCCGCATTCGCAGAAGCCCGTGAGCATTTCGGCCAGCCCCGAACCGATCCACAACGCGCTGCCGATCTGGTCGCCCGCCAGCGTGCCGCAGCACCCCCGGCCCCGATGGACGCCGACCATGCCTGACCGCTACGGAGAGTCCGACGACCCGGTGGTTGATTTCGATTCTCGGCGCCGCGCCCGTGAAACCGCAGCCGCGACCGAACGTGCCCGGCAGCAGCGCGAACGTCTCACAGGCAGCCGTACCGTGCACGCGCCCCTGAGTTGCGACCAGTCCAACGCCGCCCGTGCGCACCGAAACGCAGTCACCGACCGGGCCGAGAAGCGTCGCAACGAAATACGCATCGCCAACTGCAGCCTGTGTGACAGCGAGGGCTACACGCCGAGCTTCACCGTCTGCGACCACATCGACCACCGGCCTGCCGCGGTCCGCGGGATGGCTGCAGTGCGCGCCGCGATGGGATGGGGCGCCAAGAAATGAGCCACGCACGACCGCCCCACGTCCACGGAGACGCGTCAGAACCGGCCCCCGCGTGTGACCGGACCCCGGATGCCAATCGGTGCGTTAGATGCGGAACCAGGACCGATCGAAGATCCAGGGACTTATGTGGGCACTGTTATCGATTCGCCCATCGCGGTTGGGACTCGTTGAAAGCCGACACCATGCCACCCTGCCCCCGCTGCGGTCAGCCGCTCTCGCCCGGCCAATGGATCGACCACAACGGAGCACACCTCACCTGCCACTGGACCGCTCAATGAAGCTCGCTGACATTCACCACACCCAAGCCACCTTCATCCACCAAAGCCCCACATGCCCACAGTGCTACAGGCCACGCACCGAATGCGGAGGTAATCACCGATGAACGTAGGTCAGTTACGCGCAGCCCTCGCCAACCTCCCCGACCACCTACCCGTCGTCATCGAACAAGAAGACCTCGAACTCGTCGGCACCTACGTCGAACTCATGAGCATCAAGCGCCGCGATGACCTGATCTACCGCCGATCACAACGCCTTCTCACTCGACGGCAGTCGACCGTACGACCGCCCCGACTGGGGTTACAACGACACCACCCCAACCGAACCAGCAGTCATCATCGGCTGCTTTGCGCCGCAACTGCCAACGATCGACGCCGAAGTTGCACAGCCTGAGCTTGGAAGCGGGGACCAGCAGTGAGCCAACCCAGCCAACGCCGCCAGTTCGCGATCGACGCAGCCGACGCCCGATACATCTTCACGGCCCTACCCGTCATCGACCCCAACGTGGACGGATACCTCCTGAGCTTCACCGACGTCCAAGACTTCCGACGCATCCCGCGACCCCAACCCGAAACTGGAGACTGCGAACACGGGAGGACCAAGTGACTACCTGCCAGGTATGCAACATCACCCTGCCGACCGCCGCCACAAGCGAGCTCTGCGACGACTGCCAAGACGGCATCACCCACATCCCGCAACACACATCTGAAAGGCTCATGCGCGTCGTCCACAACGGGCTCATCTCGAAACGAAACGGCGGACTGGAGGAAATGACCCATGGCTGAATGCGCCCGCTGCGAACGCAAATGCGACCTGTTCCTGTGCTCCACCTGCATCGGCAACCTGCGGGCCAAGCTGCGCGACCTCCCCTGGTACCTCGACCGGCTCATCGAAACCACCATCGGACAAGTCCGCATGAGCGACAACGGTCGACGCTCAAAACGCCGCGACGTACTCCACGGTGACGACACCCTCGCAGCACACATCGAAACCTTCCCTCGCGACAGCGACAAACCACCCACAGGTAAAGATCTCGCCGCCCGCGAACGCCGCGCACTCCATCACGCCCTCGCCGCCGGCCGAGTCAACGGACGAGCCTCCGACGAACTGCAGAAAATCCACAACACGTTGGCCTGGTGGATCAAAGACCTGTGCGAGCAACGCGGCATCGACATTCCGACCCTCAACACCACCGTGGCCATGGTCCGCTGGCTGGAACGGCATTGCTCACACATCGCACACCAGGACGACGGCCTCGACTTCATCAACGAGATCGACGACGTGCAGAAGTCCATTGAGCGCGTCATCAACCGTCCCGTAGCGCCCATGATCATCGGACCGTGCGTCACCGACCCCGCCCCCGACGAACTACTGTCGCAGCGCGCCCAGAAGGGTGATGGCACCACCCGCTGCAACTTCGCACTCCACGTCGGCAAGAAAGCCAACAAAGTCACCTGCCCGCAATGCGACGAAACCCACGACGTGTCAGATGTACTGACCCGCAACCTCGCCGAACTCGATGACGTTCTGGTCACCGTCCGGGATCTCGTCGACTGGGTGCTGCCCCGCCTCGATGAGCCGGTACCGCAACGCACCATCGAACGCTGGATCGTCAAGGGCTGGGTACCCGTACGCGGCCAGGACGCCAGCGGCGCCAACATGGTCACCATCGGCGATGTACGCAGGGCGCGGGCATCCAGGCCCCGACACGGCAAGGCCGGTTGAGATGACGCAACGCCGCATTATCAGCAACCAGCAAAGGATGTGAGACATGACCGAAGTCGAGTGGGCCAACCTGAGCATCCCCCTCGTGGTCTTGGCGCTCTACCTGTGCATCTGGACTCACGAGGCCATCTGGCGGCGTCGGGAGCGCCGAAAGAATCACACCGAGGAAAGAGACTGATGTGACAATCGCATTCGAGATCCACCAGGACGACGGCACCGGGAACTGCACCACCTGCCAGGCCCCGTACCCCACGCAATGCCGGGTGGAGACCAAAGCCGTCTACGTTGCCGAGGTGTGCCATGACTGAGCTGGCCTGCGGACGGCACCCCGACACCGATTGCCCGTTCTGGGAGTGCTGCGCCTGGGGCCAGCGCAGCACTGTCGACATTCCCACCGTGACACCAGAATCGACCCTATGACCAACCCCATCAATCGGGCGCTGACCGCCTTCGATGA
This sequence comes from Mycobacterium sp. 48b, assembly GCF_048282725.1. Lineage (NCBI taxonomy): Bacteria > Bacillati > Actinomycetota > Actinomycetes > Mycobacteriales > Mycobacteriaceae > Mycobacterium > Mycobacterium sp. 48b. The sequence goes on from NZ_JBLVUL010000001.1 coordinate 2,163,998, forward strand.
GTTCATCGCCGCCTGGCTCGGACCCGCCGCCCAACGCTACGTGTTCGCCAGTGGCAACACCCACGCCGACCGAGTGCGTGAAGCCATCCGCAAGGTAGCCAAGGCTGACGAGGACGACCGTCGCATCGGCTACGGGGCGTTCTCCAAAACGCCGAACATCAAGCGGGAGAGCGTCTACGACTACGAGCTGGTCAGCGCCGTGTTCGATGACCTCGCCCAGGCGCAGAACGCTCACGAGTACGTCACCAAGCAGCGTGGCGGGGAGTTCGTCATCTGCGAGATTCAGGAGATCCGGGAATGACCGCACAGGAGTGGGTTATCTACCGTCTCAGCCGCATCGCGTGTCGGCTCGGTTACCACACCTTGACCTGCCGGGGCCGCGTTGATCATGACCCCTACGCGGGCCGTTGGACCGATAAGTGGTGACCCTGAGCAAATCGGCAGTTGACGTAAGGCGGATCTATCGGCGTGACACGGCGCGTTCAGTAGCAACCGGACATGCCGATATGGCAAAATGGCGCTCAACGTTCCACTGGCAGACCTATGTCCAAGGATCGGATTCACACCGCGATTCGCCAACCCCGCCGCAGAGATATCGGGCTCACACGGCGGGGTTTTCGCATGTCGGGAGGTGCTTATGTCCACCTTCACCCCACCGCGGACGCTCCCACAACGCATCACCGATGCTCTCGCAGCCCTACGCACACTCCGCGAACAAGGCACCCCCAGCGACGTCAAGAAAGCCGCAAACGTCCTCGACAGCCTGCTTGACCGCTACCCGCGCCGCTCCACAGCCCAGGAGTAACCCCCATGAACACTCGACGCTGGATCGCAGGACGCCTGATCCGATTGGCACACAAGGTGTACCCGCCCCGCGTGACCGTCGTGAACCGCATCCACTGCGGCAACGCGGGCGAAGCCGCACGGATCGCCGGACTAGAGATCGGCCGACGACTGAACGAGCAGATAATGCAGCGCGCCTCTAACTTCTCGTGATGTTCCCGCACTGATCAACAGTCAGCACATGCCGCTTCTCCCCGCCATCCAGGGAAATGATCAGCCAGATCGGCAACCACAACCCGCACAGCAACACACTCACCAACAGGTGCAGGATGTGGTTGACCTTCTGTCCCGTCACCACCACCGCGCTGTACGGCGTAACCGACTCGACCCGGCCACGAGACACCGCGACCTCATGAGACAAAGCGTTCTGCAGGTTCTGCCGGCGAACGTCATCCGACACCAACACAGTCGACACGATCACCGGAGCCTTGGCTGGTGCAAGGTTGATACGAGCAGCCATCCCCACAGCGCCGATCAACGTGCACATCGCGACGAACGCGAAGAACGAAGCGTCGAACACCATCGCCAGGATGAACGCCACCACCGTCACACCGGCCAACACGATCGGCACAAGGTAACGCTGCACCACATCATCAGCACTGCCCGTAGTCATAAACGCACAGCGTACGACCAGCCAAGGACAGATGTAACGGTGATGGAAGAAGTCGCCACATGAGCCGCAACACCACCACCCGCGACGAACACCGCCGCATCATCGCCGAAGGGTTAGACCCAAGCCCCTTCGGTTGGCATCCGCCCTGCTATCACTGCGCCGAACCGATCGACTACGAAGCGCACCACCGCAACCCACTGGCCTTCCAGATCGACCACCTGCACCCCATCGACAAGGGCGGCCCGGACACCATCGACAACATTGTTCCGGCACATCGCAAGTGCAACCGGGCCAAGTCCAACAAAGTCGGGTATCGGGCCGGCGTCACCTTCGTCACCGAACGGTGCTGGTGGACAACACCCACGCCAAACAACTGAATATCCTGCAAGCAACCTCGGCTTGATCACCGAGGCTAGAAAACCCCCGTATCTCCAGGTGCGGGGGTTTTCGCATTCCTGGAGATGCAAATGCCTGACCACACCTGTCAGAACTGTGGGATCGTGTGGCACCGTCCACCAACCCGCGGTCAAGTACCCAAGTGGTGCCCCGACTGTCGGACCTGGCCGAACGGCGGCCGAGTTCAGCCGGGAGTGTGCGCGTCGTGCGGCACGAAAACTGCAGACAGGCGCTGCATCCGATGCAAGCCCTGCGAGGAGCGGCGCCGTCAGCCCAACTTTGTGCTGAAGCAGTGCACCTGGTGCTACGCGACACATCTCGGGTCTGGAAAGTTCTGCGGAACCGATTGCCGATCAGCAGCCGCTGATCACCAAGCGCGGAAGATGCGCGGCCCTCTACGGACGGCGATTGAAGACGCGGACTACGCGTCACTCCTGCGCGAGATCGAAGCTCGGTGCACGGTGATGCCAGGCGGATGCTGGAACTGGAACGGCTGCAAGCAGGGGGCTGCTAAAGGCGGCGGCCCGTATCCCATCTATCAAAGATGGCAAGTTCATCGCCTTGCATTGGAAGCCAAGCTCGGCGCATCACTTGGAACTCAGACGGCCCACCATATGTGCGCCAACTCGCTGTGTGTCAACCCTGACCACCTGCAGCAGGTGACATCAAGGGAGAATGTCGCAGAGATGCTGGCGCGCAACGACTATGTTCGCCGGATCGTGGCGCTAGAGAAGGCGCTCGCCGCCGAACGGCCAGGGCATCAACTCCTCGCGGAAGCGCCGCTCGCAGGCGTACTCCGAAGTGCCTGACCGGTGAAAACGTGGAGTGGCGACATGTCTCAAGCCGCTGACCTGCGGAAATACCCAGGGGGCAAACCCCCTCGACTGACCTGGACCGCCGCTCAGGGCATAGGCGCTTACTCCCCCCGACGATTTTTTTCTTGCCGCTTAGGAGGTGATCAGCATGGGTCGACGGCTCACGGTGGTCACGCCTGGCGAGTCTGCGCCGCCGGCTAAGCCGAAGTCGCTCTCAGAAGCGGTCGAGTCGGGCGACTATCGAGAGATTCTGTTGGCTCAGCGTCGGGAGATCGTCACATCGCTGCCGAATGAGAAGGGGCCAGCGAAGGCGGCTCTCCATCGGCAGTTGTCGTTGATCTCGAAGGAGATCGAGAGTCTGGCGATAGCCGCGGCTATGGATGGTTCTGTCGTCGCGGATGTTCCGGATGAAGCCTGGGACGGGACCGGGTACTAGCCGGCCCAGCGCTCAGCGGCGTCGGCGGGCTACGAATCCGCGCCGGCTGTCGGAGTGCGCGCGGCATGTCATCCCGCCCTCGGGGATCGCATCAACGGCGTGGCCGCAGGCTCGGGAGACCTGCCGACGCCTAGGCTGGGAGTTTGACGGCTGGCAGGACGATGCCGGCAAGCTGATCCTCGCGAAGCGCGCCGACGGCGAGTATGCCGCGGACACGATCGTCATTTCGATTCCGCGCCAGGTCGGCAAGACGTACCTGATCGGCTGCATCATCTTCGCGCTGTGTTTGCAGACTCCGGGCCTGAAAGTCATTTGGACTGCGCAGGTGAAAGATACGGCGCTGGAGACGTTTGACCAGTTCTACACGATGGCCAAGCGTCCGAAGGTGGATCCGCATATTGCCGCAACCCCTAGGGGTAAGGGCGATGAGGCGATCATCTTCAAGAACGGGTCGTCCATTGAATTCGGCGCCCGGGATTCGGGTTTCGGTCGCGGTCGAACCGACGTCGACGTGATTGTGTTCGACGAGGGTCAGCACCTATCGAATGAGGCGCTGGAGAACATGGGTGCCGCGCAGAATGTTGCGCAGAATCCGCTGTGCTTCGTGATGGGAACGCCACCCCGGCCGAAGGACAAGGGCGAGTTCTTCACCCTGCTACGGCAAGAGGCGTTGGATGGCGACTCTGAGGGCACGTTGTACATCGAGATGTCTGCTGATCGTGGCGAAGATCCGATGGATCGGGACCAGTGGCGAAAGGCCAACCCGAGCTTCCCGTTCCGAACGAGCGAACGGGCGATGCTGCGGTTGCGGAAGAAGCTTCGCAATGAGGATTCGTGGCGGCGTGAAGCGCTGGGCATTTGGGATGCGGTGTCGAAGCATCAGGCGATCGTTACGGCTTCGGTGTGGCGGGACCTGATCGACATTGGTCCGAGTGACGATGTGCGCCCGAACGCGCTAGGTGTGGATATGTCTCATGGTCTGGCTATTTCGGTGGCGGGGTGCTGGATTGAAGGCGAATCGGCTCACGTCGAAGAGGCGTGGGCCGGCTCGGACGTCGCCGCGGCGATTGAGTGGATCGCAATGGCCGCTGGACGTCGAACTGATGTGGTGATCGATGACGTGTCACCAGCTGCGCAGATGATTCCCGAGTTGAAGGCACGTGGCTGCAAAGTCCGCCGTGGATCTGCCCGGGATATGGCCAAGGGGTGCATGTTGTTCGCGACCCGGGTGAATTCAGACGCTCTTACGCATGGTGGCCAGGATTCGGTCACTTCCGCGGTGCTAGGTGGCCGAAAGCGGGCCATTGCCGGTGAGACGGGTGCCTGGGCGTGGGATCGCAAAGACTCCACGGTGGTCATCCACCAGGCGGTGGCCGCGACTCTCGCACTGTTCGGTGCGACGGAAAACCACAACCCGAACAAGGGTCAACGACGAGTGCGGAAGGCGGTGGTGGGATGACTACGGCTATCGCACTGCCGTCGCTGAAGCTCTCGGAGTCCGAGCGAGATTCGGCTGCACTACTTAGGGCTCAACTGCAGCGGGTCGCGCTGAAGAACAAGTTCAAGTCTGACTTGTACGAGGGCAAGCACACTGCTGAGGACCTCGGGATCTCAGCGCCGGCTGGGCTGCCTGGGCTTATTGAGGCTGTGATCGGCTGGCCGGGAACAGTAGTGGACGTTCTGGAGGAGCGGCTCGAGTTCCAGGGCTGGACCGGTGCCGACGATCTGAACCTGCGGGACGTGATGGTCGACAACGATCTCGCAGTGGAGTCCGGCCGCGGCCATCTGGACGCCTTCACTTACGGGTGCGGGTTTGTCAGTGTCGGCCGCGGCAAAGGGGACGAACCAGCTGTCCTGGTGACGGTGGAGTCGACTGAATCGTGCACGGTGGAGTGGGATTACCGGCTGCGGCGGGCGAAGTCGGCACTGTCGCAGACCAGGGACCGGCAGGGTGTTCCGATCATGGAGACGCTGTATCTGCCGAATGAGACGATCCGGTTCGAGCGGACCCGTGGCGAGCTCGTGATTGTTGATCGTGACCCGCACAAGCTTGGTCGGGTTCCGGTGGCTCGGATGTTGAACCGTGAGCGTGCTTCTGATGTGCATGGACGTTCGGAGATCACCCGGGCGGTGGTGTATCTGACCAATGCGGCGATCCGCACCTTGACGGGCATGGAGATCAACCGGGAGTTCTACACCACCCCGAAGTGGACGGCGTTGAATACCGATCCTGCGGTGTTTGGGATGAGTGAGGACAACTCGCCGGAGGAAAACCGCAAGGCTGGTTGGACTTCCACCTCGGGTCGGTTGAACGCGATTCCACCGCAGGTGGATGACGACGGCAATATTGTTGAGCCGAAGTTGCATGAGTTCCGGCCAGCGCCACCAACCCCGTATATCGACCAGGTGCGTGCGTATTCAATGCTGTTGGCCGCCGAGTGTGGGTTCCCGTCGTCGTATCTGGGTTTCGTGACGGAGAATCCTCCGTCTGCGGATTCGATTCGTCAGCAGGAGTACCGGCTGGTGAAGCGGGCGGAACGGCGCCAGACCAGTTTCGGGTTGGCGTGGCGCGAAGTCGCTTACCTGTCGATGTTGTTCCGGGACGGATCGGTGGATCCTGATGTGTTCCGTCAGATCGGCGTGAAGTGGCGTGACGCTTCCACTCCAACACGGGCGGCATCGGCTGATGAGGCTGCGAAACTGATTGGCTCTGAAGTGCTGCCCCCCGATTCGTCGGTGACCTACGACCGGATCGGCTTGTCTCAGCAGGAACAGCAGCAGTTGGAGCGCGATCGCGCAAAGGCTTCTGGCGGCAAGGTAATCGACCGGCTCCGGTCTCTCCGTAACGTGAACTCGGACGTCAATGGCAACGGCGACGGAACTTCGCAGCCTAGTTCAAACGCTCTCTGACGCGGCGGGCAGCGATCTTTCGCTGCTGTGGGCGCAGATCTTCACCCCGGATCTTCGGGCGGAACGCGACAGTCTGCCTGATGTGGGCGGGTCGTATGAGGTGTGGATCCGTCCATTGCTGGCAGGACTGCAGGACGCGCTGATGGATGTGATGCCCGCCCTGGTGGGCGAATACAGTGATGCGGCGGCAGTCGTTTCAGCTGATTGGTACGACGAGTACAGAGACGGGCAAGGTGTCGGCGGGTCGTTCCGGGCCGTTGTCCCGGTGTCACAAGATCTTGGAGCGGAAGCCTTGGCGGGCTGGGGGTCGAGCCTCATCGCCCCAGAGACTGCAGACTGGGATGCTGCGTTAACTCGGCTCACTGGTGGTCTTCAGCGGCGCATCTCGGATTCGAGCCGCGCCACGATCACCGGCGCCACACACGCCGACCCACAGGCGCGTGGATGGCAGCGCAAAGCTCGACCGGATGGTTGCGGCTTCTGTCAGATGCTTGCCGGCCGCGCCACGCTGTATCGCAGCCAAGGAACAGCTGACTTTGGGGCGCATGACCATTGCCATTGCGTCGCCGTCCCAGCGTTCGGCGGACAGCCACTTCCTGTGCGGGCGTACACGCCGACGTCTCGAAACATCACCGAAGCTGACCGCGCCCGAACTCGGGCGTGGATCAAGGCGAACCTCTAGACCCCCGGAAGGCGCGAGGCCGACCGGTTTACCTCTGCGACGGAGGAAGAATGACCGCACCAATCACCCCGGAAGCTCCACAGGGAGACCCCACACCAGAGGGAGACCCGAACCCCACCCCCGACGAACCGTTAGGCGAGGGCGGAAAGAGAGCTCTGGATGCGGAGCGCGAAGCCCGCAAGACTGCCGAAGCTCAAGCCAAGGAACTGCAAAAACAGCTCGACGCGGCGAAGAAGGACGGCCTGCCTGAATGGCAGCAGCAGATCAACGACCTCAAGGCGCAGATCGACAGCGAGCGCGAAGCCCGCGAAGCCGCCGAGAAAGCTGTGAAAGACGCCGCGACCACACAACTTCGCGTCGACCTCGCCGCAGTTGAGGGGATTCCAGCGGTGCTGGCGAAGAAATTCACCGGCACAACCGAGGAAGAGATCAAGGCTGAGATCGCCGAACTGCTTCCACATCTCGGTACGCCGGGGCCCCGACCAAACCCGCAACAAGGAAATCCGTCGCAAGCGCGCGGCGGATCCCTGGCGGCCGGCCGTGAACGGTATGCGGCAGCACACCCCAAGTAACCCCCGCAGGTGGGCCACCTGCACATCGCTCTTGAAAGGAGAGTGACACCATGACTCAGCTCGGTATTCGTAGCGAGTCTGTCGGTGCAGGTGACCAGTCCTGGCTTGGCTCACGGCATGGCACCGATACCGCGCGTTCGGCAACGCTGGACCCCACCGCATGGTCAGGCAAGACCAGCAACGGCGTGATCAAGTCGGGGGAGCCGTTCGCGCTCGCTTCCGGCCTGGCCGTGCCCTACGCCTCGGGCGCCTCCGATGGCACTGAGGTCATCTACGGCTTCATCCTGACCGACACCCCCGTCGTCAGTGGCGCCGGCAACGTGACGTTCCCCGCCCTGCGGCGCGGCTCTGTCATTCTGTCCAAACTGCCATCCACGGTCGCCGCCACCGCGAAGACCTCCGGCAACTTCACTTGGGAGGCCTGATCATGGCACTCTGGACTGACCTCATCACTCCCGCTGAGTTGACCGGGTTCGCCCGCGCTGCAGTGGAGGACGTGGAGCGGCAGAAGGCCACTCTGGCGCGTTGGCTGCCGAACTACTCGGTGCCCGACGTCGTGGTCCGAACCATCGTCGCAGCGGACGGCAACGGCGCCCTGGCGCAGTACCGGGCGTTCGACGCTGAGACCCCGATCGGGTCCGGCGGCTCGGGTACCCGCAAGGTCTTCGAACTTCTGCCCCTGGGCCTCAAGGAACGGGTGTCGGAGTACGACCAGCTGCGGGCACGCGGCAACGACGCCCAGGCCATGGTCCTGGGTGGCGTCGAGAAGGCCGCCCAGCGAGTCGCCAACGCGGTCGTTGACCGCCTGGAGGTCGCGCGCGGTCAGGCCATCGACTCGGGCGCCCTGACCATCAACGAGAACGGTGTGGTGCAGACCATGTCGTTCGGCCGCCCCGGCGGAAACACGGTCACCGCATCGGTGCTGTGGAACGCCGGCTCGGGCACCCCGAAGCCGATCGACGATCTGATCGCCTGGTGCGACGTGTTCGCCGCCGGCAACCAGGGTGCGATGCCCGGTGCGATCGTCACGTCCCGCAAGGTCGTCGCTGCCCTGCAGCGGTCGGCTGACATTCGCTCGCTGGCCGCCACGATGGCGGGAACCCCGGCGATCGTGTCGGTCGATGCGTTGAACGCCATCCTCGCCGGGTACGGCCTGCCTCCGATCTATGTGTACGACCGCAAGATCCGGGGCACCGCTGTTCTGAACGTGAACAAGGTGTACCTGCTTCCTGCCCCGGTCGATCCGAACGGGCAGTCGGAGTTGGGTGCCACGTTCTACGGCGAAACCCTGGAGGCCGGGGAACCGGAGTACGGGATCGGCGCGTCGGACCAGCCTGGCCTGGTTGTGGGCGCCTGGAAGACCAAGGATCCCATCGCGGTGTGGGTCCATTCCAACGCCATCGCCCTCCCGGTGCTGGTGAATCCCGTCGCCTCGATGGTTGCCACGGTCGTCTCCTGATGAAGATCCGTGACGACCTGGAAGGGGTTGTCTACGTACACACCGCTGGTGGCGGTGTCGCTTGCCTGAAGGCCGGCGACACCGTCCCAGACGGTGCGGAGGTGGGCGATCACCTGACCGAGAAGGATTCCGATGGTGCTGGCGTCAAGCGCGGACGTCGTAGCGCGCCTCGGCCGTCCACTGACGACTGACGAGACAGCCCGGGTGACCGGGCTTCTCGAAGAGGCGTCGGTGATGGCTGAAGGCTGGCTTCAGTGCGTGCCGGATCCGGTTCCTGATGCGGTGAAGATCGTCGTGTCACGCATGGTGGCACGCGTTCTCACCACCGGACCAGATGCCGGCGGCCCAGATCCTGGGGTGTCTCAGATCCAGGCCACCATGGGCATCTTCGGGGTTACCCGAGGATTCTCGCCAGACGCCACGTCCGGTGGCGTGTGGTTGACCAGGCAGGACAAGTCGATGCTGCGACCATACGGCTGCCGTGGCCGCGCAGGGAACGTTGGCACGTCCAAGTGGTGAGCCTCGCGCGGTACTTCCCGCTGCCGTTCACCTGTCAGCATGAGGCGTATACGCCTGGGGTTGAGGATGATCACGGCAATACGGTTCCGGGCTGGCTAGATCCAGTTCCGGTTGCGTGCGTGTGGTGGTCGCCCAATGCCGATACAGCGTCAACTGAACCACTGTCTGGTCCTACTGGCGGTGATCGCGTGGCCGCGGATGTGGTTCTTGTCGTGGATTCGGCTGTGACTGTGGGCCATCGGGATCGGTTCACAATCGCGGATCTGCTCGATTCGGTCGGCAATCCGGTGCGGCTTGAGGTGATTGGGTTACCGAAGGACTTCAATCACGGGCCATTCGGGTTCTCACCTGATCGCCTTGTGGTCGAGCTGAAGGCGGTGTTCTGATGCGAATCCAGTGGAACGAAGCCGGGTTCGATGCTCTCCTGACGGGAGCCCACGCTCAGGGGTTGGTGGATGATGCGGCCAACGATTTGGCAGAACGCGCTAACGCGGTCCCGTCGACCACTGATCCCGTGGCGACGGAGCCGTACTACGAGGTTCAGGACGGATCCGACAACAAGCGTGCCCGCCGCCGGGTGCGTGCCGTGGGGGCTCGCGCGATGCGGCATGAGGCTAAGACGAACGCTCTACAGAAGGCGTTGGGCGGTGCCTGATCTCGTCGTGTTCCCGGATGTGGACACCATCGCTCGGAAGATCCTGCTGCAGGGATTGGCTGAGCGTGGACTGTCGGGGATCAAGGTTGGCACCAAGATTCCGTCACCAATGCCGGCGCAGTTCATCCGATTGGTGGTCTTGCCGGGGCGTGAGACGTGCCGCCGTGTCCAGTGGTGCCAGGTCAATGCCTACGTGTATGACGATGCGCAGCATGAGGTTCGCTGTGCGCAGACTGCCCAGTTGGTGGCCGCGATCCTGCGCGCCGCACCCGATGCGGTGATCGACGGCAAAGACGTACCAGTCACTGAGCCGTGCGAGCTTCACGGACCTTTCCCGTCGATTGATCCGGACGTTCCGAACCTTCCGGTCCGCCAGGCCAACTTGGTATGGACGATCCAGTCGACTGTCGTACCCTGACAGTAGAATCGAGGGGTGGCGAAGCCGATACCGCATGGAACCGCAAGCGGATACGTCTACCACAAGTGCCGATGCGAGATTTGCAAGTCGGCAGAATCTGAACGCAAGAAGCGCTGGCGCGAAGCAAACCCCGACCACCGCCGGAAATCCTGGGAAGCGAACAAGGCCAGGGACTCCGAGAAGAACCGTCTCTGGCGGGAAGCAAACCCCGACTATCGCCGACGTCACTACGAGGCCAACAAGGAGAAGGCGGCCGAAGATGTGCGGCGTTGGCGGGAAGCGAACCCCGACAAAATCGCCGATCTCCGCACTCGCGGAAACCATCGGCGGCGGGCGCTCCACCGTGAGGCGTTCATCGAAGATGTGCCACGGTTGGAAATCTTCGAGCGCGATGACTGGCAGTGCCAAGTCGCAGGGTGTCTCTATCCGGGAGTGCCAGCCAGCCTTGATGTTGACTGGCCAAATCCGTTATTCGCCAGCCTTGATCACGTCATTCCGTTGGCGTGCGGCGGCACACATGAACGGTCGAACTTGGTGACAGCGCACCTGCGGTGCAACCTCACCAAGGGTGCTCGCGAGAGCATCGCCTAACCCCACAGAGTTCCACCAAGCCAAGGTTTCCACCCCCTCGCCAACCGGCGTTGGGGGTTTTCGTCGTGCCCCGACTTGGGGTGCACAACCCCTATTAGGAGGGAACTGACATGGCTCACACCAACGTCAGAAACACCCAGGTCGCACGCGCTGGACTCGCGGGCGGCATCTTCCGCTATCCGCTCGGCACCGTTCTACCGACCGATGCAACCTCCGTGCGGCCGACCATCGCTGGATGGAACCCGCGGCTCGGTGGCTGCGACGAAACCGGCTTCACCGTCTCATCCAAGCGCGACAAAGACAACAAGCGCGATTGGAATGGCGATAAAGTTCGTTCGATCCAGACCGGTAAGGATGACACCGGCAAGTTCGTTCTGATCGAGCCGAAGTCGCCTCAGGCGAAGGCGATGCTGTACGGCGACGCCAACGTGACTGTGGTTCCGGCGACAGCCTCGCATGGCACTCAGATCACTGCGCAGTCCACCAGTGACGTGTTGCCGCACCACTCCTATGTGGTGGACACGATTGACGGTGACGACAAGATCCGTACCTGCATCGCGGATGCTCAGGTGTCGGAGACCGGTGACATCATTTTCCAGTCGAAGGACTGGACCGTGTATGAGATCACCCTCGAAATGTTCCCGGACTCGCAGGGCCGGACGTGGGTGGAGTACACCGAGCTCAATGACATTTTGGTGCCGTCTGAGTGGGATGTGGCGATATCCGGTTCGGCTGGCACGGTCATCTACACGGTGACGCGGGATTCGGTGTCTGAGTCGACCACGGCTCTGGCGTACAACGTGGCCACGACCGCACTGAAGACCGCGATCGAGGGTCTGCCGAACGTCGGCGCCGGCAACGCCACCGTCACCGGCACGGCGGGCACCAGCTACGACATCACGTTGGCCAACGGTGGCGTGCTGTCCGCGGTCGGTTCCGGCGGCGCCACCGCGGCGGTCACCCCGGCCTAGTCGGTAGGTGGCCGCGCTTCGGCGCGGCCACCACTCGGCTGGTAACGACGCACTAACCCCAATACCAAGAGCCCGACAGCAACAGCGCCGGCCCCGTACATCAGGTTCTGGTCTTCATTCTCAGCTCGGCAGTTCTGCTCGGTGTACTGGTTCTTCTGAGCCGCATCGCAGCCGTATTGGCCGTCGTGGCGATCGTTGTTCCACATCGCCAAATAGACGGCGAACGCAAACGCCAGAGCCGATAACACCAGGGCGATTGATCCCTTAGCCATTCCGCGAATGTACATCCACCTGGGGTTGTTGCGCGCAAATTCTCCCACCAGAGCCGTATACCTTGGCGCGGCTCTGGTGGGCCAAGGTCCAGCCAAGGTGAAGCCCAAGGTGAAACGAAATGGCGAAGAAGAACGCAGTTGATGAGCCGGTTGTCGACCTGACCGCCGACGACCAGCGACCCGACAATAGTCAGACCAAGCCGGACCCGAAGCCGGGTGATGCCGACTACGACTGGTCCGTCCACTACGGCACCGATGACCTGTACACGCACACCTACCCAGATGGCCTGGTGGTGGCGCTGCGCCGGTTCAAGGACATCTACAGCAAGCAGTGGCTCAGGTCCATCAAGGATCTTCCTACTGAGTTCGATATCGAGTCCGCGGCTATCGACCGTGCGTCATGCGAACTCGCCAAGCAGTTGATCGACACCCGCCCTTGCCCGATCGGCGGCCCTGACGACTTCCAGGCGTTATTCACTGCGTGGTCTTCCGCCGATATGGAAGGCGTGACACCGGGGGAATAGCGTGGCTGGCCGGTCAGGTCACGGGCGACCTAGCCGACGCGATCACCCGTGACCTGCTTTCAGATCAACTGAACTTCAACAAGATTCACCCCGCCGATATGCGGGCCTACATTGAGGCAGCGCCACCAGGGACCGCCATCTACTACGTCCGTAACGAGGGCTGGACGGTTGGCGATCACCTCGCCGCCGAACAGTTGGAAGTGCAGCGAAGGCTGTATTGGCGCTACGGCGCTGTGCATTTCAAGGACGGCGACAAAATGCCGTTCCCAGAGACGATTTCCCGTCCCGGTGTTGAACCGATCGACTCGGCGACCACATGGGAAGAAGCGCTCGAAGATCCCGCACCGCCACAAGTTGTTGCCCTGCTGAAAGGAGCCTGATGCCCGAGCTATCAACGGCCTGGATCACATTGGCAGTCTCCGCTGACGGCATGAAGCGGGACATCACCAAGGCGCTGAATCAGGCTGAGCGCGGCGCGAAGATCAGCCCGAAGGTTGACACCTCGAAAATGTCCAACGAGGCGGATTCGGCTGGCCGCCGGTTCGGTTCGCGGTTCTCTGCGTCAGCGAAGCTGGACCCGAAGGTCAACACTTCTGGAATTGCGGCTCAGGGTGACAAGGCGGGTAAGGACTTCGGCTCGCGGTTCTCCACCGGGGCGAAGACTGCACTGGCCACAGTCGGGTTGGCGGGTGGGATAGCCGGCCTAGCTTCGCAGTTCAAGGCTGTCATGTCTGTTGGCATGGACTGGACCAACAACATGAACACCTTGACTGCGGTCACGGGTGCCTCTGCTGCCGAGTTGAAGCGAGCCGGCGATGCCGCTCGCGCCTTGGGTAACGATATTTCGTTGCCAGCGACTTCAGCCAACGATGCAGCGTCGGCGATGACCGAGCTTGCCAAGGGCGGATTCACAGTTCAACAGGCAATGGATGCCGCCAAGGGGTCGCTGCAACTGGCTGCCGCGGCGGGGATTTCGGCGACTGATGCCGCAACGATCCAGTCGCAAGCGTTGCAGGCGTTCGGGCTGAACGCCAACCAGGCGGGCAAGATGTCCGACACCCTCGCCAACGCCGCGAACGCATCATCGGCCGAGATCACTGACGTCGCTTATGCCTTGCAGGCCGCCGGCACCGTTGCGAATCAGTTCGGGTTGTCTGCAGAGGACACCTCGGCGGCAATCGCGCTGCTTGCCAACAATGGCATCAAGGGTTCCGATGCGGGCACACTGCTCAAGTCGTCGTTGCTGGCGTTGACCGACCAGGGCAACCCAGCACAGGGTGCGATCAAAGAGCTCGGCCTGACCGTCTATGACACGGCCGGCAAGTTCGTTGGCTTGCACTCGCTCTATGGGCAGTTGGGTGAAGCTGCGAAGCGGATGACTCCGGAGCAGTACCAAGCGGCTACTGCGGTGCTGTTCGGTTCGGACGCGATGCGTATCGCGGGTGTGGCGGCTAAGGATGGTTCGAAGTCCTACGACAACATGCGTGTGGCGATCGACCGGCAAGGCGCTGCCGCAGATGTTGCGGCAGCCAAGACCAAGGGTCTGCCGGGTGCGTGGGAGCGGTTCAAGAACACGCTCGAGTCTCTGCAGTTGCAGGCCTACGACAAGCTTGAGGGCCCACTGACGAAGCTGATCGACGGTGTGGCGAAGGTTCCGGACACGCTGTCTGAGTTGGCGCGCAACCCTCAGGTTCAGTCGTTGATCGAACAGACCAAGTCGGCGTTCGGATCGCTGGGTGACAGCGTGAAGGGCGCAGCGCCGGCGTTGGGTGAAATCGCGAAGTCTCTCGGCACTGCTGCCGCTGCGATTGGTGGCGCGGCGTGGAAAGCGTTCGTCACCACATTGGAGACGGTGGCTAGCGCGGTTCGGGTGATCACGCCTGCTTTGAAGACCGTTGGTGACTTAATGTCTGCGCACCAGGGTTTGGTGACGGCGGCTGTTGCGGCGTGGCTGGGGTTCAAGGCCATTCCGGGAATCATGGGCGCGGTCACGCCGAAGCTGAAGAGTGTCAACGATGCTGTCGCGTCGATCGGGACCGGGGCGAAGAACACCGTCGGCGGGGTGAGGAATCTCGCTGACACGTACCGCACGTCGGTGAATTGGATGAGGCAGTCCAATCCGACTGTTTCAACGGCGGGGCGCGTGCTGTTCGGGATGGGATCGAACGCCCAGACTGCTAGCGCGCATCTGCGGGTGCTGAGCACGAACGCGCGCAACGCGGTGTCCGGCGGCTTGAATGCCCTCAAGGGCGCCGCCGGCGGGATCGTGGGCGCATTAGGCGGCCCGTTTTCCGCGGCGCTGATGGTGGGCGCCGGGGCGTTCGCCGCGATTTCCGCTGGCAATGATGCCGCGACAACCTCATTGAATAACTACAACGAGGCGCTGAAGCGGTCCAAGGAAGCGCAAACCACCCTCAATGATGCGCTGATTGCATCCGGCGGCGTCATGGACGAGAAGGCTCTAGGGGATCTGCAGAACCGCCTCGGGACGCTGAAGGGTGAACTGGACACCGCCGGTGGGCGCACAGGTTCGCCGCTTGACCGATTGCGTGACGAATCCGGCAGCCTGTGGGGCGGTTTCAAGAAGCAGATATTCGCATTCGGGGATAACCCTGAGGGCAACCTTCACACGAAAATTGCCCAGCAGGCCGACACGGCGAAGGCTGCCAGCACCGCGATCGACAACCTCAGCCTGTCACAGGAGAACCTTGCCAAGCAGGTTGGCGGGGACCAGCCGACATTCGATGCGTTGGTGTCCAACCTTGAGAAACAGGGCGCTGGCGGTGTTGTTGCCGCGGAGAAGATGAAGCAGCTCCGCATAGATCTGCTCGGCGCGCAGCAGGCCGGCACGGTCGCGAATCCTGTGCTGAAGAAGCTGAGTGACGACGTGGTGGCGTCCGCTGGTCGCATCAAGACCGCTTTCGATGCGGTGCCGAAGGACGCCCCGGTGAATGTGTCTGCCCCGGGTGGCCAGGCGGTGTTCGACCTGCTGACCCAACTGGGACAGAAGGTCTCCCAGGACAACGAGAAGAACATTCACGTTGATGCCCCTTTGGCGCCTGAGGTTTTGGCGACGTTGAAGTCTCTCGGGTTCGAGGTTACGCAGAACAACGACAAGACAATCACGGTCCGTCAGGTCGGCGCCGAAGAGGCTAGTACCCAGATCGACCAGGCGGCGAAGGATCGTAAGGTCACGATTGAGGCGGCATTTGCTGGCGTTACCGCATCCGGCTCCGTAGCCATCGATCGCCCCACAGCGCATGGCGAACGTGCGAACGGTGCGATCGTTCCCCATGTTTTCGGTGCAATCGTCCCGATGGCCGATGGTGGTTTGCAGTGGATTGAGAAGCCGAAGACCGCGGGTATCTATGCGGGGCGCGGTGCGGGCACGATCTTCGCCGAAGAGGAAACCGGTGGGGAAGCGTACATTCCGCTGACCCCGTCGAAGCGGGGCCGGTCGATGGCGATCCTCATGGAGGTTGCCCGCCTGTTCGGGATCGGACGAAACGCCGAAGGTTCCATCACCGTCGATGAGCTGAAGTCGTACGCCTCCGGGATCTCCGGTGGCAGCTATGTCCGCGGTGGTCCCCCTGGACTCACGGGAACTGACTGCTCGGGGGCGCAGGCCGCCTTGGCGAACTACATCACCGGAGCTGGCGGGCGTTTCGCCACCGGCAACGAATCTCAAGCACTGCTGGCGCGTGGCTTCCAGCAGGGCGACCCGCCCTCGGGTATTGCGGCGTACTGGATTGGCTGGAAGAACGGTGGTCCCGGTGGTGGCCATACGGCGGGTACGATCCTGGATCCCGATGGCGGCAACGTCAACGTGGAGATGGGTGGACGCTCCGGGGGTGGCCAGTACGGCGGCGGAGCGGCGGGTGCATCGGAGTTCCCCAACCGAGCTTGGATCGCCTTGGCCGGTTACGGGGAAGACCCAACCAAGTCTGGTGGCGCGTCCGCTCGGGTGCAGTCCGCCCAAGCATCGGTCACCTCAGCGAAAGCCTCTACCGCTTCGGCGCAGCACGCGCTCGACAAGGCCAACGCCGATCTGGATGCGCTCAAGGCGAAGGGTGCGTCGGCCGACAAGCTGACCGCGGCGGAGAAGAAACGCGATGTGGCGGAGCAGAAGCTCACCGCCGCGCAGGAACGCCAAACCGCGGCCGAGACCCGCCTGTCTGAGGTGAAGGACAAAGAGGCGACGAAGGCGGAGAAGGACACCGGCGCTCAGGGGTTCGGGCAGCAGTTGGCATCGGGGTTGTTCGGCGGCGTGATGGAGTCGATTGGCCTGCCGGGGTTTTCCAACATGCTGGAGTGGCCACTGCTCAAGTCCGGCCAGTCTCTACTGAACGCATTCGCCGGCCCGATCAAGGGTGCGCTGGAAGGCAAGCTCGGTATTCAGCAGCCGGGATGGTCGCCTGGTATGCCGATCGGCGATGAAGGCAATGTTGTTGGTTTGCCTGGTGGTGGCGGCGAACTGCCCGGTATCAGCTTGCCTGGGGTGGGGGATTTCTTGAAGCCTCTCCCAGAGGCGGGTCGGCAGTTGCGCCCCAATGAAGCACATCAGGGCACCGGTGGCGCCCCGGGACCGTCAACGACGGTGAACTACAACATGTCCGGGGTTGATCCGAAAGCGGGGCTGCTGAAGGCTGATGCTCACGCCAACCAGACGTACAAGAAGACCCTCGGCGCGGTGAGGCCGTCATGACCTACCCGCGGAGTGAGAGTTTCAACTTCAAAGAGTGGGCCCGGTTCGACACCACCCAAGAGGTCAACCTGGGGATGGACGACTGGGTTCGACCCGATGGTACACCGATCTACGAGCCGGTCGGATCTCGGCATCCGGGGTGGCAGCGGTACACGTCGTGGAATGACCTGGGCCCGTGGGGCAAACAGCTGCGCGGACTGAGGACCAAACACGTGTACATGTCGCCGGACGGGCGCCGGCTATGGAACCTGGCCGGCAACTGGGCAGGCAAAGAAGGCGTGGTGCTCGACGAGAAACTGCAGGGCTCGATGCACCTCCCGTTCGAGCAACGCTACTCCGGCGGCCCGTACATGATCGGTGAGGAGCTGGAGCGCACCGACTACCGCAAGCGGGTGTACAACCTGAATGTTCTTGTCGGACCTGGCATCAACTACCTCACGCGGACCAGATACCCGGACAATGAATTCGCCTATCGGATGCTGGAGGAGAAGTGGTGGTCGGATTGGCCGGAGAACAAGAATGACCCGGCGGGCTTCTGGGGGACCTACACCCGTACCCATGGGTGGCGGTGGATCCGCGTTCGCCACGGTGAGGCCAACGATCAGACACTAGACCTGGATCCCACGGCGTACGGCAACAACTGCCAGGCATGGGCGATGACCATTCACGGTCAGTTCCCGTTCTATTCGAAGCGCGCCTACACCACAGTGTGGGCGAACAACGAGGACAACGATCAGGTCAACGGCGTCAACACCGGCCTGCTGGCGTTGGTGAATGCGGGGGATTGGAAGCCGTGGCCCAAGTACATCGTTGAGGGTGCGGGGCATGTGACGATCCAGGACGGCATCACTGATCGTATGGTGGAGCTGCCCGAGATTTTCGCCACCGATGGCCTGGTGTTGGTGGACACCGATCCTGCTGCGCGGACCTTGACGGGGTCGAAGGATCCGGTGGACAACCTGTTCTACCAGTTGATCCGCAACAGCGAGATTTTGGACTACATCCTCGGCGATCTGACGAAGGCCGATTCGGGTCTTCCGGTGGGCCGGCGGATGCCCGGTGGTATCGGGTTCGCTTCACCTATCCCGGCGAAATCGGTGACGCACGTGAAAGTCACACACACAAACCCGAACGGCAAGGTCACCGCCATTGTCCCGCAGTGGTACCGAATGGGATTTGCCTGATGGGCTTCGTTTCTCGGACGCAGGTTCGCCCGGAACTGAAGAAGATCACTGAAGCCAACGACGCGGTCACCAAGTACCGGCTGTTGAATGAGCGGCGCCAGTTGATCGTGGACGCCAACCGGCAGCGGCCCTTGTTGCGGTTGATGGACAAGCGTTGGGACTACCTCGGCACGGTCGCCACCGAGAAGGCCGCTAACTGGGAACGACTGTTGGACGATTCCGGTACCGGCACTGTGTCGTTGCGGTGGTCGGACTGGCTGGCTGATCTGTGCGCCCACAAGACCCGAGTGCAGGAGGATCTTCACTTAGCGGTTGATCCGAACCCGAATCAGCGGCACTGGCGCACTCGGTTGGGCTACAAGGTCACCGACATTCGCGCGGTGAAGCACGATGACGGCACTCGCACGGTGGAAATAGACATCATCAGCCTGCGGGAGCACGCCAAGCACATCCTGCTGGGTGCCACACCGTTCAGCGCACCGGAATTCCAGCCCCTCAAGTCATGGGTGTGGATCCAAAATCTCCGCTCCAACTTGGCGTTCACGACGTTCATCAACCTGGCCCGATCGTTCTGGCCGCTGCTGTCCATCCCGACGTCGCTGTTCGATCCGGTGCACTGGTTGACCACCCGTGTCGGCAACCTCTCCCCGTTGCATTGGCCCATCCAGGTGCAGTTCGTCAACCCAGTGCTGGATCAGTCACGGATCCTGCCGTTGGCGTCGAAGTGGCAAGACCTGCACACCATCTCAGAGCCGTTGTTGGATGACGCCGGCTGCTCGTTGGTCGACTACATCTGGCTGCCAGAGGACAAGGATTCGCCTCACCCCGAGCTCGCGGCGCTGGTGGGTAACGATGCGGCCCGCCCGTCGCGGGCGGCGGTGATCCTGGCGTTCGAGGACAACTCCGGGGTCACCGGACCGACGGGAACCGCGTTCGATGGGGCGTTGAATCTTATTGGTGCGGTGCTGGATGACACGATCACCGAAACCATCTTGCCGATCGACGCGGACGGCGACGGAGAAACTGACCCGTTCTTCCGCAAGCTGCTCGGAGTAGCGCCCGAGAAACCGTCGTTAGTGTGGCGTGACTGCGAGTATTCCGGCTTGGTGTCTTCTGAGCGGCGCATCAAAAAGGGTGGTGCCCAGACCGTCTGGACTGGTGGCCACAGCCCGCAGTGGCTTAATCAGGCCATCACGTTCGGTATCCGGTACGGGTTGTCTCAGATTGCCCAGGTGATAAACTACGGCATCGGCGCCTACGAGCAGTACGGCGCTGAAGGTCTAGACAACGTGTATCAGGGCCAGTTCGATGACATGTTCTTCGCCTACGAGAAGTTCACCGATCCGTTTGTGGCGGTGTGGTTCAACGACTACGCGTTCCTGGAGGATTTCGAGCAGGGCAACGGCTACGCCTACGTTGTGTCGGCGGCGTTGACGATCCGCCAGGGACAGCACAAGCGTAAGCCGAAGGTGTCCTTCACCCTCAATGCGCGTGACGGTGAGCCGTGGTGCTGGGGTTACGACTACAACATCGGATACCGCGGGCTGTTCGAGATCGACGGCATTTACTACACCGAGCAGATTCGCGGAGTGAAGTGGGAGTACGACGAGGACACCCCGATTCACCTGGCGCTGACGATCGGCAAGAACCGTGACCGAGACCCATTCGAAGCGGGTTTGAAAGCGCTCGCTGATGGGTGGAACGCGATCGGTTCACTCATCGGCGGCGCCGCCATCGCTGCCTGATTTCTTTCCGCTCCCAACGTAAGAGGGGTGTGTTTTGCCTGCCGAAAAACAGGACTTGATCGACGCCATGCACCGTCTGGCCGATGCCCTGATGTTCATGCGCGGACCAACCGGCGAGTTGCTGTTCGTGGGGGAGAAGCTGCCGCAAATCGCATGGCACCTCGCCCGCGCCGGCGCCGACGTACACCCAGATAGGGCAGTAATCAAAGCGCGCGCGGTACCGAACCGACCCGGTCAGATGGCCGGGATGCGGGATTGGGTTCCGGTGGATTGGCCCGACCCCGAACCGATTCCAGGATCCGAGCTCGTCACAGCTGTGGGCGACGAAGTGGATCTCGACGCGATGTTCGACGCGATGCCGTGGCAAGTGCGAACCAAATTTGAAGGGACGTTCAAGTGAGCTCACCCATTCCCGGCGATCCGGTCTACCTCGGTTCGTTCCTGACCAACACCCACTGGTACGGGGTGGTGGGTGACGGGGACACCCCTGCGATGCAGGTCGCCACCATGGAGGCTGTCCAGAACAACGCGGTCATCGCGATGGACGCACTCATGGGCGCCAAGGGTGACAAGGGCGACCCTGCCGACATTGTGAAGATGCAGTGGGACTCCGACATTGACGATCCTGCAGACCTGCCCACCGCGTCGGCCGCCAACGGTTTTGACCGGCCCCTCACGTTGGCGGACGCAGGGTTCGCGTTCTGGATCGACAACCTCGTCTACGCCTGGACCGGCACCCACTACGTGGCGAAGGCGATGGGTTCTCCGGGAGCGACAGGTGAGACCCCGCACGTCACGTTCACCTTCGAGCGAGTTGCACCCGGGACTGGGACTACCACCGAGCAGTCGGGAACCTCGCTTAATCCCGTAGTGCATGTGAAGGTCGATCCGCCGGCCGGACCGCAAGGCCCCGCATCGTCCATCGTCTTGGCCGCGGACTACGACAACACCCTGCCACCCCTCAACGGGCAAGTGGTGACGTGGAGCTCAGTGAAGGACAAGTGGGAGCCCAGCGATTTCGCGGCGAAACATCCTCGCCTGTATTCGGTTCCGCAGGGTGCGTTCACCAACTACACCGGTGCCACGCAGCGGCAAACCATTCTGTCGTTCACCCTTGAAGCCCAGGACTACGACTACGTGCCCTACGTGTCCGGGCACCTCAAGTGCTACGGCATTGAGACCGACGCCGACCCGCTCACCATCGGTGTGGAAGTCCGGCTTGGTGACCCCATCTCGGGAACGCTGATCGGCCGGGGGTTCGGCAATTCGTCGAACTGGACGACGATCCTTCCTCACTACTCCGACCCCGGAGATCCCACCGCCGCGGTGTCGCCCGACAACGGTGTGGCGCAGGTCAATGCAGGTGAGACGGCAACGATCAACGTCAACCTGTACAACGACGGGTTCCTTGGCGGCGTGTACATCTTCAACAAAGCCAACGGTGCCCAGTTGGTCATCGAGACGGTTCCGCAGGGCTGAGTTATGGCGCGCGAGAAAACGTTCCGCACACTGGGCCCATTCCCGCTGGATGCTGACCGGTCAGTGCTGTCATGGCTGGCGCGCGAGTCCGCTGAGCGTGCATTGGCGGCTGAGGGTTTCGAGCTGATCGACCACGCAGAGCGTGAGATCGCTGTGACTGACCTGCCGCCGAAGACGGTGAAGCACATGGTGTCTCTGCGCATGAATCCCGCTGACTATCTGTGGATTGAGCAGACCAGCACGGGGCGTGTGAATGAGGCGGTGCTGGATTGGTTGGTCGCTGAATGCAAGTGGCGCAACGATCAGTTGAAGGCGTGGGTTGCGGCGGAGCGGAACTGGAAGGCGGCTAATGCCCCGGTCGTATGACCTGAACCCGGTCTCTATCACGCACCATCCGACGCAACGGATCGACACGGCTATAGGGAAGTTGCCGCCGTTCGACATTCAACAGATCGTCGACGGATTCCTCACAGCCTTGAAGGATCTGACCGGCATTGACCTGACGGGGATCCGGGACTTCTTGGAGAACATGTTCGGGTCGATCGACTGGTCGAATCTGCCTGACGCCGGCGATGTGTGGCAGTTCGTGGTGTCGACGTTCATTCAGCCGATCATTGATGTTGTTGGTGCGATTGGTGATGGTCTGAACGCGATTTTGGGCCCGATTTTCGCGGGCTTGGATTTCAATGATTTGCCGTCGCCGGCTGAGGTGTGGCAGACGGTGATCAATACGATTATGTTGCCGTTGAATCTGCTGCTGGGCCCGTCGTCTCCGTTGAATGCGTTGAACATTTTCGGGCGCTTGTCGTTGCCGCAGTTTGGTGGTGGTGTGCCGTTGATGGCGTTGACGACGGCGGTTCCGAATGAGTTGGAGCCGTTCAGTGCAACGAGTGTGCCGTCGTCGGATGGTTGGTCGTGGAATGCGACTGAGTCGGCGGCGCAGGTTGTTGCGGATGGCAGCACGAAGACGTTGTATTTGTCGTCGGGTGTGATCAAGGTTGAGGAAGGTCAGCCGATCAATACGACGATTCCGGTGAAGTACACGGGTGTGTCGTCGGGTGTGGGTCAGTCGATTCGGTATGTGTTGGAGACGTTCACGTCGGATGATGGGTCTGGTACTGCTACTCCGGTGACGGTTCAGGCGATCTCGAATCCGTCTGGGTCGATCACAACGCCGGTGACTCTTGGTGATACGTCGTGGGATATTCCGGCGGGTGTGCAGTCGGTGCGTCCGGCTTTGGTGCAGGATTTGTCTGCGGGGACGGTGTTTTGGAAGAACACGCCGCAGTTTAAGCGGATTTTGGCGGGTCCGTTGGCGGGTGGGTTGCCTGCCGCGATCCAGGACCGCATCGACGATTTGCAGGCGACGTGGGACAAGTTCAAGGGCGGTGTCGGCGGCACGGTCGACGACATTGATGATGCGCTGGATAATGCGGGTCAGGCGATTCGGGATGCGATTGCGAATGCGCTCGGGCACGCGGGAACTGGGCATACCGCCGCTGACATCCTGTCCTACTTGCAGAACATTCCGAAGACTGTGGTTGATGGCCTGGAGGATTTCTGGGATGCGATCACCGCGAAGACGGTGAACATCACTTCGGGTGGCCTGTTCGATGCGGGGAAGCTGTCGAACATCACGGGCACGCTGTCGCAGTCATTGGTGACCGGACTGACCGACCTTGCGACTCAGACGAACCAGATCGTTGAGATTCTGGCAGGTAACGCGGTGACCGCGATCAACGCGACCGTTCAGGCCGTGAAGGACTGGTTCGCGCAGTGGTTCGGCGGTGGGTCATCGAACGCGATTCCGCTGTCGCAAAAGGGAGCGAATAACGGTGTCGCGACCCTGGATTCGTCGGGCAACGTCCCACTATCTCAGCTCGGCAACGTTCCAGGCGTTGGCGACGATACTCCCGTACCCAACGAACACATTTTGTTCACACTTTCCGCGAACCAATCCATATCGTCCGGCACTGCGACCGCCCTCACTGGGTGGCAGCAGACCGGCAGTGTGACAGCGACATTCGATGACGGCACCAATACGCGGTGGGCGTTTCCGAAGGCAGGCTGGTGGGATGTCCAGTCGCAGGTGGTCTGGCAATCGTCGACCACTGGGAAACGACAGTCGGCAATGAAGCGGACCTTGACAAGCGGGTCGGTGATACCGGCCATCGACGGTGTGGATGCAGCCGATTTCCCATCGTGGGGGGTTCGAAATTCGGTTCGGGCAACGCAGGAGGTTGCCACAAGGGGCTCCTTGGCCGTGACGGACAAGTTCTCGATCGAGGCGTACCAGAATTCCGGTGGCGCCTTGAATGTGGTCTCGGGCTACCCAGATGGAACTTATGTGTTGGCAACATACTTTGGCCAGCGCGAGTCCGAATTCGTTGCGTTCACGGAGACGAACGTTGCCCGCACTAATCAGCCGGTGCCGGATGGCGCTGAGGGCTGCTGGGTCACCCTCGTTGGCGCGGGTGGCGGCGGTGGTGGTGGGATGTTCGCTTCAAGTTCTCCGTTCGGCGGCGCGGGTGGCGGCGGTGGCGCGAAAGTGTTCCGCACCTGGATTCCGGTTGCGTTGCTGGGCAGTACCTACACCGTCACGCGTGGAGGCTGGACTTCGGGGGGTGTTGGCGTGACTAGCGGCAACGGAGGCAATGGACCTACCGGTGGCGCATCGACGTTCTCCTCGGGGTCAGTGTCCCTGTCTGCTGGCGGTGGGCAGGGTGGAATCGGCGGCCGGAGCGCCACAGCTTCCGGTGGCGCCGGTGGAACGGCCACCGTTTCCGGCGTGACCGCAACAACGGCGTCGGGCACTGCCGGTGCAGATGGCGGCGGCAGTGTCACGAGCAAGTCCGCAGCGGATAATCCGAACGGCGCGGCCGCGGGCGGTGGCTCATGCTCCGCTTCGGCCTCCGCTGGTGGCAGTGGTGGCGATTCGACGACCAACGTCGGTGGTGCAGGTGGCACCACCGGCAGCAGCAGGGCCGGGGCTGGCGGTGGTGGTGCCGGTACCGAAGCCAATGGCGACAACGGCACTAGCGGATCCTTGGTACCCACCAAGGGTGGCGATGGTGGCAACGGCGGTGGCGGTGGCGGCGGCGGCGCTGGCGGCACCAGTTCGTCTATAGGCTCTGGCGCTGGCGGCTTCGGCGGCGCCGGACGCACAGTCATTGAGTGGGTGTGAGTCAGCGCCTACCGTCACGGATCTGGTAGACGCGCTCTTTGGATATCCCCAAGACGGAAGCCAGTTCGGGGCCTGTGCGTCCTTGCTTAAATGCCATCTTCACAAGGTCTCGCAACTTAGAATCGAGGACATTCGCGGCGTCGGTATGCTCCCGGTGCTGCCGCCTGTTGGCACGGATGGCCTCGAGAATGTCCACAGGCTGAGTGTAGCGCGCTTCCCCTGTTAAATGATGGACGCGACGGGCAAGCGACGCTACACTCGGGGTGTCACTTAGGCACCGCGCGGCGGGCTAACCGGCTAGGAACCATCGGCCCGCCACGCGGCCCACCCCCGGAATGGAGGCTCACTCATGCTACGCACCGCCCTCGCGGCCGCGGCTGTCGTCTGCTCGCTCGGCCTGATCGGCGCACCCACCGCGGCCGCCGATCAGGCAGGCAAGACGCGATCCGAAAATGAATCCAGCCAGACCGCGCCGAAGGTGTCCGCGCCCAAGCTGCGCGTGCCGGTCCAGAAAAAGCTCGCTGGCCACCCCGCCGGGGATTGGCGGGCCGCCAAGAAGCGCACTATGGACCGCTACTTCGAGCAACGCCGCGAACAGGGCATCCAGAACATCTACGACTGGTTTGACCAGCGCTAAATCCAAAATGCACGCAAGGCCCTCGGGAAACCGGGGGCCTTCGTCATGCCACGTGCTGCCAGGTCTTCCGGTTCACGAGCTCTGAGACCGCTTTACCGGAGACCCCGAACTTTCTGCCCAGCTCGACTTGGCTGTACTGCCGGGTTGCGTACAGGTCTCGGATCTCCCTGACGTCATCCGGCGTCAAGGTGTGGAACTTCGGCAACGTCCGCTGACTGCAGACACGGTGCGCGCGCTGATAGCAGGACTTACACAGCCCCTTGGCCTTGTGTGGCCCGTCGCCGTTGTGACACACGCCCGCAGCGATGTGTGAGCCGTCGCAGTCAGCGACCTCACAGCCAGCCGATTTACGCACCATTTGCATCCCCCAGTGACGCATTTTCCCCTCTCGGGATTGTGCCATCCGCCGCTGGCGGGGTCTAGAGAACCACCAAAATTTGACGGGGGTGAATCGTGTCCTGGTCCACCACCCCACCCGCACCCATCGCGAAACCAGGCTGGACCACCGACCCCACCATCCCGCCACGCACGAGCAGCCAGGAGTGGGCGGTGCTGCTCACTCTCGGTCCAGTCAACCTCACCGTCGAATGCGTCACCAACCTCGAACTGCAAGCCTTAAAGGGGCTCGGGGTTGTCCGGTCCGTCACTGTGGCCCGCAACCTGTCCCTGCTAGCGATCTTGCAAATCGCGATAAGTCAGCAGGTCACAGCCGCACGCAACGTCGCCTTGCAAGGCAAATATCAGATCAACTCCACGGCATCCGTCACTGCGCAACGCGCACTGTCCCTGGGGAAGCTGAACGATATCGACCTCGCCCAAACATTGACCGTTGCCCAGACGCTGGGTCTCAGTCGTGTGGCGAACCTTGACACCCTGCAAACCCTCACCGCCGTTCGCAGCCTCGGATTCGACAGGCTCGCGACACTGGCCCCAGCCCAAACGCTGACCGTGAATCGGGCCAACACCCTGGATCGGCTCGCGCAGATCGCACTGTCAACCGCCATCAGCGCCACCCGCGCCACAACCCTCGGATTCCCCACCACCGGCCTACCTGCAGCCGCAAGCTTCACCACCACCGGCGCATACACCTACAACTTCCCCCGCAACTGCCAATTCGTCGACCGCATCGTCCTCGGAGGCGGCGGTGGGGGCGGCGGCGCATCTTTCGCGTTCACCCCAGCCCAAGGCGGCGACGCCGGAGCATTCGCCTGGGACACACTGCAACGCGGCGTCGACTTCTCCTATACCGAAACCGCCATCACCGGCACTGTCGGCGCAGGCGGATCGGCCGGTACAGGCGCGGGCAAGGGAGGCAACGGCGGCAACAGCACCGCCACCATCAACGGCAACACCATCACCGGCACCGGAGGCACCGGCCGCGGCGGATCAGGCACCCAGAACGGTGACGCCGTCACATCCGGCAACGCCAACAGCGGCAAAGACGTCTCCCTGAACAGCCAAACCTACGCAGGCGGCGCCACCTCTACCGGAACCACCGCCAACGTCCCCGGTGCGGGCGGAAGGGGCGGCAACGCCTTCTCCAACGGAAACGCCGGAGCACGCGGCCAAGTGTGGTTCTACGCCTACCAGTAACCAACCAAACCAGGAGATCGTCATGGCCTACGGCATCAGCACATACCTCGCCAACAAGCTGTTGGACCACGCATTCCGCAACACCACCTACACCCCGCCTGCCACCGTCTACGCGCGGATGCACACCGGCGACCCCGGCGCCGCGGGCACCAGCAACGGCAGCTCCGTCACCACCCGCTACGCCTGCGCATGGAACGCCGCCGCATCCGGATCCATCGCCATGTCCAACACCCCCGAACACACCCTCGGTGCATCGGAAACCATCACCGGCGTGAGCTTCTGGGACGCCTCAACGTCGGGCAACTTCCTCTACTCCGCACAGGCATCGGTGTCCAAAGGCGGCGTGTCGGGCGACATCATCCGCATCAGCTCCAACTCCATCGGCTTCACACCGCTGGCGTCATGACCCGCGCCCTGGCCGCCGGCACACTGGCTGGTCTCAGCCTCTCCGCGCTCCTTATGTGGGCGTTCTACGTGGGCCACCCGATCTTCGACACGATCCGCGACAGCGACACCATCCACCACATCTAAATGCTCCAGGCCGCCACCTAGATCAAATACAAGCCTTCGACTCACCTCCAAATTTCGCCCCGCCACCCATCAGGTGTGCGGGGCTTCGTCGTGAAAGGACCAGCCGTGCTCCAGGACTTCATCATCAAACTGATCATCACCGCCGCCAAGGACCCCGAGATCCAGAAGCTCGGCGCCGAAGCTCTCGACAAGATCAAGGCCGAGATCCTGCCCGATCTGATCGCACTGTTCCCAACATTCGGATCCGGCATCATCAAGGCCGCGTTGGATGCACTGCCCAACGTCGCCAACCTCCCGGAAGCTGTTGAGCTCGCGGAGAGCGTCGCCAAGAACATCGTCGACGCCGACCCCGACATTCCCGGCCTGTCCAACGTTATCGACCTGTCCGAGATCCTGCGGAAGTGGCTGCCCTGATGTACCGCACGAAAGATCAGGTGGCCCAGGAATTCGTAGACGAAGGTGAACGTCGTGGCATCGCCCCGCGCGGCATCGTCATCTGCATTGCTACCGGCCTCGTGGAGTCGAACCTCACGGTGTACGCGAACGCGAAAGTCCCCGGCTCTCTAGACCTCCCGCATGACGCTGTCGGCTCCGACGGTATGAGCGTCGGCCCCCTGCAGCAGCAGGTGATCATGGGCAACGGCTGGTGGTGGGGCCCGGTCGACGTCTGCCAGGACCCCACCAAGAGCGCCGGCCTGTTCTACGACCGGCTCGCCAAACTCCCGTACCAGAACACCACGGACGCCGCGGCTGGCGCGATCGCGCAGCAGATCCAGAAGTCCGCATTCCCCGACCGCTACGCGCAGCGCATGGCCGAAGCGCAGAGCTACTACGACCGACTCTCAGGAGGAACCACCGTGGGCGTATCAGGCGATCCCGTCTGGCTCGAAGACGTACTCCGACCCGCACTGGGGGACAGGCTCAAGACTCTGCCCGGATGGGAGTCCGACGGTGTCGGCGGAACTATGGGCAACATCTGGGGCGTCATCTGGCACCACACCGGAAACGCAGCGGAGAAGCCCAAATCCATCAGCGTCGGACGCCCTGACTTGTCCGGGCCGCTCGCGCAGATTCACATCGCACCTGATGGCATCGTGACCATTGTCGCTGTCGGCCCGTGCAACCATGCTGGCGCCGGATCGTGGCCCGGTCTGCCCACCGATGGAGCCAACGCCTACACCATCGGCATCGAATGCGCCTGGCCCCGCGACACCTCATTGACTGAGGCGACCGCTAGCCGCGAGCCGTGGCCCGACGCGCAGATTATCTCCATGCGCGACGTCGGCGCCGCGCTCACCAAGCACCTCGGCGTCCCCGTGTCGCACAACATCTCCCACCGTGAATGGGCACGCTTCGGGCCCGCCGGTCAACGCCAGTTCAAATGGGATCCGGGCAACCTCGACATGGACTGGTTCCGCGGCGAGATCCAGAAGGACATCGACGGATTCGAGTTCCCCGGTGAACATCCGGAAGTTACCCCGCCTGCTGAGCCGAAGCCCGTTGTCGTTGGGCCGGCCGATGACCAGCTCACCTACAGGTGGAACTGCCTCGGCGGTCAGACGGTGGTGGAGACGTTGGCCGAGCTGCGCGACCACATCACCGGCAGCGAGGACCGCGGCAAGACCGGGGTCGTGACCCAGTGACTGTCGTCGACTGGCTGACCTACTGGGCTAGCTGTGGTGTTCCACCACGTTGGTTACACGGAGTTACACCGATGCGCTGCTAGTTCCGGTCACAGTCCGCACCCCATGTGGTAGCAGTTCTTTCGTCCGCAGATCATGCAGTGCGGGACGGATACCCGTGGCTCTCGCGAGCGCAGCGCACTCGGAGCAGGCGCATCGCTCACGAGTGCATTGAGGGCTTGCGATGTCCGCGGACAACTGACGCGGTGACGGCGCGCTTGCCGTCGGATGTACATCACGATGTCTGATTCGTCGCCAGTCATCGCGAGTCGAGCGAGATGGACTAATACCTCGCCGTCAACTGATTCACTCGTCCAGCTCTGGTCTGGCATGCCAGTTGACACGCGTATTTCCTTCCGCGGCGAGTGGACTAGATTGGTTACGCGGACGGCCGGATAGGCCACTTGGTTACGCCGTCGTCCAGATAGACCCCTGTGTAGTCGCCGCTGTCGACCAGCATCCGGGCGTACTGGCTCGCACGTTGACCGTTGGCGAAGTGGGCTTCGGCCGATGGATCCTGTTTTCCCGGGAGGATCTCGGCGGTGATGGTGATCGGTGTCGCGCTCATGGGGAACTCCTGCCGTTGTGCGTGTCGGATTGGGGTCATTTGACGGGCTGGTAGGTCGATCGGCGGCATGACTCCAGGTGCCAGTGTTTGGCGGGGAACTGGCGCCGAACACTGGCCAGTTCGCCGGAGATGCCCATGACAACGAGCTGGGAGTCGGCTACCGATGTCGCCCGGTATTCGGTGCGGTAGTCGTCGTCGGTCTGGGCCACATACGAGGCGATTCCGCGCCGGATGACCGCGGGTAGCTTCTCGCCATTCTCGGCTGCGGCGCGCAATCCGGCGTTCCACTCGATGGTGGGGATACGAACGGTTCGGTTGGGGGTATCGCCCTCAGGTTCTGCCGTCACGAGGCCTTGAGCCCCATCGCCTCACGCTTGAAGACCGCGAATCCTTCGTGTGCCACCGGCCAACGCTCGCGGAAGTCCCTTTCGGATTGCTCCACGCGTGGGCGAGCTTCGGCCGCGAGAACATCCAACAGCTCCATCGCGGCAGCCTTCGTTCCGATCGGGTCGGAATAGTCCTTGTCAACCACCACGATCCAATGGCCGCGGCGCCGGCCTTCCGGGATTGACGCCTTCGCGATGGTGATCGGAATGTCGCCGGGAACCTCAAGCGCGGCCTCAACGAAACCGTTGCCGTAGTCGAGGAACACCAGTTCGGAATCGGTTTTGCACCGAGTCTTGCGCACTTTTGCCGCCGAGCCAATTGCCATGGCACCAGTTTACTCCTGCCATGGCAGCAATGCTAGAGGAAGTTTGCCTGGTCGCCCCGGCTTGTCGGTCCGCCAGGCCACACTCCTGGGCGCTGTATTCGCTCAGGAGAAGACGCCTCATGCCCAGCCATCCGAACGCGCCGTTGCATTACCGGCTGAAGACTTTCCGCCGCGGCCTGATGTTCGGCAACCCGCGTCGGGCCAAGGACGCGGTGTGTGCGTGGGCGCAGAGCCCGCCCGACCTCGGGACGCACGGCATCATGGACCGCCTGTTCGACGCCAACGCTGAGGGTATCGGGGACAGGTGGGCTGAGAACGCCAACGACGACGACATGTTCGCCGAGGTCGGTGACGACTCTGCCGGCAAGGATCAGACGGCCATCGCCAAGATCATCACAGAGAACTCC
Organism: Mycobacterium sp. 48b; assembly: GCF_048282725.1. Taxonomy (NCBI): domain Bacteria; kingdom Bacillati; phylum Actinomycetota; class Actinomycetes; order Mycobacteriales; family Mycobacteriaceae; genus Mycobacterium; species Mycobacterium sp. 48b. The sequence goes on from NZ_JBLVUL010000001.1 coordinate 2,195,101, forward strand.
TGGGTGGGCGGACCGTTGTCGCTGTTCTCCCGCGTGCTCGCACTGTTCGGCAACCCGGTCGGTGAGGGATTCGCCGCGGTCAAGGCAGCTTTCGACGCGATCATGTTCCTCGCCGCCAACCCGAACCCGCACTACTCCACGTTCGCCACACCTGGGGACGTGGAGTGGATGCGCGGTGTCGCCGCCTGATGTACGTCGTCATGGCGTTCGGCTGCCTCTACAGCGCCGGCGCCATCGCCCTCGCCGCAATCCTCGCCTACCGCAATACGAAAGGTTGACCCCAATGTTCGACAAGCTGATAGCTGTCATTGCCAGCACGAAAGCCCGCTTGTACCTGTATTCGGTGGCGACTGCGCTGCTGGCATTCGCTGTCGGCTACGGCGTTGTTGAGGCGGACAAGGTTCCGTTGTGGCTCGGCCTGTTCTCTGCCGTCGGCGCGATCTCCACCGGAACTGCCGGGGTGAACCTAGCCAAGCAGCGCAAAGACGGAACGCTGTGACCCTGGCCGAGGTCCTCAATGCCGCCGCCGACCAATTCGACCCGAGCGACGGAATCGACCTACTGGGCATGCTGATCACCATCACCCCGTCGATCATCGCCGCTATCGGCGTCATCATCGTCGGCGTGATCACCGTCCGCGGCCAGAAGCGAGGCCGGGAGCGGTGGAAAGGTGACCGCAAAATGCTCAACGACGTTCACCGACAAACCGTGAACGATCACCCCGAAGAGGAGAACATGCGCGAGCAGCTCGACCGCATCGAGCAGAAACAGAACGCGCTACACGGCCAGGTCAGTGAGATGCGGTCCCGGCAGATCGACCAGGGCCGCAACATCGGGGACATTCGTGCCGACATTGGCGGTATCCGTGACGACGTTGGGGACCTACGTGGCGCCGACCGGGTGGCCCAGCAAGAACATACTGATCTGGTGCGCCGGCTCAACGCGTTCATCCGGCGCGAACACCCCGGGGCCGACCCGCTATGACCGATCCTCAGCTAGAGGTTCACCGCACCATCTACGTCGCGGTCGTCATCGGCATGTGCGCGATATTGCTGACCGCTGTGGTCATGATGTAGCGATACGATCGATCTCGACTGGCAAGTCAAGAGACGCCCCATCCCGACCTCTCAACGGGATGGGGCGTCCTTTTGCGTTCAAGGGTGCGTTACTCCTCGCCCTTGTCGGAGTCCTTCTGTCGACGTCGCCCCTGGTTGCCGTTGAACACCGCAGCCAGACCGATCACATCGATCACACCCAGGACGGCGCCGACCCAGGCATGATCCAGGTACACCGCGATACCGGCGACGACCAGCACACCCAAGACGGCGACCAGGCCAAGCCACTGACCGAGCGAAGCCAGCAGGTAGGGCTGGCGTGTGGCTTTCTTCGATTGCCATAGCTCGTGCTCGTTGCGCTTCCGTGTGGTATCTATCCACAGCTCGTAAGCCTCTGGAACCTTGGATTTGAGTTCCGCGAGTTGGTCAGCGTCCGGGCTCGGCGCCAGGTGAAAGTGCTGGTGTTGGCTGATTTGAGCGAGTACCAGCGCGGCTATCTGCGCTACTTCGGGAGAGACAGGGTCCTGTTGGTATCCGAGTAGAGATCCTGCAGCGGACGCAGCTTCGGATCCGGCATCAGGTCCTGCATCGCCTCGTAGGTGGCCACGCCGTTCAGGTCGATCAACGACCCCACCCCGATTAGGAATGCCTTGCGGTTGATCGACCGACCCGCTGTGCTGATCAGATCGATGATGCTCATGACTCAACGATATCCTTTCCTGATCAGGTCCAACTACGCCTGTGGCGAATGTCTACGAAGAACAGCAGTGTAAGTCTCGCCGCTACAGCTGGGTGCGATTTCACTCGATCTGATCAATGCCCGCGAGCCCACGCCTGTCTCGGCGTCATCCCCCATGCGCTGATGGTATTCACTCACGTCAATTCTTTCGTGGGAACGAGCACCGAAAGCGCGTCCATCATTGTGGAGTTCTTGGCCTGGTCAGCGTGGGCGTAGATACGGGTCACCTCGGGGGAGTTGTGTCCCAGGATCTCCATCCTCGTCTGCTCGTCGGCGCCCGCCGCGCGCAACACTGTCGCCGCCGTATGCCGGGTGGTGTGGAGCGGCAACGTCGCCTTCGGCCCGATGATCCCGGCGTCACGTAGTAGCGAATGCCACGCCTGGCTGTCATCGCCCGGGATGACTGGAGCGCCGTCAGCTCGATGGAATACCAGATTGTGCGGGTTCAGCCCGACGTCTGCGGCGTGCAATTCTGCTAGGGCTTTCTGCAGCGGAGCGATGATCGGTATCCACCGTTTGCCCGCTTCCGACTTCGGACGAGTGAGCGCTAGGGATGCGTGCAGCGGTTGGTACTCGAATGCGATTGGCATGTCCCACTTGGGGTTAGTGCAGTGTCCGCCGTGCTTTCGCCCACATGGCCACGTGTCGCCCGATTTCTCTCCGCAGCCGTGGGCGCGTTTGAGCTGCTGCAGCTGCCAGGTGATGTCAATGGCGCCATCTTCGATGTTCACGCGATCCCATGTGAGTCCGAGGGTCTCGCCTTGGCGGGTTCCGGTGAGGAACGCGAACAGCCAGCGGGTGGTCTCCATCTGATTGCGATGCTCGGTGGCGTAGGCGAGGATCTTCTGCACATCGCTGACGGGCAGTGATTCGCGCTCACTCCTGCGGACCTCGGGGGAGTCAACGGCGTCAACGACGTTGCGCTTGATGAGACCCTCTGCGACAGCGTCCTTTAGCGCCTTGTGGAGTACGACGTGCGCTTTCTGTGCGCGCCGCTCACCCTTCCCGATGAGCGTGTGCATCCGTCGCACGTCCGCCGGCGTGAGTTCGACCAACTTCTTGTGTCCGACAGCCGTGCAGATGTTGTTCACGGTGTACCCGTAGTCACGGAAGGTGGTGGGGCGGATCCGTTCTCGGTGGACGTTGGGGAGCCAGTAGTCCAGCCACTTCGTCACTGTGATGCTGCGGTCCAAATTGAGGCCATCGAGGGTGTCGGATTTCAGTTCATCCAGTTTCGCGACCAGCGCCCGGTAGTCCTTGGCGTAGACGCGTTTCTGTCGCCGCTTCCCATTCTCGTCGTAGCCGACCTCGACACTGCCAACCCACATGCCGTCTTTGCGTTGGAAGATCGACCCCTCACCTTTGGCGCGGGGCGGTTTCTTCTTGCTCGACTTGAATGCCACAGAACCCCCTTCATCGTGTACACCACTGCACACAACGTACTGCATACGTACTGCATTCGGTAGGTATCAAAACCACTGTCTACCAGCGGATTTAAATCACCGGCCTCCCACGATTCTATCAAAATTGCGGACTTAAAATCCGCCAAGTGTCGGTTCGAGTCCGACTGGGGGCACCGATATCGGTGCAGTTCAGAATAGTTTTCGGGCGGCTGCTCGGGGTGTGTGACAGCCCTGCTGGCCGGCCACGTCGCCATACCGTCCGGATCGGTCGCCAGAAGGCACGGCGGATGCCGCTGTCCAAACCAGTTGGACATCTCTTGAGGGCGGATGGGTAATGTACGGCACGGGGTTCCATCAGGATGGGGGATAGCTGTGGCAAACGAACTGACTGTCGATAGCGAGGGGCTGCGGTGTGCCGCCGCCGGCAGCGATGCCGCTGCGGCAGCTCTAGACGGCACGACATGCGCTGCTCCATCAGATGCTTGGCCGAGCAGTGCGGGCATCGACCTGCTCAACACAGCTTTGGCTGAGGTTCGGGTCCGCCAATCCAATTGGATCACGGGTCAGGCCAACGGGATGTCAGTGGCTGGAACCCAATACGCCGATATCGACGCCGAGGGTGGCCGAGCTCTCACCGTCACGGTGTAGCTGGCGGTGCCTGATAGTTCCGCTGGGCGCGAGTTGACCCGCTCCGAGATTGAAACCCGCGACACGGCAGCGTTGACGCGTGCGGCTGCAGCGTGGAAGCAGGCTGCGGCCGAATCCGAAGCAGCGTTCGAACAGCACTGCAGCAACGTCTCGTCTCCAGGTGGCACCACCTGGGAAGGTGACGCCAGGGACGCCGCTATGGAGAACGCCACCACCGCATGCCGTTTGGTCAGCGATCAGGGTTATGTGTTGCGCGAAGCCGCCAGTTTCGCTGAAGAAGGCGCCACCGCGATTGACGCAGGCCGACGTGAAACGATTGCCGTGATTGCTGCCGCTGAGAATGACGGGTTCAAAGTGGGCGAGAATCTCTTGCTTACGGACACCCGCCGAGTGGATGTGTTCGAACTGGCTAACTGCCTCCGTGCCGCTGCGGAGCACGCAGAAGACATCCGCTGGCATGCCGATCGGCTCTTGCAGACCGATATGTTCCTCAAACAACGCTTGCAAGCGAAAGCCGCAGAACTCGAAGCGATCCGACTCCCAGGCGAGAACGAAGCCCCTGGCAAGCGGCACTCTGTCCAGTTTGTAGACAACACGACATTTGAAGGCGATGAGCTTCCGATGTTTGGCTCGGATGGGAATCCGCATCCAGGCGATGTCATGCAACGAGACATTGGAGATTGCTATTTTGAGGCGGCGCTGATCGCTGTAGCGGATAAGGATCCGGAACGCCTCAAAGACATGATTTACAAGTTGGGCGATAAGTACTATGTGTCAGGAATGCGAGACCGTTACGGAAACCCGATCGTAAACTATCCGATTACTGAAAAGGATCTTGACGAAGTACTGAAACATCATGCAGGTCAAAAGGTGCTGTGGCCTGCGGTGCTGGAGGCGGCGGCGGCAAAGACGCGTGGTGGCGGGAACGTCGCGCAGGGGCTTGAGTTGATGGGAGGAGGGGACACTCCTGGTGCCGGACTTGAACAACTCACGGGAAAGACTTCATACACTTGGTTCCTCGGTGGGGGTCGCGATGAGAATGACTTGATGGACGCTTTGAACTCAGGAACTCCGGTCGTCATGGGCACATCAATGTCTGCCACGCCATTTGGTGTCGATCCTCATCGAGATGGACTTGCCGCATCGCACGTTTATGCCATTAGCAGTGCTCATCGTGATCCGGACGGCACGGTTTGGGCGGAGATAGTCAATCCATGGCAATACAATGCAGCTAAAGGTGATTCAGGTATCCCCGTCGTTCAAATTGATCCTTCGACACCAGGGCGTGCTTGGTTGAATCTATCCGATGCGCTCTCGCACCACGGAGTAACCGCGTTTGTCGAGGGCAGGTAGGCCGTGAGCACGGGAAAAGTTCGGCCGTGGCACATTTGGCTTCCTGTCTCTGCGGCCCTTGTTGCCGCAGCTGTGGTCCTAACCTGGGCATTGAGTACGCGCCCTACGGACGGTAATCCGTGGACACACCTGCCGCCGCCAAAGGACCCGAACGCAACAGTGTCGACTGGCGACGATTGCGGTTCTTTTTCCGCGCACCCGAGTAACGGAAGCAAAGTTGATGTGGCTGAATCGAAAATCGTCGTCAACAGAGGATTGATTAATTGTGGCGATGCAACTTCGATTATCGCTAGGGCTTCCGGCGCTGATCCACAAACCGGAGCCGAGTTCTCGGTAGGCGATGGCTGGATGTGTACAGTACCGCGGGACTCCGCCGTCCTGACTGGTTACAGAGTTAAGTGCCAGAAAGATGGTACCGAAATTAGGCTGGTATCCATTATGGAACGCAATCTAAGCAACGTCGTTGACAACCGCATCTACCAGCTCCCTCCAAACGCTCCTGGCGTAAGCGGGAAAGCGTTCTCCGTCGCTCCGCCCAGTAGGAACGTATGGTGCCAGATTACCCTTGACCCTTCCGACAAGATCAAAGATGTTGTCTGCCAGGGTGAGTTGCCGCAAGATGCGCCTTTGGTGAATGGGCTACGGCCAAATTCGATTGTCCTGGACCCCAATCCGAGTCAGGGGAGTCACTTCGCCGTGCTAGATACACGGATCGTTGACTTCGTCCCGCCCTTGCCGATTGGCGGAACCATCCAAATTCTCAACATAGAATGCACCGCCACAGAACCGGACGAGTTGACATGCACTGCGAACAGTGGCACGCCACACGAGCATGGCTTCACAATCTCGTCGCGCACGTATGAGCTGCGGTAACCGCTCCACGCGGCGCTCGCGTCCCTTCGCTGAAGTTCCACCACACGGATACAAATAATGCCGAAATGGGCATACAGGGCAAAGATGAAGCGCGCGTTGACGATTGCAGGTTGCCTGGTCCTCGGCGTTTTCGCGGGTGCCGCTACATACGCCGTGTTCGCTGTCATCCTTGGCGCGGCTCTCTACTCGTTAGGCGTCAACACAGCATTTGTCGTCGCTTTCATTTTTGCCGCAGCCGGAGCGGCCGTAGCGTTGCGTCGTCGGCGTAGTCTCAGCCTCTATGCGTTTTGGGCCGGTGTGCTTCTGTTTCTTGGGATTTCATCGGTGCAGATATTGGTGCTTAGCCCACGGAAAGTCTGGCCGCTCAATCTTTGGGCCTAACCACCTTGCCCCGGTGAACTACGTGGGAGCATAAGGCCGCTGCAGTCACGCTTTCCAGGCGGCGAAATCGGTCCGAGTCCGACTGGGGGCACCGACGTCGTTGCGGATTGAACGCCCTGTGTAAACGGCAAGTCGACCGAGCCGTGGCCGGTCACCGACCTGGATCAACACCTAGACTCCGAGAATGCGCGTCCCTCGACGAATCGCACATTTCAACAAGCATGTGACCAATCCGCTGGCTCGCGCGATCACGCCATGGCTTCCGAGCCTCGGGACGCTGGAGCATGTCGGACGGAAGTCGGGCAAACGGTATCGAACGCCCCTTTTGGTATTCAAGACTCACGACGGCTACGCCATCCTCGTCGGCTACGGCCAGCAGACGGATTGGTTGAAGAACGTACTGGCCGGCGGGCCGACGTTGCTGCGCAAGCGGGGGCGGGTTGTCGCGCTCACCAACGCACGGGTGGTGAGCAAGGCCGAAGGCGCGGCCCTCGTGACACCCAGTTCCCGGCCGCTCTACCGAGGGTTTCCCTACGACGAGGCAGCGCTGCTGTTGACAATTGCGGATGCCGGGCGCTGACCGGGCGGATGTGGCCCGCGACGGGGCTATTGGGCCTCGTCCGCGCCTCGTCTCGCGTCAGCCGTTCTTGCCGTGCTCGCCATCTTTCTGGGCGCCGCGGCCGCCGGCGCCTCCGGTACCGCCTGGATCGCCGGGCCCACCGTCGCCGCCGTCGCCGCCGTAGGCACCTGATCCGCCGGTGCCGCCGTCACCACCGCGACCTCCGGTGCCGGCTCGGCCGCCCTTGCCGCCCTTACCGCCGTAGTGACCGGACTGGCTGTTCGAGGTATTGCCGCCCAGTCCACCCCGGCCGCCGTCACCGCCCAGCGCGCCTCCGCTGCCACCCTCGCCGCCGGTACCGCCGTCGTAGTCACCGGACCCTCCATTGCCGCCGGCGCCGCCGGCGCCGCGGCCGCGCGCATCCCCGCCGCGGCCGCCGGTGCCTCCGCGGGAGGGGTCCTTCCCGAAGAAGGATTTGCCGCCGTTGCCGCCGCCCCCTCCCGACCCGGTCAGCACGCCACCCAAACCTCCGTCGCCGCCGTCACCGGCCCGGGACTCCGTCTCGTAGCCCGAAATGGATTCGCCGCCAGTGCCGCCGCGCCCGCCCGTCCCGGTCAACCCGGCGTCCCCGCCCCGACCGCCACGCCCGCCGGCCGCCACTCCGACACCATTGTCGACGGCATTGCTGCCTCCGCCGTCGCCGCCGTCGCCGCCTGACCCGGACAACCAACCGCCCGCGCCGCCGACACCGCCGTCACCGCCCGTCGCATCAGCACCGGTGTAGGCGTACGCGTATCCGCCGCGACCGCCGCGGCCGCCGTGACCGAACGCCCCGCCGTCACCCCCCGAGGCGCCCGCCGCACCGGTGACGGCACCCGTCAGTCGGACGGTGATGCCCGAGTTTCCGCCGTCGCCGCCGTTGCCGAGCAAGCCGGCGTTACCACCACGACCGCCGACAATGCCGTCGCTGCCGCCCGGCACAATGGCCGACCCGGCGCCTTCGCCGTTACCACCGTTGCCCAGCAACAGCCCGCCATTGCCGCCGTCGCGGCCGAGCTTGTCCGGAGCTTCGGTCACGTCGAAGCTGTACCCGTTGCCGATGAGCAGGCCGGCATTGGGATTGTCCTCGGTGCCATTGCGGATGAAGATCGACACCACCGGGATGTTGCCGCCGATGTCTCCGAGTACCCCCGCGATCTGCCCGGGCAGGTCGGCCAGTGAGTTCGCGGTCACGACGGTCGCCCCGCTCGGCGTCGCCAGCACGGCACTCACGGCGGGTCCGCCGCCGCCAGTTGTCACGAAAGTATTTGCGCCCCTTGCTGTGACGCTCGGCTGTGCCCCCGGGCCCGGTGAATGTCGAGGTGAGGTGGTGCGGCCAACCGGCGGGGAGAAGCTCAGCATCGTGCCGCCCGGAACCTGGGTGGCCGAGATTCCCGAACCGGCCAGCTGAACGACGCTGCCGGAAGCTGCGAACGAACTTGGGGTGGCCAATAGTGTCCACCTGGGGGACGCCGAGGGTGTTGACGCGCTGGGTCGGACGGCTGGTGAAGCCCCGGACCGGTCCGGTGGATCCGCGACCAACAAACCTGCTGACGCGAGCGCGCCCATGCTCAACATTGCCGTCACCACTTGGCATCTCACCGAATTCGCCATGCCGCCGCCCCCCGCCGGATCGTCAAGTCCAGAGGAGTATTTCACAGAGTCGTCAATTTTGCCGCGTGACACGGAAGCGAAGTTCGGCTGTGGATCGGACTCAATTCCGGTGAGGTCATCGAGGGTGCAATCGACACGGACCCCGGCGGATGGCGGTGCTCTTGCCGGGTTGCCCAAGAGATCGGTTCGGCTGTGGGTTCGCTGTGCGGTGACACGAGTGCGCCTGAAATCCGCCGACCGCGGGTATGCCTCCTCAATGATCCGGTTCGGCGCCGTGGCGGCATTGTCGGTGTTGGCGGCGATCCTGGCCGCGGTCGCAGTCGTCGGGTCGTGGGGCTGGTGGATCTTGGCCGCGGTGACGCTGTTGTTCGCAGTGGTCGGTTGGTATGACCTGCTCCAGCGGCGGCACTCTGTGCTGCGTAACTATCCCGTCCTGGGGCATATGCGGTACATGTTGGAGACGCTGCGCCCCGAGCTGCAGCAGTACTTCATCGAGCGCAACTTCGACGGACGCCCGTTCGATCGGGACGTGCGGTCCCTGATATACGAACGGGCCAAGGGCACCGCCGCCGAGCTGTCTTACGGCACTGAGCGTGACATCCATGTCGAGGGCTACGAGTACCTCGTGCACTCGACTGCGCCGATCGACCATCCTCTGGAGCCGTTCCGGGTACGCATCGGAGGGCCGGACTGCCGGCACCCCTACGACATGGCGTTGATGAACATCTCGTCGATGAGTTTCGGTGCCCTGTCGGGCAATGCATTGCGCGCGTTGAACAATGGCGCCAAACTCGGCGGTTTCGCTCACGACACCGGTGAAGGTGGGCTGACGCCCTATCATCTGGGCGGCGCCGACGTGGTGTGGGAAATCGGTTCTGGCTACTTCGGTACCCGCACGCGCGACGGCGCCTTCGATCCCGATCAGTTCGCCGACAAGGTCGCCCATGACGCGGTCAAGTGCGTCTCGGTCAAGTTGAGTCAGGGTGCCAAGCCGGGCGTGGGCGGAGTATTGCCGGCTGCCAAGGTCAGCGAGGAGATCGCCCGGTACCGCGGCGTGCCTGCCGGTCAGAAATGCGTCAGCCCCGCAGCCCATTCGACGTTTCACACTCCACGGGAACTGATCGGATTCATCGCCCGGCTGCGCGAACTGGCCGATGGGAAACCGGTGGGGTTCAAGCTGTGCGTCGGCTCGCGAGTCGACATTCTGGCGATCTGCAAGGCGATGCTCGCGGAAGGCATCACCCCGGACTTCATCCTCGTCGACGGCGCCGAGGGCGGGACTGCGGCCGCGCCTCTGGAATACGAAGACCACGTCGGCCTACCGCTCACCGACGGCCTGATGACGGTGCACAACGCACTCGTCGGCACCGGGCTGCGTGATGTCATCCGAGTCGGCGCCAGCGGCAAGGTGGCCACCGGCACCGACATCGTCAAGCGCCTGATCCAAGGTGCCGACTACACCAATGCCGCCCGCCCGATGATGATGGCGGCCGGCTGCATCCAGTCCCAGCGCTGCCACACCAACCACTGCCCGGTGGGGGTGGCCACACAGGACCCGCGGCGGGCACGTGCCCTCGACGTCGCCGACAAGAGCCAACGGGTGTACCGGTATCAGCGTGCGACGGTGGCGCAGGCGATGCGCTTGATGGCGTCGATGGGCGTCGCTGACCCGGCACAGCTTTCACCCCACCTGCTGCGGAAACGCGTGTCCGCGACCGAGCAGCGTTCCTACGCCGAGCTGTTCGAGTGGCTTCCCGCCAAAGTGCTCCTGAGCGAACCGCCCGAGAGCTGGCGGGCGGACTGGGAAGCCGCAGCGCCGGATTCATTCACACCTATTGGAACACAACGTATTTGACACCAGCTGGAAGGACTGCCATGCCTACCGTCGCCTCCGCCCTCGTATCGGCCCTCGCTGGACTGGGGGTCCGACAGATCTGGGGCGTGGTCGGTGACGCGCTCAACCCGATCACGAATGCCATCCGTACCCAGGACGAAGTGGAATGGATCGGCGTCCGACACGAAGAGGTCGCCGCATTCGCCGCGGGCGCGCAGGCCCAACTCACCGGGTCCCTCGGTGTCTGCATGGGAACGGTGGGCCCAGGTTCGCTGCATCTGCTCAACGGCCTCTACGACGCCAAGAAGTCCCACGCCCCAGTGCTTGCTGTCTGCGGCCAGGTGCCCACCTCGGAGATGTGGAGCAGCTTCTTCCAGGAGATCGACAACGACGCGGTGTTCGCCGACGTCGCGGTCTTTCACGCCACGGTCACCGCGCCGGCCCAGTTTCCGTTCCTGCTGGAGCAGGCGGTCAATTCAGCGCTGGCGCGGCGCGGCGTCGCCGTGCTCACCGTGCCCGGCGACATCGGTGATCAGGAGACTGGTGATTATCTGGCGTCTTTCGCGTTTCCCCGCGCCGGCCAGGTCCCCGCGCCCGACGATGTCGACGCGGCAGCCGCACTCCTCAACGCCCCGGGAAACGTCGCCATGTTGGTGGGATGCGGAGGCCGTGACGCACGCGAGGAGGTGCTGTCGGTCGCCTCGACCCTGGCTGCACCGATGGTGCTCACCATGAAAGGAAAAGAGGGACTGGAAGGCGAGAATCCCTACCAGATCGGCCAATCCGGGCTGATCGGCAACCCGGCCGCCCACCTGGCCTTGCATCAAGCCGACACCCTGCTGCTGGTAGGCACCGATTTCCCGTACCGGGACTGGTTGCCCCAGGACAAGAAGGTCGTGCAACTCGACCACAGGCCCGAACACATCGGCCGACGGTTGCCGGTCAGCACTGCGTTGGTGGGTGATGCGAAAGGGACTCTGGCCCAGCTGCTTCCGAAATTGCAGCGTCGGGAGGGCACGAAGTTCCTGGATCATCACCGTGCTGAATTCGATACGTGGCGGGCGGCCCAACGTCGGCTGGCCGAACCCGACCACGACCGCAAACTGTTGGGAAGAATTCGTAAGCACCTCGACAACCCCGATGAGTTGATCCGGCCCGAACTGGTGGCGGTCGCCGTCGACGAAGCTGCCGCCGACGATGCCATCTTCACCACCGACACAGGCATGTCAGCGGTCTGGCTGTCCCGTTTCGTCGAGATGCGCCGAGGACGAAGGCTTCTGGGGTCTTTCAACCTTGGATCGATGGCAAACGCGATGCCCCAGGCTCTGGGCGCTTCGGCGCTGGACCGGCAGCGTCAGGTCATCGCGTTCTGTGGAGACGGCGGACTGATGATGCTGTTGGGCGACCTGCGGACAGCGGTCACCTACGAGCTGCCCGTGACGTTCGTGGTCTTCAACAACAACCGACTGGGCATGGTGAAACTCGAACAGGAACAGAGCGGGTTGCCCGAGTACGGCACTCAGCTGGACAACCCCGACATCGCGGCCGTCGCCACCGCGATGGGGCTGCATGCTCAGCTCGTCACCTCCCCGGACGACGTCGCCTCGGCAGTCGCCACCGCGCTGGCCCACCAAGGCCCGGCACTGTTGGACATCCGGACCAACCCCGACGAGATATCGGTGCCGCCCAAGCCAACCGTCGAACAGGGCTGGGGATTCGCCATCGCCAAGATCAAAGAGACTCTCAATAGCCGCGAATAGTGCGAATACCTTGACTCCAGATTCCGCGCGGTATGGATCCTCAGTCGTCGTCGGCGCCGGCCTCCGACTTCTTCTGGCCTGGTTTCTCGGCAGCCGACTCGGCACCGAACACACCAACGGCCACCCGAACCCGGGTGGCCGTTGGGCTTGCAGACAGGTCTAGCCCTTGTCGAGCAGCCGCTCGATGTTGTTGACGCCGGCCGGGCTGATGCCGGACTTCTCGTCGCTGGCGAGCACGATGAACCCGGGGCCCTGGTGGTTCTTGGTGATCAGCAGGGTCTCGTTGCCCATCCCGAAGCTGGGGTCCTGCTTCTTGATCGGCGCGACGATCTGGGTGTTCAGCGCGGCGAAGAAGTTCTGGTCGATGTTGTCGGTGTTCCAGGCCCGGTAGCCGCGGGCGCTCTTCTCGATCGGTCCCGCCTGGGTGTGCCCACGCACCCCGATCACCGAGGTCTTCCAGGCCTTCTCATCCCTGGTGACCTTGTGGTTCTTGACGGCCTGGTCGATGTCGGCGCGGGCCGTGGGATCAAGCAGGGTCACGTGGATGTGCAGCTGATCCTGGCCGCGGTTGTCGGCGGAGTTGATGCCAAGCGCCCAGTCCGGAGCCTGGCCCTGGTTGCCCGGCGGCAGAATGCTGACCTGCTCGAAGGCGTCCTTGAAGTAGTGGGGAGCACTGGCATCCACCAGGTTGTCGCATTCGATGCCGGTCTCGCGGGCCGTCGGGATCACCAGCAGGTCGGTCAGCTGCGCGGGGTGGTGCCCTTGCCGGACCGCGTAGCCGCGGGACTTGTCCCCGCCGGGGAATACGACGTCGATCGCGCCGTCCTTGTGCTTCGGCGTGGCGAATTTGACGTCCTTCCAGAGATCGACGTTGTCGTGCACGTTTCCGCACGGTCCGAACTCGGCGGCCTGCGCGCCGGCGGTCGGCGCGACGGCGAGTCCCATTGCCGGCACGGCCGCCGCGGCGGCGATGAGTGCGGCGCGGCGGAAGAAGCCGATGCGGTTGGTGGTGTTGGTGGTCATGTTGTGTTCCCCTCGGTCGGTGTTGGTGTGTTGAAAACACCATCCCGTCTGGGAGTCGCCGCGTCTGTCCGCTGGTCAGGCTATGAATCGGCGGAATTGTGGGTCCACCGATCGGGGGAACCGCGTCCGCGGTCCTACGATCGATCGGTATGACCAGCAAGCCTGCTTTGATCTTGGCCTTGGCGGCATTCGCCGCAGCTGTCCCGACTGCCACCGCCGCGCCGGCCGCGGCGGCGCCGTGCCCCGATGTTCAGGTGGTGTTCGCCCGCGGCACCAATGAGCCACCCGGCCTGGGCAGTGTCGGCGGTCCGTTCGTCGACGACCTGCGGGCCCGGGTGGCTCCGCGCACCGTCGACGGGACCCCGGTCGATTACCCGGCGACCAATGACTTCAACGTCAGCACCCCGGCCGGCACTGACGCGGCGCGGTCCCTCATCGAGTCCGTCGCGGCCGGCTGCCCGAATACGAAGATGGTGCTCGGCGGCTACTCACAGGGCGCGGCGGTCATCGAAAAGGCCACCAACGAGGCGTCTCCTCAGGTCGCTGACCATGTCGCGGCCACCGCACTGTTCGGTACACCCCTCACCAGTTTCTCGGGACTTCTGGCCGCCGGGCAGACGCTGCCGATGCTGGCACCGCAGTACACGGCCAACTCCATCGCCCAGTGCAACGAGGGCGACCCGATCTGCTGGGAAGGCGGCTGGGACATGGGTGCCCACGTGTCCTACGTGCAGTCCGGAAAAGTTGCTCAGGCAGCCGATTTCGCGGCCGGCAAGCTCTGACAGCGCTGCGCTCAGTTGAGTCTGCGGACGTTCTGGGCGCTCACGGCGGAGCCGTCCCACCTCAGGTCGGCAGTCATCTTCATGGTGGGACAGCATTCGCCATCGTCGGGACCGCTGGCCAGCCAGTTCACGTGCGCGACACCATCACTGATCGACAGGTCGGTCACGACCTCGCGGCTGTGCGTGAGGTCGCCCAGGTTCACCCCACCCAACAGCGTCGGCCCGGCCGTGTAGAGCTGCACGGTCTCTGGCCAGGGCACCCCGCCGGCGCTGCAGTCGGTCACCATCGCGGCATCGGCGTTGGCGCCGCCGGTGAGGTTGCCGAACGCGACCTTGTAGCTCCGGTCCGGCTCGTCGTTTCTCTGGGCGATCCTCACCGAACCGGGATGTGAATCTTGCGGCGGGAGTTCCCCGTTCACCAGGTTGCCCGGATCGTGCTGGCACAGCGCCGGTACCGGTGCGGACAGCAAGTCCTGCAGCGTGACCGGGCTGCCGGCGGCCGGGGGCGCTGGAGACGGGTCGGCGCAGCCTGTCGCCGACGCGAACACGCCGGCCACCAGTACGCCGACCGCACCCGTCAGCCTGATCATCGCGTTGCCGATTTTCATGTCCGCCCCCTCACAGCGTCTTCCAGGTCAGCGCACGCCGAACCTTGGCGCCGGGGCGGGTACCGGCTCCCTGGGACCTTGACCAGAGCAAGGCGACGGCTTTCCTCGTCCCACGTCGAGAAGGCGATCTTCGAATCTTCGTGAACGATGCGGGCGCCGAATACCGTCCCATACCAAGCGATTACCTCGTCGCTGCGCGCGGTCTTGACCACCCAGTGCGCCAGGTACTCCGGTGCCAGCCGGTTCCCGTCCCTGGCGTCGCTGCCCTGCATGCCTTGCACGCTCATCCGTCAAGTGTCGTGCGGGGCAGCAGGGCTGCGTAGCGTAGTCGGCTACCTAATTCTGTCGTCCCGCGTATGGGTCGCTCCCGCGCTACAGCCGGTTCATACTGCACAGATGCGTGCCCGGGCTGGTATCGCGGCGTCGACGGCTGCGATCGCACTGTTGACGGGATGTACTTCGGGGGTCGGTCTGTCCGACGTGAAGATCGTGATCGACGGCGACGTCCACACCCTGGCCGCGCAGGTCACCTGCACCAGGTTCCCCGACGGCAACCTGCTGATCTACGCCTCGCCGTCGGCGACGAATCACCGACAGAGTGTGCGGCTCATGCTGGCGACGACACACCGCCTGGTCGTCACGGCGGCGGGCTTCCATATCCCCGAAGGCAGTGGATTCACCAAGGACTCGCAGGAGATGACGGCCATCAAGGTTGACGATGCCTACACGGTCAGCGGACGGATGCCTGCCGAGGAGGGGCCGGGATGGCGCCAGGTCAAGATCGAGATAGCCTGCCCCGGGTACCAACGGCCAAAGGGACCACCCGACACAGTGCCCGCGATCGGGAGCCCCTGACCGGCCGGAAGGTCGGCAATTTTGTGCATCCCGTGGTCCCACAGGCGATACTGCGTCTATAACGAACGACCAGGGGGATCGGCAGTGGATTCGCGCGTCGGCACGACGTTCGGTAAGTACTCCATCACGCGCCTGCTCGGCAGGGGTGGGATGGGGGAGGTGTACGAGGCCTTCGATACCGAAAAGAACCGCACCGTCGCCCTGAAGATCCTCGCCGACCAATACTCACACGACACCACGTTTCGCACCCGATTCCAACGCGAATCCCACGCCGCCGCGGTCCTGCAGGAGCCGCATGTCATCCCCATCCACGACTGGGGTGAGATCGACGGCAACCTGTACATCGACATGCGCCTGGTGCAGGGCGCAACGCTGTCGGATCTGATCGCCCACGGACCGCTCGCGCCGGCCCGGGCGGTGGCCATCGTCACCCAGATCGCCGCCGCACTCGACGCGGCACACACCGCCGGATTGATCCATCGCGACATCAAGCCGCAGAACATCATCGTCACCCCAGCCGATTTCGCCTACCTTGTCGACTTCGGCATCGCGGAGAGCCAGGGGGACAGCCATCTGACCACCGCCGGATCGCGCATCGGCACCCTGAATTACATGGCGCCCGAACGGTTCACCGGTCAGGTCGTGACACCGGCGGTCGATTCCTATTCGTTGGCGTGTGTGTTGTACGAATCGTTGACCGGCCACCCGCCGTTCATCAGTGACAGCCTGGAAAGCGTGCTCGCCGCGCATGTCTCGGCTCCACCCCCGCGCCCCAGCATCGCCAATCCCACGGTGCCCTCGACTTTCGACGATGTGGTGGCACGGGGCATGGCCAAAGATCCCGATGACCGATACGGGACTGCAGGTGGACTGGGCCGTGCGGCGCAGCGAGCGCTGCAGGCCGGCTCGGCGCCATCGACTCTGCCGCACCAGGCGCCGACGCTTGCCGCACCGCTTTCCGGCCCCGCCAGCGTTCCGATACCGGCTCAGCCCGTTGCGGAGCCTGCGCACCCCGAGTCTCGTGGTCGGGGTTGGGTGCTGCCGACCGTCATCGCGGTGGCGGCTGCCTTGATCCTCGGTGGTATCGGCGTCGTGATCGGCGTGCTCGTCACCAACGCCGGACAACCCACGGACTCTCCGCCTGCGGCGTCGGAGCGGGACCCGGCGAGGGGCGGCGGTCCAATGCCACCGTTGGTCACCGGACCTGATCAGAGCAGCCTGCACCAGTCGTGCGACGACGGTTTCGCGGTGACCACCGGCACCGGATTCGGCAGCCGCGCCGGACGCGGAACCGCCGAAACCTCATGCCTTTTCACCAACAGCGTGCTGACGTCGTACTGGGCCGAATACGGCAACGCGAGCCCGTTGCCGCGCGCGGTGTCGGCACCGGGCGCCGTGGACTGCGGCAAGGTGCCCGGCGCACTGTGCGACGGCTCCAACTTCCTGATGCACTGCCAGCAGTCCCCGGGCGACAGCTGGATCACCTGCACCGGCGGCAAGAACGCCCGCGTCTACCTCTGGTGAGCCGGGCAGTGACCTGTGGGCAGGCCGCCCAGACGTTCACGCAGCCAGCTAGCCATCGTGGTGAGTGCCGCGGTTCCGTCCTCGAACTTCCCCGAATCCGGCAGCGCCGCCAACGCCACCGAGACCCTTCCCGCCGGGGTGGTCAGCACACCGAGCTGGCGGACCAGATACCCACCCGTCGGTGACGGTCCCCAGCCGCCTTTGAGGCGGCTGTCCGCAATCGTCCCGATGCCCCACCGCTGATCGGATTCGACACGGCCCATGAGGTCGAACACGGGCTCATTCTCTTTGTCGCACACGGCGACCGAGGTGAACCTCACCTGGTCGGTCAACGACCAGTCGGTCTGGCCTGACGCGCTGAACTCGGGCCGCACGCGTTGCGATTGGACAATCGTCGGGTCACCGGTCTGCCGCAGGACCGCCTCGACTTTGTCGGCAGCTTCGGCCGGTGTGCCCAGGCTCTCCCAGATCGATTCCGCTGCGGCATTGTCAGATTGGGTGATAGCAGCGGTCATCGCCTCGGTGACCCGCGGGGGCTCCTCCTCGCGCAACGCGGCGATGATCAACGGCACCTTGATCGTCGACCAGGCGGGGCCGCTCTTCCACTGTCCCAAGGATATTGGCTCCGCCCCGGGTCCGACCCCGCTGAGCGCGATGCCCGCCACGGCATGCAACTCGGGCTCCAGCTGGGCGAAATCCGCGGCCAGTGACGTGGCAGCCGTGGAGCGCTCCGGTGCGGACCCGCGGGAACCGAGGTGAGTCCCGATGAACACCCCCGCGGCAAGCGTGATCACGGCGAAGATGGCGATGAGGGTCCACAGCCGGCCGCTGCGAAGAGATGTCACGGCGCGCCGCCTTGCAGTTCGAAGGTGAACTCGCGGCCGCAGATGCGGATGTGGTCACCGTCGCCGACGGTGGCGCTCGGGCGGATGCGCTCCTGCCGCACCTGCACACCGTTGGCCGACTGCAGATCGGTGATGACGAAACTGCTTCCGGTGTCGATGATCACCGCGTGGTGACGGCTGATCTCGGCATCGTCGAGCACGATGTCGTTGTCGGGCAGCCGCCCGATCCGGGTGACGTTCGGCCGCAACGGATACCGACGCCCTGCCGGGTCGCGTAGCGCGGCGGCCGTCGAACCTCGGCTGGCCGCGGTGCGTCCGGCGCTAACTGTACGCGCCGCGGTGGCCATGGCGACCTGCCGGATCTCGAGGCGCTCCTGACGCAGGATTCGCGCATGCAGCGCGCTGAGTGTGGGCCCGGGATCGATGCCGAGTTCCTCGGCCAGCACTGACTTGACGCGCCGGTACGCCTCGAGCGCATCGGACTGCCGCTCGGCGACGTAGTAGGCCGTGATCAACTGGGCCCATACCGGTTCCCGGTACGGATGCTGGGCGACGAGGTCTTCGAGGTCGGCGATGACGGTCGAGGCGCGCCCGCAGGCGATCTCGGCCTCGGCGCGGCTGGTATGCACGAGCACGTGGTCCTCGGCCAGGGCCGCAGCAAAGGCGTCCGCGAATCGGAATCCACGGAGATCCTCGAGGACCTCGCCGCGCCATTGCGCCAGAGCTGCGGCCAGGTGCGTACCGGCCGACTCGAACCGTCCGGCCGCGGCGGCGGTTATCCCCGCGGACTTCTCGGCGATGAACCGGTCCAGATCACAACTGCCGGCAGCCACGTTGAGCCTATAACCGGGCGCCGCTTTGACGAGCGCGGCATGCGTGTCCCGGTTAGAGCTGCCGAGCAGTCGGCGCAGATTGGACACATGGGTGTGGATGGTGGCGCGGGCAGCGGGCACCGGTTCGCCGTCCCAGACGGCGTCGATCAGCGATTCGGTGCTGATCGCCCGATTGCGGTTGATGAGCAGGAATGCCAACACCGCGCGCTGTTTGGGCGTACCCAGCGCGACAGTCGCACCGTCCACGGTGACCTGCAGCGGCCCCAGCAGGCCGAACCCGAGACGAGTACTGCTCATCACAAGCCTTCCCGGTGTACGGCGCGGTCCGCATCTCATTGTGACGCCAGGCGGCGCTACCGCAAGGATCCGTTGAGAATCCTGCAAGGTGTCGGCGTCATCGTTCCGGCATGACCACGATTTCGCACCTCCCCGCCCGGTACGACGACGCTGCCGGACTGGATTCGCTGCTCGACGACTTGGCCGGCGTCGCGGTCAGGGGCGAGGTCCCAGGCCCGGACCTGCTGACCAGGGTCGCCGATGCGCGCCCGGCGTTGGCCGCGATGGCGGCCGTCCCCAACGACGGTGAGCCCTACTCCCGGACGATCCTGCGCGTCGATGACGAAGTCGAGATCATGCTGGCCCGATGGCGACCAGGGCGACGCTGCGCACCCCACGACCACGGCGGGGCAGGCGGTTTCGTCATCGTCCTGCAGGGCCGGTTCGAGGAGCGGCGGTTCGGCTGGGACGGTCCACGGCTGTCCGTCATCAGCCGCACCGAACACCTGGCCGGCGAGGTCACGAGCATCACCAGCGAGGTGATCCACGATATGGCCGGCCTGGACGGCGGATTGACCCTGCATTTCTACAGTCCGCCTGCGACCAGCATGCGGGTGTTCGATCTGGATCGCTCCGAGGTGCTGGAGTTGGTCGGCAACTATGGAGCCTGGATTCCGCAAGAGCCGCACCCGCGTGTCCCGTTCGCTCAGGTATCCCCTGAAACGGTAGCCGCGCCGGTGATCTGGGTGGCACACACCACGCACTACCGGGGCGGATCGGCAGAGTTCGCGGTGGCTGCGGCGACCATGGCGCGTGAGCTGGCCGCCGCCCACCCCGACGCCGAGGTCATGGTGTCGGGTCTGCATCGCAAGGCGGACTTCACCGCGCAGCTCACCCGGCTGTCCGAGGCCGGTCGCGTGATCGATCAGCTGCACCTCATCAGCCATTCCGGAATGTACGGCCCGATGTTCGGATCGACCGACTGGCCCGAGCAGTTCTCACCGCACGAATGGCGGTCGATGGCAATCCCTTTCACCGCCACGGGCCGCGCCTATTTTCATGCCTGCCGCACCGCGCGCTGGTTCGCGCCGTTCTTCGCCAACGTGTTCGGTGTACCGGCGTTCGGAAATCGCGACTACACCACGGTGTCAACGCGTAAGGACCGGTTCTCCTGGGCGGGTCGCCGCCCGACGTCGCGCTCCGATCTTTATCTGATCGACGCGCCGGGACGGAAGTCGCACGGGCCGCTCGGTGCCGCCCGCAAGTACCTCGGAGCGGCGGCGCAGCCGCCGGTGCTCAGCATGCCGGACCCCGCCGGTGCTGTCGGGTCGTACGATCCGGTGGCCGAGCTCTATGACCGTGCCTACGCCGACATCAGGGTGCGCGGCACCGAGTGGCGGTGGGTGTCCGAACGCGCCGCACATACCCGCGCTGAACTCGGCCGGGGGCTTCGCGTGCTTGAAATCGGTTGCGGCACTGGTGCGTTGCTACGTGCATTGGACGACGACGGTGTACTCGATTTCGGCATCGGCGTGGACATCTCCGCCGCGATGCTGGCCCAGGCGCGCAGGCGTGGCCGGAATCGTCCGCGGCTGCGGTTCACCGCTGTCGATGGTCCGCAGCTCGACCTCCCCGACGATCACGTCGACGTGGTGATCTGCTTCCTGTCATTCCGGTATCTGGATTGGGATCCGGTGATGGCCGACATCCGTCGGGTACTGGCGCCCGGCGGACAGCTCTGGGTGGTCGACATGGTCGAGCATCCGATACGGGTTCGCGAACTCCCGGTGCTGGCCCGGTCGGCGCTCGCGCACGTGCGCACCCGACGGGCCCGCCCGCAGTTCGCCGCTGATCTGACCACCTTGACCAGTCATCCGGCATGGCGGGAGATGCTGCGGCACAATCCGATCCGCGCCGAACACGAGTACCGCTGGTACTTCGCCAGCCGGTTCCCCGGCACCCAGTTGCGGCTGCTGACCGCGACACCGTCACAACGGGTGATGGCCTTCGACTCCGGTCCCCTCGACAAGGGGCTCACGGCCCCGCTCACCTATCCATGACACTGGCTCCGTGCCTCGGCATCGTCGACTGGGGCATCGGCGGCATCGGGTTGGTGCGCGAACTGGACCGGTGCGCGCCCGGATTACCGGTGCTGTACTGGTCGGACGCGGGAGTCACGCCCTACGGCCGGATGCGCGGCGCGGACCTGACGGTCCGGCTCTACGCCGTGGTCTCCGAGCTCGTCCGCCACGGCGCCACCGAAGTGGTGCTGGCCTGCAATGCAGCGAGCACGGTCGCCCCGCGCCTGAGCCAGGCGCCGGTTCCGGTCGAGGGCATCATCGGTCACGGTCTGGCGTCGGTGCCCGACCACGTCCAAGGACCCGTCGGCGTCGTCGGCGGGCGCCGCACCATCGCTAGCGGCTGCTACCGGCGAGGGCTGGCCCGGCCCGGCCGCGAGGTGCTGTCTCGGGTGGCGCAACCGTTGTCGGCGCACATCGAGGCTGGCAGCACCAGCTCACCGGAGTTCGTCGCCGACCTGCGCCGGATCGTGGCCCCGCTGCAGCGGGCCCAAGCCGTGGTCTTGGCGTGCACCCACTATCCCGCCGTGAGGGACTGGTTCGCCGACGCCTTGCCCGACGCCGCGCTGATCGACCCGGCCCAGCGGCTGGCCGCCGCGATCGCCGCGCGCCATCCAGCCGCGCAGGCCGGCCCTGTAGCCGCAAGGTCCTATCTGACCAGCGGCGATGTCGAAGCCATGCGTCGTGGTGCGGAGCTCGCCTGGGGAGTGGAACTCGTCGCCGAACCGGCCGCCACCGCCGACGAACTCAGCACGAGATTCCATTGAGAATTCCGCAAGACGGTCCCCGCATGCTCAATGCCATGAGCACACAACCGCGTCACCTCATCCCGTTCGTCACCGCGGCGGCCGCCCTCATCGCCCTCCCCGCAACCGCGAACGCCTGCCCGGCGCCACCCAAGTTCGTCACCCCGTCGGGCAACATCTGGTGTCTGGTCCCGAACGGCTTCGACGGCCGCAACGGCGTCGTCTGCGAGATCCGGGACCACACCTACACCCCGCCGGCCAAGCCGGCGGACTGCCACCTGGACTGGGGCGACCGGGTCAGCCTGAAACCAGGCAGCGCACCCGAGGTGCACTGCCACGGCGACACCATCTTCGACAACGGAATGCCCACGCTGGCGTACGGTCGGACGCGCTCGGCCGGACCGATGAAGTGCGAGTCGCAAGCGGCGGGCGTCACGTGCACCGACACCAGCACCGGACACTTTTTCCGGATGTCGCGCGAATCCCTCGAACTCGGTTAGGGCTCCCGCGGCCATCTCACCGAATTCCGTCCGACGGAGCGCCGACCCCCGCTAGCGTGACAAAGGTCGGATTCGATGTAACGGGGGGCGAATAATGACGCGTGTAGCCGCATGGGTTGGTGCTGGGGTTTTCACGGCGGGACTATCGGCGGCCGTGCTGGCCGGGGCAGGAACCGCCAATGCCGAGGAGGGTGGCGCGTCGAAGCCCGACACGAAGCCGAACGCCACGCAGAACGACTCCGCGCCGCGGTCTCAGCACCGGAAAACGCGTGCAGCGAAACAACAGCCGAAATCCGAGATCTCGGGCGCCACGGCCACCGATGCGAAGCCCAAGACCAGACAACGTGGCGAGTCCGTGTCGACCAAGGCTCG
This sequence comes from Mycobacterium sp. 48b, assembly GCF_048282725.1. Taxonomy (NCBI): domain Bacteria; kingdom Bacillati; phylum Actinomycetota; class Actinomycetes; order Mycobacteriales; family Mycobacteriaceae; genus Mycobacterium; species Mycobacterium sp. 48b. The sequence continues at coordinate 2,217,801 of NZ_JBLVUL010000001.1, forward strand.
TGCCGCGATCCGGGATTCGGTCAGTGATGTACGGAAAGCCGTGCGCGACGCCGGCGATGCCACCCGCGACGTCGTAGACGACGCGACCCGCACCGTCACGGAGAAGACGGTACGTGCGGCTGAGGTCCGGGTCCGGCCACCGCTCAGCATCCGGTCGGCGCTCGCGGAGCCAGGCGAGGGTGTTCGCGCCCCGGCATTGCGACCGAAGTCGGCAACCGAGCTGCGCGACAGCTTGATCGGGACATTGCGCGACGCTGCGGAGCCTGCCGACCCGGGCCACGCCGACGCGCGCCCCGAAGGCCTCGCCTCGGCAACCGCGGCTCAGCAGAACGACCCGGTCGAGGCGATCCACGACGTGATCCGCAGCCTCGGCGCACTGGCGCTCAATCCCGAGCCGCAGAACTATCCCAAGCCGTTGTCGGTGATCACCGGTGTCGTTTTCGACACCGTCGCCGCTTTTGAGCGCGCCGTGGGCGGCGACCCGGTGGTCCCACCGGAACTGCGTGACTCCGTCGAGGTCAGCACCTCCACCCTGGTCATCTCCGAAGGTCACGAAGTCGAATCCAACTGGTATTTCCCCACATCCGAGAACGGTGACCCGCCAACCCGGATGATCTATCTGCAGCACGGCTTCCTGGCGAACGGACCGCTCTACAGCTACACCGCGTCGTATCTTGCCCACACGACCAACAGCATCGTGGTCACCACCACGTTCACCTCGAACCCGTTCGAGGAAGACGGCATGTGGCTCGGCGGCGACAACCTGCACGAGGCGGTCGCGCAATTGTTCCTCGATCCCGACCGCACGGCGCTGAACGCCAGCATGGACACCGCCGAGCTGAAGGCCGGCCACACCGAGAATCTCGACGTGCCGACGCAGTTCGTCCTGGTCGGTCACTCGCTGGGCGGCGGGTTCGCGCCCGGGGTGGCCGGGTACTACGCCGAGGGGTTGAGCCGCCGGCGCGAGCAGGGGCTGGACGCACCCAACGAGTTTGCCGGCGTGGTGATTTACGATGCGGTGCCGATGGGCTCGATCATCCCCGATGCGATGGACCGGCTCGATGCGCTGGAGACGAACGGGACGGCTGACCCCAGCGACGACGATCCCAACGACTACATCCCGATCTATGAGATCGGTGCCCCGCTGAACTTCCTCAACGTGTTCAGCGATGTCAACGACCAGCTCACCGAGGCGAGGCCGGGACAGTTCACCGGCGTCGTCCTCGAAGGCGGCGTGCACATGGACCCGATGCAGGGCGGCAACCCGCTGATCCAGGCCACCGCGTACCTCATTGCCGGATTCCCGCAGCCGCAGAACCCGCTGGCCGTCCGAGAGCTGTCCGCCGGGTGGATCAACGACATGTTCGACGAGAAGATCGATCCCACGACCGGGACCTGCCAGACCGACTGTGCCGGGCAGTACGGCGACGGCGACGACTCGTTCACGATCACCACGGCACGGGGAGACGCCGTAGCGGTGCTGATCGGAACGCAGAAGGCCACCGATCTCACGTCATTGCGAGCCATCAGCCTGACCGACTTCGTCTCCGCGATCCCGGCCGGGGTGCTCAACGGAGTCGTGACCACCTGTGATCTGTTCACCGGGGGCAAATGCTCGGTGTAGCTCAGCGCGATCGACGTAGTGTTCAAGCATGACCGAAGCCCTGCCCAAGTCTGCTCTGGAACTCCGGTCGCTGGTGACACCGGACGGCACGCTCGAGTTGTCGCTGCACGAGGTCGAGGTGCCGACCCCGGGCCCGGACGACGTCGTGGTCCGGGTCGAAGCGTCGCCGGTCAACCCGTCTGATCTGGGCCTGCTGATTCCCAGCTCCGCCGACATGTCGGCCGCGACGGTCGCGGGCACGCCGGAACGTCCCGTCGTCACCGCACCACTGCGGGAGGGGGCACTGTCCGGTCTGTCGGCCCGCATCGGTGCCTCGCTGCCGGTCGGCAACGAAGGCGCGGGCACTGTGGTGGCGGCGGGGGAGTCGGCACCGGCGCAAGCCCTGCTCGGCAAGACTGTCGGCATCGCCGGCGGCGGGATGTATGCGCAGTACCGCGTGGTCAATGCCGCGGCATGTCTGGTACTGCCCGACGGGGCGACGGCGAAGGACGGGGCATCGTCGTTCGTCAACCCACTCACGGCGCTGGGGATGCTGGAAACCATGCGCCGCGAAGGACATTCGGCTCTGGTGCACACGGCCGCGGCGTCGAATCTGGGTCAGATGCTCGTCAAGGCGTGTCTCGCCGATGGCGTCCCATTGGTCAACGTCGTCCGCAAGACCGAGCAGGAAGAGATCCTGCGCGGTCTGGGCGCTGTACACGTCTGCAACTCGTCGTCCCCGTCGTTCGAGGCCGATCTCGTCGAGGCACTCAAGGCGACGTCGGCGACACTGGCGTTCGACGCCACCGGTGGTGGCACGTTGGCGAGCCAGATCCTCAACGGCATGGAGCAGGCGGCCAATGCGACCGCGGCGCAGTACTCCCGGTACGGGTCGGCCGTACACAAGCAGGTGTACATCTACGGCAGCCTCGATACCGGCCCCACCGTCCTCACCAGAAACTTCGGGATGGCCTGGGGCGTGGGCGGTTGGCTGCTCACCCCGTTCCTCGCCGGCGCCGGGCCGGAGACCATCGCGAGGTTGCGCGCCCGCGTCGCCGCGGAGCTCACCACGACGTTCGCGAGCGCCTACACCCAAGAGGTCTCATTGGCCGGCCTGCTCCAGCCCGACGCGTTCAACAGCTACCTGCAGAAGGCCACCGGCGAGAAATACCTGGTGACGCCTCAGGCCTGAGGGCCGTCCACTCTCACCGGTCGGTGATGTCGGCGTACTCCGGATGTTTATCGATGTACTCGGCGACCATCCAGCAGGTCGGCACGATGCGCAGCCCCGCGGCGCGGGTGGATCGCAACGCCTCGGCGATGAGGATCGTCGCCAGTCCACGGCCGCGGTACTGCGGCTGAACCTCGGTGTGCGGAAAGATCCGGCGGCCGTCACGATCGTGGTAATCGGCGAGCCCCACCGTCTTGCCCTCGACATCGATGGTGAAGCGGTCAGGGTGTTCCGTCACGCTGGTCGCAGCACCGGTGCGGTCGAGATGGGTCCCGGAACTCACATGTCCTCCTCCGCGGTTTCCCTACGATAGCCGCGGCGGGCGTCGCCCCGGCGATCCCGGCATTTGCTGATGAGGCTTGGACACCGGTGTTACGTTCGAAAAATGGATCAAAAGCTGATGAAACGCGCAGGTGCGCTGGCCGCAGCTTTCGCCATCACGGGGGCGGCGGCCATTGCATGCTCAGAGGAATCGAAAGACAACACCAGGGACGCCTTGTCCAGTGCCACTAGTGCCGCGTCGTCGGCCTATGACGCGGGCACGAGCAAGGCCAAGGAGGGGGCCAGCTCCGCCTCGAGTGCGGTCTCGTCGGCCATGGAAGGCGCACCCAGCACGGTGAACGCTCCAGGCGTCGGCGAAGTGGTACTCGATGCCCCCATCGCCGACGAGTACTCCGACGCCGGCGGTGAAGCCAAACTCGGTCCACCGACGGCACAACCGGAGAAGGTCGGCGACGGCACCGTGCAGGCATTCGCCAACGGCACCATCTTCTCGTCGCCATCGGCCGGCACCCACGTGGTGCAGGGCGAGATCCTGCGGGTGTACACCGCGAACGGCGGCGCGGCGGGCAAGTTGGGCTTCCCCACCGAAGACGAGGAACAAACGGCCGGTGGTCCCGATGCCGCCAACGGTGGTTGGATCAGCGAATTCCAGCACGGCACCATCAGCTGGTTGAACAAGGGCAACGGCGTCTTCGCAGAGACCGTCACCACGAAGTAGCGGCTGCCCGCTCTACCGGGCCTACCAGACGCGCACGTAGTCCACGAGCATGTCGGCCGGGTAGGTGCCCCCGCTGGGGTCTTCGCCGCCCGATCCCGCGACCGCGAGGTTCAACACCACGAACATCGTGTAGCCGGGCTGATTGAAGGGCCAGTCAGGCAGCTGGCTCGCCGAGACCTCGAAGTAGGGCTTGGCGCCTTCGGTGTAGTCCTGCCAGAACCGGGCGCCGTTGGCGTCCCACTGGGTACGCCAGGTGTGCCAGCCGGTGTCGACGGCGATGTTGTGGGTCTCCCATTCGCCGCCGTTGGACTTGGCGTGCACGGTGGTGGCCGACGGCCATTTGCCGTTGCCGTACCACTCGACGATGTCGAGTTCGCCCTCGCCGAGGGTGCCCAGCCAGAAGGCCGGCCAGGCGCCCGGGGTCAGGCAGTTGAACTTGATCCGCGCCTCCCAGGTATGGCCGGCGCCGCCCTCCCACACGCTGGCCAGCTTGGCGCCGTAATACGCGTCGCCTTCCTTGGTGGCCCGGATGACGAGATTGCCCTTGCCGTCGAGGAACGCGTTCTTGCGGTCATCGCGGTACTGCCCGATGCGGCCGGGCTGCTCCCAGTAGGTGGGTTCCTTGAAGGTCTCGCGAGCCTTGGCGATGGTCCACTTCGCGGTGTTCGGCGACGAGCCCGCGGGCCCGTCGAATTCGTCCGCGAACACGTAGCTTGCCGCGGCTTGCGGTGCTGACGGTGCCGGGACGGGCGGTGTCTGGGGCTTGGTCGGGAGCGCCTGGGCTTGCGGGGCGGGCAGTGCCGCCGCCATCACGCCCAGACCTGACAACATCATCATTTTTCGACGATCCAAGTTGGCCATGTTGGACCACGATAGCCGCGCGGCGTGCGGGAGTAGCGATTGAGCGGTTTTGCCAGCGGTGCGCACAGTTCAGAGCGTTCCCATAACGAACGCTTCATCTCTCCTCAGCTAGCGACGGGACAGTGGGTTATATGACCACGCCGATCGAATCATCGCGCCGGGCGAACTCCCATTCCGCGCCCGTTATCCGGCGTCGGGCATGGTGGCGAAGCGCGCCGGCCGCGGCACTGGTGCTCGCCGGTGCGTTCGTCGCGCTGCTACTCGGCGTCGCGACCGACGGGCAGTGGGCGACCGTGCTGGCCTCACTGGCCGGCTTCGCGACTGCCATCACGGTGATCGCCGCCGTGGCGACCAGTTGGGAACACCTCGTCGTCAACGCCCGGAGTGCCGGGTTGGTCGAGTTCGAGGTCGAGTCCCGCTAACTGTGGACCTTAGGTCAGTCCGCGGGTACCGGTGAGCGGTCTTCGCGTGCCAGCTAAGTCGAGTGCCGGCTGAGGTGTCGCGTCACATCGCCGCACGGTCAATCCTGCTGTGTCCGAGGCGTGTTCGTGTGAGATGCTCTGCGCGTCAATTTGTGGGCACCGGGTCGGGGCGAATTCAGGGAGTGCGATCGTGAGACTTGTCATGGGCATTATTCCGGCGATGGTTCTTGCCGGAACGGCTGTCGGTTTTGCGGGCCCGGCCGCCGCCGAGGAGCTCAACGGCACCTACCGGTATGACCACGACGGTCCGTCGACCTGGAGCACGTGGACGGTGACGTCATGTGGCCAGGGATGCGCCGACGTGTCGGCCACCGGTGGCGCGACGTGGGCACCCTATGGCGGTCAGGCCCACCTGGAGGCCGGGCGTTGGACGATGGTGAGCCCGTGGCCCGACGCGGGGACCTGTGAGGGCACCCCGCTGACCGCCTCGCGCACGCTCGCCTGGGACGACGCGACACTCGTGGGCTCCGGGTTCGCCACCTGGGAAGCCAGCGACTGCGGCCCGGCCGAGCGCAGTGACCGGTTCTCGTTCACGCTGACGAAGCTGTCCTAGTGGCCTTGGCCTGACCGCAATCTCGATGACCCACGCCCTCCTCATGCGATAGTCACCATCAGGCCCGGTACCGCATCGGAGGGGATTGTGGGTAGTCGAGACAAGCACTACTGGCGGCGGTCGTTCTGGGCACTGGTGGGCGTGGCCATTCTCGGTTTCGGAGCGGCCGTGCTGCGCGTGGCGCAGGTGGGCGTGGATCCCTACACCGCGGCCAACATCGGCATCAGCAACACGATCGGGCTGGACCTCGGTACCTACCAACTCATCAGCAACGCCGTGCTGCTGATCCCGGTCTTCTTCTTCGGCCGTATGTACATCGGGATCGGCTCGATCATCAACATGGTCATGACCGGGTACTTCGTCCAGTGGTTCTCGGCGCTGCTGACCCCATTGGTCCCCAGCGAGCCAACCCGGTTGGTGCAGACCGTGATGTTCCTCGTCGGGATCACGTTGTTCGCCGCCGGCGCGTCGATGTACATGACAGCCGCGCTGGGCAATGCGCCGTACGACGCGATCGCCCCGATCATCGTCGATCACACCCGCCTGCCGTACCGGGTGGTGCGGGTGGCCCAGGACCTCGCGTTCGTCGCGTTGGCGCTGGCGTTCCACGGACAGGTCGGCATCGGCACCGTGATGACGGCGTTCTTCGCCGGTCCGCTGATCGACTTCTTCACCGAGAAGGTCAACAAGCCGCTGATGAAGAAGGATCTGGCGGCACTCGAGGCGTTTCAGGAGCGCGTGAAGACAACCCGCTGGCACTTCTGATCGAACAGCGCATCGCTGCGCTGACTTAGAATGCGCAGGTGGGAGGAGGACCCTGGCCGGCACACATACCGGTGGCCACCGTCGGACGGCCGGCCTTGACACCGGCCGGCATTCCCCGCCCTGGAATCACCCGCCTGCTGAGGGATCGCACCGGTCTGGTGGTCGTCGCGGCGCCCGCGGGATACGGGAAGACCACCGTGGTGGCGCAGTGGGACGACGCCGACGACCGCCCGTTCGCGTGGGCGCGGCTCGACAACCTCGACAACGACCCCGCGCATCTGCTGCTGCACCTCGCCACGGCGCTCAACCAGATCAAGCCCATCGACCCGGCGGTGCTGCACTACCTGCAGGGCGCGGGCCGCGCCGAAACCCAGCTGGTGTCCGCATTTGTCCAGGCGCTCGAGAGCTGCGGGCCCGTGGTCCTGGTGCTCGACGACGTCCACGAGTTGTCGGCGCGCGCAGCCGTGGACGCCCTGCGTGCAGTTGTGGACCTGGCCCCGAATTCGACGACGGTGGCGCTGCTCGGCCGGCAGATGCCCGCGCTCGATCTGGCGCGACGCCGACTGCAGGGCTATGTCTTCGAGATCGGAATTCCGGAGCTGAAGCTGTCCGGATCCGAAGGCACGGCCGCATTCGCGGCGCTCGGTGCCGGTATGGACAAGGCCACGATCGCGCGCGTCCTCGATAAATGTGAGGGCTGGGCTGCCGGGGTGGTCATGGCGGCATTGGCATTGCGTGATGGCGCGCCCGCTGAAGCGGTGACCGGGCGGCACCGGCTGGTGGCCGACTATCTGGTCGAAGAGGTGCTCAGTCAGCTCGAACCCGACACCGTGACGTTTCTGACGGAATCAGCAGTCCTGGAACGCTTTTGCGCCGACGAACTCGATGCGCTGCTGGGGGGTGCCGATTCGGCTGCGATGCTCGACGCGATCACCCACTCGGGCAACATGTTTCTGGTTTCCCTTGATACCCAAGGTGTCTGGTACCGCTATCACCAGCTGTTCGGAGACCTCTTGCGTGCCCGGCTGCGCGAGCGGAATCCGGACCGGTTCCGGGAATTGGCCGCGCGGGCGGCAGATCGGCTAGCCCGAGCCGGCGACATCGACGGGGCGTTGGCCCAGGCGTTGGCCGCCGACGACCGTGCGCAGGCCGCTGCGCTGGTGGGAATCGACGCCGTCCGGCTGGGTTTCGACGGGCGTGCCGGCGTGCTGGCCCGGCGGCTCAGCCTGATCGACGAACAGACCTTCGCCGACTACCCCGATGCGGCGATCGCACGGGCCTGGCTGGGAGTGATGACCGGTGACGCCGAATTGATCCAGCGGTCGGTGCTGACCGCGAGCGCGGCGGACTCTGGTGAACCACTTTCCGACGGCACGCCCTCGGTTGAGGTGGCTGCGGCGCTGATCGGTTCACTGATCGGTGTCGGGGGCGTGGGGGAGGTTATTCGTCATGCCGAAACAGTTTGTAGCGCAGGCGATCACCTGGTGAATCCGTGGTGGGGCGCGGCCACCACCATGAAGGGCACCGCGCTGTCCATGCTCGGTAAAGCCGCGCAGGCGCGGGCCACCCTGGAATCGGCGCTGCCGGTGATCGAAGACCTGCCCGGATTCCAGGCCGCCGCACTGGCACATCTCGCCGCACTGGACCTACTCGACGGTGACCTGTCGGCCGCCGTCGCACACACCAACGCCGCTCGCTCGATCGTCGACTCGCGGGACCTGTCCGACATGGTCCCGATGGTGGTTGTCTATGCGGTCGATGCGTTGGTCCGGGCCCGGCGCGGTGATGTGGCCGGAGCGCGCTCGGCCGTGCACGCGACCGAGCGGCTCGTCGACCGGCTCGGCGATCTATCTGCCCGTACTGCCCTGATGGCCCACGTGCTGGTCGCCGGCGCAGCTGTGGAGATCGACGACACCGAACTGTGCGACCGGCACCTGGCCGAGGCGCAACGCACCCATCGGCGGGAACCCGATGCGGTCGGCATCGGGCAATGGCTGGACCGTATCCGGGCCTTGTCGACGGCCCGGGCGGCCCGTGGCGCTCGGCCATCGCTGACGACGGCCGAGCTCAGGCTGCTGCCTCACCTGGCCACGCATCTGTCCCTGCAACGCATAGCCGATGAGCTCGTCATCGGCCGGGAAACCGTGAAAAGCCAGGCCAAGTCGATTTACCGCAAGCTGGGCGTCTCGTCGCGGGCCGCCGCGGTGACCGAGGCGGACCGGCTCGGGCTGCTCAGCGAGACCGCGCGAGCCGCCGCGAGAACGGCAACAGCATCAGGAACTCCACGATCAACACCACGGTGATCATCACGACCACCTTCGGGTCGTCGAAGTTCTGCCCGGCCACCACGAACGCCGCGGCAGCGTTGCGCTGAGCGGTCCCCAATGCCAGGACCTCCCGTGTTCCGGGACCGCCCATCAGCCAACCGATCCCGGCGCAGATCACCGTGTACACGACAGCCGCCAATATCCCGAAGGTGCCGAAAACCGACAGCACACTGTTGAAATGAGCAGCGATCGTGAACACGATCACCAGAATCATGCTGATCGTGGAGATCTTCGCGATCACGGGCTGGAGGCGGGCGGCCATGCTGGGACCGCGGGCCCGCAGCAGCAGGCCCGCAGCCAGCGGGATGAGCATCAGTACGACGAGGGACATCGCGATCTGCGCAGGATTGACCGCGGTGCCCGAGACAAATATCGGCAGGATAAGCGGCACATATCCCACGGTGACGACCATCAGGAGCACCATCAGGCCCACCGCGAAGGCCATGTCGGCCTTCGCGAACTCGGCGAGCTTGATCAGGAACGGTGCGCCGGCCGCGAGTCCGCACAACAGCAGCCCGATCCCTAGCGGATCATCCAGATCGAACGCCTGCCACAGCCCGAACGCGGCCAGCGGCGCCAGCACGAAGTTGGCCGCGAGAGCGAGTGCAACGACACGAATGTTCTTGAGTGGGGCCAGGATCTGGCCAACCGTGAGGCCGAGACCGACGGCCAGAGTGCTGGAGACGACGAAGAAGACGACGGCGATATTCGACCCCTGCAAGAGGAGATCGTTCATACCGGTCCCCATCAGGCCATCGTGACCAGGTTGCGCCAGAAGGACTTCAGGCTGTCACTGGCGCCGAAGAGGGTGGTGAAGTGGGTTGAGTCGACCAGGACGATGTCGCCGGCGCGGTCGCCCGATGGCGGCATGTGGATCAGCGCGTTGAACTCGGTGTTGCCCGCGAGGGTGAACGGATGCGGCCGGGTCATGTCGATCGGTTGCCGCCCCAACACCCGCAGGTCTGGTCCCTCGGGCGCGGTCAGCTCGTAGTGCGGCAGGTGCGGATGCAAGGCCAGCGTGCTGACGTCGCGTAGCAGACCCGCGGAATCCAGATCGCGGAAAGTGGTAAGCGGCACAATCTGTCTGGTGCCCTCGACCGTGGCGGGCCGCAGGCCCCAGGTGTTGTGGACCGGGATGTCCAGGCCGGTCAGCAGCGACCGGGCGTAGCCGCTGAACCGCTGGATTCGCGGCGTCAGCGGATCACCGTGGTGCAGGTACTCCATCTGCTGCTGCTCCTTGTCGTCGGTGAACCCGACGTCGTGGTGCGGCGCCAGCATCAGACAGGTGCCCTCACGCTTCAACCACTGCTTGATCGCGGCGATCTCGTCTTCGGTCGCGGCCTCGTCACCGAGCAGATGATCCAGGCCGAAGATCATCAGGGTGTCGGTGTCGTTCAGGATGCGTTCATCGATCGGCAGCCGGTACCCGGCCTGATCGACCCGCTGGAACACCGCCACCGGATGGCCGGTCGCTTCGCCGGCCACGTCCTGGAAATTCAAGGACGAGCGGTGGAACAGTTCCAGCGTTCCGTCGATGCCCTGCAGGAACTCCTTGGCGGTGTACTCGGGTGTTTCGTATGCCGGCCAGGTGGCCAGGCGTACCTCGGTGATCGTGGAGAACCGGTTGTACAGCTCGGCGGGGTCGCGCTGGACCTCCCACGGGTAGCTCCAGGACCAGTAGATGCTCACGCGTCGTTTGCCGTTGCGCGGCCGGGAGATGTGCGCCTGGTTGTAGGTGCGGGCGTAGGGAAGGGATGCGGTCATGATGTCTCCTGGTTCTCGAGGTCTGTGAGGTAACGCAGCGCGTTCATGCCGGGCAGGAAGAAGTACGCGCCGCCGCGCAGGGTGGTGAACGCGGGCAATCCCTTGTACACCTTGCGGATCGGCCGTTTCGGAATCTTGAAGTCCAGCGTGCCATCCTGGGTGCCGCAGATCGGGTCGTGGTCATTACCGAGGTCCTTGAAAGCCTTGTCGTTTATCCAGACGTTCTGGGCGAACTCGAACTGACGGACCAGGCTTGAGCAGATCAGGAACATCCCGACACCGCGTTCGATCCCGTCGTCGGCGACGCCTTCGGGCAACGCAGGCCCGTAGGTGCCGCTGCGCCGGATCATCCTGCGCCGGTTCGGGTTCGGTTCCGTATCGCGCGGGTTCAGCCTGCGGGCATGGGAGCCGACCGGGCAGGCATAGCCGTGCGGATCCATCTGACCGTAGTCGAAATCGTTGTTACGCATCGGATCCGCACCCAGCTCTGGATCGTCGTGCTCGGGTGCCAGCACCAGCGGTGCACCGCTGCGCCAGCGGCCCATGAACTTGGCGGCGAGTAGCTCCTCGCCCTCGGCGCCCTCGGCATTCTGCTTCAGGTAGTCGCGGAAGGTCCCGACATGCTCCTCCAGTCTGCGGTAGGCCATGTAACTGCCGTTGCGCGAAAGCGCCTCGGGTGTGGGCTGATGTGACACCAAGCCCTCCTCGTCCGGATAGCCGAGGAGGAACTCGCCCGGTGCCAGTGCCCCGCCCGAGCCGGGGATCAACGTCTCTCCCGAACCCTTCATCTGCGGCTGCGACACCGGATCGCGGTACCCGAAGTGATCGTGGTCGTACTCGAACGGCGCGGTCGCGGCCAGATCCAGATGCGACAGCGACCGCACGCCTGGGCAGCGGGCAAGTAGCGCGTCGTGCTCGCCGACGCACCGGACGCGCTCCTCCTCGTCCCGGGCGAACAGGATGACGATCGCGTGCAGGTCGTCGCCCGCGAGCCCGCCCACCCAGTGCTCGGGTGCGGCCGCGCCGGTGTCCCCGAGGATGTCGGCGCGCGACGCCATGCCCTCCCGGAACTCGTCTGGGAACGACGCCAATGTCTCCTCGTCAACTCCCAATGCGCGCAACCCATTCCAGGTGAAGGCCAGGTTGACCCAACGCTTGAAGACGTTGACCGTCTCGCGGACGTCGGTGGCCGACTGCACGAGCGGCACCATCTCGGCGAGCCACGCTTGCCCGGCCTCGGGGGTGTCGAAAGACAGGAACTCGTACCGGCCGGTCAGGTGGGGCGTCCCGGTCAGCATGATGTGCTGGATATCGCCGAATTCGAGGTCCGTCATTGCATCCACGGTCACTGCATCTCGTCCAACATGTACGCGAACGCGGCCTTGAGCCGCAGCGCCTTTTTGACCTCCTCGGACGTCACGTACGGGTACTCGCCGTACTCCAGGAAGCTGGGTACCTGGTGGTCGCGGACGAACATGATGAAGGCTTCCGGGTTGGTCTTCCAATCCTCTGGGAAGCCCTCCAGGTGGGTGAAGGCCGTGGTGATGCCGGTCGAGCTGAACAGTTTGACGGCATCCTCGGTGTACTTGTCGAAGTCGGTGTCGAAGATGCCCTGGTACTGGAAATGCAGACCGGAGCCGACGTCGAACAACTGCCAGCGCAGGTAATGCAACTTCAACGGGGCGAGCACGTCGGGCTGCGCGGCGACGGCCGCTTCAAGCTGCTTGCCATAGTCGCGGATCGCCTGCTCGTGGCCGTCGAGCACCTTGGCGATGATGTTGAAGCCGTAGCAGGCGGGGGTGCGGGGAAAGACCGGGCCGTACCGCCCCCGGGTCAGTTCGAAATAGCCCTCCTTGGGGATGGCTAGGGCTGCGGGCTGAGTCCAATCGTTGTTTCCGTTGTGCGCCATGGCAACGAGATTATGGACGCCGCCGCCTCCCGTCGTCCCCCAATTCGGGGGAAAACCGCTTGTCAGCGCCCTGAAACGCACGCCGGTCGGTGATATGCGCGTCACACCGGAGGCCGGATTGTGCCCGATGATGTGTCGGGGTTCCGGCTAGGAGAGTCGCTCCACTTCGACGAAGACGATCGGGTCGAGGTCGCCGCGATTCTCGACGGTGTGCTCGGAACCCGCCGGGCGCGAATAGCTCTGGCCGGCGACGAGTTCCGCGACGATCTCGATACCGTCGGCAGTGACGACATGCATGGTGCCGGTGACCAGCGGGACCACCACGTACTCGTGATCGTGCCGGTGCATCGGTATCGCACCACCGGGGTTGATCGTCCACTGAGTCACCCGGAACCAGTCATTTTCGATCTGGATCTCGCCGTGGGATCCGGTCGTCATGTTCGCTCGGCCATCAGAAGTCGGGCGTGCTGACGTCTTCGAGTTCCTGCTCGGGTCCGGTTGGCGCGACCGGAGCAGTGGGAGTCGTCTGGATTTCGGCCGAACCGCATTCCGTACCGCTCACGCCGGGCGGGCACAGGCTGTTGCCGCTCGGTGAGTTCGGCACCAGGTAGGGGACACAATTCTGGGTGTAGGTGTCGTTGTCCTCGCCGTTCGGGCAGGCCGCCAGCGCCGTGGACGGGGCGGGTAGGGCGGCGACGGCAGTTGTCGCTGTCACCAACGCGACCGCGGAGCAGGCGGTGACGATCAGGGTTCGGGTGGTGATCAGGGCTTTCATGTCATTCACTTTCAGTCGATGACCGCGGTTGCCTTGTGCACGGTGATCGGCGCGGCCAGCTGCTGCTCGTCGCAGATCCGTTGCAGTTTCTCCAGTGTCTCGGCCAGACCCGGACCGGTGCGGCGGCCCGGCGTGAAGGTCGCGGGCAGGTGCTGCATGCCCTGGATGACTCCGATGGTCTCGTAGTGCACGGTGCCGCCGGCGTCGCACCGGTAGTCCGGCATCCGGTCGAGCACCCCGGTGAGCATCGACTTGAACACCGTGCGCGCCACATTCGAACCGATACACCGATGCACGCCCAGGCCGAAACTGAAGTGGCGGTTACCCGTTCGATCCATCATGAGCTCGTTCGGGTTCTCGAAGACACGTGGGTCGCGGTTGGCCATCGCCCAGGACAACCACAGCCGCTCACCCTCTTTGAGCGGCACGCCATCGACCTCGATGTCCTCGGAGATCGTGCGGCCGTCCCCGGGGGCCGGGGTGAAGAAGCGCAGGAACTCCTCGGTCGCCGAGTCGAGGAGGGAAGCACGGTCCCGGCTCAATCGCTGACGCTGATCGGGGTGCAGGGAGAGCCACTCGAGCGAGTGCGCGGTGAGTGCCGTGGTGGTGTCGAAGCCGCCGCCGATCAGGAGCATGAGCATGCCCAGGATCTCGGAATCGGGTGCCGGCTCGCCGTCGACGCGCATCCGGACCATGGCGTCGATCAATCCCGGACGCGGATCGTCGCGGATCACCGCAACGTGGCCCATCATGTGGACCGCTGAGGCCACCGACAGGTCGAAGACGCGTTTGGCGTCGGGGGAGTCGGCCCGTGTGTATACCGATGCGTGCGCGGGTTCGCAGTAGATCTCCCATTCGGCGAGTGGGACACCCAGCAGTCCCAGGGTCAGCACCGCCGGGACGATGTTCGCCAGATCGTCGACGAAATCGATACTGCCGTCTTCGATCTTCTCGTCCAGGCACGCCCTGACGAGCTCGTCGACCACCGGCTTCCACCGTGCGACAGCGGCCGGTGAGAGGTAGCCGTTGAGCGGTGTCCGGTAGGCGCGGTGCTCGGGGTCATCCATCTCCAACATGCCGCCGCGGAACTGCGTGCTCACCTCGCCGCGCGGAATGTTGATGCCCCGATAGCCTTTTCGTTCCCCGACGATGTCGTTGTCATTCGAGATGTGTGGGCAGCGGGCGAGCTCGAAGACCTCGCTGCTGCCAGCGGCCACCCAGTGCCCGCCGTAGGTGTCGGTCCAGGCCAGCGGGCAGGTGCCCAGCATCTCCGAGGTGATCGGCTCGAACTGGTCGCGATACTGCGGGGTGTGCCGGTCGAAGTGGTAGCTGTGCTCGATATGTCGAGCCTCTGCCGTCGCACCCTCGGTCATCTGCGCTCCCAACGCCGTTGTGGGTCTGCAGGTCTGAGGATAGGAACTATGCGCCGTGGTGTGGGCGGTTCTGGTGGATCACGGCGTGAGATTCACGATTGCTTTGCCGTACTCAAGGTCCGCGGGCACCGAGACGTGGTCGTGGGTGACCATCCAGACGCCGTCGACGCGGCGCAGGCACGCCGTCCAACGCAGCCACATGTCGATGTCGCGGCCACTGGCGAGAGTGCCACGGACGTGGTTGAGGCTGTGCACGAACGCGATGTCACCTTCGGTGGTGATGGTCAATTCGTGCACGTCGTAGCCGATAGGGCCGGTGTAGGCGGCGAAGACTTCCTGCCAGGCCCGCCGCTTGTTGTCGTCTCCTGCGTACCGCAGCGGTGCCCCGAGGTCGAAGGACACGACGTCGGGCGCGTAGAGGGCGGTGAGGGCGTCGAGGTCGCGCGCGCGGATCGCATCCACACCGTCGGCGATGCGCTGTCGGATGGCGGCTTCAGTCACGAATGTCACGGTAGGCCACCACCGCCACCGGGCACCGGCAAATCAGCCGGTGGGGCCGAGTCCGAGTTCGGCCAGCAAGACGCGAACCCGCCCTTCGATGTCGTCGCGAATCGGGCGGACCGCTTCGACCCCGAGACCCGCTGGATCGGCCAACTCCCAGTTCTCGTAGCGCTTGCCGGGGAAGTACGGGCAGGTGTCCCCGCATCCCATGGTGACGACGACGTCGGCGGCCTCGACGATGGCGTCGGTCCATCGCCGGGGTTGTTCGTGTGCGATGTCGATCCCGACCTCGGCCATGGCGGCGATCGCGGCGGGATTCACCGTGGCCGCCGGTTCCGAACCTCCGGAGAACACCGATGCCCGGTCTCCGGCGAGGTGCGCGAAGAAGCCCATCGCCATCTGCGAGCGGCCGGCGTTGTGCGTACACAGGAACAGCACACTGGGGCGGTCGCGCTCGGTCATCAGGTGCTCCTCGCAGGTTGGTCATCGCTCACGGGGCTGAAACGCTTTCGCAGGGCCAGTGACACGTAGACCAGGGCCACCAACACCGGCACTTCGATCAGCGGCCCGACCACACCGGCCAGGGCCTGACCGGAGGAGGCGCCATACGTCGAGATCGCCACCGCGATGGCCAGTTCGAAATTGTTGCCGGCGGCCGTGAATGCAAGGGTGGTGGTGCGCTCGTAGGCCAGCCCCAGGACCGCTCCCAGTGCGTATCCGCCGCCCCACATGATCGCGAAGTACGCCAGCAGCGGCAGCGCGATGCGCGCGACGTCCCAAGGGCGGTCGGCGATCTGGTCGCCCTGGAGGGCGAACAGCACCACGATGGTGAACAGCAGTCCGTACAGCGCCCACGGGCCGATAAGGGGCAGGAACGTCGATTCGTACCAGTCGCGGCCCTTCGTGGATTCACCGATACGGCGCGACAGGTAGCCGGCCAGCAGCGGGATGCCCAGGAAGATGATCACCGACTTCGCGATCTGCCATGGTGATGTGTCGATGCTGGTCTGCTCCAGGCCGAGCCAGCCGGGCAGGACCGACAGGTAGAACCAGCCGAGTACCGCGAACATGAGCACTTGAAAGATCGAATTGAGGGCAACCAGCACCGCGGCAGCTTCGCGGTCGCCGCAGGCCAGGTCGTTCCAGATGATGACCATCGCGATGCAACGGGCCAGCCCCACGATGATGAGACCCGTCCGGTACTCGGGCAGGTCGGGCAGAAAGAGCCAGGCCAGCGCGAACATCAGGGCGGGACCGAGCACCCAGTTGAGGATCAGCGAGCTGATCAACAGCGTGCGATCACCGGTCACGCGGTCGAGTCGGTCGTAGCGAACTTTCGCCAGGACCGGGTAGATCATGACCAGCAGGCCCAGTGCGATGGGCAGTGAGATGCCGTCGATCTGAACGTGATTCAGTGCGGTGTTGACTCCGGGAACGAGCTTTCCGAGCAGCAGGCCCGCGGCCATCGCCACCGCGATCCACACCGGTAGCAGCCGGTCCAGCGTGGAAAGCCGTGCAGGGACAACCTGGTTCACGATGTGCAGCAGGCGCCGCCGGCTTCGGTGCCATCGAGCGCGGATGAGTTGGTGCCGAAGGATTCCGAGTCGGCGAGAACGGTGTAGACCTCCCACTTCTCGCCCGCGGGCCCGGTCACCCACACCTTGTCCTGCGTCGCGAAGCAACAGGTGGTGCCGATCTCCTCCTCGGTGAACATGCCTTCGCCCGTGAGGCGGGCGATCTCGGCGTGCACCTGCTCACTCGACTCGACCTCGATACCGAGATGGTTGAGTGTCCCGCCGTGTCCGGGATTTTCGATGAGCACCAACTTCAGCGGGGGAGCGGCGATGGCGAAGTTGGCGTATCCGGGCTTGATCTTGGCCGGGGCCGTATTGAAGAGCTTCGAGTAGAACGCGATGGATTCGTCGAGATCATCGACGTTCAGGGCAAGTTGTGCGCGGGACATGACGGGCTCCCAACCTCTGCGACTTATGTCGAACTATCGGACAGCATCGATGATGCCACCTCTTCGATATAAGTCAACATTCTCTGGCACAATAGTTTCATGCCCAAGGCGTTACCCGTGGTCGACACCACCGAACCGGTCTGCTGCTCACCAGTGGCGGCGGGACCGATCGATGACGATGGAGCGCTGGAGATCGCCTTACGGCTGAAAGCGCTGGCCGACCCGGTGCGGGTCAAGCTGGTGTCGCTGTTGTTCAGTGCCGAGGCTGGAGAAATTTGCGGGTGCGATCTGGCGGCTGCGGTTGGACTGGCCGAATCAACGGTCAGCCACCATCTGTCGCAGCTGCGGCGAGCGGGAATGGTCGAGTCCGAACGGCGCGGGATGAACGTCTACCACCGACCGCGCCGGGACTCACTCATCGCTCTGTGCACGGTGCTGGACCCGAACTGCTGTCGTTAGAACACAACGGCTGCCGGGCCTGAGCCCGCGTCAGACGCAGTCGACGCAGAGCTGCTGATCGCCCTTCTGCAGGGCCATCCGGTTGCGGTGCTGCACCAGGAAACAGCTCGAACAGGTGAACTCGTCAGCCTGCTTGGGAATGACCCGGACACTCAGTTCCTCGCCCGAGATGTCGGCGTCGGGCAGGTCGAACGAATCGACCACCTCGTCCTCGTCGATGACTGCCGTGTCGGCTGCGGTGCGCCGCGTGGCCAGCTGTTCCAGCGACTCCTCAGCAGGCTCGTCGGTCTCTTTGACGCGCGGGGCGTCGTAGTCGGTAGCCATAAATGATCCTCCTAAGTTCAAGACCAATGTTTCTCGCCAACGCCACAGCGGGACTCCTTGTTCCCCGGGCGAACAGCCTGTAAACGTCGGATGCACGTTAGCGGTTCAAATGCCTGGGGTCTTCATCGGTAGACGTGATGCTGAGTACAGTCGTCGGCGTGCATGACGATGTCAGAGGTTCGGACGCCGAGATCTTCGATGACGCTGAGCTTGATGAGTACCTCGATGACGACGATGCGGACCTGGAGGACCTGGACTCCAACGGCCAGGTGATCTCGATCCGCCGCGCCAATGGCGAGGAGCTCCTCACCATCGTGGCCCAGGACGACGAGTGGAATGTCGACCTGCAGCCCGGGGGCTCCGTGCAGAGCGCGTTCCTTGGTTCGCGACGCGACACCCCGGTGTGGATCAACGCCCTCGACGGCCAGATCGAGCGCGATGACGACGGCACCTACGTCATCCGGATCGACTGACCTTCGGAGGTCTTTGCGCTCGTAGTGAGCGTAACCGTGGTGCTGCCACACCCCATCACCGATGGTGACGGGGTGTCCTCTCTGCGTGTAGTGAAGCTCGGTGCCCACATCGGGGCCCGCATCGACGGAATCGACGTCAACGGCAACCTCGACACCGCCACGGTGTCGGCGATCAACGACGCTCTCCTCGAGCACAAGGTCATCTTCTTCCGCGGCCAACACCACCTCGACGACGCCGGACAGCTGGCGTTCGCCCGGTTGCTCGGTACGCCAACCGGAGCACATCCCACCGTCACCTCGCGGGGCGACCGGATCCTGCCGATCGACTCGCGGTATGACAAGGCCAACAGCTGGCACACCGATGTGACGTTCGTCGACCGCATCCCCAAGGCGTCGCTGCTGCGGGCGATCACCCTGCCGAACTACGGCGGCACCACGACGTGGGCGTCGACCGAGGCGGCGTACGACCTGCTGCCCGGGTCGCTGCGTGCGCTGGTCGAGAACCTGTGGGCCGTACACACCAACCAGTACGACTACGCGGCCGACTACGACGGACGCCACGAGGATCTTGCCGACGGCCACCGTCAGTACCGCGAAGAGTTCGAGTCCGAGTACTACGAGACCGAGCACCCTGTGGTGCGGGTCCATCCCGAGACGGGTAGGCGAGTACTGCTGCTGGGACACTTCATCAAGCAGTTCGTCGGCCTCGGTGCCGCTGAATCGGCCACGCTGTTCCAGCTCCTCCAGAATCGGGTCATCAAGCTGGAGAACACGATTCGGTGGAGCTGGGAACCCGGCGACCTGGCGATCTGGGACAACCGGGCCACCCAGCACTACGCGGTGGCCGACTACGACGACCAGTTCCGCCGGCTCAGCCGGATCACGCTGGCCGGCGACATCCCGGTCGACGTCCGCGGGCAGCGCAGCCGGGCGATCGCCGGTGACGCATCGCGATACTCCGAGGTGGTCACGCCGGTCGCGCTGGCGGGATGAGCCGGACAGGCTGATCAGAGCCGGTCCATCTCTCGAGCCATCAGGCTGTTCTCCAGGTAGCTGCACCGCGACGGGTAGTAACGGGCATGCCGCCGCTCGGTACTGGCGTGCCAGAGTTCTGCCACCGATGACATCGCATGCGACACCATCGCGACGACGGTGTGGTCCCTGCGGGAACCCGCTGCCGCGGCGGTACTGAACAGCACCTGCTGCTCGGTGATGAGCACCGGTTCGCGTGAATGTCGACCCGATGCGGTCTGTTGTGGGGCTTCGCGCTTGTCGACGGAAACCGGATGGAAAATGCTCATTTCGAACTTCCTCTGAACCAAGCGCCGTACTTTCCAGCGCTTTCATGAAGAAAACGTACGGCCGCCGGTGGTTAATCCTCACGCGTAGTGCACTACCTCTATATGCGACGTTTCGGACCGAACGTCCTTTTACAGCAAGGCCCCCCGAGGCTGCTAAATGGACAGGCTAAGCGATTTGTAAAGGCCACCACGCAGTTTGCCACTGGCCGATGGCGGGCCGGGCGGGACCTTTCCTGTGCAACTATCTTGTTCCCGCGCAGCGTGATTGGATGGCCCCTCGCGTTGCCGGCGCGCACACTTGTCATCAGGGATTCGGCGAGAAGTGCTGACGTGGGGGAGATCCGATGAGTGCGCAGCAACAACAGAAGCTCGATGCGCTCTACGCGCTCGACAACGTCTTGACCATCAGAATCACTATGGCGCAAGCGGACTGGGATGCGGTCCGCACCCAACAGCCGGCCGGCGGGATATGTAATTTCGACTGGGACGGCGGATCGCGCTACAGCTGGCGCAAGGCGGCCTCGGTCGAGATCTCGGGAACCACGTTCCCCCCGCGGACGGAATTCAGCGATGTCGGCGTGAAGAAGAAGTCCTTCTGCGGTTCGATCAACAGTGAAAAGCCGTGTATTCAACTGGATTTCGGCAAGTTCAGCGACGCAACCGAGGAGCGGGCCGAGGATCTTCTCGGATCGCGATACCTGACCCTGAACAACTCCATCCAGGACCCGTCCTTCGTCCGGCAACCGCTCGGCTATCGCCTGCTCGGGATGGCGGGGCTGCCGCACTCGCGGTGCAACCTTGCCCGCGTCTTCGTCAACGGCACGCCGATCGGGCAGGGCCTTGCCGGGGTCAACGCACCGGGCGTGTACGTCAACGCCGAACCGATCATGAAGCGCTACATCGAGCGCAACTTCGGCAACATGAAAGGGAACCTGTACGAAATCGAGCACCGGGACGATTTCGTCGCCGCCCGCGTGCACTTCATCGCCACCGAGGAGCTGTCGGCGTTCGAGGACAAAGCGGATCTGAAGTTCGCCATCGGCCACATCGCCGGCCACGGGATCACCGGAGCCGCAGAGGTGTTCGACCTCGAGCAGTTCATCCGGCTCTACGCCATGGAGTTCTTCCTCAAACATTGGGACGGCTACTCCAACAACACCAACAACACCTACGTCTACAACGACGTCACCGCCGTCGAGCGGCCCGGCGTCGGCAACGTCAAGTTCAAGCTGATCCCCTGGGGGATCGACCAGACCCTGCGTACCGACCACCGGTTCAAGCTGGGCGGCACCGCGGTGCTCGCGCGGCTGGTACGAGACGATCCGGCTCGCCGTGATCAGCTGTTCGACCAGATCCGCATGTATCGCGAGACGATCTTCAGCCGGAAGTCACAGCAGACGGTGCTCAAGCCGCTGTTGGACCAGCTTGAGGGCCTGGCCGCCGACCTCGGTGTTCCCGATGCTGTCGGTCAGGTCGCCACGGTGCGTCAGCAGTTGCGGCTGGCCGAGTCGGCCGCCTTCGCCTTGACCGGATTCCCCGACAACGCCACCGTGTACCTGCTCAACGAGGAGGCCGGGGCCGCACTGCACGCCAGCAACAGCGAGACCATCCCGCCCGGGGCGGCGCCACCGCAGAACTTCGAGGTGTACCACTGGCCGCTGAAGGACGACGACGATCCGGCTGACCTCTGGCGGATCAACGACACCGCCGGCGGACGGAAATCGCTGACCAATCAGGGCTCCGGCCGCGTGCTGCACGCCAGCGACAGCCTGACCACGGGCCAGGGGCACAAGTACCTCTACACCTGCGCGCCGGCCAACACCGACCACGCCGAAGAGTTCACGATCGTGCCCTCGGCGTCGGTACCGGCCGACTTCGCCTACAGCGGCTATTTCCGGCTGGTGAGCGCGCGGACCAACCTGCAGGCCACCTACGGCATGGACCTCACCCCCGGGGGCCGGGCCCGGGTCCATCAGGAGCCACTCGGCTCGCGGATCTGCTTCTACTGACCGCTCAACCGTCGGTCACCGCGTAGCCGCCGCGGTCGTCGACGATGAGGATCCGTCGTTCGCCGTCCCGGTAGAACGCGGTGCACCCTTCCGGCTTCATCGACTCGTGGAACCGCGCACCGGTCACCCGGACCGCGTCGGCGCCGCGCGTCCAGGTGCACAGCGCGAACGGCTCGGCCTTCCTGCTCAACGACTTGCCGAGCAAGATCAGGAACTCGCCGGACCGCTCGTCGTAGGAGATGTCGCGGATGCCCTGCAGTGCCTCCGAATGAGGCACCCGCAGGGTCCGGGTGACCGGGGCGCCCAGGGAATCCGTGGACCACGGGCCGCCTGCGGCCGCGCGCACCTCGATGATCGTCACCCGCCCGGGCTCGGCAGGCCCGCGCACCCCGAACAGCAGCGCGCAGGAGCCCGGATCCCACGCCACGCCTTCGACGTTGAGTCCGCCGTCGTCGGGTTCGGATGAAGCCGCCGCGGCCAAGGCGGGCTGGTGTGCCAACAGCCAGGACCGGAACCCCGTCATCGGTTCGGCGCGCAGGTTACCGGAGTCGGCGTAGCTGATGCGGACCAATCCGTCATTGACCTGCGCATCCGATACGGACAATGACGAAGCCGCGATGAGGTAGGTCCGGCCGTTCGCGTCGAGGCGGGTCAACCCCTCGAGATCGCCGAGCTGCTGCTCCGTCACTCCCACCAGATCACGTCGCCGGATCTGCTTCAGCTCGTCGTCGTCGCGATCCAGGGTGATCTCGAAAACCGCTGTGGCGTCGTGATTGTCGATGAAGACGAACCGATCCGGTGCCACCTGTACGACCCCGGATGCATTGAACACCACGCCGTCGTTGCGCTTGCCGAACGAACGTGACTTGATCCGTGACCTGTCCCCGAACCGCGCTCGCGGTGGCTTCAGGGGCTTGGCCATACAGCGATGCTAAGCCGGTGGCCTCCGCCGTGCCCCCGGAAATCCCGCCCTAATCGATGTTGCGGGGATAGCGTGAGGACTCGTCGTTTCGCACCTGGATAGGAGACTGGACGATGAGAGCCGAATCCGCGTCGGGCGAGGGTATCGCCGGCGTATTCCGGTCCCCGCAACGGCTGACGGCCGCCGTCGTGGCGTTGCTGGTCGGGCTGTTCGGGGCCGCGATGCTGGCCCCGGCCTACGCTTCCGCCGAGGGCGAGACCTATATCGTCGCCACCGACATCACGTTCGCGCCGTTCGAATTCCAGGACGTGGACGGGAAATTCGTCGGCATCGACATCGATCTCATCAATGAGATCGCGGCGAACCAGAAGTTCAACATCACGATCAAACCGTTGGGTTTCGACGCTGCGCTGCAGGCCGTTCAGGCCAATCAGGCCGACGGGGTGATCGCCGGCATGTCGATCACCGACGAACGCAAGAAGGTCTTCGACTTCTCCGACCCGTATTTCGAATCCGGCGTACAGATGGCGGTGCTGGCCGGCAACGAGGACATCAAGTCCTACGCCGACCTCAAGGGCAAGCGGGTCGCGGTCAAGAACGGCACCCAGGGTGCCGAGTTCGCCGAGTCGATCAAGGACAAGTACGGCTTCCAGATCGTCTCGTTCGCCGATTCCGCGTCGATGTTCGAGGAAGTGAAGACGGGTAACTCCGTGGCGGTCTTCGAGGACTACCCGGTGCTCGCCTATGGCATCCAACAGGGCAACGGATTCAAGACCGTGACGCCGAAGGAGAAGGGCTCCAGCTACGGGTTCGCGGTGAACAAAGGCCGCAACGCCGAACTGCTGAGCAAGTTCAACGCGGGTCTCAAGGAACTCAAGGATTCCGGCCGTTACGAAGAGATCGTCGAGAAGTACCTCGGCGAGGGCGCTTCGGAGGCCGACAACTCGTTCTTCGGATTGATCAAGAGCACCTTCCCGTTCCTGATGGCCGGCCTGAAGATGACGCTCATCCTGACGGTGGTGTCCATCGCGATCGCGCTGGTGCTCGGCATCATCTTTGGTCTCTTCCGGGTGTCGCGGTCGATAGTGCTGCGGGCCATCGGCACCACCTACGTCGACATCTTCCGCGGCACACCACTTCTGGTGCAGGCCTTCTTCATCTACTTCGGCATACCGACCGCGCTGGGATTCCAGATGACGGCGCTGACCGCGGGCATCATCACGCTGTCACTCAACGCCGGGGCCTACATGACCGAGATCGTGCGCGGCGGAATCCAGGCTGTGGACAAGGGACAGATGGAGGCCGCCCGCAGCCTCGGTATCGGATATCTGCCGACCATGCGCAAAGTCATTCTGCCGCAGGCAGTCCGCACCATGATCCCGTCGTACGTCAACCAGTTCGTCATCACCCTCAAGGACACGTCGATCCTGTCGGTGATCGGTATCGCCGAGCTGACCCAGACCGGACGGCTGATCATCGCCCGTAACTACCAGTCGTTCACCATGTGGCTGATCATCGGCATCATCTACTTCATCGTCATCATGGCACTGACAAAGCTGTCCGACCGGCTCGAGAAAAGGATGGTGAAATGACCCAGCTGGTACCGGAAGCCGCGGCCGCCGAGCCCGAGGGCACCGTCAAGATCCGCATCGAGGGCCTGAAGAAGTCATTCGGAGATCTGGTGGTGCTCGACGGCATCGACACCACGGTCAGCAAGGGCGAGGTGGTCTGTGTCATCGGACCGTCGGGGTCCGGCAAGTCCACCTTCCTGCGGTGCCTCAACAAGCTTGAGGACATCACCGCAGGCAAGGTGACCGTCGACGGGTTCGACCTCACCGACCGAAAAGTGGACCTGGACAAGGTTCGTCAGCACATCGGCATGGTGTTCCAGCACTTCAACCTGTTCCCGCACATGACGGTGATCGACAATGTGACGCTGGCGCCGCTGCTGACCAAGAAGATGGACAAGGCGGCCGCCGAGAAGCGGGCGATGGAGTTGCTGACCCAGGTGGGCCTGGCGGAGAAGGCCAACGTCAAACCGGCCACGTTGTCAGGTGGTCAGAAGCAGCGTGTCGCGATTGCCCGGGCGCTGGCGATGAACCCGTCGATCATGTTGTTCGACGAGGCCACCAGCGCGCTGGACCCCGAGATGGTCGGCGATGTACTGCAGGTGCTGCGCGACCTGGCCGAGGGCGGCATGACGATGGTGGTGGTGACCCACGAGATGGGTTTCGCCCGCGAGGTGGCGTCCCGGGTGATCTTCATGGCCGACGGCAACATCGTCGAGGACGACACTCCCTCCGCGGTCTTCGACAGCCCCAAGCATCCTCGGCTGCAGGAGTTCCTGTCGAAGGTGCTGTAGCTCAGCCCACGAAGAGCCCGTCGACCAGCGCCCGGGCCACCTTGCCGGCGTCGCGGCGGGCCGTGGCCGGGTCGTCGGCCGTCGCGATCAGCAGGGCCGCCTCGTCCAGCGCCCCGATGATCATCGATGCGAGGGTCTCGACAGGAAGGTCCCGGAGTTCGCCGGCGTCGATGGCGCTGCGGAGGCCGTCGCGCAGCGCGCCGAGGTAGTTGCGGTTGTCGATCTCGCGCATCTGCGCGAATCCCAGCGCAGCCGGCGCCTGCAGCACACTGATCCTGGCCACGGTGGGATCCAGGCAGCCGTCGAGGAACTCGTCGATCCCGGCGTCGAGCTGCGCTCTGCCGGTGTCGTGGGCCAGCGCTGCGGGCAACACCCGCTCGGCCAGCTCGCCTTCGACATTCTCGTAGACCGCCCGGAACACCGCCTCTTTGGTGGGGAAGTGGTAGTACAGCGCGTTGCGGGTGACGGCCGCGATGCGCGCGATGTCTCCTGTGGAGACCGCCGCATAACCGTGTTCGACGAAGAGCGAGCGGGCCGCGGCGACCAGTGCGGATCGGGTGGCTTCACTGCGCTGTTCGCGGCCGTCGCGGGGCTCGTCGCTCATCGGAGAATTTTAACAAGCTGTATGTATTGATGTTCGGCGGTTCATGTGTTTCCATACAGTCTGTATTGATTTATGTCCCGAAGCTCGCGGCGAGAGGACAGGTAATGAACATGCTCAGCTCCCGGCGGATGGTCCAGCTGCCCTGCGGTCAGGTCGGGGTACGCGAATGCGGCAGCGGTCGACCCGTCGTGTTCCTGCACGGACTGGTGGCCAACGGGCTGGTCTGGCGTCATGTGGCCGGCGGGCTCGCCGACCGGTTCGGTGACCAGATCCGCTGTATCGCACCAGATCTGGCTCTGGGATCGCACACGCCGGCGGTTCCCGCGGCTGATCTCACCCTGCCCGGTCTGGCCCGGACCGTCATCGACCTGTTCGATGCGCTCGACATCGAGCAGGCGGTACTGGTCGGCAACGGCTACGGTGGCGACATCGCGCAGGTGGTCGCGGCGTGCCACCCGCAGCGCGTCCAGGCGCTGGTGCTCGTTGCGACCAACGCGTTCGACTCCGATCCCTGGCCGGTCAAGGTGCTGTCCCGGCTCGCCTCCCTGCCGGGAGCCGGACTGCTGCAGTCGAAGGCCATCGGGCTCAAACCCGTGCAACGGCTCCGGATCACCTACGGCGGCGCGACCAAACGTCCCATCCCGGCCGACATCATGGCCGAGTATCTCCGGCCACTGCGCAGTGATCCGTTGGTGCGTAAAGATTTCCGGCGATTCCTGGGCGGGCTGTCGCCGGCGTACCTTGCGGAGTACTCACCTCGGCTGGCCGGCTACGACCGGCCCGCCCTGGTGGTCTGGCCGCGCGAGGAGCGGTACTTCCCCGCCGAAGGAGCGCCCCGGTTGGCCCGGACGCTGCCCAGGGCCACGCTGAAATTCATCGACGACTCCTACGCCTGGGCGCCCGAGGACAATCCGGCCCCGCTGGTCGCGTTGTTGTGCGAGTTCCTCGGATCCCCCGAGGTCGCGGCCGAATCCGGTCAGCCCTGCTCGACCACGTTGGACTGACCCGATTTGCTCACGTCAGGTTCCCCGGTGCGGTAAGTGACCCGGTTGTCGAATCCGGACACCCCGATGGTGTCAGCGGATTCGACGGTGATGACGTTCTCGACACCGGACACGGTCACCGCGACGCAGTGACCGGTGATCTCCAGCTCGTTCTGGATACCGCTCACGATCACGGTGTTGTCCCGGCACTCGACGGTCCGGTGTTCGTTGATCCCCGAGACGATCACCGTCTCTCCTGCCTGAACCTGGGTCGGTGCAACGGATCCGGGTAGCGGTACGCCGTTGATCGTTGTCTGCCGGATGGTCGTCGACTGGCTGTCGGTGACTGTGTCGGTGTCGGCGCCTGCTGTGTCGTCCGTCTTGCTGAACATCAGGTAGGCCGTCACGAGACCGCCGGCCAACAGGGCCAGCGCGAATCCGCCGAACACCAGGAACAAGTGTGCGCCGCCGGTGCTGCTGGGCTGAGGTTGCGGCGGTACCGGATACGGCTCATAGCCCGGCCACGGTGCCGGCGGTCCGGGGGGCGGGGGCGGGAAGGCGTTCCCGTATGTCCAGGGCTGCGTCGGGGGCGGAGTGGCGGAGCCGCCGGTCCCGAGTTCGGAGGTGCGAGCGGCGTCAGCCAGTGGGCGCTCGAGGTCCCGGATGCGGGCCTCGGGGTCGTCCTTCGGGTCCATGGGCAGATGCTCGCACATTCGGCCGCCGGTGCGGGTGCAAAGTGTGCCGCCATCGCGTCGCACTATTTGCTGGTTGATCCGCGCGCGAACGACGGTGGGCAACCGGTTCCAGGTGGGGTGATGTTGAGCAAAGCGGTTGATGCATAACCTGTCTGACCGCCGTGCGTCGCACGGGGCGATGTCGGTCCCCGGGCGTAGGCTTGATTTCACAAAAGGTTTGCTACGTAAGGAAAGGAATCTCGGTGCCTCAGACGGGACGATGGACCGGCGACCCGGTCTGGCTGGCCGATGTGCTTCGGGCGGAAGGTGTCGACCTCGTCGAGTATCCCGGGTGGCGGACGCGGGGGCACGGTGATTTCAAGGACATCCGCGGGGTGATGGTGCACCACACCGGATCGGACACGGCCTCGGCCGCGTCGATCGCCAACGGCCGACCGGACCTTCCCGGACCATTGTCGCAACTGCACATCGCGCGTGACGGCACGGTGACGGTGGTGGCTCTCGGGGTGGCCTGGCACGCCGGGGTCGGCATGTATCCGTGGCTGCCGACGAACATGGGCAATTGGCACATGATCGGTATCGAATGCGCCAACAGCGGCACCAGCCCCACCGCGCCGCATCGCAAGAACTGGCCTGACGCACAGTATTTCGCGTTGGTTCGGTGCTGCGCCGCGATCAATCGCCGGCTGGCGCAAACGTCCGAACGCACCATCGGGCACAAGGAGTATGCGGGCCGCGCACAGGGGAAGTGGGATCCCGGCGCCATCGACATGGACATCCTGCGCGCCGACATCCAGGCGCAGATCGGTGACATCGCGAATCCTGCGCCGACACCTCGGCCGCCGGTACCCGAGGGCCAGTACACCGACACCTTGCTGTTCCGGCCGATGGAAGGCCCGCAGGTGGCCCATTTGCAGCGTCGGCTCAAGACGGCCTACGCGTCCTATGCGGGGGATCTT
This sequence comes from Mycobacterium sp. 48b, assembly GCF_048282725.1. Lineage (NCBI taxonomy): Bacteria > Bacillati > Actinomycetota > Actinomycetes > Mycobacteriales > Mycobacteriaceae > Mycobacterium > Mycobacterium sp. 48b. The sequence continues at coordinate 2,245,999 of NZ_JBLVUL010000001.1, forward strand.
GAGGTCGACGGCATCTTCGGGCCGCAGACCGAAGCGGCCGTCAAGGAATTCCAGCGTCGTACCCGCGGGCTCAAGGTCGACGGCATCGTCGGCCCGGCTACCGCCGCCGCACTGCGGCTCTGACGCGTTCGGGCTAACTCGCGCGTCCAGCATCCTGACGAAGGTGTTGTCTTAGGCTAACCAAACTTCTATGGTTAACCGAATACTTCTCCTCTAAATTAAGGAGCTGCTGGTGAAGCGCCTGACTTTCCTGTTCACCGGCGCTGTTGTCACGGCGCTCTCGCTCTCGGTAGCGCCTCCGGCGGCTGCCGAAGACTTCGCCATCACGGCTCCACTCCCCTCGCTGGAGGAGCTCAACGCCCAGATCCAGCTACTGGTGGCCAGCCAGGCCCCCGACTACGTGAAGGCCGCCCAACTCGAAGGCGGACCCCGGGCGGTGATCGTCCCGAAGATGGTCTACCGGCTCGGCATCTTCCGCGCACCGAAGGGCTCAGCCGTGGTCACCGGGCCCGAAACCCACGATGGCACCAGCCACACCGCGGTCATCAACGGCAGCCGCCAAGGGCAGCCCACGTTGCAGATCCCTGCCGAATGGCGCTACCTCGACGGACAGTGGAAGCTGGCGAGCAAGTCGATGTGCAACGGCATCTCCACTCTGGGCCTGCCCATTCCGTGCAACTTCCAGTGACCTGCCGATGATCGAGGTTTGCGAACTGACAAAGGCCTTCGCGGGCGTTCCCGCGCTGGCCGGGGTGACTGCGTCGTTTCCGCCCGGGACCGTCACCGCCCTGCTCGGCCTCAACGGGGCCGGAAAGACCACCCTCCTGCGGGTGATCGCGGGCCTGGAGCGCCCGGACGGCGGCACAGTTACGTTGTGCGGTAAGCAGATCGATGGTCGCGCAGAACCCATGCAGGTGCTCGGAGTGCACCTCGACCCGACGGTCATGGACCCGCGGCACACAGCCCGGCGCCACTTGTCCTGGCTGGCAGCACTGGGAGGCATCGCGCGCGAGCGCATCGACGAGGTGCTGGTCCAGGTGGGCCTGGCCGGACTCCGGCCCCGACCCATCGCCAAACTGTCGATGGGTGCCCGGCAACGACTTGCCATCGCCGGCGCCTTGCTAGCCCAACCTCCGGTGCTCATCTTCGATGAACCGGTCAACGGCTTGGACGTCCCCGGCATCGCCTGGCTGCGGGTGCTGTTGCGCCAGTTGGCCGCCGACGGGTGCACTGTCGTGGTGGCCAGCCACCTCCTCGGAGAGGTGGCATTGACCGCCGATCGACTGTTGGTGATGGAGCAGGGCCGGGTTGCCGCCGCCGGCCGCCTCGACGAGATCGTCCCGCCTGGTTCCGATCCGCGAGAGCACCTGGAGGCCCTGCTGCTCGGGATGGCCGACGCGTGAGCGGGCAGGTGCTGCGCAGCGCGCGGGCCGAGATGATCCGCACCGGCGGCCGTGGTCCGTTGTGGAGCGTTCTGGTACCGGTCGCGGTGATCCTGCCTGCTGCCATCACGTTCCTGATTGCCTATGTGGCCGAACGATTTGCCAGGATTCCGGGTCAGAGTTACGTCCAGCAGGTGTCGACGACCAATGCCGCATACTGGGTGATCAGCGTGACGGTGGTGGTGACCGCGCTGGCCGCGGCATACGGTCGGGCACACGAATTCCGATCTGGCGCATATCAATACGGACGATTTGCGGTTCCACGCACATCAGCGGAGCTGGCGGGCAAGTGGCTTTTCTACGGCTTCCTCGGAGCTGGTGTGTCGGGCTTCATGGTCGCGCTGGTGCTCGTCCTACTGCCGCAGATATCAGAGTCGGTCTACGGGCAGGTGTCGTTGATCGATCCGGATGGCCTGCGCCTGATGTGGGCCGTGCCGGTGTACGCGTTCTTCGCGGCCGGTCTGGGACTGGGCATGGGCACGGTGATCCGCACACCTGCCGCGGCGGTCGGCGCGATCCTGTTGTGGGTGTACGTGATCGAAACCGCCGTTGGCTACCTGCCCGGCGGCTACTCACTGCAACGGTTCATGCCGTTCCTCAACGGGATCTATGCCACCGGACAAGACATCGTCTTGAACCCTCCCTGGGGTTTTGATGTCGCTCTGGCGTACACGTGCGCCGTGTTTTCCGTTGTTCCGCTGTGCAGTACGTGGTGCACAGCTCGGCGAGGAGGAATCCCGAAATGACTGGCAAGAACGACCTGCCGCTGGCGCAGCGGTCCGACGCGGACCTGCCCGGGCACTGGCTGCTCGCCCGGCTGGGCAAGCGCGTGCTGCGCCCAGGCGGCCTTGAACTGACCACCCGGCTGCTCGGTGCCGCCCGGATCGGCGATGCCGATGTGGTCGAACTCGGGCCTGGGCTGGGCCGGACCGCCGCCGATATCGCCGCGCTGCGACCCCGGTCGTATGTCGGCGTCGACGACAGTTCGACAACCTCGACCCCACTGCGGAAGGTGGTGGCGGCCAACGGCGGCCGGTTGGTCGATGCCGATGCCTCGGCCACCGGCCTGGACGCGGGTTCGGCGGACGTCGTGGTCGGCGAGGCGATGCTGACCATGCAAGGGGACAAGGCCAAGAAGGCCGTCGTCGACGAGGCCTTCCGGATCCTGCGTCCCGGTGGCCGCTACGCCATCCACGAACTGGGGTTGATGCCTGACGATCTGGCCGACGAGATCAAGGACGACATCCGCCGCGAGATGGCCCGCGCCATCAAGGTCAACGCTCGCCCCCTGACCGTGGCCGAATGGAGTGGGCTGCTGACCAGCGCGGGATTCGAGATCTCCAGTGTCGACCGTGCCCCGATGGCGCTGTTGCAGCCGCGCCGGGTGATCGCCGACGAGGGCGTGCTGGGCGCGCTGCGGATTGTCGGCAACGTCTTGACACATCCGGCCGCCCGCAAGCGGGTACTGCACATGCGCGGGACATTCAACCGCTACCGGGAGCACCTGACCGCGGTGGCTATCGTCGCCGTGGTCCCTGCCGCAGAATCGAAATGACAGCTGCGCCAGGGACTGATGGGCGGCCCGCGGCCGACTCCGATTGGCGGCCCGCCGCCGACTCCGATTGGCGGCCCGCCGCCGGGCATGATGTGTGGATGCCCCGGCATCGTGATCGCGTCGAGTCGGACCGCGCGGCCGGCCAACAGCGGCAGCGGGTCCTCGACCTGCTGCGCGCAGCGGACAACCCGCTCGACGCCCGGCAGATCGCCGAGACGCTGCAGATCCACGTCACCACCGCGCGGTTTCATCTGAGCACGCTGGAAGGTCAGGGGGCCGTCCGCCGTGGCAGCGGGACGTCCGGTGCCGGGCGCGTCGGGCGGCCGCGGCTGACCTACGAGATCGCCCCGCGGCTCGATTACGCCGACATCGTCGCGCTGTTCGCCGCCCATCTGGGCGGTACTCCGGAAGAGCGGGAAGCCCGTGCGCTGCTGATCGGTGCCGACCTGGCGCACCGGGTGCGGGTGGCGCGTCGGCGCGGTGAGACGACAATCGCCGATCTGGTGGTCGCCACGCTCGGTGAGCTGGGGTTTCAGATCCGCTCCGTCTTGAATTCGTTCGGCGAGATATCCGTTGAGATCTGCACGTGTCCGCTGGCCGAGGTCGCCGTCGGCTCTCCTGAAGTGGTGCGGGGTATCCAGCAGGGCATGATCCAAGAAGTGGTCGACCTGAATGCCGAGGTCGTCGGGGGTCGCTACGCGGTGACGGTTCAGCCCGACGCCCGCCACGGTTCGTGCGAGGTGAGTCTCGTACTGCAGCCGGTCGCCGACTAGTTGCTGGGCGCAGCGAACTACGGATTTGGCACGGCTCAATTTTCACACCGGTAACACGAATCGGCCGTCTCCGCCAGTCAGCGCGTGTTGACGCCTGAGAAAGTTTGCTGGCGTGTCGCGGTGTGATCTACCGCTCACTTTTGCCGGGGAAGGTAAGAATTGGTACTGACGGCGTCGCTGCTCGGGAAATGCGCCATGTCCAGCCGACGCTGGGAAGTCCCTGGTAACAGGCATTTAATCAAATGCGACCAAAAGGTAACGAGTCGATAACGAAGATTTTCCTAAGCGCATTCTGAGAGAGGATTGTTAAGTGTCACGCATTCGCTGTGAACTCGTTCTGGACCTGTCGGTTTCGTCGCTAGACTCAATGCAACCGCGCCACTCCCGGCGCAGATAGACCTGGAATCTAGAGCCGGTTACATCCTTGCCGGCGGAGGTGCCGATAACGATGGCAAACAACTTCCTGCGTGCGCTGGTCGAAGCGCTGCGCACTGGCCGCGATGACCGCGCCATCGACGACATGTCTGCCCGCGGCGTCGCCTTCGACGGTGCCCTGGACGACATCGACGTGGCTGGTCTGGCCGGGGTCGGACGCGGGCCGATCGGTGACATCGCCGTCGATCCCGACCGCGAGACCGTCGTGGTGACCAACACCGCAGCGCAGAGCCTGACCGTGATCAACCCCCACACCATGGGTGTGGTGGGTTCGGTCCGCCTCGCCGGAGACCCGTTCGCCGTCGTGGTCGCCGACGACCGCGCGTACGTCAGCGTCGCCACCGCCGGACATGACTCGATCGTCACCGTCGACACCATCACCGGCGCTGTGCTCGCCGAATACCCGCTGGCCTTCAGCGTCACCGCGCTGGCCATCAGCCCGGACGGCAAGCGCGTCTTCGCCGGCCGCACCGGCCACGAGCGCATCGACATCGCCGTCATCGACACGACCGCCGAGCGTGTGGGCACCATCGACATCGCCACCGGCCCCGGCATCAACCTCGATGCCCTGCAGATCGACTCGACCGGCAAGCGCCTCTATGTCGCGACCTCCGATTCGCGTGGCAGCCGCCTGGTCATCGTGAACACCGAAACCACCCAGGCGCAGGCCACCGTGTGGGTCGGTGCCCCGATCCGCGACATCGCGATCGGCGATGGTGTGGCGTACGTACTGACCTCCGACCTTGAGCATCGCGGTGTGGTCCATACCGTCGACCTGTCCGCCGGTGCTGTGGTGGACGCCGTCGAGGTCGGCGGAGCGCCGACCCAGCTGGTGCTGAGCCCCGACGCCACTCGCGCCTACCTGGTCGATTACGACCGGGTCATCGTGTGGTGCGCACTGACCAGCGAGATCCAGGGCAGCGTGGACGTGCACGCACAGCCCTCCGCAATCGCCTTGCGCGACAGCGGCACCCGGCTGTATGTGGCCGACTACGCCGGTCAGGTCAACGTCTTCGAGGTCGCCGAGTCGCTGTATTCGCAGCTGGCTTCGACGGACGCGGTCGAGATGCACGCGCTGCCTGCTCTCCAGGCCGCCGGCGCCTGATTCAGCGCCAGCGGTAGCGGGTACGCGGCCGCCCGGCCTTTCCGTACTCCGTGTGCCGGGTGACGGTGCCGTCGTCGGCAAGACGCTCGAGATAGCGCCACGCCGTCACCCGTGACACGCCGACCCGTTTGGCCGCCTCGTCGGCGGTCAAGCCGTCCGGCTGGTCGCGCACCGCGGCGGCGATCTCCTCCGTGGTCTGCGGCGCCGCGCCCTTGGGCGCGGTGGATTTCTCTGTGGCGACGCGTAACTCGGCCAAAGCCCGGTCGACCTCGGCCTGGCTGGCGGCATCGGTTCCCGACGGTAGCGCCGAACGATAGCGGCGGTAGCGTTCCAGCCGGTCGCGGAAAGCTGCGAACGCGAAGGGCTTGAGCAGATAGGCCAGGGCGCCGTGGGCCACTGCGGCGCGAACCATCTCCAGGTCGCGTTCGGATGTGATGGCGATGATGTCAGGCGCGGGACGGAGCCCGGAAAGTCCGGACGCCAACGAGATTCCGCTGGCATCGGGCAATCCGATGTCCAGCAGCACGAGATCCACCGGATGCTCGGACGCGGCTGCGGCCGCCGCCGCCCGCATCGCGTCGCGCGCCGTGTGCGCCACCGCCGCCACCGAAAATCCTTCCAGTCGGCCGAGATAGGCCTGGTGGGCTTCGGCGATCAGCGGATCGTCCTCGACGATGAGGACGCTGATCACGGGCGCGGCACCGTTGCGGTCACCACTGAACCGTAAGTGACGTCGGCGCGCAGCGTCCCGCCGTGCTTGCGGATCACCTGGGCAACCAGGGCCAGTCCCAGCCCGTGGCCGGCCGTGTCGGCGGATTTCGTGGAATAGCCACGCTGCATGGCCTTTTCGAAGGTGTCCGGGACCATGCCGGGGCCACTGTCGGCAACCCGGATCAACAACTCATCGTCATCCTGGGTCACCGTGACCTCGATCCACGGATCCTCACGGTCACAGGCATCCATCGCATTGTCGATCAGGTTACCCAGCACCGTCACCATCTCCTGCCCGGAGAGCACGGCGTCGGTGGACAACTGGGTGTCCTCGGTGACCGTCAGGGCGATCCCGCGTTCGTCGGCCTGAGCCGTCTTGCCGAGCAGCAGTGCGACCAGGGCGGGTTCGCCCACGGCCTGCGACAACCGGTCGACCAGGCGCTGGGACAACTCCAGTTCACTGGTGGCGAACCGGACCGCGTCCTCGGGCCTGCCCATCTCCACCATGGTGACCACCGTGTGCAACTTGTTGGCCGACTCGTGCGCCTGCGCCCGCAACGAATCGGCCAGGACCTGCAGCGAGCTGAGTTCGCCCAGGGCGCCTTGCAGTTCGGTGCGATCGCGGATCGTGACGACCTCCGATCCGGAGTCGGCGACGCGGGCGCGGTTGACCACCAGCACGCGGTCGCCGGTGACGTGGAGCTCGTCGCGTGCTCCGGGATCGGCGCTGCGCAGAAACTGCGGAAGGTCCTGCGTGCGCACCGGCCCGGACTCCAGCCCCAACAGTCGGCGTGCTTCGTCGTTGACCAACGCCACGCGATCGCCGTCGAGGACGATCAGCCCCTCGGATACCGAATGTAGGATCGCGTCGTGGTGGTCGTACATGACCCGTAGCTCGTCGGGCCGCAGACCCCGGGTCTGACGCAACAACCTGCGCCGGATCGCCCATACCCCGATCAGTGAAACCGCCAGTGCGGCAGCGGTTACCGCCGCGATCACCGGGATCTGTGCGCGCCAGCGCTGCGCCAGTGTCTGCTGGGTGATCCCCGCAGACACCAGGCCCACGATGCGCCCGTCGGCGCTACGCACGGGCGCGATCGCGCGTACCGACGGACCCAGCGTCCCCGTGTAGACCTCGCTGAACGTCTCGCCGCGCAACGCTGGTTCGACGGTGCCCAGGTAGTGCCCGCCGATCTGGGTGGGATCGGTGTGGGTGAACCGGACTCCGTCGGGCGCCATGATCGTGATGAACGCGATGTCGGTGCTGGTGCGCACCGCCTCGGTCACCGGCTGCAAAACCTTTGTCGCGGTGCCTGATTCGATCGCGGCCGCGGTGGAGGGCGAATCGGCGAGTGCGGTGGCGATGCCGATCACCTGCTCGCGGGCCGCAGCCTCGCCGTCGCGGCGGGCATCGAGCAGGGCCAGCGCGGTGCCCGCCAGTACCACCACCGCGACCACCAGGACCTGCAGCGCGATGGCCTGCCCGGCCAGCGACCGCGGCCAGGCCCGTCCCGAATACTGCCGCCACCAGCGCGCCACGACACCTCCGATTGTGAAGGCAATGATCTTTCAACCTAGTGGCCCGGATATCCGCTGGTAGCGGGTTCGCGCCGACAACATTCACGACCTTCGCGCCCGTCAATTCGGGGCTGCTGTTCGCGGGCCCGGAGTCGTAGAATCTGACCATAAGCAGGGTCGAGGGTAGATCCAAGGGAGACCTGCGATGAGCTGCACCATTCATCGCTTGACAACCATCATCATGGCTGCGGTTGCGTCACTGGCGGTGGTGACGGCGATTTCCCCGGCGGTCGGTCACGCCACCGAGTGCGGAATGGGCACCGTGTTCGATCCACCGTCGAACACCTGCGTCGCGGCCCAGGTGCCTCCGCCCCCACCGCCGCCTCCGCCGCCGGCGTGGAACGGCGACATCACGCCCTATTTCTCGGTCGGCATCTGCGCGCCGATCCCGTTCGTCTCGGTCTGCGCAGGCATCTGAGCGATCGATCGCTGATCCGGTCCCGAAGCCGCTCGCACCGGGGCCGGATCGCCGCGTGAACGTAATGAACTAAAACGTGACCTGGCTCACCCTATGGTCGAAGGTGCTTGTAGCGCATTCACGTCGAACCTGACCGAACTGGAGGTGGACCGATGACCGTGTCCATAGACCCGCAATCTGAGCCGGCGCCCCGGCAGCGTCGCGACCGCACGCACTGGCTCTACATTGCGGTCATCGCGGCCGTCGTCGTCGGCGTGGTGGTGGGGCTTGTGGCGCCCGAGGTGGGCAAGAGCGTCGGCGTGCTCGGCACCATGTTCGTCAACCTGATCAAGATGATGATCGGCCCCATCATCTTCTGCACGATCGTGTTGGGGATCGGCTCGGTACGCAAGGCCGCCACCGTCGGAAAGGTCGGTGGCCTGGCCTTCGGCTACTTCCTGGCGATGTCCACGATCGCGTTGACCATCGGTCTGGTGGTCGGCAACCTGATCCACCCGGGCAGCGGCATGCACCTGACGGAGAGCTCGGCAGGCAAGGGCGCCGAACTCGCGGAGAAGGCACACGAGTCCGGCGGACTCATGGACTTCGTCCAGGGCATCATCCCGGAGACGCTGTTCTCCTCGCTGACCGCGGGCAGCGTGCTTCAGGCCTTGTTCGTGGCGCTGCTGGTCGGGTTCGCGCTGCAGGGCATGGGCAGCGCGGGTGAACCGATCCTGCGCGGCATCGAGCACCTGCAGAAGCTCGTGTTCAAGGTGCTGATCATGATCCTGTGGCTGGCGCCGATCGGTGCTTTCGGTGCGATCGCCAACGTCGTCGGGCAGACCGGCTGGACCGCCGTCACCCAGCTACTGACCTTGATGCTGGGCTTCTATGTGACCTGCGTGCTGTTCGTGTTCGGCGTGCTGGGTGTACTGCTGCGTGCGGTGTCGGGGGTGTCCATCTTCAAGTTGGTGCGGTACCTGGCCCGCGAGTACCTGCTGATCTTCTCGACGTCCTCGTCGGAGTCGGCGCTGCCGCGGCTGATCGCCAAGATGGAGCACCTCGGCGTCGAGCGCAGCACCGTCGGTGTCGTTGTGCCGACCGGGTATTCGTTCAACCTCGACGGCACCGCGATCTACCTGACCATGGCGGCGCTGTTCATCGCCGACGCGCTGAGTGCCCCGATGTCCGTCGGGCAGCAGGTCGGCCTGCTGGTGTTCATGATCGTCGCGTCGAAGGGAGCGGCCGGCGTGACCGGCGCCGGACTGGCGACGCTGGCCGGCGGCCTGCAGGCCCATCGCCCCGATCTGCTCGACGGGGTCGGACTGATCGTCGGGATCGACCGGTTCATGTCAGAAGCGCGCGCGGTGACCAATTTCTCCGGCAATGCCGTGGCCACCCTGCTCGTCGGCTCGTGGACACACACCGTGGACAAGGCCAAGGTCGATGCGGTGCTCCGCGGCGACGATCCGTTCGACGAACTCACCATGGTCGACGACCACGCCGACCGGACGCCCGAACCCGCGCACGCATAGCAAGCGGCCAGAAGACCCGGCCGGTAGGACCGGCCGGGCCTTCTGCGTTGAACTGCCAACCGTTCTCGTCCGTAACAAGGGAGAGGACATCACCGAAAGAGTGAATGCGAGCAAGTTAGAAAGAAGACACGGTCATGCGAGCTGCAATCGTCATGCTGGCCGCGTCGGGGGCGGCGTTGGGAACCATTTTGGCGCCCGCCGGATCGGCAGCCGCCGACTCGGCGATCGAGACCATCGGACTGCTGGAAGCCGAGGGCTTCTACGTCAACATCGATCGGGTGGGCAGTGCCCCGCTCGACCAGTGCACGGTGATCAGCGTCCGTAACCCACAGACCCAGACCAAGCTGATCCGGGTCGAGCGGTTCGGCAAGAACGGCACGAAGGATTTCGATCTCGTACCCGTGGTGGTGCGGCGAACCATCACGGTGTCGCTGGACTGCTCGAAGTGAGCGTCAGCGCTGGCAGTTGAGTGACACCGACACGGTCTGGCTGGTGACCGACGGGACCAGGATCCGGTCGCCGCCGAGGCCGGGCCCGACATAGGGCACCAACTGGGAGACCCGCTGGGGATTGCGGACGCTGGTAACCGTGCACTGGTCCAGCGGCGCAGTACCGATCTTGTCGATGGTGACGGTGTATCCCTCGGACTGCAAACGGTTGATCGTCTCCTGCGCGGTTTCCTCCGCCGAGGCGATCGCCGTCGACCCGCCCATCACGCCCAACACAGCCACGCCCACTGCTGCCAGCGGCCACTTCGCGCGCATCGGACACGTCCTTCCGTCGTTACCGGTCCATCTTTCCCTACATACATCGTTCGGGGAATTCGAATCGTTCCCGCCGGTGCCGACCGGTGAGCGCATACCATCGCGCCCGTGAAGAGCACGATGCAGAACTGGCCGTTGACGATCACCGCGATCCTGCGACATGCCTGCGGAGTCAACGGGGACCGGACCGTGACCACCGCATGCGGCGAGGGCCGCTACCGCACGATCAGCTATCAGGAGCTGGGCGGGCAGGCGGCCCAACTGGCCCATGCCCTGCGCGGGCTCGGGATCGATGGTGACCAGCGCGTCGGCACCTTCATGTGGAACAACACCGAACACCTCGCCGCCTACCTCGCCGTGCCCGCGATGGGCGCGGTGCTGCACACCCTGAACATCCGGCTGTCTCCCGAGCAGATCGCCTACATCGCCAACGAAGCGGCCGACAGCGTGGTGATCGCCGACGGGTCCCTGGTGCCGCTGCTGGCCCCCGTGCTGCCGCTGCTGGAGACGGTGCACACCGTGATCGTGGTGGGCGACGGCGACACCAGCGCCCTGACCGGAAAGACGGTGCTGCGCTGGGACGAGCTGCTGGCCCCGCAACCCACCGAGTTCGACTGGCCTGAGATCGACGAAAACTCCGCGGCGGCAATGTGTTACACGAGCGGAACCACTGGAAACCCGAAAGGTGTGGTGTACAGCCACCGGTCGAGCTACCTACACGCGCTGAGCACCTGCACGGCCAACGCGCTCGACGTCAGCTGCGGTGACTCGGTGCTGCCGATCGTGCCGATGTTCCACGCCAACGCGTGGGGACTGCCGTATGCGGCGCTGATGGCCGGCGCCAACCTGGTGATGCCCGACCGGTTCATGGACGGTGCCTCGTTGATCGACCTGATCGAATCGCAGCGCCCCACGCTCGCCGGCGCCGTACCGACCATCTGGAACGACGTCATGCATCGCCTGGAAAAGAACCCGGGACACGATGTCACGTCGCTGCGACTGGTGGCCTGCGGTGGTTCAGCCGTGCCGATGTCGCTGATGCAGACCTTCCAGGAGCGGTACGGCGTCTACATCCAGCAGGCCTGGGGGATGACCGAGACCTCGCCCTTGGCCACGGTGGCCAAGCCGCTGCCCGGGGTCACCGAGGAACGCCAGTGGCAGATGCGGGTCAGCCAGGGCAGGCCGATGTGCGGTGTGGAAGTACGTGTCGTCGACGACGAGGGCGCCCCGCTGCCCAACGACGACACCGCCGTCGGCGAACTGGAAGTGCGCGGGCCCTGGATCACCGGCGCCTACTACCTGGACCGCGACGCCGAGAAGTTCGACAGCGGCTGGCTGCGCACCGGCGACGTCGGCTCGATCGACCCGCAGGGCTACGTGACGTTGACCGACCGGGCCAAGGACGTCATCAAATCCGGCGGGGAGTGGATCTCCTCGGTGGAGTTGGAGAACCACCTGATCGCGCATCCGGCGGTGCTGGAGGCCGCCGTGGTCGGGGTGCCCGACGAGCGCTGGCAGGAACGCCCGCTGGCAGTCATCGTGCTGGAAGAAGGCGCCTCAGCCGAGCCGGCCGAGCTGCGGGAGTTCTTGGCGGACAAGGTGGTTCGATGGTGGCTGCCCGAACGGTGGGCGTTCATCGAACAGGTGCCGCGCACCAGCGTGGGCAAGTACGACAAGAAGACCATCCGGGCCCGGCACGCCGACGGTGTCTACGAGGTGATCGAGATCTAGCGTCTCGCTGTGCCTTGCGGGTGTTCGGTCTTGCGGGTGTTCGGTCTCGCCCCGTCTTTGTCACGCTGGAGTGGCTCTCGGGCCCGAACGTCTCGCTGACGTGACGAAGCGTGCGTGACCGACTCTGCTCTGTCACGCGAGAGCAGCTGTCGACCTCGAGAGCCACTCCAGCGTGACAATGCAGTTGCGCAATGGCCAGAGCGGAGGGGGTTACCGCTAGGCGCGCACGGCGATCGTCGACAGCAGATCGGCCAGCCGGTCCGGCCGGTCGACCATCGAGAACGTCCGGGCTCCCTCGATCACTTCCAGGCGGGCTTGCGGAATGATTCTGGCGAGGCGTTCACCGTCGCCGAGTTCGAAGAACACGTCGTCGGCCGACCACGCGATGAGCGTCGGCTTGTCGAACTCGGGTAACCGCGCGGCCACCCCGGTGGTGACCTCGGTCCGCAACGAGAGGGTCAACTGCCGGAGATCCTCGGCGATCGCCGGGTTCGACCGGGCGGTGCGCACCCATTCCCGGGTGAGTGCGTCGATGTTGGAATGGGCCAGGCCGGCGTAGGCGCGCTTGCGCACGGCCGGGATCCGGACCAACTGGGCAGCAGACCGGAACACGGCCTTGGTCCGGGCGGCCGCGATCAGCGGCTTCAGGATCGGCGGCGGAAAGTGTTCGAACGCATCACAACTCGTCAGCACCAGGGCGCCGATCCGGTCGGGATGGTGCACCGCGACCAGTTGCGTGACGACGCCGCCGGTGTCGTTGCCGACCAGGACGACATCCTGCAGGTCGAGCGCATCCAGCGTGTCGGCGACGATGTTCGCCACACCGCGGATGCTCCGGTCGGCTCCGGGCCGCAGCGGCTCGGGATGCGCGCCCAGCGGCCAGGTCGGGACGATGCACCGTAGGCCCCGCGAGGCCAGGCGAGCGCTCACCTGCCGCCATAGCTGGCCGCCCATCATGTAGCCGTGCACGAAGACGACCGGCCTGCCGTCGGATGGTCCGAATTCCTCGTAATGGATGGTTCCGGCGTTAATCTCAATGATCGACATGGATGACTCCCGGCTCGATACGCATTTACGAACAGTCTGCCGGTAACTTACCAACAGGGTGTATGGAAAACAAGAGACGTACTCAGGAAGAGCGTTCCGCGGCGACCCGCGAGGCGTTGATCTCGGCTGCCCGGCGGCTGTGGGGTGAACGTGGCTACGCCGAAGTGGGCACCCCCGAGATCGCGACCGCCGCCGGGGTGACTCGCGGCGCGATGTATCACCAATTCGCCGACAAGGCAGCGCTTTTCCTGGCCGTGGTGGAGGTCGTGGAGCAGGACGTGATGGCCCGGTTGGCGACCGAGGTGGCGGCCTCGGGTGCGACCAACCCGGCCGACGCGATCCGGGCCGCGGTCGACGCCTGGCTGGAGGTGTCCGGTGACCCTGAGGTGCGGCAGTTGGTCCTGCTCGATGCCCCGAGCGTGCTCGGTTGGGCAGGGTTCCGCGATGTCGCCCAGCGCTACAGCCTCGGCATGACCGAGCAGCTCTTGAGTGAGGCGATCAAAGCGGGCCAGCTCGCCAAGCAGCCGGTGCGGGCGCTGGCGCATGTGCTGATCGGCGCGCTCGACGAGGCGGCCATGGCCATCGCCACCGCCGAGGACCCGAAGAAGGCCCGCCGTGAGATCAGGCAGGTGCTGCGTCGGCTGATCGACGCGATGTTGTCGGGCTAGTTACTCCCGCCAATGAAATGTCACGCCAGAGTGGCCGTCGAAAATGACGGTCACTCTGGCGTGACAAAGGGCAGGCGGCCGCCCGGAGTCTGGGCGGGAAAGCGCTACCGCTCGGCGCGCTGGTAGGCCGTCACGACAGCTGCGCCGCCGAGGCCGATGTTGTGTTGCAGGGCCGCGGTGACGCCGTCGACCTGGCGCTTGTCGGCGGTGCCGCGCAACTGCCAGGTGAGCTCGGAGCACTGGGCCAGGCCCGTCGCGCCCAGTGGGTGGCCCTTGGAGATCAGGCCGCCGGACGGGTTGACCACCCAGCGACCGCCGTAGGTGGTGTCGTTGTTGTCGAGCAGCCGCGGTGCCTCGCCCTCGGCGCACAGTCCCAGGGCTTCGTACAGCAGCAGCTCGTTGGCCGAGAAGCAGTCGTGCAACTCGATGACCTGGAAGTCCTCGGGCCCGAGACCCGACTGCGCGTAAACCTGCTGTGCCGCCTGGACATTCATGTCGTAGCCGATGATGTTGGCGGCGCTGCCGTCGAAGGTCGAGGCGAAGTCGGTGGTCATCGCCTGCCCGACGATCTCCACGGCCTGGGAGGCCAGTCCGTGCTTGTCGACGAACGCCTCGCTGGCCACGATCGCCGCGCCCGACCCGTCGGAGGTGGGGGAGCACTGCAGCTTGGTCAGCGGATCGGAGATCATCTTGGCGGCCAGGATGTCGTCGAGGGTGTACTCGTCCTGGAACTGCGCATACGGGTTGTTCACCGAATGCTTGTGGTTCTTGTAGCCGATCTTCGCGAAGTGCTCGGCGGTGGTGCCGTACTTCTTCATGTGCTCGCGGCCGGCGGCGCCGAACATCCACGGCGCGACGGGGAAGGCGAACTCGTCGATCTCGGCCAGCGCCTTGACGTGTTTGCCGAGCGGGGACTCGCGGTCCTGCGCGCCGCCGCCCAGCGAGCCGGGCTGCATCTTCTCGAAGCCCAGCGCGATCGTGCAATCGGCCAGGCCGCCGCGAATCGCCTGTGCGGCAAGGTAAAGCGCGGTCGAGCCGGTGGAACAGTTGTTGTTGACGTTGACGATCGGGATGCCGGTCATGCCCAGCTCGTAGAGCGCGCGCTGCCCTGAGGTGGAATCGCCGGAGCAGTACCCGACGTATCCCTGCTGCACCTGGTCGTAGGAGATGCCCGCATCCTCGAGCGCCTTGGTGCCCGACTCGCGTGCCATGTCCGGATAGTCCCAACCCTCGCGACGTCCCGGTTTCTCGAACTTCGTCATCCCCACACCGACGACGAACACTTTGTTAGCCATGCAACGGAACATACTTCATGGCGAAACGCGGTCAACCGTCTTCAACTGGAGTTGACGCAGCCGCACCACCAGCGCGGCCCCGGCCAGCAGCGAGAACAGCCCGAGCTGCCACCAGTTCTCCGGATTGCCCCCGTCGCGGTCGAAGAAGTGATTGACCGCGTGCAAGGTGTTGGCCACCAGGAAACCCGTCAACACCACGGCGATCACGTCGCGCCACCAGAGTGCGAACAGCATCGTCACGGCGATCCCGATCTGGAACACCCCCGCGTCGTGCAGGAAGTGGACGTGGTTGGGCCAATTGGCCCACTGCGCGAACGACGCCGGGTCGATCCGCATCCACACCCCGGTCACCAGCATGCTCAGCGCCGCCACCACGACGGTGATCTGAATGAATTTCATCTGCATGTTCCTCAGACGGGGTAGGCGCCGCGGATGTGACAGTCACATTCGGCCGGGCTGCCTCGTCGAAGGGCCATGACCTACCTCGCCGACCATTCCCTGTTGCTGACCGTGCCCGCATTTCTGCCCGCCGTCCTGGTGGTGCTCGTGATCTCGTACGCGGCGCGGCGCGAACGCACTTCCGCTGACGACGACGGTGGTGTAGACCTGAAGTAGAACGTGTTCTAGTTCTGCCGAGGAGGGTCTGTGGCGTTACGCGTCGTGCAGTGGGCAACCGGTGGGGTCGGCGTAGCCGCGATCAAAGGCGTCCTCGAACATCCCGACCTGCAGCTGGTCGGCTGCTGGGTGCACTCCGACGCCAAGAACGGCAAAGATGTCGGCGAGATCATCGGCACCGAGCCGCTCGGTGTCATCGCTACCAGCAGCGCCGAGGAAATCCTGGCGCTCGACGCCGACGCGGTGATCTACTCGCCGCTCATCCCCAACCCCGACGAGGTCGCGGCGTTGCTGCGCTCGGGCAAGAACGTCATCACCCCCGTCGGCTGGTTGTACCCGAGCGAGAAGCAGGCCGCGCCGATGCGGGCCGCCGCGCTGGAGGGCAACGCGACGCTGCACGGTACCGGCATCGCGCCCGGCGGGATCAGCGAGAAGTTCCCGCTGGTGTTCTCCGCGATGGCCACCGGGGTGAACTTCGTTCGTGCCGAGGAGTTTTCCGATCTGCGCACCTATGACGCGCCGGATGTGGTGCGCCACGTCATGGGATTCGGCGGCACCCCCGACACGGCGTTGAGCGGGCCGATGCAGAAGATGCTCGACGGCGGATTCATCCAGGCCGTCAAGATGGTCGTCGATCAGATCGGGTTCAAGATCGATCCGCGGATCCGGGCCACGCAGGAGATCGCCGTGGCCACCGCACCCATCGACTCGCCGATCGGCGTGATCGAACCCGGCCAGGTTGCCGGCCGCAAGTTCCACTGGGAGGCGCTCGTCGACGGCGAACCCGTCGTGCGGGTCACCGTGAACTGGTTGATGGGCGAGGAGAACCTGGATCCCGCATGGACTTTCGGCCCCGCCGGACAGCGGTACGAGATGGAGGTCCGCGGCAACCCGGACTTCACCGTCATCATCAAGGGGTTCCAGTCCGAGGCCGGTGAGGACGGCCCGGAGTCCGGCGTCGTCGCGACTGCCGCACACTGCGTCAATTCGGTGCCAGCGGTATGTGCCGCTGCTGCCGGCGTGGTGACCTACCCCGACCTGCCACTGATCAGCGGGAAGGCCGCGCCCAAGATCGCCGGCGCATAAGGCTCAGGGCCGCACCAGGATTCGGATCGGATTGCCCTCCTGGCGCTCCAGCTTGTCGATACCCAGCGCGATGTCCTCCAGGGACACGATCTCACTGATCGAGCGGGACAGGTCCAGCCTGCCCAGGGAGACCAGCGTCGCCAAGGTGGAGATGTCGACGTTCTGGTAACCCAAATGACCCAGCACCTGCTTCTGGGTCAGGCCGAACATCGACGTCGGGCCGATCGTCGGTTCCTGGGCGCTCATCCCGACCGCGACCAGTCGGCCCCCGACCGTCAACTGCCCCAGGGCCTGCTCGAACGTCGACTTGAGCCCCACCGCGTCGAACGCCACATCGAGTCCGCGGCCGCCGGTGACCTCGGCGATCTTCTCACCCAGTCGCTCGTCGTCGGCATCGAACGCATAGTCGGCGCCGAGTTCCAGGGCCCGCTCCAGCACCTCGGGCTTGATGTCGACGGCAACCACCGGCACCGCGCCCACCAGTCGGGCCAGTTGCGCGATGTGGGTGCCGACACCGCCCAGGCCCCACACCCCGACCGACTCGCCGATACCGACCTTGCCCGTGCGCACCACCGCGCCGTACGGCGTCGACACCGCATCGGCGAGGATCGCCGCCTGCTCCAACGGCACGTTGTCCGGCACGAGCGTGAGCCCGACCGCCTGAGCCAGCGTGTATTCGGCCCACGCCCCGTCATAGGCGAAGGCCATCAACCGGATCCGCATACAGTTGGCGATGTCGCCGCGCCCGCAGTTGGGGCATTCCATACAGGGCCGGCCGGCAGCGACGATCACGCGGTCGCCCTCGGCCCAACCGGTGACACCCGGCCCGAGCTTGGCGATGGTGCCGGATGCCTCGTGGCCCTGCGTGACCACCGGCGCCTGCGCGGGGAAGGTCCCGTTGATCAGGCTCAGGTCGGAGTGGCAGATCCCGCAGAACGCGACCTTGACCAGCACCTCGCCCGGACCGGGCTCGGGAATCGGAACATCTTCCACCACAACCTGTTTGGTGTCGGCGTAGAAGCGCTCTGCCCGCATGGTCGGCCCGAGGTCGGATGTCATGGCGTCTCCTTCTCTCCCGCGGCTACTATCGGAAATCATGGCACTTCATCGGGTGGGCTGAGGGCATGTGCCGATTGTTCGGTCTGCACGCCGGCCGCCGACTGGTACCGGCGACCTTCTGGTTGCTGGACGCTCCCGACAATCTTGCCGCGCAGAGCAGGCGCAACCCGGACGGCACCGGCCTCGGGGTGTTCGGTGCCGACGGCGTCGCAGTACTGCACAAGGAACCCGTCGCGGCGTGGCAGGACTCCGAATTCGCCACCGAGGCACACGATGTCACCGCGACGACGTTCATCGCGCACGTCCGGTACGCCTCGACCGGGGCGCTCGACGTGGCGAACACCCATCCCTTTCTCCAGGATGACCGGATCTTCGCGCACAACGGTGTCGTCGAAGGTCTCGATGCGCTCGACGACCAGATCCGCGAGCTCGGCGTGGCGGACCTCGTCGGCGGCCAGACCGACTCCGAACGCGTCTTCGCGCTCATCACCGCGGCCGTCCGGGCTCATGACGGTGACGTAGGCGCGGGCATCGTCGACGCCATCGGCCGGCTGGCCGACAACGTGCCGATCTACGCGGTCAATCTCCTGCTCAGCACCGCCACCGACATGTGGGCGCTGCGCTACCCCGACACCCACGAGCTGTATGTGCTCGACCGCCGGCATCCTGACCAGCGCCGCCTGCGCCTGCGCAGCGCCCGGATCCGCGCCGAATCCGAGCACCTGACGTCGCAGCCGTCGGTGCTGTTCGCCAGCGAGCCGATGGACGGCGAGGACTGGCGGCTGATCGCCCCCGGCGAACTGGTGCACGTCGACGCGGATCTGCGGATCAGCACTCGGGTTGCGTTCCCGGATCCACCGCGCCACCTGCTGCACCGCGACGACCTGTCCGCGCAGGCCGCGGCATCCCAGCACGCCTAGCCGCCATTTTCGGGGCCCTGGCACACTCGACCTTCGTGACTTCCAAACGTGCACTGGTGCTGGCCGGTGGCGGTATCGCAGGGATCGCCTGGGAGACCGGCATCCTGCAGGGCATCGCCGACGAATCACCCGAAACCGCCGACGCACTGCTCGCCTCCGACGTGCTGGTGGGCACCTCGGCGGGTTCGACGGTATCCGCCCAGCTCGGCAGCGGCCTGCCCCTGGAAGAGCTGTTCGAGCGCCAGGTCGGTGCCGATTCAGCCGAGCTCGACCCCGGGATCAGCATCGACAGCGTCACCGACCTCTTCGTCAAAGCCGTGCTGACGCCCAACACCACCAAGGCGCAGAAGCTGCAACAGATCGGCGCCGTGGCACTCGGCACCGTCACCATCGACCCGGCCGTACGGCGCAAGGTGATCGAAGCGCGCCTGCCGTCGCATGACTGGCCTGACCGGATCCTGCGGATCTCGGCTGTCGACATCGACACCGGCGAGCTGGTGACGCTGGACCGGGACTCCGGGGTGTCGCTGGTCGACGCCGTCACCGCCAGTTGTGCGGTGCCCGCGGTGTGGCCCGTCGTGACGATCGGTGGCCGCCGGTTCATGGACGGCGGCATCGGCAGCGCGGTCAACATGGCGCTGGCCGGCGACTGCGACACCGTGGTGGCCCTGGTGCCGCAGGGCCGCTCCACGCCGTCACCGTTCGGCAGCGGCGCCGCGCAGGAGGTCGACGGCTTCGACGGACGGTCGCTGGGGATCTTCGCCGACGACGAGGCCCTGGCGGCCTTCGGTGAGAACCCGCTCGACCCGGACTGCCGGGTGCCGTCGGCGTTGGCGGGACGGGCTCAGGGACGCCGTGTGGCGGCTGAGGTCGCCGAGTTCCTGAAGGGCTGAGTCAGCCGTCGAGCGCGCGGGCGGCCAGCTGCCGGCCGATGTCGATGACCTCGGCGGCGCGGTGGAAGTCAAGGCTGCGACAGACCGTGCGCGGCACCTCGATCAGCAGATCGGGCGGATAGGCGGCGAGCGTGTGGCGGGCCAGCGCGGCCTGCGCGATGTCGATGGTGCGGTTCATCACCTCGAAGCTGCCCAGCCGGGGAACCTCGGGCACGTCGGGTTCCTCGGGCTCGTCCGGCTCGGCACCGGCTTCCGCCTCTGCCCCTTCCGGTTCAGCCGATGCGCTGGAGCGACTCGGCACCACGGTGTCCATCAATGCCGATGTGCTTCGCAGCATCCTGTTGAGCCATTCGGTGGTGGACCGGGGCTTGGAACCGGAATCCGGCTCAGGTTCGGGCTCCGCGCCCGCGGACTCGCTGCCGGCGAGGCTGACCGCGATGGTGAGATCGGCGTTGACAGCGGCGATCGGTGCCATCGGCAGCGGGTCGAGGATGCCGCCGTCGCCGAGCAGGCGACCGTCCAGAACGTGCGGGGCGATCACCCCCGGGATGGCGATCGATGCCCGGATCGCCTCGTCGACCGGGCCTCTTTGCAGCCAAACCGATTTGCCGGCGATCAGATCGGTCGCAACCGATGTATACGGGATCGGTAGGTCCTCGATGGTCACCTCGCCGAGGATGTCGCGCACGGCGTCGAGGATCTTTCCGGCGCGCAGGATGCCGGCCGCGGTGATCGACGGATCCAGCAGCCGCAATACCGCCCGCTGAGTCAAAGTCCGTGCCCAGTCGGCGAACTCGTCGAGCTTGCCCGCCGCGTGCAGGCCGCCGACCAGCGCACCCATCGATGACCCGGACACCCCGACGACCTCGTAACCGCGATCCTGCAGTTCGTTGATCACCCCGATGTGCGCGTAGCCGCGAGCCCCACCACTGCCGAGGGCCAGTGCAATACGCATACCTCCATTGTGAAGCACTTGGGGGAGAAGGTCGCCTTGCGCCCTCTACCTGGGCCGACGTCGCGCGACTGCTTTCGGTGATCGCCGGAAAGTCTTAGAACATGGTTTGAGACCCGTTCTGTGTCCACCGCGCGTCGGCGATGCCAATTAGTGTCAGTACAAGGATATTTCGGCCCGGCCTGCCGGCCGTTCGGCGCTGCTGGGCCAGACCACGAGCGCCTACCCTTCTGGCGCCAAGCGCCAAGCCAACCGACAACAGGAGAAGGCGTGACCACGATCGAACACACCGCGGCCGATCGCGCCCACCCGTTCGACGACGCACGTGCCCAACTCCGCGATGCCGTCACGATCTTGGGCTACGACGACGGCATGTACGAGTTGCTGGCCAATCCCCGCCGTGAGCTCACCGTGGCCGTGCCGCTCCGTAGAGATTCCGGTGAGATGGAACTGTTCATCGGACATCGGGTGCAGCACAACGTTTCTCGTGGTCCGGCGAAGGGTGGACTGCGTTATTCACTCGATGTGACACTCGACGAAGTTCGTGCCCTGGCGATGTGGATGACGTGGAAGTGTGCACTGCTCGATGTGCCCTACGGCGGCGCGAAAGGCGGAATCCGCATCGATCCGCATCAATACAGCCGCTCTGAACTGGAGCGGGTCACCCGCCGCTACACCAGCGAGATCAGTCCGCTGATCGGGCCGGACCATGACATCCCGGCACCCGACGTCGGGACCGACGAGCAGACCATGGCCTGGATGATGGACACCTATTCCGCTCAACAGGGGCACACCGTTCTCGGTGTCACCACCGGAAAGCCGGTGAGTCTCGGCGGTTCTCTCGGCCGCGCCACGTCGACATCGCGCGGGGTGGTCCACGTGGCGCTGGCTGCCCTGAGGTCTCGTGGCATCAAACCCGAGGGCGCCACCGCCGCGGTGCAGGGTTTCGGCAAGGTCGGTCGGCACGCGGCGCGCTTTCTCGACGAAGCCGGCGTCCGCGTCGTCGCGATATGCGACCAGTACGGCGCCGTCGCGGCAGACTCTGGCCTCGACATCGCGGCCCTGGCGCGTCATGCTGACGCCACCGGTTCGGTGGTCGGCTTCGGGGAAGCCGACGCGATCAGCAACGAAGACCTGCTCGCCGCCGACGTCGATCTCCTGGTTCCCGCGGCCGTCGAAGGGGTGATCCACGGAGGTAATGCAGGGCAGATCAATGCCACCGTCGTGGTCGAGGGCGCCAACGGGCCGACCACCCCGGAGGCGGACCGGCTGCTCAATGACGCTGGAACACTGGTGGTTCCCGATATCCTGGCCAACGCCGGCGGCGTCATCGTCTCGTACTTCGAATGGGTGCAGGCGAATCAGGCCTACTGGTGGGGAGTCGACGAAGTCGAGGCGCGGCTCGCCGACCGCATGCTGACCGCCTGGAAGCAAGTCAGCGACCACGCCGAGAAACTGCGGCGACCACTTCGCGCCGCCGCCACCTGCCTGGCCGTCGAACGCGTCGCCCACGCCGGGCGGCTACGCGGGCTCTATCCGTAGCGCCTGGTTCAGCACGCGCACAACCGAAGTCTCGCCCGGACCAGACCCATCCGTGGGAGGGTTGATCCCGTGGGTGCGCCAACGTTCGTTCGGAAGCTGGGCCGTCCCAAGCCTCGTGATGTCATAGCAGGACTGGTCACGGGTCTGTTCTCGATCCCCGAGGGCATGGCCTATGCCAGCATCGGCGGGTTCAACCCCGTCACCGGCATCTACGCCGGCATCATGCCCGGCATCATCGGGTCACTGTTCGCCCGCACGGTGCTGATGGTGACGACGCTGACCAGCGCGATCGCGCTGACATCGCGCAGCGTCCTCAAGGAAGCCGGGCTGGATCCCCAGGATCCGGCCAACGTTGCCGCGCTGGCCCTCGTCGTCGGCGCTGTGATGCTGC
The DNA here is from genome assembly GCF_048282725.1 of Mycobacterium sp. 48b. Lineage (NCBI taxonomy): Bacteria > Bacillati > Actinomycetota > Actinomycetes > Mycobacteriales > Mycobacteriaceae > Mycobacterium > Mycobacterium sp. 48b. The sequence goes on from NZ_JBLVUL010000001.1 coordinate 2,268,493, forward strand.
TGTTCGGTCTGCTGCGGTTCGGCTCGATCATGAACTTCGTCTCCAACGCGGTGATGACCGGCTTCTCCACCGGTATCGCCCTGCAGATCGTGGCCGGCGTCCTCGGCGACGCCACCGGCTACAAACCGCAGAGCGGCAACACCATTGGCAAATTCATCGACTCGCTGGCGCACATCGGGCTATGGCACCCGGCCGCCGTCGCGGTGGCACTGGGCACGGTCGCGGTGTGGGCGGTGTTCCACTTCATCAAACCGCTGGAATCGTTCGCGACGTTGCTGGCTCTCGTGGTGGTGACCGCGGTGGTAGCCGTCGCGCGTATCGACGTCGAAACCGTCGGGGACATCGCGTCGATCGCGAATGCGCTTCCGCCCGTGACGGTTCCGAACTTCGCCGCCATGCCCGAACTGCTCGTCGGCGGAGTCGCCGTCGCGCTCGTCGCACTCGCCCAGGCTGCCGGCATCTCCGCCGCCGTACCCAACCCGGACGGCAGCCGCACCAACATGAACGGCGATTTTCTGGCCCAGGGCGCCGCGAACGTGGCGGGCGGCATGTTCGGCGCACTTCCGGCCGGCGGCTCGCTCTCGCGCACCGGGGTGTCGACATCGGCCGGTGCCCAGACCCGGTGGTCGGGCATCTTCGCCGGGCTGTGGCTCGCGCTGCTGGTACTCGTGGCAGGGTCGGCCGCCGAGATCATCCCGATGCCGGTGATCGGCGGGCTGATCCTGGTGATCGGCGCCGAACTCGTCGTCGGTCGGCTCCCCGACATCAAGCTGGTGTTGCGGGTCGCCCCGCTGTCGGCGGTGGCGATGTTGGTGACGTTCGCCGCCACCACGCAGCTGCCGCTGCACACCGCGATCCTGATCGGCGTGATCACCTCCTTGGTGCTCTACTGCGCCAAAGCGGCCAAGGCGGCACAGTTGGTGGCGCTGCAACCGACCGGAGACGGCGGCTGGGAGCAGGCACCGGTGCCCGAGCAGTGCGCCGGCGACGACGTCACCGTGCTGCACTACGCCGGAGTCGGACTGTTCGCCGAGGTGGCCCGCATCGATGAGGACTGGCCGCGGGCCGAGGGCACGTCCAACGCCGTCGTGGTGCTCAGCCTGCGCGCGCTGCCCGACGTGCCGTCGTCGGTGACGATCAAGGCATTGCGCCGCTGGGCCGGCCAGCTGAAAGCCAACAACGGACGGCTGATCATCGCCGGGGTCGACCGCGCGACCGCGGAGGTGCTGCGCCGGGGCGGCCTCGATGACCTGCTGGGCGCCGATGGCATCGTGCCGGCGTCCGACCGGATCTTCGGCGCACTCGACGTGGCCGTCGAGCGCGGCCGCGCGTGGGTGGCTGCCCAGGCCGGTGAACCGGGGGATTCGCCGCAGCGTGATTCGAACTAGCTGCAGAGCTCGTCGGCCGCCGCCCGGGCCGCGACGATGACCGCAGCCTGACGCCCCGGCTCCAGCTGGGCCCACGCCACGTTGTACGTGCCCGGCCCGGGTGCCGCGTCGGGTGCCTGCACGCTCGCCAGGTACGGCTCGATCTGGGCCTTGAGGTCACCGCCCTTGGCCTGCATCCAGAGCTTCGCGGCATGACAGGCCTGGAAATACTCCTCTTCGGTGGACTGCGCGTCGGCGCCGACGGCCGTCGTGACCCCGCCCGGCGACGTCGCCACCTCGCCGGGCTTGGCCGTCGGGGTCGCCGCCTCGGCGGTCGTGGTCGCCTGCGGGGGAGGTGGCGTGGATGCCCCGGACTGGTCCTTGCCTTCATCCGTCGAGCATCCGATCAGCAGGCTCAGGCCGGCCGCTGTGGCGGCTCCGGCGGTCAAGCGGGTGGTCCACGTGTAACGGCGCATCCCGCCAATCTATGCAACACTGGCGGCCGTGACGGAAGGGACCGGATTCCAGGAGTGTTGTCGGGCTTGCTAGCGCGCCCGTCTGCCCTGTTCCGCCGCCATCCCTGGAGTTTCTCTGATGCTGTCCACGCTCGCGCCCGTTCCTGCTGTCTCCGCGCCCACCCGGCTGCGATTGCCTGATCTGCTGCACACCACCGACCGCGCCGCCGACGACGTGTTGTCCGGTCGTTACGACCGGCTGCTGCGGGGACTGCCCCAGGACGACCGCTGGTATACGCGGTTGTCCGGTGACGACGAGGTCGAGGTCTGGCTGATCAGCTGGGTGCCCGAGAAGTCCACCGAACTGCACGACCACGGCGGATCCCTCGGCGCCCTGACCGTGGTGTCCGGAGCGCTGCGCGAAACCCGTTGGGATGGCGAGCTTTTACGGAAGCGGCGACTTTCGGCGGGCGATCAGGCGGCGTTCCCGCTGGGCTGGGTGCATGACGTGGTGCATGCGCCGGCGGCCGTTTCAGGCCCTCCGTCACCAACCCTGAGCGTGCATGCGTACTCGCCGCCGCTGACCGCGATGTCCTACTACGAGGTGACCACGCAGAACACGTTGCGCCGCAACCGCACCGAACTCACCGACGCCCCGGAGGGATAGCAATGAGCCGCATCGACGCAGTGCTGGAGCAGGCCCGTACCCGGCTGGACCGGCTTCCCGCTTCAGAACTGCCCGAGGCGCTGAACTCCGGCGCCGTGCTGGTCGACATCCGCCCGGCCGCCCAGCGCGCCGCCGAGGGTTCGGTGCCCGGAGCGTTGGTCATCGAACGCAACGTGCTGGAGTGGCGCTGCGACCCGACCAGCGACGCCCGGATCCCGCAGGCCGTCGACGACGACGTCTACTGGGTGATCCTGTGCTCGGAGGGCTACACGTCGAGCCTGGCTGCCGCCTCGCTGGTCGACCTCGGCTTGCACCGGTCAACCGACGTCGTCGGCGGCTATCACGCGCTGGTTGCTGCCGGCCAGGTGTAAACGGCAGGCGCTCAAGCGTTCTCGTTGCTGCTCAGCATGGGGCGCAGCTTCGCGGTCATCTCCGGTGTCCACCCCGGCGGCTGCAGCACTGCCGCCCAGGCATCGGCCACGTTCTCGACGTAGACGTGTCCGTGCCCGTCGGGAACGTCGACGGCCACTGCCATGTCCGCGGATACCTGGAGGAACGTCACCACCGGAATCCATTCCATGCGGCGGGACACGTCGTAGCCACGGGGTTCACGCAGCCAGTCCGGCTTGGCGAACAGCAGATCGGGTGTCCACCACGAGATCGGGTCGGACGCGTGCTGCAGGTACACCGCGCGAGGGTGGCCCCATGGCGCGTCGGGCCGGTCCAGATTCTCGGCTTTCGCGACGAACCGGACGTTCTCGCCGTTGTCGTAGATCGGCAGCCACTCCGGCGAACCGGCGTCGCGCTCCCGGGTCAGCGTCGTCCAGATGGTGTTCTTGAACGTCGGACCCGAGAACAGCGCGCCGTCGGTGCGGGCCACCAGATTGTTCAGCGACAGGAACGGTGCCTCGCCGCCGAACGAGCCCAGGCTCTCCCCGAACACCACCAGCTTGGGCCGCTGGGCCTCCGGCATCGCACGCACCAACGCGTCGACGGCCTCGAACAACGCCTGCCCGGCCTGCCGCGCGTTCTCCTGGTCGACCAGGAACGACAACCAGCTCGGCAGGAACGAGTACTGCATCGACACGATCGCGGTGTTGCCGTTGTACATGTACTCCAGGGCAGAGGCCTCGGCCTCGTTGATCCAGCCCGTGCCCGTCGTGGTGGCCACCGCGACCACGGCGCGGTTCAGCCCGCCGGTGCGCTGTAATTCCCTGGCCGCCAGGGCCGCTGTCGCCTTGATGCCGTCAGCGGAATGCAGGCCCGCATAGGCGCGGATCGGCTCGACCGCGGGTTTGCCGCTGAACCGCGAAAGTTGTTGCACGGTAGGGCCGGCCGACACGAACACCCGGCCCTGATGGCCCAGCGACTCCCAGTCGGCCAGCGACTGCGGGCCGCCTGAGCGCAGGGGCGACAACAGGGCGGGGAAATCGGGATCGTTCTCGTCGTTGACGGCCGCGAACGTCCGGTTGATGGTGTCCATCGCCACCCGGACCACCACACCGTTGAGCAACGCGATGCTCAACGCCAGCAGCAAGGCCACGACCACGACGGCCGAAACCCGGGGCGGCAGAAAGCGATCCAGCTTGAGATCCAGGAAGTGCACCAGCTTGCGGATCAGCTGGCCGAGCTCGACGAACGCGAACAACACCACCAGCGACAGCACCGCCGTCAACGGGTGATCCCAGAACTTCAGCCGGGGCACCCCCATGAAGTCGCGGATCTCGTCCTGCCAGACGTGGAAGTAGACGATCATCAGGACCTGCCCGACGATGCCGACGGCCAGCAGCGACAGCCAGGCCCACTTCGGCGCCCGCGGGCTGGTCTCGGCCGAACGCATGTAGCGGACCAGCCACACCGCGAAAACGCCGATTCCGTAACCGGACGCGCCCGCCGCGCCGCTGACCAGGCCCTGGAACAGCGGGCCGCGGGGCAGCAGCGACGGCGTCAGCGAGAACCAGACGAAGACCAGACCGACCGCCGTCCCGAAGAAGGTGTAATGACGCGCCCACCAGACAGGTTTGTCTGTCTCACCTGACTGGACTTCGGGTGCGTCGGCCTCGGGTTCGGCGGTCTCGGTCACCCGTCGACCTTAGCGATGGGTGAAGTTGGCGGCGCGCTTCTCTGAGAACGCCGCCATGCCTTCCTTCTGGTCGGCGGTGGCGAACGCCGAGTGGAACAGCCTGCGCTCGTAGAGCAGGCCCTCGGCCAGGGTGGACTCGAAGGCGCGGTTGACCGCTTCCTTGGCCATCCGGGAGGCCGACAAGGACATCCCGGCGATGGTCTCGGCCACGGCAAGAGCCTCGTCGATCAGCGAATCCGCGGGCACCAGGCGGGAAACCAGCCCGGCACGCTCGGCTTCCACGGCGTCGATTGTGCGGCCGGTGAGGATCAGATCCATGGCCTTGGCCTTGCCGATCGCCCGCGTCAGCCGCTGGCTGCCGCCCATGCCCGGCAGCACGCCCAGCTTGATCTCGGGCTGACCGAACTTCGCCGAATCCGCGGCGATCAGGATGTCGCACATCATCGCGAGCTCGCAGCCGCCGCCCAGCGCGTACCCGGCGACCGCAGCGATCGTGGGGGTGCGGGTGGCGGCGAACTTCGACCACAGCTCGAAGAAGTCGGCCGAGTACACGTCGGCGAACGACAGCTCGGCCATTTCCTTGATGTCGGCGCCGGCGGCGAAAGCCTTTTCGTTGCCGGTGACGATGATGGCCCCGACGCTCGGATCACGGTCGAGTTCGGCTGCGGCGGTGGTCACTTCGGTCATGACCTGGGTGTTGAGCGCGTTGAGCGCCTTCGGCCGGTTGAGGGTGATAGTGGCGACCCGGTCGGTGCGGGTCACCAGGATGGTCTCGAACTCACTCATTTGTTCTCCTCCTGGAAGGTCAGGTCGGGGTCTGCCGGAACGAAGTACGCCTCGACATCGGCGGGGGTGACCGCTGCGATCGAGGCGGGTGACCACTGCGGGTTGCGGTCCTTGTCGACGAGCTGAGCCCGGATGCCCTCGACGAAATCGTGGGATTTCACCGACGCGCACGAGGTCCGGTACTCCTGGCGCAGCACGTCCTCCAGTGTCTCCAGCTTGGCCGCGCGGCGCACTGCTTCCAGCGTGACGGCCAGTGAGACGGGGGAGCGGGTGGCGATGAGCTTGGCGGCGTCTTCGGCCGCGGTGCCGTGAGCCTGCAGCGCAGTGAGGATGTCGGCCACGGTCTCGCCGGAGTAGCACTCGTCGATCCAGCTCTGCTGTTCCAGCAGTGGGCTGGCAGGCGGTTCGACGGCATAGGTGGCCAGCGCGTTCTGGACGCCGTCGTGGATGACGGACTCGGTGAAATCGGCCAACTTGTCATGGGGCACGTAGTGATCGGCGAAACCCATGGCGATCGCGTCGGCCCCGGAGAATGGTGCACCGGTGAGCGCGGCGTGCAATCCCAGTGCGCCGGGAGCACGCGACAGTAGATAGGTGCCGCCGACGTCGGGGATGAAGCCGATGCCGACCTCGGGCATCGCCATCTTGGTGGTGTCGGTGGCGATGCGGACGCTGCCGTGGGAGGCGACACCCACGCCGCCGCCCATCACGATGCCGTCCATCAACGCCACATAGGGCTTGGGATAGCTGCCGATGTAGGCGTTGAGCAGGTATTCGTCGTACCAGAACCGCTGTGCAGCCCCGTCGTCGGCCTTCGCGCTGTGATAGAGCGCCACCACGTCGCCGCCCGCGCACAGGCCACGTTCGCCAGAACCGGTCAGCAGGACCGTGTGAACGGAGTCATCGTTCTCCCAGGCGTGCAGCGCCTCGGAGATGCCCGCGACCATCGCATCGTTGAGCGAGTTGATCGCTTTCGGCCGGTTCAGCGTGAGGATCCCGACGCCGTTGCGGACACTTACTAGGACGTCCTCGTTTTCTGTCACGAGTTGCAATCTAGTTCGGCCCCCCAGGGATGGTGCGCTACGGGTAGGGTTTGCCTCAAGATCAAACCTGGAAGTTTCCTGAGAGTCTTTTCGCCTCGACGGGAACCCGCCAGGAACATCGATCGTTGAGCTACTAGTTCGTAAGCGAACATCTCATAGGAGAGGAACCCGACGGTGCGCGAATCCAGCAACCCGGTATTCCGCAGCCTGCCGAAGCAGCAGGGCGGATACGCACAATTCGGTACCGGAGCCGCAGGCTACGGTGCACAGCAGGTGCATGCACAGCCCTACGCGCAGGAGTACCTGGAGCAGCCGCAGACCGGCGTTTCCCGGCCGCTGACCATTGATGACGTCGTCACCAAGACCGGCATCACCCTGGCCGTGCTCTCGGCCGTCGCAGTGGTGTCCTACTTTCTGGTGGCAGGCAACCTGGCGCTGGCGACGCCGTTCGCCCTGATCGGTGGCCTCGGCGGTCTGGTGCTGGTACTGATCGCCACCTTCGGTCGCAAGCAGGACAACCCGGCGATCGTGCTGAGCTACGCGGCGCTCGAGGGCCTGTTCCTCGGTGCGGTGTCGTTCATCATCGCCAACGTCGCCTCGGTCGGCGGCGCAGGCATGATCGCGCAGGCGATCGTCGGCACCATGGGTGTGTTCCTGGGCATGCTGGTGGTCTACAAGACCGGCGCCATCCGCGTGACGCCGAAGTTCACCCGCATGATCATCGCCGGCATGTTCGGCGTCCTGGCGCTGATGCTGCTCAACTTCGTGTTGGCGATCTTCGGCGTGGGCGGCGGTGCCGGCCTCGGCCTGCGTGACGGCGGCATGCTGGCGATCGGCTTCTCGCTGCTGTGCATCGGCCTGGCCGCGTTCAGCTTCCTGATCGACTTCGACGCTGCCGACCAGATGGTCCGTGCCGGCGCGCCGGAGAAGGCCGCCTGGGGCATCGCCCTGGGTCTGACCGTCACCCTGGTCTGGCTGTACATCGAGATCCTCCGGTTGCTGTCGTACTTCAACAACGACTAGCAACCCTGCCCCGAGAAAGGCGTCCGCGATTGCGGGCGCCTTTTTCTTTTGGGTTGTGGGCGCCCGACTCTGCGCTGGGAGCGTCGAGTCTGCGCTGGGAGCGTCGAGTCTGCGCTGAGGGCGTGAAATCGCGCGAAAACACGCGCTGGGCGCAGACTCGAAGGTCTATACACAGGGTGGATTTCATCCACAGGTGTAGCTCGCACACCCTTGCGTGAACAGTGGCCGTCGGAGATGCCTCGCACCGTCTACACCGTGACCATCTTCGACAGTCCGTTCATCGGTTCAGAAGCGTTGCGGGCCGGTCTGATCCGCAAGCACCAATTGCGGGCCAACTTCCGCGCCGTCCTGCCCGACGTCTACGTGGCCAGGGACTTCAGTCCGGGGCTGGTCGATCGGGCCAGGGCAGCATGGCTGTGGTCGCACCGCCAGGGGGTGCTGGCAGGCGTCACCGCGGCGGCCTTGCACGGGGCGAATTGGGTCGACGATTCCGCACCGATCGAGTTGATCTGGGTCAATGCCAGGAGCCCGCGCGGGGTGCGGACATCCGCAATGCGCTTGCAGCCGAACGAGATCGGACAGGTCCACGAGCTTCCCGTGACCACACCGGAGCGGACCGCCTTCGACATCGGCCGCACACCGGGGATCGGTCGTGCGGTGGCTCGGCTCGATTCCCTGGCCAGGGCAACAGGTTTGAAGGTTCGTGATGTCGAAGAAGTGGCTGCCCGGCATCGCGGAGCCCGCGGACTGCGCCAACTGGAGAGGGCGCTTCCGATGCTCGACGCAGGGGCCCAATCGCCGAAGGAAACCTGGCTGCGCCTGCTCCTCGTCGACGACGGTCTGCCGCGCCCGCAGACCCAGATCCCGGTGCTGGGGGCAAATGGCTACCCGTTCGCCTACCTCGACATGGGTTGGGTCGAATGGATGATCGCGGTGGAGTACGACGGAGACCAGCATCGCAGCGATCGCGCGCAGTATGTGAAGGACATCCGCCGGACAGCCGAGCTGGAGCGGATGGGCTGGATCATCGTCAGAGTGGTGGCAGAGGACCGGCCGCCAGAGATTCTGAGCAGGGTTCGGGCAGCAATCGCCAGACAGACGATGCTGCGCTGAGTGCAGCGAGTCTGCGTACAGATCGCGAAATCGGGTGAAATCGCGATCTGTACGCAGACTCGGCGAAAAGCGAATTAGGAGAGGCGCTCCACAACCATCGCCATACCCTGGCCGCCACCGACACACATGGATTCGATGCCGAAGGTCTTGTCGTAGGTGGACAGGTTGTTCAGCAGCGTGGCGGTGATGCGGGCACCGGTCATGCCGAACGGGTGGCCCAGCGCGATCGCGCCGCCGGAGACGTTCAGCTTGTCCTCGTCGATGCCGAGCTCGCGTGCCGAGCCGAGCACCTGCACGGCGAATGCCTCGTTGATCTCCACCAGATCGATGTCGGAGATCTTCTTGCCTGCCTTGGCGAGTGCCTTCTTGATGGCCTCGATCGGGCCAAGGCCCATGATCTCGGGCGACAGGCCGGACACGCCGGTGGACACGATGCGCGCCAGCGGGGTCAGGCCCAGTTCCTTGGCCTTGGTGTCGCTCATGATGACGACCGCGGCGGCGCCGTCGTTCAGCGGACACGCGTTGCCCGCGGTGATGGTGCCGTTGGGCCGGAACACCGGCTTGAGCTGGCTGATCTTGTCGTAGGACGTGCCGGCGCGGGGGCCGTCGTCGGTCGAGACGACGGTGCCGTCGGGCAGCGTCACCGGGACGATCTCGCGCTCGAAGAAGCCGTTCTTGATGGCCTCCTCGGCGCGGTTCTGCGACCGCAGACCCCAGTGGTCCTGGTCCTCACGGCTGATGCCGGTGTAGGTGGCGACGTTCTCGGCGGTCTGGCCCATGGCGATGTAGACGTCCGGGATCAGGCCGTCCTCGCGGGGGTCATGCCATTTGCTGTCGTCCTCGGCCTGCTTGACGGTGCGAGCCTGGGCCTCTTCGAACAGCGAGTTCTTGGAGTTGGGGGCGCCGTCGGCGGCCCCGACGCCGAAGCGCGACACGGTCTCGACACCCGCGGAGATGAACACGTCACCCTCGCCGGCCTTGATGGCGTGGAAGGCCATCCGGGTGGTCTGCAGCGACGACGAGCAGTACCGGTTGACGGTGGTGCCGGGCAGGAAGTCGTAGCCGAGCTCGACGGCCACCGCGCGGGCGATGTTGTAGCCGGCCTCACCGGCGGGCTGGGCGCAGCCCATCATCAGGTCGTCGATGTCCCGGGGATCGAGCGAGGGCACCTTGTCCAGAACGGCCTTCACCATCTGCGCGGCGAGGTCGTCGGGGCGCATGGTGGCCAGCGACCCCTTAACGGCGCGGCCGATGGGTGAGCGGGCTGTGGCAACGATGACGGCTTCAGGCATGACGACTCCTGCTAATCGAATGGCTTAGAAAACTCAGTTGAAACTAGCCCGCGGGTACCACGATGGGTGCGGGCACCCCGGTCGAGCGGCGCCACAGCCTGCTGACACTGCCGAGGCGGGTCAGCAGTGACCCGCTATCAGCGGCTCCGGATTCCAGTGCCGCGTCGCCGTCCCATTCGCCCAGGACCGTGCACAACGCGGGCAGCAACTGCTTGGCGGCCAGTGCATAGCCGGCCGCTGACGGATGGAACATGTCCTCGGAAAACAGCAGTTCAGGGGACTTGTAGAACTCCGGAGCCAGCAGATCGGAGAACGGCACCGGAACACCGCCGGCGGCGCGTACCGCAGCGGCCTGGGCGCGGGCCAGCCGCAGGCCTTGACGGCGGGCGAACGCGCGCAGCGGCTGGGGGATCGCGCTGATCACCCCGAAATCGGGGCAGGTGCCGACCACGACGACAGCTCCTGCCGCGCGTAGCCGGCGCACCGCGTCGCCGACCCGGCGGGCCGACGGCCCGATGCCGTTGGGCTTGGTGATGTCGTTGGCGCCGATCATGATCACGGCGGCATCCGGTGGTGGGCCCGCGACGAACATGGCGTCGATCTGTCCGGACAGCCCCTTGGAGGTGGCGCCGACAATCGCCTTGGTGCTCAAGCGGATTCGTTTGTCGAACTGCTCGGCCACGCCGCGGGCGATCAACACTCCCGGCACCTCGTCGGGCACCCGGCAGCCGTATCCGGTGGCCGTGGAGTCGCCGAAGATCATCAGATGCAGGTCGAAGGGGACCCCGCGTTCCCATTTCTCGACGGGCCCGCCGCCGGGGAGGTACACGCCGTCGGCGCGGGGCGGGATGTCCCATGACTTGGGGATGACCTGGCGGGCCTTGTCGGCCTGCCCGCTCAGCAGGTTGCGTGCTCCGATGTAAGCCGATCCAGTAGAAGCCAGCGTCGCCGCAGCGGCGAGGGCGATGGTCGACCGGCGCGGTGTGCCCACGAGATCAGTTTAGGCGGATGAGACAGCTTGTCCGCGTGGCGGCGCAGCGTGGCGATCACGGTGCTGTATCAAGTCCGGTATCAATTCAGTTTATTTGACTGTTGAACTGTTTACGGATGTCAAGCTAAGTTACCCGGGTTGTCTGAGTGACGAAGCTCACCGAGCACTACAAAGACGTAGGAAGTGGTGACGATGACTGCACCGAGCAAGGTATCCAGGTCTCATCATGCTGGCATAACCCCAGCTAGGGCCCCTCGCGGGCGTAGGTTTCCGGTCAGTGACGGCGCACCCGTCGAGGTGGTCGAGGACGGGCCGAGCTTGGCAGGCCGTTTGGTTTCGCTGGCGGCGATGCTGACAATCAAGCCGACCTTGGCAATTGGTAGCCACGTACCGCATCTGCCGTGGCCGTTCGGGTTGGTCAACTTCGCCGCCCGGCTGATCCGGCCGGTGCCCGGGACCATCAAGGCCACCATCGCGCTGCCGCACTGCAAGGCGCAGCTCGTGCGCGCCGACGGGGTACTGCCCGCCGACGGGAAACGCAGCGTCATCCTGTACCTGCACGGCGGTGCCTTCCTGGCCTGCGGGGCCAACACCCACTCCGGGATCGTCACGGCTCTCTCCGGATACGCCGACAGCCCGGTGCTCGTGGTGGATTACCGGATGGTTCCCAAGCACTCGGTGGGCACCGCGATCGACGACTGTTACGACGCCTACCGGTGGCTGCGGCTGACCGGCTACCAGCCGGACCAGATCGTGCTGGCCGGCGACTCGGCGGGCGGCTACCTGTCGCTGGCACTGGCCGAGCGCCTGATCGACGAGGGCGAGATGCCCGCCGCGTTGGTCACGATGTCGCCGCTGTTCGAGATCGACAACGAGTCGCGGGCCAACCACCCGAACATGCACACCGACGCGATGTTCCCGGCCAAGGCCTTCGACGCCCTCGTCGAGCTCATCGAGGCCGCGGCCAAGCGCAAGGGCGAGGACGTCTACGAGCCGCTCGATCACGTCGAGTCCGGTCTGCCGCGCACACTGATCCACGCGTCGGGTTCGGAGGTTCTGCTCAGCGATGCGCGAAAGGCCGCGCACATGCTGGCCGCCGCAGGCGTTCCGGTCGAACTCCGGATCTGGCCCGGTCAGATGCATGTCTTCCAGCTCGCGTCGCCCCTGGTGTCCGAGGCGAAGCGCTCGTTGCGCCAGATCGGCGAATACATTCGAGAGGCCACCTGGTGAGCTTTCAGCGGGCCTGAGACCATTGACGTATGCGCATCGCCAGGCACATCAGTGAGCTCATCGGCAACACCCCGCTGGTACAGCTGAACTCAGTTGTCCCCGAAGGCTCGGGCGTGGTCCTGGCCAAGATCGAGTACCTGAACCCCGGCGGCAGCTCCAAGGACCGCATCGCGGCCAAGATGATCGACGCCGCCGAGGCCAGCGGTGAGCTCAAGCCGGGCGGCACCATCGTCGAACCGACGTCCGGCAACACCGGCGTCGGCCTGGCGCTCGTGGCCCAGACGCGCGGTTACAAGTGCATCTTCGTCTGCCCCGACAAGGTCAGCGAGGACAAGCAGAATGTGTTGCGCGCCTACGGTGCCGAGGTCGTGGTGTGCCCGACGGCGGTGCCGCCGGACCACCCGGACAGCTACTACAGCGTCTCCAACCGTCTCGTCGAGGAGATCGAGGGCGCCTGGAAGCCCGATCAGTACTCCAACCCGATGGGGCCGGAAAGCCACTACGAGACGACGGGCCCGGAGATCTGGGCCGACACCGACGGCACCGTGACGCACTTCGTGGCGGGCGTCGGTACCGGCGGCACCATCACCGGTACCGGCCGCTACCTCAAAGAGGTGTCGGACGGGAAGGTGAAGATCGTCGGCGCCGACCCCGAAGGCTCGGTGTACTCCGGCGGGACCGGCCGGCCCTATCTGGTGGAGGGCGTCGGCGAGGACTTCTGGCCGTCGGCCTACGACCCGTCGGTTCCCGACGAGATCATCGCGGTCTCCGACGCCGATTCGTTCGACATGACCAGGCGGCTGGCCCGCGAAGAGGCCCTGCTGGTCGGTGGATCCTGCGGTATGGCGGTGGTGGCCGCACTTGAGGTGGCCCGTAAGGCCGGCCCGGACTCGGTCGTCGTGGTGCTGCTGCCCGACGGTGGACGTGGTTATCTCTCAAAGATTTTCAACGACGCATGGATGTCGTCCTACGGATTCCTGCGCAATCGGCTGGACGGCTCGATCGAGCAGTCGACCGTCGGGGACGTACTGCGCGGCAAGTCCGGGGCGCTGCCCGACCTGGTGCACACCCACCCCTCGGAGACGGTGCGCGACGCGATCGGCATCCTCCGCGAATACGGCGTCTCACAGATGCCGGTGGTCGGCGCCGAGCCTCCGGTGATGGCCGGCGAGGTCGCGGGCAGTGTGTCCGAGCGGGAATTGTTGTCCGCGGTGTTCGAGGGCCGCGCGAAGCTGGCCGACGCCGTCGCCGAGCACATGAGCCCGCCGCTGCCGCTGATCGGCGCGGGGGAGTTGGTTTCCACCGCGGCAAAGACACTGCGTGAGTGCGACGCGGTGATGGTTGTCGAGGAGGGCAAGCCCGTCGGGGTGCTCACCCGCCACGATCTGCTCGGCTTCCTGTCCGATGGCGGTGGCAGGCACTAGACACGTCGCGTGGCTCGTGCCGCGTGGAATACCTTGTCTCCAGCAACTTCTCAGCTAGGGTGAGCTGGCCTAGGGCCGGCAAACTCAAGAGCCATCACCGCCCGTGGCGACGGCCGTCCCGCTGTGCCCGGCGAATGCGCTCGTGTTGACCTGTCAAACGGGGATCACGGTGCGTAATCTGCCTGTGGAGCAGTCTGTACATCTAGGTGCTGGCAGAAAGTAGCGTCCGTTCGCGGAGCGCTATCGGCAGATGAGGAGAGCTTTCGACGTGACCGATCAACCGCCCCCGCCCGGGAATTACCCGCCGCCGCCAGAGGGTGGATATCCGCCTCCGCCTCCACCTCAGCAAGGTGGTTACCCGCCACCTCCTCCGCCCGGTGGTGGTGGCTACCCACCGCCTCCTCCCGGTGGCTACCCGCCGCCGCCCGGACAGAGCGGTTACCCGCCCCCGCCCCCGCCGCAGGGTGGTGGCTACCCACCGCCGCCCGGTGGTTACCCGCCTCCCGCCGGATACCCGCCCCCCGGCGGCTACCCGCCGCCCGGTGGTAATCAGGTTCCGGGCTACCCGTCCGCCGGCGCCGGATTCGGCGGCGCGCCATACAACATCGGTGACGCGTTCTCGTGGGCCTGGAACAAGTTCCTCAAGCACCCGGTCGAGCTCATCGTGCCGGGTCTGGTGTTCGGCGCGGCATCGGCTGCCGTCTGGGTTGTCATCACGCTGATGGCAGCTGCGGTGTCGCCCGAGTCGACCAGCAGCTACGAGTCTTACGACGACGGCTTCAGTTTCTCGGCTTCATCGAATGATCTCGGGGTCGCCGGCGGGATCGTGATGTTCATCGGGTCGATCGTGATGCTGGTCCTCACCGGGTGGATCGCCGCGGCCTACACCGCCGGTCTGCTCGACATCGCCAACGGGCAGCCCGTGACGATCGGATCGTTCTTCAAGCCGCGCAACGTCGCCAACGTGATCCTGGCGACGGTGATCGTCGGTGCGATCACGTTCGCGGTCCTGTTCGTGCTGCAGGTCCCGACGATGTTCATCGGGGCGCTCGGATTCGTGACCCTGCCGCTGGCGTTCATCGCCGAGGTGGCCATCGCAGTCCTGTTCCTGTTCACGACGGTGGCCGCGGTGGACCGCAACCTCAAGGCCGTCGACGCGGTCAAGGCCAGTTTCAATCTGGTGAAGCCCAACTTCGGCACGGTGCTGCTCACCGTGCTCGTGATGGTGGCGATCGCAATCGTCGGTGCCATCCCGTGTGGGCTCGGCTTGATCGTGGCGATGCCGCTGATCCTGCTGATCCAGGTGTACGCCTGGCGTCGGCTCAGCGGAGGCCCGGTGGCACCGCTGTCCCAGTAGTAGAACCACACTCGACGCCCACGGCGCGTACGGGCAGAAATGCCCGCGCCGTGGGCGTTGTGGTCCGTGACATCATGTGAGCTAGCCTGCCGATCCCATCCGCTCGGTGCATTCGAGAAAGTCGTGGCCCCCAATGTCTATGCCAAACCAGCCGGGAGATATGTACGGGATGCCCCCGCAGGGCATGCCACCCCAGGGCGTCCCCCCGCAGGGCATGCCCCCGCAGGGTGTGCCCCCGCAAGGTGTGCCGCCGCAAGGCGTTCCGTCGTACGGCGGGTATCCGCCCCAGGGACCGCCGGCCGGATACCCGCCGCAGGGCCCGCCGCCCGGGTACCCGGGCCAGCCGCAGCCTTACGGTGCCTATCCGGTCGACCCGTCGGCGCCTTACGGTCGCGACCCGCTGACCGGCGAGCCGCTGTCCGACAAGTCGGCGATGACTGCCGGCCTGCTGCAGTTCTTCCTGGGCGGGTTCGGCGTCGGACGCTTCTACATCGGTTCCACCAACATCGGCGCGATCCAGCTCGGGCTTACTCTCCTCGGCATCCTCACGTCGTGGTTGATCGTCGGAATCTTCATCTGCCTCGGCGTCGGAATCTGGGCCCTGGTGGATGCGGTGATGATGTTCACCCGGTCGATTCCCGACCAGTACGGCCGGAAGCTGCGCAACTGAATCGTCGTGGTGTCAACCGCGCAGAGGTGGTGGGCCGGGCATGCTCGCGCCCACCCCGATAGGCTCGACGCGTTATGAGTGAACAGCGCAGGTGGCACGGTCTGGCCACAAAAGCCATCCACGCCGGTTACCGACCCGACCCGGGTACCGGAGCCGTCAACACCCCGATCTACGCTAGTTCGACCTTCGCCCAGGACGGCGTCGGCGGCCTGCGCGGCGGATTCGAGTACGCCCGCACCGGCAACCCGACGCGACAGGCCCTGGAAGCGGCGTTGGCCGCGGTCGAGGAAGCCGCCTACGGGCGTGCGTTCAGCTCGGGCATGGCCGCCACCGACTGTGCGCTGCGCGCGGTGTTGCGGCCCGGCGACCATGTGGTGATCCCCGACGACGCCTACGGCGGCACGTTCCGGCTCATCGACAAGGTGTTCTCGCAGTGGGGCGTCACCCACACCCCCGTGCCGCTGAGCGACCTGGACGCGGTGCGGTCGGCGTTGACCCCACGCACCCGGATGATCTGGGTGGAGACCCCGACCAACCCGCTGCTGAGCGTGGCCGACATCGCCGCGATCGTGCAGATCGCGTCGTCCTCGGGCGTCAAGGTGTTGGTGGACAACACGTTTGCCTCCCCAGCGTTGCAGCAGCCGCTGCTGCTGGGTGCCGACATCGTGTTGCACTCGACCACCAAGTACATCGGCGGACATTCGGATGTGGTCGGCGGCGCGCTGCTGACCAACGACGAGGAACTCGACTCGGCATTCGCGTTCCTGCAGAACGGCGCGGGCGCGGTGCCGGGACCGTTCGATGCCTACCTGACCATGCGCGGACTCAAGACGCTGGTGCTCCGGATGCGTCAGCACAGCGAAAACGCCGCGCTGATAGCCGAATTCCTCGACGGGCACCCCGCGGTGGAGACCGTGCTCTATCCCGGTCTGGTCAGCCATCCCAACCACGATGTGGCGGCTCGCCAGATGTCCGGCTTCGGCGGCATGGTGAGCCTGCAGCTGCGTGGCGGACCTCGTGCCGCACGTGAATTGTGCTCGCGTACCGAGCTTTTCATCCTCGCCGAGTCGCTCGGCGGGGTGGAGTCGTTGATCGAGTACCCGGGTGCCATGACGCACGCCTCGACCGCGGGTTCGCAGCTCGAGGTGCCCGACAACCTGGTCCGGCTGTCGGTGGGCATCGAGCACGCCGCCGACCTGCTGGCCGATCTGGAGCAGGCGCTGTCCTAGGGGCCCGTGGCGTCTAGCCCATCAGGGCCGGACGCAACGCCGACGTCGTCACTGCCAGATTCATCTCCGGCAGTGCCGACGCGGTCTCGTCCACCCAGATGCCCGTGGCGATTTCGGTGGACCGGGCATGCACCCAACGCCAGCCCCGGTCGTTGAGGCTCAGGACGGCGCCGAGGCCGTCGACCGCGTGCAGCAGGCAGATGATCGCGGCGATCGCCGGTACCGGGTTGTGGCCGTCGAACAGCGCGGCCAGCAGGGCCGCACGGGTCTGGCTGACCCGATCCCGGTTGGTCAGCGGCCAGCAGTAGACGGGTCTGCCGGGAAAGCCCTTGCCGGGCATGCGGACTCGGCGGATCTGGCCGAGACGTTCGAGATGCAGTTCCAGGGTGGGCTGGGTGTGCCTGCCCAACTTCGACAGCGCGGTGTCGGCCGCAAGTGGCCGGCGTTGGAGTAGTTCGAAGGCCGGGTCACCCACCGGATCGACGGGCCAGTCGCCGGCCAGCGCGATCAGCCGACCGGCCTCGATCGGTTCGCCGGCCATGGCAGGACGGATCCGGCAGGCATACGCCAGATCCAGCAGTACTGCGGCGCTGAGTACCTTTTCCCTGCGGTGACGGTCGAGCCCGGGCTGCGCGGCTGCGTTGTCCAGCAACAGCAAGAACAGGTCTTCGGCGATTTGCGCCATTTCCCCGACTGTAGTGCTTCGACCCGGGCCGTCCGGTCAGGCGTGGTAGGGCTCGGCGCTGACCAGGGTGACCTTGACGGTGTTGCCGTTGGGCACGGTGTAGGTGCGCGACTCGCCGACCTTGGCGTCGATCAGCGCACTGCCCAGCGGTGAGTTGGGGGAGTACACCTCGAGCTTGCCGTCGCTGATGCCCTCCTGGCGGGTGGCGATCAGGAACGTCTCGGTGTCGCTCTTGTCGTCGTCGTAGTACACCTTGACGACCGAACCGGGCAGCGCGACACCGGACTGCTTGGGTGCCTCACCGACCTTGGCGTTGTTGAGCAGCTCCTGCAGCTGGCGGATGCGGGCCTCCTGCTGGCCCTGCTCCTCGCGGGCGGCGTGATAGCCACCGTTCTCGCGCAGGTCGCCCTCTTCGCGACGGTCGTTGATCTCGGCGGCGATCACCGGCCGGTTGGCGATCAGCTGATCCAGCTCCGCCTTCAACCGGTCGAATGCTTCCTGAGTGAGCCAGGTGACCTGTGTGTCGGTCATGTTCTCGCGCTCCTGTCTGTCCTGCTCTTGCGGCGCTCTTGCGCCGTCCTCGCGTACGAAGTTCGTCGTTTCCGGCCGGGGACAGGCTGCGTGTATTGCCGCGGGCGTCAGCATCTAACTGAGTGCTAATGCAGCAATACACGGCCCCAGCGAGGAACCGTGTATCGCACAATCGTACCACCGCGCGGCCAACGAATCTTCATTTAATCGCTGTCCGACCAGGGTTGCGGACGTCAAAATCAGGGCGCTACCAGGTAGGACGGCACATCCGTCCCGCAACCGTAGACATCGCCGATCACGGGGGGTCGGCTGGATTTCACTTCCGTCGTCACCTGCACAACCGTCTGGTCGGACGGACCGACCAGAATCTCGCGGCGCCCGGTCTCGCTGCCGTCGATCGAGCGGGCCCGGACGATGCACACCACGGGCTTGGACGGGTCGGGGCGGGTCACGCCGATGGTCACCGACACTGTCTGGTTGTCGACCAGTTCGTAGGCCGAGAGCTCGCCTTTCACCTCGCCCGTGCCCAGCCGCTGGAAGGCCACGACCGCGAGGATCACACCTGCCACCAGCACGAGCCCGACCAGTGCGAACGTGATCCACCGCCGGGTCCGGCGCGACATTTGGCGGGATCCGTAGCGGGCGGCGGGGCGTTCGATCATCAGAACTGGAACTATAGGGCCAGGCAAATATGTCACCGAAGCCCAGGGATCGGGCCGAGGACTTGGGTACAGGGATTAGGTAAGAGGACGCCGTAGTTAGATGAAAGCGAAATGAGTGAACTGCGGTTGATGGCGGTGCATGCCCACCCGGACGACGAGTCCAGCAAGGGTGCGGCAACCACCGCGCGCTATGCGGCCGAAGGTGTGCGCGTCATGGTCGTGACGCTCACCGGTGGCGAGCGCGGCGACATTCTCAATCCGGCGATGGATCTTCCCGAGGTCCACGGCCGGATCAGTGAGGTGCGCCGCGACGAGATGGCCAAGGCGGCCGAGATCCTCGGCGTCGAGCATCACTGGCTGGGATTCGTCGACTCGGGTCTGCCCGAGGGCGATCCGCTGCCTCCGCTGCCCGACGGCTGCTTCGCGTGCGTGCCCCTCGCCGAGCCGGTCAGCCGCCTGGTCCAGGTCATCCGGGAGTTCCAGCCGCATGTGCTGACCACCTACGACGAGAACGGTGGCTACCCACACCCCGACCACATCCGCTGCCACGAGGTGTCGGTGGCGGCCTACGAGGCGGCCGCGGACTACCGGCTGTACCCCGAGGCCGGGACGCCGTGGAGCGTGTCGAAGCTGTATTACAACCACGGCTTCCTGCGCCAGCGCATGCAACTGCTGCAGGACGAGTTCGCCAAGAACGGTCGGACGGGCCCCTTCGCCAAATGGCTTGAGCACTGGGACCCCGATCACGACATATTCGCCAAGCGGGTCACCACCCGTGTTGAATGCTCGGAGTACTTCAGCCAGCGTGACGATGCGCTGCGCGCACACGCGACCCAGATCGACCCGAAAGGCGATTTCTTCCATGCGCCGATCGAGTGGCAGCAGCGGCTCTGGCCGACGGAGGAGTTCGAGTTGGCGCGGTCGCGCGTGCCGGTGAACCTGCCGGAAGACGACCTGTTCACCGGGATTGAGAAATGATCGACACTTTCACCGCAGTGGTCACACTGCTCGCCGAGGAGCCGCGAAACACCGGACCGGAGTTCGGTAAGGCGACCCCGCTCGGCCTGCTCATCACGGTGGCGCTGCTGATCGGAACCTTCGCGCTGGTCTGGTCGATGAACCGGCACCTGCGCAAGCTGCCCGAGTCCTTCGACCGGGAACACCCCGAGCCCGATCAGGCGGCCGACGAAGGTACCGCCGACGGCACGGTCGACGACGCCGACGGCGCGGTGAACAGCACTCCCGACGACCGCAAGGGTCAGTCACGTGAGCAGGGTGGCGGGTAACGCGCTCGGCGGGTCCACCAGCCCGTACCTTCGCCAGCACGCCGACAATCCGGTGCACTGGCGAGAATGGACGCCCGAGGCGCTCGCTGAGGCCGCCTCAAGGGACGTCCCCATCCTGCTGTCCATCGGCTACGCGGCGTGCCACTGGTGCCATGTCATGGCGCACGAGTCGTTCGAGGACGCCGAGGTCGCGGCTGTGCTCAACGACGGATTCGTCTGCATCAAGGTCGACCGTGAGGAACGTCCCGACCTGGACGCGGTGTACATGAACGCCACCGTCGCGTTGACCGGTCAGGGCGGCTGGCCGATGACCTGCTTCCTGACCCCCGACGGCCGGCCGTTCTTCTGCGGCACGTACTACCCGAAACTGGGGTTCCTGCAACTGCTGGACGCGGTCGCCGAAACCTGGCGGGACCGGCGCGACGAGGTCGAGCGGGCCTCGGACCAGATCGCCACCGAACTGCGTTCGATGTCTGCCGGGCTGCCCGGCGGTGGGGCGCCGGTGGGGCCGGAACTGTGCGACCACGCAGTGGCCGCGGTCCTGCACGACGAGGACGAGACCTACGGAGGGTTCGGCGGCGCGCCCAAGTTCCCGCCCTCGGCGTTGTTGGAAGGGCTGCTGCGCCACCATGAACGCACCGGATCCACCCCGGCGCTGACGGCCGTGCGGCGCACGTGTTCGGCGATGGCCCGCGGCGGCATCTACGACCAGCTGGCCGGTGGATTCGCCCGCTACAGCGTCGACCCGCACTGGGTGGTACCGCACTTCGAGAAGATGCTGTACGACAACGCGCTGTTGCTGCGGGCGTACGCGCACCTGGCGCGTCGTACCGGGGACCCGTTGGCGCACAGGGTGACCGGGGAGACCGCGGCGTTCATCGTGTCGGACCTGGGTGCCGACGGAATGTTCACCTCGTCGCTGGATGCCGACGCGGGCGGGCGTGAAGGCCTGACCTACGTGTGGACGCCGGCCGAACTGCGCTCGGTACTGGGCGATGACGACGGAGCCTGGGCGGCTTCACTTTTCGAGGTGACGAAAGTCGGCACCTTCGAGCACGGTGCCTCGGTGCTGCAACTGCACCGCGATCCCGATGACGAGGCCCGCTTCGAATCGGTGCGTGCGGCGTTGTCGGCGGCTCGGGCGCTGCGACCCCAGCCCGCACGCGACGACAAGGTGGTGACCGCGTGGAACGGCCTGGCCATCACCGCGCTGGCCGAAGCGTCGGTCGCGCTCGAGCGGCCCGAATTCCTTTCCGCCGCACTCGAATGCGCGCGCCGGCTGCTGGATCTGCACATGGTGGACGGCCGTTTGCGCCGCGCCAGTCTGGGGGGCCGGGTCGGGGAGAGCGCAGCGATCCTGGAGGATCACGCGGCGCTGGCCACCGCATTGCTGACGCTGTACCAGCTCACCGGATTCGGATTGCCCGAGGCGGTTGGCCTGGTGGATCTCGCGCTCGAACATTTTGCCGACCCGGATCAGCCCGGGCGCTGGTTCGACACCGCCGATGACGCCGAGCAACTCATGGTGCGTCCCGCCGATCCGATCGACGGTGCGACGCCGTCGGGCGCCTCCCTGATCGCCGAGGCGTTGCAGGTCGCGGGGTACCTGACGGGGTCTTCGCGCTACGTGGATGCGGCACAGGCGACGTTGTCGTCGGCCACGCCGATCCTCGCGCGCGCGGCCCGGTCCGGGGGACACTGGCTCGCGGTCGCCGAGGCGCAGGTCCGCGGCCCGATCCAGATCGCAGTCGCGGGCGATCCGTCGTCGCCGCTGCTGGCCGCCGCGCGCCTGCTGGCGCCGGGTGGGGCGTTGGTGGTCGGCGGTGAGGTCGACTCCTCGGAACTGCTCACCGGGCGCGATCGCGTGGACGGCGCCGACGCCGCGTATGTCTGTCGCGGCACGGTGTGCGACCTGCCCGTCACCACGGCCGCGGATCTGGCTGTCTCGCTGGGTGGTGAACCGGCAGACGGCGGAAGTGGTGCCGTGTAGCCTCGCGGCCATGAGCCACGATGCCGCCGCCCTGGAGTCCTTCGTCAAGCGCTATCTCGACACCGTTGCAGGTGGGTCCGCGGCCGAGGTTGCCGCGCTGTACGCCGACGACGCGACGCTGGAGGATCCGGTGGGCAGCGGCGAGGTGCACATCGGGCGCCAGGCGATCGAGGGCTTCTACAAGAATCTGACCGCTGCGGGCGCCGAGATCACGACCGAGCTGCTCAAGTTCCGTCCCGGCGGACACGAGGCGGCCTTCCTGTTCGCGATCGTCGTCGGCGGGGCCATGCGCATCGAGCCCATGGAGGTCATGACGTTCGACGCCGAGGGCAAGATCACCGCGATGAAGGCCTACTGGACGGCCGCTGACATCACCCAGCTGTAGACACGTGCGAAAGCCCCGCATCGCTTCGGCGATGCGGGGCTTTCGCGTCAGAAGACCGCGAACCACATGGCGATGTAGTGGCAGATCGCCGCCACCGCCGTGCAGGCGTGGAAGAACTCGTGATGACCGAACGTGGTCGGCCAGGGGTTGGGCCATTTGAGCGCGTAGAGCACGCCGCCGATGCTGTAGAGCGCACCGCCGACGATCAGCAGCACCACCGCGGCCACCCCGGCCCCGTGCATGATCGGTCCGATGAACCAGGCCGCGACCCAGCCCAACAGGATGTAGAGAGGGACGCCGAGCCAGCGTGGCGCTGACGGCCAGAACATCTTGAGCAGCACACCCGCGATCGCCCCACCCCAGACGATCCAGAACAGCACCATGCCTTTGGATTCGGGCAGGGCGAGCAGTGCGAACGGGGTGTAGCTGCCGGCGATGAAGATGAAGATCATCGAGTGATCGAGGCGCTTCATCCACTTGCGGGCGCCTTCGGATTTCCAGTTCACCCGGTGATAGGTGCCGCTGACGGTGAACATCGCCACGATCGTGAAGGTGTAGAGCAGCGTGGCCAGCCCGGCCCGGGTGGATTCGGCCGACCACGACACCGACACCAGTGCCGCGCCGGCGATGAACGCGACCACCGCCGAATACACGTGGATCCAGCCCCGTGCGCGCGGCTTGCCCAGGAACTGGGCGACGCCTTCGGCGACGGCTTCGGGCAGATCTTCCGCGGGCCGGCTCAGCGCGGCCGCTGAGCGGTAGGGCTTGGTGCTACCCGTCGGCGCAGTCATGTCACCTCCATTGAGAACCGTGGTGTACCCCGAAGCTCACAGTAGTCTGGGTTCTCGTGGACATCATTCCCCCGCGGCTCAAGGAACCGGCCTATCGGCTCTACGAGATGCGGTTGCGTCAGGAGTTGCGGGAGTCCATATCCGAACTGCCCCGCCACATCGCGGTGTTGTGCGACGGAAACCGCCGTTGGGCGCGTGATGCGGGTTACGACGATGTCAGCATCGGCTACCGGATGGGTGCGGCCAAGATCGCCGAGATGCTGCGCTGGTGTCAGGCCGCAGGTATCGAGATGACCACGGTCTATCTGCTCTCCACCGAGAACCTGCAACGCGATCCCGAAGAGCTCGCCGCACTGATCGAGATCATCACCGACGTGGTCGAGGAGATCTGCGCCCCGTCGAACACGTGGAGTGTGCGCACCGTCGGTGACCTGGGATTGTTGGGGGAGGAGACGGCCCGGCGGTTGCGTGACGCGGTGGAATCCACGAACGGCAGGGGCGGGAAGTTCCATGTGAACGTCGCCGTCGCCTACGGCGGCCGTCAGGAGATCGTCGACGCCGTGCGCTCCCTGTTGTCGAAGGAACTGGCCAACGGGGCGACGGCCGAGCAACTCGTCGACGCCGTCTCGGTCGAGGGCATCTCCGAGAACCTCTACACCTCAGGCCAACCCGACCCCGATCTCGTCATCCGCACCTCCGGCGAGCAACGACTCAGCGGATTCCTGTTGTGGCAGAGCGCATATTCGGAGATGTGGTTCACCGAGGCGCACTGGCCCGCGTTCCGTCGCGTCGACTTCCTGCGCGCACTGCGCGATTACACGGCCCGGCACCGCAGATTCGGCAAGTAGTGCCAAACTGAACCTATGGCTGCGCTGTCGGCAGTGGTCTTCACCCTCAGTTGGTGGCTGGGTCTCTACCTGCTCGCGCGGGACCCGCGTAAGCCCGTCCTGGTCCTCGCGGCGATCGGGCTGACCAGTTTCGCGGTCGTCGTCGCGCTCGACGCGGTCCGGCTGGTCACCGGTTCGGAAGTGCTCAGCCGCGTCGAGATCTATCTGGTGGCGCTGCCGGGTATCGCCTGGTTCGCGGTCATGGTCGAACTCGCCCGGCCGGCCGACACCTTCCGGTCGCGTGCCGGCGAGATCGCCGCGATCTTCGCCGTCGCGGTTCTGGCCCTTGCCGGCGCGGGACTCGCGGGCAGCGTCGACGGTCCGCTGCGGGCCGGTCACTGGGTGATGTTCGCGGTGATCTCGCTGTCCTCGCTCGGCGCCATGATCAAGGCGGTGGTCGGCGGCGCCAAACCCGGTTCGGTGGTGGGCTTCATCATCGTCGCCACGCTGTTCTTCGCGCTGGGCAACGCGATCCTGGTGATCCCGCTCGGACTGGTTCCCAGTTGGCTGGCGCTGGCCTCCACCGGATTCGACGTCGCACTGCTCGGTGTCGCGGTCGCGATCTGGGACGCGTTCGACGAGGGGCAGGCGCTGCGCGCGGACATGCGTCGCTCGATCATCGGCACGCTGGTGATCGCGGTTCCCTTCGCCGCGCAGGCCTTGATCGGCATGACCGTGCTCGACGCCGGGACCGGCCGCACCGTGATGACGATCCTGTTGTTCACCAGCCTGGCGGTCGCGGTCGCCGTGGAGGTGCTGGCCGATCCGCTGGCCGGGGTGTTCGACCGGTTGGCCTTCTCCCGGTCCCCGGATCTGCGCGCCGACCGTGAGGCACTGCGCCAGACCGAGGCCGCGCTGCCGCTGCGATCGGATCACCCGCTGGGCGGCATCGACGACGACGCCTTCACGCGCCTCACCCGCCGCGCCCTCGGACACTACGGCGACCTGTCCAAACTGGTGGCCAGTCCGCTGACCGCGCTGCCCGCCATCGACGCCCGGCTGGCGGAGCGCGGGGCGCCGGATCAGCCGCTGGAACGAGCGAACGAACTCAAGGCGCTGCTCGCCGACCGCATCACCGCACTCAAGCCCCGCGACAGCGGCGACTTCGGCACCACCGAGCAGTGGCGCCACTACAACTCGCTGTACTTCCCCTACGTCGTCGGGGTCCGCGCCTACGCGCAGAACGCCACCGCCGCCGGGTTGGATCCGGTCGCCCGGCAGGCCTGGCAGTGGTTCGTCACCGAGGTGCCGCAACGCTCGCTGCACAACTGGCAGAACGCCGCGGCGCGGGTGATCGCGGCGGACCTGCGCGGCGACCTGGCACCGGTGGTCGGCTCGGCCGGCCGCTAGGTTCGCGCCGCAAGAAATCCCGCTGACCTGCGCTTGGCAGTCCTTGGCAGTGTTTGGCGTCGATCTGGCAGCACCTCATGGGCAGGGTCGGAGGTGTTCCACCCATCGACACCTCATCGCCGAGGAGCCCGACATGACCGCCACCCTCCACCAACCACTGGCCGAGCCCACCGCCGGAGCGGCCACGGAAGATTCCCTGCTGCGGTTCGCCCTGCGCGCCGATGCCACCGTGTGTGCCGGCGTCGGACTGCTGGTGGCCATGGCCGCCGATCAGCTGGCCCGGATCGCGGGCGTGTCCGCCACCGCCGGGTGGTTCGTCGGCGCTGCTCTGGTCGGCTACGGCGCCCTGCTGTACGTCCTGGCCGCGGTCTCGCACGTCCGGCGGGTGGGCATCGTCGTCCTCGCAGGCAACGTGGCCTTCGCGGTCACGACGGTCGTAGCCATCGTGACAGGCTGGTTGCCGTTGACCGGGGCCGGCGTCGAGTTGGTACTCGGATTCGTCAGCGCCACCGTCGTATTGGCCTGGCTGCAATACCGCGGAGTGCGCCGTCTGGCGTGACTCCTTCCCGAGCCGGTGCGGGGTGCCGCCGGAAGAGGTTACGGCGAGTATCCCCGCACCGTGCTCCATCGCACGACGTCAATGCACGACAAGAAATCCCATCAGGAGAAGGAGAATCATGACCGCCATCACCGCCACCGGAGCCGCGGGCACCAGGAAGTCGACCGACTCACTGCTGCGCCTGGCCATGCGCCTCGACGCAGTCCTGGTCGGAATCAGCGGGATCGCACTGCTGGCCGCGGCCGGATGGTTCGCCGATCTGACTGGCCTGCCGAAATCCGTCGAGTACGGCGTCGGCATCTTCTCGGTCGTCTACGGCATCCTGGTGTTCGCGCTGGCCGGGATCGAGCGGGTGCGCCCCGCAGGGATCGGCACCGTGATCGCCAACGCCGCCTGCACGGTGATCGCGCTGGCCGCGGTCTTCACCATGACCCTGACCACGGCGGGCGTGGTCTTCGTCATCGGCGCCGGCATCTACACGCTGGCGATGGCCGAACTGCAGTATGTCGGGGTCAAACGGATCGCGGCCTGATCTGCCGTCGGCACAGCGCCCAGGGCCTTCGAGGCTCTGGGCGCTGTCGTGTGTGGCCGATGATTCCGAGTGGGGACTGCACTGCGCACCAGATCATTCACCGATTCGGGTAGCGCACTACTCATGGCGTGGCGACCGTTCGGGCCCAGACTGGGCTCACACGGCGATATCGGAGATTTGCGATGCCAGAAGATTGCGATGTTTGCATTGTCGGTGCCGGCCTGTGCGGCATGAACGCGCTGTTCGTGGCCAGCACATACCTCAGACCCGATCAGAAGATCATCCTGATCGACCGTCGTCCCCGGGTCGGCGGTATGTGGGTGGACACGTATCCGTATGTGCGACTGCACCAGCCCCACCCCATGTTCACCGCAGGCAACATCAAGTGGACCCTCGGTCGTGAGCCCTCCTATCTGGCCACCAAACCCGAGGTGCTCGATCACTTCAGCTATTGCCTGCAGCAGATCAGGCGACGGGTACGGGTCGAAGAACGCTATGGCTGGGATTTCCTGTCCGCGGACGCGGTCGACGGTGCCGTGCAGGTCACCTGCCGCGACGGGAACGGGCAGCCGCACACCATCCGGGCCGGTCGACTGATCAAGGCCTACGGCGTGCGAGTGACGCCCAACGACGCCCTCGAGCTGTCCAGTGACCGGGTGCAGTCGGTGTCGCCCGATACGTGTGATGTTCGCTCAGGGGCGATAAACGACAGTGACACCCCGGTGTGGGTGATCGGCAGCGGCAAGACCGCCATGGACACCGCGCACGCGTTGATCACGTCGAATCCGGGGCGCGAGGTGAACATGGTGGCGGGCTCGGGGACGTTCTTCTCGAGCCGGGATCAGTTGTTCCCCACCGGTGCCCGGCGCTGGTCGGGCGGGATCTCGTTGACCAGGATGTCCATCGATCTGACGCGGCTCTTCGACGGCACGAACGAGGACGAAGTCGCCCGGTGGTACCGGTCGTCCTACGGCACCTCGCCGACGCCGCAGGCCGCTCATTTCATGGCAGGTGTCCTGTCGGAGGCGGAGAACGCCGCCATCGTCGCGGGTCTGAACGACGTGGTGATGGACCACCTGGTCGACGTCGTCGACAGCAACGGTTCCGCCGATCTGTTGTTGCGGAGCGGGGCAAGGAAAACCGTCTCGCCGGGCAGTTGGATCGTGAACTGCACCGGGTATCTCATCAAGGACGAGCATCCCTACGAGCCGTACCTTTCCGGTGACGGCTCCATCTTGTCGGTTCAATTGCGTTCGGCCACCATGCATCTGACGTCGTTCGCGGCCTATTTCGTGACGCACCTGATGTTCCTGGGCAAGTTGAACACGGTCCCGCTCTACGAACTCGACCTGCAGGACCTGGCGCTGAAGTCCAAGAAGGCGATGCTGTACGCGATGTTCACCCTGGCTCAGTACAACCTGAGCCTCATCTCGGATGCGGTGCCGGTCAGGGTGTTCCGTGAGTGCGGCCTGGACTTCAACCGCTGGTATCCGATGCCGCGCCAGCTGTCCGCCACCGCGCGTTTCATGGCGACCCATCACCGCGACCGCGAGCATCTGCGTCGCACCCTGGACACCGTGCGGGAGCGCTTCGACGTGCGGTGCGGTCCGCTGGTCGCGGCGCAGGCCGGGGCGGGCTAGAGCTTGCGCAGTCGCAGCCGGTTGATCGAATGGTCGCCGTCCTTGCGGAGCACCAGGGTGGCCCGCGGCCGGGTCGGCAGGATGTTCTCGATCAGGTTGGGCCGGTTGATCGAATGCCAGATGTCGCGCGCGGCGAACACCGCCTGGTCATCGGTCAGCGTCGAGTAATGGTGGAAGTGTGAGGCCGGGTCGGCGAACGCGGTCGAGCGCATCGTCAGGAACCGGGAGATGTACCACTGCTCGATGTCTTCGATGCGCGCATCGACGTAGACCGAGAAGTCGAACAGGTCCGAGACCATCAGCGCCGGCCCGGTCTGCAGGACGTTGAGGCCTTCGAGGATCAGGATGTCCGGATGCCGCACCACCTGCTTCTCACCCGGCACGATGTCGTAGAGCAGGTGTGAGTACACCGGCGCACAGACTTCGTCGGCACCCGATTTCACCGCGGTGACGAACCGCATCAGGCCGCGGCGGTCATAGCTCTCCGGGAACCCCTTGCGGTGCATGAGGTTCCGGCGGTGGAGCTCCTTGTTGGGGTAGAGAAAACCGTCGGTGGTCACGAGGTCGACCCGGGGGTGGTGGCCCCAGCGGGCCAACAGGGCCTGCAGCACACGGGCGGTGGTCGATTTCCCGACCGCCACGCTGCCCGCGACGCCGATGACGAACGGGACCGGCCGGTCCGGATTCTGCTGCGGCTCACCGAGGAATTCGGCCGTCGCGGCGAACAGACGCTGGCGGGCGGCCACCTGAAGGTGGATCAACCGGGCCAGGGGCAGATAGACCTCTTCGACCTCGAGGATGTCGAGTTTCTCGCCCATACCCCGCAGGCGCAGCAGCTCGTCCTCGGTGAGTTTCAGCGGTGTCGACATGCGCAGTGCACGCC
Source organism: Mycobacterium sp. 48b (assembly GCF_048282725.1). Classification (NCBI taxonomy): domain Bacteria; kingdom Bacillati; phylum Actinomycetota; class Actinomycetes; order Mycobacteriales; family Mycobacteriaceae; genus Mycobacterium; species Mycobacterium sp. 48b. The sequence continues at coordinate 2,297,404 of NZ_JBLVUL010000001.1, forward strand.
ATTGACTTCGGTCGAACTCCACATAGGGGCTCGGCTCGCTCGGCCGCGGCATTCGGTCAGTCTTGCATCTACGGTTGTGGGCATGGGAAACGGGATGGACTTGGGAATCAGCGCGGGGACGGACTCGGCCGATTTCGTCCGCGAGTACCTGCTGCTCGGCCTGCGCTTCGACCGCGTGGAAGACGGCTATGTCGACTCCTTCACCGGTGACCCCCAACTGCGCCGCGCGGTCGAGAACGAGCCCGCGCCCGACCCCGCCGAGCTGGCCCGCCAGGCCGACCGGTTGCTGAGCCAGATCCCCGACGACCTCGACCACGACCGCGCCGCATACATCGCGGCGCACCTGCGCGCGCTCAACTGCGCGGGCCGCAAGTTCGCCGGTGAGCAGGTCGGTTTCGTCGACGAGGTGCAGGCCTATTTCGACGTACGGATCAGCAAGGGCGACCCAGAGACGTACCGCCAGGCCCACGCCAAACTCGACGACGCACTCGGCGGCACCGGCCCACTGACCGAGCGGATCCAGGCGCACCGCACCGGCGACGAGATTCCGCCGGCCCGGCTGGAGGAGTGCATCCACGCGTTCTCCTCGGCTCTGCGCGACAAGGTGCGCGCGGCATACCCGCTGCCGGAGACCGAGACCATCACCTATGAGGTGGTCACCGACAAGCCGTGGTCGGGATTCAACTACTACCTGGGCGACTACAAGTCCACCGTCGCGGTCAATGCCGACCTCAAGCAACAGATGGCCAACCTGCCCAGGCTGGTGGCCCACGAGTCCTACCCGGGCCATCACACCGAGCACTGCCGCAAAGAGGCCGGGCTGGTGGCCCGCGACGGCGAACTGGAACAGACGATCTTTCTCGTCAACACCCCGCAGTGCCTGATGGCCGAGGGCCTGGCGGACCTGGCGCTGCACGCCATCGTCGGGCCCGGCTGGGGCGCGTGGGCCGCCGACATCTACGCCGATCTGGGGCTGCGGTTCGACGGGGAGCGCGCCGAGGCGATCTCGGAGGCCATGGCCGGGCTGGCCGACGTGCGCCAGGACGCGGCGCTGATGCTGCACGACGAGCATCGCGACGTCGACGAGGTGGCGGAATTCCTCAAGCGGTGGCTGCTGGTCGGCGACGACCGGGCCAGGCAGTCGCTGCGGTTCCTGTCCTCGCCGCTGTGGCGGGCCTACACCAGTACCTACATCGAGGGTTACCGGCTGCTGCGCGGGTGGTTGGACGACCGGCCCGACGGCGTGACGCTCACCCAGCGATTCGGCAGGCTGCTCGACGAGCCGCTGATCCCGTCGACGCTGCGGACCTAGCCTGGCAGCAAATTTCTCAGCGGATTTCGGCGCCGCCCCGATGGGGCAACCTGTGTTTGCCTGATGGTGTCCTAGGTTGCGTTGCGCTGCCGGTATGACGCCTGTCTCAAGTGCTTGAGCCCCTTAGTTACTGATCGGTAACATTGTTGCCATAGGGCCCGGTGACCATACCGGGTCAGGCAAAGGAAATGACCATGGCGGCAACAAGGGAAAAACTGGACACGATCAAGCGCATGGCCGGCGTGAGTGTGGCGGCCGGTGCGATTGCGCTCGCCGGAATCCTCGGCTCGGGCGCGGTGGCCAATGCCGGACCCGTCACGAAGGTCGGTAGCGATCCGGTGGCACCGGTCAGTCCCGGGGGCAAAAAGGGTCCCGTCACCAAGGTCGGCAGCGATCCGGTGACATCCGTCATCTCTGGCATTGCCGACGCCGCCACCTCTGGCGGCTCTGGTGTCGAGATCCCGCCCCTCGTCAGCCCGTGGCCCGGCGGCGCGTGGGCCGGTCACGATTGGAGCAAGGGATACCCCGGTGGCGGTTTGGCCAACGGCAAGGGCGGCGGCGCTGCCATCCACGGCAGGGCCGGCGGCGCCTGGAATCACCGCTGACAACCGCGAAACCAGGCGAACCGATCGGTCCGCCCGGTTTCCGCGTGCTGCCAGTCGTCCCCGTAGTTTCGGATTTGCTGTTGAGGTCTCTGGGGTTCAGGCCCCGCGCCCGCTGACGAGTTGCGCCTGCGGTGGGTGCATTTTCTGAAATATGCAGTTGAAAAGGCAAATATTGACCTTGATTCGCTGACCGCCGGCGCCCTGGGTCCCGACGCCTCGATGCCTTGATCGGGCTCGCGGGCCGAGCGTAAAATATTTGCTGAGCATCGTGCGACGTACCGGGCGGCAGCAAGGGGTCGAGATGACTACAACGAGCACGAAATCGAACCGGGTCAAGCGCATGGCCGGTGTGGTGGCGGCGGGAGCGACGTGCCTGGCCGGGCTGCTGGCCGGACCGGCGATGGTGGCCAATGCCGATCCCGTCGTGGTCTTGAACGGCGAGACGGTGGCCCCGCCGAAGCCTCCTCTCGTGAGCCCGTGGCCCGGCGGCGCGTGGGCCGGCTGGGACTGGAGCAAGGGCTGGCCCGGAGGTGCCTGGGCCGGTCACGACTGGAGCAAGGGCTGGCCCGGCGGTGGTTATGCCAACGGCAAGGCCGGTGGCGCGTGGAACCACACCGCCGACTGATCTGACCCTCGACGCCTCCTGCGATGAGCTGTTCCTCGCGTGGACATTGCGGGCCTAGGCTCGGAGGGTGTCCGAGTTTCGGCTGTACGTCCCCGCGTTGGCCATGCCGCTCAACATGCTCTTGCTGGCGTGGATGGTGATCGGCCGGGGACTGTTCGTGCAGCTCGGGTGGATGGTGGTGTTCGGCGTCCTCGCCGCACCGTGGCTGGCACTCTGCCTGGTATTCACGAGCAGGTTGATGCGTAAGCAGCCGGGCGGGGAGCTCACCTCCGGGCAGGCCTGGGCCCAGGTAATCCTGTGGGCGTCGATGTTCGTGTTCGGGCTCGCCTGTGTCGACGGCGGAGACAGCCCCGGCGCATTCCCCTCGGTCCTGATGAAGGCGATCGGCGACGGACCGCGCATGGAAACCGTCAGCAACCTGCTGTGGGCCGGATCGGTGATCGCCGGGGTTGTCGCTTGGTTCGTGTTGCTCACCAAGCTCACCCGGGGAACCGCTGTCCCGCCGCCGACTCAGCCGCCCTATCCCTACGTCGGTTACCCGCCGGGCCAAACCGGCCCGGGACCGTCGAGCTGACCCGCTCCGACTAGGCTGAATGCCATGGCAGCAGACTCGTCATCCACCTTGCCCGCGGCTTCCGGTGCTGATTACGCCGACACCTCAAGCGCCGCCTACCAGGCCGCATTGCAGGTCATCGAATCCGTCGAGCCCCGGGTCGCGGCAGCCACCCGCAAAGAGCTTGCCGATCAACGTGATTCGCTCAAGCTGATCGCCAGTGAGAACTACGCCTCTCCGGCGGTGCTGCTCACCATGGGCACCTGGTTCTCCGACAAGTACGCCGAGGGAACCGTCGGGCACCGCTTCTACGCGGGTTGCCAGAACGTCGACACCGTCGAGGCGCTGGCCGCCGAGCACGCCCGCGAACTGTTCGGCGCCCCCTACGCCTACGTCCAGCCGCACTCCGGCATCGACGCCAATCTCGTTGCCTACTGGGCCATCCTGGCCACCAAGGTGGAGGCACCAGGCCTGGCCGAGCTCGGCGCCAAGCACGTCAACGACCTGTCCGAGGCGGACTGGGAGACCCTGCGCAACAAGCTGGGCAACCAGCGTCTGCTCGGCATGTCCCTGGATGCCGGCGGACACCTGACGCACGGCTTCCGGCCCAACATCTCGGGCAAGATGTTCCATCAGCACAGCTACGGGACGAACCCCGAGACGGGCTTCCTGGACTACGACGCGGTCGCCGCAGCTGCCCGCGAGTTCAAGCCGTTGGTGCTGGTCGCGGGCTACTCGGCCTACCCGCGCCGGGTGAACTTCGCCAAGATGCGCGAGATCGCCGACGAGGTGGGCGCCACCCTGATGGTCGACATGGCGCACTTCGCCGGCCTGGTCGCGGGCAAGGTGTTCACCGGTGACGAGAACCCGGTGCCGCACGCCCACGTCACCACGACCACCACGCACAAGTCGCTGCGCGGCCCGCGCGGCGGCATGGTGCTGGCCACCGAGGAATTCGCGCCGGCCGTCGACAAGGGCTGCCCGATGGTGCTGGGCGGACCGCTGAGCCACGTGATGGCGGCCAAGGCCGTCGCGCTGGCCGAGGCGCGCCAGCCCGCATTCCAGACCTACGCCCAGCAGGTCGCCGACAACGCCCAGGCGCTGGCCGACGGCTTCGTCAAGCGGGACGCGGGCCTGGTCACCGGTGGCACCGACAACCACCTCGTGCTGCTCGACGTGCGTTCGTTCGGCCTGACCGGCCGCCAGGCCGAGTCCGCCCTGCTGGATGCCGGCGTCGTCACCAACCGCAACGCGATCCCGGCCGACCCCAACGGCGCCTGGTACACCAGCGGCATCCGGCTGGGTACCCCGGCGCTGACCAGTCGCGGGTTCGGTGCCGACGACTTCGACCGGGTGGCCGAGCTGATCGTCGAGGTGCTGTCCAACACGCAGGCCGAGGGGACCTCGAAGGCCAAGTACAAGTCGGCAGACGGAACCGCCGAGCGCGTGCACGCGGCCTCGGCCGAGCTGCTCGACGCCAACCCGCTGTACCCGGGTCTGACCCTCTGATCGTCTTCTGAGTCGGGCCGCCGCGACACGTGGCGGCCCGAATTTCAGAAACGTGTGAACCCGGGTTACAGTTACCTCATGGCACAGAAACCTGTCGCTAATGCGCTGACCTTGGAGCTTGAGCCCGTTGTCGAGGCCGAGCTGCGTCGCCACCTGGATACCGAGGATCTCTGGTACGCGCACGATTACGTGCCGTTCGACCAGGGCGAGAACTTCGCCTTCCTCGGCGGTCAGGACTGGGATCCGTCGCAGGTGACACTGCCCAAGACCGTCACCGACGCCTTGGAGATCCTGCTGATCACCAAGGACAACCTCTCCGGTTACCACCGGGAGCTCGTCGAGCACTTCATCCTCGAGGACAAGTGGGGCCGCTTCCTGGGCCGCTGGACCGCCGAGGAGCATCTGCACGCCGTCGCGCTGCGCAACTATCTCGTCGTCACCCGTGAGATCGACCCGACGGCCAACGAGGACGTCCGCGTCGAGCACGTGATGAAGGGCTACCGCGCCGACAGCTACAGCCAGATCGAGACGCTGGTGTTCATGGCGTTCTTCGAGCGTGCGCACGCGGTGTACACCCGCAACCTGCGGGCGCAGATCACCGAGCCGGTGCTGGGCGCGATGGTCGAGCGCATCGTCCTCGACGAGGAGCGCCACGAGCTGTTCTTCGCCAACCTGGTGTCGCACCTGCTGGGCACCCACCGCGACGAGACCATCGCGGCCATCGCGGCCCGGGCTAGAGGGCTCGGCGTCATAGGCTCAGATATCGACGCCTACCAGGACAAGGTCGCCGTCGTGGCCGAGGCCGGCATCTTCGACAAGGCAGCTCTGGCGAAGGTCATCTCCGACCGGATCGACGCCTGGGGACTCGCCGGTGAGTCTGAGCTCCAGGAGTTCATCAACACGTAACGCGCCGGGCATCACACGCGCGGCGCGCCAGCCAGCAACCCCGCCGAGGCGGGAGTAGCGTCAAATCCGATGGCTAGCGACATGCTCTGCTGTCCGGACGGTACCGATCGGTTAGATCACGAGAGGACCGGCTCCGGTCCTGGTGCCGCAGTGTCCACCGAGCAACTCGTGTGGGGCCGCGCGGGTTCTAGGAGCGCCACGTGACTGATACTCCTGTCCGTACCTATGTGCTCGACACATCCGTGTTGCTGTCCGATCCATGGGCATGCAACCGGTTCGCCGAGCATGAAGTGGTGGTCCCGCTGGTCGTGATCAGCGAGCTGGAAGCCAAACGGCATCACCACGAGCTGGGCTGGTTCGCCCGGCAGGCGCTACGGATGTTCGATGATCTGCGGCTTGAGCACGGACGGCTGGATCAGCCGATTCCTGTTGGCGCAGAGGGTGGCACGTTGCAGGTCGAGTTGAATCACATCGACCCTTCAGTGTTGCCGACGGGCTTTCGCACCGAGACGAACGACACCCGCATCCTCGCGTGTGCCGCCAATCTCGCCGCGGAGGGTAAGCATGTCACGCTGGTGAGCAAGGACATCCCGCTACGCGTCAAAGCCGGCGCAGTCGGCCTGGCCGCCGACGAGTACCACGCGCAGGACGTGGTGGTGTCCGGCTGGACCGGAATGACCGAATTCGACGTGGCGGCAGAAGATATCGACACGCTGTTCGCCGATGGCGAGATCGACCTTACCGAAGCTCGGGATCTGCCCTGCCACACCGGAATTCGGTTGCTGGGCGGTAGCTCGTCGGCGCTCGGGCGGGTCAACGCCGAGAAGCGGGTGCAGCTGGTACGCGGTGATCGCGAAGTGTTCGGCCTCCGGGGAAGGTCAGCCGAACAGCGCGTCGCCCTCGATCTGCTGCTCGACGAATCCGTCGGCATCGTCTCGCTCGGCGGCAAGGCAGGCACCGGCAAATCCGCGCTCGCCCTGTGCGCGGGTCTGGAAGCCGTGCTGGAACGCCGAACGCAGCGCAAGGTCGTGGTGTTCCGTCCGCTGTATGCGGTCGGCGGCCAGGATCTCGGCTACCTGCCGGGCAGTGAGAGCGAGAAGATGGGTCCATGGGCCCAGGCTGTCTTCGACACCCTCGAAGGGTTGGCCAGCCCGGCGGTCCTGGAAGAGGTGCTGTCCCGTGGAATGCTGGAAGTGCTTCCGCTGACCCACATTCGGGGCCGGTCCCTGCACGACTCGTTCGTGATCGTCGACGAGGCACAGTCACTGGAACGCAACGTGCTGCTGACCGTGCTGTCGCGGCTCGGCGCGGGCTCGCGGGTGGTGCTGACCCACGACGTGGCCCAGCGCGACAACCTGCGGGTGGGTCGCCACGACGGTGTCGCGGCGGTGATCGAGAAGCTCAAGGGGCACCCGCTGTTCGCCCACATCACGCTGCAGCGCAGTGAACGTTCGCCGATCGCCGCGCTCGTCACCGAGATGCTGGAGGAGTTCAGCCCCGGCGCCCTGCCCTGAGCCCCTGAGTGATTTGGGTGCGTTTACCGGCGCTCATCGCCGGTAAACGCACCCAAATCACCGGCCCGGTAGGCTGCCGGGGTGGCGAGGCTTCCCGACAGTCAGGCGTGGCGTTGGACCGTAGTCGGCGTGACCGCCGCCGTCGTGGTCGTGGTGGTAGGCGCGCTCACCGGCCACATCTACCGCGACGGCCCCGATGACGTGGACTGCGCCAAGGAGAAGTGCGTCGCACTGACCTTCGACGACGGGCCCGGGCCCTACACCGACCGGCTCCTGCAGATCCTCAAGGACAACGACGCCAAGGCAACGTTCTTCGAGATCGGCAACAAGGTCGCCGCCAATCCCGAGGGTGCCAAGCGGGTGGTCGAGGCAGGGATGGAACTGGGCAGCCACACCTGGGAACACCCCAACATGACGACCATCCCGCCCGAGGAGATCCCCGCCCAGTTCAGCAAGGCCAGCGACGCCATCGAGGCCGCGACGGGCCGGCGTCCGAAGCTGGTGCGCACAGCAGGCGGGTTGGTCAATGACCAGGTGCTGGCCGAGGCCCGCAAGCAGGGTTTGGCCGACATCAACTGGGACGTCATCCCGTTCGACTGGGCCAACGACGCCAACATCGCCGCGACCCGCTACATGCTGATGACGCAGATCAGGCCCAACAACGTCGTGTTGTTTCATGACACCTACTCGTCCACCGTGGACCTGGTGGAGCAGTTCATCCCGGTACTCAAGGCCAACGGCTACCACCTGGTGACCGTGAGCCACATGCTCGGTGAGCGCGAGCCGGGCACCAGTTACGGCAGCCGGGAGAACGCCCCGCCCGTACCGCCGGCCGAGGCGCTCAAGGACATTCCGCCGGAGGAGATCCCGGCGCTGCCCGCCACGCCGTCGCCTCCGCCGATGCCGAACTTCCCGATCACCGACATCCCCGGTGCGAATTCCGGGGGCCCCAACAACGGGGCGTGAGACGTACATCGCGCCGGTTTGAGGACCAAAGACCCTAACCGGCGGGCCCGGGCACGACGAGGCTTGAAGTATGCCCGACACGATGTGCGATACCGCGACCCTCACCCTTGCGGTGCAGCTGGCATCGCGTGCACCCTCCCTGCACAACACTCAACCGTGGCGGCTGGTGGCTGAACGTGACTGTCTGCACCTGCACCTGGACCCCAACCGGGTGGTGACCGCGACCGACCGGTCCGCGCGGGAAGCGATCATCAGCTGCGGCGTGCTGCTGGACCACCTCCGGGTCGCCATGGCCGCGGCCGGGTGGGCCACCATGGTCGACCGCTTCCCCAATCCGAACGACCTCGACCACCTGGCGACGTTGCAGTTCTCGCCGATGGAGTTCGTCACCGACGCCCACCGCCGAAGGGCCGACGCGATCTTGGCCCGGCGCACCGACCGACTGCCGATGACCGCGTACGCGGACTGGGACGCGTTCGAGGTACTGCTGCGGGCCCGGTTCGCCGAAGGACCGGTGCACCTGGACGTGCTGTCCGAGGACATGCGGGAGACCGTGGCCGAGGCCGCCGAGCTGACGGAGTCGCTGCGGCTCTACGATTCCGGCTATCACGCCGAACTCGCTTGGTGGACAACACCGTTCGCGACCGAGGACGGTATCCCGCAGAGTTCTCTGGTGTCGGCCGCCGAAAGCGAGCGCGTCGCGGTGGCACGCACCTTCCCGGTCGTCGCCCACAGCGATCGGCGCCCCACGGTCCGCGACGATTCGGCCACCCTGGTGGTGTTGTCCACCGACGGATACAGCCGGGCCGACGCCCTCGATGCCGGCGAGGCGCTGTCGGCGCTGCTGCTGGAGTGCACGCTGTCGGGCCTGGCCACCTGCCCGGTGAGCCACGTGACCGAACTGCACGCCAGCCGCGACATCATCGCCACCCTGATCGGCCGCGACGCCTGCCCGCAACTGCTGGTGCGGATCGGCATCGCCCCGACGATCACCGACGCGCCCCCGCCGACCCCGCGCCGCGCCGTCGAGGCCTTCCTGACCTTCGAATCCTGACCGTCGAATAGGAGCTGACCATGACCGATACCCTGATCGATCCCGCCGCCACCTCTGTTCCCGCCGCTGGTGCGGCCGTCGTGGTCGAGGCCGACGGCCGCACCGCCAGCAACGACGCGTTGCACACCGCGATCGAGGAGGCCCTGCTCCGTGGTGCACCGCTGCGGGTGCTGACCACCTGGGGAGCCCGGCACCGTGAGATGTACGACGAGACGGCCGTCGCCGAGCGCGACCGGTTGTCTGAGGCGCAGCTGCAGCGGCGTCTGGCCCGCGCGCTCAAGCGTTCTCCTGGGCTCGACGTGCAGAGCATCGACGGCTACGACAGCGTGGCGGAATACCTGACGACACACCCGGACTCGGCCCAGGTGCTCGTGCTGGGAGCCGATCACCCGGATTCGGCCGGCCTGCAGACGGCGCTGGCGCGCTCGGGTTGCGCGGTCCTCACTTGCGATCGGCGCCACCGGTTGTGAGACTCGGGGAATGATCAGAGTTTTTCTGGTCGACGACCATGAGGTGGTTCGCCGCGGGCTGATCGACCTGCTCAGCGCCGACCCGGAGCTCGACGTGATCGGCGAGGCCGACTCGGTAGCCCAGGCGCTGGCCCGGGTGCCTGCGCTGGCACCCGACGTCGCGGTGCTCGATGTCCGGTTGCCCGACGGCAACGGCATCGAGCTGTGCCGGGAACTGTTGTCGCGCATGCCCGATCTGCGTTGCCTGATGTTGACCTCGTTCACCTCCGACGAGGCCATGCTGGATGCCATCCTGGCCGGCGCCAGCGGCTACGTGGTCAAGGACATCAAGGGCATGGAACTGGCCAAGGCGATCAAGGACGTGGGGGCCGGGAAGTCGCTGCTGGACAACCGCGCCGCCACGGCCCTGATGGCCAAGCTGCGTGGGGACGCCGAGCGTTCCGACCCGTTGGCCGGGCTGACCCAGCAGGAGCGGGTGCTGCTCGATCTGCTGGGGGAGGGGCTCACCAACCGGCAGATCGCGGCCCGGATGTTCCTCGCCGAGAAGACGGTCAAGAACTACGTCTCGCGGTTGCTGGCAAAGCTGGGCATGGAGCGCCGCACACAGGCTGCGGTATTCGCCTCGACGCTGGACCGTCACCGCCAGTAGCCCTGGCTCCCAGGGTCTTTGGTCCCTAATGGTTGGGGCCTTCGCCCGTGGTGCGGCGATCTGCGTGGCAATAGCGTCGTCGCCATGGGAATCGAATTGTCTACGCGCAGTGAGCCGGTCACGATTCTCTCCGAGAGGGAGAGCTGGGAGCTGCTGGGTAGCGTGTCACTCGGCCGACTCGTCACCGCGGTCGACGACGAGGCGCACGTGTTCCCGGTGAACTTCGTCGTGCAGAACCGAACCATCCTGTTCCGCACCGCGGCCGGGACAAAACTTATCAGCGCGGCGATCAACAACCAGGTGGTGTTCGAAGCCGACGATCACAACGCGGCCGAAGGCTGGAGTGTGATCGTGCGCGGCGTGGCACGCACCCTGCGCACCGACGACGAACTGGACGAAGCCGAACGGGCGCAGTTACTGCCGTGGACGGCCACGTCGAAGACGCACTATGTCCGGGTGTCACCGGTCCGGGTCACCGGTCGCCGGTTCCGGTTCGGGCCCGAGCCGGCTGCGCGGTGACGATCTGGACGCGCTTGGTGCGTTGCAGCCGGTAGTGCCAGCATGGTGGACGTGACTGGTCACGGTGCACACCCCGACGATGAACAGCGAACCCCGCCGTTGCGGAACACTCTCTCGCAGCTGCGGTTGCGCGAATTGCTCACCGAGGTCCAGGACCGTGTCGAGGAGATCATCACCGGCCGCGACCGGATCGACGGCCTGGTCGAGGCCATGCTCGCGGTGACCTCGGGCCTGGACCTCGAGGTCACGCTCAGCACCATCGTGCGGACCGCGATCGAGCTGGTCGACGCGCGCTACGGCGCGCTGGGTGTCCGTGGCGACGATCATGAGCTGACCGAGTTCGTCTACCAGGGCATCGACGACGAGATGCGTGCCCGGATCGGGCATCTGCCCGAGGGCCGCGGTGTGCTGGGCGTACTGATCGACGATCCGAAACCGATCCGCCTCGACGATATCCGTCAGCATCCCGCCTCGGTCGGGTTCCCGGCCAACCACCCGCCGATGCGGACCTTCCTGGGCGTCCCGGTGCGGATCCGCGACGAGGTGTTCGGCAACCTCTACCTCACCGACAAGACCAACGGGCAGCCGTTCAGCGAGGACGACGAGGTGCTCGTGGAGGCCTTGGCCGCGGCCGCGGGAGTGGCCGTCGAGAACGCCCGGCTCTACCAGTTGTCGCGCGACCGGCAGGCCTGGATCGCGGCAACCCGCGACATCGGCACCGAACTGCTCGGCGGCACCGATCCGGCAACGGTATTCCGGATGGTCGCCGACGAGGCGCTCACACTGACCGGTGCCGACCGGATCGTGGTCGCCGTACCCGGCAGCGAGGTCCAGGCGGGCGAGGCCGACACCCTCGTGGTGGCCGCCACCGCGGGCAGGCCGACCACGATCGACTCGATCCCGGTGGGCCGGCACGCCGCGGAGGACGCGGTGGGCGCGGCCTACCGCGACGGCACACCGCACCGGCTGGACCGCCTGGAGCTGGACGGCGCGGGTGGCCCGGCGCTGGTGCTGCCGCTGCGCACCTACGACACCGTCGCCGGAGTGCTGGTGGCCGTGCGCGCCGATGGCGCCCGGTGCTTCACCGCCGAGCAACTCGACATGGCGGCGGCGTTCGCCGACCAGGCCGCGGTGGCCTGGCAGCTGGCCAGCTCGCAGCGCAGTGTGCGGGAGTTGGAGATCCTCGCCGACCGCGACCGGATCGCCCGGGACCTGCACGATCACGTCATCCAGCGACTGTTCGCGGTGGGTCTGTCACTGCAGGGCACGATCCCGCGGGCCCATTCCCCAGAGGTCCAGCAACGGCTCACCGGCACCGTCGACGACCTGCAGGCAGTCATCCAGGAGATCCGGACCGCGATCTTCGATCTGCATGGCGCCCAGGCGGGTACGACACGGCTGCGGCAGCGCCTCGACGAGGTGATCGCCCAGTTCGCCGACGCGCCGATCCATACCAGCACGCGGTTCGTCGGACCGCTGTCAGTGGTCGACGCGACCCTGGCCGATCACGCCGAGGCGGTGCTGCGCGAGGCGATCAGCAACGCGGTACGCCATTCGGGGGCAACCGAACTCGGCGTTCTCGTGGAGGTGGCCGACGACCTGTCTATCGAGGTGTCGGACAACGGGTGCGGGATCGCCGCCGAGGTGACCGAGAGCGGGCTGGGTAATCTGCGGGCCCGCGCCCTGAGTGCGGACGGCCGGTTCACCATCACCGACCGGCCCGGTGGTGGAACCGTGTTGCGCTGGGCCGCACCGCTTCCCGAGTAGTGCGTAAACAAGAGCGCCCCGAAACCGATCGGTTTCGGGGCGCTTTCGCGTCGAGAAGGGTCGCTGCCTGCTTTATTGCTCTTCGCGCAAGCGCTCATCGACGACCTTCGCCATGGCGAGCACGTCGAGGCGCTTGTCCAGCTCGGCCTCCGACAGCTTGTCGCCGATCAGGCCGCGGTCGATCACGGTCTGGCGGATGGTCTTCTTCTCCTTGAGGGCCTGCTTGGCGACCTTGGCGGCCTCCTCGTAGCCGATCGCCGAGTTCAGCGGCGTCACGATCGACGGGGAGGACTCGGCCAGCGTGCGCAGGTGCTCCTCGTTGGCCACCAGGCCGTCGATGCACTTCTCTGCGAACAGCCGAGACACGTTGGACAGCAGGGTGAACGACTCCAGCACGTTGCGCGCCATCATCGGGATGTAGACGTTGAGCTCGAAGGCACCTGACAGGCCGCCGACGGTGACCGCGGCGTCGTTGCCGATGACCTGCGCGGCCACCTGGGTAACCGCCTCGGGCAGAACCGGATTGACCTTGCCCGGCATGATCGAGCTGCCCGGCTGCAGGTCCGGCAGCTGGATCTCGCCCAGGCCGGTCAGCGGGCCCGAGCCCATCCACCGCACGTCGTTGGCGATCTTGGTCAGCGAGGCGGCGATGGTCTTGAGCGCGCCCGATGCCTCGACCAGCCCGTCGCGGGCTGCCTGGGCCTCGAACGAGTCGGCGGCAGTACGCAATTCGGCCAGCCCGGTCTGGTTCACCAGCACCTCGACCACCTTGGGGCCGAAGCCGTCGGGGGCGTTGAGCCCGGTGCCCACGGCGGTGCCGCCGATGGCGAGCTCACCGAGGCGGGGGAGGGTGGCCTTGACCCGTTCGATGCCGGCTTCGATCTGACGGGCGTAGCCGCCGAACTCCTGGCCCAGCGTCACCGGCACCGCGTCCATCAGGTGGGTGCGGCCGGACTTGACCACGGTCTTCCACTGCTTGGCCTTGGCGGCCAGCGACGCGTGGAGCACCTCGAGCGCCGGAATCAGGTGACGCACAGCGGCTTCGGTGGCGGCGATGTGGGTGGCCGTCGGGAACGTGTCGTTGGAGCTCTGCGACATGTTCACGTCGTCGTTGGGGTGAACGGTCACACCGTTACGCGCGGCGATCGAGGCGATGACCTCGTTGGCGTTCATGTTGGAACTGGTGCCCGAGCCGGTCTGGAACACGTCGATCGGGAACTGGTCGTCGTGCAGGCCGTCGGCGATCTCGCCGGCCGCGGCGATGATGGCGTCGGCCTTGTCGGCGGCCAGCAGGCCCAGGTCCTTGTTGACCTGCGCGCAGGCCGCCTTCAGCAGGCCGAGCGCGCGGATCTGGGTGCGCTCCAGCCCGCGGAAGGAGATCGGGAAGTTCTCCACGGCGCGTTGCGTCTGTGCCCGCCACAGGGCGTTGACCGGCACCCGGACCTCGCCCATGGTGTCGTGCTCGATGCGGTACTCGACAGCTCCGTCGGTATCGGTGCTCATGATGCCCTTTCTAGCGAGTTACGGGAGCGGGTAGGCGGCGGTCTTGTCGCCGGTGAAGTCGATGGCGGAGTACTCGTTGAGCTTGGTCAGCCGGTGGTACGCCTCGATCATGCGGACGGTGCCGGACTTGGACCGCATCACGATGGACTGGGTGGTGCAGCCGCCGGGGTAGTACTGCACGCCCTTGAGCAGGTCACCGTCGGTGACGCCGGTCGCGCAGAAGAAGACGTTCTCACCCGAGACCAGGTCGTCGGTCGAGAGCACCTGGTCCAGGTCGTAGCCGGCGTCGATGGCCTTCTGGCGCTCGGCGTCGTCGGTCGGGGCCAGCTGGGCCTGGATCGCCCCGCCCATGCAGCGGATGGCGGCCGCGGCGATGATGCCCTCGGGCGTGCCGCCGATACCGGCGAGGATGTCGGTGCCGGAGTTGGGACGGCAGGCCGAGATGGCGCCGGCGACGTCGCCGTCGGTGATGAGCCGGATGCGGGCGCCGGCGGCGCGGGCGTCCTGGATCAGCTGGGCGTGCCGGGGGCGGTCCAGGATGCACACGGTCAGGTCGCTCACCGAGGCGCCGCGGACCTTGGCCACCCGGCGGATGTTCTCGCCGATCGGGGCGGTGATGTCGATGGCGTCGGCGCACTCGGGGCCGACGGCGATCTTGTTCATGTAGAACACCGCCGACGGGTCGAACATGGCGCCCCGCTCGGCGACCGCGAGCACCGAGATGGCGTTCGGCATGCCCTTGCTCATCAGCGTGGTGCCGTCGACCGGATCGACGGCGAAGTCGCATTCCGGACCGTCGCCGTTGCCGACCTCTTCACCGTTGAAGAGCATCGGTGCTTCGTCTTTCTCGCCCTCGCCGATCACCACGACGCCGCGCATCGAGACCGAATTGACCAGCTCACGCATGGCGTCGACGGCGGCCCCGTCTCCGCCCTCCTTGTCGCCGCGACCGACCCAGCGGCCCGCGGCCATGGCGCCGGCCTCGGTCACCCGGACGAGTTCGAGGGCAAGGTTGCGATCCGGGGCTTCTCCCCGCGTGGGACTCATGGCCCAGATTGTCCCAGAACGTGGTCAGCGTTTGGGAGCTGGGATACTGGCGAGCATGTCCTCCGAGCCGACGTCTCAGCCAACCCCGGTCCCGAAGCCGGAAAAGTCGCGGTTGCTGCAGGACGGTCGGGATATGTTCTGGTCGATGGCCCCGCTGGTCGTGGCCTGCATCGTGCTGGCCGGAATGCTGGGGATGTGCTCGTTTCAGGCGGGTGGCCCCGGGGCCGGACCCGCCCCGGAATTCGATGCGCCGGCCGCACTGCAGGCCGATGCCGACACGTTGAAGATCCCGATCCGGCTGCCTCAGCTGCCCGAGGGCTGGCAGCCCAACTCCGGCAGTCGCCACGGCATCGACGGCGGGCTGACGTTGCCCGACGGCCAGCACGGCCGCGCGGTGTCCTCGCGCATCGGCTACCTGGCACCCACCGGTAAGTACTTAAGCCTGACGCAGAGCAATGCCGACGAGGCCGCCCTGGTGGCTTCGATCAAACCGGATTCGTTTGCGGCCGGCACCCAGGACGTCGACGGGGTGACCTGGGTGGTCTACGAGAGCAGCGACCCGGAACCGGTGTGGACGACGAAGCTGAGCGGACCGGCGCAGGTCGCCATCACGGGCGCCGGTGGTACTGATGAGTACCGTACGCTGGCGAGTGCGACGCAGAAGCAGTTGCCGCTGCCGATCAAGAGGCCGTGACGCACTACCGGATGGAGCCCGTGTTGTCGTCGCCAGTTGCAGATCTCACCGGGTGGACCGCCACCCCTTTCACCGCCGCCGATCAGACCTACGACGTGTACCGCAAGGGCGAAGGCCCCGGTGTCGTCCTGATTCCCGAGATTCCCGGCCTGCATCCCGGCGTCCTCGCGCTGGGCAATCATCTGGTGGACAACGGTTTCACGGTGGCCGCGCCGTCGCTGTTCGGTACCCCCGGCGCGGCCGCGGTCCGGCCGGGTGCCATTCCGGTCATGGTGAAAGCTTGCGTGACAAAGGAATTCGCGGCGTTCGCGACGAACGCCGACCGCCCCGTCGCGCACTACCTGCGGGCCCTGGCACGCGACCTCAACGCCAGCACCCCCGGTAAGGGCGTCGGCGTCATCGGGCAGTGCTTCACCGGCGGTTTCGCGCTCGCCGCCGCGGTGGACGACAGCGTGCTGGCGCCCGTGCTGAGTCAGCCGTCGATCCCGGTGGCTCTGACCGCGGCGCAGAAACGCGATCCGGGAATGTCGGAGGCCGAGCTCAAGATCGTCGAACAGCGCGTCGCCGACGACGGCCTGTGCGCGCTGGCCCTACGGTTCAGCCAGGACAAGATGGCGCCCGGGGAGCGGTTCACCACCCTCAAGGCCCGGCTCGGCGACGCATTCGAGGTCATCGAGATCAACTCGAAGAAGGGAAATCCCGACGGTATCCCGGCGTCGGCGCACTCGGTGCTCACCGATCAGGTGCGCGAGGTCGACGGGCATCCCGCCTACGAGGCGCGCAAACGGGTGGTGGCGTTCCTCACCGAGCGGCTGAGCGCGAATTAGCTCTCGGCTTTGGCTTTCGATTCGGCTCGGGGTGCATCGGTCTTGCCCCCGAGCCGTTTCTGAACCCAATCCCACACCCGCCGCCATGGGCGTTGTCCCGGCTCGTCGGGTTCGGTCGTCTCGAGTTCGACGCCTTTGAAGACCGCCAGGTAGACGCTGACCGTGGTGACGATGATGATCATCAGCACCGGCCCGATCACCAGACCGAAGAACCCGAACATCGAGATGCCGGCGAACACCGCCAGCAGCATGAGTGCGGGATCCAGACGGGCGGCCTTGGGCACCAGCCAGGGGCGCAGCAGGTTGTCGATGTTGGTGACGACCAGCAGATGGAATGCCACCACGAAGATGCCGCCGATGACGTTGCCGAAGAACACCATTCCGATGCCGAAGGGAATCGTGACGATCCCGCCGCCGAGCGGGATCACGGACAGTGCGGTCAGCAGGATCGCAAAGACGAAGAAGCCGTTGTGAAATCCCGCGACGTAGATCGAGATGGCACCGGCCACGCCCTGGCAGAACGCGATCACGAACTGCCCCTTGACGGTTCCCTTCACCATGGCGCCGGTCTTGGCCAGGTACAGGTCGGTGATCTCTTCGCCGAGCGGGTTCAGCCTGCGGATCAGCGTGGCCAGCTCGGAGCTGTTCACCAGCATCGAGATGAACACGTACAGGAAGATGATCGACGCCGTGATCGCGCCGACCATGCCGCCGACCGCGCCCTGCAGGATGCCCAGCAGCCACTCGCCGAGGTGCTGAGAAAGCTTGACCACGGTGTCGCGCAACGAATCCGCGGTGAGGTGGATGTCCAGGAACGGAACCCGGCCCAGCAGTGAGTTGACCAGTTGCAGGGCCCGGTCGCCGAGCGTGCTGAGGTCGGTGTCGGCGATCCAGGTGCTGACCGTGTTGACCAGCTGGGTCACCTGCACGATGGCCATGAACACCACCAGCGCCACCGGGATGATCACCATCAGGATCGCGACCAACAGCGTGAGCGTGGCCGACAGGCCGGTACCGAACCGGCGCTGGAACCGTTGGTAGAGCGGCGTGAACAGATACGCACCGACCGCGGCCATCACGATCAGGACGAAGAAGCCACGCAGGAAGTAGGCGCCGAGCAGCACGGCCAGCACCGTGACGACCGCCAGCGCCCGCTTCTGGGTGACGGTGAACTGGTCTTTCATCGGGTCCCTTCCCGCCGTTGGGCTGACCCTATCGCCACGCCGGCGTGACAGCCGGCATTGAGCGTCACTCCAGCGTGACGTTGGAACCCGCGGCCGAGCGGTGCGCGGCCTGGCCGGCCCGCTGAGACGCGACGAACTTCATCGACAGGCGTTGCATCAGGCCCGGGGCCAGCCGGGCGAACAGCCAGGAGGCATGGGCGCGACGGGGTTTGACCAGGATGGCCTTGTTGCGCGCGATGGCGCGAAGGGTGTCGGTGGCCAGCTGGTCGGCGTCGTAGGCGGTCTTGACCCCTTGACCCTGCAGGAAGTAGTCGCGGCCGACGAAACCGCCGACCGCACCTTTGTCCAGGATCGGGGTCTCGACCGCGGCCGGGCACACCGCCAGCACGCCGACGCCATGGGCGGCCGCCTCCGATCGCAGGGCCAGCGACAGCCCGACGACGGCATGCTTGGTCATCACATAGCTGGTGAGCTGGCCCGCGGCGGCCAGGCCCGCCATCGAGGCGGTGTTGATGATGTGGCCGTGGCCCTGTCGGATCATCTGCGGATACGCCGCTGCCACACCGTGTACGACACCACGCACGTTGATGTCGATGATCGCGTTCCACTGCTCCAACGTCAGGAGTTCGGTGTCCCCGCCCCAGACGATGCCCGCGTTGTTGAACATCAGGTCGAGCCGGCCTGCCCGCTCCACGACGCCGTCGACTGCTGCCTGCACCGCGGCCGCATCGGTGACGTCCAAGCGTGCTGACCGGGCGCCGAGGGGTGCCGCAGTGCGGGCTGCGGAGTCCTCGTCGATGTCGGTGCAGAGCACCTCGGCGCCGGCGGCGACAAGCGCGCGGCACAGGGCCGCGCCGATGCCGGATCCGGCGCCGGTGACCAGCGCCTGCTTGCCTGCGAGGCTCGTCACGCCTGGGCCAGCTTCATGACGTGTCCGAGGATGTCCGGGTAGCGCTTGAGGTGCGCGCCGCCGTTGAGATCGAGTACTTCGCCGGTCAGCCACGACGCCTGCGGTGAACACAGGAACACCACGGCGGCCGCGATGTCCTCGGGGGTTCCGCTGCGGCCCAGTGCGGTGTTCTCGACGTACTCCTCGACGACGCCGGGGATCATCGCCGCGGGATCGGTCAGCGGGGTCTTCACAAATCCCGGCGCGATCGCGTTGACCCGGATGCCGCGCGGCCCCATTTCCAGCGCGGCCACCTGCGTCAGCATCGACAGTCCGGCCTTGGCCGCGCAGTAGGCGCTCATGCCGGCCGCGGGCTGGCGCCCGTTCAGCGATGAAATCGACACCAGGACACCACCTTCGGGCAGGTTACGGCCGGCGTGCTTGGCGACGATGAACCCGCCGTTGAGGCAGACGTCGACGACGGAGCGGAAGTCCTCGACCGCCAGGTCGGTGATCAGGCCGACATTGCTGAACCCCGCGCAGTTGACGACGATGTCGACCGCTCCCGTGGCCTCGAACAGCTTCTCCACCGAGGCTTCGTCGGTGACATCGGCGTAGTGGCTCGTGTGCGGCGCGCCGAGCTGAGCGGCCCGGGCCGCGGCACCGTCGGCGTCACGGTCGGCCACCACGATGCGGCAGCCGTCGGCGGCCAGCGCCTGGGCGCTGGCCCAGCCGATCCCCGAAGCTCCGCCGATGATGATCGCGACGCGTTCCGTGGTCATGCTTGGCTCCCGTCCGTGCGCTCGTCGGGGCGATGATCGCCCCACTTCTTGTCGATGGCGTTCCACGGGTCGGCCAATGTGCCCGGATAGTCCTTGTACGCGGACTTCGACCGCAGGAACGCGCGGATCAGGGGAGCCGCCAGGCCGATCGGAAAACGCTTCAGGCCGGCGTTCGCCCTGGTGTCGGCGAGCAACTGCGGCCACGAGTGACGCTGGAACCCGAGCGCCTCCTGCGAGCGGCTGGTGTCCATCCAGTCGGTGGCGAACCAGGCGGCGTCGAAGTCGGGATTGCCGGGCCGGCCGATCGGCAGGCCACCCTTGATTCCCATCGCGGCAGCCGCCTGCGAACCGACCGCGGACTGGATGTGCCGGTGCGTCTCGGCGTCGCCGCCGATCAGCAGCACCTCGTGGTTCGCGATTTCGGTCGGGACAGTGGTGGCCGCGACGAACGCTGCCGCCACATCACGCACGTCGACCGTCTGCAACCGCCCGTCGGCGGGCAGCACGCTCTCGAACGAGATGAGGTCGACGTCGATGCCGAGGCTGAACTCGGAGCTCATGACCCCACCGAGACGCAGGATCAGCCAGTCCAACTTCGAGGCCCGGACCAGGGCCTCGGCCTCCACCTTGTGCGCGCCGTAGATGTCGGACGGGTTGACCGGGGTGTCGGGGGTCAGCACATCGTCGATGTGGTGCGGATTGCGGGCGCCGTAGACCGCGATGCTGGAGGCCTGGACGAACCGCGGCGGGGTCGGCTGACCCTCGGCGGCCCGCAGCAGCGATGCGGTGGCCTCGACGTTCACCTTCCGCGCCAGCCCTCGGCGCATGTAGCAGAACGGCGGGATGATTGCGGCGAGGTGGATGATCGCAGCCGGTGCGACCCCGGCCACGAGTGCGTCCACCGCGGCGGTATCGGTCAGATCTGCCCAGCGGACCTCGACGGAGGCCGGGAGCGCGGCGGCGGCCTTCCGGTTTCCGGGCACGTCGAGATCGGTCGCGACCACCGTGCGTCCGCCCGCTGCCAGCGCCTTCACGACGGCGGAACCCACCAAACCAAACGCTCCGGTAACCAAAACAGCGTCGGACATAGGCCTCCTCGCTAGAACGTGTTGCAACACTAGCGAACGTGGGTGTGGTGTGTGTCACCGCGATCCGCAGATGATTCGGGGGTTCCCGGCGTGCTGTTCGCCTGCGGTTCCTCAGCAACCGGCGCATGACCGCCGTACTGGGGGAGAGCCAGGGAAGGCGAATGTTGCTGGGGTTGCCTCAAAAGCATTGGTCAATGGCACTGTCGGCAGATAAACGTGACTGGGGTCACGCTGCGCACCTCGATGTGATGCATTTGCCGGAACGGTCGTCGTCGGCGGATTTGGAAATTTGCCCGAGACGTATGCAAGGTGTGGCTGTAGGTATCGGAGAAAGTGAGCCAATCGCAGGCGTTTGTGATGTACTCGGTTGCACGCGTCAGTAATTGGGGAGGTGTGGGATGTCCGAAGATGTCGTGACGGGGGTTAACGACAGTGACTCCGGTGAAATTGCCGAAGAAGTTGCTGTGGGTTCCTCGGTGGTCGTTTATCCGGGAACTGACGACGAATTGCACGGCACCGTCGTCGAAGATTTCGCCGACTTGGCCGGGACCGCGGTCGAGGTCGCTGGTGAGCGAATCGTCGAACCGGCGCGGCGCTGGGCAGTCAACCTCGACGACGGCGGACTGGTGTTCGTCGACGACGACAGCATCGCGCTCGCGGCGTAAGCCGCCGAGTCCTGGGCTGGTTCACCGCAGGCTCAGCGGAAGTCGGCGTAACCGGCGTACCAACAGGCTGGGCTGCCATTCGGCATCGCCTGCTGGGCGGACCTCATTGCCTGTGCGCAGCAGTGCCGAGATCACGATGCGGGCTTCCAGGCGGGCCAGTGCGGCCCCGAGGCAGAAGTGCCCGCCCTTGCCGAATGCCATGTGATTCTTGATATTCGGCCGTTCCAGCCGAAACTCGTTCGGAGCCTCGAACACGGCCGCATCGCGGTTGGCGGCGCCCCACAACAGCAGTAGGTGGCTGTCTGCCGGCAACGTGACGCCCGCCAGGTCGGTATCGGCGAGGACATGCCGGTAGTGACCCCGGAACGGCGACTCGAACCTCAACACCTCCTCCAGGAACTGCGGGATCTCGCCGGGATTGCGCCGCAGCCATTCGGCCAGCTCGGGCCGGTGACTCAGGATCCAGACAGCACTGCCGATCAATGACGCGGTCGATTCCGCACCTGCCCCGACCAGCTGGATCAGCATGAACACCGCGACTTCAGGGGACACTCGCTCGCCCGTGCAATGGGCCGCCAGGTCTCCCAGCAGGTTTTCTCCCCGGTTTGCCGACGCTTCGCCGAACCGTTCGGTCAGATACCCGCCGAGTTCAACGGCCGCGATCCCAGACGCGGTCAGCTGTTCGGCATCGACCAACCCGTCCAGCAGCTGGGTGGTGGAGTAGGCCCACGCCACCAGTCGATCCACATCGGTGGCCGGCAGCCCCAGCAGTTGGGCGACCACCAGCATGGGCAGCCGGTCGGCCAGTGCCGACATCCACTCGAACTCGCCGCTCGCTCCGGCCAGCAGGTCGGCGGTGATGGCCGCGATGAACGGTTCCAGCTCGGCGATCCGCTTGGCGGCCATCCGGGGCAGCACCATCTTGCGGTGGGCGGCATGCGCCGGGTCGTCGGCGGTGGCCAACACGTGCACGGGGCCACCCGGCTCGCCCATGTCGAACGCGGAGACGGTGCCGTCGGGTTGAGACCACATGGTCGCGGTGAGATTCGACGAGAAGTCCTCAGTGCGCGCGGTGGCCTCGAGAACGGCGTCGAACGACGTCACCACGAAGAACGGGGACTCGCCGACCTGGGCCACCGGTGCGTGAGCCCGCAGCCGGTCGTAGAGCGGATACGGATCCTGCAGGCAGGCCGGCTCGAACAGTTCGTGTGCCAGAAGCATTCGGCCAGGTTGGCTGGCGATTCGGGGGGAGTCAACGATGCCAGGACAAGTTGATATCGGCCTGTGGGGCCCGCGGTGCGAAGGTGTCTCAGCGCGGGGCGGTGACCTGCGTATCGGGTGAGAATTATTCGCGATTCTGTCTCATGATGCGATAAGTTCGCGGCTATGTCTCCCGGGCGTGCGGACTGGCTGATCGGTGGCGACCGACGTGTCGAAGCGGCCGAGCGCATCTACGCCGCGGCAGCCGAGATGGCCGCCCGTGACGGGCTGGACGCGCTGGACATCGATGCGCTGGCGGCGCACGTGCACTGCTCGCGCGCCACCGTCTATCGGCACGCCGGCGGCAAGACCCAGATCCGGGACGCCGTGGTGGCCCGATTGGCTGCGTCGATCGTGGGACAGGTGCGACGAGCGGTCGACGGACTGGCCGGGGCGCAAAGGGTGCTGACCGCCATCACCGTTGCACTGCAACGCATTCGAGCCGACCCGATGTTCGACCTGCTGCTCGGCTCACTGCGCAGTGGCGCTGCGATGGCGGATCTCACCCAATCGCCGGTGCCCGCCGCGTTCGCCGCCGAGCTCACCGGTCTGGACGAGGACGACCCGGCGGCCGCGGCTTGGATCGTGCGCCTGGTGCTGTCGCTGTTGGTCTGGCCGGGTGTCGATGAGGCTGCCGAGCAGGAGACGCTGAGACGATTCGTCGCTCCGGCGTTCAGCGAGGCTCAGGCCTGATCAGTGCGGCGCACACACCGAAAACCGATGTGACTCATACCGGTATCCACCATCTGCGGCCGCCGCGCAGCGGGACGGTATCGCATGCAGTAACTGTCCGCGCACAGGAACGAGCCGCCCTTGATCACCCTGCGCCCGATCTGGAACTGCGGCTGGTTCGGGTCGTAGGTGTCGGCGGCACAGCACGGCGTGGTGGCCCGGTCCTCGCCGTACCAGTCCGTTGTCCACTCCCAGACGTTGCCGGCCATGTCGAACAGTCCATAGCCGTTGGGCTCGAAGCTGCCGACAGGTTTCGTTGTGCCGTAACCGGTGTCGGGCAGATAGGGGAACTCCCCGTGCCAGTAATTCGCGAGATGCTGTCCGGGTTGCTCGGGCTCGCCGCCCCAGGTGTACGGGGCGCCGGGGATCCCGCCCCGGGCGGCGGTTTCCCACTCGGCCTCGGTCGGCAACGCCAGACCCGCCCAGTCCGCGTAGGCAGCGGCGTCGTCAAAAGCGATGTGCACCACCGGATGCTGCTCGCGTCCCGTCAGCGACGAGCGCGGGCCGCGGGGGTGATTCCAGCACGCACCGGGCGTCCATGCCCACCACTGGCTGATGTGCCGCAGGTCCACCGGCCCCGCGGTGCGCTGGAACACCATCGAACCAGGCACCAGGTTTTCCGGTGGGGCACCCGGGAAGTCGTCGGGGTCCACCGGACGCTCGGCGACCGTGACGTAGCCGGAGGCGTCCACGAATTCGGCGTACTCGGCGTTGGTCACCTGATGGCGCTGGATCCAGAAACCCTCGGTGGTGAACTCACGCGCCGGCGCCTCCTCGGGGTAGTGGGCGTCAGAGCCGAGGGTTGTCGTCTGTGCCGGGATCCAGACCAGATCGGCTGATGTCATGCATCGACTCTGCGGTGAGGGCGAGGTTTACTCGCACTTTTGCGCCCTGGACGCAGAGTCGATGACCTCAGTGCAAACTTAGTCAAAGACCGTCGTCCAATCGTCACGCATGCTCGCCACCGCCCAGCCGTTGGACCCCGCCAGGTCCAGCACCTTCTCTGCGCCTGCGGTGTAATCGAACTCGCGGTCGGCATCGTCGTGACGTACCAGCAGGCCCAACGACGGTCCTGGCCCGCCTGCGGTGTACTGCAGCATCTGGATGTCGCCGTTGGAGTTTCCCGCCGCGAAGATCGGCCGACGCCCGATACGCCCCCAGATGCGCACGGCCTTGACCGGACCGTCGTTGAGGAACTCCGGTGTGGCCGTCGTCTTGAGTTGACCGTCGACGAAGTCCAGCCCCACCGAACTGCCGATCACCCGCTCGGGCGGAATGCCGTACATCGACGTCGTCACCGGACGCATGAAATCACGGCCGCCACCGGAGACGATGTAGTTGGTGAACCCGTTGGTTTCCAGATGCCGCAGCAACTCGATCATCGGCAGATAACCGCACGTGGTGTACGGGCGGCCCAACGTCGGGTGCTGCGCCTCGGCGAAGAATGCCTTGATCCGGTCGGCGTGCTCATCGACCGTCAGTCCCGCGTAGGCCGAAAGTATGCCGCCGGCAAGGACTTTGAGTGCTGAATCATCACCGTTGTAGTGCTTGGTGACGGCATCGCCGAACCAGCCCAGATCGCCGGCGGCGGCAGCGGTGTAGGGCTGCTTGGCGGCCAGGGCCGGGTCGGCCGCCGCCTGCTCGGCCAGTCGGCGCACCAGGAAATCCAACTGGATATAGGCCGGCTTCTCGCACCACAGTGTGCCGTCGTTGTCGAACACCGCGACCCGCTCTTCGGGTGGTACCTCGGTGGTGACGCGCCCCACGAAGTCGACGATCGCCGTCTTCGTGGGGCCGTCGCTCCAGGAATCAAGAACTCCCAACTCAGCCGCCCATGCGTTCGAGGAAGTTGTGGAGTTGATCGACTGCGTTGCTGATGGTGAACGAGGCCGGTTCGCGGCGCGGTGGAAACTCCTTGAAGGTCTCCAGGAACTGGGTGACCAATGCGTTGGCCATGAGGGCGAGGTAGTCGTGTTCGAACCACCAGTCCCAGTAGGTGTTGGAGGTGATGTCCGCGCGCTCGTAGGGGTCCGTGCGCAAATTGAACAGTTTCGGCGCGCGCAGCGGCGTGAACGGCTCGAACCAGATCTGCAGCGTGCCCTGGCAGCGCTGCTCCATGAACACCACCTTCCAGTTGTCGATGCGCACGCCGAGTACGTCGCAGTCGTCGGAGAAGTAGATCAACCCGCGGCGCGGGCTCTTGTCGACCTCGCCGGTCAGGTAGGGCAGCAGGTTGAAGCCGTCGATGTGGACCTTGTACTTCGTGTCGCCGGCCTTGTAGCCCTTCTTGAGCTTCTCCACGATGTCGGCGTCTCCGGCGGCCGCCAGGAAAGTCGGCAGCCAGTCGTGATGCTGGACGATCTCGTTGGAGACGCTGCCGGCCTCGATCTTTCCGGGCCAGCGGATCAGCTCGGGAATCCGGAAGGCACCCTCCCAGTTGGTGTTCTTTTCACTGCGGAACGGGGTGGTCGCACCATCGGGCCAGGTATTGGCGTGTGGACCGTTGTCGGTCGAGTAGATGACGATGGTGTCCTCGGCCAGGCCCAACTCGTCGAGCGCATCCAACAGCTGACCGACATTGCGGTCGTGGTCGACCATCGTGTCGTGGTAGCCGGACTGCCAGCGCCCGGCCTGGCCGACGCTTTCGGGCTTGGTGTGTGTGCGGAAATGCATGTGGGTGGTGTTCATCCAGACGAAGAACGGTGTATCCGCCTCCTTTTGGCGCCGGATGAAGTCGATGCAGGCCGACGTCGTCTCGTCGTCGATGGTCTCCATACGTTCTTTGGTCAGCGGTCCGGTGTCCTCGATGCGTTGTTTGCCTACCGGGCCGAAGCGCTCGTCGACCTCATCGGACTCCTCCTCGGTCGCCCAGGAATGGACCACACCGCGCGGCAGCATCTTCCTGCGCAGATTGGGGGCCTCTTCTTCGGTCGGGTAGTCGGGGTGCTCTGGCTCCTCTTCGGCGTTGAGGTGGTACAGGTTGCCGAAGAACTCGTCGAAGCCGTGATTGGTCGGCAGATATTGGTTGAGGTCACCGAGATGGTTCTTGCCGAACTGCCCGGTGGCGTAGCCGAGCGGTTTCAGCAGCGATGCGATCGTGGGGTCTTCGGGGGACATTCCGACGTCCACGCCCGGCATGCCGACCTTGGACAGGCCTGTGCGGTACACACTTTGGCCGGTGATGAACGACGACCGGCCGGCCGTACAGCTCTGCTCGCCGTAGGAATCGGTGAACAGCATGCCTTCTCTGGCAATGCGGTCGATGTTGGGCGTCCGATATCCCATAAGGCCCATGCTGTAGCAGGACAGATTGCTGATCCCGATGTCGTCGCCCCAGATGACCAGGATGTTGGGTTGGTTGTTCGGCATGTGTCAGGCCTCGCTTTCGTATCGGATTCGGTTGTCGCGCCTGCTGCCAGTCCTCCCGACCTAGCCCGACGTTATGCGTCCACGACGGAGCGGAGGACGGTCTCGCGCGTCTCTCAGGGAATACTCAATTCGAGCCAGGTCAGTCCTTGGCCAGGAACTCGTGCAATTTCTCGACGGCTTGATCGACGCTGAAGCTGGCCGGAGCATGTCGAGGCGGGAATTCCTTGAATGTCTCGAGGAACTTCGTCGCCATCGCGGTTGCGTAGAACACGAAGAAATCGTGTCGCAGCAGCCACTCGTAGTACGTGTTCGACGTGATGTCGGCGAACTCGTACGGGTCGGTGCGCAGGTTGAACAATTTCGGCACCCGCAGCGGGGTGAACGGTTCGGCCCACACCCGCAGGGTGCCCTGGCACCGCTGCTCGGCGAAGACGATCTTCCAGTTCTCGAACCGCAACGCCACCAGGTCCCCGTCGTCGGAGAAATAGAAGAACCCACGCCGCGGGCTGGTCTCCACCTCACCGGTCAGGTACGGCAACAGGTTGAAGCCGTCGATATGAACCTTGTAGTCGGTCTCCCCGTCGGCACCGGCCTTATGGCCCTTCTTGAGCTTCTCGGCGATGTCGGGATCACCTGCCGCGGCCAACAGGGTGGGCAGCCAGTCGTGGTGCTGGATGATCTCGTTGGAGACGGTGCCGGCCTTGATCTTTCCGGGCCAGCGGATCAGTTCGGGAATCCGGAAGGCGCCCTCCCAGTTGGTGTTCTTCTCGCTGCGGAACGGGGTGGTGCCGCCGTCCGGCCAGGTGTTGCGGTGCGGGCCGTTGTCGGTCGAGTAGATGACGATGGTGTCGTCGGCGATCCCGAGCTCGTCGAGCACGTTCAGCACCGTCCCGACATTGCGGTCGTGGTCGATCATCGTGTCGTGGTAGGGCGATTGCCACAGCCCGGCCTGTCCGCGGCTCTCCGGCTTGGTGTGGGTGTAGAGGTGCATATGGGTGAAGTTGCACCAGACGAAAAACGGATTGCCCTTGGCATGTTGACGCTTGATGTAGTCGACGGTCGCGTCGGCGATGTCCTCGTCGATGGTCTCCATGCGCTTGGTGTTCAGCGGGCCGGTGTCCTCGATCGTCTGCTTGCCGACCGGCCCGAACTTCGGGTCGTCGGGTTCATCGGAAACCTCGGCAGTGGCCTTGCATTTCAGGACGCCGCGTGGCTTGGCCAGTTGGTAGAGGCGGGGGTACCGGTCCTCGTGCGGGTAGTCGAAGTTCTCGGGTTCTTCCTCGGCGTTGAGGTGGTAGAGATTTCCGTAGAACTCGTCGAAACCGTGCACGGTCGGTAGGTACTTGTTGAGGTCGCCGAAGTGGTTCTTGCCGAACTGGCCGGTCGCATACCCCAAGGGCTTGAGCAGCTCGGCGATCGTGGGATCCTCTGCCGCCCAGCCGATGTCGACACCCGGCACACCTACTTTGCTCATCCCGGTGCGGTACACGCTTTGCCCGCTGATGAACGCGGCGCGACCGGCGGTGCAGCTTTGCTCACCGTAGGAGTCGGTGAATCGCATGCCTTCGTCGGCCAGACGATCGATGTTCGGCGTGCGGTAGCCCATCAGCCCGTCGCTGTAGCAACTGAGGTTGCTGATGCCGATGTCGTCGCCCCAGATCACGAGAATGTTCGGCTTGCCGTTCGGCATGTTGGCTCCTCAACCTCGACAGATCCACCCCGACCCGGTTCCGACCTTAGGCGCTCTGTGACCTGCTCGCCGCGGCTTCGTCCGCCTGTCGCCGGATATTTACGCATTCGTCCGGCGAGGCGGTGGTAAGACCGAGCCATGAGTGAGCCGACCCTCGGCGAGGCAGTGCGCACACTGCACCCGGGTTACTTCGCACTGGTCATGGCCACCGGAATCATGTCCATCGCAATGACTTATCACCGCGCGCATGCGGTTTCGGTGGCACTGTTGTGGATCGCGGCGATCGCGTACGTGGTTTTGGTGGTCCTCGCCGTCACACGGATCACCGTCTACCGCCGGGAGTTCACAGCCGACCTGACCGATCCGAGCCGCGGTTTCGCGATGTTCACCTTCGTCGCCGCGACCTGCGTGGTCGGTACCCGGCTGGCCGCGGACGGGCATTACGGGCTGGCGTTCGGGCTCCTGGCTATCGGCTGGGTGGCGTGGATGGTGCTGGGCTACGTGGTGCCGTGGACGGCGGTGCTCGGCCAGGCCGCGCGCCCGGTGCTGCAGAGTGCCAACGGCACCTGGTTCATCTGGGTGGTCGCCAGCCAGTCTGTCGCGGTGCTGGCCGCGGCGTTGCAGCCCGAAATCGCCGTGGGTCGTTCGGAATTGGCCCTGCTGGCGGTGTTCTCGTGGTCGGTCGGGATATTTCTGTACGGGGCAGCGGGCATCTTCGTGGCAGTACGGATGCTGGTGTACCCGCTGCTGCCCAACGATCTCACGCCGCCGTACTGGGTGGCCATGGGCGCCACTGCCATCACCGTGGTGGCCGGAGCCAGGATCGTGGAGATGGCGGATGCCCCCATGGTGGCGGCCACTCGCGGCCTGATCGCAGGAGCGTCGGTGTTCTTCTGGGCCTTCGGCACCTGGCTGATTCCGCCCCTGGTTGCCGCCGGGATCTGGCGGCACTGTGTGCATCGCGTCCCACTGCGTTACGACGCCACATGGTGGAGTGTGGTTTTCCCGCTCGGCATGTACGGCGTGGGCGGTCACTATCTCGGCCAGGCCGACCAGTTGCCGATCGTGGAGTACATCGGCTACACCGAGAGTTGGATCGCGCTGGCGGTGTGGGCGGTCGCCTTCACGGTGATGCTGCGCCACCTTTTCCTCACCCTGCGGCCTGGCGTCCGGGACGTATCCGGCGCACCCTTGGAGGTGGAGGGTGATTGACATGTACGACAAGGATCTGACCAACAAATGGCTCGTCGAGATCGAATTCTCCGAAGACGAGATCCACACCCATGCCTCGGCTCGTGCGCAGGTGCGCGACGACACGATGGCCACCACCGGAGACGCCTATCGCAACCCCAGGGACCCCGGGGCACCGATGATCGGTGAAGAGATCGCGGCCGCCCGCGCCCTCATCGCGCTGGGCAGCGAGCTACTGCATGCCGCATCGGCACGGATCGAGCAGTCCACGCACCATCCGGTGCACCTGTACCGCTGAGCGTCGGCTACGCGGTGACGGGCTGCTTGGCCCCCGACTCCATCTGGTGAAAGAGGTCGACGTAGTAGGGCATGCACTCGATCATGGCCTGGTGGGTGGTGAACAGCGGCTGGTAACCCAGATCGCGTCCGGCCTTGGCGATCGAGAAGTAGTTGTTGAGGTAAAGCCGTTCCACCGCAAGCGGTTCGATCAACGGCTCGGGCAGCGCGAACTTGAAGTGCAGCCACTGCCAGGCCATCATCACCTTGTGGACCAGCTTGCCGGACACATAGAACGTCGGCAGCTTGCGACCGCACGCCGCGATCACCGGGCGGGCGAACTCGAACATGTTCATCGGCTCGCCGTCGTTGATGAAGTAGGCCTGCCCGGGCGCGGTGCCACCGGGGACCAGATGCTGGCCGGCCAGGATGAAGCCGTGAATCAGGTTGTGCACGTATGAGTTGTCGAGCTTGATGTTCTTGTTGCCGACGAGCACCTTGACGTGTCCGGCGAGCACGTTCTCGAACACCTTGCGGAACATGGTCTGATCGCCGCGGCCCCAGATGCCGCTGGGCCGGATCGAACACGTCAGCATGCCCTGCTCGCCGTTCTGGGAGAGCACGAACTTCTCCGCCACGACCTTGGTCTCGGTGTACAGGTCGTTGAACCGGTTGGTGTACGGCATCGTCTCGTCACCGTTGACGATGTCCTGTCCACCCATCACGACGCTGTTGGAGGCGGTGTAGACGAAGCGCTTGACGCCCGCGGCCTGGCCCGCGTGCACCAGGTTCTTGGTGCCCTCGACGTTGACGGCGAAGCTGCGCTGCCGGTACTCCTCGGTGACCGAGGCGCCGCCCATCAGATCGATGATCGCCGCGGTGTGGATGATCGTGTCGATGTCCTTGACGGCTGCGGCCACGGTTTCCGGGTTGCAGATGTCGCCCTCGACGACCTCCAGGCCGGCATGATCGCCCAGCGGTGACGGCGCGCGGTCGAACGAGCGCACCGCGTATCCGCGGTCGAGCAGCTCGGTCACCAGGTTGGCGCCGACGAAGCCGGAGCCACCGGTCACCAGGACGCGGCCGAGTTCAGTGGTCAGAGATGCGTCACCCATGCCCGGCAGCTTAACTGAAACAGGTTCCAGTTTCGAGCGCGATCGGCAAAGTTGGTTGCTGGATCAACCTTCGTCGGCCTCTCGTGCGGCCAGTGCCTGCTCGACGCGCTGGCGTGCCCCGGCTAAGTGTTCTTCGCAGCGTTGTGCCAGCTTCTCGCCCCGTTCCCACAGGTTGAGCGAAGCATCTAAATCGAGTCCACCCTGCTCCAGCTGCTGTACGACAGCGATCAGTTCGTCGCGGGCCTCTTCATAGCCCAATTCACTAATAGGCTTCATGCTCCCACCCCTCTACTCGCTACCGTCGCTGACAGCGGTGACCACTCCGTCGGACACCCGCACCCGCAGTCGCGTGCCGTCCGGTGCGTCGGCCACCGAACGCAGAACCGTCGGCGCCCCCGATGCCGGGACTGCCTGGACCACCGCGTACCCGCGGGCCAGCGTCGCCGCCGGGCCCAGCGCGGTCAGCCGTGCCGACAGGTGGCCGACGGTGTCGGCCTCTGCGGCGATCAGCCGGGTGATGTCGCGTTGCGCGGTGGCCCGGGCCCGCGAGATCTCGTCGGACCGTGCGGTGAGCCCCGCCAAGGGCTGCGCGAGCACCGGGCGGCTGCGCAACTGCTCCAGGTGGTGCTGTTCGCGGTGTACCCAGTTGCGCAGCGCACGGGCGCTGCGTCGGTGCAGATCGGTGATCAGCGCCTGTTCGGCTGCCGCGTCGGGCACGATCCGCTTGGCCGCGTCGGTCGGGGTGGCCGCGCGCACGTCGGCGACCAGATCGGACAGGGGACTGTCGGGTTCGTGCCCGATCGCGCTGACCACCGGCGTGCGGCAGGCCACGATCGCCCGGCACAGCGTTTCGTCGGAGAACGGCAGCAGGTCCTCCACACTGCCGCCGCCGCGCGCGAGGACGATCACGTCAACCGCGTCGTCGGCATCGAGGGCCGCCAGGGCCTCCACGATCTGCGGAACCGCGTTGGGCCCTTGCACGATCGTGTTGCGGATCGCGAAGCGCACCGCGGGCCATCGGGTGCTTGCGACCGTGGTGACGTCGCGCTCGGCTGCCGAGGCGCGGCCGGTGATCAGGCCGATGGTGTTGGGCAGGAAGGGGATCGGACGTTTGAGCCTCGGGTCGAAGAGCCCCTCGGCCTCCAGGAGCCGACGCAGCCGCTCGATGCGCGCCAGCAGCTCACCGATGCCGACCGCGCGAATCTCGCTGACCCGCAACGAGAATGTGCCGCGGCCGGTGTAGAAATTGGGCTTGCCGCAGATGATCACCTGGGTGCCCTCGGTCAGTTTGACCGGGGCATTGCGCACGAGATCGCGCGGGCAGGTCAGCGTGAGCGACATGTCTGCCGCGGGGTCGCGCAGCACCATGAAGACGGTCTTGGAATCCGGGCGGACCTTGAGCTCGGTCAGCTGTCCCTCGACCCATACGGTGCCGAGCCGGTCGATCCATTTGGCGACGCGGGTCGCCACGGCGCGGACCGGCCAGGGGTTCTCCGGTGACTGACCCGGTTCGGTCACTTCGCGGTCGCGCGGGTGATCCTGTTGGCGAGCAGCGTCACGAACGGTGCGCGGGCCCGGCCGGACTCCTCGTAGGCCAGCAGCGCCTCGAGGTCGGGCACACGCAGCGAGGCCAACCGCGCGCGCAACTGCGCCAGCGTCAGCGCGTCGTACCCGAGCTCGCCGGCGATGTCAGGTGCCGCGCCTGCGGCGGTGGCACCTGCGGCCTTGCCGTTCGTCGAACCGGCCGCCTCGGGCTCCCCGGTGCTGTACAGCGCGAAGCGTCCCTCGGTGCGCCGCTCGCCGTCGCCGCCCGCGGAAGCGTCGGAATCGTCCTCGGGCTCGGAGTCGGCCTCGAGATCCTCGTCGAAGGTGGCCCACTCGGGTTGCTCGTCCTTGGGCGGAAACAGCTGCTCGAGTGTCTCGTCGCCCTTGACCACCAGCTCAGCCAGATTCTGCTGAACGTGCATGACGAGGTTGGCCGCCTGGCTCGCCACCGTCATGGGATAGGTCAGGATCGTCTGAGGCAACTTGCGGGTCTCTTCCAGGGCGGTCGCCGCCGCACCAACCAGCAGCCGGACCCCATACGGTGCAGTTCCCATGTGCACAGACTAGCCACAGCCACGGCTGGCTCCGTTGCATTGTCGCCCCGTACCCTGGAGACATGCCGCCGACAATCAACATGGGTATCCCGGGTGCCACCAGCTCGGTGAGATCAGGCGGTGGTTCGCAAGCCTCCGGCAAACGGGTTCTGCTGGCCGAGCCCCGCGGATACTGCGCCGGTGTGGACCGCGCCGTCGAAACCGTGGAGCGCGCCCTGGAGAAGCACGGCGCGCCGGTCTACGTGCGTCACGAGATCGTGCACAACCGGCACGTGGTGGAGACGCTGGCCAAGGCCGGTGCCGTATTCGTCGACGAGACCGACGAGGTTCCCGAGGGTGCCATCGTGGTGTTCTCGGCGCACGGCGTCGCGCCGACCGTCCACGTCGAGGCCGCCGCGCGCAATCTCAGGACGATCGACGCCACCTGCCCGCTGGTCACCAAGGTCCACAACGAGGCCAAACGGTTCGCCCGCGACGACTACGACATCCTGCTCGTCGGCCATACCGGGCATGAGGAGGTGGTCGGCACCGCCGGTGAGGCACCCGACCATGTCCAGGTGGTCGACAATCCGGATGCCGTCGACAACGTCACAGTGCGTGACCCGAACAAGGTCATCTGGCTGTCCCAGACCACGCTGAGCGTCGACGAGACCATGGAGACGGTGCGCCGGCTCCGCGAGAAGTTCCCGACGTTGCAGGATCCGCCGAGCGACGACATCTGCTACGCCACCCAGAACCGCCAGGTGGCGGTCAAGGCGATGGCGCCCGAGTGCGAGCTGGTGATCGTGGTCGGCTCGAAGAACTCGTCCAACTCGGTACGGCTGGTCGAGGTGGCGCTCGGCGCCGGCTCGCAGGCGTCGCATCTGGTGGACTACGCCGAGGACATCGACCCGGCCTGGCTGGAGGGCGTCACCACGGTGGGCGTCACCTCCGGGGCGTCGGTGCCCGAGGTGCTGGTGCGCGGTGTGCTCGAACGGCTCGCCGAGTACGGCTACGGGACCGTGCAGCCGGTGACCACCGCCAACGAGACGTTGGTGTTCGCGCTGCCGCGTGAGATCCGCCCGCCGCGCTCCTGATCGGCGTCAGTGCTCGATCAGTCGTCGTATTCCCAGGAGTGACGTCCCCTGGTGGATGACCGTGGCCGCGTCCGGTGCTCGACGCGGTGATCCTCGTCCTCGGAACCGCGGTAACGCACCCGCGACACCGGATGGTGCGTCGAGCGCCCGGAACCGTTGGGTGCCTGCTTGGGCTGCTCGAAGGAATCCTCGAACGGCTGGTAGTCGTCGAATCGGCGGCGTGGTCGCTGCGGCCGCTCACGTGGCGCGTCGAACGAGCCGGTGTCACGGCGCTCCGGCGGCGGCTGCTTGCGCGGTTCGCGCGGCTGGCTCCGCACCCGCCGGCGCGGCTCGCTGCTACCCGGCTCCGCCGAGCGCGGGGGCCTGGGCCGGCGCGGCCGCTCGGGCATCGCGCCGTCGAGTTCGCTGCCGAGATCGCCGTCGGGAGCACGGCTGGGGCGGGGGCGTGGGGCTGCGGCCCGCTTGGTCGGCCTGCGCTCGCCGCGCGGGCGTCCTGAGGCTCCTGCGGCCGCTGCTGCCTCCGTGCCGGGCTCTGCGCCCGCCGGACGCCGGCGGGGAGGACGTTGGGACGGGCGGCGCCGAGGCGGCGCATCCGCCGCCGGATCCGCCTCGGTCCGATCCCGGCGAGCCGACGCCGTGGCAGGTTTGCGGAGAACCAGCCCGGAAATTTTCTCTGTGACAGATGACACAATTCCCGCGGCGGGCGTGGCCTTGCCCTTCTTGGCGGTTGCGGGGTCGGCCGTTTCGGCTGCGTCGGCCCCGCGCCGCGATGTCAGGCCGACGTACCACCGGCCCAGCCCGATCAACAGCACTGCCGCCGAGAGGAACAGCATCAGCGGGAAGCGTTCGATCAGCGGATATCCGCAGTTGATCGCCAGGTCTTTCACGCCGTCGAGCTGGCCCCCGTGGAACAGGAAATAGGACCCGGGAACGGCGACGAAAAGGATGAGAGGCGGCTGGATCACGGCGGTGAACAGCCCGGCCTGCTGGACCGTCAGAACAGCCAAAAGGCAACCGAGGGAATAGCAGATTGCGAACACCGAGCTGAGCTCGCGATTGCCCGAACCGGCATCGAAAGCAAAGCCGATGGCGGTAGCGGTGATCGCCACCAGGACGGCTCCCCACCACGGCACACCGGCGAATCGCGGGTGTACAGAGCGATGGTCAGCCGGCACTGCCGACTGTGCGCGCTGTCCTGACACATGTAGACCGTACCGGCTCTGTCTGGTCGCGTGCTGCCAGCTCGCGCTGGCGTGCCTGTCACACCGGCTTAGACTGTCTTCCCTGTGAGCCTGAACCTGGGAATCGTCGGTTTGCCGAACGTCGGAAAGTCGACTCTGTTCAATGCCCTGACGCGCAACGACGTGTTGGCGGCCAACTACCCGTTTGCGACCATCGAGCCCAATGAGGGCGTGGTGCCGTTGCCCGATCCCCGGCTCGACAAGCTCGCCGAGATCTTCGGTTCGGAGAAGACCGTGCCGGCACCGGTGACGTTCGTCGACATCGCCGGCATCGTCAAAGGCGCCTCCGAAGGCGCCGGCCTGGGCAACAAGTTCCTCGCCAACATCCGCGAGTGCGACGCCATCTGTCAGGTGGTGCGTGTGTTCGCCGACGACGACGTGGTGCACGTCGACGGCCGGGTGGACCCGCGTTCGGACATCGAGGTGATCGAGACCGAGCTGATCCTGGCGGACATGCAGACGCTGGAGAAGGCGGTGCCGCGGCTGGAGAAGGAAGCCCGCAACAACAAGGAGCGCAAGCCGGTTCTGGATGCGGCGGTCGCGGCGCAGGCGGTGTTCGACGACGGCAAGACGCTCTTCTCGACCGGCAAGGACTGGTCGGTGCTGCGTGAGCTGAACCTGATGACCACCAAGCCGTTCCTGTACGTGTTCAACGCCGACGAGTCGGTGCTCACCGACGAGGCGAAGCAGGCCGAGCTGCGGGCGCTGGTGGCCCCGGCCGACGCGGTGTTCCTGGACGCCAAGATCGAATCGGAGCTGATCGAGCTCGACGACGAGTCGGCCCAGGAGCTGTTGGAGTCGATCGGGCAGACCGAGCGTGGCCTCGATGCGCTGGCGCGTGCCGGCTTCCACACCTTGCGCTTGCAGACCTATCTGACGGCCGGGCCGAAGGAATCGCGCGCCTGGACCATCCACCAGGGCGACACCGCGCCCAAGGCCGCGGGCGTGATCCACACCGACTTCGAGAAGGGCTTCATCAAGGCCGAGGTGGTCTCGTTCGACGATCTCGTCGAGGCCGGTTCGATGGCCGCCGCCAAGGCCGCGGGCAAGGTCCGGATGGAAGGCAAGGACTACGTGATGGCCGACGGCGACGTGGTGGAGTTCCGCTTCAACGTGTAGGGGCGTTCCGGTTCAGCCTCTGGAATCAGCGGCGTAAGCAGCGAGGACAGCGACCAGCGGTCGTTATATAATCACTCATATAGCGAGCGAGGGGAGTGCATCATGGCTGTTACCAGTGTTGACCTGGATCCGGAGCTGATAGAGCGTGCCAGGGCGCTCACGGGCGAACGATCCAACCGGGCCGTTCTGGATCTTGCACTGCGCCGGCTCATCGCGTCGAAGCAGAAAGGCGCAATGATCGACGGCATCGCGGGATTGGCTGACCTCTCTACCGAGTTGGGTGCGCCCGTGCTCTCGCCGGACGTGACCGAGACCTCGTGACGGATTACCTCGTCGACAACTCGGTCTGGGCAAGGTTGGCCACCGGAGACGAGGGAATCACCGCGCGACTGCGGCGCATCGAGCGAGCACCGGCCGACCTGTTCGTCACATGTCCGCCGCAGGTACTCGAGTTCTGCCACAGCGCTCGCACGCCCGAAGAGCACGCGAATTATCGCGAGCAGATCTCCCTCGGCTTCCCGCTCGAGCGTGCGCCCGACGAATCGCTGGTGCTCGAAATTCAAAGTGCCCTGTGGAATTCGGGCCTCGTACGGGCTGCTGGTTCACTCGACATCCTCATTGCCGGGTATGCCATCGTGAACGATGCGACCGTGCTGGCTGCAGACCACGACTTCGACCACATCGCCAGGGTCGTCGAGTTACGCCACGAATACATTGCGCCTTCGATGTGACGTTGTTTCGCGCTGGAATGTGGTGAAGTTCCGCTTCAACGTGTAGTGGTCCGCGAGCGTGGCGGCTATGCACGCATCAGGCCACTTTTCCGTGCACAGGTCCCACGCTCGTCGGGTTGTCGCGACCGGCTGTCGGAGTACATTGACGGCTATGGGTGGGGATTGGCGCGTCGATCGGGTCGACGAGATCCGGTCGTTGATCAAACAGGCCGAACCTGATGTCGTCGAGGAGATCAAGTGGCGCAAGCCATCGAATCCTGATGGTGTGCCTGCCTTCTCGCTGGACGGCCTGATCTGCACGCTGGAGATGTACAAGGGCAAGGTCAAGGTGAATTTCGCCAAAGGCTCGTCGGTGAAAGACCCGGACCATTTGTTCAATGCGAGCCTTGAGGCCCCGGTCGGGCGTTCCATCGATCTGCGCGAAGACGACGAACTGGATGTGGACGCGTTCAAGGCGCTGATCCAAGAGGCGGTCAGGGTCAACCGGAAGTAGCTGCGTGGTCCTCGAAGTATTGGACCAGGCAGAATTCGTGTCCTTCGGGATCGTGCATCACCAGGACCACTCCCTCGTCATAGTCGGTGCGGATACCCGCCCACCGCCCGCCGAGGGCCTCGACCTGAGCGCGGCCCACGTCGATGTCGTCTACCTGCACGTCCAGGTGAATGCGCACTTTGGTGACCTTCGGTTCGGGCACCCGCTGGAAGGTAAGTCGGGGGAGCGCTCCCGAACGCGAGCCGACCGTTGCCCAGTTCGGATCGTCCCCATGCTCGCTCGATGCTGGAATACCGAGCAATGTGGACCAGAAAGCCGACATCCGAGCGGGATCGGCGCAGTCGATCGTCACTCCGGACCAGCGGTTGACCATTGTTCCTCCCCGACATCCGGGACATTGCAGGCAGATCCTGCCACCACCGACAGTGAGGGCTGATGTATATCCCGAACGAACTACTTTCCCGGCTCGTCGGAGCGCGACTGTATTCGGTTGAGATCGTCCTCAACGACTACGTACACCTGAAGTTCGACGGGGCCACCGGTGGCGGAGAGCCGGCTGTTCTCGCGTGCTACGTCTGGCCGGTGGTCGAAAGTGCCGGTCGCGTATGGCGGGAAACCGACCTCGGCTACGCAGACAGCCTCCGCAAGTTGACTCCTGGCACCGTGGCCTCGACTGCTGAGCGGACCGGCATCGGACTTCGGATCGAACTCGACACGGGCACAGTCGTGATCCACCCGGCGTTGGACGAGGTCTACGTCGAGATCGCGATGCTCTCCGGATTCGCTGACGATGCCTGGATGGTGTGGCGTCCCGGGGAGGACAGTTTCGAGGATCTGGTGTGAACGCTGTGGCGAGTGTTCACTTTATGAAGGTGGCTGACGCGAATTTCCTACGTAAGGTGCACATTCGCCGCAGTGTCACGTGCAGAGGTCATGGTCGGCGGACATCTGCACCGTTCAATGGGTATTGAGCCGCGAACCGGTTACGTGACGGGGCCGGCGACGTAGCATTTTCTCGTGGGTTTTGTTGTCCCGCCGGACGCTTATACACGCTTCATGGGCCGGTACGCCGAGCCTCTTGCGGAGGTCTTCGCGGCGTTTTCCGGGGCCGGCGCGGGGGACAAGGTGCTCGATGTGGGATGCGGGCCGGGGGCGCTGACGGCGCAGCTGCTGTCGCTCGGAGCCCAGGTGACAGCGATCGACCCGTCACCGCCGTTCGTCGACGCGATCCACGCGCGATTTCCCGATATCGACACGCGCAGGGGTACCGCCGAGGAATTGCCCTATGAAACAGCAGCTTTCGATGCTGCGCTGGCGCAATTGGTCGTGCACTTCATGGCGGATCCGGTGGTCGGCATCCGGCAGATGGCGCGCGTGACGCGACGCGACGGTGTCATCGCGGCATGCGTGTGGGACGGCCCGACCGGCGCGCTGGCGCCGTTCTGGGAGGCCGTTCACCTCATCGACCCTGACGCCGAGGATGAGGCGCTGCTCTCCGGGGCGCGCAACGGGCATCTGAGCGAGATATTCGGGGCAGCCGACCTGCGCGGTGTGGAAGAGCGCCCTCTCGCGGTCGATGTCGTGCATCCCACGTTCGAGGAGTGGTGGGAGCCGTACACATTCGGTGTCGGTCCCGCCGGTGACTACGTCCACGGCCTCGATGACGACCGGCGTGCAC
This sequence comes from Mycobacterium sp. 48b, assembly GCF_048282725.1. Classification (NCBI taxonomy): domain Bacteria; kingdom Bacillati; phylum Actinomycetota; class Actinomycetes; order Mycobacteriales; family Mycobacteriaceae; genus Mycobacterium; species Mycobacterium sp. 48b. Next base: position 2,336,602 of record NZ_JBLVUL010000001.1, read on the forward strand.
ATCTCGAATCAGTGGCTCGCGAGCACCTGGGCAACGGCCCGTTCACGGTGACCGCCACCGCGTGGGCCGCACGAGGGATTGTCTGACGACAGGTGGTGAGGCGCCGTACAGGTTCGGACACAGGACGTCGAGCTGGTGAGGCACGCCCTCGATACCTGAGATGCGGGTCGTTCAGAACAGCTTGCGCGCCAGCTTCCAGGCCCGGTCGCTGTAGGGCGGATACAAGACCTTGGACAGGTCGGGCCGGGTCGGTTTGGTGAGCACTGTCTTGGCGTGGCTGAATTCCTGGAAGCCCCAACGCCCGTGGTAGGCACCCATACCCGAATTGCCCACGCCGCCGAACGGCAGCCGTGTGGTGGAGGCTTGAAAGGCCACGTGGTTGACCAGCATTCCGCCGGCCGAAACCTCGGCCACGACACGGTTGCGCACGGCGCGAGATCGGCTGAACAGGTAGGCGGCAAGCGGTTTTGGTCTGTCGTTCACGAAATCTATTGCTTCGTCGAGAGATTCGACGGTGAGCACCGGCAGGATCGGTCCGAAGATCTCCTCGGTCATCAGCGGTTCGGAAGGGTGCGGGTCGACCACGATGGTCGGTTCGACGGACAGCGAGGCACGGTCGATGCCGCCTCCGAAGGTGATGTCCCCGCGGGTCTCGATCAGGTATTCCCCGAGTCGCGCAACGTGGTCGATGTTGAGGATCCGCATGCCTTTTGGCTGGTCCGCCCGGTAACGGACCCACGCGTCGCACACCCGGTCGACGAAGCGCTCGGCGACGTCACGGTGGGCGAGGACGTAGTCGGGAGCGACGCAGACCTGCCCTGAATTGATGAGCTTTGTCCACGCGACCCTGGCCGCTGCGACGTCGACATCGCAGTCGTCGGCGAGGATGACCGGGCTTTTCCCGCCCAGCTCGAGGGTGACCGGTGTCAGATGCCGCGCTGCCGCTGCCAGGACCTTGCGGCCGGTCTGGGCCCCGCCGGTGAACAGGATCCGGTCGAACGACTGCTCCAGCAGCAGCTCGCTGGTGGAGCGTCCTCCTTCGACCACGACCACCGCCTCGTGGTCGAGATAGCGGGGAACCAGCTCCACCAACAGCCGCGACGTGCGCGGTGCGAACTCGGAAGGCTTGACCAGCACGGTGTTTCCGGCCGCGATGGCGCTGATGACGGGCCCCAGCGTGAGCAGGAACGGGAGGTTCCACGTCCCGATGATCAGCACCGTCCCGTAGGGCTCGTACTCGACCCAGCCACGTCCGGGCAACTGGGGAAGTTCGAGCAGCCGTCGGTCGCGCCGCATCCAGCGCTTGACATGCTTTGCGGCGTAACGGGCTTCGGCAACTGTGCCGGCGATGTCGGTCAGCCAGGATTCAAAGGGCGCGCGCCCGAGGTCTGCCGACAGCGCGTCGATGATGTCCTTCTCGTTGTCGGTCATCATCTGCGCCAGCCGACTCAGCTGGTCGGCGCGCCACTGTGCCGATCGCGTCCTGCCGCTACGGAACGTCGCCCGCAGAATCTTGATGATCCGAGTGATGTCGACCTCGGTCAGTCCCTCATCGGCCGCCACGTGAGTGTCGTTGCCGTTTCTGGCTGTTGTTTCGGTCATCGCTGCCCCCCCATGCGTGAATAGTCATTCACATAAATCCCCGGTTCGTGATCTTGATGGTGGGCATCTAGCCTGATTGCTGCCCGATCCATCGTGGAATGGACATTAATATAATGACGCAAGCGTGAATTCTGCGCGGGCGCGGCGCGCCGACGTCGCGGGCAGCGGGTGCTAGAGCCCACCGCAGCGCGACGGGGCCAGGATCGGAGACCAGGGCGGGCAATCCGGCGGGAGGGGCTGCGGGGGAGGTGGCGGCCGCCGCGGCCCCAGCACCGGTGGCGGCGGAGCCTGGTGTGGAACGCCGCTCCACGGGTAGATGGTGTTGGAGGCGATGTCCACGACACCCTCTGAATTCCAGTACCAGTCGTGGCAGATGCCGGCGTCCCAGGTGATGACCTGGCTTCCCGGTATCGGAGGATCACCCGGACACCAGTGGGTGCAGGTGAGACCGGCCGGGCAGTTCCCGCCCTCATAGCTCGGGCCGAAGGCCGGGTCTGCGTGAACTGCGCCCGTCCCGATGCCCAACCAGGCCAGAGCCAGGCCGCAGGACACCACCACGACTACCGCTGACCGCGAAACCGGGTCCATGGTCGGTCCCTTCTCGTGAGGCGCTGCGCCGGCCGTAAAGATGCCGTCCTCACCTGGCAATTGTGCCGCTACAGCGGGCCGTGGGGCGGCGTTCGGTGAGTTTCACCCGGGACCCGGCAAACTACGTCCCGGGCGCGGTGTCGCAACCCATCTCGGCGAGGGCCAGTTTCAGTCGCCGTAGCGCGTCGTGCAGCCGGGATTTGACCGTGCCTTCGGCAATCCCGAGGTCATCGGCGATCTTGCCGGTCGTCCAGCCCAGGTAGTACGCCCGGCTGAGAACAGCGCGGTGCGCCTCGGGTAGTCCGGCCATCGCCTCGGCGACACGCATGCGGCCCAGTGCGGCGTTCACGTCATCGGCGTCCAGGACCGCATGGGCGGCGTGTCGTGGTCGGCCGGTAGTTCGACTGTCAGCATCCGAAGACCTCCGGGGCTGGTGGGGGTTGTCACGTCCAGCTTTGCCGTCGCGGTCTCCGAACGCCTCAGTGCTGGCGGCAATCGCGCTATACCTGCCAGCAGGTATAGCCAGGGTCAGTCGACGATGACGGAGATCTCATCGCCCAATCCGTAGCCGGCGGCCAGCGGCAACTCGTCACCACTCCAGAACGAGCCGGGATCGAACCAGTTGTAGTGCTTCTCGGTGGTCAGCAGACCCATCTCTTCATACGTGATGGCCACCGTCTCGGCGCAGTACGCCGTCTCCAGGCCCACCTGCCGACTACGGGCCTTCTTGCGTTCGGCGGACTCGCGAACCTTCTTGTGGACGAACGGAAGTCCCCGGGTGAAGTCGCTGACGATCGGCACCCGTCCGCGCATCCAGCGTGCGGTCAGGCGCGCGGTGGTGGGGAAGGCCGTACCGTTCATTCGGGCGATCACCTTGAGGAGCTGGTCCTCCTGCTCGCGGGACGCGAACGGGGTGAGCTGACGTAACCAGCAGCGCTGCCCGTAGCTGTGCGCCCAGCGTTCGACGACCTGACGGGCGTCGTTGAGTTGCACCCCGCGGTGGTTGGTGCCGGTCCACATGTCGAGCAGCTTGTCGCCGAGCTCGGCGTGCCAGATCAGCGGCGGCAGGTCGTCGATCGCCACCGTCATGCCGACGTGGTTGACCGGGCTGTTGGTCAGGGTCTGGATCGCCCGGTCCGGCCCGGAGCCGCCGCGAAACAGCCAGACGTCGCCGGTCCGGGTTTCCTCCAGCGCCTTGGTCAACGACACGGTGTTCGCTTTCACGTCCGCAGCTTAGGCACACTCTGAGGATGCGCAGCATCTGGAAGTGGGTCGGGCTGGCCGGCGTCGCCGGTGTCGTCGCGGGTGGAGTCATGGTGGCGCGGGACCAACGCCGCCGCAACGCCTACACCCCGCAGGACATCCGCGAGCGGCTCCACCAACGGTTGGCCGAGGCCGAGCGGGCTGAATCGACGTCGTAAGGGCGACGGCCGGTCACCGGACTCACGCTCGACAGGGCCGCCCGCCTCGGGGTCAGGATCGTCTGGGACAAACCAGTGGTTGTAAGTGAACGACCGGGAGAAGTCGCCGTTTGTGACATTCCCGGTACCTTTTCTTCGTGCCGTTCACACCGAGTGCCGGCCAGCCCTGCCAGGAGCCGCCGCATGAGTGCCAGTCCGTTGCCCAACCTGGTTGGTCGGCAGCGTGAGTGCACCCTGCTGACCGACCTGCTGGCGCGTCTGCGCCAGGGCGAGTCCGCGGTGTCGGTGATCCGTGGCGAGGCGGGCATCGGGAAATCGGTGCTGCTGGAGTACGTGGTGTCCCAGGCATCAGGGATGACTATCAGCATGACCAGGGGCATCGAGGCAGACATCGAGCTGGCTTATGCGAGCCTCCACCAGCTGTGCACGCCGTTCCTCGCCTCGATCGGCGCGCTGCCAGAACCTCAGTGTGACGCACTGCGAGTCGCTTTCGGGATGGCCGCCGGTGACCCTCCCGACCGCTTCCTGGTCGGCCTGGCGGTGTTGACATTGTTCACCCAGGCATCGGAGGCGCAGCCGGTGCTCGTTGTGATCGACGATGCCCAGTGGCTGGACCAGGTGTCCCTGCTGACGCTCGAATTCGTGGCACGCCGACTCCTGGCCGAGTCCGTCGCGATGGTGTTCGCGGTGCGCGATCCCGAGGGGCGCGGCGTTCTCAACGGGCTACCCGGGATACGGCTCGGCGGAATCGACGCCGCCGCCGCCGGTGAACTTCTCGAGGCCGCCGTGGACGGGAGGCTAGAGGAGCGGGTCCGGGACCGGCTGGTCGCCGAGACGTACGGGAACCCGCTCGCGCTACTGGAGCTCTACCGCGGCCGCAGTGCGGCCGAGCTCGCGTATGGAGTGGACGCGGGCACGACGACGAGCCGCGGCTCGGTGTCGAGCCGCGTCGAGCAGGACTTCGCGAACCGGATCGACATGCTCCCGGCGCACACCCGAACGCTGCTGCTGATCGCGGCAGCAGAGCCGGTGGGCGACGCCCGGCTGCTGCTGCGCGCTGCCGAGGTGATGGACATCACCCCCGATGCCGTACCGGCCAAGGCGGCAGGTCTGATCGAGTTCGGCGAGTCGCTTCGGTTTCGTCATCCGCTCGTCCGCTCGGCGGTGTACCGCGAGGCCGAAACCGAAGATCGCCGCGCGGTGCACCGGGCACTGGCAGCGGTCACCGACCCAGCTCTGGATCCCGACCGCCGGGCATGGCATGCCGCGGAAGCGGCCGAGGGCCCCGACGAGACGGTCGCGGCCGCGTTGGGTGATGCTGCCGACCGGGCTCGGCAGCGCGGAGGCATGGCCGCCGAGGCAGTTCTACTGGAGCGTGCCACCGAGCTGACCCCCGACCTGTGGCAGCGTGGGCGCCGAGCGTTGGCTGCCGCCGAAGCGCACTTCTCGGCGGCCTCTCCGGACCGTGCCACCGAGTTGACCTCCCTGGCGAGCCTCTGCCCGATGGATCCCTTGGATCGTGCCCGGCTGGCGCGACTGCGTGCCCGAATCCTGTTCGCCCGCAGCCGCAGTGACGAGGCGGCGCCCCTGCTGCTCGATGCTGCCGCACAGTTCGCGGTAGCAGAGTCGCCACTTGCCCGCGAGACGTATCTCGAGGCGATCAGTGCGACCGTCTTCGCCGGCCGGGTCCATGGCCAGTCCGGTGCCAGGGCCGCTGCGGTCGCCGCTCGTGCGTCCGGCGCTCCGCCTTCGAATTCCGAAGCTGCGGATCTGCTCTTGGACGGCGTGGCCACGCTGCTGACCGACGGCAACGAATCGGGGGTCCCGGCGCTGCGCCGCGCTTTCGAACCGTTCGCCCACGAGGAACTCCCCAGCCGGGAGGCGACGCTGCGGTGGTTGCTGCTGGTGCCGGTGGCGCTTGAGTCGTTCATCCACCACGGCTGGGACCTACCGGCATGGGATACGTTCGCGACCCGTGCGGTGCGGCTGGCCCGCGATATCGGCGCCCTCGGCGTGTTGCCGCCGGCCCTGATCTACCTCGGCGGCGTCTACATCCATCACGGTGACTTCGCCACCGCCACCCGCATGATCGAGGAAGCCGACACGATCGCCGCAGCGACCGGGCAAACGCCACACGCGTACGCCTCCCTGGTATTGGCTGCGTGGCGGGGCGACGAGGACGCGGCCGCCGGTCCGATCGCGGAGGCCAAGGCTCGCGCCGCCCAACGCGGGGAGGTATCGCTGCTGGGCGTCACCGGCTATATCCAGGGTGTGCTGTACAACGGCTTGGCGCGCTACGACCAGGCGCTGGTGGCCGCCCGGGGCGGCATCGAGCACGACGGCTACAACTTCACCGGTTTGTCGCTGGTCGAGCACATCGAGGCCGCGACCCGCTGCGGTGAGCTGGAAGCGGCCCGGACATCGCTTGACCGGCTGGTCGAGCTGACCTGCGCAGCCGATTCAGGATGGGCCCGCGGCGTCAGTGCCCGCAGCCGGGCGCTGCTCACAGAAGGCGACGAGGCGGATGCGCTGTACCGCACCGCCGTCGAGGAACTCGGGCGCGACCGCGTGGTCGTCGAGGTGGCTCGGACTCACCTGCTGTACGGCGAGTGGCTGCGTCGGACTCGTCGACGCGTGCAGGCGCGCGAGCAGCTGCGGACCGCACACGAGATGTTCGCCTCCATGCGGGCCACTGCGTTCGCCGAGCGGGCTCGCCGTGAACTACTGGCCACCGGCGAGCACGTGCGGACCCGAGACGCCGGGCCGGTGAACAGCCTGACTCCGCAGGAGGCGCAGATCGCGGCGCTGGCCGCGGGCGGGATGACGAATCCGAAGATCGGCGCGGAGCTGTTCCTCAGTCCACACACGGTGGAATGGCACCTGCGGAAGGTGTACACCAAGCTCGGCGTCAGCTCACGCCGTGAGCTGCCGGACGCCCTCGCCATGGCGGGCTGACGCCGACCACGTGGTCCGTGACCGGTCCGTGGCCCTGGAGCCCACGGACCCGACTACGGACTTCCGTGGCGCGGTGGACGGCGCTTGCGCGCCAGGGTGCAGTTATGCCGACAACGGATGACCTGGAGCTGGCCCTCGACGTCTTTCTGACCCACCGCACGCGGTTGTTCGGCATCGCCTACCGGGTCACCGGTGAACTCTCGGTGGCCGAGGACCTGGTCCAGGAGGCGTGGCTGCGCTGGCAGCGCACCGACCGGGCGAAGGTCCAGAACCCGGCCGCGTTCTTGACCACCACGACGACGAACCTCGCGATCAACGTCATCCAGTCCGCCCGGCATCGACGCGAGTCCCCGACCGCGTCGCCGTTGACGTACCTCATGGAATCGGACGAGGACCAGCCCACCTTGCATGCCGAGCAGACCGCGGTCGTCGAGCAGATGCTCGTGCTGCTCATGGCCAGACTGACCCACGGTGAGCTGGCGGCCTACCTTCTGCGAAAAGGCTTCGAATACGCGTATGTCGATCTCGCCGACCTGCTGCGGACCAGCGTTGCGAACGCGCGCCAACTCGTCCGCCGGGCCCAGACGCGACTGGAGGCCGGTCAGCGCACTTCGGCGGTTCTCGCAATGGACCACCGGCGCCTCACCACGGCGTTCCTGGTGGCGGTCCGCTCCGGTGATCTGCAGCATTTGGAGCGGCTGCTGGTCCCAGACCGTGTGGGCTCGAGCGCCGCGTGAGCGCAATCGCCGATACGCTTCGCGTCGGAGACATGGAGCGAATGAACGTAGAGCGGGGACGCCTGCTCGGTAGGCGCCGGGAGTGCGCGGCCCTGGACGACCTCATCACCGGTGTGGTGGGTGGTCGCAGTGCATCCCTGGTGCTGCGCGGCGAAGCGGGTATCGGCAAGACCGCGTTGTTGGATTACGTGCGCAATCACGCCATGGGTTGCCGGGTGACTCGCATCGCCGGCGTCGAGGCGGAGGCCGAGCTGGCGTTCGGCGGGCTCCACCAGTTGTGCGCGCCGTTCCAGGACCACTTCGGTCACCTTCCGGTCCCACAGCGGGCAGCGTTGGAGACGGCGTTCGGACTCAGCCCGGGCGTCCCTCCCGATCGCTTCCTCGTCGGGCTGGCGGTCCTCAGCCTGCTGGCCGATGTGGCCGAGCAACAACCCCTCATGTGCCTGGTCGACGATGCTCAGTGGCTGGACCGGATATCGGCTCAGACGCTTTCGTTCGTCGCCCGTCGCCTGCTGGCCGAGCGCGTGGTCATACTGTTCGCGGTCCGCGACTCTGCCCGTGGCGACGCGCTGCACGAAGTGCCCAGGCTCCACATCGAGGGCCTCGATGATCACGACGCCCGCACCTTGCTTGCCCTGGCTTCCCCAGGTCGGGTCGACGATCGCGTCCTCAACCGCATACTGGCCGAGGCGCGCGGTAATCCACTTGCGTTGCTTGAGTTTCCACGTGAGCCGACCACTGCGCCGCTGGCCGGCGACCACGAGTGGCTGGACGATCAGCCGCTGGCGAACCAGATCGAGAAGGGCTTCCTGCGTCGCCTTCGGTCCTTGACACCCGGCACTCAACATCTGGTGCTGCTAGCAGCGGCTGACCCGGTGGGAGATGTCGCACTGCTGCGACGCGCCGCCGAGGGGCTGGGCATCGACATGGTGGTGGCCGACGCCGAAGCGCACGCAGCGGATCTGCTCACCGTCGGCACCATGGTCCGGTTCCGTCATCCGCTGGTGCGTTCGGCGGCCTACCGGTCGGCATCGACCGCGCAGCGGCAGCAGGTGCACCAGGCGTTGGCAGAGGCGACCGACCCCGGCCACGATCCAGATCGTCGAGCCTGGCACCGGGCATGTGCCACAGGCGTTCCAGATGAGGAAGTGGCCGCCGCGCTGGAGGGCGCGGCCGCCCGCGCCCGCGCCCGCGGTGGTGTGGCTGCGGCTGCTGCGTTCCTCGACCGCGCTGCCGAACTCACCCCGGATCCGGGTCGGCGCGGTACCCGTTCGCTCGCCGCAGCGCAGGCCAAGAGCGAGGCCGGCGACTTCGGTGATGCGCTCGAGCTACTCGATGCCGTGCGGCTGCAGCCCCTGGGCGAGCGTGAGCGCGCCGTTGCCGAATTGGTGCGCGGACGAATTCTGTTCTCGTTCCGAAGTGCGAGCACCGGCCTACCGCTGCTACTCGGAGCCGCGAAACAGCTTGAGGCACTTGATCCTGCGCTGGCCACGGAAACCTACCGCGATGCGATCTATGCGGCCCTGACCGCCGGGCGGTTGCCCGGCGACACCGGTGTGGAGCAGGTCGCGGCCGCGATCCTGGCGATGCCGCGTCCGCCGGATCCAACGCGTTCGGACCTGCTCCTCGAGGGACTGTCCCGGATGACCGTCGAGGACTACGCGGCGGGAGCACCGCTGGTTCAGCGCGGCCTGGCGGCCTACCGGTCTGGCGCGATCTCACCCGAAGAAGGGTTGGGCTGGCTGCCGCTGGCCTGCCGATTGGCCTGCAATACTTGGGAATTCGACGACTGGACGGTGTTGTCGGCCGCATTGGTCGAGTCGGCGGTCGACGCCGGTGCACTCGCGGTTCTCCCGCCGGCCCTGTTGCTGAGGTTGTCGAACCGCGTCTATGCAGGTGATCTCGCGGCGGCGGACGCACTGGTCGCCCAGGCTGCGACGCTGGGCGAGGTGACGGGAAGCAGTTTCTTCGCGCACTACGGCGCCATGGTCGTCGAGCCTTGGCGAGGAGACGAGGCCCAGACCCGACAGGCGATCGACCTGATCACCGATGACCCGAGGTTGCGTGGCGAAGGGAAGACCCTCACGGCGACGGAGTGGGCGGCCGCCGTGCTCTACAACGGCCTTGGCCGGTATGACGAGGCGTTCGCGGCAGCTCGGCGGGGATCGGCCTACCCGCAGGAGCTCGGCCTGTCAACCTGGTCGTTGGCCGAAATGGTCGAGGCGGCAGCGCGTCTCGGCCGTCCGGAGGATGCTTCGGCAGCGGTGCGGCACTTCGAGGCTATGGCGGAGGCTACCGGGACGGACTGGGCTAGGGGCACCGCCGCATATGTTTCGGCGCTGGTGAGCGAACCTGCCGTTGCCGAGCAGCGCTATCAGGAGGCCATCCGGCTTCTCGAGCGCACTGAGGTCCGAATGCTGACTGCACGAGCATATTTGGTGTACGGCGAATGGCTGCGGCAAGAGTGCCGCCTGGCCGAGGCTCGGCAGCGACTGGGCCGCGCGCACGAATTGCTCACCAGTATCGGTGCTGTCGGATTCGCCGAACGGGCTCGCCGCGAGCTGGCGGCCACCGGAAAGGTGCCGAGGGGTTCATCGCTCGAACGGCCGGCGCCCGAGCCAGGTTCGCCACTGACCTCGCAGGAGATGCAGATCGCCTGCCTTGCGGCCGACGGGCTGACCAACTCGGAAATTGGCGCCCGCTTGTTCATCAGCGCTCACACCGCTGAATGGCATCTGCGAAAGGTGTTCAACAAGCTGGGAATTCGATCCCGCAGACAGATCGCGAGCATGCTGTCCGACAGGACATCGTCCTAGTTCCTGTCACATTTGCTCCCGCTGAATTGTCTGTTTGTGTATGCGGCGCAGAATAATTCACGATTCCCAAACCTTTCCTCTGCTCGGTCGCAGCGCCGAATGTCAACTGCTGGACCACCTGATCTCGAGTATGGCGACGGGCAGCCGAGTGCTGGTGCTACGCGGAGAGGCCGGGGTCGGTAAGAGCTCACTGTTGGACTACGTGCTCGACCAAGCGCTCGAACAGGCGGAGGGCTACCGTACGACGCAGGTGGCCGGAGTCGAGTCGGACATGGATCTCGCCTACGCCGGCCTGCAGCAGTTGTGCAGGCCACTGCTCGGTCACCTTGATGAGCTACCGGAAACGCAGCGCGAGGCACTGGCCGTAGCTCTTGGTATCTGCTCCGGGGACACCCCGCAGCCGCGTCCGGTGGAAGAGGCGGTCCTGAGTCTGCTGGCTGCCGCCTGCCGCGATCGGCCATTGCTGTGTCTCATCGATGACTCCCAGTGGTTGGATCACCCTTCGTTGGACGTGTTGGCGTTCGCGGCTCGGCGATTCGTGGGCGAACATGTTGCACTGGTGTTCGCATCCCGTGACGTCGGTGCCGAGGCGCTGGTCGGGCTGCCTGAACTGGTGATCGGTGCTTTGTCGGACGAGCACGCGCGGGACTTGCTTGGCTCGGTTTTCATCGGCCGCCTCGACTCGCGGGTCAGTGATCGCATCATCGCCGAAACCCGTGGAAATCCACTGGCGTTGGTGGCGCTTCCACGGGACGGGTCCGCTGCCGAAATTGCCGGGGCATTCCGCCGAGGCAACACCCACCCGGTGACGGGACGGATCGAGCAGAACTACATCGACCTCATCGGATCGCTTTCGCAGCCGACGCGACAACTGCTTCTCGCCGCAGCCGCCGAGCCCTTGGGGGATAGCGCCGTGCTGGTCCGCGCCGCAAGTCATCTCGGCATCGCCGCAGAGGCGTTGAAGCCTGCGGTGGATGCTGGTGTGATCGACATCGACCCGCATGTGCGGTTTTGTCACCCCCTGGCGCGGTCGGCTGCCTACCGTGCCGCGGATCCGTCTGAGCGTCGTGACGCCCACCGTGCGCTGGCTGAAGTCACCGATGCGCAGGCCGATCCTGATCGCCGGGTGTGGCACACGGCCAATGCGGCGACGTGGCCCGATGACGCGGTGGCCGCCCAACTCGAAGCTTCCGCGGGCCGGGTTCGCGCGAAAGCCGGTGTGGCTGTCGCCGCGATGTTCTTGGAGCGGGCCGCATTTTTGACGTCGGTCCCCGAGATTCGTGGCGACCGCGCACTGGCTGCCGCCCGGGCCAAGCTCGATGCCGGTGCGTTAACGGACGCCGACAAGTTGCTTGCCATGGCCGAGTTGGTCCCGGCAACTGAACTGCAGCGCGCACGGGCAGCGCGGCTGTCTGCCCAGATGGAGTTCGCGAAGCGCCGTGGCGGTGACACCAGCGCGGCACCGCTGCGCGAAATTGCGTCCCGAATGCACGATGCGGCAATCCTGTTCCAGGACCTCGATAGTGGGGCGGTGCGGGGGACCTATCTGGAGGCGCTCGCTGCCGCCATGTACGCGGGAAGACTCGGGGACGTCCCTGCTGTGGCACAGATCGCCGAGGCCGCCCGTTCTGGCATCGACCGACTTCCCTCATGCTCGGGTCCGGTGGCCACCGTGTTGCGGGGTATGACCGACCAGATCACCGGTCGACCGTACGCCGCCGCCGAGCTGTCGGCCGCCTTGGAAGAGATCGGCACGGAAGGGTTGAACGACGACGGCCACGCGTCGCGGTGGATGGTGCCTGCCCTCCCGATCTTTCAGCAGTCTTCGGCATACGAATTGTGGGATGACGCACTGGTGGATCGGATTTCGACGGCAACAGTGCGTCGGGTCCGCGAGTCGGGCGCTTTCGCGTTACTGCCGGAAACGCTGGCCTACCGCGCCGTCGTACATATGCTGGCCGGCGAATTCACCGAGGCGCAAACTTTTCTGGCAGAGGCTCATTCGATCTCGACATCGATCCGCTACTACACACCGCTGCGGTATCAGTCGCTTGCGCTCGACGCCTGGAAGGGTGATCCGGCTGACCTCGACGCGATCAGGGCCGGTGCTGACGCCGCCCTCGCCTGCGGTGACGGACGTGTCCTGGGCCTGGCCCGGTACGCAACTGCGGTGCTCTGCAACGGTCTCGGCCGCTACGAGGACGCGTTCACGGCTGCCCAAGAGGCATCGGAGTACGAGGATCTCGGACTCTACGGCTGGTATCTGGGCGAACTGATCGAGGCGGCGACTCGCATCGGCAACACCGAAGCAGCCGGGGATGCGCTCGAACGTCTCACGGACCGCATGTCGAAGAGAGACACCGACTGGGCGCTGGGAACCTTGGCCAGTGCGCGGGCACTGGTGGCCGACGATCACGGTGCCGAGGCCCATTACCTCGAGGCGATCGACCGCCTCGGGTGTACCCGGGTCCGGATCCACCATGCCCGGGCTCATCTCCGCTACGGCGAGTGGCTGCGTCGCAGGCGGCGACGGTCGGCAGCCCACGACCACCTCACCGCGGCCCGTGACATGTTCCGCCGGTTCGGCGCCCAGGCATTCGCCGATCGGGCCGATCGAGAACTGACCGCGAAAGGCGACGGTTCGTGCCAGAAGCAGGTTGTCGGCGGTGATCACCTGACCGCCAAGGAGGTGCAGATCGCCCGCCTCGCGGGGGACGGGCTCACCAACTCCGCAATCGGTGAGCTGCTGTTCATCAGCACCCACACCGTCGAGTGGCACCTTCGAAAGGTGTTCGTCAAGCTCGGGATCACCTCACGCCGACAACTTCGGAACCTCTCCCTGGCCGGGTGACTCGCGTTCGACGGGAGTCAAGCCGTCCTGCGGGCCTGGCTTCACCAACCCTCGGTCAGCACCCGGTCCAGGGCGTCGGCGTAGAAATCGGCTGCTTCGACGTCAATGCACAACGGTGGCTTGGTTTTCAGGATGTTCTGGTGGTCGCCGGTCGGCTGGATGATCACGCCGAGCTCGAGCATCCGATCGCAGATCAGTGCGGTCTCCTCGGTGGCCGGCTCCAGGGTCTGGGCGTCACGCACCATCTCGACGCCCAGATACAGGCCGACGCCGTGAACGGTGCCGATGATCGGGTGGCGGGTGGCCAGCTCCTCCAGTCGCGACTTCAGGTGTGCGCCCACGCGGGCCGCATTGGCCTGCAGCCCTTCACTACTCAGCACATCAAGCACCGTCATCCCGATCGCACACGACAACGGGCTGCCGCCGGTGGAGGAGAAGAAGTAGCCCTGGCTGCGGAACGCTTCAGCGATCTCGCGGCTGGTGACCACCGCGCCCAGCGGGTAGCCGTTGCCGACCGACTTCGCCATCGACACGATGTCGGGGACGACACCTTGCTGCTGGAAGCCCCAGAACCATTCGCCCAGACGGCCGTACCCCACCTGCACCTCGTCGGCGACGGCATAGCCGCCCGCCCCGCGGACCGTCGCATAGATCTGCCGCAGATATCCGTCGGGCAGCGCCATGCCGCCGGCATTGCCGTAGACCGTTTCGCAGATGAACGCAGCGGGGGCGCGCCCGGCCGCGATCAACTCCTCGATCTGGGCCACCGCATCGGTGGCGTAGCGGCCCACCTCGCCGCCCCTGTACTTCCCGCGGAAGCTGTTGGGCGATTCGACGGTGTGCACCCAATCCGGCCGGGTGGTAAGCGCATTGGGGTTGTCGGCGGTGGAGGTCGACACCGCGTCGGTGCCGTACGTCCAGCCGTGATAGGCCTCGCGCATCGCCACCACGTCGGGGCGGCTTGCTGCCGCGATCGCCAACCGCAACGCCAGATCACTGGCTTCGGACCCGGAGTTGACCAGAAACACCGTGTCCAGAGGTTCGGGTAGCAGCCCGGCAAGGCGTTCGCTGAACTCCACGACGGAGGCATAGTTGAACCGCGAGTTGGTGTTCAGCTTGCGCAACTGCCGGGCGGCGGCGGCCGCAACGCGCGGGTGCGCGTGGCCCAGCACCGTGACGTTGTTGACCATGTCCAGATAGCAACGCCCACTGGTCGACATCAGGAAGTGCCGCCACCCTCGTTCGATACGCGGTGGCCGGCGGTAGTAGTGCTCCTGCACCGGCGCGAACGCCCGGTCCCGCCGGGCCATCAGGTCGACATCGGCCGGCTCGGTATCGAGCGGCTCCAGCCCCAGCAGTGGCCGCGGGTCACGCACGCACGCCAGCCAACCCGGAGCCAGACCGGGTGTGGTCAGCTCGGGCGCGTGGGGCGCACCGACCGGACGCAGCGCCACGTGTGTCCAGCGGCCCGGCTCGGCGGTGCCCAGCACGTGGTCCGAGTCGCCTGAACCGGAACCGATCCCGGTCAGTGTCAGTTCGTACTCGGCGCCCCGAAAGGTCACCGCATCCGACGAACGGTCGATGACCTCACCCTCGAACGGCGCGGTCAACTCCAGGCGGTCGGCCGGCCAGATGCTGACCCCGGTCGGCACCACGGGGGGCTCCGCCTGGCTCAATGCCGGGGCCCGCGAGATGCGCGGTTGGCCGAATGCCGTCACCACCAAACCTGCGCCGTCATCGATTGCGGCTCTCGCCAATTCGTCCTCGACGTCCGGTCTCACCCAACCGCCGGCGATGAACGCGTCGTCCAGATCATCCGCCGCCGCGGACAGATCCAGCGTCGCCACCGATCGCGGTGGGGCACACATCGGGCGGGTGACCCGCACGGGCGGAGGCGGTGAGGCCAGCCCCAGGTCGGCTTTGATCAGCGCGGTCATCACGTCCATCGGCACTGAGGTGGCGCGCTCGAACATCTGCCATTCGCCGTCGGACTGCTCGGTGAGATAGTCGTTGTCCGGATCGAAACCGGTCTGGTGCGCACCGCTGACGATCAGGACGGCGGTGCGCAGAACCAGCAACGGCCACAACGCTTCTGCCTCTGCGACGCTCAGCGGCCGGATCGCGTGAAAGGCGCGGACCCCGGGTAGCACCGAGGTCGGATCGCCACCCGGGTGTTGCAGCACCGAGGACAGGGTGATGGCGAGTTCGCCGATGGCCCAGCTGTCGGACAGGTCACCGAGATCGATGATCCCGTCGGGGTGCACGACGCCGCCGATGTCATGGGACACCACCACATTGGCGTCGGTGAGATCCATGTGCACGGCCTGCCGGGGCAGTGCGTCGGCCAGTGGTTCTATCCGTGCCCACGCTTGATCGGCCACAGCAAGCAGTCGGGAGCGCGCCGCATCGTCGTCGACGTGAGAGGCCAGCCTGTGCACCACCTCGGCCCCGAAGCGCAGGTCCCACTGCAGGATACGGTCCAGCCCGGGATGCTCGAAGCCGGCCAATGCCCGGCTGACCCGGCCGGCGAGCGTGCCCAGTTCGGCGACCGTGGCCGGAGGCAGGTAGCCGGATTCGATCAGGGTTCCCCCGGGAAGGTGCCGCAGCAGCCGGACGTAGGCGGTTCCGTCGGGCCGGCCCGAGCCCAGACCGGTTACCGCGGTGAGCTTCTCGCCGCGCCGGTTGGGCAACGACTGGGCGATCCGCAACCCTGGTTCGGCCGCCGCGATCAGGTCTGCGGCCAGTTCCTGAGCCGTCAGCTCGATCTGGTTGAACGCAGGGTTCGCGATCTTGAGCACCCCGATGATCGAGTCGCCGTCACCGACCAGGAAGTTCTTGTCCTGCTGGCTGCCCAGCGATTTCACACCCGCATCCAGGCCGAAATGGGCGGCCAGGATGTCGCGCGCGTGCGAATCGCCGACCTGAGGAGCGGGCAGCTCGGGTTCGCGCAGAAAGTTGAAGCCGGTGGTTTCGGTCTCGGCGCTCACCGCCCGACGAACTCCACGACCACTTCGGAGAACGCGTCGTTGTCGTCACCGGCGGCGGTGTGCCCCGCATCGGACAACTCGACGAACTCGGCAGCGGGCACCTTCTCCAAGAAGTCCTGCACGCCTTCGGGGCTGACCACGTCGGACAGCTTGCCGCGGATCAGCAGGATCGGGATGGTCAGGTTCATCGCGGCCTGTTCGAGCTTCTCCACCCGGATGAACGGGTCGTCCTCGGGCTTGGTGAGGAAGGCCGGATCCCAGTGCCAGTACCAGCGGCCGTCTCGGAGCCGCAGATTCTTCTTCAGCCCTTCGGGGCTGCGCGGTTTGGTCCGGTGGGGCAGGTAGGAGGAGACGGCGTCGGCGGCCTCCTCCAGGGAATCGAAGCCGTTGACGTTGGTGAACATGAAGTCGCGGATGCGGGCGCTGCCGCTCTTCTCGAACCGCGGCACCACATCGACCAGCACGAGCTTGGTGACCAGTTCTGGGCCTGCCTCATGCGCAGCCAGGATGCCGGTCAGCCCACCCATGCTGGCTCCGATCAGGACCACCGGGCGACCGATCTGATACAGCACCTGCTGCACGTCTGCGCAGAGCACTTCCACCGAGTAGTTCGCGCTGGGTGAGCGGTCGCTGTCGCCGTGACCACGCGCGTCGAGCGCGATCACGTGCAAACCGCGGTCGGCGAGGATCTGTCCCGTGTTCTTCCAGGAGAACCGGTTCTGTCCACCGCCGTGCAGCAGCAGGACCGTGGGGCGGTCAGCGGCGGAGGCGGCGTCCCGGTTCCATTCGTCGCCGACCAGGTTCAGGTCATCGACCCCCCGGAACGTGACGGTGCGCGAATCGCTGTGCTCGGTTTTCCCGGTGCTCACGGACATTCCTCTCGGCAGGCCCCGGGAGGTCACGTTACCCAGGTGGGTTTCCGCCTCATCTGCGACCCGACGTTCCTAGAATCGTCAACCGTGCAGAGCAACCCAGGTGCGGACGCGGGTGATGCGATGGCCGAGGAGCGCCGCGCGATCATCAAGGCAGCCTTCACCTGCCTGTCCGAGCCCCACGCCGGGGCCGTGCCGATTGCCGCGGTGCTGGCCAGGGCCGGGCTGTCCACCCGGGCGTTCTACCGCCACTTCGAGTCCAAGGACGCGTTGTTCCTGGCCATGCAGGCGAGTTCGGGCAAGTCGCTGGGCCGTCGGCTCGACCAGATCGCCGACGACACCGACGGTGCAGCGGCCGATCAGCTGGCGCAATGGATCAGGGTGTCGTTCGACGTGATACGCGACGCGCGGTTGCGGGGGCGCGCGCTGGTTCTGGATTTGGAGGAGGTCCGCTCGGCCAAGGGCTATCAGTCCGTGCAAGAGCAGTGGCGCCTCGACCGGGAACGGTCGCTGGCGGGCCTCTTGCGTCGTGGCCGGGACGACGGGTCGTTGCCGCTGACCAGGCCGGAGCGGGATGCGGCGGCCATCCGCGCAGTGGTCAGCCATGAGTTGTCCCGTCTGGGACCCGACGGAGATTGGGAGTGCGCGTGTGCCGCGGCCGTGGACTTTGCGTTGCGCGCGGTCGGCGCGCACGTCAGGTGCGGCGAGCCGGACGGCGAGTAGGCGACAGGCCTATCCGGGACTGCCGGTACCGCTGATGACGGTGTGACCGGTGCCACGTACGTTGGACCGCACGCGTGCCAATGCGCGCCCCCTGTAGTGCCACCGAGGAGCAGATGAATGGCAGACGACAGCGCCGACGCCGAGCCGGTCGAGCCGACCGAGACACCGGAGTCGAGCCAGTCCGCCCCCGAAGCAGAGGTCGCTGAACCAGAGGCCACAGAACGTGAGGCCGAAGAGGTTGAAGAGACTGCTGAGGCGGCGGTGCCGAAGCGGCGCGGGTTCCTGCGCGGGCCTACCGCGGTGCTTGTCGGAGCGGTGCTCGTCGTCGCGCTCGCCGCGCTGACCGGTTGGCTGGGCTACAACTTCTATCAGGTCCATCAGGAGCAGCAGCTGCGCACGATGTTCGTGGACACCGCACGGCAGGGCGCCACGAACCTCACGAGCATCGATTGGGAGCACGCCGAAGACGACATCCAGCGGGTGCTCGACTCGTCGACCGGCAAGTTCTACGACGACTTCGAGAAGCGTTCGAAGTCCTTCCTCGAAGTGGTCAAGCAGATCAAGTCGAAGTCGGTGGGCACGGTGACCTCGTCGGGGCTGGAGTCCTACACGCACGACAAGGCCGATGTTCTCGTGTCGGTGACCGTGCGGTCGACGAATGCGGGCGTGCCTGAGCAGGCACCGCAGGTGTGGCGAATGGTGTTGACGGTGCAGAACATCGAAGGCAAGGCGAAGGTTTCCAACGTGGAGTTCATTCAATGAGCGGCCGGCACACGATGCCGCCGGCCGGACGTCGCAAGGCGGCGGCCGCTGCAGAGGGCACAGAGGCGGCACGCCCCGAGCCGGAAAACGTCGAAGAAACGGTCGTCGGCGAACCGGTCGAAGCTGTGGAGTCTGTTGACGCCGAGCCGGTGGCGGAGGAAACGGTCGAGGGCAAGGCGGCGGACACCGACGAGACCGACGAGGCCGCGACCGACGAGCCCGAAGCGACCGCGGCCGACGAGGTCGACGAAACCCCTGAGGAGCCCGCCGAACCCGAACCGTCGCGCGCACGCTCGCGGGTCAGCCTGCCGGTCGTGCTGGCGGCCGTCGCCCTGGTCCTGGCACTGACCTCCGCGGTATTCCGGTGGCTGATCGTCTCGCAGGACGAAAGCGCCACGGCACGCGACGAAGCGGTTCAGGCGGCCAAAGAGATCACCGCCCAGATGCTGTCGTACGAGACCGAAACGGTCGATCAGCAGCTCACTGCGGCCCGGGACCGGATGACCGGGGAGTTCCGCGGCACCTACACCGCGATGATCAACGAGGTGATCCCGGCGGCGCACGCTCAGCAGATCGCGGCCGTCGCCGAGGTCTTGCGGGCAGGAACAGTGAGGGTGAAGCCCGACAGCGCCGAATTGGTGTTGTTCGTCAATCAGAGCGTCCAGGTCGGAAACCACATGCCGCAGAAGACTCCGTCGGTTGCCCGGGCCACCATGGTCAAAGTCGGCGACCGCTGGCTGATGTCCGAGTATGAGCCGGTACCGCTGTGACCGAGCCGCGCTGGATCGATGTCGCCGCCCCGGCAGTGCAGCTGCGGGCGCTGGTGTGGGGGCCTGACGACGGCCCGATCGCGTTGTGTCTACACGGCTTTCCCGACACGGCCTACGGCTGGCGGAAAGTGGCGCCGGTTCTGGCGCAGGCCGGCTGGAAAGTGGTTGCCCCGTTCATGCGGGGCTACGTGCCCTCGTCGATTCCGGCCGACGGGAGCTATCACATCGGGGCGCTGATGGACGACGCGCTGCGCGTGTTGCAGGCGGTCGGCCCGACCGGCCGCGATGTCATCATCGGCCATGACTGGGGTGCCATAGCCGCATCGGGTGTTGCTGCGTTGCAGGACAATCCGTTCAAGAAGGCCGTCATCATGTCGGTGCCGCCGCCGGCTTCGTTTCAGCCCTTGGGCCGGGTGCCCGATGCCGGCAAGCTGCTGGCCCAGCTGCCCCGCCAGGCGTTGCGCAGCTGGTACATGATGTATTTCCAATTGCCCTGGCTTCCTGAACGTTCCGCGTCCTGGGTGCTGCCCCGGCTGTGGAAGACGTGGTCGCCGGGATACGACGCGGCCGAAGATCTGCGCCATGTCGACGCGGCGATCGGCGCGCCGGACCGGTGGCGCGCTGCCCTGGGCTACTACCGCGCCACGATCCGCATGAGCAAGCCGCCCGCGCAGTACGCCGAGTTGCACGAGCATTGGCTGCAGCCACCGGTGTTGCCGTCGCTGTACCTGCACGGCACTGACGATGGCTGTGCCGCACCGGATTACATCCGGTGGGTGCGCGAGATACTGCCGGCGGGCAGTGACGCCCACGTCGTCGAATCCGGCGGTCACTTCCTGCAACTCGACCAACCCGATGTCACAGCCGCCCGCATCCTGGACTTCGTGGGACGTGCCGGCTAACCGACTCACTGCGGTCGATGCGCAGATGTTCTGGATGTCGTCCAGGATGCCCAACGACACCTTTCTGCTCTACGGATTCGACGGCGTGCCCTCCGACCTGGCCGGGGCACTCGGCGAGTTGGCGGCCAATGCGCGCACCAGCCCGGACCTGTCACAACGCATCGACGACACCGCGCGCCTGCACTATCCGGCCTGGGTGCCGTCGCCGGTCGACGAATCTCGGTTCTCGGTGCACGATCTCGATGATTCGACCTGGCTGGGGTGCCTGGCGGCGGTGACCGGGCTGGTCGACGATCAACTGGATGCGCGCGTGCTGCCGTGGCGGCTGCACGTCTTCCCCGGAGTCGAGGGGGTGCCCGGCGTCGCCGGCCCAGGCACCGTGGCGGTCCTGCAGATCACCCATGCCCTCGGGGGCGGGGGGCGTACCTGCGGCCCGGCGGCAGTGATGTTCGGCCGCCCGGGCGCGGTCGCACCAATCGTGCCGGTGTACGGCCACCCGGCGATGTTGCCCTGGAGAAGCATTGAGGCGGCCCGGGCCCACCGGCAGTTGGTGGCCGACACCGAGGCCGGGCTGGTGCCGCCTGCCGCAAGTCCGCGCCCGCCGATCCGGACCAACGACCGCCCTTCAGGCGTACACAGCATGCGGACGGTGGTCCGTGATCGAGCGCAGCTGTCGGGCGCGACCGTGACGGTGTGTGCGCTGGCCGGAATCTCCGAAGCCCTGGCCGGTCAGCTTCGTGAGCTCGGAACGGATCCGGCCACTCTCGGCGCCGAGGTGACCATGGCGAAATCCGGTCCGCGCCAGGCGTACAACCATTTCGGTACGGTCGGCGTGGGCCTGCATCCGGCGCTGCCGGTGCCGCAGCGCCGCGACGCGATCGCCGCTGAACTCGCGGCGCGCCGGGAGCGCGCCGCGCACCCTGCGATGCGGGCCTCGGAACGTGCGTTCGCCGCGACGCCCGCTCCGTTACTGCGGTGGGGGCTCGGCCAGTTCAACCCCGACACGCGTTCGGCGACGGTCACCGGAAACACCGTGGTGTCCAGCGTGAACTGCGGTGCCGCGGATTTCTCGTTCGGCGGTATGCCGGTACGGCTGGCGGCGGCGTTCCCGGGCTTGTCGCCGATGGTGGGGCTCACCCACTGCGTGACGGGCGTGGGGAACACCATCTCGATCAGCGTGTTCGCCGCGGAGTCGGCGATCGGGGATGTCGACGCCTACATCGACCGGCTCGAAGCGGCGCTGTGACTGACCGGCTCAGCGGCGCAGCATCCCGATGCCTACGTCCAGCGCGGACTCGAGGTAGCTCAGGTCGCCAGAGGCCAGCATTACGCTGACCCCGCCCTGGATCCCGGCCAGTAGTGCGGCGCCCACCCGGTCCGCGTCCAGATCGGCAGCGACCTTTCCCTGCGACTGCATGTGCCGGATCCCCGCCGAGATCTCGTCATGCCATTGCCGCAGTAGGGCTTTGGTGACCGCCTGGGCGCCGGGCGTGGTGCGGCCGATCTCTGACATCAGCAGACTCAGCGGGCAGCTCTGTCCCTGGCGGCGGTAGCGTTCCACGACCGCGTCGCGCCAGCGCTGCCAGGCGGCCCATGAGGTCAGTTCGCCGAGGTAGGGCTGCTGATCCTCCAGCACCATCTGGGCCTCGCGTTCGGCCACGGCGAGCAGCAGCTGGTCCTTGCCGTCGGGGAAGTAGTGGAACAGCTGGCTCTTGGACGTCTGGGTGTGGGCGCGGATGTCGTCCAGCGTGGTGGCGGCCACGCCGTGGTTGCGGATCACCGCCGCGGCACCCTCGATGATGCGGCGTCGGGTGGCCTCGCCCTTGGCGGTCAGCTTTTGGACTTGCAGGTCCATTTTCACCTGTCTATACCTGGACTCATGAGTCCAAACATTACGCGGCTGCAGGGTCGCACAGCACTTGTCACGGGATCGACCGGCGGCCTGGGGGTCGCCATCGCCAAGGCCTTGGCGGCGCAGGGCGCCCTCGTCGTCGTCAGCGGTCGCAACAAGGAACGCGGTGACGCCGTCGTCGCCGAGATCCGCAGTGCCGGAGGGCAGGCCGAGTTCGTCGCCGCAGACCTCGGGGCCGGTGCCGACGAGGTGCGGCAGCTCGCCGAGCAGGCCACGGCGGCAGCCGGGGGTCGGATCGACATCCTGGTCAACAACGCGGGCGTGTGGGGAATGCCGGAACCCACCGGCGAGGTCTCCGAGCAGGCGCTGCTGGAGTCGTATCAGACCAACGTCATCGCCCCCTTCCTGCTGACCGGGGCGTTGGCACCTGCCATGGCCGAGCGTGGCCACGGCGCAGTGGTCAACGTCGGCTCGATCACCGGGCTGATCGGCGGAGACCGCTCGGCGTTGTACTCGTCGACCAAGGCGGCGGTGCACTCGCTGACCAAGTCGTGGGCGGTCGAGTACGGCCCACGTGGGGTGCGGGTGAACGCGGTGGCTCCCGGACCGATCGCCACCGAACGGGCCGCTGACGTGGCCGATGAGATCGGACCGGTGCTGGCCCGCATCCCGTCGCGCCGGATGAGCACCCCCGAGGAAGTCGCCGCATCGGTGGCGTTCCTGGCCGGCGACGACGCCGGAAACATCCACGGGGTGATCCTCAGTGTGGATGGGGGCTGGGCGGCGGCTTAACAGATGTCCTAGATTCTGTTACATGGCTTCCTCTGCTTACGACACTGCGATCCTGCTCCTGCGGGTGGTGCTCGGCCTGACCATGGCCGCACACGGCTACAACAAGTTCTTCGGTGGCGGGCGGATCCCGGGCACCGCGGGATGGTTCGACAGCATCGGCATGAAGCCGGGCATGTTCCACGCCCGGGTCGCGGCCGGCACCGAGGTCGCCGCCGGTCTCGGCCTGGCCCTCGGCCTGCTCACCCCGGTGCCCGCGGCCGGGTTCGTGGCGCTGATGCTGGTGGCGGCCTGGACCGTGCACCGGCACAACGGCTTCTTCATCGTCAAGGAGGGCTGGGAGTACAACCTGGTCCTGGCGGTGGCCGCGGTGGCGATCGCCGGCACCGGGGCCGGCCGCTACAGCCTCGATCACCTGCTGTTCTCCAACTGCAGCTTCTACCACCTGCTGCACGGCTGGTGCGGGTTGGCGATCGCCGCCGGCCTCGGCCTGCTCGGTGGCATCGGCCAGCTGGTGATCTTCTTCCGCCCGCCGGTGAAGTCCTAGCTCGACTTCAAGTGCGCCGACACTACGGTTTGTGACGTAATTCCGGCACTTCTCGTCACAAACCGTAGTTTCGGCGGTTTCCGCTGACTGACCAGAACGACTACCCCGAGACTAGAACACGTTCTAATCTGACCGGCATGGGTTTTCTCAAACAGGAATCGCCCCAGATCGACTTCGAGCAGTGGAGCAAGGGCACGCGCGCGGAAAAGATCCAGCCGATGGCGCGGCACTGGGCGGAGGTGGGGTTCGGAACCCCAGTTGTGCTGCACCTGTTCTACGTCGTCAAGATCCTGGCCTACATCCTCGGTGCCTGGCTGATCGCGCGGTATACCACCGGATTGGAAGGGGCGGGCGGGTTCTCCGCTGTGACTTCCTGGTACGCCGAGCCGATCGTCTACCAGAAGGTCGTGTTCTACACGATGTTGTTCGAGGTCATCGGCCTCGGCTGCGGCTTCGGCCCGCTCAACAACCGGTTCTTCCCGCCGATGGGCTCGATCCTGTACTGGTTGCGGCCCAAGACGATTCGGCTGCCACCGTGGCCCAACCGGGTCTTGCTGACCAAGGGTGACGACCGCACCATCGTCGACGTCGCTCTGTACGGCGCGCTGCTGGTGATGCTGGTGGTGGCGCTCGCCTCGCAGGGCACCGGCCCCATCCCCGCACTCGGCAGCGAGATCGGCGTACTGCCGGTGTGGCAGACCGCGGCGATCGTCGGCCTGCTCGCCGTGGCCGGCCTGCGTGACAAGGTGATCTTCCTGGCCGCCCGCGGCGAGGTGTACGGCTCGCTGGCGGTCTGTTTCCTGTTCAGCGGCGCCGACATCGTGATCGCGGCAAAGCTGATCTGCCTGACGATCTGGATCGGCGCGGCCACCTCGAAACTCACCAAACACTTCCCGTTCGTCATCTCGACGATGATGAGCAACAACCCGGTGTTCCGGCCGAGGTTCATCAAGCGCAAGTTCTTCGAGCACTTCCCGGATGACCTGCGGCCGGGTCGGCCGTCGCGCTTTGTGGCGCACTTCTCCACCGCCATCGAGGGTTTGGTGCCGCTGGTGCTGTTCTTCTCGCACGGCGGCTGGGCGACGGCCATTGCGGCCTTCGTGATGCTGGTGTTCCACTTCGGGATCCTGAGCGCCATTCCGATGGGCGTGCCGCTGGAGTGGAACGTCTTCATGATGTTCTCCGTGCTGGCGCTGTTCGTCGGGCACCCCGGCATCGGCCTGGGCGACCTCACCAGCCCGTGGCCGATCGTGTTGTTCGCGGTGGTCGCCGGCACCGTGGTGCTGGGAAACCTGTTCCCCCGCAAGATCTCGTTCCTGCCCGGCATGCGGTACTACGCCGGCAACTGGGATACCTCACTGTGGTGCGTCAAGCCCTCGGCCGCGGAGAAGATCGAGAAGGGCATCGTCGCGATCGCCAGCATGCCTGCCGCTCAGATGGAGCGGTACTACGGCAGCCCGGAGGTCGCCCAGATGTACCTGTACATGGGATATGCGTTCCGCGGCTTCAATTCTCACGGCCGCGCCCTGTTCACGCTGGCGCACCGGGCGATGGCCGGGCAGAACGAGGACGACTACGTGCTGACCGACGGCGAGCGCATCGTCTCCACCGCCATCGGCTGGAACTTCGGCGACGGGCACATGAGCAACGAGCAGCTTGTGGCGGCCCTGCAGAAGCGGTGCCACTTCGAGCCGGGGGAGGTGCGGATCGTGATGCTCGACGCTCAGCCGATCCAGCACCAGACCCAGCAGTACCGGCTCGTCGACGCGGCCACCGGAGAATTCGAGCGGGGCTACGTCAACGTTGCCGACATGGTGACCCGCCAGCCCTGGGACGACGAAATTCCGGTCCAGGTCCAGCGAGATGACGTCACCGCCTGACCCGGTCGCGGTATGGATCGACGAGTCCGGGCGGTTGATGAGCGACCTGGGCAGGGTCGACACGCAGTGTCACGCCAGTGTCCGGGCCGGGCACTGCCCGCAGCGGCCGCAGTGCGTGCTGCTTCATCGGCCGCCCGGGCCGCGGTTGCTGTTCGGCGAGTTGATGTCGGAGCTCGACGACGAGGCGGGCATCTACCTGGAGACACACGCCAAACAGATTGATGCCGAACTCATCTCGATCACCGTGGACCATGTCGGCCCGGACGGTCCGGCCGGAAGCTGGCGCTACCGGCTGCTGCCGATGCGATGGAAGACCGCCGACGGCTGGCGGGACACCGGTGCGCGGCTGGCGGTGTGGCCGGACTAGGGAACCGATCCTCGACACTGCGCACAGATCGCCATTTCGCCGCGAAACGCGATCTGGTCGCAGGCTCGATGACCTGGGCGCAGGCTCAGCGCATGACGTCGCGGACCTTGACGCTCTCGATGTCCTGCAGCATCAGGATCCGTGCGGTGTCCAGGTGCTTGCGCCAGTGCGCTTCGGCGGCGTCGCCGTCGCCGGAGCGGATGAGCTGGATCAGTTTGCGATAGGACCGCATCAGCTTGTCGAAGTCGGTTTTCGACACCGGCCGGCGCTCTTTGAACAGGAAGGCATGGTGACGCACCGTGATCTCGTGCAGCATGCCGGCGATGATGCCGAGGGTGGCGTTGCCGGACAGCTCGACCACCCGGCGGTGGAAATCACCGGTGGTCTCGGCCAGCCGGTCCGACTGGTGGTCGTTCGGGATGTGCTCGTCGAGCATGCGTTCCAATTCGGTGAACGCCGCCTCGTCACCCTTCTCGGCGAGCAGGCGTGCGGCCATCGGCTCGATCGCTGCACGGCCCACCAGGAGGTCGGCGATGTCGGCGCCGGACAGTTCGAGCAGCAGCCCGGCCGGGCGGGCGACGATCTCGGGGCCCGGCACGCGAACTCGGGCGCCGGTCCGGGAGCCGCGCCGCACCTCGACCAGACGCTCGGACTCCAGCACCCGCACGGCCTCGCGTAGCGTCGGCCTGCTGACCCCGAAATGCTCCATGAGCTCGGCTTCGTTGGGTAGAAAGTCGCCTTCTTTGAGCTGGCCGTCGACGACCATGCGGCGCAACGTGCCCGCTACGAGCTCAGCGGTCTTCGGAGAGCGGACCGGTGCCTGCGGCGCAATCGCGTCAGGGCCGATCATCGGCGCCAGCGGTGTGGTTCGAGCCACCAGACACTCCCAGGTAGGACAGCTTCTATGCCGGCCGGATGGCCAGCTGTACAACTCAGTAAACCATCTGTTCACCGGAGAACCGGAACATCGGCCTCTACCAACCAGTAGGTTGACCTAGTAAACCTACTGGTCTATTTTCACCTCGAGCGCCCTTTGAGCACCACCGGGGTCGCGCCACCCACCCTTCAAAGGAGAAGTCATGGCTGAAGCCGTCATCGTCGAGGCAGTCCGGTCACCTGTCGGGAAGCGCAACGGCGCCCTCTCGGGTGTGCACCCGTCGGAGCTGTCGGCCCAGGTGCTCAACGGCCTGGTGCAGCGCGCCGGTATCGATCCCGCCCTCGTCGACGACGTCATCTGGGGCTGCGTCATGCAGGCAGGCGAGCAGGCGCTCGACATCGCCCGCACCGCAGTGCTGACCGCCGGTTGGCCCGAGACCGTCCCCGGTGTCACCGTCGACCGCCAGTGCGGCTCCAGCCAGCAGTCCCTGCACTTCGCCGTCGCCGGCGTGGTGGCCGGACACTACGACGTCGTCGTCGCCGGTGGCGTCGAGTCGATGTCGCGTACCCCGATGGGCTCCTCGCTCGCCAACGGCGGGCACCCCTACCCGGAGGCCTTCCGGGACCGTTACAACGGGCAGAACCCCAACCAGGGTGTCGGCGCCGAGATGATCGCCGAGCAGTGGGGCCTGTCGCGCACCCAGCTCGACGAGTTCTCGCTGCGTTCGCACGAGAAGGCTGCTGCCGCACAGGATGCCGGTGCGTTCAAGGACCAGATCGTGGGGATCAAGGACCAGGACGGCAATGTCGTTCTCGAAGATGGCGGCATACGTCGCGGCGGCACCGTCGAGTCCATGGCCGCCATCAAGCCGGCCTTCAAGGAGGACGGTGTGATCCACGCCGGTAACTCCAGCCAGATCTCCGACGGCTCGGCCGCGCTGCTGATCATGTCTGCGGAGAAGGCAAAAGACCTGGGGCTCAAGCCGCTTGCCAAGGTGCACACGGCGGTGCTCGCCGGTGCCGACCCGGTCATCATGCTGACCGCGCCGATCCCGGCCACCCAGAAGGCGCTGGCCAAGTCCGGCCTGAGCGTCGACCAGATCGGTGTGTTCGAGGTCAACGAGGCATTCGCCCCGGTTCCGATGGCCTGGCTCAAGGACATCGGCGCCGACGAGGAGCGCCTCAACCCCAACGGCGGCGCCATCGCGCTGGGCCACCCGCTCGGCGGCTCCGGCGCCCGCATCCTGACCACGCTGCTGTACCACATGCGGGACAACAACATTCAGTACGGCCTGCAGACCATGTGCGAGGGTGGCGGCCAGGCCAACGCGACCATTCTGGAGCTCCTGTGACCGACACCGAAGCCGGCGCGCTTGTTGAAAAGCGCGGCAACGTCCTGCTCATCACGATCAACCGGCCCGAGGCGCGCAATGCGATCAACGCCTCGGTCAGCATCGCCGTCGGCGATGCGCTGGAGCAGGCTCAGAACGATCCCGAGATCCGCGCCGTCGTGCTCACCGGATCGGGCGACAAATCGTTCTGCGCCGGCGCCGACCTGAAGGCGATCTCGCGGGGGGAGAACCTCTTTCACCCCGACCATCCGGAATACGGATTCGCAGGCTACGTCAGCCATTTCATCGACAAGCCGACGATCGCCGCGGTCAACGGCACCGCCCTGGGCGGCGGCACCGAGCTGGCCCTGGCCAGCGACCTGATCGTCGCCGAGGAGAACGCGAAGTTCGGTCTGCCCGAGGTGAAGCGGGGCTTGATCGCCGGTGCGGGCGGTGTGTTCCGCATCGCCGAGCAGCTGCCGCGCAAGGTGGCCAACGAGCTGCTGTTCACCGGCGAGCCGATGTCCTCTGCCGACGCGTTGCGCTGGGGCCTGATCAACCAGGTGGTGCCCGACGGCACCGTCGTCGACGCGGCGCTCAAGCTGGCCGAACGGATCACGGGCAACGCGCCGCTGGCCGTGCAGGCCTCCAAGCGTGTCGCCTACGGCGTTGACGAGGGTGTCGTCACCGGCGACAAGGCCGGCTGGAAGCGCACCAACCGCGAGTTCAGCACACTGCTGCAGACCGAGGACGCCAAGGAAGGGCCGCTGGCCTTCGCCCAGAAGCGCGAACCTGTTTGGAAGGCAAAGTAAGTCATGAAGCGAACGATCTATACCGCCGAACACGAGGCGTTCCGCGAGACGGTCAAGGAGTACATCGAGCGTGAGCTCGTGCCCAACTCCGAGAAGTGGGAGTCCGAGCGGCTCGTCGACCGGTCGGCCTACACCGCCGCGGGCAAGTACGGCCTCATCGGTTTCAACATGCCCGAGGAGTTCGGCGGTGGCGGCTCGGATGACTTCCGGTTCAACGCCATCATCGACGAGGAGATCGCCAAGGCCGGCGTGCACGGCCCGGCGCTGAGCCTGCACAACGACGTCGTCGGCCCGTACTTCAAGGAACTGGCCAACGACGAGCAGAAGCAGCGCTGGATGCCCGGCATCACCAACGGTGAGCTGATCATCGCGATCGCCATGACCGAGCCGGGTGCGGGCAGCGACCTGGCCGGCATCCGCACCTCGGCCGTGCGCGACGGTGACGACTGGATCATCAACGGCTCCAAGACCTTCATCTCCTCGGGCATCAACTGCGACCTCTGTGTCGTGGTTGCCCGCACCGACCCCGAAGCCGGCCACAAGGGCTTCACGCTGTTCGTGGTGGAGCGGGGCATGGAGGGCTTCAGCCGCGGGCGCAAGCTCGACAAGATGGGCCTGCACAGCCAGGACACCTCCGAACTGCACTTCGAGAACGTGCGGGTGCCCAGCGCCAACCTGCTCGGCAAGGAAGGTCGCGGTTTCTACCACCTGATGACCAACCTGCCCTCGGAGCGTCTCGGGATCGCCATCTCGGCGATCTACGGTGCGCGGGCGGTCTTCCAGGAGACCCTGCAGTACGCCAAGGACCGCAAGGCCTTCGGCCAGCCGATCGGCAGCTTCCAGCACAACCGGTTCCTGCTCGCCGAGATGGAGACCGAGCTGGAGGTCACCGAGAACTACCTCGACCGCTGCCTGCAGGGCGTGGTCGACGGTGAGCTGACCGCGGTCGAGGCCGCCAAGGCCAAGTGGTGGGCCACCGAGGTGGCCAAGAAGGTCGTCGACCAGTGCGTGCAGCTGCACGGTGGTTACGGCTACATGATGGAGTACCGGGTCGCCCGCGCCTATGTGGACGGACGGATCCAGACGATCTTCGGTGGCACCACCGAGATCATGAAGGAGATCATCGGCCGCGAGCTCGGCGTCTAGCTCTTTCTTCGAGCAGACACAAAAACTGCCCCTTTCAGTCGAAAGGGGCAGTTTTTGTGTCTGCTCGCGCAGAGAAAGAAATCAGCCGATCGGGGCGTCGGCGGCCGGGGTCGCCGACGGCGCCGCCTTGGTGGTGCTGGTGCCCGTGATCGTCGGCACGAGGGCCTCCGGCGGGGCGTTGGGGTCCAGCACGGTGTCGATCAGGTAGATCCGGGCGTTCTGCGCCTGGATGGGACCGCACACCAGCTTGGCGGTGTCGTTGACCTTGATGTCGCCGCCCTTGCCGGTCACCTTCACCTCGGCGCCCTGCTGGGTGGGCCGCTGGCCCTTGACGTCATCGGGGCCGAGCAGGCCCAGGAACGCGTGGTAGTAGTCGAAGCTGGTCAGCGCAGCCGGATCGGCCTTGAGCGCATCGAGCTTGCCGGGCTCCATCGCGGCGAACGCGTCATTGGTCGGCGCGAAGATCACGTACGGGCCGTTGTCGAGCACCGGCACGATGTTGACGCCCGGGTTCAGCCCGCCGGACAGCGCGCCGTTGAAGGTGCTGATGTCGGGGATGCTGGCCAGAACCTTGCCTGCCGGCAGATCCGCGAAGGCCTTCCAATCCGGCAGGGCCTTCTTGAAGTTGTCGCAGCCCGAGCCCTGCGGGTCGGGGATCTCCACCACCGGGGCGGCAGTCGTCGTCGGCGCCGGGTCGGCGTAGGCGGTGACCGCCAACGGCAGCGACGCAGTGATCGCGGCGACGGCCGCAGCAACGCCCAGTGTCTTGGTGCGAGTCTTCATTTGGTGGGTTTTCCTCCCGCTCATGCCTAGCCTGGTATTCGTCGGCTGTCGGTGACGCGTTACGCGGTTCTCCGCGCGACTATGGCGAGCGACCACGAGCATGACAGCCTCAGCGTTCCCCGCGGCGCCGCATCGGATGGTAAGGGTAACGAAGCGGTTACGGCAAAGCAGAAGTGTCTACTCGTACCGCCTCGGAGTTCGTGACCTGGGCTTTTCGGATGCTGAGGCACAGCGCGGCAGCGACGAGGCATAGCCCGGCGGCCAGTTGGAAGGCCAGATCGTAATCGCCGTTCAGATCGCGGAGCCAACCCGCGCCGGCGGCGGCGATGGCGGCGCCGACCTGGTGGGAGGCGAACACCCAGCCGAACACCACTGGCGAACGATCCCCGAAGTAGTCCCGGCACAGAACGATCGTCGGTGGCACGGTCGCCACCCAGTCCAATCCGTAGAAGATGACGAACACCCACGTGCTCGGTTCGGCGTGCGGGGAGAGCAGTGACGGCAACAGCATCAGTGACAGTCCGCGCCCCGCGTAGTAGACGAGCAGCAGCAGTCGGGGGTCCACGCGGTCGGTGAGCCAGCCGGAGAACACCGTGCCCGCGACGTCGAGGATGCCGATGGTGGCGAGCAGCCCGGCGGCGACCGTCGTGGGCATGCCGTGGTCGTTGGCGGCCGGGATGAAGTGGGTGCCGATCAGACCGTTGGTGGTCATCCCGCAGATCGCGAAGCTTCCGGCCAGTAGCCAGAACACGCGGGTCCGGGCGCCGATGCGCAGGCCGTCGAAGGCGGTGCTGAAGCCGCTCGCCGGGACCGGGGTGGGCGGGACGAGTTCCGTTGCACCGTAGGGGGCCAAACCCAGGTCGGCGGGGCGGTTGCGCATGAACAGCGCGACGAGCGGGACGACGGCCAGCGAGGCGGCCGCGACGATCAAAGAGGCCCAGCGCCAGCCGTGCTGCGTGGTGACGGCCGCGACGACCGGCAGGAACAGCAGTTGCCCGGTGGCGCTGGCGGCAGTGAGCACACCGGTGACCAGGCCGCGCCGCTGTTCGAACCACCGAGTGGCGATGGTCGCCACGAATCCCATCGAGATCGACCCGGTACCGATGCCGACCAGCACGCCCCACAGCAGCACCAACTGCCAACTGTCCGTCATCGCGACGCTGCACGCCGAACCCGTGGCGATCAGCAGCAGCGAGACGGTCAGCACCGGCCGGACGCCGAAGCGGTCCATGAGTGCGGCGGCGAACGGCGCGGTGAGCCCGTACAACATCATGTTCACCGACATCGCCAGCCCGACCGTGCCGTGCGACCAGCCGAACTCATGGTGCAGCGGATTCATCATCACGCCCGGGATGGACCGGAACCCGGCCGCACCCAGAATCGCCACGAAGCTCACCGCGGCGACCACCCAGGCCCAGTGCAGGTTTCGAGTCACCCGATCACTGTTGCCGAGGACGGCCCCGGGTACCAGTGGCATAAACGACAGCAATCATCAAAAACGTGCCACACTGGCGTCGTGCACCGCGTCGCCGTCCTACTACTGGCCCCGGTGGTCGGTTTCGACGCCACCATCGCGCCGCTGCTGTTCTCCAACGCCACCGACAGCGAAGGCAACCCGCTCTACGACGTCGTGACGTGTGGGCTCACCACCGATCCGGTGCCGTCGACGACCGGCTTCGCGATGGTGCCCGCCGCAGGAGCCGACGCGCTGGACTCGGCCGACACCGTGGTGATCCCGGGCACCAGGTACGCGCCCGCGCGGGCCGACGGAGTGCTGGGCGCCGACGTGAGTGCGGCCCTGTCGCGGATCCGTCCCGGCACCCGGCTGGTGTCGATCTGCACCGGCGCCTTCGTCCTGGCCGCCGCGGGCCTGCTGGACGGCCGGGCGGCCACCACACACTGGCGATTCGCCGCGGACATGCGCCGGTTGCACCCCGGCGTCCGCCTCGACGAGGACATCCTGTTCGTCGACGACGGCGACGTGCTCACCTCGGCGGGCCTGGCCGCCGGAATCGACTTGTGCCTGCACATCATTCGCTCCGACCACGGCGCCCAGGTCGCCAATGCGGTGGCCCGCTACTGCGTGGTGCCGCCCTGGCGCGAAGGCGGGCAGGCACAGTTCATCGACCACGGGTTCAGCGTCACCGATCACGCTTCGACCGCGGGCACCCGCGACTGGGCGCTGGGGCACCTCGACGAGGAACTCACCGTGACCCGGCTGGCCGCCCACGCCCACATGAGCGCCCGCACCTTCAACCGTCGCTTCCGCGAGGAGACCGGGCAGGCCCCGGGCGCCTGGATCCGCAGCCGCAGGCTGGACCTGGCCCGCGAACTGCTGGAATCGGCGGACCTGTCGGTCGACGAGGTGGCCCGCCGTTCGGGCCTGGGCACCGCGGGCAACCTGCGCCACCATCTGAGGCGCGGGGTCGGCATGTCGCCGTCGAGCTACCGCAAGGTCTACCAGGGCGCCTGAGGCGGCGGGTCGGCCCTTTACGATGACCGGCATGCCTGAGCCGCTGATCGTCTCCGTCGCCGGTCACACCCCGCAGATCGACCCGGACGCCTGGGTTGCTCCCAATGCCAGTGTGATCGGCCAGGTTTCGCTGGCCGCCGGTGCCAGCGTCTGGTACGGCGCCACGCTGCGCGCCGAGGTCGAGCCCATCGAGGTCGGTGAGGGCAGCAACATCCAGGACGGGGTGACCGTCCACGTCGACCCGGGTTTCCCGTGCCGGATCGCCACCGGCGTGACGGTGGGTCACAACGTGGTGCTGCACGGCTGCACCGTCGAGCAGGACAGCCTGGTCGGGATGGGCGCGGTGGTGCTCAACGGGGCGGTGATCGGCGCCGGGTCACTGGTCGCCGCCGGTGCGGTGGTGCCCCAGGGCATGGTCGTGCCGCCGCGGTCACTGGTCGCCGGCGTGCCTGCCAAGGTGCGTCGCGAGCTCAGCGATGACGAGATTGGTCACAATCAGCTCAACGCGGCGGCCTACACGCATCTCACGGGGTTGCACCGCGACGCGGAGTGACCTGCCCGACGATTGCGGCCGCGCCAAGCCGGGTACTAACCGGCGCGTGACTGATACGGCGAGTAAACGGATTCTGGTGATCGGTGCGAGCGGCTACGTCGGTTCGCGTCTGGTGAGTGTGCTGTTGACGGCCGGGCACCGCGTGGTGGCGGCCGGGCGCAGCCTCGACAAGCTCGCCGACTACGGCTGGTTCCATGACGTCACCACGGTGCAGCTCGATGCCGACGACCCGCTGTCCACCAACGCCGCGTTCGAGCAGATCGGCCCGGTCGATCTGGTCTACTACCTGGCCCACGGCATAGGGGAGTCCGGCTTCCGGAAAGCCGACACCCGGGCCGCCGCCAACGTCGCCGCTGCGGCCCAGGCGGCCGGTGTCGAACGGATCGTGTATCTCGGCGGGTTCCTGCCGGATTCCCACAGCCTGTCGGACCATCTCGCAGGCCGGGCGGAAGTAGCTCAGGCGCTGCGCGTCGACGGCGGGCCGGAGGTGGTGTGGCTGGGCGCCGCCTTGATCATCGGCGCGGGGTCGACGTCGTTCGAGATTCTGCGCTACGTGGCCGACCGGTTCCCGGTCCTGCCTGCGCCGGCCTGGATGTCCAACCGGATCGACCCGATCTCGATCCGCGACGTACTGCATTACCTCGTGGCTGCCGGTGAATCGGGTCGGGTGCCCGCCGGCGACTACGACATCTGCGGACCGGACGTCACGACCTATCGTGAGCTGGTGGCGACCTATGCCCGGCTGACGAGCAGGCGCCGACTGACCGTCCCGATCGGTGGGCCGTCAGCCGGGGCGACGGCCCGTGTGTCGGCAGCTGCCCTGCCGATTCCCGACGGTCTGGCAACGGATTTGATCACCTCGCTCGACCACCCGATGAGTGCCGCGCGTGAGGGCATCCGCACCGTCGTGCCGGATCCCCCGGGCGGACTGCTCGGCGTCGACGAGGCGATCCGCCGGGCCGTCGGACCCGATGACCTGCCGGCCGAGCGGCGGCCGGTCAGTTCGCTGGCCGATCCCCACCACCTGGCCGACACCGATCCCGAGTGGGCCGGCGGTGACGCCGCACGGATCCGGCAGCTCACCCCCGGCTTCGTCCGGCCTGTGCTCGGGATGATTCCCCCGATCCCGGGACCGCTGGCGGCGGTGCTTCGCTCAGGTCTCGACGTGGTGGCCAGGCTGGTCCCGAGCGGAGCGTGATGCCGGGCCGATGACGACAACCACCGATCGGCAGGCCCCGGACGAGGGGCTGCGCAGGCGAGTCGTGGTCGGCGTGACCCTGCTGGCCGGAGCCGCGTTGCAGGCCGTCTCCCTCGGGTCCGAGCCCGGCGGAAGTTCGTTCTACTGGCTGACTCTGGCGCTTGCTGCGGCGTGGAGTGTGGGCGCGGTGGTGTCCGGACCACTGCGCCTGGGCAGCGCGTATCGGCCGGTGCTGCTGGGCAGTGTCGTCGGCGTGGGCCTCGGCCTCGTGTTCGTGCTGGGCGGGCTGGTCGCCCGGCTGATTCCCGGGGTACGCGAATATGTCACTGCGGTACTGGAATTCGCGAACCACGGCGCACTGGTCGCGGTCGTGCTGATCACGCTGATCACCGGAATTGCCGAGGAGCTGTTCTTTCGTGGCGCGTTGTACACCGCACTGGGTGACCACTACCCGGCGACGATCTCGACGGTGATCTACATGGCCGCGGTGATGGCGTCCGGCAATCCGATGCTCGGGTTCGCCGCGATCCTGCTCGGTGCGGTCTGCGCCTACGAGCGCCGGATGACCGGTGGCGTGCTGGCGCCCATGCTGACCCACTTCTTCTGGGGCCTGATCATGGTGCTGGCACTGCCACCGATCTTCGGTGTCTAGCGCAACGGATGCGCCAGTTCATCCCTCGGCATCCGCGCCGCCGTCACGGCCACCGCGGCCAGCACGGCCGGCAGCAGCCCGGCGACCAGGAAGATGGACTCCATCGAGACCACCTTCGACAGTGGGCCGACGATCGCGAACGACAGCGGCATGAAGGCCAGCGACACGAAGAAGTCCAGGCTCGATACCCGGCCCAGCATCTCCGTCGGGACCCGGCGCTGCAGCAGCGTTCCCCAGATCACCATCCCCGCACCGTCGGTGACGCCGATACAGAAGGTAGCGAACGCCATCAACGGGAACGACGAGGTGAAGCCGACGACCACCAGCGGCACCGAACCCAGCCCCCACATCAGCATCATCGTGGTCAGGTAGCGCCGCGGCATCCGGCGGGATGACACCGTCAACGCGCCGAGTGCGCTGCCGAATCCGAAGAACGCCAGGATGAATCCGTACGCCCGGGCGCCGTCGGCGAAGCGGTCCTGGGCGATGAACGGCAGCAGTACCTCGATCGGTCCGAGTACGACGAGCACGAACATGCTGGCGAACAGCAACGTCCACAGCAGCCACGGGGTGCGCACCATGAAAGCGAAACCTTCACGTAGATCACGCAATACGTGGGGGCGCTCGCCGCCACCGTCCTGTGCCGCAATCGAATTCGTGGTGGGCCGGGTGGCCACCAGTAGCACCAGACCGGCGCCGAACAGGACCGCCACGACGATCGCGCCCAGGGAAGGGAAGGTCGC
This sequence comes from Mycobacterium sp. 48b, assembly GCF_048282725.1. NCBI lineage: Bacteria > Bacillati > Actinomycetota > Actinomycetes > Mycobacteriales > Mycobacteriaceae > Mycobacterium > Mycobacterium sp. 48b. The sequence goes on from NZ_JBLVUL010000001.1 coordinate 2,372,590, forward strand.
GGCGATCACCATGCCGGCCACCGCAGGCCCGACCGAGCGCTGGAAGACCGGGCGCACCACACCCTCGACGCCGTTGGCCGCCAACAGTTGTTCCGCAGGCAGGATGCGGGGGAGCAGAGCGCTGTAGGCAGGGAAGAAGAACGCTGCGGCAATACCGAGAATGCCTGCCGCGACGGCCAGATGCCAGATCTTGAGAACATCGAGCAGCCCGAGCATCGCGACGGTCGTGACCGTCACCAGGTTCACCGTCTCCACCGCGATGATGATCGTGCGCTGGTTGATCCGGTCGGCGGTGATCCCGCCGACGAGAACGAATGCCACCAGGCCGACGCCGAGGCAGGTGGCGACGAGTGACAGGGAGGCCGGGTCGTTGTCTATCGCGATGACCTGCAACGCCATCACCACCGACCACATGCCCTCGGCGAAGATCGACAACGTGACCGCGGCGATCAGCAATCGGTATTCGCGGACGCGGAAGGGGGCGAGCACACGCCAGCCGCCGGTCTGACCGACCGGCGTCTGGATGTCGTGCTGCATGCTCACAACATTCGATGGTGCCCACCCGGAGTGGGCCGAGTCCAACGATTTTCGCCGGCGTGAGGCCGGCGGCCGCTTACTGCTGGGTGAACTCCGGGCGCCGGTTCTGCTGGAATGCCTTGGTGCCCTCGCGGAAATCGTCGGACACCAGCAGCTGCAGCTGGCCCTTGCGCTCGCGGGCGAACGCGCCCTCGAGCTCGGTGAGCGTGGCGGCGTTGACGGCCTGCTTGGTCTCGCGCAGGGCCACCGCCGGACCCGAGCGCAGCTTGGCGATGATCTTGTCCACCGCGGCGTCGAATTCGTCGGCCGGGTACACGGCGCTGATCAGACCCCAGTCGTAGGCGTCGGTAGCGGTGAGGCGGTCGGCCAGCAGTGCCAGGCGCATGGCGCGGATGCGGCCGATGTTCGCGGCGACGAGAGCCGATGCACCGCCGTCGGGCATCAACCCGATCTTGGTGAAGGCCAGCAGGAAGAAGGCCGCCTCCGAGGCCAGCACGACGTCGCACGCCAGTGCCAGTGACACCCCGACGCCGGCGGCCGGTCCCTGCACCACGGCCACGACCGGCTTGGGCAGCCCCACGATGGATGCGACGGCGCGGTTGGCGGCGTCGAGCACGCCTGCGGCGTCGTGGCTCTTGGCGTTCTGGTCTTCCTCACTGATGCCGGCGCCGGAGCTGAATCCGCGGCCCGCTCCGCCCAGGCGCACGACCCGCACGCCCGGGTCGGTGGCCGCCAGATCCATGGCATCGGCGATCGCCACGAGCATGTCCTGGGTCAGCGAATTGAGGCTGTCGGGTCGGTTGAGCGTCACCGACAACACGCCGCCCTCAAGGGTGACGGATACGTCTTTGACGTCGGGGTACTCGCGGGTCACGGTCATCTATGCACCTTAAGTCTGACGGGCCAGTGGCCCGGTCCGGGCGGGGCCGGCTATGGCCATGCCGCTCGAGAAGGTTATACAAGTAAGCTATGTCACCGGTCAACCAAGGCCTAACACGCGAAGGGCGGAAGAGCATGGCAGGACCACTGCAAGGTTTGCGCGTTGTGGAGTTGGCCGGTATCGGCCCGGGCCCGCACGCGGCGATGATTCTCGGTGATCTGGGTGCCGACGTCGTGCGGATCGAGCGGCCGGGCAAGGGCACCGGTACGCCCAGCGCCGACACCATGCTGCGTAACCGCCGGTCGGTGGCCGCGGATATGAAGAGCGACGAGGGCCGCGCGCTGGTGCTCAAGCTCATCGAGAAGGCCGACGTGTTGATCGAGGGTTTCCGTCCCGGTGTCACCGAGCGGTTGGGTCTGGGGCCTGAAGACTGCGCCAAGCTCAACGAACGGCTGATCTATGCCCGGATGACGGGGTGGGGCCAGGAGGGCCCGCGGGCCCTGCAGGCCGGTCACGACATCAACTACATCTCGCTGAACGGCCTGCTGCACGCGGTGGGTCGCGCGGGTGAGCGGCCCGTCCCGCCGCTGAACCTTGCCGGTGATTTCGGCGGTGGGTCGATGTTCCTGCTCGTCGGCATCCTCTCGGCGCTGTTCGAGCGGCAGACCTCGGGCAAGGGGCAGGTGATCGACGCCGCGATGATCGACGGCTCGTCCGTGCTGATGCAGATGATGTGGAGCTTCCGTAGCCAGGGCCTGTGGTCCGACGAGCGCGGCACCAACATGCTCGACACCGGCGCGCCGTACTACGACACCTACGAGACCTCCGACGGCCGCTACATGTCGATCGGGGCGATCGAGCCGCAGTTCTACGCCGAGCTGCTCAAGGGCCTGGGTCTGGACGATGCCGATCTTCCGGACCAGAACGACATGGCCCGTTGGCCCGAGCTGCGCGAGGCGTTCACCAAGGCATTCGCCGCGCACGACCGTGACCACTGGGCCAAGGTGTTCGCCGGTACCGATGCGTGCGCGGCTCCGGTGCTGTCCTTCGCCGAGGTCCTCACCGAGCCGCACATCGCCGAGCGGAACACGTTCTTCGACGAAGGCGGCCACCTGCAACCGATGCCGGCACCACGGTTCTCCCGCAGCATCCCCGCGGTGCCGACACCGCCGGGCCCGCGCGGAGCCGACACCGAAGCCGTTCTGCGGGACTGGGTTTAGTTCAACCACTTTTTGGTTCGACCAAAGGGGTCGGCGCCATGCCGGCCGGAAAGGAATGCGGTAAGTGGAGATCAAAGACGCGGTAGCCGTCGTCACCGGCGGTGCTTCGGGCCTGGGATTGGCCACCACCAAGCGCCTGCTGGATGCGGGTGCTCAGGTGGTCGTGATCGACCTCAAGGGTGAAGAGGTCGTGGCCGAACTGGGTGATCGGGCCAGGTTCGTGGGCACCGATGTCACCGACGAGGCCGGTGTGTCCGAGGCGCTCGATGTCGCCGAATCGCTTGGCCCGGTGCGCATCAACGTCAACTGTGCCGGCATCGGCAACGCGATCAAGACCCTGAGCAAGAACGGTGCGTTCCCGCTGGACGGGTTCCGCAAGGTGGTGGAGGTCAACCTGATCGGCACGTTCAACGTGATCCGGCTGGCCGCTGAGCGCATCGCCAAGACGGAGCCTCTCAAGAATGAGGAGCGCGGCGTCATCGTCAACACCGCCTCGGTGGCGGCGTTCGACGGGCAGATCGGGCAGGCCGCCTACTCGGCGTCCAAGGGCGGCGTGGTCGGCATGACCCTGCCGATCGCGCGGGACCTGTCGCGTGAGCTGATCCGGGTGTGCACCATCGCGCCGGGTCTGTTCAAGACCCCGCTGCTGGGTTCGCTGCCCGAGGAGGCGCAGAAGTCGCTGGGCCAGCAGGTGCCGCACCCGGCACGACTCGGCGATCCCGATGAGTACGGCGCCCTGGCGGTGCACATCATCGAGAACCCGATGCTCAACGGCGAGGTCATCCGCCTCGACGGCGCTATCCGTATGGCTCCCAGGTAGTTAGGACTGATATGGCATTGAAGACGAAGTTCACCGAGACGTTCGGGGTCGAGCACCCCATCGTGCAGGGTGGCATGCAGTGGGTCGGCCGTGCCGAACTCGTGGCGGCCGTGGCGAATGCGGGTGCGCTGGGGTTCATCACCGCGCTCACCCAGCCGACTCCGGCCGATCTGGCCAAAGAGATCGAGCGGTGTCGTGAGCTCACCGACAAGCCGTTCGGTGTGAACCTGACCATCCTGCCGACGATCAACCCGCCGCCATATGACGAGTACCGCCAGGTGATCGTCGACTCCGGTATCAAGATCGTCGAGACCGCCGGCTCCAACCCGGCGCCGCACCTGCCGATGTTCCACGCCAACGGCATCAAGGTGCTGCACAAGTGCACCTCGGTGCGCCACGCGGTCAAGGCGCAGAGCCTGGGTGTGGACGGCATCAGCATCGACGGGTTCGAGTGCGCCGGTCACCCCGGCGAAGACGACATCCCGGGCCTGGTGCTCATCCCGGCGGCGTCGGCCAAGATCGACATCCCGATGATCGCCTCGGGCGGTTTCGCCGACGCACGCGGTCTGGTGGCCGCGCTGGCGCTGGGTGCCGACGGCATCAACATGGGCTCGCGGTTCATGTGCACCGCGGAATCGGCGATCCATCAGAAGGTCAAGGAAGCCATCGTGGCGGGCACCGAGCTCGACACCGAGCTGATCTTCCGCAGCCTGGGCAACACCGCCCGCGTCGCGAGCAACACCGTCTCCCGTGAGGTGGTGCAGATCCTCAAGGACGGCGGCCAGTTCGAGGACGTCAAGGATCTGGTGGCCGGCAAACGCGGCGTGAAGGTCTATGAGATCGGTGATCTCGACGCAGGCATCTGGTCGGTCGGAACCTCGATGGGCCTGATCAACGACATCCCCACCTGTGGCGAACTCGTCTCGCGGATGGTGTCGGAGGCCGAGGAGCTGATCAGTGGGCGCCTGGCGAACATGGTCGGCGCGGGTGAACCCGAGCCGGAGAAGAAGCAGTCCTCGCCTGAGGCGAGGACTGCGGCCCTTGACAGGGCAAATTACGGCAAACTCAAGATGGGAAACGCGCGCCGCGAGGCGCGCGTTTTCTCATACTGCGGTGGGCAGTTCTTGGTAGTCGTCAAACTGCTCGGAGGTCTCACCCTCGACCAGGACATCGCCGTGGTAGAGAGCCTCGAAGTCAACCTTGATGACATCGGCACTGGTGTCGTCGATCCACATGACACTGAGCGTATGGGTCACCATTAAGGAATCTTTGAGTCACGGTTCGGAAAATGGTGGCAATCCTACTTTTGGGTAGGTTTCTGACGAGTAGCCCGCCGGCGGGGTGTGGGTGCGCAATGATTGCGCCGATTTCTACCGCAGGGTCGCCTCAGCAGGCTGGCGCAGCCCTGGTGTGGAAATCGACGTCCCTGGCCATGGCGCCGGTGTCGCGCGGGTGCGCCGGTTTCTGCTCCAGGGTCGCTTGAGCAGGCTGGACGCAGCCCTGGTGTGGAAACCGACGAAGCAGGCCCATCAAGCGCGGACACGGGCTCAGGCGGCCGGCTTCGTGACGTGGATGGGGTTCGTGCCGTTCAGCGCGATCCAGGTCACCACGGCGACGACGATTCCGAGCGCCACCAGTCCCAGCGCAGCCCGGCCGGACACGCGCGAGCGGCCGAATACGCGGTCGTCGACCGAGAACGCGCCTGCGCCGGTGAACAACAGGGCCGCGGCGCCGAATGCGACCAGGAACGGGACGTTGAACGGCTGCGACCAGAACGCGTCCGTCGACACGTTCACGGCCCAGGCGTCGACCATTGCACCGATCACCGCGCACGCGGCCAGCGGCGTGAGGACCCCGAACAGCAGGCCGATGCCGCCGAGGGTTTCGGCTGCGGTGACCATGAACGTGCCGAACCCGGGCAGCCGCCAGCCGGCGGTCTCCATGAATCCCACGGCGGTGCCGAAGTCGAATGCCTTGATCAGGCCGGCCTGCAGCATCGTCGCGCCGGTGGCGATGCGCAGGATGAGCAATCCGGTGTCGGTCATGCGGGTGGTCGCGGTTTCGGCGACGGTGGTGTTGGCCATGCCCAATTAGACGGATTGCGACGCCGGAATTCATCGCGGCGTGCCCGGCAGTGAACCCTTCGGTGCCTGCGCCCGTGTGTAGGGCGGGACCCACGTTGACGGTGGAAACTTACCGCTGTTAACTTAACGGTGATACTCATCGGGGGAAGGACACCACGTGCTGCACCGAATCGCCCATCTGGCCATCGCCGCACCGCGCCGTGTGCTCGTGGTGGCCGCGCTGGCCATGGTGGCGGCGGGCATCTTCGGCATTCCGGTCGCCAAGAGCCTGTCGGCCGGCGGATTCCAGGATCCGACCTCGGAGTCGGCGCAGGCCACGCAGCTGCTGTCGGACAAGTTCGCCCGCGGTGACATGCAGCTGGTCATCAGCGTCACCGATGAATCGGCCGCCGGGGCCAACAGTCCTGCGGCCAGGGCCGTGGGAACGGACATCGCCGCCCAACTCAAAGCTTCGCCATATGTGACCGAGGTCAGCTCGACCTGGACCGTGCCCGCACCCGCGGCGGCCACGCTCATCAGCAAGGACGGCAAGACCGGGCTCATCCTGGCCGGGATCACCGGCGGTGAGAGCGGTGCGCAGAAGCATGCCAAGGAGCTCACCGACCGCCTGGTGCACGACCGTGACGGCGTCACGGTACGGGCCGGCGGCGAGGCGATGATCTATGTCCAGATCAACGGGCAGAGCGAAAAAGACCTCTTGATGATGGAGTCCATCGCGATCCCGCTGAGCTTCGTCGTGCTGGTGTGGGTGTTCGGCGGACTGCTCGCCGCCGCGCTGCCCCTCGCGGTCGGCGGCTTCGCGATCCTCGGATCGCTGGCGGTGCTGCGCGGGTTCACGATGGTCACCGACGTGTCGATATTCGCGCTCAACCTCACCGTCGCGATGGGGCTCGCACTGGCCATCGATTACACCCTGTTGATCGTCAGCCGTTACCGCGACGAACTCGCCGACGGCGTCGACCCGGATCGCGCGCTGGTGCGCACCATGGTCACGGCCGGACGCACGGTGCTGTTCTCGGCGATGACGGTGGCGCTGTCGATGGTGGCGATGGTGCTGTTCCCGATGTACTTCCTCAAGTCGTTCGCCTACGCGGGCATCGCGGTGGTGGGGCTGGCGGCGTTCGCGGCCATCGTGGTGGCCCCGGCAGCCATCGCATTGCTCGGTGACCGACTGGACGCCTACGACGTGCGCCGCTTCATCCGCCGAATCCTGGGCCGGCCCGAGCCCGTCGCCAAGCCGGTCGAGCAGACCTTCTGGTACCGCATGACCAAGCGCGTCATGCGTCGTTCGGTCCCGGTCGGACTCGCGGTGATCGCGCTGCTGCTCCTGCTGGGCGCTCCCTTCCTCGGCATCAAGTGGGGCTTCCCCGACGACCGCGTGCTGCCCTCGTCGGCGTCGGCCCGCCAGGTCGGCGACGAGCTGCGCAACGATTTCGCCGTCGACTCCTCGACCGCCGTCACCGTCGTGCTGCCCGACGTCTCCGGATTGAAACCGGCCGAGATCGACCGCTACGCGGGCGATCTCTCGCGCGCCACTGAGGGGGTCTCGGTGTCCGCGCCCGGGGGCACCTTCGTCGCCGGTCGCCGGGTCGGCCCGCCGACCTCGGGAACCGGAATCGCTGACGGCAGTGCGTATCTGACGATCGGCAGCAACGTGCCGTTGTTCAGTGACGCCTCCGAGACTCAACTCGACGCACTGCACGCCGTGCCCGCGCCTACCGAGACGAAGTTCACCGGCATCGCACAGGTCAACCGGGACAGCTCGGAGGCCATCACCTCGCGCCTGCCGATGGTGCTCGGGATCATCGCCGCCATCACCTTCGTGCTGCTGTTCCTGCTCACCGGCAGCGTGATACTGCCACTGAAAGCCTTGGTGCTCAACGTGTTGTCGCTCTCGGCGGCGTTCGGTGCGCTGGTCTGGATCTTCCAGGACGGGCACCTGGGCGCACTGGGCACCACACCGACGGGCACCTTGGTGGCCAACTTGCCGGTGTTGTTGTTCTGCATCGCATTCGGGTTGTCGATGGACTACGAGGTGTTCCTGGTGTCCCGAATTCGCGAGTACTGGCTCGAATCCGGACAGACCCGCAAAGATGGTACCGATCTTGCTCCTCGCGTCCGCAATGACGAGAGCGTGGCGCTCGGCCTGGCCCGCACCGGCCGGGTGGTGACCGCCGCTGCGCTGCTGATGTCGATCTCGTTCGCGGCGCTGATCGCCGCGCAGGTGGCCTTCATGCGGATGTTCGGCCTGGGCCTGACCATCGCGGTCCTGGTCGACGCCACGTTGGTGCGCATGCTGCTGGTGCCGGCGTTCATGCATCTGATGGGGCAGTGGAACTGGTGGGCACCGGCGCCCCTGGCCCGGCTGCACCAGCGGTTCGGGATCAGCGAGTCAGGTCCGGCCGAGCCGGACCCTAACGGGCCCGACGAGGTTCCCGGCGGCGACGGGAATCGCGAACGGGCCGGGGCCGGAATGACGGACGCCGGTTAGCGCGATGATCCAATCGCGTAAACGACGCCGCGCGCCCCGTGGTTCCGGTGAGTTGCTGCGTGATGAGATCCTCGATGCCACAACCGAATTGTTGTTGGAAACCGGTCACGCCAAGGCGGTGTCGATCCGGTCGGTGGCCCAGCGGGTCGGGGTCACGCCGCCGTCGATCTACCTGCACTTCGCGGACAAGGACGCGCTCCTGGACGCGGTGTGCTCACGGTATTTCGAGAAACTCGACGAGGAGATGCAGCGCGTCGCTGCCGACCAGACGTCCACCATCGAGGTGCTCCGCGCCCAGGGGCATGCCTATGTGAACTTCGCCAGGCGTACTCCGGAGCTGTACCGGCTGGCCACCATGGGCGAGGGGAGGCCCGGCAGTGACGTCGACACCGCGCTCAACAGTTCGGCGTTCCAGCACATGCGTGCTGCGATGGAGGCGCTGATCGCCGAGGGGATCTACCCGCCCGGGGACGCCACGACGCTCGCCCTGGAACTGTGGACGGCCGCGCACGGGGTGGCCGCGATCCTGATCTGCAAGCCGTATCTGCCGTGGGGAGATGTCGAGGAGTTCACCGATCGCGTGCTGCGTGCGGTCTGTACCGGTCAGATCGTCTCGGGGATCATCGGAACCGACCTCGAGCCGATGGAGACCATCGCCCGGCTGAAGGGATTCGCCAGTGAATACGCCGACGGAGGAAGACCGTGACTGACAAGACCGTCGACAACCCATTTTTCGCGCGGATCTGGAAGACGTTGTCGAGTTCGGAGCCGAAGGCCCTGCGCCGGCTGCGCGCCGAGAACCTCGCCGGTCTGAGCGGTCGGGTTCTGGAGGTCGGTGCGGGCACCGGGACGAACTTCGCCTTCTATCCCTCGACGGTGACGGAGGTGGTCGCCATCGAGCCCGAGCGCCACCTGGCCGAGGTGGCCCGCAACGCGGCGGCGACGGCTCCGGTGCCGGTGACCGTCACCAGTGACACCGCCGAGAAGTTCAGCAGCGCCGAACCGTTCGACGCGGTGGTCTGCTCGTTGGTACTGTGCTCCATCGATCAGCCGGATACTGTTCTGCGGCAGCTACTTTCGGTACTCCGCCCGGGCGGGGAGCTGCGTTACCTGGAGCATGTCGCCGGCACCGGTTGGCGGGGCGGGATGCAACGCGTGGCCGACGCAACCGTGTGGCCGCGGCTGTTCGGAAACTGCCACACCCACCGGTACACCGAACAGGCGATCGCCGACAGCGGATTCGCGGTGGCCGACGCTCACCGTGAACTGGCGATGCCGGCCTGGGTGCCGCTGCCGGTGACGGAGTTCGCCATCGGGCGGGCGGTCAGGCCGGCCTAGGTGTACTGACCACGGACGTTAGGGACGGCGAGGCGGGTTCGAAGTCAGCCGAGGCGGCGTTGTCTCGCTGCGCGGATACCTCGGTCAACCGCAGCGTGAGTGCCTCGGTCATCAGCGCCCACGCGTCGGAGCCCAGCACCAGGCGCCGCGGCGGTGCATCGGAGTCGGCGGCCCGCAGGATCGCGGCGACCGTGCGCTCAGGGCTGACCGGCATTTCCTCGACTGTCAGCGGTGCCCGGTCGGCCGGCCCGCCCCGGTAGGGCGTGCTGGGTGCGACTCGGGTTGCGGCATCGAAGAATCCGGTGCGCACCACGCCGGGTTCGATGAGTGTGGTGTGGATGCCGAACGCTTCGATCTCGGTCGACAATGCGTCGTAGAACCCTTCGATGCCCCATTTGGTCAGGTGGTACAGCGAGAAGCCGGGGAACGTGAGGTGCCCGCCCATGCTCGACATCTGCATCAGCAGTCCGCCGTGCTGCTTTCGCAGGTGCGGTATGACCGCCCTGGCCAGCTGAACCGAACCGGTCAGGTTCGTCGCGACGATCTGGTCGATCTGATCGTCGTCGAGGTCCTCGGCGGGGGCGAACACCCCGTAGCCGGCATTGGAAACCACGACGTCGATCCGGTCATGTGCGCCGAACGCCTCGGCCACCACGTCGCGCAGCGCAGCAGTGTCGGTGACGTCGAGCGCACGCCGCCAGAGGCGATCTCCGTGCTGCCGGGCCAGATCGTCGAGTTGGTCGGGGCGGCGAAGGGTGGCCGCCACCCGGTCGCCGCGTTCCAGCAGTTGTTCGACGAGTTCGCGCCCCATCCCCCGGGAAGCTCCGGTGATGAACCAGGTCTTGTTCATGTCAGTCCTTCCTTCGGTGTTCACCTCGATTGCAACCACGAGCGGCAGCTACCCAATCCATGCCGTCTATGACGGTTTCGATGAATACCCATAACTGATCGTTATGGGTACGGTGAGGCATGACCGGCATCACTTTGGAGGGCCTGCGGGTCTGCCGCGAGGTGGCGTTGTTGGGATCTTTTACAGCTGCGGCACATTCACTGGGATTCACCCAACCCGCGATCTCCCGGCAGGTCGCGGCGATGGAGTCCGCGGCCGGGTACGCGCTGTTCGTGCGGGAGGTCCGCGGGGTCAGTGTCACACCCGCCGGCGCAGTTATCGCCGAGCACGCCGCCCGCATCCTCGGCGAGGTCGCGGTCCTGCACCGCGACCTCGACGCACTGGGCGACCGGCTCGCCGGCAAGGTGGCGCTGGGCGCGTTCCCGGCAGCCATGTCCGCGTTGATCCCCGGTGCGGTCGCGCATCTCTCCGTTGCCCATCCGGGGCTGGTCGTGACACTGACCGAAGAATCCACCCCCGGGCTGCTCCGCGATCTGCGCGCAGGACGTCTCGGCGTGGCGGTGATCGGGATCGGTGCCGGGCTGCCGGATTACGACCTCGAGGGGTTGCGGCGGCATCCGGTCTCCATCGGGGATCTCTGTGTGGCCGTCGCACATGACCACCGGCTGGCGTCGCGCCCGGAGGTGTCGGTGCGCGACCTGGTCGACGAGGCATGGATCGCCGGCACGGGCACCCCGGGTGATCCGCAGTTCGCGGCCTGGCCGACGCTGATCGACCCGCTGATCCGCTATCGGGTGCGCAGTTGGCCGGCTCGGCTCGGGCTGGTGGCTGCCGGGCTAGGCGTCTGCCTGCTTCCTGCGCTTGCCGCACCGTCGGTGCCGGCCGGTGTGACGGTGGTGACCGTCGAGGATCCGAACTGGCTGGGCCGCCAGACTGTGGTGCTGACCGACCCGGATCCTACTGATCCCGTGCAAGCCGTGGTGGCCGCGTTACGTGCCGCCGCCGACGAACTGCGGGCCACCTGGATCAGGCCTGCCTAGACCCCAGCAGGGTAGGCAGTCGCTGCAGCAGGTTCGGCAGGGAACCGGCGGCGGTCTCGCGCAACGAGATGGTCGCGCTGTCGGACAGCGGGGTGCGCTCCGGATTGACCTCGATCACCACGGTGCCAGCGGCGACGGCGGCTTCGGGCAGACCGGCTGCGGGATAGACGATCGAGCTGGTGCCCACCACGATCACCACATCGGCGTTGCTCACCGCCTGTACCGATCGCTGCCAGGCGTCGTCGGGTAGCGGCTCGCCGAACCACACGACACTCGGCCGGATCAGACCGCCGCACGGGCATACCGGGGGTTCGATGGTCTCGACCGGTTCGGGCATCTCGGGCAGGGTCCCCTCGAATCGGGAACCGCAAGCATCGCAACGGAACTCGAACAAGTTGCCGTGCAGGTGGTAGACGTTCGTGCTGCCGGCTCGCTCGTGCAGGTTGTCGACGTTCTGGGTGACGACGTGGACATCGGCGAAGTCCTGCCAGGCGGCCACGGCGCGATGTCCGTCGTTGGGCTGCACGTGGGCCATCATGTAATGGCGCCACAGGTACCAGGCCCAGACCTTCTCGGGATGCCGCTGCCAGCCTTCGATGCTGGAGATCTCGTACGGGTCCACCTGTGCCCACAGACCCGTCTCGACGTCGCGGAAGGTCGGCACACCGCTTTCCGCCGAGATCCCGGCGCCGGACAGCACAGTCACTTGCACATCACCAACGTAGTCGGTTTGGGTGATACTGGGCACGTGGCCGAGTTGGGGGATTGGGTTCTGGTTGACGCGAGCGCGGAAAAACCGTTGTTCGATCAACTCCGGATCCAGATCATCGATGGAATCAGGCAGGGGCGGCTGGCGCCGGGAACCCGGCTGCCTACAGTGCGTGAACTGGCGGGGAAGGTCGGACTCGCGGTGAACACCGTGGCCAGGGCATATCGCGAGTTGGAGTCGGCGGGGGTGCTGGAGACCCGGGGGCGGTACGGCACATTCGTCGCTCGGGCCGATCCGGCGGATGCCGCGATGGCCGCGGCCGCGAACTCCTTCGCCGAGGCCGCCCGTGCACTGGGGATCGGAAAGAACGACGCCCTGCGCTATCTGGACAGCGCGTTCGACTGATCCGGCTCTGACTCACCCGGCCCGGTTGCCGTGCCAGCGCAGCACATCCAACGCGACGGCGACCGCGACACTGTTCTCGGCGAGCGGGTGGGGCAGGAGTTCGTCGGCGCGCGCCAGCCTGCGCAGCAGCGTGTTCCGATGCAGGTACAACCGCGCCGCGGCGCGTGAGGCATTGCACTGCTCGTTGACGAATACCCTTACCGTTTCCCGCAATTCGGCATCGGCGGTCTCGAGGGCACCCAGGTTGTGGCTGACGAACTCGGCCGCGCGGTCCGGGTCGGCGGTGATCAGGGCGACCAGCTCGACGTCGGTGAACCGCGCGATCTGCTGGGTGGAGTGCAGCCGGGCCATCATCTGCTGGGTGGTCAGCGCATCGAAATGACTGCGCCGGAAGCCATCCAGGCCGTCGGCGGCCGGACCGACGGCGATCCGGACACCGTCCAGCTCCCGGGTGAGTGCCTCGAGACCGTCGACGCTGCCGGTCGCCCACACCCATCGGGTGGCGGTGCTGGCCAGCACGCTCAACGGTCTCGGATCGCCGCAGGCCTGGCCGAAGGCCTCGGCGGCCCGGTCCAATCCGGACAGGTCGCCCGCGGAGTCTTCGCTCCAGATCACCGCCGCGGTGTGGGTTCCGGTCAGCGCGTGTCCCAGCCGCGCCTCGGCCCGCTGCCTGGGGATCGGGGCGCCCTCGAGCAGGAGCGCGACGGTCTCGCGCCGCTCGGCGTGGGTGCCACGGGTCAGGTCGTCGCGTTCCAGGTCGATCTGGGCGGCGATCCCGGCCAGCGTGGCGTCGACGAATGCGCTGATCGACTGCGAGCAGACGTCCAGCATCTCGTGCAGCTCGGCGGGATCGGAGGTGAGCTCGAAGGCGATCTCCATGAGGCGACGCCATGCAACGCCCTCACCCACCCGGTATGCGTCGAGGGGAAATTCGTTGACGCCGCGGCGCACCAGTTCGCGGGCGATGCTCAGCGGCTCCGGTCCGGTGTTGGGCGGCACCGGGGCGCCCGGATCGCGCACGTTCGCCGAGCCCCAGAAGAACAGGTTGGCGTGGTTGCTGCGGACGACCGCGGCGGCGAGCTCGGGATCGGACGCGATGGTCGGACTGGCCGCCAGGACTGCGGAGTCGAACTGTTCGAGCCAGTCCTGGCGGGGATTGAGGACGATCTGTGCGCATTGCCGGATCAGATCCTGCACCCGCTGCGACGGTGGCGGCCACCCCATCACCACAGCGTAGAGCGGTGGTGCAAAGTGCACCACCAGAAGGGTGATGTTTGGCCATTCCGACCTTGGGCGACCGTCCGCCCGCCGCGACCATTGAGACATGACCCACACCGAACACGTCGACGTACTCATCATCGGCGCCGGCATCTCCGGCATCGGTGCCGCCTACTACCTGCAGCGCGAACACCCGGGGCGCAGCTACACGATCCTGGAGGCCCGCGGCGCGACCGGCGGCACCTGGGACCTGTTCCGCTATCCGGGGATTCGGTCGGACTCGGACCTGCATACGTTCGGCTACGAGTTCAAGCCGTGGCGCGACGAGCATGCGATCGCCACCGGGGACAAGATCCTGGCCTACCTGCGTGAGACGGTGTCCGAGAACGGCATCGACCGCCACATCCGGTTCCACCACAAGGTGCTCGGCGCGGCGTGGGATTCGGCCCGGGCCTCCTGGACCGTGGACATCGAGCGGACCGACGGTGACGGGGCGGATCCAGAACTCGTCCAGATCTCGGCAAGCTGGTTGTTCTGCGGCGGCGGGTACTACCGCTACGACCAGGGCTACACCCCGGAGTTCACCGGTGTCGAGCGGTTCACCGGGCAGATCGTGCATCCGCAGCACTGGCCCGAGGATCTCGACTACGCCGGCAAGAAGGTCGTCGTGATCGGCAGCGGTGCCACCGCGGTCACGCTTGTGCCGTCGATGGCGGGCACGGCTGCCCATGTCACGATGCTGCAGCGCTCACCGACGTATGTGATGCCGGTGCCGGCCAAGGACAAGTTCGCCAACACCGCCAAGCGACTGCTCGGCGACGAGCGCGGCTATGCACTGACCCGGCGCAAGAACATCCTCAAGCAGCGCGGGGTCTACACGTTCTGCCAGAAGTTCCCGAAGTCCGCACGGGCGGTGATCCGGTGGATCAACTCCACCAAGCTGCCCGACGGCTATCCGGTGGACGAACACTTCACTCCCCGCTACAACCCGTGGGACCAGCGGTTGTGCGCGGTGCCGGACGGCGATCTGTTCACCGCGCTCGGTGAGGGCGGCGCCTCGGTGGTCACCGACCGCATCGCGACGTTCACCGAGAACGGCATCCTGCTGGAGTCCGGTCGCGAGCTCGACGCCGACATCATTGTCACCGCAACGGGATTGAACATCCAGCTGTTCGGCGGAATGTCGCTCACCGTCGACGGTGAGCCGGTCGACCTTCCCGAGACCGTGGCCTACAAGGGCATCATGCTTTCGGGAGTGCCGAACTTCGCCTTCGCCTTCGGCTACACCAACTCGTCGTGGACACTCAAGGTCGGACTGCTCTGCGAGCATTTCTGCCGGCTGCTCAAGCACATGGACGACAACGGATTCGACACCGTGCGAGCCGAGTTCACCGCTGGTCAGACCCGCCCGCTGCTGGACTTCGCGGCCGGGTACGTGCAGCGGTCGATCGACGAGATTCCCCGCCAGGGCGTGGACGGGCCGTGGCAGATGACGATGAACTACACGCTCGACGCGCGGACGCTGCGTAACGGGCCGGTAGTGGACCCGAATCTCAAGTTCGGAACGGCACGCGTGGAAACAGCCTGCGCGACCGTCTGATTCGGGTGCTAACCGAACTCCAGTAGCCCCATCACGGGGCGGACGGGGTCGAACAGCGGCAGGTGATAGGTCTGCAGCAGGAGGTTGAAGATCCTGCCGCGACCGCGCGGCATCGGCACATCGCGCACCGCTCGCACCCCGGGGACGGTGGTGGCCAGGTCGGCCAGCTGCGAGGGGGACAGGCTGAACGGCATGGGCGGCACGCGGTAGCGCGTCGAGGTCGGCATTCCCTTTCGGGTCAGGAAGGCGAAGAACGCCGGCGGCAGGTCGAACAGCATCTGCCCGCCCGGAAAGCGTTGCGCGCACGCGCGGATCAGCGACATGGCCTCCTCGGGCTGCAGGTACATCAGCAGGCCCTCGGCGGTGATGAAGACGCCGTCACTCGCGTCGACATGATCCATCCAGCTGAAGTCGAGGGCCGACTGAGCGCACTGGGTCACCCGGTCCGGCTTGGGCAGCAACTTGTTGCGGAGCTCGATCATGGGCTCCAGATCGACTGACAGCCAACGGAACTGATGACCCAGGCCGGCAGCGTCGAGCCGGTAGAAACTGGTCTGCAGGCCTTCGGCCAGCGCCACCACCGTGGCCTTCGGATGCTCCCGTAGGTAGTCGCCGGTCACCCGGTCGAACAGCAGCGACCGCAGGGCCATGTCCTGACGGCGGGTGTAGCCGAACTTGGCGAAGTCGAAATCGATCGAGTCGACCAGTTGCACCGCCATCGGATCGTCGATCAGGCCGTCCGGGCGGCGCGCTTCGTGGGCGCGCACCTGCAGGGTCAGCAGTGCGGTCTCGGAAACACCGGTAAGCGCACTGCCGCTCACCTTGTCTGAGCTACCCGTCATGCGCGCGAATGTACCCGGGTTCAGCCGGGGGGTGCCAACGCCGTCGAACCCACGCGCAAAGATGACGTCAACCGCTGATCAGCTCAGCTGGAAGGAGTCCTGCCGTGCCACGCTTTGCGGCCAATCTCTCCATGATGTACGTCGAGCACGAATTTCCCGACCGGTTCGCCGCCGCGGCGGCCGACGGGTTCACCGCCGTGGAGTACCTGTTCCCGTATGCCTACCCGGCCGGGCAACTGCGCGCGCAGCTCGACGCCAACGGCCTGCGTCAGGTTCTGTTCAATGCGCCGCCCGGAGATTTCGAGGCCGGCGAACGCGGTATCGCCGCGATTCCGGGCCGCGAGGCCGAGTTCCGCGAAGGGTTCGGCCGCGCGCTGGACTACGCGGACACCCTGAGCTGCCCGCGGGTGCACGTGATGGCGGGCCTCGCTCCAGGCGGCCGCGACGAGCGGCTGGCGGTCTACCGCGGCAACCTCGCCTGGGCTGCCGAGCAGGCCGTGGGACACGGCGTCGACGTGCTGATCGAACCGATCAACCAGCGCGACATGCCCGGCTACCTGCTGAGCCTGCAGGACGAGGCGCACCAGATCGTCGGTGAGATCGGGGCGCCGAACCTCAAGGTCCAACTGGACCTGTACCACTGCCAGATCACCGAGGGCGACATCACCGTCCGGCTGCGGTCGGACCTGCCGACCGGCCGGGTCGGGCATCTGCAGATCGCCGGAGTTCCCGACCGGCACGAGCCGGACAGCGGAGAGCTGGCGCTCGATTACGTGCTGGCGATCATCGACGAGACGGGTTACGACGGCTGGGTGGGCTGTGAGTACCGCCCGGCTGCCGGCACCGGTGCGGGACTGGGGTGGATGCGCCGGGCACGCGGCTGACGCGTCAGCGCAGCACTTTTTCCAGCGTGCGCAGATTTCTCGTCGTCGTCGAGGATTTGTAGCGCTTCTTGCCCATGGTCTTGCCGATCGCGCTGTCCAGCGTGGCGGCCCGCGGGACCTGCCAATAGAGCACGCCGTCACCGCGTTGCACCTTCTCGCCGCGGCCGGGGGACAAGTCCGCGAGCTCGTCGAGCATTTCGGCGTCGCTGACGAACGTCACGTACGAGTGGTGATCGGCGACCTCACGCTCGAACGGGTAACCCTGAGAGATCTTCTGCAGGGTGGCCAGGTCGTACACCAACACCCACGCCTCGTAACCGAACGTGTCCCGCAGGGCGCGCTCGGCCGTGCTGCGGACCTTGGCCACACCGGAAGTGCTGTCCAGCAAGACATTTCCACTCGCCAGAATGGTCTTGACCTCGGTGAACCCGGCTGCCTCCATGGCTTTGGCCACCTCGGCCATCTTGAGGTTGACGCCTCCCACGTTGACGCCTCGCAGGAATGCGATGTAGCGGGTCACGGTGCCAGCCTAATGGTCACTTCACCGGCAGTTGGTCGAGTTCGGCCTCGGAGGTGGCGGTGATGAGGTGGAGCACCCGGCGGAAGGCGGGGGAGCGGGGCGACATGATCGATGTGTGGTTCTCACCGGGGAGCAGTTCGATGCCGGCCCGGCCGCCTCGCTTCTTGAGCGCTGCGACATAGCGCTGCGAATTGGCCGGTGCCACAACAGTGTCGAGCGTTCCGTGGACCGCGATCACCGGGACCCTCGGATCGAGGTTCTGGATCGGGTCGACCGACGCGTACCGCTGCGGCACCTCGGCGGGACGGCCGCCGAGCACCGCGGCGATGTGCTTGTCACCGTGGTTGGCGGCGTAGACCATGTCGAGCGGTCCGGCCAGCGAGATGACCCGGGTCGGGCGGAAACGCGGCCGGGATCCGACCTCGCCGTCGCGCAGGTCGTGACGCGTACTCGCCCACACCGCCAGCTGGGCGCCCGCACTGTGGCCGACGACGAGCGCGTCGTCCACGGCCAGCTGCGGGTACTGCAGGTCCATCTCGGCGACGTAGTCCATGGCGCGAGCCACGTCGTCGAACGTGGTCGGCCACCCGCCGCCCGATCCGACCCGGCGGTACTCGATGTTGTAGACGGCCATCCCGTGGCGGGCCAGTTCGCGGGCCAAACCGTCGAACACGCCCGCGCCCATCGTGCTCTTCCAGCCGCCGCCGTGGATGAGCACCACCAGTGGCAGCGAATTGAACGCGTGCGCGCCCGACGGCAGGTACAGGTCGGCCCAGTTCTGGTCGGGGTACCGGGTGTCGGAGCGCTCGCCCGAGCGGTAGTGGAACCGGGTGACACTCACCGTGGGCAGCGTGAGGACCTCGGGGACCACCACGATTTCGGAGCTTCTCGTTTCCGTCGCGCAGGAGGGCGTGACCGCGGCGAGCAGCAGGGTTGCGAGCGCCGCCAGCAGGCGGCGGGTCAGTAGCGCCATATCGTCCCGGCCGGTCAGAAGCCCAGCACCGTGATGGACGGGCGGATCCGGTGGATGAAGCCGATCCGGTCGAGCCACGGCTCGGCAGCCAGCTTGAACACGCCACGTCCCGGCTGGAGTGCCACGTCGCGGGCGGACCGCACGCCGGGGATGGCGCCCGGCCCCGTCCCCGCCATGGCCAGCCCCTCGTCGGCGGTGAGAGCGAACGGCATCGGCGGCGCGATGTAGCGGTTGGACAGGCGCAGCCCCTTGATGGTGCGCCGGCTCGCCCAGTGCGGAATCGAGTCGAACATCATCTGGCCGCCGGGAAACCGCGCCGCACAATCGGCGATCAGGCTGCGCACCTCCTCGGGCTCCAGATACATCAACAGGCCCTCGGCGGTGATGAACACACCGTCGGTGGCGTCGACCCGGTCCATCCAACTGCGATCGAGCGCGGACTGGGCCAGCGCCACGATCCGGTCGTCGGAGGGCAGCAGCTTCTCACGGATCGCCATGACCGGCGGTAGATCGACTGAATACCAGGTCAATTCGTCGGCAACCCCGGCCTGGTCGAGCCGCCAAAAACTGGTCTGCAACCCCTCGGCCAGCGCCACCACCGCGGCCTTCGGGTGTGTCGAGAGGTAGTCGCGGGTCTCGATGTCGAACGCGCGGTCCCGCAGGGAATGGGCCTGGGTCGGTCGACCGAACTTGCGGTAGTCGAAGTCGATGGAGTCCAGCAGCGCCACGGCCCACGGGTCGCGGATCACACCATCGGACCGCTTGGCCTCGATGCCGCGATTGCTCAGGGTCCACAAGGTGGTTGCCGAGACGCCCTCGAGGCTGTTGCCGTCAATCACACTCATCGAACCGATGGTAAAGACGTACGCTCGACTCATGGGGCGCCAGGTTTTCGACGACAAGCTTCTGGCCTTGATCGGCGGCAACTCGATGGGAGTTCTTGCGACGATCAAGCAGGACGGTCGTCCGCAGCTGTCCAATGTCTCCTACTACTTCGATCCGCGTGCGGTGCAGATCCAGGTGTCGATCACCGAACCGCGGGCCAAGACCCGCAACCTGCGGCGGGATCCCCGTGCGTCCGTTCATGTGAGCTCCGACGACGGTTGGTCCTATGCGGTAGCCGAGGGGGACGCCATCCTGACCCCGCCGGCCGCCGCGCCCGACGACGACACTGTCGAGGGGCTTATTGCGTTGTACCGCAACATCGCCGGTGAGCACCCGGATTGGGACGATTACCGGCGCGCCATGGTCGACGACCGCCGGGTGCTGCTGACGTTGCCGATCACGCACGTGTACGGGATGCCACCGGGCCGGCGCTAAAGCGCGTGACGGCGGCGTCGTTGTCGGGCTACGCTGCGGCGTATGGCTGACGACAAACCGGAAGACGACAACAAGCGCAAATTCCGGGAGGCCCTGGAGCGCAAGAAGGCGCAGTCGTCGGGAGGCGCGGCGCACAAGGACGGCGGCCGTAACCAACCACGGGCGCACGGCCCGGTGGAGAACCGGCGCGAGTTCCGCCGCAAGAGCGGCTAACGCCCGACCCCACTTCACCCGAGACTGCGCACGGATCGCGAAATTCGGCAGAATCGCGATCCGTGCGCAGTCTCGGTGCATTCCGCGCAGTGCCGATGAATCAGTCGCGGGCCAGCGCCCGGGCCGCGACGAGTGCGGCGAGCATCACCGCCACGCAGTACACACCCTGATCCTTCAGGCCCCAGGCCACCGAGGTCAGTGTGGCCGCGCCGGCGACGCACAGGAGCCAGCCCACCGCGGCGCTGCGGACGCCGGTGCCGGCCACCGTGCCGCCGTCCCACAGCGCAAGCGGGTTGTTCTCCAGCGGGCGCAGCGCGACGAACGCCATCGCGACGAGGCCGGCCATCAACGCCAGCTGCAGCACCGACAGGGCGATGAATCCGGGGGCCGACGGGTCGTAGCGGTCCAGGCCCAGATAGTCGAACACCAGGTGCAGGCCCAGCAGCAGCGGCATGTGCCACAGGTACAGCGTCATCGCGCCGGAGTTGCCGATCGCGGTCAGCCACCACACGCGCGGCCTGCGCGCCCAGCGGTTGATGGCGGGGGCCGCGGCAATCGCGAACGCGCACATCATGATTGCGTGACCGGCCAGCAGCAGTGACGGCGGCGTCATGTTCTTCAGGTGCTGGGTCTCGATGCCGACCAGGCTCAGCTCGTAGGGGCCGAAGTACAGCAGTGCCAGGTTGACGCCGAGCATGCCGATACCGAGCTTGAGCGCGGCGTCGCTGGACAGCAGGTTGCGGCGGTAGGCGACGCCGAAGACGCCAGGGATCAACCACACCACGGTGTTCAGATAGCCCAGCGAGGCGTAGCCGTCCATGTTGATGCGGACCGCGTCGACGGCGGCGATGAACGCGTAGGTGCCGATGATCGCTCCGGCCATCTGCGCGGTCGTGGTGATGCGGGCCAGCAGCGGCACTGCCGCCAACACCAGGACATAGGCGCCGAGGAACCACAGCAGCTGGATGGAGATCCCGGCGATGGGCTCGTAGACGTGCTCGGGCAGTACGAACCGCAACACTGCCAGGGCCACGGTCCAGAAGGCCAGGTAGTAGAACACCGGGCGGTAGAGCCGGGTGCAACGCTTGAGCAGCCAGCCACCCCAGGATGAGCCGGGCCGCCAGGACTGCACGGATGCGGCGACCCCGGCGAAGAAGAACAGCGGCATGATCTGGAACACCCAGGTCAGCGCCTGGAACACAGTGGATTCCGTGAGCAGGTTGCTCCAGATGAACACGTCGTCGCGGATCGTGCTGGTGGCCATGACGGTGTGGCCGAACACCACACCGATCAGCGAGGCGATCCGGATGACGTCGATGGCCCGGTCCCGGTCGTCGGGGGTCTGGGCCTCGACCTCGGCGGGGGACGGGAACAGGGCTTTTGCGGAGGCCTTCTCGGCAGCTGGGTCAGCAGCAACGGTCATGGCTAGAACGCTATGGTGCCGCGGCTGCGTAGTCCCTAGGTAGAAATACGGGATTCGCCCCGGGCCTCGGCGACCAGGATCGCGGCCAGACAGAGCGCGGCCAGCACCGCGACCGCGACCGCGAAGGTGATGCCCGCCGTACGCAGGCCCAGCGATTGAGCGGCCAGACCCTCGCCGATCACCGGAAGCGAGATCGCGACATAGGCGACGACGAAATACGTGGAGCTGACCTCGGCCCGACGCTGGGCCGGAGCGCGCTCGACGACAGCGGCCAGGCCTCGGCTGAAACTCATCCCCTGGCCGATGCCGGATACCACTGCCGCCGCGACCAGGCCGGGCAGCGAGGAAAAATACAGTGCCGCAGTCAGAATCATCATGCCCGCGATCAGCACCCCGCACCCGACCGCCACTGCCCGCCCGGCAGCCATTCGATTCGCGACGACCTGGGTCAGGGCCGAGGCCGCGAAGATCGAGCAGGCGATCGCGCCGGCCACCGCATGGTTGCCGATGCCGATCACCGTCGACAGGAACGACGGCGCGACGGCGGTGAACAGCCCCGTCACGGCGAATCCGGCGAAGGCCGCGAGGGCCGCGATGACGAACACAGTCCGCACCTCGGTGGGCACCGACAGGCGCTGCAAACCGATCCGGCCGGTGCGCGCCGACGTCTCCGGCACAACCAGCACCGCGAGCCCGGCCAGCATGGCGAGTCCGATGTGCACCAGGAACGGCAGGTGAAGGGGCTGCGGTGCGTACTGGACCAGCAAACCGGCCAGCAGTGGGCCGGCGCCCAGGCCGCCGATGTTGGCCACCGTCGCCACCGCCGCGGCCCGGTTCTTCCACGCCAGCGGAGCGGCCTCGATGACGGCGGCGGTGGCAGTCCCCGTGAACAGGCCGGCCGACAATCCGGACAGCACCCGACCGATCAGCAGCAGAGGCACGGAATCGGCGAACAGGAACACCACGGCGCTGGCCAGTGCCGCCGCCACCCCGGCCAGCAACATCGGCCGCCGGCCCACGGCGTCGGACCAGCGGCCGAACACCAACAGGGCGAACAGCACGCCGCCGGCGTAGGTGGCGTAGATGACCGTCGTCGTCAGCACCGCGAAATGCATGTGGTCGGCGTAGAGCGCGTACATCGGGGTGGGCAGGGTGGTGCCCACCATGATCGCGGCGAACGCGTAGGCGAGGAGCGGAAAGGAAAAGCGGCGCACGCTGAATGGTAGCGGCGCCGCTCGACCCCTTGTTCCGACTAGTGTGCGACCGCCTTCTCGGCTCCCACCCCGGTCAGCGACCGCACCTCCATCTCGGCGTTGAGTTCGGCATTCCCGGTGTCGCGCGAGGTGAGCGTGCCGATGATGCCGAGTGCGAAGGCCAGCGGAATCGACACGATGCCCGGATTGGCCAGCGGGAAGTACGCGAAGTCCGCATCGGGGATCATCGCGGTCTTGCTGCCCGACACGGCGGGGGAGAACACGATCAGCACGATGGTCGAGATCAAGCCGCCGTACATGCTCCACAGTGTGCCGCGGGTGTTGAACCGCTTCCAGTACAACGAGTACAGGATCGTCGGCAGGTTGGCCGCCGCCGCGACGGCGAACGCCAGGGCGACCAGGAACGCGACGTTCTGGCCGTTGGCCAGGATGCCCAGCCCGATCGCGAACACACCGAGCACGACCGCGGTGATGCGGGAGACCCGCACCTGTTCGTCCTCGGTCACCTTGTGGGCCTTGAGCACGGAGGCATAGATGTCATGGGCGAACGACGCCGACGCCGTGATGGTCAGGCCGGCCACCACCGCGAGAATCGTCGCGAAGGCCACCGCCGAGATGACCCCGAGCAGGATCACCCCGCCGAGTTCGAACGCCAGCAACGGGGCCGCGGAATTCACCCCACCAGCTGCGCCGAGGATCCGGTCCGGACCGACGAGGGCCGCCGCGCCGTAACCGAGCACCAGGGTGAACAGGTAGAAGGCACCGATCAGCGCGATCGCCCAGACCACCGACCGCCGAGCCTCTTTCGCGGTCGGCACGGTGTAGAACCGCATCAGCACGTGCGGCAGGCCCGCGGTGCCGAGCACCAGCGCCAGCGCCAGCGAGATGAAGTTGATCTGCGAGGTGAGCGATCCGCCGTACTGCGCACCGGGGGCCAGCACGTCACGGCTGGACACACCCTTGGTGGTGGCCCCGGAGATCGCCGACTGCGCCGAGCCCAGGATCTCGGAGAAGTTCAGCCCGAACTTGCTCAGCACCATCACAGTCATCAGTGCGGCGCCGGCGATCAGCAGCACGGCCTTGATGATCTGCACCCACGTGGTGCCCTTCATGCCGCCGACCGCAACGTAGACGATCATCAGGATGCCGACGACGGCGATCACGATCGACTGCCCGGCGCGGCTGTTGACGTCGAGCAGCAGGGCCACCAGGCCGCCGGCCCCGGCCATCTGCGCCAGCAGGTAGAACAGGGACACGGTCAGCGTCGAGATGGCCGCGGCGAGTCGGACCGGCCGCTGCTTGAGCCGGAAGCTCAGCACGTCGGCCATGGTGAATTTTCCTGTGTTGCGCAGTAATTCGGCCACCAGCAGCAGGGCCACCAGCCAGGCCACCAGGAATCCGATGGAGTAGAGGAAACCGTCGTAGCCGTACACGGCGATGGCGCCGGCGATGCCGAGGAAGCTGGCCGCCGAGAGGTAGTCGCCGGCGATGGCGATGCCGTTCTGCGGACCGGAGAAGCCACGGCCGCCGGTGAAGAACTCGTCGGCGGTGGCGTTGCGCTTGCTGGCCTTGATCACCACGATCATCGTGACGACCACGAACAGGCTGAAGATGCCGATGTTGGCAACGGGGTTGCCGACGGTCTCGGCGGCGAGCGTCGTGACGGTCATCGGGAACCTTCCAGCTCTTCGCGGATGGCGGTGGCGCGCGGGTCGAGCTCCTTGTTGGCGAAGCGCACGTACAGGCCGGTGATCAGGAACGTGGTCAGGAACTGGCCCAACCCGATCAGCAGGCCGACATTGATGTTGCCGAACACCCGGATGGCCATGAAGTCATGGGCGAAGGCGCCGAGAGCGACGTAGAGGGCATACCAGAGCAGGAAGAACGCGGTCATGGGAAAGACGAAGCGGCGCAGCCTGGTACGCAACTCCTGGAATTCTGGGCTTGCCTGCATGGCGAGGAACTGCTCCCCGGTGGGGGCAATCCTCTCGGGAAGGTCGATTTCGGGCACCGAGCGCTCCTGACAGTTGGCTGTGTGTCGGTTGGGCACTGAACCTAATTGAGAGGTGGGTCACACAGGAGCGGTATCGCGGGCGATACGCCGAATTCGGCCATCGTTGCGCTGAACGGTCGGTCGCCGGGGCTGAGCGGCAGGCGGTCAGCCCGTGGGGACGCGCTCGACACCCAGGCCGAGCCGCTCGGGCACGTGCATGCGCGCGAAGATCTGCGCGACGCCGGGGGTGGGCCGGGTGAACAGGCTGACGACGATCATCGTGAGGAAGGCGATCGGCACGCTGACTGCCGCCGGGTAGCCCACCATCACCGCGGGCCACCCGCCGAGCACGGCATCGTCCACGCCACCGGTGATCGCCACGAGCACCGCGCCGCCGCACACGCATCCACCCACCACCAGCCCGCACGCGGCACCGACGACCGTCAGGCCACGCCACCAGATGCCCAGTACCAGCAGCGGGCACAGTGTGGACGCCGCGACGGCGAAGGCCAGTCCGACACTGCGGGACAACTCCAGCCCGGACACCATCAGCGACAACGGGATCGGGATCAGCCCACCGACCACCGCGGCGATCCGGAAATCGCGCACCCGGCCGCGCAGCACATCGGTGGCCAGGGCGCCGGCGATGCTGATCAGCAGCCCGGACGAGGTGGCCAGGAATGCCGCGATCGCACCGGCGGCCACGAGTGCGGCCAGCAGTTGGCCGCCGATTCCGCCGACCGCCGCGCCGGGTGCCAAAAGCACTGCAGCGTCGGCAGTTCCGGTGATCAGCAGCTGCGGGACATACAACCGGGAGAACACCCCGAGCAGGATCGGGAAGAAGTAGAACACCGACAGCAGCGCGACCACCGCGAGCGCGGTCCGGCGGGCGGCCCGCCCGTCCGGGTTGGTGTAGAAGCGCACGAGCACATGGGGCAGGCCCATCGTGCCCAGGAACGTCGCGACGATGATGGACAGCACCTGGTAGAGCGGATGGCTGCCGCCGAGACCGCCGCCCGAGGCGATCCACTCGCTGCCGGTGCCCGGGGTACCCGCCACCACGGGTGTGGCCGCGCCCGCGGCCAGGGTGAGTGTGGTGCCCGCGGCGAGCGTGTGTTGCCCGGGGGCGGTGATCTTCGCCGACTCGACGTGGCGGCCGTCGAGATCACCGGTCACGGTGATGCCGGCCGGTTCGATCACCTGGACCATGACGTCGGTGTCGATCTGCACGGTGGTCTGCTGCTGCACGGTCGGGGGCAGTGGGCCGCCCAATTCGCCGCGGTCGCTGACGAACAACCCGAGCAGCGCCAGCGCGGGGACCGCGACGGCGGTGAGCTTGAGCCAGTACTGGAACGCCTGCACGAACGTGATCGACCGCATGCCACCGGCCACCACATTGGTGATGACGATCGCGGCGACCAGCAGCGGGCCCACCCAGACCGGAACGCCCAGAAGTGTTTTCAGGGCCAGCCCGGCGCCTTGGTACTGCGGGGCCAGATAGAACAGGCAGATCACCACGACGACGAGCATGGCCACCTTGCGCAGCCGGGCCGAGCCGAGCCGGAATTCGGCGAAGTCGGGAACGGTGTAGGCCCCCGAGCGGCGCAGTGGCGCCGCCACGAACAACAACACGCCCAGATAGCCCGCGGTGAATCCGACCGGATACCACAGCGCGTCGGCCCCGTATTTCGCGATGAGCCCGGCGACTCCGAGAAATGAAGCTGCGGAGAGGTATTCACCCGAGATCGCGGCCGCATTCCATTGCGGTCCGACGCTGCGTGAGGCCACCAGGAAGTCGGAGGTGGTGCGCGACAACCGGACTCCGTAGGCCCCGATGGCGATGGTGGCCACCACGGAGGCCAGCAGCGCGGCGGCGGTCAGCGGTGCGCCGGTCATGGTTCGCTGTCGACGACCCGGACGAAGTCCCGCTCGCCCTGCTCGGCCAGCCGGACATAGAGCCGTCCCACGCCGTACAGCAGCGGATAGAGCAGCCCGGCCAGGATCAGCCAGTTCAGCCGGATCCCGAACACGGTGAGTGCGGACAGATCCGGCACGGCGGAGTTGAGCAATACCAGTGCCACCACCACGGAGACGACGACGAGGGCCAGGCGCAGTGCGAGGCCGAGCTGGGTCCGCACCAGGCCACGCACCAGTGCGTCGCCCACCTGGGTCTGCTCCTGCACCTCGATGCGGGTGCGCACCATGCGGGTGCCGCGGCGGTGGGCGAGGACCACGCGCTCACGTTGCGGAACAGGACGGTCACTCATCGCTGCCCGCCGGTTTGAGGGAGCGCATCGGATCGCGGACCAGCCGGTCGCGCAGTTCCCGGGCCTGGCGCCGGCTCACCGGGAGTTCGACCGCGGGCGAAGTCCCGTTGGCGCGCAACCGAACCAGCACCGCGCCATCGGCCGTGCGGAGGCCGGTGACCTGTCGCAGCGACACCAGGTAGGACCGGTGGATGCGCTGGAACCCGTGGTCGCGCCAGCGGGTTTCCAAAGTGCTCAACGGGATTCGCACCAGATGCGCTCCGGTGGCAGAGTGCAGCCGGGCGTAGTCACCCTCGGCCTCGACCCAGCCGATGCTGTCGCGCGGCACCAGGTGAGTGATGCCGCCCAGTTCGGCGGGGACGACGTTCCAGTCCTGGTCCTCGGACTGGGCCGGACCGGCGGTGTCGGTCGAGGCTTTCGGAACTCCCGCCGCGACCCGGCGCACGGCCTCGTCCAGGCGGTTCTGCCGGATCGGCTTGAGCAGATAGTCGACCGCGCCGACGTCGAACGCGGCCACCGCCTTGTCCTCGTGCGCCGTCACGAACACCACCGCGGGCCGGTTCGTGTAATTGGCCAGGACACCGGCCAATTCGATGCCGGACAGTCCGGGCATGTTGATGTCGAGAAATACCGCGTCGATGGCGTGCTGGTTGAGTTCGCGCAGCGCCGAGGTGGCGTCGGAGGCGGTGTGCACCTCGCCGATGTCAGGGTGCCGGCCCAGCAGGTAGGCCAGCTCGTCGAGCGCGGGTGCCTCGTCGTCGACGGCGAGCACGGTCAGGTTGGAGCTCGGCGTCATGATTCGCTCGCGAGATCGCTCATGCGAACGCACCTCCGCCGGCTCGGACCCCTGAGCGGAACTTCGGCACGCGCATCACCACTTTGGAGCCCGCGCCGACCGCCGTCTCGACCACCAGACCGTAGTCGTTGCCGAAGGCCGCGCGCAGCCGATGGTCCACATTGGTCAGCCCGACGTGGGCGGATTCGCCGGTGCGGTCGGCCAGTGCGTCACCGGGCCCGGCGCGCAGCTTCTCCGGATCCATGCCTGCGCCGTCGTCCTCGACGGTGATCACGCATTCGGCGCCCGCGTCGCGCGCGACGATCTCCACCGATCCGCCACCGCTGCCGGCCAAGCCGTGCCGCACCGCGTTCTCCACCAACGGCTGCAGCGCGAGAAACGGCACCACGACGTTGAGTACCTCCGGGGCCACCTGCAGCCGCACGCGAAGGTTGGCGCCGAACCTGGCGCGCTCCAGGGTGAGGTAGCGGTCGATGTTGCGCAGTTCGTCGGCCAGCGTGGTGTACTGCCCGGCCGCCCGAAATGAATAGCGGGTGAAGTCGGCGAATTCCAGGATCAGTTCGCGGGCCCGGTCGGGGTCGGTGCGCACGAACGACGCAATTGTGTTGAGCGCGTTGTAGATGAAGTGCGGGCTGATCTGGGCACGCAGCGCCAGCACCTCGGCCCGGTCCAGCCGGGCCCGCGACGCGTCGAGCTCGGCCAGCTCGATCTGGCTGGCTGCGTAGCGGGCGACCTCGCCGACCGCGCCGAGCATGCCCGGGCCGGGGCTGGCCGGTGCCAGCACGACGAGGGCGCCGAGCACCTCGCCGCCCTCGGTCAGCAGCGGCTGGGCCACGACAGCCGTCGAGCGTGCGGTGAGCAGCACGCGACGGCCCGCGGTGATCGACTCCCGGGCGGTGTCGGCGCAGACATCGACGGTGTCCGGCTGCCAGATGGTGTCGTCATCGTCGTCGCGCGCCAGCAGGGCGGCGTCCTCGTCGTACAGGGCCAGCCCCGCGGTACCGGTCAACTCGCGTAGGTACGGCGCGGCGGTCTGGGCGGATTCGGTGTCCAAGCCCTGGCGCAGTGCGCGGGCCGCCTGCGCCGCGGTGTGCAGCGCCGCGTGCACGGCACGTTCGGTGGGGGTGGCCACCACCCGCCGGGTGCGCACCACCACGACGGCGGCGACCGCCGCCAGGATCAGCGCCAGGGCCAGCGCGACTGCAACCTCGCCGGACATCGTGCGGCCAACCTTAAACCGCTTACTGAACGGGGCAGGCGTACTTTCTGGCCACGTCGTACACCCGCTGCTCGGAGCCGGGGCCGAAAACGCCTTGCGCAGCCAGTTCCAATCCGATGTAGCCCGGGATGCCGCCCATGCACGCCTGGTGGGCGACGCGCCACGCGGTGTCGGGATTCAAGTGGAATCCGTTGCGCTCCAGGCCCTGCATGTAGTTGTCGAATTCCGGCGTGCCCTGATCAGGGATGGCGTTGGCCGTGGCAGCCAAGGCAAGCGCGGTAACCACCGCTGCAAAAAGAGGTGCAACGACGCGTCTCATGTCCAACTCCTATGGGCATATTCACCGGTTATCGCGTACACATTCGCACACCGCACCGACGCAGACGTCAAAAACCTGTGTAGTCCTAGACTGGCGACGTGGGAAAACTGCAGCTGGTCCAAGATCCCGAGGCCGACGCTCTGCTGGAGTCCAACCCGTTCGCGCTTCTGGTGGGGATGTTGTTGGACCAGCAGATCCCGATGGAGACGGCGTTCGCCGGGCCCAAGAAGATCGCCGACCGGCTCGGCGATGTCGATGCCGCCAAGATCGCCGACTACAACCCGGACGAGTTCATCGCGTTGGTGTCGCAGACCCTGGCCATCCACCGGTTTCCGGGGTCGATGGGCAAGCGGGTTCAGGATCTGGCGCGGGCCGTCGTCGACGAATACGAAGGCGACGTGACGGCCCTGTGGACCAGCGGGGAGCCTGACGGCAAAGAGGTGTTGCGCCGGCTCAAGCGGCTGCCCGGATTCGGCGATCAGAAGGCCCGGATCTTCTTGGCACTGTTGGGCAAGCAGTACGGCGTGACACCTGCGGGCTGGCGTGAGGCCGCGGGGGATTACGGCACGGCCGGCAGCTTTATGTCGGTGGCCGACGTGGTCGATCCCGGGTCGTTGCAGAAGGTGCGTACCTACAAGAAGCAGATGAAGGCCGCCGCGAAGGAAGCCAAGGCCGCCAAGAGCTGATTCCTGCGCCGACTCTGCGGTGAGATCGTGTTTTGGCGCGAAATCGCGATCTGTGCGCAGACCCGACGGAGCGACGCTGCCGAGCGGCACCACCCATGACTAGATCCTTTTGTAGGAAGACGACCTATGCAATGGTGAACATATGGCGAAGACACACCTGAACTGCCCGTGCGGCGAAGCGATAAGTGGGAGCGACGAGGACGACCTGGTCGAGAAGGCCCAGGCGCATCTGGCTCAGCAGCACCCCGGGCGTGAGTACGACCGGGAAATGATCCTCTTCATGGCCTACTAGAGGCCGCAAAACTTTCAGCCCCCAACAAAATTCCCGGTCGCCTGCCATGAGGCAAGCGACCGGGAATTTCGTTTCCCCATTTATCTGATGTGGTCAGGGCACCACCGTGGATCCGATGGTGGGCATGAACTGGCACTGCATCTCGGTCGTTGTGACCTGTCCGAAGATCGTCGTCATGATGCTGCCCGATCCGGTGTCGGCGATCGCGGTCAGCGTGGTCGGGCCCTCGGGGTTGAGGTCCGACCGCGGCTGGAGTGTCACGCTGCCGGACTTGCCGGTCGTCAGGTTCACCCAGGTGGCGTTGAGCGGGAGCTTCTGTTCAGCGGCCGGGCCGGGGGTGCCGATCGCGGTGAACACGTACGCGGTCTGGCCCGGCTTCGGGCCGGGCAGCGGGATCGTGGCGGGGCCGGCCACCGAGATCGCCGTCGCCAGAACGTTTCCGCCGTCCTTGAGGCAGCCGTTGCTGATCGACGGGTACATGAAGTCCTGCTTCGTCGGCGTGTTGGGCCCGAAGCCAGGGGCTCCGGCGGCCGCCGGAGCAGCATCCGCGCCGGGGGCCGGAGCAGGCGCGGGCGCAGGCGCAGCTTCAGGTGCCGGAGCCGGGGCCGGGATCGTGGCCGCTGCCGGAACAGCGCCCGGGGTCGGTGCGGGCGCGGCCTCGGGCGCGGGGGCCGGTGCGGGGGCAGCAGCCGGTGCGGGGGCCGGGGCGGGAGCGGGCAGTGCCTCTGGGGCCGGCCCGGCCGCATGGGCCGGGTCGACACCCATCGGCAGGTGAGCGTCGCCGCCGGCACCCAGAGCGGGAACATGCTCGGGTGCGGCGACGGGCTGGGCTGCGAACTGGTTGACCGCCGTCGCGACATTGCGGGATTCGGCCGATTCCTGCTTGTTGGCAGCGAAAGCCTGCGCGGCTGCCATCAACAGCTGCACCGCGCCTCCGGGATCGGCTGCAGCCTGCTGGATGATCGGGCTCAGACCCTCCATCGCCGGCAGGCCCGGCGCCTGCACGTTGTCGATCGGCAACGGTGCCGGCGCCGGATCGGCGTTGGCTACTCCGGAGCCGAACAGCAACGCAGCCGACGAACCGACCGCGATGGCGCTGGCGAACAACTTTTTCGGTGACTTGCGGGGTGACATGTCTTTCCCAATCGTTTCGGGCGGTCAGACCAGTTCAGGGATCAGGGCAGGCCGGCGGTCAGCAGCGGTGCCAGCGCTGCGACACCCGGGTTACTCAGTCCGGGAGCCGCAGCCGCGGGAGCTGCCACTGCCGGAGCTGCCGCTGCGGCGACCGGGGCCAACGGGGCCGCCGCGGCGGTGGCAGGCAGCGCCGTTTGAGCCGCGAC
The DNA here is from genome assembly GCF_048282725.1 of Mycobacterium sp. 48b. NCBI lineage: Bacteria > Bacillati > Actinomycetota > Actinomycetes > Mycobacteriales > Mycobacteriaceae > Mycobacterium > Mycobacterium sp. 48b. The sequence goes on from NZ_JBLVUL010000001.1 coordinate 2,404,083, forward strand.
CGGAGCCAGCGAGGCCAGGTCGCCCGGGATGTTCACCTTCTGGGGCAGCGGGATCGGCATCCCGGGCACCTGCGGGATCGTCACCTCGGCCGAGGGGATCAGTGATGCGGGGCCCGCGACCGGAGCCGCCGGAGCCGTTGCAACCGGGGCGGCAGCCGGTGCGGCGGGCAAGCCCGGCACCAGCGATCCCAGTGGTGCGTTGGCCGCTGCCGGTGCGACGGCCGTAGGCGCCTGCGGCAGGGTCACCGATGCGGTGGCCCCGGGGGCAGGTGCCGGTGCTGCGGCGGGGGTGCCGGTCAACGCGGAGGTCACACCTTGCAGCAGTTGCGGCGCGGCGGCCGGCACGCCGGCGAGCTGGTTGACGATCGGCAGGTTCGGCGCCGGGACCGGGGCCGGGGCCACCGGTTCGGCGTTCGCTGCGGCACTGAGGGCCAACGCGACCGGGACTGCGCCGGCGGCCGCGATCATGCTGGTGGAAACAGCTTTCCAGGTGAAGATCATGGTTCTCCCAATCGGTTGCTTGCACGTCTGCAGCCGAAACTATCGAGTTACTGGTGTTACTCAAGGGACACGTGTGGCGGTTATTCAACCGTTACTGCACCGGCTGAATTCGTTATCAGGCAGTGCCTTGGGCGTGATGCGCGGCCGCGCCCGGTGTCGTCCCGGCCCTGGCGCCGGCGTCGCTCCGGCGAAGCCGTCACCCCGATGTCACGCTGGAGTGGCGCTCGACCTCGGCAGCCACTCCAGCGTGACGATGTGGGCGAGTGTGCGGTGCCTCGGCACTCCAGCGTGACACTCGTCGTCGAGAGCCACTCTGGCGTGACATCCGGCTGCTGCGGCATCCGGCCCGCTGGCGTGACATCCGGCCGCTGCGACATACGGCTGGCGTGACATTGGGCCGGCGTGACAAACCCCTGGGATGACGAACCAGGCGGGTCGCTAAAGTCGTGTCCGTTAACACCGAACCGGCCACCCACGTCTCAGCAACCGCGCGGCTCTACCGTCTGGCGCCTGTGTTGCTGGTCCTCAGCATTGCGGCGCGCCTGGCGTGGACGTACCTCGTCCCCAACGGCGCCAACTTCGTCGACCTACACGTCTATGTCGGCGGCGCGGCCACTCTTGACGGGCACGCCGGCGCGCTCTACGACTACGTCTACGCGGACCAGACACCGGATTTCCCACTGCCTTTCACCTATCCGCCGTTCGCCGCGGTGGTGTTCTATCCACTGCATCTGCTGCCGTTCGGGCTGGTCGCGTTCTGCTGGCAGATCGGCATCGTCGCCGCGCTGTACGGCGTGGTCCGGATCAGCCAGCTGTTGCTCGGCGGGCCGGCGCCGCGGCGGATCGCGATGTTGTGGACCGCGGTGGGCATCTGGACCGAACCGTTGCGCAGCACGTTCGACTACGGACAGGTCAATGTCGTCCTGGTGCTCGCCGTGCTTTACGCCGTCTACAGCAATCGCTGGTGGCTGTCGGGGTTGCTGGTGGGCCTGTCCGCCGGGGTGAAACTCACGCCCGCGGTGTCGGGGCTCTACTTCGTCGGCGCACGCCGGTGGGCCACCGCGATCTTCTCGGCCGTGGTGTTCTTCGCGACGGTCGCGGTCTCGGTGCTGGTGATCGGGGATCAGGCGCGTCTGTACTTCACCGAACTGCTGGGTGATGCCGACCGGATCGGGCCGATCGGCACGTCGTTCAACCAATCCTGGCGTGGCGGGATCTCCCGAATCCTCGGCCATGACGCCGGGTACGGCCCGGCCGTGCTGCTCGGCATCGCCGTCACCGCGGTTCTTGCGGTGCTGGCGTGGCGGGCCGTCGGCGGCAGCGCCGACCGGCTCGGCGCCATTGTGATCGTGAGCCTGTTCGGGTTGCTGTTGTCACCGATTTCGTGGACGCACCACTGGGTCTGGCTGATCCCGCTGATGATCTGGTTGCTGCACGGGCCGTTGGCCGACCGGTTGGGCGCACGGATCCTGGGCTGGGGGTGGCTGGCGCTGACGCTGGTCGGGGTGCCGTGGCTGCTCAGCTTCGCCCAGCCGACGATCTGGGTGATCAGCCGGCCCTGGTACCTGGCCTGGGCCGGGCTGATCTACATCGTCGCGACGCTGGCGACGCTGGCCTGGATCGCGGTTAGCCGGGCTGGTCGGACAGAATCCGGTTGATCTCCTTGGCCATCTGGATGTCCTTTTCGGTGATCCCGCCGGCGGAATGCGTGACCAGCGCGAACGTGACTGTGCGCCAGCGGATGTCGATATCCGGATGATGGTCTTTTTCCTCGGCGAACTCCGCCACGCGGCGCACCGCGTCGATGCCGTCGAGGAACGTCGGGAATTTCGTGGATCTGCGCAGGGCGCCCGCCGCGCGTTCCCAGCCCGGCAGATCGGGCAGTGCGGCGTCGACCTGATCGTTCGATAACACGGCCATACCCGACGGTATACCGTCGGGCGCGATGGATGAGCAGATCGTGGTGGCCGGTGCCCTGTTCTCGGAAACCGGGTTGTTGGTCGCTCAGCGGCAACGGCCGCCAGAGCTCGCCGGGCTGTGGGAGCTGCCGGGCGGCAAGGTGGCCGCCGGCGAGAGTGACGCCGACGCCCTGGCGCGCGAACTGCGCGAGGAGCTGGGCGTCGAGGTCCGTGTCGGTGCCCGCCTCGGGGTAGAGGTCCCGCTGAAGGCGGGTATGACGCTGCGCGCCTACCGGGCCACCCTCACATCGGGCAGTCCGCAGCCACACGATCACCGGGCTCTGCGCTGGGTGACGGCCGATGAGCTCGATGACCTGCCCTGGGTGCCTGCCGATCGGGCCTGGCTCCCGGAGTTGGCCGCCGCACTCTCTTCTTCTTCGCCGAGAAGGCGTGAAAGTACCTGAAATGACGCGATTTCGGGTGCTTGCACGACGGCTCGCGCAATAAGGCGACCGCGCAACAGGATTTATTTCGACACATTGGTGTTGCGGATTACATTTCCATGAAACCGGCTGCAACGTTTCCGGGAAAGTGACGCGACCGCAGGAACATGGTGTTTTGCTGTTGTGGTGACCACGGCAAGTACGCCGTACCTGGGCCAAGGGCAGAGCATGAATCTCTTGCTGGCCACCTGGGTCTCGGCCATCAATTTCTGGGCCTGGAACATGATCGGCCCCCTGTCCACCACATACGCCGGCGACATGAAGCTGAGCAGCACGCAGGCTTCGATGCTCGTCGCCACTCCGATATTGGTCGGTTCGCTGGGCCGGATTGCAGTCGGCGCACTGACCGACAGGTACGGCGGGCGCACGATGTTCCTCGCGGTGACGCTGGCCTCGATCGTGCCGGTGCTGGCCGTCGGGGCGGCCGGCGAGGCCAGGTCCTACCCGATGTTGTTGGTGTGCGGATTCTTCCTTGGCATCGCCGGCACCATCTTCGCGGTCGGAATTCCTTTCGCCAACAACTGGTATGAGCCCTCGCGTCGCGGCTACGCGACCGGCGTGTTCGGTATGGGCATGGTCGGCACGGCGTTGTCGGCATTCTTCACGCCGAGATTCGTCCGGTGGTTCGGGTTGTTCCAGACCCACCTCATCATCGCGATCGCCCTGGCGCTGACCGCGGTGTTGTGTCTGGTGGCGATGCGCAATGCGCCCGCGTTCGAACCGAACACCGATCCAGTGTTGCCCAAGCTCAAGTCGGCGCTGAAACTTCCCGTGACGTGGGAGATGTCCTTCCTGTACGCGGTGGTCTTCGGTGGATTCGTGGCGTTCAGCAACTACCTGCCCACCTACATCAAGAACGTGTACGAGTTCTCCGCCGTCGAAGCAGGCAGTCGTACAGCGGGATTCGCGTTGGCCGCGGTGCTGGCCCGGCCGATCGGCGGTGCGTTGTCGGACCGCATCCCACCCAAGTACGTGGTGCTCGCCTCCTTCGCCGGCACCGCGGCGCTCGCGTTCATCGCGATGTTCCAGCCGCCGCCCGATGTCTGGTCGGCGGCGACATTCATCGGTCTGGCGGTCTTCCTGGGCATCGGCACCGGCGGCGTGTTCGCCTGGGTGGCCCGGCGATCACCCGCCAAGGAAGTGGGCTCGGTGACCGGGATCGTCGCCGCCGCAGGCGGTTTGGGCGGCTACTTCCCGCCGTTGGTGATGGGTGCGACGTACGACGCCGTAGATCACGACTACTCGGTCGGGCTCCTGCTGCTGGTGGCGACGGCGCTGGTGGCCTTCGGGTACACCGCTCTGCGCCTGCACGCCCACGAACCCCAGCCCAAGGAGGCGCGTCAATGACCAAGCCCCACATCGGCGGATCGATCGAGGAGTTGCTCGAGCGCAGCGGGAGGTTCTTCACCGCCGGCGAGTTCTCCGGCGATCTGCGTACGGTCACACGCCAGGGGGGCCGGCAGGGCGACGTGTTCTACCGCGATCGGTGGAGTCACGACAAGGTGGTGCGCTCCACCCACGGGGTGAACTGCACGGGATCGTGCTCCTGGAAGATCTATGTCAAGGACGGCATCATCACCTGGGAAACCCAGGAGACCGACTACCCCTCGGTGGGCCCCGACCGCCCCGAGTACGAGCCGCGCGGGTGCCCGCGCGGTGCGGCGTTCTCCTGGTACACCTACTCGCCGACGCGGGTGCGATACCCGTACGCGCGTGGCGTGCTGGTGGAGATGTACCGGGAAGCCAAGGCGCGCCTCAAGGATCCGGTGTTGGCCTGGGCCGACATTCAAGGTGATCCGGAACGCCGCAAGCGCTATCACCGGGCGCGCGGTAAAGGCGGCCTGGTCCGGGTCAGCTGGACCGAGGCCACCGAGATGATCGCCGCCGCACATGTGCACACGATCAAGACCTACGGGCCGGACCGGGTGGCGGGTTTCTCGCCGATCCCGGCGATGTCGATGGTGTCGTTCGCGGCCGGGTCCCGCTTCGTCGAGCTCATCGGCGGGGTGATGACGTCGTTCTACGACTGGTACGCCGATCTGCCGGTCGCTTCCCCTCAGGTGTTCGGCGACCAGACCGACGTGCCCGAGTCCGGCGACTGGTGGGACGCGTCGTACCTGATGATGTGGGGCTCGAACGTCCCGGTCACCCGCACGCCCGACGCGCACTGGATGGCCGAGGTCCGCTACCGCGGAACCAAAGTGGTGACGGTCAGCCCGGACTACGCCGACAACACCAAGTTCGCCGACGAGTGGATGCCGTGCGCGGCAGGCACCGACGGCGCGCTGGCCATGGCGATGGGCCACGTCATCCTCGACGAATGCTTTGTGCAGAACCGGATTCCGTACTTCGTCGACTACGTTCGCAAGTTCACCGATCTGCCGTTCCTGGTCAAGCTCGAAGAGCGCGACGGCGTGCTGGTCCCCGGGAAGAACCTCACCGCCGCCGATCTGGGCGGCCCGACGGCGCAACAGGAGAATGCGGCGTTCAAGCCGGTGCTGCTCGACGGTGCCAGCAACAGTGTCGCGGTCCCGCAGGGCTCGCTCGGGTTCCGGTACGGCGCCGACGGTGTCGGCAAGTGGAACCTCGATCTGGAAGACCTGGTTCCCGCCCTGACGGTGCTGGGGGACATCTTCGAAACCGCCGAGATCACGTTGCCGCGGTTCGACACCGTCGACGGCAGTGGCGCGACCATGCAGCGCGGGGTTCCTGTTCGGCGGGTCGGTGAGCACCTGGTGTGCACGGTGTTCGACCTGATGCTGGCTCAGTACGGCGTGCACCGGCCCGGCCTGCCCGGCGAGTGGCCCACCGGATACGACGACGCCACCCAGCCGTACACCCCGGCCTGGCAGGAGCAGATCACCGGGGTGTCGGCCGGCCAGGCGATCCGCGTCGCGCGCGAATTCGCCCGCAACGCAGAGGAATCCGGTGGCCGGTCGATGATCATCATGGGTGCAGGGATCTGCCAGTGGTTCCACGGCGACGCCACGTACCGGGCCGTGCTGGCTCTGCTGCTGCTCACCGGCTCGATGGGGCGCAATGGCGGTGGCTGGGCGCACTACGTCGGCCAGGAGAAGTGCCGTCCCGTCACCGGGTGGGCCGCCATGGCGATGGGCACCGACTGGTCCCGTCCGCCGAGGCAGATGGCCGGCACGTCGTACTGGTACGCCCACACCGACCAGTGGCGTTACGACGGGTACCGCGCCGACGCGCTGTCCAGTCCGGTGGGGCGGGGCCGATTCCGCGACAAGCACACCATGGATGTGATGACTTCCGCGGTGGCGATGGGGTGGACGCCGTTCTTCCCGCAGTTCGACCGGTCCAGTCTCGACGTGGTCGACGAGGCCAAGGCGGCCGGTCAGGAAGTGCCCGACTACGTGGCCGGCCAATTGGCAAGCGGTGGGCTGAAACTCGCGGTCACCGATCCCGACAATCCGGCGAACTGGCCTCGTGTGCTCAACGTCTGGCGGGCCAACCTGCTCGGCTCGTCCAGCAAGGGCAATGAGTACTTCCTGCGCCACCTGCTGGGCACGACGTCGAATGTGCAGGCCGAGCCGACCGGGCCGGAGTTGCGGCCCAAGGACGTGGCCTGGACCGAGGACATTCCCGAGGGCAAGCTGGACCTGCTGATGTCGATCGACTTCAGGATGACCTCGACGACGCTGCTCTCCGACGTGGTGCTGCCCGCGGCGACCTGGTACGAGAAGTCCGACCTGTCCAGCACCGATATGCACCCCTATATCCACGCCTTCAGTCCGGCGGTCGACCCGCCGTGGGAAACCCGGTCGGATTACGAGGCTTTCGGTGCGATCGCCCGGGCCTTCAGCACGCTCGCCGCCCGGCACCTCGGCAGCCGCACCGACGTGGTGATGGGCACGTTGCAGCACGACACCCCGGGCGCGATGGCCTATCCCGGTGGCACCGAAAACGATTGGCGGGTCACCGGTGAGACGCCGGTGCCCGGCAAGACGATGGGACCGCTGGTCGTGGTCGAGCGTGACTACACGGCGATCGCCGAGAAGTGGGCGACACTGGGCCCGCTGGTCGAGAGCCTGGGCCTGACCACCAAGGGCATCACCACCCATCCCGACCAGGAGGTCGCCGAGCTCGCCGCCAAGTTCGGGGTGATGGATTCGGGTGCCGGCCAGGGCCGCCCGGCGATCACCACGGCCGAGCGGATGTCCGATGTGATCCTGGCGCTGTCGGGCACCTCCAACGGCCGGCTCGCGGTGGAAGGCTTCCGGGAACTCGAACGACGTACCGGTCGGAAGCTGATTCACCTGGCCATCGGTAACGAGGAACGCCGGATCACCTACGCCGACACCCAGGCCAGACCCGTCCCGGTGATCACCAGCCCCGAGTGGTCTGGCAGTGAGACCGGCGGCAGGCGCTACGCGCCGTTCACGGTGAACATCGAGGAGCTCAAGCCCTTCCACACCCTCACCGGCCGGATGCACTTCTACGTCGACCACGACTGGTTGGAGGAACTCGGCGAGCAGCTGCCGATCTACCGGCCACCGTTGGACATGGCGCGGCTGTTCGGCGAGTCGAAGCTGGGCCGCGACGGTATCGGCCTGACCGTGCGGTACCTGACGCCGCACTCCAAGTGGTCGATCCACTCGGAGTACCAGGACAACCTGTTCATGCTGTCGCTGTCGCGCGGTGGCCCCACCATGTGGATGAGTCCGTTGGATGCCGAGAAGATCGATGTGAAGGACAACGATTGGATCGAGGCGGTGAACCGCAACGGCGTGCTGGTGTGCCGGGCCGTGGTCAGCCACCGCATGCCGGAGGGGGTGGTGTACGTCTACCACGCCCAGGAACGCACCATCGACGTACCGCTGAGCGAAACCACCGGCACCCGTGGCGGTATCCACAATTCACTGACCAGGCTGCTGGTCAAGCCCAGCCATCTTGCCGGCGGGTATGCCCAGCACTCGTTCGCCTGGAACTATCTCGGCCCCACCGGAAATCAGCGTGACGAAGTGACGGTGGTCCGCCGCCGCTCGCAGGAGGTGAAGTACCAGTGAAGGTCATGGCCCAGATGGCGATGGTGATGAACCTCGACAAGTGCATCGGGTGTCAAACCTGTTCGGTGACCTGCAAACAGGCCTGGACCAACCGGGCCGGCACCGAGTACGTCTGGTTCAACAACGTCGAAACCCGTCCGGGGCAAGGTTATCCGCGCACCTATCAGGACCAGGAAAAGTGGCGTGGCGGGTGGAAGCTGGACCGGCGTGGCCGGCTGCGGCTGCGCGACGGCGGCCGGTTGGCCAAACTGGCCAGGATCTTCGCGAACCCGAAGCTGCCGTCCATCGAGGACTACTACGAGCCGTGGACATACGACTACGAGAACCTGACGTCGGCTCCGCTGGGTGAACACATCCCCACCGCGCCGCCGCGCAGCCTGATCACCGGCAAGCCCATGAAGGTGTCGTGGTCGGCGAACTGGGACGACGACCTCGCCGGGTCGCCGGAGATCGTGCCAGGGGATCCGGTCCTCAAACAGGTCAGTGAGCAGATCAAGCTCGAGCTCGAACAGACCTTCATGTTCTATCTGCCCCGGATCTGCGAGCACTGCCTCAACCCGGCGTGTGTGGCGTCCTGCCCGTCGGGCGCGATGTACAAGCGTTCCGAGGACGGCATCGTGCTGGTCGATCAGGACCGTTGCCGCGGCTGGCGCATGTGTGTGTCCGGATGTCCGTACAAGAAGGTGTATTTCAACCACAAGACCGGCAAGGCCGAGAAGTGCACACTGTGTTACCCGCGTATCGAGGTCGGGTTGCCCACGGTGTGCTCCGAGACCTGTGTGGGCCGGTTGCGCTACCTCGGGCTCGTGCTCTACGACGTCGACCGAGTGCTGGAGGCGGCGTCGGTACCCGACGACAAAGACCTCTACGAGGCGCAGCGGCAGATCCTGCTCGACCCGACCGACCCCGAGGTCATCGCCGGGGCCCGCGCCGAGGGCATCTCCGACGAATGGATCGAGGCCGCCCAACGTTCCCCGGTGTACAAGTTGATCCACACCTATGGTGTTGCGCTGCCGCTGCATCCGGAATTCCGGACGGTGCCGATGGTCTGGTACATCCCGCCGCTGTCCCCGGTGGTCGACGCGGTCAGCCGCGACGGGCACGACGGCGAGGACGTCGGCAATCTGTTCGGGGCGCTGGAGGCACTGCGTATCCCGATCGAATATCTGGCGGGGTTGTTCACCGCGGGGGACACCGCCGTCGTCGAGGGAGTGCTGCGCCGGCTCGCGGCGATGCGGTCCTACATGCGCGACATCAACCTCGGCCGCGACACCAAGCCGCACATCCCGGCCTCGGTCGGGATGACCGAGGAACAGGTGTACGAGATGTACCGGCTGCTGGCGCTCGCGAAATACGAGGAGCGCTACGTCATCCCGACCGCGTACAGCACCGAGGGCATACCCGGGACGGAGGAGCCCGGCTGCTCACTGTCCTTCGAAGGCGGGCCCGGAATGTACGAGTCGGGCCCCTTCGGCGAGGCCAGCGGCGGACCGGTACCGGTGGCGGTGGAGACCTTCCACGCGCTGCAACACCGGCAGACCACCGACGGCATGGCCGCCAACGCCGAACGGCCGTCCCGCGTCAATCTGCTCAACTGGGACGGCAGAGGCGTTCCGTCAGGGATGTTCCCGGGTGGTGATCGGTGATGAAGCGTCGCAACCGAACCCGCGACAACTCGATGCAGGACCGCCTGGTCTGGCAGGCCGCCTCGCTGATGCTGGCCTATCCGGACGACGGGCACACCGACCGGCTGCAGGCCGCGGCTCGCCTGCTGGATCACGTCACCGGTGAACCCAGGGCGCTGCTCGGCGAAACCGTCGTCGGGTTGAGCCTGCGCCCCACCATGGAGCTACAGCAGGAGTACGTCGACACCTTCGACCTGCACAAGCAGTGCACCATGCTGCTGACCTACTGGACCTCGGGGGACACCCGGAACCGGGGCGCGGACATGGTCGAATTCACCCAGGCATACCGCGCCGCAGGCGTCGAGATCCCGAAAGGCGAAGCACCCGATCATCTTCCGGTGGTGCTGGAGTTCGCCGCCACGGTCAACCCGGACGTGGGGCGGCGGCTGCTCGCCAAGTACCGGGTACCGATCGGCGTGGTGGCCCGCGCGCTGGCCGAGCGCAGATCGCCCTACGCGCCCGTCGTCGCAGCGGTGGACTCAACCCTGCCGTCGCTGGCCTCCGTCGATGACGTGTCGCGGCTGATGATGAGCGGGCCGCCCGCGGAATCGGTCGGGCTGCAGCCGTTTCAGCTGACGGTTCCGCCCCGCCGGGTACAGGAGGTGCTCTGATGTCGGGCTGGGAGATCTTCTGGGATGTGGTGCCCTATGTGACGCTGGCGGTGGTGGCCGTCGGCACCTGGTGGCGGTACCGCTACGACAAATTCGGCTGGACCACGCGCTCGTCGCAGCTCTACGAGTCCCGGCTGCTGCGGATCGCCAGCCCGATGTTCCATTTCGGCATGCTCGTGGTGTTCATCGGACATGTCATCGGCCTGTTCATCCCCGAATCGTGGATGGATCTGGTGATGAGCGACCACATCTATCACCTGCAGGCGGTGGTCCTCGGCGGGATCGCCGGCATCGCGGCCCTGGTCGGTATCGCACTGCTGATCTACCGCCGCCGTGCCACCGGTCCGGTCTTCATGGCCACCACCGTCAACGACAAGACGATGTACGTCGTTCTGGTGGCCGCCATGGTGGCCGGTTTCGCCTGCACGGCGATCGGAGCCACACCGGAGGGCGCCGAGCACGACTACCGCGAGACCGTGTCCCCCTGGTTCCGTTCGATCTGGATCCTGCAGCCCCGCGGCGACCTGATGGTCCAGGCGCCGGTGTACTTCCACATCCACGTGATGATCGCGCTGCTGCTGTTCTGCCTGTGGCCGTTCACCCGGCTGGTGCACGTGTTCAGCGCGCCGATCGGCTACCTGTTCCGGCCCTACATCGTCTACCGCGGCCGCGACGTCGCCGAGAAGTCCGAGCTGGTCGGATCACGGCCGCAGCGGCGGGGCTGGTGAGGACGCGTACGCAGCTGAACTAGGGACCTTTGGCCCTCCCTGAGCAGGGGCGTCAGGCGGACGATTGTTCTATGGAGCAGTTGACCGCACTCGACGCGGGGTTCCTGGAAGCGGAGGACTCCGACCGGCACGCGAACCTGGCGATCGGAGCGATCGCGGTGCTGGACGGGCCGATGCCCCGGCCGGACACCGTCGTGGATTCATTGACGAAACGTGCCCTGACTGCGCCTCGCCTGCATCAACTGCTGCGCACGCAGCCCCTCGATCTCGGTGCGCCGCAATGGGTGGAAGACACCAACTTCGATGCTGCGCACCACATCCGCTGTGCCGCTCTGCCGCAACCCGGTGACGATGCGGCGCTGTTCCGCTGGGCTGCCGACGTCATGGAACGCCGGCTCGACCGGGACCGCCCGCTGTGGGAGTGCTGGGTCGTCGACGGACTCGAAGGCGGCAGGTGGGCCATCCTGCTGAAGGTCCACCACTGCATTGCCGACGGGATCGCCGCGACACGGCTCCTGAGTCGGCTGTGCGATGACGGTGACCTGTCGGGCAGAGGTGCGAAACGTCAAGCTGCCAGGGGGACAGTGACTTTCAGCCCCGTGGACTGGGTCGGTAAGGCTTGGCGGATTTCGAGTGGGCTGCCCGCGGCCACCCTGCAGGCCGTCCACGGTGCGCTCGACATCGTGACCGGCCTGCTGCGGCCGGCGGCGTCGACCTCTTTGACCGGTCCGGTCACCAGCATGCGGCGCTACGCCGCCGCCGAGGTGTCGTTGGGCGACGTCGACTCGGTGTGCCGGGAATTCGGTGTGACCGTCAATGATGTTGCGCTGGCGGCGATCACCGACAGTTTCCGCAACACGCTCATTCGTCGTGGCGAGAAGCCCAGGCGTGACGCGTTGCGCACCCTGGTGCCGGTTTCGGTGCGGTCCGGGGATGCCGTCGACCGTACCGACAATCGGGTGTCGGTGATGCTCCCATACCTTCCGGTCGACCAGGCAGACCCCGTGCAACAGCTCCGTACCGTGCATTCACGGCTGTCCAGAGCCAAAGCCAGTGGACAACGTGAGGCGGGCAACATCCTGGTGTCGGCGGCGAACGCGATCCCGTTCGCGCTCACCGCGTGGACGGTGCGGGCATTGACCCGATTGCCGCAACGCGGCGTGGTCACCGTCGCCACCAATGTGCCCGGCCCGCAGAAGCGGTTGCGCGTCATGGGACGCGAGATCGTCCGACTTCTTCCGATTCCGCCGATCGCGATACAACTGCGCACCGGTATCGCCATCATGAGTTATGCCGACCGGCTGGTCTTCGGTGTCATCGGCGATTACGACACGGCTCCCGATGTCGACGAACTCGCGCACGGTATCGAGCGCGCCGTCGCCCGTCTTGTCGACATCAGCGACGGCCACTGGCGCTCCACCCCGGTGGGAACTCTGCAACTCGTACAGGGAGGTTGACCGATGAAGGGACAGGAACTCGGGGTACTCACCCGCAGGCAGTGCCTGGATCTGCTGGAGCGGGTGCGCGTCGGCAGGCTGGTGTTCACCGAGGACGCGTTGCCCGCCGTGCAGCCGGTCAACTTCCGGGTGTGGCGCGACGACGTGGTGATCCGGGTCGCCGGCGGGCCCAAGCTGACCGCCGCCATCGACCACCAGGTCGTGGCGTTCCAGGCCGACGAACTCGACGCCGATCTACGGACGGGCTGGAGCGTGACGATCGTCGGGCACGCCGAACCGATCACCGACGTGGACGATCAGGTGGAGGTCGCCGGGACGTTCGTGCAGCCGTGGGCCGAGGGGCGCCGCGATCACTTCGTGCGGATCCGTGCCGAGAAGGTCACCGGGCGTGAGCTTCGGGACCATGCCATGCCGCACTACGGCGGTTAGGGCCAGGCACATACCCCGTTGGTACCCGTCGCAAGTAACGGCATTTCGCCCGCATGTAATTGACGCACCCGCAATAATGATGGCGCGCCGGGCTTCGGTGCGATCACGACATGCGTACAGGGGTGGGCCATGGCGTCAGCGAAGCGGGCACTGGTGGGGCTGACCCTGGATCGTCGGCCCGAGCGCAGATCCCCGGCGCTGAATCCCTCTGCCAGACACGTCGCCCGGATTGCCGCGCTGGCCGTTGCTCTCGGGCTTGGCGCCGCTGTGGCCACTACTCCCGCGGTGGCATCGGCAGAGGAGACCAACTCCGCATCGACACCGCAATCGGAAGCGAATACGCAACCCGGCGCGACAGATCCGGAACCATCTACGCCCCGCCGGACAAGTTCCGATGATTCAAACGCCAAAGTCCCGACCACGCAGGAGCGTGAGCACCCCGGTAAACGCCGGCCCGCCTCACGGTCCAAGAAATCTGTTGTCACCCTCAGGGACGGCGTGGTCATCCGCAGTTCGGGTGGGGCCCGCACAGCCGATATCGAAGACGGCACACCGGCTGGGCGCGCTGCCGAGGATATCGAAACGCCTGAACTGCCAGACGAACTCGATCCGGCACCAGACGTCGTCGAGGTCATGCCGCAGGAGGCGCCGTCGATCGACGATGCCGTCGCGCCTGAGACAACCGTGACGAGTTCGTCGTCTCGGTTCGCCGGACGCCTGGATTTGCTGCACAAGAGCAAGCTGGGCGCTCGATCGAGGCCGGCCGATGTCACCGTCGTCCCGCCACCGATCGGCGTGGCGGAAACCGATGATCAGGTGTTGGGAACGCTGCGCGAACGGGTGCAAACCCAGACCCAGACGCAGGAACAGGCAACCGTCACCATCCCGCCGCTGCCCCTTCCGGGCCCGGACTCGCCGGAGCCGGTCAAGAAGGCGTGGGGTTGCTTCTGCAACGTCTTCACCACGGTGGCGCCCATCGCCCAGAAGATCGGCGGGCTGATCAACGAATACATCCTCCCGGCTCTGGCCGGTCCCGCGCCCGGAGAGACTCCGGACTCACCGGTGCTGTGGGCCGTGCTCGGTTGGGTGCGCCGACAGGCCGACCAAATACTTTCCGCTCCACCGGTTTCCGACTTCACAGAAGCGGTCACGGCTTGGGGAGCGTTGACGCTTCAGCAGGTGACCCAGTCTTGCGGGGAGCCCACCGCGGGGCTGCCGGAGGACCTTGAACGCACCGTCATCGTGTCCGGGCTGTCCGAACCGGTGGATTTCCGGTTCCTGCCCGATGATCCGGACAACCCCGACGACGGTGGCATCGTCATCGTCGAGAAGGGCGGGGCGATCAAGCTTTACAAGGAGGGCCAGGGGACGACCACGCTGGCGACCCTGCCGACGCAGACCGACTTCGAGAGCGGGATCGGTGGCATCGAGGTCGACCCGAACTTCGCGGAAAACCACTACGTCTACGTGTCATACACCAACGGCAACGACACCGATGTGCTGTCGCGCTTCACGCTGTCGGGTGATGAAGCAGCCATCCTGGCTTCCGAGCAGGTGCTCATCGCCTCGGATCAGACGGCCGGGCCGATTCACCACGGCGGGGAAATCTATTACGAGGACAATCCCGGTGACAGCCCCGACTACATCTACTGGGCCAAGGGGGACAACTCGGTCAGCACCAATGCCCAGGACCTGACGAACATCCACGGCAAGATCCTGCGGATCCACCCTGACGGAACGATCCCGACCGACAACCCCTTCTACGACACACCCGGAGCCCGCAAGGAGATCTGGGCGTACGGGCTGCGCAACCCGTTCCGGTTCGACGTTGCGCCCAACGGCCAGCTTCTCGTGGCGGACGTCGGCGACACGTCTTGGGAAGAGCTCAATGTGGTGACGAAGGGGGCCAACTACGGCTGGCCCGGGGCCGAAGGCGTCTGCGTCGGCTGCGGGTACGTCAACCCCATCTACGCCTACGACCACAACACGCCGGCCGGAACCGCCTCGATCACGTCTGTCCTCGTGTACACCGGTGACTCCCTTCCCGCGGAGTACCAGGGCAAGGTGTTCATCGCTGACTACACGCTCGGCTGGATCAAGGTACTCACTCTCGATGAGGACTACGGCAGCTACGTCAGCGAGCAGCCCTTCGACGGCCAGGCGGGGACGCCGGTGCGGCTCATCCAGGGGCCGGACGGCAACATCTATCAACTGAACATCTACCCCGGTGAGCTGTCGATGATCGCGCCGTCGGGCGGCAACCGGGCGCCGACAGCCGTCGTGACGGCGACGCCGAGCAACGGGTATTCGCCTCTGGTGGTGAACTTCTCGTCGCAGGGTTCGGGCGATCCCGATCCGAACACCGCCCTCACCTATCACTGGGATTTCGGTGACGGCACGACGTCGACGGAGGCCAACCCGACCAAGACCTACGACACCAACGGCACCTACAACGTGACGCTGACCGTGAGCGACGGAGAGAAGACGGGCCAGGACACGCAGTCGGTCACCGTCGGCAGTACCGCGCCGCACGACCTGACGATCACGACACCGCAGGGCGAACCGCTCGACAACTCGAAATACAATGCCGGCGATACCATTTCGTTCACCGGCTCGGCTCTTGACCAGGACGAGACACTTCCCGACAGCGCCTACAACTGGACCGTGGTGTTCCATCACGCCGACCACATCCACCCGGTCACCAGCAACATCGTCGGCAAGACGGGCAGCATCACCGTTCCGACCGACCCGCACAACTCCGCGGACACCTGGTACGAGGTCAGGCTGACCGTCACCGACAGCAGCGGCCTGTCGACGACCTCCTCTGCCAACGTGTACCCCAACACCGTCACGCAGACGTTCACCGCGAGCGACCCGGACGCGGTCTTCACAATCGACGGTAAGCGGTACACCGGCTCCTACACCGAGACGTCAGTGGTGGGTGTGGAGCGGGTCCTCGGAGTCTCGTCGCCGCAATTCGTCGACGATGGTCAGCTGGTCTTCGTCAGCTGGTCCGATGGCGGAGCGCAAACCCACACGATCGTCACACCGGGAACGGACACCAACTACGTCGTGACCTTCGACAAGGTTCCGTCGGTGCTGTGAGTGTCCTCAGTACCGCAGCCGGTCGTCGACGACCCGCACGGCGTGGCCCGGGTGCTGCGTCGCGTACAGCGGGTGCAGCAGCATCGGGTGACGGCAGTGCGCGCAGGAGGCCTGCGGCTGGTTCGCCGACGCGAATGTGAGGTGGTGGCATTCGCTGCATCGGACCATGTAGCAGGCGCCGATCCAGTTGGCCATGCCCACGTAGATCGCGACTGTGGTCCCCAGTGCGAGCACCATGATCAAAGCGACCGTGAGCGCTTCATAAACCGTCATCCCGGCACCTCCAAGCACGCCCATCGCAACGTGACGGATACCTGAAACGGTACTCGCGAACCTTAGGTTTTCCTGGCCCGTTTGTAGACCTTGTCCAGTTCTTTACCGCGCAACCCGTTGAGTTCGGCCTTGCGGACTTTGTGCAGCACGAGGGGGCATCGTTTGCAGCGGGGCTTGCTCCTGCAGCACTTTTTCTTGGGCTTCAGGCCGGAGATCTTTGCGGACTTCAACGTGACGGGGCTCTCTCGTTTTCGTGATCGACCGGCGTGCCTGCGAGAATGTCGGGGTGGATTCACGCCCGAGCTTTCGCAATGTCGCCATCGTCGCCCACGTCGACCACGGCAAGACGACCCTAGTCGACGCGATGCTGCGGCAGTCCGGTGCCTTGACGCACCGTGGCGACGACGCGGTCGAGCGCTTGATGGACTCCGGTGACCTTGAGAAGGAAAAAGGCATCACCATCCTGGCCAAGAACACCGCGGTGCACCGGCACCATGCCGACGGCACCATGACGGTGATCAACGTCATCGACACCCCAGGTCACGCCGATTTCGGTGGTGAGGTGGAGCGCGGCCTGTCCATGGTGGACGGCGTTGTTCTGCTGGTCGACGCCTCGGAAGGTCCGCTGCCGCAGACCCGGTTCGTGCTGCGCAAGGCACTGGCCGCGCACTTGCCGGTGATCCTGGTGGTCAACAAGACCGACCGGCCGGACGCGCGCATCGCCGAGGTGGTCGAGGAAAGCCACGACCTGCTGCTCGACGTCGCCTCCGACCTCGACGAGGAGGCCCAGGCGGCCGCCGAGAAGGCACTGGACCTGCCGACGCTGTACGCGTCGGGCCGGGCCGGTATCGCGTCGACCACGCAGCCCGAAAACGGCGAGAACCCCGACGGGGAGAACCTCGACCCGCTGTTCGACGTGCTGATGGAGCACATCCCGGCACCGTCCGGTGACCCGGAGGCGCCGCTGCAGGCCCTGGTCACCAACCTCGACGCCTCGGCCTTCCTGGGCCGTCTCGCACTGATCCGCATCTACAACGGCCGGCTCAAGAAGGGCCAGCAGGTCGCCTGGATGCGTGAGGTCGACGGGGCGCCGGTGATCACCAACGCCAAGATCACCGAGCTGCTGGCCACCGAGGGCGTCGACCGCAACCCGACCGAGGAGGCCGTTGCCGGCGACATCGTCGCCGTCGCGGGCATCCCCGAGATCATGATCGGCGACACCCTGGCCGACACCGAGCACGCGCACGCGCTGCCGCGCATCACGGTCGACGAGCCCGCCATCTCGGTCACCATCGGCACCAACACCTCGCCGCTGGCCGGCCGGGTCTCCGGCCACAAGCTCACCGCCCGCATGGTCAAGAACCGCCTCGATTCCGAGCTCATCGGCAACGTGTCGATCCGGGTCGTCGACATCGGCCGCCCCGACGCCTGGGAGGTGCAGGGCCGCGGTGAGCTGGCGCTGGCCATCCTCGTCGAGCAGATGCGCCGCGAGGGCTTCGAACTGACCGTCGGCAAGCCGCAGGTGGTCACCAAGAACATCGACGGCAAGCTGCACGAGCCGTTCGAAGAACTGACCATCGACTGCCCCGAGGAGTTCGTCGGCGCCATCACCCAGCTGATGGCCAACCGCAAGGGCCGGATGGAGCAGATGACCAACCATGCCGCCGGGTGGGTGCGGATGGACTTCGTGGTACCCAGCCGCGGCCTGATCGGCTTCCGCACCGACTTCCTGACCGAAACCCGCGGCACCGGTATCGCCAACGCGGTGTTCGAGGGCTACCGGCCGTGGGCCGGCGAGATCCGGGCCCGCCACACCGGCTCGCTGGTGAGCGACCGGTCCGGCTCGATCACCCCGTTCGCGATGATCCAGCTGGCCGACCGCGGGCAGTTCTTCGTCGAGCCGGGCGAGGACACCTACGAGGGCCAGGTCGTCGGGATCAACCCGCGCGCCGAGGATCTCGACATCAACATCACCCGCGAGAAGAAGCTGACGAACATGCGGTCGTCGACCGCCGACGTCATGGAAACCCTGGCGCGGCCACTGGACCTGGGCCTGGAGCAGGCCATGGAGTTCTGCGCCGAGGACGAGTGCGTCGAGGTGACTCCCGAGGTGGTCCGGGTCCGCAAGGTGGAGCTGACGGCCTCGCTGCGTGCGCGGGCCAAGGCTCGGGCCAAGGCGCGCGGATAGTTTTCGTTTTTTGAGCCGAGTCTGCGGTCAGATCGTGAAATCCGCCGAA
This sequence comes from Mycobacterium sp. 48b, assembly GCF_048282725.1. Lineage (NCBI taxonomy): Bacteria > Bacillati > Actinomycetota > Actinomycetes > Mycobacteriales > Mycobacteriaceae > Mycobacterium > Mycobacterium sp. 48b. The sequence continues at coordinate 2,422,540 of NZ_JBLVUL010000001.1, forward strand.
ATCACGATCTGAGCGCAGACTCGGTGCTCGTACCGCAGAGTGGATGCGGAGTTATCCGCTCTCGCCCGACGCGTGCTTGTCAGGTTTGGCGAGCGCCTTCTTGACGTCTGCACCGACCTTGTCGACCGTGGCCGTAATCCGGTTGCTGATCGACTTCGCGAGTTTGGGCGCCTCACTGCCGCGTTTGCCTGCAGGTCCCACCCGTCCGGGAACAGCCTTCGCGCTGTTGCGGACGAGCGTGGGCTTCGCCTGCGGCTTCGGCGTCGCGGCCTGGTCGGTTTCAGCGTCGGTTGCAGCGGGTTTTGCAGTGTCCGTTTCTGTTTCGGCCGCAATGCTGGCAACCCGGAGCGCTGTCGGCGCCTTGGTGGCCGGGGCGCTCTCGGGAATCTCCCGCGGCGGCGCACCGAGGGCTTCGGCGATGGTCTCGCGGGCGAGCACCAGGTGTTTGACCACACCGTTGATCAGGCCGGTGTTTCCCTCCGGGTAGCCGCCGATGAGAAAGCCGCTCGCGATGTTGGCGGGTGCGGTGAGGATCGCATCGACGACTGCGGTCGGGTCGCCGGAGCCGGCGGCGTCGACGATGCTGCGGATGGACGCCGTCGCTGCCCCGACGGTGCTGTTCGCCGTCGCCAGCACGTCAAAACCCAGACCCATGACCAGCATTGGCGTGGTCGCGACGACATTGGCGATGTTCTGCGTGATCGCCACGGGGATCTCAAGTGCGGGGACGAGCGGGAGCCCGACGGCCATCACCGTACCCACCACCAGGTTGTTCCACAGTGTCGTGATCGCCGCTGCGGGATCACCCGCCATCAGTTGTGCGGCGGCGGTGCTCAGATGCTCGGGCACGTTCTCCAGGGCCCACAGCAGGTTGGTCGCCCCGGTCACGGTGCCCATCGTCAGGATGTTCGCGTACCAGAACTGGTTGGCGAGGACCTGGCCGAGAATCGGTGTCGGGTTGCTGACGATCGGGGCGATGGCGTCCATCACGTACGCCGCCGTCAACATCGCGAAGTACTGGTAGGCCTCGGCCGGCGAGAGCTCCGGCGGAATGGCGTTCACCGCGGCCTCGGCGGTGGACTGCGGGACGAGGGTCTGTACCGACCCGGAGAGTTGGACCGACGAAAATTCGACTGTCCGCTCGGCCGCCTGGGGTGGGGGAGCAGACAGCGGGGCGGCGGCGATGACGCCGGCGCCCGCGATCGCGATTCCGGCCGATACGTAGGGTCGCAATGCCTGTGGCAACGGGGTCCCCTTCCTGGTGTGTGATGCCGGTCACTCCGGCTGACGGCAGACGGTATCTGAGAATCACCTGAGATGGATGCAAAAATGACGAACATCGTCTGGTTCGCTGTTGCTGGCTTTGCCGCCTGGCGCCGTATGGGCAGTTCAAGGGCTAACTAGCTGGTCACTGCCCGTTTGTTTCACCTTGAAGGACTTGGATCGATTCGAGCGGGCTGGGTAGCTGCCGAGCTGTTCGTCCCGCAGTGCCGGTGCGCGGCTGTGGCGGCCCGGCAGGGTCGATACGCTGGGTGGCGTGCCGACACCCCTCCGCCGCGCCCAGCTCACGATCGGGGCGCTCGTTTCGGTGCCGGCCCTCCTGTTCAGCGGCTGTACGGTGAGCCCGCCGCCTGCCCCGCAGAGCACCGAGACCACCGAGACGACGCCGCCGCCCCCGATGAAGGCGACGCAGATCATCATGGCCATCGATTCGATCGGCCCGGGGTTCAACCCGCATCTGCTCTCGGACCAGTCCCCGGTGAATGCGGCGGTCTCGGCGATGGTGCTGCCGAGTTCGTTCCGCCCGGTACCCGACCCGAAGTCGCCGACGGGTTCGCGTTGGGAACTCGATCCGACCCTGCTCGAATCGGCCGAGGTGACCAGTGAGAACCCCTTCACGGTCACCTACAAGATCCGTCCGGAAGCGCAGTGGACCGACAATGCGCCGATCGCGGCCGATGACTATTGGTACCTGTGGCGCCAAATGGTCAGTCAGCCAGGTGTTGTCGACCCTGCCGGCTATGACTTGATCACGGGCGTGCAGTCGGTGGAGGGCGGCAAGCAGGCCGTGGTGACCTTCTCCCAGCCCTATCCGGCGTGGCGGGAGCTGTTCAACGACATCCTCCCGGCGCACATCGTCAAGGACATCCCCGGTGGCTTCGGCGCCGGTCTGGCCCGGGCGATGCCGGTCACCGGCGGTCAGTTCCGGGTGGAGAGCATCGACCCGCAACGTGACGAGATCCTGCTGGCCCGCAACGACCGGTACTGGAGCGTGCCGGCCAAGCCCGATCTGGTGCTGTTCCGCCGCGGTGGCGCGCCGGCGGCGCTCGCCGACTCCATCCGCAACGGTGACACCCAGGTGGCCCAAGTGCACGGTGGCGCTGCGACTTTCGCGCAGCTGAGCGCGATCCCGGATGTTCGCACCGCCAGAATCGTGACGCCCCGGGTGATGCAGCTGACCCTGCGCGGCGGGCAGCCGACCCTGGAGCAGGCCCAGGTGCGCAAGGCCATCCTCGGCCTGATCGACGTCGACCTGCTGGCGTCGGTGGGAGCAGGCGACGACAACACCGTGACGCTGGCGCAGGCCCAGGTGCGCTCTCCGTCTGACCCCGGATACGTACCGACAGCACCTCCGGCGATGTCGCGGGAGGCCGCGCTGGATCTGTTGCGCGGCGCGGGTTATCAGATCGAGCCCGTAGCTGAGCCGCCCGCACCCGGCGCACCGCCGGCACCCAACAACGGCAGGCAGCGCATCACCAAGGACGGCGCCGCGCTGTCGTTGGTGCTGGGGGTGGCGTCCAACGATCCGACGTCGATCGCCGTGGCCAACACCGCCGCCGATCAACTCCGCAATGTCGGCATCGACGCGTCCGTTCTGGCGCTGGATCCTGTTGCGCTCTACGGTGATGCGTTGACCAACAACCGGGTCGACGCCGTCGTCGGCTGGCATCAGGCCGGGGGAGACCTGGCAACCAGCCTCGCCTCGCGGTACGGCTGCAGTGCACTGGAAGCCACCGCCGTGTCGACCGCCGTTCCCGGCGTCGCTCCGTCGTCGTCCCCGAAGCCGACCACGAGCGCCACGCCCGCGCCGGCCACCACCCCGACATCCTCCCAGCCCATCCCGGCTCCCGACTCGGGCGAGCTGGTACAGGCGCCCAGCAATATCACCGGCATCTGTGACCACAGCATCCAGCCGAAAATCGATGGAGCGCTGGATGGTTCGCAGAACATCGCCGAGGTGATCCAGGCCGTTGAGCCCCGGCTGTGGAGCATGTCGACGGTTCTGCCGATCCTGCAGGACACGACGATCGTCGCAGCGGGACCGAGCGTGCAGAACGTCAGCCTGACCGGGGCCGTGCCGGTCGGCATCGTCGGCGACGCGGGCAGCTGGACGAAGGGGCGCTAGAAGCGCAGTGGGCCCCCTCGTCCGAGGAGGCCCACTGGTTCGTGGCGAATCAGCTTGCGTCGCTTGAGCCTGACGATGACGACGCCCCACCGGACTTGCCGGTGGCGTGCTTGCCTGCCTTCGTGCTCTTGCCGCTGAGTCCTTCGGCGGCCTTCTTCAGGCCGTCGGTCACGTTCTTGACCGTTCCCTGGACACCGTCGCGCACCTGTTTGGCCGAAGCGGAGCGTTTGGTGGACAGGGTTTTTCCGGGCTCGGCCTTGAGGCTGTCCTTCACCACCCTGGTGGTGACTCCGGACGATGTGTCCGCGGCGGCGGAAGCATCGGCAGCAGAAGCGGTTTCGCTCGGTGTTGTGTCAACCTGTGCGGCCGGTGCCTGCGATGCAGCCGCGGCCTTCGGGCTGACATTCAGCGTCACGACCTTCGCCGCAGAAGGCAGGGTGGCGGCCGTGGCCGCGCGTGCCTCCTCGGCGGCGGGCGGAGTGATTGCGGCAGCGATCATCTCGCGGGCCTGCCGAAGGGTGGACAGAAGACCGAGGCTGGGACCGAATACGCCGCCCCCGAGCTCGTCACCGTTGAGGAACGCATCCGCGATGACGGCAGGACTGCTGAGCATCGCGTTGACGACGCCGAGCGGATCGCCCGCGGTGGCGGAGTCGACGATCTCCTGGCCGACGTTCCCCGCCACGGTGATCGTCCGGTAGGCGACGTTGATCAGGCCGAGGGCGGGTATCGCCACAATCGCCGGGTTGCTCAGCACATTGGCCAGGTTCTGCACCGGCTGCCTGATGGCGTTGATGGCGGGCTCGAGCAAGGGAAGGGCAGCGCCGGCGACAGGGGTGAGGAACGCGCTCCATAGGTTGGCCACGGCGCTGTTGATGTCGCCCGCGAGGAGATCGGTGAGAGAGTCCTGCAGCAGCGACGGAATGCTCCACGGGTTCGACGGGTCCAGAGCATTGCCCAGCGCGGTGGCCGAGCCCTCCAAGGCGATGAAGAGTGAACCCGCGGTGCTGAGCTGATTCGTGATCACCTGTAGCAGGACGGGCGCAGGATCGGTCACTTCCTGGCCGATCAGGGTCGACACGTTGGCGATCGTGTTCGCGAACAGATCCGCATAGGCCTGGATCGGATCGGTTGCTGCAGACAGGTTCACCTCGGCCGCCGAAACAGCTGGAATCGTGATGTCCGGCATCGGCGGAGCGACCGGACTTATCGCGATGGCGCCGGCCCCGACGAGTGCGACGCCAGCGGCGAGATAGGGATGGGCTGCAACCTGCATTGCTTCTCCTCTGGATCAATCCGGTCCCCGACGAGGCTGAAGCTACCTGAGGGTAACTTTACAAAATTGCATTTTTGAAAAGTTGCATTCAATACCCGGCGATCGGCTAACGAGGTCATGAGCAAGGTGAACTAGCTGGTCGAGCAGGGTAATTAGGCGTACTCCAAGATCACTCGGCAACGCGATGCCGAGTGCGCGAGCCGCCGATCGTAACGGGTCGGCCCTGCGCAGAGTTGTTCGCTCGTTGTGCGCTTTCGGGCAGAAATATGGGTCAGCCCGGGTGGCGTGACGATCCGGGAATTTTGCGTCAGCACCACCTCCGGGCAGCTCTGCGCGGGCCCGACGGGACCGATGGAGGTGTCCGGGAGAAACTCGGCCGCACGCGCCGACACGGAGTTGTGCGCACGTTGCTGCCTGGTTGTGGGGGCAATCAAATGTCGGAGGTTGCCACGTTGCGTCAGATGGCGGGGCCCGCGTGGCTTCGAAGCGGAGAGCTGAGCGGAGACTGAGAACTTCCATAGAAGCCGGAGGCCCCCTCCATCGTGATGACGGAGGGGGCCTGCCGGTCGTGCTGCGAGGTTACTTGTCTGAGCTCTTGGCGGAGTCGCTGGACGACTCGGCCTTCTTCTCGGCGCTCTTCTTGGGAGCGGTCTTGTCCTTCTTCAGGCCGTCGGTCAGCTTCTTGACGGCCGACTTGACCTGGCTGCGAACGGCCTTCGCGGAGCCGGCCTTGTCCGATGCCTTGGCGGCCTTCGGTGATTCCTTGGTCGACACCTTGGTGGCCGGCTTGGTGGCGTCGTCGCTGTCGGCCGCGGCAGTACCGGTGTCGGCCTTGGCGTCGGCGTCCGTGGTGTCGGCCGTGGGTGCGGCCGAAGTGGCTGTCCCGGCGCCAGAAGCGGTGTCCGCCTTTGTGGCCGGAGCGGCCGCGGATTCCTCTGCCGGGGCGGTCGCCGGCTTGAGCGCTGCGCTGACCGCGGTGGTGGCCGCGATGGCGGGGGCCGGTGCGACCAGCGCCTTGGCGGCGAACGGGTCGAGGTCCGGGATGGTGATCGGCTTGGGCGTGAGCTGCTTGAGCGCGTTGACGTAGCTGTCCGCAATGGAATTGGCCATGGTGATGTTCAGGTCCGTCTGGTCGACCACATCTTTGGCAAAATCGGCGATGCCGTGCTGCAGGGCGTTGATAAAGGTGCCCGGATCACCCGATGCCGCGCCTGCCGCCACGGTCTGAGCGCTGGTGATGAACTGCTGCACCAACGGCTGCGGTCCCGGAAGGTGGTAGCCGATGCCGATCGTCGAGGCGGCAATGCCGAGGACGACGCCGAGGACCGCATTACCCGTGGCGTCGGTCAGCGGTTGCGGAATGCTCAGCACCTTGCCGACGGCGTTGATCTCCGAGCTCACCGCAATCAAGATGTTGATCAGCGGCATTTGTCCGGCGAGTACGAACGAGTCGATCGCCTCGTTGTACTTGCCCGCGGCGATCAGGTCACCGGCGGCCTGCAGGGCGTCCGGCAGGCCGGCGCCCAGGCTGCTCAGTGCGTCGCTGATTACGGCTCCGTTCGCAGACGTGGTGTCGGCGAGCTCTTCCAGGCTTGACACACCGAGCGCCTGGGCGGCGACCACTGCCTGCGCGAGTGCATAGGCGACGACCCACACCGGATCGGTGGAAGCGACCACCTGCGCGCCGGCGACCGCATTGGCGGCGAGCTGGCGCAGGATCGGGACCGGGTTGGTGGTCTGCCGCTCGATGATGTTGCTGATCAGCGTCTGGGTGGAATCGGCCACCGGCTGGAAGACGGTCAGCGGATTCTCGATGGCTGCCGTCAGGGCTACGGGCATGTGCGCTTCTGGGAGGGGCGGCGCCATGGGGCTGACTGCGATGGCACTGGCACCGACGAGTGCCACCCCCGCGGCCATGTACGACCGAGCAGCGAGTTGCATTGAATCTCCTTACGGGAGCGTAACTAAGGTCGGCGCAGAAGTTACCCCAAAGTAAGTTCGGTTGTCTGCAAATTTTCTTAACCAATTTTCAGGCCGATGGAACCCTTATGTCGCCCCGCAAATGAACCGTGGGTATCTGAAATATTGCTGGTAGTCGGCATTTCCCATGGTCGCGCCACTCCATTGCGATACCGTATGTAGCGATATGAGCCGCAGCAACGAGCTGTAACAGCAAACATATGGCAGGCGACGGCACTAAGTTGCCAGCGAAGGCTAGTTGGATAAGTCCGGTTAGGTTACCCAGCGGTAATGTCGCCGGCGCGCGGGCAGGAGAGTTAGCGCGCGCACATTGGACACGAGGGTGTGATCTGTAAAACAGCCTCTAGTTGGTTGCGACGCCGGACACTACTGAGACTGATGGTCTCGGTATTCGCCCCATTGTTTGCGTTGGCAACGAAGTGGCAGGCTCGGTCAGTTCCAAGAACGACGGATTTCGTTGCGGGGTTTGCCCGCTGTCGGGTCAGTCGACCGGCGCGGCGGCGCGCCGCTCGGCCAACGTTTGCAGGCCGTAGGCGGCCAGCGCGGCGGCCAGGAAGGGCAGCAACACCCACAGCGGCGGCCGGGCCAACTCCCAGACAAAGAGTGCGGCCCAGATGGGTGCCCGCTGCGTCACCGCAAGCACTCCGGCCGCGCACGTCAGTGACACGGCGGCGACGCTGACGGGGCGAAGATCCAGGGCGTTGATCGAAAGGGCGATGAGCGAACCGAGCGCCGCGCCGGTCGCCAGCGCGGGGGTGAGCATGCCGCCCACCGCGCCGGCCCGCAGGAAGATCGCCGTCAGGACCGGCTTCAGGAGCAGGATCACCGCGGCAGATCCGATCGTCATCCCGCTGGCGAGACTCACCGTCAGGATGCTCTTCCCATTGCCCGGGAGCTCCGGCCACCACACCGAACCGAGGCCGACGAGCAGGCCCGCCGCAGCGATGCCAGGGATGATGAGCCACGATTTGAGCGTCACCGCAGGCCGGGCAAGCGCCATGATCCGGTTGAACGCCATGCCGACTGCCAACGCCAGTGGTGCCAGGACCAACGCGAAACCGGTCAGGAAATAGGACAGGCTCGGGTCGGGCCACTCGAGCGGAGCCCGAACGTGGGTCACCGGTGACGCGACCGCCACCGCGAGTGCCGAGGTGATCAACGCGGCGCCGACGGCCCGCGGATGCCACGTGTGCAGCATGATCCGGATCGCGAACAAGGCGCCGCCGACCGGCACGCTGTAAACCGCTCCGAGCCCGGCCCCCGCGGCGCAGGCGAGCAGGATCTCGCGGTCCCGGGCTGTCAGCGCCCATCGTGAGGTCCCGGCGTCGCCGAGTACCGCGGCAACCTGACGCGGTGCGCCCTCGCGGCCCAGGGAAGCGCCGGAGCCCACCACGAGTACCTGTAGCGCGGCGTCGAGCGTCAGCGAAACCCGGGGGATGGGCCGGTGTCCGGCGATGGTCGAGGCCAGCCCGGGGACCTCGTAGTGCCGACGCAGGATCCACCAGCCGAACCCGGCCAGCGCTCCGCCGATCATCGGCCCGACCGCCCGGCGCACCGGGCTGCTCCCGGTGACACCGTCGAGCAACGAGCCGAACGAGTACGCATAGGTGAGGTGTTCGACGAAGTGAAGGAGAACCGTCGTCGCCATACCCGCGAGGCCGGCCAGCAACCCGACGACGATGATGCTGCAGCCGAACTCAAGCTCGCGCCGGGTCACTCCGTGAATGTATGCGGGATGCGCGGATTCGTCAGCGTTGTGGAAACGCTGGTGGAGCGGGTCTTGCGGCGCGGCCGACGATGCACGGCTATCGTCGCTCACGATGCCCAGCGAAACGCCCCGCCTGCTGTTCGTCCACGCCCATCCGGACGACGAAACCCTCACCACCGGTGCGACCATCGCGCATTACGCCGCGCTCGGTGCCGACGTGCATGTGGTCACCTGCACCCTCGGCGAGGAGGGGGAGGTCATCGGCGACAGCTACGCGCAGTTGGCCGCCGACCACGCCGATCAACTCGGCGGATATCGGATCAGCGAGCTGACCAAGGCGCTGAGCGCGCTCGGTATCGGCGCACCACAGTTCCTCGGCGGTCCCGGCCGGTGGCGCGACTCGGGCATGGAAGGTTCACCGGCGCGCAAGCAAGCGCGCTTCATCGATGCTGACTTCGACGAGGCGGTCGGTGAACTCGTGCAGATCATCGACAACCTGCGACCACACGTCGTCGTCACCTACGACCCCGACGGTGGCTACGGGCACCCCGATCACAAGCAGGCGCACCGTGTCACCACCGCGGCTGTCGCGGCCGCCGCGTGGGAAGTCCCCAAGTTCTATTGGACGGTCATGGCGAGCACCGCCATGCGCGAGGGCTTCAAGGGTCTGCAAGACGTGCCCGAGGACTGGATCCGGATCGACGTCGGGGATGTTCCGTTCGGGTACACCGACGATCAGATCGATGCCGTCGTCGACGCCACCGCACAACTGCCCGCCAAGGTTGCCGCGATGCGTGCGCACGCCACCCAGGTCACCGTCGCTCCCGACGGACGCGCATTCGCGCTGTCCAACAACCTTGCGCTGCCGCTGGTCGGTGAGGAGCACTACGTCCTCGTGTCGGGCAACGCGGGGGAGCGAGACGAGCGTGGGTGGGAAACCGACCTGCTGCACGGACTGAATCTGCAATAGCCAAAACTGGACGCGGTAAGCTCCGGTGAATCAGAGGCGTCGAAGGGACATTCATGGACCCCGATCTGGATCCGAACCTGCAGCACTGGCAGGACCGTGCGGACAACTTCCAGTGGGTGGTGGGTTCGCTTGTCGGTCTGCTCGACAGCATCCCGACCTGACCCCGCCCCCAGATCGTGTGCTGGGTCGCGTCGTCCTGGCACTGCTCGCGGTTGACGGCGTCATCTCGGCCGTCGTAGGCGCACTGCTCCTGCCCTCATATGTCGGGTCGATTCCGTTTCCGGTCAGCGCGTTGATGGCCGGCGCAGTCAACACGGCCCTCGTCTGGGCGGCCATGTACTGGACCGATTCCCTGCGGATGGCGGCGCTGCCGTTGTGGACCTGGCTGGCCACCATCGTGGCAATGACTTTCGGCGGCCCGGGCGGAGACATCATCTTCGCCGGCCGCGGACTGATGGCCTACGGATCACTGATATTCATCGCCGCCGGTGCGTTACCACCGGCGGCGATGCTTCGACGGCGTTACCGCCGCTGACCTACTTCTTGCCCTTGTCCGACTTGCCGCTGTCGTCGGAATCCTTGGACTGCTGGGAATCCTTGGCCGACACGGTCTTTTCCTTCTTTGCCTTGGGCTTGGGCGTCACGTTCTTGACGGCGGTCTTGACCGCATCGCGGGCGTCGTCGCCGGCCTTCTTCGTGTCTGCCGTGGCCTTGGCGACGGCTTCGCGGACACCCTGCCGCACCGAACGCGCAGGCGTCTTGGCGGCCGTCTTGCCGGTCTCGGACTCGACGGCTTCCGCTGTGTCCGGAGCGTCGCTGACCGCGGTGCCGGCAACTGTGTCGCGCAGCGACTGACGGACCGAGCGCGGGATCACGCTGATGTCGTCGGTGACCGGCTTGACCTGCTGATCGACGCCGGCAGCAGAATCCTTGACGGTGTCGTCGATGAGTGCGGTGCCGGTCTCGGCGGCCTCATCGGCCTGTACCTTGAGCCGGTCGGCGAGGGTCTCGATGCCGGTTCCGTCGGTGAGCTTCTTGAACACCGACGCGAAGTTCTCGCCGGCCTTGGTGAGTGCCTCGGTGACGGAACCGAGCGGATTCTCGGGGGTGCCTTCCGTCAGGGCTGCCGGCGGCGCGAGATTGCTCGCGAGCTTGGTGATGAAATCAGCCGGCTGCTGCACGGCGTTGGCGATCGCATCGCGCAACGCCGATGCGTCCAGAGGGCCGGCCAGTGTCTGGGCCGTCGTCACGGACGCGACGGTGGGGAATGGTGGCGGCAGCGGCGGGAGGATCCAGCCGAAGAACTCATTGAACTCCGCTACACCGAAGTTCACCGCGGCCTGGAGCGACTGGGTGATCGCCGCAGCGCCCGAGTTGATCCAGACTCCGAGATTCAGCGGATCGTTCACCACTGGGACCAGGAAGGTCAGCACAATGGCATCCGCGATCGGTTTGATCAACGTCCAGTAGAAGATGTCGACCTGGGTGGTGATGGGGCTGACGAACGGAACCCATTGGCCAACCCAGTAGGCCAGGTCGGTGCCGTAATCGACGGCCCAGTCGACCCAGCCCTGAATGCCCAGGTACGCGGACTCCAGGAAGTCGCCCGCGGCGTTCTGAACGCTGACATCTCCGCCCACGGCTGCGGTCGGCGCGACTCCCGAACTCGGCGCTGCGCCGGTCTGATCCGCAATCTTGGGCGCTACAGCGGCAGTCATCCGGCTGGCCGCGGCAAGCAGGTCGACCATGGCCTGCGTCAGCTGCGGCTGGGTGGAGGTCGGGTGGGCGGGGACCGCGATGTCGGCGGGAGCTGCCTGAACGGGGACGAGCGCGATGGTTGTGGCGGTGGCTGCGGCAGCTCCGGCCACCAGATAAGAACGAACACTTGCGGGCATCACGACTCCTTCGGCATCCCCTTCCCGACGGAAGTAACTTACGTGGTCGGTGACCCGTTCGTCGCTCCTTTAAGTTGTGTGTCTACTAAGGGCCGCGCACTGCGCCGACATGCTGGGTCTATCGTGGCCGGTATGTCGGGCGCATTGGTTTCAGAATGTGAGACGCGTGGATGATTGTGCACAACGACGGGGTTACACGGGAGTGGCTCTGAACCCCCAGCACGGCGCAGATCTGCCCACCCCGGCCGTCCCACCGAAGTCTGCAGCGCCCAATTCGGGAGCACTACGGCGCGTGTTGCGCCGGGCCCGTGACGGCGTGACCCTCAACGTCGACGAGGCGGCCATCGCCATGACGGCCCGCGGCGAGGATCTGGCCGACCTGTGTGCCAGCGCTGCGCGCGTACGCGACGCGGGTCTGGAATCGGCCGGCCGGCGTGGATCCAATGGTCGGCTGCCGGTCAGCTACTCGCGCAAGGTGTTCATCCCGGTGACGCACCTGTGCCGCGACACCTGCCATTACTGCACCTTCGTCACCGTGCCCGGCAAGCTGCGCGCGCAGGGCATGGGCATGTACATGGAGCCCGACGAGATCCTCGACGTCGCTCGCCAGGGCGCCGAGCTGGGTTGCAAGGAGGCGTTGTTCACCCTCGGTGACCGCCCCGAGGACCGCTGGGACGAGGCCCGGCAGTGGCTCGACGAGCGCGGCTACGACTCCACGCTGGACTACGTGCGGGCCATGGCGATCCGGGTGCTCGAGGAGACCGGGCTGCTGCCGCACCTGAACCCGGGCGTGATGAGCTGGTCGGAGCTGTCCCGGCTCAAGCCCGTCGCGCCGTCGATGGGCATGATGCTGGAGACCACGTCCCGGCGCCTGTTCGAGAACAAGGGCGAAGCCCACTACGGCAGCCCGGACAAGGATCCGGCGGTGCGGCTGCGCACGCTGGACGACGCCGGCCGGTTGTCGATCCCGTTCACCACCGGCCTGCTGGTCGGCATCGGGGAGACGCTGACCGAGCGTGCCGAGACCATGCATGCGATCCGCAAGTCCCACAAGGAGTTCGGGCACGTTCAGGAAGTGATCGTGCAGAACTTCCGGGCCAAGGACCACACCGCCATGGCGTCGACGCCCGATGCCGGGATCGACGACTTCATCGCGACGATCGCGGTGACGCGTCTGGTGTTGGGCCCCAAGATGCGGATCCAGGCGCCGCCCAATCTGGTGTCGCGCGACGAATGCCTGGCGCTGATCGGCGCGGGCGTCGACGACTGGGGCGGTGTGTCGCCGCTGACCCCCGACCACGTCAACCCGGAACGGCCCTGGCCTGCGCTGGACGATCTGGCCGACGTGACCGGCGAGGCCGGCTACGACCTGGTCCAGCGGCTGACCGCGCAACCACAGTACGTCCAGGCCGGTGCGGCCTGGATCGATCCGCGGGTCCGCGGGCATGTCGATGCGCTGGCCGATCCCGATACCGGGTTCGCGCTGGACGTCAACCCGGTCGGACGGCCGTGGCAGGAGCCCGACGAGGCGTCCGAGTCATTGGGCCGCATCGATCTGCACTCGGCGATCGACTCCGAGGGCAGGCTCACCGAGACCCGCAGCGACCTCGACAGTGCATTCGGCGACTGGGAGTCGATCCGCGCCAAGGTGCACGAACTCGCCGCCCGCGCGCCCGAACGCATCGACACCGATGTGCTGGCCGCCTTGCGCTCCGCCGAACGTGATCCGGGCGGCTGCAGCGACGACGAGTATCTGGCGCTGGCCACTGCCGACGGTCCGGCGCTGGAAGCCGTTACCGCCCTGGCGGATTCGCTGCGCCGCGATGTCGTCGGGGATGACGTCACGTTCGTCGTCAACCGCAACATCAACTTCACCAACATCTGCTACACCGGCTGCCGGTTCTGCGCGTTCGCCCAGCGCAAGGGCGACGCGGACGCGTACTCACTGTCCACCGACGAGGTCGCCAACCGGGCCTGGGAGGCCCATGTCGCCGGTGCCACCGAGGTCTGCATGCAGGGCGGCATCGACCCCGAGCTTCCGGTCACCGGCTATGCCGACCTGGTGCGGGCCGTCAAAGCGCGGGTGCCCTCGATGCATGTGCACGCCTTCTCGCCCATGGAGATCGCGAACGGTGTGACCCGCAGCGGGCTGTCGGTCCGGGAGTGGCTGACCAGCCTGCGTGAGGCCGGCCTCGACACGATCCCGGGCACGGCCGCCGAGATCCTCGACGACGAGGTGCGCTGGGTGCTCACCAAGGGCAAGCTGCCGGCCTCGGAGTGGATCAACGTGGTGACGACCGCGCACGAGGTCGGGCTCCGTTCGTCGTCGACGATGATGTACGGCCACGTGGACACCCCCAAGCACTGGGTGGGCCACCTCAACGTGCTGCGTTCGATCCAGGACAAGACCGGCGGATTCACCGAATTCGTTCCGCTGCCGTTCGTGCATCAGTCATCACCGCTGTATCTGGCCGGCGGTGCCCGCCCCGGCCCCACGCACCGCGACAACCGGGCCGTGCACGCCTTGGCCCGGATCATGTTGCACGGCAGGATCCCGTCGATTCAGACCAGCTGGGTCAAGCTCGGCATCGAGCGCACCCAGGTGATGCTGCGCGGCGGCGCCAACGATCTGGGCGGCACGTTGATGGAGGAGACCATCTCCCGGATGGCCGGCTCGGAGAACGGCTCGGCCAAGACCGTGGCCGAACTCGTCGCGATCGCCGAGGGCATCGGCCGCCCCGCGCGTCAGCGCACGACGGATTACTCGCCGCTCGCCGCGTAACCCTTGCACCGCGAGCGTGCGTGTCTGCCGGTGGACACGCCGCTGAACGTCGGCGTTTTGAGCACGCTCGCGGTCTATCAGAGTGCGCTGGCGCGCGTCAGGCAATTCACGTCGTGCCCGTCGCCGGCAACGCCCGAGTCCATCAACCGACCGTCGAGGATCTCGCACGACACGGTCGCGGCGTTGCCGATGACCGGATCGGCGCCGATCATCTGGTCGCCGAGACCGGAACTGAACAACGTCGCCTGGCCACCACAGTGCGAGCCGGTTTGCAGGGTTCCCGCCGACCCGGACGGGGCGGTGATGTCGATGCAATTCGCGCCCGCCCATGTGACGACCGTGGTGTAGCCGGCTCCGGCCGTGGTGGCGGGAACTGCCGGAGGCGTTCTGGCCGGCCCACTTTCGACCGGGGCGCCGCCATACCCGCCGTAGAGCGGGAGTCCGCCGCCGCCCGATGTTGATCCGCCACCGGTCTCGCACGCGACGCCGTCGCCGTCTCGGTCTAGTTTCGAGCTGTAGCCGGGTTGGCCTGCATACAACGGGGCGGCACCGGCGGCGCGGGCTGCGGCGCAGTTCGGGTACGCATTGGCGCTTGGCGCCACGAGTAGTGAGCTTGTTGCTGCAGCAGGCAACAGGATGAGAGCGAGTAGACGCATACCAGTGATTCCGATCTTGAAATTGACAGCTACGAAAATTGCTGACCTCCGCATGATGCACTGCCGATTTCAAGATCGCGAAGAAATCTGAAGAATCAGGGAATTGAATCGGACCACGGTCCGGTTATCTCCAGTGAAGGTGCCGGACCAACCGGCTCTCGAACCAAGGAGACACCATGACCGTCGCAGTAGCCACCGACCTGACCGCGGGCACCTGGGCCATCGACCCGGTCCATTCGTCGATCAACTTTTCGGTCCGCCACCTGATGGTGAGCAAGGTCCGTGGCAGCTTCGAGACGTTCAGCGGCGCCGTCACGGTTGCCGAGGACGGCACTCCGTCGGTCAGCGCCACCATCGACGTCAACTCGATCAACACCCGCAACGAGCAGCGCGACGCGCACGTGCGCTCCGCAGACTTCTTCGACGCCGAGAACTACCCGACCGCCACCTTCGTCTCCACCAGCGTGCGTCCCGACGGGGACGACTACATCGTCGACGGCGACTTCACCCTCAAGGGGGTGACCAAGCCCGTCGCGCTCAAGCTCGAGTACAACGGCGTCAACCCGGGCATGGGACAGGGCGCCGTCGCCGGTTTCGAGGCCTCGGTCGTGTTGAACCGCAAGGACTTCGGCATCGACATCGACATGCCACTGGAGACCGGCGGCACCGTCGTCGGCGACAAGGTCACCATCACTTTGGAGATCGAGGCCCTCAAGCAGGCCTGACCCGTGCTTTGTCACGCTGGAGTGGCGCCCGTCCTCCCGTGCCACTCCAGCGTGACTAGAGCCGGGGAAAGGCGGTCCCGTCGGCTCGCGGTCAGAACCGGCGAGACCTGGGCGAGCCCTTTGGTCGACCATGAGGCTCGCCTAGCTCACAAGGTTGCCCCTCCGTATCGGCAATAAACGTCTGGCCGCGACGCCGCGGGTGTGCAACCGTGCGAGTCCGGGAACCCTGACCGTCATGGCGGAACTATCGCGACACGATCTGGCAGTCCGGATGGCGGACCTCGCGCGGGCTGTCGCCACTCGGCGCTCCGTCGATCAGATTCTCGTCGACGTCACCGCGGCGGCCATCGAACTCATTCCCGGCGTGGATACCGCTGGGGTACTGCTCATCGGCACAGGCGGAAAATTCGAATCGCTGGCCGGCACCAGCAGTCTTCCGTACCAACTCGACGAACTGCAGGTGACCTTTCAGGAGGGACCGTGCATGCAGGCGGCCTTGGCGGATGTCGTAGTACGCACCGAGGATTTCCGGGAGGAGACCCGTTGGCCCAGCTATTCCAAGGTGGCCGTCGATATCGGAGTACTGAGCGGTTTGTCCATCAAGCTCTACACCGCGGACCGAACGGCGGGCGCGCTGAACCTGTTCGGTTTCCAGCCCAGGGCGTGGGACGCCGAAGCCGAGACGATCGGAACGGTGCTGGCCGCGCATGCCGCGGCCGCCCTGATGGCGGGCAGGCGCGCCGAGCAGTTGACATCCGCGCTGACGACACGTGACCGCATCGGTCAGGCCAAGGGGATCATCATGGAGCGCTACCAGGTCGACGACGTGCAGGCCTTCGAGATGCTCAGGCGGCTGTCGCAGGACAGCAACACCAAGCTCATCGACATCGCCCAGCAGGTCATCGACACTCGCGGCTGATTCGCGCTACAGGCGGGCAGCCAACTCCGTGCCCTGCTTGATGGCGCGCTTCGCATCGAGTTCGGCTGCCAGAGCAGCCCCTCCGATGATGTGGGGCTCGATCCCGGCATCCCGCAGCGCGTCCTCAAGATCGCGCACCGACTCCTGCCCGGCGCAGATCACCACGTTGTCGACGGGGAGCACCTGTCGATCACGGTGTTCGGAACCGAAGCTGATGTGCAGTCCCTCGTCGTCGATGAGTTCGTAGTTCACCCCGGAAAGCTGATGTACCCCTTTGGCTTTCAGGGAAGCACGATGCACCCAGCCGCTGGTCTTGCCGAGGCCGCGGCCCTGTGCGCCCTTGGTGCGCTGCAGCAGATACACCTCGCGGGTGGCCGGGGCGGGCAGGGGAGTGGTGAGCGCTCCGCGGGACTCCTGCGGATCGGCCGCACCCCATTCGGCCTTCCACTCCTTGAGGTTGAGCGTCGGCGACTCGTCGGTGGTGAGGAATTCGCTGACGTCGAAACCGATTCCGCCCGCGCCGATCACCGCCACCGACTTGCCCACCGGCGCACCGGTGATGGCCTGCGCATAGGTGAGGACCTTCGGATGGTCGATGCCGGGGATGGCGGGAAGCCGCGGCGTGACCCCGCTGGCCAGCACCACATCGTCGAAACCGGCCAGCTCCTCGACCCCGGCCCGGACCCCCAGTCGCACGTCGACCTCGAGCTTGTCGAGCATCGTGGAGTAGTACCGGATGGTCTGGTTGAACTCTTCCTTACCGGGAATCCTTCTGGCCAAGTCGAATTGGCCGCCGATTGCCGAACCCGCCTCGAACAGCGTCACCCGGTGGCCGCGCTGGGCGGCGCTGACCGCGGCGGACAGGCCGGCCGGGCCGGCGCCGACGACGGCAACCGACCGAGCCCGGCGCGTCGGGCTGAGTACCAGCGATGTCTCCCGCCCGGCCCGCGGGTTGAGCAGGCACGACACCTTTTTGTGTACGAAGGCGTGGTCGAGGCAGGCCTGATTGCAGGCGATGCAGGTGTTGATCTCGTCGACGCGTTCCTCGGCGGCCTTGAGTACCCAGTCTGGGTCGCTGAGGAAGGGTCGGGCCATCGAGATCAACTGCACGTGCGTGTCGGCGAGGGTCTGTTCGGCGGTCTGGGGCATGTTGATCCGGTTGGAGGCCACCACCGGGATGGAGATGTGCTCGGCCAGTGCGCTGCTGATGTCGACGAACGCGCTGTTGGGTACCGACGTGACGATCGTGGGTACGCGTGCCTCGTGCCAGCCGAACCCCGAGTTGACGATCGTCGCTCCGGCGGCCTCGACTTCGGTTGCCAGCGCGACGATTTCGTCCCAACTCTGGCCGTCTTCGACGTAATCGGCCATCGACATCCGGTAGCAGATGATGAAATCGGAGCCCACCGCCTCACGCACCCGGCGCACGATCTCGACCGGGAAGCGGCGGCGCTTCTCCGGGGTGCCGCCCCAGGCGTCCTTGCGCTTGTTGGTGCGCGGCGCCAGGAACTGGTTGAGCAGATAACCCTCGCTGCCCATGATCTCGACGCCGTCGTAACCGGCCTCGCGGGCGAGCAGGGCGCAGCGGACGAAGTCGTCGATCGTGCCCTCGACATCGCGCAGAGCGCGCGGCCGGAACGGGTTGATGGGGGCCTTGATCGCGGACGCGCTCACCGAAAGTGGGTGGTAGGCATAGCGTCCGGCGTGCAGGATCTGCAGCAGGATTTTGCCGTCGGCCTCATGGACGGCGCCGGTGATCCGGCGATGGCGCCGCGCTTCCGAGGAGGACACGAGTTGTGAGGCGAACGGCAGCAGCCAGCCGGTCTTGTTCGGCGCATAGCCGCCCGTGATGATCAGCCCGACACCGCCGCGAGCCCGCTCGGCGAAGTACTCGGCCAGCTTCGCGGTGTCACCGGCGCGGTCTTCGAGGCCGGTGTGCATCGAGCCCATGACCACCCGGTTGCGCAGTGTGGTGAACCCGAGGTCCAACGGTGACAAAAGGTTCGGATAGGCCAACCCCATGTCGGCAGAGTAGGTGGGACCGGCGGTCCTATGCAACTAGTTGTATGGCGTTGCCAAAGGGCAAGTAATAGGCCGTGGCGACTAGGCGAGGTGTATCTGCGACGTTTAGTATCAGTTACTACGCGCCACCCTTAAATGGGTGGTGCGTGAAGTTAGGGCACACTGAGACGAGCGTCCAAGTATGGGCAACGCATACTGTGACGTCGAACTCATCAGAGTCCCGACCACCGAGCCCAGCAGCCCACTGGACAGGAGAGACATCAGTGACGTACGTCATTGCCGAACCCTGCGTCGACGTCAAAGACAAGGCATGTATCGAAGAATGCCCGGTCGATTGCATCTACGAGGGTGCACGCATGTTGTACATCCACCCCGACGAGTGTGTGGACTGCGGCGCATGCGAACCGGTCTGCCCGGTCGAGGCCATCTACTACGAAGATGATGTGCCCGACCAGTGGAGCAGCTACGCGCAGGCCAACGCGGACTTCTTCTCCGAGCTGGGTTCACCCGGCGGTGCCTCCAAGGTCGGCGAGACCGACAACGACCCGCAGGTGATCAAGGATCTGCCGGCCAAGGCCGAGGACTGAGCACAGTCGACACCGGCTTCGAGACTGACGTGGTGCGACAGCGTCGATCGGCGGCACTGCCAGAGTTCCCGTGGGACACCCTGGCCGACGTCACGGCTCTGGCCCGGTCGCACCCCGAGGGAATCGTCGACCTTTCGGTAGGCACTCCGGTTGACCCGGTGGCGCCGGTGATCCGGGATGCGCTGGCCGCGGCCAGCTCGGCTCCGGGCTACCCGACGACTGCCGGTACCCAGGCCCTTCGCTCCGCTGCCGCGGCGGCACTGCAACGCCGCTACGGCATCACGGGGCTGGCGCCGGACGCCGTGCTCCCGGTGATCGGCACTAAGGAGCTGATCGCCTGGCTGCCGACGCTGCTGGCGATCGGGCCCGGCGATACCGTCGTCGTCCCCGAACTGGCCTACCCCACCTACGAGGTGGGTGCCCTGCTCGCCGGGGCACAGGTGCTGCGCGCCGATTCGCTGACCCAGCTGGGGCCGCAGCGTCCCGCACTGATCTACCTGAACTCGCCCAGCAACCCCACCGGCCGCGTGCTCGGGGTGGACCACCTGCGCAAGGTCGTGTCCTGGGCCCGGGACCGCGGCGTGCTGATCGCGTCCGACGAGTGCTACCTGGGCCTGAGCTGGGAAGCCGAGCCGTTCAGCGTGCTGCACCCGTCGGTCTGCGACGGCGACCACACGGGCCTGCTGGCCGTGCACTCCCTGTCCAAGACCTCCTCGCTGGCCGGCTACCGGGCCGGGTTCGTCGCGGGTGATCCCGCGGTGGTGGCCGAACTGCTCGCGGTGCGCAAGCACGCGGGCATGATGGTGCCGACGCCGGTGCAGGCCGCGATGACGGCCGCGCTCGATGACGACGAGCACGAAACCGTGCAGCGCGAGCGGTACGCGAAGCGCCGTGCGATCCTGCTGCCCGCCCTGCAGGCGGCCGGTTTCACCGTGGAGCATTCCGAGGCGGGCCTGTATCTGTGGGCCACCCGCGGCGAGCCGTGTCGCGACACCGTGAAGCGGCTGGCCGAGCGCGGGATTCTGGTGGCCCCGGGCGAGTTCTACGGGCCGGCCGGGGCGCAGTATGTGCGGGTCGCGCTGACCGCGACGGACGAGCGCATCGCCACTGCCGTGCAGCGCTTGTCAGCCCAGTAATCCCAGCGACATCGCGGTGGTGACCGCTGCCGTGCGGTCCGACACGCCGAGCTTGTGGAACGCGCGCAGCAGATGCGTTTTCACCGTGGCCTCGCTGATGTGCAGGGCGCGCCCGATATCGGCGTTGGTGGCGCCCGTGCCCACCAGGGCCAGCACCTCCGCTTCGCGCGTCGACAGTGTCACCGACGGCGCGCGGACCGCGTTCACCAGTCGGTCGGCCACGCCCGGGGCGAGCACCGTCTTGCCCCGCGCGGCGTCGCGCACGGCGCGGGCCAGCTCGGCCCGGGACGCGTCCTTGAGCAGATAGCCCGTCGCCCCGGCCTCGACGGCACGGAGGATGTCGGTGTCGCTTTCGTAGGTCGTGACGACGACGATGTGGGTCGACGGATTGTCGGCCAGGATCTGTGCGGTGGCGGTGACACCGTCGATCCCGGGCATTCGCAGATCCATCAGGATGACGTCGGGTCGCAGCGAGCGGGCCAGCCCGATCGCCTCGGCCCCGGAGCCGGCCTCACCGATCACGGTCAGGTCGTCCTCGGCGTCGATCATGCCGCGCAGCCCCTCGCGCACCACCGGGTGGTCGTCGACCAGCAACACCGTCGTCATGCCGGAACCGCAACGTCGACCCGCACGCCGCCGCCTTCGGGAGTGGACAGCGTCAGGGTGCCACCGACCTGGTCGAGCCGGGCCCGCATACCGCGCAGGCCGAACCCGTCGACGTGATCGGCCTGTAGGCCGATGCCGTTGTCGGACAGGGAAAGTCGTACCCCTTTTGCGTCCGGCTGCAACCGGACGTGCAGCTCACTGGCGTGGGCATGTCGGCGCACGTTCGCCATGGCCTCCTGTGCGCTGCGCAGCAGCACCACGTCGGTGGCCATGCCCAGCTGCGGCAGGTCGTCGTCGATACGGACGTCGACGGCGATGCCGGTCTCGGCGGCCAAGCCCTCGGCCTGGCGGCGCAGGGCGGCCGACAGGGTTCCCTCCTCCAGTGCGGCGGGGGTCAGTCGGGTCACCATCGTGCGGGCCTCGGCCAGATTGTCCCGCGCTGTGGTGCGGATCAGCTCGACGTGGCGGGCGGCGGCGGCCGGATCGCTGTCGCTCTCGGCCTGCACGGCCTGGGCCAGCGCCACGATGCTGGTGAATCCCTGCGCCAGGGTGTCGTGGATTTCCCGGGCCAGCCGCTCCCGCTCCGCGGCCACCCCGGCCTCGCGGGAGAGCTGCGCGGCCTGGGCCCGGCTGGCCGCCAGTTCGGCGACGGTCTCGGCGAGCTGCTGCCGCTGTCGCAGCGTCGTCATGATCGTCGTGCCGATGATCGGCGCGGCCACCGCGCCCACCAGTGTCACCGCAGCCACCGGGGGCAGGCTCGGCCACCCCGGTCCGTGGATCGCCACGGCAAGGCCCAACGGCGCCAGGGTGACCAGGAACGTCAGCGTCAATGCCGCCGCCAGCGGCAACGTGGCGAAGATCAGCGGGAAGAGCGCCGGAATCGCAGCGACGGCCGGCGCTGCTGCCAGCAGCGCGATCAGCCACAGGCCGATCATCACCGCCACGAACGCCGCCGTTCGTGCCCGAACCGGGCCGGCGATCGGATCCGCCTCGTGAATCACGTTGCGTCCGAATGTCAGAACGACCACGATCATCGCGGAGAGGGCGCCGCAGGCCAGCGGTACGTTGCCACCCAGAGTGTGCCGCAACAGCACGACCGCGACGATCGCCGCGATGCACAGTCCGCAGACGTAGGTCTCCCACATCCAATGCCAGTCCGACGGCTCGTCTACGGCCGGCCTCGATGTGGTGGGTGGACCGATTTCGGTCATCTGCCGATGTTAACGGTCTGCGGCCACCCAGTTGCCGTGGAAGCCGTGCGGAACCCGGACCGGAATATGCACGGTGGCAACGGGTGCCAGGGTCTCGGCGTCCAAGAGCACCAGATCGCTGCGGTTCTCGGCGCGGTCGTAGACGAATCCCATCACGACGCCGTCGTTCTCGCCGGCGTCAGGCCCGGACGGGACGAACACGAATTCACCGGGTTCGCGCCCGGGGCCGAACTCGATCCGCTCGATTCCGGCATCACGCAGATCGTGGCGCAGGATCACTGACGGTGCCGCCTCGGGGTCCGACGGGAGGCCGACGGTGTAGCCGTACCGGTGTGGTAGTCCGGTGAGTCGATCGTCGACCCGCGGGAACTCCTGGGTCGAGTCATCGAGTCGTTGCTCGCGCACCCGGCCGGTGCGAAGGTCAATGGTCCAGCGGTCCAACGTGATCGAGTCAGTGAACAGCTGATCCCCGGTGGTGAACACGGCCGGATGCCGGACCACGTCGAGCACGATCTGCTCACCGTCGGGCCCGGTCTGGTCGTATCCGTTGAGCGCGTGGAACACGTAGCAAGGCGATACGTCGAACCAACGGATGTCGGAGGCCGAACCCTCGCGGGGCATCACCCCGATTCGGGCACCGTGTTCCGGCGCCCAGCGGTAGGGCATCGACGTCGTCGGCAGTGCGGCGTGTTCGGATCCGCGCATTGCCGCGCGCAGAACGAAGTCGGGGGCCGCGTGCCGGGCCGCGAAGCCGGTCAGCAGGCGTGCCGCCGCTCGTGCTGGAGCGCTCTTGACCATGGTCGTCAGGTCCAGCAGCACCGGCAGGTCATAGATCACCACGTACTTCTCGGTCAAGGTGAAATCGTGCATCATCGTGTGCGCGGGCAAGGCGATGTCGACCGCGCGCCGGACTTTGCCGTCCACACCGGTGACGCTGTACGTCACCAGGTTGCCACGCAGCGGGTTGTACGAGACCGCATGCAGCTCACCGCTCTTCGGGTCGTGCTTGGGGTGGGCGGTGAAGCCGCCGAACAGGGTGCCGCAGAAATCGGACGGCCCCACCGTGTCGAGTTCCTCGGTGAGTTCATAGGGGCGCGCACCGGCCTCGGTGATCACCAGCGTCTTGCCGGCGTGACCGATGATGTTGGTGTTGGCCGGGAAATCGAATCCGCCCGCGTGTGCGCCGCCGGCCCACTTCTCGCCGAGTTGCCGGGCAACCGAGGCCGATCGGACCCAGCGGTTGCGGTACCAGGTCGCGGCGCCGTCGCGCAGCCGGATCCCGTGCGCCATGCCGTCACCCAGGAACCAGTGGTGGTGCTGTGGATCGGGCGCCCGCAACGGGTTGGGGCCGGTGCGCAGGTAGCGCCCGTCGAGATAGTCCGGAATGGTCCCGGTGACCTTGAGGTCGGTGACAGTGACCTCGTCGTGCACCGGTGCGAAGTTCCCGCTGAGATACGGATGCTCGGATTCCTGCTGAACCGCTTCGGTCGTCATACCCTCACGGTGCCCCTGTCGAGGCTTGCGCGCGACGACTTCACGGCTGATTCGTCTGTCAACCGAACGATGGACACCAGCCCGGCCTCAAACGGTCGCGCGCAGGCTCAACGCGAGCAGCAGTCGCACGTCGGCATCGTTCAGCGAGGCCGACAGCAGCTGCTCGACCCGGCGAATCCGGTAGCGCACCGTGTTGGGGTGCACGTGCAGGTGCTGCGCGGCTGCGGCGACGTCACCGAAGCAGTCCAGATACACGCCCAAGGTTTCGGCGAGTACCGGTTCGTCGGCCCGCAGAGCTCGTACCCGCGGATCGATCAGCCGCTCGTCGGCGGCGATCGCGGTGACGATCTCGTCGAGCAGCACCGTGGTGCGCGCCTCGGCCAGTGAGGTGACCGCGGCCAGGGTTCCGGGATGGCGCTCGGCGGTGTCGAGCACCCGGTCCACGTCGGCGCGGGCCGCTGCCGCGCCGGCAAGTCCGGCGACCGGGCCAGCCACCACCGCGTGCAGCTGCAGTCCCAACTCGGCGCGTAGCGCCGCCACCGTGCCGCGCACCCACGACGTCACCGCCTTGCCCGTGCTGGGGAACAACACATAGACGCGGGGCCCGGCCGACGCCATCTGTGCGTCGTGACGAAAAGCGCTGGCGCTCAACGCCAGCACGTCGGCCAGCCGGGTACCCGCAGCGCCGCTGTCGAACCCGATCACCGCGGCCCGGCCGTCGACGGCCACCCCCAACTCTCTGGCGATCAGCTCCACTTCGACCGGAGCATCGGCCTCTCCCAACCCCAGGAGTTCCTGCACCCGCACCGCATGGGTGGATGGGGCGGACGCCAGCCGGGCCATGATGCGCGCGGCGAGGACTGCGGCACCGCGCAGCACGTCCTCGGCATCATCGGCGAACGGGCGGCTGCCCTGCTGCACCCAGATGGTGCCGACGAAGGCCGGGGCCCGACGCTCGTCGACCGCCGGCGCGAAGATGCCGATCGCCAACCGGGGGCGCAAACCCAGTTCGGGGCGCTCGGCCACCCGTACCGCCTCCGGGTGGGAGCGCAACGCGTCGAAGATGCCCCATTGCGCGATCCAGGCCAGATGCTCGGGCGGGCCCGCCCGGCCGAGGATCGACAACCGCCGCAACTCGTCCGCCTCGTCGCTGGAGGCCGAATAGGCCAGCACATGGGACTGGGCGTCCTCGATGCTGACCATGCCGTGGGTCCGCTCGGCCACCGACTGGGCCAGACCGAACAGGTCGGTGCCCGAATCGTGCAGGGCGCCGTCGCCGTGGTGCTCGAAGACGTGGTTGACCAATCGGTACAGCCGCTCCC
The DNA here is from genome assembly GCF_048282725.1 of Mycobacterium sp. 48b. NCBI lineage: Bacteria > Bacillati > Actinomycetota > Actinomycetes > Mycobacteriales > Mycobacteriaceae > Mycobacterium > Mycobacterium sp. 48b. The sequence continues at coordinate 2,447,235 of NZ_JBLVUL010000001.1, forward strand.
AGCGAGCCCGCGGATCGACCGCAACCACCGCCGTGCCGGCTGCCACCGCATGTTCGACGACGGCGTCCGATGGTTCTTTGATGAAGATAGCGGTCGGGGCGCGACGCACGCTCTGTTGCTCGACCCAGCGCAGGGCGTCGGTCTCGGAGACTCCGAGCAGGAAGAACACGTCTGCCGCCCCGGCCGAAGGCGCCAGACCGAGGCGAACATCATCGGAATCGATCAGTGCGGCCGAGGCCACGGGCAGGTCCAGGCCGCGTGGTGCCTGGATGAGCCGTACCAGCGTGGCATCTAGCGCCAACAGGAGTTGGCCGAGGCTGACACCGGTTGTCCGCATATTGTCTGATTCTACTGATAGTGGTCGTAATGCTTGTCGGATCGGACAAGTGTTGCGTGGGTCACGTCGGGGATTCTTGACTCATGGATGCCATCACCGACGTGCCGTCGCCGGCCAACGAGCCGGTCCATGACTACGCACCGGGCTCAGCGGAACGGGCCCGGCTCACCACCGCGCTCGGCGAACTTGCCGGCGCCCCGATCGACCTGCCGCACGTCATCGGCGGCAAGCACTCGATGGGCAGCGGCGCACGCATCGACGTGGTGCAGCCGCACTGCCACAGCGCGCGGCTGGGCATATTGACCAACGCCGAACACGCCGACGCCGGCGCGGCCATCGACGCCGCGCTTGCCGCCAAGCACGAGTGGGCGGCGATGCCGTTCGACGAACGCGCCGCGGTGTTCCTGCGCGCCGCCGACCTGCTGTCCGGGCCGTGGCGAGAGAAGATCGCGGCGGCCACCATGCTCGGTCAGTCCAAGACCGCCTACCAGGCCGAGATCGACGCGCCCTGCGAGCTGATCGACTTCTGGCGGTTCAACGTCGAGTTCGCCCGCCAGATCCTGGCCCAGCAGCCGATCAGCAGCCCCGGTGTGTGGAACCGCACCGACCACCGGCCGCTCGAGGGCTTCGTCTACGCCATCACGCCGTTCAACTTCACCGCGATCGCAGGCAACCTGCCCACCGCGCCTGCCCTGATGGGTAACACCGTGGTGTGGAAACCCTCGCCCACCCAGACCTTCGCGGCCTATCTGACGATGCAGCTGCTGGAGGCTGCCGGGTTGCCGCCAGGGGTGATCAACCTGCTGACCGGTGACGGGATCGCCGTTTCCGATGTGGCACTGGCTGATCCGCGACTGGCGGGTATCCACTTCACCGGGTCCACCGCCACCTTCCAGCACCTCTGGCGTGAAGTCGGTGCGAACATCGAGCGGTACCACACGTATCCACGCCTGGTCGGTGAGACCGGCGGCAAGGACTTCATCGTCGCGCACGCCTCGGCTCGCCCGGATGTACTGCGCACCGCACTGATCCGCGGCGCCTTCGACTACCAGGGGCAGAAATGCTCGGCGGCCTCGCGGGCCTTCATCCCGCGTTCGGTGTGGCACCAGATGGGCGACGACTTCCTCTCGGCCACATCGGACCTCAGGTACGGCGACATCACCGACCTGACCAACTACGGCGGAGCCGTGATCGACGAGCGGGCCTTCGCCAAGAACGTCGCGGCGATCGAGCGGGCCAAGGGTGCCGCCGGTGTCACCATCGCGGCCGGCGGCGAATATGACGACAGCGAGGGCTATTTCGTCCGGCCCACGGTCCTGCTGTCCGACGACCCGACCGACGAGGCTTTCTCCACCGAGTACTTCGGCCCGATCCTGGCCGTGCACGTGTATCCGGACGCGGAGTACGAGCGCATCCTCGACGTCGTCGACACCGGGGCCCGCTACGCCCTGACCGGCGCGGTGATCGCCGACGATCGCGCGGCGGTGCTCACCGCCGCCGACCGGCTGCGCAACGCGGCAGGCAACTTCTATGTGAACGACAAGCCGACCGGCGCGGTCGTAGGGCAGCAGCCGTTCGGCGGATCCCGCGCCTCGGGGACCAACGACAAGGCCGGCTCGGCGCAGAACCTGTTGCGCTGGACCTCGGCCCGCTCCATCAAGGAGACGTTCGTGCCGCCCACCAACCACACCTATCCGCACATGGAGGCCTGAGATGGGCGTGTTTCAGCGGGTTGCCCGCCCGGCCATCCTGGCCGCATCGCACTCGCCGCGGCTACGGCACACGGCCGAGCGGCTGCCGATCACCCGCAAGGTGGTGGACCGCTTCGTCGCGGGGGAGACCGTACCGGATGCCCTCGACACCGTTGGTGTGCTGCGAGATTCGGGCCGCTTCGTCTCCGTCGACTACCTTGGCGAGGACACCACGAGCAACGACGACGCAGAACGCACCGTGCGGGCCTACCTGGCGCTGCTCGACGGGTTGGCCTGCCGTGGCGACGAAGACGCGGCAGTGCGACCGCTGGAAGTGTCGCTCAAGCTCTCCGCGTTGGGCCAGGCGCTGCCCCGCGACGGCGAGAAGATCGCCTACGAGAACGCGCACACCATCTGCGCCAAGGCCCGGGAGGTGGGCGCCTGGGTGACCGTGGACGCCGAGGACCACACCACCACCGACTCAACCCTGTCGATCGTGCGTGACCTGCGCACCGAATTCGCCTGGCTGGGAACGGTTCTACAGGCCTACCTGCACCGCACCGAGGCGGATTGCCGCGAGTTCGCCGCATCGGGAGCCCGGATCAGATTGTGCAAGGGCGCCTACGAGGAACCCGCCTCGGTGGCCTACCGTGACGCCGACGAGGTCACCGACTCCTACCTGCGGTGTCTGCGAGTTCTGATGGCCGGGTCGGGCTACCCGATGGTGGCCTCACACGACCCGGTGATCATCGACGCGGTACCGGCACTGGCTGACGAATTCGGCCGTGGTGTCGACGGTTTCGAGTACCAGATGCTCTACAACATCCGCGACGCCGAGCAACGCCGACTGGCCGATGCGGACAACCATGTGCGGGTGTACGTCCCATTCGGCAACGAGTGGTACGGCTACTTCGTGCGCAGGTTGGCCGAGCGTCCGGCCAACCTGATGTTCTTCCTGCGGGCCCTGGCCGAGCGTCACTGACTCCGGCCTCAGCCGGGACTCAGGTCATAGGCCACCTTGAACTTGTTGAGCAGATACGGTCCCGATACCACCGGCTCATACCGCGGTGGATTGTCCGCTGTGGCGCACGTGGGAATGCACTCGATCACGGCGTCGAAGTTGGGCTGATGGAAGAACGGCAAGCTGAACCGTTCGGCGGTGGGTGCGCCGGTGCTCACCACCCGGTGCACCGTGCTGACCCACCGGTCGTTGGTCCATCGGGCCAGCAGGTCGCCGATGTTGATGACGAAGGCGCCAGGAACCACCGGCACGTCAAGCCACTCACCACGATCGTCGAGAACCTGTAGCCCGCTCTGGGATTCGTCCTGCAGCAGAATCGTGAGGTTGCCCCAGTCGCTGTGCCGGCTCAGCCGGACATGCCCGGCCGGCTGATCGTCGGCTGGGTAGTGGTTGGCCATCAGGTTCGAGTTGTGCCGATCGATCAGGGCGTCGAACCAGTCTTCGCGCAGACCCAGGGCCAAGGCGAACAATCGTGCCAACTCAGTGGCGAGGGAGGACATCTCGTCGTAGTAGCGTTGGTAGGCCGTACGGAATCCCGGCACCTCCGGCCACCGTTCGGCGATGTACACGCGTTCGTCGGTCCATCCGGGACCGTCGTATCCCTCCGGATTGCCCAGCGGGAAATGCACGAATTTCTCGACGCGGTCCGGTGATTCGTGCTCGGCCGCTCGGTCGGCTCCGTCGTTGGTGGCCGCAAGGTTGCCCGCGCTGCTGAATCCGCGGGCCAGCGGATCAGTGGGATCCGCCCCGATTCGTTCCTTCACGGCCTGCGGTAGCGAGAAGAATTCGCGCAGTACGCGGTTGACGTCCTCGATCACGTCGCCGGGAACCCCGTGGCCGACGAGCAACAGGAAGCCGCTGGTTTCGCAGCACCGGCCGATGGCGTCGGCCACTGCCTGACGTTGACGCTGGTCCCCGTTGCGGGCGCTGCTGATATCGATCAATGGGACGAAGCCGTCTCGCAGGACGACTTGGTCGACTATCACCTCTGGTTGGGTCACACGCTCGACGCTAGAACCTCAACCTAAGTTGATGTCAATGCTGAATTCCGCTCTCGCGCAACAGCAGCAGAAACGACAACGCTGCGAGGCTCTGGGCATCGGTGATCTCACCGTCCCGGATCATGCGGTCCAGCTCGGCACGGGAGAACCACGCACTGTGCATGTCCTGCTCCTCGTGCTCGCGTTCATGCTCGCCCTCGGTCAGCCCGGTCGCCAGGAATACCCAGCCCCGTTGGCTGCTCATCCCGGCCGCCACGTCGAGTTGGCCCAGACGTTCCATGCGCTCGGCGCGCAGCCCGGTCTCTTCCCGCAGCTCGCGGTGCGCCAGCTCGGTCGGCTCCAGATGTTGCTGCTCGGGTGCAGTGCCCTGCGGAAACTCCCAGCGCCGCAACCCCAGTGGGTAGCGGAACTGTTCGACGAGGTGGAACCGATCCTGATCCGGGTCGTACGGGATCACCAGGGCATAGGTCGGCTTGTCCACCACGGCGTAGACGCCGGTGCTGCCGTCGGGCCGGACGATCTCGTCCTCCCGTAGCGTCAACCAGTTGTTCCGGTACACCTCGCGCGTCGCAGTCTGCCGGATCGTGCTCATCGTCAGGTGGATGTGTAGTCGCTCGGCCTCGACGTCACCCTCGTCGATGTCGTCGGCCAGGGTGGCGGCGATCTCGACCAGGCGGGCCACGTCGACGTCATAGGGAGCGGGCCGGCCGACGACGGAGAGCCGTGCCGCTGCGCGTCGCAGCAGGGTGGCGGCACCGGTTCGGTTGCCCCGCTGCACGTGGGTGATGCCGACGGCCAGCTGTGCCAATCCCTGCCAGAGTGCACGTTCGTGCTCCGGGCCGTTCTTCCATGCCGCTTCGAGGACTTCGTGAGCGCTGAAGGCCTGGCCACGATCGAGCAGATCCTGGGCGTAGGCGAGAGTTTCGGCCGGCGAGAGCTCCAGGTCGTCCGGGATCCGTGCGACGCCCTCACTGCCGTACGGCAATGGCCGGCCGAGTGCGTCACGTGGGCGGGTGCTGCGGGGCCGGCCCGAGTCGTCGCGGTCGCGTCCAGCTGCTGGGCCCATACCACCCGACGGTAGCCTCACAAGGGTGTTGCTGGCCTCTTTGAACCCCGCAGCCGTCGCCGCCGGCGCCGAGCTGGCCGACGCCGTGTCCATCGACGGCACGGTGCTCAGCCGCAGTGATCTCGTCGGCGCCGCCACCTCGGTGGCCGAGCGGGTGGCGGTCGCGCATCGTGTCGCCGTCCTGGCGACACCGACCCCGACGACAGTCCTCGCCATCATCGGATGCCTGATCGCCGGCGTGCCGGTGGTCCCGGTACCCGCCGACGTCGGTGCCGCCGAACGCCGGCACATCCTGACCGACTCCGGCGCCCAGGCCTGGCTGGGGGAGAAGCCCGAGGAGACCGAGGGGTTGCCGCACATCCCGGTGCGGCTGCACGCCCGATCCTGGCACCGCTATCCCGAGCCGGCACCGAATTCGACCGCGATCATCATGTACACCTCGGGCACCACCGGCGCCCCCAAAGGCGTGCCGATCAGCCGCCGGGCCATCGCCGACGACATCGACGCGCTGGCCGCGGCGTGGCAGTGGACCGCCGCCGACACCCTGGTGCACGGTCTGCCCCTGTTCCACGTGCACGGCCTGGTGCTGGGCCTGCTGGGCTCACTGCGGATCGGAAACCGTTTCATACACACCGGGAAACCGACCCCGGCCGCGTACGCGCAGGCGCAGGGCACGCTGTACTTCGGGGTGCCGACAGTGTGGTCGCGCGTGGTCAAGGACCTCGACTCGGCGCTGGCCCTGTCCACGGCGCGACTGCTGGTCTCCGGCAGTGCGCCGCTGCCGGTGCCGGTGTTCGACGAGTTGGTGCGCCTGACCGGGCACGCGCCGGTGGAGCGCTACGGCAGCACCGAATCGTTGATCACGCTGAGCACCCGGGTGGACGGCGAGCGCAGGCCCGGCTGGGTCGGGTTGCCGCTGGACGGGGTGCAGACCCGGCTCGTCGACGACGACGGCGCGCCGGTGCCGCACGACGGCGAAACCATCGGCCGGCTGCAGATCAAGGGCCCCATGGTGTTCAGTGGCTACCTCAACCGGCCCGAGGCCACCGCAGAGGCCTTCGATCCCGACGGCTGGTACCGCACCGGAGACGTCGCGGTCATCGACGCCGACGGTATGCACCGCATCGTGGGCCGGGAGTCGGTGGACCTGATCAAATCGGGCGGTTATCGCATCGGCGCCGGTGAGATCGAGACAGTGCTGCTGGGCCATGACGGCGTCGACGAGGTGGCCGTTGTCGGGGTACCCGACGACGATCTCGGTCAGCGGATCGTCGCGTTCGTCGTCGGAGATGCGGCCCCCGACACACTGATCGAATTTGTCGCCCAACAACTTTCAGCTCACAAGCGGCCACGTGAGGTCCGGCTGGTCGACAGCCTGCCGCGCAACGCGATGGGCAAGGTGATGAAAAAGGAACTGGCGCAATGGGCCTGAAGTTCTCCGAGATCTGCATCGACGCCCACGACCCTGAAGCGTTGGGGGCGTGGTGGTCGAAGGTGCTCGGCTGGCCCTCCCACACCGATTCCGACGGTGACGTGATCCTCACCCCGCCACAGGGTGCGGGTCCGACCTGGTTGTTCACGCCCGTGCCAGAGGCCAAGGTGGTCAAGAACCGCGTGCATCCGGACTTCACTCCGGATGATCAGCAGGCCGAGGTGGACCGGCTGATCGGTCTCGGGGCCCGCCACGTCGACGTCGGTCAGGGTGACGAGACGTGGGTGGTGCTGGCCGACCCTGAGGGCAACGAGTTCTGCGTGCTCGCCGCCGAATAGGGGTACGTTGGGTAATGACGGGGCGTTAACCGCACGTCAGCGCCCTGCCTCGGTTTGGAGGCACGCATGAATTTCAAGAAAGCCGCTGGAACGGCGATGATCGCCGGTGCGCTCGGCCTTGGCTCGCTCGGAATGGGCGCGGGTTCGGCGCAGGCTGACCCTGGATGGGGTCCGAACATTCCGTGGATTCCTGGCCCGGGTTGGGTCGACTGGAATCCGGGGGCCAACCTGGGCCCGCCCGGACAGGTCAAGAAGTGGTGCCCGTGGCAGTCGCCGCCAGGACACTGGGTGGGTGGCCCGCACGGGGTGCCGTGTACCTAGCCTGACTGCTCGAACGTTGGCCTTTGTGCCGCGTCTTCGCGAACTGTGACAGGAGCAGTGCGATTGGCTGTTGCCAACCCTGTCGGTAGCCGGCTGTGAAATCAGACCCACGTGGGGCGGGGACCCCACGTGGGCCGGATTCAGCGGTCCTAGTTGGCGTGCAGCGCTTCGTTGAGCGTGATGCCGGTGCCGTCACGCTTGACCACCTCGACCGCACCCGACAGCGAGTTGCGACGGAACAGCAGGTTGTTGGCCCCGGACAGCTCGACGGCCTTGGTGGTCTGGCCGTCGGCGGTGGTCACCTTGGTGCCGCCGGTGACATACAGCCCGGCCTCGATCACGCAGTCGTCGCCGAGTGAGATGCCGAGGCCCGCGTTGGCGCCCAGCAGGCAGCGCTTGCCCACCGAGATCACCTCTTTGCCGCCACCGGAGAGCGTGCCCATGATCGACGCACCGCCACCGATGTCCGAGCCGTCGTCTACCACGACCCCGGCCGAGATCCGGCCCTCGACCATCGAGGTGCCCAGCGTGCCGGCGTTGAAGTTCACGAACCCTTCGTGCATGACCGTCGTGCCCGCGGCCAGGTGCGCACCGAGGCGGACGCGGTCGGCATCGGCGATCCGCACGCCCGACGGCAGCACGTAGTCGACCATCCGCGGGAACTTGTCGACGCCGTAGACCGCAACGGCCCCGCGGCGGCGCAGCTTGCCGCGCACCGTCTCGAAGCCCTCGACCGCGCACGGTCCGAAGTTGGTCCACACCACGTTGGCCAGCGCCCCGAAGATCCCGTCCATGTTGGCGCCGTGCGGGGCCACGAGCCGGTGCGAGAGCAGGTGCAGCCGCAGGTAGGCGTCATGCGCGTCGGCCGGCTTGTCCGCGAGGTCGGCGATCGTGGTGCGCACCGCCACCACCTCGACGCCACGGTCGGCGTCGGGGCCGGTCAGGCCCGCGAACTCGACGGGCACATCGTCACCCGTGAGCGTCACCGTGCCGGCGTCGCCGGAGGCGCTGAGCTCAGGAGCGGGAAACCAGGTGTCCAGGACGGTCCCGTCGGCGGTGATGGTGGCCAGGCCGACGCCAGATGCTGCAGTCACGTTGGCCTAGGTTACTGGACTAGCCTCGGAGGCTATGGGGCTAGACCTGCGTGCCGATCCGATCGCGCTGACCGCCGCGCTGGTGGACATCCCCAGCGAATCGCGCCACGAACAGCTCATCGCCGACGAGATCGAGGCCGCGCTGCGTGCGCAGGCACCGTGGTTCGAAGTGATCCGGAACGGCGACGCAGTCCTGGCCCGTACCAACCTGGGCCGCCCGTCGCGGGTGATGCTGGCCGGTCACACCGACACCGTTCCCGTCGCCGACAACCTGCCCAGCCACATCAAGAACGGTGAGATGTGGGGCTGTGGCACCTCGGACATGAAGTCGGGCGACGCTGTGTTCCTGCACCTGGCCGCGACCATCGCCGAGCCGAGCCACGACATCACCCTGGTCATGTACGACTGCGAGGAGATCGAGTCCAGCGCCAACGGGCTGGGCCGCATCGAACGCGAGCTGCCGGATTGGCTGCAGGCCGACGTCGCGATCCTCGGCGAACCCTCGGGCGGCTTCATCGAGGCCGGCTGCCAGGGCACCATCCGGGTCGTCATCGGCGCCACCGGCACCCGCGCCCATTCCGCGCGGTCCTGGCTGGGCGACAACGCGATTCACAAACTCGGTGCGGTACTCGACCGGCTCACCGCGTATCAGCCCCGCGATGTCGACATCGACGGCTGCATCTACCGGGAAGGTCTGTCTGCGGTACGCATCGACGGCGGCATCGCCGGCAACGTCATCCCCGACGCCGCCTCGGTGACCGTCAACTTCCGGTTCGCCCCGGACCGCAGCGTCGAGCAGGCCGTCGCCCACGTGCACGATGTGTTCGACAGGCTCGACGTCACCATCGATCTGACCGACGCCGCCGCGGGCGCCCTGCCGGGATTGGCCAAACCGGCTGCCGCCGCGTTGGTGGCCGCCGCCGGGGGACAGGTCCGCGCCAAGTACGGCTGGACGGATGTGTCCCGGTTCGCCGCGCTGGGCATCCCCGCCGTCAACTATGGGCCGGGTGATCCCAACCTCGCCCACAAGGTCGACGAGCGGGTCGAGGTCGCCCAGATCACCGCGGTCACCGACATGCTGCGGCGCTATCTGACATGAGCACCGTCCGCGTCGACAGCTGGATCTGGGCGGTGCGCATCACCAAGACCCGGTCCGCGGCCGCTGCCGCCTGTCGCGGCGGCCACGTCCGGGTCAACAACGTGCCCGCCAAACCGGCGCAGCACGTGAGCGCCGGTGACGAGGTACGGGTGAGGCTGGACGGACGGGAACGGATCGTGGAGGTCATCCGGCCCATCGCCAAGAGGGTCGGTGCCGCCATCGCATCGGAGTGCCTGATCGACCGCAGTCCGCCCCCGCCGCCCAAGGAGATGGTGGCTGCCGTTCCGGTGCGCGATCGGGGAGCCGGCCGGCCGACGAAACGTGAACGGCGACAACTGGATCGGTTGCGCGGGACGTTCTGAACCGTAAACCGGTTGCGTGCGTGCGTACTATGGGTAACGCATCTGCTGTCAACCGAGGTGGGCCGAAAACATGCTGGGAGACGACATCTCCGGGTGATCCCGAGAGTCGATTCGTTCCTGTCCCTCCACGCGGTGCCCTGCTGCCCGCATCACTTTGGAGTACCAGCATGTCTGTTGTCTGTTCCCATTTGTCGTTCTCCTGGCCCGACGACGTCGAGCTGTTCTCGGACCTGTCGTTTTCCGTCGGACCCGGCCGCACCGGCCTGGTCGCGCCCAACGGCGCCGGAAAGAGCACGCTGCTCAAACTGATCGCCGGCGAATACCGTCCCTCGGCAGGTTCAGTCGTCGCTGACGGCCCAGTCGGTTACCTGCCCCAAAGCCTGCCGTTCACAGCCGATCTCACCGTCGCCGCGGTGCTGGGTGTGGCGCCCGTGCTCGACGCCTTGGCGGCGCTGGCCGACGGTGACGCCGGCGAGGAGGTGTTCACCGCCATCGGCGACGACTGGGACATCGAGGAACGTTCCCGCGCACAGTTGGACCGGCTCGGGCTGGACGGCCTGGCCCTGGACCGCCGGTTGGGGACGTTGTCCGGCGGGGAGGTGGTGTCGCTGGGGCTGGCCGCTCAACTACTGAAGCGCCCGGGCGTGCTCCTGCTCGACGAGCCCACCAACAACCTGGACAGCGAGGCCAGGACGCGCCTGTACGACGCACTCGACAGCTATACCGGTTGCCTGCTCGTGGTCAGTCACGACCGGGTGCTGCTGGACCGGATGGATCAGATCGCCGAGCTGTACCGGGGCGAAATCGTGTTCTACGGAGGCAATTTCACCGCTTACCAAGAAGCCGTCGATGCTGCGCAGGAGGTCGCCGAGGGCAATATCCGCAACGCCGAGCAGCAGCTCAAGCGTGAGAAGCGGCAGATGCAGGAGGCCCGCGAGCGGGCCGCACGACGCTCGTCGAACGCGGCGCGCAACGTCAAGGACGCCGGGCTGCCGAAGATCGTGGCAGGCAAGCTCAAACGTGATGCCCAGGAATCGGCGGCCCGCGCCGACGACGTACACGCCCGGCGGGTCGACGACGCGCGATCCCGGCTCGACCAAGCCGAACGAGCGTTGCGTGACGACAAGGTGATCGCGTTGGACCTGCCCGGCACCGTGGTGCCCGCAGGGCGCACGGTGTTCGCGGGAGATGGGCTGCAGATCAGCCGGGGCGGACGAAAACTGTTCGCCGACAACGGAATCAGTATGTCGATTCGGGGCCCGGAACGGATCGCCCTGACCGGCCCCAACGGGGCGGGCAAGTCGACGTTGCTGCGGATCGTCGACGGCACACTGGAGCCCGACTCCGGGACGGTGCAGCGGGCCGACGGGCGCATCGCGTCCCTGTCGCAGCGCCTGGACCTGCTGGCCGATGACCGGACGGTGGCCGAGAGCCTGGCTGCCGCCGCGCCGAGCCTGTCACACACCCGGCGTATGCATCTGTTGGCGCAGTTCCTGTTTCGCGGGGACCGGATCCACCTGCCGGTGGCGGCACTGTCGGGCGGGGAGCGCCTACGGGCGACGCTGGCGTGCGTGCTCTACGCCGAACCCGCGCCTCAGCTGCTGCTCCTGGACGAGCCGACGAACAACCTCGACCTGGTCAGTGTGGGACAGCTCGAATCGGCGCTGAACGCCTACCGCGGGGCGTTCGTGGTGGTGAGCCACGACGAACGGTTCCTCGATGCCATCGGCATCGACCGCTGGCTGCGGCTGGACGGCGGCGAGTTGAGCGCTACAGCCGCCGCGGGTTGATGTTGTGGATCTGGGTCGGGACCGGGCCGGCGCTGCGGCTGCCGAGTTGCTCGTAGCTTCGGTCCGCGGCGGCTCCGGCCTCGGCTGGGCCGCCGGGCTCACCGTCGCGACCGCGGTGCTCGGCGTCGTCCTTCTTGTCGTCCCTGCCGTCGTGCTGGTCGGCGGGGCCGTCCCCGCGGTCATCGCCGGGACCCTGGTGGTCGGCTGCCTTGACGGCCTGTTCGGCCCCCGAACCGCCGGCGTCGGCTGCCAGTGAGGCGGCTTCCCCGCCACTTCCGGCAGCCTGGGTGGCGCTTTCGACGATGCCCTGCACGCCCTGCATGACCTGCTGCGGAACCTGCGTCATCGCCTGGGTCAGGCCCTGAAGCGGCTGGGTGACGGACTGCGCCATCTGCCCGGCCATCTGACTGAACTGGCCCATCATCTGGCCGGCACCGCCCGCTCCCGAGCTCGCGGCTTCGGCGCCACTGCCGCCCCCCGCCGCGGCCGCGGGGGCGCCGCTGCCTCCACCGAGTGCATCGGCCTGCGCCTTGAGCCGCTCGGCGGCATCCATATCGCCACGCGCGTACGCCTGCGAGGCCTTGCCGAGCAGTTCGGCCATCCTGCCTGCGGCGACCTGGGTGGCACCCAATGCGCCCTCCCGGGCGGACGACGCACCGTCGAACGCGTTCTGCATCGGGAAGCCGATGGCGCCGTGGCTGGACGCGAGGTCCGACGGGCCGCTGAACGAGTTCTTGAAGCTGTTGATGTCGCCGCTGACGCCGTCGACGATGCCTTGCAGGCCGGTGATCGCGCCTGTGTTGGCGACGAGCTGGTTCATCGGGCCCCCTGGAGATCGTGCGGTCTAACTGCGCATTCTACTGTCGGCGCGAGTGGGTGCCGTGCGGCAAGTTCAGCGGGCCTGACGTGCCGCGTCGTCGGCGGCGGCAACCATCCCGACATCGCGGTACCGATCCGAGACCTGCTGCAGCCCGGCACTGTCCCCGGCCGCCAGCGCACGGGCGTGCTCCAGCGTCAACCGGCCGAACACGCAATCCAGGTCCACGCGGGCCAGCGCATCGACGGCGCGAGTATCGCCCAGTCGCACGCCGTCGTGCAGGGCGCGCAGCATCACCGCGGATTGACCGCCGCGCTCGCCGGCCTTCACCGCCTCGCGGGCCGCCGTCACCGCACCCACCGAATCGCCGCGCGCAGAACAGGTCCAGGCGCGGGCCAGCGCCAGCTCCGGCGCGAACAGCATCGACTTGAGCCCGTGCCGCGATTCCGCCCGCGACAGTGCCTTTCCTGCCTCAACGGGCATGCCGCGTTGACCGAGTGCCTGTGCCAACAACATCCAGCCCAGTGGTCCCCAGGAGTATCCGGTCGGCGCCAGGGCGGCGGTTGCCTTGCGCAACAAGGCGATCGCCTCATCGTGTTGGCCGCGGACCAGCAACACGTCGGCCATCAACACCTCACCGATGGCGCGGCCGGGCTGCAGCAGTTGGGTGAAGTCGGTGATGCTCCGGGCCGTTTCGTGTGCCCGGTCGAGCCTGCCGGTCATCAGCAACGCCGTGGTCTGGCCGAATCCGCTGGTGAACCGCAGCAGTCCGGGATGCCCCGCCGCCAGCGCGCGCTGCGCCATCGCGTCGACCTGATCGAAAAGCCCGATCCGCGCGCAACTCAGCGCCGCCGTCGACCCTGCCCAGCCGATCGCGGTGTCATCGGCGGCGGGCGAGTCCAGGACCTCCTGTGCCAGGCCCAGGGCTCGTTGTGGCGTACCGGCATTCATCGCGAAGGTCGCCGCCAGGGCGTCGAGCGTGGTCTGCGCTGTCGGCGTCGACACCCGGCGGCGGGTGGCGCGCAGGAAGGCGGTGGCACGCTCGGGTTGCGACAACATCCAGAACTGGTTGGCCGCCTGCGGAAGTGCCCACGCCATCAACTGGTCCTCGGGCAGGCCGGCCGGATCGATCTGTCCCAGGACGGCGTCGGCCTCACGGCCGCGGCCCTGCCACGCCAGTGCATACGCCAAAGTGAGGAGGCCTCTGAAACCGGCGCCGGCCGCTGTCGCCGCGCGCGCCAGACGCTCGCTCAGTTCCAGGTCTCCCAGGCGAAGCGCCTCGCCGGCCGCGCCGACGAGCTCGTCGTCGGGCAGGTGCACGTCGCTGTCGAGTGCCAGCACCGCCACCCGTAGCCGGTCGACCACACCGGGCCGAGGCGCAGCTGACCAGCGCTCGACCAGCGTGCTGCGCAGCCGCCGCAGGTCGGGCCCGCCGATCGTTGCCCGCATCGCGGTGAGAAACAGCGGATGCACACAACGCCCGACTGCCCCGTCGACGCACACCACGCCGGATCGTTGTGCTTCTTGTACCGCCTCGGTGCTGGTCAGCGCCATCAGATCCGACAGCGGCAGCGGGTCGTGGACCGCCAGTTGCCGCAGTACGGCCACGGCACCGCCGGGCAGGTCGGCGAGAAACCCGGCCACCTGATCGGCCAGTCGGGCGTCATCGTGGCCCGGCGGGGACATCTCGACGCGACTCACCAGGCCGTCACCCCACAGCGCCGCGACGTCATCGGGTGCCTGTGTCGCGGCGGCGGTGACGATGAGTTTGGCCGCTCCGCTCACCGCGAGTTGGTACACCAGGGCAGCCGACAACCGGTCCAGCAGATGCGCGTCGTCGATGACCAGCAGCAGCTCGGTCCCGAGCGCCTCGCGTGCGGCCCGCAGGACGTCGGCGGTCTTGCCTGCCGAAGGGATGTCGATCAGGTGGGCCACCGCCGCGAACGGAATCGCGGCGGCCGATTCGGTGCCCGTGATCCACACGACCCGTCGGAAATCGTCCGCGAGATGTTCGGCCGCAGTGCGGGCCACAGAGGTCTTGCCGACGCCGGCGGGGCCGAGCAGCGCTGCGCCGCAACGTTCGTGCAGGCCCGCCTCCAAGCCGTCGAGTACGCGGTCACGCGGTGCGATCACCCAGTCGACAGCCATCCACCGAATCCTATGGGGGGCCGTGGCCGTTCAGCGCCGAATTGAGGTCCGGATGCGCTGACACCGTGTCGTCGAAGCCGCATTCGGTGATGATTCGCCTGATGCTGGGCTGACGGATGACCAGACGAACGGTGACCCCACGCTGGCGGCTTTCGACGGATTGTTTGGCCAGGGCGACCAGCGCCCCACAGCTCATGAAATCCAGGGATCCGGCGTCCACGACGAGCACGGAGGACTCACGGGCGGCGGCGGCCGACTCGCTGAGCATGCGCTGCCAGACGGACTCGTTGTGGGCATCGACTTCTCCCGAGACCTGAACGATGAGGCCTTCGGGTGCGGTGCGAGCTGTCCAGTGCAGCTCGTGATTCTGCTGGGTCGATTCCACGGTGAAATCGAGCATAACCGTCTGAGTTTACGTTGTAAACGCGACTGATCTTGAACCTGGTCAGGACCCATCCAGCCAGGTTTCGATGCGGTCCAGAAGGGCTTCCAGCGCCTCCTCGAACTCATCGGTGCTGTGGTCTTCGGCCAGCATCGGCTGCAGCCGGCGCAGGTTCGGGTAGTCGGCCAGCGTCGTGTCGGGACGCGGCTCATCGTCGAGAACAGCCTCGTCCGGGCTGAGCGCGACACCGCGCGCGGACACCTCCAGCAGCAACTGGCCCACCAGGAAGGTGGTGTAAGTCCGGTAGGCGGCCACAGCGGCGCTGTCGCTGAACCCGTAGGAGATCAAGGTCTCCAGAAACGTCTCCATCCAGCGCAGGCTGCGCAGCGGCGGCCGCACCCACGGGGCTTCCGGCGCCTCGGTGGCCACGAGCGGGAACACCTCGGGATGCTCGATGGCGATCTGGCGCACGCCGTGACCGAGCCGGAGCAGGAAGTCCTGCCAGCCGTCCTCCTGCCGCCGCGCGGCGAGCTGATCGGCGTAGAGACGGTCCACGATGTGGTTGACGACCCCGGTCAACAGGTCGCCCCGGCTGTGGACATAGCGGTAGAGCGCCATCGCCTCGACACCGCAGGCCGTGCCCAGCCGTCGCATGGTCAGTTTCGTCAGGCCGTCGCGATCGATCAGCTCGATCGCGGTGTCCAGGATGAACTCGCGGCTCAACCGTGTCGGTTGATCGACGTCGTCAGTCACCAGGATCGCCCCTCCGCGTTCCGTTCAGTCTCCCCGTGAGACGGGGCTTAGTCCATCCGCGCACCGACATCGCCCAGCTGGCATCACCCAACTGACATTGCCCACCGGACATCGGTGGTTTACCAGCACCCTTTACGTTGTGTACGTGTCCGGTGAAACTGACCGCGAGTTTGCGGTGTGTGTCTATTGCGCTTCTGGTCCCACCCATCCCGAGCTACTGGCATTGGCCAGTGAGGTCGGGGTGGCGATCGCCAAGCGTGGATGGACGTTGGTTTCCGGCGGCGGCAACGTCTCGGCGATGGGCGCGGTCGCGCGCGCGGCACGCTCGTCCAACGGACGCACTGTCGGGGTGATTCCCAAGGCGCTCGTACACCGCGAACTCGCCGATGTGGACGCCGCAGAACTGGTGGTCACCGACACCATGCGGGAGCGCAAGAAGGAGATGGAGGACCGCTCCGACGCGTTCATCGCGCTGCCCGGTGGCATCGGCACCCTGGAAGAGTTCTTCGAGGCCTGGACGGCCGGCTACCTGGGGATGCACGAAAAGCCCGTCGTACTGCTGGACCCGTTCGGCCACTATGACGGATTGTTGAACTGGTTGCGCGGACTCGTCGACTCCGGCTACGTGAGTAGCCAGGCCCTGGACCGGCTGATCGTCGTCGACGAGGTCGCCGCAGCGCTCGACGTGTGCGCCGCACTTATGTAGAACCGGCGGTAACGGCGGTTACCAGCGCGGTTATGGTGTTGGCCACACGAGAGCCATCTCGAGACCCACAACAACGCGCAGGGGGAGACCGCATGACCGACCAGAAATCGGGCACCAGGAGCAGCGTCGGCCTACTCGACCTCGCCAGCCAGGTACCCGGTCTGCTGATGGACGCGCCGGTCATCGCACGCGGCGTGCTCACCGGAATGATGGCTCGGCCGACGGCCAAGACCTCGATCGGCAAGGTGTTCCAGGAGCGGGCCGCCCAGTACGCCGACCGGGTTTTCCTCAAGTTCGGTGACGAGCGCATCACCTACCGCGAGGCCAACGAGACGGTCAACCGCTATGCGGCGGTGCTGGCCGCCAAAGGCGTCGGCCACGGCGACGTCGTCGGGGTGATGCTGCGCAACTCGCCCGACGCCGTGCTGCTGATGCTCGCGATCGTCAAGTGCGGCGCCGTCGCCGGGATGCTCAACTACCACCAGCGCGGCAAGGTGCTGGCCCACAGCTTCGGGCTGCTCAAGGCCGCGGCAGTGGTCGCCGAGTCCGATCTGATCGAGCACGTCACCGAATGCGGGGCCGAGGTCAACGGCCTGATCACGGTCGAGGAGCTGCGCCGGCTGGCGTCCACCGCGCCGACCACCAACCCGGCCAGCACGTCGGCCGTGCTGGCCAAGGACAAGGCCTTCTACATCTTCACCTCGGGCACCACCGGCATGCCCAAGGCCAGCGTCATGACGCACTACCGCTGGCTGCGCGCCCTGGCCGGATTCGGCGGCCTCGGGCTGCGGCTTCACAGCGACGACACCCTGTACTGCTGCCTGCCGCTCTATCACAACAACGCGCTGACCGTCTCCGTCGGATCGGCGCTGAACTCGGGGGCGGCCCTGGCGCTGGGCAAGTCGTTCTCGGCGTCACGGTTCTGGGACGAGGTCATCGCCTACGACGCCACCGCGTTCGTCTACATCGGCGAGATCTGCGGCTACCTGCTCAACCAGCCGCCCAAGCCGACCGACCGCGCCCACAAGGTGCGGGTCATCGTCGGCAACGGGCTGCGGCCTGCCATCTGGGACGAGTTCACCGAGCGGTTCGGCATCCCGCGCGTCTGCGAGTTCTACGCCGCCAGTGAGGGCAACACCGCCTTCGTCAACGTCTTCAACGTCTCGAAGTCCACCGGCATCTGCCCGAGCCCGGTGGCCTTCGTCGAATACGACGCCGACAGCGGCGAACCCGCCCGTGGCGCCGACGGCCGGCTGCGCAAGGTCAAGCGCGGCGAGCCGGGGCTGATGCTGTCGAAGATCAGTGCGCTGCAGCCGTTCGACGGCTACACCGACAAGGCGGCCAGCGAGAAGAAGCTGGTGCGCAACGCGTTCAAGGACGGCGACGTCTGGTTCAACACCGGTGACCTGATGCGCTCGCAGGGGCTGGGCCATGCCGCGTTCGCCGACCGGCTCGGTGACACCTTCCGGTGGAAGGGTGAGAACGTGGCCACCACCGAGGTCGAGGCCGCCGTCGCCAGCAACCCGCTGATCGAGGAGTGCACCGTGTTCGGCGTCGAGGTACCCGGTGCCGGCGGCCGTGCCGGGATGGCCGCGGTGCAGCTCAAAGACGGCAAACAGTTCGACGGCAAGACACTGGCCGACGCCTTCTACAGCCATCTGCCGGCCTACGCCGTCCCGCTGTTCGTCCGCGTGGTCTCCGAACTGGCCCACACCTCGACGTTCAAGAGCCAGAAGGTTGACCTGCGCAAGCAGGGCTACGGGTCCGACATCGAGGACCCGCTGTACGTGCTGGCGGGCAAGGAGGACGGCTACGTGCCGTTCTACCCGGAGTACCCCGAAGAAGTGACGGCAGGTCAGCGGCCCAAGTAGACGGGCTCACGACTCCGCGCCGATTTCTACCGCTGTGTTGTCCACAGCGTCCGGTCACCACCACTCGGTAGAAAACGGCGCGGATGCGGCGCGAATGTTGGCGCGGATGCCGCACCAGGCACTATGGAGGCGTGTTGTCGACGTTCAACGGCCTGTTCTGCGGGCGCCCGGTTGCGGCTGACCGTGCGCTGATCATGGCCATCGTCAACCGGACGCCGGACTCGTTCTACGACCGCGGGGCCACCTTCAGCGACGACGCCGCCAAGGCGGCGGCACAGCGCGTGATCGAAGAGGGCGCCGACGTGGTCGACGTGGGCGGGGTCAAAGCGGGCCCGGGCAGCACGGTCGACGCCGACGAGGAGATCGCCCGTGTCGTGCCGTTCATCGAATGGCTGCGCTCCACCTATCCCGACCAGCTGATCAGCGTCGACACCTGGCGCGCGGCCGTGGCCAAGCAGGCCTGTGCGGCCGGGGCCGACCTGATCAACGACACCTGGGCGGGGGCCGATCCGGGACTGCCCGAGGTGGCCGCCGAATTCGGCGCCGGTCTGGTGTGCTCACACACCGGCGGTGCGGTGCCGCGCACCCGGCCGTTCCGGGTGAACTACGGGATCACCGAACACGGCGTCGTCGACGACGTCATCGCCGAGGTGACCGCCGCGGCCGAGCGGGCGGTAGCAACGGGTGTCCCGCGGGACCGGATCCTGATCGACCCAACCCATGATTTCGGTAAAAACACTCATCACGGTCTTAGTTTGTTGCGCCACGTAAAAGATCTTGTTAAGACCGGATGGCCAGTCCTGATGGCGCTGAGCAACAAGGATTTTGTCGGGGAGACTCTGGGTGTGGATCTGACCGAGCGCCTGGAGGGCACCCTGGCAGCGACGGCTCTGGCCGCCGCGGATGGTGCCGCCATGTTCCGGGTACACGAGGTCGGACCCACACGGCGCGTGCTGGAGATGGTCGCGTCGATCCAGGGAGTGCGGGCACCCGCACGAACAGTGAGGGGGTTGGCATGACCGCTCTGCCTGATCTGTCCGTTGCCGACGGAGTCGTCGGTCATCGCTGGCTGACCGACCACAGCTGGAACCGGCCGAGCTGGACCATCGCCGAACTGGAGGCCGCCAAGGCGGGCCGCACGGTCTCGGTGGTGCTGCCCGCCCTCAACGAGGAAGAAACCGTCGCCTCCGTCGTGGAGACCATCACCCCGCTGCTGGGCGGGCTGGTCGACGAGCTGATCGTGCTCGACTCGGGTTCCACCGACGACACCGAGATCCGCGCGGTCGCCGCCGGGGCCCGGGTGATCAGCCGCGAGGTGGCGCTGCCCGAGGTCGCCCCGCAGCCCGGCAAGGGCGAGGTGCTGTGGCGGTCGCTGGCCGCCACCACGGGCGACATCATCGCCTTCGTCGACTCCGACCTGATCGACCCTGACCCGATGTTCGTCCCCAAGCTTCTGGGGCCGCTGCTCACCACCGACGGTGTGCACCTGGTCAAGGCGTTCTACCGGCGACCGCTCAAGGTCAGCGGCGCCGAGGACGCCAACGGCGGTGGCCGGGTCACCGAGCTGGTGGCGCGGCCGCTGCTGGCCTCGCTGCGCCCCGAACTGAACTGCGTGCTGCAGCCGTTGGGCGGCGAGTACGCCGGCACGCGTGAGCTGCTGACCTCGGTGCCGTTCGCGCCCGGCTACGGCGTGGAGATCGGCCTGCTGGTCGACACCTACGACCGGCTCGGCCTGGATGCCATCGCGCAGGTGAACCTGGGCGTCCGGGCGCACCGCAACCGTCCGCTGACCGAGCTGGCCTCGATGAGCCGGCAGGTCATCGCGACCCTGCTGTCGCGCTGCGGGATCGCCGATTCAGGGGTGGGGCTGACGCAGTTCTACGCCGACGGTGACGGCTTCACCCCGCGGGTGTCGTCGGTCTCCCTGGCCGACCGCCCGCCCATGGTGACCCTGCGCCCGCGTTAGGTGTCACATGCGTGAGGCAGTATCGAAGGCGTGACACTGATACTGCTGTACCTGGTGGTGCTGGTCCTGGTGGCCACGGTGCTGTTCGGTCTGGGCAGCGTCATCTTCGGCCGGGGTGAGACGCTGCCGCCGCTTCCCCGGGGCACGACCGCCACGGTTCTGCCTGCCTCGGGGGTCACCGGTGCCGATGTGGATGCGCTCAAGTTCGCCCAGGTCGTCCGCGGCTACAAGACCAGCGAGGTGGACTGGGTACTGGATCGGCTGGGCCGTGAACTGGACGCGGTGCGTGGAGAGCTGGCTGCAGTACGCGCGGCTTACGGTGTGCCCGAGGACCTCGACGACGAGGATGACGACGAGGAGGTGTCGGCCACCGCAGGAGAGGTCCGCACCCCGGAGGAGTCATGACCGATGACACCAGCCGAATTGTCGGCACCGCCGACGCCCGGATCCGGTGCGGCTGGGCGGTGGATGCCGCCGGGGATTCCACGCTCTACCGCGACTATCACGACACGGAGTGGGGCAGGCCGCTGCGGGATTCGGCTGCCCTGTTCGAGCGGATCAGCCTGGAGGCCTTCCAGAGCGGGCTGAGCTGGCTGATCATCCTGCGAAAGCGGGAGAATTTCCGCGCCGCGTTCGAGGGGTTCGACGCCGACACGGTGGCCAAGTACACCGACGACGACGTCGAGCGGTTGATGGCCGACACCGGCATCGTCCGTAACCGGGCCAAGATCGTCGCGACCATCGCCAACGCGAGGGCGGTCACCGAGCTCGATGTCGATTTGAGCGAGCTGCTGTGGTCGTTCGCCCCGCCGGCCCGGCCGCGGCCCGCTGACCTGGCACAAGTGCCTGCAGTGACCCCGGAATCGACCGCCATGGCCAAGGAACTCAAGCGCCGGGGCTTCAAGTTCGTCGGGCCCACCACGGCATATGCGTTGATGCAGGCCACCGGGATGGTCGACGACCACATCGCGGCCTGCTGGGTCCCGGCCCGGTAATTGAGACCGGTAAAACATGCCTTCGGTCGGTATCAGACGGGTCTTTGCACAACCACCGCCGCGGATAAGGAACAATAGGGGTAGTTCAGTAGCAGTTCAACGCCGGGTGCCGTCAACGAGTGGGCGGCTTCGGCCCCAACCTGGCCCGCTGACGCGGGTCGGCACTGTTGGAGGGAGCACTCGATGGCGGCGATGAAGCCCCGGACTGGTGACGGTCCACTGGAAGCAACCAAAGAGGGGCGAGGAATCGTTATGCGAGTACCGCTGGAAGGCGGTGGGCGCCTCGTTGTCGAACTGACTCCCGACGAGGCCGCTGCGCTGGGCGACGAACTCAAGTCCGTCACCAGTTGATCGACTCGCAAGGTGTCCCCTCAGGCGGACACCTTGCGGTATATCTCCAGGGTCTGTTCGGCGATGTGCGCCCAGGAGAACTCCGCGATGCAGCGCTGGCGTCCGGCCTCGCCGTACTTTCGGGCGGTTTCGGGCTCGGCCACCAGTGAGTTGACCGCGTCTGCGAGGCGCATCTCGAAGAAGCGCGGGTCCGTGGCGTCGTAGTGCACGAGCAGGCCGGTCTGCCGGTCGGCGACGACCTCGGGAATCCCGCCGACGTCGGAGGCGACCACCGCCGTCGAACATGCCATCGCTTCCAGGTTCACGATGCCCAACGGCTCGTACACCGACGGGCACACGAAAACTGTTGCAGCGGAGAGTATTTCCCGAATCTTGTTGATCGGCAGCATTTCGCGTATCCAGAAAACCCCGGTGCGGGCCCGGGCCAGCTCGGCCACCGCCGAGGACACTTCGGCAGCGATCTCGGGGGTGTCGGGGGCGCCGGCGCACAACACCAACTGCACCTCGGGGCTGAACCGGTGGGCGGCGGCCACCAGGTGGGCCACGCCTTTCTGGCGGGTGATGCGCCCGACGAACGCCACGATCGGGCGGCTCAGATCGACCCCGAGCTCGGCGAGCACCGAGTCGGTATCAGCCGGCGGGGTCGGATACCAGACATCGGTGTCGATCCCGTTGCGCACCACGTGCACCCGGCCGGGGTCCAGCGCCGGATACGTTCGCAGCACGTCGTGGCGCATGCCGGAGCTCACCGCGATCACCGCGTCGGCGGCCTCGATCGCGGTGCGTTCCACCCATGACGACACCCGGTAGCCGCCGCCCAGCTGCTCGGCCTTCCAGGGGCGCAGTGGCTCCAGCGAGTGTGCGGTCAGCACATGTGGGATGCCGTAGAGCAGTCCGGTCAGGTGCCCGGCCATCCCGGCGTACCAGGTGTGAGAGTGCACCACGGTGGCCGCCGCCGCGGAGTTGACCATGTTGAGGTCGGCGGACAGCGTCGACAGCGCGGCGTTGGCGCCCCGTAGCGCGGGATCGGGCTGGGCCACGAAGGCCCCGTCGCGCGGGGCCCCCATGCAATGGACGTCGACGTCGCACAGCTGCCGCAACTGCGCGACGAGTTCGGTCACGTGCACCCCGGCACCGCCGTACACCTCGGGTGGATATTCCCGAGTCATCATGGCCACCCGCATATCCGAGACGGTAGTAGGTCGCGGTGGGTCCAGCTACACGCCGGACACTTCTGTTGCCATTGGCTGGCCGCGTTGCTGGTTGGCGGATAGGTTTGGAGCCATGAGGGAGTTGCCACATGTGCTGGGCATCGTTCTGGCCGGGGGAGAGGGCAAACGGCTGTATCCGCTGACGGCCGATCGCGCCAAGCCGGCAGTTCCCTTCGGCGGTGCCTACCGGCTGATCGACTTCGTGTTGTCGAATCTGGTGAACGCCCGGTACCTGCGGATCTGCGTTCTGACGCAATACAAGTTGCATTCACTGGACCGTCACATCAGTCAGAACTGGCGGCTGTCGGGCCTGGCCGGCGAGTACATCACCCCGGTGCCGGCCCAGCAACGGCTCGGCCCTCGGTGGTACACCGGATCGGCCGATGCGATCTACCAGTCACTCAACCTGATCTACGACGAAGATCCGGACTACATCATCATCTTCGGCGCCGACCACGTGTACCGGATGGATCCCGAGCAGATGCTGCGGTTCCACATCGACAGCGGGGCCGGCGCAACCGTGGCCGGGATCCGGGTGCCGCGCGCGGAGGCGAGTGCGTTCGGCTGCATCGACGCCGACGACTCCGGGCGCATCAGGGATTTCGTGGAAAAGCCGGCGGACCCACCGGGTACGCCCGACGATCCCGAACAGACCTTCGTGTCGATGGGCAACTACATCTTCACCACCAAGGTGCTCATCGACGCGATCCGCGCCGACGCCGACGACGACCACTCCGACCACGACATGGGTGGCGACATCATCCCGCGGCTGGTGTCCGACGGGATGGCCGCTGTCTACGACTTCAACAACAACGAGGTACCGGGGGCCACCGAACGCGACCACGGCTACTGGCGCGACGTCGGGACCCTGGATGCGTTTTACGACGCGCACATGGACCTGGTGTCGGTGCACCCGGTGTTCAACCTCTACAACAAGCGCTGGCCGATTCGCGGTGAGTCCGAGAACCTGGCGCCCGCCAAGTTCGTCAACGGCGGTTCGGCGCAGGAGTCGGTGGTCGGTGCGGGCAGCATCATTTCGGCTGCCTCGGTGCGCAATTCGGTGTTGTCCTCCAACGTGGTGATCGACGACGGTGCCATCGTGGAGGGCAGCGTGCTGATGCCGGGGGTGCGGATCGGCCGGGGCGCGGTGGTGCGCCACGCGATCCTGGACAAGAACGTGGTCGTGGGTCCGGGCGAGATGGTGGGTGTGGACCTCGACAAGGACCGGGAGCGGTTCGCGATCAGCGCGGGCGGCGTGGTCGCCGTCGGCAAGGGCGTGTGGATCTGACCCGTCGCGTCGTCAGTCCGGGGTCACTCCCAGGGATCCACCGCGGCGGGCCGGGGCGCTGCATTGGTCCGTGCGTTGACGCCGATCTTGGCTTCTCCGCGTCGCTTGCGCCACCGCCACAGCCGGAAGGCGCCCCAGAGCAGGGCCACCAGGGCGACAAGCACCAGGATCGGTAGCAGGATGGCCACGAAGACCAGCCCGACGCTCGTGACGTCCTCGACAGTGGACAGCACGGGTGCCGCGACCCCGGCGGTGGCGACATTGGCCGCGGGTCTCACCGTGGACTTGGTCAACGAGACCACCAATGCGGTGATCGCACCGATCGCCACCGGCACCCATTGACCGGACTGGGCGAAGGCGCCCGGATCGGCCACCGCGGCGGTCTGCGATGCGGTGCCCGACCCGAACACGATGCCGCCCGCGGTCGGGCGGACGAACGTCTGGATGGTGTCGTTGACGGAGTCGAGCGCGGGGATCTTGTCGGCGACGACCTCGACGAGGAGCAGTACCGCGACGATTGCCATGACCCAGCCGTTCTCCAACCAGGACCACCCGGCAGGCAATGACACCAGATGGGTGAAGCGTGACAGCAGGCCCAGGGCCAGCAACGGGATGTAGGCGTTGAGCCCCGCCGCGGTGGCCAGGCCAAAGCCGGTCAACAGTTCCATTACTGCAGTATGCGGCGAACTCGGCCCGGGCCCCGGCAGTTCGCCGTTATCCGCTCTGGGTCGCGTGGCGCCAGGCCATCGGGTTCAGTTCGCGGTAGGGGTCCTCGCGGCGGATGGCCAGCAGTTCGTCGAGGCTTTCCTCCAGCGATTCCTGCGTGCGGTGCTTCACGGTGTCGACCCATTTCGCATCCTGGACCCGAGCCGGTTTCACGGTGTCGATGGGTTCGGCGAACCGGACGTACATGCGCTGTGGCCGCGGGATCAGCGTCGGCCCGATGCCACGGACCAGCGGCAGGGCCATGTCGCGCTGACCGGTCAGCTTCTCGCCGATCGACTGGCTGAGCCGGCCGAGCCAGTGGTCGCGGGTCGTCACGCCCACGTACACGTCGTCGCCGCCGACCAGCGCGACCGGAACGATCGGGTAACCGTGCTCGATGGCGACGCGCGCGAATCCGGCGCGGCCCTCCCAGCGCAGCTTGTACTGCTCGCCCTTGAACTTGCCGATCTCGCGGCCACCGCCGGGAAAGACCATGACAGGCTCGTCGTGCGCCATCAGCTCGCCCGCGCCTTCGGGGGATCCCACGACGGCTCCGCAGGCCGCCATGAGGTCAGAGACAGGCCGGGGCATATCGCCGAAGCGGCGGTCGGTCAGCGGGCGCACCCGCATCCCGATCTCGCGGCGCACCATGTACGGGATCAGCAAGGTCTCGGTGCCGAACTGGGTGTGGTTGCCCACCAACAGAAATCGGCCGTCGCGCGGGAGATTCTCCAGCCCGGCCACATAGGGCTGGTACACCTTCACCAACGGGTCGATTCCGTCGGCGACGGTTTCCACCGCTCGGCGCAGGGTTTGGACGTGGCTGGGTTGATTCATGATCTCGTCGATCTTGGTGACTGACATGCGGCGGCTCCTCGGATGTGTACGGGTGCTGGGGCTGGTGCCGGCTGGTCGGAGTCCCGACATGTTCGGACCTGTTGGTGCCATCGTACCGAACGAACTAGTTCGTCTGGTTATGATTCAGCTGTGAGAAGTACGACGGAACTGCGCGGGGAGATCCTCGCCGCTGCTCGAGCCGAATTCGCGCAATACGGGCTGGCCGGGGCTCGGATCGACCGGATCGCCAAGGCCGCACACGCCAGCAAGGAACGCCTCTACGCGCACTTCGGTGACAAGGAGACCCTGTTCCGCGAGGTGTTCGCCGCCGACGGCGCCGAGTTCTTCCGATCGGTCACACTGCGGCCCGACGCCGTTCCCGAGTTCGTCGGGGACATCTTCGATCTCGCCTGTCGCCGGCCCGAGCATCTCCGCATGATCAGTTGGGCCCAGCTGGAGGGGTTCACGCTAGACGCACCGCAGACCGACGGTCCGTCACCACACGCTCAGGCGGTCGACGCGATCGAAACCGCCCAGGCCGACGGCCACATCGACCCGGTCTGGGATTCGACCGAGCTGATCGTGCTGCTGTTCGGCATCGGACTGGCGTGGGCGCATCTGCCGAGCCGCGAAGCGGTCACCGATGATGCGGCCGTGCTCGCCGGGCGCCGGGCGGCCGCCGTCGAAGCCGCCGCCCGCGTCGTGGCTCACCAGAAGTAGGGCAACAGCCGGTAGCGGACCTTGCTGGTGTACTCGTCGTAGCCGTCGAGTTCGGCGCGCAGCATCTTCTCCTCGTCGATGATGCGCACCGCCAGCAGTGCCACACCCGGAACGATCAGCAGCAGTGCCCAATACGAGCCGAGCGCCGGCGGTATGCCGACCATCATGATCACGTTGCCGATGTACATCGGGTGCCGGACGAGCCCGTACAGACCGGTCGAGACCACCGCCTGGCCGGCCTCCACCTTGACGTTGGCGGCCGCATAGCTGTTCTGGATGACCACGAGCATCGCGATGCCGAGTCCGCTCGCCACCAATACATTTCCGAGCACCGACACGACCGCGGGTACGGCTGACCAGCCGAACCGGTAGTCCAGTGCACTGGTCACGACCATGACCGCGAGCAACAGGAACGCCATCGCGCTCGCGAACTTCTGCACCGGCCGGGTCTCGGCAGTCGGCCCGGCCTGCATTCGGCGTCGTAGTGCCGCCGGATCGTGTAGCGCCAGATAGATGCTCGGCAGCAACGAGAAGGCGGAGAACACGGCGATGAACGCCCAGCCGTGCCAGTAGTCGAACGTCCCGGCCGGCCCGAACACAAGGATCACGAATACCGCGAGGCCGACGACGGAGGACACGGCGGCTTGCAGACCGACCTTCATCTCGCTGCGCTCACCACAGGTAGGGCAACAGCCGGTAGGGGACCTTGCGGGTGTACTCGTCGTAGCCGTCGAGTTCGGCGCGCAACATCTTCTCCTCGTCGGCGATCCGTACGCCGAAAACCGGTATCGACACGATGGACACGAGCAAGGCCCAGTAGGAACCCAGCGCCAGCGGGGTGCCGAACATCATCAACACCGCACCGAAGTACATCGGGTGACGCACCAGGCCGTAGAGCCCGGTCGAGACGAGTTGCTGTTCGTCCTCCACCTGGATGCTGGCGCCGGCGAAGCTGTTCTGGAAGACCACGGCCTGCGCCAGGACGAGGCCGACCGCGACCAGCACGTTGCCGAGGACGACCACCACGGTCGGCACGCCGGACCAGCCGAACCGGTGGTCGAGGGCGCTGAGCACGAACGCCGCGATGGCCGAGCCCGTGACCGCCCAGATGACGATCTTCTGCACGATGCGCGTTTCTGCGGTCGGCCCGCCGTGCAGCCGTCGCTCCAGCGCCGCGGGGTCCCTGACCGCGAGATACATGCTCGGCACCACGGTGGTGGCCATGAACACTGCGACGAAAACCCAGGCCTGCCAATAGTGGAACGTGCCTGCCGGCCAGAACAGCGTCGCGGCGAAGAACACCAGGCCGAGTACGCCCGATGCGATTGTCTGAAGTGCGAGTTTCATCGTCTGACTCCTTTCGGGTTCACACCGCGTCGCGGTTGCGATAGATCCAGCCCGCAACGGCTGCCAAAGCCGTTGCGGCGATGAGCATCACCACCAGCGCCGTGGCCGGGAACTGGCTGGGCACGGTGGTCTGCCCCACCGGGGACAGCTCGATCAGCCAGCGCGGTAGGCGCAACAACGCTCCGAGGTACAGGGCGGTGATAACGAAGGTGACTGTCAGCCAGGCGATCCACGGCGCGCGCAGTGCCACGGCCAGCGCCGCGATCGCGGCCACCACGGCGAGCGCGGGCAGATAGGCGAGCGCGGCCAGGGTGAGGCGGAGAATAGTACCGGGCTCTCCCAGCGTCAGGCCGGCGCCAAGCCCATTGCCCAGCCCGGCGCTGAACATCAGCACCGCCGCACCCGCCAGCGCGCAGCAGACCGCGCCCAGCAGCCAGTGCCGGCGCGATACCGCACCGGCCAGCACCGGCTCGCCAAGCCCGTTCTGCTCGTCGGTGTACACCCGCAGCACCACCGACGAGACGTAGGCGGTGGCCGCTGCGGCCAGGAACTGGGTCATGGTGGTGTAGATGCCGTCGTTGCCTGTGGTGGAAAGCAACCGGGCGATCAACTCGTTGGTCTTGGCCGCGTCCAGCAGCGCTTTGGTCATCGAGCCGAACACCAGGCCGGCCATGAACAAGCCCACCGCCCAGCCGATCGTCTGGCCCCGTTGCAGCGTGAGGTGCAGTCGCAGCGGGCCGGTGATGGTGGCGGCGTCGGGCTTCTCGCCCGCGGATGCGATGGTGCCCGCGTCGTATTGGCGACGACGCTCCAGCACCGCGGCCACGGCCATCAACGCGACGGCCAGGATGACCAGCAAGCCGAACGGCCACCAGCGCAGGCCGACGAACGGCCGCATCTGCTGCGCCCAGGCGATCGGGGAGAACCAGCTCAGGACGCTGCCCGAGTTGTCGATCACGTCGCCGGCCCCACGCACCAGCGCGGCCAGAGCCAGCGTCGCCATTGCCGCGCCCGAGGCGGTTCGGGCCTGCCGCCACAGCTGGGCGGTCACCGCGGCGACCGCACCGAACACCATGGCGACCCCCGTGATGCCCAGACACATCGCGGCGGTGTCGACGACGGCGAAGCCGGTGGAGGCCATGGCCAGGGTCATGGTGAGCGCGAGGACGGCATTGAGGCCGCCGACCAGGGTCAGGGCCGCGGCGGTACGGGCGTAGCGGCCCACCACCGAGGAGAGCACCAGTTCGGCGCTGCCGTTCTCCTCTTCGGCCCGGGTATGGCGAATCACGGTGAGAATCGCCAGGATCGAGGTCGCGACGGTCAGGGTGAGCGTCAGCTCGTTGGCCATCATCACGCCGAGGTCGGTCTCGTTGCCGCCGAACATGGGGCCGCCGAGCATCATCCCGGCCGGCGTCTTGAGCAGGTTGACCCTGGCCAGTCGCTGCTCTTCGCCCGGGTAGGCCAACCGAATTGCGTTGGGGGCGTAGACCATCATCAGGGTCAGTACCGCCAGCCAGACGCTGAGGCGCACCCGGTCGCGACGCAGGGCCAGCCGCAACAGCGTTGCGGTGCCGGTGAACGGCGACGTGGCCGCGGCGGTTGCCGTTGTCATCGTGACACTCCCTGGTACTCACGCAGGAACATGTCTTCCAGGGAGGCCGGCGCGACCGTGAGATCCGCGATGCCCAGATCGGTGAGGTGCTCGATGGCGAACTCCAGGTCGTTGCGGTCCACCGAGAAGCTCACCGTCCCGTCATGACTGGTGAAGTCGTGGACGTAGGGAGTGTTCTGCAGTGCACGTCCGTCGGAGCGGGTGCGCGCGACGACCTTGGTCCGCATCAGGTGCCGCAGTTCGGCCAGGGTGCCGGAACGCACCGTGCGCCCGGATCGGATGATGGTCACGGTGTCGCAGAGCTTTTCCACCTCGGCCAGGATGTGGCTGGACAGCAGGACTGCGGCGCCGTTGCCCGCTACCTCGGCGACGCACTGCTGAAATGCCTTCTCCATCAACGGGTCCAGCCCGGAGGTTGGCTCGTCGAGAATGTAGAGCTCGGAATGGCAGCTGAACGCCGCGACGATGGCGACTTTCTGCCGGTTGCCCTTGGAGTAGGTGCGGGCCTTCTTGTGCGGGTCCAGTTCGAACCGCTCGATCAGTTCGTCACGGCGCCGCGTGTCGACGCCATTGCCGCGCAGCCGGCACAGGAAGTCGATGGCCTGCATGCCGGTCAGGTTGGACCACAACGTGACATCACCGGGAACGTAGGCGATCCGGCGGTGCAGGGCGACCGCGTCGCGCCACGGGTCACCGCCCAGGAGTGACACGCTGCCCCCGTCGGCGCGCAGCAGGCCCAGCAGCACCCGGATCGCGGTGGACTTACCCGCGCCGTTGGGTCCGAGAAAGCCGGTGACGTCGCCGGGGGAGACAGTCAGGTTCAATCCATCGAGCGCCTTGGTGCGTCCGAAAGATTTTGACAGTCCGCGGATTTCGACGGAGTTCTTCACGCTGGCTCCTTGGTCTCGGTCGTGGGTTCTGAACTGAACGGGATGCCTTGTTCGCGTTGATGCAGGAATGCGTCGTACATGGTGGAGTCGGTCATGAGGCCGTCGGTGTAGAGCTCGAGGGCGGGCAGCATCATGTCCTCGCCGTAGTCGCGCAGCACCCGACGCAGATCCGTCGGGTCGTCGTGCATCTGCAGGTACAGCAGAAATCCGCCGCCGCTGCATATCGCCATGAATCTCGCCCGGGCCCGCGGGTCGCGGCTGGGCTTGAGCAGACCGGTGCGGACACCCTCTTCCAGGTACTGCTCGGCGTTGTCGACCATGGTGCGCCAGAACGTCTTGGCCAGATCGCTGCCGGACTGCATGCTGCGGACCAGATAGGCCATCAGCGGCGCGTAGGACTCGATCTCCGACATCTGGGCCAGCCAGGTCGCGGGGTCGCTGCTCTGCAGGGACTCGGTCTTGGCCTCGCGCACCACCTCGGCCACGTAGGCGTCGCATGCCTTGCGCAGGCCTTCCTTGGAACCGAAATGGTGGATCACCAACGCGGCGCTGACGCCCGCGGCTTCGGCGATGGTGCGCAGCCCCACGCTGAAACCGTGTTGCCCGTACTGCTCGATCGCGGCGTCGCGGATCCGGGCCATCGCTGTTCGATCATCGACTGAACGCATGTTCAATACGCTAAACATGCGTTCAGTCCGCGGTCAAGGGGGTGGCGCGTCAGGAATCCGTAAAGAAAAGTTCGGCCTCACCCCTGCGGAGGAGGAGTGAGGCCGGGAAGGGTCGGGAAAGTCAGTCGCGAGCGGCGGCCAACAGGCCATCGCCCAGCGGGATCAGCACGGGGGTCAGTCGCTCGTCCTCGGCGATGAGCCGGGCCGCTTCACGCACGGCGCTGACCTCGGCATCGTTGGCCGAGGCGTCGCCGGCCCGGCCGCCGAGTGCAGCACGGTGCAACACGATCGCACCGCCGGAACGCAGGAGGCGCACCCCTTCGGCCACGAACTGCGGCTGGTCGACGGGTTCGGCGTCGATGAACACCAGGTCGTAGGATTCGTCGGCCAGGCGGGTCAGCACCTCCTGGGCGCGACCGCTGATCAGCCGGGTCCGCCCGGGGCCGACGCCGGCCTCGGTGAAACCCTGCTTGGCGATGCGCTGGTGCTCCGGTTCCACGTCGATCGTGGTCAGCACGCCGTCGTCGCTCATGCCGGACAACAGCCACAACCCGCTGACCCCGGCCCCGGTGCCGACCTCGACCACTGCCCGGCCGCCGGTGAGCCGAGCGAGGACGCTCAGCAACGCTCCCACGGCCGGCGTGACCGCGCCCGCGCCGAGTTCCTCGGCCCGCTCACGCGCGGCCGCGACGATCTCGTCTTCGGAGATCGACCGTTCGGCATGCGTGACGATCGCCTCGGCGCGACCGGGGTTGGAGCTGGCCATGCCCGCAGCGTAGGCCAGACGCAGGGGGCGCTGCCGCGACACGCCCGTGCGTGGCGGTTATCACCACCGGAAATTCGCTGGTTCGGGCAGGTAACCGGACGTGTCGTCGGCATTCTCAGGGAAAGTTCAGATTGCTCATATCTCCGCCTCACCGGGATCAGGAACGGTATCCGCATGGAACACGGCGCCCGCTGGCGCATTGCCCAGCACAACCAGGACAGCAATCGGAATAACGAAGCCATCAGTCGTGTTGAGCTGGGTGAAATCTGTGATCAGGAGGATCCGACGAGCGCGAACGCTGTTACCTCGAACCCCGCCACCCAGGCCGCCCCGGTGACCATGGCACATCTCGAACAGTTCACCACCGGCGAATGGGTCGAGCCGTCCGACGAATTGACCGGTACCGCGGTCTTCGACGCCACCGGCGATCAGGCCGCTATGCCGTCATGGGACGAGCTGGTGCGCCAACACGCGGATCGGGTGTACCGGCTGGCCTACCGCCTCTCGGGCAACCAGCACGATGCCGAGGACCTGACCCAGGAGACCTTCATCCGGGTGTTCCGCTCGGTGCAGAACTACCAGCCGGGAACCTTCGAGGGGTGGTTGCACCGCATCACCACCAACCTGTTCCTGGACATGGTTCGTCGCCGTGGCCGCATCCGCATGGAAGCGCTGCCCGAGGACTACGACCGGGTGCCCGCCGACGACCCGAACCCCGAGCAGATCTACCACGACTCGCGGCTGGGGGCCGATCTCCAGGCCGCCCTGGACTCGCTGGCTCCGGAGTTCCGCGCCGCGGTCGTCCTGTGTGACATCGAGGGTCTGTCCTACGAGGAAATCGGCGCCACGCTGGGAGTGAAGCTCGGCACCGTGCGCAGCCGCATTCACCGCGGTCGGCAGGCGCTGCGCGAGTACCTGGCGAAGAACTCGCCGGAAACCGCCAAATCCGCCTAGCGGTGGTTGGTGTTCAGCGCGCCCGGTCGCGCTACATTCGGGTCAGGACATTTGGTCGTGGCGAGAGGAGCTGGGCGATGGTCGACCCGGGACATGTGTTCCGTCGGGCATTCTCCTGGTTGCCTGCGCAGTTCGCCTCGCAGAGCGATGCACCCGTGGGTGCACCTCGTCAGTTCCGTTCCACCGAGCACCTCTCGACCGAGGCCATCGCGGCCTTCGTCGATGGTGAGCTGCGGATGAGCGCTCATCTGCGCGCCGCACACCACTTGTCCCTGTGCCCGGACTGCGCGGCCGAGGTCGATGCCCAGGGCCAGGCCCGGGCCGCATTGCGGGACTCCTGTCCGATAGCGATTCCGAATTCGCTGTTGGGGTTGTTGTCGCAGATACCGCACCACAGCCCGCAGTCTTCGGCGGAGGTCGGTGAACAGCCCCAGTTTGCTGATGACCCGACGCGGAGTCGGCGTAAGCGCCGGTAGGCTTGACCCCAAGGCGATCAGTGACCGGCGTCGGCCTATCTGGCTGGGGCGGGCGCTCTGACAGAGAGTGATACACCGGTGACCAACCAGGACCAGTCCGACGAGAGCGGCCGTCTGGAACCGCGCCCTGTCGAGCGGCCACCCGTCGACCAGTTGTCGCAGCGCACATTCGGCCGTCCCGACGGTGTCGATGGCTCGTTCCTCGGCGCGGAGAAGTACCAGGACCAGGGCGAGTACGCCCCTAAGGACCAACCGCCCGACCCCGTGCTGGCCGAGGCCTTCGGCCGCCCCGGCGGCGCCGGAGACTCACTGCAGCGCCACCCGACCGACGCCGGCGCGCTGGAGGCCGAGAAGAACGCCGGTGACGACGATTTCGACGATCCGTGGCGCGACCCGGGCGCGATCCCGGCGCTGGGCACGCCCGCGCAGGCACCGGCCGCACCGGTGATCGTGGCCGCCCCGATCGGCAAGCTGGGCGCCCGCGAGGTGCTTTTCGGCGGCCGGGTGTCGTGGCCGTCGCTGGTCATCCTGTTCATCGTGGCCGGGCTGATCGCCTTCATCGGCGGCTGGGTCGGGCAGAAGACGGCAGGGACCGTGCAGGCGTTCACCACCTCCAAGGTGACGCTGGAGACCGGTGACCTCCCGTCGCCGGACGCCGGGCGGTTCGCCACGGTCGCCTCGGCGGTCGAGGACTCGGTGGTCACCATCGAGGCCAAGAGCAAGACCGAGGGCTCCCAGGGCTCCGGCGTCGTCGTCGACGGCAAGGGCTACATCGTCACCAACAACCACGTGATCTCCGATGCCGCGAGCAAGCCGGCCGACTACCAGATCACCGTGGTGTTCAACGACGGCAAGGAAGTACCGGCCAACCTGGTCGGCCGTGACCCCAAGACCGACCTGGCGGTGCTCAAGGTCGACAACGTCGACAACCTCGTCGTGGCGCGGATGGGCGACTCCGAGAAGGTGCGTGTCGGCGAGGAAGTCATCGCGGCCGGCGCCCCGCTGGGGCTGCGCAGCACGGTCACCCACGGCATCATCAGCGCGCTGCACCGGCCGGTGCCGCTCTCGGGTGAAGGTTCCGACACCGACACCGTGATCGACGGGCTTCAGACCGATGCCTCGATCAACCACGGCAACTCCGGTGGCCCGCTGATCAACATGTCCTCTGAGGTGATCGGGATCAACACGGCCGGAAAGTCCTTGTCGGACAGCGCCAGTGGCCTCGGTTTCGCCATCCCGGTCAACGAGGTCAAGCAGGTCGTCGAGAACCTGATCAAGGACGGCAAGGTCGCGCATCCGACGTTGTTGCTCAGCGCCGTCACGGTGAGCAACAGCGTGGCCTCGGGTGCTCAGGTCCGCAACGTCAACGCCGGTGGCCCGGCCGACAAGGCCGGCATCCTGGAGAACGATGTCGTGGTCAAGGTCGGGGACCGTAAGGTCGCCGACGCCGATGAGATGGTGGTCGCGGTGCGGCAGCTCAAGATCGGACAGGAATCCCCGATCGAGGTCCTCCGCGATGGTCGGCCCATGACGTTCATGGTCACGCCGATCGGCGACGATCAAAAAGCGCAGTAGCGATGTTCGCGAACATCGGGTGGGGAGAGATGCTGGTCCTGGTGATCGCCGGTCTGGTGATCCTGGGGCCCGAACGCCTGCCCGGTGCCATCCGCTGGACATCGGGCGCCCTGCGCCAGGCACGTGACTATGTCAGCGGCGCCACCACCCAGTTGCGCCAGGACCTGGGCCCGGAGTTCGACGATCTCCGCCAGCCCCTTGCCGAATTGCAGAAGCTGCGTGGCATGACGCCGCGGGCGGCGATCACCAAGCATCTGCTCGACGGCGACGATTCGTTCCTGACCGGTGCCTTCGACGACCGCAAGAACGATCAGCCGTCGGTACCCGGCGACCGGCAGATGGACGCTCTCAATGGGCAGCCTGCGGCCGATCCGCCCGCCACACCGGCGGACAAGCCGGCCGGAACGACGTTCGACCCCGACGCCACCTAGCGACGAGCGGTATCGAGGCCCAGAGACATCCCGGCCAGGCCGCGCTTGCGTGCCGACAACCCCTCGGCGATCTTGCGCAGCTCGGCGCCTGCCGCTGACTCGGGGGCCGACAACACCAGCGGGACACCGGAGTCGCCTGCTGCGACGAGCGCCGGGTCCAGCGGGACCTGACCCAGCAGCGGCACCTCGGCGCCGACCGAGCGGGTCAGCGACTCGGCCACCTGACGGCCACCGCCCTCACCGAACAGCTGCATGACGGTGCCGTCGGGCATCTGCAGGCCCGACATGTTCTCCACCACGCCCGCGATGCGCTGACGGGTCTGCAGCGCGATCGCGCCGGCCCGCTCGGCCACCTCGGCCGCGGCCATCTGCGGAGTGGTCACCACCAGGATCTCGGCACCCGGGATCAACTGAGCCACCGAGATGGCGATATCGCCCGTGCCGGGCGGCAGATCGAGCAGCAACACGTCCAGGTCGCCCCAGTACACGTCGGCCAGGAACTGCTGAAGGGCCCGGTGCAGCATCGGCCCGCGCCACACCACAGGAGTGTTGCCCTGGGTGAACATGGCGATCGAGATGACCTTCACGTCGTGGGCGATCGGCGGCAGGATCATCGAGTCGACCTGGGTGGGCCGGTCGACGGTGCCCATCATGCGCGGCACCGAATGGCCGTAGATGTCGGCGTCCAACAGGCCGACCGACAGGCCACGGGCGGCCATCGCGGCGGCCAGGTTGACCGTCACGCTGGACTTGCCGACGCCGCCCTTCCCGGAGGCCACCGCATAGACCCGGGTCAGCGAGTTGGGCTGGGCGAACGGGATCACCGGTTCGCGCGAATCGCCACGCAGCAGCTTGCGCAACTCGGCGCGCTGCTCGTCGTTCATCACGTCCAGGCTCACCTTGACGGCGCCGGTGCCGGGAACGTCGGTGACGGCCGCCTTCACCAGGTCGGCGATCTCGTTCTTCTTCGGGCAGGCCGCGGTGGTCAGATAGATCTCGACATGCACGCCGTGGTCGGCCTCGATCGAGATGTTCTTGACCATGCCGACTTCGGTGATCGGCTTCCGCAATTCGGGGTCGATCACCTTGGCCAGCGCGGCGCGAACCGCGGATTGCAGCTCAGTGGCAGATTCGGACATCACCGCCGAGTCTACGGCGGCGGCACACGCCTCCGGATCCAGGCCAGCTTCAGACAGGCGTCAGGCCGGGCCCGGGGCAGGCCCAGGGGCGGGTCCGGGTGCCGGGCCGAGTCCGGGAACGGCGGGCGCGGCCTCGATCGGCGGGCCGGCCGGCACGGGGCCGGGGGCGGCAGCGGGAGCCGGAGCAGGGGCCGGAGCCGGGGCCAACGGGGCAATCTGGGCGGGTCCCGGCCCTGGCGGCGGAGCTTGTTGCGGTGCAGGCCCGAGTGCGGGCCCGGGGGCGGGCGGCGGTGGCGCCTGCTCGCCGAGGCAGAACACCACACAGGCGGGCTGACGCGGTTGCTCCCACGGCGGGACCCATGGCGGCGGGGCGGCCGGCGGCGTCTCCGACGGGATGGCCTGGGCCGGACCGGGCAACGGGCCGAGCACCTGCCCCGGCGCGAATCCGGGAACGTTCTGGGTGCCGGTCTCATTGCGGTTGAGCAGCGGAATCAGGGCCAGCGGATCGCCTGCGGGCAGCCCGGTGGCATCGGCGGGCAGACCCGGGCCGAGCCCTTCCGGATTGTCCAGATGGGAATCGCCGATCGGGGGAATGGACCCGGTGATCTCGGGCAGGTCGACGGGCACCACACCGGTGGCGTACGCCGCGGCCCAGCCCAACACGTTGCGGGCGTAGGCCACGGAGTTGTTGTACCGGAGGATGGCCGTCATGACCTGGGACTGATCGCGCAGGTTGAGCCCGCCGCTGCACAGGTAGCGGGCCGCGGCCAGCGCCGAATCGAACACGTTCTGCACGTCGGCCTTGCCGTCACCGTCGCCGTCGGAGGCGTACCGCGCCCAGGTTCCCGGCAGGAACTGCATCGGTCCCATGGCCCGGACGTACGAGATCCGTCCGGCCTGCGCGCTCTGGATGATGATCTCGTTGCCGGGCAAGGTGCCGTCGAGGGCGGGGCCGTAGATCGGGCGGACGGCGGTGCCGCGGGCATCGGTGGCGCCGCCGTTGGCGTGCCCCGACTCGATCCGTCCGATGCCGGCCAGCAGGTTCCAGCTGATGCCGCAGCCGGGGAAGGCCGCGGCCATCATCCGCTCGGCGTTGCGGTACGCCTTCAGGGATGTTCCTGGAATGCCAAGGGCGCCAGGGGTATTGACGACGAATGCGGGTGGGGGAGCCGAGATGGTCGTCATCGGCTTGATGCGGAAGTTCGTCGGGGGCCTGGCTGCGGCGACCACCGCGGGACCCGAGCGGTCGACCCTGGGTGCGACGGCGGCCAGCGGGGTGACCGCGGCATTCGACACCTCGGCGCCCGGGGCGGCGGAACCGGCACCGGCGACCAACACGATGGGGGCCAGGACGGCGACGCCGAGCGCGGGCGAGCGCACGAGCTGGCTCATACGGCGCCGAGCGGTTGCGATAGCCGCTCCTCCCCCTATGCGCACTTACCCGTCCTTAAGTCAGCTTTGGTCATGTTGTGAACCAAGTCACCATACATAGTCGAGGATTCCGTTGTTACGACAATGGTGGACAGCGATATCAACCACCGCGTTTGGACCGGCGCTCGCCGCCGTCGGCTTTGCTCGGGGTGGCGCGATCGGTATCGATCTGAGGTCCGAGTTCGGCGATCAGCTCGCGCAGTTCCTCCAGCTCACGGCGCAGATAGTCGCGGGTGACGACCTCGCCGACGGCCAGTCGCAGCGATGCCAGCTCACGGGCCAGGTACTCGGTGTCGGCCTTGGTCTGTTCGGCGCGGCGCCGGTCTTCCTCCAGCGAGACCCGGTCCCGGTTCTCCTGGCGGTTCTGGGCCAGCAGGATCAGGGGGGCGGCGTAGGCGGCCTGGGTCGAAAAAGCCAGGTTGAGCAGGATGAACGGGTACGGATCCCAGGAAAAGGTGAAGACGCCGATGTTCAGCGCGATCCAGACCAACACGATGATCGTCTGGATCGCGAGATACCGGCCGGTGCCGAGGAACCGGGCGATGGATTCCCCGAACTGACCGACCGCCTCCACGTCGACGTGCAGCCCGAAACCGCGCGTGCCACGGGGGGTGTCCAACCGCTGACGCGCTGTCGATTCGCTCATGAGCCCGCCACCGGGATCTCGGGCTCATCGCGCTCGCGCCAGTCGTCCGGCAGCATGTGGTCGAGCACGTCGTCCACCGACACCGCTCCCAGCAGGTGGTTCTCCTCGTCGACCACCGGCCCGCAGACGAGGTTGTACGCGGCGAAGTAGCGGGTCACCGCGGCCAGCGAGTCTGCCGGACTCAGACTCGGCAGGTCGGTGTCGACGATGCCGCTCACCAGGGCCGCAGGCGGTTCGCGCAGCAGCCGCTGCAGGTGGACGCAGCCGAGGTACCGGCCGGTCGGCGTGGCACTGGGGGGTCGGGTGACAAAGGCCATCGAGGCCAGCGCGGGGGTGAGGTCCGGATCGCGCACCTGTGCCAGCGCCTCGGCGACGGTGGTGTCGGGCGCCAGGACCACCGGCTCGCTGGTCATCAAACCGCCCGCGGTGTCGGGGGAGTGGGCCAGCAGCCGGCGGACGTCTTCGGAGTCCTCGGGATCCATCTTGCGCAGGAGCGTCTCGGCATCGGCCGGCGTCATGGAGCCCAGCACGTCGGCGGCGTCATCGGGATCCATCGCCTCCAGCACGTCGGCGGCGCGTTCGGTGTTCAGCTGGCGCAGCACCGCGGCCTGCTCGTCCTCGGGCAGCTCCTGCAGTACGTCGGCCAGGCGCTCGTCGTCGAACGCCCGGTACAGCTCGTAGCGCCGCTTGACCGGTAGTTCGCGCAGGGCCTCGGCCACCTCGACCGGGCGCTGACCCTCGAACTGCTCGAGCAGTGAGGCCACGCCCTGGTCGGGCATCGCGAGACCCGAAGGGGTCAGCCCGTGCACGTTCTGCCACTCGACGACGTGGATGTTGGTGCGCCGTCCCAGTCGTCGCTGCGGACGCACCGCCACCCGGGTGACCACCCAGTCCCGGGTCCGGGTCTGTTCGATGCCCAGATCGACTACCACGACGTCGATTCCGGCCAGTTGCGGCAGATCCGGATCGTCGACCCGCACCCGGGTCTCCAGCACCTGCCCCAACACCAGTACCTCGCCGGGTCGTTGAGCGAAGCGGCGGAGTGACACACTGCCGGTGGCCAGCGTCACCGAACCGGGCTCGATCGCGGTCACCCGCAGGATCGGAACGAAAATCCTTCGCCGGGTGAGCAATTCGACCACCAGGCCGAGAACTCGCGGTTGCTGGCGGACGATACTGATGCTGATCACCACATCGCGGACACGGCCGATGGACTCCCCGTCGGGGCCCAGCACCACCATCCCCGCCAGCCGGGCCGCGTAGACCCTGTTCACCGCCGCCATGGATTAAAGGGTAGAGACTGTGGTCGTGGACAACACGTATCGACCCCGTAGAACGTGCCTCTCGGTTCCGGGAAGCAGCCTGAAGATGATCGAGAAGGCCAAGAGCCTGCCCGCCGACGAGGTGTTCCTCGACCTGGAGGACGCGGTCGCGCCCGAGGCCAAGGAATCGGCCCGCAAGCAGGTGGCGGCGGCACTCGCCGAGGACGGGTGGGCCGGACAGCTGCGCGGGGTGCGGGTCAACGACTGGACCACGCCGTGGACCTACGCCGACGTGATCGAGGTGGTGACCGGGGTTGCCGCCGCCGGCGGCCGGCTCGATCTGATCGTGTTGCCCAAGGTGACCGAGGTGTCCCACGTCCAGGCGCTCGATCTGCTGCTCGGTCAGTTGGAGGCCGCCCACGGCCTGGAGCCGGGCGGGATCGGCATCGAGGCGCAGATCGAGAACGCCCAGGGGCTGACCAACATCGACGCGATCGCGTCGGCCCCGCGCGTGCAGGCGCTGGTACTCGGGCCCGGGGACATGGCGGCCAGCCTCAACATGCGCACCCTGGAGGTCGGTGGACAGCCCGATGGATACGACATCGGCGATGCTCACCACCACGTACTGATGCGCATCCTGATCGCCGCGCGCAGCCGCGGTATCAACGCGATCGACGGGCCCTACGTGAAGGTGCGCGACGTCGATGGGTTCCGCCGGGTGGCCGGCCGTTCGGCGGCGCTGGGCTACGACGGCAAGTGGGTCCTGCATCCGGACCAGATCGAGGCGGGCAACGAGATCTTCAGCCCGCGCCAGGCCGACTACGACCACGCCGAGCTGATCCTGGATGCCTACGAATGGCACACCTCGCAGGCCGGCGGGGCCAGGGGAGCGGTGATGCTGGGCGACGAGATGATCGACGAGGCCAGCCGCAAGATGGCGCTGGTGATCGCGGGCAAGGGCCGCGCGGCGGGGATGAGCCGGCTGGCCGAACCGTTCAGTCCGCCGAACTGACCCGGATCGGGTAGCGCCGCAGCGTAATTCGGTGCGGCCGTTACGCGGACATCACGCCGATCGCAAAGAGCAGGATCCAGCCTCCGTTGAGGACGGTGCCGAGTACGCCGATGACGATGCCGGCGATCGCCAGGCCCCGGCCCGGCTGTCCGCTCCGCTTGACCTGATTGAGCGCCACGATCCCGAGTGCGATCCCGACCAGCCCGGCGAGCAGACCGATCGCGCACATCGCGAACAGCGGCAGCGACATGATCGAGGCCACCAGCGATCCGATGGCCACGGTGTTGGTGGGGTTGGACGGCGACATCCCATAGACCCCATAGCCGCCGGGATATCCGTAGCCGCCGGGATACCCCGGTGCGCCGTAGCCCTGCGGTGCATAGCCGGGTGGTGGCGGAGGGTAGGGCGGTGGATAGCCGGAGGCACCCGGGAACGCCTGCGGGTATCCGGGCGGTGGCGGGTAGTCGGGCGGGATGTCCGCGGGATAGTCGATCGCGGGCGGATAGGGCGGGCTGACGTCGTAGCTGGGAGGGCCGTACTCGTGTGACGGTTGCGCCTGGCCGGAATGCGGCAGATCCTGGGAATGCTCGATGGAAGGTGCTTCGTAGCCGCTGGACGGCGGTTCAGACGGCTGCGAGCCGGGGTCGGATGGCGGCGTTTCGCCCGCGTTGCCGTCCGCGTTTGTCATGCTGATCAACCTAGCGCACGGACAGCGACGCCCCGGGCGCGTGACGTCGGCACCAAATGCGGTGTGAGGGCGTTGCTGTAACGAGAGCAGCCGCCGAGGGGGCGGTGCGGAGGAGAGTGAAGTTCGATATGACGAGCCCATTTCAGTCCGGTCAGACACCGGGTGCCGCGCCCGCTGCGCGCGGCGCATTGCCGACGCCGCCCAAAGGCTGGCCGATCGGTTCCTATCCGACATACGCAGAAGCCCAGCGTGCGGTCGACTACTTGTCCGACCAACAGTTCCCTGTGCAGCAGGTGACGATCGTCGGAGTGGATCTGATGCAGGTCGAGCGGGTCACGGGGCGGCTGAGCTGGCCCAAGGTGCTCGGCGGCGGTGTGCTGTCGGGAGCCTGGCTCGGCTTGTTCATCGGCCTGATCCTCGGCTTTTTCAGTCCGAACCCGTGGAGCGCACTGCTCACCGGTCTGATCGCCGGTGTCTTCTTCGGGCTGATCACCTCGGCGATCCCGTATGCGATGGCTCGCGGCACAAGAGATTTCAGTTCGACCATGCAGCTGGTCGCGGGCCGCTACGACGTCCTGTGCGATCCGCAGGGTGCCGAACAGGGTCGGGATCTGCTGGCGCGCTTGACGATCTGACCCGCCGCGGCGGGCGTGGCCGGAGCCGGTGGCAAAGGTGCGCAGGTCACGATTGCGACGCGGCGCGCCCAAACTGTTGCACATACGCGGGCATGGCTCTACGGTTTGCGCGCGGGAGCCGCTCCGGCGGCGACAGATTACTCGGACGGAGGCACAGCGGTGCGCGCTCGGCGGCTATGTGCTGCGGCAGTGGCCGCGTTGGCGACGGCCTCGGTGGTGTCGGCTTGTGGTAAGAGCGACGACGGGATCGTCATCAACTACTACACCCCGGCCAACGAGATGGCGACTTTCACCGCCGTGGCAAAACGCTGCAACGCCGAACTCGGCGACCGTTTCACCATCAAACAGGTGAGTTTGCCGAAAGGCGCTGACGACCAACGGTTGCAGCTGGCCCGGCGGCTGACCGGTAACGACAAGACTCTCGACATCATGGCGCTCGACGTGGTCTGGACCGCCGAGTTCGCCGAGGCCGGTTGGGCCGTCCCGCTGTCCGACGACCCGGCGGGCGAGGCGGAGTCCGATACAGAGGCGAACACCCTGCCCGGACCGCTGGAGACCGCCCGCTGGCAAGGCCGGCTGTACGCATCGCCGATCACCACCAAC
The DNA here is from genome assembly GCF_048282725.1 of Mycobacterium sp. 48b. Taxonomy (NCBI): domain Bacteria; kingdom Bacillati; phylum Actinomycetota; class Actinomycetes; order Mycobacteriales; family Mycobacteriaceae; genus Mycobacterium; species Mycobacterium sp. 48b. Next base: position 2,489,672 of record NZ_JBLVUL010000001.1, read on the forward strand.
ACCCAATTGTTGTGGTATCGGGCCGATTTGATGGATGAGCCGCCATCCACGTGGGACGCCATGGTGTCCGAGGCCAACCGCCTGCACGCGGCGGGCAAGCCCAGTTGGATTGCCGTGCAGGCCAAGCAGTACGAGGGCTTGGTGGTCTGGTTCAACACCCTGCTGGCCAGTGCCGGGGGTCAGGTGCTCTCCGAGGACGGCAAGACCGTCACCCTTACCGATACGCCCGAGCACCGCGCGGCGACGGTCAAGGCGCTGCAGATCATCAAATCGGTTGCCACAGCGCCCGGCGCCGATCCGTCGGTGACCCAGACCGATGAGGCGACCGCCCGGCTCGCACTCGAGCAGGGCAAGGCCGCGCTCGAGGTCAACTGGCCGTTCGTGCTGCCGTCGCTGCTGGAGAACGCCGTCAAGGGTGGCGTGAAATTCCTGCCGCTCGACGAGCGCGCCGATCTCGCCGGTGCCATCAACGATCTGGGCACCTTCTCGCCGACCGACGAGCAGTTCCAGTCGGCATACGAGGCGAGCAAAGAGGTGTTCGGGTTCGCCAACTATCCGGGCGTCAGCGAGGAACAGCCTGCCCGGGTGACCCTGGGCGGGTTGAACCTGGCGGTGGCCAAGACCAGCCGGCACAAGGCCGAGGCGTTCGAAGCCATCCGCTGCCTGCGTAGCGTCGAGAACCAGCGCTACACCTCCGTCGAGGGCGGGTTGCCCGCGGTGCGCGAGTCGCTTTACGACGATCCGGCGTTCCAGGCCAAGTACCCGCAGTACGCGATCATCCGCGAGCAGTTGACCAATGCCGCGGTACGCCCCGCGACGCCGGTGTATCAGGCTGTGTCCACCCGCATTTCGGCCACCCTGGCCCCGATCACCGACATCGACCCGGAGCACACCGCCGATGAGCTGACCGAACAGGTGCAGAAGGCCATCGACGGCAAGGGGCTGATTCCATGAGCCGCAGCGAGAACAGCACCTCCGAACGCAAGTTGGCGTTCGCGCTGATCGCACCCGCGGTGATCCTGATGATCGCGGTGACCGCCTATCCGATCGGCTACGCGGTGTGGCTGAGCCTGCAGCGTTACAACCTGGCCGCCCCCGACGACACGGCCTTCGTCGGCTTCGCCAACTACCAGACCATCCTCACCGACCGGTACTGGTGGACGGCGTTCGTGGTGACGCTGGCGATCACGGTCGTCTCGGTGACGATCGAGTTCGTGCTCGGCATGGCTCTGGCACTGGTCATGCACCGCACCATCTTCGGTAAGGGCATGGTCCGCACCGCGGTGCTGATCCCCTACGGGATCGTGACGGTGGCGGCCTCCTACAGCTGGTACTACGCCTGGACGCCGGGCACCGGCTACCTGGCCAACCTGTTGCCCGACGGCAGCGCCCCGTTGACCGAACAGCTGCCGTCGCTGGCCATCATCGTGCTCGCCGAGGTCTGGAAGACCACGCCGTTCATGGCACTGCTGCTGCTGGCAGGCCTGGCGCTGGTGCCGCAGGATCTGCTGAATGCGGCCCAGGTCGACGGCGCCGGAGCCTGGACGCGGCTGGTGAGAGTGATTCTGCCCCTGATCAAACCGGCCATCCTGGTCGCGCTGCTGTTCCGCACCCTCGACGCGTTCCGGATCTTCGACAACATCTACGTGCTGACCGGCGGCGCCAACAACACCGGATCGGTGTCGATCCTCGGGTATGACAACCTGTTCAAGGCGTTCAACCTCGGATTGGGTTCGGCCATCAGCGTGTTGATCTTCCTGTCGGTGGCGGTCATCGCGTTCGTCTTCATCAAGTTGTTCGGTGCGTCGGCCCCCGGTGCAGAGGTGGAGGGGAATCGATGACCGAGCGAATAGGGGCGCGGCGCGCCACCGGGTGGACGGTCGTCAACATCCTGGTGGTGCTGTACGCGTTGATCCCGGTGTTGTGGATCCTCTCGCTGTCGTTGAAGCCGACGTCAAGTGTCAAGGACGGCAAGCTGATTCCGTCACAGATCACCTTCGAGAACTACAAGGGCATCTTCACCGGGAACATCTTCACCTCGGCGCTGATCAACTCGATCGGTATCGGACTGATCACCACGGTGATCGCCGTGGTGATCGGCGGCATGGCCGCCTATGCGGTGGCACGGCTGGAGTTTCCCGGCAAGAAGCTGTTGGTGGGAGTGGCCCTGCTGATCGCGATGTTCCCCCAGATCTCGCTGGTGACACCGATCTTCAACCTGTGGCGGACCATCGGGCTGTTCGACACCTGGCCCGGTCTGATCATTCCGTACATCACCTTCGCGCTGCCGCTGGCCATCTACACGCTGTCGGCGTTCTTCCGGGAGATCCCATGGGATCTGGAGAAGGCCGCCAAGATGGACGGAGCCACCCCGGCGCAGGCCTTCCGCAAGGTGATCGCACCGCTGGCTGCTCCGGGCATCGTCACCGCGGCCATCCTGGTCTTCATCTTCGCGTGGAACGACCTGCTGCTGGCGCTGTCGCTGACCGCGACCCAGCGGGCGATCACCGCGCCCGTGGCGATCGCGAATTTCACCGGCAGTTCGCAGTTCGAGGAGCCGACCGGATCGATCGCGGCGGGCGCGATGGTCATCACCATCCCGATCATCATCTTTGTTCTCATCTTCCAGCGGCGCATCGTCGCTGGCCTGACATCCGGTGCGGTAAAGGGGTAATTGGATGGCCGAAATCGTGTTGGACCGGGTCACCAAGAGTTACCCCGACGGCGCAGGCGGCACCAGGGAAGCCGTCAAGCAGTTCTCGATGACCATCGCCGACGGCGAGTTCATCATCCTGGTGGGGCCGTCCGGCTGCGGTAAGTCGACCACCCTGAACATGATTGCCGGGCTTGAGGACATCTCGTCGGGCGAGCTGCGCATCGGCGGGGAGCGGGTGAACGAGAAGGCGCCCAAGGACCGCGACATCGCGATGGTGTTCCAGTCCTACGCGCTCTACCCGCACATGACCGTGCGCCAGAACATCGCCTTCCCGCTGACCCTGGCCAAGCTCAAGAAGGACGAGATCGCGGCCCAGGTCGAGGAGACCGCCAAGATCCTCGACCTGACCGAACTGCTGGACCGCAAGCCGGCCCAGTTGTCCGGCGGGCAGCGCCAGCGGGTGGCGATGGGCCGGGCAATCGTGCGCCGCCCCAAGGCTTTTCTGATGGACGAGCCGCTGAGCAACCTGGACGCCAAGCTACGCGTGCAGATGCGGGCCGAGATCGCCCGGCTGCAGAGCCGGTTGGGCACCACCACGGTCTACGTGACGCACGATCAAACCGAGGCGATGACGCTCGGTGATCGGGTTGTGGTGTTGCTGGCCGGCGAGATCCAGCAGATCGGCACGCCCGACGAGCTGTACAACAACCCGGCGAACCTGTTCGTGGCCGGCTTCATCGGATCCCCGGCGATGAACTTCTTCCCGGCCACGTTCACCGACGTGGGGGTGCGGCTGCCGTTCGGCGACGTCACCCTGACCCAGCAGGTGCACGATCTGCTGGCACGTCAGCCCAGGCCCGACAACATCATCGTCGGAATCCGTCCCGAGCAGCTCGAGGACGCGTCGTTGCTCGACGGGTACGCGCGGATCCGGGCCCTGACCTTCCCGGTGCGTGCCGACATCGTCGAGTCGCTCGGTGCGGACAAGTATGTGCACTTCACCATCGACGGTGCCGGTGCCGAGGCGGCGCAGCTCGCCGAGTTGGCCGCGGATTCCGGGGGCGGTGTCAACGAGTTCGTGGCTCGGGTGTCGGCAGAATCCACGGTGGCCAACGGCCAGCAGATCCAGCTGGCGTTCGACACCTCCAAGCTGGTGATCTTCGACGCCGAAACCGGGGCGAACCTGACCCGCGCCGAACCCGTGGTGGCCGAGGAGCCCGAGACCGACGGAGCCGAGGAACCAGAACCCGCCGAGCCCGCCGAGTCGGTCGAGCCGGCCGGAGAACCGACAGAAGAGTGATCGACGTCCTGGCTGCCGTTCGCGCCCACGTCGTCGAGTACTTCGGCGCGGAGGGCATCACCGCGGAACCCGTCAGCGCCAGCGTCACCTTCCTTGGCACCGAGCGCATCGACGTGCTGCGGTTCGGGCCGGACCCGCGGGTCGGTGCCGACGGTTCCGGCATGGATCTGTATCACTATGTGACGCTGGGCTGTTCGCGTCACCCGATGTTCGATCCGACCGAACTGGTCTCCGACCCGATCCATGGTCCGCGGGCCGAGGTGGTGCTGTCGCTGCGAGGCCCCACCCCGGGCGGCCTGGCCCGGTCGCTCGCGGTCCTGGCTGCCGCGCCTGCCGTGGAGGGGCTGGTGCTGGAGGCCGACGCACTCATCGACCTGGAGACGCAGTTGTTCGACTCCGCACCGTTCAGCGCATTCCTGCTGGGCCCCAGCGATATCGGTGAGGTGACCCTGCCCGACCCGCTGTCTGCGGTGAAGGTGTTCTCGGCCACGCCGATCACCGCCACCGAGGCGGCCTGGGTGCGCCTCAAGGGCGCGGATGCGATGCGCGAGGCGTGGCAGACCGACGGTGTCGACGTACTCGATCCGGCCCGAAGGGCGGCCAGTCCCAGCTGATCGGGGCTAGAGCCAGTCGTTGTGGCGGAAGGTGCGGTACAGCACGAAGCAGATGGTCGCCATCGCCAGCAGTACGGCGGGATAGCCCCAGGTCCACTGCAATTCGGGCATGTGCTCGAAGTTCATCCCGTAGATCCCGGCCATCGCGGTCGGCACGGCGGCGATCGCCACCCACGCGGAGATCTTGCGCATGTCCACGTTCTGCTGCATGGCGACCTTGCCCAGCGCTGCCTGCACCAGCGAGCTGAGCATCTCGTCGTAGCTCGTGACGCGATCGGAGGCCTGCACATTGTGGTCGTGCACGTCGCGCATGTACCTGCGCACCTCGACCGAGATCAGGTCGTTGTGGTCGGTCAGCAACCGCGCCAGCGCAAGGGTCAACGGTGCCACTGCGCGGCGCATCTCGACGACTTCGCGCTTGAGCAGGTAGATGCATTCGATGTTGGTGTGCGTGCGGGGGGAGAAGATGTCCTCCTCCATGGCGTCGATGTCGGTTTCCATCAGATCGGTCACGTCGAGGTAGCTGTCCACCACGTGATCGGCGATCGCGTGCATGACCGCGAACGGTCCGAGTTTGAGGATGGCCGGCGAGGACTCGAGCCGTTTTCGCACGCCCGCGAGCCCGCCGTGTTCGCCGTGCCGGACCGTGACCACGAAATCCGGCCCGACGAAGATCATGATCTCGCCGGTCTCGACGATCTCGCGGGCCAGTGCCACCGACTCGTGCTCGACATAGTTGATGGTCTTGAGCACCAGGAACAGCGTCTTGTCGTAGCGCTCCAGCTTGGGCCGCTGATGCGCGTGCACCGCGTCCTCGACAGCGAGCTCGTGTAATCCGAAAACGTCTGCGACCGACTGCATCTGGAATTCGTCGGGCTCGTGCAGGCCGATCCAGACGAACGCCTTCTGACCCGCTGACTGCAACTCGCGGACCTTGTTCAGCGCCCCGGCGTGGGTGTATTTGCCGGGCAACCGGTCGCCACCGCAGTACACGCCGCAATCGACCATCGCTCGCGCCACCGGGACATGGATCGTCCTGGCATCGGGCTCCGCGGGCCGGGGCTTTGCGGTCGACCGCAAAGCCGGTGGCAAGGCGCGGAATGAGGGCATGGACTCCGACCTTCCTGCGCGGTGTGCAGCAACCTGATCAGCACAACGAATGCTACGCGTACCTACTGTTAAGTAACGCTCACCAGCGGGGAACCCGACCCTGTGAGAAATCGCATTGAAGTACCCTTGCGCCGTGTCCGAAAGTACTGTCGCCTCCTCGCCCGAGCGCTCGCCAGCGGAGCGCACCCCGCAAGTTGTCATCGACGACGCCGAGATCTTCGATGCTCACGAAGGCGGAAAGCTCTCGGTCGAGTTGAAGGAGCCGCTGGACACCCAGCGTGCGCTGTCGATCGCCTACACCCCCGGGGTTGCCCAGGTGAGCCGCGCGATCGCCACTGATCACACCCTCGCGGCCAAGTACACGTGGGCCAACCGCCTGGTGGCGGTGGTCAGCGACGGTACTGCGGTGCTGGGGCTCGGCGATATCGGCCCGGCGGCGTCGTTGCCGGTCATGGAGGGCAAGAGCGCGCTGTTCAAGTCCTTCGGTGGGCTGAACTCGATCCCGATCGTGCTCGACACCAAGGATCCCGACGAGATCGTCGAGACCCTGATCCGGCTGCGTCCGACGTTCGGCGCGGTGAACCTGGAGGACATCTCGGCGCCGCGGTGCTTCGAGATCGAGCGCCGGGTCATCGAGGCGCTCGACTGCCCGGTCATGCACGACGACCAGCACGGCACCGCGATCGTGGTGCTGGCCGCGCTCCTGGGCGCGACCAAGGTGCTCGAGCGCGACATCCACTCACTGCGCGTGGTCATCTCGGGCGCCGGTGCAGCGGGTGTGGCCTGCGCCAACATCCTGCTAAACAAGGGCATCACCGACGTGGTCGTGCTCGATTCGCAGGGCATCGTGCACTCCGGCCGTGACAACCTCAATGCCTTCAAGGCGGAGCTGGCCGGGCGCACCAACCCGCGCAAGCTCACCGGCGGTGTGGCCGAGGCGCTCGAGGGCGCCGACGTCTTCCTCGGAGTGTCGGCCGGCGTCGTGCCCGAGGAGCTCATCGCGACGATGGCCCCGAACAGCATCGTCTTCGCGCTGTCCAACCCGGATCCCGAGATCCACCCGGACGCCGCTCGCAAGTACGCGGCGGTCGTGGCGACCGGACGCAGCGACTTCCCGAACCAGATCAACAACGTGCTGGCCTTCCCCGGGGTGTTCCGCGGAGCGCTCGACGCCGGTGCCCGCCGCATCACCGAGAAGATGAAGGTGGCGGCTGCCGAGGCGATCTTCTCGGTCGTCGGCGACGATCTGGCGGTCGACCACATCGTGCCCAGCGCGCTGGACCCGCGGGTCGGCCCCGCGGTCGCGGCCGCGGTCGCAGCGGCGGTTGACCCCGAAGAGTCCTGAGCTCGCGAATGCGCCGCACCCTGGCGTTGGCACTGCTGCTGCTGTTCGCACTGGTGTCGGCCGGTTGCGGCAGCCAGTCGGCCCCGGCCGTTCTCTCGGTCGGGGCGGGGCCGGCGCCCGAGTCGGCGCTGCTCGGCCATCTGTATGCGGCGGCGCTGCGCTACTACGGCACGCCGGCCGCGGTCACCGGAACCGACGGTGTTCCCAGCGTGCTCGATTCCGGATCGGTGACGGTGCAGCCGGGGTTCACCGGCCGGTTCCTGACGGAGCTGAACCCGGGCGCGACCGCCCGCGCGGATGAGCAGGTCTACCGGGATCTGGTGTCGGCGCTACCGGAAGGTGTCGCGGCGGGCGACTACACGATGTCGGCGCAGGACAAGCCCGCGCTGGTGGTCACCGAGGCCACCGCCACGGCGTGGGGCGGCTCCGATCTGAGCGCGGTGCGCCGCAACTGCGCGCAGGCGCGCCCGGGTGCGGTGGCGGATACCTTGGTGCCCAGGGCGGTGGGTTCCTGCGCACTGCCGGAGGCCGGCAGGTTTCCCGACGACAAGAGCCTGTTCGCGGCACTGCGCGCGGGCAGGATCAACGCGGCCTGGTCGACGACGGCCGATCCGGCCATCCCGTCGGACCTGACCGTGCTGGCCGACAAGACGTCTCTGATCCGTGGCGAGAACGTGGTGCCGCTGTATCGCCGCAACACGCTCGACGAACGCCAGATCCTGGCACTCAACGAGATCGCCGGTGTCCTGGACACGGGGTCACTGGCCGATATGCGCAGGCAGGTCGCCGAGGGCAAGGATCCCGGTGCGGTGGCCGACGCGTTCCTCCAGGCCAACCCGCTGGGCCACTAGTCCCTCGGCAACCCCGGCGCGTCAGCGCGGCAGCATCCGGCCCATCGCCCCCGCGAACAGCTTCTGGTACCCCGAGCCGGTGATCCGCACGATGACGTCGAGGATCTTGGCGTCGGCGCCGACGAGTACCCGTGCCCGGTCCTTGCGTACCGCTTCGAGGATGATCGTGGCCGCGCGCTGCGGGGTGGTGTTGGCGAGCTTGCGGTCAAAAGTCTCGGCGAGTGCCTTCTGATCCAGTCCCTCGGCGGCGGTGGCATTGCGCGCGATGGCGGTCTTGATCCCGCCCGGGTGCACACACGTCACCTTGACCGGGTGCTTGGCCAGGGCCATCTCCTGACGCAGGGCCTCGGTGAAGCCGCGCACCGCGAACTTGGCCGAGTTGTAGGCGGCCTGGCCCGGAACCGAGAAGATGCCGAACAGGCTGGAGACGTTGACGACGTGCCCGTCGCCGGATTCGATCAGGTGCGGCAGGAAGGCCTTGGTGCCGTTGACGACGCCCCAGAAGTCCACGTCCATCACGCGCTCGATGTCCTTGAACTGACTGATCTCGACATCTCCGGTGAACGCGATGCCCGCGTTGTTGTAGATCTGGTTGACCTTGCCGAAGTGCTCCTTGACCGCGTCGGCGTAGAGCAGGAAGGCCTCGCGCTCGGTGACGTCGATCCGGTCGGTCTTCACCTCTGCGCCGATCGCCTTGAGGCGTTCCTCCGTGACCGCGAGGCCCTCGGTGTCGACGTCGCAGATCGCCAGTTTGGCGCCCGAACGTCCCAGCTCGATGGCCAGCGCCTGCCCGATGCCCGATCCGGCGCCGGTCACAACGGCGACCTTTCCGGCGAAGCCCTCCATAGAACACTCCCTCGCGTAGTCCGACACGTGTTGAGTTACGAGGCTACGCGGTACCGGCGGTCTCGCATATGGCGGCCTCCGCCGCGGCGGCTTCCTGCCACACGTCGGCGAGGGTCTGCAGCGGGATGTCCAGTGCGGCGCTCAACCCGACGACCGTGCCGAACGCGGGGGAGGGCAGCCGTCCCGTCTCGATCTTGCGCAAGGTCTCCGGGGAGATGCCGGCGTGCTGGGCCACTTCGTCGAGCGAGCGGGTGCCCCGGGCTGCCCGCAGGGTCTCGCCGAGCCGTCGGCCGGCCGCGATCTGTGCGGGTGTGAGCGGGGTGCGGACCACGGCACCACGGTAGCGCCGGTATTTGTATACCGCTAGTGTTGGTATTTAAATACCGAGGAGGGTGTGGGCATGATCGAGCTGAAGACCGAGGCCGAGATCGAGAAGATGCGGGTCACCGGGCGGTTCGTGGCCGAGGTGCTCGGCGAGCTGAGCGGGATCGCGGCGGTCGGAGTCAACCTGCTCGAGCTCGAACACCACGCTCGTGACATGGTCAAACGCCGCGGGGCGGAGTCCTGTTACTGGGACTACGACCCGTCGTTCGGCAAAGGGCCCTTCCGCAACGTGATCTGTCTGTCGGTCAACGACGCTGTGCTGCACGGTCTTCCGCACGACTACCGGCTGCGCGATGGCGATGTGCTCAGCTTGGACTTCGCGGTGTCCATCGACGGTTGGGTCGCCGACGCGGCCCGCACCGTGATCGTCGGGACCCCCGCGGCCGCCGACGTACGCCTGGTCCGGGCCACCGAGGAGGCGCTGGCCGCCGGTACCGCCGCCGCGCGACCGGGTAACCGGCTCGGTGACATCTCGGCCGCCATCGGTGCCGTCGCCGCCGATTACGGGTACCCCGTCAACCTCGAATTCGGTGGGCACGGACTGGGCCGGACCATGCACGAGGATCCGCACGTGCCCAACCGGGGCAAACCGGGCCGCGGCATGAAGTTGCGGGCGGGGATGACGCTGGCGCTCGAGCCGTGGCTGGCCGCGGGCACCAACCGCATCGTCTACGACCGCGACGGCTGGACCATCCGGTCGGCCGACGGTTCCCGCACCGCCCACACCGAGAACACCGTGGCGATCACCGAATCGGGCCCGCTGGTACTCACGTGTTGAGTCGTGCTGACGCCTAATGCTCCGGACGCAACAACAGCGTGGCCACGACGCTGACGACTGCGGTGGCCACCAGATATCCGCACGCCAACCACGGTGTACCGCCACCGGCGGCGATCAGCGCCGTGAGGATCAGCGGAGTCAGGCCCGATGCGTACACGCCGGAGAGTTGGTACACCGTCGACAACCCCGTGTAGCGGGTGCGGGTCGGGAACAGGGACGCGTACAGCGTGCCCTGCGCGCCGTAGAACCAGGCGTGAATGACGCCGAACGCCAACAACATCCCCACCGCGTACGCCACGATGCTGCCGGTGCCGAACAATGCGAACGCCGGGAACACCACCACGGCGTACGCGGCGATGCCCGACGCGTAGACCGCCTTGGGGCCGAACCGGTCGGCCAACAGACCTGACACGGGCAGCAGCACCGCCATGAGCAGCGCCGCGGCGGTCACCACCACCAATACGGGCACCTTGCCCAGGTGCAGGGTCGCGGTGGCGTACGAGATCGTGAACACGCCCCAGGTGTTGAACGCGGCGCCCTCGCCCCAGCGCGACAGCAGGCCCAGCACCGTCGAGCGCAGCGCCGGGGGACGGAAGATCTCCTTCACGGGGACCGCCGCGCGGTCGTCGTCGTCGCGCAGCTTCTCGAACGCCGGGGTCTCGGCCACCCGGAACCGCACCACGACGCCGAAGATCACCAGCACGACGCTGAACAGGAACGCGATGCGCCATCCGTAGGCCTGGAATGCCTCGGCCGACAGCCACAGCTGCAGCAGCACGAACACCCCGGTGCCCAGGGCCAGGCCCAGGGCCAGCCCGACCTGCGGGATGCTTCCGAACAATCCGCGGCGCTGACGGGGGCTGTGCTCGACGGCCAGCAGCACCGCGCCGGCCCATTCACCGCCGAGGGCGAATCCCTGGACCACGCGCAACACCAGGAGCAGGACCGGCGCCAGCACACCGATCTGCGCCGCGGTGGGCAGCACACCCATCAGCGCGGTGGCCGCGCCCATCAACAGCATGGTCAGCGCGAGCGTCTTCTTGCGCCCGATCCGGTCGCCGATGTGACCGAAGACGAACCCGCCGATCGGCCGGACCACGAAGCCGACCGCGAAGGTGGCGAATGCCAGCATCGTGCCGACAAACGAGCTCTGGTCGGGGAAGAAGGTGTGGTTGAACACCAGGCTCGCCGCCGTGGCGTAGAGGAAGAAGTCGTACCACTCGATCGTCGTCCCGAGCACACTGGCCAGCACCGCCGTGCGCACCGGGTTTCCCGAGGCGGGCGTCGCCGTGGATGCGGTGGGCGGGGCGGCTGCGATGGTCACCCTAGTTGTCTAGTGACCACCGCCCGGTGCGAACAGCATTGTGCGCGAGGTGATTCAAACCCCGCCCGCGAGCGTGCGCAGAATGTCGACATACACCGGAGTGTTGGCCGGCAGACACGCACGCTCGCGCAGCGGGGGTTACCCGAATGCCAGGTCGATGATCTCCTGCTGCTCGACGGCATGCACCTTCGACGACCCCGAGGACGGAGCCGACATCGCGCGCCGGGAGATCCGCTTGATCGGGGTGAAGTACTCGGGCAGCACCTCGGGCAGGGTCAGACCCAGCGACGGCCACGCACCCTGGTTGGCCGGCTCCTCCTGGACCCAGAACTTCTCCGTGACGTTCGGGTAGCGGTCCAGCGTCTCTGCCAGCCGGCGCCGCGGCAGCGGGGCGAGCTGTTCGACGCGCACGATCGCGACGTCCTCACGGTTGTCCTTGGCCTTGCGTGCCGCCAGGTCGTAGTAGATCTTGCCGCTGCACAGCAGGACCCGGGTGACCTTGCTGCGGTCGCCCTCACCGTCGGTGTAGACGGATTCCTCCAGCACCGAACGGAACTTGTTCTCGGTGAAATCGCGGATGTCGCTGACGGCGGCCTTGTTGCGCAGCATCGACTTCGGGGTGAAGACGATCAGCGGACGCTGGATGCCGTCGAGGCCGTGGCGGCGCAACAGGTGGAAGTAGTTCGCGGGGGTCGACGGCACCGCGATGGTCATCGAACCCTCGGCCCACAGCTGCAGGAAGCGTTCGATACGGCCCGAGGTGTGGTCGGGACCCTGGCCCTCGTGGCCGTGCGGGAGCAGCAGCACGACGTCGGAGAGCTGGCCCCACTTGGCCTCACCGGAGCTGATGAACTCGTCGATGATCGACTGGGCGCCGTTGACGAAGTCGCCGAACTGGGCCTCCCACAACACCATTGCGTCCGGGTTGCCCACCGAGTAGCCGTATTCGAAGCCCACCGCGGCGTACTCCGACAGCGCCGAGTTGTACACCAGGAACTTGCCGCCGGTCGAGGTGCCGTCGGTGGTGGTGGCCAGCAGCTGTAGCGGCGTGAACTCCTCGCCGGTCTTGCGATCGACGATCACGGCGTGACGCTGGGTGAACGTGCCGCGCTGGGTGTCCTGGCCGCTCAATCGGACCAGCTTGCCCTCGGAGATGAGCGACCCGAGCGCCAGCAGTTCGGCGAACGCCCAGTCGACCTTGCCCTCGTAGGCCATCTCGCGGCGCTTCTCCAGCACCGGCTTGACGCGCGGGTGCACGGTGAACCCGTCCGGCAGGGCCAGATGGGCATCGCCGATGCGGGCCAGCAGCGACTTGTCGACCGCGGTCGCGAGCCGCTGCGGGATCTGCTGGTCGGACTCGACCGACTCGCTCGGCTCGGCCGCGTGCTTCTCCAGTTCGCGGACCTCGTTGAACACCCGTTCCAGTTGGCCCTGGTAGTCGCGCAGGGCGTCCTCGGCCTCCTTCATCGAGATGTCGCCACGGCCGATCAGGGCTTCGGTGTAGGCCTTGCGGGAGCCGCGCTTGGTGTCGATGACGTCGTACATGTACGGCTGGGTCATCGACGGGTCGTCGCCTTCGTTGTGTCCGCGGCGGCGGTAGCACAGCATGTCGATGACGACGTCCTTCTTGAACGCCTGGCGGAAGTCCACCGCCAGCCGCGCCACCCAGGCGCAGGCCTCCGGGTCGTCGCCGTTGACGTGGAAGATCGGCGCACCGATCATCTTGGCCACGTCGGTGCAGTACTCGCTGGAGCGCGAATCCGTTGGCGCCGTGGTGAACCCGATCTGGTTGTTGACCACGATGTGGACGGTGCCACCGGTGGTGTAGCCGTTGAGCAAAGCCAGGTTCAGCGTCTCGGCGACCACGCCCTGACCGGCGAACGCCGCATCGCCGTGCAGCATCAGCGGGACGACGGGGTACTCGCCGGAGACATCGGCGTCTCTGCTGGGGTCCAGCAGATCCTGCTTGGCCCGGACCAGACCCTCGAGCACGGGGTCGACCGCTTCGAGATGTGACGGGTTGGCGGTCAGCGACACCTGAATGTCGTTGTCCCCGAACATCTGGATGTAGTTGCCGGACGCGCCGAGGTGGTACTTCACGTCGCCGGAGCCGTGCGCCTGCGACGGGTTCAGGTTGCCCTCGAACTCGGTGAAGATCTGGCTGTAGGGCTTGCCGACGATGTTGGCCAGCACGTTGAGCCGGCCGCGGTGCGGCATGCCGATGACCACCTCGTCGAGGCCGTGCTCGGCGGCCTGGTCGATAGCGGCGTCCATCATCGGGATGACGGTTTCGGCGCCTTCAAGCGAGAAGCGCTTCTGCCCAACGTATTTGGTCTGCAAGAAGGTCTCGAACGCCTCGGCGGCGTTGAGCTTGCTCAGGATGTACTTCTGTTCGGCGACGGTCGGCTTGTCGTGCTTGATCTCGACGCGTTCCTGCAGCCAGCGTTGCTGATCCGGCTCGAGGATGTGGGTGTACTCGACGCCGATGTGGCGGCAGTACGCGTCGCGCAGCACCGAGAGCACGTCGCGCAGCTTCATGTACTGCTTGCCGGCGAACCCGTCGACCTTGAACTCGCGGTCCAGGTCCCACAGCGTCAGGCCGTGGCTGTTCACGTCGAGGTCGGGGTGGCTGCGGAAACGCGTGTTGTCCAGCCGCAGCGGGTCGATGTCGGCCATCAGGTGGCCGCGGTTGCGGTAGGCCGCGATCAGCTCGATGACGCGGGCGTTCTTGTCGGCGATCGAATCCGGGTTGTCGGTGCGCCAGCGCACCGGCTCGTAAGGGATGCCGAGTTCGCGGAAGATCTCGTCGAAGAACTCGTCGTCGAGCAGCAACTGGTGGATGGTCCGCAGGAAGTCGCCGGACTCCGCGCCCTGGATGATCCGGTGATCGTAGGTCGAGGTCAGGGTGATCAGCTTGCCGATGCCCAGCTCGGCGATGCGTTCCTCGCTGGCCCCCTGGAACTCGGCCGGGTACTCCATGGCGCCGGCGCCGATGATCGCGCCCTGGCCCTGCATGAGTCGCGGCACCGAGTGCACGGTGCCGATCGTGCCGGGGTTGGTCAGCGAGATGGTGACCCCGGAGAAGTCCTCGGCGGTCAGCTTGCCGTCGCGGGCCCGGCGCACGATGTCCTCGTAGGCCGCGATGAACTGGCCGAAGTGCATGGTCTCGCAGCGCTTGATCGCGGCCACGACCAGTGAGCGGTTGCCGTCCTTGCCGGGCAGGTCGATGGCCAGGCCGAGGTTGGTATGCGCCGGGGTGACCGCGGCGGGCTTGCCGTTGGCCTCGGCGAAGTACCGGTTCATGTTCGGGAACTTCTTGACCGCCTGCACGATGGCATAGCCGAGCAGGTGGGTGAAGCTGACCTTGCCGCCACGCGTGCGCTTGAGGTGGTTGTTGATGACGACGCGGTTGTCGATCATCAGCTTGGCCGGGATGGCCCGCACGCTCGTGGCGGTGGGCACCTCGAGCGAGGCGTTCATGTTCTTGACGACGGCCGCCGCGGCGCCGCGCAGCACCTGCGTCTCGTCGCCCTCGGCTGGGGTGGGACCCGCCTTGGCCGCCTTGGCCGGAGCCGCTTTGGCCGGAGCCGGAGCCGCCTTTGCCGGAGCCGGGGCGGGAGCCGCCGGGGCGGGAGTTGCCGGAGCAGCTGCCGCGGGCGCGGCAGGCGTTGCTGCCGGGGCGGCGGCGGGCGCCGCCGGAGCTGCCGGCGGCGTGGATTGTCCGTTGGCGACGGTGTTGTCGGTGGTGGGCTCAGGGGAGTAGTCGACTAGAAATTCGTGCCAACTCGGATCCACCGAAGAGGGATCCTCGCGGAATTTGCGATACATCTCCTCGACCAACCACTCGTTCTGCCCGAATGGTGAAGGTGAACTGCTCACGGCAGACACTCGCCTCGATTCTTGTGTCCGGCCAGCCGTCACAAGGAGGCTTGCCGCTTGTGTTCTTCTGTGGGCGGTTGACCCCGCTCGACCGCCGCATAAAGGCTATCGCCTTTCGGCACCATCCGAGGTCGGCATGGGGCTGGCGGAGTTCGCGGACGGCAGCACATGCAACGTTGCAGGCCACCGCGGCGGGGGCGCACCGAACGCCTGGCGGGCGTTGGCGACGATCTTCTTACCCATCAGCCGGTTGCCGACGCCGCCGATGACAGCACCGATGCCGACCGGCAGCATCTTGCCGAAAGCCATCGCGCCGCGCTTGAGCGTATACCGCTTGACGAAGTACTTGACCAGCCGGGAGTTGAGTTGCGAGACCGCGGGCAACGGCAGCGTCGCGGCACCGTCGGACAGCCATGCGCCGCTGGTGCGTCCGGTGCCCAGCAGGTCTGCGATGGCGCGCTTGCTGTCGTCGCCGACGAGCACCGAGAGCACCAGGGTGCGACGCCGTTCACGGTGGTCGGCGGGGACGCCGTGGACCTCTGCGACCGCCAGCACGAACACCGAGGTGGCTTCCAGGAACACGACGGTCTCGCCGGCCACGGCCGACAGCGCGGCCAGGGTTCCGATGCCGGGGAAGGCCGCCGCCGAGCCGACGGCGGCACCGCTGGCCATCACCGCGGCCAGGTAGTGCTTCTCGAGCCGGGTGACGATCTCGGCCGGGGTGGCATCGGGCTGATGGCTGCGCAGCCGGTCCACATAGGCCTTGACAGCGGGAGCCTGGACGCGTGAGCTGCGCTCGATGATGGCCGACAGCGCCCTGGCCGCCGCGCTGGGATCTTCGGTCTCTTCGACCTTCGCCGGTAGTGGCTTGGACCGCGCTCGCACTTCGGGGCCTCCCAGGTGTGAACCCATCGTTGACTGCCAGGCTAACGCGTGACCTGACGTGGGGAGAACGAACGGCGACCCGGTGCCGGTGCCCGAGGGTGACCGCTGTCACTGCGTGCGCTCCGCGGATGCGGCAGGGAACAAAAAACCGGGATGCGGGGCTGTTCAGCTTCATGGCATCATCGCCCGACGTGGACCAGACGACAGTGCCGGCCGCGCCGAGCCGGATCCGGATGATCCTGGTGCTGGGTGCCCTCGTCGCGTTGGGTCCGCTGACCATCGACATGTATCTGCCGGCGCTGCCGCGGATCGCCGACGAGCTGTCGGTCTCCTCCTCGGTGTCCCAGCTGACGCTCACCGGCACCCTGGCCGGCCTGGCGCTGGGGCAGTTGATCGTCGGCCCACTGTCGGACTCGCTGGGACGCAGGCGCCCGTTGATGGCAGGCATCGTGCTGCACATGCTCGCCTCGGTGCTGTGTGTGCTGGCTCCCGACATCACCGTCCTCGGTGTGGCGCGCGGACTGCAGGGCATGGGTGCGGCGGCCGCTTCGGTGGTTGCCATCGCCGTGGTCGGCGACCTGTTCAGTGGCACGGTGGCGGCAACGGTGATGTCGCGGCTGATGCTGGTGCTCGGGGTGGCCCCGGTCCTGGCCCCGTCGTTGGGCGCGGCGGTGCTGTTGCACGGGTCCTGGCACTGGGTCTTCGTCGCGCTGGTGGTGGTGGCCGGCGGACTGCTGGCGATGGCCGCGCTCGCGTTGCCCGAGACGCTGCCGGTGTCGCACCGGCGCCCGCTGGCGGTGCGCGGCATCATCGGCACCTATATCGAGCTGCTCCGTGACTCGCGGTTCGTGATCCTCGTGCTGGTGGCCGCGTTGGGTATGTCCGGACTGTTCGCCTACATCTCGGCCGCACCGTTCGTCCTGCAGGGCCACTACGGGCTGAACCAGCAGGCGTTCGCGCTGGTGTTCGCCGCCGGCGCCATCGCGCTGATCGGCTCCACGCAGTTCAACGTGGTGCTGCTGCGCCGGTTCTCGCCCCAGGCCATCACCGTGGCGGCGCTGAGCTGGTCGACGCTGGCCGGCGTGGTGTTCGTCGTGCTGACAGTCGCGCACGTGGGCGGGCTGTCCGCGTTCCTGGTGCCGGTGCTCGCGATCCTGGCGGGGATGGGTCTGGTGCTCCCCAACGCCCCGGCGGTCGCGCTGTCGCGCCATCCCGACGCCGCGGGAACGGCGGCCGCGCTGCTGGGCGCGGCGCAGTTCGGGCTCGGCGCCGCGGTGGCGCCGGCGATCGGGGCCCTGGGCAACGGCGCGCCGGCGTTGTCGTGGGTGATGACGGCCGGCATGGCGATTGCCTTGACGGCGCTGCTGCTGGTCGGTCGGCGTAACGGTGATGACGAGCCCGGCGAATATCCAGGCGACGCGCTCGACGTCGCTCCGGAGGCGGTTGTCGAGCCAGCCTGACCCGGCCCCGGGTAGCGTCAGACCCGAGGCCCAACACACCACATCGACATGTCCCAAGCGCTGAACGCCCGCACCCCGAGCCCGCAGGGCAGGGTGCCCGCGCGTCCGGAGAATCCGTGGAACGCGCTGTGGGCCATGATGGTCGGCTTCTTCATGATCCTGGTGGACGCGACGATCGTCGCGGTCGCCAACCCGACCATCATGGAGCAGCTCGGCGCCGACTACGACGGCGTGATCTGGGTGACCAGCGCCTACCTGCTCGCCTACGCGGTGCCGCTGCTCGTCGCGGGACGGCTCGGCGATGTGTACGGGCCCAAGAACCTCTATCTGGCCGGGCTGGCCGTGTTCACCGCGGCCTCGCTGTGGTGTGGTCTGGCCGGCAGCATCGAGATGTTGATCGCCGCTCGCGTGGTGCAGGGCATCGGTGCGGCGTTGCTGACGCCGCAGACGTTGTCGACGATCACCCGCATCTTCCCGGCCGAGCGGCGCGGGGTGGCGATGAGCGTGTGGGGTGCGACCGCAGGCGTGGCCACCCTGGTCGGGCCGCTCGCCGGTGGCGTCCTGGTCGGAGGACTGGGCTGGCAGTGGATCTTCTTCGTCAACGTGCCGATCGGAATCCTGGGTCTGGCGCTGGCGGTGTGGCTGGTCCCGGTGCTGCCCACCCAGGCGCACCGGTTCGACGTACTGGGCGTGGTGTTGTCCGGCGTCGGCATGTTCCTGATCGTGTTCGCGCTGCAGGAGGGCCAGTCGCGGGACTGGGCACCCTGGGTGTGGGCCACCGGTGCGGTCGGCATCGCGGTGATGGTGGCGTTCGTGTGCTGGCAGGCGGTCAACACCGCCGAACCGCTGATCCCGCTGCGGATCTTCAAAGACCGCGACTTCAGCCTGGCCAACGTGGGCGTGGCGACGATCGGGTTCGCGGTGACCGCGATGATCCTGCCGTTGATGTTCTACGCCCAGACCGTGTGCGGGTTGTCGCCGATCCGCTCGGCCCTGTTGACCGCGCCCACCGCGATCGCCAGCGGTGCGCTGGCTCCGGTGGTGGGCCGCATCGTCGACCGTGCGCATCCGACGCCGGTGATCGGCTTCGGCTTCTCGGCCATGGCCATCGGGTTGACCTGGCTGGCGGTGGAGATGACCCCCACGACACCCATCTGGCGGCTGCTGCTGCCGCAGTTGGTGATGGGCATCGGCATGGCGTTCATCTGGTCCCCGCTGGCGGCGACCGCGACCCGTAACCTGCCACCGGACCTGGCCGGGGCGGGGTCGGGTGTGTACAACGCCACGCGCCAGGTCGGTTCGGTGCTGGGCAGCGCCGGTATCGCGGCGTACATGACGTCGCGCATCGGCGCCGAAATGCCAGGGGCCGCAAGTGCGGCGCCCCGTGGCGAGGGTGCGGCCGCCGAACTGCCCGAGTTCCTTCACGCGCCGTTCGCCGCGGCGATGTCGCAGTCCATGCTGCTGCCCGCGTTCGTCGCGCTCTTCGGTGTGGTCGCTGCCCTGTTCCTACTGGGTTTCGGGACGGAATCGACTTTCGCGGCTGCGCCTGTGCAGGACGCGAACCCCGAGCCCTACCTCGATCCCCGCGACGACGATGACGACGACTACGTCGAGTTCACCGTCGGCACCGACGGCCACGACGTGAACGGCCACGACGAGGACGGTGACGCGGTGACGGACTCGTTCCGCGCGCCGCCGGTATGGGAGAACATCTACGCCGAGTTCATGGCCGATCGTGACGGAACAGCACAGCGGGATTGAGGTAGCCGCCCGGATCGAACGCGGCCTTGACGGTGCGCATGGCCGCGATGTCGGCCTCGGTGCGTGACATCGCCACATAGTCGCGTTTGCGCGAGCCGACGCCGTGTTCGGAGCTGACGTTGCCGCCGCACTCGGCGATCAGCGTCATCATCGCGGCGTACAGCCCGGGTTCTGCGTCGGTGGAGCAGCGCAGCACGTTCAGGTGCAGGTTGCCCTCGCCGATGTGACCGAACAGGACCGGGATCGCTTCTGGCGCATGGCCTGCGATCAATTCGGCGGATGCGTCGGCGAAACCCCGGATCGCCGACAGCGGCAGCGAGACGTCGAATTTCAGTGGCGGGCCGAACAATCCGAGCACCTCGGCCACCGACTCACGGACCTGCCACAACCGCTGCTGCGCGGTCGCGTCGACGCCGACGGCGGGTTCACCGCACAGGTCGGTGCCTTCCAGCGCGTCGGCCAGGCGTTCGGTCTGGTCCCCGTCGCCGGCCAGTTCGATGAGCAACTGCCAGGCACCGGCGACCGGGGCGGCCACGCCGAGGTGTTCGGCGGTCAATGCACTGGCCCTGGCGTCGATCAGCTCCAGGGCCGCGATGCCCTCGAGGTCACGGAAGATCCGCCCCGCGCCGACCAGCGCATCCAGGTCGGCGAACCCGCAGATCGCGGTGACCCGGTGGGAGGGCGTGGGGTGCAGCCGTAGGTCCAGTGCGGTGATCACGCCGAGGGTGCCCTCCGCGCCGACGAACAGGGAGGCCAGGTCGTAGCCCGTGTTGTCGCTGCGTACCTGGCTGTGCCGGTGCACCACCGACCCGTCGGGCAGCGCGACGTCCAGGCCGAGCACCTGCTCGCCCATGTTGCCGTAGCGCACCGTGCGCAGCCCGCCTGCGTTGGTGGAGGCCATCCCGCCGACCGTGGCCGATTCGCGCGCGGCGAGGTCCACCCCGAACACCAGGCCGGCGGCCGCCGCGGCCCGCTGCACCGCGGCCAGGGGAGTCCCGGCGCCGACGCTGACCCGGCGCTCGACGGTGTCGACGGCGCCGATGTCGTTGAGTCGTTCGGTGGACAGCAGGATGTCGTCGTTCTCGGGCACCGTCCCGGCCACCAGCGAGGTCCGGCCACCCTGCACCGTGACACACGCTCCCGCGTCGCGGCAGGCCCGCAACACCGCGGCCACCTCATCGGCATTGCCGGGGCGCACCAGCGCTGACGCCTGCCCGCGGTAACGCCCGGTGTGGTCGACGCAGCGGCCGTCCAACACGTCGGGGTCGGTGGTGACATAGCCTGCACCGACGATCCCGGCAAGCGTTTCGGTAAGCGTTTCAGTCACCGGTTGGGTTTATCACAGGGTCGGTCAGGGCCAGGAATGCGCCGAGTGCGATCAGGCTGTCGGGCTGGGCCGGCAGATAGTCGGTGAGCTGGGGTGAGCGCACGATGTACGCGACGTATTTGGCCCGGCTGATCGCCACGTTGAGCCGGTTGCGGTTCAGCAGGAACCCGATCCCGCGGGGCACATCGGCGGCCGAGGATGCCGTCATCGACACGAACACCACCGGGGCCTGTCTGCCCTGGAACTTGTCCACCGTGCCGGCCTGAACCTCGGTCAGTCCTGCCGCGTCGAGGGCTCGGCGCACCGTGGTCACCTGGGCGTTGTAGGGCGTCACCACCAGGAAGTGGTCCTGGTCCAGAGACGTGCTGCCATGCTCGTCGGTCCAGGTGGTGCCGATCAGGCCGATGATGGCCGCGACGATCGCGCGGGCCTCTTCGGGACTGTCGGTCGAATTGCCCAGGTGTGCGACCTCGAGTGCGCGGACTCCGGGTTGGACACCGTCGACTTTGCGTGCGGCACTGACCTTTTCGTGTGACTGCAGCCGTCCGTCGTAAGACAGTCGCGACACCGGGCCGCACACGGCCGGATGCATCCGGAACGAGCGGTCCAGGAAATACCCGCGGTCGGCCGGTAGCGTGTGCGCGCCCTCGACCAGCCAGCCCAATGCGGAATCGTCGACCGGTGCGGGGTGGGTGCCCTGGCAGACCTGGGGCAATTGCTGCGGATCGCCCAGGAGCAGCAGATTGCGCGCGGCCGGCGCCACCGCGATGGTGTTGGCCAGGTTGAACTGGCCTGCCTCCTCGATCACCAGCAGGTCGAGGCAACGGCGCGGGACCCGCGCCTCGTTCGCGAAATCCCATGCGGTGCCGCCGATCACGCATCCGGGGTGATCGGCGACGAACGAGGCATAGGCGTTTTCGCTGACCGCCGTCCACCGCGGGTCGTCGCCCTTGCGTTTCTTGGCGACCCGCTCGGGGCTCACACCGGCATCGAGTACCTGATCCAGCAGGTGCTCGATCACCGCGTGGGACTGGGCGACGATGCCGATGCGCCAACCGTTTTCGTTGACAAGGCGGGCGATGATCTGTGCCGAGGTGTGGGTCTTGCCGGTGCCGGGCGGGCCGTGCACCGCGATGTATGAGCAATCCAGATCCAGCAGTGCTGCCGTGATGTCGGCGGCGGCCTCACCGGTGCGGGGCAGTGGCCGGCCGCTGACGGTGCGCGGCGGACGCCGCAGCAGCACGTCGGTCACCGCGTCGGCGGGAAGTGCCGGCAGTCCGGCGGACACGGTGGCCGCCGTGTCGTCGATGGACACCTGCAGGGGCCGGGTGTTGATCGGCGGGCCAGGGGTCAGCGCGAACGGGAACTGGGTGAACGTGCCACCGTCCTTGGGCTGGCGTTCGGTGATCAGCACCTCGGTGGGTGCCTCCGGGTTGTCGCAGCCGACGACGGTGGCGCTGCCGAAGCCGCGACGGTCCGGGTCGTCGGACAGGCCTGCCGGCGCCGGCGGCGGGTACAGCGCGTAGACCTCGTTACCCAGCTCCCCGGAGTCGATGGCGCCGGTCAACAGCACCTGTCGCTGCGGCTTGCGGGCCCGCGGCGGGGTGTGCCAGTCGGTGACGACCTGCACCTTGTCGGCGACGAAAACACCTGTGCTGTCCGCCCATTCGTCGACCGGATTGTTCAGCCGGTCGAAATGACCCCACCAGAACGGTTTGTCCTCACGCTTGTGGAAGCCGCGGGCGGCGGCCACGAGTGCCACCGCCTGCTGCTCTGCCGTTCGAGGTTCCACTCCGTCCCCGGCGAAGCGGAGCAGCTTGCGTTCGACGGCGTCGGCCTTCTCGATCGGTGCTCCGTCGCGCACCGGTTGTGGGCCGCGCGGCGGCACCTCGGCTTCGAACGCCCGGTTGATCAGCCAGTCCCGCAATCGGTGGGTGGACCGGCAGTCGTAGCGGTTGTAGTCTTCGATCTCCTTGAGCACGGTGGCGGCCTCGTCGTGCTGACCGGCATCGCGCAGTGCGCAGTGGCGGGCGTATTCGGTGATCGAATCGGTGGCCTTGGTGACCTCACCGTCGCGCAGTTCGTTGCCCATGTACAGCGGTTCCAGCGACTTGATGCTGTAGTTCTCGGTGCCAACGCGAATGCTCTTGCGCACCAACGGAAGCAGGTCGACGAGGATGCCGTTGCGCAGCAGGTCGTCGACAGCGTTCTCGCCCACGCCGTAGCGGCCGGCCAGTCGCAGCAGGGTGCTGCGCTCATAAGGCGCGTAGTGGTAGATGTGCATCTTGGGAAAACGCTTGCGCCGCTTGCGAACCAGGTCAAGGAAATCGATGAGTACCTGGCGTTCGCTGGCCCGGTCGTGCGCCCACAACGCCTGGAAGTTGCCTTCCGCGCCCAAGACGCCCCACAGGTATTCCAGGCCCCAGTCCTGGCCGTTGGCCGTCCACAACGGGTCGCCTTCGTAGTCGAAGAACAGGTCGCCCTTGTCCGGATCCGGCAGCAGCATCAGCGGTTGTGGATCGACGACCTCGTACGGCGGCTTGCCATCTGGCTGCGGTGCCACCTGCAGGCGGGCCTGGCCCCGCAGAGCGGTCAGGGCGCGCTGGGCCAACCCGGGCACTGCGTCGGTGTGGTCGGCCAATTGATGGGTGGTGGTGACACCGGCCTCGATGAGCCGGGCGCGCTGGCCGGCCCGAATCCCGGCAACCAGGAACAGGTCGTCGGTGGCGCGGATCTGCTGCTCGCATTCACTGCAGCCGAAACACGCCCGCACCGTGTCGTCGGACCAGTGCACCGCTGCGCCGCCGGCCAGATGACCGTCGAGCAGTGCCTGTAGCGCGGCACGCCGCGGCCGGTACACCGCCAGCAGTTCGTCGACGCGGTAGCTGGACATCGCGCCGTCGCCGAGGACCAGGTCGACCTCGTCGGCGACCGGCACCCCGGCGCCCGACAGCACGTCGGCGTAGGCGGCCAGCTGAAGCAGCGCCTCCACCTTCACCGAGCGAGACAGTTTGGTGTCCCGCAGGCGGTAGCGCTGCCCGTCCCAGATCAGGAAATCGGCGAACCCGGCGAACCGCCCGTCGAACATCGCGGCCTGATAGATCACCGGGTCGCGGCGTCGCACGGCTTCCAGGGTGGCTTCGGCAGCGGTGGTCAGCCCGGCCGCGGTGTAGGTGGGCCTGCCGATCACCGTCACCCCAGACGATGCAGTGTCGGCTCGTAGCTGTTCGAGATGGCGCTGCTCGTGTTCGCCGCCGAGTTGTGCGGTGCGAGCCAGCAATTCGTCGTCGGAGGACACCGCGGGGCCACGGCCGACCTGCGCGTCGAACGAACGCAGCAGGGCGTACTCGCAGCGGGCTGCCGCGGCCAGATCCGAGGCGCTGTAGATGACCGTCGGACCCGACGCGCTCTCGTCGGTGACGAACACGCTGCCACTGTAGGTGAGGGCGCCGACATCGTTGCTTTCCCTCGCGAAACAGCACGTGCGGTTGTCAAGCCGCTGCCTTCACGACCCTGACTGCTGTTTCGAGGCAGGGCGAAAGCTAGATGTTGCCCATCAACTCCACGCCGCCGCCGTTCCAGCGGAACTTCACCGTGCTGGCCAGTCCGTGGAGTCCGCCGGAGTACTGCAGTGCCACGGTGTCGCCCGTGCTGGCCGTCTTGTCGATGCCGTTGAAGCCATAGGTGTCCGGCACGCCGGTCGGGATGAACTTGCCCAGGTGGAAGAGCACGGCTCGGGTGTTGGGGTGTTCGGAGTTGGTGTTGGCCCGCACGATGACCGCCGACAGCTGGGCGCACTCGTTGTAGTTGCCCGCCAGCGGCTCGGGGCTCCAGGACTGATTGCTGCGTGGGTCCCGGGGCAACTCCGAGACGGCCTTGGAGATCTCGGGGGCGGCCAGGTTCACCGCGCAGGGATCGGCCTGGGGCGGCGCCGGCGCCGGGGCCGCCTTCGCGGCAGGGGTGGACACCGAGGTCGGGGCCGGACCGGGTCCGGCGTCGGGGGTTTTGGAGACGGTGGAATCGCCCGATCCGCACCCCGAGAGCGTGAGCACGGTCGCGACAACGACCCCGGGGGCCATGGCGAACACTGCGACCCGATTCACAGTTGGGCAACCTACCGCGCCCCCGTGGCGGGTTTGTGCAGGCGCGCGGCCGGGATTCCCTTCGATTGGCACTAGACTTCTGAACCGATGACCTCGCCAGACCCGGATTCGGGGGATACCGCCCCAACGTTTGCCGACCTGCAGATTGACCCTGCGGTGTTGAAGGCAGTCACTGATGTCGGCTACGAGTCGCCGTCGGCGATCCAGGCCGCGACCATTCCGGCCATGCTCGCGGGCTCCGATGTGGTCGGGCTGGCCCAGACCGGCACCGGCAAGACCGCGGCCTTCGCCATCCCGATCCTGTCCAAGATCGACACCACCAGCCGCAACACCCAGGCCCTGGTGCTCGCGCCGACTCGTGAGTTGGCACTGCAGGTCGCCGAGGCGTTCGGCCGCTACGGTGCGCATCTGCCCGCGATCAACGTGCTGCCCATCTACGGCGGCGCCTCCTACACCGTGCAGCTGTCCGGGCTGCGGCGCGGAGCGCAGGTGGTGGTGGGCACCCCGGGTCGTGTGATCGATCACCTCGAGCGCGGGACGCTGGATCTGTCGAACCTGGATTACCTGGTGCTCGACGAGGCCGACGAGATGCTCACCATGGGCTTCGCCGAAGAGGTCGAGCGGATCCTCGCCGACACCCCGGAGTACAAGCAGGTGGCGCTGTTCTCGGCCACCATGCCGCCGGCCATCCGCAAGATCACCACCAAGTACCTGCACGATCCGGTCGAGGTCACGGTCAAGGCCAAGACCGCCACCGCCGAGAACATCACGCAGCGATTCATCCAGGTGGCCGGTGCGCGCAAGCTGGACGCGCTGACGCGGGTGCTGGAGGTCGAAGAGGGCGACGCGATGATCGTGTTCGTCCGCACCAAGCAGGCCACCGAGGAGGTCGCCGAGCGGCTCAAGGCCCGCGGGTTCGCGGCCGCGGCCATCAACGGTGACATCAACCAGGCTCAGCGTGAGCGCACCATCACCGCGCTGAAGGACGGCACGATCGACATCCTGATCGCCACCGATGTCGCCGCGCGCGGTTTGGACGTCGAACGCATCTCGCATGTCGTCAACTACGACATCCCGCACGACACCGAGTCGTACGTGCACCGCATCGGCCGCACCGGCCGGGCCGGCCGTTCCGGGCACGCCCTGCTGTTCGTCACCCCGCGCGAACGCCATCTGCTCAAGTCGATCGAGAAGCACACCCGGTCCAAGGTCATCGAGGCCGAGCTGCCCAGCGTCGACGACGTCAACGCGCAGCGGGTGGCCAAGTTCCGCGATTCCATCACCGACGCCCTCAATGGTCCGGGCCTGGAGCTGTTCCGCCGGATCATCGAGGACTACGAGCGCGAGAACGACGTGCCGATGGCCGACATCGCCGCGGCACTCGCGCTGCAGTCGCGCAACGGCGAAGAGTTCTTGATGACCGAGCCGCCGCCGGAGAAGCGTCGCGAGCGTGACCGTGACGACCGGGGCGAGCGCCCCCCGCGCAAGGAGCGTCCGCCGCGCGAAGGTCTGGCGACCTACCGGATCTCGGTGGGCAAGCGGCACAAGGTGGGGCCCGGTCACATCGTCGGCGCCATCGCCAACGAGGGCGGTCTGCACCGCAACGAGTTCGGCCACATCACCATTCGTGGGGACTACTCGTTGGTGGAGCTGCCGGAGAAGCTGTCCGGAAAGACACTCAAAGCGCTGGAGAACACCCGGATCTCGGGCATGCTCATCAATCTGGAGCGAGAGCATGGTGAGCGCGCCGACCGCGGTGACCGTGGGCCGCGCCGCGAATACAAGGGCCGTTCGGAGTACAAGGGCCGATCCGAGAACAAAGACCGCTCGGGGAAGCCGCACCGGAAGACCAAGTGACGGTTTCCAGGAGCGTGACGGGGCCGGCTGATCAGGGCGGCCTTGAGTCGATAGACGCACCGGTTTCCGCGTCGACTCGGGTTGCGTCACTGACCGGGATCCGCGCGGTGGCAGCCATTCTGGTGGTGCTGACGCATGCGGCCTACACCACCGGAAAATACGGGCAGGGCTATCTCGGTCTGGTCTATTCGCGCGCCGAGATCGGTGTGCCGATCTTCTTCGTGCTCAGCGGTTTCCTGTTGTTCCGGCCGTGGGTGAAGAGTGCGGCCACCGGCGGCGCGGATCCGTCCGTCCGTCGCTACGCCTGGCACCGGGTGCGACGGATCATGCCGGCCTATGTGGTCACGGTGCTGATCGCCTACCTGCTCTACCACTTTCGCACCGCGGGCCCGAACCCCGGCCACACCTGGATGGGGCTGTTCCGAAATCTGACGCTGTCCCAGATCTACACCGACAACTATCTGTTCTCCTATCTGCACCAGGGGTTGACCCAGATGTGGAGCCTCGCGGTGGAGGCGGCGTTCTACGTGGTGCTGCCGCTGGTGGCTTATCTGCTGCTGGTGGTGTTGTGCCGCCGGCGCTGGCGGCCCGGCTTGTTGTTCTTCGGCCTGGCCCTGCTCGCGGCGGTGTCTCCGGTGTGGCTGTGGATCGTGCATGATTCCACGAATCTGCCTGACGGTGCCCGGCTTTGGCTTCCCACCTACATGGCATGGTTCGTGGCGGGCATGGCGCTGACGGTGCTGGGACAGCTCAAGGTGCGCGGCTACGCCGTGGTGTGTGTGCCGTTGGCCGTGGTGTGTTACTTCATCGCGTCGACGCCGATCGCGGGGGAGCCCACCACCTCACCGGCCAAGCTCAGCGAGGCGCTGTTCAAGACGTTCTTCTATGCGGTGATCGCGGCGTTGTTGGTGGCGCCGCCCGCACTCGGCGACCGCGGTTGGTACAACCGGTTTCTCGCGTCCCGGCCGATGGTGTTCCTCGGTGAGATCTCCTACGAGATCTTCCTGATCCACCTGATGATCATGGAACTGGTGATGGTCGAGGTGATGCGCGATCCGGTCTACACGGGGTCGATGTTCAACCTGTTCGTGCTCACGATGGTGTTCACCATCCCGGCCGCCTGGCTGCTGCACCGGTTCACGCGCGTCCGCTCCTGAGGATCAAGTTAGGGTACGCTTACCTAACAAGGATGTTCACGGGAGGTACGCATGGGCGAGCAGAAGGCGTCGCGCGGGCTGGAAGGGGCCCTGGTCAAACTCTGCCGGGGCGGTGATTACGAGCTGACGGTGTCGGGCCGTTCCGAACTCACGCCGAATTACCTCAGACTGCACTTCAGCGCGGAGCGGCTGCTCGCCGAACAGCGGGTGCACCCGACGATGTGGGTGCGGGGCTGGTTTCCCGACGACGGAAAAGCTCATCAGCGGGGCTACACGCTGGTCAACCCCGACCCTCGGGCCGGGACCGTCGACATCGACTTCGCCATGCACGACGGCATCGCCACGCGCTGGGCGCGGGAGGCCAAGCCCGGCGACGTCCTGGACGTGACGGTCCTCGGCAGCGACTTCACGCTTCCCGAACCAGCGCCGGCCGGCTATGTCATCGTCGGCGACACCGCGTCGCTGCCCGCCATCAACTCACTGCTGGACGCGATCGGGGATACCCCGGCGTGGGTGTTCCTGGAGGCCGGGTACGAGGACGACCGCGAACTGCCGGTCACCGGTGGCGCAGAGATCGTCTGGGTCGACCGGGTGGAAGAGGACCTGCTGGAGACCGTCAGCGCATCGGCTTTCGACGCCTCCGACCACTTCGGCTGGGTGGCCTGCAACAACCGCACCACCCGGGCCGTGGCGCGGGTCTTCCGTGAGGAGTACGGCATCCCGCGCAAATCCATCAAGGCGCAGGCGTACTGGGTGGCCTGATCCGGCCGACTCAGAGTGCCGTCTGGATCGGGGCGGGCGTCTCGGCGATCTCGTCGAGCACCCGAACGTTGTGGGCCACGTCGCGGCTCTCGCGCGCGGCGATCTCCTTGATCGCCAGATCGAATGCGCCGACCAGGCTGGGCGGGTCGAACGCTGCCTGCGCCTGCCGGCTGACCTGCACGTCTCGCGCCCAGATCGTCGCCGGGCGCGCGAATCCCGGTTCAAGGGCCAACACCGTGGCGAATCGCCAGGCACTGTCGCGCAGGGAGCGGATCGCCTCGTTGAGGACGAAGATCTGATGCTGTCGGAGCACCGCGTAGATGTCGGCCAGCGCCGGGGAGAGTTCGTTGATGTCGTTGACCACCCCACCGATCTGGCTTGCCAGCACTGCGTTGATGGTGTCGAAATCCTTGTGCAGCGAGGGTAGCCGGCCCGCGCCGACGAGCCCCTGCACCGCGATGCCGAGGTCCAGCACGATGTGGGCGGTGACCCCGGCGAGCATGTGCTGCACCAGGATCGGCTCGGGCTTCTGTGCCCAGTCGAAGGTGGCCCGCCACGACCGAGTGGGTTTCGGGTACCGGTCGGGGTGGAAGTGGCCGTTGAGCGCATCGAAGTAGCGCTGCGCGAACGCCGCGTCGAGCCGGTCCATCCGAGGGCCGTCCTCGAATGCCCCGTCCTCGACCGCGGTGCCGACCGCGATGGTGATCCGTTTGTACAGGGCGGCGAAATAGCCCAGCCGGCTTGAGGTTTCCACGGCCCAGTCGGTGATCGTGTCGATCGCCGCGACGACTTCGGCGATGCTGGTGACCGCCGGTAGCGGCGGCAGTGGCTTGGGGTGGCTGGCCATACCCGAAAGTATGGGGCAGGTCAGCCTGTCCCGCCCGGCAATCGGCTACTCGATCGACAGTTGTGCCGGGATGACAAGAGGGGCGACGAACTCGGCCAGCATGGTGCGCTCGTCGGTCTCGTCGCCGCCGGGGAAGACCAGCAGCGACACCATGACGCGGACCAACCACCTGGCC
The DNA here is from genome assembly GCF_048282725.1 of Mycobacterium sp. 48b. NCBI lineage: Bacteria > Bacillati > Actinomycetota > Actinomycetes > Mycobacteriales > Mycobacteriaceae > Mycobacterium > Mycobacterium sp. 48b. The sequence continues at coordinate 2,519,093 of NZ_JBLVUL010000001.1, forward strand.
CGCCGGCCCACCTCGTCGTCGGCTTGCGTTGCTCCGCCAGCGAGCGAACCGACGAAGCCCTCGACCAGCGCTCGGATCACCTCGGAGTGTTCGGCCATCTCGCCGCCGATCGGCCGCTGCGCGGTGGCGAACCACGACGACAGGGCCGGGCTGTCGCGCACCGCGTTCAGCGCGGTGATCACGCCTTCGATCAGTCGCTGCGTCGGATCCTTCACCGCGGCCACCTGTTCGCTGACCTCTTCGTACAGCCGGCGCGCCTCGCGGTGCACGTAAGCGGTGTACAGCGCGTCGCGATTCTCGAAGTAGCGGTACAGCGTGGCGCGGGAACAGCCTGCGGCCGTCGCGATCTCGTGCATACCGACGGTCGCCGCGTCCTGCTGGGTGAACAGGGCGTCGGCGGCATCGAGGATGTGGTCGGCGGCCACTTCGGACCGCCGGGCCGACAGCCAGTCCCGGGGCATCAGGTCCCTGCCCGGAACGGCACGGACAACGGCCGTCGCACGTAGCTGCCGCCGGCCCACGTCACCGAGTCCAGGTCGACCTCGAAATCGGGGTAACGCGAGAGCAGTTCGGTCAGCGCGACCCGGGACTGCATCCGGGCCGCGGCCGCACCGAGGCAGAAATGCGCGCCGTGGCTGAAGGTCAGGATGTTGCGCGGGGATCGCCGCACGTCGAGTTCGGCTGCATCGGCGCCGAACTCGCGCTCGTCGCGGTTGCCCGAGCCGTACAGCAGCAGAGTCTTGCGTCCGGCCGGGATGGTGGTGTCGCCGATGGTGACCTCGCGGGTGGTGGTGCGGGCCAGGCCCTGGACCGGGGAGGTCAGGCGCAGGAATTCGTCGATCGCCTCGGGGATCAACTCGGGGTCGTCGATCAGGAGCTTGCGTTGATCGGGCCGCTGCTGCAGGAGTTGCACTGCGCCGCCGAGCATTCCGGTGGTGGTGTCGTTGCCGCCGGTGACCATGGTGAAGGTGAAGGCCAGGATCGACAACACACCGGCGATGTCGCCGTCGGCACCCACGCCCGCGGCCACCAGGTGCGAGATGGTGTCGTCCCCGGGTTCGCTGCGGCGCCGTTCGATGAGCTCCGAGAAGTAGGCCATCATCGAGGCCACGGCGGCGCCGGCGGTACCCATCGCCGCGGTGATCCCGCCGGCCGAGCTGTTCGCCGCGACGATGGCGTCGGTCCAGCCGTCGAACTGGTCCCGGTCCTCCTCGGGCACCCCGAGGTAGTGCGCGACGACCATCGACGGCAGCGGCTTGAACAGCTCGGCGGCGATATCCCCGCCGCCGTTCGAGCGCAACCCCTCGAGGCGCTCGACGGCGAACTCGCGGACCTTGGGCTCCACTGCTTCCACCTGCCGCGGGGTGAAGCCGCGCGACACCAGCTTGCGGAACTCGGTGTGTACCGGCGGGTCCTGCATGACGAACGGCGGATTGTCGGCCAGCCCGATCATGTCCAGCTCGCCATAGGTGACCGTCAGGCCCTGAGCGGAGGAGAAGGTGCCGTGGTCACGGGCAGCGGCCCAGATGTCGGCGTGCCGGGAGAGCACGTAGTAGTCGTGCTCCGGTGACTCCTCGGGTACGACGTGGTGCACCGGATCGTGGTCGCGCAGTGCGGCGTACATCGGCCACGGGTTCGGCCAGGTGTCGGCATCCGCGGGGACGAACCGGGCGGGGCTGTGAGACAAAGTCGCTGCCATGTCTTATTCGTACGACATCTGAAGGAATCGTGTCAATAGTCGTTTGGCATTAGGCTCGGGCGTGATGAGCACCCCTGACGCGCCGCAGCTACCTGCCCAGACGCCGACGTGTTACCGGCATCCGGACCGTCCCACCTACGTGCGCTGCACGCGGTGCCAGCGTCCCGTGTGCCCGGAGTGCATGCGCGCGGCGGCCGTGGGGCACCAGTGCGTGGACTGCGTCAACGAGGGGGCCCGGTCGGTCCGGGCACCACGTACCCAGTTCGGCGGGAAGGCGCGCACGGGCGCCCCGATCCTGACCTACTCGCTCATCGCGGTGAACGTGCTGATGTTCGTGCTGCAGATGACCTCGAAGAACCTGGAACAGGAACTCACCCTGTGGCCGCCCGGCGTCGCTGCGCACGACGAGTACTACCGCCTGGTGACCTCGATGTTCCTGCACTACGGCGCCATGCACCTGCTGTTCAACATGTGGGCGCTCTACGTGGTGGGGCCGCCGCTGGAACAGTGGTTGGGCCGGCTGCGGTTCGGGACGTTGTATGCGCTGAGCGGGCTCGGTGGTTCGGTGCTGGTATATCTGCTGTCCCCGCTGAACAGCGCGACGGCCGGGGCCTCGGGGGCGATCTTCGGCCTGTTCGGCGCGATCTTCGTGGTGGCCCGCAAGCTCAACCTCGACGTCCGTTCGATTGCAGCCGTCGTCATCATCAACCTGGTGTTCACCTTCGCCGGGCCGGCGCTCGGGACCGGGGCGATCAGCTGGCAGGGCCACATCGGCGGCCTGGTCACCGGTGCGGGGATCGCCGCGGCCTTCGTGTACGCCCCGCGCGAGCGCCGCAACGCGATTCAGGCCGGGGTTTCGGTGGCGGTGCTGGTCCTCTTCGCCGCCTTGATCGCCTGGCGCACAAGCAGTCTGCTCACCAGCTTCGGCATGGCCTAGCCGCGACTAGATCGCCGCGCCCGGGTTGAGGATGTTCTGCGGGTCCAGCGCCTTTTTGATCCGGTGATTGAGTTCCACTGCATCCGGGCCGATCTGGCCGGCCAGCCATGGCTGCTTGAGCCGGCCCACACCGTGCTCGCCGGTGATGGTGCCGCCCAGGCCCACGGCAAGATCCATGATCTCGCCGAACGCCAGCTGGGCGCGCGCGGCCATCCCGGCGTCGGCCGGGTCGAACACGATCAGCGGGTGGGTGTTTCCGTCTCCGGCATGGGCTATCACCGAGATCAGCAGATCCCGCTGGGCCGCGATCGCCGCCACCCCGCTGACCAGTTCGGCCAGTGCGGGTAGCGGCACCCCGACGTCCTCCAACAGCAGTGACCCCTTTGCCTCCACGGCCGGGATGGCGAACCGGCGGGCCGCGACGAAGGCCTCGCCCTCATCCGGGTCGGAGGTGGAGAACACTTCGGTGGCACCGCATTCGGTGAACACCCGGGCCATGAACTCGGCGTCGTCTGCGCCCGCAGCACCCCGATCGTCGGAAGCCGCCACCATCATCGCCGCGGCGTTGCGGTCCAGCCCCATCTTCAGCTTGTCCTCGACGGCGTTGATCGCCACCGCGTCCATGAACTCCAGCATGGACGGCCGGATCCTGCCGGTGATCTTCACGACCGAGTTCGATGCGGCTTCCACGGAATCGAACGTGGCCACCACGGTGCAGGGCGAGTGCTGCGGGGGCAGCAGCCGCAGCGTCGCCTCGGTGACCACGCCCAGGGTGCCCTCGCTGCCGACGAACAATTTGGTCAGGCTCAGTCCCGCAACATCTTTCAACCTGGGACCGCCGAGGCGCACGGCGGTGCCGTCGGCCAGCACCACCTGAAGGCCCAGGATGTAGTCGGTGGTCACGCCGTATTTGACGCAGCACAGCCCGCCCGCGTTGGTGGCGACGTTGCCCCCGATGCTGCAGATCTCGAAGGACGACGGGTCCGGTGGGTACCACAGCCCGTGCGCGGCAACGGCTTTCTTCACCTCGGCGTTGAGCAGCCCGGGCTGCACCACGGCGGTACGGGTGACCGGGTCGACGGTGATGTCGCGCATCTTCTCGGTGGACAGCACGATGCCGCCGTCGAGGGCTGTCGCACCCCCGGACAAGCCGGTCCCTGCGCCGCGGGGCACGACCGCCACCCGGTGCGCGCCGGCCCAGCGCAGCACGGCCTGCACCTCCTCGGTGCGGGTGGGCCGGACCACTGCCAGCGGTGTGCCCGCGGCCGGATCGGCAGCCCGGTCCTGGCGGTAGGAGGCCAGGATGTCGGGGTCGGTGACGACGACACCTTCGGGCAGTTCCGCGATCAGCTCTGACAGCACACCGCGATCCTACGAGCGGGTGTCAGCCGACGGCGAATACCCGGTAGTGCACTTCGCTGAGCGATACCTGGTTGATGGCAACGGTGTGAACTGCGTTCAGCCATCGGTAGCGCTCGTCGCCGGTCTCGAAGAGCGGGCTGGACCGCGCTGTCATCTCGTCGTGACGGATCAGTTCTCCGGCGGTGAACCGATCGGCGGTCGCCCGGTCCATCTGAACGCGGCCGGTGTTGGTCAGGTAGATGACGGCGCCGTCGTCGGTGCGCAGGGTGGCGCGCACATCCAGGCGTGCCACCCCGTCGGTGCCGAGCAGGACCCAATCTCCACCGCCGGGCAGGACGTCGGCCGCGATACGGGGCCCGACGCACCGGCCTTGCTCGACCACGTAGGTCATGCGAGTGCCCAAGGGCGTGGAGAAAACCTGTACCGACTCGAAAACGATGCGGATGTCGAGCAGGTGGTCGAAGACCGGGGTGGCGTCGATGTCGACGAGAGATGTTGTCAGTGTCATCATTTCGGCTTTCTCAGAGTGGACGAATCGCTGCGCCGACCAGGTCGTCGGCTTCGCCCCGGCGCAGCATGAGCCGGGCGATCGTGTCGTCGGAGCCGTCGACGCGGTGCTCGTCGGCGCCGGCGCCCTGGACCCAGTTCCTTCCGGTCCAGGTGATCGCCATGGACTTCGAGGGCGCGGTCAGTCGCAGGGTGACAGGACCGCTCTCCAGCGGCTGGGCCTGACGCAGCAGGAACAACTCGCCGAACCCGAGGATGGCTTCGATGGTGGCGGGGGAGAACGTCGAGCGGCGGTCGCCGGTGGCCACCTTCAGGTCGTCGAGATGGACCCCGAATTCCAGGATCAGCGAGCGCAGCGCGGCGGCTACCGGGAAGTCGCCGAACGGCGCCGGTATCACCGGCCACCGACTGGGTGCCTGGTCGAACGCGGCCTGCAGATGTCCGACCGCCAGCCGGACGGCGCCCGGTAGATCGGGGTTGTCCAGGGTGAGTTCGCCTGGTGGCGTGGTGATTTGGGCTCGGGCCCGGTGATAGGCCTCCGCGTCGCGGAAGCAGACGACGGCCACGTGGTCGGCCAGATCGTCGATGGTCCACCCCGCGCACGGTGTGGGGGAGCGGCGCTGCGCAGGATCGAGGGTTTCGAGCAGGTCGGCGAAGGTCAAGGCTTCGTTCGACGCCGCGGTGAGCAGGTTGTCGAGGGTCATGACGTCACCGTAGGCCGATGAACTTGGAAAAAACAAGTAGTAAGTTGGAAATTCCAATCGCGGGTAGTCTGGCGGCATGGCGTCACGGTCGTATGGACAGCACTGCGCACTGGCAAAAAGCCTCGACCTGGTCGGGGATCGATGGACTCTGCTGGTGGTCCGGGATCTGCTCGAAGGTCCCAAGCGCTACGGGGACCTGCTGGGCTCGTTGGCTCCGATCGCCACCGACATGCTGGCCGGGCGGCTGCGTGACCTGGAGGCGCACGGGCTCGTTCACAAGCGGACGCTGCCCAAGCCCGCCTCGACGACGGTCTATGAGCTCACCGACGACGGCCGGGCACTCGAGGACGTGATCAACGCGTACACCCGGTGGGGCCGGCACCTGATCGAGACCCGCGAGCCCGGCGACACGGTGCGCCCCGAGTGGCTAATCCGCGCGGTGCGTGCATTCGTCAGTGCGGACCGTGACGGACCACCGGTCACGGTGCGCCTGGTGACCCCCGAGGGGCAGGCGACCGTCGAGATCGGGCCGGACCGCATCGACGCGTGCGAGGACGGGGCCGTGGTCGATGTGACACTCACGGGCGAGGCCGAGGTGTTGGGTGCGGCGATGGACCCCGCGCAGGTCCCCGCTCTGGTGGCCGATGGCCGGCTGGTGATCGACGGCGATCCTGCCGCGGTCTCGCGGTTGGCGAAAGCCTTTGCCCCACCCCGGATCAGGAGTTAGTCGAGCTCAGCCCACGGTCCGACGGTCTGCTCTTTCGGGATCCACAGCAGTGGCTGGGCGGCACGGCAGTACTCCTGCACCTGATCGTCCCACGGGAACCGGCCCTCGGCGTCCGGCCAGAACACCTGCAGGACGGGAAACTCGCCCGCCCGGTAGTAGTCGATCCCGGCGCCGAAGAAGTCCCGGTACCAGCTGGGGTGCGCCTCCCGGACCGCCACCAGGTAGTCGTTGAGGATGTCGTCACGCAATTGGCCGGGCTCGAGCGGGTTGCCGTCGCGGACTTCCTGGCCGGCGATGTTGACGATCGACATCATCGTCTCGATCCGCAGACCGAAGAGGCAGATTTCGGGTCTGCGCAGGGTGTGCCACAAACCGATCGAGTAGGCCCAGTCGGCCGGGGTTTCGTCGCCGCCACCGACCCCCACCACATGCCAGCCGTGGTCGGCGACGTCCGCGGTGATGCGGCTGTCGCGGTCCTCCGAGGCCTTGCCCATCCGAAGAGGTTACGTCGGACCGGGTTCCACCGCCGGTGGCCGGTCCAGCGCGCGCAGCGCCGTCAGGAACACCGCGACGAGCCCGAGCAGCAGCATCGGCAGGGACAGGGCCAGGAACGTCGCGTGCAGCCCGGCGGCGTCGGCCAGCGGGCCGGCCAGGATCAGCCCGAGCGGGCCCGCGGCATACGCCAGTGAACCCATCACCCCGACCACGCGGCCGCGCAGGTGCTGCGGGGCGGTGGTCTGCATGACGTAGTTGTAGATGGGTGCGATCGGTCCGTAGACGAACCCGACGATCGCGCACAGCACCAGGATCAGCGGGAGCGGCGGCAGGAACGCGATCACCGTCATCGCCACGCCGAGTGTGATCACCGCGGTCAGCATGGTGGCCCGTCGGCTCATGTACTTCGACATCACGGCGTAGCCGAGCGCGCCGAGCAGCCCGCCGATGCTCAGTGCCATGAGCACCCAACCCAATTCGGTGGGCTCGTTGCGGTCGGTGAAGTATTTCGGGAACAGAACCGACTCCATCGGCATGTACAGGCCGGTGGCCACCAGGTCGACGATCGCCAGCGTGCGCAATACCGGTGTGTGCCAGACGAATCGCAGCCCTTCGATGATGCCGGCGAGCACGCCCTCGGTCAGCATCGAGCGATCCGGAGTGCCCGCGCCTTCCAACCGCAGCACCGAGATGGCCAGGATCGAGCAGCAGAACGCCCCGGCGGTCACCCACATGGTGTTGATTCCCCCGAGGGTGGCGATCAGCAGGCCGCCGATGCCCGGGCCGACGATGTAGGCCAGGTTGAACACCGCCTCGTACACGCTGTTGGCGTGGTCCAGAGTCCAACCTGCCCGGCCGGCGGCCTCGGGCAACATGGTCTCCCGCGCCGTCATCCCGGCTGGGTCGAAGAAAGCGCCGAGCGCGGCCAGGGCCGCCAGCACCGCGACGTTGACCGCGTCCACCCCGAATATCAGGGCCAGCGTCGGAACCGCTGCGACCGACATTGCCGAGAGCAGATCGGAGATCATCGAGACCCGCCGGCGGCCCAGATAGTCGACGGCGGCCCCGGCGATCAGGGTGGCCACCAACAGCGGCAGGGTGCCGGCCATCGCCACGATCGACGCGTCGAGTGCGGATCCGTTGCGCTGCAACACCAGCCACGGGAACGCGACAATCGTGATGCCGTTGCCTGCGCCGGCCATCAACGCGGCGAACAGGATCAGTAGCAGTGGGCCGCGCTTGGTGTTCGTCATGGGGTATCGCGGCGAATCTAACAGCGCGCCCGCACCCACCGCGACGGAATTTCCGGCACAGTGAGTTGGTGCGACTGCCTCATCCAAGGACGGGGGTCCAGTTCCCGTCGCCGGTGCCGCCCGGTTCGGGCTGGCCCGGTGATCCCGCGGATGCGACGACACCGGTGGCCAAGACGGCCGCGCAGGTGCGGCGGCTGGCTGCCCGAGCGTCGACGGTGCCGGAGCTGGACGCGCTGATCTCGGTGTGCCGGGCCTGCCCCCGCCTGGTCAAATGGCGTGAAGAGGTGGCCGTGGCCAAGCGGAAATCCTTTGCCGACCAACCATATTGGGGTAGGCCCGCCACCGGGCTCGGCGCTGAGGCGCCCGGCATCTTCATCGTCGGGCTGGCGCCGGCCGCGCACGGTGCCAACCGCACCGGTCGGGTGTTCACCGGAGACCGGTCAGGGGATTTCCTGTTCGCCGCGCTGCACCGGGCCGGGTTGGCCAACCAGGCGGTGTGTGTCGATGCCGCCGACGGCATGCAGCTGATCGATACCCGTATGGCCGCCGCGGTGCGCTGCGCGCCGCCCGCCAACGCACCCACTCCGGCCGAGCGGGCCACGTGCGCACCATGGCTGCAGGCCGAGTGGCGGATGGTCGGGCCGTCGGTGCGGGTGGTCGTCGCGTTGGGCGGTTTCGCATGGCGGGCGGCTCTGGAGCTGATCGGCTCGGACATCAAACCCGCCCCCAAGTTCGGCCACGGTGCCACCGCGACGCTGACCTCGGACTTCGGCGCCGTCACCCTGCTCGGCTGCTTTCACCCCAGCCAGCAGAACACGTTCACCGGCCGGCTCACCGAGGCCATGCTCGACGACATCTTCGTCACGGCCAAACGCCTGGTGGCGGAGGCCGGCGGGAACGAACCGGACCGCTCCTGACGTTGACGCTGTCATGCGGCTTTCTGTCCTCGACCTCGTCCCGGTGCGTACCGATCAGTCCACTGCCGATGCCCTGACGGCAACGACTCACCTGGCGCAGACCGCTGACCGGCTCGGATACACGCGCTACTGGCTCGCCGAGCACCACAACATGCCCGCGGTGGCTGCCACCAGCCCGCCGGTGCTGATCGCGCACCTGGCCGCGCACACCACGCAGCTACGGCTGGGCTCGGGCGGGGTGATGTTGCCCAACCACGCACCGCTGGCGGTGGCCGAGCAGTTCGCGCTGCTGGAGGCCGCCCATCCCGGTCGCATCGACCTCGGCATCGGCCGGGCGCCGGGTTCCGACCCGGTCACCTCGCTGGCGCTGCGCGGTGCCGCCGGCCGCGACGATCGCGATATCGAGGCGTTTCCGCAGTACCTCGACGACGTGGTGGCACTGATGGGTGCGCGCGGGGTGCGGGTGCCGTTGCCCCGGGATCTGATGCGGGAGAACTACGTGCTCAAGGCCACGCCGGCGGCGGTGACCGAGCCGCGGATGTGGCTGCTCGGGTCATCGATGTACTCGGCACATCTGGCGGCGGCCAAGGGGTTGCCGTACGTGTTCGCCCACCACTTCTCCGGGCAGGGCACTGCCGAGGCGCTGGCCGTCTACCGCGACGAGTTCCAGCCCAGCGACCTGGCGTCCGAGCCGGTGACTTTCCTGACCGTCAACGCTTCGGTGGCCGAGACCACCGAGGAGGCCATGGCACTGCTCCTGCCGCAGCTGCAGATGATGGGCCGGCTGCGCACCGGTCAGCCGCTCGGCGCCCTCGATCTGGTCGAGGATGCCGAGGCGACGACCCTCACCCCGCAGGCGCAGGCGGTCGTGGCGTCCGGGCTTCGGCGCGCCGTGGTCGGTTCGCCCACCGAGGCGGCCGAGCAGGTCCGGGCCCTGGCCGAAGAATTCGACGTCGACGAGGTCATGGTCAACCCGGTGGGCTCGGCCCGGCGCGGTGCGGATCCGGCCACCGCGACGGCGCGCGACACCACGCTGGAACTGCTCGCCAAAGAGCTGTTCTAGGCCGTCAGGCCTACGGCGTCAGCACGACCACCGGAATGGGGCGCGTCGTGCGCTTCTGATAGCCGATGTAGCGGTTCTTGTTGCCCTTCATGTCGTTCACGATGTCCCACAGTCGCGGATACTCGGGATCTCCGGGCAACACCGGCTTGGCCGTGACGCCGAATCGCTTGGGGCCTACGTTGATCTCGACCTGGGGTTTGGCCTTCAGGTTGTGATACCAGCCCGGTGACGTGGGCTCGCCGCCCTTCGACGCCACCACCAGGTAGTCGGCGCCGTCCTTTGCGTAGGCCAGTGAATTCGCGCGCTGCTGACCGGTTTTCGCGCCGACGGTATGCAGGATCAGCGTCGACGGGCCACCCGGGATCGTATGCCCGATCCGGCCGTCGGTGGCTTTGTAGATCTTGTCGTGCAACAACAACATCGGGAGGCCGATATAGCGCTCCCACCAGGGCATGCTCATGCGCTCAATCCTGCGCGGATTCGTCGAGCTGCGCCAGCGCCGCACGTAGGAGGCGTCCGGACTCCTCACGGTCCGGATCCCGGCGCACCACCATGCCCTTGACGAAGGACAGTTTGTCGCCGGCCTGGCGCGGCACGACGTGCAGGTGGATGTGGAACACGCTCTGGAAGGCGGCCTTGCCGTCGTTGATCACGATGTTGTTGCCGTCGGCGTGCAGCCCGGAAAGCCGGGCCGCACGCGCGATGCGCTGGCCGATGCGGGCCATCTCGGCCACGGTTTCGGCCGGGGTGTCGGTCAGATCGAGGGTGTGCTGCTTCGGGATCACCAGGGTGTGTCCCCGGGTGAACGGCCTGATGTCGAGAATGCCCAGATAGTCGTCGTCCTCGTAGATGCGGATGGCGGGGGCTTCCCCGGCGACGATGGCGCAGAACACGCAAGACATGCCGTCACGTTAGCCCCCGGCGGTGGCCGCCCATTCGGCGACGCGGCGTTCGCGCTCCTGCGGCGTCAGGTCCTCGACCCGCGTCATCACCGTCCAGCGCTGGCCGAACGGGTCGAGCACGGAGGCGAAGCGGTCGCCCGTGACGAACGTTTGTGCGGGCTCACGGATCGTCGCACCCGCCTTCTCGGCCCGGTCCACCACATCGTCGACGTCGGGGCAGTACAACCCGATCGAATGAGTGGCGGCGGCTCCCGGCCTGGGTGCGGCGATCTGGTAGGCCTCCTGCGGGTCTCCGAGTTGCAGCCGGCCGGTACCGAAGTCCAGTTCGGCGTGCGCGACGGTGCCGTCGGGTCCGTCCATCCGCTCGATCACTTGGGCACCGAACACGTTCTGGTAGAAGGTGATCGCCTCGGCGGCTCCGTCGACGCAGATGAACGGGGTCAGGCTGGTATAGCCCTCCGGAATCGGTGTGACACTCATGTGGACCAGTTTCGTAGGCTGGTGGCCATGGCCGCTTGTAAAAACGCGCCAGAGCGGGGTGTGGTCGGCCGTGCCGGCAACGTCTCGGCATTCGACCTCCACCGGTGGGCACCGTCGGAGGACGCCGCGAGGTTCGTCGAGCACTACTGGTCGGTGACCTGGGACCGGCATGAGGCGGGTCCGTTCGACAGCACGGTGATCACCTTCCCGGCCATGCATCTGACCCGCGAGTGGGGCGATGATGTTGTACGCCATGGGCATCGGTTGCCCAGCACGTTGTTGCACGGTGTGGTGCCCGAGGTTTTCCGTATCGCCATCAGCGGGCGCGGTGCTGTGGTCGGGGCACGATTCCGGCCCGGCGGCTTCACCGCCCGGTTCGGCGGGGACGCCGCTGCGATGACCGGGCGGGTGGTGCCGGTGGACGACGAGTTGCCCGGCGTGCCTGCCATTCTCGGTGAGGACGTGACGGCGGTCCGGCTCGCGCTGGATTCGGCGGTCGGCGCGTTGGCCGGCGAGGTGGATCCGACCTACCGCGGGTTGACTCCGCTGCTCGACCGGATGCGCGACGACGCGACACTGCACCGGGTCGATCAGGTCATGGCGCTCTCACCGTGGAGCACGCGGACCACGCAGCGGGTGTTCCAGCGCTACGTCGGAGTGACGGTCAAGTGGGTGCTGTGCCGGTACCGGTTACAGCAGGCGGCGTTGGAGATCGAGAGTGTTCCCGGCGTCGATTTCGCCGACCTCGCAGTGCGACTCGGCTGGTATGACCAGGCCCACTTCATCAACGACTTTCGGTCCATGCTGGGCAGCACACCGGGGGAGTACGCGGCTCGGCATGGTGGCGGTTCCGGCGCTTCCGACTAGCCGTCGATATGGGTCGGTGGATCGGTGAAGGTGAAATCGAACGGATAGTCATGGCCGGGACCCATCGGGTCGCAGCGCTTGACGGGGACCAGATGGGAGCTCCAACCGCTGGGCACATAGCCCCACGTTCCGATGCAACGTTGCCAGCTGCCGTCGGGTTGGATGGGTCCGTCGCACTTGCTGATGACATTGCCGCCGTACACGCAGCCGGCACTTGCCGGTGGGGCCGAGGTGGTCATCCCGCCCACCGCCAGCACGGTGGCCAGGCTTCCGATGATGAAGAGCTTCATGGGTTCTCCCATCTTCTATACCCATCGACGCTACAGCTCATCCCGCTAACTTCGCGCCGCCTTGTCGATCTTGTCGGTTATCTCCGAGAGGAGCTGTCCGAGGGTGGCGGCATCAGCGTTGTCTGCGCACAACTGGATCTCGGCTACGGCGTTGTGCCGCGACGCCACCGCGTATCGACACATCCACCCGCCCGGGTCGTCGAGTTCGTCCGTCGATGAGGACAGGGCGCCGTCACTGTCTGAGATGTCACCGTTGCGCCATTGGTCTGTTGACCCATCGACATCGGTGGATTCGACAATCTTTCCGGCACATTGCTCGAACTTCATTTTCGTCTTCTGGATGAATTGCTGCGCGGCGTCGGCGTCGGGAAACGCGACGACGGCCTGGTCGAAATAGGCGCTGGGTCCGTCGCGGCTGTCGTCAGGTGACTGCAGATACTGCAGGCGCACGGCAGTCGATCCGCTGCCCTTGTGATCGCGTTCCGTGCCGGGGGTGCCGATCGAGCAGGTATCGCCGGGGTCGCGGGTGGTCAAAGCTGACTGGACACGGCCGTCGCCGTCGTCAGGGTTGCCGACCAGCGCCCCGACGTGCAGGACCTTGCCGGCTTCCTCTTCGGTCAGCAGCGCATCCGCCAACGCGGAATCCCCGACTGTCTTGGTCTTCTCGCCGAATCCGCCGAACAGCACAAGCGCCGCGACGATCACGACTACGACGATCAGGATCGCCACGGCAATCATGATCAGCCGGTTGGATCGCTTGCCGGGCGCCGGGCCGGCCGGAGGCGGCGGCGGGTAACCCCCGGGCGCCGGTCCCCACCCTTGGCCGGGCACAGGCTGTGGTGGCGGCCAGACCTGCGAATAGGGCCCGGGCTGCGCCGGCGGAAACGTCATCGAAGTACCTCGATCGGCTGGGGGGTGGCCGGCGACGTCGAAGCGGGAACGGCCGGCCTTGGTGGCTGAAGCGTAATAGGTGGCCCGCGACCGGTCGGGGGATGGATCGGCCGGCCCTCCGGCAATGCTGCGCGCTCAGGCCAGCTCGGCCGCCAGCGCCATATGTCCCTCGAAGCCGAGTCGGGTTGCCATGTCCCGGTACTGGTCGCGGAACTCGCAGTAGCCCGCGTCGTCACCTTTGGCGCGTGCGATGAGCGCATTCGTCCGGAGCAACATGATGTCGCGGATGATCAGGCCGTCCTCGGCCGGCGTCGCGGCGAGTCTGGTGATTGCCGCTTCGGCCTCGGCAACGTCGCCCTCGGCGCCCCGCTCCAGCAGGGTCTCGGCGAGGATGCCGGTCGCCAGGATGTTGTAGGGAAGTTGCCCACTGTGGAAGAGGTCGTCGATCGCCTCGCGCAGCACCCGGATGGCTCCGGCCCGGTCACCGCGCTTGGCCCGTTCGCGCGCCGTGTACACGTCGATGCCGATCAACTCGGACATATAGAACCGTCCGCTCACGCACATCTGCCGCACCTGGCCGAGTATGGACAGCCCACGCTCCCGGTCCGCAGGCGTATCCCGGTTCAGCAGCGCGTATCCCATCGTCACTCGAGCCAGGCCGAGCGCGATGTCGTCGCCCGCGCCTTCGGTGATCTGCAGCGCCCCGTCGATGTCGCGCAGTGCGTCGTCGCTGGCGAGCAGTACTCCGCAGGAGACGGTGGTGAAGTACGTCCAGGTGATGACGAGGGCGTGGGTGAACCTGTCGGTGTTGCGTGCCATCGCGAGCGCATGGTCGAGATCTGCGCGCCAACCATCAAGGCCCAATGCCCATTTGGCGATGCTGCGTGCGGCGAAGGCTGCTGCCAGTGGTGAGCCGATGATGAAATTGCCTTTGGTGGTGTCGCCGTCGGCCATGTCGATCGCCATCTGCGACCAGCGCAGCACCTCACCCATCTCGCCGCTCTCGATCTTGAGCGAGATCGGGGTGGCCGACAAGCCGACGGTGAGCGCGGGATCGCCGATGGACTCGATCAGGGTCATGTGCTCGGACACCTGCCGTGACGCGTCGCGAACCCGGCCCTGCAGCATCAGTTCGCCGGTCAGCCCGGCCATGCCGATGGCCAGCGAGGCTTTGTCTCCGGCGGCCTCGCACAGCTCCTGCAGTTCCTCGAACCGGGCGCCGGAGACAGTGACCTTGCTGCGGAAACCGTTGCCGCACACCAGAGTGCGAGGAGCTATTCGCATCGCGGGCCGGTCCGGATCGTCGGCGGGCAGCAGGTCGGCGATCTGGCGGGCGCGCTCCCAGCACATCTGGGCTGCGGCGGTATCGCGGTTGTTCGCCCATGCTCCGGCGCGCATGTGCCAGTTGTATGCCGCATGCAGGTCGCCGGCGGCCTCCAGGTGTTCGGCGATGAGGGCCGCATTCTCGTCGGCCAGTTCGGGGTCGCGCTCTGCGATGGTGTCGGCGAGGCGCCGATGCAGTTCAGCGCGATCGGATTTGAGCTGTGATTCGTAGGCGACGGTTCGCACCATCGGGTGGTGGAAGGCGAACTCCGCGTGCGGCGTGTACTGCACCTGATCGATCAGCTCGGCTTCGATCAGATCCTCGAAGACCGGCTCGGTGTCCAGGCAGGCCAACAAACCGGCACTGAATCGGGACCCGATCACCGCGCCCGCGCTCAGTGTTCGTTTGGCCGCCGGGGCCAGCCGGTCGATACGCGCGGCGATGGTGGCCTGGAGGGTGGCCGGCACGCTCACCCGGCCCTGCCCGTCGCTCAGCACGTAGGCGCCCCGTTCGCCGCGGAGCAGGCCCCGTTCGGCCAGGTCGCGCACGATCTCGAGGGCGAAGAAGGGGTTGCCTGCGGCCCGCCCGGCGATGGTGTCGGTGAGGTCGGCGACCCCGTCACCGGCCCCCAGGAGCTCGGTGATCAACGCTGATGTTTCCGAATTGTCCAGTGGTGCAAGCACTATCGTCTGTGCGCCGTGGACGTGACTCAATGCGCCGTGGTATTCGGGGCGGTAGGTGATCACGACCAGGGACGGTGTCTGCGGCGTCACCGACAGGAAGTCCGACAACATCGATTCGCTGACGCTGTCGATCCAGTGGGCATCCTCGACGACATAGACGGCCGGTGTGGTCCGCGCCAGCGACGCCGCGTTGACCAGCGTGGTGAGCCTGCGCCGTCGGGCATCGGGGTCGATCACCGGCAGAACGACGTCGGGATCTCCGATGCCGAGCAGGTCGTCGAGCAGCTCCAGGCTCTCGGTGGTGTCGTCGGGAACCTGTTCCCGAAGCTTCGCGCGGGCCGCCTCACGGTCCAGGTCCGCTACGCCGAACCCCGCCCGCAGCAGGCCGGTGATGGCGTGAAACGGAATTTCGCTGGTGTGGGACTCGCAGAACGTGGAGTTCACGGGAACACCGCGCGCGGCGGCCTTCGCCGCGAGCTCGCTGACCAGCCGGCTCTTGCCGATGCCCGGTCCGCCCACCAGCAGCACGATGCTGCCGTGCCCCTGGATCGAGCGCTCCAGGATGCCCTCGACTGCCGACAACTCCCAGCCCCGGCCGACCAGGGTTGATTCGCCGACATTGAGCAGGTTGTGGGCGGAATTGAGCTCGAGCAGTCTGCGCGCCCGGATCGGCTGATCGGCCCCCTTGACCTGCACCAACTCGGGCTCGCCCAACATCATGGTGTCTTCGACCAGGTGTGCGGTCGACTCGGTGAGCATCACTCCGCCGGGCGGCGCGGCAGATTCCATGCGCTGCGCCATACCCACGTGCTCGCCGATCGCGGTATAGCTCATCGTGTCGGTGCCGACCTCGCCGGTGATGACCTGGCCGGAGCTCAATCCGATGCGCAACTCCAGGTCGAGACCGTCGCGGGCCTTTACCTGCACTGCCAGAACGGCGGTCTGCTGCTGGATTTCCAGAGCCGCAAGGCAGGAGCGAAAAGCGTGGTCCTCCAACGCGACCGGTGCCCCGAAGATGGCCATGATGCCGTCACCGGTGAATTTGTCGACCGTTCCGCCGTATCGGCGGACGACGGCCGCGGAATGGTTGAACAGGTCGCTCATGATCTCGCGGAGCCGTTCGGCGCCCAGGGTCGCTGCGATGTCCATGGAGCGCACCACGTCGGCGAACAACACGGTGACCTGCTTGTATTCGGCGCCCGGCGTCGATGTGACGGGCGCGCCACACGCATCGCAGTACCGGGCGCCTGCCCGGGGCTCGGTGCCACATGCCCGGCACGTCGCAGTTTCCGTCATTCGAAGCCCCCGCCATCGGAGAACCTGCTGCAATGAGAATAGAACGCAGCAACGCCGAAGGGGCCGGGATGCCACACTGGCACGATGGGCTTTTTCCGCGGCAACGACGAATCGAGCAACGACCTGCGTCGACGCGTCGAAGAACTCGAGCGCCGGGTTGCGGCATTGGAACGTGCGGCATCGACGGCGGGGCACCCGGTGTCACTACCTCCGACGGGTCAGCCCAGCGAGATGATGGCCAGTCAAATGGTCCGCCAGCTCGCCCTGCAGGGCAACAAAATCGCTGCCATCAAGCTGCTGCGCGATGAAACCGGGCTGCGGCTCAAAGAGGCCAAGGACATCGTCGACCGGCTGGCCTAACCGCCCAGCGGGCCGTACAAATCGCTAGCCGCTGAGCGCGCGGCGCCACGCCTCGAGTTTGTCCTCGTAGCGCATGGTCTGTGCGGGGCTGGTGGACGGTGCCCGCATGCTGGGAAGCACGGCAGCGCCGACCAGTCGCCGGTAGTTCGCCTCGGCCGCCGCTCCGTTGAACACCACTCGCCCCAGTGTGCGGTGCGTGGCGAAGAATGCCGCAAAGTCGTTGGGCACCATGCTGTCCCGCTCGACCGCGGAGTCCAGGCTGCCTGCCCGGCGGCACGAGCGCAGCACGTCCCACACCGCCACCCGATGGGTGCACAGGGCGGCCACCCGCTCCGGATAGGGCGCGTCGGCACCGAATCCGAACAGAGCGCCGGTGATCCGCCAGAACGCGTTGCGCGGATTGCCGTAGTACTGACCGGACGCCAGCGACATCACACTGGGCATGTTCCCCAGGATCAGCACGGTGGGCGCCTCGCCGACGATGGGATCCAGGCCGTGCAGTAGCTCGGTCATGGGTTCGCCAGCAGTTCGGACACGGTGACGAACCGGTAATCGGCCGAGCGCAATTCGTCGATGATGCGGGGGACCGCGGCCCGCGATGCCGCCCGGCTGTCATACATGGCATGCAGCAGGATGATCGAGCCCGGCCGCACCCCGGAGACGGCCCCGGCCACGATCGCATCGGCACCGGCTCCGGTGGCCGAATCGGGTTCGACGTCCCAGGTGACCATGGTCCGGTCATGGGTGGACAGGTAGCGCGGCAGGGTCCAGAGCTTCTTTCCGTAGGGCGGGCGGAAGGTGATCGGGCCGGTGTACCCCGTGGCCCGGATGGCTGCGTCGGTCTTCTCGATCTCGTCGGCGACGGTGGCCGGCGACATCAGCACCATCCGCCGGTGCGAGTAGCTGTGATTGCCGATCTCGTGGCCGGCCGCGGCGATCGCGGTGCCGAACTGCGGCGCAGCGGTCAGTTCTGCCCCGGTGAGGTAAAAGGTGGCCCGAACTCCGGCGTCGCGGAGCATCCGCAGCACCTCGGGGGTATGGGTGGTCGGGCCGTCGTCGAAGGTGAGGGCGACGACCTTGGCCGAGGTGTCGACTCGGGGCACCAGATGTCCGGCGAGCACGAAGGTCCGTGAGTTCAGCACCCAGTAGCCGCCGGCGAGCACGGTCCCCGCCACCACGAGCAGGACAGCCAGGCTCCACATCCATCGGCGCATCCCAGCATGTATAGCAAGCGCATACACGCGGGCGCCCCGAACGGCGGTGGGGGATTCACGTTCGGGGCGCCATGTCGTGGGTCGTCAGCTCAGGTGATGGACCTCCTGTAGTCCGTACACCGGCGTTGCCAGGCCTTCATAGCGGGCCTTGAGCTGCAACGCCAGATACAGCGAATAGTGCCGCGATTGGTGCAGATTGCCACCGTGCAGCCACAGATTGGGCTGTTGGGTGGGCTTCCACATGTTGCGCTGTTCGCCTTCCCACGGACCCGGATCCTTGGTGGTGCCCGAGCCGAGCCCCCACACCTTGCCGATCCGGTCGGCGACTTCCTGGCTGATCAGGTCGGCGGCCCAGCCGTTCATCGAGCCGAACCCGGTGGCGTACACCACCACATCGGCAGGCAGCTCGGTGCCGTCGGCCAGGATCACCGAGTCCTCGGTCAGCCGGTCCACCTCGCCGTGCGCGAGTTTGATGCTGCCGTCGGCGATCAGCTCACAGGCGCCGACGTCGATGTAGTAGCCCGAGCCGCGCCGTAGGTACTTCATGAACAGTCCGGAGTCGTCGTCGCCGAAGTCCAGGTCGAATCCGGCGGCCTCCAGTCGCGCGTAGAAGTCCTTGTCGCGCTGGCGGATCGCATCGTAGATGGGGCGCTGGAAGTCGGCCATGATGCGATAGGGCAGGGACGCGAAGGTCAGATCGGCCTTCTCGGTGGTCATTCCCGCCGCGACGGCCCGCTCCGAATACAGATCGCCGAGGCCCAGCTCCATCAGCGACTCCGACCTGACGATGTGGGTCGAGGAGCGCTGCACCATCGTGACGTCCACGTAGTTCTCGTACAAGGCTTTACAGATGTCGTGGGCGGAGTTGTTGGAGCCGATCACCACGACTCGCTTACCGAGATACCGGTCCGGGCCGGGGTGGTGGCTGGAATGGTGCTGCTCGCCTCGGAACAGGTCCTGGCCCGGGATCGTCGGGATGCTGGGCTTGCCCGACATGCCCGTTGCCAGGACCAGCTGGGCCGGCCGCAGTGTGACGGGTTCGCCGTTGCGGTTCACCTCGACCGTCCAGCGCTGTTCGGCTTCGTCGTAGGACGCCGACAGACAGCTGGTCGAGCTCCAGTACGGCACCTCCATCACGCGGGTGTAGAACTCCAGCCAATCGCCGATCTTGTCCTTCGGCGCGAACACCGGCCAGTTCGGCGGGAACGGGAGATACGGCAGGTGGTCGTACCAGACCGGATCGTGCAGGCACAGCGACTTGTAGCGCTTGCGCCACTGATCGCCGGGCCGTTCGTGTTGGTCGACGACGATGGCGGGGACGCCGAGCTGGCGCAGCCGGGCGCCCAGTGCGATACCGCCCTGGCCACCGCCGATCACCACGGTGTAAGGCTGCTCGGTATAGCCCAGCGTCAGGTCCTCGTCGAGGCGCTTCTCGGCCCATGAACGCCGGTCCGGATCGGAGCCGTGTACGGCTCCCAGCGGCCGGCTCGCGCCCTTGCGCTCCTCGTGGCCTTTGAGTTCCTGCAGGGTGGTCAGCAGGGTCCAGCCCAGTTCGTCGCGCAGTCGCAGGTGCCCCTTGCCGCGGCCCACCGCGGTCTCGAACTCGATGAACGCCGAGGTGACGACGTGTTCGCCGTCGAATTCCTCGGTCGGTGTCTCCGCTGTCCTGAACCCGGACGGGTCGGTGTCGTGTAGCCGCGCGGTCAGCATGTCGGCGATGCCGTCGCGGCCCTCGAGGGTCTTGAGGTTCCAGGTGAAGGTGACCAGGTCACGCCAGAAGCTGTCCGTTGCGAACTTTCCGACGACGCGCTCGATGTCGCGGTCGGCCAGTGCGGATTCGAAATCGGCCAGCCACGCGTCAACCCGTTCCTGTGGTGACAGTGTGGCCAGCGGTGCGGCGGTGGTCTGTGTCATGTGGCCCAGCCCACACCGTGCCTGACGGCGCAACAAGGGTTGCACGGGGTTGCAACGGGCCCGGCGTTTGAGACCGCAACGTCTTGCAACCCTTACGGCGCACCCAGCCGGTCGCCTAGAACGGCCCTATGAAAGCAGCCGTCTACTACGGACCGAACAAGGTCGAAGTCGCCGACGTCCCGGAGCCTGACCCTGCCCCCGGCACCGTCAAGATCAAGGTGGGCTTCAACGGAATCTGCGGCACTGACCTGCATGAATACTATGCAGGCCCGATCTTCGTGCCGACCGAGCCGCATCCCTTGACGGGCCGGCAGCTGCCGTTGACCATGGGCCACGAGTTCTCCGGCACCGTCACCGATGTGGGCGCGGGCGTGACCGGCTTCGCCCCGGGCGACCGGGTGGCGGTCGAGCCGATTTACCGATGCGGCAATTGCGCACCGTGCCGGGCCGGCACCTACAACGTCTGTCAGCAGATCGGTTTCCACGGCCTGATGTCCGACGGAGGTATGGCCGAGTACACCGTGGTGCCGACCGGCATGCTGCACCGGCTGCCCGACAACGTCTCGCTCGAGCTCGGCGCGCTGGTCGAGCCGATGTCGGTGGCCTACCACGCCGCGACTCTCGGCGAGGTGGGCCCGCTGCACACCTCGGTGATCTTCGGCGCCGGCCCGATCGGTATCGGCCTGTGGTTCGCGCTGCGGGGCAAAGGGCTCGACGACGTGTACGTTGTGGAACCCTCACCCGCCCGCAGGTCCGCGATCGAGACTCTCGGCGCCGCGACCCTGGACCCGACGGCCGTCGACGTCCCGGCGTTCATCGCCGATCAGACCGAAGGACGTGGGGCCGACGCTGCATTCGATGCCGCCGGCGTGGCCCCTGCGATCGCGGCCGCCACGGCCTGCGTGGGTGCCCGCAAACCGACGGTCAGCGTCGCGATCTACGAGAAGCCGCTGACGACGCCCCTGCTCAACCTGGTGATGAACGAGTCCAGGATCCAGGGATCGCTGTGTTACACGTCGGCGGACTTCGAGGCGGTCATCGATCTCATGGCGCAGGGGATGTACGACACGAGAGGATGGGTCACTCCCATCTCCATCGACGACGTGATCGACGAGGGATTCGAAGCCCTGCATGCAGGCAAGAAGATGAAGGTTCTGGTCGACCCGAGCGGAAGCGCATCGTGATTGGCGTCCCGATGTGATGTGGAGCACAATCGGCGATGATGGCCGGTTCATCGATACCTGAGCCCGCGGTCTCACCTGGTGAGGATCCGCGGCGGTACGCCATGCTCTTGTCGGCGGTGTACGACGCGACCATGTCGGGGGATCGCGCGCCTGCGCGCCCTCGGGCGGTGATCGAAGACTCCTGGAACAGGCTGCGCGCCAAGGGGATAAACCCCGATCATCACATTCCACCGCAGGTCGAGACAACCGGGCTGGACTTGCTGCGGCAGCAGTCCGGTCTCATCGCGGTGCTCGACGATGTTTCGCGCGGGCTGGACTCGGTGATCGAAGAGGGCGACAACATCCTGGTGGTGGCCGACGCCCGGGGCCGGGTGCTGTGGCGCTCGGGCTCGCCGCGGGTCCTCAGCCTTGCCGACCGCCTCGGTTTCATCGAGGGCGCGACGTGGAGTGAGAACGCGGTGGGAACCAACGGGATCGGTACCGCGCTCGCCTCGCACCGCGCGGTGCAGATCTTCTCGGCCGAACATTTCCTGCGCAGCCACCACCCCTGGACGTGTGCCGGTGCGCCGATCCGGGATCCGCGCACCGGTCAGGTCATCGGCATCGTGGACGTGTCCGGTCCGGCCTCCACCGTGCACCCGACGACGGTCGCCCTGGTGGACCTCGTCGCCCGGCTCGCGGAATCGCAGCTGCGCGAGGCACATGACAGGACGCTGAACCGGCTGCGTGCGGTGGCGGCGCCCATCTTGGCGAGGGTGGGCAGCCCGGCGCTGGCAGTCGATGCCGAGGGCTGGGTCGCGGCAGTGGACTCCCTGCCGCTGCACAACCGGATCTTGTTGCCCGAGAGCGGTTTACCTGGCCGGGTGTGGATTCCCCCGCTGGGCATGTGCGATGTCGAGGCGCTGCCGGGTGGGTGGCTGGTCCGGGTGGCCGACGACGCCGAGCCCAGTGCGGTGCCGTCGCGCGTCATCCTCGACCTGCGCGACGGCGAACCGTCGCTGGAGATGTCCGGACAGTTCGGCAATTGGCGGCGCAGCATCTCCAGCCGACACGCCGAGATCCTGTTGGTTTTGGCGACCAGCAGGCAGGGCCGGTCGGCTCCGGAACTGGCGGAGGATCTCTACGGCGATCGGTCCAGGGTGGTGACCGTGCGCGCCGAGATGTCGCGGCTGCGTAAGCAGTTCGTCGGCCTGGTGGCAGGCAAGCCGTACCGCTTCGGGGACTCCGTGGTCGTGGACGTCCGTTATCCCCAGGACATGTCGTCATTGCTCGCGTCCTCGACGGCTCCGGCCGTTCATGCGGCCCGTCGGTATACCTTGACCTGATGGTGGCCGACCCCACTCTCCTCGACGGACTCGACGGCGACGCCGGTGCACAGCGTGCCGAGCTGGTCGAATGGCTTCTGTCTCGTGGCATCACCGCGGACCAGATCCGCCAGGCCGTGACCCCGATGTTGTTGGCCTCGCGCCGGGTGGCCGGGGACGACGGCACCTATGTGTCGACCCGCGAGATCAGCGAGCAGACCGGGCTCGACGTCGCGCTCGTACAGCGGCTGCAACGGGCGATGGGGTTGGCGACCGTCGAGGACCCCGACGCCGCGGTGCTGTTGCGGGCCGATGCCGAGGCGGTTGGCTTCGCCGAGCGCTTCCTGGAGCTGGGTATCGCCCCGGACCAGATCGTGTTGATCACCCGGGTGCTCTCCGAAGGACTCGGCCGGGCGGCCGAGGTGATGCGCTACGCCGCGCTGGCGGCGGTGTTGACGCCGGGGGCGACGGAACTGGAAACCGCCAAGGCGAGTGAGGCGCTGGTGGCCGAGGCCGCCCCGCTGATCGGGCCGATGATCCGGGACATGCTGTTCGTACAACTGCGCCATGCGATGGAGACCGAGGCGGTCAGCGCTTCCGAGCGGGCCGAGGGGGTTCCGCTGCCGGGTGCCCGGCTGGTCACCATCGCATTCGCCGACATCGTGGGGTTCACCCGGCTGGGCGAGGTGGTGCAGCCCGAAGACCTTGAGCGGCTGGCGAATCGGCTGGCCGACGCGGCACGTGAGGTGGCAACCGGCCCGGTCCGGCTGATCAAGACGATCGGCGACGCGGTGATGTTGGTCAGTGCCGATCCGGCGGCCCTGCTGGATGCCGTATTGAAGTTGGTGGCCACCACCGAAACCGACGAGGACTTCCCGCGGTTGCGGGTCGGTCTGGCGACCGGGCCTGCGGTGAGCCGGGCCGGTGACTGGTTCGGCAGTTCGGTGAATCTGGCCAGCCGGGTCACCGGAGTGGCGCGCCCCGGCACCGTGCTGGTGGCCGAGTCGACCCGCGCGGCGATCACCGAGGCCGGGGCCGACGACCGGTTCGGCTGGTCGTTCGCCGGAGCCCGGCACGTCAAGGGCGTCAAGAGTGACGTGAAGCTGTTCCGGGCCAGGCCCGCGTAGACCTTTATCGAATCTTCATCGAACGACTAGGGCAGCCACATCGAGTCTCGCGACGCTGGAGACATGACGAAACTGATGATGCTGAGTGCCGGCGCGGTGGTGGCGGCGGCCCTGGTGGCCGGCTGTGGCAACGAGGCCGCCGACAAGTCCGAGGGCGCTGCGAACACCCCGAGCACCTCGGCGTCAGCGAGCGCACCGGCCGCCGGCGAGGTTCACAACGATGCCGATGTGATGTTCGCCCAGCACATGATTCCGCACCACCAGCAGGCAGTGGAGATGAGCGATGTGCTGCTGGCCAAGCAGGGAATCGATGCGCGGGTGACCGAGCTGGCCACGCAGATCAAGGGCGCCCAGGCCCCGGAGATCGAGCAGATGCAGGGCTGGCTGAAGCAGTGGGGCAACCCTCCGATGCCGCCCATGCCGCAGCAGGGCCACGGCGACGTGGGCCACGGAAACATGGGTGAGATGCCCGCGATGCAGGGCATGGTGTCCGAGACCGACATGACCGCGCTGCGCAACGCCCAGGGCGCTGAGGCGGACAAGCTGTACCTGACGCACATGATCGCTCACCACGAGGGCGCGATCACCATGGCTCAGGATGAGATCAAGGACGGTCAGTACCCGGCCGCGGTCGAGATGGCCCGCACCATCGTGAAGACGCAGCAGCAGGAGATCGACACCATGCGCCAGATCCTGGGTTCGCTCTAACCGGTCGGCAGGGTGATCGTGAAGGTGGTGCCGGCGCCTGAACTGCGCACCGTGATGCGGCCGCGGTGCGCTTCGACCAAGGCCTTCACGATCGCCAGCCCGATGCCGGATCCACCGTGGTCGCGGTCGCGCGCGGTGTCGGCCCGGTAGAACCGTTCGAAGACATGGGGCAGATGCTCGGGAGGGATGCCCTCGCCGGTATCGGCCACCGTCAGCGTGACGCTCCCGTCGGGCCCCGTGGTGGCGCCGACCGTCACCCGGCCCCCGGCCGGGGTGTGCCGCAGTGCGTTGTCGAGGAGGTTGCCCAGGATCTGGGCCAGCCGGTGGGGATCGGCGGACAGCGAGGGCAGATCCTCGTTCACCCGCCGGCTCAGCGTCACGCCCTTGTCGTCGAACCGGTCCTGAGCCGCGGCGACCGCGGCGGCCAGCGCCGTGTCCATCGCCACCGGTACCGGGGTGATCGTGGCCGGGGTTTCCTCCGCCTTGGCCAGGGAGCCGGCGTCGCCTGCGAACCGGACCAGGCGGTGGGTCTGCTGCCGCAGCATCGAGACAGTCTCGGGGTCAAGGGTTCTCACGCCGTCCTCGATGGCCTCGAAGTAGGCCTCCAGAACCGAAACCGGAGTGCGGATCTCATGGGCAAGATCGCTGAACAGCCTGCGCCGGCTGGCGTCCACGGCCTCCAGCCGGCCGGCCATCTGATTGAAAGAACTTGCCATGGAGTCGAATTCATCTCCGAGATGGGCGGGTGGAACCCGCGAGTCGTAGTGACCGTCGGCGATGGCGGTGGCAGCGCGGGACACCTGGGTCAGCGACTTCTGCAGGCGCCTGCCGAAGTACCAGGTGACGATCAGGGCCGCCAGTATCGCGACGCACGACGCCACCCCGATCGAGATCATCGTGGCGTAGACGTAGGCCTCCTCGGCATGCATCTGTTCGGCCGAGTCGCCGGATACCCCTGCGCGGTGCAGATGTTCGCGGAACAGTGGCGGCCCGACGATGGCGGCCACCAGCCCGGTGGTGCCGGCACCGGCGACCAGCACCAGGGCCTGGGCCGAGAGCAGCCGGGTGCGCAGGCCGACGCTCATCGCTGGGCGTCCTGCCCGGTACCCATCCGGTATCCGACCCCGCGCACCGTGATCACGTACAGCGGGTCGGCCGGGTCGTCGCCCAGTTTGCGGCGGAGATGACCGATATGGACGTCGACGAGGTGTTCGTTGCCGACGTAGGTGGTCTCCCAGACGGATTCGAGTATCTGGCGCCGGCTGAGCGCCACCCCGGGACGGGCCGAGAGGGCCGCGAGCACGTCGAATTCGGTACGCGTCAGCATGATCGGCTCGTCGTCGAGGAACACCTGGCGTCCGTCGACATCGATGCGCAGCGCGCCGAACACCCGGCCGTCGGTCGCCGCGGGGGAGGAGACGCGCGGCCGGCGCAGCATGGCCCGGACCCTGGCCACCAGTTCCCGCGGGCTGAACGGTTTGGTCATGTAGTCGTCGGCGCCCACCGACAGACCGACGATGGTGTCCATCTCGGTGTCGCGGGCGGTCAGCATCACCACGTAGGCATCGGAGAACGTGCGCAGGGATCGGCAGACCTCCACGCCGTCGATGCCGGGCAGTCCGAGGTCGAGGATCACGACGTCGGGGTCGACCTCGCGCGCCAGCCGCAAGGCCTCGGACCCCTCGTGGGCGAGGGTGACCTCGAACTGTTCGCGGGTGAGGTAGCTCGAGATGACCTCGGCGAGTGGGGCCTCGTCGTCGACCACCAGGGCCCGGTAGCCGCCCGGTATCTGCTCCATGAGCCCATAGTGCAGGAGTGGGCAGGGGGACATAGGAAATTCATACCCTAGGGGGGTATAGTATGAATCGACAACGAGGCCTGCTTCAGGAGGAAATTGCATGAGCACCCAATCCGTCACCGTCACCGGCATGACCTGCGGGCATTGCGCCACCTCGATCCGCGAAGAGGTCGGCGGACTGCCTGGTGTGCGCACGGTCGAGGTCGACCTGGCGACCGGGTTGGTGACCATCGACAGCGACAGCCGGCTCGATCCGTCCGCCATCAGTGACGCGGTCGTCGAGGCCGGCTACGCCATCGCCGGTTGAGCCGGGGTCGATCGTGAGTGCGCCGCAGAAGCTCGTCGGGTTCGTCGTCGGACTTGTCATGGTGTTCGCCGTCTCGTTCGGGATCGGCTCTGCGGTCATGCCCGCCGAGGGCCACGACGCCGGCCACGACGTGGGCCATGTCGCGGGCCACGGGTCCGCGTACACGCTGCACCTCGCCGAGACCGAGCTGCCGTCGGGCACCGCGGTACCGCTGCGGTTCCGCATCGTCGACGGCTCCGGCGCTGCGGTGACGGACTATGTCGAGAGTCACGAGAAGCTACTGCACTTGATCGTGGTGCGCCGTGATCTCGCCGAGTACCAGCATGTGCATCCGGTCCTCGACGATTCCGGTACCTGGAGCGTTCCGCTGGATCTGGCCAAACCCGGCGACTACCGGGTGTTCGCCGACTTCGTGCCGGCCGATGGCCGTCCGGTCACACTCGGAGCCGATATGACCGTCGCCGGGAATTACCAGCCGCAGCCACTGCCCGCACCCGCCGGCACCGCAACCGTCGACGGCTACACGGTCTCGGTCTCCGGAGTGGCCAAGGCGGGTCAGGCGTCGGAGCTGACGCTGTCGGTCAGCCGGGACGGCAAACCGGTCACCGACCTGCAGCCATACCTGGGTGCCTACGGGCACCTGGTCGCGGTGCGCGCGTCGGATCTGGAATACCTGCACGTCCACCCGATGAGCGATGCGGCTGATCCGGCCACCGCGCCGGGTCCGCAGATCGCGTTCCACACCACGCTTCCCAGTGCCGGTACCTACCGGCTGTTCCTGGACTTCAAGCACCGCGATGTGGTGCACACCGCCGAATTCACCGTTGAGGGGGCACCGTGAGCACCGCGACCGGTCACGTCGTACTGGAGATCGGCGGGATGACGTGTGCCTCATGTGCCGGACGCATCGAGCGGAAGCTCAACAACCTGGACGGTGTCAGCGCGACGGTGAACTTCGCCACCGAGAAGGCCACCGTCGACGTCGCCGGTGAGGTGACGCCCGAGCAGCTGATCGAGGTCGTCGAGACCGCGGGCTACACAGCACAATTGCCCGCCGACAGAGCGGCCGAGAGCCATGACGAGGATGATCCGACCGCGGCATTGCGGACCCGGTTGATCGTCTCGGCGGTCCTGACCGTCCCGGTGGTGGCCATGGCGATGGTTCCGGCGCTGCAGTTCACCAACTGGCAGTGGTTGTCGCTGACCCTGGCCGCACCCGTCGTGGTGTGGGGCGCGCTGCCGTTCCACCGTGCGGCGTGGACGAATCTGCGGCACGGGACCGCCACCATGGACACGCTCATCTCGATGGGCACCATCGCGGCGTTCGGCTGGTCGCTGTTCGCGCTGTTCTGGGGTACCGCCGGGGTGCCGGGGATGACGCATCCGTTCTCGCTGTCCATCTCGCAGACGGACGGCACCGGCAACATCTACCTCGAAGTCGCTGCGGGCGTCACGACTTTCATCCTGGCCGGCCGGTACTTCGAGGCGCGGTCCAAGCGTCGCGCCGGCGCAGCGCTGCGTGCGTTGCTCGAGCTCGGCGCCAAGGACGTCGCGGTGCTGCGAGACGGCGTGGAACAACGCATTCCCATCGAGTCGCTGGCCGTCGGTGACGAGTTCGTGGTCCGGCCCGGCGAGAAGATCGCCACCGACGGTGAGGTGGTCGACGGTTCGTCGGCGGTGGACGCCTCGATGCTCACCGGCGAATCGGTACCGGTTGAAGTCGGCCCGGGCGACCAGGTCGTCGGAGCCACGGTCAATGTCGGCGGCCGGCTCGTGGTGCGGGCCAAGCGAATCGGATCCGACACACAGCTGGCCCAGATGGCCAGGCTGGTCGAGGACGCCCAATCCGGCAAGGCTCAGGCACAGCGCCTTGCCGACAAGGTTTCCGCGGTCTTCGTACCCATCGTCATCGCGCTCGCGGTCGGCACGCTGGGCTTCTGGCTCGGGACCGGGGGATCGGTGGCCGCCGCCTTCACCGCCGCGGTGGCGGTACTGATCATCGCCTGCCCCTGTGCGCTGGGCCTGGCCACGCCGACGGCGCTGCTCGTCGGCACCGGCCGCGGTGCCCAGCTAGGCATCCTGATCAAGGGTCCCGAGGTGCTGGAGTCGACTCGCCGCGTGGACACCGTGGTGCTGGACAAGACCGGGACGGTGACCACCGGGGCGATGACGCTGCTCGACGTGATCACCGCGGACGGCGAGGATTCCGTCGAGGTGCTGCGGTTGGCCGGCGCGGTCGAGGACGGCTCCGAGCACCCGATCGCCCGGGCCGTCGCCAAGGGCGCCCGCGACAAGCTGGGCGAGCTGTCCTCGGTCGAGGATTTCGCCAACGTGGCGGGCCTGGGGGTGCAGGGCGTCGTGGACGGCCATGCCCTCGTGGTGGGACGACGTCAGCTGCTGGCTGACTGGGGGCAGCAGTTGCCCCAGGAACTCGACACCGCGATGCGCGAGGCTCAGGACCAGGGCCGCACGGCGATCGCCGTGGGGTGGGACGGTCAGGCGCGGGCGGTCCTGGTGGTCGCCGACGCGGTCAAGCCCACCTCGAAGGAGGCGATCGAGCAGCTGCGTGGCCTCGGTCTGGAACCGATCATGCTGACCGGCGACAACGAGGCCGCAGCCCGTGCGATCGCCGAACAGGTTGGTGTGCAAGAGGTTTACGCGGAGGTTCTGCCGCAGGACAAGGTCGATGTGATCAAGCGGCTGCAGGACGAGGGCCGGGTGGTGGCCATGGTCGGCGACGGCGTCAACGACGCCGCGGCGCTGGCCCAGGCCGACCTCGGCCTGGCCATGGGTACCGGAACCGACGTGGCGATCGAGGCCAGCGATCTGACCCTGGTCCGCGGTGATCTGCGGGCGGCCGCCGATGCCATCCGGTTGTCGCGGCGCACACTGGCCACGATCAAGGGCAACCTGTTCTGGGCGTTCGCCTACAACGTCGCCGCGTTGCCGCTGGCCGCCGCCGGATTGCTCAACCCCATGTTGGCCGGCGCTGCGATGGCGTTCTCCTCGGTGTTCGTGGTCAGTAACAGCTTGCGGCTGAGACGATTCCGATGATCGCAAACGAGTCACAGGCTGGATTCGATTCGCGCGCAATCAGAATTGCGGGCACAGCACCGGCTACCGTCGGAAACATCGTGATGCCACGCGGGTCTCGTATCTACTCACTGTCACGGCTGGCAGCCATGACGGTGGTCGTGTTGTGGGCGGCCGTGCTCGCCGGGCAGTGGCAGGTGACGAGCCACCATCAGACGGTGCATCTGCCGCATGCGGTCTCCGCCGCGATCGGCGAGGGAGCCGATCTGATGATGCTGGACCACCCACACGTCACTGACGGCTCGGCCCCGCACACGCTGGAGGGTTTCACCGCCGCGGTGCTGCCACGGACAACGGCCACCGCGGCGGCATTGTCGGTCGTGGCCTTCATCGCCGGTTGCGCGGTGCTGTGCGGGTGCGCCACGGTGCGGGCGCCGCGGGGCCCACCTGACCGCCACCGGATTCAACTCGCCGGGCAGGAACTTCTGATCCGGATCTGTATCGCGCGCCGCTGACGGCAGCGCGGGATGTGCAGTGCGCAAAGCGCTGTTCTCCCAACGCTGTCCAGGTCAGTTGCCGCGCGCAGTCGCGGCGGATACAGAAACGGCAAGTCCATGAACCATGCCCTGTCCACTCGTTCATTCCACGTACTGCGCCGAAACCGTGGTCCCAACACCATGGTCGGTCACACCCCCACCCTGTGGGTTTCCACTCCGTTCGCCGACGCCGGGCGCGGCTTCTGGGCGAAACTCGAAGGTTTCAACCCCGGCGGCATGAAGGATCGCCCCGCCATGCACATGGTGGAGCAGGCCCGGGCCCGCGGTGATCTCAAGCCCGGCGGCCGCATCATCGAATCAACCAGTGGCACTTTGGGCCTGGGTCTCGCATTCGCGGGGACGATCTACCACCATCCGGTGACACTGGTGACCGATCCGGGCCTGGAGCCGATCATCGAGCGCATGTTGACCGCCTACGGAGCCGACGTGTCGATGGTGACGGAGCCGCATCCCACCGGGGGATGGCAGCAGGCCCGGCGAGATCGCGTGGCCCAACTGCTCGCGGCCGATGACAACGCGTGGTACCCGGATCAATACAACAACCCCGACAACGTCGAGGCGTACCGGCCGCTGGCGTTGGAGCTCAACGCCCAGATCGGCCATGTCGACGTGCTGGTCTGCTCGGTCGGCACCGGCGGCCATTCGGCCGGGGTGGCGCGGGTGCTACGTGAGTTCAACCCGAATCTGCGCCTGATCGGGGTCGATACCATCGGCTCGACGATCTTCGGCCAACCCGCCGCAACCCGCGTCATGCGGGGTCTGGGGTCGAGCATCTATCCCCGCAATGTGGACTACGGCGCGTTCGACGAGGTGCACTGGGTCGCGCCGGCCGACGCGGTGTGGACCGCCCGGACGCTGGCATCGACGTACTACGCGAGCGGGGGCTGGAGTGTGGGTGCGGTCGGCCTGGTGGCCGGATGGGCGGCACGGAACCATCCGGCAGGCACCACGATTGCCGCAGTGTTTCCCGACGGTCCGCAGCGTTACTTCGACACGGTGTACAACGACGACTACTGCCGAGAGCTCGGTCTGCTCGATCACCGACCCGCCGACGAACCGGAGACGATCGCCGCCGCAGGCGATCGCGTGGTCCAGACCTGGACCCGTTGCGAGACGGTCGCCGACCCGACGGCGCCGGCCCGATGAGCGGACTCATCACGCAGTTCCGCAGCTTCGACCTGCCCAGCCGGCTGTTGATGGTCAACCAGTTCGGCATCAATCTCGGCTTCTACATGCTGATGCCGTACCTGGCCGGTTATCTGGCCGGGCCGCTCGGTCTGGCGGCGTGGGCGGTCGGCCTGGTGCTGGGGGTGCGCAACTTCTCCCAGCAGGGCATGTTCATCGTCGGCGGTACCCTGGCCGACCGGCTGGGATACAAGCCGTTGATCGTTGCCGGGTGTCTGTTGCGCACTGCCGGGTTCGGTCTGCTGGTCGTCGCGGATTCTCTGCCTGCGATGCTGATCGCCTCGGCGGCAACAGGGTTCGCCGGAGCGCTGTTCAATCCAGCAGTACGTGCCTACCTTGCTGCCGATGCCGGTGACCGGCGGGTCGAGGCCTTCGCGACGTTCAACGTCTTCTACCAGGCCGGAATCCTGTTGGGCCCGCTCGCGGGAATGGCGTTGCTGGCCTTCGATTTCCGGGTGACCGCCGCCGCGGCCGCGGCGGTATTCGCGGTGCTGACCGTGGCCCAGCTGCTCGCGCTGCCGCGGCACCGCGCCGAACCCGTCGAACAGCGGAGTTCGGTACTCGACGACTGGCGAAGTGTCATCGCCAACCGCGGGTTCCTGTTGTTCGCGGTGGCGATGATCGGCTCCTACGTGCTGTCCTTCCAGGTTTATCTGGCGTTGCCGCTGCAGGCTGCGGTGCTGCGTCCTGGGAACGAAACCGCACTGGTGGCAGGAATTTTCGTGGTGTCCGGGCTGATCGCGGTGGGCGGCCAGTTGCGGATCACGCGCTGGTTCGGCGACCGCTGGGGCCCGCGCCGCAGCCTGGTGGTCGGCCTGCTGGTGCTGGCGGCGGCCTTCGTTCCGTTGGCAGTGGTACCGGACGCCGACCGGTTCGGTACCGCCGCCGCGGTGGCCGCACTGCTCGGCTCGTCCGCACTGCTGGCCCTGGGGTCAGCCGCGGTGTTCCCGTTCGAGATGGACACCGTCGTGGCGCTGTCGGGCGATCGGCTGGTGGCCACCCATTACGGGTTCTACAACACGGTCGTCGGAGTGGGGATCCTGCTGGGCAATGTGGCCACCGGATCGCTGATCGGCGCGGCGCGCGCCGCGGACCTGGCCGAATTGGTGTGGCTGGGCCTCACGGCAATCGGGCTGGTGTCCGCGGCCGCGCTCTACCTGCTGACCCGGGATGGCGGGAAGCTTGCGCTGGGCGCGTCGCTCACTGCATCGGAACCGTGACACCCTCCGAGGGCTGCACGATCACAAAGCCGTTGCCGTGGAACGCGACCTGAATCGCTTCGCCGGAGCCCCGGCCGATCAACGCACCCGCCTTGAAGCTGGTCTTGAGCTGGGTCTGCAGGTGCGCGGACCACGCCACGACCGCATTGGTGTCGGCGAAGGTCGGGGCCTCGGAGGCGTTGAGCACCACGGGTGGTCCGTCGGTGGTCAGCGCCACCCATCCGGTGCCGCGCAGGGTGGTGTTGAACAGGCCGCCGGTGGCGATGCTGCCGCCGCGGACCCGCTCGATGTTCCAGTCCAGGCTCGATGAGAAGGCCAGCACGTTCTTGCCGCTGATCGACAGGCCCGAGTTGGCCAGCTGCAGCAGGTGTACGTCGAAACCCTGATCGGCCAGGAACACATCGCCCTGCCCCTGGCAGCGCATGAGCGGAAGGCCTTCACCGGTGAGGGCCTTCTTGATGAACTTCGACGCGCCGCCGCCTTCGAAGGCGAAGTCGACGTTGCCCTGGTACGCGACCATCGAGCCCTGCCGGGCCATGAAGGGTTCGCCGAGGCGGACCCGCAGCATCTTCTTGTTCTGGTTGGCGATCGGCGTCGCCTCTTTCTCGCTGAACCGTCCGTCGACGAGATCCCCGCTGATGCCATTGAACCCGTCACCGGCGGGCTGGGCCTGGGCCTGCGGTTGCTGCTGGGCCTGCTGCGGTTGCTGCGGGGAGCCACTGAGTGGCGCCCGGCCGGCCTGGCCCTGATGAGAGATCTGATCGGTCCAGGATTGTCCGTCCCACCAGCGGTATTCGTAGCGGCCCTCAGGGTCGGGCAGCCAGCCGGGTTGCCAGTTTCCGTTCACAGTCATTCCTCGAATCGTCAGGTGGGGGAGAAATCGACACCAGGCTACAAGTCGTGGTTTCCGCCAAGTACTGTAACGATTACGGTATCTCCGCCCAGGATGTCCGCGAGAGGTTCGATGTTTTATGAAAGCCGTTGTCGCGCAGCGTGGTTCGGTGCACGTTGAGAGGGTCGCCGACCCTGTTCCCGGGCCCGGCCAGGTGCTCGTCGCCCCGCTGGCCTGCGGGATCTGCGGTTCCGACCTGCATCTGATCGAGTCGCAGGCCGCGATGCCGGATCTGGTGCCGCCCATGGTGCTCGGGCACGAGTTCGTCGGTGAACTGCTCGACTACGGCCCGGGCACTGAGCGCTCCCTCCCGATCGGGACGCCGGTCACCTCCGTTCCCTACCTGGACACCGGCGACGGGCCGCAGTTGGTGGGGCTGTCCCCGGCGGTGACGGGCGGGCTGGCCGAACGCCTTGTTCTGCAGGAGAAGCGGTTGCTGCCGGTATCGGGGGACATCCCCCTGCGCTATGCGGCAGTTGCCGAGCCGTTGGCGGTAGGCGTGCACGCCGTCGCCGCCGCAGACCTGCAGCCCGGTGACGCCGTCCTGGTCGTCGGCTGCGGCCCGGTGGGGCTGTCGGTGATCGCGTGCCTCAAGGCGGCGGGGGTGGGGCCGGTCGTCGCGGCGGATTTCTCGCCCGGGCGCCGGGCCCTGGCCGAGCAGGTCGGTGCCGACGTGGTCGTCGACCCGGCGGTGAGCAGTCCCTACCAGAGCTGGGCCGGGCTGGCGGGCCCGGCGCTACCCATGTCGCCGCTGATGGACGCGCCGTCACGGGCCAATACCGTGGTTTTCGAATGTGTCGGCGTACCAGGAATTCTCGCGACCGTGATGGAGTCGGTGCCCCCGCACAGCCGGGTCGTGGTGGTCGGGGTGTGCATGCAACCGGACACCATCACGCCGATGATCGGCATCACCAAGGAACTGTCGATCCGTTTCGTGTTCGCCTACCGGCCCGACGAGTTCGCCAAAGCTTTGGACTGGATCGTCACCGGCACGGTGGATGTGGCGCCGTTCGTCACGGCGACCTTGCCGCTTGATGCGGCCACCGAGGCCTTCGATGAACTCCGGCAACCCGACAAACACTGCAAGATTCTGCTGCTGCCTTCCTAACCGGCGGTCAGCTGGCATTCTGGTGCCATGGCAAAGGAAATCGACCCGATCCGCGCCCAGGGCGCGCTCGCGGTCTTGAAGCAGCACCCCGGCATGGTGCTGTTCGCGGTGTCGCCGGCGATCATCGTGCTGGGCGCCGTGTGGTGGATCGCCGGTCCGGGCTGGGCGGGGCTGCTGCTGGTTGCTCTGGTGCTCGCCGGCGGCGCAGCGCTGCTGCTCAAGCGCAACTGATCGCTCAGCGGCGAAAAACAACGTTCGCCGGTGGTGAACGCCGTCCCATCAGGGATGTAACGGTGTAATCATGTAATCATGAACAAACATCAACACCACCGCCGGTCCGCGGATGAGGCCGCCGAGTGGTTCGCCGGCCGTCTGCCCGACAGCTGGTTCACCGGCGATCCGACCGTGATCGTCGACCGTGAAGAGATCACCGTCATCGGCAGGCTCCCCGAGAGCTCCGAAGAGGAGACCGCGGCACGGGCCTCCGGGCGGGCCGCGCGGTTCCGCGAGGAGACTCGTGGCGAGCGCATGCGCATCGCCGACGAGGCGCAGGGCCGGTTCGACCGCAAAGTGTCCTGGGGCGTGGAAATCAGCAGCGGTGACGATGTCGAGCGAATCCTGTTCACCCACATCGCCGTACCGGTGATGACCCGGCTCAAGCAGCCCGAACGGCAGGTGCTCGACACCCTGGTCGACGCGGGCGTGGCACGCTCGCGCTCGGACGCGCTGGCCTGGTCGGTGCGCCTGGTGGGTCAGCACACCGAGGAGTGGCTGGACAAGCTGCGCGACGCGATGAAGGCGGTCGACGATCTGCGTACCGAAGGTCCCGGCGCCTAGACCCGCTCGATCCCGACGTACACCGAGCCCAGCGTCGAGGTCTGGGAGAGTGGATCGATCGATGCGCGGTCGGCCAGCAGGTTGCGGTTGACCCCGTAGGAATCCGGTGTGCCGCCATGGCGCGGGTCGAACACCCGTGAGCCCCAGCCATGGTCGAGCACCACGACGCCGCGGCGGGGCCGGTCGCTGAGCGCCGCCGTCACCTCCAGCCGCCCGACCGGTGAGAAAACCCGGACCCGGTCTCCGGCCGCGATGCCCAGAGTTGCGGCGTCATCGGGATGAACGAGTACCTCGTTTCCTTTGCCTGCCGGATGCAGGCCCGGCAGCTCGTTGAGCCATGAGTTCATCGAATGCCGTCGGCGCCGGTTGCCGAGCAGGAACGGGAAGCCTTCGGGCGCCCCGGGATCGGGTGTCGCGAGCAGGTCGCGCGCCCGAGCCACGAACTGGCCGGGAGCCGCCTGGACCTTGTGATCCGGCGTCCGCAACGCCTCACGGAACCGGCCGAACTGCCGGGGGCCGAGCACCAGGCCGTGCGGGTGTGCCGTGAGCTCGCGCCAGGTGAGCTTGTGCCCGTCGAACTTCCGCGAGGTGAGGATGATCAGGCGGTCGATCCAGTGCGGCCCGAACGACAACCCGGGCCTCCCGGTGCGACCCGCCAGCCAGCGGGTGGCGCGGACGAAACTGTTGAGTCCCTTGGCGCCGAACAGCGGACGGCGCATCGCCAACGCCAGATCGGTGAACACCTGCCACTCTTCGCGGGCGCCGTCCGGCGGTTCGACGGCCTTCACGCCGTACTGCACATAGGGCTCGTCGTGCATGCCACTG
Organism: Mycobacterium sp. 48b; assembly: GCF_048282725.1. NCBI lineage: Bacteria > Bacillati > Actinomycetota > Actinomycetes > Mycobacteriales > Mycobacteriaceae > Mycobacterium > Mycobacterium sp. 48b. The sequence goes on from NZ_JBLVUL010000001.1 coordinate 2,555,063, forward strand.
GTGAAGGCCAGCAGATCGTCACGTTCCAGCCAGTGCACGGCGGGCAGCAGCCAGTGCGCGTGCCGGTGGCTCTCGCGCTGCACCAGATCGATCGCCACCAGCAGGTCCAATGAGGCCAGGGCCTCGTCGAGCTTGGCCCCGTCGGGCCCGGAGATCACCGGGTTACCCGAGTTGATCAGCAAGGCCCGGATCTGGCCGCGGCCCGGGGTGGTGATCTCGTCGGGCAGTTCGGCCAGTGCGTGCGCGCCGGCCACCAGATCCCGCCGGGCCAGCCGGCTGGTGTGCGGGTGGGTCGCTGCCAGCCCGGCCAGTCGCAGGGTGTCGACATAGCCCGGCTCGAAGCGGCGCCCACCGGGACGGTCCATCCGCCCGGTGATCAGGTTGAGTACATGTCCCAGCCATTCGGCCACCGTGCCCGCGGCATGCAGCGACACCCCGGTGCGGGTGATGGCCATCGCCCCTGGCGCCGAGGCGAATTCGCGGGCCACCTGTTCGATCACGTCACGGGCGATGTCGCAGCGCGCGGCGAGGTCGTCGAGGTCGGCTTCGGCGGTCAGCGCGCGCAGATCGGCCACCCCGGTGGCCAGTTCGGCGCAGTCGCCACGGTGCTCGCGGCCCTCGTCGAGGATCACCTTGACCATCGCCAGCAGCAACGCCCAGTCCTGGCCCGGGCGTACCGCCAGATGCAGATCGGCGGCCTGCGCGCTCTCGGTGCGGATCGGGTCGACCACGACGATGCGTGCACCCTGCTTCTGGCGGGCCAGCGCGCGACGCCAGCCGCCCGGCACCGATTCCACCCAATTCCAGGCGCTCACAGCTGGATTGGCCCCGACGATCAGAAAGTAGTCGCAGTTGTCGACGTCGGACACCGGGACCATCAGTGGTGATCCGTACATCGCCTCGGCCACCACGTGCAGCGCGTTCTGGTCCACCGACCCGACCGCGTACCGGTTGTGTGTGCCGATGGCGTCGAGCCAGGCGTTCATGAACACCAGGTTCGACGACGAATAACCGGCCGGGTTGCCGTAGTAGGCGGCCACCGCGTCCGGGCCCCCGGTCTCGATGATCCGGTTCATCCGCGCTGCGATGTCAGTGATCGCCTCGTCCCAGGTCGCTTCGACATAGCTGTCACCGACCCGTCGCATCGGCGCCACGATCCGCCGCGGATGCTCCACCGCCTGACCGGCGGTACGGCCCTTCGCGCAGAAATCGCCCCAGGTGTGCGGGTTGAGTTTGTCGGGGGCGATCTTGAGCACCCGGTTGTCCTCGACTGTCACCTCCAGGCCGCAGGACGCCAGGCAGTACCGGCAGAACGTGTGCACGGTACTGGTCGTCATTACATCGACACTACAATTTGTAATGGCTGAGCTGCCCCAAATCCCTAAATCCCGCCGAGACTACGGTTTATGGCGAATTTTCACCCACTTCACGTCAAAACCCGTAGTTTCGGCGCGCTGGACGCTAAACCTGCGTCATCTCCCAGTACCGCCCGTGCCGCGACACCAGCTCCTCGTGGGTACCGCGTTCGACGATCCGGCCGGCATCCATCACCAGGATCAGATCGGCATCGCGGATCGTCGAAAGCCGGTGGGCGATGATGAAACTGGTCCGGTCCCGGCGCAACTCGGCCATCGCGTGCTGGATCATCAGTTCGGTCCGGGTGTCCACCGCGCTGGTCGCCTCGTCGAGCACGAGTACCCGGGGTCTTGCCAGCACCGCCCGCGCGATGGTGATCAGCTGCTTCTCGCCGGCGCTGATGGCGCCGCCGTCGTCGTCGACCCGGGTGGCATATCCGTCCGGCAGAGTGTGCACGAACCGGTCCACATACGCGGCCCTGGCCGCTTCGAGCACCTCGTCCTCGGTTGCATCCGGTCGGCCGTAGGCGATGTTGTCGTAGATGGTGCCGCCGAAGAGCCAGGTGTCCTGCAGCACCATGCCGATCGAGGACCGCAGTGACTCGCGGCTCACCGTCGAGATGTCCACGCCGTCGATCAGGATCCGCCCGGAGTCGACGTCGTAGAACCGCATCAGCAGGTTCACGCACGTGGTCTTTCCCGCACCGGTGGGGCCGACGATGGCCACGGTGCTGCCCGCCTCGGCGACCAGCGACAGGTCCTCGATCACCGGGGTGTCCGGCAGGTACCCGAAGTTCACCCGGTCGAATTCGACACGGCCGGCGCGGATCCGGAGTGCTTCGGCCGGCTCCGGGGACTGTTCGTCGGCGTCCAGCAGGTCGAAAACACGTTCGGCACTGGCGATCCCGGACTGCAGGGTGTTGTACATCCCGGCCATCTGGCCCAGCGGCTGGTTGAACTGCCGCACGTACTGGATGAACGCCTGGATACTGCCGAGGGTGATCTGTCCTCCGGCCACCTGCAGGCCGCCCACCACGGCAACGGCCACGTAGCTGAGGTTGCCGATGAACATCGTCGCCGGGCCGACCAGGCCCGAGAAGAACTGCGCCCCGATGCTGGACCGGTAGACCTCCTCGTTGAGCTCGTCGAAGCGTCGCTGTGCGGCCTCCCGGTGCCCGAACGTCTTGACGATGGTGAAGCCGCTGTAGGTCTCCTCGATGTGGGCCGCGAGCCGGCCGGTGTTGCGCCACTGCGCGACGAACAACGGCTGCGACCGGCGGGTGATCCAGCGGATCACCCACAGCGACAGTGGCACGGTGACGACGGTCAGCAGCGCCAGCAGCGGCGAGATGGTCAGCATCATCACCAGCACCGCGAACACCGTCAGCACCGAGGTCAGCAGTTGGCTGATGGTCATCGACACCGAGGTCTGGATGTTGTCGATGTCGTTGGTGACCCGGCTGAGCACCTCGCCGCGCTGGCGGGAATCGAAGTAGGACAGCGGAAGTCGGTGCAGTTTGTCCTCCACCTCGGCCCGCAGCGCGACCATGGTGCGTTGCACCGTGACGTTGAGCAGCCGGGCCTGCAGCCAAACCAGCACGGCGGCAAGCAGATACAAGCCCAGTGCGAGCGCCAGCGTGCGGGCCACCGCCGCGAAGTCCACCCCGTGGCCGGGGACCACGTTCATCCCGGACAGCAGGTCGGCGAACCTGGTGTCCCCACGGGCCCGGGCGGCCTCGACGGCCTGGTCCTTGGTCAGGCCGGCCGGCAGTTCCCGCCCGATCACGCCGTTGAACAGCAGGTCGGTGGCGTGCCCGAGAATTCGCGGGCCGATCACCCCGATGGCGATCCCGGCCACGCCGAGCAGCATCACCGAGATCGCCAGACCGCGTTGCGGCACCAGGCGTCTGACCAGTCGCAGGGCCGATCCGCGGAAGTCGCGGGTGCGCTCGACCGGCGCTGCCGGCGTGCCGCTGCGGCGCAGCACGGGCCCGGTCATCGCGGGTCTCCGGCGGTGACCGCCTGCGACGCGGCGAACTCGGCATAGGTGGGGCAGTCGGCGAGCAGCGACTCATGGGTGCCGGTGCCGACGACGCGGCCGTCCTCGACCACGACCACCTGGTCGGCCTCGATCACCGTCGAGATCCGCTGCGACACGATCACCACGGTGGCGCCGGCGGAAACCTCGCGTAAGGCGGTACGTACCCGGGCGTCGGTGTGCACGTCGAGGGCCGAGAACGCGTCGTCGAACAGGTAGATCGCGGGCCTGCGGATCACCGCACGGGCGATCGCGAGCCGTTGCCGCTGCCCGCCCGAGAAATTGATACCGCCCTGGGCCACCGGGCGTTCCAGCCCTTCGGGGTGGGCTGCCACGAAGTCGTCGGCCGCCGCGATCCGCAGTGCCTCCCACATGTGTTCGTCGGTGAGTTCCTGTCCCGGGGCGGCGCCGTAACGCAGATTCTCGGCGATGGTGCCGGAGAACAGGAAGCCGCGCTGGGGGACCAGGCCGATCGACGCCCACAGCTGTTCGAGGTCGAGTTCTCGCACGTCGATGCCGTCGACGCGGACCGCGCCGGAGCTGACGTCGTAGAACCGGCAGATCATGGCCAGCAGGGTGGACTTACCCGAGCCCGTGGAGCCCACCACCGCGGTCGTGGTGCCTCGCGGCACGCGCAACGCAACCTGCTGCAGCACGGGACGATCGGCGCCGGGATAGCTGAACGATGCGTCGTCGAAGACGATCTCGCCGGCAACGGACGCCGGGCGCACTGGGTCGGGGGGGCTGGTGATCTGGGGCCGGGTGGCCAGCACACCGGTGACGCGCTCGGCACACACCGAAGCCCGCGGGAGCATCACCGCCAGGACGGCCACCATCAGCACGGCCATCAGAATCTGCATGAAATAGGCCAGGAACGCGATCAGTGAGCCCACCTGCATGTGCCCGGCGTCGATGCGCAGCCCGCCGAACCAGATCAGTGCGACGCTGGAGATGTTGATCACCAGGGTGGTCGCCGGCAGCATCAGCGCCTGCCACCGCCCGGCCTCCAGGGCGGTGGCCGACAGAGCCTGGTTGGCTTGTGCGAACCGGCGTTGTTCGACGGGTTCGCGGGCGAAGGCGCGGATGACGCGGATGCCGGACAGCTGATCGCGCATCACCCGGTTGATCCCGTCGATCAACCGTTGCATGCGACGGAAGATCGGCATCAGGTGGGTGATGACCCAGTAGTTGGCCAGCGCCAGAACCGGAACGCTGACCAGCAGCAGCCAGGACAGGCCGGCGTCCTGGTGCAGCGCCATCAGGATTCCGCCCACCGACATGATCGGGGCGGTGATCAGAATCGTGGCGGTCATCTGCAGCAGCTGCTGGATCTGGCCGACGTCGTTGGTGGTGCGGGTCAGCAGTGACGGCGTGCCGAACCGGGCGGTCTCCTCGGCCGAGAACGTGGTCACGTGGTGGAAGACCGCCGAGCGAAGGTCGCGGCCGAAGCTCATGGCCGCGCGCGACCCGAAGAACACCGCCCCGATGGCGCACGCCACCTGCAGACCGGTGACACCGAGCATCACGCCGCCGAGTTCGACGATGCGCTGCGCGTCGCCCTTGGCCACTCCGTCGTCGATGATGGCCGCGTTGACCGTCGGCAGGTACAGCGAGGCCAGGGTGCTGATCACCTGAAGCGTCGCGACGACCGCGAGCAGCCGCCGGTACGGCCGCGCATACTGTCGCAGCAGCGCCCAGAGCATCTGGCTACTCTCGCACACCGGCCCGGTGTCGGACGTTTCCCGAGGTCGTCGTGTCCACATCGATGAAAGTCCAGGTCAGTACCTATGTCCGGATAGGACATAGGTGTTGCCGCTACAGTGCATGGCGTGACTGTCCGCACGGCCAACAAGGCACGATTCGCCCATGCCAGAGCCTTTGCGGTATTGGCTGCTGCAATGGTTCCGGTATTCGCAGGTTGCTCGTCCGGCGAGCCCGCGTCTCCGCAGGTTCCGCAGACCGAGACGCCCAGTGCCGATGGTTCGGGCAAGCACGGCCCGCATTTTCCGCACTGTGGCGGCGTCACCGATCAGACGGTGACCGAGTTGACCCAGGTGCAGGGGCTGGTCAACACCGCGACCAATTCCTCTGGCTGCCAGTGGCTGCAGGGCGGCAGCATCCTGGGACCGCACTTCTCCTTCACCTGGTTCCGGGGCAGTCCGATCGGCCGGGAGCGCAAGACCGAGGAGCTGTCGCGGACCAGCGTGGAGGACATCAACATCGAGGGACACGGCGGCTTCATCGCCATCGGGGAGAACCCGCTCAAGGCCGGTGACGTGAACCTGTGTGAGATCGGCATCCAGTTCGACGACGATTTCATCGAGTGGTCTGTGAGCTTCGATCAGAAGCCCTACCCCGATCCGTGTGAGGTCGCCAAGGAGCTGACCCGCCAGTCGATTGTGAATTCCAAATGAGCATCAAGCGTGGGGTCGCCGGGTTCACTGCCGCGCTGGCGGTGTTCGTCGGGCTGACCGGGTGCACCACCACGGTGGACGGCACGGCGGCCAAGGAGGGGTCCGGCGGCGGCCCGAGCAACAACAAGTCCGAGAAGACCTATCCCAACCTGCTCAAGGAATGTGACGTCCTGACCACGGACATCCTGGCCAAGACGGTGGGTGCCGACCCGCTGGACATCCAGAGCACCTTCGTGGGTGCGGTGTGCCGCTGGCAGGCGGCCAACCCGGCCGGCCTGGTCGACATCACCCGGTTCTGGTACGAGCAGGGCAGCCTGGCCAACGAGCGTCAGACCGCCGAGAAGCTGCAGTACGCGATCGAGCAACGTCGGATCGCCGGTGTCGATTCGATCATCATGAGGCCCAACGGGCTCAACGGCGCGTGCGGCGTGGCCAGCGACGCGGCCGGCGTGGTCGGCTGGTGGGTCAATCCGCAGGGACCGGGCATCGATGCCTGCCCGATGGCCATCAAGCTCATGGAACTGACACTGGCCACCAACTCCTAGCGAGGCACGTGGAATCGCACCAGCGTCGCGCCGCCCAGCGCGAGCTGGTCCCACGGCTCGCTGGTGCGCAGCATGGCGATCGCCGAGGTCGGAAACTTCAGCGAAATGCTCTCCGCCGCGCTGCGGTTGGATCCGTCGGCCAGCCCGAGTGCGACCGCGGACATGGCGGGCTCGTGGCCGATGACGAGCACTGTGGACGGGTCCGTGCCGAAACGTGACGACACACTGTTGATCTCGTCGATGACGGTGCCGGGCCGGGCGTCGTAGATGCGCTCGGCGAACTGCACGGGCGCCTCGATGCCGGTGCGCTCCAACGTCTGACGGGTCCGGGTGGCCGTCGAGCACAACACCGCGTCCACCGCCGCGAAGTTGGCCCGGATCCAGTCTCCGGCCAGCGCAGCCTCTCTGATACCGCGGGCGGCGAGCGGCCGGTCGTGGTCGGCCACCCCGTCGGGATAGTCCGACTTGGCGTGGCGCATCAGCAGCAGGGTTCTGTTCGGACCAACCGGATCAGCCATTCCTCATACGGTAGAGGCAAACCGGGCCATGCCGTTGCAGGTCCCCGGACTTGTCGGCCCCCGGTTTTAGACTCGGCTTGCTTCCCTGTTGAACCCGCGGGAAACGGACACAGAAGGGACGGGGCCGATGCGTTTTCTGCACACCGCCGACTGGCAACTCGGCATGATCCGTCATTTCCTCAGTGCCGGTGACGGTGAGGCGCAGCCCCGCTACTCGGCATCGCGCCGGGAGGCCGTCGCGGCCCTGGGGCCGGTGGCCGCGGCCTCGGGTGCGGAGTTCGTCGTGGTGTCCGGGGACGTCTTCGAGCACAACCAGTTGGCCCCGCGGGAGGTCAGCCTGTCACTGGAGGCCATGCGCGCCATCGGCGTCCCGGTGTATCTGCTGCCGGGCAACCATGACCCGCTCGATGCCGCGTCGGTCTACACCAGCGCGCTGTTCACCGCGGAATGCCCGGACAACGTCGTGGTCCTCGACCGTGCGGGCGTGCACGAGGTGCGCCCGGGGCTGGAGATCGTGGCGGCGCCGTGGCGGTCCAAGGCGCCCACCTCGGATCTGATCGGGGACGTACTGGCCGATCTGCCCGCCGACGGTGTCACCCGCGTGGTGGTCGGCCACGGCGGCGTCGACATCCTCGATCCGGACAAGGACAAGCCGTCGCTGATCCGGATGTCTGCCGTCGAGGACGCCCTGGCGCGCGGCGCGGTCCACTATGTGGCATTGGGGGACAAGCACTCCCGCACCGAGGTCGGATCGACCGGCCGGGTCTGGTACTCGGGCTCACCCGAGGTGACGAACTACGATGACATCGAATCCGATCCCGGGCATGTGCTGCTGGTCGAGATCGACGAGACCGATCCGCACCGCGGCGTCCGGGTCGATTCCGAACGGGTGGGCCGGTGGCGGTTCGTCACGCTCCGCCGCGAGGTGGACACCGACCGCGACATCGCCGACCTGGATCTGAACCTGGATCTGTTGCAGGACAAGGAACGCACGGTGGTGCGGCTGGCTTTGACAGGTTCCCTGACGGTGACGGACAAGGCCGCACTGGATGCCTGCCTGGACCGCTACGCCCGGCTGTTCGCCGCGCTCACGTTGTGGGAGCGGCATACCGAGATCGCGGTGCTGCCCGCCGACGGTGAGTTCGATGACTTGGGCATCGGCGGGTTCGCCGCTGCCGCGGTGGACGAGCTGGTGGCCACTGCCCGCACCGAGGGCGTCGGGGCCGACGACGCAAGGGCCGCGTTGGGGCTGTTGCTGCGTCTGGTCGAGCGGGGGAGTGCGGCATGAAACTGCACCGCCTGGTCCTGACCAACTACCGCGGCGTCACCCACCGCGAGATCGAATTCCCCGATCACGGTGTGGTGGTCGTCAGCGGCGCCAACGAGATCGGCAAGTCGTCGATGATCGAGGCGCTGGACCTGCTCCTGGAGGCCAAGGACCGCTCGGGCAAGAAGGAAGTCAAGCAGGTCAAGCCGACGCACGCCGACGTCGGCGCCGAGGTGATGGCCGAAATCTCCACCGGCCCTTACCGGTTCATGTACCGCAAGCGCTTTCACAAGCGTGCCGAGACCCAGTTGACGGTGCTGGCGCCGGTGCGCGAGCAGCTCAGCGGCGACGAAGCCCACGAGCGGGTGCTGGGCATGCTCGCCGAGACCGTCGACACCAACCTGTGGCAGGCCCAGCGGGTGCTGCAGTCCAGCTCGACCGCACCGGTGGATCTGTCGGGATCGGATGCCCTGGCCCGGGCACTGGACGTGGCCGCAGGCGAGGCGGTCGCGCTGTCTGGGGACGAGCCGCTGCTGATCGAGCGGATCGACGCGGAGTACCTGCGCTACTTCACCGCCACCGGCAGGGCGACCGGTGAGTGGGCGGCCGTGACCAAGCGGCTCGCCGTCGCCGAAGGCGAGGTGGCGCAGTGTGCGGCCGCCGTGGCCGAGGTCGACGACGCGGTGCGCCGGCATGCCGAACTCAGCGCCGAAGTCACCGGTGTCGCCGGTCAACGCGAACAGGCCCAGGCCGGTCTGGCGGCGGCCCGCAAGGCTGCCGACGAGGTTGCCGCGCTGCTCCAGCGGCTCAAGGAAGCCGAGGTGGTCGCCGAGGCGGCCCGGGTGGCACAGGCTGCATCGGCAGCCGCGCTCACCGAACGACGACGTCTGCGCGGCGAGCTCGACGAGCGCGCCGCCACCATCACCGAACTACAGGCCGCGTTGACCGTGGCCGACGGCGAAACTGCCACGGCCCGTGAGGTTCACGAGGCCGCCGAGGTCGCCGCCGAAGAAGCTCGGGTGGCTGCGCAGGAGCACGAAGCCCGGGTGGACACGGCCCGCACCACGCTCACCCGGATGACCGACCGTGACGAGGCCGATCGGCTGGCGACCCGGCTGAGCAAGATCGACGCCGGTGTTCGTGAACTCGACCGGGTCGAGCGCGAACTCGCCGAGATCACCCTCGACGACGCCGGCATGCGGGCCGTCGAGGCCGCGGCGGTGGCGGTGGACCGGGCTGCGGGGCAGGCTGAACTCGCCTCGGCGCGAATCGAACTCGTGGCGGTCGCCGATTGCGCTGTCCGGGTGGACGAGGCGCAGGTGGCCCTGGAGGCGGGCCTGCCGTGGTCGGTCAACACCACCGCTGACACCGAGATCGACGTGCCCGGAGTGCTCACAGTGCGCGTGGTGCCGGGCACCCCCGCCGCGCAGACACAGGCCCGCCTGGACGAGGCGCAGAACGCATTGGCGGCCGCGCTGGCCGCGGCCGGGGTCGAGCATGTGGATGCCGCGCGTATCCTCGACGCCCGTCGACGGGAGCTGCTCAGCAGCCGGGATCGGTTGCGCGCCACGGTGGATGCGCTCACGGGCGATGATTCGTTGGAGGATCTGCGGTCACGGCTGACCCAGTTGCGGGCGGACCAGCCCGATGAAGCCGGGTTGTTCGAGCTGGCCGGTCCCACCGATATCGCCGCTGCCCGAACTGAACTCGAGGCCGCGGTGGGGGCGCACCGTCGGGCGGTGGCCGACAGTGAGACCAGTCGCAAGGTGATCGCCGCGGCGGCCAAGAAGCTGTCGGAGAAGTCGACCCGCTGCAGCGTGCTGCGCGACAAGCTCACCACGGCGCAGGCGGAGTTGACGGTGGCCGGTGGCCGGCTGGAAATCCAGCGCGCGCAGACGGCTGACGACGAGTTGGCCGTGCAGGCCCAGGCCGCCGACGAGGAGGCCGCTGCCACTGCGGGCCGGGTCACCACGTTGCGGACCGAATTGTCGGCGACCGAACCGAATTCGGTGAAGGCCGCGCTCGACGAGGCGGCGCGCCGCGCGCAACTGCTGGACACCCGTCACGAGACCGCGGTCGAGGGTTTGCGGGAGTTGGCCGCCCAACTCAAGGTGTACGGCACCCAGGGCCGCAAGGGGCATCTGGATGCCGCCGAGACCGAACGCGAGCACGCACGCGCCGAGTACCTACGGGTGCACCGCCGGGCCCGCGCGGCCGAGACGCTGAGGTCGGTGATGGCCCGCCATCGTGACGCCACCAGACAGCGGTACGCCGATCCGTTTCGCCTCGAGGTGCAGCGGCTGGGCCGGCTGGTGTTCGGTGAGGATTTCGAGGTCGACGTCGACAGCGATCTCAACATCAGGACCCGCACGGTGTCCGGTCGGACGGTCCCGTACGAATCGCTGTCCGGCGGCGCCAAGGAGCAGTTGGCCATCGTCGCGCGGCTGGCCGGTGCCACGATGGTGGCCAAGGAGGACAGCGTGCCGGTCATCATCGACGATGCGCTCGGTTTCACCGATCCGGACCGGCTGACCAAGATGGGCGCAGTGTTCGACGCCGTCGGTGGAGACGGACAGGTCATCGTGTTGACCTGTAGCCCGGACCGCTACGCCAGTGTCGGCGGCGCGCACCACATCGAATTGACAGCCTAGAAATCTGTTACCTGGCCTCGCCGGTTTCTACTCCTGGGTCGCGATTTCGTCGGAGCACGACCCAGGAGTAGAAAGCGATGCGCAAGCCTTCCGAGTGGCCCGCCACTCACTCGCTCAGAAGTAGGCGTTGGCCGGAACGGGTGTGCCGTGCAGCAGGTTCTGGCCGATCACGCGCGCCTTGTAGGCCACCGGGTTGTGCAGGGTGATGGTGCGGATGTTGCGCCAGTGCCGATCCAGGTTGCGCTGCCGGGATGCCGCGCTCGCCCCACCGAGTTCCAGAAGTCGGGTGGCGGCCTCGGGGGCGACGTCGTCGAGGTGCACTTTGACCTTGGCGACCCTGAGTTGGGCTTCCGCGGCGAGCCGCGCATCGGGCACGGCGGCGAGCCGCGCATCGGGCACGGCGGCGAGCCGCGCATCGGGCACGGCGGCGGCCGCGGAATCGGTGGCGGCCCCGATCGCCGCGGCGGCATCCAGCACCGCTGCCCGCGCCACATAGGCCGTACTGGCCAGCACGCCGAGCTGGCGTTGCAGCAGGGGATCGTCGGTGGGCTGTTCGGTGACGGCATGGCTGAAATTGCGTTCGCGGGAGCGCAGCAGCGCGACGCCGTCGTCGACAACGTTGGCCAGGATGCCGGCGACCACCGCGTGGATGAACAGCTGCAGCGAGGCGTACTGCACGGTCGGGACCGCTTCGGCGTCATACGGGGTGTCGGTGAGGATCTCGTCGGCGGCCACCGCGACGTCGGTGAACGTCGTGGTACCGGTTCCGGTACGTCGCTGGCCGAAGCCGTCCCAGTCGTCGACGAGCCGGACGCCTTCCCGGTCGGTGGGCACCAGGACGTTGGCCACCGAGTCGTGGTCGGTGGTGGCGGTGACGGTCAGGTAGTCCGAGAACAGGGTGCCGGTGCTGTAGTACTTCTCACCGGTCAACCGGAACGCGCCCGGGTTCGCGCTGTCGGCCAGCAGCCTGGTGTTGAACACCAAACTGCCCACGGCCAGTGAACCCTTCTCGCTGAAGGCGTTTCCGAAGATCTTGCCCTCGGCGATCTTGCCCAGCCAGTGTCTGGACACCGGATCGTCGGCGTTGCGCAGCCGCTCCTCGGTGAACCAGAAGTGGGTCCGGAAGATGTGGGCGACGATGGGATCGGCCTTGGCCACATCGATCACGGCGGAGAACAGCTGCGGCACACTGAATCCGGCACCGCCGAGGGACTCGGGCAGGCGCAGGGTGCCGAACCCGGCCCGCTTGAGCGCGGCGACCTGATCGAAGGGGTTCTCGTCGTTGAGGTCGCGGTCCTTGGCGCCTGCGGCGATCGAGGCCAGCAGGTCATCCCATTCCGGCGTACCGGGCAAAACACGGGTCACGTTCTCGACGGTGGTCATGGCACCGTTGTATCCGCACCCGCTATCGGTGGGCACGTGTTTGGATCAGCCCGAACCTAAGCCGACTGGACGACCCGCATGCCGTAGACGTACGTGGTCAGGTACTCGGCGATCACGGGAGCCCGGACCTCGGCCGCGTCCGGGATGGTGATCAACAGCGCGTAGAGCCCGACGAGAAACGACACGCCGTTGTGCATCACGTCCACTTCGGCCGGGATCTCGCCGCGCTCCTGAGCTCGTTGGAGTTCCTTGACCACAGCGACGATCACGGGATGCCGGGACCATTCCTCCGACGGCGGACGCGTGGTGGAAAAGTGCAGGGCCAGAAAGTCTTTGAACAATCGCCCGCCCAGGCGTCGTTCGAGCTTCTCCAGCATGCGCACGGACTCGGCCAGGGTGGTGCGGACATCGTGGGGTACGGCGAAGGCCCGGCTGAGCTCGGTGGCCATGCGCAGTTGCTCGCGGTGTTCCAGTTCCACCAGTACGTGTTCCTTGGTGGGGAAGTGGAAGAAGAAGGTGCCGTGGGCGACACCTGCGGCCGACGCGATCGCGGCGGTCTCGGCCGCGGCCATGCCGTCGCGTTTGAACTCGGAGATCGCGGCTCCCAGCAACCGCTCCCGCGTCTGTAGGCCCTTGCGGCTGCGCGGCGATCCAGTGAGCACGGCCCGATGCTACGACATCGACAAACTGACTGTACTCAGTATTTGCTCTTTCATTTCACGCCTAGTGCCGTTACGGTTTCGAGGGCGATTAGTTCTGACTGGAGTCAGTTTTTGGAGGTTGGCGTGCAGATTCTGGAGCAGGTACAAGACCTGCCGAAAGCCGGAAATGTCAAAGCCCAGTGGGTGAGCCTGTGGACCGGGCCCGTCGTCGGTGCGGTGCTGCTGGTGGCGATGCTGGCGTTCCCCGGCTTCTGGCCGCCGATGTCCCCGACCTGGAATGCGCAGCAGGTCGCCGGCTTCTATGCCGATCACACGGCCTGGATCAGATTCAGCCAGGTGACGTTCAATCTGTGCGGGATCCTGATCCTGCCGTTCTTCATGGTGATCGTCGTCCAGATGAAGCGCATGAAGACCCAGAGCCACGTGTTCGCCTACTGCTATCTCACCGCGGTGATCAGCGGCGCCACCATCTTCGCGCTGTCCAACGTCTTCTTCCTGGTGGCTGCGTTTCGCCCGGACCGCAATCCCGAGCTGATCATGCTGCTCAACGACCTTGCCTGGATCGTCTTCGTGGCGCCGGTGGGCATGGTGGTGTCGCAGTTCGCACTGCTGGCGGTCGCGGTGTACTTCGACAACGGGCCCGCCCCGGTGTTCCCCCGCTGGGTGGGCCATTACTCGCTGGCCACCGCGGTGGCGATGATCCCGGCCGCGGGCGCGGCGGTGTTCCAGACCGGCCCGCTGGCCTGGGACGGCGTGCTGGCCTTCTGGTTGCGCAACGGCGCGTTCGCGGTCTTCGTGGTCGTGATGTTCTTCGTGCTGCGCCGCGCGGTGATCAGCCAGGCCGTCGAAGAGGGCGTAGTAGAGGACACCCTGGCATGACGTTGTTGACCGACGCGCCTCCGGGCAAGCCCGATGTGCGGCTGATGACCTGGTTCTTCCCGATCTGGTACGGGGCCTTTGGCGTCATCATCTGCATCCTGACCCGGGTCACTCCGCCACCGCGGCCCGATGTCACCGCGGCCGACAAGGTGGCGTTCTTCACCGAGCACGGCCTGACCATCAAGATCGGCTTCTGCCTGCTGCTGATTCTGCTGGGTGGTGCGGCGATGACCAACGGGCTGGTCGCCTACCAGATCAAACGCATGTCGGTGGGGTCGGCGTTCGCCTACGGCTACATCGGCGGCATGGGTGTCGGAGCGGTGCCCGGGTTCCTGCTGGTGTCGGTCTGTTTCCTGACCGCGGCCTTCCGGCCCGACCGTGACCCGGAGCTGATCAGCCTGCTGTACGACCTCGGAATGCTGTCGTACAACGGCTCGTTGGGCTGTTTCACGGCTGCTTATCTGGTCTTGGCCGTCGCGATCCTCTACGACAAGAACAACGTCTTCCCGGTGTGGTTCGCGTACGTGACCATCTGGCAGATCATCACCGAGGTGATCGCCACCCAGATGTTCGTATTCGAGTCGGGGCCGTTCGCCTGGAACGGCTCGATCGCCTTCTGGCTGGCGGTGGTGGTCTTCTCGGTCTGGTTGTCGGCGCTGATCGTGTTGCTCCGGCAGGCCGCGTTACGTGAGACGGCGGAAGAGCCGGGACTGGGGTGAGCCGAGCGATGTCAAGTAATCCTGTTCTGACGAAACTGAACTCACAGACGAAGGCGACGGCGGGCCACCTGCCGGGCGACGGCCACATGTGGGTGATGGTGCTCGGAGATCTGGTGATCTTCGGTGGCTACTTCATCATCTTCATGATCTACCGGACCATGCATCCGGACGAATTCCTGCGTGCCCAGCAGCATCTCGACATCACGATCGGCGTCGTCAATACGGTGATCCTGCTGACCAGCTCCTGGCTGGTGGCGCGGGCGGTGCTGGCCGCCAGGGCCGGACGTCACGAAGCGGCGATCCGGTTGACGTACGCCGGCGGTGTCGGCGGCCTGATGTTCATGGCCTGCAAGGGTTATGAGTGGGTGGTCAAGATCCGGGCCGGGCACACCAACTCCGAGATGTTCTACTCGTTCTATTACGTCCTCACCGGTGTGCACCTCATCCATGTGCTGATCGGGCTCATCGTGCTGGGCGTGATCGTGCGGGAGTTGCGCAATCCGTCCCGCCGGCGGGCTTCGGTGGTGGAGGCAGGCGCGGTCTACTGGCACATGGTCGACCTGCTCTGGGTGATCATCTTCGGCCTGCTCTACGTGGTGAGGTGACCATGACCGACAAGGCTGTGACTCAAACGTGGCTGCTGCTGGTCGCCATCACCGTCGGATCCTGGTGGCTGGCGCCGGCCCAGTACTCGGACGCCCTGCAGGCCAGCGTGCCGATCACCGCGCTGGTGCTGGCACTGACGCTGATCAAGTCCCGCTTGATCATCCGGCAGTTCATGGAGGTCCGGACCGCGCCGAGGTGGCTCAAACTCGCCACCGACGGCTGGCTGGTGGTGCTGTTCGGGGCGATCTTCACGATCTATCTGATCTGAGCGTTGCGCGGCACAATGGAACGCAATGACGATGAACGCCAAGCGCAGGCGGGTGCACGACAAGCTCGCCGCGCTACCGGGGGTACGGGCGGTGCGACGCCCGGTCAGTCCTGGTTCTGACGAGCATTTCGACCTGTTCTACGTGCGGGCCGGTCGCAAGTCGGCGCACCCGGTGGTGCTCATCCCGGGAGGGCCCGGCGTCGCGTCGATCCAGCCCTACCGCGCGCTGCGGCGACGCGCGGCCGCGGCCGGATTCGACGTGATCATGATCGAGCACCGCGGCATCGGGATGTCCCGGCACACCGATGCGGGCGCGGATCTGCCTCCGGCGGCCATCACCGTCGAGCAGGTGGTCGACGACGTCGCCGCGGTGCTCGACGACGCCGGCGTGCACGAGGCGGTGCTCTACGGCACCTCATACGGCAGTTACATCGCATCCGGATTCGGGGTGCGCCATCCCGACCGGATCGCGGCGATGGTGCTGGATTCGCCCCTGCTGTCCACAGCCGACATCGAGGCCATGCGCAGTGCCATACGTGGTCTGCTGTGGGAGGGCTCGAACCCGGATACCGCGGATCTGGCGCCCAAGGTCCGGCGGCTGGTGGCCGAGGGGATATTGGCCACCAGAGGGGGAGAACTGGCCGGCCTGCTCTACGGGTTCGGTGGTGCCGCGCTACTCGATCGCCAGCTCGATCTACTGTTGCACGGGCGCACGCTGGTGTGGTCGGCACTGGCCCGGCTGAGCCGCCTTTCGGCACGAAAAGCGCCGTACCGCAACGAGGTAGATCTTGTCGGGCGGATCGCGTTCCGCGAGTTGAACTACGCCGGTGTACCCGACGGTCTGCCGCTGGACCCCGCGCTGGAGATGGCCGACATGATCGGCAGCGCGAAGTTCTACGAACCGTTCGAGGCCGAGCCCTTCGACCTGCTTGCCGAATTACCGCAGTTCCACTGGCCCACCGTCGTGGTGTCCGGTGGCCGGGACCTGACCACGCCGCCGGCCGTGGCCGACCGGATCGCCGCACTGGTGCCCGGGGCCGTGCTGGTGCGGATGCCGACCGTCGCCCACAGTGTTCTCGATACCCGCGAGCGCGCGGCCTTCGCGGTGATCCGCGCGGTGCGTGACGGTGTGGCCGAACAGCTTTCGGCCGCAGCCGATGAGCTGGACGCCCTTCCCGCGCGTGCTGTCATTCGAGTCGCGGTGTCGGGGATCGCAGCGGCCGCCGTCGCGGAATCGGCGATGCCCGCCGTCAATCGTCTGAGGCGATGATGACGGTGGCCACACCATGCTTTCGGTGGGCGGCGATGAACTCGTGGAACCCGTTGAGACCGACAACCCATCCGTACGAGTGTTCGTTGCCCTCCCTCGGCACGCTGAGGCGGTAGATTTCGTCGGCGCCTGTCAGGGTCGGTGATGTCCACGCCATCACCAACTCCCGCGACAGCAGCAACTCGGTGCCGACCCATGGGTTCAGGTTGGTGGCCGGCCACCGCCACAGGGTCGCCACTGCCTCCGCGAATGAACATCGGCGGAAGCCGGCAGGTGTGAGGGCGTCCATCCGGTACGGGCCGTGCACGGGGTCGGGCTTCCCGGTCCACGGGGATGCGCAGTCGTGGCCGTAGCGGGGGTGCGCCAGAACACCGTTGATCAGATCCGTACCGGATATCGTGGCCGGGATTGCGAAGGTCAGCAGGATGCACCAGCTGTACATGCCCGGGGCCATGCGCACCGTGGTGTCGCCGATCAGCTGCACGCTCATCGCCCGCCCTGGGACTACTTGAGGAAACCGACCTTCGAGTAGTCGGCGTCGGCAAGACCGAAGGCCCCGAAGTTGGCCAGGCTGCTGCGTACCGCGACGTTTCCGGGCGACTGGAACAGCGGCAGGCTGAACACCTCCTCGAACAACATCTGGTCGAGCTCGTTGGCCAGGGCGCGGGCCTTGACCGGGTCCAGTTCTTCCAGCGTCTGCTCGATCTTGGCGTCGATCTCCGGGCTGCCGATCTTGCCGAAGTTACTGGCCCCGTCCTGCGCGTAGATCTGGGTCAGCGAGCTCAGCGGGAACGCGTCGCCGAGGAAGGCGAACTGAGCAATGTCAAAGTCGCCCTTGATGATGTAGTTGGTGAAGAACCCGGTGCCGGGCTTGGTGTCGAGCTTCAGGTTCACCCCGATCTGGCCGAGCATGTTCTGCGCGATCTGGGCCACCTGCCGGGTGCTACCCGCGTCGTAGAACACGTTGCGGATGACGAGCTCCTTGCCGTCCTTCTCCCGGAACTGCCGTCCCTCAGGCACTTTCCAGCCCAGGGCGTCGAGTTCGGCCTTCGCCTTCTCGGGGTCGAACGCCACCGACGCGGCGTTGTCCTGGTAGCCCTGCTGGCCCGCGACGAAGATGTGGTTGTTCAGTGGCACCGGGTTGTCGGTGAGGCCCCGCTGGGTGATGTTGGCCAGCGCCTGCCGGTCGATGCCCTTGGCGACCGCACTACGCAGCGCCGGGTCGGCCAGGATCGAGCCGGGAGCGCCGTTGAAGGTCAGGTGGTACCAGCTGGCCGACGGCGCCCGTCGGATGCTGATGCCCGCGGTCTTGCGCGCGATGGTCAGTTCGTCCAATGACGCTGTGCCCGTGGCATCGATGGTGTTGTTCTGCAGCGCAGGGATGCGCGCTGCGTCGTCGAGAACCAGGTAGGTGATGGTGTCGAGCAGTGGCGGGGCGCCCCACCATTTCGGGTTGCGGCTCATCGTGATCCGCTGGGCACCTCGGTCGATGTTGGAGACCATGAATGGCCCTGCCGACGGCCCGGGTTCGGTGAGCTGAGCCTTGTTGAACGCCTCGGGGGTGGCGGTCATGCTCTTGGGCAGCAGCCGGCCGTTGCCCGCGAACATGCCCTTCCAGTCGGCATACGGTTTGGCGAAGGTCATGACGGCCTGGCGGTCGTCCACGCCACGGGTCACCGAGGCGACCCGTTCGAAGCCGTTGGGTGCGGCGATGACGAACGCGGGGTTCTTCCCACTGTTGGCGTCGGACTGGGACTTGATGTCCTCCCAGGTGATCGGCGTGCCGTCGGTCCACACCGCCTTGGGGTTGATCGTGTAGGTGACCACCTGCGGGTTGGTGCCCGTCAGTTCGACGTTGGTGAAGTAGTCGGTGTTCACCGTCGCCGATCCGTCGGCGGCGATCACGAACGCGCGCGGCAACGTGGGCCTGGTGAGCGAGCCGACGTCGCCGGTGTTGCCGTCCAGGTGCAGCGGGTTGAAGTTCGACGGGAACTCGGTCAGGGCCAGGCGCAGATTGCCGCCCTGGCGCAGGTTCGCGACATCCTGTGGATTGATGTCGTTGGTGGTGCCGAGCTCGGCGTTACCGCCGGCCGACGGGGCTTCCCGGTCGCCACCCGAACAACCGGTCAGGGCCAGTGCGGTGACTGCTGCGACGACGGCGAAACGCTGGAACCTGAACCCCTTGAACCCGTTCACCCAACCGATGCTAGATGCCGACACCGGTGGATGCGGCAATACCTAACCGTTGACCGGCTTTGGTTGCGGAACCGCGGCGAGCAATTTGCGGGTGTACTCGTGCTGGGGGTCGGCGAACACCTGATCGCCCGAGCCCTGTTCGACGACCGCGCCCTTGTACATCACCGCGACGTCGTGAGCCAGGTGCTTGACCACCGACAGATCGTGGGAGACGAACAGATAGGCGAGGCCGAACTGGTCCTGAAGGTCCAGCAGCAGGTTGATGATGCCGGCCTGGATGGAGACGTCCAGCGCGGAAACCGGTTCGTCGAGCGCGATGATCTTGGGCTGTAAGGCCAGGGCGCGGGCGATCCCGATGCGCTGTTTCTGCCCGCCGGAGAACTCGGCAGGGTAGCGGCCGGCGTCGGCGCGTCGCAGGCCCACCAACTCGAGCAGCTCGGCCACCCGTCCGTCGATCCGCGGTTTGTCGAAACCGTTGGCGGTCAACGGCTCTGCCAGCACATCCGACACCGGTAGCCGGGGGTCCAGTGACGCCACCGGATCCTGGAACACCACCTGAACGTCGGTGCGCAGGGCGCGCCGCGTTCCGCGGTTCAGGGTGGCCACGTCCGAGCCGAGCACTTCGATCGAACCCGATTGCGGGGCAGTCAGATTCAGGATCTGGTGCAAGGTGGTCGATTTGCCTGATCCGGACTCGCCGACGATGCCGAGGGTGCGGCCACTGCGCAGATCGAAGTTGACATCGTCGACGGCTCGGACCTCGCCGACCTGCCTGCGCAGCACGACGCCTTTGGTCAGTTTGAAGGTCTTGGACAGGTTGCGTACCCGCAGCACCACGTCGGCGTCGGGCTGGGCCTCGGGAGCGGCAGCGCTTGCGCCTGTCATCTGATAGATCTCAGCGGCGCTGCGCCCGCTGACCTGGTCGGTGCGGATGCAGGCGGCGCGGTGGCCCGGAGCCAACTCGATCAGTTCGGGTTCGGCGGCCTCGCATTCGTCGATGGCCAGCGGGCAGCGCGGGGCGAACGGGCAACCGTGCGGCGTTGCGGTGAGCGACGGCGGTGCACCGGGGATCGGCACCAGGCGTGCGCCCTGCGGGGCATCCAGGCGTGGCACCGAGCCGAGTAGGCCGACGGTGTAGGGCATCCGGGCCTTCTCGTAGAGCTCGCCCACCGGAGCGTCCTCGACGGCCCGTCCGGCGTACATCACCATGGCCCGGTCGGCGAATTCGGCCACCACCCCGAGATCGTGGGTGATGATCAGCACGCCGGCGCCGGTGACGTCGCGCGCGGTCTTGAGCACCTCGAGAATCTGGGCCTGCACCGTCACGTCGAGTGCGGTGGTGGGTTCGTCGCAGATCAGCAGATCGGGGTCGTTGGCGATCGCGATCGCGATGACCACGCGTTGGCGTTCGCCGCCGGACAACTCGTGCGGGAAGGCCCGGGCCCGCTGCTCGGGTTGGGAGATGCCCACCAGTTCGAGCAGTTCGACGGCTCGGGTCCGGGCCGCGCGCCTGCCCAGGTCGCGGTTGTGGACGGTGAGGGCCTCGGCGATCTGATCGCCCACGGTATAGACCGGGGTGAGGGCGGACATCGGGTCCTGGAACACCGTGCCGATGGTGTTGCCGCGGACCTGCGACATCTCGGAGTCGGACAATCCGATCAATTCCTCGCCGCGCAGCCGCACCGATCCGGAGATCTCGGCGAATTCGGGCAGCAACCCCACCACGGCCATGGCGCTGGCCGATTTCCCGGCACCGGATTCACCGACGAGCGCGACCACCTCACCGGCGTCGACGTGAAAGTTCAAGCCCCGCACCGCGTGTACCGCGTCGGTGTCGGTGGAGAAGTCCACCGTCAGATCGGATACCTCGAGCAGCCGGCTCATCGGGCGCCGCCCTTCCGCCGACTCCGCCGTCGCAACCGGCCGCTGCCCGGGTCGAGGGCGTCGCGCAGGCCGTCACCGATCAGGTTGGCGCACAGGATGATCAACACCAGCACCCCGGCCGGGAACAGGAACACCCAGGGGAACGTGGTGGCCGACTTGGTGCCGTCGGCGATCAGCGTGCCCAGCGATACGTCGGGCGCCTGGATGCCGAATCCCAGGTAGCTCAAACCGGTCTCGGACAGGATCGCCACCCCGACGTTGAGCGCGGTGTCGATGATCAGGATGGATGCCACGTTGGGCAGGATGTGGCGCACGATGATGCGCCGGCTGCTGACACCCATATAGCGGGCGGCCAAGACGAATTCGCGCTCCCGCAGGCTCAAGGTCATCCCGCGCACGATGCGCGAGCTGATCATCCAGCTGAATGCCGAGAGCAGCACGATCAGCCAGAACACCCGGTCGGACTGGCTCAGCCGCGGCGTGACGATCGCGATCAGGATGAAGCTCGGTACCACCAGCAGTACGTCGACGATCCACATCAGCGTGCGATCGCGCCAGCCGCCGAAGTATCCGGCGACCGAGCCGACCGTGGCGGCGATGACGGTCGAGATGAATGCCACGCAGACCCCGATCAGCATGGATTTCTGCATGCCGCGCAGGGTTTGGGCGAAGATGTCCTGCCCGAGTGCGTTCGTGCCGAACCAGTGGTCTGTCGACGGCGGCTCCTGCAGCGCGTAATAGTCGAGGTCCGAATAGCTGTAGGGCAACACCGACGGCAGCGCGTAGCAGGCCACGAACATGATCACGAGCAGTGCCAGGGAAACCACTGCGGGCCAATTGCGCAGGAAGCGGCGGAACACCAGGGTGCGCCGGGTGGCGAATTCTTCGGTGTGAAGACCCGAACGGGCCGAGGCTGCATCACCGGTGGGGGCAGGGTCTGGGTCATGTGACTCTCACCCTCGGGTCGAGCATCGCGTAGATGACGTCGGAGAGCAGGCCGGCGACCAGGATCACGGTGCCGGTGAACACCGTGATGGCCGCGATGATGTTGGTGTCCTGCGTGGCGATGCCTTGTACCACCCACTCGCCCATGCCGTGCCAGCCGAAGATCTTCTCGACGAACACCGAACCGGTCACCAGCCCGGCCACGCCGTAGGCGAACAGCGTGGCCATCGGTATGAGCGCGGTCCGCAGCCCGTGCTTGAACAGGGCTTGACGCCTGGTCAGTCCCTTGGCCCGGGCGGTGCGGATGAAGTCCTGGCCCAGCACGTCGAGCATCGCGTTGCGCTGGTAGCGGCTGTAGCCGGCGATGGCCATCAGCGCCAGCGTGAATGTCGGCAGCACGAGATGCTGTAGCCGATCGACGAACTGGTCCCAGGCGCCTCCGACCGGCACCGGCGCGGTTTCCCCCGTGTACTCGAAAATCTGAACGCCCAGTATCGAGTTCACGTTGAGCGCAGCCAGGATCAGCATGTTGGCGATCACGAACGACGGGGTGCTGATCACCAGCAGGGACAACACGGTGATGACGCGGTCCGAGAGCCGGTACTGGCGGATCGCACCCCAGGCCCCGACCACCACGCCGATCACGGCGCCCGATATCGCTCCGATGACGAGCAGACGCAGGGTCACCCCGATGCGTCGCCACAACTCGTCGACCACCGGCTGGCCGGTCACCGTGGTGCCGAAGTCGCCACGGACCGCGCCGGCGGCCCAGTTCGCGTAGCGCAGCGGGATGGGCTGGTCGAGGCCGAGCTCAGCGGCCTTGGCGTCGATCGCGGACTGCGGTGGCCGCGGATTGCGCTGTTCGAGGCTGTCGAGCGGTTTGAAGTTCAGCGACGTCAGCGTGAACGTCAGGAACGAGGCCAGCGCCAGCAACACGATGTAGTTGAGCAGCCGGCGCGCCAGAAAGCGCGTCATCCGGTTGTTCCTGCCCACCGCTGCATGCCAGACAGGGTAGAGCAGCCGGGAACCGGAATCCGGTCAGCGCGGCGATGTGATGTTCGGCGCGCCCGCACTCGGTGGGTAACTGACAGTGGGGCCACAGCCTCGGCATAGAAATCAGGCGTTCACTGAAATACATGAAGGTCAGCGGGCTCAACAAGGTGAAAGTGGTCGCCGCGGTAGCCGGTGGTGCGGCAGTGGTAGGACTGGGAGTCATCGGAGCCGTCTCCGACGGTGCCGGGGAAGTTTCTCCGGCGCTGGCATCCGGATCCCACATGAACGTCGGCCAGACCAGCACGGAGACCACGCCTCCGACCGCGCCGGAGGTGTCGATGGCCGTGCCTGCGATGAGGGGCTACACGCCGCCGTCCGGGTTCGCCGTCACACATTGATCACAGGACTGACGGTTTCACCTCCTGCCGCGGCGGTTATACGACGCGGCAGGAGGTGAGCTCATTGGGTAGCGCACAGGAAAACAATCGGCGAAATCTGAAATCGATCGCAGCCGGAGTAGGAGCCATGGGCGGGTTAGCCACGGCTGTGCTCGGTGTCGGGATGGGCGGTGGCCACATCGGGGCCCAGGAGCGGGTCGAGCCGCCGGCCATCACCACTGGGCAGACCGTCACGGACACGACCGCGCCGAGTGCTCCTGAGACGTCCGAGGCCTCGCCGACGGTGTCGGCGACGACTCCGTCCGGGTTTGCCACACCGCACTGATCACGGCTGACCTCGCCGGCGGGACCGGCGGGCGTCCGGTTTACGCCGCCCGCCGGTTCGCGGTAGGCAGTTCGGTGTGACAGGAGACGAAAGCGACAAGCGGACCAAATACGTGATGGCCGGTGTGGGCGCGATCGCACTGGCGACGATGGCGGCTTTCGGCGCGACGATGGCCGGGGCGCCGAGCAGCGGAGCGGTGCCGGCGGTCAATGTCGGTGAAACCGTAACGAAGACAACAGCTCCCGCCGAGCTGGAAACCTCGTTCGCGAAACCGACGGTGAAGGTCGACCTGCCCGACGGGTACGGCAACTAGGCCAGGGGCCGGCTGTCGGGCGCTTCCCCGATGCTGGTGACCGTCGATGTCGGCCCGGTGCGGCTGGCCCGGACCAGGACATGGTCGTCGACTCCGAACGAGGGCGTGACCGAGGTCGGCAGGACGTAGCTCTGGGTGAAGCCGTCGTTGCTGCGCACGGTGACCGACGTTGCCGTCAGCTCGGTGATCGTGCCGTTCTGGGTCAACGCGGTGGTGTAGCCGCCGTCGGGGTCCGCCACCACTGCCTCACTGTGGACGGTGGCGGGGTCGGGCCGGTCGTGTGGCCGGTCCATCCGGGGCGGGGGGCCGGGAAAGCCCGAGCTGTGGCTTTCGGTGGCGGCGTACACCGCCGCGCCGCCGACCCCGGCAATCGCTGCCGCGATGGCGACCGCCGCGGCCGTGTGTCGGATGCTCATGCGGTCCACGGTGCAGATGTTGCCTGTGAGTCGGCTGTGTAGCAGCTCTGCGGCAAATGTGGCGATCTTTCACAGCTTGCACATAGACAGGGCACAGTCTGGGCCTATTGGCGGAACCAATAATGGGCGCGTGAGTATGACCACCAACGGCACCGATTCCGACTCCGGGCGCGCTGTCATGCGGCGCGCCGACGGCAACCCGATCCAGGTGCTGGTGGTCGACGACGAACCCGTCCTGGCCGAACTGGTGTCGATGGCGCTGCGGTATGAGGGTTGGGACATCGCGACGGCCGGTGATGGCGCGAGCGCAATCGCCGCGGCCCGGGAGAACCCACCGGACGTGGTCGTCCTCGATGTGATGCTGCCGGACATGAGTGGTCTGGACGTCCTGCGGAAGCTGCGCGAGCAGATCCCCGGCCTGCCGTTGTTGCTGCTGACCGCCAAGGATTCGGTGGAGGACCGGATCGCCGGACTGACCGCAGGCGGCGACGACTATGTCACCAAGCCGTTCAGCCTGGAGGAAGTGGTGCTGCGGTTGCGCGCGCTGCTCCGGCGCACGGGGGTGACCAGTGAGGACGGCGGCGCCAAGATCGTCGTCGGCGATCTGGTGCTCGACGAGGACAGTCACGAGGTCACCCGCGCTGGGGACCAGATCACCTTGACCGCCACCGAGTTCGAACTCCTGCGGTTCATGATGCGCAACGCCAAGCGGGTGCTGAGCAAGGCCCAGATCCTGGACCGGGTGTGGAGCTACGACTTCGGCGGCCGGTCCAACATCGTCGAACTGTATGTCTCGTACCTGCGGAAGAAGATCGACAGCGGACGCGACCCGATGATCCACACGCTGCGCGGTGCGGGTTATGTCCTCCGGCCTGCGCGCTGAGGTGACGGCCGGCACCGCAAGCTCCACTCGGTGGTGGTCGCCCCGGACCTGGTCACTGCGTGCCCGCCTGGTCATCACCCAGGTGGCTCTGTTGGCCGTCGTGTGCGCCAGCATCGGCGTGGCGACAGAGTTCGCGCTGCAACGGTTTCTGATGAACCAGCTCGACGACCAACTGATCGAGGCCGGGAGACGCTCGGCCGCGATCTTCGAATTGCCCCCGCCGCCACCGGGATCGCCGCCCCCGCCGGGCATGCGCCGCCACCATCGCGTGCCGTTCGATCCCGAGGAAGGGCCGGGCCCCGGATTCCTCAACGCACCGGGGCAGGCCGCACGCACGGTCGGTGCGGTGGTGTCACCGAACCGGCCCGTGGACGCAGGCGTGATCACCGCAGAGGGGGAGCGGGTCGAGGTGAGTGCTGCTGCGGCTGAGCAGCTTTCGCAGATTCCGGCAGCCCGGGTACCGGAAACCGTCGACCTCGACGGCTTGGGTCGGTACCGGTTGATCGGTCTGCACCCGCGCCACGGCGGACCGCAGACCATCGTCACCGGACTGCCGACCGCCGTCGTCGACGACACCCTGCTGTGGGTCCTCGGAATGTTCTGTGTGCTGGCGGCGATTGCCCTCATCGCCGCGACGACGGCCGGGACGCTGATCATCCGGCGTCAACTTGCCCCGCTGTCACGGGTTTCGGCGGCGGCGCGCAGAGTCGCCGATCTCGAGCTCGACCGTGGTGAAGTACAGCTGCCCACACCGATCGTTCCCGTCGACCCGGCCGGCGCTCATACCGAGGTCGGCCAGCTCGGCACCTCGCTGAACCGCATGCTCGACCGGATCGCCAGTGCGCTCGCGGCCCGGCACGCCAGTGAGACCCGGGTGCGCCAGTTCGTCGCCGATGCCAGCCATGAACTGAGGACGCCACTGGCGGCGATCAGGGGTTACACCGAACTGGCCCAGCGCAAACGCGATGACCTGCCCTCCGATGTGGCCCACGCGATGAGCCGGGTGGAGTCCGAAACGACGCGGATGACACAACTGGTCGAGGACATGCTGCTGCTGGCCCGCCTCGACGCGGGCCGGCCGCTGGAACGCGACAGCGTCGACCTGTCGCGGCTCGTGGTCGACACGGTCAGCGACGCCCACATCGCCGGCCCCGACCACCAGTGGTCGCTCGACCTGCCCGAGGACCCGGTGATGGTCCAGGGCGACGAGGCCCGGCTGCACCAGGTGCTGGCGAACCTGCTGGCCAACGCCCGTACCCACACCCCACCCGGGACCTCGGTCACGGTGGCACTGAACACCGCTCCGGACGCGGTGCTGATCACCGTCGCCGACGACGGTCCCGGCATTCCGCCGACGCTGCTGCCCGACGTGTTCGAGCGGTTCGCCCGCGGTGATTCGTCGCGCTCGCGGCGTGAGGGCAGTACCGGGCTCGGCCTGGCGATCGTTGCTGCGGTGGTCAAGGCGCACGGCGGCACCATCGAAGTGACCAGTACCCCAGGGTCGACCGAGTTCGTGGTGCGCCTGCCCGGGTCGAGCTCACAGGGCACGCACAGGACGGACCAATCCGGCACCTAGCGGCCGAGACAAACATGAAGTAGTGACCCTCGTTGCCGACCCCGCTGCCGAGGTGGAGACGGCGACGCCGGCTCCCTCGGAGCTTGGCCATGTGAAGCCCGGACGCTCGAGTTCGATGGCCCAGCGCATCATGCTGGCGGTTCTCTTGGCCGGCACCGCGGTGCTCTATCTGTGGAACCTGTCGAGCAGCGGGTGGGCGAATGCGTTCTACTCGGCGGCCGCGCAGGCCGGCTCGCAGGACTGGACCGCGATGCTGTTCGGATCCAGTGACGCGGGCAACGCCATCACGGTGGACAAGACGCCCGCCGCGTTGTGGATCATCGACATCTCGGTTCGAGTGTTCGGGCTCAACTCGTGGAGTGTCCTGGTGCCGCAGGCGCTCATGGGTGTCGCTGCGGTCGCTGTGCTCTACGCCGCGGTGCGCCGGGCAGCCGGACCGTGGGCCGGCCTGTTGGCCGGTGCGGTGCTGGCGCTGACGCCGGTGGCGGCGTTGATCTTCCGGTTCAACAACCCCGACGCCTTGCTGGTGCTGCTGCTCGTCACCGCGGCCTACTGCATACAGCGTGGAATCGAAAAAGACGCCGGCCGTTGGTGGTTCGTTGCCGCGGGCGCTGCCATCGGCTTCGGTTTCCTGGCCAAGATGCTGCAGGCGTTTCTCGTGCTGCCGGCCTTCGGCGCCGCGGCGCTGGTCGCCGGCGACCGTGCGGTGGGACAGCGGGTGCTGGATGTCATCACGGCAGGCGCCGCCATGGTCGTCAGCGGTGGCTGGTACCTGGTTCTGGTAGAGCTGTGGCCGTCCTCCTCGCGGCCCTACATCGGCGGTTCGCAGCACGACAGCATCGTCGAGCTGGCGTTGGGCTACAACGGTTTGGGCCGGCTGACCGGCGATGAAACCGGTGGGCTGGGCAATCTCAACTTCGATGTCGGGCCGGGCCGGCTGTTCGCGTCACAGATGGGTGCCGACATCGCCTGGCTGCTGCCCGCGGCGCTGATCTGTCTGGTGGCCGGGCTCTACCTGACCCGCCGGACGGCCCGCACCGACCCGACCCGTGCCGCCCTGATCCTCTGGGGCGGTTGGCTGTTGGTCACCGCCGTGGTGTTCAGCTTCATGAACGGCATCGTGCACCCCTACTACACCGTGGCGCTCGCCCCTGCGATCGGAGCGGTGACCGGGATCGGCGCCACGCTGCTGTGGCAGCACCGCGCCGATATCCGTGCCGCCACGGCGATGTCGGGTGCAGTCCTGGTGACAGCGATCCTCGCAGCGGTGCTGCTGGCCCGCCACGACGATCCGTATCCGTGTCTGCGGGCCGCGGTCGCGGTCGGCGGGGTGGGTGCCGCGGTTCTGCTGCTCGTGGTGGGAAGGTTGGACCGACCGATGGTGCGGGCGACGGCGGCGCTGGCCGTCGCTGCCTGCCTGGCCGGCCCGGCCGCATACTCGATCGCCACCGCGGCAAGCCCGCACAGCGGGGCGATACCGTCCGTCGGGCCTTCCCGCGGTGGCGGTTTCGGTGGCATGTTCGCGGCCCCGGAACCCGGTCCGACTCTGACCTCGACCCTGGCGGCCGACGCCGACCGCTATACCTGGGCGGCGGCAGTGGTGGGCTCGTCGAATGCCGCCGGTTACCAATTGGCCGCTCGCGCACCGGTGATGGCTGTCGGCGGTTTCAACGGCACCGACCCGGCTCCGACGCTTCAGGAGTTCCGGCAGCTGGTCGACGACGGCGCCATCCACTACTTCATCCGATCCCGGATCATGGCCGGCGGATTCGGGGGACACACCCCCAGCGGCAGCCGGGCGGCCACGGAGATCGCGGAATGGGTCCAGGCCCACTACAACCCGGTCACCGTCGATGACGTCACCATCTACGACCTGACTCAACGTGCGACGAACACATAGCCGGCGCATAGCTTCGCCCCACCCGGATCACAAGCCTGCGGAGAACGATGAACTCATGACAACCTTGGTCGAAGAACCCGAGCAGCGTTTTCATTTCGCGTCACGGCCCAACGCCGCACTGGCGGCCCGGGAGGCCGGGGTTCCGGTGCTCGACGTCGTCGTGCCCGTGTACAACGAGCAGGCCGCACTCGCCCATTCGGTGCGCCGGCTACACCGTTACCTGGCGGAGAACTTCGCGGTGCCGGCGCGCATCACCATCGCCGACAACGCCAGCGTCGACGACACCCCTCGTATCGCAGCCGAACTGGCCGCCGAACTCGACGGGGTACGGGTGGTGCGGTTGGAGGAGAAGGGCCGCGGACGCGCTCTGCGCGCGGTGTGGTCGGCCTCGGACGCGCCGGTGCTGGTCTACATGGACGTCGACCTGTCGACGGATCTGGCCGCGCTTGCGCCGTTGGTGGCACCACTGATCTCCGGCCACTCCGATCTGGCCATCGGCACCCGGCTGGGCCGCGGCTCACGGGTAATCCGCGGCGCCAAGCGTGAGTTCATCTCCCGTTGCTACAACCTGATCCTGAAATCGACTCTGGCAGCTCGGTTCTCGGATGCCCAGTGCGGCTTCAAGGCAATCCGCGCCGACGTTGCCCATCGGCTGCTGCCGCACGTCACCGATACCGGCTGGTTCTTCGACACCGAGTTGCTCGTGCTGGCGGAGCGGAGCGGCCTGCGTATTCACGAGGTGCCGGTGGACTGGGTGGACGATCCGGACAGCCGGGTCGACATCGTCGCCACCGCCACCGCCGACCTCAAGGGCATCGGCCGGCTGCTGCGTGGCTTCGCCAACGGTTCGATCCCGGTGAACACCATCGCCGCGCAGCTCGGATCGTCGCGGAAATCGGCTGCGCCCCAATCCCTGCTGCGCCAGGCGGTGCGCTTCGGTGCGGTCGGCGTGGTCTCCACGCTGGCCTACCTGCTGCTGTTCACCGCGCTGCGGGCCGGCGTCGGAGCCCAGGCCGCCAACCTGGTCGCCCTGCTGGTGACCGCGGTCGGGAACACCGCCGCCAACCGGCGGTTCACCTTCGGCATCGCCGGGGCGGGCAACATGACCCGCCATCATCTCGAAGGGCTGACGGTGTTCGCGATCGCGCTGACGATCACCAGCGGATCGTTGGGACTCTTGCATGTCGTCGCGCCGGTACCGCACCGGGGCGTCGAACTTGCAGTATTGGTGGCGGCCAATCTGCTGGCCACCGTGGTGCGCTTCGTGTTGTTGCGGGGATGGGTGTTTCATCCCTCGCGGACCCGACGTGCCGCCGGGACGAACCGAGAGACGGGACTATGACGACCATCGTTGAGACGGCACCCGATGCCCCGGATCTGACCGCGCAATCACCGAAGGCCGTCGGTGCGCGCTGGGTGCGGCCCTCCTACTGGGCCCTGCTGGCCGGCGCCGCGGTGCTGTATCTGTGGGGCCTGGGGTCTTCGGGTTGGGCCAACAGCTACTACGCCGCCGCGGCCCAAGCTGGTACCCAGTCCTGGAAGGCCTGGCTGTTCGGATCATTGGATGCCGGCAACGCCATCACGGTGGACAAGCCGCCTGCCGCCATGTGGGCGATGGGTTTGTCGGGCAGGCTGTTCGGCTTCAACGAGTTCACCATGCTGCTGCCGCAGGCACTGATGGGCGTTGGTGCGGTGGCACTGCTGTATGCGACCGTGCGGCGAACCAGCGGCCCGGCCGCCGGACTCATCGCCGGCGTGGCGCTGGCGTTGACACCGGTCGCTGCCTCGATGTTCCGCTACAACAATCCCGATGCGCTGCTGGTGCTGCTGTTGGTGCTGGCGGCCTACTTCATGGTGCGTGCGATCGGACCGGTGACGGCCAGGGCCAGCGCCGTGTGGGTGGCGCTGGCCGGATGTGCGCTGGGCGTCGCGTTCCTGACCAAGATGCTGCAGGCGTTCCTGGTCGTGCCCGGCCTGGCCTTGATGTTCCTGGTCGCCGCGCCTGCGGTCGGCATCTGGAAACGGTTGGGCACCTTGCTGATCGGTGCGGCGACGATGATCATCTCGTCGGGCTGGTACATCGCTCTGGTGGCGCTGTGGCCTGCGGACTCGCGGCCGTACATCGCCGGATCGACCGACAACAGCCTGTTGCAACTGGCATTCGGCTACAACGGCCTGCAACGCATCATGGGGCAGGAGGGCCCGGGGCACGGCGGTGGCCCAGGTCCGGGCGGACCCGGGCATGGGCCCGGCGGCAGCGCCAACCTGATGTTCGGCGGTGATCCCGGTATCGGGCGCATGTTCGGGATGTCCATGGGCACCGAGGCTTCGTGGCTGTTGCCCGCGGCGCTGATCGGTCTGCTGGCCGCACTGTGGCTGACGCGGCGCACTGCGCGGACCGCCGGACTGCGCGCCGGCCTGCTGATGTGGGGCGGCTGGATGCTGGTCACCGCGGTGGTGTTCACCTTCATGGACGGGATCATCCACCCCTACTACACAGTGGCGCTGGCGCCCGCCGTGGCAGCGCTGGTGGGCATTTCCGTCGCCGAATTGTGGCGGGTGCGTGCACGCCTGGCTGCGCGGCTGGTGCTCGCGGTCATGCTGGCCGGGACCGGGGTGTGGGCATTCGTGCTGCTGAACCGGACGCCGGACTGGTTGCCTGCGCTGCGCTGGATCGTGCTGGTCGGCTCGGTGCTGACCGCAGTGGCCGTGGCCGTGGTTGCCCACCGCCCGGGCAGGCTGCCTGCGGTGCTGGCCGTGGCTGCCATCATCTTCGGGTTCGGCGCGACCGCGGCCTACACGATCGAGACAGTGGCCGCCGGTCACAGCGGTGGACCGATCGCCACCTCGGGACCCAAGCGCGACATGGGCTTCGGTGGTCCGGGCGGCCCGGGTGGTCCCGGCGGATTCGGGCGGACGGATGACCCGGCGCTGGCAGAGCTCATCGCGGGCGCCGACGGTCGTTGGGCCGCAGCGAGTGTGGGGTCGATGATGGTCAGTGACCTCGAGCTCAAGACAGGGGAGTCGCTGATGGCGATCGGCGGGTTCACCGGCAGCGACGATTCGCCGACACTCGCACAGTTTGAGCAGTACGTCGCCGACGGCCAGGTCCGGTACTTCCTGGATCGGAAGGAGGGTGGTCGCGGCGGACCTCCCGGGCCGCCTCGCGAAGAGCATGGCAGCGCCGCACAGATCACCGACTGGGTGAAGAAACACTTCACCAAGACCGTGGTGGGCGACGTCCCGGTGTACGACCTGTCGGCACCTCTGCCCTGACCCCCAGACTGCGGCGGCCGTCCTGCAGCCCCCCGGCAGGACGGCCGTCGCTCCTTCGGCGCAGCGTGATTCTGCGGCTAGCCGTGCCGCCCCTCGCGGGGTTAGCGTCGAATCATGTCTGTCACCGATCAGTACCTGGCCAACAACGAGGTCTACGCCCAGACCTTCACCGGGCCGCTGCCGCTGCCGCCGAGCAAGCACGTCGCGGTGGTGGCGTGCATGGATGCCAGGCTGGACGTCTACCGCATCCTCGGCCTGGGGGACGGTGAGGCGCACGTCATCCGCAACGCCGGCGGCGTGATCACCGATGACGAGATCCGGTCGCTGGCCATCAGTCAGCGGCTGCTGGGGACCAAGGAGATCATCCTGATCCACCACACCGACTGCGGCATGCTGACTTTCACCGATGACGGGTTCAAGCAGCAGATCCAGGACGACACGGGCATCAAACCGAACTGGGCGGCCGAGGCGTTCGTCGACCTCGAAGCGGATGTGCGTCAGTCATTGCGCCGGATCGAGGCCAGCCCGTTCGTCACCAGGCATGAGTCGTTGCGCGGCTTCATATTCGACGTCGCCACCGGCAAGCTCAACGAGGTCACGTTGTGAGGATGCCCGGTCGGTGCGTCGCGCAGGGCTGAAGTTCGCGTTCGTAACCCGCTCAGCCCACCTTGTACGTCGCGATGGCCTTGGCCACCGCCTCGCCGTCGGGTGTGACGATGTCGACGTCACAGTTCACCAGGGACCTACCCTGGCGCAGCACGCGCCCGAGGCCGATCAGATCGGTGGCCCGCGCCGGTGCCAGATAGCTGATGGTCATCGAGACCGTCACTCCGCGAAGCGAATCCGGGACCTCGGCCTGCGCCCAGGCCGCGGCCATCACCGTGACGTCGGCCAACGCCGCGATCGCGCCGCCGTGCACCATGTCGGCGATCGTGATGTTCGACGGGTCCCACGGCAACCGCAGCCGAACCTCGGGGCTTTCCAGGGTCTCGGCGACTATGCCGAGTTTGGCCACGAAGGGCGACTGGGGCAGGAACTGCGCCATCACGGCCGGGCCGGTCTGGATACTCATGGCCGCCAGTGTGTGTCGCCGGTGGTCAGCGTCTCAATTACCTGCGGGGTAATTAGCGCGGATGCCGCCCGGCGGGCGCCCCGGTGATGTCAGGACCCACGAATCCGCCGTTCCCGCGGGCAATGGCGCTGCTGGTGGCCGGCAGCCTGTTCATGGAGATCCTCGACGCCACGATCATCGCGCCGGCCATCCCGCTGATCGCCACGTCGTTCGGTGTGGAGGCCATCGACGTCAACGTGGCGATCTCGGCGTACCTGGTCACGGTGGCGGTGCTGATCCCGGCCAGCGGGTGGCTGGCCGATCGGTTCGGCACCCGTCGGGTGTTCATCGGGGCCATCGCGGTGTTCACCCTGGCCTCGGTCGGCTGCGCGGCGAGTGCGTCGCTGCCGATGCTGGTGCTGATGCGGATACTGCAGGGCGTCGGCGGCGCCATGATGGTGCCGGTCGGCCGACTGGCCGTGTTGCGTCAGAGCGGCAAGGCGGACCTGGTGCGCGCCATCGCATTGTTGACGTGGCCGGCGCTGACCGCACCGGTGTTGGCGCCGGTGCTGGGCGGGGCCATCGCGACCCTGGGCAGCTGGCGCTGGATCTTCGCGGTCAACATTCCGATCGGCGTGATCGGAATTGTTCTGGCCCTCAAACTCGTCCGTGGCGAGCCCCGGCCCACCACCCGATCCTTGGATTGGCCGGGTCTGCTGGCGCTCGGCTCGGGGATTGCTGCAGCCCTGATCGCCCTGGAGAACATCCGGGTGTCGGGGACCGACTGGGGGCTGGTCGCCGGGTGCGGCGCCGCAGCGGTCGCGCTGCTCGCCACCGCGGTGTGGCGGCTGCTCAGCGCCCGGGCCCCGCTCGTGCAGTTGCGGGTGCTGCGGGTCCACACGTTGCGCATCACGGTGGTGGCCGGGTCGTTGTACCGACTGGTGATCACCGCCGTGCCGTTCCTGTTGCCGCTGCAGTTCCAGCTGGAGTTCGGCTGGACGCCGCTGGCCGCCGGTGTCATGGTCGCCGCGCTGTTCGCGGGGAACCTGACCATCAAGCCCGTCACCACGCCGCTGATGCGCACATACGGCATCCGCACCGTGCTCTTGGCCAACGGGCTGGTCTCGGTGGCGTGTTTCGGTCTGTTGGCCCTGTTGCAGCCGGGGGTGCCGGTGGCCGTGATGGCGGTGGTCCTCTACCTGAGCGGGGCGCTGCGGTCGATCGGCTTCACCGCCTACAACAGCCTGGCGTTCTCAGACGTGGACGGGGAGGAGCTGACGCACGCCAACACCCTCAACGCCTCGGTGCAGGAACTGGCGGCGGGAATCGGGGTCGCAGTGGCGGCCCTGCTGCTCAGCCAGCTCACCTCGTATTCGGCGACCTACCTGGTCCTGGGGGCTTTGCTGGCGCTGACGCTGGTCGCCACGGTGCGCCTGCCCGGGCAGGCGGGCGCCCACGTCACCGGGCACCGGGCCTGACGATCGGCCTTCATTGACACCGGGGCGATCGGCGAATAGATTCCTGGCCATGCTTGCAATTCTGGCCATTCCTACCAACTTAGTGGGGAAGTGATGACCACCGCCAATACGACAGCTCCGCGGGCCAATCAGGCCGGGCATTACGAGCTGAGCCACCTGCGGTCCCTGGAGGCCGAGGCCATCCACATCATCCGCGAGGTGGCCGCCGAGTTCGAGAAGCCCGTGCTGCTGTTCTCCGGCGGCAAGGACTCGATCGTCATGCTGCACCTGGCGGTCAAGGCGTTCGCGCCCGGGCGACTGCCGTTCCCGGTCATGCATGTCGACACCGGCCACAACTTCGACGAGGTCTACCAGGCCCGCGACGAACTCGTCGAGCACTACGGCGCGCGCCTGGTGGTCGCCAAGGTGCAGGACGACATCGATGCGGGGCGCGTCGTCGAGACCATCCCGTCGCGCAATCCGATCCAGACGGTCACGCTGCTGCGCGGCATCCGGGAGAACAAATTCGACGCCGCCTTCGGCGGAGCCCGGCGCGACGAGGAGAAGGCCCGGGCGAAGGAGCGGGTGTTCTCCTTCCGTGACGAGTTCGGCCAGTGGGACCCCAAGGCGCAGCGCCCCGAGCTGTGGAACCTGTACAACGGTCGCCACCACAAGGGCGAGCACATCCGTGCCTTCCCGATCTCCAACTGGACCGAGTTCGACATCTGGTCCTACATCGGCGCCGAGAAGATCAAGCTGCCCTCCATCTACTACGCGCACCAGCGCAAGGTGTTCGAGCGCGACGGCATGCTGCTCGCGGTGCACAAGTACATGCAGCCGCGCAAGGACGAACCGGTGATCGAGAAGACCGTGCGCTTCCGCACCGTCGGCGACGTCACCTGCACCGGCTGTGTCGAATCAACGGCCGCAACGGTTTCCGAGGTCATCGCCGAAACCGCGGTGTCCCGGCTCACCGAACGTGGCGCGACCCGCGCCGATGACCGGATCTCCGAGGCCGGAATGGAAGACCGTAAGCGCGAGGGGTATTTCTGATGAGCACGCTTCTTCGCATCGCCACCGCGGGATCCGTCGACGACGGCAAATCCACGCTGATCGGCCGGCTGCTGTACGACTCCAAGGCGGTGATGGAGGATCAGCTGGCCGCGGTCGAGCGGACCTCCAAGGAACGCGGCCACGACTACACCGACCTGGCGCTGGTGACCGACGGACTGCGCGCCGAGCGTGAGCAGGGCATCACGATCGACGTCGCCTACCGCTACTTCGCCACGGCCAAGCGCAAATTCATCATCGCCGACACCCCGGGGCACATCCAGTACACCCGCAACATGGTGACCGGGGCCTCCACCGCACAGCTGGTCATCGTGCTGGTCGATGCGCGCCACGGCCTGCTCGAGCAGTCCCGCCGGCATGCGTTCCTGGCCTCGCTGCTGGGCATCCAGCACATCGTGCTGGCCGTGAACAAGATGGACCTGATCGACTGGGACCAGCAGCGTTTCGAGGCGATCCGCGACGAGTTCCACGCGTTCGCCGCCCGGTTGGACGTGCACGACGTGACGACGATCCCGATGTCTGCGCTCAACGGCGACAACGTGGTGACCAAATCCGATGTCACACCCTGGTACGAGGGGCCGTCGCTGCTGAGCCACCTCGAAGACGTCTACATCGCCGGTGACCGCAACCTGGTCGATGTGCGTTTCCCGGTGCAGTACGTGATCCGTCCGCAGACCCACGAGCACGCCGACCACCGCAGCTATGCCGGCACGGTAGCCAGTGGCGTGCTGCGTCCCGGTGACGACGTGATCGTGCTGCCTGCCGGAAAGCCCACCCGGATCACCCAGATCGACGGCCCGAGCGGCCTCGTCGAGGAGGCGTTCCCTCCGATGGCGGTGTCGATCAGCCTCTCCGACGACATCGACATCTCCCGCGGCGACATGATCGCCCGGCCCAACAACCAGCCCCGCGTCACCCAGGACTTCGACGCCACGGTGTGCTGGATGGCCGACGAGTCCGCACTGGAGCCCGGTCGTGAGTATCTGATCAAGCACACGACCCGGACCACCAGGGTCAAGGTCACCGGCCTGGACTATCGCCTCGACGTCAACACCCTGCATCGGGACAAGTCCGCGAGCGCGCTCAAACTCAATGAGCTGGGCCGTATCTCGCTGCGTACGCAGGCCCCGTTGCTGCTCGACGAGTACAGCCGCAACGCGGCCACTGGATCGTTCATCCTGATCGATCCCAACACCAACGGCACCGTCGGCGCCGGCATGGTGTTGCGGGACAGCCGCAACGAGGCCGCGAGCCCCAATGCGGTGCGGCACGAGTCGCTGGTCACCCCGGGTGATCGGCTCAGCCGGGGGCGCACCATCTGGTTCACCGGCCTGTCGGGGTCCGGCAAGTCCTCGGTGGCGATGCTGGTCGAGCAGAAACTGCTCGAAAAGGGTGTCGCGGCGTACGTTCTGGACGGCGACAACCTGCGACACGGCCTCAACGCCGACCTCGGTTTCTCGATGGCCGACCGGGCCGAGAACCTGCGCCGGCTGGCGCACGTCGCCGCGCTGCTGGCCGACTCGGGCCAGATCGTGCTGGTGCCTGCGATCAGCCCGCTGGAGGAGCACCGCGAGCTGGCGCGCAAGGTGGCCAACGAGGGTGGCGTCGACTTCTACGAGGTGTTCTGTGACACCCCGCTGGAGGACTGCGAACGCCGTGACCCCAAGGGCCTGTACGCCAAGGCGCGAGCCGGTGAGATCACGCACTTCACCGGTATCGACAGCCCGTACCAGCGGCCGAAGAACCCGGATCTGCGGCTGACGCCGGACCACAGCACCGCAGAACTGGCGGACTTGGTGATCGAGCTGCTGGAATTGCCATCGTGAACGATCACGAACTGGCTGCCCGGCTGGCCACCAGGGCCGGGGATCTGCTGCTCGACGTCCGCGCCGACTACGCCGATGCCCCGGCTGCCGAACGAAAAGCCGCCGGGGACAAGCAGTCCCACGACTTCCTGATGGCCGAGTTGGCCAAGCTGGTTCCCGGTGACTCGGTGCTGTCGGAGGAGGCGACGGCCGACCAGCGGGCCGACCCGGCCCGGCTGAGTGCCGAACGGGTCTGGATCGTCGACCCGCTCGACGGCACCCGCGAGTTCTCCGAACTCGGCCGTGACGACTGGGCCGTGCACGTGGCGCTGTGGAGTGCGGGCGAACTCGTCGCGGGTGCGGTCGCACTGCCCGCGCAGAACACGACGCTGTCCACTCCCGAGGTGGCCGCACCTCGGCCCTTCGACGGCCCGCCCCGGGTCGTGGTGTCGCGCACCCGCCCGCCCGCGGTGGCGCTGGCCGTGCGGGAGGCGCTCGAGGGAACGCTGGTCGAGATGGGTTCGGCCGGGGCCAAAGTGGCCGCGGTGATCCGCGGGATCGCCGACGTGTACGTGCACGCCGGTGGCCAGTACGAGTGGGATTCGGCCGCGCCCGTCGCGGTGGCCCGCGCTGCCGGTCTGCACACCTCGCGCATCGACGGCTCGCGGTTGGTCTACAACTCCGCCGACCCCACGCTGCCCGATTTGATCGTGTGCCGGCCCGAGCTCGCCGAACGGGTACTGGCGGTCACGGCGGGGTAGTCGGGACGCCGGCGGGGAGCTGATCGGTACCGACATTCGGACAGGCGAGCTTCAGTTCGTGGAGTGCGTCGGTTCCGTCCTGGAAGCCGCCGACGAAGTTCTTGTCGGGCCATCCGTTCGGCGGCGTCCTGGGATTGCCCTGGCTGATCCGCTGCAGCGCATCGGCGAACCTCAGCGCTTGTCGCTTCAGGTCCCGACCCTCGATCGAAGCAGCTTCGTCCCGAACTGCGGTGGCTGCCTCACCGGCATCTCGCGCCAGGTTTGGGTCGACGTCGCCGACTCCCATCCCCTGGAGAACACCCGGCACGACGTCCACCCATTTATGCGCGACCCGATCGGCGCGCTGGCAGTCGGCGCTCGGTGCTTTCTCACTCGGTGCGGTGACGATCATGATCACCATGATGGGCGCCGCGACGGCCAGCATGACCAGCGTGACCTTTCCCCGCGACCAATCCGACAGTCCCACAAATGGAGCCTAACCACCGTCGGCGGTCACTAGGCTCATCAAAATGAGCCGCCCCACGCTGCGCGAACTGGCCAGCCTGCCCGCCACACCGGCCCGCCTCGCCGATTCCACCCTGATCCTGATCGACTGTCAGAACACCTACACCCAGGGGATCATGGAGCTCGACGGTGTGCAGGCCGCCCTCGAGGAGACGGCACAGCTGCTCGACCGGGCCCGCAGCGCGGGCATCCCGATCATTCACATCCAGCATTCCGACGGCCCCGGTTCGCTGTACGACATCGACGGTGAGAGCGGTGCGATCGTCGCATCGGTGGCGCCGCGCGAGGGAGAACCGGTGGTGGTCAAGCAGTTTCCCAATTCCTTCGTGCAGACCGACCTCGACGATCGGCTGAAGGGACTCGACGCGTCGAACCTGGTGCTGGCCGGCTTCATGACGCACATGTGCGTCAACTCCACCGCACGCGGCGCGTTCAACCTCGGCTACGCCCCGACAGTGGTGGCCGCCGCGACCGCCACCCGCACGCTGGCCGGCCCTGACAACACCCCCGTGCCTGCCGCGGTCATGCAGTCGGCGAGCCTGGCCGCGATGTCGGATCTGTTCGCCGTCGTCGTGCCGGATGTCGTGGGCATCCCGGACTGAGCCCGCCGTTACGGGTGTCTGCAGGTCTCGTACTTGTTCATCAACGCCTGCTCGGCCGCGGGTGGCTGGTAGACCAGCAGGTCGCGGGCTGTGCACCCGCCCACGGTGATGGCGATGGGGCCGGTGGCTTGGCCACTGCCCGTGATGTGCCCTTGTATCTGGTCGCCGGCGGTGTAGAGCGTCGGCGCGGCAAGCGTCCCCACGAGTGGCAGATGCCGGTGCGCCAGGGCGACCGCGTCGGCGGTGTCGTGGGAGCGGGTCTGCTCGGCGAGCCACACCGGTGCCTGCACGCGGCCGTTGATGGTCAGCTTGTTCATGTGCGGGATGGTCTGATCGGCATTGAGCCGGCTCCAGACGTCGAGCTCTTGCGCCGTCGGGAAACGGCGGGCGCTCTTGATCTCGGCAGGGTACTCGTCGCCGGCGCTGACCGTCCATGTCATGGCGGCCAGCCCGGGGAACTTCTCGCTCAGGGTGGTGACGGTCGCGGCCACAGCCGTGTAATCGGCCGTATCGGCCAGCTGAATTGAACCGACATCGGAATGCCCCCACTCCTGCATCGTCGAGCGGCCGTCGGGGTGCGTCACCGTGGCGCGCAAACGTACTGTGGCCGCGGGAAATTCGCGGCGCAGCGCTACCCAATCGCGGGCCTGGGTGATGACCTGCCGATCGTTGGCGATCGGCTGCCGGCCGCCGTCGACGGCGAAGACGTTCCAGCCGTGGTGAGCGGTGAGCTCGGTGTGGTACCCGGCGTAGTTGACCATCGTGAGGTCCTGCAGGTACCGGGACACCACGGCCGCGAACTGGTTATCGGTGATATCGGGGTCGGTCTGGACGTCGATGGCGAAGCGCACCACCCCTTGCGCCGGGCGGTTTGTCACGGTGTGGCTGACCTTCTGCATGCCGGGCATCTCGCCCAGCAGCCGGGCCAGGCGGGCGACCTCTGCGCTCCGGTCAGGCGATTCGGCGTGGCAAGCGCTCAGGACTGCTGTGACGAGGACCAAGCCGAGGCTGATCGTCAAGCGGCGCCAGGGAATCGGGCCCCTCACGCGATGAACTCCACGACTGCCGTCCCTTCAGGAACACTCCACACCGCTGCAAAGCATTGCACACTGCAAGCGTTGGTCTTTGGAGTGGTGTGGACCGCGAACCGGCGGCAACCGGGCGCGCCGCTGACCATTTCGGTGCGGGCGATGAGTGAGCTGGCACAATCCTGGGCATGCGGATGTCGGCGAAGGCGGAGTATGCCGTCCGAGCCATGGTCCAGCTCGCCACCGTCGACGACGGCGAGCTGGTCAAAACCGACGACTTGGCCAAGGCGCAGGGTATCCCCGCGCAGTTTCTCGTCGACAT
This sequence comes from Mycobacterium sp. 48b, assembly GCF_048282725.1. Classification (NCBI taxonomy): domain Bacteria; kingdom Bacillati; phylum Actinomycetota; class Actinomycetes; order Mycobacteriales; family Mycobacteriaceae; genus Mycobacterium; species Mycobacterium sp. 48b. The sequence continues at coordinate 2,595,344 of NZ_JBLVUL010000001.1, forward strand.
CCTCACAGCCCTGCGTACCGATCGGCTGGTCCGCAGCCACCGCGGCCGCGACGGCGGCTACGAACTGGCCCGGCCGGCCGCCGAGATCAGCATCGCCGACGTACTGCGCTGCATCGACGGACCGCTGGCCAGCGTGCGTGACATCGGTCTGGGTGATCTGCCGTACTCCGGCCCGACGGCGGCGCTGACCGACGTGTGGCGCGCGCTGCGGGCCAGCATGCGTTCGGTGCTGGAGGAGACCAGCCTGGCCGACGTGGCGGCGGGCGCGCTGCCCGGTCACGTCGACACGCTGGCCAACGCCTACCGCGATCAGGAGCAGCAGCGCGGGCACCGCTAGCTGTCGCGGCTGCGCATCGCAATGCCGTCGATCAACATCCGTACCCCGCCGTCGAAGTCGTCGTTGACTGACGTCGTTGCTGCCACTCGGGACAGCGCTTCGATGTGCGGGTAGCGGGTGCCGGCCACTGAGCCGATCTGGGCCGCCGCCTCAGGTGCCTCACCGGTCAGCGGGCCCGCAAGGGCTGCCTGGGCGGATCCGACCACCAGGCCGAGCACGGCGTGGAATGCCGAAAGCCGGTCGGCATCGGACAGTCCGGCACGTCCCAGCGCGGCGATCAGTGCGTCGGCGATGGCGAAGCCCGTGGCCGAGGCCATGCGGCGGGTGAGCACCAGGGGGAGCGCGGCCGGATGCGCTCGTACGCCGATCCACATCGCCGTCGCAATCGCGTGTACGTCGTGCTGCCAGTCGTCGGTAGCTTCCGGCACGGAGATTTCGGCGACCACCGCGCCGACGACGAGTTCCTCCAGTGCCTCCTTGTCAGCGACGTAGTTGTACATCGTCATGGGCCCGGTACCCAGTGCTGCCGCGAGGGCCCGCATGCTCAACGCCGAGGGGCCGGAGTCGTCGACGATTCGTAGTGCCGCCGAGGCGATCTCATCGACCGTGAAGCGTGCGCGCATCGAAGCTCCTTGACAAGTACGGCGTACGTATCGCAGTCTAGCTCATACGTACACCGTACTTATGAGGGAGATTCTCGATGCCCGGCACCATCCCCACCACCCGTTCGGATTTCGTATCGGACACGCGGCGCTGCGCCGCGTGGCTGACCCTGCCCGCCGGTCCGGGCCCACACCCGGCCGTGGTGCTGGCCCACGGCCTCGGGGCCACGCACGAGATGATGCTGGCGCAGTACGAGCAACACTTCGCCGCGTCGGGCATCGCGACCCTGGCCTTCGACTACCGTCACACCGGTGCATCTGAAGGCCTGCCACGGCAACGCTTTTCGATACGTCGACAATGTCGGGACGTACATGCCGCGCTCGATCACGTGCGTGCGCACCCCGACGTCGACGCCACCCGGCTCGGCCTGTGGGGCACCAGCCTCGGCGCCATGAACGTGGTGCGGGTCGCCGCGGAGCGAACCGATATCGCCGTGGCCATCGTCCAATGCCCGATCGTGCACGGCCGCGCGGCCGCACGGAGCCTCGGCCCGGCCGCTGTCCTGCGGATGGGCCCGGCCATCGGTGTCGACGCGCTGCGCGCGCTGTGGCGGCGCGGTCGTCACTACGTTCCGATCGTCGGGCCGCCGGGCGGCAGCGCAATGGTTACCACGCCCGGTGCGGAGGCCGGCTGGAATTCGACGGTGCCGTCGGGCGGAAGCTTCGACAACCGCATCGCCGCGGCGGACATGGTGGGGGTGGTGCTTGCCTCTGCGCTGCGCCGTGCGCGGCGGGTTACGGCACCGTTGCTGGTGTGCGTGTGCGACCGGGAGAACCTGATGGACCCCGCGTACGCCGCGCTGGTGGCCACACGCGCGCCGCTGGGGGTTGCCCGGCACTACGATTCCGACCACTTCGCGATCTACCATCCACCGTTGGTAGATCGGGTGTTGGCCGATCAGACCGCGTTCATGGCGCAGCACCTCGATGTCCGCGCGTAACCGGCTGCGGGCCAACGATGCTCGATTCATCTCGGTCGCCGAGATGTTGACGGCGGACCAGTGGTCGGCACCCAGTCTGTGCTCCGAGTGGACCAACCACGAGGTGCTCGCGCACCTGGTGGTCGGCTACAGCTGCGGCATGGGCTCCCTCGCCGCGCACATGTACCGCGGCGGCGGATTCGACGCTGCCAACACCGCCCTGGCACGGGCATGCGCCGCCGCCCGCAGCCCTGACCGGCTGTTGGCGGAACTGCGCACGCTCACGGACCGTCCGGCCGGAATCGGTCGGTACTTTCCGGCCCGGCTTCTGATCGGTGATCACGTCACCCATGAGCTCGACATCCTCTATGCCCTGGATGTCGAACCACGAATCCCGACCGATGTCCTCGTCGCGGTGCTCGCCGCCCAGGTGAGTCTTCCCAATCCATTCGTGCCGGCCTACCGGAACAGCCGTGGGTTGCGACTGGTGGCGACCGACGCGGATTGGGCGCACGGTGATGGCGGTCCGTTGGTCGAGGCCCGGGCAGCCGAGTTGATCTCGGTACTGGGTAACCGGGCGGCCATGGTGCCCCGGCTGCGGGGCGCGGGAACCGGGATACTCGCCGGTCGGGTACTCAGCCCCCGTACGGGCGGGTAATGATCTCCAGGTAGTGCCCGGACGGATCCTGGAAGTACACCCCGCGGCCGCCGTCGTTGTGGTTGATCTCGCTCGGGTGCCGGCCGTGCGGATCGGCCCAGTGCTGCATGCCGCGGTCACGGATCTTGCCGTAGATCGAGTCGAACTCGTCCTCGGACACCAGGAATGCGTAGTGCTGGGGCCGGACTTCCTCGTCGGCATCGACCTGGGCGTAATCGAGGCTCACTCCGTGATTGATCGTCACGGCCAGAAACGGACCGAACTCCTGCGGGCCCGGCAGGCCGAACAACTCGGTGAAGAACTCGGCTGAGACCTGCCGGTCCTTGGCGGCGACGATGGTGTGGTTAAACGTTGGTAAATTGCCATTCATGAGAACCTCCGCTGACCAGCATATTCAGCGCGCCGTGGTCTACACGCGGGTATCAAGTGACAAGGCCAAGGGCCGCTCGGTCGCGGAACAAGAGACCGAGTGCCGCGCCGAGTGCGAGCGCCGGGGCTGGCCGGTGGCCGACGTGCTGACCGACAACGACCGCAGCGCAACCCGTTTCGCCACCAAAGACCGCCCCCAGTACGCACGCCTGGGCCAGGTGCTGCGGCCGGGGGATGTGCTCGTGGTGTGGGAGCCGTCGCGGGCTGGTCGCAGCTTGGACCACTACGTGGACCTTCGGCGGCTGTGCACCGACCGCGGCGTCATGCTGTCGTACTCAGGCAAGCTCTTTGACCTGGACGACGGTGACGACCGTTTCACCACCGGCCTGGACGCGCTTATCGCCGAACGCGAAGCCGAGGATGCCCGCAAGCGAATCCAGCGCGCGCACCGCGCCAACCTGGCCGCGGGCAAACCTCACGGCAAACTGAGCTATGGCTACCGCATCGTGCGCGACCCGCAGACTGGGAAATCGGTTGGCCGCGAGCCTGATCCTGTCCGTGCCCCGCTGGTGGCCGAGGCCGCGCGCCGGATGCTCGACGGGCACTCGTTCAAGTCGGTGCTGGCGTGGATCGCCGCCCAAGACCCAGACCAGAAGTGGTCGGACGTGCAGCTGCGCCGCGTGCTGACCAACCCGACCAGTGCCGGGCTGCGCACACACCGCGGCGAGGTAACCGGCCCTGGCACCTGGGAGCCGATCCTCACTGAGGACCAGCACGCCGACCTGGTGGCCATGTTCGCCGCCCGACGTTCAGCCCCGCGCGGCCCAGGGCCGCGACACCTGTTGTCGGGCATCGCCGCCTGCGCACGGTGCGAGGAGCCGATGTGGCGGCACACCGGCGGCAAGCTGGCCGATGGTTCGCGGTCGGTGGTCTACACCTGCCGCCACCGCCACGCCGCCCGGTCGCTGGCCGTGGTGGACAAGGCGGTGCTGGCGGTCATCGAAGGCATCCTGACCTCCCCCGAGGCGCTGGCGGCGTTGGCCACGGCACCCGATCAACCCGACGCCACGGCGGCGGCCAAGGCCGAGCTGGCCGACCTCAAGGGTCAGTTGCAGGCCGTTGAGGACCGCATGGCCGACCTGTCCATGCCCGCCGAAGTCGGCGCGCGGGTGGCCACCCGGCTGGGTGAACGCATCGCAGAGCTGGAGGCCGCCGTGGTGCCGGTGTTCACCGACCCGGTCGTGCGCGAGCTGGCCACCGCCCCCGACGCGGTGAAGGCGTGGCGCGCGCTGCCGCTGGAGCAGAAGCGCGAGTTCATCCGCGCCGTGCTGGTGGTCACGGTCGCGCCGGTCGGCAAGGGCCGCGGGCGGTGGAACGGGAACAAGGAGGAGGGCATCACCGTCACCCCGCGTCGCGCTCTGGTGTCCACCACGGCGACCTCGTAGCCACCAAGCTCGACCGGAATCCGTTGCACAATACGGTCATACGGCGGCATTAGCGACACGCCAACACACGTTCAACCAACGCTCAATCGCACCTCGGCGTGTACCTTTGGCCTCACGCACCGGGCAACGATGACCTTCGCAAGAGCCCGGTACGCACCGGCTGGACGTGCGGTGTGGCTGACCTAGAGGCCGCGCCGGGCGACACCCGGTAACCCGTTAGCCGCGCTGGCGGCACCGCAAGGTGCCCCGCGCACGCGGACCCTGATGGCCAGGGCGAAGGTGGCCAGGCTCGGGGGAGCGTGCGGAACACACCGATACCGGAGTTCCGCAAATGCCCGCCCCCACAACGCCCTATCTCGATTACCCCGGCGTCGCTGAACGCCTGGGCCTAACCATCCCCACCGTGCGCCGCCTCATGAAGGAGGAGGGCCTACCCGCCCACCGCTTGTCGCGTCGGGTCAAGTTCCTACCCGACGAGGTGGATGCCTGGCTGCGCGCCCGCAACGTCTCGGGCACCCCGGCCACCAACACCGTCGCCGGTACCGACCCCGACTGGGTGGCCGCCCAGGTGGCGAAGTTCAGTGCCGACGACCTACGCCGCGCCGGTGAATTGCTTCTGGCCCTGGCCAACACCGCCCGCGTATCGGCAGGTGCCGCATGACGGCCCAAGACCGTGCACCCCGAGCCGATCAAATAGGCCAAGGGCCAACCGATCCGATGCCGCCATAGACGTAAGGCGGGCCAACCGGGGGCGCGCGATGGCCTCGACGCGATGGTCCCCGGTGGCCCGCCACCAACGACACCCGATTACCTCGACCAAAAGGAACCGAGACAAGTGAAGACTATCAATCCCGTGGGCACACGGGCGGCGTCGTTGACGGCGCTGCTGGCCCACGCACCCGAGGCCACCGACCACGACGGCGTGCGTGGATACCTGCACTCGCTCACCGAGGCGCGCTGCGCGCCGCTGCTGGTCTACCCCGCCAGCAAGATGCCTGCCGACATGCGCACCTCGCGTGTGCGGTCCGCTGATGACGCCGCCGCCCAGGCTGCCGCCAAGGACGCCGGTAATCGCAACTGGGCCAAGGTGAAATCAGCGGCCGGTGTGCATCTGGCGACCACCGACACCGCGGTGCTAGGTGGCTACCTGGACGAGTACACCCGCATATTCGCCGATCAGCACCCCGAAGGCGTGCCGGTGAATGTGGCGCTGTCCGTTGGGCGCAGCCGCCTGGTCGTGGTGGACTGCGACACCGCCGACCAGCTGGCCGCATTCCTTGCCCGGGCGGGCGCACCGACCGGCACCGAGCCCACTGTGCGCTCGCCGGGCCAGGCCAACGCCGACGGCGAGATGGTGCACAAGGATGGCGGGCATTACTACTTCGCCGTGCCCGACGACGTAGAGCTGCCAACCAATCTGGGCGCGATTACCGACCCTGACGGCGGCTACGCGGTGCTGTGGGGTGCTGGCCGGTACGTGCTGATGCCGCCCAGCGTGCGGGAAGAAGGGGCCTACGCGGCCACGGGCGAGGTGCACGAGGTGCCCCGCTGGCTGCTGGATTACATCACCACCGAGGGCCAGGCCCGCGCCGAGCGAGCCGCGTTGCGCCAGCAGCACGCCAGCGCCAGCGGTGACGCCGTGACCACGTGGGGCGCGTCGGTGACGTGGGCCGACATCCTCGGCGGCACGGGGTGGACCGCCACCGGCAAGGCCGACAGCTGCGGGTGCGACACCTGGACCGCGCCGGGCCTGCACGCCAGCGCCAAGAGCGCCACAGCCCACGAACCGGGCTGTGCGGTGGCCGATTCCGCGGACCCGTGCCTGCACGTGTGGACCGATCACGACATCGAGCCGTTTGACGCTGTGGTGGCCACGCACGGGGCGCACTTGACCCGGTTGCGTGCTGTGGCGGCCATCCACTTCAACAACGACATGGGAGCCACCATGAGCGCGCTGGACCTGCACGCCGCTACGTCGGAGTTCGCGTTCGGCGAGGCCGCCGACGTGCCGGGCCACGAGAGCCCCGCCAGCCTGAACCTGCCCGAGGACTTCTGGGAGGCGCACCCGGTGCTGAGCCAGATTCGCCGGTACGCCCACCACGGCGTGAACTCGGCTGATGCGGTGCTCGGCTCGGTGCTGGCGCGGCTGTCGGCGAACCTGGACCCCTCGGTGCGCGTCAACACCGGCGTCAAGCGTCCGTTGCCGCTCAACATGTTTGCCGGGCTGGTCGGGTCGGCGGGCACCGGCAAGTCCTCGGCCTACCAGGCATCGGCTGACCTGCTCGACCTCGTGTTCCCCGACCCCATGACGGCGGGGCTGTTGGCGGCCAGCGACGAGTGCCCGCCTGAGCTGCCCGTGGGGTCCGGTCCCGGCGTCGCGGAGGCGTACATGGGCACCGTGGTGGACCTGCTCGACCCCAAAAACAAGCGCCGCGAACAGGTCCGGCGCAAGGTGCTGTTCTACTGCGATGAGGGCGCGGCGCTGGTGGCCGGGATCTTGGACAACAAGCGCGGCCAGGACATCGGCCCGACGCTGCGGGTGGGGTGGACCGGCGCGGTGCTGGGCCAGCAGAACGCCTCTGCGGACCGCACGCGGCAGGTGCGCGACTACACCCTGGGCCTATGCGTGGGGTTCCAGCTGGAGGCGGTGGCGGCGCTGTCCACGCCCGAACAGCTGGAGTACGGCACCCCGCAGCGGTTCGTGTACTTCTCGGCCACCGACCCGGCCATCCCCGACGAGGCGGGGGAGGAGCCCGGTGCGCTGGAGGTCAAGATGCCGGTCGGCGTGCTGCACTATGACGCCGAGCTGCGCGCCCGTGCGCGGCGAGAAGCGTTGGCACGCGCCCGCGGTGAGGGCACCAGCGACAGCGACCCGTTGCAGGCGCACCGCCCGGCACTGGCTGCGCGCTGTGCGGCCTTGCTGGTGGTCCTGTGCGACCCGGGGCGCACCGAAATCCACGCCGAGGACGTGGCGCTTGCCGAGGTGGTGCTGGATACCTCAGCTCGGCTACACCACGCCGCCATGGAATGGCGGTGGGAACGCGAGAGCAGCGAGCGCGAGCGCCAGGCCGAGGCACGCATCAGCGAGCAGGTGGCCACCGCCGCGGCAGTGGCCGACCGTGACACCGCCCTGGATGACCTCGGCGCGGACATCGTGCGCCACCTCGAAGGCGCGGGTGAGCCGATGAAGTGGAGCGGGCGTAACGGGATACGCCACAAGTTCCGCAGCACCAAGCGGGCACTGGCCGACCTCGCGCGGGACCGGCTGGCGCACAACGGCGCGATCGTTTACGACAAGGACGCCGACACCGTGGTGAAGGTGTGATCGCGTCAGTTGGCGTGGGGTGTTTGCGCCCACCCGTCCCACCCCGTAAGGCGTGGGACGGTGGGACGCGTCCCACGGACCCCCTCGCGCGCGCGCTCTATACGATCCACATCACAAACATAAAAGTACTGGTCAGAGCGATGGCGGCATTGTGCGTGACGGTCGGTGGGACGGCGCACGCGACACCGGGGGTGTCCCACCGTCCCACGTCCCACCGTTTTGCTGGCCACCAACGAGGGCCGAACGTTGGTGTGGCGGTAGAGCTGTGGAGACGGCGCGGCAGCGCACCGCCTGCACTGTCCGTTGACAGGATGTTGACGTGACCAACCGACTGGACAGCCGCCACCGCGCCGAGCAGGCCGCGCGTATGAGCGCCACAGGTGCCACGTGGCAGGAGATTGCCGACGCTCTCGGCTACCGCAGCCGCCAGGCGGCCAGCCAGGCGGTGAAGCGGCTGCACGACCGCACGCCGCCCGAAACTGTTGAGCAGGCCCGCGCCAAGCACGACACGGCGCTGCAACTATTGCAGCGCAATGACTTCACGCGGTACCTGCTCGCGCTCCAGAACGGCGACGACGACACCGCGCTGCGGTACAGCAAGGAGCTGCGCGGCATCGTGTCCGAACGCGCCAAGCTGGCGGGCGTCTACGCGCCCGAGCGCCAGCAGGTGGACGTGAACGTGACCACCGACGCGGTGGCCATCATTGACCGCATGGAGGCCGAGCTGCTGGCTCTGGTCGCCCAGCGGCCACCACAACAGGCGTTGCCTGCCAACGCCATCATCGAAGCGGAGGTAGTCCCGGCATGACAGCGATCAGCACACCCGAGGATGTAGTGAAGGCGGCGGCCTCGATTGCGCGCGACGCCGCCGAGGGCCGCCTGGACCCGGCGCAGCTCGATGTGCAGCTGGCTGCGGCGTGCAAGGAGCTGATGGGCACCGTGGTCGGGCCCGACGATCCGCTGTTCGCCCTACAGCTGCACATCGCGCGCCAGATGATCGCGGCGGGCGGCATCCCGACCGATGAGCTGTCCGAATGGGCCGTCGTTCAACGCCGCCGCGAGGGTGCCGATGCCGCTACCGATTCCACCGCTGTGGACGGCCAGGGCGGCGCAGAGCCGCCAGCGGGTGCCGATGTCGTGACCGAGGCCGATTCGGCGGCCCTGGAGCCGCACAGCGCCGAAAACGACGCCGTGCCAGCTGATGCCGACGCCGAGGCGGGGGAGCTGGCGGCTGACACGGCCCCGGCACCCCACGCCGCCCCTGGCTGTGGGTGCGCCGCCCACACCGCCGAGCGTGGCCCTCGGTTCGGCGGCACCGTGCTGGCGCGCGGTCGCGGTCTGCCCGGCCAATAGGGGCTGTCTCAGAACTTTGGTTCTGAGACGCAAGCTGTAGCCGCTCCAGTTCAAGGCGTCGCGCCTGGGTGTCTGTCTTAAAAGTTGTCGCGTATCTTTATTCATATACGGCAATTTTTGAGACAGGACACCGCCACATGACCGCTACGACCTCCACCACCGGCCAGTTGCTCGGATACGCCCGCGTGAGTACCGGGCACCAATCCCTGGACCAGCAGCACGACGCCCTGGCCGCCGCTGGCGTGCACGCCGACCGCATGTACAGCGACAAGCTCACCGGCACCTCCACCCGCGAGCAGCGGCCGGGCCTGGCTGGCCTGCTGGACTACGCCCGCGAGGGCGACACCATCGTGGTGACCGGCATTGATCGCCTGGGCCGCAACGCCGCCGAGGTCATGACCACCATCCGCGACCTCGGCCAGCGCGGCATCGTGCTGCGCAGCCTGCGCGAGGGCATTGACACCTCCAACGCCACCGGGCGCATGGTGGCCGGTGTGCTCGCCAGCCTGGCCGAGCTGGAGCTGGAGCTACAGCGCGAGCGTGTGGCGGCGGCGAAGGCGGCGCGAAAGGCGCGCGGCGGCAACATCGGTCGGCCCAAGAAGCTCGACGCCGACCAGCTCGCCCTGGCTGAGCGGATGCGCGCCAGCGGCGAGTCGGTGCCGGTGATCGCCCAGACCCTCGGCGTCAGTCGGGCCACGCTGTACCGCACGCTGGCTGACAAGGAGGCCGCGCGATGACGCCCGCTCAACTTCACATGGATTGCAGCAGCCAGTAGGCGGCGGCAAGGGCGACAACCGCGAGCAACACAGCGTAGGGCGCTAAAAACGCCACCACTTTTCCCAATGGCAATGGCCAACTGCCCGGGTTCTTCCAACTGCGTACCGCGTACACGGTGTAGGCAATTGACAATGCGGCGGTCAAAGTGACCAGTACTGCGGCCGCTACCAGGCGCGGCACGTTGGGCGCGCCAACGTAGCCCGCGAGGATCGCGTAGACGTAACCCAGCAACACCACAATCAAGGCGGACAGTGTGCGCGTCGTTATGTCCTGCCAAAACTTCTCCTCGCGCACCCACTTGGCTAGCCATCGTGACGGCGGGGTGCGCTCCTCCTCGGTTTCTGCCACAGGGGCAGTGAATCATCCGATGCGCTGGGCATGCGCGCAGTGGGCTCAATACATTGCCGTGCACCACAACACGGCAACACGGCGGTATTGCCCTAGCTAACTGCCCTGGTAGCGGCCATGATCGACCACCGAGGCCACTGCCAGCCACCGGGTTACCTTGCTAAACCTGTTGCAGCACAACACGTCACAGTGGCGGCATTGGCGAAACGCCGCACGTGCGTTGGACCCCGAAGCGTTGCACCGTTCGGCCGTACGGTTACGGCCATGAGCACACCCGCAACCACCGTGGACCCGGCCAGCCGGTCGGCGTCGAGCTGGTCGGCGCTGCTGGCCAGCCTCAAGGCCCGCGGCGCACCCGAGACCGACCCCCGCGTCATCGAATGCCGCCAGGGCCTCGCATATCACCGCGCCCGCAAGGCCATCGAGCGCGACGCCGGGGAGCTGTCCGTCCCGGGCGTTGACCGCCTCGTTTCCCAGCTGCGCCAGGGGGTGACCCGATGAAGCGGCTCAACGCCCGTCCAGGTCTGCCGCCGGTGCCACCGCTGGCCCCCGTTATCGCCAAGGCACCCAAGGCTCGAGCGAGCCAGGCCGAGCAGCGCGAGCGGCGACGCAAGCGTCTGCCGGTGCACCTCGCGGGCACGTTCAACCTGGCGGCCGAGGTGACCGCGGTCTGTGGGCCCGCCGCTCAGGAGGTGTCCAGCCTGGCCAATCCGCTGGCGCTGCGCAGCGATGTAGAGGCGGTGGCCGATGCGGTGCACGAGGTGCTGAGCACCGCGGTCGGGATGATCGCGGGCGACCGGCACGCCGCCGACGCTGCCCGTACCCGTCAGCTGGCCGCCGACCTGGCGGTGCGCCCGCAGGCACCGGCCATCACCGACGAGCAGATCGTGTCGGGCGGCTGGGCCACGATGCTGGCCGAGTGGGTCGCGCCCTACTCCGGTGACCTGGCCGCACTGCTGGGCCGTGCACAGCCCCCGCGTGCTGATGCCTTGCGAGGCAACCCATCTGCCTCCGAACGCATCGAGCGGGCGTTGCGCGCCTTGGACGGGGCGGTGCTGGACCTGACGCGCCGGGTGCCGAAGGCGCGTGCCCGCCAGTCCCTTCCGTCCATGGCTGAGTTCAACGCCCATCTGAAAGCCAAGGCCGACGCTGAGCGCCAGCAGCGCGTCCTGGCCAAGCTCGGGGCGGTCTGAGCGGTGAGCGAGTTCGCCCGGCGCAGCACACCAGGCACCTGCCCTGACTGTGGCGGTCCCAGCCGCACCTGGAAGGGCTCACACCACGCCTGGCGCTGCTCGGGCTGCGTGGAGGTGGCTATCGGGCTCCACCGGCCACCACAGCGCACACGGCCAGTGTTCGGCTGGCCCAAGGACAGCACTACCAAGGAGGCACGACGATGACCCTCGGAACACTGATCGGCGATCCCGCCCGCGTCACCAGCATTCCGGCGACCAACAGCGCGACGCCCCGGCTGGGCACCCTGACCACCGAGAGCGGGCCGCTGCCAGTGCAGTTCGAGGCACCGCTGCTCAACCCGTCACCGCAGGCCCTCTACGCGGCCACCAGCTGGACCGAAACCGCCGAGGGGGAGCCGTCGCGGTTCCTGCTGGCCGGGGTGGACATGTGGGTGCACAACTTCGGCGGTGACGCGGCTTTCGGTGTGTGGGCTGCCGATTGGTGCGCTTCGCCGGATGACCTGACCGAGGCCGACGTGAAGGACGGTGTGCGCCCGGCAATCCTGGACACGTTCCAGCCCATCACCGTGTGGGCCTATGACGAATGCGACCTGACCGAACCGAGCCAGGCCGAGGTACGCGCCCGGGTGGCCCAGACCCTACGGCTGCGCGAACAGATCGCAGTCGAGCGCGAGTTCGCCGACCGGCTACTGGATGACGCGGGCACACCCACCGCGGTGGCCGACATTGTGGCCGCTGTGGGCGCGCTGGAGGCCAAGCTGGCCGTCACCAGCACCCTCGGTTACATCCACGCCAGCGCGGGGCTGGCGGCGGCGGCATCGCAGGCAAACCTGGTGCGCTACAACGGTGCCAAGCTGACCACCCCGCTCGGGCACACGTGGGTGTTCGGTGGTGGGTACACCGACGGCCTGGGCGAGGCCCTGGTGGCCACCAGCCCGACGTACGGGTGGCGCGACCAGGCGGTGGTGCGCGAGACCAAGAAGCTGGAACACAACCTGTTCGCGGCGGTGGCCGAACGCTCGCTGGTGGTGGCCTACGAGGCCACTATCGGGGCTGTAGCCATCGGCCCGTAAAGACGGCTGCCGCTGGTGGTGACGGACTGGCTGCGGGCCGCGTCACCACCACGGCTACCGATTCACCGATCACCAACAACCAGAAGGGATCACCATGGCGACCGCTCGTGACGGCCACCCGACACCTCAAGGGGTGCCGGAAGGCAGCTACCCAGCGCCGACCCCCGCCCGTGCTCACATTGCCGAGGCCAATCGGCCACCGGCACAAGCGCGGACAGGCCGTGCACAGCAGGGCACCCGATGAGCACCACCACCGCGACGCCGCGCGTCATCACCCGACTTGACGTCGCCGCTAAGGCCACTGCCGCCGAGCTCGCCGAACTGGACGGCGGCGTACACGAGTCGGCCCACGCGGTCACCGCGGCGCTGATGGGCGGCCGGGTGCGCAACGCCTTCGTGACCCGGCCCGGCAAGGTGGTGCCCCTCCAGGGTCGGACCGCGTTCGCCTCCATGAGCCCTGACCGCAACGCCTCGGTGGGCTACGCAGGCCCGTGGTCGGATGCGCGGTGGCGGGTTGGTGGCCGTCCGACGCACCACGACCTGGCGGCCACACTGGCCGCTGCGTCACCGGAGGACCGCAAGCTGATGGAGGCGGGTGGGGGACATCACGCGGTGGACCCGAACCTGACCAACTTGCTGGAACGCTGCTGGCCGTCGGTGATTCGCTTGGCGGGCCAGCTGTTCAAGCTGGGCGAAATCCACCACGAGCACGTGCTAGCCGCGCTCGGCCTGACCGAGGAGAACGCCGCCCATGGCCTGGCGGTGATCCGCAGCGGCAGCGCACCGGGTTCGTTCACCATCGGCGGGACGGTGCCGCTCATGCGCTTCTAGCCCGCCACCGCATCGCCCTGAGCCTCGGCAGGGCGGTGCATACCAATCCGGTTCCACACCAACCGATACCAACGACACCGACCGAGGAGACACCATGACCACCGCTGCACCCGTCGAGGCCCCTGACCACGAAATTGACAGCGCCATACTGGCCGCCCTGACCCCGACCGGCACCGAGCTGGTGGCATGGCGCTCCATTCGCCCCGGGTTGCCGGGGCTGTGGTGGCAGCACACCCGCGCACTGACCCGGCTGTTCGAGAGCCGTGCCGTATACGTCGTCAAGATCGGCGGCATGAACTACGTCTCGCTGGAGCACGGCGCGAATGCGCCTGGCCCCGAACGCCGCCCGCGCGACTTTCGGGCGCTGTGATGACCGCCGATCACCTGGCCACCCTGACCGCCGCGGGCGTGCTGGCCACCCGGCGCGCCCGGCGACGGCCAACCAGCCCGGCCGAGCTGGCCACCATGCTGATCCCGGGTTACCACGTGACCCCGACCATCCAACTCATCAGCGACGAGCTCGCGCGGGCAGTGGAGGAGCCCAACGCCCGCGTGGTGTTGACGACGCCACCGCGCACCGGCAAGTCGGTGCTGGTCTCCCAAGTGCTGCCGGTGTGGGCTCTGATGCGCAACCCCGACACCGAGGTCATCGTTAAGTCCTACGGCGATGACCTGGCCGAGGAACATTCCGCGGCTGCGCGCCGCCTGGTGGCCGACAACCCCGAGCTGGTGGGCATCGCACTGGCCGCCGACAAGAAGGCGGTCGGGCGCTGGCGCGTCGAGGGCCACCGCGGGGGAATGCTCGCCGGTGGAATCCTGTCCAGCGCCACGGGGTTCGGCTCGGACCTGCTGATCGTGGATGACCCGGTGAAGGGTGCCCAGGAGGCTGACTCTGCGGCGTACCGGCGGCGGCTGGTCAACGAGTTCCGCGCCTCGTTGCTCACCCGCCTGATGCCCGGCGGCAGCGCCATCGTGGTGCTGACCCGATGGCATGAGGACGACATCGCCGGGTCGCTGCTGGCCGAGCCCGGCAGCCGGTGGGTCCACATCAACATCCCTGCGGTATCGACTGCCGGCGTTCCTGACGCGCTGGAACGGGAGCACACCGGCACGGCCATGGTGTCGGCTATCGGGCGCACCGCAGAGGACTTCGCCGAAATCCGGCGCGGTGTCGGTGAACGGGTGTGGGCCGCCATGTACCTCGGTGTGCCGAGCACACCGGAGGGCGGCTTGATCAAGTCGGCCTGGCTGGACACCTGGCGGCTGCCAGCGGCACCTCTGGCACCCATCAAGACCGTGGTGGGCGTGGACCCCAGCGATAGCGGCAGCGGCGACAGCTGCGGCCTGGTCGCGGCCAGCATCACCGCCGAGGGCGTGGTGGCCGTCATTGCGGACAAGTCCGCACCGATGACCAGCGACCAGTGGGCGCGCGAGGCGGTGCAGCTGGCCGGGGATGTGGGCGCGTCCGAAATCGCCGTCGAGGGCTTCGCCGCGCGCGAGACGTACACCCGCGTGGTCACCGAGGCGTTGAAACGTGCGCGGCTGGGCCACCCGGTGCGCGTTACCTCCTGGCCGCCCAAGGGGTCCGGTCGCGGTGGCGGTGACGCCATGGCGCGCTCGGCGGCGCTGTTGCAGGGCTTGGAGGTGGGCACGGCCCGCATCGCCGGGCACCTGCCCGCGCTGGAGCAGGCGGCGGTGTCCTGGCAGGCCGGGCAGCACCAGCCCGACTCACTGGCCGCCGTCGTGGTGGCGCACGACGTGCTGGTCCACGCCGCCGGTGCTCAGGTCACCATCGCTACGCCGTTGAGCGCGAGCCTGGGCAGCCACACCGGCGGCCAGGTTCGCCAGCTCAATCCCTGGGCGCGCAACGTGAATCGACGGACCTCATGACCGCCACCGCATTACGCCGCTGCCGCCCGGCCTTTGACCGCCCGGCCTGCCGGGTGCGGGGCTGCGTCTACGCCGACCCCGACGGCCGAGCGGCCCGTGCCGCCCGCGCCGAGCTGCGCGCGATCCTGGCCGCACCACCGCAACCGCTGACCGACATCGAGGCCGGGTACGCGGTGCGCCACGTGACCGACCGCCTGGCGGTGCTGCACCACCACGGCGTGGTCGCCCTCGGCGGGATGACCGACTGCGACGAGTGTGGGCAGTGGGTGCCGTCGCTCCACGCCACCGATCCGGCCATGAAGGCGGCGCTAGAGGGCGGCGACTGCCCGCATCACTCGTAGCCAGGAGCGTTTCGCGGCTGTATGGCGCTGTGGCGCACCGTAACCGGCTGCGGGTCCAACCACACCAACCCGGTGCCGTTCGTGCGCGTGCGTAGCGCACGGAGGCGCAGTTTTCGCCGAACGCCACCGATGTCGGTGGACGGCCCTAGAGTGCGGTCATGGCGTCCAACCCGACTCCGCAATCCGTCATCGAAGGGTTCATCCTCCGGTCGCGGCGTGTCATCGCGCACTCCCTGATCCGTGAACAGGCCGAACTAATGAGGAAGCTGCACGCGGGGGAGACCACCATCTTGGTGACCGTCAACACCAAGACTGGCGAGGAGACCTACCGCAAACGGGTCGAGTACCCAAGCGAGGAGGCGTTGGAGTCGCTGGCGAGTCGGGTGCGCCCGCTGATCTTGAGCGGGGAGCCCATCTACTACGCGAAGGCGCTCGATGCCCTTGAAGAGCTTGTCGGGACCGACACACTCAACGAGGAAATCGACCCAGCCTGGTGGCGTCAGTATTGGGCCCAGGTTGTCGATGCCAACCTCGAGGCGCAGGCGTATTGGGTGGAGACGCCCAACGGCAGAATCACCGACCGCAAACTGATGTACGCCTGGCTGTACGGCGACGTAATCCACGCGAAGGCGCGGCGGTCGCCTGTGATCCGTGACCTCGATATCAACCAGCGCTACTACGCCGCCGCTCCCGGCATTGCACGCATCTGTGACCGCGTGATCTTCACCCAGATCATGATTGACGGGCTCATCGAAAAAGGGCTGCTGACGGTCGATCCCAACGTGTTGAGTGATGACGTGGTGGTGACAACTACGACGGTCGATGAGCCGGTGATCGTGCGGGTATCCGATGTTGGTGCACCAGTGCCGAGCGACCTGACCACCGTCGGGCCGTCGGCATTCGACCCCGAGGTCTGGAAATCGCCGCATCAAGCACTCGGCGTCAGCACCGATACCGCCGAGGCTGTGGAGGGCGAACCGTCCTCGGGTGGCCAGCCAACCAACTGACCCCCGTCCGCGCCAAACCTGTGGGGCCGTCGGTGGGCTCCTGCATACTGCTGCACATGCCAGTCACCTGGGAGTCGCGCGATTTGCCCGTACTCAAAGCCGCCGTCGAGCTATACGAGGAAAACGGGGAGCCGCCGCGCCCATCAGAGATCGAGGCGAGCACCGGCTTCGATGAGGAGACGGTCCAGCGCGCGCTCCGTGCCCTGTACACCGAGCCCTACTTCGAGGAGGGCCAAGGGACGGGCAGCAGCAGCGATATCCTCTGGGTCGGCAAGCCGACCAGTGCCGCCCTACGAGTCGCCGGGCAGTGGCCGACACCTGAGAGCCAAGTCGAACGGCTGATCGCCGCATTCCAAGCCGCTGCCGCCGACGAGTCGCGCCCCGACGAGGAGCGGAGCCGCGCTAAGCAGGTGGGGCTCTGGCTGACCGGCGCGCTGTCCCAGGTGGCAATCGGGGCACTGGGCGGTGCAGGCGGCAACCTGATGACCGGCGGCTAAGACTGCCCAGTCCTCACGTTTCCATCGGTGTCGCAGCGACGGGTCGCGTCGAGGTTCCAGCACGCCTCATTTCGATGTCCGGTCGGTCGCCCCAGCCACGACCACCTCGAACATCTCCTGGCAGTGCGGCGACGGGGTGTGATGGACGATGAGCCAGCCGTGCCACTAGGTTGCCTTCACCTCCTCGGCTGCGCGCTGCCAGGCGTCTGGCACGTTCAGCTTGCCCGCGTAGTTGTCCACGTACCACCACGCGAACTTGGCGGGATGGTTCGAGCCCTTGCTCTGCGCGTGTGAGTGAGCCGCGTGATACGGCTCGGCATTCGGGTCGGGCGCATACGGCACTCGGCGGAACGAATCTGTCATAGGGACTTCTCCTTTGGTCGATGACACCTAAACAAAGGTCTACCAGTGGAAACGCATGCTGGATACGAGGGGAATCTCACCCCGATCTGACCCTGTATTTCGGTGTCCGAGGAACCTGAACAAGGTTGGGGTTCTCACGGTCGCCCGCCAGTAATAGCGAGGTATCCGACCGATAAGTGCTAAAGGGCGCGCGCTCGGTTGACCCCTGCATCTCGAAAGTCGGACCAACGCTAACGTGGCCTGGTGACAGCAGACGACGATTCAGAGACTAACCTGCGATCATGCCCGCTTGTGCTGACGCATGACCGTCTATTTGAATGTCACTTCCAGCTCCATCAGATGATCGCCGCCTATCATCACCCTGCTCCGTTCAGATACTCCGCAAACGCGTTCCTTGCCAGTTCGAAATCTGCGCTGGAGATGGTACGACTGGACATGGAAAAGGAAGGCGAGAACGCGTGGCGTCGCGAGCGTGTGGGTCGCGTACTGGCTGACGAATTATTCTCCCAGTTCAATGTTGCCCGCAACTTCGTAATCCATCAGGGAAGCCTGATTCGCTCCAGCCAGGTTGAGGTTGGACTCTTCGCATACCGTCGCCTAAAACTCGCGCTCAGCACCGAACTCAAAACTGACGAGCCCAGTCATATCCTGATCGATCGCGTCGCGAACAGCGGTTCCGCTTCGATGTTCGTTCGTGCCGATCGGCCATTTATCGGAGAACAGCTTGGCGTTCGGCGTGTGTATCGCGAGCCCAAGTTGAGTACCGAACACGATGTCCTGACCGCCAGTGAGATGATTCTGAACCAACTGTGCAGCCTGGTTGATGACTGCCATTCGCACCTCGGGGTGCCTTTTGACGCTGACGCGCATGAATGCAACATCGCGCACGACCTAGAACAGCACGCGACCCTACTGGAAACGGACATAGATCCATCGCTCGTGGAGAAATGGGGCTGGGACTGAGTCCGGAATCTCGCTATTGGAGCATGACTCGCCCGGCAACCGTGCCCCCGTTCCCAACACCGCTCCAGGTCCACCTTCTTGGGCTGGCCTCGGCGTCCTCAATCTCAGGTCGGCCGCAGCCAGGCAAGACTGCCTCGAACATCTCCCGGCAGTGTGGTGACGGCGTGTGGTGCACGACTAGCAGGCGCGACACGTCGCAACCCATTGCGGGGGTATCTGCCCATTAAGTGGTTGAAGGTGATTGCCATATCAGTCCAGTAAACCGCTGTACGGTGGCCCCGGCAACGGTGCGAGGCGGCACGTTCACGTCAGCGCGGCGCCAACTCGAAGTACCCGTAGATGTAGATCTGCCCGTCGGCGGTGCCCGACTCCACCGGCGCGTCCAATACGGCCGCCACGATCCGGTGATCGGAGAACAGGCGCTGTAGTCGGCCGCCGCGCCGCCACACCATGTAGAAGTTCGAGCTGTCGCCCTGACTGTCCAGCTGGTAGCTCGATACCTCGGTGAGATGGTCGTTTACGCTGTGCCGCAGTGCATCTCCGATGACATGTCCCTTGGCCGCGAAGAACCGCTCCCCGACGAGAGTGAAGTCCGGCTCGATGCCGGCGACGAAGGTCCGCAGCGCGTCCTCGGCCGCTGTCCGTGCCGCCGGCGGCACCGAATCGATCGGATACGACTGCTGGGTCATCATGTAGGGCGGGATGTCGGCGAGCTCCGACTTCTGCGCGGCCCGGTACTGATAGAAGACATAGCCGCCGCCCGTGACGGCGACGACGACCAACACGACCAAAACCCAGACGATCATCGGTGCCCTCATCACATGTTGCCTATGTTGATGCCGCTGACCGGGTGGTCGCCCCACCTCGGGGTTCCGGATCCCATCAAGACGCTCATCGGGATGGTGATCAGCGGCCCTCCTCCGTTCGGATTGGATTCCCATGGGTTGCGCAGGGTCACCGTGGCGTCGTTACCGGTGCCACTGATGCTCTCGACGATATATGCGTGATTGTGCACCAGCGGCCCAGCGTCTGAGCCGGTGGACAGGGTGACCGGCTGATGGTTGGCCAGTGCCTCGGTGATCCTGGAGTCGATGTGCTCGCCGGTGCGCCAGGCATCTGCGGGAACCAAGGTGTCGCCACGGTTGCCGGTCACCGCTTCCAAGGCGTCCTTGGTCTGACCGCCCTTGCCGATCGTGTCGAGCGCGTCGTTCATATTGGCCCCCGGAGCCTTGAGCTTCGCGTACGCCGACTCCATGACGGCCGGCCACAGCGGGGCGTTGGGATCACCGTTGTCGAGTCGGCTGGCGCCGTGCTTGTCGATGTTGGTGTTGATGTCGTCTTGCGTGACGGTGATGTGTTTCCACTCGTGGCCGTCCCACAGCGTGACGTCGAAATTGCCCGAGCCGTCGTCGTATTTGATGCGGTCCTTGATCTTCTGCGGGTTGGCGTTGGCGACGGCGCCCAACGTCGAATCGAGATAGCAGTCACCGATCTGGTCCTGCTGGATATCGGCGGCCGTCGGGTCGTGCGGAAACAAGTCCTCGTCGGTCCATTTGCGCTTCGCCGGATCACCGGCCTCATCGCCCGGACCACCGACATCGCCCGGGCCGCTGACATCGGAACTTGCTGCCTGGATCGCCTTGGCAAGCACGCGATCCTGAGTGTCGAACTCGGCGAGCATGGTCTTCATCCGGACCGAGGCATCAGCAGCGAGCGTCTGGAGTCGTATCCCATTGACCGGGTTGAGTTTTGCGAACTGCTCCAGGGCGCTGCCGGGGCGGATCGACACCGTGCCGTCATCCGCCACCTGCCAGCCCTGGTTCTTGAGCTGATCGACCAGCGTCACCACGTTGGTACGCGAGGCGGCCAGCTGACTGCCTCCGCCGGCAAGCACCGACTCCATCCGGTGCAGGGTCTCGGCCATTTTCACGTGCTCGGCGATACGTTGTTCGGTGGTGGCGGACGCAGCTCCGTAAGCGTCGCCGCGCCAGCTTGCCCCCAATCGGGCGAGACTCGCGCGAAGCGCCGCGACCTGCTGATCGACCCGAGCCGCCGACTGCCCCGCGTGTTGTGCGGCTTCCGTCAGCTGCTCGGGATGTGAATTCTGGACCGCGGAAACGGTGACGGTCACCGATGCATCGTCTTGTCGAGGGCGGCACCCGATTGACCGTCGGCGTCGGTGTACATCTGGGCCGCGGTGCGCAACTTCGTGGACAACTCGGTGAGCTCGCCCGACAAGCGGTGACAGGCCGATTCGACCACCGTCGCTGCCCGCTGACAGGCCTCGCCGGTGGCCAGCGTGGACAACGCTGCGCCCGTGCTACCCAACGCCGAGCTGACCGTGAGTTCGGGAATGTCGGCTCCCACCTGATGAATATCGGTCGCTGCGACCTGCAACGCGGTCGGATCTACCCCCAGTGTCAACCCCACGTCCCCATCTTAAGTCGACGCCGCGCGCTGACCGTGCACCAATTTCCGGCGCCGGCGAGTGCCGTTGGTAGGCAATTGTTCTGCACCACTGCGGATTCGACGACATTGTCATGCGACAAATGGCAGCACCGGTGAGGCTGACGGGCGACATCGCGAGGTGCCGTGTCGGCCCGGCGCGCCCGCGACGGTGCAGGATGGGGTCATGCCCAACACCCAGATCCTGGCCGGGCCACAGGTGCGGCTACGCCCGCCGGTCGTCGACGATGCCGAGGCCCTGTACACCCGTGTCGCCTCCGATCCCGAGGTGACGCGGTACCTGTCCTGGCGCCCCCATTCCGGCGTCACCGAAACGCGCCGCGTCATCACCACTCTGTTCAACGTCGGTGACGAGCAGACCTGGCTGATCGAAGCCGACGGCGAGGTGGCCGGGCTGTGCGCGCGGCGACGCCCGCAGCCGTACGCGGTGGAACTCGGCTACTGCCTGGCCCGGCAGTGGTGGGGGCGCGGCCTGATGTCGGAAGCGGTTTCGTTGATGCTGGCCGATCTGCAGTCCGATCCCACGGTGTACCGGGTCACGGCGTACTGCCATGCCGACAACGCGGGCTCTGCCGGGGTGCTGCGGCGGTGTGGTCTGTCACTGGAGGGAAGGCTCGCGCGGTACGCGATGTTCCCCAATATCAGTGACGAACCACAGGACGTGCTGTTGTTCGGGAAGGCGGTGCGGTGATGGGCACATTCGATATTCGCGGGCTGCGGCGTCCGGTGGTCGTGGCGCCGATGGCCGGTGGCCCCTCGACCCCGGAACTGGCCGCGGCGGGGAGCAATGCCGGTGGGCTGGGATTCCTCGCGGCCGGCTATCTGACCGCCGACGGCCTTGCCGAAAGAGTCACCGCCGCGCGCGGTTTGACCACCGGACCGCTGGGCGTGAATCTCTTCGCGCCCCAACCCAGTGCGGGTACGCCCGAACAGATCCAGGCCTACGCCGCGCAATTGGCCGGTGAGGCGCAGCGCTACGGCGTGGCCCTGGGTGACCCGCGCTACGACGACGACGCGTGGGCCGCCAAGCTGGATGCGGTATTCGATCTACGGCCCGAGGTGGTCTCGTTCACCTTCGGATTGCCCAGCGGGGCGGAGATCTCCCGGCTCCGCGGCGCCGGCATCAGCACCGTGGGGACTGTGACGACGCTGGACGAAGCGCGGTTGGCGGTGGGTCGCGGCGTCGATGTGCTCGCCGTGCAGGGGCCCTCCGCGGGTGGGCACCGGGGCACGTTCGACCCGGCCGCAGCGCCCGCATCGCAACCGCTGGAGGAGTTGCTGGCCGAGGTGCTGGCCGCGGTGGACGTTCCCGTCGTGGCGGCGGGCGGATTGGTCAGCGCCGGCGACGTGGCGGGTGTGCTGGCCGCCGGCGCGGTGGCCGTCCAACTCGGTACCGCGTTCCTGCTGGCCGACGAAGCCGGCAGCAGCCCGGTCCACCGTGCCGCGCTGCAAAGTCCCGAGTTCACCGAAACCGTTGTCACCCGGGCATTTTCCGGCCGCTACGCCCGCGGGCTGCGCAATCGCTTCATCGTCGAGCACGATGCGCAGGCCCCGCTGGGCTACCCCGAGATCCATTACCTGACCAGCCCGGTGCGGAAGGCCTCGGCGGCTGCGGGTGATCCGCAGGCCACCAACGTGTGGGCCGGTACCGGATGGCGTCAGGCCCGGACCGGGACGGTGGCCGAGATCATGACGGGCTTGGCCCCGGCCTAGCCCCGGCCGCGCCCCGGGCCCACACGCTCCACGACCACGTCGCCATCTTCCGAGCGGACCGTGACCTCGGCGGCAGCGACGTCGGAATCGTTCGTCTCGACCACGCGGACCTCGGTCGACGCCCCGGACTGTGCGTGCACCAGATACGGTCCTCGCTCCGGTAGCCCGATCACCACGTCGCCGTTGCGGCTCACCGCGTCGACGCGACGCGGGGCGGCATCGCGGAAGTCGACGGTGATGTCCCCGTCGGATGTGGTGGCGCTGAACTCTTCGGTGACCGCGATCGGGTCGCGCGAGACGATCTCGCCGTCGACTGTGTGGGCCTCGACGCGGCGGGCCGCGCCGCGCAGGATGATCGCCCCGTCGGACACCCGGGCGATCAACTGGTCCACGTCGGCCTGCGCGATCACCGAGCCCATCTCCTGCTCGGTGCGTACCGTCAGCCGGCGGGCCTGCTCGGGCGGCACGGCGATGGTGATCTCTCCGCCACGGGCCCACTCCAGCATGGGGGAGGGATGGCCCGCGATGGCGATCCGGGTGCCGTCGCCGTCGGTGGTCACCTGCAGCCGGTGTGCGCCGCTGTGAGTGGTGTTCACCAGGCGCAGATCCGCTGTGGCTTCCCGGGTTTCGCGGTCAGCCGTGATGCGGATGGCGACGGGGATCTGTGCCGTGTCGATCACCAGCGATCGCATCGTCGCCGGCAACCCCTGATGGTCGGTGACGACCCGGACGGTGCTCACGGCCCAGGAGGCCACGCCGAGTGCGGCCACCGAACCGGCGACCAGCAGCGTGGCCGAGACGATCAGGACGAGGCGGAATGTGGTGCGGCCGCCCGGGTTCAACTGGGGCGGCGGATTGACCGGTGGCGGAGCGGCGATGATTGTCACGATGAAAGTCCTTCCCGGTAGGGGTGTTCGGTCTAGGTCTCGAGGTAGCGCAGCACCGCCAGCACGCGGCGGTTCTCGCTCTCGTCGGGAGCGAGGTCGAATTTCGTGAAGATCGAGGCGATGTGCTTCTCGGCCGAGCCGACCGAGATGTGCAGTGCGGCAGCGATCGCCGAGTTCGTCTTGCCCTCGGCCATCAGCTGCAGAACGTCGCGCTCGCGTGGGGTCAATTGGTTCAGGGCGCTTCGGCGGGCCGAACGTACCAAGATCTGTGACACCACCTCGGGATCGAGCACCGTGCCCCCGCCGCCCACCACGGCGACCGCATCGAGGAACGCAGGCACATCGGCCACCCGGTCCTTGAGCAGGTAGCCGAATCCTCGTGTTTCCGAGGCGATCAAATCGGCCGCATAGCGCTCTTCGACATAGTGGGAGAGCACCAGCACGGGGGACTCGGGGTTCTGGCTGCGCAGAAGCGCCGCGGCCCGGATGCCCTCGTCGGTGAATGTCGGCGGCATCCGGACGTCGAGGATGGCCAGGTCCGGATGGTGTTCGTTGACCAGGCGCAGCAGATTGGTGGCATCGGGCACCCCGGCGACGATCTCGTGCCCGGCGTCGGCCAGGATCCGTTCGATACCTGCCCGCAGCAGTGCCGAGTCCTCGGCGATCACGATCCGCATGGCAGCACCGCCGTGACGATCGTCGGACCTGTGGCCGGGCTGGACACCGCGAAGGTTCCCCCCGCGGCACGTACCCGTTCGTCCAGCCCGCGCAGGCCCGTGGCGTTCTCGCCGGCGTCGAGGACCGCACCGCCCTGACCGTCGTCGAACACCGAAACGTGCAGCACGTTGGCGGTGTCGTCCAACCGGACGGTGACCACGGCCTGCGTTGCTCTGGCGTGTTTGGCGATGTTGGTCAATGCCTCGGCGACCACGAAGTAGGCCACGGATTCCACCTCATCGGGCAACCTGCGCGGTAGCTCGATGTGCAATGTGGTTGGGACTCCGGAGGTCTCGGTGCGCTGCACCACCGATGACAGCGCCGCATCGAGTCCTCGATCCGACAGGATCGTCGGGGCGATTCCGCGCACCACGTTGCGTAGTTCCACCAGTGCGCTCTTGGCATCGTCGTGCGCTTCGGCGATCAGCGCTTTGGCGGCGGGTGGATCCGAGTCCAGCTTCGTCTGGGCCAGCCCGATCGTCATCGCCAGAGAGACCAGTCGGGGCTGCACGCTGTCGTGCAGATCGCGCTCGATGCGGTGACGTTCGGTCTGCGCGGAGGACACCGCGCCCTTTCGCGCATCGGCGAGCGCGTTCACTTGGTACTCCAGCGCGGCGGTGGACGAGGGGGACAACAGCCATCGGTCGATCGCGGCGTCCATGGCCGGGGCGAGGATCAGGATCGCTACCGCAGCGACGACGGCGACGAACGCCAGCAGCAGGGCGATCGGTGGCGACAGGAAGATCAGACCGGCATCGTTGTCGCTCTGGCGGACCGCGACGGCTGCGGCCGGGCCCACGAACGCGAAGGCGAGCAGGGCGAACGCGAGGCCGGTGGCCAGCATGTCATAGGTCATCCGCAGGTAGTTGTGGCAGACGCCCTTCCAGAACCGGGTACCGCTGATGTCCAGCCACAGCTGATGGGCCCAGCCCTGAAACCCCGTGTGAGGTGACAGCTGGCGCGGCGGAACCCCGATACCGAGGCCGAACACGGCTTCGCTGCGCGTTCGCTCGACCCACTCGACACCGCGCATCAGGTAGATGAAGACCACGCCGGAGAGCAGGAATCCGATCACCGAAGGAATCGAGGAGACCCCGATGACCATGATGGACAACGGAATCCAGAACCACACCAGTGCCACCGCGGCACCGGTGATCATCGACGCGGTCGGCACGAGGCCGATGTTGCGTGGTGTCGTCACGGACTCAGAAGCCGGCTCGGCCGGGGCGGGCAGGACGGTTTCGCTTGTTGCGACCATGCCTTCAACCTACGAAGTTGCGCGGCCACGCGACACAGCGTTTTCCCCAGACCCCGGTGGGGGATATCCCCCGGGTCGGGGAGCTACTTCGGGGCGGTGAGTTCCAGGGCGATGTTGTCGGGGTCGCGGAACTCCAGGATGTGGGATGGGCCGATGTCTTTGACGGGTTCGTGCTCGATGCCCAGATCGTCGAGGTGTTGCACGGCGTCGTTCAATTCTTCGAGGCTCCTGAGCCGGAAGGCCAAGTGGTCCAGCCCCGTTCGGTTCTCGTCGAACATGTCGCGCCCTACCGGGCGCAGGCCGATCAGCGTTGCGCCGGCGTCGTAGATGACGCCGCCGTACAGGAAACCGAGCCGGGCGCGGGTGGTGGCGTCGGCGTCCTGCGGCAGTTCGATCAGGATCGGCCAGCCGAAAACGCTCTCGTAGAACTGCCGGGACCGTTCGATATCGGTGACAGTGAGCCGCACATGGGCGACCGAGGACGTGCTGATGGCCATGGGGTTCATGCTGCCACCTGGACGTGACAGAATCCCTGGGTGCGCGTGGGGATGACGATGCCGGTCATGGAACCTCGGTTGGATGCGACGACGCTGCGGTCCTGGGCGCATGTCATCGACGGAGGTCCGTTTTCTTCGCTGTGCTGGGGTGAGCGCATCGCCTTCGACAATCCCGACAGCTTGACGCTGCTGGGTGCACTGGCGGCGTGGACCGATCGGGTGCGGCTGGTGACCACGGTGGTGGTGCCGCAGCTGCACGATCCGGTGATGCTGGCCAAGGGCCTGGCGACCGGCGATCTGCTCAGCGGCGGGCGGTTGACCGTGGGCATCGGTGTCGGCGGCCGCCACGAGGACTATCACGCGGTCGGAGCCGACCCGGCGTCCCAGACCCGGCGGGGAATGGCCGAGCGGGTCGCGGTGATGAAGCGGGTCTGGGCCGGGGAGAAGGTGACCGAATCGGTGCTTCCGGTCGGGCCGCCACCGGTTCAGGCCGGCGGGCCGCCGCTGCAGATCGGTTCCATCGGACCCAAGACCATCCGTGACGCCGCGGTCTGGGCCGACGGCGTGGCCGGCACGACACTGGATCTGGATCTGGCCCGCCAGGCCGAGTTGTTCGACATCGCCCGCACCGCCTGGGCCGAGGCCGGCAAACCCAAGCCCCATCTGGCCACCTCGTTCTGGTTCGCGCTCGGGAAGCCCGAGGAGGCCCGCGCCCAGGTGCACCGGCACCTGCGCCGGTACATGAACTGGATCCCGGCCGAATACGTCGACGCCATGGCTCCCATGACCGGGTGGGCGGGCACCGAAGAGGAACTGGTCGAGGTGCTCGGCAAGTTCGAGGACATCGGCACCGACGAGGTGCACCTGATTCCGACGAGCTCTGACATCGACCAGTTGCGCCGGGTGGCCGAGGTGGCGAAGGTCTTCGGCTGAGCGGTCCCACCCGGACCGTTCCAGCAAAAAGTGAGCAAGATCATTCCAGGACCTGCGACGTAGTCTGGGTCTCGAAAGTGCGACGGGTTTCCCGGTGCCGCCGGCATCGGGGAGCGGTGCCGGTGGCGCTCCGGAGCATCGGAAAAACACATGTGGAAGGCCACGCCGCGGGCTTGTTCACCCGGTGGTTACCTGCCGTTCGGCTTGGGTGGCCTGTCGGCCGGGGCGGGGTGGGCCGCGGTCGGGGGTCACGCAGGCTTCGGCCAGCTACAGCAAACCATCTCGAGTGCATGACATGGCACGGCACCCACCCGGTTCTGGGACTAGCGTGTCAAATCGGCGTCGTCGTCAGACGGCGCCGGACACGACAGTTGGGGACCCTATGATCCAGAAGAGTTTGATCGCCACGACCCTCGCCGCGGGGGCCGTCGGCGCCGCGGTGGCGCTGTCCGCGCCGGCGTCGGCCGATTCCAAGGGCAACAGCACCGTCGGGTGCTCGCCGTGTGACCGCGTGTCTTCGTCGGTCACCGATGCCATCACCGACGCCGCCGAGAAATCCTTGACCGGCGGGGTTGATCTGCCCGACATTCCCGTCGTCGACAAGTGGACCAAGTTCCCGGGTGAGACCGCCGAGAAGTGGACGGGTTTCCCTGGCAAGACCGCCGAGAAGTGGGCGACGTTCCCCGGCAAGACCGCCGAGAAGTGGGGAGGCTTCCCGGGCAAGGTTCTGAAGAAATGGACCGGCCTGGGCTGAACGTCCGACCGACGGCACCAACCTCACTCACGAGCGTGCGGCACTATGCCGCACGCTCGTGTGCTGTCTACGGGTTAGCTGAAATTTCGCTGATCCTAACTGTTCTCGCAGCACAGCCCGCCCCCTGAAATAGACGCAGCCCGGTTCACCGACCAAAGGAGCTCGTCGCCATGGCTGCGCCTGCAAGGCAGTTGCACCTCAACGCATTCCTGCGCAACATCGGCCAGCACGAAGCGGCGTGGCGCCTTCCCGAAACCGATCTGTCGGGCATCACCGATATCGCCCACTACATCGAACTGGCCCGCATAGCCGAGCGCGGCAAGCTCGACGCGGTGTTCTTCGCCGACCATCCGGTGCTCAAGGACCAGACCGAGTTTCGTCCGTTCGACGCCCTCGACCCGATCACCCTGGTCGCGGCGCTGGCCGGGGCGACCAGCAGCGTCGGTCTGATCGCGACGGCATCCACCACCTACAACGACCCGTACGGTCTGGCGCGGCGGTTCGCCACACTCGACCACGTGAGCCGGGGCCGGGCCGGCTGGAACGTGGTGACGACGGCCAATGCCTCGGCCGCGGCCAACTTCGGGGTGCCGAACCACCCGGACCCGGTGGCTCGGTACCAGCGCGCCGACGAATTCCTGCAGGTCGCGCTCAAGTTGTGGGACAGCTGGGAAGACGATGCCATCGTCGGTGACAAGGTCGCGCCACGGTTCGTGGATCCGGCCAAGATCCACGCGGTCAACCACTCCGGTCCGCATTTCGACGTGGCCGGGCCGCTGGAGGTGCCACGCTCCCCGCAGGGCCACCCGGTGCTGTTCCAGGCCGGGTCGTCCGAGCCCGGTAAGGATCTCGCGGCCAGGTATGCCGAGGCCATCTTCACCGCGCAGCCCACATTGGACGAGGCCCGCGACTTCTACCGCGACGTCAAGGCCCGTATCCGGCGTTTTGGTCGCAACCCGGACCAGGTGCACATTCTCCCCGGCCTGTCGACGATCATCGGTGGCACCGAAGCGGAGGCGCGCGAACGGCAACGGGAGTTCGAAGAACTCACCGTGCCCGACTACGGGCTCGAACAGCTGAGTGCCATCGTCGGATTCGCGGTCACCAAGGACGATCTCGACCGGAAACTGAGCTTCCCGGCCGAGGATCCGGGCGACACGTTCATCAAGAGCCGGCTCGCCCTGGTGAAGCGGTTGGTCGAGACCGACAGCCTCACTGTCCGTGAGCTTTTGCTGCGGCTCAGCAGCGGTCGGGGACATCGGTTGTTCGCGGGCACACCCGACCAGGTCGCCGACACCATCGAGGAATGGTTCACCACCGGCGCCGCCGATGGTTTCAACCTCATCCCGCCTGCACTGCCGTCCTCACTGACCGAGTTCGTCGACCACGTCGTCCCAGAGTTGCAGCGCCGCGGCATCTTCCGTGCGGAATACACCGGCACCACCCTCCGTGACCATCTCGGTTTGGACCGCCCGGCCAACCGTTTCACCACCGGCGCGGACGCTCCCGTGTCGGCCGCGAGCTGACAGGAACCCGATATGCGTAATCCGTTGACCCGCTTGACCCGGATGATCGTGGCTGCCGGCCTGGTCGCGGGCCTGGTGGCCGGTTGCCAGTCGCCGGGATCCGGGACCCAAGGCGGCGGACTGTCCTCCGACGCACCGATTCCGGTGGCGGTCCCGAAGGGGACCAGCCTCGTGGTCGCCGACGACGCGAACCGGCTCAAGACATTGTTCAAACTCTCCGGTGAGCAGGACCGGCTGAGCGCCGACGTGACCTACGCCAACTTCAGCAGCGGACCGCTGCGCCTGGAGGCGATCCGGTCGGGCAATGCGCAACTGGGCCGGGTCGGCGATGTCCCGCCGATCCTCGCGCAGTATTCGGACGCCGGGGTGCCCATCGTCGGGGCCGTGAAGTACGACGGGAACGGACTGGTGCTGGCCACCTCACCGGGCTCGGGTATCACCTCGCTGAAAGACCTGGCAGGCAAGAAGATCGCGATCAACGAGGGCACCGCGCAACAGGCGGTCGTGCTGCGCAACCTGAAGTCCGTCGGACTGACCATCAAGGACGTTCAGCCGATCAATCTGGGTCTGGCCGAGTTTGCCGACGGCTTGCGGGCCGAGCAGGTCAACGCCGCGGTGCTCAAGCAACCGGACCGCGTTCGCTATCTCGCTTCCACGCAGGGGGAGGGGAGCATCGAAATCCCCAACGCCCCAGGCGCCTATCCCGGCCTGTACTACGTCTACGCCAGCCGGGAGGCACTGTCCGACCCGGCTCGTGCGGCCGCCATCCGCGAATTCGTGATCGCCTGGTACCGCGCCGAACAGTGGCTCAACGACAACAAGCAGACCTGGATCGACGAGTACCTGATCAAGGACCAGAAGGTCAGCCCCGAGGACGCCAAGGCCATCGCCGCGGCCGACGGAAAGTCCTCGGTGCCGGGATTCACCGATGAGCTGATCAACACCCAGCAGGAGACCATCGACCTACTTCAGCAGGCAGGAGCGTTCTCCGGGAAAGAGCTGCACGCCAAGGACGAATTCGATTCCCGGTTCGCCGACCTCGACGCGACGTCCACGGGCAAGCAGTGACCACCGTCCAGACGGCGCCCGCTTCGAAGGTGACGGCGGGAGCGGGAGCCGCCGGACGTCAGGATTATCCGAACCTGGAGCACCGGTCGGGAAGTGAACGCCGCCGCAGGCTGGGGCCCGGACGCGCCATCCCGGCGTCGTTGGCCATCGGACCGCTTCTGCTGGTGGCGATTTGGATCGTCACCTCACAACTGGGCATCCTCGATCCACGTACCCTGCCGCACCCGCTGGACATCGTGCACACGATCGGCGAGATGTGGTCGGACGGCCGGTTGCCCACGAACATCCTCGCCTCACTCAAGCTGGCGTCGATCTCTCTGGCCATCGGCGTGGCACTGGGGCTGGTGCTCGCGTTGATCTCGGGGCTCAGCCGGATCGGCGAGGCCATCGTCGACGGGCCGATCCAGGTCAAGCGTGCGGTGCCGACCCTCGCCATCATTCCGCTGGCGATCATCTGGTTCGGCATCGGCGACACCATGAAGATCATCATCATCGCCACCAGCGTGCTGATTCCCGTCTACATCAACACCACCGCACAGCTCAAGGGCGTCGACCTACGCCACGTGGAACTTGCTGAAACCGTTGGCCTTTCCCGGAGTCAGTTCATCCGCAAGGTGGCCATTCCCGGTGCGCTGCCCGGTTTCTTCACCGGGCTGCGGCTCGCGGTCACCATCTCGTGGACTGCGCTGGTGGTTGTCGAGCAGGTCAATGCGACCAGCGGCATCGGCTACCTGATGACCCAGGCCCGGCTGTACGGCCAGCTCGACGTCGTGGTGGTCGGCTTGTTGGTCTACGCGGTGTTCGGTCTCACCGGCGACTACGCGGTCCGGGCTGTCGAGAGGAGAGCCCTGTCGTGGCGGCGCGCACTGGGAACCTGACCGAGGAAGTCGCCGTGGTCCGGAACTTGAGTCGATCATTCAGCGGCACAAAGATTCTCGATTCGGTGGACCTCACCATCCGCAAGGGCGAGTTCGTGGCCCTGCTGGGACGCAGCGGCTCCGGTAAGAGCACACTGCTGCGTGCTCTGGCCGGGCTGGACCACGGGGTGGCCGGCGATGGGGACCTGTTCGTCGCGCGTGACGTGTCGGTCGTGTTCCAGGACTCCCGGCTGCTGCCGTGGGCGCGGGTGCTCGACAACGTCGCGCTCGGTTTGTCCGGCCGCGAGGTCAAGCAACGCGCGAGCACCGTGCTCGCCGACGTCGGCCTGGCCGGACGCGAACAGGCCTGGCCGTACGAGCTTTCCGGCGGTGAACAACAACGGGTGGCGCTGGCCCGGTCACTGGTGCGTGACCCCGCGCTGCTGCTGGCCGACGAACCCTTCGGCGCGCTCGACGCCCTCACCCGGGTTCGGATGCACCACCTGCTCAAGGAGCTCTGCGCGAAGTACGAGCCCGGGGTGCTGCTGGTGACCCACGACGTCGACGAGGCCGTCACCCTGGCCGACCGGGTCCTCGTCCTCGACGGCGGATCGTTCGTCGTCGATCGTCACCTGGATTTTCAGACGCCGGGGGCTCGCACCTACCGCAACCCGGAGTTCGTCGCGCATCGCGAGGCGCTGCTGGCCGCGCTCGGCGTGGGAGACGAAGGGAGCCGGTAAACAGATCAGTGGTGACCCGCTGTAAACGGATCACCACTGATGTGAGGCGGTGTTCGGAGGGTTACTCCGCTTCGTCACCGCCTCCGGTCCACTTGTCCTTCAGGTTCTTGGGGAAATCGTTCCACTTCTTGGCGACCTCACCGGGCGCATTGGCCCACTTGTCAGCGGTATCGGCGGGGAAGCTGCCCCACTTGCCGGTGATGCTGCCCGGGAAGGTAGCCCACTTGTTCGCCTGAATCTCGGTGGCGCACGACCACTTCTCACCGCTGGTCGGCGTGTAGCCGTCCTCGCTGTTGATCTTGTCGACGATGTCCGAGCAGTTCGGTGCCGCTGCGGCCGGCGCGGCGAGCGCGAGTCCGGCGCTCAAGGCTCCGGCGGCCACCGCCGCTGCGACGAACTTCTGCATGCTGTTGTCCCCCCTGATGGATGCCGAAACGTTGGAGCAACTGTATACCTTTGGCACAGTTTGCTGAAGGCTTTTTTCCGCGGGTGTGGATCTGACATTCGTTTGCCAAAATCGCACGGCCAGGTGAAGTGGCGGTCAGTCGGAGGCGTCGCCATGCGCCAGGTGCTCGGCAAGCAGCGCGCCGGCATTGCGGATGTGCCGGGCCATCGCGGCACGGGCTTTCTCGGGATCATTGGTTCGCAGGTGCTCGATGACCGCGCGGTGATCCTGGGCCGAGGCGTCGGGCCACCCTTCCACGGCGGCGAAGAACTTGCGGGGTGCGTACGCCAGCGTGGTCTTGATCAGCCAGCGCATCTTGCGTGACCCGCTCAGTTGGTAGATCAGGGCGTGGAACTGATGGTTGAGACGCTCCTCTTCGTCGAAATCGTCGGCAGCAGCGGC
The DNA here is from genome assembly GCF_048282725.1 of Mycobacterium sp. 48b. Taxonomy (NCBI): domain Bacteria; kingdom Bacillati; phylum Actinomycetota; class Actinomycetes; order Mycobacteriales; family Mycobacteriaceae; genus Mycobacterium; species Mycobacterium sp. 48b. Next base: position 2,627,959 of record NZ_JBLVUL010000001.1, read on the forward strand.
GCGTTCGAGCGCGTCCTGGATACGTTCGAGTTCATCGACGGCCGCAGGTGTGATCGTCGCAGCGGCGCGGGCAGTGAGCTCACCACCCAACAGTGCCTGGGCGTCATAGATGTCGCGGATGTCGTCGCTGGACAGCGCGGTCACCATGAAACCGCGCCGAGGTTCCACGGACAGAAAGCCCTCGGTCTGGAGTTGGAGCAGGCCTTCGCGCGCCGGGGTGGCGCTGATCCCGAGTTCGTCGGCGACCGTCTCCGGTCGGATGAACTCTCCGGAATGCAGCTGCCCTGAGACGATGAGTTCGCGCACGTGGGCCGAGGCGACGTCGGACAGCCGCATCGGTGTGCGTCTCTTGGAGTTTCCTGTCATGGCACGCCTCAGATGTCGAGTCCGCCGCGTTTGACCAACTGCTTGGCGATCACGCCGCGCTGGATCTCGTTGGTGCCCTCACCCACGATCATCAGTGGCGCGTCGCGGAAGTAGCGCTCGACGTCGTACTCGGTGGAGTATCCGTAGCCGCCGTGGATCCGCACCGCGTTCAGCGCGATCTCCATCGCCGTCTCGGAGGCGAACAACTTGGCCATGCCGGCCTCCATGTCGCAGCGTCCGCCGACGTCGATCCGCTCGGCCGCATCGAGCAGGAGGCTGCGGGCTGCGTAGAGCTTGGTGCCCATGTCGGCGAGCATGTTGCCGACCGACTGGTGCTGCCAGATCGGCACCCCGAAGCTCTCCCGGTCCTGTGCGTACTGCAGTGCGTCATCGAAGGCGGCCCGGGCCACGCCGGTTGCCCGGGCGGCGACCTGGATCCGGCCGACCTCGAGTCCCTTCATCATCTGCGCGAAGCCACGCCCTTCGACACCGCCCAGCAGTGCATCCGAATCCACTTGGCAGTCATCGAAATTGATCTCACAGCTCTCGACACCCTTGTATCCCAGCTTCGGCAGGTCTTTGGACACCGTGAAGCCTGGGACTTTCTCGACCAACAGGATCGAGACCCCCTTGTGCGCTGGGGTCGCGGCCGGATCGGTCTTGCACAACAGGGCGACGAGCCCGGCCATGCGGGCGTTGCTGATCCAGGTCTTCGACCCGTTGATCAGATAGCCGGACGCATTCTTGGTTGCGACCGTGCGCATCGCCTGCAGGTCGGAACCGCCGCCGGGTTCGGTGAGCGCCATCGTCGCGCGGAGTTCGCCGGTGGCCATCCGGGGGAGGTATTTCTGCTTCTGCTCCTCGGTACCGAACTGCAACAGGAGCTTGGAGACCACGGTGTGCCCACCCATTGCGCCGGCCAGGCTCATCCAGCCGCGCGCGAGTTCCTCGGTGACCTGTGCGTAGCACGGCATCGAAACCGCGGCGAAGCCGTAGGGTTCCGGGATCGCGAGCCCGAAGATCCCCATTTCCTTCATCGCCTCGATGAGATCTTCGGGATAGGTGTTGGCGTGCTCGAGTTCGCGGACCACGGGCCGCACCTGCTTGTCGACGAAGTCGCGGACGGTACTGACGATGGCCTGCTCTTCGGCGGACAAGGTGATCACTGCAGCAACCTTTCCTCAAACTCTATAGAAAATATTCTATAGAGTTTGAGTATGCCTGAGTCGAATGACCCGATGGCGGCGGTCCGCCGATACGTCGACGCCTTGAACCGGGGCGATGTCGACACGATGTCGGCAACCTGCGCCGATCCGATGCAGATTCTCGACGGGATGGCGCCGCATGTCTGGCAGGGACTGACCGCCACCCAGGACTGGTGGCGCGACGTCCTCGCGGAGGGAGAGCACCTCGGCGCGACGGACTACCACATCACCCTCGACGAGCCGCGGCACGTGAACGTCACCGGGGAATCCGGATATGTCGTCGTCCCGGCGACGATGACGTTCGACCTCAAAGGTCAGAAGGTGACCCAGACCGAGGCGGTTTTCACTATCGCGCTACGCGAAACCGACGCCGAGTGGCGGCTGACCGCGTGGGCCTGGGCGAAGGGAATCAACACATCCGAGTGACCCGTTTACGCAGGTAGAGTGAATTTTGAAGAGTGCCCCCGGCAGGATTCGAACCTGCGGCCTTCTGCTCCGGAGGCAGACGCTCTATCCCCTGAGCTACGGGGGCGCGGGCTGAAGATCAGCTGCGCCGATTGGGCTTGCATAGCGTAGCGCATGGAAGAGCGAATACGGATTCGGGGCGCGGGGACCCCAGACCATAGGATGGACCCTCGTGACCCCCGCCGACCTTGCAGAGCTGCTCAAGGCTACTGCCGCCGCAGTGCTGACCGAACACGACCTGGACACCGCCGCGTTGCCCGACACCGTCACGGTCGAGCGTCCGCGCAACCTTGAGCACGGCGATTACGCGACCAACCTCGCGCTGCAGCTCGGTAAGAAGGTCGGGGTCAATCCGCGCGAGCTGGCCGGCTGGCTGGCCACCGCGCTGGCTGCGGCCGACGGCATCGCCGCCGCCGAGGTCGCCGGACCCGGCTTCGTCAACCTGCGCATCGAGGCCTCCGCGCAGGGTGTCATCGTCACCAACGTGCTCGACGCGGGCGCGGCGTACGGCAACTCCACCGAACTGGCCGAGAAGGTCAACCTGGAGTTCGTCTCGGCCAACCCGACCGGACCGATCCACATCGGCGGCACCCGCTGGGCCGCGGTCGGCGACGCGCTGGGCCGGCTGCTGACCACGCAGGGCGCCGACGTCACCCGGGAGTACTACTTCAACGACCACGGCGCCCAGATCGACCGGTTCGCCCGCTCATTGGTGGCTGCCGCCAAGGGGGAGCCGGCGCCGGAGGACGGCTACGCCGGTACCTACATCAACGACATCGCCGCGTCCGTGCTGGCCAAGCGGCCCGATGTGATGAGCCTGCCCGCCGACGAGCAACAGGAAACCTTCCGCGCGATCGGTGTGGACCTGATGTTCACCCATATCAAGGAATCGCTGCACGAGTTCGGTACCGACTTCGACGTGTACACCCACGAAGACTCGATGCACACCTCCGGCCGCGTCGACCAGGCCATCGCCAAGCTGCGCGAGACCGGCAACATCTACGAGAAGGACGGCGCAACCTGGTTGCGCACCACAGAATTCGGCGACGACAAGGACCGCGTCGTCATCAAGAGCGACGGCAACGCGGCCTACATCGCCGGTGACCTCGCCTACTACCTGGACAAGCGCCAGCGCGGATTCGACCTGTGCATCTACATGCTCGGTGCCGACCACCACGGGTACATCGCCCGCCTGAAGGCCGCCGCCGCGGCGCTCGGCGACAACCCGGACACCGTCGAGGTGCTGATCGGCCAGATGGTCAACCTGGTCCGTGACGGCCAGCCGGTCCGGATGAGCAAGCGTGCCGGCACCGTCATCACGCTCGACGACCTGGTGGAGGCCATCGGCGTCGACGCCGCCCGGTACTCACTCATCCGCTCCTCGGTGGACACCTCGATCGACATCGACCTGGCGCTGTGGTCCAGCGCGTCGAGCGAAAACCCGGTCTACTACGTGCAATACGCGCACGCCCGGCTGTCGGCGCTGGCCCGCAACGCGGCCGACCTCGGCGTCACCGCCGATACCGCGCACCTGGATCTGCTGTCCCACGAGAAAGAGGGCATCCTGATCCGCAACCTGGGTGAGTTCCCCCGGGTGCTCAAGGCCGCTGCCGCGCTGCGTGAGCCGCACCGGGTATGCCGGTACCTGGAAGACCTGGCCGGCGACTACCACCGGTTCTACGACGCCTGCCGCGTGCTGCCGCAGGGCGATGAAAGCCCAGGGGAGCTGAACTCCGCGCGGTTGGCGCTGTGCGAGGCCACCCGCCAGGTGATCGCCAACGGGCTGGCCATCCTCGGTGTCAGCGCCCCGGAGCGGATGTGAACGCGCACCCCGCCGGGCCCCGGCATGCCGATGAGATCCACCACGCCGGCGCACCAGTGAAGCCTCAGTCTCCCGACGAGATCCTGCTGCTGGCGCCGAATGTGTGGCCGCGCAACCTGGTTCGCGGCGCCGACGGCGTCGTGTCGATCGCGGGAGTGCCGGTCACCGAGCTGGCGGCCGAGTACGGCACCCCGCTGTTCGTGATCGACGAGGACGACTTCCGATCGCGCTGCCGCGAGATCGCCGCGGCCTTCGGCGGTGGCGATCACGTGCACTACGCGGCCAAGGCGTTCCTGTGCAGCGAGATTGCGCGCTGGGTCAACCAGGAAGGTCTCTCGCTCGACGTCGCCACCGGGGGAGAGCTCGCCGTCGCGTTGCACGCGGACTTCCCGCCGGAACGGATCACGTTGCACGGCAACAACAAATCTGTCACCGAGCTGACCACCGCCGTCAAGGCCGGGGTCGGCCATGTGGTGGTCGATTCGCTGATCGAGATCGAGCGCCTGGACGAAGTCGCCGGAGCGGCGGGCATCGTCCAGGACGTGCTGGTCCGGGTGACCCCTGGCGTGGAGGCGCACACCCACGAGTTCATCTCGACCGCGCACGAGGACCAGAAGTTCGGCCTGTCGCTGGCCAGCGGTGCGGCGATGGACGGGGTGCGCAAGGTGTTCGCCACCGACAACCTGCGCCTGGTCGGTCTGCACTGCCATGTCGGCAGCCAGATCTTCGACGTGGCCGGCTTCGAACTGGCCGCCCACCGGGTGATCGGCCTGCTGCGGGACGTCGTTTCCGAATTCGGTGTCGAGAAGACGTCGCAGATGTCGATCATCGACCTCGGCGGCGGTCTGGGTATTTCCTATGTGCCGCAAGATGACCCGCCGCCGATGAAGGAGCTGGCCGACAAGCTGCTGGCCATCGTGCGCAGCGAGTCCGAGGCCGTCGGTCTGCCGACGCCGAAGCTCGTGGTGGAGCCGGGCCGGGCCATCGCGGGGCCGGGCACGATCACCCTTTACGAGGTCGGCACGGTCAAGGACGTCGCGGTCAGTGCCACCGCACAGCGGCGCTACGTGAGTGTCGACGGCGGGATGAGCGACAACATCCGCCCCGCGCTGTACGACGCCGAGTACGACGCGCGCCTGGTGTCCCGGGTCAGCGGCGCGTCCGCGGCCCTGGCACGCATCGTCGGAAAGCACTGCGAGACCGGTGACATCGTGGTCCGCGACACCTGGGTCTCCGATGACATCGCGCCGGGTGATCTGCTGGCAGTCGCCGCGACCGGCGCCTACTGCTACTCGATGTCGAGCCGGTACAACCTGCTGTGCCGACCTGCCGTGGTGGCGGTGAAGGACGGTAAGACGCGGTTGGTGCTCCGCCGGGAGACTGTCGAGGATCTTTTGAGCCTGGAGGTGAGTGGTCAATGAGTGAGAAGCCCATCGGCGTAGCGGTACTGGGGCTGGGCAACGTCGGCAGCGAAGTGGTGCGCATCATCAACGAGAGCGCCACCGACCTCGCGGCCCGCATCGGCGCGCCGCTCGAGGTCCGGGGCATCGGCGTGCGCAAGGTCTCCGGTGACCGTGGAGTGCCCAAGGAGCTGCTCACCGACGACATCGTCGAACTGGTGTCGCGCGACGACGTCGACATCGTGGTGGAGCTGATGGGCCCGGTGAAGCCGGCCCGCAAGGCCATCCTGGCCGCGCTCGAGCAGGGCAAGTCGGTGGTCACCGCCAACAAGGCGCTGATGGCGCAGTCCACCGGTGAACTGGCGCAGGCCGCCGAAAAGGCGCGCGTCGACCTGTATTTCGAGGCCGCAGTGGCCGGTGCCATTCCCGTCATCCGTCCGCTCACCCAGTCGCTGGCCGGTGACACCGTGCTGCGGGTGGCCGGCATCGTCAACGGCACCACCAACTACATCCTGTCCGAGATGGACAGCACCGGAGCCGATTACAACTCGGCCCTGGCCGACGCTAGTGCGCTCGGCTACGCCGAGGCCGATCCCACCGCCGATGTCGAGGGCTATGACGCCGCGGCCAAGGCGGCGATCCTGGCTTCGATCGCCTTCCACACCAGGGTGACCGCCGACGACGTCTACCGCGAAGGCATCACGAAGGTGAGCGCGGCCGACTTCGAGTCGGCCCGTGCACTGGGTTGCACCATCAAACTGCTGGCCATCTGCGAGCGGCTGACCAGTGACGAAGGCAAACAGCGGGTTTCGGCGCGCGTCTACCCCGCACTGGTGCCGTTGACGCACCCGCTGGCCGCCGTCAACGGTGCCTTCAATGCCGTGGTGGTCGAAGCCGAGGCGGCCGGTCGGCTGATGTTCTACGGCCAGGGGGCCGGGGAGCACCGACCGCGTCGGCCGTGATGGGCGATGTCGTGATGGCCGCGCGCAACCGGGTCCAGGGTGGCCGTGGCCCGCGTGAATCCAAGTACGCGAAGCTCCCGATCGCCCCGATCGGCTTCATCCCCACCCGCTACTACGTGAACATGAACGTCTCGGATCGGCCCGGCGTGTTGTCCGCCGTGGCAGCCGAATTCGCCAAGCGTGAGGTCAGCATCGCCGAGGTCCGCCAGGAGGGCATGGTCGACGAGGACGGACAGCCGTGCGGTGCGCGCATCGTGGTGGTCACCCACCAGGCCACCGATGCCGCACTCTCGGAAACCGTTGAGGCGCTCGCCGATCTCGACGTGGTGCAGACCATCAACAGCGTGCTGCGTATGGAAGGAACGAACGCATGAACCCCGGGACGCAAGGAAAGACCAGCGCAGGGCCGGTGCACCGGCCCTGGCCGGGATTGATCGAGGCCTACCGCGATCGGCTGCCGGTCGGCGACAACTGGACGCCGATCACCTTGCTCGAAGGCGGCACACCACTCATCCACGCCAAGCGCCTGAGCGAACTCACCGGCTGCACGGTGCATCTCAAGGTCGAGGGGCTCAACCCGACCGGATCCTTCAAGGACCGCGGCATGACCGTGGCGGTCACCGAGTCGCTGGCCCGCGGGCAGCAGGCCGTGCTCTGCGCCTCCACCGGCAACACCTCGGCGTCGGCGGCGGCCTACGCCGCCCAGGCGGGCATCACCTGTGCGGTGCTGATCCCGCAGGGCAAGATCGCGATGGGCAAGCTGGCGCAGGCCGTCATGTACGGCGCCAAGATCATTCAGGTCGACGGCAACTTCGACGACTGCCTGGAACTGGCCCGCAAGATCACCGCGGACTTTCCGACCATCGCCCTGGTGAACTCTGTCAACCCGTACCGCATCGAGGGACAGAAGACCGCCGCGTTCGAGATCGTCGACGCCCTGGGCGCAGCCCCCGACGTGCACTCGCTGCCGGTGGGCAACGCAGGCAACATCACCGCGTACTGGAAGGGTTACACCGAGTACCACCGCGACGGTCTGTCGGACCGGCTTCCGCGCATGCTCGGGACCCAGGCCGCCGGGGCTGCCCCGCTGGTGCTGGGTGAGCCGGTCAAGGAGCCCGAGACCATCGCCACCGCCATCCGGATCGGTTCGCCGGCCTCGTGGTCCGGAGCCGTCGAGGCCCAGCAGCAGTCCAAGGGCCGGTTCCTCGCGGCCACCGACGAGGAGATCCTGGCGGCGTACCGCCTGGTCGCCCGCAGCGAAGGCGTGTTCGTCGAGCCCGCTTCGGCGGCCAGCGTGGCAGGTCTGCTCAAGTCGATCGAGGACGGCTGGGTCAAGCGTGGCTCGACGGTGGTCTGCACAGTCACCGGCAACGGCCTCAAGGATCCCGACACCGCACTCAAGGACATGCCCACCGTCACCGCGGTGCCGGTCGACCCGGTAGCCGTCGTCGCCAAGCTCGGACTGGTCTGAGCCTGGTGAACAACACCCTTCCCGCCGGACTCACGGCCACTGCTGTCGTCGCGGCATCCAGCGCCAACCTCGGCCCGGGCTTCGACAGCCTGGGCTTGGCGCTGAGCCTGTACGACGAGATCATCGTCGAGACAACCGAATCCGGCCTTCAGCTGGAGATCGAGGGTGAGGGTGCAGGCCAGGTGCCGCTCGATGCGACGCATCTCGTGGTGCGGGCCATCGAGGCGGGGCTGCAGGCCACCGGCCATCGTGCTGCCGGGCTGATCGTGCGCTGCCGCAACGAGATTCCGCACTCGCGCGGTCTCGGATCGTCGGCCGCCGCGGTCGTCGGAGGGCTGGCTGTGGTCAATGGCCTTGTGGCGCAGGCTGGTTCGGATCCGATGAGCGAAGAGCAGCTGATTCAGCTGTCAAGTGAGTTCGAGGGTCATCCGGACAACGCCGCGGCGGCGGTGCTGGGCGGGGCAGTGGTCTCGTGGACCGAGACCGATGACGACGGGAGGCCGCGCTACCGCGCGGCGCCGATTCGGGTTCACCCGGACGTCCGGCTGTTTCCCGCGGTTCCGCAGCAGCGGTCGTCCACCGCGGAGACCCGCGCCGTGCTGCCCGAGCAGGTCAGTCACGCCGATGCGCGATTCAATCTCAGCCGCGCAGCCCTGCTCGTCGTGGCGTTGAGCGAGCGTCCGGATCTGCTGATGGCCGCCACGCAGGACGTGTTGCATCAGCCACAACGCGCCGCCTCGATGCCGGCCTCCGCGGAATACCTGCAACTCCTGCGGCGTTGTGGAGTGGCAGCAGTGCTGTCCGGGGCCGGTCCTACGGTTCTGGGAATGAGTTCGGCGGTGGGATTGCCTGATGAGGCCGTGGATTACGGCACTGCCAATGGGTTCACCGTCAGGGAGATGACGGTCGGATCGGGCGTCCGCTGGACGTCGGGTGTGGCCGCCAGGAACTGATGATGAGCGACACAAGAAGAGACAAGCACCACACGCCCAGCGCTGACGTTGCTTGATTACTTCACCAAAGCGAGTTATTCTCGCTCTCGTCCAGCACTCGCAGGGTCTCTGCCTGCGTCGACACCAGGACGACCACCCAATCTTCTTGTGTTCTACTCGTGGACTGACGGTTCGCCATCTCGGCGAATCCTGGCGATCGCCGTTGCGCAGGCGACGGTGTGAGCTACGCGCTCAGCGGTTCAGCTGAACGCGCATCGACCTTTGGGGAACCCTCGCACGACCTGATGAGCGAGGGAAAGAAAGGAAATCCGTGACAGATACGGACCTCTTCACGGCTGACAGCGCCAATGGCGCTGGGGATTTACCGAACGCCGTGACATCTGAAAGCACTGCGACCGCTGACACCGCGGCGCCGGCTGCTGCCTCTGCGCCCGGATCGGACACCGCGCGGCGCGCTTCGAGCGCCCGACCTGCGTCGCTGTCGACCATGGTGCTGCCTGAGCTGCGTGCGCTGGCCAAGGAAATCGGTGTTGAAGGCGCGTCCGGTTTGCGTAAGAGTGAATTGATCGCAGCTATTCGCGCCCATCGTGGCGACTCCAACGGAGCCACTGAGGCCCCCAAGAACGCTCCCGCCGACGCCCAGCCGGACGCCGGCGCCGAGGCCGCTGAGCAGCCTGCGGCCCGTCGCCGTGAGCGCCGGGGTTCCTCGCGCCAGGCCGGCGCCCCGGTCGCCGACGCCGCTCAGGACGACGCGGGCAACGAGGCCGTGAAGGGCGAGACGAAGGCGGAAGCCGCAGCCGAGGCCGACACCAAGGAGCCCGCCGCCGAGCAGCAGGAAAAGCCTGCCAAGCAGGACAAGCGTGAGCGTCAGGAACGACGCGAGAAGCGCGAGCAGTCCGAAGGCGAGAACAAGGCCGACAACAAGCAGGACGACAAGCGCGACCAGAAGCAGGACCGCGACCAGAAGCAGGACAAGGGTCAGGGCCGCGACCAGTCCGATCAGCAGGACAACCAGCAGAACCGCGGCGGTAACTCGTCGGGCAACAACGACGACGACGGCGATGGCGATGGACGCCAGGGCCGCCGCGGCCGCCGGTTCCGTGACCGTGACCGTCGCCGCCGCGGAGAGCGTGGCGCCGAGGGCGGTAACGAGACCGAGCTGCGTGAGGACGACGTCGTCCAGCCGGTCGCCGGCATCCTCGACGTCCTCGACAACTACGCCTTCGTCCGCACCTCGGGCTACCTGGCCGGGCCGAACGACGTCTACGTGTCGATGAACATGGTGCGCAAGAACGGTCTGCGCCGCGGCGACGCGGTCACCGGTGCGGTCCGGGTGCCTCGCGAGGGTGGTGAGAGCGGCGGCAACAATCCGCGGCAGAAGTTCAACCCGCTGGTGCGCCTGGACAGTGTCAACGGCGGTCCGGTCGAAGCGGCCAAGAACCGGCCCGATTTCACCAAGCTGACCCCGCTGTACCCGAACCAGCGGCTGCGCCTGGAGACCACGCCCGAACGGCTGACCACCCGCGTCATCGACCTGATCATGCCGATCGGTAAGGGACAGCGTGCCCTGATCGTGTCGCCGCCGAAGGCCGGTAAGACCACGATCATGCAGGACATCGCCAACGCGATCACCAAGAACAACCCGGAATGCCACCTGATGGTGGTGCTCGTCGACGAGCGTCCGGAAGAGGTCACCGACATGCAGCGTTCGGTGAAGGGTGAGGTCATCGCCTCGACCTTCGACCGTCCGCCGTCAGACCACACCCAGGCCGCCGAGCTGGCCATCGAGCGGGCCAAGCGCCTGGTCGAGCAGGGCAAGGACGTCGTCGTGCTGCTGGACTCGATCACCCGGCTGGGCCGCGCGTACAACAACGCGTCTCCGGCCTCGGGCCGCATCCTGTCCGGTGGTGTGGACTCCACCGCGCTGTACCCGCCGAAGCGGTTCCTCGGCGCGGCCCGCAACATCGAGCACGGCGGCTCGCTGACCATCATCGCCACGGCGATGGTCGAGACCGGCTCCACCGGTGACACCGTGATCTTCGAGGAGTTCAAGGGCACCGGTAACGCCGAGCTCAAGCTGGACCGCAAGATCGCCGAGCGCCGGGTGTTCCCCGCGGTCGACGTCAACCCGTCGGGCACCCGCAAGGACGAGCTGCTGCTCAGCCCCGACGAGTTCGCCATCGTGCACAAGCTGCGCCGTGTGCTCTCGGGTCTCGACAGCCACCAGGCCATCGACCTGCTGATGAGCCAGCTGCGCAAGACGAAGAACAACTACGAGTTCCTGGTGCAGGTCTCCAAGACCGCTCCTGGCTCGATGGACGTCGACTAAGCACAATCGATCGACCCCACACGTGAGGCCCTCGCCATTTGGCGGGGGCCTTATGTGTATTCGGTCCAGCTCACTAGTCAACGTTGAGTAGCGTGGGCAGAATGGCCACCGCTAAAACCGTCCCTGTTCTGACCTGTTCTGATGCCGATGCCACCGTGGACTTCTACGAATCGCTGGGATTCACGCTGACGGAGCGTCAAGACCGTCCCTACCTGTATCTGTCGCTGACGCTCGATGCAATAGAGGTGCACTTCAGCGGGGCCGGTGCGGCTGAGTCCGATACGAACCACATCGGCAACTTCCTCGTATGGGTCGATGACGTGGCGCCGCTGCACGCCCGCTTCGTCGACGAGTTGCGTCGGCGCCGTGGCCGGGTGCCGGCGACCGGACTGCCGAGGCTCACCCGGTTGCGACCGGGACAGACGCGATTTCGCGTCTACGACCCGTCCGGGAACAGTTTCGTCGTCATTGACTTCGATGAACCCGACATCGAGTACGGAGGGTCCAAGCAGCTGTCCGGATTGGCCAAGGCGCATGACAACGTGCGGATCTTCCGGGATTTCAAGGATGACGACGCATTGGCGGCGCGGGCGCTCGACACCGCCCTGCGCCGGTACCGTGACAGTGCGCCGCGGCTCGAACTGGCGCGGGCGCTGGCCGACCGGGCTGAGCTCGCGGTGGCGCTCGGGGACCAGGTCCAAGCCGATGCGTCGCGTGCCGAGCTGGCGGCCATGATGCTCACCGTCGACGAAAGTGGGCAACTGGCAGCCGAACTCACCGCGTTGGCGCAGATCGAACAGTGGATGAGTTGAGGTGACATAAATGTCGACGGTGCGCCTGTTGGTGCTCGGTGTGGTGCGGGCGCATACCGAGGCGCACGGCTATGCCGTCCACCGAGAACTGATGTCCTGGCGGGTGGACACCTGGACGGCGATCAAGCCGCCGTCCATCTATCACGCCGTCAAGCAACTTGAGCGTGAGGACAAGCTCCGGGCGGTCCGCTCAGAGTCGAGTCCCCGCGGCCCCGCCCGAGTCGTCTACCGCATCACCGCGTCCGGCGACACCGAGTTCTTCAGGCTCCTTCAAACGGCGCTGGTGAGCCCGGACATCGAGGAGTTCGGTGCCGGGATCGCCCTCATGCGCAGTCTGCCCAAGGACCGGGTGCGTGCGTTGTTGGTCGAGCGACTGCACACCACCGAGACCATCGACATCGACCTCGATGCGATGAAACCGCAGTGGCCCGATCCCAACGCTCCGCCGCACGCCCAACACCTGCTGGACTTGTGGCGGGGTGTTTTCCGTTCGCAGTCAGCCTGGGTGCGTGAACTGCTGGATCGGCTCGACGACTTCGTGTTCGACGACTCCGGACAGCCTGACGGTCCGGGTCAGCTCGGACGCAGCCCGGGCATCAGATAGCGTCGAACCTGCGCGAGCACCGCGTCTCCGTCGCTGGGATCCAACGTGTTCCCCGGAACGGTCGCCAGCGAGATCAACACGCGCGCAACCCATTCCGATGCCTCGGAGATGTCGATGTCGGCGCGGACCTCGCCGCGGTCGCGAGCCGCGGCCAGATACGGAGACCAGAATTCGGCCAGGTCGGGGATCATGCCCTGCACACCGGCACCCGCGCACGCGGCGAACTCCTCGGGTTCGTCGGTACGGAGTTTCATCAACACCGCGCCGGGATCGTCATACGCCCGCAGACCGTTGCCGACGCCCCAGGCGATCTGGCGATCCAGGCCGTCGATCTGCTCGAGCATGGCCTGGGCCTCTGACCAGAACGTGTCGTTGAGCCGGACGATCACCGCGCCCAGCAGCGTCACCTTGTCGGGAAAGTGCCGGTAGAGCCACCCGCGGGACACCCCGGCGGCCTCGGCCACCTCCGAGACCGTGGTCGCGCGAATGCCCTTGGTCCGCAGGCATTCCTCGGCAGCGTCTATCAGTCGATCTCGCACGCTGCGGGGTGCCGTGGTGCTGGTCAACTGTGGCTTCTCCTGGTCTTCTGACGGTGTTAGGTACATGATTCTGCCAAGGGTGTATCTCCTCGCGCCACAACCATGGTAGACAGTTTTCTAAATCTGTTCACTAATCCTTGGGGAATCATCGGATGGCCGAAACGCTGCAGCAGTTGCTCCGCGAGCGCGAAGGGGGCGACACGGTCGCCGTCAAGTACGGCGACCGTACCTGGACCTGGCGCGAGCACATCGCAGACGCGAAGGCTCAGGCGGCCACGTTGATCGCGATGGCCGATCCGGGGCGTCCACTGCATGTCGGCACGCTCCTGGGCAACACCCCCGACATGCTGACCGCGCTGGCCGCCGCGGCGCTCGGCGGCTACGTGCTGTGCGGCATCAACAACACCCGTCGCGGCGATGCGCTGGCCCGGGATATCGCCCGGGTCGAATGTCAGGTCGTCCTGGTCGACGACCAGCATCGCCAACTGCTCGACGGCGCCGACCTGCCGGGCGTCACCGTCATCGACGTGTCGGATACTGCCTGGTCGCCGCAGGAACTCACTCCGCACCGCGAAGTCGGGCCCGACGACACCTTCATGATGATCTTCACGTCGGGCACCAGCGGCGAGCCCAAGGCCGTCGAGGTCGCCCATTCCATCGTGCTGTTCTCGGCTGCGGCCCTGGTGCAGCGTTACGACCTCACCGAGGCGGACACCTGCTACCTGGCCATGCCGCTGTTCCACTCGAACGGGGTGTACGCGGGGTGGGGCGTAGCGCTCAGTTCGGGCGCAGCCATGGCACCGGCACAGTTCTCCGCGTCCGGCTTCCTGCCGGACGTCCGTCGCTACGGCGCGACGTACATGAACTACGTCGGCAAGCCGCTGGCCTACATCCTGGCCACCGCCGAGCAACCCGACGATCACGACAACACGCTGCGCGTGGCCTTCGGCAACGAAGCGGCCGACCGCGACATCGACGAATTCAGCCGCCGGTTCGGGTGCAGCGTGTGGGACGGCTTCGGTTCCACGGAACTGGCCATCATCATCACCCGCTCCGAGGGCACCCCCGCAGGCAGCGTCGGCCAGGGATTCCCCGGCGTGGCGATCTACGACCCCGAGACCGTCACCGAGTGCGAGGTCGCACAATTCGACGGCACCGGGGCCCTGGTCAACGGCGATGCCGCCACCGGCGAGCTGGTCAACACCAACGGCAGCGGGATGTTCCGCGGCTACCACAACGATCAGGGCGCCACCGATGAACGACTGCGGCACGGCATGTACTGGTCGGGCGACCTGGCCTACCGCGACGCCGACGGCTGGATCTACCTGGCCGGGCGTACCGCGGACTGGATGAGGGTGGACGGGGAGAACATCACCGCGGCTCCCATCGAACGAATCCTGTTGCGGCAGCCGGTGATCAGCCGGGTGGCGGTCTACCCGGTGCCCGACGAGTTCGTGGGCGACCAGGTGATGGCCGCCATCGTGTTGCGCGACGGCCAGGCGCTCACGTCCGGCGAGTTCGGCGCATTCCTGGCGCAGCAGCAGGATCTGTCCCCGAAATCGTGGCCCCGCTACGTCTGGATCGCCGAGGATCTGCCCAGCACCGCGACCAACAAGATCCTCAAGCGTGAACTGGTCGCCCTCGGAGCCGATCCGGCAGGCCGGGTGCTGTGGAAGCGCGACGGAACGGTCTACACGCAAATCTGACGCAGGGAATAGGCCCCGGTCATGCCGCGTTTAGGAGGTTGGCGGTTGACCTGGCATAATGGACCGCCGACCCTCGGTCCCGGTTCACGTCCATCTGAATTTCGGGCGACCCGGGCCAACGATTGAAGAGGAACCCATGAAAACAGGCATTCACCCTGAGTATGTCGAGACCACGGTGCACTGTGGTTGCGGCAATACCTTCCAGACCCGTAGCACCAAGCAGAGCGGCCAGATCGTGGTCGAGGTCTGCTCGCAGTGCCACCCGTTCTACACCGGCAAGCAGAAGATCCTCGACAGCGGCGGCCGCGTGGCCCGCTTCGAGAAGCGGTACGGCAAGCGCAAGCCTGCCGGCGAGACGGCTGCAGCCGACAAGTAGCTACGTCAACGGCGCCCGATCTGTCGCATATGCGTCAGATCTGGGCGCTGTTCTCGTTTCCAGGAACGAGTTGGCGGCACAGGTGGAAAGGATGTGGCTGACGTGACCGATACCGCACCTGCGATCGAGGCGCTGCTAGCTGAGCATGCCGACCTGGAGCGCCAGCTCGCCGACCCCAGCCTGCACGCCGACGCTTCCGCCGCCCGCAAGGTGGGCCGCCGCTTCGCCCAGGTCTCACCCGTCGTGGGTACCTACCGCAAGCTCGAGGCCGCTCGTGGTGACCTGGAAGCCGCCCGCGAACTCGCCGCCGACGACGCCAGCTTCGCCGCCGAGGTGGAGGAGCTGACCGCCAAGGTCGCCGAACTCGACGCCCAGCTGACCGATCAGCTGGCACCCCGCGACCCGCACGACGCCGATGACATCGTGCTGGAGGTCAAGTCCGGGGAAGGCGGGGAGGAGTCGGCACTGTTCGCCGCCGACCTGGCCCGCATGTACATCCGGTACGCCGAGCGGCGCGGCTGGACGGTCACCGTGCTCGACGAGACGTGGTCGGATCTGGGCGGCTACAAGGACGCCACCATCACCATCGCGAGCAAGGGTGACTCTGCCGACGGGGTGTGGTCGCGGATGAAGTTCGAGGGTGGCGTCCACCGCGTGCAGCGGGTGCCCGTCACCGAATCGCAGGGTCGCGTACACACCTCCGCAGCCGGGGTCCTGGTCTACCCCGAGCCGGAAGACGTCGAGCAGGTACAGATCGACGAATCGGATCTGCGCATCGACGTGTACCGGTCCTCGGGCAAGGGCGGCCAGGGCGTGAACACCACCGACTCGGCGGTGCGCATCACCCACCTGCCCACGGGCATCGTCGTGACCTGCCAGAACGAACGCTCGCAGTTGCAGAACAAGGCCCGCGCCATGGTGGTGCTCGCCGCCCGCCTGCAGGCTCTGGCGGAGGAACAGGCGTCGGCTGACGCATCGGCCGATCGCGCCAGCCAGATCCGCACGGTCGATCGCAGCGAGCGGATCCGCACATACAACTTTCCCGAGAACCGGATCGCGGATCACCGCATCAACTTCAAGGCGCACAATCTCGACCAGGTGCTGGACGGGGACATGGACGCACTGCTCGACGCGCTGGGCGCCGCCGACAAACAGGCCCGGCTGCAGCAGCAGTCATGACCCCGGTGCGGCAGGCGATCGAGGCCGCAACGGCACGTCTGGCCGCCGCCGGCGTGGCCTCCCCGCGCATCGACGCCGAATTGCTGGCTGCCCACGCCGCGGGCGTCGACCGCAGTCGGCTGATGTTCCTCGATGACCCCGGTGACGGGTTCGAACGGGCCTATGACGAACTCGTCGCCGCCCGGTCCCGGCGGATTCCCCTGCAGCACCTGACCGGCACCGCGCCGTTCGGTGCGTTGACACTCTCGGTCGGCCCCGGTGTGTTCATTCCCCGGCCGGAGACCGAGGCGCTGCTCGAGTGGGCTTGCAAGCAACGACTTCCGTCCAACCCCCTGATCGTGGACCTCTGCACAGGCTCGGGCGCTCTGGCTCTGGCGCTGGCCGCGCAGTGGCCCGATGCCCGGGTGCTGGCACTGGAGAACTCGCCCGCTGCCCTGGAATTCGCGCGCAGCAACGCGGCAGGAACGCGTGTGGAGATCATCGACGCCGATGTCACCGCCCCCGGCCTGCTGCCCGACCTCGATGACCGGGTGGACCTGCTGGTGTCCAACCCGCCCTACATCCCCGAGGCCGCGGTCCTGGAACCCGAAGTCGCCGAACACGATCCCGCACAGGCGCTGTTCGGTGGCGCCGACGGCATGTCGGTGATCCGGCCGATCGTCGCGCTGGCCGCGCGCTGGCTGCGCGCAGGCGCGCCCTGCGGTGTCGAGCACGACGACACCACCTCCGAGCTGGTCGTCGATGCTTTCGCCGACGACGGGCACTTCGGCGAGGTCACCGCGCGCCGTGACCTCGCCGGACGACCCCGCTTTGTCACGGCGGCCCGGATTGGGAGAAGCTGAGTTGATGCGCGCACCGACCGGGGAGCCGACATGACCATCTTCGATTGCACCGACGCCGATCAGCGTGCGAGCGGTATCGCCTCGGCGGTCAGCGCGGTCAAAGGCGGCCGGCTGGTGGTGATGCCGACCGACACCGTCTACGGTATCGGCGCCGACGCGTTCGACTCGGAAGCCGTGGGGGCGCTGCTGGCCGCCAAGGGCAGGGGCCGCAACATGCCGGTCGGTGTGTTCGTCGGGTCGTGGAACACCATCGACGGGCTGGTCTATTCGGTGCCGCCGGCCGCGCGCGAATTGATCCGCGCATTTTGGCCGGGCGCACTGAGCCTGGTGGTCACGCAGGCACCGTCCCTGCAGTGGGATCTCGGCGACGCCAACGGCAGCGTCATGCTGCGGATGCCGCTGCACCCGGTGGCCATCGAATTGCTGCGGGAAGTCGGGCCTATGGCGCAGTCCAGTGCCAATGTCTCGGGCCGGCCCGCGGCGGTGACCGCAGCCCAGGCGCACGAGCAACTCGGTGACAAGGTCGAGGTCTATCTCGACGGCGGCCCGGCCGAACAGCAGGCCGCATCCACCATCGTCGACCTCACCGGCCCCCAGCCACGCATCCTGCGGACCGGCCCGATCAGTGCAGCGGACATCGCTAGGGTCGTCGGCGTGGAAACGTCCACGCTCACAACAACACCTACGGAGTGATCTCAGCTTGCTGCAGTACGGTTCATCGGTGATGACGGCCGGCGACCAATTGATCTCCGCGAGTCAGGCCGGGCTTCTCGCCCTGTCGGACCAGGGTGCCGGTGTACCGCTGCGCGAGCTGGCGCTCGTCGGCCTTACCGCTGCGATCATCACCTACTTCGCCACCGGCTGGGTGCGCGTGCTGGCCATTCGGCTCGGCGCGGTCGCCTACCCCCGCGAACGCGACGTCCATGTGCAGCCGACCCCACGGATGGGTGGGCTGGCGATGTACATCGGAGTGGCCGCCGCGGTGCTGCTGGCCTCCCAATTGCCGGCACTCACACGGGGTTTCGTCTACTCCACCGGCATGCCCGCGGTCGTGGTGGCGGGCGGGCTGATCATGGCGATCGGGCTGATCGACGACCGGTGGGGTCTGGACGCCCTGACGAAATTCGCCGGGCAGATCACCGCGGCCAGCGTGCTGGTCACCATGGGCGTGGCATGGAGCGTGCTCTACATCCCGTTCGGGGGAGTGGGCACCATCGTGCTCGACCAGGTGTCCTCGATCCTGCTGACGCTGGCACTCACGGTCTCGATCGTCAACGCGATGAACTTCGTCGACGGGCTCGACGGTCTGGCCGCCGGGCTCGGGCTCATCACCGCCCTGGCCATCTGTGTGTTCTCGGTGGGACTGCTGCGTGACCACGGCGGCGACGTGCTGTTCTATCCGCCCGCGGTGATCTCGGTGGTTCTGGCCGGGGCCTGCCTGGGCTTCCTGCCGCACAACTTCCACCGGGCCAAGATCTTCATGGGCGACTCCGGGTCGATGCTGATCGGCCTGATGCTGGGTGCGGCGTCGACCACGGCCGCCGGACCGATCTCGCAGAACGCCTACGGCGCCCGCGATGTCTTCGCGCTGATGTCACCGTTCCTGCTGGTGATCGCCGTGATGCTGGTGCCCGCGCTGGATACGTTGCTGGCCATCGTGCGTCGCACCCGGGCCGGCCGCAGTCCGCTCAGTCCCGACAAGATGCATCTGCATCACCGCCTGCTGCAGATCGGGCACTCCCACCGCCGCGCCGTGCTCCTGATCTACCTGTGGGTGGGCATCATCGCTTTCGGCGCCGCAGCGACGATTTTCTTCGATCCGCGCTACACCGGAGCGGTCGTCGCGGCCGCCATTGTGGTGGCCATCGTGGTGACACTGATACCCCTGTTGCAACGCGGGAACGGAGTGTCCGAAGACGAGCACGAAGCGAAGTACGACAAAAAGTAGTAGGCCTCGTTTAGGGGTGCCTACCATGTGTTAGGGTGCTGCCAGAACCCGAAAAACCTCGCGGGTTGCCGGCCCGGCCCCTCGGTTCGACGAACCGTCAGGTGCCGATCAACGACCGACAAAGGGAGCTACCCCGTGGGTGCATCGAGCCCGCCCGCCGCCCTCCGATATTCTCGTCGGGCGCACACAGGGTTTTGCCAGGGGGCAGCAACCGTTGGCATCTCCGAGGGTGCAGCGTTTCGTGACAGCGGGATTGGGGTGAATCAGTGACGACACCAGCGCAGAACGCGCCGTTGGTGTTCCCGTCGGTGGCTTTCCGGCCACTGCGTCTACTGATTGTTTGCGTCGCACTGACCGCGCTGGCCATTCTGGCCGCCGGATTCACCGGACACATTCTCTTCGGCGTCTTCTTCGGTGTCGGCCTGGGCCTCGGCTTGGTCAACGCACTGCTGGTGCGCCGGGCCGTCGAAGCGATCACGGCCGAAGACCACCCCCTGAAGAAGAAGATGGCCGTGAACTCCGCGACGCGGCTGCTGGTCATCACTGCGATCGCACTCGCCATCGCATTTGTCTTCAAAACCTCGGGCGGCATCGCGGTGCTGTTCGGGCTGGCGATTTTCCAGGCTCTGCTGGTGATGAGCACCAGCATCCCCGTGCTGCGGAAGATCCGCTCGAACGGCCTGGATGTCTTGGATACGGAATCGAAGGGTTGAGCTGACTTAAATGACTCAGACGACGACCGTGCTCGCTGCCGAAGAGGGTGGCGCCGCCATCCACGTCGGCCACCACACGATGGTGTTCGAGCTGTTCGGGATGACGTTCAACGGTGACACCATCCTGGCCACCGCGATCACCGCGGTGATCGTGATCGCCCTGGCGTTCGTCCTGCGGGCCAAGGTCACCTCGACCGGCGTGCCCGGCGGGGTGCAGCTGTTCTGGGAGGCCCTGACCATCCAGATGCGCAGTCAGATCGAGAGCTCGATCGGTATGAAGGTCGCGCCGTTCGTGCTGCCCCTGGCTGTGGCGCTGTTCTCGTTCATCCTGATCTCCAACTGGCTCGCCGTTCTTCCGCTCCAGTACGGCGGGGCTGACGGCGCGGCTGCGGAGTGGTACAAGCCGCCGGCCTCTGACATCAACTTCGTTCTGGCCCTGGCCCTGTTCGTGTTCGTCTGCTACCACGCGGCCGGCATCTGGCGTCGCGGCATCCTCGGCCACCCGAAGCAGTTGCTCAAGGGACACGTCACTGCGCTGATGCCGATCAACATCGTCGAGGAACTCGCCAAGCCGATCTCGCTGGCCCTCCGTCTTTTCGGCAACATCTTCGCCGGCGGCATCCTGGTCGCGCTGATCGCGATGTTCCCCTGGTACATCCAGTGGGCACCGAACGCGATCTGGAAGACCTTCGACCTCTTCGTCGGCCTGATCCAGGCATTCATCTTCTCGCTGCTGACGATCCTGTACTTCAGCCAGTCGATGGAGCTCGAGCACGATGATCATTAAGCCCACTGATCCGCATATCTGACCCCTACAACCGCATCACACGAACCTCTGGCGGCACAGCCACCAGTTATCAAGGAGGATAAAAGGAATGGAACTCGACCCCAACGCCCTCATCACGGCCGGCGCGCTGATCGGTGGCGGTTTGATCATGGGCGGCGGCGCCATCGGCGCCGGTATCGGTGACGGTATCGCGGGTAACGCGCTGATCTCGGGTATCGCCCGGCAGCCCGAGGCCCAGGGCCGGCTGTTCACCCCGTTCTTCATCACCGTCGGTCTGGTGGAGGCCGCGTACTTCATCAACCTGGCCTTCATGGCGCTGTTCGTCTTCGCCACCCCGGGCCTGCAGTAGTCCATCAGCATGGGTGAACTGAGCGCAACGATCCTGGCTGCCGGCCAGGCAGCGGAGGAAGGCGGAGGGGGCCAGAGCAACTTCCTGGTCCCCAACGGCACCTTCTTCGCTGTGCTGATCATTTTCTTGATCACGCTGGCAGTGATCTGGAAATGGGTTGTGCCACCGGTCGGCAAGGTGCTGGCAGAGCGCGAAGCGATGCTGGCGAAGACCGCCGCCGACAATCGGAAGTCGGCCGAGCAGGTGGCCGCGGCACAGGCCGACTACAACGAGGCGATGGCCGGGGCTCGTACCCAGGCATCGGCAATCCGTGACGAGGCCCGCGCCGCGGGTCGCGAGGTGGTCGACGCCAAGCGTGCCGAGGCCGGCACCGAAGTGGCCGCGACAGTGCGCCAGGCCGATGAGCAGCTTGCTGCCCAGAGCGCCGAGGTGCGGTCGGGGCTGGAGTCGTCGGTGGACGGGCTGTCGCAGACCCTGGCCAGCCGAATTTTGGGCGTCGACGTGAAATCAGGTGGGACGCAGTAGATGTCGATATTTATCGGGCAGCTGATCGGCTTTGCCGTCATCGCATTCATCATCATCAAGTGGGTGGTGCCGCCGGTGCGGAACCTGATGCAGAAGCAGCAGGAAGCCGTGCGGGTCGCTCTCGCCGAGAGCGCCGAGGCGGCCAAGAAGCTCGCCGATGCCGATGAGATGCATGCCAAGGCACTCGCCGACGCCAAGGCCGAATCGACCAAGGTGACCGACGAGGCCTCGCAGGACTCCGAGCGGATCACCGCTCAGCTGGCCGAGCAGGCCGGCACCGAGGCCGAGCGGATCAAGGCGCAGGGCGCTCAGCAGGTTCAGCTGATGCGCCAGCAGCTCATCCGCCAGCTGCGGACCGGTCTCGGATCGGAGTCGGTGGCCAAGGCCGACGCTCTGGTCCGGGCGCACGTCGCCGACCCGGCCGCGCAGGCGGCCACCGTCGACCGGTTCCTCGCCGAGCTGGACCAGATGGCCCCGTCGACCGTGGTGATCGACACCGCCGCCACGGCAAAGCTGCGCGCGGCCAGCCGCGAGTCGCTGGCGGTCGTGGTCGACAAGTTCGACTCCATCGCAAGCGGTCTGGACGCCGACGGCCTGACCACCCTGGCCGAGGAGCTGACCTCGGTGGCCAAGGTGCTGCTGTCGGAGTCGGTGCTCACCAGGCATCTGGCCGAGCCGACCGACAACGCCGCCGCCAAGGTCGAGCTGGTCGATCGCCTGCTGTCGGGCCAGGTCGGCAACACCACCCTGGATGTGCTGCGGACCGCGGTCTCGCAGCGTTGGTCGACCGAATCGAACCTGGTCGACGCGATTGAACACACCGCTCGTCTGGCGCTGCTCAAGCGCGCCGAGATCGGCGGTGAGGTCGACGAGGTGGAGGACCAGTTGTTCCGGTTCGGCCGCCTGCTCGACGCCGAGCCCAAGCTCTCGGCCTTGCTCAGTGACTACACCGCGCCGGTCGACGGTCGAATCGCCTTGCTCGACAAGGTGATCGGCGGTAACGCGAGTGGAAACGGGACGGCTGCGGCGCTGCTGGCCCAGACTGTGGGGCTGCTGCGCGGTGAGCGTGCCGATGAGGCCGTCATCGACCTCGCCGAGCTCGCAGTCGCCCGCCGCGGTGAAGTGGTCGCTCACGTGACCGCCGCGGCTGACCTGACCGATGCTCAGCGGACCCGGCTGTCGGAGGTGCTCACGCGCATCTACGGACACCCGGTGTCGGTGCAGTTGCACGTCGACCCGGAACTGCTCGGTGGTCTGTCGATCACCGTCGGAGACGAAGTGATCGACGGCTCGATCTCGTCACGACTGGCCGCAGCGGCCACCCAGCTGCCGGACTGACCTCGGCGCTGGCAACCCCAGAACCACCCCAAGAACAAGGTAGGAAGACGAAAAACCATGGCAGAGTTGACAATCTCGGCTGCTGATATCGAAGGTGCCATCGAGGACTACGTATCCTCGTTTTCCGCCGACACCGAGCGCGAAGAGATCGGCACCGTCGTCGACGCCGGTGACGGCATCGCTCACGTCGAGGGCCTGCCCTCGGTCATGACCCAGGAGCTCCTCGAGTTCCCGGGCGGTGTGTTGGGTGTGGCGCTCAACCTCGACGAGCACAGCGTCGGCGCCGTGATCCTGGGTGAGTTCGAGAAGATCGAAGAGGGCCAGCAGGTCAAGCGGACCGGCGAGGTGCTCTCGGTGCCGGTCGGCGACGCGTTCCTCGGTCGCGTCGTCAACCCGCTCGGCCAGCCGATCGACGGCCAGGGTGACATCGCCGCCGACGAGCGGCGCGCACTCGAGCTGCAGGCCCCTTCGGTGGTTCAGCGCCAGGGCGTCGGCGAGCCGCTGCAGACCGGTATCAAGGCCATCGACGCCATGACCCCGATCGGCCGCGGACAGCGTCAGCTGATCATCGGTGACCGCAAGACCGGCAAGACCGCGGTCTGCGTCGACACCATCTTGAACCAGCGCGAAGCCTGGCTGACCGGTGACCCCAAGCAGCAGGTGCGCTGCGTGTACGTCGCCGTCGGCCAGAAGGGCACCACCATCGCCAGCGTGAAGCGCGCGCTGGAAGAGGGCGGCGCGATGGAGTACACCACCATCGTCGCGGCCCCCGCCTCCGATCCGGCCGGCTTCAAGTGGCTGGCGCCGTACACCGGCTCGGCCATCGGCCAGCACTGGATGTACGACGGCAAGCACGTGCTGATCGTCTTCGACGACCTGACCAAGCAGGCCGAGGCCTACCGCGCCATCTCGCTGCTGCTGCGTCGCCCGCCGGGCCGCGAGGCATACCCCGGTGACGTCTTCTACCTGCACTCGCGTCTGCTGGAGCGTTGCGCGAAGCTCTCCGACGAGCTGGGCGGTGGTTCGATGACGGGCCTGCCGATCATCGAGACCAAGGCCAACGACATCTCGGCCTACATCCCGACCAACGTCATCTCGATCACCGACGGTCAGTGCTTCCTGGAGTCCGACCTGTTCAACCAGGGTGTGCGCCCGGCCGTGAACGTCGGTGTGTCGGTGTCCCGCGTCGGTGGCGCCGCGCAGATCAAGGCCATGAAAGAGGTCGCCGGCTCACTGCGTCTGGACCTGTCGCAGTACCGCGAGCTGGAGGCCTTCGCGGCCTTCGCCTCGGACCTGGATGCGGCCTCCAAGGCCCAGCTGGACCGCGGTGTCCGCCTGGTCGAGCTGCTCAAGCAGGCCCAGTACAGCCCGCTGGCGGTCGAGGACCAGGTCATCGAGATCTTCCTCGGTACCCAGGGCCACCTGGATTCGGTTCCCGCCGAGGACGTCTCGCGCTTCTCGTCCGAGCTGCTGGAGCACGTGAAGGCCAGCCACTCCGAGATCCTCACCGGGATCAAGGAGACCAAGAAGCTCTCCGAGGAGAGCGAGGAGAAGCTGGTCTCGGTCATCAACGAGTTCAAGAAGGGCTTCGCCGCCACCGACGGCAGCTCCGTGGTTGTCAAGGAGGCCGATGCCGACGCACTCGACCCCGAGGACCTGGAGAAGGAATCGGTCAAGGTCCGCAAGCCGGCTCCGAAGAAGGCCTAGGTAACCAATGGCAGCCACACTTCGCGAGCTACGCGGGCGTATCCGCTCGGCTTCGTCGATCAAGAAGATCACGAAGGCCCAGGAGCTGATCGCCACGTCGCGGATCGCCAAGGCGCAGGCCCGGGTCGACGCGGCCCGGCCCTACTCCACCGAGATCACCAACATGCTCACCGAGCTGGCCGGTGCCAGCGCGCTGGATCACCCGCTGCTCGTTCAGCGGGAGAACCCCAAGCGCGCCGGTGTGCTGGTGGTGTCCTCGGACCGCGGTCTCTGCGGCGGTTACAACGCCAACGTGCTGCGCCGGGCCGAAGAACTGTTCTCGCTGCTGCGGGAAGAGGGCAAGAACCCGGTGCTCTACGTCGTCGGCCGGAAAGCGTTGGGCTACTACAGCTTCCGCCAGCGGACGGTGACCCAGTCGTGGACCGGCTTCTCCGAGCGGCCCACCTACGAGGACGCCAAGGAGATCGCCGACACCCTGGTGCAGGCGTTCATGTCCGGCGCTGACGACGACGGCGACGATGCGGGAGCCGACGGCATCTTGGGTGTCGACGAACTGCACATCGTCTCCACCGAGTTCCGTTCGATGCTCTCGCAGACCGCGGTGGCCCATCGGATCGCGCCGTTGGTCGTCGAGTACGTCGGTGAGCCGGAAACCGGTCCGCACACGCTGTATTCGTTCGAGCCGAATGCCGAGGACCTGTTCGACGCGCTCCTGCCGCGCTACATCGCCACCCGCGTGTACGCAGCACTGCTGGAGGCCGCGGCCTCGGAGTCGGCTTCGCGCCGGCGCGCCATGAAGTCGGCCACCGACAACGCCGACGATCTGATCAAGGCACTCACGCTCGCGGCCAACCGTGAACGTCAGGCGCAGATCACCCAGGAAATCAGCGAGATCGTGGGCGGCGCGAACGCGCTGGCCGACGCGCGCTAGCCGGACCAAAGACGAAAGCCTCGTAGGAAAGCGAAGAGAGAATGACTGCTACTGCAGAAAAGACCGCGGGCCGCGTAGTCCGCATCACCGGCCCGGTGGTGGATATTGAGTTCCCGCGCGGTGCCGTGCCCGAGCTGTTCAACGCGCTGCACGCCGACATCACCTACGGTGCGCTCGCGAAGACCCTGACGCTTGAGGTTGCCCAGCACCTCGGCGACAACCTGGTGCGCTGCATCTCCATGCAGCCCACCGACGGCCTGGTGCGTGGCACCGACGTCCGCGACACCGGCGCCTCGATCTCGGTGCCGGTCGGCGACGGCGTCAAGGGCCACGTGTTCAACGCCCTCGGTGACTGCCTCGACGAGCCCGGCTACGGCAAGGACTTCGACCACTGGTCGATCCACCGCAAGCCGCCGGCCTTCGCCGACCTGGAGCCCCGCACCGAGATGCTGGAGACCGGTCTGAAGGTCGTCGACCTGCTCACGCCGTACGTGCGTGGTGGCAAGATCGCCCTGTTCGGTGGTGCCGGCGTCGGTAAGACGGTTCTGATCCAGGAGATGATCAACCGTATTGCCCGCAACTTCGGTGGTACCTCGGTGTTCGCCGGCGTGGGTGAGCGCACCCGTGAGGGCAACGACCTGTGGGTCGAGCTCGCCGACGCCAACGTGCTCAAGGACACCGCGTTGGTGTTCGGCCAGATGGACGAGCCGCCAGGCACCCGTATGCGCGTCGCCCTGTCGGCCCTGACCATGGCCGAGTACTTCCGTGACGAGCAGAACCAGGACGTGCTGCTCTTCATCGACAACATCTTCCGGTTCACCCAGGCCGGTTCCGAGGTTTCGACCCTGCTGGGTCGTATGCCTTCGGCCGTGGGTTACCAGCCGACGCTGGCCGACGAGATGGGTGAGCTGCAGGAGCGCATCACCTCGACCCGTGGCCGGTCCATCACCTCGATGCAGGCCGTGTACGTGCCCGCCGACGACTACACCGACCCGGCGCCGGCGACCACCTTCGCCCACCTGGATGCCACCACGGAGCTTTCGCGTGCGGTGTTCTCGAAGGGCATCTTCCCCGCGGTGGACCCGCTGGCTTCGTCCTCGACGATCCTGCACCCCAGCGTCGTCGGCGACGAGCACTACCGCGTCGCCCAGGAAGTCATCCGGATCCTGCAGCGCTACAAGGATCTCCAGGACATCATCGCCATCCTCGGTATCGACGAGCTGTCGGAAGAGGACAAGGTTCTGGTGTACCGCGCCCGTAAGATCGAGCGCTTCCTGAGCCAGAACATGATGGCGGCCGAGCAGTTCACCGGTCAGCCGGGTTCGACCGTGCCGCTCAAGGAGACCATCGAGGCCTTCGACAAGCTGGCCAAGGGCGAGTTCGATCACCTGCCCGAGCAGGCGTTCTTCCTCATCGGTGGTCTGGACGACCTGGCGAAGAAGGCCGAAAGCCTCGGCGCCAAGCTGTGATGAGCGCTTGCGCGAAGAACCAATGGGTTGAGCTCGTCTCTTCCCTCGGAAAGGTGGTGTGGAATGGCTGACTTGAACGTCGAGATCGTTGCCGTCGAGCGTGAGCTCTGGTCCGGCACCGCTACGTTCGTCTTCACCCGGACCACCGCTGGTGAGATCGGCATCCTGCCGCGCCACATTCCGTTGGTGGCGCAGCTGGTCGACGACGCCATGGTGCGGGTCGAGCGCGAAGGCGAGGACGATCTGCGCATCGCCGTCGATGGCGGTTTCCTGTCGGTGACGGAGGAGACGGTGCGGATCTTGGTGGAGAACGCTCAGTTCGAATCCGAGATCGACGCCGACTCCGCCAAGCAGGACGCGGAGTCCGACGACGAGCAGACAGCGGCATGGGGTCGGGCGCGCCTGCGCGCTCTCGGCCAGATCGACTGACGACAGAGACGACAGATGAGCGCGCCCATGATTGTCATGGTCGCGCTCGTCTGCGTTCTGGCCGTTTTGGCCGGTGCGCTGAGCTACCGACTGTGGAAGCTGCGACAGGTTGGTGGAACGGCTGCGATCCTGCGCGACGTTCCGGCCGACGGGGGCAGTGGCTGGCGCCACGGCGTGATGCGCTACCGCGGTGGCGAGGCCGGCTTCTACCGGCTGTCCAGCATCCGCTGGTGGCCTGATCGACGATTGAGCCGGCGAGGGCTGGAAGTGGTGTCGCGCCGTGCCCCGCGGGGCGATGAGTTCGACATCATGACCGACGCAACGGTGATTCTCGAATTGCGCGACAACAGTCCCGAACGCCGGCAGGGCTACGAGATCGCCCTGGACCGGGGCGCCCTGACGGCGTTCACCTCATGGCTCGAGTCGCGGCCCTCACCGCGAGCTCGCCGCCGCAACTACTGAAGCTATTTCTCGGTTCCGCCGCCAGGCTTCCAGAGCACGTCCCCGTCCGGGTTCGCCACCCGCGACAGGATGAACAACAGATCCGACAGCCGGTTGAGGTACTTCGCCGGCAGAACGCTCACCGAATCCCCGTGCTCCTGCACCGCGATCCATGCCGAGCGTTCCGCGCGGCGAGCCACCGTTCGAGCGACGTGCAGCAGCGCCGACAGGGGAGTGCCGCCGGGCAGGATGAACGAGTTCAGCGCGGGCAGCGCTTCGTTGAACTCATCGCACCACTTCTCCAGCCGGTCGATGTAGGGCTGCGAGATCCGCAGGGGCGGGTACTCGGGGTTCTCCACGACCGGCGTGGAAAGGTCTGCGCCCGCGTCGAACAGGTCGTTCTGAATCTGACGCAACACCGCCAGGATTTGCTGACCGGGTTCGCCCATGGCCACCGCGACGCCGATGGCGGCGTTGGCTTCGTCACAGTCGGCGTAGGCCGCCAACCTCGAATCATTCTTGGAAACCCTGCTGAAGTCACTCAGCCCGGTCGTGCCGTCGTCGCCGGTGCGGGTATAGATACGGGTGAGATGAACCGCCATAGCTGAACCGTACCGGGCTTGAGAACCGGCCGGCCGCGGCCGCCGGATCTGTCCGAGCAGGCAGAAACTCGACGGCGGGCTGTTTACACTGACCGGCGTGAGCGAGCGTTTCTTGGTGACCGGAGGAAACCGGTTATCAGGCGAAGTTGCTGTCGGCGGTGCGAAGAACAGTGTGCTGAAACTGATGGCCGCCTCGTTGCTGGCCGAAGGCACCAGCACGATCACCAATTGCCCCGACATCCTGGATGTTCCGCTGATGGCGGAGGTTCTGCGGGGGTTGGGTGCCACGGTCGAGCTCGACGGCGACACCGTGCGTATCACGTCGCCCGACGAGCCCAAGTACGACGCCGATTTCGCGGCGGTGCGTCAGTTCCGTGCGTCGGTGTGTGTGCTGGGTCCTCTGGTCGGCCGCTGCAGGAAGGCCAAGGTTGCGCTCCCGGGGGGTGACGCGATCGGGTCGCGGCCGCTGGACATGCACCAGGCCGGACTGCGCCAACTGGGTGCCACCTGCAATATCGAGCACGGCTGTGTGGTGGCCGAGGCCGACCATCTGCGCGGTGCCGAGATCCAGCTGGAGTTCCCGTCGGTGGGGGCGACCGAGAACATCCTGATGGCCGCGGTGTTGGCCGAAGGCGTCACCACGATCCACAACGCCGCGCGCGAGCCTGACATCGTCGACATCTGCGCGATGCTCAATCAGATGGGTGCCAAGGTCAGCGGCGCGGGCACGTCGACGCTGACGATCACCGGTGTCGATCGGCTCTATCCCACGCAACACCGGGTGATCGGTGACCGGATCGTCGCGGCGACGTGGGGGATAGCCGCGGCGATGACGCGCGGTGACATCTCGGTGACCGGCGTAGACCCACAACACCTGCAGCTGGTGCTGCACAAGTTGCATGACGCCGGCGCGACCGTGACGCAGAACGACGACGGTTTCCGGGTGGTGCAGTACGAGCGCCCGAAAGCGGTCAATGTGGCGACGCTGCCGTTCCCGGGATTTCCGACCGACCTGCAGCCGATGGCGATCGGGCTGGCCGCGGTCGCCGACGGTACGTCGATGATCACCGAGAACGTGTTCGAAGCCCGCTTCCGGTTCGTCGAGGAGATGATCCGGTTGGGTGCCGATGCGCGGACGGACGGCCACCATGCCGTTGTGCGGGGGATCCCGCAGCTTTCGAGTGCACCGGTGTGGTCTTCGGATATCCGGGCCGGTGCCGGCCTGGTGCTCGCCGGCTTGGTCGCCGACGGTGAAACCGAGGTCCACGACGTGTTCCACATCGACCGCGGATATCCGTTGTTCGTGGAAAACCTGTTGAGCCTCGGAGCCGAGATCGAAAGAGTAGGCTCTTAGGCAGCACGTTCGAGCCTGGCTTTCAGCCTCGAAATCGCGCTGACCAGCCGATTTGACCTTGAAGGCTGACGCGCGCTAATCTTTTGAAGTCGCCGCGGAGCGGGGAAAACCCCCGGGGCCAGAGCGACTTGACAAGCCAGCCGAGAACGTACTAAGCTGGCGAGGTTGCCTCAGACCGGATGAAATAAGCCAGGATGAAGCAACTTGACTTGCCGGCAAGGTTCCGATTAAGCTGGTGGGGTTGCCCCAAAACAGGGTGACAAAGAAGAAAAAGTCTGTTGTTTGAGAACTCAATAGTGTGTTTGGTGGTTTTTGTTTGTTGTTTTTTGCCACTCATTTTGGGGGACTCCCCGTCTTCCGATCATGATGGGTGGCTGTTTTTTTGATGCCAGATTGTTGGTGTCTTTTGTTTGTGATCGGATTTTTCTGATTGAATTCTGCCTCGTCTTTGGATGGGGAGTTTTTGTTTGGAGAGTTTGATCCTGGCTCAGGACGAACGCTGGCGGCGTGCTTAACACATGCAAGTCGAACGGAAAGGCCCTTCGGGGTACTCGAGTGGCGAACGGGTGAGTAACACGTGGGTGATCTGCCCTGCACTTTGGGATAAGCCTGGGAAACTGGGTCTAATACCGAATAGGACCGCGCTCTTCATGGGGTGTGGTGGAAAGCTTTTGCGGTGTGGGATGGGCCCGCGGCCTATCAGCTTGTTGGTGGGGTAATGGCCTACCAAGGCGACGACGGGTAGCCGGCCTGAGAGGGTGACCGGCCACACTGGGACTGAGATACGGCCCAGACTCCTACGGGAGGCAGCAGTGGGGAATATTGCACAATGGGCGCAAGCCTGATGCAGCGACGCCGCGTGAGGGATGACGGCCTTCGGGTTGTAAACCTCTTTCAATAGGGACGAAGCGCAAGTGACGGTACCTATAGAAGAAGGACCGGCCAACTACGTGCCAGCAGCCGCGGTAATACGTAGGGTCCGAGCGTTGTCCGGAATTACTGGGCGTAAAGAGCTCGTAGGTGGTTTGTCGCGTTGTTCGTGAAAACTCACAGCTTAACTGTGGGCGTGCGGGCGATACGGGCAGACTAGAGTACTGCAGGGGAGACTGGAATTCCTGGTGTAGCGGTGGAATGCGCAGATATCAGGAGGAACACCGGTGGCGAAGGCGGGTCTCTGGGCAGTAACTGACGCTGAGGAGCGAAAGCGTGGGGAGCGAACAGGATTAGATACCCTGGTAGTCCACGCCGTAAACGGTGGGTACTAGGTGTGGGTTTCCTTCCTTGGGATCCGTGCCGTAGCTAACGCATTAAGTACCCCGCCTGGGGAGTACGGCCGCAAGGCTAAAACTCAAAGGAATTGACGGGGGCCCGCACAAGCGGCGGAGCATGTGGATTAATTCGATGCAACGCGAAGAACCTTACCTGGGTTTGACATGCACAGGACGCCAGTAGAGATATTGGTTCCCTTGTGGCCTGTGTGCAGGTGGTGCATGGCTGTCGTCAGCTCGTGTCGTGAGATGTTGGGTTAAGTCCCGCAACGAGCGCAACCCTTGTCTCATGTTGCCAGCACGTAATGGTGGGGACTCGTGAGAGACTGCCGGGGTCAACTCGGAGGAAGGTGGGGATGACGTCAAGTCATCATGCCCCTTATGTCCAGGGCTTCACACATGCTACAATGGCCGGTACAAAGGGCTGCGATGCCGTGAGGTGGAGCGAATCCTTTCAAAGCCGGTCTCAGTTCGGATCGGGGTCTGCAACTCGACCCCGTGAAGTCGGAGTCGCTAGTAATCGCAGATCAGCAACGCTGCGGTGAATACGTTCCCGGGCCTTGTACACACCGCCCGTCACGTCATGAAAGTCGGTAACACCCGAAGCCGGTGGCCTAACCCTTGTGGAGGGAGCCGTCGAAGGTGGGATCGGCGATTGGGACGAAGTCGTAACAAGGTAGCCGTACCGGAAGGTGCGGCTGGATCACCTCCTTTCTAAGGAGCACCACGATAAACATCTCCAATTGGTGGGGATGTAGCCGTGAGGAGCTGGAGCGCTGTAGTGGCGCCGGCTTGGTGCACAACAAACTTCTGAAACTGCCAGACACACTATTGGGCTTTGAGACAACAGGCCCGCAGTCCTGTCCCGTTGGGGGCAGGGGGTGTGTTGTTGCCTCACTTTGGTGGTGGGGTGTGGTGTTTGATTTGTGGATAGTGGTTGCGAGCATCTAGCACGCAGGAGTGTGGCGCCGGCCTTCGGGTGGGTGTCGCTTTTTTGTGTGTTGATGTGCAATTTCTTTTGAAACTCATTTTTTGGTTTTTGTGTTGTAAGTGTTTAAGGGCGCATGGTGGATGCCTTGGCACTGGGAGCCGATGAAGGACGTTGGAGGCTGCGATATGCCTCGGGGAGCTGCCAACCGAGCGTTGATCCGAGGATGTCCGAATGGGGAAACCCAGCACGAGTGATGTCGTGTTACCTGTATCTGAATACATAGGGTGCAGGAGGGAACGCGGGGAAGTGAAACATCTCAGTACCCGTAGGAAGAGAAAACAAAAGTGATTCCGTGAGTAGTGGCGAGCGAAAGCGGAGGATGGCTAAACCGTATGCATGTGATACCGGGTAGGGGTTGTGTGTGCGGGGTTGTGGGACCTATTTTTCCAGTTCTACCTGACTGGAGGGTAGTGAGAAAATGTTGTGGTTAACGGAAATGGTTTGGGATGACCTGCCGTAGACGGTGAGAGCCCGGTACGTGAAAACCTGACATCTACCTTAATGGTGTTCCCGAGTAGCAGCGGGCCCGTGAAATCTGCTGTGAATCTGCCGGGACCACCCGGTAAGCCTGAATACTTCCCAGTGACCGATAGCGGATTAGTACCGTGAGGGAATGGTGAAAAGTACCCCGGGAGGGGAGTGAAATAGTACCTGAAACCGTGCGCTTACAATCCGTCAGAGCCCTCCACTTTGTGGTGGGGTGATGGCGTGCCTTTTGAAGAATGAGCCTGCGAGTCAGGGACATGTCGCGAGGTTAACCCGTGTGGGGTAGCCGCAGCGAAAGCGAGTCTGAATAGGGCGTATCCACACAACAGTGTGTGGTGTAGTGGTGTGTTCTGGACCCGAAGCGGAGTGATCTACCCATGGCCAGGGTGAAGCGCGGGTAAGACCGCGTGGAGGCCCGAACCCACTTAGGTTGAAGACTGAGGGGATGAGCTGTGGGTAGGGGTGAAAGGCCAATCAAACTCCGTGATAGCTGGTTCTCCCCGAAATGCATTTAGGTGCAGCGTCACATGTTTCTTGTTGGAGGTAGAGCTACTGGATGGCCGATGGGCCCCACAGGGTTACTGACGTCAGCCAAACTCCGAATGCCGACAAGTCCAAGAATGTGGCAGTGAGACGGCGGGGGATAAGCTCCGTGCGTCGAGAGGGAAACAGCCCAGATCGCCGGCTAAGGCCCCTAAGCGTGTACTAAGTGGAAAAGGATGTGCAGTCGCGAAGACAACCAGGAGGTTGGCTTAGAAGCAGCCACCCTTGAAAGAGTGCGTAATAGCTCACTGGTCAAGTGATTGTGCGCCGATAATGTAGCGGGGCTCAAGTACACCGCCGAAGCCGCGGCAACGATTTATCGTTGGGTAGGGGAGCGTCCTGCATCCGGTGAAGCAGCAGAGTGATCTAGCTGTGGAGGGTGTGGGAGTGAGAATGCAGGCATGAGTAGCGAATAGGCAAGTGAGAACCTTGCCCGCCGAAAGACCAAGGGTTCCTGGGCCAGGCCAGTCCTCCCAGGGTGAGTCGGGACCTAAGGCGAGGCCGACAGGCGTAGTCGATGGACAACGGGTTGATATTCCCGTACCCGTGTATGTGCGTCCATGATGAATCCATTGTGCTAACCATCCAAAACCGTCGTGACCGATCCCTTCGGGGTGAGGCGTTGACGGGGCTGCGTGGGACCCCGGTGGGTAGTAGTCAAGCGATGGGGTGACGCAGGAAGGTAGCCGTACCAGTCAGTGGTTGTACTGGGGTAAGCCGGTAGGGAGAAACGTAGGCAAATCCGCGTTTCATATTCCTGAGAGGTGATGCATAGCCGTTTGAGGCGAATTCGGTGATCCTATGCTGCCAAGAAAAGCCTCTAGCGAGGACATACACGGCCCGTACCCCAAACCAACACAGGTGGTCAGGTAGAGAATACTAAGGCGTACGAGTGAACTATGGTTAAGGAACTCGGCAAAATGCCCCCGTAACTTCGGGAGAAGGGGGACCCCCATATCGTCAAGGCTCTTGCGGCCGGCAGCGGGAGGGGGTGGCACAAACCAGTGAGAAGCGACTGTTTACTAAAAACACAGGTCCGTGCGAAGTCGCAAGACGATGTATACGGACTGACGCCTGCCCGGTGCTGGAAGGTTAAGAGGACCTGTTAACCCTTCGGGGTGAAGCAGAGAATTTAAGCCCCAGTAAACGGCGGTGGTAACTATAACCATCCTAAGGTAGCGAAATTCCTTGTCGGGTAAGTTCCGACCTGCACGAATGGCGTAACGACTTCTCAACTGTCTCAACCATAGACTCGGCGAAATTGCACTACGAGTAAAGATGCTCGTTACGCGCGGCAGGACGAAAAGACCCCGGGACCTTCACTACAACTTGGTATTGGTGCTCGATACGGTTTGTGTAGGATAGGTGGGAGACTGTGAAATTCACACGCCAGTGTGGGTGGAGTCGTTGTTGAAATACCACTCTGATCGTATTGGGCCTCTAACCTCGGACCGTATATCCGGTTCAGGGACAGTGCCTGGTGGGTAGTTTAACTGGGGCGGTTGCCTCCCAAAATGTAACGGAGGCGCCCAAAGGTTCCCTCAACCTGGACGGCAATCAGGTGTTGAGTGTAAGTGCACAAGGGAGCTTGACTGCGAGACGTACATGTCGAGCAGGGACGAAAGTCGGGACTAGTGATCCGGCACCTCTGAGTGGAAGGGGTGTCGCTCAACGGATAAAAGGTACCCCGGGGATAACAGGCTGATCTTCCCCAAGAGTCCATATCGACGGGATGGTTTGGCACCTCGATGTCGGCTCGTCGCATCCTGGGGCTGGAGCAGGTCCCAAGGGTTGGGCTGTTCGCCCATTAAAGCGGCACGCGAGCTGGGTTTAGAACGTCGTGAGACAGTTCGGTCTCTATCCGCCGCGCGCGTCAGAAGCTTGAGGAAATCTGTCCCTAGTACGAGAGGACCGGGACGGACGAACCTCTGGTATACCAGTTGTTCCACCAGGAGCACCGCTGGATAGCCACGTTCGGACAGGATAACCGCTGAAAGCATCTAAGCGGGAAACCCCCTCCAAGACCAGGCTTCTCACCCTTTTAGAGGGATAAGGCCCCCCGCAGACCACGGGATTGATAGACCAGACCTGGAAGCCTAGTAATAGGTGCAGGGAACTGGCACTAACCGGCCGAAAACTTACAACAACCAACAAACACCAAATGTTTGATGAGTTTCAGTAAGACACACATCTGCTACGCAACCACACCACAAACACACACGACACTTGTGTCGGGCGTGCACACCGCACCCCACCACCAAAACACACAGGTTTACACTCAAAAACGAGTGAATAGAGTTACGGCGGTCCATAGCGGCAGGGAAACGCCCGGTCCCATCCCGAACCCGGAAGCTAAGCCTGCCAGCGCCGATGATACTACCCTCTCGGGTGGAAAAGTAGGACACCGCCGAACACAAATTAAGTCCCGGGCCCTCCAATTTCGATTGGAGGGCCCGGGCATTTTTGTATGTGGGCACAAGTGGCAATAGGGGCGCTTTTTCAATTAGGTAATTGAAAAAGCGCCCCAGTCATATCTCAATTGAAAAGTGCCGGCACCGTGCGGCTTTTCTCCAATTCCAACAATGCACGCTTGCGGCCCAGCCCCCCGCCGTAACCTGTGAGGTTGCCATTGGCACCGATCACCCGATGGCACGGCACGATGATGCCGATCGGATTGTGTCCATTGGCCAGGCCGACGGCTCGCGACGCTGCCGGCGAACCGATCTGACGGGCGATCTCGCCGTAAGAGCAGGTCTCCCCGTAAGGAATGGTCCGAAGGGCGTCCCAGACCCGGCGCTGAAACTGCGTTCCGACCATGTCCAACTCGAGGTCGAATTCCGTACGCTCGCCGGCGAAGTACGCGTCGAGTTGATCGACGGCATCGGAGAACGCTGTGTCGTCGGCCTCCCACCCCTCGCGGCTCGGTTCGTAGGTTTGATCGACCATGCGCAGGTGCATGAGCTTTCCGTCGCAGCCCGCCAGCGTGAGGAGTCCGACCGGGCTGTCCATGGTGCGGTAGTGCAGTGTCGTCATGACTTCTCCTGTCGATCGGTCGGGGGCCATTCGTTCACCGCGTGGTCCAGTGTGGTCCACAGGTGTTGCGTCGCGTACGCGCGCCATGGGCGCCATCTCGTGCTGTGTTCGACGAGTTCGTCCGGGCCCAGGTCCAGAAGGGCGGCGGCCGCGCGGACGCCGAGATCGGTGGCGGGGAAGGCGTCTGGATCACCGAGGCCGCGCATGGCGATCACTTCCGTCGTCCACGGCCCGACCCCGGGGAGTGCGAGCAGCTGCGCTCGTGCCCGCTCCCAGTCGCAGCCCGGATCGAGGACCAGCTCACCGTCGGCGATGGCCGCCACCAAAGCGGTGACCGTCCTCTTTCTGGACGCCGGCATCGCCAGATGGCTCGGGTCCAGGCCGGCGAGATCGCTGATGCCGGGGAACACGTGGGTCAGCCCTCCGTCCTCGTCGGAGAGCGCGGACCCGTAGCCGGCGACGAGGCGTCCGACGTGTGTGCAGGCCGCTTTGATCGACACCTGTTGGCCGATCACCACCCTGAGTGCCAATTCGGATTCGTCGACCGTGCGGGGGATGCGTTGGCCCGGCGCCTTGGCGACGACCGCTGCGAGCCGCGGATCGGACTGGAGCGCCTCGACCACCGCCTCGGGATCGGCATCGAGATCCAGGAGGCGTCGGCACCGCGCGATCGCGGCGGACAGGTCGCGGAAATCCTCGAGCACCAACTGGCAACGGACATGATCGGGCTGCGGTGTCAGGCCGACCACGCCATGGCCGTGCGGCAGCCGCAGCGTGCGCCGGAACTGCCCGTCGCGCACCTCCTCCAACCCCGGCACCGCACTGGCCGCCAGATGGCCGAACAACCCTTCGTACGAGAACGGGGTCCGCACCGGCAGCCGCAATGACAGAACACCGGGCGCAGCAGAAGAAGCATCGGCGGCGAATCGGTTGCGGGCCCGCAACCGCAAGTCGGTGGGCGTCAGGTCACACACGGCGCGCACGGTGTCGTTGAACTGTCGGATGCTGGCGAAGCCGGCAGCAAACGCCACGTCGGCGAACGGCAGCTCGGTGGTTTCGATCAGCACCCGGGCCGTCTGCGTGCGTTGCGCCCGGGCCAGCGCCAGGGGATTGGCCCCCAACTCGGCCTGCATGATGCGCTGCAACTGCCGGCTCGTGTAGCCGACGCGGGCGGCCAGTCCGGTCACCCCTTCGCGGTCCACGGTGCCGTCGGCGATCAGCCGCATGCACCGCGCCACGATGTCGCCGCGTATGTTCCACTCGGGGGACCCCGGCGACGCGTCAGGGCGGCAGCGTTTGCAGGCTCGGAAGCCGGCGGCCTGGGCGGCGGCCGCGGTCGGGTAGAACCGCATGTTGCGGGCGAACGGGGGCCGTACCGGGCAACTGGGGCGGCAGTAGATGCCTGTGGTGAGCACGGCGGTGACGAACCAGCCGTCGAACCGTGCGTCCTTGGACTGGACTGCCCGGTAACAGCGGTCGAAATCTTCGTGCATGTCATCCACGATGGCACGGCAACCGGCACATCACTAGCGGAAAAACGACATGGTCGTGGGAGCGGTGGTGGCTAGACTGCGACCTGTGGCCGAGCTGGTACAGCAATACCTGGACCGGATCCGTGCCGAGCAGATCGACCTGCGGGATGGCGACCTGGCGAGCTATATCCCCGAGCTCGCCAAAGTCGATCCGGAGGGCTTCGGCCTGAGCCTGTCCTCCTCGGACGGATATGTCTACGAATCCGGCGACACTGCAGTGGAATTCACCATCCAGTCCATCTCGAAGCCGTTCACGTACGCACTGGCGCTGGACCAGATCGGTCAGGACGCCGTCGACGCCAGGATCGGCGTCGAACCCTCAGGTGAGGCGTTCAACGAGATCAGCGTGGACGACGTGACCAAGACTCCGAAGAATCCCATGATCAATGCCGGTGCCATTGCGGCGGTTTCGCTGGTCCCCGGGGCGAGTGCCGACGAGAGGTTCGAACGCATCCACGAGTTCTATTCGGCGTGTGCGGGCCGACGACTCGAGATCGACCCGGAGGTGTACGCCTCGGAGAAGACGACCGGCAACCGCAATCGGGCGATCGCGTACATGCTGACCAGTTTCGGTGTGCTGGACGGCGATCCGGACGAGGTGCTGGACGTGTACTACCGCCAGTGCTCGGTCAAGGTGACCAGCACGGACCTGGCCCGGATGGCCGCCACCCTGGCCCGGGGTGGGTTCAACCCGCTGACCGGCCGGCGTGTCATCGATGCCAAGGTGGTCCGGCGAACCCTCAGCGTGATGGTGACCTGCGGAATGTACGACGCGACAGGCGATTGGGTGAGCGCGGTCGGCATGCCTGCCAAGAGCGGCGTGGGCGGCGGCATCGTCGCGGTGCTGCCCGGCCAACTCGGCATCGGTGTCTATTCACCGCGTCTGGATGTCCGCGGCAACAGCGTGCGCGGGGTGCAGGTGTGCCGCAACCTTTCCTCGCAGTTGGGGCTTCACTTCCTCACGGTCGGCCGTGAGTCGTCATCGACGTTGCGGGCGGTGTTCGAGGTCAGCCCCGACATTCGGGTCTACGAGGTACAGGGCGATCTGTTGTTCGCCGGGGCCGAGCAGGTGTTGCGGACAGCTGAGCACGATCGCGGGACATATGACGTCGCCGTGCTGGACGTGACCCGGGTCGATGACATCGACGATGCCGCGCGCGGCATGCTGACCGGGATGCGGGCCAGCCTGGCGGCCGCAGGCAAGGATGCCTACCTCGTCGACCCCGACGGACGTGTGGTGCCGGAGGACCGGCGCGACGACTACGACGCCATCGTCTTCCGCAGCCTCGACGACGCGGTCGAGGCGGCACGGCAAAGGGGCGCCCGCTAGGCCGGTACGGCCACCCGGGTCGGCTCGCCGAGACCCCGCAGAGTGACCGATTCACCCAGCGACCAACAGGCCCTTTCGGTTTCGGACGCATTGGCGATGGTGTCCGACGAGGCCACCAGGTGTCCGGGCACCTGCTTGGAGAAATCGCACAGACGCGCGGCCTCGTTGACCGGTTCCCCGATCACGGTGTATTCGAAGCGTTGTTTCGCCCCGACGTTGCCTGCCACCACCTGACCGGCCGCGACGCCGATTCCTGCCTTGAGTTCAGGCACCTCGGCACGCAGCCGCCGCGCGATCGCCCGCGCGGCGCCCAGGGCTTCGTCCTCGGCGTTGGGTAGCGACACCGGCGCACCGAATACGGCGAGTATCGCGTCACCCTCGAACTTGTTGACCAGGCCGCGGTGATTGTCGACCTCATCGACGATGACTGCGAAGAAGCGGTTCAGCAGATCGACCACCTCGACCGCAGGCCGCGTGGTGACCAATTGCGTCGAACCGATGACGTCGACGAAAATCACTGCCGCGTGGCGTTCCTCGCCGCCGAGGACGGGCTTCTCCTGCTCGGCCAGTGCGGCCACCTCGCGGCCCACGTGTCGGCCGAACAGATCGCGGACCCGTTCGCGTTCGCGCAGGCCGTGCACCATCGAGTTGAATCCGCGTTGCAGCTGGCCCAATTCGGTGCCGTCGAACACCACAAGATTCGTGTTCAGATCACCCTGCTCGACCCGGTTGAGGGCTGCGCGCACGACGCGGATCGGGGTTGCGGTCAGATAGGACACGATCCACATCAGCAGGAATCCGAACACCAGCGCGAACGAACCGAGACCGATGACGGCGTAGGCGAATTGGACCGGGGTGAGGTTGTTGAGCGTCACGGCGAACACCGCGGCCAGCATGATGCCCAGGATGGGCACGCCCGAGCTCAGCGCCCACACCACCATGGTGCGACCCATGATGCCCTGCGCCAGGCGTACCGGCGGCGGGCCCGCCTCCAGCGCCTGCGCGGCGACCGGCCGCAGTGCGAACTCGGTGAACAGATGGCAGCTGACCGACACGACGATGCCGGGAAAACTGATGCCCAGCAGGAACTTCGGAATGTAATTGGTGTCGACCAGGCCGTAGAGCGTCGTCAACAACGCGGTGCCCACGCCCCACAGGATCAGCAGCACCCGGGTGAGCCGGAACGGGGCGAGGAAGGTGTTCCGCTGATCGGCAACGGTGGGTGGGCGTTCCTCGATGGCCCAGCGCACGTTGTCGATGACCCGGGTCGTCGCCCAGAACACCCCGACGATCAACGCGGTGGCCATGTATGCGGGGGCCACGATGAAGGTGATCCAGCGGACCGGCGGGTCGAACACGCCGGGGGTGGGGAACAGCAGCGTGACGATGATCATCGAGATGCCGATACCGAGCAGGTTCCCCAGGATCACGAACGCCGTCAGGATGACCTGAATGCGCACCCTGCGCCGGCGCTGGCTCTCCGAGACCCGGCCCAGTACCCACGATCCGTATTCCGGTGTGGCCGGGAGCCGGCTGTTCTGGCGGGTGACACCTTCAAGGACGCGACCCAGCCGTCGTGCCAGCGATTTGTCGGAGTTCATTGTGGCGTCAGCCTAGTTCGTTCGGGATGCCCTTAAGGTGGATCGGGTGCGCCTCGTGATTGCCCAGTGCACCGTCGACTACGTCGGGCGGCTGACCGCCCACCTTCCATCGGCCCGCAGGCTGTTGTTGTTCAAGTCCGACGGTTCGGTCAGCGTCCATGCCGACGATCGC
Source organism: Mycobacterium sp. 48b (assembly GCF_048282725.1). Classification (NCBI taxonomy): domain Bacteria; kingdom Bacillati; phylum Actinomycetota; class Actinomycetes; order Mycobacteriales; family Mycobacteriaceae; genus Mycobacterium; species Mycobacterium sp. 48b. The sequence continues at coordinate 2,668,539 of NZ_JBLVUL010000001.1, forward strand.
GCCTACAAGCCTCTGAACTGGATGAGTCCGCCGTGCTGGCTCAAAGAGGAGGCCGCAGAAGGCACAGCTGGGGTGTCCGCCGTTGTCTGGGTGGTCGAGAACAAGGCCGGTGAGCAGCTGCGCATCACGGTCGAAGACGTCGAGCACGACTCCAGCCACGAACTCGGCGTCGATCCCGGACTGGTGAAAGACGGCGTGGAGGCGCACCTGCAGGTGCTGCTGGCCGAACACGTCGAGCTGCTGGGCGCCGGCTACACACTGGTGCGCCGTGAGTACCCGACCGCCATCGGCCCGGTGGATCTGATGTGCCGTGACGAGCTGGGCCGCTCGGTCGCCGTGGAGATCAAGCGCCGCGGCGAGATCGACGGTGTGGAACAGCTGACCCGCTATCTCGACCTGCTCAACCGCGATACCGTGCTGGCCCCGGTGGCGGGTGTGTTCGCCGCCCAGCAGATCAAACCGCAGGCCCGAACGCTGGCCACGGACCGTGGAATCCGTTGTGTGACTTTGGATTATGACCAGATGCGGGGTATGGACAGCGACGAATACCGGCTGTTCTGATGCGCCGTCGGCGTCGTGAGGATCGGCGGTTCGCGCCGCTGCCGCCGTCACGCCGCGTCGAGGTGGGGCCCGACGGTTACGAGTACGAGGTGCGGGTGGTCACCGCCTCACGTGCGGTGAAGGTCTATCGATGCCCCGGCTGCGACCACGAGATCCGGGTGGCCACCGCGGATGTGGTGGTGTTGCCGGTCGATGTCGGCGATGTCGATGACCGCAGGCATTGGCACACCGCCTGCTGGGCGAATCGGGCCAATCGTGGTCCGACGAGAAAATGGTCCTAGTGCTCTGAATCAGTGCTCGTCGGAGGCAGGCTCGACCAGCTCGATCAGCACACCGCCGGCGTCCTTGGGGTGGATGAAGTTGATGCGCGAGTTGGCCGTGCCCTTGCGGGGCGCCTCGTAGAGCAGCCGGACTCCCTGGCTGCGCAGGCGCTCACTCAGCGCATCGATGTCGCTGGTCCGGTAGGCCAGCTGCTGCAGGCCGGGGCCGCTGCGATCGATGAACTTGGCGATCGTCGATTTCTCGTCCAGCGGGGCAAGCAGCTGAATCTGGGCGCTGCCCTTGGCTGCGCCGCGCACCGAGAGCATGGCCTCGCGCACGCCCTGCTCCTCGTTGATCTCCTCGTGGAGGACGATCATGCCGAGGTTGTCGTGGTACCACTTGGCGGCGGCATCCAGATCGGGGACGGCGATACCGACGTGATCGATTGCCGTCACCAGCGCGGAAGCAAGTGCGGGACGGGCATCAACCTGATCGGCGGTCATAACGTAACGGTAACCTCAACCTGAAGGTTTGCGTATGTGTGATCGCCCACACAGCTCTTGGACATGGCTTTGGAGGTAGGAAATGACTGCGGAGAATCGCACGTCTGTGATCGTTGCTGGAGCGCGTACTCCGGTCGGCAAATTGATGGGCTCGCTGAAGGATTTTTCCGGCAGTGACCTGGGCGCGATCGCGATCCGGGGTGCCCTGGAGAAGGCGAAGGTGGATGCTTCGCTGGTCGACTACGTGATCATGGGCCAGGTGCTCACCGCAGGCGCCGGTCAGATGCCCGCTCGCCAGTCCGCGGTGGCCGCCGGAATCGGCTGGGATGTGCCCGCCCTGTCCATCAACAAGATGTGCCTCTCGGGCATCGACGCGATCGCGCTGGCCGACCAGCTGATCAGGGCCGGAGAGTTCGACGTCGTCGTGGCCGGTGGCCAGGAGTCGATGAGCCAGGCCCCGCACCTGCTGCCCAAGAGCCGTGAGGGTTACAAGTACGGCGATGCGACGCTGGTCGACCACCTGGCCTACGACGGCCTGCACGACGTGTTCACCGACCAGCCGATGGGCGCGCTCACCGAGCAGCGCAACGACGTCGACAAGTTCACCCGCGCCGAGCAGGACGAGTTCGCTGCCCAGTCGCACCAGAAGGCCGCCGCGGCGTGGAAAGACGGGGTGTACGCCGACGAGGTGGTGCCGGTGTCGATCCCGCAGCGCAAGGGTGACCCGATCGAGTTCGCCGAGGACGAGGGCATCCGGGCCAATACGACCGCCGAATCGCTGGGTGGTCTGCGTCCGGCCTTCCGCAAGGACGGCACCATCACCGCCGGTTCGTCGTCGCAGATCTCCGACGGCGCGGCCGCGGTCGTGGTGATGAGCAAGGCCAAGGCGCAGGAGCTCGGCCTGGACTGGCTGTGTGAGATCGGTGCGCACGGCGTGGTTGCCGGTCCGGACTCGACGCTGCAGAGCCAGCCGGCCAACGCGATCAAGAAGGCTGTCGAGCGTGAGGGCATCAGCGTCGACCAGCTGGACATCCTCGAGATCAACGAGGCGTTCGCCGCGGTGTCGCTGGCGTCGACCAAGGAGCTGGGTGTCGACCCGGCCAAGGTGAATGTCAACGGCGGCGCGATCGCCATCGGTCACCCGATCGGGATGTCCGGTGCCCGCATCACGCTGCACGCTGCGCTGGAGCTGGCCCGTAAGGGGTCCGGCTACGCGGTGGCCGCGTTGTGTGGTGCCGGTGGCCAGGGTGATGCGCTGATCTTGCGTCGCTGACAGCAAATCAACCGTCGCTCAAACGACGCTCTGTAGTAGCTGGCCGTCCGGTCCGGCACAATGGCGGCCATGACACGCTCGTTCGACCTGCGCACGGTTTCCGGCTGGTTCCGGCTCATCGCCCTCGCTGAGGCGGTGAGCTGGGCCGGCCTGCTGGTCGGCATGTACTTCAAGTACCTGGGCAGCCCACGCACCGAGATCGGTGTGAAGGTGTTCGGGCCGATCCACGGCGGCGTTTTCGTCGCCTTCGTGGTGGCCGCCGTGCTGGTCGGTATCGCCCACAAGTGGGGCGTGGGCACCTGGATTCTGGCGTTGCTGGCCAGCATCGTGCCACTGGGCAGCGTGATCTTCGTCATATGGGCTGATCGGACCGTCCGACTCGCCCCGGTCGACGGTTCGGCCCTGGTGTCGCAACCGGGCGGCGCGGTGCCCGAAACGACGTGACAGACTTGGTGGCGTGACTCGTCCACGACCTTCCGTCGGGCCGGCGCTGGCCGGCGCGGTTGACCTCTCGGCACTCAAGCAGCGTCCCGCGGCGGGCGGTACGGCTGGCGGCAGCCCCAGTGCCGCCGGCGGCCCGAACGTCACAGAGGTCAACGAAGCCAACTTCGAAGCCGAGGTGCTGGTCCGCTCGGGCCAGGTACCGGTGGTGGTGCTGCTGTGGTCGCCGCGCAGTGATTCCAGCGCTGCGCTGGGGGACACCCTGGCGGGTCTGGCTGCGGCCGACAACGGCAAGTGGTCACTGGCACTGGTCAACGTCGACACCACCCCCAGGGTGGCGCAGATGTTCGGCATCCAGGGCGTGCCGACCGTGGTCGCGCTCGCCGGAGGACAGCCGATCGCCAGCTTCCAGGGCTCTCAGCCCGCGGACGAACTCCGCCGCTGGGTCGATTCACTGCTTGAGGCGACCGCGGGCAAGCTGACCGGATCCGGTTCTGGTGACGATGAGCCGGAGCAGGTCGATCCCGAGCTGGCCGCCGCCAGGGCTCACCTGGACGAAGGCGACTTCGACGCCGCAGCCGCTGCCTACCAGGCGATTCTCGACGCCCAGCCCAACCACGCCGAGGCCAAGGGCGCGGTCCGGCAGATCGCATTCCTGCAGCGGGCCAGCGCACAGCGCCCTGATGCCGTGGCTGCCGCCGACGCCGCTCCAGACGACATCGAGGCGGCCTTGGCCGCGGCCGACGCCGAGATCCTGGCCCAGGACGTGTCGGCGGCCTTCGATCGGCTGATCGCACTGATCAAGCGCACGGCAGGGGATGACCGGACCGCGGTGCGGACCCGGCTCATCGAGTTGTTCGACCTGTTCGACCCGGCTGATCCCGAGGTGGTCGCGGGCCGTCGCAATCTGGCCAACGCGCTGTACTAGCGCGTCAGACGGGCTCGAACCACAGCATCGCCAGCGGCGGCAGCACCATCACCGCCGACGCCGGACGTCCGTGCCACGGGTCGTCGGTGGCCTGCACCGCGCCCAAGTTCCCGATGCCCGACCCGTTGTAGATGGTCGCGTCGGTGTTGAGCACCTCCTGCCAGGCACCGGCGTGCGGCAGGCCCAGCCGGTACTCGCTGTGCTCACTGCCGGCGAAGTTGACGACGCAAGCCAGCACCGAACCATCGGCACCGAACCGCAGGAAGCTCAACACGTTGTTGGCCGAGTCGTTCGCGTCGATCCAGGAATAGCCCTCGGGGCTGGTGTCACGGCTCCACAGCGCAGGGTGGCGACGGTAGATCCCGTTGAGATCACGGACCAACCGTAGCACCCCGCCGGAGAAGCCCTGCTCGTCGAGTTGGAACCAGTCCAGCCCGCGCTCTTCCGACCACTCGGCCCGCTGGCCGAATTCCTGACCCATGAACAACAGCTGCTTGCCCGGGTGGGCCCACTGATAGGCCAGCAGGCTGCGCAGGCCCGCGGCCTTGGCGTGGTCGTCGCCGGGCATCCGGCCCCACAGTGTGCCCTTGCCGTGCACGACCTCGTCATGGCTGATCGGCAGCACGTAGTTCTCGCTGAAGGCGTACAGCATCGAGAACGTCATCTCGTGATGGTGATAGCTGCGGTGCACCGGGTCATGGCTGACGTAGTCGAGCGTGTCGTTCATCCAGCCCATGTTCCACTTCATCGAGAAACCAAGGCCGCCAAGGTTCGTCGGGCGGGTGACTCCGGGCCAGGAGGTCGATTCCTCAGCGATGGTGACGATCCCCGGTGTCACCTTGTGCACAGTGGCGTTCATCTCCTGGAGGAACTGCACCGCCTCCAGGTTCTCCCGGCCGCCGTGGATGTTGGGCGTCCAGCCGCCCTCGGGACGGGAGTAGTCGAGATAGAGCATCGAGGCGACGGCGTCCACGCGCAGTCCGTCGACGTGATATTCCTTCAGCCAGTACAACGCGTTGGCGACCAGGAAGTTACGCACCTCGGGCCGGCCGAAGTCGAAAACGTAGGTGCCCCAATCGAGCTGCTCGCCGCGGCGCGGGTCGGAATGCTCGTAGAGCGGGGTGCCGTCGAAACGGCCGAGCGCCCAGGCATCTTTCGGGAAGTGCGCAGGCACCCAGTCGACGATCACCCCGATCCCGGCACGGTGCAGCGAATCCACCAGGAACCGAAAATCGTCAGGAGTGCCGAGCCGGGAGGTCGGCGCGTAGTAGGAGGTCACCTGGTAGCCCCAGGAACCACCGAACGGGTGCTCGGCCACCGGGAGCAACTCGACGTGGGTGAAGCCCTGTTCCACAACGTATTCGGTCAGCTCGGTGGCCAGCTGCCGGTAGCTGAGCCCTGGGCGCCACGACATCAGGTGCACCTCGTAGGTGCTCATCGGTTCGAACACCGGGTTCTGCGCGGTGCGCCGGGCCATCCACTTGCCGTCGTTCCAGGTGTAGGTACTGGTGGTGACCCGGGATGCGGTCTGCGGCGGTACCTCGGTGGCGAACGCCATCGGGTCGGCGCGGTCGGTGGTGATCCCGCCGGCACCGTGGACGCGGAACTTGTAAAGACCGTTGGCCGGGAAGCCGGGCCAGAACAACTCCCAGACTCCTGAGGAGCCCAGCACCCGCATCTGCGCCTCGTTGCCGTCCCAGTGATTGAAGTCACCGATCACGCTGACGCCCTTGGCGTTCGGCGCCCACACCGCGAATGACACACCTTCCACGACGCCGTCGGGGGTGGTGAAGCTGCGCGGGTGCGCGCCGAGGATCTCCCACAGGCGCTCGTGGCGTCCCTCGGCGAACAGGTGGAGGTCGAGTTCGCCGAGCGTGGGAAGGAAGCGGTAGGCGTCCGCCGTGGTGTGGGTGAAGATCGTGTCGTCAGCGCCGGGATAGCCGATTTCCAGGCGGTAGTCGGCCAGATTGGTGAACGGAACCGACACCGCGAACAGCCCGGAGTCGATGTGCTGCATGGGGAATCGGTCACCGCCGATCACGGCCACGGACTTGGAGGCGTGGGGCCGGTAGGTCCGGATCACGGTCCGGCCGCCGTATTCGTGGGCGCCGAGCACCGAATGCGGATCGTGGTGTTGACCGATCAGCAGCCGCTGGATGTCGGATGGGTCCGGTCGCAGATGTAGGTCGGTGAGGTGGTTGCTTCTCGTCATCTCGTTCTCATTCCCTGCGTAGCAAGCCCAGTCGTTGCTCATAGGGTACGAGCGGCATGTTCAACACGTGCGCCACTGCCTTGGCGGGATCAATGCGGACGTAATTCGACTGCCCCCATTGGTATTCCTCGCCGGTGATCTCGTCGCGTACCCAGAACCGGTCATGTGATTCCATACCCAGTGCTTCCATGTTCAACCACAACATGGCTTCTTCTGCGCCGAACGGGTTGAGCGTCACCACCACGAGCACCGTGTCCCCGGTGATCGGATCGAACTTGCTGTAGGCGAGCAGCGCCTCGTTGTCCGCGTGGTGGAAGGTGAGGGTACGCAGCTGGCGCAGGGCCGGGTGCAGGCGCCGGATCTCGTTGAGGCGGGTCACGAACGGTTCGAGAGATCGGCCCTCGGCCAGTGCGGCCCCGAAGTCGCGGGGACGCAGCTCGTACTTCTCGGAGTCCAGATACTCCTCGCTGCCCTCGCGCACGGCCCGGTGCTCGAAAAGTTCGAATCCGGAATACATGCCCCACGACGGACTCATGGTCGCGGCCAGCACCGCGCGGATCGCGAACATGCCCGGGCCCCCGTGCTGCAGCGACTCGTGCAGGATGTCGGGGGTGTTCACCCACAGGCTCGGCCGCGCGCTGTCGGCATTCGCGGTGATCTCGTTGCCGAATTCGGTGAGCTCCCACTTGTTGGTGCGCCAGGTGAAGTACGTGTAGGACTGGGTGAAACCGCGTTTGGCCAACCCGTAGAGCCGGGCGGGCCGGGTGAACGCCTCGGACAGGAACAGTACGTCCGGATCCTCGTTCTTCACCTCGGCGATCAGCCAGACCCAGAAGTTCGGCGGTTTGGTGTGCGGGTTGTCGACACGAAAAATCTTGATGCCGTGAGAGATCCAGAACCGCACCACGCGCAGCACCTCGTGGTAGAGGCCGGCGGGATCGTTGTCGAAGTTGAGCGGATAGATGTCCTGGTACTTCTTGGGCGGGTTCTCCGCGTAGGCGATGGTGCCGTCCGGCAGGACTGTGAACCACTCCGGATGCGATGCGGCCCATGGATGATCGGGCGCGCACTGCAGCGCCAGATCCAGTGCCACCTCGACGCCCTGATTGCGGGCGGCGGCGACGAAGGCATCGAAGTCGTCGATCGTGCCCAGCGCGGGGTGCACGGCATCGTGGCCGCCCTCGTCGCTGCCGATCGCCCACGGCGACCCGACGTCGTCCGGTGCGGCGGTCACCGCGTTGTTGCGGCCCTTACGGTGCACCTTGCCGATCGGGTGGATGGGCGGCAGGTAGACGATGTTGAAACCCATCCGGGCGATCCGGGGCAACTGCTCGGCCGCGGTGGCGAACGTCCCGTGAACCGGATGCCCGGCTTTGTCCCAGCCGCCCGTTGACCGCGGGAACATCTCGTACCAGGAGGAGAACCGGGCCAGCGGCCGGTCCACCCAGACACCGTATTGCTCACCGCGGGTGATCAACTCGCGCAGCGGGTACTGGTCGAGCAGTTCGGTGACCTCGTCGGACAGCGCCGCGCCGGCACGAATGAACGGATCGCCGGGGACGCGCAGGGCCGCGGCCGCCTCGATCAAGGGATCGCGTAATTTGCGGGGCACCCCGGCCGCGGCGCGCTCGAGCAGGCGCGCCCCGACCAACAGGTCGTTGGACAACTCGGCCTCGCTCTGGCCGGCGCGCAACTTGGCATCGACAGCGTGACGCCAGGTCGCCAGCGGGTCGCCCCAACCGTCGACCCGGTACGTCCACAGCCCGACGCTGTCGGGCGTGAACTGGCCGTGGAACACGTCAGGTGTGTGTCCGGTGGACATCGGCAGGGCCTGCGGCTTGATGCGCTGTGAAGGACGCACATCAGCGTTGGTGGGCAACACGGTGTCGATCGGGACCGGTGATGCGGCCGTCCCTGGGCCGGTGGCCAGCCGCGGATAGTCGGTACCGAGATACCGCACCACCAGGGTGGCTGCCACCGCGTCATGGCCTTCGCGCCACACCGTGGCCCGTACCGGCACCACCTCGCCGACGACGGCTTTTGCCGGGAACTGCCCGCCGAACACCACAGGCGCGACATCGTCGATTCCGATACGACCGGCCACCCATCCACTCCTCACGTCGTCTCGATCAAGCGGCTGTCTGTGTTCACTCGCCTTGTCGCGTCTGATACCCACCGTAATGGGCTGCCCAATCTCGCGGGTGTTAAGCACGACCTGACGGCCGCCCTGTACGGATAACACCGTCTGAACGGATACCGCTCACCGCTGCGCGAACCGGAATTGTCAGTAAGGTTGGATCGCGTGAAAGCCCTCAGAAGGTTCACCGTCCGCGCGCACCTTCCCGAGCGGTTGGCGGCGCTGGAACGGCTGTCGATCAACCTGCGCTGGTCGTGGCACAAGCCCACCCAGGATCTGTTTGCTGTCATCGACGCCGACCTGTGGGAGCAGACCAACGGCGACCCGGTGGCGCTGCTGGGGGCGGTCAACCCGCAGCGGCTCGACGAACTGGCCGGTGACGAATCGTTTTTGGGCCGACTCGACGAGCTGGCGGCGGATCTGGACAACTACCTGAGCCGCCCGTTGTGGTACCAGCAGCAGATCACCGACGGGGTGGAGATGCCGAAGGGCATCGCGTACTTCTCGATGGAGTTCGGTGTCGCCGAGGTATTGCCCAACTATTCGGGCGGCCTGGGCATCCTGGCCGGTGACCACCTGAAATCCGCTTCGGACCTCGGGCTGCCGTTGATCGCGGTGGGCCTGTACTACCGCTCGGGATACTTCCGGCAGTCGCTGACCGCCGACGGCTGGCAGCACGAGACCTATCCGTCGCTGGACCCGCAGGGGTTGCCGCTGCGACTGCTCACCGACGAGTCCGGCGCACCGGTGCTGGTGGAGTTGGCCTTGCCGGATGCCCGTGACCTGCGGGCCCGGGTCTGGATCGCGCAGGTGGGCCGGATTCCGCTGCTCCTGCTCGATTCCGACGTTCCGGAGAACGAGCACGACCTGCGCGGGGTCACCGACCGGCTGTACGGCGGTGATCAGGAACACCGCATCAAGCAGGAGATCCTGGCCGGTATCGGCGGCGTGCGTGCGATCCGCGCCTTCACCGAGATCGAAAATCTCCCTGCCCCTGAGGTTTTCCACATGAACGAGGGGCATGCCGGCTTCCTCGGGGTCGAGCGGATCCGCGAACTGGTCGCGGCGGGGCTGGATTTCGACACCGCCCTGACGGTGGTGCGGTCCTCGACGGTGTTCACCACCCACACTCCGGTCCCAGCCGGTATCGACCGGTTCCCGGTCGAGATGATCAGGCGTTACTTCGGCAGCCCGCCCGGTGGCCCGGCCGACAGTCGCCTGCTTCCCGGGGTGCCGCTGGAGCGGGTGGTCGCGTTCGGCGCCGAGGACGATCCGTCGAAGTTCAACATGGCGCACATGGGTCTGCGGCTCGCCCAGCGGGCCAACGGGGTGTCGTTGTTGCACGGCCGGGTAAGCCGGGGCATGTTCAACGACCTGTGGCCGGGATTCGACCGGGCCGAGGTGCCGATCGGCTCGATCACCAACGGTGTCCATGCCCCGACCTGGGCCGCCCCGCAGTGGCTGGCACTGGGACGCGAGCTGATCGGCTCCGAGGCGGCCGAACCGGCGGTGTGGGAGCGGCTGCAGGAGGTCGAACCGGCACACATGTGGTGGATCCGCTCCCAGTTGCGCGAGACGCTGATCGGCGACGTGCGTGACCGGCTGCGCCGTTCCTGGCTGGAGCGTGGTGCGTCCGAGGCTGAACTGGGCTGGATCGCAACGGCTTTCGATCCCTCGGTGCTGACCGTCGGATTCGCCCGACGGGTGCCCACGTACAAGCGGCTGACGCTGATGCTGCGTGACCCGGACCGGCTGGAGAAACTGCTGCTCGACGAGAAGCGGCCGGTGCAGTTGATCGTTGCGGGGAAGTCGCACCCGGCCGACGACGGTGGCAAGGCACTCATCCAGCAGATCGTGCGGTTCGCCGACCGGCCGGACGTGCGGCACCGGATCGCGTTCCTGCCGGACTACGACATGTCGATGGCCCGGTTGCTGTACTGGGGTTGCGATGTCTGGCTCAACAACCCGCTGCGGCCGTTGGAGGCTTGCGGTACCTCGGGGATGAAGAGTGCGCTCAACGGCGGGCTGAACCTGTCGATCAGGGACGGCTGGTGGGACGAGTGGTACGACGGCGAGAACGGTTGGGAGATCCCGACCGCCGACGGATTGGATGACGAGGCCCGTCGCGACGACCTGGAGGCCGCGGCTCTCTACGACCTCCTCGAACACGCCGTGACACCGAAGTTCTACGAGCGCGACGAACACGGGGTGCCCACCCGCTGGGTCGAGATGGTGCGACACACGCTGCAGGTCCTCGGGCCGAAGGTGCTGGCCTCGCGGATGGTGCGGGACTACACCGAGAAGTACTACCTGCCTGCGGCGCAGTCGCTGCGGCAGACCGTCGAGGCCACGTCGGGAGAGCCGTTCGGTGCGGCCCGGGAACTGGCCGATTACCGGCGGCGGGCGCAGGAGGCCTGGCCGAAGATCCAGATCACGGATGTGGACAGCTACGGCCTGCCTGACACCCCGCTGCTGGGGTCACAGCTGACGCTGACCGCCACGGTGCAACTGGCGGGCCTGCGTCCCGACGAGGTGACGGTGCAGGCCGTGCTGGGCCGGGTGGACACCGGGGACGTGATCCTGAATCCGGTGACCGTGCCGATGGCGCACACCGGTTCGGCCGACGGCGGTACCGAGGTGTTCTCGACCTGCACACCGCTGCCGGTGGCCGGGCCGGTGGGCTACACCGTCCGGGTGTTGCCGCACCATCGGCTGCTCACCGCCGACAACGAGCTCGGCTTGGTGGCGCTGGCTTGAGTAGAGCGCTCAAAGTTCAGCTCGACGGTGGACCGTACGCGCTGGCCGCAGGAAGCGACGGCGCGATGTGGGTGACCCTGGTGCATGGTGGCGCCGTCGCCCGGATCTCGCCCGCCGGTGAGGTCAGCACGTACCCGGTCGGAGAATGTTCGCGCCCGTCGATCATTGCTGCCGGACCGGACGGAGCACTGTGGTTCACCCGGTCCGGCGACGACCGCATCGGCCGGATCAGCACCGCGGGGGAGTTGAGCTCCTTCGAATTACCTGGGGGCAGCGCACCTTTCGGGATCACTGCCGGCCCCGACGATGCATTGTGGTTCACCACGATGTCGTCGGGCGAGATCGGCAGGATCGGCACCGATGGTCAGATCAGCACCGCGGCCACGGTCGGCGGGATGCCGTCGATGATCACCAAGGGGCCCGACGACGCGCTGTGGTTCACACTGAACGAGACCGGCGCGGTGGGCCGGCTGACTGTCGACGGAACCCTCAAGGTGCGCGAATTACCCACTGCCGCAGCGGGTCCCGTCGGTATCGCGGCCACTCATGATGACGCCGTGTGGTTTACCGAGATCCGTGCCGACAAGATCGGCCGGATCCCGGTCAACGATGCGATCCAGGAGTTGGACCTGCCCGGCAAACCGCATGCGGTGGTCGCCGACCCGACCGACGGGGTGTGGGTCAGTCTGTGGGGTGCAGATCAGATCGCCCGAATCAGCGGCGACGGGGATGTGGTGACCATCGACCTGCCCTCCGGCAGCGAACCGCACGGGTTGGCGATCGGTCCCGACGGCGCCTGCTGGGTGGCACTGGAGTGTGGGTTCGTCCTGAAAATGCCCACCTGAGTGCGCAGGGGCGCTGACGGTCCGGTAAGTACATAGGCAGTCTTGTTCCCGCGGGGAACCGTACTGGGAGGCCGCCTGTGTTGATTCGCTCCGCCGGACTGCTCACTGCCGTTTCCCTGGCCTGCGCGGCGTCGGTGGCTCCGGCCTGGGCCGATCCCGTCGTGGCACCCGAAGTCGAGGTCGTCGCCGACGTGGTGCCCGCACCGGGCGAACCGGCCGCCGCCGACCTGGTCGAGTCGACCCCGCCGGCCAACCTCAAGACCCCCGACGGCTGGACCCTGACGGTGTCGGCCGGTGACGAGACGCAGGCCGTGGTGGCGCCGCTGACCACCGCGATTTCCTCGCGCGAATACGTGGTCGGTGGCACTTACCGCGGCGCGATGTCCGGACCCGACCACGATGACCCGCGCGGCACCCTGGAGGCCGGCTATCAGATCGGCTGCGGCATCGACATGAGTACCTCCAACGGCGTCTCCCTGACCGGCACCGCCGGGCTCAACTCGTCCATCGGAGTTCTGGGCACCGACGTGGTCTCGCCCTGGCCGGAGGGCATCCTGCCCGGGGTCGGCGCGAACATCGGCGGCGGTATCACGATCGGGCTCAAACCCGGCATCATCAACCTCATCCCGGTGGCCAAGAAGGAGTTCAAGGGCACTGACCCGTGGGTGATGATCAGCAACTTCCGGGTCAAGATCGACGGCTGCGTGGGGCAGTCGTTCATCCGGTCCTATGCGGTGCTGACCCGCTCGACCGACGAGTCCGAGGCGGTGCTCGCCTGGTACGGCACCACGAAGGTGGTCTGACCGCTCAGGCGAACCGCTTGAGGCAGCGTTCCTCGTCTCCGAGGATGCCGACCCGGAAGGCATCGATCCGGGCGAAGCCCGACGGCACCGACTCGCCGTTGACGTCGCTGGCTGCCAATCCGTTGGTGAGGATTCCCGATACCGCCTCGTCGACGTCACCCGCCGTCAGCAGAATGGTGTCGCCGTTGGGCAGGTTCACGGGTTTGATCATCCTGGCCGTGGCCACCCCGGTCAGGCAGGCGGTGCGCAGGGCGGCCTCGGCGTTGTCGAGCACCAGACCGCGGGCGTGCTGCAGGGCCAGCGCGTAGCGGGAGATCAGCACGGAGAAGGCGGTGTTGTCCCCGCCGGCCAGGTCGCCGACGTCGACCTCGTCGGAAGGCGCTGCGAGCGCTTGCAGTTCGGCCAGGTCGACCACGATGGTGTTGCTGTCAGGGCAGTAGGAAGCCGGCGGGCTGGGCCGTGCGCTCGGACAGTCCACCGCGGCGTCGGCCCGGAAGTCCAACTGCGGGGGATCGGCGGGTCTGAAGATGGTGTTCAGCGCGTCGATCATCGAACGCACCCAGCGTTCCGTGATGTCCAGGTCGCCGCTCTGGTCCTCGGGCAGCAGTACGGGAAGGTCACCGCGCCGTTGGTTGATCTCCTTGAGGTCGATCGCGGCACAGGCCGCGGGGCCGTCGGTGAACCCGAACTGGAAGGCCGAGATCCGTTCGAACGCCGAGCCGTGCTCGTCGATCCCGACCTGGGCCTGCGCCTCGGTCAGCAGCGGATCCCGGAACGCGATGACGGCGGCGAGCAGCTTGTTGAGCCCGTCGGCGGTGCTGAGCGCGAATCGCTGGGAATCGCCTTGGGCCACCCATCGCATGTAGGTGCCCGCCAGGCAGTCGGCCTGCTGTTCGGCGACCAGGGTGGGTGTCTTGCGGTCGATCAGCCCGGCCTGCTGCTGGATCGCGTGGCCGTACTCGTGGGCCAGCACCATGACGGCACCCATGTCGCCGTTCTGCCGGCGCAGGCCGGGCATCAGCACGCCCCGGTCCCAGCCTATGGTCCGATCCGGTTTGCAGAACGCGGCATTGACCAGTCCGTAGGTCTCCATCCCGCAGAACTCTCCGTCGAAACTCTCGGCGTCCCAGGAGATCAGCGCGCGGACCGGCTGGAACTCACCGTCGAACGCCTCTGAATAGGCACCCGACCAGAACTCTTCGAGGTCACTGACGGCACTGGCGGCGAGGTTGTCGATCTTGCCGCCGTCGGTGTTGGTGACCTTGCGCGAGGGCTTCTCGGCATCGGGACGCAGCCCGCTGGACCCGTCTGTTGCGGGCATACCGGCCACCGAGAAGGGATCGCTGAAGACCGACACTGCCGTGCCACCCACCAGGGATGAACAGGCGGCCAGCGGCAACGCCGTGCACACCGCGAACGCGATGCCGAACAGGGCGCGTCGGCTCATATGGATGCCTTCCGGTGCACTCTGGCGGCCAGCTGTCCGCGGGTATGCCGCACACACTAGTTAACTCAGCGCGCACAGGACGCGATATCAGCCCGCGCCCCGAAGCCGCTTGAGCGACTGTCGCACCCGCTCAGGGTCGGTGGTGGACCAGAACGGCGGCAGCGACGAACGCAGGTAGCCGCCGTAGCGGGCGGTCGCCAGCCGGGAGTCCAGCACGGCGATCACCCCGCGGTCGTCGGTGTGACGCAGCAGCCGGCCGGTGCCCTGGGCCAGCAACAGTGCGGCGTGGTTGGCCGCGATCGCCATGAAACCGTTGCCGCCGTGCGCGCTGATCGCCCGCTGCCGCGCGGTCAGCAACGGATCGTCCGGGCGGGGAAAGGGAATCCGGTCGATCAGGACCAACGACAGCGACGGCCCCGGGACGTCCACACCCTGCCACAGCGACAGGGTGCCGAACAGTGAGGTCTCGGGATCATCGGAAAACTGTTGCACCAGAGCCGAAGTGGTGTCCTCGCCCTGGCAGAGCACGGGGGTGGACAGCCGCTCGCGCATGACCTCGGCGGCGGCCTTGGCCGCGCGCATCGACGAGAACAGGCCCAGGGTGCGGCCACCGGCAGCGGTGATCAGTGCCTCGATCTCATCCAGGGTGCGAGTATCGGTGCCGTCGCGCCCGGGCGGCGGTAAATGCTTGGCCACGTAGAGGATTGCCGATTTGGCGTGGTCGAACGGTGACCCCACGTCAAGGCCACGCCAACCCGGTTTGGCCGGCTCGCCGGTCCTGCCGGGATTGGCCGGCTCGCCCGCCCAACCCGGTTTGGCCGGCTCGCCGGCCCTGCCCGGATTGGCCGGCTCGCCGGCGTCGGCGAAGCCGCCCAGACCCCAATTGCGTGCCATCGCGTCGAAGTTGCCGCCGAGGGTCAGCGTCGCCGAGGTCAGCACCGCGGTGGTGTTGGCGAACAATCTGGTGCGCAACAGGCCCGAGACCGACATCGGGGCCACCCGCAGCAGGGACCGCCCGGGCCGAGGAGCGCCGGTGTTTCCGGCGTTCGGTCCCTCGGACTGCTCCACCCAGACCACGTCGACGCGATCGGGGATGGGCGGCACGAACGAGGTGAGGATCCGGGTGGCGGTGTCGCTGACGTCGTTCAGTGCGGTGACGGCCTCGGTGCGCGCCGAGGCGGCCTGGGGGTCACTGGGGGTGGTGTCGATCGCCGTGCGCGCCGCGTTGGCCGCGTCGCGCAACGCCGTCAGGTAGGTACCCAGCTCCTCGCCGAGCACATCGATGCGGCCGGCGTCGAGTTCGTGGAGCAGCGAGGACAGCGTCGCGACGACGGCCTCGAAGCGTTGCGCCAGTTCGTCATCCACCAGTCGCGCCATCCTGCGGTGGGCGACCGCCATGGACGTCGCCGAGAGCTCGGCGGTGGCCACCCCGGTCACCCGGTCGGCGAGTTCGTGGGCCTCGTCGACCACCAGCAGCTCGTACTCGGGTAGCACCGAGTAGTCGGAGAGTGCATCGATGGCCAGCAGTGCGTGATTGGTGACGACGACGTCGGCGGCACCGGCCTTCTCCCGTGCCCGCTCGGCGAAGCAATCGGTGCCGAACTGACAACGCGACACCCCGATGCACTCGCGTGCCGACACGCTGACCTGCGACCAGGACCGGTCCGGCACACCGGGGGCCAGCTCGTCGCGGTCGCCGGTCTCGGTGTCCGAGGACCATTCCGTCAGCCGCTGCACATCGCGGCCCATGGCGCTGATCGCCATCGGCGAGAACAGTTCGTCCTGGGGGCGGTCGGCCGGCTCCTCCGCAGCGCCGTTGTGAATTTTGTTCAGGCACAGATAATTTCCGCGCCCCTTCAGCAAGGCGAATGTGGGCTTGCGCGGCAGTGCGTCGGCAAGCGAGTTCACCAGCCGGGGGAGATCGCGGTCCACGAGCTGACGCTGCAGGGCAATGGTGGCCGTCGAGACCACCACCGGCTGCTCGGTCTGCAGGGCGCGGGCGATCGACGGCACCAGATACGCCAGCGATTTGCCCGTGCCCGTGCCGGCCTGCACGGCCAGGTGCTCACCGGACTCGAATGCGTTGGCGACCGCCTCGGCCATCTCCACCTGACCCGGGCGGCCGGCACCGCCGAGGCCTTTCACGGCGATCTTGAGGAGGTTGGTCACCACGTTGGCCACCTCGCGGGATGGCTTCGATTTGGTCGTCATGTCCGGGCAGGCACGACCCGGGTGGGGATGGCCGGTTCGCCGCGGGACAACTTCAGGCCGTCCCAGGGGAGGCTGTGCAGCCCGGCGGTGACCCGCTCGCGGGCGGCGGCCAGGTCTGCTGCGGGGTGGTGTCCCTCGACCGGGACTCCGCCGGCGATGAGCGGGACGGTGAGTCTCCGTGCGGTGAGCCCAGATGTCTCCAGCGGCTCCTGACCGTACGGGTGGACCACTTCTTCGACGATCGTGCCCGAGGCCTTTGCGAGCCGAACGGCCTGCTTGCGGCCACCGTGGGACTCCTTGCGGCTGCTGCGCTTGGCCACCGGCATGCCGTCGACCTCGACCAGTTTGTAGACCATGCCCGCGGTCGGTGCGCCCGACCCGGTCACCACCGAGGTGCCGACCCCGTAGCTGTCGACGGGCTCGGCGCGAAGGGCGGCGATGGCGAACTCGTCCAGGTCGCCGGAGACCACGATCTTGGTGTTGGTGGCGCCGAGGCTGTCGAGCTGCTGGCGCACCTGGCGGGCCAGCACACCCAGATCGCCCGAATCGATGCGCACCGCACCCAGCTCCGGGCCGGCCGCCGCGATCGCGTTGGCCACGCCCGCGGTGATGTCATATGTGTCCACCAGCAGGGTGGTGCCGACGCCAAGGGCTGCCACCTGACCGCGGAACGCGGCCTGCTCGTCGGGTCCGGACTCGGTGGTGTGCACCAGCGTGTAGGCATGCGCCGCGGTGCCCAGCGCGGGTACCCCGTAACGCTGCTGGGCAGCCAGATTCGACGATCCGGTGAAGCCGGCCAGATAGGCCGCGCGGGCGGCGGCCACGGCGGCCAGCTCGTGGGTACGGCGTGAGCCCATCTCGATCATCGGCCGGCCGGCCGCGGCGCTGGCCATCCGGGCGGCTGCCGAGGCGATCGCCGTGTCGTGGTTGAGGATTGACAGCACGAGGGTCTCCAGCACCACGCATTCGGCGAAGGACCCGTGCACTGACAGAACCGGGGAGCCGGGGAAGTACAGCTCGCCCTCGGCGTAGCCGTCGACGTCACCGCTGAACCGGTAGCTCGCCAGGAAATCCAGGGTCGCCGTGTCCAGAAACTCCGACAGTGCGGTGAGTTCGAGGGAGGTGAACGTGAACTCTGCCAACGCTTCCACGAACCGTCCGGTGCCGGCGACCACTCCGTAGCGCCGCCCTTCGGGCAGGCGGCGGGCAAAGACTTCGAATGTGGTGCGGCGGTGCGCCGTGCCATCGCGAAGCGCGGCGGCGAGCATCGTCAGCTCGTACTTGTCGGTGAGCAACGCGACGGTCACACCAGCAACCGTAGCTGTTCGCGGCTGCTTCAATATCGCGGCACCCCGGCCGGTATTGTGGGCCCATGGTTACACCGGCGAAGGCCCGTCCGGGGACCCGTGAAGAGCGCAGCGTCGAGGCGGCGCCACGGGAAGATGCGGCCACCGAAAGCCCGTGGGTGACCATCGTCTGGGACGATCCGGTCAACCTGATGAACTACGTCACCTACGTGTTCCAGAAACTGTTCGGCTACAGCGAGCCACACGCCACCAAACTCATGCTGCAGGTGCACAACGAGGGCAAGGCCGTGGTCTCGGCGGGCAGCCGCGAGTCGATGGAAACCGACGTGTCCAAACTGCACGCCGCAGGGCTGTGGGCCACCATGCAACAGGACCGCTGATCGACTGTGCGCAAATGGAAAAGGGTCGAGACCGCCGGCGGTCAGCGGTTGCGCTCGGCGTTGGAGGCCCATGAGGCCGCGCTGCTGTCGAGCCTGGGAACGTCGATGCTCGGGATGCTCGAGGAACGCGGATCGTCCGGCCCCACAGACGAACTCGAGATGATCACCGGTATGAAGACCGGCAATCCGCAGGCGCCCGAGGATGCCACGATGAAACGCCTGCTCCCGGATTTCTATCGGCCGCAGACTGAGCATCCCGCCGGCTCGGGCACCGCCGAGAGCCTCAACAGTGCGCTGCGCGGGCTGCACGAGCCCGCCATCATCGAGGCCAAACGCGAAGCGGCCCAACGCTTGTTGGACACCATTCCCGACGGCGGCGGCAAGTTCGAGCTGACCGAGGAAGATGCGGAGGCATGGGCCGCGGCGGTCAACGACATCCGGCTGGCACTGGGCACCATGCTCGACATCGGTGCGCAGGGCCCCGACCAGTTGCCCCCCGAGCACCCGATGGCCGGGCACCTCGACGTCTATCAGTGGCTGACCGTGCTGCAGGAGTACCTCGTCCTCAGCCTGATGGGGAGATAGGACTGATGGGTTCGATCACCGACGTCGGCGGCATCCTGGTCGGCCACCACCACCGCATCGACCCCGACGCGACGCGGGGCTCGGGATGGGCGTCGGGATCGACCGTGGTGCTGGCCCCGCCGGGGACCGTCGGTGCCGTCGACGGACGCGGAGGCGCCCCCGGCACCCGCGAGACGGACCTGCTCGACCCGATAAACACCGTGCGCCACGTCGATGCCGTGGTGCTGACCGGTGGCAGTGCGTACGGTCTGGCTGCCGCTGACGGGGTGATGACCTGGCTGGAGGAGCAGGGCCGTGGGGTGGCGATGGACGGCGGCGTGGTGCCGATCGTGCCCGCCGCGGTGATCTTCGATCTGCCCGTCGGCGGCTGGGCCAACCGGCCGACTGCGGAGTTCGGCTACGCGGCCGCCTCGGCCGCCTCCACGGAGTTCGCGCTCGGGACCGTCGGCGGCGGTGTCGGTGCGCGGGCCGGAGTCCTCAAGGGCGGTGTCGGCACCGCCTCGGTGACCTTGGACTGTGGGGTGACCGTGGGTGCCCTCGTCGTCCTCAACGCCGCAGGTGACGTGGTGGATCCAGGCACCGGTCTGCCCTGGATGGCATCGCTGATCGAGGAGTTCGGGCTGATCGCCCCGCCCGCCGACCAGCTCGCCGCCTATGGCGATCGACACCGCGAGATCGGGCCACTCAACACCACCATCGCGGTGGTCGCCACCGACGCCGAGCTCAGCCCGGCCGGGTGTCGTCGGGTGGCCGTCGCGGCGCACGACGGACTGGCCCGGACCATCTCGCCGTGTCACACCCCGCTGGATGGCGATACGGTGTTTGCGCTGGCGACCGGCGCGGTGACCGTCGAACCCGACGAGAAAACGCCGGTGGCGATGTCGCCGGAGACGGCACTGGTCACCCGGGTCGGGGCGGCCGCCGCGGACGTGCTGGCCCGCGCTGTGATGGTCGGGTTGCTGGCCGCCGAGCCGGTGGCCGGAATACCGACCTACCGTGACATGTTGCCGGGAGCGTTCGAATGAAGGGAGTCGTGCTGTGCTGGTGATCCGCCGGGATCTCGTCGAGGCCATGGTGGCGCATGCCCGCGCCGACCATCCTGACGAGGCGTGTGGGGTGATCGCCGGGCCAGAGGGCTCCGATCGGCCGGACCGGTTCATCGCGATGGTCAATGCCGAGCGTTCCCCGACCTTCTACCGCTTCGACTCGGGCGAGCAGCTCAAGGTGTGGCGCGCGATGGACGAAGCCGACGAGGTACCCGTCGTCATCTACCACTCGCACACCGCCACCGAGGCCTACCCGAGCCGCACCGACATCTCATACGCCTCCGAGCCGGATGCGCACTATGTGCTCGTCTCCACGCGGGACCCCCAAGAGCACGAGCTGCGCAGCTACCGAATCGTCGACGGCGTCGTCACCGAGGAACCCGTCACTATCGTCGAGCAGTACACATAAGGAGCACTCATGGCAGTAACCGTTTCGATCCCGACCATCCTGCGTCCGCACACCGACGGGCAGAAGCGCGTCAGCGCCTCCGGCGACACCTTGCAGGCGGTGATCGCCGACCTCGAGGCCAACTACTCCGGCATTTCCGACCGACTGGTTGACAACGGCAAGCTGCACCGCTTCGTCAACATCTACGTCAACGACGAGGACGTGCGGTTCTCCGGTGGGCTGGACACCACCATCGCCGACGGCGACTCGGTGACCATCCTGCCCGCCGTCGCGGGTGGAGCCTAACGCTCCATGACCAGATACGACTCGCTGCTGCAAGCCCTCGGCAACACCCCGTTGGTCGGGCTGCAGCACCTGTCGCCGCGGTGGGAGGACGGGGCCGACGGGCCGCATGTGCGGCTGTGGGCCAAGCTCGAGGACCGCAACCCGACCGGCTCGATCAAGGACCGGCCCGCGCTGCGCATGATCGAGCAGGCCGAGCGTGACGGGCTGCTGAGCCCCGGCGCGACGATCTTGGAGCCCACCAGCGGCAACACCGGGATCTCGCTGGCCATGGCCGCGATGCTCAAGGGCTACAACATGATCTGCGTGATGCCCGAGAACACCTCCATCGAGCGGCGTCAGATCCTCGAACTCTATGGCGCGCGGATCATCTTCAGCGCTGCCGAGGGCGGCTCCAACACCGCCGTGGCGACCGCGAAAGAGCTTGCGGCCCAGAACCCTTCGTGGGTGATGCTGTACCAGTACGGCAACCCGGCCAACAGCGATGCGCACTACTACGGCACCGGCCCGGAATTGCTGGCCGACCTGCCCGAGATCACCCACTTCGTCGCAGGGCTCGGCACCACCGGCACCCTGATGGGCACCGGCCGCTTCCTGCGCGAGCGGGTGCCGGGTGTGCAGATCGTGGCCGCCGAACCGCGCTACGGCGAGGGTGTGTACGCGCTGCGCAACATCGACGAGGGATTCATCCCCGAGTTGTACGACCCCGACGTGCTGACCACCCGGTTCTCGGTGGGCTCCTACGACGCGGTCAAACGCACCCGCGATCTGGTGACCCGCGAAGGCATCTTCGCCGGCATCTCGACGGGCGCGGTCCTGCACGCGGCGCTGGGGATGGGGGCCAAGGCGGCAAAGGCCGGCCAGCGCGCCGACATCGCGTTCGTCGTCGCCGACGCGGGTTGGAAGTATCTGTCCACGGGTGCCTACGCCGGTAGCCTTGATGACGCAGAGGATGCGTTGGAAGGGCAGCTATGGGCGTGAGCGGGCAGGGATGACCAACCTCCCTTCGACGGCACCGAAAAAGCGGCCGGCCTGGATCGTCGGCGGCGTCACGATCGTCAGCTTCGTCGCGCTGCTGTACGTGATCGAGATCGTCGACACCGCGATGGGCCACCGGCTCGACCAGGACGGCATCCGGCCCCTGCAGACCGACGGACTGTGGGGCATCCTGTGGGCGCCGCTGCTGCACGGCGGCTGGCCGCACCTGATCGCCAACACCGTGCCCGCCCTGGTGCTCGGCTTTCTCATGACGCTGGCCGGGATGGGGCGATTCATCGCCGCGACCGCCATCATCTGGATCCTCGGCGGGTTCGGCACGTGGTTGATCGGCAACATCGGCCTGCACTGCCCCTACGTGAGCGTGCAGTGCACGAGCACTCACATCGGCGCATCCGGCTTGATCTTCGGCTGGCTGGCGTTCCTGATCGTGTTCGGGTTCTTCACCCGCAATGTGTGGGAGATCGTGATCGGCGTCGTCGTGCTCTTCGTCTACGGCGGCGTCCTGTTCGGAGTGCTGCCCGGCAATGCGGGGGTGTCCTGGCAGGGCCACCTGAGCGGGGCTGTTGCGGGCATCATCGCCGCCTATCTGCTGTCCGGACCGGAACGCAAGTCGCGGGAAGCGAAGAAGAACTCCGCCCGGCTGAGCGCATGAACATATGAACGACCGCCTGGCCCCCGTCGGCATCTTCGACTCCGGCGTCGGCGGACTGACCGTGGCCCGCGCGATCATCGACCAGCTGCCCGACGAGGACATCATCTACGTCGGCGACACCGGCAACGGTCCCTACGGGCCGCTGACCATTCCCGAGATCCGGGCGCACTCGTTGACCATCGGCGACGATCTGGTGGCCCGTGGTGTCAAGGCTCTGGTGATCGCATGCAACACGGCGTCGTCGGCCTGCCTGCGCGACGCCCGCGAGCGCTACTCGCCGGTGCCGGTGGTCGAGGTGATCCTGCCCGCGGTGCGGCGCGCGGTGGCCGCCACCCGCAACGGACGCATCGGGGTGATCGGCACTGCCGCCACGATCGCCTCGGGCGCCTATCAGGACGCGTTCGCGGCCGCACGTGACACCGAGGTGTTCGGGGTGGCCTGCCCGCGCTTCGTCGACTTCGTCGAGCGCGGGGTCACCAGCGGGCGTCAGGTGCTCGGTCTGGCCGAGGGCTATCTGGAGCCACTGCAGCGCGCCGAGGTGGACACCCTGGTGTTGGGCTGCACGCACTATCCGATGCTGTCCGGGCTCATCCAGTTGGCCATGGGCGACAACGTCACCCTGGTGTCCTCGGCCGAGGAGACGGCGAAGGACCTGCTCCGGGTGCTCACCGAGCTCGATTTGCTGAAGCCGCACGAATCCGGGCCTGCGCAGCGGGTGTTCGAGGCCACCGGAGATCCGGAGGCATTCACCGCGCTCGCCACCCGATTCCTGGGGCCGGGACTGGACGGGGCGCGGCAGGTGCGGCGTCACGCGGGCGTCCGAAAATGATCTCCGTCGCCCAAACCGGCGATGTCTTGGCAACGCGCACATCGGGCATGGCAAGCTAGACACTGTGCGATTGACCATCCTGGGATGCTCCGGCAGCGTTGTCGGCCCGGATTCGGCAGCCTCCGGTTATCTCGTCACCGCACCAGACACGATTCCGATGGTCGTCGACTTCGGTGGTGGCGTTCTCGGTGCGTTGCAGCGCTACGCCGATCCGAATTCGGTCAACGTGTTGCTGTCGCATCTGCACGCCGATCACTGCCTGGATCTGCCCGGCTTGTTCGTCTGGCGCCGGTATCACCCGATCCCGGCCACCGAGCGCGGCCTGATGTACGGGCCGGCCAACACGTGGGCCCGGTTGGGTGCGGCGTCGTCGCCCGAAGGCGGCGAGATCGACGACTTCACCGACATCTTCGAGGTGCGGCACTGGGAGGACGGCTCCCCGGTGCAGATGGGCACGCTCAACATCACGCCGCGGCTGGTGTGTCATCCGACCGAGTCCTATGGCATGCGCTTCACCGATCCGTCCGGGGCGACCCTGGTCTACAGCGGCGACACCGGCTACTGCGACGCGCTGGTCGAACTCGCTCGGGGAGCCGACGTCTTCCTGTGCGAGGCGTCGTGGACGCACGATCCTTCGCGTCCGCCCCATCTGCACCTGTCGGGCACCGAGGCGGGGCGCGCGGCGGCAGAGGCCGGCGTCGGTGAGCTGCTGTTGACCCACATTCCGCCGTGGACCTCACGCGAGGACGTGATCAGCGAAGCCAAGGCCGAGTTCGACGGCCCGGTGCACGCCGTGGTGTGCGGCGAGACCTTCGACGTCACCCGGGGCTGACCCGCTAGGGTTGGCGGGTGTCCAAGCGAGAAGACGGTCGTCTTGACGACGAGCTGCGCCCGGTAACCATCACCCGCGGTTTCACATCGCATCCCGCAGGCTCGGTACTGGTGGAGTTCGGCCAGACCCGCGTCATGTGCACCGCCTCGGTCACCGAGGGTGTGCCGCGCTGGCGGAAGGGCTCCGGGCAGGGCTGGCTGACCGCCGAATACGCCATGCTGCCGGCCGCCACGCACGACCGCTCGGACCGGGAATCGGTCAAGGGCCGCGTGGGCGGTCGCACCCAGGAGATCAGCCGGCTGGTCGGACGCTCGCTGCGGGCGTGCATCGACCTCGGCGCACTGGGGGAGAACACCATCGCCATCGACTGTGACGTGCTGCAGGCCGACGGCGGTACCCGCACCGCGGCCATCACCGGCGCCTA
This sequence comes from Mycobacterium sp. 48b, assembly GCF_048282725.1. NCBI lineage: Bacteria > Bacillati > Actinomycetota > Actinomycetes > Mycobacteriales > Mycobacteriaceae > Mycobacterium > Mycobacterium sp. 48b. The sequence goes on from NZ_JBLVUL010000001.1 coordinate 2,692,663, forward strand.
CGTCGCACTCTCCGATGCCGTCACGTATCTGGCTGCGGCGGGACGGCTTTCCGATCCACGCCCGCTGTCGTGCGCGATCGCGGCCGTATCGGTGGGCGTGGTCGACGGACGCGTCCGGGTCGACCTGCCCTACGTCGAGGATTCCCGCGCCGAGGTGGACATGAACGTCGTCGCCACCGATACCGGGACCCTGGTGGAGATCCAGGGCACCGGCGAGGGCGCGACCTTCCCCCGGTCCACGCTGGACAAGATGCTCGACGCGGCGCTGGGCGCCTGCGATCAGTTGTTCGTGATCCAGCGCGAGGCACTGGAACTGCCGTATCCGGGCGTGCTGCCGGAAGGGCCCGCGGCCAAGAAAGCGTTCGGAAGCTGAGTGCCGTCCCTTCTTGTAGCCAGCCGTAACGCCAAGAAGCTGGCCGAGCTGCGCCGGGTGCTGGACGCCGCCGGGATCACCGGGCTGGACCTGGTGTCCCTGGCCGACGTCGCTGCGTACGACGAGGCGCCCGAAACCGGCGCGACGTTCGAGGAGAACGCACTGGCCAAGGCTTCAGACGGTTTTCGTGCCACCGGATTGGCTTGTGTGGCCGACGATTCCGGGATCTCCGTGGATGCCCTGAACGGGATGCCCGGAGTGCTCTCCGCGCGGTGGTCCGGCAGGCACGGGGACGACCCGGCGAACACGTCCTTACTCTTGGGGCAGCTGGCCGATGTGCCCGACGAACGGCGCGGCGCGGCGTTCGTGTCGGCGTGTGCGCTGGTGTCTGCGTCCGGTTCCACGGTGGTGCGCGGGGAGTGGCCGGGCACGGTCACCCGCGAGCCCCGCGGCGACGGCGGGTTCGGTTACGACCCGGTGTTCCTGCCTGAGGGATCGACCCGTACCGCAGCCGAGTTGACGCCGGCGGAGAAGGACGCGGCGTCGCATCGCGGCCGCGCGCTGGCGTTGTTGGTGCCTGCGCTGCGCGAGTTGGCGGGGTCGTAGGGCTCTCACCGGCGGCGGTTTGTCACGCTGGCGCACCGCTCGAGGTCGAGTGTCACGTCGGCGTGCGCGGAACTGGCCGCGGCGCAGCGATTGTCACGCTGGAGTGGCTGTGGAGCGCCGGCGTCACTCCAACGTGACAAAGAGGTGATGGCCTCGACGGCCCGCGGTTACAGCTCGAAGCGCTTCTTGAGATCCAGCGTGTTGAAGTGCTCGACGATGATGCCAAGGAGCGGGATCGTGCCCGCGAGCAGCACCCCGATCGTCTTGCCGATGGGCCAGCGGACCTTCACCGCGAGGTTGGCTGTGAACAGCAGGTAGATGAAGTACACCCAGCCGTGCACGATGCCGATCCAGCTCGGCGGGTTGTCCACCTGGACGATGTACTTGAGCACCATCTCGTAGCACAGTGCGATGAGCCAGAGGCCCGTCGTCCACGCCAGCACGCGGTAGCCCAGCAGGGCCTTGCGGATGGCCTCCTTGGGAGTCGAAACAACCGGCGTGACCTCGGCGCCCGGTTCTGGTGCGGTCATCTATCGGTCCTGTCTTTCTTCTCGGGCTCTGCGTCGGACTTGGCCAGCTCGGCAAGGTAGGCGTTGTATTCGGACAGTTCTTGATCGCCGGCATCCGCGGCCGCGGCCTTGGGACGCTCCGGCAACAAGCCTGCGGGGATCTCGGTGAGCTCGTCGCTGGGCCGCTCCGGTGGGGCGTCCTCGTAGCGCACGAACTTGTAGTAGGCGTAGAAGCAGAACCCGGCGAACATCGGCCACTGCAGGGCGTAGCCGAGGTTCTGGAAGGTGCCCGAGGCCGATTCGTAGCGGGTCCACTGCCACCAGGCCAACGCCAGGCAGCCCGCGGCGCCGAGACAGACCAGTGCGATGAGCGCTGGTCTCCTACGCCGTGTAGTGGACATTCGTCCATGGTACGGCGCGGCTCTTGAGGCCGACGAATGTGTCGAGGTGGCCCGGGTCGCCTGCGGTAGGCTGAGCGCGCTCCACGCGGGCGTGGCGCAATTGGCTGACGCGCCGGCTTTAGGTGCCGGTGTTCGAAAGAACGTGTGGGTTCGAGTCCCACCGCCCGCACTCGTCAACTCACGTGGTGATCACGGTCGATGCTCGGTTACCGAACCCTCGGCGACCGGCGCCCGCAACTCCGCACGTAGCGACGCGATCTCGGCCCGCAGGTCATTGATGTGCGCCGCCGTGACGGCCGCAGTGGCAGCGTCGTCAACCGCGACGGTCTGCACGATCCACGAAGCGATCGTCGCCGTGATCGAACCGACCAGGCTGATCCCGCCGATCATCAACAGCGCGGCGATGACTCGTCCGGTGGTGGTGACCGGATACATGTCGCCATAGCCGACCGTGGTGATGGTGGTGATCGCCCACCAGATCGCCTGGCCGAAATCGGTGATGTGGGCGTCGGGGTGCCCACGCTCGGCCTGCAGCACAGCCAGCGACGCGACGTACACCAGCAGTACCGCACCCGAGATCGTGTAGAGGATGACCTTGCCGCGGATCGCATGGCCGACGGCTTTCTGGATCACCCCGATCAGCACCACGAGGCGGAGCAGCCGCAGTGGCCGCAAAAGCGGCAGCAGCACGATCGCCAGATCCACAAGGTGGGTCCGGAACCAGTGCTTGCGGTCGTCGGACAGGTACAGCCGGGCCGCATAGTCCGCGGTGAACACCGCCCAGGTGAGCCAGGTCGCCAGTTCGACGGCCCGGGCCGCCAGCCCGTGCGGCTGAACCAGCACCTCCACCGAATATGCGGCGAGGAACACCGCCGCCACCGAGGCCAGCGGCCACTCGGCGCGTGCTTCCCATCTGTCGAGGCGCTGCTGCGTCGTCATCGCAAAAGTGTGCGGCACCACTCGGCGACGGGCACGCGCAACCCCGCCGGTGACGCCGTATCGTTCCATCTCGCCGAGGCGCGGCGGAGGCGTACGACGCGCGGGTGGCGCGGAAGGGGATCGGACACAGGTGAGTAAGCGGATTGTCGCGTTGATCGCGGCAGTGGTGGTAATCGCGTCGGGTTGCGGTAAGGGCGACGAAGCGTCCGGGCAGACCATCACCCCCGGCCACTCTCAGACGTCTCCTTCGGGCACCTACACCGCCTTCGCGGAGGAGGGTACCGAGGAGAACGGGGTGAAGCCCTGGGTCGCGGTGGTGCGGGACAATGCCGGAAAAGAGGTCTTCCACGACCATTCGTCCTACAGCCCACGCGACGGTGTGATGATCACCTGGCTGCCCACCGAACCCCAACAGCTGTGGGTGTATTCGGGCGACGGCGGTGTCTACCGGATCGCTCCGGGTACCCACGGCGGGTGGACGAGGAGCGCCGTCAAACCTGAGAACGTGCCGTCGGAGATATCCGGTCTCTGGGAGTCTTCGCGATCCTGAGTCAAGGCACTGTCGGTCGGGTGCAGACTCGAGGTGTGAGACGGGAGGAGAACCGATGATCGACGTCCTTCCCGACATGCCCGAGGGTGTGTTCGGTATCCGAGTGTCGGGTCGAGTGCGCGGTGACGATCTGCGCGAATTCCGGCCGACGATGGACGAATTGCTGGAGACCGGTGAGATCCGGATCGTCGAGGTCATCTCCCCGGACTATGAGGGGTTCGGAAGTGGCGGGCTCGTCGAGGATTTGAAGCTCGGCCTCGGTGTGCTGTTGCGCCATCACGCCGCCTTCAAACGGATCGCCGTGGTATCCGACATGGAGTGGGTCGCCCACGCCATGCACGCGTTCGCGTGGATGATTCCGGGGGAGCTGAAGGTCTTCGGGCTGGGCGAGCTCGACGCGGCCAAGGAGTGGGCAGCAGGCTGAGACCGGCGTCGGCCGTGTCACGATGTCGTCATGACAATCGTTCTCGTGCACGGCAATCCGGAGTCTGACGCGATTTGGGGCCCGTTGGTCGACGCACTCGGACGCCACGATGTCGTGCGGTTGTCGCCGCCAGGGTTCGGGGCTCCGTTGCCCGACGGGTTTTCGGCAACGTACGTGGCCTACCGCGACTGGCTGGAACGCGAGCTCGAGGCCATCGACGAACCGGTCGACCTTGTCGGGCACGACTGGGGCGGTGTGCATGTGGTCAACGTGATGATGCATCGAGCTGACCTCGTGCGCAGTTGGGCAAGTGACATCGTCGGAGTATTCGACCCCGACTACGTCTGGCCTGACACGGCCCAGGCGTGGCGGACGCCCGGCAAGGGCGAGCGTCTCGTCGAGAACATGCTGGGTGGCACGGTCCAGGACCGGACGGCCCTCTGGGCCGCCTTGCTGCCGAAGGACATTGCTGCGTCGATGGCACAAGCTCAGGGGCCGGAGATGGGGCAGGCGACCCTGCGCTTGTACCGCTCGGCCGGGGATCCCGGCGACATGGCCAAAACCGGCGGTGGGTTGGAGCGGGCGGCTGCTCGCCCCGGTCTCTCGCTGCTGGCGACGGCGGATTCGTACGTCGGGACGGAGGAAATTCGGCGCCGCGCGGCCGACCGGGCCGGTGCCGCCACGGTCGTGCTCGACGGCTTGGACCACTGGTGGATGGTGCAAGACCCGGCTGAAGGTGCGGCTGCGCTTTCTCAGTTCTGGGAATCACTCGACTGACGCGAGAACGCACGCGTCGCCGAGATCTACGCCATGGTTGCTGAGCGTCGCTCGCAACAACCGTGGTGTCGATTTCGGCGAGCAGGCAGCCGAGCGGGGAGTTCGGCGGAGTCGACCGTCGCCGAACTACCGGCCGCCTACTTGTTGAACTTCCCGCTCAGATACTCGACGCGACAAGCATTTCGGGCCAGCTTGCCGCTCGTCGTGCGGGGGATCACGCCGGCGGCGACCATCCGAACGTCGGCCACCCGGATCTGGTGGTGCCGTGACACGGCCGCGCGTATCGCATCGACGATCGGTTCGGGCTCGGCCCGGCCCGCACCCGCGGCCCGTTCGGCGACGACCACCAGTTCCTCGCCGCGGTCCCCGACCACGGAGAAGGCCGCGACGTAGCCGGAGCGCACGGCGGGTGACGCCGCGCTGACCGTGGTCTCGATGTCGGTCGGGTAGTGGTTGCGCCCGTCGATCAGGATCATGTCCTTGATCCGGCCGGTGAGGTACAGCTCGCCGTCGAGGTAGACCCCGAGATCGCCGGTGGCCAGCCAATGGCCGTTGTCGGGCACCTCCTCGGCGTGGCTACCGGTCGTCAGCCGGGTCTGCAGCTTGTTGGCGAACACCCGCTCGGTCTCGTCGGCGCGGCCGAAGTACCCCTGTCCGACATTGTTGCCGTGCAGCCAGATCTCGCCGACGGTGCCGTCGGCCACCTCGTCGCCGTCGGGGCTGGCGATGACCGCCCACTGGTTCGGGATCGGCTGGCCGCACGACACGTGTGCCACGGCACCCTCGTCGGTCGGCGCGACCGTGACGGCGCGCCCGGCGCTCAGCTGGTCGCGGTCGAGATACACCGCGCCGGCGGCCGCACTCGGAGCGATGCTCGCCACCGACAGCGTGGCCTCCGCCATGCCGTACGACGGCTTGATCGCGGTGGCGGGCAGCCCGTACGGGGCGAACGCCGAGGTGAACTTCTCGACGGCGCCCATGGTCACCGGCTCGGAGCCGTTGAGGAGCGTGACCACGTTGGTCATGTCCAGGGTCTCGCCCTGCGGCGGCAGGCCGCGTTCGGCGGCCAGCTCGAAGGCGAAGTTCGGGGCAGCGGCGAAGGTGCGACCGTGGGCAGCCTCTTCAGCGAGCCGCTTGATCCAGCGGTATGGGCGGCGGACGAACGCCATCGGGTCCATCAGGCTGATGTGGCCGCCGCACAGCGCCGGGAACATGATCATGATCAGGCCCATGTCGTGGTACAGCGGCAGCCAGCTGACACTGCGGATGCCGGTGTCCAGGTCGCCGGCCAGGATCATCTGGATGACGTTGGTACACACGTTGCGGTGGGTGATCTCCACACCGGCCGGGGTCCGGGTCGACCCCGATGTGTATTGCAGGTAAGCGATGTCGTCGGAATCGACCTCGGGGCTGACGTACATCTCGGCCAGGGTGTCGGGGACGGCGTCGACGGCGATCATGCGGGGCCGCTCGGCGGCCGGCAGGGTCTTGATGAAGGTGCGGACCGATTCGGCCGCTGCGGTCGTGGTGAGCACCACGGTGGGCCTGGCGTCGGCCAGCACGGCGGCCAGCCGCTCGGTGTGACCGGCCAGGGCCGGCGCGAACAGCGGGACGGCAATGTTGCCGGCGTGCACCGCCGCGAAGAAGGCCGCGACGTATTCGACCCCCTGCGGAGCCAGGATCGCCACGCGGTCGCGGGGCTTGGTGACCTGTTGCAGTCGGGCGCCGACAGCGCACACCTGCGCCCACAGGGCGTTCCAGCTGAGCTCGACGGCACGGCCATCCGGATCGGTCGAGTAGTCGAGGAAGCGGTATGACGGCTCGTCCCCGTAGATGAACCGGTTGCGATCCAGGAACGACGTCAGTGTGACGCCGTCGGGCACGACGATCGTGCCGTCGTCGCGAACGTAGTTCTCGATGTTCGACGCCGACGAATCAACAGCACTGGTTGCAGCGGGATCCCGACCCATAACCGGTAAGACTAATAGCGGCTCTAATAAAGCCTGGCAGCGTGGTCGCGTGTGGGTTGTCACGGGGTACCGAAAATGTGGCGTGCGTCTCTCTATCGGGGCCCGTCAACTGCATAAGTCCCGTTATTGTCCGTGAATTCCACGATCACCCTGCGCAGTGTGTCGTTGATCTCGACCGCGCACGTGAACGTCGCTCCCGTCCGCACCACCGGATTCTTCCCGTCGTTGCACGCGACCGCGACGACGCGGTTGGCCCCGTAGCCGTTGATGGGATCGGACAGGATCTGCGCCACCCCGGCCTCGGCCTGACGGACGTCGAGCCGGGTGCCCGTGGCGTCCGAGCGGCTCCACGCCCACACGCCGGTGCCGATCACGGCGAGTGCCACGACGGCGACGGCGGCACCCACATACAACCGCCGGTCGGAGAACGTGGGTGTGGGTGTGGGTCGCGAAGGCGGCTGCGGTGTGCGCGGTGGCGGAGGTGTCGCCGGTCGTGCCTGGTGCTGCGGTGGCGGGGGCTGTCGCCCGGGTGGTGACGTCCGCGCGGGCCACTGCGGATGGCGAGGTCCCGGTGCCGGCGTGCCGCCCGGCAGGGGTGCGCCGCCCGGCCGTGCCCACCACGGTTGCTCGGGACCGCTCATCGGCTCTCCTCGATTCGGCTCATCGGCTCACGCGAACCGTTGGTAGCACTGCGCGTCATCGCCTTGCAGGCCGGACCGGTAGGCGAGGATGCGCGTGAACCCGGCGGGCAGCACCCGGCCGTTGACGTCGCTGGCGGCCAGACCGTTGGTGAGCAGGCTGCTGATCGCCTCGTCGGTGTCACCGGCTGACAGCGTGATCGGCAGACCGGGCTCGGCCATCCTGGCCTGCCCGACGCCGGTGAGGCAGCCGGTGCGCATGGCGGCCACCGGAGTGTCGAGCGCCAGGCCTTTCTCGTGTTGCACGGCCAGCGCGTAGCGCGACGTAAGGACGGAGATCGCCGAGTTGTCGCCCTGTAGGAGCTCCTGCTCGTCGTTCTCGTTCCTGGCCTCTCCCAAGGCTTTCAGCCCGTCCAGATCCACCACGATGGTGTTGGTCGCCGGACAGTAGGACGCCGGTGGCGACGGCCCGGCGTCAGGACATGCGGCAGGCTCGGTGCTCAAGGACGGCGGGTTGGCGGGTGCGTAGACACTTCGAAGCGACTGCATCGTGTTGTCGAGCAGATTCTCGGTGATCGTGCTGTTGCCGCCCTGCGCTCCGCCGAAGAAGTCGAGGAACTTGGGCAGATCACCGCGGCGCTTCTTGATCTCGTCGGAGTCGATGGCCGCGCATTGGTCGACGTTGCCGCTGAAGCCGATCTGGAAGGCGCTGACCCGGTCGAGCGCCGACCCGTGTTCGTTGCCGGTGAGCGTGGCGTCGACCCGGGTCATCAGCGGATCGCGGATGTAGATCAGACCGCCCAGCACGTGGTTGAGTCCGTCGCCGGTGCTCAACTCGAAGCGCGGGGACTTGCCCGCGGCCACCCAGCGCAGGTAGACCCCGGCCAGGCAGTCGGCTTGCTGTTCTGCCACCAGTACGGGCGTGCTCTCGTTGATCAGCCGTGCCTGTTGCTGGACGGCATGGCCGTACTCATGGGCCATCACCCCGACCACGCCCATCTGGCCGAAATACTGTGCCGCAACGGGAATCGCCACGCCGCGGTCCCAGGCCATCACGTCGCTCTTGAGGCAGTAGAAGGCGTTGGTCAGCCCGACGGTGTCCTCCCCGCAGATCTGGAGGCCGGGGGACAGGTCGGAGTTGAACGAGACGAGCCGGGACACCGGGGTGAAGGTCCCCGGCAGAGAGCCGCCGGTGTAGTTCTGCGACCAGAAGTCCTCGATGTCGTCGACGGCGAGCAGGGCCAGGTCGTCGATCTGGCCGCCGTCGGTGTTCTCGGCCCGGCGGGTGGGTCCGGGGGCATCGGGCCGGATGCCGCTGTGGCCGTCGGTCACCGGGAGGCCGCCGACGCGGTCCGGCAGGAACAGCATCGAGGTCGCCCGGCCCTCGATCACCGTGGCGTTCCCGCAGCCGGCCAGCAGTGCCGCACAACAGACCAGACCGAACCACCAGCGAAGCCTCGCCAATTGAGCCGCCTTCCGTGCGATCCGCCTCAGCCAGTTCTACCTGCTCGTGCGGTTGCGCGGCACGGGCCGTCGATGACCTGCGCGACAATGGCACCCGTTATGTGCACGTTCGACGATCTGCTGGCCCGGGTGCTGGCCCGCGCGGCGATGCCGGGCACGTCCGTCATCGGGATCACGGGGGCGCCGGGCGCGGGCAAATCCACATTGACGGACGCATTGGTCGCGGCCGCGCGGGAGCGACTCGGCGCAGGCGCGGTGGCCCACGTGCCGATGGACGGATTCCATCTCGCCGATGTGGAACTGCGCCGGTTGGGCCGGCTCGGCCGCAAGGGTGCGCCCGACACCTTCGACGTTGCCGGCTATGCGGCGTTGTTGCGCCGCATCCGCGCGGGCACCGAGCTGGTCTACGCCCCCGGCTTCGAGCGTGAGATCGAGCAGCCGATCGCCGGCGCGATCCCGGTGCTCCCGGATGCGGCCGTGGTGCTCACCGAGGGAAATTACCTGTTGCTGGACGACCCCGGGTGGTCGTCGGTAGCCCACGAGATCGATGAAATCTGGTACTGCGCAATACAAGACGATGTGCGCGTCGCGCGTCTGGTGGCCCGGCACATCACTTTCGGCAAGCGGGCCGACGAGGCACGTCGTTGGGTTGCCGAGGTCGACGAGCCCAATGCGCGGCTGGTGGCAGGCACCGCGGCGCGGGCCGATCTGGCGGTATCCGTCGACTCCGTGATGCCCGACTCACACTGATGTCGTTTGTGTGGATAATCACGCCTGACGGAGTTGCTATAAGTATCAGCCGCGGCCAGAATCGAGTTGTAAATCTGGAATCATTCCAGAAAAAACATGCGAGATTGGATAGGTTGCGATGGCACTTTTGTCGATTGGTTCTCAGTTCCCGGAATACGACCTGACGGCCGTGGTTGGCGGAGATCTGTCCAAGGTCGACGCCAAGCAGCCCGATGACTATTTCACCCGCGTCACCAACAAGGACGACGAGGGCAAGTGGCGGATCATCTTCTTCTGGCCCAAGGACTTCACCTTCGTGTGCCCGACCGAGATCGCCGCGTTCGGCAAGCTGAACGAGGACTTCGAGGATCGCGACGCCAAGGTGATCGGAGTGTCGGTGGACAACGAGTTCGTCCACTTCCAGTGGCGCGCGCAGCACGAGGATCTGAAGAAGTTGCCGTTCCCGATGGTGTCGGACCTCAAGCGTGAGCTCACCGAGGCGGCCGGCGTGCTGAACGCCGACGGAGTGGCCGACCGCGCCACCTTCATCGTCGATCCCAACAACGAGATCCAGTTCGTCTCGGTGACCGCCGGCTCAGTGGGCCGCAACGTCGACGAGGTGCTGCGAGTGCTCGACGCCCTGCAGTCCGACGAGCTGTGCGCATGCAACTGGAAGAAGGGCGACCCGACGCTCAACGCCGGTGAGCTGTTGTCCGAGGCGGTCTGACGATGAGCATCGACAACATCAAGGAAGCCCTTCCGGAGTACGCGAAGGACCTCAAGCTCAACTTCGGCAGCATCGTGAAGTCGACCGAGCTCAACGAGCAGCAGCTGTGGGGCGCCCTGGTGGCCACCGCCGCGGCGACCAAGTCGGAGCGGCTGCTGAAGGAGATCTCCGAGGACGCCCTCGACGTGCTGAGCGCGGAGGCCTACAACGGCGCCCTCGGCGCTGCGGCGATCATGGGGATGAACAACGTCTTCTACCGCACCAAGGGGCAGCTCGACGGTCGCTACGACGACCTGCGGGCAGGCCTGCGGATGAACATCATCGCCAACCCCGGTGTGCCCAAGGAGGATTTCGAGCTGTGGTCGCTGGCGGTGTCGGCGATCAACGGTTGCTCGCACTGCCTGTCGGCGCACGAGACCGTACTGCGGGACGCCGAGGTGTCCCGCACGACGATCTTCGAGGCCATTCGGTTGGCTTCGATCGTGTCCGGGGTGGCCCAGGCGCTGCTCACCGCGGACGCACTCGCCGAGGTCTGATGCCCAGGCCCCGGAAAGGGGCTTAAGCGCATAACCCAACAGCTAAACTCGCCTCTCGCGATCCGAGAGGCGAGTTTTCTGTTGACGGCACCGGAGAGAAGTACCCGCACCCCACGCGTCGACGCCACCGTGCGCAAGGCGATCACCGGCGCGTCCATCGGTAACGCGGTGGAATGGTTCGACTTCGCCATCTACGGATTCCTGGCGACCTACATCGCCGCCAACTTCTTCCCGTCGGGCAACGAAACAGCGGCACTGCTCAATACTTTCGCGATCTTCGCGGCTGCGTTCTTCATGCGTCCGCTCGGCGGCTTCGTCTTTGGTCCGTTGGGGGACCGGCTGGGGCGGCAGCGCGTACTCGCCGTGGTGATCCTGTTGATGTCGGCTGCCACGCTGGGCATCGGCCTGTTGCCCACCTACGGCACGATCGGCGTGGCCGCGCCGTTGCTGCTGCTCCTGCTGCGGTGCCTGCAAGGGTTCTCGGCGGGCGGTGAATATGGCGGCGGCGCAGTATATCTCGCTGAGTACGCGACCAACCGGTGGCGCGGCTTCACCGTCACGTTCATCGCCTGGTCGGGGGTGCTGGGCTTCCTGTTGGGCTCGGTCACCGTCACGGTGTTGCAGGCATTTCTGCCGCCGGAGGCGATGGAGACCTACGGTTGGCGTATCCCGTTCCTGGTGGCCGCGCCACTCGGCCTGGTCGGTCTCTACATCAGGCTGCGGCTCGACGACACGCCCGAATTCGCCAAACTCGACGAGGCCGATCGGGTGGCCACGTCGCCGCTGCGCGAAGCGATCGGCAGCGCCCGCCGGGCGATCCTGCAAGTCATCGGCCTGTTCATCGTGTTCAACGTCGGCTACTACGTCGTCTTCACCTTCCTGCCGACCTACTTCATCAAGGCGCTGCACTTCAGCAAGACCCAGGCGTTCGTCTCCATCACCCTGGCCAGCCTGGTGGCGCTGATCCTGATCCTGCCGTTGGCCGCGCTGTCGGACCGGATCGGGCGCAGGCCGCTCTTGATCGCGGGCTCGGTGGGGTTTGCAGTGTGTGCGTATCCGCTTTTCCTGCTGATGAATTCGGGATCGGTAGCGGCGGCGATCGCCGGGCACTGTGTGCTGGCCGCGATCGAATCGGTCTACGTGGCGACTGCGGTGACCGCCGGCGTCGAACTGTTCGCCACCCGCGTGCGCTACAGCGGTTTCTCGATCGGCTACAACATCGCGGTGGCTTTGTTCGGTGGCACCACCCCATATGTGGTCACCTGGCTCACCGCAGCGACCGGCAACAACCTGGCGCCCGCGCTGTATCTCGTTGCCGCGGCCATCGTGTCGCTGGTCGCCGTGCTGACCTTGCGCGAGAGTGCGGGGCGACCACTTTCGGGTGTGGGCGACCCAACCGGGCAGCAACGTGCCACGATGACATCGTGAGCACGACAAGGGGACGCCCGGCAGGATCGAAGGCCGGGGTCCGCCCGACGAAAGCCGACGTTGCCAGGCTGGCCAACGTCTCCACGGCGACCGTCAGCTATGTGCTGAACAATGTTCAGGGGCAACGTATCTCGGAGCAGACCCAGGCGGCGGTGCGCAAGGCTGCGGCCGAACTCGGTTACCGGCCCAACCTGGCGGCCCGCAACCTCGCGGTCGGCGCCAGCGGTGTGGTGCTCTATATCGTGCCGCGCACCGATCTCGGCGAACTGCCCCTGGAGGTCGGCAGTCGGCTCACCACCGCGCTCGGCCGACACGGGATCGTTCTGTCGATGCAGCTTGAGACCGACGACGGTCAGAACATCGTCGACGCGGTTGCGAACCTGAACCCGGTGGCCGTTGCCGGCGTGTTCCCGCTCACCGGGGCCGCTGCGGCGGCAGTCGAAGCGGCGAGGATCCCGCAGATCTACCTGGGCAGCGAGAAGCTACGCGCACTCGGGTCTCTGCATCTGACGGTCGGGGCGATGCGGGTGGAGCATCTGATGTCGCGGGGACACACGCGCCTGGGCTTCGCCTATTCCGGCGCCGAGGTGCTGCGGCCGCTCGGCGACTACTGGTTGTCGGGTCTTCGGGTTGCCGCCGACGCGCAAGGCCTGCCCGAAATCAAGGTCGACAGCATCGCCACCGACGGGTCCGATGCGGCCGCTGTCGTGTCGAGATGGGTGTCCGCGGGGGTGACGGCGGTGTGTGCGCAAAGCGATGAGACGGCGTTCGTGGTCCTGCACGGGATACGGCGGGCCGGCTTGCGCTGCCCTGACGATCTCGCGGTCATGGGAGTTGACGCGATACCGCTGGGTGCGGTGAGTTCCCCGCCGTTGACCTCTGTCGTATTCGACGCCAAGACCATCGTCGATGCCGCGGTGCCGGCCATGATGGCCGAACTCGGATACCCCACGGTCGCCGACGTCGAGGACAACGACCCTGCCGGGCTCATCGTGCGCGACAGCACCTGAGCACCACACGCGAACGGCATACCGTAACCCGTACGGACCTTGTCCGGGGGTGGCCCCGACGTGTAACTTACGCGGGTAAGTAACTCTCCGCAGCCCTCAGAGAGGCGGACCGCCGTGAGTGTGAGCACCACCAATGACGTGTATTTCGATCCCTATGACGTCGAGATCAACGCCAACCCGTATCCGACGTTCGCCCGGCTCCGCGACGAGGCGCCGCTGTACTACAACGAGCAGCACGACTTCTACGCGTTGAGCCGTTTCGCCGACGTCAACAAGGGCCTGGTCGACCACGAGACCTTCAGTTCGGCTCGCGGTGCGATCATCGAACTGATCAAGGCCAACATCGACATCCCTTCGGGTGCCCTGATTTTCGAGGATCCACCGATCCACACCGTGCATCGCAAGCTGTTGGCCCGGATGTTCACCCCGCGCAAGATCAATGCGCTGGAGCCCAAGATCCGGGAATTCTGCGCACAGTCCCTGGATCCGCTGGTGGGCGCGGGCAAGGTCGACTTCATCAAGGATTTCGGCGCGATCATGCCGATGCGCGTGATCAGCGCGCTGCTGGGCATCCCCGAGGATGACCAGGAGATGATCCGCGACCACGGCAACGATCAGTTGCGGACCGAGGCCGGCAAGCCGATGAAGGCAGCCCAGGATGGCCTGGTCGACGGCTCGATCTTCGAGACCTACATCGACTGGCGCAAGGACAATCCGTCCGACGACATCATGACGGATCTGCTCAATGTCGAATTCACCGACGAACACGGTGTCACCCGCAAGCTCACCCGCGAGGAACTGCTCATCTACATCAACGTGGTGGCGGGCGCGGGCAACGAGACCACCACGCGGCTGATCGGTTGGGCGGCAAAGGTGCTCGCCGAACATCCGGACCAGCGGCGCCAGCTGGTCGAGAACCCCGCGCTCATCCCGCAGGCCATCGAGGAACTGCTGCGGTTCGAGCCGCCGGCCCCGCATGTGGCCCGTTACGTCACCCGCGACGTCGAGCTCCACGGCCAGACGGTCCCCGAGGGCAGCGTGATGATGATGCTGATCGGTGCGGCCGTCCGTGACAGCCGTCAGTTCCCACCCGACGGCGAGGTCTTCGACATCCACCGCGAGCAGCACCAGCACCTGGCGTTCAGCGTCGGCACCCACTACTGCCTGGGCTCGGCGCTCGCGCGACTCGAAGGCCGGATCGCGCTGGAGGAGATGCTCAAGCGCTTCCCGGAGTGGGAAGTCGATCTCGACAGCGCCGTGCTGTCGCCGACTTCGACTGTCCGCGGGTGGGATTCGATGCCGGCGTTGATCCCGTGAGCGGCACTTGCGGAGCGAACCGTAGCTGGACAAGCGGAAGTCGAGCCTGCGAGGCAACCGCATGACGGCTGCGCTGACCGTCCCCAAGGACTGGGCCCAGGTCACGCCCGAGTGGTTGACGGCAGCGTTGGCCGATCATCACCCGGATGTGGTGGTGGACCGCGTGACCATCGACATGCGTGACGACGGCACCAACCGCCGGGCGCGCCTGTCGGTCACGTACAAGCCGGGGCCGACCGGGCCTGCCACGGTGTTCGCCAAGGCCGTCGACCCCGGCCACAAGGAGATGATCAAGTACACCAGCGGGCTGCTGCACGAGCCCAGGTTGTTCAACTCGAAAGTCGACCTCCCGCTGGAACATCCGACGGTGTACGCCGCGCCGGTCGACGAGGGTGACGAAGACTTCATGTTGATCATGGAAGACCTCACCGCCCGTGCCGCCGATCCGCGCGATGCCACCCGCCCGCTGACGGTGGAACAGGCCGCGCACGGCGTGCGCGGTCTGGCCCGGCTGCACGGTGCGTTCTGGGGCGAGCGCGTGCGCCGTCCCGGTCTGGAGTGGCTTGAGCCGTTCGTGCCGTGGGACGGTATGCAGTGGGCGCCCTTGCCCGCTGCGCTCGAGCGGCTGGGTGACGATGCCCCGGCATCGGTTCACGCACTGACGATCGACCATCTGGTGGAAGGGATTTGGAAGCCCTTCATCCAGACCCTCACCGTGCCGGGCACCGCCCAGACCCTGCTGCACGGCGATCCGCACGTCGGAAACACCTACCTGTTGCCCGACGGGAACGTCGGGTTCCTCGATTGGCAGGTGGCCCGCCACGGCAACTTCTCCCTGGATCTCGGCTACTTCCTGCAGGGCGCGTTGACCACGGAAGACCGCCGGGTGTCCGAACGCCAGTTGCTCGAGGAGTACCGCGACGAGCTGGGCCTGCCCGCCGACGAACTGCCATCGCCTGATGAGATCTGGCTGCGCTACCGGGCCTCGGTGGCCCACGGCCTGATGACCTGGCTGGCCACCGCCAGCGCAGGCGAGCTGTGGCAGCGGCCCGACATCGCACTGGCGCTGGCGCAGCGATATTCGGCCGCGTACGAGGATCTGCAGACCGCGCAGGCGCTGGCCGATCTCGTCGGTTAGCCGGTATAACCAAAATCGCCCCGGATCGCCGTCCAGCCCCTAACCTGTCCGGCATGACAGGTGTGGTGGTGACAGGTGCAGCGTCGGGGATCGGCCGGGCCAGCGCGGAGGCGCTGATCGCAGACGGTCGGCGGGTTGCGTTGTGGGACATAGCCCCCGAGGTCCGCGATGTGGCCGACGGCCTGGGTATGCCCTCGGCCGTGATCGACGTGTGCGACACCGCTGCTCTGTCGGCGGCAGTCGAGGAGGCGGCCCAGGCGCTCGGCGGTATCGACGGCCTGGTGCATGCCGCGGGCCGCGTGCTCCCCGAACCGGTGGGTGCCTACACCGAGGATTCCTGGGACGCGGTGCTCGACGTGAATCTGCGCGCGCAGGCGCTGTTGGTGCAGCTGCTGTTACCTCACCTGGAGAGCTCCGCGAAAGACGGTGGATCGCCCGCAGTTGTCGGAATCTCCAGCATCGAGGGTCTGGCCGCCAACCCGTTCATCCCGGCTTACTGCGCCTCCAAGGCGGGCTTGCTCGGTATGACGCGGTCGATGGCTGCGCAGTTGGGCCCGTTGGGAATTCGTGTCAATGCCGTGTGCCCCGGCTTCATCCACACCCCGATGCTGCAGATCGCGTTGGACGTCGAGGAGATCCGTGCGAGCTTCGAGCAGGCCGCGCCGCTGGGCCGGCTCGGGCAGCCCGACGAGATCGGGGCAGCCGTGGCGTTCCTGATGTCACCGAAGGCGTCGTTCATCACCGGTACGCAACTCGTCGTGGATGGGGGAGTGACCAGCCGTCACGCCTGATTCGCCTGTGGCGGCGGTTGCGGCATGGCGCACCTACGCGGGGTCCATCCGAAAGATCGGCATCCGCCCCAGCAGCGCCTCGAACTCTTCGGGGCCACCGTCGGTCACCAGTCCGCCCTGACGAAGGAAGCCGACCCAGCCGGGAATCAGGCTGGGCAGCAGGCGAAGTAGTGGTCTGGCTTCCTCGTCGGAAAGTTCGATCACCCGTACCTGCTCGACTCGACGACCCCGACTTAGCCTCAATCCGTGGACTGACTTGAGTGGTGTGGTTCGACGGTGATTCTGACGGCGGTTTGTGGGGTGGGCAGGATGTAGCCGCTGGTCTGCCCAGCTTTTCCTGTGTGCTTCGGTGGGGCCTGTTCGGCGACGGTTAGACGGTTGCGGTAGCGGGTGGGCTGTAGCCGATGGTGTTGCGCCACAGGGTGAGCCAGTGCTCGGTCCAGGGCCAGTGGCTGGGTAGGTGCAGGATGGGTCGGCGTTGCGGTCGGGCCAGCCGTGCCGGGACGGTGATGATCGTGCGTCGCAAGGTGGCTCCCCGGGCCACTGCGTGCGCTCCACCGGCAAGCACACCGGCGGCGCGCAGCAGATTGTGGGCGATGGCCCCGCAGAGCACCCACGCGGAGTTGGCGCCGAATTGCCCGGAGGGCATGTGGGCCAAGGGGCCGGCGATCAGGTCGGCGAAGACAGTTTCGATGATCGCGTGTTGACGGTGGGTGATGTCGGCGTCGGCGGTTGGTAGGTCGGTGTTGGTGAAGAACGGGTGATACCGCCAGACCGGGAACAGGGCGTCGCGGAAGCGCGCATCTTTGACCCGACGTACCACCAGTCGGGCGGTGAAGCGGTCTGTGGTGGCCGCGAATGCGGTGTAGCTGATTTCGGCGACTTCGGCATCAGAGATCCACTCTCCGGTGTCGGGATCACGCACCGCGCCCGGGTATTTCACCGGTGTCCACGCCGCGTCGTCGATGGCGTTGATGGCCCGGTTGATCGCGCTGTTGCGGCCCATGACCACCGAGAATTGCGCACCATGGCGTCGGCAGGCGCCGACGACGGCGCGGGTGCCGTAGGACGAATCGCCGCGGACCAGGATCTGGCCGGTGACCCCGGCCGCTCGGGCCGTGGTGATGGCCTGGGCGACCATTCGACCGGCTCCTTTACCGGAGCCGGTCTTGCCGGCCCGCAGCCGCATCCCGGCGATCACCGGCGCCGCACCGGGGGTGCTGATCGTGGTCGCCAACGGCGAGAGTCCTTTGCGCAGGACCTGCTTGCCAGCGATTTTGGTGTGTCCGTAGGAGGCGCCTTGTTTGGCATGGCCGTAGACCGGTCGTAGCAGGGAGTCGATGTCGATGAACACACCGCTGTCGGATCCGGGTAGCAACTCAACGCGCCGGCAGAGGGCGGCCAAGTGTTCGCGCAGGACTGATTCGAGTTGGCGTGCGTGTCCGAAGGTGAACTCCCGCAACAGGGTTCCGATGGTTGATGGTGCGTACACATCGCCGAAGAGTGTTTTCATGCCCCCGGCCCGGACGATGTTGAGGTCATCAATGCTGTCGGCGCCGGCGCACATCCCGGCGATCACCGTGGCCAGCTTCGGTGCCGGATTCGCTGACCCGGATTTGATCTTCGGCGCGGGGATGAAGATCTTGTCAGCCAACAGATTCGGCAGGCCGGTCTGCTCAGCCAGTGTCATCACCGGCACCAGTCCGGCGCACGACACGAGATGATCCTCATCGAAGACCGCCGACGACGCAGCGAACCCGTGGGACACTTGCACTGGAAGTGCCTTTCTTAACTGGCCTGATTGATGCGTAGAGAACACCAATCCTCCCAGCTCAAGGGGCACTTTCCTTATATCGACACCCACCTACACAGGCAATTCATCGGTGGATCGAGGCTTAGCGTCGCGGTCTGGTCGGCCCGCACATTTGCGATCCACGCGGCCTCCGGTGCCGCCGCGACGTACTGCTTGCCGTCGACGAACATGGGTGTGACCGGTGTGGCGCGGGGTCGTCCGGATCTACGTCCGGTGACTGTGAGGATCACGGGACCCTTTGCGCCGAAGCTGAGTCCGAGCCGGGATAGCGCGACGATCGCTTTGTTGCCGGGCTTGATGTACCAGGGCAGCTTCACGGTTTCTCCAAATTGAGGAACAGGCTCAAGTTATGCCGCCCAGCCTAACGCTATATTGAGGGTGCGTGTCAAGTTAATTCTGGAGGTGCGATGCCTGCACAACGCGCGTTACGCGCCGATGCGCGCCGCAATCGCGAGAAACTGCTCGAAGCCGCGCAGGGCGAGTTTCAGGAGCGGGGACTCGGCGCTCCGCTCGAAGCGATCGCGGCGCGCGCCGGGGTCAGCATCGGGACGCTCTACAACCGATTCGCGACTCGCGAGGACCTCATCGACGCAGCGTTGCCCGCCCTGCTCGCGCAGACGCTGGAGGACCTGTCCGAGCGCGCGCTGTCCGCCGGCTCAGCGTGGGATCGCTTCGCCACCTTCATTTTTGGATTGTGTGATCTGCAAGCCGGCGATCATGCCTTCAGCGATGCCATGTGCACCTCGCGATACGCCTCGCCGGCGATCGAGCAGATCTGCCAGGCCAGTCTGGAACTCGGCTCACGGTTGATCGCCGGCGCTCAGGCCGACGGTTCGCTGCGTGCTGACGTCACCGTCGACGACCTGTTCACAGCGCTTTGGCTCAATGCTTGCCTGGCCGACAATGGCGGCCCGGATGCCGCTGCGGTCGCCCGCCGCCAAATTGCCTTGCTGCTCGACGGTCTACGCGCCGCCGCGGCTACTCCACTGCCGGCCGGCGCGGCCGAGGCCGCGACGGTTGCCGCGAGTCTGATGCAGTCCTAGCCCCGGCGTCGACTTAGTCGCTGGCAGGCAGGGGCTTGGCTTCTTTGAGGCTGAGCGCGGTGGTGCCGACCGACAGGGTGCCGGCTCCGGCCTTGGTGACGAGGACCTCGGCGCCGCCGTCGTCGACGTAGCGCTTGCCCATCAGGTTGCCATCCGAGAACGCCGCGTCGATCGTTGCGCCGGAATCCTTTTCGGCGTCGAGCGGGACCATCGCGACACCGCCGGCGCGGAGGTCGTCGAGGCTGTCGGCGCTGCGCACCACGATGACCTGGGTGTCGCACACCTGGCTCTGCAGGCGGGTGCCGTTCTTGATCATGCTGACTCCTTAGAGGCTGGTGCGAGTTCGTCGACGAGTTGGCGGCGCAGGACTTTGCCGGTCGGGTTGGTGGGCAGCTCGTCGCGGAACACGACCCGGTCAGGGGTACGTGAACCACGCAACTGCTTGCGCACATGATCGCGCAACGCATCCGGGTCGGGGGAGGTGCCCTCGACCGGCACCACGACGGCCACGATGATCTGTCCCCACTGGGGGTCCTCGGGGCCGACGACGGCGACGTCGCGCACCTCGGGATGCTCGACGAGCACATCCTCGATCTCGGCCGGGGCGATGTTCTCCCCGCCGCGAATGATGGTGTCGTCGGATCGTCCACCGATGAACAGGTAGCCGCCTTCGTCGAGCATCGCGACGTCCTTGGTGGGGAACCAGCCTTCGTCGTCGAGAACCGACCCGATGTCGGTGTAACGGCCCGACACCTGCTCACCCCGCACGAACAATTCGCCGGTCTCACCGGAACCCAGCACGGTACCGTCGTCGGCCCGGATCTGGACCTCGATGCCGGGCACCACCTGGCCCACCGATCCGAGCCGCCGGGCGCCGGCCGCATCCTCGGCAGCCAGCGCTTCCCGGTGATCGTCGGGGCCCAGAACGGCAATGGTGGAACTGGTTTCGGTCAGTCCGTAGGCATTGACGAAGCCGACGTTCGGCAACAGCTGAAGTGCTTTGCGAACCAGGGGCAGCGCCACCTTGGAGCCGCCGTAGGCGAGGTTGCGCAGGGTGGGCAGCTCGAGGCCGGCGGACTCCAGCGCGGTCACGATGCGGTCCAGCATGGTCGGCACCACCGTCGCGGAGGTGACGCCTTCGGTGCGCACCAGCTCGACCCATCTGCCGGCGTCGAAGTGGCGCAGGTAGACCATCTTCCGGCCGGCGTACAGGTTCGACATGGCCGCGCTGACCCCGGCGATGTGATACGGCGGGACGCAGATCAGGGCGGCGTCTTCCTCTGCCGCCGAGGCGAATTCGACTGTTCCGGTGATGTAGCTGGTGAGGTTGTTGTGGGTGAGCTCGACGGCCTTGGGACGTGAGGTGGTGCCCGAGGTGAACAGCACGACCGCGACCGCGTCGGGGTCGGCGAACTCGGCTGCGGGTTCAGCGTCGCGCGCCGCGGTCAGGAACTCCTCGGAGGTGATGACCTGCTTGCCCGCTCCGGCGACGACATCGGCGTATTCGGCGTCGGTGACCACCAGCGGCTCGGGCAGCCGCTCGATCAGTTCGTGCAGACCGTCTCGGCTGAGGCGGTAGTTCAGGGGGGTGAACGGAACAGCGGCACGGGCAGAGGCGAACAGCAGCAACGGCAGCATCGCGCCGCCGGTGCCGACATAGGCCACGTGGGCTGCCCCGGACGCCGCGATCACACCGGCGCCGCCGTCGGCCAGAGCGCTGAGTTCCTCGGTGGTCAGGCGGAGATCGTCGGACACCACTGCGGTGCGGTCTCCTCCACCCGAGACCGCCATCTCCAGCAGTAGCGAGATGCTCATAGGCCCTGTCCCGGCGCGTCGATGAAGATGTCGATGATCGGATTATCCCCGCCGCCGTAGCGGGAGAGGTCGGTGACACCGGAAGCGGTGAGCACTTCCGAGTCGACGAAGGTCTGACCGTTCACCTCGGCGGCCGGGCGCGACAGGATCTCCACGGCCGCATCCGCCATGATCTCGGGGGTACGGGACTGTGAGGCCATCTTGTCGCCGTCGGCGAGGTTGGTCACCGCGGCGGTGGCGATGTAGGTCTCGGGCCACAGGCAGCTGAAACCGATGCCCGCGTCCGCGTACTCGGCCGCCCAGCCCAGAGACAGCAGTGTCATGCCGTACTTGGACAGGGTGTAGGAGGGGTGGGCGCCCAGCCAGTAGGGGTTCATGTTCATCGGCGGGGCCAGGGTCAGCACCTGCCCGTTGGTGGATTTTCGCAGGTGCGGCAACGCGGCCTTGGTGAGCAGGAAGGTGCCGCGGATGTTGATGTCCATCATCAGGTCGAACTTCTTGGCCGACAGCGTCTCGGTGGGGTCGGTCGAGATGGCGCTGGCGTTGTTGATCACG
Organism: Mycobacterium sp. 48b; assembly: GCF_048282725.1. Lineage (NCBI taxonomy): Bacteria > Bacillati > Actinomycetota > Actinomycetes > Mycobacteriales > Mycobacteriaceae > Mycobacterium > Mycobacterium sp. 48b. Next base: position 2,714,216 of record NZ_JBLVUL010000001.1, read on the forward strand.
ATGTCGACGCCGCCGAAGTGCTCGACCGCGGTCTCGACCGCGCGGGCCACGTCCTCTTCCTTGCGCACATCGCCCACGACCGCGACGCCCTTGCCGCCCGCGGCCTCCACCTCGGCAACCGCGGTGTGCACGGTGCCGGGCAGCTTGGGGTGGGGTTCGGCGGTCTTGGCCAGCAGCACCACGTTCGCTCCGCGGCGGGCGGCGCCGAGCGCGATCGCCAGTCCGATACCGCGGCTGCCGCCCGATACGACCAGCGTGCGATCGGTGAATGACTCCTGCTGGCTGGACATGGTCCTCCTCGTCGAGCGCAGCGTCCGCTATGCGCCGTGTGTCAACCGTACCGAAATGGTATTGGCATTCTCATTTTTAGCAAGTGTCGTAATCGTGGCGTGCACCGCCCGCGGAAACGGCGTCCACCACTCCCGTTCGCTCGTGTCGCCATAGGCCCTCGGTATGCAGGTCGGAGCCCTCCCGGCCAGTACAGGCGCCACATTTCCACCACGCGGTATTGGCATTCTCATTTTTAGCAAGTACGTTATCCACTGATGAGCGAGCAAGTTGTCCCTCCAGTAGAGACTCCATCTGGCATCCCGCTGGCGCCCGTCTACGGACCGGACGACCGTGCGGTCGAGCCGCCTGCCCCCGGGACCTATCCCTTCACACGCGGTAACTTCGCGTCCGGCTACCGCGGCAAGACCTGGACCTTCCGCCAGTACTCGGGCTTCGGCACCGCCGAGGAGTCCAACCGCCGATACCGCTACCTGCTGGATCAGGGCGGGACGGGCCTGTCGGTCGCCCTGGACCTGCCGACCCAGTGTGGCTACGACTCCGATGACGAAGAGTACGGCGAGGAAGTCGGCCGCGTGGGCGTTGCCGTCGACACCCTGGCCGACGCCGAGATCCTGTTCGACGGCATCCCGCTGGACAAGATCAGCACCAGCTTCACCATCAACGGCACCGCGGCCATCCTGCTGGCCTTCTACGTCGCTGCCGCGGAGAAGAAGGGTGTGCCGCGTGAGAAGCTCACCGGAACCATCCAGAACGACATCCTCAAGGAATACGCGTCGCGCGGCACCTGGATCTGGCCGCCCGAGCCGTCGCTGCGGCTGATCGCGGACACGATCGAGTTCTGCGCGGCCGAGGTGCCCCGGTTCAATGCGATCTCGGTGGCGGGTGCGCACTTCCGCGACGCCGGCGCCAACGCCGTGCAGGAGATGTCGTTCACGCTCGCCGACGGCGTCACCTACTGCGACACCGTGGTCGAGCGCGGCCGGATGACCATCGACAAGTTCGCGCCGCAGATCTCCTTCTTCTTCTACACCCACGGCGATTTCTTCGAGGAGATCGCCAAGTACCGTGCCGGCCGGCGGCGTTGGGCCACGATCGTGCGGGAGCGCTACGGCGCGACCACCGACAAGGCCTCGATGTTCCGGTTCGGCTGTGTGGCGGGCGGGGCCTCGCTGTACGCGCCCCAGGCACAGAACAACCTGGTGCGTGTCGCCTACGAGTCGTTGGCGGCGGTGCTGGGCGGCGTGCAGTCGATGTTCACCGCAGCGTGGGACGAACCGTTCGCCCTGCCCAGCGAGGAGTCCGCGACGCTGGCCCTGCGTACCCAGCAGATCCTGGCCTACGAAACCGGCGTCACCAAGGTCGCCGACCCGCTCGGCGGTTCGTATTTCGTCGAAGCACTCACCGACGCCACCGAGGCCAAGATCGTCGAGATCATGGACGACCTGGAAAAGCACGGTGGGATGGTCCGCTGCATCGAGGACGGCTACCTGCAGGGCCTCATCGCCGACGAGGCGTTCAAGATCCACCAGGAGGTCGAGTCGGGGGTGCGCCCGGTGGTCGGGGTCAACAAGTTCGTCACCGACGAGCCGGCGCCCGACATCGACACCTACGAGCTCGATGCAGAGGGTCGCGATCTGCAGCTCAAGCGGCTGTCGAAGGTCAAGGCCGAGCGCGACGACGTTGCGGTCAAAGAGACTCTGGCCGCGTTGGCCAGGGGCGCCGAAGGCAGTGGACCGGGGGCAGACAACCTGATGCACCGGTTGATCGACTGCGCCAATGCGTATTGCACAGTGGGAGAGATGGTGTCGACCTTGAAGTCGGTGTGGGGCGAGTTCCAGCAGCCGGTGGTGTTCTGAGCATGGCTACTCGTGTATTGGTCGCCAAGCCCGGTCTCGATGGTCACGACCGCGGGGCCAAGATCGTCGCGCGTACGTTGCGTGACGCCGGATTCGAGGTCATCTACACCGGTATCCGGCAGCGCATCGAGGACATCGTGTCGATCGCGTTGCAGGAAGACGTTGCCCTGGTGGGTCTTTCGATCCTCTCGGGTGCGCACGTCGCGCTGACGGCCCGTACCGTCGAGGCATTGCGGGCAGCCGATGCCGGTGACATCGCCGTCGTCGTCGGCGGCACCATCCCGCAGTCCGATGTCCAGAAACTGCTGGATGCCGGTGCGGCAGCCGTGTTCCCGACGGGTACGTCGCTCGAAACGTTGGTGACCGACGTCCGTGCTCTGACAGAGAAGGTTTCGGAATCATGAGGCTGGGCGTGATGATCGGGGCCGAGCGTGGCGACATGGCCCGCAAGGTCTCCAAGCTGGTCGCCGACATTCAATGGGCCGAGTCGGCAGGCCTGGACAGTGCGTGGATGCCGCAGGTGCCCAACGACTTCGACCTGCTCAGCATGGTGGCGCTGATGGCGTCGAACACCACGCGTATCGAGCTGGGGACCGCGGTGGTGCCGCTGCAGGCGCAACACCCGATCGCGCTGGCGCGGCAGGCGCTGTCGGTGCACGCCATCTCGGGTGGCCGGCTGGTCCTGGGTGTCGGGCCGTCGCACCACTGGATCGTCCGCGACATGCTGGGCCTGCCGTATGACAAGCCGGCCGCCTACACGCGGGACTACCTGCAGGTGCTGAACGCGGCCATCTCCGGGCCCGGAGACGTTGACGTGGAGAATGATTCCTTCACCGTGCACAACCCGACGGTGCTGGGTGCCGACACCCCGATGCCGGTGCTGGTGTCCGCGCTGGGCCCGGTGATGCTGCAGATCGCCGGTGAGCACGCCGACGGCACATCGCTGTGGATGGCTGACGAGAAGGCCATCGGCGAGCACATCGCCCCCAAGATCAACAAGGCCGCCGCCGAAGCCGGTAAGCCCGCGCCGCGTATCGTCGCCGGCATCCCGGTCACGCTGTGCGCCAACTCCGAGATCGAGGAAGCCAAGGACCGGGCCAACCGCGTCCTCGCCGAAGCCGAGACCTCACCCAACTACCAGCGACTGCTGGATCGTGGGGAGGCCCGCAACGTCGGCGATCTGCTCGCAGCGGGTGACGAGGAGTCGATCCTGAAGCGGTTCAAGCAGTTCGCCGATGCCGGGGTGACCGATTTGTCGGTGCGCCTGCTGCCGATCGGGGAGAACCGCGACGAGCTGATCGCGTCGAAGTACCGGACCCGTGAGGTGATCGCCGAGCTTGCGAAGGCGGTCCGGTGACAAGCCCCCGCCGAAACTACGCTTTGTGGCGGCTTCTCGGCCCGATCACGTCCAAACCCGTAGTCTCGGCGAAATGACCGGGCCTCTGGCGGGTATCCGCATCATCGAAGTCGGCGTCATGCTGGCCGGCCCGTACGCCACCATGATGCTGGCCGACCTGGGCGCCGAAGTGATCAAGGTCGAACCCCCCGGCGGGGAGATCTCCCGTCAGGTCAGTGACAGTTATTTCGCCAGCCTCAACCGGGGTAAGCGCAGCATCTGCCTCGACCTCGCCTCGGAGGCCGGACAAGCGAAACTCGCCGAACTGGTTGCTGATTCGCATGCGCTCCTGGTGAACATGAAGCCTTCGGTGATCCGCAGGCTAGGCCTGACCTTTGAGAATCTGCAGCGCTTCAACCCCGAGATCGTCTGTGTCGCGATGACCGGGTTCGGGTTGGACGGGGGAGACGACCCGGCATTCGACTACGTCATCCAGGCGGCCACCGGGGTGGCGGCGATGACCGGTGATCCCGACGGCCCGCCCACCCTGCCGGGCTACTCCTCGGCGGACAACTCGACCGGGCTGACCGCCGCGCTGGGCCTGCTGGCGATGATCGTCTCGGGCCGCGGCGGCCAGGTGGACGTGTCGCTGCGCGATGTCATGCTCTCCCAGCTGAACTACCGTGCCTCGGCCTATCTCAACGACGGCGCCGAACCGCGCCGCCATCCGTTCGGTGCGCATTCGTATTACGTACCCGCGCAGCTGTTCCCGACCGCAGATGGCTACCTGGCGTTGTTCATCACCCACGACGGGTTCTGGAAGTCGTTTGCCGGTGAGTCGGGGATCGACGGTTTCGAGACCATGGCCGAACGGGCCGCTCGGCGGGACGAGGTCCTGGACGTGGTGACCGCCGCGCTGGCGACCGATACCGCTGCGGGCTGGGAGTCACGGCTCAAGCCGCTGGGGATTCCGGCGGCCGCGGTGCGTACCCTGCCGCAGGCGCTGGACGCGACGCCCGAGATGCTCGTCGACGCCGGCGATTTCCGGTTGGTGGGTAGCCCCGTGCACGTCGTGGGATACACACCCGACTATCGGCCGGCTCCGGTGTTCGACGAGTACGGACAGTGCTCGCCTGTTTCTACCCCAGGGTCGTGACTGCTTGAATTGCGCAGCCCAGAGGTAGAAACCGGCGGCACGATCGACCGGTGGCACCGCCCGCCGCAGCTCAGTCCTCGTCGTAGGAAACCGTCACCGAGTCACAGTCCGGGACGGCCTGGCAGGTCAGCACGTAGCCGTCGGCCACCTCGTCGTCGTCGAGCGCGTCGTTGACCCGCATGGTGGCGGTCCCCTCGAGAACCTTGGCCATGCAGGTGCCGCAGTTACCGGCCTCGCACGAGAACGGCGGCGTCATACCGGCCCGACGCGCGCTCTCCAGCAGTGTCTCGCCCTGTCTCCGCGGCACGGACAGCTGCTCGCGGTCGAACACGATCGTGACCTTGCCGTCCGCTGCGCTGTCGGTCATCGGTTCTGCGGTCATGTGACTCCCCTGTGCAAGTACGTTCTGATATGAAGAGAATACCATTCTCGTTAAGTGATAGTATCTTCTCGGCGTGTTCAGGGCGCAGCAGAGTCTTCTGAGAGGGGTTGCATGTTGGCTGGGGCCATAACTGCTCCTCGCGTGCGCACCGCCGCCGTGCTCGCGTTCGACGACCGTGAGTACACCCTGGCCGAACTCGACGCGCTGACCAGCGGAATGGCCACCGAGTTGGAGCGCAGAGGCGTCCGGCCGGGTGACCGCGTCGCCATGATGTCGTCCAACCGACCAGAGTTCGTCGTGGCGCTCCGGGCGATCTGGGGTCTGGGCGCGGTAGCCGTGCTGATCAGCCCGGCGTGGAAGGCTGCCGAGGTGGCCCATGTGCTGGCGCTGACCGCGCCTGCTCACGCGGTGGGGGACCACGAGGTGCTGGCCGCGCAGATGTCGATGCTGCACCTGGATGAGCCGATCACGCCCGGTCTCCGGCAGTTCGATCCGCCCGAGCCTGACGCCGACGCGTTGTTCGTCTTCAGCTCGGGAACCACGGGCCTGCCCAAGGCGGTGCGGCACACCCATCGCGGGTTCGCCGTGGCCATCGACCACTGGCGTGACGCGCTGGGCTTCACCCGCGACGACCGCATGCAGATCATGACGCCGCCATCGCACATCCTGGGGTTGCTCAACATCGCCATGGTGCTCGACACCGGCGCCTGGATGCGTCTGCACCGCCGCTTCGACGTCGACACCATGCTGCGGCACATCGAATCCGATCGGATCACGATCGAGATGGCCGTGGCGCCAATCGCATTGGCGCTGGCCGCGCACCCCGATCTGGGCCGCTACGACCTGTCCTCGCTGCGCTACGTGATGTGGTGCGCCACCCCGGTGACCCGCAGCGTCGCCGACGCCGTCACCGAGCGGGCCGGAATCCGGTGGCTGACGGCCTACGGCACCACCGAACTCCCGGTGATCGCGTGCAATCCGCTCGATGCCACCCACATCGACACCGTGGGCACCCCGGTTCGCGGGGTCGACGTCCGGATCGGCGAGGACGGCGAGATCCAGGTGCGGTCGGACTCGGTGATGGCGGGCTATCTGCCGAAGCAGGCCACCGCGGGGGCGTTCTGTGACGGCTGGTATCGCACCGGTGACATCGGCTACCTCGACGACGACGGATACCTGCGCATCACCGACCGTTCCAAGGAGATGGTCAAGGTCCGCGGCTTCCAAGTGGCGCCGGCGGAGGTCGAGGCAGTGCTGCACGGCCATCCCGCGGTCACCGACTGTGCCGTGTTCGGGGTGGCCGACGCGGCCGACGGCGAGGCCATCGTGGCCGCCGTGACAACACATTCTGCGGTGTCGGCCGAGGAGCTCATCGACCTTGTCGGTGAGCGGCTGGCCTCGTACAAGCGGCCCAGCCGCGTGGAGTTCGTAACCGAGATACCCCGGTTACCTTCCGGAAAGGTATTGCGACGAGTGCTGAAGGAGCGGCATGGACGTTCGTCTGACGTCTGAACAGCAGCAGCTGCGAGAGGCCGCAGCGAAACTGGCCGACGACCTCGGACCGGATGCGGTCGGAGAACTGTCGGATGAGGGCCGGATTGCCCGATTGGAGAGCACGGTCGCCGCAACCGAGTGGCGCACACTGCGTTCCGACGGCGCCTCCGGCGTGGAAGTGGCGATCATCGCCGAGGAGTTCGGACGCGGTCTGGTCGACGTGCCCTTCCTCGGTCCGGTGCTCGCCGACGATCTGGCCCGCCGGCTGGATCGCGAGGTGAAGGTCGGGACCGACGAAGCCGCCACCGCCGGTGTGGATCTGACCCGCAGCACGGTGGGCGTGGTCGAGTCGCCCGCCGAGCTCGCTGAGCTGTCGAGCGAGGACGCCCTGCGTTGGCAGGCGCTCGCGCTGGCGGCCACCAGCGCCGACCTGGTCGGTGCCGCCCGCGGCGTGCACGCGCTGGCCGTCGACTACGCGAAAGTCCGTGAGCAGTACGGGTCCACGATCGGGTCGTACCAGGCTGTCGCACACCTGCTGGCCGAGGGACTCGCCCTGATCGAGGGATCGATCAGCGTGCTGCGTCACGCGGCGTGGGCCGTCGACGAGCTGCCGGCCGAGGAAGCCGTCCGGGCCGGAAAGATCGCCAAGGTCTACTGCGCCCGCGCCGCGCGCACCGTCTGTGAGACTGCGATCCAGGTGCACGGCGGAATCGGAAACACCTGGGAATGCCTGGCGCATGTGTACCTGCGCCGGGTACTGGCATCCACACAGTTGTGGCCCGTCGGACTGGAGGACATCGATCTTGGACTTTCGTGATTCACCTGAGGAAGCTGCCTTCCGGGACCGACTGAGGGCCTGGCTGGCGGACAACGCCGCGTCCTTCAAGGCATCCGGCGACGACTATTGGGCCCGGATGGGCGAGTGGCACCAGGCTCTCTATGCCGCAGGCTTTTTCGGCACCTCGTGGCCCGAAGAGTTCGGCGGCCGGGACCTGCCGCCGGTCTACGACGTCATCGTCGATGAGGAGCTGGCCCGGGCAGGTGCCCCGCCGCGCCCCAGCCTCGGCTATCTCGTCGTCGGCCTGGGACATCACGGCAGCAAGGAACTGCAACAGCGCTTCCTGCCGGGCATGATCAACGGGACCGAGCGCTGGTGCCAGGGCTTTTCGGAGCCCGGTGCCGGTTCGGATCTCGCCTCGCTGACCACGACGGCGACGCGTGACGGCGACAACTACATCATCAACGGGCACAAGATCTGGACCAGCTACTCCGATGTGGCGGACTGGTGCCTGGTGCTGGCCCGCACCGACAAGGATGTGGCACGACACAAGGGCATCTCGGCGTTCATCGTGTCGATGCACCAGGACGGCATCGAGCAGCGGCCGTTGCAGATGATCAACGGCGTCACCACGGAATTCGGTCAGGTGGCGTTCGACGGTGCGGTGGTGCCGGCCTCGAACATGGTGGGTGAGCCGGGCGACGGCTGGCGCCTTGCAATGACGGTGGTCAGCCATGAGCGCGAACCGTCGACTCTCGGCTATTCGGCGCGCTATGGAAAGCTGGTGCGCGAGATGGCGTCTCGGGTCGAAGGCGCGGGCGGCAAGGTGCCCGAAGACCTGGCCTGGGCCGGGGTGCAGGCCGAGATGCTGCGTCTGCATGTGCGCCGGCGGCTGTCCGAACAGCTCGACGGGCTCAAGCACGGGCCCGATGGCTCGTTGGACAAGTTGCTGATGACCTGGGTCGAGCAGTCCGTCGGGCATGCCGCGTTGGCGGTGACCGGCACCAGTGATCCTGAACTGCTGAGCGCGTACCTCTACAGCCGCGCCCAGAGCGTCATGGGTGGCACATCGCAGATCCAGAAGAACATCATCGCGTCACGAATCCTCGGGCTGGGAGTCTAGATACATGTACGGAATGCCAGACGAAATCGATGTGCAGGCAGATGGCGCACTGCGCATCATCACGCTGAACCGTCCCGACGCGCTCAATGCGGTCAACGACAACCTGCACGTCGGGCTTGCACGGTTGTGGGAAGCGCTCAACGAGGACGCCGACGCGCGCGCCGCGGTGATCACCGGTGCGGGCCGGGCCTTCTCGGCGGGCGGCGACTTCAACTACCTCGACGAGCTGCGGCGTGATGAAGCCTTGCGCCAGAAGACGATCAAGCACGGCCGCGATCTCGTCATCGGCATGGTGCGTTGCCGCATCCCGGTTGTCGCCGCGGTGAACGGCCCGGCCGTCGGGCTGGGCTGCAGCCTGGCAGCGCTGTCCGATGTCGTCTACATGGCCGAGAACGCACACTTCGCCGATCCGCACGTCCAGATCGGGCTGGTGGCCGCCGACGGTGGCCCGCTGGTATGGGGTTCGCAGATCAGCCTGTTGCAGGCCAAGGAGTTTGCGCTCACCGGTGTGCGGATCAAGGCTCAGCGGGCGGTCGAACTGGGCTTGGCCAATCACGTCGTCGAGGATCCGCTGTCGGAGGCGATCGCGTGCGCGAAGAAGCTGATCGACCTGCCCAAGCAGGCGGTCGAGGCCACCAAGCGGTTGATGAACATCCAGCTGGAGCAGCAGGTGATGGCGTCACTGGATTACGCCAACCTCGCCGAGTACGTCTCGTTCGGCACTGCTGATTTCAATCGCATCGTGGACGGCCTGATCGCCAAGAACTGACCCCCTGCACCGCTCACCCTGCACCGCGAGCGTGCGTGTCTGCTGCCCGACACTCCGTGTCGAGGCAGCACTCCACGCACGCTCGCGGGATGCCACGGGGCACAAGCTGTTACGCGCGCCGGCGTCATCGGCAGGTACGGAGTCGCGGTGCGACTAGAACGTGAGCGCCTCGGAGCGCTGGACGGTACCGGAGACACCGCTGGCGTCTTGACCGGCCAGCCGTACCGCCGCGAGGCCCATGGCCTCGGGCGGCTCGACCATCTCCGGCGGAATCTGCAGCCCGCTGCCGCCGGCCTGCCACCCCTCGGTCAGCACCACGCGTGACGGGCTCAGGCAGTTGACTGCGATGTTGTCATCGCGCAAGTCGGACGCCAGGCCGAGATAGAGACGTTCGGCCGCGGCCTTGGACACCCAATAGGCGTTGGCGCCGTGCTCGACCATGTCGACACCGGTGGTGGTGATCGCGATCAGCGACCCGCCTCCGCGGTTGCGCACTTCAGGAATGGCCGCCTTGGTCACCAGGAACACTCCGGTGAGGTTGACGTCGAGACACAACTGCCAGCGCTTGAGCGGTGTGGTCTCGACCGGGCCGAGCCACAGCACACCGGCGTTGGCGACCAGGATGTCGATACCGCCGAACTCCGAAACCGCCGTGGCCACAGCCTTGTTGACCGATTCCTCGTCGGTGACGTCACAGGCGACCGGAATTGCCCGGCCACCGGCATCGTTGATGTCGGCGGCCACCGAACCGATGGTGCCGGGCAGCTTGCCCGGTTGTTCGGAGCGCGCGGCCACGGCTACTGCGGCACCTTCAGCGGCCAGTGCGGCAGCGATCGTCGCGCCGATGCCGCGGCTGGCCCCGGCGACGAATGCGACCTTTCCGTTCAGGCTGCCGGTCGCACCGCCACGGTGGGCCGACGTTTCGTGCACGTTCGTCATGAACCGAGTGTGCACGAAATGCTGGTCAGTACCGGCGTTTTCACCGACAGACACGCACGCTCGCGGGGCGGGGAGGACGACATCTACTTGGGCGGGAAGCGCAACGCCCCATCGAGGCGGATGATTTCGCCGTTGAGATAGTCGTTTTCGATGATGCTCTGCGCCAGCTGGGCGTACTCGACCGAGCGGCCCATGCGCTTGGGGAACGGCACCTGCGGCCCCCAGTACTGCTCGAGTTGATCGGCGGCCTTGCCGTAGGCGGGGGTGTTGATGGTGCCGGGGGCGATGGTGCAGACCCGGATGCCCAACGGCGACAGGTCACGCGCCGCGACGAGCGTCATGCCGAGCACACCGCCCTTGGCGGCCGAGTAGGGGAGTTGACCGATCTGGCCCTCGAACCCGGCGATCGACGCCGTGTTGACGATGACGCCGCGGCCACCTTCCTCCAATGGCTCGGTCTTGGCGATCGCCGCGGCCGACAGGCGCATCACGTTGAACACCGCGGTCAGATAGAACTCGATGGTCTTCTTGAAGCCCTCGAGGTCCAGCGGGGAACCGTCCTTGCCGACCAGGCGTCCGCCTGCGGCGGGCCCGCCGTGGGTGTCCACCGAGATACGTAGCGGGGCAAGGGCTTCGGCCTCGGCGATGGCTGCGAGCACCGACTCCTCGGAGGTGGCGTCGGTGCGCACATAGCGCACCCCCAGCTCCTTCTCCAGTGCGGCGCCTTTCTCGTCGGCGAGGTCCGCGACGACCACCTTGGCTCCCGCTGACTGCAGGCGGCGGACGGTCGCCTCACCCAGGCCACCCGCCCCGCCGACGACGATCGCGGAACTACCGGCGATTTGCATACGGTTCCCCTTCTTGCAACTGACACTCTCTAACTGCGAGAATAACATTCTCTTACCGGGTAAACCAGGGAGCAGATCAATGCCAGAAGCCGTCATCGTGTCCGCGCTGCGGACTCCCATCGGCACAGCGAAGAAGGGCACGTTGCGCGATACGGATGCCTACGTGCTGGCCGATCACGTGGTGCGAGCCGCATTGGAGAACATCCCTGCCGACCTGGCCGTATCAGTCGACGACGTGATCCTCGGCGAAGGTCTGTACGGCGGCGGTGTCATCGCCCGCCACGCCGCGATCACCGCCGGCCTCACCACGGTCCCCGGGGCGTCGATCAATCGGCACTGCGCTGCGGGCCAGGCGGCCGTGCAAAGTGCCGCCGCGTCCATCCGTGCCGGGATGGACCGGTTGATCCTGGCCGGCGGGGTCAACTCCGCCTCCACCTCGCCCCGGTTCATCCGCGCGGCCGGTAGTGCCAAGGACGCGGAGTGGGTGAACTGGTTCCCGCCCACCCATCCTGACCGGCCGGACGCGCCGAACATGGACATGTCGATCACGGTCGGCTGGAACGCCGCGGTCAAGGCCGGGGTGAGTCGCGAGGAGATGGATGAGTGGGCGCTGGGCTCGCACCTCAAGGCCATCGCGGCGATCGACGAGGGCCGGTTCAAGGAGGAGATCGTTGCGATCGAGACTCCCTACGGGTTGTTCGACACCGACGAGCATCCGCGCCGTGACACGACGTTGGAGAAACTGGCCGCACTCAAGCCGCTGCACCCCGAGATCGACGGATTCTCCATCACCGCGGGCAATGCCTGCGGTGCCAACGACGCGGCCGCGCTGCTGACCATCGCCAGCGACAAGCTCGGTCTGCCGGCCCTGGCCACCATCAAGTCGTGGGCCTCGGTGGGCGTGGACCCGGCTTCGACCGGGTTGGCCCCGGTCGAAGCCATCACCAAAGCCCTTGGCCGGGCCGGGCTTTCACTGTCGGATGTGGACCTGTTCGAGATCAACGAGGCTTTCGCGGCGATGTGTGTGGCGACCGTCAAGCTGCTCGACATCGACCCGGAGATCGTCAACGTCAGCGGCAGCGGGTGCTCTCTGGGCCATCCGGTGGCCGCCACCGGGGCTCGGATGCTGGCCACCATGGTCCATGAGCTGCGCCGGCGCGGCGGCGGTATCGGCGTGGCCGCGATGTGCGCCGGCGGCGGTATGGGCTCGGCGACGGTCATCGAGGTGCCTTCGCCGTAGTGTCAAACGTGATGACGAAGCACAACATCGAAGAGCTCATCGCCGCGGCGCGCGACGGATCCCAACGTGCCGTGGGGCGGTTGTTGAGCCTGGTCGAAAGCGACCGTCGCGACGAGGTTCTCGCGGTGCTCGGCGCGGCGTCGCCGCGCGTCATCGGGATCACCGGGCCGCCGGGAGCCGGAAAGTCGACGACGGTCGGTGCGCTCGTGGGTGCCTACCGGGAGCGTGGTCTGCGGGTCGCGGTCCTCGCGGTGGATCCGTCGTCCCCGTACAGCGGCGGTGCGCTGCTGGGGGACCGGATTCGGATGGCCGCCCACATCAACGACGCCGACGTGCTGATCCGGTCGGTGGCGACCCGTGGGCACCTGGGTGGACTGGCCGCCGCGGTCCCCGCGGCGATCCGGCTGCTGGCCGCACTGTCCTACGACCTGATCGTGCTGGAGACAGTGGGCGTGGGTCAGTCCGAGATCGAGATCGCCGCGATCGCGGACCCGACCGTGGTGATCCTCAATCCCGGAGCCGGTGACGCCGTGCAGGCTGCCAAGGCCGGGCTGCTTGAGGTCGCCGATCTGGTGGTGGTGAACAAGGCCGACCGCGAGGGTGCCGATCAGACCGCGCGTGACCTGCGCGCCGAGGCGACCGTGCCGGTACTCAAACTCGTTGCGGCTCAAGGGGAAGGGCTGGCCGAGCTGGTCGAGGCCATCGACGCTCACCACCGCTCCGACACCGCGGCGCGCCGCACGGCACGTGCTCGAACCCAGATCCTGTCGCTGGCCCAGACCTTGCTGCGCAATCACGGTGAGCTGGACGGGCTGGCCGCCGCGGTGGCCGACGGCACAACCGATCCGTACAGCGCCGCAGCGCAGTTGATCGCAGATTCAGCCGGGTAGGGCCAGGACACGCCGCATCGTCTGCAGCAGCTCCGCGCGCAGCGTGTCATCGTCGACGTCGGTCACCAGCGGGTGCATCACCGCCACGCTGATCACGCCGGACAACACGGCAGCGTGGACCCGCGCGCCGTCGCCGGACTGATCGCCGAGCATGGCCGCATAGAGCCGGTCGATGAACTGTTGGAACGGTTCGTGTTCGGCGAGCAGCCGCACCACGACCGGATCGAACTGCAGTGTGCTGGCGGCACGTCGACGTGATACGGCCATGTCGATCACCCGGGTGAGAAGCACTTCCCGCGCCCGGGTGGGTGAACCCTCGGCCTCTGCGGACTCCAGCGCATCCTCGAGCTGGCCGAGTTCACGCTCGGTAAGCGCGATGACGATGGCTTCCTTGGTCTTGAACTGGTGGTAGACAGCGGCTTTGGTGACACCGAGCGCGTCGGCGATCATCTGCAACGACGTGCCGCTCACCCCGTGGTCGGCGAACAGCTCCAGCGCCGCATCGAGGATGCGGGTCTGAGCTGCGCTGCGCGGGGTGCCGAGCACGACTCGACCGTAACCGATCAGCTCACCGACTTGCCCGTCGCCGCGGCGTAGCCGCTGCGGTAGCCGAACACCATTGCGGGCCCGAGGGTGCCCCCGGCCCCGCCGTAGGCCTTGCCCGTGACGCCGCCCATGGCGTTGCCCGCGGCGAACAGGCCGGGGATCGGTGCGCCGTTGACGTGCAGCACCCGGCCGTCGCGGTCGGTGCGAGGTCCGCCCTTGGTGCCCATCGCGCCGATCTTGACGGGAACCGCGTAGAACGGCGCGGTGTCGAGCGGCCCGAGGGTCTGGCCGGCCGGCGTGGCGGCCGAATTGTCGCCCCAATACCCGTCGTACGCGCTGGATCCGCGGCCGAAGTCCGGGTCGATCTCGCGGGAGACGTTGTCATTCCAGTGGTTCAAGGTCTCGGCCAGGCCTTCGGCATCGATGCCGGTCTTGGTGCCGAGTTCGGCCAGGGTGGCCGATTCGCAGAACCAGTCCGGCACCGGGTCGCCGGGTTCGACGCCGAGGAAGCCGTAGCGCTGCAGGTGCACCGAGTCGAACACGATCCAGGCCGGGTCGTTGGCGTAGCCGATCTTGGGGTCGAGGTACTGGAAAGCGCCTGCCATCGAGTTGTATTCGCCGGCTTCGTTGAGGAAGCGCTTGCCCGCCCGGTTGACGATGACGCTGCGCGGCCGGGTGCGTTCCAGCCGCACGCTGCGGCTGCGTGGGTGGCCGTCGATGGTGTCGCCGGGAATCTGCACGATCGGAACCCACCACGCCTCACCCATGTTGGCCAGATCGGCGCCGTGGGCCATGGCCATCCGCAGGCCGTCTCCGGTGTTGTTCGGCGGGGACACCGCGCCGCGCATGGGTCCACGCAGGTAGGCCTCGACCAGCTTGGCGTCCCATTCGAATCCGCCGGTGGCCAGCACCACGCCACTGCGGGCACGCACGGTGACATCGGCGCCGTCGACGCTGATCAGCACCCCGGCGATGCCGTCGGCATCACCGATCAGCTCGATGGCGCGGGCCTCGGTGACCGGCTGGATGCCGCGATCGAGCAGGCCGCGCAGCAGACCGGCGATCAGCGCCGTGCCTGCGACGCAAAGGTCGGCTTCGGGATCGTCGTAGACGGCATGGATGCGAGCACGGGTCTCCGCGTCGATGCCGACATTGCTGAAATCCGCTGGGAAGGAGGTGATCCGGTCCCGCCAGGCACCGAGCTTGGCCTGGTCCACGGGACCGGCGCTCAGCGACCGGCCACCGCCCGGGCGCCCGCCCGGAAGCTCGGGCTTGTAATCGGGAAAGCCTTCGGCGACGGCGAAACGCAGCTCGCTGTGTTCCTCGACGAAGTCGAGCATCGCCGGGCCGGTCCGCACGAAGGTGTCCACCAGATCGGCGTCCATGTAGCCGAGTGACTGGGCCTGCAGATAGTCCACCGCGTCGGAGACCGGAAGCGGCCCGTCTGCACTGCGGTCATGGGCCGGGATCCAGACGATTCCGCCGGAGACCGCTGTCGTGCCGCCGACCGTGGGCGCCTTCTCGTAGATCGCGACCGACGCGCCGTTGACCGATGCGGTCAGTGCGGCTGTGAGCCCGGCGCCACCGCTGCCCAGTACGACGACGTCGACCTCGTTGTCCCAATCCGTCATGTGCGCCTCGCCTTTCAGTACAGGATCGCCGATAGTTCATTTGCCGCTCGGACCACCGCGTCCTTGCCGCCCAGCACGACGTCTTCGCGGTGCGAGATGAGATTGATGCAGGTGGGCGGTGACGGCAGGCGCCTGCGCACGGGCACCGCCAGGCCGTAGGTGTCCGGTTCGATCTCGCCGTGGGTGATCACCCAGCCCTGTTCGCGGGTCTGGCGCACGAGCTCACGTTCCCCCGGTCGCGGCGGCATGCTCGCCAGCAGTGCCACCCCGGCGGCGCCGCGGTCGAGCGGGTGGCGGCTGCCCTCGTGGAAGGACAGTTGATAGAACACCTGCGTCGGGACGATCACCGCGACCGCCACCTGTTGATCGCCCTCTGCCACCAGCAGCGATACCGTGCTGCCGAGCTCGTCGGCCAGTGCCCGCAGGGTCGGGACACTGAGCGCGCGCATGTTGTTGTCGAAGGACGATCCGAGCGCGGCCAGCCCGGCGCCGGGCCGGTAGCGGCCGTCCTCACCTTTTGTCACATACCGGAACTGACTGAGCGTGGCCAACAGCCGGTAGGCGATCGTGCGGTGGGCGCCGACGTGGTCGGCGACCTGTTGCACGGTGAGCCCGGTCGGGGCCGCGGCGATGGCCGCGAGCGCGCTGAGACCACGCGCCAGCGTCTGCGAACCGGGCACGCCGTTGGGAGTGCTGTCGGTCTTCGTTTGTGCCTGCGGCTGGGTTGCCTTGGCCGGCATCGCGCCCCTCCTTGACAGATAGAACCGCGAGAGTGATGCTCTGATAATAATGCACGCTGATGTGCGCTATATGAGCAAAGTGCTTACAAATTTGGAGAATATCATTCTCCCTACCTCCGGAGAGGGGAACATGACAAGCACTGCCGCCGGGCCGGCATCCGGTTCCGTTTCGGCCACCGAGCACGAGAGCGTCTGGGCCGACCTGCAGGGGGTGGCGTTCTCGCAGGGCTATCTGGATGTGGGCGGCGTCCGCACCCGCTACCTGCATGCCGGTGACCCGAAACTGCCCGTGTTGGTTCTGCTGCACGGGTCGGGCGGGCATGCCGAGGCCTACGTGCGCAATCTGGAGTCCCATGCCGAGCACTTCTCGACGTGGTCGATCGACATGCTCGGGCACGGCTACACCGACAAGCCGGGACACCCGCTGGAGGTGTCGCACTACGTCGATCACCTGATCGGCTTCCTCGACACGATCGGCGCGCAGCGCGCCCATATCTCCGGTGAATCACTCGGTGGCTGGGTGGCCGCACGCGCCGCGGCCGATCATCCGGACCGCGTCGACCGGCTGGTGCTCAACACCGCCGGCGGCTCGCAGGCCGACCCCGAGGTGATGAAGCGGATCATCACACTGTCGATGGCGGCCGCGGAGAACCCGAGCTGGGAAACCGTGCAGGCCCGGATCAAGTGGCTGATGGCCGACAAGACAAAGGATTACGACGACATCGTGGCGAGTCGTCAGGCGGTGTACCGCCAGCCCGGTTTCGTCGCCGCGATGAGGGACATCATGGCGCTGCAGGATCCGGAGATCCGGGCGCGCAATCTGCTGGGGGAGAGGGAGTACGGTTCGATCACCGCGCCCACGCTGGTGCTGTGGACGAGCGACGACCCGACCGCCGATGTCAGCGAGGGCCGGCGGATCGCATCGATGATCCCGGGTGCCCGGTTCGAGGTCATGCCCGACTGCGGGCACTGGCCGCAGTACGAGGACCCCGAGACGTTCAACCGGCTGCACCTGGACTTCCTGTTGGGGTCCGAACGTGGCTGACGAGGTCGACGTCCTCATCGTCGGGGCCGGGCCGGTCGGCCTGACCCTGGCGAATGTCCTTGGCATCCAGGGCGTCCGAACGCTCGTGGTGGAGGAACGCGACACCCTCATCGACTACCCGCGCGGGGTCGGTCTGGACGACGAGTCGCTGCGGACCTTCCAGTCCATCGGACTGGTGGAGGCGGTTCTTCCGCACACCGTGCCCAATCAGATCCTGCGGTTTTACGACGGCAACCGCCGGCTGCTGGCCGAAATGGCGCCTCCGGACGCCCGATTCGGCTGGCCGAAGCGCAACGGCTTCGTTCAGCCGCTCGTCGACGCGCAACTGCTGGCCGGCCTGGAGCGGTTCGAGCACGTGCAGGTGGCCTGGGGCCGCCGGATGGAATCGGCCGTCGAGGCCGCTGACGGGGTCACGGTCGAATTCGGCCCGGACGTCCCCACGGTGCGCGCACGCTACGTGGTGGGGTGCGATGGCGGGCGCAGCGCGACCCGCCGCCTGATGGGGGTCTCGTTCGACGGCACCACCTCGCCGACGCGCTGGGTGGTGGTCGATCTGGCCAATGATCCGTTGGGGCATCCGAACAGCGAGGTCGGTGCCGACCCGGACCGGCCGTACGCCTCGATCTCGATCGCACACGGCATCCGCCGGTTCGAGTTCATGATCCATGCCGACGAAACCGACGAGCAGGCCGAGGATCCCGAGTTCGTGGCGCGGCTGCTCGCTCCGTTCGTACCGCATCCGGACAAGGTCGACGTGATCCGCCGCCGGGTCTACACCCACCACTCCCGTATCGCCGGGAACTTCCGTAAGGGCCGGTTCATGCTGGCCGGCGACGCCGCGCATCTGATGCCGGTATGGCAGGGCCAGGGTTACAACAGCGGTATCCGGGACGCGGCCAACCTCGGCTGGAAGCTGGCCGCGGTGGTCAACGGTCAGGCCGGCGACGCGCTGCTGGACAGCTACGACACCGAGCGCCGCAAGCACGCGCGGGCCATGATCGATCTGTCGACGTTGGTTGGCCGGGTGATCTCGCCTACCAACCGCAAGATCGCGGTGGTGCGGGACAAGCTGATTCGCGGTGCGTCCGTGGTTCCGGCACTCAAGCGCTATGTGCTGGAGATGCGGTTCAAGCCGATGCCGCGCTATGACCAGGGTGCGGTCTACCACCCGAAGGCGCCGACGCCGGACGCTCCCGCCGGCACGTTGTTCATCCAGCCGCGGGTGGACACCCGCGAGCAGTCGAACGTGTTGCTCGACGATGTGATCGGGCTGAATTTCGCGGTGCTGTGCTGGAACAACAATCCGCGCGCACTGCTCGGTGAGCAGGCTTATCAGCGCTGGAAAGGCCTGGGCGCGAAGTTCATCGCGGCCCGGCCACAGACCCAGTTGTTCTGGACCGGGCACGACGCGGACCACGACGACGGCTCGGTGGTGGTCGTGGGTGACCGCACCGGTGCGCTGAAATCCTGGTTCGACGTGCATGCCGAATCGGTGCTGGTGCTGCGCCCGGACCGGTGCATCGCCGGGGCCGACATCGCCCAGCGCGCCCCGGAACTGAGCGCCGCCCTGTTCGACGTGCTGCATGTTCGGGAGGGAGGTGCGAACGATGCCGGTAGCCCTGTGCTGTATGTCCCACAGCCCACTGCTGAATCTTCCGGGACCGTCGGCTGATCTCCTCGGCGAGATCAGAACAGCGGTCGCGAGTGCTCGTGCGTTTGTTGCCGACTACGACCCCGAACTGGTCGTCACCCTCTCGCCCGACCACTACAACGGTTTCTTCTACCGGCTGATGCCTCCTTTCTGCATCGGCACCGCCGCGGCAGGAGTGGGGGATTACGGCACGCACGAAGGTGCGCTCAACGTCGCCGGCGACATCGCCCAGCAGTGCGCCGAGGCGGTGTGGGAGTCCGGGGTCGACATCGCGATCTCGACGAGCATGGACGTCGATCACGGCACCGTGCAGCCGCTTCAGGAGTTGTTCGGTGAAGCGACCGCGCGCCCCATCGTGCCGATCTTCATCAACTCGGTCGCCACCCCGCTCGGACCGCTGGCGCGGTCCCGGGCACTGGGCGCGGCAGTGGGTGCATTCCTGGCGACCCTCGACAAGCGGGTACTGGTGCTGGGTTCCGGTGGGCTGTCGCATGATCCACCGGTGCCGACCTTGGCCACCGCACCGCCGGCGGCCTTGGACCGGATCGTGCACGGGGTACCGATGACCGCCGAACAGCGGATGGCCCGGCAGACGGCGGTGAGCCAGGCAGCTCAGGATTTCGCCCACGGTGACAGTGCGCTACGGCCGCTGAATCCCGAATGGGACCACAGCTTGCTGGAGATCTTCGACGAGGGCCGATTGACCGATCTGGACGGCTGGTCCAACAGCTTCATCGCCACCGAAGGGGGCAATTCGGCGCACGAGATCCGCACCTGGGTGGCCGCATTCGCGGCGCTCGCAGCCAACGGGCCGTACCGAACCGGGAACCACTTCTACCGGGCGGCACCGGAATTGATCGCAGGATTCGCAATCAGGACGGCGGTAGGAATCGCAGCATGACCTCAGACAACACGACGTTCGACGAAACGGTCGACGTGCTCGTCATCGGATCCGGGGGCGGCGGTATGACCGCCGCGCTGGCCGCCGATGCGGCCGGTCTCAAAACCCTCGTGGTCGAAAAGTCCTCCCATTTCGGTGGTTCCACCGCACTGTCCGGCGGAGGCATCTGGGTGCCCGGTGCGCCGTCGCAGCGCCGGGCCGGCTACGTCCCCTCCCCGGACGGCGTGTTCGACTACCTCAAGCGCATCACGGAGGGCACGGTCAGCGACGCGCGGCTGCGCAAGTACGTCGAGGCCGCACCGGAGATGATGGACTTCCTCGAGCACAACAGCGATTGGTTCGAGTTCGTCTGGAAGCCCGGCTACGCCGACTACTACCCGGAACTGCCGGGTGGCTCCGAGCAGGGCAGCACCATCAACGTCCCGGCCATCGACCTGCGCAAGCTCGGCGAACACGAACAGGAACTGCTCGCCCCACTGGCCCTGGCTCCCAAGGGAATCTGGTTCGCCCCCAAGGATCTTCGGCTCTTCTACCAGGTCCGGCAGAATTGGCGCGGCAAGGCGGTTCTGCTGAAGCTGATCTGGCGGATGGTGCGGGCCAGGGTGTTCGGAGACCGGATGGCGGCCATCGGCCAGTCGCTGGCCGCCCGGATGCGGCTGGCGCTCAAGCAGCACGACATCCCGCTCTGGCTGGATGCACCGATGACCTCGCTGATCTCCGATCCGGACGGTGCGGTGCTCGGTGCGGTCATCGAGAGGGAGGGCAAGCCACTGCGGGTCCGGGCCACCGGGGGAGTGATCCTCGCCTCCGGCGGATTCGACCATGACATGGCGTGGCGCAAGGAGCACCTGCCGGTACTGGAGAAGGACTGGAGTTTCGGCAATCCCGCGGCCACCGGCGACGGCATCCGTGCCGGTGAGAAAGCCGGCGGCGCCACCGAACTGCTCGACGAGGCGTGGTGGTTCCCGGCCATCTGCTGGCCTGACGGGCGGCTGCAGTTCATGCTCAACGAGCGGATGATGCCGTCGCAATTCGTGGTCAACGGTGCCGGCAAGCGGTTCATCAACGAGGCCGCGCCCTACATGGACTTCGCCCACGCGATGCTCGAAGGACAACAGTCCGGGGTCGAGCACATCCCGTGCTGGCTGGTCACCGACATCGACTCGTTCCACCGGTATGTGGTGGCCGGGCACCTGCCGATTCCCAAGATTCCGTTCGCCCCCGTGCCCACCGGGCGCAAGGTGCCACGCGCCTGGCTGGATTCCGGTGTGGTCGTCGAGGCCCACAGCTGGGAGGAACTGGCCGGCAAGATCGGTGTGCCCGCGCAGAACCTGCGGGCGACAGCCGAACGGTTCAACCAGTTGGCGCACGGCGGGCACGACGACGACTTCAACCGCGGCGACAGCGCGTACGACAACTACTACGGGGACCCGACCCTGCCCAACCCGAATCTGCGTCCGCTCGGCAAGCCGCCGTACTACGCGTTCCAGATCATCCTCGGTGACCTCGGCACCTCGGGCGGTCTGCGCACCGACGAGTACGCCCGGGTCCTGCGCGCCGACGAGTCCACGGTGGACGGGCTCTACGCGGTGGGCAACGTCTCGGCGGCGGTCATGGGCCGCAGTTATGCCGGTGCGGGCGCGACCATCGGCCCCGCAATGACATTCGGATACGTCGCAGCCAGGCACATCGCCGACCTTCAAGCCGAGCTGCGCATCGAACAACCGGTCGCACAACGAGTTTCACCAGCCGCCAACCATCAAGTCCAGGACAACGTCAGCAACACCCCAGGAGGAAACCGATGAAGATTTCGCTGTTCTACGAGTTCCCACTGCCCCGGCCGTGGTCGGAGGATGACGAACATCAGCTGTTCCAGCACGGACTGACCGAGGTCGAGGCCGCCGACAAGGCCGGTTTCTCCACCGTCTGGCTGACCGAGCACCACTTCCTGGAGGAGTACTGCCACTCCACCGCGCCGGAGATGTTCCTGGCTGCCGCCAGCCAGCGCACCAAGGACATCCGGCTGGGTTTCGGTGTCATGCACCTGCCCCCACCGATCAACCACCCCGCCCGCATCGCCGAGCGCGTCGCCACCCTCGATCATCTGTCCAACGGGCGGGTGGAGTTCGGCACCGGTGAGGGCTCCTCGGTCGCCGAGCTGGGCGGCTTCGACATCGACCCCGCCGACAAGCGCACGATGTGGGAAGAAGCCCTTGAGGTTTCGATCCGCTGTATGACCGAGGCGCCGTTCACCGGATTCAAGGGCGAGCACGTCGAGATGCCTGCCCGCAACGTCATCCCCAAGCCGCTGCAGAAGCCGCACCCGCCGGTCTGGGTGGCCTGCACCCGCCCGTCGTCGGTGCAGATGGCCGCCCAGAAGGCCATCGGTGCACTGAGCTTCGCCTACACGGGTCCCGAAGCCCTCAAGGAGCGGGTTGACGGGTACTACCAGGAATTCGAAGAGCAGGGTGCTCCCATCACCCCGGCAATCAACCCCAACATCCTGGCCATCGGCGGCGACCTGTCGATGATGGTGGCCAAGTCCGACGACGAGGCACTCAAGCGCCTCGGCATCGGCGGTGGCTTCTTCTCGTTCGGGATCATGCACTACTACCTGACCGGCATGCACACCCCCGGCCGCACCAAGGTGTGGGAGCGGTACGAGGAGGCGGTCAAGGAGGATCCCACGCTGGCCTACGGTCCCGGACGCGGTGCCATCGGTTCGCCCGACACCGTGCGCGAGTTCCTGCGCGCCTACGAGGCGAGCGGGGTCGACGAGATCATCCTGCTGCTCAACCCGCGCAGCCATGAGGGCACCATGGAGTCCATCGAGATCATGGGCAAGGAGATCCTGCCCGAGTTCATCGAGCGGGATGCGAAGGCGGTGGCGGACAAGGCCAAGCGCCTGGAGCCGGTGATCGAGAAGGTCGAGTCGCGTCGCCGCCCGTCGGACGCCCCGTTGTTCGACGAGACCTACGCCTTCGGCGGACTGCCCACCGGCCGTGACAAGTTCACCGCCGGCGAGATCCCCGAGGCGATGGCCGAGATCAACGAAGGCCGGGTCAAGGCCGCCCAGGCCGAGAAGGACGCTCGCGGGAAGTCGGAGTGAGCAGAAGTCGGCAACTGTGACCGCACTCGACGAGTTGGTGCGCTACGACGGCAGACACGTCGTGGTCACCGGCTGCGGGTCGGGCATCGGCGCCGAGGTCACCCGTGCGTTGGGTGAGCTCGGCGCCCGGGTGACGGGCCTGGACATCCGGCCGCCCGATCGCCTGCCCGATACCTTCATCGAATTGGACCTCGCGGACCCGGAGTCCGTCGACCGTGCCGCCGGTGCGGTCGACGGGCCGGTGGACGCCCTGTTCAACGTGGCCGGGGTGTCCTCTGGCATCGGCAATCCGCTGCTCGTGGTGCGGATCAACTTCCTGGGGACGCGGCAGTTCACCGAGGCGGTGGAACACCGCATCGCCGCGGGCGGATCGATCACCTCGGTGTCTTCGCTGGCGGCATCCGGGTACCGTGAAAACCGCTCCACCACAGCGGGGTTGATCCGGACCCGATCGGTCGATGAGGGGTTGCAGTGGTGCGCCGACCATCCCGAGGCGCTGGCCGACGGCGGCTACCGGCTGTCCAAGGAGGCAATGATCCTGTACGGCATGTGCCGGGTCACCGAACTCGGCGCCCGCGGGATCCGGATCAACTGCACCGGGCCCGGCGTCACCGAAACGCCCATTCTCGATCAGTTGCGCTCGGCCTACGGTCAGCAGTATCTCGATTCGTTCACCACCCCGCTGGGCCGCAACTCCGAGCCCGCCGAACAGGCGGCTCTGCTGGCGTTCCTGGGTAGTCCCGCCGCCAGTTACGTGACCGGGCAGGTGATCTGGGCCGATGGCGGCATTCTGGCCCAGCGGGAGCTGACCCTGGTCGATGCTGTAGTGGACACTGCCGATACCGAGCGGAGGAGCTGAGCTTGGCCGGGACGATGAGCGACTTTCGCAAGGTCGCCGACGACGTGCGCAACTGGGGCCGCTGGGGCGATGCGGACGAACTCGGCACCCTGAACCTGATCACCCCGGACAAGGTCGCCGAGGCCGCATCACTGGTCAGGCAGGGCAAGGTGTTCGCGCTGGGCGGCGACTTCTCCTCGGCCGGGCCACAGGGGGCCTTCCAGTTCCGGCAGAACCCGACGCATGTGATGACCGTGGACGGCGGGGACGCGAACACACTGGCGCAGTACGGTCCCCAGTGGCTGCGTAATTCGGTGGCCCATGAGGTCAGCGGTTTCTTCGTGGACAACCCGTTCCGCTTCAACGACGACATGATCGTCATGCCGCTGCAGGCCGCCACGCAGTGGGACGCGCTGTCGCACGTCTACTACGAGGACAAGCTCTACAACGGCTTCCCGGCCGATTCGGTCACCAGCTTCGGTGCCTTCCACTGCGGCATCGACAAGGTGGACGGCAAGGGCATCACCTCCCGTGGGGTGCTGCTGGATGTGGTGCGCCACCGCGGTGCCGAGCAGTTCCTGGAACCGGGCAATCCGATCACGCCTGCCGAGCTCGACGATGTGGCCAGGGCGCAAGGGGTGAGTATCAGTCCGGGTGACATCGTGGTGGTGCACACAGGTTGGTGGACAAGGTTTTTGGCGAGCGGCGAGGGGGCGGAGCCCGGATCGGGGCTCGACTGGCACTGCGCCTCGTGGCTGCACGATCACCAGGTGGCCGCAGTCGCAGCCGACAATCTCATGGTCGAGGACCCGGACCCGGCCAACGGGGTGGAGGGCACGTTCCTGCCGATGCACATGCTGTGCCTGCGCGACATGGGCCTGATGCTCGGCGAGTACTGGGATCTGGGTGCGCTGGCCGCGGACTGTGCGGCCGACGGCGTCTACGAGTTCCAGCTCATCGCGCCGCCGCTGCGGGTTACCGGCGCCGTCGGCTCGCCGGTGAATCCCATTGCGATCAAGTGAGGAAGCATGACGTCAACTGAGAAAGTGCCGTTCGTGGTCGGGCTGGGCGGCACGCTGCGCGCCGACTCCTCGACCGAACGGGCCGTGCGGTACTGCCTGGAGGCGGTGCAACGGCAGGGAGGCCGGACCCGGATGTTCGCCGGGCCGGACCTGGAACTGCCGATGTATGCGCCGCATTCGTTGGAGCGCACGCCGGCGGCCCTGGAGTTCGTCTCCGCGCTGCGTGACGCCGACGCCGTGGTGGTGGGCTCGCCGGGCTATCACGGCGCGATCTCCGGTCTGGTCAAGAACGCCCTTGACTACATCGAGGATCTGCGGGAGGACCCGCGGGTCTACCTGGACAACACCCCGTGGGGCTGCATCAGTTGCGCCTACGGCTGGCAGGCCGCGGTGGGGACGCTGGGACAGTTGCGTTCCATCGGGCACGCGTTGCGCGCCTGGCCCACCCCGCTGGGGGTGGCGATCAACTCCGCGGACAAGATCTGGGCCGAGACAGGCGAACTGGCCGACGGCACCGTACGCGGTCAACTCGACATGCTGGCCACCCAGCTGCTCACCTTCGGCCGGTCCAACGGGGCCGCACGATGACGGCTCAGCGCACGTTCGCGCGCAAGACCATCGACGTCGACGGCCTGACGACCAGCTACCTCGACGGCGGGTCCGGCGACCCCGTCGTCCTGCTGCACGGAGGTGAATTCGGGGTCGGCGCCGAATTGGGTTGGGAGCGCGTCATCGACGCGGTCGCCGAGCACTACCGCGTGCTCGCCCCGGACATGCTGGGTTTCGGTGAGAGCGCCAAGGTCATCGATTTCAACGATGGTCGGGGGATGCGGATTCGGCACATCGCCCGGTTCTGCGCCCAACTCGGTATCGCCGGAGCCCATTTCGTCGGCAACTCGATGGGCGCGATCAACCTGCTGGTCGATGCCACCTCGGAAGCCCCGCGGCTGCCCATGCGGTCGCTCACCGCGATCTGCGGGGGAGGGGAGATCCAGCGCAACGAGCATTCGGCGGCGTTGTACGACTACGACGCCACGCCAGACGGGATGCGACGCATCGTCACCGCGCTGTTCGCGGATCCGGCCTACCCGGCCGATGAGGCATACGTGCAGCGGCGGTACGAGTCGAGCATCGCGCCGGGGGCCTGGGAATCCTTGGCCGCAGCCCGGTTTCGGCGGCCCGGCCTGGAGGCGCCGGCGATGCCGTCGGCGCAACGGGCATATGACCGCATCGGTGTGCCGACCATGATCATCGAGGGGGATCGTGACAAGCTGCTGCCGCCCGGTTGGGCCGCCGAAATCGCCGGCCAGATCGCCGGCGCCCGCAGTGCGGTGATCGCCGGCTCCGGGCACTGCCCGCAGATCGAACAACCGGCCGCGCTCACGGCGGTACTGCTGGAATTCCTGGAAGAGGTGCAATGAACGAACTGGCCGGAAAAGTCACGGTGGTCACCGGTGGCGCGTCGGGGCTGGGCGAAGGGCTGGTGCGCCGGTTCGCCGCCGAGGGAGCCAAGGTGATGATCGGCGACGTCGACGAGGATCGTGGGAAGGCGCTGGCCGACGAGCTCGGTGAGAGCACCCGGTTCCTGTTCACCGATGTCGGTGATATCGAGCAGGTCGGAAGTCTGGTGTCGACGGCGGTGGACACCTTCGGAGGCCTCGACGTCATGGTCAACAACGCCGGGGTCTCGGGCCGGATGCACCGCCGTTTCTTCGACGACGACCTCGCCGACTTCGACACCGTGATGCGGGTCAACGTCCGTGCGGTGATGGCCGGCACCCGAGACGCCGCCCGGTACATGGCAGAGCACGGTGGCGGTTCGATCCTCAACCTGACCTCGATCGGCGGCATCCAGGCCGGCGGAGGCGTCATGACGTATCGGGCGTCCAAGGCCGCGGTCATCCAGTTCACCAAGTCGGCGGCGATCGAGTTGGCCCACTACGAGATTCGCGTCAATGCCATCGCGCCGGGCAATATTCGTACGGCGATCGTGGCGAAGTCGGCCTCACCGGAGGAGCGCGAGCGCATCGAAGAGTTCGAGGCCGGGATCCGCGCCCAGATGCGCAACGACCGTCCGCTCAAGCGGGAAGGCACGGTCGAGGACGTGGCCGAGGCGGCGCTGTACTTCGCCACCGACCGCTCGCGGTACGTGACCGGAACGGTTCTGCCGATCGACGGCGGCACCGTCGCAGGCAAGGTCATCGTCAGAAAGCCCAAATAGCCCGCCGACCAGCCCCGACGAGACTACGGTTTATGCCGCGGTAACTGGGTTATCCCGCTAAAAACCGTAGTGTCGGCGCGCTCGCTGCCGTGCGCGCGGCGACTGCGTCGGTCATTTAAATCAACTGCTTGACTTAATTACAGGAGGGGCGTTGACTGTAACGGTGACAGCAGCCAACCGGACCGCTCGTGCCGATCGGGCCAGCAGTACGCAGGAGGCGATCCTCAAGGCGGCCGAGCGGCTCTATGCCGAGCACGGCGTGTTCGCGGTGTCCAACCGTCAGGTCAGTGAGGCGGCCGGGCAGGGCAACAACGCCGCCGTCGGCTACCACTTCGGTACCAAGACGGATCTGGTCCGCGCGATCGAGCACAAGCACCGTGGTCCGATCGAGTGCCTGCGCGAGCAGATGGTGGCCGACACCGGCGCTTCGGCCGAGCTGCGGGACTGGGTCGCCTGCCTCGTCCAGCCGCTCACCGATCACCTTGCCGCGCTGGGTAACCCGACCTGGTACGCCAGGTTCGCCGCCCAGGTGATGACCGATCCGGCCTACCACAACATCGTGGTCCGTGACGCCCTGAGCTCGCAGTCGCTCGTCCAGGTCATCGACGGGATGAAGAACAGCCTGCCGGACCTTCCCGACGAGATCCTCGCCGAGCGCAACATCATGGCACGCAATCTGTTGATGCACAGCTGCGCCGACCGTGAACGAGCAATGGCCCAGGGGGGCAACGTGCCCCGGGCGACCTGGCAGGGCGCGGCATCCGGATTGATCGATGCGATCGTCGGCCTGTGGATGGCGCCGGTTACCGAAGAAAGCGACCTCATATGAAAGTCACTGTCGACCAGGACAAGTGCGTCTCGTCGGGGCAGTGCGTACTCAACGCCAGTGAGGTGTTCGACCAGCGCGACGAGGACGGTGTCGTCGTTCTGCTCGAACCCACACCCGGACCGGACCAAACCGACAACGCCCGCCGTGCCGCGGCGGCCTGCCCAGCCCTGGCCATCGAGATTCAAGACTGACTTGAGGAATGGAAGCACCCTATGTCTGAGACGCTGACCGAAGTCGACATCCCCGACTACCCGATGGAACGCGACGTGCGGTGCCCGTTCGCGCCGCCGCCGCCCATGCTGGGAAACCCCAAAGGCCTGTTCCGCGTGAAGATCTGGAACGGCAGCACCCCGTGGTTGATCACCGGCCATGAAGAGGCCCGGACCCTGTTCGCGGACTCCCGGATCAGTGTGGACGACCGAATCGCGGGGTTCCCGCACTGGAACGAGCACATGCTCTCCACTGTCGACAAGCGGCCGCGTTCGGTGTTCACCTCCGACGCCGAGGAGCACACCCGGTTCCGCCGGATGCTGTCCAAGCCGTTCACGTTCCGGCGTGTCGAGGGATTGCGCACGGCGATCCAGAAGGTCACCGACGAGTGCATCGACGAGATCCTGGCCGGCCCGCAGCCCGCCGACCTCGTTGCCAAGCTGGCGCTGCCGGTGCCCACCGTGGTGATCAGCGAGATGCTCGGTGTCCCTTACGAAGACCACGAGTTCTTCCAGGAGCATGCCAACGCCGGCCTGGCCCGCTACGCCGCGGCGGACGCCATGCAGAAGGGCGCGATGAGCCTGCACCAGTACCTGATCAATCTGGTCGAGGAGAAGCAGGCGAACCCGTCCGAGGACGCGGTCTCCGACCTGGCCGAGCGGGTGACTGCCGGTGAGATCAGCGTCAAGGAAGCCGCGCAGCTGGGCACCGGCCTGCTGATCGCCGGGCACGAGACCACCGCCAACATGATCGGCATCGGCATCCTGGCGCTGCTGGAGAACCCCGAACAGGCCGACTTCCTGCGTGAGGCCGACGATCCGAAGGTGATCGCCAACGCGGTCGAGGAACTGATGCGTTACCTGTCGATCATCCAGACCGGTCAGCGCCGGGTGGCGCTGGAGGACATCGAGATCAGCGGCGAAACGATCCGCGCGGGCGACGGCGTGATCATCGATCTGTCCCCGGCCAACTGGGACGCAAAGGCCTACCCCGAACCCGACAAGCTCGACCTCAGCCGCGACGCCGGCCAGCAACTCGGCTTCGGCTACGGCAGGCACCAGTGCGTCGGTCAGCAGCTCGCGCGTGCCGAACTGCAGATCGTGTTCCACACCCTGCTGCGCAGGATCCCGACCCTGCGCCTGGCGATTCCGCTCGACGAGGTGCCGTTCAAGCACGATCGCCTCGCCTACGGCGTCTACGAACTCCCCGTTACGTGGTAACTGCCGGCACGCCGGCCTTCAGCCCCTACAGCCCGATTGGAGTACCACTGATGACTGCTTCGACGACCCTCTATCCGCCGGAAGGCTTTGGTGCACCGAAGAACCGCAAGGGTCACGCGTCGGCGGACGGACTTTCCGGATTACCTCAAGGCACCGAGATCTTCTCGGCCGACAACCACATCTCGGTGGCCGACGACATCTTCTACGAGCGCTTCCCCGAGGAGCTCAAGGGTGCCGCACCGCGGATCTGGTACGAGGACGGCGCCTACATGGTCGGCATGAAGGGCAAGGCCTGGACCGGAGGCGATTTCGGCCGTGTGCTGATGCAGTACGACGACCTCGCCGGTGCCGCGTCGAACAACATCGCGGCCCGCATCAGAGAGCTCAAAGAGGACGGCATCGACAAGGAACTGGCTTTTCCGAACGCTGTACTCGCCCTCTTTCACTACCCGGACAAGGCGTTGCGTGAGCGGGTGTTCCGGATCTACAACGAGCACATCGCTGCCCTACAGGAGCAGTCGAACGGGCACTTCTACGGCGTCGGCCTGATCAACTGGTGGGACCCGAAGGGTACGCGCAGCACCCTGGAGGAGCTGAAGTCGCTCGGCCTCAAGACTTTCCTGCTGCCGCTGAACCCGGGCAAGGACGACGAGGGCAATATCTACGACTACGGCAGCACCGCGATGGACGCTGTCTGGGACGAGATCGAGGCGTCCGGCATCCCGGTCAGCCACCACATCGGCGAGACGCCGCCCAAGACGCCGTGCGAGAACAACAGCGTGGTGGTCGGCATGATGGTCAACGTCGACTCGTTCCGTGAGCAGTTCGCCAAGTACGTCTTTTCGGGAATCCTCGATCGGCATCCCAAGCTGAAGGTCGGTTGGTTCGAGGGCGGAATCGCCTGGGTCCCCACCGCATTGCAGGACGCCGAGCACATGCTGGCCTCCTACCGGCACATGTTCAACCACGAGCTCCAGCAGGACGTTCGGTATTACTGGGACAAGCACATGTCCGCGTCGTTCATGGTCGACCCGCTGGGGCTGCGGCTGATCGACGAGATCGGCGTCGACAATGTGATGTGGTCCAGCGACTACCCGCACAACGAGAGCACCTTCGGATACTCGGAGAAGTCGCTGGCGACGGTCGTCGAGGCGGTCGGCCCGGAGAACGCGACCAAGATCGTGTCGACCAACATCCAGAAGTTCCTGGGGCTCCAATGAGCACTGCCACGGGCACTGCCACCCGAACGGGCGTCACACAGATCGCCCACACCGGGTTCACCCCGCTCGACATCCCCTCAGAGCCCGACCTCGCCCGGATGCGTCGAGAGGTCGGTGCGCGTCTGCACGCTGCGATGGCGGAGCAGGGTGTGGACGCGCTCGTGCTGCTCGGCAACGGAAACGTCATGTACGCCACCGGTATCGCCTGGCCGTTGGCCGACGCTGGGCTGTCGCATGTCGAGCGGCCGATCGCGGTAGTGCTGGCCGACGACGAGCATCCGCACCTGTTCCTGCCCTTCCGTGAGGGCGCGGCCATGGAAACCGGGCTGCCCGATGATCACCTGCACGGGCCGGTCTATCTCGAATTCGACGAGGGTGTCGCGGAGTTCGCGAAGACTCTGGCCGGCTTGGTTCCGGCGGGTGCCACGGTCGCCACCGACGAGCTGACCGGGGCGATGCGGCGAGCCGGCAGTGCACTGTTCCCCAGCGCGCCAGTGGATGCCGCCCCGGTGGTCGGTGCTGCGAAGATCGTCAAGACGATCGACCAGATCGCTTGTATCCGCAGGGCGTGTCAGATCACCGAAGAGGCGGTTGCCGAGATCCACAAGTCGCTGGCCCCGGGTGTGCGCCAGATCGACCTGTCCGCCGAATTCGTGCGCCGTACTTTCGAACTGGGCGCCACTACCAACATGTTCGACTCGATCTGGCAGGTCATGCCCGCATCGAAGGCGGACGGCACTTGGACCACCACCGGCGATCTCGCCCTGCCCCTGCTGACCACCGAGCGGGAGCTGCAGCAGGGTGACGTGCTATGGACCGACGTGTCCATCGCCTACCACGGCTACTGCTCCGACCATGGACGAACCTGGATCGTCGGTCAGGATCCCACCGCGGCCCAGCAGGAGCAGTTCGAGAAATGGAGCCGCATCGTCGACGCGGTGCTCTCGGTGACCAAGGCCGGCGCCACCTGCGGCGACCTCGGCCGGGCGGCCACCGCGGCCGGCGGCGGGAAGAAGCCGTGGCTGCCGCACTTCTACCTGGGACATGGCATCGGTACCAGCGCTGCCGAAATGCCCATGATCGGAACGGATCTCGGCCAGGAGTGGGATGACAACTTCGTCTTCCCGGAAGGCATGTTGCTGGTGTTCGAGCCGGTGGTCTGGGAGGACGGCACCGGTGGCTATCGCGGCGAGGAGATCGTGGTGGTGACCGAGAGCGGCTGGATGCCGTTGACCGCATATCCGTACGACCCCTATGAGGTGTCCCGTGGGAACTGAAATCGAGGCCGACGGGCTGGCGCTGCGTGTTAGCCGCCGGGAGCGCGCCATCGCTCAGATGGAGGCCCATGACCTCGACGCGCTGGTACTCGGCAGGCAGGCCAACGTCCGGTACATCTCCGGCGCACCACAGTTGTGGGTGGTGGGTACCCGGCCGTTCGGGCCGATCTGCACGTTCGTCCGTGCCACGGGTGAGATTCACCTGAACAGCACATGGGACGAGGGCATCCCGGAGGAGATCCCACACGAGAATCTGTACGGCTTCGCGTGGAACCCGATGACCCTGGTCGATGTGCTGCGAGGCATCGAGGGTTCCGATTCGGCGTGGCGTATCGGAACAGATGCCCTGACACCGACATTCGCCAAGTTGCTGCCGATGGCCTTTCCGAACGCCGAGCTGGTCGACGGGGAGCAGGCGATGCGGGCGGCGCGTCGAGTGAAGACCCCCGAGGAGATCGAGGCGCTGCGGCGCGCGCTGGTCGTGGCGGAAGCGGGACTGGCGAGAGGCGTCGCCGAGCTGGTTCCGGGAACCACCGAGAAGCGCCTCGCCGGTGCGATATTGGAGGCCGAGGCCGCCGGTGGGGTGAGCACCCCGGCCACGCAGGACGCCGCGTGGGTCACATCGAAGGACCATCCGTGGCGACGTGCCGAGGGAGATGGCCGCGTGAGGGAGGGCGACCTGGTTGTGCTGTCGGCGGGTGTGCTCGCCGACGGCTATGTCGCCGAAGTCGCGCGCACGGTGTCCGTGGGCGAACCGACGGATGCGGTTCGGTCACTGTACCGGCGTCGAGATGACCTGTGGGACAGGCTGATCGATGCCTGTCGCGTCGGCAATCCCACGAGCGCGTTGCTGGATGCCTACCAGCAGGCCGGGGAACCGGTGCCGGCGATGCCGGTCGCACATGGGCTCGGGTTGGGATTCGACCCGCCGGTGGTTGCCCCGAATCTGCGGGCGACCGCCGAGGCCGACATCCTCGAGGAGGGCATGGTCCTTGCCGTCACGGGCTACGTCTGGGAGCAGGGCATCGGTGCGGTGTTCACCCGTGATGCCGTGGTCGTCGGCGCCGACGGACCCGAGGTACTGACCCAGACCCCATCGAACAGTGAGGCGGCACATGCCTGAGCAACTCCAGCCCTCTGCCGCAGAGCGGCCCAAACCTGAAGAAATCATCCTCTACGAGAAGGACCGCAAGACCAAGATCGCCACCATCACGTTCAACCGGCCGGAATTCCTCAACGCGCCGACGTCGATGGCGCGGCTGCGCTACGCAGATGTGCTGCGAGCGGCCAACGCCGACAACGACGTGAAGGTGGTGATCATCCGCGGCGTCGGGGACAACCTGGGCAGCGGGGCGGATCTGCCGGAGTTCATGGAAGGCAACGACAATCCGGCGGTGCGCCTGGCCGAGTTGCGCCTGGAGGACGACGGAGTCGGGGAGGTGACGTACCCGCCCAAGGGCACGTTCCGCAACGGCGCGACCATCAGCTCGTGGTACGCCAATTCCCAGGCAGGCAACCGTGCGTTGCAGGACTTCAAGAAGATCAGCATCGTCGAGGCCAAGGGCTACTGTTACGGCTGGCACTTCTACCAGTGCGCCGACGCCGATCTGGTGATCTCGTCCGACGATGCCCTGTTCGGGCATCCGTCGTTCCGGTATCACGGTTGGGGACCGCGGATGTGGACGTGGGTCCAGATGATGGGTCTGCGGAAGTTCCAGGAGATGGTCTTCACCGGACGGCCGTTCACCGCCTCGGAGATGTACGACTGCAACTTCCTGAACAAGGTGGTTCCCCGCGACCAGCTCGAAGCCGAAGTGCAGAAGTACGCGCTGGCCTGTACCCGGAACCGGCCGGTGGACACGGTCTTTCAGCAGAAGATGTTCTTCGAGATCTTCAAACAGCAGCAGGGTGAGTACATGGGGAGCCTGCTGAGCGCGTTCTTCGAGTCGATGGGCAACGGCGTGGCCAACGACAGCGATGACGACCTGGACATGTTCGAGTCGATCGACTCCGGGTTGTCGGCCGCGGTCAACGACAACGACAGCAAGTTCCCTCCCGATTTCCGGCTCTCCAAGAAGAACAGGGCGAAACCCGAATAAGCACATGAGCGCACCACTTGACGGCTACACCGTCGTCGACCTGTCCAGCGGGATCGCCGGGGCGTACGCCACGAAGATCCTCGCCGACGGCGGCGCCGAAGTGATCAAAGTCGAAGCCCCCGAGGGTGACCCGTTGCGCCGCTGGTCGGCGTCCGGCGCGCACATCGACCCCGACGAGGACGGCGCTCTGTTCACCTTCCTCGCGGGCGGTAAACGCAGTGTGATCGTCGATCCGGACCACCCGGACGACCGTCGACTGCTGGACCAGCTGGCGGCAGGCGCGGACGCGGTGATCTGGTCTCCGGAATCGGCTGTCGCTCAGTCGATCGCACCGGAGGATCTCTTTCGCCGGCATCGGCACCTGATCGTCACCACGATCACCCCGTTCGGGTTGGACGGTCCGTGGAGCGGCCGGGCAGCCACCGAATTCACCTTGCAGGCGTGGTCGGGTGGGGCGATCGGTATCGGTCGCGGCGTGCAGGACCGGGCGCCGGTGTCCATCGGCGGCCAGGTGGGTGACTGGCTCGCGGGCGCCTATGCGGCGGCGATGACGCTGGCGTTCCGGACGCGGGCGATCCGGGACGGCCACGGTGAGCTGGTCGACCTGTCGGCGCTGGAGGCTCAAGTTCTGGGGTTGACGTACTACCCGGTCACCTACTTCGAGATGCTGGGCCGCCCGTGGCGTGACGAGCGCAGACCCACGGTTCCCGGGGTCGCCGAGGCGGCCGACGGTCTGGTCGCACTCGGATGCGGTACCGCCCAGCAGTGGTGGGACCTGTGTGCGATGTCGGGGCACGACGAATGGATCGACGAGACCACCGAGCTCACGATCACCCAGCAGGCCAACCTGCACGCCGAGGAGCTTTACGCGTGGGTGCGTGAGCAACGGGCGGAAGACCTTCGTGAACTGGCAGCGGCGTTCCGGATCCCCAACTCGCCGGTCGGCAACGGTGAAAATGTCACCACCATGGATCATTTCGTGCAACGGCGGGCGTTCGTCCGCAATCCGCAACGCGGGTTCACCCAGCCCGCCGCGCCGTACCGGCTGCCCGGGGTGGCGTTGCGTGAAGCGGCGCCGGCTCCACGGCTGGGGGAGCACACCGAACAGATCCGGGCCACGGAGCTGACTCCGCGTGATGTGCCGGTCGGTGTGCCCGGCGGGGATCGGCTGCCGTTCAGCGGGTTACGCGTGCTCGACATGACCACGTTCTGGGCCGGTCCGTCGTGCACGCACCCGCTGGGCATGCTCGGCGCCGAGGTGATCCATCTGGAGTCGACCCCGCGACCGGACGGCACGCGGTTGATCGCCGGCATCCCGGCCACCGTGGAGCAGTGGTGGGAACGCTCGCCGATCTTCAGTGCGCTCAACACGAACAAGAAGAGCCTGACCCTTGACTTCCAGACCGAGCAGGGCCGGGATCTGTTGCGTCGGCTGATCGCCACCTGCGACGTGGTGGTGGAGAACTTCACCCCGCGTGTGATCGAACAGATCGGGCTCGATTTCGATTCGCTGCGGGAGCTGCGCGAGGACATCATCATGGTGCGCATGCCCGGCTTCGGGCTGGACGGGCCGTGGCGGGACAACCCGGCATTCGCCTACATCATCGAGGACGCTTCCGGGTTGAGTTGGCTCACCGGCTACCCGGATCGCACTCCGTTCGAACCGTATTCGATCGGTGATCCCAATGCCGGAGTGCACGCCCTGTCGGGGTTGATGCTGGCGCTCGAGCACCGCCGCCGAACCGGACAGGGAGTGCTGGTAGAGGCCGCGATGGTCGACGCGGCGCTCAATGTCGCCGCCGAACAGGTCATCGAGTACTCGGCCTACGGTGCGCTGCTGCAACGCGACGGCAACCGCGGGCCCGCCGCGGCGCCGCAGAACATCTACCAGAGCGCCGAGATCGACGAGTTCGGCCGGGCAGACAGCTGGGTGGCGATCGCGGTGAGCACCGACACCCAGTGGGCCGCCTTGCGCGCGGCCATCGGGCAGCCGGATTGGGCGATGGATCCGGCGTTGGATTCTGCCGACGGGCGGAGGGCCCAGCACGATCTGATCGACGAGAAGCTCGCCGCCTGGTGTCTACCGCGCAGTGGTGATGAGATCGTCGAAACCCTGTGGCCCGTGGGCGTTCCGGTGGCCAAGGTGATGCAGCCGCACCGGCAGTTGGAGCTGCCGCAGCTGCGGTTCCGGCGGTTCTTCGAACATGTCGGGCACCCGGTGAACAACGCCGCACCACACAGCACACTGCCGGTCTCGCTGGCCAACGGGCCACGGGCGCTGCACCGGCAGCCCGCGCCGCTGCTCGGCGAGCACAATCACGAACTGCTGACCGAACTGGGGCTGTCCGACGAGGAGATCACCGCTCTGGCCACAGACGGCGTGATCGGCACCGAGCCCGGGGTCGGCGGACGCCGCAAGGCCGCCCGCTGAGCGGGCGGCGAGCCGAACTCAGCGATACTCGAATTCGTCGAGCAACGCGCCGAAATCCTGTGTTTCCCATAGGTGGAGGACGTTGCCGAGCATCAGCAGTTGGGCCCGCACCGGCTCGTTGTCGGCGATCCGTGGATCGAAGCGGTCGATGTCCTGATCGGGCAGCGCGGCCGTGAGGTGGGCAGGAGCATCGAGGAGCCAGGCGACTCCCATCACCGCGGCGTAGAGCAGCAGCTGGGTGCGTAGCCGCGCGGTGTCGAGTGCTGGCCCGCCGGCGGTGTGAAACTCGGCGGCGAAGTGATCCAGCAGCCCGTCGAGATGCCGTTCCCAGATCTCTGTCTCGGCGCTGCACAGCGAGCCCCACAGGGCCATGGCGACATTCATCACGCTGACGCAGCCCCAGTCCATCAAACCGCACTTCAATGTCCCGTCCGGCTCGGTCCAGAACCAGGCATTGTCGACGTTGGCGTTCCAGTGGCAGAGCGCGACCTGGTCCACGGTGGTGTGCAGCCAGGCCATGATGGCGTCCTCGGCAGCCGCGATCCGGCCCACGTCGGCGAGCATGCGGGCGGTGAACTCGGGGTGGCCGACGCTCGGCGGCAGCAGGGCCGGATAACGGGCCGTGAATGCGGCCAGTCGGAGGATCTGCCCGGCGAGCTCGTCAGGGGAGTGGTGTGTCCGGGCGCCGACCGTCACTTTGGCGGCGTCGAAACGGAACTGATCGGTCACCGTGTCGGGAAGGGACCCGGACCGGTGGGCGCCGGCCAGCCGCGCCACCGAGGTGAGCAGGGCCCGGTAATGCCCGAGGGGATCGGGCATCCGGTAGTCGAGGCATTTGTCGTAGTGCGGTTCAACCGCGGAGGTGCCGAACGCGATCCGCTCGGTCAACAGCATCCCGGTGCACGATGCGGCGTGGTAGTCGGCGAACAGGCACACCGGCACCGTGACCGGCAGCTCTGTCCGGGCTGACAACGCTCCGAACGCCACCTCGAGCTCCATCTGCGACTTGCCCCGGTCCCGGCGTGGGCTGTCGAAGTCGCGGGAGAACTTCACGAACAGTTCCTCGGGCAGCCGGTCGCCCGGATCCGCGTAGCGCACATCCAGTAGGGCCTTGCGGCCGGTACTGCCCCCGACGCATTCCTCGAAGCGGGTGATCTCGGTGATCCGATTGCCGTGCGGGAGAACGCCGAAAGTGCGCAGGGCGCAGGTCAGGAAGTCCGGGCCGGCACTGCGGAGGGTGTCCGGATCAGCGGGAAACTCGAGCCCGGTTCCGTCTCCGATCACCCAGCGCCGCATCTGGCCTCCTCACCCATCTCGCCACTAACCTGAATAGCCATGGCTATCAATCCCTCTGACGTTCTGCTCACCGGACAGGTGGCAGTTGTCACCGGCGGTGGCACCGGTATCGGCCGGGGTATCGCTGCAGGCCTCGCGGCTTTCGGTGCCACGGTGGCCATATGGGAGCGCGACGCGGACAGCTGCGCAGAGTCCGCCGAATCCATCGGCGCCCTGGGCATCGTCACCGATGTTCGTGACTCCCCGCAGGTGGACGCCGCGTTGACACGGACCGCGGCCGAACTGGGGCCGGTACGCATCCTGGTCAACAATGCCGGCGGCGTGTTCTCCTCGCCGCTGTTGGAGACGAGCGAGAACGGCTGGGACGCACTGTACAAAAGCAATCTGCGCCACGTGCTGTTGTGCACACAGCGGGTCGCGCGCCGATTGGTCGCAGATGAATTGCCGGGCAGCATCATCAATCTCACGTCGATCGAGGGCGTGCGAGCCGCCCCCGGGTACGCCGCATACGCGGCCGCGAAAGCAGGCGTCATCAACTACACTCAGACCGCGTCGTACGAGCTTGCCCCGCACAACATCCGGGTCAACGCGATCGCTCCCGACCTCACCATCACCGAGGGGCTCTTGGCTCTGTCGCCGGACGGTCCGCCCCCGGGTATCGCTGATTCCATCCCGCTGGGTCGGGCTGGTCATGTCGACGAAATCGCAGGAACGGCAGTATTTCTGGCTTCCGGTCTGTCCGGCTATATCACCGGGCAGACGATTCACGTCGACGGTGGCACTCGGGCTGCGGGTGGCTGGTACCGCCACCCGCAGACCGGCGCCGCCACACTCGGTCCGGGCTAGGGGTCCGGACTTACTTGAGGCAGCTTCCCGCGTCGACCGGCAGCGTCACGCCGGTGATGTAACGCGCCTCGTCGGAGGCCAGGAACAGCACCGCGTTGCTGATGTCCACGGCCTCGACCCACGGAATGGGCAGGGTGTGGAACAGCTGGCAGATCGGCGCCATGTCGTCGGGACCCGGGTTCTCCAGATCGGGCCGGAACATCTTGAAGGTGCCGTCGTTGTGCAGCATCGGGGTCGCCACATGGGTGGGATGCACGGTGTTGCAACGGATGTTGTGCTGACCCAGCTCCACGGCGAAGCCGCGCATGAGGCCGACGACGCCGTGCTTGGCGGCGACATAGTTACCACAGTGCGGGTACGCCTTGAGCCCGCCGACCGAGCTGGTCAGGACGATCGAGCCGCCGCGGCCGCCTTCGATCAGGTGCGGCACACCGGCTTTGACCGACTTCCAGACGCCCGAGAGGTTGATGTCGATCATCTCGTCCCAGTCCAGCTGGCTGGTCTCGTGCAGCACGTCGCCGCCGTTGCCGATGCCGGCGTTGGCCACGATGATGTCGAGGCGGCCGAGCTGCTCGACGCCGCTGTCGACGGCGGCCTTGATCGCATCGGCGTCGCGCACGTCGACCTCGGCGGTGACGACGCGTCGGTTGAGTCCCTTGATGAGGTTGGCGGTCTCGGCCAGGTCATCGGAGGTGGAGGCCGGGATGGCGGTCTCAAC
This sequence comes from Mycobacterium sp. 48b, assembly GCF_048282725.1. Lineage (NCBI taxonomy): Bacteria > Bacillati > Actinomycetota > Actinomycetes > Mycobacteriales > Mycobacteriaceae > Mycobacterium > Mycobacterium sp. 48b. The sequence continues at coordinate 2,753,168 of NZ_JBLVUL010000001.1, forward strand.
GCCGGGCCGGATCGGTCCACAGATGTCGAGCGCGATGATGTCGGCGCCTTCCTGCGCCAGTCGTACCGCGTGGCTACGCCCCTGGCCGCGGGCCGCGCCGGTGACGAACGCGACCTTGCCTTCCACCCGTCCAGTCATTGATTACCCCAGTTCTGTTTCGTGTCCGGCACATACTCGGTGAAGTACTGTGCACCTGCTCAGCAACTGTGTCACCGGGTCGCCTGCTGTGTCAATGACAGATACGTTTGAGGCAATTTGTACTCTCCGCTTAGAAGAATCGTGTTCTCACACGTTCATCGTGGCGACGATTTGCGGCAGGTCCAGGGTCGAGTGGATTCCGGGCGCGGCCGCGCAGACGAAAGGCACCGCGTTGACCGCGCGGTTCGCCGTGTAGCCCGGGGATATCGCGGCCATCTGATCGAGCGGAATCGGCATCCGGACGTCGATGTCCAGGGGTGCGTCGCCGTCGACGCTGAGGTGCCATCCCGTCGGGCGCAGGTCCCAGTCCTCGGTGAGGTCCGTGCAGCAGTACCAGGTCGCCCGGAATCTCAGCAGCCGACGCCCTGCGCGCAGCCCCGAGACGGTGATTCGTTGCGCAGCCACCGTTCCGGCGGCCAGCTGGCCGGCCCGGATTGTGGTGTCGTGGGCCGCGAGGCCCCACTGGCCCTCGGTGAGCACCGAGTCCAGCGGCAGCCCGATCGCGTCGGCGACCAGGCGCAGTGACGGGCCGAAACTGGCCTGCAGGTGGGCGGCCCGACGCTCGTCGAAGGGGCCCGACGGCGGACGGCCGAAGCCCATGACGTCGAACAGCAGCTCCGGTGAATTGCGTTGGGACAGATCGGCGTACTCGTCGATCGCGAGAAGGTCCAGCCGGCGCTGGACCGAGGTCAATGCCAGCGGTATCGCCTCGGTGATGAACCCGGGGCTGCTTCCGGTGGCATAGAGCGTCGCGTTGCCGAGCGCGCAGGCGTCGCTGACAACGGAGTGCAATGCCGGGTCGATCGACGCCGGGTGGTGGAACTGGCCGCAGGTGCTGACCACGTTGATTCCCGCGCCCAGCAGCCGGCACAGCTGCTCGATGTCGGGTGCCGCGGGCATGTAGAGCACACAGTCGGGCGCGGCGTCGAGGATGGCCTCGATGCGGTTGGTGGCCGTGATGCCGGTGGGGTTCAGGCCGCACAGGTCGCCCGCATCGGTGCCGACCTTGTCGGCGCCGAAGACATGAACAGCGCTCAGGTCCAGGTTCGGATGCTCGATGATCGAGCGCAAAGCGTGGGTTCCGATGGTGCCGGTCGCCCATTGCGCGACGCGATGGCGGTAAGTCCGGAGATCGGGCACGCGTCTGAGTGTAAGGAGAATTCTTTCCTTAGGAGAACGAAATTCTCAGCTAGCTGGCGGCGAATCCGTTGGCGACGAAGTCCCAGACCTCGTCGGCCGTGATGGGGTGGATCGACGCATCGTCGGCTCCGCCGCTGGATTGTGCGACGAACATCACCGTCTGCATGGTCATCGCGGCCATCCGTCGCGGGTTGATCCCGTCGCGCAGCTGGCCGGCCTCGGAGGCCTCCTCCATGAGCTCGGTGAGCAGGGCCAGCAGCGGTGCGTGCGCGACCTTCACCTCCGACGGGTGCGACACCAGCAAACGCGGTGCGAAGTCGGTGAACAGCGGGCGCTTGGCGGCGGGATCGGGCCGTGACGATTCGAAAAGCAGCTGAATGGCGACCTTGAGTCGCTCGATCGGCTCGCCCTGCGTCGAGGTGGCGGCCCTGATCTGGTCGGCCGAGCGGCTCAGTGCATCCTCGAACAACGCGAGCAGGAGCTCGTGCTTACCATCGAACTGCAGGTAGAAGCTCCGCAGTGACTGGCGGGAGCGGTCCACGACCTCTTGGACCGTGAAGTCGGTGCTGCCCTTCTCGATGATGATCGCCTGGGCCGCGTCGAGGAACCGCTGCACGCGCTGGGCGGCGCGCAACTTGGCCGTTTTGATCGACCGCTCGACAGCTCGTTGCTTCCACGCGGGTTCTTCGCCAGCGGTAGTCACTGGCGGCTCCGACGCTTGTCGAGTGGGGAGAACATGAACTGACTGTACCGGAGAACGCCTTGCCATTGTGGTGCCAGACCCCCTCGCGGCCAACGTGTCGGAGATTGTAACTTTCGTACTGTGAGAATAGTATTCTCACGAAGGGAATTATAGAAGTCCTTTGGGAAGAAGGGTTTCGCATCAAATTTGGCGCCGCCGGGGCGCTGTTCGCGGGTGGTGCCGCGGTCGCGATGTCGGCTGTCGTGTGGCAGCTGTGAACAGAAGGAAACACGTGTACATCGACTACGACGTTGCCGATTCGATCGCCACGATCACACTCAACCGGCCGGAAGCCGCCAATGCGCAGAACCCCGAACTGCTCGACGAGCTCGACGCGGCGTGGACCAGGGCTGCCGATGACCGCGATGTGAAGGTGATCGTGCTGCGGGCCAACGGCAAGCACTTCTCGGCGGGTCATGACCTGCGTGGCGGTGGGCCGGTGCCCGACAAGATCACCCTGGAATTTCTCATCGAGCACGAGTCCCGGCGCTATCTGGAGTACACGCTGCGGTGGCGCAATGTGCCCAAACCGTCGATCGCGGCGGTCCAGGGCCGCTGCATCTCCGGCGGTCTTCTGCTCTGCTGGCCGTGCGACCTGATCCTGGCCGCCGACGACGCGCTGTTCTCCGACCCGGTGGCACTGATGGGTATCGGCGGTGTCGAGTACCACGGGCACACCTGGGAACTCGGTGCCCGCAAGGCCAAGGAGATCCTGTTCACCGGCCGGGCCTTGACCGCCGAGGAGGCCGAGCGCACCGGCATGGTCAACCGCGTGGTGCCGCGGGACGAACTCGACGCCCAGACCGCTGAGCTGGCCGCACAGATCGCGCAGATGCCGGCGTTCGCGCTCCGTCAGGCCAAACGCGCCGTCAATCAGACCCTCGACGTACAGGGCTTCTACGCCGCGATCCAATCGGTGTTCGACATCCACCAGACCGGGCACGGCAATGCACTCAGTGTCAGCGGCTGGCCGGTCCTTATGGGTATCGACGGAATGAAGCAGAACATCAAGTAGGCCGGGGCCTCTCCGATGGGGGCGATCCGGCTCAGCGTGAGTTACGCGGCCAGACAGATCTACGCGCAGACCACCGCCGCGGCCGCGGTGACGCTCGTGGTGTTCGCGCTGAGCCGCAACACCGTGGGTGACGCACGTGAGCTGCTGACCCAGGCGAATCTGGTCGCGCTGATCTCGTTGATGGTCGCGGCGGCAATCGTGGATACCGTCGTGGGCTGGGTCAACCTCCACCCGACGTTCAAATGGTTTGCCGCGGGTAAGGATCCGACGCCACAACAGCAGCGCGCCGCCATGCGCATCGCGCCGCGGCAGACCATCATCCAGTTCACCACGTGGGCGGTCAGCGCGGTCGTCTACACGCTGCTGAACCTCGATGCCGGGGGAGGCGTCGCGTATGTGATGGGGGGTGCGATTCTCTTCGGCGGCGTGGCGGCCGCCTGTATGGGATTCCTGGTGACGCAACGGATGTTGCGGCCGATCGTCGCAGCATCGCTCACCGCGTCCTCGGCGACGATCGTCCGGATGCCGGGTGTGCTGGCCCGCCTCGTCACCATCTGGACGCTGTTCAGTGGGCTGCCCTTGGCGGGCATCGCACTGATCGTGCTTGCCCGCTCCAACGGCTGGTTCGTGCAGAAGACGGCGCCTGTCGAGGCTGCGGTGCTGGTGGTGGCAGTCATCTCGCTGGTTTTCGGACTTCGGTCGATGGTTCTCGTGGCGCGTTCGGTCTCCGATCCCGTCGGAGAAGTCGTCCTGGCCATGAAGGCGGTTGAGCGCGGCTGGTCCGGTGTGTCGGTCAAGGTCTACGAGTCGTCAGAGATAGGCCGGCTCCAGTACGGATTCAACCGGATGCTGGCCGGCCTGGCCGAGCGGAACCGGTTGCGAGACTTGTTCGGTCGCTATGTCGGCGTCGATGTGGCCCGGCATGCACTGCAGCAGGGCGTGGCGGTCACCGGTGACGTCCGCGAGGCCGCCGTCCTCTACGTCGATCTCGTCGGCTCGACCGCGCTGGCAGCCTCCCGACCGCCGCAGGAAGTGGCACAGCTGCTCAACGGGTTCTTCAAGATCGTGGTGGACACCGTCGAGCGGCATCACGGCTTGATCAACAAATTCGAGGGTGACGCGGTACTGGCTGTCTTCGGCGCGCCGCTACGGCTGGACAACCCGGCCTCGTCGGCGCTGGCCACCGCGCGGGCGCTGGTCCCGCGGCTGCACGAACTGCCGGATGTGGAATTCGGCGTGGGCATTTCGTGCGGGTCCGTGTTCGCTGGCAACATCGGCGCCGAGAACCGCTACGAGTACACCGTGATCGGCGATGCGGTCAACGAGGCGGCGCGGCTGGCCGACCACGCCAAGGACCGCGAGTCGACGGTGTTGTGCTCGGGAAGTGCACTGGCCCATGCCGATGCCGACGAAGGGGAGCACTGGGTGGTGCGCGGTTCGACGGTGCTGCGCGGTCGCTCGACGGCCACGGTCTTCGCCGAGCCCGTTGCGGACTCGCCGTAGCGGCGAGCGTCGTTCTCCGCGAGCGTGCGGGTCTGCCGGCCGACACGCCGACAAATAGCCGTACTTCGTGCACGCTCGACCGGTGCGAGCGTGCACTCACTGCCGCTCCACCGCGGCGTGTCGGGCGGCAGACCCGCACGCTCGCGGTGGAAAAAACCTACAGCTGGGCCAGGCGAGGCACGGTTCCGCGGGCCCGCAGGCCGGCGCCGGCCTTGCGGGTGAGTTCCCTTGAGCTGCTGAGCAACCCGTCGAGCACCAGAACCCGCTTGACGTGGTTGTGCAGCTCGTGCTCCTCGGTGAAGCCGATGCCGCCGAGCACCTGTTGGCAGTGCTTCGCCGCAGTGAGTGCGGCCTTGCCCGCGGCCGCCTTGGCCAGCAGCGAGTTCAGGTCGACGTTGTCCGCACCGGGCAGGCTCAGCGTGGCCTCGGCGCCTTCGATGGCCACGAGTGTCTCGGCCAGCCGGTGCCGCACGGCCTGGAAGGACGAGATCGGCTTGCCGAACTGGACCCGGTCCAATGCGTGCTGTCGGGCCAGGGCCAGCATGGCACGGGCCGAGCCGACCAGCCACCAGCCCAGGGCGCGGCGCGCCTCCGATACCCGGAGCAACTGGCCGTCGGGTACCTCCCGCAGGGGCAGTCCACCCATTGTGTGGTTGGCGCCGGCCGGGGGATCCTCGCGTTCCCAGATGACCCAGGTGCCACCGGCATAGGGCATCGGCGGCGTTCCGCCGGGTAGACCTCCGATGGTCTCAAGCAGCACATCGTTGAGAATCGAGGCGTGCGAACCCGTTTCGCCCAGCAGCCGGAACACCAGTGGCATGGCGACCTCTGGCATGTCGGACAGCATCTCGGCCCAGCCGAGTTCGGCCAGCGCGGCGTCCAGCTTGGCGCCCGAGACCGACAGCATGGTCTTGCGCAGAGTGTCTTCGAGCAGGCCGAGAGATTCGGTATCCAAATCGGTCACGCCTCACTCCTTCCCGAGGTCCAGCAGGCGGCGCGCGATGATGTTGCGTTGCACCTCGGCGGTGCCGCCGTAAATGGTCGACGCCCTCGAGTACAGGTACTCGGTGCGCCATTCGGAGTCTTCGAGTTCGATGACGCCGGGCATCAGGTTGCGCGCGGTGTCGTAGAGCAGCTGTTCGGCACTTGCCAGCAGCACCTTGTCGATCGAGGTGTCCGGTCCAAGCCGGTGGCCCTCGGCCAGCCGGCGCTGGGTTGCCGCCGAACGGCAGCGCAGTGTGTGCAGGGCCAGGTAGACCTCTCCGAGATCCGTATCCACCACCTGCCCTTGCCGTTTCACTGCGTCGACCAGTGCGTCGAACCGCGAGTACAGATAAGCGATGCGCTGCCAGAAGCAGGTCGAACGCTCGTAGGGAAGCAGGTCCATCGCCAGTTGCCAGCCGTCGCCGGGATTGCCCAGCATCCGGCTCGCGTCGACCTCGACGTCGTCGAAATACACCTCGCAGAACTCATCGACATCGTGCATGGTGCGCAACGGCCGGACAGTGATGCCGGGGGAGTCGGTGTCGACGAAGAAGGCCGTGATCGCTTGGTGGTTGGGGGTGTCCGCATCGCCGGTGCGGGTGAGCAGGATGCACCGATGTGAGTACTGCGCGAAGCTGGTCCAGACCTTCTGGCCGTTGATGACCCACTTGCCGTCCTCGCGCTGGACCGCTCTGGTGGTCAGCGATGCCAGGTCGCTGCCCGAGCCCGGTTCGGAGAAGCCTTGGCACCACTGCTCTTCGCCGGAAAGCAGCTTCGGCACCATCTCGGCGGCCAGTTCTTTGGGCGCGTAGTCGATCATCGTCGGCGCCAGCACTTCCAGCATCGAGTAGGGGCCGGGCTCGGCCAGCCTGCGGCCGACGACCTCCTCGCCGACGATGGCGCGCAGCATCTCCGGACCGCCCAGGCCGCCGGCGTGCTCGGGCCAGCCGTAGCGGCTCCAGCCCCCGTCGTACAGTGCCTTCTGCACGCGGGCGAACTGGCGCATGTGACCTTCGAGCGAATGGTCATCGGGTGGCGTCAGGTCATTCTCGGCGAGCCAATCCTGCAGCGCCGTACGGAAAGCCGCGGGTTCGAACAGCTCGCTCATGCGGTTGCCTCGCATGCTCGGCTCCCGCATTTCAGATCTGCGATTCGCTCGCTACGCTCGCTCATCCGGCCTCCGGCCTGCCGATCGCGTGTGGCCGGCCGTGGTCGTGATCGCCACTGCGCCGGATGAAGGTCATCGCACGGGTCTTCAACCGCCAGCCCTCGGCGGTCCGCACGTAGGTGTCGCGGTAGTAGCCGATGCGCATGTCGTGCTTGGAGTGCTCGATGAAGCACAGCGGTTGGGTACCGGACGCGGTATCGGCCCCTTCGACCAGGTCGATCAGGGCGGTGCCGGTCATGAACAGGCCCTTGGGTGCGGCGTCCACCAGCACCGGGAAGCGATTGAGCGTGTAGGTCTCGCCGAATGCACTGTAGGTGCCGTCCGGGGTGAAAACGCTGATCAGACCGTCGATGTCGCCTTGGGTGATGGTCACCGCGTACTTGGCGAGCACCTGCTGGATCTCGATCAGATCCTCGGTCCGCGTCGGGGTGTCAGTTGATGTGCTCATTGCGGAAGACCTTACCGCCTTTCATTACAAAATCCACATGTTGTGTAACGCTGATGTCCTCGAGTGGATTACCCGGCACCGCGATGATGTCTGCGAGGAGGCCTTCTGCCAGCCGGCCCCGGTCGGTGACGTTGATCAGATCGGCGGCGATGGTGGTGGCCGAACGCAGCACCGCGGCCGGCGGCATGCCCCATTCGACCAGCGTGACGAGTTCGTCGGCGTTGCGGCCGTGCGGGATCGCCGGGGCGTCGGTGCCGACCGCGATCTTCACCCCGGCCTCGTAGGCCGCCTTGATGGAGGTCTCGGCCTTCGGGAACATCTCGGCTGCCTTGTCCTGCAGCACCTTCGGTGCCTTCGACACGTCCATGGCCTGGGCCAGGCGGCGGGTGGTGACCAGGAACCGGTCGTTGTCGACGAGCATCTGGATGGCTTCGTCGTCCATCAGGAAGCCGTGTTCGATGCAGTCGATGCCGCAGTCCACGGCGTGTTTGACCGCCTCGGCGCCGTGGGTGTGGGCCGCCACGCGCAGCCCGCGCCGGTGCGCCTCGTCGACGATGACGCGCAATTCCTCGTCCGAATAGTGCTGTGCCCCGGCCTCTCCGGTGAGCGACATGACTCCGCCCGAACAGCACACCTTGATCAGCTGGGCGCCGTGCTTGATCTGGTAGCGCACGGCCTTGCGGATCTCGTCGACCCCGTTGGCGATGCCCTCCTCGATGGTCAGCTCCAGCACGCCCGGCATGAACGCCGCGAACATCGTCGGATCCAGGTGCCCGCCGGTCGGGGTGATGGCGTGGCCGGCGGGGACGATGCGCGGTCCGTCGATCCAGCCGGCGTCGATGGCCTTGCCCAGCGCGACGTCGAGCAGGTAACCGCCTGTCTTGACGAACAATCCGAGGTTGCGCACGGTGGTGAACCCGGCGCGCAGGGTGCGGCGGGCGTTGCCGACCGCCCGCAGCACGCGGGTCGGGGGATCGTCCTGCACCTGGGACAGGCCCGGGTTCTCGCCCCGGCCACCCATGAGCAGGTTGACCTCCATGTCCATCAGGCCGGGCAGCAGGATGGAGTCGCCGAGGTCGATGACTTCGTCGTCAGGACCAATGACTGGGTCTGATGTGCCGTCTCCGACGGCCACGATGCGGTCACCGTCGACACGGACAATGCCGGGACGAATGATCGTCCCGGCATCGACGTCGACAAGACCCGCAGCTTTGAGGGTCAGCACGACTAAACCACCGGCTCCTTGATGAGATTGACGTAGGCCGCGCCACTGTCGAGCACTCGCGGTTGCTTCCACACCTCGATCGGGAAACTGACCATGACGACCGACTGTCCGAGGTGCACCAGCGCCTTGGCGTCGTCTGGCATGCTCGCCAGCGGGAAGCGGGCGTCGACGTAGACCATGATGTCCTCGAGGCGCGCCATGCCTGCGTCGTAGAGCTCCTGCATCTCGTCCATCGACGAGTTGAGGCGCTTCTGGTAACGCTCCTCTTCGGTGGGCAGGCACCAGTCGCTGAACCGCTCCAGGTCGGCGAATTCTTCGGGCAACTTAGACATTTGCGGCATCCTTTTCTGCGGCCTTCTCACTCGGGGCGACGTGCTTGCCGTTGGTCGAGCCATTCCCGTTGGCCTTGGCTTCTTTGTACCGGTCGACGTAGTTGTGCGCGGTGTGGTGCAGGTGGCGCAGCAGGATCTCCTGGTCGCACAGCGGGAAGTCGAGCACCGCGCGGGTACCGATCTGCGTCTGGGTGGCCTCCAGCGTGTTGGCGTCCTGGAACGCGTACTCCTTGAACGTCACCGCGGCCAGTTCCTGGGACAGCCGTTCGCGCAGGTTCTTCGGCGGCACGAAGTACAGGTCGGCCTCGAAGATATGGCTGTCCACTCCGGTGGGCCAGTAGTTGTAGGTCAGGTACCAGCCCGGCGCCCAGAACAGCAGGGTGAAGTTCGGGAAGAACTCGAAAGAGTCCTGACCCCAGGTGGCGTGCCGGCCGGGATTGATCGCGGGCGGCAGCTCGTCGGGCAGGACGCCCTTGATGTCGGGGCGGTCCCACGGCCCGAACAGGCCGCTGTGCAGGATGCGCTCGATCGGCTTGACCATCTTGAGGTCCTTCGGCGGGCTCATGCCACCCCAGGACGAGATCATCGAGTGATCGCCCTTGATGTCGTAGTGCAGCGCCTCGAAGCCGAACTTGGCCAGCTTCTCGGCCTCCTCCTTCTCCGCCTGCTTCATGTGCAGGATCGGCGCGTGGTAGAACTCGACGAACGCGTCGATGAACAGCTTCCAGTTGGCCTTGATCTCCGAGCGGTAGCTGTAGTGCTCGGTCATCTCGTGGAACGGATAACCCTTGAGGCCCTCGGCGAACTCGCCCAGGTACTCCTCGAGCGACACCGCGTCGTCGTCGAAGTTGACGAAGATGAAGCCTTCCCACACCTCGCAGCGCACGGGCTTGAGCGGGTAGTCGGCCTTGTCGACGTCGAAGAACTCCTGCTCCTGCTGGATGAACGTCAGATCGCCCTTGAGGTCGTAACGCCAGGCGTGGTACTTGCAGACGAACTGCCGGCAGCTGCCGGAGACCTCTTCGCCCGGGTAGTCGTTCCACACCAGCTTGTTGCCGCGGTGGCGGCACAGGTTGTAGAAGGCGCGGATCTGCTCGCCGTCGTTGACGATGATGATCGAGGTGCCGGGACCGACCGACGGCAGCTCACGGGTGATGTATCTGCCCTTCTTGGGAATCAACTCCACGCGGCCCATCTGCAGCCAGGTCTTGCGGAAGATGGCCTGCTGCTCCAGCTTCCAGTGCTCGGGATCGATCGAATCCTCGTAGTTGACCGGGCCGGTGCCCAGTTCGGGCCAGTTCTCGGTCCAGCTGCCGGCATCCGGCTTCGGGAAGAACGCCATCATCTACCTCTACTTTCTTCTTGAGTTAGTGGCCGGATTCCGGCGCAATTCCAAAAGTGTTGTAAGCCATGGCCATCAGGCCATAGCCGCCGATCGTGAAGACCAGGTCCATGCGCTGGCGCTCGTCGAGGTGCTCGCTCAGCGCGGCCCAGGTGCCGTCCGAGATCTCCGCCTGCCCGTCGAGTTCATCGACGGAGTCGAGCACCAGCTGGTCGAGGGGAGTGGCACCTTCGCCACTCGTGCTGCTCACGATCCGCTCATCGGTCAGTCCCTCGGACTTGCCGATGAAAGCGTGATGCGTCCACTCGTATTCGCACTTCTTGCGGTGGGCGATCCGCAGGATGGCGAGCTCACGCATCTGCGGATCCAGCGTCGAGCGGAACAGCAGATGATTGCTGAACCGTAGGAACGCCTTGGTCAGCGAGGGATGGCGGGCCAGCGTCGACAGCGCGGTGCCCGCTCCCTCGGGATTGAGCCGCTCCTCCGGAAGCATGACGGACAGTGCGCGTCGCACGTCGTCGTCCCACTCCTCGGCAGGCAAGGGGGCCAAGCGCACGGGGCGGTTCTCCTCTCGATGACCCATCACTGACTCTCGGTTGCGAGAATCAGGTTCTCATTTCCGACTAAGAGGTTTCCATCTTTTGCGTCGATGGTCAACAAGAACGCGTCAGATTGCATGGTGACCTGGCTAAATCTGCTTGTCAGCAGCCTCAGACATTGATTCTCTCTAGATGAGAAGCTAGTTTTCTCTCATAGAGAACCAATGTGACGGCCTATGGGACGGAGCGAGGCAGTGAACAAAGACGACATGATCTTGATCAGCGTCGACGACCACATCATCGAACCGCCGAACATGTTCAAGAACCATCTTCCGGAGAAGTACCGCGACGAGGCGCCCCGTCTGGTGCACAACCCCGACGGCAGCGACACCTGGCAGTTCCGCGACACGGTGATCCCGAACGTCGCGCTCAATGCCGTCGCCGGCCGACCCAAGGAGGAGTACGGCCTGGAGCCCCAGGGACTCGATGAGATCCGCAAGGGGTGCTATGACCCCGACGAGCGCGTGAAGGACATGAACGCCGGCGGCGTGCTGGCCACGATGAACTTCCCCTCCTTCCCGGGTTTCGCAGCGCGGTTGTTCGCCACCGAGGATGCGGAGTTCTCGCTGGCACTGGTTCAGGCCTACAACGACTGGCACATCGACGAGTGGTGCGGGTCGAATCCCGGACGGTTCATCCCCATGGCCATCCCGGCGATCTGGGATCCGCAGTTGTGCGCCGACGAGGTGCGCCGGGTATCGAAGAAGGGCGTGCACTCGCTGACCTTCACCGAGAACCCGTCGACGTTGGGCTACCCGTCCTTCCACGACCTGGAGTACTGGAAGCCGTTGTGGGAGGCCCTGGTCGATACCGACACCGTGATGAACGTGCACATCGGGTCGTCAGGCAAGCTGGCGATCACCGCCCCGGATGCCCCGATGGACGTGATGATCACTCTGCAGCCGATGAACATCGTGCAGGCCGCGGCCGACCTACTGTGGTCAGCACCCATCAAGGCATACCCCGGCCTCAAGATCGCGCTGTCCGAAGGTGGCACCGGGTGGATTCCGTACTTCCTGGACCGGGTGGACCGCACCTACGACATGCACTCGACCTGGACGCACCAGGACTTCGGCGACAAGCTGCCCTCGGAGGTGTTCCGAGAGCACTTCATGACCTGCTTCATCTCCGATCCGGTCGGGGTGAAGAACCGCCACGAGATCGGGGTGGACAACATCTGCTGGGAGATGGACTACCCGCATTCGGATTCGATGTGGCCGGGCGCCCCCGAGGAACTACACGCGGTGTTCGAAACCTACGACGTCCCGGACGACGAGATCAACAAGATCACCCACGAGAACGCCATGCGGCTCTACCACTTCGAGCCGTTCGCGCACATCCCCAAGGAGCAGGCCACCGTCGGCGCGCTGCGCAAGGCCGCCGAGGGCCACGACGTGTCGATCCGTGCCCTGAGCCACAAGGAGAAGACCGGCGCCACCTTCGCCGATTTCCAGGCGAACGCCAAAGCCGTTGCCGGCGCGCGAGACTGAACGCCGAGACGATCGGCCGAGAAAAACTAGGAGAGCACACAGTGTCGGGCGGTATGAACTTCGAGCTGACCGAGGACCAGCAGCTGATCCGCAAATCCGTTGCGGAGCTGGCAGGTAAGTTCGACGATCACTATTGGATGACCAAGGACCAGGCTCACGAGTTCCCGCAGGAGTTCTACGACGCCATCGCCGGTGGGGGCTGGTTGGGGATGACCATCCCCGAGGAGTACGGAGGTCACGGTCTGGGCATCACCGAGGCCACCATCCTGGCCGAGGAGGTGGCCCGATCCGGTGGGGCGATGAACGCCGCCAGCGCGATTCACATGTCGATCTTCGGCATGCAGCCCGTGGTGGTGTTCGGCTCCGAGGAGATGAAGAAGGCGACACTGCCGCGCATCGTCGACGGCGACCTGCATGTCTGCTTCGGCGTCACCGAGCCGGGTGCAGGCCTGGACACCTCACGGATCACCACGTTCGCCAAAAAGGACGGCGACAGTTATGTGGTGAACGGCCGCAAGGTGTGGATCTCCAAAGCGCTTGAGTCCGAGAAGATCCTGCTGCTCACCCGCACCGAGTCGCGCGAGGATGTGGAGAAGCGCGGAGGCAAGCCGACCGACGGGTTGTCGCTGTTCCTGACCGATCTCGACCGCGACCACGTCGAGATCCGGCCCATCAACAAGATGGGCCGAAACGCGGTGAGCTCCAACGAGTTGTTCATCGACGATCTGCGCGTGCCCGCCGAGCACCTGATCGGCGAGGAGGGCAAGGGGTTCAAGTACATCCTGCACGGGCTCAACCCGGAGCGGATGCTGATCGCGGCCGAGGCCCTCGGCATCGGTCGCGTGGCCCTGGACCGTGCGGTGAAGTACGCCAACGAGCGGGTGGTGTTCGACCGGCCGATCGGCATGAACCAGGGCATCCAGTTCCCGCTGGCCGACTCGTTGGCCCGCCTCGACGCCGCAGAGTTGATCCTGCGCAAGGCCACCTGGCTCTACGACAACGGCAAGCCGTGCGGACGGGAGGCCAACATGGCCAAGTACCTGTGCGCAGATGCGGGATTTGGCGCCGCCGACCGTGCGCTGCAGACCCACGGCGGCATGGGTTACTCCGAGGAATACAACATCTCCCGGTTCTTCCGGGAGTCCCGACTGATGAAGATCGCACCGGTGAGCCAGGAGATGATCCTGAACTTCCTCGCCGCGAACGTTCTGGGCCTGCCCAAGAGCTACTGAGGAGATATCGAAGTTCCATGAGGACATATTTCGACCTGACCGGGCGTTCGGCGCTGGTGACCGGGGCCGGTGCCGGCATCGGTGCGGCGGTTTCGGAGGCGCTGGCCGCTGCCGGTGCCTCGGTGCTCGTCACCGACATCAGTGGTGACGCCGCGGCTGCGGTCGCGGAGCGGATCAACACCGCCGGCGGCAAAGCCGACAGTGCCGCGCTGGACGTCAGCGACCGCGACGCCGCAGTGGCGGCCGCCGCGCAGGCCGCCGCGCTCGGCGAGGGCAACCTGCACATCGTGGTCAACAACGCGGGCGTCACCTCCCCGGCGATGTTCCCCAAGCTGACCGACGAGACGTTCCGGCTCACCTTTGACATCCACGTCATGGGAACCTTCCACGTCACCCAGGCCGCGCTGCCGCACATGCCCACCGACGGGACCGGCCGCGTCATCAACGTCACCTCGGCGGCCGGCCTCACCGGCACGCTCGGGCAGGTGAACTACTCAGCGGCCAAGGCCGGCCTGATCGGCTTCACGAAATCGCTGGCCCGTGAGTTGGCGACCAAGAACATCATGGTCAACGCCCTGGCGCCGCTGGCCGCAACGCCGATGACGGAAACCATCCGCACCAACGAGAAGTTCGCGGCCAACATGATGAACCGCATCCCGCTCAAGCGGTGGGCCGATGCCGACGAGGTTGCGGGCGCGTTCGTCTTCCTGGCCTCCGATGCCGCGTCGTACATCACCGGGCAGGTACTCCCGGTCGATGGCGGCATGGTTATGTGACCTTGTGAGCGAGTTTACGAGCGAAGCGCCGGTGACGGAGTGCGCCTCCCTGCCCCTGGCCGGTATCACCGTCATAGCGATGGAACAGGCGGTCTCCGCGCCGATGTGCACCCGGGTGCTCGCCGACTTCGGCGCCCGGGTGATCAAGATCGAGAACCCCAAGGGCGGTGATTTCGCCCGGGACTACGACGATGTCGTGCTCGGTCAGGCGGCGCATTTCGTCTGGGCCAACCGGGGTAAGGAATCGATCACCCTCAATCTGAAGTCGCCGGAGGGCATGGAGGTACTGCACCGACTGCTCGATGGTGCCGACGCCTTCGTGTCCAATCTGGCTCCGGGCGCCACCGCACGCCTGGGGCTCGGGCCCGAGGATCTCAAGGTGCGTCATCCTCAGGTGATCCCGGTGGAGATCGACGGCTACGGACCCGGCGGGCCGCTGTCGCACAAGCGCGCCTACGACCTGTTGGTGCAGGCCGAATCCGGTTCGTGCGCGTCGACCGGCTATTCGGGCATGCCGGCCAAACCCGGTGCGGCGGTTGCCGACATCACCACGGGGCTGTATTCGGCGCTGTCGATCATGGCGCTGTTGCTCGGCCGGGCCCGCTCGGGCGACACCGGTGCGGCACCGGGCGTCGCGGTCAGCCTGTTCGACACCATGACCGACATCATGGGATACCAGCTGGCCTACACCCAGCACTCCGGGATCGACCAGGTTCCGCTGGGGATGAGTTCGCCGGCGGTGGCACCCTATGGCGCGTTCGATACCCGCGACGGGCAGACGGTGGTGCTGGGCACCACCAACGACCGGGAATGGCAGCGGTTGGCCCGCGAGATCATCGAGCGGCCCGATCTCGCCGACGACCCGCGTTTCGCCACCAACTCCGACCGCTGCGCGCATCGGGACGAGCTGAACAAGGCGATCGAATCCTGGTGTGCCGAGCATGATCTCGACGACATTCAACGGACCGCCGACGACGCCGGGATCGGCAATTCGCGCTACAACCTGCCCAGTGAGGTCATCGCGCACCCGCACCTGAAAGCGCGGGACCGGTGGCGTCAGGTCGGCACCCCCAATGGGGAGATCTCGGCCCTGCTGCCGCCGCCCGTGATCAGCGGCATGGAGTTGGGCATGGGTGCGGTGCCGGGGCTCGGCGAGCACACCGATGCCATTCTGGGCGGGATCGGCCTGAGCGCCGAGCAGATCGCCGCCCTGCGGGACCAGGGCGCCATCGGCCCGGCCTACCAGTCTTAAGTTCTAGAGGAGAATCCCATGCGCGAAACCGTCATCGTCGAGGCCGTCCGCACCCCGGTCGGCAAGCGCAACGGCGGCCTGTCCGGATTCCACGCCGCCGACCTGTCGGCACTGGTGCTCAATGCGCTCGTGGAGCGGGCGGGCATCAGCCCCGACATCGTCGACGACGTGGTCTGGGGCTGCGTCTCGCAGGTCGGCGACCAATCCAGCAACATCGGCCGTTATGCGGTGCTGGCCGCAGGCTGGCCCGAACATATCCCGGGCACCACGGTCAACCGGGCGTGCGGATCGAGCCAGCAGGCACTGGATTTCGCGGTCCAGGCCGTGATGTCCGGCCAGCAGGACGTGGTCGTCGCGGGCGGGGTGGAGGTGATGAGCCGGGTTCCCCTGGGGGCGGCCCGGGCCACCGGTCAGCCTTATGGCCCGAAAGTGTTCGAGCGGTACCAGGATTTTTCGTTCAATCAGGGCATCTCGGCCGAGATGATCGCGCGGAAGTGGGGTTTCAGCCGGACCCAGCTGGACGAATACTCCGTCGCCTCGCACGAACGAGCTGCGGCGGCCCAGGACCGCGGTGCCTTCGAGAACCAGATGATCACCGTGTTCCCCGACCCGGCTGATCAGGTGGACCCGGTGGTCGCCGACGAAGGGGTGCGCCGGGGTAGCACCGTGGAGAAGCTCGCCGGGCTCAAGCCCGCATTCGCCGACGACGGCGTGATCCACGCGGGGAACTCCTCGCAGATCTCCGACGGTGCCGCGGCCCTGCTGGTGATGACCGCGGAAGCTGCTGTGGCCATGGGCCTTTCGCCGATCGCGCGGTACCGCGCGGGTGCGGTGACGGGCGCCGATCCGGTGTTGATGCTCACCGGGCCGATCCCGGCCACCGAGAAGGTGCTGCACAAGTCAGGCGTGCGCCTGGACGAGGTCGGTGTGTTCGAGGTGAACGAGGCCTTCGCCCCTGTGCCACTGGCCTGGCTCGCCGAGACGGGCGCCGACGAGGCCAAACTGAACCCGCTCGGCGGCGCCATCGCGCTCGGGCACCCGCTCGGAGCGTCGGGTGCGGTTCTGATGACCAGAATGATCAATCACATGCGCGACAACGGAATTCGGTACGGCCTGCAGACCATGTGTGAGGGCGGCGGTACCGCCAACGCCACGCTGGTCGAGCTCATCGACTGACGCTAGGGAGAAGTAGTGCAACGCAATCTGTTCACCGAGGACCACGAGGCATTCCGCGCGCTCGCCCGCGACTTCATCGAAAAGGAAGTCGTCCCTGCCTATCCCGAGTGGGAGAAGGGCGGCCGGATGCCCCGTGACGTCTTCAAGCAGATGGGTGAGCTCGGCATGCTCGGCATGGCGATCCCCGAGGAGTTCGGCGGCGCCGGCATCGACGACTACCGATACAACGTGGTGCTCCAGGAGGAGGCGGCCCGCGCCCTGGTCACGTTGTCGACCGTGCGCACGCAGCTCGAGGTGATCCTGCCGTACTTCCTGCACTACGCGAACGAAGAACAGCGGCAGCGCTGGTTCCCGGGGCTGGCGGCGGGCACCCTGCTGACCGCGGTCGCGATGACCGAGCCGGGGACCGGATCGGATCTGGCCGGTATGCGCACCACCGCGGTGCGGGACGGCGACGAGTACGTGCTCAACGGTGCCAAGACGTTCATCACCGGCGGTATCCAGGCCGATCTCGTGGTCGTGGTGGCCCGGACGTCCACCGACCCGGAGAACCGGCGCAAGGGGTTGACACTGCTGGTCGTCGAGGACGGCATGGCGGGCTTCGAACGGGGCCGCGAGCTGGAGAAGATGGGCTGCAAGGTCCAGGACACCGCGGAACTGTCGTTCACCGATGTGCGCGTGCCGGTGGCCAACGTACTGGGGGAGGAGGGTGAGGCATTCAGCTACCTCGGCCACAACCTGGCCCAGGAGCGTCTCACCGTGGCCGTGGGTTCGGTGGCCCAGGCCCGCTCGGCCATCGCCGCGGCGATCGGCTACACCAAGGACCGCAAGGCGTTCGGCCAACCCGTGGCGTCGTTCCAGAACACCAAGTTCGAGTTGGCGGCATGCTCGACCGAGGTCGAAGCGGCCCAGGCGATGCTCGACCGGGCGGTGGCGCTGCACGTCGACGGCGAACTGTCCGGTGCCGACGCGGCGCGGGTGAAACTGTTCTGCACGGAGATGCAGGCGCGGGTGATCGATCGTTGCCTGCAGCTCTTCGGCGGGTACGGCTACATGATGGAGTACCCCATCGCGCGGCTCTACACGGATGCCCGGGTGGCGCGGATCTACGCCGGGACCAGCGAGGTCATGAAGGTGATCATCGCCAAGTCGCTGGGGCTCTGACCGGCCCAGTCCGGCGGTTGTGACGGCCGCCGGGAATTTCTTTTCCTGAGACACTTGTCACAGGCGGTCAAACCAACCTACTGTGTGTTCACTAGGTTGGTTCGACGAAGGAGTCCGGTGGCTTCGGTTGTAGGGGCAGAGGTGTCCTCTCAGGGTGCACGGCCCTATGAGACGCTCCTGGCCAAGGGGGAAGACCGCAGGCAGCGGATACTTTCTGTGGCGGAGAAGCTGCTCGCCCGCAACGGCTGGCGCAATACCTCCCTGGCGCAGATCGCCAGGGAAGTGGGTGTCACCCCGGCCGGCCTGTTGCACCACTTCGAGTCCAAGGAACAACTGCTCAACGCGGTGCTCGATGCGCGCGACCACGACGACGACACCCATGCCGACCGCTCCGGTGATCTCGCTCAGGAGATCAAGCGGGTGGCCGAGCGGTTCGTCCGAGCGCCCGAGTTGGTCGGCACCTTCACGGTGCTGCTGGTCGAGAACATCCAACCCGACGCGCCACTGCACGATCGTTTGCTCAAACGGCAGCAGGCTGCGCGCGACATCGTCACGGACATCATCACGCGCGGTCAGCTCAGCGGCCGCTATCGCTCCGACTTCGACGCGGCCACCAAGGCCGTGGAGATCCTGGCATTCATCAATGGAATGGAGACCTCATGGCTACTCGATCCCTCGCTCCCGTTGACGGACGTGTTCAAGAGCTACGCCGAGATGCTGGGGCGGGAGATCGAGCAGCCGGGCGGCCGCAACGGGGCGGCCGGCCAGTGAGATTGGAGGACGACATGCGGTACCGACTTGATGTGGTGGCCCCCTGCGTGGTCGACGCGGTCCGGTTCGCCGGTGGCTGGCTGGTCGACCGGGTGATGGCAGGGTGGGACGTCACGGTGCTGATCGGTGCCGACGAGGATGTCCGTCCGCTGGCGATCCTCGGGGTGGAGACGATGCCCCTGGAGTCGGTGCTGGAGTCCTGGGAGGACCGCCCGCATCCGCAGACCGTCGCGGTGGCCGCTGATCTGTTCAACACCGACGAGCGGGTTCGTCGCGGCGTCCTGGGCGCCCTGGAGCAGGGGCGCACCGAAGTGACGCTGTGGGGCGACGAGTGTCCGGCGGACCTGAGCGTCGACCCGGTACGGCACGAACTGTCCGCTGCCGCACGCGCTTTCAAGGCGCAGGCACTCGCTGCGGTCAACGATCCCGAGTCCGGGGTTGTCGGGCACACCGAGGCATTCCGGTGCGGCACGATGGTCAGCCGCTCGGTGCCCGCTGACCTGATCCCGGCGAGCTGACGAGCGTTTCCTGCCAATCGCAGGTCAATTTCTGCCAGCGGAATTAACCCTCTGACCTCGATGTTTAATGGTTCAGATCAGCGAAATGCACCAGAGAACACATCGGAAGAGGGCATCACCATGAAGAAGATCGGATTTGTCACCGTGATTGCCGGCGGTCTGAGCGCGGCGGTTCTCGGCTTCGCCGCGCCCGCATCGGCCGAGCCCGTCACTCCTGTCGGTCCGCATTACAGCGTCGACAACCACGATGAGGTCAACACCACGAACGGGTTTGTGGATCTTCCCTTCTGATCCTGAATCAGGTTGGTCCGTCGACCCTGCGCACAGATCGCCGAGACTGCGTACAGATCGCGAAAACTCCCATTTCGCGATCTGTACGCAGTCTCGGCGTCAAATGGGCGCTAGAGGAGGGTGGGCATGGCGGACCAGCCCCGCACCGCGGCGGTTTCCGAGGGCTTGGCGTTGGCCCAGTCGACCTCCCACTCCGTGAAGCGTTTGAGGATCTCCTCAAGGGCGATACGCCCTTCGAGGCGGGCCAGCGCGTTGCCCATACAGAAGTGCGTCCCGGCGCCGAAAGTCATGTGCGACTTCTGTTCCCGGTGAATGTCGAAGACGTCGCCGTCGGGCGCGAACCGGCGGTGGTCGCGGTTGGCCGCGCCGACCAGCATCAGCATCGCCGACCCTTCGGGAACGGTCTGGCCGTAGTACTCGACATCGCGGGTGACGTAGCGGGCGATCTGCAGTGCCGGCGGCTCCCAGCGTAGGATCTCCTCGATCGCCTGGGGGATGAGCTCAGGATTGTCCACCAGTTCACGGCGCTGGTCCGGGACGTCGGCCAGGGTCTTACCGGCCCAGCCGATCAGCCGCGTGGTGGTCTCGGAGCCTGCGGTCGCGATGACCGTCAGGTACAACAGCAGCTCGTCGCGGCGCAGCGTGCGCACGGTGCCGGTCTCGTCGGTGAACTCGGCGTTGAGCAGATCGGTCATGATGTCGTCGGACGGGTGCTCGGTGCGCCAGTCGATGAACTCTGCGAACACCTCACCGGTGGCCAGGGCATCGACGGTCTGCCCTTGCAGGGTCTGCTCGCCGTGGTCGGTGATGGCGCGCTGCCGGTCCTCGGGGATGCCCAGCAGCATGCCGATGACGCGCATCGGCATCTGCTCGCCGAGGTCCTGTACGAAGTCGAAGCGCTCTGATCCGACCAGTGGATCCAGGCAGCGCGCGGTGAATTCACGGATCTGCGGTTCGAGTGCGAGCACCTTGCGGGGGGTGAATACCCGTGACAGCAGGTTGCGGTGGATGTTGTGGATCGGCGGATCTTCGAAGATCAGTGTTCCCGGCGGGATTTCCATGCCGGACTTGATGATCTCGAGCAGGGCTCCGCGTCCGGAGATGAACGTGTCATGGTCGATGACGGCCTTGTTGACGTCGTCGTAGCGGCTCAGCGCATAGAAGTCGTGCTGCTCGTTGTAGTACAGCGGAGCCTCTTCCCTGATTCGGGCGAACACCGAATAGGGGTCCATATTGAGCTCGACGCTGTACGGGTCGTAGTACAGGTCGGCTTCGGTCGACGTGGGCACAGCTGGTCTCCTGACCGTATTGAATGGGCTGTGCATCTGCTTAGCAGGCCGGAGGTGGCCGGGTCAAGGATTGGTTTCCGGTGCTCGAACCGCGTCGAATTCGATACTGGCTGTTGCGGATTGAAATGTGGAACCGGTCCGGCGGTGATGTCTATCGGAATTACACTCTGGCGAGCTAGTGTAAATATTCGCAACAACGGCCGACGGGGGACTGATGACCGCTGAGGAGATCGTGCGCGCCGAGATCGCCGCGTGGGGGAGCAACGACGTCGACGGGGTCATGGGGCACTTCGCCGACGACGCAACCTTCGACATCGGGCCCGACTGGCCGAAGCTGTCGGGGCGCGACGCGATCCACGAGATGATGAAGGTGTTCTTCGCCGGCGGCAAATGCGTGGATCTCGAAATCCTGCACCTCGCCGTCGACGGGGACGTCGTGCTGATGGAGCGGCGCGATCACTGGATCGTGGACGGCAAGCAGATGAGCTGGCCGGTCATGGGTGCTTACGAGGTGCGGGACGAGAAGATCACGGCCTGGCGGGAGTACTTCTATCCGCCGAAGGAGTCCTGAGCTCGATCACGACCTTGCCCACGGCGCGTCCTTCTGCGACCTGCCGCAAGGCGTCCGCCGCCTGCTCCAGCGGATAGACCGCACCGATGTGTGGGCGGACGGCGCCGGTGGCCAACAGTTCCCGCAATTCGCCTTCGTTGCGGGTGAACTCGTCGGGGTCGATGTCCTGGAACTGAAAGCCAAGGACGTGAATCCCTTTGACCAGTACCAGGTTCAGCGGGATGCGAGGGATCTCGCCCGAGGCGTAGCCGATGGTCACGAACCGGCCCCCGCGGCGCAGTGACCGCAACGCCGGTTCGGACAGATCGCCGCCGACCGGGTCGAGTACGGCGTGGGCACCCTCAGGCACCGCCTCCCGCAGTTCGGCGCGCAGGTCGCCCCGCGCGTGGTTGACCAGCGAGTAGGCGCCGTATTGCGCTGCGATGGAAAGCTTTTCGTCTGACGATGCGACTGCGGTGACCCGGGCGCCGAGCACCGACGCGAGCTGCACCGCCGCAAGGCCGACGCCGCCGCCTGCACCCAGCACGATCACGTCGTCACCCGGTGCGATCCGGGCCACCGAGCGCAGCGTGTGATAGGCGGTGCGGTGGGCCACCCCGAAGGCTGCCGCGGTGCCGCCGTCCACGCCGTCAGGAATCCGGGCCAGCCCCGCCGTCGGGACGCACACCTGCTCGGCGAACGCACCGAACAGTCCGGTTCCGGTCACCCGGTCACCGACGCCGAAACCGTTGGTGTCGCCGGCTACTTCGGTCACCACTCCGGCGAACTCGCTGCCCGGGATGAACGGCGCCGGCACGTGTATCTGGTACTTGTCGGCGACCAGCAGTACATCGGGGAAGTTCACCGCGGCCGCGCCGACCAGGACCCGGACCTGGCCGGGCTCCAGCGGGGGAGGGGGGACGTCCTCGATCCGAACGACATCGGGAGGCCCGTACTCCGGGCAGACGGCGGCCTTCACCGGTAGTCGGTGGATTCGGCGAGTTCGGCGGCAGAGCGCATCAGCTCGGTGACCACCGGTCCGAACGCCAGCAGCTTCTCGTCGTCGCCAGCTCGCTGAAAACCCTGCTCCAGGACGATCGCCAGCTTCCACTTCGCCAGCACCAGGTAGTAGTCCAGGTCGTCGACCTGGCGCCCTGACACCTTCGCGTAGTGCGCGACGACGTCGTCACGAGACGGCATTCCGTGCATGTCGACATAACCCATCTCGGACGGCTCCGGGTTGTCCGGATCGGCAGGCCAGCTCTGCACCATCCAGGCCAGGTCCAGCTTCGGATCGCCCACGGTCCCCATCTCCCAGTCCACGATGGCGGCCATCGTGGCCGGGGCGCCATGGCGGTACATGACATTGGCGAACTGGTAGTCCCCGTGCATCAGGCCGGGGACGAAGTCGAGTGGCTTGTGGGCCCGCAGCCAGTCCGTGGCCACCTCGAGCCCGGGCAACTCGCGGTTCTTGATCCGGTCGAGGAACCCGATCCAGCGCGACACCTGGCGTTCGTGGAAGCCGTCGGGCCGACCGAGATCAGCCAGCCCCTTGGCTTGCCAGTCGACCTTGGACAGCAGCGCAATGCCCTCGGCCAGTTGATAACTCAGCCCGGGACGGGTGCTCGGGTCGGTGTTGAACGGCTCCGGCCAGCGGCCGTGGGTATCCATCGGCGACCAGCCGTCGACGAAGCCCATCAGATAGAAGGGCCGGCCCAGTACCTCGGGATCGGCGCACACTCCGACCGCGGCCGTGTGCGGGACATCCGTGCCGTCCAGTGCCTCGATGATGCGCCATTCCCGCAGAATGCCTTTGTCCCGATCCGGCGGGGCGCCTGCCGGTGGCATCCGCAACACACAGGTGTGCTCGCCACGGCGGATCTCATAGATGACGTTCTGGGTGCCGCCGGACAGGAAGCGGGCCTCCAGCGGCTCGCCCTTGCCGGGGAGGCCGGCGTTGTCCATCCAATCGGCAAGGCGCGCAACATCTATCTCGCTCACAGATTGCCCACCTCGGCCTCGAGGAACTCGGCGAACTTCGCCTTCGCGGCTTCGCGCTTGCGGGGTATCCACTCGGTCGGCCAGGTGTCGGTGGTCGGCTGGTAGTCGCGCAACACCTGCCGGGCAACGGTGGTCTTGTGCACTTCGGTCGGACCGTCGGCCAGGCCCATGACCGCGGCGCCCGTGACCATGCCCATGAACGGCATCTCGTTGGTGACGCCGAGCGCGCCGTGGACCTGCATTGCCCGCCAGGCGATGTCGTGCAGCACGGTGGGCATCGCCACCTTGACCGCGGCGATGTCCTTGCGGACCTTCTTGTAGTCGTTGTACTTGTCGATCTCCCACGCGGTGTAGAGCACCATCAGCCGGAACTGCAGCAACTGGGCATAGGAGTCGGCGATGTAGCCCTGCACGAACTGCTTGTCGGACAGCCGGCTGCCCTGGGTCTCGCGGCTCAGCGCGCGTTCGCACATCATGTCCAGTGCCTTCTGGGCCAGGCCGATCGTGCGCATCGCGTGGTGGATCCGTCCGCCGCCCAACCGGGTCTGGGCGATCACGAAGGCCTGCCCCTCACCACCCAGGAGAGCCTCGGCCGGTACCCGGACGTTGTCGTAGTGGATCAGCGCATGGCTGCCGTGGTCGTCGGCTTCCCCGTACAGGCCCACGTTGCGGACGATCTTGACGCCGGGCGTGTCGGTGGGCACCAGGAACATCGACATGCCCTGATAGGCGCTGACCTCGGGGTTGGTCACCACCATGACGATCAGGAACGACGCGGTTGCGGCGTTGGAGGAGAAGAACTTCCAGCCGTTTATCACCCAGTCGTCCCCGTCGCGCACCGCGCTGGTGGTGAACAGCGTCGGGTCGGCGCCGGCGTGCGGTTCGGTCATCGAATAGCAGGAGAACAGCTCACCCTCGAGCAGCGGATGCAGGTACTGCTTCTTCTGCTCCTCGGTGCCGTAGTGCGCGATGATCTCGGCATTGCCGGTGTCGGGGGCCTGACAGCCGAACACGATGGGGGCCCACTGCGAGCGGCCGAGTATCTCGTTGAGCAGCGCCAGCTTCAGCTGCCCGTAGCCCTGCCCACCGAGTTCCCGTCCGAGATGCGTTGCCCACAGGCCCTTTTCGCGCACCTGCGCCTTGAGCGGGTCGATCGCTTCCCGGCGCTTGCCCTCGAGCGGGGTGAACTGCAGGTGCGGCCAGGCCAGGTCGAGCGGCTCGACCTGCTCGGTCACGAATTCGTCGGCCCAGTCCAGTAATTCCTGATACTGCGGGTCGGTCTCGAAATCCCACGCCATCGGGGGTCCTCCGATCTAGTTGTTGGTGTAGTTGAAGCCGGTGATCATCGCGCCGATATCGCCCGCGACGACGTCGGTGAACGAGTGGTCGCCGAAACTGCCGCCGGCCCAGTGCCGGACGCCCTCGCTGACCAGGATCTGTGCCAGCCGGGACAGGTGTGCCACGTCGACGTGGGCACCGAGCTTGCCGTCAGCCTGGGCCCGCTGGAACAACTCGCCGAACATGTCGGCGTCCTGGGTATCCGGATCGACGTCGCCGGCCAGGATCCGGTGCTCGTGCCGGTAGCCCTCCAGGATCGTCTCGACGATCAGATCGGGTGGATTGCGAGCCATCGACCGCTCCAGGCTGCGCAGCGCCTCGGTGATCACGGCCATCACGTCGTAGTCACCTGTCAGCAGCGATTTCACCCGCTTCTGCGCCAGCCGGGTGGAGGTCAGGCCGACTTCGAACAGCACGTCCTCTTTGGCCGGGAAATAGAAGTAGAAGAGGGCGCGGGAAACTCCCGCGGCGCGGCAGATGTCGGCGACCGTGGTCTTCGCGTAGCCGTTCGTGCGCCAGAGCGCCATCGCGGCCTGGACCAGATCGCTCTTGGTCCGGTGTGAACGCGCCCGTTGGAACGACGCACGACGTTGACTGCTGTCAGCAGGCTCCGTCGTGGCTCCCTTGGGCATATTCGGACTCTAACAACGGATCCGGCTATTGAAAATAGTTGACGTTTGTCTAACTATCTCCGTATGGACGAACCGTTGCACGGCCGCCGGATTCTGGTCACCGGAGCTGCCTCGGGTATCGGCGCCGCCGCCGTCGACGCCCTGAGCACCGCGGGCGCCCGCGTCGTGGGCACCTATCACCGGACCCCGCCACCGGACCGCCCGCGGGTGACCTGGTTTCAGTGCGACCTGCGGGACGCCGGTGCGGTTGACGGCCTGGTGGCCTCCGCGGTGCAGACCATGGGCGGTCTCGATGTGCTGGTGCACGCGGCGGGGTTGTGGCAAGCGGGAATTCCCGGCCAGATCGAGGTCGCCGAGATCGACTATCTGGTCGACACCAACCTGAAGGCCACGATCTTCACCAACCAGGCCGCATACGCCGCAATGCGCGCAACCGGCGGACGCATCATCAACTTCGGCTCGGCCGAGGCCGTCATGGGCAGCCCCATCTCGGCCGTGTACGCGGCGACCAAGGGGGCGGTGCAGGCGTGGACGCGCTCGGCGGCCAAGGCCTGGGCGGCCGACCGTGTCACGGTGAATGCGCTCGCGCCGGCGGTCGACACCCCCGGCGCGGACCGGCTGCGGGAATTCCTCGGGCCGGAGATGGCGAACCTCGTCGAACAGCAGATGAAGATGACGATCCCGCTCGGTGGCGCGCTGGGGGACCCGGCCGACGACCTCGGGCCGGTTTTGGTCTTCCTGGCCGGCGACGGTGCGGGCTTCATCACCGGCCAGTTGATCGCCGTGGACGGCGGACTGACGATGCTGGGCGGATAGTGGACGAGAATCCTATTCTTGCTGCTTGTCGCTGATGAGTTAGGGTCCGGCGTTGACGTGAAACCACCGCTGTGGAAATCTACTATTCAATGATGAGAGCCGCATTCTCATATCTGCGGCTGGAACGGGAGCAGCTGATGGCGATCGACCCAACCGGTATCGATTTTTTCCGCGATGAACGATTGGTCGACAACCCGTACCCATTCTTCGAAGGGCTGCGCAACAAGTGCCCGGTTGCGCGTGAAGACCATTACAACGTCACGATGGTGACCGGCTGGGACGAAGCCGTGCAGGTCTACAACGACGAGGAGACCTTTTCCTCGTGCCTGTCGGTCACCGGCCCGTTCCCGGGTTTCCCGGTGCCGCTGGAAGGCCGTAGCGCCGAAGAAGTCACCGCCCTCATCGAGAAACACCGCAATGATCTGCCGTTCAGCGACCAGCTGCCGACACTCGATCCGCCCACGCACACCGACCACCGATCGCTGCTGATGCGGTTGATCACGCCCAAGCGCCTCAAGGAGAACGAGGACGCGATGTGGCAGTTGGCCGACGAAGTGCTCGACAGCTACCTCGCACCCGGCGGGGGTGAGTTCATCAAGGGCTTCGCCGGCCCGTTCACGCTGCTGGTCATCGCCGACCTGCTCGGTATCCCGCCGGAGGATCGCGAAGGCTTTGTCAACGGCATCAAGCAGCATTCCGGCGGCGGCATCGGCAGCACCAGCAAGGAGTCGCTGTCGCACAGCCCGCTGGAGTTTCTCTACGGCCAGTTCTCCGACTACGTGTCCGATCGCCGGGCCAACCCGCGCGACGATGTGCTCACCGGGCTGGCCGAGGCCACGTTCCCGGACGGCAGCATCCCCGATGTCGGCGATGTCGCACGGGTGGCGACGAACGTCTTCTCGGCCGGACAGGAAACCACCGTGCGCCTGCTGAGCACCGCGTTGAAGGTCTTGGGTGAGCAACCCGAGATCCAGCAGCGACTGCGAGCTGACCGCAGCCTGATCCCGAACTTCATCGAGGAGGCGCTGCGGATCGAGAGCCCGGTCAAGGGCGACTTCCGGCTGTCGCGCTGCCCGGTGACCATCGGTGACACCGAGTTGAACGCCGGCACCACGGTGATGGTCCTCAACGGAGCGGCCAACCGCGATCCGCGTCGCTTCGAGGATCCCGACACCTTCGACCCGGCGCGCAAGAACGCCCGCCAGCACCTGGCTTTCGGCCGCGGTATCCACAGCTGCCCCGGAGCCCCGTTGGCACGTGCCGAGACCCGCGTCGGAATCGAGCGGTTGCTGGACCGGACCACCGACATCCGCATTTCGGAGGCCAAACACGGTTCGGACGGCGACCGGCGCTACAACTACATCCCCACCTTCATCCTGCGTGGCTTGACCGAGCTGCACCTGGAGTTCGACAGCTGATGCGGGTCCGGGTTGACGAGGATCGATGTGCCGGCCACGGCATGTGCCTGACGCTGTGCCCCGAGGTCTTCGAGATGTCGGACGATGGTTGGGCGGTGGCCGATCCGGAAGAGGTATCCGCCGAACTCGAAGAAGCGGCACGCGAGGCGATAGACAACTGCCCGGAACGGGCGATCAGCGAAATCGACAACTAGAGAAAGAGATTCGCAATGGCATCTGCCAAGGGCTACGTCATCATCACCGAGGACATCAAAGACCCGGCCGGTATGGGCGAGTACGCGAAGCTGGCGTCGAAGGCGATGGGCGGCGCAACCATCGTGGCCGTCGACCAGAAGCCCGAGGTGATCGAGGGCGCCTGGCACGGCACGCAGACCGTGGTGCTCGAGTTCGAATCCGTTGATGCCGCCCGTGAGTGGTACTACTCCGACGCCTACCAGGCGGCCGCCAAGGTCCGTCAAGGCGCTGCGGAGTGCAACGGCGTCATCCTCTCCGGCTTCCCTTCCTGATCGGGCGGCCGCAGTGCGCTACAGCATCACGTACCCGATGCACACTCATCCGTACCATCCGGATCTGGTGAGTGGCAACGGAGTTGCCGCGATGGCCGCTGCGGCCGAAGTTGCGGGTTTCGACGGCTTCGGATTCACCGACCATCCCGCTCCCTCTCAGCGCTGGCTCGATGCCGGTGGCCACGACGCCCTGGACCCGTTCGTGGCCATGGCCTTCGCCGCGGCGCACACCACGACACTGCGTCTGGTGCCCAACATCGTGGTGTTGCCGTACCGGAATCCCTTCGTGGTGGCCAAATCCGGTGCCAGCCTGGACCTGCTGTCCGGTGGCCGGTTCACCCTGGCCGTCGGTGTCGGTTACCTCAAGCGGGAATTCGCCGCGCTCGGCGTCTCCTTTGACGAGCGCGCCGCACTGTTTGACGAGGCACTGGAGGTGATCCGGGGTATCTGGACCACCGACGATTACAGCTTCGAGGGCAAGAACTTCAGCGCACGCGGTATCACGGCCCACCCGCGGCCTGCGGCGAGCCCGCATCCACCCATCTGGATCGGCGGCAACACCTCGGCGGCCCGGGCGCGGGTCGCCAAACACGGAGACGGCTGGTGCCCGTTCGCCGCACCGCCGGGCCTGGCCAAGACCGCGGGCACCGCGGCCATCGATTCGCTGGATGCGCTGGCCGCCGGCATCGAGGACCTGCGGACCCGGCTGGCCGCGGCCGGTCGTGATCCAGAGGGAATCGACATCGTGTTCAACAACTTCGAGGGCGGTAATCCCGGCGCCGACGATTTCGACCCCGACGCCTACCTGGCCGGTGTGGACAAGCTCGCCGCGCTGGGGGTGACCTGGCTGCACGTCACCCTGCCCGGCGACAGCCTCACCCACGCGCTGGAGGCAACCGAGAAATTCGGCAAGTCGGTGATCGCCGCCTAGCGCGGCCGGGCGGCGATTTCGACCCTGAGGTCGTGATTCTTCGATCGAAGCGACCCAGGGGTCGAAAACCGCGCAGTCGGACCTGAATCAGGCCGGCGTAAGAGCGGCGATCGGTGTGGTCGTCGTGGCGTGCACCAGAAGCTCGGCGAGGTCTCGCGGGCGACTCAGGAACGGTGAGTGGGACGCGTCGATGGTCAGCTGCTCGACGCCGAGTCGTTGGGTGACCGTGTCGGCCAGCCATTTCGGCATCGAGCGGTCCTGGGTGCAGCGGATGAAACTGCGGGGCAGATCGGCCGCCCAGAACTGTGGCACCGACACCGGCGTGACCGTGGTGTCGCCGAACCGCTCGGGACCCAGGCGATCGAAAGCCCAACGGGCCGTTGCCTCGTCGCAGTCGTGGTAGAAGTAGCGCCACGCACCGTCGAAGTCGGCGAACGTCATGGCGCCTTCCTCGTCGAAATGCAGGTAGCCCAGCATCTCGCCGACATCTCCGTCGAATTCGCCGCTCAACTCGTCATCGGCCGAACGCATGGCCATCGCCTCGGGGTAGGTCCGGCCTTCCCGGGTAGAGCGGCGGCCAGATACACGATGTGGCCCACCAGTTCCGGGGCCGCATCGGCGGCGAGGGTGGCGTCGAACCCGCCGCCGGAATGGCCCACCAGCACATCCCCGGGTTGCATCACCTCGACGATCGCGGCCTGCCGGTTGGCCAACGTGGACTCCTCGGCCACCCGGACTCCGTGCCCGGGCAGGTCCACGGCAACGCCGTCGTGACCGAGGCTCTGCAACTCGGAGATGGTGCGCTCCCAGCACCAGGCGGCATGAAAACCGCCGTGTACGAAGACGAACCGCATGTGCGGGCTACTCGTCGACGATCGTGATGGCCTGACGGGGACACTGCCGGACCGCTTCGCGGATCTGCTCCTCGTTGTCCGGCGTCACGTCCTCCTGCAGGATGTGCAGGTAGTCCTGATCGTCGAGGTCGAACACCTCGGGGATGATCCCCATGCAGACGGCGTTGCTCTCGCAGATCTCGAAATCGACGTGAACCTTTTTCGCCATCACCTCAACACCCTTACCGGCACGTGCGAGTACCCCGCCACATTCTGCATGTGAACCCGTTGCAGCTGATCCCATTTCACTTCGTAGCGGGGCATGAAGTCGAGCAGCTTCTCCAGCGCCACGGCGCTCTCCATGCGGGCCAGTGCGGCCCCGAGGCAGCTGTGGATGCCGTAGCCCAGGCCCAGGTTCTGCGCCTGGGTACGGTCCCGCTCGATGTCGAAGGTGTCGGCATCGGTGAACGCATCGGGATCGCGGTTGGCCGCGGCGCTGATCAGGAACACCGCCTTGCCCGCCGGAATGGTGCCGCTGGGCACATGGGCTTCCTTGAGGGTGTATCGGACGTTGTACTGCACCGGACCCTCGTAGCGCAGCAACTCCTCGACAGCGGCCGGGACCTTCTCGCGGTCGTCGAGCAGCTTCTGCCACTGCTCGGGGTTGCGCGCGAAGAGCACCATCGCGGTGCCGATGAGCTTGGTGACGGTCTCAGCCCCCGCACCGCCGAGAAGCGTGGCGAATCCGGTGATCTCGATGTCGTCGAGGCGGCGCATCTGGCCGTCCTCGCCGGGGATCTCCGCGGCGATCAGCCGGCTGATCATGTCATCCTGCGGGTTTTCGCGGCGCTTCTGCACCAACCCGTAGTAGTAGATGCCGGTGTCGATGTTGGCCTGCATGCCGGCCTCGGAGTAACCGATCTGCCCCGGTTCACGGGACAGGCTGGTGTCGATCCAGTGCCGGACCTGTTGGCGGTACTCCGGGTCGACGCCGGCCATCCGGGTGATGACCTCGACCGGGAACGGGCCCGAGAAATCCTGGACCACGTCGAATTCGTCGGAGTCGATCAAGCCGAGGTGATGGTCGATCTGCTCGACGACGGTGTCGCGCTGGGCCTGGATCATGCGCGGGGTGAACGCCTTGTTCAGCAGGCTGCGCATGTGCCGGTGATCGGGCGGGTCCATGAAGATGATCGACTTCTGCGGCGGCTCGTCGCTCTGCACCATGGCCAGGTCGCAGCCGCGCGACGAGGAAAACGCCTCGTGATCCTTCAACGCCGCCGACACGTCCTCATGCCGGGTCAGGGCATAGAAGTCGGAGTCCTCGTTGTAGTACAGCGGTGCGTCTTGGCGCATCTGCCGGTACATGTCGAACGGGTTGTTGAAGAACTCCTCGGAGAACGGATCGAAGATCACCTGGGCCTTGGTCATTGGGCTGGCTCCTCCTTCGCGGCGGGCTGGGCCGGAAGTGTCGTGACACGTTACGGGAAACTGCTGAACTGTAACGCTAACAGTAACTCTGTTGGGAGTGTTTGAAAAGCACAAAATGGGTGCTGATCAGGTCGTGATGTCGAGCCGGGTCACTTGATCGCGGCGTCGAGCAGACTCTCGAGTCGGCCCAGGTCGCTGTCCAGCTCAGATGCTGTTCTTCGGACCACGGCCACGTCCTTGCCGATGAATTCGCCGACCCGGGCGATGAAGGCGTCGGCCGAGCCGGTGGCGGCGATACCGCCCAGCGCGCGGCTTGCCGCGCTGCCGTGCGTGAGGGCAGTCAACAGTGTCGCCTCGTCGATGCCCAGCCGGTCGCCCAGGCGAACCCCCTCGGCCACGGCGCCGATCTGCGCGGCGAACAACGCGTTGTTCACCAGCTTCACCCGCTGCCCGGTGCCGACCGGGCCGACGTGCAGCACCGGATCGGCATAGGCCGTCAGCACTTCACGGGCGCGCGCCACCGCGTCGGCGTCACCACCTGCGAACACCGTGACGGTCCCGGCCGCGATGTCATGCGGCCCCCCGCTGACCGGCGCGTCGATGACCGCGATGCCGCGCGCGGCCCCGCGCTCGGCGAGGGACTCGGCGGTGCGGGGGCTGCCGGTGGTGTGCAGCACGAGCACCGATCCGTCCGGCATCTCGTCGATCAGATCCGGACAGAGTTCCCGGACCTGCTCATCGGTGAAGACGCAGACGATCGTCACGTCAGCGCCGTCGACGGCCTCGCTTGACGAGCTCACCGGCTCGGCGCCGAGTTCGGCTATCGCGGCGCGTTTTTCGTCGTCGCGACCCAATGCCCGCACTTGATGTCCGGCGTCTGCCAGGCGGCGCACCATCGGTGCGCCCATCCGGCCGGCTCCGATGAAACCGATGCGCATCAGCGGGGATGGTTCATGATGGCCAGTGCGTTGTCCGCCGCTTGGAAAACGGTACGGTACACGGCACCTTCTGGTACCGAGGCATCGTCCGCCAGGCTGGCGGCGTGCCGGCAGTCCTTCTGCAGCAACGCCCCGGCGATCGGCGCGAGGTTGTCCAGCGTGCCGCCGAACATGGCGATGCTGTTGAGCGCCTTGCTGGTGGCCGAACCGCGCGAGATCACCTCACACAACGCCTGACGCGGAACACCCAGTGCCTCACCGAGTTCCAGTGCGCTCATTGCCGCGCCCAGGTTGGCGCTGAACAACAGGTTGTTCAGGATCTTGGCGACCTGGCCTGCACCGACTCCGCCGAGATGCACGATCGGGTCGGCATAGGTGGCGAACACCGGACGGGCCCGCTCGACGACCTCCTCGTCACCGCCGACCATCACCAGCAGGGTGCCGGCCGAAGCGGCGGGCTCGCCACCGCTGACCGGCGCATCGATGACCGAAACGCCCTGGGCGGCGGCCTTTTCTGCGATCTCGCGACAGGTGTCGGGGTGCACCGTCGAGTGGATGGCGATGACGCCGCCCGGAGCCAGCCCGGCCAGCACTCCGGTCTCACCGTCGAGCACCTGGCGGACGTCGTCGTCACCGACCACGCACAGGCAGACCAGGTCGCTGGCAGCCGCCAGCTCGGCGGGGGAGCCCGCGCTCTTGGCCCCGGTGTCGGCGAAGGGCTCCAGGGACGCCGGCCGCCGGGCCCACAGGGTGGTCTCGAAACCGCCCTCGACGATCCGCCGGGCCATCGGCGCGCCCTGGCTACCCAGCCCGATAAATCCGACTCGCATCAACCTGCCTCCACTTCCAGTTCGGTGTTCACGGTGCCGCCTGCTACGCACTCGTCGGCGAACGACAGCACCGTGCGGTGATAGTCCGCGGCGGTCAGACCCACGCTCAGGTTGTGCCCGCTGTCGGCGAGCTCACCGGTCTGGACCCGGGGCGAGGCGGTGAACATCGCACCGATCGCGGCCAACGCCTCGGGATCGGACTCCCAGACGTTCTCGTACTCGCCGGCGAGGAACTGCACCGGCACTTTTGTCTGACCGGCCAGTGCCGGAAAGTCCTGCCGCGACCAGGTTCTGATGACATCACCCTCGTACGCGGTGCCTCCCGCGGACAATCCGGCGCCGATCACGTCCGGCGGGTAGAGCCGGGCCGGCTCCCACAGCAGCTCACGCAGACCGCGCGGCCGGTTCACCGGTGAGGCGTCCTTCAGCAGCTCCTGCGCACTCGGGTGATAGCGGCGGCCGGTACCGGCCAGTGACACACCGAGCACCTCGGGCCGCTGCACGGCAAGGTGCAGCGCCAGCTCGCAGCCCATCGAATGGCCCAGAACGAACAGGTCGGCCGCACCGGCGATGCGCTGGATCGCGCCGAATGCCAACGCGACCCGCTGTTCAGGGCGCGCCATGGCGTCCGGGTAGGCCGCTGACGCGCCATAGCCCGGACGGTCCAGGGCGACCACGGTGTACCCCTGGTCGACCCCGATGCGCAACAGCGACAGTTCCGGGTGCCCGGGGCAGTCGAAGTACGCCGACGTGGTGGCCCCGCCGTGCAGTGCGACGACGACGGCGCGCGGGTCGGGAGCCTCGGCGACCAGAGCGGACATCGGGACACCGTCGACCATCACCACCCTGGGGTGCGGGGCCGTCTTACTCATGGGGAGCACGCATGCTTCAGTCGTCCCTGCGCATCAGCAGCACGCCGCTCGGGGTCAGGCCGCCGCTGCTGGCCACCGCGACGCGGGCGCCGGAGACCTGGCGCTCGCCGGCCTCGCCGCGCAACTGGGTGACCGCCTCGTGGATCAGCCCCATCCCGTGGGTGCGGCCGTGCGAGAGCTGGCCACCGTGGGTGTTGAGCGGGATGATGCCGTCGCGGGCGATGTTGTGGCCGCCGTCGAGGAAGTCCTTGGACTCGCCGATGCCGCAGAAGCCGAGGCCCTCCAGCCACGACAGGCAGTTGAAGCTGAACCCGTCATAGAGCTCGGCGACGTCGACATCACTGGGACGCAACGACGTTCGCGACCACATGTGTGCACTCTGGCCGAGCACCTGCGGTTCGTGGGTCAGCGTGGTCTGGTCCCAGTCCAGGCGCTCGATGATCTGGGTGCCGACTGCCTCGAACAGGATCGGTGGCTTGGGTAGGTCACGCGCGGCGTCCACGGCCGAGACGATGACGGCCACCGCGCCGTCGCAGGGCACATTGCAGTCGTAGAGGCCGAACGGGGTCGTGATCATGCGGGCCGACAGATAGTCGTCCATGGTGAGCGGATCGCGGTAGATGGCCGTCGGGTTCAGCGCGGCGTTGGCGCGCTGGTTGAGTGCGATCCAGCCGAGTGTCTCCCGCGTGGTGCCGTATCGGTCGAAGTGGCGGCCGGCGTTCTGCGCCAACGTGTGTGCGGCCGAGGTGGACCCGAACGGATGCTGCCAGCTGTCGCTGCGGCCGCCCATCGGAGGGGACATCTTGCCCTCCTTGACCAGCTGGCCGAAGGTGGCCTCCCACAGCGTGCGGAAGCACAGCACGTGGCGCGCCATGCCGGTGGCCACCGCCATCATGGCCGCGATGACCGAGCCGCCCGGGCCGAAGGTGTCCATGCCGCCGTTGATCCAGGTCGGCCGGAGCCCGAGTGCGCCCTCCAGTGCGGTCACGCCGCCTTCCCCCATGCCGGCGATTGCCAGGCCCGGGTAGGTAGAGAGGCCGTCGATGTCGTCAAACGTCAAACCGGCGTCGGCGACCGCCTTCTCGGCTGCGTCGATGGTCAGTGACAGCGGCGGCACCATCTGCCTGCGACCGATCTTGGACATCCCGATCCCGGTGATGGCCGAGTGGTCCTCGAATTTCGCCTTGGTCAGCATCGGCCGGACGTACTTCGCTACGTCCTGGGGGGCGACCGGTTCGGCGACCGGCGGGGTGGAGGTGGTGTCCGCCGACGGCTTGAAGACCGGCAGCCAGACGTCCTCGATGTGCTGGAAGTCGACTTCCACCGGCATGCCCAGCTTGAGGTCCTCGGAATCGCAGTCGACGATGTTGGTCGTCAACCGGACCCGGGGATCTTCGGCGATGGCCACCTCGGCCACCACATAGGGCGGCGGCAGATCGGGGAACCCGAATCGGTGGTTGACCGTGAACCCGGCGAGCGATCCGCGCCCGGACACGTCGCGCACGCCCATGTTGCGGCCGCGGCAGTACCGGCATACCGGCTGTGGCGGATGGATGAGGGCGCTGCAGTCCTGGCACTCCTGGATTCGCAGCACCCCGTCGGCGCCCGCGGTCCAGAAGTACTCATTGAGCGTGGTGACCGTCGGGAGCGGACGTCCCGGTATCTGTGACAACTCGACTCCGGTGGTAAGCGGGTTATTCTGTGCGGAGAATCACGTTACCAGTTTCCGGGATCGGTGATCCAGCATCTGCCTGTCCGAGCCGGGGTCAACCCGCCTCGCGCTCGGCCCGCGTCTGGCTCAACTCGATGATCGCGTGCACCGGGCAGTCCAGAAGGGCGCGTCGGACCGCATCCTCGTCGGCCTCGGGGATGTTGCCGTCGCCTTGAAGAGAGGCGTAGCCCCAGTCGTCGAGCGGGAAGTACTCGGGTGCGTGCTTCGCGCACAACCCGAAGCCATCGCACAGCGTGCGATCGAGCTTGACCTTCATAGGGCCATCACCGCCTCCACGGACTCCACTTCGTATGGCCGCGCAGCGGTGAATGCACCCGAACTGCATGTCTGACAGCCATTTTCGAGGTGACGCTGCACCAGATCGGGGAACTGGTCCAGCAAGCTGGCCGCCACATTGGCCGCACCGTCGAGCGTTGCGCAGGCACCGCGGCCGCGCAGCACCACCGACCAGCGCTTCAGCCGGTCCAGGTCCTCCTGCTTGGCGTTGCCGTCGCGCAGTCCGACGGCCACCGCCGCCATGGCGGCCGTGCCGTTGAAGCACGAACCGCATTGGCCGGCGTTCTCCCGGTCGAAGTAGGCCAGAACCGACGCGGCGACCGCCACCGGGCAGTCATCGGTCAGGATGCCGATCGCACCGCAGCCCAGGCCGCTGCCCAGGGCGCGCACGGACTCGTGGTCCAGCGTGGCTCCGACGATGTCGCGGTTGACCAGTCCGGCGAAGTACCCACCCATCAGCGCCCCGCGGACCTTGTCGGGAGACACACCGTGCAGCGTGAGCAGATCCGCGAATGCGATGCCGTGCGGCAGTTCGTACAGCGCGGGCACGCGTCCGGCTCCGGTGATCGTGGCCAGGAAGGTGCCGGGGGAGCCCTCGGTCCCCAGTTCCCGGAATGTCTTGGCCCCGTGCTGGTGGAGATAGGCAAGGTGGGCCAGCGTCTCGACATTGCTGATCAGTGTCGGTTTGCCTGCCACCCCCTCCTCGAACGGGCGCGGTGGCTTGTCGGTCGGTTTGGCGGGACCGCCGTTGACCACGTGCACGGCCGCGGTCTCCTCACCCGCGACGTAACCCGGAGCGACGGTGAGCAATTCGATCGCCACCCCGTCCAGATGGCCAGAGAGCTCGGTGAGCGCGAGTTCGACGCTCGCGGCGGCCCGCGGATCCGACACGTACACCACAGCCCGGTCTGCCCCGACGATCCCGGCGGCCAGTCGCAGGCCGTCGAGGACCGCGTGCGGGCGGTTGCGCAGCAACCAGCGGTCCTTGATCGAGGCCGGCTCGCCCTCTTCACCGTTGGCGATCACCACCGAGCCGATCCCGGCGTTGCCGCCCTGTCGCCCGTTGTCACGCACCGTGCGCAACTTCACCGCCATCGGGAAGGCTGCACCGCCCCGGCCGAGCAATCCGGCGGCCTGTACCTCGTTCAGTAGCTGCTCCGGATCGACAAGGGGCGCATAGCCCCCGGCCTGCCGGTAGGCGTCGAATGCCTCTGGCCCGTCGCGCAGTAGGCGCGGGGTCATTCCCGGCCATGCCGCGACCGTCAGTTCGGCTGTCATGGTCATATCCCGTCCCCGGTTAGGCTTACCGGCATGAGAACTGCGGTGGTGCGCGTCGGAGTGGACCCGGCCGGTGAACTCGGGGTCGAGGAGCTATCCGACGGCATGGCAACGCTTCGTGAGTTGCTGGTGGTGCGCGGCGCCGAGGTGCTGGACAACCAGCTCGCCGGACTGCCCGCGCATCGGCGCGAGGTCGAGGTGCTGATTGCCGGCGACGACGCACCAGAGCTGCAGACCATCGCGATGGAACTGTGTGCCAAGGCTTTTGGCACCGTGCCGACGGCCGGTGTGGTCACCTTCGTCAGCCGCGGGACCGACGAGGATGTCCGCGGTGTGCTGGCCGGATTCGGGGTGTCGGGTGACATCGTTCGATCTGTCGACGACGAGGGCTGGGATGTGGTGACGGTGACCCTGGACAAGGCCGATCTGACACGCATCCCGGAAAGCCGCATCCACACCGCCCTGGAGGCTTCGCTGAACTGCGAGGTGCACATCCGGACGGTGTGAGGTCGCGCAGCCAGTCACGGTGGTCACGCCGACCTCAGGAAGTCGATGATCGCGGGGGCGGCCTGCACCCAGGTGTCGAACAGGCAGAACGTTTTCCCACCGCTCTGTGCGAATCTCTCGCCGGCGCGCTCCCAGGCGTCCTCGGGCCACGGCGGATCGATGAGCTTGGAACCCTTGATCAGACAGCTCACCTCAAGCGAGGTGCGCTTGGGATGATCCCAGTCGTTCTCGCCACCGCGGATGATCAGGGTGGGCACGGTGATGTTGTCGAACATCTCGTCGGGGACGCCCGGGATGGTCTGGCCCGGCTTCGACACGAACGCGTTGAGCCAGCGCAGCATGACTTTGAGGAACTCGTCGGCGTCGAGGTCGAGCAGGCGCTCCCGGTTCGCGGGGTTCTCCGCGATCCGCTCGCGCCATTCCGGCACGTTCAGCAGCCCTTCGATACCGAGCCCGCGAACCGCCAGGATGCTCGGCGTGATGTAGTGGCCACCCAGTACGAACGAGCCGTACACCCCGCCGACGATGTTCCACACCACCAGCTTTCGCACGATCTCGGGGTAGAGCATGGTGGTCAGCATCGAATCGCGTGCCCCGCCGGAGCCGCCGAGGATGAAGCACGGCCCGATTTCGAGGGCGGTGATCAA
This sequence comes from Mycobacterium sp. 48b, assembly GCF_048282725.1. Classification (NCBI taxonomy): domain Bacteria; kingdom Bacillati; phylum Actinomycetota; class Actinomycetes; order Mycobacteriales; family Mycobacteriaceae; genus Mycobacterium; species Mycobacterium sp. 48b. The sequence continues at coordinate 2,791,359 of NZ_JBLVUL010000001.1, forward strand.
CCGGTAGAGCGTCTCGGCCCGCATGTGCGATTCGCTCTGCCCGTAGAACTGGACGTCGGACTTGCCGCAATTGGGCCGGTCCCACAGCAGCACCCGGTAGCCGCCCTCGACGAGGGCCTCGGCCAACGGTCGCAGCCCCGGAATGTCCTTGCTGAAGCGGCCGCCCGGGGTGAGGGCGATGAAATCACCCTTGTCACCGAGGATCTCGTACACGACGTTGCCGCCGTTGACCTCCATGGTCTTCTCGCCCTGCTTGAGTAGCGGAGCAGTCGCCAGAACTGTTGATTCGCTCGTAAGCTCGCTCATGCCATCACCAACACATCATCTCCAACCACACGGACCGGGTACGTACGGATACTCCATTCCGGCTTCACCGCGGTGGTGCCGGTTGCCAGCTCGAAACCCCATTGGTGCCAGGGGCAGTAGATGAACTCCTTGTCGCGCACCATCACCGCGTCGCCGGGCACGTCGGCGTCGACCACGGTGCGGCCCCGGGCTCGTCCCGAGCACAGCGGACCGCCCTCATGCGGGCAGTAGTTGGCGATCGCATAGAACGTGCCGTTGACGTTGTACACACCGACGCCGTGTCGTCCGATCGGCACCAGTTTGTGTGTACCGGGTGGGATTTCGTCCACCGTGGCGACGACGTGCTCGCGTCCCTGCGCGAGCCGGGGGCGCTTGTCAGACTGCATGGATTCCCCGGTCGCTTCGCTCCTGCCTTCCGAACCCATCTCAGAACACCCGGGCCTGTCCCTCGAGGACCGGAACGGTCTCGGGCAGCTTGTAGGTCTCGATGCCGTTGCGGAACATGATCGCCTCGCGGGCGTGCTCGGGCAGGTGCTTGACCAGCCAGCGCGGGTCGTCGAACGTCCAGTGCGGATAGTCGCTGGAGTAGAGCAGGATCTTCTCGCACTCCATCCATTCGAAGGCCCGCGACAGTTCGGTCTTGTCCTCCGGGTAGTCCAGTGGCTGCGTGGTGAACTTGATGTGGTCCTTGACGTATTCGCTCGGCTTGCGCTTGATGTCCATCCAGGACTTGCGGGCCTCGTAGATGGCGTCCATGCGCCACATCAGCGGCAGAATCCAGGTGAACGCGTGCTCGACGAACACGATCCGCAGCGTGGGGAACCGGTCGAAGACACCGTCGAAGATCAGGCTCATCACCTGGTTGGCCGCCAACAGCGAGTAGCTCACCATGAAATCGTGGTTGTAACTGGGCAATCCGACCGGCGGTGTCGGGAGGGTCTCGTACTCCCCTCGGGACAGGTGGCAGCTCACGGTGATGTCGTGTTTGGTGGCCGCGGCCCAGATCGGGTCGTACTTCGGGTCTCCCCACGACGGGCGCGGCTCGGCCTTCATGAGAACCTGTGCCATGTAGGGGTGTTCGGCCCACTGCTCGATCTCGGCCACCGCGGTCTGCGGCTCCTCGATGGCCACACAGATTGACCCCCGCCAGCGCTCGTGCCAGTTGTTGTGGCTGTCCAGCCAGTGATTGGCCAGCCACAGGTTCACCGCAGTGCAGTAGGCCGCCGTGGCCTCGCCCAGCCGGTGCTCCGAGTGCGTCGGCTCGAGAATGGCGATATCGGAGCCGGCTTCCATGATGAGCTGGCGCAGCGCCATATCGGGGTCGCTGCAGGCGAACTCGCCGTCCGGTGGGAACGCGTCCACGCGCATGGCGTACGCATGTGCGTAATCCGGTGCGTCGTAGTAGATCTGCTCACCGACCTTGTGGCTGAGAAAGTACTTGCTGCGCCACGGTTCCGGGACGTACTCGATCAGCTCACCGCGTCGTGGCATGGGGTGGACGTCGGAGTCGACGCACCGCACCGCGATCCGCTCGGCGGCAGGCACCCGCGGATTGGTCGTGATCGGCTGTGTGGTTGTCATCAGGTCTTCCTCACTGCCTCTACTGTGCCGCGACCGCGGACGATGAACCGGTACTTGCGAACTCGTTCTCCAGGCCGTACAGCTTGGCGGCATTGCGCCACAACAGCTTGTCGCGCTGTTCGGTACTCAACGCGTTGGGGATTCGCGGCTCGTTCAACTGCCAGTGCGGATAGCTGGAGCCGAACATCACCATGTCCTCCTTGCCGGTGAAGCTCAGCCACTCGCCGGCGAACTCGGTGTCGCCGGGGCCGTCGAGGGCGCCCTGGACGAAGAACACGTGGTCGGGCAGGTAGTCGCTGGGCATCTTGGGCGCCCACGGGGTCTGCTCGAGGTGGGGCCGGCCGAAGCAATCCATGCGCCACATGAACGGGGTCAACATGTCCGCCGCTCCGTCAGCCCAGACGAACTTCAGATCAGGTGTCCGTTCGAATACGCCTTCGGCGATCATGTTCATCAGGTGATAGATGTAGTTGAGCGCCATGAACCCCAGATATTGCTCATAGGTCCGGGTCTTGCCCGACGGGGTCGGTGCGAACTGAATCCCCGCCCCGCCCTCGATGTGCACGGCCACCGGCAGACTGGCGTCCGCAGCCGCGTCCCACAGCGGCCAGAACTGCGGCTTGCCGTAGAGCTCGCGTGACTGCATCGGAATGCCGATCTGCACCACGCGCGGGTGGTCCTTGTACTTGTCGATCTCACGCAAGGCTCCGACGATGTCGTCCGGGTTGACCCGGATGGTTCCGCGGAACCGCTCCCCATACTCGTCGTGTTCGAGCCAGCGGGTCACCATCATCGCGTTGTGCGCGGCGGCGAGCGCAGTGCCGAGGTGCCGGTCGGGCATGATGCCGCGGGTCATCGGGTGCAGGATCGCGAGGTCGACGCCGCGGTCGGTGAACAGATGCTGCGCGGCGATGTCGGGATCGGAGCCCGGGTACTGGCGGTCGGGACCCTTTGTGCCCTTTGCGTACTCGCCCCCCGGGGCGCCGTACCAGTTCATCTCGTAATCGGGGAAACCGCGGCTGGCGAAGGGTTCCTTCAGAAAGTTCTGCCGCAGGTCCTTGTTCGAGCCGAAGAAGACGTGCACGCTCGCGTCTATGAGGGGTGTTCCCGCCTGGCCGGGCTGCGTGGGGTCGCTGATTGCCAAGACTGTCCTCCGATGTTCGTCCGGAAACGAGCTGTGCACGGGCTGCTGACGACGTGCTTGTTACGCCGGACCTTACAGCCAGTCTAGATCCATATTCTTCTATGGCAAGAACATAGTTCTCGGGACGTCGCGACGCTTTGTCGCAGGTAAGCGCCGGTGCTGGTCACCCGCCCAGCGCATTGTTTTGGAGAATCGGTACTTGCTGGAGGAGAAGGTCACCCCATAGAAAGAGAATGCTATTCTCGTTTCGAACTTGACAGTGCGGCAGGAGGCGGCGGTTGCTACTCGAATTTGATGCCGATCAGCGGTTTTGGCAGGAGACCGTGCGCGACGCGGTGACCAAGCAATGCCCGGCCACGCTGGTCCGCGAAGTTGCCGAGCAGGGTGTCGATCCGACACCGCTGTGGCAGAGCTATGTCGACCAGGGTTGGACCGAGCTCACCGACTCGGAGAACGCGGTGGAACTGGCCATCGTGCTGGAGGAGCTCGGCCGGGCCACGGATCTGACGCCCTATCTGGCGACCATGACGCAGTACGCACCGCTGGCGGGGGACCGCTTCGATGCGGCCAAGGCCGGCGCGGCCGTCTACAGCGGCGTGACCGCCAACCGGGATGCCACCGGCTGGGTGCTGACCGGAACCGCCCACCACGTCCTCGACGGCGACCGCGCGCAGAACCTGGCCGTGGTGACCGCGGGGGGTGTGTTCCTGGTCGACGCGGCCAAGGCCGTCGTCAAGCGCAGCGCTGTCTTCGATCCGGTGTTGCATGTGGCCGAGGTGTCGTTCGACGGTGTGGAAGTCCCAGACACTGACCGGGTGCACACCAACACAGAGAAGGCCCACCACCTGGCGCTGACCGGCATGGCGATCACCATGGTCGGCGCGTGCCAACGGGCCCTGGACCTGGTGATCGAACACGTCAAACAACGCCAGCAGTTCGGCGTGGCGATCGGTTCGTTCCAGGCCGTCCAGCACAAGGTGACTGACATGCACGTCGCGATCGAGCGGGCCCGTGCGCTGTCCTACTTTGCCGCGCTGACCATCGCGGCCGATGACCCGCGCCGGCGGCTGGCGGCAAGGATGGCCAAGGCTTCCGCCGGGGAGTGCCAGGCGGTGGTGTTCCGGCACGGCATCCAGCTGTTCGGCGGGATGGGCTTCACCTGGGAGAACGACGTGCAGTTCGCATTGAAGCGGGCCAAGGCGGGGGAGTTGCTCCTCGGTGGCGCTGCTGAGCACCGCGCCGTGATCGCCGCCGAATACCGCACGACCTACAGGGGACTGTAAATGCAGCTGACATATGACTCCGACGTCGAAGAGTTCCGCGCCGAGTTCAGTGCGTTCCTCGATGCGAATCTGCCCTCGGAGGCGGAGACGCTGGAGCGGCCGCGGTCGGTGTCGCACATGCCGCAGTGGGCCCGTGACTGGCAGCGACTGCTGTTCGACAACGGCTGGCTGCTGCCGGCCCAGCCGCCGGAGTTCGGCGGGCGCAACGCGTCGGTGGTACAGACGTTCGTCCACCTCGACGAGTTGTGCCGTCGCCGGATCTACCACAGCTTCAACCCGCAGGGCGTCAACATCATCGCGGCCTCGCTGCTCACCTTCGGAACCGAGGAGCAGAAACATCGCTGGGCGGTGCCGGTACTGCGCGGGGAGAAGACCGCCTCGCTGGGCATGAGCGAGCCCAGCGCGGGCTCGGACCTCGCATCGCTGCGCACCCGGGCAGTGCGGGACGGCGACCATTTCGTGGTCAACGGCCAGAAGGTCTGGACCTCCGGCGCACATGATGCCGACTTCCTGCTGACCTTCGTGCGCACCGATCCAGATGCACCGAAGCACAAGGGAATCAGCGTGTTGCTCATCCCGACGGACACCCCCGGTGTGGTGCGTCGGCCGTTCGCCGACATTTGCGGTCAGGACAATCTCGACTTGAACGAGGTGTTCTTCACCGACGCCCGGGTACCGGCCGAGAACCTGGTGGGCCCCTTGAACGGCGGCTGGGGTGTGGCCAACGGCTCACTCGGTCACGAGCGCACGATGATGTGGCTCGGTTTCGCCGACCGGATCGACAACATGCTGGCCGACTTCCAGCCCAAGACGGAGCTCGAGCGCGACCAGTACGCCACCACGATCATGGACTATCAGGCCTTGCGTGCCATGGGATCTGCGGCGCTGGCCAAGGCCTCACGCGGGGAAGCGGACACCGCGTCGGTATCGGTGCTCAAGTTGTTCGGCTCCGAAGCCGAGCGCAACGCGTTCGAGAACGCGCTGACCGCAGCCGGACCGGACGGGCTGATCCACCCGGCGACTTCGGGTCCCTACGCGCACATGAATCTCGACCACTATTTTGCCAGCTGGTTCGAGCGTTACGCCAGGAGTTTCGGCGGCACCATCGCCGGTGGAGCGTCGGAGATCCAGCGCAACATCATCGCCACCCAGGTGCTGGGGTTGCCGCGGCGCTGACCCGCGACTCTTCTCCGCGAGCAGACGCGAATGTACCCGACACGCCGGTGTTTTCGGGACATTCGCGTCTGCTCGCGCAAAGGAGCGGCGCAGTAACCGGTGACGCGGAACAAAACTTAGGTTACAGTCGGCGTGATGTTCACGCTGCGATTCGACATGCGTGCGCCGCATACCTCGACGATTGACCTCTACGGCGCCGCCATCGACATGTGCGCATGGGCCGAGACGCGCGGCGGGATGATGGCCGTGCTGTCGGAGCATCACGGCACCGCCGACGGGCACCTCGCCGCACCGACGGTCCTCGCCGCGGCGCTTGCCGCCAGGACCGATCGGCTGCCGATCCTGCTTGCCGCAGTGCCGATTCCGTTCTGGGATCCGGTGCGGCTCGCCGAGGAGATCTGTGCTCTGGACATCATCAGCCGGGGCCGGGTTTCGTACGCCTTCGGCATCGGGCATCGCGCCGAGGAGTACGAACACTTCGGTGTGGAGATGAGCGCCCGCGGCAAACTGGCTGACGAGAAGGTGGCGCTGCTGCTTCGTCTGTTGGCGGGGGAGACCGTCGACCACGACGGCCGGCGCGTCACGGTCACACCCGGGTGCGCGAGCGCGTCGGGCCCGTATCTGCTCATCGCGGGTGGTACCCGGGCCGCCGCGCGACGTGCGGCCCGCCACGGCCTCGGGTTCATCTCCCAGACCGGAGCGCCGGGGCTCAAGGAGTACTACGAAGCCGAATGCCGGGCCTGCGGCCACGAACCCGGCATGGTCCAGTTCCCCGTGCCGAACACACCCACCGCGGTATTCGTCGCCGACGATCTGGACCGGGCATGGGATGAGTTGGGCCCCTTTCTGCTTCACGATGCGCTCACCGCCGCGGGCTACCGCCATGGTGACGAATCGGTCGCCAGCATCTCGCATGCCCACACCGTGCCCGAGCTGCGGCAGGCCGGCGGGCCCTATCAAATCCTGACCGTCGACGAGGCCGCCGGTTACATCCGCTCAGGCCGGCCGGTGCCCTTACTGCCGTTGTGCGGCGGATTGCCGCCCGACGTCGCATGGTTCTACCTCGAACGGGCCGTCATGGCATCCGAACGCGCATGACCGGCGTACTTGATGAGGAGTCAAGCGTGACAAGACCTTTGCGACCCCTGCGGACCATCGTCTGGTCAACCGGCGGCGTCGGTTCGATCGCGATCGACGCGATCGCCCGGCGCCCGGATCTCGAACTGGCCGGCGTGTGGGTGCACTCGGCGGCGAAGGTAGGGCAGGACGCGGGTGTGCTGGCAGGGCGTGGGCCGCTCGGTGTGGCGGCCACCGACGACGCCGACGCGCTGATCGCCTCGGCCCCGGACTGCGTGGTGTACGCGGCGAGTGGGCCGGACCGCGACGCCGCCGCGGTGCCGGACTACGTGCGACTGTTGAACGCCGGGATCAACGTGGTGTCAACGACATCGACGGGCCTGGTGTACCCGCCGGCCTACTATTCGCCGGAATGGCGCGACCAACTCGAGTCGGCGGCTAAGGTCGGCAACTGTTCGTTCTATGCCTCGGGCGTCTTTCCCGGATTCGGCTCGGATCAACTGGCGCTGATGCTGGCGACACAGTCCAAGAAGATCGAACGCCTCACGGTCACCGAGATATCCCTCAACGACCACTACCCGGTCGCGGACGTGATGATGGACGGGATGGGCTTCGGGCGTCCGCTGGATTTCGAGCCGATGCTCAAGACCCCGGGGTTCATCGAGATGGCCTGGAAAGCACCGATTCACATGATGGCCGATGCTTTCGGGGCCGACGTGTCCGAGATCCGGGGATCTCTCGACCGTAGGATCACCGACCGCGACATCACTGTGGCGTTCGGGACCATTGCTGCCGGAACCTGTGGTGCGGTGTGCACCCGGGCGGCCGGTGTGGTGAACGGCCGTGAGGCCATCGTCGTCGAACACATCATCCGGATGTCGCGTGACGTCGCGCCCGATTGGCCGGCGTCGGAATTCGACGCCACCTACCGGGTGGACATCGAGGGCGATCCGGACATCCACTGTGCGATGAACCTGGGGGAGGCGGAGGGGCACGGTGCCGGGCGGGCGGCCATGGCGGCCACCGCGATGCGGGTGGTCAACGCCATTCCTTATGTCGTCGATGCGCCCGCAGGTTTGATCAGCTCGCTCGATATCCCGAATACGCTGCCGCGGTACGTGTTCGACTGACCCGTGGCGCGGGGTGGGTCAGCGCAGGACCACTCCGCGCAGGCTGGTGTCCCGGACGTGGATCTGCGACGCGCGGGTGCCCAACTGCCGGAGGATGTTCTCCGGTATCCACCCCACGCCGATGACCGACCGGGCCAGTATCTCGTTCGAGGGGCTGTCGATGCTGATCTCGCCGGCCTTGATCCCCGCGGCGAGAAGGGCTTTGACCTGCTTGACGCGCTGCATGAACAGCCAGCCGGGATTCGGGGTGTCCGGCGGCGATTGGCGCATCCATGCAAGCTGGATCCGGAACTCATCGCCGAACTGGTCCAGTGCGTTGGTGTGGATCCAGCTCAGCGCGTCGAGCTTCTCGATCGCTGTGCCCTCGGACCCGAGAACCTCTGTCCAGCCCACCGCGATCTTCTCGCCGAAGGACTGCATGATCGCCGCCAGCAGTTCGTCCTTCGAGCCGATGAGCCGGTACACAGTTCCGGTGCCCATGCCCGCCGCCGAGGCGATATCCCGCACGGTCGTGCCCTCGTAGCCGCGCCGGCCGAACTCGGCCCGCGCCACCGCCCGGATGTGGGCGGTCTTGTCATCGGCCTCGGAGGCCGACTCCTCGATCCAGCTCCGCACGACGTCGTCGGCGGCCATGAACGGGACGGACTTGTCGAGTTCGGCATCGGTGGGCCGGCCGGTGGACAGGCCTTCCAGGAGAATCCGGCACAGCAGGGTGGCGACCTTCTCCGGTGCGGCATTGTGGCGCATGACGTCGAGTCCGACCTGCATCATGGACTGGCAGATCCGGTCGGCCAGCACAGCCAGGTCGACGTCCGAGCGAAGGTAGCCCGCCCATCGCGCGGCCCGCAGGGTCTGTTGCATCGCGTCCAGCGTGGCGGTCGGGCGGCGTTGGGCCAGTGTGACCAGGTCGGGGTTGGAACTCGGGCTCTCGTAGAACGACATCTGGAGCGCGGCGCGGTGCGCGACGGCGCAGCACGCGATATCCGAGCCGAGCTCGGCGATGCGGTCGAACGGCGACGCCGGATCGGGACCGTCCAACCGGCTCTGAGCGTGCGCGGCGATGCGGTCGAGGTCCTCGTGATACCGCTCGAGCAGTTCCACCAGGATCGCTTCCTTGGATTCGAAATGGTGGTACAGGCTGCCCGGCAGGATGCCTGCCGCATCCGCGATCTCCTGGAGCGACGTGCGAAGGCCCGACGTGGCGATCAACGTGGCGGCGGTCTCGAGGATCTCGGTCCGGCGCGTGCGATCCTCAGCTGCGGAGCCGGCGTCGGTTGCGCGACCTGGGGTGCGCTTGAGCGTCTTGCGCTCCCCAGGCGTTACCTGGGGACGGCCCACAGCGGCTCCACGATGATTGCTGGCTCCCGTCATACGATTTGGGCGACTGACCCAATATTTGGTTAGAGGCTACCAGAACAGTGCTGGTGCGCTGGGGATCCCGTGTAGCCGTATGCGCCGGTAGAGCACTCGCGCCCGGCGTCCGCGACGTTGCGCCGAACGGGTCGACCGCCACGGCGCCGTCCGGCTCACGCAGTGACGCCGAGCCGTTCGGTCACCCCGAACACTTCGTCGTAGATCGATCCCGGAATCGTGAACGGCTCGGTCGCAGCGACTTCCGACAGGTGCGCGGCGATGTCGTCGGCGCTCGGGTCGGAGTCCGGTGGCGCCATCCAGCCCTCGCCCAAGCCGACGAACACGCGGGCGAAACGGCCCGCGCAGGCCGAGAAGTTCTGGTGGCTGAGCCCGCAGTCGCGGCTGGCCAGGTAGACCACCAACGGGGCGACCAACTCCGGCCGGATCGCCCTGAAGAAGCCGTTGTCCTCAAGGGCTTTCGGATCGCCCAGGGTCTCGGTGACCATTCGCGAGATGCCGAACGGGAGCACGGTGTTGGCCAGAATTCCGTGTGGGGCCCCCTCGAGCGCGATCACGTTGGTCAGCCCGACCAGGCCGGCCTTGGCTGCGGCGTAGTGCGCCTCCAGGTGCTGGCCGAACATCCCTGCAGACGAGGCGACGAACACCAACCGGCCGTAGCCCTGACTCTTCATCACGCGGTACGCGGGCTGGGCGAGATAGAAGCCGCCGTCGAGGTGAACGCTCAACATGTGTCTCCACTCTTCGGGGGACAGCTCGTCGAACGGGATGCTGTTGAAGATGCCGGCATTGCTGACCACTGCGTCGAGCCGGCCGAAGCGTTCGACCGCCGTGCGCACGATCGCCTCACCGCCCTCCGGGCTGTCGACCGAATCGTAGGATGCCACGGCGGTGCCACCGGAGGCCGCGATCTCCTCGACCACCTGATCGGCGACCGCGGTGTCGGAGCCTTGGCCCGCCATCGTGCCGCCGAGGTCGTTGACCACGACAGCGGCCCCGCGCCGTGCCAATTCGAGCGCGTACTCCCGGCCGAGACCCCGGCCGGCGCCGGTCACCACGGCGACCTGGTCGTTGAAGTCGATCACTTTGTAGCCCTTGATAGTTGATGTTCCGGCTTTGGTCGATTGACTCCGGTGGTGCCGAACTTTACGGTGGAACAGATATTTGGTCAACGCGGTACGTACAGCGGAGGTGACGAGTGCCTGACGGTGGCGGTGACGGCGGCCCATTCTCGGGGCTCGGGATGCTGGCATCCGCGCTGGCAGCCCGTCCGGTGGCGGTGGCACCCGCCGACGCCGGCAGCCCACCGTGGACCGATGGCAAGACCGTGTTCGTCGACCCGTCGGCTCCCGCCCGCGCACGGCTCGAATCGGTGGCCGTGCAGGCGTCGCTGATCGCGGCAGGCAGCCTGGACCCCGGTGTGGTCGGAGCCCTGGTCCGGCATCGGCGATTGGCCGAACGGTACCTGGCCGTGGAGGGGCACCGTGCACTGCTCGCCAATCACGCGCTCCTGCCGAATTCTCTTGGCGCCCTGGCTGACCGAAGTATCGCCGAACGCAGCGATTCGGCCGCATCGTCCCTGGCGATCGCCCGCGGGCGGGATGCGCTCAGCGCCCCGCCTGCAGGCTTCGGGGTGATTCAGGCCAAAAAGGTCCTGGCGGCGTGCGCGGTGGTCCAACCGGCCGATCAGCAACCGGTGGGACATGTGCCGCGGCGGCAGGGTCCCCGGGAACTGGAAGAACTCGGCTCGGATGATCCTGACCACGTCGACGATTCCGATGACCCCGATCTGTTCTCCAGCCCGGTCGGCGGGGGCGGGGCCATCGGAAAATGGCTCAAGAAACTGCTGTCCTCGGCACGCAAGACGGGTGGCAGCGGTGGCGGACCGCCGGGCGCCGACGCGCCGACCCATCGCACCAACTCGACCAGACGCGGGGTACATGCGGTCTCGTCGCTGGCCACGGTGTCGTCGGAAGACGTCGTCGACATCAAGACCGAGGGCGTGAAGTACCCGGAATGGAACGCCGACCGCGGGATCTATCGGCTCGACTGGTGCACCGTGCGCGAAGCTGACCCGCAGATCAAGGCGCATGCCACCCAGCAGATCGAGGATGCGATCAGCGTGCGGCGCCCGCTGGCGCGCCTCGGCATGGGTCTGCATCGGCGCCATCGTCAGCCCCAGGGCGACGACATCGACATCGACGCCGCGCTCGAGGCGCGCGTGGAGGTCCGGGCCGGATCGGTACCCGACGAGGCGGTGTATCTCGACAGTCTGCGAAGGCGCCGGGACTTGTCGGTGCTGTTGCTGTTGGATGTGTCCGGCTCGACGGCGGAACCGGGCACTGTCGGGCGGACCGTGCACCAGCAGCAGCGCACCGCTGTGGCGCATCTCATGGTCGCGCTGCACGACCTGGGCGATCGGGTGTCGCTGTACGCGTACTACTCCCAGGGGCGGTCCGCGGTGACCATGGTCCCGGTGAAACGGTTCAACGACCACCTGGATGCGCAGGTGATCCGAAGGCTGAACAGTCTTGAACCCGGCGCCTATTCGCGACTCGGAGCGGCGATCCGGCACGGCTCAGCGGTCCTGGAGAAGCGCGGTGGCACGTCGCGGCGACTGCTGGTCGTACTGTCCGACGGACTGGCCTACGACCACGGCTACGAGCGGGCCTACGGCGCCGCGGACGCCAGACGTGCCTTGGCCGAGGCGCGGCGCCGGGGGACCGGCTGTGTCTGTCTGACCATCGGTGCCAGCACCGACGTGGAGTCGCTGCGCCGGGTGTTCGGTAGCGCCGCACACGCGACCATCTCCGGTCCCGACCAGCTCGCCGGCGTCATCGGGCCGCTTTTCCGCTCGGCGATTCGATCTGGCGAGGTTCGTCGCCGGGTGTCATGAAAGTGGCCGGGTCGAGGTGATGCCAAGTCCCAGAATGTCATTGGCATTGTCGATGTGCGCCAACGTCCGGGCAACAAGTGCTTGAAACAAACATCTGTTCCGCGTTAGGCTCGCTTCAGTACCGCAGTGTCGCGGATACGACGAAAGGTGTGTTGATGGCCAACGAGTCCGGACTCGCTCACCAGAACGGTGCCACTTCGCAGACCCTCAGCACGCGTCCCTATTACCAGTCGGTCGGCAACGAGGAGACGGTGTTCAAGGCGGCGTACCGCCAGGGCCTCTCCTTGGTGCTGAAGGGCCCGACCGGCTGCGGCAAGACGCGCTTCGTCGAGGCGATGGCTCACGACCTCGGCCGGCCGCTGATCACGGTCGCCTGCCACGACGACCTCACCACCGCTGACCTTGTCGGCCGATACCTGCTGCGGGGTGACGAGACCGTCTGGGTCGACGGTCCGCTGACCCGTGCGGTGCGCGAAGGTGCGATCTGTTACCTGGACGAGGTCGTCGAAGCCCGTCAGGACACCACCGTGGTGCTGCACCCCCTCGCCGACCATCGTCGCCAGCTGCCGATCGAGCGCCTCGGGATCACGCTCGACGCCGCACCGGGATTCGGCCTGGTCATGTCCTACAACCCTGGCTACCAAAGCGTGCTCAAGGACCTCAAGGACTCGACGCGGCAGCGGATGGTGGCCATCGAGTTCGGTTTCCCGGCCCCTGAAGTCGAAGAGGGCATCATCGCTCACGAGGCGGGAGTCGATCCCTCCACCGCGGCCGAGTTGGTGCGGTTCGGACAGGCCATCCGGCGTCTGGAGACCGGTGGCCTGCGTGAAGTCGCGTCGACGCGCGTGCTGATCGCGGCCGGGCGTCTGGTCGCCGAAGGCCTGCCCATGGTCGTGGCGGCCAGGGCGGCGGTCGCGGGGCCGCTGACCGACGACGTCGCGGTGAGCCGTGGCCTGCACGAGTTGATCGACGTCTACCTGGGCGGATCCACGTCCGGTGATTGACGCAGTGCGGTACCCCCGTTAGGTTCAGAACAAATATTAGGTCGACCCCGGTGTTCCTGCGACGAACGCCCGCACCATGGAGGTCAGATGTCATACGAGAGCACTGCGGAGCCCATCAAGGTCGGTTACCTGATGGACTTCACGTTGCCGCCGGGCTTTCCCGATGAGCTGCTGGCTTCGTTCACCCGGACTTTTGACCTGGTGTTCGAAGAGGCGGTCGAGCAAGGGCTGATGGATCGGCCGGTGCAGATGATCTACCGCGAGGTGGAAGGGCTGCCCAAAGGTTCGGTGAAGGCCGTCATCGACGCGTACGGCGAACTCGTCGACGAGGGCTGCCTTGTGGTGTTCGGGCCGAACATCACGGACAACTGTGTGCCGCTACGGGAAGCGATCGAGGAGCGCTTCAAGGTGCCGGCCATCAGCGTCACCGGCACCGACGACTGGCTCGGTGAGTGGACGTTCGCCTTCCCGCAGGGGTCGATGACGGACGAGCCCATCTTTCTGGCCGACCTGGTGGCGAAGCGGGGCCTGTCCGAGATCGGCGTGCTGGTCGAGCAGAACCTCATCGGTGACAGCTATCTGAAGAACCTGCGAACGGCATGCGCCCGTAAGGGCATTCGGATTGTCGCCGAAGCCGCTATCGCACAAACGGCACAGGACATCAATGCCGCGGTGAGCACGCTGCACGAAGCGAAGGCCGAGGCGATCGTCCATCTCGGATTCGGTTTCGGCATCGTGTTCATCAACCCGGCGCTTGAGGCCGTCGACTGGGATCCTCCGCGCTTCACCACGACCGCTTTCCAGAACGCCTGGGTCAACCCGATCATGTGGAACGCGTTTCTGGGCTGGACCGGCGTCGATCAGTACGACGAGGGCAACCCGGTCGGGCAGGCCTGGCTCGACCGATATGCCAAGCGGTACAACGGAAGTCGACCAGAGTACTGCGTGTCGGTGGTCAACCACGACGTGGCCGCCACGCTGGTGCGCGCCTTCACCGACGCACATCCGCTGAGCCCGCGTGGGGTCAAGGAGGCACTTGAGCGCGTGAAGATGATGCCCGCGGCGTCCGGCGCGCCCGGAACCCGTGTGTCCCTGGGGAAGTGGACCCGGCGCGCCTGGATGGGATCGGGCTATCTCGTCGCCCGGACCCTCGACGCCGACGGTGTCAACTCGCACCTGGTCGATCGCTTCGGGGAGGAATGACATGACGACGCAGGAATCGGTTCCGCCCGAGACGCGGGCCGAACGGCCGGTACGCAAGGGGCCGAACTGGGGCCGGGTGATCGCACTACTCGCGTGGCTCGGTTTTCTCGGCCTGTTCGTCGCGGTCGGCCGCACGGACGTCGACCCGCGGGTGGCCAACCCGAACGTCGAGGGGCGGCCACGCCCCGTCGGCTTCCTGACCGCGTTCGATCACTGGCAGATCATTCCCCAGGTGGGCGCCGTGATCATCGTCGTGGCGTTCACCGTCATGTTCATCGTCGGCTGGCGGAAGAACCCCGGAAGTCCGGTGCTGCTCATGGTTCTGTGCACGACGCTGATCGTCTGGCAGGACCCGATCATGAACTGGTCGCCGTATGCGGTGTACAACCCGATGCTGCTGCACTGGCCGGAGAATTGGTACCTCATCATGATGTCGCCGACGGTGGAACCGTTCATCGTCTTCGGCTACGTGTTGTTCTACTTCGGGCCGTACTTCCCGGGGATCTGGATTCTGCGCAAACTGCAGGCCAAATACGGACCCGAGGCATTCGTCACCCGGCACCCACTGATCAGTTTGGGCGCACTGGTTTTGGTCATCGGCTTCATCTTCGACGCCATTCTCGAGGTCAGCCTGGTGCGCACCGGACTGTACATCTATTCGCAGGCAATCCCGTTCGGCACGTTGTTCCCCGGCAGCACCTTCCAGTTCCCGTTGATCTGGGAGTCATTGTCGGTGACCTTCGTGATGATCCCGGCGGCAATTCTGGTGTACCGGGACGACACCGGAAAGTCGGTGGCGGAGAAGCTCGCCGCGAAGGCGCGACTCTTCCCGACCAAGCCCGTACTCGGCACGTTCCTGGTGATGTTCGCGATCATCAACGTGTCGTACTTCGCCTACGGCGGCTGGTTCTGGGCGATCAAGGCCAGCGGCCTGGCCACCTCGGTCGCCTGCCCGTGGCCGTATCCCGAGGCCAAGATCTATGACCCGCAGGGCTATTACCGGGCGAACGGAGCGGAGGGACCGTACTCGGTGGGCAAGTGGTCCACCTGGCAACAGGGGCCGTCCCGCAATACCGACGTCGAGCTGGGATCGACGAGCAATCGGTGCTCGGCGGACAACCATGGCTGAGTCCCAGAGCGCCGAAGCGCGCAGCGTCGTCATCACCGGGGCGTCCCGGGGGCTCGGCTTCGCATCGGCCACGCGCCTTTATCGCGAGGGGTGGCGCGTGGTCGCTGCGATGCGCTCTCCGGAGAAGGGGATGCCTCTGCTGCGCGAGGCAGTCGGCGCCGTCGAGAACGACGACAGGCTGATCGGTGTCCAGCTCGACCTCATCGACGGAGCGTCGATCGCGGCCGCGGCCAAGAGCATCACCGAAGCTGTCGGTGCACCACATGCGTTGGTGCACAACGCCGGTATCTCGGCGGCGGGAATGGTCGAGGAGACATCGCCGGACCTCTGGGAGCGCATGTTCGCCACCAACATCTTCGGCCCGGTGGCGCTCACCAAGGCACTTCTGCCCTCCATGCGGAAGGCCGGGCGTGGCCGGATCGTGCTGATCTCGAGCGCTGCGGGTGTGCGTGGAATGCCGGCAACCGCGCCGTATTCAGCGGTCAAAGGTGCGCTCGAGCGGTGGGGCGAATCGATGGCAGGAGAGGTCGCGCCCTTCGGGATCGGTGTCACCATCCTGGTCACCGGGACCTACGACACGGAGATCATCACCGACGCGGGAACGACTGACGACCGTGATCTGGACGGACCCTATGCTCCCCATCACCGCACGATGGACAAGCGCGGGCGGGCCATGATGAAACGCGCGGCCAGATCGCCCGAGAAGTTCGCCGAAGGCCTGGCAAAAGCGCTGGACAACTCGAAGCCGTTCGTCAGGACCGCTGTCGGGCCCGATGCACGAATGTTGTTGATCGCCAATCGTTTGATCCCGGCGGCGGGATTGCACCAGATGACCCGGCTGATGATGGGCATCCCGCGGTTCGGCGCACTCCGAGGGGAAGGTGCACGTCATGGTTGAGGGGGCGAGGGTGAGCTTCGAATCGAGGATGCTGATCGACGGCAAGCTGATCGACGGCGAGGCCGGCACGTTCACCAATGTCAACCCGGCGAATGAAGAGGTGCTCGGAGAGGTCTCGGATGCCTCGAGGGCCGACATGAGCCGGGCCATCGACGCGGCCCGCCGGTCGTTCGACGAGACCGACTGGTCGACCAACCACCAACTCCGCAAGCGGTGCCTCGAACAACTGCACGAGGCGATCGAACGCGAAGTAGAGGAGTTGCGCGAGGAGCTCATCCGCGAGGTCGGCGCCCCGCGTGCGGTGACGCACGGACCACAACTCGACGCCCCACTCGCCGACGGGCTTAAGTACCCGGCCAGGCTCATCGAAACCTTCCCGTGGGAAACCGATCTCGGCGACACCGTGGTGTCGGTCACCGGGGTGAACACCACGCGCAGGGTGTGGCATGAACCGGTCGGGGTGGTCGGTGCCATCGTGCCGTGGAACTTTCCGTTCGAGGTGGCCATCAACAAGCTGGGCCAGGCGCTGGCAACCGGCAACACGGTGGTCCTCAAGCCGGCGCCGGACACACCCTTCAACGCCACGCGGCTGGGCCGGCTCATCGCCGAGAACACCGATATCCCCGCGGGTGTGGTGAATGTCGTTACGGCATCGGACCACCTGGTCGGCGAAGAACTGACCCTGTCGCCCAAGGTCGACATGATCTCGTTCACCGGATCTACAGCCGTGGGCAAGCGGATCATGGAAAAAGGCGCCGCGACGATGAAGAGGCTCTTCCTCGAACTCGGCGGCAAGTCGGCGACGATTGTCTTGGAAGACGCGGATTTCAACACCGCCTGCCTGATCGGTATCGGCCCGTTGCTGCACGCCGGGCAGGGCTGCGCCGCTCCCACCCGGATGCTGCTGCCTCGCTCCCGTTACGACGAGGGCGTCGCGATCCTGAAGACCATCTACGAGAACATCAGCCCCGGTGACCCGCAGGACCCCGGAACCCTCTGCGGCCCGGTCATTTCGGCCAAACAGCAGTCGCGCATCCTGGGCTACATCAGGAAAGGCGTCGACGAAGGCGCCACCATGCTCGTCGGCAGCACCGAAGCGCCCAGCCAGTTCGACAAGGGTTTCTGGGTCAGCCCAACTCTTTTCACCGATGTGGACAACTCGATGACGATCGCCCAGGAAGAGATCTTCGGACCGGTTCTCGTCGTCATTTCCTACGAGGACGAAGAGGACGCCATCCGGATCGCCAACGACAGCCCGTACGGGCTCGCAGGCAATGTCATGTCGAGTTCGCTCGATCGGTCGCTCGCCGTCGCCCGCCGGCTGCGCGCCGGGTTCATCGGGCTCAACGGCACCGCGGGTTATGGCGCGGATACACCGTTCGGCGGCTACAAGAACAGCGGCGTCGGGCGCCAGAACGGCATGGCCGGATTCGAGCAGTACACCGAGATCAAGTCCGTCGCCTACCCGGCGATATAGAGGAGAACTTCTGTGGAACAGCTTTTTGACGACCTCGAGGACTTCGGATCGTTCGACGACGCGGTTTCGGGAGACGTCCGGGATCCGTTCCCGGAGCTCGCCAGGCTTCGCCGTGAGGAACCGATCCAGCGCATCGACATGTCCGCGATGCCGGGGGAGCAGGGCAAGCCCGTCTTCATCGTGTACCGCTACGAGGACGCCCAGCAGATGCTGCGCGACAACCTGACCTTCTCGTCGTCAGGTGTCATCGCGGCATTCGGTCCGGTCCTCGGCGACCGTGTGATGCTGGGTATGGACGAACCGGTGCACGGCCGGCTGCGTTCACTGGTATCGAAGGCGTTCTCGCAGAAGGCCCTCGCACGTTGGGAAGACGAGCTGGTCGGTCGCGTCGCCAACGAGCTCATCGACAAATTCGCATCGACGGGCAAGGTCGACCTGGTCAAGGAATTCACGTTCGACTACCCGAGCCGCATCATCGCGGGCCTGTTGGGACTGCCGGAAGAGGACTACCCGCAATTCCAGCGGTGGTCCATCTCACTGCTCAGTTGGATCATGAACCCGGAGCGCGGTCTGGCGGCGTCGGCCGCGCTGTGCGAGTACTTCGCCCCGATCCTGCAGGCCCGTCGCGCCGAGCCGAAGGACGACATGATCAGCCTGCTCGCCGAGGCCGAGATCGACGGAGAGAAGCTCACCGACGAAGAGATCTTCTCATTCCTCCGCCTGCTGCTGCCCGCCGGCGTGGAGACCACCTATCGGTCGTTGGGCAACCTGCTGTTCGGGTTGCTCTCGGACACAACGCAGCTGGATGCAGTCCGAGCTGACCGGTCGTTGCTGCCGCAGGCCATCGAAGAAGCGGTGCGCTGGAACCCGCCACTGCTGACCATCACGCGCACCACGACCTGCGACACCGAGTTGGGCGGAGTTCACATTCCGGAAGGTTGTTCGGTGATGCCGATGCTGGGTTCTGCCAATCGGCAGGAAGGCCGGTGGACCGACCCGGACGAGTTCGACATCTTCCGCACCTCCAAGGGCAATCTCGGCTGGGGCCACGGTGTGCACGTGTGTCTGGGCATGCATCTGGCGCGGCTCGAAATGCGGACTGCCATCAATCTTCTGCTGGACCGGCTGCCCAACCTGCGGCTGGACCCGGACGGGGACGACCCGCACATCCGGGGTCAGGTGTTCCGGTCGCCGACGTCGCTGCCGGTTCTCTTCGATGTGGCCGCCCGATGACCGAACTCCGTTACGACGACCGGGTGGCGATCGTGACAGGCGGGGGCAGGGGTGTCGGCCGTAGTCACGCACTGTTGCTGGCCTCGAAGGGCGCGCGGGTCGTCGTCGCCGACTACGGCGTGGGCATCGACGGTGACGGCGCTTCGGCAGGACCGGCCACCGAGGTGGTTGCGGAGATCAAGGCGGCAGGCGGTGAGGCGGTGCCCTGCTTCGCGTCGGTGGCCGACGAGGCCGGAGCCGCCACGATCGTCGACACCGCCCTGCAGACCTACGGGCGCCTCGACGTTGTGATCAACAACGCGGGTATCCACGTCGCGGGCGCGCTCCTCGACCTCGGCACCGATCAGTTCCGCTCGATGCTCGACGTTCATTACTTCGGAACGCTTTTCGTGACCAGGGCTGCCTGGCCGCATCTGGTGGGGGCCGGCTATGGCCGCGTCGTCAACACCGTGTCCGAAGCCATGCTGGGCGGGATACCCGAACACACCAGCTACGGCGGAGCCAAGGGCGCGGTCTTCGGGTTGACCCGCACCCTCGCCGGCGAGGGCCTGGCACACGGAATCCTCGTCAATGCGATCGCGCCGCGCGCGTTCACCAGGATGTCGGCGGCGCAATCCGACAAGATCGCCGCCAACCACGGCATCTCGACAGAACTCATGGACCAGATCAACGCCGCCATGCCGCCTGACCTGTGCGCACCCGCTGCGGCATTCCTGGCACACGAGTCCTGCCTGCTGTCCGGGGAGATCCTGCGGGTCGGACTCGGCGGAGTCGCCAGGATCGCCGTGGTGGCCTCGCTGGGCATCAACCAGACCTCGTTGGCCGCCGAGGACATCGCCGAAAACCTCAGCACGATCATGGATCTCAGCACCGGGCAGGTCTCGGAAGTGGTTTCGAGCCGACCCGTACAGGAGGCGAAACAATGACCCAAAGCCGTTCGGACTTCGAGGAAGTAGACTTCTTCACCGACGCGTCACTGGTACCCGACCCGTATCCCTATTTCGACCACTTGCGGTCGAAGTGCCCTGTCGCCCACGCCACTCCGTTCAACGTGTTGGCCGTGACCGGCTATGACGAGGCGCTGGCCGTCTACAAGGATCCGGCATTCTCGTCGTGCGTTTCGGTGGCGGGCCCGTTCTCCGGGCTGCCCTTCGGGCCGGGGGAGAGCGACGACGTCTCGGAGCTGATCGAGGAGTACCGGCTCGCGGTACCGATGGGCGAGCACATCACCTCGCAGGATCCTCCGCTGCACACCCGGACGCGCGGGCTGATGAACAAGCTGATCACTCCGAAGCGCCTCAAGGAGAACGAGGACTTCATGTGGCGGCTGGCCGATCAGCAACTCGACACGTTCGTCGACCGCGGATCGGCGGAGTTCCTGGCCGATTACGCCAAACCGTTCTCGCTGCTGGTCATCGCCGATCTCCTGGGCGTGCCGGGCGAGGACCACGAGGAGTTCAAGGCGGCGTTTGCGCTGGAGACCGTCGGTGAGCTCGGTAAGGAGGCGCCGACAACGCACAACCCCTTGCAGTGGCTCAACGACAAGTTCTACGCCTACATCGAGGACCGCAGGCGCGCACCGCGCGAGGACGTGCTGACCGGGCTGGCGCTGGCCAAGTACGAGGACGGATCGACGCCTGACATCGAGGATGTCATGAACCTGTCGACGTTCCTGTTCGCGGCGGGTACGGAGACCACGACGAAGCTGGTCAGCTCGGCCGTCCGGTTCATCGCGGACAACCCGGGATTCGAGACGATGCTGCGAGACGACCGAGGCAGGATTCCGTCGTTCCTCGAAGAGACGTTGCGGATGGAGAGCCCGGTCAAATCGCACTTCCGGATGGCCAGCAAGACCACCAGCATCGGTGACGTCGAGGTGCCCGCCGGGACCACCGTGATGGTGCTGCCGGGGGCATGCAACCGTGACGAACGTAAGTTCCCCGACCCCAACGCGTTCCACCCGGATCGTGCGAATGTGCGCGAACAGATCGCGTTCATCCGGGGAGTGCACTCCTGCCCCGGCGCGCCACTGGCGCGCGCGGAAGGCCGGATCTCGTTGAACCGGATCTTGGACCGGATGTCCGATATCACCATCTCCACCGAGCATCACGGGCCCGCCGAGAACCGTCGGTACACCTACGAGCCGACGTTCATCATGCGCGGGCTCAGTGAGTTGCACATCGAATTCAAACCGGCCGCCTGACCGGCCATCACCTGGTAGGAGCACACATGACCGGAAAGCTCGACGGCAAGGTCGCTTTCATCACCGGAGCCGCCCGTGGGCAGGGCCGCGCACATGCGATCGCGATGGCCCGAGAAGGCGCCGACATCATCGCGGTCGACATCTGCCGTGACATCCCGTCCAATCCCTATCCGTTGGCCACTGCCGACGATCTGGCGGAAACCGAAAGGGCGATCAAAGAACTCGGCCGGCGCATCGTCGCTCGGGTCGCCGATGTCCGCGAGCGCCATGAGCTGCGCGACGCGATCGAGGCCGGGATGGCCGACCTCGACAAGGTCGACATCGTGGTCGCCAATGCGGGCATCCTTCCGATGGCGATGGGCAATCCCGATCCGATGGGTTTCGTCGATGCCTCCGACGTGGACCTGCTGGGGGTGATGAACACCGTCGCGGTGGCGATACCGCATCTGCCCGACGGGGCGTCGATCATCGTCACCGGATCGACCGCCGGCATGATCCGCGGTACCACCACCAGCCCCGACATGGGCCCGGGTGGAGCCGGCTACGGGTGGAGCAAACGGATCGTGATCGAGTACGTCAACGAGATGTGTCTTCACCTGGCGTCGAGGATGATTCGGGTCAACGCGATCCATCCGACCAACTGCAACACCCACTTGCTGCAGAACGAGGGCATGTACGGGGTGTTCCGCCCCGATCTCAAAGCCGCAGGCAAGACGGCCACCCGCGAAGATGCCGAGCCGCTGTTCAGCCTGTTCCAGGCCATGCCGATTCCGTACATCGAACCGGAGGACATGGCCAATCTCGGGGTGTTCCTCGCCAGCGACGACAGCCGGTACATCACCGGCCAGCACATCCGCGTGGATGCGGGTTCACTGCTCAAGTGGCCCAACGGGCCTCAGTAGACCTCATCGGCCCGGTGCAGGAAGCCGTGGAGGAGTGCCTGCACGAGTTCTTCGACGATGGCCTCCCGCGAGGGAGGCACATCATCGAAAAAGGTCGACCGCAACGCCACCATGCCGACGATCAACGCCACAGCGGAGTGGGCCCGCAGGTCGGGCTGCGTCGATCGAAATCCGCGCAGTTGCACGCCCTCCGTGCTGATTTGGCCGAGCAGGCCGAGCGCTCGTCTGATATCGGCGATGCCGGTGTTGTCGATGTCTTCGTCGCTCAGACCGTCCGACGCGACGAGGGTCAAGAGCAGCCCTTTGTGCTGCAAAAGGACATCGTAGAGCCGCCCGGCGAACTGCCGGGCCAGCTCTTCCTCGTCGGTCTCCTCGGGCACGACGGTCTGCCAGGTCTTTCCGAAGTCGTCGACGAAGTCGGTGAAGGGCAGCACCATGGCTTCCCGGAACAACGCGGCCTTGGAGCCGAAGTGCCGAAACAACAGGTATTCACTGACATCGGCGGCCTGGGCGATCTCGCGGGTGGTGGTGCTGCGATAACCCTGGCGGGAGAACAGCTCACGCGCCGCGTCGAGCAACAGTCTGCGGGCCTCACCACGGGGCCGGCGCGTGGTCGCCCGCGAACGTCCCTGCGGCATCGCCGATCTCCTGACTCTCCACCCGGCTGTGTCGGCTTTCAGCCTAGGCGACCTTGACCAACCACTTTTAATAGTGTCCACTATTAAAAGTCTTGAAACTTGTCTCCGCAGGAGGTGGCAGTGGGCGCAATCATCATGTTGGGCACCCTGTTTGGCTTGTTCGTGTTGATCGTGGGATTGGTGCTCTACTTCGATCCGGAGGCGCGTCGCGCACCTGGCGAAGCGCAGCCCACATCGGGGCCGGAGGCCGAGGCGTGAACGTGCAGTTCCTGATCAATGCCGGTGTGGCCTTCGCCTACATCACGGGTCTGGGCTTTCTCGGCGTGGGCATCTACCTGAGCGTGCGCCGCGGCCGGCTGCACCCATTGCTGCTGTTGTGCATCTCGGCGCTCTCGTTCTCCTGGATCGAAGCGCCCTACGACTGGGCGATGTACGCACAGTTCCCACCCGCGCTGCCGAGGATGCCGTCGTGGTGGCCGCTCAACATGACCTGGGGCGGGCTTCCGTCTGCGGTGCCCGTCGGCTACATGGGTTACTTCGTACTGCCGGCGATCATCGGCGCCGCTTTGGGGCGCTGGGCGGCGGGGAAGTGGAGCTTGCGGCGACCGCAGACGCTGTTGCTGGTGGGTTTCGCGGTCGGGTTCTGCTGGGCCCTGTTCTTCAACGCGATCATCGGCGCGCGGCTCGGCCTTTTCTACTACGGCTACGTGATCGAGGGACTGGGCCTGTGGGAGGGGACCAAACACCAGTACCCGATCTACGACGCCATCGCGATGGGCGTGCAGATGATGGTGTTCACCTACCTGCTGGGCCGAACCGACTCCGAGGGCCGCAACGTCATCGAGATGTGGGCCGACAAGATCTCCAAGACGCGGCTGCAGTCAGCGGTGCTGTCGGTCGTCGCGGTCATCGTAGTGGGCCACGCGGTTTACGCGTCGGTCTTCGCGCCGCACCTGGTCACCAAATTGGGTGGGTGGGTGACCGTGGGGCCGACCGAGCAATTGTTCCCCGGCGTGGAGAATCAGCCGAGATAGCCGGCCCGCGTCGGTCCCGCGCGCGAATGTCACGCTGGAGTGGCACCCGGGGTCCAGGGCCACTCCAGCGTGACAATGCGGCAGAAAGCAATGCGGCAGAGAAATGCGTGGGAGAGATCAGTACCTGTTGCAGCTGCCCGCGATCGAGTTGATCGGCCCGAAGTACTCCTGAGCGGCCGGGCTGGCCTGCAGCTGGGCCACCGTCTGCTGACGCTCGGCAGGGCCGGAGGCCAGGAAGTTGCGCAACGCACCCTGGGCGAACGGGGATGCGTTGAACTGCTGAGCCAGGTCGGGACGCTGAGCGTTGAGCGCAGCCATCACCTGCTCGTAGCTACATGTCGTGTTGACGACACCGCTGAAGTCGGGTTGGGCGGATGCCGGCCCCGCTGACAGCATTGACAGCGGAACCGACAGCGCCAGCCCGCCGAGAGCGGTCGCGATGTACTTGAAAGAAGTCTTGATCACCTGTTGGAACCCCCATGTTGATCGCCAGAAAAGGGCGACGCCTTGCACGTTTGCCGGACCCGACCTCATTCGAGGTTAACAGGCAGCAGACGTACAAGGCGTCCTCGCAAAACCGGTCTCAGTCGATGACGGCGCGCTCCTTGCGCTCGGTGATCGGCCGGGCGAGTTCCTGTTCGACACAGATACGCTGCAGTTTCTCCAGCGTCTCGTCCAGGCCCGGGCCCAGCGGCTTGCTCGGCGTGAACGTGGCCGGAAGGTTGCGCATGCCCTGGATGACGCCGATGGTGTCGTAGTGGACTGCGCCCTCGGGGTCGCAGACATAGTCCGGCATCCGATCGAGCACGGCGGTGAGCATCGACTTGAACACCGTGCGGGCCACATTCGAACCGACGCAACGGTGCACACCGATGCCGAAGCTGAAATGCCGGTTGCCCTTGCGATCCAGGATGACCTCGTTGGGCTGGTCGAACACCGACGGATCGCGGTTGGCCATCGCCCACGACAGCCACAGCCGCTCGTACTGCTTGAACTGCTGGCCCTCGACCTCGACGTCTTCGGAGAACGTCCGGCCGTCACCAGGTGCCGGGGTGAAGAACCGCAGGAACTCCTCGGTGGCGGGATGCAGCAGGGTGTCGCGTTCACGGGACAGCCGTTCGCGCTCGTCCGGATGCTCTCCGAGCCACTCCAGCGCATGGGCGGTCAGCGCCGTGGTGGTGTCGAAACCCCCGCCGATGACGAGACCGAGGTTGCCGAGGATCTCCATGTCGGGGGCCGGCTCACCGTCGATCCGCAACTGCAGCATCGCGTTCACCAGCCCGGGCCGCGGATTCTCCCGGATCTCCATCATGTTGTTGATGATGTCGATGCCCATCTCGCGGTGTTGCTCGTTGATCTTCTCGCGATCGGGGGAGTGCTCGGGGGTGTACACCGAGGCGTGGGTCGGCTCGCTGTAGACGTTCCACTTCTTGAGTTCGATACCCATCATGGCCAGGGTGAACACGGCGGGAACGACGTTGGCCAGATGCTCGACGAAATCTATGCGGCCGGACTCGATGTGCTCATCGAGGGCAGCCCGGGTGATTTCGTCGACGAACGGTTCCCACCGTTTGATAGCGGCCGGCGACAGGTACGGGTTCAGCGCGCCGCGATAGGCGCTGTGCTCCGGCTCGTCCATCTCCAGGATGCCGCCGCGCACCACGGTGGCGCGGCTGGCCTTGGGAATGGTGATGCCCTGGTAGGGCGTTTCGCCGCTGATGTCGTGGTGGTTGGACACCACCGGGCAGCGGGCCAGCTCGAACACGTGCTTGCTGTCGGCAGCGACCCAGTGACCGTTGTAGGCGTCAGTCCACGCCATCGGGCAGCGGGACTGCATCTCCTCGGTTATCTTCTGGAACTGCTCGCGATACTCCGGGGTGTGCCGGTCGAAGTGGTAGTTGTTCTTCTTACGGTCGTCGTCGGTCGTGACATCGTCGATACTCACGGCGTTGTCTCCCTTGGCCTTTCGGTCTGCGTCAATCTTCGATGACGATGGCTTGCTCAGGGCAGGAGTGCGCGGCCTCGCGGACCGCGTCTTCCTGATCCGCGGGTACCACGTCGGAAACTGGTGACGCGTGACCGTCGACGTCGTCGAGGACGAACGAGTCGGGCGCGATCATCGAGCACAGGGTGTGCCCCTGGCAGCGACTGGCATCGACCGAAACCTTCACTACGACAACTCCTCTCGAATCAATGGGTACCGCATCACACGTGGTAGTCGTACCACTTGAGATAGCCGCCGGCATCGACGCGCAGCTGCATGCCGGTGACGAAACGGGACTCCTCGGAAGCCAGCCACAGCACCGCATTGCTGATGTCTTCGGGCTCGATGAAGTTGACCTTCATCGCCTGCTGCACACCGAACACCGGTTCGGCGTCGGCGCGGGTGGGGTTCTCCAGGTCCGGCCGGAACGAGCGGTACATCGGCTCGCTCTGCAGCATGTTGGTGTTGCAGTTGGTGGGGTGGATGACGTTGGCGCGAATGCCGCGCACCGCCAGCTCGGTGGCCAGGGCGTGCACGTACTCGGAGATCAGCCGCTTCGAGATCATGTAGCCCATGCCGCCCGGATCGGCGCCCGGGTTGGGCTTGTTGTGGGCGTCCATCAGCGCGGCGGCCGATGCGGTCGCGATGATCGAAGCGCCCTCCTTGAGGTGCGGCAGCGCGACCTGGATGGCGTTGATGGTGCCGACGAAGTTCGTGTTGATGCCGTCGGTCCAGGCCTGCATCGCGGGCTGGCCCTTCATCGCGGCGATGCCGGCCTGGGCCACGACGATGTCGACCTTGCCGAACTCGGCCAGGCCGGCGTCGAGTGCGTCTTTCAGCTGGCTTTCGACGCGCACATCGGCCTGCGCGGTGACGATGCGCCGGCCGGTCTTCTCGACGAAGTTCTTGGTCTCCTCGAGGTCTTCTGCCGTCGCCATCGGGTAACCGACGGTGTCGTAGTCCTTACAGATGTCGACCGCGATGATGTCGGCGCCCTCTTCGGCCAATCGGATCGCATGAGCCCGACCCTGGCCACGTGCCGCGCCGGTGATGAATGCGACCTTGCCCTCTACACGTCCCACTGCATTTGTCCTTTCGCTGATGATGTTTCGGGTGCGCCGGGGCGCCTCAGGTGTTACGGCCGCCGTTGACGCCGAGGATCTGGCCGGTGATGTAGCTCGCCTCATCGGAGACGAAGAAGGCACAGGCGGCGGCGATGTCTTCGGGCTTGCCCATCCGCCGCACGGGGGTCTGCTCGATCTGTCGGTCGGTGTCACCCAGGAAGCCCTTGCCTTCGGCCTTCCGCAGCATCGGGGTGTCGATGAAGCCCGGCGGCACTGCATTGACCGTGATGCCGTTGGGGCCGAGTTCCAGCGCCAGGCTCTTGGTCAGGCCGTTCACCGCGGACTTCGCCGCGACATAGGGGGACATGAAGGGCTGCCCCGAATGCGTGCTCGAGGACGAGATGTTGACGATGCGGCCCCAGCCCGCCTCGAGCATGTCCGGCAGTACCGCCTGCACGCAATGGAATACGCCGTTGAGGTTGACGTCGATGATCTGCTGCCACTTCTCGAACGAGACATCGGTGAAGCGCTTGAAGCAGTCGACGCCGGCAGCGTTGACCAGCACCGAGATCGGGCCGAGTTGGGCGCGGACGGCATTGAGTGCGGTGTCGACCGCGGCGCGGTCGGTCACGTCCGCCACATGGGCGAACTCGTCATCCGACGGCTGCAGGTCGAGGACCGCGACGTTGAGGCCGTCGGCGCGCAATCGGGCGGCGATGGCCGCTCCGATGCCTGAACCTCCTCCGGTGACAACGGCATTTTTCATGACAGTTCTCCGGCCGCCGGGCGAAGCCGGGCTTTCTCAAGGGTCAAGAATCATCCTTCCGATTATGAGAACCGTACTCTCGGATCGGCATACACCGCAAGATCTGAGCCCAACCCGCGCACCGCCTGCACCGATGGCGGATTCGCAGCGAATAGGGCATGACTAGCTGATCTAGCTTTCACTTGAGTTCTCATCGAGCGAATGTATGATTCGCCGGTGATGAGAATGCAGTTTCCATCACAGTAGGGAATCGCCTGAGGAGGATGATGCAGCAGGAAGCGCCGACCATCGCGCAAGAACAGCGGGCTGACCGGAAGTTGTTGATCGGCGGAGAGCTGCGCGAGACGCCGCGGACGTTTCCTTCCGTCAATCCAGCTACCGGCGAGGTGTTCGGCTTCGCGCCCGACGCCACGGTCGCCGATGCCGAAGCGGCCGTCGCTGCGGCCAGGCAGGCGTTCGACAACACCGACTGGTCCACCAACACGGAACTGCGGATCCATTGCCTGGAGCAACTGCACCGGGCCCTGATCGGGCATCGTGACGAGCTGGCCGCGCTGACCACCACCGAGGTGGGTGCCACCGCGGCGCTGTGCGCCGGTGCGCAGCTGGACGGTCCGATCGACATCGTGCGGTACTACGCCGAGCTGCTCAAGACCTACCCGCTGACCGAAGATCTCGGAAACATCGAGAGCCGCGGCATGCAGCATCACCGGTGGGTGGAGAAGGAAGCAGGCGGCGTGGTGGCCGCGATCATCGCCTACAACTATCCGAACCAGCTGGCCCTGGCCAAGCTCGCTCCGGCCCTGGCCGCCGGCTGCACCGTCGTGCTCAAGTCCGCGCCGGACACTCCGTTGGTCACGCTGGCGCTCGGCGAGCTGATCGCCAACCACACCGACATTCCGGCAGGCGTCGTCAACGTGCTGTCGGGGGCCGACCCTGAGGTGGGTGCCGTGCTCACCACGAGCCCCGATGTCGACATGGTCACCTTCACCGGTTCCACGCCGACCGGGCGGCGCATCATGGCCGCGGCCAGTGAGACCTTGAAGAAGGTGTTCCTGGAACTCGGCGGCAAGTCGGCCGCGATCGTCCTCGACGATGCCGACTTCAACACCGCCGCGCTGTTCTCGGCGTTCAGTATGGTCACCCACGCCGGTCAGGGCTGTGCGCTGACCTCGCGCCTGCTGGTACCCGCGAAGCACAAGGACGAGATCGTCGAGCTGATCAAGAACAACTTCGGCCTGGTGCGCTACGGCGACCCGACCGACCCCAAGACGTACATGGGGCCGCTGATCAGTGAGAAGCAGCGCGACAAGGTCGACGGCATGGTCAAACGCGCCGTCGAAGCAGGGGCGACCCTGGTCACCGGTGGCGAGAAGGTCGACCCCGGCTACTTCTACACGCCGACGCTGCTGGCGGATGTCGACCCCGACAGCGAGATCGCCCAGGAAGAGGTCTTCGGACCGGTGCTGGCCGTCATCGCCTACGAAGACGACGACGACGCGGTACGGATCGCCAACAACTCGATCTATGGGCTGTCCGGCGCGGTGTTCGGCAGCGAGGACCGCGCACTGGCCGTGGCCCGGCGGATCCGGACCGGCACCTTCTCGATCAACGGCGGCAACTACTTCAGTCCCGACAGTCCGTTCGGCGGATACAAGCAGTCGGGCATCGGCCGGGAGATGGGCACCGCGGGGCTGGAGGAGTTCATGGAGTCCAAGACGTTCGCGCGAGTCGTCTCATGACCGGCCCGTTGCAAGGAGTCCGCGTCCTCGAGGTCGCGATGTACGGCTTCGTCCCCTCCGCCGGAGCCGTCCTGGGGGAGTGGGGCGCCGACGTCATCAAGGTCGAGCACGCCGTCACGGGCGACCCGCAGCGTGGTCTGCGTCAGACCGGGCCGCTGCGCGTCGAGGGTGATCCCAACCCGAACATCGAGCACGCCAACCGCGGCAAGCGCAGCATCGGGCTGGACATGTCGGTCCCTGAAGGACGCGAGGTCCTGCTCGAGCTGGCGAAGAAGGCCGACGTGTTCCTCACCAGCTTCCTGCCGGGACACCGGCAGAAGTTCGGCATCGACGTCGACGACATCCGTGCGGTGAACCCGAAGATCATCTACGCCCGGGGCAGCGCTCTCGGCCCCCGAGGCGAGGAGTCGGTCAAGGGTGGCTACGACATGACCGCGTTCTGGTGCCGGGCCGGTACCGCAGCGACGATCACGCCTGCGGGAATGGAGGGAATGATCGCGCCGCCCGGGCCCGCCTATGGAGACACCATCTCGGGCACCAACCTGGCCGGCGGCATCACCGCGGCGTTGTTCAAGCGGGAGCGCACCGGCGAGCCCTCGATCGTGGACGTCTCACTGCTGGGCAGCGGCCTGTGGTCGATGGGCCACACCGTGGCGCTCACCCAGCACCTGAACCAACTGATGGTGACGCCACCACCCGGAGTGCACGGGTCACCGATCAACCCGCTCGTCGGGTTGTACGGCACTGCGGACGACCGCTACATCTC
Organism: Mycobacterium sp. 48b; assembly: GCF_048282725.1. Classification (NCBI taxonomy): domain Bacteria; kingdom Bacillati; phylum Actinomycetota; class Actinomycetes; order Mycobacteriales; family Mycobacteriaceae; genus Mycobacterium; species Mycobacterium sp. 48b. Next base: position 2,821,366 of record NZ_JBLVUL010000001.1, read on the forward strand.
GTTCGTGATGATGCAGCCGACCAAGTTCTGGGCCGACGTCTGCCGGCACATGGATCTCGAGGACTACATCGACGACCCGAGATTCGCCACTGCCGAATCGTTCGCCGAGAACACACCCGACGCGGTCGAGATCCTCACCGAGGCGATGAAGAAGCGGACTTTGCCAGAGTGGAGCGAGCGATTCGCCACGCTGGCCGGTCCGTGGGCCCCGGTGCAGGACACCCTGCAGGCCGCACAGGATGCTCAGATCCGGGCCAACGAGTACCTGGTTCAGGCCGGCGAGCTCGAGTTGGTGGCCAACCCGGTGCAGTTCGACGTCACGGCGCCGAGCACTGGTCCGGCACCGGGTTTCGCCGAGCAGACCGACGACATCCTGGGCGAACTCGGCCTGGACTGGGATCGCATCATCGAACTCAAGACCGCCGGCGCTGTCACCTAGGCAGCCGTCGCAATGCCTTTGATCGTCATCAGCGCCATCCGTCTGTCGTCGGCGGCCGCCATCGCCGCCCACGACAAATTCGGCTGCGCGGTGCGACCGCTCGTCGAATCCCGCCCCAATTGTCAACTACCGGAGCAAGTTCTACGTTATTTGCCCTCGCGACAGATCGCCTGTCGGATAGCATCAGGCGGTCGGGGGGCGGTCATGGGGACGAGTCTGTCCGGCTTCACCGGTAGGTCCGGTGAAATCAGCAAGATCCGCAGGAAGCAGGAGGTGCGTCAGATGTCCGAGCGCACTCCGTATTTGCCGGTCACGGTCGAGCCGAACGGCTCGCGGGACGCCGCGCAAATGAAAGGCCTTGCACCCCAATTGGATTCAGTCAAGTTCTGCCTCCCGGCCGGCCGGTTGGCACGCGCCGGGTCCGAGGTTGCGGCATGACCCAGCAGGGGCGGCAGGCCGCACAGTACGTACCAGAGCTGTTCGAGCGCCGGCACGGTCAAGCACCTAACATCGGCGCACCGACCGCGGTGTCGGCAGCCACCAGCCGGGACAGGAGCGCTCATGGCGGATAAATGGACGACCGGAGTTTCGCTACGCAACCTCTCGGGGCCGATGCAGGCAGTCGGGGCGTTGTTCGCGATGTCGCTGGACGCCTTCCGGTTCGTCTTCAAGCGGCCATTCCAGGGACGGGAGTTCCTGGAGCAGTGCTGGTTCGTTGCACGGGTGTCGATGGCGCCGACGCTGTTGGTCGCGATCCCGTTCACCGTGCTGGTGAGCTTCACGTTGAACATCCTGCTTCGCGAGTTGGGTGCGGCGGACCTGTCGGGCGCCGGCGCGGCGTTCGGCGCGGTGACCCAGCTCGGCCCGATGGTCACCGTGCTGATCGTGGCCGGAGCCGGGGCGACGGCGATGTGTGCCGATCTGGGATCGCGCACCATCCGTGAAGAGATCGACGCGATGGAGGTGCTGGGCATCAACCCGATCCAGCGCTTGGTGACCCCGCGGATGTTGGCCTCGGGCTTGGTGGCGCTGCTGCTCAACAGTCTGGTGGTGATCATCGGCATCCTGGGCGGCTACGTGTTCTCGGTGTTCATCCAGGATGTGAACCCGGGTGCGTTCGCGGCCGGGATCACGCTGCTGACCGGGGTGCCCGAGGTGATCATCTCGTGTGTCAAAGCGGCACTGTTCGGTCTGATCGCCGGGCTGGTGGCCTGCTACCGCGGACTCACCATCAGCGGCGGCGGCGCCAAGGCGGTGGGCAACGCGGTCAACGAGACGGTGGTGTACGCGTTCATGGCGTTGTTCGTGATCAATGTGGTCGTCACGGCCATCGGTATCCGCATGACGGCGCACTGAGGCAGGGGACGCAATGGGAACGATGACGATCCTGCGGTCGACCTATCCACGGGTGACCAAGCAGTTCAACAAGCCGGTGTCGACGCTGAGCCGGATCGGCGATCACACGCTGTTCTATCTCAAGGCATTGGCCGGCACCCCGCACGCGGCCATGCACTACCGCAAGGAACTGGTCCGGCTGATCGCCGAGATCTCGATGGGTGCAGGCACCTTGGCCATGATCGGCGGCACGGTGGTGATCGTCGGGTTCCTGACCCTGGCCACCGGTGGCGTGCTCGCCATCCAGGGCTATTCCTCGCTGGGCAACATCGGCATCGAGGCGCTGACCGGATTCCTGGCCGCCTTCATCAATGTGCGCATCGCCGCGCCCGTGGTGGCCGGTATCGGCCTGGCCGCCACCTTCGGCGCCGGTGTCACCGCCCAGCTCGGCGCGATGCGGATCAACGAGGAAATCGATGCGCTGGAAGCCATGGCGATCCGCCCCGTCGAATACCTGGTGTCCACCCGCATCGTGGCCGGGATGATCGCCATCACCCCGCTGTACGCGATCGCGGTGATCCTGTCCTTCCTGGCCTCCCAATTCACCACCGTGGTGCTGCTCGGCCAGTCCGGTGGTCTGTACGACCACTACTTCACGACGTTCCTCAATCCGATCGACCTGCTGTGGTCGTTCCTGCAGGCCGTCCTGATGGCCATCACCATCCTGCTGATCCACACCTACTTCGGCTATTTCGCCTCTGGCGGGCCATCCGGAGTCGGGGTCGCGGTCGGCAACGCCGTTCGTACCTCGCTGATCGTCGTGGTCTCGGTGACCCTGCTGGTGTCACTGTCCGTCTACGGCTCCAACGGAAACTTCAACCTGTCGGGTTAGGGAGAAGAGTTGACACGAAACGTTGGACCGGGCCCAGCCCACCGGTCCGAAACGACAAGTAGCGCCTCGCCGGTGGCGGCCCGCCCCGGACGCAGCTTCGGTGCGCGGGGCTCCGCGCGGCCACTGGCCGGATTGGCCACCGTGGTTGCCATCGGCCTGATCTTCGGCTTGGCGGTCGCGCTGTTCCGCGGCAGCTTCACCAAGACCGAGCCAGTCACCCTGATCTCCGATCGGGCCGGCCTGGTGATGAACCCGGACGCCAAGGTGAAGATGCGGGGGGTGCAGGTCGGCACCGTCAGCTCGATCGAGCAGCGCCCCGACGGCAAGGCCGTACTTCACCTGGCGATGAACCCGGCGCAGCTGCGACTGATCCCCGGCAATGTTCAGGCCGATATCGCCTCGACCACCGTGTTCGGCGCCAAGTACGTCCAACTCGTCGCGCCGGAGAACCCCTCCGCCGACAAGCTCCGTCCGGGCCAGACCCTGCAGGGCGACCACGTGACCGTCGAGATGAACACGGTCTTCCAGCAACTCACCAATGTGTTGAACAAGATCGACCCGGCCAAGCTCAACGAGACCTTGGGCGCGCTGTCGTCAGCCTTCTCCGGGCGCGGCGAGGCCATGGGGCAGTCCCTGTCCGACTTCGATGCGGTGCTGAAGAAGATCGAGCCCAGCCTGCCCAATCTCACGGGCGACATCGAGAGCATGGCTGCCGTGTCGAAGGCCTACGGTGACGCGGCACCCGATCTGCTGAAGACGGTCGACAACACCAACCGGCTCAGCGACAGCATCGTGGCCGAGCAGCAGAATCTCGACAACTTCCTGGTCAGCTCGATCGGCCTGGCCGACGCCGGCAACGACGTCATCGGCGGCAACCGGCAGGCACTCAGCACCACGCTGAAACTGTTGGCGCCCACCACCGATCTCCTCAACGAGTACGCACCCGGTATCGAGTGCGGTCTCAAAGGCATGCTGTACCTCCTCAACCAGCCACCGCAGATGGAACCCGGGGTCGTGGTTAACGTGGCGTTCACGCTGGGCATCGAGCGTTACCGCTACCCCTCCAACCTCCCCAAGGTGGCAGCCAAGGGCGGTCCGCAGTGCATGGGCCTGCCGTACATCGGATTCGGAAACAAGGCCAAGTACCTCGTCACCGACACCAACGCCAACCCGTGGAAGTACGGCAACCAGGGCATCCTCCTCAACTCCGACGGGCTCAAGCAGATCCTGTTCGGTCCGCTGGACGGCCCGCCACGTAACACCATGCAGACGGGACAACCAGGATGAAGCGCGGCAGAAGCACATTCATCAAGTTCGCGTCCTTCGCGGTGGTGATGGCCGTCCTGACGGCCTTCCTGTTCATGACGTTCTCGGAATACCGCGGCGGCTCCTACTCGGGTTACTCGGCGATCTTCGGTGACGCCTCACGGTTGGAATCCGGGGACTCGGTGCGCGTTGCCGGTGTCCGGGTTGGCACGGTGAAAAGCGTTTCGCTGCAACCGGACAAGTCCGTGAAGGTGGAATTCGACACCGACCGTAGCGTTGCGCTGACCACCAGCACCAACGTCGCGGTGCGCTACCTGAACCTGGTGGGGGACCGCTACCTGGAACTGATCGACAGCCCCGGGTCGACCAAGCTGCTGCCGGCCGGGTCCCAGATACCCAAGGACCGCACCGCAAGTGCTCTGGACCTCGATCTGTTACTCGGCGGCCTGCGCCCGGTGATCCAGGGGCTCAACCCCCAGGACGTCAATGCGCTGACCTCTTCGCTGATTCAGATCTTCCAAGGGCAAGGCGACACCCTGGACTCGCTGCTGAGCAAGACCTCCTCGTTCTCGAACACGTTGGCCAACAACGACCAGGTGATCCAGCAGCTGATCGACAACCTGAACTCGGTGGTCGGAACGCTGGCCAAGGACGGTAAGAAGTTCGACGGAACGGTCGACCGTCTCGAGCAGTTGATCAGCGGCTTGTCGCAGGATCGCGACCCGTTAGGTACTGCGGTGACCCAGCTCGACAACGGGACGGCCTCGCTTGCAAGCCTGCTCACCGAGGCGCGTCCTCCGCTCAAGGGCACCGTCGATCAGATGAACCGGCTGGCGCCGTTGCTCGATGACCATCAGATCGTCCTGGACCGGGGCCTGCAGAAAGCCCCTGACAACTTCCGCAAACTGGCCCGGCTGGGTTCCTACGGCAGCTGGATCATGTACTACATCTGCGGACTTGGTATCCGTGTCACCGATCTACAGGGGCGCACTGCGCACTTCCCGATGATCAAACAAGAAGGCGGGAGGTGCGCGGAGCCCTGATGCTTAAGTACCGCGAATCAAATCTGATCAAGGCGGGTTTCATCGGCGTCGTGCTGATGATGCTCATCATCGCCGTCGGGCTACAGCCGGAGCGGCTCCAGCAATGGGCCTCCTCGGTGCGTCATCAGGCATTGTTCACCGAGGCCGGCGGGATCGCCGCCGGCAACGACGTCACCTTGTCGGGCATCAAGATCGGTGCGGTCACCGACGTGTCGCTGCAGAACGGCGACGCGTTGGTCACCTTCACCACCGAGGGCAAGTACCCTCTGGGGTCGCTGACCACCGCGCACATCCGCACCGGTTCACTGCTGGGTGAGCGGGTGCTGACGTTGGAGTCCGATGGCGCCGGGACGCTGCGCACCACCGACGTGATCCCCACGTCGCGCACGTCGTCGCCGTACTCGCTGACCGACGCGGTCAGTGACCTGACCACCAATTCGGCGGGTACCGACACGGCGTCGCTGAACCAGTCGCTGGACACGCTGTCGGCCACCATCGACCAGGTGGCTCCCAAGCTCGGGCCGACATTCGACGGCCTGAGCCGGTTGTCGAAATCGATCAACGGCCGCAACGAGAGTCTTGCCAGCCTGCTCAAGAGTGCCAGCGACGTGACCGTGGTGCTGTCGCAGCGCAGCGATCAATTGAACACGTTGATCCTCAACGCCAATGATCTGCTCGGCGTGCTCAACGACCGGCGTCAGGCCATCGTCGATCTGCTGGCCAACACTGCGGCTGTCTCGCAACAGCTCTCGGGCCTCGTCGCCGACAACGAGGCGCAGCTGGCGCCGACGCTCAAGCGGCTCAACTCGGTGACCGCGATGCTGGAACGTAATCGCGACAACATCACCAAGGCCCTGCCGAATATGAACAAGTTCCAGTTGTCCCAGGCCGAAACGCTGGCGAACGGGGCGTATTACAACGCCTACGTTCCCAACCTGCAGCCTGCCCAGTTGCTCCAACCGTTCATGGACTACGCGTTCGGGTTCCGGCGTGGAACCAACGCCGGCCAGCCGCCGGACAATGCCGGGCCGCGCGCCGAATTCCCATGGCCCTACAACGGAATTCCCGGAGGTTCACGCTGATGAACCGCAGTCGTCTCGGTAAATGGCTGGCGGTGGCGCTGGTGGCGTTGCTGGTGGTCGGCGCGGCAGTGTTGTTGCGCCAGAGCTTCTTCGGCCAGAAGACCATCTCCGCCATGTTCACCTCGGCCACCGGCGTCTACCCGGGTGACGACGTCCGGGTCTCCGGGGTCAAGGTCGGCACGATCGAGTCCATCAAGCCCGAGGGCACCCAGACTCGGGTGACCCTCAAGGTCGACCATGACGTGCCGATCCCCGCGGACGCCAAAGCCGTCATCGTGGCCCAGAACTTGGTGGCCGCACGCTATGTGCAACTTGCGCCGGCCTACCGGTCGAGTGGCCCGACACTGCCCGATGACGCGGTCATCGGCTTGGACCGCACCGCCGTTCCGGTGGAGTGGGATCAGGTCAAGGAGCAGCTGATGCGGCTCTCGTCCGACCTGGGACCGCAGAGCGGTGTGGACGGCACGTCGGTGTCCCGGTTCATCAACAGCACGGCCGACGCGATGGCCGGCAACGGTGACAAACTGCGCCAGACCATTTCGCAGCTGTCCGGCGTTGCCCGGGTCCTGGCCGAGGGCAGCGGCAACATCGTCGACATCATCAAGAACCTGCAGACGTTCGTCACCGCATTGCGGGACAGCAACCAGCAGGTGGTGTCCTTCCAGAATCGGTTGGCCACCCTGACCAGCGTCGTCGACGGCAGCCGGTCAGACCTTGATGCGGCCCTGACGAACCTGTCGGTGGCGGTCGTGGACGTACAGAGATTCGTTGCCGGAACCCGTGATCAGACCTCCGAGCAGGTGCAGCGGCTGGCCAATGTCACCCAGAACCTGGTCGACAACAAGATACATATCGAGAATCTCCTGCACGTCGCGCCGAACGCATTCATGAACGGTTACAACATCTACAACCCGGACACGGGTAGCGCCGTCGGTCAGTTCGTGTTGAACAACTTCTCCAACCCGGTCGAATTCATCTGCGGCGCCATCGGTGCGGTCGAGAACACGACCGCACCGGAGACCGCGAAACTGTGCTCGCAGTATCTGGGCCCGGCACTACGGCTGATCAATTTCAATCACCTGCCGTTCCCGATCGACCCGTACCTGATGCCATCGGCGAAACCCGAGAACATCATTTACTCAGAGCCGGGTCTGGCGCCCGGCGGTGAGGGTGGGTCGCCGAGCGCACCCGATGTCCCGCCGGCGATCTCGGCCTACAACCCGGGTCCCGAACCGCCTCCACCGTTCACCGGCCGGGGGCCGGATGAGCCGCCGCCAGGGGCTCAGCAGCTGCTGCCGGGTGGGGACTATTACCCGCCCAACATGCACAACACCGTGTCGGACATGCTCAATCCGGCTGCAGGACAGGCTGGTCCGCCGCCCGGGCCCGCGCCGGGCCCATTGCCCGCCGAAGCGCCGGCGCCGGCGCCGGCAGAAGGGACACCACCAGCATGATCAGGGGAAAGCCGCTGCGTCTGGCAATCGCCGCCGGATCCTGCGTCGCGCTTACCACCAGTGGGTGTGCCTTCCAGGGTGTCAACTCGCTGCCCCTGCCGGGGGCCGTCGGCAGGGGTGCGGACTCCAGCGTCTACCACGTCGAGATTGCGAATGTGGCTACCCTGGAGCCGAATTCGCCGGTGATGATGAACGATGTCGTCATCGGTAGCGTGCGCGCGCTGTCAGTGAAGGACTGGCACGCCGATGTCGAATTCTCGGTGAAGCCTGGAGTTGTGGTGCCGGCCAACGTGGTGGCCAGCGTCGGACAGACCAGCTTGCTGGGGTCTATGCATCTGGCGATCAACCCGCCGGCCGGCCAGACCCCCGAGGGAAAACTCGCTCCGGGAGCCACGATCGCGCTCAACAACTCGTCGACCTACCCGACGACCGAGCAGACGCTGTCCTCGCTGGCCGCCGTGGTGAACGGCGGCGGGCTGGGGCAAATGGGTGACGTCATCCATAACTTCAGCGCCGCGCTCAACGGGCGTGAGGCCGACTTCCGTGACCTGCTCACCCGACTGGATACGTTCGTCGGAGCCCTCGATGCCCAGCGCGACAACATCGTTGCGTCCATCCAGGGGCTGAACCAGTTGGCCTCGACCTTCGCCGGGCAAACGTGATGTCATCACCCGGGCGCTGGAGAAGATCCCGCCGGCGCTCGATGTGTTGATCAAAGAACGGCCCAGGTTCACCACCGCGCTTCAGAAGCTGGGGACGTTCAGTGCCACCGCCAACCAGTTGGCCAACGATTCGCAGGCCGATCTGGTTCGGAACCTCAAGAACCTGGAACCTGCGCTCAAGGCCCTGGCCAATGTCGGGCCGCAACTCGATGCGGTGCTCGAATACGCTCCGCATTTCCCGTTCACCCAGATATTTATGGACCGTGCCATCCGCGGTGATTACTACAACCTGTTCGCGTACTTCGACATGACCATCCCGCACCTCAAGCGCAGCTTGATGCGGGGTACCCGCTGGGAAGATGGGGACGCGCAAAACGTTCCGGTGCCTGGCGATCCGAACTACCTGAACTACACCTACGACCCGCTCAAGACCGGGGTCAATCCACCGCCGCCGGATGCGTTCCCGGAGGAGCCGGACGCGCCGAACATGCCGCCGCCAGCGGATCTCCCGGCTCCCACCTATTCAGGCCCGGTACTGCCGGTGGCGCCACCGGCACCGCTCACCATGCCCGGGGGTGCGCCGCAGCCAGTGGCCCCGTCCAGCGGTTCGACGTCGATCTTCGCGGGACCTTATGCGCCTCAAGGTGGTTCGGCCCCCAACGATCAACCGCCGGCACCCACTGCACCTACTCCACCGACAGGGGGTGGCGGATAAATGCTCACCCGCTTCATCCGGACCCAGCTGATTCTGTTCACCGTCGCCTCGGTCGTCGGTGTGGCAGTCATGCTGTTCGCCTACATGCAGGTGCCGACGCTGCTCGGTATCGGTCGCATCACGGTGAAGATGGAACTGCCGGCGACCGGCGGCCTCTACCAGTTCAGCAATGTCACCTATCGCGGGTCCCAGATCGGCAAGGTCACCTCGGTCGAGCTGACCGACAAGGGTGCCGAGGCGACGCTGTCCCTCGACCGCTCTCCGAAGGTGCCCGCCGACCTGGCCGCTGAGGTCCGCAGTATGTCGGCGGTCGGCGAGCAGTACGTCGAGTTGTTGCCGCGCACGGACTCCGGGCCCTACCTGGACAATGGCTCGGTGATCGCGATGTCGAACACCAAGATTCCGCAGCAGGTCGGTCCGATGCTGGATCAGCTCAGCGCACTGGTGGACACCATCCCGAAGGACAAGCTGAGTCAGCTGCTCGACGAGTCCTATAACGCGTTCAATGGCACCGGCTACGACTTCGGTTCGCTGCTCGACTCGGCTTCGACGATCACCAGGGACTCAAATGCGGTCTCGGACCAGACACGCGCGTTGATCGACGATGGCAAGCCCTTCCTCGATGCGCAAGCCCAGACCACCGATTCGATCAAGACCTGGGCGGCCAGCCTGGCCGGTATCACCGGGCAGGTTGCCGACAACGATCCCGAGATCCGATCGCTGCTGCGCAACGGTCCTGGATTCGCCCAGGAGACCACGAAGCTGCTCGATCAGATCAAGCCGACCTTGCCGCTGTTGCTGGCGAACCTGAGCACCTTCGGCCAGATCGCACTCACCTACAACCCGTCGATCGAGCAGCTGCTGGTGTTGTTGCCGCCGTATGTCGCTCAGCTGCAGACGTATGCGCCGACGAACAATACGAGCGGCCTGCCGATGGCCGACTTCTCGTTGGGTCTGGGTGATCCGCCGACCTGCACGGTGGGGTTCCTGCCGCCGTCTGCCTGGCGCTCCCCGGCTGACACCACGGTGATCGACACCCCGGACAACATCTACTGCAAGTTGCCACAGGATTCCCCGATCGGTGTGCGCGGTGCGCGCAACTACCCGTGTATGGAGCATCCGGGCAAGCGGGCGCCCACGGTCGAATTGTGCAACGACCCAAGGGGATTTCAACCGATCGCACAGCGTCAGCATGCGCTCGGGCCGTACCCGCTGGACCCCAGCCTGATCGCCCAGGGCGTGCCCCCGGACTCTCGGGTGCTGCCCGATGAGCACATCTTCGGCCCGCTTCAAGGCACCCCGTTGCCGCCGGGCGTGACCGCTCCACCACCGGGTGCGGCACCTGAACCGCAGCCGGCACCGAGCTTCGCCGGTACGGGGCCGGGCCCGCTGCTGCCGGGGCGGCCGTTGTACCTCGAGCCACCGGTGCCCGGTGTGCCACCGCCACCGGCGGGAGATCCCAACGCGGTTCCGCTGCCGGCGGCGGACCAGCCGCAGTTCACCGAGCTTCCGCCGGTCCCGCATGGGCAGGGAGTTTTTCCCGACGCGCCTGAGCTTCCGCTGCCCGCGCAACCCGGCGCGGCACCGAGCGCTTTCAACGGCGGTGCCGGAAACGGGCCGTCGGTGGGGATTGCCAAGTACAACCCGCGCACCGGCGAGTACATGGGCAGCGACGGCAATCTGTACAAGCAGACGGATCTGGTGTCCACGCCCAAGTCGTGGCAGGACCTGATGCCGACCTAGAGCGTTAGGAAAAGAACTGGCCCCGGGCAATAGCCCGGGGCCAGTTCTTTTGTCTCTATTCGGTTCTCGGCTAGGCAGGCCTCATGTAGAACGGCATCCGGACCTCCGGCGACTGGTTGCGTCCACACGAGCCGCTGGGCCCGATGGTCACGTCTTCGCCGGTGTATTCGGATGAGGTCAAGTCCGTGTGGCCGTCGAAGCCCACCGGGTAGATCCGGTAGATCTGCATGCCCTCGACGGGCGTGCCGTCCGCGCAGAACCGCCAATTGGGTATGACCCGCTTGATGTACCAGAGACCGTTCGTCGTGTAGATCGGTGCTGTCCATCCCGCGTCGCTGTTCACCGTGCCGCTGCACTCGGTGGGGGAGATGCACTGGGTCGAGACTGTCCAGTTGCTGCGAACCGGGGGCTGGTTCTCATAGCGATCGTTGACCTTCGCCCACTCGCCGTTGGAGGACGTGGCAAAGGTGCCGTTGATGCCCCATTGCTCGCCGGCGACGGCAGGGGCGGCACTGCTGAGGCCGACGGTTGCCGCGGCGGCGATGGCCAACGTGGCAGCGCTTACCCGGGAGACTGACATGAACGCTCCTTCTGGCCGACCTGACGAGGTGGTAGCCCTGTTCTCAGTTTCGGAGAATATCACTATCAATGCCTGGTCCACGATGAATTCGGTCGGGGTAGACCGTCATGCTGCCTGCCCGTGGCGAGCTGCGGCGGTCTCGTCGTAGTAATATTCTCCAAAACTGAGAGTTTAATTTCCAGCTATGCGAAAGTAGCAACGTGCGTGTGACGGTGATGGCGACCGCTTCAATGATTGTCGCCGGGATGCTGGCTGCCCCGCAGGCAAACGCGGGACCGCAGACATGTAATGACGCGTTTTGCACGCCGGGCATCAACCCGAACGCTGTGCTCGGCGCTCCGTGCGACAACACCTCGTACTACGTGTTCGGGGTCGACGCGCGCAACGGGTGGGGACGACTGGTGTTCTGCGGCTCCCCGCGGCGCTACGAGCCGCGGTGGTTCCGGTCTCCACCGATGGTGGGCATCCGCGACGAGAACAGCCTGTGTATCAACGAGCAGAACTCGGTGGCGCAGGCCCCGGATGGACTGTTCCTGAGCTGTGTCCCGATGAACGGTGAGACGCGCTGGCTTCGTGGCGACGCCTGAGCCGAAGACTTCGAGAAATGCCTGAGGGTGACGCGATCGGCGTCGCCCTCAGGCATTTTGACGTTTCTGTAGTGGAACTGCGGATTACCAGTTCCGGATCGAACACAACGCGCCCTTGGGGCCGCTGTTGGTCTTGACCACCACACCGTCGACCGCCAGCTTGCAGTTGAACCCAGGGGTCGGAAGATTCGGTGACTCACCGCTCTGCACCAGGACCATGGCCCACAGGTCCGGATCGGCCAGCATGGCGTCGAACACCCACGGCTTGTCCGGCGCGATATCCACATCGGCCCGCGGACTGAACTGGTACGGATTGTGGCTGTAGTCCGAGAAGATCGCGGGCTCGCTGTCGCGGTAGTAGATGTGCGCCCAGTACGGGGCGTCGGCGGTCACGGTGTACTGCACGTGGCGCAGCGGTGGTCCGGGCGGCAGCGGATCGTCGGCGAATGCCGGTGTGGCCGTGGCGATTGCGCCGGCGGCCAGCGTGGCGGCTGTCACGATGGACAAAGCTCGGCTCGTCAGATGGCGCATCGGTCACATCCTCGTCAGGGTGAACGGGTAGGTGAAGGCGCCACCGGGAGCGCCGTCGCAGCCGGCATCGAACGAGGAGACCATCTCGCCCGCGAGTGTGTTCGCATCCCACGAGTAGACGTCGTGGGTCGGGATGGTCGGCCCGTAGTAGATGTCCCCGCACCGCAGGCCGAAGGGATCATCGACCGTCAAGGTGTAGCGACCGTCTACCAGTCTTGCGTTGCCACGGCCGGAGAATGCCTTGGCCACCGGCTGCGGGATTGCCACGATCGAAATGCAGTCGTGCTGCCGGACGTCGGACCCCGGGTCGCGGCACGGCGTGATCGCAGACCAGATCCAGGTGTGGAAGTCCCTGCGATCGGGGATGTTGAGGCTGTAGTTGCCGAAGTACATGGCCTGCGACGGCGGTGCCAATGCGATTGCGGTCCCCAACCCGAGCGCGGCGCTCATCGCCATACGGATCAAGCTGGACTTCACAGGCACCTCCACGGATCGGCACTGGTCGGCTGACTATAGAACGAGACCAGGCTTCACCGGGCCGAAACCGGAATCTCGTCTTCGCCAGCGAGATTGTCATTCTCGCAATCGGAGAATAGCAAATACGGCGAAGACGAGATCCGGGGAATCGTCTGTCGGGCGGTGGGGTCAGCGCAGCGGCTTGAACGTGATGTTCAGCTCGGTGAGCCCGCGCAGGATGAAGGTGGGTTCGTAGGTGTAGCGACGGTCGTCGGCGGGGCCGTGGAAGTCCTCGTCGATGGCGATGTCGGCCATGCGGTCCAGGATCCGCTCCAGCGACACCCGGCCCTCGACGCGGGCCAGCGGGCCGCCCGGGCAGCTGTGCACGCCACGGCCGAACGCGATGTGCTCACGCACGTTCTTGCGGTCAAGGCTGAAGGTGTGCGGGTCCTCGAAGCGGACCGGGTCGCGGTTCACCGCGCCCGGGCACACCATCATGGTGGTGCCGGCGGGAACGTCGATGTCGCCGAGCTTGGTGTTCTTCTTGGCCAACCGGAACTGGCTCTTGACCGGGGCGTCCATCCGCAGGGCCTCCTCGACGAAGGTCGGGATGCGGCTTCGGTCGTCGCGCAGGGCCTGCTGGATGTCGGGGCGGTCGCCGAGCACCCGCAGCGAGGCCGAGAGCAGCTTGGTGGTGGTCTCCTGTCCGGCTGCGAACAGGAAGGTCGCCGACCGAACCACCTCGATGACAGGCGGTACGGATCCGTCCGGGTAGTTCGCCGTGGCGAGTGCCGTCAGCACGTCGTCGCGGGGGTCCTTCCGCCGGTCTTCGAGGTACCTGATGAACTTCTCGTCGAGCCATTCCAACGGGTTGCTGGCAACGAGATCGCCGTCGAGCGAGCCGACCTGAGCTCCCGGGCGGGGGGCGCCCAGCACCGTGCGGAACTCCTCGTGGTCTTCCTCCGGCACGCCGAGCATGTCGGCGATCACCAACAGGGAGAAGGGCTTTGCGTAGGCGCTGAGGAACTCACACTTGCCGTCGGCGATGAAATCATCGAGACACTGGTCTGCCAGCCGCCACATGAAGTCCTCGTTCTCCTTCAACCGGCGCGGTGTCAGCAGCCGGTTGAGCAGGGAGCGGGCGTCGGTGTGATCGGGCGGATCCATGGTGACCATGTGCTCGAACATCGGCATCTGGGAGCGGTGGGCGGCGATCTGCTCGGTGATGTCGTCGCCCTCGGGCGTGAACGGCAGTGGCGGGAACGGTCCGGCCACCGCGATGCAGGACGAGAACGTTTCGGTGTCCTTGAGGACCGTGGTGGCTTCCTCGAATCCGGTGATGGCCATGACGCCGTAGTTCGGTTCTGTGACGACCGGGCACTTGCTGCGCAGGTGGTCGAAGTAGGGGTGTGGGTCGGGGACCAGCGACTGGTCGGTGAAATAGTCGACTGTGTCGTAGTTGGTCGTGCCGGAATCACTCATGATGTGCGCTGCCTCCCGAAATCGATATGCGCTGCGGTGGTTTCGCGACGGGCTGCACCGTGCGAAGAATTTTCGAAAATTGCTGAGCACCTGCTTAGCATGGCGTTAGAGTCGTGGTCAAGATCACCTGGCCGGGCGGTGGTTACGATCAGCCAGACGTTGTCGGGGACATGTCGTGAGGAGGACCGGGTATGGCATCGGCGCGAAGGATCGGGGCGCCGGACGCGAAGAACCGAGTCGTGCTGCTCGACGCAGCCGAGGCGCTGATGATCGAGGAGGGGTACGTCGCGGTCACGTCCCGCCGGGTGGCCGAGCGGGCTGGTCTCAAGCCCCAGTTGGTGCACTACTACTTCCGCACCATGGACGACCTGTTCCTGGCCGTGTTCGTGCGGCGGGCCGAGGAGGGGTTGGCCGCGCAGGCCGAGGCTCTGAACTCGCCGCAGCCGCTGTGGGCGCTGTGGCGGTTCGGCATCGACCCGAGCGCTACGCGCTTGACGATGGAGATGACGGGGCTTGCCAACCACCGACCGGCGCTGCGGGCCGAGATCGGCCGCTACGCGGAAATGTTCCGCGAGGCGGAAACCAAGGCGATCGACGGGGCATTGCAGCGGTACGGCGTCGAGGCGTCCGAGGTGCCGCCCATCGTGTGGACGTTCATCGCGGCCAGTGTGTCGCGGGTGATGGTCATGGAGCAGGCGCTCGGAATGACGGCAGGTCACGCCGAGGTGCTGAAGTTCTGCGAGGACTGGCTGCGCCGGCTGGAAGGTGAACCGCAGCCGCTGGAACTGCCGGCCTGAGGCCCGTCTCTGCCCGAACAGGCGCGAATGTCCCCCGAACCGATGGTCGCGGGGGACATTCACGTCTGCTCGAACTAGAGCGAGAGGATGGTTGCCGAGGCTGTGCCCGGCGCACCGTAGACCTGGGCCAGGCCCACTCGGGGGTTGCCGGGCACCTGGCGTTCGCCCGCCTCACCGCGCAGCTGTCGCACCAGCTCGTGCATCTGCCGAAGGCCCGACGCGCCGATGGGCTCGCCGTTGGCGATCAGCCCGCCGTCGGTGTTGACCGGGATCGATCCACCGATCTCGGTGGCGCCGTCGGCCAGCAGCTTCTCCTGCTCGCCGTCGGCACACAACCCGGTCTCGGCCATGTGGATCACCTCGGCGCCGGCATCGGTGTCCTGGAGCTGGGCGATGTCCACGTCCTCGGGGCCGATGCCTGCGGCCTCATAGGCGGCCTTCGCCGCATAGACCGTCGGCGAGGGATCCTCATCGAGTGGCGCCGAGGTGGCATGCACCTCGTAGGCACCGAAGGTCCGGGTCCGGATCTCGCTGGCCCGCACGTAAACCGGCTTGTCGGTGTATTTGTGTGCGATGTCGGCACGGCACATGATCACCGCGGCCGCGCCTTCGTCTGGGGCGCAGAACATGTACTGGCGCAGCGGGTAGTTGAGCGCCGGGGAGGCCATGATCTCCTCGACCGAGATCTCCTTGCGCCGGAACGCATTCGGATTCTTCTCACCGTTGCGGAAGTTCTTGTTGGCCACCCGCGCCAACGTCTCCTCGGAGATGTTGTGCTTGTGGATGTAGTGGTTGGCCTTCATCCCGAAGAACTTGGTGGTGACGAACTGCCCGTTCTCGGCATACCACTGCGGCAGAGCGAGCTTGGCCGGGTCGTCGGTGAAGGCACCGCGCGGG
Source organism: Mycobacterium sp. 48b (assembly GCF_048282725.1). Lineage (NCBI taxonomy): Bacteria > Bacillati > Actinomycetota > Actinomycetes > Mycobacteriales > Mycobacteriaceae > Mycobacterium > Mycobacterium sp. 48b. The sequence continues at coordinate 2,837,327 of NZ_JBLVUL010000001.1, forward strand.
TGCTTGTCCAGGCCGATAGCGATGCCGATGTCGTACTTGCCCAGTCGGATGGTGTCGGCGGTCTGCTGGATGGCGCTGGCCGCGGTGGCGCAGGCATTGAACACGTTGGTGAAGGTGATGCCAGTCAGCCCGACCAGGCGGGTGACCGCATCCGGGTTCGACACCTCATAGCTGCCGCCGAATCCGAACTGGATGTCCTTCCACTGCAGGCCGGCATCCTCCAGCGCGAATTGGATTGCCTCGGCACCCATCTGCATCGCGGTCTTGTCGAAGCGGCCGAACGGGTGCAGGCCGACGCCGATGATGGCTACATCGTTGGTCATGTGCGCGGCCTTTCAGACGGGTTGGAAGGCGAAGGTGACAATCTCGTTGCCCTCTTCGTCGGTGGTGAACGGGATCATGGTGAGTTCGACGTCCATGCCGAATTGCAGCTTGGCCGGGTCGTTTTCGGTGAGGCGTCCTTCGACGCGGATGACGGGGCCGGTGTGGTCGGTGAGTTCGACGAGGCCGACGCCGAAGGGGACGAAGTTCTTTCCGGTGGGTCCCTTGTAGGGGGCGCCGGGTGGGAAGCCCTGGGTGGTCCAGGCGATGACGGTGCCGCGTCGGGGCAGGTTCACCTGTTCGGTGTTGCCGCCGGAGCATTTGGGGCAGCGGGCCTGGGCCGGGAAGGTGGTGGCTGTGCAGTCGGTGCAGCGGCTGCCGATCAGCTGGGGTTCGGCGTCGGGCCACGTCGAGATCTCGGGCGCCAGAGCAATCTGTGTTGACACGTCGTTGACGATAACTGGAAATGCAATTCTCGTCTAGTGAGAATCGGCTCTCGGTAGGCTCGCCGGTGCAGTTGAGACGGCACGGACAGATGGAGGCGGCGTGAGCGAGGTTCTACCGGGAGCGGTTCGTCAGATCGGGTATGTGGTCACCGATCTGGACGACGTAATTTCGGGATGGCTGAAGATGGGTGTCGGCCCGTGGTTCGTGATCCGCGACCTGCCGCAGCAGGTGACCTACCGGGGTGCGCCGTGCGAGGTGAAGCTGTCACTCGCGCTGTCCAACAGTGGCGATCTGCAGGTCGAGTTGATCCAACAACTGGACGAGACGCCCAGCATCTTCACCGAGTTCCTCACCACCACCGGTGGGGGGTTTCACCAGCTCGCCTACTGGACAGCCGATTTCGATGCCGCGATGACCAGGCTCGCCGAGGCCGGCTGGCCTCAGGTGTGGTCCGGCGGCGAGGGGGAGGGTGTGCGTTTCGCCTACTTCGAACCGCCGGCCGGTGCCTCGATCGTCGAGATCATGGAGCTGACCGAGGCCTCGGCCGGCATGGCCTCCTACGTGCGCGCACAGGCCGCCGACTGGGACGGCAGTGATCCGGTCCGGGAATTGGGGGTCGGCTGACGGCCGTGGACCGATCAGTCTTTGACAAAGCTGTACAGGCGGTACGCGTACTCGCCTGATTCGAGATTGTTATAGGTCATCGACCCCGGACCGCCCGCAACGCTGGCCGCCATCCGATGCAGTATCTCCAATGGTGGCAGGCGGTCTTGGATCCGGCTGAGTAGCGATGGCCAGTTGAGTTCGAGGCCGCGTCGCACCTCCTCGTTGATGGTCGTGCTCGAGACCTCGCGCAGGGGAGAACCCGCGAGCGCGGATTGCCACGCGTCGATGTCGTCGCGGCGGCGCAGGTCGGTGTAGAGAAAATAGCCACCGGGGCGGAGTACCCGATGGACCTCGGTGAGGAATTGCATGAGGTCCGAATAGCAGTGCGATGCTTCTACGTTGACGACGATGTCGAACTCTTCATCGCCGAAGGGTAGACACACTGCGTCGGCCTGGACGAATGTCAACCCCGGTAACCGGTGCCGGTCGCGGCAGAATTCGATGCCGGCCGCGTTCAGGTCGGTGCCGGTGTAGGACGCGGGTTGCAGTGTTCGCATCAGATACGAGGCGCCACCGCCATGGCCGCAGCTGACCTCCAGAACACGTTTGTCGCGGAGGTCGGCCTGGCCGGCGGTGCGGTGGTAGAGTTGGATCAGGTATCGGTCCGCCTCATCGCTCTCGGAGAGTGCCACCCCCATCGGCGGGTCCTCCTCGTACCCGAAATTGAGGAACAAGACGTCGTCTTTGCGAGCTGCCCGGGTCAGGAGCGGATAGAAAAACCGAGCGGTGACCCTGGTGAACATCGGGTGCAATGTCACCGTGTTCAACACCCGCCGGGGCCAGGGCGTAGCCGTGTTCACCGGAGGGCAATCCTGGCCGGGAGACCACCGACAAGCCCCACCGTCACATGGTTGACCTTGGGTTTCGGCGTCCAGCCGGGCAGCAATTCGACGGTGTACTGCTGTAGGACGGCCGCCAAGGTCAGTACGCCCTCCAGATAGGCCATGCGCCAGCCCATGCACTTGTGCGGGCCGATGTTGAAGGGCAAGAAGGCGTTCCTGTCGATCTTGGCCGGCGGCAGGAACCGGTCGGGGGTGAAGGTCAACGGATCGGGCCAGAATCGGGGATCGCGGTGCAAGCCGTATGGGGAGACCAGCACGTCCGAGCCCTTCGGGATGAAGTACCCGCCGATTTCGTCGTCTTCGGCGGCAGTCCGGATGAACGCGGGAAAGGCCTGAAACCGTTGGGCCTCATCGAAGCAGGCGCGCAGATAGGGCAGCTCTGCCAGATGGCGGTATTCGACGGGGTGGCCACCGAGGGCGTCGACTTCTGCGTAGGCCCGCGAGAGTGCGTCAGGATTGAGACACAGCAGCGCAATCGTCCATGACACGGCCTCCGCCGCGGTTTCGAAACCTGCGAGCAGGAGTCCACCCAGATCGGCGCGCAGCCGGCGATGCTGCATTTCGGGGCAGCCCTGGAAGGGCATCGTCATCAGAGAATCCAGTACATCGGGTACCTCGCGGGGGCCGTCAGTCCGGCGTTCGCCGATGAGGCGATCCAATTCTGCGAGCAACGTGGCTTCCGCGGCTTCACCGCGTTTCCGGAAGGGCCTGGGCACGAATGTCGGAGCGGCATACATGAGGCCGCGGATCAGCGCGTACCTGCCGTAGTCGCGCGTGGCGTTCATGAACTGCTGTAAGCGATCAGGTTCCAGGCCGATACCGAACATCAATCGCATCGATCCGTCGGCGATCACCGTCGCAAGCTCTTGTTCCAGGTCGATCCATTCGCCCGACCCAGCGTGCGCGGCCCACGTTGCGACCCGTTCGGTGACCGCGGCGGTCATCGACGGGCTCATGATGGCCAGCCCGCTTTCGGCGAAATGCGGGTTCAACGTCCGGCGCCAGGATTTCCACTCTTCGCCACCCTCGAGCATGGGAAGGACGTCGTCCTCACCGAGCACGAGTTCACGGAGGGATTCGTGCTTGCCATAGCTCTGGTAGTGCTGGGTCATGATGTGGTGGACGTGGTCGGGATGGCTGAGCAGTGTCATCGGTGTACCCGGCCGTGGAATCGGGATGTTCACAACGTCGCCGTACCGGCGGGATACCTCGGCGAAGATGGTGAACGGCTCCCGCGACCGGCGCGCACACAGGCTCGCCAGGCTCATCAGACTCGGCCCGGGCGGGCGCGGCGCAGTGGTGGACAAGGGGTTGGGCCTTCTGATCTGCAGCCTCATGAAAAGTGTTCTCCGTCGACAGAATTCAGTGCCCGTGTGCCGGATGAGTCGCTGTCGTATTCCCACCGCTCGGATGGCGTGTCGCTGATCGGGCTCCACGCGGTAAACCACAGACCATGGGGATGGGCGGTGGATGTCGGAGTGACCCCGAGGAGGGCCCGTACCTCGTCGAGCGGTCTGCCGAGTAGCTGCTCCCATGGGGCGGCCAGGAGTTTGTCGGCCCTGCGGCCGCGCTCTACCGCCTGCCGGTACACGCGGAGCTTGTGCCACGGGGAGGCTCCCGGCACGCACAGCGCCATGACGTAGCCCCATTTGCCCAGGGGGCCAGAGGGTTCGATCTGGCCGCAGTGAAATCCGAACACGATCACCTCGCCGGCCATGTCGGGCCCATAGCCGCCGATGACGTGGAAGATGTCGTGCAAAGCCGTGGAGCGCCGGGTGAGGTAGTAGAAGTCTTCGGACCAATTGTGCTTTTCGGCAAGGGGCCGGATCGCAGTCGTTTCGTCATAGACACCGGCGTCGAGCCGGTGGGTCCGCAAGAAGGACCGATACGCGTGGCCGAGGCTGGCGGGCGGCAACGACGCCAGGTAATCGTCATCGCCGAGCAGCTTCAAGATATCCGGCTTGTCGGCGAGCAGCAGGCGACCATTCGGGTGGGCGCGAACCTGGTGGTACGCGCGCCCGTATGATGCGGCCGACATGGCCAGGTAGGCCTCGTACATCTGATTGACATGCTTGTGTGGCAGGACGAACCCGCGCCAGCATCCGAGGATTGTCCGCCAATCGGTCCGGTCCGGGACAGTGCCGCCTGGTCGGCTATAGGCGCCGGGAGTCGCCGCGGTGGCTACCATGTGGAACCTCCAATTCACTTGATATGCCATCCATCCGAGTCATGGCACGGTCGCCAGGAGTTCTTTGATGGCGGCGGGGAGTTCCTCGGCGAGTGCCCGGATGTCGCGAAGCAGGTCGGGGCTGGACAGAAAGCCGACGTCCACGACATCGTCGAGGGAGGCCGCGGTGATGGTCAGGCCGACGCCGCTGAGGATCGGCCCGAACGGGTAGTTGTAGACGATGGGCGCACCCAGGATGTGCCGTTGGACGCCGCGAACGCTGGACAGTGACACGTTGTACGGAGGCCGCAGCCGGCTGAGCGGAGTCCGGGTGTACAGCCGCATCATGGCCGCCAGGAAGCCCGGTGCGATACGGGCCCAGTCCTGAACCATCGTGTCCCCGATGGCCGAACTGTGTTCCTTGGCCACCGAACTGGCGTCGGCGACCGCGCGCAGTCGCTCGACCGGGTCGGCGATCTGAGTATGCAGACTCGAGAACATCGCAGACATCTGGTTCCGGGTCGGACTGTCTCGGTCGTGGACCGCGATCGGCGTGACCGCGACCAGTGATGCCTCCGGGAGCTGGCCCCTGGACTGTAGGTACTCGCGTAGTGCCCCGGACACGGCCGCCAGCATCACGTCGTTGACCTTGACCCCGTAGTGGTCCTTGATCGCTTTGACATCTGCGAAGTCGAGCCGAACCCAAGCCAGACAACGCTGGGCGCCGACCACGCCGTTGAACGGTGTTCGGGGAGCACTGAACGGGCTTCGCATGGATTTCCGGTCCATGGCCCGAGCAACGGTGCCCACCAGACTCGCCACCGTCTGGGGCAGCACCTTGGTGACCAAGAACCACGGACGATAGGCCAGGCGTGCCAGTCCGCCGAGCGCGAGCCGGCGGGTGGTGACGGAGCCGAACCCGCCCACGTGCATTGCCGGTGGCGAGTCGGCGGCGGCCGCGTGGAACTGTGACCACAGATCGCCGGCGGTGACACCGTCGGCGAATACGTGGTGCGTGCGCACCACCGCGGCGACACGGCCGCTCGCCGCGGCTTCTAGCCCGTCGACGCCTTCCAGAATCCAGATGTCCCACAGCGGGTGATTGCGGTCCAGGGGTTGAGCGGCGAGTCGCGCCGCAGCATCGTGGAGCTGTTCGCGTCCACCGGGTGCGGGGAGCTCGAGGCGATGGATGTGGTTGTCGATGTCGAACTCCGGGTCATCGACCCACACCGGGGTGTCAAGGTTGAACGGGCTGTCTGCCAGCTTGGCCCGGAACTCGGGCAGAGCGTCGGTACGCGAGGCCAGCACATCCCGGAAGTTCTGGAAGCTGTACCCGCCCGGCATCTCTGAAACGTCCAGCTCGACAAGGGAAAAAGCATGCATGGGCTGTGTGGGCCCTTCCAGCCGCAGCAGGCTGGAGTCAAAGCCGCCCAGCCGGTGCAACGTCACTTCAGCACCCTGACCGGCAGCTGAGACCATCCAGTCTCGTTTGATGAGTGCACGCGTCTGCATCCTTCCCAGTCGACTTCGTAGTCCGGCATGAACTCCAATAGCTGTTGCAGGGCAACGGCAGCCTCCATTCGGGCCAGCGCGGCACCGAGGCAGTTATGGATTCCGTATCCCATGCCGAGAGACGGCGTCCCGACGAAACTGCGGCCGATATCGAAGTGCTCGGGATCGGGGAAGGCAGCCGGATCTCGATTCGCCGAAGCCGTGCACAACAGAACCGGCTTGCCCGCGGGAATCGTCACCCCGTGCAGCGTGGTCGCCACCCGGGTTCGACGCAGGTTGTACAGGATGGGCCCATCGAAGCGCAGTGCCTCCTCGACCGCACCGCGGATCTTGGTGGGGTCGTCGCGCAGGGCGTTCCACTGATCCGGGTGTTGAGCGAGTAGAGCGATCAGGCTGCTCACCAGTTTGGTCACCGTGACCGCGCCTGCGGCACCCAACAGCATTGCGAAGCTGGCGATCTCACCGTCGTCAAGTGTGCTCGCGGCGCCCTCGTCACCGTCGACCTCGGCTTGCGTCAGGGCGCTGATCATGTCGTTCTCGGGTTCTGCCCGGCGTTGTTGGACGAGGTTGTAGTAAAACGTGAAGAGTTCGAGGATCGCGCGATTGGCGCTGGTGTCGCGGCCCACCTGCCCCGGTTTGAAGCGGGTGATCTCGTCCGACCATGCCCGTACCTGCTGACGGAACTGCTCGGGAACGCCGGTCATCCTGGTCACGACTTCGACGGGGAACGGCGCCGCGAAGTCCTGCACCAGGTCGAATCGGTCAAGTCCCACCGCGTCCAGGTGCTGGCGGATGACGTCGGCGATCACGATGTGCTGAGCGGAGATGGCGCCCGGCGTGAAGGCATTCCTGACCAGACTGCGCATGCGTCCATGCTCGGGAGGATCCATGAACAGGATCATCTTCGGCGGCTCTTGTCCCGACCGCATCATCTCCAGGTCCAGGCCTCCGGCCGACGAATACGTCGAGTGATCCCGATAGGCGGCGACCACGTCGGTATGCCGGGTCAACGCATAGAAGTCGAGTTCGGGGTTGTAGTACACCGGAGCCTGCTCGCGCATCCACCGAAATGTCCCATGGGGATCGGCGTAGAAGCTGTCCGAGAATGGATCGAAGACAAGCTCGGTCACGTTGGTCACGAATCCCCCTGGAGCAATGCATTATTGACGCGCGGCGCTGATCGGCTGGCGTCACCTGGTGATCGAGCCGGCGGCGGCCCGTTCCGACACCAGATCAGCGCGTTCGGCTTCTTGCCTGGCAACGTTGGCTTCAACCTCGTCGGTCCATACGCCGACGACGTAGCTGGTGTCGAGGTCGAATTCGAAGCGATCGGTCATGTCAGGAGCCACCGCCCCGGCATCGACGTAGAACTGGTCGTACCAGCGCCTCAGTTGATAGATGGGGCCGTCTTCGTCGGCGAGTAGCGGATCGTCGATCTTCGCCTTGTGCTGGAAGATCTCCACATCTTGTTCGAATCCGGCGGCGACACCGTCGGCGATCAGTCCGGCGATCTTCTCCGTGGTTTCTGGATCCAGCCCGCGAGGGCGTCGCACGCTGACGGCGGAATGCAACATGAAGGCGTCGTGGTCGATCGGATAGTGGAAGGCGAGCAGGACTGCCTCGGCTTCGTAGCCGCCGTAGTCGGTATGCAAGGAGGTCACGGCGTACGCGGGCCCGTAGTAGGTCGACTCGGACGTCAGAACGGCCTTGCCGAACTCCGGTCCCAGCTCGGGCACGTCCGGCCGTCCGCGGTTGGTGATGAACTGCCGTGCGATGTGACCTTCGAACACATTGCGGTACGAAATCGGAAGCCCGGCATGCACATAGAAGAAGTGGGCCACATCGGCCATATTGTCGATCACCTCCCTGCTGTGAGAGCCGGATATGCGCCACTGACGGACGCTCCAGTCGGTCCATCCTTCATCGAAGGCTTCGTCGATGCGTGGGATCACGACATCATCGGGCGGCGGGTTGTTCTCATGGTCATGCCAGACGAACAGCAGATTGTTCTCGAGGCAGCTCGTCCACGATCGGGTTCGTGCCAGCCGAGGGACTCGCTTGGCATAGGGCACTTTTCGGCATACCCCGTCGCCGTCCCACCGCCAGTCGTGAAACGGGCACGCGATGGAATCTCCCTTGACCGATCCGCGGCCCAGATCGCCGCCCATGTGCCGGCAAACTCCGTCGAGCACGTGTACCGCGCCGCGACTGTCGGTGAACACCACCAATTTCGTCCCGAAAGCCTCTACGGCATGGGGCTTTCCGTCGGTGAAGTCGCCGGCGAGCCCTAAACAATGCCAGCCGCGGGCGAAACGCTCGTCCAACGAGCACGTGCCAGCGGCACGAACGTGATCCGACATAGTCCCCCAAAGCTGCGAACGAACGGATGCGCCGCTGGGGACGCATCGGTGTTGAGCGCTTGCACAGCGAGGTCAGTGAACCACAGTTGCTATGCCGACGCAAGGATTCGGATTGCCTTGGTAACACCAGATTTACCAATAACTCGAGTTATCGATGGGTTTGCCGCTGGTAGTGCCTGGCCACGGCGAGTGTGCGCCGTCGCATCTGCCGCGAAGATACTTGAATTGGGAACTACCATTGCCTCACCGGCGGTGCGCTTGACACATGTCTTAATTCGCAACACATTTCACAAACTGCCGCATGGCGGGTGCGGCAATATGGGTTAGCCTGCTCGGCATGGACTTTCGCATTTTTGTGGAGCCGTGGCAGGGCGCGACCTACGCAGACCAGCTGAAGGTGGCCCAGGCCGCGGAGGCGGCCGGCTATTCCGCGTTCTTTCGTTCGGACCATTACCTGACCATGGCGGGTGACGGCTTGCCCGGACCCACGGATTCCTGGATCACGCTGGCTGCCCTGGCGCGGGAGACGTCCTCGATTCGACTCGGAACCATGGTCACGTCGGCGACGTTCAGGTATCCTGGCCCGCTTGCGATATCTGTTGCCCAGGTAGATGAAATGAGCGGCGGCCGTGTCGATCTGGGTATCGGCACCGGGTGGTACGAAGCCGAACACGAGGCCTACGGGATCCCGTTCCCGCCGCTGGGGGAGAGATTCGACCGGCTCGGTGAGCAGTTGGAGATCATCACCGGCCTGTGGTCGACCCCGCTGGGAGCGCGGTTCGACTACATCGGCAAGCACTACTCGATACAGGATTCACCGGCTCTGCCGAAGCCCGTGCAGAACCCCGGTCCGCCGATCATCATCGGTGGTTTCGGTGCCAAGCGGACACCTGCGCTCGCCGCACACTACGGTTCGGAGTTCAACACCCCGAATCCGTCTGTCGAGGTGGCGAAGACTGCATATGAACGCGTTGCCGTCGCCATGGACAAGGCGGGCCGGTCACGCGATTCGATGGTCTTCTCGGCCACTTTCACGTTGTGTGCGGGACGCGATGACATCGAGCTCGGCCGGCGGGCAGCGGCGATCGGCCGGGATCTGGCCGAGCTGCGTCAGAATAGTCCCCTGGTGGGAACGCCAGCCGAGATCATCGACAGATTGGGCAGTTTCATCGATGCCGGCGTGCAGCGGGCGTACGTTCAACTGTTCGACATGTCTGATCTCGAGCATCTGCACTACTTCGCTGATGAGGTGATGGCGTTGATGTGACGACGGCCCAGCATCCATCTTTCTCACCGGCAATGACCACTACTGATGCCACCGTCATTCCGTTCCGTCGCCGCCGTTACGACTGGTTTCTCGTGGCGGCCTTGACGATGTTCGCGACGACGTCGTTCACCGTGGACCTCGTCAATCTCCTGTTCCGGCCGGATGCGGACTCGGGGTTTGCGTTGGCCCGGTTCGTCCACGATTCCTACGCTGCCGGCGCGGACCCGTTACTGGCCGCCAACCCGCGCTTCGTTCAGGCCGCGTCGGGAATTTCGGCGGTGATGTTCGGTGCGTACTACGTCGCCGCCATCTATGCGTTCATCAGGGGCCGTGATTGGATTCGGCTGCCCACGTTCCTCTATGCGGGGATGATCGTTCAGTCTACTGTCCTGTACCTGACCGTCGGACTTTTGGGCGACGAACAGTTGTTCCGAACAGCTTGCGGTAGCGCGTATTCCGGATTCGACTACACCTTTACCGATGTTCCCAAGGTGGTGTTCGGCAATGTCCCCTACATCGTTGTTCCGCTGCTACTCGTGGTTCGTATGTGGCGTCCGAGGCCGTTTGGGCGGGGCGGTCGAGCAACGCGGTGGTGATGTGGAATGTTCTGTTGCCGAACGTGAATGCCACCAATTGGCAATTTGGCCTGGCGGTAGCTGGCTACGGCATCTAAGGTCGTACTGACCGGCTGTTCGCCATCGCCGTCGTTGAGGCACCGCGCACGTTTGAGAATTATTGCGGCGCAATCTTTTCGAAAGTAGAAGCAAATGTCGTACACAACGGATCTCCCCGAGTACACGGCACCCGGCGGCGTCGTTCCCGGCAAGCCCAGTTTGTCGGCCTTGCTGTCCTGCTGGCGGGCGTTCGCGCTGACCTCCGATGAGCATTTCGGGCGCGTGTACGAGGGCTACCTCGAACTTCAAACCGCGGCGAACTCGCGGTTGTTCGATCAGGTACGCGCACATCCGAACGGGCGCAAGCTGATGCGCTACAAGCCGGAGCTGCGTGCCCGGCTGCACGACGACGAGTACCTCGCTTCGCTGCCGGTGGGATCGGTGGGCCACGCGTTCCGTGCCTTCCTGAATATCAACCGGTTCGACGTGGGAGTGTTCGATGAAGCCTCCGTCATCCGCCCCATTGCCGAGCGGCGGAACTGGGACGAAGACTTCTACTACTTCATGGTGCGTTATCTGACGCTGCACGACATGTTCCATGTCATTGGCGGATACAGCCCGGACGTGGCCGGTGAAGTCACGATGGTGGGTTTTCATTGCGGCCAGGTGGAGCCGGCCGGGCTGTTGGAGAAGTTCGGCTACCTGATGGCCTTGGGTGTCCCGGGTGCGCCGGTTCAGCATCGGATCCGGGTGTACCGCCAGGCCATCGAGAGGGGCAGACGGGCCGACAAGCTCGTGGCGGCACCTTGGGAAGAGCTGCTGGAGCGGCCCCTCGATGAGGTCAGAGAGCTGCTCGGGGTCGCACCGACACGCGTTGCTCACCCCGACGGACTCTGGTTCACCACGTGGACGGCCACCGGCGCCAAAGCCTGGTCGGGATCGGACGGCAAGGTCGCGTCCAAGTGGGACTACGAGGCAATCCTGGCCCGCGAGACCGCACAAGGTTCCGCGCAACCGTCGACGCGAGACTGAGGCATTCTGTGTAATGCCCTACCGCGGTTGGTAATACGTTCAGGTTCAAGGGGGTAATCGAGTACATGGTGGGACAAAAGTCCGTTCTGGTCGTTGTGGGTGCTGGTGCTATGGGGAATTCCATCGTCCGCCGGCTGGGCTCGTCGGCCGTTGTCGTGCTGGCCGACACCGATGCCGTTGTCCTTGCGGAGACGGCTGAGGCATTTGCGATCGCGGGATATGAGACACATTCGCGGACAGCCGATATAACCTCCGCGGCTGCGGTGGCCGAACTCGCCGAATACGCTGCTTCGCTCGGACCGGTGACCCGCGTGGCGCTGACCGCCGGGTTGGTGCCGTCTTACACAGTGACACCCCGCGATCTGTTCACGGTCGACCTCGTTGGCGTCGCACATGTGCTGGATGCGTTCGGCGAGGTGATCGCGCCAGGGGGAGCGGGGGTCGTGATCGCCAGCATGGCCGGACACATGTTGCCGCCGTTGCAGTTCGAGCAGCAGTTGGCCATCGCCGGCACGCCGGCCGCTGATCTGCTGACATTGCCGTTCCTGAATCCCGACTATTACGACAACGCGGGTGTGGCCTACGCAATGGCCAAGCAAGCCAGCTTGATCAGGGTCCGGGCCGCCAGCGTCAGGTGGGGGCGACGTTCGGCGCGGGTCAATTCGATCAGTCCCGGCACTATCAGCTCGGCCGCAACGCAGCAGGAGCTCAGCACCGAGCACGCGGGTGCCGACGCGGCCGTAGTGGACGGCATCCGCGACATGATCAGCCGATCGCCGATTCCACGGATGGGCACTTCCGATGAGATCGCCGCGGTGGCCGAGTTTCTGCTCGGCCCAGGTTCGTCATTCGTCACAGGGACCGACGTGCTGGTCGACGGGGGAGCCGTGGCTTCGACTTTGTTGGCCGGTGTGAGTTCCTGACGGAACCCCCACGGCGTCGGTGCGGACGGCCACGCAGGCGCGGGTAAGCCGGAAGCTGAGGAACGAACGGTGCTGTCCATGGTGGTTCGGCTGGTCGTCGCGCGCCCTCGGTGGGTGCTGATCGGTGCCTTGCTGTTGATGGTTCTCGCCGCGATGATCGGTGCTCCTGCCACCAAGACACTGTCGGCCGGAGGATTCCAGGACCCAGGGGCCCAATCCACCAAGGCAAATCAACTCTTGGCCGAACAGTTCGGGCAAGGGCAGCTCTCCATGGCCTTGTTGGTGCGGGGTCCGACACCGATCGATTCTGGGCGGGGTCGTGAGGTCGTGGACGAGTTGATCGCCCGAATCCGTACCGATCCGGGAGTCAAAAGCGTGGTTTCGCCGTGGGATTCGCCGGATTCCGTGGCGCTCGGCCGGGTGGCGCGGAATTTGAGCAGTGCGGTTATCACGGTGTGGCTGGCCGGTGACGAGACCGCCGCGACAGCGCACGCGGGTGAACTGTCTCGGTCTGTCGCCGGTGTGCGGGCCGATGGCGTCGAGGTGCTGGCAGGCGGCGCGGGCGCGGCGACGGTGCAGATGACCGAACAGATGATGCAGGACCTGGCTGTCAGCGAAGCCATAGCGATGCCGATCTGCTTAGCCGTGCTGGTGTGGGTCTTCGGCGGTGTCATCGCAGCTCTCATCCCGATGGCGGTCGGCGGCTTGGCGATCGTCGGGGCGATGGCGGTGTTGCGGTTGGTGAACGAAGTGACCGAGGTGTCGATGTTCGCTCTGAACGTCGCCACTGCCATCGGTTTTGCCCTGGCCGTCGACTACTCGTTGCTGATCCTGACGCGTTACCGCGAGGAACGCGCGAGCGGGGCGGAAGCCATGGCAGCTGTCCTGAAAACATGCGCGACTGCGGGCCGCACAGTCGGATACTCTGCGCTCACCGTTGCGCTTTCGGTGGCCTCGGCATCGATATTTCCCATACCGGCGTTGCGGTCGTTCGCCTACAGCGGTGTTGCGGTGGTGACATTGGCGGCGGTTTCTGCCCTTGTCGTCGTTCCAGCCGCCCTGCTGGCGTTTCAGAGGCACCTCGATGCGGATTCGCTGCGCGCCAAAGTCCGGTCACTGCTGGGGCGCCCCACCCGTGACCCCGCCGATCTTGAGGCCAGCTTCTGGTACCGCTGGGCCAAACGGGTCATGCGGACACCAATCACATTTGCCGTGGTGGTGACCATCCCGTTGGTCGTCGTCGGCATCCCGTTTCTCGACGTCCGGTTGGGATTCCCTGACGACCGCGGGCTGGCGCACGCCTCCCCGGCGAAAATTGTCGGAGAAGAATTGCGGCGCAATTACTCTCAGGATCTGACGAACTCGGTTCCACTGGTGCTGCCCACCGGTGGCGCGGTGCCGACGACCGATTTGCGCGACTACAGCGCGCGACTGTCCCAGGTTGACGGCGTCGTCGTGGTCACTTCGCCGGTCGGAACCTTCGCCGGCGGACACGAGCAGGGCGCAGCGACAGTTCCGTCGGCCCGATCCGACGCTGTGGTGATCACGGTGGCCAGCAGTACCGCGGCGAACTCGCCGGCCGGATCTGCGATCCTCGATCGGCTGCACCTCGTTGCCCAGCCGCAGGGGAGTCGAGTGCTTGTCGGCGGGCTGGAGCAGAGCAACCGCGACACCATATCGGCCATCACCTCACGGTTACCGCTGCTGCTGACCCTCGTGGCGGTGGCCAGCTTTGTATTGCTGTTGTTGCTCACCGGCAGCGTGGTGATCCCGATCAAGGCCCTGCTGCTCAACGTGCTGTCGCTGTCGGCGACGTTCGGTGCGTTGGTGTGGGTGTTCCAGGAGGGGCATCTCGGGGGTCTCGGTACCACCGCGTGGGGCGGCCTGCTGGTCACCGCGCCGGTTCTGATCTTCTGCGTGCTGTTCGGTCTCTCGATGGATTACGAGGTATTTCTGATCTCTCGTATCCGTGAATTCTGGATGACGTCGAACCGGACGCGGGAGGCGAACGCGGAATCGGTGGCCCTCGGCCTGGCCGGTACCGGGCGGGTCGTGACGGCGGCGGCGTTGATCATGTCGATCACCTTCATGGGTGTGGCCGCGTCGCAGGTGTCCCACCTCCGGATGTTCGGCGTGGGAACGACATTGGCAATCCTGGTCGATGCCACGCTGATTCGGATGGTGCTGCTGCCGGCGTCGATGGCGGTGTTGGGAAGGTGGAACTGGTGGCCGGCCGGCATTCGGCAGTTTCGCCCGAGCGGCGGTCGCCACCGGGCGCCCGCCAGGGGCCTGTGGCAACCGCTCCGCGAGCATGGCTGACGAGCGCCGACTACTTCACCACGTCGGCGGCGGCTGCGTGCGCGTTCCGTAACGCCGCCCGAGGGCCTACTTGCCCTTGTTCATCACCTTGTCCGCAGCGGCCCAGTGCTCGTCGGAGCACCAGAGCCGGGCGAAAGCGGAAACGGCCTCGGTGGTCGACACCCCGTTGATCACCCGTTTGACCTCGCCGGCCTGACGGCGGGCCAGCAGTTGCGCCGTCGTCCGCCAGGTCTCGGCGAACTCGGCGCGGGGAACCACCTGGTCGACCAGCCCGACCTGCTCGGCTTCGCGTGCGCCGAGGATGCGGCCCGTGCCGGCCAGCAGCAGAGCTCGGCTGCGGCCGACGAGGGTGGCCAGCCGTTCGGCCCCGCCCCAGGCCGGCATGATCGCCAGGGCCACCTGGTTGAAGCCGATCTTGATGTCGTCGGCGGCGATGCGGATGTCTGCCGCCACGGCGACCTCGGCCCCGCCACCGAGGGCATGGCCGTTGAGTGCCGCGATGACCGGTCCGTCGAAACCCGCGATGCGGTCGCAGATCGTGCGCATCCGCCAGGCCATCTCGGAAGCCTCGAGTTCGGTGCGCAATGCCGCCAGTTCCTTGAGGTCACCCCCGGAGACGAAGGCGCGGTCGCCACCGCCGGTGATCACCAGAGCGGACGCGCCTGCGGCGCCGTCCAGCGCTTTGTTCAGCGCATCCATGGTGTCCAGCGAGATGGCGTTGCGTGCCTGCGGGCGGTCGATCGTGATGACCGCCAGTTCGCCGTCGATTTCGAGGTCGACCATCAAACGTTCTCCAGTTCCGGGATTGGCATTCTCGTTTGATGAGAATAACATCACCGTTGTGCGCGACATCCCCGTTGAGCTGACCAAACGGTACGTCGAAGAAGGCTGGTGGCGGCCAGAAACCCTGGGCCAGATGCTGGCAGACGGCCTGGCTGCCAGTCCCGATGCCGGGTTCTATGTGCATTCGGCGACACGTCCCTACCGGGGCACCTTCGGCGAGGTCGAGTACACCGCCCGGCGCCTGGCCGCCGGGCTTCGCGATCGCGGGGTCGGGCCCGGTGACGTCGTGGCGATGCAATTGCCGAACTGGATGGAGGCGGCGGTCGCGTTCTGGGCCTCGGCATTCCTGGGTGCGGTGACTGTGCCGATCGTGCACTTCTACGGGCGCAAGGAACTCGGCCACATCATGGCCACCGCGAAGCCGAAGGTGTTCATCACCACCGAGCAGTTCGGCCGGATGAAGTTCGAGCCCGATCTGTGTGCCGAGGTCCCGATCGTCGGCCTGGTCGGGGCTGACGAGCGCTCGCGCGAGGAGCATCGACACGGCTCGTTCACCGACCTGCTCGCCGACGAGCCGATGAAGGGCACGCTGACCGCGGACCCGGCGGCGCCTGCGCTGATCGCGTTCACCTCCGGAACCACGCGCGAGCCCAAAGGCGTCATCCACAGTCACCAGACGTTGGGCTTCGAAACCCGTCAGCTGCTGGAGAACTACCCGCCGGACCGCGGCCGTCAGCTCACCGCCACACCCGTCGGGCATTTCATCGGCATGCTGGGCGCGTTCCTGATCCCGGTGCTGGAGGGCGCCCCGATCGATCTGTGTGACGTCTGGGATCCGGGCAAGGTGCTGGAGTTGATCGAGCGTGACGAGCTGTCGATCGGCGGCGGCCCACCGTATTTCGTCACCAGCCTGATGGACCATCCACAGTTCGACGACCGCCATCTGGCCAGGTTCACCACTGTCGGCCTCGGCGGGTCGACCGTGCCCGCGGCCGTCACCCGACGGCTGGCCGACCTGGGCCTGTTCGTCTTCCGTTCCTACGGCAGCACCGAACATCCGTCGATCACCGGATCGGGCGCAGGGGCCCCTGAGGCCAAGCGCCTGTACACCGACGGCAACGTGCGTCCAGGCGTGGAGATCAGGCTCGGGCCGGACGGCGAGATCTTCAGCCGGGGACCGGATCTGTGCCTGGGGTACACCGACGATGCCCTCACCGCAAAGCATTTCGACTCCGACGGCTGGTATCGCACCGGCGACATCGGAGTGCTGGACGACGACGGGTACCTCACCATCACCGACCGGGCCACCGACCTCATCATCCGAGGCGGCGAGAACATCAGCGCGCTCGAGGTCGAGGAGGTGCTGCTCGGCTTGCCCGACGTCATCGAGGCGATCGTCGTGGCCGCGCCGGACGCGCGACTGGGCGAGCGGGTGGCCGCGGTGCTTCGGGTGCGCGACGGCGGCACGATGCCCACCCTCGATCAGGTACGGGCACATTTCGAGTCCTGCGGGGTCGCCCGGCAGAAATGGCCGGAAGAGCTACATCAGGCCGAGGACTTTCCCCGCACGGCCAGCGGCAAGGTTCAGAAGTTCGTCATCCGTCAGGAGATTGCTGCAATCGCCCGGTGAGCAGCCCCGTGGCCGAGCTGGGCATTGCGGCAGCTATCAAGTGAGAATATGATTCTCTCGAATTGCAAAGGAGTTTTCCATGGGACAACTGTCGCATAGGGTCGACATTCCGTTTCCGCTGTTCGACGCGGACAACCACCTGTACGAGCCGCCGGAGGCGATGACCAAGTACCTCCCCAAGGAGTACAAGGACATCGTCCAGTACGTCGAGGTCAACGGCCGCACCAAGATCGCGATCGACGGCCACATCAGCAACTACATCCCGAACCCGACGTTCTCGCACGTCGCCAAGCCCGGCGCTTGGGAGGAGTACTTCAAGTTCGGCAACCCCGACGGCAAGAGCAAGCGCGAGCTGTTCGGTGAGCCCATGCGGTCCATCCCGGCCTTCTTCGAGCCGGCTCCGCGCCTGGAGCTGATGAACGAACTCGGTGTCGACCGCTCGCTGATGTTCCCGACACTGGCCAGCCTCATCGAGGAGCGGCTGCGCGACAACCCGGTCGCCATCCACGTCATCATCCACTCGCTCAACCAGTGGCTGGACGAGGTCTGGGGCTTCAACTACCAGAACCGCATCTTCGTCACTCCCGTCATCACCCTGCCGATCGTCGAGAAGGCCATCGAGGAACTCGAGTGGGCCGTCAAGCGCGGTGCCCGCGCCATCCTGATCCGCCCGGCCCCGGTCCCCGGCTTCCGTGGCCCGCGCTCGTTCGCGCTGCCCGAGTTCGACCCCTTCTGGGAGCGCTGCGTCGAGTACGACGTGTTCGTCGGCATGCACTCCTCCGACAGCGGCTACTCCCGCTACACCTCGGAGTGGGACGGCACGGTGCAGGAGATGCTGCCGTTCCAGACCAACGCAATGAACATTCTCAACGAATGGCGCCCGATTCAGGACGCAGTGGGCTCCTGGGTGATCCACGGTGCGCTGTTCCGCCATCCCAAGCTCAAGGTGGGCATCGTCGAGGCCGGATCGAAGTGGATGTTCCCGCTGCTGGATTCCATGGCCGAGGTGTACAAGAAGGCCCCCGAGGCCTTCCTGGGCAACCCGATCGAGGAGATCAAGAACCGCATCTACGTCAGCCCCTTCTACGAAGAGGGCATCGACGACCTGATCAACCTGATCGGCGTGGACCAGGTGCTCTACGGTTCCGACTGGCCGCACCCGGAGGGTCTGGCCGAGCCCACCCACTACGTGACCGCACTCGAGCACCTCTCGGTCGAGGATCAGGCCAAGATCATGGGCGGCAACTTGGGCCGCCTGGTCACGCTCTAAGGGGCCGACACATCAATCAGTGGCAGACCATCCCCGCGATGGTCTTGAGTGCAGCGGACCGGTTCGGCGACACGGAGGCGGTCGTCGACTATGGCGACAACCCGGCCGGGGCGGACGGTCCGCTGCGCCTGTCCTTTGCCGAACTCGTCGAGCGCATCCGGAAGGCCTCGGGTGCGTTCGCCGAGTTCGGCATCCACAAGGGGGACCGGGTCGCGGTCTGGGCCCCCAATTCGGCCGAGTGGATCATCGCCGCGTTCGGGATCATGGCCGCCGGTGGCGTCCTGGTTCCGGTCAACACGAGGTTCAAGGCCGATGAGGCCGCCGATGTGGTGGCGCGCAGCGGCGCCAAGGCGGTGATGATCCAGAAGGGTTTCCTCGGGCAGGATTTCACCTTTGCCGAGACGGCTATCGATGTTCCGACCGTCGACCTGAAGTCGGACTTCCTCAGCAGTGGAAACCCGTTCACGCGGGATGTGGAGCCCACCGATATCTCCGATGTCATCTTCACCTCAGGCACCACCGGCAGGCCCAAGGGCGCGATGATGAACCATCGCCAGACGCTGCGGGCCTACGAGGAGTGGGCCACGCTCGCCGATCTGCGCGAGGGTGATCGCTATCTGATGATCAACCCGTACTTCCACACCTTCGGGTTGAAGGCAGGGTTGGTGGCGTCCTTCCTCCGCGGCGCGACGATGCTGCCGGTCGCGGTATTCGACGCCGATACTGTCGTGGAACTTGTTGAGCGCGAACGTATTACGATGCTTCCCGGTCCGCCGACGCTGTACCACTCCTTGTTGGCGGTGACCGACCGCGACCGTCTGGCGACGCTGCGGGCAGGGGTGACCGGCGCCGCCGACATCCCAGTGGAACTCGTGCGCCGCATCCGCGAAGAGCTGCCCTTCCAGACGTTGATGACCGGCTACGGCCTCACCGAGGCGGGCAATGTCACGCTGTCACGACCCGGCGACTCGGCCGAGGATGTGGCCACCACCGCCGGGCTGCCGTGCGAGGGGATCGACGTCCGCATCGCCGACGACACCGAGGTGCTGGTGCGCGGTTACAACGTGATGCAGGGCTACCTCGACGATCCGACGGCCACAGCCGAGGCGATCGACGCCGACGGCTGGCTGCACACCGGAGACCTCGGTGAGTTCACCGAATCCGGCAGGCTCCGGATCGTCGGACGCAAGAAAGACATGTTCATCGTCGGGGGCTTCAATGCCTACCCGGCCGAGATCGAGGGATTCCTACTCGAGCATCCGGCGATTGCCCAGGTTGCCGTCATCGGCGTCGCCGACGAGCGGATGGGCCAGGTCGGTAAGGCGTTCGTGGTGCTGCGGGATGCGCCCGGTGCCGCGACGGTCGCTGCCGAGGAGTTGGTCAGCTGGAGCCGGGAGCGGATGGCTGGCTACAAGGTGCCCAGGTATGTCGAGTTTCTCGACGAACTACCACTCAATGCCACCGGCAAGGTGATGAAGAATGAGCTCGAGGCACGGGTAACGGCGAGTCCGGGCTAAGTGTACGCACAGCGCGTAAACATCATTTCCGCAGGTAAATGGCCATTTATGCGCCCGCTGTCGATGATGTACTCTCGGGTCACTACCGCAAACTGATAACGTAATTCTCGTTAAGCAGGCTGCTGAACGGACAGGAGGTCGGCATGCCGTCCCGCAAGCCTTCGTCGCCGGTACTCGATACTAGCGAAGATGACGCGTCACCGAGCGACGCACTGAAGTTGGCCGAACAGGCCGAAGCCGAGGCCGCGGAGGCCGAGGCCGTGGCGACCGCCGCGCGGGCCAGGGCCCGTGCCATACGGTTGCGTAACGAGGCTGCCGCCGAGACGGGTGCTGCCGACGCGACCGTGGCCGACGATGCGGTCGACGAAGTGCCGACAACCGAGCCTGCCGACGCCCCCGATGGCGATGAGGCCGACACGTCTGAGGTCACCGACACCGCCGGCGTCGATGTCGAGACAGAGGCCGTCGAGGCCGAGCCGGTCGAAGCAGCCGACGAAGCGGAGCCGGAAGACGGCGTGGAGGCCGCCGAGGCCAAGTCGTCGCGGTTCCCGCGGGTCCGGGTATCGCGTCTGTTCTGGAAGGTGCTGGCGACCTGCCTGACGCTCATCGTCATCGCGGGACTGCTGGCTGCCAGCGGCTGGATGATCTGGCACCACCGTCAGGCCGAGCATCGTCAGAAGTTGGCTGCCGAATACACCGCCGCGGCCCGTCAGACCGTCGTGACCCTGATGTCCCTGGACTTCAACCACGCCCAGGATGCCGTCAAGAACATCCTCGACAACTCGACGGGCGAGTTCCGGGAGGACTTCGAGGCGCAGTCGAAGGACTTCGTCAAGCTGGCCCAGGACGCCAAGGTGGTGACCGAGGCGAACGTGACCGCCGCCGCCGTCGACACCATGAGCGACAACAACGCTGTCGTCCTGGTCGCGGTCAACACCCAGGTCACCAACACCACCGGGGCCAACAAGCAACCGCGTCCCTGGCGGGTGGCCGTCGACCTGGTTCGCGAAGGTGACCAGATCAAGCTGTCGAAAGTCGAGTTCGTGCCGTGACCCTGGACCAGGACATCAAAGAGACCGAGAAGGCCGACACCGAGACGGCCGTCGAGACGGAAGACACCACAGAAGCCGGCGACGAGCAGGTCGCAACGGAGGCCGATTCGACCGAAGACAGCGATGCCGCCGCTGAGCCTGCACAAGGATGGCGGCAGAAGCTGACGAGGCTGTGGTTCCCGCTGGCGCTGGTGGTGGCGCTGATCGCGTCGGCGGCTCTGGCCGGGTGGTTGTACTTCGCGCAGTACCGGGTCGATCAGCAGACAGGTGAGGCGGCGTCGGCGACGGTGCTCAAGGCGGCCAATGAGGGCACGACGGCCTTGCTGACCTACGCGCCGGACAGCCTTGACCGCGATTTCTCCGCCGCCAAGTCCCACCTGACCGGTGATTTCCTGTCGTACTACACCCAGTTCACGCAAGAGATCGTCGCTCCCGCCGCCAAGCAGAAGTCGGTCAAGACCACAGCGGCAGTCGTGCGCTCGGCCGTCTCGGAGATCCACCCGGATTCAGCGGTGGTGCTGGTGTTCGTCAACCAGGCGACGACGAGCGCCGAGAACCCCAACGGGAGTTTCGCGGCCAGCGCCGTCAAAGTCGGGATGAGCAAGATCGACGGCAACTGGTTGATCTCGTCGTTCGACCCGGTGTAGCGGCTCATTCGACCGGGAGCGGTCAGTCCTGAGCGTGCCGCTCGTACTCCCACCGCTCAAGCCAGGTCTGCAGTTCGTGCACTGCCAGTGCCGTGAGCAGTGCACTGATCACGGCGAGGACGAGCAGCAGCGCACTCATGGCCGGCACCCCGCGTTGTCATTGTGGTGCCGGGCCCCGAGCGAAACCGGACGATACGGTGAGCTCGGGCCTGCGTAGTGCGTTACCTGCCTCGGTCCGCCCTCGGGCACGTCCAGGACGGAGCGCTTGATCGCCCGGTAGCGGTCGCGTTCGGTGACGCACCAGGAGTCGGGCCACCCTTCGAGCAGGTCACCGCTTCGCGCCAACCGGTGCAGGGCGGGATGGGTGACCGCGGGTACGAGACGTCCGTCGATCACCGGCATCGCTTCGTGCTGCGCGAGCGCCTCGTGCCAGTCCACCTTCACCTCTGGCGCGAGACTGACGTACTGGTGTCGTACGACGAGCAGGGCGTCGGCGCCCAGCGGTCGCAACCGCCACAGAGCGGATCGCAGCGAGGAGACCGCCTTGTGCGGCGGACTGCCCGGCCACAGCAGGTCGCAGACCCAGCTGCGGTGCAGTTCGCGGCGCTTCACCGCCGCCAACGCCACCAACCGGCGACACGACGGTGGTAGCAGCAGGGGCTCCATGTCGCGGTAGACCGCGAACTCGCCGAGGAGGTTCAGCGTGAATTGCTTGGACACACGCTCATCCTCGAGCTTGGCAGCGGACCTGACATCAGTAGTGCACTACCTGTATTTGGCGCACATTTCTGCCACCACGCCGTGGGCAATCCGCGGCCGGGCGTCCTGATGCGATGGAATTGCGGTGAAATCCGGCGACGAAGGGACATATCAGTGTGAACGAGGACAGGCCGAGTCCGGTTCAAACCCACCGGTTGAGCCGGATGAGCGGACGTGATCCGCACGAGCAGCACCGGGTGGCGACTCCGCTGGAATTGCTGTTCGACCTCACCTTTGTGATCGCCTTCGGGGTGGCGGCCGCACAGTTCGCGCATCTGATGGCCGAGGGTCACGTGTCGGCCGGGCTGGCCGGTTTCGGGTTCGCCGCGTTCGCGATCTGGTGGGCGTGGATGAACTTCACCTGGTTCGCGTCCGCCTACGACACCGACGACTGGATCTACCGGGTGATGACGATGCTGCAGATGGTCGGCGTCATCATCCTCGCGCTGGGCATACCTCCGGTGTTCGCCTCCATCGAACACGGCGGGCACGTCGACAACGTGGTGATGGTGGCCGGCTATGTGGTGATGCGAATCGCGTTGGTAGGTCAGTGGTTACGCGCCGCCGCGCAGGATCCGCCACGCCGGTCCGCGTGCCTCACCTACGCGTGCGCGGTCGTCGTCGCCCAGATCGGATGGGTGGCGCAGATCTTCGTATCGACCTCGCTGACGGTCTTCTTCGTCACCGCCCTGGTGCTGATGGTCGTGGAGATCAGCGGACCGATCCTTGCCGAGCGTCGGATGGGTGGCACCCCGTGGCACGCCCATCATGTCGCCGAACGCTATGGACTGCTCGCGATCATCGCCTTGGGCGAGGGCGTGGTCGGTACGGTGGCGTCCCTGACGGCGGCAGTGGGGGAGCACGGCTGGTCCACCGACGCGATCCTGCTCGTAGCCTCCGGCATCGGGCTGACGTTCGGTATGTGGTGGGTGTATTTCCTGGTTCCGGCCGGTGCTCTGCTTCATGCCCAGCGCACGCTCTCGTTCTGGTACGGATATCTGCACCTGGCGGTATACGCGGCGATCGTCGCCACCGGCGCCGGACTACACGTGGCGGCCTACTACATCGAAGGGCAATCGAAGCTGGATTCCGTGGGCACCGTGCTGGCGGTGGCGATTCCGGTGGGCATCTACCTGGCGGCGATGTTCGTCATCTACTCACTTCTCGTCGGGGACTTCGATCTGCTGCACGCACTGTTGCTGGTGCTCGCCGCGGCGGCACTCGTGGCCGCGGTGGCGCTGGCGGCGGGCGGGACATCGATGGCGATATGTCTGTTGATCGTCACCGCGGCACCGGTGGTGGTGGTCGTCGGGTTCGAAGCGGTCGGGCACCGGCACGCCGCCGAGATCGTCGGTCGGCGCCTGGACGTTCAGCGCCCCGGGTGAGTCTCGAAGCTCTCCAACAGCATTCGTTCCTGTTCGGCCGCCAACAGCCTGCGGGTCTTGCTGCGGGTGATCAGGATTCCGATGGTGGCCAGGATCCACACCGCGTACTGCACTGACCAGGCCAGGCGGAACGACGCGAACGAGTAGCTGTCAGTGCCGGACAGGATCAGGCCCATGGCTTGCATCACCAGCAGTGCCGCCAGGAAGCCACCCATGTTCACCATGCCCTGGGCGGTGCCGAGGGTGTGGCTCGGGTTGAAGGTACGGGCGAAGTCGAAGCCAACCATCGAACCGGGACCGCCGACCGAGATGACGACGATGAGCACGACCAACAACCACACCGGTGCCGGGCCGGGCAGTGCCAGCACCACGGTCCACACCAGGGCGTTACTGGCGATGATCCACAGCACCAGACGCGACCTGCGGTGTGGATGGCGGCCCGTGAACACGCCGATGCCGATTCCGGCCGAGATGGCGGCCACCACCGAGACGGTCAGTAGGGAGCCCGCGGCAGTCTCCGAGAGTCCCTGCGCCACGGTCAGATAGGGCACTCCCCACATCAGCGCGAACACCGTCACCGAGAACTGGGTGCCCATGTGGGTGAAGAATCCGAGCCGGGTGCCAGGCCGCAGCCAGACGGTCTTGATCCGGGACAGGGTGGCGTGCAGCGAGATCGGCTCGGACGTCCTCGCCGAGCCGTGGGGCGTGTTGCGGATCAAGGCCAGTGCCAACACGATCACGACGAGTCCGAACGCGGCGACCGACAGATATGCCGGGGTCCACCCTGAGCCGGTGAGGATCGCAAGGAACGGGACTGCGGAGAGCACCTGACCGAGTTGGCCGCAGATTCCGGTCAGCTGGGCCACCAACGGGACGCGGACCGGCTCGAACCAGTACGGCACCAGGCGGAGAACCGAGATGAAGGTCAGCGCATCGCCCAGGCCGACGATCGCCCGTGCGCCGATCGCCGCGGGCAGCGACTCGCTCAGTGCGAGCACGAGCTGGCCGGCGGTCATCAGCGCGGCTCCGCACACGATCAGTACGCGGGAACCGAAGCGGTCCAACAGCAATCCGGCGGGAACCTGAGCCGCGGCGTACACGATCACCTGCAGCACGACGAACGTGGACAGCACGCCCGGGCTTGCGGCAAATCTGTCGGCGGCCTGTAGACCCGAGACGCCGAGGGTCGTGCGGTCGAGGACGGCGATGATGTAGGCGAGTAGCCCGGTGGCCCAAACGATCCAGGGACGCACGCGGGCACCTTTCGTCAAATGTGTTTCTGAGGGCAGACGTACATGCTCTCGCACCGCGGGCGCCGAAGCGAACGGACTTCTTAGGCGCGGTTGTGAATTTTGGTCTCGGGGCCGAGATTCCCGTGTTGAACAGAGTTGGCTGAAAATGCACTCTCATGTTGGACTTGAGGTCACCTGTTCTACATACCTGCTGATAAGCGGGCTGGTTTCGCATCTGATAGATGATGGATTCATCTAGCTACGAATTCGCTCGCAGCATTAATCAGAGAGTAGGGTGTCGGCATGAATCGCTGTTCAATCCGACGCGGAGGACGTCGGCTTGGTTGAGTATCGGCTCGAAGACCTGGCGCGCATTTCTGGCGTCAGCGCTCGCAATATCCGCGCTTATCGTGAGCGCGGCCTGTTGGATTCGCCGCGGCGCGTCGGGCGCTCGGCGTATTACGGCGAGCGACACCTGGCTCAGTTGACAGCGATCAGCCAGCTACTGGCCAAGGGCTTCAACTCGGCGCACATCGCCGAGTTCTTCTCGGGCTTGCGCAGTGGCAAGAACCTGCCCGACACGTTGGGAATCGAGGGCTCGGGCTGGTGCCGGCCGAAGGCGCTGGCGCTCAACGTGGATCCGGACGACTCCGGTGTCCGCACGCTCGTGGAGTTCGGGCTGTTGCACATCGCCGAGGGATCGGTCGAGGTGACCGACCCTGCGTTGGTCGCGCTCCTCGGTGGCGCCGAGGACCACCAGCCTTGTGTACGGACCATGGCTGCGCTCGCGCGATCGACCGGCGGAGCGATCGATCAGCTGGCGGAATCGGCCGCCGCCGCGGTCGCCGAACACCGGGGCGACCTCTCCGACAGCCGTCTGCGTGAGCTGACGCGGGCCGTGGTCGCCGCCGGGGTCGACCGCGCTCTGCGGCCTGGGTTGGCCACCGCCGATTAGCCCTGCTCACGTGCCTACGGCCGAGGCGAATCTCGACGAGCCGTGGTTCGGCTCGTATTTCTGGCAGCGCAACGGGACTTCGCCGGGGCGGGTCGCCCGCCCCACGCCTGCACCAGGTCGAGATTGACAAGCGCAACGTGGTGGCATGGGGTCGACATCGATGACGTCCTCAAGCCGCGATTCGGTCGGTGGGACCGAATAGTTACCGGCGAGTAAGATATTCCAGCAAACTTTCTGCACGGACGTGTGGCATTCGCTAGACAGATTCGGCCCGATTGTCTGCTGGTTCGCGGCCTCTTCGCAGCCTCGGATGCGGCGGAAAATTTAGATAACGATTCGATAACAATACTGCCTTGATCTGCGCAGTTGTGGCTACTCGACCGTAACCACCTGCCAACAGGACGTTTGTCCCGAATGACTTTGGCCGCCAGTCGGTGCCGCGTTACGTTACCGGCGGTTACCCATGCGTAGAACTCGCCAGTAACCAATCTGGGCGGAAAAAGCCCACCCGCTCTTATGACACTCTTAGTACGGCGGGAATGTGAGTGACACCGTCCGGAGGGTTCCGGTGGCCTGCATTCCAGCCTGATTCGACGCTGAATCGCCGTTGGCCTGTCGCCCGGGCAGCCATACCGCCCCAGACATGCAGACAGACACCTAACACCGCACGCGACAGCCACACGCGACAACACCAGAGCAGCACGAGGAGATAGCGCCAGTGACGATCTACGAACACGACCGGGTGTCCGCCGGTCGCAACGACGACTCAGGATCCGACGGTCGGCAGGCTGACTCCACCCATGCGCTCGTCGACCGGTTGAGCGCCGGAGAGCCCTATGCCGTGGCCTTCGGTGGCCAGGGCAGCGCCTGGCTGGAGACTCTTGAGGAGTTGGTGTCCTCGGCCGGTATCGAGGCCGAACTGGCGACCCTGGCCGGCGAGGCCGAACTGCTGCTCGAGCCGGTTGCCTCCGAGCTCGTCGTTGTTCGGCCCATCGGGTTCGAGCCGCTGCAGTGGGTCCGCGCGCTGGCCGCCGAGGAGCCGGTGCCGTCCGACAAGCAGCTGACGTCGGCCGCCGTGTCAGTGCCCGGTGTCCTTCTCACCCAGATCGCCGCGGTGCGCGCACTGGCCCGCCAGGGCATGGACCTGACTGCCACCCCGCCGGTGGCCGTCGCCGGGCATTCCCAGGGCGTGCTGGCCGTCGAGGCCCTGGCAGCCAAGGGGACCAAGGATGTGCAGCTGCTGGCGCTGGCGCAGCTGATCGGCGCGGCAGGCACTCTGGTGGCCCGTCGCCGCGGGATCACCGTTCTGGGCGACCGTCCGCCGATGGTGTCGGTCACCAATGCCGAGCCCGAGCGCA
This sequence comes from Mycobacterium sp. 48b, assembly GCF_048282725.1. Classification (NCBI taxonomy): domain Bacteria; kingdom Bacillati; phylum Actinomycetota; class Actinomycetes; order Mycobacteriales; family Mycobacteriaceae; genus Mycobacterium; species Mycobacterium sp. 48b. The sequence continues at coordinate 2,864,385 of NZ_JBLVUL010000001.1, forward strand.
TCTACGAACTGCTCGAAGAGTTCAGCCAAGACGTGCGCACCGTGCTGCCCCCGGTGTTGTCCATCCGCAACGGCCGTCGCTCCGTTGTGATCACCGGCACACCTGAGCAGCTGTCGCGGTTCGAGCTGTACTGCAACCAGATCGCTGAGAAGGAAGAGGCCGAGCGGAAGAGCAAAGTCCGCGGCGGCGCGGTCTTCGCCCCGGTCTTCGACCCGGTGCAGGTCGAGGTCGGTTTCCACACTCCGCGCCTGGCCGACGGCGTCGAGATCGTCGCGCGTTGGGCCGAGGCTGTCGGAATCGATGTCGAGCTGGCTCGCGAGATGACCGAGGCCATCCTGGTCAGCCAGGTGGACTGGGTCGACGAGATCACCGAGATCAGCGACGCCGGAGCTCGGTGGATTCTCGACCTCGGCCCCGGCGACATCCTGACCCGCCTGACCGCCCCGGTGGTCCGTGGCCTCGGTATCGGGATCGTCCCCGCCGCGACCCGCGGAGGCCAGCGCAATCTGTTCACCATCGGTGCGGTGCCCGAGGTGGCCCGCCCGTGGTCGAGCTACGCCCCGACGGTGGTGAGCCTGCCCGACGGATCGGTCAAACTCTCCACCAAGTTCACCCGGCTCACCGGACGCTCGCCGATCCTGCTGGCCGGTATGACCCCCACCACAGTGGACGCCAAGATCGTCGCGGCCGCAGCAAACGCCGGTCACTGGGCCGAACTCGCCGGCGGCGGGCAGGTCACCGAGCCGATCTTCAACGATCGCATCGCCGAGCTGAGTGATCTGCTGGAGCCCGGCCGGGCCATCCAGTTCAACACCCTGTTCCTCGATCCGTACCTGTGGAAGCTGCAGGTCGGTGGCAAGCGGCTGGTGCAGCGTGCGCGTCAGTCGGGTGCGCCGATCGACGGTGTCGTGGTCAGCGCCGGCATCCCGGACCTGGAAGAGGCCGTCGAGCTGATCGACGAACTCAACGACCTCGGCATCAGCCATGTGGTGTTCAAGCCGGGCACCGTCGAGCAGATCCGCTCGGTAATCCGGATCGCGGCCGAAGCGCCCACCAAGCCGGTGATCGTGCACATCGAGGGCGGCCGCGCCGGTGGCCACCACTCGTGGGAGGACCTCGACGACCTGCTGCTGGCCACCTACTCCGAGCTGCGCAGCCGGTCCAACATCACCATCTGCGTCGGCGGTGGAATCGGCACCCCCGAGCGGTCCGCCGAGTACCTGTCCGGCCGCTGGTCGGCCACGCACGGCTACCCGTTGATGCCGATCGACGGCATCCTGGTCGGCACCGCCGCCATGGCCACCCTCGAGGCCACCACCAGCCCGCAGGTCAAGCAGCTGCTGGTGGACACCAAGGGCACCGACGCATGGGTCGGTGCGGGCAAGGCCGCCAACGGTATGGCCTCCGGCCGCAGCCAGCTCGGCGCCGACATCCACGAGATCGACAACACCGCGTCGCGCTGCGGCCGGCTGCTCGACGAGGTGGCCGGCGACGCCGACGCGGTGGCCGCGCGCCGCGACGAGATCATCGCCGCAATGGCCAACACCGCCAAGCCGTACTTCGGTGACGTCGCCGACATGACCTACCTGCAGTGGCTGCGCCGCTACATCGAGCTGGCGATCGGCGAGGGCAACAGCACCGCCGACACCAAGCGCGACCACTCGCCGTGGCTGGACATCACCTGGCGCGACCGTTTCGAGCAGATGCTCAAGCGCGCCGAAGCCCGTTTGCACGCACAGGATTTCGGTCCGATCGAGACGCTGTTCGACGCCTCCGGTGACGGCGAGGCCCTGCTGGAGGATCCGAAGGCCGCGCTGGCCGCGCTGGTCTCGGCGTACCCGGACGCCGCTTCGGTGCAGCTGCACCCGGCCGACGTACCCTTCTTCGTCGAGCTGTGCAAGACCCTGGGCAAGCCGGTCAACTTCGTCCCGGTGATCGACAAGGACGTGCGCCGCTGGTGGCGCAGCGACTCGCTGTGGCAGGCCCACGATGCGCGCTACGACGCCGATCAGGTGTGCGTCATCCCCGGCACCGAGGCCGTCGCGGGCATCACCCGGGTCGACGAGCCCGTCGGTGAACTGCTGGATCGCTTCGAACAGGCCGCCGTCGACGAGATGCTGGCCGCAGGCGCCCAGCCGCAGGCCGTGCTGTCGCGCCGTCAGGGCCGCGGCGATGTGACCGGTCCGCTGGCCGTATTGCTCGACGCCCCCGACGTGCTGTGGGCCGGCCGCACCTCGGTCAACCCGGTGCACCGGATCGCCGCGCCTTCCGAGTGGCAGGTTCGCGAGGGATCTCAAAACCGTTCCGCCACACACCCTTCCACGGGTGCGCGGCTTGAGGTTGCCGACGATCAGCATGTGGTTCTGTCGGTGCCGCTGTCGGGAACCTGGATCGACATCCGGTTCACCCTGACCGAGGCCATCCGCAGCGGCGGTGCGCCGGTCGTCGAGGTCGCCGATGCCGCGACCGCGATGCGCTCGGTGCTCGCCATCGCCGCGGGCGTCGACGGACCCGACGCCCTTCCTCCTGTCGTCGACGGGACCGCGAAGGTCACCGTCGCGTGGAACCCCGAGCAGGTCGCCGACCACACCGGCGTCACGGCCACGTTCGGCGCCCCGCTGGCGCCGACGCTCACCGTCGTCCCCGACGCCCTGGTCGGCCGCTGCTGGCCCGCGGTGTTCGCCGCGATCGGGTCGGCCGCCACCGACTCCGGCTTCCCGGTCGTCGAGGGTCTGCTGAGCCTGGTGCACCTGGACCACGCCGCTCATCTGCTGGCCGAGCTGCCGACCGAGCCTGCCGAGTTGACCGTCACCGCAACGGCTTCCGCCGCTCATGACACTGAAGTGGGCCGGGTGGTTCCGGTTTCGGTTGTCGTCGCGGCTGCCGACGGCACCGAGCTGGCCAAGCTCGAAGAGCGGTTCGCGATCCGCGGCCGCACCGGTGCGGCCGAGCTGACCGACCCGGCCCGGGCCGGTGGCGCGATCTCGGACAACGCGACCGACACCCCGCGTCGTCGCCGCCGCGACGTCACGATCGGTGCGCCCGTGGACATGCGGCCGTTCGCCGTGGTCTCCGGTGACCACAACCCGATCCACACCGACCGGGCGGCCGCACTGCTGGCCGGCCTGGAATCGCCGATCGTGCACGGCATGTGGCTGTCGGCTGCCGCACAGCACGTCGTCACCGCCACCGACGGCAAGCCGATCCCGCCGGCCAAGCTGGTCGGCTGGACCGCCCGCTTCCTGGGCATGGTCAAGCCGGGCGACGAGGTCGACTTCCGGGTCGACCGGGTCGGAATCGACGTCGGCGCAGAGGTTGTCGAGGTCCAGGCCCGCATCGGCTCCGAGCTGGTGATGGCCGCGACCGCACGCCTGGCCGCACCCAAGACCGTCTACGCGTTCCCCGGCCAGGGCATCCAGTCCAAGGGCATGGGCATGGAGGTCCGGGCCCGGTCCAAGGCCGCCCGCAAGGTGTGGGACAAGGCCGACAAGTTCACCCGCGACACCCTGGGCTTCTCGGTGCTGCACGTGGTCCGCGACAACCCGACGTCGCTGATCGCCTCCGGTGTGCACTACGAGCACCCCGAGGGCGTGCTGTACCTGACGCAGTTCACCCAGGTCGCCATGGCGACGACGGCTGCGGCCCAGGTTGCCGAGATGCGTGAGCAGGGCGCGTTCGTCGAAGGCGCGATCGCCTGCGGTCACTCCGTCGGTGAGTACACCGCGCTGGCCTGTGTGTCCGGCGTCATCGAGCTCGAAGGTCTGCTGGAGGCGGTGTTCCACCGCGGCTCCAAGATGCACGACATCGTGCCGCGCGACGAGCGGGGCCGGTCGAACTACCGCCTGGCCGCGATCCGGCCGTCGCAGATCGATCTCGCCGACGAGGACGTCGAGGCGTTCGTCGCCGAGATCGCCGAGCGCACAGGCGAATTCCTGCAGATCGTGAACTTCAACCTGCGCGGTTCGCAGTACGCGATCGCCGGGACCGTGCGCGGTCTGGAGGCCCTGGAGGAAGAGGTCGAGCGTCGCCGCGAGATCAGCGGCGGCAAGCGGTCGTTCATCCTGGTGCCGGGCATCGACGTGCCGTTCCACTCCAGTGTGCTGCGGGTGGGCGTGGACGACTTCCGGCGCAGCCTGGAGCGCGTCCTGCCGCGTGATCGCGATCCGGAGCTGGTGGTCGGCCGCTACATCCCGAACCTGGTGCCCCGGCCGTTCACGCTGGACCGCGATTTCATCCAGGAGATCCGCGATCTGGTGCCGGCCGAGCCGCTCGACGAGATCCTCGCCGACTACGACACCTGGCGTAACGAGCGGCCGATCGAGTTGTGCCGCAAGGTCGTCATCGAGCTGCTGGCCTGGCAGTTCGCCAGCCCGGTGCGCTGGATCGAGACCCAGGACCTGCTGTTCATCGAAGAGGCCGCCGGAGGCCTCGGCGTCGAGCGGTTCGTCGAGATCGGCGTGAAGAACGCGCCGACGGTCGCCGGACTGGCCACCAACACGCTGAAGCTGGCGGAGTACGCCCACAGCACCGTCGAGGTGCTCAACGCCGAGCGCGATGCCGCGGTGCTGTTCGCCAGCGACACCGATCCGGAGCCGGAGCCCGAGGCCGAAGAGCCGTCCCCGGCAGCGGAATCCGAAGCCGCTCCTGCCGCCGAGGCAGCCCCGGCACCGGCGGCCGCACCGGCCGCTCCGTCGGGCGGTCCCCGCCCGGACGACATCGGATTCGACGCTGCCGATGCCACGGTCGGCCTGATCGCGTTGAGCGCCAAGATGCGCATCGACCAGATCGAGGCGCTGGACTCCATCGAGTCCATCACCGACGGTGCGTCCTCGCGCCGCAACCAGCTGCTGGTCGACCTGGGTTCCGAGCTGAACCTTGGTGCGATCGACGGTGCCGCCGAGGCGGATCTGGGCGCGCTGAAGGGTCAGGTCAGCAAGCTGGCCCGGACCTACAAGCCGTTCGGCCCGGTGCTCTCGGATGCCATCAACGATCAGCTGCGCACGGTGTTCGGGCCGTCGGGCAAGCGCCCGGGCTACATCGCCGAGCGGGTCACCAAGACCTGGGAGCTGGGTCCGGGCTGGGCCAAGCACGTCACCGTCGAGGTGGCCTTGGGCACCCGTGAGGGCAGCAGCGTTCGCGGCGGCGATCTGGGTGGTCTGCACCCAGGCGCGCTGGCGAGTGCCGCCGACGTCGACAAGGTCATCGATGCCGCGGTCGTCGCGGTGGGTGCCCGCCAGGGTGTGCCGGTGAGCCTGCCCTCGGCCGGCGGTGCCGGTGGCGGTGGCGTGGTGGATTCGGCCGCGCTCAACGAGTTCGCCGAGAAGGTCACCGGTCCCGACGGCGTGCTGGCCTCGGCCGCGCGCACGATTCTGGGTCAGCTCGGTCTGGATGCCCCCGTGGGTGCCCCCGAGGCGGCGACCGACGCCGAGCTGATCGACCTGGTCACCACCGAACTCGGTTCGGACTGGCCGCGACTGGTTGCTCCGGCGTTCGACGCCAAGAAGGCCGTCGTGTTCGACGACCGCTGGGCCAGCGCCCGCGAGGACCTCGTCAAGCTGTGGCTGGCCGACGAGGGCGAGATCGACGCCGAATGGCCGCACTTGTCGGAGCGGTTCGAAGGCGCCGGACACGTCGTTGCCACGCAGGCGAATTGGTGGCAGGGCAAGGCCTTGGCCGCAGGCCGCACCATCCACGCCTCGCTGTTCGGTCGTATCGCGGCCGGAGCGGAGAACCCGGGCAAGGGCCGCTACAGCAACGAGGTCGCCGTGGTGACCGGTGCGTCGAAGGGCTCGATCGCCTCGTCGGTCGTCGGGCAGCTGCTCGACGGCGGCGCCACCGTCGTCGCCACCACCTCGCGCCTGGACGACGACCGGTTGGCGTTCTACAAGGAGCTCTACCGCGAGAACGCCCGCTTCGGCGCCACCCTGTGGGTGGTCCCGGCCAACATGGCGTCCTACTCCGACATCGACAAGCTGGTCGAGTGGGTCGGTAGCGAGCAGATCGAAAGCCTTGGGCCGCAATCGATCCACCTCAAGGACGCACAGACCCCGACGCTGCTGTTCCCGTTCGCCGCACCGCGCGTGGCCGGGGACCTGTCGGAGGCGGGTTCACGCTCCGAGATGGAGATGAAGGTGCTGCTGTGGGCCGTGCAGCGGCTCATCGGCGGGCTGTCGACGATCGGTGCCGAGCGCGACATCGCCTCGCGGCTGCACGTGGTGCTGCCGGGCTCGCCCAACCGCGGCATGTTCGGTGGCGACGGTGCCTACGGCGAATCCAAGTCCGCACTCGACGCTCTGGTGAACCGCTGGAGTGCGGAAGCCTCGTGGGCCGAGCGGGTCAGCCTGGCGCATGCGCTGATCGGCTGGACCAAGGGCACCGGGCTGATGGGGCACAACGATGCCATCGTCAGCGCGGTCGAGGAGGCCGGCGTCACCACCTACAGCAGCGCGGAGATGGCAGCCATGCTGCTCAACCTGTGCACGGTGGACGCCAAGGTGTCGGCGGCGAACGCCCCGATCAAGGCGGACCTGACCGGCGGACTGGGTGACATCAAGATCGACATGGCCGAGCTGGCTGCCAAGGCCCGCGAGGACATGGCCAGTGCCGCAGGCGATGCCGATGACGACGAGGACGAAGGTGCCATCTCGGCGCTGCCGTCCCCGCCGCGTGGACACAACCCGGCCCCCGCGCCGGATTGGGCCGATCTGGACGTCGACCCGGCGGACCTGGTGGTCATCGTCGGTGGCGCCGAACTCGGGCCGTACGGCTCGTCGCGGACCCGCTTCGAGATGGAGGTCTCCGGCGAGTTGTCGGCGGCCGGTGTGCTGGAGCTGGCCTGGACGACCGGCCTGGTCAAGTGGGAAGACGATCCCAAGGCCGGCTGGTACGACACCGAGACCGGTGAGCTGGTGCCCGAATCGGAGATCGTGGACCGCTACCACGACGCCGTGGTGGAACGTTGCGGCATCCGCGAATTCGTCGACGACGGTGCGATCGACCCCGATCACGCCTCGCCGCTGCTGGTCAGCGTGTTCCTGGACAAGGACTTCAGCTTCGTCGTCTCCAGCGAGGCCGACGCCCGGGCGTTCGTGTCCTTCGACCCCGAGCACACCGTGGCCCGGCCGGTGCCGGACTCCAGCGACTGGCAGGTGATCCGCAAGGCGGGCACCGAGATTCGGGTTCCGCGCAAGACCAAGCTGTCGCGCACGGTCGGCGCCCAGATCCCGACCGGGTTCGACCCGACGGTGTGGGGCATCACCCCGGACATGGCCAACTCGATCGACCGGGTTGCGCTGTGGAACATCGTCGCGACGGTGGACGCGTTCCTGTCCTCGGGCTTCACCCCGACCGAGCTGATGCGTTGGGTGCACCCGAGTCTGGTGGCCTCCACGCAGGGCACCGGCATGGGCGGCATGACCTCGATGCAGACCATGTACCACGGCAACCTGCTGGGCCGGGCCAAGCCGAACGACATCCTGCAGGAGGTGCTGCCGAACGTTGTTGCGGCACACGTCATGCAGAGCTACGTCGGCGGCTACGGCGCGATGGTCCACCCGGTCGGCGCCTGCGCCACCGCGGCCGTCTCGGTCGAGGAGGGTGTGGACAAGATCCGCCTCGGCAAGGCCGACCTGGTGATCGCCGGCGGCTTCGACGACCTGACCCTGGAAGCGATCATCGGCTTCGGTGACATGGCGGCCACCGCCGACACCGAGATGATGCGCGCCAAGGGCATCAGCGACTCGAAGTTCTCCCGCGCCAACGACCGTCGTCGTCTCGGCTTCCTGGAAGCCCAGGGCGGTGGCACGATCCTGCTGGCCCGTGGTGATCTCGCTGCCAGGATGGGCCTGCCGGTGCTGGCTGTCGTCGGCTACGCGCAGAGCTTCGCCGACGGTGTCCACACCTCGATCCCGGCTCCGGGCCTCGGTGCCCTGGGCGCCGGCCGTGGCGGCAAGGACTCGCAGCTGGCTCGCTCGCTGGCCAAGCTGGGTGTCGGTGCCGACGACATCGCGGTGATCTCCAAGCACGACACCTCGACGCTGGCCAACGATCCCAACGAGACCGAGCTGCACGAGCGGCTGGCCGACTCGATGGGCCGCTCGTCGGGCGCTCCGCTGTTCATCGTCAGCCAGAAGACGCTGACCGGGCACGCCAAGGGCGGCGCGGCGGTGTTCCAGATGATGGGTCTGTGCCAGATCCTGCGCGACGGCGTCATCCCGCCGAACCGCAGCCTGGACTGCGTCGACGACGAGCTGGCCACCTCCGGCCACTTCGTCTGGGTGCGCGAGACCCTCGACCTGCGCGGCAAGTTCCCGCTCAAGGCCGGTCTGGTCACCAGCCTCGGGTTCGGTCACGTGTCGGGCCTGGTTGCCCTGGTGCACCCGGAGGCGTTCATCGCGGCGCTGGATCCGGCCGAGCGCGACGACTACCGCAAGCGTGCCGAGCAGCGCACGCTGGCCGGTCAGCGCCGCCTGGCCGGGGCGATCGCCGGTGGCCGTCCGATGTACGAGAAGCCGGCCGACCGCCGCTTCGACCACGATGTGCCGGAGAAGCGTCAGGAAGCGGCGATGTTGCTGAACGTGGACGCCCGACTTGGTGATGACGATCTCTATGTGCGGTGAGTGCGCGCACGGAGAGGTGAGCTAGGTTCGCTTCCATGGCGATTGTGGGAGTAGGCATCGATCTGGTTTCCATACCTGATTTCGCCGAGCAGGTAGACCGGCCGGGAACCGTATTCGCCGAGACGTTCACCCCAGGTGAGCGCCGGGACGCCGCGGACAAGAGTTCGTCGGCGGCCCGGCACCTGGCGGCTCGGTGGGCGGCCAAGGAAGCCGTGATCAAGGCCTGGTCGAGCTCGCGTTTCTCCAAGCGGCCGGCCCTGCCGGAGGGGATCCACCGAGACATCGAGGTGGTCACCGACATGTGGGGCCGGCCCAAGGTGCGGCTGTCCGGCGAGATCGCCAAGCACCTTGAGACCGTGACCATTCACGTCTCGCTCACGCACGAGGCCGACACCGCCGCCGCGGTGGCCATCATCGAGGAGCCCTAACCCCTTCCGTTGCCCCGCGAGCGTGCGTGTCTGCTGCCCGACACGCCGCGTTTGGGCAACAGTTTGCGCACGCTCGGCGGGCTCGACAGAGCGGCTAGGGTCGTCACCATGAGTGACGTTGTGGCGCGGGTGCAGCAGGTGTTGCCGTCGGTGCGGTCCGATCTTGAGGATCTGGTCCGCATCCAGTCGGTCTGGGCCGACCCGGCCCGGCGCGCCGAAGTGCATCGCAGCGCAGAGGCGGTCGCAAAGCTGTTGGCGGACGCAGGCTTTCCCGAGGTCCGTATCGTCAGCGCAGGCGGTGCGCCCGCGGTCATCGCGCACTATCCGCCTCCGGGCGGAACACCCACGGTGCTGCTGTACGCCCACCACGACGTGCAACCCGAAGGGGATCCGGCCCAGTGGGATTCCGCTCCGTTCGAGCCCACCGAACGCGACGGCCGGCTCTACGGCCGAGGCACCGCCGACGACAAGGCCGGTATCGCAACACATCTGGCTGCGATACGGGCCTTCGACGGGAAACCCCCGGTAGGCGTCACGGTGTTCGTCGAAGGCGAGGAGGAGTCCGGCTCGCCGTCACTGGGTGCACTGCTGGCAGCGCACAAGGAGGCCCTGGCGGCTGACGTCATCGTCATCGCGGACTCCGACAACTGGAGCACCGAGATGCCCGCGTTGACTGTGACCCTGCGCGGACTGGCCGACTGTGTGGTCGAGGTGGCCACTCTGGACCACGGGCTGCATTCGGGGCTGTGGGGCGGGGTGGTGCCGGACGCGTTGAGCGTGTTGGTGCGGCTGTTGGCCAGCCTGCACGACGACGACGGCAATGTCGCGGTCGCCGGTTTGCACGAGGCGACGGCGGCCGACGTGGACCGCGGCGGTGACTGGGTTCGGCAGGAGTCCGGACTGTTGGACGGCGTATCCGAAATCGGTTCCGGCTCAGTGGTGCAACGCATGTGGGCCAAGCCCGCCATCACCGTCATCGGTATCGACACCACACCCATCGACAAGGCGTCGAACACCCTGATCCCACGTGCCCGCGCGAAGATCAGCATGCGGGTCGCGCCCGGCGGCGACGCCCACGCGCATCTGGAGGCGCTGACCCGCCACCTCCGGGCCCGCGTTCCGTGGGGCGCCCAGGTCACGGTCACCCCGGGTGACGTCGGTCAGCCCTACGCGATCGACGCGTCGGGACCGGTGTACGACGCGGCCCGTTCGGCGTTCCGCACCGCCTGGGGAACCGATCCGGTGGACATGGGCATGGGCGGATCGATCCCGTTCATCGCCGAATTCGCCGAAGCATTCCCGGCCGCGACGATCCTGGTGACCGGAGTCGAGGATCCCGGCACCCAGGCACACAGCGTGAACGAAAGCCTGCACTTGGGAGTGCTGCAGAAAGCGGCCACGGCCGAGGCGCTCCTGCTCGAAGCGCTGGCCCGCTAGCCCGAGATGGCCAGCAGCGTCGGCTGGTTCGTCGTCGGCCTGATCGCACTGGCGGTCGGTGCCGAGGTGATGGTCCGCGGCGGCGCACAGTTGGCATCGAGGCTGGGCATCAGCCCCATGTTGGTCGGGCTGACCGTGGTGTCGATCGGAACCAGTCTTCCGGAGCTCGCGGTCGGCGTCACCGCAGCGCTGGAAGGCAGCGGGGAGCTGGCAGTGGGCAACATCGCCGGCACGAATGTGGTCAACATCCTGTTCATCCTCGGCCTCAGTGCGCTGATTCGTCCCCTGGCGATCGAACGACGGACATTGCGCTTCGACCTGCCGGTGATGGCCGGGGCGGCGGTACTGCTGTGGGTGCTGGCCGTCAACGGGATGCTGTCCCGGCTGGACGGCCTGATCCTGGTATGCGGCGCCGTCGTCTACACGGTGGTGCTGATTCGCATGTCGCGGCGGGAGAGCCGGGCCACGGCGGCCGAGTACGCCAAGGCCTTTCCGGCTGCGCAGGAACCAGTTCAAGAAGCGAAACGCCTGGGCGGCGGAACATTTCAGCACGCTGCCATGACCGTGACCGGCATAGCGGTGGTGATTCTCGGCGCCGAGTGGCTGGTCGGCGGGGCCGTGGGGATGGCCCGTGGATTCGGGGTGTCGGACGCACTCATCGGGCTGACCGTCGTGGCGATCGGAACCTCGGCCCCGGAGTTGGTGACCACGATCGTCTCGACGGTGCGCGGCGAGCGCGACATCGCGGTCGGCAATCTGCTCGGCAGCAGCGTCTACAACATCCTGCTGATCCTGGGGATCACGTGCCTGGTGCCCTCGCATGGGCTGGCGCTGACACCCAACCTCGTGTGGATCGACATCCCGCTCATGGCGGCCGCGAGCCTGGCCTGTATCCCGATCTTCGTCTCAGGCAGGCAGGTGCACCGGGCCGAGGGGGCCGCGATGGTCACGGCCTACCTCGGTTACCTGGTTTTCCTGCTGACGACCCAGTCCTGACGTGACGACTCAGACGGACAGGTCGCGGCGAAGCTTGGCGACGTGGCCGGTGGCGCGCACGTTGTACTGCGCGACGGCGATCTTGCCCTTCTCGTCGACGAGGAACGTCGAGCGGATGACGCCCTGGACCGTCTTGCCGTACATGGTCTTCTCGCCGAAGGCGCCCCACGCGGTCAGCACCTCACGTCCGGGATCGGACAGCAACGGGAAGGTCAGCTCTTCCTTGTCGCGGAACTTGGCGAGCTTCTCCGGCTTGTCGGGCGAGATACCGATGACATCGAGTCCGGCGCCGTTGAGTTCGGTGAGGCTGTCGCGGAAGTCGCATGCCTGCTTGGTGCATCCGGGCGTCGAGGCGGCGGGGTAGAAGTACACGATGACCTTGCGGCCCTTGTAGTCGGAGAGCTTGACGACGTTGCCGTCGGCGTCGGGCAGGCTGAAAGCCGGGGCGGTGTCTCCCACCTCGAGGCGCGGGGTTGGCGGCATGCGCGGGTATCCCTTCTTGTCGACCGGTTCCGTCGTCACGGCTCCGGCTGATCTAGGGTAGTGCGGCAGGGCAGCACGACGTGGAGCGGCTTGGAGGAGCAAACAGTGGCGAACCGGGACCCGGAGAGCATCAAGCGGGACATCGATCAGGCTCGCGATCAGCTGGCGGTGACGGTCGACTCCCTGGCCGAGCGGGCCAACCCGCAGCGTCTGGCCGACGATTTCAAGTCGGCGGTGATCGGCTTCATCAAGAAACCCGCGGTGACGGCCTCGTTGGCCGGTGCGGGTGTGCTGGTTGTGTTCGTCGTCGTCCGACGGATCAAGCGGCGCTGAGTCCGACCCGCAGGGCGCCTTGGGTGCCCTGCGGTGACGCGCCGCTCGGCGGCTTTACCCAATTACGCCGCTCAGCGGCCTGTACCGAATACACCGCTCAGCGGCGGCGAAACAGCAGCCAGTCCGTCAGCGAGAAACTCGGCGGATTGGCGACGCGGCCGAGACGGCTGCAGCTATACACCATGACGGGCTGATTCGCAGCAACAAACGCTGAGGTCGAGATAGCCGTGGGGTCGACGCCACCTGCGGTAGCCATCAGCTAACACCTCTCATCTGGGCGGACTTGCCACGCGGTACCGAATAGCAATTAATCAGCTAACTCGAGATTAACACGCTTTCTAGGCCCTGACCAGCGGAAGCGCTGATGTTGAATACTAGACAGTAACTTGCGTCAACGTCAACATATGAGCTCTATCACGATTCGCGGTGTAGCACCACGGTTATCAGCACATTATCCGGGCGTGGCGGGAGATCGCTTTTCGGTGGACTCCTGGGTGCTCGCGGCAAATTCGACCGATGGCTTGGGCGGCCCGTGTTCGGTTGGCGGCGCAGTATCGGCCTAAACGTGCCAGATCTGCTGAAATGTTTGCTGGGATATCCGCATCATGCGATGCGTCTGTGGCCTCTCTGTGCCGGTTTACCCCGATTTAGTGGGAAAAATGATTGGCAAACGTGGGTTCTTCTGGTAACTCAGGGCACCCCGCGCAACTCGGCGAAGTGGCGGCGCCGTAACTGAAATCCGCTGCATTGCAGGGTTGGAACGGCTCTTTCTCGCCGAACCGGTTGCTAGTGCATAGGTGTCCAGCTAAGGTCGACGTCGGGTCAGAATAGGGGAGTCGGACCTGGGTGTTGATCTCGACCGCAACACGGAACGAACGTGTGACAAGGGGGTATTGCGTTGCAGCTAACTTATTTTCCGTTTGCCAGGATTGCTGCGTGTGCCTTCGCCGGTATAGCCGATCCCGACGGACTCATCGTCGGGATTCGCTGACAACACCCGATGGCTCATGTCGAACCTCTGTGTAGGGATGTGGGCCGTGGTCACACCGACTGGAGGTAGCCATATGGCGCATGTGAGCGATGAAACCCTCAGCGATCTACGCAGGGAACTCGACCGCTTCAAAACCGTGCAGTACCGCGACAACGGCTATGCCGCTGCGCATCTGGCAGGTGCAGTGGAGATGCTGTTGGAGGAAGCCGAACCCAGCATCGGCGACCGGCTCGCCGACAGATATCGAGCCAGATAGATGTTCGGCCGCAGTAGTTCTCGAACGCTGAAACGCAAAAACCCTGCCGAGGCAGGGTTTTTGGTTGGTGCGCCGTCAGGGTTTCGAACCCCGGACCCGCTGATTAAGAGTCAGCTGCTCTACCAACTGAGCTAACGGCGCGCGTGAGAGACAATAACAGGAGTTTCACTCAACAGTGAAATCCGCTGGTGGCGGGCTTGGAGCCAGGTTCGAGTCGGCTCTGTCCGGCCGGAACCCTTAGACTATTGCCAAGATTTGCATCGACCGTGCGAGGGGTAGGACCAACATGGGGCAGGCCCAGACGCTGACCCGTCCGTATCGGGGTGTGCTCCGGCGAGCTGTGGTTGCCATGGTGCCGGCGATGATGTTGGGCCTGACGGCGTGTGGTGGCGAAGATCCGCAAGGGCCGCCGCCGGTGATCACCGACAAGGGCACTCCTTACGGCGACTTGCTGGTTCCCAGGGTCAACGCTTCGGTGACCGATGGTGCAGTCGGCGTAACCGTCGACGCCCCGGTCACGGTGAGCGCGGAGAACGGTGTGCTCGGCGGGGTCACCATGACCAACGAGGACGGCACCAGCATCGCGGGCAAGTTCAGCGCAGACGGGCTGACGTGGTCGACGACCGACCCGCTCGACTACAACGAGCAGTACACCCTCAATGCGCAGTCGCTGGGGCTCGGCGGAGTCGCCAACCGCCGGCTGCGGTTCGAGACACACTCCCCGGCCAACCTGACGATGCCCTACGTCCTGCCCAACGACGGGGAGGTGGTCGGGGTGGGTCAGCCCATCGCCGTCCGCTTCGACGAGAACATCACCGACCGGGTGGCCGCCCAGCGTGCCATCACGGTCAAGACCAATCCGCCGGTCGAGGGCGCCTTCTACTGGCTCAACAACCGCGAAGTGCGTTGGCGCCCAGCCAAGTACTGGAAGCCCGGCACCTCGGTGGACGTGACCGTCAACACCTACGGCGTCGCGTTGGGCGACGGATTGTTCGGCCAGGGCGACGTGTCCACCCATTTCACGGTGGGCGACGAGGTGATCGCGTCCGCCGACGACAACACCAAGACATTGACCATCCGGCGCAATGGCGAGGTCGTCAAGGCCATGCCGATCTCGATGGGCAAGAACAGTTCTCCCACCAACAACGGCGTCTACATCATCGGTGAACGCTTCGACCACCTCGTGATGGATTCGTCGACCTACGGGGTACCGGTCAACTCGCCCAACGGTTATCGCACCGAGGTCGACTTCGCGACGCAGATGTCCTACAGCGGCATCTATGTGCACGGAGCGCCCTGGTCGGTCGGCAGCCAGGGCTACAGCAACGTCAGCCACGGCTGCCTCAACGTCAGTACCGCCAACGCCCGTTGGTTCTACGAGAACACCAAGCGCGGTGACATCGTCGAGGTGGTCAACACCGTGGGCTCGGTGTTGCCGGGCACCGAGGGCCTCGGGGACTGGAACATTCCCTGGGAACAGTGGCGCACCGGCAACGCCAGTACCTGATTCGGCTCCGCCCGATTACCTGGGCGGTAATCGACAACGCGTCTCAGATCGGTGAATCTGGCTGAGTCCCAGTTGATTACCGCGAAAGAGGCGATATGGCCGAGTTCGACGACACCGTCACCGCATACCTGTCCACCTGGAATGCCACCGATACCGCCGAGCGGCGGGCGCTGCTGGAACAGCATTGGGCGCAGGGCGTCACCTACACCGATCCGCTGGCTCAGGTGAGCGGTCACGACGGTATCTCCGGCGCCATCGAGGCCGTGCAGGCCCAGTTCCCGGGCTACGTGTTCACACTCGTCAGCGGGCCGGACGGCCATCATCGGCAGGCGCGTTTCCAGTGGGGACTCGGTCCGCGCGACGGCGAGCCGGTGGTGGTCGGATTCGACGTGCTGTCCACCGATCCTGAAGGGCGGATACAGACCGTGCTCGGGTTCCTGGACCAGGTGCCGGCCTGACTATTTTGATGAACGGTCCAGTGCCGCAAGCGATTCATCGAGGAATTCGGTCCCGAACGGGGGCATCCCGCCGATCTGGTCCCGGAAGCTCTGCGGGGTGTCGGTCCAGTCGTAGGTGAGGGTGACGTCGGTCTGGTCCCCGTTGGGGGCCAGGTCGTACCGCCACCACCAGCCACCGGGCGCATGGTGGCCCTGCTCGTCGAGTTGGCCGGGCAACCAGGCGATGGTCCGGTCCTGATCGAACTCGGTCACCAGGTTGTGCATGACGTAGTGACCGCCGGCCGCCGGTAGGAACATGTTGACTGCGAAGATCTGGCCGGTCCCGGTGATCGGTTCGGGGTCGATCGCGTCGCGCACCCAGTCGCCGGGCTCGGTGTCGCAATGCCGGGCCGGGTCGGCCAGGACGGCGAACACCCGGGCAGGGGAGGCGGAGACGGTGCGGGTGACGACGTAGCGCTGCTGATCGGTCGATGTGGTCACAGGGAGTTCTTTCCATACAGGTGGGCGATGTCAGGGCTGTCGAGCCAGCCCGAGTAGGCCGGCCGTTGGGGCCAGCCGTCGGGGGAGTCCTGCCATTCCTCCTGCCGGCCGTAGGGCAGCAGGTCGATCAGGGCGAAGGAGTGGCTGAGCTGTTCGGTGCCACGGCCGTTGGTGTGCCAGGTGCGGTACACGGACTCACCGTCGCGGAGGAACACGTTGACCGCGAAGCCGCCGCCCGGCGCGGCGTCGACGTCGGCGCCGAAGGAACTCTCCGAGGACGAGTACCAGTCCATCCGGTTGCCGACCTTGTCGCGATAGGCCAGCGCTTCCTCGATGGGTCCGTTGGTGACGATGACGAAGCGGGCGTCGTAGTTGTCCAGGAAGTCCAGTCGGGTGAACTGCGACGTGAAGCCCGTGCAGCCGCCACACTGCCATTCCGCACCGTCGGTCCACATGTGGTGGTAAGTGATCAGCTGGGTACGTCCATCGAAGACGTCGGCCAGGCGCACCGGGCCGTCCGCGCCGATCAGCGTGTAGTCCGGCAGCTCCACCATCGGCAGCCGCCGTCGTTCCGCTGCGATCGCGTCCAATTCCCGGGTGGCGGCCTTTTCTCGACGGCGTACGTCGTCGAGCGCGGCGCGCCAGGTCTGCTGGTCGACTATCGGAGGTTTTCCTGTCGTCATGGAGGGCTCCCGATCGCTGTTCGGTGAAAATCGGTCTATCAAGTGGACCCACCGCGCGGTCGAAACTCATCGCACCCGGTAATGTCCGACGAGCGAAGGGTGACCTAACACCTTGAGATGAACCATGGAGGGTTGATCGAGAATGAGCGGTCAGCGAGCCGATGCAGCCGGACTGCGTCTCCTCGTCGTCGGTGCCTCGTCGGGCATCGGCCACGCTGTTGCGATCAGTGCCACCGAGCGCGGCGCCAAGGTCGCCGTGGCCGCCCGGCGCATCGATCTGCTGAATTCCCTGGCAGAGGCGACAGGCGGGCACGCCTTCGAGCTCGACGTCGAGGATTCCGCGGCGATCAACCGCGTGGTCAACGCGGCGGCCGACGCCTTGGGCGGTCTGGACGCCGTGGTGTTCACCAGTACGGTGATCCCGTTCGCCTACATCGAGGACACCGATGTGGCCACCTGGTTGCACGCGTTCAGCGTCAACACCGTCGGTGCCAACAACGTGTTGCGCGCCGCGGCGCCCCGACTGGCCGAGAATGGCGTGGTCCTGGTGGCGTCGAGTTATGACGTGGGCCGGCCGCGCGCCGGTGTGGCGGCGTACAGCGCAAGCAAGGCCGCTCTCGACGAGATCCTGCACTCCTGGCGCATCGAGCATCCCGAGCTGTCGCTGATTCGGGTCGGTGTCGGTCCCACCGATGACACCGAGATCCTGCGGGGCGCCGACCGCGATTTGCTGGACCAATTGGTCAAGACGTGGGTGGCGCAGGGCGCCCTGCCCGCCCGGATGTCAGCCCTGCGCGACGTCGCCAACACCCTGCTGTCGCTGGTGACCACCGCGTACGCGAATCCCACCGTCGTGCCCGAGATCGTGCAGCTGGCCCCGCGGATTCGCCGGCGGGCCGACGCGGCGGAATAGTCCGCCTTTCCATCCCGGCGGCCGGTGGCTGCGGCCGCTGCGATCCTCCAATGCCGTGAGGGCCGTTCGATCGCAAGGCTTTTGGTTCATCCGGCATGCCTGCGCTGCGTGCACCTCGCGACGCAGGACGCCCGAGAACGCTCCGCTCGCCAGATCTCGCCATTCCCGGCGCGGCTTCCTATGAGTTTCCGATGGATTGATTGATAACGACAATCATAATCAATAACTTGGACGCTTCGGGTAGCTGGTCTGCAAGGAGGGTTCTATGGCCGCGGTATGGATGGCCTCGCCGCCGGAGGTGCATTCCACGTTGCTGAGTAGCGGTCCCGGGCCGGGCGCGATGTTGGCCGCCGCCGGCGCGTGGTCGTCGCTGAGCGTTGAATACGCCGCTGTTGCAGAAGAACTCGCACTGGTGCTCGGAGGGGTGCAGGCGGGTGCGTGGCAGGGGCCGAGCGCCGAGCAGTATGTCGCCGCGCATCTTCCGTATCTGGCGTGGTTGTACCAGATGAGCACGGACAGTGCGGCGATCGCCGCTCGGCACGAAACGGCGGCCGCGGCCTACGCCAGCGCGTTGGCGGTGATGCCGACCCTGGTCGCGTTGGCCGCCAACCATGCGACGAATGCAGTCCTGGTGTCCACCAACTTCTTTGGCATCAACACCATTCCGATCGCAGTGAACGAGGCGGACTACGTGCGGATGTGGATCCAGGCAGCCGTCACGATGGAGGGCTATCAAGGGGTGTCGGAGGCTGCGGTGGCATCCACCCCGACCGCCCCGGTAGCGCCGCGGATCCTGCACAACGAGCACGAACACGACGAACACGACGAACACGACGACGACCACGATCACGACCATGATCACGACCACGACCACGATCACGACGACGATCATGGCCACGGAGACTTGAGCCCACTCGACCCGCGATGGTGGCTGGAAGTCGGGCATGAGCAGATCGAGAACATCCAGCTACTGATCGACAACCTGCTCAACGACCCCGCAGCCCTGCTGACCAACCTGCCGATGGTGTTGGCCGACATGGCTTTCCATGCGGCCCAGCTGCTGCAGGTCGTCGTCCAGTTGTCCCCGGCGCTGATTCAGCCGGCTCTGAGCATCGTGACCGCGAACCTGGGCTGGGCGATCGCGGGTCTGGCCGCGATACAGCCGCCTGCACCCGTTGTCGCCGAGATTCCGGCCGGTGTCGAACCCGGATCGTGGCCTGCCGCCGGGGCAACGCCGACTGTGCCCGGAAGCCCGTCGGCCGCGCCCGCCTCTTCGGCCCCCGCGGCTCCGTCAACCGGGGCGTCGGCGACCGCAACGGTCGCCTCCGCCCCGGCGCCGTCGGCCGTTCCCGGCGGCGGGCCGGGGTTCTTCCCGCCGTACCTGATCGGCTCGCCCGGCGTCGCTGTCCCCGCTGCGGCGCGGGCCAGATCCGCGACCACCGCCAAGGGGAAGGCCTCAGAGCCCGACACGGCCGCGGCCGCGGCCGGCGCACAGGCCCGCGAGGCGCGGGCTCGTCGCCGGCGACGAGCCGCGGTGCGGGACAGGGGCCACGGCAACGAATACATGGACATCGAGGCCGACGGGCGGGCAAGCGCAGCACCGGAGGCGCCGCCGACGGTGTCGGATCGCGGTGCGGGGCCACTGGGCTTCTCCGGCGTCCGGAACAAGGCTGATGCGACGACGACAGGACTGACGGCATTGGACAGTGCCGAGTTCGGTACCGGTCCGACGTCGCCGCTGTTGCCGTCTACCTGGGATCCGAACTCGAAGGAGTGAGCGAACCCGCCCAGAAAACAGGAACGCCGTCTGCTTGCGCAGACGGCGTTCCCGATATCGGGGTGGCTGACGGGACTCGAACCCGCGACAGCCAGGATCACAACCTGGTGCTCTACCAACTGAACTACAGCCACCATCGCCGCGCTGCCTTTCGGCATATGCGGCTCGTAGATACTAACTGCTCGGGTGCTCTACAGCCGAATCGGTTTCTGGCGCGTCGTCCTTCGGTGGGCCGAGCTCGGCCGCGATCGCGGCAATATCGCTGGTAGACGGCCCGGGCTGGGCGACGAACGCGGTGGAGCGGTAGTACTTGAGTTCGCGGATCGACTCGTGGATGTCGGCCAGGGCGCGGTGTGCGAGACCCTTTTCCGGCTGGCCGAAGTAGATCCGGGGGTACCAGCGCCGGCACAGCTCCTTGATCGAGCTGACGTCGATCATCCGGTAGTGCAGGTAATCGTCGAGTTTGGGCATGTCGCGGGCGATGAAGCCGCGGTCGGTGGCGATCGAGTTACCGGCCAGGGGAGCGGCCTTGGCGGTCTTGACGTGGCCGCGGATGTAATCGAGCACCATCTCCTCGGCGGTGGCCACATCGACGGTCGACAGTCGCACTTCCTCGATCAGCCCTGACCGGGTGTGCATCTGTTTGACCACGTCGACCATGGACGACAGCGCCTCGTCGTCGGTGTGAATGACCACGTCCAGGCCGTCACCGAGGATGTTCAGGTCAGCGTCGGTGACCAGAACCGCAATCTCGATCAGGCGATCGGACTTGAGGTCCAGGCCGGTCATCTCGCAGTCGATCCATACCAGTTCGTCTCGCACGAAGATCCACAGTATTCCTACACGTGACAAGGAGCCGTCACACCCACCGCGCGCGCCGCCCGGCAAGTAGTGTCAGACCCCGATTGGCTCGTTCGCGAAAACTGGGAGGACCGCGGCATGACCACCGAATCGACAGCCACCCCCGCGCAGCAGATCGCTGCGGGTTACGCAGTCGAAGGCCAGGCGTTGGAGCTTGGCACCGTTGTCGTCGACGGATCCGTCGATCCGACCGCGCAGGTCCGCATCCCGTTGGCCACGGTCAACCGGCACGGGTTGATCGCGGGTGCCACGGGTACCGGTAAGACCAAGACGCTGCAGGTGATCGCCGAGCAGTTGTCGGCGGCGGGCGTCCCGGTGGTGATGGCCGACGTGAAGGGCGATCTGTCGGGGCTGTCGAGGCCCGGTGAGGCGAACGAGAAGACCGAACAGCGCGCCAAGGACACCGGAGACAGCTGGGCGCCGACCGCCTTCCCGGTGGAGTTCCTGTCGCTGGGCACCGAGGGCATCGGGGTCCCCGTGCGCGCCACCATCACCAGTTTCGGCCCGATCCTGCTGTCGAAGGTGTTGGGACTCAATGCAACTCAGGAGTCCACCCTCGGCCTGATCTTCCATTGGGCCGACCAGAAGGGTCTGCCGCTGCTGGACATCAAGGATCTGCGGTCGGTGATCCAGTTCCTGACCAGCGATGAGGGCAAGCCTGAACTCAAGGCCCTGGGTGCGGTGTCGACCACGACAGCGGGCGTCATCCTGCGGGCACTGGTCAACCTGGAGGCCGAGGGCGCCGATTCGTTCTTCGGCGAGCCCGAGCTCGAACCCAAGGATCTGCTGCGCACCGATGCGCAGGGCCGCGGCATCATCAGCCTGCTCGAGCTGGGCTCGCAGGCCGCGCGGCCGGTGATGTTCTCCACATTCCTGATGTGGGTGCTGGCCGACCTGTTCACGACGCTGCCCGAGGTCGGCGACGTCGACAAGCCCAAGCTGGTCTTCATCTTCGACGAGGCGCACCTGTTGTTCGCCGACGCGTCCAAGGCGTTCCTGGAGCAGGTCGAGCAGACCGTCAAGCTGATCCGCTCCAAGGGGGTCGGCGTGTTCTTCTGCACCCAGTTGCCCACCGATGTGCCCAACGAGGTGCTCTCGCAGCTGGGTGCGCGGGTGCAGCATGCGTTGCGCGCCTTCACCCCGGATGATCAGAAGGCCCTGTCGAAGACCGTCCGCACCTACCCGAAGACCGACGTCTACGACCTGGAGAAGGCGCTGACCTCGCTGGGTATCGGTGAGGCGGTGGTCACCGTGCTGTCCGAGAAGGGTGCACCGACACCGGTGGCCTGGACCCGGATGCGGGCCCCGCGGTCGTTGATGGACACGATCGGTAATGACGCGATCACCGCGGCCGCCAAGGCCAGCCCGCTGCAGGCGACCTACGGCCAGACCGTGGACCGGGATTCAGCCTATGAGCGGCTGGCCGCCAAGCTGGCCCCGCCGCCGAGCGCCGACGATCCGGGCGGCTTCGGCGGGGTTGAGGCCTCGGGTGAGATCGAGGCGATGCCGGCCCCGGCGCAGCCGCAAGAGCCGGGGGTGCTCGAGCAGGTGCTCAAGAGCTCGGCGTTCAAGAGCGCCATGCGCTCGGCGGGCACCGTCCTGGGCCGTGAGATCACCCGCAGCATCTTCGGGACGGGCCGCCGCCGCTGAGCGGCGAATCAGGCTGGAGCCGCTGAGCGGCGAATCAGGCTGGAGCCGCTGATCTGGGCTTCCTCGGCGCCGCTTTCTACCTGGGGGTCGCGATGCCTGCGCGGCAACTGCCCTGGTGTAGAAAACGGCGCGAGCAAGCCGCCGCTGAGCGGAAATTAACCGCCGCCGAGCTTCTTGTACACGGCGCCGACGATCGGGGTGACGATGGCGCGCGGCGCGTAGCCACTGGCCATCGACATGGCCTTGGACGTCACACCGGGCACCACGCGCATCTTGTTCTTCTCCAGGCCGTCCAGCGACAGCTTGGCGGTGTATTCGGTTGAGATCCACAGGAAGTCGGGGATCAGACGTTCGACCAGGGACTGCTCGGACTCGTCGGGCAGGTCGGTGCGCACGGGGCCGGGAGCCAGCACCGTGACGTGCACGCCCGCACCCTTGAGCTCGCCGCGCAGCGACTCGCTGAACGTGTTGGCGAACGCCTTGGTCGCCGCGTAGGTGGCGTTGTTGGGGATCGGTGAATTGCCCGCCGCCGAACCGGAGGTCAGGATGCCGCCGGAGCCGCGCTTGACCATTCCGGGCAACACCGCCAGTACCAGATCGTGGACACCGAGAACGTTCAGCTGAACCTGGGCCTTCTCGCCGGCCGGGTCGAGGTCGATGACCGGTCCGAAGGTCGCGGTGCCCGCGTTGGCGCACAGGATCGAGATCTCGCGCTGGGCGAGCTCGTCACACAGGACGCCACGGGCCGTGGGGTCGGCGAGGTCGACGGCGCGGACTTCGACGGTCACCCCGTAGCGCTCGGTGAGACGCTGCGCGAGTGACGTGAGTACGTCCTCGCGTCGCGCGGTGATGATCAGGTGGTGGCCGCGGGCAGCGAGTTCGGTGGCCAACGCTTCGCCGATGTTCTGCGAGGCGCCGGTGACGACGGCACGGGCATCCGGACTGGGTGCGGGTACGGGCATGCGGCCAATCCTAAGAGGAGCGGAAGGCCATAAGGTGGCGGGCATGATGAACCCAGGGCGGGCGAGGGTGCTCGCGTGGGCATTGTGGGACTGCGGCGCGACGGGTCTCAACGCCATCGTCGTCACCTTCGTGTTCTCGGTGTACCTGACCGGCAGCGTCGGTGCGGACCTGCCCGGGGACACCACGCCGGCCAGTTGGCTGGGCCGGGCGATGACCGTCGCGGGTCTCGTGGTGGCCCTGCTGGCCCCCGTCACCGGCATCTGGGTCGACGCCCCACACCGGCGGCGCCGGGTGCTGGCCGTGATGACCGGGGCGGCTGTCGTGTTCACCGCATCGATGAGTCTGATCCGTGACGACCACCGCTACCTGATGCCCGGCCTGGTGCTGCTGGCGTGCACCGCCGCCTGCAACGAGCTGGCCACGGTGCCGTACAACGCCATGTTGCGGCAGCTGTCCACTCCCGACACGTCCGGCCGGATCTCGGGCCTCGGCCTGGGGCTGGGCTATGCCGGCAGTGTGGTGCTGTTGCTGCTGGCCTACGTCGGGTTCATCGCCGGAGACGGGGATACCCGTGGGCTGCTGGGCATTCCGGCCGCCGACGGGCAGAACGTACGGGCGGTCATGTTGCTCACGGCGGTCTGGTTCGTGTTGTTCGCCTTGCCGATCTTCGTGATGGTTCCGCGCGTGCCGGCAGTCGGGCCGGTCGACCGCATCGGCTTCCTCGGGGCCTACCGCAAGTTGTGGACCGAGATCCGGGGTGAATGGCAACGCGACCACAACGTCGTCTACTACCTGGTGGCGAGCGCGGTGTTCCGCGACGGGTTGGCCGGGGTCTTCGCGTTCGGCGCCGTGCTGGGTGTCAACGTCTACGGCATCTCCCAGGCCGACGTGCTGTTGTTCGGGATCAGCGCCTGCGTGATCGCGGCGGTCGGAGCGGTCACCGGTGGCCTGCTCGACGACCGGGTGGGTTCCAAGCCGGTCATCGTCGGATCGCTGGTCTGCCTGATCGCGGTGGGGTTGGCCCTGCTGGTCCTGTCGGGGCCGGTGGCCTTCTGGGTGTGCGGCCTGCTGCTGTGCCTGTTCATCGGGCCCACGCTGTCCGCGGCCCGCAACTTGATGCTGCGGATCACCGCCGACGGCAAGGAAGGCGTGGCGTTCGGGCTCTACACGACCGTGGGACGCGCAGCCTCGTTCCTGGCCCCGTGGCTGTTCTTCACCTTCATCGACTTCTTCGGCGCCGACCGCGCCGGGATGGGCGGTCTGGTGCTGGTGCTGGTCGTGGGACTCGCGGGCATGCTCGCCGTACGCGTGCCCGCGAGGCAACCCGGCCCCGCCGTAACGACTCCCTGACCCGTCGGGTCAGGGAGTACCGACGCAGATGGTGATGCCCGACCCGGTGCGATGTTGGGTCTGCACACCGTCGACGGTCACGGTGCACGCGACATCAGGGCCGAAGTTCACGACGCTCACGCTCGCGGTTTCGGTGGCCGGTGCGGCGAGCTCGACCTGCTTGCTCCACGGCAGCGGGACGTTGAACTCGGTCTGCAGCATGTTGCCGGTGTCCAGATAGGTGATGTTGATCGCCCTGCCCTCGCCGGTGACCTCGTAGGTGACGGTCTCGGTGGGCCCGGGTGTGGTCTCCGTCGGCGAGGTGGCGGTGGGCGGCGGGATCGGCCTTGGTGCGCGTGAGGTGGTCGTCGGCGCCGTCGGCGACGTGGTGAAGCCGGGCTGCGGGGTGACCGGTTGAGGTGCGACAACGGTCTCCTGGCTTGACCCGTTGGCGATCACCAGCGCGATGACCAGTCCCAGGACCACCAGGATCGCCACCGCAGCCAGGATCCACAGCCACAGTCGGGGCTCACCGTTGTCAGGCTCCGGCGGGGTGGGTGCACCCGGCGGCGGAATCGGGCCGCCCGGCGGCTGGCCGGTTGCGTTGGGGTCGTATCCGTAGGGAGGGTAGGGCGGCAGCTGTTGGGTGGGGTTGGGTACCGAGGAACCGGCCGGCGGCACCGCTTGGGGTACGGCCGGGTACGAACCCTGATACGGCGGCTGGTTCGAGTACGCCGGATCTGGATAGTCCACGGGGTAGCCGCTACCGAAGGATTGGGTCGGATCAGACCCGTCGCGGCGTGGTGAATCGGTCATGCCCACCTCATGGCTGCGAGGGTACCTGTGCGGATGCTCAGTCCGCTGCGGCCGAGGTCCCGGGCGATTGCGCGATGATGAGAGATGCTGGAAGGGACTGCATAGGTGACAGGAGGACGCGAGGTGGCCGCGGATCGGCATGTGCGGGTGAACTACGGCGCGTCGCTGTCACCGGATGCGACGGCATTTGCCCACTTGGTCGACGATGGCGGCTATCCCCGGGCGGTGCAGCGCTTCCTGCGCGGATGGCGCGCCAGCTCCTCGCGCGACGTCGAACTGCCCGTGGTCGGGCCCGTGACGAAAGTCATGCACTCCGCCGACGGCCACTG
This sequence comes from Mycobacterium sp. 48b, assembly GCF_048282725.1. Lineage (NCBI taxonomy): Bacteria > Bacillati > Actinomycetota > Actinomycetes > Mycobacteriales > Mycobacteriaceae > Mycobacterium > Mycobacterium sp. 48b. The sequence continues at coordinate 2,889,693 of NZ_JBLVUL010000001.1, forward strand.
GCTGGCCTGCGAGGTGGCCCCGGACGGTGCGTCGCGCACCCAGATCTGGGTGGTGACCACCGACCCGGACGACCGTGACGCGCGTCGCATCGATCACTGGCCGCCCGATGTCGCCGAGGGCACCGCGGAACTGATCGGTTGGGACGGGACACAGGTGGCGGCGATCCTCACCGGCGAGGACGGCGTGGGTAGTTCCTGCCTGATCGAGCCCGCCTCGGGGGACATCGTCGTTCTCGACCGCCGTTCGGGTGGCCGCCTGGTGGATTCGTGGGCCGGCGCTTCTCTGGTGCGGGTCGGTCCACGCGGCTACCGGGAGCTGATCATGCTGTGGGGGCTCACCGAGATCGGTCTGCTGCCCTACGATCCGGGCTCCACCACCGATATCGGCGTGATCCTCGACGATCACCAACCCCGCCGGATGCGCACCGGATTCGACGGGGACGCGATGTCACTGGTCGAGCCGGCCAAGTTCTACAGTGCCGACAGCACGGATGGCTATGTGCGGGCGCTGATTCGGAGCGAGAACGGGGCGTCGCATGCCCGATTGCTCGAAGTGACCGTCACCGCCGACGGGGTCGGCTATTACGTCGTTGCCGAGCGTCCCGGTTATGAGCTCGACGAGTTCGTGGTCAGTGATGATCTGTCGACGGTGGCGATGCTGTGGAACATCGACGGTTGCAGCGAACTGCAGATCCTTCAGTACGCCGACGGGACGCTGTCCGAGCCGATTCCGTTGCCGGGTATGGTCGCCACCGAGTTGAGCATCAGTGCCGGTGGCTCGATGGTGGCGATGACGGTCCAGGGGCCGTCATTGCCGCCCACGGTCGAACTCGTCGACCCACGGACCCGCGAATGGGAGCGGATCGACCGCGATCCGAGCGTCGGCCCGCTCACCGGGACACCGACTTTGGCGCGAATCGCCGCGCGCGACGGGCTGGAACTCAACGCCTGGTTGTACGAACCTGACGGCGAACCGATCGGGGCGATGATCTTCCTGCACGGCGGCCCGGAGGGGCAGTCACGACCCGACTACAACGAGTTCTATCCGCAGCTGCTGGAAGCCGGGATCACCGTGCTGACACCGAATGTGCGCGGATCCGGTGGTTTCGGCCGGGCGTTCATGCATGCCGACGACAAGGAGTTGCGGTTCGCGGCCATCGACGACGTCGCCGACTGCGTGAGCTACCTCGTCGACAACGGCTACGCCGCCGCCGATCGAATCGCCTGTTGCGGGTGGTCCTACGGCGGTTATCTGACCCAGGCGGCGTTGACATTTCACCCGGAGCTGTTCGCGGCAGGGATCAGCATCTGCGGCATGAGCGATCTGAACACCTTCTACCGCAACACCGAGCCGTGGATCGCGGCGGCGGCTTATCCGAAATACGGTCATCCGGTCGGTGACCGGGAGCTGCTGGAAAGGCTCTCGCCGCTGCTGCGGGCACATGCGCTGACGGCGCCGCTGCTGCTGGTGCACGGTGCCAACGACACCAACGTGCCGCCGAGCGAATCGCAGCAGATGTTCGACGCGTTGCGCGCGCTGGGCCGCACCGTGGAGATGCTGACGTTCGCCGACGACGGTCACGAGATCATCAAGCGCGAGAACCGCGCGGTTCTGGTGGATGCCATGACCCGCTGGTTGATCAAGGCGTTCGGCGTCTAGCCGGAGGTGAGCGCCGCGAGCGTCATCCGGCGCAGCACCGCGCGTGAATGTGTTTTGGGCACAGCGGGTCTCACGCTGTACGGGGTGGAGTTCAGCAGGCCGAACGCGGCGTGGGCCATTACCCGGGCATCGTCCTCCACCAGATCCGGGTCGAGCCGGGTCAGGACCGTCACCCAGATCTCCACGTACTGCCGCTGGGCGCGGCGCACCTGTCGTTTGGCCGCATCGGGCAGGTGGGCCAGGTCGCGATCCTGGATGCGGATCAGGTCGGATTCGCCGAAGACGAAGTCGAGGTGGAAGTCCACCAGATCGTCGAGTGATTCGGCGGGGTCGTCTGTCCGTGCGGTGACTTCCTGCGCCCCGGCGAGCAGCCGGGTACTGATCCCCACCAGGAGCTCGACCAGGAGCGCTTCCTTGTTGGGAAAGTGCCGGTAGATGGCAGGTCCGCTGATGCCGACGGCCGAGCCGATGTCCTCCAGGCGCACCGCGAGATAACCGCGTTCGGCCACAAGCCGTTCGGCGGCAGCGATCAGCTGGCCGCGGCGATCGGATTTGGCCTTGCTGCGACGGGTGACGGCGCTGTCGGACATGGCGCCTCCGGAGGGTAGACAACTCAGTTAATGAAAACTAACCTATCACGAGTTAGTTGTCATTAACCGAAATGGGAGCTGCCTTGTCATCGCACCGCGACGAGCATCTGGCGCTGGTTGGGCACTTGCGCGCCAAGCTCGCCACCGCCGCCCTCGGCGGCCCCGAGCGGGCCCGTCAACGTCACGTCGACCGGGGTAAATTGCTGCCCCGCGACCGCGTCGACGGTCTTCTGGACCCGGGCAGTCCATTCCTGGAGATCGCCGCGCTGGCGGCGGACGGGATGTACGACGACGAATGTCCCGGCGCCGGGATGATCGCAGGCATCGGCCGGGTCTCCGGCCGGGAATGTCTGATCGTCGCCAACGACGCCACCGTCAAGGGCGGCACGTACTACCCGGTCACGGTCAAGAAGCACCTGCGGGCCCAGGAGATCGCGCTGCAGAACAAGCTGCCGTGCATCTATCTGGTCGACTCCGGCGGTGCGTTCCTGCCGCGTCAGGACGAGGTCTTCCCCGACCGTGAGCACTTCGGCCGCATCTTCTACAACCAGGCCACGATGAGCGCGCAGGGTATCGCCCAGATCGCCGCCGTGCTCGGGTCGTGCACCGCCGGCGGGGCCTACGTGCCCGCGATGAGCGACGAGGCCGTCATCGTCCGCAACCAGGGCACGATCTTCCTCGGCGGTCCGCCGCTGGTGAAGGCCGCCACGGGTGAGGTTGTCACCGCCGAGGACCTCGGCGGAGGGGACCTGCACTCCAAGACCTCGGGCGTGACCGACCACCTGGCCCACGACGACCGCGACGCGCTGCGGATCGTGCGCAACATCGTCGCCACCCTGGGGCCTGCCGAAGCGCCGCCATGGGCTGTGGCGCCGACCGTGGACGCCGTCGCCGACCAGACCGAGCTCTACGACGTGGTTCCCGTCGACGCCCGCGTGCCGTATGACGTGCACGAGGTGATCACCCGCGTCGTCGACGGCGGCGAGTTCAACGAGTTCAAGGCCGAGTACGGCACCACTCTGGTCACCGGGTTCGCCCGCATCCACGGCCACCCGGTCGGCATCGTCGCCAACAACGGTGTGCTGTTCGGCGAGTCCGCGCTCAAGGGAGCGCATTTCATCGAACTGTGTGACAAGCGCAAGACCCCACTGCTGTTCCTGCAGAACATCGCCGGGTTCATGGTCGGCCGCGACTACGAGGCCTCGGGCATCGCCAAGCACGGCGCCAAGATGGTCACCGCGGTGGCCTGCGCCCGGGTGCCGAAGCTGACCGTGGTGATCGGCGGCTCCTACGGTGCGGGTAACTATTCGATGTGCGGGCGGGCCTATTCGCCGCGGTTCCTGTGGATGTGGCCCAACGCCCGCATCTCGGTGATGGGCGGCGAGCAGGCTGCTTCCGTTCTCGCGACCGTGCGTGGCGACATGAGCGCCGAGGAAGAAGAACAGTTCAAGGCGCCGATCCGGGCCCAGTACGAGCACCAGGGCAACCCGTATTACTCGACCGCCCGGCTCTGGGATGACGGGGTGATCGACCCGGCCGACACCAGAACGGTGCTCGGACTTGCTCTTTCGGTTGTCGGCCAGGCTCCGCTGGAGCCGGTCTCCTACGGCGTATTCCGGATGTGATGATCAGATGACAACTTTCGACACAGTTCTCGTCGCCAACCGCGGCGAGATCGCGGTACGGGTGATCCGCACCCTGCGGGACATGGGCATCCGGTCGGTCGCGGTGTTCAGCGACGCCGACGCGGGAGCACGCCATGTATCAGAAGCAGATGCGGCTGTCCGCCTGGGGCCGGCCGCGGCTCGGCAGAGCTACCTGGACATCGACGCCGTCGTCGCTGCCGCGCAGCGCACCGGCGCGCAGGCCGTACACCCCGGATACGGATTCCTCTCCGAGAACGCCGAGTTCGCCGCGGCGCTACAGGCTGCGGGCATCGCCTTCATCGGACCGCCCGCGTCGGCGATCGCCACCATGGGGGACAAGATCGCGGCCAAGGCGGCGGTTTCGGCGTTCGGTGTCCCCGTTGTTCCCGGCATATCGCGTCCGGGCCTGACCGACGAGGATCTGATCGCGGGTGCGCCTGAGGTCGGTTTCCCTGTTCTGGTGAAGCCGTCGGCCGGTGGTGGCGGCAAGGGCATGCGCGTGGTCGAGCGGGCCGACGATCTGCCGGCCGCATTGGCGAGCGCCCGTCGTGAAGCCGCTGCCGCGTTCGGCGACGACACCCTGTTTTTGGAACGATTTGTGTTGCGGCCACGGCACATCGAGGTGCAGGTGCTCGCCGACGGCCACGGCAACGTGATTCACCTCGGCGAGCGGGAATGCAGCCTGCAGCGCCGGCACCAGAAGGTCATCGAGGAGGCGCCGTCGCCGCTGCTGGATCCCGCCACCCGGGCCCGCATCGGTGCGGCCGCCTGCGATACCGCGCGTAGTGTCGATTACACGGGCGCCGGCACCGTCGAATTCATCGTGTCCGCCGATGCGCCCGACGAGTTCTTCTTCATGGAGATGAACACCCGGTTGCAGGTCGAACATCCGGTCACCGAGATGGTCACCGGAGTCGACCTGGTGGAGCAGCAGGTCCGGATCGCGGCGGGTGAGAAGCTCGCGCTCGGCCAGGACGACATCGTCATGACCGGGCACGCCGTGGAAGCGCGCGTCTATGCCGAGGATCCCGCCAACAGCTTCCTGCCGACCGGCGGGCCGGTGCTCGGGCTGCGTGAGCCCGGCGGGCCCGGCGTGCGGGTGGATTCCGGCCTGGCCGCGGGCACCGTCGTCGGTAGCGACTACGACCCGATGCTCTCGAAGGTCATCGCCTACGCCGGCGACCGGACCGCGGCGCTGCACAAGCTGGACCGTGCGCTGGCCGACACCGCAGTGCTGGGTTTGACCACCAACGCCGAGTTCCTGCGCTTCCTGCTGGCCGATCCGGATGTGGCCGCGGGCCGCTTGGACACCGGCCTGCTGGACCGTCGCGCACCGGATTTCGCACCCAAGGCCCTCGGCGACGCGGAACTGATCGCCGCGGCGGCCTACCAGTGGATCAGCAACTGGGCGCAGGCAGGCGATGACCTGTGGGCCCGCCCGACCGGCTGGCGGGTGGGGGAGCGGGCGCCTGCTGCCTTCCGGCTGCGAACCGGGGATCGAGCCGACCACGTGTATCTCACCGGCGTGCCGAGCGAGGCCACCGCGACAGTCGAGAACGGCGAAACTCACACTCTGAGTGCTACTTTCGCCGGTGGCCAGTTCACCGTGACCCTCGATGGCATGCGTACCGAGTATCTGGTCGCCACGCAGCTGAGTGGGGGCGTTGGTCAGCTCTGGCTCGCTGGCGCGGGTCGCAGCTATGTCGTCGAGGAGGTCCGCGAGGCGCCGGTGCGACCCGACGACGAGCACAGCGGCGACGCCGAACTCGTCAGCCCCATGCCGGGATCGGTTGTCGCCGTGGGCGTCACCACCGGTGCCGAGGTGACGGCCGGCACCACGGTGGTCACCGTGGAGGCGATGAAGATGGAGCACGCCCTGACCGCACCGATCGACGGTGTGGCCGAACTACTCGTCGCCGTCGGCGACCAAGTCAAGGTGGGTCAGCCACTGGCTCGAATCACCGCTCACACACAGGAGATTGCAGGATGAGCGACTACTCAAGCTTTTTATCGACCGGCACCCTGCCGGATCACTATGCGCAACTGGCCAAGACCGTCCGCGACTTCGCCCAGAGCGTGGTCGCCCCGGTGGCCGCCAAGCACGACGAGGAACATTCGTTCCCCTACGAGGTCGTCTCCGGCATGGCGGACATGGGATTGTTCGGCCTGCCGTTCCCCGAGGAGTACGGCGGCATGGGCGGCGACTACTTCGCGCTGTGCCTCGCACTGGAGGAACTGGGCAAGATCGACCAGAGCGTGGCCATCACGCTGGAGGCCGGGGTCTCGCTGGGCGCCATGCCGGTCTACCGCTTCGGCAACGAGGCGCAGAAGCAGGAATGGCTGCCGCTGCTGGCCAGTGGCAAGGCACTGGGCGCGTTCGGCCTGACCGAGGCCGGTGGCGGCAGTGACGCCGGTGCCACCAAGACCACCGCGAAGATGGACGACGGTCATTGGATCATTAATGGCTCCAAGCAGTTCATCACCAACTCCGGCACCGACATCACCAAGCTGGTGACCGTGACCGCCGTGACCGGTGAGCGTGACGGCGGCAAGAAGGAGATCTCCTCGATCCTGGTGCCCGTGCCCACCGAAGGGTTCACCGCCGAACCGGCCTACAACAAGGTCGGCTGGAACGCCTCCGACACCCACCCGTTGAGCTTCGACGACGTGCGGGTGCCTGCCGAGAACCTGCTCGGCGAGCGTGGCCGCGGCTACGCCAACTTCCTGCGCATCCTCGACGAGGGCCGCATCGCCATCGCGGCGCTGTCGGTCGGCGTCGCGCAGGGCTGTGTCGACGAATGCGTGAAGTACGCCAAGGAACGTCAGGCCTTCGGTGCGGCGATCGGCACGTATCAGGCCATTGCCTTCAAGATCGCCCGGATGGAGGCCCGTGCGCACACCGCCCGCGCCGCGTACTACGACGCCGCGGCACTGATGCTGTCCGGCAAGCCGTTCAAGAAGGCAGCCTCCGTGGCCAAGCTGGTGTCCAGCGAGGCCGCGATGGACAACGCCCGCGACGCCACCCAGATCTTCGGCGGCTACGGTTTCATGAACGAGTACCCGGTAGCGCGCCATTACCGGGACAGCAAGATTCTCGAAATCGGTGAGGGGACAACGGAAGTGCAGCTGATGCTGATCGCGCGGGAGGCTGGGTTGTGAGCGACGCAGAAGAGAGAGTAATTGCGCAGCGTGGGCTGTGGTACGAGGAGCTGGAGACCGGGGTGCGGTACGTGCACGCGCCGGGCCGGACCATCACCGAGGCCGACAACGTGCTGTTCACCACCGTCACCATGAACACCCAGGCGCTGCACCTCGACGCCGCCTGGTCGGACACCCAGCCGCCGTTCAACGCCCGCCTGGTCAACTCGATGTTCACCCTGGCCACGCTGGTGGGGTTGTCGGTCACGCAGATGACCCAGGGCACCACCGTCGGGAACCTCGGTTTCTCGGACATCGCGTTCCCCAAGCCGATGTTCCACGGCGACACCCTGTACGCGGAAACCGTCGTCACCGATAAGCGCGAATCCAAGAGTCGTCCCGGCGAAGGCATCGTGACCTTCGTGCACACCGGACGCAATCAGCACGGTGACGTCGTCGCGACCGCCACCCGCAAGGCGATGATGCGCAAGAAGCCCAGCGAGGAGAGCTAAGTGCCCTTGGACAACGCCGGCCCGGCCTGGATCTTCTGCCCCGCCGACCGACCGGAACGCTTCGAAAAAGCCGCCGCGGCAGCCGATGTCGTCATCCTCGATCTGGAGGACGGGGCGGGGGACAAACCCGCGGCGCGCGAAGCGATCGTCAACACCCCCCTCGATCCCAACCGCACGGTCATCCGGATCAACCCGGGTGGCACCGAGGAACAACGGCTGGATCTCGAGGCGCTGAAACGCACCCCGTACACGACCGTGATGCTGCCCAAGTGTGAATCGGCAGAGCAGATCACTGCTTTGGCGCCGCTGGAGGTGGTGTTCATCGTGGAGAGCCCGTTGGGTGCGCTCAAGATCGCCGAGTCCGCCGCGGCGGCCAACACCGTCGGGGTGTTCTGGGGTGCCGAGGATCTGTTCGGGTTCCTCGGGGGCACCGCCAACCGCTACCCCGACGGCAGTTACCGCGAGGTCGCCCAGCACGTTCGGTCGCAGTCGCTGCTGGCAGCCAAGGCCTACGGGAAGCTGGCGCTGGATTCGGTGTACATCGACATCAAGGACCTCGACGGACTGCGCCGTGAGGTCGACGACGCCGTCGCGGTCGGTTTCGACATCAAGGTGGCGCTGCACCCGACCCAGGTCGCGGTGATCCGGGACGGCTATGCCCCCTCGGACGAGCAGGTGCGGTGGGCACGACACGTGCTGGCCGCAGCGGCAGATCAGCGTGGCGCTTTCGCTTTCGAGGGCATAATGGTGGATGCCCCAGTGCTGCGACGGGCCGAGCGGATCGTCCAGCTAGCGCCACACCCAGGCAACTAGCCGGAGGCCTCTCACCAGGGGTTTTGCGCGTACCGCCGCTGCTCTGAGCACCTCATGGACTGGCGGCGCGACATGCCGTCACCCGAGAAGGAGGCGGCATGGCTGATCGGCTCTCGGCACCCTTGAGTGTCGATATGGATCCGGTGCGTCTGGTCGACGCCGACGGGTCTCCCACGAGCGAGACGCGCTATAGCCGCGAGCTGCCCCACGAGACCCTGGCCTGGCTCTACGAATCGATGGTCGTGGCTCGTGACCTGGACGTCGAGTTCGTCAATCTGCAGCGCCAGGGTGAGCTGGCGCTGTACGCGTCGTGCCGCGGCCAGGAGGCCGCGCAGATCGGGGCCGCCGCCTGCCTTCGAAAGTCCGATTGGCTGTTCCCGCAATACCGCGAGATCGGGGCTTTCCTCCTGCGCGGGATCACCCCGGGGCAGATGGGCGCGATATGGCGCGGCCAATGGCACGGGGGTCTCGAGTTCACCAGCCGGTGCATCGCCCCGATCGCGATACCGATCGCCACCCACGGACTGCACGCGGTCGGCGCTGCGATGGCCGCCCAGCGTCTCGGCGAGGATTCGGTCACGGTCGCCTTCCTCGGCGACGGCGCCACCAGTGAGGGTGACGCGCATGAGGCGCTCAACCTGGCCTCGGTGTTCAACGCGCCATGCGTGTTCTTCGTGCAGAACAACCAGTGGGCGATCTCGGTACCGGTGAGCAAGCAACAGGCCGGGCCGTCGATCGCGCACCGGGCCATCGGTTACGGCATACCGGGTATCCGCGTCGACGGCAACGACGTGCTGGCCTGTTTCTCGGTGATGGCCGAGGCCGCCGAACGGGCCCGCGCCGGGGCCGGTCCCACGCTCATCGAAGCCGTCACCTATCGAATGGGCCCGCACACCACCTCCGACGATCCCACCCGCTACCGCTCGGCCGACGAGGTCGACGAGTGGCTCGCCCGCGACCCGATCGCGCGGTACCGCACCTATCTGCAGAACGCCGGCGTGCTCGACGATCGACTGGAGCAGCGCGTCGCCGCCCGCTCACGACGGCTGTGCGCCGAGTTGCGTGACTCGCTCGTCGGGTCGCCAGACGCCGACCCGGCCGAACTGTTCGACAACGTGTACGCCGAGATCACCCCTGATCTGGCGCGCCAACGCGATCAGTTGTTGGCGGAACTGGCGAAGGAGGCGTGAGACCCGTGACACTGATCATCGATCGTCCTGCCGCTCAAGGTGATTCGCCCGAGCCGTGGGAGCCTGACTTCACCTCGGTCCGATCGGCACCGCAGGCAGCCTTGCCGGCGACCGCCGAACTGACCATGGTGGCGGCGATCAACCGTGCGCTGCACGATGCGATGGTCGCCGACGATCATGTGCTGGTGTTCGGCGAAGACGTCGCCACCCTCGGCGGGGTGTTCCGGGTCACTGAGGGACTGGCCGAGACCTTCGGTGCCCAGCGGTGTTTCGACACCCCACTGGCTGAATCGGCGATCATCGGGGTGGCTGTCGGACTGGCGATCCGCGGGTTCGCCCCGGTGCCGGAGATCCAGTTCGACGGGTTCAGCTATCCGGCTTTCGACCAGATCGCCAGTCACCTGGCCAAGTACCGGATGCGCACCCACGGGGACATCAACATGGGTGTGACGGTGCGGATTCCGTCGTTTGGCGGCATCGGGGCGGTGGAGCACCACTCGGAGTCCACCGAGTCGTACTGGCTGCACACGGCCGGCCTCAAGGTGGTCGTACCGTCGACCCCGTCCGACGCGTACTGGCTGCTGCGGTACTCGATCAGCAGCCCTGACCCGGTGATCTTCCTGGAGCCCAAGCGGCGGTACTGGGCACGTGAACTCGTCGACACCGGTGCACCGGCGCCGCCGATCGGCCAGGCGATGGTGCGGCGCAACGGAACCGACGTCACCGTCATCACCTACGGCGGACTGGTGGCCACCGCGCTGAACGCCGCCGCCCTGGCCGACGAACGCGGTTGGAGCCTCGAGGTTGTCGATCTGCGTTCACTGAACCCGCTCGATTTCGACACGGTGGCCGCGTCGGTGCGGCGCACCGGCCGAGCCGTCGTGATGCATGAGGGGGCGCGCACGCTGGGCTTCGGGGCCGAGCTGGCTGCCCGGATCTCCGAAGAGTGCTTCTATGACCTCGAGGCACCGGTGTTGCGTGCCACCGGTTTTGACACCCCCTACCCGCCGGCGCGGCTGGAGAAGGTCTGGCTGCCCGGCGTCGACCGGTTGCTCGACTGCGTCGAGCGCGCGGTGGGACAGCCGTGAACCGGGAGTTCCTGGTTCCTGACCTCGGTGAGGGACTGCAGGACGCCACGATCACCAGTTGGAGTGTGGCTGTGGGCGACACCGTCGAGCTCAATCAGACGTTGTGTACGGTCGAGACCAACAAGGCCGAGGTGGAGATCCCCAGCCCGTTCGCCGGCCAGGTGCTCGAGCTCGGCGGCGCAGCGGGGGACACCTTGATGGTCGGGTCACTGCTGGTTCGGATCGACACCCGTGAGCCGGCCGCTGCATCAACCGCAGCCCCGAAAAATGCCGGTACGCCCCGTAAGTCGGTCCTGGTGGGTTATGGCACAGACGACACGATGGATGTCAGCAGGCGCGCGGCGACGACGGGCAGCCCGCGGGCACGGGCCAAACCGCCGGTCCGCAAACTGGCCGCCAACCTGCACGTCGACCTCCAGAAGTTGGCACCGGGATCCGGGCCCGAGGGGATCGTCACCCGTGACGACGTGCTGGCCGCCGCGGGCGGTTCGGACATCGTCGACGTCGGTGGGGTCCAGGCCGCGATGGCCCGACGGATGTCGTTGTCGCGTAAGGAAATCCCGGATGCTCATGCCCGGGTGGACGTGGACTGCTCCGCGTTGCTGCAGCTGCGTGACCGTGTCAAGAGCGCCGACGCGGAACTGCCTGCCACGCCGTTCGTGCTGACGCTGCGACTGCTGGTCCTGACGCTCGGACGCCATCAGATGCTGAACTCCACCTGGCTCGAAACCGCCGAAGGCCCACAGATTCACCGGCACCCGGCCGTACACCTGGGATTCGGCGTGGCGGCACCGCGCGGACTGCTGGTCCCGGTGATCCGCGACGCGCAGTCGATGACGACCCGAGAGTTGGCCACCGCGGTGACCCGGCTGATCGAGCGGGCCAGAGCCGGAACACTCAGCCCCGCCGAGCTGAGCGGGTCGACGTTCACCGTGTCGAACTTCGGCGCACTCGGACTGGACGACGGTGTGCCGGTGATCAATTATCCGGAGGCAGCCATTCTGGGAATGGGCTCGATGAAACCGCGGCCGGTCGTGGTCGACGGGGCTGTGGTGGCCCGCCCCACCATGTCACTGACGTGTGCGTTCGACCATCGCATCGTCGACGGTGCGCAGGTTGCCGCGTTCCTGCGTGACCTGCGTGCGCTGATCGAGGCGCCCGAGCTGGCTGTGATCGACCTGTAGCGGAGAGCCGGAGCGGCTACTTGCGCTTGGCGGCGGCCAAACGCTCTGCGAATTCCGGGGATTCGATGGAGCGGGCCTGCGGACCGAGTTCGATGTCGACGGCGGTCCCGTGCTGATCGGTGTCGACCGTTCCCGGATTGGCGGTGGCCCGCATCGAGGCTTTCGTGGCGATCACCACGTCGCGCGGAGCGCCGGCGGGGCCCGCGGCGAGCATGCGTGCGGCGCCCACAGGATCCTCGGCGATCGACAGCGCCAACCCATGGCGCACCGCGGACTCGGCGTCGAAGCGCATGCCGAACAACAGGGCCGCCCTGGCCACCTGGGGGCCGACGCCTCGCTGCAGCATCCACGTGGCGCCGCCGCCGGGATGGATGCCCAGCTTCTGGAACCGCGGATCGAACAGCGCATTCGGGCCTGCGATTCGGACGTCGGCGGCCAGCGCCAGATTGAGGCCGGCGCCCACGGCAGCGCCGTTGACCGCGGCGATGGTCGGGAGTGTGCAGTTGGCGACCGCGAGGAACCCGTCGTAGATCTTGCGCAGCCCGTCCTCGGTGGCTTCGCCGAGCGCCGTCAGGTCGGCGCCGGCACAGAATGCCTTGCCTGCTCCCGTGACGATCACGGCGTGCACATCGGGGTTGGCCTCGGCGGCCTCGACCGCGGCGCGCAGGGCCGCCGACATCTCGAAGGTCACCGCATTGCGGCGATCGGGGTCGTTGACGGTGATGACTGCGATGTGATCGTCGACGCTGACCAACACTGAATCGGACACGTTGTCACCCTAACCTCCGTGCGCATCGGCCCGTGAGCGTCACGGGTGCCCGGGCGGCGTGAAGTGAGAGAGGTAAACCTAGCCTAACCAAGCTATGCTCCGTCGGAGTCGTCCGGCCGAGGGGGAATTGTGCGTCTGAAATTGCGTCATTGGGGCCGCGCCGTCGCGGCCGTCGTGCTGTCGGCAGGAGTGCTGACAGCGTGTGGGTCTGGCGATACGCAGACGCCGCAAGCGGATGCCGTGACCATTGCACACAAGTTCGGTGAGACGAAGGTGCCTCAAACTCCACACCGGGTGGTCACCGTCGGGTGGACGGATCAGGATTTCGTGCTGCCGTTCGGTGTGATTCCGGTCAGTACGCGAGATTTCGAGGAGAATTACAGCAAGTATCCGTGGGTTACCTCGGTCACCGACGGCAAGTCCATACCGACCTGGGGTAGTGATGAGAATCGATTTCGAGGCGATCGCGGCACAGAAGCCCGATCTGATCTTCGCGATCTACGAGTCGATCGATCGGCCGACCTACGACAGGCTTTCCCAGATTGCGCCCACGGTTATCCAGTCCGCTGACTACGCCGACGAAGAGACACCGTGGAACGTCCAACTGCTCACCACGGGTAAAGCGTTGGGTAAGGAGGCGGAAGCCACTGCGCTCGTGGAGAAGGTTCAGGGCCGGGTCGATGAAGCACGCAAGGCCAATCCGGAATTCGACGGCAAGACGCTGGTGGTAGATCAAGGACCCGAGAACGGTGGGCACTACCTGTTGCCGCAGAACGATCCTCGGCGCGCGGTGTTCAACGCGCTCGGTTTCAAGACCCAGGATGTCGATGGAGATGTCAGCGAGGAGAAACTCGAGTTGCTCGATCACGACGTCCTGTTCGTCGCCGGCGCCGGCAAAGATCAGATGCTGGCCTCGCCGGCCTTTGCGCGTCTCGGAGTGGTTCGTGACGGGCGGACGTTGTACACGAATTTCGAGTCCAACCTCAACGGTGCGTTGACCTACAGCGGGCCCAGCGCCATGCTGTACGCACTCGACGTGCTCACCCCACAGCTTGCGAATGCGCTCAACGGTCGCCCGGTGACTGACCTGTCGAACGGCTGATCTACCCGGGCGCACTCCATGCGGCCCACAGCTGCGCGTAGCGTCCGCCGTGCCCGAGAAGCTCGGTGTGCGTCCCATTTTCGACGATGCGCCCTCCCTCCATCACCGCAATCTGGTCAGCTGTGGCAGCTTGGGTGAGCCGATGTGCGACGACCAGCGTCGTTCGGCCGTCGGTCGCCGCGGCGGCCGCGCGTTCCAGCTCGACGGCATGAGCCGAGCCCGCTTCTGCGGTTGCTTCGTCGAGAACCACCACCTCGGGGTCGGCCAGCACCAGTCGTGCCAACGCGATGTGCTGGGCTTGGGCGGCGGTCAGGGATACGCCATGCTCCCCGACGGGGGTGTCCAGCCTCTCGTCGAGGGCCTCGACCCAGTCCGACGCACCGACCACGCGAAGGGCATCCCAGATCTCGTCCCGCGTGGCCTCGGGTGCCACCAGACGCAGATCATCGATGAGCGGACCGGAGAAAACGTGGACCTCCTGCGTGACGGTGGCAACCCAGCGACGCAACAGGCACGGATCGATGTCGCCCACGGCAACACCGCCGATCTCGACATGTCCCCGGGTTGCCGCATACAGACCTGAGACGATCGCGGCCAACGTGCTCTTGCCCGCACCGGTGGAGCCGACCAGTGCGCAGCGGGTCCCGGCCGGAATGCTGAGGGAAACATCCTGCAGGACTTCGGGTCCGGCGTTGTAGCGGAACGACAGTGCGCGGATCTCGACGTCGGATCCGGCCGGGGTCGCCGAGCCGGGGCGCCCGGCGGGTACAGGAAGGTCGACGATTCCGACGAGCCGCGCCAGGCACGCTGCCGCGGCCTGGATCTCGTCGAAGTTGTACATGAGCATGCCGATCGGGTTGAACAACCGGTGAAACATCAAGGCCGCCGCCGTCGTCGCGCCGATGGTGACCGAACCGGACCGCACCAGCAGAAACCCGACCACCAATGTCGCTGACAGTCCGATGAACTCGGCGCGGTTGACGCGCCCGACCAGGCGGGTGAACAGGGTGAAGACAGTCACCGAAAGATCCCGCACGCGATCCGATGCATCCTGGATTCCGGCCAGCTGCTGGGCGTGGATCTCGTAGGCGTCGATGGTTCTGACGCCTTGGACCGACTCCATGGTGAGCTGCGTGCGCTGTGCCATCGCGATGCGTTGTTCGGCATACAGCGGTGCTGATCGTGGTAGGAACCACCGCAGGCCGGCCGCATAGGCGGGAATGCACAGCGCGCCGGCCAGACCCAGCCGCCAGTCCAGGCTTCCCATCGCGAAAAGCGTGATCACACCGAGAAACAGGGCATTGAACATGGTGGGCAGCACCTGGGACACCGCTTTGGCCACCGCGGCGACATCTGGGCCGACCCTCGACAGCAGATCGCCCCGGCCGCTCTCCTCGATCGTGGTGGCAGGCAGGTTCAGGGCCCGGGCGAGCACGTCCTCGCGGAGGTCGGCGACTGTGTGCTCGCCGAGCCGGTTGATCAGATACGCCGACAACCCGGTGCCCAAGCCTCCGAGAACGGCGGACACACCGATCAACGCCGCCAGGCCCGCGAGGCTGCCCGCGGTGGCGCCGTCTCGGATTCGATCGACGAGCGCACCGAGCAGGTAGACCGGCACGGTGGCGACGGCTGCCGCGGCAAGTCCGATTGCGCACGCCGCGGTGGTCCGGGCGGGCCTGGTTCGCAGTTCGGCGACGAGCCACTGACGGCTGCGTGCGGCCGAGGCCACCGGCAGGACGGGTGGCGTGATCGATTCACTGATCGTCACCGGGACACCAACTTTCGGTAGACAGGATCAGAGTCGACCAGATCGCGATGCGTCCCCTCGACCCGCACCTGGCCGTCTGTCACCACGACAACGCGGTCTGCGGTGGCAAGCAGCGCGGGGCTGCTGGTGACGATCAGTGTCGTGCGACCGGAAGACGGCCGCAGCCGCCGGATGCCGTCGGCGATGGCCTGTTCGGTGACGGCGTCGACCGCGGTGGTCGGGTCGTGCAATACCAGGATGTCGGGGTCGGCGGCCAATGCCCGGGCCAACGTCAAGCGTTGTCGCTGACCGCCGGACAGGCTTGCTCCGCGCTCCAGGATGGGGGACGACAGCCCGTCGGGATGAAGTTCGACGACGTCGACCGCACACGAGGCTGCCAGCGCGGGCCCGGCGTCTCGGCCTTGCGCGCCGATGCGCAGGTTGGATTCGACCGTGCCCGTGAAGAGTTCACCGTTGTGGTGCTCGACCAGCAGTCTGTGGCGTCGCTCGCCGGGCGTGATCGCACCGATCGGATGTCCGCCGGCATGCACCGAAGCGGTTGACCGAACCCGTCCCGAAAGTACGTCGATCAGCGACGTCGCGTCGCGTGCGTCGGCAGTAAGCACGGCCACGCACTCGCCGGGCTGAAGCTGCAGGGTCCAGCCCTCGAGGCGCGCGGTCAGGGTGCCGGGGGGTGCCGCCTCCTCAGGCGCCGCGGTCGCGGGATCGGTGGAATGCAGCGTTGGGGAATCCAGCACTGCCGCCACGCGATTGGCCGACGCTCGCGCCTCGGCCACCCAACTCGGCACGATCGCAAGTGTGGAGAACGGCTCGATCAGAAACTGTGCGAGACCGATCACGGTGATCAACTGGCCCAATGACAGCTCGCCGTGCAGTGCGAAGTAGGCGGCTGCCAGGGCGATCGTCATGGCCGCCAGCGCTCCCACGGCTGTCGCCACGCCTTCCTGGACGCTCTCGATCCGGGCGGCGCGCAAGGTGGCGGCGAGCGATGTTCGGCTGGCCACGCGGTAGCGCGCCGCGGCATTGGCTTGTGCACCGATGCCCTGCAAGGGCCGGTGCCCACTGACCAGATCGGTGGCCAACGCGGTCGCCCGTCCCACCTCTGCCTGCTGTTCCTCCACCCGCCGGGCGATAAGAGGTGCACTCAGTTGAAGGGCGGACACCACAAGGGGGATGCCGATGAGCACGATCAATCCCAGCGGCAGGTCGATGCTCAGCAGTACGATGCCGCATACGACTGTGGCGACCAGTGCACCGGCGACGCGTGGCAGGTAGTCGATGACATAGCCGGTCTCGTCGGCGTCCGTCGACGAAATCGAGAGCAGTTCACCGGCTTTGAAATCTGTTCGGATTCCCAGCGGGTCGAGGAGCCTGCCGCTGATCTCTATGCGCAACAGGTGCGATTCGCGCGCGACCGCATACATCAGCAGCCGGGACCCGAACCGCCACAGAACCGACAGCACGAGGAAAAGGGCCGCCAGCATGGCGATCCAGGCGATGATTGCCGGCACACTTCCGGTGCCGACCGCGCGGTCGACGATCACCCCGATGAGCACCGGTACCGCGGCCTCACACACCTGGTGCAGCGACGTCAGCACGGTACCGGGAATCAGCCAGCGCAGATTGCGGGTTACGGTGCGGCGCAGCACCGCCGCGCCGGAATTCACGAGGGCCTCTTGGTGTAGGCAGATGCGCGCGGGATGACCAGCGGTGTCCCGGTCTGAGGGTCCTCGATGATCTGGCATGCCAGGCCGTAGACATCCTCGACCAACTCGCCGGTGATGACCGCGGCCGGATCACCTTGCGCGACAATCTCACCGGACTTCATGGCAATGATGTGATCGGCGTAGCGGCACGCGTGGTTGAGGTCGTGCAGGACGGCCACGACCGTGCGGTTCTGCTCTCGATTGAGCTTGGTGAACAAGTCGAGCAACTCCACCTGGTGGGCGATATCGAGGTACGTGGTCGGCTCGTCGAGCAGGATCAGCGGGGTCTGCTGGGCGAGCACCATCGCCACCCAGACCCGCTGCCGCTGACCGCCGGACAACTCGTCGACCAGCCGACCGGCCAACTCCGTCACCCCGGTCTGAGCCATCGCATCGGCGACGCCGGCTTCGTCGGCGGCCGACCACTGCCGCATGACCTTCTGATGTGGGAAGCGGCCTCGGGACACGAGAATCGGCCACCGTGATGCCCTCGGGGGCGATCGATGTCTGAGGCAGCAGACCAAGTCGCCGAGCCACCTCCTTGGTGTGCAGCGACGCGATGTCCTGACCGTCGAGAACGACCTGGCCCCCGGACGGTTTGATCAGCCGGGCCAGCCCGCGCAACAGGGTGGATTTGCCGCACGCGTTGGGGCCGACGATCGCGGTGACCTGTCCGTCAGGCACCTGCACCGACAGGCCGGCGATGACGGTGTTGTCCTCGTAGCCGATCGACAGGTGGTTGGCACGTAGCCGACTGCCCTCCATATGCATGATCCCTTCACCGTTTACGTGCCTGCGTGACAAGCAGATACACCAGGTACGTGCCGCCCAGCGACACCGTCACCGCACCGACCGGGAGTTCACTGCCGCCGAACAGATGCTGGGCGACGACGTCACTGCCGAGCAGAAGGACCGCGCCCATCGCCGCGGACGGCATCAGGCCGACGCCGGCACCGGCCGTCAGCCGGCGCGCGAGTTGCGGGGCGGCCAGCGCGATGAACGTGATCGGTCCCGCGGCAGCGCACGCCAGTGCCACCAGTGCCACCGCCGCGACCAGGTAGGCCAATCGCACTCGGTCGGGCTGTATCCCGAGTGCGCCTGCTGCATCGTCACCGAGCTGCAGTATCGGAAGCTGTGGGCCCAGCGCCACCAGCCCGACGGTGATGGCCAGCAGGCATATTGTCATCGGAACGACCTGCACCCAGCTCAGCCCGCTCAGGGTGCCTTGCTGCCACACCGATGCGGTCACCGCCGCGTGAAAGTCGAGCTTGATGACGATCCATTGGTTCACCGAGCTCAGGACTGCGCCCAGTGCGATGCCGACCACGATCAGCCGGTAGCCGGCCACTCCGTTGCGGTAGGTCAGCAGATAGACCGCGAGTGCGGTCATCAGACCGCCCACCAAAGCTCCGGTCGCGACGGCATAGTAGCCGCCTCCGAAACCGGCGATGACGACCAGTGCTCCCGTGTAGGCGCCGGTGTTCACGCCGATGATGTCGGGGCTGCCCAGCGGGTTTCGGGTCAGTGCCTGAAAAATCGCACCCGAGACGCCCAGCGCAGAACCGACCAGCAACGCCATCGTCATCCGTGGCATTCGCCATTCGAGCACCACCACGCGGTCGAACGACGTGTTGGTGCCGAGGAGAACCCTCAGCACATCCAAGGGTGCGACGGTGTACTTGCCGAATCCGATGGCAATCACGCCGACGACGATGACAGCGGCCAGAAGCGAAGCCACCACGAGCACCGAGCGCCAAGACGCCCGCAACGACATCCCGCGCGAGCGCAGGACAACCTGGCGGTGACCGAACTCGACGCTCATGCCCGATCCGTCCCACGGCGACGGATCAACCAGATCAGCACCGGCGCACCGAGAAATGCGGTGACAATACCGGCCGGAAGTTCGGCGGGCCGGATGATCACGCGGCCGACGATGTCGGCCGCGAGCAGAAGTGCGGGCGCGACGAAGCACGCGTACGCCAGTATCCAGCGCCAGTCCGGCCCGGTGAATCGCCGCACGGCGTGCGGAACCATAAGGCCGACAAAGCCGATCGGTCCCGCCCCCGCGGTCGCGGCCCCCGCGAGAAGCGTGACGGCGATGAGGCTGAGCGCTTGTGTGCGTGCGACGTTGCCGCCCATGCTCTTCGCCAGATCCTCGCCGAGCGCGGTGACATTGAGTGAGCGGCTGACGATGACGCACAGTACGGCGCCGAGAGCGATGAACGGGCTGATGGCCCACGCGACCTCAAGCGACCGACCGTCGAGCGCCCCGGCGTCCCAGAAGCGCATGTTGTCGAAGGCGTGCGGATTGCGTAACCGCACGACGAATCCGATGCCGTCGAGCACGGCACCCACCGCGACGCCCGCGAGCAGCACCCGAACTGGGGTGGCGGTCACGCGGCCGGTCATGCCCACCAGATAGACGATCGCCATCGCGAAAAGCGCTCCGGCAAACGCAAACCAGATGTATGTCCTGACGCCGGTGAGACCGAAGAAGGCGATTGCGCTGACGACGAACAACGCTGCGCCGGCGTTGATTCCGAGGATTTCGGTGTCAGCCAACGGATTCCGTCCGACTGCCTGTATGAGAGTGCCCGAAAGTCCCAGGGCGAGTCCGACGAGAAGTGCGAGCGCAGTGCGGGGGATCCGCAGGTCGTGCACGATCCACTGATCGCCGATGTCGTGGTAGTCGGTGACCGCATGCCAGACCGTCGACAGGGACACGTGCTCGGTGCCGACTGCCAGGCTGGCCAAACACATTGCCGCCAGCAACATGGCGGCGATCAGCAGCCCGAAACCACGGCGGCGTCGCACGGGTCCGGTCGGTGGAGCCGCCGGCTTGAAGGTGATCACCGCGGCTGCGGCTGACCGGTCCCGTACGCTGCATAGTCGAAGAGGGTCATTGCGTTAGGTTAGCCTAACGATGGTTGTGGTCTGGTCGCCGAGGCCGTCGAACGAACCCCTGACGCGCCACAAATGTTCACCGAAACGTCAGCCGCGTCGCCCGGCGATCCGGCTTTCGCGAGCGGACAATGATTCGGTGACGGCCGACATCGCCGATATTTCTGGCGCTCCGGGCGCCGGTTCGGCACAGCCGACGCGGCGTCGGCTGCTCTTGTCGGCCGCGGGCGCGGTCTTTGTGCTCGACGTCGGGACCAAGGCCCTGGCTGTGGGGATACTCGAACCCGGCCGTACCGTCCCGTTGCTCGGCAACTGGCTGGCATGTGAGCTCACCCGCAATTCCGGTGCGGCATTGTCGATGGCCGCGGACCGGACCGTGATGCTGACCATCGTCGTCCTGTGCGTTGCCGCGGCCATCGCCTGGATCGGCGTGCATGTCCGCTCGCCGTGGTGGGCTCTGGGCCTCGGGACGATCCTGGGAGGTGCCGCGGGCAACCTCGTCGACCGATTCTTCCGCGCCCCCGGGCCGCTACGGGGCCATGTGGTCGACTTTCTGGCCGTCGGCCCGATGCCGGTGTTCAATGTCGCGGATCTTGCCGTTCTGGCGGGCGTGGTGTGGCTGATTGCGTTGTCGCTGTCAGGTTTTCCGTTCAACGGTGCGGCCCGGAACTTGGGGCCGCATGCTGGACACTGATCCGGACTACCGGATCGGTTCAGCGGACGATCGGCCGCATACCCCCTGGCACGAGAGCACCGCGGCGATGGTGTTCGCCGGGATCGGGGCAGTGGTGGCCATCGGCGCGCTGGTATTCGCGATCCTGATGACGTCGCATCATTCGGTGCTGCCGGCCTCACCGGAGCGGCTCACCCCTGTGACGCCCACGAAGCCGGTGTCGTCGCGGTCGATGACCACGAGTACCAGCACATCGCCACGGACACCGGTGAGCACCAGCGAGGACGTCGGAACGTCAAGTGCGCCACCGCCACCGCCAGAAGTTGTGGTGGAGACGACCGCACCGCCGACCACGACCATGTCGAATCCCTATGCGACCACCTCGGTGCCCAACGCGGGTGCGTTCTAGCCGATGCCGAACGGGCCGAAAGGCCCGAGCGGACCGAGGATGACGGAGGAGTCGTCGGGTTCGTTGGGGCACGCCACGTCGACGTACACGGTGATCGAGGATTTCGGCGCCGGCGGTGAGGACCGGTCGGGGTTGTGGATGCCTTTGACCGAGCACTCCGACAGCGGGGTCGTGCTCACGCCGCCGACCCAGTTGATCTCGACGCTGTAGCCCTGATCCTCGAGGTCGCTGATGACTGCGTCAGCTGACTGCTCGCCCGCTGTGGGATCAGCTCCGGCGGGTGGGGCTGAGATGACGAGAATCCCGGCGCAGCACAACACCAAGGGGGAAACCACTTTTACGCACCGCGATGCTCGCCGCATGATCACCCTCCCGGCGGTCGGACCGGTCTTGCCAGTCTATTCCGCCGGGCAGGGGGATGACGTCGTTCAGGAGTTCGAGGACTCGTCCGGGCACTGCACATCCACGTAGACCGTCACCGATGACTTCGGCAACGGGGGCGCCCCGCGGTTGGGGTTGTGGATGGAATTGACCCGGCACCTGTCCAGCGGCAGTGTGCTCTTGCCGCCCACCCAGTTGATCGCCACTGTGTAGCCCTCGGCGCTAAGGGCGGAGATGGTCTCGTCGGCCCGTTGCCCGCTGCCCGCAGTCGGCTCTGCCGCGGCTAATGGCGCACCCCCGACCGCAATGGCGGGAATGAAAACCGCCACACCGATGATTCTCGATCTTCGCGCATGCGTCAGCATTTCGATCCTCCCCGGCGGTCGGATCTCGTGCTGTCGCTCTCACCGGTAGCTCCGGCCGTCAACAGCCAGTGTATTCCCGGTGTACAGAAAGTTAACAGAAAGTTGCGAAAATTCGTCCAGCGGATTTTGGCGGTGGAGCGCGGTGGACCGGAAGATGGGGGCAGCAAGAAATCAGGCAGCACCCGGGAATACCGGATGCTGCCTGAAGGTATGTGTCAGGGAGCTGGAGCTGGGGGAGGCGGCGGCCCCGGGATTCCCGGTGCCGGCGGGGCTCCCGGTGCCGGGGGCGGTGCCGCTGGATCCGGCAGATTCTCACCGAGACCCGACGGGATGTTCGTCCCGGGCGGGGGAGCGGTGCCCGGAAGCGGTTCACCGAGTTGCTCTTTGGGCACTTGGCCGAGCATTGCGCCCCGCAGGTTGCCGTTGCGGTACAGGTCGCGCATGTTCCGCATCCAGTCGAGCCCGGAGATGTCCGCGTTCTCCTGGCCCGGTTCGACCCCGACCACGGTGCCCTGTCCGGGGGCTGACGGCTTCTCGTTCTGCGGGAGGAAGTTCCCGTTGTTGAACGCCCTGAGGTTGGGGGCGTTGGTGGGTGGCGGACCGCCCGGTGCAGCCGGAGCTGCGTACTGCCCCAACAGTGCACCCGGGCTCAGGTCGATCCCGTCGGGGACACCCATTCTGCCTGGCGCCGCCTGGGTTCCGGTCTGCCCCAGAACCGACAGCCCTTGCGGCCCGAGTGGTGCACCGACGAGCGGCACCTCGGGTCCGGCCGGGGGAGGCGGTTCCACCGCGGGGGCCGGGGCGGCAACCGCGGGAGCGCCCGGAACCTCCGGCGGTGCCGGGTCGGCTGCGGCGGTTGCCGAGCAGGCAACCGCCGCACCGACCACGAACAGCCCGGCTGCGGCGAGGGCGGCCATCGCGTTCTTGACCGCGTACGTGCCGTCTGAGTTCTCGCTCATGCCTTCGTGTTTCGCTTTCACAGCTCCCCGTCAGACTGCCTTGGTAACGCCGTAGTACGCGACCACGTCGTCGGTGTCGGTGGTGGAGCTGGTCAGGGTCGCGTACGAGCGCAGGAAGGACTGACCGGTGCAGCCGTCGATCTTGATGTGGACGTCCTTGACCGTGACGCGTACCGGTGCCGCCTTGAACGACTTCTTGTTCACCGAGACGTTGGTGACGGTACCGGGCTTGAGGTGGATCTCCAGCGTGCCCGACATCGGCATGCTCACACCGGTCGGGATGATGCCGGCCAACGTCGAACCCGACGTGCTCAGGCCGATCGAGCCGATGAGGCGGACCTGGCCCAGTTCGATACCGCAACCGATCTGGTAGCCGGTATCCAGTGTGCCGCCGGACAGCGTGGTGGACCCGCCACCGGTGACGGTGCCGGTGAACGTGCCGGCCACGAGGTATTCGCGAGAGGATGCGGCGGTGGTCAGCGGTGCCACCGGCAGCTGGCTCTCGTCTTTCGCAGCGACGGTGAGCTTCCACCCGTCGGGCGTCGTGACGACACCGGGCTCCGCGGATGCGACGAGACCGTTGTCCGGCGGGGGGCCGGCGTCGGCGACCGGTGCGGCTGGGTCCGGCGGTGGCGGCGGGTCGGCCGACGCGAGGGGCGCCAGTGCTACCGGGGCCAGCAGGCAAACAGCGGCCAGAGTGGCGAAACGATTCAACATGCGGGAACTTGTGCCTCTCGTAAGTTTCGAATCCGACGGATCGACGTCGTGATCTGGGCGAGTCATGGATCGGTGTCGTTTCCGGGCCGCGGTCAGACAGCCTTGGTCACACCGAGATAGGTGATGACGTCGTCGGTGTTGTCGGTGGAGCTGGTCAGAGTCGCGTACGTGCGGATGAACGACTGACCGGCGCACTGATCGAACTTGATGCGGACGCCCGTGACGGTCACGCGGGTACCCGAGCCCTTGAACGACTTCTTGTCGATCGGGACGATGGTGACCGTGCCCGGCTTGAGGTACACCTTGCCCTGCAAGCTGATGCCGGTGCCACCGCTGACGTCGCTTGCCGCGCCGGTGAACGGAATTCGCAGGCCCGGCGTGAAGCTGATGCCGGGGTTGATCTCCGTTTCGTCGGTGATGATGCCGCAGCCGATCTGGGCGCCGGCTTCCAGCGTTCCGCCGGTCAGCTTGGTCTTGCCGCCACCGGAGACCTTTCCGGTGAAGGTCCCTCCGACAAGGTATTCACGTGATGACACCGCGGTGGTGAGTGGTGCCACCGGCAGCAGGGTCTCGTTGGAGCCGACAACGGTGACGTGCCAGCCGTCCGGGGTGTCCAGCACGCCCGGAGCAGAGGACGGAACCGCGCCGGTGTCCACCGGGGGCGGTGCGGGCGCAGCGACGGGGGCCGCCGGGTCCGGCGGGGGCGGGGGATCTGCGTATGCAAGCGGCGCAATCGCTACAGGGGCCAACATGCAGACTGCAGCCAGGGGGGCAAAACGACTCAACATGCGTGAACTTGCGCCTCTCGTGGGTTTGGGCCCCGCCTTCTGAGACGCGCCATGGTCGTCAGAAATCAAAGGGCCCAAGGAATCTGTCGCGACGAAGCATGAACCGATCGCGTTTCGAATCGGTGAACAATGCCCCAACAGTTGCCGCCAGGTTCACATCCAGCTGGAATCTTCGAAGCTGTGAGATGGCTGGGAAACAAGTTGGGCCGCAGTGCATCCCATATATGAGGAAGGGGAACGTGCGGGCGGCACACAATGGACGACCCCTTGTGGGAGCGGGTTGGCCGGATGTTCACCTTCTGGACATGTGAACCCTCGACCGTGAGGGGCATCCGGGGGGTAAAGCGGACGCGTCGACAGGCGGGGATGCGAAGTGTGGGCGCATGGCGCCGAATAGCTACCGACTGACGGAGGAATCGTTGAGGTCGTCTCAGACGTATGAGCGAGGGTTCGCGTCGCTACTCGTTGCGTTCAGCATCGGGTTCGCTGCCATGCCCCTGGCAGGCGCCGAACCAGGCGACGAGGCCGGTGCTCCAGGGCCGGCTGCGCCCGCGGCGCCCGAGTTGCCTCCGGTGGCGGCCGGTGTGCCGGCCCCGGGTCCGGTATCGGTGCCGGTCGCGACCACGGATGATCCTGGCGTACCTGCGGTTACGGCCTGCTCGACGTTCGCCAACGCGCTCGATTCGGCGTCGACGTTCTACGGCGATTTCGCGGATTCGATCGAAGGCGTGGAGCGCCCCGACTACGGGGACCCGACCATCAGCACGACGAACACCAGTGGCCGGACCGCGCTGCGCGAAGCCGCCGCATCGGCGATGAGTGCCGCGGGAACACCTGGGCTTTCCCCGGACATCGCCAACCCGATGCGGTCCTGGTCGTTCGGCGCCACCAAGCTGCTCCTGAAGATGGGGCTGCGCACCGGTGGTCAATCTCTGAATGACACCGCCACCCAGCTCAACACCGATGCCACCAATGCACAGATGGCTTGTGCCGCTGCGGGCACCCACGCTTGACGGCGAACCGAATCACGTTGTCCTGACCAGGTTCTGGTGGGACGCGCCGGCATTCACCACCTTGGAAACTCACCCACCCAGATGCGCGGCGACCCGTGCCGTCAGTAAAGGACTGCCGTGATCCGGCTTGCGATTTCGTTGCTCATGCTCGTACTGCTGGCAACCAGTTGTGCCGGCGGCGGCGACAAGCCTCAGGGGCCGCCGAAGGATGTGCCCATGTCCGCGCTCGAGGGGCTGCTGCTGAGCACCGGCGAGGTCAACTCCCTGATGGGGACCGACGGGATGACGGCGCACCCGCCGGTCACCGCGATGAGTGATCATCGCAACCTGCTGCCCAACCTGAATTGCCTCGGTGCCTGGCAGGTGAACGAGTCCGCCATCTACGGGGACCACTGGACCGCCATGCGCCAGGTACTGCTTCGGGCACCGGACAACGACAATTGGGACAACCTGTTGGTGCAGTCGGTGGTGATCTTCCCGACCCCGCAGGACGCCAAGGACTTTCTGGATCAGTCCGCCGATCGCTGGTCGAAATGCACCGACCACAAGGTGAACATCACCCTCAACGGTGAACCGCTGCCCAAGTGGAAGAGCGGTCAGCTCACCAAGACCGACGACGAGCTCACCCTGCCCTTCACCCGCGTCAACGGGGATCAGACCAGGGATTGCCAGCGGGCGCTCGCTGTGGCCGCCAATCTCGTCATGGACGTGCAGGCATGCAAGCCGGCAGGCTCGTCGGTAACCCAGGCAGCCGATGTGGTGGACAAGATCAAGGCCGCGATGCCGCGCTGATCGCTACCCGCCGGGGTGAGGCGGGTAGTCTGGCCCGCGCAGCTGGTTTGCCGGTGCCGGGGTGTTTGCGGTGCCGACATCGAACGACGCAGGCTGATTGAGATGCGACGTGAGAGGGAACCCGGTGAGAATCCGGGACTGTCCCGCAGCGGTATGCAGGAACGACCGCCGTCATCAGCACTGGCACGCAGGCAACTGCAGCTGGGAAGCGACGGCCAGTAGGAGCACGGTTTCCGTGCGTGCCTGTGAGTCCGAAGACCTGCCAGCCGTACCGGGCGCGCCGCGTCCGGTGGTTCATCGCCTCGCGGAATGGGCAGTGGCCGAAAGCGGCTCACCCATGGCGGGGTGGCTGTGTTCGGTTCGACGTCTCCTGGCGGTGGCCATCCCCGTCGCACGTTGAAGGACGTCGTCATGAGCACAACCGCAGCACCCTTCACCGCCACCATCCTCGGGTCGCCCCGAATCGGGCCGAACCGCGAACTCAAGCGCGCCGTCGAGAAGTACTGGGCCGGCAGAATCGATCGCGACGAACTCGAGTCGGTGGCCGCCACCCTCCGCCGCGATACGTGGGAGTCGCTGGTCGCGGCCGGACTGGACTCGGTCCCGGTCAACACGTTCTCCTACTACGACCAGATGCTCGACACCGCAGTGCTGGTCGGCGCACTCCCGCCGCGTGTGACCGCTGTCGCCGACGACCTGGACCGCTATTTCGCCGCGGCGCGCGGCAACGACAAGATAGCTCCACTGGAGATGACCAAGTGGTTCGACACCAATTACCACTACATCGTGCCCGAGATCGGCCCGGAGGCCAGCTTCGCCCTCAATCCGGCCAAGGTGCTTGGAGAGTTGGAAGAGGCACGTGCACAGGGGATTCCGGCGCGCCCGGTGATTGTCGGTCCCATCACCTTCCTGGCCCTGTCCAAGTCCGTCGATGGTGAGGGAGCGCCGCTGGCCCGTCTCGATGACCTCGTCGATGTCTATGCCGAACTGCTGGGACTGTTGGCAGACAAGGGAATCGAGTGGGTCCAGGTCGACGAGCCGGTGTTGGTGACCGACATTGTCGACAATGCGGCCGACATCGCCGAGCGGACCTACGCCCGTCTCGCCGGACTGACCAAGCGGCCGGCTGTCTTCGTCGCGACCTACTTCGGTGAGCTGACCGACGCGTTGCCCGCATTGGCTCGTACCCCGATCGAGGCCATCGGCGTCGATCTGGTTGCCGGAACCGCCGCCGCGCTGGCCGCAGTGCCGGAGCTCGCCGACAAGCTCCTGGTGGCGGGTGTGGTCGACGGGCGCAATATCTGGCGCACCGACCTCGAGGCCGCACTGGGCACCCTGTCCGTGCTGACGGGGGCTGTGGCGGCGATAGCGGTTTCCACGTCATGCTCGACACTGCACGTGCCTTACACCCTTGACGCCGAGAGCGATCTGGACGCGGCGCTTCGCAGCTGGCTGGCCTTCGGCTTCGAGAAGGTCACCGAAGTGGTGGCACTGGCTCGTGGTCTCAAGGACGGTCGCGAGGCCATTTCTGGCGAGATCGCTGCGTCCAACGCCGCCATCGAGTCGCGCAAGTCTGATCCGCGACTCGACAACGGCGAGGTCCGGGCCCGGATCTCGGAGATCGTCGCTTCGGGCGCCAAGCGTGGACCGGCTGATCAACGTCGCGCCGCTCAGCAGGACCGGCTGAAACTGCCTGCGTTGCCCACCACCACGATCGGTTCCTACCCGCAGACCTCGGCCATTCGGATCGCCCGTGCCGATCTGCGCTCCGGCAAGATCGACGCCGCTGAGTATCAGCGCCGCATGAAGGCCGAGGTCGCCGAGGTCATCGAGCTGCAGGAACAGCTGGGGTTGGACGTGCTGGTGCATGGTGAGCCCGAGCGCAACGACATGGTGCAGTACTTCGCCGAGCAACTCGACGGGTTCTTCGCCACGCAGAACGGGTGGGTGCAGTCCTACGGCAGCCGGTGCGTCCGTCCACCGATCCTCTATGGAGATGTGGCCCGGCCCAAGCCGATGACCGTCGATTGGATCACCTATGCACAGTCGCTGACGGAAAAGCCGGTCAAGGGCATGCTCACCGGCCCGGTCACCATCTTGGCCTGGTCTTTCGTCCGTGACGATCAGCCGCTGGCGGAGACCTCCGCCCAGGTGGCCCTCGCGATCCGCGACGAGACCGTTGATCTGGAGTCGGCCGGTATCGCGATCATTCAGGTCGATGAGCCGGCGCTGCGCGAGCTGCTGCCGTTGCGTTCGAAAGACAAAGAGGCGTACCTGAATTGGGCGGTGGAGGCGTTCCGGTTGTCCACTTCCGGGGTGGAGGATTCCACCCAGATCCACACCCATCTGTGCTACTCGGAGTTCGGTGAGGTGATCGGTGCGATCGCCGATCTGGACGCCGATGTGACCTCGATCGAGGCGGCTCGCTCGCACATGGAGGTGCTGGGCGATCTCAACGCCGTCGGCTTCTCGAACAGTGTGGGCCCGGGTGTCTACGACATCCACTCACCGCGGGTACCGGGTGTCGAAGAGATCGCCACGTCGCTGCGGGAAGCACTCGAAGCTGTTCCGGCCGAACGACTCTGGGTCAACCCGGATTGTGGATTGAAGACCCGAACCACCGACGAGGTCACCGAGTCGCTCAAACACCTTGTCACCGCGGCCGCCGAGGTTCGCGGAGGATAGTGGTTCAGCTCGTGGCGGCCTGAGCATCCAGCCAGGTCGCCAACGAGCGCCCTGCCTCCAGGACGTGGCGTTCGGCGATGGTCCGGGCGGCCTCGGCGTCCTTGGCCTCCAACGCATCCAGCAGCTGCTCATGTTCGTCGAGCGAGTGCTTTTCATGCTCGGGAAAGACGGTCAGGAAGTTGGACGGCACCACCCGCGCGGCCTGCCGGATCTGGGTCAGCAACCGAGGGGAGTGCGCGGCCCGGTGGATCTCCTGATGGAACAGCCAGTTGGCCTCGCCGATGCTGTCCACGCCTGACCGCTGGGCGACATCGGCAGCCAGTTCGCGCAAACGCGCGAGTTCGTCGGCGGTGATTCGCTGGGCGGCCCAGGCCGCGGCCTGGCCGGTGAGGACGCCCAGGATGGTGAAGCTGTCGGTGACGTCGTCTGAGTTGACGCCGATCACGGTGATCCCGCTGCGTGGTGCGACGCGGACCAGCCCTTCGAAGGAGAGCTCGAGGAGGGCCTCGCGCACAGGGGTCCGGCTGGTGGCGAACTCCTCGGTGATGGCATCCAGGTCGATGCGGGTCCCTGGAGCCAAGGTTCCGGTGATGATCCGGTCGCGCAGCTCGCGGGCCGCGCGTTCACGCACGGTGCCCGAGATGTCCAACGGCGACGTCATTCGTGCAGCGTACCGGCAGGACGTACGGTACCCTTGATATCTGATATATCAGATGTTAGATTCCAATTATGCGTTCCGATCAAATGTCTCTCGTGGCGTTCATGCAGGCAGGGAGCACTTCTGTGTACGCCGGCTCATGGCGTCACCCCGCGACCGAACACAGTTATCTCGACGCGTCGTACTACGCGAAGATCGGCAGGCAGCTCGAAGAGGGTTGCTTCGACCTGATGTTCTTCGACGACCGGCTGGCGATGCCCGGGATCTATGGGGGCTCGGTGGCGGAGGCGGTGCGTTACGGAGCTCGTCCGGTCAAGCTCGATCTGAGCGTGATCCTCGGAGTACTGGCACAGACCACCTCGCATATCGGGTTGGGCGCTACCTACTCGACCACGTACTACGCCCCTTTTCACGTCGCCCGGACATTCGCGACGCTGGACCACCTCTCCCGCGGCCGCGCGGCCTGGAACGTGGTCACCTCGGTCAACGACAGCGAGGCGCAGAATTTCGGCCTCGACACCCACCTTGGTCACGACGAGCGCTACAACCGCGCCGATGAGTTTCTCGACGTGGTCGCCGGCCTCTGGGACACCTGGGAGGACGGCGCGATCCAGCACAATCGGGCTTCCGGACACTACGCCGACCCGAGCAAGGTGCACGAGCTCGGCCATGTCGGTCCCTACTTCTCGTCGCGCGGCCCGCTGACCGTGCCGCGCACACCCCAGGGCCGCCCCGTGATTCTCCAGGCGGGCTCGTCGGGGCGTGGCCGTGAATTCGCTTCGCGTTGGGCCGATCTCATCTTCACCGGGGACCCGGGTATCGACGTCGCGCGGTCGCACTACGCCGATCAGAAAGCGCGCATCGCCGACGCCGGCCGCGATCCGGCGTCAGTTCGGATCTGCCCGATGGCCTATGCGGTGGTGGGGGAAAGCGAGTCCCACGCCAAGGAACGTGAGGACATGTTCCTCAACGACCTGGTGGACCCGATGGCGTCGCTGACTCTCCTGTCGGAGCTGATGAACTACGACTTCGCTCAGCACGACCTCGACGATCCGGTCACCGACGAGCTGATCGCGTCAGCCTCAGGTATCCGTGGACTCGTGCAGAACCTGCGCACCCATATCGGCGGGGACACCGTGACCGTGCGCGACCTGGCCGGTCACCGCGCCACCCTGCTGCAAGGTCCCCGCTTCGTCGGCACCGGCAGGCAAGTGGCCGACCAGATGGAGGAGTGGTTCACCAGCGGTGCCTGCGACGGATTCGTCATGGCTGCAACGCATTCCCCAGGGTCCTATGAGGACATCGTACGGATGGTGGTTCCGGAGCTGCAGCACCGTGGATTGTTCCGTACCGCCTACACCGGAAGTACACTGCGCGATCACCTGGGGCTGGATCGGCCGGCCGGCACCCTGACCGGGTCGGCGTCATAGATGGGCGGCATGCTCAGTGGCGTCCGGGTGCTCGACCTGGCCACCCTGGCGGCGGCGCCCCTGGCGGCAACCTACTTGGGTGAGTTCGGCGCCGATGTCATCAAGGTCGAGCAGCCGGGTCAGGGCGACCCCATTCGAACCTGGGGCAACCAGCGCGACGGCGTCGGGCTGATGTGGAAGTCAGTGTCCCGCAACAAGAAATCGGTAACCGCGAATCTGCGTCTCGCTGAAGGGCAGGACCTGGTCCGGCGTCTGGCCGAGAAGTCAGATGTCGTCATCGTCAACACCAGGCCGCAGACGCTGGCCAAATGGGGTCTGGACTACGAGTCTTTGCGTGCCCTCAACGACCGCATCGTAATGCTGCACATCACCGGGTATGGGCTGACCGGACCCAAGAGCGAGCGGCCAGGATTCGGGACGCTGGGTGAGGCAATGAGCGGATTCGCCCACGTGACAGGCGAAGCCGAGGGACCGCCGACGTTGCCGCCGTTCATGCTGGCCGATGGGGTGGCCTCCCTCAACGCCGCCTATGCCGTGATGATGGCGCTCTATCACCGAGACGTGCACGGTGCCGGCGGGCAGTTGATCGACATCAATCTCGTCGACCCGCTGGCGCGACTGCTGGAACAGAACCTGCTCGGCTATGACCAGCTCGGAATTGTTCCGCGCCGAACCGGCAACCGCTGGGACATCTCAGCGCCGCGGAACACTTACCGAACCTCCGACGGACGCTGGCTCGCGATGTCGGGTAGCTCACCGGCATTGGCGCTGAGGGTGTTTCGGGCCATCGGCCGCGACGATCTGGTGTCCGACGCCGACTTCTCCGATCCGCAACGTCGGCTGGCCCGCGCCGCCGAGGTGGACGCTGTTGTCGCTGAATGGGTGGCCGCGCACACTCTGTCGGAGGCGATGGCGGTGTTCGACGCCGCCGAGGTGGCCGCGGCACCCGTCTACGACATCACCCAACTCGTAGCCGACGAACAACTGCGTCACCGCGAAGTGTTCGTCTCGGTGTCCGACAGCGAGCTCGGCGCCATGACGGTGCAGGCCCCGGTCCCGCGGTTCTCGGAGCACGCCGGGAAGGTGGAATCGCTGGGCCCTCGCCTCGGTGAACACAATACCGAGGTATACCACCAGCTCCTTGGCCTGACAGCTGAAGAACTCGATGATCTGTGCGCCCGCGGCGTGCTGTAACTCTCAGTGAAACAAAGGAATACGAATACCATGACCGATCTTGTCCGCCGTTCCGAGCTTGCCCTGCCCGCCTGCAACGATCACATGTTCGTCAAGGGTGTCACCTGTGGCGCGGACCTGGTGTTCCTCGATCTCGAGGACGCCACCCCGGTAGGGCTCAAGGTGGAATCACGCGCCAAGGCCATCCGTGCGCTGACCGAACTCGACTGGGGACGGACTGCGCGGGCCGTCCGGATCAACGGCCTCGACACGCCGTGGTGCCACGACGACATCATCGACGTGGTGACTCACGCCGGAGCTCAACTCGACACCATTGTGATCCCAAAAGCCCGTACCGCCAAAGATGTCTGGTGGGTCGACCTGCTGCTCACCCAGCTGGAGGAAAAGCTCGGACTCGAGCGCAAGATTCGGCTCGAGGTGTTGATCGAGGAAGTCGAGGGGCTGGCCAACGCCGAGGAGATCGTGCGCGCCAGCCCGCGATTGGACGCGGTGATCTTCGGCGTCGGCGACTTCTCGTTATCCCAGGGGGCGCGGGTGGACACCAACTTCGTGCCGATGGGTGAGTACCCGGGCGACTTCTGGGCCTACGCCCGCAACAAGATCATGGTCGCGGCACGAATTGCCGGTATCGACGCCATCGACTCGCCGTACCCGGATTACGCGGATGTGGCCGGATACGAGGCCGAGGCGCGCAGGTCGTCGCTCTACGGCTACACCGGAAAATGGGCCATCCATCCCAGCCAGGTCCCGATCGCGAACGAGGTGTTCGCTCCATCGGCCGAGGAGATCGCGCTGGCGCACCGCAATGTCGCGGCGTACCGGGAGGCCGAGGCGGCGGGCCGCGGTGCCGTCGGCGTCGAGGGCGTACTCGTCGACGCCGCTCATGTGAAGAAAGCCGAAGAGGTGTTGGCTCGGGCCGCGCTGATCGGTGTCGCGTAGGTCTTTCGAGTTGCCGGCTGTGGGCCTTGTGCACGCGATCGGATCGATTTCCGTGCACAAGCCCCACGCTCGGCTGACTTGTCCGCTACATCAACCGAATTCGATGAGGTTGGTGGGCGCGCGGAAACGCTCGAGTGAACGCGACCGGTAGACGAGGCCCGCGGCGCGCGACAATATCTTGCCCCGGCCCGCCGGCATTTCGAGCTCGCGCACCGCGAGCACGCCGGGAATGGCGCGTAACTCGTCGTACCGGTCGGCGGTGAATGAAAACGGCATGGGTGGCGCGGTGTACTGACTGCTGAGCCTGATGCCGCGCCGTTGTGAGTACCAGCTCAGAAATCGTGGGACGCTGTCGAAGATCAGCTGCCCGCCGGGGAACCTGGCGGCACAGGTGGCGATGAGATCGAACACCGCATCCTGCTCCAGGTACTGGAACAACCCCTCGGCGGTGATGAGCACACCGCCTGCGGCGTCGACCTGATCCATCCACGAGTGGTCGAATGCGGATTGTGCCAGGTAGTGGAGCCTGTCCGACGACGGGAGCAACTGCAGGCGAAGCCGGACGATGGGCTCCAGGTCCACTGAAAGCCAGTTCACCTCACCGTTGTCGAGGCGCCAGAAGCTGGTCTGCAGCCCCTCGGCAAGGGCGACCACCGTCGCGCGAGGGTGTGCCTGAAGGTATCGGCGAGAGGCGGTGTCGAAGGCCACGGCCCGTAGGGCGGTGGCCTGGTGGGTCCGGCCGAAGTTGTCGTAGTCATAGCCGAGGGCCTCGTGCAGCGTGATCGCCATCGGGTCCTCGATGATGCCGTCGGGCCGGGCCGCCTCGGTGGCTCTCTGGTGCAGAGTCAAGAGCGCGGTCTCGGATATCGCGGTCAGATGACGAGCGTCGACGACTGGCATGGCACGACCGTACCTGCCGGCCGATTCGCGGTGTACCTGCGCTGCGGTGTCGAGAGTCGTTGCCCCGGTTGACAGGTGATCGCGATATCTGGGGAACTTTCCGTTGGTCGCGACCGACTAGCTCGAGGACAACTCTCGTGCGAGGAGGTGATGACGTGACTGCCCCGATCTGGCTGGCGGTGCCCCCCGAGGTGCATTCTGCCCAGTTGAGCGTGGGTCCGGGTCCCGGGTCTCTTCTCGCCGCAGCCGCTCAGTGGGACGCGCTGAGCATCCAATACAGCGCGGCAGCAGCCGAACTCACACAGATCCTGGCTGACGTGCAAGTAAGCAGCTGGGAGGGGCCCACCGCCGCACAGTACGTGGCCGCCCATGGCCCCTACCTGACATGGCTGGAAAAGGCGTCAGCCGACAGTGCCGTCACCGCCGCGCAGCACGAGACGGTCGCGGCTGCGTACGGCAGCGCGCTGGCGGCCATGCCCACCCTGGCCGAACTCGCCGTCAATCACGTCACCCACGGGGCGCTCCTGGCCACCAACTTCTTCGGCATCAACACCATACCGATCGCCCTCAATGAAGCCGATTACGTGCGGATGTGGCTGCAGGCCGCGGAAGTGATGATGACCTACCAGGCGATTGCGGCGAGCGCATCCGCGGCGGTCCCGTCGTCCCAGCCGGCCCCGCCGATCCTGGCGCCGGGAGGTGAAGCACGAAGCGAGCAGCAGAACACGGCGGGCTCAACCGCGGACAACCAGCCCCTGAGCGACATCTGGAGGCTGATCTCCGAGCTCATCTCAGGTGCAGGCAATCCCGAACAACTTCTCGAGACGTTTCAACAGCTCTTCGAGCAACTGGGATTCAACCCGGCCGAGGCCGCCATCCTCGCGATCATCGCGCTGGTGCTGTACGACATGCTCTGGTATCCGTACTACGCCTCGTATTCGCTACTGCTGCTGCCGTTCTTCGCACCTGCGCTCAGTGCCCTCAGCGCGCTGAGCGCACTGGCGCTCCTACAGGGCAAGGTGCCACCGCCCGGAGTGTCACCCGCTTCCGTCGAGGTCAACGCTGACCGCCGCATCACCCCGACCTCCGGTGCCGGCGCGGCGTTGGGCCCGTCCGGAATGGCGGGCGCAGTTCCACAGGGCGGAAGTTCCGGCTCTGGTGCAACCGCCGGCAGCGGGGTGACGATTTCGGCAGGCTCTCCGTTCGCGGGCTACGTCGTGCCTGGTCTGGACCCGCCCGCTGTGGCATCGGGGCCCAAGGCCGGCGCGAAATCCTCTGATGTAGTGGCGGATACCCTCACCACCATCACTTCGGTGAGGGCAGCTGCGATCGCTCGCGGCCGCCGGAGGCGGGCGGGCCGGAAACAGGCCCGTGCCCGAAGTTACCGGTACGAGTTTCTGTCCTCCACCGACACCGTGGACGCCGCGGTGGAGGGCCCGGACCCGGCCGCATCTTTGTCACCGTCATTCAGTGCCAAAGGGGCCACTGCCCTTGGCTTTTCCGGGGCGGAACCGGTCGCCACGAGTGCAACTGCCACGGGGATGGTGCAGCGTGCGCGCGGCGGCGCCGGGGAATCGGTCCCGATGCTTCCGGGCACCTGGATGTGCGAATCAGACGAGCAACGCGGATAGCGGGAACTTTCAGCCGGTTTGATTCGACCAATCCTTCAGTCGCACAACGGCGCAGGGCAGCGCCGCACGAGGAGAAGACATGACGTTGAATGTGAAAGGCGAGGGGCTCGGGGCGCAAGTCACGGGAATCGACCCCAGGAATCTCGACGACCTCACCAGGGAAGAGATCCGCGAGATCGTCTATCAGCACAAACTGGTCGTCCTGAAAGATGTTCATCCCGCTCCCGACGAGTTCCTGAAGCTGGGCCGCATCGTCGGCGACGTCGTCACCTACTACGAGCCCATCTATCACCACAAGGACCACCCGGAAATCTTCGTCTCCTCGACGGAGGAAGGGCACGGCGTGCCTCGGACCGGAGCTTTCTGGCACATCGACTACATGTTCATGCCCGAGCCGTTCGCATTCTCGATGGTGGTGCCGCTGGCAGTGCCCGGAAGCGACCGCGGGACCTACTTCATCGACCTCAACAAGGTGTGGGAGTCCCTTCCGGACGCCGTGCGTGACCCGGTTCGTGGCACGTTCGCAACCCATGATCCACGGCGTCACATCAAGATTCGGCCGCATGACGTGTACAAGCCGATCGGCGAGGTCTGGGACGAGATCTCCGGGACCACGCCTCCCATCAAATGGCCGACGGTGATTCGGCACCCGAAGACCGGACAGGAAATCCTCTACATCTGTGCGTCGGGCACCACCAAGATCGAGGACGCGCACGGAAACCTGCTTGATCCCGCAGTTCTCGCACAACTCATGACCGCCACCGGACAACTCGATCCGGAATTCACGTCACCGTTCATCCACACCCAACACTACGAGGTCGGCGATGTCGTGTTGTGGGACAACCGGGTTCTGATGCACCGGGCGAAACACGGCACGACACCAGGAACTCTGACCACTCATCGGCTGACCATGCTGGACGGCCTCAAGACACCGGGATATGGAGTATGACCATGAGCACCGCCGAGACATTATCTGTGGTCACGGGTGGGTACGGCATCACAGATATGGTGCCGATCCCAGAAGAACTGCTGGTCAAGGTTCTGGAACCCTACTCCTACAAAGGGTGCCGCTATCTCCTCGACGCAGAATACGAAGCCACGGCGACCTCCGTGTCGGCCATCGGGAATTTCAGTATCAAAGAGCCCGCGTACATTCGCGACACCGGCCACTTCAACGCCGCCGAATGGGTTCTGTGTTTCAACCAACTGGCGTACAGCGCATTCGCGCCGGCCATTCTCAACGAAGTGATACCCGAATTCCGGGGCTGGTCGATCGAGGACTACTTCAACTACCAACTCCCCAGCATGTTGATCAAGACCACGGCATCACGGTTCAAGCGCCCGATCAAGTCCCAGAGGTTCTCGGCACGGTTGCAGTGCAAGGACTTCGAGGTCATCGACCGGACGATTCGCTATCTCAAGATTCCCTGCACGGTCGAGTTCTGGGATGAAGACGGTGGGGCCGCATCCGGCGAAGTGGAACTGGCGGCACTCAACATCCCCTGACACCTGTACGGAGAGCGGCTTCACAGCTATGGCACAACCACCATCCACGGTGCTGGAACGCATCAGCGAGCGCGCGAGACAGCGTCCCGATGCGATCGCCCTGCGACGCTGCGACGGATCCAGCGTCATCCGCTACCGAGATCTCATGGCCGAAGCGGACAGACTGGCAGCCGATCTCGGCTCCCGATCGGTCGCGCGGGGAAGCCGGGTGTTCGTCATCTCGGACAACGGCCCGGAGACCTATCTGTCGGTGTTGGCCTGTGCAAGGGTCGGGGCCGTCGCCGTGATGGTGGACGGCGGCCTGCCCGCGGCGACCATGAACCGGTTCGGCGAGATCACCGATCCCGCTGCGATTCTGGTCGCTCCGGGTTGCCGCCTGCACACCCCCGATCTCTCGGATTCACTCCGGTCGGTCCCTGCCCTCGACGTCAACATCGTCGCCGGTGCAGCCGACCGCGCCGGCCATCCGGCCGCGGATCGATTGCCTGACATTCCCGTCGGAGGAACGGACGATCCGCTGGCGATGATCTTCACCAGCGGTACCACGGGCACCCCGAAAGCGGTGTTGCTGGCCAATCGCACCTTCTACTCCGTTGCCGACATTCTGCAGCGCGAGCAATTGACCTGGGTCGACTGGGTCGTCGGCGAGACCACGTACTCACCGTTGCCCGCGACGCACATTGGTGGGCTGTGGTGGATCCTGAACTGCCTGATGCAGGGCGGGTTGTGCATCACCGGCGGTGAGAATTCCGCGTCCATCGCCGAGATCCTGACCGCGAACGATGTCGCGACGACCTGCCTGGTTCCCACGCTGCTCACCCGGCTGGTGTCCGAACTCCGGTCCACCGGAAGACCGGTCCCGCCGTCGCTACGCATGGTGGGTTACGGCGGATCCCGGGCCGTCGCTTCCGATGTGAGCGTTGTCGAGGCTGCCGGTGTTCGGACCGCGCAAGTCTACGGACTCAGCGAAACAGGGTGCACCGCACTGTGTCTCCCGACAGACGAGGACTCGATCGCCAGGATCGAGGCGGGAGCGGTAGGGCGGCCCTATCCCGGCGTGGAGGTTCATCTGGACGGAGACGGCAGCGGGCCGCCGACGCGTTCGGGTGCCGATTCGGCCTCGTCGGGCACACTGTGGATCAAGTCACCGGCCAACATGCTCGGGTATTGGGGCAACGCCGAGCGGACCGCCGAAGTACTGGTCGAGGGATGGGTGAACACCGGAGACCTTCTCGACCGCCACGACGACGGTTTCTTCTACATCAGGGGCCGCTCGTCGGAGATGATCATCTCCGGGGGCGTCAACATCGCGCCCGACGAGGTCGATCGGATTGCCGAGCGGGTTGACGGCGTCGACGAGGCGGCCTGTTACGAGATCCCCGACGGGGAGTTCGGCGCACTCGTGGGGCTGGCTGTGGTCGCGTCGACGACTCTGGATGAAACAGCCGCCAGGAAACTCAAACATGCCATCGCAGCGCGTTTCCGCCAGGAATCGGAGCCGATGGCCAGGCCGTCGACCATCAGGTTCGTCCAGGAGATCCCACGAACCCAGTCCGGCAAGATCGTGCGGACCTCTCTAGGTGCGGTCGCCGGTGGCTGACCGGCTGAGGAGCAGAGTGCTCGCGGCCCTCTCGGAGGTGCTGTATGTCGACGAATCGGATCTCGTCGAGGGCGATGCGACCGACCTGAGGGACCTCGGGCTGGACTCGGTTCGATTCGTGCTGTTGATGAAGCAACTGGGCGTCGATCGGGAATCGGACGTACCGCGGCGACTGGCGGAGCACCTGTCGATCGCGGGCTGGGTGCAGGAGTTGGAGAAACTGGGTGAACCTGTCTGAAGGTACACAGGCACAACGTATTCCGCTGAGCCGATCGCAGCAGAACATCTACAACGGAGTCTCGCAGGACGACGATCCCGGCCTGTATCTGATCGGCAGGCGCTACCGGTTCCGGCCGACACCGCAGGCGCAGTTCCTGACCGCTCTGCGAAAGACCATCCTCGCCACTCCCGTTCACACTTGTGTTCTGTCGGCGTCGCACGGGTCGGGTGGATACCCGGATCTCGTCCCCCGACTGGACGTCGATGACATCGTGCAGGTGTGCGGCGATGACAAGGGTGCCACGCTGGCCGACGAGTGGGGTCGCGGCCTTCTCGCAAAGCCATTGGCGCGCTACACCGTGTATGTCGACGGCAGCGGCCTGGTGGGCGGCCTCGATGCCGAAGCGCACCACATTCTGCTCGACGGCGGAGCGATCGGCATCATCGAAGCGCGCTTGGGGCGATTCCTGGCAGACGGCGCCTCGCCCCCTGACGACTGTGTCCGTGACGGCCTGAACGATGTCGTCACCGCGCACCGCCGCGAGGCACGCCATGTGGACGAATCGCTCGAACGGCTGACCTCCGTTGTGCAGCAAGAGCTCACTGCTGCCGCCGGAAAGGGCGGCCCCGGACATGCCGCCGACGCTCCCGCGTCTGCCGGCCGGGGGACCCTGATCGAAACCACCGTGATCCGCGGGGAAGACTACGACCAGATCCTTGACCTGGCAGACCGCGAGAACATCCCGCTCAATGTGCTCGTCGCGGCGGCGGCCACGGCGGTGGATGCCAGTGTTCATCACGCCACCGAGAGCCTCCTGGTGCACGCGGTCGACAACCGCTTCGGTGACCCCGACCTCGATGTCGCGACGTGCCTGGTGAATTCGATGGCACAGCCGATACGGTTCGCACCGTTCGCATCGGTGGCGGACGTGGTACGCGCGGTGGACCGGGGCTACGTCAAGGCGAGCCGGCGCCGCTGGCTGCGTGAAGAGCGTTACCGCCGAATGTATCTGGCGATCAACCGAACGACATCCGTGAGAACCCTGACGCTCAATTTCCTGCGTGAACCTTGTGCGCGAGAACTGGCGCCGTTCTTGGCCGAGGCACCCGTGACCTCGCACATCGGCCCGGTCGAGGGTACGACCGTGGCGGCTGTGCTCGATGAGCAACGGCGCATGCTCACCCTCAACATCTGGAACAGGCCCGGTCTGGCACGGGCGGATGGTGCAGGCGTGGCGGGCCGGATCGCGATGGCTCTGCGATCGATGACGACCATGTGGGATTCTCCGATCGCGATGACCGTCGGTGAATGGCGTGTGACCGCCGGTGACGGGTCGCTGTCCTCGGGTGCGTGGGCATCCGAACCCGCGGATCGGGAGGCATCCGCGTGGTTTCTCCTTCGGCCCGAGTCCGTTGCGCAATGTCGACGCCGTCCCCAGGTCGATTCCTGGATGGCCTGGCTGCTTGACATCGAGGTGAGGCCCGGCGATGTGGTGGTGTTCACCGACGACGACACCGACAAGGCCATCGACCTGCTGATCGCGTGCCATCTGGTGGGCTGTGGCTACAGCGTCTGCGACCGCGACGATCAGGTGGAATCGCGGGCCCGACGAATCATCGAAGGCGGCAACGGCATCTCAGCCCACATGGTCGACGTCGAGTCCGCGGACATCCCGCGACCGATCGGCGAGGAGCGCCGTCGGCGGATCGAGGCTCGCGTCGAACAGGCGGCGGCCGACCCGCTCCTTCCCACCAGGGCCGCGTACGTGATGCCCACGTCCGGATCGACGGGGGAGCCCAAACTCGTGCACGTCAGCCATGGTTCGCTCGCGACGTTCTGTGCAGGAGTGGTCCGGGCCTACGGCTGGGGACCCGACGACACCATCCTTCAATGCGCACCGCTGACATCGGACATCAGCGTCGAAGAGGTATTCGGTGCCGCTGTGGCCGGGGCGGCACTCGTCCGTTCGGACGCGGTGAAAACCGGTGACCTGCAAGCGCTTACCCGAGACCTGATGAATTGCGGCGTGACCGTCGTGGATGTCCCCACCGCCCTGTGGCACCTGTGGTGCGAGGACGTCGACGCCGTCGCCGGTGTCGGCCGCTCCCGGCTACGCCAGATTGTGATCGGTGGTGAGCCCATCCGTCCGATCGCCGTCGACAAATGGGTCGATACCGCAGGCACCGAGAACATCTCGCTGTTGTCGAGCTATGGCCCCACAGAGACCACGGTCGTGGTGACCTACCTGCCGATCGTCGACGGTGGCCGGGTGGTCGAACCCGATGCGCGCCTTCGGCTGGGACAGCCCGTCGTTGCGAACTCGGTGGTGATCGCATTCGGGGAAGTCGTGGTGGTGGGCGATATGGTGACCGGCGGCTATCTCGGTGTGGACAGCGACAGTTTCGGCTCGGTGACTATCGCTGACGGCCGGCGGCACCGCGCCTTTGCGACTGCCGACCGGGTAACGGTCGACGGCGCCGGTTACCCGATGTTCGCAGGCCGCAAGGACGCGGTCGTCAAGATCTCGGGAAAGCGGGTCGACACCGCTGCGATCGCCGGCCGCATCGCAGCTGACCCGGAGGTGGTCGACGTCGCCGTCGAGCTTCACAACGGCGGCCTGGGTGTCTGGTTCGAGACCCACCGGACGCGCGGTGGCGACGAAGACCCCGCTGCGGCAACCCGTGTCAGCAGTGTCCTGGTGGATTCGCGGGTCCCGTCCTTCGCCATTTCGGGCGTCGTGAGCATCCCGAGAAAACCCAACGGGAAGATTGACACCGCAAGGCTGCCAACGTCGCTCGGTTCAGAACCGGACGGGCGAGTCGATCCCGCCACGGGAGGGCGGGCGGCCGGCCTCGCCGGAATGTGGAGTGCCCACCTCGGCCGGATGATCACACCCGGCGCATCGCTGCTGCACGAGGGCATCGGGTCGCTGGACCTCGTCCGGATCCTGCCCGATACGCGTAGATATCTCGGTCGGCAGGTGTCGATTCTGGACCTGATCAGTGCCGATACCGCGGCGAACCTGGTCGATGACGTGGCGGTGAGCGACGGGTGGATGGATCGGGTCACCGGCACCGAGATCGAACGTGACTTCACTGCACTGTCGACGCGGCGCGCGGACAAGCGGACGAACACGGTGCGCTCTTCGGCCCGGGGTGCCGGACCGATCCTGGTTCTGGGTGCGTCCGGAGTTCTGGGATCCGGGTTCGCCGAGGAGATTCTGGAGCTGACGCGGTCAGCCGGACGGCAGCCCGATGTGGTGCTGGCCATGCGGTCGGCCCCGCCCGTCGACCGGGTCTGGACACAGCTTCGCCACACACCCGGTGTGCGGATCGAGTGCCTCGGGCCCGGGTTCGGTCCCGCCGAGTTGGGGACGCTGGTCCGGCAGACCGGCGCCCGGACCCTCGTCAACTGCATCGGGAACACCAACGTGGTGGTGCCGTACCGCGAAATGCGTTCAGCCAATGTGGAATTGGTGGCAGCGATGGCCGCGACGTGCGCGGCTGCCGGCGCCAGAATGGTGCACCTTTCGACGTATGTCGTCAATGGAGTTGTCAGCGCACCAGAGGTGGTCGACCCGCGTCAGGCGCCATACCCGTACGCGGCCTCCAAAGCGCTCGCGGAATTGGCGGTCGACGGGGCAAACCGTGAGCTCGACTTCACGATCGTGCGCCTGCCCCGCGTTCTGGGGACACCCGAGCAGCTGCGCGGGTCCGCCGACATCCTGGTGTCGGTCGCCGATGCCTGCCATGCGCTGGACGCGTATCCGGCGGTAGAACTGACCGAAGAAGTGACCACCGGCCGCGCGGCGGCGAGAAGCATTCTCTGCAGGTTGCCCGAGTTCGGCGGCCCCGACGCGCTGGGCGGCGGGATCGATGTGATGCGTGGGCAGGCAGTGGTGTACCGCGAGTTGCTCGGCACGGTTGCCTCCGAAGAAGTCGACAGCCACGAATGGAAGAGCCGGCTGGATGAGAGTGACTGGGCGAAGGCCAATCCGCGGCGCTGGTCGGTGATCGACGCCTGGATCGGCCTGGGATTGCGGCTCGGTGGACGTTCCTACTCGGAGTACCTGGCCACATACCCGGTCCTGCCGTTGGGAATCCACACCGTCGGTGAGCTCGTGGCGACACCTCCGCCCATACCGGCACTGCTCGCCCACGCATGGTCGGGAACTCGACGCGGTTGTCCGACGACCTATCAACCAGACACCACAAGACAGTGAGGGATGGCAGTGACAGACGTAGCCGCACACAGTGACCAGACATCACGTGCCAGACGGGTCCGACTCGACGTGACGGGCATGTCCTGCGGGGCGTGTTCACGCCGGGTCGAGAACACGCTGAACAAGATCGACGGCGTACACGCCGCGGTGGACATCTCCACCAAGATCGCGACCATCGACGCCCGCCACGACATCAGCGTCGCCGACCTCTGCGACGCCGTTGAGCAGGCCGGATACCGCGCCGAAGAGCGCACCGCGGTCGATGAGGCGGAATCCGCGCCGGAGGCCCCGGGGCAGAAATCCTCCTCGCTGGTGGCGAGGGCCATCCGCTGGGTGACCGTCGGGCACATGGGCGGCTGAACATCTGTCGGGAACTGTCGGCCCGGTGCGAACGACCACTCTTATCGAGGACCGTTCGACCGCTGAGGAGCCATGGGCGAGAACCCGTCGACAGCCACAGATGAGACCCCGGCGCCGGAGTCGCCGATCTCGGCACCGGTGCGAACGGCGCACTACGGCGCGTTCCTGCTGCGCCTGCACTTCTACGCGGGGATCTTCGTCGGGCCCTTCCTGCTGATCGCCGCGATCAGCGGTGGGCTCTACGCCATCGCTCCGACCATCGAGCAGTTCGTCTACCGCGATCAGCTTCAGACCCACAGCAGCGGTGACATGCTGCCGGTCGCCGAACAGGTCCGGGCCGCCCAGGCCCAACGACCCGGCCTGGCGGTCACCGCCGTGCGCCCGGCACTCGGGCCCGGTCAGACCACCCGGGTCATGTTCGATGATCCGTCGTTGGGTGAGTCCGAACGTCATGCCGTGTTCGTCGACCCGGTGACAGCCGCCTCGCACGGCGAGCTCACGGTCTACGGCAGCAGCGGTGCACTGCCACTGAGAACCTGGATCGATCAGTTGCACCGCAGCCTGCATCTCGGCGAACCCGGTCGCATGTACAGCGAACTCGCGGCGTCGTGGCTCTGGCTGATCGCGCTGGCCGGGGGCGTCCTGTGGTGGGGCAGGTACCGGCGTGGCTCCCGCCGCGGCGACACCGAGCCGCGGCTGCTGACGCTCGACCGCTCCCTGCGGGGCCGGTCGCGGACGCTGAACTGGCATGGGGCGGTGGGGATCTGGATTGCCGTGGGATTGTTGTTCCTGTCGGCGACAGGTCTCACCTGGTCCCGGTTCGCCGGGGAGAACGTCACCGCTCTGCGGGCGGCACTGTCATGGACGACACCGACCGTGTCGACGGCGATCGGGGGCGCGCCGGCAGTCGAGATATCCGGCCACGAAGGGCATCACAGCGCCCCGGCACCCGTCACTGCCGACGGGGCCGACGCGCCTCTGGTGGGTGACATCGACCGGGTGCTGAAGGCGGCTCGGGACGCCGGTGTCGGAGGCGCCGTCGAGGTCGGCATTCCCGCCCACACCGGCACCGCGTTCACCGTGACGCAGACTCGGCAGCCCTGGGTGATGTCGAACAACGCGGTGGCCGTCGACGGAACTTCCGCGACGGTGATCGACACCTCGTGGTTCTCCGACTGGCCGTT
This sequence comes from Mycobacterium sp. 48b, assembly GCF_048282725.1. Lineage (NCBI taxonomy): Bacteria > Bacillati > Actinomycetota > Actinomycetes > Mycobacteriales > Mycobacteriaceae > Mycobacterium > Mycobacterium sp. 48b. The sequence continues at coordinate 2,934,386 of NZ_JBLVUL010000001.1, forward strand.
GGCGGCGAAGCTGTCCGCATGGGGCATTCAGCTGCACATGGGACTGCTGTTCGGGATCGCCAATCAGCTCGTGTTGCTGGGCCTTGCCGTCGCACTGGTCACCGTGATCGTGCGCGGCTACCTGCTGTGGTGGCACCGCCGCCCCACCGGCGGGCGGGTGCCGCTGGGCCGTGCGCCCCGTCGTGGTGTCCTCACCGGACTACCGCCCGGTGTCGCGGTGGCGGTGGTCCTCGTGGCGGCCGCCGTCGGCTGGTTCATCCCGTTGCTGGGGGTAAGCCTGGCCGCCTTCGTGGGCGTGGACGTCGTGGTGGGATGGCGCCAACACCGCCGGCGGCGTCGCCTCACCTAACCGGTGCGGTCGTCCCGCTCGGTTGCCGCGATCAGATCTTCGCGGGCCCGCGCCACCCGTGAGCGGATGGTGCCCACCGGGCAGCCACAGACCTCGGCGGCTTCCGCGTAGGACAGTCCGAGGACCTGGGTCAGCAACAGCGCATGCCGCCGGTCGGGATCCAGTCCGTCCAGCAGGAGGCGGATCTCCACCATCTTCTCGAAGCCACCGATCGGGCGGTAGCTTTCGAGGACCTGCTCGACGTCCACTCCGTGCTGGGTCCGCGGCCGGCTCTGCTTGTGCCGAATCTGGTCGACCACCACACGCCGAGCTATCGACAGCAGCCAGGTACGGGCGGACGAGCGGCCACTGAACCGGGGGAGCGCCGTGATGGCGCGCATGAAGGTTTCCTGCGTCAGGTCGTCGGCCGATCCGGAATCGCCCAGGTAGGCGACGGTTCGCCAGACATCGGTCTGGGTGGCCCGGATGAATTGCTCGAGCGCCGCCGAATCACCGCGGCCGGCGGCGAAGGCCAGCCGCGTAACGTGGTCCTCGCCGCGTTCGGTAGTCACAGCCAACGACATTATTCGATGACGCCCGGGAACTCGGCATCGGGCTCGAGCGACTACCTATCTGGTGACGTGTCGCTGACATAGGGCACCGACGTGGCGAGTGAGCAATTGGGAGTGGTGGTGACAACAGCAACTGTCCCCGACAAAGCGGCGGTCCAGCGCATTGCGCTGGACGTCACGGGAATGTCGTGCGGGGCCTGCGCTGCCCGCGTGGAGAACAAACTCAACAAGGTCGACGGCGTGCGCGCGTCAGTGAACTTCGCCACACGCGTCGCCACTGTCGAAGCCACCGAAGACACGAGTGTCGAGCAACTGTGCGCGGTCATCGAGCGGGCCGGCTATCAGGCCGCGCCCCGCGTCGAGCGCTCCACGACCGACGCCGATCCCGATGCCGATCATGCCCGCAGCTTGCTTCGGCGGCTGGCGATCGCCGCCGTGTTGTTCATCCCGCTCGCAGATCTTTCGGTGATGTTTGCCGTGGTGCCCGACACCCGATTCGCCGGGTGGCAGTGGGTGCTGACCGCGTTGGCGGCACCGATCGTCACGTGGGCCGCATGGCCGTTCCATCGCAGTGCGCTCCGCAACGCCCGGCACGGAACCTCGACCATGGAGACCCTGATCTCCATCGGCGTCACGGCCGCCACCGTGTGGTCGATGTACACGATCTTCTTCGACCACCAGACCTATCACGCGGCGGGCGTATGGCAGGCGCTCCTCGGCAGCGACGCCATCTACCTCGAGGTCGCCGCGGGGGTAACGGTTTTCGTGCTCGCCGGCCGCTACTTCGAGGCGCGGGCCCGTTCACGCGCCGGGGGAGCGCTTCGGGCGCTCGCGGCCCTGGGCGCCAAGTCGGTCACGGTGTTGCTCGCCGACGGTAGCGAACTCGTCCTGCCCGCCGACGAGCTCAAGGAGGGCCAGCGCTTCGTCGTCCGTCCCGGTGAGGCCATCGCCGCCGACGGTCTCGTGGTGAGCGGCGCGGCGGCAGTCGATGTCAGCGCGATGACCGGAGAGTCGAAACCGGTACAGACACAAGAGGGTTCGAGCGTGGTGGGCGGCACCGTGGTCCTCGATGGCCGCCTGATCGTCGAGGCCGCCGCGGTGGGGCCGGACACCCGGTTCGCCGGGATGGTTCGCCTCGTGGAGCAGGCGCAGGCGCAGAAGGCCGATGCGCAGCGGCTGGCGGACCGGATCGCCTCGGTCTTCGTGCCGTGTGTGCTCGTGATCGCGGCGGCCACCGCCATCGGCTGGCTCTTGGTCGACGGCGATGTCAACCGAGCGGTGTCGGCCGCCCTGGCCGTCCTGGTGATCGCCTGCCCGTGCGCGCTGGGGCTGGCCACTCCGACCGCGATGATGGTGGCGTCGGGCCGAGGTGCCCAGCTGGGGATCTTCCTCAAGGGACATCGCGCACTGGAGGCGATCCGCGCCGTCGACACGGTCGTATTCGACAAGACCGGCACCCTGACCACCGGACAGCCTCAGGTCATCGCGGTGGTGGCGGCCGACGGATGGAGCGAGGACGAAGTTCTCGGATATGCGGCAGCAGTCGAGTCGGCATCCGAACACCCTGTGGCCCATGCGATCGTCACCGCATGGGCGGACCGTGACGTCGCCGCAGTAGAGGATTTCCAGGCGTTCGCCGGCCACGGTGTGGCCGGTTCCGTGGACGGTGCGGCGGTGATCGTCGGGCGTCCCACCTGGGTGACCCGGAACCGTGTGATGCCCGCCAATCTTGCGGCTGCGCGCAGGTCGGGTGAATCACAAGGCCAGACGGTGGTGTTCGTCGCATCGGGTGACACCGTCTGCGGTGCCATCTGCGTCGCCGACGCCGTCAAACCCTCGGCGGCCGGTGCCATCGCGCACCTGCACGCCGAGGGCATGAAGACCATGCTGCTGACGGGCGACAACGCTGCCACGGCCGCCGCGATCGGTGCGGCCGTGGGCATCGACGACGTGGTCGCCGAGGTGCTGCCCGAGGACAAGGTCGGTGCGATCGAGAAGCTGCGCGACCAGGGCCGGGTGGTGGCCATGGTCGGCGACGGGATCAATGACGGTCCCGCACTCGCCTGCGCCGACCTGGGCCTGGCCATCGGCCGGGGAACCGATGTGGCCATCGGCGCGGCTGACATCATCCTCGTCCGCGACAACCTCGATTCGGTACCGCAGGCGTTGGGTCTGGCCCGTGCGACGATGCGGACCATCAGGGTCAACATGATCTGGGCCTTCGGGTACAACATCGCGGCAATCCCGATCGCCGCGGCAGGTCTGCTGAACCCCTTGATCGCCGGAGGGGCGATGGCAGTGTCGTCTTTCCTCGTCGTGTCGAACAGCCTGCGGCTACGCAATTACGGAACAGTCCAAGCGAACCCGTTGCGGGATTCGGACGTTCAGTCGCCTGCGCCGGCCGGCGCGGCACGCATGTCCGGCTGAGACGAGTCCAGCGGGGCCAGACAGACACCCAACCAGGTCGCGGTCAGCGCCACAGCGCTCAGCGTGCCCAGCGCCGCCGGAACCCACGAGGCGGTGTGTGCGGTGTGATGCCACCAGAACGCGCCTGCGCCGTCGACGGTGGCCAGCGCTGACGCGCACGTCGCAAGACAGCACCACCGAAACCGGCGCCGCACCAGTGCGACAGCCGAAACCGAAGCCGCGAGGGTGAACAGGGCGATCGCCACCAGCGAGATCCAGTGCCCGTTGCGTGTTGCACCGGCGGGTGCTTCGCCTGCGACCCGCAGTGCCACGGCCGCCGCCGCGAGGGCGGTGGCGAGTCCTGCCAGCACCCGGATCCGAGCGGGGCCGATCCACACATCCTCGAACACCCGGCGCTCGATGGCCCGCAGTTCGGTCTCGACCGTGCCGGTGATCTCGCTCGATGTCACCCAGATACCCCGCTCATCAACGCATTTGGCCGTCCGGCGGTGAGCATCGCATTGCGTTCGCCAGGCGTGAGGCCACCCCAGATGCCGTGCTGTTCGGCTGCGGCGACGGCATGGTCACGGCACGCCGAGATGACGGGGCAATCTTCGCACAACTGCTTGGCCCGCTGAATTCTGCCGGTCCGGGTGCGCCGGTCTTCGCCGTCGGCGCCGAAGAACAACGCCTGGTCGGCATCTCGACACCTACCGTGCTGTTGCCAGTCCCACAACTCGACACGGGGCGCGGGCAACCGGTGCGGCTGGTACATGCGCAGCACATCCTCTGGCTAGGTCTCGTGGTTCTGTCGATCGGTGACCTGCGGGATCGGCGGATGGTCGTGCGGCGTGGATCTCGATGGCCCCAGTCATTGGTCGGGAACACGGTGGGATTAGTTCCTTTTGCGGCCTCATCGGGACCTGCTGGGCGTAGCCTCATATGCATGACCAGCAATGAAACAGTCGAGTCGGCGAAGTGCGACAACCCGAACTGTAAGTGCGAAAACTGCACCTGCGGGAGCAACTGCACCTGCGGTTCTGGCGCCGCCGACTAGATTCGGGGCCACTCGGTCCGGCCGAATCGGTTCAACCTGGGGCGCGGTTCAGCGCCGGGTGCGGGACAGCTCGTGCAGCATCGCGTTGTAGGCATCGAGTTCGTCGTCGTACCCGCGATCGCTGTGCCGGTCCTCCCGCGCTCCCGCCCGGCGATCCTGACGTGCCCACTGGGCCACCAGTGCGATCACCACGATGAGCACCGGCAGTTCGCTCGACCCCCACGCGATGGCGCCGCCCAGGTGTTGGTCATCTGAAATGCTCTGCAACCAAGGCAGATTGACAGACCGGTAGAAGCTCTCGCCCAGCGATGACGTCATGGTCATGGTGGCGATACCGAAGAAGGCATGGAACGGCATCACAGCGAACAGGAGCCCGAGCCGTCCGAGGAAGGGAAGTCGCCGCGGCCCGGGGTCGATGCCGATGATTCCCCAGTAGTACAGGTAGCCGGTCAGCAGGAAGTGCACGCTCATGAACTCGTGGCCCCAGTGATACCTGATCAAGGTGTCGAACAACGGGGTGAAGTAGACGAGGTACAGCGACCCGACGAACAAGATGAATGCCGTCACCGGGTGCGACAGAAACCGCGTCACCGGCGCATGCACGAACCACACCAACCATTCGCGGGGGCCAGGCGTTTCACCCTTCGGCGCGGAGGGCAGCACCCGGAGAGCCAGGGTGACGGGTGCGCCGAGCACCAGCAGCACCGGGACGAACATGTTCAGCGCCATGTGCTCACCCATGTGCACGCTGAACATCGCCGATCCGTAGGCACGCACTCCGGAACTCGTGGTGATCAGCAAGGCGGCGCAACCCACAGACCAGGCAATCGTGCGGCCCACCGGCCACTGGTCACCTCGTCGCCGCAGCCGCACCACTGCGACGAGGTAGGCGAGCGCGAGCATGATGGCTGCCGTCCCGATCAGCGGATCGAAGCGCCACTCGGTGATCAGGGTGAGCGGGCTCGGGGGTGCGTCGAGCTGATAGCCCAAAAAGATGTCCCACGTAGAGAACTCGTGAACGGTGAACCGGGGCGGAACGCTGTTCGCGGCGAGCGCCAACCCCGCGGTGACGACGACCATCGCGCCCGCAGACACGGTGTCGACCAACCGTGACGGGGTACGGCGCGTCAGGAGTAGCGCCCCGTCTGCGGCCCACACCAACACCAGCAGGACCCCGGCGACCACCACGGCCCGCCCGTAGGCAGACTCCAGGATCGGCGACCCGCGCAGCATCAGCGTGGCCAGGACGGCACCGTAGATGATGGCGACCGCCCCGCACATCAGCTGCAGTATCTGGATCCGGCGTCGAGACATGGTGTCTCGCAACCCGGCGGAAGCGATCTTCGTTCCGGCCAGAACCGCGACCGCCACCGCGAAGACGATCACGGCGCTCGTGGCGATGTCATGGTCCGGGCCTTGTCCGGCGTTGCCGGTCACCGGTACCGCGATCACTCCGATCAACGCGGGCAGCAGTGCTACGCAGTGGCCCATCCAGCGGAGGGTGAAGCGCACTCCGACGGCCAGCACCAGCGCGGATATCGCGGTCACGCACCAGCCGCGTGCGACCTCTGAGGCCGCGATGGTGCTGCCGAGGCCGGGGCCGGCGACAAGCCGGCCGATGGGAATTCCCGCGTCGGCGGACGCCGAGACGACGACCATCGCGGTGGCACAGGAGGCCCAGACGATGGCGATGCGTTCGACGAGCAGATGCGCCGGAAAGGACGCCGCGTCGATTCGCCCGTCGTCACGAGGTGTCGCGGTCGTCACAATCAGGATGAGCGCTCCGACGCACAGTGCACCCGCCAAGGTGCCGGCCCAGTGTCCGAGCAACCGGGCTGCGCTGGTGGCCGTACCCGGGTCGGCGATCCCCGCCGCGGCCAGCCGCTGGGCTCCCAGCTGCACGGCGCTCAGGAACAGCACCACAGTGCAACCTGCGACGATGCCGAGCAGTGTCAGGCGTCCCCGCCACACCCCGGCCGCAGTGGACATGCGCACACGCGCCATAGTCGAACCGGCCTTCCGCCGCGGAAACGAACAAAACGTCGCGGCCATGCGATTCTACGACAATGTGTCGTAGTGCTGATGGGTGCGGGAACTTCGGCGCCCGCGTCTGCGACCAACGACAGAGGACGACCGCAGCCCGACACTCTTGACGACAGGACCTGGAATGATCGCCGATCTTGCGCTCCGTTGGGTGGTAACGGTGCTGTTCGCCCTGAGTGCGGTCGAGTGCACCTACGCCTTGCTGGGCTCCCGTGGCCGCCCGGGCGTTGCGGTGAGTCAGCTGCTCCACCTGGCAATGGCCATCGCAATGGTGGTCATGGCCTGGCCGCGTGGGGCCGAGCTGCCCGCTCTCGTCCCGATGTATTTCTTCCTGGCCGCGGCTGTCTGGTTCGCGGCGGGATTGGTCAGGTCCGCGACGACTCAAGGACGGGTGGCCGACGGGTACCACGCCGCGATGATGTTGGCGATGGCCTGGATGTATGCCGCCATGAACGGCAATGTGCCTGCGCGCCATGCAGAAACGGTCGCCGCAGGCAGCCACGACATGCACGCGATGCACATGGCCGGGCACGGTGGCGGCAGCACGGCGATGGCCATGGAACACGTGTCGGTGCAGCCACTGTGGATCCCTGCCGTCAACTGGCTGTTGGCCATCGGGTTCGTGATCGCCGCAGCCGTGTGGCTGTACCGCTACTTCGCGGCACGTCAGCGTGCTGAGACGGCGCCGTTCTCCCACTTCGGCACGCTGTGCCGGGCGATGATGGCCGCCGGTATGGCGATCATGTTCGGTGTGATGTTGTAGCGGTTCAGGCCGCGGGGTCATCCGCTGCGCGCAGATGACGACGGGTCGGCGCGGCCGGGCCCGATTCGTCATCGTCACCACGTGCCTTTGGTGACGGGTCGTGCGGGCGTTTGGTGCGCGACGCCCAGATCGAAACGATCGCTGCCAGCGCCACCGGCACATGACTCAGTACCCGGACCGGGGTCACCAGTCCCGCCAGCGCGTCCGACACCACGTAATAGGCGAGGAATCCGCAGTAGACCACCAGTACGCAGGCCAAACCGGGCGCGATCCGGCGGCGGAAGGCCATCGCGATGGTCGCGATTCCCAGTGCCGCCGACCACGCCGTGGACTCGTTCAGCAAGTGGGCTCCACTGGCCGACCCGTGATGTGCGGCAACCATCCCGAAGTTGATGCCGACGGCCTGAGCGATCGCCAGACCGAGCTGGGCGATCCCGATGACGACGATCGCCGTCGTCAGCAGGTGCCGGCTCATACGGGCCCAGAGTCCGCTCAGCGCACCGGTCCTGCGGTCCGGGCGTCCACTCACCGCCCCGATCAATGCGGTATTGGCCAGATCGCGCAGTTGCAGGGCCTGGCGGCCGGCCCGGTCATACCAGTTGGCGCAGTCCGGGCAGCCGCGCAGATGCTCGTCGACGCGCACAGAGGGGACCGGCTCACGCTCCCCATCGAGGCGCGCCGAAAGCGCCTCTCGTGCCACCACGCAGTCCACCGGGCCATTCTCCCGCATTGACCTCGTGCATTGCACACCTGCTCACGTTGTCGGTGAGTAGGGCAGATTGCTGCTGGTCTGCGGGTCGACGTGGACAGGCCTGCCCACATAGGGGAAGGCGCGTTGCGGGCAGGCCGGGCGGTCACAGATCCGGCAACCCGCGCCGATGGGGACAGTGGCCTCAGGGTTGGTGAGGTCGATACCCACCGAGTAGATGAGCTTGTCGGCATGGGCAAGGTCACACCCCAGCCCTATGGCGAAGTTCTTGGGTGTGCCCAGGTACCTGCTCGGCGCCGAGGGCGAGGTCCGTGCGATCCAGAAGTAGCTTCGGCCATCGGGCATCTGGGCGACCTGGGTCAAGAACTCGCCTGGCCTGGAGAAGGCCTGGTGCACCACCCACAACGGGCAGTTGCCACCCACCCGGGAGAAGTGAAAAGCCGTGGCGGACTGCCGCTTCGAGATGTTTCCCGCGCTGTCGGTGCGAACGAAGATGAACGGGACGCCGCGGGCGTCCGGGCGCTGCAGGGTCGACAGTCGATGGCAGATGGTCTCGAACCCCATCTCGAAGCGGCGGGCGAGCTGGTCGATGTCGTAGCGCAGGTCTTCGGCCGCGGCCAGAAACATCCGGTAGGGGAGTAGCAGTGCGCCGGCGAAGTAGTTCGCCAGACCGACACGGGCCACATCCCTTGCCTCGGTGCTCAATTGGTCATCGGTGGCGACAATGGAGTCGATCAATTTGGAATGGAGCAGCAAGGCGATCTGCGTGGCGAGCTGGAACGCCCGCTGCCCGGGCAGCAGCCAGCGCGCCACGTGAAGCGTTCCGGCTTCGGGTTGATACCGTCGTTTCACGCTGGCGCCCAGTACATCTCCGTTGTCCACGATCACCGAGATGCCGAACTCGGTGGACAGCAGGTCGGCCAGCTGCCGGTCCAGCCCGCCGATTTGCAGGCGGTGGCGGATGAACAGATCCTCGGCGGCGCGGTCGAGGGCATCGATGTAGTTGCGGCGGTCGTAGAAAAAGTCGCGTACTTCCTCGAACGGCATCGGCTGCTGCGTGCCTGCCTGGGCGTCGAGGTTGGCTCGTCCGTGCACGGCTTCCAACTCGGCCGTCGCGTCGTGCAACCGCCGGTGCATGCTCACCATGGTCTGGCCGATCTCGGGCATGCGGGCGACCAGTTCCTCGATCTGCGTTGCGGTGGCCGCACTGTCGGCCAGGATCTCGCGCAGGTCCGACACCAGCCGGGCGTCGGCGTCGGGGGTGAAGTACTGCGTCGGTAGGTCGAAGCGATCAGCCAGGGCCAGCAGGACCGGCACTGTGATCGGTCGCTGATCGTTCTCGAGTTGATTGACGTAGCTGGTGGACAGTCCCAGCGCACGCGCCAGCGCGACCTGTGTCAGGCCTCTCTCGTCTCGCAGCCGTCTCAGACGGGCGCCGGCGAATGTCTTGCTCACCGCTGCCGAGGCTACCCCGATCTGGTTTCACAAGATTCGCAAAAGCGCACGCCAAAGGACACAAAAATACGCATTTACAGGTGGTTTCCCCGGTGACTGCGCCTGCGTACCGTGCGGATCATGCTTGAACATGACGTCAGAACCCGGCGCAGCGCCGAGGACTTTCCGCGTAGCGAACACCTGGCCTGGAAGATCGCCGAGATCGCCGCCGATCCGGTCGCCGTGCTGCCTGAGACCGAGGCGATGGTGATCAACCGGATCATCGACAACGCGGCGGTGTCGGCGGCGTCGGTGATTCGTCGTCCGGTGACCGTTGCCCGGGCGCAGGCGCTGGCGCACAAGACGCCGCGGGGCGCTGCCGTGTTCGGTGTCGAAGGCACGGTGTCGCCGGAGTGGGCGGCTTGGGCCAACGGCGTCGCGGTTCGGGAACTGGACTTCCACGACACGTTCCTGGCCGCCGAATACTCGCACCCGGGCGACAACATCCCCGCGCTCGTCGCTGTGGCGCAGCAGCTCGGAGTCGGTGGTGCCGATCTGATCCGCGGCATCGCGACCGCCTACGAGGTGCAGGTCGACCTGGTCAAGGGAATCTGCCTGCACGAACGCAAGATCGACCACGTCGCCCACCTCGGACCGTCGGTCGCCGCGGGCCTGGGCACCATGCTGCGTCTGGACCCGGAGACCATCTACGCCGCGATCGGCCAGGCCCTGCACCTGACCACCGCGACCCGGCAGTCGCGCAAGGGCCTGATCTCCAGCTGGAAGGCCTACGCACCGGCGTGGGCCGGCAAGGTGGCCATCGAGGCCGTCGACCGGGCGATGCGCGGTGAGGGTTCGCCTGCTCCGATCTGGGAGGGCGAGGACGGTGTCATTGCGTGGCTGCTGTCCGGCCCGAACCACACCTACCAGGTCCCGCTGCCCGGCCCAGGCGAACCCAAGCGCGCGATCCTCGATACCTACACCAAGGAACATTCGGCGGAATACCAGAGCCAGGCACCGATCGACCTGGCCCGCCGGATGCGCGAGCGCATCGGTGATCTGGACCAGATCGCCACGATCGTGCTGCACACCAGCCATCACACCCACGTGGTGATCGGTACCGGATCCAACGATCCGCAGAAATTCGATCCCGATGCGTCCCGCGAAACCCTGGACCACTCGGTCATGTACATCTTCGCCGTTGCGCTGCAGGACGGCAGCTGGCACCACGAGCGCTCGTATGCTCCCGAGCGGGCGCACCGCCCCGACACCATCGAGCTGTGGCGCAAGATCTCCACGGTCGAGGATCCGGAGTGGACCCGGCGCTACCACTCGAACGATCCGGCCGAGAAGGCGTTCGGCGCCAAGGCCGTGATCACTCTCAAGAGCGGCGAGACGATTGTCGACGAACTCGCTGTCGCCGACGCCCATCCGCTGGGGGCGCGGCCGTTCGAGCGTGAGCAGTATGTTGCCAAGTTCGCCGAGCTGGCCGAAGGTGTCGTGGAAGCCGAGGAGCAGAAGCGGTTCCTGGCTGCGGTCGAGAACATCTCGACGACCAAGTCCGGCGGGCTCGGTGGTCTCAATGTCCGGGTCGACCAGCGGGTGCTGGACAAGGCGCCCACGATCCCCTCGGGGATATTCCGATGAGCGCGAGCGGGTTGCTCGGCGCCGCCACTCCGGCATCCGAGAAGCGCCGGAACTTCCGCCGCGGGTTGGAATCCGGCCGGCTGCTGCGCTTTCCGGGTGCTTTCTCTCCGCTGGTCGCCAAGTTGGTCGCCGAGATCGGATTCGACGGGGTCTACGTATCCGGTGCGGTCCTTTCCGCGGACCTCGGTCTACCGGATATCGGGTTGACGACGCTGACCGAGGTTACTTGTCGCGGCGGTCAGATCGCCTCGGCAACCGACCTTCCGACGTTCATCGATGCCGATACCGGATTCGGCGAACCGATGAGCGCGGCACGGACCGTGACGCTGCTCGAAGATGCCGGCCTGGCGGGACTTCACCTGGAGGACCAGGTGAATCCCAAGCGATGCGGACATCTCGACGGCAAGGCCGTGGTGGAGACCGCCGAGATGGTGAAGCGTATCCGGGCCGCGGTCTCGGCACGGCGCGATCCCAATTTCATCATCTGTGCCCGCACCGATGCTGCGGGAATCGAGGGGATTCCCGCAGCGATCGACCGGGCCAAGGCGTACGCCGCTGCCGGTGCGGACCTGATCTTTACCGAGGCGCTGCACAGCCCGGCGGATTTCGAACAGTTCCGGGACGCGGTCGACGTTCCGTTGCTGGCCAACATGACCGAGTTCGGGAAATCCGAACTGCTGACCGCTCGGCAGCTGTCCGAGATCGGATACAACGTGGTGATCTACCCGGTCACCACTCTGCGTCTGGCCATGTACGCCGTCGAGGTCGGTTTGCGCGAGATCGACTCTGCAGGAACGCAATCCGGCCTCACGGACCAGATGCAACATCGCAGCAGACTTTACGAGCTGCTGCGCTACACCGAATACAACCAGTTCGACTCGGATATCTACAACTTTTCGCTGCAAGGGGCGACACGATGACCGTTACCGACGAACAGCCGAAGATCCACAAGGGCCTTGCCGGGGTGGTGGTCGACACCACCGCCATCTCCAAGGTGGTGCCCGAGACCAACACGCTGACCTATCGCGGTTACCCGGTGCAGGACCTGGCCGCGCACTGCAACTTCGAGCAGGTGGCCTACCTGCTATGGCACGGAGAGCTGCCCACCGATCAGGAGCTGGCCTTGTTCACCCAGCGGGAGCGGGCCTCGCGTCGCATCGACCGTTCGATGCAGTCGCTGCTGGCCAAGCTGCCGGACAACTGCCATCCGATGGATGTGGTGCGTACGGCGATCAGCTACCTGGGTGCTGAGGATCCGGACGAGGACGACAGCAGCCCCTCGGCCAACATGGCCAAGTCGCTACGGATGTTCGCGGTTCTACCGACCATCGTCGCCGCCGACATGCGCCGGCGGCGCGGGTTGGATCCGATCGCTCCGCACAGCCACCTGGCCTACGCAGAAAATTTCCTCAACATGTGTTTCGGTGAGGTGCCGGACCCAATGATCGTCACTGCTTTCGAGCAGTCGATGGTTCTGTACGCCGAGCACAGCTTCAACGCATCCACCTTCGCGGCGCGCGTCGTCACCTCGACCCAGTCCGACATCTACAGCGCTGTCACGGCCGCCATCGGCGCCTTGAAGGGGTCGCTGCATGGCGGTGCCAACGAGGCCGTGATGCACGACATGCTCGAGATCGGCTCGGCCGACCGTGCCCCGGAATGGCTGCACGGCAAGCTGTCCCGCAAGGACAAGGTGATGGGATTCGGCCATCGGGTGTACAAGAACGGTGACTCCCGGGTACCCACGATGAAGGTCGCTCTGCAACAGATTGCGGCAGTGCGCGACGGGCAGCAGTGGCTGGACATCTACAACGTGCTGGAGAGCGCCATGTTCGCGGCCACCAAGATCAAGCCGAACCTGGACTTTCCGACTGGGCCGGCGTACTACCTCATGGGCTTTGACATCCCCAGCTTCACACCGCTTTTCGTGATGAGCCGGATCACCGGCTGGACTGCCCACATCATGGAGCAGGCTGCGTCGAACGCGCTCATCCGTCCGCTCAGTGACTACAGCGGGCATCCACAACGGGCCTTGGCGTAGCTCGCCCAAGCTCTGAAAGGAAACAGTGGTCGACAAGGTTCTGGTCGCCAACCGAGGTGAGATTGCGATCCGCGCTTTTCGCGCGGCCTACGAACTCGGGCTATCGACGGTGGCCGTCTATCCCTACGAGGACCGGAATTCTCAGCATCGGCTCAAGGCTGACGAGTCGTATCAGATAGGTGCGGAAGGCCATCCGGTCCGCGGCTATCTGTCGGTCGACGAGATCATCCGGGTTGCCCTGGAGGCGGGCGCGGATGCGATCTATCCCGGGTACGGATTTCTGTCCGAGAATCCCGAGCTGGCACGGGCATGCGAGCGGGCGGGAATCACATTCGTGGGTCCGTCGGCTGATGTACTTGAGCTGACGGGGAACAAGGCACGCGCCATCGCCGAGGCCCGCAAGGCAGGCCTACCGGTGCTAGCCTCGTCTGCCCCGTCGAGTTCGGTCTCCGAACTGCTGACCGCTGCGGAATCGATGAACTTCCCGGTGTTCGTCAAAGCCGTTGCCGGTGGCGGCGGTCGGGGCATGCGCCGAGTCAACGAACCGGCCGAACTTCGCGAAGCCATCGAGGCGGCCAGCCGGGAAGCTCAGTCCGCGTTCGGTGACCCCACCGTTTTCCTTGAGCAGGCCGTGATCAACCCGCGGCATATCGAGGTACAGATCCTGGCTGACACCCAGGGCAACGTCATCCATCTTTTCGAGCGTGACTGCAGCCTGCAGCGGCGACACCAGAAGGTGATCGAGCTGGCACCCGCGCCCAACCTGGATCCCGCACTGCGGGAACGGATCTGCGCCGATGCCGTCGCGTTTGCTCGCCAGATCGGGTACTCCTGTGCGGGCACTATCGAGCTTCTGCTCGATGAGCGGGGCCAACACGTCTTCATCGAGTGCAATCCCCGGATTCAGGTCGAACACACGGTGACCGAGGAGATCACCGATGTCGACCTGGTATCGAGCCAGCTGCGGATCGCCGGCGGGGAATCGCTGTCCGATCTCGGACTCTCCCAGGACGCATTGAAGATTCGCGGCGCCGCGCTCCAATGCCGCATCACCACCGAGGATCCCACCAACGGTTTCCGCCCTGACACCGGACGGATCACCGGGTATCGATCACCCGGCGGTGCCGGTGTGCGGCTCGATGGGGGCACCAACCTCGGCGCCGAGGTGACCGCGCATTTCGATTCGATGCTGGTGAAGCTGACCTGCCGCGGGCGTGACTTTCCGACGGCGGTGGCGCGGGCCCGTCGCGCTGTTGCGGAATTCCGGATTCGCGGGGTGGCAACGAACATCCCATTCCTTGCCGCCGTTCTGGACGATCCGGATTTCACCGCAGGGCGGGTGACGACGTCGTTCATCGAGCAACGTCCCCAGTTGCTGACCGCGCGTGGTAGCGCGGATCGTGGCACCAAGATCCTCAACTATCTCGCCGATGTCACGGTCAACCAGCCGCACGGCCCGCGACCGTCGGCGGTCTACCCGCGCGACAAGCTGCCAGAGTGCGATTTGACCGCGCCTGCGCCCGCCGGCTCCAAACAGCGGCTGGTTGAACTCGGCCCCGAAGGGTTCGCCGCCTGGTTACGCGACAGCAAGGCAATTGGCGTCACCGACACCACGTTTCGTGATGCACATCAGTCGCTGTTGGCCACCCGGTTGCGCACCAGCGGGCTGATACGTGTGGCTCCGTACATTGCGCGGATGATGCCGCAGTTGCTATCCGTCGAATGCTGGGGCGGTGCGACCTACGATGTCGCCCTGCGGTTCCTCAAGCAGGATCCCTGGGAGCGGTTGGCAGCGTTGCGCGAAGCGCTACCGAACATCTGTCTGCAGATGTTGTTGCGGGGCCGCAACACTGTCGGCTATACGCCTTATCCGGAGACAGTGACGCGTGCGTTCGTCGACGAGGCAGCGGCGACCGGGATCGACATCTTCCGGATCTTCGACGCGCTCAACAATGTGGATTCGATGCGTCCTGCCATCGATGCAGTCCGCGACACGGGCACGACCATCGCTGAAGTCGCAATGTCGTACACCGGGGACCTCTCAGATCCGGGCGAGCGTCTCTACACGCTCGCCTACTACCTGCGGCTGGCCGAGGAAATCGTCGACGCCGGCGCGCATGTGCTTGCGATCAAGGACATGGCCGGCCTGTTGCGTGCGCCCGCCGCGGCCACGCTGGTGAGCGCTCTGAAATCACGGTTCGATCTGCCAGTGCACGTTCACACCCACGACACTCCGGGTGGACAGCTGGCCACCTATGTCGCGGCGTGGAACGCCGGGGCCGATGCCGTCGACGGTGCCGCAGCCCCGTTGGCCGGCACCACAAGTCAGCCGTCGCTCTCTTCGATCGTGGCTGCCGCCGCGCACAGCCAGTTCGACACGGGATTGTCTCTGGACGCCGTGTGTGACCTTGAGCCGTACTGGGAGGCGCTGCGCCGCGTCTACGCTCCGTTCGAATCAGGGTTGCCCGCTCCGACCGGACGGGTCTACACCCACGAAATCCCCGGCGGACAGCTGAGTAACCTGCGGCAGCAGGCCATTGCTCTGGGCCTGGGTGACCGCTTCGAGGACATCGAAGCGAATTACGCTGCCGCTGACCGGATGTTGGGACGGTTGGTGAAAGTCACCCCGTCGAGCAAAGTGGTGGGGGATCTCGCCTTGTCCTTTGTCGGAGCGGGCATTCGTGCCGAGGAGTTCGCCCAGGACCCGGCTCGGTACGACATTCCGGACAGTGTGATCGGTTTCCTGCGGGGCGAACTCGGAGATCCTGCGGGTGGTTGGCCGGAACCCTTGCGCACCAAGGCGCTCGAGGGACGAGGGGCGGTCAGGCCAGTCCAGGATCTGTCAGCTGAGGATGAAACCTTGTTGGCCGCGCCGGGGCCCAAACGGCAGCAGGCTCTCAATCGGTTGTTGTTCCCCGGGCCCACAGCAGAGTTCGAGGCGCACCGCGACGAGTACGGTGACACCTCACGATTGAGCGCCAATCAGTTCTTCTACGGTCTGCGCCACGGCGAGGAGCATCGGGTCAAACTGGATCCCGGTGTCGAATTGCTGATCGGGCTCGAGGCGATCTCAGAAGCCGATGAGCGGGGAATGCGCACCGTGATGTGCATCCTCAATGGACAGCTGCGGCCCATCGTGGTGCGCGACCGCAGCATAGCCAGCGAGGTTCCGGTGGCCGAAAAGGCCGACCGGAACAACTCCGCCCATGTTGGTGCGCCCTTCGCGGGCGTGGTTTCGGTCAATGTCGTCGAGGGCCAGGTGGTCGAAGCCGGCCAGTCCATCGCGACCATCGAGGCCATGAAGATGGAAGCCGCCATCACCGCGCCTGAATCCGGCACGGTCAACAGAATCGCGGTCGCGCAGACCGCTCAGGTTGAAGGTGGCGATCTTCTGGTCGTCGTCGGATAGTGCAGTGGCTGCTTTGGAGAAACCTGTGCCCTTGAACACCGTCGCGCTCGAGTTGGTGCCACCCAACACTGACCTCGGAGTCGAGCACGCTTTGGAGGAGGCGCAAAAGGTGGCGCGGCTCTCCGCGGAGAGCGGCATGGCAGGACGTCTCGGCCACGTCATGCTCCCGGCGATGATCACCGAGGATGGTGACCGCCCCATTGAGATGAAGCCCAAGATGGACGTTCTGGATTACTGGCAGGCGATCCAAACAGAGCTTCCGGGTGTGCGTGGCTTGTGCACACAGGTCACCTCGTTCTCCGACGAACCGGTACTGCGTGATCGGCTGACGGATTTGAGCGCGGCGGGTTTCGACGGCGTGATCTTCGTCGGTGTGCCGCGCACGATGAGCGACGGTGAAGGCTCCGGCGTCACGCCGACTGACGCCCTGGCCAAGTTCGACGGCCTTGTCGCGAACCGCGGGGTGATCCTGATCCCGACCCGCGATGCCGAGCAGGGTCGCTTCACTTTCAAGTGCGATCAGGGCGCCACGTTCGCCATGACGCAGCTGCTGTACTCGGACGCGGTGATCGAGTTTCTGCAGCGATTCGCCGTGGAAAGCGACCGCCGGCCAGAGGTTCTGCTGTCGTTCGGTTTCGTGCCGAGGTTGGAGAGCAGGGTGGGCCTCATCGATTGGCTGATCCAGGACCCCGGGAATCACGCCGTTGCTCGGGAGCAGGCCTTCGTTCGGCAACTCGCCACCAGTGAGCCCGACGTCAAACGAAGAGCGCTGGTTGACCTCTACAAGCGGGTGATCGACGGGGTGGTGGACCTCGGCTTCCCGTTGAGCGTGCATTTTGAAGCGCCCTACGGTGTTTCGAGACCGGCTTTCGAAACGTTCGCGGAGATGCTGGCGTATTGGTCGCCGGAACTGTCTGCCTGATCAGACCGTGATGAACGCACGGTCCAGCCCAGCCCGGATGCGGGTGATGGGAGTGTTGAACGCCACCCCCGATTCCTTCTGGGCCGACAGTAGATTCGATGTCTCCGCACTGGCGATCGCGGCGGGCCAGAGCATGTTCGAGGCTGGAGCGTGGGCGGTGGACGTCGGTGGCGAATCCACTCGACCGGGGGCCACACCGGTGTCTGTCGACGAGGAACTCGCTCGGGTACTCCCCGTTGTTGTCGAACTAGCGCACCTGGGTCCGGTCTCGGTGGACACCCGCAATCGCGAGGTGGCCGAAGAGGCGGTACTGGCCGGCGCCTGCATCGTCAATGACGTCTCGGGCAAGCTCTACGATGTTGCCGGCCGGCTCGGGGTGGGGTATGTGAGCATGCACTCGCACACGGTGCCAGTGCTCCCCGAAGTGGTTCCGGAGTACGAAGACGTGGTCGGCGAGGTGACGTCTTTTCTCACCGGTGTGGCACAAGCGGCTGCTGCCGGCGGCGCTGCTCCGGTGTGGATCGATCCGGGTATCGGGTTCGGCAAGTCCGTCGAGCACAACCTGGAGTTGTTGCGCAGCCTTCCTGATCTCTGCAATCACGGGTTTCCGGTGCTACTGGGAGTGAGCCGAAAGTCGTTCGTCGGCAATGTCACCGGACGCGCTGTTGACGGCCGACTGGCGGGATCGCTGGCCGTTGTCGCGCCCGCATGGTCGGCCGGCGTCGATGTCATGCGAGTTCATGATGTCGCCGAGACACTGGACACGATCGCAATGCTGCAGGCGATCTGGGGCTCGCCGCCGGCACCGTGACGCCGGATCAGCCCGCGGAGTGTGGGATAGCCCACATACGGTGCGGCTGCGTCGATAAGGGATTGGCTGAGACGAGCCGTTCGGCGGAGAAAGTCGACCACAACCGGCCCACCCGCTTCGCCACAGCATTCGCGGGACTGACCAGATCGCATCGCATCCGCCGTCCCCTGCCGGCAGGGCTATGCCCGCCTCGATCTGAAGCCCGTAGTCCGTTCAGTGGGTGCGGAAAGGGCTGTTGTACTGCACTTTTGAAACTGTTTCGAATATTGACGGTTGTTTTGGGTTTCATCAGAGCCCGGCCTGTGTACCGAAAGGGACTCCCCACCGTCGGAAGAGTTTTGGTTAATGTCACCCTCGCTGATCTGAGGAGGCTGCGGGTCGGGGTGTGCCGCACACACATGGGTGGCGCGCTCCGGCCTGTGCCGGACATAGGGGGATGGCATTTGACGTGCGATGAAGTGCTGCAGCACAGCGCAACTGGTAAGGCATTCCCTCGAATGCAGCGCACGGCGTGACCGACGCGCCATCCCGGGTGGAGGGCTTCGTGGCCGAATCTCTGACGCGCAGCGACAACCACCCGACGGAGTACCCGGTGCTTCCACGGGAGCTGAAGAACGTTTCCGATGCCGTGCGGCGCACCCCGCCTCCGCCGGTTCCACAACTGTTGCGGCCAAGCGCGATTCGGGTGGCCACGGACAGCGACGCTGTCCTGATCGCCGAGTGGATGAATCGGCCGCACCTGGCCGAGACCTGGGAGTACGACTGGCCGGTCGGGCGCTGGCGCCGCCATCTGAAAGCGCAGGTGGAGGGCGATTATTCGCTGCCGCTCATTCTGAGCATCGGTGGAGTCGACCGTGGCTACCTCGAAATCTACCGTGCCGCCAAAGATTCCATTGCCGACCGGTATGACAGTGAGCCGCACGATCTGGGTCTGCACGGTGCAATCGCCGACGAGGAGCTGGTCAACCGGGGTCTCGGCCCGATGCTGCTGCCCAAGATCGTCGCAAGCGTCCTGGCCGCCGACCCCGACTGTGAGCGGATCATGTTCGACCCGGATCACCGCAACACCACGGTGCGTGGGTTGTGTGAGTTCGCCGGGTGCCGCTTCCTCGGCGAGCACGAGATGTCCAACCGCAGGATGGCGCTCTACCAACTCGACCGGGACACCGCCCGCAAATGGATGACCTGAGTACCAAATCGTCAATCCGGCTGACCGACAGTCGGTTCCATCGAATCAATTGACCCGATACCGCAAATGAAAGGTGAGGCTGGGTCCCGTCGACCAGCCGGTTACTCACATATGACCGCTACCAATTCATCCACATCGCCCACTGTGACCGACGGGCTGATTTCGATCCTGCGCGACGATCTCGAACTGCCATGTCAGTCACTCAGTGCCAGTACACGTCTCGTCGACGACCTCGGGATGGATTCGGTTTCGTTCGCGGTGGGCCTGGTGACCATCGAGGAGAAGTTCGGTGTTCAGCTCAGCGAGGAAGACCTCATCACCTGCCGAACCGTCGGCGATCTGCAGTCCGTGATCGACCGCAGGAGCGCAGCGTGAACCCGCTCGCAGGAGCGCTGCGGGAGGCGATGGTCGGCTCGCCGCACGACCTGGTGGTCCTGGATCGTGACAGCGACAGCTGGCAGCGCCGTCCGTGGCCCGAGGTGCACGGGATCGCCGAGCACATTGCGGCCTACCTGTTGAACCGGGATCAGCCCGGCGCCGTGGGGCTGGTGGGCGAACCCACGGTGGAATTGATTGCCGCCATTCAGGGTTCGTGGCTGGCGGGCGCCGGGGTGTCCATCCTTCCGCGTCCCCAGCGCGGCGCCGAACCGTCGGAGTGGGCGCGCGCGACGTTGTCGCGGTTCAGCAGCATCGGCGTGACAACGGTGTTCAGTTACGGCGCCACCCTGCAGCTGCTGCGGGATGCAGGCTCTTCGCTGACCGTCTGCGATGTAGCCGACGCCGCACGCACACCGAACTCGACGCAACTGCGGTATCCCGACAGCGCAGACGTGGCCATCCTGCAGGGCACCGCCGGATCCACCGGCACCCCGCGCACGGCGGTGCTGACACCCGAGGCTGTGCTCAACAACCTTCTGGCGGTAACGCAACGATTGTCCCTGAGTCGCAACGATGTCGGGTGTACGTGGTTGCCGATCTATCACGACATGGGCCTGGCGATGGTGTTGGCGTCCACGATGTCCGGTATGCCGCTGTGGCTCGCCCCGACGGGCGCCTTCTCGGCAGCGCCGCTGCGATGGGCCGAGTGGCTGTCCGAATCGTCGGCGACCTTCACTGCCGGGCCGAATTTCGGATACTCGGTGCTCGGCCGGTTCGCCAACCGTGTCTCCGATGTCGACCTCGGCGCGGTGCGGATTGCGATCAACGGGGGTGAACCCGTCGATTGTGCCGGTGTCGATCGTTTTGCCATCGGCATGAGCAGGTTCGGTTTCAACCCGGGAGCGATGGCGCCCTCCTACGGCATGGCCGAGTCGACGTGCGCGGTGACCATTCCAGCACCAGGGGAAGGTCTGCGCATCGACATTCCGGACGCCGCCGACACCGGCCGGCGCTACGCGCTGCTGGGCCGTCCGGTGCCGGGCATGGAGGTCCGCATCGTCCCGTCTCCGCACGACGAGTCCGGCACGGCCGGCGAAGTCGAGATCCGGGGCTCATCGATGATGACGTCGTACCTGGGGGATCCCCCCGCCGATGCCGGCAGCAACGGCCAGTGGTTCCCGACCGGCGATATCGGTTACCTCGTCGACGGTGCACTGGTGATCTGTGGGCGTTCCAAGGAGATCATCACGATCGCCGGACGCAACATCTTCCCCACCGAGATCGAGCAGGTGGTCGGCGAGGTGGACGGTGTCCGTGAGGGAGCGGTCGTCGCTGTCGGCACGGAATCCGGTGCTGCACAATCGCGTCTGCTGGTGGCGGCAGAGTTCATCGGGACCGAACAGGACGCCACCCGCAGTGCCGTCATCCGGCGGGTGGTGTCGGTGTGCGGTGTCACGCCCGCCGACGTCGTGCTGATGTCGCCCGGATCGTTGCCGCGTACGTCGTCGGGAAAGCTCCGGCGGCTCGAGGTCCGTCGCCAACTGGAGGCCGCGCGGTAGCCGCCTGGTCCGAGCGATGAGTTTTACCCTCGTCTCGAGTCCAATCAGCATCCACTGCTGACCGAACGGGAGAGACAACGTGGCCCAACTGCTCAAAGTCCAGAACTTCAACGTCTCCGGCGACGGATACGGCGCCGGCGAGAACCAGAGCTTTGAGCGCCCGTTCGGTCACGCCGATCCCGGGACGATGTTCGCTTGGGCCGGCGCCACGGCCAGCTGGCCCAACCGGACCGAGCCGGGCGGCAGTCGTGGCCTGGACGACTACCTCACCCGGGACTTCCACCACAACATCGGCGCCGAGATCATGGGCCGCAACAAGTTCAGTCCCTACCGCGGCCCGTGGCAGGATCACGCCGACTGGCAGGGCTGGTGGGGTGAGGAACCGCCCTTCCATACCCCGGTTTTCGTCATGACCCACCACGAGCGACCGTCATTCACGCTGTCCGACACCACGTTCCATTTCGTCAACGCTGATCCCGTCACCGTGCTGGAGCAGGCGCGGGCGGCCGCGCAGGGCAAGGACGTGCGCCTCGGCGGGGGAGCGGCCACCGTCCGGCAGTTCCTGGACGCAGGCCTGATCGACACCCTGCACGTGGCGGTGTCGCAGGTCGAGTTGGGCAGCGGGTCCCGCCTGTGGGAGTCACCCGATGAGCTGAACGACCGGTTCCACCATGACGTCGTCCCCAGCCCCGGCGGCGCGGTCACCCATCACCTGTTCTGGCGAAAATGAACCACCGGAACGCGTGACGTCCGGCTGAGGCAGGTTTTGGCCGGCGGCGACTGGGTAATGCACTGAACGACCGGACGATCTCTGGACGCAGAATGCTGTCCGGAGAGCTTCGTTTGCCGAGCCCAGCTGGAGGGAGACGCTGCCCATGACGGCGATCACCGCGTATCGAGGACTGCTTCGCTCAATCGATCTGCACGTCGAGGACACCGGCGGTGACGGACGACCCGTGGTGTTGATCCACGGCTGGCCGCTCACCGGGGAGTCCTGGGCTCCACAGGTCGAGGCCCTGGTAGCTGCCGGTTACCGGGTGATCACCTACGACCGAAGAGGTTTCGGCCGCAGTGACACGTCGTTGGTGGGCTATACCTACGAATCGCTGTCAGATGACCTCTCGGCATTGATGGAGGAATTGGATCTACGCGATGCGACTCTGGTCGGATTCTCCATGGGCGGAGGAGAAGTGGCCAGCTATTGTGCCCGCAAAGGGACCGCAAGGGTGCGCAGTGCGGTGTTCGCGGCGTCGGTGACTCCGTACCTGCTGCATTCCCGCGACAATCCCGACGGGCCGCTGAAAAAGGCGGAGGCCGCCCAGATGGCGATGTCTTTGACGAAGAACCAAGACGCGTTCTACGACCAGATGATGACCGACGTATTCTCGGCCAACGGGGAACTGGCGATCAGCGAGGACCAACGTCAGCAGGCACTGGCGATGTGCGGTCAGGCCAGCAAGAATGCCGCGCTCGCTTGCCTCACCGCTTTCGGCAATACCGACTTCCGCGAGGACCTGCCCCGGGTGACGGTGCCCAGTCTGGTGGTTCACGGCGACGCCGACGCGACTGTGCCGTTGGCGGGATCCGGGTTGCGCACTCACGAGGCGTTGCGTGACAGCCGGCTTCACGTGATCGCAGGCGGACCCCACGGGATCCCGATCAGCCATGCCGAAGAGTTCAACAAGGTACTGCTGGAGTTCCTCGCCGAGGAGTTCGTGGCGCGCTGATCTAGTCGCGGCAGCGTACTCCGCGCTCGAATGTGCGGATGACGGCCGGAGCGGCTGCATGCTGTGGCATGAGCCCGTCCTTGGAGTCCTGGCAGGCCCACATGACCAGACCGTAGAGCGCGTGTTCGAGCCATTGTGTGCTCGACTCCGGATCGAAGACGCCTTCGGCCTGGCCGCGTTCGATCAGGGTGGTGAGGTAGCTGTTGTCGGGCACCGCCTCGGGTGGCAGGCCGCGGAGAACGTTGGGGTCGTCGAACAGAAACAGCAGGCGGTTACCGACCGAGATCATCGCGTTGATGACGCGCCGCATCGCCTCGATCGCGCAACCCTCCTCGGGTGCGGCAGCGGCCACGGCGTTCGTCACGACCTGCACCGAGTCGAGAATTGTCGCTGTGATCAGGCATTCCCGGTCGGGGAAGTAGCGGTGCACCGTTGTGCGGCCGACCCCGGCAGCCTTGGCGATATCGGGCAACGTCGCGGTCCGGTCGTCAGCCAGGACTGCGGCGGCGGCCTCGATGATCGCACCGCGGGTGCGCGCCTGGGTGGCCGAGAGCTCGCCTGTGCTCATCCGTCGATGGTATCGACGCGGGTCACGACATTCCCGCCACCGGTATCGGTGTGGTCCGATCGGAGAGGAAACGCGCCGGACGCTGGCGCACCGGCAGCGGCCACCAGAACCAGCGGCCGAGGATCGCGGCGATCGTCGGTGTCATCAGCGAGCGAACGACAAGGGTGTCGAACAGCAGGCCCAGGCCGATCGTGGTACCACCCTGTCCGATGGCGATCAGATCGCTGGTGGCCATCGAAGCCATCGTGAACGCGAACACAAGGCCGGCCGCGGTGACCACTCCGCCGGTGGCGCCCATGGCCCGGATGATCCCGGTGTTGATGCCCGCGCTGATCTCCTCCTTCATCCGCGAGACCACCAGCAGGTTGTAGTCCGATCCGACCGCCAGCAGGATGATGACCGAGAACGCCAGTGTCATCCAGTGCAGATCGATTCCGAGCAGGTACTGCCACACCAGGACCGAGAGGCCGAACGAGGCGGCCAGGGACAGGATCACGGTGCCGACGATGACGAATGACGCGATCAGGGCGCGGGTGATCAACAGCATCACGATGAAGATCAACGTGATCGCGCCACAGGCCGAGATCAGCAGATCCCACTGTGCGCCGACCTGGATGTCCTTATATGTGGCCGCGGTGCCGCCGAGATAGATCTTGGCGTCGGCCAGTGGCGTCGTCTTGATCGCCTCGCGGGCCGTCTTCAGGATCGGGTCGACATGCGAGATACCTTCGGAGGTAGCCGGATCCACGTCATGGGTGATGATGAACTGTGCGGCCTGGCCGTCCGGCGAGACCATCAGATCCAGACCGCGTTTGAAGTCCGGGTTGTCGAACGCCTCGGGCGGCAGGTAGAACGAGTCGTCGTTGCGGGCGTCGTCGAACGCCTGGCCCATCACCGAGGCGGTGTCGGTCATCTTGCCGATCTGGTCGACCAACCCGTTGAACGTGCTGAACATCGTTTTCATCGTGCCCTGCATGGACTTCGAGATGGCGATCATCGGTGGCAGCTGCGCCACCAGCTGCGGCATCAGCTGGTCCATCTCGTTCATGTTCTTCACCGATTGCGAAAGGGTTTCGGTCATGGTGTCGATGCCGTCGAGCCCGTCGAACAACGAGCGCATGGAATGGCACATCGGGATGTCGTAGCAGTGCGGCTCCCAGTACAGGTAGTTCCGCATCGGCCGCATGAAATCATCGAAATCAGCCATGTGATCCCGCATTTCGTTGGTGCTGGCCTGCATGTCGTTCATGCTGGCGGTGAGCTCATGGGTGATGTCGGTCATCCGGTTCATCAGGCCCAGCATGTTCTCCATGATCGTGATCATCCGGCCGAGATCGTCGGTGAGCGTGTTCATGTCGCCCATGCGCTCACGCAGGAACTGCAGGTTCTCGGTCATCGACACCGATTGCATGCTCACCTGGAACGGCACGGAGCTGTGCGCGATGGGGCGGCCCAGCGGCCGGGTGATGCTCTGTACGCGTGCGACGCCGGGGACGCGGATCAGCTCGCGGGCGATCTTGTCCAGCACGATCATGTCGGCCGGGTTGCGCAGATCCCGGCCCGCGTCGACCAGTAGCAGATCGGGGTTCATCCGCGCGGCGGTGAAATGCCGCTCGGCGGCGGCATATCCGACGTTGGACGGTAGGTCCTTGGGGATGTAGAGGCGCTCGTTGTAGGACGTCTGGTAGCCGGGTAGGGCCAGGAGTCCGACGAGCGCCACCGCGATGGCCGCGGCCAGGATCGGGACCGGCCAGCGCACCACCGAGGTTCCGAGCCTGCGCCAACCGCGCGAGCGGATCTCGCGTTTGGCGTCGAGCAGCCCGAATCGGCTGCCGACCACCAGCATTGCCGGCGCAAGCGTCAGTGAGGCCAGCACCACCACGGACATGCCGATGGCGCTGGGGATACCCATCGAGCTGAAGTAGTTCAACCGGGTGAAGTGCAGGCAGAGCATGGCGCCGGCCACGGTGAGGCCAGAGCCGAGGATGACATGACCGACTCCGTGAAATGCGGTGTAGTAGGCGTCTTCCCGCTCCTGGCCCTTCTGCCGCGCCTCCTGATATCGGCCGACGAGGAAGATGGCGTAGTCGGTTCCGGCCGCGATGGCCAACGAGGTCAGCAGGCTCACCGAGAACGTCGACAAGCCGAGCAGGCCGGCGTGGCCGATCGCCGCCACGACACCACGCGCGGCCGACATCTCCAGCAGCACCACGATGAGCATCAGCAACATCGTGGCGATCGACCGGTAGACGACGATCAGCATCACCGCGATCACGGCGATGGTGACGAAGGTGATCTTGACCATGCTCTTGTCGCCGGCTTCGTTCATGTCCGTGGTGAGCGGACCCTGGCCGGTGACATAGGCTTTCACGCCCGCGGGCGGGTGGGATTCGTCGATGATCTTGCGGACCGCGGCGACCGATTCGTTGGCCAGCGTCTCGCCCTGGTTGCCGGCGAGATTGACCTGAACGTAGGCGGCCTTGCCGTCGGTGCTCTGGGATCCCGCCGCAGTGATCAGGTCGCCCCAGTAATTCTGCACGTGCTGAACGTGTTCGGTGTCGGCCTGCAGCGTGCGGACCAGTTCGTCGTAATAGTGGTGGGCGTCGGTGCCGAGCGGCTGGTCGCCCTCCAGCACGACCATCGCGATGGTGTCGGAGTCGAATTGATCGAAGCGCTCGCCGATCTTCTTCATCGCCACCAGCGCCGGGGCGTCCTGCGGCGAGAGCGATACGGCATGCTCGTGTCCGACGACCTCGAGCTGGGGGATCAGGGCGTTGAGGACGACGACGAGGACGATCCAAGCCAGGATGATCGGGATCGCTGCCACGCGGATGACGCGGGCGACTCCCTTGTGGTCGGCGCCCTTGAGTTCGGAGCCGTTGTGCTCGTGGTTGCCCATCATGCGGCCTTGTCCAAGCAGAAGGCTTGGGCGTCATGCTGGTTCACGGTCTGCTCGTCTCGGACTTCGCCGTTGACGACGATCCGGCAGCTGATCACTTCGCTATCTCCTTGGGCAACCACGTTGGCGAACACCGTGGGCAGGGTGGTGACAACCTCGTGCCGCCACGGCAGTGACGTGAAGCTCTCGGTGTGGGGCTGGGCGTCGGCGTCCAGGTAGCTGACGTGGCCGCTGGTCCCGCTGGGGCCCTCGATCTCATAGAGGACGCGCTTGGGGTTGAACTCCACGATGTCGTCCCCGGCCGACTGTCCCGGTTCGGTGTTGATGTGCGTGCCGAAGATCCCGTGCATGCGATTCATCGCGAACCCGCTGACTGCGAGCGCGGCCACGAGAACCAACGGGATCCAGAAGCGTCTCGCAAGCTGAAAGACCCTGGCCACGGCGGAATCCACCTCTCCGGTTCGGCGTACGCCGACGGAAACCCCATCCGACCGCGTTTCAACCGGGAGAACGTAACAGGCCCGTAGTGGATCGACAACGTTCCATTAAGGAATCTTGATCTTCCTCACAGTTACCTTCAGAGGGGAATTTTTGGCCCTCACCCGGGGAGCAAACGCACCGGGGAACCTGCGCAGTAGGCCGCGATGTCCTCGACAATGTCCCGGTAGAAGATCTTCATCACACCCTCGGTGACGTAACCGAGGTGCGGGGTCAGCAAAGTGTTGGCCAGCGTGGTCAAGGGGTGGCCCGGAGGCAGGGGCTCCTGCTGGTAGACATCGAGGGCCGCACCGCGGATCTGGTTGTCGCGCAGTGCTTCGGTCAGCGCGGGCTCGTCGATCAAACCGCCGCGCGATGTGTTCACCAGGATTGCCGACGTCTTCATGGCGCCCAGTTCGTCCCGGCCGACGAGGCCGCGGGTCGTCTCGGCGAGCACCATGTGCAGCGACACCACGTCGGCCTCCGCGAACAGTGCCTCGCGCTCCACGCGGACCACGCCGGCCTTGGCTGCACGCTCGTCGGTCAGGTTGGGGCTCCACGCGATGACGTTCATGCCGAATGCGGTGCCGATTGCGGCCACCCGGCTGCCGATCCGGCCCACCCCGACCAGTCCGAGGGTGGCCCCGTGCAGGTCGCCGCCGATGGTGCTCTGCCACCGCCCGTCGCGGATACGTCGATCCTCGATGGCCAGGTGCCGCTGCAGCCCCAGGATCAGCGCCCAGGTGTGTTCGACCGTCGGGGTGATGGCTCCGCCCGTGCCCGACACGGTGATCCCGAGCCGGTGGGCGGCGGCGACGTCGATGGCGGCATTGAACGGTCCGGTGGTCACGAGGAGTCTCAGGTCGGGCAGTTGGGCGAGCAGCGTCGCGTCGAGCGGCGTGCGTTCTCGCATCGCGACCACGACTTCGCGGCCGGCCAGCGTCTCGACCAGCGCCGGACCGGGTGCGATGTGTTCCCGTAGTGACGTGATCTCGGTGGCGCACGGAATCGGTGACCAGTCGACGGTGTCGGCGATTCCCTGGTAGTCGTCGAGGACGGCGATGCGCAGTGGCTCGGTCATCGCTCAGTAGGCGTTCGGATCGCTCTGCACTGCCAGGGGCACCGGATGCTGATAGAGCTGGGATGCGTTCTCCCAGGTGATCTTCCGGATCACCTCGGCGGGCAGGCCCTGGATCTGCTCGTGGATGGTGTGCTGGGTGTGCGGCCAGGTCGAGTCACAGTGCGGGTAGTCGGCTTCGAGCAGGATGTTGCCGGTGCCGATCCGTTCATGCTGGACGAACGAGGACTGGTCCTCGACCGCGCAGAACCAGAAGTTCCTGCTGAACACCTCGGCGGGGGAGAGGGTTTCACCCAGCGCCTTCCAGGTTCCGTACATCTGGTGGTAGCTGAGCATGTGGTCGAGCCGGTCGAGTAGACCTGCCACCCAACCGATCCCGCCCTCGGACAGGCAGATCTTGAGGTCCGGGTACCGGCTGGGCAGACCCGAGTACAGCCAGTCGACGGCGGCGGTGATCGCGTAGGCGAAGAACAGCACGCCCTGCACGTCCGGCGGGGCGTCGTCGGTGGTCGACGGCGCCGAACCGGAGGACCCGATGTGCAGGTTGACCACGGTGCCTGTCTCGGCACACGCCGCCATCATCGGCTCCCAGTACCCGGAATGGATGGTCGGCAGCCCGAGCATGGCCGGGTTCTCGCTGAAAGTCACTGCGTGGAAGCCGCGTTCGGCGTTCTCGTAGATCATCTGGGCGCCGACCTCGGGGTCGAGCAGCCACGGCAGCTGACACGGGATGATCCGCTCGGGATAGGCGCCGGCCCACGCCTCGAGGTGCCAGTCGTTCCAGGCCCGCACCGCCGCCATCGCGAGGTCCCGGTCCTTGGTCACCTGCTGCAGCCGCTGGCCGGCGAACCCGGGAAGGAAAGACGGGAAGTTGAGCGACGCGTACACGCCGTTGAGATTCATGTCCCTGACGCGTTCGTGAATGTCCCAAGCGCCGCGCCGCATCTCGTCGAACCGCGCCGGCTCGAAGCCGTATTCGGAGACCGGCCGGCCCACCACGGCGTTGAAGCCGACGTTGGGCAGTGACTGCCCGTCATACATCCAGGTCTGCCCGCCGTTCTCGGTGTCGACGACCTTCGGGGCGCGATCGGCGAACTTGCGCGGCACCCGGCCGGTGAACGTGTCCGGCGGTTCGACGATGTGATCGTCGACGGAGATCACGGTGTAAAGGCGTTCGGCCCGTTGTGGTTCGGGCAGGAACGTGACCGTGCGTTCGGCCCCCTTCTGGGCGGTGGTGAAGTCAAGATTGCCGGCGAGATCGTCGATGGACTTCATGGGCGAGGTCTCCTTCCAGGGTCCGGGAACTAGGTGAGCACGCCGGGGTCGGCCTTGATGGTCATACGGGCCGCCCCGGCCCAGTACACGTCGGCGGCGCGTTCGATGAGCGAGGACTGCATGCCGTACATGTCCGAGCGGTTCATCGCGGTCGGCTCCTGGCCGGTGAGCATCACCTGGTAGGCCAGTTTGCAGACCCGGTCGATCGACGCGGCCCGGTATACGGCCTCGGCCAGTGTGCCTCCGGTGGTGATGACGCCGTGGTTGGCCAGGATGGTGAGATTGGCGGAGCCGATCCGTTCGGCGAGTTCGCGAGCCCGGGGTGCCGAATCGACTTCACCGTCATAGGTTTCGACGAAGCACATGTCGTCGAGGAACAGCGACCCGGTCTGGTGCACCAGGTCCGGCAGCTTTCCCAACGCCG
Organism: Mycobacterium sp. 48b; assembly: GCF_048282725.1. NCBI lineage: Bacteria > Bacillati > Actinomycetota > Actinomycetes > Mycobacteriales > Mycobacteriaceae > Mycobacterium > Mycobacterium sp. 48b. The sequence continues at coordinate 2,964,102 of NZ_JBLVUL010000001.1, forward strand.
CGACGAGGCTGACGTAATAGGGATGGTTGTGGATGACGACGCGGGCATCCTCGCGCACGCGGTGCAGTTCGGTGTGGATGTGGATGGCCGGGGTGACATCCCACCGGCCGCGCACCACCTTTGCGTTCCCGTCGACCACGCAGATGTCGGATGCGGTGAGCTCCTGCCACCACAGCCCCCACGGATTGACCAGCATCTCGTCGCGTCCTTCGGGTTGCCACGTGATGTGGCCGGCCATGTTCTCGGCAAACCCGATGTCGGCCAGGTGCCGGAACGCCACCGCCAGTGCCTGTTCTTCGGACAGGTCGACGCCGATGGGCGGGGTCACCGACGGCGACCACACCTTCAACCCGCCCTGACGCATCTCACCGACGCTCATAGCCGTCTCCCAACCGCGTCCGGATATCCTCGCGGAGTTGCCCTTTGGCGATCTTCCCGCCCGAGGACCGGGGCAGCTCGTCGAGCACGATGAGCCGTTCGGGAAGCAGTTCCTTCGACATGCCCTTGGACAACAGGTGCTCGACGAGCCCCGGGAGGTCGATGGTCTGTCCGTCCGCGCGGGCTACACGTGCTACGGGTTCTATGTAGACGCAGACCTTCTCGCCGAAGACCGGGTCGGGCATCGCCACCGCGGCAGCCACTGCCACGGCCGGGTGCGTCGTCACCGCATCCTCGACCTCGCCGGCACTGATGTTCTTGCCGCCGCGCACGATGAAGTCCGAGGTGCGACCGGTGACCGACAGGTAGCCGTCGGCGTCGACCTCGCAGACGTCACCCATCCGCATCCAGCCGTCGGGCGTGTAGAGCTTGTCGTGGTCGACGCCGCCGAGATATCCCAGACTGGTGGCCGGACCTCGGCAGGCCGGTTGCCCACGGCCCGTCGAGGTCACGTCGTCATCACCGTCGAACAGGCGGACGTCCATCTCCGGCACCAGCCGTCCGGCGGTGCGCAGCCTGCGTTCCCGGGAGTCCTGCAGCGTGGTCCCGCTCAACAGACCGGTCTCGTTGGAGCCGTAGAACTGCAGGATGGTGGCTCCGGTGAGTTCCTCGAAGTCGGCGGCCCGCTGATACGGCAGCGCCTCACCGCCGGTGAAGACCACGCGCAGTGCGCTCAGGTCGTTCTCGCGCGACGCCGGGTCGGCCATGATCATCATCAGTTGGGTACTGACACAGCACAACACGCTGACCCGGTGGCGGGCGATCGCCTCGCACGCGGCTGCCGCGTCGAACTTTTCCAGCAGCACCGTGGTGGCACCGAGGTAGATCGGGGTGGTGTGGGCGGTCCAGATGCCGAACCCGAACGGGGCGGGGATGACCGGCAGGAAGACGTCGTCGGAACTCAGCGCTCCGTTGGCGACTGCCTGCTGATGAAAGTAGTGCCACCGGTTCTGCGTGTGCACAACACATTTGGGCAGGCCCGTGGTGCCCGAGGTCGAGTTGATCAGAAACACGTCGTCGGCTCCGACGCCCGCCGCCGGGGGTCGCGGCGGGGCGTCGCTGTCGAGGGTCAGGCCGTCCAACACCAGTGCGCTGATCTCAGGCGCCAGTCCCGACACCGTGGCTTGTACAGACGGATGCCGCGCGGCATCGCTGATCACCAGGCGCGGGTTGGTGGCGCGCAGGATCTGGCCGGCCTCACGCGTACCGGCGCGGGCACCGATCCCCACCACGACGGCTCCGCATCGTTCGATCGCCACGAACAGCACATGGATGGCCGCGGTATCGCCGTGCCAGACCGCCACACGGTCGCCGGGCCTGACGCCGAGACCGGCCAGCTGGGCGGCCAGTAGCGATGCGGCGCGGTCGAATTCGTTCCACGTGATCGTGGCCGAGGGGTGGTCGACGTAGGCCGGTTTGTCGGGGTTTGTGAGGGAGTGGGTGCGCACGGTCTGCGAAAGGGTGCGGTCCGACCACCAGCCGGCGGACCGATAGCGGGCCGCGTCCACGGCGTCCACGGTGGCGTCGCCGACCTTCATGACCAAATCATATGAAAATAAGATTCTGTGTCAACGGTCACAATGTCGGCCGCCGAGATCAGGGTTTCCGGGGGTCGGACTGCGCCCATGTGCGCACCATCGCCGGGTCGACGATCCCGTCGACGCCCGGGTACTGCTGGGCGTTGACCAGATGTGCCGCGGCCAGATCGCGGGCTCGCTGGGCATCGCCCATGTCGATCGCGTCGATCACCTGCCGATGATCTTCCAGCACCGCCCGGCGCTCCTCGACAGGCACGGTGGAGTGGTCCGTCACCTGGGCCGACCAGTTTTGCTCGTGGGCGGACCACAGGGCCTCGAGTGCGCCCGCGAGAATGATCATCGTCTCGTTTCCGCAGTGGCGTACGAGCGCTTCGTGATACCGGCGACTTGCCGAGGTGGCCTGCAGCAGATCGGCAACCGATCTGACCGATTCCTCGTGCAGTTCCCGGAGGATGGGTACAACCGTGCGTTTGCGGTCCGGGCGCTGGGCACAGAGCGCCGCGCACGCCGGCTCGACCTGAAGCAGTGCCGTGCCCACATCGGCGAGTCCGACCCGGCCCGCGCCGAGTACCAGCCCCATGGTGTAGGCAAGGTTTGCTGAGTCGGGTCGGTGGATCACCGCGCCGCCGAGCTTGCCGCGCCGCACCGTCAACAGCCCCTCGGCCTCGAGGATGCGCATGGCCTCCCGCAGGGACGGTTTGCTGATCGGATACTCGACGAGTAGTTCGTCTTCCTTGGGCAGGATCGTGCCGTCGGGGAGCTCCCCGGTCAGGATCCGGCGCCGCAACTGGTCGGCGACCTGTTCGGCAAGTCGCTGGAACCGGACGTTTGGCTGCGCCACGCATCGAGTGTGCCAGATGCTGCGCCGTTGATGGAGCTGTGTGGAGCCTTGTATCCAAATGATTTGTCTCATACGGTGAGCCATGCAGAAGTGGACGATCGGCGCGCTGACGGTTCACGCGGTCCTGGAGACGGTGGTGCCGACCCGGCCTGACCGGCTGTTTCGCGGGCTTCCGGCCGAGCTCCCGAGCTGGCTTCACCCGCACTATGTCGACGACGCCGGCAATCTGCTGGTGGCCATCCAGTCGTTCCTGATCGAATCCGGCGACGAGCTCGTGGTCGTGGACTGTTGCTTCGGCGAAGGCCACGACCTGCCGTATCAGATCACCATGGACCCCGACCAGTACCGACAGTCGTTGGCCGCGGCAGGATTCAGCCCCGACGACGTGACCACTGTCGTCTGCACCCACCTGCACCTCGACCACGCCGGGCGCAACACCTCCCGACGTGACGGTGCCTGGGTCCCCACCTACCCCAACGCGACCTACCTGCTGACCGCTGACGAGTACACGTCGTGGCGGCAGTCCTCAGCCCCGAATCGCGCCGCCGCCGAGACCGTGGAACCGCTTGCCGCGCACGATGTTCTGCGACTGACCGAGATGGACCACGAGATCACCGACGAGATCCGGCTGATGGCCACACCCGGTCACACCGCAGGCCATACCGCGGTACGGATCGAATCAGCCGGGGAAGTGGCGATCATCAGCGGAGACGTGATCCACCATCCGCTCCAGATCACCCACCCCGAGGTAAAGGCCCTGCCCGATGACGATCCGGATGCGGCCGCGGTGACCCGCGCCCGACTATTGCAGGGCGTCGTCGACGAGCAGGCGTTGCTGTTCGGAACGCATTTCGCGGCCCCGGCCGCGGGCACCGTCGTCGCCGACGACGACAGGCTGCTCTGGGTGTCGGCCTAGGCCGCGAGCGTCTCAGACCGCGGTGTGGACGATGAGGATGTCGATCTTGACGCGCCGGGCGATGGTGGCGGGCACCGAGCCCAACAGGCGGCCGGCCACGGAGTCCAAGCCGATGTCGCCGACGACGATCAGATCCGCATCGATTTCTTTGGCGAGTTTCACCAGGGCGTCGACCGGAGCACCTTCGACCGCCCGCTCGACGATCTCCGAGGCGCCGGCGGCCCTGGCCCGGTCGCGCGCCACCTGGAGGATCTCGTAGACCGGGGCGGCGCCGTGCATCCGGTAGCCCTCGCTCTTGAGGCTGTCCTCCGCGCGGGTATCGACCACATGATCGGGCGACGGCGGTCGCGACCAGCCGCCTTTTTCGGCCACGGGCTGATGAGCACTCGCGACGATCAGCTTCGCGTTCTCCTGCGCGGCGACCATGGCGGCGCGGTCGACCGCACGTAACGACGAGTCGGACCCGTCGGTCCCGACCAGAATCGTCCGATACGTGCTCATGTCAGCTCCGAACTGTCGGCTTACCAGGACAGACAGACCTTAGTGCACGTCATTCTTCCGCAGACGGAGATTGGGCTTCGCGCCGCGTCGAGGATCAACCGAAGTAGGTGTGAAGCATCAACCGACGTCTTACAGATGGAGAGCGGTTCTCGGTCATGGGCGCCGAGTAAACGGCGACGTCGAAGCCCTGCCAACTGAAGTCAAGCAAATGTGCTTGATGCTTTCGCCGTACGGGCACGCCGGCGAGGCGAACGCCGAAACGAGCATGCTGCCGAGCGCGTCCGGATCAGACGAGCTACGTGAGATTCAGGCTCACCGTCTGTATTGAGCGAGCACTCGACCGACATGGAGTTGTCAGATGTGCGGGGTACCGTGCGCTCAAGAAAGAGAAGCACACGTCAAACGAACGAGATATGGCACCCCCGACAGGATTCGAACCTGCAACCGACCGGGTAGAAACCGGATGCGCTATCCGTTGCGCCACGGGGGCAAATCGGACCACCACAATTTACACCGCGTGGGTGTCGTTGCCGAAACGGATATGCACCACGTGGGCTGCTCGAACCGCAACCGATGAAACGAGCGAGTCAGTGGGTCGACATCACACCAAGGACAAAGGCGACCTCGGCGTCGCCAAAGCGCATGCCGACCTGGTTGGCAAGGGTTTTTACGTGCTGTTCCCCGCGACCGAGCATGCGCCCTTCGACCTTGTGGCGTACGCGGCGGGCACCTTCCACCGCATCCAGGTGAAGTACCGGTCGGCACGGGCGGGAGCGGTCAAACTCAACCTCCGGTCCACCTGGGCCGATCGCCATGGCGCGCACAGCACACCCATCGACAAGGACGCGATCGACGTCATCTGCATCTACTGCCCGGACACCGACGAGTGCTACTACATCCGGCCCACTGATCACGGAGTCTCCGTCAATCTCCGGATCACGCCGACCAAGAACGGTCAGCAGAAACGGATTTTGACGGCCGACCTGTTTCGCGACCTACCAGACAAACACCTTCCGCCGGACAAACACCTCCCGCCGGTCGACGAAATCCGTACCTCGGCGTGAAGGAGCGGTGACGCGCGACGGACGCCCGGCAAAGTCCTCCCGCGGGGCCGGAGGCGGACTAGCGTGGACGCTGCACTGGCGGCCAGGAGAGGGGAGAGGGACCACGCTATGAGCGACGTGCCGGAGTTGGATGCGGCAGGACTACCCGAAGAGCTGAGCGCAGTCGACCAGCTACTGCATCGGGGAGAGGCAAACCCGCGCACCCGGTCCGGAATCCTGGGCGTCGAGATCCTCGACACCACACCGGATTGGGAACGATTCCGGGCTCGACTGGACCACGCGTCGCGCAAGGTGCTGCGGCTGCGCCAGAAGGTCGTCATCCCGACCCTGCCCACGGCCGCTCCGCGCTGGGTCGTCGACCCCGACTTCAACCTCGACTATCACGTGCGGCGCGTGCGGGTTCCGGCGTCGGGCACGCTGCGCGACGTGTTCGACCTGGCCGAGGTCGCGCTGCAGTCGCCGATGGACATCACCCGTCCGCTGTGGAGCGCCACGCTGGTCGAGGGACTGGCGGACGGCCGCGCGGCGACCATCCTGCACCTGAGCCACGCGGTGTCCGACGGTGTCGGCTTGGTGGAGATGTTCGCCAACATCTACGATCTCGAACGCGATCCCGAGCCGGCCGCCGCGGCGCCGCTGCCGATCCCGCAGGACCTCTCGCCCAACGACCTGATGCGGGAAGGCATCAACCGGCTCCCCGGATCGATCGCCGGTGGCGTGCTCGGCGCGCTCGGACAGGCGGCCCGCACGGTGACCAAGGTTGTGCGTGACCCGGTCTCCGCGGTCAGTGGTGTGGTCGACTACGCGATGTCCGGAGCCCGGGTGATGGGGCCGGCCGCACATCCTTCCCCGCTGCTGCGCCGACGGAGCCTGTCGTCGCGATCGGAGGCCATCGACATTCCGTTTTCCGACCTGCGCCGGGCGGCCAAGGCTGCCGGCGGGTCGATCAACGACGCCTACCTGGCCGGGCTGTGCGGTGCCCTGCGGATCTACCACGAGGCCAAGGGCATCTCGATCGAGACGCTGCCGATGGCGGTGCCGGTCAACCTGCGTTCCGAGGACGATCCGGCCGGGGGTAACCGTTTCGCCGGGGTCAACCTCGCCGCGCCGGTCGGGATCGTCGACCCGGAGACCCGGATCAAGGCCGTCCGGTCTCAGATGATGAGCAAGCGCGAGGAACGTGCCATCGACGTGGTCGGGTCGATCGCGCCCGTCCTGAGCCTGCTGCCAGACGCCGTGCTGGAGACGGTGGCCGGTTCGGTGGTGAACTCCGACGTGCAGGCCAGCAATGTCCCGGTCTGGCCGGGGGATACCTTCATCGCCGGGGCAAAGATCTTGCGCCACTACGGAATAGGACCGCTGCCCGGAGTCGCGATGATGGCGGTGTTGATCTCGAGATCGGGATACATCACCGTCACCGCTCGCTACGACCGGGCCGCCATCACCGACGAGAAGCTGTTCGCCGAGTGCCTACTGGCGGGCTTCGACGAGGTGCTGGCGCTCGGCGGCGGCGGCCGGGCGGAGCCGGCCTCCTTCAGCACCGACACCTCGGCGACGAACGGGAGTGCTGCACAGTGACTTCGAAGGATTCCGCGGCACGCCCACCCAGGCAAATGCGGTTGCCCGGCACCCTCGCCGAGATCGAGGGGAGCCCGGAGGGCCCGGAGATCGGCGCGTTCTTCGACCTGGACGGGACCCTGGTGGCCGGGTTCACCGGGGTGATCATGACCCGGGACCGGTTGCGCCGCGGGCAGATGAGCGTCGGCGAGTTCATCGGGATGGTGCAGGCCGGGCTCAACCACCAGCTGGGCCGGTCCGAGTTCGAGGACCTGATCGGCAAGGGCGCGCGGATGCTGCGCGGCAACTCGCTCAGCGATCTCGACGAGCTGGGCGAGCGGCTGTTCGTCCAGCACGTTCAGGGCCGCATGTACCCGGAGATGCGCGCGATGGTGCGGGCCCACATGGCCCGTGGCCACACCGTGGTGCTGAGCTCTTCTGCGCTGACGGTTCAGGTGGAGCCGGTGGCGCACTTTCTCGGCATCGACAACGTGCTGTGCAACAAGTTCGAGACCGACGAGGACGGCCTGATCACCGGCGAAGTGATGCGTCCGGTCATCTGGGGACCCGGCAAAGCCCGTGCGGTGCAGAACTTCTCGGCGGCCAACGGGGTGGACCTGACGAAGAGCTACTTCTACGCCGACGGCGACGAGGACGTCGCACTGATGTACCTGGTGGGCAATCCGCGGCCGACCAATCCGGCCGGCAAGCTCGCTGCCGTCGCCGCCAAACGCGGCTGGCCCGTACTGAAGTTCAGCAGCCGCAGCGGCAGCAGCCCGGTCGCACAACTACGCACGCTGGCCAGCCTGGCGACCATTCCGACCGTCGCTGCCGGCGCGATCGGACTCGGGCTGCTCACCCGCAACAAGCGCACCGGGGTCAACTTCTTCACGTCGAACTGGAGCAAGCTGCTCATGCTCACCACGGGCATCGAGCTCAACGTCCTCGGCGAGGAGAACCTGACCGCGCAACGCCCCGCGGTGTTCATCTTCAATCACCGCAACCAGGCCGACCCGATGATCGCGGGCCGGCTGGTCGGGGTCGACTTCACCGGCGTCGGGAAGAAGGAGCTGGAGCGCAACCCGCTGATGGGTCCACTGGGCAAGGTGATGGATGCGGCGTTCATCGACCGCGACGATCCGGAGAAAGCCGTCGAAAGCCTGCACCGGATCGAAGAGCTTGCCCGCAAAGGTCTGTCGATCCTGATCGCTCCCGAGGGCACCCGGCTCGACACCGTCGAGGTCGGCCCGTTCAAGAAGGGCCCCTTCCGCATCGCGATGGCTGCGGGCATTCCGATCGTGCCGATCGTGATCCGCAACGCCGAGGTGATCGCGGCCCGCGATTCCAGCACGTTCAACCCCGGCAGGGTGGACGTCGCGGTGTACCCGCCGATACCCGTCGACGATTGGACCGTCGAGAACCTCTCCGACCGCATCGCCGAGGTTCGCCAGATCTACCTCGACACGCTGAAATCCTGGCCGGAGGGCGAATTGCCGGTGTTCGACATCTACTCCCGCGCCACGCCGGCCGCGAAAGCCGCACCCCGCCGGGTCGCCAAGAAGGCACCGGCGAAGAAAGCTCCCGCGAAAAAGGCTCCCGCGAAAAAGACTGAGCCCAAATCGGATACCCCGTCGCCGCGGACCCCCAAGGGCCGACCGTGACCACGGGGATCGATGACTACCCCAGCTTCAGCACCACTGACGACGCGCTGGTGCTCGCGTCGGTGTCGTCACCGGCCGAGCTCGAACTGCTCAACGACTGGCTCAAGGCGCAGCGGCGCGAACACCCCGACACGACCGTCGAGGTGCTTCAGCTGCCGGCCACCGACGAACCCGCCCCCGGTGCGGTGGCCCGGTTGGTCGAGGAGCTGGAATCGGACGAGGACCGGCTGGTGGTTCCGGTCCGGGTGTTCTGGGTGCCCGGCGGGTTACCCACCCGGTTGAAGGTGGTCGGGCTGATCTCGGGCCGCGACACCTACCGGCCGCCGGAGATCCTGCAGCGGCGCATCCTGCGCAAGAACCCGACGCGGGCCCGGATCGTCGCCGGCGAACCGGCCACGGTATCGGAGCTGCGCAAGCAGTGGAGCGAGACCACGGTCGCGGAAAACCCAAGGGAATTCGCACGATTCGTCCTCCGCCGGGCGGTGCTGGCAATCGAGCGGGTGGAGCTGCGCCTGCTGGGCCCCGAATACAAGTCGCCGCGGCTGGTCAAACCGGAGATGCTCGACTCGGCGCGCTTCCGTCAAGGCCTGGAACAGATCCCGGGCGCGACGGTGGAGAAGGCGGGGGAGATGCTCGACGAGCTCTCCACGGGGTGGAGCCGGTTCTCGGTGGATCTGATCCCGACCCTGGGCCGAGCCATCTTCAGCCGTGGATTCGATCCGCGCATCGACTACGACCGTTCCGAGATCGAGTCGATGCGTCATGCCCTGGAACAGCATCCGGCGGTGCTGCTGTTCTCGCACCGGTCCTACCTCGACGGGGTCATCGTCCCGGTGGCCATGCAGGAGAACCGGCTTCCACCGGTGTACACCTTCGCCGGAATCAACCTGTCGTTCGGCCTGATGGGTCCGCTGTTCCGGCATTCCGGCGTCATCTTCCTGCGCCGCAAGCTCGATGATCCGCTGTACAAGTACGTGCTCCGCCAGTACGTCGGCTACATCGTGGAGAAGCGCTTCAACCTGAACTGGTCGATCGAGGGCACCCGGTCACGGACCGGAAAGATGTTGCCGCCCAAGCTCGGCCTGCTCGCCTATGTCGCCAACGCCTACCTCGACGGCCGCAGTGACGACATCCTGTTGCAGCCGGTGTCGATCAGTTTCGACCAGCTGCACGAGACCGCCGAGTACGCCGCGTACGCCCGGGGCGGGGAGAAGACGCCCGAGGGCTTGAGCTGGCTGTACAACTTCATCAAGGCGCAGGGCGAGCGCAACTACGGCAAGATCTATGTCCGCTTCCCGGAAGCGGTTTCGATGCGTGAACACCTCGGTGAGCCGGGCGGCGACATGGCCCACGACGAGGCGGCCAAACGCCTGGCGATGCAGAAGATGGCCTTCGAGGTGGCGTGGCGGATTCTGCGGGTCACCCCGGTCACCGCGACGAACCTGGTCTCGGCGCTGCTGCTGGGCGCCCGCGGGGTCGCACTGACCCTCGATCAGCTGCACCACACGCTGCAGGACTCCCTGGATTACCTGGAGCGCAAGAACACCCCGATGACCAACAGCGCGCTGCGGCTGCGGACCGCCGAGGGCGTGCGCTCGGCCGTCGACGCCCTCTCCGGCGGGCACCCGGTGACGTTGGTCGACAGTGGCCGTGAGCCGGTGTGGCGGATCGCCCCCGAGGACGAATTGGAGGCCGCGTTCTACCGCAACTCCCTGATCCATGCCTTCCAGGAGACCTCCATCGTCGAACTGGCCCTGGCGCACGCCGCCCGCGTCTCCGGTGACCCGTTGCAGGCGTTCTGGGATCAGGTGATGCGGCTGCGTGACCTGCTCAAGTTCGATTTCTACTTCGCCGATTCGGAGGCCTTCCGCGACAACGTCGCCGAAGAGATGTCCTGGTACGAGAACTGGGAAGACAGGGTCTCCGCCGGGCGCGACGAGATCTATCGAATGCTGCGGGGCAAGCAACCGCTGCTGGTGGGCGCCATGCTGCGACCGTTCTTCGAGGCCTACGCGATCGTCGCGGACGTGCTGCGCGACGCGCCCGCCGAGATCGGGGAGCGGGATCTGACCAAGCGGGCGCTCGGTGTCGGGCGCCAGTATGTCGCCCAAGGGCGGGTGACCAGCAACGAGTCGGTCTCGGCATTGCTGTTCGCCACCGCGCGGCAGGTGGCCGCCGACCAGAACCTCCTGGTCAAGGGCCCCGACCTGCAGGCACGTCGCAACGCCTTCCGCGACGAACTGCGCGGGGTCGTCGCCGACATGGACAAGGTCGACGAGATCGCGCGTGAGCAGTTCTACATCCGGGAGAAGCAGCGTCGGGTCGTGCGGGGTCCGTCCAGCTAGGCGACGCCTGAGGGTGCGGAGGAGCCCACGCCATACCCTTGCACCATGACTTCTGCCGGCCAGGTGGCCGCATCCGGTGTGCGCAACAGCGTGGTGTGGCCCGTGCTCGTCGGCGTGGGGCTGTTGGCGGGTGCGATCGCCGCAGGCATCGGGGCGCTGTCGCTGGCCGACGCCCTGACCGCCACCGGCCTGCCCGATCCCGGCCCGGTCACCACCTACGGATTGCCGTTCGTCCGGGCCGCCGGTGAGATCGCCGCCGTCGTCGCGGTGGGTTCTTTCCTGTTCGCGGCATTCCTGGCAGCACCCCAGTCCAACGGCGTGCTCGATGTCGCCGGTTACCGGGCTCTGCGGCTCGGCTCCGCCGCCTCGGGGGTGTGGACGGTGTGCGCAGCGCTGCTGGTCCCGCTGACGGTCTCGGACGTGTCCGGGCAGCCGTTGTTCGACCATCTCGCCCCGGTCGACGTGTGGTCGGCGGCCGGCCTGGTCGACGTCGCCGTCGCCTGGCGGTGGACGGCGCTCCTGGCGGCCGCCGTCACCATCGCCAGCCTGCCGGTGCTGCGGTGGGGGTGGACGCCGGTGTTGCTGGCCGGGTCCCTGCTGACGTTGATGCCGCTGGTGCTGACCGGTCATTCGTCGGCAGGCGGCGCCCACGATCTGGCCACCAACAGCCTGTTCATCCACCTGGTCGCCGCCGCGTTGTGGGCCGGCGGGCTGCTGGCGTTGTTGGCCCACGCGATCCGGGCCGGTACGGGGACCGGGGGTGACGGCCCGAGCACCGCGCTGGCGGCACGCCGCTTCTCGGCGCTGGCCCTGTGGTGCTTCGTCGCGATGGCCCTCAGCGGTGTGCTCAACGCGCTGGTGCGGATCCAGCTGCCTGATCTGGTGCGCACCACCTACGGCTGGTTGCTGGTGGCCAAGCTCGTCGCACTCAGCCTGCTCGGCGTGCTGGGCTGGCGGCAGCGTCGGGTCAGCCTGACCGCGCTGGCCGCCGACCCCGGGGCGCGCAAGCCCCTCATCCGATTGGCGCTGACCGAGGCCGTGCTGTTCGGCGCCACATTCGGTATCGCCGTCGGGCTGGGACGCACCCCGCCGCCGCCCGAGCCGAGGGTCCCGACCGCCACCGAGGTCGCGATCGGATACGACTTCGCCGGGCCGCCGACCGTCGCCCGGGTGTTGTTCGACTGGCGATTCGACCTGCTGTTCGGAACCGCGGCGATCGTCGGTGCGGCGATGTACCTGGCCGGCGTGTACCGGCTGCGCCGACGCGGTGACGCCTGGCCGGTGGGCCGCACGTTCGCCTGGCTGCTCGGCTGCGCGGTCCTGCTCTTCACCACGTCGTCGGGGCTCGGTCGTTACATGCCGGCGATGTTCAGCATGCACATGATCGCCCACATGCTGCTGTCCATGCTGGTTCCGGTTCTCCTGGTGCTGGGTGCCCCGGTGACCCTGGCCCTGCGGGCGCTGCCGACCGCGGGCCGCGGTTCGCCACCCGGCCCCAGAGAATGGCTGCTGGCCGCGCTGCACTCCAGGGTGTCGCAGTTCCTGACCCATCCGATCGTCGCGACCGTGCTGTTCGTGGCCGGGTTCTACGGCCTGTACTTCGGCGGCATCTTCGACGCCGCGGTCAGCAACCACGCCGCGCACATCCTGATGAACGTGCACTTCCTGCTCTCGGGCTACCTGTTCTACTGGGTCGTCATCGGCGTGGACCCGACCCCGAGGCCCGTCCCGCACCTGGTCAAGATCGGGATGGTGTTCGCCTCGCTACCGCTGCACGCGTTCTTCGGTGTGGTGATGATGGGCATGACGAACGTGCTCGGCGAGAGCTTCTACCGGTCACTGCAACTGCCGTGGCACAACGACCTGCTCGGGGACCAGCACCTCGGCGGCGCCATCGCGTGGGCGGCCGGCGAAGTCCCGCTGGTCATCGTGATGCTGGCACTGCTCATCCAATGGCGGCGCAGCGATCAGCGCACCGCCAAGCGGCTCGACCGGGCCGCCGACCGCGATGACGACGCCGATCTGGCGGCCTACAACGCGATGCTCGCCGAGATGGCGCGGCGCGACCACCCCTCCGGCTAGCCACCGGAGTTATCCCCAGCCTGCGTTTCATCCACAGCCGACGGTTTCGTCGGGTCCGCATGCCAGCCGCGCGTCGGGGGTCCGGCGGTCAATGGCTGCGTAAGGCGGCCGCGCCGCTTCGGCGCCGGCCACCGCATTGGATGAAGCGAAAGGAACCAGAAATGTTCGAGACCCCGTTCACGATCGTGGGCAACATCATCACCGACCCCGTCCGGCGGCGATTCGGCGATCAGGAGCTGTACAAGTTCCGGGTGGCCAGCAATTCGCGGCGCCGCATGCCCGACGGCAACTGGGAGCACGGCAACTCGCTCTACGTCACGGTCAACTGCTGGGGAAATCTCGCCACCGGCACCAGCGCCTCTCTGATGAAGGGCGACGCCGTGATCGTGGTCGGGCATGTCCACACCGATGAGTACGAAGACAAAGAGGGTGTGCGCCGGTCCTCGGTGGAGGTGCGGGCCAGCGCGGTCGGACCCGATCTGTCCCGCTGCACCGCCAAGGTGGCGCCGTTGCCGAAGCCCGTGTCGGTCCCCGCGCCCGAGCCCAGCGGCTCGGACGACGGCGCGGAAACCGAGCCGGACGAGGGCGACCTGCCACTGTCGGCTTAGCGGGTTTCGGGCGCGCATAGGATGGGCGCGAGTGAGTTGGGCTTGACGCGACCTTTCGCGCGAGCGCCCATCCGATATCCCCGAAGAGTTTCAGAAAGGCACATCACGGCATGGCCGAATTCATCTACACGATGCGCAAGGTTCGCAAGGCGCACGGCGACAAGGTCATCCTTGACGACGTCAGCCTGAACTTCCTGCCCGGCGCGAAGATCGGCGTCGTCGGTCCCAACGGGGCCGGTAAGTCGAGTGTGCTGAAGATCATGGCCGGCATCGACCACGCCAACAACGGCGACGCGCTGCTGGCGCCCGGCGCCTCCGTCGGCATCCTGATGCAGGAGCCGCAGCTCGACGAGACCAAGACCGTTCGCGAGAACGTCGAGGCCGGCGTGGCCATCAAGGCCAAGCTCAACCGGTACAACGAGGTCGCCGAGCTGATGGCCACCGACTACACCGATGAGCTCATGGAAGAGATGGGCCACCTGCAGGAGGAGCTGGACGCCGCCGACGCCTGGGACATCGACTCCCAGCTTGAGCAGGCCATGGACGCGCTGCGCTGCCCGCCGCCGGACGAGCCGGTCACCCACCTGTCCGGTGGTGAGCGCCGCCGCGTCGCGCTGTGCAAGCTGCTGCTGAGCAAGCCGGACCTGCTGCTGCTCGACGAGCCGACCAACCACCTCGACGCCGAGAGCGTGCTGTGGCTCGAGCAGCACCTCGCCAACTACAAGGGCGCCATCCTGGCGGTCACCCACGACCGGTACTTCCTGGACAACGTGGCCGAGTGGATCCTCGAACTCGACCGCGGCCGGGCTTACCCGTACGAGGGCAACTACTCGACCTACCTGGAGAAGAAGGCCGAGCGCCTGGAGGTCCAGGGCAAGAAGGACCAGAAGCTGCAGAAGCGGCTCAAGGACGAGCTGGCCTGGGTCCGCTCGGGCGCCAAGGCTCGTCAGGCCAAGAACAAGGCCCGCCTCGGCCGGTACGAGGAGATGGTCGCCGAAGCGGAGAAGACCCGGAAGCTCGACTTCGAAGAGATCCAGATCCCGACCCCGCCACGGCTGGGCAACGTGGTCGTCGAGGTCGAGCACCTGGACAAGGGGTTCGAAGGCCGTCAGCTGATCAAGGACCTGTCGTTCACGCTGCCGCGCAACGGCATCGTCGGCGTCATCGGCCCCAACGGCGTCGGCAAGACCACGTTGTTCAAGACCATCGTGGGACTCGAACAGCCCGACAGTGGCACCGTCAAGGTTGGCGACACGGTCAAGCTGTCCTATGTCGACCAGAGCCGCGCCGGTATCGACCCCAAGAAGACGGTCTGGGAGGTCGTCTCCGACAAGCTCGACTACATCGAGGTCGGCCAGAACGAGATCCCGTCGCGCGCCTACGTGTCGGCGTTCGGGTTCAAGGGACCGGATCAGCAGAAGCCCGCGGGTGTGTTGTCCGGTGGTGAGCGCAACCGGCTGAACCTGGCGCTGACCCTCAAAGAGGGCGGCAACCTGATCCTGCTCGACGAACCGACCAACGACCTCGACGTCGAGACCCTGTCGTCGCTGGAGAACGCGCTGGAGCAGTTCCCCGGCTGCGCCGTGGTGATCAGCCACGACCGGTGGTTCCTGGACCGCACCTGCACGCACATCCTGGCGTGGGAGGGCGACGACGACAACGAGGCCAAGTGGTTCTGGTTCGAGGGCAACTTCGGTGCCTACGAAGAGAACAAGATCCAGCGTCTCGGCGCCGAAGCAGCACGTCCGCACCGGGTGACGCACCGGAGACTGACCCGCGACTGACCCGTGACGGGATAAACGGAGCAGCGGGCTCGGTGACGCTACTAATGTCGCAGCTATGCACCAATGCCGGTGCATGGGCGTGAGTAGGGAGTGATCCGTATGACGGCCGAACCGGGAGCTCTTCGGGGACAGGGAATTAGCGGCCGGGATGGCTCGCAGGCCCCGCCTGAGGTGATCCACCGGCTCGCTGTGGCCTTCCTGTCCACCTACCGGGCTCCGCAGGCCGACGCGCCGGGCGTCGCGGCCACCGGCCCTCAGGCCACGGTGGCCGAACGACTGGTCTCCGATGCCACGCTGGCGGCCCACTACGCGTTGGGCGGCCAGCGGGCACCGGGGGAGACCAAGGTCTACGTGTATCCGGGCGACGGTGACTCCGGTCCGGCGCTGCAGATCGTCACCGAGCAGGCCGCGATGCTGGTCGACTCGGTGACGGTGCTGCTGCACCGCCACGGCATCGCCTACCCGGCCATCATGAACCCGGTCTTCCGGGTGCACCGCGACGCCGACGGGGTGCTGCTCGATTTCCAGCCCGCGGCCGAGGCCACCGGCGTCGACGGCGTCGATGAGTGCTGGATCCTGGTCCCGGTCAGCGGGGCGGCCGACGGTCCGGCGCTCACCGAGGTGGTCGGGCTGTTGCCCGGGGTGCTCGCCGAGGCCCGCCAGATCGGGCTGGACTCCGCGGCCATGGGCGCCGCGTTGCACGCCCTGGCCAACGATGTGGCCACCGATGTCGAGGGCCGATTTCCCAACGCCGACCGTCGCGACGTCGCCGCGCTGCTGCGCTGGCTGTCAGACGGCCACTTCGTGCTGCTCGGCTACCAGCAGTGTGTGATCGGGGACGGGCAGGCCGCGGTGGATCCGGCCAGCCGGCTCGGCGTGCTCAAGCTGCGCGACGACGTACTCCCGCCGCTGACCGCACCCGACGACCTGATGGTGCTGGCCCAGGCGACGATGCCGAGCTATGTGCGCTACGGCGCCTACCCCTACATCGTCGTGGTGCGCGAGAGCGGGGCCCGCATCGTCGAGCACCGGTTCGTGGGCCTGTTCACCATGGCCGCGATGAACGCCAACGTGCTGGACATCCCGTTGATCTCGCGGCGGGTCGAGGAGGCGCTGGCCATGGCGCGGCGCGATCCCAGCCATCCCGCCCAGCTGCTGCGCGACATCGTCCAGACCATCCCGCGCCCCGAGCTGTTCGCGCTGAGCTCCAAGCAGCTGCTGGACATGGCGCTGACCGTGGTGGACCTGGGGTCGCGGCGCCGTACTCTGCTGTTCCTGCGCGCGGACCAACTGGCGCACTTCGTGTCCTGCCTGGTGTACCTGCCGCGAGACCGCTACACCACCGCGGTGCGCCTGGAGATGCAGGACATCCTCGTGCGCGAACTCGGTGGTGAGAGCATCGACTACTCCGCCAGGGTCAGCGAATCACCCTGGGCGGTAGTTCATTTCACGGTCCGGCTGCCCGACGGCACGGTTTCGCACAGTGTGGACACCTCCACCGAGAACGAGAACCGGATCCAGAACCTGCTGACCGAGGCGACCCGCAACTGGGGCGACCGGATGACCAGCGCCGCGGCGCACGCGTCGCTCAGCCCCGCCGCCGTCGAGCACTACGCGACGGCGTTCCCGGAAGACTACAAACAGGCTGTCCCGCCGGCGGATGCCATCGGAGATATCGCGATCATCGAAGGGCTGCAGGACAATTCGGTGAAGTTGGTGTTCGCCGAAGGCGGGGACGACGGGCCGGCCCAGCTCACCTGGTACCTCGGCGGACAGTCGGCCTCACTGAGCGAGCTGTTGCCGATGCTGCAGTCGATGGGTGTCGTGGTCCTCGAGGAGCGTCCGTACACCGTGCGCCGGGCCGACGGCCTGCCGGTCTGGATCTACCAGTTCAAGGTCGCCAGGCAGCGCGGTATCCCCGATGAACCCGACGCGGCCTCGCGGGAGGCCACCGCCCAGCGGTTCGCCGACGCGGTGACCGCCATCTGGCACGGGTGGGTAGAGGTGGACCGGTTCAACGAACTGGTGCTGCGCGCGGATCTGACCTGGCAGCAGGTCGTCATCCTGCGCGCCTACGCGAAATACCTGCGCCAGGCGGGTTTTCCCTACAGCCAGTCGCACATCGAGTCGGTGGTCAACGAGAACCCCCACACCACACGGTCTTTGGTGCAACTTTTCGAAGCGCTGTTCGACCCGTCCGAGGACACCGCGAGCTCCCGGGACGCCCAGGGAGCGGCCGCGGCCGTCGCCGCCGACATCGACGCCCTGGTCAGCCTGGACACCGACCGGGTGCTGCGTGCCTTCGCCACCCTGATCCAGGCCACGCTGCGTACCAACTACTTCGTGCAGCAGCCGAGTTCGGCGCGGCAACGCGGTGTGGTGGCGATGAAGCTGAACCCCGGCCTGATCAACGAGCTGCCGCTGCCGCGGCCCAAGTTCGAGATCTTCGTGTACTCGCCGCGGGTCGAGGGCGTGCATCTTCGGTTCGGGTTCGTGGCCCGCGGCGGGCTGCGTTGGTCGGACCGCCGTGAGGACTTCCGCACCGAGATCCTCGGTCTCGTCAAGGCCCAGGCGGTGAAGAACGCGGTCATCGTCCCGGTCGGGGCCAAGGGCGGTTTCGTCGTCAAACGACCGCCCGAGCTGACCGGCGACGCCGCCGTGGACCGCGAGGCGACGCGCGCCGAAGGCGTTGCGTGCTACCAACTCTTCATCTCCGGACTGCTCGACGTGACCGACAACGTCGACAAGGGGACCGGTGCCGTCGTCACTCCGCCCGATGTGGTGCGCCGCGACGGGGAGGACGCCTATCTGGTGGTCGCGGCCGACAAGGGCACGGCCACGTTCTCCGACATCGCCAACGAGGTCGCCAAGTCCTACGGGTTCTGGCTGGGCGACGCGTTCGCCTCGGGCGGTTCCATCGGTTACGACCACAAGGCCATGGGCATCACCGCCAAGGGGGCGTGGGAGTCGGTGAAGCGGCACTTCCGAGAGATGGGGGTGGACACCCAGAGCCAGGACTTCACCGTCGTCGGCGTCGGCGACATGAGCGGTGACGTGTTCGGCAACGGCATGCTGCTGTCGAAGCACATCAGGCTGATCGCAGCCTTCGACCACCGGCACATCTTCGTCGATCCCAACCCGGACGCGGCGGTGTCCTGGGTGGAGCGCAAGCGCCTGTTCGCGCTGCCGCGGTCCAGCTGGGAGGACTACGACACCAAGCTGATCAGCGAGGGCGGCGGCGTCTTCAGCCGTCAGCAGAAGTCCATCCCGATCAGCCCGCAGGCCCGCGAGGCACTTGGGATCGACGGTGACACAGCCGAACTCACGCCACCCGCCTTGATGAAGGCCATTCTCAAGGCGCCGGTGGACCTGCTGTGGAACGGCGGTATCGGCACCTACGTGAAGGCCGAGACCGAGGCCGACGTCGGCGACCGCGCCAACGACCAGATCCGGGTGTGCGGAAACGAGGTGCGGGCCAAGGTCATCGGCGAAGGCGGCAACCTGGGTGTGACGTCGCTCGGGCGCATCGAATTCGACCTGGCCGGCGGACGGATCAACACCGATGCGCTGGACAACTCCGCGGGCGTGGACTGCTCCGACCACGAGGTCAACATCAAGATCCTGATCGACTCGCTGGTCACCGCGGGCAAGGTCGATCCCGCGGAACGCACCGAGTTGTTGCTGTCGATGACCGACGAGGTCGGTGTCCTCGTGCTCACCGACAACAAGGACCAGAACGACCTGATGGGGACCAGCCGGGCCAACGCCGCGAGCATGCTCTCGGTGCACGCCCGGATGATCAAGGAGTTCGTGGCCAACCGCGGACTCAACCGCGAGTTGGAGGCGCTGCCCTCGGAGAAGGAGATCAGGCGGCGCGCCGATGCCGGAATCGGTTTGACCTCACCGGAGTTGGCCACCCTGATGGCCCACGTCAAACTCAATCTCAAAGATGACGTGATGGCCAGCGACCTGCCCGAGCAGGAGGTGTTCGCGTCCCGGCTGCCGAGATATTTCCCGGAGAAGCTGCGCCAACAGTTCACCGGTGAGATCCGGTCGCACCAACTGCGCCGGGAGATCGTCACCACCATGCTCGTCAACGATCTCGTCGACACGAGCGGGATCAGCTACGCCTACCGCATCACCGAGGATGTCGGCGTCGGCCCGGTGGACGCGGTGCGCAGCTATGTCGCCACCGACGCCATCTTCGGGATCGGCAAGGTGTGGCGCCAGATCCGGGCCGCCGGCGACGAAGGCGTCCCGGTGTTCGTGACCGACCGGATGACCCTGGATCTGCGCCGGCTGGTAGACCGGGCCGGGCGCTGGCTGCTCAACTACCGTCCGCAGCCACTGGCAGTCGGCGCGGAGATCAACCGGTTCGCCGCGAAGGTGTCCGACCTGCGACCGCACATGCCGCAATGGCTGCGGGGCGACGACAAGGCCATCGTCGAGAAAGAGGCCGGGGAGTTCTCCGCGCAAGGAGTGTCCGACGAACTCGCGTATGCGGTGGCGACCGGGCTCTATCAGTACAGCCTGCTCGACGTGATCGACATCTCCGACATCGTGGACCGTGACGCCGTGGAGGTTGCGGACACCTACTTCGCACTGATGGATCGCCTGGGTGCCGACGGGCTGCTCACCGCGGTGTCCCGGCTGGGCCGCGACGACCGTTGGCATTCCTTGGCGCGGTTGGCGATTCGCGACGACATCTACGGCTCACTTCGGGCCCTGTGCTTCGACGTGCTCGCCGTCGGCGAACCCGACGAGACCGGCGAGGAGAAGATCGCCGAGTGGGAGCTGACCAACAGCTCCCGGGTGACCCGCGCCCGTCGCACGCTGACCGAGATATACCAAGATGGTGAGCAGGATCTGGCGACGCTGTCTGTGGCGGCGCGGCAGATCCGCAGCATGACACGAACGAGTGGAACGGGAACAACTGCGTGAGCTTCACAACGCCGGTGCATGTGCGCTGGTCGGACATCGACATGTACCGGCACATCAATCACGCCACCATGGTGACGATTCTCGAAGAGGCCCGGATTCCGTTTCTCCGTGAGCCGTTCGGTGCCACGATCGAGACCATCGGCCTGCTGATCGCCGAGGTCAACATCTCCTACAAGGGCCAGCTGCGGCTGGTGGACTCGCCGCTGCAGGTGACGATGTGGTCCAAGCGGGTGCGGGCCGTCGACTTCACCATCGGCTACGAGGTGCGCTCGCTGAATGCCGCACCCGACTCCAAGCCGTCGGTGATCGGCGAGACCCAACTGGCCGCGGTACACATCGCCGAGCAACGGCTGGAACGTCTGACGGCCGACCAGCGCGGCTACCTGGAGAGCCACCTGCGATGACCATCTCGGAGCGCGGCCTGTGGATCGACGATCCGCGCGACCGAGAGGATCTCGCGACGTTCCTCGACCGTGCCCTGCGGTTGGACGACGCCGCGGTGGTGCGATTGCGGGAGCGCACCGGCGGGCAGGGCAGCGGCGGCACAGCCGTGGCCTGGGTGGCGACCGGGCTGGAGGTACTGGCCAGCCGGGTGGTGACCGGGCGGGTGCGCCCGTCGGACCTGTCGGCGGGAGCCGACGCGCTGATGACCGGATTAGCCTCTGCCGCAGACGGATACGTCGACCCCGGATTCCCGATGGACTCGGCATGGCGCGGTGGCCTGCCACCCGAGGACGGATTCGTCCACCTCGACGACATCCCGGCGCGGGTGATGCTCGATTTGGCCCAGCAGGGCGGTGCGCTGGCTCGCGAGCACGGCAGCGCCCACGGGCCGCCGGTCTCGCTGCTCGACCAGGAGGTGATCGCCGTCAGCGCAGGCGATCACAGCGTCGGCGTGCCGATGCGATGTGTCTTCGCGTTGACGGCCATGGGGTTTCTGCCGCAGACGGGTAGCGAGGTCAGCGAGCAGGAGATCGTCCGGGTCCGCGCGCACCCGTCGTGGTTGCGCATCGACGCCCGATTCGGCTCGGTGTACCGCCGTCGCGACAGCGCCGCGCTGATCCTGGGTTGAGCACCGGGCGGTCCACGTGACATCGGACGACTTCGAGCTGAGCATGGACGAGTTGCGAGTCGTCGCTCGACATGTGACCGAGACGGCGGAAGAGGTGCTCGGCGTATTCGAGGGCACTCACCCCGGCGACTCCCGGCCGCGAGCAGCCATCACCGCTGCGTGGCGGTTCGTCAACGGTGCGCCCAGAAGCCAGGAGCAGCGGGTCGCCTCGCTGGATGCTCACCGGGCAGCAGCGGGCGCCGACACCGACGCCGCGCGTCTGGCGGCGCAGGCAGCCGGTGACGCGGCCTCCGCCGCCTATCTGCATCCGATCGCGAAAGCTCATCAGGTCGGCCACATTCTGCGGGCCGCGGCGAACACCGCACGGATAGCCGAGATCGATGGCGGCCCCGAAGCCCGGGACAACGCGCTGCGGCGGGCTGTGCAGCGGGCCACTCCGGTCCTGGTCGATGTGCTCTGCCGCTATCCGGCCGCGCCGACCGGCAGAAGCCCGGTGGCCCAGTTGATGTCGACGCTGGATGATCGCCTGCGGGCGGCGCGCTGAGGCCCTACTGCTGGATCAGCCAGGCGGCGGTGTCGGCGGGTAGCAGGCCCGCTGTCAGCTCACCACTGCTCAGCAGCACGTCACCGGGCGGCAAGGGTGCCGGCCCCGCGCCGGTGTTGAGCACGCACATCAGGCCACCTTCGCGCCGCAACGTCAGAACCTCGCCGGCGGTGTACAGCTCGATCCGGCTACCGGTGAATTCCGCACGGCCGGAGCGTAATCGGATGGCCCGCCGGTAGAACTCCAGCGTCGACGCCGGGTCGGCCTGCTGACGCTGCACCGTCAACGACGCCCAGTCGGCGGGCATCGGCAGCCAGGTGTCGGCGCTCGAGGAGAACCCGAACGGCGGTATGTCACCCGACCACGGCATCGGCACCCGGCACCCGTCCCGACCGCGTTCGGTGTGACCGGAGCGCTCCCACACCGGATCCTGGAGTACTTCGTCAGGCAGGTCGACGTTGGGCAGCCCGAGTTCCTCGCCGTTGTAGACGAATACCGCACCCGGCAGCGCCAGCATCACCAGGGCCATCGCCCGCGCCCGCGCCACTCCGCGGGGTCCGCCGCCGTAGCGGGTGACCTCGCGTTCCACGTCGTGGTTGGACAGGGTCCACGTGGGTGTCGCACCGGCGAGGTTGGCCGCGGCGATCGCGTTGTCGATCGCGTCGTGGACCTCGCTGGCGTCGAAATCGGCTTGCACCAGACGGAAATTGAAACCCAGGTGCAGCTCGTCGGGGCGCAGGTACTTGGCGAAGCGCTCGTTGCCGTGCACCCACACCTCGCCGACGGCCACCGCGTCGGGATAGTCGTCGAGGACGGTCCGGATGAACCGGTGGATGTCGTGCACGCTGTCGTTGTCGAATCGCGGATCGTCGTCGCTGTTTCGCAGCAGCGCGGTGTCGGTGACGGCCATGTCCGGCAGCTCGGGTGGCTTGGCCATGCCGTGGGCCACGTCGATACGGAACCCGTCGACCCCACGATCGAGCCAGAACCGCAGCGTCTTCTCCAGATCCTCGAACACCTCGGGGTGGTTCCAGTTCAGGTCGGGCTGGGCGGGGTCGAACAGGTGCAGATACCACTGGCCCGGGGTGCCGTCGGGTTCGGTGACGCGGGTCCATGCCGGGCCGCCGAACACCGACACCCAGTTGTTGGGCGGCGCGTAACCGCGCGGGCCGCGGCCGTCGCGGAAGATGTAGCGATCGCGAAGGCTCGGATCGGCCAGGGCCTGGACGAACCACGGGTGTGCCGAACTGGTGTGGTTGGGCACCAGGTCCATGGTGACCCGGATCCCGCGGGCGTGAGCGGCATCGAGCAGGCGATCCAAGGCGTCGATGCCGCCGAACAGCGGGTCGACATCGCGCGGGTCGGCGACGTCATAGCCGTGGTCGGCCATCGGCGACACCATCACCGGGTTGAGCCACAGGGCGTCGACACCGAGCGCCGCAAGATGGTCCAGGCCGGCACTCACCCCGTCGAGGTCACCGACGCCATCACCGTTGCTGTCGGCGAACGAGCGGGGATAGACCTGATAGAAAACCGCGTCTGCCCACCACCGGCGCATGTCAGAACGCCGAGTTCACCATCGAGTCTGCGGCCATGTTCAGGTAATCGAGCAACGCGCGGCGATGCGGGTCGTCCAGCGTCGCCGAGTCGATCGAGGCGACCGCGGTGTGCATGCAGCGCAACCAGGCGTCGCGCTCGAGGTACCCGATCCGGAACGGGGCGTGCCGCATCCGCAGCCGTGGGTGGCCACGCTGGTCGGAGTACGTCCGCGGCCCACCCCAGTACTGCTCGAGGAACATCCGCAGCCGCTCCTCGGCGCCGTCGATGTCGTCCTCGGGATACAGCGGCAGCAGGATCTCGTCCTCACGCACCAACTCGTAGAACCGCGACACGATCGTCGCGAAAGTCTCGTGCCCACCGACTTCGTCGTAGAAAGATCGCTGCACCTGCGTCACGTCGTTCATTGTGGTCCATTGTGGCCCGACGGCACGTCGGCGCCGGTCACAGCACCGTGGTCACCTGGTGTTCATTGGACTGACCTGCGAACACACAAAGAATTTTCGTGCGTATCCGCAGGATCCATGGTGGACTGTCTCCTCGGAGGCTCCATGGCGCACAGCAAAAAAAGCCATATGCGACGGACCGGCCACATTCCCGGCCCATCGGGACCCCATGTGCCAAATCGCCCCCTGCACAGCGTCGAGGCACTGCCGACGACCACCCCTGACGCCTCCCTGTGGGGGCGGCGCCGGGTGCTGCTGCTCAACTCCACCTACGAACCGCTGACGGCGCTGCCGCTGCGGCGCGCGGTGATCATGGTGATGTGTGGCAAAGCCGACGTCGTGCACGACGACCCGTCGGGACCGGTCATCCACTCGGCCACCCGGACCATCGTGGTGCCCTCGGTGATCCGGCTGCGCACCTTCGTTCGGGTGCCCTACCGGGCCCGCATCCCGATGACCCGGGCTGCGCTCATGCACCGTGACCGCTTCCGCTGCGCGTACTGCGGCGGGCGTGCCGACACCGTCGACCACGTGATCCCGCGTAGCCGCGGCGGCGAGCACTCCTGGGAGAACTGCGTGGCGGCGTGCGCGCCGTGCAACCACCGCAAGGCCGACCGCCTGCTGGCCGAACTGGGCTGGTCACTGCGGTGCGTACCGATGCCGCCGAAGGGCCAGCACTGGCGGCTGTTGTCGACGATCAAGGAGCTCGACCCGGCCTGGGTGCGCTATCTGGGCGAGGGCGCCGCCTGATGCCCGACTTGCTGGGCACTCTCGACGCGTCGCCGCATTGCGGCTGATACGGTTTGCGCGTGAGCACAGCACTTACCCATTCCCTCCTCGGAGGGGTTCCGCTGTTGTTGTTCGTGGTTCTGGCGTTGATCTACCTGACCCGCAAGGGACCGCATCCGGCTACCTACAAGATGTCCGATCCGTGGACCCACGAGCCCATCCTGTGGGCTGCCGAGGAGCCGCAGGATCACGGGCACGGTGGGCATGATTCACACGGTGTGACGATCGGAGGCGGCGCAAGTGGCAAGTGGTGAAGTTTCGACGCTGACTTCCTCCGATCTGGAGCTGCCCTACGGCTACGCCCTGACCTACAGCGGCCGGATCTCCGGGGTCACCGAGCCCGGTGAGCTCTCGGTGCACTACCCGTTCCCGACGATGGACCTGGTCGTGCTCGACGACGCGCTGAAGTACGGCTCGCGTGCGGCCAAGGCCCGGTTCGCCATCTACATCGGTGACCTCGGCGCGGACACCGCCGCCGCGGCCCGCGAAATCCTGGCCAAGGTGCCCACCCCCAACAACGCGGTGCTGCTCGCGGTCTCACCCGACCAGCACGCGATCGAGGTGGTCTACGGCGCCGACGTCAAGGGCCGCGGCATCGAAGAGGCCGCTCCGCTGGGCGTCTCGGCGGCTGCCGCCTCCTTCAAGGAGGGCAATTTGATCGACGGTCTGATCAGCGCGGTACGCGTGCTGTCGGCCGGCGTTTCTCCTGCCTGATTTTTCCGTACCTGTCACCGAGCGTGCGTGGTTGTCATCAGACGGCCACGCACGCTCGCTGCATTTTGCGGGCTTGCCTAGCCGGTCAGGCTGTTGCGGATCTCCACATAGCGCGTCAGGAACGCACGCTCGTCGAGCCGTTTGCGGCGCATCCAGGTGCTGACCTCGAAGTTGCACTTGCTGGCGTTGCACGAGGCGCAGGCAGGCACCACGTTGTCCAGGGTGTAGCGCCCGCCGCGCGAGATCGCCATGACGCAGTCCTTCTGGAACGGACCGGTCGTGCTGGTGCAGTAGGCGCACCCGCCCCACGCCGTCTTGATGGCATCCCATTGCTCGTCGGTGAGGTCGTGCACCACGAGGTCCATCCGGCGCTTGCGTTTGCGGGCGGCCCGGGCCGCGCGGGTTCGACTGACCGCCATCGGCACAGCGTATGGCCCGCGAGCGTGCGCAGAATGCTGCTCAGACACGGCGTGTCGGGCAGCAGACACGCACGCTCGCGGTGCAGGTGGGCTAGCTGACGTCGAAGGCGCGAGCGCGCAGCGAGCGCTCCACACCGGCGCGGCCCTCGATCACCAGGCGGCGCAGTGCGGGCGGCACCTCGGGGTCGGACAGGAATGCGTCCGCTGCGTCAAGCCCGTTCTGGCTGATGTCCCACGACGGGTACAGACCGATCACCACGGTCTGTGCGACCTCGCTGGACCGTCGCTCCCACACCCCGGAGATCGCCGCGAAGTAACGGGTCGTGAAGGGCGCCAGCAGCTCGGACTGGCCGGGCTGCACGAAACCGCCGACGATCGCGCGGGTGGTGATGTTGGCGATCGTGTCGTCCTCGATGACCTGCTCCCACGCCGCGGACTTCACTTCGTCCTGTGGGCGGGCGGCCGAGGCCGCAGCGGCCTGGCGCTTGCCGGCCGCGGTCGGATCGTTGTCGGCCTCGGCGTCGATGAACGGCGTCTCGGGTCCGTCGGCATCGACGTCGCCGGTGCGGGCCAGTGCGGTCACGATCCGCCAGCGCAGATCGGTGTCGATCACCAGGCCGGTCATGTTCACCGCGGCCGGCTCGTTGTCGAGCAGTGTCGACAGCACGGCCACGTGGTTCGGCGAGAGCACCGAGCTGCACAGCGCGTTCACGAACGCGAGTTGGTGATCGGAACCCGGCGCGGAGGTGCGGGCCAGATCGAGCAGTGCATCCCCGAACGCCGGCCAGCCGATTTCGGCGGCCCAGGCGGGATCGGCGTAGGAGCTCAGCGCGGTCTGCGCCTGCATCAGCAGCCGCTGGGCGACACCGACCTCGGTCTCGGCGTGCACCCCGCTCATCACCAGGGCGACGAAGTCGCGCGCCTTCATCTCGGCCTCGCGGGTCATCTCCCAGGCTGCCGACCACGCCAGCGTGCGGGGGAGCGGATCGGCGATGTCGGCGATCCGCGACAGCACGGTCGACAGCGAGGCCGGGTCCAGCCGCAGCGAGCAGTAGGTCAGGTCGTCGTCGTTGACCAGGATCAGCTTGCCGCGTGAAATGCCCACCAGGGCTGGAACTTCCGTGATCGGGCCCTCGACGTCGAGTTCCTCGCGGTGCACGCGGACGAGCTTGCCGGAGTTGTCGTCGTCATAGATGCCGATGGCCAGCCGGTGCACCCGGGTCTCGCCGGCTCCGGGCGCTGCACCGGACTGGGAGATGGCGAACCGGGTGAAGGCACCCGATCCGTCCACGTCGAAGTCGGCCCGGAGAGTGTTCAAACCCGTTGTCTTGAGCCATTGTTGGCCCCAACCGGACAGGTCACGCCCCGAGGACTTCTCCAGTGCGCCCAGCAGATCGCCGAATGTGGCGTTGGCGAAGGCGTGGTCGCGGAAATAGTCGCGCAAACCGGACAGGAACTCTTCGAGCCCGACGTAGGCCACCAGCTGCTTGAGCACCGAGGCGCCCTTGGCGTAGGTGATGCCGTCGAAGTTGACCTCGACGGCAGCGAGGTCCGGGATGTCGGCGGCGACCGGATGGGTCGAGGGCAGCTGATCCTGGCGGTAGGCCCACGACTTCTCCACGTTGGCGAAAGTGGTCCACGCCGTGTCGTATTCGGTGGCCTCGGCCTGGCAGAGCACCGACGCGAACGTGGCGAAGGACTCGTTGAGCCACAGGTCGTCCCACCACTGCATGGTGACCAGATCGCCGAACCACATGTGGGCCATCTCGTGCAGCACGGTCTCGGCGCGACGCTCGTAGGAGGCCCGGGTCACCTTGGACCGGAAGACGTAGTCCTCGAGGAAGGTCACCGCACCGGCGTTCTCCATGGCGCCCGCGTTGAACTCGGGCACGAACAGCTGGTCGTACTTGCCGAACGCGTACGGCGTTCCGAAGTTCTCGTGGTAGAAGCCGAAACCCTGCTTGGTCTCGGTGAAAAGCCGGTCGGCATCCATGAACTCGGCCAGCGAGGCCCGGCAGAAGATGCCCAGCGGGATCTCGCCGTGGGAGTCGGTGTACGCGTCGCGCCACACCGCGTACGGTCCGGCGATCAACGCCGCCAGGTAGGTGCTCATCTTCGGCGTGGTGGCGAACGTGTGCACGGTGGCCGCCCCCTCGGGATCGGCGCTGGTGGTCGCCCCGTTGGAGATCACCTGCCAGTGCGAGGGCGCGGTGACCCGGACATCGAACGTGGCCTTCAGATCGGGCTGATCGAAGCAGGCGAACATCCGCTTGGCGTCGGCCGTCTCGAACTGCGAGTAGAGATAGACCTCGTTGTCGACAGGGTCGACGAAGCGGTGCAGGCCCTCGCCGGTGTTGGAGTACAGGCAGTCGGCATCGACCACCAGGGTGTTGTGCTCGGCGAGACCGGGAAGTGCGATGCCGGCGGATTCGTCGTAGCCGGAGACGTCCAGTGCGACGCCGTTGAGCGTCGCACCGCGGACCGTGTCGGCCGCCAGGTCGATGAAGGTGTCGGCGCCGGCGAGGGCATCGAACGTCACAGTCGTGGTGGACCGGAAGGTGCGTTCGCCGGGCTTGCCGTCGCCGTCGGTGAGGTCGAGGACAACGTTGTAGTTGTCGACAGTGACCAGAGCGGCGCGCTCGACGGCCTGTTCGCGAGTGAGATTGGGAAGAGCCACGTGTCCAACCTAGTGGCTGGACGCCCGCGGGACCCGGGCTACTGGGGGAAGCCCGCGATCCCGGCGAGTCCGTTCAGCGCGCCCAGGTTGTTCAGGATCGACCCGTCACCGATCGACGACATCATCTGCGGGCAGTACATCTGGATCGCGATGCCGGTGAAGAAGGACGCCATCTGCGGGGACATACCACCGTCCCCGCGCATCTGGGAGGCCACCGACGCGAAGTCCTTGCCGGGCTCGACCAGCATCGGACAGACGTCCTGGCCCATCTGGACGGCGGCGTTGGGGTCGCCGTAGCCCACTCCGGCGTCGTTCAGCGCGTTCAGGAACGAGGTGTCGGTCGGGTCGACCGGGGCCGGCGCCGGATCGGCTTGCGCCGGGGCTGCAAACGCGAGGGCGGCGACGACGGCACCGGCGGTCGCCAGGAAGGCACGAGCGGCCATATTGAGCTCCTCAGCTATCACGCAGAACCCTTACGTCGCTCTGCTCACTTGGGCAACAGTGGTTTACCAGGATCACAGGAACAACACGTTTCGATAAAAATTCGCCCACTATGCGTTTCCTGTGCTGCTGCCGTGACTCCAGCATGCATGTCGGACATGCCGGCCACCAAGGTTGTCGTAAACCAACCACGGATAGTTACTCGTATCGGGAACATCTCGGCGCAGGTGCAGAGTTGTGCTGAATGCAGTTGTGCCCTGAACCACATCGAGAGGACCGCAGATGGCTCAGAAGGATCAGAAAGACACCGCCGGATTCTGGTTCGACCCACTGTGCCCGTGGTGCTGGATCACCTCACGCTGGATCCTCGAAGTCGAGAAGGTCCGCGATATCGACGTGCAGTTCCACGTCATGAGCCTCGCCGTACTCAACGAGGGCCGTGACCTGCCGGAGAACTATCAGGAACTGATGAAGAAGGCGTGGGGCCCGGTCCGTGTCGCCATTGCCGCCGAGCAGCTCAAGGGCCCGGAGATCCTCGCTCCGCTCTACACCGCGATGGGCTTCCGGATTCACAACCAGGACAACAAGGACCTCGACCAGGTGATCGCGCAGTCGCTGGAGGAGGTCGGTCTGCCGGCCGAGCTCGCCGAGGCCGCCACCTCCGACAAGTACGACGACGCACTGCGGAAGAGTCACCACGAGGGCATGGACGCCGTGGGTGACGACGTCGGAACCCCGACCATCCACGTCAACGGTGTCGCCTTCTTCGGCCCGGTGCTCTCGAAGATCCCCCGCGGGGAAGATGCAGGCAAGCTCTGGGATGCGTCGGTGACGTTCGCGTCGTACCCGCATTTCTGGGAGCTCAAGCGCTCCCGCACGGAGGCACCCCAGTTCGACTGAGGGGTGAACCGCACCCAAAATCGCGATTCCGGTTGCGTAACACCGCGGCTCACGCCACGGTGTACGCATGACAGCGGCTGAGCCCAGTACCGACGGTTCCTACTGCGACCGGATCGCAGCTGTCGAGCCGGGCGGTAACGAGCACATCGCCGAAGCCGACCGGCACGGCAGGCCCAGCCAGTTGTTCTGGACCTGGACCTCTCCGAACCTCGAATTCGCGACGATCTTCCTGGGTGTGCTGGCGGTCTCCGTCTACGGCATGACGTTCTGGCAGGCGGTGGCCGGTCTGGGGATCGGCACCGGCCTGGGGGCTCTCGCGCATTTCTTCCTGTCCAAACGCGGCCCCCTGCACGGTGTCCCGCAGATGGTGCTGGGCCGGTTGGCGTTCGGCTTCAAGGGCAACGCCGTGCCCTCGCTGCTGATGACGGTGACCGCGGGCATCGGGTGGTTCGCCACCAACAGCGTCAGTGGCGCGTTCGCACTGTCGACCCTGTTCGGCATCGCGCCCGTGCTGGCACTGGTCCTCGTCGTCGTGGTGCAGACCGCGCTGGCGGTGTTCGGGCACAACCTGGTTCAGGCTTTCGAGCGGTGGGCGTTCCCGGTGCTCGCGGTCATCTTCACGATCACCTCCGTGGTGATCCTGACCAAGGCGGACTTCGGTGCGCCCGCGGTCAGCGGCGGGGTCGGCGGTATGGGCGGCTTCCTGCTGACCGTGGGCACCGCATTCGGTTACGTCGCGGGCTGGGCGCCCTACGCCGCCGACTACACGCGTTACCTGCCGCGGTCCGAAGCCGGACCGCGCACCGGATTCTTCGCTGCCGCAGGGCTGTTCGTGTCCTGCATGT
This sequence comes from Mycobacterium sp. 48b, assembly GCF_048282725.1. Lineage (NCBI taxonomy): Bacteria > Bacillati > Actinomycetota > Actinomycetes > Mycobacteriales > Mycobacteriaceae > Mycobacterium > Mycobacterium sp. 48b. Next base: position 2,994,782 of record NZ_JBLVUL010000001.1, read on the forward strand.
TGCTCCAGACGGTGGGCGCGGCCTCGGTGACCATCGGCCCTGCGGTCTCGGACAACCCGACCACCGCCTTCACCTCCGAGTTGGCCCCGTGGCTGGCGAGCCTGACGCTGCTGGCGATCGCGATCGGTGCGGTGGCCGCCAACGCAATCAACATCTACTCGGGCGCAATGGCTTTCGTGACCATCGGGATCAAGCTCCCGCATCACATCGCCCGGGCGCTGGCCACGGGGTTCTTCGGGGTGGTCGGATTCCTGATCGCCTGGTGGGCGCTGGCCGACGCCGCGGCGAGCTACGAGGCGTTCCTGCTGATCATCGCGTACTGGATCGGACCGTGGCTCGGGGTGGTGTTCGCCGACGAGTACCTGCGCGGCGACGCACCCGTCGCGCACTTCCTCTACGACCGGTCCTACACGAACTGGCCCGGTCTGGCGTCGTTCCTGATCGGTCTGGTGGTGTCGGTCACGCTGTTCTGCAACCAGGCGAAGTTCGTCGGCTACATCGCGCGCGAATTCCCGCAGTTGGGTGACATCACGTTCTTCGTCGGGTTCCTGATCGCCGGCGCCTGCTACCTGGTGCTCTGCCGGTCCAGGCTCACCGCGGAACGGGCGGTGCCGGCATGACCCCGGAACAGATGCTCGACGTCGCCGTCGAGGAGGCCCGAAAAGGGTTGGCCGAAGGCGGCATTCCCATCGGCGCAGCCTTGTTCGGCTCAGACGGAACCTTGCTGGGTGCCGGCCACAACCGGCGCGTGCAGAACGACGACCCGTCGATTCATGCCGAGACCGACGCGTTCCGGGCCGCGGGCCGCCAGCGCGGGTACCGGTCCACGATCATGGTGACGACGCTCTCGCCGTGCTGGTACTGCAGCGGCCTGGTCCGACAGTTCAACATCGGCGCCGTGGTGATCGGCGAGAGCCGGACCTTCACCGGCGGCCACGACTGGCTGGCCGAGCACGGCGTGGCGGTTACCCTGCTCGACGATGAACGCTGCGTGGCGATGATGGAGGAGTTCATCGCCGAGCGGCCGGATCTGTGGGCGGAGGACATCGGCGAATGAGCGCGGTCGCAACGATCGACATCTCCCGGTGGTACGCCGGTGGGGCCGAGGCCGACGCGGTCGCCGCGGAGGTCGACGCCGGGCTGCAGCGCGCCGGGTTCATCGTCGTCACCGGCCACGGTGTGGACACCGACCTGGCGACCAAGGTGCGCGCGGCCAGCCGGGAGTTCTTCGCGCTGCCGGACGAGGTCAAGCAGGGCTACTCGGTGCCCGTCGGCGGGCACGGCTGGATCGGGCCGGGGGCCGAGGCCAACGGGTACGCCGAAGGTACCGAGACGCCGCCCGACCTGAAGGAGAGCTACAGCCTGGGCGCCGAGACGGCGACCGGCGACCCGGAGGTCGACCGGATCTGGTTCGCGCCCAACGTGTGGCCGGCCGAGGTGCCCGCGCTGCAGACGTTGGTCGACGAGTACACCGCCGCGATGCGGAAGGTGTCCGACGACCTGCTGGCGTTGTTCGCCCACGCCCTCGGACTGTCCGTCAATCCCTTTGTCGCCCTGGCAGACCGGCCGACCTGGACCATGAACATCAACCACTACCCGCCGGTCAGCGTGGTGGGGGAGCCGGAGCCGGGCCAGTTCCGCATCGGACCGCACACCGATTTCGGCACCGTGACGGTCCTGGACCGCGAACCGGGCGCCGGCGGATTGCAGGTCTACTCGGAGCAGGAGGGCTGGGAGGATGCGCCGTGGGAGCCGGGATCGCTCACTGTCAACATCGGTGACCTGCTGGAGTACTGGAGTGGCCGCCGCTGGCCCTCGGGCCGGCACCGGGTGCTGCCGCCCCAGCCGCATGCCCCCGAAGAAGACCTGGTTTCGCTGATCTACTTCTACGAGGCGAACCACGACGCCGTCGTCACCCCGCTGAAGCCGCCCGTCGGCAAGGTCGGCGGCCTGGAACCCGTGACCTCATCGGCCTTCATCAAGGAACGCCTCGACGCCATCAGCATCGGCTGAGCCGACAATCGGGCTGGAGCCGTTCGCCCGGGGCGTCCTGCGCCATCTGCGAGAATGTCCGCCATGCGCGTTTACATCGGTGCCGACCACGCCGGATTCGAGTTCAAGCAGACCATCATCGAGCACCTCAAGAAGACCGGCCACGAGCCGATCGACTGTGGTGCCTACACCTACGACGCCGATGATGACTACCCGGCGTTCTGCATCGACGCGGCGGTCAGGACCGTCGCTGATCCGGGCAGCCTCGGCATCGTGCTCGGCGGCTCGGGCAACGGTGAGCAGATCGCGGCGAACAAGGTGCCCGGCGCCCGCTGCGCCCTGGCCTGGAGCGTCGAGACCGCCAAGCTGGCCCGCGAGCACAACAACGCGCAGCTGATGGGCCTGGGCGGCCGCATGCACTCCGAGGAGGAGGCGCTGGCCATCGTCGACGCATTCCTGTCGACGCCGTGGTCGGAGGCCGAGCGGCACCAGCGCCGCATCGACATCCTCGCCGACTACGAGAAGGACCACGTGGCCCCGCCGGTCCCCGGCGCGCCTGCCTGACCCATGCCCGAAGGGCACACCCTGCACCGGCTGGCCCGGCTGCACCAGAAGCGGTTCGGCCGGGCACCGGTGGTGGTGTCCAGCCCGCAGGGCCGCTTCGCCGACGGTGCGGCCGCGGTCAGCGGCCAGGTGTTCAAGCAGGCCGACGCCTGGGGCAAGCACCTGTTCCACCACTACGCCGGTGGCCGGGTCGTACACATCCATCTCGGCCTGTACGGGACGTTCACCGAGGCACCTGTCCCGCTGGGACTGCCGCTCGGCCAGGTGCGGATGCGGATCGTGGGCGCCGAGTACGGCACCGACCTGCGCGGCCCCACCGTGTGCGAGGTGATCGCGGAGCCCGAGATCGCCGACGTGGTCGCCCGTCTCGGTCCCGACCCGCTGCGCAAGGACGCCGATCCGGCGCTTGCGTGGGCGCGAATCACTAAGTCGCGCAGGTCGATCGGCGCGTTGTTGATGGACCAGTCGGTGATCGCCGGGGTCGGCAACGTGTACCGCAGCGAATTGCTGTTCCGTCACCACATCGATCCGTACCGGCCGGGCACACACGTGGGGCAGGCCGAATTCAGCGCCATGTGGACCGATCTCGTCGAGCTCATGAAAGTCGGGGTACGTCGCGGCAAGATCGTCGTGGTCCGCCCCGAGCACGATCACGGTGCCCCGTCCTACGGTCCCGGCCGGCCCCGCACCTATGTCTATCGCCGTGCGGGGGAGGCCTGCCGGGTCTGCGGGGCCACGGTGCGCACCGCAGAACTGGAGGGCCGCAACCTGTTCTGGTGCCCCGACTGCCAGGTGTGAGTGCGCGCCGCGGGCGTCGGCACGGGACAATCTCCCGGTGGAATTGATCCTCGTCGTCGTCGGAGCCATCCTCGTCACAGCAATCGCGCATCGCCGTGGGATGGAACCCGCCCTGATCATCGTGGTGATCGGCAGCGCGGTGTCGTTCCTGCCCGGCTTCGAACCGCCCGAACTTGATTCGCACATCCTGCTGACGGTGGTGCTCCCACCGCTGTTGTACTCGGCAGCCCTGGATTTCTCCTTCCCGACGTTCTTCCGCAACATCCGCCCGATCCTCGGTCTGGGTGTCGGACTGGTCGTGGTGACGGCCTTCGCCGTGGCAGCGGTGTCGTCGTGGCTGGTGCTTGTGCCGCTGACCTTCGGCCTGGCGCTCGTGCTCGGCGCCATCGTCGCGCCGCCGGACGCCGTCACCGCCGTCGCGGTGGGACGCAAGCTCGGTCTGCCCAAACGGGTGATGGCGATCCTCACCGGCGAGAGTCTGATCAACGATGCCGCAGCGCTGACTTTGTTCTCCATCGCGGTGGCCCAGGTCGCCGGGAGCCATACCTTCATCGAGAACCCGTTCCTGCTGTTCGGATACAGCGCCACGGTCGGCCCGGTGGTCGGGGCCTTGCTGGGCTATGTGACGCTGTGGATTCGCAAGCATCTGGACAACCCGGGCCTGGAAACGGTTCAGGGCCTGGTGGTTCCGTTCGCGGCCTTCATCACCGCCGAGGAACTGCACGCCTCCGGTGTACTCGCGGTGGTGGTCGCGGGCTTCGTGGTCGGCAACGGCGCGATGGGTGCGGGCTACCAGACGCGACTGCAGGAACGCTACGTCTGGAATTCGGTGGACGTGCTGCTCGAGGCGTTCGTATTCGCCTACATCGGTCTGCATCTGCGTTTCGTGCTGCAGGACCTCAACGAGGCGCACGAATCGCTGGCCGTCGTGGCGGTCGCCTCGGTGATCGTGCTGCTGATCGTGCTGGTGATCCGTCCGCTGTCGGTGTTCCTGATGTTCGGGCGCAACAAGCTGTCACGGCACGTGGAGAGCAAGTTCAGCGTGCCGGTGCCCGACGGGGCCCGTGGGGCCCTGGGCAGGCGGAAACGAAAGCCGAAGGCGCGCTGGCGCAGGATCATCGACCGTCGCTCGCTGAGTTGGCGAGAGAACGTCGTCGTGTCCTGGACCGGGATGCGTGGCGTGGTGACGTTGGCCGCGGCCGCCGCGATCCCGGCCACCACGGCGGCAGGTGAACCCTTCCCCGAACGCGCCACCATCCAGGCCATCGCGTTCGCGGTGAGCGTGGGCACCTTGCTGATCCAGGGCTGGACCCTGCCCCTGCTGATCCGCCGGCTGAACCTGTCCCGGTTCTGCGACGACCACGCCGCCGACCGTGAGGAGGAGCTCAAGGCCGAGCGCGTGGTGCACGATGCCGCCGACGATGTGCTCGACGCGTTCGAAGCGGATCCTCCCGAAGGCCTGGATCCCCGGGTGGTGACCGAGATTCGCGCGGTGATCGCCCGGCATTCGCAGGACGCCGACGAGATGCCCGACCCCGAGGCGCTGACCAAACGGGCCGCGGTGTTCTCGGGTCTGTACCGCGACGTGCTTGCGGCGCAGCGCGGTGCGCTGATCACCGAGCGTGACGAAGGCCGGATCGAGGACGAAGCGGTGCGGGCCATGCTGGAGCGCCTGGACCTGCAGGAGGCCGGTGTGTCGGCGCGTCTGGAGAGCCGCCTCTGAAGGTTCGGCGCGGCACGGGCTCAGAAGCCCCCGAAATCACCACCACCGAAGTCGCCGAAGCCGCCACCGTCGAAGCCTCCGCCGTCCCAGCCGCTGGCGTCGGTACCGCCCCAGTCGCCACCGCCGGCGTCGCCGCCATCGAACCCACCGCCGGCGTCGCCGCCGTCCTGGCCTGCCGCGAAACCGTCGGAATAGCCGTCACCGTAACCGTTCTCGAAACCCTGGGCGCCGTAGTCGACCCCGTGCATACCGGAGAACATCGCGTCGAACAGCAGCACCGAGCCCAGGCCCCACGCGCCGGCCACCAGGGCCGGCTTCCACCACGGCTCGGAGTACCAGCCGGCGGGCACCGGGCGTCCGGCGACCCGCCCGCCCGGGTAGTAGTTGGGGGTGCGCTCCGACGGGGTGGGGGAGGCCTCGATCTCGCGGCCCTCGTAGTTGATCCGGCGATCTTCGGTGACCGCGCCGGCCGAACGTTGCCCGGTCAGCGACTCCAGCTCGGGGCCCGGATCCATGCCCATCGCGGTGCGGGCCGCGCGCACGTAATAGAGCCCCTCGATGGCGCTCTCCTTGGCCAGCGCGGCCTGCTTGGCAGTGGTGGCCTGATCGATCTGTGAGGACGCGGCGGTGTAGCGCTCGGAGGCGTCGGCCAGTGCCTGCTTGGAGGCGTCGTCGGAGCCGGTCAGGTTGAGCACCTGCCCACCGAGCCGCTCGATCAGCCGGCGGGCGTCAGCCTTGGCGTCGGCCAGGGACTCCGCCGAGCGTCGACCGTTGGCTTGCGACGAGCTGTAGACAGCGAACGCGATCGCGGCGATGACGAGAACGATGAGTACCAGCAATACGCTGTTCATGGCGTCCAGCGTACCGACGTGAAATGGCGTTTCCGGGTCCTCGAAGAGAACTCAAATTACGCCGAGAGCGGAGTACACCTCGTCGGACAAAGCGACCGTACGCGGGTCGGCATTGCACTTGGTGGCGTCGAAATAGTTCATCACGTACGCGTAGCCGATCCGGTGCTCGAGGTCGACGAAGGCAAACGAGCCACCCGACCCGCCGTGCCCGAAGATGCCGGTGTTGGGCCCGGCGACGCCACGTTGGTTGAGCATGTAGCCCAGACCCCAGCCGTGATCGGCGACCCGCGCACCCAGCACCACGTCGGCGTCGAATCCACCCTGGGAGACCCGGCAGCGCTCCATGTGCTCGCGGGTCAGCAGTTTCTCCTGGGCCAGGGCGTTGTAGAAGGTCGCCATGCCGAGCGCGGAGACGTGCGCGTTGGTGCTCGGGAACTCGGCGGTGCGCCATAGGTCCAGGGCCTGCACGCCCAGTTCGTCGTCCGGCACGAAGTCCATCGACACCGCCCAGCCGGCCATCGGATGGTCACCGAGCGAACCCGGAGGTTCGTTGACGCCGTTGTCGGCCAGCAGGCTGCGCACCGACGGCTTGTTCACCATCTCCGCGCACCGGTGATGGTGCCAGGCGGGCAGGCCGATGTGGATGTCGGCGCCGAGCGGTTCGGCGATCTCGGTGCGCAGGTACTGGCCGATTGTGCGGCCCGTGACCCGGCGCACCACCTCGCCGAGGATGAAGCCGAAGGTCACCACCTGGTATCCCTGTGCGCTGCCGGGCGGCCACCATGGTGTCGCGGCGGCGATCCGGGCGCAGACCGCGTCCCAGTCGGTCACCTGCTGCCAGTCCATCGGTTCGCGCGGGCCGATGACGCCGGAGCGGTGGCCCAGCACCATGGCGATGGTGATGTTCTGCTTTCCGGCCTGGCCGAACTCGGGCCAGTAGCGGGCCACCGGCGCATCGAGGTCGATCTCGCCGCGGTCGGCCAACAGGTGGATGCAGGTGCTCAACAGCCCCTTGGATCCGGAATACACGCTGGCCAGGGTGTCCTGCTGCCACGGCCTGGTGCCGGCCGCGTCGGCAGTCCCGCCCCAGAGGTTGACCACCAGGTCGCCCTCGACCCAGACCGCGACAGCCGCACCTACCTCGTTGTGGTGGGCGAAGTTGTCCGCGAAGGCATCGCGCACCCGGGTGAATTCCGGTGCGCAGGTGCCTGCGATCAGGGTCGTAGCGGGCATTCGTCTCCTGCACAAGTGCGGTGGCTTTACGGCAGCGGTGCGCGTAGTTGTCTGCTTGCGCTGCCATCTTCAAGATCGGTCGACGGTCCGCACCTGTTACTCACGGTAGGTGGATGACAACCTTGGAGCACCCCTGCGGCACAGATCGCAAGCCGTTCGAGACGGGGCCGTGATGGTCGACGGGCGGTCGGACGCCGCTTCTCGGCCCGCCGCGCACCGATTTCTACTGAGGGTTGCAGATTGCGCCTGGTGACGACCCACAGGTAGAAGTCGAGGCCCCTGTTCCGGCCGGCCCACCTGCGTGGGTGTCATCGTCCGCGCAGGTGCGCCACGCCTGGACCTTGTAACTCGGCAGCGACCGCACCGACCCGTCCCGTCATCGCCAGCAGCAGCGCCTCGCCCGGCCCGTGGATCTCGAGCCCGCGGCCCGCCGACCAGTCGACGTCGGTGGCAATAAGCCGCAGACCGCGGGTCCGCCAGGCCCCGCCGATGACCGGGCTGTGACGGGCAAACGCCAGGGATGCCAGCAGCGCGGCAGCTGGGATGGTGCGCGGTCGTCCGAGCGGACGCCGGATGTCCTGCTGGTGGACCAGGCACTCGATGAGCGCCACCCGGCAGCCGTAGAGTGCGGCAACGCCCGACGGATCCACGCCGGCCCGCATCAGGGTGCAGAGTTCGTCAGGCCCGAGCCTCGCCCCGGCCCGCAGCGCGCGGTCGTTGATCCGGTCCACGTGACCTCGCGCGGCCAGCATCGCGGCGGTGAGTCCCAGCCGGGTCTGCCCGAGGTAGGCGACGGTGTGGGCGGCGACATCGCGGACAGTCCAACCTGCGCACAACGTCGGAGCTTTCCATTCGTGCGGGGCCAAACCTTCGAGCAGATCGGCGAATGCCTCACGTTCCCGACAGGCCAGCGCCCGGTAGTTCATTCGCGTCCCCGTCGCTCGAAAACCTGAGTCGGTCGACAAGATCTAAACAGGCGTCGGGACGAACCTGTCCCGCGAAGGTGACGATGACGCAACAAGAGGCTCCGCCGACCGAGAGACACGATCGGCGGAGCCCAGGTTCCCTGCCTAGTGACCGACGGGCGTGCCGCGACGGCCCGAAAGGCCGGTGTAGACCGCGATAAGCACGATCGCCACCACGACGCCCACGACGAACGGGATGATCTGGAACCCGCCGTTCGCGTTGCTGTATCCGAAGGCCGAAGTGATCCAGGAGCCGAGCAGGGCTCCGGCGATCCCGAGCAAAACGGTCATGAGGGTGCTCAAGTTCTGCCTACCGGGCATGATGAGTCGCGCAAGGACGCCGATAATCGCGCCGACGACGATTGCGCTGATAATTGCTCCGATCATCTCGCTGCCTTTCGTTTCAAGCCGACTTCCATTTCGTCGGTGTGATGTACACCACTGTCCTCCGAATTTGGGCTGTCCGCCCGCGCCGAGATGTAGTCGATACCCAGCAGCCGCCTACTCGCCGGTAAACCGCTATCCGGCCGCCGCCATGACCGAGCACGCCGACGTGTCTGCCGATGGCCGATTGTCGGGCTCGAAACCGCACGTAGACCGCTATGACCGCGCGATAATCGGCCTCGTGTCCGTTGTGCTGTGGGTGCTCGTCGCGGTATTCGCCGTCGGCGTGGTCGCCGGTGGGTTGCTGCGGATTCGTGCCTGGCTCGCCAAGCCCGTTCCACCCGAAGTGATCGAGGCGGCACACCGCGATGACGACAAGGACGACTGACGCCATGCGAGCCATGCTGGGAACAGCCCTCGCGGCAAGCGTTCTGGCACTGGGGTCGCCGATCGCTCATGCCGAGCGAATCGAACCACCCCCGTTGTATGGGCATTACGACCTGTTCATCGATTTCTCGAAGCAGACATTCAACGGAAACCCGACACCGATGAATTCGATAACTGTGCCTGCCGAATTCACAACGCAGTGTGATGTCAACGGATGTCTTGCGCGCATGGACAATACGGACGATCACGCCCGCAACCCGGGCGCCCCCGTGGCTTACGAGTACAGGTGGAACACCGACCGTTGGGAAACGGGCGGTGAGTATCCCTACTTCTGCGATCGCAACAACCCCGCCAGCGCGGTTCAGGCCCGACGTTCGGACTACTGGATCCCGAACCCTGACGGCAGCTTCTCCGGAGAGCGCACCCTGGTCATCGGGGGAGCCGGATGCCCCGGTGAGGGACCCGGCACCCACTGGCTGCCGATATCGCTGACGCCCGTCGATCCACCGCGGTGATCGGGTCCGGACAACAAAAAACCGCCCCATCGGGGCGGTCCTTGTGGAGCGGGCGACGGGAATCGAACCCGCGTAGCTAGTTTGGAAGACTAGGGCTCTACCATTGAGCTACGCCCGCATGTGCAGCATCAGCACTGTACCGGTGTGCCCCCGACCAAAGCCAATTGAATGCTCCGTGTCGTGAGCACGTAGTATCTCGCGTGGTCCAGTCGTGGGTTTTGCCGCAGCGGATCGACGACCACCACGGGGTGTAGCGCAGCTTGGTAGCGCATCCGCTTTGGGAGCGGAAGGCCGCAGGTTCAAATCCTGTCACCCCGACTCACAAGCCAGTACGAAAGAACTATCTAGGAGCACAGAACAGTGAAGAGCACGGTCGAGCAGTTGAGCCCCACCCGGGTGCGCATCAATGTGGAGGTGCCCTTCACCGAGCTTGAGCCCGATTTCGATCGCGCGTTCAAGGCGCTGGCCCAGCAGGTCCGCCTCCCCGGCTTCCGTCCGGGCAAGGCTCCCCGCAAGTTGCTGGAGGCCCGCGTCGGCCGCGGTGCGGTGCTGGAGCAGGTCGTCAACGACGCACTGCCGAGCCGCTACAGCGAGGCCGTCACGGCCTCCGACGTCAAGCCGCTGGGTCAGCCCGAGATCGAGGTGACCAAGCTGGAGGACGGCCAGGAGCTGGCGTTCACCGCCGAGGTCGACGTGCGCCCCGAGATCACGCTGCCCGAGTTCGACGCGCTCAAGATCACGGTCGACCCGATCCAGGTGGACGACGACGAGGTCGACGCCGAGCTGCAGTCGCTGCGCGCCCGCTTCGGCACCCTGACCGGCGTCGAGCGCGGTGCCGCCGAAGGTGACTTCGTCTCGATCGATCTGTCGGCCACCGTCGACGGCACCGACGTGCCCGAGGCCGCCACCGAGGGCCTGTCGCACGAGGTCGGTTCCGGTCAGCTGATCGAAGGCCTCGACGAGGCGATCACCGGTCTGAAGGTCGGCGAGTCCAAGGTCTTCACCACCAAGCTGGCTGCCGGTGAGTACGCCGGCAAGGATGCCGACGTGACGGTGACCGTGAAGTCGGTCAAGGAACGCGAGCTGCCCGAGGCCGACGACGACTTCGCCCAACTGGCAAGCGAATTCGACACCATCGGCGAGCTCAAGGAGAGCCTCACCGACCAGGTGCGCCGGGTCAAGAGCGTGCAGCAGGCCGAGCAGATCCGCGACAAGGCCATCGAGGCGCTGCTGGAGCAGACCGAAGTTCCGTTGCCGGAGAAGATCGTTCAGGCCCAGATCGACGACACCCTGCACAACGCGATCCACGGACTCGACCACGACGAGGACAAGTTCGCCGAGCAGCTGACCGAACAGGGCAGCAGCCGTGAGGAGTTCGACGCCGACAACAAGTCGAACGCCGAAAAGGCCGTCAAGACCCAGCTGCTGATGGACGCCGTCGCCGACAAGCTCGACATCCAGGTCGGCCAGAACGACCTCACCGAGCGCCTCGTGCTGATGTCGCGCCAGTACGGTATCGAGCCCCAGCAGCTGATCCAGATCCTGCAGCAGAACAACCAGCTGCCGGCCATGTTCGCCGACGTGCGTCGTGGGCTGACCATCGCCGCTGTGGTGCACGCCGCCACCGTGACCGACTCCGACGGCACCGTGATCGACACCACCGAGTTCTTCGGTCCGGCGCAGGCCGAGGGCGCCGAGGACGAGGCTGCTGACGAGGGTGCCGACGCCGCCGAGTGACGCTGTGAGCGAACGCGCCCCCGTACGGGAGTGCGTGGCGCCCCAGTTTCGTTAGTGTCGTCAGTGCCAATGCGTTTATCAATGGCGTAGAAGAAAGCAGGTATCCAGTCGTGACTGACATGCGTTCGAATGGGAGCGGGTTCAGCCTCGTCGACTCCGTCTATGAGCGCTTGCTCGCCGAGCGCATCATCTTCCTGGGGTCACAGGTCGACGACGACATCGCGAACAAGCTGTGCGCGCAGATCCTTCTGCTTTCGGCAGAGGATCCGACCAAGGACATCCACCTCTACATCAACTCCCCGGGCGGTTCGATCAGCGCCGGCATGGCCATCTACGACACGATGGTGCTGGCGCCGTGCGATGTCGCGACCTACGCCATGGGCATGGCGGCCTCGATGGGCGAGTTCCTGCTCGCCGCGGGCACCAAGGGCAAGCGGCACGCCCTGCCGCACGCCCGAGTCCTGATGCACCAGCCGCTCGGTGGCGTCACCGGTAGCGCCGCGGACATCGCGATCCAGGCCGAACAGTTCCACGTCATCAAGAAGGAAATGTTCCGCTTGAACGCGGAGTTCACCGGCAAGTCCGTCGAGCAGATCGAGGCCGACTCCGATCGTGACCGCTGGTTCACCGCGCAGGAAGCGCTCGAGTACGGCTTCGTCGATCACATCATCACCAGTGCCAACCTCAACGGTGCGGGCCCGACGGCAGGACTAGACAAATGACCGATCAGATCCATCCGTCATTGGACGCCCGCGTGCAGCCGCAGGCCCGCTACATCCTGCCGTCGTTCATCGAGCACTCGAGCTTCGGCGTCAAGGAATCCAACCCGTACAACAAGTTGTTCGAGGAACGCATCATCTTCCTCGGAGTGCAGGTGGACGACGCGTCGGCCAACGACATCATGGCCCAGCTGCTGGTGCTGGAGTCGCTGGACCCCGATCGCGACATCACCATGTACATCAACTCGCCCGGTGGCTCGTTCACCTCGCTGATGGCGATCTACGACACCATGCAGTACGTGCGCGCCGACATCCAGACGGTGTGCCTGGGGCAGGCTGCCTCGGCCGCCGCGGTGCTGCTGGCCGCGGGTACCCCGGGCAAGCGCCTGGCTCTGCCCAACGCCCGGGTGCTCATCCACCAGCCGTCGCTGGGCGGTGTGATCCAGGGTCAGTTCTCCGACCTGGAGATCCAGGCCGCCGAGATCGAGCGGATGCGCACCCTGATGGAGACCACCCTGGCCCGGCACACCGGCAAGGATCCCGAGCAGGTCCGCAAGGACACCGACCGGGACAAGATCCTCACCGCCGAGCAGGCCAAGGAATACGGGATCATCGACACCGTGCTGGAGTACCGCAAGCTGTCTGCCCAGGGCAGCTAGCTTCTCGCGGCAACTCCGATCCGATGACACACGCCCTGCCCGGTTTCCTCCGGTGCGGGGCGTGCGTCGTCACGGAGGAGGGTGGAAACCGGGCTGACCTGCGGTTGCATCGGCCCAGTGGCGGTGTCTGTACCCTCGACCACGGCGAATGCCACGCCGGGAGCGCATCGTTCGGCAATTCGCAGGCGCCCCGCAACGACACGCCAAGGTCACAGTCAGCGTGCCGCCGGGTGACGAGCCGTCAGGAGAGATATGTTCTCCTGCACACGAACAACAACACGAACAAATACCACCGGAGCGATTCGGCCTTATCGGTCGCACCGTGACGGAACGAACGGGTAGCGTCGGGTTTACGCCCGGAGTAACCCAGCAAGTGGCGTAACGACCGACTGCAAACAGGAAGTAGGACCCCCCCACATGGCGCGCATTGGAGACGGCGGTGACCTGCTGAAGTGCTCGTTCTGCGGCAAGAGTCAAAAGCAGGTCAAAAAGCTCATTGCCGGCCCGGGCGTGTACATCTGCGACGAGTGCATCGATCTGTGCAACGAGATCATCGAGGAGGAACTCGCCGACGCTGACGACGTCAAGCTCGACGAGTTGCCCAAACCCGCGGAGATCCGGGACTTCCTCGAGGGTTACGTCATCGGTCAGGACACCGCGAAACGGACGCTGGCGGTCGCGGTCTACAACCACTACAAGCGCATCCAGGCGGGGGAGAAGTCCCGCGATTCGCGCTCCGAGCCGGTCGAGCTGACCAAGTCCAACATCCTGATGCTGGGACCCACCGGCTGCGGTAAGACCTACCTGGCCCAGACCCTCGCCAAGATGCTGAACGTGCCGTTCGCCATCGCCGATGCCACCGCGCTGACCGAGGCCGGCTATGTGGGCGAGGATGTCGAGAACATTCTGCTCAAGCTGATTCAGGCCGCCGACTACGACGTCAAGCGTGCCGAGACCGGCATCATCTACATCGACGAGGTCGACAAGATCGCCCGCAAGAGCGAAAACCCGTCGATCACCCGCGACGTCTCCGGCGAGGGTGTGCAGCAGGCCCTGCTGAAGATCCTGGAGGGCACCCAGGCGTCGGTTCCGCCGCAGGGTGGCCGCAAGCATCCGCACCAGGAATTCATCCAGATCGACACCACCAACGTGCTGTTCATCGTGGCGGGCGCGTTCGCGGGCCTGGAGAAGATCGTCTCCGACCGGGTCGGCAAGCGCGGTCTGGGCTTCGGTGCCGAGGTGCGGTCCAAGGCCGAGATCGACACCCAGGACCACTTCGCCGAGGTGATGCCGGAGGACCTGATCAAGTTCGGTCTGATCCCGGAGTTCATCGGCCGTCTGCCGGTCGTGGCCTCGGTGACCAACCTGGACAAGGAATCCTTGGTCAAGATCCTCTCCGAGCCGAAGAACGCACTGGTCAAGCAGTACGTCCGGCTGTTCGAGATGGACGGCGTGGAGCTGGAGTTCACCGATGAGGCGCTGGAGGCGATCGCCGATCAGGCCATCCACCGTGGCACCGGTGCTCGCGGCCTGCGCGCCATCATGGAGGAAGTCCTGCTGCCGGTGATGTACGACATCCCCAGCCGCGACGACGTCGCCAAGGTTGTCGTCACCAAGGAGACCGTGCAGGACAACGTGCTGCCGACCATCGTGCCGCGCAAGCCCTCACGTTCGGAGCGGCGCGACAAGAGCGCATAGGTCGCTTCGCCGAAAATGCACTCAGGGCCGTGATCCCAGCCGGATCACGGCCCTGAGTGCATTTTCGTTTGGGGTGCGGGCAGAACGCGGTCCTAGAGCGGCGTCACCGAACGCAGCAGGCGCTGCGCGGACGCCAGGTCGTCACCGCTGTCGACGTAGAGCGCCAGCAGCAGGTGGCTCGCCGCTGCCACCGCGAATCCGTAGAGCGCGGGCAGTCGCGCATCGTCGTGGTCTTCGGCGAGCCGGTAGGAAAGGCACAATGCCGGCCCCGACTCCCACTCCGAATGGTTGTAGGCACGCGGGTTGATCTTGGACTTGAACTCGTCGCGCCGGATCGCGTCGGTTGCGTCCCTATCGTCGCCCCATGCAGACAACCAGGCAGTCAGGCCCGGCCGCCAGAACACCAGGCTCCCGTCCTCCATGCGCTGGTTCATCGGCTGCGGCAGGGTGAGCGCCCAATTGCGCGTGAGCTGTTGGTAGCCCGAGCGCGTCGGGAAATGCGGATTCAGATGCACCGGGGTGTCCGAATCAGGGTCAGCGGGCGCGCCCTCGGGATCCTCGACGAAGCCGGCCCCGTCCCGGATGAATGCGGCGCCTGGCGGCGCGTCGAGGTAATCGATGATGGCCCGGTCGTAGTTGGCCAGGACGTTCAGCGAGTACAGGCCCAGATTCGCGGGATCGTCGACGTAATCCTGGTTTTCGTCGCCCGCCATGAAGTTCCAGCCGTCGCCGTCGCGGTACATGTATCCCACCGGGGCGCCGTCGACCATGATGCGATCGGATGCGAAGCACGCATAGTCGGGTGCGAGACCGGCGACGACGCGGTCGGCGGGTAACCAGAATTTCTTCGCCGTCACTGCTGCACGCGGTCCGGACGCGTGTAGACGTTCATCGAATCGCCCCGCAGGAAGGCCACCAGGGTCAGGCCGGACTGGCCGGCCAGGTCGACCGCCAGCGAGGACGGCGCCGACACCGCGGCCAGGATCGGGATGCCTGCCATCACAGCCTTCTGGGTGAGCTCGAACGAGGCCCGCCCGCTGACCAAGAGCACTGTGGCGGTCGACGGAATCCGGTTGTTCTCCAAGGCCCAGCCGATCACCTTGTCCACAGCGTTGTGCCTGCCGATGTCCTCGCGGACGACGAGCATGGTGCCATCGACGGAGAACAACGCCGCGGCGTGCAGGCCACCTGTGCTCTTGAAGACCTTCTGCGCATCGCGCAGTTGCCCGGGCATCGCTGAGAGCACCGCGGCGGCGACCGTCGACGGGTCATCGCCGGGGCAGTGCTTGCTGCTCAACCGCACCGCCTCCAGCGAGGCCTTGCCGCACACCCCGCACGACGAGGTCGTGTAGAAGTTGCGGGTCACATCAACGTCGGGCTCGGGGACGCCAGGGGCCAAGGTCGCGTCGAGCACGTTGTAGGTGTTGATCCCGTCTTCCGGCGGGCTGGAGCGTAGCGACTCGGGGATCGGCACGGTGGCACCCCGGCAGTACCGGACCGACACCAGATCGTCCCGCTGCGCGATCAAACCCTCGGTCAGCAGAAACCCTTGGGCCAACTCGACATCGGCGCCGGGCGTGCGCATCGTGACCGTGATGGGTGTGCCGTCGACCCGGATCTCCAGCGGTTCCTCGACGACCAGGGTTTCCGGACGGGCCTCGGCCGTGGCGCCGGTGAGGTGGTGGGCGCGACGGCGGGCGGTGACCCGGCCCACTAGGCCCGCTCCAACCGGATGACGACGGCCTTCGACACCGGAGTGTTCGACTTCTTGGCGGTGTGGTCAAGCGGTACAAGCGGATTGGTCTCCGGGTAGTACGCGGCAGCATTGCCGGCCGGAGTGGAGTACGGCACGATCAGGAAATCCTTGGCGCGTCGCTCCTGCCCTTCGAACTCCGACACCAGGTCCACGCGTTCGTTGGGGCTGAATCCCAACCTTTCGATGTCGGCGGGGTTGACGAACACTACGCGGCGCCCGCCCTTGACCCCGCGGTAGCGGTCGTCCAGACCGTAGATGGTGGTGTTGTACTGGTCGTGGCTGCGCAGGGTCTGCAGCACGAGCCTGCCCTCGGGTACCGGTACCCACTGCAGGGGGTTCACCGCGAAGTTGGCTTTGCCGGTGGTGGTGGGGAATTCGCGGGAATCCCGCGGCGGGTGGGGGAGCTGGAACCCGTCGGGCTGACGCACCTTGGTGTTGTAGTCGGCGCAGCCGGGGACCACCGCGGCGATCGCGTCGCGCACGGTGTCGTAGTCGGCGGCAAAGGTCTCCCACGGCACCGGATGGTCCGGGCCCAGCAGGGTGCGGGCGAGCTCGCAGACGATGCCGACCTCGCTGCGCAACTGGTCGCTGGGCGGATGCAGGCTGCCTCGTGACAGGTGCACCATTGACATCGAATCCTCCACCGACACCTGCTGTTTGTGGCCGTTGACGATGTCACGGTCGGTGCGTCCCAGCGTGGGCAGGATCAGGGCGGTGCGGCCGTGCACCAGGTGACTGCGGTTGAGCTTCGTCGAAATCTGAACGGTCAGAGCGCAACTGCGCAGCGCGGCTTCGGTGACCTCGGTGTCGGGCGTGGCCGAGACGAAGTTGCCGCCCATCCCGATGAACACGCCGGCCCGGCCGTCACGCATGGCGCGGATGGCGTCGACCGTGTCGTAGCCGTGCTTGCGCGGACTGGCGATGCCGAATCGGTCGTCGAGCGCATCCAGGAACTTGTCGGGCATCTTCTCCCAGATCCCCATCGTCCGGTCGCCTTGGACGTTGGAGTGGCCGCGCACCGGACACACTCCGGCTCCGGGCTTGCCGATCATGCCGCGCAACAACAGCAGGTTGGTGGCCTCGCCGATCGTGGCCACCGCATGGTGGTGCTGGGTCAGGCCCATCGCCCAACACACCACGGTGCGTTGGGAGGACGCCAGTAGGTCCGCCACCCGCTGCAACTGCGCGCGGTCGACCCCGCTGGCCTCGGTGACCGTGTCGAGGTCCACGCCGCGGGTCTGAGCGGCGTACTCGTCGTATCCGGCACAGTGCGCGGCGACGAACTCGTGGTCGACGACGGTGCCGGGGGCACGTTCCTCGGCCTCCAGCAGCAGCCGGCCCAGGCCGGCGAACAGCGCCATGTCCCCGCCGATGCGGATCTGCACGAACTCGTCGGCGATCGGGACGCCTTGCCCGACGACACCGTGCACCTTCTGCGGATCCTTGAACCGGATCAACCCGGCCTCGGGAAGCGGGTTGATCGCAACGATCTTGGCGCCGTTGGCTTTTGCCTTCTCCAGCACCGAGAGCATGCGCGGGTGGTTGGTGCCCGGATTCTGCCCGGCGATCAGGATCAGGTCGGCTTCGGTGACGTCCTCGACGGTGACGGAACCCTTGCCGATGCCGATCGACTCGGTCAGCGCGGTGCCCGAGGATTCGTGGCACATGTTCGAGCAGTCGGGCAGGTTGTTGGTGCCGAAGCTGCGGACCATCAGCTGATAGAGGAACGCGGCCTCGTTGCTGGTGCGCCCTGAGGTGTAGAACAACGCCTCGTCAGGGGAGGCCAGCGCATTGAGGTGCTCGGCGATGAGGCGGTAGGCGTCATCCCATTCGATCGGCCGGTAGTGCTCGTCGCCGGGGGCGAGGACCATCGGCCGGCTCAGCCGGCCCTGCTGGGAAAGCCAGTACTCGGGTTTGGCCTCAAGCTCGGCGATGCTGTGCCGGGCGAAGAACTCCGGTGTCACCACCCGCTTGGTGGCCTCCTCGGCGACCGCCTTGGCGCCGTTCTCGCAGAACTCTGCCAGCTTGCGGCCGCCGTGCTCCTCGGGCCACGCGCAGCCCGGGCAGTCGAATCCGTGTCTCTGGTTGAGCCTGGTCAGCGCGGCGGCGGTGCGTAGCGGACCCATCTGCTCGAAGCCCCGCCGCATGCTGACGAGGACGGCCTCGACCCCGGCCGCTTCGTGCTTGGCGCCGGTGCTGATGACGTCGTGCTCGTCGTAATCGGCATCGATGTCCTTGGCACTGGTCATGAACCCAATCTAGTCCTCGAAAACAGCGGTCTGCGCCGGTTGGCGGGCGTCGACATTCGATATTTCACATGCAGTGATAGATGATTTCTATCGAACCGCGATCAATGCGAGGTGCCATGGCGAGTGACGTGCTGCTGCAACAGCTCGACTACCTGCTGGCGCTTGCGACCGAGCGTCACTTCGGCCGGGCGGCTGCGCGGTGCCATGTGAGTCAACCGACGCTGTCGGTGGCGATCCGCCGGTTGGAGCGCGAGTTGGGCATCGTCATCGTGCAGCGGGGGCACCGCTTCGAAGGATTCACCGAAGAGGGGCAGCGGGTGGTGTCGTGGGCCCAGCGGATCGTCGCGGAACGCGACGACATGCTCGCCGACATCGACCGCATGCGCGGACGGTTGACCGTCACAGCCCGGATCGGTGCGATACCGACGGCGGTGCCCACAGGCCCGTTCATCACCACCGAGTTTCTGCGCCGCAACCCGGCGGCGTCGGTGCGTTTCGAGGCCTTGTCATCACGCGAGATCGCCCGTCGGTTGGCCGATTTCGAGATCGACGCCGGGTTGACCTACCTCGATGACGAAGCCCCGCCCGGAACCAGGTCGGTGGAGATGTACCGGGAGCGCTATGTCCTGGTGGCGCCGGCTGATCATCCACTGATGGGTCAACCGGAGATCGCATGGTCGGATGCGGCCGGACTGGACCTCTGTGTGCTGACCACCACCATGCGCAACCGGCGCATCCTCGACGCCAACATGGCCGCCGAAGGCGTGCGCTACCGCCCTGTGGTGGAGGCGGATTCGGTGGACGCGCTGTATGCGCACCTGACGAACTCGCCGCGGGCGACCATTGCCTCCACCGCTTGGCTGCCGCAGCTCGGGGTGCCGCCGGGCTTTGCCGCGCGGGCGATGGTGCAGCACGGTCCGCGCCCGGCGATCGGGCTGGTGGTGCTCGACCGTGCGCCCGCGTCGATCGTGGCGGCCGCGCTCGTCGAAGTGGCCGCCGATCTCGACCTCGGCAGTCGCATCGACGGCTGGTGGGACGCGGCGGGGCAGGCAGGTACTGGGCCGGCGTGAACCTTCCGGATCAGCCGGGCTCGGCGGTCGGGGCGGGTTGAGCCTTGACCGGAGGTGTGGCGGCCGGTGTGTCGGGCGCTGATGGTGGCACGGATTGGGTCACTGTCTCGCCGAACTGCATGGTGGATTCGGCTGCGGGCACGGCTATTTCGGGTGTGCTCTGGATATGGGCTGTTTGGAGTCCCAGTACCGCCATCACGGCGGCGGCTGCCAGGCCGGCGGTACAGAGGAGGAGTTTCAGTCTGGAATCCATGCGCATTTCGCAATACCCTTCGTCACAACATTGGTTATCTATGTGATTTGAAGGCGAAACCGGCGAGCGGCATTCCATCTGACATCAGATGTGATGTGGATCACATTTCGATGTCGGGTCGGGGAATCCAACGGGGTCGGGGCGCGCGGGGGCCACACCGGCCGGGAGACTTCACCCATGCCACGAGAGCTAGTTCCCGGGGTCACCGTGCTCGGCAACCTCGCGATCGACATCATCAACGGGGCGCCACCCAGTCCGGGTGGATGCGCGTCATTCGCCGGGGTGGCGCTGCGGGCGGCCGGCGGACCCGGCCGGATCGTGGCTATGGGCGCCGAACGTGACCACGCCCTGTTCGACGGGCTGCGCGCGCGGTTCGGGTCGCTGGTGCAGATCCTGCCCTCGGACGTGACGAGTTCGTTCAGCCTCGATTACGACGACACCGATCACCGGCACATGGGCGTACAGGCGATCGGCCCGGTGTGGACAGCGGCCGATATCGACATCGCCGATCCGGCGACGACATGGGTGCACCTGGCCCCGTTGTTGCGCACCGATTTCCCGGCCGGGACCGTGGCCGCTCTGGCGGCACGCGGCCACCGGGTCGCCTATGACGGGCAGGGGCTGGTGCGGGCCGACCGTCTGGGGCCGCTGGTCGAGGACCGCCACTTTCCCGCGGATCTGCTGACCGGTGTCGACATCCTCAAGCTTGCCGAGGATGAGGCGGTGATCGTCGCCGACGGCGCGTTCGACGCGTCCGCCGCAGAGCGTCTCGGTGTCGCGGAGATCCTGGTGACCTACGGCTCCGAGGGCTGCGACATCTATATAGACGGCGCGGTGGAGCGCGTGCCGGCCGCCTGGCGGGTGCTGGATGTCCAGACCACCGGGGCGGGGGACATGTTCACGGCTTGTTATGTCGCGCACCGCGCGGCGGGCCATGATCCACGTCGCGCTGCGGAATCGGCCAGCGAACTGGTGGCCGGTGAATTGGACCAGCGCCTCCACGCCGGAACACCCGACCTGGCGTAGCTGCAGGTGGGGGTCTAAACTCGACACGTGTCAAGTTTGTGCTTGCCGGTGCTAGCGGGCAGCTACCGGCCAGTAGCTTTTTCCTTAGAGAATGACATTCTCCTAAAAGTGACGAAAACCACAGTTCTGTCTCAAATGGGCCTTCTTCACGCCTACGAACAGCACCTTCGTCGCGAACCTGCCCGCGTGTCGAGGGGCTGCGGGGTGAAGCGCAGCCTAAGAGCAGTGCAATAATCGGTACTGGTAGTGACATCAAAATTCGGTGGACGTTTTGATCCGGCGGCGCGTCACGTGACAGCGGCCCGGAAAGACGTGGTCAATGAACGTGTGAAAGGCGGTAGCCGTGGGTGAGAACGGCAACGGCAATGGTGCCGCGCCGCGGCAGAAGCTGGAGAAGGTCGTCATCCGCTTCGCCGGTGACTCCGGCGACGGTATGCAGCTGACCGGTGACCGCTTCACTTCCGAAGCGGCGCTGTTCGGCAACGACCTCGCGACCCAGCCCAACTACCCGGCTGAGATCCGTGCACCACAGGGCACCCTGCCCGGTGTGTCGTCGTTCCAGATCCAGATCGCCGACTACGACATCCTCACCGCCGGTGACCGTCCCGACGTTCTCGTGGCGATGAACCCGGCCGCGCTGAAGGCCAACGTGTCGGATCTGCCCCGTGGCGGCCTGATCATCGCCAACTCCGATGAGTTCACCAAGCGCAACCTCGCCAAGGTCGGATACGACAACAATCCGCTAGAGGATGACACGTTGTCGGACTACGTGGTGACCTCCGTCGCGATGACGACCCTGACCCTGGGCGCTGTCGAGGCGATCGGCGCCACCAAGAAGGACGGCCAGCGCGCCAAGAACATGTTCGCCCTCGGCCTGCTGTCGTGGATGTACGGCCGCGAGCTCGAGCACAGTGAGGCCTTCATCCGGGAGAAGTTCGCCCGCAAGCCCGACGTGGCCGAGGCCAACGTCCTGGCCCTGAAGGCAGGCTGGAACTACGGCGAGACCACCGAGGCCTTCGCCACGACCTACGAGGTGTCGCCCGCCAAGCTGAAGTCCGGTGAATACCGGCAGATCTCGGGCAACACCGCACTGGCCTACGGCATCGTGGCCGCCGGACACCTGGCCCAGATCCAGGTGGTGCTGGGCACCTACCCGATCACCCCGGCCTCGGACATCCTCCACGAGCTGTCCAAGCACAAGAACTTCAACGTCCTGACCTTCCAGGCCGAGGACGAGATCGCCGGTATCGGCGCGGCCATCGGCGCCTCCTACGGTGGCGCGCTCGGCGTGACCAGCACCTCGGGTCCCGGTGTCTCGCTCAAGTCCGAGGCGATCGGCCTGGCGGTGATGACCGAGTTGCCGCTGATCATCATCGACGTGCAGCGTGGTGGCCCGTCCACGGGTCTGCCGACCAAGACCGAGCAGGCCGACCTGTTGCAGGCGCTGTTCGGCCGCAACGGTGAGTCGCCGGTCGCGGTCCTGGCCCCGAAGTCGCCGTCGGATTGCTTCGACATCGCGGTGGAGGCCTCGCGCATCGCGGTCGATTACCACACCCCGGTCATCATCCTGTCCGACGGCGCGGTCGCCAACGGCTCTGAGCCCTGGCAGATCCCGGACATCAGCACTTACCCGCCTATCGAGCACAAGTTCGCCAAGTCGGGCGAGCCGTTCGCTCCCTACGCGCGTGATCCCGAGACCCTGGCCCGCCAGTTCGCGGTGCCCGGCACCCCGGGTCTGGAGCACCGGATCGGCGGCCTCGAAGCCGCCAACGGTTCGGGCAACATCTCCTACGAGCCCAAGAACCACGACCTCATGGTGCGGCTGCGCCAGGAGAAGATCGGCGGCATCACGGTGCCGGACCTGGAAGTCGACGACCCCACCGGCGATGCCGAACTGCTCATGCTCGGATGGGGCAGCAGCTACGGGCCGATCGGCGAGGCGTGCCGGCGGGCCCGCCGCAAGGGCATCAAGGTGGCCCAGGCACATCTGCGTCACCTCAATCCCTTCCCGGCCAACCTCGGGGAGGTGCTCCGCCGCTACCCGAACGTCGTGGTGCCGGAGATGAACCTGGGCCAGCTCGCGCTGCTGCTGCGCGGCAAGTACCTGGTCGACATCCAGTCGGTGACCAAGGTGGAGGGCATGGCCTTCCTCGCCGACGAGGTCGAGGGCATCATCGATGCGGCGCTGGATGGCACGCTGGGTGAGAAGGAAAACGACAAGGCCAAGTTCGCCCGGTTGGCGGCGGCCACCATTGAGGTTGAGGCGAGCGGTGTGGGAGCGAGCGCATGACTGACTTGATCGGAACGGATCTGGGCTTGACCGAAGGGGCGCTCAGCAAGAACGCTCTGGTGCCCACCACCGACCAGCCGCAGAAGGGCAAGGACTTCACCAGTGACCAGGAGGTCCGCTGGTGCCCGGGTTGCGGTGACTACGTCATCCTCAACACCATCCGCAACTTCCTGCCGGAGTTGGGCCTCAAGCGCGAGAACATCGCGTTCATCAGCGGCATCGGCTGCTCCAGCCGGTTCCCGTACTACCTGGAGACCTACGGGTTCCACTCGATCCACGGTCGCGCCCCGACCATCGCCACCGGCCTGGCGCTGGCCCGCCCGGACCTGTCGGTGTGGGTCGTCACCGGTGACGGCGACTCGCTCTCGATCGGTGGTAACCACCTGATCCACGCGCTGCGCCGCAACATCAACATCACGATCCTGCTGTTCAACAACCGGATCTACGGCCTGACCAAGGGTCAGTACTCGCCCACCTCCGAGGTCGGCAAGGTCACCAAGTCGACCCCGATGGGGTCGCTGGACTACCCGTTCAACCCGGTGTCACTGGCGCTGGGCGCCGAGGCCACCTTCGTGGGCCGCGCCCTGGACTCCGACCGCAAGGGTCTGTCCGAGGTGCTGCGCGGGGCGGCCGAGCACCGCGGTGCCGCGCTGGTGGAGATCATGCAGGACTGCCCGATCTTCAACGACGGATCGTTCGACGCGCTCCGCAAGGAAGGCGCCGAGGAGCGGCTGATCAACGTCAGCCATGGTGAGCCGATCAAGTTCGGCACCGACGGTGAGTACTGCGTGGTCAAGTCCGGGTACGGCCTGGAGGTCGCCAAGACCGCCGACGTCGCGGCCGAGGACATCGTGGTGCACAACGCCGAGATCGATGATCCTGCCTACGCATTCGCCCTGTCGCGGTTGAGCGAGCAGAACCTCGATCACATGGTGATGGGTATCTTCCGCAAGGTCAGCAGGCCCACCTACGATGACGCCGCGCGCCAGCAGGTCAACACGGCCATCGAATCCAAGCCCCACGACACCGCGGCTCTGCAATCCTTGCTGCGTGGCAAGGACACCTGGACCGTCGACTGAACAGGTCGATCGAAACGAATTGAGCACAGCCCCGCTCGCCGCGGTAGTTCTGGCGGGCGGGGCTTCGCGCCGTATGGGGCGCGACAAGGCGACGCTGCCGTTCGGCGGCTCGACGATGGTCGAGCATGTGGTCGCCGCGGTGAGTGCATGTTGTTCACCGGTATTCGTCATCGCCGCACCGGGGCAGCCGCTACCCGCGCTGAGCGCCGAGGTGCTGCGTGACGAGGTGAGGGGAGTGGGGCCGTTGGTGGCGACGGGCCGCGGACTCCGTGCGGTCGCGGAGGCGGGCCTGGACCGCGCCTTCGTCTGTGCGGTGGACATGCCGTATCTGTCATCAGAGCTGATCGAGACCCTGGCGGCCTCGGCGGAGCGGTTACCTGCCGATATCGTGCTACCGTGGGACGGCAGGGACCACTACCTGGCGGGGATCTACCGCAGCGCGCTCACCGGGCAGATCGCTGATCTCGTGCGCGCCGGCCGGCGCAGCATGCGGGCGCTGGCCGAGGCCGTCGACACGCAGCGGATCGTGATGCCGCCGCAACGCGCGCTGACCAACGTCAACACCGCTGCTGATCTGCCTTGAGCGCCGACCTATTCGTTGGACGATGCACAGCAAATTGCGAATTAGTGCTCAAACCGAGCCCAATTTATCGTTTCGAAATAATTGCACGCGGAAACCGGGCTATTCACGGCCCGGTAAGGATGCCGAATTCGTGCAACGTCGTCGGCGCCGGAACTCGGACGGCCGGCGAAATCCGTTGGTATCTCTGGTCGTTCGGCCAGAAGCTGGACTGCCTCGATGGGAGTCAATATTCGCTGGCGCAGGTGCTGAGCGTGTCTAAGTAGACCGAAAACAGCTCTGACCGCCAGCTTTGTCACATTCGGTGGATTCGGCGCCCGTCCGGCGAGTTGGCTGGTCGGGTATGCGCTTCGGCGTCACGTGGTGAAATAGCCTGTGGCAGTGTGAATTTGATCTACGCGATGCGCTTGATCCTGCTGTCCGCGAAGTCGGGATCCGCGCTGGCTGCACCCGCTGTTATGGTCGAGAGTCCTTGCTTGCCAACGTGTTTGGATATCACGCCGGTCTTCGCCGTCGACGGGCCGGTAGCGAACGCATCGGGGCTGCCGGAAGCGCATGTGACACTCGCCGATGGCATCTACCTGCACTTTCCGGCGTTTACGGCGTACGTCGGGTGTTTCTCGACAATCGAATCAAGTGGGCCAGCTCACAAAAATGCGGTGATCTGCCTCACGTTTTGTTTAGGCCTATCACGAAACGATAACGGTGCCGGTCCCGCCGTTGACCTGCGCAAACGTTTCGTTCGCCGGGCCGTGATCTAAACGTTATCTGTCTGACACTGCCTCTAGATCGAGATGACTTCTCTCCGAGACCTTTGTACGGTCCAAAGCGTCTCCACAGGGAGCAAATAATTTCAACACCAAGAACCTGCGTGTGAGTGGGGCCGCGGTGGCGATTACGCCCGACGCGGGGGCCTGGGTCTGATTCCCGGGCCGGGCACTGTGGCCCTCCCTTTCGTGCCTGACCGAGACGGCGCGAACCAACCCCTCCGGCCTGGCTTCAGGCTTCCGCACCCGCCTGGCGGGTGCTGTTTGGCGCGCGCTTGGCGAGAGGAACGAAGTGAAGAACATCCGCAAGACGTTTGGGCTGGGCATCATCGCCGGAGCGCTCGCTGTGGCTCCCGTGGCACTGGGTGCCGGTACCGCCAATGCGGACAGCGTCAACTGGGACGCCGTCGCTGCCTGTGAGTCGGGTGGCAACTGGGCGATCAACACCGGTAACGGGTACTACGGTGGCCTGCAGTTCAACATGGGCACCTGGCGCGCCAACGGTGGCTCGGGTTCGCCCCACCAGGCATCGCGTGCGGAGCAGATCCGGGTCGCTGAGAACGTGCTGCGCTCCCAGGGCATCGGCGCCTGGCCGGTGTGCGGCAAGCGCGGCTAGTACAGGGCCACTCACAAGTGAGTCACTGACAACTTGATACGAAGCGGTGCCGGGCCCCTGCCCGGCACCGCTTCTGTTTCATCAGAATGCCCTCCGGTTACTTGAGTCCCGGCAACCTCCAGAAAAACTTCAGCCTCCCCTGTAACGGGTGACGTTGGTCACACGAACCCATTAGTGACCGCACAGTTGCAAGAACGTGATCGGCATCTGCAGCGGTCCTGGTGTCAAAGGTCGGGGAAGGGCCGTGAGATGACCATACGAAGGGCGTTTACCAGGGGTTTCTGGATCACCGCAGCGTCGGCAGGCCTCATGCTGAACCCACTGTTCGCAGCCACGTCAACCGCCGGTGGGGACACTGTGAACTGGGATGCGATCGCCGACTGCGAGTCGGGCGGCAACTGGTCCATCGATACCGGCAACGGTCATTACGGCGGTCTGCAGTTCAAACCGACCACCTGGGCCTCGCACGGCGGCGTCGGATCGCCGGCCTCTGCCTCCCGCGAGGAGCAGATCCGGGTGGCCGAGAACGTACTGGCCACCCAGGGCATCGGGGCCTGGCCCAAGTGCGGTACCCGAGGCGGGATGCCGACCAGCTGGGCAGCGGCTCCCACCGCACCGAGTGGCTGCCAGGCGGTACGTTCCGGCGCGGTGCTGGGCATCTTCGACCTACGACGGATCTGCACGACCTTCCTGGACCCGCTGGGGGCCCTCGGCGTGCCGCACTGAGGTCAGCGCACCGGCGTGAACGCCGCGCGCCCGGCGATCGAGGCCAGGTGCCGGGTCAGCACGAACTCGGGCACCAGCACGGAGGCCCGGGTGGCCGCGGCGCTGAGTCCCGGTGGGCGCAGGTTCACGAGGCGGCCGATCAGCTCGGCCTCCCGCACGATGGTCATGACCCGCCTGCGCCGCATCGCCGCGAAGCGGGAGAACGCGCTGCCCAGGTCGGGTCCGCCGGCCGCGAGGGCGGCCAGCGTGGCGGCGTCCTCCAGCCCCTGGCAGCCGCCCTGGCCCAGATGCGGGCGCATCGGATGGGCCGCGTCCCCGGCGATCACCACTGGACCGCGGGCCCAGACGCGGGCGGGGGCACGGTCGTAGAGGTCGTTCCGGAGCACCTCATTCGGATCGGTCGCGGCCAGCAGAGTCGGGATCGGTTCCGCCCACTCCGCGAAGAGCCGGTTCAAGTGAGCCAGCTCGCCATCGGGTGTGGTCTGGCCGCGCGGCGCGCGCTGGGTGGCGAACCAATATGTGTGCTCGTCGCCGAGCGGCACGTGCCCGACCTGTGAGCCGGCCCCCAGCGTCTCGCCCGACAGATCGGGGTCCAGTGGGCAGGCGGCCACGGCGCGCCACGCGGTGTAGCCGGTGTAGCGGCGGGCCAGCGGCCCATTGAGGTGTCGGGCCACCACCGAGTCGACACCGTCGGCGCCGACCAGGCCGGCCGCCTCGCGGACCGTGCCGTCGGTGAAGGTGACCCGCACGTCCGCGGCGCCGATCTCGATCTTGTCGACGGTGAGCTCGTACTGGACCGTGCCCGGCGCGAGTGCACCCGCCAAGATTTCGGTCAGGGTGGCGCGCCTGATCACCACCAGCGGTTCGCCCAGCGCCCGGGTGAACCGTTGGGCCGCCGGCCGACGCAACCAGGCGCCGCCGGCCCGGCGCAGCGCTCCCGTGGTCACCCGCCCGCCCGCACCGCGCACCTGATCGCCGAGACCTATCTCATCGAGTGCGGCCAGCGCGTTGGGCCACAGGCTGATCCCCGCGCCGGGGGAGACATCCCGGCGGGCCTCTGCCACGGATACGTCGAAACCGCGCTGCTGCATCGCGACTGCGGTGGCCAGGCCGGTGATACCCGCACCGACCACCAGAACGGACTGCGCCATCGGTCGAATCTAACGGGCGGGGTGAGGTGACTCACCATGGCCAGAGTTGGGATCGGTAGCCTTCCAGCGTTCGCACAGTCTTTACGCAGGTTCCCGTGCCGAACGCGCCGGGACAGAACAACTGAGAGGACCCGATGAAACTCACCCGCTTCGGTATCGCGCTTGGCGCCACACTGATCGCCGCCTCGGCGCTGAGCGGTTGCTCGAAGGTGACCGAGATCCGGGACGCGGCCGCAGGCGCGGCCGAGAAGGTCGTCTCCTCGGGTACCGAGAAGATCACCGAAGCGGTCTCGGGCAACCTGTTCACCGCCGAGGGCATCGACAACGCGTATGCGGCGATCGCCGAGAAGGTCGGCGCCAACGCGATGCAGGTGGTCGACGTCGTCATCACGCCGGGCCTGCTCAAGGTCGAGGCGGTCGACCCGAACGCGCCGACCGAACTCAACGAATGGAGCTACACGTCCGGGGCGGTCGGACCGTCGCGTCCCATCGACTACGACGACGACACCGAGGCCCTTCAGCAGAATCTGTTCTCGACGGCCGACGTGCCCACCAGTGCGATCGTCGCGGCGATCGACGGTGCAGTCGCGGCCAGCGAGATCCCCGACGGCAAGGTCCAGACGGTGAGCATCAAGCGCAACATCCCGTTCGACGCGAACGTGATCATTTTCATCAACGTCCAGGGCGAGCGCAGCAGCAAGCAGGTTCGCGCTGATGTGACCGGGCAGGTCACCGACGTCGCCTGATCCCGCCAGGCGCAGGTGTTGCACGCGGCCCGTACCGGACTTCGGTGCGGGCCGCGCCATTACGGTGGGGAACCATGACGGTGTTTGACGATCTCGACGACTACCTTGCGTTTCCCCGAGTGTCCGGTCTGGCAGTGTCTCCTGACGGCTCGCGCCTGGTCACGACGGTCAGCACCCTCAACGAGAAGAAGACCGAATTCCTCAGCGCCATTTGGGAATTGGATCCAACCGCAGTCAAGCCTGCGCGCCGGTTGACCCGTGGGGTCAAAGGCGAGTCCGCTCCGGTTCTCACCGCCGAGGGTGACGTGCTGTTCCTCGCGGCGCGCCCCGGCGACGGTGAGGACAAACCGCCTGCTGCCCTGTGGCGGCTGCCCGCGGCCGGCGGTGAGGCATACGAGGTACTGACGATGCCCGGGGGTGTCGCGGGTGTGGCAAGTGCCCGGGCGGCCGACGCCACGGTGGTGACCGCGTCCTTGCTGGCGTCGTCAGCCGGAGTCGACGACGACAAAGCCCGCCGCGACGCACGCAAGGACAACAACGTCTCGGCGATCCTGCACACCGGCTATCCGGTCCGGCATTGGGATCACGACCTCGGCCCTGACCAGCCGCACCTCTTCGATGCCGAAGGACCGAGGGATCTGACCGGCAATCCGGGCGCGGCGTTGCGCGAGACCTCGTTCGACCTCAGCGCCGACGGCGACTTCGTGGTGACGTCCTGGCGGGTCGCCGGCCCGGGCGCGGGCGTCCGGTTGGTCCTGGTGCGCGTCGACCGGGTGACCGGGGAGCGCACCACGATCGCCGAGGAACCCGGTGCCGACCTGGAACGCCCCGCGATCGCGCCGAATGGCAGCGCGGTGGCCTTCACCAGGGAAACCCATTCCACTCCCACCGTGCCACCACGGATCACGTTGTGCTGCATGCGATTCGGTCAAAATTCGGTGGAGTTGACCGCCGACTGGGACCGCTGGCCGTCCTCGGTGGCCTGGACACCGGACTCCTCGTCGCTCATCGTGACGGCCGACGACGGCGGCCGTGGCCCGATCTTCTCCGTCGACCCTGTATCGGGTGCGGTCACCCGGTTGACCCACGACGATTTCACCTACTCCGATGTGCGTCCCGCACCCGGCGGCGTGATCTATGCGTTGCGCAGCTCCTATGCCGTGCCGGCGCATCCGGTCCGCATCGATCCGGATGGCACCGTCACCGAGATCCCGTGCCTCGACGCACCCGAACTGCCCGGCACATTGACCGAGGTAACCGCGACCGCCGCCGACGGCACCCCGATCAGGTCCTGGCTGACCCTGCCCGAAGGTGACGAGCCGGCCCCGCTGGTGCTGTGGATCCACGGCGGCCCGCTGGGCAGCTGGAACAGCTGGCACTGGCGGTGGAACCCATGGCTGCTCACCGCCCAGGGCTACGCCGTGCTGATGCCCGATCCGGGATTGTCCACCGGCTATGGACAGGACTTCATCGCTCGCGGCTGGGGCGCCTGGGGTGCCGACCCGTACACAGACCTGATGGCGGCGACCGATGCCGCGTGCGCACACCCGCGCGTCGACGCCACGCGCACGGCGGCGATGGGGGGATCGTTCGGCGGCTACATGGCCAACTGGATCGCCGGCCACACCGACCGGTTCGACGCCGTCGTCACGCACGCCAGCCTGTGGGCGCTGGACCAGTTCGGACCCACCACCGACGGCGCCTACTGGTGGGCCCGGGAGATGACACCCGAGATGGCCCAACGCAATTCACCGCACCGGTTCGTCGGCGACATCACCACGCCGATGTTGGTCATCCACGGCGACAAGGACTATCGCGTACCGATCGGCGAGGCGCTGCGGCTGTGGTACGAGCTGCTCACCGATTCGGGGTTACCCGCCGACGAGAACGGCGAAAGCCCGCACCGGTTCCTGTATTACCCGACCGAGAACCACTGGGTGCTGTCGCCGCAGCACGCCAAGATCTGGTACCAGGTGGTGACGGCCTTCCTGGACGAGCACCTGCGCGGCGAACCCGTGCAGTTGCCCGAACTGCTCGGGTAGCGTCGAGATCGTGACGCAGCGTGAGTTTGACCTGGTGCTGTACGGCGCCACGGGATTCGCCGGAAAACTGACCGCCGAGTACCTGGCCAGGGCCGGGGGATCGGCCCGGATCGCCCTGGCCGGCCGTTCCGAGGAGCGCTTGCGCGCGGTCCGCGACGGTCTGGGCCCCGGCGCGCAGTCGTGGCCGCTGGTGACC
Source organism: Mycobacterium sp. 48b (assembly GCF_048282725.1). Lineage (NCBI taxonomy): Bacteria > Bacillati > Actinomycetota > Actinomycetes > Mycobacteriales > Mycobacteriaceae > Mycobacterium > Mycobacterium sp. 48b. The sequence goes on from NZ_JBLVUL010000001.1 coordinate 3,025,554, forward strand.
GCCGACGCCACCTCCCAGGCCTCCCTCGATGCGATGGCTGCGCGCACCCAGGTGGTGGTGACCACGGTGGGGCCCTACGCCCGATACGGCATGCCGTTGGTCGCCGCGTGCGCCGCGGCCGGGACCGATTACGCCGATCTCACCGGTGAGACGACTTTCATCCGTGACAGCATCGACCTGCACCACAAGCAGGCGGTCGACACCGGTGCGCGGATTGTGCACTCGTGCGGATTCGATTCGGTGCCATCCGATCTCACCGTGTACGCGCTGTATCAGCGGGCGCTCGCAGACGGAGCCGGGGAGCTCGGGGACACCAACCTGGTGGTGCGCAGCTTCGCGGGCGGCGTGTCGGGCGGAACCGTGGCCTCCATGCTGGAACTGCTCGACACACTGTCGTCGGACCCGGAGGCCCGGGCGCTGATGAACGATCCCTACACGCTGAGCCCCGACCGCGGGGCCGAGCCCGAACTCGGTGCTCAGCCCGACGTCCGGTGGCGCCGCGGCGGTGAGATCGCTCCCGAACTGGCTGGGTACTGGACCGGCGCATTTGCCATGGCTGCGCCCAACACTCGAATCGTGCGGCGCAGCAACGCATTACTGAACTATGCCTACGGACGCCGTTTCGAGTACGCCGAGCAGATGAGCCTGGGCCGCTCGATTGCGGCGCCCCTGGCGTCGGCGGCGGTGACCGGAGCCAACGCCTTCACCCTCGGTGTGGGCGGCCGCTACTTCAACCGGCTGCCCGGCGGCCTGGTCGCGAAGTTGGTGCCCAAGCCGGGAACCGGGCCCAGCGAGCGGGCCCGCGAGCGGGGCCACTACCGCGTCGAGACCTACACCACGACGACAACAGGCGCACGGTACGTGACAAGCATGGCCCAGCAAGGCGATCCCGGATACAAGTCGACCGCGGTGCTGCTCGGCGAATGCGGGCTCGCGCTGGCAACCGACCGTGACGCGCTGTCGGAACGGCGCGGCGTGCTGACACCGGTCGCCGCGATGGGGGATGTCCTGCTCACCCGGCTACCGGCCGCCGGAGTGGCCTTGGATACCACCAAGCTGGGCTGAGTCTTCGCGACATGAATGGATCGGCCTGCGTCGAACACCTGTGGGACAAGATCAGATTCGACTAGTGTCGATGGCGAGGACTTCCAGTACGCCAGCAACGAAGGTGGGATAGAAAAATGGCCGGTCTCGACGATCTCTTCGCGCAGATCCCCGTGGCGGATATCGCCAGCAAGCTCGGCGCAGATGAAGGCGAGGTGAACGCCGCGATCAAGACCCTGGTTCCGGCCCTGGTCGGCGGGGTCGCAGAGAACGTACAAGCAGACAACATCGATTCGAGCGACCTCGAGTCCGCGGTCTCCGCGCAGGGCGCAAGCGGCCTGCTCGACGGTGGCGTGAGCGTCGATCAGGTCGACGCCAACGAGGGCAACCAGATCGTCTCGAAGATCTTCGGCGGCAACGACAGCAACCAGGTCGCGTCGGCGTTGGCGGGCACGGGTGCCGGCGGTGGTGATCTGATCAAGAAACTGCTGCCGATCCTGGCGCCCATCGTGCTGGCCTACATCGGCAAGCAGTTCGCCCAGAAGAACGCCGCACCCGCGGGCGAGGCGCAGGCGCAGGCTTCCGGCGGCGGCGGGCTCGGGGACATCCTCGGCAGCATCCTTGGCGGCGCGACCGGTGGCGGTGCTGCCGCCAACAACCCGCTGGGCAGCATCCTCGGCAGCGTGCTCGGTGGCGGCGGCGGCCAGGGCAATGCCATCGGTGAGATCCTCGGCGGTCTGCTGGGCGGCAAGAAGTAGCCCCAACCCAGCTCGACAGCCCCCGACGCCCGGCGAACGCACCGGGTATCGGGGGCTTTCGCGTATTCGGGGACGTCCTTCTTAGAATGGCTCGGTGACCCCCACCCCTGACAATCGCGCCGATGCCCTCCCCAAATCCTGGGATCCGGGTGCGGTAGAAGCCGACCTGTACCAGGGCTGGGTGGATGCCGGATATTTCACCGCCGATCCGGCCAGCGAGAAACCGCCGTACTCGATCGTGCTGCCGCCGCCCAATGTGACCGGCAGCCTCCACATGGGCCACGCGCTCGACCACACCCTGATGGACGCCCTCACTCGCCGCAAGCGCATGCAGGGTTACGAGGTGCTGTGGCTGCCCGGCATGGACCACGCCGGCATCGCCACCCAGACCGTGGTGGAGAAGCAGCTCGCCGTCGACGGTAAGACCAAGGAAGACTTCGGCCGCGAGCTGTTCGTCGAGAAGGTGTGGGACTGGAAGCGTGAATCCGGCGGCACCATCGGCGGGCAGATGCGCCGCCTCGGTGACGGCGTGGACTGGAGCCGCGACCGCTTCACCATGGACGAGGGCCTGTCGCGCGCGGTGCGCACCATCTTCAAGCGCCTCTTCGATGCCGGCCTGATCTATCAGGCCGAGCGGTTGGTCAACTGGTCACCGGTGCTGGAGACCGCGATCAGCGACCTCGAGGTCAAGTACGAGGACGTCGAGGGCGAGCTGGTCTCGTTCCGCTACGGCTCGATGAACGACGACGAGCCCCACATCATCGTGGCCACCACCCGCGTGGAGACCATGCTCGGTGACACCGCGATCGCGGTGCACCCCGACGATGAGCGTTACCGCCACCTGGTCGGCAAAACCCTGCCGCACCCGTTTTTGGATGATCGCCTCATCATCGTCGCCGACACCCACGTCGACCCCGAATTCGGCACCGGCGCAGTCAAAGTCACCCCCGCGCACGATCCGAACGACTTCGAGATCGGGCTGCGCCATCAGCTGCCGATGCCGACCATCATGGACGCCAAGGGCCGGATCGCCGACACCGGAACGCAATTCGACGGTATGGACCGGTTCGAGGCCCGGGTCAAGGTCCGCGAGGCGCTGGCCGAGCAGGGCCGGATCGTCGCCGAGAAGCGGCCGTACCTGCACAGCGTCGGGCACTCCGAGCGCAGCGGCGAGCCCATCGAGCCCCGGCTGTCCCTGCAGTGGTGGGTCAAGGTGGAGGGTCTGGCCAAGGCGGCCGGCGATGCGGTGCGCAACGGCGACACCGTGATTCACCCGCCGAGCCTGGAGCCGCGGTGGTTCGCCTGGGTGGACAACATGCACGACTGGTGCATCTCCCGGCAGCTGTGGTGGGGCCACCGGATCCCGATCTGGCACGGACCCAACGGCGAGACGGTGTGCGTCGGCCCCGACGAGACCCCGCCGGAGGGCTGGGAGCAGGACCGCGACGTGCTCGACACGTGGTTCTCCTCGGCGCTGTGGCCGTTCTCCACGATGGGCTGGCCCGAGCACACCCCGGATCTGGCCAAGTTCTATCCGACCTCGGTGCTGGTCACCGGTTACGACATCCTGTTCTTCTGGGTGGCGCGGATGATGATGTTCGGCACGTTCGTCGGCGACGATCCGGCGATCACGTTCGATGGCGCCCGCGGTCCGCAGGTGCCGTTCGAAAACGTCTTCCTGCACGGCCTGATCCGCGACGAGTTCGGCCGCAAGATGAGCAAGTCGCGCGGCAACGGCATCGACCCGCTGGACTGGGTGGAGAAGTTCGGCGCCGATGCGCTGCGGTTCACCCTGGCCCGCGGCGCCAGCCCCGGCGGTGACCTGTCGATCGGTGAGGACCACGCCAGGGCCTCCCGTAACTTCGCCACCAAGCTGTTCAACGCGACCCGCTTCGCCTTGATGAACGGGGCCGCTCCCGCGGAATTGCGCGCGGTCGCCGACCTGACCGACGCCGACCGCTGGATCCTCGGGCGCCTCGAAGAGGTTCGCGCCGAGGTGGATGCGGCCCTCGACAGCTACGAGTTCAGCCGGGCCTGCGAATCGCTGTACCACTTCGCCTGGGACGAGTTCTGCGACTGGTATGTGGAATTGGCCAAGGTGCAGCTGGGTGAGGGTGTCACCCACACGACGGCGGTTCTGGCCGCCGTGCTGGACGCACTGCTCAAGCTGCTGCACCCGGTGATGCCGTTCGTGACCGAGACGTTGTGGAAGACGCTCACCGACGGCGAGTCGATCGTCATCGCGCAGTGGCCGCAGGCCTCCGGTATCGCGTTGGATCCGGTTGCGGCACAACACATCGATGACATGCAGAAGCTGATCACCGAGGTGCGCCGCTTCCGCAGTGACCAGGGCCTGGCCGACCGGCAGCGGGTTCCGGCCCGGTTGTCGGCGATCGCCGAGGCCGGTCTGACCGAGCAGCTGCCTGCGGTCACCGCGCTGGCGTGGCTGACCGATGCCGGTGACGGCTTCACCTCGTCGGCCTCGGTCGAGGTGCGCCTGACGCAGGCCACGGTCCTCGTCGAGGTGGACACCTCGGGCACCGTCGATGTGGCCGCTGAGCGGCGCCGGCTGGAGAAGGACCTGGCCGCGGCGCAGAAGGAACTGGCCACCACCACTGCCAAGCTCGGCAACGAGGCCTTCCTGGCCAAGGCGCCCGAGAACGTCGTCGACAAGATCCGCGGCCGTCAGCAGTTGGCAGGCGAAGAGGTCGAGCGCATCACCGCACGCCTGGGCGGGCTGGCCGGATGAGGATGCGGTGACCGACCCCATTCCTTCCCCGGACGAGATCGCCGCACTGCTGCAGGTCGAGCATCTGCTCGATCAGCGGTGGCCCGAGACCAAGCTGGACCCCAGCACGGCGCGGATCTCGGCCCTGCTGGAGCTGCTGGGTTCGCCGCAGCGGGCCTACCCGTCCATCCACGTCGCCGGGACCAACGGCAAGACGTCAGTGGCGCGCATCGTCGACGCGTTGCTGGTCGCCCTGCACCGGCGCACGGGGCGCACCACCAGTCCGCATCTGCAGTCCGCGGTGGAACGCATCTCGATCGACGGAATGCCCATCACGCCGGCGCAATACGTGAATGTCTACACGGAGATCGAACCGTTCGTGGAGCTGGTGGACCGGCAGTCCGAGGCGGCCGGTGGCCCGAAGATGAGCAAGTTCGAGGTCCTCACCGCGATGGCCTTCGCAGCCTTCGCCGACGTGCCCATCGACGTCGCGGTCATCGAGGTCGGCATGGGTGGCGGCTGGGACGCCACCAACGTCGTCAATGCCCCGGTCGCGGTGATCACCCCGATCGGCATCGACCACACCGACTATCTCGGTGACACGATCGCCGAGATCGCGGGGGAGAAGGCGGGCATCATCACCCGGCAGCCGGAGGACCTGGTGCAGACCGACACCGTCGCGGTGATCGGGAAGCAGGTCCCCGAGGCCATGGAGGTGCTGCTGGCCGAGGCGGTGCGCGCCGACGCGGCGGTGGCCCGCGAGGACTCCGAGTTCGCGGTACTGAGCAGGCAGGTGGCCATCGGCGGGCAGGTGCTCGAGCTGCAGGGCCTGAGCGGGGTGTACTCCGACATCTTCCTGCCGTTGCACGGTGAGCATCAGGCCCACAACGCCGTTCTGGCATTGGCCGCGGTCGAGGCGTTCTTCGGCGCGGGCGCGGACCGCCAGCTCGATGTCGACGCGATCCGGGCCGGCTTCGCGGCCGTACACAGCCCCGGTCGGATGGAGCGCATGCGAAGTGCGCCAACGGTTTTCATCGACGCGGCGCACAATCCCGCCGGCGCGGCGGCGCTGGCCCAGACGCTGCAGCAGGAGTTCGACTTCCGCTACCTGGTCGGGGTGGTGTCGGTGATGGGGGACAAGGACGTCGGTGGCATCCTGACCGCGCTGGAGCCCGTCTTCGACCAGATCGTGGTCACCCACAACGGTTCGCCGCGGGCGATGGATGTGGAGTCGCTGGCGTTGCTTGCCGAAGAGCGTTTCGGTCAGGACCGGGTGATCACCGCGACGACCCTGCCGGACGCCATCGAGACGGCCACCGGGCTGGTCGAGGAGGCCGGTGCAGACGAAGGCCTGTCCGGGGCCGGCATGGTGATCACCGGCTCGGTGGTGACCGCCGGAGCAGCCCGGACCCTGTTCGGACGGGACCCGCAATGAGCGATCAGACCTCTGGTGACCAGACACCCAGTGACAAGCCGGCACCGCCGGACCCGTGGAAGAGCTTCCGCGGGGTGATGGCGGGGACGCTGATCCTCGAAGCGATTGTCGTGTTGCTTGCGCTGCCGGTCGTGGGTGTCAGCGGCGCAGGATTGACGTGGGCATCGGGCGGATTCGTGGTCGGGCTGGCCATCGTCTTGATCCTGATGTCGGGGATCCAGGGCCGGCCCTGGGCCATCTGGGCGAACCTGGGCATCCAGGTGGTGGTGATCGCCGGTGCGCTCATCCACGGGGCGATCGGCTTCATCGGCGTGATCTTCGCCGTGGTCTGGCTGCTGATCGTGTACCTGCGGAGCGAGGTCAAACGCAGGCAGGATCGCGGCCTGCTGCCGGGGCAGCAACCGCCCAGCGAATAGGCCTGCGGTAGCTGGGCGGCGGCACACACGCAGCTCGGACACTGTGGGGGGCCCGCCATCGCGCAGTGCTGTTACCGACCGGTACGCTCTCTGCCGTGACTGAGCAGACCCTTGTGTTGATCAAGCCCGACGGCGTGCAGCGCCACCTGGTCGGAGAGATCCTCGGCCGGATCGAGCGCAAGGGCCTGACCCTGGCGGCGCTCGAACTGAAGAACGTCAGCATCGAGCTGGCCAAGCAGCACTACGCCGAGCACGACGGCAAGCCGTTCTTCGACTCGCTGCTGGAGTTCATCACCTCGGGACCCGTTGTCGCGGCCATCGTCGAGGGACCGCGCGCCATCGCCGCGTTCCGTCAGATCGCCGGCGGCACCGACCCGGTGGAGAAGGCCGTGCCCGGCACCATCCGTGGTGACCTGGCGCTGGTGACCCAGGACAACCTCGTGCACGGCTCGGATTCGCCGGAGTCGGCGGCCCGCGAGATCGCCCTGTGGTTCCCCGGCGAAGCCTCCGCCGGATAAACCTTCTCGCAGTCTGGTCAGTACCGCGTCAGTGATGTGGGATACTGGTTGCGGGTAGCCAGCCTCAACCGAGGCTGAACACCCGAATGAAGACTTCGACGAGCGCGACCACCGCAATCCGGTGCGGCGCGGGCCGTCCAGCCATCATTCAGCCAGGCACCGGGTGGGTTCCGTAGCGAACCGCCCGGAGCGAGACCACAACAAGTCCGGGGAAAGTGTCCCGGGCCAATAGCGGAAGCCCTCGCGTGGCCGCGTCGATACGACGCGCCCGGGGGCTTGAGGAGAATTCGTGGCCGAAGATGCCCAGAATGACGACCTATCAACCCAGACTCCGCAACAGGAGGGACTGCCCGAGCGGCTGAGAGTCCACTCCCTGGCGCGGGTACTCGGCACCACCAGCAGGCGCGTGCTCGATGCTCTGGCCGAGTTCGACGGGCGTCAGCGCAGCGCGCATTCCACCATCGACAAGGTCGACGCGGAGCGGGTCCGTGACGCGTTGGCCTCCGACCCGACCGAACCGGCTGCGACCGATCAGGCCGCGCCGGTGCAGGTCGAGGCGGTCGCGGTCGCCGTGACCGAGTCCGTCGCGGCTCCGGTCGAGACTGCCGAGGCTCAGGCAGAGCCCGTCGCCGATGAGCAGTTGGCGGCCGAGGCGGACGCCGTTCTGGTGGGCGATGAGCCCGAGTCGCGGTTGATCCTGGAGACCGCGAACATCCCCATGGCCCGCGAAGCCCACACCGAGCGGGCCGATTACCTGCCCCTGTTCGTCGCCCCGCAGCCTGTCGCGTTCGTGCCCGTCCGAGTCGAAGAAGAAGACGACGACGAAGACGACGACGACAGCGACAGCGACACCGGCAGCGATACCGACTCCGAGGCCGACGACGAGCAGGCGGATCGCCCCGCTGCACGCCGGCGCCGCCGGGGTCGCCGCGGTCGTGGTCGTGGTCGCGGTGAACAGCTGGACGACAACGCTCCTGAATCCGGTCCGGATTCCGACACGGACACCTCCGAAGAGGGTGAGTCCGATCAGGATTCCGACGAGGACTCCGACGAGTCGGATGAGGGCAACGACGATGACACCGCGGGCAGCGACGGCAGCAACCGTCGTCGGCGACGCCGTCGTCGGCGCAAGTCCGGCTCGGGTGACAACGATGACGCCGGCTCCCCGGACGACCCGCCGAACACGGTCGTGCACGAACGTGCGCCCCGGTCCGACCGATCGGCCAAGAGCAGCGACGATTCGGAGATCCAGGGCATCAGCGGATCGACCCGCCTCGAAGCCAAGCGTCAGCGCCGCCGTGACGGCCGCGACGCCGGCCGTCGTCGGCCCCCGATCCTGAGCGAAGCCGAGTTCCTGGCCCGTCGCGAGGCCGTCGAGCGCACCATGATCGTGCGCGACAAGGTGCGTACCGTGCCGCCACACGAGGGGGCTCGCTACACCCAGATCGCCGTCCTGGAAGACGGCGTCGTCGTCGAGCACTTTGTCACTTCGGCTGCCTCGGCTTCCCTGGTGGGCAATATCTACCTGGGCATCGTGCAGAACGTGCTGCCCTCGATGGAGGCCGCCTTCGTCGACATCGGCCGCGGCCGCAACGGTGTGCTCTACGCCGGTGAGGTGAACTGGGAGGCCGCCGGGCTCGGCGGGTCGAACCGCAAGATCGAGCAGGCGCTCAAGCCGGGCGACTACGTGGTGGTCCAGGTCAGCAAGGACCCGGTGGGGCACAAGGGTGCCCGGCTCACCACGCAGGTGTCGCTGGCCGGCCGCTACCTGGTCTACGTTCCGGGGGCTTCCTCGACCGGTATCAGCCGCAAGCTGCCCGACACCGAACGCCAGCGGCTCAAGGAAATCCTCAAGGAGGTCGTTCCCGCCGATGCGGGCGTGATCATCCGCACGGCCTCGGAAGGCGTCAAGGAAGAGGACATCCGCTCCGACGTCGAGCGGCTGCAGCAGCGCTGGACCGAGATCGAGGCCAAGGCCGGCGAGGTCACCGCGAAGAAGGCCGGCGCGGCCGTGGCGCTTTACGAAGAGCCCGATGTGCTGGTCAAGGTCATCCGTGACCTTTTCAACGAGGACTTCTCGGGGCTGATCGTCTCCGGTGACGAGGCCTGGGACACGATCAACTCCTACGTGAACACCGTCGCGCCTGATCTCGTGGGCCGGCTCACCAAGTACGAGCCCGCCGGCGGCGCCGACGCTCCCGACGTGTTCGCCGTGCACCGCATCGACGAACAGCTGGCCAAGGCGATGGACCGCAAGGTGTGGCTGCCCTCGGGCGGAACCCTGGTGATCGACCGCACCGAGGCGATGACCGTCGTCGACGTCAACACCGGCAAGTTCACCGGCGCGGGCGGCAACCTCGAGCAGACCGTCACCCGCAACAACCTGGAAGCCGCCGAGGAGATCGTGCGGCAACTGCGGTTGCGTGACATCGGCGGCATCGTGGTCATCGACTTCATCGACATGGTTCTCGAGTCCAACCGGGATCTGGTGCTGCGCCGGCTGACGGAGGCGCTGGGCCGGGACCGCACCCGCCACCAGGTGTCCGAGGTGACCTCGCTGGGTCTCGTGCAGCTGACCCGCAAGCGGTTGGGCACCGGTCTGGTCGAGGCGTTCTCGACGACCTGCACGCATTGCGCCGGCCGCGGCATCGTGTTGCACGGCGATCCGGTCGACACCGCGTCGTCCAACGCCGGCCGCAAGACCGAATCCACCGGTGGTGGCGGCGGTGGACGTCGCAGCAAGCGCGGCAAGAAGGGCGCTGCCCGTCCAGAGCCCGAAGAGGTGCCGGTAGTAAAGGTGCCCGACCATCCGGCCGGCGAACACCCGATGTTCAAGGCGATGGCTGCGGCCAACGGTCGCCACCACGACGACGAGCCGCTCGACGACGAGGCCGCCGTGGACCATGACGACCTCGACGGCGAGCACAACGAGGACGAGGCCGTCGCGACCGCGCACGCTGGGGACGCTGCCGAGCAGGAAGTCCGCGAGTCAGCCGAAGAAGACCTCGATGACGAGGACGAAGACTCTGAGGACGATGTCGACGACTCCGAGGATGAGGACGTCGACGAGATCGACCTCGACGATGACGACGACGAAGCCGATGACGACCTGGACGACATCGACGAGGACTCGGACGACGAGGACTCTGACGACGACGATGACGACGACGATTCGGATGACGACGACTCGGACGACGAGGACGAGGACTTCTACCGGGCGCCGGTAGCGGTTGCCGAGCCTCCGGCAAGCCGCGGCCGGGTTCGCCGGCGGGCCGCGGCCAGGCCGGCAGGGCCGCCCAGCCACGAGTGAGGCCGGCGCCCTACTGCATGTTCTGAACGACTGGATGGGCGGACGAGGCTGTGCAGGCGTAGAGCTGCAGCCGCTCGCTGCGCCCGATCATCAGTTCGGTGGCGCTGGCCGCGGTAAGGAACATGTACCGGTGGTCTTCCTCTTCGACGGGTTGCCAACTGAACGTGCCGCCGTCCCACTCGCTGCTGTCGAGGGTCAGTAGCGGGGTGACGTCGGCGCCGCACTCCGCGCACACCATCGGAAAGGGATCGGTGGGTCCCCACGGCGCATGGCCGCCGACCTTGCAGCCTGGCGCGACGCTCAAGTCATAGGCATAGCAGTAGGGATCCGCCCATCGATCGATTTCCTGCCAAACCTCGAGGTCCTGGAGATCTTGCGGGTACTCGGTGACCAATTCCGGGTGTAGCACGCATGGCTGGGGCAGATAGCCGCTGTCGACGACTTCCGGCACCGGGGGTTGCGCGACCGCACCGACCTCGTCGGACGAACGCCATGTCACCGATACCCGCGGTTCGTAGGACTCGGGGTGGCTGAACGGGCACCACAGCACCTGCAGCAGATCGTTGCCGTCCTGGAATGGGATCTGAGGAATGTCGCGTGCGAAGAGCTGGGCCACCGCCAGCATCGGCACCGGACGTTCGGCACGCACCGTGATGTCGCCGAGCCCGGCGAGCTGCTCGCGTTCGGCCGCAGTGGCCGGACCCAGTTCGGGGTCGCGGCGCCAGCCGGCGTCGATGATCAGGCGCCGCAAGAACTCGTCGGCGGGGCGCGTTCCCGTGAGCTCATCGCCGATGTGGGCCGCGCACGTCGGCCAGGCTTCGTCGGCCGGCCACAGCAGTGGACCGCCGATCGAGCTGTCGGCGACCGACGGTTCGCCGCGGCGTGGGTGGAGGCGGACGGCTGGTCGGCTCAGGCCGACCATTTCCGGAAACTGCGCGGTCAGATCCCGCGGGCGGGGCGGAGTGGTGCGCACCATGCGTCTACCCTATGGGCGGCCCGTACCGCCCCGATGCACTGTTTTCCGGGCGGTTTGACCCTCTACCCGCTGGTCAAGTACCCTTGACCAGTTGTCTCCAGTGCCTGTAGTAGTCGCAGGCCGGTGACGGCGGGGCATCCCGCCACCCAAGACCCGCGCACGCACCGACCGGTAGCGCGCGCCCGCAGAGAGCAGCAGAGCAGAGGACACGATGGCGACATACGCAATCGTCAAGACCGGCGGCAAGCAGTACAAGGTTGCCGCAGGTGACGTGGTGAAGGTTGAGAAGCTCGATGCCGAGCCCGGCGCATCGGTGTCGCTGCCCGTGGCCCTCGTGGTCGACGGCGCTAAGGTCACCAGCAAGTCTGACGACCTGGCCAAGGTCGCCGTGACCGGCGAGGTGCTGGAGCACACCAAGGGTCCCAAGATCCGCATCCACAAGTTCAAGAACAAGACCGGCTACCACAAGCGCCAGGGGCACCGTCAGCAGCTGACCGTGCTCAAGGTCACCGGCATCAAGTGATGAGCCGTCAGGCGAAGAACCGGCAGCAGAGGGCGAGGGACATATAAATGGCACACAAGAAGGGCGCTTCCAGCTCACGCAACGGTCGTGAGTCTGCAGCACAGCGACTCGGCGTCAAGCGGTTCGGTGGTCAGGTCGTCAAGGCCGGCGAGATTTTGGTGCGGCAGCGGGGTACTCATTTCCATCCCGGCACAAACGTCGGCCGTGGCGGCGACGACACCCTGTTCGCGCTGGCTCCCGGCTCCGTCGAGTTCGGTTCCAAGCGCGGTCGCAAGCACGTGAACATCGTTCCCGTGCCGCGCCCGGAGGCCTGAGACTCAGAGGATTCTCCGCGAATGTGAAGCAGCTGCGAGTTCTCGATAGGACTATCGCAATAGCTTCACATTCGACGGAGAGGATGTCCGATGCCACGGTTTGTCGACCGCGTCGTCATCCATGCGAGTGCAGGAAACGGCGGCCACGGCTGTGCGTCGGTGCACCGCGAGAAATTCAAACCCCTCGGCGGTCCTGACGGCGGCAATGGTGGTCGCGGCGGCAGCATCGTGATCGTCGTGGATCCTCAGGTTCACACCCTGCTGGACTTCCACTTCCATCCCCATGTCGCCGCACCCTCGGGTAAGCCGGGTGCGGGCAGCAATCGTGACGGTGCCACCGGCGACGATCTGATCGTGCGCGTGCCTGACGGCACGGTGGTGCTCGACGAGGACGGCCGGATGCTGGCCGACCTGGTCGGCGCCGGTACCCGGTTCGAAGCCGCACAGGGTGGTCGAGGCGGTCTCGGCAACGCGGCGCTGGCCTCGCGGGCGCGCAAGGCTCCCGGCTTCGCCCTTCTCGGTGAGAAGGGCCAGACCCGTGATCTCACTCTCGAGCTCAAGACCGTTGCCGATGTCGGCCTGATCGGTTTCCCGTCGGCGGGCAAATCCTCTCTGGTGTCGACCATCTCGGCGGCCAAGCCCAAGATTGCCGACTATCCGTTCACGACTTTGGTGCCCAATCTGGGCGTGGTCTCGGCCGGCGAGAACACCTTCACCGTCGCCGACGTTCCCGGTCTGATTCCCGGTGCTTCCGAGGGCCGCGGCCTCGGCCTGGAATTCCTTCGGCACCTTGAGCGCTGCGCGGTGCTCGTGCATGTCGTCGACTGCGCCACCATGGAACCCGGCCGTGACCCGATCTCCGACATCGAGGCGCTGGAGGCCGAACTCGCGGCCTACACCCCGACCCTGCAAGGCGATTCCACGCTGGGCGATTTGGCGTCGCGGCCACGTGCGGTGGTGCTCAACAAGATCGACGTTCCCGATGCCCGGGAGTTGGCCGACTTCGTGCGTGAGGAAGTGCAGTCCAAGTTCGGCTGGCCCGTGTACGAGATCTCGACGGTCAGCCGTGATGGCTTGCGCCCGTTGATCTTTGCGCTGTGGGAGATGGTCAAGGCTTATCGCGAGGCGCAGCCGGCGCTGGTGCCGAGGCGTCCGGTGATCCGGCCGATCGCGGTCGACGAGAGCGGCTTCACCGTCGAGACCGACGGCGACGGCGGGTTCATCGTGCGAGGCACCCGTCCCGAGCGCTGGATCGCTCAGACCGACTTCGGCAATGACGAGGCCGTGGGTTACCTCGGTGACCGGTTGGCCCGGTTGGGTGTCGAGGATGCGTTGTGGAAGAAGGGCGCCAAGCCCGGTTGCGCCGTGACCATCGGCAACATGACCTTCGACTGGGAGCCGCAGACCCCTGCCGGCGTGGACATGCCGCTGACCGGCCGAGGCACTGACATCCGGCTGGAGCAGACCGACCGGATCGGTGCCGCCGAGCGCAAGGCTGCCCGGCGGGAGCGGCGTCATCCCGGGAGTGAAGACGAGTGACGAGCGCTGACTCGTCGCCCTCGGTACATCGAGAGGCGATCCGGACTGCCCGCAGGGTGGTCGTCAAGATCGGAACCACCGCGCTGACCACTCCGTCCGGTGTCTTCGATGCCGGCCGGCTGGCAGTGCTGGTCGAGGCCATCGAAGGCCGGATGAAAGCCGGTTCCGATCTGGTGATCGTGTCCTCCGGTGCCATCGCGGCCGGGATCGAGCCGCTCGGACTGTCCAAGCGCCCAACGGATCTGGCGACCAAGCAGGCCGCTGCCAGTGTCGGTCAGGTGGCCCTGGTCAACGCGTGGAGTGCGGCGTTCGGCGTCTACAGCCGCGCGGTCGGCCAGGTTCTGCTGACCGCACACGACATCGGGATGCGGGTACAACACAACAACGCTCAGCGCACGCTGGACCGGTTGCGCGCCCTGCACGCGGTCGCGATCGTCAACGAGAACGACACCGTGGCGACCAACGAGATCAGGTTCGGTGACAACGACCGGCTCTCGGCGCTGGTGGCTCAGTTGGTCGGCGCCGATGCGTTGATCCTGCTGTCCGATATCGACGGGCTCTACGACTCGGATCCCCGGAAGGGGAACGCGCGCTTCATTCCCGAGGTCGCCGCCCAGGGAGATCTGGATGGGGTGGTGGCCGGCGGGGGGAGCCATCTGGGCACCGGCGGCATGGCCTCGAAGCTGTCGTCGGCCCTGTTGGCCGCCGATGCCGGGGTGCCGGTGCTGTTGGCCGCCGCGGCGGATGCCGGTGCCGCCCTCAGCGATGCGTCGGTCGGCACCGTGTTCGCGCCACGGCCCGAGCGGATGTCGGCGCGACGGTTCTGGGTTCGCCATGCCGCGGAGTCGCACGGCGCGCTGACCCTCGACGACGGTGCGGTGCGCGCGGTCGTCGCGCAGCGCCGCTCTCTGTTGCCCGCCGGGATCACCGAGGTCACCGGGCGGTTCCACGGCGGCGACGTGGTGGATCTCCGGTCGCTGGACGGGCAGACGGTCGCCCGTGGCGTGGTGGCCTACGAGGCATCGGAGCTGGCCGCGATCATCGGCCGCTCGACGCCGGATCTGCCGGCCGAGCTGCGCCGGCCCGCGGTGCACGCCGACGATCTCGTCGCCACCTAGCGATTTGGGTGCATCGAACGGCGCCCACCGCCGCTAGATGCACCGAAATCACAGCTTGGGGGACTCAAGGTACAGGGCACCCCAGATGATTTCGGTGAGCGTGTCGGCCAGCTCGGCGTCGTAGGACGGCGGGTGTGACGGCAGATTCTGGTGGCAGGTCCGCTCCACCATCCAGGTCAGCGTGCTCGCGGTGACGGCGGCAGACAGTTGGGGCCGGATCGACCCGTCGGACTGGCCGGCCTCGATCACCCTGGTGAGCTGGTCGCCGATCCCGGCCAACAGCTCCCGGTAGGTCTGCCCGACGAGCGGGTCGTAGCCCGACATCTCGTTGAGTGCGATCAACACCGGCTGGTGGCTGCGATAGCTGGCGATGATGCCGGACATCGCGGCGTGGACGTCGGCGGGATCACGCCGTCCGGCAACACCCCACCACCGCTCGGCGGCCTGGGTCAGATCGCCGAACACCTGGCTGGCCAGCCGGCGCAGGAGGTGGCCCTTGTCCTCGAAGTAGATGTAGAAGCTGGCCCGGGAGATCCCGGCCTCGGTGGCCAGTTTGTCGACGCTGAGCTCGGTGAAGCTGGTGCCGTCGGCCATCAGCCGGTCGGTGGCATCGAGCAGTTGACGTTCTATCCGCTCGCGCCGTTCCTCTCGGTTGGCCTGCGGTTTTCGCGTTACCGATGGCATGACCCCGAGGGTATCGGGTTCTGTCACACCTTGACTAGACATATTGTCTAGACCTATTGTCACGAACATGACTGTGTCGCCCATCACATCCGCCTCGTCTTACGTGCGTCCCTACGACCCGATCGATCTGTCGTCGCGGCCGTTCTGGGCCACCACGGCCGCCGATCGCGAGGTCGCCTTCGCTGAACTGCGGGCCTCCCGCCCGGTCAGTTGGCATCCCCCGGTCGAGGACTCGCTGATGAAGGATCCCGACGATCGAGGATTCTGGGCGATCACCCGGCACGCCGACATCGTGACCATCAGCCGTGACAGTGAGACGTTCCTGTCCGGCAAAGGGGTGCTGTTCGAGACGATTCCCGAAGAGCTGCTCGAGGCGTCACAGTCCTTCCTGGCGATGGACGCGCCGCGGCACACACTGATCCGCAAGCTGGTGCACGCGGCGTTCACGCCCCGTCAGGTGGCCCGCATCGAAGACTCGATCAAGGAGAACGCGCGTGAGATCGTGGCCGAGCTCAGGGAGGTCGGCAGTGGGGTGGACTTCGTCGACCAGTGCGCCAAGGAACTGCCCATCCGCACGCTGTCGGACATGGTCGGCATCCCCGAGTCCGAACGTCAGCGGGTAGCGCATGCCGCCGACGCGCTGGTGTCCTGGGCCGACCCGGTCTATCTGGCCGGGCGCAATCCGCTCGAGGTGCTTCTGCAGAACCAGATGTACCTGCACCAGGTGGCGAATGCGCTTGCCGCGGAACGCAGGGAAAACCCGGGCAACGATCTGATCAGCGCGCTGGTCCACGCCGAGGTCGACGGGGACCGGCTCACCGATGCCGAGGTCGCGGCGTTCTTCGTGCTGCTGGCGGTGGCGGGCAACGACACCACGCGTCAGACCACCAGCCACGCGCTCAAGGCGCTCACCGATCACCCCGACCAGAAGGCCTGGCTCATGGCGGATTTCGACGACCGGATCGGCGGTGCCGTCGAGGAGTTCGTGCGCTGGGCGACGCCGGTGATGACGTTCCGGCGCACCGCGGCTGTCGACGTCGAACTCGGCGGGCAGCACATCGCGGCGGGGGAGAAGGTGGTGATGTTCTACGCCTCGGGGAACCGGGACGCCGAGGTGTTCGACCGGCCGGAGGTGTTTGACCTGAGCCGAAAGCCCAATCCGCACCTGGGATTCGGTGGCGGCGGTCGGCATTTCTGCCTCGGTGCGCACGTCGCGCGGACGCAGCTGCGGGCGATCTTCGGCGAGCTCTTGCACCAGTTGCCCGACATCGCCGCGGGAGAGCCGGCCTACCTGGCGGGCAACTTCGTGCACGCTATCCGGTCGATGCCGTGCACGTTCTCCTGAGCTCGCCTGCCAACAGGGTCAACATCTCCGAACAGCCCGCTTCGACCTTGACCGTGGCCTGGTCGTCACCGCGGGTGGCGCCGCGGTTGATGATCCCCACCGGGATGTTGTGCGCGGCGGCGTGCCGGACGAATCGATAGCCGGAATACACGGTCAGCGAGGACCCCGCCACCAACAGTGCCTCGGCCTCCTCAACCATCGAATACGCCTGCTCGACACGGTCTTTGGGGACGTTCTCGCCGAAGTAGACGATGTCGGGTTTGAGCATGCCCGCGCACGCCGGGCAGTCCACGATGACGAACGAATCCGTCTCGCCGACCACGGCATCTGCGTCGGGTGCCACCGCGATGCCGCCGACCGACTCGGCGCGTTCGATGAAGCCGGGATTGGCCGTCTCCAGCAGAGCGGCCAACTCGTCGCGGCCCATGGTCGCGCTGCAATCCAGACAGATCACCTGCGCATAGGTGCCGTGCAGGTTCACCACCGACCGGCTGCCGGCCTTGCTGTGCAGCAGGTCCACGTTCTGGGTGATCAGTCCGCTCACCACACCGGCGGATTCCAGCGCGGCCAGGGCGCGGTGCCCGGCGTTGGGCAGGGTTTCGTCCATGTGGCGCCAGCCGACGTGATTTCGGGCCCAGTACCGCCGGCGGAACACCGGATCTGAGGTGAACTGCCGGATGGTCATCGGATTGCTCGGCGGGGAATCCGGGCCGCGGTAATCGGGGATACCGGAATCGGTCGACATCCCGGCCCCGGTCAGCACCGCGACACGGCGGCCTTCGAGCAGCGCGACGAGTTCGGGGGCATCCACTCTCGCCAGGATAGGCCGCCCGTCAGGCCAGGCATTCGGACGCGGGCACGACCTCGGCGCTCATGTTGCGTTGCATCATCTGCAGCGCCGCCTCGCCCAGGCCGGCATCGATGTGCGCCACCGCGTCCGACGGGATCACCACGTCGAAATGCCGCACGTAGGCGTCCAACGCACTGTAGAGAATGCACTGCTCGGTGACCTGGCCCGCGAGTATCACCCGCCGGGTGCCCAACCGGCCCAACAGGTAGTCCAGTGCGGTCGCGTAGAACACGCTGTGGCGCACCTTGGTCAGCAGCAGGCAGCCGTCCGCGGGGGCGATCGGGCGCACCAGATCCGGGTGCTCACCGGTCAGCGCGGCGTCGACGATGTCGCTGAACTGGGCGGTGAAATCGCCGTAGTTGTCGTTGACGTAGATCACGTCGACGTTCTCGCGCTCGTGGGCGGCCCCGATCAGTCCGACCAGCGGGTCGATGATCGCTGCCACGTTGGGTGCCAGCAGTTCGGCGTCCTCGTGCCGGTAGGAGTTGAGCATGTCCACAACCACCAACGCGGTATCGCTCATGCGTCATTTGGTACCCATTGGCCCGATCTTGACACTTTTCGGGTGACAATGGGCGCGATGGACTTCTACAGCGCCTACCGCCACGGTTTCGCGCGGGTTGCCGCCTGCACCCATCACACGGCGCTGGCGGATCCGCCGGCGAACGCAGAATCGGTGCTCCGGTTGGCGCAGGCCTGCCACGACGACGGCGCGGCCGTCGCGGTGTTCCCCGAGCTGACCTTGTCGGGCTACTCGATCGACGACATCCTGATGCAGGATGCGCTGCTGGAGTCGGTGGAACAGGCGCTCATCGAAATCGTCGCGGCCTCCGTGGTGTTGACACCGGTACTGGTTGTGGGCGCGCCGCTGCGGCACCGGCACCGGATCTACAACACGGCAGTCGTCATCCACCGCGGTGCCGTTCTCGGCGTGGCACCCAAGTCCTACCTGCCGACCTACCGGGAGTTCTACGAGCGCAGGCAGATGGCAACCGGCGCCGATGTCCGCGGCACCATCCGGGTGGCCGGCGCGGAGGTTCCGTTCGGACCCGACCTGCTGTTCGTGGGCTCCGACCTTCCCGGACTGGTCCTGCATGTCGAGATCTGTGAGGACATGTTCGTGCCGGTACCGCCGAGTGCGCAGGCCGCGCTGGCGGGTGCGACGGTGCTGGCCAACCTCTCGGGCAGCCCGATCACCGTGGGCCGCGCCGAAGACCGTGCGTTGCTGGCCCGTTCGGCCTCGTCGCGGTGTCTGGCCGCCTACGTGTACGCCGCCGCCGGCGAGGGGGAGTCGACCACCGACCTGGCCTGGGACGGCCAGACCATGATCTGGGAGAACGGGTTGCTGC
Source organism: Mycobacterium sp. 48b (assembly GCF_048282725.1). Taxonomy (NCBI): domain Bacteria; kingdom Bacillati; phylum Actinomycetota; class Actinomycetes; order Mycobacteriales; family Mycobacteriaceae; genus Mycobacterium; species Mycobacterium sp. 48b. The sequence continues at coordinate 3,044,461 of NZ_JBLVUL010000001.1, forward strand.
TCGCCGAGAGCGAGCGCTTTCCCCGCGGTGAACGACGCTCGGTGGCCGACGTGGACCTGGAATTGCTGCGTTCCGAGCGGCTGCGGATGGGCACCTTTGACGACAACGCCAGAAATCATGGCGCCCAAGTGGACTCGTTCCGCCGCATCGAGTTCCAGCTCGACCCGCCGACCGGCGATATCGGGCTGCTGCGCGAGATCGAGCGTTTCCCGTTCGTGCCGGCGGACCCCGCACGGCTGCAACAGGATTGCTACGAGGCCTACAACATCCAGGTTTCCGGTCTGGAGCAGCGGCTGCGGGCGCTGAACTATCCCAAAGTGGTGATCGGGGTGTCCGGCGGTCTGGATTCCACCCATGCCCTCATCGTGGCGGCCCGGGCCATGGACCGGGAAAACCGTCCGCGCAGCGACATTCTCGCGTTCACCCTGCCGGGCTTCGCCACCGGCGAGCGCACCAAGAACAACGCGATCCGGTTGAGCCGGGCCCTGGGCGTGACGTTCGCCGAGATCGATATCAAGAAGACGGCCGAGCTGATGCTCACCGAGATGGACCACCCGTTCGGCCGCGGTGAGAAGGTCTACGACGTCACGTTCGAGAACGTTCAGGCGGGCCTTCGTACCGACTATCTGTTCCGGCTGGCCAATCAGCGCGGCGGCATCGTGCTCGGCACCGGCGACCTGTCCGAGCTGGCGTTGGGTTGGTCGACGTACGGCGTCGGCGACCAGATGTCGCACTACAACGTCAACGGCGGGGTGCCGAAAACCCTGATCCAGCATCTGATCCGGTGGGTGATCTCATCGGACCAGTTCGGCGGTGAGGTGAACGAGGTCCTGCAATCGGTGCTGGACACCGAGATCACGCCGGAGCTGGTGCCCACCGGGGAGGACGAGGAGATCCAGAGCAGCGAGGCCAAGGTGGGCCCCTATGCGCTGCAGGACTTTTCGTTGTTCCAGGTGCTGCGCCACGGGTTCCGGCCGTCGAAGGTGGCGTTCCTGGCCTGGCATGCCTGGCATGACGCGGCCCTCGGTGACTGGCCCGCAGGTTTCCCCGAGGACAAGCGCCCGGAGTACTCGCTGAAGGAGATCCGGCACTGGCTGCAGGTGTTCGCGCAGCGGTTCTACTCGTTCTCCCAGTTCAAACGTTCGGCGCTGCCGAACGGCCCCAAGGTGTCGCACGGCGGCGCGCTGTCGCCGCGGGGGGACTGGCGGGCGCCGTCGGACATGTCGGCGCGGATCTGGCTCGACGAGATCGAGCGCAGCGTCCCCGAGCAGTAGATTCGCCGGCCGATGGCCGGTTCACCCAATTGACGACGCAAAAAATTGACAAGCTAACCTTCTGGCTCACATCGGCGCGCTAATGTGCGGCGGGTCACAGTTCGGCCCGGTGCCGAATGTCGGGTCGAGGAGGTTGCGTTGGGTGCTGCGAAGTACGTCGGCCGGGTAGGCGGATTGGCGGTTGCGCTCGGGGTCGGATCGGCTGTCGTGCTCGGTGGGCAAATGTTGGGTGCCCCGGTGGCCTCGGCATCGCCCGGCTCCAGCGACACGTCGTCGGAATCCCCGTCCGCGCCTGCCGCCAAGAAGGGCCCCGCCAAGGATCGGCAGAGCGCCCGATCTTCGCGGCAGGCCGCGGTACACGCAGCGATCAAGGACCGCGCGGCCAAGCTCGGTGAATCCGGCCGGCACCGGGTCAGTGCGACGACGCCGAAGTCCGACGTCGTGCAGTCGATCACCGACCGGCTGTCCGAGGCGCAGGCCAAGATCGAGGCCGGCCTGGCGCGTCACGGCGGCGACTCGGACGCGACCGGCGAGAAACCCAAGGTCGTCAAGCCCGCCGAGACTCTGAAGGGCCTCTCGTCCGCCAAGCCGAACCTGCCCCGTCCACTGCGCGACCGCACTTCGGTCCCAGCGCGTGCCGAGAACGACGAACCGGCGGCGCCGCAGGCGGTCACCGCGACGCCAGAGACCGAGACAGCGCCTGCTGCCGGCCCGGCTCCCGTCCGGAACCTGATCGAGACCGTGGTCAGCGACATCGCCCGGACGCTGGCCGGAAACTCGCCTACCGCGCCGTCGACCGATTCGCCCGCCGAGTGGGTCTTGCTGGCAGCCGCGCGTCGCGAGTTCTCCACGGCCGCCGTGTCGCCGTCCGTGAGTGCCACCGGCGGCATCGCCGCGACTCCCTCGGTCGGGATCACCGACGGCATCATCCACGGCACCACCGGGGTCACCAGTTCGAGCGGGCTGCCGCTGACCTACACCGTGATCGGCGACCCGAGTGGAGGCGGCAAGGTGCGCCTCAACTCGGCCAACGGGACCTTCACGTTCCTGCCGTACGCGACCGTCGTCGACAGCGGCGGTACCGAGAAGTTCACGGTCCTGGTCGCCGAGACCACCGCGTTCGACGCTGCGCTGCAACAGATTCCGATCGTGGGCTCGTTCGTACCGCAGGTGCTGGTGATCGTCCACCAGGTGCCTGTGGTGAGCGACCTGCTGGCGCCGCTCATCGGCGATGCCGAGATGGTGGACGTCAACGTCGACGTCGGCGAACTGGCGCCGGCGGGCACCCCGGTGGCCTACACGGTCAAGGTGACGTCCTTCGACGGCGCGCAGATCAGCATGAACTACTTCCCGGCGTCGGGCCTGCAGGAAGGGGACGAGGCGCCGACCATCTTCAGCGGCGCGGGCCTGTCCAGCGCGGGTGACACCAATCCCTACTCGGGCGGCGCCACCGGCGTCGGCACGTTCCGGGACGCGGGCTACAACGTCGTCACCTGGGATTCGCGCGGCGAGCACGACTCGGGCGGGATCCTGCAGCTGGACAATCCGTTCTTCGAGGGCCGGGACGTGTCGGCCCTGATCGATTACGTCGCCAAGCGACCCGGGATCCAGCTCGACGGGGCCAACGACCCGCGCATGGGCATGGTGGGCCCGTCCTACGGCGGCGGTATCCAGTGGGTGACCGCGGGCACCGACAACCGGGTCGACGCGATCGTCCCGACGATCTCGTGGAACTCGCTGAACAGCTCGCTCTACCCCAACGGGGCGTTCAAGACGTCGTATGCGGCGCTGCTGCTGCTGTCATTGGTGACCTCCGGTGCCAACATCAACAACCAGCTCTACAGCGGCATCTTCACCGGGGCGCTTCTCGGCATCCTGACCCCCGAGCAGCAGGCCCTGCTGGCCAGCAGCGGCCCGACCGCGCTGGTCAACAAGGTCACCGCGCCGACGCTGATCATCCAGGGCACCGTCGACGTGTTGTTCCCGCTGCAGCAAGCGATGGACAACGCCCAGATTCTCGACGCCAACGGCGTACCGGTGAAGATGGTGTGGTTCTGCGGCGGTCACGGCAACTGCGAGACCCCGCCCGGTGACAGTGCGGAGATGGTCGAGACGGCGACGCTGAGCTGGCTGGACACCTACGTCAAGCACAAGGGCGAGAATGTTGATGGCGCTCTGGCGGGCAGTATTCCCACGTTCCAGTGGATCGACCAGAACGGCGACCACTACACATCCGATCTGCTGCCGTCCGACCCCGACTTCGCCGGGACTCCGGTCACGGCGACGGGCAGCGGCGGCATGCTGGGGATCGTCCCCATCCTCGGCGGTTCGGGACCGGGGGCCGCGGGGATTCCGTTCGGGCTCGGTGACGGCACCAAGGCCGCCAACGCGGTGAACACCACGGTGACCGCGCCGTCGGACACCCCGACCCAGATTGTCGGGGCGCCCGAACTGACGATGACCTACTCCGGCATCGGCACCAGTCGCCACGTCTACGCCCAGATCGTCGACGATCAGACCGGGCAGGTGATCGGCAATGTGGTCACGCCGATCCCGGTCACCCTCGACGGCAAGGAACACACCGTCACCATTCCGATGGAGGCCGTGGCCTACACGCTGGAGCCCGGACACACCGCCACGGTGCAGATCACCAGTTCGGCCACGCCGTTCCTCAACTTCACCCAGTTCGGCGCCATCAACATCTCCGGTGTGGAGGTGTCACTGCCGACCGCGGGACCGGGGGCCAATGTGCAGCCTGCAGCAGACGCTGCCCAGGAGGTGGTCAGCGTCTAGAGCCGGCCCTCGGCCCGCAGGTCTGGATGGACCCATTCGGGTGAGCGGCGCGCCTTGAAGGCGCGGAAGCCTTCCATCGCCTCGTCCCCGCTGTAGCTGGCCTTCATGCCGATCCGGTCGTAGAGGCCCATGTAGTTGTCCAGGCTGGACTTGACCACCCCGCGGGCCCGGGGCGCGGTCCGGCAGCACTGTGCCAGTACTTCGGTTGCGGCAGTGAGTAATTCGTCGTGCGGCACGATCCGGGCGACCATGCCCCAGTCGACGGCCTCCTGCGCGCTGAGCGTGCGTCCGGTGAACATCAGGTCGCGGGTACGGACCGGGCCGATCAGGCGGGCCAGCATCTGGCTGTAGTAGGTGTCGGCGATGCCGCGGTACAACTCGGGCACCCGGAACGTGGCGCGGTCGCTCACCACGGCCATGTCGCTGCAGATCGCGATCTGCAGCCCACCGCCCTGGCACAGTCCGTTGACCGCGCTCACCACCGGCTTGACCGATTGGCGCAGGGTTTCGAACGGGGTGACGTCCATCGACAGGGCCGCACCGAAGCTCATCCAGTCGTCGACGCCGTTGCCGCCGCCGAGATCACCACCCGGCGCGAACACGTCTCCGGTACCCGTGATGAGCAGGCCGGCCAGATCCGGGTCCGCCTCGACGTGGGTGACCGCGTACCGGATGCCGAAGTACATTGCCGGGGTCATCGCGTTGCGGGCCTCGGGCCGATCCAGGGTGACCACACCGAACGGGCCCTGGCGCTCGAACTTCAGGTATGGCGTGCCGAGCCAGTCGCCTTCGGGGGGCCGTGGGGAGAGTCCCTGTGTCATGGTTGGCGACTATAACGCCAACGGTATCGGCTTCAGTTGGCCGTCTCAGTGTGTCAGGACGGCATCGATGTCGACGGCGGACGGCGCGCAGTTGCCGGCCCCGCGGACCAGGGTGGCCAGTGCTCCGGCCGCGCAGGCGCGACGCAGGGCCTGCTCGTGGCCCGTGGTCCACCCCGCGGCCAGCACCCCGGCGAACACGTCACCGGCACCGGCGGTATCCAACGCCCGGACCGCGGGGGCCTGCACGTCGAAGCGCTCGTCCTCGCCCAGGTAGCTGGCCCCTCGTGCGCCCCGGGTGATCACCAGATGCCGCACCGGCCAATGCCACTCCGCCGCCTCGGTCTCGTTCACCACCACCACGTCGACCAGTTCCGACAAGGCCAGCAGGTGATGGGCGGGTGTGCCTCCCGGCGATGCGTTGAGCATCACCACCGCCCCGGCGGCCCGGGCCAGCTTGGCCGCGGCGATCGCTGTCGCGACCGGGATCTCCAACTGGATCAGGGTCACCTCGCTCCACACGATCGCCGAGCGGGCTGCCGCGGAATCCACCTCGAGCCGTGAGTTGGCGCCCGGCGCCACCACGATGCAGTTCTCCCCGACGGTGTCGACGAGGATCGCTGCGGATCCGCTCGGGCCCGGCATGCAGGTCACGGCGTCGGCCCCGACTCCGTTGGCCTGGAGATGGCGACGCAGGATCGTGGCGGCGGGATCGTCTCCGACCGCGGCCACCAGCTCGACGTCGGCGCCGGCCCGCGCGGCCGCCACCGCCTGATTGCCGCCCTTGCCGCCGGGCGCCGAGGACAGCGACGACGCGAGCACCGTCTGTCCCGGGCGCGGCAGCGCACCGACGGTGAACGTGAGATCGGCGTTGATACTCCCGACGACGCAAACCCGCGCAGCGGCCATAGATGAAAAGGCTAACCGGGCAGAGGCGTCAGTGGCGCCTGACACGTGTCGAAGGACGTGAACAGGTCCGATACGCTGGCTAGATGAGCGTTCAGACAGAGTCTCCGGCGACTGCGGTGCCGCACGCCGATCTGCGCGACCAGGTGCACGAGGCGGCGCGTCGGGCACGTGTCGCGGCCCGAGTCCTGGGCACCCTGAGCGCCGAGACCAAGAACCGTGCGCTGCATGCCGCCGCCGACAGCGTGCTGGCCCACGTCCACGAGATCCTCGCGGCCAACGGCGCCGATGTCGAGGCCGCCCGTGAGGGCGGAACCCCGGAGTCGATCATCGACCGGTTGGCGCTCAACCCGCAACGCGTCGACGGCATCGCCGCCGGCCTGCGCCAGGTCGCCGGTCTACCCGACCCGGTGGGCGAGGTGCTGCGCGGCCGGACCCTGCCCAACGGCCTGCAGCTGCGTCAGCAGCGGGTGCCGCTCGGCGTGGTCGGCATGGTCTACGAGGGCCGGCCGAACGTCACGGTGGACGCGTTCGGGCTCACCTTGAAATCCGGCAATGCCGCTCTGCTGCGCGGTAGTTCGTCCGCGGCCCGGTCCAACGAGGCCCTGGTGACCGCGCTGCGTTCGGCACTGGCGTCGGTCGGTTTGCCCCTGGATGCGGTGCAGTTGCTGCCCAGCCACGACCGCGCCAGTGTCACCCACCTGATCCAGGCCCGCGGCCTGGTCGACGTGGTGATCCCGCGCGGGGGAGCCGGACTGATCGAGGCCGTCGTGCGCGACGCCCAGGTGCCCACGATCGAGACCGGCGTCGGCAATTGCCATGTCTACGTTCACGAGTCGGCCGACATCGACCTGGCCGAGAAGATCCTGCTGAACTCCAAGACCCGGCGTCCCAGCGTCTGCAATGCCGCCGAGACGCTATTGGTGGACAAGGCGCTGAAGGACACCGCGCTGCCCCGGCTGACCGCCGCGTTGCGCGAGGCAGGGGTCACTGTGCACGCCGACCCCACCGACGAGGAGTTGCACACAGAGTTCCTGTCGATGGACATCGCTGTGGCCCTGGTCGACGGTCTCGACGCCGCGATCGCCCACATCAACGAGTACGGCACGGGGCACACCGAGGCCATCGTGACAACGAATCTTGCTGCGGCCCAGCGGTTCACCGAACAGGTGGATGCTGCCGCGGTGATGGTCAACGCGTCCACCGCGTTCACCGACGGAGAGCAGTTCGGTTTCGGCGCAGAGATCGGCATCTCCACCCAGAAGCTGCATGCCCGCGGACCCATGGGCCTGCCCGAACTGACCTCGACCAAATGGATCGTGTGGGGAGACGGTCAGACCCGCCCGGCCTAGCCGCCGACCAGACAGAGACCAGGAGACCACATGAGCGTTCCCGCTCGCCCCGCTCCGTTGTTCGCCGACATCGACGATGTCGCGCGGCGCCTGGCGGAGACCGGATATCTGCCCGATACCGCCACCGCGACAGCGGTTTTCCTCGCCGACCGGCTCGGTAAGCCATTGCTCGTGGAGGGGCCCGCGGGTGTCGGCAAGACCGAGCTGGCCCGCGCGGTGGCCGCGACCACCGGCTCGGAGCTGGTGCGGTTGCAGTGCTACGAGGGCGTCGACGAGGCCCGCGCACTCTACGAGTGGAACCACGCCAAGCAGATCCTGCGGATCCAGGCCGGTCAGAACGCGAACGGCGGTGACTGGGACCAGACCAAGATGGACGTTTTCAGCGAAGAGTTCCTGCTGACCCGTCCGCTGCTGACCGCGATCAAGCGCACCGACCCGACCGTGCTGCTGGTCGACGAGACGGACAAGGCCGACATCGAGATCGAGGGCCTGCTGTTGGAGGTGCTCTCCGACTTCGCCGTCACCGTCCCGGAACTCGGCACGATCACCGCCGAGCGCCCGCCGTTCGTCGTCCTCACCTCGAATGCCACCCGTGAGCTCTCCGAGGCCCTCAAACGTCGCTGCCTGTTCCTGCACATCGACTTCCCGGACCCGGATCTGGAGCGCCGCATCCTGCTGTCCCGGGTGCCCGAACTGCCCGAGCACATCGCCACCGAACTGGTGCGCATCATCGGTGTGATGCGCGGTATGCAGCTCAAGAAGCTGCCGTCGGTCGCCGAGACCATCGACTGGGGCCGCACCGTCCTGGCGCTGGGGCTGGACACCATCGACGACGAGATGATCGCCGCCACCCTCGGCGTGGTGCTCAAACACCAGTCGGACCAACAGCGCGCCGCCGGCGAGCTCAGGCTGAACTAATGGTGCCCCGCCGGGTTCGACCGCCCCAGCCGCTGGCCCCGCACGGCCTGCCCGGGCATCTTGTCGAGTTCGTCGAAGCCCTTCGCGGGCAGGGAATCTCGGTCGGCCCGTCGGAAACCGTCGACGCTGGCCGGGTGATCACCGTGCTGGGACTGGGAGATCGCGAGGCGTTGCGCGAGGGCATCGCCTGCGCGGTGCTGCGGCGTCCCGACCACCGCGAGACCTACGACGCGATGTTCGACCTGTTCTTTCCGGCGGCGCTCGGCGCGCGCACCGTGCTCCCGGATGACGACGAGGGCGAGGCCGGTGAGCAGGATCGGCCCCAGCTGCCGCCCGAGGACATCGAGGCGATGCGCGACGCGTTGGTGCAGATGCTGGCCGACAACGAGGACCTGGCCAACCTCGATGACCGGATGGCGGCGATGATCGCCCGCATCGTCGAGGCCTACGGCCGCTACAACTCCAGCCGCGGCCCGTCCTACTCGTCGTATCAGGCGCTCAAGGCCATGAGCCTCGACGATCTGGAGGGCCGGCTGCTCGCCGGACTGCTCGCCCCCTACGGCGAGGAGCCCACGCCGACCCAGGAGGAGATCGCCAAAGCCCTGGCCGCCCAGCGCATCTCCCAGCTGCGCAAGATGGTCGAGTCCGAGACGAAGCGGCGCACCGCCGAGCAGTTGGGCCGGGACCACGTGCAGATGTACGGGGTGCCGCAGCTGGCCGAGAACGTCGAGTTCCTGCGCGCCTCGGGTGAGCAGCTGCGCCAGATGCGCAAGACCGTGCAGCCGCTGGCGCGTACGTTGGCGACGCGGCTGGCGGCCCGGCGCCGCCGGTCCCGGTCCGGGGAGATCGACCTGCGCAAGACGCTGCGCAAGTCGATGTCCACCGGCGGTGTGCCGATCGACGTGGTGCTCAAGAAGCCGCATCCGGCGCGTCCCGAGCTCGTGGTGCTCTGCGACGTGTCCGGGTCGGTCGCCGGATTCAGCCACTTCACCCTGATGCTGGTCTCGGCGCTGCGCCAGCAGTTCTCCCGGGTTCGGGTCTTCGCCTTCATCGACACCACCGACGAGGTCACCGACATGTTCGGGCCGGAGGCCGACCTGGCGGTCGCCGTCCAGCGCATCACCCGTGAGGCGGGTGTCTACACCCGTGACGGGCACTCCGACTACGGCCACGCCTTCGTGTCGTTCCTGGACAAGTACCCCAACGTGCTGTCTCCGCGCAGTTCGCTGCTGATACTGGGCGACGGTCGCAACAACTACCGCAACCCGGAGACGGCGCTGCTCGCCCATATGGTGTCGGCCAGCCGCCACGCGCACTGGCTCAACCCGGAGCCCAAGCACCTGTGGGGCAGTGGGGACTCCGCGGCGCCGAAATACCTCGAAACCGTCCCGATGCACGAGTGCCGCTCGGCCAAGCAGCTGGCCGCGGTGATCGACGGGTTGCTGCCGGTCTGAGCCCGCGGATCGCGTCGCCCCCGCGCCGCCGCGTTCGCGCGGGTGCCTGCGCCCGTCAACGCTCCCGTAAGCTGCCTCTTTGTGGCAAGACGGCGCAGACTGGGTGTGATGGGTGGGACGTTTGACCCCATCCACAACGGACACCTGGTCGCTGCCAGCGAGGTGGCCGACCTGTTCGATCTCGACGAGGTGGTCTTCGTCCCGACCGGCCAGCCGTGGCAGAAACACGACCGCCAGGTCAGCGCGGCAGAGGACCGGTATCTGATGACGGTGATCGCGACCGCGTCCAATCCGCGTTTCTCGGTCAGCCGGGTCGACATCGACCGGGGCGGGGCGACCTACACCAAGGACACCCTGCGTGACCTGCGTGATCTCAACGCCGACACCGAGTTGTTCTTCATCACCGGAGCCGATGCCCTGGCTTCGATCCTGTCCTGGCAGAACTGGGAAGACATGTTCTCCATGGCGAGGTTCGTCGGCGTCAGCCGGCCGGGCTACGAGCTGGACGGTGACCATATCGAGGCGGCACTGCGCGAGCTGCCGCCGGACGCATTGACGTTGGTCGAGGTGCCCGCGCTGGCGATCTCCTCCAGCGACTGCCGCAAGAGGGCCTCCGAAGGCCGGCCGATCTGGTACCTGGTGCCCGACGGCGTGGTCCAGTACGTGACCAAACGCGGGTTGTACTCCGCAGACGGGAAGGGTGAACACATCATGGAGCCGGTTCGATGAGCGCGACCGACGAGGCTGTCGCGATGGCGACGGTGGCCGCCCAGGCTGCCTCGGCCAAGCTGGCAGACGATGTGGTCGTCATCGATGTGTCGGGGCAGTTGGTGATCACCGACTGCTTCGTGATCGCGTCGGCCTCCAACGAGCGCCAGGTCAATGCGATCGTCGACGAGGTCGAGGACAAGATGCGGCTGGCCGGCTACAAGCCCGCGCGCCGCGAGGGCACTCGCGAGGGGCGCTGGACGTTGCTCGATTACATCGACATCGTGGTGCACATTCAGCACCAGGACGAGCGGGAGTTCTACGCGCTGGAACGGTTGTGGCGCGACTGCCCGACGGTTCCAGTAGAGCTCGGCGGGCCGGCGGACTCGGAGTCGGCGGAATGAGGGCGCGATGAAGGTCCGTCGGCTGGTGCTGTTGCGCCACGGCCAGACCGAGTACAACGCGGGTAGCCGGATGCAGGGTCAGCTCGACACCGAGCTGTCCGAACTCGGCCGCGATCAGGCCGCCGCGGCTGCCGAGGTGCTCGCCAAGCGGCAGCCGCTGTTGATCGTGTCCTCGGACCTCAAGCGTGCCCTCGACACCGCGGTGACCCTCGGCGATCGCGCCGGGATCGCTGTACAGGTGGACAAGCGACTGCGTGAGACGCATCTGGGGGACTGGCAGGGCTTGACCCATCAGGAAGTCGACACGATGGCCCCGGGCGCTCGCGCGGCCTGGCGCGAGGACGCGCGGTGGGCACCGCACGGCGGTGAGAGCCGGGTCGACGTGGCCGACCGCAGTCTTCCGGTGGTGACTGAACTTCTTGCCGGACAAGGGGAGTGGGGTCTGGATGGCTCGGACCGCCCAGTTGTGCTCGTCGCGCACGGCGGGCTGATCGCGGCGCTCACCGCCGGGCTGCTCGGCCTGCCGGTAGACAACTGGCCGGTGCTCGGCGGTATGGGTAACGCCAGTTGGGTTCAGCTGTCTGGACACTCGGGAGACACCGCCGACGAGTCGGATATGGATGCGATCCGGTGGCGGCTGGACGTCTGGAACGCCTCGGCGCAGGTGGCCAACGATGTCCTCTGATCGCAGGCCGGTGTTGTTGGTGTTCGCCGACTCCCTGTCCTATTTCGGCCCGACCGGTGGTCTGCCGTCCGACGATCCGCGGATCTGGCCCAACATCGTGGCCGACCAGCTGGGCTGGGACGTGGAACTCATCGGCCGGATCGGCTGGACCACCCGCGACGTCTGGTGGGCCTCGACCCAGGACCCGCGGGCGTGGGCGGCGTTGCCGCGCGCCGGGGCGGTGGTCTTCGCCACCAGCGGCATGGATTCGCTGCCGTCGCCGCTGCCGACAGCGCTGCGCGAGCTGATCCGGTATGTGCGCCCGGCCTGGCTGCGGCGCTGGGCGCGGGACGGGTACGGCTGGATCCAGCCCCGGTTGTCACCGATCTCACGATCGGCACTGCCCCCACACGTCACGGTCGAGTACCTGGAGATGACGCGCAACGCCATCGATTTCAACCGGCCGGGTATTCCGGTGGTCGCCTCGCTGCCGTCGGTGCACATCGCCGACACGTACGGCAAGGCCCATCACGGCCGCGAGCCCACGGTCAGGGCGATCACGGCCTGGGCGCAGGAGCACGAGGTGCCGCTGGTGGACCTCAAGGCCGCGGTGGCCGACGAGGTCCTCGGCGGGCGCGGCAATCCCGACGGCATCCACTGGAATTTCGAGGCCCACCGGGCCGTGGCCGAGCTGATGCTCAAAGGTCTTGCCGAAGCCGGTGTGCCACAACTGGATTCCACAGACTGACGATGGCGGTCATGGTGGTGACCGACTCGACGTCGCGGTTGCGGCCCGAGTTGTGCGAGCAGTGGGGAATCCGGCAGGTGCCGTTGCACATCCTCGACGAGGGCAGCGACTGGCGCGATGGCGTCGACCCGATTCCTTCGGCGATCTACGACCGGCCGCGGGTCACGACGTCGGGGGCCTCGCCCGCCGACCTCGCGGAGACCTATCGGCAGGCGCTGGCCGACAGCGGCGGCGACGGTGTTGTGGCAGTGCATATTTCAGCGGCGCTTTCGAGCACCTACAGCACCGCAGCAGCGGTCGCCCGCGAAATCGGACAGGCCGTTCGGGTGGTGAATTCCCGGGCGGCGGCAATGGGGGTGGGCTTCGTCTCCCTGGCCGCAGCCGAATCAGCGCGTGGCGGAGGGACACTCGACGCAGTCGAGGCGGCGGCGCGCGCCGCCATTCCGCGGGGGCAGGCCTTCATCGTGGTGCACCGGCTGGACAACCTGCGGCGCAGCGGCCGGATCGGTGCGGCGGCATCGTGGCTGGGCACGGCACTGTCACTCAAACCGCTGCTGCGTCTGGATGTGGACGGCCGGCTGGTGCTGTCGCAGCGCATCCGGACGATATCGAAAGCGCATGCGGCACTTGTCGATCAGATCGCCGACGCGGCGGGCGATCGCGCCGTCAGCGTCGTCGTGCACCACGTCGACAACGCGGACGGCGCCGAGGAGATCGCGGCCGCGCTCACCAACCGCCTTCCGAACCTGCGGTCACTGTCGGTGACGGACATGGGTCCGGTACTCGCCGTACACGTCGGTGGCGGCGCGGTCGGTGCCTGCATCACCGTCGAGGATGCTCAGGGGTAGTCCCCGAAATTCTCGACGCCGGTTTCTACCTGTGGGTTGTCTATCGGCGGCGCGCACGACCGCCAGGTGGAAAACGGCGCGGCAATGCAGTGATTGCGGCTGTGGACCTAAGAACGCATCTCCGTCCGGGGTCCGCAGCGGCGGGTGAGAAAGTCGATCTGGCGTTGGATGAAGTAGAGAGTGGGGACGGGGTAGGTCATGAAGGCCAGGTTCATGAACAGGAACTTGAAACCCACTCCGTAGAACCAGCCTTGACCGATGTTGACGAAACCCGCCCTGACCTCGGAGACGAAGTACACCACCGTGCAGGCCGAGATCATCGCGATGTGCAGGAAGCACCACCACAGGGCGCGAATACGGTCCTCGTCGGTGGTGGTGGGTCGCAAGAGCTTCAGCCACAATCCCAGGATGGTGATGCCGCTGGTGACGGCGACCAGTTCCAGGGCGAACATGTAGGGATTTGTGCCCCACCAGCGGGTGTCGGCCTGGGCGTACTGCCACCAGATCCATTGCCAGCCGGGATTGTCGGTCTCTTTCCAGGTGCCCAGGACGTTGCCGATCAGAAACGGCAGTTCGTAGGTGATCTGGCTGAATGCGGTGAACGGCAGCCACACCAGGATCAGTTCGGCTCCCTTTTCCATCGCGGTGCGGTGCTCACCCGGTGCGTCCCACAACACGACCATCGGTAGGAAAACGAACGGCAGCGTGAGGATGATGTTGGCGACTACGTCGAGGGCCAGCGTCGGCTGTAACCATCCGACCTGAACGCCGATGGTGGGGATCAACAGGAACAGCGTCTCGATCACTGTGCCAATCACGTAGATCCGGGCCCGGTGCGGGGCAAACGGGCGCCAGAAGTATTGCGGTCTGATCGGAGTCGAATGTGTCGTGGGTGTCGTCGTTGTCATCGGTGGCCTTTCGAGCGTGGTGCGCGACGATCGAAAAGTACCTTAGGTAGTAATATTGCTGTCAATAGTAAAAGTTGTATCTGCCATACTTTGGGTATGCTGATCGCATGGCAGAAGGGCTCAGGGAGCGATCGCGGGTCCGCCGCCGTGCCGCCATCGAGCGTGCGGCCTTGCGCTTGTTCGCCGAAAATGGTTATGAAGCAACTACTTTGGCGCAGATTGCGGATGAGGCCGAAGTGTCGACGCGCACCTTGACGCTGTATTTCCCGACCAAACTGGACCTGGCATTGGCGTACGGCGCGGACGCCGCACAGCGGTTGGACGAAGCGTGTGGCGGTCGGGCTCCGGGCACGTCGGTTCTGGAGGTTCTGCACGCCTGGATCGAGCGGGAAGCGGCCGAGCACGGCGAGAGCATGTCCATGCATGCGGCGATGCTGGCAGCCAACCCGATCCTGCGGGGGTCGGAGACGACGGCGGTGACTGCGGCCCGGCTCGCCGTGACGAGGGAATTCGCCGCAGATCTCGGCCGTCCGGCCGACGACCCGGTGGTGACTCTGGCGGCGGGTGCGCTGGTCGGGCTGATCTCGGCGTTGCTGGACCTGGCTGCTACCGACGCCGGCCTCGAGAGCTCTTTGCATGCGGCGACTGCGATCGTGGACGCCGTTGTGGACAGGGCTCGGGCTGTGACGAGTTAGCTCCGGTGCTTCCATGACATCCGACCCTTGACTTTCCCATCTGGAAACTGGAAGCCTACTTTCCATACAGGAAAGTGAGGAGTGGCCATGGGTGACGCAACTCCGGCCGATGCTCGCGCTGCATTGGATGCCGTCGACGACGCCACGGCGCGGGTGGCGGATGAAGTCGGGCTGCCGCGGTGGTACTGGTGGCTTCTGGCGGCGGCGTGGGTCTGCCTCGGGGTCATTGGCGATTTCGGCCCGCAGTGGCTCGCCATCGCCGCCACCGTCGGGTTCGGTATCGCTCATTCCACGATCGCGTCGCGCCGCCTGAACGGCCGCCGCAGGACCGGCCGCCTGCAGGTCAGCGCCGATACGGCCGGCCGCCGGGTTCCGGTGGTGGTGATCGGCATGCTGATCGCGCTGGTCGCCGTCACGATTGCAGCAGGATTTCTGCTGGACGCCGACGGTGCCCGTCATGCCGGAACCGCGGCCGCGGTGTTCGTCGCCGCGATCGTCGGACTGGGTGGCCCCGAGATTCTGCGAACTCTGTGCCGTTGGGCCAATGCATGACGGCGAGGCCGTGCTTCGACGAACTGATCCACCCCAGCACACGCTTGACGCTGGTGGCGACGCTGGCCGCGGCGGACTGGGCTGAGTTCTCCTATCTCAAAGAGACACTGCGACTTTCGGATTCAGCGTTGTCCAAGCAGCTGGCGATTCTGGAAAACGCGGGGTATGTCGCCACCGAGCGGCGCCTCGATGCCAGCCGGCACAAGGTGCACGCCAGGCTCACCGACGCCGGCCGGGTGGCGTTCGAGGGTCACGTCGCGGCCCTGAGGGCCATCGTCGGCGGAGCCGACGGAACAAGCATCGGCGGCGGAGCCGACGAAACGGCCATCGACGACGACGTCGCAGCGGGCGTCAGCCGGCGAACCGGCCGGTGATCGGCGGCAGATCCTTGAGCGTCACGATTCCGGGTGGGGCGGCCACCACCGCGGGCACCGCGTTGGTGACCGGCAGCGCGGTGTAGATCATGCCGAGCCCCATGAAGCCGGGTTCGGTCCAGTCCTTGGGCGGCAGGCAGTGCAGCACGGTGCGCATGTTGGGCAGTCCGAAGACCTGGATGACGTGGCCGTGCTCAAGGGGTTTCGGCGGGGTGACGTGATCGCCCATGGTCCAGTTGAAACCGACGCTGACCACGTTCTTGTCGCCGACCCAGCCGCGGTGGTAGCCGTACACACTGCCCACGGTGCCCTTGGGGATCTGCATGAAGCCCAGATCGGAATCGTCGGTGGCCGCGGTGAAGGTGACGTCGAAGGTCATCCGGTCCAGCTTGGCGCCGATGGCATCGGCCATCATCGCCGCGGATTCGGCGAACACCTCGCTCTCGCGGCGCACGCTCTCGGCCAGGCCCGGGGTGTCGGGGTCCTGACCGAATCCCATCGCCGACTGGGTGCCCGCCGATTCGTAGGTCGAGCAGTCCACCGATTCGGTGATGCGGATCTCCTCGACGCGCTCGCAGGACCCGGACAGCACCATGCCGACCATGTTCGTCATGCCCGGGTGGGCACCACTGCCGAAGATCGTGGAATTGCCGGTCTCGCAGGCCTTCCGGATGCGATCGAGGTCTTCGGGGGTCTGCTTGCCGCCGGTGATCCAGGCCGCGCTGGAACACACGTTGACCCCGGCCTCAAGCAGTGCGACGAGTTCGTCGATGTTGGGCCACAACGGGTTGTAACAGCACGCGTCGGGTTTCAGCGCGATCAGTTCCTCGATGGAGTTGGTGGCCAGCACCCCCGTGGGCTCGGGCCACCCGGCCAACTCGGCGGCGTCGAGGCCGACCTTGTCGGCGCCGTGGGCGAACACACCCACGAGCTCCATGTCGTCGCGACCGATAATCGCGTGCAGCGAGCGTCGTCCGATGTTGCCGGTGGTCCACTGGATGACCCGAATCGGCCTACCCGCTGCGGTCATGATCGCCTCCCTCGCTGAGCCCTGCGCTGGACTCTAGACACTATCGGGAACCTGTTCACCACCGGTAGGCGCACCGTCCGGCCGCCGCCCTGGCGGGAGGCACACCGCCGTCGCACAATCGAGTTATGGGGCACGCTCCGCCCCGGCGAAGCCATGAATCGAGGTCGGATCATGGACATGCTCTACGCGGTCGCGTCGGTGGGGGCCGGCGCCGTCGCCCTGTTCTGGCTCGGAATGAGCAACATCCGCGTGGTCAGACAGTACGAACGCGGCGTCGTGTTCCGGTTGGGCCGGGTCCGCGACAAGGTCAGGCAGCCCGGCCTGACGATGCTCATCCCGGTCGCCGACCGGTTGCAGAAGGTCAACATGCAGATCATCACCATGCCGATCCCCGCCCAGGACGGCATCACCCGCGACAACGTCACCGTGCGCGTCGACGCCGTCATCTACTTCAAGGTGATCGATCCCGTACGGGCTGTGGTCGACGTCCAGGACTACATGTCGGCGATCGGTCAGGTCGCCCAGACCTCGCTACGGTCGATCATCGGCAAGAGCAATCTGGACGACCTGCTGTCCAACCGGGAGCGGCTCAATCAGGGCCTGGAACTGCTCATCGACAACCCTGCGGTGGGCTGGGGGATTCACATCGACCGGGTCGAGATCAAAGATGTCGTGTTGCCGGATTCGATGAAACGGTCCATCGCTCGTCAGGCCGAGGCCGAGAGGGAACGGCGGGCCCGCGTCATCACCGCCGACGGTGAACTGCAGGCCTCGGAGAAACTGGCCGCGGCCGCCGACGTGATGGCTGCCGAGCCGGCCGCGCTGCAACTGCGGCTGCTGGAAACGGTGGTCGAAGTGGCCGCGGAGAAGAACTCGACCGTGGTGCTGCCGTTCCCGGTGGAATTGCTGCGTTTCCTGGAGCGGGTCACACCCCCACCGTCCTCCAACGGTGCGGCGGGCAGGTAATCCACAGCGCGAGATTCATCCACAGCCGGCCGGGGCCGAGGGCCGGGGAGCCCGGAACGGTCGCCATCCGCACCTACCGTCGCGGACATGGGAACCGATTTGTCGGTAGAGCGGCTTCGTCGCCTGGGCGGCGGCCGACCGGGCGGCGCAGATGATCCCGACGCCGAGGGCGACGGCGGGCCAGACCGTGACACCGCGTCCGAGAGCGCGCTGTCGAGATGGTTGCCCGATACCGCAGCGGGGCACGGCCCGGGTTGGTGGGCCGCCGTGCGTGCCGATCCCGGCCGTGCCGGGGCTCTCGGGCTGGCCGGGGTCGGGGTGCTCGCGATCCTGGTCACCGTCTTCGCCCTGATCCGCCAGCAGCCGCCACCGGTCGCCTCGGCGAATCTTCCACCGGTTCAGATGGTTTCGTCGGCAGGCCCGACACCGGCGGCCACTGCCGCGGGAGGGCAGGTGGTCGTCAGCGTGGTCGGCCTGGTGCACAAGCCGGGCCTGGTGACCCTGCAGCCCGGGGCCAGGATCGCCGATGCGCTGGAAGCCGCAGGCGGGCCGCTCGACGGGGCCGACCTGATCGGGTTGAACATGGCTCGCAAGGTCGGTGACGGTGAACAGATCGTGGTCGGCATCGACCCGCCGGCAGGCCAACCGGCGACCATGGGCAGTTCGGTCGCAGGCGACACTCCGGCGCCCTCGGGCCAACCCGGCGCCCCGGTGTCTGCGTCCGGCGCACCGAAGGAACCGGTGGACCTCAATTCCGCGACCGTCGAGGAACTCGACGCGCTGCCCGGCGTGGGCCCGGTGACGGCCGAGGCGATCGTCGCCTGGCGTGGTGCGCACGGCCGGTTCGACAGCGTCGATCAGCTCGGCGATGTCGACGGGATCGGTCCGGCGCGGCTGGAGAAACTGCGTGAGCTGGTTCGGGCGTGACGATGCGGGAGGTGCCGGCCGGGGCGGCGACGTGGCGACCGAGGGACAGCCCCTCGATCTGCGGATCGTCCCGGCCGCCCTGACCGCGTGGTCGGTGTCGGCGGCCGGCATCGTCTGGCATCCCGGTGCCGCGGCGGTGGTGGGGCTGGGTGCCGTGGGGTTGACCTGGCTGGCCGGGCGATGGGGTGGCGCGCACTCGGAAGGTACCGACAACCAATCGATCGCAGCCGCGGTGCTGGCCGTCGCGGCCGTGGCTGCCGGCTTCGCGGTAGCCGTCGGGCTACGCGTGCATCAGGTCGAGCATCACCCGATCGGCCGGCTCTACGGTGCGGCGACGACGGTCGAGGTGGTGCCCGGGGAGACACCGCGGGTGATCAACGGCGGCCGGCTGATGTTCCGCGCCGCGCTGCGTGAGGTCGATCAGGTCCCGATGTCGGGCCGGGTGCTGGTGTTCGCGCCGGCAGCTTTCGGCCGGGCCGATCCCGGGACTCCGGTGCGGTTCCGGGCCACCGTGCGACGCCCGGACCGCAAGGACCTGAGTGTGGCCGTGCTGGCGGCGTCGGACCCGCCGACGCTGGGGGAGGCCTCGGCCGTGCAACGTGTTGCGGCGCAGATACGTTCGCGCTTCGCGGAGGCGGCGCGTGCGGCGCTGCCCGCCGATCAGGCAGCCATGCTGCCCGCGCTGGTGCTCGGGGACACCTCGGCCCTCACCGCCACGACCACCGGGCAGTTCCGCACAGCGGGTCTCACGCATCTGACCGCGGTGTCGGGGGCCAACGTGACCATCGTCTGCGGCGCGCTGTTGCTGAGCGCCGCGCTCATCGGTCCGCGGGCGGCGGTGCTTCTGGCCGGGGCCGGCCTGGTCGGTTTCGTCATCGTGGTGCAGCCGTCGGCCAGCGTGCTGCGGGCTGCGGTGATGGGCGCGGTGACGCTGCTGGCGGTGTTGACCCACCGGCGGCGGCAGGCGGTGCCCGCACTGGCCGCCAGCGTGATCGTGTTGATGATCGCCGCCCCCGAACTCGCTGTCGATGTCGGGTTCGCGTTGTCGGTGTGCGCCACGGCGGGCATCGTCGTCCTCGCTCCCGTGTGGTCGGGTCGACTGGAAGCCCGTGGCTGGCCGCGCCCCTTGGCGGCGGCCGTCAGCGTCGCGGTGGTGGCCCAGTTGGTCACGGCGCCACTCGTGGCGGGGATCTCCGGAACCGTCAGCGTGGTGGCGGTGGCCGCCAATCTCGCGGTGGCGGGGGTGATTCCGCCGATCACGATCCTCGGCACCGCGGCGGCGGTGGGTGCGGGCATCTGGCCCGCCGGCGCGCAGCTGCTGATCCGCTTCACCGGGCCCGAGCTGTGGTGGCTGCTGTCGGTGGCACGGTGGGCGTCGACACTGCCCGCGGCTGCGCTGCCGTCCCCCTCTGGATGGGCCGGTGTGGTGTCGGTGGCATCGGGCGGAGTGGCGTTGACGGTGCTGTGGCGGCTGCGCTGGGTACGTCGCGGGCTGGCCGTGTCGGCGTTGGGCCTGCTGGCCTGGGCGCTGGCGGGCCAGGTGCTCGGAGCTGTCGGGTCGGCGTGACACGATCATCGGTGTGAGTGAACAGATCGACGGTCTGCACCTGGTTCTGGGCGATGAGGAACTGCTCGTCGAACGAGCGGTCGGGACGGTGCTGCGGGCGCTGCGCCAGCAGGCCGGGTCTGACGACGTCCCGGTCGACCGGATGCGGGCCGGCGAGGTCAGCACCAGCGAGCTCGCCGAACTGCTGAGCCCGTCACTGTTCGCCGAGGAACGCATGGTGGTGCTGGAGGCCGCGGCCGAGGCGGGCAAGGATGCCGTGGCGCTCATCGCCTCGGTCGCAGCCGATCTGCCGCCGGGCACCGTGCTGGTCGTCATCCACTCCGGTGGTGGCCGGGCCAAGGCGCTGGCTGATCAGCTGAAAAAGCTTGGCGCACAAGTGCATCCGTGCGCCAAGATCACCAAGCCCGCCGAGCGGGCGGATTTCGTGCGTGCCGAGTTCCGCGCACTGCGGGTCAAGGTGTCCGACGACACGGTCAGCGCGGTGCTCGATGCGGTCGGATCGAACATCCGTGAGCTCGCCGCGGTGTGCTCACAGCTGGTGGCCGACACCGCCGGGGAGGTCGACGCGGTCGCGGTGCGTCGCTATCACAGCGGTAAGGCCGAGGTGAAGGGCTTCGACATCGCCGACAAGGCGGTCACCGGCGATGTCGCCGGGGCTGCCGAGGCGTTGCGGTGGGCGATGCTGGCCGGTGAGCCGCAGGTGGTGTTGGCCGACGCGCTGGCCGAGGCTGTGCACACGATCGCGCGGGTGGGTCCGCTGTCGGGGGATCCCTACCGGCTGGCCGGTGAACTGGGGATGCCGCCGTGGCGGGTGCAGAAGGCGCAGAAGCAGGCGCGCCGATGGTCGCGTGACTCGGTGGCCGAGGCCATGCGGGTGGTCGCCACGCTCAATGCAGACGTAAAGGGCGCAGCGGCGGATGCCGACTACGCCCTTGAAACAGCGGTACGCCGGGTGGCGGAACTCGCCACCCGGTGAACCGGGAAAACTACTGCGGGTTGAACCCGAGGATCAGAGCTTGTTCAGCGCCAGGGCCAGAGCCGACTTCTTGTTGGCGGCCTGGTTGGCGTGGATGACGCCCTTGCTGGCGGCCTTGTCGAGCTTGCGGCTGGTCGCCACCAGCAACTCGGCGGCCTTGTCCTTCTCGCCCGCCTCGACGGCCTCGCGGAAGCTGCGCACAGCCGTACGCAGCGACGACTTCACGGACTGGTTACGCAGCCGACGACGCTCGTTGGTGAGGATGCGCTTTTCCTGCGACTTGATGTTGGCCACGTAAAAATTCCTTCGTAGTTCTCTAGCTGGGGTTACCGAAGTCTGGGTGCGCACACCCGCACTGCGGGCAGCGACTGTTCAGGGTACCAGCGAGAGGTCTGAACTCCCAAAGCGGTGCAGCGGAAACGTCGGGTGCAGACGTCCGGTTTTTCCACCCTAATACCACCTCAACCGCCCTTTGGCCTGCCGAAACGGGCTGGGTCATTGACCCGGCGAAACCCGGCCAGGTGCGGCAGCATGATGAGGGTGAGCCTGAGAACTGTCCGTGCGCAAGGAGCCGACTCGAACGGGTCGAGGTCGGCCGGCCAACGTGCCGCTTCGGCACGCCGCGTCAAACATCAGGGCATCTTCGACGGCTACAACCAGCTGGGCCGGTACTCGGAGGCGTTCGACGAGATGTTCGACGCCGCCGGCAACGTCCGTGGCCCCTACAAGGGCATCTTTGCCGAGCTTGCTCCGTCGGATGCGTCGGAGCTGCGCTCACGCTCGGACGCGCTGGGCCGGGCATTCATCGACCAGGGCATCACGTTCTCGCTGTCCGGGCAGGAGCGGCCGTTCCCGCTGGACCTGGTGCCGCGGGTGATCTCGGCGGCCGAATGGTCGCGGCTGGAACGTGGCATCACCCAGCGGGTCAAGGCGCTGGAGATGTACCTCGACGACATCTACGGCGAGCAGGAGATCCTGCGCGACGGCGTCATCCCGCGCCGGTTGGTGACCTCGTGCGAGCACTTCCACCGCGAAGCCGCGGGCATCGTCCCGCCCAACGGGGTGCGCATCCACGTCGCGGGCATCGACCTGATCCGCGACGACAAGGGCGACTTCCGGGTGCTCGAGGACAACCTGCGCTCGCCGTCGGGGGTGTCCTACGTGATGGAGAACCGGCGCACCATGGCGCGCGTCTTCCCGAACCTGTTCGCCACTCATCGGGTGCGCGCCGTCGGCGACTACTCGTCGCACCTGCTGCGGGCGCTGCGCAACGCCGCACCCACCAACGTCGCCGATCCCACCGTCGTGGTGCTCACGCCCGGTGTCTACAACTCGGCGTACTTCGAACACTCGCTGCTGGCCCGTCAGATGGGCGTCGAGCTGGTCGAGGGCCGCGACCTGTTCTGCCGCGACAACGCCGTCTACATGCGCACCACCGAAGGCGAGCGCCAGGTCGACGTGATCTATCGCCGCATCGACGACACCTTCCTGGACCCGATGCAGTTTCGCCCCGACTCGATGCTCGGGGTGGCCGGCCTGCTCAACGCCGCCCGCGCGGGCAACGTGGTGATCTCCAGCGCGGTGGGCAACGGGGTCGGTGACGACAAGCTCGTCTACACCTACGTGCCGACCATCATCGAGTACTACCTGGGGGAGAAGCCGATCCTGGCCAACGTCGACACCTACCGCTGTTGGCTGGAAACCGAACGCGAGGAGGTGCTCGACCGGATCGACGAACTCGTCATCAAACCGGTCGAGGGCTCGGGCGGGTACGGCATCGTGTTCGGCCCGGATGCCTCGGACAAAGAGCTCGCGGCGATCGCGAAGAAGATCCGCGCCGACCCCCGCGGTTGGATCGCCCAGCCGGTGATGCAGCTGTCCACGGTGCCCACCCAGATCGACAACAAGCTGGCGCCCCGGCACGTGGACCTGCGGCCGTTCGCGGTCAACGACGGCAACGACGTCTGGGTACTGCCCGGCGGCCTGACCCGGGTCGCGCTGCCCGAAGGGTCGTTGGTGGTCAACTCCAGTCAGGGCGGCGGGTCGAAGGACACCTGGGTGCTGGCGTCGCGGACGTCGGCGGCCGACCGCGAGCTGGCCGCGGCCGAGGTGGTGCGGTCGCTGCCCAAATCCGCCAAGGGGCCCAAAGGCAATGGCGCGCCTGAGGGTTCGTCGTCGCAGCAACAGCAGTAGGGGGTGGGAGTAGATGCTCGCGCGCAATGCCGAGTCGCTGTACTGGATCGGACGTTATGTGGAACGGGCCGACGACACTGCACGCATCCTCGACGTCACGGTGCATCAGCTGCTGGAGGACTCCAGCGTCGATCCGGATGTCGCCTCGCGGACACTGCTGCGGGTGCTCGGGATCGAGCCGCCCACGCGTCGACTGGACGTGTGGTCGTTGACCGACGTCGTGGCGTTCAGTCGCGACAGCGGCGGCAATTCGATCGTCGACTCGATCTCGGCGGCGCGCGAGAATGCCCGCGGTGCCAGGGAGGTCACCTCGACCGAGATCTGGGAGTGCCTCAACACCACCTACAACGCGCTGGCCGAGCGGGAGCGCGCGGCCAAACGTCTGGGCCCGCATGAGTTCCTGTCGTACGTCGAGGGCCGTGCGGCGATGTTCGCCGGGCTGGCCGACTCGACGTTGAGCCGCGATGACGGCTACCGCTTCATGGTGCTGGGCCGTGCGATCGAACGCGTCGACATGACCGTGCGGCTGCTGCTGTCGCGGGTCGGGGACAGCGGGTCGTCGCCGGCGTGGGTCACGTTGTTGCGCTCGGCCGGGGCCCACGACACGTACCTGCGTACCTACCGCGGCGCGCTGGACGCCGGCCGTGTGGTCGAGTTCATGCTGCTGGACCGGCTTTTCCCGCGGTCGATCTTCTATTCGCTGCGGTTGGCCGAGCACAGTCTCGACGAGTTGCTCAACCGGCCGCACAGCCGGCTGGGGGCCACCGCCGAGGCGCAACGCCTTCTGGGCCGGGCCCGCAGCGAGCTGGAGTTCCTGCAGCCGGGTGCGCTGCTCGAATCTCTGGACGCCCGGCTGGCCGGGCTGCAGAAAACCTGCCGCGATGTCGGAGAAGCGTTGGCGCTGCAGTACTTCCACTCCGCGCCGTGGGTGGCCTGGACGGATGCCGGGCACGGGGATGCGGTCGTGATCGAGGAGGGTGAAGTTTAGATGTGGCGGCTACGGGTGGTGCATTCCACGGGATACGCCTACAAGTCGGCGGTGACCGCGTCCTTCAACGAGGCCCGCCTGACACCGCGTTCGGATTCGCGCCAGAACGTGATCCTGAACCGCGTCGAGACCATCCCCGCCACCAGGTCTTATCGGTATGTCGACTACTGGGGTACGGCGGTGACGGCATTCGATCTGCACGCCCCGCACACCGAATTGGAGGTCTCGGGGTCCTCAGTGGTCGAGACCGAGGTCGCGGAGAAACCCGAGGAGTTGGTCGGCTGGGATGATCTGCGCTCGGAGGCCGTGATCGACCGGTTCGACGAGGTGCTCAGCCCGACGCATTACACGCCGGACAGCAAGCGCATCGCCCGGGTGGGACAACGGATCGCCAAGGATCACGACCCGTTCGAAGCCGTCGGGGCGGTGGCGCAGTGGGTACGCAGCGAGCTCGACTACGTGCCGGGGACCACCGGGGTGCACTCCTCCGGCCTGGATGCCCTGCGCGAGGGCAAAGGGGTGTGCCAGGACTTCGCCCATCTTTCGCTGATCATGCTGCGGTCCATGGGGATTCCGGCCCGGTACGTCTCGGGTTACCTGCATCCGTCGCACGAGGCGGTGGTGGGGGACACGATCGACGGGCAGAGCCACGCCTGGATTCAGGCGTGGACCGGCGGCTGGTGGCACTACGACCCGACCAACGACGCGGAGATCAACGAGCAGTACGTGAGTGTCGGCGTGGGCCGGGACTACTCGGATGTGGCCCCGCTCAAGGGGATCTATTCGGGCGAGGGGTCGACGGATCTCGACGTGGTCGTGGAGGTCACCCGACTGGCCTGACAGCTCACAGCGCGCGGTAGCCGGGGTGGGCGTGTGCTGCCGATCAGGTGGCCGGTTTCGTGCACACCCCCGGGTGAACCTGGACGCGGTGCAGGTCGTCGCCGAGTTCGATCTGACGGTCGAACACCGATGCGGCCAGCGCTCGCCAGTCGTCCTCGGAGCCCGCGGCGATCCCGGGCACGTAGTGCGTGAGGATCAGGATCCCGACGCCGGCGCGGGTGGCGGTGGCGGCGGCCTCCTGCACCGAAGAGTGATAGTCGCAGATATCCCGAATTCGTTGCTGCGGAAGCAGATCGATCAGATCTTTGCGAATAACCGTGTGTATCAGGGCTCCTGCACCGGCGGCCAGGGCATCCAGGGTGGGACACGGCACAGTGTCGCCGGCCGCCACCACCGAGGCCCCGCCGTGTTCGATCCGGAAGGCGATGGTCGGTGTCACCGGTCGGTGATCGGTCGGGGCGACCCTGATGTGCACATCGCCGTGGTCCCACACCACCCCGTCGGTGTATTCATGGACCTCTACTCGCGGTGGGCCGGTGAGGTCGGCGTGGTGGGCGATGCGGTAGCCGATGTCGTGCCCGAACGCCCGGAGCGTCGCATCGACCACCTCCGCGGTCCCCGGCGGACCGATGATCGGCAGGGCAGGCGCCTCGGGGGTGAACGTGCTGACCCAGCGGGTGACGATGACGTCGCCCAGGTCGGCGATGTGATCGCTGTGCAGATGTGTCAGCAGGAGCGCGCTGGGCTGGTTGGCGCCCGAGCCGACGGCGGCCAGACGCTGCAGGACCCCGCGACCGCAGTCGATCAGAAACATCTGGCCGCCCGCGCGCACCAGGGTTGACGGACCCGCCCGCTCTGGATCAGGGATCGGGCTACCGGTGCCGAGCAGCGTGACCTCGATCATGGCCTCATTCCTACTCGTCCCAGGCCAAACAGGCGTGGCTTCTTTCTTACTGGCCGTCCCCGACCTAGCCTTATGTGAGGTGGATCACGATCGGAGGCTGCCGATGCGAATCGCGGACGTGCTGAAAAACAAGGGCACGGCGGTGGTGACGATTTCCCCGGAGACCACGGTGACGGAGCTGCTGGCCGGGCTGACCGAGCTGAACATCGGTGCCATGGTGGTGATGGGTCCCGGTGGTCTGGCCGGCATCGTCTCCGAGCGTGATGTGGTGCGCAAGCTGCACGAGCGGGGCAGCAGCCTGTTGGCGCAGCCCGTGTCGGAGATCATGACCACGGTGGTGGCGACCTGTACGCCGCGCGACACGGTGGACCATCTGAGTGCGCTGATGACCGAGAACCGGGTGCGCCACATCCCGGTGCTCGACGGTGGCCGGCTGGCCGGCATCGTCAGCATCGGCGACATCGTCAAGACCCGGATGGAAGAACTGGAGGCCGAGCAGGAACAGCTGCAGGCCTACATCACCCAGGGCCGATGAGCGCTCCGAACGACGTTTCTCACGCGAACTCGGTGTGAGACGTGTGCGATGGTGGATGAGTGGCCGCCGTCGATGTCCGTCCCCCGAACAAGTCTGACGTGAAGCGGCTCGCCGCAGTCCTGGGCCGGGCCTTTCACAATGATCCGGTGATGTCATGGCTCCTGGCCGACGACACCCGTCGCGCCAAGGGGCTGCCGCGGCTGTTCGCGGCGATCACCCGCCATCACTTTCTGGCCGGAGGCAGTGCCGAGGTGGCCGTTCGTGACGGCGAGATCGGCGCGGCAGCGTTGTGGGATGGTCCCGGCCGCTGGAAGCAGACCCCGGGTGAAGAGCTGCGCATGCTGCCCACGATGGTGCTGGCATTCGGCCGCGACATGCGACGGGGCCAGCAGGTCGTCGAGCTCATGAAGCAGCATCACCCCGAGGAACCGCACTGGTATCTGGCGGTGATCGGCAGCGACCCCGCGGTGCGTGGCGGGGGCTTCGGGCACGCCCTGATGCGATCGCGCCTCGATCGGGTGGATGCCGAACATGCTCTGGCCTATCTGGAGTCGAGCAACCCCGACAACGTTCCGTATTACATGCGATTCGGGTTCGAGGTCACCGGGGAGATCGTGCTGCCCGACGGTGGACCCACGATGACGCCGATGTGGCGGGCGCCGCGGTAGTCAATCCCGCCTTTCATTCGAATACGCCGGACATCTGCAGGATCAGCAGCACGCCAACCGCGGCGAACACTGCGACCAGCAGCACCAGCGCGATGATCGCGGTGACCGACGTGGTAGCGCGGTCATGGTTCAGGAGTGCCCGCTGACGCCGATTTGATGCATCGGCTTGCTCGTCGCGTGCGGCAATCACCCAGCATGCCGGCTGTTACAGTGCGGGGGCCGACCAACAGGGGAATCCGGTGAGAAGCCGGGACTGACGCGCAACGGTATGAGGCACTGCCTCGAGTCCGATCGCCTGTGGCCGGGAATGACCCGTTGACGGCTCCGCGACCGAGCCCTGTATCAAAGGAAGTTTGGCCGTGCGTGTACTTCCCGCACTGTTGTGCCTGTTGTCCGTGACGTTGTCACTCACGGTTGGGTGTGGGCACCGAGAATCCGGCGCCGGTAATCTCGCCACCGAGGACACCGCGGGCCCGACCAGCTACCCACTCACGATCGAGAACTGCGGTGTGGCTGTCACTTTCGACCGACCGCCGCAGCGGGCGGTGTCGTTGTACCAGTCGTCCACCGAGATCCTTCTGGCGCTCGGGCTGGCCGATCGGATGGTCGGTACCTCGACCTGGTTTGATCCGGTGCTGCCCGAATTCGCGGCAGACAACGCCACCGTGGCCCGGCTGGCGGACAACGACCCTGGACTGGAGACGGTGCTCGCCGTCGAGCCGGACCTGGTGACCTCGGCCAGCGCGCACACCTTCACGCCCGCGGTGGTCGCCGAGCGCAGCAGATTTGCCCAGCTGGGCATCCCGACCTATCAGTCGCCGTCGGTGTGCACCGGGGCGAAAGTCGACGGTGAGACCGTCAGCCGGACCGAACCGCTGGCGCTGGACACGCTGTTTCGGGAAATCACCGAGCTGGCCCAGATCTTCGATGTGCAGGAGCGCGGCCGGGACCTGGTTGCCCAACTGACCCGGCGGCTGGACGGGCCGCCGTCGATCACAGCGACGGACACCACGGTCGCATTCTGGTTCTCGGGGTTGCGGACGCCGTATGTGGCCGGATGCTGCTCGGCGCCCGGTCTGTACGCCACCGAACTCGGAGTCACCAATGTCTTCGCCGATGCCCGCGAGGACTGGCCGGAGGTCAGCTGGGAGTCGCTCGCCGATCGCGACCCCGACGTGCTGGTGCTGGCCGACCTCAACCGCAGACGCATCGACGGTGACTCCCTGGATGCGAAAGTGAAGTTCCTGGAATCAAATCCGGTGACCAAGAACATGACCGCGGTGCGCGACAAACGCTATGTCGTACTCACCGGGTCCGAACTCGACCCAGGAATCCGGGAAATCGACGCCTTGGAGAAGCTGGCCGCCGGTTTCAGGGCGTTCGGCCTGGCCCAATGAACACGGCGGCCCGGCTGATCGCGGGTCCGGTGAGTGTGGTTGTGCTGGCCGGGTGCGCCCAGCCCGGCGCGGCCCCGGCGCCCGATGCCGCGCCCGGATATCCACTGACGGTGCAGAATTGCGGCACGCAGGTGGTGATCGATGCACCGCCGCGGCGGGCGGTCTCGTTGAACCAGGGCTCGACCGAGATCCTGCTCTCGTTGGGCCTGGCGGACCGTATGGTGGGCACCGCGACATGGACAGACCCGGTTCGGCCCGACCTGGCAGCCGACAACGCCCGGGTGCCGCGACTTGCCGTGAACAAACCGTCGCTGGAGACGGTGCTCGACACCGAACCCGATTTCGTGACGGCGTCTTTCGGTGGCACCCTGGGTCCCGGCGGTGTGGCCGACCGAGACCAGTTCGCCGAGCTGGGCGTGCCGACCTATCTGGCACCGAGCGACTGCGAAGGCAAGACCTCGGTCAACGGTGACGGCGCGCGCAGCATGCCGTTCACCATGGAGGCGGTCTTCACCGAAATCCGGGATCTGGCAACGATCTTCGGAGTCGCTGAACGCGGCGATCGGCTCATCGCCGCGCTGCGCCTGCGGATGGCCGAGGCAGCCGGCACAAACTCCGGCGTCGACATGGCGTTCTGGTTCTCCGATGTCCGGGCCCCTTATTTCGCCGGCTGCTGCGGAGCGCCCGGGGTGATCGCCGGGACGGCCGGGGCGCACAACGTGTTCGCCGACACCACCGACGAATGGCCGCAGGTGAGTTGGGAGAGTGTCGCCGAGCGCGACCCTGACGTGCTGGTACTGGCGGATCTGAGTCGCCGCACGATCGACGGTGACGCGCTGGACACCAAAATCCAATTCCTCGAATCGAATCCGCTCACCCGAGGGCTGACCGCCGTCCGGCAACGGCGCTACATCGTGGTGAACGGGGCTGATCTCAACCCGTCGATCCGCACCGTGGACGGCGCCGAGAAGGTGGCGAAGGGCCTGGCCGAGTTCGGGTTCGGCTCACCGCGGTGAGGATGCGCCCCGGATGCCTCGGCGTGTTGTGGATCGCCGGGCTCGCCCTGCTGGTGGTTTCGGCCGCGGTGGCCATCACCGTCGGGCCGGCCGCCCTGTCGGTGGGTGACGTCTACCGCATCGTCGGCGACCGTGTGGGCGCCGGCCCGTCGGGAGTGACGCGACTGCAGGAGAGCATCGTGTGGCAGCTGCGCTTGCCGAGAGTCGTCCTTGCGGCGATCTGCGGCGCCGGGCTGGCACTGTGCGGGGCGATACTGCAGTCGCTGCTGCGCAATCCGCTGGCCGACCCGTTCGTGCTGGGGGTGTCCTCCGGCGCCTCGACGGGTGCGGTGCTCGTCGCGGTGATCGGCATCGGCGCGGGCACGGTGACGCTGTCCGGCGGAGCCTTCGTCGGGGCGGTGCTGTCGTTCGCCGTGGTGTTGTTCCTCGCCTACGCGGCCGGTGGCGGGACCGACCGGGTGGTGCTGGCCGGAGTGGCAGGCACACAGCTGTTCTCGGCGCTGACGTCCTTCATCGTGTTGTCCTCGGCCGACGCCGAGCAGACCAGGGGAGTGCTGTTCTGGCTGCTCGGTTCGCTGGCCGGGGTGTCCTGGTCTGACGTGCTCGCCTGTGCGGTCGTCGTCGGTGTCGGGCTTGTCGTGTGTCTGTGCTTGGCGCGCACCCTCGACGCCTTCTCGTTCGGGCAGGATGTGGCCGCGACGCTGGGCGTTTCGGTGACCCGGGTACGCACGGCTCTGCTCGTGATCACCGCATTGGTGACCGCGGCGCTGGTCAGTGCGGCCGGCGCGATCGGGTTCGTCGGACTCGTGCTGCCGCACGCAGCGCGGTTCGTCGTCGGCCCCGGCCATCGGCGCCTGCTTCCGACGGCGGCGATCCTCGGCGCGGTCTTCATGGTCTGGGTGGACACCCTGGCCCGGACGGTCTTCGCGCCGCAGGAGTTGCCCACCGGGGTGGTCACCGCCCTGCTCGGCGTCCCCGCGTTCGCGTTGATCTTGCTGCGGCGCAGAAGGGTTGATCGATGACCCTGCGGGCGGTCGAGGTGTGCTGGACCCGTGCGGGGCGGGCTGTGCTCGACGGTGTCACGGTGGACCCGGCTCCGGGAAGCACCCTCGGTTTGTTGGGCCCCAATGGCTCCGGCAAGTCTTCGCTGTTGCGGCTGTTGGCCGGCATCGACCGGCCGGATTCCGGGACTGTGCAACTCGACGGCCGAGAGCTGCACACGATGTCGCGGCGTGCGGTGGCACGGCGGGTGGCAGTGGTCGGGCAGCACGCGGACACCGACCTCGACATCGCGGTGCGCGACGTGGTTCGGCTGGGGCGGATCCCACATGGGTCGGTGTTCGGCAGCGGCGACGACACCTCCGCGGTCGCCGCGGCCCTGGCAGCCACCGGTCTGGCCGGAATGGCAGACCGGCTGTGGCACACCCTCTCGGGCGGGGAGCGCCAGCGGGTACAGATCGCCAGGGCCCTGGCCCAGGAACCCAGCGAGTTGCTGCTGGACGAGCCGACCAACCATCTGGACATCGGCCATCAACTGGAGATCCTGGCGCTGATCCGCACGCTCGACGTCACCAGCGTGGTGGCCCTGCACGACCTCAATCTCGCGGCGATGTTCTGCGATCACGTGGTGATGTTGTCGGCGGGGACCGTGGTGGCCACCGGCAGCCCGGCCGAGGTGCTGACCGAAGACCTGGTGGCTCACGTGTACGGGGTTCAGTGCCGGGTCACGGTCGATGACGCGGGACCGTACGTCCGGTTCGCCCGCGGGGCGCGGTCGTCGGGTCAGCTCCAGGAGTACTGAGCGCGCAGCCGTACCGCGACCGCTTCGAACCGGCCGCGGTCCAGGATCGCGCCCTCGCGCCGGATGCCCTCTTCGGGGACGTCGAGCACCCGGTCCAGCCGAACCCAGCTGGGCCTGCCGTCGTAATCCCAGGTGCCGGTGCCGATGGCGATCCAGTCCGGATCATCGCGGTGGTAGTCCTGGCTGGACAGCATCAACCCGAGCAGGGTGCGCTGATCGCGGCCCACCACCAGGACCGGCCGGTCCTTGCCCTGGGTCGGATCGTCCTCGTAGACCACCCAGGTCCAGACGATCTCGCCGGGATCGGCCTGCCCGTCCAGGTCGGGGGCGTAGACGACTTTGCGGGCCCGGTGAGCGGTGGGCACGCTGTTCCTCGATACCGGGCGTCCGGCGGTGATCGCCTGCGGCGGCGGGGCGGTCGCACCGGCGAGCACACCCAGACCCAGCTTGAGGCCCTGCTGAAGGCCCTGTTGGAGGCCTTGCTGCACTGTCCGCGGGACGTTGTCCGTGGTCTGTAGCTGGCGCACGAACTTCGGTGCCTCGTTGAACACGAGGTTCTCGGCGCCGTCCACTACGCCCTTGAGAACCTGTTGGAACGCCTTCCACTGCGACGCCATGGTGTCGAGCATAAGCGAGTGAACCCTTGGCGATTGTGTCGCGACGGTGGTTGCTCGATACCCTTAGGGAGCACAGCACGTGCTGGACACCCACGCTCACCAGGAGATTCCCATCAGCAGCTTCGCCGACAAGACGTTCACTGCGCCGGCGCAGATCAGGAACTTCTGCATCATCGCCCACATCGATCACGGCAAATCGACGCTGGCGGACCGGATGCTGCAGCTCACCGGCGTCGTCGACGACCGGTCGATGCGTGCGCAATACCTGGACCGGATGGACATCGAGCGTGAGCGCGGCATCACCATCAAGGCGCAGAACGTGCGGTTGCCCTGGAAGGTCACCGGTGATGACGGCTCGGAAGAGAACTATGTCCTGCACCTGATCGACACCCCGGGCCACGTCGACTTCACCTACGAGGTGTCCCGCGCCCTGGAGGCGTGCGAGGGTGCGGTGTTGTTGGTCGACGCGGCCCAGGGCATCGAGGCGCAGACGCTGGCCAACCTGTACCTGGCACTCGACCGGGACCTCACGATCATCCCGGTACTCAACAAGATCGACCTGCCTGCCGCGGACCCGGAGCGTTACGCCGGGGAACTTGCGCACATCATCGGGTGCGAGCCGTCGGACGTGCTGCGGGTGTCCGGTAAGACGGGCGAGGGCGTGGCCGAACTGCTCGACGAGGTGGTGCGGCAGGTTCCGGCGCCCACCGGTGACGCCGACGCTCCCGCTCGGGCGATGATCTTCGACTCGGTCTATGACATCTACCGCGGTGTGGTCACCTATGTCCGCGTCGTCGACGGCAAGATCACCCCGCGCGAACGCATCGCGATGATGTCCACCGGCGCTACCCACGAACTGCTCGAGGTCGGCATCGTCTCGCCCGAACCCAAGGCCAGTGACGGTCTGGGTGTCGGCGAGGTGGGTTACCTCATCACCGGTGTGAAGGATGTCCGGCAGTCCAAGGTCGGCGACACTGTCACGACGGCGCGCAAGGGTGCGACCGAGGCCCTGACCGGTTATCGCGAACCGAAGCCGATGGTCTACTCGGGCCTCTACCCGGTCGACGGCTCGGACTACCCCGACCTGCGTGAGGCCTTGGACAAGCTGCAGCTCAACGACGCGGCCCTGACCTACGAGCCCGAGACGTCGGTGGCGCTGGGGTTCGGGTTCCGCTGCGGGTTCCTCGGGCTGCTGCACATGGAGATCACGCGCGAGCGGTTGGAACGCGAGTTCAACCTCGATCTCATCTCCACCTCGCCGAACGTCGTGTACCGGGTGATCAAGGACGACGGATCCGAGATCGTCGTGACCAACCCGTCGGACTGGCCCGAGGGCAAGGTCCGCGACGTTTACGAGCCCGTGGTCAAGACCACCGTGATCGCGCCCAGTGAGTTCATCGGCACCATCATGGAGCTGTGCCAGTCGCGGCGCGGTGAGCTCGGCGGCATGGACTACCTGTCGCCCGAGCGCGTCGAGCTGCGCTACACCATGCCGCTCGGCGAGATCATCTTCGACTTCTTCGACTCGCTGAAGTCCCGCACCCGCGGCTACGCCAGCCTCGACTACGAAGAGGCCGGCGAGCAGATGGCCGATCTGGTCAAGGTCGACATCCTGCTGCAGGGCGAGGCCGTGGACGCGTTCAGCGCCATCGTGCACAAGGATTCGGCGTCGGCCTACGGCAACAAGATGACCACCAAGCTCAAAGAGCTCATCCCTCGCCAGCAGTTCGAGGTGCCGGTGCAGGCCGCGATCGGATCGAGAATCATTGCCCGCGAGAACATCCGTGCGATCCGCAAGGATGTCCTGTCCAAGTGCTACGGCGGTGACATCACCCGTAAGCGCAAGCTGCTGGAGAAGCAGAAAGAGGGCAAGAAGCGCATGAAGACCATCGGTCGCGTGGAGGTCCCTCAGGAGGCGTTCGTCGCGGCGCTGTCCACCGACGCGGCCTCGGACAAGCCCAAGAAGTAGGTCGCGCTGCCGGCGGAACGCACCGGGGGATTGCTTCGCGCTGAGTGCAACCCTCGGCTCCTGCGGCCCACGGTCGTAGCGTCGCCGGGGTGTCCAGAGAGCTGCATCTGCTGGCCTTCGGCAATACCCGGTCTACCGGGCCGTGGCGGCATCCCGACATCGACAACAGCACCGCAGGGGTACGACGGCGGCTGATCGGCTATGCGCAGACCGCCGAGGCAGGCACCTTCGACGCGTTGTTCTTCGCCGACGGCCTGAACTACGGCCCTCCTGCGACCTGGCCGTACAAGGTCACCGAGGACTTCGAACCGCTCACCGCGACGGCTGCGCTGTCCTCGGTCACCGAGCGGATCGGGCTGGTGGTTACCGGATCGGCCACCTTGGCCCATCCGTACCACCTTGCCCGCCAGCTGCTTTCGTTGGACCACCTCAGCGGTGGCCGCGCCGGCTGGAACCTGGTGACCAGCTTCGCGCAGGCAGCCGCCGACAACTTCAGCGCCCGCGGTGTGGTGGCACATGACGAGCGCTACCGCATCGCCGAGGAGGCACTTGCGGTGGTCCGCAAGCTGTGGGACGGCTGGGGTGAGGACACAATCGTCGAAGACCGTGCCGCAGGAATATTCAATGACACCAACAGAATTCAGCTGGCCGATCACCACGGGCTCTACTTCGACGTGGCGGGCCCGCTGGGTGCGGCCCGGTCGGTGCAGGGGCAACCGGTGATCTTCCAGGCCGGATCATCGGAAACCGGGCGAGGTTTCGCGGCTCGCCACGCCGAGGTGATCTTCACCAGTCACGGCAACCGGGCGCGTGCGCAGGAGTTCTACACCCAGATCCACCAGGAGTCACGGCGGGCCGGCCGGGCCAGGCCACCGCTGATCACTCCATCGCTGCGGTACCTCATCGGGTCCACCGAAGACGAGGCCCGCCGCGCGCAGCAGCAGGAATACGAGTACTTCAGCCCGCAGTACCAGGCCGGTTGGCTGCTCGAGGTCGACGTCGACGTCACGGGTGCGGACCTCGACGGCCCGGTTCCGGAGTCGGCGTTCCCGGCGCATACCGAGACCCACCAGACCGCGTTGGCCGGCTACCGGCTGCTGGCCACCGACGGAAATCCGACGGTGCGAGAGTTCCTGTACCGCACCGTCAACGGGTGGGGTGCGGCGGTGGTGGGCACTCCCGAGCAGATCGCCGACGAGATCGGACAGTGGTTCACCACCGGTGCCGCCGACGGGTTCGTGCTCCGGGATTCCGGGTTACCGGGTCAGCACGAGCTATTCGTCGAGCAGGTGGTGCCGGTGTTGCGCAAGCGCGGGCTGTTCCGCCACGAATACGCCGGGACCACCCTGCGATCCCATCTCGGGCTCGACGTGCCGCAGCGGCAGCGGTCATGACCGAACCGTATGTGCTGTCGGCGTTCACCATGTCGACGGTGTCGCACGGCAACTTCGGGTTGTGGCGTCACCCGCGGGACCGCACCGCCGACTACACCGATGTCCGGTACTGGGTAGACCTGGCGAAGCTGCTCGATGACGGCGGATTCGACGTGTTGTTCATCGCCGATGCCGTCGGGCAACTCGACGTGTTCGGCGGCGACGCCAGTGCCGCGCTGGCGCGGGCGGTGCAGACCCCGGTGACCGATCCGCTGCTGGCGGTGTCGGCGATGGCCGCGGCGACCCGGCGTCTGGGGTTCGGCATCACGGTGTCCACGACTTACGAGAGCCCATATCTGCTGGCCCGCAAGTTCAGCACGCTGGATCATCTCACCGGCGGTCGGATCGGCTGGAACATCGTGACCTCGCTGCTCGACAGCGCGGCGCGCAACATCATCGGCCGTGACCGGCAGATCCCGCACGACGAGCGCTACGCGATGGCCCAGGAATTCGTGGAAGTGACCTACAAGCTCTGGGAAGGTTCGTGGGAGCCCGGGGCAGTGCTGCGCGACGCGAAGCGCGGGGTGTACACCGACCCGGCGAAGGTGCACGACATCGGCCACCATGGGCGGTATTTCACCGTGCCCGGGGCACACCTGGTCGAGCCTTCGCCGCAACGCACGCCGGTGCTCTTCCAAGCCGGCACCTCGCCGGCCGGGCGGGAGTTCGCCTCCCGCAATGCGGAACTGGTGTTCGTCAGTGATCCGCGGCCCGAGGTGCTGCGCAGTCACATCGAGGACATCCGGCGCCGGGCGGCCGGGCACGGCCGCGACCCGCAATCGCTGAAGTTCATCACCTCGGTCGAGATCGTGACGGACAGTACCGATTCGGCGGCTCAGGCCAAGGCGCGCGAGCTTGCCGACTTTCACGATCTGGAAGGCGGGCTGGTGCTGTTGTCGGCACTGTCCGGCGTGGACTGGTCGACCTACGGCGTCGATCGCCCGATCGGGCAGTTCGACACCGACGCCAGCCGGTCCATCCTGGCCGCGGTCACCGACTCGGGTGCGCGTGAGCGCTTGACGCTGCGGGATTACGTTGGGGGACTGGGCGGATTCGGGGGCGAGTTGTTCGTCGGGTCGGCCACCACCGTCGCCGATGCCTTGGACGCGTATGCCGACCGGACCGGCGTGGACGGGTTCAACATCGCCTATCACGTCACGCCCGGCAGCTTCGTCGACATTGCCACCCACCTCATCCCCGAGCTGCGCCGGCGCGGTCGTGCCCGCGAACTCGGCGATCCGACGACCTTGCGGCAGAAACTGTTCGGCGGCGACGACGGGTTTCTTCCCGAAGGACATCCAGGCGCCGGATTCCGCAGGAATGCCCTTCATTCGCAATAGAATCCCGCCGATTCCATAGCTGACGACGCGAATCCGATTGCGGCAGTGTGACACACATACCGACATGTCAACCACCCGTACCGGCTCACGGACGGGAGGCGTCGCGGTCAGAAAGGGACATTGCCGTGACTACTACAGACGATCCGAAGGCACACCCGACGGCAGGCGCCGCCGGCCGCACGCTCATCTCGGCGGAGTCGACCGGGCTGGAATCGGGCGCCCTGGGCCCGTGGGGCGTGTTCGCCCAGGGCCTGGCGGCCGCCGCACCCAGCGTGGCCCTGGCGGTGGTGCCGTTCTCGTTGTTCGTGGCGGCGGGCAAGGGTGCGGCGTGGGCGGCGGTGATCGGTCTGTCCATCGTGGTGCTGGTGGCCATCACGATCAGTTTCCAGGCCAAGCGCACGGTGTCTTCCGGATCGCTGGGCACCTACACGGGTAACGGTCTGGGCCCGGGTTTCGCCTTCGCCGCCGGGTTCAGCCTGCTGTTCGGATACATCGGTTTCGCCACCACCGGCACCCTTGGCGGGGTGCTCTACCTCGATGCATTCTTGGAGTCGATAGGCCTTGGATCGCAAGCGGTCTGGTTCCGGCTGCTCCTGGTGGTCGTGGTGGTCGGCGTCGCGGTCTACCTTCCGTACCGCGGGGTTTCGCTGGCCGCCAAATACGAACTCGCCTTCGAATTGCTGGCCATCGCGTCGATCTTGGTGATCATCGTGGCCTCCTACATCGGCTACGGATTCCGCATCGACTGGGAGCAGTGGAACCCCCAGCACCTCGGCTCCAGCGCGACGTTCATCGCGGCGGTCACCGCCGTCGGCTCCTACGCCGGGTTCGAGAGTGTGGCCTCGCTCGGGGCCGAGGCCAAGGACGCCCACCGAAACATCGCCAGATCCCTTCTGCGCGTGGTGATCCTGATTGGCGCACTGTACATCTTCGCGACCTACCCGCAGATCCTGCACTTCGGTGAGATCGACGGGGACAAGGCGGTGCTTCCGCAGCTGGCCACCAGTGTCGGCGTGGAGTGGGTCAACCAGATCGTCAGTGGCGCCGTCGCGATCGCGTTCATCGTGTTCGTCACGGCGGTCACCACCGCGGCGGCGCGGTCGCTGTTCACGTTCGCCCACGAAGGCGCACTGCCACAGGTGTTCACCAAGGTGCACCCGACCTACAAGACGCCATGGGCCGGTGTGGTGTTCGTCGGGATCCTGGCCCTGGCGTTCTCGACGACGGCCACGTTCAGCTCTGCGGGCCGGCTGGTGTTCGATGTCTACGGCGGTTACGTGGCCAATTGGGGCTTCCTGGTGAGCTATCTGCTGGTGGTCATCGCCACGCCGATCTGGTTGCGCAAGATCGGTGCGCTGACGCCGAAGCGGCTCGCGGTAGCGGTCGCGGCCACCGTCGGCCTGGGCTACGTGATCGTCAGCAACTTCTACCCGGTGCCCGAGTTCCCGTTCAACATCCTGCCTTTCGTGTTCGGCGCCATCCTGCTGGCTGGGCTGTCCTGGTACTGGTACCTCAAACGGACCCGGCCCGAGGTGGCGGCCCGGATCGGCACCATCCAGAGCGTCTCGCCCGAGGAACAGCAGCGGTGGATCGATGCGGGCGTGACGCCGTGACGCTGATCCACGACACCGTGTCTGCGCCATCGGATGCGACCGGCTGGACGGTCGCCGAGGTAACCTCACGACACCACCCGCTGATCGCGGACTTCCTGGCCACCACACCGGGACTGGGCGGTCGCAAGTTCGCCGCCGATTCCCGCGATGTCGCAGAACAACTCGGTGGCGTGTATCCCGGCTCGGCGGTCGTTCTCCTCGATGAGGATGGTGCGGTGGCCGGATACGCCGCCCTGCACCGACCGGACGGTGGCGAACCGGAGGTGTTGGGGAACTACGTGTTCGGTCCCCGAGCCCCGGTCGATGCGGTGCGGGCGATCGTCGGCGACAGTGTCGAGCAGTTCGGCCGGGTAGCGGTGCCCGGCGCCTACCTTCGGGTGTTCATCGGGGCCGACCAGGCGGTCGCGATCGACGCGCTGACCGCCCGTGGAGCGCGGCAAGAACGCCGATTCGCCAGCACCCGAAAGACCTTGCACGACGAGGATCCCGTCGTTCTGGCAGCCGCCCGGATCGACTCGATCACGATCCTGTCCTGGCCGCAGGTCGTGGCGGAAGGTCTCACCGAGCAGGTCCGGCAGGTGCAGTTCGACACCTTCCGTGAGCACTTCGGGAACATGTCGAAAAACCCGCAGCGCTGGGAACACCATCTGGCCAGCCGGGCGTTCACCCCGGATTTCAGTCTGGCCGCCGTGGATGACGAGGGGGTGGTGGTCGGTTACGTGCTCGGTTCGACCTATACCTCGGGAACCGGTACGGACGAGATCCGCAGCGCGCATACCGACTACATCGGTGTGCGTGCGGACCGCCGCAAGTCCGGTACCGCGGAACTCTTGCTGCGGAAGGTCTGGCTGGCGGCGCTGCGGCGGGGTTTCACCCATGCCTCGTTGGGCACCGACATCGCCAACGCCAGTAATGCCCATCTGCTGTATGCCCGGCTGGGCTACCGCACGGTCCGCGACGAGTACGCGTACCGGATCGACGCCGAAGGAGATTCTTGAATGTCCACGGAAACCACGTATCTCAAGCGCCCCACCGGGTATGACGCCGAGCTGCGCTCGGTGTTCGGGCCGATCTTCGAGCAGATCGCCGAGGGGAATCGGCAGCGCGAGGCCGACCGGGTGTTTCCGCACGAGCAGGTGCGCTGGCTGAACGACGCCGGGTTCGGGACTCTGCGGATCTCGGCAGAACAAGGTGGTTTCGGCGCGTCGCTGGAGCAGACCTTCCTGCTGCTGGCCGACCTGGGGGAGGCCGACGCGAACGTCGCGCACATCTGGCGCAACCACTTGGCATTCGTCGAGGACCGGCTCAATGCCCCGGTGTCAGAGGACAACACCGCCTGGATCAAGCGGTTTCTGGCCGGCGAGTTCGTCGGGGGCGGTTGGACCGAGGCCAACAATCTGACCTTGGCGAAGCTGGCCACGACGGTCACCGAAGGCGACGGGCACTGGCTGGTGTCCGGTGCGAAATTCTACGCAACCGGCAGTCTTTACGCCGACTGGCTCGATGTTCTCGGCCGCGGTGCGGACGGCGAGTTGTGGACTGCGCTGGTGCGGGCCGACGACCCCGGCGTCACCCTCACCGACGACTGGCGTGGATTCGGCCAGCGCACGACGGGCAGCGGCTCGGCCCGCTACGACAAGGCCCGGGCCGAGCGGGGCAACGTGTTCCCGGCCACCGAGCGGTTCACCTACCAGGCGCACTTCTATCAGATCGCCATGCTGGCGGTGCTGACCGGAATCATCAGGGCTGCACAGCGTGACGGCTCCGCCGCGTTGTCGGCCAGGCAGCGCAACTACCCGCAGGGGCTGGCCGAGGTTCCGGCCGCCGATCCGCAGCTGCTGCAGGTGATCGGTGAGGTGTCGGCGGAGGCGTTCGGTGCGACGGCAGCACTGGGGCACAGCGCGCGCAGCCTGGACCGGATCGTGGCAGGGCGCCTGGCGGGCAGCGACGGCAATGCTCGACAGTTGCTCGTCGACGCCGAGGTGGCCGTCACCCAGGCCCAGTTGGTGATCGTGGCCGCGGCGCTGCGGGCGACCACACGGGTGTTCGACGCCCTCGGTGCCTCCGGGGTCTCCGAAGAGCTTGGCCTGGACCGGCATTGGCGCAACGCCCGGACGCTGGCCTCACACAACCCAGTGGTCTACAAGGCGCGCATCCTCGGCGACTGGTTCATCAACGGCAAGGATCCGGTGGCCGACCTGGTGTCGCGAGGGCGTGGCGGACAGGGCAACTGAGCCGGGTCAGACGACCCGCAGCACGGCCTTGCCCGCGACCTTGCGGCCCAGCAACGCCTGTGCGGCAGCGGCGGTGTTCTCCCACGAGTCCCGCAAGCCGATCTGCGGATCGAGTTCGCCGTCGGCCAGCAAGGTCAGCAGGTAGTGGAGATCATCCTGGAACGGTGCCCGGACGGTGAACGGCTCCAACCGCTTCCGGTTGCCGCTGCGCCTCTCCTCCTCGAAGTTGATCGTGGTGGGCTCGTTGGAGGCCATCCCGATCGACTGCACCGAGCCACCGTCGGACACCAGGCTGAAGGCCTGGGACAGGAGTTTTCCACCGACGTTGTCGAGCACGCCGAACACCGGTTCGGTCACCGCGTCGAGCCCCACCACCACTTCGGCCGCACCTAGTTCCTCCAGGCCTTCACCGCGCGGGGCGCTGCCGACGGCGGCCACCACATGGGCGCCCGCCCGGGCGGCCAGCTGCACGGCGAATCGTCCGACACCGCCGGACGCGCCGGTGATCAGAACCCGGCGGCCGACGACCGGACCGAGCGCCCTCAACGCCTGCAATGCGGTCACGCCGGCGACCGGCAGCGCGGCGGCCTCGTCGAATTCGACGAACTCGGGGAGCTCGGCCAGATTGTCGGTGGATACCACCCGTCGTTCGGCCCAGCCGGCCTCCCCGCTGAACCCGACCACCCGGGCACCGACCGGCGGTCCGGAGCCATCGGCTGCGGCCCGCGCGACGACGCCGGCACTGTCCCAGCCGGGTACTTCGCCGGGACGGCGCATCTGGTCGATGAAGTGCAGTTCCCCGAAGTTCAGCGCGATCGCATGGACATCGATGAGGGCCTGCGATTCAGTGACCAAGGGCTCGGCCACCTGGTCGAACCGGAGATTGGCCGGAGCGTGCGGGTCGTAGACGAGGGCTCGCATGAACGGGCTAACCCCGAAGGGTGTTCCGCTATTCCCTCCCATAGGGTGGCGCAGGTGAGCGAGAAGGACCGCCTCCGCTGGGACGCGGCCTATACCGACCGGGACCCGGACGCGGGACCGGCGCTGCCGCAGGTGTTCGCCGGCCACGCCGGCTTGTTTCCGATGAGCGGTTCGGCCCTCGACGTCGCCTGCGGCACAGGTCGGGCCGCGCTGTGGCTGGCCCGGCGCGGACTACGCGTACAGGGTCTCGACGTATCCGCCGTGGCGATCACCCAGGCGAGGGAGTCGGCTGTCCGCCATGGGGTGGCAGAGCGCTGCCGTTTCGACGTCGCCGATCTCGACGAGGGTCTCCCGGACGGATCACCTGTCGATGTGGTGCTGTGCCATCGCTTCCGCGATCCCGGGCTCTACCCGGCCCTGGCTGCCCGGCTGCGACCGGGCGGCCTGCTGGCGATATGTGTGCTGAGCGAGGTGGGCGCGGACCCCGGCCGATTCCGCGCCACCGCGGGTGAAGTCGAAGCGGCCTTCACCGGTCTGGAGACGCTCGCCGCCGGCGAGGGTGACGGCCAGGCTTGGCTGGTGGCCAGGGCCCCGGCTACTGGGCGGCGTTGACCGGAACCCTCCGGGCCTGTGCGAGCAGTTCGCCCCAGGCGTTGAACGCCTCGGCGTATTCGGCCGATGTCCCCGAGATCCCACCGGCAAGGTCGACCAAAGCCCTTGCGATGCTGCCGATTCCGATACCGGTGCGCTGCACCACCCGCACCAGCTCGGCGAAGGCCTGATCCGGCGCGCATCCGCGCAGGGCGACCAGAACACCGATCGCCACGTCGATCTTGATGCGTGAAGTGTCGTCTGCACGGAGGCGGTTGTAGCTCATGTACCGATGGTGCTCGCCGGGCATCGCTGGATCCAGAGATCGGCGCACCGTGATTTCTCCTGGCGAACAGATGTGAAAGCGCCCTAAACCAGTTGGCTTAGGGCGCTTTCACGTCTGCGCGCGCAGTTAGGATGAGCCCTCGGCGATCCGGCGCACCGCGTCGATGAACACGTCGATCTCCTCGAAGGTGTTGTAGAACGCGAACGACGGCCGCACCGTGGCTTCCAAGCCCAGGCGGCGCAGAATCGGCTGGGCGCAATGATGCCCGGCCCGCACCGCGATGCCCTCGGCGTTGAGTGCCTTGCCCACCTCCAGCGGTTCATGCCCGGCCAGCACGAAGGACAGCACGCTGGCCTTCTCGTCGGCGGTGCCGACCAGTCGCACGCCCGGGATGGCGGCCAGTCGCGGGGTGGCGTACTCCAGCAAGGCGTGCTCGTAGGCCGCGATGCGTTCGATGCCGACCCGCTCCACGTACCGCAGTGCCTCACCGAGTCCGACCGCGTCGGCGATGTTGCCGGTGCCGGCCTCGTACTTGTTCGGAGGGCCCTGATACAACGACCGGTCCAGGGTGACATCGGCGATCATGTTGCCGCCGCCCTGCCATGGCGGGGTTTCGGCGAGCACGTCCTCTCGGCCGTACAGGGCACCGATTCCGGTGGGGCCGTAGATCTTGTGGCCGGAGAACACGAAGAAGTCGGCTCCGAGTTCGGTCACATTGATCGGGATGTGCGGAATGGACTGGGCCCCGTCGATGAGCACTCTGGCGCCGTAGCGGTGCCCGAGTTCGACGATGGTCTTGACCGGGGTCACCGTGCCCAATGCGTTGGACACCTGCGTGGCGGCAACGAGTTTCGTCCGGGGCCCGAGCAGATCCTCGAACTCACCGAGCAACAGGTTGCCCGCATCGTCCACCGGCGCCACCTTCAGCACCGCGCCGGTCTGCTGTGAGATGAGCTGCCAAGGAACGATGTTGGCGTGGTGCTCGAGGTGGGTGATGACGATCTCGTCGCCCGGGCCCAGATGCTTGCCGCCCCACGCGTACGCCACCAGATTGATCGCCTCGGTGGTGCCGCGGACGAAGATGATCTCCTCGGCCTTCGCCGCGCCGATGAAGCGCCGCACCGATTCCCGCGCGTCCTCATAGGCATCGGTCGCGCGGGCCGCCA
This sequence comes from Mycobacterium sp. 48b, assembly GCF_048282725.1. NCBI lineage: Bacteria > Bacillati > Actinomycetota > Actinomycetes > Mycobacteriales > Mycobacteriaceae > Mycobacterium > Mycobacterium sp. 48b. The sequence continues at coordinate 3,087,855 of NZ_JBLVUL010000001.1, forward strand.
GTTCGTGCGCGGCCCGGTGGATGTTGGAGTTTTCATGTGCGTAGAAGTACGACAGCCGGTCGATGACCGACTGGGGCTTCTGGGTGGTGGCCGCATTGTCGAACCAAATCAGCGGCTTGCCGTTGACGGTCTCGCGCAGGATCGGGAAATCTGCTCGGATCGCATTGACGTCGAAGATCTCGTGGTCGTCGCGCAGCGCCGGAACCGGCTCGGCTGCAATAGGTTCGATCGGAGTCTGCAGGAAGTAGTAGCTTCCCGCATCCTCGGATGGTGCGGGCGACCCCGACCAGCCCAGATCCGGGACCGCGGGGACCGCGCCCGGCCAGGTCGGAGCGGAGCCGCGGGGTGCCGGCGGTGCCGACGGGGGAGCGCTTGCCAGCACGCCGGGCACCGTCGGGACCAGGCCCGTGGGGACGGCGAACGCCTCCAGCCCACCGATGGGCGCGATGGGACTGGCCGCACTGCCGCGTTCCTGGGGCGAGCGAAGCGACGGGGAGAACCTGGGCGCAACCGGGACCACGCCCGGAATGCCCTCCGGCTCAGGTGTGCTCGGTGCCGGCACGAAGACCTCGGGCACCGACACGAATTCGGTCGGAGTGACCGGATGTGCCAGGCCGGCCGCAGTGGCGCCCGCCGACGCCGCCGAGGTGACATCCGGTGCCACCCCGCGCGGGGCGACCTGCGTGGCCGACGGCGGGCTGTCGGGCCCGGGCCGGATGCTGGTCGCGTACAGCTGGGTGGCCAGGGCGGCCAGTTCGGCCGCGCTGACCGGAAGATCGCTTTCGGCGTCTAGCGAGCGAAACTCACTTGTACTCATGGAAGTGGTCCACTCCGACGTCCTCGAGGACCGCCAGTGCATCGTCGGTGAGCACGGCCAGCGACGAATACAGGGTCACCAGATAGGACGCGATCGCCGACCGGTTGATGCCGGTGAACCGCACCGACAGTCCGGGAGCCTGCTCGCCGACCAGCCCCGGCTGGAACAGGCCGACGACGCCCTGGCGCTCCTCACCGGTGCGCACCAGGATGAACTTGGTCTTGCCGTCGGTGACGGGGACCTTGTCCGAGGGCACGATCGGGATGCCGCGCCAGGTGATGAACTGGGCGCCGAACAGGCTGACGACTGGTGGCGGCACACCGCGGCGGGTGGCCTCGCGGCCGAACGCCGCCACGCCGAGCGGATTGGTCAGGAAGAATGCCGGGGTCTTCCATACCTTGGTGATCAGCGAATCCAGGTCATCGGGGGTCGGTGTGCCGCGCAGGGTCTGGATGGTCTGCTCCGGGGTTACCTGCGACAGCAACCCGTACTCGGGGTTGTTGACCAGCTCGAACTCCTGGCGCTCCTTGATCGTCTCGATGGTCAGCCGCAGCTGCTGGGCGACCTGATCGTGCGGGCTGGAGTACAGGTCCGATACCCGGGTGTGCACGTCGAGCAGTGTCGAGATCGAGCGCAGCGTGTATTCGCGCGGACTGGTCTCGTAGTCCACGTAGGTCTCGGGCAGCGGCTCTTCGGTACCCGCGCCCTCCTCCGAATGGATCGCCACCTGATCGGGGTTGACCACCCGGTTCACCCGGTAGATACCCGCCTCGACCGGCACCCAGCTCAGCAAGTGCAGCAGGTACCGCGGCGTGATGGTGGACAGCTGGGGAACGGTCTTGGTGGCATTCGCCAGCTGGCGGGCGGCGAGATCGCCGAGTGCCTGTGATTCGTTCTGCGCGGACGTCAAGGGGTCCTACCTCCAACCGGTCAATGTGGGTGTGGGCGGCAACGATACGGCCGAATCCTGTCCACGACAGTGTTTAGCGCGGCGACGATTCAAACTTGTCACCACCGTGTGAACTGGGCATTGCTGTCCACTTGCCGTATGGTGGGCCCCATGCAACACGTCGAATCGCTGCGCGTCGCCATCGTGCGCTGCCTCGACGTGCGTTGTTGTTGTTGATTTTCTGACGCCCCGTTCTGCGTCGTCCGCCCGCCTTCTCGCGGTGCGTTGATGCGCGCGTATCCGGCCTTCAAGAAAGTCAACCCGTCATGTCTGTTCTGTCTGTTGCTGATTCCCGAGCCGAACTCCCGGTGGATTCCCAGGGGGCGTCCGGCCCGGTCTCCGTGCGCACCCGGATCCGCCCCCGCCGGACTGACCCGGCACCGATGACGCGCTACCGCGGTGGCACCTATTCGCACACCGTGGACACCGTGGTGTTCACCGACGGCACCTCGGCGCGCACCGATCTGATCAGGCTGAATCCCAACGTCGAGGCCTACTCGCTGGACTTCGCGGGCATCGCGCCCACCCGGCCGTCGCGGTATGAGGCCGCCACCTGGTCGGCGGTGCGCAACCTGCGTGCCCGGTCCTATGAGGCCGAGGTGGACTGGATCGTCCGCAACTCGTTTCCCACCCTCGGGACAGCTGAACTGAGCCGCCGAGTGCGGGCCGCCGGGGTACCGCTGGGGCCGGCCAACTTGGCCGAACACGAGGCGATTGCGGCCACTCAGGCGGCCATCTGGCAGTTCACCAACGGACTGGCGCTGGACAACCGGCCGCGCAACGAACCGGCGAGGGCCTACCCGGATGCCGACAGCATCGTGTTCGACTTCGACAGGGCTCCCCAGTTGGGCGGCTACACAGTCGAATTGGAGTCGACCGCTGCGGTGTCGCTGTTGCTGCAGAAGTCGCACGATGCCGTGCGGTGGGAGGACGTGGCGGCCTCGGGACTCAATGTCGCTGCGGGCCGTGGCACACATCGCAGGACGCTCGGGGTCGGCAGTACCGTGTCGTCGGCCCGGCCGGGCCGAGGACTGCAGGGCTACCGGTACTACCGACTGGTCGTCCTGTCCGACCGTGACGCGCTGGTTCGGTTCACCGATATCCGGTTCTGGCTCAACGGATCTGGTGCGTATGCCAACTCCGACCGGGTGGTGCACCTGTACAACTACCTGACCGCCGGGGCCCGGGCGGCCCGGCGCGCCACGACGCGGCCCGCGTTGTCGGCCGACGACGCGGTGGTCGCGGACGGGTTGATCGGGCCATTCCGGTTGCGGGCCACCGACAGCGCGGGGCTCGCGGTGTCGCACGGGGCCGTCGTCGATCGCGCCGGCCGGGAACTCAGCGGGCCGGTGCAGCCCGGCGACGAGTTCTTTCTGCGGACGTCCCCGGGCGTCGATCAGCTCACGCTCACCGTGCGGGTCCCCGCCAACCCGGACGGGTTCGGCGGCCGCGTGGTCACCGGAATCGCCCAGGATGGCACGAGCGGACTCACCCCGGTGGTACTGGTGACCCCGGGCCAGCTGGAGGTCGAGTTCGACCTCCGGTTCGACGCCGCTTCGACGGACACGCTGACCCGCATCGCCTAGCGGCTACATCGTCAGAACGTAGGCCTGCGGCCTACATCGGCGCGTTGGCGGGCTGGAAGACCCCGGAACTGTCGGACTCCTCCTCGGCACGGATGACGTGCACCACGGCGTTGATCAGGGCGAGGTGGGTGAACGCCTGCGGGAAGTTGCCCAGGTGGCGGCCCGTGCGCGGCTCGATCTCCTCGGCGTACAGATGCAGCGGGCTGGCGAACGACAGCAACCGCTCCAACAGATGCTTGGCGCGGCTCACCTCGCCGATCTCGACGAGCGCCGACACCAGCCAGAACGAGCAGATGGTGAAGGTGCCCTCTTCGCCGGACAGGCCGTCATCGGTCTCTTCGACCCGGTAGCGCAGCACCAGGCCGTCCTCGGTGAGCTCGTCGGCGATCGCCAGGACAGTGGCCCGCACCCTCGGGTCATCCGATGGCAGGAACCGCGTCAACACCGCCAGCAGCAGCGACGCGTCCAGCGCGTCGTCGCCGTAACGCTGGGTCAGCACGCCGCGGGAATCGACTCCGCGAGCCAGGATGTCGGCCTTGATCTCCTCGGCCGTCGCGCGCCACTGCTGCGCGTAGCTCTTCTCACCCTGAAGTTCGGCCAGTTTCGAACCGCGGTCCAGCGCCACCCAGCACATGATCTTGCTTGAGGTGAAGTGCTGCGGTTCGCCGCGCACCTCCCAGATGCCCCGGTCGGGCTCCTTCCAGTGCTTGATGGCTTCCTCGACCTGGTTCTTCAGCACCGGCCACAGCGCCTCGGGAATCTGCTCGCGCGACTTGGCGTGCAGGTACACCGAATCGAGCATGGTGCCCCAGATGTCGTGCTGCATCTGGTTGTAGGCGCCGTTGCCGATGCGCACGGGCCGGGCGTTGTCGTAACCCGAGAGGTGGTGCAGTTCCTCCTCCACGAGGCTGCGCTCGCCGCCGACTCCGTACATCACCTGCAGCGGGTGCCGTTCGCCGTTGTTGGCGCCGGAGACATCGGCGATGAACGAGAAGAAATCGTCGGCCTCCCGGTCCAGGCCGAGGGTGTACAAACCCCACAGCGCGAAGGTGGAATCCCGGATCCATGAATAGCGGTAGTCCCAGTTACGTTCGCCGTGAGGGGTTTCCGGCAGCGACGTGGTGGGCGCGGCCAGCAGGGCGCCCGTCGGCGAGTAGGTCAGGCCCTTGAGCGTCAACGCACTGCGCTGCAGGTACGACCGCCACGGGTGGTCGGGGAAGTCGCCGATGTTGATCCACTGCCGCCATGACTCGCTGGTCTTCCACATCTTCTCGGCGGCCTCTTCGTACGTCTGAGGGGCCGGGTGCTTGGACCAGCTGAGCGCGACGAACACGTTGTCGCCCTCGGTGAGCCGGGTGCGGGCGCGGGCCTCACGGCCCTCGATGCCGATCCGCAGATTGGTGGTGAGGCGCAGCGTGGGGTGCGAGTCCGGGTTGCGGCTCGCTCGGGCGATGGCCTCGCCGTAGGCCGGTCCGGAGTACTCCCATGACGCGCTGACCCGGTGGTAGTCGAACGCCGGCTCGCAGTTCATCACCAGTTCGACGGTGCCGCTGACGCAGCGCACCGTGCGCAGCAGGATGTGCTCGGCATCCCAGTCCATCGGGGTGCGCCGGTGGGTGCGCGAACGGGTGTCGATGTCGTGCCACGGGCCCATCACCAGCGCGTCGCGCACGATCAGCCAGCCCGTGTGGGTCTGCCAGGTGGTCTCCAGGATGAGGCTGCCCGGCAGGTAGCGCCGCGCCGCCGGAACGGTCACCCCGTAGGGGCCGAGCCGGAAATGGCCCGCGCTGCGGTCCAGGATCGCGCCGAACACGCTGGGGGAGTCGGGCCGGGGGACACACAGCCACTCCACCGAACCGGCCGAGGAGATCAGGCAGGTGTTCTCACAGTCGGACAGGAAGCCGTAGTCGGCGATCGGCGGGAACGGGTTCCGCAGTGCCCCGCCCGACGAGTACGGCACCGGCGCGGTCACCGTCAACGGTGCCTCGGGCGCCTTGGGAGTGTCCGATGTCTTGTCGAGTGCCGCGACGACATCCGTGGGCTCGGTGTGTTGCAGAACCATCCGCACATCATCGTGCGTGGATACAGGTGCCGTCTACCCAAGACACGCGTGTCGAATGTTACGGACGGGACGGGACTAATCACGGGCCGACGTGACGATCGCCTACGCTTGCCCCATGGCGGCAATCCTGAACTGGTGGGACGGCGTCGAACTGTGGCTGACCGGGTTGCCGTTCGTCGTGCAGACCGCTGTCGTGATGCCCGTGGTTCTGGCGCTGGCTTATGGCAGTGCACTGGTGCTCGACGGCGCGCTGGGCTGGGGAATCACCGGTTTGCACCGCCTGCGCCACGCCCCGGCAGACGAGGTGGAATCCGAGTGAACGGTATGCCACGCTCACGTGTCACTTTGATCTTGATTCTGCTGGTCGTCCTGGTCATCGTGATGTGGTTGCTGACCCGCTAGCCGGGTCACTGATCGCTCGGCGGGCACGACGCCGGAATTCTGTTATTCTTCGCGCCATGCATTCAGCGTCCGGCAAGACCGAGAGCCATGTCTTGGCTCTCATTGCCGTGGGTTCATGCGCTGTTGCTGACGTCGCCTGTTGTCGCTGACTCCAACCCGTCCGCGGTTTGGTTTCGGTGGCGCCAGAGGTAATCGCCCGGATACTCGCCTTTTGCCTCCCTCGTCCCCTCGCCTTTCCGCCCGACGGACCTCGTAGTGTCCGCTGTCCGCAAGAAAGGTCATCAGTGCCCACTTACAAGTCCAATGTCAACAAGTTCTGGCGAACCGCCACCGTCCTGGCCGCCACCGGCGTGCTCGCCGTCGGTTGCGGTGGCGGCGCCAGCGATGTCGCCGGCGGCGACCAGGGTGCCGCGGGAGCCGACACCACGCTGACACTCGTCGCCTACGCCGTGCCGGAGCCGGGCTGGAGCAAGATCATCCCGGCGTTCGCCGCCACCGAAGAGGGCAAGGGCGTTGCGGTGCGGACGTCCTACGGCGCCTCTGGCGACCAGTCCCGCGCCGTCGCCGACGGAAAGCCGGCCGACATCGTGAACTTCTCGGTGGAACCCGACGTGACCCGGTTGGTCAAGGCCGACAAGGTGGCCGATGACTGGAGCGCGGGCAATACGAAGGGCGTCCCGTTCGGTTCTGTGGTGTCATTGGTGGTGCGCAAGGGTAACCCCAAGGGCATCAAAGACTGGGATGACCTGCTGCAGCCCGGCCTCGAGGTGGTCACCCCGAGCCCGTTGAGTTCGGGTTCGGCCAAGTGGAACCTGCTGGCCCCCTATGCGGCGAAGAGCAACGGCGGCAAGGATTCTGCGGCCGGTCTCGACTTCGTCAACAAGCTGGTGACCGAGCACGTCAAGACCCGTCCGGGCTCGGGCCGTGAGGCCACCGACGTGTTCCTGCAGGGCACCGGCGACGTGCTGATCAGCTACGAGAACGAGGCGATCAACGTCGAGCGGCAGGGCAAGGACGTGGAGCACGTCAACCCGCCGCAGACCTTCAAGATCGAGAACCCGGTGGCCGTCGTCAAGACCAGCGCCCACGCCGACAAGGCCAAGGCTCTGGAGAACTTCCTGTTCACCGCCGAAGGGCAGAAGCTGTGGGCCGAGGCCGGCTTCCGCCCGGTCGACCCGGCGGTGGGGGCGGACTTCGCCAAGGACTTCCCGACGCCCGAGAAGCTGTGGACCATCGCTGACCTGGGCGGATGGAAGGACGTCGATCCGGCGTTGTTCGACAAGGAGAACGGTTCGATCACCAAGATCTACAAGCAGGCGACTGGATGACTTCAGTAACGCAGACCGATGCAGCCGAGCCTTATTCGGCTGCGCCCGCGCCGGGGGATTCCACCCCCGGCGCGCGGCCCGGCCGCTACGGCAGCACCTCGCTGCGCGTGGGGGCGGCGTCGATCTGGTTGAGCGTCATCGTGCTGCTGCCGTTGGCGGCGATCCTCTGGCAGGCGGCCGGCGGTGGGTGGAACGCCTTCTGGCTGGCCGTCACCTCCAACGCGGCGCTGGAGTCGTTCCGGGTCACGCTGACCATCTCGGCGGGCGTGACCGTGGTGAACCTGGTCTTCGGCCTCATCGTGGCCTGGGTGCTGACCCGTGACGACTTCCCCGGCAAGCGGCTGGTCGACTCGGTGATCGACCTGCCGTTCGCCCTGCCGACCATCGTCGCGAGCCTGGTGATGCTGGCGCTGTACGGCCCGGCCAGTCCGGTCGGCCTGCATCTGCAGCACACCAAGTGGGGTGTCGGTATTGCGTTGCTGTTCGTCACGTTGCCGTTCGTGGTGCGCTCGGTGCAGCCGGTGCTGCTGGAACTGGACCGTGATGTGGAGGAGGCCGCGGCATCGCTGGGCGCCAACACCTTCACGATCCTGACCAAGATCATCCTGCCGGCGCTGCTGCCCTCGTTGCTGTCCGGTGCCGGGCTGGCGTTCTCCCGTGCCATCGGTGAGTTCGGCTCGGTGGTGCTGATCGGTGGTGCGGTTCCCGGCGAGACCGAAGTGTCTTCGCAGTGGATCCGGACCCTGATCGAGAACGACGACCGGACCGGTGCCGCGGCGATCTCCATTGTGCTGCTGGCGATCTCGTTCGTAGTGCTGTTCGTGCTGCGGGCGGTGGGTTCGCGTGCGGCCAAACGTGAGGAGCTTTCGGCATGACGCTCTCACCGTCGGTGCGTTACTTGCTGCGCTTTCTGGCACTGGCCTATGTGGCGGTGCTGGTGGTGGTGCCGGTCGGGCTGATCCTGTGGCGGACCTTCAGCCCTGGTGTCGGAGCGTTCTTCGCATCGGTCGGTACGCCCGCGGCCATCTCGGCGCTGCAGCTGTCGCTCCTGGTGGTGGCGATCGTGGTGCCGCTCAACGTGTTGTTCGGGGTTCCCACGGCCCTGGTGCTGGCGCGCAACCGGTTCCGCGGCAAGAGCGCCCTGCAGGCGATCATCGATCTGCCGTTCGCGGTGTCACCGGTGGTTGTGGGTGTCGCGCTCATTTTGCTGTGGGGTTCGGCAGGACTGCTCGGCTTCGTCGAGAACAACCTCGGATTCAAGATCATCTTCGGCTTCCCCGGCATCGTGCTGGCCAGCATCTTCGTCACGGTCCCGTTCGTGATCCGTGAGGTCGAGCCGGTGTTGCACGAGATCGGCACCGATCAGGAGGAAGCCGCCGCGACGCTGGGGTCGACCTGGTGGCAGACGTTCTGGCGGATCACCCTGCCGTCGATCCGGTGGGGCCTGACGTACGGCATCGTGCTGACCATCGCCCGCACGCTGGGGGAGTTCGGTGCGGTGATCATGGTGTCCTCGAACCTGCCGGGCACCTCCCAGACGCTGACCCTGCTGGTGGCCGACCGCTACAACCGCGGTACCGCCGAATCGGTGTACGGGGCGTACGCCATCTCGACATTGCTCATGGCTGTCGCCGTGATCGTCCTGGTAGTCCAGGTGGTCCTCGACCGACGCCGAATCAAGGCCGCGCAGTAGGCCCGAGAAGGAGACAAGAGCTATGACCGACGCGATCGTGGTTCGGGGCGCCAACAAGCATTACGGCGATTTCGCGGCGCTCGACAACATCGACTTCGAGGTGCCGTCAGGTTCGTTGACCGCACTGCTGGGCCCGAGCGGCTCGGGCAAGTCCACCTTGCTGCGCGCCATCGCCGGCCTGGACCAGCCCGACACCGGGACCATCACCATCAACGGGCGCGATGTCACCGGAGTGCCGCCGCAGCGCCGCGGTATCGGGTTCGTGTTCCAGCATTATGCGGCGTTCAAACACCTCACCGTCCGCGACAACGTGGCATTCGGCCTCAAGATCCGTAAGCGGCCCAAGGCCGAGGTCAAGGAGAAGGTCGACAATCTGCTGGAAGTGGTGGGGCTGGCCGGTTTTCAGACCCGCTATCCCAACCAGCTGTCCGGTGGCCAGCGTCAGCGCATGGCATTGGCAAGGGCGCTGGCGGTCGACCCGCAGGTGCTCCTGCTCGACGAGCCGTTCGGGGCGCTGGATGCCAAGGTGCGGGACGACCTGCGCACCTGGCTGCGCCGCCTGCATGACGAGGTGCACGTCACCACCGTGCTGGTGACCCATGACCAGGCCGAGGCGCTTGACGTGGCGGATCGGATCGCGGTGCTCAACAAGGGGCGTATCGAGCAGGTCGGCTCGCCGACCGAGGTCTACGACGAACCGGCGAACGCATTCGTGATGTCATTCCTCGGTGCGGTCTCGGAGTTGAACGGGATCCTGGTGCGCCCGCACGACATTCGGGTCGGCCGCAACCCGGAGCTGGCCGTCGCCGCCGGTGACGGTACCGCCGAGGCCACCGGGGTCCTGCGGGCCACCATCGACCGGATCGTGATGCTGGGCTTCGAGGTAAGGGTCGAATTGACCAGTGCCGCTACCCATGTCCCGTTCACCGCGCAGATCACCCGCGGTGATGCCGAGGCGCTGGGGCTACGCGAAGGTGACACGGTCTATGTACGGGCGACGCGCGTTCCGCAGATCGCCGGGGGAGTGCAGGTTCCGGCGGGCGAGGGGGAATCCTCGAAGAATCCCGAGAACAGCAGCGACGAGGACGAGGCGCTGACCGTCAGCTGAGACGGTCAGGCCCGCCGGTCACGCCAGGGTCAGGAACAGCCGTTCCAGCTCGGCGACGTCCATCGGTTCGTCGCTCTCGCCGGTGATGCACTCGCGCAGCCCGGTGGCGACGATCTTGAACCCGGCGCGGTCCAGCGCGCGGGACACCGCGGCGAGCTGGGTGACGACGTCCTTGCAGTCGCGACCCTGCTCGATCATGGAGATGACGCCCGAGAGCTGTCCTTGCGCGCGCCGGAGCCGGTTGAGAATGGCGGCGATCGATTCCTCGTCGCAGATCATGTTGTCCCCCTCAAATGTTGGGTTCGTTGAATCCATGATACCCGTGGGGGTATGTGTCTGTCGTCATGTTGTCGCAGCCGGTGGACCGAAAATCCACCGCAGCGGACACCATCCGAGCCGGATGCAGCTGAGGTTGCCCAGGCCGGCAAGCACAGTCAGACCGGCGGCGGTGAGCCCGACGGCCGGGTGGACCTCCTGGCCGAGGATCAGCGACGCCATGAGCAACACGAACCAGCCGAAGGCCCGGCGCACCGCATCGGGGTCGACGTGCGCGGTCAGACGGGTGCCCAACAGGCTGCCCAGCACCGCCGCGGCGGTGATCGCGCCGGCGATCGTCCAGTCGATCGGCACGGTGCTCAGATGCCCGGCCAGACCTGCGGCCGAGTTCATCGTGATCACCAGCAGAGAGGTACCCACCGCGACCAGCATGGGCAGCCCGCCCAGCAGCGCCAGGGCGGGCACCACCAGGAATCCGCCGCCCGCTCCGACGGCTCCGGTCACGACCCCCACCCCGAGACCCATCAGCAGGACCTTGGCGACCGGCATCGTCCGTGTCGTCTGTTCGCACGCCTTGCGGCCCTTGATCATTGCGATCCCCGTGGCGATCATCACCACGGTGAATGCGGTCAGCAGTATCGATCCGGGCACGACGTAGCTCAACAGTCCGCCCAGGTACGCGCCGACCATGCCGGCCGCTCCGAACATCAGGCCGCTGCGCCATTGCACCCGGCCGGCCCGCGCATGAGACAGGGCGCTGACCGCGCTGGTCACCCCGACGACCAGCAGCGAGGTGGCGATCGCCTGCTTGGCCTCCATGCCGGCCACATAGGCCAACAGTGGAACCGTCAGGATCGAGCCGCCTCCGCCGAGGAGTCCGAGCGACACCCCGACCAGGACGGCCAGCGCGACAGCGAGGGCGATCATGCCAACGCGCCGGAAGGTGTCTGTTTGGAACCGATCAGCTGCTCGACGATGCTCTGGGCATCACCGGACGCACCCCGGTTGTAGGGCAGCTTCGACAGCATCATGCCCATCGCGCACGTGTTCGTCAGCGCCGCGGTGGACAGCCCGGCTCCGATCGCCGCGGCGACCCACTTCAGCTTGGGAGCGGTGATGCTGCCCAGGACACTGCTCAGCACGATCGACCCGGCGACCAGGCGGACCTGACGCTCCAGATCCCAGCGCTGCGCGCCGCGGCGCACCCCGAATCCCTTGTCCTGCCAGGCGGTCATGCCGCCCTCGAGGATCGCGACGTTGGGCAGACCGGCGTCGCGCAAGGTCTGTCCGGCCGTGCCGGCCCGCTGCCCGGAGCGGCAGATCAGCACGACGTTCTCGTCGAGATGCTGGGCGATCTCGTCCCGGTGCTCCTGCAGCAGATCCAGCGGCACGTTGTAAGCACCTGGGATGTGGGCGGTTTCGAACTCGCCGGGCGTGCGCACATCGATGAGCCGTGGGCCGGTGCCGGCCTGCTTGAGGGCGTTGAGTTCGGCGGCGTCGATGGTCGACGAGGTGGACATCAGGCCAGACCTTTCAACATCAGATTCCAGTACAGGGCGGGCAGCCCGTACTTCTTCAGGTACCAATACGGCCGGTGCGGCTTCACCGGATCGAGCAGGGGGAAGGAGGGTTTCAGCGCGAAGTCGTAGTCGAACTCGGCCAGCAGCATGTCGTGGGACGAGGTGACGATCGGGCAGGACGCATAGCCGTCGTAGGCCCCGGGCAGCGGCCGCCCGTTCAGTACCGCGCCGATGTTCTCGACGACGACGGGAGCCTGCTTGCGAATGGCGGCACCGGTTTTCGAGTTCGGCGACGACCCCGCATCGCCCAGTGCGAACACGTTCGGGTAGCGCACGTGCTGCATGGTGTGCTTGTCGATGTCGACATAGCCGTTGGCGTCCCCGCCGACATGGCTCGTGGACAGCGGGCTGGCCTTGATCCAGTCCGGCGCCGACTGATGCGGGACCGCGTGCAGTACGTCGTAGGGAAGTGTGGTTTCGATTCCTTCCGCGATGTTGGTCATCGTCACCTTGCGGGCCGCCGAATCGATGGACCGCACTTCACTTCCGGTGTGCAGCGTGATGCCGTAGTCGGCAATGACCTTGTCGAGGTTGTCGGCGATCGCGGGGATGCCGAAGATCCGCGGGGTCGGGACCACCAGGTGCACGTCGATGTCGTCGAGCACACCCTGGCGCCGCCAGTGGTCACAGGCCAGGTAGGCGATCTTCTGGGGTGCCCCGGCGCATTTGATCGGGCCCGACGGCATGGTGAACACGGCCGCCCCGGATCGGGTGTCACGGATGAAATCCCATGTGCGCGGGGCGAGGTCGAAGCGGTAGTTCGACGAGACGCCATCCTTGCCGAGGGTGTCGGTCAGACCCTCGGTGCGGTCCCAGTCCAGCTGGATGCCCGGGGCGACCACCAGCACGTCGTAGGAGTACGCCGTACCGTCGGCGCACGTGACCGTGTTGGCGTCCGGGTCGACAGATGTCACCGCACTCCTGATCCAGGTGGCGCCACGCGGCATCACCGACGTCTCGGCACGCTCGGTTTCGGCCGCGGTGGCCTGACCGCCTCCCACCAGCGTCCACAGCGGCTGGTAGTAGTGCTTGTCGGACGGTTCGATGATCGCCACGTCGGTGTAGCGCTTGCGCAGCAATCGGGCCGCCACGGTGATACCGGCCGTGCCGCCGCCGATGATCAGGACCTCATGCTTGGCTGGGGTGGACATGCTTGTTGTGTTTTCCTGTCTCTCAGACGATTTGCGCAGTGCTGGTTTGTGCGGCTCGGCCGCAGTACCGGTTTGTGCGGCTCAGGCGGTCTGGGTGCTGTCCGCCCAGGCGCCGTAGCCACCCAGGATGTCGCTGACATCGGTGAAGCCACGCCGGCGCAGCAGGCTGGCCGCCACCGAAGAGCGGTAGCCTCCGGCGCAGTAGACCACGGTCGGGCGGGTGGGATCCAATTCGACGGTCCGGTCCGGCAGCTGGCCCACCGGGATGTTGACCGCGCCCGGGATCATGCCCGCCTCGGTCTCGCCGGGATTGCGCACGTCGACGATCTGCAGGTCGTGGACCGTGGCGGCGCGCTGCCCGAAAGCGGTGGCGGTCAACCGTGAGGCGACGGTCACATCGTCGGAGTGCTCGAACATCGTCCGCTCCGGGTCGTCGAGGTAGCCCAGCACACGGTCGAATCCGATGCGCCCCAGCCGGTTCTTGCCTTCACGTTCCTCGCCCGGGTCGGTGACCAGCACGATGTCAGCGTCGGGTTTCACCACCGAGCCGGCGAACTCGGCATAGCGCCCGGCCAGCCCGATGTTGATCGCGTCGCGCAGATGGCCCAGCGCGAACTCCTCAGGGCTGCGGCCGTCGATCAGCATGGCCCCGCCGGCCACGGCGTCGGTGGCCTGGCGGTAGTCCAGCGCCTCCGGCATGGCCTCCTCGTCCAGCAGCGGACGGTCCTTACGGTTGAGGATCGCGTCGTACACGAAGTAGCCCGGGGCGGGCGGCTGTCCGGCGGTGACCAGTTCGATGAACGACTGCTTGTCGGGTGCGCGTAGCGCGTAGTTGGTCTGCTTCTGTTCGCCCATGGTGGACGACAATTCGGTGGACAGGTTCTTGCCGCAGGCCGAACCCGCGCCGTGGGCCGGGAAGACCCGGGTGTCATCGGGCAGCGGCAACAGCTTTTCTTGCAGCGAGTGGTAGAGCTTGTCGGCCAGTTCGTCTCGGGTGAAGCCGATCGAGGCCAGTAGGTCCGGCCGGCCGACATCACCGATGAACAGCGTGTCGCCGGTCAGAACGCCGTAGGGCACGGCGTCATCGGCGTGCTCGTAGACCACGATGCTCATCGACTCCGGGGTGTGGCCCGGGGTATGGCGGAACTCCAACACCACCTCGCCCAGTGAAATGCGTTGGCCGTCTTGGACTCCCATGTGATCGAACTCCGGCTCGGCGACGGACGAGTACACGATCGTGGCACCGGTGGCCTCGGCCAGCTCGAGGTGGCCGGACAGGAAGTCGGCGTGGAAGTGGGTCTCGATCACGTGGGTGATCTGCATGCCGAGCTTCTCGGCGTCGGCGACGTACTCGGAGACGTCGCGCTGCGGGTCGACGACCACGGCGCGGCCGGTGGACTCATCGCCGATCAGGTACGACGCGTGGGACAGACAGTCCAGGTAGTACTGGATGAACTTCATTGTTCAGCTCCTCGGTGGGCGGCCGTATACCTGGGGGGGTATACCAATGCCTACGAATATACCCCTTGGGGTATGGGAGTCAAGCCGATGAAGACGCCCCCGGTGGGTTACCGGGGGCGTGATTACGGTGAGAACTGCGGGGCGTCAGGCGGCGAAGCCGGCGCTGCGCGCGGCCAGCGCCTCTTCGTATCGGTCCAGCACCGTGGCTGCCACCAGGCGGTGCGGACCAAGCGGTTCGGCCATGGGAATGCCTGCGGCGCAGGCGAATTCGGCGACCCGATCGGTGATTCGACCGTGTGCCAGGAACCAGGGGGCGATCACCAGGCGACGGGCGCCGCCTTGGTACAAGCGATCGACAGCCTCCGGTAGGGACGGAGTCTGCCCTGTGGCGAACGCCACCTGCGTACCGGCCCAGCGGGTGCCATCGGCCAATGCGCGGGCCAGGGCGGTGGTCCGCGCATTGGCGATCGGATGAGACGAACCGACCCCGGTCAGGATCACGCCGAGGTCGGCGTCGAACCGGGACACGCCCACCGCGGTCAGCCGCTCCCGCACCACCTGCAGCAGGCGGGGGTCCTCACCGAGCACATCTGCCTGGATCACCTCGGCGCCGACGCCGGCGTTGGCGATCAGTTCGGGAATGTCGATCCGCGCGTGATAGGCGCTGCCCAACAGCAGTGGTACCACGACGGCGCCCGGCTCGACATCCGGCAGCACCTCGGTGAGGTTGGGCGCGTTCTGTTCACAGAACGCGACCCGCACCTCGGTGTCGGGCAGCAGGCGGCGCAGATGCCCGCCGATGGCGTGCGCGTTCGCCGACGAGCGCGGGTCCGCGCTGCCGTGTGCGGTGAGAACGAGCGTCACAGGTACCTCACGAGGCGTGCAGCCCGCACTCCGTCTTGGCCTGACCGGCCCACCGGCCGCTGCGCGGATCGGCGCCCTCGGCCGGCTTGCTGGTGCACGGCGCGCAGCCGATGGACGGATAGCCGTCGTAGACAAGGGGATTGACGAGGATGTCGTTGGCCTCGATGTAGGCCTGCATCTCCTCGTCCGACCAGGCGGCGATCGGGTTGATCTTCACCAGGCCGAAGGCGGCGTCCCAGCTGATCAGCGGGGCGTTGGCGCGCGTAGGGGCCTCCACGCGGCGGATGCCGGTCACCCAGGCGGTGTAGCCCGCCAGTGCCTTGCCCAGCGGTTCGACCTTGCGCATGCGGCAGCAGGCCGCGGCGTCCCGGGCGAACAGGTCCTTGCCGTGCAGTTCGTCCTGCTGGGCGACCGTGTTCTCCGGGCGCACGTTCACCACGTTGACGCCATAGACCTGCTCGACGGCGTCACGGGTGCCGATGGTCTCGGCGAAGTGGTAGCCGGTGTCGAGGAACAGGACGTCGACGCCCGGGCGCACCTTGGCCGCCATCTCGACGAGGACGGCATCCTGCATGTTGGAGGCCACGACGTAACCGGGTCGATGGGCCGGCCCGCCGGCGTCGCCGAAGTGCTTGTCAGTCCAGCGCAGCAGCTCCTCGGCGCCGGCATCGGCCAGCTCGGCCGCACCGCGTTCCGCGAGCTCCTGCAATTCGGTCGCTGTCAAGTTCGTCACGTCGTCACTCACCTCAAGTCCGCGTCGTCGGCCCGAATGGCCCACTGGGCGAAACGCTCGCCGTCCTCACGTTGTTTCACGAAGTTGCGAACGACCCGCTCGACGTAGTCGCCGAGCTCGCTGGACAGCACCTTGTGCTGGCGCAGCTTGCGGCCGAAACCGCTGTCGAGGCCGAGGCTGCCGCCGAGGTGGACCTGGAAGCCTTCCTCGGGTCCGTTGCCGTCGTCGATCATCTGGCCCTTGAAACCGATATCGGCGATCTGGATGCGGGCGCAGGAGTTGGGGCAGCCGTTGAGATTGACGGTCACCGGCACGTCCAGCGTCGAGTTCAGGTCGGCAAGACGCTCCTCCAGATCAGGCACCAGGCTCTGTGCCCGGACCCGGGTCTCGGCGAAGGACAGCTTGCAGTACTCGATACCGGTGCAGGCCATCACGTTCTGCCGCCAGCGCGAAGGCGTCGAGGACAGACCCAGGTCATCCAACCCGGCGCGCAGTTCGGCCAGCTTGTCGTCGGGGACGTCGAGCACGATCAGCTTCTGGTACGGGGTCAGCCGGATCCGGTCGGAGCCGGCGGCCTCGGCCAGATCGGCGATCTTGGTCAGGATGGTGCCCGACACGCGGCCCGCGATCGGTGCGACACCCACCGCGTTGAGGCCGTTCTTGAGCTTCTGCACGCCGACGTGGTCGATGTTGTGGGGCACCTGCTCGGGCGCGGGCCCGTCGATGAGCTTGCGCTTGAGGTACTCCGTCTCCAGCACCTCACGGAACTTCTGCGGGCCCCAGTCCTTGACCAGGAACTTCAGTCGAGCTTTGTTGCGCAGCCGGCGGTAGCCGTAGTCGCGGAAGATCGAGGTCACGCCCTCCCAGACGTCGGGCACCTCCTCCAGCGGCACCCAGACGCCGAGGCGCTGCGCCAGCATCGGGTTGGTGGACAGGCCACCGCCCACCCAGACGTCCAGGCCGGGGCCGTGCTCGGGGTGATCGACGCCGATGAACGCCACGTCGTTGATCTCGTGCGCCACGTCCTGCAGTCCGGAGATCGCGGTCTTGAACTTGCGCGGCAGGTTCGACAGCAGCGGGTTGCCGATATAGCGGCGGACGATCTCCTCCAGCGCGGGCGTCGGGTCGAGCACCTCGCTCAGGGACTCACCGGCAAGCGGCGAACCCAGGACAACGCGGGGGCAGTCGCCGCAGGCCTCGGTGGTCTGCAGACCGACCTCTTCGAGCCGGCGCCAGATCTCCGGCACGTCCTCGATCCGGATCCAGTGGTACTGGATGTTCTCTCGGTCGGTGATGTCGGCCGTGTCGCGGGCGAACTCGATAGAAATCTCGCCCAAGGTGCGCAGCGACTTCGCGGTCAGCGCGCCGCCGTCGGAGCGCACCCGCATCATGAAATACGGGGCTTCCAGCAGGTCGGCGTTGTCGTCACCGGTGAACGTGCCGTCATAGCCTTGCTCACGCTGGGTGTACAGGCCCATCCAGCGCATCCGGCCGCGCAGGTCGGTCTTGTCGATGCTGTCGAAGCCCTGCTTGGAGTAGACGTCCAGGATGCGGGCCCGCACGTTGAGGGCGTCGTCCTCCTGTTTGAACACCTCATTGGGGTTCAACGGGTCGCGGCTACCCAGCGCCCATTGGCCCTCATCGCGAGTCTTGGGCGGGCGCGGGTTGGCTTGAACCTCTGTCATGCTTTGGCTCCTTGTATGGAACCGGCCGTTGGAATGCGCTGATCACCGGTGGGGCTGACCGGCGGCGCAGATCCGGCGGCCAGCTGAATGTATGGGGCGGGCGGGTTCCGAAATCAACGCGTGATTAGGGCAGACAGCAACAGCTACAGACGCGCTTGAAATCGACATGCCGACGAGCCACCAGCGCAATGCGGGTGGTGCTGTTGTGGGCGGCAGTCACGCACGCCATTGTGCCACGATTGTCGTCACCTGCCCTAACCGGGCCATATTTGCGCTCACGGTGAGCAAAAGTCCGCGCTGGACAGTCTGGGAAAATCAAACCATGACCACGCGCACCGACCTCGCCGGCCAACCCCAGTTGGCCCACGTGCCAGATCGCGCGTTCGGCATCTACATCCACGTCCCGTTCTGCGCGACGCGGTGCGGTTACTGCGACTTCAACACCTACACACCGGCCGAATTGGGTGGTGCGAACCCCGACGGCTGGCTGGCCGCGTTGCGCGTCGAACTGCGACTGGCGGCCGAACGGGTCGGATCCGTGCCGGTACAGACGGTGTTCGTCGGCGGCGGCACGCCCTCGTTACTGGGCGGATCCGGCCTGACCGCGGTGCTGGGGGCCGTCCGCGACAACTTCGAACTGGCAGTCGAGGCGGAGGTGACCACCGAGGCCAACCCGGAGTCCACCTCGCCGGAGATGTTCGCGGCCCTGCGTGAGGCCGGTTACACGCGGGTGTCCCTGGGCATGCAGTCCGCGGCGCCGCAGGTGCTGGCCGTGCTGGACCGCACGCACTCCCCGGGCCGCGCGCCGGCAGCGGCCCTTGAGGCCAGGGCCGCGGGGTTCGAACACGTCAACATCGACCTCATCTACGGCACGCCGGGGGAGACCGACGACGATCTGCGGCGCTCGATCGACGTCGCGGTGGGCGCGGGCGTCGACCATGTGTCCGCGTATTCGCTGATCGTCGAGGACGGCACCGCCCTGGCCCGCCGGGTGCGCCGCGGCGAGATCTCCCGGCCCGACGACGACGTGCTCGCCCAGCGCTACGAACTGCTCGACAGTCGGCTGTCGGCGGCGGGTCTGCATTGGTATGAGGTGTCGAACTGGAGTGCCGACGGCGCCGAGTGCCGGCACAACCTCGGCTACTGGGGCGGCGGAGAGTGGTGGGGCGCCGGCCCCGGCGCGCACGGCTTCCTCGGTGCTACCCGCTGGTGGAATGTCAAGCATCCCAATGCTTATGCGCAAGCTTTGGCTGAAGAGCGTTTGCCGATAGCAGATTTCGAGGAGCTCGATGCTCGCGACCGCCATGTCGAGGAAGTGATGCTTAGGGTCAGGGTTCGTGAGGGCCTGCCGGTGGCGCTGCTCGATTCCGAAGAACTCGTCCGCGCCGAAACTCTCTGTGACGAAGGACTTCTCCTCCGGCAACGGGATGCTCTGGTGTTGACCGACCGTGGCCGGCTGCTCGCGGACGGGGTAGTCCGGGACCTGCTGGCGTAGGGCGCGGAACCGCCGGGCTCCCTGTGGGAAGCCTGTGAAACTGCTGTGTCTGCATGTGTGGATTCTGTGCGGAAGATATTGATCCCGTAGTAAATACGTAGCAGGGACGTAGGTCTGCGCAATGGGTAAGGCGAGGCTAAGCTTTGCCGAATGCTCACACGGAACGACCAAGCTGACTGCAATGCTTCGGCCGCGCTCGCCTCGTTCGAGCTGCCTGCGGGCGACAACATGACCGGCCCAGCCGATTTGGTCGCCGAGATCGCTCGCGCGCTGTCCGGCGACGGCAGCGACTACGTGGTGTACGAGCGGGGGAACCGGTGGATCCTGGCGTCCGGAGCGCAGTGCGGTGTCGAGTTGGACAGCGATGAACTGCGGCTCACCCGCGACGGTGTCGTGGCCGCCCGCCGCCCATGGTCCGGTAGGCCGGGTGCCGTGCTCGGCGAAGCGGTGGATCTCATGCTTGCCGACTCCGAAACTCACGCCGACACCGCATTCGGCTGGGTGGCGTTCGAATTCGGTACTTACAAGTTCGGTCTCGAGAACCGGTTGGCGCCGAAGACCCCGCTGGCGCGGGTCTTCAGTCCGCTGACGCAGATCGAGGTCACCGCCGAACGGGTCACCGTGCTCGGTGGCCTCGAGAGCCACCACGATGTCGTGCGGCACCTGATTGCCGGGGGCATCCAGCCCACCGCCGACCCCCGTGCCGTGGACATCCGGCACGACGTTAGTGGCTACCGCGACCGGGTCGCCTCGGCGATCGACGAGATCGGCAGAGGGCAGTACCAGAAGGTCATCCTGTCGCGGCGCTTCGACGTGCCGTTCCGGCTCGACTTCCCGTCGACCTACCGGCTGGGCCGCAGGCACAACAATCCGGCCCGGTCATTCCTGTTGCGGCTCGGTTCCCTTCGTGCGCTCGGCTACAGCCCCGAACTCGTCGCCGCCGTGCACCAGGACGGGCTCGTGGTCACCGAACCACTGGCCGGAACCCGGGCACTCGGCCGCGGTGCGGCCAACGATCAGGCGGCCCGCGACGATCTTGAGTCCAACTCGAAGGAAATCGTCGAACACGCGATATCCGTGCGCAGTTCGCTCAAGGAGATTTCCGAGGTCGCCGAGCCCGGCACGGCGACCGTCACCGACTTCATGACCATTCGTGAGCGCGGCAGCGTGCAGCATCTCGGGTCCACGGTGGGGGCTCGCCTCGACCCGTCGATGGACCGCATGGACGCGCTGGAAGCGTTGTTCCCGGCGGTGACGGCGTCGGGGATTCCCAAGGCTGAAGGGGTCGACGCGATCCTGCGGCACGACGAGCTGCCCCGTGGGTTGTATTCGGGTGCGGTGGCGATGTTCTCGGCCGACGGATCCCTCGACGCCGCACTCGCGCTGCGGGCGGCCTACGAGGCCGACGGGCACACCTGGCTGCGGGCCGGGGCCGGCATCATCGCCGAGTCCACACCCGACCGCGAATTCGAGGAGACCTGCGAAAAGCTGAGCACCTTGTCGCCCTACCTCGTCGAGAGAACGGACATGTGAGTGAGCTAACACGCCGGCAGTGGCTGCGCGCGACGGCGAACAGGCAGTCAAAACCGCCGCCTCGACCGGTAAACATGCACGTCATCGCCGCCTGGATGGCCTCCCAGGAGATTCACAGCTGGTTCTGAGGTAGAACCACTGCTCTTTCGGATCGTGTGCCAATATTGTCCGCATGTCGGCAGCGTATTTAGGCAAGCCTATCCAGACTTACCTTCGGGCCGGGTTCTGCTGACATGGGACCCGATAATTCGACCCCGGAACCCATCGCTGTCATCGGCCTGGGCTGCCGCGTCGCCGGCAGCGTTGCCACGCCTTCGGACTTCTGGAAATTCCTGCTGGAAGGGCGCAGCAACGTCACCGAGGTGCCCGAGGAGCGGTGGGAGCCCTACCTGCGGCGCGATCCCCGGAACGCGGCGGTGCTGCGCGAGGTCACTCGGCTGGGCACCTTCCTTGACGATCTGGCCGGATTCGACGCCGAGTTCTTCGGTGTCTCACCGCGCGAGGCCGAGGTGATGGATCCCCAGCAGCGGCTGGCGCTGGAGGTCAGCTGGGAGGCGCTCGAACACGCCGGAGTGTCGCCGAGGGCCCTGGCAGGTAGTGACACCGCAGTGCTGATGGGCGTCAATTCCGATGACTACGGCAAGTTGATCATGGAAGACCTGCCGGGCATCGACGCGTGGACCGGGATCGGAACCTCGCTGTGCGGTATCGCCAACAGGGTCTCGCATCTGCTCGATCTCCGCGGCCCGAGTGTGGCGCTGGACGCCGCGTGCGCGGCCTCGCTGGTCGCGGTGCACCAGGCGTGCCAGATGCTGCGTGCCGGCGAGACCTCACTGGCCCTGGCCGGCGGGGTGAGTGCGCTGATCGGCCCCGGACTGACCCGGGTGCTCGACGAGGCCGGGGCCACCGCGCCCGACGGCCGGTGCAAGACCTTCGATGCCGCCGCGGATGGTTACGGGCGTGGCGAGGGTGCGGGCGTGGTGGTGCTCAAGCGGCTCGCGGACGCCGAGCGCGACGGTGACCGTATTCTGGCCGTGGTGCGCGGTGGCGCCACTGCCCAGGACGGACGCACCGTGGGCATCATGTCTCCCAACGGCGCGGCACAGGCGGACATGTTCCGGCTCGCATGCCGGATGTCAGGTGTCGACCCGGCCGGCGTCGGATATGTCGAGGCGCACGGAACCGGAACTCCCACAGGTGATCCCACTGAGGTCGGCGCCCTGGCCCAGGTGTACGGAACAGGACGCGCCGAGGCGGACCGGTGCCGCATCGGGTCGGTCAAACCCAATATCGGCCACCTCGAGGGCGGTGCCGGGGTGATGGGGCTGATCAAGACAGTGCTGGCCCTGCACCATGAGGCGATCCCGCCCACCGCCGGCCTGCGTCAACTCACCGGTGCCGTCGACTGGGCCAACAGCGGACTTCGGGTGCCGACCGAGGTCGAACCTTGGCCACGCACCGACGCGCCCCGTCAGGCCGCGGTCTGCAGCTACGGTTACGGCGGGACTATCGCACACATTCTGCTCGAAGAGGCTCCGGCACAACAGGACACGACGCCGCACAGTGCGCCCGGTCCACTGATCGTTCCGCTTTCCGCACGGTCCGAACAGCGCCTGGCCCGTCAGGCCGAAGCGCTGGCCGACCACCTGCGGGCCGGGCACCACGAGGTGGCCCCCGTGGCAGCCGCGCTGTGGGCGCGACGCGGGCACGAACCGGTTCGGGCCGCAGTCGTGGCTGAGCACCGCCATGAACTGATCGCCGGACTGGATGCCCTGTCCCGCGGTGACTCCGGCGCCGGGCTGGTCACCGGTGAGGTGCCGGGCGGTCAGGCCCGGGACGCGGTGTGGGTGTTCTCCGGGCATGGTTCGCACTGGGCCGGTATGGGCCGCGAACTGCTCACGGCCGAGCCGGTTTTCGCTCGCGTGATCGACGAGGTCGACGAGGTCTTCGGGCGTGAGCTCGGGTTCTCCGCTCGGGAGGCGCTGAGCACGGGTGAGCTGGGCGGTACCGATCGGATCCAGGCGCTGACCTTCGCGATGCAGGTCGGACTCGCCGCGGTGCTGCGGGAGCGGGGAGTGCACCCCGCCGCAGTGATCGGGCACTCGGTCGGTGAAGTGGCGGCCTGTGTGGTCTCCGGTGTCTTCGAGTTGCGCCAGGGCGCGGCGGTGGCCTGCTACCGTGCCCGCGGCTTCCGATCCGTGATGGGTTGCGGTGCCATGGCTTTGGTGCGTTTGCCGTTCGCCGAGGCGGCGCAACGGCTGGCCGGTCGTACCGATGTGGTGGCGGCCATCAGCGCGTCGGCCGAATCCTGTGTGATCTCGGGCATCACCGACGCGGTCGCAGAGGTCTGCCAGTCCTGGGGCGAGCAGGGCATCGTGGTGCGCCGGGTGAACACCGACGTGGCATTCCACAGTCCCGCGATGGATGACCTGACCGGAGCCCTGGCCGCCAACGTCGCCGGGCTCGACCCGGCCCGGGATGCGGTGATCCCGCTGTACACCACGGCTTTGCCCGATCCCCGTTCCGCCGCACCGCGAGACGCCGACTACTGGGTCCACAACCTGCGTGGGCAGGTCCGGTTCGCCGAGGCCGTCACGGCGGCAGCCGAAGACGGCCACCGGGTGTTCCTCGAAGTGTCCGCACATCCGGTCGTGTCCCATTCGATCGTCGAGACGCTCCTGCACCTCGGTATGGACGAACATGCGGTGGTACCGCTGCTCCGCCGTAACACGCCGGAGTCGCCGGCCGTCATGACCGCGATCGCCTCGCTGTACTGCCACGGCGCCGACGTCGAACACGGTGTCGCCGAGACCGATCCGTGGACCGCCGATCTCCCGGTCACACAATGGCAGCACCGGCACTTCTGGCGGGTGCCCACCGCATCGCCCGGTGGGCGCGCGGTGCACGACACCACCAGCCACACCCTGCTGGGCGGCCGCACCGACGTGGCCGGAACCGTCGCGACCCGCATGTGGCAGACCCGGCTGGATTTCGACACCCGGCCGTACCCCGGCGACCATCCGGTCCAGGGAACCGAGATCATCCCGGCCGCAGTGCTGTTGAACACGTTCCTGACGGCGGCCGGCAGTGGTGCCGGACTGAAGGACATCCGGCTCCGCACACCCGTGGCCCCCGCGCGCGCCCGCGATCTTCAGGTGGTGCTGGCCGACCGTGAGCTGACCCTGGCCTCACGGCTGGCCGACGCCGCCGAAGAGCAGGACGGCGGGTGGCTGACCCACAGCAGTGCGGTGGTGGCCCTCGGCGGCGCCGCGGATGACGCGGGAACCGTGGCCGTCGATCTGGAGAAAGCCCGCGCGCGCTGCACCGAGCAGTTGCCGCCGCGCCACGTGATCGACACCCTCGCCGAACTCGGGGTTGCGGCCATGGGATTCGATTGGGACATCAAGGATTTGCGCCGCGGCGAAGGTGAGTTGCTGGCCCTCGTCAGCTCCGAGTCCGATGGCGGGCAGCCCAGCACGTGGGCCTCGCTGGTCGACGCCGCGACCTCGGCGGCCTCCACGACATTCGACGGACCGCCGCGGTTGCGGATGCCGGCCCGCATCGAACGGGTCCAGGTATACGGCGCGCCGCCGGCCACCGCGGTGCTGTCGGTCCGGCGCAGGCCAGGGACGACCACGACCGATGTGGTGATCACCGACGAATCCGGGTCGGCGCTGCTGTCGATCAGCGGCATGACCTTCGAAGAGCTGGAGAATCCGGGACGCGAATGGTCGCCGACCGACATCCGCCGCATCGTGCACCGGGTGTCGTGGCATCCGGTGGCGGGCCGCGGCGAGCTGTCCCCCAGTGGGGTGGTGCTCGTCGGCGGAGATGTCGACCGGCTGGAGACCGCAGTCGACGATCTGACCGCCGCCGCAGTGCCCTACCTGGCGGTCGAAGACCCCGACGAACTGGAATCGAACCTCGAATTCGGTTCACTACCAGCAAAACTCGGGGATTCCGCGGTGGTTCTGGTACTACCTCGTGATGACGACTCGCCGGAAGCGGCCGTCGACCTGGTGACCAGGACGCTGGCGCTGCAGCAGCGCCTGGGTCTGTCGGCGCGGGTGTGGGCGCTCACGGTCGGTGTCCACGAGGGCGCCAACGTGACCCACGCGCCGCTGTGGGGGCTGGGCCGGGTCGCCGCGGCCGAGCATCCGCAGTTGTGGGGCGGTGTCATCGATGTGGCCGATGGATGCCTGCCGCTGACGGCTCTGGGATCACTGGCCGGCCACGGTGTGCTGGTGGTCCGTGACGGGGTGGCACTGGCCGCCCGGCTCACGGCATCGGGCACGACCCCGACCGCCCCGACACAGCCGGCTCCGATGCAGTGCGTGCCGGGCGGCACCTACCTGATCACCGGCGGGACCGGCGCGCTTGGTCTGCGGATGGCCCAGCGCCTGGCCGACCTCGGTGCCCGCCGGCTGGTGCTCTTGTCGCGCTCGGGCCTGGCCGACCGGTCGGACTGGGTGGAGGACACGCAGTCGGCGGCGATCCGCGCGGTCACCGCACTGGAGGAGCGTGGCGTGTCGGTCACCGTCGCCGCCGTCGACGTCGGCGCGCCCGGATCGGCCGACGCCCTGCGGGATGTGCTGCGCCCGTTGCCGCCGGTGCGCGGCGTCATCCACGCCGCGGGTGTGGAAGCCGGTGCGCTGCTGATGAACACGACTTCCGACGAATTTGCCGCCGCCATGCACCCGAAGGTGCACGGCACGCTCGTGCTGCACGAGGTGTTCCCGCCCGAGCAGCTCGACTGGATGGTGCTGTTCTCCTCATGCGGCTATCTGGCCGGATTCCCGGGCCAGGGTGCCTACGGTTGCGCCAATTCGTTCCTGGACGTGATGGCCCGGCACCGGCGCAGTCTCGGGGACCGCACGACCGCGGTCGCCTGGACGGCGTGGCGCGGGCTGGGGATGGGCTCGGCGTCGGAGTTCGTTGCGGCGCAACTCGATGCACTCGGTATGGGCACGGTCAGCGCCGACGACGCGATGGGCGCGCTCGACCTTGCGATGCGTGAGGACGCGGCCAACGTCGTGGTGCTGCCGGTCCTTCCGGCGGCAGCGGCGGTGCCGATCCTGGCGGATGTGGCACCCGAGGACGAACCCGACGACGCGTCGGATCCGTCATCGAGCGTGGGGGAGTTCGACCCCGATCAGCTTGCCGCCCATGTGTTGAGCGCGGTGGCAAGCCAATTGGGGCTCGCGGAGTCCGACGTGAACGTCGACCTCCCGCTGGTGGAGTTGGGCGTGGACTCGATCATGACGGTCCGGCTCCGCCGTCAGCTGGAGAAGCAGACCGGGCTGTCACTGCCGCCGACCCTGCTGTGGGAGCATCCCACCGCGGCGGCAGTGACGGCCAGGATCATCGAGCTGCTCGATCCCGAGGCAGGCCGTTCGCTCACCCGGTGATCGCGGCGATCAGCTTCTTCTTGTCGACCTTGCCCACCGCGGTGGCGGGCAGGGTCGACATCGGGACCAGTACGTCGGGCCGGGCATGGGCCGATGCCCCGCGCTCGTCGAGGAATTCGTTGAGCTGGACGAGGCTGACCGGTGCGCCTTTGAAAACCACTGCAGCGCAGATTTTCTCCCCGAGGTAGTCATCGGGAAGCGCCACTGCCGCAGCCGCGAACACCGCCGGGTGGGTCAGCAGATGGTCCTCAAGATCGGTGGCCGACACCGTCTCACCACCGCGGTGGATGACGTCCTTGATGCGGCCGGTCACCTCGACGTAGCCGGCCCGCGGCCCGTCGGTGAAGATCCGGACCCGGTCGCCGGTGCGGTAGAACCCGTCGGGGCTGAAGGACCGGGCATTTGCCTCCTCGGCGCGGTAGTAGCCGTTGAGCGTGTAGGGGCCGCGCACCAGGAGCTCACCCTCCTGCCCGGGGGCGACCTCGTGGCCGTCCTCGTCCACCACGCGCATCTCGTCGTGCGGCGACATCGGCCGGCCCTGGGTGTGCTCCACCACGTCCACCGGATCGCCCGGCCGGGTGAAATTCAGCATCCCTTCGGCCATTCCGAAGATCTGCTGCAGGCCTGAGCTCAGGCCTTGATACACGAATCGGGCATCGTCCGGGGACATCCGTGATCCGCCCACCTGGACCACGCGCAGCGAGGTCGGCAGCACCGGTTCCCAGTCGCAGGCCTGGGCCCACAGTTTGGCCAGGGCGTTGACGAGACCGGTCACGGTGACGCCGTGGGCATTGATCAGGGCGAAGGCCGATTCGGGGCTGGGGTCGTCGGTGTAGACGGTGGTCGCGCCGACCGTCATCGAGCCGAGCAGGCCCGGGCAGGCGAGCGGGAAGTTGTGTCCGGCGGGCAGTGCCGCGAGATATACGTCGTCGTGCACCATTTCGCACGCCTGGGCGCACGCGGCGGCGTTGTACCGGTAGTCGTCATGGGTACGGGGGATGAGCTTGGGCAGCCCGGTGGTTCCGCCGGACACCAGCAGAACGGCGGGACCGCTGGTGTCGACGGTGAAGCTCGGCGGGATGCCGTCGAAATCCTTGAGAGCAGACCAGGGTTGGAAGGAACCCGGATCGCCGTCGACGAGAATGTGACTCAGTCGCGGGTGTTCGGACGCGACCTGGGTGGCCAGCTCGCGGTAGTCGAATCCGGCGATGGCGTCGGGGATCACCAGGCCGACGGCGCCGCTGACTTCGGCGAAATGGCCCAGCTCCGCAGACCGGTGGCCGGGCAGGCACAGGACGGGGACCGCCCCGGCGCGAAGCAGGCCGAAGGTGGCGACCGCGAATTCGCGGGTGTTCGGCAGCTGCACCAGGAAGCGGTCGCCGAGGTTGATCCCGCGAGCGGCCAGGGCGGCACCGATGCGGTCGGCGAGTGCGTCGAGTTCGGCGAACGTGTGGCTGCCGGTGGCGTCGACGACGGCCGGCTTGTCCGGCCAGCGTTCGGCGGCCTCGCGCAGGATGCTGTCCAGCGCTTTGCCCTGCCAGTACCCGGCCTGGCGGTATACCTCGGCACGGTCCTCGGGGAATGGGGTGAATCCGTTTGCCAGTTCGTCCTGTTCACGGTCAAAACCGGTGGTCATCGGTGGTCTCGGCTCCCGTCGGGTGGGTGTGTCAGCAGATCGAATATAGGGTAACCTCCACAAAGTTAGGGCAGCCTTTACTAATGTTTTGGAGGATGAAGCGTGGTGGCGACGAGTTCCCGGACAGTCCGCGACGAGGTCGCCGAACTCCTGGGGGTCAGCGCAGACGACGTCGATCCCAACGCCGACCTGATCGCATCCGGTCTCGACTCGATCCGGATGATGTCGCTCTCGGGCCGGTGGCGGAAGCAGGGCATCAATGTCGGATTCGCAGCTCTGGCAGCCAATCCCACCGTCGCCGCCTGGATCGACCTGGTCGCTGAGCACGCTCCCGACGCCCCGGTTCAGGACTCCGTCCCCGAAACCGAGGGTCACGTCGCCGACGATGCGAGCGAACCCTTCCCGCTGGCACCCATCCAGCATGCGTTCTGGGTGGGTCGCAACCAGGATCAGCAGCTCGGTGGCGTCGGCGCCCATCTGTACGTCGAATTCGACGGCGCCGGAGTCGATCCGCAGCGGTTACAGGCCGCGGCGACGAAGCTGGCTGCGCGCCATCCGATGCTGCGCGTCGAGATCCTGCCCGACGGTACGCAGCGGATCGGTGACCGGCCGCTGCCGGTCACCGTCTACGACTTCCGCGACCTGGATGATGCTGCGGCACAAGCGCAGTTGGAGTTGCTCAGGGAGTCCAAGTCGCATCAGATGCTGCACGAAGAGGTACTGCAGCTGAGCCTGTCGCTGCTGCCGTCCGGAAGCACGCGTCTCCATGTGGACATGGACATGCAGTGCGCGGATGCGGTGAGCTACCGCAACTTCATGGCGGATCTGGCCGCCTTCTACCGCGGCGCCGACCTGCCCGACCTCGGCTACACCTACCGCGAATACCGTTCCCAGCTCACGGCTTCGGTGCCGCCACCGTCGCAGGAGGACCTGCAGTGGTGGGCCGACCGGGTGCCCGATCTGCCGGATCCGCCTGTGCTGCCCCTGGTTCCGCTGTCGGATCAGCGCAACCCGCACCGCAGCATCCGGCTGTGGGAGACCCTCGACGTGCCGACCCGCGACGCATTGTTCGCGGCGGCCCAGCGGCGCGGCATCACCCCGGCCATGGCGGTCGGCGCGTCCTACGCGAACGCGCTGGCGCGCTGGTCCACGCAGTCCAGGTTCCTGCTCAACCTGCCGATGTTCGGCAGGGAGCCGTATCACCCCGATGTGGACAAGCTGGTCGGAGACTTCACGTCCTCGCTGTTGCTCGACATCGACCTGACCGGTGCCGATACGGCCATGGCCCGGGCCCGGGTGGTGCAGGAGACGCTGCACGCGACCGCCGCGCATTCCTCGGTGTCCGGGCTCGATGTGCTGCGCGACATGAGCAGGCACCGCGGCAGCCAGACGCTGGCCACCATCGTCTACACCAGCGCGCTCGGGCTGGGCGATCTGTTCGCCGGTGACGTCACCGATCACTTCGGGGCGCCCGTGTGGACCATCTCCCAGGGGCCCCAGGTGCTCATAGACGCTCAGGCGACACCGATCGCCGAGGGCCTGATGATCAACTGGGACGTCCGGGTCGAGGCGTTCCGCCCCGGGGTGGCCGAGGCCATGTTCGCCTACCACCTCGACGAACTGCGCCGCCTGGCCACCGACGATGCGGCCTGGGATGCCCAGGACCCCCCTGCCCCCTCGGAGCAGCAGCGCCGGGTCCGGGCCGAGCTGAACGCGTCGACATCCGTTCCCAGCGGCGATGCTCTGCACACCGGTTTCCTGGGCAACGCGGTGGCCACCCCCGACGCGCCTGCGGTCTTCAGCAGCGCCGGCAACCTCACCTACGCCGAACTGCGGGACAAGGTGCTGGCCGTGGCGGCCGCCCTGCAGTCCCGTGGGGTGTGCCATGGCGAGGTGGTCGCCATGCTCGGCCCCAAGAGCGTCGAGCAGGTCATCGCGCTGCTGGCCATCTCGATGGTCGGCGCGGCGTATCTGCCGGTCGGGGTGGATCAGCCGGCCGATCGGGCCGCCCGGATCCTGCACACCGGTGGGGTGGACTTCGCCCTGGTCTGTGGTTCGGGGCCGGATCATCCCGAGCTGCCGCACCTGACCGTCGCCGACGCCGAGGTCATCGGTGATCCGGCGCATTTCGAGCCGGTCGACGTCGCCCCGACGGACCTGGCGTACGTGTTGTTCACGTCGGGCTCCACCGGTGAGCCCAAGGGCGTCGAGATCACCCACGACGCGGCGATGAACACCATCGAGTTCATCAACGATCATTTCGAGATCGGCCCGGCCGACCGGTGCCTGGCGTTGTCGCATCTGGAGTGCGACCTGTCGGTGATCGACGTCTACGGCACCCTGCGTTCGGGTGGCTCGATGGTTGTCGTCGACGAGAAAGACCGCCGCGATCCCGATGTGTGGGTCGAGCTGATCGCCGAGCATCGGGTGAGCGTCCTGCACTTCCTGACCGGCTGGCTGGAGATGCTGGTGGCCGCGACTGACGGGGCATCCTTGCCTTCACTGCGGGTGGTGCCCACCGGAGGCGACTGGGTGCGTCCCGACATGGTGCGCGCATTGCGAGCCGCGTCGCCGCAGGTGCGCTTCGCCGGGCTGGGCGGGGCCACCGAGACCGCGACCCACAACACCATCTTCGAAGTCGGATTCGGCGACGACGCGCTGCCGTCGCACTGGACCTCGGTGCCGTTCGGCGTGCCGTTGACCAACAACTGCTGCCGCGTGGTCGACGCACGGGGCGAGGACTGCGCCGACTGGGTGCCGGGTGAGCTGTGGGTCGGCGGTCGCGGGATCGCCCGCGGCTACCGCGGGCGCCCGGACCTGACCGCTGAACGGTTCGTCGAGTACGACGGGCGCCGCTGGTACCGCACGGGGGACCTGGTGCGGTCCTGGCCCGATGGCACGTTGGAATTCGTCGGCCGGGCCGATCACCGGATCAAGGTGAGCGGCTTCCGTATCGAGCTGGGCGAGGTCGAAGGCGCCTTGTGCCGGGTTCCCGGTGTGGATGCGGCCGTTGCGGTGCTGGTGCCGGTCGACGGCGGCCACGATCTGCTCGGCGCGGTGGTACGGGCGGATCAGGCCGGCCGGAACGCGGGCCTGGATCCGGAATCGGTGGCCGGCGCGCTGGCCGAGCTGGTGCCCGCGCACATGATCCCGCAGGTCCTTCT
Source organism: Mycobacterium sp. 48b (assembly GCF_048282725.1). NCBI lineage: Bacteria > Bacillati > Actinomycetota > Actinomycetes > Mycobacteriales > Mycobacteriaceae > Mycobacterium > Mycobacterium sp. 48b. The sequence goes on from NZ_JBLVUL010000001.1 coordinate 3,118,786, forward strand.
GGTGGCCGACGAGATTCCCTACGCCAGGGGCAAGACCGACCGCACCGCGGTGGTCCGGATGCTCTCGGCCGTCGGCGCACCCGAAGCCAGGGGGTACCGCGCGCCGAGCGACCCGTTGGAAACGGCTCTGTGCGCAATCGTCGGCGACGTTCTCGGGCAGTCCGGTGTCGGCGTCGACGACGACTTCTTCGCCCTGGGCGGGGACTCTGTGCTCGGCACCCAGCTGGTGGCGCGGATCAGGGACTGGCTGGACACCTCGACCGTGATGGTCGCCGACGTCTTCGCCGCCCGAACGGTCGGGCAGATGGCTGCGCTGCTGACCGGCCGGGAAGCGGGCTCGGACCGTTTGCAGCTGGTGTCGGAGCTGTATCTAGAGGTCACAGGCATGGACAGCGCCGATGTGGCCTCCGAGCTGGAACGCACATCCCCAGAACCCGCGTTCGGCAACTAAGGTTAGAGTTACTTCAGTTAGGGCAGGCTTTGCTTATCGTCAGGAGGTCGCTGTGGACGCCGTGAGTCGCACGACTACGCAGACCATGCACGCAGTGGCGGCCGAACCGCTGCACCAGGGGTTCTTCGCGCACGCGCAGGTGGCACCGGACGAGGTCGCGGTGTTCGGGCCGACAACCCGCTGGACCTACGGGCAATTGCGCGAGCAGGCGCTGTCGGTGTCCGGTGCGCTTGCGGTGGCAGGCGTTCGCGTCGGCGATCGCGTTGCCGTCGTCGGCCCCACCGGCCTGGACACGGTGATCGCCACGCTGGGAATCCTGGCGGCAGGCGCCGTCTGTGTGCCGGTCGACACCTTCGACCCGGCCGAGCCGGTCCTGGACCACACGGGTGTGCGGATGGCGCTGTTCACCGGCGACGGACCGCCCAGCTGGCTGCCTGCGCTCACCGTCTCCGAGGCACTACGGATCGGAGAGCGCACCTGCGGAGTCTCCCCGGTGCGCTCCGCGCCGCGTGATCCCGCCTTCCTGGGGTCGCTCGACGAGAACGGATATGCGGTGGTGACTCACGCCGCCGCGCACGATGCCGTGGTGGAGCTCAGCGCCCGGCTCGGCGTCACCGGCGATGACCGGATCGGCGCGTTCTCTGCTGCGGGTGCCGCGGCGCCGATCCTCATGATGCTGGTGGCACTGACCGCCGGCGCAGCCGTCGTCGTCGCCGATGATGCGCCACGGCGCAATCTCGAGCGGGGGATGAACGGGTTCGCCCTCGCGGTGCGGCATCGGGATGCGGTGGCTGCTCTCGACACCGCTGTGCCATCGTGACCGGGCCGGATACCCAGATCACCGTCAAGCCCTGGGTGAAGCGCTATTCAGGGTCCGAAAGCACAACAGCCACACTGGTATTCCCGCATGCCGGCGGAGCGGCACTGGCCTACCGCGGATTCGGGATGGCGCTGGCCGAGGCCGGTTCCGACGCCTACGTCATGCAGTACCCGCAACGCGGCGACCGGTTGTCGCACCCGGCCGCACCCACGGTCGGCGAACTCGCCAAAGATCTGTTCGACGCGGCTGACTGGGCCGGTGTGGGATCGATACGGCTGTTCGGACATTGCATGGGCGCCGTGGTGGCCTTCGAATTCGCCCGAATCGCAGAACGCAACGGCGTGGTGATCGATGCCCTGTGGGTGTCGGCCAGCGAGGCACCGTCGGCGGTGGCCGCTGCGCCCGCGCTGCCGATGGCCGAGTCCGAGATCCTCGCCGAGATGGTCGATCTCGGCGGTACCGATGAGGCACTGCTCGCCGACGAGGATTTCGTCGAACTGCTGCTGATGGCGGTGCGGGCCGACTACGCGGCATTCAACCGGTACTCGTGTGAGGCCGACGTGACGATCGCCGCCGACATCTACGCCCTGGGTGGCGACCGCGACCATCGCATCAGCGAGGACATGCTGCGGCGCTGGGAATCTCACACTGCCGGCGCCTTCACATGCTCGATGTTCGACGGCGGGCATTTCTACCTCAACTCCCAGCTCGAGGATGTGGCGGAGCTGGTCAATGAGCTCTAGCACCCAACCTCCCGGGTCCGACGCCGCCGACCCGGTGGTGATCGTCGGGATGGCGCTGGAGGCTCCGGGCGGGATCGAGACCGCCGACGACTATTGGGCGCTGCTGACAGAGCAACGCGAAGCGCTCGGCCGATTTCCGACCGACCGCGGCTGGTCGGTGCGCGAGCTGTTCGACGGTTCGCGTCGTGACGGGTTCAAACGCATTCACGACCTCGGCGGATTCCTCTCCAGTGCAACCACATTCGATCCCGCATTCTTCGGTATCTCACCGCGTGAGGCAGTGGCGATGGACCCGCAGCAACGCATCGGCCTGCGGATCGCGTGGCGCGCACTGGAAAACAGCGGCATCAATCCCGATGACCTGGCCGGCCACGACGTGGGCTGCTACGTCGGAGCCTCGGGCCTGGAGTACGGGCCGGCGCTGTCGGAGTTCTCCCACCACAGCGGTCACCTGATCACCGGCACCTCGCTGGGCGTGATCTCGGGCCGGATCGCCTACACGCTGGACCTGTGCGGCCCGGCGCTGACCATCGACACATCGTGTTCGTCGGCATTGACCGCATTCCACACCGCCGTGGCCGCGGTACGGGCGGGGGATTGCGACATGGCCCTGACCGGCGGTGTCTGTGTGATGGGCACACCCGGCTACTTCGTCGAGTTCTCCAAACAGCACGCATTGTCCGACGACGGGCACTGCCGGCCCTACAGCGCACACGCCAGCGGGACGGTGTGGGCCGAGGGGGCGGCGATGTTCGTGTTGCAACGCAGATCCGCGGCCCTGCGCAACGGTCGGAGCATCCTGGCCGAGGTGCGCGCCACCGCCGTCAACCAGGACGGCCGCACCACCGGTCTGACCGCGCCCAGCGGCAGCGCCCAGCAGCGGTTGTTCGCCAAGGCGATCGCGCAGGCAGGCGTGCGGCCCGAGGACGTCGGCATGATCGAGGGCCACGGCACCGGCACCCGGCTCGGTGACCGGACCGAATTGCGTTCGCTGGCAAAGACATACGGGGTCGCTCCGCCGGGTGCGGGCGCCATGCTGGGATCGGTGAAATCCAACGTCGGTCACTCGCAGGCCGCTGCGGGCGGGCTGGGCCTGGCCAAGGTCATCCTGGCCGCCGAGCATGCGTCCATCCCCGCCACCCTGCACGTCGATGAGGTCAGCCGGGAGATCGACTGGGACGCCCAGGGTCTGCGCCTGGCCACCAAGCTGACCCGGTGGTCCGCGGTCGACGGGCAGCGCATCGGCGCGGTATCGGCCTTCGGGATGAGCGGCACCAATGCCCACGCGATCATCTCGGTTCCCGACGCCGCGGGAGCGGCCGCATGAGCGAGGCGCGCGAGCGGATCATCGTTCCTGCGCGGGAAGCCGACGCCCTGCCCGATGGGCGCACGCCGGTCCTGCTCAGTGCACACGCCGAGGATCTGATCGGTGCCGATGCCGCTGCGATCCTGTGCTATCTGGATTCGCGTCCCGAGGTGGGCGCCGGCGACGTCGCCGCCACCCTGCTGTCCACGCGGCGACTGCGTCGGCACCGCGCCGTGGTCCGGGCCGGCGATCGCGACGAGCTCGTCGCGGGTCTGCGCGCCTTGACCGAGGACGCCGATCATCCGCTGGTCACCCGGGCACAGGGCGGTTCTGCGGCATCGGGTTCGAGTGCCCGTATCGCGTTCGTGTTCCCGGGGCAGGGCAGCCAGTGGCCCTCGATGGGTGTGCAGGCCTATGGCCGGCTGCCGGTCTACCGGTCCGAGGTGGACAAGTGCGCGGCCGAGTTCGAGGCGGCCGGCGCCGCCTCTCCGCTGGATTACCTACTGGCCGAACCGGATTCGGGTGCAGTCACCAACGACTTCTCCCAGGTGCAGATTCAGGGTGCCCAGTTCGTCCACGGTGTGGCGCTGGCCCGGGTCTGGCGCTCCTGCGGTGTGCTGCCCGATATCACCGTGGGCCACAGTCTGGGTGAGATCGGTGCCGCCTACGTGGCAGGCAGCATCAGCCTGCCGGAGGCGGTGGCCGTGGTGGTCGCCCGCGCGACCGTACTCGACCGGTTGACGGGTCCCTACCGGGTCGCCGTACTCGGGATCACACCCGACGAGGCGTCGAAAGTGGTTGACGAGACCCCGGGCTGGCTCGAACTGTCGGTGGTGAACTCACGGTCGTCGGTCGCGGTGTCAGGGGATGCCGAAGCCGTGGCCGCGGCGGTGGCGGCGGTGGCCGGCCGCGGGTCGTTCGCCAAGGAAATCGAGATGTGGTTCCCGGCGCACACGACCGCGCTCGACTCGGCTCGCGCCGAGCTCGAATCGATGCTGCCTACAGCACAATTCAGCGAATCGCCGGTGCAGTTCATCGGTTCGGCCACCGCTGACGTGGTCGAGGCCGGTACGGATTTCGCTGACTACTGGTACACGAATCTGCGCAGCACCGTGCGCTTCGACCGGGCTGTCGAGACGGCAGCCCGGCGCGGGGCCCGGATCTTCGTGGAACTCTCGGCGCACCCCGCGCTGCTGTTCGCGATGGGGGACCTGCTCGACGACGCGACCGAACTCACCGGTGGTCCTGTGGTGATGGTGGGATCGGGCCGGCGCGACGAACCGATCACCGAACGGCTCAGTGCCAACATCGTCTCGGTGGCGATGGCCGACACCGGCTACCGCTGGGATGACCTTCCCAACGACGGCGCCACATCGCTGCGCGACTTCCCGTTTGCTCCGATGCGGGCCGAACATCTCTGGGCCACACCACAACCGTTGCCGCCGGTCGCCGGTGTCACGGTGAGTGTGGAGCACTGGGAGAAGGCGTCCGCGCTCACATCGCCGGCCGGGCAACGCCGCGTTGCGGTGCTCGACCTCGCGGCCGGGCAGGGATCGGCGGCCGCATTGAGCCGCGCGCTCGACGAAGTCGCGGGTGCGGAGGCTGTCGCCCCCGCCGATGCCGATCTGCTGATCGTCGTGGCGCCGGTGTCCGACGAGACCGACACCGTGACTGCGGCAGAAACCTTGAGCCGCCGCATCGATGACGGCCTGCTCGGCTACGCCGACGCGATCGCCGCCGAGACCCGCGACGTGTGGCTGGTCACCGCCGGCGGTGAGCGCGTCGGTGACGAAGAGCCGTCGCGGCCCGAGGCGGCGGCGCTCGCCGCGATGCACCGCAGCGTGGGCTACGAGCACCCGGACCAGTCCTTCCGGCACCTGGACCTCTCGCCCGCCCCTCTCGATCCGGTCGCCGCAGCCGCGGCCGTCACCGCCATGCTGACCGACTCCGACGACATCGCGTTGCGGGACAACGGGTCCGGGCCCACGGTGTGGCAGCGCGGCACGCGTGACGACACCTCCGATGCCCGGTCCTGGACCGCCGAGTCAGGGATCTTCGACGAGGTGGTCATCACCGGCGGGGCCGGCGCGGTCGGCCTGCACTTCGCCGGCCACCTGGCCGAGCTGGGAGCCCGACGTATCGTGCTGCTCAGCCGCAGTGGACTCGATGAGCAGCAGGTGTCCACACTGGCTGCTCGCGGGACCGAGATCCTGGCACCCCGATGCGATCTCACCGACCCGGCACAGATCGCCGCGACCGTCGCCGAGCTGGAGCTCGGCCCGGCATCGCTGGTGATCCACGCCGCCGCGTCCGCCACGATCGCCCCGGGCGGGGAACTCACCGGTGCGACCGTGCGGGATACGTTCGCGGCCAAGGTGTGCGGGCTGGCCAACGTGGCAGCGGCATGGCCGCTGCGTCCGGATGCCCGGATGGTGTTGTGCTCCTCGGTATCCGGTCTATGGGGCGGATACGGCCACGCCGCCTACTCGGCGGCCAACCGGCTGCTGGACACCCTCGGCGCGCAGTTGCGGGCCGACGGCAGGCACTGCACTGCGGTGCGCTGGGGGCTGTGGCCGGGCGAAGGCATCATCGACCCGGCCGAGATCACCCGGGTCGAACGGTCCGGCCTGCGGGCCATGGCGCCCGACCTCGCGGTCGAGGCAGGGCTGCGGGACCATCCGTCCGATCCACTGGTGTTCACCGCCGACGCCGAACGGCTGCGGACGTTCCTCGGCGGGACCGACCAGCCTGCGGTTGCAGCGGTCGGCGAAACCCCCGAGGCAGTGGACGGCGATGCGGCGGATGCAACGGGCGCGATGCGGATCGCACTGGGTTCCGTGTTGAAGCTGACCGACACCACCGCACTGGATTTCGATACGTCGTTGCTGGATCTCGGCGTCGACTCACTGTTGGCCATCGATCTGCGCAAGAAGCTCAAGAAGGCCACCGGCCGATCAGTGCCGCTGGCCACCATCCTCGGTGGCGCAACCGCCGCCGAATTGATCGAGCATTTGGAAAAGACCTGAAAAGGAAGCATTTTCGCGTGACTGACATGGTTAGTGCCGACTCGGCAGCCCCCCGCACCTCCGAGGCGCGTCTGGAGCTGATGCGGCGCAGGCTTGCCGAACGGGGCCTGGCCTCGGGGTCGGACTCCGGCCAGGCGGGGGGCGACGAAGGCTCACCGGTCGATCCCACCGTGCTGTCGGACGGGCAACGCCGGATGTGGTTCGTGCAGGGATTCGACCCGAGCGGCGTGCTGCTCAACATCAGCCTGTCCTACCGGCTCAGCGGGGTGATCGACCCCGAACGGCTCCACGATGCTCTGAACGCCGTGGCGCAGCGGCACCCGATCCTGCGCACCACCTATCACGCCGACGAGAACGGCGAACCCACCGCGACGGTGCACGACGACCTGACCCCGGGCTGGGCGGTGCACGATCTGTCCGACAAATCGGAGCGGGCCCGCAAGCTGCGTCTGGAGGTGCTGGCCCAGCGCGAGTTCGGCGCGGCCTTCGACCTGAGCAGTGACTCCCCGCTACGGATCTCGTTGATCAAGACCGGCCCGGCCGAACACGTGATGCTGCTCGTCGCCCACCACATCGCCTGGGACGACGGATCGTGGCGGGTGTTCTTCGCCGACCTGACCCAGGCCTACTCGGGGGCACAGCTTCCCGAGACGCCGCGCGTGACGGTCACCGCCACCGGAGACGGCGGTGAGGACCTGGCGTACTGGCGCGAGGTGCTGGCCAACCCGCCGGAGCCGCTGGAGTTGCCCGGCCCGGCAGGGTCGGTGGTTCCGAACGGTTTTCGGTCCCAGCGCAGCACGGTGCGGCTGTCCGCCGAGACCGTCGCGCGCGTGTCGGCGCTGGCACGTGACAGCGGGGCCACACCGTACATGGTGCTACTGGCCGCGTTCGGCGCGCTCATCTATCGCTACACCCACACCGACGATTTCCTGATCGCCAGCCCGGTACTCAACCGCGACACCGACGAAACCATCGGCTATTACGGCAACACGGTGGCGATGCGGCTGCGGCCGCAGGGCTCGGCCGGGTTCCGGGATCTGGTCGAATCCACCCGGGACACCGCCATCGGCGCCTTCGCGCATCAGCGGGTCAACCTCGACCGGGTAGTGGCCGAGCTCAACCCGGACCGTCGGCACGGCGCCGAGCGGATGACCCGGGTGAGCTTCGGGTTCCGCGAGCCCGACGGCGGCGGTTTCGCCCCCGAGGGGATCGCCAGCGAACGTGCCCACCTGCGCGGGCAGCACACCCAGTTGCCACTGGGTTTCATGGTCGAACTCGACGGCGACGGTGCGGTGGTGGAGGCCGAGCATCTCACCGAGGTGATGGATGCCGAACTCGCCGCGCAGATGCTGCGGCACTTCGCCGTCCTGTTGGACAGTGCACTCGCCGAGCCGGACCGTCCGCTGTCGCGGCTGGAGCTGTTCACCGCCGAGGACGCCGAGTGGTTGCGCGCGGTATCCACCGGTGAGCAGTTCGAGACGCCGGCGACCACGCTGGGGGCGCTCGTCACCGAGCAGGCGGCCCGGACCCCGGACGCCGTCGCGGTGGTCTACGAAGGTCGCCACTACACCTATCGCGAGCTCAACGAGTCGGCGAACCGCTTGGCGCACTGGCTGATCGGACAGGGCATCGGTACCGAGGACCGGGTGGCGGTGCTGCTGGAGAAGTCACCCGAGCTGGTCATCACGGCACTGGGCATCGTGAAGGCCGGCGCGGTGTACCTGCCGGTCGACCCGACCTACCCCGAGGACAGACTCACCTACATACTCTCCGACTCCGACCCGAAAATCGTTCTGCGCGAGCCGGTCGACGGCCTGGAGAACTACCCGAGCACGGATCCGACGGACGCCGAGCGGGTGCGGCCGCTCCGTCCGGACAACACCGCGTACCTGATCTACACATCGGGGTCGACCGGCCTGCCCAAGGGTGTGCCGGTGGCGCACCGGCCGATCGCGGAGTACTTCGTCTGGTTCGGCGGCGACTACCAGGTCTCCGAGGACGAACGCCTGCTGCAGGTGGCCTCGCAGAGCTTCGACGTGTCGATCGGCGAGATCTTCGGCATGCTCGCCGCCGGTGCGCGCCTGGTGATCCCGAAGCCGGGTGGGCTGGGGGACATCGGCTATCTCACCGATCTGCTGCGCGACGAGGGCATCACCTCGATGCACTTCGTCCCGTCGCTGCTCGGACTGTTCCTGTCGTTGCCCGGTGTGAACGAGTGGCGCACGCTGCAGCGCGTCCCGATCGGTGGCGAGGCACTGCCCGGAGAGATCGCCGACAAGTTCCTCGCCACGTTCGATTCCCTCCTGCACAACTTCTACGGGCCCACCGAAACGGTGCTGAACTGCACCCGATACAAGGTGGAGGGCAAGCAGGGCGCGCGCATCGTGCCGATAGGCACGCCGAAGATCAACACCACGATCCACCTGCTCGACGATGCTCTGCAGCCGGTACCGGTCGGCGTGATCGGTGAGATCTACATCGGTGGAACGCATGTCGCGCACGGTTACCACGACCGCCCACGCCTCACCGCGGAGAGGTTCGTCGCCGACCCGTTCAATCCCGGCGGACGGATGTACCGGTCGGGTGACCTGGCTCGGCGCAACGCCGACGGCGATATCGAGTTCGTCGGCCGCGCCGACGAGCAGGTCAAGATCCGTGGCTTCCGAATCGAACTGGGCGAAGTCTCCGCCGCGATCTCCGTCGACCCGTCGGTGGGCCAGGCTGTGGTCGTGGTCAGCGACCTCCCGTCGCTGGGCAAGAGCCTGGTCGCCTACATCACGCCGGCCGCCGGCGCGGAAAGCGTGGAGATCGACCGTATCCGGGCCAGGGTGACCGCTGCGCTGCCCGAATACATGATCCCGGCGGCGTTCGTCGAGCTCGCCGAGATCCCGATCACCGCGCACGGCAAGATCGACCGACGGGCCCTGCCCGAGCCGGAGATCCGCTCGGCCACCGAATTCCGTGCGCCGGACACCGACACCGAGCACGAGATCGTCGCGCTGTTCGGTGAGCTGCTCGAGCGCGACGGCGTCGGCGCCGACGATTCGTTCTTCGATCTGGGCGGTCACTCGCTGCTGGCGACCAAACTGGTTGCCGCGGTTCGGTCCCGCTGCGGGGTCGAACTCGGGGTGGCCGATGTCTTCGAGAACGCCACGGTGGCGGGCTTGGCGGCCAAGGTCGACGAACTGCGCGCATCCGGCCTCGGCGCCGGGCTGCCGGCCATCGTCGCCACCAGCCATGACGGTCCGGCGCAGATGTCGGCGGCCCAGCACCGGCAGTGGTTCCAGTTCCGTATCGACGGACCCAACCCGGTCAACAACGTGCCCTTCGCCGCACGGCTGACCGGTCCCTGCGATGTCGAGGCACTGGCCACCGCGGTCAGCGATGTGGTCACCCGCCACGAGATCCTGCGCACCACCTACCGCGAAATCGACGGTGTGCCTTACCAGGTGGTCCATCCCGCCGCTCCGGTCGCGGTGCGCCGCGCCGCCGGCACGGGCGAGGAGTGGGTGCAGAGCGAACTCGACGCCGAACGGCGGCACTGCTTCGACCTGGAGAACGAGTGGCCGGTCCGCGCCGCGATGCTGTCCACGCCGGATTCGCATGTGCTGTCACTCATCGTGCACCACATCGCCGCCGACCACTGGTCGGGCACAGTGCTGTTCACCGACCTGCTGACCGCCTACCACGCTCGCCGAGCCGGACACGCGCCCGAATGGGCAGCGCTGCCTGTGCAGTACGCAGACTTCGCAGCCTGGCAGGTAGAGGTGCTCTCGGGCGCCGAGGAGCGTGTCGAGGAGCAACGCGCCTACTGGACACAACAATTGGCGGGGCTGTCGGGGGAGCCGGACGTCGAGAACGGCCTGCAGCCGGACTTCCCGAGGCCGCCGGTGCCGACCGGTGAGGGCAAGGCCCTCGACTTCACCATCGACGCCGCGCTGCGGAGCAAGATCGTCGAGCTCAGCCGTGAACTCGAAGTCACCGAGTTCATGGTGTTGCAGGCGGCCGTTGCGATCGCGCTGCACAAGGCCGGGCAGGGCACCGATATCGCCTTGGGTACTCCGGTGGCCGGGCGTACCGCGCCCGAACTCGACGCGCTGATCGGGTTCTTCATCAACATCGTGGTGCTGCGCAACGACCTGTCGGGCAATCCGACCCTGCGTGAGGTGCTGCGCCGCTCCCGCGACATGGCGCTGGCCGCCTACAAGCATCAGGATCTGCCGTTCGACCGGGTCGTCGACGCGGTGAGCCCGGTGCGTTCGCTGGCGCGCAACCCGCTGTTCGGTGTGGTGGTGCACGTGCGCGAGGACCTGCCGGCCGAGCAGGTCATCGACTCCGGTGCCGGTGGTGAAACCCGTTTCACCGCATTGGAACCCACTTTCGACGTGGCCCACGCCGACCTGTCGCTCAACTTCTTCGCCGAAGCCGGCGCCGGATATCGGGCCACCGTCATCTACCGCACCGAGCTCTACGAGGCGGCCACCGCGCAGCGCCTCGTGGGTTGGCTGCACCGCATCGTCGAGGCTTTCGCAGGCGACGCCGACCAGACGCTGCGCGACATCGCGGTCCTGGATGCGGCCGAACGCGACCTGCTGGTCGAAGACTGGAGTCGTAAGGCCGCGCCGCCGGCCGGGCTGCCGCAGACCGAGGGCGCAGACCGTGTCTACCTGCTCGACGAATGGCGTCAACCGGTGGCCATCGGTGTCACCGGTGACGTGTACTACGCAGGGGGTGCGGTCGGCCGTGCAGCCGGAGCCGCCCGGGGACCTGCCGCACAGCGGTTCGCGCCCAATCCATTCGGGCAAGGACAGCTGTACCGCACGGGGGACCGGGGCCGCTGGACCACCGACGGCCGGCTTGAGCCGATCACCACCGGTGAGCCCGGCCTGCAGGCCGCACTGGAAGCGCTCGACGGGGTGGCGGTCGCGGCGACTCGGCGTTGGGACGGCCGTGGCGCCGTCACAGTGGCCGGCTACGTGGTGCTCGAGCCGGGAGTGGCCGACACCGAAACCTTCCTGGACACCGCGCGGGCCGCGCTGCCCGAGGAGTTCGCCGGTGCCGTGCTCACCGTGGTCGACGACATCGAACCAGCCGGTCTGCCCCGTCCGCGGGTCACCGCGGCCGCACCGTCCGAGCCGCCGGCCACCCCGACCGAGCACACGCTGGCAGCGATGCTGGTCGATCTTCTCGGTGCCACCGAGGTGGGGCGGTACGACGACTTCTTCACCCTCGGCGGCGACAGCATCCTGGCTGTGCAGCTCGCGGCGCGGGCGCGTGATGCCGGCATGGCGATGACGGCACGCATGGTGTTCGAACATCCCGGGTTGGCCGACCTGGCTGCCGCGATCGACGCGGCGGGCGACGGCGCTGCAGCGGCCGACGTGCGCCATGAGCCGATGTCCGCATCGGGCCTGTCGCCCGACGAACTGGCCGCGCTGACCGCGGGATGGGGACAGGACCAGGGGATCTCGACATGACGACCACCGGAACGCCGCCGGGCGTCGAGGATGTCCTGGCGCTCAGCCCGCTGCAGCAGGGGCTGTACTCACTGGCGGGCCTGACCGAGGGGGACGACGGGGCCGACCCGTATGTCATCGCGATGGCCGCCGACGTCGACGGCTCACTGGATCCGGAGCTGCTGAGGACCTGCGCCGAGGCCATGCTGGTTCGGCATCCGAACCTGCGGGCCAGCTTCTTCCAGGGAAACCTCAGCCGCCCGGTGGCGGTGGTCCCGTCCGCGATCGAGTTGCCCTGGCGGCAGGTGCAGGCCGATGACGAACAGGCGATCACGCTGGAGGCCGAGGAACGCGCCCGGCGGTTCGACCTCGGACGCGGGCCGCTGATCCGTTTCCTCCTCATCGAGAAGCCCGGCCTGCGTTGGCGTCTGGTGATCGTTGCCCATCACATCGCGATCGACGGCTGGTCTCTGCCGGTCTTCGTGGGTGAACTTCTCGCGCTCTACGGAGCCAAGGGTGAGCTCAGCGCGCTGCCGTCCGCCGTGCGCCCGTATCGCGATTACATCGGCTGGCTGGCCGGGCGTGATCAGCAGGCCAGCCGGGCGCGGTGGCAGGCTCATCTGTACGGCATGGATGCCCCGACCCTGTTGTCCCCGGTGCTGGCCGGCCGGGAGACCCAGCCCGGCCTGCCGTCGCGCACCGAGGTGAACCTCGACGAACAGCAGTCCGCAGCGATCTTCGAGGCGGCCCGAAGCCGGGGCGTCACGGTCAACACCTTGTTCCAGATGGCCTGGGCGACAATACTTTCTGTCTTCACCGACCGCGCCGACGTGGTGTACGGCGTCACGGTGTCGGGACGCCCGGACGAGCTGGCCGGCGTCGAGTCGATGGTCGGCCTGTTCATCAACACCGTGCCGCTGCGGGTCCGGGTCGACCCCAGCCTGCCGGTCGGCAGCCAGTGCCTGGCGCTGCAGCGCGAAGCCGCCGAACTGCGTGAGCACAGCTATCTCAGCCACACCGAGTTGCGTTCGCTCGGCGGCATCGGCGAGCTGTACGACACCTTGCTGGTGTACGAGAACTTCCCGCCCGGCGGGCTGGTCGGCAGCGACCAGTTCGATCTCGGCGGGGCGGTGTTGCGGCCGTCGGCTCTGGAGAGCCTGTCGCACTTCCCGGTCACCATCGCCGCGCATCCCACCCACGGCCGGCTCACGGTGCTCGTCGAAACCCTCGACGGGGCACTGGGGCCGCTCGATCCGCGTGCCCTGGGACTGCGTGTGCTGACAGTCGTTCAACGGCTGCTGGACAGCTGGGAGCGTCCGCTGCGCGAGGTCGCCGTCACGCTCGACGACGATCCACAGCCGGCCGGCGCACCCGCCGCTGCCGGTGACGGCCGATTCCACACCGGCTTTCACACCGCGTTCAGCGAGACCGCCGGGGATCGGCTCGGTTCGGTGGCATTGAGTTGGGACGGGGGAGAACTCAGCTACCGCGAGCTCGATGACGCCGCCGACCGCCTCGCCGCCGAGCTGATCCGGCGCGGAGTGAGCCACGAGACCCCGGTCCCGATCCGGCTGCGCCGCGGGCCCGACTACGTGGTGGCGATGCTAGCGGTGCTCAAGGCGGGCGGGCTGATCGTGCCCCTCGATCCGGCCATGCCCGAGGAGCGGGTGGCCGAGATCCAGCGCCAGATCGGTGCGGGCCGGCACTCCCTCGTCGTCGACGAAATCCTGCTCGCCGCCGTCGATTCCGAGCCGGACGCCAACTACCGGCCGGTGCAGGTGCGTCCCGGGCAGGGCGCCTACATCGTGTTCACCTCGGGCACCACCGGAAAACCCAAGGGCGTCATCGGAACCCATCATGCGCTGCGTGCCTATGCCGCCGATCACGCCCACCACGTGCTCCAGCCCGCGGCCGAGCGCCTCGGCCGCCCGCTGCGGGTGGCGCACGCCTGGTCGTTCACCTTCGATGCGGCGTGGCAGCCGTTGGCTGCCCTGCTCGACGGGCACACCGTGCACATCGTCTCCGACGAGGTGCAGCGCGACGCCGAGGCACTGGTGGACACCATCGGGCAGTTCGCGATCGACATGATCGACACCACCCCGTCGATGTTCGCCTCGCTCCGCGCCGCGGGCCTGCTCAGCCGGGTGCCGTTGGCGGTACTCGCGCTCGGTGGCGAGGCCATCGACACCGCCACCTGGCAGGGGATCCAGGCCGAGTGCGAGCGCACCTGGATGTCGGCGCACAACTGCTACGGCCCGACCGAGACCACTGTGGAAGCCGTCGTCGCGACGATCGCCGAACACGAGCAGCCGTGCATCGGTCATCCCACGGATTCGACCGCGGCCTATGTGCTCGACGGCTGGCTGCGTCCGGTTCCCGACGGTGTGTACGGCGAACTGTATTTGGCCGGTGGCCAATTGACGCGTGGCTACCTGGGAAGACCGGGGGAGACGGCGGCCCGGTTCGTGGCCGATCCGTTCACCCCTGGCGCCCGCATGTACCGCACCGGTGACGTGGTGCGCAGGAATCCGGGATCCGGCGCGGTCGAGTTCCTCGGCCGCAGCGACGACCAGGTCAAGATCCGCGGCTTCCGGGTGGAACCCGGCGAGGTGGCCGCGACGCTGCACGCACATCCCGGCGTGCGGCATGCCCATGTGGCGGTACGGCAGCACCGCAGCGGGCCGCGACTCGTCGCCTACGTGGTCACGAATACCCCGGCCGCGGAGCTGCGCCGGATGCTGACCACCACGCTGCCGAGGCATCTGGTGCCGCACCACATCGTCGTCGTCGACGAGATCCCGCTGACCACCAACGGCAAGGTCGACGATGCCGCGCTGGCGGCGCTGGGCACCGGCGGTTCGGGCGAAGGGTCCGAGCATCCGGCCACCGACACCGAGCGGGTGCTCGCCGAGGTGCTGGCCGAAGTCCTGGGGACTTCCGGAAGCTCGGGAGTCGACGTGACCGCCGACTTCCTCGACCTCGGGCTGGACAGCATCGTGGCGCTGTCGGTCGTGCAGGCCGTGCGGCGCCGCGGAGTAGCACTGCGGGCCCGGTTGATGCTGGAATGCGCGACCGTCCGCGAACTCGCGGCTGCGATCGACTCCGACGCGGTCGCCGTCGAGCGCTCCGAGGGTGCTGCCGACGAAGAGACGGCGTCGGGACCGATCCCGCTCCTGCCCAACGGGCGGTGGCTCTACCAGCACGGTGATCCCCGCCGGCTCGCGCAGACCGAGGTGTTCCGGCTCCCGACGGGCGTCACCCGCCCGCAGCTGGACGTGCTGTTGCGCAACGTGATCGACGGGCATGAGGTGCTGCGCACCCGGCTGGACCGGGCGGCACTGGCCCTGGTCGCACACGCGCCGCGCGAGGTGCTCTCGGAAGCGACCGGGTCGGGTGACCTCAACGCCGCGGTGGCCGAGCAGGCCGAGCTCTCGGTGCAGCGCATGGACCCGGAGAACGGATCGATGCTCGACGCGGTCTGGCTGCACCACCCGGAGGTGGACGGCGGCGTGCTGATCCTGACCGCGCACGTGCTGGCGCTGGATCCGGCATCGTGGCGAATCCTGGTCGGCGAGCTCGAAAATGCCTGGCATGCACTGGCTTCCGGACGCACTCCGATGCCGGTCCGTGAACACACCCCGCTCCGGCAGTGGTCACGTCTGCTGACCGAACGGGCGGCCGAGCTCGGGACGTGCGGCTACTGGGAGCAGCAGTTCGAGGGCGACGATCCCGACATCGGTACCCGCCGTGTCGATCCCGCCACCGACCGAATGGCCGATGTGACCATCACGATGGCTTTCACGGAACCCGAGCTGACCGCCCGATTGTTGACCGGTGCGGTGCCGGTGACCGAGGTGCTGGCCGCGGCGACGGCCCGCTCCATGAAAGATTGGCGTCGGCACCGTGGCCAGCCGGTCCCGGCGCCGCTGCTGGCGCTGGAGACCCACGGCAGGTCGGATGCGGTGGTATCGGACCGGGACGACGTGGACACCGGCGATACCGCCGGGCTGCTCAGCATGATCTACCCGTTGCGTCTGCACACCGACGACGCGCGTGGTGTGGCAGCGCAGGTGGCGGCAATCCCCGGTGATGCCATCGATTACGGACTGTTGCGTTACCTGCGTGAGGACACCGCCGAACGGCTGGGAGCTCATCGGGACCCGCAGGTGCTGCTCAACTATCTGGGCCGGATCGAGCTGGATGCCTCCGATCACGCCCTGCTGCAGGACCGGTCGTTGCAGACCGGTGTTACCCCGATTCCCGAACCGAATGTCGCTGTGCGCCATGAACTGACGATCATGGCCGCGGTGATCGACCGCGACGGGTCAGCCGTGCTCGGCACCCAGTGGCGGACCCTGCCTGACATTCTGTCCGCCGACGACATCGCCGCCCTGCAGGCGATGTGGCAGGACGCGTTGCGAGAGGTGTTGCGAGAGGTGACCCAATGAGCGCCCCATCGGCCCCCACCCTGGCCGTCATCGGAGCTGGACCCAAGGCCATCGCGGTGGCCGCCAAGGCCGCCGAGTTGCGGGCGATGGGTGTGCCTGCCCCCGAGGTGGTCGTCGTCGAGCGTGCCGGGGTGGCCGCCAATTGGCAGGCCATCGGCGGCTGGACCGACGGCAACCATCGCCTCGGCACCGGACCCGAGAAGGACGTCGGCTTCCCGTACCGGTCCGCCCTGGTGCCGCGGCGTAACGCCGAACTCGACGAGCGCATGACGCGGCACAGTTGGCAGGCCTACCTGATCGCCACGGGCGGATTCGCCGAATGGGTGGACCGCGGCAGGCCCGCGCCGACCCACAAGCGCTGGAGCCAGTATCTGGGCTGGGTGGCCGATGACATCGGGATGAAGGTCGTCATCGGTGAGGTGGAACAGATCTCGGTCGACGCCGCCGGCAATTCAACCGACGCGCACCGGTGGGTCCTGCGCACCGCCGACGACTCCGTCACTGCCGACGGGCTGATGGTCACCGGTCCGGGCCAGGCCGAACGGTCGGTGCTGCCGGGCAACCCGCGGGTGATGTCGATCGCGCAGTTCTGGCATCAGGCCGGCAAGCACGAGATGATCAACGCCGAGCGGGTGGCGGTGATCGGCGGCGGTGAGACCGCGGCTTCGATGCTCAACGAGCTGTTCCGCCACCGGGTTTCGACCATCACCGTGATCTCACCGACGGTCACCTTGTTCACCCGCGGTGAGGGATTCTTCGAGAACACCTTGTTCTCCGATCCGACCGGGTGGACCGGACTCACCTTGACCGAGCGCCGGGATGCGCTGGCCCGCACCGATCGTGGCGTGTTCTCGGCCCGCGTGCAGGATGCGCTGCTGGCCGACGACCGCATCCGCCATCTTCGTGGCCGGGTCGCGCACGCGGTGGCCCGTGACGAGCGGATCCGGTTGACCCTGTCCACCAACACCGGGGGCGAGGCGGTCGAGACCGTGCACGGCTTCGACCTGGTGATCGACGGGTCCGGAGCCGACGCCTTGTGGTTCGCCCCGTTGTTCAGCCAGGACGCGCTGGACCTGCTCGAGCTGGGCCTCGGCGGTCCGCTGACCGGAGAAACCCTGCAAGAGCACATCGGTCACGACCTGGCCCTGACCGACGTGTTCCCCAAGTTGTTCCTTCCGGGGCTGGCCGGGCTCACCCAGGGCCCGGGCTTCCCGAACCTGAGCTGCCTTGGCCTGTTGTCCGACCGGGTGCTGGGTGCAGACCTGGCCCACCCCTCGATGAGGAGACTCGATGAGTTCCAATCCGTTCGATGACGAGAACGGCACGTTCCTTGTACTGGTCAACGATGAGGAGCAGCACAGCCTGTGGCCGGCGTTCGCCGATGTGCCCGCCGGCTGGCGGGTCGTGTTCGGTGAGGCCGGCCGCGCCGAGTGCCTGACCTACGTCGAGGCGAACTGGACGGATCTGCGGCCCGGCAGCCTGCGTAAGGCCATGGCGAACTAGGCGACAGTCGTCCGGCGGCGGCTACGCCGGGCTGGGCGCGAGGGCGTCCATGTCGAACACCCGGGCGTGCAGGATGGTGCGGTTCCGCAGCGCCGCGCGCACGGCCCGGTGCAGGCCGTCTTCCAGGTAGATGTCGCCGCGCCATTTCACGGCGTGCGGGAACAGGTCGCCGTAGAACGTCGAATCTTCGGACAAAAGCCGGTCCAGGGCCAGCACCGTGGTGGTGGTGACGAGCTCGTCGAGGCGCAGCTGGCGCGGCGGAATCCGGGACCAGTCCCGGTAGGACAGCCCGTGCTCCGGGTAGGGTTTGCCCTCCTGGACGCCTTTGAAAATCATCGACGGCCCGCGTCCGTCGCAGTGATGCGCGGTGTTGCCATCGGCATAGTTGCCCAGGCTAGTACGTTCGCGGGTCGTCGCCCGCGCCGGTATCACTCGGCCCATGGATCCCGAGCGCCCGCTGCGAATCGGTAAACCCGCTGATGATCAGTAAAATGAACCGAGCAAAATAAAGTCATCGCTGCTGCGAAGGGTAGGTGAACAGGTGGGGAGTGCCGACGAACGTCGTTTCGAGGTGCTGCGCGCCATCGTCGCCGACTTCGTGGCCACCAAGGAGCCCATCGGCTCCAAGACGCTGGTGGAGCGTCACAACCTGGGAGTGTCCAGCGCCACGGTCCGCAATGACATGGCGGTGCTGGAGGCTGAGGGCTACATCGCCCAGCCGCACACCAGCTCGGGCCGCGTACCCACAGAGAAGGGCTACCGCGAGTTCGTCGACCGGATCGACAACGTCAAGCCGTTGTCCTCGTCGGAACGTCGCGCCATCCTGTCGTTCCTGGAGTCCGGGGTCGACCTGGACGACGTGCTGCGGCGCGCGGTACGGCTGCTCGCGCAGCTGACCCGGCAGGTCGCGATCGTGCAGTATCCGACCCTGTCCACCTCGTCGGTCCGTCACCTGGAGGTGGTGGCGCTGACCCCGGCGCGACTGCTGCTGGTGGTCATCACCGATTCGGGCCGGGTCGATCAGCGCATCGTGGAGCTCGGCGATGCCATTGACGAGCATGAGCTGTCCAAACTGCGCGAGATGTTGGGGCAGGCGCTGGAGGGTAAGCCGCTGACCGCGGCGTCGATCGCGGTCAGCGATCTGGCCACGCACCTCAACGGCCATGGCGCGCTGGCCGATGCTGTCGGCCGGTCGGCGACTGTCCTGGTCGAGACGCTCGTTGAGCACACCGAGGAACGACTGCTGCTCGGCGGAACCGCCAACCTGACCCGCAACACCGCTGATTTCGGCGGATCGCTGCGGTCGGTGTTGGAGGCTCTGGAGGAGCAGGTGGTGGTGCTGCGGTTGTTGGCGGCCCAGCAGGAAGCGGGCAAGGTAACCGTACGGATCGGTCATGAGACCGAGGCCGAACAGATGCTGGGAACGTCGGTGGTGAGTACGACGTACGGCAGTTCGGGCAAGGTGTACGGCGGAATGGGTGTGGTGGGTCCCACTCGAATGGACTATCCGGGAACCATCGCCAATGTCGCGGCGGTTGCTCTGTACATCGGCGAAGTACTAGGTACCCGGTAAAGCAGCCGGTTCGTCCGGCACAGAAAGGTCAGGCAAGGTCAGCGTGGCACGCGATTATTACGGCTTGCTCGGAGTGAGCAAAGGCGCGAGCGATTCGGAGGTCAAACGTGCCTACCGACGGCTGGCGCGTGAGCTGCATCCCGACGTCAACCCCGATGAGGAAGCGCAGGCCCGGTTCACCGAGATCCAGGTCGCCTATGAGGTGCTCTCGGATCCGGAGAAGCGCCGCATCGTCGACCTGGGCGGGGACCCGATGGAATCGGCGGGCGCAGCGCCCGGCGGGTTCGGCGGGTTCGGTGGTTTGGGCGACGTCTTCGAGGCGTTCTTCGGCGGCGGTACGTCGTCTCGTGGTCCGGTCGGCCGGGTGCGGCCCGGCGCCGATTCGCTCCTGCGGATGCGGCTCGACCTGGCGGAGTGCGCCACGGGCGTGACCAAGCAGGTCACCGTGGACACCGCGGTGTTGTGCGACCTGTGCCACGGCAAGGGCACCAACGGCAACTCCACGCCGGTCGCCTGCGACACCTGCGACGGCCGGGGTGAGATCCAGACCGTGCAGCGCTCGCTGCTCGGCCAGGTGATGACCACCCGTCCGTGTCCGGTCTGTGGGGGTATCGGCGAGGTCATCCCGGATCCGTGCCACCGCTGCGGTGGCGACGGCCGGGTGCGCGCCCGTCGTGAGATCAGCGTCAAGATCCCGGCCGGGGTCGGCGACGGCATGCGGGTGCGGCTGGCCGCGCAGGGCGAGGTCGGCCCGGGTGGCGGGCCTGCCGGTGACCTCTACGTCGAGGTCCACGAGAAGCAACACGAGATCTTCGTCCGCGACGGTGACGACCTGCACTGCACCGTCTCGGTGCCGATGGTCGACGCTGCGCTGGGCACCACGGTCACCGTCGACGCGATTCTGGACGGGCCCACCGAACTGACCATCGCCGCGGGCACCCAGCCTGGCTCGGTGACCACATTGCGCGGCCATGGCATGCCGCATCTGCGGTCCGGCGTGCGCGGTGACCTGCACGCCCACATCGACGTGGTGGTGCCGTCACGGCTGGACAACACCGATACCGACCTGCTGCGCAAGCTGAAGGAGAACCGCAGCCGCGATGCCGCGGAGGTGCGCTCGACGCAGGCCTCGGCGAGTTCCGGCGGTCTGTTCAGCCGGCTGCGCGAGACGTTCTCCGGCCGCTGATGCCGTGAGTGCAGCGCTTTTCTACGTCGACGCGCTGCCGGGCGCGGGGGAGCTTGCCGTCGTCGACGGCGACGAGGGCTTCCACGCATCCAACGTGCGGCGCATCCGTGTCGGCGAGCAGATCGACCTCAGCGACGGCGCGGGGACGCTGGCGCACTGTGTCGTCGAAGAGACCGCCAAGGGCCGGTTGTCGGCGCGGGTGACCGAGCGGACGGCCATTGTGGCCCCGCGTCCGACGGTCACCGTGGTGCAGGCGCTGCCCAAATCCGATCGCTCGGAGCTTGCTGTCGAGCTGGCGACCGAGGCCGGCGCGGACGGGTTCGTTGCCTGGCAGGCGATTCGGTGCGTGGCCCGCTGGGACGGTCCGAAGGTGGAGAAGGGCCTGCGACGCTGGGAGGCGGTGGCCCGCTCGGCGGCCCGCCAGTCGCGCCGTCCGTACGTCCCGGCCGTCGAGGGCATGTTCTCGACGTCGGCGCTCACCCAACGCGTTGCCGACGCTGTGGCCGGCGGTGCGGTGGTGCTGGCATTGCACGAGTCGGCCACCGAGCCGTTTGCCGAACTGCCTTTGGCCCAAGTGGATTCACTGATGCTCATCGTCGGGCCGGAAGGCGGTATCGCCGACGAGGAGATCGCTGCGTTGACCGGCGCCGGCGCGAAGGCCGTCCGGCTGGGCCCGACGGTGTTGCGCACGTCGACGGCCGCGGCGGTGGCGCTGGGAGCGATCGGTGCGCTGACCGGACGCTGGAAGATTTAGCGCCCTCAGTCCATTCGGGTCAAGGGTGGGTCTCGCGCAGGTACTGCGAGACGGCGAGAGCCTCGGCTTCGGCAGCTCGTTGGGGAGTGGGAAGGCCGATGTCGTGGGTCAGGTATTGGCTGACGGTTGCCTCGTCGACACCTTGGCGGCGCATCAACTCGGAAACCAGTTCAAACTGCACCGAACGGCCCTTCAGGCTGGCGAGTTCTGCCGTTTTTCTGATCGTTTGGGCGAGTTGATTCTCGGTCAAACGACCTACTTCCGGGGACAACTCGACCGCGAAGATCCCTCCACTGATGGACGCCGTCACGCTGAGCATGTGTGACGGGTGCGCGACCGTGAACAGCGCGCGGGAATCCGCGTCGACGGGATCCTGCGTCTCCGTGCCGAACGCATCGAAATCGAAGGAACCCATGTCGGTTTCGGCGCTCGGGGAATCAGGGGTTGCGTCCCAGCCGGAGTGTTCAGCTTCGGACTCGGCGTCCGCCGCATGATGATCGAGAGCCTCCAGACCGGACCAGTCATCATCTCCCTGGGCTGGACCGTCGAAGTCCAGCGCATCCATGCCGTCGTCGAAATGCTCGGCGTCGTCCTCCCAATCGCCCGGCATCAGCTGCCGCCGGGATGCATCTGGGCGCCGATGCTGCATTGCTCCTGGGCGTCGACCTTGTCGTAGTTGGCTGCGGCGGTCTCCAGGTTCTCGGCAAGCTCGGCAGAAACCGACTGCATCGCCGTGGCTGCGGAGGATCGGGCAGAACTGGCACTGGCCACGGCCATCGCGGTTCCCGAGCACACCACGCCATGCGTCACCAGGACCGAGAGGCTGGCGGTGCCGGTAGTACCGGCGGTCGCTCCGTAACCTTCGGCCGCCGATGTCTGCTTGGCGGCCAGCTCACGAACCTCGGAGGTTTGCACCTTCAACGGAGTTGACATGGAGAGCTCCTTCTTGTGGTCAGACTGCGCGTGTGGCGAGCGGGGTTGTGGTCGGGGCGGCAGGTCCGACGCCTATGTGTCCGTCACGACCTTCGGCGTCGGGGCCAACGGCGATGTGGGTGGGAGCCCGCTCACCGGTGGCTTCGCTTCCGGCGCCGGCCGCGTCCTGCTGTTCGGTGCCGGCTTCTTCCGGGCTTTCGCCCTTCGCGTCCTCGGCCTCCGCCGCAGCGGTCTTCTCAGCCGCGTCGGGAGTGTCCTCCTTGGCCTGTTCGGCCTGGCTGACGGCCTGGCTGGCGGCCTGAGTGGCAACCTGAGCGACCTGGCCGATCAACGTGCCCAGCGATCCGAGCAGGCTGGATCCTCCACCCGATGCACCGCTACCGCTACCGCTCGACGCGCCACCGCTTCCGGTCGACGAACCGCCGCTGGTGGAGGGCACAGAGCTCGCGCCGGCACCGCTCGACGTGCCAGAACCCGAATTGGTCGACGCTCCGCTGCCGCCGCTGGACGAGCCGCCACCGGTGGAACCACCGCCACCGCTGGACGCGCCACCGCCCCCGGTCGGGGAGCTCCCGGTCGGTGCGCTGGTGGTGGGGGAGCCTCCTGTCGGTGCGCTGCCGTTGCCGGAGGTGGTCGGAGTGCCTGGGCTGGAAGTGCCCGGTGCCTCGGTCATCGAGCCGCCACTGGGCTTGGCCTCGCTGCTGACCTGCTGGTATTTCGAGATCGCTTGCTCCAGCTGATTGGCGTTGTCCATGGCGTTGGAAACCATCTCGCCCATGGTGACTCCGGCAGCCCCGCTCGCGACGGCAACGGCTGCGGCCTGCAACGACAGCGAAGCTGCCTGCCCGTAGACCGGAATGGCGTTCAACGCCATCGCCGGGGCGATAACCGCACCCAAGCAGGTCGCGATGTTGTCCATGTTGTCTCGCGTGGTGGCAACCTGCTCGGCTTCGGTGCCCAGAATCGAGATGACCTGATTGTCGGCGCTGATCATGGCCGAGGTGCGATCGATCTGCTTGGAGTTCTGGGAGCTGTAGGCGCCGGAGCTCGTTCCCTCCCACGACTGTGGGTACGCCTGCTCCAAGCCACGGCCGGTGGACTGCAGGGCGGTCGCGCCCTCGTTGAAGTCGTCTCCGCCGTTGGGGTCGCCGAATCCCAGCGTTTTCGAAATCAGATCCAGGGCGATCATTCCGCCCTCGATGATCGGGGTGGCGTAGGCCGCGGGTAGGAACATCTGGGCGAGCTGGGCACCGTCGGAGACGAGGCCGACAACACCCATCGGGTCGCCTTCGAGGATCGACTTCACGTCGTCAACGATGTCGCCGACCCCCTCGACGGCATCCTTGATGTCGCCGAGCTTGCCGAGCGGCCCGCCGTCGCTGTCGGATCCGGTGTGAGACCCGTCGTTGCGAGACCCGGTGTGAGACCCGTTGTTCGAGTCTCCTGAGTGGTTCCCGTTATTGGATCCGTTGTGGTGGTTTCCATGGCGATTGGAACTACTCGGACTGTGCCCTCGCGACATGCCAGCGTATCCCCCGAAGCGTGGTGTCAGGGCCATTCCCCCTGAGATTTGACTGTCGAAGCCTAACAGCGGTGAAAGGAGGTCCCGATCGCCAATTTGGGTGCGCTGCAGCCCTGTTGCCGTCATATCGCAGCTGACCGGTGCACCGACCGATCGCTGGGAGATTTAGCGCTACCTGCGGCCTGGCCAGGCATTACGCTCAATTGGTGAGTTTTCCGCCGCAAGGCCCGCCGCCGTACGGTCAACCTCCCTACGGGCAGCAGCCGCCGCATTGGCCGCCACCGCAGGGGCAACCGTGGCAGGGCCAGGCCGGCGCCCCGCCGCCTCCCTATGGCCGGCCGCCGCAATGGCCTCCGGCGCAACCGCCGATCCGGCCGAAGAAATCGGGACTCGCCATCGCGATCGTCGCTGTCATCGCCGTCGTGGGAATCGCGTTCGTCGGGTTCATGGGGTACGAGATCTACAAGGTAGGTGCAGAGGGCCAAGACCGGACTGCCCAGTCGGCATCCGATTTCTCCACCGTGTGCGAGAACGATCGGATCACCAATGCCGCGGACTACGGCAAGCCGTACAACGTCGCGGCCTTCTTCACCGGTCTGGGAATCGTCGACGAGACCTGGTTGCCGGTCGCTTCCGACAAATGGACCACGTCCGACGACTACACCCAGATCAACGTCGTTGCCTGCCTGGATCGAAAGAAGGGCAGTGAGGTGAAGGCCACGTCCTGCGTCGACGACGATGACGGGAACCGCGTCACCGTCGACTATTACTCCGTCGAATACGAGGTCACGTTCCGCGAGGCCAAGACCGGCAAGGTGATCAAGAGCGGGGAAACCGTCACCGGTACCGCCGACAGTTGCCCCTTCCTCGCCAGCTACGACCGCCGGTCCCGGAAGATGTACGCCCGGCCGGACGACGATGCGGTGCAGGCCGCGTTGGCCGGGTTCGCGGGCTGATCGGAGCCGGTGCGGTCCCGATGTCGTCTCCGCACGCTGCGACGAGAGTGCACCTTCCTGCGCTGTCCCGGCTGAAACAGCGCAACAGGGGACACACTCGTCGCAGGGTCCGGCAGGGGACATCACCGGCGGATTCGCCCGGCCCGGGCCAGCTCGCGGTTAACCATTGGGGCGTGTCGCTGACCAGCGGTAAACTGGCAACAGTACGACGGCAGCCAGCCGTCTTGAAAACACGGAAAGCAGGCACAAACTCCACGTGACGCCCCGCGACACGACCGCTGACTCGTCGGCCACCACATCGGAATCTGTCCGCAGCAGCATCACTGTTCCGCCCGACATCATCGTGGGCCTGCTCGGCTCCGCTGATGAGAATCTGCGGGCACTCGAGAGACTTCTGACCGCCGACATCCACGCCCGCGGCAACGAGATCACCTTCACCGGCGAACCTGCCGACGTGGCATTGGCCGAACGTGTGGTTGCCGAACTGATCGCCGTCGCCTCCAGCGGGCAGGCGGTGACACCCGAGGCGGTGCGGCACAGCGTCGCGATCCTCACCGGCACCGAAGACGAGTCGCCGGCCGAGGTGCTGACGCTCGACATCCTGAGCCGCCGCGGCAAGACCATCCGGCCCAAGACGCTCAACCAGAAGCGCTACGTCGACGCCATCGATGCGCACACCATCGTGTTCGGTATCGGCCCGGCAGGTACCGGCAAGACGTACCTGGCGATGGCCAAGGCGGTCAGCGCCCTGCAGACCAAACAGGTCAGCCGGATCATCCTGACCCGCCCCGCGGTGGAAGCCGGTGAGCGCCTTGGTTTCCTGCCCGGCACGTTGAGCGAGAAGATCGACCCGTACCTTCGGCCGCTGTACGACGCACTGCACGACATGATGGATCCCGAGCTCATTCCGAAGCTGATGAGCGCCGGGGTGATCGAGGTCGCACCGCTGGCGTACATGCGGGGAAGGACGTTGAACGACGCGTTCATCATCCTCGACGAGGCGCAGAACACCACCGCCGAACAGATGAAGATGTTCCTGACCCGTCTCGGGTTCGGATCCAAAGTCGTTGTCACCGGCGACATCACGCAGGTGGACCTGCCCGGCGGCAACACCTCGGGCCTGCGCGCGGCAATGAACATCCTCGACGGTATCGACGACATCCATTTCGCCGAACTCACCAGCGCCGACGTGGTCCGCCACCGCCTGGTGTCCGAGATCGTCGACGCCTACGCCCGACACGAGGAGCCGGCCTTGCTCAACCGTGCCCAGCGCCGTTCGTCGAACGGACGGCCGCGCCGATGAGCATCGAGGTGTCCAACGAGTCCGGTATCGACGTCTCCGAGGACGAACTGATCAGCGTCGCGCGCTTCGTCATCGCCAAGATGGACGTGCACCCGGCGGCCGAGCTCTCGATGGTGCTCCTGGACAGTGCGGCGATGGCCGACCTGCACATGCGTTGGATGGACCT
This sequence comes from Mycobacterium sp. 48b, assembly GCF_048282725.1. Lineage (NCBI taxonomy): Bacteria > Bacillati > Actinomycetota > Actinomycetes > Mycobacteriales > Mycobacteriaceae > Mycobacterium > Mycobacterium sp. 48b. The sequence goes on from NZ_JBLVUL010000001.1 coordinate 3,144,932, forward strand.
GCCAGGGCCCACCGACGTGATGAGCTTCCCGATGGACGAGCTGGAGCCCGGGGGACGGCCGGACTCACCCGAGCCGGGCCCGTCCATGCTGGGCGACATCGTCTTGTGCCCGGAGTTCGCCGAGCAGCAGGCCGCCAAGGCCGGGCACTCGCTCGGTCAGGAGCTGGCTCTGCTGACCGTGCACGGGGTGCTGCATCTGCTCGGCTACGACCATGCCGAGCCGGACGAGGAAAAAGAGATGTTCGCGCTGCAGCGTCAGCTGCTCGAGGAATGGGTGGCTGATCAGGTCGAGGCCTATCACGCCGACCGGCAGAGCCAGAAGGACCAGCGCCTGCTGCACAAGTCCCGTTACTTCGATGATTTCAACCACGGCGACAATCCGTGACAGGCCTACTCCCACTGCTCGGCGCCGTGGTGCTGGTCGGGTTCGGTGGTCTCTTCGCGGCCATCGACGCCGCGCTGTCCACCGTCTCGATCGCGCGGATCGAAGAGCTGGTCCGTGAGGAACGTCCCGGCGCCGCACGGCTCAGCCGGGTAGTCGCCGAACGGCCCCGTTACATCAATCTTGTTGTGCTGCTGCGGATCACCTGCGAGATCAGCGCCACCGTCCTGCTCGTGTCCTTCCTCGACGGGCACCTCGGCGTCAGCTGGGGTCTGGTGGCCTCGGCCGCGATCATGGTGGTGACGAGCTTCGTGGCCATCGGTGTCGGCCCCCGCACGGTCGGCAGGCAGAACGCCTACTCCATCGCGCTGATCTCGGCGCTGCCGCTGCAGGCGATCTCGGTGTTGCTCACCCCGATCAGCCGACTGCTGGTGCTGATCGGTAATGCGCTCACCCCGGGCCGCGGCTTCCGCAACGGACCGTTCGCCTCCGAGATCGAGCTGCGTGAGGTCGTCGACCTGGCTCAGCAGCGCGGCGTGGTGGCCGACGAGGAACGCCGGATGATCCAGTCGGTGTTCGAGCTCGGCGACACCCCGGCTCGCGAGGTCATGGTTCCGCGCACCGAGATGGTCTGGATCGAGAGTGATAAATCAGCAGGTCAAGCGACGTCGTTGGCGGTGCGCAGCGGGCACTCCCGCATCCCGGTGATCGGCGAGAACGTCGACGACATCGTCGGCGTGGTCTACCTGAAAGACCTTGTCCAGCAGACCTATTACTCGACCAACGGTGGCCGTGACACCAACGTCGCGCAGGTGATGCGCCCGGCGGTGTTCGTCCCCGACTCCAAACCACTCGACGAACTGCTCAACGAGATGCAGCGCGACCGCAACCACATGGCCCTGCTCGTGGACGAATACGGTGCGATCGCCGGCCTGGTCACCATCGAGGACGTGCTGGAGGAGATCGTCGGCGAGATCGCCGACGAGTACGACACCGACGAGGTGGCCCCGGTCGAAGACCTCGGTGACCGGCACTACCGGGTGTCGGCGCGGCTGCCGATCGAAGACCTCTGCGAACTCTACGAAATGGAGGCGGACGAGGACCTCGACGTGGACACCGTCGGCGGCCTGGTGGCATTCGAATTGGGCCGGGTGCCGCTTCCCGGCGCCGAAGTGACATGGGACGGCCTGCGGCTGCGGGCTGAGGGTGGTTCCGACCATCGTGGACGGGTGCGGATCGGCACGGTCCTGGTCAGCCCGACTGAATCTGAGAAACAGGAGACCCGAGGTACCGATGACTGAGCTCGACGCGGAAGACAACAAGCTCGTGGTGCTGGCCCGCGGGGCGATGGGCCGCGCCGAGGCGTCCACGGGTGCGGCGGTGCGCGATCAGGACGGCCGCACCTACGCCGGCGCCCCGGTGACCCTGGCCGCGCTGCAACTGACCGCGCTGCAAGCAGCGGTGGCGGCCGCGGTGTCCAGCGGTGCCACGGGGCTCGAGGCCGCGGTGCTGGTCGGCGGTGCCGTTGACGACGCAGGCGTCGCCGCGGTGCGGGAACTGTCCGCCGACGCCGCCGTGATCGTCACCGACCGGGCGGGACAACCGCTGTGACACCGGAGTTCCGTTCGGGCTTCGTCTGTTTCGTCGGCCGGCCCAACACCGGCAAGTCGACGCTGACCAACGCGCTGGTGGGCCAGAAGGTCGCAATCACCTCGAACCGGCCGCAGACCACCCGGCACACCATCCGTGGCATCGTGCACCGCGAGGACTTCCAGATCATCCTGGTCGACACCCCAGGGCTGCACCGGCCGCGCACCCTGCTCGGGCAGCGGCTCAACGACCTGGTCAAGGACACCTATTCCGAGGTGGACGTCATCGGTCTGTGCATCCCCGCCGATGAGCGCATCGGTCCCGGTGATCGCTGGATATATCAGCAGATCCGCGCGGTGGCGCCCAAGACCACGCTGATCGCCGTCGTCACCAAGATCGACAAGGTGCCTAAAGAGCGGGTAGCCGAACAGCTGATGGCCGTCAGCGAACTCCTCGGGCCCGACGCCGACATCGTGCCGGTGTCGGCTACCGCCAACGAACAACTCGATGTGCTCACCGACGTCCTCGTCTCCAAACTTCCGCCGGGGCCTGCTTACTACCCCGACGGCGAACTCACCGACGAGCCCGAGGAAGTACTGATGGCCGAGCTCATCCGCGAGGCAGCGCTGGAAGGCGTGCGCGACGAGCTTCCGCACTCGTTGGCGGTGGTCATCGAGGAGGTTGAAGAACGTGAAGGGCGTGACGATCTGATCGACGTGCACGCGATCCTCTACGTCGAGCGTGACAGCCAGAAGGGCATCGTGATCGGCAAGGGCGGCGCCCGCTTGCGCGAAGTCGGCACCGCCGCGCGGACTCAGATCGAAAAGCTGCTCGGCACAAAGGTTTATCTCGACCTACGGGTCAAGATCGCCAAGAACTGGCAGCGCGATCCCAAACAGCTGGGCCGACTGGGCTTCTGACGAGCCTGACGGCTCGGCGTCTACTTCATCAACACGACGACCATGGCCACGATCACGACCATGGCGAGTGTGACGCCCACTATTGCCAACAAGGCGAGGACGCGGGCTCTCGGGGTGTCGCCGAAACTACGTGCTGAGCGGCCCACGGCGAGAAGCATGACCCCCTCCAGAACCCGCCAGACCCCCGAGTTGCCGTTGTCCCGTTCGGCAGAGGGCTGCGGGACGCCCGGCGGAGGGTAATACGGCTGGTATGGCTGGGCACCGTACTGCTGGTAGGGCTGAGCGGGCGGGTAGCCACCGTTGGGTGGGACGTACGGTGGGTTTCCATAGCCATACGGTCCGGGCTGAACCGGCGGCGCCGGTGGATACGACCCCGGCGGAGGTTGCTGAGGCTGGTACGGATCCGGATAGCTCACTGCGGCACTCCCCTTGCCCAAATTTGAACGTCGACCAAACGCTACACGACCGACAACGGGGGTCCGATCAGCAGTTCGGCTGCCCGTCAAGGGAGTTGATCGCTGCCGCGGCCTGGGACGCATCCGTCTGCGCCGGGGCACTCCACCAGATCTCGGGTTGTTTGGCCGCCCAACCGGTGATCGCCTCCAGCTCGGCGGCCAGTGAAATCAGCAGCGGCTCACTGTCGGCCGGTCCCATCAACTGGACGCCGATCGGCAGCCCGTCGGAGGTGAAGCCCGCGGGCACATTGATCGACGGCCAGCCCAGCAGGTTCCACGGCCAGGTCACCGGGCAGGCGGCGATGGAGCTGCGTTCGGTGGCAGACCATCCCCGCCGGTCGAATTCGTGTGTGAGCGGGGGAGGTTGGGCCGTGGTCGGCGCGATGATGACGTCGACGAGGTTGAAGATCCAGGACATCCGCCGCTGCACAGCGGCTTCGTGTGCCCGGGCCTTGCGCAGCACGTGCTGTGACAACAGCCGACCGATCCTCATGTTGACCAGGGTGCGCTCGTCGTAGGACACCTCTCCGAGCCGCTCGGTCCAGTCGAGTAGCCCCGCGGTGGAGCGGGCCAGGAAATCCCATGACATCCGCAGGCTGTAGTTGGGGTCTTTGGTCACCACGGTGTGGCCCAGCTGCCCGAGCTGATCGGCGACGGTCTGCAATGCATCGCGGATCTGAGGGTGCAGCGTGGCGGGGAAACCGGTGAACGGGAACTTCGTCGACATGGCCACGCGCAATGGTCCGGGGGCGCGGGCGACATGCTCGGCGGCTTGGATCGGCGCCGGCTTGTGGAGGTCGCCCTCGGCGTTACCCGACGCGGCGTCGAGCACCAGTGCCGCATCGGTGACCGTGCGGGCCAGCACCCCGTTGACCGTGATGCCGTTGAACGCCTCGGGCAGCGGCCAGGTGGAGATGCGTCCACGCTGCGGTTTGATACCGACCAGGTGCGTCCACGCCGCGGGGATGCGGACACTGCCTGCACCGTCGGATCCGATGGCCGCGGTCACCAGGCCCGCGGCGACGGCGGCAGCACTGCCGCCCGAGGACCCGCCCGGGCTGTGCCTGCGCGACCAGGGGTTGCGGGTGTGCCCGAAGCCCGGACCGCCGGTGAACGGCCACTGGCCGAGTTCGCAGGTGTTGGTCTTGCCGACGATCACCGCGCCGGCGGCCTTCAGTCGGCGCACCACTTCAGCGTCGTCTGCGGCGACGCGGGTGGAGCCGTCGGTGCCGAACCGGGTGGGCACCCCGGCGACGTCGACATCATCTTTGACCGCGATCGGGATTCCCAGCAGTGGGAGTTGTTTGCCGGCCGCGCGAGCCGTGTCGGCCTTGGCGGCGTCGGCCAGCGCCTGCTCGGTCAGTACGACACGGAACGCGTTGAGGGTGGACTGGCTCGCGGTGATGGCGTGTAAGGACTGACGTACCAGTTCTTCAGATGTGACTGCGCCGCTGGCAAGTTGATAGAGCTGATTGGTCAGGGTCGGAAAGGGGGTCGACGGTATGACAGAACCAGGGTCGGAAGTCGCGGATTTGGCCATCACTTTCGAGAATATCGGCGGTGCATAACGGAACCTGTCCGGCCATGGTGCGACACTGTCACGATGCGGCTGTACCGGGACCGGGCGGTGGTACTGCGCCAGCACAAGCTCGGCGAGGCCGACCGGATTGTCACCCTGCTCACCCGCGACCATGGTTTGGTGCGCGCGGTGGCCAAGGGGGTCCGGCGTACCCGCAGCAAGTTCGGTGCGCGGCTTGAGCCGTTTGCCCACATCGACGTGCAGCTGCATCCGGGACGCAACCTCGACATCGTCACCCAGGTGCAGGCCATCGACGCGTTCGCCGCCGACATCGTCAGTGACTACGGCCGCTACACCAGTGCGTGCGCGATGTTGGAGACCGCCGAGCGGCTGGCCGGGGAGGAGCGGGCACCGATGCCCGACCTGCACCGGCTCACGGTGGCCGCGCTGCGGGCCATCGCCGACGGGCGTCGGGCCCGCGAACTGGTCCTGGACTCCTACCTGCTGCGGGCGATGACGATCGCGGGGTGGGCGCCGGCGCTGACCGAGTGCGCGCGCTGCGCCGCGCCGGGGCCGCACCGGGCATTCCACGTCGCCGCCGGAGGCAGTGTGTGCGTGCACTGTCGGCCCAGTGGATCCAGCACCCCGCCGCAGCAGGTATTGGAGCTGATGTCGGCGCTGCACGAGGGCGACTGGGAGTATGCCGAGGCCTCCTCGTCGGGGCATCGCAGTCAGGCCAGTGGCCTGATCGCGGCGCATCTGCAATGGCACCTGGAGCGCCAGCTGCGGACATTGCCTCTGGTCGAGCGGGTGTACCGCATCGATCGGACAGTCGCCGAGCAGCGCGCGACGCTGGTCGGGCAGGATATGGGCCATGGCATTGACGAAGGACGGGAAGCGGGGCAAGTCGACCTACCCACAGCTGCCCCCGGCGCCTGAGGACTATCCGGTCTTCCCGGACACCTCGACCTGGCCCGTCGTCTTCCCGGAGATCCCGGCCGGCACCAATGGCCGCTTCGCTCGCCCGCCTCAGCACACCTCCAAGGCCGTCGCGCCACGGATTCCTGCCGACCAGGTGCCCAATCACGTCGCCGTGGTGATGGACGGCAATGGCCGGTGGGCCACCCAGCGCGGCCTGGGCCGCACCGAAGGGCACAAGATGGGCGAGGCGGTGCTGATCGACATCACCTGCGGCGCCATCGAACTGGGCATCAAACACCTCAGCGTCTACGCGTTCTCCACGGAGAACTGGAAGCGCAGCACCGAAGAGGTTCGGTTCCTGATGGGCTTCAACCGCGAGGTGGTGCGCCGCCGCCGGGAGAACCTGAACGCCATGGGCGTGAACATGCGCTGGGTCGGGTCACGGCCCAGGATGTGGCGCAGTGTCATCAAGGAGTTCGACATCGCCGAGGAGATGACGGTCGGCAACGACGTCATCACCGTCAACTACTGCGTGAACTACGGCGGGCGCACCGAACTCGTCGAGGCCGCACAGGCACTGGCCGCCGAAGCCGCCGAGGGGAAGATCAACCCGAGCCGGATCAGTGAGGCATCTTTCGCCAAGCATCTGCACCGCCCTGACATCCCGGACGTGGACCTGTTCATCCGGACGTCGGGGGAGCAGCGCGCCAGCAACTTCCTGCTGTGGCAGTCGGCCTACGCCGAATTCGTGTTCCAGGACAAGCTGTGGCCGGATTACGATCGGCGCGATCTGTGGGCCGCGTGCGAGGAGTATGTGAACCGCAACCGTCGCTTCGGCAGGGCCTGAGATGCCCGGCCTACTGCAGCGGCTGTCCTCGGCGCTCGGCGAGGTGATGTCCGTCGTCGAGGAAGAGGACAGCGCGCTGACGGTGACGGTCGACGGTTCGGTGGCCTCGGTGCGGGTGGTGGCGATCGCCGAGGACCTGGAGATGGTCTCGCTGACCCAGCCGTTGGCCTGGGATCTGCCGCTGAACAACAAGATTCGCGAACGGGTATCCGACCATGCCAGCAAGACCATGCTGGGCACGGTCGTGTTGGTGGAGAAACTGGTCGAGACACCGACCAACGGCGCGACACCGAAGGGCGCTGCCCGCAAGCGGCCGGCCAAGAAGGTTGCCGACGTGATGCTGCGCTACAACTTCCCGGCGGCCGGGCTCACCGACGACGCGCTGCGCACGCTGATCCTGATGGTTCTGGCCACCGGTGCCGATGTGCGCCGGGACCTGATGTCGTGACCGCACCGGTCATCCGCATCGTCGCGGCCGTGGTGCTCGATGAGCACGACCGGTTGCTGGTGGTCCGCAAGCGCGGCACGACGGCATTCATGCAGCCGGGCGGAAAGATCGAGCCCGGGGAGCAGCCGATCGACGCGCTGGCCCGGGAGATCCGTGAGGAACTCGGGGTCGGATTGTCCGAGTCGCGTGCACTCGGCCACCACACTGCGCCGGCCGCCAACGAACCAGGTCATCAGGTGGCCGCGGACCTGTTTCTTGTCCGCCTGGACGGCGAGCCGCGGCCGCAGGCCGAGATCGCCGAGATGACGTGGATCGACCCGCAGACGCCGGGCGACATCGAGTTGGCGCCGCTGACCGAGCGCGCGGTGCTCACATTGGTGCGCGATCCTTAGGGCCCCTGGACTTCGATGCGCTTATGCCGAGGATTGCAGCCACCAGGTAGCTGCGAACTTCCACCTAGAGCATGTCTAATCAATGTGAATGGTGTTGCGGGCCCATGGGAGACCTTCGACATGGCGCAGTCGTCAGAACCGAGGATCGGCCACTCACGACCTGGCCGCGGTCTCGCCGACGCACTCGCCACACGTCCCGAAGATCTCGATGGTGTGGCTGACGTCGGAGAAACCGTGTTCGCGGGCCACGTCGGCGGCCCAGGTCTCGACCTGGCCTCCGGAAATCTCGACAGTCGCCCCGCAGGCCCGACACACCAGATGGTGATGATGGTCCTCCGAGCAGCGCCGGTAGACCGACTCACCGGTATCTGTGCGCAACGTGTCGACGTTGCCGGTGGTCGCCATGGTCTGCAGGGTGCGGTACACCGTGGTCAGGCCGATGGCCTGGCCGCGACGGCGCAGCTCGTCGTGCAACTCCTGGGCTGATCGGAATCCGTCGGTCTCGTTGAGCAGGTCGGCGATGGCCGCGCGCTGCCGGGTGGACCGGACCGCGCCCGTCACCGCGGTTCCTCGCTGGCGTGGGCGACAGCGTCGGCGACGATGTGGGCCAGGTGGTGGTCGACGAGGTGGTAGAGCACCTCACGTCCCGCGCGCTCGCTGGCCACCACCCCGGCCTGCTTGAGAATCCGCAGGTGCTGGCTCACCAGGGGCTGCGGTACGGCCAGTGCGTCGACCAATTCGTGGACGCAGCGTTGAGACTGCTGCAGCTGCAGGACGATGGCGATGCGCAGCGGAGCGGCCAGCGCACGCAGCAACTCGCCTGCGGAGTCGAGCACCTCGCGCGACGGCATTTCCAACGCCGGGCCAGCGCTGTGCTCGCGTGCGTCGTCGTGTTGATTCACCGTGGTATTGGAAATCGTTTCGATTACGGGTCAGAATACATGCACGTTATCGCATGTCAACTGCACCCGCGGCCCCGGCGGATTATCGCTGGCGGCGGGCTGGTCGCTACTCTGATGCACCGTGGCATCCATCATCGATACCGTTGCGAACCTGGCTAAACGCCGTGGCTTGGTCTTCCAGTCCGGTGAGATCTACGGCGGCACCAAGTCCGCGTGGGATTACGGCCCGCTCGGTGTCGAGCTCAAGGAGAACATCAAGCGCCAGTGGTGGAAGTCCATGGTCACCGGGCGCGACGATGTCGTCGGCCTGGAAAGCGCGATCATCCTGCCGCGCCAGGTGTGGGTGGCCTCCGGCCACGTCGACGTCTTCAACGACCCGCTGGTGGAGTGCCTGAACTGCCACAAGCGCCACCGGCAGGACCACATGCAGGAGGCGTACGCGGCCAAGAAGGGTCTCGATGACCCCGACTCGGTGCCGATGGACGAGATTGTCTGCCCCGACTGCGGCACCAAGGGTCAGTGGACCGAGCCGCGTGACTTCAACATGATGCTCAAGACCTACCTCGGCCCGATCGAGTCCGAGGAGGGTCTGCACTACCTGCGTCCGGAGACGGCCCAGGGCATCTTCGTCAACTTCGCGAACGTGGTCACCACCGCGCGCAAGAAGCCGCCGTTCGGCATCGGCCAGATCGGCAAGAGCTTCCGCAACGAGATCACGCCCGGCAACTTCATCTTCCGCACCCGCGAGTTCGAGCAGATGGAGATGGAGTTCTTCGTCGAACCCTCGACCGCAGGCGAGTGGCACAAGTACTGGATCGAGACCCGGCTGCAGTGGTACGTCGACCTCGGTATCAACCGGGACAATCTGCGCCTGTACGACCACCCCAAGGAGAAGCTGTCGCACTACTCCGACGGCACCGTCGACATCGAGTACAAGTTCGGTTTCGGCGGCAACCCGTGGGGTGAGCTGGAAGGCATCGCCAACCGCACCAACTTCGACTTGTCCACGCACGCAAAGCATTCCGGTGTGGACCTGTCGTTCTACGACCAGGGCACCGACACCCGCTACGTGCCGTACGTGATCGAGCCGGCAGCCGGCCTGACCCGCTCGCTGATGGCATTCCTGGTCGACTCCTACACCGAGGACGAGGCCCCCAACGCCAAGGGCGGGGTGGACAAGCGCACCGTGCTCAAGCTCGACCCGCGTCTGGCCCCGGTCAAGGCCGCGGTGCTGCCGTTGTCGCGTAACGCCGACCTGTCACCCAAGGCCCGCGACCTGGCCGCCGAGCTGCGCAGGAACTGGAACGTCGAGTTCGACGACGCGGGCGCGATCGGCCGGCGCTACCGCCGCCAGGACGAGATCGGCACGCCGTACTGCGTGACGGTCGATTTCGACACCCTGGAGGACAACGCCGTCACCATCCGCGAGCGTGACGCCATGACCCAGGAGCGCATCGCACTGGACAAGGTGTCGGACTACCTGGCGGTGCGGCTCAAGGGCGCCTGACCCTTTCGTCGAGCAGCTGCGCCGGGACGTCGCCGTCGAGCAGTTCGATCAGCCTCGCCAACAACCCGTCGAGGTGGTGGCCGACCGCGGTGATCGCCGCGTTGCCATAGCTGGCGAACAACAGGCTGGGCTGATCGATTGCAAGCACGGTTCCGTGGGGACCTTCGTACAGCAGCGTTCGCAACGGCGCATGCAGCATGACCGACGGATCGTGGCGGTACATGCGTTCAGCGATGGTGTGGTTGCCCATCAGGTACTCGGTGGATTGCCAGGTGGTACCGGAGCCCACCATTGCCGGCGCGACATCGATCTGAAAGTAGCGCAGGAACCCGTGCGGAGCCTGCTCTTTGGCAATGGCCAGTACCTCGTCCCAGTTCGATGCCGCGGCGAAGGCCGCGGGATCGTATGCGGGCACCAGGGTTTCGTAACGCTGCAGGGCCCGCTCATAGCTGTCGGGCAGGGCCACCAGTAGCCGGCGGCTGAGGTGCTCGACGGCACTGCTGTGCCGCGTCATCGCGGCGTCGCGATCTCGAGAACCACGCGGAAGCGGGCCCGGCCGGACATCATGTGCGCGTAGGCCTTCGGGGCGTCCTCGAAAGGCATCACCTCGATCATGGGGGCGATGCCGGCCGAGAGGCTGAACGCCAGATTGTCCTCGTTCTCGACGGCCGACCCGGTGAGGCTGCCGACGATGCTGCGGCCTCCGAAGATCAGGTCGGCGGTGTTGACCTCGATGGGGTCCGGTGCGGCACCGACGACGACCAGTTGACCGCGGGGGCGCAACCCGGCCACGAGCGGACTCATCGAGGCACCGCTGGCCGCGGTGGCAACGATGGCCGCCGCACCGCCCAGGGAGGTCAGCGCCGCACCGGGATCCTCAGCAGCGCTGTCGATGTAGTGATCAGCCCCCAGAGTCGTTGCCAGGTCGGCCTTCTCGGAACCGCGGGCGATCGCGGCGACTCGATAGCCGAGTTTCTTGGCGTACTGCACGCCCAGATGTCCCAGCCCGCCCAGGCCCTGGACACCGATCAGCGCACCATGCGGAGCCGACGTCGTGCGAAGCGCGTTGAACACCGTGACACCCGCGCACAACAGGGGAGCGGCGGTGATCGCATCGAGCTCGTCGGGCACCCGCACCAGGCCGGTGGACCGGGCGTAGACCATCTCGGCATAGCCGCCGTCCGCGTTGGTGCCGGGGAGCGGCTGATCGGTGCAATTGACGAAATCGCCTCGGCGGCAGTACTCGCATTCGTTGCACTGCCCGCCGAGGAATCCCACACCGACCCGGTCACCGACGCTCCACGCGGTGACCCCGTCGCCCACCGCGTCCACGATCCCGACGATCTCGTGACCGGGGACCACTGGCTGTTGCGGATCGGGTCGCTGGCCCTCGACGGCGAGGAAATCACTGTGGCACACCCCGCAGGCGTGTACCCGGATCCGGACCTGGCCGTATCCGGGAGGAACCACCTCGCGTTCGACGAGTTCGAACTGTTGTTGGCCCGTCACCTGATAGGCGCGATATGTCGACATGGCGGCGCCTGCCTACGAGGCCTGGAACAGGGGCGCGTGCACCTGCCGGGTCAATTCGTCGGCGAGGACTTCCGGTGCGCCGGAGACGATCCCGTCGACGATCTGGCGAGCGACGTCGGCCGGGTCGTTCTTGGGGACGTCGAGATCGGCGATCATCGATGTGTCGGTGTACCCGAGATACACGCCGATCACATCGGTGTCCTGCCCACTCAGTTCCGCGCGCAGAGAGTTGGTCGCCGACCACAGCGCCGCTTTCGAGACGCCGTAGGCGCCGTAGCCGGGCAGCCAGGACAGCACCGAAGCGATGTTGACGAGCGTGCCGCCGGCCAGCTGGGGGGCGAAGGCTCTCGTCACATGCAAGGGGCCGAACAGGTTGGTTTCCAGTACAGAGCGGATTTCGTCGAGGTCGCTGTGCAGCAGTGACTTTCCGCCGGTCACGCCGGCATTGTTGACCACGATGGTGGCGTCGCCGGCGAGTGCGGCCAGCCGCGCGACGGAATCACCGTCGGTGACCTCGGCTTCGACGACGACCACCCTGGGGTCGGTGCTGGGCTCGGGACGTCGGCTGGTGGCATAGACCTTGGCGGCACCGCGAACGAGGAGTTCGTCCACGATCGCCTTGCCCAGCCCTTTCTGGCCACCGGTTACCACTGCCGTTGCACCTTGGATCTGTCGGGACATTGGATTCTCCTTCGAGCTCGTTGACTGCGCCAACGTCACCTTCAAGGTAGAACAGCTGGGTAGGTATTCCCAACCCAGATAGAATTCTTGTATGCGCACTGATCCGTGGTCCGACGACGTCTGCCCGATCGCCCGCACCATGTCGGTGCTCGGCCAGCGTTGGGCGATCCTGATCATTCGCGAAGCACTACTCGGCCGCTCGCGATTCTCGGAGTTCCGGCAGCGGCTGGGCATCGCCTCAGACGTGCTGAGCGCGCGGTTGTCCGAACTGGTCGAGGCCGGCATCATGCAGGTCGTCGACTACCAGGAGCCTGGCGACCGCACCCGCAGCCGCTACGTGCTCACCGACGCCGGCCATGAACTGGTCTCGGTGCTCGCTGCAATCGGCCAATGGGGTCACGTTCATCGGCCGCGTCCGCACAGCAGTCAGTACCGGTTCATCGACACCGACACCGGAGAACCTGTCCGAATCGGTTTCCAGCGCAAGGACGGCACGGCGGTGCCGCGCGGGCAGGTCAGCCTTCAGGACCGGACCGGCTAGAAGCGACCGCCACCGCCGCCGTAGCTGCGGCCCGACGAATGCGACGCGCCGCCGTAGGAGGTCGGGCGGCCCATGCTGCGGCCACCGCCCCAGCTGCCCCCGTACCCGCCGCCGAAGCCGCCACCGCCGCGCAGGACGTTTCCAATGAGGATGCCGCCGAGCACCGCACCGATATCGGACCCGCCGCCACCGCCGTACTGCGAGGTGTAGGACCGCTGTGCGGCTCGCACGTCATCGTTGGCCAGGCCCTGCGCCTGCGCGGCTAGCGTCGACGCCCCGTTGGCGTGCGCCACCGCCTCGGTGGGATTCTCGGCGCGCTTGGCTTCGGCGGCCTGCAGCTGCCGTTGCGCCTCGGCCAGCCGGGTGCGGGCCTCCGGGCCGATGCTGCCGCGCCGGGTTTCGATGAAGTCCGACACGGCCTTGATCCGTGACTGGGCGGTGAACAGGGCCTGCTCCAGAGCCCGGGCGAGCCGCTCGGCGGCCTCCTGCTGTTCGTGCACGCCGGCCAGCAGCTGGTCGAGTTCGGCGTCGGCCTTGGTCAGCCGGGTGAATGTGCCCAGCGGATCGGCCTTCCCGTCGGCCGTCGCATCGTCGGCAGCCCTCATCGCGGCGTCACGGGCTGCTCCGAGCTTGTCGGCCTGCGGCGTGCCGGGTTGCGCCAACAGTGAATTCGCCTGGTCGATACCGGCTTGGATGTCGGTGATGGCCGCGGGCAGACCGGCCAGTGCCCGGTTGATATCGGAGGCCGCGCTGTCCACTGCGTCGAGCAGGGTGCGGGTCTGATCGAGGGCCGACTCGGCTGAGCGCACCGCGTCCACCAGCGCGGTCTGGTCGGACGCGGGCCGGGACACCAGGCCGCGGGCCGAGGTGATGCTGCGATCGGCGAACGCCAACCGCTCTTTGGCCGTGTCCACGTTGGTCGCCACCGAAGTCAGCGCGGTCGCGTCGAACTGGGTGCGCAGGTTGTCCAGGGCCTGTCGGGACGGGTCGATGCGGGCGGTCAGGTCGACCATCTGCTGGGTCATGGCATCCAGCCGGGTCGGGGCGTTGATCACCAGATCGCGCAGTTGCTCGAACGCCTGGCTCTGGGCATCGAGCTCACGGTCGGCCCTGGCCGCCGACACCACCACCCGGGTCAGCATCTCGCGCTGTTGCAGTGGCGTCTCGGGTGCATCGTCATCGAGGGTCTGGCGCACGTTGAAGGCTTGGGCCAGGGCGGTTTTCGCGTTCGCCAGGGCCGCGCTGAACGGTTCGGTGCGTTTGGCCCCGAACTCCTCGACGGCCAGTTCGAGCTCGGCCTCACTGGTGCGCACGGCATTGTCGACGTCGACGACGATCGAGCGGGACAGCTCGTCGAGCGCCTCCAGCGGCACAGCGGCCAATGCGGCGGCGTCGGTCGGATCGACCCGCTTGGCGGCCTCGAACTCGGCGTGGCGGCGCTTGGCCTGGCGCCGGCGCGACCACCACCACAACAGGCCGGCCAGCACCAGTACCACGCCGAGGGCGATCAGCATGCCGGGCCACGAAATACTCGTTGCCGCAGGAGATTCCGGTTCAGAGTTCAATCCGTTGGCCGCCGCGATGGCCGCGCCGGCCCAGTCGTCACGACGCAGGGCAGGGGTGACGCTGTCGCGCCGGATGTCGTCGGCGCGGGCCGAGTCGGTGACGGTGGAGGGGACCTGGAAGGAGAACGCCCGGTCCACCGTGGCGACCGCGAGCAGCGCGTCGTCGTCACCGAAATCGCTCAGCCGAATGGTGTTCCGTGCCCAGTCGGACTGGTTCTGACCGGAGAAATCCTCGGTGAAGATCACCCAGAGCTTCACGTGACGTTCGTCGTAGAGCTTGTCGATGGCGCGCTGCACGTTGCCGCGCTGGGCCGCCGAGAGCACCCCGGCGTTGTCGGTGAGCTGGGTGGGCAACCGCAACGGCGGTTCGGCGGCAGCGCCGGGGGCGACCAGCAGTCCGGTCATCAGGATCGCGAGCAGCATGGACAGCAGACGGGCGATGCGCATGACCGTCAATCTAGTGCGCTGCGGGGTCTCAGCGTCGCTTCCTGGCAGACTGTGCGTCGGTGAACGCGGATACGCAGGCCTGCTACAGCGACTTCGACCGGCAACGTCTGGTGGTCGAGGCGCCCAAGGGTGCTGCGCTGCCCGGAACCGACACCGAGCACAGAACCGCCTTCGCCCGCGACCGGGCCCGCGTGCTGCACAGCGCGGCGCTGCGGCGGCTGGCCGACAAGACGCAGGTGGTCGGCCCGCGGCACGGCGACACCCCGCGCACCCGCCTCACCCATTCGCTCGAGGTTGCCCAGATCGGCCGCGGTATGGCGATCGGACTCGGCTGCGATCCCGACCTGGTGGACCTGGCCGGCCTGGCCCATGACATCGGGCATCCGCCCTACGGACACAACGGTGAGCGCGCTCTCGACGAGATCGCCAAACCGTTCGGCGGGTTCGAGGGCAATGCGCAGAATTTCCGGATCCTCACCCGGCTGGAACCCAAAGTCCTTGATGCCGAAGGGCGTTCGGCCGGACTCAACCTGTCCCGGGCCGCCCTGGACGCGGTGGCCAAGTATCCGTGGCCCAGCTTCGGCACCCGCAAGAAATACGGCTTCTACGACGACGACGCGGATGCCGCCGCCTGGGTGCGTGCCGGCGCTCCCGCCGAACGGCCGTGCCTGGAGGCCCAGGTGATGGACTGGGCCGACGACGTCGCCTATTCGGTGCACGACGTCGAGGACGGAGTCATCTCCGGACGCATCGACCTGCGGGTGCTCGGCGATCCCGGTGCCGCCGCCTCACTGGCGGATCTGGGCGCCCGGTCCTTTCCCACTGTCAGTCACGACGACCTGTTGGCCGCCGCCGAGCGGCTGTCGCAGGTTCCGGTGGTGG
Source organism: Mycobacterium sp. 48b (assembly GCF_048282725.1). NCBI lineage: Bacteria > Bacillati > Actinomycetota > Actinomycetes > Mycobacteriales > Mycobacteriaceae > Mycobacterium > Mycobacterium sp. 48b. The sequence goes on from NZ_JBLVUL010000001.1 coordinate 3,160,464, forward strand.
CCGCGGTCGGCAAGTACGACGGAACCTTGGCGTCCTCGGTCGCGCTGAAGACCCTGACCAGTGAACTCGTGGGCCGTTTTGCCAACGCGGCGATCACGCGGACCCGGGCAGTCGCCGGGGACAAGCCGCTGAGGAGGTTCGACGCCGAGCTATCGGTGCCGCCGCTGGTGCGCGCCGAGGTGGTGTTGCTCAAGATGCTGGCGCTGCAGTTCATCATGTCCGATCACCGGCATCTGCAGATCCAGGCCGACCAGCGCACGCTCATCCACGAGGTCGCCCTCGCGTTGTGGGCGCAGGCTCCGGGCAGCCTGGACCCGCAGTTCGCGCCCGAGTTCGACCTCGCAGCCGACGACGGAGCCCGGCTGCGGGTGGTGGTCGATCAGATCGCGTCCTACACCGAGAGCCGGTTGGAGAGAGTGCACGAGGCGCGCTCGCCCAGACCTCTAGAATGAGCCGGTGGCCGGCCGGATTTCAGATCGCGATATCGCGGCCATCCGTGAAAAAGTTCGGATCGAAGATGTCGTCGGCGACTACGTCCAGCTGAGGCGGGCCGGGGCAGACTCGATGAAGGGCCTGTGCCCGTTCCACGACGAGAAGTCCCCGTCGTTCCACGTGCGACCGAACCATGGTCACTTCCATTGCTTCGGCTGTGGCGAGGGCGGCGACGTGTACGCCTTCATCCAGAAGATCGAGCACGTCAGCTTCGTCGAGGCGGTCGAATTGCTGGCCGACAAGGTCGGCTACACCGTCACCTACACCGGGGCGTCGACCACCAACGTCCAGCGCGACCGGGGCAGCCGCAGCCGGTTGCTGGCCGCCAACGCCGCGGCCCAGGAGTTCTACGCCCAGGCGCTGACCTCAGACGAAGCGGCCGAGGCGCGCAAGTACCTGACCGAGCGCAACTTCGACGCCGCCGCGGCCGCCCAGTTCGGCTGTGGCTTCGCACCCTCGGGCTGGGACACGTTGACAAAGCACCTGCGGCGCTTGGGTTTCGAGTTCAAGGAGCTGGAGGCGGCCGGGCTCAGCCGCGAGGGTAAGCGCGGGCCCATGGACCGGTTCCATCGTCGGCTGCTGTGGCCGATCCGGGTGTCCTCGGGTGAGACCATCGGCTTCGGCGCACGCCGGTTGTTCGACGACGACCAGAACCAGGCCAAGTACGTCAACACCCCCGAGACCGTGCTCTATAAGAAGTCTCAGGTGCTGTTCGGGCTGGACCGTGCCAAACGTGACATCGCCAAGGGGCATCAGGCCGTCGTCGTCGAGGGCTATACCGATGTGATGGCCATGCACATGGCCGGGGTGACCACCGCTGTGGCGTCGTGCGGCACCGCGTTCGGCGAGCAGCACCTGTCGATGCTGCGCCGGCTGATGATGGACGACAACTTCTTCCGCGGCGAGCTGATCTACGTGTTCGACGGTGACGCCGCCGGCCAGGCCGCCGCGGTGAAAGCGTTCGAGGGCGAGCAGAACCTGTCCGGGCAGTCTTTCGTGGCAGTGGCCCCCGACGGCATGGACCCGTGCGATCTTCGGCTGCGTTCCGGTGACAGCGCGGTGCGCGACCTGGTGGCACGGCGAACTCCGTTGTTCGAGTTCGTGATTCGCAGCGCACTGACCGAACACGACCTCGACAGTGCCGAGGGCCGGGTGGCGGCGCTGCGGCGCTGCGTGCCGATGGCGGCGCGGATCAAGGACCAGACGCTGCGCGACGAGTACGCCAGGCAGCTGGCGGGGTGGGTCGGCTGGGACAACGTCGCACAGGTGCTCGGCCGGGTGCGGGAGGAAGCCAGCGGCGGCCGCAAGGACTCGCGGCGTCAGCCCGCCCGCCAACAGGCCCGTCCTGCGGCTGTCCCCGTGCAGCGGCCCGACCCGACAGATCCGACGCTGTGGCCGCAGCGCGAGGCGCTCAAGGCCGCTCTGCAGTATCCGGCGATCGCCGGGCCGGTGTTCGACTCGCTGACCGTCGAGAGCTTCACCCATCCCGGGTACGCGGCGGTGCGTTCGGCGATGGAGGCGGCGGGCGGCGTGGCGTCGGGTAGATCCGGGGCCCAGTGGATCGAGGCCGTCCGCGAGCAGACCACGTCCCCGGCGGCGGCCAGCCTGGTCAACGAACTGGGTGTGGAGGCCATCAACGTCGAGGACGACGAGCACCTGCCGCGCTACATCAGCAGCGTGCTGGCCCGGCTGCAGGAAGTGTGGGTGGGCCGCCAGATCGCCGAGGTGAAGTCCAAGCTGCAACGCATGTCGCCGGTGGAACAGGGAGACGAATATCACGCCCTGTTCGGTGACCTGGTGGCCATGGAGTCCTACCGGCGCAGCCTGCTCGAACAGGCCAGCGGCGACGACCTGACTGCGTGATCAGCCACATCGCGATAGGGTGAGGCGCAGTCGGGCCCCTACACGCGAAAGAGGCAAACCCGGTGACACTGTTCAGCACGAAGACACGGCGCTACGTCGCAGTCGGCGCATTCGCGCTGGCCACGGGGGCTGCTGCGGCGGTCCCGGCGTTCCTCGCGACGTCCGCGTCCGGCCCCGAGGTCTCGGCACAGCCGGCCTGCCTGGCCTGGTTCGGGAACAAGGAGGACGGCAAGTGCCTGTCCTACTCCAACGGGATGCCCGCCAACATCGGAACGCCGTGGGTCGGCACCGGCGGCAACGGCGGATTCGTCACCGGGCCGCTGCTGCCGGGTACGTCGATCAATCAGGGGATCGGTTAGCCCCTACCAGCGAGTTTTCGCCGAACCGTCGGTGCTCTCCTTTGTGGAGAACACCGACGTTTCTGCGTCTATGGGTGTCAGTGTGAGGAACTGCGGGTCAGGTGAGACCTGCTTGGCGATCTTGCGTCGTCCGGCGTCGATCACCGCCTTGGTGGCCGGATTGGCGGCCACCGCGCGGTAGGTACTGGCGATCTGCTCGTAGCGGCGTCGCCCGGCCTTGGCACCCAGCACGTAGCCGACGGCGATCACGGCGGCATAGCGGATCACAGTGTTCCTCCCACACGGCAGCGTTTGTGTGCTCCATCCTGCCTCACCGGCGCCCCGGCGCGCCCGTCTGGGAGCGAGTTGGCGGCAGCGGCGGTCCGTGCGCTAGAGTCAACGCTCGGCCGCGGAGCTTCCGCGGAAGGTAGTCCCCTGTAGCTCAATTGGCAGAGCTCCCGACTGTTAATCGGGCGGTTGATGGTTCGAGTCCATCCGGGGGAGCAAGTTCTCCAAAGCCCAGTGTTACGACTGGGGCCGGGTCTGGGCCTGACGGGCCGCCTGGGTAAGTGCCTCCATCAGTGGATTGGACGCAGTGGCGAGAGCTTTCCGCTCCTCTTCGGACAGTTGGTAGAACGTCCACACGCCCCAGGCCGCGGGCCGCACGTACACCGTCACCTGTTGGCGGTTGTTGGCCAGCACGGCGGGGACGGGTACGGCGCGATCGAGGGTGGCCGCGCTGGCCATCTCCTCGGCGATCTGTTGGACGTTGACCGATTCCTGCAGTTGGTACAGCACAGCCTTGTTGGCGGGGCCTTCCATGGCGAGGAACCAAGCCATCAGTGTCTCCTTGGGGTCAGTGGTCGCACGCGGTGGTCCTTTGACGGGTCGCGAGCCGGATCGTGGGTCAGATCGCAAACAGTGTCACCTATCGGCGCGCCGCCGTCAGCCCACTCGCTGAGCCGGTCTTATTCGCTACCCTCGAGGCGTGTATCCACGGCTGATCGCCATCGTCGCCCTCATCGGTCTCCTCGCGGTTGGTTGCGGCTGGAAACCGTCGTCCGCGCCACCGCCGAAACCCGATACCTGCGCACCGACCGACGGTCCCAGCGCTGACACGATCGCGGATCAGATCGCGAAGCTGCCGGCACCTGCCGCGGGTAAGGAATGGACCCAGATCGGCGCCGGGCACACCACCAACTGCCGCCTGTACTGGGTGCAGGTGGGCCAGACCAACCCCGAGCCCAACAGCGTCGGGCAGCTGCTGTTCTTCGACCGGCAGACCCCCATCGGCCCGGCGACCCCGGAGCCGCGCCCCTACATCAATGTGGTCACCAACGCCGATGACAGTGTGGTGGTGAACTACCAGTGGCAGCAGGGCCATGATTCGCCCAAGTCGCCGACCGGTATCGCCACCGTGCGGTTCCGGATCGGGGACGACGGCAAACTCGTTGCCGTCGACCCGATTCCGAAGCCCTGAGGCGACTCAGCCGTTGACCAGCTCGGCGGGGTCGAGCATCGCCGCGTAGCGCAACTGCTCGGGGATGCCGAACCCGTCGACGAGGGTTTCGACGTGCGGGCGCAATGAACGGCAACGTTCGTTGATGCCGCGCGTCACGGCCTTGGCGCGCTCGGTGGACAGGTAGCGGTGCTCGATGAACCACGCCTTGTCGTCCTCGATCACCGACAGCGCGTACAGATCGCAGACGTCGCCGAGGAGTTCGCGCGCGGTTTCGTCCTCGCAGGCGTCGATGCCGGCGACGAACGCTTCCAGGATGACCCGGTCGATGTGTGCCCGCGCCGCATGCAGCACGTGGTCCTGCACGGCGTTGAAGGCGTCGAACGCCGACATCTCCTTGGACTTGCCCTGCAGCCGCCGCGCCACCGAGGCCAGCATGTACTCCTCGCGGTCCTCGAACATCTTGACCTGGGTGCCGCGGTTGAACAGGCTGCCTTCCTCCTCGTTGTCCTGGCGGGTGTCCAGGACGGTCTGGATGATGGTCTCCGCGGCAGTGCGTTTCAGCACCCGCTCACCGGCGTAGTTGGCTGCGAACCGAACCCATTCGACCGGGCTCATGCCCTTGATGTCGTCGGCGTAGGCGGTGAGCAGTTCTTTGGCCACCAGCTGGGTGAGCACGTGGTTGTCGCCCTCGAACGTGGTGAACACATCGGTGTCCGCGCGCAGCGCGATCAACCGGTTCTCGGCGAGATAGCCTGCGCCGCCGCACGCTTCGCGCGCTTCCTGGATGGCGCGGCTGGCATGCCAGGTGTTGGCGGCCTTCAGGCCGGCCGCTCTGGCCTCCAGTTCGCGCTGTTCCTCAGCATCGGGATCGTCAGAGGTCTGCAACTCATGGCATTTGGCCACCAGCTCGTTCTGGGCGAACTGCAGTGCGTAGGACTTGGCGATCAGCGGCAGCAGCCGGCGCTGGTGCACCAGGTAATCCATGATGAGGACTTCCTCGGTGCTCTTCGGCGCCTCGAACTGCGTGCGTTCCAACGCATACCGGGTGGCGATGTCCAGTGCCACCCGCGCTGCTGCCGCGGCGCTGCCGCCGACGGTGACCCGGCCGCGGATCAGGGTGCCCAGCATGGTGAAGAACCGGCGCCCGGCGTTCTCGATCGGTGAGCTGTAGGTGCCGTCGGGGGCCACGTCGGCATAGCGGTTGAGCAGGTTCTCCCGCGGGATCCGCACGTGGTCGAACACGATGCGCCCGTTGTCGACGCCGGGCAGGCCACCCTTGTAATGACAGTCCGACGTCGTCACGCCGGGCCGATCGTTGCCCTCGTCGTCCCGGATCGGCACCACGAAGCAGTGCACGCCGTGGCCTTCTCCGTCCGGGGTGATCAATTGTGCGAATACGGCTGCCACCCGGGCGGTTTCGGCGGCACCGCCGATGTAGTCCTTGCGCGCGGTCGGGGTGGGGGAGTGGATGACGAATTCCTGGGTCGCCGGATCGTAGGTGGCGGTGGTTTCCAGTGACTGCACGTCGCTGCCGTGACCGGTCTCGGTCATCGCGAAACAGCCCAACAGGTCCAGGTCGATCAGTGGCCGGACATAGGCCTTGTGGTGGCGCTCGGTGCCCAGGTTCTCGATGGCGCCGCCGAACAGGCCCCACTGCACCCCGGCCTTGACCATCAGGGACAGGTCGCTCATGGCCAGCATCTCGATCTGGGTGATGGCCGCGCCGACGTCGCCGTTGCCGCCGTGCTCCTTGCGGAAGCCGTCCTCGGCAGCACCGGCCGCGGCCATGATCTTGAGCTGCTCGCCCACCTTGGCGCGGGCGATCACCGTATTGGGGGTGTAGTGCGGTCGGAAGATCTCGTCCGACAACCTGGCCCGCATGGCGTTCTTGACGTCGCGCCAGCGGCCGTCCAGCGCATTTCGCAGATGTTCGGCAGTAGAGGTCATATCCGACGGTAACGCGTGTGGCGGTGGTTCTACGACGGTTGCCCCGGTATCGGTGGGGAAGGCAACCCTTCCTGGACAATCGTGATCTTGCCGCGAAAGACTGGCGCCATGCCGGACTCCATCGGTAAGTCACTGTCTCCGACCGGTTTGCCGCATGTGAGCTATCACCGCCATGCCGACGTCACCGGAGGCTGGTTGCGCGCGGCGACCTTCGGCGCGATGGACGGTCTGGTCAGCAACACCGCGCTGATCGCCGGTGTCGGGGCCAGCGCATCGGCCCAGACCGTGGTGCTCAGCGGCGTGGCGGGCCTGCTGGCCGGTGCCTTCTCGATGGCTCTGGGCGAATACACCTCGGTGACCACTGCCAACGAGCAGGTCGATTCCGAGGTCAAGGTCGAGCGCAAGTCGTTCCGCAAGAACCCGGACGCCGAGCAGGCCGAACTCGTGGCCATGCTTCAGGAGATGGGGATGACGCCCGAAACAGCGGCGAAGGCCGGCGAGGAGATCCACCGCGACGAGAACCGGGCACTGAACTTTCATCTGGTGCAGGAACTGGGTGTGCACCCCACCGAGAAGCCGTCGCCGTGGGTGGCCGGGGGATCGTCGTTCGTACTGTTCGCGATCGGAGCGATCGTCCCGCTCATCCCGTACCTGCTCGGCTTCGAATCACTGTGGGCCGGCCTGGCCTGCGGTGGGGTGGGTCTGCTGATCGCCGGCGCCGTGGCGGCCAAGTTCACCCGTAAGCCGGTGGCTGTCGCGGGGCTGCGGCAACTGGTGTTCGGCGCCATCGCGATCGCGGCGACTTACGCCGTCGGCATCCTGGTCGGCGCCGTCATCACCTGATGCTGCGCCGAATCCTGTTGGCCGGCTCCTTGGTGTTGTCGGCGTGCGGCCCGGCGCAGGCCACCCCGCAACTGGACTATCTGGGCCAGCGTCAGGTGGCTCACGGCGCGATGCTGGACGGCACGGTGATCGGCGGGTTGTCGGGAATCAGTTACGACCCGGCCGCCGACCTGTACTACATCGTCAGTGACGACCGCTCCGCCAAGAATCCGGCCCGCTTCTACACTGCACGGATCACCCTGTCGGACAACAGCATCGATGATGTGGAGTTCGTCAGCACCCATCCGTGGCTGGACCGCGACACCCGGCCGTTCGGCGCGTTGAACGTCGATGTGCGGCCACCTGTGGTGCCGCCCGACCCTGAGGCCATTGCCTTCGATGCGCGCAGACAGCGCTTGTACTGGACCAGCGAGGGGGAGCGGCGAGTCGAGGGGCCGGGTGCGCCGGTCCTGCTCGACCCGTGGGTGCGGACCGCGGGCCTCGACGGCAGCTTCCTCGGTGAGTTCGCCCTGCCTGACGGGTTGCACATGTCGGCCGACGAGCACGGTGCCCGGCGTAACAGCACCTTGGAAGGGCTCACCCTCACACCGGATGGGCGGTATCTCTGGGCCGCCATGGAGGGCCCCGGCTATGACGACGGCCCGCCGCCGGATGAGCAGCACGGTGCGCTGACCCGCGTTGTCCGCTTCGACGCGGAGTCCGGGGCGGTCGACGGCCAGTACACCTATCCGCTGGACCCGGTCAGCGCCGGCCCGGGTGGCGACAACGGGTTGTCGGATCTGGTGGCGCTCGACGACGGCAGCTTTCTGGTGGTCGAGCGCGGCTACGGCACGCACGTCGCGGTGCGGATCTACCGGGCACAGGTGGTCGAGGGCTCCACCGAAATGACAAAAACGCTGCTGGCGGATCTGACCACCACGCCGGGTCTGACGCCCCTGGACAACATCGAGGGAATTACGTTGGGGCCCAGGCTGGCCGATGGTCGACAATCGGTGATCGCGGTCAGCGACGACAATTTCTCACCCACCCAGGTGACGCAGTTCCTGCTGTTCGCATTGTGAGTACGTTTGGCGCGTCGAGATTGACACCAGGGTCGTGAAACTCGCCGAATCACGACCCTCACGTCAATCTCGGCGAGCGAGCGAGCGAGCGAGTGGGCAGGCAAGAGCGCTATTTCAACAACGCGTGACGATCGAAGTAGAAGTAGGTGTAGGCCGCGGTGATCGCACAGACGATGGTGGCCACCAGCAGCATCTGAGAGCCGCTGACGACCACGCTGATGAAGCCGCCGACGATGGCGCCACCGGCGAATCCGGACCAGAGCATGAAATAGCCCAGCCAGTCGCTGAGCTGTCCTCCGCTGATGTGGCGTTCGATGCCCTGTCCGAGCTTGACCAGGGTCCCGGTCACGTAGCTCAGCGGGATCGACACCTCGCCGTCCTTGACGAACGACGTGTTCAATGCGCCGATGCCGAAGGCCACGAACAGGATTGGGACGTACGGAACATCGCGGGCCGACCAGCCGCGCTCGAGCAGGTCGACCACGGTGGACACCACCAGCGCAAGCGTTGTCAGCACCGTCGCGCCGTGGGGGTGATTGACCCAGAGGTGGCGGCGGCACAACGATGCGATCACCACTCCACCGACGAAGGAGAGCAACAGCAGCGCAGCGCCGATCGCCAGCCACTCCTCGCCCTGGAAAAGCCCGAGGAACGCCCGCTCGGTATTGCCGGTCATGAAGGTGACGAAATATCCGGCCGAATGGGTGAACGCGGCTGCCCCCAGCACTCCGGCCAGGCCCGCCAGCACCCAGGACAACCGGGCCTCGCCGTCGAACTGTTGCGACATGTCACCCATTGTGGGGAGCTTTGCCTGCGGTCGGGGTGGGATTCGCCCCCTGGCGGCTAGGTGTCGCTGCCGACGGTGACCGCGGTGGCCTCGTCGGTCAGCTCGTCGAGCTCGGACTCCTCGACATCGATCCCGACCAGGTGTGGCCGCGTCAGGGTCAGCACACCGGCGCCGGCCAGCACCGCGCCCGCGCCCACCCAGTAGGGCAGATGCACGTTGACCTGCTCGCCGAGCACCCCGGCCAGCCACGGCGCGACGGCGGCGCCGCCGAAGCGCAGGAAGCTGTAGGCCGCGGAGGCCACACCGCGTTCGACCGGGGCCGCCTTCATCACGGTCTCGGTGATGAGCGTGTTGTTGATACCGATGAACAGGCCGGCGATCACCACACCCGATGCCAGGACGGTCTTGGAGTCCGTCCACACCGCCATCACGGCCAGCACCGCGGTGAACGCCAGCAGGTTGAGGATGAGCACCCGCACCGTGCCGAAGCGGTGCTGCAACCGCGGGGCGACCACCACGGAGGTGAATGCCAGTGCCAGGCCCCAGCCGAAGAAGATCAGCCCGATCTGGTGGGCGGTCATGTCCAGCGGGAAGGGGGTGAAGGCCAGCAGCGTGAAGAAGCCGAAGTTGTAGAGCAGCGCGGTGATCGCGACGCCGAGCAGTCCGCGGTGGCGCAGTGCCCGGAACGGGTCGGCGAGTGTGGTGGCACGTTCGGCGCGCGGCGTGGCAGGCAACAGGAATGCGGTGATCACGAGGGCGAAGGCCATCAGCGCCGAGACGCCGAAGAACGGGCCCCGCCAGGAGATCGAGCCGAGCACGCCGCCGACCAGCGGGCCGATCGCGATACCCAGGCCCAGCGCCGCCTCATAGAGGATGATGGCTTGCGCCACAGAGCCTTTCGCGGAGTTGACAATGGTGGCCAGCGCCGTGGCGATGAAAAGGGCGTTGCCCAGGCCCCACAGTGCGCGCCAGCCCACGATCTGCATCACGGTGTCGCTCATCCCGGCCAGACCGGCGCCGGCGATGATGATCACCAGGCCGAGCAGCAGCGTGCGTTTGGGGCCGATGCGGCTGGACACCACACCCGTGATCAGCATCGCCACGCCCATCACCGCCATGTAGCTGGTGAACAGCAACGACACCTGCGAAGGCGAGGCGTCGAGGTTGTCGGCGATGGGTTTGAGGATGGGGTCGACCAGTCCGATGCCCATGAAGGCGACGACGGAGGCGAAAGCGACGGCCCATACGGCCTTGGGTTGGCGCCACATCGGGGCGGTAACTCCTAACTAGTTTTCGTGCGAGAGCGGATGCTCGGCGACGTCGGCGAGCAACCGTCGAATGATGTCGACGGAGGCTGCCAACGTCCGGCGCTCCTCGGCGCTGAGCCGCTCGAGCCGGGGATTGATCGCGGCGGCGCGATCTGCCCTGGCCTGGTCCAGGGTCTGCCGGCCCTGCTCGGTGATCCGGATCAGCACCGCGCGGGCATCGCCGGGATCGGTGGTGCGGGTAACCAGGCCGGCGTCTTCGAGGCGGCGGACCTGGGTGGTCATGGTCGGCTGCGAGCAGTGATCGAGCAGGGCGAGGTCGGAGATGCGTGCCTCGCCCTGGTCCTCGATCGTGGACAGCAGTCGGGCCTGGGCCCACGGCAGCGGCAGCCGGGCGCGTTGGGTGGCCAGCCGGTTCAACCGGGCGACGACCGACAGCAGGTCGGCGCCCAGCGCGGTTTCGTCGGTTACCGTGACATCCTCGGTCGGGGTCGGCATGACGACCATATTTACATAGATTTGCTATGTAGTCTAGTCCTCGGGCGTGCGCTCGGTCACACGACGGGGATCCGACGGTGACGATCGCGGCTGGCAGAATCGAACGATGACCGCGAACCCCCCGGCGACGACGCCTCGGCGCGGCCTCACCCCAGGCGAGCTTGCGCAGGCTTCGGTGATGGCGGCGCTCTGTGCGGCCACCGCGATCATCGCCGTGGTGGTGCCGTTCGCGGCCGGGCTCTCGGTGCTGGGAACGGTGCCCATGGGCCTGTTGGCCTACCGCTACCGGTTGCGGGTGCTGCTCGCCGCGACCGTCGCCGCGGGCACGATCGCCTTCCTGATAGCCGGCATGGGCGGGGCGATGACGGTCATCGACTGCGCCTATATCGGCGGACTGACCGGCGTGGTCAAGCGTCGTGGCCGTGGCACCGGAACGGCGTTCGCCGCCGCCATCGTGGCCGGGGCGCTGTTCGGATCCGCGATCATCGTGGCGCTGACAGTGCTGACGAGGTTGCGCAGCCTGATCTTCGACTCGCTCAGCGCGGGCATCGAGGGGATTGTCAAGGTGCTGGAGCGCATCCCGGTGATCGACGTGGCGGCCGAACCGCTCAGGACGATCTTCGCCACGATGCTCGACTACTGGCCGGTGCTGATGCTGTTCCTCGGCATCACCAGCATCACCTCGGTCAGCATGGTCGGGTGGTGGGCGCTCTCGCGGATCCTGGCCCGGCTGCTCGGGGTTCCCGACGTCCACAAGCTCGATGCCGACGACGAGGACGAGGGGGCGGCGATCGCCCCCGTCCCGGCGCGGCTGACCGACGTGCGGTTCCGCTACCCGGGAGTCGAGCGTGACGCGCTGGGCCCGGTGTCGATGGAACTTCAGCCCGGCGAGCATGTCGCGGTGACCGGCCCGAACGGTTCGGGCAAGACCACTCTCATGTTGATGCTGGCCGGACGCCAACCCACCTCGGGAAGCATCGAACGGACCGGCGCCGTGGGGCTGGGCCGCATCGGCGGCACCGCCGTGGTGATGCAGCATCCCGAAAGCCAGGTGCTGGGCACCCGGGTGGCCGATGACGTGGTGTGGGGGCTGCCCGTCGGCGCGACCGCCGACGTGGAGCGACTGCTGAGTGAAGTGGGGCTCGAAGGCCTGGCCGAGCGGGACACCGGCGGATTGTCCGGTGGGGAACTGCAGCGCCTGGCCGTCGCCGGGGCACTGGCCCGCGACCCCTCGCTGCTGATCGCCGACGAGGTCACCAGCATGGTCGACCAACAGGGCCGCGACACCTTGATGAGCGTGTTGTCCGGGCTGACCGAGCATCACCAGATGTCGCTGGTGCACATCACGCACTACAACGACGAGGCCGATTCCGCCGACCGCACGGTGAAGCTCAGCGGCAACGGCGGCACCGCCGACAACACCGACATGGTGCAGACCTCGGCGGTGCCGGTGGCAGCCACCCCCGTCGCTCACGGCAGTGCGCCGGTATTGGAGCTGACCGGTGTCGGACACGAATACGCCAGCGGGACCCCTTGGGCCAAAACGGCTTTGCGTGACATCACGTTCACGGTCAACGAGGGTGACGGTGTCCTGGTGCACGGCCTGAACGGCTCGGGCAAATCGACCCTGGCCTGGATCATGGCCGGGTTGACGGTTCCCACCTACGGCGCCTGTCTACTCGACGGGGTGCCGGTCGCGCAGCAGGTGGGCTCGGTGGCGATCTCATTCCAGGCCGCCCGCCTGCAGTTGATGCGCAGCACCGTCGGACGTGAAATCGCCTCGGCTGCAGGCTTCTCGGCGCGTGAGGAGGACCGCGTCGCAGGCGCACTGGAGATGGTCGGGTTGGATGCGGCACTGGCTCAGCGCCGCATCGACCAGCTCTCGGGGGGTCAGATGCGTCGCGTCGTCCTGGCCGGGTTGCTGGCCCGGTCGCCGCGCGCGCTGATCCTCGATGAGCCGCTGGCCGGACTGGACGCGGCCAGCCAACGCGGACTGCTGCGATTGCTGGAGGATCTGCGGCACAACAACGGGCTGACCGTCGTCGTCATCTCGCACGATTTCACCGGCCTGGAGGGCCTGTGCCCGCGCACGCTGCACCTGCACCGCGGTGAACTCGCCCTGACCCCGACAGCTGCCGGAGGTACCCGATGACCGCGCCGACACGAGGACAACGCAAACCCGTCGTGCTGCTGCGTCCGGTTCCCGGCGACACCGTCATCCACCGGTTGTGGGCCGGCACCAAACTGCTCGCCGTCGCCGGCATCGGCCTGCTGCTGACCTTCTATCCCGGATGGGTGCCGATCGCAGCCGTCGCGGTGTTGGTCCTGGTGACGGCACGGCTGGCGCACATTCCGCGCGGCGTGCTGCCGTCCATCCCGTTCTTTCTGTGGATTCTGGTGCTGCTGGGCGGGGCGCTTGCCGCACTGGCCGGTGGTTCGCCGGTGATCGACATCGGGTCGGTGCAGATCGGTCTGGGCGGGCTGCTGAACTACCTGCGCGTCACGGCCCTGGCGATCGTGTTGTTGGGGCTCGGCGCGCTGGTTTCCTGGACGACCAATGTCGCCGACATCGCCCCTGCCGTGGCCACTTTGGGCCGGCCGCTACGGCTGTTTCGCATCCCGGTGAATGACTGGGCGGTGACGATTGCGTTGGCACTGCGCGCATTTCCGATGCTGATCGACGAGTTTCGCACGTTGTACGCGGCGCACCGGCTGCGCCCCGTCGAGCCGGCCGAGACGTTCCGGGCGCGGCGCAAACAACGGGTGGCCAATCTGGTCGATCTGCTGGCCGCCGCCGTCACCGTGGCATTGCGCCGGGGCGACGAGATGGGCGATGCCATCACCGCACGCGGTGGGGCAGGCCAGATCTCGGCGGCACCGTCACGACCCCGGTCGCGGGACTGGATCGCCTTCGCCATCCTCGTTCTGGTCTGCGGCAGCGCTCTGGCCCTGGAGCTGACCGTCCTGCCCACCAGCCTGCCCCGTCGCTGACGTCCGTCTGGGACGCGTCGTGAGCCGGACGACGGCCACAATGATCACTGCAGCGATGACGACCGCCGCCAGCCACGGCAGGAGCAGACCGAACAGCATCACGGCCCCTGACGCCATCGAGACCAGGCCGTGCCACCCGCGTTCGACCTGACCCCAGAAGCCCTGATACTGCGGGGCCGGGCCGCCGATCTGCTCGGCGGTGATGTCGAGATTGACCGTGCTGTAGTCGATCTGGTCGCCGAGCTGGGTGCGCTGCGCGCGCAGGCTGTCCAGATCCGCCTGGCGCTGCGACAGCGCGTTCTCGGCCTGGATCAGCGCCTCGGGATCCTTGGCGTCCCGCATGATCCCGAGCAGCCGGTCCACCGAGGTCTGCAGCGCCTTGATGCGAGCGTCGAGATCGACGCGCTGCGAGGTCACGTCGTCGGCGCGGACCTCGACGGTCTGGACCGTGCCGAGCTTCTTGAACTCGTCCAGGGTGCCTTCGAGTTTGGCGGCCGGGACCCGTAATGCCAGGGAGATGTGTGCGCGGCCGGAGCTGGAGCCGGCATCCTCGGAGCGACTGTCCACGCGGCCGCCGGCGTCGGTGGCCAGCGATACGGCCTTGTCCGCCACCGCCGCCGGATTGCCGGTGGTGATCGACATCGACGCGGTCTTGACGATGTCGCGCTTCACCTCGGCCGGTGCCGGCGCGTTCTTCATCGCCGGGCCGGCTTCGGGTGGTGGGGCCGCCGGGGCGAATCCGGCATCGCTCTGAGGTGCCGACGGTGCAGTGTCGGGGGAGTGCCCGGCTGCGCAGGCCGGCGCGACGGCCAACACGGCCGCGGCAATCAGCGCCACCGTCGTGCGGTGGCGGCGGGATGCACTGGTGTGCTGGGGCATCAGCCCAATGTAAGCGACGCACCGGAGGTCAGGGGCCGGTTATTCGCTCGGGGTCAACGGGCGGCCGCAGAGTTGGCCGCCCATTGCGCGTCGGCCAGTGACCTCTCGACATCGAGGCGGCCCAGGAACATCTCGTCGAAATACGGTTTGAGGGCCTGGTATCCGGCCGGGAAGCCGGCCGCCCCCGGCGCCGGGATCCGCGGCCCGTGCAGCACCCGGAAGAACGGGCTGACATCGACCCCGCGGGCTTTCCAATAGTCGCGGTACACCGGCTGCGCGCGCAGCACGGCCGGGATGGCGGCGCCTTTCGTGCCCAGGTATTCATTGCCGCGCTTACTGCCCATCCAGGACAACACCTCGCGCACCGCATCGGGATGGCGGGTCGCCGAGTTGGCCGCTGCGGCAATGCCGTTGGTGACACTGACGCGGCCCTTGGGACCCGCAGGCAGCATCGCCACGCCCCACCGGAACCGGGCCTGGTTCGCGATGGCGGCCAGGTTGTAGGTTCCTGACTGGAACAGGCCCATCCGACCCTGCAGGAAGGTGTTGCGGGAGAAGTCCCCGTTGTTGTTGGTGGCCGAGGCCGGTGGCGCGACGTGATCCTCGTTGATCAGCCGGACCAGATATTTGAACGCCTCGACGGCCTGAGGGTTGTCGAATGCGAAGCGGTCACCGATGGTGAAGATGCCGCCCGCCGAGCCGATGTAGTTGAGATAGATGCCTTGAAGGTCATTGGCGGCGTTGTAGCCCCACTGCCGGATGCGGCCGACGTCGAAACCGTCGGTGCCCGCCGAGCGGCCCTGCTCGTCGACGGTGAGCCTGGCCGCCAATGACCGCAGGGTGTCGTCGGGCCCGTTCGACCACCGCAGTGTGGTCAGTTCGGCGAGGTCCACGCCCGCGGCGTCGAGCAGGTCGGCGTTGAAGAACACCGCGATACCGGCGTCGGTCAGTTGCGGAACCGCCCACAGGGCGTCGTTCCGGGTGAACTGGTTGACCACCGAGGGTTCCCAGGCCCGGGCGGCGTTGGCGCCCAATGTCTGTCCGATGTCGAGCAGTCGGCCGTTGTCGGCATAGCCGGCGAGGTATGCGTTGGACAGCCAGAAGATGTCGTCGGCACTGCCGCCGGCCACATCGGTGCGCAGACTGTCGAAGTACGCCGAGTAGGCCACCGTGTTGACGCGTACGTCGATGTCGGGGTGTTCCTTGCTGAATTCGGCGAACGACTCCCGGTAGGCGGCAGCGACCTGCGGGTCCCACAGGCGCACGGTGACCACGGTGCGGCCTTCGGGTTCGGTCGTGTGGCCCAGCAGCACGGCGGCGACGAGCAGGACGGCCATGGTCAGTGCGAGGCCTGCGGCCAGGAGGGTGGAGCGTCTCATGGCCGCTCCCTGCCGCGAGATCGACGTGAGGGTTGTTGCCGCCGCGGTATGGCAGCCCTGGTGTGCATCTCGGTGATCATTTGATCCCCGTCACGACGATCGACCGGACGATGTTGCGCGAGAACGCGATGAACAACACGATCAGCGGGACGATCGCCACCGTGGTCGCCGCCATCACCAGCGTCCACTGCGCGTTGTACTGCGTCTGAAGACCGGCTGTCGCGACCGTGAGCACCTGCCACTTGCTGCCGCTCGTGATCACCAACGGCCACAGGAAGTTGTTCCACTGGCTCACGACGGTGATCAGTGCCAGCGTCACGAGGATCGGCCGGCTCGCAGGCACCACGACATGGGTGATCACGTCCAGCGTGTGGGCGCCGTCGAGGCGGGCCGCATTGATGAGATCGCGCGGAATGGACCGAAAGTACTCACGCAGCAGGAAGATCGCGTATGGCGAGCCGAACATGAACGGCAGCACCAGCGCCCAGAAGGTGTTGCGCAATCCGGCCTCGGCCATCATCAGGTAGAGCGGCACCACGGTCACCGTCGCGGGCACCATCAGCGTGGCGATGTAGACCCAGAACAACGCGTCGCGGCCGGGAAACTGCAGCCGGGCAAAGGCATAGGCGGCCAGCACCGAGAACACCAGTTGTCCCAGCAGGATGACGGCGGTCATCAACGCGGTCACCAAGATGGCGCGACCGAACCCGGCCTCGGACAGCCCCACGTAGTTCTCCAGCGTCGGCGGTGTGGGTAGCGACAGCGGGGGATCGGTCGCGAACTGCTCGGCCGAGGTGAACGAGGTGAGCAACCCGAGCCCGAAGGGCAGCAGCGTGATCACCGCGCCGAGGAGCAGCCCCACGTAGATCAGTGCGTTACGTGAGGTCATAGCTGATCCTGCGACGGAAGTAGATGTGCTGGAGGAGGGTGATGCCGACGAGGATGACGAACAGCACGATGGCCATCACGGAGGCGCGGCCCACCGCGGCCGCACCGAACGCCTCGACATAGATCCGGTGGGCCACCAGGTCCGTGCGACCTTGCGGGCCGCCCGCGGTCAATGCGTACACGGTGTCGAATATCTGGGCGGCGCTGACAATTCCGGTGACCAGGACGAAGAACATGGTCGGACGCAGCATCGGCAGGGTGATGTGGCGGAACCGCTGCCAGTCGGTGGCCCCGTCGGTACGGGCGGCGTTGTGGACGTCGGCCGGGATGTTGAGGATGCCGGCCAGGAAGAACAGCGTCACGTAACCGACGTTCGTCCACACCACGACGGCCGACACCACCGGCAGCGCCAGTCCCGGATCGGTGAGCCAGTCCACCTGCCGGCCCAGCACTGTGCTCAGCGCCCCGTCCGTCGGTGCCAGGATCCACTTCCACAACACCGCGATGGCCAACGGCGCACAGATCCACGGCAACACGTACACGGTGCGGAAGAACCCGGTGCCGGGGAGCCCCCGGGCCAGCAGCGACGCCGCGATCAGACCCAGCACGGTTTGGGTCGGCACCACCAGCAGGATGAACAACAGCGTGATCGCCAGCGACCTGGCAAACGACGAATCGGTGAGCACCGAAGCCCAATTGTCCAGTCCCACATATTCGATCGGGCCGAGCAGGTCCCACCGTTGCAGGCTCAGCCAGATCACCACCAGCATGGGCAGCAACAGGAAGGTGACAACGCCGAACAGGCTGGGGGCGACAAGCGCGTACCCCAGGGCGGTGGTGCGGACACGCGAGGTGGCCATCGAGCCATTAAAGCGGTTCGTGACCGTCGGACGCCATGCCGGGCACCTGAGTGCCCATCGTCAACGCCGGAATGCCGCTGCGCCATCCCGGCGCACGAAATTTGCTCAGATGACGTACATCACTTGACGGCTGCGGAATCGAATTCGCTGCCCGGCACTTGTAGCAGGTAATCGCCGCTAACAGGGACTGGGGAGAATGTCATGAGCGCAGTGCAGCGAGCCCGAACGGGCGCTTCGATCACCAGGATGACGCAGTCCGTGGTCTTCACGGTGTTCGCCCTGGCCGCCATGGTCCTCGGCTCGCTGGCCGGCCCGATCGCCTCGGCCAATGCCGCCGACGGGTGTGCCGATGTCGAGGTCGTGTTCGCCCGGGGCACCAACGAGGCACCCGGTGTGGGTGCCACCGGGCAGGCGTTCGTCGACGCTCTCAGCGCCGATCTGCCCGGCAAAACGGTCGACGTGTACGGGGTGAACTACCCGGCGTCGCTGAACTTCGGTCAGGCGGCCGACGGCGTCGCCGATGCCAGCAACCGGATCCAGTCGATCGCGGCCACCTGCCCGGCGACCAAGATCGTGCTCGGCGGTTACTCGCAGGGCGCCGCGGTCGCCGGTTACACCACTGCCGGCAGTGTGCCCGCAGGGTTCGTGTTGCCCGCCGGCATCAGCGGCCCGATGCCTGCATCGGTCGCCTCGCACGTCGCGGCCGTGGCGCTGTTCGGAACGCCGGACGAGTGGATCCTGGGCCTGGCCGACCGTAGCGCACCGCCCATCGCCATCGGCCCGTCCTACGCGGCCAAGACCATCCAGCTGTGCGCACCGGGTGACCCCATCTGCTTCCCGGGTGGTCTGAACCGTGCCGCCCACAGCTCCTACAAGGACAACGGGATGGCAATCCAGGCAGCTGATTTCGCGGCCCGCCAGCTCGGAGGTGCGGCACCATCGGCACCGGTGGTGCAGACGGCAGCCGAGATCGGCGAGAACTGACGCCAACTGAACGACGGCCGGCGGCCGGAAGCGGGTCCTCGACGGACCGCTTCCGGCCGTCAGCCGTTGAGGCCGCGAAATCCGGCGACCGTGTCGGCCAGGGTGATTCGCGGATCGCGGTAGCTGATACCGAAGTCCCGTTCGCTCGGTGAGTCGTCGGACGCCGGCATCTGCGTGTAGTACTGCATCCCGGCTTCGGTGAACGGGGTCTGGAACGGCAGGAACGGGCCCATCCGGTCGAGCACCTGCCCGGCGACGCGCAGCACGGTGTCGGGAACCGGGACGGCGAACATGGTCTTGTCGCCGACCTCGGTGAGCAGTTTGGCCAGCTGGTCCACCGGAATGCGATGTCCGCCCGCCATATAGCGGCGGGGCCCACGGCCGGGCTCGAGCAGCGCGACGTGCAGGGCTGCCAGGTCACGACCGTCGACGATGGTCCAGGCCGCGCTGCGACCGGGAATCGCGCCGAGTTGCAGTGCGGCAGCGACGCCCTCGCCGGCTTCACCGAACTGGTTGCCGACCGGCGGACCCATGACCATGCCGGGGTAGGTGATGTTCACCGGCGCGCCGGCGTCCTGCATTCCACGGGCGTAGATCTCGACCTGGGCCTTGGACCGCCCGTAGCCGTCGGTCCCGCCGAACACCGGCAGGTCCGCTTCCAGCGTCTCCACGTCAGGATTGAACAATGCGGTGATGCTCGATACGTGGATGATCGGGTCGAGGCCGAGTTCTGCGGCGCCGCCCAGGACGTTTCGCGCACCGTCCATGTTGGTGCTCATCATCTGCGCGGTCTGGCTCGGATCGGTGGCGACCAGCGCGGCACTGTGCAGCACGGCGTCGCAGCCTTCGAGGGCACGCATGACCGAGTCGCGGTCGGTGATGTCGCCGACCGCATGATCGGAGACGTCGACCCCGAGTGCGGCGACGCTGGTCTGCAACCGGTCCGGATTGCGCACCAGAAAGCGGACGGAATGACCGGCGTCGGCAATCGCTTTCGCGCTCCATCCACCCACAAATCCGGTGCCGCCGGTGACCAACACGCGCATGACGCCAACCTCCTAGCGAACCGACGACCGTCGGATGGACGCTAGTACGTGAGGCGCCGCGGGGAAGCGATTTCAGCCATCGGCTCAGCCTCCGTGCTGAATTGTCGGCTCAGCCTCCGCGCAACGTGGCGAGTTCCTTCATATTCGCCAGCCCCTGCTCCTGCGCTTCGTCGAGGAACCCCGGCAGTGGGGCCCGCAGCTCGGGCATCACCTCGTGGTCGAGCAGTGCCTGCAGGTCGGCCTGTTTGGCACTGCGCCCGGCCTGGTTGTCGAGTTCCTGAACACCGGAATCGGTTGCGTAGTCGTACAACTCGTGGTGGACGGGCCGCGTGGTGTCGATGTCCATGGAGCCGGGCTTCCAGTACGTGTACATGCCGAGCTTGGCTTCAGGGGTACGCACGGCCACGATGTGACTGGGTGCCGAGGTTGGGATCTCGGTCGGGGGACCGGAAGCACCGAAGAACTTCTTCGCCAGTGGCGATTTCATCAACGCGGCCATCTCCTCCACCGACATGTCGTCGGTGGCGTGCGCGATCCACGGTCGGCCCGCTGCCGACGCGTCGGCGGCGATCCCGGCGATGTCGGCGCGGCCCGCCAGGTAGGAGTAGCGGGAGTCGGATCGCCAGCCCGCGCCGCCGTGCGCGATGGTCATCAGAAGCGGCGCCAGGTCGGCACTCGAGGTCATCTGGGTGCGGGTGTCGCCGGGACCCGGCGTCAGGTGACCTGACGGGTCACGGATGTAGAGCGGCACCCGGATGCTCTCCTCGTAGACCGCGGCACCCTTGCCGCGCAGGCCGTGCGAGCCGGCGTACTCGCCATGGTCGGAGGTGAACACGACGACGGTGTTGTCGTCGATGTCGGGCCGGGCGGCGAGGATGTCCAGCACCCGGCCGATCTGGGTGTCCACCTGCTGATGCAGCCACAGGTACATGTCCAGGCATCGCGCCCACTGCGCGGCTGACTCGGGCCCGGTGTAGTCCATCGCGCCGGTCATCAGCGGCGACATGAAGTTCATGTAGTCGATCTGCAACTGCGGCTTGCCGCGTCGACGTAGGTCATCTGCGGTCTCGAAGTTCGCCGGCTTCGCGCTGAACCGGTGCGGAACATCTTCTGGCAGTGCATTTTTCGGCCACCAGCAGATGTCGTGCGGGTTGACCAGTGACACGGTGGTGCACCACGGTCCCTCGTTTGCATGGGCGTCGAACCACCCGGCGAACTGATCGACAATCGACGGGTCCTGCTGCAGACCCTGGTTCGGCGCGCCGTTGGGGGACGGGTAGGTGCCGCCGGAGAAGCCGTGGACGTCCAGGCCGTCGGGGGTGTTGTCGGCCATGCTGCCCAGATGCCATTTGCCCCACCACCACGTGCGGTAGCCGGCGTCGCGCAGCATCGTCCCCCAGGTTGGGAACCGGGCTGCCAGCGTCGACTCGGTGGGGCCCTCGCCGGTGTAGAGGCACCCGGTCTGATGGGAGTACAGCCCGGTGGTCAGCACCCCGCGCGACGGCGTGCACATGTTCGACGCGCTGTAGTGCGAGCCGAACGAGGTGCTGCGGGTGCGCAGCCGGTCCAGGCTCGGCAACAACGCGCCGAGCTGCTGGGTGTCGGGGAACCACTGCGGCGCACGCATCTGGTCGACGATGACGACGAGGATGTTGGGCTGACCGGCCGCGTCCGGGCCGCGTCTGCCCAGCAGTTCGTAGCCGCCGAATCCGACCGCGGCTGCACCGGCGGCCACCGCCGCACCACCCAGGACTGTCCGCCTGCTGAGGTTCGTCATGTCCACACGGTAGGCCTCGCTACGATCGATCCGGTGTTTACGGCTCAAGATCCGGTGACCTGGGAGCCGCGGCGCATTGCCGTGGCCGGGGTGACGGGATCGGGCAAGACAACGCTTGCGACGCGGCTGTCGCGGCAGTTCGATCTGCCGTACGTCGAGATCGACAGTCTGTATCACGGGCCCGGGTGGGAGCCCCGCCCCACGTTCATCAGCGACGTCGAACGGTTCATCGCGGGGGATTCCTGGGTGATCGAATGGCAGTACCGCGCCGTGCGGGGCCAGATCGTGGCCCGCGCGGACACGCTGCTGTGGCTCGACCTGCCGACCCCGGTGGCCATGCGCCAGTTGACGCGTCGCACCCTTCGCAGGCGCGTCGGCCGGATCGAGTTGTGGAACGGCAACATCGAACCGCCGCTGCGCACCATTTTCACCGACCGGGACCACATCTTGCGCTGGGGATTCCGCACCCGAAACAAGCTCCGCGACACCATCCCTGCGATGGGCCACACTTGCCCGACCTGCACATCGTCCGATTCACGCGCCACCGTGACGTCGAGGCGTGGTTGAGCCGCATTACTCCCACCTGAGCCAAGTCGCCTCGCGGCGCCGCTACCGTGGGGGCGTGACAGCTCAACGACGCGTGGACGCCGACTTCCTGGAGCTGCCCCGGTTCGAGTTGGCTGACGCGGCACTGTCCGCGGCAGCCGCCGCCGGTGCCAGCTATGCCGATCTGCGGATTCACCGCATCACCACCGAGATCATCCAATTGCGCGACGGCGAGTTGGAGATGTCTGTGGTCAACCGCGAGGTGGGTCTGGCGGTGCGGGTGATCGTCGACGGCGCGTGGGGATTCGCGTCTCACGCCGAACTCGCGCCCGAGGTGGCGGCGGAGACGGCCCGCCGTGCCGTGCAGGTGGCCACCACGCTCGCTCCGTTGAACGCCGAGCGCATCGAGCTGGCAGGTGAACCGGTCTACACCGATGTGACCTGGGTGTCCGAATACGGCGTCGACCCGTTCGTCGTCCCCGCGGCCGAGAAGATCGCGCTGCTCGGCGAATACTCCGGCCGGTTGCTGGCTGCCGACGGCGTGGACCACGTGTCGGCGGGAGTGCATGCGGTCAAGGAGCAGACCTTTTACGCCGACACGTTCGGATCCTCGATCACCCAGCAGCGGGTGCGGGTCATGCCGACGATGGAGGCGGTCGCCGTCGACTCTGCTGCCGGATCGTTCGAGACCATGCGCACGCTGGCGCCGCCGACGGCGCGGGGCTGGGAAGCCCTGACCGGTGATGACGTGTGGGACTGGACCTCTGAGCTGGCCGAGCTCCCGACCCTGCTCGCCGAGAAGACCAAGGCGCCGTCCGTCGTCGCGGGCCCCACCGACCTGGTCATCGACCCGTCCAACCTGTGGCTGACGATCCACGAATCGATCGGGCATGCCACCGAATACGACCGGGCGATCGGCTACGAGGCGGCCTACGCCGGGACCTCGTTCGCCACTCCGGACAAGCTGGGCACCATGCGTTACGGCTCGCCGGTGATGAACGTGACCGCCGACCGCACCGTCGAATTCGGTTTGGCCACCGTCGGTTTCGACGACGAGGGGGTGCGCGCACAGAGCTGGGACTTGGTGCGCGACGGCGTCTTCGTCGGCTATCAACTGGACCGGGTGTTCGCTCCCCGCCTGGGGCAGGCCCGTTCCAACGGCTGTTCGTATGCCGACTCGCCACACCATGTCCCGATCCAGCGGATGGCCAATGTGTCCCTGCATCCCGGTGCGGAGGATCTCAGCACCGACGACCTGATCTCGCGGGTGTCTGACGGCATCTACATCGTGGGCGACAAATCGTGGTCAATCGACATGCAGCGGTACAACTTCCAGTTCACCGGCCAGCGTTTCTACCGGATCCGCGACGGCCGGCTGGACGGGCAATTGCGCGACGTGGCGTACCAGGCCACCACTACCGATTTCTGGGGTGCGATGGAAGCCGTCGGCGGTCCGTCGACCTGGCGCCTGGGCGGCGCCTTCAATTGCGGCAAGGCCCAGCCCGGGCAGGTGGCCCCGGTCAGCCACGGTTGCCCGAGTGCACTGTTCCGCGGCATCAACGTACTGAACACCCGGACGGAGGGCGGCCGATGATCGGCGCACAGCAGGTCGTCGACATCGCCTTGGGCGCAGCAGATCCGGGCACGGAAACCATGGTCCTGGTCACCGACCGGTCCGACGCGTCGCTGCGGTGGTCCGGCAATTCGATGACGACCAACGGCGAGACGGTCAGCCGCACCATCACGGTGATCTCGATCGTGCGCCGCGGCGGCACGGCGCATGTCGGGTCGGTGCGCTCCACCGAGGTGGATCCTGCGGTCATCCCCGACCTGGTGTCCGCCGCCCAGCGTGCCGCGGCGGCCTCGCCCGAGGCCCGGGATGCCGCACCGCCGTGGCCGGGCGCAGGGGTGCCCTCCGACTGGGACGCGCCGCTGGTGGGCACCGGTGCGCAAATTTTCACCGGCATCGCCGATGATCTGGCCAAGGGGTTCGCGGGCTCCGACCAGCTCTACGGATATGCCCGCCATGTCATGGAGACGACTTTCGTGGCGACCTCGACGGGATTGCGCCGCCGCTACACCCAGCCGACCGGGTCGGTGGAGATCAACGCCAAGCGTGATGGTGCCAGCGTGTGGGCCGGGGTGAGCACCCCGGATTTCGTTGATGTGCGGGTTGATTCGTTGCTCGACGAGTTGTCGCTGAAGCTGGGGTGGGCGCAGCGGACGGTCGAGCTTCCGGCCGGCCGCTACGAGACACTCATGCCGCCCTCGACGGTGGCCGACATGATGATCTACCTGACCTGGGCCATGGACGGCCGCGGGGCACAAGAGGGCCGCACCGCGCTGTCGGCCCCGGGCGGGACCCGGGTGGGGGAGAAGCTCACCGATCTGGGACTGACCCTGTACTCGGACCCGTTCGCGCAGCCGCTGGCATGCCAACCGTTCGTCGCCGTACCGAGTTCCTCGGAGCGGGTGTCGATCTTCGACAACGGGATGGACATCGGCCGGGTGGACTGGATCCGCGACGGCGTGGTCAACGCGCTGGCCTATCCGCGGGCCGTGGCCGCCGAATACGGCACACCGGTCGCGGTACCCGCCGACAATCTGTTGATGACCGGTGGCACAACAGAATTGGCAGACATGATCGCCGGCACCGAACGGGGCCTGCTGCTGACCACACTGTGGTACATCCGCGAGGTGGACCCGACCGTGCTGCTGCTGACCGGGCTGACCCGCGACGGTGTGTACCTGGTCGAGGACGGCGAGGTGACAGCTGCGGTGAACAACTTCCGGTTCAACGAGAGCCCGCTGGATCTGTTGCGGCGCGCTACGGAAGCCGGCATCAGCGAGGTCACCCTGCCCCGCGAGTGGGGTGACTGGGCCACCCGCGCATCCATGCCGACGCTGCGGATCCCGGACTTCCACATGTCCTCGGTGAGTCAAGCGCAATGAGCTAGGGAGGCCGGCGTGCTGTCTCAGCGGCAATTCACGGTTTACGGTCCGTCGCACTGGGCCGCCATCGCCGTGTTCCTTGTGGGGGCGGCGCTGGTGGTCTGGCTCGGTCGGCGGCAGACCGAACACCAGGCACGGTCGTTCGGCCGCGTTCTGGGTGCGCTGACGGCCGCCATCTACGTCGCGATGCTCACCTACACGCTCATCCCGCCGTCCATCGAACGCTCGGTGCCGTTGCGGTTGACCGACCTGGCGACTGTCGTCGGCGCGTACGCGCTGTGGTCGCAGCGGCACTGGGCATACGTGCTCACCTACTACTGGGGTCTGGTGCTGAGCACGCAGGCGCTGATCTCGCCGGTGCTCAAGAGCCCCGATTTTCCGCACTACGAGTTCCTGGCGTTCTGGTCGATTCACCTGCTCGTGGTCTGGGCGGCAATCTATCTGACCTGGGGCCGGGGCATGCGCCCGCGTTGGCGGGACTATCGATTGGTGGTGGTGGTGACCGCGGTGTGGGCGGGGGTCACGATGGTGTTCAACGGCGTCGCGGGAACCAACTACGGCTTCCTCAACGCCAAACCCGCCACCGCGTCGCTGCTCGACGTGATGGGTCCGTGGCCGGTCTACGTCCTGGTGGCCAGCTCCTTGGTCGCCGGGGTGTGGGCGCTCATGACCTGGCCATGGGTACGGCGCACCGATTAGGTGTTCTCGGCCGCGCAGTTGGTCGAGATCGTCGACGCCGTGCGCGGGGGCTGGCCGGTGTCGGTGTCGTCGACAGTTGGGTCCATCTGGACGTGGTGAAGGAGAGCTATGCCTCCGGCCTGGAGGTGTTGGATTCGGAGTCCGGGTAATCGCACGAAGTGGCCGTTGTTGATGGATACTGCCGGTGTGTCTGCCGATGTGCTCAGCGAGTTGACGGGCCTGGTCGCGGTATCGCCGCCGCGGCTGGCCGATATCAATGCCGCGGTGCGTGAAGTATGTGCTTCGACCCTGGGGTTGCCGCCCCTGCCGGCCGAGTCCCGTGGCGGTGCCGTCGATCCGATGGTCACCGAGTTCGCCGAGCAGTTCAGCGTCGACGTCACCGGCATCACCAACGCGCAGCGGGCTGCGTTCTCGGATCTGCTCGGGCGCGACGTATTCACGGTGACGACTCTGATCTACGTGGCCGACTTCGTGCCGCGGATGCGCGCCGGCCTCTTCGCGCTGGGCGTGGAATGGCCGGCCGGCCCCGTCGACTGGGATCACGACACCAACCCGGCGGACTACGTGTTGGACACCTTCGTCCCTGCCGTCGGCCGGATGCGCGAACTGGACCCCGTGACCTCCGAGATCGTGCGGCTGCGCGGGGCGCGACAGCACAACTGCCGCCTGTGCAAGTCGCTGCGGGAGGCCGCGGCGCTGGAGGCCGGCGCCACCGAATCGGACTATGACGGCATCGACGACTTCGAGAACTCCGATCTGTCCGACCGGCACAAGGCCGCGCTGCGCTATGTCGACGCGCTCGTCTGGACCCCCGCGCTGGTGTCCGGTGACGAACTGCGTCAACACTTTTCGCAGGACGAGGCCGTCGAATTGACCCTCGACGTCATGCGCAACGCCTGCAACAAGGTGGCTGTCGCGCTGGGTGCCGACGCTGCCCGTGTCGACGAGGGCACAGAAGAGTACCGGTTGGGCGCCGACGGGCAGCCGATCTACAGCTGAGGGTTCATGCCGGTTCGGCGGTGCGCCGTTTTTGACCCCAGGGCCGTGCGAACGCCGAAACCACTGCCCTCAGGTGGAAATCGGCGACAAGAGTTCCAGAACGCCGTCGACTTCGGCCTCGCTGGTCGCCCACGAGCAGACGAACCGCACGGTGGGCAGCAACGGATCGGGCCGGTGCGCGGCGTATCCGTCCGAGACCGCCGCGTAGGCAGTCGGTTCGAGGTCGACGAAGATCTCGTTGGCCTCCGTGGGGGAAGACAGTTTCAGCCCCAGTGCCTGCAAGCCCGCACTGAGCCGCGCGGCCATCCGGTTGGCATGGGCGGCGGTCTGCAGCCACAGCCCGTCGTGCAGGATCGCCTCGAACTGAGCTGCGATGAATCGTTGCTTGCTGGCGAGCTGACCAATCTGCTTCTGCACGAAGTGGATTCCGTCGAACAGCTCGGGACGGCGCACCAGGACGGCGTCGCCCATCAGCATGCCGTTCTTGGTGCCGCCGACGGTGACGATGTCGGCGTCGGCGATGGCGTCCGGGGGAGAGATGTCCAGCGCGGCAATCGCATTGCCGATGCGGGAGCCGTCGATGTGGACGAGCAGATCCAGATCGTGGGCGTGGTCGATGAAGTCCTTGATGGCCTGCGGGGTCCAGACGCGGCCGTTCTCGGTGGACTGGGTGATGGTGACGATGCGCGGCTGCGAGTGGTGCACCGGACCACGGCGTGCCACCTGGCTGTCGAGCACGGCCGGGTCCATCACACCGTTGTCACTGGGCAGCTTTGTCACCGGAGCGCCGGAGAGCCGGACCGGGCCGCCGGCTTCGTCGACCAGTGAGTGCGCGATATCGCTGCACAGGATCTCCTGCCACGGCCGTACGGCGGAGGCCAGCGCGATGATGTTGGCCGCCGTGCCGGTGAGCGCGAAGAGCACCTCGGCATCGGGGGAGTCGAACGCCGCCTTGATGGCCTCGGCGGCGCGCTGAGTGACGGGATCGTTCCCGTAGGACGCGACGGCGCCGTCGTTGGCCGCGACGATCGCCTCGATCACCTTGGGGTGTGCGGGCGCGGCATTGTCCGAGGCGAACGCATGAGAAGGCACGTCCGCCATGATCCCACCGCCGAGCGCTACTTCGAGGCGACCTTCTTCTTGAGGAACAGCGCCGGCAACACCACCGTGGCCACGGCGGTGACCAGCCAGACCACCACGGTGGCGGCGGTCCAGGAGCCGATGCCGCGGATGGTGAGACCGTGGGTCAGTACCGAGGCCAGGATCAGCGCGATCAGCGTCGAGACCAGCCCGATGCCGCCCAGGAATGCCGAGGCGTAGCGGCTGGCCATCTTGAGGAAGAAGGGCGACAGGATCGCCTGTGCGACGGCGAAGATCACCACCGCGGTGACGAAGCCCCATGCCGACACCGAGACCCCGGGAACCAGCCACGCCGCGACCAGCAAGCCGATGGCCGACGAGCCCAGGAAGATCGCTACGCGCAGCAGAAAGCGGATCATGCGGTGAGCGTAGCCGCGACAAGCCTGCCTACGGCCCCTCATTCGCGTCTGTGCCTGCGGCGTGTGCGACCATATTGCCGCGCAGATGCGTATGGGGCGGTAGCTCAGTTGGTTAGAGCCGGGGACTCATAATCCCTTGGTCGCGGGTTCGAGCCCCGCCCGCCCTACTTCAGAGGCTGTTTTTCAAGATCAACATCTCGAACTCATCGTTCATTCACCGTTTATGCGGCTGTTCGTAGGTCGTGTGACCTGTCGCCAGGCCTCACGTACCTCGGTGAGTGCTTCGGCCGCTGAGACGTTTAGCCGGGTCTGGCCGGCCAGCTGCGCCTGCCATTCGGCGTCCGCTGGCGCCCGGTCGAACATGTGCAGCGTCGGCGCCTTATTGGTAGGTCCGTATCGCCGAAACAGTGCGGCTGCGTTCGCATCGATGGCGCCGCGTCGGTTCAGTGCCCACAGGTCCCAGAGGTCGCGAGGTGCGTGTCTGTCGGTCCATGTCGCGGTCTTCGAGGCAGCGAAGGCGGGGAGTGTGGGCACGATCAGTTCAGCAGCCGGTGCGTCCGCGTAGCGCTGAAATAGTTCGCGGCGTTCCGTTGGCCAGACGACACGGTCGCGTGCTGACAGCAGCTGCAGTCGCACAGGACGTCCGTCGTCCGGGCGCAACAGGACAGGGATCGTGTCCCGAGTGTTGCCTAGGGCTGGTTCCACGGCCAGTCTTCCATGGCTGCGTGCTACTGCGCGGGGAAGTGTGCTGTCGAGATCTCGTGCGACGTCCGCCCGGTTCCCGATGGCGATGAGGTCAATGTCCTCACTAAGTCGCCCGTCCGGCAAGTGGGTTCGGGCCAGGGCGGTGCCGCCGATGAAATGAATCCGGTCACCGAAGGTGTGGCTCAGAAATGCCAGGAGATGCGAGATGAGGTGGTCGCGCTCGACTTGTTCTGTGGAAGCGCCGAATTGAGTTGCCACCGCCTCACGTTCGTCAGGATCCATGATCGATCCCGGCCCATTCCTGGGCGCGCCGCAGGGACGCCAGCCGGCGCTGTTGGGTAGCCAGCTGGTGCAGTCGGTCGGGATCTGATCGCGCGTAGAGGGCGATGATGGCGGCAGGGACGTCGGTTGCGCTGTCGCCGAGGGCGGGACGGTGCGCGAGGTCCAGGATGGTTTGCTCGGGCGTCGTCGCCAGCGTGCGGCCGAGGTGAGTGCTGACGCGTTCGGCGTCGAGTTCCGCGGTGTTGCGTTTGACGAACCGCACGATTGCCGGCCGGTCGGTGAGCGTAATGGGGCGGTGTTGGCGCGGCACCGCCACGACGGCGGTTGCCAGGGCGCGCGGGATCGCGCCGTACAGACGTGCGGCGCTGAGTCCCATGACGACGACGTTGTCATGGCCGTAGACCGTCGTTGCGATCCCTGCGGCGGCGGCTTCGAGGTCAGGAATCCATTTGCGTCCCACCATGTCTTGGGGGATAACGACGTAGTAACCGTCGGCGAGGCGATGAACCAGACCGCGTTCGTGGAGTCGTGCGATCTCGGGACCCGGGTACGCGTAGGTGTCGTCGGCCTGCCCGGTGCGAAAGGTGCGGAGTGGGCGCGCGGCGAGGCTCGCAGGGACCGCCGTGCTGTGCTGTCTTGCCATAACCCTCCTCAAGTATGCAAATAATAGGCTATTAGCCTGCAGAATGCATACTGATGCCGGGATTCCAATCGTCGCGCTCAGTAACCGCGCGGTCGAGCAGGTCGGCGACCTGAGTATGAACGCGGCCGCGATTCGTATAGCGGGTCCTGGTTGCACGGAAACAGCAACTTGGCTGGCGGTGGGTGACGGGTGCGTCCGTCGGATTCGTTTGATTTGCCATGATCGTCCAAGGGTGGCTGACCCGCCGTTCATCGTGTCGCGTTGTGGGCGGGGATGTGGGGCATGCGGGCTCGCAGGCAATCTCATGCCGGACGCGGCACGCCACTGCCGGGCGATCCCCGTATTGGTGGTGTTTCGATAACGGTTTCGGAAAGTCTTCGACTGTTATGACAAATGTTCTGCGTGGAGTATGTCTGCGCTGTTTTCCTGGATTTATCCATTACGGGTCAACATCACCGTGACACAGATGTGCTGGCGCAGAAATGGGGGACGACGAATGCGCTTTGCGAACACCGTGATCACCATCGCTGCTGCTTGCGCCCTCGTCGCGGGCTGCGGTCAGTCAACCGAACAAGCGGTCGAGAAAACGTCGTCCAGGCCGATGATCACATCGTTTCCTCCGACGCCACTGAGGCAGAAAACCCTGCCCCGATTGCTGCTTTCAGCCGAACAGATCAATGCGGCAATGGCCGCCGGGGGAATGGCCGTCACGGGTACCGACTCTCGAATGTCCGATGACAGCGGGACGATGGCGCCCCGTGAGTGCCTCGCGGTCGACGGTGCCGCGCAGGCGCCCGTGTATGCCGACAGCGGATTCACCGACGAGCAAGAGGTGTCGCTGAGCGAGCCCGACGTCCTCGCTCACTACGCCAAGCAGGCCGTGGTTCGCTTCGCCGACGCCGAACAGGCCAAAGCCTTCTACAACTCCTCGGTGCAGCAGTGGCCCGCGTGCAAGCACTACACCCACACGCAGACCGGGACTCTGTGGGACGTGGGTCCCATCTCGACCGACGGTGGTGTGCTGAGCACGGTGGCGACCCAGTCCAACGCCCGGGCGGGCGGATGGGCTTGCGGTCGGGCGCTCACCGCGAACAACAACATCGTGGTGGACGTCAACACGTGCAGTGCCAACCCGGCCGATTCGGCGGTCAAGATCGTCAAGCAGATCTCCGCGCGGATCGATGCACCGCCTATCGTTTCGTAAGCGCTACCGGCACCACGGTATTGCCGCTGATCGTGTGTGGATCCGTCGTCAGCCCGCGGCTCGTCGTGGGCTCTCGGCGTCTTTTTCCCTCGCGGACTGTACGGCGGGTGCTAGACAGGAGCACATGCCTGACGACCAGGGCATCACTCGAGGAGACCTGTATGGCATGGGATTTCAGCACCGAACCGGAGTTCCAGAAGAAACTCGATTGGGTCAAGCAGTTCTGTGAGGACAAGGTCGAGCCGCTCGACCACGTCTTCCCATACGCGGTGCGCTCACCCGATCCGGTGGTGAAGGCCTATGTCCGCGAATTGCAGCAGGAGGTCAAGGATCAGGGTCTGTGGGCGATCTTCCTGGACCGGGACCTCGGCGGTCCCGGCTTCGGCCAGCTCAAGCTCGGCCTGCTGAACGAGATCATCGGACGATATGCCGGGGCGCCGCACATGTTCGGAGCGTCGGCTCCTGACACCGGCAACATGGAGATGCTCGCCGCCTACGGCACCGACGAACAAAAAGAACGCTGGCTGGTTCCACTGCTCAACCAGGATCTGTTCTCGGCGTACTCGATGACCGAACCGCAGGGCGGTAGCGACCCCAGTCTGTTCAAGACGCACGCCGTGCGGGACGGCGATGAGTGGGTGATCAACGGCGAGAAGTGGTTTACCTCAGCGGGACGCGTCGCCGACATTCTGTTCGTGATGTGTACCAACGGGATGTTCGTTGTGCCGCGCACGACGCCGGGTGTGGAGATCATGCCCGAGCCGCGAAACCACAACCACATCGTCTACCGCGACGTCCGGGTGCCGCTCGACCACTTGCTCGGCCCGGAGGACGGGGCAAAGGTATTGGCGCAGAGACGCCTTGGCGGCGGACGCATCCATCACGCCATGCGCACCATCGCTCAGTGCAACCTGGCGTTCGACATGATGTGCGAGCGGGCGCTCAGCCGGCAATCGCACGGCAAGCTCATCTCCGAACATCAGATGGTGCAGGAGAAGATCGCCGAGTCCTACGCGATGATCAAGATGCTGCGGCTGTTCGTCCTGGAGACGGCGTGGAAGATCGACCACACCTCGACCCAGGAAGCACGCACCGAGATCGCTGCCGTCAAGTTCACCATGGCGAAGGTGCTGCGCGACGTGTCGTTCAATGCCCTGCACATTCTGGGTTCGCTTGGCACCACCGATCTCACGCCCATTCAGGCGATGTACGCCGGTGCCCCGACCATGGGCATCGCCGACGGCGTCGACGAGGTGCACAAGGCCACCGTGGCGCGCCGGGTGCTCCGCGACTACCACCCGCACGAGGGGAATTTCCCGACCGAGTTCATCCCGTACAAGCGTGAAGAAGCCCGCAGGAAGATGAAGCCTGTGCTGGCTGCCAGACCCGATCTGGCCGCTTCCGCGGAGGCCTATCAGAAGTATTTCGAACGCCACCGCTGAGCCGCCGGACCCGAATGGCCGCAAGGGCATCGAAGCGATCGGTCCGGCTCCGGCGCACGCCCAGAAACCACCGGCCGTGGTGGGCGGCAAGCCCATCACGGCCGGTGGTTTCCAGGTGGTCTAGTAGGTGGCTAATACCAGACTTTTCGCCCGCCGACCGGACGGCCAACGGCTCCGAGAATCCACAAGATGACCCCGATCACCAACAGAATCCCACCGATGGTGTACAGGATCGATATGCCGGCGAAATAGCCGATCAACAAGAGGATGATGCCGAGCACGATCATGGTCAATCCGTTCGACGAAGGAAACCTCGCGGTCTGTCGCAGTAGGTAATTGCCAGATCCGTCGATATTCAAACGTGCAGACTTGTCGGCGCCGCTAGCATCCTCGATCATGGCGAATCTGCACCGGCGGACGGTGTTGCTCGGTGCTGGAGCATTCGTGGGACTGGCCGGTGCGGCAGCCGTCGGTAGTGCCCAGGCTCACGCCGATCCCACGCCCAGGGATACCGACCTGGCGCTACTGCGACGCACTTTCGCGCTGGCGCAGGATGCCCGGCAGAGCGGCAGCGCTCCCTATGGCGCGCTGGTCGCCGACGCCGACGGCACAGTGGTCGTCGAGCGCGCCAACACGTCGGCACTCAGCGATGGTGACCCGACCCAGCACGCTGAGCTGATCGCCTCCGCCGAGGCATGGCGCGTGCTGGGCACCGACGGAATGGCTCGCGCGACGCTGTATGCCAGCACCGAGCCGTGTGTCATGTGCTCGGGCGCGGCCTACTGGACCGGGGTCGGCAGGGTCGTCTTCGGTCTGTCCGTTCGTCGGCTGTTCGAGTTCACCGGCGACAACCCGAAGCAGGGGTCGTTCGCGCTGCCCTGCCGCGACATTCTTCTGCACGGCCAGCGCCCGATCACCGTCATCGGCCCGCTGCTCGAAGACGAAGCCGCACAACCTCACGAGGGCTATTGGCGCTAGCGCCCGGCAGCCGGTGTCACGCAGGCGGCGGGGGCGGCGGCGGTGGCGGAGCGGGCGGCGGCAGCGTGATCGGTGGCAGCCCGGGGATCTCGATGACGTTGGGCGGCGGAGGTGGTCCCAGCTCGTTGAGCGTCGGTGGCGGCGGAAGCTCAGGACCGGGGATGAACACCGGCGGCGGGGGTGGCACATATCCCGTGCTGGTGTTGATCGTGATGATCGAGCCGGGAATGGTCCTGCCGCTCGGCGTTGTCCCGACCACCGAACCTCTGGTGGCGTTGCTGTTGACAGAAGTGGGTTTGTCGGCCACGCGGAAACCGGACTCCAACAGGCGTTTACGGGCATCGTCGACCTTCATCCCGCTCACGCTCGGCACTTCGCCGCCGGGGCCACCGTCGACATAGCGCGGGTCGGTGGGCGGCAGGGCGATGGGACCGAAGTCGTCGGCGATGGGACTCATTGCGGCGTACCAGGTCAGGGCCGGCTCCGTACCGCCGAACAGGGTGCCGTCGCCGCATTTGCGCAACGGGTACGAGCACAGCCCCGACGGTGAGGAGGAATCGTCGAAGACATAGTTCGCGGCCGCGTACTGGTTGGTGAAACCGAGGAATCCCGAAGACCGGTGCGCCTCGGTGGTTCCGGTCTTCCCTGACATCGGCAGTTTCCAGCCGACCGAACTCGCTGCGCCGGTGGCGGTTCCGCCCGAGTGGTCCTTGCCCAGCGCGTTGGCCAATGTGTTGGCAAGGCCCTCGGGCACCGCCTGGTCGCAGGGGACGGTCTGCACACCAACTTCCCGGCCGTTCCGGTCGAAGATCTTGTCGATCGGGTTCGGTGGGCACCAGGTACCGCCGGAGGCCAGGGTCGCTCCGACATTGGCCAACTCAAGCGCGTTGAGTTCGAACGGGCCGAGGGTGAACGATCCGATGTTCTGCCGCTTGATGTAATCGGCGATGCTCTCGTTCGAGTCGGGGTTGTAATCGCGGGCGCTGCCGGGTTCGGCATAGGACCGCAATCCCAGCCGGACTGCCATGTCCACGGCACGCGGCACACCGATCTGTGAGATGAGTTTGGCGAACGCGGTATTGGGCGACTGGGCCAGGGCGTCGGTGACGCTCAGCGGGCTCTTGAAGCCGTGAGCGTTGCGCACACACCAGGTTTCCCTCGGGCAACCGGGGGTGTCGCTGCTGCCCAGGCCCTTGCCCATGAACGTTCCGGGGACATCGAGTTGAGCGTTGATGCCCATTCCCATGTCGAGGGCGGCGGCCGTGGTGAAGATCTTGAAGATCGACCCGGCGCCGTCACCGGCCAACGAAAAGGGTTGCGGCTGCACGGTCTGGTTGGCGTCGAGATCGAGTCCGTATGTGCGGCTGTCGCCCATCGCGATCAGCCGGTGGGTGTCCTTGCCCGGCGTGATCACGCTCATCACGCTCGCGACTCCGGGGGTGTTGGGATCTGCGTACTTCTCGATCGCTGACTTGACACTGTCCTGAACCTTGGGATTGAGCGTGGTCCGGATCAGATACCCGTTGCGCGCGACGTCCTGCATGGTCAGGCCTGCGCGCGCCAGGTAATTCAGGACGTATTCGCAGAAGAAGGCGCGGTCGCCCGCGGCGATGCAGCCCTGCGGAAGTGGGTCGGCATGGGGGAGTACTCCCAGCGGTGCGGCCTTGGCGGCGCGCAGCTCCTCGGCCCGGTCCGGTAGATAGTCGATCAGGGTGTCGAGCACCAGGTTGCGCCGGGCGAGGGCGCCGTCCGGGTTGGTGTAGGGGTCCAGGGCGCTGGTGGACCGCACCACGCCCGCCAACAGGGCGGCCTGCGGCCAGGTGAGGTCGGCGGCGTCGACACCGAAGTAGGTACGGGCCGCGTCCTGAACTCCGAAGGCGCCGTTGCCGAACGACACGAGGTTCAGATACCGGGCCAGGATCTCTCCCTTCGGGAGGGTCTTGTCCATCGCGAGTGCAATCCGGATCTCCCGCAGTTTGCGTGCGGGACTGACTTCGACTGCCGCGCGTCGCTCGGCATCGGTTTTCGCCTTGACCAGGAGGTTGTAGTTCTTGACGTACTGCTGCTCGATGGTCGATCCACCGCGCACGTCCTCGATGCCCCGCATATAGCCGAAGAGTCCGTTCAAGGTTCCCTGGACGTCCACCCCGTTGTGCTCGGCGAAACGCTTGTCCTCCACCGATACGATCGCCAGCTTCATCGTGTCGGCGATCCGATCGATGGGCACCACCCATCGACGTTGTTCGTACAGCCATGCGATCGGCTGGCCCGTGGCGTCGACCATGGTGGTGACGATCGGCGCGTCACCTTTGAGCACCTCCGCGGAATCCTGTGCGACTGTGTCCGACAGCCGCGCCGTCATGATCCCGACACCGCCGACGACGGGGAACATCAACACCGCCGCAAGCAATCCGGCCAGCACACAGTGCATGGCCAACTTGGCAACCGTAGACCGCGAACCCGCGGGCGGGCCGGACATGCCCTCTAGCGTAAGGCGGTCAACGGCCGACTATGGGTAGATCGCACGCAACACGTTGGCTACGTTGTGATTTCGGAATGCCGGAATTTCGGTTCTGATCGGCTTCGGGCAGATGACATTCGCCGCGGCCGGCACGCCGGTGGACCGGTGCGCAACCGGCCACGATGCGCGTCGCTAACGATCGCTGCGGCTGCAGTTGGGATTCGCCGGCTTGGCCGGCCAGGTGCAGACGTCGATGTAGGTGGTGTTGGCGTATCCACCACCGTCGAACACGCCGTACGCGTCGCCGTGTGTCCCGGTGTAGGTCGACCCGCCACCGCCGCCCCCGCTGGAGGTGATGATCGTGGTGAGCGCCCATCCCTTGGCCTGCAGCGCGTCCTTGTAGGCCGTCATCACGGCATCCGGTGTGCCGTTGACCTGGTAGTGCAGGTGGATTCCGCCGTCGGCGATGTCGCTGGGGCCT
The DNA here is from genome assembly GCF_048282725.1 of Mycobacterium sp. 48b. Classification (NCBI taxonomy): domain Bacteria; kingdom Bacillati; phylum Actinomycetota; class Actinomycetes; order Mycobacteriales; family Mycobacteriaceae; genus Mycobacterium; species Mycobacterium sp. 48b. Next base: position 3,196,715 of record NZ_JBLVUL010000001.1, read on the forward strand.
TTGGTCTGCTGCACGTCGGCCGGCGTCGGCAACAGCGACGTCAGCGACTCGCCGGTCGCGGCCGCGGTGGTGGTGACAGTGGTGGCGGGCGCTGTCGTGGTGGTGGCTTCGGCCTTCTCGGTGACCGGGCTGCACGCCGTGGCAGCCAGGCCGATCGCCACTGCTCCGATGAGGCAGGTTGTGATGTGTTTCGTCATGGTCCTCCCCGTTCGTCTCGCCGCACGGTATCAACGTGGGCAAAGTCGGTTGGACAATATTGACGCGAGAATCGCCAGGTAATTGCGATCGCAAACACGCGTCATCGCTGTTGCGGCAAGTGTGGGCGCCGATAGCCCGGCTATCTGTTTTTCACGCTGGTCCGGGCGTTGGGATTGAAGGAAAACTGACCTCCGTCGAGCGCGGCACTTTCTCACAGCTGCTATCTGGCAAAGGCAAAGCCACGCCATAGGGAGCGATTTGTGACGGTGTCGTGCCCCAAATGTGACTGTTGCGGACCAGTGTTTCCCGAGTGACTCAAGTGCAACAAATGCACTCAATGTCAGATCGGGGAGGCAACATGTCCGCGTCCATCACACTCGGCCGCCTGCTCCGGTATGCGGCGTTGAGCGCGGCCGGCGCGCTGGCGGTCCTGACGGTGAGCAACGGATTGGCGGCGGCCTCGCCGCGGACGCCGCTGCCCACCGACGACCAGGCGCCCGCGGTGCCTTTCGACCCCGGCGCATTGGTCAGTGCGATCGACAACTACGCCTCGCTGCTGTCGATTCTGACCGGAGGGCACAAGACCCAACCCGGGCTCGGTGGCCCGGCCGGCACCGTCCGACAACCGACGGGCATCGTGCAACAACCGGCCGGCGCCTACCCGATGATCCCCGGAGTACCGATGCTGCCCGGGGAGCCGTGAACCCGATGACCCAACGCACCGTGTATCCGATACGAAACCGACAACGGTCAACCAGAGGAACGGAGTGAACCGCCGTGTACATCAGCCGAACAGTTGACGCGCGCACCGCGCGGATCGCCCTCTCGCTGATCCGATGCCCCATCAAGAGCCGCCGGTATCCCGCCAAGCAGGAGCGTCTGGTCACCCCGCAGGAAGCGGCGCTGCTCGCGCGGTAGCCACCGGCGACCCGGTGGGAATCTCGCCGCTACCGCTCGACTTCCGGTAGCGAAGCCGCGATCGCTTCCCAGGCCTCGTGCAGATGCTCGCACAGCGGTCCGGTTTGGGTGATGACGCTGACACAGCGGTTGCTGTGGTCGTAGAGCTCAAGGGCCGATGTCAGCCCGGCCGCGCTCGACGACTGCGTGACCCAGCACTCCGCCACGAACACCGGGTCGACCACATATCGACTGGCTCCGAAGACCACCGCGAAGTGTGGGCCGGAACCGTCGAACATCGCGGCCCGGCCGCGGTGGAACTGCACACACCCGCCGGCCGGGACACCGACGGTGAACGGCAGATCCATGTCGACCAGGTGAGCCAGCAGGTGCGGGATGACGCGCGGGTCGATTTGGCGGGCGCCGGTGAACGGCAGCACCTGGTAACGCTCGGGAGTGAGTTCGTCGAGGTGGGTCAGCTGGTCGGTTTCGCTCCAGTTGGCGGCTGACCAGTCAACGGGCTCAATTGATTCGGTCTGCCCGGCGGGCGCCATCTCGAGCGCTTGAATGGACAGCTGATCCGACAGCGGGGTGAAATGAGCTCGGTGAGTACCGGTTTCGTTGGCCAGGATCAGCGCCCGCGGCGTGAGATAGGTGTCGCGGATGAGTCCGGGATGCAGCCGAAGGCCGATGTACTCGTCGCCGCAACGCAACGCCTCACCCGGAAGAGCCGGGGCCAGGTAGGCGCCGGTGTGGCTCAGCAGCGCGGAATCGTTGGCGGTCACTGCCACCACGGTGCCGAGGAACGGGAGGGCCTGGGCAATTATCTTGGGCCCGGCGGTGATCCGCTTGGCCGGGCAGTTGTCGCAGCGTCGGCCATCAGTACACATCGCGCACGTACCGTTTCTCCCGCTTGAGGGTGTTGACGTACTCGGTGGCCTCGTCGACACCGAGGCCGCCGTGTTCACCGACGATGTCGTGCAGGGCGCTGTCGACATCCTTGGCCATCCGGGTCGCGTCGCCGCACACGTAGAAGTGCCCGCCGTCCTGCAGCCACGCGAAGAGTTCCTTGCCGTTGTCCCGCATCCGGTTCTGGACATAGATCTTGGCCGACTGATCGCGGGAGAACGCCAGATCCAACCGGTTCAGCAGGCCGGACCGCTCCCAGTCCGCGAGCTCCTCGGCGTAGATGTAATCGTGTTCGCGGTGTTGGTCCCCGAAGAACAGCCAGTTCCGGCCGCCGGCACCACGTTGCTCGCGCTCCTGCAGGAACGCCCGGAAGGGCGCCACGCCGGTGCCGGGGCCAACCATGATCATCGGCACGTCGTCGGCGGGCACCCGGAACGACTTGTTGGGTTGCAGGAAGATTCGTGCCTGGCCGCACCGGTCGGCCAAAAACGTCGAACAGACCCCGCCGCGGTCGCGGCCGGTGTTGCGGTAACGCACACTCGCGACGGTGAGGTGGATGCGATCGGGATGGGCCAGCGAGCTCGACGAGATCGAATAGGCGCGGTGCTGCAACGGTTTCAGCAGTCCGATGAACTCCTCAAGACTGAGCGCGTCGCCGCCGATGCGCAGCACGTCCAATACGTCCTTGCCGTACAACCAGCGCTCCAGTACCTCTTTCACCCCGCCGCGGAGCGCGTGGGAGAACTCCTCGTTCTCGGCGCGGCTCTCGATCTCGCTCAGCAGATCCTTTGACGGTGTGCTGATCTCGTACCGATGTCCGAGCAGTTCGCCCAGGGGCGTGTCGTCGACGAGCGTGTCGGACGACACGCGGAAGTGGGCAACTATCGCCTCGACGAGGGCCGGATCGTTCTGCGGGACGACCGCGAGCGCATCGCCCGCCTCATAGGTGATCCCGCTGTCGGCAAGGGCGAATTCGTAGTGCCGGATCTCCTTGGCCGAACCCGTCGAGGAGAGCAGGCGATTGACCGGCAGCTCGGCGACGAACGGATTCTTGCGGGTCCACCCGGAGCGTGCGACGGTGCTGGGCGGCGGAGTGCCGGGGCTGCCGCTGGCGCCGGCCAGGGTGACCAGGGATCCGATCGCACCCTGGACCCAGTCGGCGGCCTGCTGCTCGTAATCCACATCGCAGTCGGCGCGGCCGACGACGCGGCTCGCGCCGAGTTGCTCTAGCCTGGTGTCGATGAGCTTGCCGGCCTGGCAGAAACCGTCGTAGCTGGTGTCGCCGAGGGCCAGGACGCCGTAAGACACGCCCTCCAAACGTGGTGCCTGGGTGGAGGACAAGGCCTCCCAGAACAATTCGGCATTGTCGGGCATCTCGCCCTCGCCGTAGGTAGAGGTGATGATGAGGACGTAGCGCAACCCGGCGAACTGCTCGAGGGCGATCTCGTCGAGCCCGCTTACAGTCACGTCGAACCCTTGGCTTCTGGCCGCCGCCGCGGCGTCGCCCGCGACCGCTTCGGCGTTGCCGGTCTGGGTGCCATACAGAATCCGCAGCGGTGGCCGCGGCGCCGCCTGGTCGGCGGTCGACGGCGGTGTCGCCACGTTCATCGCGAGCCGGGAGTGCAGACCGGCCAGGAAGCCCGAGATCCAGGCGCGCTGGTCCTCGTTGAACGGGGCGTCTTGGGGGATGTAGGCGATCTTCATGGCTACGCGGTCTCCAGGCTGCCGACGGTGGGGCCGGACATCACGACATCGGGAATCACCTTGTGGGCGAACAGCTCCTCGAACGAGGGCAGGCGCCCGATCTTGTCGACGTTCTTGGCGTTCTGGTGCAGGATCCAGCCGTACGTTCCGAGGGAGTCCGTCGACAGCACATTGCGTTGCGTCAGCGCCTCTTTGTAGTCGGTGATCCGCTTGTCGGCGATCAACACGGCCAGCTCTTCGTCGCTGAACACCTCGATGGCTTCCCGGGCGTAGCGCTGCAACTTCTGGATCAGGAAGAAATCCTCGGTCAGGATGAGGTTCTGGACTGCCTTCCCGATCAACGGATCGGTCACGTCCGCCACCCCCGGTGTTCGCGACAGGGCCAACTGCTGCGCCATGTTCAACACCGTGTAGGTGTTGAGCAATGCGAACATGCCCTCGGTGTCGGTATCGCCGTAGCCGGGTACCGCACCGCCGAGGACGATCTGGCGGTCCCGATAGGAGCGCTTGAACTTCTGCACCTGGAAACCGGCGAGCGACGCCGCCAGCTCGTCGAGCAGTTCCTTGCGGGTCTTGGCTGCCAGGATCGCGTCGGAGTCCTGGTACTGCAGCAGTGCCCGCGGCATCACATAGCGTACGTGGTGGCGAGTGGTGTCCCAGTCCGACAGCAGCGCTTGAGCTTTCGCCGATCCGGTGGCCGCCGTGTGCCATTCGAGCAGGGTGCGGGCGGCGACCTCGTGAAACGGCGCCTCGGTGACCGGTGCGACCAGCGCGGAATCAATACTGACCTTCGAGCCGAGCTCGCAGTCGGGGTCGTACTGATAGAGGAAGCCGCCGCTCATGCCGTTGGCGACGCCCTTGCCGAAGCCGCCGATGTTGAGCACCGCTCCGTTGGTCATGTACTCGCACAGGAATTCTCCGACACCTTCGACGACCGCGGTGGCACCTGAGTTGCGTACCGCAAAGCGGTCGCCGGCTTCACCTTCGACGAACAACCGGCCGCCCGAGGCGCCGAACAGGGCGAAGTTGCCGATCAGCACGTTGCCGCCGGGGGTGGCGGATCCGCCGCCGGGGGAGCGGACCACGATGGTGCCGCCGCATGCGCTCTTGCCGACACCGTCGTTGCAGGTTCCCGTGTGGGTCAACGTCATACCGTCGTTGCAGAACACGCCATAGCTCTGGCCCGCGGATCCGGTGGTGCTGATCGCCACGCTGTCGGGCAGCAGGTAGCACCGCCCCCGATCGTCGGTGGCTACTGCTGATCCGGTGGCGGCTTCGTGATTGAGCTTCCGCTCGATGTCGATGGCCAACTGCCCGCCGACACTCTTGTTCTGATTGGTCAGGCGCACCGGGGCGAACGCCACGCCGTCCAGATCGAGTTGCGCCAGGAACGCGTCGTCGACCGCATACTCCTTCTCCATGTAGATCGGCGCGTCGACGACGAACTCTTCGGCCACCGAAAGCATGGCGCGCAGGTCGAGCCGGCCGATGCTCGACGGATGGTCGAGCAGGTGGAGCAGATCACTACGCCCACGAGCGGCGCGTAGCGACGCCAGGCCGAGCGTGGCCAGGATCTCTCGGACCTCGTGGGAGATGTTCAGCAGATACTGGGCCAGCGCCCGCGGATCGCCCTCGAACGCTTCGGCGTTCGTGGTCAGTCCGGCCGGGCACTTGATGTTGCAGTTCTTGGCCATCACGCACTTGAGCATCATCAGCGCGGTGGTGCCGAACTCGAAGCTGTCGGCGCCCAGCAGTGCAGACTTGACCACGTCGCCGGCGGTCTGGTGCGCGCCCGAACAGCGGAGCATCACCTTCTGCCGGATGCCGTTGGCACACAACGCCTGATGCACCTCGGCGACGCCGATCTCAGCGGACCGGCCGGCGTACTTGAGGCTCGTTACGGCGGCTGCGCCGGTGCCGCCGGTGTTGCCTGCGACGTTGATGACATCCGCACCTGCCTTGGCGACGCCGACGGCGATGGTGCCGATGCCCTCGGACGAGACGAGCTTGACGATCACCCGTACCCGGGCGGCCTTGCAGTCGTGGATGAGCTGCGCGAGGTCCTCGATCGAGTATGTGTCGTGGTGAGGCGGCGGGGACACCAACTCGACCCCCGGGGTTCCACCACGGGCCGCCGCGATCTGCACACTCACCTTCGGCGCCGGAAGCTGGCCGCCCTCACCGGGTTTGGCGCCCTGCCCGATCTTGATCTCCAGCTCCCGCAACATCGGGTCGGCTAGATAGCCCGCCCACACCCCGAACCGCCCGGAGGCGAACTGCTTGATCCGCGAGCCGCGGATGGTGCCGTAGCGGGTGAGATGCTCGCCGCCCTCACCGCAGTTCGAGAGGCCGCCGACCATGTTGGTGCCGTGGGCCACCGCCTCGTGAGCGGGAGCCACCAGTGCGCCGTGGCTCATCGCGCCCGAGGCCAGGGTGGCCGCGATCTCGCAGGCCGGTTGCACCGAGGTCAACGGAATCGAGGCGGGTGCGGTCTGGATCTTCGCGAGGTAGCGCAGCGCTTCACCCGCGGCACGTAGCCACAGCCGGTCACCGATCACCTCGGAGTCGATGATGCCGACGCCGAACCGCTGCGTCAGCGAGTCCCGCAGCGGGACCAGACGTTGATCGCCGTGGACGAGCCGCAGCGTGAACTCGTCACCGACGCGAGCGCAGGTCAGCCCGCGGACGGCAAAGCTGTTGTTTCCGGAACGGGCGAATTGGCCCATCTCGGCGCGGAATTCGTCGGCACTGTGCAGGAAGGTGACGTCGGCCGGAAATGCCAGCACGTCGCGCAGGGCCGCCGGGCGGCGGGTGCGTTCGGTGTTCATCGCGAACACAAAATGGCGGTAACCGGGCGTGATGTCGAAGCTGTTGATGGCGCGCGGGGTCAGCGCGTCGAAGCTGTTGTTGCGGTAGGCCTCGTCATCGAGGCCGAATGCGCCTTCGAGCTGGTGCAGCGGGAGGCCCCGCAGGAACACCGGATCGGTCATGTCGGGGTTCTCGGGCCGGGCCTCGTCGCCGAACGAGATGGACTCCTCGGTCATGTCGACGAATCCCCGCACCGCCGTGGTCCCGTACGAGTGTCCGGCTCCCTCGGCGCGTTCCTTGAACAATCCCAGCAGCGGGATGTCTTTCTCACCGCTGACCGCCAGCGCGCGAGCGTGCCAGTCGGCCACGGTGCCGGCCAGGGTGCTGAATCCCACGCCGGCAACCGGTGAAACCACGTTCGGGAAGTAGCGGTGCAGTACCGGGTCCCCGGTGTCGAGATAGCTGGGCTCGAAGAACTCACCGCCGATGTAACTTTCGGCCGTGCACAGCCCGACCCGGCCCATGGTCTTCATGAGCGCCTTCTCGGCCGCCTTGGCGAATCGGCGGAACGCCGCGGCTGTGTCGTTCTCGGAGTCGCCGAACTTCTCCTCGGCCCGCATCTGGACGGCCAACGGGTACACCGCCGACGCGCCGAAACCGAGCACCGTGGCGATGTGGTGTGACGAGGACAGCTGACCGCTCTCGGCGATTACCGAGACCCGCAGTCGCAGGCCTTCCTCGATGAGCCTTTGGTTGATCGCGGAGATGACAATGATGAGTGGCATTGCCGCGAGCGTGCTCTCGACGTGCCGGTCCGAGATGACGGCGATCCCGCCCGTGTCCCGCGCGAATGCCTCCACCTCGCCGCACAGGGCGTCGATGGCGTTCACGAGTGTGGTGGCGTTGGCGGCGGAATCGGCGAGATCGATGCGGTATCGCATGCCGAACCGGCGCACAGGGGTGTGCTGCTGATCGCGGATCTTGAGCATGTCGCGGTGGTTCAGAATCGGTGATGGAACCACGATCTGCGGTGCGGGGATGGCCCCGCTGTTGGGCTTGGCGCCCAGCGCCACGCGCAACGTCATGCCGTCGGCCTCGCGGATGCTGTCCAGCGGAGGGTTGGTCACCTGCGCGAAACGCTGCGAGAAGTACCGGGCCATGCCCCCTTCGTGGTTGGACAGCGCGTTGATCGCCGCACCGTAGCCCATGGCCGAGATCTTCTCCTGGCCGGTGGCCAGCATCGGGTCCATCAGGAACTTGAAGCTCTCCTGGTTGAGCGAGTAGGCGACGTATCGCTGATGCCGGTTGAGGTCGCCGTTGTACCGGGCCGGCGCGAGCTGGTTCTCGGGTGCGACGACGGGAAGATCGTTCAGGTTGACCCTGGCGGCGGTGAGCATGTCCGGGTAATCAGCTTGATGCGCAAGCTTTTCCAGTGCCTCGGTGGTGGTGTAGGACCGGCGTTCGGCATGGTCGTAATAGAGCATGCCGCCGGCCTCGATACGGCCGCGTCGGATCACGTCGGCCGCGGGGAAACAGACCTGCCCGGCTTCTGACATGACCCCGAGGTAGTCGGCAGTCTCGACCGTGCGCAGCGGGCGCAGTCCCAGCCGGTCCAGCCGCGCGCCGATGATGTTGCCGTCGCCGAAGATCAGTGCCGCCGGCCCGTCGTTCTTCTCCTCGTAGAGGCTGAAGTACTCAAGCATCGCTCGTACCGGCGGCGACAGCGTCGCATCGTTCTCCCAGGCGGGCGGCATCATTGCGACCACGGCGGTGACGAGGTCCAGGCCGTCCTCCAGCACCCGGTTCTGCAAGGTCTGGTCGAGGCGGCAGCTGTCGGACTGCCCTCCGGGACGGACGATCGCGCGATTGCGGGCCCGGGCGATCGCGTTGTCGGAGAGCCGGTTCTTCTTGTCGGTGTTCAGTTCACCGTTGTGCGCCATGAGCCGAAACGGCTGCGCCATGGTCGCGTTCGGCGCGGTGTTGGTCGAGAACCGGGTGTGGAAGAACATCGAGTGCACTTCCATGCGGGGATCGGAGAGATCGCAGAAGTACGGCACCACCTCGTCGGAGTTGAGCCGGCCCTTGAGCACCTGAGTGCGCGAGCTCAGCGACAATGGGTAAAGACCCTGGAGGTCTGGGTGCGTGTAGGCGACAGCTTCGATGGCCATGAGGGCGTCGTGGATCTTGCGGTCGCACAGTGCGTCTGCGCCCGACCAGAACACCCATTGCCGGATGGGCAGCTGGTATTTGACGGCGGCTGCTCTGATCGCTGAGTTGTCCACGGGTACATCCCGTTTGAGCAACGTCTGGAATCCTTGCGCTGTCAGGGCCTCGTCGATGATCGTCTCGGCGGCACCATGCTGATCGGAATCTGTGGGCAGAAAGAAGTTGCCCACCCCGAAGTGTCCGGGGCGCAGGTCTTCGCGGCCGGTGAGTCCGGCGAAGAAACGCAGTGAGAGATCGAGGTTCACGCCCGCGCCGTCGCCGACGCCTTCCGAGGACATTCCGCCGCGGTGAGGTACCGCGCACAGCGCTTCGTGCAGCTTGCGAATGACTTCGTGGGTCTGGACGCCGTCCTTGCGCGTCAGGAATCCGACGCCGCAGCTGCTCTTTTCCTTGTCGGGGTCATACAGGCCGTTCAGACGTGGTCTCCTCACCCCGGCGCCGGGGACGGCGCGCTCAGCGTGTGACGATGTGGTGCTCGCTGGGTTTCTCGTCATTGAGCGACCCGCTGGCCTCGACGCAGGACGGGCGGACGGCAGTCGGCGCGATGGCAGCTTAGCCTAACCTAATAACTGGGGACCTGGTGGTCGCCGGTGGCTCGAGGGACGAGGATCACACTCGCCTCGGCGTCAGGGCGGTGCCGCGAGACCGTCCCGCGCCATGGTCAGGCTGGTGGCGCACCATTGCCGCAAAAACATTAAACGTGTAATTTTCTGGCTCGTGGCATCACTCGAAGGCAAAGTCGCCATCGTCACCGGTACCAGCCGCGGTGTGGGCGTCGGCATCGCGCATGAGTTGCTTCGCGCCGGGGCGACCGTTGTGGGGTGCTCTCGGTCGGCACTGCCGGGAATTCCCGGAATCGAGGACAGTTGGCGGGACCGATCTGCCCAGTTGGTCTGCGACCAAGGCGATTACCGCGCGATCGACGCAATGGTGCAGCAGGTGGCCGACACCTACGGTCGCATCGACATCTTGATCAACAATGCCGGCGGCACCGTTCCCGCCCCGCACGCCGAGGATGTTCCGGCCCTGGTTTCGCGGATCCAGGGTGCGCCGTCCTCCGACGACGACTTCGAGCGCACCGCGTTGTTCCACGCGTTCGCCGTGCAGATGAACCTGATCAGTCCGCTGTGGTTCGCCGTGCGGGTGTTTCGCCAGATGAAGACCCAGGACGGCACCGGGTGCATCATCAACATCTCCAGCGGTGCAGGGCATCCGGCCGGTTCGCCGACATTGGTGTCCTACGGCGCGGCCAAATCCGGTCTCAACCAGCTGACCCGCTCACTGGCCGAAGAGTGGGGACCCACGGCGCGAGTGAACTGTGTTGCGCTCGGCCCGACGATCACCGAGAACTTCCGGTCCTTCGTGCTTCCCAAAGATGACCCGACCGGAACGAGGTATTTCGACGCCGTTCCGATGAAGCGGGGCGGCGAACCGGCCGAGGTCGGGCGCACCTGTGTGTTCCTCGCCTCCGGTGCGGCCGATTTCATCAACGGCACCACCATCGAGATCGACGGCGGCATGCTCCCGGGGGTCCTCTACGAGGCCGGCCTCAAGACCATCACCGACCTGCTCTGAGGAGATCCCTTGTCCCGTCGCGTCATCCAGTTCTCCACCGGCAACGTGGGTCGGCACGCACTGCGCAGCCTCATCGAACGCCCTGATCTGGAACTCGTCGGAGTGCACGCGTGCGGCGCGGGCAAGATCGGGCGTGACGCGGCAGAACTGTGCGGCGTCGAGGCAGCGACCGGGGTGGTCGCCACCGGCGACATCGACCAATTGGTGAGCCTGAACGCCGACTGTGTCGTCTACACGTCACAAGCTGAAACCCGCCCAGCCGAGGCGCTGTCCGACATCACCCGCTTTCTGCGGGCCGGTGTCAACGTCGTCGGGACGTCCTTCGTCTGGATGGTCGCACCCGACCAGGCCGAGGAATGGTTGGCCGGCCCGCTGCGGGAAGCGTGCGCCGCGGGCAACTCGACGCTGTACGTCAACGGCATCGACCCGGGTTTCTCCGGGGACACGCTGGTCTACACCGCGCTGAGTCTGGCGGCGCGCGCCACCGCCATCACCGTGCAGGAGGTCTTCGACTACGGATCGTATGACGACGCCGAATTCACCGGTGCCAGCTTCGGTTTCGGAAAGCCGGCGGATCACGGCCCGGTGATGTCGCTGCCGGGAGTGCTCGCCTCCATGTGGGGTGCGCAGGTTCGCTGCCTCGCCGACGATCTGGGAGTGACACTCGACGAGATACGCGAGCGCTGGGAGCCCTGGGTCACCTCTGCGCCCATCGAATGCACCATGATGAACGTCGACCCAGGACAGGTAGCTGCGGTGCGGTTCGGCGTCGAGGGGATGCGTGACGGCACAGCGGTCATCACCATGGAGCACGTCAACCGATTGACCGAGGCGGCGGCGCCGGAATGGCCATTCCCGCCCGACGGTCACCCCGGTGTGCATCGGGTCGTCATCGAGGGCAGCCCCGGCGTCGAGATCAACACTCATGTCGGCGGATCGGGCGTCGACCACAACGAGGCCGGCGTGATCGCGACTGCGGCGCGCGCCGTCAACGCGATCGAGATGGTGTGCTCCGCGCCGAGCGGCATCCTCGCCGCGCACGACCTGCGCCCGCTGGATCACCTCCGCGGGGTGATGTGGTGATATCGCGACCATGACCGCACCCCGACGGCCCGCCACCGGAAGTCAGGCCCGTGCCGAACGTACGCGTGAGGCGGTCATCGCCGAAACGGTGCGCTGCATCCAGGACGAAGGGTTCACCCCGCCCAGCGTCCGGCACATCACCAGGCGGGCCGGGGTGACCTGGGGTGTGGTCCAGTACCACTTCGGCGACCTGGATGGCCTGCTGATGGCCGTGGTGGACAAGGGATTCGGTGATCTGGCCGCGACACTGGCCGACCTGCCGGCCTTCGACCAGGACATGACCACCCGAGCGCGCACCGAGCTGATCGTCGACATCGTCTGGCGTGCGTTCTCCAGCCCGGTGTCGATGGCGGCCCTGGAGATCCTCATCTCCACGCGGGGGATGCGGGACAGTTCTGCCAACACCCACCTGGCCGAACTGATGCAGCATCTCAACCGGTTGGGTGCCCATCTGGCCGAAGGACTGTCCGCGCCGAAGGGGGCCGGGATCGGAAATCTGATCTGGGCCACCCTGAGGGGTCTGGTCGTGGCCCAGATGGTTTGGCCGGCGCCGGTCGACTCGTCGAAGGAGCTGGGAACATTGGTCGACGTCCTCACCGCCTACATCGAGACGGAGCAGCCTTCCTGATTGCTCAGGCGGCCTGGCATGCGCCCTCGGCGACCCGCTCGGCGTCGTAGGTATTGATGGCGACGCTGTCGAGGATCGCTTGCAGTTGTTCTGCCTGCGTGTACGGGCCGAGTTCGGTCGAGCGGTAGATGCTCCCGGCGGCGCGCGCCTGCCTGCGCACGTGACGGGTGCGATCCAGGCGCAGGTTCTCGTAGCGACGCAGCCGCGCACCGAGCTCGCCGTCCGGTGCGTCGCGCAGAACAACAGCCAGCGTCATCGCATCCTCGATGGCCTGGTTGGCGCCCTGCCCGAGGTGGGGTGTGACCGCATGGGCACTGTCACCCAGCAGGGTGATCCGGTCGGTGGACCAGCGGTCCAACGGTTCCCGGTCGTAGATTCCCCACCGGAACGTGGAATCCATCGCGTCGATGATCGACAGAACGGTCGGGTCCCAGCCCTGGTAGGCGGCGGCGAGTTCGGCCACATCACCAGGGGCGGTCCACGATTCGGACACGGTGAGATTGGTGGGGACGAACGCGACGATGTTGACCAGCTCGCCGGCGGACACCGGGTAGGCCAGGAAACTCTGCCGGGGGCCCAGCCACATCGCGCTGGCATTCATATCGACGACGCCGCGCAGCCGCTCGGCGGGAATCAAGCCGCGGTAGGCCATGATTCCCTCGCTCACGGGTGCGGCCGCGCGCGTCACCTTGCCCTGCAGGCGGGAGTGGATGCCGTCCGCGCCGATCAGAAGGTCCGCGTCGACCGCTGTGCCATCGGAGAACTCGACCCGGACCCCGTCGGCGTGCTCCGTGGCCCCGACGCAGGAGCGACCCAACTGCAGGGCGCCGACGGGCAGCGCGTCGGCCAGCACCTTCTGGAACTCGCCACGGTGCAGACACCAGGTGCGGGCCGGGTCTCCGAAACCGAGGGTCGACGGTTCGCCGGCGATCGGCTCGGCCTGCCAGGTGCGGAACTGATAGTGGGTGACCGGGCCGGCGATCGCTGCCACCGCATCGCCCACGCCGAGCTTGTTCAGGATGCGTGATCCGTTGGTGGCGATGGAGACCCCGGCGCCGATCGCCTTGAGCGCGTGCGCCTGCTCGTAGACGGTTGCGTCGATTCCATTGGCCCGTAGGGCAATTGCAGCGGTCAACCCGCCGATGCCGGCACCCACGACGGCAACTCGAAGCTCGGTCATGAGGTCCTCCTCAAATCCGCAATAAATGTACCAATCGGTACGCTATTGACTATAAATGTACCGATCGGTACAGTCAAGGGGTGGCCCGGACAGCAGATCCCGCAAAGCGTGAAGAGCTGCTGAACGGTGTCGTCGGGTATCTCGAGCAGTACGGCATCGGTGAGATGTCGCTGGCGCCGATGGCCGAGGCCCTGGGGACCAGCAAGCGCATGCTGCTGTACTACTTCGGCGACCGGGCCGAGCTGCTGGCGCAGGCCCTGGACGCCAGCCGTCCGCAGCTGGGGGAGATGTTCGCCGGTGTCGCCACCGCAGACGAATTCGTCGATGCGGCAAGGAACTTGTGGCGGGAATTGACCCGGGGCGGCGAACGGCGCAACGTGCGGCTGCTGTTACAGGTCCTCAGCCTGGCGGTCACCGATCCCCGGACTTACGGCGAGGCAGCCCGAAACGCGGTCGAGGTGATGATCGCCCCGATCGCGCAGGCGTTGTCCGTGATCGGGTATCCCACCGAGAATGCTTGCGCACGTGCCACATTGGTGGTCTCTGGCCTGCGCGGACTGTGTCAGGACGGCCTGGTCACAGCCGACCGGCCACGGGTCGACGCCGCCGCCGAGCTCTTGATCGCGGCGGCCGTCGCCTAGCCACCACCGCGAGTACTCAATGCGGCGGATCACTGCTTGATATTGACTGCAATCCGCCGCGTTGACGACTACGCGGCGCGGTCGAGTCGAACGAACTCACATCCCGGCCCGCATGCGCGGCCGGCTACCGCGATCCCGTGCCGCTGCAGGACCTGAGCGATCTTGGCCGCGGTTCGACACGGCCGGTCGAAGACCTGCCCATAGGAAAGCCTGACGGTCGAACGGCCGTCGACCGCGGCATTCAGATCCCGCTCGAAATCGGAATCGCGGGCCGTCGCCGAATCGTGAAACACTCGGCCGTCGAGCTCGACGACGAGCCGTTTGCCGTACTCGACGTCGCGATAGCAGACACCGAGCGATGACGCCGACCGCTTCTGGCGGGTAGCTCGCGGCAAACCGTGCGGACGCTCGACGCGCACAAGATAGCCGTGCTCAAGCACCGAGCAGGTCCCGTCGGCAATGTCGACCAGCACTGCGCGCAGCCAGCGACGACGCCGCAGCCGACCACGAGAGTCGAGGGTTTTCAGCAGCCGTCGCGCAGTGGTGCGCCGAGATTGGCAGGCGTTGGCCAGAACGGCTACGGCATCGAGTTCGCGGGCAGAACGGCCGGCGACGTCGAGGGCAGCTTCCTCGTACCGTATCCGCGGCGGCCCTGCGTTCCACAGCACGCGATCGCCGACGTGGGCAATCCGGTGAATGCGGACGCCGAGCGGCTCAGCCAATGTCGACCGTTGCCGCTCGACGGCGACATGGATCGGTGACATCTGCGTGCCCAAAGCCGATTCGAAGCACAGGGCGGCCGGGGCCGCGTAAAGCACTGCAGCCCAAGCCCGTTGTGTCCAGGTCAGCGGACCGGTGTGTTCGACATAGACGCCGGCGTGCACCCGCGCCCACTCATTGCGTCTGAGCAATCGTCGGATTTCATGGTCAGCCAGCCCCGCATCCAGCGCCTGCCGACGCGAGAATCACCCCGTCCTGGCGCCGAAGCGCTTCACCGACACCCACAGAACCGATGCTCGTCGACCGGCGTGATGGTTCACCAGAGGCATTCGGCGATCTGTGGATAACCACTTGGGCGGCGGATCACTGCTTGATGGTTACCGCAATCCGCCGCATTGACGGCTCGGCGTGCGCTAGGCGTTCGACCGGGCGAGCGACTGGGCCACCACGCCGCGCGCGGGGCGCTGACGCACCATCTGCGGCCACCAGAACCAGCGGCCCATCAACGCCGCGATCGACGGTGTCATGAACGACCGGATCACCAGGGTGTCGAACAGCAGGCCCAGACCGATCGTCGAACCGACCTGGGCGACCACGATCATCTCGCTGACCACCATCGCCATCATGGTGAAGGCGAACACCAGACCGGCCGCGGTCACCACGGACCCACTGCCACCCATGGCCCGGATGATGCCGGTGTTGATGCCGGCCGGCAGTTCCTCTTTGAGCCGTGCCACCAACAACAGGTTGTAGTCGGCGCCGACGGCCAACAGCACGATCACCGCCATCGCCATCACCATGAAGTGCAATTCGATCCCGATCAGGTGCTGCCACACCAGGACCGACAACCCGAACGACGTTCCCAGCGATATCAGCACCGTGCCGACGATCACCGCGGCCGCCACCAGGCTGCGGGTGATGATCAGCATGATGATGAAGATCAGGCTGATCGCCGAGATCCCGGCGATCAGCAGGTCGTAATTGTTGCCCTCCTGCATGTCCTTGAACGCCGAGGCGGTACCGCCCATGTAGATCTTGGACCCCTGCCAGGGGGTGCCCTTCATGGCTTCCTTGGCGGCCTGCTTGATGCCGTCGATGATGCCGATGCCTTCCGGCGTCAGCGGATCACCTTCGTGAGAGATGATGAACCGCACGGCTTTTCCGTCCGGAGAGATGAAGCTCTTCATACCGCGTTTGAAGTCGGCGTTGTTGAAGGTTTCCGGCGGAAGGTAGAACGTGTCGTCGTTCTTCGAATCGTTGAACGCCGTACCCATGGCGGTCTGGTTGTCCTGCATCTCCGCCATCTGATCCTGCAGACCCTTCTGGGTCTGGTACATGGTCAGCATCATCGTCTTCATGGTGCGCATGGTCTCGATCTGCGGCTGCATCATCGTCGCCATCTGCGGCATCAGTTCGTCGAGCCGGTGCATGTCGGGCATCAGTTGCTGGATGCTGTCGGTCAGCGTGTCGACACCGTCGAGGCCGTCGAACACCGAACGCATCGACCAGCACACCGGGATGTTGGCGCAGTGCGGTTCCCAATACAGGTAGTTGCGCAGCGGACGCAGGAAGTCGTCGAAATCGGATATGTGGTCCCGCAATTCGGCGACGTCGACCACCATCTGGTCCATCTTGCCGACCATGTTGTGGGTGATGCCGCTCATCTCCTGCATCAACGCGATCATCTGGTCCATCGTGTTGATGGTCTTCTGCATCTCGTCGGCCTGCAGCAGCATGTCGTCGGCGCGGTCCATCATGTACTTGCGGTTCATCGTCTGCATGACCCCGCCCATACTCATCTGGGCGGGAATGGTGCTGAATTCCAGCGGCTCACCCTGTGGGCGGGTGATGGCCTGCACGCTGCCGACTCCCTGGACCTCGAAAACTCGTTTGGCGATCCGGTCGATCACCAGGAAGTCCGCCGAATTGCGGACGTCGTGGTCGGTTTCGATGAGCAGCAACTCGGGGTTCATCTTGGCTGCCGAGAAATGCCGGTCCGCCGCGGCGAACCCCTCCTGTGCCGGCAGATCGGTCGGCAGGTAGTTGCGATCGTTGTAGTTGGTTCGGTAGCCCGGCAGCGTGAGCAGACCGACCAGCGAGAGCAGGATCGTGCCGAGCAGGACCGGCCCCGGCCAGCGGACCACGAAGGCGCCGAGTCGCCGCCAGAAGCGAATGCGCATGGCGCGCTTGGGTTCGAGTACCTTGCCGAATCGGCTGGCCACCGTGATCACCGCCGGGCCCAGCGTCAGCGCGGCCAGCACCGTGATCGTCATGCCGACGGCCATCGGGATGCCGAGAGTCTGGAAGTACGGCAGCCGGGTGAAGTGCAGGCACAGCGTCGCGCCCGCGATCGTCATACCGGAACCGAGCACCACATGCGCCGTGCCGTGGAACATCGTGTAGTAGGCCTGTTCGCGGTCCTCGCCCACGCTTCGGGCTTCCTGATATCTGCCGATCAGGAAGATCGCGTAATCGGTGGCCGCGGCGATCGCGAGCGTGACGAGGAGCTGTGTCGCGAACGTCGAAAGGCCGATCAATTCGTGATAGCCCAGGAACGCCACGACGGCGCGGGCGGCGGAGAGCTCGATCACCACCATCGCCAGCACCAGGATCACCGTGATGATGGACCGGTAGACGAGCATCAGCATCGTGATGATGACGATGAAGGTGGCGCCTTCGATGATCTTGACGCTGCGGTCGCCGGAGATCTGCTGATCGGCGGCCAGAGCGGTTGGCCCGGTGACGTAAACCTTGAGGCCCGGGGGTGGGGAAAGCCCCGCGATCAGCTTCTGGACAGCCTCGACCGATTCGTTGGCCAGTGCCTCACCCATGTTGCCGGCCAGATAGACCTGCACGTAGGTGGCTTTACCATCGTTGCTCTGCGCGCCGGCCTCGGTGAGCGGGTCGCCCCAGAAGTCCTGGACGTGCTCGACATGCTTCTTGTCGGCTTCCAGCTTGTCGACCATGTCGTTGTAGAACCGGTGGGCGTCGTCGTTGAGTTTGTCCTCGGCCTCCAGCACGATCATCGCGGAGCTGTCGGAGTGGAACTCGTCGAACACCGTGCCGACGCGCTTCATCGCGATCACCGACGGTGCGTCGTTGGGACTCATCGACACCGAGCGCATCTGACCCACCACCTCGAGCGGTGGGACGGTGGCGCTCAGGAACGCGAGCAGGGCGATCCAGCCGACAATCACCGGAATGGCGAATCGACGGATCCATCGAGCGACCCCCGTGTGGGGGGCTCTGGAATCGGCCATCAGGAACCCTTGGTGGTCGGTGAGGGGAGCACGATGCAGCGGTCGGGCATTGTGCGAAGGCTTACCTTACTACGTGGTGTCGTGCCACCGTCCTACCAGACGCTGGACAGGGGCGGGTCGCCGGCGTGCTTCATCAGGCATTACCCGACGGGTTCGGTCTCATCGACAGGACCGAGCCGCCACTGTCCCTCGCCGAGCAGTTCCAGGTGGGTGTTGTGGTGCCGGTGCACCGTGGAGCGGTGGGTGACGCTCACCAACACGGTGTCGGGCAGTTCGCGCCGGATCAGGCTGTAGATCATGAACTCGAGCGGTTCGTCGAGCGCCGAGGTCGCCTCGTCGAGGAAGACCACCTTGGGTTTGGTCAGCAGCACCCGGGCGAATGCGACGCGTTGCTGCTCGCCGGGCGAGAGCACCTTGGCCCAGTCGCCGTCCTCGTCGAGCCGGTCCACATAGCGCGGCAGCGCGACCGCGAGCAGCGCGTCCCGCAACGCCTCGTCGGGCAGCTCCCCGGGCTGGCGCGGATAGGACACCACGGTCCGCAGATCACCCAACGGAACGTAGGGAACCTGCGACAGGTACAGCGTCTCGTTGTCGCCCCGCGGGCATTGGACCGTGCCCGAGGCGTACGGCCACAGCTGGGCGATGCTGCGCAACAGGGTGGTCTTGCCGGTCCCCGACTTGCCGGTGATGATCATCGCCTCGCCTGCGGCCAGCGACAGGCTGAGATCGTCGATCAACTGCTCGCCGGCCGGGTTGCGCACCTCGACGTCACCGAGCTCGACCAGACTGGTGGAACCCTGGGCAAGCTCTGCGACCTCCAACTGGGGCAGCTCGCGGCTCTGCTCGTCGGCGGTCACGAGCCCGTGCAGGCGGATGATCGATGCGCGGTAACCCGCGAACGTGTCGTAGGAATTGCGGAAGAACGACAACGCGTCCTGGATCGCGCCGAAGGCAGCCACCGACTGGTTGACCGTGCCGAGCTGGATCTGGCCGCTGAACAACCGCGGAGCCTGCAGTGCCCAGGGCAGCGGGATGATGATGTGGTTCATCGACAGGTTCCACCCGGTGAACACCATGGTCCGGTTGACGAAGTGCTTGTAGTTGGCGACGACCGCGGCGAAACGTTCCCGTAGCTGTGACCGCTCGACCTTCTCGCCGCGGTAGAGCGCGACCGACTCGGCGGCGTCGCGCAGGCGCACCAGCGCGTAACGGAAAGCGGCGTTGAACTTTTCGTTGTTGAACGACAGCCGGATCAGCGGACGGCCGAGGGCAAAGGCGATCACGGTGGCGAAGGCGACGTAGACGAACACCGACCAGAACATCGCGCGCGGAATCTCGATGCCGAAGAGGTTGAGGTCACCCGAGAGGTTCCACAGGATCGAGGTGAACGAGACGACCGAGACGATCGACGAGATGGCGCCGAAGGGGAGGGTGCCGTTGCTGGTCTGGTGCGGGGTGTTGGGCTGAGGGCCCGACAGCGCGGTGAACACGTCGATGTCGGACTGGATGCGTTGATCGGGGTTGTCGATCGTCTGGTCGATGAACCGGGACCGGTAGTAGGCCCGGCCGTCGAGCCAGTCGCCGGTGAGCCGGTCGGTCAGCCAGGTCCGCCAGGCCAGCATGAAGCGCTGGGTCATGAACAGATCGACCAGCACCCGGGTGACCAGGATGGCCGCCAGCACCGAAAAGATGAGCAGTGCGATCCAGAAGCCCCGGATGCCAGACGTTCTCACCTCGTCGTTGCCGGTGGCCCACCCTTGCACCGCGACCTGCGCCGCGGAGTACAGGTCGTTGCTCTGGTAGCTGAACAACACCGCCAGCCGCACGCCGATGATCACCGACAGCAACATCGCGGCCAGTGTCAGCCAGGGCTTGAGGCTGTGGCGGCCGGTGAAGTACGAGCCGGTGACGGTCCAGAACTGATGGCCCCACGTGGTGAACCGGGCCAACAGGATCAGCACTGCCAAGGTGCACACCGCCGTGATCGTCCAGGCCTGGGCCAGCCACCACAGAGAGTGCAGCAGTTCCGAACTCCAGTCGATCGAGGGCGAGAACGGTTTGACGTCATTCACGGGACATCCTCACGATCTGCTGACTGGAGTTCCAGTCGCGTCTGCGTGAAGCTACCGCAGCGGATGGGCCCGGCCGCAACGCAACACCGGTAGTCGGGCAAGTCCGCCTCGACCGTCAAAAGGTCCAAACTTTGGGGCTCTGTTGCCAAAGTGGCGCGCCAATACCGGCGTTCGTCGGTAGTGTGACGCTTGTCGACAGAGCGACTCCCGGCAACGTTAAGGAAACCTGTTGGTTCTCTACGAATTTCGGTGTGCGTCCGGTTGCGGAGTGACCAAGAAGATGTATCCGATGAGCGCGCGTCCGGACGCGATCGACTGCCCGGACTGCCGGGGTCCGGCGCGCAGGACCGTGGCGGCGCCGAACCTGGGCCGTGGCGCCTCGACCGCCATGACGCTGCAGGACACCACACGAGCGTCGGCCGACCGCCCCGCGGTGGTGGCCGGACCGCCGCCGGGTGGCCGGCGGCAGAAAGTCACCACCAACCCGCTTCATCAGAAGTTGCCTCGTCCCTGAAGTCCTGAAGGAGGATCAATGCCCGAAGTCGTATTTCCGCTCGACTCGACCAAGAAGTTCACCGATCAGGAGAAGCTGGGCCACAACCGGTGGCACCCCGACATCCCGGCCGCGGTGACCGTCAAGCAGGGTGACTCTTTCCGGGTGCACTGTCGCGAATGGTTCGACGGTGCGATCGTCAACGACGATTCGGCCGACGACATCCTCAACGCACCGCTGACGACCGTGCACGTGCTCTCCGGCCCGATCGCCGTCGAGGGTGCCAAACCGGGCGATCTGCTCATCGTCGACATCCTCGACGTCGGCCCCATCCCGCAGGAGGATTCCGGGCCGCTGGCCGGCCAGGGCTGGGGTTACACCGGCATCTTCCCCAAGCTCAACGGCGGCGGGTTCCTAACCGACCAGTTCCCTGACGCCTACAAGGCGATCTGGGACTTCTCCGGTCAAAAGGCCACCTCACGGCACGTACCGCACGTGGAGTTCACCGGCATCGTGCACCCGGGGCTGATGGGAACCGCGCCATCGACAGGGCTGCTGGCGAAGTGGAACACCCGCGAGGCCGCCCTGATCGCCACGGACCCCGACCGCGTACCGCCGCTGGCCCTGCCGCCCGAACCGCGCGACGCGATCCTCGGCGGACTGACCGGCGATGCCTTCACCAAGGCCGCGTCCGAAGCCGCCCGCACCGCACCGCCGCGCGAGAACGGCGGCAACCAGGACATCAAGAACCTCACCAAGGGCAGCCGGGTGTTCTATCCGGTTTACGTCGACGGGGCCAACCTCTCGGTCGGAGACCTGCACTTCTCCCAGGGCGACGGTGAGATCACCTTCTGCGGTGCCATCGAGATGGGCGGCTTCATCGACCTGCGTGTCGACGTCATCCCCGGCGGAATGGAGACCTACGGGGTGAGCGAGAACGCCATATTCATGCCCGGCAACACCGATCCGCAGTACTCCGAATGGCTGGCTTTCTCCGGAACCTCGGTCACCCTCGACGGTGAGCAGCGTTACCTGGACTCGCACCTGTCCTACCAGCGCGCATGCCTGCACGCGATCGATTACCTGACCAAATTCGGCTACAGCCCCGAGCAGGCCTACCTGCTGCTGGGAGCTGCACCGATCGAGGGCCGCCTGTCCGGCGTCGTCGACATCCCCAATGCCTGTGCGACGGTGTACATCCCGACGGCGATCTTCGATTTCCCGGTCGCGCCGTCGGCGACCGGACCGGTGCAGATCGACCCGGGTATGGGCGCCCCGCACTCGTCGTTCGACTGACGCGTCCGGGCACCGCTCGCGGCGGGCCGGGCCGCGGTCGAACTATCCTCGTGTGCGAGACGACCGCTGCCCGCCCCGCCCCGGGGGCATGGTGCAACCGGAAAGGATCGCGCAATGACCCCGCCCCCTGGTGCCTCGCGCCTCGGCACCCGGTTCGGACCCTACGAGCTGAAATCGCTGATCGGTGTCGGTGGCATGGGGGAGGTGTACCGGGCCTACGACACGGTCAAGGAACGCATGGTGGCGGTGAAGCTGCTGCGCACCGAGATCGCGGCAGACGCGAGCTTTCAGGAGCGGTTCCGGCGGGAGTCCCGGGTCGCGGCGCGGCTGCAGGAACCGCACGTCATCCCGGTGCACGACTTCGGCGAGATCGACGGTGTGCTGTTCATCGACATGCGGCTGGTCGAGGGCGCCAGCGTCAAGGAGCTGCTGCGGACCAACGGCCCGCTCACCCCGCAGCGGGCCACCGCGATCGTCACGCAGGTGGCCGCGGCGCTGGACGCCGCGCATGCCGACGGGCTGGTGCACCGCGACATCAAGCCGGAGAACGTCCTGCTCACGCCCGATGACTTCGCCTACCTGGTGGACTTCGGCATCGCCCATGTCGGCGGGGAGGCCAGCGTCACGATGACGGGCGTCCTGATCGGATCGAGCGCCTACATGGCACCGGAGCGGTTCTCCGGCGGCCCCGTCGGCCCGGCCGCCGATGTGTATGCCCTGACCTGCCTGCTGTACGAGATGCTGATCGGCCGGCCCCCGTACGAGACGGGCGACCTGCGCC
The DNA here is from genome assembly GCF_048282725.1 of Mycobacterium sp. 48b. NCBI lineage: Bacteria > Bacillati > Actinomycetota > Actinomycetes > Mycobacteriales > Mycobacteriaceae > Mycobacterium > Mycobacterium sp. 48b. The sequence goes on from NZ_JBLVUL010000001.1 coordinate 3,219,186, forward strand.
AGTTGATGAGCGCCCACATGTTCTCCCCGGCGCCTCGGCCGAGCATCATGCGCCGTGGCATACCGCGTGCGTTCGACGACGTCGTGGCCAAGGGTATGGCCAAGGACGCTGTCGAGCGCTATCCGAGCGCCGGTGAACTGGCCAAGGCCGCCCGCGACGCCGTCAGTGGCGGTGCGGCTGCCGCACCTGCCCCGCCGCTGCTGCCACCCACTCCGGCACCCGCGCCCGCTCCGGCGCCCGCGCCGGCACCTGCCCCGCCGCGGCTCACTCCGCAGCCACAGCCGCAGCCGCCCGGCACCCGCGAGTTCTCGTCGATCTACCCCAACCCGGACCACACCGGCTTCACGCCGTACCCGCCGGCGCCACCCCCGGCGCAGGCACCGGCCGCGCCGGCGCGCAAACCACGGTTCAACCGGACCCAGCTCACCCTGATCCTGGTGACGGTGGGACTGTTCGGGATTGCCGCCGTGCTGGCCGCGGTGCTCGCCAGCGGCGGCGACGGTGCCTCCACCCGTGAGACGCTGACCACACCGGCCCCGTCCAGCGGGACGTCAGAGTCGCCGACCACCACCACGACCACGTCCGGCTCGGCGACCGCCGGCGTCAGCGGCACCGACGCGCAGGGTTTCGTCGACCACACCGCGCGATGCCCCGCGGGCAGCACCCCGGCGGCCGTGATCCGCACCGAATCCTCGCTGGCGGTGATCTGCCAGACCGGCCCCGACAGCTTCTCCTACCGCGGCGAACGGCTCAGCGACGGCGCCAACCTCCAGATCCCCACCGCTGAACGGTCCGGCAACGGCTTCGTGGCCGTCAACCCCGCCGACGGTGCGCGCTATGAGGTGGGGCCCGACGGTCTCACCATCAGCAGCTACGGAAAGGTCGATTCGTCGGAACCGCCACTGGAATACGGCGAGCGCTGAAAAGCAGCGTTTGACGCCGAGATTCGAGTAGCGGGCTACTCTACCGGCCCCGGCCGCCCACCTGAACGATTGTGCAGGTCAGCAATCACACGGGCGAAGGGGTTCGCGCACATGGCAACTCGCACCTTTCACGGAGTCGTCACCACACCTTCTGGAACACCGCTGGGTGGATGGGTCGATGTCGAGGTCAGCGACAACGGCGACTACCACGTGAAGTTCCATATGCACAGCAGCAGCATTCTCGGCGACTTCGACTTCAATCTGCGTGCCTACCTGACGGCCCCGGGGTTTCCGACGATGGCGTTCATCAAGAGCGGACACGTCTCCGGTGTCGACAGCTGGAACCACGAGGAGCGCGGCCACAGCCCGCTGCTGGCGCTCTACTGGTCCAAATTGGACGACCAGGCCACCTACGGTGTGGCCAAGGAATACAAGTGGGGCGGTGTCGTCGGCACGCTGACCGAACTGGTCGGCGACATCCTCGATGTGGCCGCCGGCGCCGTGGGCGGTGCCCTGGGTGTGGTGATCGGAGCCACCCGCGAGGCGATCGACTGGATGGGTGCGACGCTGGGACCGGGAGGCACGCTCGGAGTCATCGGGGGAGTCGTCGTGTTCGCGGTGTCGGCCGTGGCCGGGGCGGGGATCGGAACCGCGCTCATCCTCGGTGTGGTGGCCGGGGTGGCGATCGGCGCGGTCACGAATGCGCTGATCAAGTTCCGGCCGCTCAACGCCGCCGAAATCGCTTTTGCCCGACAGGTCTTCGGCAACTCATTGCCCTACCAAGACGTGATCATCACCAATCTCGCCGGTCTCGGCGATCGCGCCTTCACCGCCCCGGGCGTTGACGGCAAGACGTACCTCAATATCGGGCGCGCCTATGACAATCCGCTCGGCACCGGTGGCGACGGCTATCCCAAGCCGGGTCAACTCCTCATCCACGAACTCACCCACGCCTGGCAGATCGCACACACCGGGTCGCTGCCGGGCCTGATGTGCAGCGGCATGGTGAATCAGGCGAGTTTCATCCTGGGCGACAACGTGTATCAGTACGGCCCGCCCGGTCGGGCCTGGTCAGAGTTCAACGCCGAACAGCAGGGCGCGATCGTCGATCAGTGGTTCGGCGGAACCGGACCCAGCTCCCGGTACAAAGAGGCCGACCAGGAGAACCCGTACTACCGCTACATCTGGAACGACCTCATCAATCATCTGCCGCCCGACGAAGCCCGGGCGAACCTGCGCGCCACCGCGTCCTCGGCACTGAATGTCGTTTCGCGGGAACCGCTTCGCCTCGAACTGTTCTGGGCGACCACCGGCAAGGCGATCGGGTCACAGTGGTGGACCGGCACGGCGGGAGACAGCTGGGCCGACCACAGTCCGATCGATGTCGTGGCGACCGGAGCTGCCGCACCCGGTGCGGCTGTCACCACGGTCGCCCGCACACCGGGCAACCTCGACGTGTTCTGGGTTGGGCCCGATGGATCCGTCATGACGCAATGGTCGGCCGCCGGCTCCGACGGTGGATGGACCGAGCACGGTGGCGCGTTCGCGATCGCGCCGGCCGGCTCGGCGACGCCCGGAGCACCGATTGCGGCGGTCGCGCGGACCGCGGACAACCTCGACGTGTTCTGGGTACGGCCCGACGGTGCCATCGCCGGCCAATGGTGGGCGGCCGCGCCGGGAGCGAGTTGGGCTGACCACGGCGCGTTCAACATCGCGCCCCCCGGCTCGGCGGAGAAGGGATCGTCGGTCGCCGTCGTGGCGCGCATGCCCGATCATCTCGACGTCTTCTGGGTGACCAGAGACGGTGGGATCGGCTCGAATTGGTGGACAGCGGCGCCCGGAACGAGCTGGGCCGATCACGGGTCGTTCAGGATCGCACCCGCCGGATCCGCCCGGCCCGGGTCGGCGCTGTCCGTCGTGGCCCGCACGCCCGACAACCTCGACGTGTACTGGGTGACCCCCGATGGCGCGGTCGCCTCCAACTGGTGGTTCGCCGCCCCGGGTGCAAGCTGGGCGGATCACGGATGGTTCACCATCACAGCACCGGGTGCAGTGGCGGCCGGCGGCGGTATCACCGCGACCTCCCGCACCCCGAACAATCTGGACGTGTTCTGGGTCGCGCCCGACGGATCCATCGGAACGCAGTGGTGGCATGCGGCGGTCGGGCACAGCTGGGCTGACCATGCCCCGTTCCCGATCGCTCCCGCCGGGGCGGCGGCGTCCGGGTCGGCGTTGGACTCCGTCGGACGGCTCCCCTCGCATCTGGACGTGTTCTGGGTGCGGCCCGACGGCGCGATCGGGACCCAATGGTGGGATGCCGCACCGGATCAGGGGTGGAACCATCAACCGTTCGCGGTGACACCGCCGGGTGTCGCCGTTGTGCCGCCGGCAGCTCCGGCCCCGGATGCGGTGGTGGACCGTCTCGACGCGCTGGGCGTGGATTTCAGCGTACCGGCGACCGACCTGGCCGACTGGCTGCAGAACCCCGAGTTCACCCCGTACCCGGCGATCTCCGAGGCGTTGCAGAAACTGTTGAGCGGCAAGCATCTTCGCAAACCGGTGTACCTCGACGTGATCGCCTTCAATTACGAGTCGACTCCTGGCGTGCCGTCGCCGCGCCGGGTGCAGGATGTGCGGATGCCGGTGTTGGAGGCCGCAGTGGTCCAGGGCCACAACGTCCGCTACGACGAGGCGGTCACGAAGTTCGCCGATCTGCTCGTGCCCGCGGTGTGACCGCGACGTCGCCGGCTACCTCAATCCCCAACGCACGTCGACGAATTGGAGTAGCCGGCTACGCGTGTCCCGGTGACGGGCCAACCGTCACGCTGGCCACAGGGCACCCATTCGGGGCGGCCATCGAGTAGACAAGGACACGAACATGACCATCGCCAGTGAGAAAACCATCGGGAAGTCGACGACGCCATTCGCGAGCCGGCGCACCATCCGGGCCTACCGGGCCGGGACGTTCGTGCTGATCGTCGCCGAGGGTGATCTGCCGACCCCGGGTTTCGATGTGGACATCGAGCAGGACCCGATCCGGATCTTCCCTCCGCATTTTGATCTGCTCGCGATCCCGCGCAGCGGCATCTGGCCGCAGGTTGTGACGCCCTACCGGTACGCCGAATTCGTGCGTTACCCGCAGGACATCTCGACCATCACGGTGCACCATGCCGACGGCCAGGACGAGATCGAGATCCAGGACGTCTCAAGTGGTCTCCATCAGTTCGCCGCGCTACCTTCGGTGGCTGCCGACGACTCGGATGAAGCCATCGGTACCTCACCCAATCTCAAATTCGATGAGGCGTTCCGTGCGGCCCTTGCCAATCTGCCGTACCGCAAGCCCGAGCATCCGGATGAGCAGACCAGGGTCGAGGTGATCGAGACGGCGGGCCTGTTCGGCGGCATCGCCGGATTGCACGAGCTCTACGTACGGGTCCGCCGGACGGTGATCTGACTTGCCCCCAGCGGATCCGGTCCCGCCCCAGCGCGTATCGCCGGGGCGGGATCTTCTCGTCAGGAGGCCGTTTTCACAACGTGAGCCCTTGCGGAAACCGGGGCGTACACCGCCACCGGATAGGTCTTGCCCTTGAGCGCCAGGCCGGGCCTCGGCTCGAAACCGCCTCGATCCCCGCTGAGTTGACTCAACGTAGCGCCGGTGAGCAGCACGGTGTCGCCGGTCTGGCGGGTCGCGGTCTCGACGCGGGCCGCGACATTCACCGCATCGCCGATCACCGAGAATTCCAGACGTCCGGCACCACCCACATTCCCGGCCACCACCGGTCCGGAGTTCAGGCCGACCCCCACCGTGAGGCTGCCGCTGAACTCCTCGTGCACCGCGTCGGCGATCTGCAGCGCGGCGCCCAGGGCGTCATCCGCATGACGGTCCTTGCGCCGGGGTGCGCCGAAAACCGCCATCAGGCCGTCGCCCGCGTACTTGTCGACGTGGCCGCCGTGGTCGTGCACGATCGGGACGATCCGTTCGAACAACCGGTTCAAGGTGGTGACCACCTCGGTGGGCCGCAACCGTTCGGCGAGCGTGGTGAATCCGCGGATGTCGACGAACATCAGCGTGACATCCAGCTCTTGGGCCTCCAGCGATCCGGCAGCGCACAGGATGTGTTCGGCCACATCGCGATCCACGTAGGTGCCGAAGGTGTCGCGGATGCGCTCACGTTCGGCCAGGCCGGCCGTCATCGTATTGAAACCGGCTTGTAGCCGCCCGATCTCGCTGGCGTCGTCGACCTCGACCCGGGCGGTGAAATCGCCCGCCTTGACCTGGGCCAGGGCCCGGTGCAGGGCGGTGACCCGTTCGGTGACCGACCGGATCGCGATCAGGATCGCGAACAGCCCCACCACGATCGCCACCGCCACCAGGATCAGGATCGCCGCGAAGGTGCGTTGGGTCCGGAAGCCGACATCGGCCAGGTAGCCGGCGGCCAGCACGGCGATGCCGAACAGCGGAACTCCCGTCGCGAGCAGCCAGGCCATCACCAGCCTGCGCCCGATCGTCGGCCCGAATCGCCGGTCCGGGGTTGCGCCGTCGAGGGCCCGGGCCGACAACGGCCGCATGACCCGTTCGACGATCAGATACCAGACCGCGCTCGTCGAAATGCCGCCCAGCGCCACCACGCTAAAGATGTACACCGCGGTGGACACCTGCTGGCTGAGCGCCAGTGACCCGAAGATCACCGCTCCGACGCCCCACACCGCAGCCGACAACCGCACTGCCTCACCGGAGGCGCCCAGCGTCATCCGCTGTTCCTCCGCGGTGGGTGGGCGGCCCTCGCTGAGCCACGCTGTGCTGGCGGCGAACCGGAGCCGCCGTACCCGCAGCATCACCGGAACCGCGACCGCCAGAAACACGATCAGGACGGTACCGCCGCGCATCAGCAGGTTTTGTGCCTCCGCCGGGCTCAACACGATGGGGGCCGCGAAAGCCAGGAAGGTGCCGACGATCCCGCCGCCACCGGCGCTGACCACGGCCGCACCCAACACCCAGCGCTTGAACGTCTGGTCACGAAGTTCGGCCCCGGCATTGGCGTTGCCGGGTGCGGGAGTGACAGCGACGGGTGTGTTCAGGGGTGCCAAGCCGCTGACGGTGGCGTCCATGAGCAGAGCTTGCGCGCATAACCAGGCCGGTCGATAGGGTAGCGCGCTACCTGTTTCCTGCTCGGGGCCGTGAACCGTCGGCGCGAACCCAATGGGTACTGCGAGCGGCCCTTTAGTCTGGAATCGGACGCACGAACGGGATAAGGGGACGCACATGAAGGTAGTGCTCGGTTACGACGGGTCGCTCGCGGCCAATGCGGCCATCAGAAGTGGTGCCGCGCTGTTCCCGGCCGCGGACGCGGTAGTCGTCTATCTGTGCACACCGCCGTTCGGCAGCAAGGGATTGCGCGCCCGGCTGCGCCACTCGGCACGAAACGTCGACGAGCTGATCGACCTCGTCGACCGGGAAAGCGAGGGCGAGGCCGCACGACTGGTCGACACCGGAGTCACCCTGGCGCGGGCCGCCGGTTGGAATCCCGAGGCGCTGGTCAAGCGCACGTGGGCGGGGGAGGGACTGGGGTTGGCGCAGGTGGCCGAGCAGCTCGAACCCGATGTGCTGATCGTCGGCGCGCGAGGGATCGGCGCCAGCGACTCGAAGCTGGGCAGCGTTTCGGACCTCGTGGTGCACCACGCGCCCCGCGCGGTACTCGTGGTGTCCCAGAACATGATCTCGGCCGAATACGACGCGCTGGCCGATGGGCCGGTCGTGGTCGGCGTCGACGGCTCGGCCGGGTCGGAGCGCGCACTGTCCGCCGCCGGTGCCCTGTTCGCCGACCGTGAGGTGGTCACGGTTGGCGTGGATGACGGCAGTGCGGTTGACGTCGCCGCCGCACAGCCTGCGCATCGTGTGCCCAGGTTCCGCGGATCCGGTGCCGGCGCCACTGCGGATGCCCTCGTGGCATTTGCCGAAGACCAACGGGCCGGTGTCGTGGTCGTGGGCTCGCGAGGGCGGTCGGCGCTGAAGAAGGTGTTGCTGGGAAGCGTGGCCGCTGCGACACTGCAACGGACATTCCGGCCGGTCCTGGTGGTGCCGGGCGGCTAGCCCCGGCGGCCCTGACGCTCCGCCGCGCGCTCGGCCGCGCGAGAGTGCTCGGCGGCCGAGACCACGATCGCGTCCGGGCCCGGATAGACCGTCGCCTCGTGTCCGGTGACCAGCCACCGCACCACAAACGGTGGGGACCCGTCCTCGGCGCGCACCTCGAGGATCTCGGCGTGCTGTTCGTGCTGGTCGGTGGTGGTGCCTTTGACTACCAGGAAATCGCCGACGTGGGCTTTCATCGTCCGCTCCCTTCGCCGTACCCGGCGGACACTCCTATGGTGCGCTCGCCGGGCCGCGGAAGGAACAGTGTGGGTCGCGATTAAAAGTGGCGGTGCTCAGCCCGCCGTCTTACCCGCATCGACGATGTAGACCGCGCCGTGCACCGCGGCCGCGTCGTCACTGGCCAGGAACGCGATGGTCTTGGCGACGTCGGCCACGTCCATCATCCCGCGGGGCGCGGCGATCCTCATGATCAGATTCCAGTCGGCGTTCTCCGGCGCGGCGAACTCGGTGGTCTGTGGAGTGAGCATGCCGCCTGGGCACACGGCGTTGACTCGAAGCCGTTCCGAGGTGAACTCGATGGCAAGTGCGCGGGTGAGACCGACGAGTCCGTGCTTGGCCGCGCAGTAACCGGCCGAGTAGACCTCACCCTCGATCCCGGCGATGGAGGCGACGTTGACGATGTTGCCGCCCTCCTCCAACAGGTGGGGCAGCGCGGCCCGGCACAGAAAGAACGGCCCGTTGAGGTTGACCGCGAGGTCCTTGTCCCAGTCCTCGTCGGTGACCGACACGGTGTGGCGCATCTGGTGGAAGCCCGCGACGTTGATCAGGGCGTCGAGGCGGCCGAACTTCTCGACACACTGCGAGACCGCGTCCCGGCAGGCTTCCGAGGAGGAGATGTCCACCGAGGCGTAGACCCCGCCGGGCACGTCCTCGAACACCGTCGCCATCCGTTCGGCGTCGCGGGCGACACCGAACACCTTCGCGCCACGGGCGGCGAACAATTGGGCAACCGCCGCGCCGAGACCTGATGAGGCACCGGTGACCAACGCGACCTTTCCATCCAGAGCAGTCATGGCTCACACCTTCTCACGCGGCCGCGCAGGCGGAACCGCCGCCAGCAGGGTGCGGGTGTAGGAGTGCTCGGGTGCGGCGAACAGCTCGGCGGCCGGGCCGTACTCGACCACCTCGCCGGCCCGCATCACCAACACGTCGTGACACATCCGGCGCACCACCGCCAGGTCGTGGGCGATGAACAGGTAGGTCAACCCCAGCTCCCGCTGCAGCTCGGACAACAGATCCAGCACCCGTGCCTGCACCGACACATCCAGCGACGCGGTCGACTCATCGAGGATGAGCACGTCGGGTTCGGTGGCCAGGGCCCGGGCGATACTGACCCGCTGGCGCTGCCCGCCGGACAGTTCATGCGGATAGCGCGACGCGAAATCTGTTGGTAGTCCGACAAGTTCGAGCAGTTCGGCCACCCGTGCGGCGCGGGCCCCGCGCCCCTTCGCGAGCCGGTGGACCCGCAGCGGCTCACCGATCGCGGCGCCGACCCGGGCCCGCGGATCGAGCGAGGCGAACGGGTCCTGGAATACCAGGCTGATCCGCCGGCGCAGGGATCGCCCACCGCTGAACACGTCGTCTCCGTGGAGTGTGGCAGTGCCCGCCGACGGTTTCGCCAGCCCGGTCAGCGCGGCGGCCACCGTCGACTTGCCCGATCCCGATTCGCCGACGATCCCCAGCGTCGTCGCACGCCGCAGCTCGAACGAGACATCCTTGACGGCGTGCACTGAGCCGTAGCGCACGTCAAGACCTTTGGCCTGCAACAGAACCGGTGCGTCTACCGGAGCGGGTTCGGGACCCGCACCGTCGAGCAGCGGGCGGGCGGCCAGCAACTCGCGGGTGTAGGCGTGTTGCGGGTGGTCGAACACCTGCAGGATCGGCGCCTGCTCGACAACCTCGCCATCGCGCAGCACGGTCACCTCATCGGCCACCTGGCCGATGACACCGAGGTCGTGGCTGATCCACACGACCGCGGTACCGAAATCCCGCTGCAGATCGGCCACCAGGTCGATGATCTGAGCCTGGGTGGTGACGTCGAGCGCGGTCGTCGGCTCGTCGGCGATGAGCAGCTCCGGATCGCAGGCCAGGGCTATCGCGATCATCACCCGCTGGCGTTGGCCGCCGGACAGTTGATGCGGGTACGCATCGAGCCGATCGGGGACAGCCCGACCGCCTCGAGCAGCTCACCGGCCCGCGCCCGGGCCTGCCGCCGCGTCATCTCACGGTGTGTCTCAAGGGTTTCGGTGATCTGACGTTCCAGGGTCAGCAGCGGGTTCAGCGACGTCCCGGGATCCTGGAAGACGAAGCCGATCCGGCTGCCGTGCACCGCGCGCAGCGCCCGCGCCGATGCGCCGATCAGCTGGGAGCCGCCGGCCAAGAGGCCGCTGCCGGTGACCACCGCACCCGGTGCGTCCAACAAACCGGTGGCGGCCAGCACCGTCATCGACTTACCCGACCCGGACTCGCCGACGATGCCGACCGTCTGCTCGCGGTGCACGTCGAACGACACGCCCCTCACGATCTCGCGGCGGCCGATGGTCACGTGCAGATCGGACACTGTCAGCACTGGTGAGGTCATCGCCGGCCCGCCCTTCTCGCCTCGATCGAGGTGCGCTGTTTCGGATCGAGCACATCGCGTAGCCCGTCACCGAACAGGTTGAACGCCAACACCATCACGAAGATCGCCGCACCCGGGAACACCGCCATCCACCACGCCAGCGTGACGAACCCCTGGGCATCGAAGATCATCCGGCCCAGCGACGGTTGCGGCGGTTGGATGCCCAGCCCCAGAAACGACAGCGCGGCCTCGGCCAGGATCGCGAAGGCCAACGACAGGGAGAGCTGGACGATCAAGGGTCCGGCGATGTTCGGCAGGATGTGCCGGACCAGGATGTAGCCGTCACCGGTGCCCATGCTCCGGGACACCGCGATGAACGGCTCCACCCGCACACCCAGCGCCGAGGCCCGGGCCACGCGCGCGAAGATCGGGATGTAGACGATCCCGATGGCCAGCATCGTGGTGGTGATTCCCGGCCCGAGGACCGCCACGATCGCCAGCGCGAGCAGCAACACCGGGAACGCGAACATGACGTCGACGACACGCATCACCACGGTGTCGATCCAGCCGCCCCGGTAACCGGCCAGCACGCCGATCAGCACGCCGATCACCGCGGCCAGCGCCACCGATACCACCGCGACGCGGAGCGAGGCGGCGATGGCCACCAGCACGCGGGAGAACACGTCGCGGCCAAGCTCATCGGTGCCGAACCAGTGTGCGGCGCCGGGGCCCTGCAACGCACTGGGCACGTCGATGTCGTTGATGCCGTACGGGGCGATCCAGGATGCGGACACCGCGATGGCCAGCACCGCCACCAGTACCGCGGCGCTGATCGCGGTCACCGGATTCGACAACAACAGCCGCCATGATGCGACCCGTGAACTCTGCGTGGCGGTCATGACAGCCGGATCCTCGGGTCGACAACCGCATACAGCACATCGACCAGCAGGTTGATCAGCAGGAACAGCACCGCGATCAGCAACACCGCACCCTGGATCACCGGATAGTCGCGTGCCGCAACAGAATTGAACACCAGCCGGCCCAAACCCGGCCAGGCGAACACGACTTCGACCACGATCACTCCACCGAGGATGGTGGCCAGCTGGATCCCGGTGATGGTCAACACCGGCAGCAGTGCGTTGCGCACGATGTGCCGGAAGGTGACCACCGGCGGCGCCAGGCCCTTCGACCGTGCGGTCCGCACGTAGCCCATGGCGGCGACCTCCAGAACCGCCGATCGCACGTAGCGCGTCATGATCGCGCCGGCCACCAGGCCCACCGTCAGTCCGGGCAGGATGATGTGGCGCAACCAGCCGCCCGGATCTGTGAGCAGGGGACGGTATCCCGAGGTCGGCAACCATCCCAGGGTCGAGGCGAACAGCCCGATCAGCAGGATGCCCAACCAGAAGTCCGGCACCGACACCCCGAACTGACTGGCGACCCGCACGATCGCGTCGCTGATCCGGCCTTCTCGCAGCGCGGCGAAGATCCCGGCGGGCAGCGCGATCACCAGGGCGATGAGGATCCCGACCAGGCCGAGCGACAGCGTCGCGGGCAGGCGGTCGAGCAGGGTCACCGTGACCGGATCGCCGTTGCGGAAGCTCACCCCGAGATCGCCGGTGAGCGCCGAGCCGATGTAGGTGAAGAACTGCTCGACGACGGGTCGGTCCATACCGCTGGCCGCGCGCAGCGCGTCGTAGGCCTGCGGGGTGTAGCGGGTGCCCAGTGCGATCCGGACCGGGTCGCCCGGCACCAGGTGTACCAGGGCGAACACCACGATCAGCACCCCGACGAGCACCACCGCCGAGTAGAGCAGCCGTCGGGCCAGGAACTCCACGACCGGATTACTCAAACGCATCCTGCGCAAACCCTTTTGGGTCATCGGGTTTCCCCTCCGTCGAGAGCGGCGGTGCGGAACCGGACGGCACCGTCGCGGCGTACCTGGTACCCCGACAGGTTGTTGGCCCAGGCCTGGATCACCGACGGGTTGTACAGGTAGATGTAGCTGGCCTGGTCCGCGATCCGGGTTGCGGCCTTGGAGTAGATGTCTTTTCGCTCGGCGACATCGGTTTCGGTCCGGCCGGCATCCAGCAGGCGGTCGACCTCGGGGTCGGAGAACTTCTGCGCGTTGCTCGTGCCGTTCGTGTGGTGCTGGGCGTAGTAGAAATCGTCCGGGTCGATGTTTCCCAGCCAGCCCATCATCAGCATGTCGAAGTGGCCGCTGTTCTGTTCGTCGAGCCAGGTGGCGAAGTCCACGGTGCGGATGTGCACCGTGATGCCAAGGGGCGCAAGGTTGTCGGCGATGATCTGGGCCGCCGTCACGGTCTCGGGGTACTCGCTGGTGACCAGCATGTCGAGGTCGTGCGGTGCGGCGCCGGCCTCCTGGAGGAGGCCTCGCGCTTCTTCTACCGAGTACCCGTACCGGTGATAGTCGGTGAACCACGGGCTGCCCCGCGGTATCGCCAGCTGATTGACCTCCGCGGTGCGGTAGCTGGTGGCCGCCGCGATGGCATCGCGGTCGATGCCGTACGCGATCGCCTCGCGCACCCGTGGGTCGTTCCACGGCGGCCGGGCTTCGTTGAGCGCCAGATACCAGTAGTCGTTGCCCGGGGTGACCGCCAGCGTCAACGAGTCGTCGTCGCGCAACTGGGCCACCCGCTGCGGTGGCACCGAATCCGTCCAGTCGATCTCGCCGGCCTGCAGAGCCGAGAGCGCCGTCGTCGGCTCGGAGATGAACCGGAACGTCACCCCGGACACCGGGGGAGCGCCTCCCCAATAGTCGGGGTTGGCCTTCAGGGTGATCGAGTCCCCGCTACGTCGCCCGGTGAACGAGAACGGGCCGGTGCCGATCGGATGGGTGGCGATCCGGCCGCTTTCGACGTTGGCGCGTTGCACGATCGCCATGCCCTTGAACCCGCCGAGGTTGGTCAGCAGGTTCGGGGTGGGTTGGCGGACGGTGATCCGCACGGTGGCCGGGTCCGGCGCGGTGACGCTGCTGACGGCACTGAACTTGTCGACGTTGGTCAGCTGCCCGTCGATGATGCGCCGGTACGAATACACGACGTCCCCGGCGGTCAGCGGGCTGCCGTCGTGCCAGCGCACACCGTCGCGGAGGTGAAAGGTCCAGGTGAGTTGGTCGTCGCTGACCTCCCAGGACCGCGCCAGGGCCGGCCGCATCTGCAGGTTCTCGTCGGGTTCGACCAAGGTGTCGAACACGTTCTCCAACACCTCGAACGAGAAGTAGGCACTCGTTCGGTGTGGATCGAGCTGATCGGGTTCTCCCGCGATGGCCGCGATCAGATTGCCCGACGATTCGTCGCCGAGGTCTACCCGGCTGCCGGTGGAACAGGCAGCCAGCACGAATACCAGGACTGCCGCCAACGCTTTCAACGCTGGTCGTGTGGTCACGATTACTCCAGGATCACCGCGGGTGATCCGCCGTACGCTCACCCGCTGGGGCCGCCACAGGGGCCGGCCAGAGATATACCGACCCATACCGGTGACGACGCTGATGAAGACTGCGATACTCACCCATTGTGACGTTCAAGCGCATGGCCTCTGCAGCCGCCCTGTTGTCGTCGGTCGGAATCGGACTCAGCCTCGGGGTTGCGGCCCCGGCACAGGCCGACCCCATGATGCTGGGCGTCTACACCTACAGCCAGGAGGGTGGCAAGACCGACACCTGGTCGGTCTGGCCGTCCTGTGTTCCGACCGTCGGCGATTTGCGTGAGCCGCTGGAGCTGGCGGTGGCCTGCCGGCTCCACGTGGAGACCCATCGCGTCAGCGTGGGTGGCGACGCCAGGCTGGTCGGTGGGCAGTGGACGTATTCGACGTCGATCATGGACGGCATCAAGTGCGCCGACGGCAGTTGGGCGCCGATCACCGAGACCTACAAGTTCGACGACATCGCGCTCAGGGGCACCCGCAGCGTGGCCAACAACGAAGCGTGCGGCGGCACTCTCGCTCCCGCCATCCACACCTTCCCGTTCACGCTGGCCTACAAGGAGCCACTGAAGACCCAAGTGGAGGTGTACCCGCTGGATTGTGAGCCCGGCGGCCTGCGGTGGTGCACGTAGGCACGAAGGAGCAGGTGCAGTGCTACCGCTGATCGACGGCAAGGTCGTCGACATCACCGGGCCGGGACGCACCGATCGCTTCGGCGTCACCGCCACCGATCTCGGTGCGTCGATCATCGCGCCCAACGGCAAGCTGGTGTCAGTCTTCGGCGACACGTTCTCCGGGAGCAAGGTCGGCCAGGGCGACTGGCGCTCGCCGGTGGTGTTGATCGGCACCGGCGACGCCAATCACGAGATCGTCTACGAATCCGCCGGGGGAGCAGACCCCGACTACGCGCGGCAACTGTGGCACTACATCCACGACGACGAGGCATCCGGGTGGCGGCGCGGTGGTATCAGCACCGTGATCCCGTCGGATCTGCTGCGGGTCGGCGACTCGCTGTACCTGCACGCCATCGTCAATCATGGCTTCGGCACGGTCATCTGGACCGAGATCTGGCGGTCCGACGACAGCGGGGTGTCCTGGACCCATCTGGGTGAAGAGGCGAAGTTCCCGGCCGATCTGCATGACGGTCACGCGCAATGCTGGTCGTGGGACTTCGATCCGCACGACGGCTGGGTGTACGTGGTGGCGACGGGATTTCAGCGCGACAAGGGCATCATCCTGATGCGGGTGCGCCCCGATCAGATCGGCCGCCGGTCGCAATACCTCAGCTGGGGGTTCACCAACGGGCGCTGGCAGTGGGGCCGGCAGGCCACACCGATCACCCCGCCGGACGAGACCTGGGGAGAACTGACCTTTCGACGCACCGCCCCCGGTCGATGGGTTTTGGGCGGATTCCTGGCATCCTCATACGCATTGGGCTACCGGGTGGTGTCCTCCCCGGTGGCCAACATGTACACCACGCCGGTCCAGACGCCCATCGTCGGATCGTCGTGGGAGGCCGAGGATCACGCCGGCAGCAAGGTCGCTCAGCTGTACGGCGGCTACCTGCTGCCGGGCTCGCGCTTCGGTATCACCGGCGGTGTCGGGCTGGTGGTGTCGCAATGGCGCACCGACACCGGATGGCCCTATCGGGCAATGCAATTCAAAGCCGCGCTGAAGGACACCTCCAAGACGCCGCGTCAGCCCGACCCCGTCAACCTGTGACCCTCAGGCGGTGAATCCGCCGTCGACGTTCCAGTTCGCCCCGGTCACGTATCCGGACTCCGGGCCGGCCAGGAAGCTCACCACAGCGGCGATGTCGCTGGTGTTGCCGTAGCGGCCCAGCGCGGTGGTTTGCCTGACCACTTGGGCGAATTCGCCTTCGTCAGGGTTCAGATCGGTGGCGATCGGACCCGGTTGCACGTTGTTGACGGTGATTCCCCGGGTCCGAGATCGCGCGCCAGGGCGCGCGTCAGGGACGACACCGCACCCTTGGTCATGGCGTAGACCGCTGTTCCGCCGGTGGGCACCCGATCGGCATTGATGCTGCCGATGTTGATGATTCGCGATCCTTCACCGAGGTGCGCCACCGCACTGCGGATTGCGGAGTAGACACCGCCGATGTTGATCGCCACCAGCCGGTCGAACTGCTCCTGGGGGAACTCATCGATCGGTGCGATGAAGGCCGTACCGGCGTTGTTCACCAGGACGTCCAGACCGCCGAGATCGGCGACCGTCTGCTCGACCGCATTCGCCACCTGTGCCGGGTCGGCGCTGTCGGCCTGGATGGCCACGACCTTCGCGCCGTCGGCCGTCAGTTCCGCGACCAGCTTGTCTGCCTCGGCGGCAGACGCTCCGTACGTGAAGGCCACCGCGGCGCCGTCGGCCGCCAGCCGCCGTACGATGCCCGCGCCGATACCGCGAGATCCTCCGGTGACCAGTGCGCGGCGTCCGGTCAAAGTTGGTGTGGTCATGATGTCGGGCCTCCGCGGGTAGTGCGACGAATGCGAATGATGTTGAGGTCAAAGCTGATCGCCCGATGATGATTCCCGATGTGACCGGTATCACCTATGGTGTGGGCGTGAAGAAACGCGTCGCGGTGTGGGGCACAGGTTTCGTCGGGCAGATGGTGATCGCCGAGATCGTCAAACACCCGCTGTTCGAACTCGTCGGTGTCGGTGTCAGCAACCCGGAGAAGGTGGGCCGCGACGTCGGCGAGATCTGTTCCCTCGGTGGTCCCGTCGGGATCACGGCCACCGACGATGTCGACGCGCTCATCGCGCTGAAACCCGACGCGTTGGTGCACTACGGGCCGACAGCCGCCCACGCCGACGTCAACATCGACGTGATCACCCGATTCCTGCGCGCCGGTATCGACGTCTGTTCCACCGCGATGACCCCGTGGGTCTGGCCCAAGATGCACCTCAACCCGCCGGCCTGGATCGAGCCGATCACCGAGGCCTGCGAAGTGGGAGGGGCGTCGTGTTTCACGACCGGCATCGACCCGGGCTTCGCCAACGACCTGTTCCCGATGACGTTGATGGGCCTGTGCTCGGAGGTGCGCCGCGTGCGGGCCTCGGAACTGCTGGACTACACGAACTACACCGGTGACTACGAATTCGAGATGGGTATCGGCAAACCGCCCGAGCATCGTGCCCTGCTCGAAACGCCGGACATCCTGATCTTCGCCTGGGGCGCAACGGTTCCGATGATCGCGCACGCGGCGGGCATCGAACTCGACGAGATCACCACCACGTGGGACAAGTGGATCACCCCCGATGAACGCAAGTCGGCCAAGGGCATCATCCCGGCCGGCAACGTCGCCGCCGTGCGCTTCACGATCAACGGTGTGTACCGCGGCGAGACCCGGATCCAGCTCGAGCACGTCAACCGGATCGGTCTCGACGCCGCGCCGGACTGGCCGTCCGGAAACGACAACGACGTCTACCGCGTCGACATCGAGGGCACCCCGAGCATCTCCCAGGAGACCGCGTTCCGGTTCACCGACGGCTCGGGCCGCGACGCGGCCGCCGCGGGGTGTCTGGCCACCGGACTGCGGGCGCTCAACGCCGTACCCGCCGTCAATGAACATTTGCCAGGATGGGTGACACCACTGGATCTACCACTGATTCCCGGGCTGGGGACCATTCGCTAGGTAACGCCAGCCCCGTCAAATGAGATGGACTACCGGATAGGGTCCTTCTCGAAACGGGGTGACATGGCTGACGGGATCGGGTTGTCGATTGGATCGACGAACCTCACAGCGGTAGTGGTGGGCCGCGCCGCGGTGACGCGGTCGCCGGTGCTGACGCTCTTCCCGCATCGGGCCCCCGAAGTGGGTGTACCCAGCGAGAACCCCAACCTGAACGAACGCGGTCTGATCCTCACCGACTTCGTCGAGCGGGTGGGTGACCCGGTCGGGATGCTGGCCCCTGACGGCTCGTCGCACCGGGGTGAGACCGTGCTGGCCGACGCTCTGGCAGCGTTGCTGCGCACGTTGACCGGGGGACGCCCGCCTGCCGACCCGATCGCCGTCACCCATCCCGCGCACTGGCGGGCCAACCAGGTCGAGGCACTGCGCGCCGAGCTGGCTGCGCTCGGCGGCTTCGGCGACCCGGTTCTGGTGCCCGACGCCAAGTCGGCGCTGGTCGCGCTGCAGGACAATCCCGGGGTGCCCACGCGCGGTGTGATCGCCGTGTGCGACTTCGGTGGCAGCGGCACCAGCATCACGCTTGCCGATGCGGACAACGGGTACCAGCCGATCGCGCCGACCATTCGGCACCCCGATCTGTCGGGCGACCTGATCGACCAGGGGCTGCTCACCCACGTGGTGAGCGACCTGTCCGCGGCCGGAACGATCGATCTGGCCAGCACCTCGGCCATCGGCTCACTGGGCCGGCTGCGCGCCGAGTGCCGGCGCGCCAAGGAGCGGCTGTCCACCGAGTCCGTCACCGCACTGGTCGCCGAACTGCCCGGGCATCGCAGCGACGTACGGCTTAACCGCAACGAACTCGACGACGTGATCACCGAACCGCTGCGCGAGTTCATGGCGGTGTTGCACGGTGCGGTGGAACGCGCCGGCCTGCGTCCCGGTGAGCTCGTGGCGGTGGCCACCACCGGCGGCGGTGCCAGGATCCCGGCGATCACCACATCGCTGTCCGAGCACCTGCGCGTGCCGGTGATCACCGCCCCGCAGCCAGAGCTCACCTCGGCCATCGGCGGTGGCCTGATCGCGGTGCGCGGCACCGCCGAGGACGGGATGACCGCGATGGCGCCTGCGTCCTCCGGAGCCCCGCCGACCGCGGCCGCGTCGCTGGTGGCGCCCGAGCCGCCGCCGGCATCCCAGGCACTGGCCTGGTCCGATGCCCAGAACGTCCCCGACGTCGCGCCGGTCGATGACTACGCCGCCGAGGGTTACGGCGACGCCTACGGGAACGACTTCGACACCGGATTCGAACCGGCCGGTGGGCGCACCGCGGCGCGCCCGCAACTCGAGTTCGGTGAGCGCGAGCTGACCGAACGCGACGAGATCGCGGCGCGGCCCTGGTATCGCCGGCCCCCGGTGATCCTCGGTGCCGGTGCCGCAGCGGTCCTGGTCGCAGTCGTGGCCGTGTTGATCACCATCACCGGCAGCGATGAGCCCACCCGTCCGGCGTCCACCTCCAAGGCGGTCCCGTCGACGAGTGCGACCCCGGACGACACCGCACCTGCCGCACCGGCCGCACCGGTCGACCAGCCGGCGCAGGTGGACGCACCGCAGACCGTCACGCATGAGGCACCGGCCCCGCACACCGTGACGCAGACCGTGGAGCAGCCTGCACCCGAGGCTCCGCCGGCGACGGAGAACCCGCCGCCGGCCGAGACGCCGACGCCGACCCCGACCACCCAAGCCCCGCCTCCGACGACGGAGGCCCCGGTGACGACCACCCAGGCGCCTGCCACCACCCAGGCGCCGTGGAGTCCCACCGCCCCGTATCCGACGATCCCGGGTCTGCCGTGGGTCCCGGCGCCCGGTGGCGGTCACACCGGGGGCTGACGGGTCTCGACACCTGCCGCACCGAACCAGATGCTGATAGGGCGGTGAAATTGCCTGTCAGCCAGGACGATTCCCGTTGCGTGGCCAGGTCACGGCATAACCCAGTCCGTTGGCGAGGATTCCGAACTTGATCAGCGCTGCGGTGCGTGCCCGTCGCGCATTGGCATCGATGTCGTTGCGCTGCAGTACTTTCAACAGCGCTATACCTTCCACAGCATCTGCGGCGACGGCCGGAACGGCCAGCCATGGCAGTGCTGCTGAATGGGCGTGCCTGCGACGCGCCCGATCGACCAGCAGCGCCAGCAAGATTCCGTAGGTGAGCATGTATCCGAAATCCAGGCGCAGCGAGGCCCGCGCATCGCGTCGTCCGTCGTGCCCCCATGCGGCCATGATGTGTTCGGCTCGCTCGGCCGTCCCGGCCAGTTCGAATGCGATGATCCCGGAGCCGCGGGCCTTGAGGCGCTCGTCGATGCGCACCATGACGCCCGTGTAGCCGAGAAATACGACGACGGCGGCGATCATCGGAAAGAACCGAGCGCCTCGGCGACATCGGGGGAGTAGACGATCGCGGGATCGAGGTCGGCTGCCGCGCGCAGCGTGGCGACCAGGGCGGCGGTGGCGAATTCGACGAGCGCATCGACTTCGATGTCACGGTTCGCGATGCGGTCGATCATCATCTCGTCAAGGTAACCGACCCACCCGCGCATGGCGGTCCGCAGCGCCGGAGCGACAGGCTCAACGATGCCCAGCGCCAACAGGATCCGTGCAGCCCCTATCCAGCGGAGCCGTTCGATCGCGGCCTGGTGTTCGGGATCGGCCCCCAATGCGCCGCGCAGAAGCGCGACGAAGCTGTCCGAGTACGAGTCGATGTAGGCGATGTGACTGCGTAACGCATGGCGCAGCTGATCGATGAGCGAGGCATCGGCAGGCGGAGCGGCGAGTTGTGCCGCCGCGATCTCCGCCGCGATCTCGTTCATCACCGCCAGGTACAGGCCGCGCTTGTTCTCGAAGTGATGGGCGATCAACCCGTACGCCACACCGGCATTCTTCGCGATCTCCGATGTGGTGACCTGGTCATAGGGGCGGGTCGCGAAGAGTTTCCGGGCCGCGTCGATGATCAGTTGACGCCGGTCGGCGACGGCCGGTTTGGCTGGCATCAGCCCAGGCTAACGGGATTGCTCAAGGACCCGATGCCATCGACCTCGATTCGTACCGTGTCGCCGGGCCGGAGGAACCGGCCGACCGGCCAGCCGGTGCCACCGAACGTTCCGCAAGCCACCACATCACCGGGCCGCAGGGCACAGAACCGGCTGAGCCGGCTGACCACCTGCGCGGGGGACAGCAGCAGATCGCTGATCCTGCCACGCTGCCGCTGCTCGCCGTTGAGGTAGGTGCGCAACTCGGCGGTACGCAGGTCGAGCTCGTCGGCGGTCACCAGCCATGGTCCGAGCGGACCGTGGCTGGGGTGACTTTTCGCCAGTGCGGTCGCGGTGGGATTGTCGGTCTGCCAGTCGCGGATCGACACATCGTTGGCGATCAGGTAACCCGCGATCGCCGTGCGGGCCTCGTCCTCGCCCACGTCGTGGATGCCGGTGCCGATGATGACCGCGAGCTCGCCTTCCCAATCGACCTGTCTGGCACCCTTGGGCAGCACGATCGGAGCGCCGTGCCCGACGATCGACGATGGTGCCTTGGCGAAGAAGAACGGATACCGCGGACGTGGATGGGCGAGAAGGTAACCCGCGGCGATCCTGACGAGCCGTGGTTCGCGCAGCAACCAACCGACGTTGACGTCCCGTCGGTGGTCGGGCGCGTTGAGCCCGATGGCCATGAACAACGACGGTGTCGGAACCGGTGCATGCCACACGACGGTCTCGACCGGATAGCGGGGCGCACGCG
Organism: Mycobacterium sp. 48b; assembly: GCF_048282725.1. Taxonomy (NCBI): domain Bacteria; kingdom Bacillati; phylum Actinomycetota; class Actinomycetes; order Mycobacteriales; family Mycobacteriaceae; genus Mycobacterium; species Mycobacterium sp. 48b. The sequence goes on from NZ_JBLVUL010000001.1 coordinate 3,239,696, forward strand.
CCAGCAGCGATGTTGCCGCGGTCGTCCAATCGGACCGCTGCAACAGGCTCAGGATCGAGTCGGGACCGCCGTCACAGGCGCTCAGGTCGGCGATCTCGTCACCGAGGATGACGCCTGCCCGGGGCTCACCGGTTCCCGGTGAGAAGGTGGCCAATCGCATTTCACATGCTCCTACAGAGTTTTCCAGCGCAGTGTGCGCATTCCGGCCCGGGCGGGTCTCCCTTCGGGCGGCGCCGACCCTCGCCGGGTGAGTCCCGGGACGCCGGCAGTCACCAGCCGTTGCAGCACATCGGGATCGAACTCGACGCCGATCGGGTTGGCGTCGAACTCACCGCCGTCGAGCCAATCCAGCAGTTCCTGATTCGTGGTGAAGTTGTCGACCTGGAGTTCGATCCGATTCCCGTCCGGGTCTTCGTAGTACATCGAGGTGGTGGGGCCGTGGTTGATGCACCACACGGGTGCGATGCCGGCGTCGGCCAGCCGGCGGTGGGTGGCCAGCAGCGCTTTGAGGTCCGGGTAGGAGAACGCGATGTGGTCGACGCCGTAAACCTTGCGGTGCAGTTTCCACACCATCCCCGGAAGCCGAAGCAGCCGAGGCACTTTGACCAGCGCAATGCGGTGATGTTCGTGATCGTAGGTCAGGAACGTGATCCGGCTGTCGTCGAACACCACGACGGCATCCAGGGCGCGGCAATACCAGTCCGCCATCTCGGCTGCTCGCGGCGTCTTGAACACGATGTGGGCGAGCTTGTTCGGTGCGCCGGGTCGCGGCGGCTGGTCCATGTCGGCGGCGCTCACGCGCACCCCGGGCTGCCCGCTCATCGGTCGAACTGCCGGGCCAGCACCAGTCCGCCCAGTCCCAGGACCAGATCGCTGGTCAGTACCAGAGCCGACAGCGGGCCACTCCGACGCCCACGTAGCGTCGCGACGGCGCGCACCGCCGCCATCAGCAGCCCGCTGATGGCAGTGCTGCGGATGAAGGTGGCGTCGCGCTCTCCGCGGGAGATTCGGTACAGGCCGTAGGCGAATCCGGCATTGACCGTGCCGGTTTCGCGGCGAAACCAGGGATCGGCGGTCAGCCCCAGTCGGCTCTCCAGCGATGTGGGTACCGCGAAATGGGCGACCAGCGCGACCAGCACGTGGATGAGTCCCAGTGTGGTGCCGACGCGGATCTGCCGGTCGCTGAGGACGAGGCGGATCATCGGGTCCCCAGTTCCAGTGCGTCGAGGGTGTTGACCCGTCGCCCGCCGACCGCGGCCACGAGCCGGCCGAATGCCGGGATTTCGAGCGGCACCAACGAGTAGGAGGGATAGACGACGCGAGTGGCGCCACGTTGCAGGCCGCGGACGACAGCCCTGGCGGTCGATGCCGGCGATACCGGAGGCAGCGTTCGCGGAGGTTTCGTCTTCCAGGGAAGTTCGTCGACATCGCGCAGGGCGGTGTCGGTGGAGCCGGGCACCACCTCGAGTACCCCGATGCCGGTCTCGGCCAGCTCCAACCGCAGCGACCTGGTCGCCTGGGCGAGTGCCGCCTTGGACGCCGCGTAGTACCCGAGTAGCGGCAACGGAACCGCCTGCACCGTAGAAGTGACATTGACGATCGTGCCGGCGTCCGCGGCGTGCATCGCAGGCAGAAGCGCCGCGGTGAGCGCGAGCGGCGACCACAGGTTCACCTCGAAAACCTCACGAGCAAAAGCCGAATCCGCGATCAATGATTGTGGCCCGGTCAAATTTGCGCCCGCGTTGTTGATGACGATGTCTACGCCGCCAAGGGCGTCGAGTGCGTGCGCTCCGACGCGCGCGGCCGACCCTGGCTCGGCGAGGTCGGCGGCGAGCACACGGGGACTGGTACCGCCGGCGTGCGAAATTTCGTCCGCCAGCTTGTTGAGCAGGCCTTCCCGCCGGGCCACTACTACCAGTTCGGCACCCTGACGGGACAGGGCCATGGCCATTTCCCGGCCGATTCCGGTAGAGGCGCCGGTAAGCACAATTCGCTTGCCGGCCAGGTTGATTCGACGTCGTCTCATGTCTGCCCCCGATTGACTCCGGTTGGTGTTCCCGCCTACCGTGCCACACTGATTGATAATCAGTCAATAGAGGAGCGGGTGGAGATGACCAAACACGGCACTGCGGAACTGGTACTCGGGGCGGGAGCGTTGGCGATGGCCGCCGGTGCGTTCACCGGACATGTACTGGCGCCCGGGAGGGTGGCAGACCACTATGGATGGGTGCATGACCGGTGGTATCAACGTGAAATCGGGGCCTTCAACGCAGGCCTGGGCTACGGCGTCGTCGCCTACGCCAGGGGGCGACGAGCAGAGGCCTTTCTCGGGTCGTGGTCGGTGGCCGCGCTCCTGCTGGCCATGACGCGCCTGGCGGCGATCCGCAGCGGAGACCGCCGCGGGTTCTGGAACATGGCCACCGTCGCCGAGGATGCCGCGCTGGGTATCGGCGGACTGTGGTTGATGGCCAGGCGCTCATGAGCACCGGCGCCGAAGTGGTGGTGAACCGTCTGCTCGCCGAAGGGGTCGATGTCTGCTTCGCCAACCCGGGCACGTCCGAGATGCACTTCGTTGCCGCGCTGGATTCCGCTCCCGCGATGCGCCCGGTGCTGTGCCTGTTCGAAGGCGTCGCCACCGGAGCGGCCGACGGGTACGCCCGCATCGCCGGTAGGCCCGCGGCGACACTGTTGCACCTCGGCCCAGGTATGGCCAACGGCCTGGCCAATCTGCACAACGCCCGACGGGCGTTCAGTCCCGTGGTCAACGTCGTCGGCGATCATGCGACCTGTCACCAGCCCCTCGACGCGCCGCTGGAATCCGACATCGACGCGCTCGGGCGCTGGACGCACGGTTCGGTGCACCGGCCGGAATCGGCCGCCGATCTCGACGCGGCAGTCCACAGTGCCGTGGACAGCGCGACCGGTGCACCCGGACGTGTCGCCACCGTGATTCTGCCCGCCGACTATTCCTGGGGCGACGCACCACAGAACCCGTTGCCGGACAACATATCTCCACAAGGCCCGGTGCCCGGCGGTGACCTGGATGTTGCCGGCGCCGCCGAACTGCTGCGCGGGCAGGGGGAACGGGCGGTGGTCCTGCTCGGCAGTGCGGCCACCGGAGCCGACGGGTTAACGGCGGCGGCACGCATCCGCGCGGCCACCGGGGCGCGTGTCCTGGTCGAAACGTTCCCGGCCCGGCTGACCCGTGGGCAGGGCGTACCCGCCATCGAGCGCCTCGGCTACCTGGCAGAACAGGCCACTGATCAGCTTTCCGGTGCGACGCATCTGGTGCTGGTCGGCGCGAAGTCGCCGGTGTCCTTCTTCGCCTATCCGGGCAAGCGGAGCGTACTGGTGCCCGACGGAGCTGAAGTCCGGTCTCTGGCGATCGACGACCTGGCCGCCCTTGCAGACGAATTGGGCGGTGCCGTGCCCGCTGCGGCGCAACCCGACCCGGCCGCCTTGCCGACGGGTCCGCTCAACCCGCAGAACCTGGCACAGGTGATCGCTGCTCTGCTGCCCGAGGACGCCATCATCTCCGATGAGGCCAACACCAGTGGGATGTTCCTGCCGGCGGCCACCGCAGGTGCGGCGGTGCACGACGTCCTCACGCTGACCGGTGGCGCGATCGGACAAGGCCTGCCGGTTGCGGTGGGCGCCGCGATCGCCGCGCCGCGCCGCCCGGTGATCGCCCTGCAGTCAGACGGCAGTGCCGCGTACACCATTTCGGCACTGTGGACGATGGCTCGTGAACAACTCGACGTCACCGTGGTGATCCTCAACAACCACGCCTACGCCATCCTGCAGCTGGAGTTGTTGCGCGTGGGCACTCACGCCGACGGGGAGCGGTCGCGCTCGCTGCTCGACCTGAGCCGGCCCGACATGGACTTCGCCTCGATCGCACAGGGATTCGGTGTGCCGGCCACCCGGGCACGCACGGCAGAAGAACTCGCCGAGCAGTTCAGCGCTGCGCTGGCGGAGCCAGGTCCGCACCTGATCGATGCCGCGCTGCCGACATGGTCGCCGGGCTGAGCACTAATTCGGTCGGCGCTTCTCCAACACCACCGCCGCGATCGGTATGCGCATCTCCTCGGGCTCGGCGGACAGCCGCGCCGCGATGCCCGCGTGCAACCGGTCGTAGAACACCGGCAACCGGTCGGGGGCACCGACGATCGCGGTACCCAGGTCGGCGAACGCGGTGAACCGGCAGAAATCGGCCCACCGGGTGCCGAAAGCGCGTGCGTTGCGCTCGGTGCGGTAGGCGTTGAAGATTCGGTCCTCGGCGTCGAACACCTCCACGTGCTGGATCTCCAGCCGCTCGAACCGCCCCGACGGCGCGAACGGCGCGGCAAAATCCACGGCACGCCGGCCCGCGATCGGAAGCGACATCCGGGCGACCTCGTCGGCGCTGACCACACCGTCGGTGACCAACTCGGCCAGCGTGCTCGCCACGGACCCGAACAGGGGTCGATAACCGAAGTCACCGTCGTCGTCCAGCGCGGTCGTCAGCACCACCAGGCGACCACCCGGGTACAGCTCGCGTCCCCGAAAAGCGATGAACTCGTGCCAATCGTGCGCCGCCTGTCTGGCATATGCGGCGCGCACCCGGTCGTCGCGGCTGTATGCCGCGACGACGTGATCGTTGACCGGCATCGGTACGCGGCCCAACCGTACGATCGCCCAGGCCGACCACCCCACGTGCACGCTGTTCGACGGCAGGATCTGGCTGTAGAACGACCGTCCGATCGCCGAGCTGAACGTGGCCGAATCCTTGTGCAGGTAGGACTCCGGTGCTTCTTCGAGGATCCGGAACATCGTGGAGAAGTCGTTGTCGGCGACATCGGTGTGCGTCACCAGGATCGAGTGTTCGGGGCGGGTTCGGCCGCGCAGGGCGGTGATCGCGGCATTGATCGGCTGCATCGAGTTCTGCGCGGTGCCCGCCCCGTAGTCGGCGATGACGATGGGCAGTGGGGGGTCCGGGATCGGCACCGAGCGCGCGGCGAGCTCGAGAAGCTTGATCGCCGAACTCATTCCGGCGGTATGGGGGTGGGGTGTCGTTCGGCGCGGCGCGGGCATGGTCAGTTCCGCCGCCTCCGGCGCAGCAGCAGTCCGATGAGAAGACCCATGACGAAAATGATGACCAAGATGAACCACATCGGCGACTCGACGGTCACCCAGAGCACGTGCATACCCACCCGATCACGGTTCTGTGCGACGAAGATCGCGGCCAGGGCAACCAGGATCAGAGCCACCCAGTAACGCAGCGCGAACCGCCGCGCCGGGCGGGTGGTCGCGGAGGCGTCGGTCTCGTCGCGAGGCATACCCCGACGGTAGCTCGTGAGTCGTCGGCCATGACAAACTTCGGCTATGAACAGCCGTCGGTCTGCACCGCGCGTCGCGACAGTGACATCGATCTGCACCCTCGTGATCGGCGCTGTCGGCCTGTTCGTGATGGTGTTCCTCAACGCGTTCGTGCTGGACGAGTACGACGCTTACGGCGAGGTACCCATCCCCGGCAGCGGCAGCCTTGAGTTGCCGGAAGGCGAGGTGACCGTCAGCCTCCACACCATGGTCACCGGATCTGGAAGCGGCCTGCCGGTTCCACCACTGCGGTTGCACATCACCGCCCCCGAGGGCGCTGCGGACCCGGTGCTGACCGAAACCATCGGCGGGACAACCACGGTGAACAACGACGCCCGGGTGCGGGTGTGGGTCATGCAGGTATCCAGCCCGGGTGACTACGAGATCAGCGCCGAGGGCCAGGTTCAGGGCTACATCAATCCACAGCTGGCCTTCGGACACGGCAGCCAATACGGCTGGCTGGTCTGGCTGTTCGGCGGACTGGCCGCGCTGGGTGTGCTGAGCCTGATCGCTGCCGTCATGTGGTCGGCGCGGGTGGGCAAGCGAGCGCGCCCCATCTCATCGGCCGGACTGCAGCCGGTACCGCCACAACCGGCGGTGCCCGGCAGTTACCAGCCCAGTAGCTATCAGCCGACCGATCAGGCGATCAGGCTCGAGCAGCTCAAAACGCTTGCTGCCCTGCGTGATACCGGTGCGCTGACCGAATCAGAATTCGAGGCGGAGAAGCGCCGCATCCTGGAGAGCTGAGGCTAGGCGGCGCGCGTTACCCTGCCGGAGCGCTGGAAGGATCCGCTCGGGACGAACCGCTCCAGTAAGGCTTCTGCGGGCTCACCGGAGAACTCGGTGATCAGCTGCTTGGCGGCGGCTGTCGAGTCGAGACGTTCGACCGGCCTCGGATCATTCAGCAGCCCATAGAGTTTCGAGGCGAACCGCGTGCTGGTCTGCGCCGCAGCGAAGAACAGGTTGCCGTACTCGGCCAGCTCGGGATCGGACAGGAACAAGCGGGTCACCAGTTGCGCGGCCCGTGCCCGGTCCGCATAGAAATCCTCGAATGTGCCGCGCAGCCACGCCTCGTCGAACGGTCCGTCATGTTCGGCTGCCTTGCGCACAAGTGCGGCAGCCTGTATCAGCCCGCCCTGGGCGCCCTGACCGGCGATCGGATCGTAGGACACCGCGGTATCACCCAGGGCGGCCACCGGATGCCCGTTGGCGGTGCGGCCGACTCCGCCGCGCACCACCTGGGTGACGGCGCCCTTGAGCCACGAGTGCGGATCGGCCTCGATGGTCCTGAGTTCGCCGACCTCGGGCAGGTCCCAGTCGATGAAGTCGCGGTGCAGCGCGGTGACGATGTCGAGCGCGGATTGCGCGTCCTGCGCGCCGGCGAACCGGTGCTCCCATTCGCTGCCGGGGCGGGCCCAGCCCAGGAACGCCCAGGCCGGTCCGGCGTTCTTGTGCAGGTAGCCGCCCCACCACGCCTCACCCTGATCGGTGACCACGGTCAGGGCGCTGTGCCGACCACCCGCGCCGCTGCGATGGGCGAAAACGTCAGGCCCGTAAGGTAAACCGGTCAATGTCACCGTCAACAGGCTGCGCTGGGGCCGATCGTAGGCGGAGCGCTCGGCGTCGACGGGAAACAGGGACGACAACCCACCGCGGCCGGTGGCGACCAGCGTGAGGTCGACATTCGCGGCGATCCCGTCCAGACGCACGGGGTCGACGGCCTCGACCACGAACCGTCCACCGCGCTGCTGGAACAAGGTAAGCCGATCATCAGCCTTGAGCCGGGTGTCCACCGCGAGCCCGACGAAGCCGTCGAAGTCGACGTCGAAGGCGATCTCCTCCGACCGGTCCGGACCGGAACCGTCCACCACGCGCACACTTTCCCCGGTCAAAGTCGGGGCGGTGGCCAGGTAAGTGTTGAGGCCGAGCGACTCCTCAGCCCGCTGGGCCTCACCGAAGATCAGGGCGGTACCGGTGGCCGGAACGTCGTCGCGCAGGCTGCGCTGATCCCGATCGCTGTAGAGGGTGACTTCAAACCCGTTGTCCAGCAGCCCGAGAGCGGCCGTCACCCCGGTTTGTCCCGCGCCGATCACCGCTGCGGTACGCCGATCTGAACTCGTCATGGGTGCCACTATGGGCGCACCGCCGTGGTCCGTTAAGGAACTGGCTCAGCGTGATCGCAATACCCCTAGACCGGCGCGGCACCGATCATGGAGAACAACGGATCGTCGGGACCGATGTCGAGGGTGCATTCGTGAGGTCGGGGATCAGGAACGAAGGCCCAGAACATCGCGCCCGCTGCACCCATCGTGCGCATCTTGGCGATGGCATCCCTGAGCACCTGCTTGCGTGCACCCAGTGAACCGCAGGAGCCGGCCTCCATGCCGATCTCAGCGACGAACAGCGGCTTGCCCACCGCACGTGTTTGGGCGACGCGGCGCTGCAGCCCGTCGTATGTGTCGCCGGGCAGATAATCCATGTGTTCGTAGTAGTGGTACTCGAGCACGTCCACGCCGGGCGACGTGGCCACCATCTCGAACTCGTGTCCCGCCGATCCGCACTGCCCACCGCCTGCGTGACCGCTGAAGATGACGGTGCCAGGGTCCAACTCGCGGATCCGGGCACCGGAGGCATCCAGGAAGGCCCGCAGCGTCTCCGGCGCGGTGGCGTGGCAAGTCCGCTTGGTCCAGTGGCAGGTGTGGTCAAGGCAGTAGGACGGTTCGGGTTCGCCCACCGCGGTCCAACCGGCAAGAGAGGGGGAGCCGCCCCAGCGCTTGACGGCGGTGTCCAGCCACGCGGCGAACGTCATCGGCAGACCATGCGACACCTCGGTCCGCCAGCCGCCCGCGTACCAGTCGTAATCCTTGAAATAGTCGTTCTCGCAACCGCCGTCGTCACTGGTGAGCACCGCGATCAGTAGCTGCCCGTGTCGTTCGGCCGCCCGGAACACCGCGTCGAGCGAGGTGAAGTCGAGCTGTCCGGTGTACTTGTTCACCGCGAAGCTGGAGTACGCGTTGAAACGCGTCACCGAATGCGGTGGCAGGCTGCCGAAGTACGAGTCGAGATCGACCTGTGCGCCGCATCCGGCATTGATGGACCAGTTGGTGGCCAGCTGATAGGCGTTGATGCCGACCGGCCACACCGGTTTGCCATCGAGGGTGAGCGATGTTCCCGAGACGCTCAGCCGCGGGATGTTTGGCTGACCGCTGGTTGGTTGAGTGGTCAGGCTGGACAGCGGAGGCATCGGCTCCGGCGCCGACGGTGAACAGGCCGTCGCGACCAGCAGTGCCACGCAGAGCAACACCGCCGTGCGAACTGGCCTGCCGACCATTGAGCCAGGGTATCGACTCGGTTGCCGTTGCAAGCGCTAATGCCCGCGGGCAACCCATTCGTCGTAATGCACGATCTCATCACCGATGGTGGTGGTGTCACCGTGACCGGTGTAGACCACGGTCTCACCGGGCAACAGGCCCAGCCGCTTCGAGATGGAATCCAGGATCGTCGGGAAGTCCGAGAACGACCGTCCGGTGGCGCCAGGGCCGCCCTGGAACAGGGTGTCGCCGGAGACCACCGCGTTCAGCTCGGGGATCGACCAGCAGACCGATCCAGGGGAGTGTCCCGGGGTGTGCAGGGCGTGCAACTCGATGCCGCCGGCACGCAGCACCTGACCGTCCTCGACCGTCCGGAATTCACTGTCGGGGTGGACGACTCGCCACAACATCTCGTCGGCGGGGTGCAGCAGCACCGGCGCGTCGAGTGCCTTGCCCAGTTCGGGCGCGACGGTGATGTGATCGTTGTGGCCGTGGGTGCAGACCACCGCGACGACGTTGCGGCCGCCCACGGCCTCGATGATCGGGGCGGCGGTGTGGGCGGCGTCGAACACGATGACGTCACTGTCGTCGCCGACGAGCCAGATGTTGTTGTCGACGTCCCAACTGCCGCCGTCGAGTTCGAACTTGCCGCTGGTAACTACACGGGTGATGCCGCGCTGTCCGCCGCTCATTTCTTCAACACCACCACGGACCGCAGCACCTCACCGGCGTGCATCTTGTGGAACGCGTCCTCGATCGCGTCCAGACCGATGCGCTCGGAGACGAACTTCTCCAATGGCAGCCGGCCCTGCAGGTACAGCGAGATCAGGGTGGGGAAGTCGCGCTCGGGCAGGCAGTCGCCGTACCAGGAGGACTTCAATGACCCACCGCGGGAGAAGAAGTCGACCAACGGCATCTCCAGCGTCATGTCCGGAGTGGGAACGCCGACCAGCACCACCGTGCCGGCCAGGTCGCGCGCGTAGAAGGCCTGCTTCCAGGTCTCCGGGCGGCCGACCGCATCGATGACCACGTCGGCGCCGAATCCGTCGGTCAGATCCTGGATGGTCTCGACCGCGTCGAGCTCACGGGCGTTGACGGTGTGGGTGGCACCGAAATCGCGGGCCCAGTTGAGCTTCTTGTTGTCGGTGTCGACGGCGATGATCTTCTTCGCGCCGACCAGCGCGGCACCCGCGATGGCGGCATCACCCACGCCGCCGCAGCCGATGACCGCCACCGTGTCGTCACGGGTCACCGCGCCGGTGTTGATCGCCGCGCCGATGCCCGCCATCACGCCACAGCCCAGCAGGCCCGCCACGGCGGGGTCGGCTTCGGAATCGACCTTGGTGCACTGTCCTTCGTGAACCAGGGTCTTGTCGGCGAAGGCGCCGATGCCCAGGGCCGGAGTCAGCTCGGTGCCGTCGGTCAGCGTCATCTTCTGGGTGGCGTTGTGGGTGTCGAAGCACAGGTGCGGGCGGCCCCGCTTACAGGCGCGGCACTCGCCACACACTGCGCGCCAGTTCAGGATCACGAAGTCGCCGGGCTCGACGTGGGTGACGCCCTCGCCGATCGCCTCGACGGTGCCTGCGGCCTCGTGACCCAGCAGGAAGGGGTATTCGTCGTTGATGCCGCCCTCGCGGTAGGTCAAATCGGTATGGCACACGCCGCAGGCGATGATGTCGACCACCACCTCACCGGGACCCGGATCGGGAATGACGATGTCGACGAGTTCGACGGGCTGTTTCTTGCTCCGGGAGATCACACCGCGCACTGTCTGAGGCATGCCTATAACCTAATGCAAACCGGACAGGTGTCCAATTAGTGGCCGGATCTCGTCCTCCGCGGAATCTCGGCCCGGCCACGTGTCCCCGCGATACCGTGGGTTGTGGTCGATGATCGAACCCAATTGCTGGTGGTGGCCCGCACGGCGTATCGCCGAAATGACTGGCGCACCAGCTACGAATCCTTCAGCCTCGTCGACGGGGTGCAGACCCTCGACACCGACGATCTTGCCGTGTACGCGGCGGCGGCGTGGCGTCAGGGACACGGTCGCGAATCCGTACGGATCAACGAACAGGTGCACACCCGGCTGCTGCGCACCGACCCGGTGCAGGCGGCGATGAAAGCTGCCGAACTCGGCTTGGCCTGGCTGGCCCGGGGTCACCTCGCGCTGGCCCGGAGCTGGGCGCTACGAGCTCAGGTACTGCTCGACGGCGTCCCCGAGACCGCCGCGCACGGTTACCTGGCATATCTGCTCGCGGTGACGGCGGCCGACGCCGGAGATCACGAGCAATTCGGTACTGCGACTCGACAATTGGCCGCACACGCGGAGAGCTTGGACGATGCCGCCCTGGTCACGCTGGCGCGGGCCCTCGCCGGGACGGCCGCCGTCGCCGCCGGTGATGGCGCCGGGTACCGGGCTCTCGATCAGGTGCTGCTGCCGGTGCTCGACGAACCGGTGCCCGTGGAATGGGCGGCCGACGTGTACCGGCGGGCATTGACGCTGGCGCATCGACAGGGAGCCGGTGACCGGGTGGCGGCCTGGGCGCAGTCCATGCAGCGGTGGTGCGATGCCACCGAACCCGAGTCGACCCAGTCGGCGTACCGCGCCGTCTCCGATGTGCACCGGCTCTCCGCGGTCACCGACACCGACCCGCGCGATCTGGTGAGGCAGGTGGTCGGTCTGCGTCGTCTGGTCGCCGACGTGGATGCGGTGGCGGCGGGCCTGGTCGAGGAACTGCTTTCCCGGAGTGTGGGGCGCGCCCGATAGATTTTGTGGGTGATGAGCGCAGGCACGAAAAACGGCCGTTGCTGATGGATGCCGATGTTCTCGACGTCATCGATACCTGGCCGGTCGACTCGGCTGCGGCGGCGGTGGTCGGTCCATCCGGGTTGCTGGCCAGCCGCGGTGACACGAGCAAGCCCTTCACGTTGGCCTCGGTGACCAAACCGCTCGTGGCGCGCGCCGCGCAGATCGCGATCGAAGAGGGCGCCGTCGAACTCGACACCCCGGCCGGCCCGCCCGGCTCGACGATCCGTCACCTGCTGGCGCACGCGTCGGGGGTGGCCATGCGCTCGGCCGAGGTGCTCGCGCAGCCGGGGCAGCGCCGGATCTACTCCAATTACGGATTCGAACTGCTCGCCCGCGCGGTCGAGGGTGCCGCCGACATCGAGTTCGGCAGCTATCTGACCGAGGCGGTGTTCGAGCCGCTGCAGATGTCGGGTTCAGCGCTCTTGGGTGGGGCGGAGGCGGCCGGGTTCGGCGGCGTGTCGACCGTTGCGGATCTGGCGGCGTTCGCCGGAGAGTTGTTGCGACCGGCGCTGGTGTCGCAGCAACTGCACGACCAGGCGGTGACGGTGCAGTTCCCGGGGTTGGACGGGGTGTTGCCGGGGTTCGGTGTGCAGCGACCCAACGACTGGGGGCTGGGCTTCGAGCTTCGGGACGACAAGTCCCCGCATTGGACGGGCTCGGCAAACTCCGCGCGCACGTTCGGGCATTTCGGTCAATCGGGAACGTTTTTGTGGGTCGATCCGGCCGCTGACCTGGCCTTGGTGGTGCTCACCGATCGTGACTTCGGGGACTGGACCTACCCGCTGTGGCCCGCGATATCTGATGGAGTGCTGAGAGAAAACGGGACAGACTAGCGCAACACTGGCCACACAGGGCACAATAGACACGCGCGGCACACACAACTGCATGCTCGATCGGAATACCAGGTCGTTGGGGAAGACGTCCCTCGTATCCGAAGGAGTAGCAGATGCGTGCGTCGAACCAGTTCGCCGACGCGGCGACGGGCGTGGTGTATGTCCATGCCTCACCCGCGGCGGTTTGCCCGCATGTTGAGTGGGCGTTGTCGTCGACCCTGTCGGCGCGGGCGAACCTGAAGTGGACCCCGCAACCGGCCATGCCCGGCCAGTTGCGCGCGGTGACCAACTGGGTTGGACCCGTCGGCACCGGGGCGCAGTTGGCCAATGCCCTGCGCTCCTGGTCGGTGCTGCGCTTCGAGGTGACCGAGGACCCCAGTGCCGGAGTGGACGGACACCGCTGGTGCCATACCCCGCACCTCGGTCTGTGGAGCGGTGCGATGAGTGCCAACGGCGATGTGATGGTCGGCGAGATGCGGCTGCGATCCCTGATGGCCGGTGGGGCTGACATGCTGGCCGCCGAACTCGACACTGTGCTGGGTACCGCATGGGACGAGTCTCTCGAGCCCTACCGCAACGGCGGTGACGGCGCCGAGGTGTCTTGGCTGAACAGGGGCGTGGGGTAGTACGTCAGCTACGAGCCCAGAGGCAGTAGCCGCTGAGCTTCGTCGTGAACATGTGGTCGCTGACCTCGTAGGTCAGCGACCGGCCCTGCTCGGCGCTGAACGTCTGCGGCTCCGACGTCTTGCCGGCGCCCAGGACGTCGACAACCTCGACGCTGCACCGTGCCTCCGCTGTCTGCGGGGTAGCCGTCCAGGTGCCCGCCGCCGCTTCCGGGTTCCGCCGGCCCTGGCCGTGCAGGATCAGTTCGGGCCCGGTGGTCAACCAGCGGTCAGACGACGGATAGGCACCGCTGAACGTCTGCCACCGGCGGTCATCGCACTGCAGCAGGCGGCGGTCGTTGCCGAGTTGCGCCGGATCGGCCGCAGTCAGCGCCCCGGCAAGACTCTCGGTGCATGACGAGTCAGGTTGAGGAGCCGTGGTTTCGGATGGTCCTTGTGGCACCGGTTCGGGATCGGCCTGTGCGCAGGCACTCGTGGTGAGTGCGGCTGCCACGGTAAGGGCCGCCGCAGTCGATGCAAGAGTGCGGTGCATGGAACTACACCGAGATCGTCTTCATCGTGGACAGGTCGGTCTGCATCAACCGGACGTTGTAGGCACCCCAGTAGGACAGGTTGTAGTACAGGTATTGCGAGTTGTCCTCCACGACGTTGCCGTTGGCGTCGACCTTGTTGAAGTAGTCGGTGCCCGACATCGGGTGGATCATGGGCGCGTACATGCCGGTGTTGGTCGTCAGGTTGTTGTTCACCAGAGTCGTCGTATCCGACCATTCACCCTGCGGTGATTCCGACACCCGCATCACGACGTTGTTGCCGCCGTCGGTGTAGAGCACGACGTACTTGCCCAGATACTCGTTGTACTGCACCGACATTTCGCTGACATTGCCGTTGGTGGGCAGTCCGCCCACCCAGATGCCGTTCGCGATCTTGGTGAACAACCCGAACGTGAAGAAGTCCGCAACCTTGTAGAGCGTCGGCAGGAAATCGGTGCTGCTGGAGCCGAACACCGGAACAGCCGCCGACGGATCACCGGTCACCCACTGGCCGGCGCCGCTGGAATCCTCGCCCGACCAGTACTCGTAGGCATCCAGGTTGGTGATCTGATCCTTTTCCACGCGGGCCACGTATGCCGAACCCTGCCTGCCCGAAGGCGTTCCGTACACGTAGACGTACGGGTCGGTCGGGTCGTCGGACATGACCAGCGCGTTCTGCTGGAAATGCTCATCGCCGGGGACATAGGCCGGGCCGGCGCGGAACCAGCCCGACGAGCGCACGGTGTCGCGGTCGACGGTCCAGGTCTTGCCGCCGTCGTCGGAGAAGGCGATCGCGGAGTAGTTGGTGGTCCAACTGCCCGGGTTGTCCCAGGTGCGGATCGACATCACGGTGGCGTACTGCCGGTAACCGCCCTCGGCGTCAGGGTTTTCGATCGCGATCGCCGAGGTCGGGATCATCGTGTAGGTCTGGCCGAACAGTCCGTTGAGGCCGCCCGGGTCGTAGATGATCTGCGTGGCGCCGGCCGGGGCGCCCCCGGTGCCGTACCACTGATGCTCCCCGTTGGGGTCGCCGGGATACTGTGCCCCGGCGTTGATCACCGCACCGTTGAACTGCAGACCGTCGGACAGATCGGTGTCGATGGTGCGGAACAGCACGTTGTTGCGCCAGTCGCCGGCCATGCCGGGCTCGCTGTAGGTGTCGCCGAACAGCGTGTAGATGACCGGTTTTCCGGTCACCGGATCGGTGTAGCCGCTGTTCCACATGATGCCCAGGTCCGTGCCCGCGACGTACCAGTGGTCGGTGACGCCGACTCCGGTCACCCAGTCGAGCGGTGTGGTGGCGCTCGCCAGGGAGGACGGGACCTGAGGCTTGGGCGTCAGGTCGTCCGTCTGCACCGCGGCGTTGGGGGCGGCGGCAGCCATCGGCTGGATCTCGCCCTCGGCCACCACCGAGGCGGCATCGTTGGCCGAGATGATGCGCGAACTCAGCGGATTGATCGCACGCTCGAATTCCCTACGCGTCCAGGCCATCATGGCCCACAGCGCGGGGGACTGGGCGGGAGCGACCGGGCTGGTGCCCGCGCCGAACGGCGACAGGCCGGCGACCCCCAGCAAGGCGGAGACCACCGGCGGTGCGGTGATCTTGGGCGCGGCAGGCTCGGGCCTCGACAGCGCAGCCACGGGGACGACGGAGCTTTCCTTCGCGACAGCGGGGACGTCGAAGGGGGCGACCTCCGCGCGCAGCGTCGAGATTGCGTCGTGGCTGCGCTGGTCGATGTCCTCCGCGGCATCCCGCATCCGGACGACCACGGTGTTGGGCCGCTGGGCGCGCCGCAGATCAGGCGCGGTGGTCGCGGCTTCGGGGACGATCCGGGCGCTGTCGGTCTTGTCTGCGACGGCGGTCTTGCTGCCGGTATCGGCGGTGTTGGTCAGTGCGCCCTGAATCTTGCTCCGGGCCTTGGTGGTCCGTTTCGGCAGCGGGGTACGGGCGGAATCCAGCCGGCCCTGCGTCTGTTTGATCGCGTCGCCGACGTCATCGAGTCCGGACTCCACGTCCTTGCGGATCCGCTCGCCGATCTTCGACAGCGTGCCGGACGGAGTTGTGGCCGGCTTCTTGATCTTCGAGGGTTTGCCCGAACTGCTCTTCGGATCTGAACTCGACGTGGAGCCGCTGGGGCTTCCCGCGGTGGATTTGCCAGGATCTCCGGACCCGCCTTCGGCCCAGGCGATTCCGGTCCCGGAGGACAAGGCCGTGCCGATGCCGAGAGCAACGGCCAGTGCGCCGACGCGGCCGATGTATTTGGTCGATTCCATGACGCTCCGTACCAGTCCACTCACTCACAACCCCGGCCCAGACGAAAACGTACCGTGCGCTGTTCACGCTGTTGGGCAAACACGCCGAATCGCCGGGGCAGGCCTGGGAGTGCGTGGCTTCGCGTCACCTGATCCGGTAGTGCGCGGGGTCTGGCTCGGACAGCATCCGGGTGAGGGTGGCCCGGTCGAACGGCCACAGGTCGATGGTTCCGGCGTCGGTGAAGTACCACGAATTGCACCCGGTGTTCCACACCGTCGGGCCGAGTGCGTCGGCGACCGCTGCGTTGAATTCGTCGGTGGCCTTTTCGCTGACCTCTACCTCCGAGAGTTCCGCGTTTTCAAATCGTTTGAGCCAGGCGACGATGTAGCGGGCGGTGAGCTCGGCGGAGTACTGGAGCGGGATCGATCCGGTCGGCGAGTTCGGGCCCAGCACGGTGAACAGGTTCGGGAAGCCCGGGATCGCCGTCATGCGGTACGCCCGCGGGCCTTTGACCCACGCATCGTCGAGCGTGATGCCGTCCCGGCCCACGATGTTCATGGGACGCATGTAGTTGTGCGCCTGAAATCCGGTGGCCAGCACCACGACGTCCACATCGTGGTGCGCGCCGTCGGCGGTGCGGATGCCGCCCGCGGTGAACTCCTGGATGGGATCGTCGATCAGGGAGGCGTTGGGGCGCTTGATGGCGCGGTAGTACGAGCCCGAGACCACCTGTCGTTTGCACAGCGGCTCGTAGTCCGGGGTCAGCTTCGCGCGGAGCGCACGGTCGCGGACCTGGGCGGCCAGGCTCCACCTGGCGTAGGACTGCACCAACTTGCGCCGCCACGACGGCGTGGTGACCACGTCGGCGAGGATTCCCGCCCCCCAGTGCAGCCGGCGGAACAGAAAGTCGTGCCATCCCGGCCTGCGGTGCAGCACCTTGGCCAGTGCCGACGACTGCCGCAGCGACATCGGTGCCCACAGGATCCACTGCGGTGATCTCGCGAAGTGGGTCAGACTGCGGGCTTTCGGTTGCAGGGCCGAAACCACCTGGACACCAGTGGATCCGGTTCCGATCACGGCGATGCGCTTGCCGTCGGTCACCACGTCCGGATCCCATCGCGCCGTGTGCACGATCGGTCCGCCGAAGGTATCCATACCCGGGATTTCGGGTATCGACGGATGATGCAACACGCCGGTGGCGCAGATGACGAAATCGGCTGTCAGCGTGTCGCCGTCGCGGGTGGTGAGTGTCCACGACGTGGTGGAGCTGTCGTAGCGCGCCTCGACGACCTCCGTGTCGCACCGCAGATGGGCGTCGAGTCCGAATCGTTCCATCACGTCGCGGTGATAGCGCTGGATGTCCGCACCGTTGGCCCAGATGTGGCTCCAGTCCGGCTTCGGTGCGAACGAGAACTGGTAGATCTGCGACGGTACGTCACAGGTGAGGCCGGGGTAGCGGTTCCAGTGCCACACCCCGCCGACATCCGAACCCTTCTCCAGGATCGTGAAATTCGTGAATCCGGCTTGCTTGAGCGTGTACGCGGTGGCAATACCGGCCATACCCGCGCCGATGATGACGATGCGGACCTCGCGACTCATCGGGCCTCCTCGCTGACGGCCAGTGCACGCCGGACCGTGTCGGGTGCGGTGCGCATCGATGCCTCGAATGCCGACTGTCGTCTGTTGCGGCGCATGAAATGCGAACCGAGCCCGGCCAGATCAGATGCGTCGGGCCGGATGACGACGACGTGGGTTCCGCGCGCCCGCACCGCCGCCACTTCGCGGTCCAGACCGGCCGACATCGGCCGGCGCAGTAGGCCGTGCTCAAGTCTTCCGCCGAGTCCCGGTGCGCGCGTTCCTGGTTCGGAGGCCATGGGGGTGATCACGTAGACGGTCTCGGCTTCCTCGGCGGCGATCAGATCGACGGACGCGGTCGAAGCGGCGCCGCCGTCGACGAAGCGTCTGCCGCCGATCGTGACCGGTGGCATCCAGCCCGGGACCGCCCAGGAGGCGCGGAGCGCTTCGCCTGCGGTGGCTTTCGGCGCGCCGGGTGCCCCGAACGCGACACGCTCGCCGCGCTCGTAGTCGAAGGCGACCATCCGCACACCGCGGTGTGCCACCCATCCCGAGCCGTCCGAGAACCCGTCGGCCAGCCGCTGCAGCCAGTCCGCGTTGCCGCGCCCCACCGGAGCGATTCCGGTGGCGGCGGCGAGACCTCGTTGGCTGCCGAGCAGCCGCGGGTTGAGCAGGCGGGGCGCAGGAATCGGCGGCATGCTGGGCGGCGTGTCCGCGATGTGCCTGCGCAGACGCTGATCGGTGGAGTTGCCGCGGTGCATGGCGACGAGATCGTCCACCGTGGCACCGCCGCCCAGCATCGTGATGAGCTCGGCTCCTGCCGACGTGCCTTGCAGCACAGCGGTGTCGCGGGCATCCCACCCGGTCTGCTCGGCCAGGGCGTGCAGGGCCGCGACCGTCCACGCACCGCCGATGGTGCCACCGCAGCCGATCACCAGTGCCGTCGTCATCGCGTCACCTCGGAACCGGGCTGTGCGGCATGGGCTTTCGACTGCCGGTCGAGGCGCTGCAGGTACGTCGAGCGACCGTGCTCGTCGAGGGCGGTCAGGGCGCGGCGGTCATCGATCCTGGTCCGCACTGCGCTCTGAAGCGCTTCTGGGACCAGGGCCTCGACAAGCGCCCACCCCGGAGCGACCCAACCGGGCACCGAGGTTCGGGCAGCGTGAGTGCGGACGGTCTTGAGGATCGCCCGCGCGACATCGTCGGGATCGACGGTGGGAAGGCCGTTTCCGAGCTGCACACCTGAGGCCAGTTCGGTGCGAACTGCGGACGGCAGCACGGCGGACACGGAGACCCCGGTGTCCGCGTACTCACGACGGGCCGCCAGCGAGGCGCCCAGTGCGGCGAACTTGCTGGCGTTGTAGGTCACCATGCCCGGGATCGGGATCATGCCTGCCATCGACGCCACGTTGACGACGTGACCGCGACCGCGGGCCACCATGGACGGGATCACGGCACGCATGCCGTTGAGGACGCCGCGCACGTTGACGTCGAGAATCAGGTCGGTGGTGGCTTCGGACTCGGCATCGAACGCGCCGAGTGGCATGACCCCGGCGTTGTTGACCAGGATGTCGACTCCGCCTGATTCACCGGCGGCCTCGGCGACGAAGCGCTCCCACGACGACCGTTGCGTGACATCGAGGTATGCCGCCCGGCAGCGGGGCAGGCCGGCCGCGGTTGTCGCGGCCACGTCGGCATCGACATCACCGATCCATACCGTGGCGCCGCGGGCGGAGAAGAGCTCTGCCGTCTTGGCTCCGATGCCACGCGCCCCGCCGGTGACGATGACCACCGCCCCGTCCACCGTCGCCTGCCGCTGTGAAAACCGCACGTCATGCCTCCCCTGGAGTCGTTTCACGCATTTCGCATACTGACGGTATCTGAATACTTTGAGTTAAATCAATACCCAAAGTCTGCTGGCAACTATCATCAGCGAATGCCGCGGCTGACCAGGGCTCAACGCCAGGAACAGACGCGAGCCGAACTTCTGGAGGCCGCCAAACAGCGCTTCCTTAGCCACGGGTATGCCGCCACCAGCCTGGAAGACATCGCCGACGACGCGGGCTTCTCGAAGGGTGCCGTGTACTCCAACTTCGGCAGCAAGCCCAACCTGTGTCGCGATGTCCTCGAGCTGATCCACCGGGAGAAGTTCGCGGAGATGGCCGAACTCGCAATATCCGACGCCGAGCTGGACGCCCGGGTGGAGGCGTTGAGTGCCTGGCTGGAGCGCACCGCCGGCGACGTCGGCTGGACCATGCTCGAACTCGAATTCGCGGTGCTCTCGCGAAACAATCCCGAGCTCGCCCAGATGATCACGGCGTTGCGCAACGAGGCCGCGCAGATGGTCATCGACGTCCTGCAGTCGATGTCGGCCGAACTCGGCCTCACGGAAGCTCAAATGGCGAACAGCGACGTCGCGGCAAGCCTGGCCGATCTCGGCAATCTACTGCTCAGCGCCGGTATCGGCCTGGGCATCCAGCGGGCCATCGACCCGTCGGTGCCGGCGCGACCGTTCACCGATGCGTTCGGTCATCTGGTGAAACTGCTTGCCGCCCTGGGATCGCCGAAGCAACCAGCCGACTGAAACCGCAGTCGCTGTCATACGAGGACCGAAGGAGTTGGGATGGCTTTACCGGCCGCCGCGCTGGCGACACGACGCCCCAGTCGCAGATCCCGCGCATGCTACGGCATCGCCCGCCGAACACTGCTCGTCCAGGTACGTAGATCTGTTGCCTACCAAGGGGATCGAGCTGTCGAGGATCGCCTCGCCACGATCGGCCGCCGCATCAACGCGCTCGCGCGGCTGCAACGGCTCCGCCCACGGCGCGGGCTGCGGATCAGCCGCATCACGCTCGGTCATGTCACGGTCGAGACCATCCGCACAGCTGAATCGGCTCACCGCCCGCTCTCTGACGGCGCCATCCTCTACCTGCACGGCGGAGGGTTCTTTCTCGGCGGCTTCGACACCCACCTGCACGTCGTGGTCGCACTTGCCCGTCGGACCCAGCTTCCGGTGGTACACGTCGAGTACCGACAGCACCCCGATGTAACCGTCGACGAGTCCGTCGCGGACTGCCTTCGCGCCTACCGCTGGCTGTTGGATCAGGGTGCGGACCCGGCCAACACAGTCGTGGCGGGTGACTCGGCAGGTGGATTCCTGGCATTCGCAACCGTTCTCGCTGCTCAGGAGCAGGGGACCGGTACACCGGCCGGCGTCATCGGTGTCAGCCCGCTGCTCGAACTCGACGGGGAACGCCGCTCCGGCCATCTCAACTACGCCGAGGACCGGATGGGGATCGGGCTTGCCCTGCCGATGATCGTCGAATGCGTCGGGCCCAAGAACGCCGACGTGCATGCCCTGTCACCGGTCAACGGGGTGCTCGCCGATTTTCCGCCGAGCCTGATCATCGCGGCGGAATCGGAGGCACTGCGGTGTGATGCCGAACGCATGCACGAGGTGCTGACCGACGCGGGACGGTCGTGCACTCTCAGGTTGTGGCCCGGTCAGCTCCATGCCTTCCCGGCGTTCCTGCCGTTCCTTCCCGAGAGCCGGGAGGCCCGCGACTGCATGGTCGAGTTCATTCAGGACTGCTTGGGCACCAGCAAGCGCAGCGCACCCGCTACCGCGGACACCGTGACCGGCAACGGCAGTGCGAAATCCCCGTCAGCGTAAGCATTGATCCCCGGGCATTCCACGTGGACCGACCTGGCGCGCTTGGTGGTCACCTCGTCGAGGTCGACATGGGTGCCCTTGAAAACGGTGGGGAACAGGCGGATCAGCCTGGTGCGCGATGCCGAGGTGATCATCGTGACGTCGAGCAGTCCGTCCGAGTGGTCGGCGCCGGGACAGATCAACATGCCGCCGCCGTAGCTGCGGGTGTTGCCGAATGCCGCCAGGGTGAGGTCGGTGCGGATCTCCGGCCCGTCGTCGAACGTGAGCCGGAACGGCAGCAGTCGTAGCTTCGAGATCTCCGCGAGCATCGCTACGTTGTAGCGCATCCGGCCGTGCGGCCAGCGCATCCGGTTGGTCCGGTCGCTGACCAGGGAATCGAACCCGGCGGCCATCACGGTGCCGAACCACTTGACCGCGCCTGCGGCATCCTCGATGCGGCCGAGGTCGACGGTCTCGGTATTGCCATCGGCGATGACATCGGCTGCGGCCTCGGGATCGCCCGTCGGCAAACGGTATTCGCGGGCGTGGTCGTTGCCCGTCCCGGCCGGGACGATGCCAAGCGGAACATCACCGGTGGCCAGTGCCTGCAGGGCCAGCGAGAATCACCCCGTCGCCGCCGACCACCACAAGGGCGTCGGTGCCGCGGTCGAGCGCCTCGTCGACCAGGCGTCGGGCGTGCGCTGCGTCGGTCCCGACGATCGCGCACACGTCGATGCCGCGCCGCTGCAGCTGCGCGACCGCCCGCTCGGCCGCATGGGGCGCATTGCCGTGTCCCGACATCGGATTGGTCAGGACCGTGACCTGATTCACGGAATCAGCTTGCCGGGGTTGAGGATTCCGGACGGATCCAGCGTGGCTTTCACGGCGCGCAACACCTCGACGCCGAGGTCGCCGATCTCGTCACGCATCCAGGGGCGATGGTCTGCGCCGACCGCGTGGTGATGGGTGATGGTGCCGCCGCTGCGCACCATCGCGTCGGATGCCGCGGTCTTGGCGGCTTGCCACTGCTCGATCGGGTTACCGCGCTGAGCGGCGACGACCGTGAAGTAGAGCGAGGCGCCGGTGGGGTACACATGCGAAATGTGGCACATCACCAGGGCCGGTGTGCCGGATTCGGCGAGTGAGGTGGTCAGCGCCTCGGTGACGGCGGCCTTCAGCGTCGCCAGGTTGGACCACGTGGTGGCGGTCTCCAGGGTTTCGCACAGCGCACCGGCCGCCAGCAGCGAATCACGCAGATACGGTGCGTTGAACCGGCCGTGCTCCCAGGCGCGGGCCGGTGCGTCACCCAGCGAGGTCGCGCCATGGGCCTGCAGGACGGCGCGGGTCTCCTCGTGGCGGCTCTCGGTGTGCGCGGGGGTCCCCTCGAACAGCGTGATCGCCAGACAGCCTCCCGTGATGCTCTGCTCGCCGATGCTTTCTGTGGTGGCCAGGTTCACCCCCGTCTCGGCCTCGTCGGACAGCCGGATCACCGTCGGGCCCGTGCCGGTCTGGGTTACGGCCCGCAGCGCCTCGGCCCCGGTGGCGAAATCAGGGAAGGACCAGGCCTCGTAGCGGGTGGTCTCGGGCACCGGATGCACTCGAACCCGGACGCGGGTGATGACACCGAACACTCCTTCCGAGCCGAGGAGCAGTTGACGCAGATCCGGGCCGGCGGCCGAGGCGGGAGCCCGGCCGAGGTCCAGCGTGCCCGCCGGGGTGACGGCGCGCAGGCCGCGGACCATGTCGTCGAAGCGACCGTATCCGGCCGAATCCTGCCCTGAGGACCGGGTGGCGGCGAACCCGCCGATGGTTGCGAACTGGAAGCTCTGCGGAAAGTGGCCCAACGAGAAGCCCTGTGCGCCAAGCAATGCCTCGGCCTGCGGCCCGGTGACGCCGGCACCGAGTTCGGCCTCACCGGTGATCTCGTCGAGGGCGTGCAATGCGTCGAACCGGCGCAGGTCGAGCGCGACGACCGCGGCGAAATCGCCGCGCAGCGGATCGAGGCCGCCCACCACGCTCGTTCCGCCGCCGAACGGGACAACGGCGATCCGGTGCTCGGCGCACATGCGGAGCACCTCGGCTATTTCTTCCTCGGTGCCCGGTAGCAGCACCGCGTCGGGTGCATCCTGCACTCCGGAATCGTTGCGGCGCAGCAGATCCAATGTCGACTTTCCGCCGGCATGCAACAGTCGCGTCGTCGTGTCGGTACCGCAGTGCGGTGTGCCCACGATGGCAGCCAGGGCGTCGCGGTCTGCCTCGGACAGGGCCGACGGCCGCAACTGCACCTGGTCGGAAGTCGGCTCCGTTGCCGGTGCAGGGTCGACCCCCAGCGCCTGCTGCAGCAGGGACCGGATTCCGTCGGAGAGTGGCTTGGCCGCGCCGGGGTCGCCCCAGGCATTCCACTTCATCGGAGGCAGAGACTGTTCAGCCGGCTGAGTCATGCGTTACAGTATTACACATGATGTCAATCAGTAACGATCGATCGCTGAGCGACCAGATCTTGGCGGCCGCCGCCAGCTGCGTGCTGGCCTTCGGCGTGGAGCGGGTGACGCTGGCCGAGATCGCCCGGCGGGCCGGGGTCAGCCGCCCGACCGTGTACCGGCGTTTCCCCGACACCCAGTCGATCCTCGCCGCGCTGCTGACCGCCCGGGTCGTCGGTGTCCTCGACACGACCGAGGTCGGTGGTCCGGGTCGTGCGGCGCTGGTCGATCGCATCGTGACCGTGGCCGCACGGCTGCGCCATGACGAGGTGATCATGGCGGTCCTGCACTCCGCGCCGGAAGTGGCGATGGTCTACATCGCTGAGCGTCTGGGCACCAGCCAGCAGATCCTGATCGATGCGCTGGCCGGGGAGCTCAAGCTCGCGCAGGAGGCCGGCCTGGGAGACAACCGCGTCCGGGCCGGAGATCCCCGCCAGCTGGCCACCATGTGCCTGCTGATCACGCAGTCCGCGATCCAGTCCGCCCAGATGGTCGAGCCGATTCTCGACGCCGACGCGCTGGCCGTCGAACTGTCTCACGCATTGAACGGATACCTCGCCTCGTGACCGGACCCACCGCGCTCAATCGCGCCAGGCGCACGACCGAACTGGCTGCACTTGCCGACGGTGAACAGGTCGACGTGATCGTCGTCGGCGGCGGAATCACCGGTGCCGGCATCGCGCTGGACGCCGCGACCCGAGGACTCCGGGTGGCACTGGTGGAGAAGCACGACCTGGCCTTCGGTACCAGCCGGTGGAGTTCGAAACTGGTGCACGGCGGTCTGCGCTACCTGGCCACGGGCAACGTCGGGATCGCTCGCCGCAGTGCCATCGAGCGCGGAATCCTGATGACTCGCAACGCACCTCATCTCGTCAAGGCCATGCCGCAGCTGGTACCGCTGTTGCCGTCGATGGGACGTGCGTCGCGGGCGCTGGTGCGCACCGGGTTCGTGGCCGGCGACGGCCTGCGCAGGCTCGCGGGCACGAGCGCGTCGACGCTGCCGCGGTCGAGTCGGGTGGACGCACGTCGTGCGGTCGAGCTGGCCCCGACGGTGCGTACCGAGGGCCTCGACGGGGCCTACCTGGCCTACGACGGCCAGCTCATCGATGACGCCCGGCTGGTGGCTGCTGTCGCCCGCACTGCCGCGCAGCACGGGGCCCGCATTCTCACGAGAGTCTCCGCCGGCGGGGCGAGCGCCACCTCGGTGCGTCTGACCGACGAACTCACCGGGGATTCCTTCGACGCGACCGCGCGCGTTGTCATCAACGCCGCCGGCGTGTGGGCGGGCGATCTGGACCCGGCGATCACCCTGCGGCCCAGCCGCGGCACCCATCTGGTGTTCGACGCCGCCGCGTTCGGCAATCCCACCGCGGCGCTGACCATTCCGATACCGGGGGAGTTGAACCGGTTCGTCTTCGCGATGCCCGAACAGCTCGGCCGGATCTACCTGGGATTGACCGATGAGGACGCCCCGGGGCCGATTCCCGATGTGCCACAACCGACTCCGGGTGAGATCGCGTTCCTGCTGGACACTGTCAACACCGCCCTGGCCACCGACCTGACCACCTCGGATGTGCGCGGTGCCTATGCCGGGTTGCGGCCGTTGATCGACACCGGTGAAGGCAACACGGCCGATGTATCCCGTGAACACGCGGTGGTGGAGTCGGCGAGCGGGGTGATCAGCATCATCGGAGGGAAGCTCACCGAATACCGGTACATGGCCCAGGACGTCCTGGGCCGGGCACTGACGCTGCGCGGGCTGTCCGCCGCGGGGTGCCGCACGGCCAATCTGCCGCTCGTCGGCGCCCCGGCCAATCCGGTGTCCACGTTGCGGTCTGAGCACGAACTGCCGTCCTCGCTGGTCGCCCGATACGGGTCCGAGGCACCCAATGTGATCGCCCGGGCCCGGTGTGCCCGCCCCACCGACCCGGTGGCCGAGGGACTCGACGTCATCCGTGCCGAGTTCGAGTACGCCGTCACCCACGAAGGCGCGTTATCTGCCGAGGACGTGCTGGACCGGCGCACCCGCATCGGGCTGGTGAGCGGCGACCGGGACCTCGCGGCGGCGGCGGCCGACGAGATGATCGCCGAATTCGGAGAAGTCGAGTAGCCGACTACGCATGGTGTGGCCGGTCGCCGCGAGCAGACTGACCCTTGAGGCGCAAATGGGTGCGGCGAGGGAGCTCGATGATGGCGAAGCGACTGGTGGTGTGCTGCGACGGCACGTGGAACACACCCGATCAGATGACGGACGGCAAACCGGCGCCGACCAACGTCGCCAAGGTGGCGATGGCGCTGGCTGCTCACGACGCCGAGGGGCGAGAGCAGCGGCTGTACTACCACCGGGGTGTGGGCACCACCCGGTCGGACCGTCTGCTCGGCGGAGCCTTCGGTGCCGGCCTGTTCCGGGATGTCTGCGAGACCTATCGATTCGTCGTGCAGAACTACGAAGAGGGCGACGAGCTGTTCTTCTTCGGCTTCAGCCGCGGCGCATACACCGCACGCAGCACGGCGGGCCTCATCCGCAACTCGGGTGTGCTGCATCGCGATAATTCCGATCAGATCGAACAGGCGTACGCGCTGTACCGAGCGGGAAACCAGAACACCAATCCGCGCAGCGTTGCGGCGGCACTGTTCCGGAAGATGTACTCCTGTGAACCCGACATCCGGTTCATCGGCGTCTGGGACACCGTGGGCGCCCTGGGGATCCCGTCAGTCGGAGGGTGGCTGGCCCGTCAGTTCAACAAGCGGTACGAGTTTCACGACACCACTCTGAGTTCGAGGGTCGGCGAGGCCTACCAGGCACTCGCGATCGATGAACGCCGCGGGCCGTTCGTCCCGACCATCTGGTCCCAGTCGGACATGGCTCCGGCCGAGCAACGTCTGGAACAGGTGTGGTTCGCCGGAGCGCACTCCGATGTGGGCGGCGGCAACGGCAACCGTGGGCTCAGCGACATCGCGTTGTGCTGGATGCTGGAGAAGGCCCGTGGTGCGGGCTTGACGTTCGTCGACTCGGCCTTCCAGCCCGGTGTGTTCCCTGGTGACGCGACGACGCTCGACGACATTGTCGATGCGTACACCCGCATCGACCCGAATCCTGCTCAGGCAGCGGAGAATTCGCGTAAAGGTATCTACCGCTTCCTGCCTCCCCATTCGCGCGAGGGCGGAAAGGGCGGCAACGAGTACATCGCCTCGACGGTCTGCAGGCAAGAGCGATCACGTGGTTGGTGGAAAGCGCCTGTGCCCGACAACGATCCGGAGGGCCGCGTGGTGCAGATCTCAGTGGGCAGCGACCTGACCCGGGTCGGTTGACGCCCGTGCACGCCGGGGGATTGGAGGTCCTCGAAAAGGGGGCGACCACCGATGTGCATCCGGCGCCGTTGGTGTTCGTCCACGGCGTCCAACATGGCGCCTGGTGCTGGGACGACCATTTCCTCGGCTACTTCGCCGATCACGGTTACCGCGCCGTCGCGCTCAGTCTGCGCGGGCACGGGGCGTCGAACTCGTGCCGGGTCGGTGAGTGTTCGATCGCCGATTTCGTCGAGGATGTCCGGACGGTCTGCGATCAACTGCCCACCGTGCCCGTGGTGGTCGGGCATTCGATGGGTGGCTATGTGGTGCAGCGGTATCTGTCATCGCATCCGGCGGCCGCGGCAGTTCTGCTGGCCGCCGTTCCACCGAGCGGGTATGCCGAGGCGCTCCGGCGCGCTGATGTCATCCGGACAGCCATGAAGGCGGCACATCCACAGCAGCGGCTCGAAATGGCGCAATACCTGCGCGCGTTGTACTTTCACCCCGACACCTCCGTTTCGGTTGTCGACGCGTGCCTGAGCCGCCTTTCGTACGAGCCGCCGGTGCGGGCGATGGCGGACATGACGCAGCCCCTCGGGCCCAGTCGTCACCGGCCCGGTCTGCCCGTCCTGGTGATGGGAGCGGCCGACGACCCCTGCATCACCCGATCAGACCTGCGTGCGACGGCGGCCGCGTATCGCGCCACCGCGCAGGTGATCTCGTCCATGGGTCATGACATGATGCTGGAGCCAGGGTGGCGGGACGTGGCCGAACGCATGCATGTCTGGCTCGGCGACCACTGCCTTTGACTACGGCTGCGCCAGCAGCGCATCGCGCACCGCTGAACCGGTGTGGCGCTGCCACATTGCCTGCGCGCCCACCAGCAGTGGCGGTTCGAGTTCGGTGATCACCACCCGCCCGTCCATGACCGGGCCGGGGGAGAGGTGACAAACGCGACGGCGCCGGTCGTGAGAGGGGCGGCGACCGTCGCCGCGCCCTGCACCCGGCTGACGACGTAGTCGGGCTCGAAACCGGCACGCCGGCACGCGCCCATCAGGAAGTCGCTGTAGTACGACCCGCCCGGGGGCGCCCACAACGCGATGCGTTCCCCGGCGAGTTCATGAATATCCACAGTGGGTGAATCCGCCAGCCGGTGTTCACGGGGCACGGCCAGCCGGACCCGGTCGTAACCCAAGATGGCCGTGGACAATTCGTTGGTGGGGACGACCCCGCGGCGCAGGCCCAGATGCACCGTGCCGTCGAGCACCGCGGCGGTGAGCTGATCAGGGTAGAGCTGACGGAAGGTGAAAGAGGTCTCCGGAAACGCGATGATGGCCGGTTCGAGGCGGGCATAGGCTTCGCTGCCGCTGAGGGCCGGGGTGTGGCCGACGACAAAGACCTCGGCAGCGCCTCCGGCGGTTTGCGCCACCCGGTCGGCCACCGTATGGGCTGCTGCCAGCAGTGTCCGGCCCTCGGTGAGAAGCAGTTCGCCGGCGGGGGTGAGCGTGAGGCGACGGCCCTCGCGTCGGAACAGCCTGGCATCGAGTTCTTTTTCGAGTTGCTGCATCGAGCTGCTGAGAGCCTGTTGGCTAACATGCAGTGCAGTCGCCGCAGCGGTGATACTGCCGGCCTCGCCGATTGCGATGAAGTGACGTAAACGCCGCAGATCAGGAATGTTCGCCGACACGTACCTAATCTATCTACAAGTATTGCTTGTGAAAACATCAGATTTTTGCGTTATTCATATGTGGATAGCGTGGCTACGCTGCGACCTATGAGCAAACTGGAAGGTAAATCAGCAATTGTTGCTGCCGGAGCCAAGAATCTCGGCGGCCTGATCAGCACGACGTTGGCTTCGCGGGGTGTCAACGTCGCCGTTCACTACAACAGCGCTGCCACCGAGGCGGACGCCGACAAAACGGTTGCGGCGGTACAGGACGCGGGCGTCAAGGCCGTCAAGGTACAGGGTGACCTGACGGTGCCGGCGAACGTCGAACGGCTCTTCGACACGGCCACCGATGCGTTCGGCAGCGTCGACATCGCGATCAACACGGTTGGCAAGGTATTGCGCAAGCCGTTCGTGGGAACCACCGAGGCCGAGTACGACTCCATGTTCGACATCAATGCCAAGGCGGCCTACTTCTTCCTGCAGCAGGCGGGCAAGCGGCTCAACGACAACGGCTCGGTGGTCACCATCGTGACCGCGCTGCTGGCCGCCTACACCGACGGATACTCGACCTACGCGGGCTCCAAGAGCCCCGTCGAACACTTCACCCGGGCCGCCTCCAAGGAATTCGGCGTCCGCGGCATCAACGTCAACAACGTGGCACCCGGTCCGATGGACACGCCGTTCTTCTACCCGCAGGAGACGCCCGAGCGGGTCGAGTTCCACAAGTCGCAGGCGATGGGCAACCGGCTGACCGAGATCACCGACATCGCCCCGCTGGTGGTGTTCCTCACCGGCGAGGGGCACTGGGTCAACGGGCAGACCATCTTCGCCAACGGCGGCTACACCACCCGCTGAAACGCCGAATGGCCAGTTATTGCACGGCTTTTCGCCTGTCGTGTGCAATAACTGGCCATTAGCGCCAGCTGGAGAGTTACAGCGGGATGTTCTTGTGGCGGCCGCGCCGGTGCGGGGCCTCGGCCAGCGCCTGCGTCAGCTTGCTGCGGGTGTGCGCCGGATCGATCTTCTCGTCGACCACGCCGATCTCGATGGCGGAATCCACACCGCCGGCGATGCGCTCGTGCTCGATGGCCAGCTCTTCGTGCAGCGCCTCACGCTCGTGATCCGGAGCGGCGGCCAGCTTGCGCTTGTGCAGGATGCCCACAGCAGCCTTGGCTCCCATGACGGCGACCTCGGCGTCCGGCCAGGCGAACACCTTGGTGGCGTTGAGCGACCGCGAGTTCATCGCGATGTAGGCGCCGCCGTAGATCTTGCGGGTCACCAGGGTGACGCGGGGGACCGAGGACTCACCGAAGGCGTGCAGCAGCTTGGCGCCGCGGCGCACCACACCGCCCCACTCCTGGTCCACGCCGGGCAGGTAGCCCGGGACGTCGACGACGACCACCAGCGGAATGCCGAACGCGTCGCACAGCCGCACGAAACGTGCCGACTTCTCGGCACTTTCGGAGTTCAGGCAACCGCCCAGGCGCAGCGGGTTGTTGGCGATCACGCCGACCGACCGGCCCGCCAGCCGACCGAGACCGACGACGATCGACGGGGCCCACTTGCCCTGGAACTCCTCGAACGGCACACCCTCGTCGAGCAGCGCCTCGATGATCGGGTGCACGTCGTAGGCGCGGCGGGCCGACTCGGGCATCAGCGCGGCAAGGTCGGTGTCCCCGGCCTCGGCCTTGGTGCGATCGAAATGACCCTGCTGGCTGAACAATCCGACCAGGCGACGGCCGCGCTCGTAGGCATCGAGCTCGTCGTCGGCGACGATGTGGCACACGCCGGACTTCTTGTGGTGGGCGTCGGGGCCGCCGAGCGACACCATGTCGACGTCCTCACCGGTGACGCTGCGCACCACGTCCGGGCCGGTGACGAACACCTTGCTGTCCGGGGCCATGATGATGACGTCGGTCAGGGCGGGCCCGTAAGCCGCACCGCCGGCGGCGAATCCGACGACCACCGAGATCTGCGGGATGTAGCCCGACGCCCGGATCATCGCCTCGAAGACCAGGCCGACCGCGTGCAGCGCCTTGACGCCCTCGGCCAGCCGGGCACCGCCCGAGTGCCAGATGCCGACGATCGGGCTCTGCTCCTCGATCGCGGTGTCGTAGGCGTTGACGATGTGGGCACAGCCCTCGATGCCCATGGCGCCGCCCATGACGGTGCCGTCGGTGCAGAACGCGACCGTACGAACGCCGTTGACGGTGCCTGCCGCGGCCAGCACGCCGGAGCGGTCCCGCTCGTGCAGCAGCTCGACGCTGCCGTCGTCGAAGAAGGTCTGCAGGCGCAACAGCGGATCGCGGGGATCGAGCGATTCAGCAGCGGCTTCGGGGGCCATGATCGTCATAAAGGTCTCCTTTGATGGAAAGCTCTGGGTCGCGGTAGTTCCGGAATCTCAGTACTTCCCGAAGGCGAGCGCGACGTTGTGCCCACCGAATCCGAATGAATTGTTGATGGCGTACTTGTAGTCGCCCTGTCGCGGCTCACCGGCCACCACGTCCAGATCGATCTCCGGATCGAGGTTGCGCAGGTTGAGCGTCGGAGGGATGACGCCGTCACGCAGCGCCATCACCGTCAGGATGGACTCGACCGCACCGACCGCACCGACCGAGTGGCCGAGCGCGGACTTGGGCGCGTAGACCGCGGGCACATGGCCGCCCATCGCATTGTTGATCGCTTTACCTTCGGCCACATCGCCGACGTTGGTGCCGGTGGCATGTGCGTTGATGTGGTCGATGTCGGTGGGCTGCAGGCCTGCCAATTGGATGGCGCGGGTCATGGCGTAACCGGCCTGCTCGCCGTTGGGGTCGGGCGCCACGATGTGGTAGCCGTCGGAGGTCACGCTGGCCCCCATGAGTCGGCCCAGGATGTTGGCACCGCGTGCTTTGGCGTGCTCTTCGGTCTCGATGACCATCAGCGCACCGCCCTCGCCGAACACAAAGCCGTTGCGGTCCTTGTCGAACGGTCGGCAGGCGCCCGCGGGATCATCGTTGGTGTTGGACAACACGATGCGCATCTGGGCGAAGCCCGCGATCGGCACCGCTTCGATCTTGGTCTCGACGCCGCCGCAGATCGCGATATCGGCCTCTCCGAGCACGATCTGGCGCCAGGCGTTGGCAATGGCCTCCGAGCCTGACGCGCAGGCCGAGATCGAGGTACACACCCCGGCCTTGGCCTTGCGATCAAGCCCGACGGCCGCTGCCGCACCGTTGGGCATGTACATCTGGACGACGAGCGGTGAGACTGCGCGCAATCCCTTGGTCCGCATGCCGTCGTAGGCGAACACAAGCTCCTCGGAGGAGCCCATACCGGTGCCGATCGACACCATGAGACGGCGGGTATCGACCTCCGGGGAGCCTGCGTTGGCCCAGACCCGGCGGCCGATCACCGTCGACATCTTCTGCAAATATGACAGCCGGCGCAGTTCAACCCGCGTCAGCTCGTGATCGAAGTCCTCCAGGAGATGGCCGCCGATGCGAACCGGCAGGTCGTACTCCTCGACAAACGAGTCGGTGAGCGTGCGGATGCCGCTCTGACCGTCGAGCAACTTCTTCCAAGTGCTTTCAGCATCGGTTGCCAGCGCCGTTGACATGGCTACGCCGGTGACAACCACATTGGGAAGACCATTCCCAGTGGACAATCCCGCCATATTTACGGAGTTCTTCCTTCCGTGCATTCCCTCGGTTGTTCAGCCTCGGGAGTTACCTACGGACGTCTGCCCGCCCTCAGTACTTCCCAAAGGCCAGAGCCACATTGTGGCCACCGAACCCGAACGAGTTGTTGATGGCGTACTTGTAGTCGCCATAACGAGGCTCGCCCGAAACCACATCGAGATCGATGTCAGGATCCGGTGTCTCGTAGTTAAGCGTCGGGGGGATGACCCCGTCGCGCAACGCGAGGACCGTCAACACCGACTCCAGCGCACCGACTGCACCGATCGAGTGGCCCAGCGCCGACTTCGGCGCGTAGACCGCTGCGTTCTCGCATCCGGCAACGCGGATGGCGTTGGCCTCGGCGGTGTCACCGATCGGGGTGGCCGTGCCGTGGGCATTGATGTGGTCAATGTCCTTGGCTTCCAGACCCGCGGTTTCCATTGCCCGCTTCATCGCGGCACCGGCACGCTGACCGTTGTCCGCGGGAGCGACCATATGGAACGCGTCCGAGGTGATACCGGCACCCAACACACGGGCCAGCGGCTTGGCGCCACGGGCCAGGGCGTGCTCCTCGGTCTCGATGATCATCATCGCGCCGGCCTCGCCGAACACGAAGCCATCGCGATCCTTGTCGAACGGCCTGGACGCACCCGCGGGATCGTCGTTGCGGGTCGACATGGCTCGCATCATCGAGAACGCTGCGATCGGCAGGGCCTCGATACCGCCTTCCACGCCGCCGACGACGGCGAAGTCCGCGTCACCCATCACGATCTGACGCCAGCCGTGGGCGATGGCCTCAGAGCCCGACGAGCACGCCGACACCGGGGTGATGACCCCGGCGCGGGCGCCCAGCTCCAGGCCGGCGACCGCGGCCGCACCGTTGGGCATGATCATCTGAACGGCGAGCGGGCTGACCTTGCGGATCCCGCCCTCGTTCATCGCGTCGTAGGTCTCGACGATCTTCTCGCCACCGCCGAGACCGGTGCCGATCACGACCGAGAACCGGTCCGGATCGACCTCCGGCGCACCCGCGTTCTTCCATAGCCGGCGGGCCAGCACCAGAGACATGCGCTGCACGTAGGAATTACGGCGCAACTCGATGCGGGTCAGGTGACTGTCGACGTCATCGACGAGGTGACCACCGATACGCACCGGAAGGTCCCACTTGGTGACGAAGTCGTCGGTCAACTCACGGATGCCGCTTTCTCCGGCCAGGAGGCCCTTCCACGTGCTCTCGATGTCAGCAGCGAGCGCCGTGGTGGCCTCCACGGCAGTCACCACGACGTTCGGGAAGCCTCCGTTAGCAGTGGAAGGTTTTGTCATTCCGAGCCAAACTTCTCGCGCAGGGCGGCGGCGGCCTCGGGGTTCTCTTCCTCGAGCTTCTGGATGTAGGACACCACGTCACCGACGGTGCGCAGGCCGGCCAGATCCTCATCGGGGATCTTCACGCCGTACTTGTCCTCGGTCTGCACGGCGATCTCGACCATCGACAGCGAGTCGATGTCCAGGTCGTCGACGAACGACTTCTCGGGGGTCACCTCAGACGGCTCGATGCCTGTGACCTCTTCGATGATCTCAGCGAGACCGGCGATGATTTCTTCTTGACTGGCGGCCACAATGGCTCCTTCTTTTTGTTGACAACGCCCTCCGGGAGCGGAGGACATTCGGGACGTTCGGTTGAAACTGCCTATTCAGTTGTCGCTGGACTCACAGCTCGTCCAGGCCATCCAGGTCTGCGGGGGCCTTCACCGCGCGGGTCGGTGTGCCCTTCAGCTCACGCTTGGCGATGCCGACCAGGGTGCCCGCCGGCGGGAACTCGACGATCCCGGCGCGCTCGGCGCCAGAGAAACGGTCCCGCAGGGTGGCGGTGCACAGATCCCAGCGCACCGGCTTGGTCAGCTGGGACACCAGCTTCTCCATCGCATCGGCGGCCGAGGCGACCGGCTGGCCGTCCGCGTTCGACAGAAGTGTCGCGGTGGGCTCGGAGGTCGTTACAGAAGCAGCGGCAGCGGCGTAGCCGTCCAGCGCGGAAGCCATGTAATGGGTGTGGAACGCGCCTGCGGTCGCCAGTTGACGGACGCGGGCCTTGGCCGGCGGGTCCTCGGCGAGCTTCTCCAGTGCGGCGATCGCACCCGCGGCAACGATCTGGCCGGCGGCGTTGCGGTTGGCGGGAACCAGGTCCAGTGACTCCAGCCGGGCCAAGACCTCGGCTTCGTCGCCACCGAGCACCGCCGACATGCCGGTCGGCTCGACGGCGCAGGCCTTGGCCATCTCGGCGCCACGGGTGGCGGCCAGCTTGACCGCGTCGTCGGCGGAGATGACGCCGGCGATCGCGTAGGCGGCGATCTCACCGACCGAGTGGCCGGCGACGATGGTCTCTGCGGTCGCAGGCACACCGCGCTTGGCCAGTTCCTCGTAGGCCAGCAGCGTCGCGGCCACCACCAGCGGCTGCGTCACCGCGGTGTCGGTGATCTCCTCCGCGGTGGCGGTGGTTCCCAGGCGAGCCAGATCCAGACCGCTGATCTGCGACCACGTGGCGAGGCGATCGGCCGCACCGGGCAGCTCCAGCCAAGGGGAGAGCATGCCGGGGGTCTGCGATCCCTGTCCGGGAGCAAGCAATGCGAGCACGGGTTGAGGCACGTCATTAAGAGAACACTGTGAAGACGATTTTGTGGGGTGTAAGAGATTATGAACCTTGTCTTATGTTTTTGTAGGTTCCCCACAAAAGTGCATGTGATGCGACATGACCTTCACCTCAGCGAAATCTGTCACAGCCCCTCGGATATCCGGTGAGCCCAGTTCAGGCCCGCTGTCGGGTGGGATGTGCCGGCCGGATCGCCGGTATCACGACGGTTCCGGCGTTTAGCGTGCTCGGCTGGGACGCCTGTTTGCTCAATCTGCCGACTGTCGACGCAACGCGCAGCACGTAGGCGTCCCGCGGCACGGCCGGATCGCGGCCGGTGAAGTCGCCGATCCGTTTCAGCCGGTACCGCACGGTGTTTGGATGAACGAACAATTTGCGCGCGCAAGCTTCTATGGCGCCCCCGGAATCGAGGAACGCGTCGAGGGTCTCCGTGAGCGCCGGCCCGGCGTCGGCCAAAGGGCGCATGACCTCGATCTCCAGTGCTGCGATCGCGGTCGAGTCGCCCAGCAGGGCGCGTTCGGGCAGCAACTCTCGCGCCGACACCGGTCGGGGCGCGCCGGGCCAGCCGGCCACCGCGTTCATGCCGGAGATCGCCTCGGTGGCGCTGCGGTGTGCGGCGGTCAGCGTCGGGGAGGTCGGCCCGATCACGACCGGGCCGTCGGCGAACACCGACAGCAGGTCGACCAGGAAGCGGTCCGTTGCTGACAGCGGGCCGGACACGATCGTCACCAACCATGTCCCGTGCAC
Organism: Mycobacterium sp. 48b; assembly: GCF_048282725.1. Lineage (NCBI taxonomy): Bacteria > Bacillati > Actinomycetota > Actinomycetes > Mycobacteriales > Mycobacteriaceae > Mycobacterium > Mycobacterium sp. 48b. The sequence continues at coordinate 3,275,131 of NZ_JBLVUL010000001.1, forward strand.
ATCGGACAGAGCCGACCGGTCGTGGCGCTTCACGACGTCGTGGATGTCATCGCGGGCCATGTCCAGTCGATCCGGGCGGGGCAGGCCGACGATCACCGTGGCAGGCACGGTGGCGTCCCAGTTCAGTGCGGCTGCCTGGGACTGCAGCTCGGGTCCGGAGTCGCCGCGCACCACCGCGTCGACGACGTTGGCCTCCATCCGGAGATCCCAGGCTCCGCGGGCCTCAGCCTGGTCGGCATACGCGCTGGCCGCCGCGAATGCCAGGTCCCGGCTGTAGCGCAAGATGCCCGCGGTCAGCGCGTTGAGCTGCTCCTCGGACCGGGCCAACAGCGGCACCACCTCTTCGAAGAACTCCATCGAGGTGCGCACCATCTCGACCGACTGGCGCAGTGCGATGCGACGGCGCAGGTCCTGGGGCACCACCTCGAAGGCCTGAGCCGTGTAGCTGACGTCGCTTTCCGGGTCCCGCATCCATTCGACGAAGTTGACCACGGCGGTCTGCACCACCAGCTGCACGCTGGCCCGCTGCGACGCGTCGAGGTCGGAGAAGAAGTCCAGGCGCTCGGCCATGGCGTGCACGGCCTCGGTCGCCAGGCGGCCCGAATACTGCTTCAACCGGCGCAGCGTCGAATCGGGCACCGTCTCGAGGACCTCGACGGTGGATTTCGGCGGAACGAACCGCTTGTCGGCCATTCCTAAAAGCTACGCCAAAATTATGGTGGATTCCTCCAAGTGCCCCTCCGGTGGGCGGTCACACTCTCAACTGTGACCGCCCCGTCCGGAGTGCTCGGCTAGGCGCTGCCGGTGTCGACGTAGGACACCGCGGCGGCGAACACGTCGTCGATCTTGTACTGCTTGGCCGCCGCGATCGCCACCGAGGGATCGATCTCGCCGTCACGGGCCAGCCCCTCCAACGCGGCCACCACCACCGACTCGGCGTCGGTGTTGAAATACCGCCGCGCGGCCGGACGGGTGTCGGAGAAGCCGAAGCCGTCGGTCCCCAGCGTGATGTAGGTGCCCGGGACCCAGGGCCGGATCTGCTCGGGCACCGCACGCATCCAGTCCGACACCGCCACCACCGGGCCTGCCGCGTCGGCCAGCGCGCTGGTCACGTGCGGGGTGCGGGCGGGCTGATCCGGATGGCGCAGCCGGTGCCGCTCGATCTCCACGCCCTCGCGGTTGAGCTCGCCCCAGCTGGTCACCGACCACACGTCGGCGGCGACGTCCCATTCGGCGGCCAGCATGTCCGCCGCGCGCAGTGCCTCGGGCATCGACACGCCCGAGGCCAGGATCTGGGCGGTATTCGTCCGTTGTTCCGGCGCCCGGCGGTACCGGTACATGCCGCGCAACAGCGCCTCGGTGTCCAGATCGGCCGGCTCGGCGGGCTGCACATAGGGCTCGTTGTAGATGGTGATGTAGAAGAACACGTTCTCGGCGTGCTCGCCGTACATCCGCTGCAGACCGCTCTCGATGATGTGGGCGATCTCGTAGGCGAACGCCGGGTCATAGGTCACCGCAGCCGGGTTGGTCGACGCCAGCAGCAGCGAATGGCCGTCGGCGTGCTGCAGGCCCTCGCCGGTCAGCGTGGTGCGCCCGGCGGTGGCCCCGAGCACGAAGCCCTTGGCCATCTGATCGGCCGCCGCCCACAGGCCGTCGCCGGTGCGCTGGAACCCGAACATCGAATAGAAGATGTAGATCGGGATCATCGGCTCGTTGTGGGTGGAGTAGGACGTGCCGACCGCGCTGAACGACGCGGTCGACCCGGCCTCGTTGATGCCCTCGTGCAGGATCTGGCCGACCTCGGATTCCTTGTACGCCAGCATCAACGCCGAGTCCACCGAGGTGTACAGCTGCCCGTTGCGGTTGTAGATCTTGAGGCTCGGGAACCACGAGTCCATGCCGAAGGTGCGGGCCTCGTCGGGGATGATCGGCACCAGGCGCGGTCCGATGTTCTTGTCCCGCAACAGCTCCTTGAACGTGCGCACGGTTGCCATGGTGGTGGCCACGGCCTGGTTGCCCGAGCCCTTCTTCAGCGCCTTGTAGGCGTCCGACGCGGGCAGCTGCAGTGGTGTGGACTTGTTGCGTCGCGCCGGAACGAACCCGCCCAGGGCGCGTCGACGGTCCAGCAGGTAGCGGATCTCGGGTGCCTCGGGCCCCGGGTGGTAGTACGGCGGCAGGTAGGGGTCCTGCTCCAGCTGCTCGTCGGTGATGGGCACCCGGGTGACGTCGCGGAAATCCTTGAGGTCTTGCAGCGCAAGCTTTTTCATCTGGTGCGTGGCATTGCGGCCCTCGAAGTGGCTGCCCAGCGTGTAGCCCTTGATGGTCTTGGCCAGGATGATCGTCGGCTGGCCCTTGTGCTCCATCGCGGCGCGGTAGGCGGCATACACCTTGCGGTAGTCATGACCGCCGCGCTTGAGGTTCCAGATCTCCTGATCTGTCATCGGCTCGACCAGGGCCTTGGTGCGCGGGTCGCGGCCGAAGAAGTGGTCGCGCACGTAGGCGCCGTCATTGGCCTTGTAGGTCTGGTAGTCACCGTCGGGCGTGGTGTTCATCAGGTTGACCAGCGCGCCGTCGCGATCGGCGTGCAGCAGGGCGTCCCATTCGCGGCCCCAGACCACCTTGATGACATTCCAGCCGGCTCCGCGGAAGAACGACTCCAGCTCCTGGATGATCTTGCCGTTGCCGCGCACCGGGCCGTCCAGGCGCTGCAGGTTGCAGTTCACCACGAAGGTCAGGTTGTCGAGCGCCTCGTTGGCGGCCACCTGGATCAGGCCGCGGCTCTCCGGCTCGTCCATCTCGCCGTCGCCGAGGAAGGCCCACACGTGCTGATCGGAGGTGTCCTTGATGCCGCGGTCGTGCAGGTAGTGGTTGAACCGCGCCTGGTAGATGGCGTTCATCGGACCCAGGCCCATCGACACCGTGGGGAATTCCCAGAAGTCGGGCATCAGGCGCGGGTGCGGGTAGGACGGCAGGCCGCCGCCGGGATGGCTGTGTTCCTGACGGAAACCATCCAGTTGGTCGGTCGTCAGCCGGCCCTCGAGGAAGGCGCGGGCGTAGATGCCGGGGGAGGCGTGGCCCTGGATGAAAACCTGGTCGCCACCGCCGGGGTGGGATTTGCCGCGGAAGAAGTGGTTGAACCCGACCTCGTACAGCGAAGCCGACGACGCGTACGTCGAAATATGGCCGCCCACACCGACTCCCGGACGCTGGGCGCGGTGCACCATGATGGCCGCGTTCCACCGGATCCAGGCGCGGAAGCGTCGCTCGACGTCCTCGTCGCCGGGGAACCAGGGCTCCAGTTCGGTGGGGATGGTGTTGACGTAATCGGTGGACGTCAGTGCCGGGATGGCGACGCGCTTCTCGCGCGAGCGCTCCAACAGCCGCAACATCAGGTAGCGCGCCCGCGCCGGGCCGGACCGCTCCAGCAACTCGTCGAACGACTCCAGCCATTCCGCGGTCTCATCGGTGTCGATGTCGGGAAGGTAGGAGGCAACTCCCTCGCGAATCACCCGGACCCGGTCGGGTTCGGCTGCGGTAGAGGAGTTTTGGGCCAGATCCTGGCGCACGAACTCGGTGGTCAACTTCCGCTCCTTGTTAGGCGGTAACAACTGACAGTGCTTGTGGCACCTTCTATCGTCCACCAATCTTGCCGCCTCGGTGTCGCTGGGGGTGGCGGTGCGGAAGTTACCCATCAGTTGCTTTGTGAACCGGTAACGTCTGCAGATCGTGCCGGTTGATGGGCAGTTTGGGGCAAAGGCGCGGATCGCCGCGTGCGCACTCGGTGGCGCCGCGGTGGTCGCGATGGTCGTGGTGGGTTGTTCGGCTGTTACCGGCGGTACCGCCCAGGTGGATTCTGCGGCGGCCCCCGAGTACCGGGCGTCGGTGAAGGCGTCGATCGAGGAGTCCTCGGCGAGCTCGGTGACCCGAGAATCCGAACGTCAGGCCTCCCTGACCACGCGCGCCGTGCACACCGTGTGCGAGGACCTCAGCACGTCAGCCGTGGACGCGGTCAACGCGGTCAACGGCTATGTCGAGGCCGTCAACAACAACGGCGACACCGCGGCCAAGGCGGGCCCTGCGATCGACGGGTTGAATCGCAGCGCCGATCTGGTCAGCTCCGGCCTGTCCGACGCGCTGTCACCGGATCTGCGCACCGCGCTGACCGAGTGGGTCGACTCGGCGAGAGCCCTCGTCACCGCCATTTCCGGCCACGTCGGCCCCGACCAGTTCAACGCGGCGTCCACACGCTCCAACACCGCCAGAGAGAACGCACTGACCAGATGCGACAAGGCTTACTGACCGGCGGGCCGACAAACTCGCCCGCCGGACACCCGCACTGGTGGGTCGCCGTGCGACGATAGGGCACAACACGCATCGCACGCGCGAATGAGGCGGGCAACGGACAGGTCTTGAGAGAGGCTCGAAGAAAGGTTAAGGAGGACGACGGTGGTCGCGGCGGCGGGGACGGACTCAGGCCCGAACTACGCCCACATCCTGGGGATCCAGAAGGATCAGATAGTCCAGGAACTGGGTTGGGACGAGGATAGCGACGACGACATCCGGGCCGACATCGAGGAAGCGTGCGGCTCCGAGCTGCTCGACGAGGACTCGGACGAAGTCGTAGATGTCGTATTGCTCTGGTGGAGAGACGACGACGGGGATCTGGTCGACCGGCTCATGGACGCCATCACCCCACTCGCCGAGGACGGCGTGATCTGGGTGGTGACCCCCAAGACCGGTAAGCCCGGGCACGTGCTGCCCGCAGAGATCGCCGAATCGGCGCCGACGGCGGGTCTGATGCAGACCTCGTCGGCCAAATTGGGGGACTGGACGGCGAGCCGGTTGGTACAGCCGAAATCGAAGGCCGCCGGAAAGCGGACCTGATGCTCGCTGTCGGGGCCCCGGCGCCAGATTTCACGCTCCGGGACCAGAACGGCAGGCCGATCACGCTCAGCGCGTACCGCGGTGCCAAGGATGTGCTGCTGGTGTTCTTTCCGTTGGCGTTCACCGGCGTGTGTGAGGGCGAACTCGGTGAGATCCGCGACAAGCTGCCGCTCTACGAGAACGACGACACCGCGACCCTGGCCATCTCGGTCGGCCCGCCACCGACGCACAAGATCTGGTCCATCGAAAGCGGATTCACGTTCCCGGTGCTGTCGGATTTCTGGCCGCACGGCGCGGTCACCCAGGCCTACGGCGTGTTCAACTCCGATGCCGGATACCCGAATCGGGGCACGTTCGTCGTCGACCGGGCCGGCCAGATCCGCTTCGCGGAGATGATGGATCCGGGTCAGCCGCGCGATCAGGCGGTGTGGCGGGAGGCGCTGGCGGCCTTAAGGGTCTGACAAATCTCTCGGGGGATTTCCGGTCACGCCGTTTCGGCGTGTACCGTGCCTCCGACGGGGCGCGTAGCTCAGTGGTAGAGCTCTGGTTTTACACACCAGCGGTCGGCGGTTCGATACCGTCCGCGCCCACCAAGGATCATCATCAGCCCGACGCGCGGCTTTCCGTGCAGGACAACGGCTCAGGCCGCCTGCGTCAGGCGATCAGAACGCCGCGGGTGTGGACTGGCGTCATCCCTTGCAGTGCAGGTCGACGTAGACCGTGGTGTAGCGCGTTTGGGTGCCCACCTGGCCGGCCGGTCCCCGGATGATCCAGTTGTTCTTGACGTCGTGGCCGTCGCGCACCGCACTGACGGTGCACTGATCCACCGAGTTGTTGCCGACCTTGGCGACGATGACGTTGTAGCCGTCGGCCTTCAACTTGTCGATGGTCTCCTGCGCGGACGGGTTCGACGGTGCGGCGACGGCGGGAGCGGCCGTTATCAGGCCCAAGGCCGCTGCACCTCCGATAATCGCCACAACACCGGTCATTCGGTTATATCTTGGTCCCTTCATGATTGGAAACACCACCTTTCCAGTAGGTGAAATATCCTTCAGTCTAAGTTCGAATAGAGGTGGCATCGACCACCTCATATCGAAATCACATGTTCTCACCGGATGGTTTCCCACGGAGAATTCATATGAATCGAATGGCTAATTCATAGAGGATGCAGTGGAAATGACGGCCGGCGTCATAGAGTGCGCCATCGGCGGTCCTGAGGTGAATTGCGTTCTAGAGGGTCATTCCCCTGGCCGCAGCATGTATCCGACCCCACGGACGGTGTGGATGATCGGCGAACGGCCGGTGTCGATCTTCTTCCGCAGATATGAGATGTAGAGGTCGACGATGCTCGACCGGCCGCCATATCCGTAATTCCACACACGGTCCAGAATCTCGGCGCGGCTGAGTGCACGGCGCGGGTTGCGCATCAAGTAGCGCAGCAGCTCGAATTCGGTGGCGGACAACGACACGGGGACTCCGTCGCGCAACACTTCACGACTGGCGTCGTCAAGCACCAGATCGCCAACCTGTAGCGTCTCGACCTCAGGTGATGCCACGTCGCTGGACCTGCCCAGCAGACCCCGCAGCCGCGCCATCAGCTCTTCGAGGCTGAACGGTTTGGTCATGTAGTCATCGGCTCCCGCCGCCAGCCCCGGTGTGCGGTCCATTACCGAATCGCGCGCAGTGAGGAGCAGGGTTGGCGTATAGCTGGCGGACTCCCGGACGCGTCGCAGAACCTCCAGGCCGTCGATATCGGGCAGCATGACGTCGAGCACCACGACATCTGGGTCGGTCTCGTCGAAACTTCTGACAGCTTGCTGGCCGTTGCGAGCGACTTCCATCACCCAGCCCTCGTAGTGCAGGGCCATCTTCACCAGGTTGGCCAGCGCCGGCTCATCGTCCACTAGCAGAACCCGAATGGGTGAACCGTCGGCACGGTGAATGCGCGGCTGCTGACCGAAGACGGCCCCCTGGGGCCGCTGCACACCTGTGACAGACACCGACGTCATGATTTCATTTTCCTGCCGACGGCTATGGCTGTCACCGAGGTCATATCGACTCCTAATGTGCGCAGCTCGCGATACGTTGAATGACGCGTCGAACTGCATTCGAAGGGCAAATATTTGGGTTCGCTATGCGTCGCTCCGCATTGCTTGACGCCACTTTCTGACGATTAATAGCCTGGTAGTGGAAAACGGGTAAGCGCTCATCGCCTACCCGCGAGTGAATTCGTTCGTGAATATTGCACATCTTTCTTTTGGGTTCGGTTTCGGGTCTGATTCGGCTCCGACCATTGACCGAAGGAGCCTGCCATTTCGCAGCGACTGACGCCGGCCACTCAGCGGCCCTCCGGTGAGCCCGTTGGCCCATCGGAGCAGTCGCGTCTGCACTCACTGCTGCGCTATGACCTGCCGGCGTCGCTCGTCGTCTTCCTCGTCGCGCTGCCGTTGTCGTTGGGTATCGCCGTTGCCTCCGATGCACCGGTGCTCGCCGGAATCATCGCCGCGATCGTCGGCGGCATCGTGGTGGGCATTCTGGGTGGCTCACCGCTGCAGGTGAGTGGACCTGCCGCCGGGTTGACGGTCATCGTCGCCGGGCTCGTCGCCGAGTTCGGTTGGGCTGTTACCTGCGCGATCACCATCTGTGCAGGCGTACTCCAGGTCTTGCTGGGGCTCAGCCGAATTGCCCGCGCGGCGCTGGCGATTTCACCGGTCGTCGTACACGCGATGCTTGCCGGCATCGGCGTCACGATCGCGTTGCAGCAGACTCACGTGCTGCTCGGCGGTGACTCCGCAAGCTCCGCCTGGCGCAACGTCACCGGACTCCCCGGGCAGGTGCTCGATGCGAACGGGCCCGGTGCGTTCCTCGGCTTGCTCGTCATCGGGATACTCGTCGCATGGCGCTGGATGCCCGCGCGGGTGAAGGCGGTACCTGGTCCGCTCGTGGCGATCCTCGGCGTGACAGTGCTCTCGCTCGCCGCACCATTCGACGTATCGCGGATCAAGATCGACGGCTCGCTGGTCGACGCCCTGCAACTACCGAACCTGCCCGATGGCAATTGGGGCGCGTTCGCCACGGGCGTGCTGACGGTGGCGCTGATCGCCAGCGTCGAAAGCCTGTTGTCCGCCGTGTCGGTAGACCGCATGCAAAGCCGCGCACCGCGCACCAATTTCGACCGCGAGCTGATCGGTCAGGGTGTGGCCAACATAGCGTCGGGCTCCATCGGCGGCCTGCCGGTGACCGGTGTGATCGTCCGCAGCTCCACCAACGTCGCCGCCGGTGCCCAGACCCGCGCGTCGGCGATCCTGCACGGCGTGTGGGTGCTGGCGTTCGCGGTACCGTTCGCGGGTCTGGCCAAGTTGATACCGACGTCGGCCCTGGCCGGCCTACTCATCGTGATCGGCATACAACTGGTCAAATGGGCCCACATCAAAACAGCGTGGCGCACCGGCGACCTTGCGGTCTACGTCGTCACGATCGTCGGTGTGGTGTTCCTCAACCTGCTCGAGGGCGTACTGATCGGACTGGCGCTTGCCATTTCGCTGACCGTCTGGCGGGTCGTGCGAGTCAAGATCACTGCCGATCCCGCCGGCGACGGTGAGTGGCGCGTCGTCATCGACGGTTCGGTGACGTTCCTGTCGCTCCCAAGACTCAACAGCGTGCTGGCGTCGGTGCCGGAGGCGTCGCATGTCACCGTCGAGTTGTCGATTGACTTCATCGACCATGCCGGTTACGAGACCATCGACAGCTGGCAGCGTCAGCAGGTCGCGTCGGGCGGCAGCGTTGACATCCACGACGTCGGCGCGGTCGAGATGGACAGTGCCGTTGCCGGCCCGCCGATGCGCGGCTTCACCCCAATCGACAAACGCGCCGGCGTGGTGCCCTGGAGCTCCTGGCAACCGCGGCTGCGGCCGTCGGTCCTGCACGGGCTGTCGGTCTACCACCGCCGCACCGCGCCCTACATCCGGTCGCACATGAAGGAGTTGGAGCACGCCCAGCGTCCCGAGACGCTGTTCATCACATGTGCCGATTCGCGGATCGTGCCCAACGTGATCACCAGCAGTGGACCTGGCGACCTGTTCACAGTCCGCAACGTAGGTAACTTCATCCCCACCGGTCGGCAGGACGTGTCGACGGACGCTGCGATCGCATTCGCGGTGAAGACCCTCGACGTGTCGTCGATCGTGGTGTGCGGACATTCCAGCTGTGGTGCCATGAACGCGGTATTGCGCGATGGCCCAGGCCAATCCACTGGTGACGAAGTGCTGGACACCTGGCTGGAGTATGCGTGGCCGACGCTGGCCGCCTTCGACGGTGGTTGCCATCCGATCGCGCAGTCGGCAGCCGCCGAAGGCTTCGACACCGTTGATCAGCTGAGTATGGTGAACGTGGCGCTGCAGGTGCAGACGCTGACCGAGCATCCGTTGTTGCGCGAGCGTTATCAGCAGGGACGGCTCGACATTCTCGGGCTGTTCTATGACATCCCCAGCGCGGCGGTGCTACAAGTGACGCCGACCGAGGTGAGCACAATCGAGCTGGGCCGCGCCCGGTCGTAGTGCGTATCCCGGATCGTCGTGTCGTGCCCTCGTCATTCCGTGGGGCGCAGCATGTATCCGACTCCGCGCACGGTGTGGATCATCGGCTGGTGGCCCGCGTCGACCTTCCGGCGCAGGTACGAGATGTAGAGGTCGACAATGCCCGATTTGCCGCCGAAACCGTAGTTCCACACCTGATCGAGTATCTCCGCGCGACTGAGAGCCCGCCGCGGATTACGCATCAGATACCGGAGCAACTCGAACTCGGTCACGGTCAGCGTCAACGGTGTACCGCCGCGGGTCACCTCGTGGCTGGCTCCGTCGAGCACGATGTCGCCGACCCGCAGCACCTCATCGACCGGAGGTGCAATATGGCTGGACCGGCGCAGCAAACTCCGTAGCCGAGCGACGAGCTCATCCAGGCTGAACGGCTTGGTCATGTAATCGTCGGCGCCGGCGGTCAACCCCGATACCCGATCCACCACCGAATCACGCGCGGTGAGAAACAAGGTTGGGGTATACGTCTCGGCCGCCCGCACTTGTTGCAAGATCTGCAACCCGTCGACGTCGGGCAGCATGATGTCCAGCACGACAACATCCGGCTCGGTGTCGGTGAACATGGCCATTGCGTCGCTGCCGTTGTGGGCGACGTCGACGTTCCAGCCCTCGTACCGCAGTGCCATCGTCACCAGATTGGTCAGGGCCGGCTCGTCGTCGACCAGCAACACCCGGATCGGTGACCCGTCAGCACGATGCATCCGGGGTAGTTGACCGAGCATCGCCTGCCGGGGAGCTTGTCCACGTGGAGACACTGACATCGCTGCCATAACACCATTGTCCGGAGGCATAGATTACTGTCACACGGTTCATGCCAAATTCATATTCGAATACTTCTCATGTAAAAATCTTGATATCGAAATACTTTGCGCCTGAGAGGTGCGGTGTCAATCGGGCGTGGCTGCGGGTGGGATCCGGGCTTGTGAGCTCAAAGATGCTCGGCCACAACACAAAAAGAGACATCCGACACCGCTCGGCGGTGCCTGGATCCTGCCCGCTGGTGCCGATGGCCCATCTGCACTCGAAATAGTTCACACGAAACCTGATCGCCATTGCCGGCTGCCAGGGACGAATATTGATGCGATAAATGCTCTGCCTGATGTACCGCAGACAAGGGCCCTACCGAATTTCGAATCTAGGACCACACCGGCTTGGCGCGCTTCAGCTCGAGTCGCTGGCCGCGCATGGCGGTGTCACCCGAGCACGACGGGCTGTCCCGGGAGAACTTCATGTTGACGAACCCCGTGAGATCGCGCCTGACGACGTACTTGAACGCAACCGGACCCGTCTTCTGCTGCGGGCTGCCGGGCTTGCACTGCATGCCGGGGTTGACGCGCTCACCGACCCAGGCGCCCTTGTGCCGATCGGCGGCCGAGTCCCACGACAGGTCCAGCTGCCACGCGCCCTCCGGCGCGGGTGAGTGCACGCGCAGGCATCGGGGCCCGCAGCCGGTCAGGGTCCAGTCATAGGGGTGCGGCGCGGCATTGCCTGCGACTTCGGTGACGATGTAGACGCCCGGCCGAGGCAGCGGCGGAGCCGGTGGCTCAGGCGGGGCGGCCGGCGGGCCGGATGACTGCAGGCCGCCGAGCGCGAATCCGATTGCCAGCGAAACGGCAACCAGGACAATGGCGTCTTTCAAAGGGACCTCCGCGTCGGATCATATCCGCGCGGGCCCGCGATACCCTGCGGTACCACCAGAGTTCAGTTCCCGGCGAAGAACTCCAGGGCGATGCCGTCGGGATCGCGGAAGCTCAGCCCAGACCCGTACGGCGCGTCGACGATCCCGCCGTGGGCGATGCCCAGCCCGTCGAGCCGCTCCACCCAGGCCTGCAGGTCCGCACGTGAGGCGCAGCCGAAACCGACATGGTCCAGACCCACCCGGAACTCGCTGAAACGCTCGTCGGGCGCGGGACTCCGGTGTTGATGGATGCCGAACAGCGTGCCGCCCTCCAGCAGCCACACCAGGTGATGAAAGCCGGCGTCGGTGTCCTCGTCGAGCACCGGATCGGCGCCGAACAGCGTGCGGTACCACGGGCCGCTGACCGCCAGGTCGCGGACGGTGACCGCCACATGAGCCAGCGCTGGAAACGTCATCTTCGCCTCCTCTTTCAGACCACTCGTTTGCCGAAGCGGTCACGGATCCGCATGTCCCACAGGTAAAGCTGGTAGCCCAGCAACCACAATTCGCGCGGGATCACGCGATCCGCCACCCGCAGCCCGGTCAACAAGCGTTCGAAACGCCTTTGTTGATCGGCAGTCCAGTTCATCCGCATGTGACCCCGGAACTCCGCAGGCAGGAACCCGGTGGTGGCGAACAGGTTGAACCGCCCGGCCAGCAGGCGTATCGGCGCGGGCAGGAACGCCATCGCGGCGACCCCGTGCAGGTGCTCACGCACCGGCGGGTCGATCCGCAGGTCCTGCAGCGACTGCTTCCAATACGCGTCGAACGCGTCGCGATCCTCGGGCCACATCTCTTCGCGCACCTGCAGAGTGGTGCCAAGTGCGCGGGCGTCGGCATAGACCGCGTCGGCGGATTCCTCGTCGAGCGGCCCGTAGAGGAACTCGTGCATGTCGACGTAATAGCGGTAGAGGCAAGCTGCCACCCACAGCTGCAGACGCGGGTCGAAAGCGTTGTAGGACACCGGGCTTGACTCCCGTGAACGAACCAGCGCATGCACTCTGTCGATCTGGGCGCGCAGCAGCGCCCGGTCGGCGTCGGTGCCCATGGTGGCTGCCGCAAGGTAGGTGCCGGTGGTGCGGGCCCGTTTGAACGGATGCTTGTAGACGTTGCCGCTGTCCACCGGGCTCTCCAGGACGCCGTAACCGACACCCGGCGCGGACAACTGCATGATCACGTTGGCCGCGGGCAGCAACGCCGCCGCCGGGTTGAGCAGATCGGTGACCCGTCGCGGACGACGTGGCGGACCCAGCCTCATGAATTCGAGTAGATCACTTGTGAGACGCTGCCGGGGTGTTTGCGCGCAGAAGCCGACCGGTCCGGCGGGGCCGGGCCGCCGGGATCGCCCTGGGATTCCTGGCCGACCTGCTGCTGGCTGATCCGCGCCGCGGACATCCGGTGGCCGGGTTCGGCACTGGCGCAGCACGGTTGGAAAAGCTGACCTACTCCGACAACCGCGGGGCAGGTGTCCTGCATACCGGGCTGTTGCTGGGCGGGCTGGCCGGGCTGGGCTGGGCCGCGGGCCGCGGCGACCGGATCTGGGCGACGGCGGCGGCCACCTACGTCGCGCTCGGCGGTACATCGCTCAACCGCGTCGGGCGTCAGATGTCGAGGCTGCTCACCGCCGACGACGTGCCCGGTGCCCGACGGCTGCTGCCCTCCCTGTGCGGGCGGGATCCCGCCGCGCTGGATGCCCCGGGCCTGACCCGGGCCACCGTGGAGTCGCTGGCCGAGAACACCTCTGACGCCCAGGTCGCACCGCTGTTCTGGGCGGCGATCGGTGGGGTACCCGGGGTGCTGGTGTACCGGGGGGCCAACACGCTGGACGCCATGATCGGGCACCGCTCGTCGAGGTACAACTACTTCGGTTGGGCTGCAGCCAGATTCGACGATGTACTGAACTATCTGCCGGCCCGGCTGACCGGCGTGCTGGCGGTGCTGTGTGCGCCGGTGGTGGGCGGGTCACCGGCCGCGGCGTTGCGTGCCTGGCAGCGCGACGCCTCCCGTCACCCCAGCCCCAATGCCGGAGTCGCCGAGGCATCCTTCGCCGGGGCGCTCGGGGTGCGGCTGGGCGGCCCGACGCAGTACGCGCATCAGCTGGAGATCCGGCCCACCCTCGGTGACGGGCGCATCCCCGCGGTGGCCGACGTGGCCCGCGCGGTGCGGCTCTCCCGCGCGGTGCAGGCATCCGCGGCCGCGGTGGCGGTGCTGCTGGCGCTCAGCGGCGCTTTCCGTAGCGGTCGGCGAGCTTTTCCTCGCTGGTGAGCTCCCGGGCCGGCTCGTCGGAGGCCTTCTGCGCGGCGGCTCGTTCGCGCCGGCGTTGCTGTACCTCGGCGTAGACGAAGTAGCCCAGTCCCAACGGGGCGACGATCCCGAACGCGATCCACTGGATGCCGTAGGACAGGAACGGCCCGGCATCGAGGTGGGGAAGCGAGATCTCCCCGAGCCCGCCGGGCTGGTCGGCCACCAACTGCAGATACGACCCGGCCAATGGAACCCCGGTGATCGAGGAGATCTGCTGGGTGTTGATCGAATACACCTGCTGCGCGCCATCCTCGCCGCGGAACGGCTCCTTGCCCACGACACGGGCTTCCGCATCACGCAGCCGCGCTGTGATCGTCACCTGGCCCGTCGGTGCGGCCGCGAACTCGGGCACCTTGTTGCCGTCGATGGGGGTGATGAAGCCGCGATCGACCAGCACCACCGGCCCGCCGTCGACGGCGAACGGGGTGAGCACCTCGAAGGCCGGTTCGCCGTCGACCACCCGCAGCCGGACCAGCACCTCAGCCTTGGGCAGGTAGTGGCCGGCAGCGGTGACCCGCTGCCACTGCGAGTCGGGTGCGACCGAATCCTGGTGCGGCAGAAGGGTGGTGACCGGAACCGGATCAGCCTGCAGCGAATGGCTGATCTGGTTGTTCTCCCGCGAGGTCTTGGTGTTCTTGCCCAACTGCCACGGCGCCAGCACGGTGAAACACAAGTACGCGAATGCCGCCACCACGATGAACAGCGCGATCCACTGGGGCCGCAGCAGGAACGTCAGCCGCTTCATCAGGCCACGATTCCCCGGGCTGTCAGAGCCTGATCGACCCAGGTGTGCAGCCCGGGCAGGGACGCCTCGATCACGGTGAACACATCCTCGAAATCGGCCTTGGCGCCGTAGTAGGGATCCTCCACATCGCGAGCATGCGCGCCCCAGCGCGGGTCGAACGACCGCAGCATCCGCAGCCGGTCGCCCGGAACCCCCAGATCGGTCAGGATGCGCAGGTGGTTGCGACCCAGCGCGACCACCATGTCGGCACCGAGATGGTCGTCAGAAATCTGGGCGGCGACGTGATCGCTGGGATAACCGCGCTCGCCCAGAACCAGGCAGGCACGCTCGTCGGCGCCATCACCGGCATGCCAGCCGCCGGTCCCGCCGCTGCTCACCCGAACCACATCGGCCAGGCCGCGTTCGCTGATCTGGTGGGCGAACATCTTCTCGGCCATGGGGGAGCGGCAGATGTTGCCCGAACACACGAAGGTGACGTGCAGAACCGGCTCAGTGGAAACCTCAGACACCGAGCACCTCCCGAAGCGCCGCGACGGTGTCGACGTGGGCGTGCGCGGTCACGGCGGTCGGGCCGGCGAAGTCCGTGGCGCCGTAGCCCCAGCCGACCACGACGGTGTCGATGCCGTGCTCGGCCGCGCCCTCCACATCGTGCATCCGGTCACCGACCATCAGGACGCGCTGCGGCAGGGGGTGCAGCTGGGCCAGGGCGTAGGCGACCACGTCGGCCTTGGCTGCCCGCACGCCGTCGGGGCTGGCCCCGGCGATCACCTCGAAATAGCCGTCCAGGCCGAAATGCTCCAGGATGCGCCGCGCGGTGGGCTCCGCCTTCGAGGTCGCGACGGCCAGCCGCACCCCGGCCTGCTTCAGGTCGGCGAGCAGCGCATCGACACCGTCGAACAGGCTGTTCATCGACCAGCCGCGGCTTGTGTAATCGGCGCGGTAGGCCGCGATCGCCGCATCGGCGTCGAAGCTCGTCTCGCCGGCACTCAGGGCCTGCAACGTCTCGTGCATGGGCGGGCCGACGATGCGTCCCGCCAGGTCACCCTCCGGGACGCCGGCACCGACCTGGGCCAGGGCATGGCGGAAACTCGACACGATCCCGGCCGCCGAATCGGTCAGCGTGCCGTCCAGATCGAACAGCACCAGCTGCGGTCGGGTGAGTTCCAGCGTGTCAGTCACGTGCCCATTCTCCCGTATGCCGCGAGCAGCCCTCCGACCACTAGTGTCGTGCTGTGCCAAACCCACCCCGCGCAGGCGCCCGCTACCACGGCGACCAGGCCGCATTGCCGGGCATGCTGGACTTCGCCGTCAACGTGCGGCCCGGCGGTCCGCCGGTCTGGTTGACCGACCGGTTGGCATCCCGGCTGCCCGACCTGGGCAGCTACCCGAGCGAACCCGATCAGCGCCGGGCCGTCGACGCGGTCGCCACGCGCCACCGCCGCGCTGCCGACGAGGTGGCCCTGCTGGCCGGTGGAGCCGAGGGATTCGCCCTGCTCGCGGGGTTGCGGCCGCAGCTGGCCGCGCTGATCGCCCCGTCGTTCACCGAACCCGAAGCGGTCCTGGCTGAGGCCGGGGTACCGATCCACCACGTGGTGTTGCCCGCACCGTTCACCCTGAGCGGTATCGCGGTGCCGGACGAGGCCGACCTGGTGGTGGTCGGCAACCCGACCAATCCCACCGGGGTGCTGCACCGCCGCGAGGACATCCTGGCGTTGCGCCGGCCGGGCCGACTGATCGTCGTCGACGAAGCGTTCGCCGACGCCATCCCCGGTGAGGCCGAGACACTGGCCGGAGAATCGCTGCCCGACGTACTGGTGCTGCGTAGCCTCACCAAGACGTGGGCACTGGCCGGGCTGCGGGTCGGATATGCCCTCGGCGCCCCGGACGTACTGGCCCGGCTCACCGCGCCCCGCCCACACTGGCCGCTGGGCACACTGCAGCTGGAGGCGATCGCTGCGGCCGGCAGTCCCGAGGCGGTGGCCGAGGCCGCAGCCCGGGCCCGCCGCCTCGCCGAACTCCGGGCTGCGATGGTCGCCGGGCTCGACGAGCTCGGACTGGACGTGGTGGCCGGCGACGCGCCATTTGTGCTGTTCACGGTCCCCGATGCGGAGCTGATGCGAAAACATCTGGAAAGCAAAAGCATTGCGGTACGCCGTTGCGATACTTTCGTGGGCCTGCCGGAGAATTACCTGCGCGCCGCGGTGCGGCCGGAATGGCCCGCACTGATCGACGCCATGACGGAGGTGCTGCGATGACCGCGCGACCGGTCGGGGTGCCATTGACCGACGTGATCGCCGCGTTGGACGCGGCGTACCCGCCGCAGCTGGCCCACGACTGGGACTCGGTGGGGCTGGTGTGCGGCGATCCCGACGAGGCGGTCGAATCGGTCACGATCGCGGTCGACCCGACCGAGGCTGTGGTCGACGAGGTACCCGAACGCGGGCTGCTGCTGGCGCATCACCCGCTGCTGCTGCGCGGTGTGGACACCGTCGCGGCCGACACCGCCAAGGGCGCGTTGATCCACCGGTTGATCCGCACCGGCCGCGCCTTGTTCACGGCGCACACCAATGCCGATGCGTCCTCGCCCGGCGTGTCCGATGCGCTGGCCGAGGCGCTGGGCCTGACCGTCGACGCGGTGCTGTCACCGGCGGCGTCCGGTCCCGATCTGGACAAATGGGTGGTGTTCGTACCCGCGACGGACGCGGCGAAGGTGCGAGAGGCGTTGTTCGACGCGGGCGCCGGGCGCATCGGCGATTATTCGCATTGCAGTTGGGGAGTGGCGGGAACCGGACAGTTTCTGCCGCACGACGGCGCCACCCCGGCCATCGGTGAGGTGGGCACCGTCGAGCAGGTGGCCGAGGACCGGGTGGAGGTGATCGCGCCCTCGCGGCTGCGCGCGACGATCCTGTCCGCCCTGCGCGCCGCTCATCCCTATGAAGAACCGGCCTTCGACATCTTCGCGCTCGCCCCGATCCCCGGTGACGTGGGAATCGGCCGAATCGGCGAGCTGGAGCGCCCGATCTCGTTGTCGGCCTTCGCATCCCGGGTGCGGTCAGCACTGCCGGCGACCTCGTGGGGGGTGCGCACCTCGGGTGATCCCGATGCCATGGTGTCGCGGGTCGCCGTGTGCGGGGGAGCGGGCGACTCCCTGCTGGGGACGGTGGCCCGGGCTGGCGTACAGGCCTATGTCACATCGGATTTACGGCACCACCCGGCCGACGAGCACCGCCGGGTCTCACCGGTCGCACTGATCGACGTGGCGCACTGGGCCACCGAGTTCCCCTGGTGTGCCCAGGCGGCCGGGGTGCTGCGCGGGCGGTTCGGTGGTGCGCTGGAAGTGCGGGTGTCGTCGGTTCGCACCGATCCGTGGAACGTCGAGTGCTGACCGCGGCGAACGCAATGAACGCAGGAAAACACAGCTACATGAAAGTCAGGGCATGAAAGCCGAAGTAAAACAACAACGTTCGCTTCTCGCGCTGACGGAGGTCGATGCCGAACTCGGGCGCATCGCGCACCGCGCCAAGAACCTGGCCGAGCAGAAGCAGGTGGACGAGGCGCAGGCCGAGCACGCCGCCGCCAGTGACGGGGTGGGCGTCCTCGGCATCGCACTGGAAGACCTGGAAGCCCAGGTGACCAAGCTCGAGAGCGAAATCGACTCGGTACGTCAGCGTGAGGACCGCGACCGCGGCCTGATCGACGGCGGCACGGTGGGCGCCAAACAGGTCGCCGAGATCCAGCACGAACTGGAAACATTGCAGCGCAGGCAATCCAGCTTGGAGGACTCGCTGCTGGAGCTCATGGAACGGCGCGAGGAACTGTCGAATCAGCAGGCCGAGGCGCTGCAGCGCATCGACGACCTGCAGAGCGCCCTGTCGGCGGCACAGCAGGCCCGCGATGCCGTACTGGTGGAGATCGACCAGGCCAAGCACCAGGCGGTAACTCGCCGCGACGGGCTGGTGAGCGTCATCGATCCTGAACTCGTCGCTCTCTACGAACGCCTGCGGGCCCGGGGCGGTGCGGGTGCCGGGCTGCTCCAGGGCCGGCGCTGCGGCGCCTGCCGGATCGAGATCGACCGCGGCGAGAGCGCCCGGATCGCCGCGGCCGCCGAGGACGACGTGCTGCGCTGCCCCGAATGCGGGGCGATCCTCTTGCGGATCAAGCAGTGAAGGTTCTCGTCGAAGCCGACGGCGGTTCCCGGGGCAATCCCGGACCGGCGGGCTACGGCGCCGTGGTGCTCGACTCCGACCACGATGCGGTGCTGGCCGAGCGCAAGGAAGCGATCGGCCGGGCCACCAACAACGTCGCCGAGTACCGCGGACTGATCGCCGGTTTGGAGGCGGCCACCGAGCTGGGCGCTGTCGAGGTGGCGGTGTCGATGGATTCCAAGCTCGTCGTGGAACAGATGTCGGGGCGCTGGAAGGTCAAGCATCCCGATCTTGTTCCGCTGCAACGCCGGGCCGCCGAACTGGCCGGTGGTTTCGAACGGGTCAGCTACTCCTGGATCCCGCGGGAACGCAACAGCCATGCCGACCGGCTGGCGAACGAGGCCATGGACGCGGCCGCGGGCATCGCCGGTGAGCAGCCTGCGCCCGAGCCGGCCACGGAGCCTGCGCAGGCCGAGAAGGCCGCACTGTCGGCGCCGGGGTGGACCGGTGCCACCGGTGCCCCCACCCGGCTGTTGCTGCTGCGGCACGGCCAGACCGAACTGTCGATCGCCCGCCGGTATTCGGGCCGCGGGAACCCGGCCCTGACCGAGGAAGGGCGCAGGCAGGCCGACGCGGCCGCGCGCTATCTGGGTGCACGCGGCGGCGTCGCTGCCGTGGTGACCTCACCGCTGGAGCGGGCGTACGAGACTGCGGCGGCTGCGGCCAAGGCGCTCGGCGTCGACGTCCGCGTCGATGACGACCTGATCGAGACGGACTTCGGTGAATGGGAAGGGCTGACGTTCGCCGAAGCCGCGCAACGGGATCCGGACCTGCACCGGCGCTGGCTGCGGGACACGAGCGTCGAGCCGCCCGGTGGCGAGAGCTTCGATGCGGTGGCTCACCGGGTCCGGCGGGCGCGCAACCGGATCATCGCCGAGTACGGCCCGGCGACGGTCCTGGTGGTCTCCCATGTGACGCCGATCAAGACGGTCCTGCGGCTGGCGCTCGATGCCGGTGAGGGAATCCTGTACCGGCTGCATCTGGATCTGGCATCGCTGTCGATCGCCGAGTTCTATGCCGACGGAGGATCTTCGGTGCGATTGGTGAACCAGACCGCGTACCTGTAGTCAGGCGTGCAGGTGTAACTGCTCGCCGTGCGGACCGAAGATGGTGATGGCCTCGACCGGGCCGTCGACCACGCCGAACCAGTGCGGTGTCCACGTCGAGAATTCCACGGCCTCACCGGGATTGACGACGAAGTCCTGCTCGCCCAGGATCAGGCGCAGTTGTCCGGACAGCACGTACATCCAGTCGCGCCCTTCATGGACGGGGAATTCGGCGGGAGGCTTGCGGCGCTTGGCGCTGATCCGGATCTTGTAGGCGTGTAATCCCGCCGCCGGCCCCTGCCGGGTCAACGGCCAGTAGGTGATGTCGTGGTGAGTGTGTGAGCTGCCGGTGACCCGGGGATCCTCGGCCTGGGGCGTGCGCAGCAACTCGTCGGTGGTGACCGAGAGCGCGGCCGCCAACCGGGGCAGGTGGTCCAGGGCCAGTCTGCGCTTGCCCGACTCCAGCCGGCTCAGGGTGGAGACGTCGATCTGCGCGCGGCGCGCGACGTCTTCCAGGGTGAGTCCGCGTTGAGCCCGCAACTCGCGCAGCCGGCTCCGGACCAGGGCGTCGATGTCGGCCGGCTCAGCAGCGTTTGCCTCCATGGCAAAACAGCTTGGCACTTTGCCATGTGATTGGGCAAGCTCGAAGACATGGACAACATCTGGGATTGCGTCATCGTCGGTGGCGGAGCGGCCGGTCTGAGTGCGGCGCTGGTACTTGGCCGGGCCCGGCGGCGCGTGCTGCTGGTCGACGCGGGCAATCAGAGCAACCTGGCCGCACACGGCATCGGCGGGCTGCTGGGCAGCGACGGCCGCCCACCCGCAGGCCTCTATGCGGCGGGCCGCGCCGAATTGGCCGCCTACCCCACGGTCGAGGTGCGCACCGGCGAAGTCGTGCGCGGGGAGCCGGGATTCGTGCTCGAGCTGGCCGACGGGACCCGCGAGCAGGCCAGGACGGTGCTGCTGGCCACCGGCATGGACTACCGGGGGCCGAACATCGACGGGCTCGAAGAGCTGTGGGGTGCTTCGGTTTTCCACTGCCCGTTCTGCCATGGCTGGGAGATGCGCGATGCTCCGGTCGCCGTGATCGCCCAGGGGGACCGGGCCGTGCACTCGGCGTTGATGATGCGCGGCTGGACCGAGGATCTGGTGGTCCTCACCAACGGGGACAGCGGGCTGGACGAGGCACAGGTCAAGCAGCTGGATGCGGCCGGAATCAGTGTCGACGAGCGTCCGATCGCCCGCTTCGTCGCGCGCGACGGCGACCTGGCGGCCGTCGTGTTCACCGACGGCAACCGGCTGGACCGGCGCGGGGCACTTGTCGCGGCGACACTGCATCAACGTTCGGCACTGGCGGCGCAACTCGGTGCCGTCTCGGCGCCGGGGCCGATCGCCGCGGATGCGCTCGTCGTCGACGCGTTCGCTCGCACCTCGGTGCCCGGGCTGTTCGCCGCGGGGGATCTAGGTGCCCAGTTGCCGCAGGTGGCCACGGCGGTGGCATCGGGCAGCCAGGCCGGCGCCGCCGTCGTCCAGCACCTGCTCGGCGAAGACGTCGGGCTCCCCGCGCCGCCCTGGCCCGCTCAGACGGCCGTCACGGCCCAGTACTGGGAACGCCATTACGGGCAGCGCGGCCGCATCTGGAGCGGACGGGTCAACGCCCAACTGGCCAAGATCGCCGCGGATCTGCCGGCGGGCCGGGCGCTGGATCTCGGCTGTGGCGAGGGCGGTGACTCCGTCTGGCTGGCCGAGCAGGGCTGGCGGGTCACCGGCGTCGACGTCTCCGACACCGCGCTCGCCCGCGCTGCGGCCGAGGCGCAGGAACGGGGTGTGGCGGACCGCATCACGTTCGAACGGCACGACCTGTCCGAGAGCCTCCCGTCGGGCCGCTTCGACCTGGTCTCGGCCCAGTTCCTGCAATCGCCGATCGCCATGGACCGTGCCGGGCTGCTGCGTCGCGCCGCCGGTGCGGTCGCCGACGGCGGTCTGCTGGTCATCGTCGATCACGGCGCCGCGCCGCCTTGGGCGCCCGAGCATGTCCGGAAGTTCCCGTTCCCCAGTGCCGATGACGTCGTCGATTCACTGAAGCTCGATGAGGCGCAATGGGAACGGATCCGGGTGGGAACCGACGAGCGGGAGGCGACGGGGCCCGACGGGCAGCCCGGCATCCTGATCGACAACGTGATGGTGCTGCGGCGGCGGTGACGGGCGGCCCCCGCCGCCGCAACGCCAATGGCTAAGCGGTAGCGGGGATGTCCGTGCGCTGGGTCAGCCGAATGCTGTTGCCCGACGGATCGCGGAAGCCGGAGTCGATGCCGTAGGGCATCTGGTTCGGCGGTTCGGTGAACTCGACACCGCGCGCGCTCAGCTCGTCGTAGCTCTTCTGACAGTCCTCGGTGGTCAGAAACACCGTGCCGGCGAAGCCCTTTGCGGTCAGATCCTGAACCTGCTTCTGCGTCTGCTCATCCATCACGGGCTCGCCCGGCACGGCCATCAGCACGATGCCGACCTCGTCCTGCCCGGGCGGGCCGACCGTGAGCCACCGGAATGCGCCCATCTCTTCGGGGAACGAAACATCTTCGCGCACTTCCATTCCCACCTTCTCGGTCCAGAACTTCAGCGCGACTTCCTGATCGTGAACCCACAGGTGCGTGTAAGCGATTTTCATCATGGCCCGACGCTACGTGCGGTCCGGTCCGGCCGTCTTCTCCGTTTGTGCTGTCTTGACCCGGCCGGCGTGGGGGCGCCTGGTGTCGCGCGCCAGGATGCAGCTGGGCACCGGGGCGCGAAGCATGGCCGGCGGCAGGCTCGCCCGGTAGGCGGCCGGGGGCTTGCCGTACACCCGCGCGAAGTTCGTGGTGAACGAGCCCACGCTCTGGAGGCCGACCATCACGCAGATGTCGGCGACCGAACGGTCGGTGTTGCGCAGCAGCGCCGCAGCCCGCTCGAGCCGCCGGCTCTGCAGGTAGGCCCGCGGGGACTCGCCGAAGGTGCGGGTGAACATCCGGCTGAAGTGCGCTCGAGACAATCCGGCGGCCGCCGCCAGGTCGTCGACGGTGATCGGATCCGCGTAACGGGCGTCCGCGAGATCCTTCGCACGGAGCAAATATCGTGCCGGTGGCACCTGGACCATGCGATTAAGGGTACGGTGATCAGCGCGAACGAGTTGGCTGGGCGGCCGCGGCACCGGTGAAAACCGGGGTCGAGGAAAGTCCGGACTTCACAGAGCAGGGTGATTGCTAACGGCAATCCGAGGTGACTCGCGGGAAAGTGCCACAGAAAACAGACCGCCAGAAATGGTAAGGGTGAAACGGTGCGGTAAGAGCGCACCAGCACCCCGGGTGACCGGGGTGGCTAGGCAAACCCCACCCGAAGCAAGGCCAAGAAGGCCGCAACCTGGTTGCGGTCGCGCAGGCGCCCGAGGGCTGCTCGCCCGAGCCTGCGGGTAGGCCGCTTGAGGCACCCGGCAACGGTGTGTCCAGATGGATGGTCGCCACTGACCCTCCTGGTAGCGGGAGGGCCGGCACAGAATCCGGCTTACAGGCCAACTCGTTCGCCCCAGCACTGAAACCGGCCCCTAGTGGGCCTTGCGCACCGCCTTGTCCAACTTCTTGAGTGCATCCTGCAGCTGCGCCCGGGACTCCTGGGCGGTGTCGTGCTCCTGCTGATAGAGCAGCCCGTAGGTGAAGGTGTCCTCGCCCGCGGCATGTGCTGCGTCCGCCTGGGTGCTCAGATGAGCCTTGCTCACCACGCTGTCCTGATGGTCGCCCAGCAAGCTCTGGATGTTCTTGGCCCGCTCGGAAACCTTCTCCGCTCCGGTGGCCGCCGCGGTGTAGCGAAGCCGTTTGGCGCCCTTACGAATTCGGTGTAGCGCCTCGTCCTTGTCCTCGGCGCTGGCCTCGGCATCGCTGTCGGCCGCGGCCGCGGTCTTGGCGGCCTTCCGAACCCGCTTGTATGCGGCGTCGATGTTCACCGATTTCGTTGCGGCGTCGGCGGATTCCGGCTGCTCGGCTTTCACCAGCTCCTCGAGCGCGTCCAGCAGCCGGAAATAGCGCTGCGAGCGCATCGCCAGCAGGGAGCGCCGCCAGCCCGCGGCGTAGCGGCGGTTGGCACCCTCGACCAGCCGCTGGCGAACCGGTCCGCGGACCAGCTCGGCGGGCATTTCGTCGAGCGCGCGCTGATAGCGCTCGGCCAGAACCTCGGCATCGCGGGCCACACCCAGCACCGCGGCCAGCGCCCGCAGCTCGTCGAGCACCCAGCCGTCGTCGTCGAGGCCGAAGGCGTCCTTGGACTCCTGCAGCAGACTCCGGATCTTGCGGGTGGTCACCCGCATCTGATGTACCGAGTCATAGGCGTCCGCGCGTACCGCGCGGTCCCAAATGATCAGCGCCTCGATCTGCTCGGCGATGGCCCGGTGCACCGGATCGGCCGGAGGAGCAGGTGTCGGGGCCACATCGGTGCCGAGCACCTTGGCCAATTTGGACCCATGCCCGGCCGGTTCCGCGCCCGCATCCGCCAGCCGGTTCGACAGTCGATCCATCAGGTCGTCGGGCACATCGGCGGTGATCAGTTCCAGCTCCCACTCCCGCCAGCTCTGCGCGTCGGCTTCCTCGCCGGTGACCGATGCGGTCACCCGGTCGTCGCAGAACTCGGCCAGGCCGACGCCGTCGGCTCCGCGCAGCACCTCCACGTTGCGCTCGGTGCTGATCCGGGCCACCGGGGACAGCGGCCGGTCCCGGACGATCGCAAGCACGACGTCCTGCAGATCCTCTGGCACGGTGTCGGTTGCTGTGCCCAGGGGCGTCCGGACCTCGGTGCGGGTGTCGACGCCGGCCGGAAGCTTCAGGTGCCAGCCCGCGTCGCTGCCGCCGGTGCGGCGCCGCAGCGTGATGCGGTGCGCGGCAAGGTCGCGATTCGGGGTGTCGAAGTACACCGCATCCAGGTGCTGGGTTTCCACGCGTGCGACCTCGGCGATGGTCGAGAGCCCCTCGAACGACGGCGAGACGGTGTTCTCGGTGACCGCGAACTTCCGCTCGATTTCGGTGTACCTCGCGGTCTTGGATTTGCCGGGGGCCATAGTCACCTTCGCTGTGCACCGGAGGCGGGAGATCGGATGGGACCAGCGTGCCATATCCGGGTCGGTGTCACGACCGGTGTCTGGTCACAGCAGCATCAAGACTTGCCGCCGCCACCACGGCGCTGTCGGTCATGTCTGTCGGAGTCTCCTACTGTTGCTGACATGGCGGCTGAGACGACCCCGGCGAGTGCTGCTGCTGGGCGCGGACGCCCGCGGCTGGAGCGGCCACGCCGGCCGGGTACCACTGCCCGTGAACAGATTCTCGACGCCGCCGCAGAGCTGTTCACCACCCACGGCTACGCCAGCACCTCCACCCGGCGCATCGCCGATGAAGTCGGGGTCCGGCAGGCCTCGCTCTACCACCATTTCGCCACCAAGGACGACATCCTCGACGCGTTGCTGGCCGGCACCGTCGACGATGCCCTTCGCCTGGGCGCCGAGCTGCTCGACGGCCAGGGCCCGGCTGCGCAGCACCTGCACACGCTCGCGGTCGCCGATGCCCACCAGCTGTGCGCGAGCCGGTGGAATCTGGGTGCCCTCTACCTGCTTCCCGAGCTGCGAACCGACCGGTTCGAACCGTTCCGCCGCCGCCGGGCCGAGCTGCGCGAGGTTTACCGAAAGCTGTCAGAGGCGGTGATCGGCGAGTGCGCAGGCCCGCCCGATTCTGCCGATCTGCCGTTCCGTCTGGTGGAATCGGTGGTCAACAGCCGTTCCGACGACGTCGAGAGGACGCCGGGGCAGCCCTGGGCGATCGGGGAGGGGGCACTGCGGATCCTCGGGTTCGACGGCGATTTCGCGCCGTTGGAGGAGACCACCGCGGCCCGGCTGGGGCTTCGACCGCCGCGAACCCCGGCCCGCTAGAGTTCGGGCCGTGACCGAGCCCACCTATGAAGCCATCTCGTTCGAGCAGTCCGGCGCCGTCGCGCAGATCACGCTGAACCGACCGGACGCCGCGAATGGCATGAACGACACCATGACTCGTGAATTGGCCGACGCCGCCCGGCGCTGTGACACGCCCGGTACCAAGGCCGTGGTGCTGACCGGTGCGGGCCGGTTCTTCTGCGCGGGCGGCGACCTGAAGTCATTCGCCACCGCGCCGGACCGGGGCCGCTTCATCAAGGGCGTCGCCGATGACCTGCACCGGGCCATCTCGTCGTTCGCCCGGATGGATGCCGTGCTGATCACCGCGGTGAACGGCACCGCGGCCGGCGCCGGGTTCAGCCTCGCGGTGACCGGTGACCTGGTGCTGGCGGCCGAATCGGCCACCTTCACCATGGCCTACACCAAGGTCGGGCTGAGCCCTGACGGCAGCGCGTCCTACCATCTGCCGCGACTGGTCGGCCTGCGTCGGGCACAGGAACTCATCCTGACCAACCGCACGCTGTCGGCCGCCGAGGCGCAGGACTGGGGCCTGGTCACCGAGGTGGTCGCCGGCGACGAACTCGCGGCCCGGGCCACGAAACTGGCCGAGCAGGTGGCGTCGGGTTCCGGCGGATCCAACGGCGCGGTCAAGTCGCTGCTGGTGTCCTCGTTCAAGAACAGCCTCGAGGAGCAGATGGCGGCCGAAGCCCGGTTCATCGCCGAGCGGGCCAACTCCGCCGACGGCCGCGAAGGGGTCGACGCGTTCCTGGCCAAGCGCAAGCCCGACTTCGCCTAGCCCGCCGCCGGGCCGGCGGCCGCCGGTTCGATGGTGAGATCGGCCGGCAGCTCGATGTCCGCGACAGCCAGGTTTTCCTCGAGGTGGGCGATCGAGGACGTCCCGGGGATCAGGAGCACGTTCGGCGCGACGTTCAACGTCCAGGCCAACGCGATCTGCGCCGGCGTACGTCCCAGTTCGGTGGCCACTCGCCGGATCGTCGGATGGCCCAGGACCGGATTGTCCACGGCGAAGGCCGAACCCAGCGGAAAGAACGGGACGAAGGCGATGTCGCGTTCGAGGCACAGGTCGAGCACGGGCTGCGAGGTGCGGTCGGCGAGGTTGTAGGCGTTCTGCACGCAGGCGATCTCGGTGCGCTCGAGCGCGATCTCCACGTGCTCGCGGGAGGCGCTGCTCAGCCCGATGCCGGCGATGAGGCCTTCTTCGCGTGCCGTGATCAGGGTGTCGAGTTGCTGCTCGAACAGCCCGTGGTCGACCTCGGCGGGACCTCCGATGTCGGTCCCGAAGAGGCGCAGGTTCACCACGGCAAGCTGGTCGACTCCCAGTGTGCGTAGGTTCTCTTCGATGCTGTGCCGCAGTTCGGCGGGTTGTTGCGCCGGGAGCCAGTTGGCCTGGGCATCGCGTTTGCCTCCGACCTTGGTGACAAGAGCCAGGTTCTGCGGGTAGGGGTACAGCGCCTCCCGGATCAGTTCGTTGGCGACATCCGGCCCGTAGAACTGGGCGGTATCGATGTGGTCGACACCGAGTTCGACCGCGCGGCGCAGCACCGCGACCGCCTGGTCGTGATCACGCGGCGGACCGAACACTCCGGGCCCGGGCAACTGCATCGCGCCGAATCCGATGCGTCGGACGACCCGCGATCCCAGCGAGAAGGTGTGCGAGTAGGTCATTGCGGACCTTTCGTTAGATCTCTAACTATATGAGATCAAACTATATGAGCGCTGATATTCTCTGTCAACGAATCAGAGGAGAACGGTTGTGAACGACGAGCAACGGAGCGCGGCCGAACTGGCCGATGCTTTCGGGCGCGCCGCCAAATCCGTTGTCCGCGCATTCGACGAGCGCCTCGGCGACCGTGGTGTGTCGACCCCGCGGTCCAAGCTGCTCGCCGAGATCGAACGGATGCAACCGGTCCGATCGGCCGAGGTGGCCAGGGCTGTGGGGATCACCCAGGCCACCGCGTCGACCCTCGTCGAGGCTCTGGTGCGGGAAGGCTTGGTGGTCCGTGCACCCGACGAAAACGACCGCCGCGCAGTGCGATTGACGACGACCGCCGAGGGGCGCGAACAAGCCCGGCACTGGCGGGCCGACTACATCGCCGCCGCACACGAGATGTTTGCCGGCCTCACCGATGAGGACAAGGCAGCGCTGACCCGGTTACTCACCAAACTCGGTGACGCGCTGGCCTGAGGCCGGGATCAGTAGCTGTGCTCCTCGGCCGGGAACACCCCGGTCGCCACGTCGTGGGCGTACTGCGCTGCGGCACGGTGCAGTTCGCCGCCAACGTCACCGAAACGCTTGACGAACTTGGCGGTCTTGCCGCTGGTGAGCCCGGCCATGTCCTGCCAGACCAGCACCTGGGCATCGCAATTGGGGCCGGCGCCGATGCCGACGGTGGGGATCGTCAGCTTGCCGGTGATCTGGGTGGCCAGCTCGGCGGGCACCATCTCGAGCACCACCGCGATCGCCCCGGCTTCCTGCACCGCGATCGCGTCGTGGATCGTCTGCTCAGCGGCGTCGCCGCGGCCCTGGACGCGGAAACCGCCCAGCCCGTTCACGCTCTGCGGCGTGAAGCCGATGTGTGCCACCACCGGGATGCCGGCCGCCGACAGGGTCGCGATCTGATCGGCCATCCGCTCACCGCCCTCGAGCTTGATCGCCTGCGCGCCGGTCTCCTTCATGAAGCGGGTGGCCGTCGCCAGCGCCTGCTGCGGGCTGGACTCATAGCTGCCGAACGGCAGGTCGGCGACTACCAGGGCATGCGGGGCGCCCTTGACGACCGCGCGGGCCAACGGGATCAGCTCGTCGATCGAGATCGGCACGGTGGTGTCGTAGCCGTACACGACGTTCGCCGCCGAGTCGCCGACGAGCAGCACCGGAATCTCGGCCTCGTCGAACACGCGCGCGCTGGAGTAGTCGTAACAGGTGAGCATCGCCCACTTGTGGCCTTCGGACTTCCATTTCTGCAGCGTGAGCGTGCGGACCTTGGTACGCGGCTTGGGCGCCACGGACTCCGCAGCCGATTCGGAAGCACCATAAACAGACTGTTCAGACATCGTCGTCCCTTGTGATGGTCGGTTCGATCCTCGAGGCCGCCTCGCGGTCCCCGGGTTCGTCGGACATCTGCCAGTCTGCCACCGCGAGGAATGAAGGCAAAAGCGACGTTCGAGTGGATTTCCTCACAGTTCCCGTGCGGCGCCCTAACATCAGCGGCATGCAACGGCTCAGCGGACTCGACGCCAGCTTCCTCTACCTCGAAACCGCCGCGCAGCCCATGCACGTGTGCTCGGTGCTCGAACTCGACACCTCGACCATGCCCGGCGGCTACACCTTCGACCGGATGCGCGACGCGCTGACCCTGACAATCAAGGCGATGCCGCAATTCCGGGAAAAGCTGGCCGACAGCCGGTTCAATCTCGACCACCCGGTGCGGGTGGAAGACAAGGACTTTGACGTCAACCGGCACCTGCACCGGATCGGCCTACCCGGGCCCGGTGGGCGGGCCGAACTGTCCGAGATCTGCGGACACATCGCCTCGCTTCCGCTGGACCGGACCCGGCCGCTGTGGGAGATGTGGGTCATCGAGAACGTGGCGGGCACCGACGCCCACGCCGGAGGCCGAGTGGCGCTGATGACGAAGGTGCACCACTCCGGCGTCGACGGGGTGACCGGCGCCAACCTGATGTCGCAGCTGTGCACCACCGTGGCGGACGCGCCGCCCCCGGACCCGGTCGACGGGGTGGGCGGTGCAACCGGCGCCGAGATCGCCATCAGCGGTGCACTCAGGTTCGTGACGCGGCCGCTGAAGCTGGCCAACGTGCTGCCCACCACTGCGAGCACGGTCATCGACACCGTGCGCCGGGCAATCAACGGGCAGGCGATGGCGGCCCCGTTCAACGCGCCGAAGACCGCGTTCAACACCAACATCACCGGGCAGCGCAGCGTCGCGTTCGCCCAGTTGGACCTCGAGGACATCAAGACCGTCAAGAACCACTTCGACGTCAAGGTCAACGACGTGGTGATGGCGCTGGTGTCCGGCGTGCTGCGCACCTTCCTGCACGACCGCGGTGAACTGCCGGACAGCTCCCTGGTCGCGATGGTGCCGGTGTCGGTGCATGACCGTTCCGACCGGCCGGGGCGCAATCAGGTGTCGGGGATGTTCTCCAAGCTCGAAACCAACATCGACGATCCGGCCGAGCGGTTGCGGGCCATCGCGGCATCGAATTCGGTTGCCAAGCAACACAGTTCTGCGATCGGTGCGACGTTGCTTCAGGACTGGACACAGTTCGCGGCGCCTGCGGTGTTCGGCGCCGCGATGCGGGTGTACGCGGCCAGCCGGCTGTCCGGGGCCAAACCCGTCCACAATCTGGTCATCTCCAACGTGCCAGGGCCGCAGGAACCGCTGTACATGCTGGGCTGTGAGGTCAAGGCCATGTACCCGCTGGGCCCGATATTCCACGGATCGGGTCTCAACATCACCGTGATGTCGCTGACCGGCAAGCTCGACGTCGGCATCATGTCCTGCCCGGATCTGCTGCCTGACCTGTGGGACATGGCCGACGACTTCCACGTCGCGCTCGAGGAACTCCTGGCCGCTACCCGATAGTGTCACCGCGCGTCGCGATAGGCCGGGCCTGCGGCGATGTCGCGCCATGGCAGCATGGTCAGCCATGAAGTTACCGATGAGGTTCGGCGCGCTGCTGGCGGTGACGGCGGTGGCCGCGGCGGGCTGCACCCAGGTGGTCGACGGGGAAGCCCAGATCGCGGTCCCACGGCCCGGCACGCCGGTGCAATGGCTGCCGTGCAACGCCGGTTCGGGTGACCACGTGCAGATCCCCGACAACGCCGAATGCGGGATGCTGTCGGTTCCGGTCGACTACTCCAAGCCAGAAGGCGAAGTCGCCCGTCTGGCGATGATCCGCTTCCCGGCGGCGGGAAAGAAGATCGGCTCGCTGGTGATCAACCCCGGCGGCCCCGGCGAGTCCGGGGTCGAATCGGCCGTCTCCCTGCTGTCCGGCCTGCCGCAGTCCGTCAAGGACCGATTCGACATCGTCGGGTTCGATCCGCGCGGCGTCGGATCCTCGACGCCCGCGGTGTGGTGCAACTCCGACGAGGACAACGACCGGCTGCGGGCCGACCCGACGGTGGAATACACCCCGGAGGGCGTCGAGCACCTGGAGAAGGAGACCAAGGACTTCGTCCAGCGCTGCGTCGACAAGATGGGCAAAGACTTCCTGGAGAACGTGGGCACCGAGAACGTCGCCAAGGATCTCGATGCGATCCGGGCCGCACTCGGCGACGACAAGCTGACCTACCTGGGTTACTCCTACGGCACCCGGATCGGTGCGACGTACGCCGAGCAGTTCCCGGACAAGGTCCGCGCGATGATCCTCGACGGCGCCGTCGACCCCAATGCGGACCCGGTGGAAGAAGACATCCGTCAGGCCGCGGCGTTCCAGAAGGCCTTCGACGACTACGCCACCGACTGCGCCACCAAGAACCCCGACTGCCCGCTGGGCACCGATCCTGCCAAGGCCGTCGAGGTGTACAAGAGCCTGGTCGACCCGCTGGTGGAACACCCGGCGAAGACGCGGGATTCGCGCGGGCTGAGCTACAGCGACGCCACCGTGGGCACCATCCTGCCGCTGTACTCACCGAATCTGTGGCGTCACCTGACCGAGGGCCTGACCGGGCTGAAGAACGGCAACGGCGATGTGATGCTGGCCCTGGCCGACCTCTACATGGGCCGTGATGCCAAGGGCCACTACAACAATTCGACCGACGTGCGCGTCGCGGTCAACTGCGTGGACAAGCCCGCCATCACCGACCGGGCCACTGTCGTCGAGGAGGACCGGCGGGCCCGCGAGGTCGCGCCGTTCATGAGCTACGGCGAATTCACCGGGCACGCGCCGTTGGGCACCTGCGCGTTCTGGCCGGTGCCGCCGACCAGTAAGCCGCACGAGATCGCGGTGAAGGGGTTGCCCCCGACGTTGATCGTCTCGACCACCAACGACCCGGCCACGCCGTACCAGGCCGGCGTCGACCTGGCCCGTCAGCTCGGCGGAACCTTGGTGACCTTCGAGGGCACCCAGCACACCGTGGTGTTCCAGGGCAACAAGTGCATCGACGACATCGCGGCGACCTACCTCGTCGACGTGACGGTGCCGCCACCCGGGACCCGCTGCTGACCGGTCCGGCCGCTAAGGTCACCGGATGGTCTCCGGCCGATTTCTGCTCGGCCTCAGGCACAGACCCGGTGCTGCCCGCCGTGCGACCATGACTGCCGTGTGGTGGGCGGGCGGGGCAGGACGCGTTTTGGCGGCGGCGCTGCTCGGCGTAACAGCCGTGGTCTGCCCGGTCGCGCAGGCTGCTCCGGAATCGGGGCCGGAATGGGGAAGTTGCGCCCCGTGGGTGCAGAATTCGGCCGCGATCCCGACCGCCCAATGCAGCACCGTCCCGGTACCGCTGGACTGGAACGCCCCGGATCCGCAAGGCGCACAAGCGCAATTGGCGGTCATCCGGATACCGGCCAGTGGTGACCGGATCGGCGCCCTGTTCATCAACCCCGGCGGCCCCGGTGCCTCGGCGGTGGACACGGTGGCCGGCATGGGTGCCGCGCTGGCCGGCTCACCACTGACCGACCATTTCGATCTGGTGGGCTTCGACCCGCGCGGCGTCGGGCATTCCACTCCGGAACTGCGCTGCCGCACCGACGCCGAGATCGACGCCTACCGGCGCGAGTCGCTGACCGACTACAGCCCGGCCGGGGTCGCCCACATCGAAGACGTCTACCGCCAGTTCGCCCAGCAGTGTCTGGACCGCATGGGCGCGCGGTTCCTGGCCAACGTCGGCACCGCCTCTGCGGTGCGGGACATGGACGCGGTGCGGGCCGCGCTGGGGGACGAGCAGATCAACTATCTGGGCTTCTCCTACGGCACCGAGCTCGGCGGCGCCTACGCCGAACAGTTCGGGAACCGGGTGCGCACCATGGTGCTCGACGGGGCGATCGACCCCAGCCAGGATCCGATCACCAAGAACATCCGCCAGCTCGCCGGCTTCCAGAAGGCTTTCGACACCTACGCCGCGGACTGTGCGAAGTCGGCCGACTGTCCGCTGGGCACCGATCCCGCCCAGTTCGTCGGCCGGTTCCAAGGACTGGTGGATCCCCTGGTGACGGCGCCGGGCTCCACGACGGACCCGCGCGGACTCGGCTACGCCGACGCGATCACCGGGACCGGCAACGCCCTCTACTCGGCGCGGTATTGGCCCTACCTGACCAGCGGGCTACTCGGATTGACGCGCCGCACCGACGCCAGTGACCTGCTGCTGCTCGCCGACGACTACTGGCGCCGCGACGAAGCCGGGCACTACAAGAACATGCAGGACGCCTTCACCGCGATCCGGTGCGTCGACGCGCCGTTCCCCACCGACCCCGCGGTGTGGGCCGACGCCGATCAGCGGATCCGCGCGGTGGCACCGTTCATGGCCTACGGGGAGTTCACCGGGTACGCGCCCCGCGACATCTGCGCCCTGTGGCCGGTGCCCGCGACCTCGGTGCCGCACCCGGTCACCGGGCCCGGACCGGGCAAGGTCGTGGTGGTGTCCACCACCGGCGACCCGGCCACGCCGTATCAGGCCGGGGTGGACCTGGCCCGGCAAATGGGCGCGGCGCTGATCTCCTTCACCGGCACCCAACACACCGTGGTGTTCAACGGGGACGCCTGCGTGGACACCGCCGTGCTGGGTTTCTTCGTCAACGGAGCCTCCCCGGGAGACCTCTCCTGCTAACTCTTCCAGGGCTGTAACACAGATTTAACAGCCGATGCCTACGCTGCGGGCATGGACCGCCAGAAGGAATTCGTGCTGCGCACCCTGGAGGAACGCGATATCCGGTTCGTTCGGTTGTGGTTCACCGACGTCCTGGGCTACCTCAAATCGGTAGCGATCGCGCCCGCCGAACTCGAAGGTGCCTTCGAGGAGGGCATCGGTTTCGACGGCTCTTCGATCGAGGGCTTCGCCCGCGTCTCGGAGTCCGACACCGTGGCGCGGCCTGATCCGTCGACCTTCCAGGTGCTGCCCTGGACCACCAGCGCCGGCAAGCACTACTCGGCGCGGATGTTCTGCGACATCACCATGCCGGACGGCTCACCGTCGTGGGCCGACTCCCGGCACGTGCTGCGTCGGCAGCTGGCCAAGGCCAGCGACCTGGGCTTCACCTGCTACGTGCACCCCGAAATCGAGTTCTTCCTGCTGCAGCCCGGCCCGGACGACGGGTCGGTGCCCGTGCCGGCCGACAACAGCGGCTATTTCGACCAGGCCGTGCACGACTCGGCGCCGAACTTCCGCCGCCACGCCATCGAGGCGCTGGAGCAGATGGGCATCTCGGTGGAGTTCAGCCACCACGAGGGCGCTCCCGGCCAGCAGGAGATCGACCTGCGCTACGCCGACGCGCTGTCGATGGCCGACAACGTGATGACCTTCCGCTATCTGGTCAAGGAAGTCGCCCTGGCCGACGGCGTGCGCGCGTCGTTCATGCCCAAGCCGTTCGCCGAACATCCCGGCTCGGCGATGCACACCCACATGAGCCTGTTCGAAGGCGACACCAACGCCTTCCACAGCCCCGACGACCCGCTGCAGCTGTCCGATGTGGCCAAGTCGTTCATCGCGGGCATCCTGGAGCACGCCAGCGAGATCAGCGCC
Organism: Mycobacterium sp. 48b; assembly: GCF_048282725.1. Taxonomy (NCBI): domain Bacteria; kingdom Bacillati; phylum Actinomycetota; class Actinomycetes; order Mycobacteriales; family Mycobacteriaceae; genus Mycobacterium; species Mycobacterium sp. 48b. The sequence goes on from NZ_JBLVUL010000001.1 coordinate 3,309,236, forward strand.
GTCACCAACCAGTGGGTGAACTCCTACAAACGGCTGGTGCACGGCGGCGAGGCGCCCACCGCGGCCTCGTGGGGCGCGGCCAACCGCTCGGCGCTGGTGCGGGTCCCGATGTACACCCCGCGCAAGGCCTCGTCGCGGCGCGTCGAGGTCCGCAGCCCCGACTCGGCCTGCAACCCCTACCTGACCTTCGCGGTGCTACTGGCTGCCGGCCTGCGCGGCGTCGAGAAGGGCTACGTGCTGGGTCCCCAGGCCGAGGACAACGTCTGGAGCCTGACGGCCGAGGAGCGGCGCGCCATGGGCTACCGCGAGTTGCCCACCAGCCTGGGCAACGCGCTGGAGGCCATGGAGAACTCCGAGCTCGTCGCTGAAGCGTTGGGGGAGCACGTCTTCGACTACTTCCTGCGCAACAAGCGCGCGGAGTGGGAGAACTACCGCAGCCACGTCACGCCGTACGAGCTGAAGACCTACCTGTCGCTCTGAGTCGGGGGCAGTGCCTGTGCCCCGAGTTTCTCGCGGGCGTGCGCTACCGTCGTGAACGTGCCCAAGCCTGCAACCGATCGCCCGAAACTGCCCAGCGTCGGTCGGCTCGGTCTGGTCCATCCGCAGGCGTCGGTCCATCTGGAACAGCTCGGCTGGAACACCGAGGCCTACGTCGAGCTGCTGTGGTCGCTTTCGCGCGCACCTGATGCCGACGTGGCGCTGCTGGCCATGGTGCGGCTGGCCGATGCGCTCGGCGGCGACGCGGACGAGCTCAACCGCCGATTGCTGACCGACAAGGCCTTCCGGGGCCGGCTGTTCGGTGTGCTGGGATCCTCCCTGTCCCTCGGTGACCACCTCGTCGCCCACCCACAGTCGTGGCGGTTGCTCACCGGCAACCTCGTACTCCCCGGCGTTGAGGAGCTGCACAGCATCTTCACCGCCGCCGCCCGCGATGCCGAGATCGACAGGGGCACAAGCAGTGCCGTGCCCGCACTGCGCGATCTCTACCGCGACCACCTGCTGGTGCTGGCCGCGCTCGACGTGGCCTCTACCGTCGAGAACGAGCCGGTGTTGCCCTTCGTCGAGGTCGCCGCACACCTGTCCGACCTGGCCGACGCCGCGCTGGGCGCCGCACTGACGGTGGCCACCAGGGTGGTCTGCGAGGACGGGGTGGAGCCGCGGCTGGCCGTGGTCGCCATGGGCAAATGCGGTGCGCGCGAGCTGAATTACGTCAGCGACGTCGACGTCATCTTCGTCGGCGAGTCCATCGCCGAGGGCGACGGCGACGACAACCTCGCCGCCGCGACCCGGGTGGCCGGCGAGATGATGCAGTTCGCCGGTGAAGCCTTCTTCGAGGTCGACGCCGCGCTGCGCCCCGAAGGCAAGCGCGGTCAACTGGTCCGGACGCTGGAATCCCACGTCGCCTACTACCAGCGCTGGGCCAAAACCTGGGAATTCCAGGCCCTGCTCAAGGCGCGCCCCGCCGCGGGCGACGCCGAACTCGGCAAGGCCTACATCGATGCCCTGATGCCCATGGTGTGGACCGCCTGTGAGCGTGAGGATTTCGTCCCCGAGGTGCAAGCCATGCGGCGCCGCGTCGAGGAACTCGTCCCGGCCGGGGTGCGGGCCCGTGAGCTCAAACTGGGCACCGGTGGCCTGCGTGACGTCGAATTCGCCGTCCAGCTCCTGCAATTGGTGCACGGCCGCAACGACGACTCCCTGCACGTGGCGTCCACCGTCGACGCGCTGGCGGCCCTCGGCGAGGGTGGCTACATCGGGCGCGACGACACCGCCAACTTGACCGCGTCGTACGAGTTCCTGCGGCTGCTCGAACACCGGCTGCAACTGCAGCGGCTCAAGCGCACCCACATGTTGCCCGACGACAACGACGACGAGGCCTACCGCTGGCTGGCCCGGGCCGCGCACGTGCGCCCCGACGGCCGCCACGACGCGGCCGGCGTGCTGCGCGAGGAACTCAAGCGGCAGAGCATGCGGGTGTCGCGGTTGCACGCCAAGCTCTTCTACCAGCCGCTGCTGGAATCGGTGGGCCAGCCGGCGGTGGGCATCGGCGCCGGGATGAGCACCGAGGCCGCCGAACGTCAGCTTGCCGCACTGGGTTACGAGGGCCCGCAGAGCGCACTGACGCATCTGGCCGCGCTCACCAGCCAGAGCGGCCGGCGCGGCACGGTGCAGCAGGTGCTGCTGCCGACCCTGCTGGACTGGCTGTCGGACACCCCCGACCCGGACGCCGGCCTGCTGGCCTACCGCCGGATCAGCGACGAGCTGTCCGAGCAGCGCTGGTACCTGTCGACCCTGCGGGACGAGGGGGCGGTGGCCAAGCGGCTGATGCGGGTGCTGGGGACCTCGGCCTACATCCCCGAACTGCTGATGCGCGCCCCCGAGGTGATCCAGCTCTACGCCGACGGGCCCAACGGCCCGAAGCTGCTCGACGGCGACCCCGACAGCGTGGCCCGGGCCCTGGTGGCCTCGGCAGGCCGACACTCGGACCCGGTGCGGGGCATCGCGGCGGCGCGCACGCTGCGCCGGCGGGAGCTGGCCCGAATCGCCTCCGCGGACGTGCTGGGCCTGCTCGACGTGACCGACGTCTGCAAGGCACTGACGTCGGTGTGGGTCGCGGTGCTGCAGGCCGCGCTCGATGCCGTGATCCGGGCCAACACACCCGAATCCGGTGTGCCCGCACGTATCGCGGTGATCGGGATGGGTCGCCTCGGTGGCGGCGAACTCGGATACGGCTCCGACGCTGACGTGATGTTCGTCTGCGAACCCTCCTCGGGCGTCGAGGATTCGGCGGCCGTGCGCTGGTCGGTGAGCATCGCCGAGCAGGTCAGGGCCCTGCTGGGGACACCGAGTGCCGATCCACCCCTGGAGGTGGACACCGGGCTGCGTCCAGAGGGGCGAAACGGACCGCTGGTACGCACGCTCGCCTCATATGCGGCCTACTACGAGCAGTGGGCCCAGGCGTGGGAGATCCAGGCCCTGCTGCGCGCGCACCGGGTGGCAGGCGATCTGGAACTCGGCGAGCGATTCCTGCTCATGGCCGACAAGACCCGTTATCCCTCCGGCGGGGTGTCGGCCGAAGCCGTCCAGGAGATCCGGCGGATCAAGGCCCGCGTGGACGCCGAGCGGCTGCCGCGCGGCGCCGACCCCAACACGCACACCAAGCTGGGCCGTGGGGGGCTGGCCGACATCGAGTGGACCGTGCAGCTGCTGCAACTGCGCTACGCGCACAAGGTCCCCGCGCTGCACAGCACCTCGACATTGCAGACCCTCGACGCCATCGGGGCGGCCGAGCTGGTCGCCGAGAGCGACGTCGAGCTGCTACGCGATGCCTGGCTGACCGCCACGCGGGCGCGCAACGCCCTGGTGCTGGTGCGCGGCAAGCCCACCGATCAGTTGCCCGGTCCCGGTCGTCAGCTCAATGCGGTGGCCCTTGCGGCCGGCTGGGGCAGTGACGACGGCGGGGAGTTCCTCGACAACTACCTGCGGGTGACCCGGCGGGCCAAGGGCGTGGTCCGGAAGATTTTCGGCGGCGAGTAGTGGTTGGGCCGCCCCGCGTGCAGGACGTCGCAGTGGGTGATGTTAATAAGGGCGTATAACCAATTCACTGGGAGTCCGGATGAAGCACACGTTCGACGTCATCAGCGCGGCAGAGCACGATCGGCTCGAAGCACTCTATGAGCCCTTCGCCCAGGCGATGCGCGAACTCGTCGATGCCGGAGTGCGCACCCAGGTGGATCCGCAGACCATCGCCGACGCGACCGCAGCCGTCGAGGCCGTCACCGCCTCGCTGCGTCGTGAGCAGCGCGACGGCCCGCACGCCATGCTGCATGCCGAGACCAACCGCCCGGTGGTGTGGGCGAATCCGGTCGTCGGATTACGCAACGCGCTGGCCCCGCCGCTGGTGATCGAGCACGCCGACGACGGCAGCTGCTGGAGTGAATTCGTGCTGGGCGCCGCCTACGAGGGGCCGCTGGGGTGGGTGCACGGCGGCATCTGCGCGCTGGTGCTCGACCATATTCTCGGTGAGGTGGCCAGTGGCGGACTGAACGAGCCGCGCTACACCGGGACCATCACCTGCCGGTACCGCCGAGGCACGCCGCTGGGTCCGCTGCGCGCCGAGGCCCACATCGACCGGACCGAAGGCGTGAAAACCTTTGCGCGCGGCCATATCAGCGACGCCGACGGGATCACCGTCGAGGCTGAGGGAGTCTTCATCACGCCGGCATGGGCGCGGGACGCCGGATGAAGTTCTACGTGAGCATGGCCTTCATGGACACCCGGGAGGCCGTCGAGGTGGCCAGGGCCGCAGACGATCTCGGCTACGACGGGATGGGCATCCCTGATCATGTGGTGAACCTGGAGACGCTGAATACGCCGTATCCCTACACCAAGGACGGCAAGCGGCGCTGGGAGGCGTTCACCGACTGGCCGGACCCGTGGGTGATGATCGGGGCGCTGGCGCTGGTCACCACCCGGCTGAAGTTCGTCACCACCGTCTACCTGCCCGCGATGCGTGACCCGTATTCGGCAGCGAAAGCCATTGGCACCGCGGCATATCTGGCCGGCGGACGGCTGGAACTCGGTATCGGGGTCGGCTGGTGCGAGGAGGAGTTCGAGCTGCTGGGTCAGCAGTTCGCCCGGCGTGGCAAGCGCACCGACGAGATGCTCGAACTGATGAAGCGGCTGTGGGAGCCCGGCTGGACCGAGTTCTCCGGCGAGTTCTACTCCACGCCTCGCCTCGAGATGGAGCCCACGCCGCCGCAGATACCCATCTATGTCGGCGGGCTGTCCGACATCGCGCTGCGCCGTGCGGCGCGGCACGACGGCTGGATCGGCGATCTGATCTCCACGGAGGCCGCGTTGCAGCGGGTCGACCGGCTTCGAGATCTGCGGGCCGAAAAGGGTTTGACGATGGATGATTTCACCATCATCACGCCGCTGACCGATGCCTTCACCCCCGAGCATTACGCGCGCGCGGAAGCCGGTGGCATCCAGGGCATCATCACCATGCCCTGGATGTTCTACTCCGGCCCCGGCGCGACGCTGGCCGAGAAGATCGACGGACTCAAACGGTTCCGCAAGGATCTCGCGCTGGACTAGGTGCGCTTTCTGAGCGCCGTGTCCAACGCGTATGCGCCACCGCCGATTGCGGCCAGCAGCAGGAAGCCGAAGCAGTACAGCACGGCGAGTTCGCCGCCGTTCTCGATCGGCAACAGGCCCTTGGGCTGATGCTCGGTGAAGTAGGCGAACGCCATCTGTCCCGCGGCGATGAAGGCGGCGATGCGGGTGAACAGCCCCACCATGATGAGCAGGCCGAGCACCAGCTCCAGGACGCCGGCGTACCAGTACGGCCAGGTGCCCACCGGGACGGCACCGCTTCCCGAATCAACGGGCCAGGCGAAGAGTTTCGATGCGCCGTGGATGGTGAACAGAAAACCGAACACGACACGGAACAGGCTGATGACAGCGGGCGAAATCGAGCTCAGTCGGGTGTCCAGGTTGGTTGTCATGGGCCGAGAATACGCGCAGCTCGCAGAAAACTCACAGCTCCAGCAACAGTGTTACCGGTCCGTCATTGACCAGTTCCACCCGCATATCCGCACCGAAAACCCCCGTTTCCACAACCGCGCCCAACTTCCGCAGCGCATCGGCAAATTCGGCGACCAGGGGTTCGGCGACGGCGCCCGGTGCTGCCGCGTTCCAGGACGGGCGCCTGCCCTTGTCGGTGTTGGCGTACAAGGTGAACTGACTGATCACCAGGATGGGAGCGCCGACGTCGGCTGCGGATTTCTCGCCGTCGAGAATCCGTAACTGCCAGAGCTTTTCGGCCATCCGTCGGGCCTTGGCGGCATCGTCGTCATGGGTCGCGCCGACCAGGGCCAGCAGCCCCTGCGGGTTGGGCTCGATGGCGCCGACGACTTCACCGTCGACCGCGACGCTCGCCGATGTCACCCGCTGCACCAGAACACGCATCGGTCCATTGTGCGGGGGAGTGCCGCGAGTTCTACGCCTGGGCTGCGATTCTCGAGGTTCGACGACCCTGGTGTGGAAAGCGGCGGCCCCTGGACACGAAAAAGCCGGGTAGTCCCGAAGGAACTACCCGGCTTTTTCGTGCCTTACGACTCCGACTAAACGTCGCGTCGGCGGTGCCTTACGACTTACACGTCGTAGTAGAGCGAGAACTCGTACGGGTGAGGCCGGATCTGGATCGGCATGATCTCGTTCTCCCGCTTGTAGGAGATCCAGGTCTCGATCAGGTCCTCGGTGAAAACGCCACCCTCGGTGAGGTACTCGTGGTCCTCTTCGAGGCGGTCGATCACCGCGGCCAGCGAGGTCGGGGCCTGCGGGATGTTGGCGGCCTCGTCCGGCGGCAGCTCGTAGAGGTCCTTGTCGACCGGGGCCAGCGGCTCGATCTTCTTCTTGATGCCGTCGATGCCGGCCATCAGCATCGCCGAGAAGGCCAGGTACGGGTTACCCGAGCTGTCCGGGCAACGGAACTCGAGGCGCTTGGCCTTCGGGTTGTTGCCGGTGATCGGGATACGGACACAGGCCGAACGGTTGCGCTGGCTGTACACCAGGTTGATCGGGGCCTCGTAGCCCGGCACCAGGCGCTTGTAGGAGTTCACCGTCGGGTTGGTGAAGGCCAGCAGCGACGGGGCGTGGTGCAGGATGCCGCCGATGTAGTGGCGCGCCATGTCGGACAGGCCCGCGTAGCCGGACTCGTCGTGGAACAGCGGCTTGCCGTCCTTCCACAGCGACTGGTGGGCGTGCATGCCCGAGCCGTTGTCGCCGAACAGCGGCTTCGGCATGAACGTGACGGTCTTGCCGTTCGCCCACGCGGTGTTCTTGATGATGTACTTGAACAGCAGCACGTCATCAGCCGCGGCCAGCAGCGTGTTGAACTTGTAGTTGATCTCGGCCTGGCCGGCGGTGCCCACCTCGTGGTGGCCGCGCTCCAGGGTGAACCCGGCGTTGATCAGGTTGGTCGACATCTCGTCGCGCAGGTCGACGTAGTGGTCGTACGGCGCCACCGGGAAGTAGCCGCCCTTGGGGCGAACCTTGTAGCCACGGTTGGCCGAGCCGTCGGCCTCGAAGGGCTCGCCGGTGTTCCACCAGCCGGACTCGGAGTCCACCTCGTAAAAGGTGCCGTTGATCTTCGAATCGAAGCTCACCGAGTCGAAGATGTAGAACTCGGCCTCGGCGCCGAAGAAACAGGTGTCGGCGATACCGGTGCTGGCCAGGTAGTTCTCCGCCTTGCGGGCCACGTTGCGCGGGTCGCGGGAGTACGCCTCACGGGTGAACGGGTCGTGCACGAAGAAGTTCAGGTTCAGCGTCTTGGCGGCGCGGAACGGGTCGATGCGCGCGGTGTCGGGGTCCGGCAGCAGCATCATGTCGGATTCGTGGATCGACTGGAAGCCGCGGACCGACGAGCCGTCGAACGCGAGGCCGTCCTCGAAGACGCTCTGGTCGAACGCCGAGGCCGGAATCGAGAAGTGCTGGACGACGCCGGGCAGATCGCAGAAGCGAATGTCGACATACTCGACGTTCTCGTCCTTGATCAGCTTGAAGATGTCGTCGGACGTCTTTTCTGCCACTGAGTGTTCTCCTTTACTGGTAACCCGCGGGTTGACGCTAAGGACACGATGTTGCGCAGTCGTCAACCATATGTTGCGCGCAAGTTACGCGATGACCGTTCTTTGTGACGTGAGCTACTGACCGTCTCACAACCGGCCCCGCCTATTCTTGCCATATGGCGCGCACGATGGGAACTTGGCTGTCCGGACCCGGACCTTTCGACGCCGGCGACGGCGAGGACGGGCAGGACGGCCAGGGCAAATACCCCGGTGAGCGCCTCGGCCTGCCCGAGTCCGGGCCGGGCTCGCTGGCCCGGATGGGCCGGCGGCTCGGTGCGCTCCTGATCGATTGGCTGGTGGCCTACGGGCTGGCCGGCCTGGTAATGGCCATGGGCCTGATCTCACTGCCGATGCTGTCCACGGCCGTGCTGGTGATCTGGATGGTGCTGGGCACGGTGGCGGTGCGGCTGTTCTCGTTCACACCGGGGCAACTCGCTGTCGGGCTGGCCGTGGTGCCGGCCGACGGCCGCGACCGGATCGGCATCGTGCGGGCGTTCCTGCGGGTGGTGTTGATCGCACTGGTGATCCCGCCGCTGGTTTCCGACAGTGATCTGCGCGGCCTGCACGACCGGCTGACGTTCACCGCGGTGGTGCGCCGCTAGCGCGGTCAGTCTCGTCGCGTGCGTAACGCCACGGCGAAAAATCCGCCGTCAGGCCGCCATGGCGTTACAACCGACGAGGGTCAGCGCCGGCGGGCGGTGCGCTGCACACCGCGCATCTTCGCACCGGCGGGCATCGGACCCTTGGGCAGGCCGGCCGGGCCGGTCTTGGTCCCCAGCGCGGCCAGCCGGGACTCGATCGAGTCCATCTGCTTGACGGTGATGTTCGCCGGCAGCTTGTTCAGGTGACGTTCCAGCTTGGACAGCGGCACTTCGTCCTCACCGTTGCCGACCACGATGTCGTAGATCGGGATGTCGCCGACCAGACGCGCCGTGCGCTTCTTCTCCTGCGCCAGCAGCGGCTTGACCCGGTTGGCCGAACCTTCGCCGACGAAGATCACACCCGGGCGGCCGATCACCCGGTGCACAGCGTCGAAGTGACCGGTCGCCGCGACACCGGGGGTCACGCGCCACTTGCCGCGCAGATTGTCCAGCGCCCAGGCAGCGGCACCCGTCTGGCCCTCGGCCTTGAGGTACACCGACTTCTGAGCTCGCCGGCCGAAGATGATGAAGGCGACGAGCGCGCCCAGCACCACGCCCAGCGGGATGAGCGTGTACATCGTGAACCCGCCGATGAGCAGACCGGCAACCACCGCCGCGGCCACGATCAGCACGAACGCGCCGATCATGTACGGCAGCAGGCGCTTGTCCTCTTTGCGCTGGATCTGGAATGCCTGCCACAGCTGACTGCGCCGCTGCTTGGAGGCCGCCTTACGGGCAGCCTTCGCCTCGGCCTTTGCCGCTTTGGTTTCTGCGGCAGTGCGGGTTTTCGCCATTACATCAGGATACGGGGGGCTGATCGGCGAACCGAACCCGCGCGGCCTGGGCATAGAGCCTGCCCGCACGGTAGGACGAGCGCACCAGCGGTCCGGCCAGCACACCGGCGAATCCGAGGCCCTCGGCATAGCTCGACAGTGCGACGAACTCGTCGGGGTGCACCCAACGTTCCACCGGATGGTGGCGCGGGGACGGCCGCAGGTACTGGGTGATGGTGACGATGTCGCAGCCCGCCTCGTGCAGGTCGCGCAGGGCGGTGTGCACCTCGTCGATGGTCTCGCCCATCCCGAGGATCAGGTTGGACTTGGTGACGAGGCCGAAGTTGCGGGCAGCGGTGATCACCGCGAGGCTGCGGTCGTAGCGGAAGGCCGGACGGATCCGCTTGAAGATGCGCGGCACCGTTTCGACGTTGTGCGCGAACACTTCTGGGCGTGACTCGAATACCTCGGCCAACTGGTCCGGGTCGCCGTTGAAGTCAGGGGCCAGCAACTCCACGCCGGTGTTCGGGTTGAGCCGTTTGATGTAGCGGACGGTTTCGGCGTACAGCCACGCCCCGCCGTCGGGCAGGTCGTCGCGTGCCACGCCGGTCACGGTGGAGTAGCGCAGACCCATCGCCTGAACGCTCTCGGCCACCCGGCGCGGTTCGTCGCGGTCCAACTCGGCCGGCTTGCCGGTGTCGATCTGGCAGAAGTCACACCGCCGGGTGCACTGCTCGCCGCCGATCAGGAACGTCGCCTCCCGGTCCTCCCAGCATTCGAAGATGTTGGGGCAGCCGGCCTCCTCGCACACCGTGTGCAGGCCTTCGCGGCGCACCAGGCCCTTGAGCTCGGTGTACTCCGGGCCCATCTTGGCCCGGGTCTTGATCCACGGTGGCTTGCGTTCGATGGGCGTCTGCGCGTTCCGCACTTCCAGACGCAGCAGCTTCCGTCCCTCAGGAACCACACTCACCGGATCATCCTACTTTCAGAGCTACTTCCAGCCGTCCGTCGAGCGCATCGCACACGGCCGCGGCGATGCGGTCGGTGACATCCTCGACGGTGATGCGACGGCCGAGTTCGGCCGTCAGTGACGTCACACCGGCATCGGCGATCCCGCACGGCACGATCGAGGAGAACGCCGACAGGTCGCAGTCACAGTTCAGTGCGAACCCGTGCAGCGTCGTCGCCCGGGACACCCGGATCCCGATCGCCCCGACCTTGCGGGCCGGCCGCAGGCCGTCGCCTGCCACCCAGACGCCCGAGCGTCCCTCGACCCGGCCCGTTTCCAGGCCGAGATCCGCACACACGCTGATGAGGGCTTCCTCAAGGCGCCGAACGAAATTCACCACATCCAGCGGCTCGGTCAGCCCGATGATGGGGTAGCCCACCAGCTGTCCGGGACCGTGCCAGGTGATCTTGCCGCCGCGGTCGGTGTCGACGACAGGCGTGCCGTCCACGGGGCGCTCGTGTGGCTCGGTGCGCTTACCCGCGGTGTAGACGGCCGGGTGCTGAAGCAGCAGCAGCGTGTCAGGACCGCCGGCCACCCGGGCGTCGGCGATCTCCCGCTGCAGCTCCCAGGCGGCTTCGTAATCGAGAGTGCCCACTCGCCGCACCTCGACGGAACCGGCGGTCGAGCGGATGGATGTCACAGCCTCGACGGTACGCCCCGGCGGCGCAGAGACACCCGTCACAGGTCTTTGGGCGCGGTCGCGTAGGCCAGCGCCTCGCCGACCGTGTTGTGGTGAAAGGTGAAGCCGGCGCGTTCCAGTGCGGCGGGAATGGCGCGCTGGCCCACGAGCAGCCCCTCGTCGGCGATCTCACCCAGCAGCGTGCGCAGTGCGAACGCCGGAACCATCACCGGAGTGGGGCGGTTGACGGCGCGGCCCAGTGCGGCGGTGAACTCGGCGTTGGTCACCGGGGCCGGTCCGGTGAGATTGACCGGGCCCGAAAGGTTTTCGTTCGCCATCGCGAACAGCACCGCGCGGACCTCGTCCTCCAGGCTGATCCACGGGATGTACTGCCTGCCGTTGCCGAGCCGGGCACCAAGGCCCAGCGAGAACAGCGGCTTGAGCCGGTTCACCATGCCCCCGGACGGGGCCATCACCAGCCCGGTACGCAGCAGCACGACCCGCGTCCCGGCCGCGACGGCGGGCGCGGTGGCCGCTTCCCAGTCCGCGCACAACCCGGCCAGGAATCCTCGGCCTTCGGGCGCGGACTCGTCGGTCACCCGGTCTCGGGTGTCGCCGTAGTAGCCGACCGCGCTCGCGTTGATCAGCACCGGAACCCCGGCGTCGGCCACGGCCCCGGCCAGCACCTCGGTGGGCCCGATCCGGCTGTCGCGCAGGCTCTGCTTGAAGGCGCCCGACCAACGCTTGTCGCCGACGCCGACGCCGCAGAGGTTCACCACCGCGTCGACGCCGTGCAACGCGCCGGCGTCGAACTCCCCGGTGTCGGGGTTCCAGAACAGCTCGTCGCCGTTCGATGGTGCCCTGCGAACGATCCGGAGTACCCGGCGATCGGCGGCGCGCAGCGTCGACACCAGCGCCGAACCGATCAGACCGGATGATCCCGCTATCGCGATGACGGCATCCGCCACAGTGGGGAGCCCCTCCTAACGGCCCTTACAGCCCGAGGTCGGCCTCGAAAGCACCTTCTTCGAGCCTGCGCTTGATGGTGGTCACGAATCGGCCGGCGTCGGCGCCGTCGATCAGTCGGTGGTCGTAGGTCAGCGGCAGGTAGCACACCGACCGCACGCCGATCGACTCGTTGCCGTAGGCGTCGGAGATCACCCGCGGACGCTTGACGATCGCCCCGGTGCCCAGCATCGCCGCCTGCGGCGGAACCAGGATCGGGGTGTCGAACAGCGCGCCCTGGCTGCCGATGTTGGTGATGGTGAACGTGCCGCCGGACAGCTCGTCGGGCTTGAGGTTGCCCGACCGGGCCCGCGCCGCGATGTCGGAGATGGCGCGTGCCAGCCCGCCCAGCGACAGATCGCCGGCGTTGTGGATCACCGGTGACAGGAGACCCTGGTCGGTGTCGACCGCGAAGCCGAGGTGCTCGGCGTCGTAGTAGGTGATCTCCTTGGTGTCCTCGTTGTAGCTGGCATTGATGTTCGGGTGGATCTTCAGCGCGTCGATGACGGCGCGGGCGATGAACGGCAGGTAGGTGAGGTTGACACCCTCGCGCTCGGCGAAGTCCGCCTTGGCCCGGGCCCGCAACGCCACGATCTTGGTCATGTCGACCTCGTGAGTCTGCGTCAGCTGAGCCGTCGCCTGCAACGACTCGCGCGTCTTCTTCGCGGTGATCTGGCGAATCCGGTTGGCCTTCTGCGTTGTTCCGCGCAGGTGCGCCAGGGCCGGAGCCGGTGCCGCCGACGCGGCGGGTGCGGGGGCTGCTGCCGGTGCGTCGGCGGGAGTGGCAGGAGGAGCCTGCTGCGCCTTTGCGGCCTCGGCTGCGGCGAGCACATCCTGCTTACGGATACGACCGCCGACGCCGGTGCCCTTCACATCCGCGAGGTCGACGCCGTTCTCCGCGGCCAACTTTCGCACCAGCGGGGTGACATATGGTGAGCCGTCCCCGGCGGGGGCGGCGGCTGCGGCCGGGGCAGCCGGTGCAGCCGGGGCGGCTGCGGGAGCCGGAGCGGCAGGTGCGGGCTCGGCCTTGGGCTCGGGCTTCGGCTCTGGTTTCGGTTCGGGCTTGGGCTCAGGTTTCGGTTCGGGCTTGGCTTCGGGGGCGGGCGCTTCGGGAGCGGGTGCGGCGGCCGGCGCGGCCGACGCGTCCCCGATCTTGGCCAGCTCGCCGCCGACTGCGACGGTGTCGTCCTCCTCCGCGGTGATCGACAGCAGGGTGCCGGCCACGGGGGACGGGATCTCGGTGTCGACCTTGTCGGTGGACACCTCGACCAGCGGCTCGTCGACACCGACGGACTCGCCGACCTTCTTGAGCCACCGGGTGACCGTTCCCTCGGTGACCGACTCACCCAATTCGGGCATCACGACGGAGGTGGCCGAACCGGACGCGGCGGCGGGAGCGGCCGACGGGGCCGGCTGTGCCGGGGCGGCAGGCTCGGGGGCCGCGGTCTCGGCCGGCGCGGCCGATGGCTCGGTGGCCTGCGGCTCGGGTTCGGGCTTGGATTCCGGCTCCGGGGATTCCGATGGTGCTGCCGAGGCCTGCTCAGAGGCGTCGCCGATGACCGCGAGCTCGCCGCCGATCTCGACGGTGTCGTCCTCCTGGGCGACGATCTTCGTCAGTACGCCTGCGGCGGGTGACGGGATTTCGGTGTCGACCTTGTCCGTGGACACCTCCAGCAGCGGCTCGTCGAGTTCGACGGTGTCGCCCTCCTGTTTAAGCCAGCGGGTGACGGTCCCCTCGGTGACGCTCTCACCTAGCGCGGGCATCTGGACGGAGATGGCCATGTATTGACTCCTCGGACGGTCACTTGTGACGACTCGAACTCTGGCTTACCACAGCTAGGTGCACCGGGTACGGCACCTAGGTGGATTGTCGGAACCATCCTGTCACTGCAGCACCATTCGCACTCACTCAGGGTTGCTCCGAGCTCTGGCACTATCGAGTGAGGGTTTGCAGGGCAGTTCGTCGAACTTCCCCAGAGCAGAGGAGACCGATCCGTTGGGGTTGTTCGATGCGTTCCGCCGGGGTGGCTCGGCGCGCGGATCCGGCGCCGACACGGGCGAGGATCTGCGGTATCTGCAGCGCTGGGTGGCCGAGCACGTCGGCGTCGAGGCATTCGTGGAACCCCGCACCACCGTCACCGAGGTGACCGTCGTGTTGGTTGCTGCGGACGGGGAATGGACGCGTCGCCGCGCCGGTGGTGAGGCCGGCGCGCGCCGGCTCAGCGACCGGTTGCAGATCCCGGTGTACGACGTGCAGAAGGTCGGTTATCCGCAGCGGATGCGCGACCACGACGCCAGGCGGCGCATCGAACGGGAGCGCGCCGTGCGCCGGGAACTCGACGACCGTTAGAGTCAAGGCAGCCGATACCTCCGGTATTGGATACTGTTCGTTACAGGTACCTCGTGGAGGGGTGGACTATGGAGCGCTTCGTCGTCAGCTCGGACGGAACCCGCATCGCGGTGTACGAACAAGGGGATCGGCAGCGCCCCACGCTGGTGATGGCGCACGGATGGCCGGATTCGCACGTGTTGTGGAACGGCGTGACCGGTGAACTGGGGGACCGCTTCCACATCGTGCGGTACGACAACCGCGGTGCCGGGGCCTCGGACGTTCCCAAGCCCGTCGCCGCCTACCGCATGGATCGCTTCGCCGACGACCTGTCCGCGGTGATCGACGCGGTCAGCCCCGGACGCCCCGTGCACGTCCTGGCCCACGACTGGGGATCGGTGGGGGTCTGGGAGTACCTGAGCCGCCCCGAGGCCGGCGAGCGGGTGGCATCCTTCACGTCGGTGTCCGGACCGAGTACCGACCACTACGGCTCGTTCGTCCGCGGCCGGCTGGCCCGTCCGTACCGACCGATCCGCTTCGCCAAGGCGGTCAACCTGGCATCGCGCTTCAGCTACTGGATCCCGTTCTCGGTCCCCGTCATCGCGCCCGCGCTGATGCGGCGCGGCGCGGCGCGGCGACTGCAGGCCATCGACACCGCAGGCCCCAAATTCCAGTCCGAAACGCTCGACATCGATGCGGCGAACGGACTGAAGATCTACCGTGCCAACGCGGTTCGCTCGTTCACGACGCTGCGCAACGACCACTATGTGACGGTGCCCGTGCAGTTGATCTGCAACGACCACGATCCCGTGGTGCGCGGACACGGCTATGACGAGTCATCCAAGTGGGTGCCGCTGCTGTGGCGCCGGGACCTGAAAGCCGGTCACTGGGCGCCGTTCTCGCACTGGCGGGCCATCGCCACCGCGACAGCCGATCTGATCGATCACATCGAGGGTGCCCCGGCATCGCGGGCGTTGCGGCGGGCCCAGGTCGGCCGGTCCCGCGAAACCTTCGGCGACACCCTCGTTTCGGTGACCGGTGCGGGCAGCGGCATCGGGCGCGCCACCGCGCTGGCCTTCGCCGCGCAGGGCGCCGAACTCGTGGTCAGTGATATCGACAAGGATGCGGCGGCGGCCACAGTTGACGAGATCGCCGCGCGCGGCGGGGTGGCACACGCCTATGGGCTCGACGTGTCCGACGCTGAGGCCGTCGAGAGTTTCGTCGAGGAGGTCTGCACCACCCACGGGGTGCCCGACGTCGTGGTCAACAACGCGGGAATCGGCCACGGCGGCAAGTTCCTCGACACCCCGCCCGATCAGTACGACCGGGTACTCGATGTCAACTTCGGCGGAGTCGTCAACTGCTGCAGGTCATTTGCCCGACGGATGGTCGACCGTGGAACCGGCGGTCACATCGTCAACGTGGCCTCGATGGCCGCCTATTCGCCGTCGGCATCGATGAACGCGTACTCGACCAGCAAGGCGGCGGTCTTCATGTTCTCCGACTGCCTGCGTGCCGAATTGGACTCGGCGGGAGTTGGTTTGACGACGATCTGTCCCGGCGTCATCGACACCAACATCATCGACACCACCCGCTTCGACGTCCCCGCCGAGAAGCAGGGCCAGGTCGAACAGCTTCGCGCCCAGACCAAGAAAGCCTTCGCCGCACGACGCTACGGACCCGACAAGGTGGCCAAGGCCATCGTCGCGTCCGTGGCCAAGGGCAAGGCGATCCGCCCCGTCACCCCTGAGGCCTACGCCGCCTACGGGGTGTCGCGACTGGTTCCGTCGGCATTGCGCCGGCTGGCGCGGTCGGGCTCGCTCTAGCCGCTACTGCGGATGCGCGGTCAGGTACTCGCCGACCGGTATCCGCGATTCGGCGGCGTACCCGATGGGCAACAGCACGTCGCCTGCCGTCGAGACGTAGTACACGTCCCAGCGGTAGAACGCGCCGAATGCCGCCGGGTCGGCGGTCATCGCGGCGGCATAGTCGTTGACCGCCCGTACGTACGCGTCGGCGTTGTTGTACCGGAACAGGGCGTGATCCGGATCGTTCGCAAAACCGTTGGCGGCCAGGTAGTTACCCGCTGCCATGATGCTGTCCCGGGGGGAGTGGATATCGCCGCCCATGCCGTACGCCGCAAAGGTCGACGGCATGAACTGCATCGGTCCCTGTGCTCCGGCCGAGCTGTCGCCGGTCACGCTGCCGAAGTGTGTCTCGATCAGGTTGATCGCGGCGAGGTGGCTCCAGCCGACACCGGAGGCGGCTTCGGCGTCGCGGTAGGCGCTGAGTAACACCTCGGGCGGCGGCGGGGAACTGATGCGCCACGCGGGCAGCGTGTCCTTGGGCTCGGCCAGGGTGGCGAGCTGCCGCCGCGCGTCGACATTGCGGTCGTAGAAGGCGACGAGTTCGGCCGGGATGCGGGGCCGGATGATCGTGTCCCACTCGGGGTGGCGGCCGATCGCACGGTAGGCCACCTGTTGGCGGCGCGCGGCCTGGGTCAGCGCCGCGTCGGGTGTCGCAGGGTCACGCAGCGCCCGCTCGTCGGCAACCAGATCGTCGGCGAGCCGGCCCGGCTCCTGAGCCAGGCGCGGTTGGGCACCGGCCGGGACAGTCGCCGTGGTGGTACTCGGGCGCGTCGCCGAGGTCGTGCTCGGGGCAGCGGACGGCGGAGGGTCCGATGATCCCGAACAGCCGGCGAGCACGACACCCAACGCGAACACGATGGCGAGATCGCGGGCGATACCCGCGGTCGTGTTCGCATTGGGCGAGAACATGATCAGCCGTTCGCGGCGATATCCTCCAGGACCGCGAACATGGTGCGGGTCGGCACTCCGGTGCCGCCCTTGGGGGTGTAGCCCCACGGACCGCCGGTGTTGTATGCCGGTGCGGCGATGTCGATGTGCGTCCACTGGACCCCGTCGGCCACGAACTCACGCAGGTAGGTGCCCGCCACCAGCATCCCGGCGTAGCGTGACCCGCTGACGTTCGCCAGATCGGCCACCGTCGACTTCAGATCGTCCTTCAGTTCCTCGGGAAGCGGCATCGCCCAACCGTTTTCACCGACAGACTGCGACAGCGTCGCGACCCGGTCACGGAACTCTTCGCTACCCATGACGCCCGGAGTGCGCGAACCCAGCGCGACCGTCTGCGCGCCGGTCAGCGTCGAGGTCTCGATCAGGTAGTCCGGGTCGTCCTCGCAGGCCCGCACGATCGCGTCGGCCAGGATCAGCCGGCCCTCGGCGTCGGTGTTGAGCACCTCGACGGTGATCCCGCCGTACTGCGTGAGCACGTCGCCCGGGCGCTGCGCGGTCGCCGACGGCATGTTCTCGGCCATCGGCACGGTGGCGATGACGTCGATGGGCAGTTTCTGCTTGGCGGCCAGCACCACGGTCGCGATGACCGCCGCCGCACCCCCCATGTCGGAGGTCATGTGATGCATGTTGGCGGCCGGTTTGATCGAGATGCCGCCGGTGTCGAATGTGATGCCCTTGCCGACCAGTGCGACGCGCTTACGCTTCTTGCCCGCGCCCCGGTGGATCAACCGCACCAGACGCGGCGGGCGTGAGGACCCCTTGCCGACTCCCACGATGCCGCCATAGCCCGCCTTGGTCAGCGCCTTGTCGTCGAGCACCTCGACCTCAAGACCGGCTTCCTCGCCCAAAGCCTTTGCACGCTTGGCGAATTCGTCGGGGAACAGGTGGCTGGGTGGAGTGTTGACAAAGTCGCGGGCCGCCGCGACCGCCGAAGCGATGTCCACCGCGCGCTGCGCCTGAGCCTTGGTGGCCGCCTTGGTGTCGGCCGTCAACGCGACGATCGCGGTCAGGCCGGCGTCCTTGGGCGCGGTCTTGGCGCTGCGGAAGTCGTTGAATCGGTAGGCGCCCAGGATCAGGCCCTCGACGGCGGCCTCCAGGTCGATGTCGGACAGCGTGGTGATGACGGTCTCGGTGCCGTTCAGTGACCGCGCGGCGGTGCCGGCCGCCCGGCGGATCGCATCGGCGGACCACTCGTCGCGCGGCTTGCCCAGGCCCACGGCCAGCACGCTGGCGACCGGGAGCGATGGCGCGGGCACCCGGGTGACCTGGTCGGTGCCGCCCTTCGCGCCGAGTGCCTCGAGCGCGACCTCGATCTCGCCGATCGCCTCGGCATCGAGGAACGGGTTGGCGACGACGGTGGCGGTGGCGTCGTCATCCTGCCCGCTGACCACGGGAACGATCAGCACGGCGTCGCTCTTGCGTTTGGGCAGCGACGCACTGACGGTGACGTTGGGAACCTGGTAACCGGGATTTGCGGAGCTCACCCCGACCACCCTAGTCAGGCTGTCGTGTGCCCACCGGGTACGACGCTGCCGGGTCGTCGCCCTCCTCGACATCTCAGTGCGGAAGGTACAGCGGATACGCCGTGACCGGCGCGGCGAAACCCTTCAGGGTGAGCGAGCGAGGCGGCGCGAACGTCTCCCCGTCGAGGAGCTCACGCAGCGGTTCGGACACCAGGACCTGGCTGGGTTCGGCGGCGGCGACGAGGCGGGCCGCCCGATTCACCGAATTGCCGAAGTAGTCGCCGCCGATGGCCAGCACCTCGCCGAAGTCGAGCCCGGCGCGCACCTGCAGGTGGGTCTCGGCGGCCCGGGGGTGGGTCACCAGGTCCACGGCGACCTGTAGCAGCTCGGCGGGTTCGGACCCGACCCACATGATGGCGTCGCCGATGAACTTGACGACGCGGCAGCCGGCGGCGTGCACGATCCCGGTGCTGGTCGCGCTGAACTCGTTGAGCAGTGCCGAGAGTTCGCTGCTGGTCAGCATCTGGGTGAGCGCGGTGAACCCCGACAGATCGGCAAAACCGATGCCGCACACCGTATCCGACGAACCCTCTGGGAGCACGTGCTCGAAGTAACGGCGCGCACTCATCACGTGGTGGCGGTGCACGGCGTCGATCATCGAGCCGATCCGTGGGATGAACCCCGCGGCCGCCCGGTAGGCCTTGGCGGTGGTGAGCTCGTCATGGGTGAGGTCGAGACGGAGGTCGGGCGTGCTGGCGCGGCTCATCGTGAACAACGCTTCGGCCAACCGAGCCATACCCGAACCGATCACGCGCAGCAGGCCGGTGGCCTCGACATCGCCGACCAGCACCCGCAACTCCGCCCAGGTGCGCAACGTCTCCACATCGGCACGGCTGAGGGTCTTCACATCGCAACCGGCCACCGTCAGACCCAGCGCGGCCCATGCCCGCTGAACATCTTCCAGCGGGAGGCCGATCTCGGCGGCCACGTCGGCCAGACAGTATTTCGGCGGCCCTGACCACTGCAGGACATCCCCGGCCAGCCCGAACAACCGGCCGCGGGACTCTGCCTCGATCATCTGCTCGGCGGTGAAACCCAACCCGTCCAGGTACTCGATGAGCGGGGCGCGCCCATGCGCATCGGAGACCCCGGCGGCGGCCAGTGCATCGAAATCGACCACCAGACCAGTGTGCAGTTTGATGGTGTGATTACGCGGGCAGATGGCGCGTGCAGATTAGGGTGGGGCCGTGAGTGACGACCTGCTGCACGGACCGTTGGAAGACCGCCATCGCGAACTGGGGGCCAGTTTCGCCGAATTCGGTGGCTGGCTGATGCCGGTGTCCTACGCCGGCACGGTCTCCGAACACAACGCCACTCGCGACACCGTCGGCCTCTTCGATGTCAGCCACCTCGGAAAGGCACTGGTCAAGGGGCCCGGCGCGGCGGCCTACGTCAACTCGGCCCTCACCAACGATCTGAACCGGATCGGACCGGGCAAAGCGCAGTACACCTTGTGCTGCAAAGACAACGGAGGCGTGGCGGGCGTCATTGATGACCTGATCGCCTACTACGTCTCCGACGACGAGATCTTCCTCGTGCCCAACGCCGCCAACACCGCCGCGGTGGTCGCCGAACTCAAAAAGCACGCTCCTGACGGGCTCACCATCACCGACGAGCATCGCTCGTATGCGGTGCTGGCGGTGCAGGGGCCGAAATCCGCCGAGGTGCTCGGGGCGCTGGGGCTGCCCACCGAGATGGATTACATGGGCTACGCCGACGCCGAGTACGACGGTGTGTTCGTCCGGGTGTGCCGCACCGGCTACACCGGTGAACACGGCTACGAGCTGCTGCCGGCCTGGGACCGGGCCGGCGTGGTGTTCGACGCCCTGGTGGCGGCGGTGCGCGCGGCCGGCGGCGAACCCGCGGGCCTGGGAGCCCGCGACACGCTGCGCACCGAGATGGGCTACCCGCTGCACGGCCACGAGCTCTCCCTCGACATCTCGCCGCTGCAGGCCCGCTGCGGCTGGGCGATCGGCTGGAAAAAGGACGCGTTCTGGGGACGGGACGCGCTGCTGGCCGAGAAGGAGGCCGGCCCCGCCCGGGTACTGCGCGGCCTCAAGGCCGTCGGCCGCGGGGTGCTGCGCGCCGATCTCGCGGTGCTCGACGGGGACACCCGGATCGGCACCACCACGTCGGGGACGTTCTCGCCGTCACTGAAAGTCGGTATCGCACTGGCTCTCGTCGACACCGCCCACGACGTGGCCGACGGGCAGCGGGTGAGTGTGGACGTGCGTGGCCGCGCCGTCGAATGTGAAGTGGTCAAGCCACCCTTCGTGGCCCCGCACACCCGCTGAGGCCCCCGCTCCCGCGGGGAAATGCGTTGGCGATCGGGCGATACAATCGCTGCATGACTAGCGGCCATCTCGAGTTCACGGTTTCAGCCAACGCGAATCCGGCGACCGATGCGGTACGCGAATCCATTCTGGCCGACCCGGGCTTCGGCAAGTTCCACACCGACCACATGGTGACCATCGACTACACCGCCGGGCAGGGCTGGCACGACGCCCAGGTGGTGCCGTACGGCCCGATCGAGCTCGATCCCTCGGCCATCGTCCTGCACTACGCGCAGGAAGTGTTCGAAGGGCTCAAGGCATACCGCTGGGCGGACGGCTCGATCGTGTCGTTCCGGCCGGAGTCCAACGCAGCGCGGCTTCGTGCCTCGTCGCAGCGGCTGGCCATCCCGGAACTTCCCGAGGACGTGTTCATCGAATCGCTGCGCCGGCTCATCGCGGTCGACGAGAAGTGGGTGCCCGCGGCCGGCGGTGAGGAGTCGCTGTACCTGCGGCCGTTCGTGATCGCGACCGAGCCGGGGCTGGGTGTGCGGCCGGCCAACGAGTACCGCTACCTGGTGATCGGTTCACCGGCCGGGGCGTACTTCAAGGGCGGCATCAAGCCGGTCAGCGTGTGGCTGTCGCACGAATACGTGCGTGCCTCGCCCGGCGGCACCGGGGCGGCCAAGTTCGGTGGCAACTACGCGGCCTCGCTGCTCGCCCAGGCGCAGGCCGCCGACAACGGATGCGACCAGGTGGTGTGGCTGGACGCGCTGGAGCGCCGCTACGTCGAAGAGATGGGCGGGATGAACCTGTTCTTCGTGTTCGGCAGCGGAGGTTCGGCGCGGCTCGTGACGCCCGAGTTGTCCGGCTCGCTGTTGCCGGGCATCACGCGGGATTCCTTGCTGCAGTTGGCCACCGACGCCGGGTTCGCGGTCGAGGAACGCAAGATCGACGTCGACGAATGGCAGAAGAAGGCCGCCGCAGGTGAGATCACCGAGGTGTTCGCCTGCGGTACCGCCGCGGTGATCACCCCGGTGTCGAAGGTCAAGTACGGCAGTTCCGAGTCGCCAGAAGAGTTCACCATCGCCGACGGGCAGCCGGGCGAGATCACCATGGCGCTGCGCGACACCCTGACCGGGATCCAGCGGGGCACCTTCGCCGACACGCACGGCTGGATGGCCCGGCTGAACTAGCCGATCGCCAACCCGAGCGCGGTCAGCGTCGTCGTCACCTCGACGGCGAAGCCCAGCACGTCGCCGGTTATACCGCCGAACCGCCGCACGCAGTGGGCGACCAGCAGCGCCGCAGCGCCCACCGCGACCAGCACCACGGCCGGGCCCTGCCACATCCGCGGGCCCGCCCATGCGGCCAGCGCGGCGACGGCGATCACCCAGGCCGCCGCCACCGCGACCGGCTGGGTGCCCGCCACGGCGCCGCCCAGTGAGCTGCCCGCGGCCGCGGGCACCGGGCGACGGCAGGCGACCACCGCCGCGACCCGGCCGGCGGCGACGGCGACGACGACGGACAAGGCGTTGAGTTGAGCGAATGTGAATGTCTGACAACCGATCACGACGATCACCGCGGCGACGCCGAACGGGCCGGCCGAGCCCTCACGCATGACGGCCAGTGCCCGCTCCGGCGGGCCGTAACACCCCAGGCCGTCGACCGTGTCGCAGAAGCCGTCGATGTGCAGCCCCCGGGTGGCCAGCAGCAGAACGGCGACGGCCAGCAGGCCGGGCAGAGCACTGCCGGGGCCGAATGCCCACTGACCACCGGCCACGACCGCGGCGGCAAGCCCGCCGAGCGCCAGCCCGACCACCGGCAGGGCCGCCAGCGCGCCCCGGCCGATGCCGGCCGAGGTACGTACCGGCAGGACCGTCCCGAATGCGAAAGCCCCGCCGAGCGCGGCAATCATGGTGTCTCTTCGGAGATTCCGGCCTGGTCGAACGTGGCCATCGAGGCCAGGGTGGCGATGGCGGCGCGCACGATCGGCAACGCCACCGCGGCGCCGGTGCCCTCGCCCAGGCGCATGCCGAGGTCGACGATCGGATCCAGCCCCAGGTGTGACAGCGCCAGGCTGTGAGCCGGCTCGGTCGACCGATGCCCGGCCTGCCACCATGCCCGCGCACCCGGTGCCAACTGTTCGGCCACCAAGGCCGCGGCCGTCACCACCAAGCCGTCCAGCAGCACCGGGGTCCGCCGGATCGCGGCCTGGGCGAGGAAACCCGCCATGGCGGCCAGGTCGGCACCGCCGCAGACCCGCAGGAGCCCCAGCGGATCGCTGGTCACGGCGCGGGCCCGGTACAGCGCGTCACGCACGGCCCCGGCCTTGCGCATCCAGCCGTGGTCGTCGATGCCGGTGCCGCGGCCGACCACCACGACCGGCTCGGCGCCGGTCAGTGCGGCCACCAAAGTCGTTGCAGCCGTGGTATTTCCGATTCCCATATCGCCTGCGATGAGCAGGTCGGCGCCGCCGTCGACCTCCTCGTCGGCGATCTGGCGCCCCGCTGAGATCGCAGTCGCCGCGTCCTTCTCACTCAGTGCATCCTCGACCGCGATGTTGCCCGAGCCGCGGCGCACCTTGTGGGCGCCGATCGCGGGGGAGAGTGGTTGTTCGCAGTCGACGGCCATGTCGGCCACCCGCACGCTGGCCCCGGCCACCTCGGCCAGCACGTTGATCGCGGCACCGCCCGCGTCGAAGTTGGCCACCATCTGACCCGTCACCGCCGACGGGAAGGCCGAAACTCCTGCGGCCGTGACCCCGTGGTCAGCGGCGAACACCACCACGCGCGCCCGGGTGAGCGGCCGCGGCGGACATACGCCCTGGCACGAGGCTGCCCAGATCGACAGTTCCTCGAGACGGCCCAGTGAGCCGGGCGGTTTGGTCAGCCGGGCCTGCCGGGCCCGCGCCTGTGCGGCGACGTCGGCATCCGGTGCGGCGACCGGGGGGAAGGCCGCATCGAATTCGGTCATGACGGCTCCTTCACCGTGAGCGGTTGGCCGGCCACCACCAGCACCACGCGGTCGCACACCGCGGCCAGGCGCTGGTTGACGGTCCCCAGTTCGTCGGCGAACCGGCGCCCCGCCTCGGTTGCGGGGACCACGGTCAGCCCGACCTCGGGGCTGACGAGCACCAGGGGAGCGGTGAATGCGTCCACGGCCCGCACGAGCGCGTCGACCTCGGGACCCACAGGTTGTCCGGTCCAGGCGCCGACGCGGTCCATGGTCGCGGTCAGCCAGCCGCCGATGTCGTCGACGAGTGTCGCGTCGCCGGATGCGTGTGCGTCCGCAGCAAGGGTGGCCACAAGATCATGGGTCTCGACCGTGCGCCAGTGCGGGGGACGGCGGACCTGATGTGCCCCCACGCGGCGAGCCCAGGCCGGATCGCTGTCGGCGGCGGGCCCCGTGGCCACGTAGCGCACGGGCACGCCGTCGCCGGCGGCGCGCGTCACGGCCGCCTCGGCCCACTGGGATTTACCGGAGCGGATGCCGCCGAGCACCAGTGTGCGCACCGGTCACTCCGCCTGACATGGCATCAAGAGATCTTGTCGCCGCGCTCGACCACAGGCCGCGGCGCCCGCATGCGGCGCAGCTGCGAGGCCCGGCTGGCCGCGTAAAGTCCGAGCTTCCAACCGCTTTCGGTGTTGTCGGGGAATTTCTCGTCGACCATGTGGTTCACCTTGCGGCCGACGATGAATCCGTCGATCAACATGATGACGACCAGGATCAACATCGCGTAGGACAGGATCTGCTGGAACTTCAGCGACGGCAGCGCGAGCATGAAGAAGATCATCGCCAGGGCGGCGGGCATGAACAGGCCCAGCACATTGCGGCGGGAGTCGACGATATCGCGGACGTAGCGGCGGACCGGGCCCTTGTCGCGGGGGAGCAGGTAGGACTCGTCGCCGGCCATCATCTTCTCGCGGCGGTCGGCCATGTCGGCGCGGCGGGTGAGTCGCTCGATCTTGCGCTCTTCCTTGGACAGCTTCGGCCCACGCAGCTCCTTGCGGCGCTGACGGGCCTCGGCGGAGGTCAGGGGCGCGGGTGCGACCGGGCCGCGCCGCTTGGTGGCCTCGCTCCGTTTGGGCGTCGGCCTGCCCTTGGGGGCGGTGCCCGGGTTGGCGCCGCCGGGCTCTGTCGATGCGGCGGCCCCGTCGACATTCGTGACCTGGTCGGTCACGGCGGGATCGCCTTCGTTGTCCTTCTTACGGCCCAGCAGCTTCACGCCAGCCAGGTTACTGCCCGCCGCAGGTGGCCTGGCCACATGCCCCGGCCTGTGGATAAGTCGGGAATAGCGGCGGAACAAGGTACCGTTGAGGTAGTAGACGCGCGGGTACGTCCACGCGTTTCCTACGTACTTCAGCTGTACCGGCATCAGAGATGCCCAGGGATGCTTAGGGAGAGCCATGACTGTTCAGGACGCCACCACCACCGAAACCCACGGTGTGACCCTGTCCGACGCTGCGGCGACGAAGGCGAAGGCGCTGCTGGACCAGGAAGGCCGCGACGACCTCGCGCTGCGGATCGCTGTCCAGCCGGGCGGTTGCGCCGGCCTGCGCTACAACCTGTTCTTCGACGACCGCGCCCTCGACGGCGACCTCACCGCTGAGTTCGGTGGCGTCAAGCTCGTCGTGGACCGCATGAGCGCGCCGTACGTCCAGGGCGCCACCATCGACTTCGTCGACTCGATCGAGAAGCAGGGCTTCACGATCGACAACCCCAACGCCACCGGCTCCTGCGCCTGCGGCGACTCCTTCAACTGACGTGAGCTGACGGCCGGCGGTCAGTATTGACCGCTGGTGCGCAGCACGTACGAGCACACCAGAACCTGCTCGTCTTTGCCGTTTCTTTGCACCAGCAGCTGTGCCACGCCCTGTTGTTCCTCGTTGACGGGGCGTTGCCCGCGCGTCGACCCGCTGGCCGGCGCCACCCGCATGGTGAACAGCACCTGCGCCTGGGTGGTGGACCACGGCACGTTCGCGTCGATTCCGGTCACCTCGACCTGGCTGAACTGCTTGCGGAACGCGTCGCTGGCCAGGCCGGCCACCGCGAGATCGGCCTTGCGGTCCTTGACGCCGTCGTACAACCCGCACAGCGTGTGGCGCGCAACCGCTTCTTCGTCCCCGTCGAGCAGCGCGTTGAGGTATTCCTGGATCGCGGCCTGGGCGCGGGTGTCCGAGACCACGACCGGTGCCGAGGGACCTCGGCGGCCGGCCACCAGCACGGCGGTCAGCACACCCGCGAGTGCGGCCACCACCAGCAGACCCGCGACGATCTTGGGCCAGCGCCGCCGCGTCGGGTAGGGGACCGGAGGCGGCAGCGTCCCGGGATACGCGGACGGCCCCGCGGGCACCTGCTCGGGATATGGCTGAGGCGGAATCTGCTCGGGGTACTGGTAAGAACCAGTCATTGAAGGGCGCTCCCCGCGTGATCTGAAGGTTGGCCAGCCGTCTACGGTGACCGGGAATACGGTTATACGAAGGTTAGCGCAACCTGCGAAGCGCGACTGTGCGCACAGATCGCCGCCAGGCCGCGCGGGTACTGTTATGTAGCCGACGTAACGAAATGAGGGGTGACACCACGTGACCATCGCAGTTACCGGATCCATCGCTACCGACCACCTGATGCGGTTCCCGGGCAAATTCTCCGAGCAACTGCTGGCCGACCACCTGCAGAAGGTGTCGCTGAGCTTCCTGGTCGACGATCTGGTGATCCACCGCGGGGGCGTGGCGGGCAACATGGCCTTCGCGATCGGCATCCTCGGCGGCGACGTCGCGCTGGTCGGCGCCGCCGGTCAGGATTTCGCTGAATACCGGGCCTGGCTGGAGGGCGCCAACGTCGACTGCGGCAGCGTGCTGATCTCCGAGAGCGCCTACACCGCACGCTTCGTCTGCACCACCGACGAGGACATGGCCCAGATCGCGTCGTTCTACCCGGGTGCCATGTCGGAGGCGCGCAACATCGCGCTGGCCGATCTGGTGGACCGGGTGGGCAAGCCGGAACTGGTGATCATCGGCGCCAACGACCCCGAGGCGATGTTCCTGCACACCGAGGAGTGCCGCAAGCTCGGCCTGGCCTTCGCGGCCGACCCGTCACAGCAGCTGGCCCGGCTCTCCGGCGAGGAGATCCGCAAGCTCATCAACGGTGCCGCCTACCTGTTCACCAACGACTACGAGTGGGATCTGCTGCTGCAGAAGTCGGGGTGGAGCGAGGCTCAGGTGATGAGCCAGATCGGCATGCGCGTCACCACGCTGGGCGCCAAGGGCGTCGACCTGGTCAGCTCAGACGGCACGTTCGTGCACGTCGACGTGGTGCCCGAGAAGCATCAGGCCGACCCCACCGGTATCGGCGACGCGTTCCGCGCAGGCTTCCTCACCGGGCGCAGCGCCGGTTTGGGCCTTGAGCGCTCCGCCCAGCTGGCGTCGCTGGTCGCGGTGCTGGTCCTGGAGGCGACGGGGCCGCAGGAGTGGACCTGGGACGCGGCCGAGGCAGTGCAGCGCCTCACCGACGCCTACGGCGCCGAGGCGGGTGCCGAGATCGCCAAGGCGCTGGCCTGATCCAGCCGAACAGACAAAGAATGGCCCCGAAACCACGGTTTCGGGGCCATTCTGCTTCCACCCCGGTTGCGGGGGACTGTTCGCGGTCAGAGCTGCACCGGGTAGTGCGGTTCCTTGATCTGCGGGGTCACGCTGTGCTCGACGAAGATGGCGTGCCACAGCATGAAGATCAGCACGGTCCACAACCGCCGGCTGTGGTCGCTGACGCCGCTGCGGTGCTCGTCGAGCATGGTGCGCACGGCGGCGAGGTCGACATACTCCCCGGCCCCCGACGACGCGGTCATGGCGTAGGCCCAGTCCATCAGCTCGCCGGCGCGTAGCCAGTGCCGGATCGGTACCGGGAAGCCCAGCTTGGGCCGGTTGAGCACATGTGCGGGCACGACCGGCTCCAACGCGCGCCGCAGGGCGTACTTGGTCGTCGAACGGGTGATCTTCTGATCGACGGGCAGCCGGGACGCCACCGCGAACACCTCGGGGTCCAGGAACGGCACCCGCAGCTCCAGCGAGTTGGCCATCGTCATCTTGTCGGCCTTGACCAGGATGTCCCCGCGCAGCCAGGTGAACAGGTCGATGTGCTGCATGCGAGCCACCGGATCCCAGCCTTGCGACGCCGCGTACACCGGGGCGGTGACGTCGGTGTGCGTCCATTCCTGCCGGAAGCCCGGCAGCACCGCACGCAGCTGCTCGTCGGAGAAGCTGCGGGCATTGCCGTAGTAGCGCTCCTCGAGGGTCAGCGAGCCGCGGTGCAGCAGGCTCTTGCCGCGCATGCCCTCCGGCAGCGGCTTCGAAGCCTTGCCCAGTGACTTGCGCACGGGCCGCGGCAGATAGTCGAACGGCTTCAGCGACAACGGTTCCCGATAGATCGTGTATCCGCCGAACAGCTCGTCGGCGCCCTCCCCGGACAGCACCACCTTGACGTGCTTGCGCGCCTCGCGGGCGATGAAGAACAGCGGCACCAGCGCCGGATCGGCCACCGGCTCGTCCAGATACCAGACGATCTCGGGCAGCGCCTCGACGAACTCGGCCGGACTGACCACCTTGGCGACGTGCCGCGCGCCGATCGCCTCGGCGGAGGCCACGGCCACATCGACCTCCGAGAAGCCCTCACGCTCGAAGCCGGTGGTGAACGTGATCAGCCGGGGGTTGTGCCGCATCGCCAGCGCCGCGATCGCCGTCGAGTCGATGCCGCCGGACAGGAACGCACCCACCGTGACATCGGCGCGCATGTGCTTGGCGACAGAATCTTCGAGCGCGGCGGTGATCTCGTCGTACCGGGCCTGCTCGGACCCCTTGACGAACGGCACGGCGTTGAACTTCGGGACGAAGTAGCGGGTCACCTCGGGCCGGCCGCCGGGCCGCAACCGTGCGTAGCTGCCCGACTCCAGCCGGCGGATACCGCGGTGCAGCGTCTCGGGTTCGGGCACGTACTGCAGCACCGTGTAGTGCTGCACCGCCCGCTCGTCGATGCTCAGATCCAGGCCGAGCGGGCCGGCCAGGTCGAGCAGGCACTTCTTCTCGCTACCCACCGCGGTGCCGCCCGGCCCGGTGGCCATGAACAGCGGCTTGATTCCGAACGGGTCTCTGGCGCAGAACATTTCGCGCTCGACGGTGTCCCACAGCGCGAACGCGAACATGCCGCGGAGCCGATTCAGCGCGTCGGTACCCCAGTAGTGGTAGGCCGCGACGATGGCCTCGCCGTCGCCGTCGGTGTGAAACACGGCACCGAACTCGGCCCGCAGTGCCTCGCGGAGTTCCAGGTAGTTGTAGATCTCGCCGTTGAAAACGAGCACGTATCGGTCCGGCGCGTCGGCGGGTCCCCACCGCAACGGTTGGTGGCTGTGCGCGATGTCGATGATCGAGAGCCGGTTGAAGCCGAGCACCACGGTGCCGTCGCGCCCGTCGCCGGTCGCGTCGGCCCAGGTGCCGGGCTCGTCGGGACCCCGGTGACGCATCAGGTGGGAAGCGTTCGCCACCGCGTCGACCAGCGGAGATCCGGCGTCGGGGGAGGCGTCACCCGGGTGGGATCCGGTAGGGGCAGTTACCAAGGCGAGCAGTCCGCACACCGCGCCAGTATGTCTGATCCGGCGGGTCCCCGAGACCACCACCCGGGCCGTCGCGACGCCATTCCCGAGTCGCTTCGCTCCCGTGGACCGGCGTGGTCTACGCTGCGTAGTATTCGCAAAACAACGACCGGTCGCGGTCGCGAAATACCGATCTAGGAGGCGCCAACGTGACACCTCGCGGGCTTAAGAAGGTGGCCCGAGCGGCGTTGTTGACCATTGTCCTGGGTGGCTCAGCCCTCTTGCTGAGCGGCTGCAGCTGGCAGGACGCACTCGCGCTCGGTTGGCCGACCGGAATCACCCCAGAGGGCA
The DNA here is from genome assembly GCF_048282725.1 of Mycobacterium sp. 48b. NCBI lineage: Bacteria > Bacillati > Actinomycetota > Actinomycetes > Mycobacteriales > Mycobacteriaceae > Mycobacterium > Mycobacterium sp. 48b. The sequence goes on from NZ_JBLVUL010000001.1 coordinate 3,338,787, forward strand.
AACTCAACCGCGAGCTGTGGATCGGCTCCGTGATTGCGTCCTTCGTGGTGGGCGCCATCGTGTGGGCCCTGATCTTCTGGTCGAGTGCGTTCCACCGGAAGAAGAAGGGCGACACCGAGTTGCCGCGCCAGTTCGGCTACAACATGCCGCTGGAGCTGATGCTGACGGTCATCCCGTTCCTCATCATCTCGGTGCTGTTCTACTTCACCGTGGTGGTCCAGGAGCGCATGCTGCACAAGGACCCCAACCCCGAGGTCGTCATCGACGTGACCGCCTTCCAGTGGAACTGGAAGTTCGGCTACCAGAAGATCGACTACGCCGACGGCACATTCGATTACGACGGTGTCGACGCCGAGCGCAAGGCCGCGATGACGTCCAAGCCGGAGGGCGAGGATGAGCACGGCCAGGAGCGCGTCGGCGCGGTGCGTGGCCTGAACCCCGAGGATCGCACCTACCTGAACTTCGACAAGGTCGAGACGCTGGGCAGCTCCACGGAGATCCCGGTGCTGGTGCTCCCGGCGGGCAAGCGAGTCGAGTTCCAGCTCAACTCCGCGGACGTGATCCACGGTTTCTGGGTGCCGGAGTTCCTCTTCAAGCGCGACGTGATGCCGAACCCCGAGGCCAACCACTCGGACCACATCTTCCAGGTCAGCAAGATCGAGAAGACCGGCGCGTTCGTCGGGCGCTGCACCGAGATGTGCGGTACCTACCACTCGATGATGAACTTCGAGGTCCGGGTCGTCGAACCCAACGACTTCAAGGCCTACATCGATCAGCGCACGGCAGGTAAGACCAATGCCGAGGCGTTGGCCGCGATCAACCAGGAGCCTCTGGCTGTCACGACCCACCCGTTCGACACCCGACGCGGTGAGCAGGCACCGCAGGCGAGCAAGTAGGGGCTACACGCAATGCATATTGAAGCTCGACTGTTCGAGATCCTCACGGCGTTCTTCGCCCTGTCGGCGGTGCTGTACGGCGTGCTGACGGCCATGTTCGCCAACGGTGGCGTGGAGTGGGCCGGTACCACCGCGCTCGTGCTCACCACCGGCCTGACCCTGATCACCGGCACGTTCTTCCGCTTCGTGGCGCGTCGCCTCGACACCCGCCCCGAGGACTACGAAGACGCCGAGATCAGCGACGGCGCAGGGGAACTGGGTTTCTACTCGCCGCACAGCTGGTGGCCGATCCTGATCGCGCTGTCTTTCTCGGTCGCCGCCGTGGGCGCAGCCCTGTGGCTTCCCTGGCTGATCGTCGCGGGTGTCTGCTTCGTGCTGATGGCGGTGAGCGGTCTGGTCTTCGAGTACTACTGGGGACCTGAGAAGCACTGACCCGTCCGACGGCGTGCCGATTGTGGCCTGGTCAAGGTCACAATCGGGCCGTCACTTCATCCGCCACCGGCAGCGCCGGACTCGCCGGCATCTCCTCGTTGGGTAATGTTGCCGGGGCACTGTCACCAGCGGACGGTTTCGTCTCGCTCCGCGTGGCAGTGAAGTTGTCGAGAAGGATAGGCGTAGATGAGCGGGCCGAATCCCCCGGAACCGGGTGCCTCCGGTTCTGATTTGCCGGATCAACCCGGAAAGCACTCCGCACCCGAGGAGCCCACGCAGGTCGCGGGCGCCGACGCGGATGGCGACGAGACGGAGTTCTACTCGCAGGCGTACTCCGCGCCCGAGTCCGAGCAGTTCACCAGCGGGCCGTACGTGCCTGCCGACGTGGCGCTCTACGACTACGACGACTACGACGCGGCGACCGAGCTCGTCGACACCGCCCCGCCGCCGCGCTGGCCCTGGGTGGTCGGTATCACCGCCATCATCGCGGCAGTAGCCCTGGTGGCTTCGGTGGCCGTCCTGGTGACCCGGGACGACGACACCGCCAACCTGGCGACCCCGCAGCCGAGCACCACCACCTCGGCACCGCCGGTGCAGGACGAGATCACCACGACGACTCCGCCACCGCCTCCTCCGCCACCGCCGACGTCGGAGGAGCTTCCGCCTCCGCCGCCTCCCGAGACCGTGACGGTGACCGAGCCCCCGCCTCCTCCGCCCGCGCCGCCCAGCGAGGCGCCTGCGCCGGCCCCGAACACCACGACGGCGCCGCCGACCACCACCACGACGCACGCCGGGCCGCGTCAAGTCACCTATTCGGTGACCGGCACCAAGGCGCCGGGTGACATCATCACGATCACCTATGTCGACGGGAACGGAAACCGGCGCACCTTGCGCAACGTCTACATCCCGTGGACCTTCACGATGACGCCCATCTCCAACTCGGACGTCGGTTCGGTCGAGGCGTCCAGCCTGTTCCTGGTCAGCAGATTGAACTGCTCGATCACGGCCAGCGACGGCACCGTGCTGTCGTCCAATGCCAACAACTCCGCACAGACTGCCTGCTGATGTCGGGCCCGATCAGCGAACTCGACAACACCGATCGGGTTTTGCTGGGCGCATGCGCTGCGGTGTGGCTGGCCGCGCTGGGCGCCGGGGTGGCCGCTGTCGTCGCCCTGGTGGACCTCGGACGCAGCCATCCACAGGGCTCTGAGAATGCCGACACCCCATGGGTGCTCTACACCGTGATCGGCCTGTCGGTGGTGGTGATCGCCGGCGCGGTGCCCTTGCTGCTGCGGGCCCGCGCCCAAGCCGACAACCGCCAGCCCGGAGGACGGCGGCCCCAGCCGCCGGCCCGCTCACCGCGCCCGATCGGGGGCAGCTACCGGGCCGCTCCGGTCGCGATGAGTCGCTACACCGCGGGTACCGGTGCGACCAACGCCGCCGCCGAGGCGGTGTGGCTGAGGTTCACCTTGGCGGTCACCTGCGGCATCGGCCTGGGTACCGCGGCCGTCGGGCTGGCCACCTATCTGATGGCCACGGGGAGCAACGTCGCCGCCTGGTGTCTCTATGGCCTGGCCGCGCTGGTCACCGCGGGCATCGTCGCGCTGCCGGTCGTGGCGCTGCGCCAACTCGGCACATTGCCGTCCTGAGCCCGCACGAGGCCTGAAACCCGGTCCGGCCCCTCGGTTCAGAACGGGACACACGTCAGGCCCATGAGTACCGCCACGGTGATGGTGCGTCGTGCTCGTGCACAGCTCAGATCGTCCGCTCACGTGCCGTAGCGCCACGGCGATTTCGCTGCCAGATCTGCGCCACAGCGCTTCGTACGTGTAGCCCGGGCTCGGGCCGGGTCCGGAGAACCACGGCTTCGTCTACGGCCAGCCCTGGCACACCTTCTGGATGGTCCTGACGTTCGCCGAGGCAGGACCCGGGCGGTACGCGGCACCGTGGGGACCGATAGGCCGCACATACGACAATCGCCGCAACCTCTCGAAGAGGCTGCGGCGATTGTTCGGGGTAGGGGAGTGGTCAGTGGTGACCGTTGGTCTCCCCGTTGCCATTTCGGTCCTGCTGCTCGCGCAGGGCGGTCAGTGCCTTGTGCTCGGAGGCGTGTGCGGCCTCGGTGAGCGCATCGTGCTCGACCGCCGGATCGGCGAACAGGAAGCTACCGGTGCCGGGTGAGCCGGCCGAACCGAGCTTGTTCATCCGCTTCGGCAGGGCAGCACCCTGGTACTCCAGCGGGATCGGGTGGCCGTGATCGTCCACCGGTCCCAGCGGCTGGTGCAGCTCGACGTAGGCACCGTGCGGCAGGCGCTTGATGATGCCGGTCTCGATGCCGTGCTCAAGCACCGCACGGTCGCTGCGCTGCAAGGAGATTGCCCACCGGTAAGCGATGAAGTACACGATGCCCGGCAGCACCACCATGCCGATACGGCCGATCCAGGTCGTCGCGTTCAGCGAGATGTGGAACTTGAGCGCGATGATGTCGTTCATCGCGGCCAGGGTCAGCACCATGTAGAACGCGATCGCCATGGCGCCGATCGCCGTACGCACCGGAACGTCACGCGGACGCTGCAGCAGGTTGTGGTGCGCGTCGTCGCCGGTCACCTTCCGCTCGATGAAGGGGTAGGCGATCAGCAGGCCGAAGACACCGCCCATGATCAACGCGACCCAGACCACCGCGGGGATGGTGTGGCCGAACGGGTAGAACTCCCAGGCCGGCCAGATACGCGCCAGGCCTTCGGTCCACATCATGTAGAAGTCGGGCTGGCTGCCGGCCGAGATCTGCGACGGCTTGTACGGGCCCAACTGCCAGATCGGGTTGATCGTCAGCAGGCCGCCCATGAGGCCGAGCACACCGGTGATCATCGCGAAGAACGCACCCGACTTCACCGCGAACACCGGCATGACGCGCACGCCGACCACGTTGTGTTCGGTGCGGCCGGGGCCGGGGAACTGGGTGTGCTTCTGGAACCACACCAGCGCCATGTGCGCGCCGATCAGGGCCAGGATGATGCCCGGGATCAGCAGGATGTGCAGCGCGTACAGGCGCGGGATCAGGATCTCGCCGGGGAAGTCCCCGCCGAACAGCGCCCAGTGCAGCCAGGTGCCGATGATCGGCATGCCCAGGGTGATCGAGGACAGTGCGGCGCGCAGACCGATACCGGACAGCAGGTCGTCGGGCAGCGAGTAGCCGAAGTAACCCTCGAACATCGCCAGGATGAGCAGCAGAGAGCCGATCACCCAGTTGGCCTCACGCGGGCGACGGAACGCACCCGTGAAGAAGATGCGAGCCATGTGCACCATGATCGACGCGGCGAACATCAGCGCGGCCCAGTGGTGGATCTGGCGGACGAACAGACCGCCGCGGACCTCGAAGCTGATGTCGAGTGCGGACTCGTAGGCCCGCGACATCTGCACACCGCGCAGCGGTTGGTACACACCGTCATAGGTGACGTGTGCCATCGACGGGTCGAAGAACAGCGTCAGCCAGACACCGGTGATCAGCAGCACGATGAAGCTGTACAGCGCGATCTCACCCAGCAGGAAGGACCAGTGGGTGGGGAACACCTTGTTCAGCTGGCGGCGTACCGCGGCCGAGGGGTGGTAGCGGGAATCGATCGCATCGCCTTGGGCTCCTGCGATCTTGGCAAGGTCAGGGCTCATGATTTGCGCTCCCAGAATGCCGGTCCGACGGGCTCGACGAAGTCGCCGTTGGCGACCAGGTAGCCGTCTTTATCGATGGTAATGGGCAGCTGCGCCAACGCGCGCGCAGCCGGACCGAATACGGGCTTTGCGAAGTGCAACGCGTCGAACTGCGACTGGTGGCACGGGCAAAGGATGCGGTAGGTCTGCTGCTCGTACAGGGACGAGGGGCAGCCCAGGTGCGAGCAGACCTTGGTGTAGGCGAACAGCTCACCGAAGTTGAAGCTCTCCTGGCCCTTCCGCTTGACCACGCGGGGCATGTCGGCCGGCTTGATGCGGATCAACATGACCGGGTTACGCACACCCATCGAGATCTCGGTGAGGTGGTGCTCGGACTCGACGGTGGTGCCGTCGCCGTCAGACTCGCGCCACGGGAAGACGGTCTCCATGCCACCGGCATCGAGATCCTCGGGCCGCATCTTGACGAACGGCGACGAGCCGGGACGGCCGGTCGCGCGAGCCAGGTAGATGGTCTCGCCGTGGAACCGGGGCGTCCAGCCCGAGGTCCACAACACGGCCTTCTTGCCTTCGGCGGTCGGTACGACGGGCTTCCACGGGTTCTTGATCAACCCGCCGATGAACGCCACCAGGGTGCCGGCCCCGAATGCGCCGAGACCGATGCCCAGCGACAAGCCGATGAGCTTGCGGCGCTTGACGGTCGAGCCCTCGAGGGCGTCGGTCAGGTTGGCCGCGATGGTCTTGCGGTGCAGCTCGGGGGAGCGTCCGTCGTGGCGGTCCTGAACCGAGATCTCCTCGGGGATGAACTTCTTCTGGAACAGCACCGCGCCGATGCCGATCGCGAGGATCGACAGGCCGAAAGTCAGGCCGTAGAGCGGGGTGGCCAGCGAGTAGAGGAACTCGCCCTCCGAACCGAAGGGCTGGTACTCCCACGGCCAGAACAGGAAGACCAGCAGCAGCGCCAGGCCCGAAAGCCCGCCGAGCAGAAGCCAGTACGCGACCAGCCGCTCGGTGCGCTTCTCCGCCTTGGTGCCGGGGACCGGCCAGCGCGGCTCCTTGAAGATGGTCTCGACGCCGTCGATCTTGCCGCCGAGTTCGACGAGCTCCTCACGCGACATCGAGGCGAGCTCGTCGTCGCTGGGAATCTTCGGGGTGTTGTCGGTCATGCTCGTGCCCCGATCCACATTGCCACGCCGATAGCGGCGACCATTCCGATAATCCACATCGCCATGCCCTCAGGAGCGGGGCCGAAACCGCCGAGGCCGTAGCCGCCGTAGCTGGGGGTCTCAGCCGACTCGCGGACGTAGGCGACGATGTCGCGCTTCTCTTCCGGCGAGAGCTGCCGGTCCGAGAACTTGGGCATGTTCTGCGGGCCGGTCTGCATCGCGGTGTAGATCTGCGCCGGCTTGGTGTCACCGAGGTCGGGCGCGTACTTGCCGGAGGACAGTGCGCCGCCCTTGCCGGTGAAGTTGTGGCAGGACGCGCAGTTCAGCCGGAACAGGTCCGCGCCACGGGCCACGTCGGACCCGATCAGCGATTCCTGGGCCACGGCACCGTTCTCGTCGCGGATCACGGTGGGGCCGCCACCGTTGGCCTGGACGAACGCGCCGAGGGCGTCGATCTGGTTCTCGTCGAAGTGCTCGGGCTTGGACGGTGCCTGGGCCTCACCGCGCATCGCGGGCATACGACCGGTCGACACCTGGAAGTACACCGCGGCTTCGCCGGTGCCGATCAGGCTGGGCCCGCGGTCGGGCACACCCTGCAGGTTGGCGCCGTGGCAGGAGACGCACGACGTGTCGAACAGTTGCTTACCCGTGCGCAGCAGCGCCGACTGAGATTCGTCGGCGACTGCGACCTGCGGTGTGGGTGTCAGCGTGGCCGCAACACCACCTGCGACTGACAGGCCGACCAACAGCAGGAGACCTGCTGACAGTCGTCGGCGCAGTCGTCGGCGCGACTTGCTGGTCATCGAACCCCTTCTCATCGAATCGAACATCGGCCGGCCGATCATCGGACGAAGTAGATGGTGGCGAACAGCGCAATCCAGACGATGTCGACGAAGTGCCAGTAGTACGAGACGACGATCGCCGCGGTGGCCTGCGCGGGCGTGAACTTACTCATCTTGGTGCGGGCCAGCAGCAAGATGAACGCAACCAATCCGCCGATCACGTGCAGGCCGTGGAAACCGGTCGCCAGATAGAAGACCGATCCGTAGGCACTGCCCGGGATGGTGGTGCCGTGCTCGACCAGGTGGATGTACTCGTATCCCTGGCCCAGTACGAAGAACAGGCCCATCAGGAACGTGATCACATACCACCGGCGCAGCCCGAACACGTCGCCGCGCTCAGCGGCGAACACGCCCATCTGGCAGGTAAAGGATGACGCGATCAGGACCAACGTCACCGGAACAGCAAGGGCCAAATTGAGTTCGGTCGGCTCGGGCGGCCAGTTGCCACCGGCTTGCGCGCGCGCCGTGAAATACATCGCGAAGAGTCCAGCAAAGAACATGAGTTCACTGGAAAGCCACACGATGGTGCCGACACTGACCATGTTCGGCCGGTTCAGCGAATGAACGCGCGACGTGATTGCCGTTCCCGAGGTACCTACAGCGCTCGTCACATCCGCAAGTATGACGCTTTGTAGTTGTCGAACTCCACCCGGGTCGAGCAATTGGTCGGATTCGTGTCGCGTTGGGTTCCCCGCGCCCCGGAGTCGAGTCCCGCCCGGGCGATAGCATTCGGCGGTGGCTCCTGCATCTTCTCCTCAGTTCTCGTCCGCGTCCGCATCTGTGCCGGCGCCGACGTGGCCGCTCATCCTCGGGCGCCTGACGACAGAGCAGAGCCTGCCCAACGGTTATGCGGGCTGGGCCATGGACCAGATCATGACGGGGGTCGCGACCCCGGCCCAGATCGCCGGCTTCGCGGTGGCGATGAAGATGAAGCGGCCGACCTCGGCGGAGGTCGGGGAGCTGGCCGACATCATGTTGTCGCACGCCCGGCGGGTGCCGACCGACCAGATCGGTCACGAGACCGTCGACATCGTCGGTACCGGCGGCGACGGAGCCAACACGGTCAACCTGTCGACCATGGCGGCCATCGTGGTGGCGGCCTGCGGTGTTCCCGTGATCAAGCACGGCAATCGGGCGGCGTCCTCGTTGTCGGGCGGTGCCGACACCCTGGAGGCACTCGGGGTGCGGATCGACCTGGGCCCGGACGAGGTGGCCCGCAGTGTCGCCGAGATCGGCATCGGGTTCGCCTTCGCGCCCCAGTTCCACCCGTCGTATCGGCACGCCTCGGTGGTGCGCCGGGAGATCGGCGTTCCGACGGTCTTCAATCTGCTTGGACCGCTGACCAATCCGGCCGCGCCCCGGGCCGGGCTGATCGGCTGCGCATTCGACGACCTGGCCGAGGTGATGGCCGGGGTGTATGCGGCCCGCGGTTCCAGCGTCCTGGTCGTGCACGGCGACGACGGCCTGGACGAGCTGACCACCACGACCACCAGCACCATCTGGCGCGTTCAGGCCGGGACGGTGGACCGGTTGAAGTTCGATCCGGCGGCCTTCGGGTTCAAGCGTGCCGACATCAGTGAGTTGGTCGGTGGTGACGCCACCGCCAATGCCGCCGAGGCACGCGCGGTGCTGGGTGGGGCCAAGGGGCCGGTGCGTGACGCGGTGGTGCTCAACGCGGCAGGCGCCATGGTCGCCCATGCCGGGCTAGCCAGCGACGCCAAGTGGGTGCCGGCGTGGGAGGCCGGTCTGGCGCGGGCCACCGAGGCCATCGACTCGGGTGCGGCCGAACAACTGCTCGCGCGTTGGGTGCGGTTCAGTCTCCAGTTCTGAGTTCTGCTGCTGGGCCGCGGCCAATCGGGCCGAGCGGGCGGTGGCCGCCCACTGCGCATAGCGGCCCGCCGCGCCGATCGGTGTCGCGTAGCCGCCGGCTGTCTCGGCATCCCCGTCCGGGCCGCCTTCGGTACGCACGATGCGCACACCCGGTGCGGTCAGCCAGCGGGCGATCAGCGCAGTCTCCTCGACCAGTGCGCCACCCAAAGGTGTTGCGGTGGGCAGGATCACCTGCGCGGCCGCGCAGATCGCGTCCACCACCGGCATCGGCGGCACACCGCGCTGCGCGGTGCCCGCACCGGCCAGTTGGCCGTAGCGGATCACCGCGAAATGCCAGCCGCCGTTGCCGTCCGCGCGGGCGGCCACGAGTTCGGGCAGATCGGCCAGGGCACGTAACCGCTGCCCCCGCCACAGCACCTCGATGGCCACCGCCGCGTGATCGCGCGTCCTGGCGGCGGTCTCGTAGCGCCGGGCCGCGGCCAGTTCGCCGATGTGAGCCAATGTCGCCGCCAGGGCGGAGTGGTCGGTGCCGTCGATCAGCGCGGTGGCGCGTTGCACGGCGTCCCCGTACGGCGCGGCCCCGATGTCCTGTGGGGCCGGGCACGGGGACAGCTCCACCTCGGGGCAGCGGTGGGTGGCGGCCGCGCCGAAGCGGGCCGTGCAGGTGCGCACGCCGGTGAACCGGGCCAGCAGGATGGCCGACTGCACGGCGTCGGAACGGGCGGAGAACGGTCCGAAAGCGGTGCGGTGACCGGGATTTCGCACCACCGACAACCTCGGGAACGCCTCGTCGGTGAGCGCCACCCACCACCAACGCTGCGGAAACTTGGACCGCCGGTTGTACGGCGGTGCGTGGGCCGCGAGCAGACGCAGCTCACGCACTCCGGCCTCAAGGTCGTGGGCGCACTCGACGTGGTCGACCACGCGCGCCAGCGAGGCCATCTCCTTCATCCGCGCTCGCGGATCGGCGCCGGTGAAGTACTGCCGGACCCGCCGTCGCAGATCGACCGCGGTGCCGACGTAGAGCACCTCGTCGGAGGGGCCGCGGAAGAGGTAGACGCCTGGCCGGTTCGGCAGCCGGTCGGCGAGCGAGCGGTTGCGGCGCTGGGCCGGTGTGACGTCGGGTAGGTAGTTCTTGAGGTCGGCGAAGGTGTGGATGCCCTGATTGCCGACCCGTTCGATGAGGCCGTGCAGGACGTCGACGGTGGCGCGGGCGTCGTCGAGGGCACGGTGGGTGGGCGTGGTGGACGCACCGAACAGCCGGGCCAGTGCCGACAGTTTCACGCTGGGCGCCTCGTCCCGGGTCAGCACGCGGCGGGCGAGTTTCACCGTGCACAGCACCGGGGGCCGGGGCCAGTCCAGCTCCGCCCGCTGGGCGGCCGCGCGCAGGAACCCGATGTCGAATCCGGCGTTGTGGGCGACCAGTACCGCCCCCCGGGAGAACTCGAGAAACGCGGGCAGGACGCTGTCGATCTTCGGAGCGTCGCGCACCATCGCCGTGGTGATACCGGTGAGCTCGACGATCTGCGGCGGGATGGCGCGGCCGGGATCGACCAGGGTGGCCAGCTCGCCGAGCACCTCGCCGCCACGAACCTTGACCGCGCCGATCTCGGTGATGGCGTCGTAGGCGTCGCCCGGTGCCTTCGCGGTGGCCCGGCCCCCGGTGGTCTCCAGGTCCACCACCACGAAGGTGGTGTCGGCGAGGGAGGGGGCGAAGTCAGGATCCAGGCCGGCGCCCAGACTCAGGGCCAGCTGCCCCGCTTCGGCGATGTTGCGCTGGCCCATGTCGATGACGGTAGGTCCAGGCCCCGACAAACTGCGGCCGGCCTTCCGCGTGTCGCGGCTCCTCGGCGCGCCGTCACTTGTCGGTGCCCGGCGATAGCGTGCGCCCAACACCGATCGAGAGGACGGTCAAGATGAGCGGAGTACGGCGGGACGACTGGTCCTATGCCGACGAGCCCTGCCCCGACGAGCTGGGCCCCGGCGGCGTGACCATCGACTGCGACGATTGCGCGGTTCGCGGGCCCGGGTGCCAGGACTGCGTCGTGAGTGTGTTGCTCGGAGTGCCGGAAACTTTGCTGGATGACGAGCGGCAGGCCCTGGAAGTGCTCGCTGACGTGGGCCTTGCGCCGCGGCTGCGACTCGTTCCGATTCACCGGAGCGGCAGATCCGGAGTCGCCTGACGACACGCAGCGCTTCGTGCACAGGAAAATATCCAGGGAGGGCTGTTAAATTTGCAGCTTCTGTTGGACAAGCCCGATGCCGTTTCGTAACCTATCTGAGACCTAAGAGCAGTTCGAGGCGGCTCGGTATTCCCAGTTGTGAGGACGAAAACTTGAGGCACGAGCGCGCGCACCGGCCCACAAGTCGTGTCAAGCGACCCATTGCAGGTGCAATCGCGGGCTTGACCTTGATATCCGGCTTCCTGGCCGCGAGTTCGCAGGCCGATCCCGCCGACGATGCGATGGCAAAGCTCAATGAGCTGTCTCGCCAGGCCGAGCAGACCACCGAGGCCATGCACTCGGCGCAGCTGGATCTGAACAACAAGCTTGCCGCACAGGAGAGTGCGGAAAAGAAGCATGCCGACGACACCGCGGCGGTCGACGACGCCAAGTCGCAGCTGGCAATCTTTCAGACTTCGGTCAACAAGGTAGCTGCAGCCCAGTACATGGGGGGTCGTACCTCGGGTGTGGATGCGATCCTGACTGCCGGCTCGCCGCAGCAGCTGATCGAGCAACTCGCGGTGCAGCGCGTGATGGCGACCGAGATGTCGGCGCAGATGAAGAACTTCCGCTCGGTGGGCGAAAAGGCCGCATTGGCCGAGAAGGAGTCGGCGAAATCGGCCGCCGACGCCAAGACCGCAGCCGAGCAGGCCGCCGCAGTGCGCGCCGACCTGCAATCCAAGCAAAGCCAGCTTCAGGTGCAGATCGCGATCGTCAAATCGCAGTACCAGGCGCTCAGCCCGGCCCAGCGGGAAGCGATGACGGCCCTGCCGCCGACCCCGCCGGTGCCCGCGCCCGAGGCGTTGCCGCCGGCGCAGGATCCCGCGATCTTGGCTGACCCGCCGAACGGGATTCCGCCCGGTGACGTCGCCCCGCCGGAGGGTGCGCTGCCCGGTGGAGACGGCGGCCATTCCGGCACCGTCATCCAGGCGGCGTTGAGCCGGATCGGTTCGCCTTACTCCTGGGGTGCGGCCGGTCCCAGCTCCTTCGACTGCTCAGGTCTGGTGATGTGGGCGTTCCAGCACGCCGGCATCGCGCTGCCGCATTCGAGCCAGGCCATGGCCCGCGGAGGCCAGCCGGTCTCGGCGGACTCGATGCAGCCGGGCGACGTGGTGACCTATTACTCCGATGCCTCCCATGTGGGCATCTACATCGGCGACGGGATGATGGTGCACGCGTCGACCTACGGCACCCCGGTTCGGGTCGCCCCGGTCAACAATGCGCCGATCTACAACGTCCGTCGTTACTGACGAGTCCGTCGGTACCGAGCGCCTCGACAACGGCGTCCCCCCGACCGCCCGGCGGCGCCTGCTGGTAGCGGTACTCCTGGTCGAACTGGCCTTGGCGGCGGCGCTGCTGTGGAGGTCATCGCCGGGCCCACGCCCGTCCCCGCCGCCGGCCGCGTCGAACACCACCGTCGTATCCACCGCTCCGCAACCCGATCCGGAAACCGTGTCGGTGCTGCCCGACGGGCGCACCGCGCGGCTGCTGGCCCTGGGCGGAACGCAATCGCAGGCCCTGCTGAGCCGCCTCGGCTCCGAACTCGGTGAGGCCGCCGCCACGGTGACCGCGTTCTGGGGTCCGGACTGGCCGCGGGACATCGAGATCGCGGTCGCAGGGTCTGATCAGCAGTTCCGGGTACTGGCCGGCGGAGCCCCCGACATCGCCGCGACCACCACCGCTGCGCGCATCATGTTCGCCCCCGGCGCCGCAGGCATGAGCCCGGCCGCGTTACGAATTGTCTTGCGCCACGAGCTGTTCCATTACGCAGCCCGGTCGGCGACCGCGGCCGACGCACCGCGGTGGCTCACCGAAGGCGTGGCCGACTATGTCGGCAGGCCGCCCACCGCGGCACCGGCCGACGCCGCGGTCCTGGCCCAAGTGCCCACCGATACGGACCTCGACACACCCGGCGCCGCCCGCAGCCTGGCCTACGACCGGGCGTGGTGGTTCAGCCGCTACGTGGCCGACGCGTACGGCGTTCCGAAGCTGCGTGAGCTGTACCTGCGCGCCTGTGGGCACGGTCACCCGGATGTGCCCACCGCGATACGCGAGACGCTGGGTTCCGACCTCGACGCCGTGGTTGCCGGGTGGCGGCACTGGCTGACCGGATAGCCTGTCGCCGATGGGGAGCAGACGGAGCGCAGCCGGATCGCGCATGGACAGTCAGCCGCGATGACGCGGGTTTTGTTGGTCACCAACGACTTTCCACCGCGTCGCGGCGGTATCCAGTCGTACCTGGAGGCATTCGTCGGTGAGCTGGTGCGTGACGGCTCGCACGAGCTCACGGTGTACGCACCGAAATGGAAGGGCGCCGCCGACTACGACGAGCGGGCCGCCGCGGCCGGCTATCGCGTGGTGCGGCATCCCACCTCGCTGATGGTGCCCGAACCGACCGTGGCGATCCGCATGCAGCGGTTGATCGCCGAGAACGACATCGAGACGGTGTGGTTCGGCGCGGCCGCGCCGCTCGCGCTGCTGGGCCCACTGGCCCGGCGGGCCGGGGCCGGGCGCGTGGTGGCGAGCACCCATGGTCACGAGGTCGGCTGGTCGATGCTGCCGGTGGCGCGCAGCGCACTGCGCCGGATCGGAGACGACGCCGACGTCGTGACGTTCATCAGCCGCTATACCCGCGGCAGGTTCGCGTCGGCCTTCGGTCCCCATGCGGCGCTGGAACGTCTGTCGCCCGGCGTCGACACCGATCGCTTCGTGCCCGATTCGGTGGCCCGGGCCGAGTTGCGGGCCCGCTACGGGCTGGGGCAGCGCCCGGTGGTGGTGTGCCTTTCCCGCCTGGTGCCGCGCAAGGGCCAAGACATGCTCATCCGTGCCTGGCCCGCCATCCGGCGCCGCATTCCCGACGCGGCGCTGGTCATCGTCGGCGGGGGACCGTATCTGCCGACCTTGCAACAACTCGCGCACACGCACGACGTGACCTCCGACGTCACCTTCACCGGTGCGGTGCCCGCCGCGGAACTGCCCGCCCACCATGCGATGGCCGATGTGTTCGCCATGCCGTGCCGTACCCGGGGGGCAGGCCTGGACGTAGAAGGGTTGGGCATCGTCTACCTGGAGGCCTCGGCGTGCGGGGTGCCGGTGATCGCCGGGACCTCGGGCGGTGCGCCGGAAACCGTGCTCGACGGCCAGACCGGGACCGTGGTGGACGGCACCGATGTGGCGGCGGTGGCGACAGCAGTCGGCGACCTGCTCGCCGATCCCGGCCGCGCTGCGGCGATGGGCGTGGCCGGACGCCACTGGGCAGTCGACAACTGGCAGTGGCGCTCTCAGGGCGCCCGGCTGACCGGGCTGCTCTCGGGCTGAGCCCGCGGGATCAGCCGTACAGCGCCGCGATGTCGGTGGCGAACTTCTCGGCCACCACCTTGCGCTTGACCTTCAGCGTCGGGGTCAGCTCACCGGTGTCCTCGGTGAAATCGACGGGCAGGATCCGGAACTTGCGGATCGACTCGGCATGCGACACCGCCTGATTGGCCTCCTTGACCGCCAGGTCGATCTCGGCCAGCAGGTCCGGGTCGTCGGCCAGATCGCCGACCGAGGCGCCCCCGTCCTTCCCGTTGCGCTGCTTCCACCCGGGGAACGCCTCCGGGTCGATGGTGATGAGCGCGGCGATGAACGGCTGCTGATCGCCCACGGCCATCGCCTGGCTGATCAGCGGGTGGGCCCGCAGCCGATCCTCGAGCAGCGCGGGTGCGACGTTCTTGCCGCCCGCGGTCACGATGATTTCCTTCTTGCGCCCGACGATGGTCAGGAAGCCGTCGTCGTCGATGGCGCCCAGATCGCCGGTGTGGAACCAGCCATCGGTGAAGACAGCATTGGTCTCGGTCTCGTTGCCCCAGTAGCCGCTGAACACCACGCCGCCCTTGACCAGCAGCTCGCCGTCCTCGGCGATACGCATGCTGTTGCCGGGCATCAACTTGCCGACCGAGCCGACCTTGAGGTCGTTGACCCGGTTCACGGTGATGGCCGCGCTGGTCTCGGTGAGGCCGTAACCCTCGTAGATGCTCAGTCCCACACCGCGATAGAAGTGGCCCAGCCGCGCGCCCAGCGGTGCGCCGCCGGAGATCGCCGCCCGGCATTCACCGCCGAGCGCCGCCCGCAGCTTGCCGTAGACCAGCTTGTCGAACACGGCGTGCTTGGCGCGCAGCAGCAGACCGGCGCCGCCCTTCTCGTCCTGGGCTTTACTCCACTCGATCGCGGTGTCGGCGGCGATCGAGAAGATCTTGCCCTTGCCGTCGTTGCGCGCGTTCTGCTCGGCGGTGTTGTAGACCTTCTCGAACACGCGGGGGACCGAGACGACGAGCGTCGGCTTGAACACGCCGAAGGTCGGGACCAGGTTCTTGATGTCGCTGGTGAAGCCGAGGGTGACCTTGTTGGTGAAGGCCGCGATGGTGATGGCCCGGGCCAGCACGTGGGCCAGCGGCAGGAACACCAGCATCCGCTCACCCGGGGCCAGCTCGGTCGGGAAGCAGGACTTGGCCCCGCGGATCTCGTAGAGCAGGTTCGAGTGGGTCAGCTGGCAGCCCTTGGGCTGGCCGGTGGTCCCGGAGGTGTAGATGAGGGTGGCCGGGTCGGCCGACCGGATTCCGGCCAGGCGCTTGTCGAGTTCGGCGACGTCGGTCGACTTGCCGGCTTCGGCCATGGCTTCCAGCGCGGGCGTGCCTGCGCCGTCGATCCGCAGCACCTTGCGCAGCTCGGGCAGCTGACCGCGGAGCTGTTCCACGGTCTCGGCGTGCGCGTCGGTCTCGGCGAAGATGATCCGCGCCGCGGAGTTGTCGAGGACGAACCGCACCTGTTCGGCCGAGGAGGTCTCGTAGATCGGCACGGTCACCGCGCCGACCGACAGGATCGCGAAGTCGATGATCGGCCACTCGTAGCGGGTCGCCGACAGGATGGCCACGCGATCACCGGGTTGGATTCCCTCGGCGATCAGGCCCAGGGCGACCGAACGAATCTGGTCGGCTGCTTCGGCGCAGGTCACATCAGTCCATGCCCCGTCGACCAGACGCCGGAAGATGACGTGGTCGGGGGTGTCTGCCGCGTGTGCGGATACCGAGCTGACGACGCTGTCGTGCTCGCCGACGGCAAAAGACGCGGGCACGCTGTATTCCCGCACTGACTCACGCACGATCTTGCCCTCCAGGCTTGTGGTACCGGCTTTGCGGGTCAGCCTAGTCGGCCCCGGTATGCAGGCGATCACGCATGTGTGAAGCTAGTCCGCGATGAACAGCATTCAGATCGCCGACGAGACGTTCGTCTGCGCCGATCCGGTCGCCGTGGGCGCCGCGGTCGCCGATCCCGCCAGCTGGCGGCGGTGGTGGCCGGACCTGGTACTCAAGGTCGTCGAGGACCGCGCCGACAAGGGCCACCGCTGGACTGTGACCGGCGCGCTGACCGGCACGATGGAGGTCTGGCTGGAGGAGGTGATGGACGGTGTGGTGCTGCACTACTTCCTGCACGCCGAACCGTCCGGCGCCACGGCCAAGCAGTTGGCCGAGATGGATCTGGCGAAGATGAACCACCAACGCCGGGTGGCGGGCAAGGTGATGTCCTTCGGTATCAAGCAGCGGTTGGAGTCGACTCGCCCGGTCGGGGTGTCCCGACTGGCCTGACGTCTGGCGTGTTTGACCGGGTCTATCTGCGGGAGGGTAGATTTCTCGGCGAGAGCCAGAGCACCCCCGCCTGGCGGGGGAAGTAGGGGAACCCCGCGTGCGGGGAGATAGGGCGATGCGGTGGCCGACAAGACGACACAGACCATCTACATCGACGCTGATCCGGTGACGGTGATGGATGTCATCGCCGATATCGGCTCGTATCCGCAGTGGGTCGCCGAATACAAGGAAGCCGAGGTCCTGGAGACCGACGCGCAGGGCAATCCGAAGACCGCCCGGCTGGTGCTCGACGCCGCGGTGCTCAAGGACACGATGGTGCTGGCCTACGTGTGGCCTGCTGATCGCACCTCGGTGACCTGGTCCTTGGTGTCCAGTTCGTTGTTGCGGTCGCTGGAAGGCGCATACCGCTTGGCGCCCAAGGGATCCGGCACCGAGGTCACCTATGAGTTGTCGGTCGACCTCATCATCCCCATGATCGGGCTGCTCAAGCGCAAGGCTGAGCGCAGGCTCACCGACACGGCGCTCAAAGACCTCAAGAAACGAGCAGAGGCTGAGTGACTTCGCCGGAAGGGAGCTCACCTTCTCCCGCGAGGATCAGCCTGTTCGTCGGTAAGGGCGGAGTAGGTAAGTCGACGCTGGCGACAGCCACCGCGGTTCGCGACGCGGCTTCCGGCCGGCGGGTGCTGATCGTGTCCACCGATCAGGCGCATTCCACCGGCGATGTCCTGGGGATCGCGCTCGCTCCCACAGGGGAGCGGAGCCCTACCCGCGTGCTCAGTGATCTGGATACGGGACTGTCCGACGAGGGCGGTGTCCTGGACGCGCTCGCACTCGACACACTGGCCCTGCTCGGCGCGCGCTGGGTCGAGACGGCCGGCCCGCTGGCGGCACGTTTCCCCGAGTCAGATCTGGGAGATGTTGCCCCCGAAGAACTTTCGGCGCTTCCGGGAATCCAGGAAGTGCTCGGGCTGCACGAGGTGGGCGAGCTCGCCGAGTCCGGACACTGGGATCACGTGGTGGTGGACTGCGCCTCGACGGCGGATGCCCTGCGGATGCTGACGCTGCCGGAGACCTTCGGCCTGTATCTGGAACGGGCCTGGCCGCGGCACCGCCGGCTGTCGGGTTCTTCTGCGCACGCGAGGAGCAGTCAGGGCAGAGATGCGGTCAGTGCGGCCATCGTGACCCTGCTCGAACGCGTCGACTCCGGAATCCGCCGGCTCGGGACCCTGCTCACCGACGGCTCCAGGGTGAGTGCGCACCTGGTGCTCACCCCCGAGCGAGTGGTGGCGGCAGAGGCCTCGCGGACCTTGGGGTCGCTGGCTCTGATGGGTGTCGATGTAGCCGAGATCATCGTCAATCAGATTTTGGTGCAAGATGATTCGTTCGAGTACCACAATCTTCCCGCGCATCCCGCGTTCGACTGGTACACAGAGCGGATCGCCGAGCAGCAGGCGGTGCTCGAGGATCTCGATGCCACGATCGGCGATGTGCAGCTGGTGCTCGTGCCGCACGTTCCGGGGGAACCGATCGGCGCCAAGGCGCTGGGGGAGCTGATCGACAGTGCTCGACGGCGTGACGGGTCGCCGCCTCCGGGTCCGTTGCGGCCCGTCGTCGATCGGGAGTCGGGGTCTGGACTCGAAGCTGTGTACCGATTGCGGCTAGAGTTGCCGCAGATCGATTCGGCCGGCCTCACGCTGGGTCGCGTCGATGATGACTTGATCATCGGCGTCGCGGGAATGCGGCGCCGGGTGCGGTTGGCCTCTGTCCTGCGTCGGTGCATCGTGACAGACGCGCAATTGCGGGGTAGCGAGCTGACGGTACGTTTTCGTCCGAATCCGGAGGTGTGGCCGGCATGACGGGGTCTCATCCCGAGCTGGGTTCGGAGCTGCGGCAATTGGCGCAGGACATTCTGGACCGGCTGGATCCGGCGGTGCGGTTGGCGGCGGCCAATTTCGCGGCGTCGGCCGACAGCAGCCCCGGCAAGTGCCAGCAGGTGTGGTGCCCGGTGTGCGCACTGGCGGCGGTGGTCAACGGTGAACAGCATCCGCTGCTCTCGGTGATCGCCGAACACAGCGTGGCCCTGCTGACGGTGATCCGCGCGGTTCTCGACGACGGGAGCGACGGGTTCGGCGGCGACGGGCCGGATAACGGCCCCGGCGGAGGTAGCCCGCCACCTGACGGTGGGCCAGACGCGCCGCCGCCCGACGATTACCCGCCCCCGCCGCCTCCCGGTCGCTACCAGCACATCCCGGTCTCCGTAGAAGACTGAGGCATCGCTGAGACTCAGCAGGCATCCAGGGCTTGCTGTGGTAGCCACAACATGGCCTGGGTACAGTTGTCGCAGAGCATTGCGCGGTGCGCACAAGGTGGAGGGTCCATGTGGTATTGGCTGTTCAAGTACATCCTGTTGGGTCCCTTGCTGGCCCTCCTCGGCCGGCCCAAAATCACTGGGCTGGAACATGTTCCGAGTGACGGGCCGGCCATCCTGGCCAGTAACCACCTGGCGGTGATGGACAGTTTCTACCTGCCGCTGGTGGTCAGCCGGCGCATCACGTTCCTGGCCAAACAGGAGTACTTCACCGGCACCGGGATCAAGGGCCGGTTCCTGGCCTGGTTCTACACCGTCGTCGGCCAGGTGCCGATCGACCGGACCGATGCGGATTCGGCGCAGGCGGCCCTGAGCACCGCCAAGCGCATCCTGGGCGAGGGCAAGCTGCTCGGTATGTACCCCGAGGGCACCCGCTCACCGGACGGCCGTCTCTACAAGGGCAAGACCGGATTGGCCCGCCTGGCCCTGGAGACCGGAGTTCCTGTGATCCCGGTGGCCATGGTCGGCACCGACGTGGTCAACCCGCCCGGATCGAAGGGGCTGCGGTTCGGCCGGGTCGAGGTCCGGTTCGGCAAGCCGATGGACTTCAGCCGGTTCGACGGCCTGGCCGGTAACCGCTTCATCGAGCGCGCCGTGATCGACGAGGTGATGTACGACCTGATGGACCTGTCCGGTCAGGAGTACGTCGACATCTACGCGGCCGCCATCAAGGAGACCGCGCAGCAGACCAACGGCCAGCCGGTCGACGCGAGCAAGCCCGCGTCTCGGCTGCCGCACGCCGCAGCGGGTTAGGACGTCTCGCCGCCGCTGAGCGGAACCAGCGGGGCCGCGGCCACATCGGTGGGCTCGGCGGCCCTGGAGGTGGACACGGCGCCGATGACGACGATGACCGCCAGCGCCCACCACAGGTACGAATCACCGGCCAGCTGCCGCACCACCGACGCCGCCGTCTCGTGATGCGGGGTCAACAGCGCGATGGGCGTCCACACCATGAGGGCGAGGCCGATCACGGTCACCAGGGCCAGATACAGCGCGGCCAGATGCGTCTGGCGCATCCGATAGGCGAGCACGCCGGTCACCAGCAGGGTGGGTAGCGACCAGACCCAGTGATGCGACCACGACACCGGCGACACCACCAGGCCGAACATCGCCACACAGATCAGCGCGACCACCGGGGCCTCATCGGTGCCGGATCGCAGGACCCGTCGGGCCGCCCAGACCGTCAGGGCCAGCACAGCGAAACAGAGGGCCACCCACAACACGAACCGCGGACCCTCGGACAGGCCGAGCCGGGCCAGGGTGCCGGCGATGTTCTGGTTGGTGTTGAGCGTGGCCGTACCGATCCGGTCGGTGTTGCGCACCGTCTCGGTCCAGTACTCGATCGAGTCCGTCCAGGCCAGCACGAATCCGGCGAGCGTCGCCACCACCGCGGCAGCGGCGGTCCGCAGCAGGGTGTGGACGTCGCGGCGCAGCAGGAAGTAGAGGAGGAACACCGCGGGAGTGAGCTTGAGCGCGATCGCCAGGCCCAGCAGCATGCCGCGCGGCCACGGAGTGCGGCGCGGTACGCAGTCGGCGACCACCAACGTCATCAGCACCACGTTGATCTGGCCGAACTCGAAGTTGGACCGGATCGGCTCCAGCCAGATGACGGCAGGCACCACGAGCGCGATCGCCAGCCAGCAGCGGCGCAGCCAGGCCGGCTCCGAGGTGATCGTGGTCTCCGGCCAGACGTTCAGCCGGGTGAGCACGATGACCATCGAGACGACCAGGAGCGCCAGCGTGGTTGCGGTGATCGCGACGCTGGCCGCGGGTAGCGAGAGCCAGGCGAACGGCGCGAACATGATCGCCGCCAGCGGGGGATAGGTGAACGGCAGGTCGAGGCCGCCCTGGGTGTGGAAAATCGCGCCGTCGGCGTAGAGCGGCTGGTTGTCCAACCAGGCCCGTCCGCCCATCCGGTACACGTCGATGTCGATGCGATAGGGCACGTGACCCAGTAGCCGCCAGCCGACCAGGATCAACCCGGCCACTGTGAGCAACTGAAAAAGCCGCCACCCGATCGTCGGTGCCCAACCAGCCCCGCCGGGCGACTGCCGCTTACTCATGTCCTCAACAGACTATCGGGGGCGACCCCGTGTGGGCGCATCCGCACTCGCGACGCGCGCAGGTCGGCGTAAGTTCTGTGCGTGCACGCGACCGTCCACCTCGAATTCCTGACCCGCGATCGCCTGCCGCTGCTGTGCTGCCTGGTGGCGTTCATTCTCACGTTCTTCGTGACCCGCATCGTGGTGCGTTACATCCGCAGGAATGCCGACAGCGAACGACCGCCCAGGTGGTGGCAGCCCCGGAACATGGGCCACGGTTCGCTGCACATCCACCACATGGTGATCGGCGTGGTGCTGGTGATGGTGTCGGGGGTGACGATGGTGACGCTCGCGGTCAACGGCGGCGTACCGGAATTCACCGTGGCCGCGGTGTTCTTCGGCATCGGCGCGGCCCTGGTGCTCGACGAGTTCGCGCTGATCCTGCACCTGTCGGACGTGTACTGGGCCGAGGACGGCCGCACCTCGGTGGATGCGGTGTTCGCCGCCGTGGCCGTGGCGGGGCTGCTGATCCTGGGTTTCAACCCGCTGTCATTCTTTGATATCGGTATCTGGCGCGAAGACCAGTCGCCGGCCATGCGCGCGATCGTGGTCGCGGTGGCGGTGCTGACCCTGGCGCTGGCGGTGGTCGTCCTGCTCAAAGGCAAGGTGTGGACTGGATTGGTGGGCATGTTCATTACCCCGTTGTTGTTCGTCGGGGCGGTGCGGCTGTCGCGGCCGCATGCGCCGTGGGCACGCTGGCGCTACACCAGCCGTCCCCGCAAGATGCACCGCGCGCTGGAACGGGAGCGCTGGCTGCGCCGGCCCGTCGTGCAGGCCAAGCTGTGGTTGCAGGACGCGATCACCGGTATGCCGAAGTTCCCCGACGACGCGGCCGTCGATGCGCAGCTCGATCGGGAGATCCATGCGGCCCCCGCGCCCGCCCAGCCACGGGCAGCCCTGGACGAGAAGACTGGACCGATCGGCTGATGCGCTACTTCTACGACACCGAGTTCATCGACGACGGTCGCACCATCGAGTTGATCTCGATCGGTGTGGCCGCCGAGGACGGCCGCGAGTACTACGCGATCTCGACAGAGTTCAATCCGGACCGGGCGGGTCGGTGGGTGCGCAAGCACGTGCTCCCCAAACTGCCGTCCCCGTCTTCGCAGCTGTGGCGATCGCGGCGGCAGATCCGGTCGGAGCTGGAGGACTTCTTCGACATCGACGGTGACGAACCGATCGAGTTGTGGGCCTGGGTGGGTGCCTACGACCACGTGGTGCTGTGCCAGCTGTGGGGCCCGATGACCGATCTGCCTCCGGCGATGCCGCGGTTCACCCGCGAGTTGCGCCAATTCTGGGAGGACCGGGGATCACCGCGGATGCCACCGCGGCCGACCGAGGCCCACGACGCGCTGGTCGACGCGCGGCACAACCTGCACCGGTTCCAGCTGATGACGGGAATGGGGTTGGCTCCGGCTCGGGAATCCGGCAGGACCCAACCCTGAAAACAGCCCTTCACCGGCGGCTACCATGAACGGGTGAACTGGACCGTTGACATCCCCATCGACGAGCTGCCGCCGCTGCCTCCGCTGACCGACGAGCTGCGTCAACGGCTCGATTCGGCGCTGGCCAAGCCGGCTGTGCAGCAGCCCAGCTGGGACCCGGACGCGGCGAAGGCCATGCGCACCGTCCTGGAGAGTGTTCCCCCGGTCACCGTGCCGTCGGAGATCGAGAAGCTCAAGAGCCTGCTCGCCGACGTGGCGCGCGGCGAGGCCTTCCTTCTGCAGGGCGGCGATTGCGCGGAGACCTTCGTCGACAACACCGAGCCGCACATCCGGGCCAACATCCGCACCCTGCTGCAGATGGCTGTCGTGCTGACCTACGGCGCCAGCATGCCGGTGGTCAAGGTCGCCCGGATCGCGGGTCAGTACGCCAAGCCGAGGTCGTCAGATCTCGACGCGCTGGGCCTGAAGTCCTACCGCGGCGACATGATCAACGGCTTCGCCCCGGACGCCGCGGTGCGCGAGCACGATCCGTCGCGGCTGGTGCGCGCCTACGCCAATGCGAGCGCGGCGATGAACCTGGTCCGCGCGCTGACCTCGTCCGGACTGGCGTCGCTGCACCTGGTGCACAACTGGAACCGCGAGTTCGTCCGGACCTCGCCCGCAGGCGCCCGCTACGAGGCCCTGGCCGGGGAGATCGACCGGGGCCTGAACTTCATGTCCGCCTGTGGGGTGGCCGACCGTAATCTGCAGACCGCCGACATCTTCGCCAGCCACGAGGCACTGGTGATCGACTACGAGCGCGCGATGCTGCGGCTGGCCGATCCCGCCGAGAACCCGGACGGGCCGCCCAAGCTGTACGACCAGTCCGCGCACTACCTCTGGATCGGTGAGCGCACGCGGCAGCTCGACGGGGCGCACGTGGCGCTGGCCGAGGTGATCGCCAACCCGATCGGGGTCAAGCTGGGCCCGACCACGACGCCGGAGATGGCCGTCGAATACGTCGAGCGGCTGGACCCGAACAACGAGCCCGGACGACTGACCCTGGTGACGCGGATGGGCAACAACAAGGTGCGCGATCTGCTGCCCCCGATCATCGAGAAGGTTCAGGCCACGGGCCACCAGGTGATCTGGCAGTGCGATCCGATGCACGGCAACACCCACGAGGCATCGACCGGCTTCAAGACCCGCCACTTCGATCGCATCGTCGACGAGGTGCAGGGCTTCTTCGAGGTGCACCGCGCCCTGGGAACCCATCCCGGTGGCATTCACGTCGAGATCACCGGTGAGAACGTCACCGAATGCCTTGGCGGGGCGCAGGACATCTCGGACACGGATCTGGCCGGCCGTTACGAGACCGCGTGCGATCCGCGGCTCAACACCCAGCAGAGCCTGGAGCTGGCCTTCCTCGTCGCCGAGATGCTGCGCAGCTAGGGCGATCTCGCACGGATCCGGCTAGAGCAGTGCGCCGATGTTGCTGCCCAGCGTCCAGGCCGCGGCAGCGACCAGGCCGGTCAGCGTGAGTATCGCGATCACCCAGAATGCCAGCGCCCGTTTGGCGCGCTGGCGGGCCCAGTAGAACTCGCTCATCTCGATACCCGCGAATTGCCCTGCGCCGAAAGAGTAATCGGCGGGCTCGGCCGGGATGGGCGCCCAGTCGTGCCGGTCCCGGGTGATCTCGCGGGTGGGCTGGCGCGGCACGGGCGCCACCGGGGGAGCCGGCGCAGAGGGCGGTGCGGCCGTCACGACGGTGGTGGCCTCGACCCGGGCATCGTCGGGGTCTTCCAGATCATGCACCCGGGTGGCGGCCAGGTGCTGCGCCGAGTACTGCGGTGCGGGCACGCGGAACGCCGGGAGGCCGAGGTCGCCGACGATCTGGAGCAGTTCGGCCCGCATCTCGTCGGCGTCGGCGAATCGCTGCCCGGCGTCGCGGGCCGTGGCCCGGCGCACGAACTGATCGAATTGCGTTGGCACCCCTGCGATCACCGCGCTGGGCGCGGGTACGTCATTGTCCATGCGCTGGTAAGCCACCGTGAGCGCGGAATCTCCGGTGAACGGCGTGACGCCGGTGAGCAGTTCGTAGGTGAGGATCCCGACCGCGTAGACGTCGCTGCGTGGGTCGGCATCCCCGGTGCTGACCTGTTCGGGGGACAGGTAGGCGGCGGTGCCCAGGATCACGCTGGTCGATGTGATCTTGGCCTCGGCGACGGCACGCACCAGACCGAAGTCGGCGATCTTCACCTCGCCGTCGTCGGAGATCAGCACGTTCTCGGGCTTGATGTCGCGGTGCACCAGCCCGGCCCGGTGCGCCACCGCGAGCCCGCCGAGCACCGGGGCCAGCACGGCGGCGACGGCATGCGGAGGCATCGGGCCGCGTTCGGCCAGCAGTTCGCGCAGCGTTCCGCCCTCGATCAGCTCCATCACCAGGAATGGCGGCTGACCACCGGTGCCTCCACCGCCCTGGTCGTAGACCGCCACCAACCCGGGATCCTTCAACCGGGCCACGGCTTTGGCCTCGCGGCCGAACCTGGTCAGGAAATGGCTGTCCCCGCTGTAGCGGGAGTCCATCACCTTGAGCGCCACCGGACGGTCCAGGCGGACATCGAGGCCGCGATAGACCGTGGACATCCCACCGGTGGCGATGGCCGTGTCCACGCGATAGCGCCCGTCGAGCATGGTGCCGACGAGTGGATCCGATTGCTGCTCCACCGGACACATGTTACGAGTTGCGGCCGAGGTCCTAGAATCAGTGCGGTGAGCAGCATTCCAGCGGCCGATGACGTATTGGACCCCGACGAGGCCGTCTACGACCTACCCACGGTGTCGGATTTGCTCGGCATCCCGGTCACCAAGGTGCACCAGCAGTTGCGCGACGGGCAGCTGATCGCCGTGCGCCGCAACCGCGTCCTGGTGGTCCCGAAGATCTTCTTCGACGACAAGGGGCATGTGGTCAAGCCGCTGCCCGGTCTGCTGGTCGTGCTGCGCGACGGCGGCTACCGCGACACCGAGATCGTGCGCTGGCTGTTCACCCCGGACGAGTCTCTGACGATCACCACCGACGGCAGCACCGAGAAGGTGTCCAACGCCCGCCCGGTCGACGCACTGCACTCCCACCAGGCACGCGAGGTACTGCGCCGCGCGCAGGCGCTAGGTTACTGACGGCTGGTTCTGCGCCTCGGCCGTCGGCTCGGGTGCGCGGTAGAGCGAGTACCAGGCCACCACGGCGCACGCCGTGGTCAGCAGGACGTGCGCCCACGAGTACATGCCATGCGCCCCATCGGGTTTCCACATCACCATGATCCAGGTGGAGAATCCGGCCACTGCGGCGACGGCCGGCCTGGTCTGGATCAGCGCGGCGGCCACCGCCAGCGGCCAGGTGTAGTACCAGGGCAGCGCGGCCGGCACGAACAGCACGACCACCACCATGGCCAGGGTGATGCCGGTCAGGGCTTCGCGGTCGGTGTGCCGGTAACGCCACCACAACAACGGCAATGCGATGACGATGGTGAGGATGCCGATGATGCGGGCGACCTCGAGCACGGCGTAGAAGTTGACCGGAAAGAGCAGGCCGCCAATGGCATTGATGAGGTTGGCGGCTGCGGTGGGCACCGTCAGCCAGTTGATGATCTTGACCGAGCCGGCCAGCGCCGTCAGCCAGCCCAGGCCAACGCCCGCCAACACCGACATGACCGCGAACACCGCCACGAAGATCAGAACCGACGCGGCCGTGGCGATCGCGAACGCACGCACCGCGGGCATGTCCCGCTTGTCCCGCAGCCGGCGCATCCACACCCAGACCAGGAACGGTAGCGCGAGCCCGGCGGTCGCTTTGACCGCGACGGCGATCGCGATGAGGCTGACCCCGATCACCGGCCGCCCGGCGAAGGTCAGTGCGATCGCGGCCATCATCAGGCCGACCATCAGCATCTCGTTGTGCACGCCGCCCATCAGGTGCACGATCACCAGCGGATTGAGCACGCAGATCCACAGTGACGCAGCCCCGTTGGCGCCGACGTGGCGCGCCACCCGGGGTGCGGCCCAGATCAGCAACAACAGGCCCGGCAGCATGCAGAGCCGCAGGAGCATCGTGCCGGCCACCACGTCGTCGCCCACCAGGATCGTGACGAACTTGGCCACCAGGATGAACGCCGGCCCATAGGGGGCGGTCGTCGTCGTCCAGATCGGACTCACGTTGTCCAACAAGGAGTTCGGGTTCTCCACCGGACCCACCACATAGGGGTCGAAGCCGTCGCGTAGCAGCGCGCCCTGGGCCAGGTAGGAGTAGGTGTCGCGGCTGAACAGCGGCACGCTCAGCAGCAGCGGCGCGAGCCAGAAACCGGTGGTGGCCACCATGGTGTATTCGGTGGCGGTGCCGTCGATCACCCGGCGGCCCAGCCACAGCCAGGCGATGAGCATCACGGCGACGCCGGCCCACAACAGAATCGAGGACAGCACCAGGCCGTGCCCGAACCGCAACCAGGACAGGTGCAGCGACTCCAGCAGTGGGTCGTGCAGTCGGGTGCTGCCCGCCCCCAGCCCGCCGATGGTCAGCAGGGCTGCGCCCAGGCAACCCAGCCGGGCCGGCCGCGCCTCGGCGGACACGGCGAAGGCGGCCAGACGCGAGACATGCTGCGCGACCCCGGTGCTCGGGGTCTCAGTTGGCAAGGGTGTCATGAGGGAGTGGTCATGTTGTGATGACGGCCTTCTACGCCGACCGGTTCGCCGCGAACCGGGCGATCTCGGCCAGGCCGGTCTTCGCCGGCTCGTGGATCGGCGCGGCCGCCAGCGTGTCCAGCGCGCGGTGGGTGAGCAGCTCGATGTGCGCCTCGACCGCGGCCAGGGCGCCGACCGATTCGATGGCTTGGCACAGGTCGCCCACCTGAGCGTCGGACAGCTCGGTGCCCACCGAGGTGCGCAGGAGCTCGGCGGCCGCGGGGTCGGACTTGTCGGCCAACTCGAGCGCCTCGGCCAGCAGCACCGTGCGCTTGCCGGACCGCAGGTCGTCACCCGAGGGCTTGCCGGTCACCGCCGGATCACCGAACACGCCGAGGACATCGTCGCGGAGCTGGAAGGCGACACCGAGATCGTTGCCGACCTGGTGGAAGATCTGCTGCACGTCAGGCCGGTCGGCAGCTGCGGCGGCGCCCAGCTGCAGCGGCCGGGAGACCGTGTAGGAGGCGGTCTTGTAGGTGTTGACGTTCATCGCCGATGCCACCGTTTCGGCGCCGCTGGCCTCCGCGACGATATCGAGGTACTGGCCGCCGAGCACCTCGGTGCGGATGTGGCGCCAGACCTGCTGGACGCGGTGCTGCGCGTCGGCCGGGATGTCGGCCGTGGCGACGATGTCGTCGGCCCAGGCCAGGGCCAGGTCACCAGCCAGGATGGCCGCCGACAGGCCGAACTGTTTGGACGAGCCGTGCCAGTTGCGGTCGCGGTGCCGGTCGGCGAACAGCCGGTGCACGGTCGGCAGGCCTCGGCGGGTGGCCGAATCGTCGATGACGTCGTCGTGCACGAGGGCGCAGGCCTGCAGTAGCTCCAGCGCGGCGAACAGCTTGAGTATGCCGGGCTCGGCCGGATGGTCGGCCGGGTCGATCACCGCGCGCCAGCCCCAGTAGGCGAAGGCGGGGCGCAGCCGCTTGCCGCCGCGCATGACGAATTCCTCGAGGGCCTCGGTCAGCTCGGCGTAGTCGGTTCCGATGTACTCGCAGTCGCGGCGGCGCTCACGCAGGTAGTCGCGCAATTGGTCGGTGACGGCCCCGGCCAGCTCGACGGTTGACGGTGCCGATGTTTGCACGCTCAGCGCCCGCCCCTTTCTGTCGTCAACGGTGTGTCCGGAGAGTGCATTCAGCGTAGAGCTTGCCACGCGTTTTGTACCAAGCGAGTGCGGGCGTAGCTGTGAGCCCGGCCGGAGAGGGTGCGCGGGGTCAGTCGCTGCCCGCGACCGGGTCACCGGGCTTGGGCGAGGTGTCGCGGCTCATCCACGCCAGGGTCCCGATCACTCCGGCGACCAGGAACGCGCCGACGATGAGCCAGATGGTCGCGGTGGTGAACGAGCGGGCGCTCGGGTCGGTGTAGCGGGCCTGGGCGTTCATGGTGCTGACGATTCCCGGCCGCAGTTTCCACTCCACGATCGAGGAGCTGACCTGATCGCCGTTGGTCGATGTCACCTCACCGGGGAACGACACGGTCAGCAGCACGTCGGCTTGCGGATCGGACAGCGAGGTGAGGTCGACGCGGCCCTCCAGGATCACCAGGTCACCGGCGCGGCGCAGGGAGATGTCGACTCCGGCGGCATCGCGGCTCATCCCGGCCAGCTGGGGCAGCTCGGCGAAGGTGAGATCGGAGAACACCGCCTGGGAGCCGACGTAGTCGTCGCGGCTGTACTCCGAGACCGCGACCTTCGTGGCGAACGGGAGGTTGTTCAGCAGCTGCGGGCCCTTGTCCTCGGCGTCGCGCGGCTTTGCCGCTGCGATGATCTGGCCGGACACCCGGTCGTCGGGGGAGACCGTGATGGAGGTGCGGACCCGGACGCAGCCCACCGCCATCGGCAGGATCAGCAGCAACATCACCAGCGTCAGGAAGCGGGTCCGTCGGCTACGTTTGGGAAGGCGGCTCGGTGGTCGGACGTGCACGCTGGTCATCGTGCCAGATGTCACAGCGGCAGTGGGCGACCGAGGATGGCGAACGGCCGGGGATCGCCGGCGAAGTGGTAACCGCGGATCACGTCGGTGAAGCCCAGGCGCCGGTACAACTGCCATGCGCGATTGGCCTCGCCGTTGATCTCCGGGGTCGACAACAGCACGTGCGATTCGTCGCGGCCGGCCAGGAGTCGCCTGGTCAGGGCCTCGCCGAGTCCTCTGCCCTGGGCTCGGGGTTCGATGTGCAGCTCGGTGAGTTCGAAGTAGCTGGCCATCAGGTCGGCGATGTGTCCCGGGCTGGTGCCCACGCGCTGCAGGCCGGAGATCACCTGCTGTTGCCACCACTGGTCGGGCGCCCCGCTGTAGCCGTAGGCGATTCCCAGCAGGGGGGCGTCGATCAGGTCCGCACCAGATTCAGCGCCGGTGCTGGATTCGGCGCCCGCGCCGGTGCCGGATTCGGCGACCTCGACGGCGGCCACACATTTCCAGCCCGCGCGCCGGGTGTGTTCGAGCCACAGCGCGGCGCGCTGCTCCTCGGTTCCGCGTGGGTAACGCATGGCGTCGACGTACACGCGCAGCGCCTCGGGGAGCCGGCGCTTCATGTCGTCCGGCGACAGATCGATGAGATACGTCGCCAATGCTTTCGCCTTTCGCCCGCCCGGTGTCTCCCGAACTCATTATCTTCAGCATTATCCGGTTCCGCGGCTGTCGGTCCCATCGACCGGGGCTATCTCGGAACGACCTACAATCGAAGGTGAACAAGGTGGTACGGCTCGGATCGACCTCGTATCATTAGGCTTAGGTGCCCGTGATTGCGGGCATGAGAAATTTTGAAAAGCGACGGCGGCGTCGGCAAGGAGGGACGAATGCCACTCTCCGATCATGAGCAGCGCATGCTCGATCAGATCGAGAGCGCGCTCTACGCCGAGGATCCCAAGTTCGCCTCGAGCGTGCGTGGTGGGACCTTGAGGGCGCCATCGGCCCGGCGCAGGCTTCAGGGTGCATTGCTGTTCGTGGTGGGCCTGGCGCTGCTGGTCGTCGGGGTGGCCGTGAAGGCCACCATGATCGGTGGTTTCCCGGTCCTCTCGGTGGTGGGTTTCGTGGTCATGTTCGGCGGCGTGGTGTTCGCCGTCACCGGGCCGCGTGTCACCGGAGGTCGCGATCGTGCGGCCCAGGGTTCCGGCAATGCGCCGCGCCAGCGTCGTCAGCGCGGGGGCGGTTCGTTCACCACCCGGATGGAAGACCGGTTCCGTCGCCGGTTCGACGACTGAGCCGGTCGACGGCATCAAGGGGTAGCCCGTAACGGGCTGCCCCTTTTTTGTGTTCCGGGCCGGCCCGAACCCTGTCTCGGCGTCGTCCAGCGACACGCCGGGCACGCCGCCCGCACTCGGTCGTGGGGCGGTGTGGGGGAGGCCGGCCGATTCTCAGGGATTTCCGCCCCACAACGCCCCACCTTCTCGCCGCAGGCTCCTACCTGCGGTTTTTCGTTTTCCACGGGTCGAAGTCGGTGTTCAGGCGGCTGGTGTGGTGTGTTCTGGGGGTGCGGGTGGGGAGAAACCTCAAACTCAGCGGTCCAAATGGAGCAAAGTGGGGGATCGTGGGGTAAAGTGGCGGCCAACGGGGAAAACGGAACCCCGTTCGGAGGGCAGAAGGCCTGGCCTGGATCTCACAAGCGACTCGGGATCCGAACCGGGTGGCGGGAGGTGTCCAGATGTTTCTGGGTACCTACACGCCCAAGCTCGACGACAAGGGGCGACTGACGTTGCCCGCCAAGTTCCGCGATGCACTGGCAGGAGGGTTGATGGTCACCAAGGGCCAAGATCACAGCCTTGCCGTGTACCCGCGCGACGAGTTCGAAAAGGTCGCCCGGCGCGCTGCCGACGCGTCGCGCAGGAACCCCGATGCCCGGGCGTTCCTACGCAACCTGGCGGCCGCCACCGATGAGCAGCATCCCGACGCGCAGGGCCGGATCACCCTGTCGGCGGACCACCGTCGCTACGCAACCCTCTCCAAGGAGTGCGTCGTGATCGGGTCGGTCGACTACCTGGAGATCTGGGACGCAGAAGCCTGGCAGGAGTACCAGCAGACCCACGAAGAAAACTTCTCCGCGGCCACCGATGATGCTCTGCGCGACATCCTCTGATGCGGACCACCAAACGGCGGCTGGCCTGGACCTAGCCCGTGCAACGAGGCCTCTGCCCGAATTGGCCCTGGCGTACTTCCCCAACGCCAGGTCCGTGAATTCGGACAGAGACCCCGGTGCAGGGGCCAATCCGAGCGGAGGTGTTTCAGCGGTGCCAGATTCCCCAGATCAGTCAGACTCCCAGGACCACGCGGAATCGCAAGCCGCGGAATCCCACGGATTCGGTCACGTCCCGGTTCTGCTCGACCGCTGTGTCGAGCTGCTGGCCCCCGCGCTGACCCGCCGCAACGCCGACGGAACGGACGCTGTTCTGGTGGACGCCACCCTCGGTGCGGGCGGTCACTCCGAGCGCTTTCTGAACGACTTTCCCGGCCTGCAGGTCATCGGCCTGGACCGTGACCCCAACGCGCTCGGAATCGCCGGCGCCCGGCTGGCACCGTTCGGCGACCGGATGCGGCTGGTGCGGACCCGCTATGACGGGATCGCCGGGGCCATAGCCGAATCCGGCTTCCGTCAGATCGACGGAGTGCTGTTCGACCTCGGTGTGTCCTCGATGCAGCTGGATCAGACCGAACGCGGCTTCTCGTACTCCGCGGACGCGCCGCTGGACATGCGGATGGATCCCGATGCGCCGCTCACCGCCGCTGACATTCTCAACACCTACGACGCCAAGTCGATCGCCCGGATTCTCCGGGATTTCGGCGAGGAGCGCTTCGCAGGCCGAATTGCCGACAAAGTCGTCAAACGGCGTGCGCAGCAACCGTTCTCCACCACCGGCGAGCTGGTGGAGCTGCTCTACGAAGCGATCCCGGCGCCGGCGCGCCGCACCGGGGGGCATCCGGGAAAGCGGACATTCCAGGCGCTGCGGGTCGCGGTCAACGGCGAACTGGACTCACTGCGCGCTGCGTTGCCCGCCGCTCTGGCGGCGCTGTCCGACGGCGGCCGGATCGTGGTGATGTCCTATCAATCGCTTGAGGACCGGATCGTCAAGCAGGCGTTCGCCGCCGCCACCGCATCGCGGACACCGCCCGGCCTGCCCATCGAACTGCCAGGCCACGAACCCGAATTCGTCACGCTGACCCGCGGCGCCGAGAAGGCCCGCCAAGTCGAGATCGATCGCAATCCGCGTAGCGCTCCGGTGCGGCTGCGGGCACTGGAAAAGGTTGGGGAAGGGGGGAACTCATGAAGGTGAAGCGACCCGAACAGCTGCGTGAGTCAGATCGCAGGCGTCCGGTGCGGCAACCCGCGCGAAGCGGCGGACGGCGCTCAGAGCAGGCTCCGCCGCGCAAACGCCGGCCGGGTTCCGAGCAGCGCCCCACGCGCACCGCGCCGGGCACCGGACCGATTCAGCGGCCGGGCACCCGTCCCGCCCGCCCCAAGAGCGCGAGTCAGGCAAAGGCCCGGGCGAAAGCGCGGAAGGCCAAGGCTCCCAAGGTCGTCCGTCCACCGCTGCGCGTCCGGCTGCGGGAACGCCTGCTGGTCCGGCTCGCCTCGATCGAGCTCAATCCGCGGGTCCTGATCTCTCGCGTGCCGTTCGTCGTGCTGGTGATCGCGGCGCTGGGCCTCGGGCTCGCAGTCACCCTGTGGCTGTCCACCGGTTCGGCCGAGCGGTCCTACCAGCTGGGCCATGCACGCCAGGTCAATCAGGGTCTGCTGCAACAGAAAGAGGCGCTGGAGCGCGATGTGCTCGAGGCGCAGGCCGCTCCCGCCCTTGCCGAGTCCGCCCGCAACCTGGGCATGATCCCGTCGCGCGACACCGCGCACCTGGTGCAGGACGCGACCGGCAACTGGACCGTCGTCGGCACCCCCAAGCCGGCTGAGGGTGTGCCGCCGCCCCCGCTGAACACGCCGCTGCCAGAGGAGGCCCCGCCGGCCCCGCCTGCGCCTCCGGCGCCCCGGGTGCTCGACCCTCGTGAGCTGACCGTGCGGACGCCGCGCGCGGGTTCGCCTGCCGTACCGGGTATTCCGGTTCCGCAGGCCGAGGCGCCCCATGGCCTGCCGGGAGCCGTACCTCCGGTGCCCGGTCCGGTGCCGCCCGCCGCTCCCGCTCCGGACGTGCTCGCGGCCCCGGTGCAGGCACCTTTGCCGGCAGCCGCACCGGGCCCGGTTCCCGCCCAGGCCGTAGCTGACTCCGCGCAACCGGCGACCACGCCGATGCATCTACCGGGGGTGCCGACCGCGCCCGGTCCGGCAGTGGTTCCGGCGCCGCCGGCTCCGCCGGAACCGGTGGCTGCCGCTGCGGCTCCGGTCTCGCCAGGCCCGGTCACCCCCCTGGAACAGTTCAGCCCGCCCGCGGCTCCGGCGGCACATGTCCCGGCCGTTGCAGTCAACGCCCCGGCTCCCGCCGCATGAGCCGCCGCCCGGGCCGCCAGGGTCAGTCACCGAAGCAGCAGCGGGCCAAGAAGGCCGTGCCCGGGCCGGGGCACGAGGCCCGGGTTCGCCGGACCAGGGTCGCCTCAGCTGAAACTGGTTTGCGCAGCTCATCTTTCGTGTTCCGGCACCGTGCCGGGAATCTGGTCATGCTCTCGGTGCTGGTGATCGCGGCCGTGCAGTTGTTCACACTTCAGGTGCCGCGGGCGGCGGGTCTGCGCGCCGAGGCGGCCAGCCAGCTCAAGGTCACCGATGTGAACCCGGCCATGCGCGGCAGCATCGTCGACCGCAACGATGACAAGCTGGCGTTCACCATCGAGGCCAAGGCACTGACGTTCCAGCCGGTCCGGGTCCGCAAGCAGCTCGCGGAGGCCAAGGCCAAATCGAGTGAGGCTCCCGATCCGGATCGCCGGCTCACCGAGATCGCCAAGGAGATCTCGACGCGGCTGGACAACCGGCCCGATTTCAAGACCGTGCTCAAGAAGCTCAGGAGCAACGAGACTTTCGTCTACCTGGCGCGTGCGGTCGATCCCGCGATCGCCGGCGCGATCATGGACAAGTTCCCCGAGGTGGGCGCCGAGCGGCAGGATCTGCGGCAGTACCCGGGCGGCTCGCTGGCTGCCAACATCGTCGGCGGCATCGACTGGGACGGCCACGGTCTGCTCGGGCTGGAGGATTCACTCGACGCGGCGCTGGCCGGCTCCGACGGCTCGGTCACCTACGACCGCGGTTCGGACGGCGTGGTGATCCCCGGCAGCTACCGCAACCGGCACGACGCGGTCAACGGGTCCACGGTGCAGCTGACCCTCGACGACGACATCCAGTACTACGTCCAGCAGCAGGTGCAGCAGGCCAAGGACGCCTCGGGGGCCAAGAACGTCTCCGCGGTGGTGCTGGATGCGAAATCCGGTGAGGTGCTGGCGATGTCGAACGACAACACGTTCGACCCCAGCCAGGATATCGGCCGGCAGGAGAGCAGGCAGATGGGCAACCTGCCGGTGTCCTCGCCGTTCGAACCCGGCTCGGTCAACAAGATCATCACGGCCTCCGCGGCGATCGAGTACGGGCTGGCCAATCCGGACGAGGTGCTGCAGGTGCCCGGCTCGATCGACATGGGTGGGGTCACGGTCCGCGACGCGTGGAACCACGGCGTGATGCCCTACACCATGACCGGCGTGTTCGGGAAGTCGTCGAACGTCGGCACCCTGATGCTGGCGCAGCGGGTCGGACCGGATCGGTTCTACGACATGGTCCGCCGGTTCGGGCTCGGTCAGCGCACCGGTGTCGGCCTGCCCGGCGAGAGCTCGGGCCTGGTTCCGCCCATCGATCAGTGGTCCGGCAGCTCGTTCTCCAACCTGCCCATCGGGCAGGGTCTTTCGATGACGCTGCTGCAGATGGCCGGGATGTATCAGACCATCGCCAACGACGGCGTGCGCATGCCGCCCCGGATCATCAAGTCCACCATCGCGCCGGACGGCACCCGTACCGACGAGCCACGGCCGGAGGGGGTTCGGGTGGTGACCCCGGAGACCGCCCGCACGGTGCGAAACATGTTCCGCGCCATCGTGCAGCGCGACCCGATGGGCGCCCAGCAGGGGACCGGCCCGCAGGCCGCGGTCGAGGGCTATCAGATCGCGGGCAAGACCGGCACGGCGCAGCAGATCAATCCGGCGTGCGGCTGCTACTACGACGACGTCTACTGGATCACCTTCGCGGGCATGGCGCCTGCGGACGATCCGCGCTATGTCGTCGGGATCATGATGGACGCACCGCACCGCGCGGCCGACGGGTCACCGGGGTCCTCGGCGGCGCCGCTGTTCCACAACATCGCGTCGTGGCTGCTGCAGCGTCACAACGTTCCGTTGTCGGCCGATCCGGGGCCGCGGTTGACCCTGCAGGCGACCTGACCGCGATTGTCGTGGGTGGTGCGGTCGGCGGACCGCAGATGGGTACTGTGGCATGGCCATGAAGCTGCGTCCCAGCCGTCCCGCCGGCCAATACCTTCTGCCGCTCGCCGAACAGGTCCAAGCGGTATCCGCTAGCGGAAATCCCCTGCCGGAACTTCGGGTGACAGGCGTGACCCTGCGTGGCCAGGACGCTCAGCCGGGCGACCTCTTCGCCGCGCTGCCGGGGACGGCGGTGCACGGTGCGCGCTATGCCGCCGACGCGGTCGCCGCCGGTGCGGTGGCGGTGCTCACAGACGCCGCAGGCGCCGCCGAACTGGGCGGGCTCGACGTCCCGGTCCTGGTCCATCCCGCCCCCCGTTCGGTGCTGGGTGAGGTGGCGGCCGAGGTGTACGGACGTCCGTCGGAGCGGCTGACGGTCATCGGGGTGACCGGAACGTCGGGCAAGACCACCACGACGTATCTGGTCGAGGCCGGCTTGCGGGCCGCGGGACGGGTGGCCGGACTGATCGGCACAGTGGGGGTGCGCATCGCCGGCCGCGATCTGCCGAGCGCGCTGACCACACCCGAGGCGCCGGATCTGCAGGCGCTGCTGGCCGTGATGGCCGAGAGCGGCGTCGACACCGTTGTGATGGAGGTGTCGAGCCACGCCCTGACGCTGGGCCGCGTCGACGGGATCCGGTTCGCGCTCGGCGGGTTCACCAACCTGTCGCGTGACCACCTGGATTTCCATCCGACTATGGAGGACTACTTCGAGGCCAAGGCCCGGCTCTTCGACCCCTCGTCGCTCACCCACGCCGCGGCCGCGGTGGTCTGTGTCGACGACGAGGCGGGGGTGGCGATGGCCGCCCGCGCCGAGAAGGTGACGACCGTCAGCGCCACGGGCGCACCGGCGGACTGGCAGGCGCGCAACATCTGTGCGGTCGGCGTCGGGGCGCAGGAGTTCACCCTGATCGACCCTGCCGGGGTGCCCCACGACCTCCGGATCGGGCTGACCGGCGGGTACAACATCGCCAATGCGGCCCTGGCGATCGGGCTGCTGGACGGGGCCGGGGTGTCGCCCGAGCAGGCCGCCGCGGGACTGAGCACGGCGACCGTGCCGGGCCGGCTGCAGCCGATCGACCGCGGGCAGCCGTTCCTGGCTCTGGTCGACTATGCACACAAACCGGGTGCGCTGCAGGCGGTGCTGGAAACGCTGCGGGGATCCGGTCCGCGTCGCATCGCGGTGGTGTTCGGGGCCGGTGGCAACCGGGACACCGGCAAGCGCGCCCCGATGGGGCGGGTCGCGGCCGAACTGGCGGATCTCGTGGTGGTGACCGATGACAATCCCCGTGACGAGGACCCCGCACTGATCCGGGCCGCGATCGTGGCCGGAACCGCCGAGGCGTCCGGGGGCGCGGAGGTCGTGGAGGTCGGCGACCGGCGGGCGGCGATCGACCATGCGGTGGCCTGGGCCGGGCCGGGGGACATCGTGCTGATCGCAGGCAAGGGCCACGAGAGCGGGCAGACCGGTGGCGGCCAGACCCGGCCGTTCGATGACCGTGACGAGCTGGCAGCGGCGTTGGAGGCAGTCAAAGAGGGGGAGCCGGGCACGTGATCGAGATGACCATCGCCAGGATCGCCGACATCGTCGGCGGCGAGTTGGCCGACATCACTGCCGAAGAGGCCGCCGCGACCCGAGTCACCGGCACCGTCGAGTTCGACTCGCGCGCGATCGGCCCGGGCGGCTTGTTCCTGGCGCTGCCCGGCGCCCGCTCCGACGGCCATGACTTCGCCGCGGCCGCGGTGGCGTCCGGGGCCGCTGCGGTGCTGGCCGCGCGCCCGGTGGGGGTCCCTGCGATTGTGGTGTCGCCCCAGCCCGGGGCGGCCGATGTCGCCTCCGGCGCTTTGGAATTCGACACCGACGGCTCCGGCGCTGCGGTGCTGGCCGCGCTGGCGCGACTCGCGGCGGCGGTGGCCGCCGAGCTCGTCGCCGACGGACTGACGATCATCGGCGTGACGGGATCCTCCGGCAAGACCTCGACCAAGGATCTGCTGGCCGCGGTGCTGGAGCCGCTCGGGCAGGTCATTGCGCCGCCGGGCTCGTTCAACAACGAGCTGGGGCATCCGTGGACGGTGCTGCGCGCCACGCCCGAGACCGACTACCTGATCCTGGAGATGTCGGCCCGCCATCCGGGCAACATCGCCGCGCTGGCCGCGATCGCGCCGCCGCAGATCGCCGTCGTGCTCAACGTCGGCACCGCTCACCTGGGTGAGTTCGGCTCACGCGAGGCCATTGCCAGCACCAAATCCGAGCTGCCGCAGGCTGTTCCGGCCTCAGGTGTGGTGATCCTCAATGTCGACGACACCGCGGTGGCGGCCATGGCCGACAAGACCGCGGCCCGCGTGGTGCGGGTGTCGCGCGAGCCGGGCTCCGAGGTCGACGTGTGGGCCGGCCCGGTCGCCCTCGACGATCTGGCGCGCCCGCGGTTCACCTTGCACGCCGACGGCGGGGAGGTCG
This sequence comes from Mycobacterium sp. 48b, assembly GCF_048282725.1. Classification (NCBI taxonomy): domain Bacteria; kingdom Bacillati; phylum Actinomycetota; class Actinomycetes; order Mycobacteriales; family Mycobacteriaceae; genus Mycobacterium; species Mycobacterium sp. 48b. The sequence continues at coordinate 3,376,929 of NZ_JBLVUL010000001.1, forward strand.
AGGTGGCACTGGCGGTGCACGGCGATCACCAGGTCGGCAATGCGTTGTGCGCGGCGGCGGTCGCGCTGAAGTGCGGCGCGGGCCTGGATCAGGTCGCCGCGGCCCTGGCGGGCGCCGGTCCGGTCTCGCGGCACCGGATGCAGGTCGGCACCCGTGCCGACGGTGTGACGGTGATCAACGATGCCTACAACGCGAACCCGGATTCGATGCGCGCCGGGTTGAAGGCACTGGCGTGGATGGCCCGTCGGCCCCCGGGGGACGCAACGGGTGAACCCGCCGGTGACCTGCATGGAAAGCGGCGCAGCTGGGCGGTGTTGGGCGAGATGGCCGAACTCGGTGACGACGCCATAACCGAGCACGACGCCATCGGACGCTTCGCGGTGCGCTTAGATGTGTCTCGGTTAATCGTCGTCGGAACCGGGAGGACTATGAACGCCATGCACCACGGCGCGGTGATGGAGGGTTCGTGGGGATCTGAGTCCACGATGGTCGACGATGCCGATGCCGCACTGGCCCTTCTCCGGGCTGAACTGCAGCCGGGGGACGTGGTGCTGGTGAAGGCGTCCAACTCGGTCGGCTTGGGTGCGCTGGCGGACGCGCTGGTTGCCGGTGTCGACGATCGGAATGCCGACCGATGAAACTCATCCTGATTGCCGTCGGTATCGCGCTGACGGTCTCGATCCTGCTGACACCCGCCTTGATCCGGCTGTTCACCAAACGTGGGCTCGGCCATGAGATCCGTGAGGACGGGCCTGCCAGTCATGCCAAGAAGCGCGGCACGCCGTCGATGGGCGGTGTGGCGATCGTGGCCGGTATCTGGGCGGCCTACCTGGGCACCCATCTGGTCGGGGTGGCGCTGGGCGGTGAGGGTCCCTCGGCCTCGGGCCTGCTGGTGCTGGGGCTGGCCACGATGCTCGGCCTGGTCGGGTTCGTCGACGACCTGATCAAGCTGCGCCGCTCCCGCAACCTGGGCCTGAACAAGACCGCCAAGACGGTCGGCCAGCTGACCGCCGCGGTGCTGTTCGGTGTGCTGGCCCTGCAGTTCCGCAACGGCGACGGACTCACCCCGGGCAGCCCCGAGCTGTCCTACGTCCGCGAGATCGCCACCGTGACGCTGGCGTCGTGGGTGTTCGTGTTGTTCTGCGTGGTGATCGTCAGCGCGTGGTCCAACGCGGTGAACTTCACCGACGGCCTGGACGGGCTGGCGGCCGGTGCGATGGCCATGGTGTGCGCGGCCTACGTGCTGATCACCTTCTGGCAGTACCGCAATGCGTGCGCGACGGCGCCGGGCCTGGGCTGCTACAACGTGCGCGACCCGCTGGACCTGGCGATCATCGCGGCCGCGACCGCGGGCGCGTGTATCGGCTTCCTGTGGTGGAATGCGGCGCCGGCCAAGATCTTCATGGGTGACACCGGCTCGCTGGCCCTGGGCGGCATCATCGCCGGGCTGTCGGTGACGAGCCGCACCGAGATCCTCGCGGTCGTCCTTGGGGCGTTGTTCGTGGCCGAGGTGACCTCGGTGGTGGTTCAGATCCTGGCCTTCCGCACCACGGGCCGCCGGGTGTTCCGAATGGCGCCGTTCCATCACCATTTCGAATTGGTGGGTTGGGCCGAGACCACGGTCATCATCCGGTTCTGGCTGCTGACGGCGATCGCCTGCGGTCTGGGTGTGGCTCTGTTCTACAGCGAGTGGCTCACTGCAGTCGGGGCCTGACATGACCGGCCCGGTGGACGGTGACGCCCAGGGGCTTCCGGTACGTGAGGAAGGCCCGTCGCTGTTGTCGCTGCTGACCCCGGGGGCTCCGGTGCTGGTCACCGGCGCTGGCGTGACCGGACGTGCCGTCCTGGCGGCGCTGCAACCCCTCGGCGTCGCTGCGACGCTGTGCGACGACCGTGCCGAGGCCCTGCGGGCCTACGCCGAGCAGGGGACCGCGGTCATCGATCCGGCCGGTGCGATCGACGGCATCGCCGATTACGCGCTGGTGGTGACGAGCCCGGGATTCCCGCCCACCTCCGCGGTGCTGGCGGCCGCGGCCGAGGCCGGTGTGCCGATCTGGGGCGACGTGGAGCTGGCGTGGCGGTTGGACGCCGCGGGTCGTTACGGTCCGCCCCGGCGCTGGCTGGTGGTCACGGGCACCAACGGCAAGACCACCACCACCTCGATGCTGCACGAGATGCTGCAGGCAGACGGGCGGCGAAGTCTGTTGTGCGGCAACATCGGTGATCCCGTGCTGGCGGTGCTCGACCAACCCGCAGAGTTGCTGGCGGTCGAGTTGTCGAGCTTCCAGCTGCATTGGGCGCCCTCGCTGCGCCCGGATGCCGGCGTCGTGCTCAACGTCGCCGAGGATCACCTGGACTGGCACGGTTCGATGGCCGCCTATGCGGCCGACAAGGCGAGGGCACTGGCCGGCCGGGTCGCCGTGGTGGGCCTCGACGATCCGGTGGCGGCCGGTCTGCTGCCCGCCGCCCCGGCCCCGGTTCGGGTCGGATTCCGGCTCGGCGAACCGGCCGAGGGTGAGCTCGGTGTCCGCGCCGGCAAGCTCGTCGACCGTGCGTTCGGCGCCGACGTCGAGTTGGCTGATGCGGCGACGATCAGTGTGGCCGGGCCGGTCGGCCTGCTCGACGCGCTGGCGGCCGCGGCGCTGGCCCGCGCGGTCGGGGTACCTCCTGAATCGATCGCGGCCGCATTGGCGTCGTTCCAGGTCGGCAGGCACCGTGCCGAGCTGGTCGGGGAGGCCGACGGGGTGCGCTACGTCGACGATTCCAAGGCCACCAACCCGCACGCCGCGCAGGCGTCGATCACGGCGTTCGACCGCGTGATCTGGATCGCCGGGGGCTTGCTGAAGGGCGCCTCGGTCGACGAGCTGGTGAGCCAGGTGGCGAATCGGCTGGTCGCGGTGGTGTTGATCGGGCGGGATCGGCAGATGGTTGCCGATGCGTTATCGCGACACGCCCCGGATGTCCCCGTCGTCGAGGTTGTGACGGGGGAGGATTCTGGGGTGCTTGAGACAAATGAGTCTATTGGTGATCATGTGACTCGTGTGATCGAAGTCGCAGACCGTCCGGTCTCCGACGCGGTCATGACGGCGGTCGTCGAGGTCGCCCGCGGCCTGGCGGCCTCGGGCGACACTGTGTTGCTGGCCCCGGCAGGCGCGTCCTTCGATCAATTCAGCGGCTACGGCCAGCGTGGCGATGCGTTCGCCGGCGCCGTCCGCGCCGCGATCGGGTAGGCGAGGTGGCCGGCATCCTGGCCCGGTTGCGCCGCCGTGACGTGGACGCAACCGGCGATACCTCCGATTCCGCCGCGGGCTCAGCAGGTGGCTCCGCCGAGTCGTCGGCCACCGCCACCGCGCCGCGTACCCGTTTCGGGGCGTGGCTGGGACGGCCGATGACGTCGTTCCACCTGATCATCGCGGTCACGGCGCTGCTCACCACGCTGGGCCTGATCATGGTCCTCTCGGCGTCGGGCGTCTACTCCTACGACTTCGACGGATCACCCTGGGCGGTGTTCGGCCGCCAGGTGATGTGGACCGTGGTCGGACTCGTCGCGTTCTATGTGGCGCTGCGGATGCCGGTGCGCAGCCTGCGCAGGCTGGCGTTCCCCGGGTTCGCCTTCACGATCGTGCTGCTGGTCCTGGTGCTCATCCCGGGAATCGGCAAGGTGGCCAACGGTTCCCGCGGCTGGTTCGTCGTCGCCGGGTTCTCGATGCAGCCCTCGGAGCTGGCCAAGATCGCCTTCGCCATCTGGGGCGCGCACCTGCTGGCGGCCCGCCGGATGGAACGGGCCTCGCTGCGCGAGATGCTCATCCCGCTGGTGCCTGCCGCGGTGATCGCGCTGGCGCTGATCGTCGCCCAGCCCGACCTCGGGCAGACCGTCTCGCTGAGCATCATCCTGCTCGGCCTGCTGTGGTACGCCGGCCTCCCGCTGCGGGTGTTCCTGTCCTCGCTGGCGGCCGCCATCGTTGCGGCCGGGGTGCTGGCGCTCTCCGCCGGTTACCGGTCCGATCGGGTGCAATCCTGGCTGGACCCGACGGCAGACTCGCAGGGAATCGGCTACCAATCTCGGCAGGCCCGCTTCGCCCTGGCCAACGGGGGCATCTTCGGTGACGGGCTGGGGCAGGGCACCGCCAAGTGGAACTACCTGCCCAACGCGCACAACGACTTCATCTTCGCCATCATCGGCGAGGAACTGGGGTTCGTCGGTGCACTGGGCCTGCTGGCGTTGTTCGGGTTGTTCGCCTACACCGGGATGCGCATCGCCCGGCGTTCGGCCGATCCGTTCCTGCGTCTGCTCACGGCCACCACCACGCTGTGGGTGGTCGGCCAGATGTTCATCAACGTCGGCTACGTGGTGGGGCTGCTGCCGGTCACCGGGCTGCAGTTGCCGCTGATCTCGGCCGGTGGGTCTTCGCAAGCCACAACACTTCTGATGATGGGGCTGATCACCAACGCGGCCCGGCACGAGCCGGAGGCGGTGGCCGCGCTGCGGGCCGGGCGCGACGACCGAATGAACCGGCTGCTGAGGCTGCCGCTGCCGGAGCCGTATGTCCCGACCCGGTTGGAGGTGGCCCGCAACCGGCTGCACGACCGCCGTAAGTCGCCCTCGCGCACCGCGAGCAAGCCCAACGGTAAGGCCGGCGCCAAGCCGTCCGGCAAGCAGTCGGGCAAGCAGGCCAAGGCCACCCAGTCTGGAGCCAAACAAGCGGGGAACCGCCGTGCGCCGCGCCGCGGGGACCGGCCGGTGCGCCGGTCCGGGCACGCTGCTGGTCAGCAGCCGGCCGGGGGCGGGAGGTCCTCGGTCCGATATCCTGCAGGCCAGCGGAAACAGGGCCAACGAGCCCGAACTTTGGAAGGTCAGCGTTACGGGTGAGCGACGGTAAGACGGACCGGTCGGTATCTGGTCCTCGGGGGCAGGAGCGCAGCGACCGGGGGATATCCATCGTTCTCGCCGGTGGTGGCACCGCAGGTCACGTCGAGCCGGCCATGGCCGTGGCCGACGCGCTGCGTGAACTCGACCCGCAGGTGCGGATCACCGCGCTCGGCACCGCCCGGGGGCTGGAGACCCGGCTGGTGCCCCAGCGCGGTTATGACCTGGAGCTGATCACCCCGGTGCCGCTGCCGCGCAAACCGTCCGGAGATCTGGTGCGGTTGCCACTGCGCGTACGCACCGCGATCCGTCAGACCCGTTCGGTGCTGGCCGGTGTGGAGGCCGACGTGGTGATCGGGTTCGGCGGCTACGTGGCATTGCCCGCCTACCTCGCTGCCCGGGGCGGCTTCGGCCTGCACGGTCGTCGGCGCGCCGTTCCGGTGGTGGTCCACGAGGCCAACGCCAGCGCCGGTCTGGCCAACCGGGTCGGCGCGGTCTCGGCCCGGCGCGTGCTCTCGGCGGTGGCCGAGCCCGGGCTGCGCAAGGTCGAGGTGGTCGGCGTGCCCGTGCGCGCGGCGATCACCTCGCTGGACCGTGCCGCCCTGCGAGCCGAGGCCAGGGCATTCTTCGGCTTCGCGCCCGACGCCAAGGTGCTGCTGGTGTTCGGCGGTTCACAGGGGGCCCAGTCGATCAACCGGGCGGTGTCCTCGGCCGCCGAAGCCCTTGGTGCTGCGGGTGTTTCGGTTCTGCACGCACACGGACCGAAGAACACCCTCGACCTGCCGCCTGCCGGGGCGGGTGCACCGCCGTATGTGGCGGTGCCGTATCTGGACCGGATGGACCTTGCTTATGCCGCAGCCGATCTGGCGATCTGCCGGTCCGGTGCGATGACGGTTGCCGAGGTGACCGCCGTGGGACTGCCTGCGGTGTACGTTCCGCTGCCGATCGGCAACGGTGAGCAGCGGCTCAACGCGCTGCCGGTGGTATCGGCCGGCGGCGGCATCGTCGTCGACGATGCCCAACTCACCGGTGACTTCGTGGCCGACACTGTCGCAGGGCTGATGACCGACGACACGCGGTTGGCGGCGATGACGGCCGCCGCCTCGTTGTCGGGTCACCCCGATGCTGCACGGCGGGTCGCGCAGGTCGCCCTGGACATCGCCCGCGCCCAACGAAAGAAGCTGCAGTGAACGGTAATTCACTTCCGGCGGAACTTCAGCGGGTGCACATGGTCGGGATCGGGGGCGCCGGGATGTCGGGCGTGGCCCGGATCCTGCTCGACCGGGGTGGGCTGGTGTCCGGCTCGGACGCCAAGGAATCGCGTGGTGTGGTGGCCCTGCGGGCTCGTGGTGCCGAGATCAGGATCGGTCACGACGCGTCGTCACTGGATCTGTTGCCGGGCGGGCCGACCGCGGTCGTCACCACCCACGCCGCGATCCCCAAGACCAATCCGGAACTCGTCGAGGCCCGCCGCCGCGGAATCCCGGTGATCCTGCGCCCTGTGGTGCTGGCCAAGCTCATGGCCGGCTACACCACGTTGATGGTGACGGGCACCCACGGCAAGACCACCACCACCTCGATGCTGATCGTGGCGTTGCAGCACAGCGGTTTCGACCCGTCGTTCGCGGTCGGCGGTGAATTGGGCGAGGCAGGAACCAACGCCCACCACGGCAGTGGGAAGTGCTTCGTCGCCGAGGCCGACGAGAGTGACGGCTCGCTGCTGGAGTACACGCCGAACGTCGCGGTGGTCACCAACATCGAGGCCGATCACCTGGATTTCTTCGGCACCGAGGAGGCCTACACCGCGGTGTTCTCCGCGTTCGTCGATCGCATCGCGCCGGGCGGGGCCCTTGTGGTGTGCACCGATGACCCGGGCGCCGCCGCGCTCGCCGAACACACTGAGTCACTGGGTATCCGGGTGTTGCGGTACGGCAGCACGTCCACTGATGGGCTGGCCGGCACCCTGCTGAGCTGGGAACAGCAGGGGACCGGAGCGGTGGCTCACATCCAGCTCACCGGTGAGCCCCATCCGCGTGCGGTGCGACTGGCGGTGCCGGGCCGGCACATGGCGCTCAACGCCCTGGCCGCTCTGCTGGCCGCTGTCGAGGTGGGAGCACCGGCGGAGGCCGTGCTCGACGGGCTGGCCGGATTCGAGGGTGTGCGAAGGCGTTTCGAGCTGGTGGGCATGTTGTCCGGTGTCCGTGTCTTTGACGACTACGCGCACCATCCCACCGAGGTGCGGGCCACCCTCGACGCGGCCCGGACCGTGGCGGATCAGACCGGGGGCCGGGTCCTGGTCGCCTTCCAGCCGCATCTGTACTCGCGCACTGCGACGTTCGCAACGGAATTCGGTGCGGCACTGAGTGCCGCCGACGAGGTCTTCGTGCTCGACGTCTACGGCGCGCGTGAACAGCCACTGCCCGGCATCAGCGGCGCCACGGTCGCCGAGCACGTCAGCTCGGCGGTCACCTACGTTCCTGATTTCTCGGCCGTCGCCGCCGCGGTGGCCGCAGCGGCGCGCGCCGGAGACGTAGTGCTCACGATGGGTGCCGGTGACGTGACCATGCTGGGCAAGGAGATCCTGACCGAGCTCGGCATCAAGGAGAACCGCGCCACACCGGGCCGACCGTCGGCGGATTCGCCGTGACCGATCCGGGTCCTGACCGTCCCGGCGAGGCTGCCGAGGAGCCAGGTCCGGCTCAGGGGGAGTCCGGCGGGTCCACCACGCCGCCTGCGGCAGACTCTGATGTGCCGCCCGCTACGGAATCCGACGTTCCGCCCGCTGCAGGGTCCGATGTGCCGGCCGCGGCCGAACCGGACTACGAGGGCCCACGTCGCCGGGCCCGCCGTGAGCGTGAGGAGCGCCGGGCCGCGCGCGACCGTGCGGTCGCGATCGAACATGCTCGTCGCGAGGCCAAGCGCCGGGTGGTCGGGCAGTCCGCCGATGCCCCGAACACCGTGGCCCGCAGCACTATTCGTGGCCTGAAGGTGTTGTTGTGGTCCGCGCTGGCAAGCGTCGTCGCGGTGGCGTTGGGTCTGGTCCTGTATTTCACGCCGGTGATGTCTGCGCGCAACGTGGCGGTCAGTGGGTTGGCCGCTGTGCCCCAGGAGCAGGTGCTGGCCGCTGCGGCTGTGGCACCGGGCACCCCGCTGTTGCAGGTCGACACGGACGCGGTCGCCGAGCGGGTGGCCACGATCCGGCGCATCGCCACCGCCCGGGTCCAGCGCGAGTATCCCTCGACCCTTCGGATCACGGTGGTCGAGCGGGTACCGGTGGTGGTCAAGGACTATCCCGACGGTCCGCATCTGTTCGACCGGGACGGCGTGGATTTCGCGACCGAGCCGCCGCCGCCCACGCTGCCTTATCTGGATGCCGACAATCCCGGCCCGACCGATCCGGCCACCAAGGCCGCGCTCGAGGTGATGTTGGCCCTGCCGCCAGATGTCGTCGCACAGGTGGGCCGGATCGCCGCGCCTTCGGTGGCCTCGATCGCCCTGACGCTGACCGACGGCCGGGTTGTGGTGTGGGGAACCAACGATCGGACCGACGAGAAGGCACTGAAGCTGGCGGCCCTGCTGACCCAGCCGGGTCACACCTATGACGTGTCCAGCCCAGATCTGCCGACTGTCAAGTAGATCCCGCAAAAATTGCCGCGCGGCGCGTCGGCGCGCCTGCCGCGATCACCGGCGCTGGCCCCCTACCGTTCTGTTTGCGCGGAACTACTTGACATAACTCTAAGCCTATGGTTGAGGTTGAGGGTTTGCCCCGGGGAAGATTCGGCGCCAGGAACACTGTGAACACCCAACCTGGGAGGAAGACGATCGATGACCCCCCCGCATAACTACCTCGCGGTAATCAAGGTGGTTGGTATCGGTGGCGGCGGTGTCAACGCCGTCAACCGGATGATCGAACAAGGCCTCAAGGGCGTCGAGTTCATCGCGATCAATACCGACGCACAAGCACTGCTGATGAGCGACGCGGACGTGAAGCTCGATGTCGGTCGCGACTCCACCCGCGGACTCGGCGCCGGCGCGGACCCCGAGGTGGGCCGCAAGGCCGCCGAGGATGCCAAGGACGACATCGAGGAGCTGCTGCGCGGCGCCGACATGGTGTTCGTCACCGCAGGTGAGGGCGGCGGCACCGGAACCGGTGGCGCACCCGTGGTCGCATCGATCGCGCGCAAGCTCGGAGCGCTCACCGTCGGTGTCGTGACACGGCCGTTCTCGTTCGAGGGCAAGCGGCGGAGCAATCAGGCCGAGAACGGTATTCAGGCGCTACGCGAGAGCTGCGACACCCTGATCGTGATCCCCAACGACCGGCTCCTCCAGATGGGCGATGCCGCGGTGTCCTTGATGGATGCCTTCCGCAGCGCCGACGAGGTGTTGCTCAACGGCGTCCAGGGCATCACCGACCTGATCACCACACCGGGTCTGATCAACGTCGACTTCGCCGACGTCAAGGGCGTGATGAGCGGTGCGGGCACGGCGCTGATGGGTATCGGCTCGGCACGCGGAGACGGCCGCGCGCTCAAGGCGGCCGAGATCGCGATCAACTCGCCGCTGCTGGAGGCCTCGATGGAGGGCGCGCAGGGCGTGCTGTTGTCGGTGGCCGGCGGTAGCGACCTGGGCCTGTTCGAGATCAACGAAGCCGCCTCGCTGGTTCAGGATGCGGCCCACCCCGAGGCCAACATCATCTTCGGCACGGTGATCGACGACTCGCTCGGCGACGAGGTCAGGGTCACGGTCATCGCGGCCGGCTTCGACAGCGCCGGGCCCAGTCGAAAGCCGGTGGTCAGCCCGAGCGCGGCACAGACCCAGCCGATCGCCTCGGCGCGGGCGGGCAAGGTGACCACGTCGCTGTTCGAGCCCAACGATGCGGTGAGCGTCCCGGCACACACGAACGGAGCCACGGTGAGCGTCGGTGGCGACGGAGACGGCGGGATCGCCGACGACGATGTCGACGTGCCGCCATTCATGCGGCACTGAGCCGGGCCCGGCGGCGGGTTCGGATACTGGGATCGTGAGTGTTCGTATTCGGCGGGTGACGACAACCCGCGCCGGCGGCGTCTCGGCACCGCCCTTCGATTCGTTCAACCTCGGCGACCATGTCGGCGACAATCCCGGGGCCGTGGCACAGAACCGGCGGCGGCTGGCGGCGGCCGTCGGGGCCGACGCGCTGGTCTGGATGAATCAGGTGCACAGCGATCATGTCGTCACCGTGGACGGTCCGCGCGACACCGCGGTCGATAATGCCGACGCATTGGTGACCACGACCCCGCGTTTGGCATTGGTCGTGGTGACCGCCGATTGCGTCCCGGTTTTAATGGGCGACGCGCGCGCCGGGGTCATCGCGGCTGTCCATGCCGGACGGGTCGGCGCGCAGAAGGGCATCGTGGTCCGGACGCTGGAGGCGATGCTGGCCGCCGGTGCACGTGCCGAGGATGTCTCGGTGCTGCTCGGTCCAGCGGTCAGCGGCGCCAACTACGAGGTGCCCGAACAGATGGCGGGCGAGGTGGAAGCAGACCTGCCGGGCTCGCGCACCACCACCTCGCGCGGCACGCCCGGCTTGGACCTGCGGGCCGGAATCGCCCGGCAATTAACGGGTTTGGGTGTCACTGCGATCGATATCGATCCGCGGTGCACCGTCGCCGACCGCGCGCTGTTCAGTCATCGCCGGGACGCGCCGACCGGGCGTCTGGCGAGTGTCGTGTGGATGGAGCAGCCCCGGTGAACGATTCCCGGACGGGCCTGGAGTGAGGGTGAGATGAGCACCGTGCAGCGCGGGCGTGACGCGGACCGGACGGCCGAGTTGACCGCTGCGCTCGGTGCGGCGCGGGCGCGCCTGGCACGCGCCGCAGAATCTGTCGGGCGAAATGTCAATGAAATTGAATTACTTCCGATCACCAAATATTTTCCGGCCTCCGATGTCATTATTCTCAACCAATTAGGGTGCTTCGCATTTGGTGAATCCCGCGAACAAGAGGCCGCCGATAAAGTCGAAACAGTTCGGGCGGAATTGCCGAATGTGTCGATTCGCTGGCACATGGTCGGGCGCATCCAGCGCAAGAAGGCGCGGGCCGTCGCGGGGTGGGCGCACACCGCGCACTCGGTCGACAACATCCGGCTGCTGACCGCGCTCGACCGGGCCGCGGGCGACGCACTGGACGCGGGCAGGCGGCCCGAGCCGTTGCGGGTCTACATCCAGATCAGTCTGGACGGCGACACCGAACGGGGCGGCGTCGATGTGAATGCCACCGACCTCGTGGACGAAATCTGCGCATCAGCGAACGCCGCCGAGGCCTTGGAGTTCGTCGGGCTGATGGGAATCCCCCCGCTGGAATGGGATCCCGACGACGCGTTCGCGCGCCTGGCCGCCGAACGAGAACGGGTGCAGCGCGACTACCAGCACCGGCTCGAACTGTCGGCGGGGATGTCGGGAGATCTCGAAAGCGCGGTCAAACACGGATCGACATGTGTGCGTGTCGGTACCGCGCTCATGGGGCAACGCCCGCTAACGTCACCCGCAGTAGTCACTCCAGTCACATCTTCATCACAGACATCACAAACCCCACCGTCCGCAGAAGGGTCGCCGAGATGAGCACACTGCACAAGGTCAAGGCCTACTTCGGCATGGCGCCGATGGAGGACTACGACGACGAGTACTACGAGGACGACGACCGCGGCGCCGCCCGCAGCTATGCCCGGCGTCCCCGTGACGAGCGATTCGAGGATGACAGCTACGGCTACGAGGCCCCCGAGTACGACGAGGGCCCGGCCTACCGGGGTGGCTACCCGGGCGGCTTCGCCGACGAGCAGCGGTTCGACGCCCGGATGCGCGCCCCCCGCGAATTCGACCGTCCCGCACCGCGTCTCGGCGGGCTTGCCGGTTCCACCAGGGGTTCGCTGGCAATGGATCCCCGCCGGATGGCCGAACTGTTCGAAGCGGGCAGCCCGCTGGCGAAGATCACCACGCTGCGGCCCAAGGACTACAGCGAGGCGCGCACCATCGGCGAGCGGTTCCGTGACGGCACCCCGGTGATCATGGACCTGGTGTCGATGGACAACGCCGACGCCAAGCGCCTGGTCGATTTCGCCGCCGGCCTGGCATTCGCGCTGCGCGGCTCGTTCGACAAGGTCGCCACGAAGGTCTTCCTGCTGTCGCCGGCCGACGTCGACGTCAGTGCCGAGCAGCGGCGTCGGATCGCCGAAGCCGGTTTCTACGCCTACCAGTAGAGCCGCGACCATTGTCGCGCCACGGCGCCGCCGCCACGCATACCCGATCTCCGCATAGGGCCCGGGTAGGCTGGCGGCGTCGCACTATCGGTTGACCACGTCTTCTGTGTGAGATGTGTCCGGCCTACGGCGACCTGTATCCAATGTCACACATCCTGCTGTAGTGAGGTCGGCTCAGTTGTCGCTGTTCTTCGAAATTCTCGGTTTCGCGCTGTTCATCTTCTGGCTGCTGCTCATCGCGCGCGTCGTCGTCGAGTTCATCCGGTCGTTCAGCCGCGACTGGCACCCCAAGGGGCTGACGGTCGTCGTGCTGGAGCTCATCATGACTGTGACCGACCCGCCGGTGAAACTGCTGAGGCGGCTCATTCCCCAGCTCACGATAGGCGCCGTGCGCTTCGATCTGTCGATCATGGTGCTGCTCCTTGCGGCGTTCATCGGGATGCAGTTGGCGTTCAACGCGGCCATGTAGTCGGCGATCCGAGCGGGTGGGGGAGACGCGATCTCGGGTTTGCCGAATGGTCCACAATTGCGTAAGAAGATTGAAATTCGTTCTTAAAAATAGGCCTCCACTGCAACCGCCGGGTCTGGTGTGACAGGATGGACTCCAGTTGCGATCAAGCAAGGCTTTACACTTTGAGATCGGTTGACGGTCCAAGACTTCAAGGGGGCAGACAATGCCGCTCACACCAGCGGACGTCCATAACGTCGCGTTCAGCAAGCCGCCCATCGGCAAACGTGGCTACAACGAGGACGAGGTCGATGCCTTTCTCGATCTGGTTGAGAACGAGCTGACTCGGCTCATCGAGGAGAACGCCGATCTCCGGCAGCGCGTGTCCGAGCTCGATCAGGAGCTGGCATCGGCGCGGTCCGGCGGTGGCGCCCAGTCCACCCAGTCCATCCCGCTCTACGAGCCGGAGCCCGAGCCGACACCGGCTCCCCAGCCGGTGTACGAGGCCCCGCCGGCGCCGGCCGCCCCCGCCGCGCCGCCCAGCGAGGACACCGCCGTACGTGCCGCCCGGGTGCTCAGCCTGGCGCAGGACACTGCCGATCGCCTGACCTCCACGGCCAAGGCCGAGTCGGAGAAGCTGCTCTCGGACGCGCGCGCCCAGGCCGACGCCATGGTCAGCGACGCCCGCAAGACCGCCGAGACCACGGTCTCGGAGGCCCGCACCCGTGCCGACGCCATGCTGGCCGACGCGCAGACCCGCTCGGAGACCCAGCTTCGTCAGGCTCAGGAGAAGGCCGATGCCTTGCAGGCCGACGCCGAGCGCAAGCACTCCGAGATCATGGGCACCATCAACCAGCAGCGCACGGTCCTGGAGGGCCGCCTGGAGCAGCTGCGCACGTTCGAGCGTGAGTACCGGACGCGTCTGAAGACCTACCTGGAGTCTCAGCTCGAAGAGCTGGGCCAGCGCGGTTCGGCCGCACCGGTGGACTCCAGCGCCAACAACGACTCGGCCGGTGGTTTCAGCCAGTTCAACCGCGGCAACAACTAGCCGTCGAGACTGACTTCCTCACACTGTCGTGAACCGGCCCGATCCCCGGGCCACCACACTTAGGGTTGAACGATGTTGATCATTGCGCTCGTGCTTGCCGTCATCGGCCTGGCCGCGCTGGTGACCGCGGTCGTCACCAGCAATGAGTTGATCGCCTGGGTCTGTATCGGTGCCAGCGTGATCGGCGTGCTGCTGTTGATCGTCGACGCATTGCGGGAACGCTCGCGCGGGACGAAGGCCGGTGCCGGTGAAGATGCTGTCGTGGCCTCGGATACACCTGGCGCCGACGACACCGAGACGACCGAGACCTTCGATGCGGTGGACGCGCCGGTGGACTATCCCGACGAGTTGGTCGCCGAGCCCGAATCAGATGTCGCCGTGGAGTCCGACGCCGCTGACGTCGACGTCGAGATCGACGATTCCGCCGAGAAGCACAAGAACTAACTCTCGCCCGGCCCCGTGGCGGGCTCGGCCAGCAGGCGCCGGACCTCGTCGTCGCTGACCTGGTGGAAATCCACGAAGGCCTGACCCACCGCTTCGAACATCGGCGGTGTACTGGCGCACACCACCTCGTCGGCCTCATCCCGCAGTTGAGTGCTCAGGGTCGGCGGCCCGACCGGTACGGCGACCACGACCCGCCGGGCCGCCCGTACGGCGCGGACCGCGGCCAGCATGGTGGCGCCGGTGGCGATGCCGTCATCGACCAGGATCACCGTCCGGCCGGACAGGTCGGGTGCCGGACGTCCGCCGCGGTAGGCCTGTTCCCGGCGCTCTATCTCGGCGGTCTCCCGCCGGATCGTCTCGACGATGGTGTCTTCGTCGATGCCGAGTCGATCCACCAGACCGTCGTTGATCACCAGACCGCCGCCGGAGGCCACCGCGCCCATCGCGAGTTCCTGCCACTGGGGCACGCCCAGCTTGCGGACCACGAAGACGTCCAGCGGTGCGTGTAGGTGGGAGGCGACTTCGGCGGCGATCGGGACGCCGCCCCGGGCCAGGCCGAGGACGAGGACGTCGGGTTGATCCCGGTAGGACGCCAGCTGCTCCGCCAGGACCCGGCCCGCTTCGTGGCGGTCCTGGTAGATGCGTTCTCTGCTCGCTCGCAGACTCCAGGCGTTCATCGGTGCTGTTGCCGGCCGTCGAGGAATCGGCCGGTTGATGTCAGCCTACGTCGACGGCTGCGTCCCGACCACCCGGTTCACGAAGCCGCGGACCAGGGTGTTCAGCCGGGCGGCCGCGTCACCGGTGAATTCCTTTGTTTGCAAGCGCAATTCGTCGTGGCTGCGGCCGATTCCGGCCACGTCGCCGTCGCGATCGTTGGCCAACCAGACCTCAAGCAGCCCCGGATCGAGCTCGGGGTGGAACTGCAGCGCCAGTGCCGTGCCCAGGATGAAGGCCTGTGAGGCGCCGGTCGTCCGGGCGATCTCGGTGGCACCCGGCGGAAGCGTCCAGCGATCGAAATGCCACTGGAACCACCGGCCGCCCGGAACCAGTTGCTCATCGTCGGTGGTGACGTCGTACCAGCCCACCTCGGGCACCGGCGACCTGCTGACCGATCCGCCGAGGGCCTGCGCGATCAGCTGTCCGCCGAAGCACACCCCGAGCACACCGACCCCGGACTCGACGGCCCGGCGCACCATGGCCATCTCGGCTCCGACCCAGCTGTCGACCAGGGATTCGTCGTAGACCGCCCAGCGAGCGCCGAGCGGCACGATCACGTCATAGTCGGTCGGGTCAGGGAAAACCACATCTCCGGCGGGGTCGTCGTCCCGCCCCGGCGCGACGACGTCGAACGTGTCGATGTCGAATCCGCACCGGGTGAAGACGTCGGCCAGCATGGCCTCGGTGGCCGTGCGGTCGTTGCGCAGGAACAGAACCTTCGATGTCACGCCGTCATTATTTCGGTCGCCGGGTGCGATCGCATTTCAGGTCCAATTTTTGGACCTTCAGGCTGCCTCGAAGAGCGGTCCGGAGGTGATTCCCTGCGCGGACCAGGTCATAGCTCAGCAGCTCCGGAGCGTGCGGGCCCATCGCGATCGGGGACCAGGCGCGGGCTGCTGCGATCGCCCGGTGCACTTCCTCGGGGTCGGTCTCCTGCTCGTTGTCGAGCGTGGGAAGGGCTACCCCAATTCTGGCCGCGCCGAGACTACGGTTGTTGATGCGGAAACGCCGAATTGTCGTCAGAAACCGTAGTTTCGGCGCCGGGGGAGCATCTCAACGCACCCGGTAACGGCGTGCGGGCCGGCCGGCGCCGTATTGCAACCGCAGCTCGAGCGCCCCCGTGCTCAGGTAGTACTCGAGGTAGCGGCGCGCGCTGACCCGTGAGATTCCCACCAGCTCAGCGCATTCTGTGGCCGATACCTCTCCTGCGGTGCGCACCGCGTCCATGACCAGGTGGCCGGTTTCGGCGCCGAGTCCCTTGGGCAGGACGGCCGCCGGGGCGCCGAACAGCGCGTCGATGGTCGATTGATCCGCACCTCCGGCAGCCGCCAGCGCATCGGCGCGCGCCGCGAAGGCGGCCAACTTCGACTGCAGCTGACCGAAGTCGAACGGTTTGATCAGGTAGTCGGCGGCCCCACCGGCCAATGCGCCACGTACCGTGTCGAGTTCGCGGGCAGCGGTGACCATGATGACGCCGACGGGGTTGCCCTCGGCGCGCAGTCGGCGCAGCACCTCCAACCCGGTCATGTCCGGCAAATAGACATCGAGCAGGATGAGGTCGGGACGGAGTTCGGCGGCGGCCGCCAGGGCCTCGGTTCCGTTGCGCGCCAACGACACCGTGCGGTAGCCGTCGATTCGGTCGACGAAACGGCGGTGAATCTCGGCGACCATGAAGTCGTCGTCGACGACCAGTACGTCACGCATGGAGCCGCACCTCGAACAGGGCGCCGCCACCGGGCGCGTCGGTGACTTCGACGTGGCCCCCGTGCTGGGCGGTCACCAGGCGTACCAGGGCCAACCCGATCCCCCTGCCGCCGGGAACGTCGGCCTTGGACGTGACGCCGCGGGAGAAGATGGACTCCCGAAGGTGTTCGGGCACTCCGGGTCCCGAATCCGAGACGGCCAGCAGCAGCCCGGCCGAGTCGTCGATTCGGACGGTTACCTGTGCTGCCGCCGAGCCGACGGACACGTCGACGGCGTTGTCGATCAGATTGCCCAGCAGCGTGATCACGTCGGTCGCCAGAGCCGGGTCGAGCGCGCTGAGGTGGCTGTCGCCGGTCAGGGCGAGGGCGACCCCGCTCTCGGCCGCCAGCGAAGTCTTGGCGATCAGCAGTGCCGCGACCGCGGGATCGGAAACATGTTGGGTGACAGCCTCGTTGATCTCCGCACGCCGGCGGGTCAGGGTGCCGACCAGATCCCGAACCGCGTCGAACTCGCCCAGCTGGACCAGCCCGGAGATGGTGTGCAGCTGATTGGAGAACTCGTGGGTCTGTGCCCGCAGCGTGTCGGTCACGCTGCGGTGTGAGGACAGTTGTGCCTGTAGTGCGGCGAGCTCGGTGCTGTCGCGCATGGTGGTCACGGTACCGATGCTCCTGCCCTGGCTGCGGGCTGCACGCCGGTTGAGTGCCAGCACCCGGGTGCGGGTGGTGATCACCACGTCCGATTCGTCGGCGCGAGTTCCCTGGCCGGACAACAGGAATGCCACCACGGCCGGCTCCAATCCGACCTCGTCGGCACGGCGGCCCACCGCGTCGGAGCCGATGCCGAGAAGGTCCGATGCGCTGTCGTTGATCACCGTGATGACGCCATCGTTGTTCACCGCCACCATGCCCTCACGGATGCTGTGCAACAGCGCTTCCCGGTGATCGGCCAGGCTGGCGATCTCGGCGATGTCCAGACCACGGGTGTGGCGGGTGATGCGGCGCGACAACAGCCACGAGGCGAGCATCCCGAGCGCCGCGCCCAGTCCGAGATAGATCAGCAGCCGTTCGCCGGCCCCGCCCAGCAACTCCCACACCGACGGGTAGCGCTCGCTGACCGAGACGATCGCCAGCACGGCGCCGTCGGCGGCCAGGATGGGGACCTGGCCCACCAGGCGATGTGTGCCGTCGACATCGGCGTCGCCCGACCAGGCACGGCCCTCGTCTGCCCGGGTGATGTTCAGGTCGAGTCGTTGGCCGACGCGCGCCGGATCGGACGAGACCCGCACAGTTCCGGCCGGATCGGCGATCTCGGCCAGCTCAGCGCCCGAGAGCGCCACCGCGCGGTCGACCTCGGGGGCCAGGACCTGGGCGGCGAACGGATCGTCGTACCGGTCCCGCACGATCGGCGTGGACGCCACGTTCTCGGCGACCGCGATCATCCGCTGCCCGCGCACGTCGCGGAACTCGCGGGTGGATTGCGTCACCGACACCGCTGCCACCGCGACCAGTACCACCGCGACCACCAGCAGTTGAAACACGAGAAATCGGCCGGCCAGGCTGCCGCGCCGCAACAACCGGGTCCGCGCGGACAACGATGAACGCCCGACCGATGAACTCAACGAACAAAACTTCCTTTGCGTCCGAATGGGTGACCTGCGTCACGTCCGGGGTCCAGTATTGCTGAACATGAGGTTTCGACGTCTAGGTGCCGCGCTGATGGTGGCCGTGGTCGCACTGGTCCTGGTGACGGCGTGCGGCGTCACCCGCGGTGACCAGTCCCGCGGCCTGCACCGGCTGCGCATGATGGTGCCCAACAGCCCGGGCGGCGGCTACGACCTGACGGCGCGTACCGCGGTGAAGATCATGGAAGACACCGACATCACCGGACGGATCGAGGTATTCAACGTCATCGGGGCCGGCGGCACGGTGGCGATGGCCCGGCTGATGAACGAAAAGGGCAACGACGACCTCATGATGATGATGGGGCTCGGGGTGGTCGGTGCGGTGTACACCAACGGGTCCTCGGCGCGCGCGTCGGATGCCACCGCACTGGCCAAGATGGTCGAGGAGCAGGAAGGCATTCTGGTTCCCGGGGATTCGCCGTTCCGCACGATCGGCGATCTGGTCGCAGCGTGGAAGGCCGATCCGGCCAGGGTCACGATCGGGGGCGGATCCTCACCGGGCGGTCCTGATCACCTGTTCCCGATGGAAACCGCACGTGCGGTCGGTGTCGACCCGCGCAAGGTCAACTACATCACCTACGACGGCGGCGGTGACCTGCTGACGGCCCTGTTGGGCAAGAAGATCGCGGCGGGCACCACCGGGCTCGGCGAGTTCGTCGATCAGATCGAGGCCGGGCAGGTCCGGGTGCTGGCGGTGTCGGGTGCCAAACGGGTGGAGGGTATCGATGCACCCACTCTGACTGAGGCCGGCATCGACCTGACGTTCACCAACTGGCGCGGAATACTCGCGCCGCCAGGAATTTCCGGCGAGGCCAAGGATGCGATGGTGCGGGCCCTGACCGAGCTGCACGGCACCCCGCAGTGGCGCGACGCGCTGGTCAAGAACGGCTGGAGTGACGCGTTCAGCACAGGTGCCGACTTCGAACAGTTCCTGCGTGACCAGGATGACCGCGTCTCGACGACGCTGAACGAATTGGGGTTGTTGTGAAGGTCGACAGGGCCCAGTATCTGGTCTGCGCGGTCCTGGTGGCCGTCGGCGGATTCCTGATCTATGACGCGCTGACCCTGACCGGTGGGTTCGCCAAGGTCGACCCCGTTGGGCCGCGGGCATTTCCGCTGGGGATCGGGATCATCCTGATCGCGCTCGCGATCGTCCTGGCTCTGGCGATCCCGCGCGGATCGGTCGGCGAGGCGGATGCCGGTGAGGATGTCGACCCGAACATGCCGGGGGACTGGCGCACGGTGGGACTGCTGGTCGGCCTCTTCGTGCTGGTGATCGTCCTGGTCAAGCCGTTGGGTTGGGCCATCACCGGTGCCCTGCTGTTCGCCGGGGCGGCAACGATTCTCGGTAATCGCCACTACATCCGAAACCTCACGATCGGCGCGGTGCTCTCGGTGGCGAGCTTCTACGCGTTCTATTCCGGGCTCGGGATCCCGCTGCCCGCAGGCATTTTGGACGGGATTCTGTAATGGGTAACTTCGAATGGTTGCTTCAGGGGTTCGCCGAGGCCGCGACACCGATGAACCTGATGTACGCCGTGATCGGGGTGCTGCTGGGTACCGCGGTCGGTGTGCTTCCGGGGATCGGTCCGGCCATGACGGTGGCCCTGCTGCTGCCGGTGACCTACAACGTCAGCCCCAGCGCCGCGTTCATCATGTTCGCCGGGATCTTCTACGGCGGGATGTACGGTGGGTCGACCACCTCGATCCTGCTGAACACTCCGGGTGAATCCTCGTCGGTGATCACCGCGATCGAGGGCAACAAGATGGCCAAGGCCGGCCGCGCCGCGCAGGCGTTGGCGACCGCCGCGATCGGATCCTTCGTCGCAGGTGCGATCGGCACCGCGCTGCTGGCCGCCTTCGCACCGCCGATCTCGCGGTTCGCGGTGACCCTCGGCGCGCCCTCCTATTTGGCGATCATGCTCTTCGCCCTGGTCGCGGTCACTGCCGTCCTCGGCTCCTCCAAGCTGCGTGGTGCGATCTCGCTGTTTCTCGGTCTGGCGATCGGGGTGGTCGGCATCGACTTCCTCACGGGCCAGCCGCGCGCCACCTTCGGCCTGCCGCAGCTGTCCGACGGCATCGACATCGTGGTGATCGCGGTGGCGATCTTCGCCCTGGGCGAGGCGCTGTGGGTGGCGGCGCATCTGCGCCGCCGGCCGGCCGACGTGATCCCTGTGGGGCGGCCGTGGATGAGTCGCCAGGACTTCGCCCGGTCGTGGAAGCCGTGGCTGCGTGGCACCGCCTACGGGTTCCCGTTCGGCGCGCTACCGGCCGGAGGTGCCGAGTTGCCGACGTTCCTGTCCTACATCACCGAGAAGCGGCTCTCCAAACATCCCGAGGAGTTCGGAAAGGGTGCCATCGAGGGCGTGGCCGGCCCCGAGGCGGCCAACAACGCCTCGGCGGCGGGCACCCTGGTGCCGATGCTGTCGCTGGGCCTGCCCACCAATGCCACCGCCGCAGTGATGCTGACTGCGTTCGTGTCCTATGGAATTCAGCCAGGACCAACGCTTTTCGAGAAGGAACCGCTGCTGATCTGGACGCTGATCGCCAGCCTGTTCATCGGCAACTTCCTGCTGCTGGTGCTCAACCTGCCGCTGGCGCCGCTGTGGGCCAAGCTACTTCGCACGCCACGGCCGTACCTGTACGCCGGCATCCTGTTCTTCGCGACGCTGGGCGCGCTCGCGGTCAACGTGCAACCGCTCGACCTGGCCCTGCTGCTGGTGTTCGGGCTGTTGGGCTTGATGATGCGCCGGTTCGGATTACCGGTGCTGCCGTTGATCATCGGGGTGATCCTGGGCCCCCGCATCGAGCGGCAACTGCGCCAGAGCCTGCAACTCGGCGGCGGTGACTGGACCAGCCTGTTCACCGAGCCCGTCGCGATCGTCACCTATGTCCTCATGGCCATCCTGTTGGTCATGCCGTTGGTGCTCAAGCTGATGCACCGCAGTGAGGAGACGCTGTTGATCGTCGAGGATGATGCGGATCAGCAGCAGAAGGCGGCCCAACAATGACCACCGACGAGCGCTTGCGCGAGGAGAATTGATGATCGTCATCGGCTACACCGCGGATGCCTTCGGCATCGCCGCTGTCGAGCACGGCATCGTCGAGGCTGCCCTGCGGGGCACCAGCCTGCTGGTGATCAACGCGACCTCGGGTGAGGCCTATGTGGATTCCCGGTTCGCCCGTTCCGGTCAGGTCCACGATGTCGAGGAACGGTTGCGGGAGAGCGGCGTGCCGTTCGAGTTGCGCCAGCCGGTGGGGGTCGACGCGGCAACCGAACTGCTCGACGCGATGGAGGCCGAGGACGCGGAGTTGCTGGTGATCGGCATCCGGCACCGCAGCCCGGTGGGCAAGCTGTTGCTGGGCAGTGTGTCGCAACAATTGCTGCTGGAATGCCCCAAACCGGTTCTTGCGGTCAAGCCTGAGCATCACTGATACTCTCTGAACTGGGGTTATTCACCTCACAACGCGCATTGTTACGCGGTGAGGATCAGTTTTCGTGGCGATAACGTCGCTGGAAAGATCCGACAACACCCTCACCGCACGATGGGGACATGGCGGACGGCGCGGCCCCGGGTTCGGTCCCGGACAAGACACACCGGACTGCATGTTCGTACTGTGGCGTCGGATGCGGTATCGAGGTCACCACCAGGGTCGATGACGGCCGCACCATGATCGCCAGGGTGAGCGGCGACAAGCTGCACCCCACGAATTTCGGGCGGCTGTGCACCAAGGGGGCGATGCACGCCGAGATGATGGCCGCCGACGACGACCGGCTCACCTCCGCTTTGCTGCGGCCCACGCGTTCGGATGAACTGCTGCCGACACCGGTGGACGACGCGGTAGCCGAGGCGGGACGCCGGCTGCGGGCCATCGTCGCCGAGCACGGCCCCGACGCCGTCGCCCTCTATGTGTCGGGCCAGATGACGCTGGAGGCCCAGTACCTGGCCACCAAGCTCGCCAAGGGCTTCCTGCGTACCGTGCACATCGAGTCGAATTCCCGGTTGTGCATGGCGAGTGCAGGCACCGGGTTCAAACAGTCGCTCGGCGCCGACGGTCCGCCCGGCTCCTACACCGATTTCGACCGCGCCGATCTGTTCTTCGTCACCGGTGCGAACATGGCCGACTGCCATCCGATTCTGTTCCTGCGCATGGCCGATCGGCTCAAGGCCGGCGCCAAGCTGATCGTCGTGGACCCACGCCGGACCGCGACTGCCGAACGCGCCGATCTGTTCCTGCAGATCAAGCCGGGAACCGATCTGGCACTGCTCAACGGCCTGCTGCACCTGTTGGTGGAGCGGGGCGACATCGACGACGAGTTCATCGCCGAACACACCACCGGCTGGGAGGCGATGCCGGAATTCCTGGCCGACTATCCGCCGGACCGGGTCGCCGAGATCACCGGGATCCCCGAAGCCGACATCCACACCGCCGCAGCGATGATCGCCGAGGCCGGGGAGTGGATGAGCTGCTGGACCATGGGCCTCAACCAGAGCACGCACGGGACCTGGAACACCAACGCCATCTGCAACCTGCACCTTGCCACCGGCGCGATCTGCCGCCCGGGCAGCGGCCCGATGTCGCTGACCGGTCAGCCCAACGCCATGGGCGGCCGGGAAATGGGTTACATGGGACCGGGTCTGCCGGGACAGCGGTCGGTGCTCGCGGCCGATGACCGGGCCTTCGTCGAGACGCGCTGGGGCGTCGAACCCGGCACCATCCGCTCCGAGGTCGGCCCGGGCACCATCGGCATGTTCGAACAGATGGAGCAGGGCCAGATCAAGGCCTGCTGGATCATCTGCACCAATCCCGTTGCCAGCGTGGCCAACCGGAAGACCGTGATCAACGGCTTGGAGGCGGCCGAGCTGGTGGTGGTCCAGGATGCCTACCGGTCCACGGCCACCAATCACTACGCCGACATTCTGCTGCCCGCGGCGTTGTGGGCGGAATCCGAAGGCGTCATGGTCAATTCGGAGCGCAACCTGACCCTGCTGTCGCCGTCGGTCGCCCCGCTCGGGCAGGCCCGGCCGGACTGGCAGCTGATCTGCCAGGTGGCTGCGCACCTGGGCTTCGCCGAATACTTCGATTACCGGTCCGCAGAGGAGATCTTCTCGGAGATCCGCGCGTTCGCCAACCCGAAGACCGGATACGACCTGCGCGGCGCGGACTATGAGCGGCTGCGCCGAACGCCGTTGCAGTGGCCGGTTCCACCGGTGGACGGCCCCGGCGCAGAGGGCGACCGGAACCCGATCCGCTATCTCAACGACGGCGTCAGCCAGGAACTGTTCGTCGACACCGACGGTCACCGGCCCCGACTGGCCTTCGCGACGCCGTCGCGGCGGGCCGTCTTCCACGCTCGGCCGCACATGGATGCAGCGGAACTGCCCGATGACGATTATCCGATGGTGCTCAACACCGGTCGGCTGCAACATCAATGGCACACCATGACCAAGACCGGCAAGGTGGACAAGCTCAACAAGCTCAATCCCGCGCCGTTCGTCGAAATCCACCCGCTGGACGCCCTGGACCTCGACATCGTGGAGGGGCAGCCGGTCGAGTTGACATCCCGGCGCGGCCGCGCGGTGCTGCCCGCGGTGCTGTCGGACCGGGTCCGGCCCGGCAACTGCTTTGCCCCGTTTCACTGGAACGACGAACACGGCGAGTACCTCACCGTCAATGCCGTGACCAACGACGCCGTCGACCCGGACTCGTTGCAGCCGGAGTTCAAGGTGTGCGCGGTCAGCCTCCGCCCGGTCCGGTCGGTCGACGGTACCCCGGCAGTGCATCCGCTCGCCGCGGAAATGGGCTTGGGCGCCGTGCACAAGCCCGCCCTGAGCCAGGACGAGAAAATCTATCTGGCAGGGTTTTTCACCGGTTTGCCGGACGACCCCGTGGGCGTCCCGGTGCTTCCGGCGGCAGCGCCGCTGAGTGCCAGGGTGCGGCTGTGGGTGGACGGGGTGCTGGCCGGACGCTACTCACGGGCCGGCGAGGGTGCGCCGGGGGAGCGGCCGGTACCAGGTGGACCACTGGTGTTGTGGGCCTCGCAGACCGGCACCGCCGAGGAGTTCGCGGCCGGGCTGGCGGGTCGCATCGACGGTGCCACGCTGGTCAACATGGACGACCTCGGGTTGGCCGACCTGGCCGCCGCCCGCGACATCCTGGTGGTCACGAGCACATTCGGTGACGGTGGCCCGCCGGACAACGGCGCCGACTTCTGGAGCCGGCTGCAGGCCCCGGATGCCCCTCAGTTGCACGGGGTTCGGTATGCGGTCCTCGGTATCGGGGACAAGGCCTACGACAACTTCTGCGGACACGCCAAGTCGCTGGACCAGAGGCTGGCCGATCTGGGTGCCACCAAGCTGCTCGAGCGCGCGGACTGCGAGGCCTACGATGACGAGCCGTTGCGGCGCTGGGCCGACTCGGTCACCACGGCGCTCTCCGGCGCGACGCCCGTCCCGGCGGCCGTCGGCGGCGGCATCCGCACCGCCATCCCCACCGAGCCCGACGAATTCACCAGGGCCAAGCCTATTTTGGCTGCGCTGGCGCGCAACGAGCTGCTGACGACGCCGAGTGCGGCCAAGGAGGTGCGCCAGTTCGGTTTCGACGTCTCGGAGTACGACGTGAGCTATTCGGTCGGCGACTCACTCGGTGTCTATGCCAGTAACGATCCGGTGGTGGTCGACTCCTGGCTGGCGGCCACCGCTCTCAACCCGGATTCGGTGATCGAGGTCGACGGTGTCGAGCAGTCGCTGCGGGACGCTCTCATCTCGTCGTACGACATCTGCCGGGTGACGCCGGACCTGTTGCGTTTCGTCGCGGACTCCTGCCGGGACCGCTCGGCCGCCAAGATCCTGCGCAATTCCGGTGAGCGGCGCAGCAACTGGCTGCGTAATCGCAACGGTCTCGACGTCGTGACCGAGTTCGCGGTGCACGCCGAACCCGAACAGTGGCAAGAGGTCCTGGTCCGGCTGACCCCACGCAACTACTCGATCTCGTCCAGTCCGCTGGTCAGTCCGCACGAGGTCCAGACGACGGTGTCGGTGGTGCGTTACCGCGGCCCGGGCGGGGCGGTCCGGGGCGGGGTGTGTTCCACCTTCCTCGCCGACCGGGCTGCCGCCGCGCCGGTGTTCCTGCAGCGTTCACCGCATTTCCGTCCGCCCGAGGACGCGGGCACGCCGATGATCATGGTCGGCCCGGGTACCGGCGTGGCACCCTTCCGTGGATTTCTGCAGGAGCGTCGAGCGCTCGGGCACGGCGGTCGTAACTGGTTGTTCTTCGGCGATCAGCACCGCAACGAGAACTTCTACTATCGCGACGACCTGGAGGACATGGTCAGCGACGGCTTCCTGACCCGGCTGGATCTGGCGTTCTCCCGCGATCAGGCCGATCGGGTGTATGTACAGCACAAGATGTTGGAGCGCGGGGCCGAGGTGTGGCGCTGGCTCGACGACGGCGCCCACTTCTACGTCTGCGGTGACGCCGCCCGGATGGCCAAGGATGTGGACGCCACGCTGACCACGATCCTGCGCACCCACGGCGGGATGTCCGAAGACGCCGCGCGCGACTACAAGCGCGAACTGGTCGCCCAGAAGCGATATGTGCGCGACGTCTACTGACCCAGGTCGCTCCACACGATCTTCGCGAGTTCGTCCCGTTCGGTCACGCCCAGCTTGATGCCGGCCCGGTAGATGTGGCCTTCCACGGTGCGAACGGAGACGGTGAGCCGTTCGGCGATGTCGCGGTTGGACAAGCCCTGGGCTACCAGGCCGGCCACCTCGCGTTCGCGTGCCGTCACCGGCAACGGGCGGGCAGCCGATCGAATCGCCGGGGTCGCGGCGCCGCCGCATTTGGACGCCAACTGCAGTGCGTGCGCAGCGGATTCGGTGCTGTTGCGGCGATGCCCGGCCTTGTCGTGCAGGGGCACGGCCTGGGCGGCCGAATCCGCGGCAGACAGCAGCAGGCCGGCCTCCTCGAACGCGGTGGCCACCTTGTCCAGTTCGACCGGGTCGGCGGCGGCCACGGCGGCGGCGTGCCGGGCATACAGGGCGGGCAGTGGACCGTCCGTACGCTCCACCAGGTCCTGCAGACGACGGGTCACGCTGCGGTCGCCGAAGCGTGCCGCGCTGTGCAGGGCCTCGGCCTCGACCGCGAACTGTCCGGAGGAGTGCGCGGCATCGGCGGCCGCCCGGGCCTGGTCGATCGCCGAGCGGTGCCCGCCCTTGGCCGCGGCCAGCCATGCCTTGGCCAGGATCCGAAGGGGCTCGTGCAGCGCCATGAACTCACCCGAGTGTTCCTTGGCGTCCTCCAGTACCCGCTCGGCATCGGCGGGGTTGCCCACCCCGGCGTAGGCGCGGGCCAGCAGCAACCGGCCGGGCAGCTGCCAGGGCAGGGAGCTCTCGGCGTTCAGTGCGGCCAGGGCCTGTTCGATCGCCAGGATGGCGTCATGGAAGCGGCCGCTGTGGGTGGCCGCAACGCCGTCCATGATCTTGGCGATGGCCCAGCCGGCGAACTGGCCGGCCGAGGAGAACTCGGCGTACTCGGTGGCCCGCCGTTGGGCGAGTTCCAACTTGCCGGTGTACGCCAGGGCCAGCACCTCGCCGTAGAACACCATGATCCGGACCATGCCGTCGGTGGTCTTGCGCTCGCTGCGGCACCGCGACGCGATCGGCAGGAAGTCGTTTCCGCGGCCGATCAACGGCATCGACAGCCCGGCCGCGAACGCCGCGAAATCCACGGCCTGCCGGGGCGCCTCAGGGTTTGCCAGCACCCGTTCTGCGATCTCCAGCCCTTCGGCAATCTTGTTCCGGTGAACGGCCATGCCTGCGCCGGTCGCATCGACGATCAGCTTCAGGATGGGGTGGGTGACCCGCTCCCGCAGGAGGGCCAGCACCTGATCGGCCCGGCCCACATCGCCCATGGACCAGAAGAGGTTGGACAGCCGGGGAATGCCCCACTGCACGAGCTCCATCTCGTTGAGGTCACCGGGGGAGAACTGTTCGAGGATGGCGTCGGCCTGGGCCGGATGGCCCTGCCACAACAGTGCCCGGGACAGAAGGGCGGCTGCGCTCAGGCCACCGCCGTGGGCGAAGGCCGCGCGGGCCAGTTTCTCGCCGAGCGGAAGGTTGGACAGGAACACCGCGTCCTTGGCGGCCGTGATCAGCAGTTCGATGTCGGTGCCCTGGTCGCTCTCGATGGCCAACTCGGCCAGCTTGATTCGGCTGGCGGGTGAGTCGAGATTGCGCTCGTGGAGGATCTTGGCGATCCTGCCGCGCAACTTGCGGGCCGACGCGGTGCCGACCCGTCGGCGCACGGCCTCGCCGAACAGCGGGTGGCTGAACCGGACGTTGATCTGGCCGTCGTCGGCGACGATCCGGATCAGGCCCCGCATCTCGGCCGCGTCCACCGCCTCCTCCCCGGCCAGTTCGGCCAGGGCGTCGATGTCCAGCGGTTCACACAGTGCCAGCAGTTTCAGCGCGTGCAGCACGTCCTCACCGGCGTGCGCCAGCCGCTCGTCGAGCAGTTCGACGAGTCCGGACGGGATGACGGTGGGGCCTCGGAACTGCCATACCCCGTTGACCTTGGTCAACGTGCCGGCGTCGACGGCGCCCTCGACCATGTTGCGCAGAAACAGCGGGTTGCCGCCCGAGGTCTCCCACATCACGTCGGCGCTGAGTCCCTCAAGGGTCCCGCCGAGCACGGTCTCGATGAGGGCGATGCTCTGCTGCTTGGTGAACGGGCTGAGTTCGAAGCGCTGCAGGTAGCCGTCCTTCCACAGCGAGGTGACGGCGTCGGGCACCGGCTCGCCGGTGCGTACGGTCGCGACGACGTGGCCGGAGCGCTCCACGGCGATCTGGTGCAGCAGCGTCGCCGACAACTGGTCCAGCAGGTGCGCATCGTCGATGCCGACGATGGTGTCCCCGTCGGCGACAAGGGATTCCCGTGCGGATCCGATGAGGGCGATCGGGTCTCGCGATCCCGACGACGACACCCAGTGGGCGAACGCGCCGAGCGGGATGCTCCGGGACGACTCGGTGCACGCGGTCCAGTGCACCTTGCGGCTCAACGACGCGGTGACGGTGCGCGCCAACGTGGTCTTGCCGACTCCGGCGGCTCCGACGAGGACGACTCCGCAGCTGTCCGTCCCGCTGAGGGCGGCCCGAATGGCCTCGTGCTCGGCGGGCCGGTCCAAAAGCTGCCACTGACCAGGCATGAATCCTGAGTCTAGGGGCACCGGGGCCGGAACGCTGCCGAACAAGGGGTCGACGGGGCGGTGATTGTCGGTGGTGGCGGCGAATGTTCTTCCCATTGCAAGTATTTCCCGTTCGCTGGGGGGTCAGTCCGGAAGTTCGGCGATGTCGGAGGGCTCGTGCCGGTCGATGTGATTCATCTTGTGCCGGAAGTCGCTCGACGCCTCGTACACCTTGAGCTTCAGCCGATTGATGGACCCCAGCGGCCGGTGTGCCTCCAGGCCGCGCCATGAGTTGAAGGACAGCACGTCGTCGCCGTACGCGCGGCGCAGCGCGCTGTACGGATTCTGTTTGGGGAAAACCACCTTGGCGACCGGCAGGTACGGGGATGACTTCCAGGGTTTCGTGGCGTCCTCGATCGGCATCTTCTTCGCGTCGAGGCACAGTTGGACGCTGAATGTGTACTCCGCGGAATGCTTTTCGAAGAATGCCATGATCAGATCGCGGTGCTCGTCCTGTCCGGGATTGCGCGGAAGGGTCTGATCGGCAAGCGCTTTGGCCTCCGGTGAGGTCGGTTCGTACTTGAATCGCGCCACGTAGTCGCCGTACCGGATCGGGGCGGAGGAGAAGAACGTCTCGCCCAGGATCGGCCGGTTGGGGGCGGCGAACACGGCCAGATTCTCCGGTATCGGCAGGCGGATCTTCTTGAGCGCGCCGAGCAGTTCGCTGACTGCCCACAGCGCGCCGTCGGACAACCGGGCCAGCAGCGTGGCGCTCAGCATCCCCAGCTTGCGGTACGCGTGGGCGTCGGCGAACAGGAATTCCTCGTGGGTGACGAGCACGAAGTCCTGCGTGACATTCTGTTCGTCCTCCGGGTCCTTCATGGCGCGCTCGCCCTTCACGCCGATGGCCTTGATGCCGAGTCCGCGCACGCCGCGGTTCCTGTCGCTGCGCAGTACCCCCGAGGTCGTCGAGATGCGGGCGATCACCGGATAGCTGCGCGCTTCGGCGAAGATCCCCTGGGCGAGCACCTCCGGCAGATCCGGGTTGACGATGAGGTCGCCGCGCAGGATGGCGTGGCTCTTGGCATGTGCGTCACGCAGGCCGTGCTTGAACTTCTTGTAGGCCCGTTCGTTGTTCTTGCGCAGAGCATTGACGATCTTCTCGATGTCCTGGGCCTCGCCCGCCTTGGGCTGCTCGAGATCGTCGCGGTAGGGAACCGGCTTGAGGTTCTCGACGATGCGACGCACTTCGGCGGCGGTCATGGCTGCGGTCATACGGATGCCTTTCGGGTGGGGGAGACGACATTCCAAGGGGCGAACGGGTTGGCCACGCCGGCCAGGGCCGGCGCAAGCTCGGGAAAGTGGCGCAACAACACCGAGCGCATGTCGTTGTCCCTGACCCACTTCATGCCGGCGACGGTGTAGGTCTCTTCACGGAAGTCCGTGGTGAAGAAGCGGTCGCTTTCCAGCCGCCGCGTGGCCATCAGGATGAAGACCCGGAATGCGGTGTCGCTGAAGCCGAATCCGGGCGGTTTGGGCTCGGCGTACAGCCCGATCACCAGGTCGACGAGGTCCACATCGTCGTCGTAGGCCTCGCGCAGCTCGGCAGCCAGGTCTGTCTCGCCGGTCAGCTCCTCGAACGTCTTCACCGGCTTGAGCCGGAACAACCTCCGGAACTCGTTGTATCGCGGCACACCCCGCTCCCGGCACCGGATCAGGTCGATGGTGGCCAGATCGATCAGGGTGCCGTCGACGCGATGCATGTGCTGCAGGTGCCGGGGGAAGTTGTGCAGCGACAGCGCCCCGGGATGGGCGCGACCGAAGGAGTAGAACAGGTCGGCCATCGGGCTTTCGGCCAGCCGGGCACGCACATTGAGCACCGAGAGTTCGGGTAGTTCGTGTTGCGCGGTGACCCGGTCGTCGGCCAGCGAGCGGAAGATGAACTCGTCGGGGATCAGCGGGTGCATCCGGTACACCGCGACGAACTCCTCGGTCAGCGAATAGGGCACGCCGTGATGGGTGGTGGGCGAGCCGGGGATGCCGTGCAGCAGCGGGCTGCTGCCGACGCGCCCGAAGCTCCGTCGGAACCTGGGGCCGAGCTTCTCGCCCAGCAGCCCGAACCAGTTGACCCGCATGGCCGTCACCGTCGTCGGGTGCGCGATGATGGCCGGCGTCCAGTCCACGGTGTGGATCTTGGCCATCAGTGCTGAGTTGACCAGACGCGCCTTGTCGTAGAGCTGTTGGCGGGTCAGGTGGGGGTGCGCCTCGGCCAGGCGATCGCAGATGGCGTTGTGCTCCCGCATGAACAGTGAGTGCAGCAGGGCCAGGCCCACCCAGAAGTTGCCCGCGGTGCCGGTCAGGTCAGCAGTCGCCTCGACCTCAGGTGGTGGCAGGCCGGAATCGTCGATTCGCAGCTTGCCGCGCTCCGGCGCGCGCAGGGCGCTGGCGAACGCCGGTGTGGTCCCGTAGATCTGGGAGGCATCCCACCAATGCGATTCCTGGGTGACGAAGGTGGGCGGTCCGGCCGGGCTGGGGTGGGGATCGGGCGGGGTGCGCTCCACCCGCATCGGCCGCTCGGGCCACGGATCGTCGTCGCGCAGCGGCACCACCCAGGGCTGGGCGGGTGCCGAGCCGTGGGCGAACCAGTCGTGCACCTCGAACTGAATCCACGCCGCGGCCAGGAGGTTCAGCGTGGTGGCGGGCTGAAAACTGTCCCGGGTGAGCAGGGTGCGGCTGATCAGGCGCGGGTTGGGGTCGAGCAGCTGCTTGGCCGATTCCGGATACGAGTATTCGGGCGGGACGTTACGGCCGAAGCGGCAACCCACCGCACCCATCCTCGGGTCGCTCAGGTCGTTGTAGGAACCGTCGCGGGTGCGCGCGCTCAGGTAATTGCCGACCCCGACGGGGCCGGTCGGTGGGATCGGGGCAGGTTCGGCGGCATACAGATTCGCCGTCCGCAGCTGGTGCCGCAGGCCGATCAGCACGGCCAGGCCGATGGCCTTGGGCAGCCGGGCCCATCCCACGGACTGATCGATGTGCTGGGCGATCCGGGCCGCCAACGCGACCGTCACCGACCGGGACCGGGACCAGACGTCTGCGATCAACGCTGGAGCCTGTCTCGCCGTGGTCACCATTCGTCGTTTCCCTCCGGCCGGAATGCGTGCTGCCTCCCGGTACACGATTGTTGTTCACGTCGGCGGAAATGACATGAGTAGTGGGCTACTCGATCCGGCATTGCCGACACGGGTGCGTTTCGAGTAGTCGAATACGCGTGTACGGGCGGCCCGGCTGAGCGACGATCATTCGACGCAGGAAAACCTGGGGTGGCGGAGCATGCCGAGGAGCGCGGTGAGTTCAACTGGGGAGAACTGGGCAGATCGGGTTCTGGTTGCGTTGGGAGATCTGGAGGATTCCGGCAATGCCGTGGACATGCAGCTGCTGACCGAGACCGTGGCAGCCGAATTCGCGGCGAGATTCACCGAGCGCGACCGACAGTACGAGAACGACAAGCCGTACTGGCACAACCGGGTTCGTGATGCCGTCGCGGCGCTGCGCAGGCGGAAACTGGTCGCGCCGAAGGTCGCCCGCAGCGACGCGGTGCGGTTGACCGAGGCGGGCGGCAAGGCTGTCGCGGGTGCCCGGGACCGGACCGAGGCGGCCGCTCAGCCTGCGACGCGGACCGTCGCGCCCTCGGCCGAGTGCGCGACCGCCCCGGAGGTCGGGACCACCGAACCGCCCAAACGTGATCCGGTTCTCGCCGGCGTCGTCACACCGCCGTTGCGGAAGACGATGGCGCAGGAGAGCAGCGACACCCCGATACCCGTCATGATCGAGCTGAACCTCACGTTCCAGCCGTCGGTGGGCGCCGCGATGGACCGGGTCGGGGAGCTGTGGAAACTGGTGCGCGCGTCGGGTACTCCGGAGCCGCTGGCCGATCAGTTCATGGCAGGCGACCTTACGTCCGACCAGATCAAGGCGATCGTGTCGGCTGACGCGGTCCCGCAGACCTGGCCGGAGCGTGCGATCTACCGGATCTGGCCGGACTTCGAGGTGCACCCGCAGATCGATGCCTCCTCGACGACCATCAAAGCTGTCGCCGCCCAGCGGTCGTTCGACAGCTTCGGAGAGGGAATCGTCTGGGCGGTGGTCGATTCCGGTATCGACGAGAAGCACGCCCACTTCGCGGCGTATCGCAACCTCAGTGATCCCGCGGTGGCCGATCTGCACTGCGACTTCACCGGGGGCGATGCCCCGCTGACCGACACCGACGGACACGGTACGCATGTGGCCGGGATCATCGCCGGGGGGTTGGTGGACCGCAAGCCCGAGGACATCGTGGTGGTCGAGAAGCGGCTCAACGACCCTGAGTTCGGCGGTGATCCGATCACCGCGCCGCGCACGGTGGCCGATCCGTCGCGATTGGCAGGCATGGCGCCCAAGGCCAAGCTGGTCAGCCTCAAGGTGCTCGGGCCCGGGGATGACGCGTCCCGGGTGAGCCGGGTGATGCGGGCCCTGGCCTACGTCCGGAAACTCAACGCAGGCAGCGAGCGGGTGCCCCGGATACACGGGGTGAACCTCAGCCTCGGCTACGAATTCGACGCCGAGTGGTATGCGTGCGGGCAGAGCCCGATGTGCATCGAGGTCGACAAGACCGTGCGTTCGGGTGTGGTGGTGGTCGTCGCCGCGGGCAATTCCGGTTACGTGTCGTTGAATACGGCGTTCAGCAAGGACTCGATGAAGTTCACCGCCGACATGACGATCAACGACCCGGGCAATACCGAGAGCGCGATCACGGTGGGGTCCACGCACCGGAGTTCGCCGCACACCTTCGGCGTCTCGTACTTCTCGTCGCGCGGTCCCACCGGGGACGGCCGGCGCAAGCCCGATCTGGTCGCGCCCGGTGAACGCATCACCTCGGCCGCTGCCGGCAGCCGCCGGGAAAAGGTCAGCAACCAGATCGATCTGGCCGACGACGTGCCCGTGTACGTCGAGGAGAGCGGTACCAGCATGGCGGCGCCGCACGTGTCCGGCGCGATCGCGGCGTTCCTGTCGGTGCAGCGCGAGTTCGTCAGCGAACCCGAGGCGATCAAACGCATCTTCGTCGAATCGGCGACCTCGCTGAATCGGGACCCGGCATTCCAGGGCAGCGGCCTGCTGGATCTCATGCGTGCCCTGCAATCCGTTTGACCTGAAAGGACCTCCGATGACCAACGATGTGGCGGCCCGGATGTGGCGCCTGGTGTTCGATGCCGAGGGCGACCCCGATCCGGGGGTGCTGGCCGATCTCAAGAGCCGGATCGGGGCGGCGGGGCCGACCGACCTGATCATCTTCTCCCACGGCTGGAACAACGACGAAGCGGCCGCGACGTCGTTGTACCAGCGGTGGTTCGAGATTTTGGCGCCGCAACTGGACCCCGCCCGCACGGTCGGCTTCGTCGGGTTGCGGTGGCCGTCGCAGCTCTGGCGCGACGAGCCGATCCCGGATTTCGGCGGGCCGGCGGCACACGACGGCGGAGGCGCGGCCGCGCTGGGCGACGAGGTCGCGGTGCCCGCCGGGCCGGTGACCATCGACCCGGCCCAGCTCGACGAGCTCAAGGACCTTTTCCCCGGCGGCAAGGAGCAGCTGGACACCATCGCCGCCCTGCTGGCCGCCCCACCGAGCGAAGAACGGGCGCCGGAGCTGCTCGACGCGTTGCGTGCGTTCAACGCAGCCACCCAGACCGGGTTCGACGACGGTGAGGGCGATGCCCCCGACGCCGGCCCTGGGATGCTCGCGAAGGACCAAGACCCGGAGAAGCTGTTCACCACGTTCGCCGATGAATTGGCCAATGCCGGTGTGGAATTCGACGACGATGGCGGGGGAGCGGCCGGCCTGGGCGATTTCGTCGGCCGATTGTGGCACGGTGCCAAGGAGGCGCTGCGTCAGCTCAGCTACTGGAAGATGAAGAACCGCGCCGGGGTGGTGGGACGGCAGGGCCTGGGCCCCGTCATCGATCAGCTGCACGCCGAGTTCCCCGAGTTGCGGATTCATCTGGTCGGACACAGTTTCGGGGCCAGGGTGGTGTCGTACGCGCTTGCCGGGATGAGTGCGGTCCAGCCCTCACCGGTCAAGGCGGTGACCCTGTTGCAGGGGGCCTACTCCCGGTTCACCTTCACCGAGCGGTTGCCGTTCCGGAAGGGCGCCGGTGAGCTGACGGGTCTGCTCGACCGCATCGACGGCCCGCTGACGGTCTGCTTCTCCAGCCATGACCGGGCCCTCGGGACGTTCTATCCGCTGGCCTCGGCCGCGGCGGGTGAAGATGCGGCCGCGGCCGAAGACCCGTTGTTCCGCTGGCGGGCCATGGGCTCACACGGGGCATACCAGTCGCAAACCCAGAGCCTGGGAGCCAAGGGCGCGAGCTACCCGTTCCAACCCGGTCAGATCCTGAATCTGAACTCGTCGGAAGTGGTGGTCGAGGACAAGAGTCCCTCCGGGGCGCACAGCGATATTTTCCACGAGGAATTGACCTGGGTGGCTGTCGCCGCCGGCAAATTGAACCCGGCCTGAGATTGATCGAGGCGAGCGTTCATTTCGCTCGCCTCTGGTGTGTGTCCGAGGGGGGACTTGAACCCCCACGCCCGTTAATAGGGCACTAGCACCTCAAGCTAGCGCGTCTGCCATTCCGCCACTCGGACCTGCCAGCCTCGCGGGCTGGGCGCCTAAGGCTATCGGATCGAGTGCCGAAGACCCAAACCGGCGTCCCGCAGCGAATCGGTGGTACCAATGGACTCTGTGACTGTCCCCGCCTCCAGCGCGGACGAGGTGGTCGATCTCGTCAGTGCGCTCATCCGATTCGACACCTCCAACACAGGTGACCCGGCAACCACCAAGGGTGAGGCCGAGTGTGCTCACTGGGTGGCCGAGCAGCTGCAGGAGGTCGGCTACGAGACCGAGTACGTCGAGGCCGGGGCGCCCGGCCGGGGCAATGTGTTCGCCCGCCTGCCGGGCGCGGACCCCTCGCGTGGTGCGCTGATGATCCACGGACACCTCGACGTGGTGCCGGCCGAGCCGGCCGACTGGAGCGTGCACCCGTTCTCCGGCGCGGTCAAGGACGGCTATGTCTGGGGCCGCGGCGCGGTCGACATGAAGGACATGGTCGGGATGGCCATCGCGGTGGCGCGACACTTCAAGCGCACGGGCATCGTGCCGCCCCGCGAGCTGGTGTTCGCGTTCGTCTCCGACGAGGAACACGGCGGCACCTACGGCTGCCAGTGGCTTGTCGACAATCGCCCCGATTTGTTCGACGGCGTCACCGAGGCCATCGGCGAGGTCGGTGGCTTCTCGCTGACCGTCCCGACGAAGGACGGCGGCGAGAAGCGCCTGTACCTCATCGAGACGGCCGAGAAGGGTCTGTCCTGGATGCGGCTGACGGCGCGCGGACGTGCCGGCCACGGCTCGATGGTGCACGACGACAACGCCGTCACCGAGATCGCCGATGCCGTCGCGAAGCTGGGCCGGCATCGGTTCCCGCTGGTGCTCAGCGAGTCGGTCGAGCAGTTCCTGACCGCGGTCTCAGAAGAGACGGGCTATGACCTCGACCCGAACTCGCCGGATCTGGAGGGCTCGATCGCAAAATTGGGAGGCATCGCGCGCATCGTCGGCGCCACCCTGCGCGACACCGCGAACCCCACGATGCTCAAGGCCGGCTACAAAGCCAACGTCATCCCGGCCACGGCCGAGGCCATGGTCGACTGCCGCGTCCTGCCCGGCCGCAAGGAGGCCTTCGAGCGGGAGCTCGACGCGCTGCTCGGTCCCAACATCGCCCGCACCTGGGAACGTGACCTGCCCAGCGTGGAAACCACGTTCGACGGCGATCTGGTCGACGCGATGAACGCCGCGATCCTGGCCGTCGATCCCGACGCCCGCACGGTGCCCTACATGATGTCGGGCGGTACCGATGCGAAAGCGTTTGTCCGACTGGGCATTCGCTGCTTCGGATTCGCGCCGCTGCGACTGCCGCCCGAGCTGGACTTCGCGGCGCTGTTCCACGGCGTCGATGAGCGGGTGCCGGTGGACGCGCTGCAGTTCGGGGCGGGCGTTCTGGAACACTTTCTGCAGAACTGCTGACCGCACGAGTCACGACGAGAGGGAACCATGAGCACATCTCCGTACGACAGCCTGCCGAAGCTGCCGACGTTCACCTTGACCTCCGAATCGGTCACCGACGGACAGTCGCTGGCCAATGATCAGGTCAGCGGGATCATGGGAGCCGGCGGTTCGGACGTCTCGCCGCAGCTGAGCTGGTCGGGATTCCCGGCCGAGACCAAGAGTTTCGCCGTCACGGTGTACGACCCGGATGCCCCGACCGCCTCCGGTTTCTGGCACTGGGCGGTCGCAGACCTGCCAGCGACGGTGACCGAACTGCCCGCCGGCGCCGGTGACGGCGGCGAGCTGCCCGGTGGGGCAGTCACGCTGACCAACGACGCGAGCCTCAAGCGTTACCTGGGTGCGGCCCCGCCTGCCGGTCACGGCCCGCACCGCTACTACATCGCGGTGCACGCACTGCCGGTGGAGTCACTGGAACTGCCGGAGGGCGCCACCCCCGCCTACCTGGGCTTCAACCTGTTCGGTCAGGCCATCGCCCGCGCCGTCATCCACGGCACCTACGAGCAGAACTAGGGCCGGGAGCGCCTCCTCGGCGCGGCGATCCGGGCGACTAGATGTCCCGATCGCTCACGCAGGGGTTTCCCTGCATGTCGTTTACAGCGCGGGCCCGCTCGCGCGAAGGTGGACCCATCACTGCGTCGCTGTGACGCAGTGATGGGTCCGTCTCGTTCAAGCGTCGAAGGAGTCCCGCATGACCGTTGTCGATGATGGTGCACGGGTCTTCATCGGAGGCCGCTTCCGGGCCGCCGGGGCATCCACGCCCGTGCTGGAAGCCGCCACCGGTGCGCTGCTCGGTGACGGTGCCGCCGCCGACGGGGCCGAAGTCGACGCGGCGGTGGCCGCCGCGCGGGCCGCGCTGCCCGGCTGGGCCTCGACGCCGCCTGCCGATCGGGCGGCCGCCATGGGCCGGTTGGCCGACGAGCTGCTCGCCCGGGCGTCGTCGACCGATGAGTTGTGCACGCGGGAGAACGGCATGCCGATCCGCTTGTCGCGTGGGGCCAACGGGTTCTTTCCTGCGGGACTGCTGCGGTATTACGCCGGGTTGATCGGCCAGACCGCCGCCGAGGAGATCCGGCCCGCCGCGATCGGGCACACCATCGTCCGCCGTGAACCGGTCGGCGTGGTCGGGGCGATCGTGCCGTGGAACTACCCTCAGGCGCTGGCCGCGTTCAAGCTGGCCCCCGCGCTGGCGGCCGGCTGCACCGTGGTGCTGAAGGCATCCCCCGAAACAGCTTTGGACGTATTGATCTTCGCCGAGGCGGCGTTGGCGGCCGGGTTGCCCGCGGGTGTACTCAACGTCATCGCCGGCGGCCCTGACGCCGGCGCCCACCTGGTGTCGCATCCCGGCGTGGACAAGGTGTCGTTCACCGGGTCGACCGCCGTGGGACGGCTCATCGCGCAGGAGTGCGGGCGGCTGTTGCGGCCGGTCACCCTGGAATTGGGCGGGAAGTCGGCAGCAGTCATCCTCGAGGACGCTGACCTGGACACCACCATCAAGGGCCTGAAGAACGCGTCGTTCGTCAACAACGGGCAGACCTGCCACCTGAATTCGCGGATTCTCGCGCCGAAGTCGCGCTACGCCGAGGTGGTCGACGCGCTGGCCGCCCTGACGGCCGGGTTGAAAGTGGGTGACCCACTGGACAAGTCGACCGAGGTGGGGCCGCTGGTCAGCCCGCGTCAGCGAGACCGCGTCCTGGGATACATCGAAGCCGGCAAGGCCGACGGCGCGAGGCTTGTCGCCGGCGGTGGGATTCCGGCCGATCAGCCCGACGGTTGGTTCGTGTCACCGACCGTGTTCGCCGACGTCGACAATTCGGCCCGGATCGCCCAGGAGGAGATCTTCGGTCCGGTGCTCGCGGTGATCCCGTACGAGACTGAACAGCACGCCATCGAACTGGCCAACGACAGTGAGTACGGGTTGGGCGGAACGGTCTGGTCCGCCGATGCCGAGCGTGCCACTGACGTCGCCCGCGCCATCCACACCGGCACCGTGGGCGTCAACGACTACCAACTGGACATCGCAGCGCCGTTCGGCGGTGTCAAGGCCAGCGGGCTGGGCCGTGAACTCGGTCCCGAAGGACTGGCCGCCTACCAGAGTCTGAAGTCGATCTACCGGGTCGGCCCGGCGGCAGAATAGGAATTCGAAAGTGGCACTTGA
Source organism: Mycobacterium sp. 48b (assembly GCF_048282725.1). NCBI lineage: Bacteria > Bacillati > Actinomycetota > Actinomycetes > Mycobacteriales > Mycobacteriaceae > Mycobacterium > Mycobacterium sp. 48b. Next base: position 3,415,564 of record NZ_JBLVUL010000001.1, read on the forward strand.
TCCCAGAACCCCGGTGTTGGTCGGCTACGGCCAGGTCAACCAGCACGAGGAGAACCCCGGCAGCGAGCCGGTCGACCTGATGGAGGCGGCCGCCCGGGGTGCCGCCGACGCCGCGGTGCTGAAAGCGGTCGACGCCGTCCGGGTGGTCAACCTGCTGTCGCTGCGCTACCGGGATCCGGGTCTGCTGCTGGCCCAGCGGATCGGTGCGCCCGATGCCGCGACCCGCTACACCCCGGTCGGCGGTAATGTGCCGCAGTCGCTGGTCAATCAGGCCTGCCTGGACATCCAGCAGGGCCGCAACGAGGTGGTGCTGATCGCCGGGGGTGAAACCTGGCGTACCCGAAGCCGATTGAAGTCACGCGGTGAGCGGCTGGCCGGCACCGAGCAGGACGAGTCGGTGCCGATGGCGCCCAGCGATCCGGAGTTCGACATGGCCGGGCCGGCCGAGATCCGGATCGGCCTGGTGGCGCCGTCGCACGTCTATCCGATGTTCGAGCAGGCCCTGCGGATCGAGGCGGGGGAGCGGCCTGAGGACCACCGTCGCCGGATCGGCGAGCTGTGGTCGCGCTTCAGCCAAGTCGCCGAAGGCAATCCGCACGCCTGGAGCCGGGAGGCGGTGCCGGCCGACGAGATCTGGCAGCCGGGTCCGGCCAACCGGATGATCAGCTGGCCGTATACCAAGCTGATGAACTCCAACAACATGGTCGACCAGGGTGCCGTCCTGATCCTGACGTCGGTGGGCAAGGCGACGCAGCTGCAGATCCCCAGGGAGCGTTGGGTTTTCCCATATGCCGGCACCGATGCTCACGACACCTACCTGATCGGGCAGAGGAGCAGCTTCTCCGGTTCGCCGGCCATCCGGATCGCCGGCGCTCGGGTGTTGGAGCTCGCCGGCGTGGGTGTCGACGATCTGGCGATGGTCGACGTGTACTCGTGCTTCCCGTCGGCGGTCCAGGTGGCCGCCAAGGAACTGGGGCTGCCGCTGGACGATCCGCAGCGTCCACTGACGGTGACAGGTGGTCTGACCTTCGCCGGTGGGCCGTGGAACAACTACGTGTCGCATTCCATTGCCACGATGGCCGAACGGCTGACGGCCAACCCCGGTCAGCTCGGCCTGATCACCGCCAACGGCGGCTACCTGAGCAAGCACAGTTTCGGCATCTACAGCACCGAACCGCCCCGGGAGCAATTCCGTTGGGAAGATGTGCAATCCGAGGTCGATGCGGAGCCGACGGTGGTGGCCGAGGACGGCTGGTCGGGCACCGGGACGCTGGAGACCTGGACCACGCCGTTCAACCGGGACGGCGAGCTCGAGAAGGTGTTCGTCGCCGTCCGCACCCCCAGCGGTGGCCGGGCGCTCGCCGTCGTTTCCGATCTGTCCCAGGCCGAGGCCAGCATCCGCGAGGACATCGCGGGCGCCAAGGTCACCGTCAAACCTGACGGCTCTGCCGGCCTGGAGTAGGGCGGCGGGGGCTCAGCGCGTCGCGGAGCCGATCGCGTCGCTCAGCGACGCGAACCCGCCGGCGTGCAACCGCTCGGCGATGCCGTCGTGGATCTGTTTGGCCCACAGTCCGCCGCCGTAGATGAACCCGGTGTAACCCTGCAGCAGGGTGGCCCCGGAGGTGATCCGTTCCCATGCGTCGTCGGCGGTTTCGATGCCGCCGACACTGATGAGCACGAGCTTGCCGCCCACGCGGGAGTGCAGCTGTCGCAGCACCTGCAGGGACCGGTCTGCCACCGGGCGCCCCGAGATCCCGCCGGTGCCCAGTTCGGCGACGCCGGGCGTGGCCAGCCCCTCCCGGGACACGGTGGTGTTGGTGGCCACGATCCCCGCCAGCCCCAATTCGACTGCCAGATCGGCGATCTCGTCGATATCGGCGTCGGAGAGGTCGGGGGCGATCTTGACCAGGACGGGCTTGTCCGTCTCGGCCTTGACCGCGGCGAGGATCGGCCGCAGCGATTCGACAGCCTGCAGATCTCGTAATCCGGGGGTGTTGGGCGAGCTGACGTTGACCACGACATAGGCGGCCAGCGCGCTGACCAACCGGGTGCTCTCGGCGTAGTCGGCCACCGCGTCCTCGGGCGGGGTCAGCTTGGTCTTGCCGATGTTCACCCCGATGGGTACGTCGGGGGTGTGCCGGGCCAGCCGGATGGCCAGTGCCCCCGCACCCTCGTTGTTGAATCCCATCCGGTTGAGCAGTGCGTGGTCCTCGGGCAGCCGGAACAGCCGGGGCTCGGGATTCCCTGGCTGCGGTTGGGCCGTGACGGTACCGACCTCGGCATACCCGAAGCCCAGCGCTCCCCAGGTCTCCAGGCCGCGGCCGTCCTTGTCGAAACCGGCGGCCAGGCCCATGGGTCCGGGGAAGCGGACCCCGAACACCGTGCTGGCCAGTACCGGATCGGCGGGTGCCAGGCGCCGCCCCAGTGCGCGGCGCAGGATCGCGGGACCGGTGACCGTGCGCAGAAGGGCGAACACCCACAGGTGAATCCGTTCCGGCGGCACCAGGAAGAATGCCCGCCGCAGAGCCGCGTAGATCACAGCGAGGGCGCCTGCGGAGTGCCCGGCATCGTTGACGCGGTCTTCTTGCGGCGCAGCAGCACCCGTCGACTCCCATCTGTGTAGGCCCGCACCCGGGTCAGCTCCCAGCCGCGGTACTCGGCCTCGATCGACAAGCGGATCGAGGCGCTGATCCTGGTGACATCCGGCGGCAGCCGCAGTGGTATCCAGTCGTATTCCCCGGAACGGTCCTCGGCGACGACCTTGTCCCATCCGGGAGGCATGCGGCCCTGCTGGATGGTGGTCATCGGCGGCCCGACGCCGTCCGGATCACCTGCACACCGGCTCCCGAGCCGGACACCACGTAGAGGGTGTCGGTCTTGTCGTCGTAGGCCAGGGAGTTCGGTTGCTGCACGGTTCGATAACGCACCTTTTCCACGGGTATGCCGGTGGAGAGATCGTAACCAATCACGGTGTTCGCCGCGGTCTGCGACACCCAGGCCAGCTCGGCGGATCCGGCCAGGCCGTACGGGGCGGCGGGCACCGGGTAGCGCTGACGCATGATCAACGGGTCGGCGCCGAACACCAGTAGCTCGTCGCCGCGAGTATCGGCAACCAGTACCCGGCCCCGGGTATCGGCGGCCATGGTGGTGGCGCCCTCGCCGGCCCGCAAGGCCTGCGCGGCCTTCGTCCCGCTGGCGTTGACCGCCGTCACCGATGTTTGTCCGCGGTCCAGTACCACGGCGGTATTTCCCTGGGTGACAAGGGAATCCACGCGGGCGAAGATCTTGAGCCGGGCGGCCACGGTGTGGTCGCCGGACAGGGTGTAAACCGCTCCGTCGGCAGTGCCCAGCACGGGGTTGCCGTCGGCGCGTCGCGCGATCGCGGTGAACTCCACGCCCTGGGCGCCATCCACCTCGATTTTGCTGGCTTTGGCCTCGCCGACGTTCACCCGGAAGTATCCGCCGAGGGTGGCGGCCAGGATGTCACCGTGGCCGTCGACGCTCAGCGAGGTGGCCGCGGGAGTCAGTGTCACGTCGCGCGGGGGCCGGTTGCCGGTCAGCAGGCTCAGCGTCGAGAGCCCTTCGGACCCGGGAGCCAGAACGGCCAGAGTGCCGGTTGCTGGGTCGAAGACCGCACTCTCGGCGTGTCCGCGCAGTTGCCGAATCTCACCGTCCGGGGTCGCCGCGACCGGGGGCGAAACTGCGGCCTGAGCGGGCTCGATGGTGGGCGGCGGGGCGTCAGAGGGGTTGGAGCTGCAGCCCGCGGTGAGCAGCAGGGCCAGCGCAATGAGGCCGGCGCGAACTGGCTGACCTGCGAGAATTGGGCGCAACGGATGGCTCTCGATCGGGAACGGATGGTCGGTGAGGTGCAGGAATCCAGTCTAGGCATGGCCGTCGGCCGGAATTGGTCGCGTCTGCAACCAACGCGGCATAAGTCGAGGTATGGTTCGATCATGACCCTCGCCGCAGACCGGGAACTGGGTAACCGCGAGTTTGCTATGGAGGATATTTCCACTGGTGTACACGCCAGCGGGTTTGGCCAAGTTGGCGATGGCCGGAGTTTTTCGTTCCACATCGAACGCCAGCAGCTCATGATCGAGATCTACCGTCCGCGGCTGTCCGGCCCGGTCCCGGTCGAGGACGACGTGGTGGCCGTGGCCACCCGCAAACTGACCGATATCGATCTGACTGATGAACGCAGCCTGTCGGCAACGGTCCGTGACGCGGTCGCCGGCGCACAGCCGGTTCCGCGCACCAGTCGCTGACGAATTCCGGCCCCGTCGTCACGGTACGGTCGTCGGCGTGACTGACGTCGGTGCCATGTCCTGGCTGCAAGTGGTTGTGTTGTCGATTGTCCAGGGGCTCACCGAGTTTCTGCCGGTCTCGTCCTCGGGACACCTCGCGATCACCTCGCGGGTGTTCTTCGACGACGACGCGGGCGCCTCGTTCACAGCGGTCACCCAGCTGGGCACCGAACTCGCGGTGCTGGTGTATTTCGCCCGCGACATCGCCCGCATCATCAAGGCCTGGTTCAGCGGACTGACCAACGCGGCGCATCGCTCCGCCGATTACTGGCTGGGCTGGTGGGTGATCATCGGCAGCATTCCGATCGGGGTGTTCGGTCTGCTGTTCAAGGACGAAATCCGTACCGGCGCACGCAATCTGTGGCTGGTGGCCTCGGCGCTCATCGTGTTCTCGGCGGTGATCGCCGCAGCCGAGTACTACGGCAGGCAGACTCGCCGCGTCGAGCAGCTGACCTGGCGCGACAGCATCATCGTCGGTTTGGCCCAGTGCCTGGCCCTGGTGCCGGGGGTCTCCCGCTCGGGCGCGACCATCAGCGCCGGGCTCTTCCTGGGCATGGAGCGCGAGCTGGCTGCCCGGTTCGGATTCCTGTTGGCGATCCCCGCGGTGTTCGCCTCCGGCATCTTCTCCCTGCCCGATGCGTTCCACCCGGTCGGTGAGGGGATGAGCGCCAGTGGAGCACAACTGCTGGTCGCCACCCTGATCGCGTTCGTGGTCGGCTTCGCGGCCATCGCCTGGTTCCTGAAATTCCTGGTGTCGCACAGCATGTACTGGTTCGTCGGGTACCGGGTGGTGCTGGGCGCGGTGGTGCTGGCCCTACTCGGTACCGGCGTGGTTGCCGCGCAATGATCGAATGACTGTGATGACTCAGAAGGCGAGGGCTGCACTATGACGGTGATCCTGCTGCGGCACGGCCGGTCGACGTCGAACACCGCGCATACCCTGGCCGGCCGCAGTGAGGGCGTCGACCTCGACGAGCGCGGTGCCGAACAGGCGGCCGGCCTGGTCGCGCGCATCGGGGATCTGCCGGTCACCGCGATCGTGCATTCGCCGCTGCTGCGCTGTGTGCGCACGGTGGCGCCGCTGGCCGAGGCGCTCGCGCTGCAGCCGGTCGTCGACGACCGGCTCACCGAGGTCGACTACGGCAGCTGGACCGGCCGCGCCATCGGCGAGCTGGTCAAGGAGCCGCTGTGGGCCGTGGTGCAGCAGCAGCCCAGCGCCGCGGTGTTCCCCGAGGGCGAGGGCCTGGCTCAGGTCCAGGCCCGAGCGGTCGCCGCGGTGCGCGAACGTGACCGTGCCCTGGCCGAGGAGCACGGCGCCGACGTGTTGTGGGTGGCCTGCACCCACGGCGACGTGATCAAGGCGGTACTGGCAGATGCCCTCGGCGTGCATCTGGACGGTTTTCAGCGGATCACCGCCGACCCGGCCTCGATGAGCGTCATCCGCTACACCGACCTCCGCCCATTCGTGATGCATATCAACCACACCGGTGCGCAGTTGAGCGCGGGACTGGCGGCCAAACCCGCCACCGACGCCGTGGTGGGTGGGTCCACCAACTGACCCGCGGTACCGCTACCGGTATTTTGGAAGGTGCCATGGCCCGCGCAATTCATGTTTTCCGCACTCCCGACCGATTTGTGGCCGGGACCGTCGGCCAACCCGGTAACCGGACGTTCTACCTGCAGGCTGTCCACGACAAGCGGGTGATCTCGGTGATCCTGGAAAAGCAGCAGGTCGCAGTGCTGGCCGAGCGGATCGCTGCGCTGTTGACTGAGATCAACCGGCGCTTCGGCACGCCGATCCCGCCGGATACCGGTGAGGTGAATGATCTGCTGCCCCTGGTCACCCCGGTCGACGCCGAGTTCCGCGTCGGGACGATGGGGCTGGGCTGGGATTCGGAAGCGCAGACCGTCGTGGTGGAGCTGCTCGCGGTCTCCGAAGGCGAGTTCGACGCGTCGGTGGTGCTCGACGATGCCGAGGACGGGCCCGACGCCGTTCGGGTGTTCCTCACCCCGGAGTCGGCCCGCGAGTTCGCCACCCGATCCAACCGGGTGATCTCGGCCGGACGCCCGCCGTGCCCGCTGTGCGATGAGCCGCTGGACCCCGATGGTCACATCTGCGTGCGTACCAACGGCTATCGCCGCGGTGAGGTGGCCGGGTCCGAAGATGACGCAGATTCCTAGTTCCGATCCCGACCCCGACGATGGCGTGGTCCTGGCCGAAGGCGAACTGACGGTGATCGGCCGGATCCGCTCGGCCAGCAACGCCACCTTCCTGTGCGAGGCGACCTCCGGTGAGCGGCAGGTCCATTGCGTCTACAAGCCGATCCGGGGTGAGGCGCCGCTGTGGGATTTCCCCGACGGCACCCTGGCCGGCCGCGAGCTGAGCGCCTATCTGGTGTCGGCCGCACTGGGCTGGAACATCGTGCCGCGCACCATAATTCGTGACGGACCCGCCGGGCCGGGCATGCTGCAGCTGTGGGTCGACCAGCCCGGGGACCAGGTGGGGGATGAGCCCGATTCCGGCCCCGATCTGGTCGACCTGCTGCCGGCCGGGCACCTCCCGCCCGGATTCCTGCCGATCCTGCAGGCCTACGACTACGCCGGCGACGAGGTGACGCTGGTGCACGCCGACAATCCCCGGCTGTTCCGGATGGCGGTGTTCGACGTGCTGATCAACAACGCCGACCGCAAGGGCGGACACATCCTGGCCGGCATCGACGGGTCCGTGTACGGCGTCGACCACGGGGTGAGCCTGCATGTCGAGGACAAGCTGCGGACCGTGTTGTGGGGTTGGGCAGGCAAGCCCGTCGACGACGAAACCCTTGCCGACGTCGCCGCGCTGCGCGACGGTTTCGGCGCCCTCGCCGAGCAGCTGTGTACCAACATCACCGAAGCTGAGGTCGCCGCGCTGCGGTCCAGAATTGTTGGGCTACTGAACAACCCGGTGATGCCGACGCCTGACCGGCACCGGCCGATCCCGTGGCCGGCCTTCTAGCGGGCGCGCCCGAAGCCCTCGAACGGATTCCAGGACCGGCTGCCACGCACCACGTGCAGGTAGTAGGCGTAATTCGCGGCGGACATTGCCAGCGCCGCGATACCCATCCCGATCCCGCGAGTGATGGTGTCGTTGACGTCGAGGACAACCAGCACCGCCCCTACGGCGATCGTCAGCGCCAACAGGGCCAAGCCCTTCCGCCACATGCCTTTGACGATGAAGTAGAGCGGCCCGAACAGGAACGCCAGGATGTTGGAGGTCAGCCGCAGCTTGGCCATGAAGCTGAGATTGCGGTAGGCGGCCTTGGCCTCGGGCGTCGCGCTGGGCAGCCCGTAGGTGTCGAAGAAGTCGAACTTCCAGCGCCACGAGTCGGACAGCTTGTCGACGGGAGCCTGCTCGGTCATGGATCTCCTACTGCGGTAGGGGCTTTCGCCACTGGGGAACGTTGAGCTCGATGCGGCTGCGATGCGATCCCGACCATGACGCGTCGAGGCCGTAGTGGTTGGCCAGCACCACGATTCGTTCGCCGACCATCGTATCGGTGCGCTCGGTGATTTCTGCTGTGGCCGCCTCGTCGCCTGCAGCGGCTGCGCGCACCAGCGAGTCCGGCAGCGCAGGGTGGGGCCGAAATGAACTGAAACCGAGGTACAGCGCCGGTTCGGCGTCGTCCAGTCGCAGCGCATCCTGCTCATGGAAGTATGTGTAGGCCCACTCCCGGTAGCGGTACCACTCGTCGGGGTTCGGATTCGGCGAGCGTTCGTCATCGATGTCGTGGGTCGCGCAGGTGGTGCAGCAGGAGAAGCACATCCGGGCCAGGATGCCCTCGGATTCGAGCTGGGCGAAGGTGTACTGCAATCGGCCGTAGTCTCCGGTGTCGGCCCAGGCTGCCTGCTCGGCCAGCCGTCGGCGCCACTGTGAGGCCACCAGCTCGGGCACCTCGGCGGGGTCGATCACGCCTGAGTCGTCGACCCATTCGTGAGCCACGTCGACCATCTCGTCGTATCCCCAGAACCCGGCGACCAGGTGAGAACGGATGAACGCGCCGAGTTCGTCACGGTCTCCGGTGTGCCAGTCAAGGCTGCGCATTGCCCGACCCTAACGGCGCAACGTGCCCCGCCACCGCACCAATTTGGCCCGGCACCGATACTTAGTCGGTGCACTCGACCGACGCCGACCTGGCCGCCGCAGTGGCCAAGGAGGCCGGTGAGTTGTTGTTGGCCGTGCGCGAGGAGGTCGGCTTCTACGACCCGTACTACCTCGGCGACGAGGGTGACCGGCGATCCAACGCGCTGATCCTCGCTCGTCTGGCCCAGGCCCGCCCCGGTGATTCCGTGCTCAGCGAGGAGGCCGTCGACGACCTTTCCCGCGTCGAAGCCGACCGGGTCTGGATCGTCGATCCGGTGGACGGCACGCATGAGTTCTCTCTGCCGGGCCGTGAGGACTGGGCGGTCCACATCGCCCTGTGGCAGCGCTCGGTGGGTGCCGACGGGGGCTTGTCGGATGCGGTGGTGGCCCTGCCCGCCAGGGGTGAGGTGTACCGCAGCGACACGGTCACCCCGCCCGGGCCGCGGCGCCCCGGCCCCCTGCTGATCACCGCGAGCTCGAACCGCCCCCCGGCAGTGCTGTGGCGGATGCGGGAGCAGCTCGATTTCCGGATGGTGCGCATCGGCTCGGCCGGGGCCAAGGCGATGGCCGTGGTGCGCGGCGACGTCGACGCATACATCCATGCCGGCGGGCAGTGGGAGTGGGATTCGGCCGCACCCGCGGGTGTGGTGCTGGCCGCGGGTCTGCATGCGTCCCGGCTGGACGGCTCGGAGCTGCGTTACAACCGCGCCGACCCGTATCTGCCGGATTTCGTGATGTGCCGCAAGGAACTGGCACCGATCCTGCTCGAGGCCATCGGGGTGGCCCGATGAGAGCTTTCCGCAGCGATCCGGGAATGGATTCGGCGGCCGCGTTGTCTGACTTGCTGAAGCTGAACTGTGTGGGACCCACCGGCGGGAGGCCGTCCTGAGCGAGCACCTTAGAGTCGAGACCATGCGATCGTGGTCGGCACCGTCAATTCCGGTGCTGGAAGGGCGTGGTCCGCAACTGCGGTTGTACGACAGCGCCGACCGGCAGGTTCGTCCGGTGACCCCCGGGCCGACCGCCACCATGTACGTGTGTGGCATCACCCCCTACGACGCCACCCATCTCGGTCACGCCGCGACCTACCTGACCTTCGACCTGGTGCACCGGCTGTGGCTGGACGCCGGGCGCACCGTGCACTACGTGCAGAACGTCACCGATGTGGACGATCCGCTGTTCGAACGGGCCGAACGCGACGGCATCGACTGGCGCGACCTGGGTGACCGGGAAACACAGCTGTTCCGCGATGACATGACCGCCCTGCGCGTCCTGCCGCCGCACGACTACGTCGCCGCCACCGACGCGATCACCGAGGTGATCGAGCTGGTGGAGAAGATGCTGGCCTCGGGTGCGGCCTACGTCGTCGATGACGCCGAGTATCCCGACGTCTACTACCGCGCCGACGCCACGGTGCAGTTCGGCTACGAGTCGGGCTATGACCGCGAGACCATGCTCCGGCTGTTCGGCGAGCGCGGCGGTGACCCGGACCGGGCAGGCAAGGGCGACGAACTGGACGCCCTGCTGTGGCGGGCCCAGCGGCCCGGCGAGCCCAGCTGGCCCTCTCCCTTCGGTGCGGGCCGGCCTGGCTGGCACGTCGAGTGCTCGGCCATCGCGCTCACGCGCATCGGCTCGGGCCTGGACATCCAGGGCGGTGGCAGCGATCTGATCTTCCCGCACCACGAGTTCTCCGCCGCGCACGCCGAATCCGTCACGGGGGAGCGGCGTTTCGCCCGCCACTACGTGCACGCGGGCATGATCGGCTGGGACGGGCACAAGATGAGCAAGAGCCGCGGCAACCTGGTGCTGGTCTCTCGGCTGCGCGCCGACGGCGTCGACCCGTCGGCGGTCCGGCTGGGGCTGTTCGCGGGCCATTACCGGTCGGACCGGTTCTGGAGCGACGAGGTACTCGAAGCGGCCAACACCCGGCTGCAGCACTGGCGCAGCGCCGCCGCGCTGCCCGCCGGTCCGGACGCCACCGACGTGGTGGCCCGGGTGCGCCAGTACCTCGCCGACGACCTTGACACACCGAAAGCACTTGCCGCACTGGATGGTTGGTGTACCGACGCACTGGCCTACGGTGGCCACGACCCGGCCGCGCCACGCCAGGTCGCCGCCACGGTGGATGCACTCCTGGGAGTCGAGCTCTAGGCCTCGTCGGGCGCGCCCAGGTGCGGTACGTTGCCGACATGGGTTCTGTGAACGGGAAAGTCGTCTTCATCACCGGCGGTGCCCGCGGCATCGGCGCCGAGGTGGCCCGCAGGCTGCGGCTCAGGGGCGCCAAGCTGGTGCTCACCGACCTCGATGAGGCTCCGTTGAGCGCGCTGGCCGCCGAACTCGGCGAGGAGCACGTGCTGACCGCGCTCGCCGATGTGCGCGATCTGACCGCCATGCAGAAGGCCGCCGACGCCGCCGTCGAGCGGTTCGGCGGCATCGACATCGTGATGGCCAACGCGGGCATCGCCAGCTTCGGCTCGGTCATGCAGGTCGATCCCGAGGCGTTCAAGCGGGTCGTCGACATCAACGTCGTCGGGGTGTTCAACACCGTGCGCGCCACCCTGCCCGCCGTCGTCAAGCGTCGCGGGTACGTGCTGGTGGTGTCCTCGCTCGCAGCGTTCACCTCGGCGCCCGGATTGGCCGCCTACCACGCCTCCAAGGCCGGCGCCGAGTACTTCGCCAACACGCTGCGACTGGAGGTGGCCCACCTCGGCGTCGACGTCGGCTCGGCGCACATGAGCTGGATCGACACCCCGCTGGTGCAGGACGCCAAATCCGACCTGTCGGCGTTCCGGGAGATGCTGTCCAAGCTGCCGCCGCCGCTGAACCGGACGACGACCGTCGACGCCTGTGGCGCCGCCTTCGTCAAGGGCATCGAGGGGCGCAAGAAGCGCATCTACAGCCCGCAGTGGGTCGGGGCGTTCCGCTGGATCCGGCCGTTCGTCACCACGCCGCTGGCAGAGCGCGACATCCTCAAGTTCACCCCGACGTTGCTGCCGAAACTCGACGCGGAGGCGGCCGCCCTCGGTCGTTCGACCAGCGCCCGGATCGAGGCCCTGGAGAAGCCGGAGTCCTAGCGGCGTCAACGCCGAGCGGCCAGTTGTGACACGTGATGCGGCAGTTTCCGTGCACCAAGTGGCCACTCTGCGGGACTTCAGCAGAACTCAGCGGCCGCGACGCCGCAGGTAGCGCTCGAACTCAGCCGCCAACGCGTCGCCGTCGATCTTGCCGAGGGCCTCGTTCATGTCGACCTCGGCGTCGCCGCGTTGTTCCAACGAGGCGACGTACTCCGCGATCTCCTCGTCCTCGGCGGTCATCTCGGTGACGGCCTGCTCCCACTCCTCGGCGGCGGCGGGCAGGTCGGCCAGCGGGACCTCGACGTCGAGGACGTCCTCGACCCGGCGCAGCAGGGCCACGGTGGCCTTGGGGCTGGGTGGTTGCAACACGTAGTGCGGTACCGCGGCCCAGAACGTCACGGCCGGGATGCCGGCCTGCACGCAGGCGTCCTGGAACACCCCGGCGATCCCGGTGGGGCCTTCGTAGCGGGTCTCTTCCAGACCGAAGAACTTCGCCGACTCGGACGAATACGCGGAACCCGACACCGGTACCGGCCGGGTGTGCGGGGTATCGGCCAGCAGCGCACCCAGGATCACCACGGTCTGCACGTTGAGCTTGTCGGCGATGGCCAGCAACTCGGCGCAGAAGGTGCGCCAGCGCATGTTCGGTTCGACACCGTGCATCAACACCACGTCACGGTTGCTGCCAGGAGGACGGCAGTGCGAGATCCGCATCGACGGCCACACCAGTTCCCGGGTGACGCCGTCGACCTGGCGGATCACGGGGCGGTTCACCTGATAGTCGTAGTACGACTCATCGTCGATCTCGACGATCGGCTGGGCCTCCCAGATCGCATCCAGGTGGTCCAGCGCGTCACTGGCCGCGTCGCCGGCGTCGTTCCAGCCCTCGAAGGCGGCCACGATGGTGGCGTCCTTCAATTCGGGCAGGTTCATACGCCGGCCGGCGTTCGGATACGACGGTGTCACACGTTCAGCGTAAGCCTTGGATGGTGCCGATGAGACCGTTGTGCTCGCGGGTCGCGGCAGCACCGATCAGCCGCTTTGATAGACCGTCTACCCTGTTTGTGTGGCTGCCGCTGACAAATCTGCCTACGACACCGACACGCCTGACACCGTGTCGATGCGGGTAAAGGTGGGTAACGGCGCCGTCGAGACGAAATACGTTCGGCTGCAATCTGGTTAGCTTTGGTATCCACGACATTGCCGACAAGATCCGCGCGCTGCCACTACAGGGCATGTGTCGCCGAGCGGGTCGAGTCGATCGCAGCGATGAGTTGGGCGTCCAGACGTCGATCGGGTGACGACGTAGACTTTTCTGGTCGAGAGGCGTTGCAACGGTTATCCGGGGGGCCGGGATCCCTCCTGGTATCCGCCACGCTCGGCAGAGTCAAGGACGCCTTCCGCCATGGAAGGAACGCACGTGAACGCCTCTGAGTTGCAGGTCTCTGGGTCGACGGTCTCGGAGCCGAGTGCCTTCGAGCCGAACATCCGCCCCGACTGCACCGACGAACTGACAGCAGCCCTGCGCCGACGGATCTTGGTGATCGACGGCGCGATGGGCACGGCGATCCAGCGCGACCGGCCGGATGAGGCCGGCTACCGCGGTGAGCGGTTCAAGGACTGGCTGAGCGACCTTCAGGGCAACAATGACCTGCTGAACCTGACGCAACCGCAGATCATCGAGGCGATCCACCGCGAGTATCTCGAGGCGGGCGCCGACATCCTGGAGACCAACACGTTCAACGCCAACGCGGTCTCGCTGTCCGATTACGACATGGCGGACCTGAGCTACGAGCTGAACTACGCCGGTGCTGCCCTGGCGCGGGCGGCCTGCGACGAGTTCAGCACGCCGGACAAGCCCCGCTACGTCGCCGGCGCCCTCGGTCCGACGACGCGGACCGCGTCGATCTCGCCGGACGTGAACGACCCAGGAGCCCGCAACGTCTCCTACGACCAGCTGGTCGCCGCCTATCGCGAAGCCGCCGGTGGCCTGGTCGACGGCGGTGCCGACCTCATCATCATCGAGACGATCTTCGACACGCTGAACGCCAAGGCCGCGGTGTTCGCCCTCGAGACGCTGTTCGAGGACCGCGGACGCCGCTGGCCGGTGATCATCTCGGGCACCATCACCGACGCTTCCGGGCGGACGCTGTCCGGTCAGGTCACCGAGGCGTTCTGGAACTCGATCAGGCACGCCAACCCGATCGCGGTGGGGCTCAACTGCGCCCTCGGCGCGCCGGAGATGCGGCCCTACATCGCCGAGATGTCACGGATCGCGGACACCTTCGTCTCGTGCTACCCGAACGCCGGCCTGCCCAATGCCTTCGCCGAGTACGACGAGTCCCCGGACAGTCAGGCCTCCTACATCGCCGAGTTCGCCGAGGCGGGTCTGATCAACATGGCCGGCGGCTGCTGCGGAACGACACCGGCGCACATCGCCAAGATCGCCAAGGTCGTCGAGGGCAAGCCGCCGCGTGCGGTGCCGCAGATCGAGGTTGCCACCCGGCTCGCGGGCCTGGAGCCGCTCAACATCACCAAGGACTCCCTGTTCGTCAACATCGGTGAGCGCACCAACATCACGGGTTCTGCCCGGTTCCGCAACCTGATCAAGGCCGAGGATTACGACACCGCCTTGTCGGTCGCGCTGCAGCAGGTCGAGGTCGGTGCGCAGGTGATCGACATCAACATGGACGAGGGCATGATCGACGGCGTTGCCGCGATGGACCGGTTCACCAAGCTGATCGCGGCCGAGCCGGACATCAGCCGCGTCCCGGTGATGATCGACTCCTCCAAGTGGGAGGTCATCGAGACCGGCCTGAAGAACGTGCAGGGCAAGCCGATCGTCAACTCGATCTCCATGAAGGAGGGCGAGGAGAAGTTCATCCGCGAGGCGCGGCTGTGCCGCAAGTACGGCGCCGCTGTCGTCGTGATGGCCTTCGACGAACAGGGGCAGGCCGACAATCTGGAGCGCCGCAAGGAGATCTGCGGGCGCGCCTACCGGATCCTGACCGAAGAGGTCGGTTTCCCGGCCGAGGACATCATCTTCGACCCGAACTGCTTCGCGCTGGCGACCGGTATCGAGGAGCACGCGACCTACGGGATCGACTTCATCGAGGCCTGCGCCTGGATCAAGGAAAACCTTCCCGGCGTGCACATCTCCGGCGGCATCTCGAACGTGTCGTTCTCGTTCCGGGGGAACAACCCGGTGCGCGAGGCGATCCACGCGGTCTTCCTGTTCCACGCCATCAAGGCCGGCCTGGACATGGGCATCGTCAACGCGGGCGCGCTGGTGCCCTACGACTCGATCGACCCCGAGCTGCGGGACCGCATCGAGGACGTTGTCCTGAACCGCCGCGAGGATGCGGCAGAACGGCTCCTGGAGATCGCCGAACAGTTCAACAAGTCAGAAAAATCCGAGGATCCGGCCGCCGCCGAGTGGCGCAGCCTCCCGGTCCGCGAGCGGATCACCCACGCCCTGGTCAAGGGCATCGACGCCCACGTCGACGCCGACACCGAGGAATTGCGGGCCGAGATCGCCGCGGCGGGTGGCCGGCCCATCGAGGTGATCGAGGGCCCGCTGATGGACGGCATGAACGTCGTCGGTGACCTCTTCGGCGCGGGCAAGATGTTCCTGCCGCAGGTGGTGAAGTCGGCCCGGGTGATGAAGAAGGCCGTGGCGTACCTGCTGCCGTACATCGAGGCGGAGAAAGCGGAGAACGGGGCTGCCGATTCGAAGGACACCAACGGCACCATCGTGATGGCGACGGTGAAGGGCGACGTCCACGACATCGGCAAGAACATCGTCGGAGTCGTCCTGCAGTGCAACAACTTCGAGGTGATCGACCTCGGGGTGATGGTGCCCGCCCAGAAGATCCTGGACGCGGCCAAAGAGCACGAGGCCGACATCATCGGGTTGTCCGGCCTGATCACCCCGTCCCTGGACGAGATGGTCAACTTCGCCGTCGAGATGGAACGCCAGGGGCTGGAGATCCCGCTGCTCATCGGTGGGGCGACCACCTCGCGTGCTCACACGGCAGTGAAGATATCGCCGCGTCGTAACGGCCCGGTGGTCTGGGTCAAGGACGCTTCCCGCTCGGTGCCCGTCGCGGCCGCTCTCCTCGACGACAAGCAGCGGCCGGCCCTGCTGGAGGCCACCGAGGCTGACTATGCGTCTCTGCGCGAACGGCATGCGCAGAAGAACGACCGGCCGATGCTGACGCTGGAGAAGGCCCGCGCGAACCGGACACCGATCGAGTGGGAGGGGTACACCCCGCCGGTGCCCGCGCAGGGTGTCGGCGTCCGGGAATTTCATGATTACGACCTCGCCGAACTGCGCGAGTACATCGACTGGCAGCCGTTCTTCAACGCCTGGGAGATGAAGGGCCGCTTTCCCGACATCCTCAACAACCCGGCGTCGGGCGAGGCTGCCCGGAAGCTGTACGACGACGCCCAGGAAATGCTCGACACCCTGATCAAGGAGAAGTGGCTGCGCGCCAACGGGGTCATCGGGTTCTTCCCGGCGAACGCGGTCGGCGACGACATCGAGGTCTACACCGACGAGACCCGCACCGAGGTGCTGACCACGTTGCACAACCTGCGCCAGCAGGGTGAGCACCGGGACGGTATCCCGAACCGGAGCCTCGGCGACTTCATCGCGCCCAAGACCACGGGCCTGGATGACTACGTCGGTGCTTTCGCCGTCACCGCGGGCCTCGGCGGCCAGGACAAGATCATGGAGTTCAAGGCCGCCCTGGACGACTACAGCGCGATCCTGCTGGAGTCGTTGGCCGACCGGTTGGCCGAGGCGTTCGCCGAACGGATGCACCAACGGGTCCGCGAGGAGTTCTGGGGCTACCAGCCTGACGAACACCTGGACAACGAGGCACTCATCGGCGAGAAGTACGTGGGAATCCGCCCGGCTCCCGGCTACCCGGCCTGCCCGGAGCACACCGAGAAGGTCACGCTCTGGAAGTTGATGGATGTCAAGGAGCGGACGGGAATCGAGCTGACGGAGTCGATGGCGATGTGGCCCGGGGCTGCGGTCAGCGGCTGGTATTTCTCGCATCCGCAGTCGCAGTATTTCGTGGTCGGCCGGATGGCCCAAGACCAGGTCGCCGACTACGCGAAGCGCAAGGGCTGGACGCTGGCCGAAGCCGAGCGCTGGCTCGCCCCCAACCTCGGCTACAACCCCGAGGACTGACCGAGCCGAAACTGGTTGAGCCGGAACAGTTCCCGTTCGGGCTCAGCCTGGGTTCGCTAGGTGAACAGGCTGCGGTTGCGGGCCGCCCACTGCGCGATCGATTCGGCTGGGGTGCCGGTCAACCGTTCGACGTTGTCGTTGGCGGCCTGACGTTCCGGCTCGCCGTCGAACAGGTCGAGGTACCAGTGCGCGCCGTCGCCCATGACGGGGCGCAGCAGCTGTTCGGCCTCGGCGCGGCTGCACCGTTGCATCTCGACAGGCATGCCGATGCCTGCCCCGATCTGGCGGGCGATGTCGGCGCGGGACAACGCGACCGGACCGGTGAGTTCGTACATCGCGCTCAGATGGGCGTCCTGCGGGGCGGCCAACAGGTGCGCGGCCACCCGGGCGATGTCGTCCATGGACACCGGGGACTCGACGTGGTCGGGGGCGACGTCGCGGACGGTGCCGGTCTTGATCTGCGGGGCCCACATCGTGAAGTTCTCGCAGAACTCGCCGGGGCCGAGCTGGGTGTGCGCCAGCCCGGAGGCGGTGACCGCATCGGCGTGCTCCGCCCAGTGCGCGCCGCCCGACAGTGCCACCACGTACTGCACACCTGCTTGCACCATCATGTCGAGCGTGGGTCCGGCGGTGGTGGGGAACGGCGCCAGATACACGCGCTCGACGCCCTCCAGCGCGGCCGGCAATGTCTCTGGTTTGCCCAGATATCCGGTGATTGCTGTCACAGATCGGGGGAGCGCCGCCTTCTCCGGGTTCGTGGTCAGCGCGCGGATGTCGCGCGCGCCCAACGTGATCAGATGATCCACCACACGCCTGCCGATGTTGCCTGTGGCTCCGGTCACCAGAATCGTCATGCTCCCACGCTATAGGCGTGGTCGGACAATGCGAGAATGGTTGCCATGCGTGCGGTGCTCTGGGACATGGACGGCACCCTCGTCGACTCCGAAAAGCTTTGGGACATCGCCATGCACGCGCTGTATGCGCGGATGGGCGGGGTGCTGACCGCGGAGGTGCGGGAGTCGACGGTCGGCGGTTCGTCCGAGACCGTGATGCGGATCGTCTATGAGGATCTGGGGCTTGCGGCCGATCCCGCCGCGATGGCCGAATCTGCGGACTGGTTGCACGACTACACCGGTGAGCTGTTCGAGCAGGGGTTGCCGTGGCGGCCGGGTGCCCAGGAGATGCTCGACGGTCTCACCGCCGCCGGGATCCCCATGGCGTTGGTGACGAACACCCGCCGGGATCTGGCCGAACGGGCGTTGAACAGCATTGGTCGCCACTACTTTTCGGTGACGGTCTGCGGCGATGAGGTCGGTAGCGGCAAGCCGGCACCCGACCCGTACCTGCGGGCCGCCGACCTCCTCGGGGTATCCACCACATCGTGCCTGGCGGTCGAGGATTCGGTCACCGGGACGACGTCCGCCGAGGCCGCGGGCTGCCCGGTGCTGGTGGTTCCCAACGACGTGGAGGTCCCCGGAGGTCCGTTGCGCCGCCACGTTTCTTCGCTGACCCAACTGGACGTTGCCGGCCTTCGCGCCGTCTATCACGAACTGAATTCCCAAGCCGGAGAACGCACCGCCTGATCCGGGCCTTGTGATTGAATGTGACCCTGATCACGCATTGCTGCGGAAGGGTGTCCCATGACTCACGGACCGGTCGGCGATCCTGCATCGGACCTGGATTACGAGGAATCCGAGCACAGCGGCAAGGTGGTCCGGATCGCTTCGGTCGCCGCGTTGGGCGGCTTGCTCTTCGGTTATGACAGCGCCGTGATCAACGGGGCGGTGGCCGCCCTTCAGGACGAATTCCAGATCAACAACGTCGTTCTGGGCTCCGCGGTGGCCTCGGCTCTGCTGGGCGCCGCGGTGGGCGCGCTGACCGCCGGCCAGCTCGCCGACCGGATCGGCAGGCGGTCGGTGATGAAGCTCGCGGCATTGCTGTTCTTCATCAGCGCGATCGGCACCGCCGTTGCCACCCACATCTGGCTGGTCGTGATCTTCCGCATCATCGGAGGCCTTGGCGTCGGTGTGGCCTCCGTCATCGCGCCCACCTACATTGCCGAAACTGCACCGCCGCGCATCCGCGGGCGACTCGGCTCACTGCAGCAGTTGGCGATCGTGACCGGGATCTTCCTGTCCCTGTCGGTCGACTACCTGCTGGCTCACCTGGCCGGTGGCTCCCGCGAAGAGCTCTGGCTGGGGTTGGCGGCCTGGCGGTGGATGTTCCTGGTGATGGCCATTCCGGCGTTGGTGTACGGCCTGCTGGCCTACACCATCCCGGAGTCGCCGCGGTACCTGGTGGCCAAGTTCCGCATTCCGGAAGCGCGCAAGGTGCTGTCGATGCTGCTCGGCGAGAAGAACCTGGAGATCACCATCCACCGGATCGAGGACTCGCTGAAGTCCGAGAAGCCGCCGTCCTGGCAGGACCTGCTCAAGCCATTGCGTCCCGGCGCATCGATCGGTCGGTTCACCGCGTGGGTGCGACGCTATGTGTGGTGGCTGTTGCTGCTGTTCATCGTCCTGGCCGTGGGGTCGGTTTCGCTCGGATTGTGGCTGCTGGCAGTGGTCTTCGCCGCGCTCGGTATCGCGGTGGCCTTCGTCAGCGGGCTCTACGGCATCGTCTGGGTTGGCTTGGGGCTGTCCATCTTCCAGCAGTTCGTCGGTATCAACGTGATCTTCTACTACTCGAATGTGCTGTGGGAGGCCGTCGGATTCGAGGAGAGTCAGGCGTTCACCATCACTGTGATCACGTCGGTGACCAACATCGTCACCACGTTGATCGCGATCGCGCTGATCGACAAGATCGGGCGCAAGCCGCTGCTGTTGATCGGCTCCACCGGAATGGCCCTCACCCTGGGCACTATGGCCGTGATCTTCGGAACGGCCCCCCAGGTCGACGGCCAGCCTCAACTGAGCGGCGCCGCCGGGCCGATCGCTCTTGTCGCGGCCAACCTGTTCGTGGTCGCCTTCGGCATGTCGTGGGGTCCGGTGGTGTGGGTCCTGCTGGGGGAGATGTTCCCCAACCGCATCCGGGCAGCGGCGCTGGGTCTGGCGGCCGCGGGTCAGTGGGTGGCCAACTGGCTGATCACCGTGTCGTTCCCCGAACTGCGAAACGTGTTGGGTGTGGCGTACGGCTTCTACGCGCTGTGCGCCTTGCTGTCGCTGCTCTTCGTCTGGAAGTGGGTCGCGGAGACCAAGGGCAAACACCTCGAGGACATGCACGCCGAGGCGATGAGCGCCTAGCGGTACCGCGCCCCGCCCAGTTCAACTCGCAGGTAGCGGCGGAGGTTCGTAGTCGTCGGCGTAGGGCGCGCAACCGACGCTGCGGGCGATGTCGACGGCCGCCTCGACCAGTTTCTCCGGCGAGATGTCACGGTGGGCCAGATAGACCTCGCAATGCCCGACGACCACCCAGACACTGGACAGTTGCACCTGTACCAGGGCGAATTCGTCGGGTTCGGAGCGTTGCGCCTCATAGGTGTCCCGGGTGAGGTCGGCACCGTGGCGCAGTTCTTCGACCTCGTCGGCGAAATCCTCCACCGGGTGGATCGCCACGGTGAGTGTCGGAGCCGACACCACGTCGGCACCCCAGGAGGCCGACAGGCAATCGAGCGGGAGGATGGGGTTGGCGAGGCGATTGCTCTGCACGAGACCGTCGACCGTCAGGTGTCTGGACAGGATCGCGCGGATCGCCGTGACCCGGGCAGTGTAGGTCTGCAGCTCGTCGCCGACAGGTTCGCTCACCCTTCTATTGCACCCCACAAATCGACCCCCGCCGAGCATGAAACAATTCATGCCTGTGAAGACCTTCGAGGCCCTGTTTGCCGAACTCAGCGACAAAGCGCGCACCCGACCTGCCGGTAGCGGCACGGTCGCCGCACTTGACGCCGGCGTCCATGGGCTCGGCAAGAAGATCCTGGAGGAGGCCGGCGAGGTGTGGCTGGCCGCCGAGCACGAGAGCGACGAGTCGCTCGCCGAGGAGGTCAGCCAGTTGCTGTACTGGACCCAGGTGCTGATGATCTCCCGGGGCCTGACCCTCGACGACATCTACCGGAAGTTGTGAGCCGTGGCCGATCAGATGTTGCGCGTCGCGGTGCCCAACAAGGGCTCGCTCAGCGAAGCGGCCGGTGAGATCCTCGCCGAGGCCGGCTACCGCCGCAGGCGTGATCCCAAGGATCTGACGGTCGTCGATCCGGTCAACAACGTCGAGTTCTTCTTTCTGCGGCCCAAGGACATCGCGATCTACGTGGGTTCGGGTCAGCTCGACCTGGGCATCACCGGACGGGACCTGGCCGCTGACTCCGACGCTCCGGTGCGGGAGCGCCTGTCGCTGGGCTTCGGTGGCTCCACCTTCCGTTACGCCGCTCCGGCCGGCCGGGACTGGAGCCCGCAGGATCTGGCAGGCAAGCGGATCGCCACGTCGTTCCCGAACCTGGTGCGCAAGGACCTTGCGGCGCAGGGGATCGAGGCTTCGGTGATCCGCTTGGACGGCGCCGTCGAGATCTCGATTCAGCTCGGGGTCGCCGACGTGATCGCCGACGTGGTCGGCTCGGGCCGCACCCTGGGACTGCACGGCCTGGTGGCGTTCGGTGCACCGCTGTGCGAGTCGGAGGCCGTGCTCATCGAACGCGACGGCGCCGAGGGGGACGGCAGTGCGTCCGCGCGCGACCAGCTGACGGCGCGCGTGCAGGGCGTGGTGTTCGGACAGCAGTACCTGATGCTGGATTACGACTGCCCGCGTGCGGTTTTGGACCAGGCCACCGCGGTGACGCCGGGGCTGGAGTCACCGACCATCGCGCCACTGGCGGATCCGGACTGGGTGGCCGTGCGCGCTCTGGTACCGCGCCGCGACGTCAACGCGATCATGGATGAGATCGCCGCGATCGGCGCCAAAGCGATACTCGCATCAGATATTCGGTTCTGCCGTTTCTGACGGGCGGACACCGCCCTGTCTGATCGGCGCGTGCAGCGCCGCATTGCGTGTTAGCGTCCGGGTGACAATTTCAGGCCTCGGAGGTCGCCGTGACGCATTTTCTGGTTCTGTTGTTGGCTCTTCTCATCGGTGTGGTGGCCGGATTGCGGGCATTCACCGCTCCGGCCGCGGTGGCGTGGGCCGCCGCACTGAACTGGATCAACCTCGACGGCACCTGGGCCCAGTGGCTGGCCCACCCGGTCACGGTCACCGTGCTGACCATTCTCGCTGTGGTGGAGTTGGTTACCGATCAGCTGCCGCGCACGCCCAGCCGTAAGACCCCGGTGCAGTTCATCACCCGTCTGATCACCGGAGCGTTCGCCGGTGCGGTGATCGGCACCGCGTGGGGCTTCACGTACACCGCGCTCGGTGCGGCCCTGGTGGGTGCGGTGATCGGCACCCTCGGCGGATACGAGGCACGAAAGCGCTTGGTCAGCCGCAATGATGGCCATGACCTGCCGGTCGCGCTGTTCGAGGACGCGGTCGCCGTGCTCGGCGGCTTCGCGATCGCAGCCCTGACCTCTGTCCTCTAGTTCATGGCGCCCGCGCAAAGTTTCGACGCAATCGTCATCGGCGCGGGACAGGCCGGGCCGCCGTTGGCGGGCCGGTTGACCGCAGCAGGGCAGACCGTCGCTGTGATCGAACGCAAGCTGGTCGGCGGCACCTGCGTCAACTACGGCTGTATCCCCACCAAAACCCTTGTGGCCAGCGCCCATGCCGCCCATCTCGCGCGGCGCGGTGCTGATTTCGGCGTCGGCACAGGCGAAATCGACATCGACATGGCCAAGGTCAAGGCCCGCAAGGACGCGATCATGCTGGCCGACCGTCATGGGGTGGAGGACTGGCTGCAGGGCATGGACGGTGCTTCCTTGATCCGCGGCCACGCCCGTTTCGTCGACCCGCACACCATCGACGTCGACGGCGAATTGTTGCGGGCCGATCGGATCTTTCTCAATGTCGGTGGCCGGGCCGTGGTTCCGGAGTTTCCCGGCCTGGACGGTATCGACTATCTGACCAACGTCGGAATCCTCGACCTGGAAGTCGTACCCGAGCACCTGGTGATCGTGGGCGGCAGTTACATCGCCCTGGAGTTCGCCCAGATGTATCACCGGTTCGGTGCCCGGGTGACGGTGATCGAGAAGGGGCCCCGGCTGACCTCGCGCGAGGATGAGGACGTCTCGGCCACCATCGCCGAGATCCTTCGGGCCGAGGGCATCGACGTGGTGCTCGATGCCACCGGGATTCGGTTCACCAAGCGGGACAGCGGGTTCGAGGTGACACCCCGTGACGGCGCCGATCCCATCGCCGGAACGCACCTGTTGCTCGCGGTGGGGCGGATCCCGAACACCGACGACCTCGGGTTGGAGAACGCCGGCGTGGATCTCGACTCGCGGGGCTACGTCGTGGTCGACGATCAGCTGCGCACGACGGCCGGGCACATCTGGGCCATGGGCGACTGCAACGGCAAGGGCGCGTTCACCCACACGTCCTACAACGATTTCGAGATCGTCGCCGCCAATCTGCTCGACGATGATCCGCGCCGGGTGAGCGACCGCGTCACCACCTATGCCCTGTACATCGACCCGCCACTGGGCCGGGCCGGGCTGACCGTCGACCAGGTGCGGAAGTCCGGCCGAAAAGCGTTGGTGGGCAAGCGGCCGATGACCAGGGTCGGCCGTGCCGTGGAGAAGGGCGAGACCCAGGGCTTCATGAAGGTGGTGGTGGATGCCGAGACCGAGGAGATCCTCGGGGCGTCGATCCTCGGCGTCGGCGGCGATGAGGTCGTGCACTCGATCCTCGACATCATGACGGCCAAGCTGCCGTACACCGCGATCTCGCGGACCATGCACATCCACCCCACCGTCAGCGAGCTGGTGCCTACGATGCTGCAGGAGCTGAAGCCGCTGGACTGAGCGTGCGGCCGATGTTGAGCTGACGCGTCACCAGCGCGACCCGATGCCCGAGGTGGCGGCAGGTGCGCACATCGGAGGGATGCACTTGGTCGGGCCCGGCATCCACATCGGTGGCGGCCGCGGCGCCGAGCCAGAACCCGAGCCGGTTCAGGTCATGTTCGCTGCCCGCCGCACTGTTCCAGCCGGCACCCAAACCCAGGTTCACCCAATGCATGTGGTGCTGGGCGGCGAAGACTGCCAACGAGTTCAACGTGGCGAGCTTGTCTCCGCTCTTGGCTCCGGAGTTGGTGAACCCGGCCGCGACCTTGTCGCGCCAGCTGCCTTCCATGCATCTGCGGCCGGTCTTCTCGGCAAAGGCCTGGAATCCCGCTGACACGTTGCCCATGTAGGTGGGGCAGCCGAAGATCATGGCGTCCGCGTTGTCCAACGCGTCCCAATCCTGGTCGGTCATGGCCTCGACGTGCGTGACGGTGACGTCGGCTCCGGCGTCACCGGCGCCGGCCGCGACTGCCTCCGCCAGGGTCGCGGTGTGACCGAACCCCGAGTGGTAGACCACCGAGACGGTGGGTGCGGCGATATCGGTTCCGTTGTGTGGCATCTGCGTTTCCTCCTATGGGGTCCATTGGGTGCCGAGAGCTTGCGCGACGACTTGATAGCGCTGGGCCCAGTCGGGCAGGGGCTGCCCGCCGAGATACGCCTCCAGCCGGTCCAGGTAGGCATGCGTGCCGGGGTGGAACCCCTGGCCGTCGGAGACCGTCAGTCCGCGGTGCGTGAATCGGAGCAGCGTGCCGTCGCCGTCCGGGGTGAGTTCGTAACGCACGACGCCGGATTCGGGTGCGGACAGGACGGGCTGGTCCCACTCGTGCTCGAAAACCCGCGGCGGGTCCCACACCCGGATCCGTCCGGACATCTTCTTCTGTTGCGGCGGAATCGGCGGCGAGTGCGGAACCATCTCGATCGTGCCGCCTTCGCGGGCGTCGATCGTCGTTTCACCCATCCACTGATTGCGTTGTTCGGGATCGGTGATGGCCGCCCACACCGCCTCGACCGGATAGGGCAGGCGCCGTTCGAAGTTCAGCGCGGCCCGGTCGCCCTCGACGGTGAGTTTGCCTTCACGGCTGGTCATTTCGTCTCCTTGTGAGTCGCTTTGAGATGGCGTTCCAGCGCGTCGAGGTGATCCGACCAGTAGCGGCGGTACCGCTCGATCCACTCGTCGATCTGCACCAGTCCGTCGGCGCGCAGCGCGTAGATCCGGCGCTGCGCGTCGGGGCGCACCTCGACCAGGCCGACCTCCCGCAACACCCGCAGATGCCGGGACACGGTGGGCTGGGTCAGGCCGGGGAGCGTGGCGACGAGCTCGCCTGCGGTGCGTTCACCGTCGACGAGGGCGTCGAGCAATGCGCGTCGACTGGGTTCGGCAACTGCCTCGAACACGTCCATGGATCGAGTATTGCACTACGTCTATATAGACGCAAGTAAATATATGTGGGGTGAACGGCAATCCGCGGCGGCACACACGGGCAGGGGGCGATCGAAGCCCCCAAGACCTACGCGCAACCCGCTACTACAGGGTCGCGTAGATTCTGAAGATCAATCCGAGCACCTAACGCAGCAATCGACGAAGGCGATCATGTCCGAGGATCAGAGCACAGACGTTCCACCGAATCACCTCTCCATCGACCCGCGCAGCGCCTTCTACAGCGAAGAGGTGCTCCGCCGCGACGTGGGCATTCGCTTCAACGGCGTCGAGAAAACCAACGTTCACGAATACGACGTGGCCGAGGGTTGGGTACGTGTCGAGGTCCCTACCGCGAAGGATCGCCGCGGAAATCCCATGGTTGTCAAGCTCCGTGGCACGGTTGAACCCTATTTCCGCTCCGCGGAATAGCGGGTGCTCGTTCGCAAAGGTCCAGCGACTCTTTGGTGCATCCGCGCGAGCCAGGCGAGAATCGAACCAGCTGATGGCCCCTACGGTTTCGCGCACGGCTGCGCGGACAACCCGGGCGGGTGAGGACTAGCCCCCGGATCGGGTCGCGGCGCGCAGCATGCGCAGTTGGCCGATCTCCGCAGCGTTCTTCGTCAGCTCGACGTTCAACCACAACGCCATGTCGGCCAGCGACCGGCCCGAGTCCGGCCCCCACGGAAACGTCGCGGGGACAAGGAGATCCGTGTCGGTCAGCGAGTCCAGCAGGCCCCTCCAGCGGGCGCTCAGCACCCTGATGCGCTGCACCGCGGCCTCAGGGCCCGGCCAGTCGATCTCGGTGCGCGGCGTTGGCGGCCGGCCGTCGACGTGGTCGAGGGCGGTCGACCACCAGAAGATCATGTGCCAGGTGAGCCACCCGATGGTCGGCACCGGAATCGGGTCGGGCTCGACATCGGCGAAGTCCGGCCACCACCGGCCCGACGCATCCTCGTGCACTGTCCACACCAGGGGACCGGGCTCCCACAGGTGGTCGTCGTCGGACAGTGCGGAGAGGTGCAGATCGGCCAGCGCCCAGGCCAGGCCGAACTGACGGCGCAGCTCGACGATCACGGCACCCGCATCACCAGCAGGGTCTGGGCAGAAGTCCCGATAAACCCTTGGCGGTCAAAGATTTCCGCTGTCGTCACGCCGATGCCGTCCGGCCCGATCGAACCGCGGGCCCGAACCGCAAAGTCCGACCCTTCCGGGAGCCGGTGCAGATGGACCGCGGTATCGGTGTTCATGAACACGAACTTCTCCGGATCGAGCGCCGCGCCAATGCCATTGGCCGAATCCACCACCAGCGCCAGGCGCTGCAGGGCCGTGGTCTCCTCGTCGTCGACCACCGGCGTCAACGGACTCATCCAGGCCACCGCCGACTCGCCGTCGGCCGTGTTCTGCCGTCGCCACGACACGCTCTCCAGATAACCCGGTGCGCCTTCCCAGTTGTGCGCCACGCCGGCCGCCTCGCCCTCCACCAATGGCGGGAAGCGATCGGTGACCACGTCGCTGGTATCGCTCGGAGCCAGCAGCCAGGCGGTGACCCGCGCCACCGCGCGCCAGGTGCCGTCGGGCCGGGCTGCCTCCATCTCGGAGACGATCATCGAGATCCGTGATCCCGGACGATCCACCCAGGCCCGAACCCGCACCGGCGCAACCGGAATCGCGCCCAGGATGTCGAGCGTCAACCGCCCGACGCGCAGGCCCGTGCCGGCGGCCAGCTCTTCGATGGCCTTGGTCAACAGCGCCAGCGGCGGTGAGCCGTGCTGAATGGCCGGATCCCAGTTGCTCCGGGTATCGGCGGTGGATTCGAACAGCTGGTACTCACCATCGGTACCGAGCCGATGGTAGTGACACCCGATCATGCAGCTCCTGATTCTGGCCACCCGGGATACGGCGGCGGGGTGCCGCCGAACGCCGGACACAAACTCTGATGTGCACACCACGAGCACAATCGCGACGGATTGGGCCGGAAGTCGCCGGTGGCCCCGGCGGCCTGGATGGCCTTCCAGATCGCCATCAGGGTGCGCTCGAACCGCAGCAGCTCGTCGTGCTCGGGGGAGTAGTCGAGCACCTGGCCGTCGGCCAGATACAACAGCCGAAGCCGCGACGGCATCACCCCACGCGAGCGCAGCAGCGCCACGGCATAGAACTTCATCTGGAACATCGCCTTGAACTCGGCCTGCGCCCGCGCCTCGGGCGGGGCCTTGCCGGTCTTGTAGTCGACGACACGCAACTCGCCCGACGGTGCGACATCGATCCGGTCGACGAATCCGCGCAACAGCGTGCCATCGGTCAGCTCGACCTCGAGGCGATGCTCACAGCACTGCGGATCGAACCGGGTCGGATCCTCCAGACGGTAGTACCCCGACAACAGCGCCCTGGCCTCGGCGAGCAACGTGGCCGGATATTCGGCATCTGCCAGCTCGGGTTCGGCGGCCACCACCTGTTCCCACGCCGGCTCGACCAGCGTCAGCGCGGTGTCATGCACCCGCTCGGCCGCGGGCAGGCCGTAGAGCTGCTCCAATGCGGCGTGCACCAGGGAACCGCGCAGCTGGGCGGTGGACCGGGGCTCGGGGAGGCGGTCGATGGCGCGGAACCGATAGAGCAGCGGACACTGCTTGAAATCGCCGGCCCGTGACGGCGACAGCGCCGGGCGGCGCGGCGTCGGGGCCGGTTCCTCACTCACACCTGCAAGCCTAGGACTGCGCCCCGACAAAGTTGCGGAACCCCGGGCACCACGCCCGGTGCGGGTACTGGCAGGCTGGACGTCCGTGGCAGCGAAGAGACCGACCGGACCGTTTGCCGTTGGCGACCGGGTACAACTCACCGACGCCAAGGGCCGGCGCTACACGATGGTGCTCAACCCCGGCGGCGAGTTCCACACCCATCGCGGCATCATCGCCTTCGACAACGTGATCGGGCTGCCCGAAGGCAGCGTGATCAAATCCACCAACGGCGATCAGTTCCTGGTGCTGCGGCCGCTGCTGGTCGACTACGTGATGTCGATGCCACGCGGGGCGCAGGTGATCTATCCCAAGGACGCCGCGCAGATCGTGCACGAGGGTGACATCTTCCCGGGCGCCCGGGTGTTGGAGGCCGGTGCCGGATCCGGCGCGCTGACCTGCTCGCTGTTGCGGGCGGTCGGCCCCGAGGGCCGGGTGACGTCGTACGAGATCCGCGACGACCACGCTCCGACCGCCGAGAAGAATGTGATCACGTTCTTCGGGGAGCGCCCGGAGAACTGGGACCTGGTGGTCGCCGACCTCGCCGACTACGACGGCCCGGAGATGGACCGCGTGGTGCTGGACATGCTGGCGCCATGGGAGGTGCTGCCCGCGGTCTCCAAGGCGCTGGTCGCCGGTGGTGTAGTGATGGTCTACGTCGCCACCGTCACGCAGCTGTCACGGGTCGTGGAGGCCCTGCGCGAACAGCAGTGCTGGACCGAGCCGCGGGCCTGGGAGAGCATGCAGCGCGGCTGGCACGTGGTGGGCCTGGCGGTCCGCCCGGAACACAACATGCGCGGCCACACCGCCTTTCTGGTCAGTGCGCGCAAGTTGGCCCCGGGCGCGGTGGCGCCGGTCCCGCTGCGCAAGAAGCGTCAGCTCGCAGTCGAGGCCGCAGTCGAGGCTGCCGCCGAGTCCGCCGTCGGGTCGGAGTCGGGCAGCGCCTGACGGGCCTCCGGCTCTCTGGTGCCGCCGTTTTCTGCGCCCGGGCTGCTCGTCGACCGGGATCGCCGCCCTGGTGCAGAAAGCGGCAATCAGAGTTGGGCCGGCTTGATCGGTGACGTGGGCCGGGCGCGTTCAGTCGTCGCTGTGGTGCAAGCCCCGCCTAGCGGAGAGCAATTCGAGTTCGGGGCGGCCCGCGACCATCCGTTCGGCGGCATCGAGGACTTCGACCACATGGGCACGGTCGGCGGCGACCAGGGCGACGCCGATGCCTGCCCGGCGATGCAGATCCTGGGCGCCGGATTCGGCTGCCGACACCGCGAGCTTGCGGTGCAGCTCGGCGATGACCGGCCGGATCACCGAGCGCTTCTGCTTGAGCGAATGCACATCACCGAGCAGCAGGTCGAACTCCAACCAGCCGATCCACATGGCATCTCAGCGGGGTGGGGTCGGGGCGGGCGGCGCAGATGTTTCGGCGCCCGCGCCCATCACCAGCAACAGATCGGCGGTGTGCCTGGTCAGCTGCCAGCCGTCGCCGTGCGGGGTGAATTCCATCGGGAAGCTGAAGTCGCGGGCCGAATTCTCGCCTCCTGCGGTGACCTTGACGGTCGCCACCACGTTGTTCGGCTCGGTTTGCGACCAGGCCAGATCGTTGGCCTCGAAGGTCAGCGGGGTGAATCCGTTGTCGGCCAGCGCGCGGCCGAACTTGTCCAGCGCGGCGGCGTCATCGGCCGTGCCCTGTTCGACCAGGACGACCTTTTCGGCACCGGGGACGTTGACGTCGGCCAGCCGGTCCAGCACACCGGTCAGCGCTTCGGGAGCGGGCAACGGCGCGGCGGGCGGCGCTGCCGGCGCCGTCGTGGTGAGCGCGCTCGTTTTCGGGTGCGAGCTGCGCGCCGGATGATCTGAGCTGCTGCACCCACAGAGCCCAAGTGCCGCCACGATCGTGGCGGCACCCAGGACTGCGATACGGCTGTGGTTCAACTACCTAGCCGACAGAGGACAGCAGCGCCATGGCCGATCCCTTGGAGATCTGCCAGCCGGTCGGGCTCGGGCCCGCCACGAACTGGATGTTCTGGGTGGCGGTCCCACCGGTGGCCGAGGTGGCGGTGACATCGGCAAACGCCACGCCGCCCTGGTCGTCGATGTTGGCGATGTTGAAGGTCAGCGGGAACTTACCTTCGGCGGCGGCCTTGTTGTAGGCGCGGTCGGCGGCGATGCTCTCGATACGACCGATGCCGCCCTGGATGTAGGGGGCCTTGCCGCTGAACGAGCCACCGCCGGCGAGTGCCTGCAGAGTCTGAACCAGCGGCGACGCCAGATCCGGTGCCGGGGTGGCCGGCAGGGGCGCGTCGAACACGACCGGCTGGATCGCCGGGGCGGCCGACATGCCGCTGGATGCAATAGAAGTCACACCCGCCGCTGCTCCGCCCACCACGGCGGCGGCAGCAGCTGCGGTGATAAAGCCGGTAACGA
This sequence comes from Mycobacterium sp. 48b, assembly GCF_048282725.1. Classification (NCBI taxonomy): domain Bacteria; kingdom Bacillati; phylum Actinomycetota; class Actinomycetes; order Mycobacteriales; family Mycobacteriaceae; genus Mycobacterium; species Mycobacterium sp. 48b. The sequence continues at coordinate 3,445,752 of NZ_JBLVUL010000001.1, forward strand.
GGGTTTTCAAGGCCACGATTGTCCTTTCGATCGGACCAACTGAACTAAGAGGCTAACAGTGGTGCTGGTGTGTCTCGTTCCTAGAGCGCACACAATGGCTGAATCGCCGGTAGCGTTGAAGTTGTTACTGCACCAACTTACGGTGCGGGAGGGAGCGCAATATGAGTGAGTCAGAGCGTTCGGAGGGCCATGCCGAGAGTTTCTCGGCGGGCTACTCGCAGCCCATGTCCAGCGATGATGCCGCCGAGCTGGAATCGCTGCGCCGTGAGGCTGCGGTTCTGCGTGAGCAGTTGGAGAATGCGGTAGGGCCTCAGAGCGGACTGCGCAGTGCCCGCGACGTCCACCAGCTTGAGGCGCGGATCGACTCGCTCGCGTCGCGCAACGCCAAGCTCATGGACACCCTCAAGGAAGCCCGTCAGCAGCTACTCGCCCTGCGCGAGGAAGTGGACCGGCTGGGTCAGCCGCCCAGCGGCTACGGCGTGCTGCTGGGTACCCACGAAGACGACACCGTCGACGTGTTCACCTCGGGCCGCAAGATGCGACTCACCTGCTCCCCGAACATCGAGACCGCGTCACTCAAGCAGGGCCAGACGGTCCGGCTCAACGAGGCGCTCACCGTGGTCGAGGCCGGCAACTTCGAGTCGGTCGGTGAGATCAGCACGTTGCGCGAAATCCTGGCCGACGGCCATCGGGCCCTTGTGGTCGGGCACGCCGACGAAGAGCGCATCGTCTGGTTGGCCGAGCCGCTGATCGCCGTCGAGGACCTGCCGGAGGATTCCGAGGCCGCGCTCGACGACGACCGACCCCGCAAGCTCCGGCCCGGCGACTCACTGCTGGTCGACACCAAGGCCGGGTACGCCTTCGAGCGCATCCCCAAGGCCGAGGTCGAGGACCTGGTGCTCGAAGAGGTGCCCGACGTCAGCTACAACGACATCGGCGGACTGGGCCGGCAGATCGAGCAGATCCGCGACGCCGTGGAGCTGCCCTTCCTGCACAAGGAGCTCTACCGCGAGTACTCGCTGCGCCCGCCCAAGGGCGTGCTGCTCTACGGCCCGCCCGGTTGCGGTAAGACGCTGATCGCCAAGGCCGTGGCGAACTCGCTGGCCAAGAAGATGGCCGAGGTCCGTGGCGACGACGCCCGCGAGGCGAAGAGCTACTTCCTCAACATCAAGGGTCCCGAGCTGCTGAACAAGTTCGTCGGTGAGACCGAGCGTCACATCCGGCTGATCTTCCAGCGCGCCCGCGAGAAGGCGTCCGAGGGCACCCCGGTGATCGTGTTCTTCGACGAGATGGATTCGATCTTCCGCACCCGCGGTACCGGCGTCAGCTCTGACGTCGAGACAACCGTTGTGCCGCAGCTGCTTTCGGAGATCGACGGTGTGGAAGGGCTGGAGAACGTCATCGTCATCGGCGCCTCCAACCGCGAGGACATGATCGACCCGGCGATCCTGCGGCCCGGCCGCCTGGACGTCAAGATCAAGATCGAGCGCCCCGATGCCGAGTCGGCGCAGGACATCTTCTCGAAGTACCTGACCGAGGCGCTGCCGGTGCACGCCGACGATCTCGCCGAGTTCGGCGGCGACCGTTCCCTGACGATCAAGACGATGATCGAGAAGGTTGTGGACCGGATGTACGCCGAGATCGACGACAACCGGTTCCTGGAGGTCACCTACGCCAACGGTGACAAGGAAGTCATGTACTTCAAGGACTTCAACTCCGGCGCCATGATCCAGAACGTCGTCGACCGCGCGAAGAAGAACGCCATCAAGAGCGTGCTGGAGACCGGTCAGCCCGGTCTGCGGATCCAGCACCTGTTGGATTCGATCGTCGACGAGTTCGCCGAGAACGAGGACCTGCCCAACACCACCAATCCCGATGACTGGGCCCGGATCTCGGGCAAGAAGGGCGAGCGGATCGTCTACATCCGCACGCTGGTCACCGGCAAGAGTTCGTCGGCCAGCAGGGCTATCGACACCGAGTCGAACCTGGGGCAATACCTCTAGCCGGGATCGGCTGGGCGTAATCGGCCCCAACCGGGCGGCGCCGGTGGCAGCATGATGCTGTGACCACACCGGCGCTGTCCTGGGACGTGGTGTCCGTCGACAAGCCCGACGACCTCAACGTCGTCATCGGGCAGGCGCACTTCATCAAGACGGTCGAGGACCTGCACGAGGCAATGGTGGGGGTCAGCCCGTCGTTGCGGTTCGGGCTGGCATTCTGCGAGGCGTCCGGTCCCCGGTTGGTGCGCCGCAGCGGCAACGATCCCGACCTGGTCGAGCTCGCGGTGCGCAATGCGCTGGCGATCGGCGCAGGACATGTTTTCGTCATCTTCCTGCGCGACGGGTTCCCGGTGAACATCCTCAACCCGGTCAAAGGGGTCCCCGAGGTCTGCTCGATCTTCTGCGCCACCGCCAATCCGGTCGACGTCTTGGTCGCCGTCACCCCGCTGGGCCGCGGCGTCGTCGGAGTGGTGGACGGGCAGTCGCCACTGGGCGTCGAATCCGACGATGACGTGGCAGCCCGGCGGGATCTGTTGCGCGCGATCGGCTACAAGCTCTGACCCGTCAGGATTCCGCCGTGTGGGTGCGGTAGCGGTCGCGCGCCACCAGGGTGAGTCGCAGGTCATCGAGCAGCGGGTCGAGGAACCGGGTCCGCTGCTCGGCGTCGGACACCGCCCGGGCACTGAGGTACATGAACGTCAACGCGGCCAGGAACATGGTGATCTGGATCAGGGCCTGGGGGACCGGGAAGGTCATTCCCAGCAGCCGGCCGTCGGGTGATCCGTTGTGGGTCCACGCGGCCAGTAGTTCGGGACTGAGCACGATCAGTCCCAGCACGAAGAAGATCAGCGCGGTCACGATTGCGACCGTGAGCACCTGGACGATCTGGGACAGCACGAGCGCGAACACCACGTTGAGCCGTTCGGGCTTCGACAGTCGCACCCGCCGCGGCCGGTCGGGCATGTCGGCGAACGGGGTGCCGGCCAGCCGCCCGTCGTCCTCGGGTTCCTTGGCGTCGGGCCGCAGAATCGGCCGCACCCGCTCGAGCGTGCTGGAGACCAGAAACACCGTGGCGACCGCGAAGAGGAAGACCAGAGCCAGCCAGAGGCGGGGACGGCTCAGGGTGGAGGCCATCACCCACACGTACGTGTTGAAGAACACCAGCACGGTCAGCAGGACCACCGGCAGTGCCCGGACGAACAGGCTGCCGACCGACGCCAGATTAGAGATCGTCACCCGGGCTGCGAAACCGAGGATCGATCCGATTCCTGTTGCAGTGCAAACCAATACGGTGGCGATGACCACCAATTCGATGGTCAGGTTCACGCCGCTGCGCGCGGTGAGGCCGCCGTAGAATCCGCTCGCCACGATCGCCAGGCAGGCCGCCGCCGACACCGCATCGGCGGCGCGCCCGGTCGGGAGTCGGGACACCGCCCACCCCACCACGGCGGCGGTCGGCAACACCAGTAGCAGGACCGCCAGAACGAACCACTCGGTGCGAGTCGGGGTGCCATCGATGGCAATGGTGTGCTTGCCGGTCAGGGCGACCACCAGCACCGAACTCACCATCACCCACGCGTAGGCGGCCAGGGCCGGTGCCGACCGCGCCCACACCGACCGGACCAGCGCTCCCGGGCGCAACACCGCGGGCAGCCCGTTGGTCAGGAACCAGCGTTCGGCCTCGATGCGGTCAGGGTTCGTCATCATGACTACTGCACCAAGCATTCAGCGGTACGGCAAGCACCGGGCGGGCAGACCGGCGCGGCGTGTCGTGGCGCACCACGGACGCGGATGTCAGGTGAGCGCCGAGCTGATCTCCGCGGCTGCGGCGCGCAGCACATCGAGCACAACGGCCACCGCGGGCCGCGCCGTCGCACCCGCGCGGGTGACCGCTTCGACCCGCCGGGCCACCGAGATGTCGGTGATCGGCAACCTCACCAACTCACGCGCGAGCCTCACGTAGCGGGGCATCAGGGCGATACCGGTACCCGCGTGCACCAGTTCCTCGACGACGCGGAAGTCATTGATTCGCTGGGTGATTCGTGGCCGTATTCCGGACAGGATGGTAATCGAGTTGAGCACGTCGTCGACCATCAATCCGCCTTCGACACCGATCCAGCGTTCGTCGGCCAGATCGGCCAGCCGGACCTGATGGCGGCCGGCGAGATGGTGTCCCGGCGGCAGGACGACGTCCAGTGGCTCCCGTAACAGCTCGGTGGCTTCGAAGCGCGGACCCCAAGGCGACGCGTCGCGTTCATCGCGGTGAACCACCACGACATCGAAGTCGGCGAGTTGCGCCGGTGCCCGGGACGCCGGCACGTCGATGTCGCGCCCGAGAACCTGGACTCCGTGTTCGGCAGCCCGGATGATCAACGGAGCCAACAACATCGCTGCCCCGGACGGGAAGAACGAAACACTGACCGTGCCGCGCGGCGTGCTGCGATAGGCGTCCATCTCGGCCCGGGCGCGGTCCAATGCCGCCAGCACGGCATCGGCATGCCCGACCAGCACCTGCCCGGCGTCGGTCAGACGCACCCGCCTGCCGTCGGGTTCGATCAAAGTCACCCCGGCCTCGCGTTGCAGGATTTTCAGCTGCTGGGAGACGGCCGAGGGTGTCATCGACAGCGCCTGGGCCACCGCGGCGACCGTGCCGTGGTCGGCGAGCTCACGCAGCATCCGCAGGCGGCCGGCATCCATGAAGTAATGCTACATATATAGTGAAAAAAGATTAGCTTGACTGAACTATTGGGTGGGCAACAGGCTGGTCCGTATGGCCCGACGTTCTACCGATCTCTGTCTTCTCGCGGTTGCCGTGGTGTGGGGATCGAGCTATCTGGCCACCAAGCAGATCGCCGCCCCCGAGACGGTTTTCGCGCTCCTGGTGGTGCGGTTCGCCCTCGCCGCAGCGGTGCTGGCTGTCGTCCTGTGCCGGCGGCTGACGGGACTGACCCGCACCGAGGCAGCCTCGGGCGTACTCGGCGGGATTCTCCTGGCCGCGGTCTGTGTTGCCGAAACCTACGGCGTGACGATGACTTCGGCGTCCAATGCGGGACTGATCATGGCGCTGACCATCGTGGCCACCCCCATGATCCAGCGCCATCGGGTGGCGCGCCGCTTCTATCTCGCGGCGGCACTGGCGGTGACCGGTTGCGCGTTGCTGACCCAAGCCGGCGGCCTGACCGCGCCGCGCACGGGGGACATCGTGATCGTGCTGGCCGCGCTGCTGCGGGCGGTGCATGTGACCGTCATGGCGCGCATGTCCGATGCGCATGAGATCGACTCGGCCCGAACCACGTTGGTTCAGTTGCTCACCGTCGCGGCACTGGCGCTCGCCCTCTGCGGACTGTCGGGGCAATCGGTCGCGGCGACGACGGCCGGCTACGGAGTCGCCGACTGGGCCGTCATCGGATACCTGGTGTCGGCCTGCACCGTGTTTGCGTTCCTGGTGCAGTTGCGGGCATTGGGCACGACCAGTCCGGCCCGGGTCAGTCTGCTGGTGGGCACCGAACCGCTGTGGGCCGCCGTCATCGGTGTCGCGGTGGCCGGTGATCCCGTCACCGCCGCCGGAATCGCCGGGGCCGCACTGGTGATCGTCGGCACCACCTGGGGGCGGATGGTGTTGACGGCACCGGACTCAGCGTCGCTCCAACTCCAGGTAGGCGTCACGCCCGGCCAGGCTGACCGCGACGTCGGCGATCAATGGGTCGAAGAACCTCTCGCGGTACAACGGATCGACGCTCGTGCTCACGGTGAAGTACAGGCCGGAGAGCACCGCCACGAACAGCGACATGTGCACCACGGTCTGAGGAATCGGGATCGCGATGCCGAACCATGTTCCGGCGCAGGGCGGCGCGCCGGTCTGGCAGGCCGTCTCGGCCGACCACAGCACGATGACGTCGTCGGGAATGGCGATGATCCCCAGCGCCAGGAAGAACGCGAACAGTCCGGTGGTGAACAGCACCACCTGGATCGCCTGGGACACCACCATCACCGCCACCACGTTGACCTGTTCGGCGCGTGACAGCGGGGTGCGGCGCGGATGGTGACCGTCCCGAACCGGCAGCGGGGTGCCGGCCAGCAGTGCGGCCGGGTCGCTGGGCCCGCCGCGCTCCTCGCGCAGGGCGAGTACCTCGTCACGAATCGTGGTGACCATGAAGGCGATTGCGATCAGAGCCAGGAATCCGATCGTCTGCCACAGCCGGTGGCGGGGCATCCGGGCCGAGAGTTGCCACAACTCGCCGGTGAAATAGACCACGACGGTCAGCATCAGCAGGGGCAGGGCGCGGCTCATCAGGGTGCCGAGCGCCCCCAGCTGCAGCCAGGCAAACCGGAACGCCCACAACGCGATCGAGCCGAAACCCAGGTACGTCAGCCACACGACGAGCACAGCGACGAGCGCGAATGCGGCGGCCTCGGCCGCGGCGATCCCGGAGAAGCCGCTGTCGGCGAACGGCAGACCGACGACGAACATGGCCATCACGAGCAGTGCTGCCGAGCGGCGACCCGCTTCACTGCGGGTCGTGTCCGCTCGGTGCAGCAGTTCCAGCACGAACGGTGCCGCGAGCAACAACACGGCCAGGACGCCGAGTTTGACTGCGGTGCCGACGCGTACGACGGTCCCGGTGAGCTCGGCCAACAGCATGATCAAGGCGATGAGCCCGCCGGCCGCGGCGACCATCGGTGCGGATCGCTCAAGCAGCGCGCGCGATCGCACCCTGCGGGTCAGTACCAGCGGCAGCCCGCGCTGGAGGAACCAGTCGTGCACACGCCGCATGTCGGCCACGGCGGTCATTGTGCTCGATCCCGGCGTTGCTGAGGTCATTTCGGTGTAGTCGACGCGTCGCGACGGATCGCGTGGTGTTGCCCGCACGGCAACGCGCCGGCCGTCGGCCGTTCCACCGATTCGGTGACACCCGCCGAGCATATTCGACCGGTTCTCGAGGCCGGACCAATACCCGCGTTTATTAAATTTCGATTGGAATATTTCCGGTGCGGAATATGGGGAGAAATCCCGGGGACGCGTTGCGTTCGTCGGTTGCGGCGGCCGCGTCCGCGTAGTACGCGACAGGGGCCGAGGGTGGTACCCCTGCACCAATGTAACGATTCGATAACGACGCTAACACTTTTCTGGGATTGACGATTTGTGAAGTTATTCCAGGTCAAAGACGGTGACTGCAGACGGAATGCCGGTCCTGGCGCGGTCCTGGAGCTTGATCCCGGCAGGGCGGTGTGCTTACGTCGATGGCACCGATGGCTTGAAACTGACGATGATCGCTGAGAAGTTCGGTGGTGACTTTTAACTCGATATGCATGTTTTAGAAAGCGTTCCGGGACGCCATTCCCGGGAAGAATTCCTGCGCCCTCCACGGGGTACCGATGCGATTGGCATCCGCGACCTCGCGGAAGCCACCGGGGTGCTCGATCTGAATTCCACCTATGCCTATCTGTTGCTGGCAACAGATTTTGCTGCCACGTCAATAGTGGCCGAGCGCGACGGTGACCTGCACGGATTCATCACGGGTTACCACCCGCCGCCGCGGCCGGATGTGCTGTTCGTGTGGCAGGTCGCCGTGTCGCCCTCGGCGCAGGGCGGGGGACTGGCCAGCACCATGCTCGACGCGCTCGTACACCGCGTACGGACACAGCGCGACGGGCGTCCCGTGACCGTGGAAGCCACGGTCTCGCCGGGCAACGCCGCCTCACGCGCGTTCTTCGGCGCCTTCGCGCGCCGGCACGGTGTCCCGATGGTCGAGGACCCACATTTCGGTTGCGATCTCCTCGATGCCGACGGGGCTCACGAAGACGAGCCGATTCTGCGGATGGGGCCCATCGCTACACCGCTTTCTCGCTGAAATCAGTTATCTGATAACCAGTTTGATTTGATTGGAAGGATTGTCCCTTGCTGCTCGCTACGACAGCGCCGTTGTCCGAATCTGACCTTCCCGACGTGTTCAGTTCGGTGGAGTCCGAGGTCCGCAGCTATTGCCGCAGCTGGCCCACCGTCATGAACAGCGCCGCAGGTTCCTGGGTGACCGACACGGCGGGGCGCACGTACATCGACTTCTTCGCCGGCGCAGGGGCGTTGAACTACGGCCACAACAACGCCGCCCTCAAAGAGCCGCTGCTGCAGTACCTCGCCTCCGACGGCATCGTCCATTCCCTGGACATGGCCACCGCGGCCAAGCAGCGGTTCCTGGAGAGCTTCGAACGGCTCATCCTGCGTCCGCGCGGGCTCGACTACAAGGTGCAGTTCCCTGGACCGACCGGGGCGAACTCGGTGGAGTCGGCGCTCAAGCTGGCCAGGAAAGTAACCGGCCGTGAGTCGGTCATCAGCTTCACCAACGCATTTCACGGCATGACGCTGGGTGCCCTGTCGGTCACCGGCAACTCGATGAAGCGGGCCGGGGCGGGCATCCCGTTGGTGCACGCCACCCCGATGCCGTACGACAACTACTTCGGCGGGGTCACCGAGGACTTCCAGTGGTTCGAGCGCGTTCTCGACGATTCGGGCAGCGGGCTCAACCGCCCTGCAGCGGTGATCGTCGAAACCGTCCAGGGGGAGGGCGGTCTCAACGTCGCGCGGATCGAATGGCTACGCGCGCTGGCCGAGTTGTGCCGCAAGCGCGACATCCTGCTCATCGTCGATGACGTCCAGATGGGGTGCGGCCGCACCGGGCCGTTCTTCAGTTTCGAGGCCGCAGGCATCGTGCCCGATATCGTCACGATATCGAAGTCGGTCAGTGGCTACGGCCTGCCGATGGCGCTCACGCTGTTCCGCCGCGATCTCGACGTGTGGACGCCGGGGGAGCACAACGGTACGTTCCGCGGTCACAACCCCGCGTTCATCACGGCTACCGCGGCGATCGAGACATACTGGGAGAACGACGGATTCAGCGCCGACACTGTCGTCAAGGGTGAGTTGCTGCGGGCGCGGCTGGAAGAGATCGCCGCTGCCCACGACGGCGTGACCGCCCGTGGCCGCGGGATGGCCCAGGGTCTCAAGTTCGACTCCCCGGATATGGCCGGGCAGGTGTGCCGGGCCGCCTTCGACCGCGGTGCGCTGATGGAGACCAGCGGCCCGTCCGACGAGGTGGTCAAACTGCTGCCGCCGCTGACCACTCTTCCGACCGAACTGTCCGAGGGGCTCGACATTCTCGCCGAGTCCGTGGCCGTCACGCTGTCCTGAGGAGGCCTGAAACATGATTGTCCGCACCACCGCCGAGATCACCGGTACCGACCGAGACGTGGCCGACGGCACCTGGCGATCCAAGCGCATCATCCTGTCCGGCGACGGCGTCGGTTTCTCGTTCCACGAGACCACCATCGAAGCCGGGTCGGTCAACGAGTTCCACTACCAGCATCACGTCGAGGCGGTCTGGGTGATCGAGGGCACCGGCACGCTGACGGATCTGGAGACCGGGCAGCAGTATCCGCTCGCGGACGGAACCATGTACCTGCTCAACAACAATGACCGCCACCGGGTCACCTGCGATGAGCAGTTGCGCATGCTGTGTGTGTTCAACCCGCCCGTGACCGGCCGGGAGGTGCACGACGAGAACGGCGTATACCCCGCGCCGCAGTCGGTCGCATGACGGCACAGTGGGAAGCCGAGGGGGAAGCGTCCGCGGTCGAGGACCGCTACCCGACGCGGCTCGAGCACGCGATCGATCCGATACCGCGTCACGAGCCCGTGGTGTGGGGCGGTGACGCCGACGGACCGCTGAGCCGGCCTCACCTGGACGGGTTCTCCGAATACGGCTACCTGCTGGCGCCCGAAACGGTGTCGGACGATTGGCTGCCCCTGCTGCGGCACGAAATCGACCGGATAGCAGCGGATCTGGACAGGGATGACCCGCGGGTGATCCGTGAGCCGGGCGGCACGATCAGGTCGATCTTCGAACCGCATCTGCTGAGCGACCTGGTGGCCCAGGTGGTCCGCCTCGACACGGTGTTGCCGGTCGCTCGGCAGTTGCTCGGCGGAGACGTCTACATCCACCAGGCCCGGATCAATCTCATGCCCGGGTTCACCGGGACGGGGTTCTACTGGCATTCGGACTTCGAGACCTGGCACGCCGAGGACGGGATGCCGGCGATCCGGGCTGTCTCCTGCTCGATCGCCCTGACCGAGAACTATCCGTACAACGGGTCGCTCATGGTCATCCCGGGATCGCACCAGACGTTCTATCCGTGCGTCGGCGCCACACCCGAGGACAACCACGACACCTCACTGGTGGCCCAGAACATCGGCGTGCCCGATCAGACGACGTTGACCAAGGCTGTCGACACCCATGACATCCACCAGTTCACCGGCCCGCCCGGTACTGCGCTGTGGTTCGACGCGAACCTGCTGCACGGCTCGGGATCCAACATCACGCCCCTGCCGAGGTCGAATGTCTTCCTCGTGTTCAACTCGGTCGACAACGCGCTGACCGAGCCGTTCGCCGCCGCGCGGCCGCGGCCTGAATACCTGGCGGCCCGGGGTGCACAGGCCGTCACCTAGGCTGGCCACATGCAACGGATCATCGGAACAGAGGTCGAATACGGCATCTCATCGCCGTCCGATCCGACCGCCAATCCGATCCTGACGTCGACTCAGGCGGTGCTGGCGTACGCGGCCGCCGCCGGGATCCAGCGCGGCAAGCGGACTCGGTGGGACTACGAGGTCGAAAGCCCGCTGCGCGATGCCCGCGGATTCGACCTGTCCCGTGCGTCCGGGCCGGCACCGATCGTCGATGCCGACGAGGTCGGCGCGGCCAACATGATCCTCACCAACGGCGCCCGGCTCTACGTGGACCATGCCCACCCGGAGTACTCGGCGCCGGAGTGCACCGATCCGATGGACGCGGTGATCTGGGACAAGGCCGGTGAGCGCGTGATGGAGGCCGCCGCTCGCCATGTCGCGAGCGTGCCCGGGGCCGCCAAGCTGCAGCTCTACAAGAACAACGTGGACGGCAAGGGTGCCTCCTACGGGTCCCACGAGAACTACCTGATGAGCCGTCAGACCCCGTTCTCGGCGGTGATCGCGGGGTTCACCCCGTTCCTGGTGTCCCGTCAGGTGGTGACCGGCTCGGGCCGGGTCGGCATCGGGCCCTCGGGTGACGATCCCGGCTTCCAGCTGTCCCAGCGTGCCGACTACATCGAGGTCGAGGTCGGCCTGGAGACCACGCTCAAGCGCGGCATCATCAACACCCGCGACGAGCCGCACGCCGACGCCGACAAGTACCGCCGGCTGCACGTCATCATCGGCGACGCCAACCTGGCCGAGACGTCGACCTACCTCAAGGTCGGGACCAGCTCCCTGGTGCTCGACCTGATCGAGGAGGGCCCGCAGTTCGGGCTGGACCTGTCCGACCTGGCCCTGGCCCGGCCGGTGCACGCCGTGCATGTGATCAGCCGCGATCCGTCGCTGCGGGCCACCGTGGCACTGGCCGACGGTCGTGAGATGACCGCCCTGGCACTGCAACGGGTCTATCTGGACCGGGTGGCCAAACTCGTCGACATCAAGGACCCGGATCCGCGCGCCTCCCATGTCGTGGAGACCTGGGCGCACGTGCTGGACCTGCTCGAACGCGATCCGATGGAATGCTCCGAGATCCTCGACTGGCCGGCCAAGCTGCGGTTGCTGGAGGGGTTCCGCCAGCGCGAGAACCTCGGTTGGCAGGCGCCGCGGCTCCACCTGGTGGACCTGCAGTACTCCGACGTCCGGCTGGACAAGGGTCTCTACAACCGGCTGGTGGCGCGCGGGTCGATGAAGCGCCTGGTCACCGAGCAGCAGGTGATCGACGCGGTCGACAACCCGCCGACCGACACGCGGGCGTATTTCCGCGGCGAATGCCTGCGCCGTTTCGGTTCCGACATCGCCGCGGCGAGTTGGGACTCGGTGATCTTCGATCTCGGGGGCGATTCGCTCGTCCGGATTCCCACTCTGGAGCCGCTGCGCGGCAGCAAGGCGCACGTCGGCGCCCTGCTGGACTCTGTGGACAGCGCGGCCGAACTCGTCGAGCAACTCACGAACTGACCATTTCCGGCGGTGAGCTATCCCGGGCAATCCGGGTGCTGACCGGTACTGTGGAAGAACCGGTTGGGCGGTTAGCCCGGCCGATGACAATTGCAGGAGGCAGCGATGGCTCAAGAGCAGACCAAGCGTGGCGGTGGCGGCGGCGAGGATGAGGACCTCCCGGGTGCATCTGCCGCCGGCCAGGAGCGTCGCGAAAAGCTGGCCGAGGAGACCGACGATCTGCTCGATGAGATCGACGACGTGCTGGAAGAGAACGCAGAAGACTTCGTGCGCGCATACGTCCAAAAGGGCGGCCAGTGACCTGGCGCGAAAACCTGTCTCTGTCCCAACCCCACTCCGGTAACCCCTCTGTAGCCATGGACCTGTCGTCTTTCTCTGAATTGCTGCGCCGTCAGGCCCCCGAACTGTTGCCGGTCAACCGTGTCGCCGATGGTTCGATCAACCCGACCAACGCAGTGCCACACGGGACGACCATCGTCGCGATCAAGTACCCCGGCGGGGTGCTGATCGCCGGTGACCGCCGCTCGACTCAGGGCAACATGATCGCCGGGCGCGACGTGCAGAAGGTGTACATCACCGACGACTACACCGCGACGGGCATCGCAGGCACCGCGGCCATCGCCGTCGAATTCGCGCGCCTGTATGCCGTGGAACTGGAGCACTACGAGAAGCTCGAAGGCGTTGCCCTGACCTTCCGCGGGAAGGTCAACCGGCTGGCGATCATGGTGCGCGGCAATCTCGGTGCGGCACTACAGGGTTTCGTGGCGCTCCCGCTCCTGGTGGGTTTTGATGTCGACGCCGCCGATGCCGAGAACGCGGGCCGCATCGTGTCCTTCGACGCCGCCGGCGGCTGGAACATCGAAGAAGAGGGCTACCAATCGGTGGGCTCCGGCTCGATCTTCGCCAAGTCGTCGATCAAGAAGCTCTACCCGGGGGTGGTGGACGCGGATTCGGCACTGCAGGTGGCAATCGAGTCGCTCTACGACGCCGCTGACGACGACTCCGCAACCGGCGGACCGGATCTGGTGCGCGGCATCTATCCGACCGCGGTGACCATCGGTGCCGAGGGTGCCGTGGAGATCACCGAGGAACGCATCGCCGAGCTGGCCCGCGAGGTCATCGCGCGCCGGACCCGGACGGGCGGTGAGGGGTAAATGAGCTTCCCGTATTTCATCTCGCCCGAGCAGGCGATGCGTGAGCGTTCCGAACTGGCGCGCAAGGGCATCGCCCGCGGACGCAGCGTGATCGCACTGGCGTACGACAGCGGTGTGTTGTTCGTCGCGGAGAATCCCTCGCGGTCGTTGCAGAAGGTCAGCGAGCTCTACGACCGGGTCGGTTTCGCCGCCGTGGGCCGGTTCAACGAGTTCGACAACCTGCGGCGCGGCGGTATCCAGTTCGCCGACACCCGCGGCTACGCCTACGACCGTCGTGACGTGACCGGCCGTCAGCTGGCCAATGTCTATGCGCAGACGCTCGGCACGATCTTCACCGAGCAGGCCAAGCCTTACGAGGTGGAGCTGTGCGTCGCCGAGGTGGCGCACTACGGCGAGACGAAATCGCCTGAGCTGTACCGCATCACCTACGACGGGTCGATCGCCGACGAACCGCACTTCGTCGTGATGGGCGGTACCACCGAACCGATCATCGCCGCGCTGAACGACTCGTACGCAGAGAACGCCGATCTGGCCGCAGCGGTCAAGATCGCCGTCGAGGCACTGAGCGCGAGCGGCAACGGTTCCGAGCCGCGCACGCTGGGTCCGGCCACCCTCGAGGTGGCGGTCCTGGACGCCAACCGTCCCCGGCGGGCCTTCCGGCGGATCACCGGCGCGGCACTGGAAGCCCTTCTGCCTGAATCGAATCCGGAACCAGCACCGTCTGAGTAGCCGCAGTGGTCGAGCCGGTCAGCCCCGAAGCGCCAGGGCTGACCGGTGCCCGGATCCTGCATCAGAGCTGGGTCGACCTGACCTTCCTGCACTGGCCGGTCGATCCCCGGGGGATCGCACACCTCTATCCGGCGGGCACTGAACCCGATACGTTCGACGGCGCCGGCTACGTCGGACTGGTCGCATTCCGGATGACCGGCACCGGTTTCGGCTACGGCCCCGGCGTGCTCGGCAGCTTCCTCGAGACCAATGTGCGGTTGTATTCGGTCGACGGCACCGGGCGTCGTGGCGTCGTGTTCCTCAGCCTGGACACCCCGAGGCTCGACGTTGTGCTCGCGGCCCGTGCGGCGCTGGGAGTCCGGTACCGGTGGGCCGGGATGGCGTACCGGCGATCAGGGGAGCGGCACACGTACACGACCAGGGTGCGCTGGCCGCGAACCCGCGCGTCGAGCCGCATCGAGGTCGAGGCCGGCGGCGTTCTGGCGCCCGGGCAGCTCGAACATTTCTTGACCGCGCGCTGGGGCCTGCACGTCGCTCACGGTGGGCGGACCTGGTACCTGCCCAACGAGCACCCGCCCTGGTCGTTGCGGTCCGCCAAGCTGCTCGGGTTCGACGAGTCGGGCCTGTTCGCCTCGGTCGGCCTCGGCGGGTTGTGCGACGGGCCCCCGGCGCACGTCGCGTTCAGCGACGGCGTGCCCGCCCGGTTCGGGTTGCCGGTGCGGGCCGGCACGCCTAGGCGATGACGTTGACCACGGTTTCGGCGGTGGCTCTCTCGGTATAGAGCTGCCAGATCTGCTCGGCCAGGTCGTCAGGGTTCAGCGTGCGGATCGCGATGCCGGCGAACTGCCCGGAGTCGGCGGTCATCGCGCGATGGATGTCGCCCCGTTCGATCAGGCCGCCGATGGTGAGGGTCCCGGCGTAGATACCGGCCGGCGCGAGTGCCGCGTGCAGGGTGACCGCGTAGTTGCGCAGCGCTGCCGCCGCCAGTGCCAGCCCGCCGAGCGGGGGCATGGGCACGACGCTGCTCAGGCCGCCGGCGAACAGCAGTCCTCCGCTGCCACGCTGCCGCATCTCGGGGAGCAGTTGGGCGGCGAAGTCGACCGCGGGCACGACGCTGTCGAGCGCCGCCTTCGCGCCTGCGGCGTCGAGATCGGTGATGTCGCCGGTGGGCGCCGTTTCGAAGGCGCCCGGTCCGTAGTAACCGACGTCGATCCGGCCGAACCGGGCGCGGATCGCGTCGACGGCACTGCGCAGCTGATCGGGCTGCGATGCGTCGGCGACATAGGCGGCCGCCTCGATGCCCTCGTCGGCCAGCGCGGCC
This sequence comes from Mycobacterium sp. 48b, assembly GCF_048282725.1. Classification (NCBI taxonomy): domain Bacteria; kingdom Bacillati; phylum Actinomycetota; class Actinomycetes; order Mycobacteriales; family Mycobacteriaceae; genus Mycobacterium; species Mycobacterium sp. 48b. The sequence goes on from NZ_JBLVUL010000001.1 coordinate 3,460,974, forward strand.
AGGTAATCCGAATGCCGTTGTGGCGAACGTGGAGATCAGCGCAACGCGGTATCCCGCCTTGCCGAACCGGTGCGCGACCGAGAGGCCGAGTCCGGGGCCGACGCCGAGCACCGTCAGGACGGGGGAAGAAGTTGAGGTCATACTCAACTTACTAGCACAAGTTGAGTGCGCCCTCAACTTCGCTATGCTGGACGGCATGTCGGCGATGCGTGCGGACGCGGTCCGTAACCGGGACCGCCTGGTGGCGGCCGCCGCCGAACTCTTCACCGAGCGCGGAGTCGATGTCCCCCTCGACGAGGTGGCGCGCAAGGCGGGCGTGAGTATCGGCACGCTCTACAACCATTTCCCGAACCGCGGCGCACTCCTGGATGTGGTGCTGTCCGACCGGTTGGCCGTCATCGACCGGCTGGCGCAGCAGGCGCTCGCCGACGCGGACCCCTGGCGGGGGTTCACCGGGTTCCTCGAGAGCCTGTTCGTGATGCAGGCGTCCGACCGCGGGATCAACGACGCGGTGGCCCGCAATCCGGTCGGTGCCGTCGACGTCGCGGGGGAATGCGGCCGCGCCGGGGGACTGCTGGAGGCCGTGGTGGGCCGGGCCAGGAACGCCGGGGTGCTGCGGGCCGACTTCGGTGCCGATGATCTGGCGACATTGATGTGGGCGATGTCGAAGGTGATCGCGATGGCAGACGGTGACGACGCCGTCTGGCGGCGCCACCTGAGGTTTGTGCTGGACGGGCTGAAGAGTCCGGTCGGCAGTGCGAACGAGCCCGCGGCGTCAGCTCAAGGCGAACCGTAGTTTCGCAACCGCCGTCTGGTTCCAGACGTCGGCGGTGATCTCGTCGGGCCGCACGGCGTAGGCCTCGCCACGGTGGTCGAGGACCGTCACCGCGATTCGGGACAGCACGTCGTACCCGGAATCGTCGTACTGCAGCGCGCCGTTCGCGGCCTCGATCCGGCCCAGGACGTCGACGGTGAAGTTGTAGACGAGCGTGTCGACCGCCCCGGCGGCGGCGGCACGGGCGATGTCGCCCAGGTCGGTGGCCACCAGCCCCTTGCTGAGGTCGTTGCCCAACTCCTCGACCCACACGTTGGCCTGTTCGGCGTTCAGGGCGGGAAGTGACTCGCGGATGGCGCCGTCGATCTGGTCGGGCCGCAGCTGGTCCGCCGCGCCGGGTACCGCCACGATCTGGCGTTTGTGGTCGAGCCCGCGGTACATGTCGAGCAGCGGGTCGGTCGCGAAGAGGTACAGCGGCCGGGCCGATGACGGATCGAGCTGGCCCAGTTCGGCGTCCACCGCCTCGGCGACCCGCTTGGCGTACTTCTCCAGCAGTACTTTCTTGCCCTCGTCTCCGACGAGGCGGCGGACGTGGCCGCGGTCGCGCACGGTGGCGCGATGGGTCGCGTCGGCCACGTCGACCGCGTATTCGCCCGTGAGCTCCAGCTCCTCGGCACGTGTGCTCGCGGTGGCCTGCCACAGGTTCCAGCCGTCAGCCGACAAGGTCAGCGCATAGGCCTCCTGCGGCGTGGTGACCGCGCGCACCAGCTGTCCGATGTCGAAGAAACTGCCCACCTGCAGCTGGCTCTCCAGGGCATTGGGCAGCACGTAGACCTCGTGGAAGTCGTCGGCGATGAAGATGGCCACCGAACCGGAAAGACTCAGCCACAGGTCCGATTCGGCGATCTCGGTCCAGCGTGATCGCAATTTTTCCTCGACGGCATGCCGCGCACCGGAATCGCGGATCTTGCGCAGGGCCCGGTCGACGGCGCTCTTCGCGGTCAACAGGCTCTTTTCCCGCTCGTCGGGTCCCGGTGCGGTTTCGGCGTACACCGTGATGGCGTGCTCATGAGGCTCGCCAAGGCGGATCAGGTCGGCAACATCGGGCAGGTCGTAGCGGGTCATCACCCCTCCTTTGCGCGGACTGCCACCAACCATATGCCTGCGAAGGCCGCTGACCAGGGTAAAAAGTCCCAGAAGATGGCAGCGCCCAGCGAATCGGCCCGCCCGCGGGGCTCAATTCCGCTCGGCGCCCGATGCGACGGCTGCCAGTCCGTGAAGCAATACCGCGATGCCGAACTCGAAGGCGTCGTCGGCGCGGGCCGGCTTGGTGCTGCCGGTGGTCAGGGCGGCGGTCAGTTCCGGGCCCACCTCGGCGCAGGTGCTCCAGGGTTCGTCGGGGGCGGCGACATCGAGGGCCGAGCCCAGCACGAAAGAGTCGACCAGGGTGATGGCGCGCAGCGTGTCGGCCGGGTCGAACCCGGCACGGCTGAAGGTGACGGCCAGGGTGTTGTACATGGTCAGGGCATGCTCGCTGTTCACCGCGTGGGCCGTGAGCAGCGGGATGAGTCGCGGATAGCGGGCGTAGCTCTGCCGGTAGGACCGCATGATGTCGGCGACGACCTCGGTCCAAGGGCGGGCCGGGTCGTCGTCGGGAAGGGTGACCTCGGACATGGCCCGCTCGCGGAGCAGTTCGACGATCTGTTCGCGTCCGGCGACGTGGTTGTACAACGAGGACGGCCGGACCTTCAGTGCCCGGGCGAGTCGGGGGACGCTGAATCCGCCCGTCGAATTGACCAAATCCATTGCCGCACTGGTGATGCGGTCGGGGGAGAGCAGCGGTACCGGCGGGCGTCCCATGGCACCTTTCTACTACCTCTTTACAACCGGTGTCAGCGGGGTCACAATAAAACGAACACCATTCGTTTTAGGAGTCGACCGATGATCACCCTGACCGCCACCGCGCCCGAGTCGCTGTCCCGAAGCGCCGAGTCGACGCGCCCTCCGCTGCGGGTCGGGCTGGTGCAGCATCGGTGGCGGTCCGATGCATCGGAGCTGGTCAGGGTGCTGCGGGACGGTATCGACCGGGCGGCCGACGCCGGTGCCGCGCTGGTCTGTCTGCCGGAGATCACCCTGCTGCGATACCCCGCGGACACCCCGGCCGGACCGAATCCCGGCGAGGCTGCCGAGGATCTCACCGGGGGCCCGACCTTTGCCCTTGCCGCCGAGGCCGCCAGGGCCAACGGCGTCTTCGTGCACGCGTCGCTGTACGAAAAGGCGCCGGCCGAAGATGGATTGGGCTTCAATACGGCAATCCTGGTGACGCCGTCGGGGGAGTTGGCCGGTTACACCCGCAAGCTGCACATCCCGATCTCGGCCGGTTACTACGAAGACACCTATTTCCGTCCGGGGCCTGGGCAGGCCGACCCGTATCCCGTGTACAACCCAGAGGGCCTGGGTGCCCGCGTCGGGCTGCCGACCTGCTGGGACGAATGGTTCCCCGAAGTGGCGCGAAGCTACTCGCTCGGCGGTGCCGAGATCGTGGTCTACCCGACGGCCATCGGTTCGGAGCCGGTGTTCCCGGCCTTCGACACCCAACCGCTGTGGCAGCAGGTGATCGTCGCCAACGGCATCAGCAGCGGGCTGTTCATGGTGGTGCCCAACCGGATCGGTGACGAGGGCAAGGTCACCTTCTACGGTTCGTCGTTCATCTCGGACCCGTTCGGCCGGGTGCTGGTGCAGGCACCTCGCGACGAAGAAGCCGTGCTGGTCGCCGACCTGGACCTGGATCAGCGCCGGGACTGGTTGGAGCTGTTCCCATTTCTGCTCACCCGGCGGCCGGACACTTACGCCGCGCTGACGGAGCCGGTCGACGTGGAACACCCGTGCGGGGTCGGCCACGACGCCACGGCAGTGGTGAAATGACCGTCTACCGAATGCCGGCCGAGAGTGCGCCGCAGGATCGCGTCTGGATGGCGTTCCCGTCCGCCGGATACTCGCTGGGCGACACCGAAGCCGAACACCACGAAGCGCGCAGCACCTGGGCGGCGGTCGCGCACGCGGTGCTGGAGTTCGAACCGGTGACGATGGTGGTGGACCCCGCCGAAATGTCCGCGGCCCGGCGTTACCTGTCCGCCGATGTCGACATCGTCGAGGCTCCGTTGAACGACGCCTGGATGCGCGATATCGGTCCCACCTTCGTGCACGCCGGGGACGGTTCGGTGGTTGCGGTGGACTGGGTGTTCAACGGTTGGGGCGCCCAGGATTGGGCGCACTGGGATGACGACTCGAAAATCGCTGCCGCTGTTGCCGATTGGACCGGCGTGCCGGTGGTCGACTCCAACCTGGTGAACGAAGGCGGTGGCATCCAGGTCGACGGGCTGGGCACCGTGCTGGTCACCGAGACCGTGCAACTGGACCCCGGTCGCAACCCCGGCGCCACCAAGGCCGACGTCGAAGCCGAACTGGCCCGCACCATCGGTGCCGATCACACCGTCTGGCTGCCGCGCGGGCTGACCCGCGACTCGCAGCGCTTCGGCACCCGCGGGCACGTCGACATCGTGGCGGCGATACCCTCGCCAGGCCGGCTGCTGCTGCATGCCCAGGGTGCCGATTCTCATCCGGATCACCTGGTGTGCAAGGAGATCCGGGCATCGATCGAGCAGACCCACGATGTCTCCGGACGGCCGTGGGAGATCGTCGAGTTACCCGCGCCCGACCAGTTGACCGACGCCGAGGGCTTCGTCGACTACAGCTACATCAATCACCTGGTGGTCAACGGCGGGGTGATCGCCTGCGCCTTCGGTGATCCGAGGGACGCCGACGCGGCGGCGATACTGGCCGAACAGTATCCCGGCCGACGTGTCCTCAGCGTCGATGCCCGTCCGTTGTTCGAACGTGGCGGTGGCATTCACTGCATCACCCAGCATCAGCCTTCGGCCCGCCCGCGGTGATGAGCCGGCAGATCGCCGCGCTCACCTGGGCGCGGTTGCCGGTCCCGTTGCGCAGCACCCACGACGTCAGGTGTTCGACCAGTTCGCGCACCTGCAACAGCGCCCGGATGCGCTGGCCCTCATCGCTGTTGCCGGCCAGCTCGGCCGCCCACAGCGTGTCCAGATCGAGGATGTCGCGCACCGTGGCATAGGCCAGCGCCACTTCGGGCGTGGTCACCGCCAACCGCTCCTGCATGCGGTAGATGGTGCCGGGGCCCACCCGGTTGATCAGCTCACCTGCCACCGAGGTGGCGACGATCTCACGGCGCAGCGGGTGATTGCCGATCTCCGCATGGGCTTGTCGGGCGACCACAGCGGGGAAGTAGTCCTCGAGGCGGTGTACGAACGCCTCGTGGTCCGGTACCTCGGAGGCCAGCAACTCGTGGGCCACCAGGTTCTTGGATTGGGCCAGCAACACGGCGATCTCAGGTCGGGTGAGTCCCAGCCCCATGGTCCGCCGGCGCACCAGTTCCGGCCCGGTCGGCAGACCCTCCACCTGGGGGTCGACGCCCGCCTCGTCCCGCAGGTTGGCGATCAACCGGATGTGCCGGTCCAGCAGCGAGTCGGCTTCGGCGGCGGCCATGCTGATCGCCAGGATCGCCTCGGCGTTGTCGGCCAGCACCCGTGCGGCGACATCGTCGGTCGCGTCGGCCAGCAGCGCATTGCGCTGTGCGGTGAGGATGCTGCCGGAATCCAGGGCGATCTTGATGTTGACCTCGAGGTCCGAGGTCGCGACACCGGCTGCGTTGTCGATGAAGTCGGCATTGATCCGGCCACCGTTGAGGGCGAACCCGATCCGTGCCTGTTGGGTCAGGCCGAGGTTACCGCCTTCGCCGATCACCTTGCAGCGCAGCTGCGATGCCGTGACCCGAACCCGGTCGTTGGCCTTGTCCCTGGCATCGGTATCGGTTTCCCCGTCGGATCTGACGTAGGTGCCGACCCCGCCGTTCCACAGCAGATCGACGGGTGCGCACAGCACCGCCGTGATCAGTTCGTCGGGCGTGCACTCGGTCACGTCGATGCCCAGCGCGGTACGGGCCTGTGGCGACAGCGGTATCGACTTGGCGGTGCGGGGCCACACCCCGCCGCCGGCCGAGATCAGCGTCGAATCGTAGTCCTGCCAGCTCGATGTGGGCAGATCGAAAAGCCGGGTGCGCTCACCGAAGGACGTCCCCGGATCCGGGTCCGGATCGACGAAGATGTGCCGATGATCGAATGCGGCGACCAGTTTGATGTTGTGGGACAGCAACATTCCGTTGCCGAACACATCGCCGGACATGTCGCCGATGCCGGTCACCGTGAACGGCTCGACATCGATGTCGTGGCCGGCCTCGGCGAAATGCCGCCGCACCGAGAGCCATGCGCCGCGTGCCGTGATACCCATGGCCTTGTGGTCGTACCCGGCCGAGCCGCCCGAGGCGAAGGCATCGCCGAGCCAGAAGTCGTACTCGGCCGCAATGGCATTGGCCAGATCCGAGAACCTCGCGGTGCCCTTGTCGGCGGCCACGACCAGGTAGGCGTCGGCGCCGTCGGGGCACACCGTCCGGTCCGGATGCCGGATCGCACCGTCGACGATGTTGTCGGTGACGTCGAGCAAGCCGCGGATGAAGGTGCGGTAGCCGTCGGCGGGGGCGGTGTCGGTGTTGCGCAACACGAAAGCGCCCTTGGCGCCCCCGGGCACGATGGGCGCGTTCTTCACGGCCTGCGTCTTCATCAGGCCGAGCACCTCGGTGCGGAAATCCTCGGCGCGATTCGACCAGCGCAGACCACCTCGGGCGATGGCTCCGCTGCGCAGATGGATGCCCTCCATGGTGTCGGAGCACACGTAGATCTCACGGTGCGGGACCACCGGGCCGATACCGGACAGCCGGGCCGAGTCGATCTTGAACGACAGGTAATCCTTGACCTGCCCGTCTGGCCCGATCTGAAACCAGTTGGTACGCAGGGTCGCCCGCACAAAACTGTGCATTGCACCCCGAATGCGCTCGTCGTCGAGTGACGCGGCGGCATCCACCAGGGCCGCCACGTCGCGATCGGCGCGGTCTGTGTCGGCGCCGTCAGGTCCGTCCGGGTCGAAGCGGGTATCGAACAGCGCAAGCAGCGCGTCGACGAATTCCGGTGCGGTGAGCAGCGAATCGAGAATGTAGTCCGCCGAGAAACTCAACCCGGTCTGCCGGACGAATCGGGTGATCGCCCGGATCAGGACCACCCGGCGCCAATCGATCCCGGCTGAGGCAATGAGCGCGGCGTATCGGTCGACCTGCCAGCGTCCGGCGATCGCGGCTTCGTAGGCGCGTGCGATCAGGTCGAGGATGGGCGCAGGCAGGCTCAGGCCGCCGAACTCGTAGCAATGGCCGGCGTCGGTGGCCTCATAGGACGCGACGCGCAAGCCGAAGTGTTCGAACGTCGCACACACCTCGGCGAGCAGTGGCGGGCTTCCGGGCCACTGCACCTCGGCGCGGGTGCCGGCTTCATCGGCGGCAAAAGACACTCGGGCAGAAGGGTTTTCCACAGCCAGAGTCTCGACCATGGCGGACCGGACCACCATAGACATTCTGGTGATCATCGTCGTCACGGAGGTGCCACTTTGTCGAATGCCACCCCCCAGTGATTTGTGCACGATTCTCCGCGGCAGACGCGGAAAATCGTGCACAAAGACTCAGGAAGCGTGCCGAAGTCGTAAGGCATTCCGTATCTCGGTGACCACCCGATCGGGATATTCAGTCAGATCGAGCCAGGTGAACCGCAAGATCTGATATCCGTGCAACGAGATGACGTTCTGCCGGTTCCGGTCGTTTCTGAAGTCGTCAGCGTTGCTGTGAAAAGCCCAGCCGTCGACTTCGATGGCAAGTTTCGCCGCCGGAAAGACGACGTCGACCTGGTATCCCGCGACTGGATGGTTCGCCCTCCATCCGGTGATCCTGTTGCGACGCAACAGCTTCAGCAGCAGGCGCTCGGCTTCGGAGCGGGCGCCATCTGCCGCGGACAGCAGCAGCATTCGGGCCGCCGGCGACCCGTGCCGACCCTTGTTGCGCAGGTGCGCATCCCACAGTTGCCTCAGCTCGACGTGCCGCTGCAGTGCCGCATCCATCAACGTGGCGCCACCCCCGCGACGGGTCGCTGCTTCGATGACCGAAAGTGGAAGTGCGGTCACGCGGAGTCCGTTGCGTTCGACGATGTCGGAGCTGAGCAGATCGCGGCGCCGGACCCGGATCCCGTCACGCTTGCGGTGATTGCTCACCTTGGGCACGGTGACTTCGACGCTGTCCGGCGGGTAACGCGTGACGCCATGCCACCATGCGGCGGCCAGTCCGCTGGCCGCGGCAGCCGGGCCGTACGACCACACCGCGCCGCGCACCCGCGCCGCATCGGTGAATGGACGATCGTCGACAAAGAACACGCCGGGGGCGCAACGCCGCCAGTGGCCGGAACGCACGCGACGGCTGATGGTGTCGTCGCTGAGCCCCGCGGACAAGGCCTGTGCCCGGGTGATTACGCCATCGTGATCGCGAAGGTGGTCATCGAGCACATTGAATCGGACGTCGGCGTCGGCGGTTCGGTTCCATCGAGTGTGATTTGTGCACGATTTTCCGTGGCAGGCGCGGAAAATCGTGCACAAATCACGCGGACTCCATGGTCAGGGTTTCGCCCCGGAAGAACGCCGGCTGGACGAAACGCAGGGCAGCCATCAGGACGGCACCGAACAGCAGAATGCCGAAGCCGAGATAGAAGACCAGGCCGATGCCGCCGATCGACGCGCCGCTGCCGCTGGCCTCCGGGTCCATGCTCACCAGCACCGACTTGACGAACACCGACAGCAGCATGACACCGCCGACTGCCGGGAACACCAGCTTGTAGACGATGTTCCTCGGGCTGAGGAACAGCTCCTTGCGGAAGAACCACACGCAGGCGAACGCGGTGATGCCGTAGTACCAGCAGATCATGATGCCAAGGGCGGCAATGGTATCCAGCAGCGTTCGCTCGGAAAGCAGGGTCACGATGGTGTAGAAGCAGGCGGTGACCACACCGGCGACCACGGTGCTGAACACCGGTGACAGCGACCGCGGGTTGACGCTGGCGAACCGCTTGGGGAAGGCGCCGTAGGCGCCCATCGCCAGCATGGTGCGGGCGGCAGGCAGGACGGTCGTCTGCAGGCTGGCGATCGAGGAGGCGAACACCGCCAGCAGCAGCAGCGGGCCACCCCAGCCGCCGAGCACAGGATAGGCCAGCGCCCCGAACACGTTCTCCGCGATATCCTCGTTGCCCAGTCCCAGCCCGGTGTCACCGATTCCGGCGTACATCATCACCGCGACCGCCACCAGCAGGTAGGTCAGCAGGATCGACAGCACACACAACAGCCCGGCCCGGCCGGGCACCTTGGTGGGATCTTTGCTCTCCTCACCGAGCGTCAGACAGGTGTCCCAGCCCCAGAAGGCGAAGATCGATCCGATCAGCCCGATGACGAAGGCACTCATCGTGAGCCCGGTGAAAGGGTCGAACCACTGGATGTCGAAACTCAGATGCCCCTCGACGCCGCCGGATCGCGCAATGGCGACCACCGCGAAGGTGATGAGCACGATCATCTGGAAGCCGACCAGCACATACTGCACCTTCTCGCTGGTGGTGATGCCGCGGCAGGAGACGAAGGTGGCGATGGCGAGGAGTGCGACCGTCGAAACGATGTTGACCGCGACATTGTGGGCCGGGAGCATCGCGAGCCTTTCGTTGTGCAGAACCTTGCCCAGGAACTCGTAGCCGAACAGGACGCCGATCGATGCCAGGTTGGACAGCACGATGATGGTGGCGATCACCATGCCCCACCCGCACATCCAGCCGACATAAGGCCCGAATGCCTTGGTGGACCAGGTGAACGACGCGCCGCAGTCGGGCGCCCGGGAGTTCAGTTCACGGTAGGCGTAGGCGGTCAGGAACATCGGGATGAAGCCGGCGATCAGGATCGCCGGCATCTTGAGCCCGACCGCCGCCACGATGAGCCCGATGCTGGCGGTCAGGGTGTAACCCGGCGCCACCGTCGAGATGCCGAGGATCGCACCGGTGAAGGTACCGATGCGCCCCGCGGCCAGGCCTTTGGCGACCAAGCCCTCCTCGTGCTCGGCCTGCTCCAGTTCTGCGCTGGCCAGCTGCTCAGACATGCTCTGCCCCTTCGTCTTTCGGTACCACAAACATCGGGACTTGCAGAACACGCAGCATCTTCGCCGCAGTCGACCCGAGAAACAAGCGGCGCGGCTGGGCCAGCCGACTCGAACCGACCATGATCATGTCGCCGTCTTTCCAGCCCAGCTTGTTGACCGCCTCCTCGACGGTCGGGCCGGTGGCCACCCGCGAACTGACCGGAACATCGTCCGGCAAGAAGTCCTTCGCTTGGTCCAGCGCGTGCTGTGCGTGCTGCTGGGCGGCTTCCAGTCGGCGGGCGTCATCCACGGCGACCAGCGACACCAGGCGAAGGGGCGTTTCGGTGGCCCGGCAGAACCGCAAGGCGGTGTCGAGCAAAAGCGTGGCTCCGGGCCGGGTGCCGATGGCGCAGGTGATCTCACGAATCCGCTCGCTGCGCTGCAGTCGGGCCCCGCGCGGTGCGATCACCACCGGTATCGGGGAGGCGTGCACCAGATCGTTGACCACCGAGCCGAGAGACAAGGGGCCGGCCATTCCGCCGCCCGCCCCGCCGACCACCAGCGCGTCGGCGCCGAGGTTCTCGGCCGCCGCGATCAGGCCCATGGTGCTGGACTCGTCGTAGCTCAGGTGGGTGCGCACCGTGACGTCGTTGCGCACCCCGGCCCCGGCCGCGGCCAGCCAGCCGTCGGCCTCGCGGTGCAGGACATCGCCTGGAGTGGGGGCGATCGCCGAACGGTCGCTGGGCAGCACCGTGCACAGGTCGAGACCGGCGCCCAGGGTGCGGGCGATCTGTTCCCCGACCGCGACGGCGTCGTCACCGCCCGGTGTGGCGATGTAGGCGACGGCAATTCGTGGCGTGCTCATCGGACCGGTCCTCCGCGCATTCGCATCACGCACCGTCCATCTCTCTGGGAATCGTCAGGTCTCTGGCGGGCCCAGTGTGTCGCTGAACACACCGCAGATCATCCGACAATCTGGAGATTCTTTGTGCCGATTTTCGACGTTCTGTACATTTCTGTTGGTGGCGGTTCCGGTGCGGTGGGTGATCGAGCAGTCGGATCTGCATCTGCGTCTGCTGGCAGGGTCGGCCGGTGTCGGGCGCGAGGTGAACCTGGTGCTGACGACGGAACTGGCCAACGCCGCCGAATGGCTCTCCGGTGGCGAGATGGTGCTGACCACCGGGATCAGCCTGCCTGCCGGCCGTCGGGGTCGGCGTCGCTACCTCCAAATGCTGGCCGAAAGTGGTGTCGCTGCAGTCGGATTCGGCATCGGACTGACATTCGAGGCAGTGCCGGACGAATTGGTGGCAGTTGCCGAGGAACTCGGGCTTGCGCTGATCGAGGTGCCGCTCCGGACTCCGTTCGCGGCCGTCGTGCAGCGGGTCGGTTCGCGCATCGCCGCGCTCGAGTACGACGCCGTGCTCCGCGCTTCCCGGGCGCAGCCGAGGATCACCCGGGCGGTGGTGAGTGACGGCCCGCGCGGGGTCGTGGCCGAACTGGGCCGCGCGCTGAAAGCCGCCGTGGTGGTGCTGGATCCGACCGGGACGGTGATCGCATCGCAGCCGGGCAATCTCAGCGTCACGACGGTCAACCTGGTGCGCGACTCGATCGAACCGGGAGCCGCATCGGGTGTGCGGGTGCTGTCCGACGGCAGCACGGTGGCCCAGCAGGACATCCGGGTCGGCGGTCGGTCGCACGGTGTTCTCGCGGTGGTCAGCCCGACCGTGCTGAGTCCGGTCGACCAGGTGCTGTTCGGGCACGCAACATCGTTGCTGGCCTTGGATTTCGAGAAACCGGCACGATTGCAGGAGGTGCAGCGGCTGCTCAACGAGCAGGCCCTGGGACTGCTGTTGACCGGCGGGCTCGACCTGGATCCGGTGTATGCGCAGCTGGCGCCGGTCGCCGACGCCGAGGGCCGGATTCGCGTACTGGTCATCGAGTTCGATGTCGAAGCGAGCTCGGCGAGCCAGCGGCGGCGAACAATCGCGGCGGTGGTGCGGGAGGTGGAGGCGGCCGGATATCCGGTGTTCGCACATGGAGCCGATCACCGGCTGACAGTGCTGCTGCCTGGCACGGTGACGGTCGACGGCGCCGCTGGTCTGCTGGGCGGGCTGGACCGGTCGGTGCGCAAGTCGAGCCGCTGCGGGCTCAGCGGGGCGCAGCCGCTGGGCCGGTTGGTGCAGGCTGTCGATGACGCCAGACTGGCCGCATCGGTGGCCGAACGGGGCTGTTGCCCTTTGGAATTCGCTGCGTTGGCCGGTAGCGCACTGTTGTCCTCCGGTCCCAGCCGTGAGTTGTTGGTCGCACTCGGGGCGGCAGTGCTGACTCCGGTGGCCGACCATGACGCCGAGCACGGAACCGGGCTGATGACGGCGCTGCGGGCGTTCTTGGAGGCCAACGGCCAGTGGGAGGCCGCGGCGGCCGCCATCGGCGTGCATCGGCACACGATGCGCAAGCGGATCGAGATTGCCGAGGCGCTGTTGGGTTGTGATCTCGGGGTGGCCCGGGTGCGGGCCGAACTGCTGCTGGCGATCTTGGCCCGCGGCTGACCGGGTTGCCGCGGCGGCGCGCTCAGGCGGTGACGGTCGTCTGCTCGCGACGCCAGCCGACATAGGTCAGCCACAAGCCCATCGCGGTCAGCAGCAGGAAGAAGATCCGGGCTGCCAGCATCGGACCCGGGCTGGTGACCGTCGCGGTCGCCCCGGAGTCGATGGCCGACGGGATGGCCATCATCGCCAGTCCGCGCAGCGCCACGAACCAGCCGAAGGCAGAGATGAGCGCCGCCGTCACGCTGTACCAGTACTGGTGGAACGCGATCACGATCAGGCCCATCATCAACATCGCCGCACCGAGGATCCAGGGCAGGACCGGGTTGTCGAACAGTCCGCCGAGCAATCCGGTGAGGTCGGGCAGACGAATCGCGATGATCACCGTGGCGGCCGCGACAAACGGGCCCAGGACGCGGGCGAAGGCCCGGGTGCGGTGTCGAGCTTCGGGGGTGGCCTGCGTCATCGGGGCTCCAATCAATAAACCGACGGACGGTCTATTTTTAGGTTAGGCTCGCACCCGAGTAATCGTCAACGGGAGGTGTCCGTGGCCCGTCGGGTCAAACCGGAGGATTACGCAGCCCGGCGTCGGGAGATTGTCGACGCCGCCCTGCAGCTCATCCTGGACAAGGGCTATGAGCGGATGACCATCGAGGACGTGCTGGCCAAGATGCAGATGTCCAAAGGGGCGCTGTACCACTACTTCGGCTCGAAACAGGCGCTGCTGGAGGGAGTCGTCGATGCGATGACGGAAAGCGCCGCACTGCCGTTGCGGGCCGTCATCGCCGACGACAACCTCGATGCGATCGCCAAGCTCCACGCCTATTTCGGTGCATCGGCCGCATGGAAGGCCGACAACCCGGCCGCCGTGGCGACCCTGATGATCCTGTGGCGCGACGAGAATGCGCTGTTCCGTCAGAAGCTGGCCAAGGAGTCCATGCGCACCTCGGTGCCCCTACTCGAATCCGTCATCGGGCAGGGCTGCGACGAAGGCGTGTTCGACACCGGGTTCCCGCACGAGGCCGCGATGTTCATCGCGAGCCTCGATGCCGCGCTCGCCGATGCCTTCGCCGTCGCGATCGAGCAGGACGGAACACGGGGGATCGACATCAGCGGACCCCGCGCGCAACGTGTGCTCGGCGCCTACCTGCAGGCGATCGAACGCATCCTCGGGCTGCCCGACGGCTCGCTGGCGTCCGTCGGCGAAGGGCCTACCGCCTCCGCCGCCGGCGGATAGCCGGGTCGACGTGATCGGGCCCGCGGTGCTCCGCCGGCGGCCGTGGCCGTCGTGATATCCAAATTTTGCCGCCCCGTCAGCGCGCGCTTGTCCACCCGTTGCGGTGAACCACCCCGTAAGCTCGTTAGCGTGCAGCGACGAATCATGGGCATCGAGACGGAATTCGGTGTGACCTGCACCTTCCATGGCCATCGCCGGCTCAGCCCCGACGAGGTTGCCCGCTATCTGTTCCGGCGGGTCGTGTCGTGGGGCCGCAGTTCCAACGTGTTCCTTCGTAATGGCGCCCGGTTGTACCTCGACGTGGGCAGCCACCCCGAGTACGCGACCGCCGAGTGCGACAACCTGACCCAGCTGGTCACCCACGACCGCGCCGGTGAGCGCGTTCTGGAGGACCTGCTCATCGATGCCGAGCAGCGGCTGGCCGACGAGGGCATCGGCGGCGACATCTACCTGTTCAAGAACAACACGGACTCGGCGGGCAACTCCTACGGCTGCCACGAGAACTACCTGATCGTGCGGGCCGGTGAGTTCTCCCGGATCTCCGACGTGCTGCTGCCGTTCCTGGTCACCCGCCAGCTCATCTGTGGCGCGGGCAAGGTGTTGCAGACGCCGAAGGCCGCCACCTTCTGCCTGAGCCAGCGCGCCGAGCACATCTGGGAGGGCGTCTCCAGCGCGACGACGCGGTCACGTCCGATCATCAACACCCGCGACGAGCCGCATGCCGACGCCGAGAAGTACCGGCGCCTGCACGTCATCGTCGGCGACTCCAACATGTGCGAGTCCACCACCATGCTCAAGGTGGGCACCGCCTCGCTGGTGCTGGAGATGATCGAGGCCGGTGTCCCGTTCCGGGACTTCTCCCTGGACAACCCGATCCGCGCCATCCGCGAGGTCAGCCATGACCTGACCGGGCGGCGTCCGGTCCGGTTGGCCGGCGGGCGGCAGGCCAGTGCCCTGGACATCCAGCGCGAGTACTACAGCCGGGCCGTGGAATACCTGCAGACCCGCGAGCCGAGCACCCAGATCGAGCAGGTGGTCGATCTGTGGGGCCGCCAGCTCGATGCGGTCGAGAGCCAGGATTTCGCGAAGGTCGACACCGAGATCGACTGGGTGATCAAGCGCAAGCTGTTCCAGCGCTACCAGGACCGCTACAACATGGAGCTGTCCGACCCGAAGATCAGCCAGCTCGACCTCGCCTACCACGACATCAAGCGCGGTCGTGGGGTGTTCGACCTGTTGCAGCGCAAGGGTCTGGCCTCCCGGATCACCACCGACGAGGAGATCGACGCCGCGGTCAACACCCCGCCGCAGACCACCCGGGCCAAGCTGCGCGGCGAGTTCATCAGCGCCGCACAGGAAGCCGGGCGCGATTTCACCGTCGACTGGGTGCACCTCAAGCTCAACGACCAGGCTCAGCGCACCGTGCTCTGCAAGGACCCGTTCCGGTCGGTCGACGAGCGAGTCAAGCGCCTGATCGCCAGCATGTAGCCGGCTCGGATTCAGAACAGGCGGGTGGCGGCCCGAGTGAAGACGAAGCCGTGCTCACCCGCGCGGCACGCGAACATCCCCACCGCCGGGTCGGCGCCGACCGCGCACACCATGCCCGCCTGAAGATTGATCTTGTGCGCCGGGGGCAGCTCGAGGAACTCGCCGGGTCGCGGATTCCAGTCGGGCGCCGGCGGCTCGGCGGGCGTCATCGTCGCCGGGGTGTCGGGACCGAACGATGTGTCCCAGTACCCGCCCCGGTCCGGCCGCGGTCCCCAACACCAGAGCCGGTGCAAGTAGTCGCGGGTATTGATGGAGCACCGCTGACCGTCGGGTGTCGTGAAGGTGTTGCCGCTGAAGTACTGCCGGGTGTTCTCGGTTCCGTAGATGTTCCCGGCGACCGGATAGCCCGAGAGGTCGGGGAACGCATCCGGGGCGGCGACGGGCATTCCGCCGGAGACACGGGTGCACGCGACCGCGCCGAGAAGCACAGCCGACGCTGTCATGCCGCGAACGAATCTGCGCACGCAGTCCTCCCGGGCATCAAGGGCGTCAGGTGATCACGCCGCTGGTCCAGCATCGCATTCGTGGCGCATCGGCCGGTGCACCTTTTCAGGTGCCGCCGCCCGCCCCGCCCGGCCGTCGCTGACGGGATCCGCCATGCGCAGGCCCTAAGCTTTCATCTCGTGGCGGTATCCAAAGTCGAGCGGTTGATGAACCTCGTCATCGCCCTGCTGTCCACCCGGTCGTTCCTGCCTGCCGACAAGATCCGCGCCAGCGTGGCCGGATACGCCGACAGTCCCAGTGACGAAGCGTTCTCCCGGATGTTCGAGCGCGACAAGAACGAGTTGCGCGACCTCGGCATCCCGTTGGAGACGGGCCGGGTGTCGAAGTTCGATCCGACCGAGGGCTACCGGATCAACCGGGACTCCTACGCGCTGCCGCCGGTGCAGCTCAGTGCCGAGGAGGCCGCGGCGGTGGCGGTGGCCACCCAGCTGTGGGAGTCCCCGGAACTGGTCACCGCGACGCAGGGTGCGCTGCTGAAGCTGCGCGCCGCGGGCGTCGACGTCGACGCCGACGGGGCCGGTGTGGCCATCGCGTCGACGGCGACTCTGCCCGGCCTGCGCGGCTCCGAAGAGGTGTTGCGGATCCTGCTCTCCGCGATCGATTCCGGGCACGCCGTGCGGTTCCGGCACCGCGCCTCACGTAATGCCGAATACACCAGCCGCAACGTCGAACCCTGGGGCGTCGTCACCCACCGCGGCCGGTGGTACCTGGTCGGACATGATCGCGACCGCGACGACACGCGTACCTTCCGGTTGTCGCGCATCGACGCCGACGTGAGTGCCGTCGGGCCTGCCGGTGCGGTGGCCAAGCCCGACGGTGTGAATCTGCGGGAGATCGTCGCCCGCGCGGTGGCGGAACTGCCGACCGGCGAACAGGCCAGGGTATGGATCGCCGGGGGACGCGCCACTGCGTTGCGCCGTCAGGCCATCGAGACCGTGCCGCGCACGCTGGGCGGGCGCGCGGGGGAGGAGATCACCGTCGACATCGGAATGTTCGACCGGCTGGCCCGGGAGATCGCCGGCCACGGCGCCGACGCCGTCGCGCTGGAACCCCGCTCGCTGCGCGAGGACGTGGTGAGCCGGCTGCGGGCGCAGGCGGGCACGGCATGAGCAGTCAGGTGTCGACCCGGCTGGTCCGGCTGCTGAACATGGTTCCGTACTTCCAGGCGAATCCGAAGGTCACGCGTGACGAGGCCGCGGCAACCCTGGGGGTCACCCGCAAACAGCTGGATTCCGATCTCGAGCAGCTCTGGATGTGCGGACTGCCCGGTTACAGCCCCGGTGACCTCATCGACTTCGACTTCGAAGGGGACACAGTCGAAGTCACGTTCAGCGCCGGCGTCGACCGCCCGCTGCGCCTGACGTCCACGGAAGCCACCGGCATCCTGGTGGCGCTGCGGTCGCTGGTCGACGTACCCGGGATGGTGGACCCGGAGGCTGCGCGCAGCGCCATCGCCAAGATCGAATCCGCGGCAGGCACCCAACGTGCGGCCCTCGAAGAATCCGGTCCCGAGGAAGCGGCGTCTCAGGAGCCCGGTGTGGCCGCAGCGGTCAGGGCGGCCGTGCGGGACGCCCGCGCGCTGACCCTGGAGTACTACTCGGCGTCGCGAGACTCCCTCACGACGCGCAGTGTCGACCCGATCAGGGTGGTACTGATCGGTGACAACAGCTACCTGGAGGCGTGGTGCCGCACCGCCGAGGCGGTACGGATGTTCCGGTTCGACCGGATCGTCGCCGCAGAACTGCTCGACGATCCCTCGGCCCCGCCGTCACCGGCGGTGCAGGCCGGCACCGACACCTCACTGTTCGATCCCGACACCGCTGACCCGTCGTTGCCGTCGGCCACCTTGCTGATCGACCACTCCGCGTCGTGGATGTTCGACTACTACCCACTGCGCGTGGTCAGCGAGTTGCCCGACGGGGCGTGCGAGGCGGTGATGACCTACGCGTCCCAGGAGTGGATGGCGCGCTTCCTGCTCGGGTTCGGTTCGGCAGTGCGGGTGTTGGCCCCAGAGGGGTTGGCGCAGCGGGTACAGGAGTCGGCGGGAGAGGCGCTGCGTGTGTACGACACAGTCGAACCGCATGCCTACGACGCCGGCGACACACGCGGGTAGACTCGGCACGGACGTCTGGAGGTAACCAAATTGGGTGGTCTACAACCCTGGCACTGGATCATTGTCATCGCGGTGTTCGTGCTGCTTTTCGGCGCCAAGAAGCTGCCGGACGCGGCACGGTCGCTCGGTAAGTCGATGCGGATCTTCAAGTCCGAGATCAAGGAGATGCAGTCGGATTCTGCGGCCCCCTCCGCGGAGACCCCGCCGGCCAAGCCGATTGCCTCCGAGCGGGTCGAGGCTCCTGCCCCCGAGCAGTCGCCGGACCGCCACACGGCCTGACCGGTCCGACCCCGATCGCGTCATCGCTCCGCGATGACGCGTCGCGTCTACGACCAGGCCGCTAGAACACGCCCGTGACCTCCGGATTCATCAAGAAGCTCGATCCCCGCCGTCGCCGCTCGCGGGTCAACCCCGACGGCACCATGTCGTTGGTCGACCACCTCCACGAGCTGCGTACGCGTCTGCTGATCGCGGTCGCCGCAGTCCTGGTCACCACCATCTTCGGGTTCCTCTGGTACACCCACGGTTTCCTCGGTGTGCACAGCCTGGGTGAGTGGTTGCGCGGACCCTACTGTTCGCTGCCCGCTTCGGCCCGCGCGACGATCGCGCCCGACGGCGAGTGCCGGCTGCTGGCGACCGGCCCCTTCGACCAGTTCATGCTGCGCCTCAAGGTGGCGCTGGCAGCTGGGCTGGTGATGGCATGCCCGGTGTGGCTGTACCAGCTGTGGGCGTTCATCACCCCCGGCCTGTACAAGAAGGAACGCCGCTTCGCCATGGCGTTCGTCGGCTTCGGTGCCGCACTGTTCATCGCCGGGGCGGTGCTGGCCTACGTGGTGCTGGCCACGGCCCTCGGCTTCCTGCTGACCGTCGGCAGTGACGTACAGGTCACCGCGCTGTCCGGCGAGCAGTACTTCGGCTTCCTCATCAACCTGCTGCTGGTGTTCGGCATCAGCTTCGAGTTCCCGCTGCTGATCATCATGCTCAACCTGGTGGGGGTGCTCAGCTACGAGCGGCTCAAGGCCTGGCGTCGCGGTTTGATCTTCGGGTTGTTCGTGTTCGCGGCGTTCGCCACTCCGGGTTCGGACCCGTTCACGATGCTGGCGCTGGCCTGCACGCTGAGCCTGCTGTTGGAGCTGGCCATCCAGATCGCGAGGTTCAACGACAAGCGCAAGGCCCGGCGGGAGGCCCTCGAGGTACCCGAGGACGAGGCCGCGCCGATCCCGACGGTGGAGCCGGTCGAGCGGCCGGCCCCGGTTGCCGGGTCGGGGCGGATCGACATCGACGACGATGCCACCTGAGTCCGGTGGCCAGAACGGTGGTGAACTGACCAAGTTCACCGCCGAATATCCCTTCGCGCTCGACGACTTCCAGCTGCGTTCCTGCCGGGCGCTGGAAAGCGGCCACGGCGTACTGGTGTGTGCACCCACCGGGGCGGGCAAGACCGTGGTCGGCGAGTTCGCCGTGCACCTGGCGCTGGCCGCCGGCGGCAAGTGCTTCTACACCACACCGATCAAGGCGCTCAGCAACCAGAAACACAACGATCTGGTGGCTCGGTACGGCGCGGACAAGATCGGACTGCTCACCGGCGACCAGTCCATCAACGGTGACGCCGACATCGTGGTGATGACCACCGAAGTGCTGCGCAACATGCTGTATGCGAATTCACCTGCACTGCACGGGCTTTCGTATGTGGTGATGGACGAGGTGCACTTCCTGGCCGACCGGATGCGCGGCGCGGTGTGGGAGGAGGTGATCCTGCACCTGCCCGAGGACGTGCTGCTGGTCAGCCTGTCCGCCACGGTCAGCAATGCCGAGGAGTTCGGCGGCTGGATTCAGACCGTCCGCGGCGACACCACCGTCGTCGTCGACGAACACCGCCCCGTCCCGCTGTCCCAGCACATGCTCGTCGGCCGTCGGTTGTTCGATCTGTTCGAGGGCACCAACAGCGCGCTCGTGGACCCGGACCTGTTGCGCCACATCAGCCATCGGCGTGAGGCCGACCGGCTCGCCGACTGGCAACCACGGGGGCGTGGGCGCGGAGGAGGTCGTCCGCAGCTGTACCGGCCGCCCAGCAGGCCCGACGTCATCGCCACCCTGGATGCTGCGGGTCTGCTACCCGCCATCACCTTCGTGTTCTCGCGGGCCGGATGCGACGCGGCCGTCCAGCAGTGCCTCCGTGCGCCGCTGCGGCTGACCACCGACGAGGAGCGCGCCCGGATCGCGGAGATCATCGACCGGCGCTGTGCCGACCTTGCCGAATCCGACCTGATCGTGCTGGATTACCACCAATGGCGCGAAGGCCTGCTGCGCGGGCTCGCTGCCCACCACGCAGGCATGTTGCCCGTGTTCCGGCACACCGTGGAGGAGCTGTTCACCGCGGGCCTGGTCAAGGCGGTGTTCGCCACCGAGACCTTGGCGCTGGGCATCAACATGCCCGCGCGCACCGTGGTGCTGGAGCGGCTGGTGAAATTCAACGGTGAGCAGCACGTTCCGTTGACGCCGGGGGAGTACACCCAGCTGACCGGACGGGCCGGACGCCGTGGCATCGACGTCGAAGGCCATGCCGTGGTGCTGTGGCGGCCCGACGACAGCAATGCCGAACCCGCCGAGGTCGCCGGGCTGGCCTCGACCCGGACCTTCCCGCTGCGCAGCTCGTTCGCGCCGAGCTACAACATGACCATCAACCTGGTACAGCAGATGGGGCCCGAACAGGCCCACAAACTGCTGGAGCGCTCCTTCGCCCAGTACCAGGCGGACCGGTCGGTGGTCGGGTTGGTGCGCGGGATCGCGCGCGGCGAGCGGATGATGGGCGAGTTGGCGGCCGAACTGGGCGGCAAAGACGCACCGATCCTCGATTACGTCCGATTGCGGACCAAGATCGGTGAACGCGAGCGTGCGCAGTCCCGGGCGTCGCGGCTGCAACGCCGCCGCGCCGCCACCGACGCGCTGGCCGCGTTGCGACGCGGCGACATCATCACCATCACCCACGGTCGTCGCGGCGGACTGGCGGTGGTGCTGGAGCCCGCCGAACGTGACAGCGACGACCCGCGTCCGCTGGTTCTCACCGAACACCGGTGGGCCGGCCGCATTTCGTCGGCCGACTATTCGGGTGCGTCGGTACCGCTGGGTGCGATGACGCTGCCCAAGCGGGTCGAACACCGGCAGCCACGGGTGCGTCGGGACCTGGCGTCGGCGTTGCGGTCGGCGGCAGCAGATCTGTCGGTGCCCTCGAAGCGCTCGAGCCGTGGCGACGCCGCCCCCGAACGGGATGTCGATCCCGAACTTGCCGGGCTGCGTGAGGAAATGCGGCATCACCCGGCGCACCAACTGCCGGGCCGTGAGGCCCAGGCCCGGATCGCCGAACGCTATCTGCGCATCGAACGGGACAATGCCCAGATCCAGCAGAAGGTGAATGCGGCGACCAACTCGCTGGCACGCACCTTCGACAGGATCGTGGCCCTGCTCAGTGAACGCGGCTTCATCGAGGCCGGCTCGGGTGAACCCCGCGTCACCGATGCCGGTCGCCTGCTGGCCCGTATCTACAGCGAGAGCGATCTGCTCGTGGCCGAATGTCTGCGCGCCGGACTGTGGGACGGTCTGCAGCCCGCAGAACTGGCCGGCGTGCTCTCGGCCGTGCTGTTCGAATCGCGCGGGGACAGCGCGGGCGGCGTCCTGGGAGTCGACATCCCCACCGAGGGCCTGCGCCGCGCGCTGGGCAAGACCCGGCGGGTGTCGGCGGATCTGCGCAGCGACGAGCAGCGTCACCGGTTGGCTCCCAGCCGTGAACCCGACGAAGGTTTCGTCACCGCTGTCTACCGGTGGGCCACCACGGGTGATCTGGCCGCCGCGCTGGCCGCCTCCGACGTGAACGGCTCAGGGTTGTCGGCCGGAGATTTCGTGCGGTGGTGCCGCCAGGTGCTCGACTTGCTCGACCAGGTGCGCAATGCCGCACCGGCAACTGCCCTGCGCAATAGCGCGAAACGCGCTGTCAACGACGTTCGGCGCGGTGTTGTTGCTGTTGATGCGGGGTAGTGTGTGGCAGGCGCTACCGAACAGGATCAAGGAGAACCATGAGCGGACCGCAGGGATCTGACCAGGGACAGCAGTGGTCCGGTCAGCAGCCTGAGCCCGGGGGGGAGCAGGCGCAGGGTGCCGAGGCATGGCAGCCGCCCACCCCCGCTTCCGAGGACCCCAGCACTCACGCTCCGGCCTGGCAGCCGCCGGCATACACGCCGCAGCAGTACCCGTCGTACCAGCCGCCTGCCCAAGGCGGCCAGCAGCCGGATTACTCGCAGCCGCAACAGCCGCAGTACCCTGGGCCCGAGCAGTACGGCCAGCCTGCCTACCCCGGCGGCCAGCCGCCGCAGTACGGGCAGGTGCCCGGCTACGGTCAGCAGCCCCAGTACGGGCAGCCCGGCCAGCCCCCGCAGTTCGGTCAGCCGGGGCAGTACGGCGTTCCCGGACAGTACGGCGCCCCGGGGCAGTACGGGCAATACGGCATGCCCGGCGCCGACGCGGGCTCCAAGCGTTCGGTGGCGACCATCGGTGTCATCGTCGGTGGCCTGGTGGCCCTGCTGCTGGCCATCCTCGCGGTTACCGCGTTCTGGCTGCCCGGATGGGCGATGACGACCAAGCTCGACATCGACAAGGCCCAGAGTGGCGTCGAGCAGATCCTCACCGACAAGACCAACGGCTACGGCGCCACCAAGGTCACCGGCGTCAAGTGCAACAACGGTGAGAACCCGACGGTCAAGAAGGATTCGAGCTTCGACTGCGAGGTCACCATCGACGGCACCAAGCGCAAGGTGACAGTGACTTTCAAGGACGACAAGGGCACCTACGAGGTCGGTCGGCCGAAGTAGTCCTTACCCGCTGCCGTTTTCCACAACAGGGTCGCCGCGCTGCCGCGCGGACGACCCTGTTGTGGTAAGTGCGGCCTCAGGTTTCCTCAGCCGGGCAGGCGGTCGAGCGCCGTCTGCAACCGGCTGATCGACGACGTCACCCCGTACGCCGCGGCCAGCTCGGCGACCCTGGCCGGGTTGCCCGCGGCCAGCGGCAATGTGTCGCTCGCGGTGGACAGGCGCACCGGAGCGTCGACGGCGACCCGGACCACCGGCTCGGCTGCGGCCATGTAGTCGGCGGCGGCCAGCAGCTTGGCCCGATGTGCTTTTGTCAGTGAGGATTTCGGATCCTCGGCGGCCGCCTGGATACCCTCCAGCGAGCCGTGCCGGGCCAGGAGCGTCGCGGCCGTCTTCTCGCCGATGCCTGCGACACCGGGAAGCCCGTCGGACGGGTCACCCCGCAGCAGTGCCAGCTCCGCGTATGCCGGCCCCGCCCGGTCGATGGGCACCCCGTACTGCTCGGCGACTTCCTCTGGCCCGAACTTCGTTGCCTTGGCCAATCCCCGGCCGATGTAGAGCACGCGGACGGCGGGAGCCGGCTCGTCGCGCACCAGCTGCAACAGGTCACGATCACCGCTGACCACCACGACCGGATCGTGTTGTTCCTGCGTCGCCAGCGTGCCGAGCACATCGTCGGCCTCGAACCCCGGTGCCCCCGCCGTGGCGATGCCGAACGCGTCCAGCAGTTCCATGATCATGTCGACCTGTGGCGTGAGGTCGTCGGGAACCTCTTCGACATCGGGCGTGCCGTCGGGCTGCGGTTGCTCGACCCGGTGCGCCTTGTACGACGGCACCAGATCGACGCGCCACTGCGGCCGCCAGTCGTCGTCACGGCACACCACGAGCCGGCGTGGACGCTCCCGGGTGACCAGCGTGGCGATCGAGTCCAGGAAACCGCGCACCGCGTTCACCGGCCGGCCGTCGGGCGCCTTGATCGACGACGGCACGCCGAAGTACGACCGGAACCACATGCTGGCGCCGTCGAGCAGCAGAACGGGGTCGCTCATCGGATCCTCCCGAAGACGTATGACGCGGCGGTGACCGCCTTGCCGCCGGCACCCTCGTCGTGCAGGGTGGCCCGCACCGCAACGGTGCCGGCCGCGCCGGGCAACACCTGGGTGTCCACCCGGAACGGGCCGGTCTTACCGCGGGCCAGGAACATCACGTGCGACGAAAGTCCTTGCAACGCATCAGTTTTCTCGGCACTGGCGGCTGCTTCTGCAGCGGCCGTCTCGAGGATCACGAACTGTGGGCCGATGTGCAGCGCGGCGTCCGGTGAGGCGACCTCGACCGCGAGCTCCGGAAGTGCCCAGTGCCCGGTGTCGCGCTTGCTGCCGCCGAACACCTGCCACAGCGGCGGCAGATCGGGACCGTCGACGACGTGGATCGGGTCCAAGGGCATCTTCTCCAGGCCCTCCGGCGGCGTACCGATGGAGATGCCCTGCCCCTCGGTCAGCGCGATGATCCGGTCCGGGTTGTCGGCGTCGACGATCACCGACCGGCTGTACGCCAGTTGTCTGCCTTGCTTGAGCACCTCGGTGTCCACCCGGATACGGGCCACATCCACTGCCGGATCCAGGACCTGGCAGGAGTGGATCACCGGGTTGGGTACGGCTTCCAGATCGCTCACGCCACCGCTGTCCGGCGAGGAGATGCCCAGCACCGCAAGCCGTAATCCGCCCGCCGGATTGCGCATGTCGCGCCGCAGCGTCACCGTGTCGTCGGCCGGCCCCAGGTCCATCGACGAGTACGAGCGCCCCAGGTAGCGGTAACTCAACAGGCCGCCCCAGCGCCTGCGCAGCTCAGCGGCGTACGCCTCAGGATCGTCGGTGAGATCGCGGATATCACGCAACATTCCAGCGACAGTAGCGGGTGGGGTGGTCGTGCGGACGCGGGCGTATCAACAAATCGAGTAGCCGACTACTCTATTGCGCCGCATTTCGTGAGAACACGATGGGAATGTGGACGATGAAGATTTTTGGGATGATCTTCTCTCGCATATCCGCGAGCGGCGGCTCGTACCGGTTGTCGGGCCCGAGCTGAATGTTGTCGGCGATTCCCAGCAGACCCTGACCACGCTGATCGGCGAGCAGCTCGTTGAGAAACACGGATTGGCCGTGCCTGCGGGCCCGACGACAATGGGCGAAGCGGTGGCTGCTTTTCTGCGCACTCGTGGCCAGATCGAGGGTGACCGGCTTTACCGGGATATCAACAAGATCATTGCGAAGCTGGACCCCGAGCCTGGCGAGGCACTCCGAAATCTTGCAGCCATCGATGACTTTCGGCTTTTCGTCGCGACCACGCCAGACCGCTTGCTGGCCAAGGCGGTGAACGACGTCCGGTTCCAGGGCCGGCCGATGGCCCGCGAGATCGCGTTCTCCCCGGTCCAGTCCACAAACGAACACTCCCTGAACGCAGAGGCGCCTGCGGCAGCAGAAACCGTGGTGCTGAACCTGTTCGGGCGGGTCGCGGCGACTCCTCAATATGCGATCCACGAAGAGGATCGGCTCGAGTGGATGCATGCTTTGCTGAGCGACACGGCAAGCCTTCCCAGTTGGCTCAATCACCAGATGAAGGACTGTGCACTGCTGTTCATCGGTTGTGAAATACCCGACTGGGTGGGTCGATTCCTCCTACGGATGTCGACAAATGACCGTCTGTCGATCGAGCAGAAGCAGTTCTTCTTCGCCGGGTGCTCATCGCAGTACGAGCCATCGCTATCTGACTTTTTCGAAACTTACTGTCGCAGCACGCAAGTTCAGCAGTTGAAGGTCTCGCCTACTGATTTCGCGGCCGACCTAAGGCGGCGGTGGGAACTGGAATCCGGAGTAAAGCCGCTTGCGCTGCAACCCGTGTCGCGGCGCGTCGCATCGGACATGCCATCCATCTTCATCAGCTACATGCGTGAGGATGTGGCCGAGGCGCGCCGGCTGCGCGACGCGATCAAGGATATCGGCGGCGATGTGTGGATGGACGAGGGAGAGCTGTTGGCGGGTGACGACTGGCACGCCGAGATTCTGGCGGCAATCCGCCGCACAGTTAAGTTGTTCGTGCCCGTCATTTCGGCGCGTACCGAGTTGGTCGAGGAAGGCTACGTCTTCAACGAATGGTACGAGGCGCTTCAGCGGTCGCGCCGGATACCGGGTCGCAGTTTCATCGTTCCCGTTGTCATCGATGACGACTTCCGGGGAGGCGTGGACGCGTATCCGAGAATGCAGGATTCCTTCGGGCACTTGAACGTCGGCCACGCACCCGGAGGTGAACCCGACGTAGATCTGCTTGCGGCATTGAAGCTCGCCATCCGTGGCATGCGCCGACCGACCAACGATGCAGCATGATCATCACCGAGACCGCACCGCAACTCGACAGCGAAAATCCATGGCCGGGGCTCGCGTCGTTCGAGGAGAGCGCTCACGCGTTCTTCTTCGGTCGTACCGAAGACACGCAGACCCTGCTCGCTCATGTTCTCGATACGCCGGTAACGGTGCTGAACGGAAGTTCTGGCCTCGGCAAGACCTCACTGTTGCAGGCCGGCCTGTTCCCGGAACTTCGCGCCCGCAATTTCCTCCCGATCTATGTCCGGCTGGAACTCAAGCACAGGGTGGGGGCACTGTCGCAGCAATTGCATCAGGCGGTTCGCAAAGCGATTCGTAGTGAGGCGCCGGACACCGTGCTGCCATCGGACGAGGAATCACTGTGGGAGTACCTGCACCGCAAGGGGCTGGAGATCTGGAGCGCGAAGAATCAGCTTCTGACGCCGGTGATGGTGATCGATCAGTTCGAGGAGATCTTCACGCTTGGCGAACGGGTTCCCGAGCTCGTGGATGCGTTCCGCGAGGAGTTGGGCGATCTGGCCGAGAATCGCATACCCGCGAGTTTGGCCACGCGCATCCACAACGACGAAACGGTGGCAGACCAATTCGACTTGCGTTCAAGGAATTTCAAACTTCTTATCAGCCTCCGCGAGGACTATCTGGCTGCTCTAGACGAATGGTGTGGATTGATCCCGGTGCTGAGTCGGTCACGTGTGCGGCTCCATCGGTTGCCTGCGAGCCAGGCGTTGGAGGCTGTGCACGAGCCCGCGGCGCACCTCATCACAGCCGATCTGGCGCACCGCGTCGTGAGTATCGTTGCGGGCAAGGACCTTCACCCCGGCCGTAAGGCCCAGGGTGGTGATATCGATTCGCCGAACGGGGAACTGGAACGTTCCGGCGTGGAGCCAGCGCTGCTGAGTCTGTTCTGCCGAGAGCTCAACGAGATGCGCAAGCGCCGAGGACTGCCGCGATTCGATGAAGATCTCGTGGAAGAGGCTCAGGAGCACACCCTGGCGAACTACTACCTGTCATGCGTCCGTGGCATGCAGCCGCGGGTGGCACGATTCATCGAATCCGAGCTCATCACCGAAACCGGGTTCCGCGACCGCTACATCCGCGAGGACGCGGTGCCCCGGTACCTCACCGACGACGAGCTCGAACAGCTGATCCAATCGCGACTGCTCCGGCTCGACGAAGACCGCTACGGAGCGCAATGGATCGAGCTGACACACGATGTGCTCACCGACGTCGTGCGCGAACACCGGGAGGTGGCCCGCACAGCGGAACTTGAGGCCGAGAAGAAGCGTCAGCAGGTCGCCCTCGACAAGGCGAAGAAGCGTGCACGGGTTCTCGTTGCGCTGTTGGCCGTTGCTGTGGTGGCAATCGTCGTGGCCGCTGGCCTAGGGATCTGGGCGTATATCGCCCAAGGTCAAGCGAAGGCCAATCTGCGCGCCGCGACCGCGCAGAAGTTGCTTGCCCAAGCGCAGGGAATCCTGAGCAGGGACGAACCAGGTGAGGACGTCCAGGCGTTCGACGAGATCCTCGCAGCGCGTGCCTTGATGCCCTCAGAGGACAGTTCGCTGTACACCGCTGTGACGCAACGCGCCACCACAGTCAAAGTTATTACTACCGATAGCTCGGTCAACAGCTTGGCGTACAGCACTGACGGATCTCGCATCGTGTCGGTCGGTGACGACAAGATGGTGCGACTGTGGGACGCCCGCACCGGGCGACCGATCAGGGAGCCACTCAAAGGTCATTCGGAGCTACTCCAATCGGTGGCGTTCAGCCCGGACGGAAAGCTCATCGCATCAGCCGGTGACGACCACACCGTACGGCTGTGGGATGCCGTCACGGGGCAGTCGGTCGGCAGCCCACTGGTCGGGCATGCAGGCTCGGTGTTGAACGTGGCGTTCAGTCGGGACGGGCACCGCCTCGTGACAACCAGCATGTCCGATGGCACGGTGCGGTTGTGGAACGTGGGTACCGAAGCCACTGGAAAGCAGACTAGGCCCCTCGTCATTGACGATCCCTCTGTGATCACGGCGGCATTCAGACCGGACGGCCGCCGGCTTGCTACCGCTGGCGTAGACGGCACCATCCGGCTGTGGGATACGGAGCGAGGCCGGCCGTTGGGCAATCTCCACCATGGCGAAGCCGGGATAGTGATGTGGGTGGCGTTCAGCCCCGATGGGCACACGCTGGCCTCTGCAGGTTGGGATAAAACGGTGCGGTTGTGGGATGCCGACACCGGCGAGCAAGTCGGGCAACCATATCTCGGCCACACCAGCGCGGTGAGTGCGGTGGTGTTCAGTCCGGACGGAACGCGGTTGGCGACGGCCGGATTGGACAACACTGTGAGGCTGTGGGACGTGAAGACGAGCCGACAAATCGGGGACTCCCTTGTTGGGCATGTCAGCGGAGTCAGCAGTGTCATGTTCAGTTCGGATGGGAAGCACTTGGCGTCATCGAGTTGGGACGGCACAGTTCGGATTTGGGACGCCGACGTCGATGCGCCCCTGGCCCACGGCGGAGATGTGAACGCGGTGGGGTACAGCCCGGACGGTCAACGGCTGGCGACGCTCAGTTTTGATGGGTCGGCCCGATTGTGGAACCCGGTCACCGGTCAGCCCGTCGGGGTGCCGATCAGGTATGGCCAGAGTGTCGATGCTGCGGTCTTCAGTCCTGACAGTCGGCGTCTCGCGATTGCGGCCGGCGACCAGGTGGCGCTACGTGACTCAAGTACCGGGAGGCCGATCGGTGGTCCGCTACGTCATGGTGACGTGGTGATGGACGTGGAATTCAGTCCGGACGGTCAGCGCCTTGCTTCGGCAGGCGCCGACAATGCGGTGCGATTGTGGGACGCCAATACAGGCAGGCAGATCGGCGGGCTGATGGAGCACACGGGGCCTGTCTACAAGGTGGTGTTCAGTCCAGACGGAAACCGCGTGGCTTCGCGTAGTGGTGAGCACACCACGGTGCGATTGTGGAATGCCCGGACAGGTCGACCGATAGGCGAGGCCCTGCCGGGTGCGAACTTCATCTTCAGCCCGGATGGTGACCGCCTCGCTGTCTCGAGTACGGACAACACCGTGCGGTTGTGGGATGTCGATACCGGACAGTCAGTTGCTGAGCCGCTTGTCCACACCGCGCGCGTGCGGGACATGAGATTCAGCCCAGATGGACACCTTCTCGCCACGGCCAGTGAGGATGGCACGGTACGCATGTGGGACGGCGACGATGGCCGAGTTGTCGGGAAGCCGATCAGGGGTAGCTATCCGGTGAGCGACGTAGTGTTCAGTCCGGATGGCGATCGTTTGGCGTCGGTGAGTCTGGACAACACGGTGCGGCTGTGGAACCCGGACACCGGAGACGAGGTCGGCGAGCCGCTCAGCCATACAAGTCCCGTGTCCGATGCGGAGTTCAGCCCGAACGGGGATTACCTCGCAACTTCCAGCGATAACGGCACGATTCGACTGTGGGATACCGATACCTCAGACGCGGTCGGTGCACCGCTGAAAGGACACAACGAAAGGGTGACTGACATAGCGTTCAGCCCCGACGGGAGCCAACTCGCATCCGCCAGCGTTGACGACACAGTGCGGTTATGGCCGGCCAAGGCATCGCCAGAGACGTTGTGCTCCAAGCTGACCCAGAATATGACGCGTGATGAGTGGCGCAGATGGGTATCGCCCAAGATTGACTACGACGACTACCAGCCCCTCTGCAAGAACCTGCCGGTCCCCAACTGAGCAGTAGCGTGAGGTATGACCTTCACCGTCGACCGTATCGACCATGTCGTGGTCAATTGTCGTGACGTCGATGCCACCGTCGATTTCTACGTGCGCGTGCTGGGCATGCGGAAAGAGGTGTTCGGCGGCGACCGCATCGCGTTGGTGTTCGGCGAGCAGAAGCTCAACGTGCGACCGACCGGTTCGGCTGGTTGGGTCACCGGTACCGTCGATGCCCCGGGCTCTCTCGATCTGTGCTTCATCGCAGACGTCGAACCGAAGGCAGTGGGCGCACATCTGAGGGCGTGCGGTGTCGACATCACCGAGGGCCCGGTCCGCAAGACCGGTGCACAGGGCCCGATGACCTCACACTACTGCCGGGATCCGGACGGCAACCTGGTCGAGATCGCCAGTTATCTGCCGCACCACTAGCCTCGTGCCATGAGTGTCAGCCGCTTCAGCACCGATGTCTATGCCCACCGGCTCTCCGCGGCCGCGTCAGCCGCAGCGGACGCCGGGCTGGCCGGCCTGGTCATCACCCCCGGCTATGACCTGCGGTACCTGGTCGGCTCTCGGGCCCAGACCTTCGAACGGCTGACCGCGCTCGTGCTGCCGGCCTCGGGGGACCCGACCATCGTGGTCCCGCGCCTGGAGCTGGCCGCGCTGCGCGAATCGGCGGTCACCGAACTCGGTGTGACGGTGCGCGATTGGGTGGACGGGCAGAACCCCTACCAGATGGTGGCCGACGCGCTCGGCGGGCCGGGCAACGCCGTGGCGGTCACCGACTCCATGCCCGCCCTGCACCTGTTGCCCCTGGCCGACCTGCTCGGAGTGGTTCCGGTACTGGCCACCGATGTGCTGCGGCGTCTGCGGATGATCAAGGACCTCGCCGAGATCGACGCGCTGCGCAAGGCCGGCGCGGCGATCGACCGGGTGCACGCCCGGGTTCCGGCGTTCCTGGTGCCCGGTCGTACCGAAGCCGACGTGGCTGCTGACATCGCTGAAGCCATTGTCGCCGAAGGACATTCAGAGGTGGCGTTCATCATCGTCGGATCCGGCCCCAACGGCGCCGATCCGCACCACGAATGCTCGGATCGTGAACTGAGCGCAGGCGACATCGTCGTCGTCGACATCGGCGGACCGTATGAGCCCGGCTACAACTCCGACTCGACCCGCACCTACAGCATCGGTGAGCCCGACCCCGAGGTGGCGCGGCGCTACGCGGTGCTGCAGCGTGCCCAGCAGGCGGCAGTTGCTGCCGTGCGCCCCGGCATGACTGCCGAACAGATCGACGCGGCCGCCCGCGACGTGCTGGCCGCCGAGGGACTGGCCGAAGCGTTCGTGCACCGCACCGGCCACGGTATCGGGCTGTCGGTGCACGAGGAGCCCTACATCGTGGCGGGCAACGATCTGCCGCTGGAGGCCGGCATGGCGTTCAGCGTGGAGCCCGGTGTGTACTTCCCGGGGCAGTGGGGCGCCCGGATCGAGGACATCGTCGTGGTCACCGAGGACGGCGCGCTGTCGGTCAACAATCAGCCGCACGATCTCGTCGTGGTGCCGGTGAACTAGCGACCTGCCGCGCTCGTAACGTGGTGGCGGTTTTTCGCATGTTTTCTCGCCACTGCGTTACGCGGGGCAGGCTCCGGATCCGAGAATCAGCCTTCGCCGCGGTCCAGCAGCTCCGAGGAACCCAGCACGCGCTCGATCCGCACCTCGATCACCACGCGGCGGGGGTTGACCCGCGGCGTGCGGTAGCGCTGGGCGTACCGGAGTTCGGCATCGCGGACCGCGTCGGCCTCGCTGCTCACCGTGGACTTGCCTTCCAGTGACAGCCAGCGGGCGCCGTCGACCTGGCTGAGCACCGCGATGCCGCGCTCGTGCGCGTTCACCGCCTTCTGTGAGCCGCCGTTGGTGATGACCCGCGCGATGTGCGTCTTGGGATCGAAGGTGAAACCGACCGCCACCACGTGCGGGGAATTGTCCGAGCGCAGGGTGGTGAGCATCGCGAGGTGGCGTTCGGTGAGAAACGCCAGCGCTTCGCTGGTGAGCTTGGTGGTTGCCTTGCCACGAGATGTAGCCATCGGGGTCCACGCTAGCGCAGGACATAATCGCTGCCATGGAGGACACAGCAGACACGGCCGGGATTGCCGGTACGGATCCACGTGTCGTGGTGATTTTCGGGGGCCGCAGCGAGATCGGTGTCGAACTCGCGGTGCGGCTCGCGCCCGGCGCGGTCGTCGTGCTGGCTGCGCGCCGTGCCGATCAACTCGCTGCGCAAGTGGCGGCCGTGCAGGAGGCCGGTGCCGCTGCGGTGCACACCCTTGAGTTCGATGCCGACGACGTCGCGGGCCACACCCGGGTGGTCGAGGCGATCGAAACCGGCCACGGACCGATCGACACAGCGGTGCTGGCCTTCGGGGTGCTGGGGGATCAGGACCGGGCCGAAGCCGATCCGGCCCACGCCGTGGCCATCGTGCACACGGACTATGTGGCGCAGGTCGGTCTGCTCACGGTGCTGGCGCAGCGGATGCGTGCCGCGGGCCGGGGCCGGCTGGTGGTGTTCTCCTCGATCGCCGGAGCGCGGGCCCGTCGCGCCAACTATGTCTACGGTTCGGCCAAGGCCGGCCTGGACTCTTTCGCCAGCGGGCTGACCGACGCCCTGCACGGGACCGATGTGCAGCTGCTGATCGTCCGGCCCGGATTCGTGATCGGCCGGATGACCGGGGGCATGGATCCGGCGCCGTTCTCCAGCACGCCGGCTCAGGTGGCCGACGCCACGGCCAAGGCGCTGGCCCGGGGCAAGCGTGCGGTGTGGGTGCCGTGGGTGATCCGGCCGATGATCTTCGTGACGCGGTTCGTGCCGCGGCCGATCTGGCGAAAGATGCCGCGGTGATGAGCGCTCGCGCGAAGAACAGAGGGCCGGTGACGGGGACGATCACCGTGGTCGGCATCGGCGCCGACGGGATGACCGGTTTGTCGCAGACCTCCCGCGACGAGTTGGCAAAAGCCACCGCGGTGTACGGCTCGCCGCGACAACTGGAACTGCTCGACGACAGCGTGACGTCGGACCGCCGCGAATGGCCGTCGCCGATGCTGCCTGCGCTGCAGGGATTGATCGATGAGGCGGGCGACGATGCCGACGTGCACGTGGTGGCCAGCGGCGATCCGCTGCTGCACGGCATCGGCGCGACGCTGATCCGCTTGTTCGGCGCTGACCGGGTGCGGGTGCTGCCGCACGTGTCGAGTGTGACGCTGGCCTGCGCCCGGATGGGCTGGACGGTGCCCGACACCGAGGTGATCAGCTTGGTCACCGCGCCGCCGCATACCGCGGTACGCCGCGGCGGACGCGCTGTGGTGCTCTCCCGCGATGCGCAGACCCCGACCACGCTGGCACGGCTGCTGTGCGAATCCGGCCGGGGCGACTCGGAATTGACCGTGCTGGAGCAGCTGGGCGGGCCGGGGGAGCGCCGCCACGACGGCACCGCCGCGCAGTGGGCGACAGCTGGCCCGGTCGATGTCGACGACCTCAACGTGGTGGCGGTGACCTACCGTCCCGATGACCGCCGGGCTCAGGCGCTTCCTGACGAGATGTTCTCCCACGACGGGCAACTCACCAAGCAGTCGGTCCGGGCGGTCACGCTGGCGGCGCTGGGTCCGCGGCCCGGAGAGTTGTTGTGGGATGTCGGCTCGGGGTCGGGCAGCATCGCGATCGAATGGTCGCGCAGCGCACCGGGTTGCTCTGCGGTGGCGTTCGAACGCGACGAGCAGCGCCGCGAGCGGATCCTGGGCAATGTCACGGCCTTCGGAGTCCGGGTGGACGTCCGCGGCGGCGCTCCCGAAGCCCTCGACGGTGCGCCCGAGCCCGACGTCATCTTCGTCGGTGGTGGCGTCACCCAGCCCGGATTGCTGCAGGCCTGCTTCGACCGCCTGCCCTCAGGTGGGCGGATGGTGGTCAACGCGGTCACGCTGGAATCTGAAGCAGTTGTGGCGCAATGGTATTCGAAGGAAGGCGGCGAGGTGCGGCGTTATCAGCACTACCAGGGCGGTGCGATCGGCGGCTTCACCGGCTGGCGCCCGGCGCTTCCGGTCACGCAGTGGGCGGTGGTCAAGCGATGACGGTGTACTTCATCGGCGCCGGCCCGGGCGCTGCCGACCTCATCACGGTGCGCGGTGCGAAACTGCTCGGCAGCTGCCCGGTGTGTCTGTACGCCGGATCCATCATGCCGGAGGATCTGTTGGCGTTGTGCCCGCCCGGCGCGAAGGTGGTCGACACCGGACCGCTGAACCTGGACCAGATCATCGACGAGTTGGTCGCCGCAGACCGCGCGGGCGTCGATGTGGCACGGCTGCATTCCGGAGATCCGTCGATCTACAGTGCGCTGGCCGAGCAGTGCCGCCGCCTCGACGAGCTGGGCATCGGGTACGAGATCGTCCCCGGCGTACCGGCATTCGCCGCGGTGGCCGCCGCGCTGGGCCGCGAGCTCACGGTCCCCGGCGTCGCCCAGACGGTCACCCTGTCCCGGGTGGCCACCCTGTCCACGGCGATGCCCGAGGGCGAGGACCTGCGCACGCTGTCGGCCCCGGGGGCGACGTTGGTGCTGCACCTGGCCGCGGCCCAGATCGACAACATCGTGCCGCAGCTGATCGACGGTGGATACCGGTCCGAAACCCCTTGTGCGGTGGTGGCATTCGCCAGCTGGCCGCAGGAGATCGTGTTGCGTGGCACGCTCGCCGACATCGCCGAGAAGATGCATGCCGCGGCGGTCACCAAGACCGCGGTGATCGTCGTCGGTGATGTGCTTGCCGCTGAAGGGTTTTCCGACAGCTACCTGTATTCGTCGGGCCGGCGTCGTGGGGCCACCCACTGATGAAGGTCCTGCTGCTCGGCGGAACCGGTGAGGCCCGTGCCCTGGCCGCCGCACTGCATCCAGAGGTCGAGGTGATCAGCTCCCTGGCCGGGCGGGTACCGGATCCGGCGCTGCCGGTCGGACCGGTACGCATCGGCGGGTTCGGCGGAGTGGCCGGGATGCGGCAGTGGCTGGCCGACGAGTGCGTCGACGCGGTGGTCGACGCCACGCACCCGTTCGCCGCCACCATCACCGCCAACGCGGCCCAAGCGTGCATCGAACTCGGGGTGCCGCACCTGGTCCTGGCCCGGCCGGCATGGGCGCCAGGATCGGCGATCGTGGTGGTGTCGGACACCGAAGCCGCCGAAGCGGTGGCCGGGAATGGCTATTCGCGGGTCTTCCTCACCACCGGCAGGTCCGGCACCCGCGCATTCAAGGACGTCGACGCCTGGTTCCTGATCCGCGCCGTCACCGCGCCCGACCCGGACACCCTGCCCGCCGATCACCACCTGCTGCTGTCCCGCGGTCCGTATGACTACGACGGCGAGCTGGCGCTGCTGCGCGAGCACCGCATCGACGCGTTGGTGACCAAGAACAGCGGTGGCGCGATGACCGAACCCAAGCTGCGGGCCGCCGAGACTGCCGGGGTGCCGGTGGTGATGGTGGACCGTCCGGCACTTCCACCCGGAGTGCAGACGGTCGACACGGTCGAGGACGCTGCGGACTGGGTTAGGGCGAAAACCGCAGGCTGACGCATCCGGGCGCAGTAGGCTCCGAACGTGGCGGAGACGTCATACGCACCGTGCGGCGGTCTGAGTCTCGCCTACCAGGTATTCGGAGACGGGCCCGTCGACCTTGTCTACGCCGGTTCGTTCGTCAGCCACCTGGAGCTGTTCTGGACGATGCCCGAGTTCGAGGCCTTCATGGAGCGGATCTCGACGTTCTGCCGCGTCCTGCTGTACGACAAGGCCGGCGTCGGACTGTCGGACCCTGTCCCGCAGGTACGCACGCTCGATGAACGGGCGGCGGAGATCGAGGCCGTGATGGATGCCGCGGGGTTCGGCCGTGCCGTGCTGTTCGGGTTGAGCGAGGGCGGGCCCGCGGCGATGCTGTTCGCCGCGACCCGGCCCGAACGGACCCAGGCCCTGGTCCTCGCCGGCACCTTCGCGTATTTCGGTATCACCGAGTGGGCTGACTTCGACCGTGACCCGGCCGAGCTGCATGCGCGGATCCTGACCGAGATGGGTGAGGACTACACGCCCTCGATTCGGCAGCTCGCCGCCTTTCAGGAATTCGGCCGCGCCAGCATCTCGCAGTGGGGTACCGGTGCGGCACTCAAAATCCTGTTCCCGGCCGCCGGGTCCGTGCGTCAGCTCGGGATGGTCGAGCGGATGAGTGCCAGCCCGGGAATGGCCCGGGCCACGCTGGGGGCGTTGTTCCGGATCGATGTGCGGTCGATCTTGTCGACCATCGCGGCGCCGACCCTGGTCGTCCATGCCACCGGCGATATGGTCCCGATCCAGGGCGGGCGGTATATCGCCGCCCGCATCCCGGGCGCGCGGCTGTTCGAGGTGGACGGCACCGACCATGCGCCCTGGATTGCCAATCCTGACGAGATCACCAGCGAGATCGAGGGATTCCTCACAGGCAGCCACGCCGCACCGTCGCAGTCCCACCGGGCCCTGCGCACGGTCCTGTTCACCGACATGGTGTCTTCCACGCAACACGCCGCAGCGACCGGGGACGAGCGGTGGCGGGCGGTGCTGCATCGGATGGGGGAGATCACCGCAGACCTGACCGGTCGATTCGGCGGTGTCGTGGTGAAGAGCACCGGCGACGGACACCTCGCCACCTTCGACGGTCCGACACAGGCGATCCGCTGCGCCGAGGCGCTGCGCGATCAGACCCAGACCATGGGCATCGAGATCCGCGCCGGCATCCACACCGGCGAATGCGAGCTGCTGGACGGCGATATCGGGGGAATCGCCGTCCACATCGCGGCGCGCATCCTCGGGTTGGCCGGCGCGGGGGAGATCCTGGTGTCGAGCACCGTCCGCGATCTGGTCGTGGGCTCGGGAACCGGCTTCGAGGACCGCGGCGACGTCGAACTGCGTGGGGTGCCCGGCACCTGGCGGCTGCTGGCGGTCGATCGCCACGGTGCGCGGGCCGGAACGCCCGAAGCGGAGCTGTCCTCGGTGCCGACGCCTGGTCCGAGGCCCACGATGCGTCGATCGGATCAGGCCATGGCGGTGATGGCACGGCGGATGCCTCGGATCGTGCGGGGGATCGCCCGCGTCACCCCTGGCACCCGCGTCACGGGACCGCCGGTCAGGCGTTGATCAGATCGAGCGTCCCGAGCTCCCGGATGGCCTGACAGCCGCGCTGGGCCATCACCACCATCATGTCGTCACCCCGCTCGGTGGAGCTGGCGAACGCGGTGCCGAGAACCGTGATCAGCGGCGCCTGCAACATACCCAAACGGTAATCCTGCCAACAGGTCTCGCGGTCGTAGCCGGCGACACCATGGGACAGCAGCCGGTCGTGGTAGGCGGTCACCAGATCGGCTTCGGAAGCGGCCCGAACGGCCGGGTCCAGGCTGGTCGCAGTGAAGTACGACAGGTCGCGCGCGGGCAGGCCCGAGCCGAGAGTCTGCCAGTCCACCACGGTGATCCGGGTCCGGTCGGGGTCGAACAGCATGTTGTCCAGGCGGTAGTCGCCGTGCAGGATCGCGAACCGGTCCGGTTCGGCCAGCAGCCACGGGGTGACGACCGACATCGCCGCGCGCATGGTGTCCTGGTCCTCGGCGTTCAGTCGCGCGCCGATCTTCTCCAGGGTGATGTCGGCGGCCATCTTGGCGACGTCCCCGAATCCCTTGGCGGAGTCGGGTTCCGGCTTGGGCATGGCGATGCCGGGGAAGTTCGCCCACCGCGGGTCGGCCCACGTCGGCCCGTGCAGGTCGGCGAGTGCCAGCACCGCCAGGGTGGCTTCGGCGGGTGTGCAGCCGGCGATCTGATCACCTTGCTCGGCGGGCGCCATATCGGCCAGGAGCAGGACGAAATCGGCTCCCTCTCCGGCGATTTCACAGTGGTGGCAGTGTGGGACCGGGATCTGTACGTGGTCGGCCACATTGGTGTAGAAGGCGTGCTCTGACCGGTACCCGATGGTGACGCGGTCACGCACGGTGTCGTCCTGCGATGGCAGCTTGACCGCGAACGTGCCCGGCAGGTCGGCGTCGTCGCGGTAGGTGACGGTGACCCGGTAGGTGGCACCTGTCTGGCCCGTGCCGATCGGCGCGGTCTGCACCGAATCCACATCGGCGCCAAGGACCTGCGACAGCCACCCGGCCGTCACCTCGGCGGGCTTGCCCGGGATGGACTTGGGGATCGACCCCGCCGCGGTCACTGCACTGTCCCGTAGATCGAGCCCATCCACATTGCTTCCGCGCCTTCCAGTAGTTGTTGTCGCGACAGCGG
Organism: Mycobacterium sp. 48b; assembly: GCF_048282725.1. Classification (NCBI taxonomy): domain Bacteria; kingdom Bacillati; phylum Actinomycetota; class Actinomycetes; order Mycobacteriales; family Mycobacteriaceae; genus Mycobacterium; species Mycobacterium sp. 48b. The sequence continues at coordinate 3,499,087 of NZ_JBLVUL010000001.1, forward strand.
TCCACCCAGGATGAACCGTTCCAGCAGTCGGTCGTTGAACTCCATCAGCAGGCTGGCCAGTACCGCGGGGTCGGCGCCGTCGGGAGCGCGGCCCGCGGCGCGCTCGGCGGCGATCACCGTCGAGACGGTGGGAACGAAGGACTCGCGTGCGCTGTCCCACAGATCGCGGACGGCGCCGCTGGCGCCCCGGGCCTCCAACATGGCCTGCATCAGGTAACGGTGATCCTCGGCCGTCCGCAGCACGGCCTCGATGGTGGCGTGGACCCGGTCGCGGGGTGGCCTGGTGGTGTCGGCCAGGATGTTGTTGGCGGCGAACAACGCGTCGTACATGGGCTCTACCAGCGCTGCGACCGCCGTCGCCTTGTTCTCGAAATAGAAGTAGAACGCCGAACGGCCGACGCCCGCCTGCCGCGCCACCTCCGCGATGTTCAGTGCGTCGAATCCGGTCTTCTGCAGGTGCTCGTTGAGCGCCTCCAGGATCGCGGTGCGCCGCTGATCACTGCGTTGCGGTTGGCGTCGGTCGATCGGTGACCGCGCGGGTGCGCCCTGTGGTGCCGTCGGCATGCTGGCCGGCCTCCCATTTTCAACGGGTGTGACGCCGGACACTATCGGTGATTCTGACAGCAGTCAATGAAAATCGACGCGAGTCAGGCAGTGGGTATCAGCCGGGGTAATGGCGCGGGGTGAACACCCGGTCCTCGGTGATGTCGCCGGCAGCCGAACCGGCGTACCACTGCGTCTGGGACGAGCCGATGATCAGCATGGTGCGCATGTCGACCTGGGCCGGATCCAGATCGGCCAGTCGCACCACCGTGACCCGTTCACCAGGGCCGGGCTGCGCACCGGAGACGGCCCGCGCCACGACCACCGGGGTGCTCGGATCGCGGTACTCCAACAGCAGTTCACGCATCGCGCCCACCTGCCAGGTCCGGGTCTTGGAAGCCGGGTTGTAGATGGCCAGCGCCAGATCGGCCTTGGCCGCGGCAGTCAGACGCTCAGCGATCACGTCCCACGGCTTGAGCCGGTCGGACAGCGAGATCACCGCGTAGTCGTGGCCCAGCGGGGCGCCCACCCGGCTGGCGACCGCCTGCGCTGCCGTCATCGCCGGAATCACCCGGACCTCGACGCCGGGCCACTGTTTGGCCTCCTCGAGAACCGCAGTGGCCATCGCGAACACACCGGGATCGCCGGAGGACACGACCGCGACCGTCCGGCCCTCCTGGGCCAGCTTGCAGGCCAGCTGCGCGCGGGCCGGCTCGTCGGTGTTGTCGCTGGGGTGGTGGTGCTGCCCGGCGCGGGCCCCGACACGATCGAGGTAGGGGCCGTAGCCGATCAGATCCGTTGCCGCGGCGAGCTCGCGGCGGCTCTGCGGGGTCATCCAGTCCGAGTCGCCGGGACCGAGACCGACGACCACCACGCTGCCCTGAGGTGAGCTGGACCGGGACCGGCCGGGAACCATGGCCAGGGAGAAGTACGGCACCTTGACGTGGGCGCTGCCTTCGCTGCCCACCTCGCGGGCCGGCGACACCCGCTGACGGTCGGTGCTGGCCCGCTCGACGTAGTAGGCCTCGTCGAGTCGTCCGGTCGACTGCAGGGCTTCGCGCACCCGGGTGTAGGACCGGCCCAGCTTGAGCACGACGGCGGCGTCGGTGTCGGCCAGGCGGCGCTCCAGCTCAGCGGTGGGCAGCGTGCCGGGCAGGATCGTCAAGACGTCGTCACCCTGGACCAGCGGGGTGCCCGTGGCGGCCGAGGCGGCGCTGACCGAGGTGACGCCGGGAACGATGACGGCCTCGAACCGCTCGGTGAGCCGGGTGTGCATGTGCATGTAGGAGCTGTAGAACAGCGGATCGCCCTCGGCCAGCAGGGCCACGTTGCGGCCGGCCTCAAGGTGCGTGGCGATGCGCTCGGCCGCGGCGGCATAGAAATCTTCCATCGCGCCGACGTACCCGCCGGGGTGCTCTGTGGTCTCCGTGGTGACGGGATAGACCAGATGTTCCTCGTGCTGGCCTTCCCGCAGGTAGGGCTCGGCGATGCCTCTGGCGATGCTGTGACCGTGCTTGGCGCTGTGGTAGGCCACCACGTCCGCCGCACCGATCAGCCGGGCCGCCTTGACGGTCACGAGCTCGGGATCGCCCGGGCCGAGCCCGACGCCGTACAGGGTGCCCCGGGTTTCACGTTCTGACGCCGTTGTGCTCACTCGTGCTCACTCGCAATCGAATTGACGGCGGCCGCGGCCATGGCGCTGCCACCGCGCCGGCCGGTCACCACCAGATAGGACATGCCACGTGGGCGCTCGATCAGTTCCTGCTTGGACTGCGCCGAACCGACGAAACCGACAGGCCCGCCCAGCACCGCGGCCGGGACGGGCGCGCCCTCGTCGAGCAGTTCCAGCAGCCGGAACAGCGCCGTCGGGGCGTTGCCGATGGCCACCACCGCGCCGCCGAGCCGGTCCGCCCACAGGTCGACGGCCGCCGCCGAGCGGGTGAACCCCAACTTCGCTGCCATCTCCGGAGCGCGCGGATCGGCCACCAGCGAGACGACCTCGTTGTCGGCGGGCAGCCGCGAGCGGGTGATCCCGGCCGCGACCATCGACGAGTCGCACAGGACCGGGGCGCCCGCGGCCAGGGCAGCATGCGCCTTGGCCACCACATCGTCGGTGTAGGAGACGTGATCGGCGACGTCGACCTGGCCGCAGGTGTGGATCAGCCGGACGACTACCCGCGACACATCGTCGGGGAAGCCCGACAGGTTCGCCTCGGCGCGGATCGTCGCGAATGACTGCCGGTAGATCTCGGCGGCGTCGCGGATGTAGTCGAGCACCCGCATACCCTACGGGGGCCCCAAGCGCCTTTGCTCCTCGCGTGCGCGGAAACCCAGCCGGTATCCGTCCTCGGTGGCGACCAGGACCTCCCCGGCGGGCGGGCTGCCACAGGCCCGCTCACAGCCCACGAAATGCCGGTGGGTTTCTTGCCGCGGATCGGCGGAGTCGGCCTGGGTGGGCGCGTTGGCCGCTTCGGTGGCGTCGGCCCGCACGTCGGCGGCGGACTTGGCGCACCCGGGGCTGCCGGTGCAGGCGCTGATCCGCAGCCACGGAGAGTCCTCGTCGAATACCAGTCCCAGCGGCGCCAGCACGCGGAGGGCGGTATCCGCGACACCCTCGGGGACGTCGCACACCAGGACCGAACGCCACGGGGTGATCACCAGCGGAGTCTCGATGGCGGCCAGGAATAGGGCGACCCGGGCCTGCAGGACCCCCAACGGCACCGCGGCGCCCAGCGCGACGTTGTCGTCGCGTTGCTCGATCCAGCCCACCGGCGGCGTCATGGTCGGTGGCCAGGTGGCGCCGGCCGGAGCGCCGGCGGTGAGGCCCTCCAGCAGAGCCGAACGATCGTCGAGTTCATTTATCCGCCAGGCGTTTCCGCGGATCTGAACGAACCGTCCGGCCACCTCGACCAAGGTCTGCACCACGTCACCGGAGTCCAGTCGTACCCCGGTGTCGCGCCCGGCCAGCAGTAGCGCGAAGGTGCCGTCATCGCGGGCATGTACCCCGGCGTCGGCGTCGATCCCGGACACGTCGCCGCGGCCGTCGTCGAGGCTGAACCAGAACCTGCCCGGCAAGCCGGCGAGCGCCGGGGTGGCCTGGATGGCGCCGTCGAGATCGGTCACCAGGGGGCGGACATCGGTGACGCCGCCCGAACGTCCGGACAACGGCGAGGCCACGATGTTGCGGGCGCGCTCATGGGTAGGTGACGGCAGCAGGCCGGCCGCCGCCAGCGCAGTGGCGGCCCCGGCGGTATCGGTCACAGCCCGGACCTGAATGTTGCCGCGAGACGTCAGTTCCATTGCGGGAGAGCCGAACTGCTCGGCCACCTGGGCCAGGGCGGTCAGCTGGCCCGACGTGATAATCCCGCCGGGGAGCCTGATCCGTACCAGGGCGCCGTCGGCGGCCTGGTGCACCGTCAGTGCACCGGGGCAGGCGTCTTGGTCGCGGGTCCTGGTCATATCGCTCGCCATCTTACTTTCGGCGATCGTTGTGACATCGGTCACAGGTCCGGAAACCTGTTCGGTCGCTTACAGATCGGCGATTTTCACCGCGTCGGAACGTACCGTTTATGGGGATTCCCGGGACCATCGGTACCGGGAAGTTGAAACGCTTGACAAGGCTCTGATGAAAGGAGCGATCCATGCTTGCCTTTGGTGCATTCGCCGCGTTGGTCCTGGTGCTCGTTGCGGCCGCCGGCTCGCCGTACCGGCAGTCGTGGCACGACCGCTTCGGCGAGACCCAGCCCTGACCGTTGCCGATCGCGCCGCACCGGCTGCCCCGACGGGGTAGCCGGTGCGGTACGAATGGGGGGTGTCCCACCCCTCTGAAGTGCCAGCGGTGACCGCTGTAACCGATGCCGCCGCTCCCACCGTCCTGTTGCTGTCGACCTCGGACACCGATCTGATCACTGCCCGCTCCAGCGGTGCCCGGTATCGCTGGGCCAACCCGTCGCGGCTGGTCATCGGTGAGCTCGAGGAGCTTCTCGACGGTGCCGACATCGCGGTCATCCGCATTCTCGGCGGCTACCGGGCCTGGCAGGACGGTATCGACACCGTGGTGGCCAGTGGCCTGCCGACGGTTGTGGTCAGCGGTGAGCAGTCGCCCGACGCCGAGCTGATGGGACATTCGACCGCTCCGCAGGGTGCGGCCCTGCAAACCCACATCTACCTCGCGCAGGGCGGTCTGGAAAACCTCGGGAACCTGCATTCCTTCCTGTCCGACACCCTGATGATGACCGGGTTCGGTTTCGCGGCCCCGGTGACCACCCCGAGCTGGGGCGTGCTCGAGCGTCCGGCCGCCGCCGAAAACGAGGCACCGACCGCGTCGGCACAGGGGCGGCCCACCGTCGCCGTGCTCTACTACCGCGCCCAGCAACTGGCAGGAAACACCGGCTACGTCGAGGCACTGTGCGATGCCGTCGAGCACGCCGGCGGCCGCGCGCTGCCCGTGTTCTGCGCGTCCCTGCGTACTGCCGAACCCGAGCTCCTCGAGTTGCTCGGCACCGCCGACGCACTCGTCACCACCGTGCTTGCGGCCGGAGGCGCCACCCCGGCGGCGGTCGGGGCGGGGGGTGACGATGATTCGTGGAACGTCGCTCACCTTGCCGCACTGGACATTCCGATTCTGCAGGGCCTGTGCCTGACGGGATCGAGGTCGGACTGGGCCGCCAATGACGACGGCATGTCGCCGCTGGACGTCGCCACCCAGGTCGCCGTCCCCGAATTCGACGGCCGGATCATCACGGTGCCGTTCTCGTTCAAGGAGATCGACTCCGAAGGGCTGATCTCCTATGTGGCCGACCCGGAGCGTTGCGCGCGGGTGGCCGGCCTGGCCGTTCGCCACGCCCGGTTGCAGGCCATTCCGGCTGCGGAAAAGCGGGTGGCCGTGGTGTTCTCGGCCTATCCCACCAAGCACGCCCGGATCGGCAACGCCGTCGGCCTGGACACGCCGGCCAGTGCGGTGGCGCTGCTACGCACCATGCGCGACGCCGGTTACGACATCGGCGAGGCGGCCGCCCCCGGCGACCTCGCGACCATCGTCGACTCCGGGGATGGGGACGCCCTGATCCACTCGCTGATCGAACGCGGCGGACAGGATCCGGACTGGCTGACCGACGAGGCGCTGGCCGCCAACCCGATCCGGGTCCCGGCCGAGGACTACCGGGCCTGGTTCGCCACGCTGCCCGCCGAACTGGCCGACGCCGTCGTCGAGCACTGGGGGCCGCCGCCAGGTGAGCTCTTCGTCGACCGCAGCCGCGATCCCGACGGCGAGATCGTCATCGCGGCCATCCAGGCGGGCAACGTGGTGCTGATCGTTCAGCCGCCCCGCGGCTTCGGGGAGAATCCCGTGGCCATCTACCACGATCCCGACCTGCCGCCCAGCCACCACTATCTGGCCGCCTACCGCTGGCTGGACGCGTCGTTCCCCGGTTCCTTCCGGGCAGACGCCGTGGTGCACCTCGGCAAGCACGGCAACCTGGAATGGCTGCCCGGCAAGACCCTCGGAATGAGTTCGGCCTGCGGCACCGACGCCGCCCTCGGCGATCTCCCGCTGATCTATCCGTTCCTGGTCAACGATCCGGGGGAGGGCACCCAGGCCAAGCGCCGGGCGCACGCCACCCTCATCGATCACCTCATCCCGCCGATGGCCCGCGCCGAAACCTACGGCGACATCGCCAAACTCGAGCAGCTGCTGGACGAGCACGCCACCGTCTCGGCACTGGACCCCGGCAAGCTGCCGGCGATCCGCCAGCAGATCTGGACGTTGATGCGCGCCGCAAAGATGGACCACGATCTGGGACTGGAGGATCGCCCGGACGAGGAATCCTTCGACGACATGCTGCTGCACGTCGACGGCTGGCTGTGCGAGATCAAGGACGTCCAGATCCGCGACGGCCTACACGTGTTGGGTCAGAAGCCCACCGGAGCAGGCGAACTCGACCTGGTGCTGGCGATCCTGCGGGCCCGGCAGCTGTTCGGCGGCGAGCAGACCGTGCCCGGGCTGCGCCAGGCGCTGGGCCTGACCGAGGACGGCAGCGACGACCGCGCGGCCGTCGACGCCGCCGAGGCCGGCGCCCGCGAGCTGGTGGCCGCGCTGCAGGAATCCGGTTGGGACGCTTCCGCGGTGGACCGCATATGTGCCGACGCGGCGGAGAAGATCGCCGACAATGCGGAGGTGACCCGCATCCTGCGGTTCGCCGCCACCGAGGTGGTGCCCCGGCTGGCCGGCACCGCAGGCGAGATCGACCAGGTGCTGCGCGCCCTCGCCGGAGGCTTCATCACCTCGGGGCCGTCCGGATCGCCGTTGCGCGGCCTGGTCAACGTGCTGCCCACCGGGCGCAACTTCTACTCGGTGGACCCCAAGGCCGTTCCGTCCCGGCTGGCCTGGGAAACCGGTGTGGCGATGGCCGATTCGCTGTTGGAGCGCTACCGCACCGATTACGGCCGCTGGCCGCAGTCGGTCGGCCTGTCGGTGTGGGGCACCTCGGCCATGCGCACCGCCGGGGACGACATCGCCGAAGTGCTTGCCCTGTTGGGGGTGCGGCCGGTGTGGGACGACGCCTCGCGCCGGGTGGTGAATCTGGAGCCGATCGACCTCGCCGAACTCGGCCGGCCGCGCATCGACGTCACGGTGCGCATCTCCGGGTTCTTCCGTGATGCCTTCCCGCACGTGGTCACCATGCTCGACGACGCGGTGGCATTGGTGGCCGGCCTCGACGAGTCGGCCGAGGACAACTACGTGCGCGCCCACTCCCAGGCCGACCTGGCCGAACATGGCGATCAACGACGTTCCACCACAAGAATTTTCGGCTCCAAGCCGGGAACCTACGGAGCGGGCCTGTTGCAGCTGATCGACAGCCGCAACTGGCGCGACGACGCCGACCTGGCCGAGGTGTACACCGCATGGGGCGGATTCGCCTACGGGCGCGGACTCGACGGTGCACCCGCGGCCGATGACATGAACCGGGCGTACCGGCGAATCGCGGTGGCGGCCAAGAACACCGACACCCGCGAGCACGACATCGCCGACTCCGACGACTATTTCCAGTACCACGGCGGCATGGTCGCCACCGTGCGGGCGCTGACCGGGCAGGCCCCGGCCGCCTACATCGGTGACAACACCCGCCCCGACGCCGTGCGGACCCGCACGCTGTCGGAGGAGACCAACCGCGTCTTCCGGGCCCGGGTGGTCAACCCGCGCTGGATCACCGCGATGCGCAGGCACGGCTACAAGGGCGCATTCGAGATGGCGGCCACCGTCGACTATCTGTTCGGCTACGACGCCACCGCGCACGTGATGGCCGACTGGATGTACGAACGGCTCTCGGCCGAGTACGTGCTCGACGACGAGAACCGCAAGTTCATGTCCGAATCCAACCCGTGGGCGTTGCACGGGATGGCGGAGCGGCTGCTGGAGGCCGCGGGCCGCGGGATGTGGGCCGAGCCCGAGCAGGCCACCCTCGACGGGCTGCGGCAGGTGCTGCTGGAAACCGAAGGCGAGCTTGAGGGCTGACCGGGTTGACTCTGCGCCCAGGGCGCACCGTTCTCGCACATTTGCGCCCTGCGCGCAGAGTCAACGCCCACTGACCCGTTGGCTTAGATTGGGCAGTATGGCTCTCACCTTCGCCGACGTCGCCAAGGCCAACTACGTTCTGCTGACCACGTTCACCAAGGACGGCAGGCCCAAGCCGACCGCGATCTGGGCCGCGCCGTCACCCGACGGACTGGTGGTGATCACCCAGGAGGCGTCCTGGAAGGTCAAACGGATCCGCAACACGCCGCGGGTCACGCTGGCGGCGTGTGACGTGCGTGGCAATCCCACGAGCGAGGCGGTCGAGGCCGTCGCGGAGATCCTGCCCAAATCGGCCAACGGCGCCACCTACGCCGCGATCGGTAAGCGCTACGGTCTGCTGGGCAAGACGTTCAACGTCTTCTCCAAGCTGCGCGGCGGCATGCAGAAAAATGTTTCGCTGTTGCTCAAACCGGTGAACTGAGTCGCATGGCACCCACCTTCGAGGACGTTTACCGCGAGAAGTACCTACTGCTGACCACCTTCACCAAGGACGGCAAGCCCAAGCCGACCGCGGTCTGGGGCGTCCCCGACGGCGACAAGCTGCTGATCATCACCGACGACGGATCCTGGAAGACCAGGCGTATCAACAACACCCCGCGGGTCACCATCCAGAAATGCGGTGTGCTCGGCGCCCCGAAGGGGGACCCGGTGGAGGCGGTGGCCCACAACCTGCCGAAGACCCAGACCCGCCGGGTGTTCGAGGCGATCGTCAAGCGGTACTGGAACCACGCCTGGTACTTCGTGCCGCGGGCCCTGTTGCTCGGCGGCATCGACAAGGTGCACAGCGCGATCGAGGTGCGTGCCGTCGACGTCCCGGCACCCGGTCAGGAACCGAAACGCCCGCCCAACCGTTGACCGAACATGGCTAAACGGCTGTTTCTGATCTACCTCCTCGTGGAGATGGCGGTGATGGTCGCCCTGGTGGCCACCATCGGGTTCGGCTACACCGTGCTGTTGCTGTTGGCCTCGTTCGTCATCGGGCTGGTGCTGGCGGGTTCGCAGCTCAACCGGCACATCCGCCGATTGCGCACGGGTCTGTCCGGGGGCCTGTCCAACCCGCAGGGCGCGGTGTCCGACAGCGTGCTGGTGGCGCTGGGCACCGTATTGGTGGTGATCCCCGGTTTGGCCAGTTCGATCGCCGGCGCTCTGTTGCTGCTGCCGCCCACCCGGGCGGCCGCCCGTCCGGTGCTGACGGGGCTGGTCGCCCGGCGGATGCCGATCATCGTCGCGGCGCCTGCCGGTTTCGGTGCACCCACCGGGTCCGCAGGTTATCGGTACGGGACCGGCGACTACATTGACGGCGAAGTAATCGACGTCAACGACGTCGATCCGTACCGCCTGCCTCCCAAGGCCTAACAGCCCCCGAAACCACTTGACCACACTTCTGATCAACGGGCGCATCCACAGCCCCAGCTATCCCGACGCGACCGCATTCGCCGTGCGCGACGGCGTAGTGGCGTGGCTGGGTACCGACGACGTCGGGCGCTCGCAGTTTCCCGATGCCGAGATCGTCGACCTCGAGGGTGGCTTCGTCGCCCCAGCATTCGTCGACAGTCACGTCCACGTGACCGCCACCGGGCTCAATCTGGACGGTCTGGACCTCCGAGGCGCCACGTCGCTGCCACATTGCCTGCGTCTGGTGGACGAATACGCGCGCAGGAACCCGCACGGCCCGGTGTGGGGACACGGCTGGGACGAGTCGGGCTGGCCCGACCAAACCCCACCGCGCACCGCCGACTTGGACGCGCTGCTGGGGGACCGGCCGGCCTACCTGGCCCGGGTGGACGTGCATTCGGCCGCCGCGACCACCGCACTGCGCCGGTCGGTGCCCGCCCTGGCCGAGGCGTCCGGGTTCCACCCGGAGCGCCCGCTGAGCGCCGAGGCGCACCATCTGGTGCGCGCGGCCGCGCGTGAGCAGCTGACCCCTCAGCAACGGCACGACGCCCGGGTCGCCGCCCTCGACCATGCCGCCGGGATGGGCATCGCCGCGGTGCATGAATGCGCGGGTCCGCAGATCGGCGGCCTGATCGACTGGCAGGAACTGCGGGCTCTGGAACACGGCGTGGAGGTCGTCGGCTACTGGGGTGAGCCGGCCGCCGACGCCGAGCATGCCCGCCGCCTGATCGCCGAGACCGGGGCCCGCGGCCTGGCCGGTGACCTTTTCGTCGACGGTGCCCTCGGCTCGCGCACCGCATGGCTGCACGAGCCGTACCACGACGCGCCCGACACCTGCGGCAACCGCTACCTCGACGCCGAGGTCATCACCAGACATGTCCAGGCCTGCACGGAGGCCGGAATCCCGGCGGGGTTCCATGTGATCGGCGACGCGGCCGTCGCTGCCGTCGTCGAGGGATTCGCGACGGTGGCCGAGCGGCTGGGTGGACCCGCCCTGGCCCGTTGCGGCCACCGCCTGGAACATCTGGAGATGGTCGACGCCGAGCAGGCCACCCAATTGGGGACCTGGGGTGTGATGGCCAGCATGCAGCCCAACTTCGACGCCCTGTGGGGCGGCGAGGACGGCATGTACGCCCAGCGTCTCGGGCTTGATCGAGTACACCGGCTCAACCCGTTTGCGCTGTTAGCATCCGAAGGCGTGCCCCTCGCCTTCGGCTCCGACACCCCGGTCACCAGCATGAACCCCTGGCAAACCGTGCGTGCGGCGGTCTCGCACCAGAGCCCGGGCGGTGCCATCTCTCCGCGTGCGGCATTCGCTGCGGCCACCCGCGGCGGCTGGCGTGCCGCCGGGGTGCGCGACGGGGTCACCGGAACGCTCACGCCTGGCGCCCCGGCCAGCTACGCCGTGTGGGAGGCCGACGACCTGGAGGTCAGTGCCCCGGCCAATGCCGTGCAGCGGTGGTCAACCGATCCGCGCTCACGGGTGCCCGCACTGCCGCGGCTGGCCGCCGATGCGGAGCTGCCGCGTTGCCGTCAGACCGTTCACCGGGGTGTCGTCATCCATGGGCACTGACCGTCCCAGAGACAAATCCGGCCGTCCGCGGCCGCCGAACGCAGACCGTTTCGGTCGCCTGCGGCCGGGCCCGAACGAGACCACCGAAGTGATCCCCGCCATCGAGGAAGACGAGCTGGCTGAGCTCGACGCCCTCGACGACGAGGCCTTCGCGGAATTGGACGAGGATGCCACCGGCGATCCGGTGGCCGACATCGATCCCGACGAGGAACCCGAGGAGCGCGGGTACCGACTGACCGCGGCGGGCACACCCGACCGATGGTCCGTGGTGGTCTCGTGGGCGTCGCGGTTCGGCCGGGCAGCGGCCGTGCGGTGGGCGCAGTTGAGCGCGTCGGTCGGTGGCGGGCTCGCGTTGTGCCTGAGCTATCCGCCGACCGGCTGGTGGTGGGCGGCGTTCGTCGGGTTGGCGTTGATCGGCTGGGTGCTGACCCTGCGTTCCACCACCCGCGCCGGCGGCTTCGGCTACGGATTCCTGTTCGGCCTGGCCTTCTACATTCCGTTGTTGCCGTGGATCAGCGGTCTGGTCGGGGCGGTGCCGTGGCTGGCCCTGGCTGCCATGGAAGCGTTGTTCTGCGGGCTCTTCGGGCTGGCGGCGGTCGTGGTCAGGCGATTGCCCGGGTGGCCGCTGTGGTTCGCCGCGCTATGGGTTACCCAGGAGTGGCTGAAATCCACCGTGCCTTTCGGCGGATTCCCTTGGGGTGTCCTCGGATTCGGTCAGACCAACGGACCGTTGCTGGCCCTCGCGCGGTTGGGTGGCGCACCGCTGCTGTCGTTCGCGGTGGCGATGGTCGGTTTCAGCGCCACGCTGCTGGTCCTGGAGATCGTGCAGTGGTGGCATCACGGACACAAGCCGGGCTTCCCGGCGCCCGCGGTCATGCTGCCGGGTCTGAGCATCACGGTGGTCTTACTCGCCACCGCGGTGCTGTGGCCCCAGGTCCGTCATTCCGGCACCGGCGCGGGCGACGAGCAGACCGTCACCGTGGCCGCCGTGCAGGGGAATGTGCCCCGGCTCGGACTGGAGTTCAACGCCCAGCGCCGTGCCGTGCTCGACAACCACGTCAAGGAGACGCAGCGGCTGGCCGACGACGTGCGCGCCGGCAGGGCTCCGCAGCCCATGTTCGTGGTCTGGCCCGAGAACGCCTCCGACATCGATCCGCTGGCCAATGCCGACGCCGCCGCGCAGATCACGGCGGCCGCCGATGCCATCGGGGCACCGATCCTGGTGGGAACCGTCACCAAGGCCGACGGTTACACCGCGGACAACCCGGTGGCCACCAACACGGTGATCGTCTGGGATCCCGAGCACGGGCCGGGTGAGCGCCACGACAAGAAGATCGTGCAACCGTTCGGCGAGTACCTGCCGTGGCGCGGCTTCTTCAAGCATCTGTCGTCGTATGCGGACCGGGCCGGCTATTTCGTGCCGGGTGAGGGCAACGGCGTCGTGCACGCGGCCGGCGTGCCGATCGGGGTGACCACCTGCTGGGAGGTCATCTTCGACCGGGCCGCGCGCGAATCGGTGCTCAGCGGCGCCCAGGTGCTGACGGTGCCTACCAACAACGCGACGTTCGACGAGAACATGAGCGCCCAGCAGCTGGCGTTCGGCAAGCTGCGGGCCGTCGAGCATGACCGGTATCTCGTGGTCGCCGGGACCACGGGCATCAGCGCGGTGATCGCCCCGGACGGGCGTGAGCTGGCCCGTACCGAGTTCTTCCAGCCCGCCTATCTGGACAGTCAGATCAGGTTGAAGTCAGATGTGACACCGGCTACCGAATGGGGGCCGACGTTGCAGGTGGTGCTGGTCACAGTGGGTTTCGGAGCACTTGGTGCGGTACTGGTCGTTTCCATACTGCACAATGGAGGGTTCGTGCAAAGAATGTTGAGGCGTCGCACCGGCGAAGGCCCGCGACGATGAAGGAGCCACATGACAGTCCCTGGTGACGGAGCGCAGCGGCCGGGGGAATCCAGCCCTCGCCAGGACGGTGAACGCCCGAGTCAGCGCACCTTGGTGATCATTCCCACCTACAACGAGCGGGAGAACCTGCCGCTGATCGTCGGGCGTGTGCACCACGCCAGCCCCGAGGTGCACATCCTCGTGGTCGACGACGGCAGCCCGGACGGTACCGGCCGGCTGGCCGACGAGCTGGCCCTGGCCGACCCGGACCGGGTGCATGTGATGCACCGGACCAGCAAAGCGGGCCTCGGCGCCGCCTATCTGGCCGGCTTCGCCTGGGGACTCGGCCGTGGGTACTCGGTTCTGGTCGAGATGGACGCCGACGGCAGCCACGCGCCGGAGGAACTGAACCGGCTGCTCGATGCGGTCGATTCCGGGGCGGATCTGGCCATCGGTTCGCGGTATGTCTCCGGCGGCACGGTCCGCAACTGGCCGGTGCGCCGGTTGGTGCTGTCGAAGACCGCCAACACCTACTCCCGGCTGCTGCTGGGTGTCGGCATCCACGACATCACCGCCGGTTACCGCGCCTACCGGCGCGAGGTACTGGAGAAGATCGACCTGTCCGCAGTCGATTCCAAGGGCTACTGCTTCCAGATCGACCTGACCTGGCGTGCCATCAACAACGGGTTCAAGGTCGTCGAGGTCCCCATCACGTTCACCGAACGTGAACTCGGGGTCTCCAAGATGAGTGGTTCCAACATCCGCGAGGCGATGTTCAAGGTCGCGGAGTGGGGTATCCGTGGGCGCCTGGATCGCGCCAGGGGCGTGGTGCGCTAACTAACGACACAAAAAACCGCGATATGCCCACCAGGGGCATATCGCGGTTTTTTTGCGCGGTTCAGCTGCCGCGGCGCTTGGTCTTGATCAGGTCGAGACGCTCTTTGAGAAGCTCCTCGAGCTCCTCGACGGAACGACGCTCCAGCAGCATGTCCCAGTGGGTACGCGGCGGCTTGACCTTCTTGGGCTCCGGCACGTCACCCTCGATCAGGGTGCCCTCCAGCCCGTTACGGCACAGCCAGGTGCCGGGGATCTCGGCGTCGTCGGCGAACGGGACGTCGAACTCTTCACCGTTCTCGGTGCGGTACCGGGCCACCTGACGCGGCGCGAGGTCATGGTTGCGGTCGGTCTCGTAGCTCACGGCTCCGAGGCGACTGCCTCTCAGGACGCGATCAGCCATCGTCAACACTCCTTATTTGGCGTTTTTGTCCGGATGTATCAACGCTGCACGGCGTTGCCAAGTTCCCGACTCGACCATTGATGATACGCGGGTCGAGGCGTCGGGCAGTCTACAGTCGTGACCCATGGCCCACCACCGCAGACAGGACCGTCCTCAGCCGTGTCGGTGGTGCGGACGCGAGGTCGCCGATGCGCAGATGGGCCGCCGGCGCCAGTACTGCAGGCAGTCCTGCCGGCAGCGGGCCTACGAACAGCGCGCCATGGTGAAGGGCACGTCGCTGGCCCCGGATTCGGTGGTGCTGACCGCCGACGAGGCGGCCCAGCTGTCCGACCGGGTGTACCAGGTCAGGTGCGCGGCCGAGGATGTGGCCATCGCGGTCGACGAGGGCGCCGGGACCGACGAGCTGCGGCAGTTGTGCGAAGCGCTGATGGAGGCCGCCAAGGCGGCCGACGGCTGGCGCTAGTCGGGCGGGCAGCTGAGCTGACGGCCGATGCCCACCGGCGGCGGGACCGGCTTCAGACAGCCCAGTGGCTCCACGCCGGAGGAGTTCAGCAGCACCGCGGACTGGTGCGCGTAGTTGACACACACCAGCGAGGTGTCATCGGCCCGGCACCGGTAGTCACCGAATGCCAGTGACTTGCCCTCGGTCAGTTGGGCGCCGTCGCCGTAACCGAACCGGCCCGGATCTCCGTGCAGCGAGCCGATATCCACGGTTTCCCCGGTGAAATCGACCCAGCCGGGAATCCACTGACCCTCGACGTCGGCCGGTTTCGACGGCAGGTCGTCGGCTTTGATCAGACACGCCAGTTGGCCTTCGACGTTCTTGTCGGTCGCGCAGCGCGCGGTGCCCGAGGGCACGACGAACGCGACGTCATCGCCCAGGCTCGTGGATTGGCCGTCGCGCGTGGCGGTGTGGAATCCGGACGGATCGACCGGGGTACCCGCTTCGACCCACTTGATCACCCGGTTCATCGGGGTCCCGGCGGCCGGTGCCGTGGTGGGGAGCGGCGAGGTCGTCGTCGTGGTGGGCGTGGTGGTCTTGGTGTGTGGGGCGCCGGCGGGCATCGACATCCGGGGCTTCGAGCTCGGCTGCGACTCGTGCCCCCCTCCCGACGAGCAGGCCGCCACGAGGGCCGCCGAAAGCACAGCAGCCCCAACAGTCACAACGGTGCGCATACCCGCAAGGCTAGCGGTCGCCTGCCACGCCCACCGCGTGTCCGTCTACACCGCTGTAGTTCGATACGGTCGGACCATGCACGATCGGACTGTCCGGGCAAAGATCAGTACCGGCATCGTCGAGGGATTCACGTCCGACGGCGTACATCGTTGGCGTTCCATCCCTTACGCCAAGCCGCCGGTCGGCCGGCTGCGTCTGCGGGCACCCGAGCCGGCCGAGCCGTGGCCCGGCGTGCGTTACTGCCACGGGTTCGGTTACTGCGCCCCCCAGCAACGTCGCTACACGCTCATCGGTGTCGGCAAGCACCAGCCGATGAGCGAGGACTGCCTGACCCTCAACGTGGTGGCGCCGGAGAAACCGTCCAACGAGCCACTGCCGGTGATGTTCTTCGTGCATGGCGGTGGCTACATCATGGGCAGCTCGGCCACGCCCGTGTATGACGGTGCCGCGCTGGCCCGCCGCGGCTGTGTGTTCGTCTCGGTCAACTACCGGCTCGGCATGCTCGGGTGTGTCGAGCTGTCGTCGCTGTCGACACATGAACATCCGATCGACGACAACCTGTTCCTGCGCGATCTGGTGCTGGCGCTGCGCTGGGTACGCGACAACGTCTCGGTGTTCGGCGGAGACCCCGACAACGTGACGATCTTCGGCGAGAGCGCGGGTGCGCATGCTGTCGCCACCCTGCTCGCGGTGCCCGATGCCGAAGGGCTGTTCGCCCGGGTGATCGCGGAGAGCCCGGCCAGCGGGATGGTCAGCTCCGCCGATGCCGCGGCCCGGCTCGCGGATCAGCTCGCCGAATTGGTCAGTCCCGGTGGGGGATCGGCGGCCGCGGCGCTGATGTCCGCGCGGCCGGCGGAGCTGGGCCGGGCCCTGGAAAAGCAGATCATGCGCGGTCAGACGGACATGCCCGGCGCGTTTCCGGTCGGCCCGACCTTCGATACCGACTATCTGCCGGTCGATCCGGTCACGGCGATGGCCGAGGGCAGCGCGCACCGGGTTCCGCTGATCGTCGGCAACAACGCCGACGAGGGGCGGCTGTTCACGCGGTTCCTCCAGTTGCTGCCGACCAATGAGCCGATGATCGAGAAGCTCTTCGCCCGTACCGATCCCGAGGACCGGCGCCGGATCGTCGCGGCCTACCCGGACTATCCGAGCAGCGCGGCCTGCATACGGCTCGGCGGTGACTTCGCGTTCGCGTCGGCCACCTGGCAGATCGCCGAGGCGCACAGCCGGCACGCGCCCACCTACGTGTACCGCTACGACTACGCGCCGCGGACCCTGCACTGGGCGGGGCTGGGTGCGACGCACGCGATGGAACTGCTGGCCGTGTTCGACACCTTCCACACGACATACGGCGCGCTGCTGACCGCCGTGGGCGACCGCACGTCGGCCCGGCGGGTGAGCCGGGACGTGCAGCGGCGATGGCGTGAGTTCAGCCGGGGCGGTGACCCGGGCCCGGGCTGGCCGGCCTATGACAGCGATGACCGTGCGGTGTTCGTGTTCGATCGCCGGCCCCGCGTCGAGTACGACCCCCGGGCGGTGCGACGGCGGGCCTGGGAAGGGTTCACGCTCGCCGAGCACTGAGTTCGGCTGAGTTCGTCGGGTGCACTCTGGGCGATTTCCTGCACGGAATCCCCCGGTGTGGTTGCGTATTTGACGTGGATTACCCCTTGGATCCGCTGTCCGCCGACGAGTTTCGTGCGGTGGCAGCGATATTGCGGCGTGAGCACGGGGTCGGGGACGGCTGGCGGGTTGCCTCGGTGGAACTCGTCGAACCGTCCAAGGCCGAACTGGCCGACTTCGACGGTGGCGGGACCGCGCCGGGCCGCCGTGCGGCCGTCATCTGCCTGGACCGGTCGGCCAACGCCACGTACAAGGGCGTGGTCTCGCTGACCGATGACCGGGTGGAGAACTTCGACCACGTTCCGGGTGTCCAGGCCAACTTCACCGTCGACGAGTTCGTCGAATGCGACGAGGTACTGCGCAGGCATCCCGACGTGATCGCCGCGCTCGCCAAACGCGGCATCACGGATCTGGACAACGTGTTCATGGACACCTGGACCTACGGCGACGCGGTCGCACCACCCGAATACCGCGACCGCCGGATCGGCTGGTCGGACACCTGGTACAAGCAGGCCCCGGGTGCCAATCCCTACGCGCATCCCGTCAGCGGACTGCACTGCGTCATCGACGTCAACACGATGGAGGTGCTGCGCGTCGAGGATGACGGCAGTTCCGAAATGCCGGAGGTGATGGGCGAATACGTCCCGCACCACATCCCGGAACGAATCCGTGCAACATCCCGAAGGGAGCCGCTCAAACCGCTCGACATCACCCAGCCCGAGGGCCCGTCGTTCACGCTGGACGGCAATCTGCTGCAGTGGCAGAACTGGTCGTTGCGGGTCGGCTTCAATCACCGTGAGGGGATGACGCTGCACACCGTGCGGTACCGCGATGGTGACGTGAATCGTTCGGTGGCCCATCGGATGTCGTTCGCCGAGATGGTGGTGCCGTATCGGGATCCCTCGGTCGACCACTACCGGCGCACCGCGTTCGACATCGGTGAGTGGGGTCTGGGGTTCATGACCACGTCGCTGGAGCTGGGCTGCGACTGCCTCGGTGAGATCCGGTACCTGGACGCGGTTCTGCACGACAGCAAGGGCGAGCCGTACACGATCACCAACGCGATCTGCATCCATGAGGAAGACAACGCCGTGCTGTGGAAGCACGTCGACCACGACGCCGGTGCCGAGGTGCGCCGGATGCGCAGGCTGACACTGTCATTCCACGTCACCGTCGCCAACTACGAGTACCTGGTGTACTGGCGGCTCTACCAGGACGGCAACATCGAATGCGAGGTCCGTGCCACCGGGATCATGGTCACCACACCGGTTCCGGCGGGCCGGCCGCATCCCAACGGCACACTCGTCGACGAGCGCACCTATGCGCCGTTCCATCAGCACTTCCTGATCGCCCGGTTGGACCTGGACGTCGACGGCCCCGACAACACGGCCTACATGACCGAGTCGTACGCAGAACCGATGGGGCCGGACAATCCGTACGGTCTGTCGCTGGTGGTGCGCAACCAGGCGTTGTGCACCGAGCAGGAGGGTAAGCAGGACTTCAGCTTCGCCACCCAGCGGGCGTGGAAGGTGGTCAACACCAACGTCGTCAACGGCCTGGGCACGCACCCGTCCTACAAGCTCGTGCCCACCGGGGCGATCCCGGCGATGTTCGACCCGTCCTCGCCGGTGGTGCAACGCGCCAACGTCATCACCCACACGCTGTGGGTGACCCCGAACCAGCCCGACGAACGCTGGCCGGCGGGGGAGTTCGTCAACCAGTCGGTGGCCGATACCGGGCTGGGTGAATGGACCAAGGCCGACCGGTCGATCGACAACACCGACGTGGTGCTCTGGTACGTGTTCGGCATCCACCACATCACCCGTCCGGAGGATTGGCCGGTGATGCCCGTGGACGTGGTGTCGTTCTGGCTGAAGCCTTTCGGGTTCTTCGACCGCAACCCGGCGTTGGACGTGCCGCCTACCCCGCCGGACGCCTGCGCCCACGGTCATGCCAAGGCCGCACACCATTAGTTGACACCTGTCATATGTGACCGAGAACACTGCTAGGTTGCGTGTGTGCAACCGACTCAGACAGCCGTACTCGACCGCCCCGAAGACCTGACCTGCGACTGGCTGACCGCCGCCCTGGGCGCCGGCCGGGTCAGAGAATTCAGTTTCGAGCGGATCGGAACCGGCCAGATGAGCGAGTGCTACCGCGTCTCGCTGAGCTACGACGGCGCGGCGGACGGGCCGGCGTCGGTCGTGCTGAAGGTGGCCGCCACCGATCCCAACAGCCGCCAGACCGGACTGGCGCTGGGACTCTACGAGCGTGAGGTGCGGTTCTACACCGACATCGCGCCCGCTCTGGCGCCCGGGCCCGTGGCGCCGTGCTACCACGCCGCCATCGACACCCAGACCGGCGCCTTCGACCTGTTGCTCGGCGACGCGGTGCCCGCGGTGGTCGGTGACGAGATCCGCGGCGCCACAGCCGAACAGGCCGCCGTGGCGCTCACCGAGTTGGGCCGAATCCACGGATCGGAGGCCGGAGCCGAAGCGCTGGACAAGGCCGAGTGGCTCAACCGCGAGGCGCCGGTCAACCAGGCGCTGATCGCCGGTCTCTACGCGGCGTTCGTCGACCGTTACGCGGCCCTGATCACGCCGGAACAACGTGAGGTCTGTGAGCGCCTGGTCGAGAGCTTCGACGCCTACCTCGCCGACGAAGGCGCGCCCCAGCGGCCACAGGGTCTCGTACACGGGGACTATCGGCTCGACAACATGCTGTTCGGCGCCGAGGGAGCGGACCGGGCGCTGACCGTGGTCGACTGGCAGACCGTGACCAGAGGGCCCGCGTTCACCGACGTCGCGTACTTCATCGGCTGCGCGCTGCCCGTCGAGCAGCGCCGCGCCCACTACGACGAGTTGCTGACGGCGTATCACCAGGCCCTGGGACCGGACTCGGCGCTGACGCTCGGCCAGGTGCGCGAGGGGGTGCGCCGGCAGAGTTTCTTCGGCGTGATGATGGCGATCATCTCCTCGATGCTGGTGGAACGTACCGAGCGTGGCGACCAGATGTTCATGACCATGCTGGAGCGGCACTGCAGCCATGTGCTGGACACCCACGCTCTGGATGTCCTTGCGCCACCGGCGGTCCCGGAGCCGTTGGTGCCCGCTGCCGAGGACGAGCTCGCGCATACGCCCACCGACGAAGAACTGTGGAACGAGAGCTGGTACTTCGACTTCGCCGACGCTGCCGCCGGTTTCGGCGGCTGGGTGCGCCTGGGGCTGATCCCCAACCAGGACACCGCGTGGGTCAATGTGCTGTTCTGCGGTCCGGGGATGCCGACCGTGGCGCTCAACGACTTTCACGCGCCGCCGGCCGAACCCTCGTCGGTCAAGGGGGAGGGCGTGGAACTGAACCTGCACCCCGACGAGCCGCTCGAGGTGTATCGCCTGACCGCCACGGGCACCGGCGAGGCGTTCGACGACCCGTCGGCGTTACTGCGGGGCGAGCCGGGCCAGGCCGTCTCGGTGACGTTGGACCTGACGTGGACGACGGTGGGGACCCCGTACCAGTACCGGATCACCCCGCGCTACGAGATCCCGTGCACGGTGTCGGGAACGGTGATCATCGGCGATCAGACCCACACCGTCGAAGCCGTCCCCGGCCAGCGTGACCATTCGTGGGGTGTGCGGGACTGGTGGTCGATGAACTGGGTGTGGAGCGCGATTCACCTCGACGACGGCACCCATCTGCACGGCGTCGACATCCGGATCCCGCAGATGCCGCCGATCGGGATCGGCTACTCGCAACGCGCGGGTGAGCCACTCGTCGAATTGCAGTCGGTGACAGCGCAATACGCGCTGGGTGATGACGATCTGCCGGTGTCGACGACGCTGACCCTGCAGCCCGGTGACATCGAGGCGAGTGTCGACATTCAGGGGCACGCCCCGGTGCTGCTGGTGGCTGCCGATGGCCGCATCAGCCAGTTCCCCCGCGCCTGGGCGAAGGTACGCACCGCCGACGGGCGCAGCGGCATCGGCTGGCTGGAGTGGAACCGCAACCTGGGCTAGCCACCGCACCGCGAGCGTGCGTGTCTGCTGCCCGACGCGCCGTATTTCGTCAGCACTGCGTGCACGCTCGCCGGCGCTCAGGTGATGCGAAAGCGCTTGAGCCGCGCAGTCGCTCCGGAGATCAACTCCACGCGGCTGCGCGGCACACCCAGATGCTGGGCAAGCAGTTTGGTGACGGCGTCATTGGCTTTGCCGTCGACCGCTCGTTCCTGAACGTAGATGGTGAGCGCGCCGTCGTCGGCGACCTCGACCAGCGGGCCTTTGCGGCTGCCGGGTTTGACGCGGACGACGACGGCTTCGCTCACACCTTCATGGTTGCGCGAACGTGCGGAAAATGCCGGTGCGCGGCGGCGTGTCGCGGAGCAGACACGCACGCTCGCGGGGCCAGGTGACTACCGGGCGACGATCACCGAGGAGCCGTGGCCGAACAGGCCCTGGTTGGCGGTCACGCCGACCTTGGCGCCCTCGACCTGCCGGCCGGTGGCCTGGCCCTTGAGCTGCCAAGTCAACTCGCACACCTGCGCGATGGCCTGTGCCGGGATGGCCTCGCCGAAACAGGCCAGACCGCCGGACGCGTTCACCGGGACGCGGCCGCCGATGGTCGTCGCACCGGAACGGAGCAGCTGCTCGCCTTCACCCTTGGCGCACAGGCCCAGGTGCTCATACCAGTCGAGCTCCAGCGCGGTGGACAGGTCATAGACCTCGGCCAGGCTGACATCCTCGGGGCCGATACCCGCCTCGGCATAGGCCGCGTCGAGAATCTGGTCCTTGAACACCCGCTCGGGCGCTGCCACGACCGCGGTGGAATCCGTTGCGATGTCCGGCAGTTCGGGCAGGTGCTGCGGGTAGCGCGGGGTCACCGTCGAGATCGCGCGGACCGACGGCACACCTTCCAGCGAGCCCAGGTGCTTCTCCGCGAACGACTTCGAAGCCACGATCAGTGCGGCGGCGCCGTCGGAGGTGGCGCAGATGTCGAGTTGACGCAGCGGGTCGGAGACCACCGGGCTGGCCAGCACGTCCTCGATGGCGGATTCCTTGCGGTACCGCGCATTCGGGTTCTGCAGACCGTGACGGGAGTTCTTCACCTTCACCTGGGCGAAGTCCTCGGCGGTGGCACCGTAGAGGTCCATCCGGCGCCGGGCCAGCAGGGCGAAGTACACCGGGTTCATCGCGCCGAGCAGGTGGAAGCGCTGCCAGTCGGGATCGTTCTTGCGCTCGCCGCCGACGGGCGCGAAGGCACCCTTGGGTGTGGTGTCGGCGCCGATCACCAGCGCGACGTCGCAGAACCCGGCCAGGATCTGGGCGCGGGCGCTCTGCAGCGCCTGCGAGCCCGATGCACACGCCGCATACGAAGACGACACCGGCACGCCGTTCCAGCCGAGCTTCTGGGCGAACGTCGACCCGGCGATGAAGCCCGGGTAGCCGTTGCGGATGGTGTCCGCGCCGGCGATGAACTGGATCTGCTGCGCGTCCAGCCCGGCCTCGGCCAGGGCCGCTCGGGCGGCGACGACGCCGTACTCGGTGAAGTCGCGTCCCCACTTGCCCCACGGGTGCATGCCCGCGCCGAGGATGTACAAGGGCTCCGGCGTGCTCATGCGATCCTCCAGGCGTGGGTGGTGCGCTCGACGCCCTCGTCGTCGGTGTAGAGCGTCATGGTGGTCAGCTCCATCTCCATGCCGACCTTGAGGTCGGCCGCGAGGGTGCCCTCGACGACCTTGCCGAGCACGATCAGGCCCTCGTCGGCCAGCTCCACCGCGGCGATCGCGAACGGCTCGAACGGGTCGGTCTTGGGGTACGGCGACGGCGGGAGGTACCGGTTCTCGGTGTAGCTCCACACCTTCCCGCGGCGGGACAGCGGAACCAGGTCAAGGGTGTCGCTGTCGCAGGCCGGGTTGGGGCAGTTGTTCTCGCGCGGCGGGAACACGAAGGTCGCGCACTTAGTGCACTTGCCGCCGATCAGGTGGGTGGCACCGGCGTCGTCGGTGGCGAACCATCCGTCGATCGCGGGTTGCGAAGATGCTGCTGGCACGAGGCCAGCCTAAACGATCAAGACCGTCAAACTGAAACGTGTTGCAGTTTTGTCCCGCGGGGCGGGAGTGAGCGAGGTCCGATCCTATTCGAGGTGACGGCGCAGCTGATCGTGGGACCATGGCGTCAGGCGGAACCGGCCGTCGTGAATGACGGCGACGGCGACGTCGCTCGCATTCAGGCCCGCGTGGTCGGTGGGAGAGAAGTTGTATTCGCCTTCAGGGGTGAGGCAGGTCAGTGAGTCCATGGCCCGCTGGACAGCGTGAGGGGCGTCCTCGCCGGCCGCGTCGACGGCTCCCGCGATCAGCCTGACGGCGGTGTATCCATCCACCGCGAACTGCGACGGCGGCGCACCGTGGAGCCGCTGGAACGGTTCGGTCAGCCCGGCGATGACGGCGCGGGTCGCCGACGGTGGCAGGTCCCGCTCGACGGCCACCAGCGACGTCGCCACGATGATGCCCTCGGCGCCCGCACCGACCTCGTCCACGAATGCCGGGCTCGCGGCGCCGATTCCCGCGACCATTGGAATGCTCGGGCCGGCCGCCCGGAATGCCAGCGCCAATCCGGTCGCAGGGGGACCGGTGACCCACGCCATCAAGGCCTGTGCACCGCTCGCGGCGATCGCCGCGACAACTGGCCCGAAGTCCAGGGTGTCGACCTTCACGGATTCGACAGCGACGGCCTCGATTCCGAACCGGCCCAACATGGATTCCTGGGTCGTCCACGCCTCACGGTTGAACACGCTGTCGGAATCGAAGGCAACCGCAATTCTGGTCATGCCGTGCTCGCGGAAGTACCTGAGCAGCTGCGCGGCGACCAGACGCCCGTTCGGCGGTGTCATGAACACATATGGACGGACGGGCTCGACCTGGGTGTGCGCGGCTCCCGTCGATACGTACACCACCTTGCGTTCATCGGTGTGGGGCAGCACCGCCACACTCGCGTTGGAGAACGATGTGCCGACGACGGCAGCGACACCCCGGTCGGTCAGCCGGTGGTACGCGGCCACCGCCCCCGCGGGAAGACTCGCGTCGTCTTCGACGGTGAGCACCACACGGCGGCCGAGGACACCGCCGGTGTCGTTGAGCTGCCGGACCGCGAGCTCTGCGCCGTCCCGGTTCTCCAGACCCATGTAGTTGGAACCGGTCAGCGACGTCACCTGACCGATCACGATCGGAGTTGGCGACGGCACGAGGGAAGGTTAGCGGCTACCGGCCGGCGGCGTCCTGCAGGATCCGGACGAGATCATTGTGGTTGTCGCGCATGAGGTTGTGCGCCCCGTCGAGTGCATGTGTGGTCCACTCCGGGTCGTCGCGCACCCGCTCGAAGGTCGCGGTGAACGGCGATTCACCCTCCCATTTCGTGGCGTAGACGTACGCGAGCCGAAAGCGTGACAGGTCGTCCCGCAGCTGGATCGGCTGCAGCAGGGACGCGAGGGGGTGCGCGGTCGCGCGCTCATCGAAGAACGGCAGCGGCGGTACGCCGTAGCCGGTCGCGTCCACCGCCAGGTACCACCGGCGCTGCTCGTCGTTGGTCAGGGTCCAGCAGGAGTCGCCGTCCTGCGGGACGAATGCGTCCAGGTAGACCAGCGCGCGTATCCGGTCCGGGATGCGGTCGGCCACAGCGGTGATCACCATGCCGCCGTAGCTGTGCCCGGCGAGAACCGCATCGGTCACCTGGTGCGCGCGCATCTCTGCGATCACGTCGGCGACATGGGTCTCCAGGTTGACCCCGGCATGGGCCAGGTGAGCGCGCTCGGCCACCCCGGTCAGTGTTGGCGTCAGCACCCGGTGGCCGTCGGTGCGCAGTTCGGCGGCGAGGTCGTCGAAGCACCAGCCGCCGTGGCACGCCCCGGGTATCAGTACATATGTGGTCATCGGGAGCTCCTGTCCGCGAGGGTGTTTCGCCGGTAGTCGGCGGTGACGCGGGCCAGATCCTGCGGATCGCCCGCATGCATCCGGCGATTGGCGTGGACGACGGCCGTGGTCTCCGGGATAGGACGGGCCTCGTAGCCTGCGATGCCACGGCCGGCGGCCAGTTCGTCGGCGAGGGCGCGGGCATCGAGGATGGCCTGTGAACCGCCGTTGGCGCCGACGGGATACATCGGGTGGGCTGCGTCGCCCAGCAGTGTGACGTGTCGAGTGCCCCAGCGGGACAACGGCTCCCGGTCGACCATCGGGTACTCGAATACCGCCTCGGAACGGGCTACCAGCTCGGCCGGGTTCAGCCAGTCCAGGCGCCAGCCCGACATGCGCGCCGCCACTGCCGCGGGATCGACCCGGGTGTTCCAGTTCGCGTCCCCGGGAAGCGGACCCGGCGTGGTCTCGGCGACCTGCAGTACCCAGTTCACCTGATTGCCGCCGATCGGGTAGGTGACCAGCTCGACCCCGTCGTCCCCCTTGACGATGGCCATCGTGCGACCGTCGAGGAACGGCCGAATACCGCTGGCGCCACGGAACATCCGAACGCCGGACCACGCGAGTGGGTCGGTGCCCGGATGCAACTGCCGGCGGACCTTCGAGTGCACCCCGTCGGCGCCGACGAGCACCTCGGCGGTGAACGGGCCGATGTGGGTGGTCACGCGCACGTGGTCGTCGGTTTCGTCGAAATCGGTGACGGCAGCCCCGGTGCGCACCGCGTCGGGGCCCAGCCGGGACCGGACCGCGTCGAGCAGCAACATCTGTAGCCGGCCGCGGTGCACCGAGCACTGCGGGTGGCCGTAGCCGCCTTCGAGTCCGCGAGGCTCGCGGAACAGCAACGCGCCGTCGGGGCGGTAGAAATCGATGGCGGCCGGGGTCGCGGAGATGGCCAGCAGGTCCTCGCCGAGGCCGAGGTCGGTCAGTTCCCGTACCGCGTGGGGCAGCAGGTTGATGCCCACGCCGAGGGCGCGTAGCTCGCGGGCGCTTTCGAGGACCGTGACCTGAAAGCCCCTGGCGTGCAGGGTGAGAGCGGCGGTGAGCCCGCCGATACCGGCTCCGGCGATGACGATCGGTGCTGTGGACATGTCTCCAGCGTCGTCAGCGCCAATCGATAAGTCCAATACATAGTTCATCCATAAACTATTGTCATTACTTATGGAATTGCGGCAGTTCGAATACTTCGTCGCAGTGGCCGAGGAGGCCAACTTCACCCGTGCGGCCGAGCGGGTGCACGTTGCGCAACCGGCGGTCAGCGCCCAGATCCGTCACCTGGAACGTGAATTCGGCCAGCAACTGTTCGACCGCAGCAGGCGCGCGGTTCGGCTGACCGCCGCCGGCGAAGCCGTGTTGCCGCACGCCCGGGCGGCACTGGCCGCCGTCGCCGCAGCCCGGACCGCGGTCGAGGAACTCGGTGAGCTGGTGCGGGGCTCGGTGGTGGTTGGCACCGTCACGGCCCACGACTTCGACATGCCGGGCCTGCTCGCCGAGTTCCATGCGGCACACCCGCTGGTCGACATCACGCTGACCACCGACGAATCCGACGCGCTGATGGACGGGCTGCACTCGGGGCGACTCGACGCGGCCATCGTGTCGGTGGGCGACGAACTGCCCGCCGGGCTGGCCGCCGAGGTGGTCACCGATCAGCGCATCGTCGCAGCGGTGGCAGGTGACCACCCGTGGCATCGACGCCGCAGGGTCGGGCTGCGCGATCTCGCGGACCAGCCGGTCATCGCACTGCCGATCGGCGCAGGCATCCGCCACCAGTTCGACCGGGCCTGCCGCGCGGCCGGGATGTCGGCACGGGTCGCGTTCGAGGCCAGCACCCCGCACGCGTTGGCCGAGCTGGCCGAGCGTGGGCTCGGGGTCGCGGTGTTGCCGGAAGCGGTGGCCGTCGCACGGGCCGCGCTGCACCCGCTGCCCATCACACCCGAGCTGCGCGGCCGGTTGGTGTTCGCGTGGCGCGCGCAGGGCCCGATGAGCCCGGCCGCCAGGGTCTTGATCGAGATGGCTCGTCGCCGTCTGCGCGTCGGTGGCCCCGCATAGAGTGAGGGCCGTGAGCCCCGCGAAGACCGAGACGAAGAACGCACCGAACCCCACCGCTGACGACAAGCCCACACTGATGCTGCTGGATGGCAATTCGCTGGCTTTCCGGGCGTTCTACGCGTTGCCCGCCGAGAATTTCAAGACGCAGGGCGGGCTGACCACCAATGCGGTCTACGGGTTCACCTCGATGCTGATCAACCTGCTGCGTGACGAGCAGCCCAGCCATGTGGCGGCTGCGTTCGACGTGTCGCGGCAGACGTTTCGCAAGGACAAGTACCCGGAATACAAGGAAGGCCGGTCTGCGACGCCCGACGAGTTCCGCGGCCAGATCGACATCACCAAAGAGGTACTCGGCGCGCTGGGCATCACGGCGATGGCCGAACCCGGCTTCGAGGCCGACGACATCATCGCCACCCTGGCCACCCAGGCCGAGCAGGAGGGCTACCGGGTGCTGGTGGTCACCGGCGACCGTGACTCACTGCAGTTGGTGACCGACAACGTCACCGTGCTCTACCCGCGCAAGGGGGTCAGCGAGCTGACCCGGTTCACCCCGGACGCGGTGGTGGAGAAGTACGGGCTGACGCCGACGCAGTATCCGGATTTCGCCGCGCTGCGCGGGGACCCGAGCGACAACCTGCCGGGCATCCCCGGGGTCGGCGAGAAGACCGCCACCAAGTGGATCGTCGAGTACGGCTCACTGCAGGCCCTGGTCGACAACGTCGAGAAGGTCAAGGGCAAGGTAGGTGACTCGCTGCGGGCCAACCTGTCGAGCGTGGTGCTCAACCGTGAGCTGACCGACCTGGTCCGCGATGTCCCGTTGGCCCAGACGCCGGACACGCTGCGGATGCAGCCCTGGAACCGCGACCAGATCCACCGGCTGTTCGACGACCTGGAGTTCCGGGTCCTGCGTGACCGGCTGTTCGAGACGCTGGTCGCCTCCGAGCCCGAGGTCGAGCACGGGTTCGATGTGCGTGGCCGGGCGTTGGAGCCCGGTGAGCTGGCGGCCTGGCTCGCCGAGCACAGCCTGGGTAACCGGTTCGGGCTCGCCGTGGTCGGCACGCACCTGGCCTACGACGCCGACGCCACCGCACTGGCCATCGTGGCGGCCGACGGCGACGGGCGCTACATAGACACCGCCACGCTGACACCCGAGGACGAGGAGGCGCTGGCGCGCTGGCTGGGCGACCCCGGCCCGCCCAAGGCGCTGCACGAGGCCAAGCTGGCCATACACGATCTGGCCGGGCGCGGCTGGACGCTGCGCGGGGTCACCTCCGACACCGCACTGGCCGCGTACCTGGTGCGCCCGGGGCAGCGCAGCTTCGCCCTCGACGACCTGGCCGTGCGCTATCTGCGGCGCGAACTCCGCGCCGAAACTCCTGAGCAGCAACAGCTTTCACTGCTGGATGACTCTGAAGGGGTGGACGAGCAGGCAGTGCAGACACTGATCCTGCGGGCCTGCGCGGTGCTCGACCTCGCCGATGCGTTGGACGAGGAACTGGCCCGGATCGACTCGTCGTCCCTGCTGGGCCGGATGGAGCTGCCGGTGCAGCGGGCGCTGGCCGAGATGGAGTCGATCGGCATCGCCGTCGACCTGGACAAACTGCAGGAGTTGCAGAGCGAGTTCGCCGACCAGATCCGCGACGCCGCCGAGGCCGCCTACGCGGTGATCGGCAAGCAGATCAACCTCGGCTCGCCCAAGCAGTTGCAGGCGGTGTTGTTCGACGAGCTCGAGATGCCCAAAACCAAGCGCACCAAGACCGGCTACACCACCGACGCCGATGCGCTGCAGTCACTCTTCGACAAGACCGGACATCCGTTCCTGCAGCATCTGCTGGCGCACCGGGACGCCACCCGGCTCAAGGTCACCGTCGACGGCTTGCTCAACGCGGTCGCGTCCGACGGCCGGATCCACACCACGTTCAACCAGACCATCGCGGCGACCGGGCGGCTCTCGTCGACCGAGCCGAACCTGCAGAACATCCCGATCCGCACCGAGGCGGGCCGCCGCATCCGCGACGCGTTCGTCGTTGGAGGTCGCCCTGACGGGCCGTACTCCGAGTTGATGACCGCCGACTACAGCCAGATCGAGATGCGGATCATGGCGCACCTGTCCCGCGACGAAGGCCTGATCGAGGCGTTCAACACCGGTGAGGACCTGCACTCGTTCGTGGCGTCGCGGGCGTTCTCGGTGCCGATCGACGAGGTAACCCCGGAGCTGCGGCGACGGGTCAAGGCGATGTCGTACGGCCTGGCCTACGGGCTGAGCGCCTACGGGCTGGCCAGCCAGCTCAAGATCTCCACCGAAGAGGCCAAGGTGCAGATGGAGCAGTACTTCGACCGGTTCGGCGGGGTGCGTGACTACCTGCGTGACGTGGTCGACCAGGCCCGCAAGGACGGTTTCACCTCGACCGTGCTGGGCCGTCGTCGCTACCTGCCTGAACTCGACAGCAGCAACCGCAATGTGCGTGAGGCAGCTGAGCGGGCCGCCCTCAACGCGCCGATCCAGGGCAGCGCCGCCGACATCATCAAGGTGGCGATGATCAACGTCGACGCGGCGATCAAGGAAGCCGGGCTGACGTCACGGATGCTGCTGCAGGTCCACGACGAGCTGCTGTTCGAGGTGGCGGAGGGGGAGCGGGACACCCTGGAAGCGCTGGTGCGCGAGCACATGGGCAACGCCTACCCGCTGGATGTGCCGTTGGAGGTGTCGGTGGGGTACGGCCCCAGCTGGGACGCCGCCGCTCACTAGCGGCGCATGGGCTGGGGCCGCTCACTAGCGTGCGTCGGCGCCCAGCCCCAGGCCCAGCACGACCAGCGCAACCGCCATCGCCCGTTCGATTCGGCTGCGAATATGCGTGCGGTTGAGAATGTTTCGCGCACGATCGTCGGCGAGCACGAACAGCGTCGGCAGCACGGGCCCGCTGGTGGGCAGAAACTGAGGGAGCACCACCGGGCTCAGCCGAATCGCGGCGGCCCCGGATGCGGCGGCATGGCCACCGGGGCGCTGTAGTTGGACATCCAGTGCAGGATCGGTGCGGCCGACCGCGTGGCGGCCACCGAGTACACCTCTTCCTGCTGCAATGCGTACACCTGCGCGTCGCCGAAGCCGCGGTCGATGCGGTCGCGGACGAAGGCCAGTTCGACGACGGCGGCGGCGAATGCCGCGACGGCCTTGCCCGCGGGACGTCCGCCGGCCAGCGTGGCCTGCCTGATCGCGGCATGGCGGGTCTTCAACGACCCGAGCCAGGTGGCTTCGTTGGGGGTGATCAGCCCGGCGGCGACCATGCCGGGCAGTTTGGCGGCCACCACATGCTGCTCGCGGCGGCGGCTGGTGACCGCCACCACGATCATGATGACGAAGATCGGCACCATCCAGACCGCGTAGACGATGAAATAGGTGCCGGCGCCCACCAGCGACGAACCGTTCCACAGCCCGTGCATGAACACCGCACCCAGGTAGCCGGCGAGGACACAGAGCAGTTTGGCGCCGGTGCTGCGCCGCTGCAGCGCGAAGTACACGCCGATCGCGGTCATCGTGGTGAACAGCGAGTGGGCGAACGGCGCCATGATGAGGCGCATCGCCGCGGTGACGAGCGATCCGGCCAGCGAATCGGCGCTGGAGATGTACATGATGTCTTCGAGCCAGGCGAAACCGAGGCCGACCAGGCCGGCGTACACCAGGCAGTCGGTCAGTGAGTTGAGCTCGTTGCGGCGCCGCCCGGTCATCATGATCAGCAGGAACAGGCCCTTGGCGGCCTCTTCGATGAACGGTGCCCGGATCGCCACCGAGGCGAAACTGTGTGCCGATTCGGCCGAGTCCACACCGGGTGCCAGCAGCGCATCGGTGAACAGGCTCAGCACGAGGGACAGCACCACGGCGACCGCGGCGCCCCAGCCGAAGGCCAGAAGGAGCAGGCGGGGCGGTTCCGGTTCCCAGCGGTCCAGCCACAGATAGGCGAACACCGCGCCGGTCATCACGATGCTGGACAGCGTGAAGCCGATGATCGCGCCGACCGGGTTGAGCGCGGTGAACAGCAGCACCAGGGCGCCGATGACGACGCCGCAGGCGATGATCGCGGCCAGCGGGGCGCCGACCTTGCGGACCGGTCTGGGCATTGGTGCGGTGATCGGAAACCACGGCCGGTGGACCGGGCCTGGGGTCGGGGAGTACGCCACCTGCAGAAGCGTAGCCGTGGGTAGGCTGCGTGCCCGGCACAAATTCGGACGACGGTGCGGCGGGCTGCCGGTACCCCCGTCGCGGGGGCGGTTTGTCCTGCGTGTGCCTGGTCGAGTACCCTCGTTACGTATCTGTGTGCACAGCTTGACACCGTCTGGTCACTGCCACGGATGAGTACGAACGCACTACAGCAATACCAGCAATATCAATGTCCCTACTAGTAAACCTGTCCGGAGCAACCCACCACATGCCCTCTCCCTCCGTCACCTCGCCGCAAGTAGCCGTCAACGACATCGGCTCGGCTGAGGACTTTCTCGCCGCCATCGACAAAACCATCAAATACTTCAACGATGGCGACATCGTCGAGGGAACCATCGTCAAGGTTGACCGTGACGAGGTCCTGCTCGACATCGGTTACAAGACCGAAGGTGTCATTCCTTCCCGCGAACTCTCCATCAAGCACGACGTCGACCCCAACGAGGTCGTTTCCGTGGGCGATGAGGTCGAGGCCCTCGTTCTCACCAAGGAGGACAAGGAAGGCCGCCTGATCCTGTCCAAGAAGCGCGCTCAGTACGAGCGTGCCTGGGGCACCATCGAGGAGCTCAAGGAGAAGGACGAGGCCGTCAAGGGCACCGTCATCGAGGTCGTCAAGGGCGGCCTGATCCTCGACATCGGTCTTCGTGGCTTCCTGCCCGCATCGCTGGTCGAGATGCGTCGTGTCCGCGATCTGCAGCCGTACATCGGCAAGGAGATCGAGGCCAAGATCATCGAGCTCGACAAGAACCGCAACAACGTGGTGCTGAGCCGCCGCGCCTGGCTGGAGCAGACCCAGTCCGAGGTCCGCAGCGAGTTCCTCAACCAGCTGCAGAAGGGCGCCATCCGCAAGGGTGTCGTCTCGTCGATCGTCAACTTCGGCGCCTTCGTCGATCTTGGCGGCGTCGACGGCCTGGTGCACGTCTCCGAGCTGTCCTGGAAGCACATCGATCACCCGTCCGAGGTGGTTCAGGTGGGCGACGAGGTCACCGTCGAGGTGCTCGACGTCGACATGGATCGCGAGCGGGTTTCGCTGTCGCTCAAGGCGACTCAGGAAGACCCGTGGCGCCACTTCGCCCGCACCCACGCGATCGGTCAGATCGTCCCGGGCAAGGTCACCAAGCTGGTGCCGTTCGGTGCGTTCGTCCGCGTCGAGGAGGGCATCGAGGGCCTGGTGCACATCTCGGAGCTGTCCGAGCGCCACGTCGAGGTCCCGGACCAGGTGGTCCAGGTCGGCGACGACGCGATGGTCAAGGTCATCGACATCGACCTGGAGCGTCGCCGGATCTCGCTGAGCCTCAAGCAGGCCAACGAGGACTACACCGAGGAGTTCGACCCGTCGAAGTACGGCATGGCCGACAGCTACGACGAGCAGGGCAACTACATCTTCCCCGAGGGCTTCGACGCCGAGACCAACGAATGGCTCGAAGGCTTCGACAAGCAGCGGGAGGAGTGGGAGGCCCGCTACGCCGAGGCCGAGCGCCGGCACAAGATGCACACCACTCAGATGGAGAAGTTCGCCGCGGCCGAGGCCGAGGAAGCTGCCCGTCCGGTGTCCAACGGTTCCTCGCGGTCGGAGGAGTCCACTGGTGGCACGCTGGCCAGCGACGCACAGCTGGCTGCCCTGCGCGAGAAGCTCGCAGGCAACGCATAAGTAGTACAGCAACGAACGCCCCGGCCCTTTGGGTCGGGGCGTTCGTCGTTTGCGGGGCCTGACAGACTGTTGGGCGTGCTTCGCATCGGGTTAACCGGCGGTATCGGCGCCGGGAAGTCAACAGTGTCGGCTACATTCAGCGATCTCGGCGGCATCATCGTCGACGGTGATGTCATCGCGCGTGAGGTGGTCGAACCCGGAACCGAGGGACTGGCCAAGCTGGTCGAGGCGTTCGGCGACGGGATCCTGTTACCCGAGGGGGCGTTGAACCGTCCCGCTCTGGCGGCGGTCGCCTTCAGTGACGACGAGAAGCGCGCCACCTTGAACGGCATCGTGCATCCGCTGGTGGCGCACCGCCGGTCGGAGCTCATCGCCGCGGCTCACGAGGATGCGGTGATCGTCGAGGACATCCCGCTGTTGGTGGAGTCCCAGATGGCACCGATGTTCCCGTTGGTCATCGTGGTCAACGCCGACCCGGAACTGCGCGTCAAGCGGCTCATCGAGTACCGCGGATTCAGCGAGGAAGATGCCCGCGCCCGTATCGCCGCGCAGGCCACCGAGGAGCAGCGTCGCGCCGTCGCCGATGTCTGGCTGGACAACTCGGGCAGCCCCGGCGCCGTCGTCGAGCAGGCCCGCGCCCTGTGGCACGAGCGGATCCTGCCGTTCGCGCACAACCTGACGATCCGGCAGCCGGCCCGTCGCGACGCCGCCGTGGTGCCCTATGACCCGACGTGGCCGGATCAGGCCCGCCGGATCGTGGCCCGGCTGAACACCGCCTGCGGACACCGCGCGGTGCGTATCGACCACATCGGGTCGACCGCGGTGCCCGGGATGGATGCCAAGGATGTCATCGATGTACAGGTGACGGTCGAGTCTCTCGCGGTCGCCGACGAACTGGCCGACGCGCTGTTGGCGGCGGGTTATCCGGTGGTGCCGGGTGTCACCGCAGACACCCGGCACGATGACGATCCGGCATTGTGGCACAAGCGCTTCCATGCCTCGGCGGATCCGGGCCGGCCGACCAATGTGCACATTCGGGTGGACGGCAGGCCCAACCAGCGGTTCGCCCTGATGTTCGTCGACTGGCTGCGGGCCAACCCCAGCGTGCAGGCCGACTACCTGGCCGCCAAGCGTGCCGCACTGGCCACGCCCGACTATGCCGTGGCCAAGGAACCGTGGTTCCTTGATGCCTACCGCCGCGCCTGGAAGTGGGCCGACGCGACGGACTGGCGGCCCTAGGTCACTGGGCCACAACAGGTTTCGCTTCCACTGACCTGACGGTCAATTGTTCGGGCCGTCGGTCTCGACCGTGCGGTAGCGTTTGGATCGTCCGAAGGGGGGACGCATGTCAACTGCCAAGCCGGCATTGGTTCCGGTTCGCCAGATCGCCGCCCATGAGCTGGTGGTCGACCAGATGCGGCGGGCCTTGGAACTCGGTCAGTTCCGGCCCGGTGACCGGCTGCCCACCGAGCGCGAACTCTCCGACATGCTCGACGTTTCCCGCACCACCGTGCGGGCCGCCGTGGCGGTTCTGGAGGGGGAGGGGTTGATCACCGTGCGGCGCGGTCGTGGCGGTGGGTTCACCGTCCAGGCGCCGCAGTATGACCCGGCCGCGATGCGCCGGGAGTTGCGCCGCAACAAGCGCGAGATCCGCGATGCCTTCGACTACCGCGTCATCGTGGAAACCGGGGCCACCCGGCTGGCGGCCGAGCGACGCCGTGCCACCGATGTGACCGAGCTGCGCAAGCTGCTCAAAGGAATGGAATCTGCGCTGCAGACCGCGATGAACGACCAGTCGGCTCGGCACACCACCGACTTCCAGACCCTGGACTCCGCGTTTCATCTCGGCATCGCCCAGGCTTCGCAGAACGGCCGGCTGCTGGACGCGGTGGCCGACGCCCGTCGGAGGATGTTCCTGCCGGTCGGTGCGATCTTCGGACGTCTGGAGCCCAACGCCAACGACTATCACGAATCGATCCTCGCAGCGATCGAGAACCGTGATCCGGAGCTGGCGGCCGCTCTGATGGCGGCGCACATCAACGACACCCGGCACACGGTCGAGTCCTGGCTGAAGCGCTGAGAGCTACGCGGCCGGTGGCTCGGGTTCCGCGGGCGGTGGGACCGCGGGGTCAGCCGGCGTGAGCGCCGGCTCGGCGCCCGTCTGGGAGGTGTCGGTGGTGGTGCCCGGCACCGGGGTGCTCAGCGGGGCGCCGCAGGGCAGGCTGCCGTAGTTCGGATCGTCCTTGGGCCGGGTCAGCCGCGGGCCGACGAAGGTGTCGGCCTGGGCGACGATCTGGTCGTCCACCAAGATCTCGCAATGCAGGTTGGCCGAGTACGGCCAGTCGATGCGGACCGCCATGCCCGCGGTCTCCGGATTCGACACCACACCGGTGGCTTCGAAGATCCGGCCCGGCAGCATGGACGGGTCGGCGGTGTTGATGTTCTGGTCGTCGATCTTGTAGGCGATGGTCGCGTTGCGCGACACCCCGTCGATCCTGGCCCGGTACGTGACGTTGTGGAGTTGCTGATCGGGCAGCGGTTCCACCTGAGGCGGCGCCTCGGGGTCGGCTTGTGCCGCAGCGGGAATCAACAGCGCGCCGGTGAGCAGTCCTGCCAGCGCGGGGAGGGCTCCCCAGGCGTACTTAGCTGAGCTCATGAATCCTGACCTTACGCTCCCCGCCACGTGAGGGCCATTCCGTTGCCGGCCAACCACTGATCAAGCTCATAGCCGCAGCTCGCCAGGCCCTCGATGGCGGTGGCGGCGGTTTGCACCGCCTGTTCGCCGACCTCTGGGCTCAACAGGCCGTGCCGGACCGCGGTCAACAACTCGTCGACATCGCACAGTTCGACTCCGCGTCCGGTGCGGATCACCAGATCCAGGTAGTGGTCCTCGGACTGCCAGATGTCCGGGCCGGCGGTGTAGCTGCCGACGTCGAGGTAGAAGTCCTGGTCACGCTCGTGGCCGGGGCTGAAATGGAACACGCTGGCCCGCAGCCCGAGCGAGGGGAGCAGCCACGATTCGAGGTAATGGAACTGGGCCCGGCCGGGCGTCGGGCGGGCCATGTACAGGCCCCAGGGCTCGACGGTGTAGACGTCGACGGCCCGCACGATGCCCTTGGGGTCGGTGTTCGTGCGGGCCACCAGGTCGAATGTCTCGTGCTTGGGCGGGTGGATGG
This sequence comes from Mycobacterium sp. 48b, assembly GCF_048282725.1. NCBI lineage: Bacteria > Bacillati > Actinomycetota > Actinomycetes > Mycobacteriales > Mycobacteriaceae > Mycobacterium > Mycobacterium sp. 48b. The sequence goes on from NZ_JBLVUL010000001.1 coordinate 3,535,142, forward strand.
GGCAAGCCTACGCGGGGAGCGAACGCAGGAGGAAGTTGTCGGTGCACAGTTCTACGCTGGTGAGCATGGCCTTCGCGACCGAACACCCCGTGCTCGCGCATTCGGAGTACCGGGCTGTCGATGAGATCGTCCGCACCGGCGCCCGGTTCGAGGTGGTCAGTGAGTACGACCCGGCCGGTGACCAGCCGGCCGCCATCGACGAGCTGGAGCGCCGGATCACGTCCGGCGAGCGTGACGTCGTGCTGCTGGGTGCCACCGGAACCGGAAAGTCGGCCACCACGGCGTGGCTGATCGAGCGGCTTCAGCGGCCCACCCTGGTGATGGCGCCCAACAAGACACTGGCCGCGCAGCTGGCCAATGAACTGCGGGAGATGTTGCCGCACAACGCCGTTGAGTACTTCGTCTCGTACTACGACTACTACCAGCCCGAGGCGTACATCGCCCAGACCGACACCTACATCGAGAAGGACAGCTCGATCAACGACGATGTCGAGCGCCTACGGCACTCGGCGACCTCGAGTCTGCTGTCGCGGCGCGATGTGGTGGTGGTGGCCTCGGTGTCGTGCATCTACGGCCTGGGCACACCGCAGTCCTACCTGGACCGTTCGGTGGAGCTGGAGGTCGGTCAGGAGGTCCCGCGCGACGGGCTGCTGCGGTTGCTTGTCGACGTCCAGTACAACCGCAACGACATGGCGTTCACCCGCGGCACGTTCCGGGTGCGCGGTGACACCGTCGAGATCATCCCGTCCTACGAGGAGCTCGCGGTCCGGATCGAGTTCTTCGGTGACGAGATCGAGGCGCTGTACTACCTGCACCCGCTGACCGGCGACATCGTCCGGCAGGTCGACTCGCTGCGGATCTTCCCGGCCACCCACTACGTGGCGGGGCCGGAGCGCATGGAGCACGCCATCGCGACCATCGAGGCCGAACTTGAGGCGCGGCTGGCCGAGTTGGAGGGGCAGGGCAAGCTGCTGGAGGCCCAGCGGCTGCGGATGCGCACCAACTACGACGTCGAGATGATGAAGCAGGTCGGGTTCTGCTCGGGCATCGAGAACTATTCGCGCCACATCGACGGCCGTCCGGCGGGTTCGGCCCCCGCGACACTCCTGGACTATTTCCCCGAGGACTTCCTGCTCGTCATCGACGAATCCCACGTCACCGTGCCCCAGATCGGCGGCATGTACGAGGGCGACATGTCGCGCAAGCGCAACCTGGTGGACTTCGGCTTCCGGCTGCCCTCGGCCGTCGACAACCGGCCGCTGACCTGGGAGGAATTCGCCGACCGGATCGGGCAGACGGTGTACCTGTCGGCGACCCCGGGCGCGTACGAGATCAGCCAGGCCGGCGGCGAGTTCGTCGAACAGGTGATCCGCCCGACCGGGCTGGTCGACCCCAAGGTGGTGGTGAAGCCGACCAAGGGCCAGATCGACGATCTGATCGGCGAGATCAGGGCCCGCACCGAGCGCGATGAGCGCGTGCTGGTCACCACGCTGACCAAGAAGATGGCCGAGGACCTGACCGACTATCTCTTGGAGCTCGGCATCAAGGTCCGGTACCTGCATTCCGAGGTCGACACCCTGCGGCGGGTCGAGCTGCTGCGCCAGCTGCGCCTCGGCGAGTACGACGTGCTGGTCGGCATCAACCTGCTGCGTGAGGGCCTCGATCTTCCCGAGGTGTCGCTGGTCGCGATCCTCGACGCCGACAAGGAGGGCTTCCTGCGCTCCACACGCAGCCTGATCCAGACCATCGGCCGCGCGGCGCGCAATGTGTCCGGCGAGGTGCACATGTACGCCGACAAGATCACCGACTCGATGCGGGAGGCGATCGACGAGACCGAACGCCGCCGGGCCAAGCAGATCGCCTACAACGAGGCCAACGGGATCGACCCGCAGCCGCTGCGCAAGAAGATCGCCGACATCCTCGATCAGGTGTACCGTGAGGCGGACGACACCGAGTCGGTCGAGGTCGGCGGTTCGGGGCGCAACGCATCGCGCGGCCGTCGGGCTCAGGGTGAACCCGGACGGGCGGTCAGTGCCGGCATCGTGGAAGGCCGCGACACCACGAACATGCCGCGCGCCGAACTGGCGGACCTGATCAAGGATCTGACCGAGCAGATGATGACCGCGGCGCGGGATCTGCAGTTCGAGCTGGCGGCGCGCATCCGCGACGAGATCCAGGACCTGAAGAAGGAGCTGCGAGGGATGGACGCGGCCGGCCTGAAGTAGCCGGTGTTGACCTCAACGGGGGTTCAGCTTCTAGCGTCATCGATGTGACCGACACCGTGACGCCCGATACCGGGACCTGGCGCCAGTTGTTGGGTGGCCGACACCTGGGCGCGTCCACCGTGTTGGCCGGCGGCGTGCTGCTGTATGCCACCAACGAGTTCCTGACCATCAGCCTGCTGCCCAGTGCGGTGGCCGAGATCGGTGGCCAGCGGTTCTACGCCTGGGTGACGACGGTGTACCTGGTTGCCTCGGTGGTCGCCGCCACCACGGTTCACTCGACGCTGATGCGGCTGGGGCCGCGACAGGCATACCTGTTGGGGCTCACGGTGTTCGGTGCCGGAAGCCTGGGCTGCGCGCTGGCGCCGAGCATGGAGATCCTGCTCGCCGGGCGTACCGTGCAGGGTTTCGCCGGGGGACTGTTGGCCGGCCTGGGGTACGCCGTGATCAACACCGCGCTGCCGAATACGTTGTGGACCAAGGCCTCTGCGCTGGTTTCGGCGATGTGGGGAGTCGGCACGGTGATCGGTCCGGCCTCGGGCGGGCTGTTCGCGCAGTTCGGGCATTGGCGGTGGGCCTTCGGCGTGCTCGTCGTGCTGACCATCGCGATGGCCGCGCTGGTGCCGGTCGCACTGCCCGGCCGTGACGGCGCGACATCCACTCCGGCCCCCGGCATTCCGGTGCGGTCACTGACGGTGCTGGGCGGCGCAGCCATGGCGGTGAGTGTCGCCGGCATCCCGCACGACTGGCGGGCCACCGCGGCACTGCTCGGCCTCGGGGTGGCGCTGGTCGCGGTGTTCCTGGTGGTCGACCGTCGCGCCGGCGCATCCGTGCTGCCGCCCAGCACGTTCGGTCCGGGTCCGCTCAAGTGGATCTATCTGAGCCTCGGTGTGCTGATGGCCGCCACCATGGTCGACATGTACGTGCCGTTGTTCGGCCAACGCCTGGCGCATCTGACGCCGGTGATGGCCGGGTTCTTCGCCGCGGTGCTGTCGGTCGGGTGGACGGCGGGGGAGATCGTCAGTGCGTCGCTGCAGAACCGACGGGTGATCGTGCGCACGGTGGCATTCGCGCCGATCGTGATGGCAGCCGGTCTGCTGGCGGGCGCGTTGTTGATCCGCGACGGCATGGCGCCGTGGCAGGTGCTCATGTGGGCAGCGGCGCTCGCGGTCACCGGCGCCGGTATCGGTATCGCCTGGCCCCACCTGTCCGCGTGGGCGATGAGCAGCGTGGACGATCCGGCGGAGGGTCCCGCCGCGGCGGCGGCGATCAACACCGTGCAACTGATCTGCGGTGCGTTCGGTGCGGGGCTCGCCGGGGTCGTCGTCAATCTGAGCGCAACGGCGGACGCGGCTGCGGCACGTTGGCTCTTTGCCGCATTCGCGGTGCTCGCCGTGCTCGGGGCGTTCGCCTCGTTCCGGTCCGGCCGCCGCACCCGGTAGTTGCACCGCGAGTGTGCGTGTCTGCTCCTGGACACGCCGCGTAACACCAACACTTTGCGCACGCTCGCGCGCGATGAGTTTCGCCGACGGCACGGGTCTCACTCGTATAGGACCGATCCGAGGAGTGATTTCGATGCCGCTGACGCTCAATGCCTACCCAGACGTCGTCACCCGGGACGAGTGGCTGGAGTCGCGCAAGAAGCTGCTGGCCGCCGAACGCGAGGTGACGCACTTGCGCGACGAGGTCAACGCCCAACGACGCCGGCTGCCGATGGTGAAGGTGGAGAAGGACTACACGTTCGAGGGGCCGGACGGCGAAGTGCGACTGGTCGACCTGTTCGAAGGCCGCAGCCAGCTCTACATCCACCATTTCATGTGGATCGACGCGATCGATCAGGGCTGCCCGAGTTGCACGGCCGCGGCCGATCTGACGTTCACCGCACAGGACCGAGATCTGTTGCACGGCAAGGATGTCACGTTCGCCTGTGTGTCCCGTGCGCCATATGCCAGTATCGCGACGTACCGGGACGCGCACGGTTGGACGTTTCCGTGGTACTCGTCGCGCGATGGCGACTTCACCTACGACTACCACGTGACGCTCGACCCGGCCCGTGCCCCAATCGAATACAACTACAAGTCCGCTGATGAGTTGCGTGCCGACGGTTTCGGCGACGACGACCTGCGGGGCGACTGGCCGGGAGCCAGTGTCTTCCTGCGCCGCGGCGACGAGGTGTTCCACACCTACTCGACTTTTGCCCGCGGCCTCGACCACACCTCGGTGGGTTACCCGTTCCTCGACCTCACGCCGTACGGGCGGCAGGAACCGTGGGAGGACTCGCCGGCGGGGTGGCCGCAGGGCGGACCAGTTGTCGGCAGGCCGGTAGGGGACTGCGACGGTTAGTGATCATTGAGATCGAAACTATGGGCGGGCGTTGAAGCGACTGGCACAGTAACCAATCGATGCGGGTGTGGCTGAGTGGTTAGGCACCGGCCTGCAAAGCCGTTTACACGGGTTCGAGTCCCGTCACTCGCTCGGATGAATCACCAGGTCGGTCCCTCGGACCGGCCTGGTGATTCACAGCATGGGCGGAGTTCCAGTCGCGGTCGCAGCTTGCTCCAGGCGTCGCATCTCCGTCGTGGGAAAGTCGTGCTCGAGCCACAACCGGCGATAACCGTCCTCGCCGTGGGTTCGAAACAGCCGGTGTAGCTCTGACAGAACCTGATCGCGCAGTTCGCCTGTAGTGGTGGTGCACGTCAGCAGCATCTCGCCGTCTCCGCACCGGTGTCCCCAGCTTTTCCAGTCCTGATACCAACGCACTTCCGCGTCGACCCTGTCGTCGTCCCGACGTCGCAGGATGAGCTCGTGCTCGCCTGGCTCATCCATGAAGATCACCCGAGCCTCGGCATCTTCCTCAACCAACGTCCGTGCGGCCGTGGCGAGCTCCAGCAGGGAATCGTGCAAGTAGGAAACAGTCATCGCGACGACTTGGCCTTCACACTCCAGCGATGCCTCCGCCCAGCCGAACTTCTGCAATTCGTAACGCAACCTCACGTCGGGACTTCCGCCTCTCGTGGTCGACTCGACAAGCAACACAGCACCCAGTCGCAAACCGCGACCCGCCACATCCAATAATGCTGCCGTGCCCATGCTGCCCCTTGCCGACGTCCTGTCCACGCTCGATCTGACGGAGTCGGGTGACGGCACTTTCGTCGCGGAGCAGCGGGACAACGCCAGCCACCACATCGTTGGCGGTCATATCGCGGCCCAGGCGCTGATGGCGGCCAGTCGCACCGTCCCCGGCCGATTGCCGCACAGCCTGCACGTTTACCTGCTGCGCGCCGGCGATGCCCGGTATCCGGTGCAGATGGAAGTGACCAACCTGCGTGACGGCGGATCGTTGTCCACCCGCCGGGTCATCGGCCGCCAAGGTGACGAGGTGTTGCTGGAAGCGCTGGTCTCGTTCAGCGTCGACATGGACGCCGCCGATTACCAGCAACCCCGCCCCGCGGTGCCGGATCCCGAAACCCTGACCCCGGTCGAAGAACAGCTGCAGTCCTTCGCCGACGAGGCCGGCGGCTACTGGGTGAACCCGCAGTGGATCGAGCGGCGCTACATCGATCCGCCTCCACGGCTGGCGATCGATCTGCCGGAACCGCCGGCGCGCACGCGGATGTGGTGGCGCCCCGCCGAGCCCGTCGCCGACGATCCCATCGTCAACAGCTGTCTGCTGACATATTTTTCGGGCACCGCGTTGCTGGACACCACGGTGACGATGCGGCGTGCCACCCAGGTCACCGTCTTCTCGGCCCTGATCGACCTCGCCATCTGGTTCCACCGCCCCGCCGATCTGACGGATTGGGTGTTGTCCGACCAGGTTTCACCGAGCGGGATCAACGGGCGCGGCCTGGCCAGTGCGACCGTCTACAACCGCGCCGGGCAACTGGTGTGCTCGGCGACCCAGGAGATGTACTTCGGCCGCCGTCGAGACTGAGTCACCGGATCGACTTGACCACCTGGGCGAAGTTGAACTGCCAGCGCTCGACGATGTGGAAACCCATGCTTTCAGGCACCTGATAGGCCGGGGCGCGGTCCAGTCGGGGGCCGGGCTGTAGCCGTTGTCCGCTCTGTCGGCTGGGCACCGAAGGGTCTCGTTCGGACACGGTCCACAAGACCGTGCACTTGCGGACCTGGTCTGCCACGCCCCAGATCCCGAGGTGCGCATCCCACAACCGATTTCGTTGCCAGGCGGGCTTACCTCGGCCGGGGTCGACGAGGTCGGCGTACGCGGCCGGCCTGGCGGCAGTGATGGGACGGATAGGGCCCGGCTTCCACGAGGTGGTGTTGTCGAAGATCACGCAGTCGCCGGGGGATGAGTGCACGGAGATGACGTCGGCGACCTGGCTGAAATCCATGCCCTCCTTGGCGTATGGGCCGCGTTGCACGGTGATGTAGTTCGGTGTCGCGGCCAACGCGAACACCGCCAGGGCCGCGGTGATCCACTCCCGGCTTCGGGCCACAGCCACCACACACACGGCGAGCAGGAGGGCCATCGCCGGTGTCGTGAAACACAGATAACGCGGATAGTAAAGCGGTTGGGCAGCAGCCGAATACACCAGGAGCACCGCGGTCGGGGCAATCACCCACACAGCCGCAATGGCCACCAGTCGCCGGGTGTCGTCATCGGTGGGCCGCAGCCGTCGGACCAGCAGTGGTGCGCAGAGCACCCCGGCTCCCAGCAGCGCGAAAGCCACGCTGTGGTCGAAATACTGCTCCAGGACGACTTCGGTGACCGTGTGCAGCCCCGGCGGTGAGATCCAGCCGACCTGGAAGCTCTGCGCTCTGCACCACTGATAGAAGGGAATCATGACCAACACCGCGGCCGTGGTGACCGCTGCCCACCTGGCTCGGGCCCGCCGGGTGCCGAGCATCACCACGGCGACGGCGTGCGGAACCACCATCAGCACCACGAAGATGTTCAGCACCATCGAAACCACAAGCAGCGCACCGTATGACACCCACAGCGCTACGCGGTCGCGGCGGATGGCGGCGATGAGCAGAACGGTCAGCCATACTGCCGCCAGCGTCGACCACGAATAGGAACGGGCCTCGATGCCCGCCCAGGTGATCCTGGGCAGTATCGCGAAAAGAACTCCCGCACAGACCGATACCGTCCGGCTGCAGAATTGCCGGCCGAGGACCACGACGCCGGCCGCGGCGCCACCGACGGCCAGGCAGCTGGAGAACCGGGACCAGAACTCGGTCGCCGGGAAAATGGTGAACCAGCCGTGCATGCCCAGGTAATAGAGCCCGTGCACGGCGTCGATGTGGCCGATCAGGTCCCACAGCTGGGATACCGATCGGGTGGCTGCCGATATGGTGGCGGCCTCGTCGAACCACAGCGAAGGCCGGGCGGCCCCGGCCGCGGACAGCACAATGGCGAATGCGGCCACCGCCAGCGCGTCGAATCGGGTTTCTCGATCGATCCGCCGGTCCGCGCCATCGGCACGCTCATTCAGCGATAGATCCACGTCAGCGACCGTGTCACCCCCTCAACCGATGGCAAAGATTAACCTGAACCACCCGACTCGCTCTCTCCGACAGTGCTATTGCCGAGCGTGGCGGCCGGTCGCAGGTAGATGAGCTGGATCACTCGGGCCGCGAATCGTCCTGGCGACAACCCGGATTCGAACGGCGTCGACTACGTCACGGTCAGCACCGATTTTCCGGTCCTGAGGGTTAACATCAGTGCCGATTCGCCGTTCGGGACCGAATAGTGGGTCCAGTTGTCGGTTGGCCGTGCGGGTGTCGTGATTCGCACCCCTGGTCAGTGGGCAACGGGTTACTGTCTCGGGTGGCGTTGCAACTGAAAGTGGGAGGGTATTGATGAGCGCGTATCGAACCGTGGTGGTCGGCACGGACGGATCTGATTCGTCGTTGCGTGCAGTCGACCGCGCCGGTCAGATTGCCGCCGGCTCGAATGCCAAGCTGATCGTGGCAACCGCGTACTTCCCCCAGAGCGAAGACCAGCGTGCCGCCGATGTGCTGAAGGACGAGGGCTACAAGATGGCCGGCAATGCGCCGATCTACGCCATCCTCCGCGAGGCGACCGACCGTGCGAAGGCCGCAGGCGCCACCGACATCGAGGAGCGGCCGGTCGTCGGCGCACCCGTCGACGCGCTCGTCGAACTGGCCGAGGACGTCCAGGCGGACCTCCTGGTGGTCGGCAACGTCGGCCTGAGCACGATCGCAGGCCGCCTGCTGGGCTCTGTGCCCGCGAATGTGGCACGCCGGTCGAAGACCGACGTGCTCATCGTTCACACCAGCTGAGCCCTACGGGCCTGATCGACTACCAACCGCGCTCGCGCCACTCCCCGAGATGAGGACGTTCGGCGCCGAGCGTGGTGTCGTCTCCATGGCCGGGATACACGACGGTGCGGTCGTCGTAGACGTCGAACACCTTGGCGCTCACATCACCCAGTAGCCGCTCGAAGTCGCCGGGCTGCCAGGTCTTGCCGACCCCGCCGGGGAACAGGCAGTCGCCGGTGAACAGGTGTGTCACCCCGTCGGGTGCTTTCATCGCCAGCGCGACCGAGCCCTCGGTGTGCCCCTGCAGGTGGATCACGTCGAACGTGAGGTCGCCGATAGGGACGGTGTCCCCGTCGGCCAGGATCCGGTCCGGGGTGACCGGCAAAGGTTCGGCGTCGAGGGCATGCGCGGCCGTCGGTGCCCCGGTGACCTCTGCCACAGACTCCAGCGCCTGCCAGTGGTCGAAATGCTGGTGACTGGTGACGATCAGAGACAGTTTGGGCGCCTGCTGTTTGATCACGTCCAGCAGCACCTCGGCGTCGTTGGCGGCGTCGATGAGCAGCGTTTCGCCGGTGGAATTGCAGGTCACCAGGTAGGCGTTGTTGTCCATGGGGCCGACCGACACCTTGACGATCGAGGCGTTCGGCAGGGTGCGCCGGGCGGCGGTCCCCGGCTCCTGATGACCGGTGTAGGTGTCGGCAACCGCGATGTGAGGGCTGGTCATAGCGCCACCGTATCGGGCTTGTCGGTGGCCGCACATAGCATGGGGCTGAAGTCTGTCGTTGGAAAGGAAACGCGTGGCTGACCGCCTGATCGTGAAGGGTGCCCGCGAGCACAATCTGCGAGGAGTCGACCTCGATCTGCCGCGTGACGCGCTGATCGTGTTCACCGGCCTGTCCGGGTCCGGCAAATCCTCGCTGGCCTTCGACACCATCTTCGCCGAGGGGCAGCGCCGCTATGTCGAGTCGCTGTCGGCCTATGCCCGGCAGTTTCTCGGACAGATGGACAAGCCCGATGTCGACTTCATCGAGGGTTTGTCGCCGGCGGTGTCGATCGATCAGAAGTCGACCAACCGCAACCCCCGCTCGACCGTGGGCACCATCACCGAGGTCTACGACTACCTGCGTCTGCTGTACGCCCGCGCGGGCACCCCGCACTGCCCGGTCTGTGGTGAGCGCATCGCCCGCCAGACCCCGCAGCAGATCGTGGACCAGGTGCTGGCCATGGACGAGGGCCTGCGCTTCCAGGTGCTGGCCCCGGTGGTCCGCACCCGCAAGGGCGAGTTCGTCGACCTGTTCGAGAAGCTCAACAGCCAGGGCTACAGCCGGGTGCGGGTGGACGGCGTCGTGCATTCCCTCACCGATCCGCCCAAGCTCAAGAAACAGGAAAAGCACGACATCGAGGTGGTCGTCGACCGGTTGACGGTCAAGGCCAGCTCCAAGCAGCGGCTCACCGACTCGGTGGAGACCGCGCTGAACCTCGCCGACGGCATCGTGGTGCTGGAGTTCGTCGACCGCGAGGACGACCATCCGCACCGTGAGCAGCGCTTCTCCGAGAAGCTGGCCTGCCCCAACGGCCACCCGCTGGCCGTCGATGATCTTGAACCCCGGTCGTTCTCGTTCAACTCTCCCTACGGTGCCTGCCCGGAGTGCACGGGGCTGGGCATCCGCAAGGAGGTCGACCCCGAACTGGTGGTGCCCGACCCGGACCTGACCCTGGCCGGCGGCGCCATCGCGCCGTGGGCGGTCGGGCAGAGCGCCGAGTACTTCACCCGGATGCTGTCCGGGCTGGGCGATCAGCTCGGGTTCGACATCGACACCCCGTGGAAGAAGCTGCCGGCCAAGGCGCGCAAGGCAATTCTGGAAGGCTCCGACCACCAGGTCCACGTCCGGTACAAGAACCGCTACGGCCGTACCCGGTCGTACTACGCCGATTTCGAGGGCGTGATGGCGTTCCTGCAGCGCCGCATGGAGCAGACCGACTCGGAGCAGATGAAGGAACGCTACGAGGGCTTCATGCGCGACATCCCGTGCCCGGAGTGCAACGGCACGCGGCTCAAGCCCGAAATCCTCGCCGTGACGATGACCGCGGGCGACCACGGCGCGAAGTCCATCGCCGAAGTGGCCGAGCTGTCGATCGCCGATTGCGCCGATTTCCTGAACGACCTGACCCTGGGCACGCGTGAGCAGGCCATCGCCGGGCAGGTGCTCAAGGAGATCCAGTCGCGGCTCGGGTTCCTGCTCGACGTCGGGCTGGACTACCTGTCGCTGTCACGGGCGGCCGCCACGTTGTCCGGTGGTGAGGCACAGCGCATCCGGCTGGCCACCCAGATCGGCTCCGGACTGGTCGGCGTGCTCTACGTGCTCGACGAGCCGTCCATCGGCCTGCACCAGCGGGACAACCGCAGACTGATCGACACCCTGGTCCGGCTACGCGACCTGGGCAACACGCTGATCGTCGTCGAACACGACCTGGACACCATCGCGCACGCCGACTGGGTCGTCGACATCGGCCCGGCGGCCGGTGAGCACGGCGGTCGGATCGTGCACAGCGGCACGTATCAGGATCTGCTGACCAACCCCGAATCCATCACCGGCGCTTACCTTTCCGGTAAGGAGAGCATCGAGGTCCCCGCCATCCGGCGACCCACCGACAAGCGTCGTCAGGTCACCGTGATCGGCGCGCGGGAGAACAACCTCAAGGAGATCGACGTCGCATTCCCGCTCGGCGTGCTCACCTCGATCACCGGGGTGTCCGGTTCGGGCAAGTCGACACTGGTCAACGACATCCTGGCTTCGGTGATGGCCAACAAGCTCAACGGCGCCCGGCAGGTGCCCGGCAGGCACACCCGCGTCAACGGGCTCGACCAGCTGGACAAGCTGGTTCGCGTCGACCAGTCGCCGATCGGTCGCACCCCGCGGTCCAACCCCGCCACCTACACCGGGGTGTTCGACAAGATCCGGTCACTGTTCGCCGCCACCACCGAGGCCAAGGTCCGCGGCTACCAACCGGGCCGGTTCTCGTTCAACGTCAAGGGCGGCCGGTGCGAGGCCTGCTCGGGTGACGGCACCATCAAGATCGAGATGAACTTCCTGCCCGACGTCTATGTGCCGTGCGAGGTCTGCCAGGGCGCCCGGTACAACCGGGAAACCCTTGAGGTGCACTACAAGGGCAAGACCATCGCCGAGGTGCTGGATCTGTCGATCGAGGAGGCCGCCGAGTTCTTCGAGCCGATCAGCTCGATCCACCGCTACCTCAAGACCCTCGTCGACGTCGGTCTGGGTTACGTGCGGTTGGGGCAGCCGGCGCCGACGCTGTCCGGCGGCGAGGCGCAACGCGTCAAGTTGGCCGCCGAACTGCAGAAGCGCTCGACGGGTCGCACGGTCTACATCCTCGACGAGCCGACCACCGGTCTGCATTTCGAGGACATCCGCAAGTTGCTCAAGGTGATCAACGGCCTTGTCGACAAAGGCAATACGGTGATCGTCATCGAGCACAACCTCGACGTGATCAAGACCTCGGACTGGATCGTGGACATGGGACCTGAGGGTGGGGCCGGCGGCGGCACGGTCGTCGCGCAGGGTACGCCCGAGGATGTGGCGGCGAACCCGGACAGCTACACCGGCCAGTTCCTCGCCGAGCTGATCGACGTGCCCGCTCCGAAACCCAAGCGGCGCAAGGTCAGTGCCTAGGGTTCGAGTTTCGCGCCGAGACTACGGTTTCTGATGGAATCCGGCTGATTTCCATCAGAAACCGTAGTTTCGTCCGTCAGCGCTTGGACAGCGGTGAAGGGAAGCGGGGATTGGCCCGAGCTCCGGCCAGCCATTCGGTCAGCGCGTCGGCGCGCTGCTGCAACGCGCGGGTGCCGTCACGTCCGGCCTCCTCGAGCAGGTGCAACTGGACGCGGCCGTCGGGATCCTGGCCCCAGCCGCCCACGATCCGGCCGTTCCACCACGCCGTCGGCCCGCCGTTGCCGTTGGTGTCGAACACCTGGGAACGATGATCGCCGAGGTACCAGTCACGGTCGAACCAGCCCATCGTGGTGACGTCGAGGCCGGGGAGCAGCGCTGCCCACGGCTCGGCGTCCGGCTCGACCTCGAGGTCGTCGGGCAGGACATAACCGGTTACGCCGGACAGATCCACCTCGACCGCGCCGATATCGCGCAGCGCGTGCCGGGCCCAGGTCAGGGTGTTGCCGAACCACCATTTGACGTCGGTGACCGTGGCCGGGCCGAATGTTCGCAGCCAGGTCCGCACCAGCTCGGCGCGGGCGTGATCCGGCTCGGCCGTCGGCACCGGTGTCCCGAGCCAGTCAGAGGTGACCGTCCATCGCGGTCGTGAGTTGTTCCACCCGCTCTCGTTGGGGCCGCGCACGATCTCGCCGCGCACGCCGAGCACCGTCAAAACCCTTGGGGAAAGCGGAGTCTCACCACCCCAGCGCTTTCCCGGCGCCGGGTCGAAACTGCCGGCGAGTTCGGGTAGCGCGGCGCGCAGTTGTGCCGCGGGCGTCGGCCCGTGCTCGTGGAGATGGTCCAGCACCGCCCGACACGCGGTGGCCAGCCACTGAGCACCGTCGGCGGCCACACCGGCCTTCTCCACATCGCCGATGAGCTTCCGCTGCTCGTTGCCGGCGACCCGGTCGCTGGCCCCGGCCTGCACCAGCGGCAGGTCCCCGGCGCGCACGATCCACAGTGTGCGGCGCATCGCGAGGTGTTTGAGCACAGTGCGCTGCGCGTACAGCTCGCGGTCCAGATCATCGATGGTGAAACCGGGCAGCCGCGCGAACAGGGACAGGTACGGGGTGGACGGGTCGGTCGCGTGCAGGCCGACGAAGGCCCCCGTGGTATCGGAGACCGAGGACGCCGGCCGACTCAGGAAGTGACGCCGGGCCAGCCGAGCGCGGCGCTCGGCGAGTGTGAACGTCCGCACGGATCAGGCGTCGTCCGACTTGTGCATGGACTCACGGATCTGCTGCAGGCGCTCGGCCGCCGCCTGCTGGCGCTTTTCGTACTGCTCCTCGACAGAGCGGCCCTCAGGCGTCTCGGCTGCCAGCTCCGAGGCTCCGATGGCGGTGCCGTAGCGGGTCTCGATCTTCTCCCGGACCGCATCGAACGTCGGCACCCCGGCCGCGGTGTAGCCGGTGTCGGCCGGCTCGGAAACCGGCCCCGGGACCGACCCGGGCTGCGGGCGCGAGGCCGGGGCTGCGGGAACGATCTCGCCTTCCACCACAGCGGGCTCCTCGGCTGTCGCGGCGTCGTCGGGTTGATCCTGCTGCTCTGGGTCCTTCGTCACGAAACCCACGTTACCTGCGGGAACCGACATTTTTTGGGATCGGTAGCACTTGGCCCCGCCAAGACTTCAGGACACGACGGAGCCATCGGGGCAACGCGGAACGAAGGGGAAGACGTAATGACCGTGAATCGAGTTATCGCAGGCGCCATGGGACTGCTCGCGACGGGTGCGGTGCTGGTGGGCTGCTCGAACGACAAGCCCGCCGACAAGCCCGCGGACAAGCCGGCCGCGTCGGCGACCGACACCAAGGTGAGCTCCGGAAGCAACACCCAGGTCAAGGTTGACGGGTCGGACCTGGCCGGCCTCGACCTGAACTCGGTCACCTGCGTCAAGCAGGGCGGCAAGATCAACGTGGCCAGCGCCGCGATCGGCGGCCAGCAGGGCCTGGGCGTGGTGATGACCGACGAGGCCACGCCGAAGGTCGAGTCGCTCGGCCTGGTCTATGACGGCAGCGCACTGGCGGTGAGTGAGGCGATGGGCGTAAAGGTCGGCTCGGCCGAGGTCAAGGTCGACGGGGACACCTACACCATCTCCGGCGAAGCGTCGGGTGCCGACATGAAGAACCCGATGGCCGGGATGATCAACAAGCCGTTCACCATCACGGTGTCCTGCAGCTGATCTCCCGACATGGCGGGCGTGCCCGGCAGACCTTCTGCCGGGTACGCCCGCCGCTTTTATATGGTGCAGAGGTGACCATCGTCGGCGATCTCGACCGCGCCCGTCGCCTGACGCTGGCTGCCGACGAGATCGCTGCCCGCGACCTGCTGGTCTCGCAGCTGCCCCTGATCGAGCAGGCCGACCGCGATGACCACGCGCTGGAGGTGTTCGCCCAGCTCGGTGAGATCTACCTGGTACGGACCGCGTATGAGGGTGTGGTGGAGAGTATTTCCCGCATCCGCGACTGTCTGGCGATCTACGTCGCGATCCGTTCGGGGCAGCGCCCCGACCTCGCCGCGCAGACCACCATGTCCGGCCACGACATCGATCACATGATCTGCCGCTATACCCGGCGCGTCGAGTTCCTCGATGCCGGCCTCGCCGCGGCTCGCGGTGAGCATGACAGTGCCAGAGTGCATCTGGAGGCGCTGGTCGAAACCCGTGGATATTACCCGGATTTGGCAACCGAGTACCGTAACCTGATCTGTCGCACCAGGATTCTGATCGCGAACGGCTTGTGCGACGACGATCTGTATGCGGCATCGGTGCCGGTGTGGGCCGAGGTGCTCGACTTCCTGAAGTATCCCGCGCCCGATGGCGACGACGCCGAGACCGACCATCTCTTCGTCACTGCGGCGCTGGGCTACGGCCGGTTCTGCATCGAATCGGGTCGCCTCGACGAGGCCGAGCCGTGGTTGCGCCGGGCCGGCGCGCGCGCTGAGGCCCGCGACTGGAAACTCGCCACGGCCCGCGCCCAGCTCGAGCGAGGGGCTGCGGCCTGGTCTGCCGGTCGTCATTCCGAGACACAGGACCTGGTCACCGCGGCATACCCGGTGATCGCCGAACATGCCCGTGCCCACGACGTGTCCCGCAGCTGGTTGTATTTCGGGCTGGTCCGGCTCGGCATCGGCCGGTTGAAGGAAGCCGACGAGTGCTGGGAACACGCCGAGCGGCACTGGCGGGAGCTGGGCAGACCGCTTCATATCCACCGGATCCTGTTGCAGCGCAGCTGGATCGCGATCTTCCGGGGCGCCTTCGAGGAGGCGATACAACTGGTGGAGCAGGCCCGCGAGTATCTGGATGCGTCGCCGCGGCACAGCTGGCTCCAGTACGCCCGGCTCGACGCGCACCTGGGCAACATCTGGCGGGCCGACGCGCTCGTGGAGATGGGTTTTGAGGGCGTCGGCGAACCCGGCCAGGACTGGAGCCAGATCGAGGCTCGGCACGCTGCGGGGCTAGGCGTGGTCGATTGCGCCCCGGGCACACCGGAATACCGGCGCGCAATGGTCAAGCTCGACCGGGCCGCCGATCTGAAGGTGCCTGCCGCGCTGGCCGTCGATTCGGTGCGCTACACGATCACCGACGCCGGAGCCCGGGCCCGCTGGGCCAGCGGCGTGTCGGCGCCCCTGCTGGCGGGGGCGTTCGCGGTGGCGTGGGAGTCGGACAATACCGAGCTGACCTGTGAACTGGTCGAATACCACAGCGCGCGAGGAACTTTCAGGACAGATCCGGAAGTCGAGCCGGGTGGGGCCGCGGATTGGGCGGGTACCGCCACGGCGGTGGTTCCGGTCGAAGCCGAACTCGCGCCGCAGCTCGCTGTCGCGGCCGCCGCAGAGCCGGTCGGCTGCGAAGGCGCGCTGACCAGGCTCGGACCGTTGCCCCCGTTACGGATGGATCCGAGTTCGGGCCCGATCATGAGCCACTACCGGGAGCTGGCGCTGCAGCGGTATGGCCAGGATGTCACCGCGCCCGGCGCGGAATGGACGACGTGGCCGTGACCGACACTCTGGTACTGCGGTTCGCCGATGTCGGCATCGCGACGTATGCGAGCCTGCGGGTGGTGGGGGAGCCGCAGCGGTCGGTGACCTGGGTGATCGAGGAACCGCACATGCAGGCGGTGGAGGCCGTTTTCAACCCGGCGCTGCCCGACCCGATCGGTACCGAAACGCCGGCACAGGCCATCGAACGGGCCGTCACCACGGGCGCCTTCGCCACCGTCGAGGCTGAACTCGACCTGGCCCGGTTGCTGGGCTCGCACCTGATCGGGATCGACGGCTGGCAGCTGCTGGCCGACTGCGTCGCCGACGTCCGGCCGGTGCTGTTCGTGACGCCGAGCCCGCGGTTGGGCCGGGTGCCGTGGGGCCAGCTGGCGATGCCGGGCCCCGACGGATTCCGGTTGATGGAGTTGGTGGACGTGCTGATGGCGGTGCCGCCCAACATCGTTCACGCAGAGCGCACCCCCGCCCGTTGGCAGGACCGGCTCAGCGGGCCACCGGTGCTGGTACTGGATCCGCGTATCCCCGGGCAGCGGCCGGATTCGGCCCTGGGTTCGGTGCTGGGCCGCCCGTCGCCGCACACGCCGCTGTCGGCGCACTTCGGCGACCTGGTGGCCGGCCACGCCGTGCTGCCGAAGGTCGCCGAGGCGGTCGAGTTGTTCCGTCGCACCGATACCGACCGGCGCTGGTTGGCCGATGCGTGTGCACAGGACCCGAGCCGGCTGCTCTACGTAGGGCACGTCAGTGCAGCCGACGGAACCGCCGGGCATGCCGAGCGTGCGGCTGTGCATCTGGCCGAGGACCGGCCGCTGACCGCGGGGGAGATGATCGCCGGGAGGCTGCGGTTCCCACCCCGGGTGGCATTGCTGGCGTGTTCATCCGGCGGCGACTACCGGTTCGACGAGGCGGCCGGGCTGGTCGCCGCCATGATCCTGGGTGGCGCGCAGTTGGTCACCGCGACGTTGTGGTCGTTGCCGACCAGCGCGGGCTTCCGGCAGTTCGGCAGTGCACCCGACGCCGATCCCATGGCGGACACCATCGTGGGGGTGGATCTGGCGCATCGCGACGACGACGCGGGCCTGGCGGTGAACCGCTGGCAGCGCGCCACGATGCGCCGCTGGCGCGACGGTGACGCCACGGCCAGTCCGCTGCACTGGGCGGCGGTGGCCACGTTCAGCGTCGACGGCGCGCGCTGAATCAGGCAGGCGCCACACAGACGGCGACGGTGCTCTCGTCGCCAGGCCGGTAGTAGGTGTCGATCACGTTGCCGGGTGACACCTTCGCCAGGGCCGTCGCCGGGACCATCGTGCGCTCACGAACCGGGAACTGGCCGCCCCCGCGGCGGCTGACGATCAGATCGAGTTCGACCTCGCGGTAGTCCTCCCGGACCTCCCCGGTCGGGCGCATCCCGGTGATGATGCCGCGTGACCGGGTTCCGGTGCGGATCAACGTGACCTGTGTCCCGGTCAGCAGTCCTTTGCGGACCAGCATGTGGTCGAACTCGGCCACCAGCTCGCCCAGGGTGACCAGGCGCTCGTCGGCCTCATCGTTCGGGCAGACACACCGCGTCCGGCCGATCGCGGTCAACACGGCGCCGGTGCAGAACAGGCACAGGACGGTGATCAGCACGGCGTCGGTCATGGACCCAAGGGTCCGGCCGGGCCATGGCTACCGAACCCAACTTCGCCTCTATCCTGGTGCCGGTGAGCATCGGGTCCGATACGGCCGGGGCGCAGGCGGGCCCCAATTGGGGCGTGAATTCGGCCCAGCCGCGCCGCGCCGTCATCGAGCGGGCCTGGCGGGCACTCGGGCCCGGCGTCGAGGTGTTCAGCGGTGACGACGGCGGGCCGCTGCGCCGAACCGTCAAACGGATCATCGACCCGCTCGTGCTCAGACTGCGCAGCAACACGCACTATTCGGCCCCGGTGCTGGCCCCGGAGGTGGCCGCCGAACTGCACGAGCAGATGGTGCGCAGCGGGCCGCATCTGCGCGCCGCGGCGGCCTGGTTCAGCGAGCTCAAGCAGCAACGCAGGCGACTTCGCATCACCACGGGCAACGCCCAGGAACTCTATTTCCCGGTGTGTTTCGAACTTGCGGTGACCCGGGGCGCGCCGGCGTTGGACGGCGCGCAGGTGGCCGCCGAGGTGCTGGCCGGCCTGCACGAGGGCCGTGACCGCACGGCGATCGAGGCCCTCAGCGGCTACGTGGCCGATCCGCAGGTCATCGACCGGTTGCGTCGTCAGCTCCAGCACAGCTGGGAAGACGTGGTCCCGTCGGACGCCATCACCGGTCCGTTCTTCGCAGGCCTGGCCACCGTGCTCGGTCCCGCCGACAGCCACCGCGCCGAGGCGGCCCGGCAGCGGGTGTGGTCGGCGCTGGTGGCCGACGCGACGCCGTACAACCTGGGTGCGGGAGCACGACGAGCCGACGCCGGCCTGCCGTGGTCGATCGCCGGCATCGGACTGAGTTCGGTTCAGCCGCAACGGCCGCCGTCGATCAGCGGTCAGGGGGAGGGGGACCGTCCGCTGGACCGCAGCGTGGTGGACCGGGTGCGGGCGACATTGCGCCGGGCACTGGACCGCGACGAGCTGCCCGACCTCCCGCTGCTGTGCGCGGAGGAGGTGGACCGAGCGTGCGCGCCGTGGGGGCTGCTCGCCGAGGACAAGCAAGCCGCGCTCCTGACCGGCATCGAGGTGGCCACCGATCTACACCCGCTCGACGCATCGGCATCGGGGCGCTATCAACTGTCGGCACGCATCCAGGCCCGGCTGGCCAAGGAGGCCTATGTGCTGCATGCCCGCCGCTACCTGGCGGCAGGCACCGCCGTGCACCCGCGCCAGCAGCAGGTGATCGACGATCTCGGCGGGTTCGCCCGCCCCTATCTGAGCCGGCTGTGGGCCCGGCTGCACGGCTTCGACGTCTGGCAGGAGTCCTGCGCGGACATCGACGACGTCCGGTCCCTGCTGGAAGGTGTGGCCAGATCGGTCAGCCTCGATCATCGGCAACGGATCAAGTCGATGCTGGAAGTGCAGGTGGCAGAGTGAAATTGGGTGCTGATGCCGGCCTGTGGGGCACGGCCCCGCTGCACGTCGGCGCGCCGCTGATCGCGGTGCTGGAGGTCAGCGGCGCCGTGCTGTCGTGGGTGGTGGATGGAGGCGCCGGCGAAACACCTTCCATCGCATTCACCGACCCCGAGCGTGCAGATTGGTTGTGGCGCGTGATCGGGGAGTCCGGCCATGTCGCCGTTCTGGACGCACTGCGGCACCGGGAACCGGACCGGCCACTCGACCTGCCCGGTGTGGAGCTGCTGCCCGGCTCGACGGATGCGTTGCGGCGCCTGGCAATCGGCCATTGGCTTCGTCGGTGGTGGCCGGCCAGTGGCCGGGACGGTATCGCGGCACTGGAACGCCCTGTGCTCGACGCCGAACTTGCGCTGCTGACGGTGGCCGCCGAGGACTTCTTCACCGACGACACCCTGGATTCCGACGCGCTGGATCTGCTGGCGCCGCATCTGGAGGCACTGAACTTCCTTTCCGGTCAAGGTGATCCGAATGTTGCCGAGCTGGTCGGGAAGTGCCGGGAACTGGCCGCCGAGACCGGGCTGGAGTGGCCCGACACTGTCGTCGCAGCGACCCGGCGGGCGGATTACGCCCTGGCGGCCGGGGCCGGCGACGGATCGAGCGACGCGGGCGTGATCGGCCGGGGGGTGGCGACCGTGGACTGGTCGGCGGTACCGCCGGGGGTCTTCGATGCCGCCGACAACACCGTCGAGTGGTCGGTGACCGCCGTCGGGCAGGCAACCGGCGCGGTGGTGCAGGTGGCGCTCTCGGGACCGGATTCGCCTGCGGGCATCGCTGTGACGATGCGCGGCAGCGACTGCGGCGGCTCCGGTGTCCTCGACGCCGCCGGCCGTACCGTACTGCCGCTGCGCGCTCCAGATGGGCGGCCGCTCAGCGAGACCCGGGCCTGGAATCTGGATTGGTCGGGCGTCTCGGTGCGGGTCGGCGCGGACGGCGTCGACGAGTCGGCAGCGGACCGGGACCGGGTGCGCGCGTTCGCGCGGGCCCGGCTGGCGAGCCCCGGAATCGATGCCTTCCTGGCCGAAAGACGCGCCGCCGAATCCGATTACTGACCGCTACTTGGCCGCGGTCTGGATGAAGGCGGCCGAGGGCGATGACTGGGGCAGTCCGATCGCGGGCACCTGCGGGGTTTCGAGGACGCCGGCCAGCCAGGGCAGCGCCGCGGTGAATGCGTGGCTTGCGAACGGCCAGTCATGGGTGCCCTGGTGGGTCACCACCGCGCAGGCGATGCCGTGCTTGGACCCGAGTGCACACAGCGCGTTGGCGGCCTTGGCTTGATCGTTGGCGCGGTTGGCCGGCTTACCCGCGGTCGACGTGTCGTTGACGTCGAACCAGCCGGTCGTCTGGTCGTACTGACCACGCCGGTTGATGACGGTGCTTGGATCGAAGGCATCCCATGCGGCGGAGTTCCCGCCGAACAGCCGGTCGACGGTCTGTGCCTTGGTACCCGAATTCGGGCCGATGTCGCCGGCGATATCCACGAACGCACTGAACAACTCGGGGTGCATGACCGCCAGGTCCACCGCGCAGGTGCCGCCCATGGACCAGCCGACGATGCCCCAGTTGGCGGCGGCCGGTTTGACGCCGTAGTGGCTGTTGATATAGGGCACAACGTCTTTGGTGAGGTGGTCGGCGGAGTTCCCGCGCTTTCCGTTGACGCACTCGGTGTCGTTGTTGAAGGTGCCGCCCGGGTCGACGAACACCAGCACCGGCGCGTATCCATGGTGGGCCGCGGCGAAGTCGTCCATCGTCTTGATCACGTTGCCGGCTCGCATCCAGTCGGCCGGGGTGTTGAACTCGCCGCCGATCATCATGACGGTCGGCAGCTTCGGCGCGGGATTGGCGGCGAACCACGCCGGCGGCAGATATACGTATTCACCGCGATGCCGGAAACCCGAAGCGCTGTTGGGGATCTCGACCGGAACGACGCTGCCCTTGGCCGGGATGGTGCCTTGGCGCTGCATCGCGGCCACGGTGACCTCGTCGGTCTGGTCAGGTAGCGGTCCTGCGGTCAACTGATTCCATGCGGTCTGCACCCACGGGAAGTAACCCACCCACAGGTTCAGCGCCAGCGCCGTGCAGAGCAGGGTCATCGGCACTGCCATGACCGCGGTGCCGCGCCGCCACCACCGGCTGCCGCGCCAACCGGCGGCCAGAACGACGATCGCCACACCGGTGAGCGCGATCCACACCCACAGCGACCGCGGCGCCGGGTTACCCGCCAGCCCCTCGGACTCGATGTACCAATTGGTGCCCGCGACCAGGACGCCGCCCACCGCGGCAGCGAACGGCAGCCAGATGAGAGCCCAGCGGCGGGTACGCCATCCGATTGCGGCGATCAACACCACGGCGGTGATGACTTGGATGCTGGTCGGGACCCAGCCGTGCATCAAGGACAGGTGGTGGGTGAACGTCACAGCAATATCGTCGCCGCCCAATCTTGGGATCGGCTGTGAGGAACCTGCTAACGAGGTTTGGCCAGGGGAAACGGCAGTGTTTCGCGGATGCTACGGCCAGTTATCAACATGACCACCCGGTCCACACCCATCCCGAGGCCGCCCGTCGGAGGCATCGCGTACTCCATCGCCTGCAGGAAATCCTCGTCGAGTTCCATCGCCTCGGGATCACCGCCCGAGGCCAGCAACGACTGTTCCTGCAGCCGCCGGCGCTGTTCGACGGGGTCGGTGAGCTCGCTGTAGGCGGTGCCGAGCTCGACGCCCCAGGCGACCAGGTCCCAGCGTTCGGCGACCCCGGGAATGCTGCGGTGCGGCCGGGTCAGCGGCGACACCGACGTCGGGAAATCCTTGTAGAACGTGGGTTCTTCGGTGCGGTCCTCGACGAGGTGCTCGTACATCTCCAACACCACGGCGCCGGCGTCCCAGTGGGTCAGGTAGGGGATGTGCGCCGCATCGCAGAGCCGGCGCAGCGTGGCCAGATCCGTCTCGACGGTGACCTGCTCGCCCAGGGCTTCCGACACCGCGTCATGCACGGTCTTGACCGCCCACCGGCCCGAGATGTCGACCGGTTCGAGGACCCCGTCGGCACGCGGCCGCTGGAAAACCTGGGCCCCGTTCGCGGCCTGGGCGGCGTTCTGGATCAGCTCGCGGCAGCCGTCGATCCACACGTTGTAGTCGGCGTGGGCCTGATAGGCCTCCAGCAGGGTGAATTCCGGATTGTGGCTGAAATCCACGCCTTCGTTGCGGAATGCCCGGCCCAGTTCGAAGACCCGCTCGACGCCGCCGACGCACAACCGCTTGAGGTAGAGCTCGGGTGCGATCCGCAGATACAGGTCGAGGTCGTAGGCGTTGATGTGGGTCAGGAACGGCCGGGCATTGGCGCCCCCGTGGATCTGTTGCAGGATCGGGGTCTCCACCTCGAGGAAACCTTTGGCGTACAACGTCTCCCGGATGGCGTGCAGGGCGCCGCTGCGCGCCCGGATCAAATCCCGTGCTTCGGTGTTGACGGCCAGATCCACGTAGCGGGCCCGTACCCGGGCCTCCTGGTCGGTCAGGCCCTTCCACTTGTCCGGCAGCGGGCGCAGGCATTTGCCGATCAGCCGCCAACTGTCGACCAGCAGCGAGTGGGTTCCGTTGCGGCTGCGCCCCATCGAACCGCTGACCTCGATCAGGTCACCCAGGTCGATGGTCGCGGTGAAGTCGGCGGTGCCGGCCTGCGTCAGGCGGGTGTTGTCGAGCAGCAACTGGACCTCGCCCGACCAGTCGCGCAGTTGGGCGAACAACACGCCGCCGTAATCCCGGACCCGCAGGATCCGCCCGGCCACGCTGACGCTGTCACCGTCGGCGGATTCCAGTGCGGCCGCGACGGTATGGCTGGGGGCCTGGCCCACGGGGTAGGCGTCCACACCGTCGGCCTGCAGCTGGCGCAGCTTGGCCATCCGGACCCTGACCTGCTCGGGCAGCCGTTGTTGGTCGTCGTCACCCAGATCGTCGGGCGGCCCGTTGCGGTCCGGGGCGCTGCCGTCGTGGTGCAGCCGGCCCGAGTCCACCAGATCGGCAGGGGCCGCGACGTGTTCGCCGGTGTGCTGCTTGTTCCGCCGGGAGAACGGCAGCACCAGGAATCCCTCGGCGATCACCGAGGCGACTCCGACCCGCGGGATCAACCGGGCATCCTCGTAGCAGGCGTACCGCGGAACCCACTCGGGCTGATACTTCATGTTCGAGCGGTACAGCGTCTCCAGCTGCCACCACCGGGAGAAGAACACCAGCAGTGCCCGCCAGAGCCGGGCCACCGGGCCCGCGCCCAGTTGCGCGCCCTGTTGGAACGCCGATCGGAACATGGCGAAGTTCAGTGAAATACGGCTGACCCCAATGGCTTCGGACTGCATGCACAGTTCGCTGACCATGAGCTCGATGGTCCCGTTGGGGGATTGCGGCGAGCGGCGCATGACGTCGAGAGAGACGCCGTTGGTGCCCCACGGCACCAGCGACAGCAATGCGACCACCTCAGGCTCCGGGTTGTCGCCGCGCTGCTGCACGGCCTCGACGAGCAGGCAGTCACGGTCGGCCGGGTCGCCGAGCCGGCCGAGCGCCATCGAGAAGCCGCGTTCGGTCTCGGTGTCCCGCCAGGCGTCGGCGCGCTTGATCACGTCGGCCATCTCGGCCTGGTCCAGTTCCCGGTGGCGCCGGATGCGTACCGAGGTCCCGGCCCGCCGGGCCCTGGTGACCGCCTGGCGCACCGCGCGCATGTCGGGCCCGGACAGCCGGAAGTTGTCCGGATACAGGATGGCCTCGTCGCCGAGTTGCAGTGCGTTGAGTCCGGCTGCCCGGAACGCCTCGGCCGCAGCCGAACTGGCACCCATCACACCCGGCGCCCAGCCGTAGGTCTGGCACAACTGCAGCCAGGCGGCGATCGCCTGCGGCCACGCCTTGGGATCGCCGACCGGGTCGCCGCCGGCCAGGCACACGCCCACCTCCACGCGATAGGCGATCGCGGCACGTCCGTTGGGGGCGAACACCACCGACTTGTCGCGGCGGGTGGCGAAATATCCCAGCGAGTCGTTCTTGCCGTAGGCCTCCAACAATCCGCGGATCGCCGATTCGTCCTCGCCGGTCAGCGCATTGGAGGCGCGTTGCGACTGAAACAGCACGACCGCGGCGGCCATCAGTGCCAGTGCGCCGAACAGACCGAAGATCGCATTGAGGAAGGGATGTGAGTAGCCCTCGAAGACCTCGGTCGGGACGGTGGCGAAGCCGCTCACCCGGTTGACCGCGTACAGCAGCCGCCACTCCGGTGCCAGGGTGCCCGGGAACAGCTCCAGCAGCGCCCACGCGGCCAGGATGCCGATCGCCATGCCCGCGACCAGGACGACGGCGGATTTGAGCAGCGCGCCCCGGCGGACCTTGGCCCAGAACTGGTTGCGGGCCAACACCAGGCAGACGATGGCCACGATGTGGAACGCCAGGCCGATGACTTCGCCGACGTCCTCGGCCAGCGGGTCACCACCGGTGGCGAGATCGCCGAGGTTCCAGCCGATGGCGCCCACCATGTAGAGCACCAGGATCCACCAGGCGATCCGCTTGCGGGCGGCCAGCGCCGCGGCCAGCAGCGCCAGCACGAAGGCCCACGAGAAGCTGGTGTCGGGAAAGTTGAAGATGTAGTCGTTGACGAACTCCCGTGGCACCTGGATCAGCCAGCGCACCGTTTGAGACACGCTGGCGACCAGCGACAGGGTGGCGATCACCCCGACGGTCCAACCGGCTGCTGCGGGAACCCAGGAGAATCTCGACGCGGGCTGGACCCCGGTGCGGCGGCCGCGGTTGATGACGGTCATACGCCCGGAGAATAGGCGGTCAAACCGTCAATTGGGTCGATCGCGCGCACAGACACCGCCCAGGTGTCTACCAGACCGGGCCGGTGTACTTCTCGCCTGGGCCTTTGCCCGGTTCCTCGGGAGCCGCACTGGCTTCTCGGAACGCCAACTGCAGGCTCTTGAGGCCGTCGCGGACGGGACCCGCGTGCGGTCCCAGGTATTCGGCCGATGCCGTCACGAGCCCGGCGAGCGCGGTGATGAGCCGGCGGGCCTCGTCGAGATCACGGTGCGGGCTATCCTCGGGGTCTTCGGCGGACAGCCCGATCTTCTCGGCCGCGGCGCTCATCAACATGACCGCCGCCCGGGTGATGACTTCCACTGCGGGGATGTCGGCGAGTTCGCGAACGGCTGGGCCGTCCAGATTGCCCGAGTCCTGCGGGGTCGCCTCGTCGGGCGTTTCGGTCGGATCCGTCATGCCTGCTAGACTGTCATGCGCGACCGTCCCGGCTCATGTCAGGGACAGCAAGTGGAGTCCCACTCCCACCGTTGGCCACAAGGTACAACGGTCCGGTCGCCGGTGTCCTCGGACGCCGGTTCTGTGCTCCAGAACTGGAGGTGCAGGCGGCGCAAGCCGTGATCGGTCGGCATTGGGCCCTGCTTTTAGCAGGGCTTTTCTGTTCTCAGGGGCAGAAGTGCAGATGGGCGGGTCTCCTCAGCAGACCCAACATAGGAGGCCCCATCAGCACTGAGACCCGCGTCAACGAGCGCATTCGTGTACCAGAAGTCCGCCTGATCGGACCAGGTGGCGAGCAGGTAGGCATTGTGCGCATCGAAGACGCCCTCCGCGTCGCCGCGGATGCCGATCTCGACCTTGTCGAAGTTGCGCCAGGCGCCAAGCCGCCGGTCTGCAAGATCATGGACTACGGCAAGTTCAAGTACGAGACGGCTCTCAAGGAGCGCGAGTCTCGCAAGAACCAGCAGCAGACCGTCGTCAAGGAACAGAAGCTGCGTCCCAAGATCGACGATCACGACTACGAGACGAAGAAGGGCCATGTGGTCCGCTTCCTCGAAGCCGGGTCCAAGGTCAAGGTGACCATCATGTTCCGCGGACGCGAGCAGTCCCGGCCCGAACTCGGGTACCGGTTGTTGCAGCGGTTGGGCGCAGACGTGGCCGAGTACGGCTTCGTCGAGACCTCAGCCAAGCAGGACGGCCGCAACATGACGATGGTGCTGGCACCGCACCGCGGCGCGAAGACTCGCGCCAAGGCGGCGGAGCAGGCCGAGCGCCCGGGCGGGCAGCAGGCCGCACCAGAAGAACCAGACGTTACGCAGAACTAGTTTCAAGACAGAACTGAGGATTCATGCCCAAGGCGAAGACCCACAGCGGAGCATCGAAGCGCTTCCGCAAGACCGGGACCGGCAAGATCGTGCGCCAGAAGGCTGGCCGCCGCCACCTGCTGGAGCACAAGGCCACCAAGCGCACCCGTCGGCTCGATGGCCGCACCGTGGTTGCAGCCAACGACACCAAGCGTGTCAACAAGTTGCTCAACGGCTAGAACTGCCGCTCCCCGTACCGAACGAGAATAGGAACATCCCATGGCACGCGTGAAGCGCGCACTCAACGCCCAGAAGAAGCGGCGCACAGTCCTCAAGGCCTCGAAGGGCTACCGCGGTCAGCGGTCCCGCCTGTACCGCAAGGCGAAGGAGCAGCAGCTCCACTCGCTGACCTACGCCTACCGGGACCGCCGTGCCCGCAAGGGTGAGTTCCGCAAGCTGTGGATCTCGCGTATCAACGCCGCGGCCCGCGCCAACGACATCACCTACAACCGCCTGATCCAGGGTCTCAAGGCCGCAGGTGTCGAGGTCGACCGCAAGAACCTGGCCGAGATCGCCGTCAGCGATGCCGCCGCGTTCACCGCGCTGGTCGAGGTCGCCAAGGCTGCCCTGCCGGAGGACGTCAACGCGCCCTCGAACGAGGCCGCCTGACGCTCACCGAGCGTTCTGCCCGGGTGGCGGCTGCGGTCAAACTGCAGCGCCACATCGGGCGCCGCCGCGCCGCACGCTTCCTTGCCGAGGGTCCCAACCTCGTCGAGGCCGCGTTGCGGCGCGGACTTGTTTCCGAGGTGTTCGCGACCGAGGACGCGCTCGACCGTTTCGGTGCCCTGCTCGCCGATGCGCCGGTGCAGTTGGTCACCGAACGTGCGGCGAAAGCCTTGTCGGACACCGTGACCCCGGTCGGCCTGGTGGCGGTGTGCCGGCTGCCGGAGGTATCCCTCGACGATGTGCTGGCTGCTGAACCCCGGTTGATCGCGGTCGCAGTGGAGACTTCGGAGCCGGGCAACGCAGGCACGCTGATCCGGCTGGCCGATGCCATGGGGGCGGACGCGATGATCCTGTCGGGCAACAGTGTCGACCCCTACAACGGCAAATGCCTGCGGTCCTCTGCGGGAAGTATTTTCGGGTTGCCGGTGGCGCAGGCACCTGACACTGCCGCGTTGATCGCCGCGTTGCGGGCCGCAGGCCTGCAGGTGCTGGCGACGACGCTCGACGGTGAGACGCCGCTGCCCGCCGCTGATCTCACGGTACCGACGGCGTGGCTGTTCGGTTCCGAGGCGCATGGTCTGTCGCCCGAGGTCGCCGCTGCCGCCGATGTGCGGGTGACGATCCCCATGCGGGGCAGTGCGGAAAGCCTCAATGTTGCTGCTGCAGCGGCCATCTGCCTGTATCAGAGTGCGCAGGCGCGGTCCTGACTCCGAGTGGCCAGTTGTTGCATACGGATTTGCGATTCGCGTGCAACAACTGGCCACTCCGCTAGGGTCGGATGCGGAGGACGAGCCATGTGCCAATACTGCGGATGCCGGGACATGCCACTGCTGCGGGATTACATCGCCGAGCATGAACGGGCCGTCGACCACGGCCGCGAGGCGGTGCGCGCACTGGACCGCGGCGAGCTGGACGTGGCCCGCAGGCTCTTGGCGGCGATGTTCGAGGAATTGCGTTCCCATTGGCAGGGTGAGGAGAACGGGCTGTTCGCGGTGATGCACGACGACGAGCTGTACGCCGAGCGCATCGACCCGTTGGTGGCCGAACACCGCGAGCTGGCCGCATTTCTCGAGGTTGTCGACCTGTCCGATCCCGACCACCAGAAGCGGGTTCGCGCCGAGATCGAAGAACTCTATGTGCACATCGCGAAAGAAGAGGACGGCCTTTTTCCGGCTGCGCTCACCGCGCTCGACGGTGCCGACTGGGATACCGCGATGGCCGGGTGGCGTGCCGCGCACCCGGGTCGCGAGATGATCCAGGGATAGCGCTAGCTGAGCAACCCCCGTGCCACGTGGGTGATCTGCACCTCGTTGCTGCCGGCGTAGATCATCAACGACTTGGCATCGCGGGCCAGCTGCTCGACCCGGTACTCGGTCATGTAGCCGTTGCCGCCGAACAGCTGCACGGCTTCCATCGCGACGTCGGTGGCGGCCTGCGAGCAGTACCACTTGATCGCCGAGGCCTCGGCGAGGGAGATGGGAGCACCCTTCTCACCGGATTCGATGACGCGAAACAGCATGTTGCGCACGTTCATCCGGGCGACTTCCATGTTGGCCAGCTTGAGCTGGATCAGCTGGAACTGGCTGATCTCCTGACCCCACAGGGTCCGGGTCTTGGCGTAGTCGACGCTCAGCCGCAGGCATTCCTCGATCACGCCGAGTGCCATCGCGGCCACGCCGATGCGTTCGGCCGAGAAGTTGGACCGCGCGCTGGCTCGACCTTCGTCCGGCCCGTCGGTTCCCTCCGTCTCGCCCAGCAGCCGGTCGCGTCCCAGCCGGACGTTGTTGAAGAACAGCTCGCCCGTGCGCGAGGAGTGGATGCCCATCTTGCGGAACGGCTTCGACTGCTCGAAGCCCTCCATGCCGCGGTCGAGCACGAAGGTCAGCACCTTGCGGTTGCGCGGATCCGAAGCGGAGTCACCTGCCGTGTCCTCGGCGAGCTTGGCGTAGACGACCACGACATCGGCGTCGGGACCGTTGGTGATGAACGTCTTCTGGCCGTTGAGGATGTAGTCGTCCCCGTCCCGGGTGACGTAGGACTTCATGCCGCCGAACGCGTCCGAACCAGAATCGGGCTCGGTGATCGCCCACGCGCCGATCTTCTCGTAGGTCACCAGCCCGGGCAGCCAGCGCTCCTGCTGGGCCAGGGTGCCGCGGCTCTGGATGGTCGACACGGTGAGGCCCAGGCTGACGCCGAGCCCGGTGACCAGGCCCATCGACACCCGGCACAGTTCGCTGATCAGGACGAAACCCATGCCCGGTGACCCGCCGCCGAACATTCCGCCCCGGGCGCCGGACGGCTTGCTCTCGCCACTGCGCAGCTTCGCCAGCCGCTTGTCCAGTGACTCCTTGGCGAGCGCGTCAATTCCGAACGTGGCGAACAGCTTTCGCACGATCGGATACGGCTCCATGTCGCCGCTCTCCAGCTCGTCGAGGTGGGGCCGGATCTCCTTGTCCACGAACTCCCGCACCGCGTCCCGGACAGCTATGTCGACATCAGACCAATCAAGCATTTCGACAGCTTAGACACGTGTCAAAAGTCAGGCCGCAGGGCGTCGGGCCGGGCGCGACGGCGGACGCAACGCCGGTAGCGAAAACGTGGTGTGCACCAGGGCTCCGGCGCGGTCCAGCAGCGTCTTGCGCCGGGGCAGGTAATGCATGGGCAGGCCCCGTCGGTCGCGGGGCGGGTCCATGAAGCTCGGCGCTTCGACCAGCGGGCCGTCGGCCGGCAATTTCCCGGCCGCACGGCGGTAGGCCGACAATGCGCGCGGGTGCAGCCTGATCTCGTCGGGGACCGCGACGAATGCCAGCTCGACCATCTTTCCGAAGATGCGCAGCAGGACCTCGTCGCCGGGGGTCCAGCGCATTCCGGCCTTCTCCCGCACCGCCGGGTCGAACAGGCCGGCGGCGATCCAGCGCTGCGCCCCCACCAGGGGTCTGAACAGCTGGTCCCACACCGGGGTCGGCATCAGCACGAACCACGGCTTGGGAATCCGGATGGTGAAGATGTCGAGGGTGGCCCGGTTGATCTCGAGCTCGTCGCGGCATTTGGCGTCCCAGTACTCCTGAAACTCCTCCCAGCTGTCCGGCACCGGCCGCATGCTCATGCCGTACATGCGGTACCACTGCACGTGCTCGTCGAACAGTTGACGCTTCTCGGCCTCGGTGAGGCCGCCGCAGAAATACTCCGCGGTCTTGAGGATCAGCATGAAGAACGTGGCGTGCGCCCAGTAGAACGTCTCGGGGTTCAGGGCGTGATACCGGCGGCCCTGGCCGTCGACGCCCTTGATGGTGGTGTGAAACCCCTTGATCTGCGCACCGGTGTCCGATGCGCGGTCGCCGTCGTAGACCACACCCATGATCGGGTACACCGACCGCGCCACCCGCTGCAGCGGCTCCCGCAGCAGGATCGAATGCTCCTCGACGCCGGCGCCGAGTTCGGGATACATGTTCTGGATCGCGCCGATCCAGACGCCCAGCATCCCGGTGCGCAGGTCGCCGAAGTACTTCCAGGTGAGTGAATCCGGACCGAGGGGATCGTGTCGGCCGGCAGTCGTGGCTCGTGTGGTCATTGCGTCCTCGTTGACTCGTCATGACGTGAATCACAGCTGAGCCCAACGATAGTAGTGACAACGTATGTTGTCTACGACGCCGCGGCGCGTCGTCGCGCACTGTTATTCGGCGGCTACCGTGGCGCCACAGGGCTGTGACCAGCCCGGTTCCGTGGTGCCCCGACAGTGTGGGCAAACCCGCTCGCGGCGTGATTGCCGCCCGGTCCGCGCGCCACTTACTCTTGCGCTGTGGATGGCGAGCCGTTCGATGACCCGTCCGGCCGAGTCGGGGATGTCGAGCAGGCGCCGCAGCAGCGCCCGGTGCGGACACCCGGATTGCCGGGTCCGTTGGGGTGGGTGCAACGAACCAACCGCAGCCCCGCCGTCATCGATCTGGTCCGGCGGGTCAGGCGGTCGTTGCCCGGGGACCCGGATTTCGGTGACCGCCTCTCGGCGTCGGGTGAGGGCGGTCCCCGCGCGGCAGCGCGGGTGGCTGACCGGTTGCTCGACCGGGACGCGGCCTCGCGCGAGGTGAGTTTGGGCGCATTGCAGGTCTGGCAGGCGCTCACCGAACGTGTTTCGGGAACCCCGGCCAATCCCGAGGTGACCCTGGTGTTCACCGACCTGGTCGGATTCTCTTCGTGGTCGCTGCGCTCCGGCGATGACGCCACATTGCGGTTGCTGCGGCGGGTGGCCCAGGTGATCGAGCCGCCGGTGCTCGAAGCCCGCGGCCACATCGTCAAACGCATGGGCGACGGCATGATGGCCGTGTTCTCCGACCCGGGTACCGCCCTGAGCGCGATGCTCATCGCGCTCGACGGGGTGAAAGCCATCGACATGGACGGCTACTCGCCGCGCATGCGGGTCGGTATCCATACCGGCCGTCCGCAGCGCATCGGGTCGGACTGGCTCGGCGTCGATGTGAACATCACCGCCCGGGTGATGGAACGCGCCGCCACCGGCGGCCTCGTTGTGTCCCACACCACGCTGGAGGGCATCTCCGAAGAGGACCTGGCCGAACTCGGGGTGAGTGTCAAACGTCAACGACGACAGATGTTCTCGACCAAGCCCGAAGGCGTGCCCGACGATCTGGTGATGTACCGGGTGAAAACGTCGGGGCAGTTGCCGACTCCGTGAGTACTGACGGGACGCCCGGACCGGTAGCTGAGGGTAAAGGCGTTCGAGGAGCCACGAGCCGATCGCCTATGATCGCCGGGTGGCTCAGCAGCCCAGTGACCTCTCAGAAGAAGCCCTGACCAAAGCCGTCAGCGCGGCCCGGCATGCCTTTGAGCTGGCCGGTGACCTCGACGCGCTCGCGCGCGCCAAGACCGAGCACCTCGGCGATCGTGCCCCGATCGCCCTGGCCCGCCAGGCGTTGGCGACGCTGCCGAAGGCCGACCGCGCCGACGCCGGCAAACGCGTCAACGTCGCCCGCGGCGAGGCCCAGCGTGCATACGACGAGCGGCTGGCCGCGCTGCGCGCCGAGCGCGACGCCGCGGTGCTGGTCGCCGAACGCATCGACGTGACGTTGCCCTCGACGCGGCAGCCGGTGGGCGCCCGGCACCCGATCACGATCCTGGCCGAGAATGTCGCCGACACCTTCGTCGCGATGGGCTGGGAACTGGCCGAGGGGCCCGAGGTCGAGACCGAACAGTTCAACTTCGACGCCCTCAACTTCCCGCCGGACCACCCGGCCCGCAGCGAGCAGGACACCTTCCAGATCGGCCCCGACGGGTCGCGGCAGGTGCTGCGCACCCACACGTCGCCCGTGCAGATCCGCGCATTGCTCGAACGCGATCTGCCCGTCTATGTCGTTTCGATCGGGCGGACCTTCCGTACCGACGAACTCGATTCCACCCACACGCCGGTGTTCCACCAGGTGGAGGGGCTGGCGGTGGACAAGGGTCTGACCATGGCGAATCTGCGCGGCACGCTGGACGCGTTCGCACGGTCTCAGTTCGGCCCGGAGGGGCGTACCCGGTTCCGTCCGCACTTCTTCCCGTTCACCGAGCCGTCCGCCGAGGTGGACATCTGGTTCCCCGGCAAGAAGGGCGGCCCGGGCTGGGTCGAATGGGGTGGCTGCGGCATGGTCAACCCGAATGTGTTGCGCGCCTGCGGTATCGACCCCGACGTCTACTCCGGATTTGCCTTCGGCATGGGATTGGAGCGAACCCTGCAGTTCCGCAACGGAATTCCTGACATGCGCGACATGGTCGAGGGCGACGTCCGGTTCTCGCTGCCGTTCGGGGTCGGTGCCTGATGCGGATTCCCTTCAGCTGGCTGCGTGAGGCCGTTCGGGCCGGCGCGCCGGACTGGGACGCCTCGGTCGAGGAACTCGAGCAGACGTTCATCCGGATCGGACACGAGGTCGAGGAGATCATCCCGACCGGACCGGTGAGCGGTCCGCTGACCGTCGGCCGGGTCGCCGAGATCGAGGAACTCACCGAGTTCAAGAAACCGATCCGCGCCTGCAAGGTCGATGTCGGTATCCAGAATGTCGACGGCGCGCCTCGCGACATCGTGTGCGGGGCGACGAATTTCGCGGTAGGCGACCTGGTCGTGGTCGCACTCCCGGGGACCGTCTTGCCGGGCGACTTCACCATCGCCACGCGCAAGACTTACGGCCGGGTTTCCGACGGCATGATCTGCTCGGCATCGGAGATGCACCTCGGTGTCGACCAATCGGGCATCCTCGTGCTGCCCGAGGGCACCGCCGAACCCGGCACCCCGGCCGCCGAACTCCTCGGGCTGGACGACGTGGTGTTCCACCTGGCGATCACGCCTGATCGCGGTTACTGCCTGTCGGTGCGCGGCTTGGCCCGCGAGATCGCGTGCGCCCACGATCTGGATTTCGTCGATCTGGCAGACGTGGCGCCGCTGCCCGCAGAGGGGGAGGCCTGGCCGCTGACCGTGGAGCCCGGAACGGGCGTGCAGCGCTTCGGGTTACGCCCCGTCACCGGTATCGATCCGGCTGCGGTGTCGCCGTGGTGGCTGCAGCGGCGGCTGATGCTCAGTGGTATCCGTGCCATCTCGCCTGCTGTCGACGTGACCAACTACGTCATGCTCGAGCTCGGCCACCCGATGCACGCGCACGACAGCAGCCTGATCACCGGTGGGTTCACGGTGCGCTTCGCCCGCGACGGCGAAAAGGTGGTCACGCTCGACGATGTCGAGCGCACCCTGAACTCCGCCGACGTCCTGATCGTCGACGATGTCGCGACCGCCGCGATCGGCGGCGTGATGGGCGCAGGCACCACCGAGGTTCGGGATTCCACCACCGATGTGTTGCTGGAAGCCGCGGTGTGGGATCCGGCGGCGGTATCGCGGACCCAGCGCCGTCTGCACCTGGCCAGCGAGGCCGGCCGCCGCTACGAGCGATCGGTGGACCCGGCCATTTCGGTTGCCGCCCTGGACCGTTGCGCGACCCTGCTCGCCGAGATCGCCGGCGGCACCGTCGCGCCGACGCTGACCGATTGGCGTGCGGACGGACGCACCGACTGGTCGCAGCCGGCCATCGAGATCCCGGCCGACCTGCCCGACCGCACCGCGGGTGTCGAATACGCCGCGGGCACCACCGCACGCCGGCTCACCCAGATCGGCGCCGTTGTTGTCGAAGCCGGCGGTCCCGCTTCATTGACCGTCACCCCGCCGAGCTGGCGGCCCGACATGCGTCAGCGTGCCGACCTCGTCGAGGAGGTGCTGCGGCTGGAGGGGTTGGAGTCCATCCCGTCGGTGCTGCCGACGGCGCCGGCCGGACGTGGCCTGACCGCGGTCCAGAAGCGTCGCCGCGCGATCGGAAAGTCGCTGGCCCTGGCCGGATTCGTCGAGATCCTGCCGACGCCGTTCCTGCCTGCCGGGGTGTTCGACGCGTGGGGCCTGGGGCCTGAAGATTCCAGGCGACGCGTCGTCACCGTGCTCAACCCGCTGGAGGCCGACCGGCCCCAGCTGGCCACCACATTGCTGCCCGGGTTGCTGGAAGCCCTGGGCCGCAACGTTTCCCGTGGCACTGCCGATGTCGCGCTGTTCGCGATCCAGCAGGTGGTGCATGCGACGGCCGAGACCCGGTCCGTCGAGCGCATCCCGAACGACCGTCGGCCCACCGACGAGGAGATCGCCGGGCTGGATTCCTCGTTGCCACATCAGCCGCAGCACGTGGCGGCGGTGCTGGCCGGACTGCGCGAGCCTGCCGGGCCGTGGGGGCAGGGACGGCCGGTGGAGGCCGCCGATGCGTTCGAGGCGGTGCGCGTGATCGGGCGTGCGGCCGGGGTGGACTTCACCCTGCGCGCGGCGCAGGAACTGCCGTGGCATCCGGGCCGCTGCGCCGAGGTGCTGGTCGGCGACACGATCGTCGGCTACGCCGGACAGCTGCATCCGGCAGTCATCGAGCGGACCGGCCTGCCCAAGGGCGCCTGTGCGGTCGAACTCGATCTCGATGCCGTGCCGATCGTCGAGGCGCTGCCCGCGCCGTCGGTGTCACCGTTCCCGGCGGTGTTCCAGGACATCAGCGTGGTGGTCGGTGACGAGGTGGCCGCGGCCGCCGTTGTCGACGCCGTCCGCGACGGGGCCGGCGAGCTGCTTGAGGACGTCAAGCTGTTCGACGTCTACACCGGTCCGCAGATCGGGGAGGGGCGCAAGTCGCTGACCCTGGCACTGCGGTTCCGGGCTGCCGACCGGACCCTGACCGAGGACGAGGCCAGCGCCGCCCGTGACGCTGCCGTCGCGGTGGCCGGCGAGCGGGTCGGCGCCGTCCTGCGCGGCTAGATTCTCGGCACGAACGTGGCGGCTGTGCACGCATTTCTGCCGGTTTGCGTGCGCCGGCGCCACGCTCGCCATCTGCGCAGTTAATGAATTTGCATCTGCATGCATAACAATGCAGAATTGCCGCATGACTTCGATAGCGGTGGCCGGCGCCAGCGGCTACGCCGGCGGAGAGATCCTGCGGTTGCTGCTCGGGCATCCGGCCTACGCTGACGGCCGGTTGACCATCGGGGCGCTGACCGCGGCCTCCAGTGCCGGGACGACGATGGCCGAGCATCACCCGCACCTGCTGCCGCTGGCCTCGCGCGTCCTGGAGCCCACCGACGCCGAGGTGCTGGCCGGTCACGACGTGGTGTTCCTGGGTCTGCCGCACGGTCATTCCGCGGCGCTGGCCGAGCAGCTCGGCCCCGACACCCTGATCATCGACTGCGGTGCCGACTTCCGGCTGACCGACGCCGCCGATTGGGAGAAGTTCTACGGTTCAGCGCACGCAGGCAGCTGGCCCTACGGGCTGCCTGAGCTGCCCGGCGCCAGGGACCGGCTCAAGGGCACCAAGCGGATCGCTGTCCCGGGCTGCTATCCCACTGCCGCACTGCTGGCGCTGCTTCCCGCCGTGGCCGCCGACCTCGTCGAGCCGGCCGTCACCGTCGTCGCCGTCAGCGGCACCTCGGGCGCGGGCAAGTCCGCCAAGGTCGACCTGCTGGGCTCCGAGGTGATCGGATCGGCCCGCGCCTACAACATCGCAGGCAAGCACCGGCACACCCCGGAGATCGCGCAGGGGCTGCGGTCGGTCACCGACAAGGACGTCACCGTCTCGTTCACCCCGGTGCTGATCCCCACCTCGCGGGGCATACTGGCCACCTGCACCGCCCACACCGAGGCCTCGGAGGCCGAGGTTCGGGCTGCCTACGAAAAGGCTTACGACGCAGAGCCGTTCATCCACCTGTTGCCCGAGGGGCAGCTGCCCAAGACCGGTTCGGTGATCGGCAGCAACGCCGCGCAACTTGCGGTCGCCGTCGATGAGCAGGCGAAGACGCTGGTGGCCATCGCCGCCATCGACAACCTGACCAAAGGCACCGGCGGCGCCGCGGTGCAGTCGATGAACCTGGCGCTGGGCTGGCCCGAAACCGAAGGACTTTCGATCGTGGGAGTGGCACCTTGACCGAGTCGACGCAAACCGGAACGAACAAGGCTGCCAAGCTGATCCGCACCCAGGGCGTCACCGCGCCTGCCGGCTTCCGGGCCGCGGGAATCGCCGCAGGCATCAAGGCATCCGGCGCACCGGACCTGGCGCTGGTGTTCAACGAGGGACCGGACTATGCGGCAGCGGGGGTGTTCACCCGCAACAAGATCAAGGCCGCGCCCGTGCAGTGGTCTCAGCAGGTGCTGACCACCGGCCGGCTGCGTGCGGTGGTCCTGAACTCGGGCGGCGCCAACGCGTGCACCGGCCCGCTGGGTTTCCAGGACACCCACGCCACCGCCGAGGCCGTGGCCACCGCGCTGAGCGACTGGGGCACCGAGACCGGCGCCATCGAGGTCGCGGTGTGCTCGACGGGTCTGATCGGTGACCGGCTGCCGATGGACAAGGTGCTGGCCGGCGTCACCGAGATCGTGCACGAGATCGCCGGCGGGCTGACCGGTGGGGACGACGCCGCGCGGGCCATCATGACCACCGACACCGTGCCGAAACAGGTTGCGCTGCACCATTCGGTGGATTCGGGGGAGAACTGGACCCTCGGCGGGATGGCCAAGGGTGCCGGCATGCTGGCACCCTCACTGGCGACCATGCTGGTGGTGCTGACCACCGACGCCGTCGCGGACGCCGCGGCGCTCGACACCGCCCTGAAACGGGCCGCGGCGCTGACCTTCGACCGCCTCGACGTCGACGGCAGCTGCTCGACCAACGACACCGTGCTGCTGCTCGCGTCGGGCGCGAGCGAGATCGCTCCGAGCCAGGACGATCTGAACGAGGCCGTGCTGCGGGTCTGCGACGACCTGTGCGCGCAGCTGCAGGCCGACGCCGAAGGCGTCACCAAGCGGGTCGTCATCACCGTGACCGGCGCCGACACCGAGGACGACGCGCTGGTCGCGGCGCGCGTCATCGCCCGCGACAGCCTGGTCAAGACCGCACTGTTCGGTTCCGACCCAAACTGGGGCCGGGTCCTGGCCGCGGTCGGCATCGCCCCGGTCAAGCTCGATCCGGAACGGATCAGCGTGTCGTTCAACGGTTCTCCGGTGTGCGTCGACGGGGCCGGTGCCCCGGGCGCCCGCGAGGTCGACCTGTCCGGCGAGGACATCGTCGTCGTCGTGGACCTGGCCTCGGGAAGCAGCAGTGCTTCCATCAGGACCACCGACCTTTCGCACGCCTACGTCGAAGAGAACTCGGCCTACAGCTCATGAGCCAAGCCATCGAGCGCGGCGTCAAGGCCCAGGTGCTCGCCTCGGCACTGCCGTGGCTCAAACAGCTGCACGGCAAGATCGTCGTCGTCAAATACGGCGGCAACGCGATGACCGACGACACCCTCAAGGCGGCCTTCGCCGCCGACATGGTGTTCCTGCGCAACTGCGGTATCAAACCCGTCGTGGTGCACGGCGGCGGCCCGCAGATCAGTGCCATGCTCAAGAAGCTCGGCATCGCAGGCGATTTCAAGGGCGGCTTCCGGGTCACCACCCCCGAGGTCCTCGACGTGGCGCGGATGGTCCTGTTCGGTCAGGTGGGCCGCGAGCTGGTCAACCTGATCAACGCCCACGGGCCGTACGCGGTGGGCCTCACCGGTGAGGACGCGCACCTGTTCACCGCGGTGCGGCGCAGCGTCACCGTCGACGGGGTGGCCACCGACATCGGGCTGGTCGGCGACGTCGAACACGTCAACGCCGAATCATTGCTGGATCTCATTGCCGCTGGCCGGATCCCGGTGGTCTCGACCATCGGCCCTGACGCCGACGGCGTGGTGCACAACATCAACGCCGACACCGCGGCCGCCGCGCTCGCCGAGGCGCTGGGGGCCGAGAAGCTGATCATGCTCACCGATGTGGAGGGCCTCTACACCGACTGGCCCGATCGCTCCTCGCTGGTCAGCGAGATCGACACCGCGGCACTGACCCAACTGCTGCCCAGGCTCGAATCTGGCATGGTGCCCAAGATCGAGGCGTGTCTGCGGGCGGTGGCCGGTGGCGTGCCGAGCGCTCACGTGATCGACGGCCGTGTCGAACACTGTGTGCTCGTCGAGCTTTTCACCGATGAAGGAACCGGAACCAAGGTGGTATCGGCATGACCCTCCAGGACCGCTGGGAAGCGGTGATGATGAACAACTACGGCACCCCGCCGTTGGCCCTGGCCAGTGGAGAAGGCGTCGTGGTCACCGACACCGACGGGAAGTCCTACCTGGACCTGCTCGGCGGTATCGCGGTCAACCTGCTCGGGCACCGCCACCCGGCCGTCATCGAGGCCGTCACCGCCCAGCTCAACACGCTGGGCCACACCTCCAATCTGTACGCCACGGAGCCTGGCATCGCGCTGGCCGAGGCGCTGGTGGGGCATCTGGGGACCCAGGCACGGGTCTTCTTCTGCAACTCGGGCACCGAGGCCAACGAGGTGGCCTTCAAGATCACCCGGCTCACCGGCAAGACGAACATCGTTGCCGCCCAAGGCGCCTTCCACGGCCGCACCATGGGATCCCTGGCACTGACCGGACAGCCCACTAAGCAGGCACCGTTCGAGCCGTTGCCGGGCAACGT
The DNA here is from genome assembly GCF_048282725.1 of Mycobacterium sp. 48b. Classification (NCBI taxonomy): domain Bacteria; kingdom Bacillati; phylum Actinomycetota; class Actinomycetes; order Mycobacteriales; family Mycobacteriaceae; genus Mycobacterium; species Mycobacterium sp. 48b. The sequence goes on from NZ_JBLVUL010000001.1 coordinate 3,574,276, forward strand.
CACCCACGTGCCTTACGGCGACGTGGAAGCCCTTGCCGCCGCGGTCGATTCGGACACCGCCGCGGTGTTCCTGGAACCGATCATGGGGGAGGGCGGCGTCGTCGTCCCGCCCGCTGGGTATCTGGCTGCCGCCCGCGACATCACCACCAAGAACGGCGCGCTCCTGATCCTCGACGAGGTGCAGACCGGCGTGGGGCGTACCGGTGCGTTCTACGCCCATCAGCACGACGGCATCACTCCCGACGTGGTGACCCTGGCCAAGGGACTGGGCGGCGGACTGCCCATCGGTGCCTGCCTGGCCATCGGCGCGGCCGGTGACCTGCTCACCCCCGGCCTGCACGGCAGCACCTTCGGCGGCAACCCGGTGTGCACCGCGGCCGCGCTGGGCGTACTGAAGGCACTCGCCGACGGGGACCTGATCGCACGTGCCGGGGTACTCGGCAAGACCCTGAGCCACGGCATCGAGGAGCTGGGCCATCCACTCGTCGGCCACGTGCGCGGCAAGGGGCTGCTGCAGGGTGTGGTGCTGACCGCGCCGAGCGCCAAGGCCGTGGAGGCCGCGGCCCGCGACGCCGGCTTCCTGGTCAATGCCGCGGCCGCCGACGTCATCCGGCTGGCGCCGCCGTTGATCATCACCGAACCGCAGATCGAGACCTTCCTGTCCGCTCTGCCCGCCGTTCTCGACACCGCTGTGGAGGCTGACTCATGATCCGCCATTTCCTGCGCGACGACGACCTGTCGCCCGACGAGCAGGCCGAGGTGCTCGCCCTGGCCGCCGAGCTGAAGAAGGCACCGTTCTCGCGGCGCCCGCTCGAGGGACCCCGCGGCGTCGCGGTGATCTTCGAGAAGAACTCGACCCGCACCCGGTTCTCCTTCGAGATGGGCATCGCGCAGCTGGGCGGGCATGCCGTCGTCGTCGACGGCCGCAGCACCCAGTTGGGCCGCGAGGAGACCCTCGAGGACACCGGTGCGGTGTTGTCCCGCTACGTCGACGCCATCGTGTGGCGGACCTTCGCCCAGGAGCGGCTGACCGCCATGGCGTCCGGATCGAGCGTGCCGATCGTCAATGCGCTGTCCGACGAATTCCACCCCTGCCAGGTGCTGGCCGATCTGCAGACATTGGCCGAGCGCCGGGGAGGGGCCGAGGGCCTCAAAGGGTTGAGGATGACGTATCTGGGTGACGGCGCCAACAACATGGCGCACTCGCTGATGCTGGGCGGCGTCACCGCGGGCATCCACGTCACCATCGCCGCACCCGCCGGATTCGAACCGGACCCGCACTTCGTCGACGCCGCCAAGCGCCGCGCCAGTGAAACCGGAGCAACCGTGTCCGTCACCGATGACGCACAGGCCGGGGTCGACGGGGTCGACGTACTGGTCACCGACACCTGGACCTCGATGGGGCAGGAGAACGACGGGCTCGACCGGGTGCGCCCCTTCCGCCCGTTCCAGGTCAATGCAGAGCTTCTCAACCGCGCCGACCCGGAAGCCATTGTGCTGCACTGCCTTCCGGCGCACCGCGGTCACGAGATCACCGACGAGGTGATCGACGGGCCGCAGAGCGCGGTGTTCGACGAGGCCGAGAACCGGTTGCACGCCCAGAAGGCTCTGCTGGTCTGGTTGCTGGAGAACCGGTGACCAACGCATGAGTGCACCGACGCGTGCCGGCCGTCAGGCCCGCATCATCGCCCTGCTGTCGTCCAGACAGGTGAGCAGCCAGACCGAGCTGGCCGCCCTGCTGGGGCAGGAGGGCATCGAGGTCACCCAGGCGACGCTGTCGCGCGACCTGGAGGAACTCGGCGCGGTGAAACTGCGCGGCGCCGACGGCGGCGTCGGCGTGTACGTGGTGCCCGAGGACGGCAGCCCGGTGCGGGGTGTGTCCGGTGGCACCGAGCGGATGACCCGCTTGCTGGGGGAGTTGCTGGTATCGACGGACGCCAGCGCTAACCTTGCCGTGCTGCGCACCCCGCCCGGGGCGGCGCATTACCTGGCCAGCGCGATCGACCGCGCCGCCCTGCCGTATGTGGTCGGCACCATCGCCGGTGACGACACCATCCTGGTGGTGGCGCGCGAACCGATGACCGGGGCCGAACTTGCCAACACCATCGAGAACTTGAAGTAGAGCTCAAAACAAGGAGATTGCTCATGTCCGAACGCGTCATCCTGGCGTACTCCGGAGGTCTGGACACCTCGGTCGCGATCAGCTGGATCGGCAAGGAGACCGGCAAAGAGGTCGTCGCCGTCGCCATCGATCTCGGCCAGGGCGGCGAGGACATGGACGTCGTGCGCCAGCGCGCCCTGGACTGCGGTGCGGTCGAGGCGGTCGTGGTCGACGCCCGCGACGAGTTCGCCGACGAATACTGCCTGCCCACCATCAAGGCGAACGCGCTCTACATGGATCGCTACCCGCTGGTGTCGGCCATCAGCCGCCCGCTGATCGTCAAGCACCTGGTCGACGCGGCACGCAGCCATGGCGGCACCGTCGTCGCGCACGGCTGCACCGGCAAGGGCAACGACCAGGTGCGGTTCGAGGTCGGATTCGCCTCCCTGGCACCCGAACTCGACGTCATCGCGCCGGTTCGCGACTACGCCTGGACCCGCGAGAAGGCCATTGCGTTCGCCGAGGAGAACGCCATCCCGATCAACGTCACCAAGCGCTCGCCGTTCTCGATCGACCAGAACGTGTGGGGCCGCGCGGTGGAGACCGGGTTCCTCGAGGATCTGTGGAACGCGCCGACCAAGGACGTCTACGACTACACCCAGGACCCGACGGTCAACTTCAACGCCCCCGACGAGCTGATCATCAGCTTCGACAAGGGCCGTCCGGTCGCGATCGACGGTCGCCCGCTGTCCGTGCTGGAGATCATCCAGGAGCTCAACACCCGCGCCGGCGCCCAGGGCGTGGGCCGGCTCGACGTGGTCGAGGACCGGCTGGTCGGCATCAAGAGCCGCGAGATCTACGAGGCACCGGGCGCGATGGTGCTGATCACCGCGCACACCGAGCTCGAGCACGTGACGCTGGAGCGCGAGCTGGGCCGGTACAAGCGCGGTGTGGACCAGAAGTGGGGCGAGCTCACCTACGACGGTCTGTGGTTCAGCCCGCTGAAGCGCTCGCTGGAGGCGTTCGTCGAGCACACCCAGCAGCACGTCTCCGGAGACATCCGGCTGGTTCTGCACGCCGGGGCGATCATCGTCAACGGCCGTCGTTCGGGTGAGTCGCTGTACGACTTCAACCTGGCCACCTACGACGAGGGCGACAGCTTCGACCAGAGCGCGGCCAAGGGCTTCGTGCAGCTGCACGGCCTGAGCTCCAAGATCTCGGCCAAGCGCGACCTGGGCCTGTAAGCAGTAAGCACCGCGAGCGTGCGTGTCTGCTGTGCGGCACGCCGCAAAAGATGCGCAAACGCGCACGCTCGCCGAGCAGTGAGGGTGACATGAGCACCAACGACGGAACCACCAACGAGGGCTCGCTGTGGGGCGGGCGGTTCGCCGACGGTCCCTCGGCCGCCCTTGCCGCCCTGAGCAAGTCGACCCATTTCGACTGGGTGCTGGCGCCGTACGACGTCACGGCGTCCAAGGCCCACGCCCGCGTGTTGCATCGGGCCGGCCTGCTCACCGACGAGCAGCGGGACGGGTTGCTCGCGGGCCTGGACAGCTTGGGTTCCGACGTCGCCGACGGTAGCTTCGAGCCACTGGTCACCGACGAGGACGTGCATGGTGCGCTCGAACGCGGCCTGATCGACCGGGTCGGGCCCGATCTGGGTGGCCGGCTGCGTGCCGGACGCTCCCGCAACGACCAGGTGGCCACCCTGTTCCGGATGTGGCTGCGTGACGCCGTCCGACGGGTCGCCGACGGCGTGCTCGAGGTGGTCAACGCGCTGGCCGTGCAGGCCGCCGCGCATCCGACGGCGATCATGCCCGGCAAGACCCACCTGCAGGCCGCCCAGCCGATCCTGCTCGCGCACCATCTGCTGGCGCACGCTCATCCGCTGTTGCGCAACGTCGACCGGCTCGCCGATTTCGACGACCGCACCGCGGTCTCGCCCTACGGCTCGGGGGCACTGGCCGGCTCGTCGCTCGGTCTGGATCCCGACGCGATCGCCGAAGACCTCGGATTCGCTTCGGCGGCAGACAATTCCGTCGACGCCACCGCGGCGCGGGACTTCGCCGCCGAGGCGGCGTTCATCTTCGCCCAGATCGGGGTCGACCTGTCCCGGCTCGCCGAGGACATCATCCTCTGGAGCACAACCGAATTCGGGTACGTCACGCTGCACGACTCCTGGTCGACGGGCAGCTCGATCATGCCGCAGAAGAAGAACCCCGACATCGCCGAGTTGGCCCGCGGCAAGTCCGGACGGCTGATCGGCAACCTCACCGGTCTGCTGGCCACGCTCAAGGCGCAGCCCCTGGCCTACAACCGGGACCTGCAGGAGGACAAGGAACCGGTCTTCGACTCGGTGGCGCAGCTGGAGCTGCTCCTGCCGGCGATGGCCGGCCTCGTCGGCACGCTGACCTTCGACGAGGCCCGAATGGCCGCGCTGGCGCCGGCCGGATACACGCTGGCCACCGACATCGCCGAATGGCTGGTGCGCCAAGGTGTTCCGTTCCGGGTCGCCCATGAGGCCGCGGGCGGCGCGGTGCAGACCGCCGAGGGTCGTGGCGTCGGGCTCGACGAGCTCACCGATGACGAGTTCGCCGCGATCAACCCCGCGCTCACCGCGCAGGTGCGTGAGGTGCTGACCGTCGAGGGTTCGGTGAACGCGCGCAGCGCACGGGGCGGCACCGCGCCGGTCCAGGTCGCCAAGCAGCTGGGCGTGGTTCGTAAGACCGCGGAGGACTTACGAATCAGGCTGCGCCCTTAGCCGATCTGCTCGCCGAGTTCGAACCAGCGCTCCTCGACCTCGGTGACTTCGTTCTCAAGCGCGCGGATGGCGGCCACCTTGGCCGCGAGTCCCTCGAAATCTGACTGGTCGTGGTCTGCCATCGCCGTCCGGGAGCGGTCGATCTGTTCCTGCAGTTTCTCCAGCCGGCGTTCCAGCGCGGACACTTCCTTCTGCGCTGCCCGCAAGTCGGCGCCGGACAGCCCTTCCGCTGCAGTGCTGCCTTCCGGTGCCGGGCCGGTCGCCGACGCGTGTGCGGCGCGCAACCGCAGGTACTCGTCCACTCCGCCCGGCAGATGTCGCAGACGTCCACCGAGGATGCCGTACTGCTGGTCGGTGACGCGCTCCAGAAAATACCGGTCGTGGCTCACCACGATGAGCGTGCCGGGCCACGAGTCGAGCAGATCCTCCATGGCCGAGAGCATGTCGGTGTCCAGGTCGTTGGTCGGCTCGTCGAGGATCAGCACGTTGGGCTGCGCGAGCAGGATCAACAACAGTTGCAGGCGACGTTGCTGCCCGCCGGAGAGGTCCTTGACCGGTGTCGACAACTGGGCGCTGGAGAACCCGAGGCGCTCCAGCAACTGTCCGGGCGTGAGTTCCTGGGCCTTTGATCCGGTGCCGAACACATACGTGGTGCGCAGATTGGCGAGTACCACCCGCACGGGATCGTCGAGGTGGGGCGCAAGCTCGTCCACGCTCTGTCTGAGGGTCGCCACCTGCAGCGTCTTACCGTGTTTGACCCGGCCGGCGGTCGGTTGCACCGAACCGTCGATGAGGCCCAGCAGCGTCGACTTTCCGGCGCCGTTGACGCCGAGGATCCCGGTGCGCTCACCCGGGGCGATCCGCCACTCGACCTGGTGCAGCACCTCGCGGTCGCCGTAGCTCACCGACACATCGAGCAGGTCGACGACCTGCTTGCCCAACCGTGACACCGCGAGGGACTGCAGTGCGACCTTGTCCCGGATCTCCGGTACGTCGGCGATCAGGGCGTTGGCCGCGTCGATGCGGAATTTGGGTTTGGACGTGCGGGCCGGGGCGCCGCGGCGCAGCCAGGCCAGTTCCTTGCGGGCAAGGTTCTGTCTGCGTGCCTCGATCGTGGCCGCCTGCCGGTCGCGTTCCACGCGCTGCAGGATGTAGGCGGCGTAGCCGCCGTCGAACGGTTCGACGATGCGGTCGTGCACTTCCCATGTGGTCGTGCAGACCTCGTCGAGAAACCAGCGGTCGTGCGTCACCACCAGCAGCCCACCGGACGACGCGGACCAGCGCTTCTTGAGGTGCCCGGCGAGCCAGGTGATCGCCTCCACGTCGAGGTGGTTGGTCGGCTCGTCGAGCGCCAGCACGTCGTGATCCCCGGCCAGCAGCTTGGCCAGGGCGACCCGGCGCCGCTGTCCGCCCGACAGCGTGCGGAGCTCCGCGTCCCAAGGCAGGTCGCCGAGCAGGCCGGAAATGACGTCGCGCCCACGGGGATCGCCGGCCCATTCGTGTTCGGGCACATCGCCGACCACGGCGTGGCCGACCGTGTCGGCGTCGTCGAGGGTGTCGGCCTGATCGAGTACGCCGACCCGCACGCCACCGCGCACGGTGACCCGTCCGGAATCAGGTTCGAGCCGTCCGGCCAGCATGGCCAGCAGGCTGGATTTGCCGTCACCGTTGCGGCCGACGATGCCGATCCTGTCGCCTTCGCTGACACCGACGGTGACCGAGTCGAACACCACCCCGGCGGGGTATTCCAGATGCAGGGTTTCGCCCCCGAGAAGGTGTGCCATCGCCGCCGACCCTATCTGCCGGTGGCCGTGACAGTGGCATCGCATGGGGCCACTGCCGAGGTCCGGGTGATCAAGTCGGTGATCGGTTGCTGTTGTGCCATGATGACCTCGACAATCGGGGGTCGGGGCGAGTTGCGATGTGGGGAGCAAGCTGGTGGATTTCTCGGCAGTGACCAGACCCGTCGAGCGGTTGCTGGCGACCGCGCAGAACGGTCTGGAGGTGCTGCGCTACGGGGGACTGGAGACCGGCTCGGTCCCGTCGCCGTTCCAGATCATCCAGAGCGTGCCGATGTACCGGCTGCGGCGGTACTTCCCGCCGGATGTCCGCCCCGGTGCCCAGAATCCGCGTCCGCCGGTGCTGATGGTGCATCCGATGATGATGTCGGCCGACATGTGGGACGTGACGCGTGACGACGGCGCGGTCGGCATCCTGCACGCCGCGGGCATCGATCCGTGGGTGATCGACTTCGGCTCACCGGACAAGGTCGAGGGCGGTATGCAGCGCAACCTCGCCGACCACGTGGTGGCCCTGTCCGAGGCCATCGACATCGTCAAAGAGGTCACCGGCCGCGATGTGCACCTGGCCGGCTATTCGCAGGGCGGAATGTTCGCCTACCAGGCCGCGGCCTACCGGCGGTCCAAGGACCTGGCCAGCATCATCGCCTTCGGGTCCCCGGTGGACACCCTGGCCGCATTGCCGATGAACCTTCCGGCCGGGGTCGCCGCGGGCGCGGCGGATTTCATGGCCGACCACGTGTTCAGCCGCATCGACATCCCGGGCTGGTTGGCCCGCACCGGATTTCAGATGCTGGACCCGATCAAGACCGCGCAGTCGCGGCTGGAGTTCCTGCGTCAGCTGCACGATCGCGAGGCGCTGTTGCCGCGGGAGCAGCAGCGCCGATTCCTGTCGTCGGACGGCTGGATCGCGTGGTCCGGGCCCGCGATCGCCGAACTGCTCAAACAGTTCATCGCACACAACCGGATGATGACGGGAGGCTTCTCCGTCCACGGTGACCTGGTCACGCTGTCCGACATCGACTGCCCGATCCTCGCGGTGGTCGGTGAGGTCGACGATATCGGCCAGCCGGCCGCGGTCCGCGGTATCAAGCGGGCTGCACCCGATGCGGATGTTTACGAATATCTGATCAGGGCAGGACATTTCGGGTTGGTCGTGGGCTCGAAGGCCTCCACCCAGACCTGGCCGACCGTGGCCCAGTGGGTGAAATGGCTTGGTGGAGAGCAGATGCCGGAAGGCGTGGTTCCGATGGGGCTGCAGTCGGCCGATCATCCCGAGGGTGGTGTGTCGTTCTCCACCCGGGTCACCCACGGCGCGACGGCGGCCACCGAGATGGCGTTCGGGGTGGCCCGTTCGGCTGCCGACGCGTTGGTGGCGGCGAACAAGAACGCCAGGACCCTGGTGATCGAGACGGCCCGCACGCTACCGCGCCTGGCCCGGCTGGGACAGGTCAACGACCACACCCGGATCTCGCTGGGCCGGATCATGAGCGAACAGGCGCGCAGCGCGCCCAACGGTGAAGCGCTGCTGTTCGACGGCCGGGTGCACACCTACGAGGCGGTGGACCGCCGGATCAACAACGTGGTGCGCGGCCTGATCGACGTCGGGGTGCGTCAGGGCGCCCGCGTCGGCGTCCTGATGGACACCCGCCCGAGTGCGCTGGTCGCGATCGCGGCGTTGTCCCGGTTGGGGGCGGTGGCCGTGCTGCTGCCCGAGGCGGATCTGGCCGAGGCCGCGCGCCTCGGTGGCGTGGCCGAGATCATCGCCGATCCGAGTCACCTCGACGTGGCCCGCGAGCTCGACTCGCGGGTGCTGGTTCTCGGCGGCGGCGAAAGTCGCGATCTGCATCTGGAGAAGTACGACGACGTCGACTCGATCGTCGACATGGAGAAGATCGACCCCGACGTGGTCGAGCTGCCCGGCTGGTACCGGCCCAACCCGGGCCTCGCGCGCGACCTGGCCTTCGTCGCCTTCAGTGAGGTCGGTGGCGAGAAGGTGGCCCGTCAGATCACCAACTTCCGGTGGGCGCTGTCAGCGTTCGGCACCGCGTCGGCGGCCAATCTCGGCCGAGGCGACACGGTCTACTGCCTGACCCCGCTGCACCACCAGTCCGGGCTGCTGGTCAGCCTGGGCGGCGCGGTGGTCGGCGGCTCGCGCATCGCACTGTCCCGCGGGCTGCAGCCCGATCGGTTCCTGCAGGAGATCCGGCAGTACGGCGTCACGGTGGTGTCCTACACCTGGGCCATGCTGCGCGAGGTCATCGACGATCCGTCGTTCTCGCTCACGGGCAGCCACCCGGTCCGGTTGTTCATCGGCTCGGGCATGCCCGCCGGGCTGTGGAAGCGCGTGGTCGACGTGTTCGAGCCGGCCCACGTCGTGGAGTTCTTCGCCACCACCGACGGGCAGGCCGTGCTGGCCAACGTCTCGGGCGCCAAGATCGGCAGCAAGGGACGTCCGCTGCCGGGCAGCGGCACCGTCGAACTCGCCGCCTATGACGCCGACGACGACCTGATCCTGGAGGACGAGCAGGGCTTCGTGCGCAAGGCCGAGGCCAACGAGGTCGGTGTGCTCCTGGCTCACCCGCGCGGCCCGGTCGATCCGACGGCCGTGGTCAAGAGGGGCGTGTTCGCGCCGGCCGACACCTGGGTGTCTACCGAGTTCCTGTTCCGCCGTGACGAGGACGGCGACTACTGGCTGGTCGACAACCGTGGTGCGGTGATCAGGACCGATCGGGGGCCGGTGTTCGCGACGAGCGTCAACGACGCGGTCGGTCGCCTGGACGCGGTCGACATGTCGGTCACCTACGGCGTGGAGGAGGGGGGCCGGCAACTGGCGGTGACGGCCCTGGCGCTGCGTCCGGGCGGCAGCGTCCCGACCGCCGACCTCACCCACGCGCTGGACGATCTGGCCGCGGGCAACCCGCCCGACGTGGTGCACGTGGCGGCCGAGATGGAGCTCGGCGCGTCATACCGCCCGCTCATCGGTCCGCTGCGGGCGGCGGGTATCCCGAAGCCCGGCCGGCGTAACTGCTGGTACTTCGATGCCGATACAGGTACGTACAAGAAGCTGACAGCGGCCAGCCGTGCCGAACTCCTCGCCGGAGCCCACGACGACGAGCCGGCGTCCGACTAGCCGACGCCGTGCTGCGGTACGAATGCGCTGTTACGCTCCGGCAGACGGCCGAACGACTGGAGGATCGATGACATCGGGACCGGATGTGAGCAGCTGGCGTCGGGTTGTCACCGGAGCGGTGACGGGTGGCGCGCTGGTCCTGGGGCTGCTGGCGGGCGTGGGTGCGCCCATCGCGGCCGCCGATCCCGCGGAGCCGACACCCCAGGCGGACGCGCCGGCGGCCGACGCCCCGGCGGCCCCGCGGCAGATGACCGCCGACGAAGCGCTGTCCATCATCGCCAAGGACTACGACACCGGCGAGGGTGGCGGGCAGGTCTCGACGCTGATCCACGACATCCTGAAGCTGCGCCAACAGGGGTACAAGCCGTCGAACGCCAACCGTGAGGCCATCACGAAGGCGCTCGACAAGCGGCCCAACCAGGTGCCGTTGATCGACGCCCTCAAGAGCACGCTGTCGTACCAGCGCAAGTTGCAGGCACAGTCCCAGGCTCAGATTCCGCAGCAGAGTGGGCTGAACCCCGGGGTGGGCCAGTTCCCGGGCGGCATTGCGCCGATTCCGGGTGGAGGCACCGGTCAGCCCAGTGGCGGCATCCAGATCCCGCTGGGCTAGCTTCACGTGGTGGTCGACGACAAGCTTTTGAGCATCCTGGTGTGCCCGCAGGACCGCGGGCCGCTGCTGCTCGCGGGAACGGACTGGCTGTACAACCCCCGGCTGCGGCGGGCCTACCGGATCGAGGACGGCATCCCGGTTCTCCTGGTCGACGAGGCCGTGGCCATCGAGGACGATGCCGAGCATCGCCGGCTGCTGGATCTGGCCGGTTCAGGAGAGTCCGGGTAGGTCACCGGTGAGGTAGCGCTGCAGGGTGGGGGCGATCGTCTCGGCGATCTGATCCGCAGGCAGCGTGGCGAAGGGCTCGAGCTCGAGGATGTAGCGCGCCATCGCGACCCCGACCAGTTGCGATGCGACGAACTGGATGCGCACCCGGGAACTGCCGGGCGGGTTGTCCACCCGGGGCCCGATCTCTCCGATGATGATCTCCTGGAGGAACGACCGCACCAGCGATACGTCGTTGCCCGCCAGGATGGAGCGCAGCGTCGCGACGAAACCCTTGCCGATCTCGGAATCCCACAGCGGCAACAGGATTGACGGCAGGGTGTGCCCGATCTGCTCGACCGGCACCTCCTTCAGCTTTCCGATCACGGTCATCGGGTCGATGGGGATGTGGATCGCGGCGGCGAACAGTTGGGTCTTGGTGCCGAAGTAGTGATGAACCAGGGCCGCGTCCACTCCGGCGTCGGCCGCGATGGCGCGAATCGAGGTCTTGTCTATTCCGTTGCGGGAGAACAGCTCCCGCGCACTGGCAAGGATGCGCTCTCGTCTGTCCGACGGACCGGCGGGGCGGCCCGGGCGCTTGCGCTCTCGGTCGGAATCGATCTCGGTACTCACGGCTTCCTAGGGTGTTCGGCGGCGCAGGGTGGCAGCGGCCAGACCTAGCGCCAGCACGGCGAATCCCACCACGATCGCGATGTCACGGGCTGCGACAGCGGTGAGCTCGGGATGCGCGCCGACCTGCTGGAGGGCTTCCAGCGCGTAGCTGGCAGGCAACACGTTGCTGATCCATTGCAGCCATTCCGGTAGCGCGGCGCGCGGCACGATGATGCCGCACAACAGCAGCTGCGGTGCGATCACCACGGGCATGAACTGCACCGCCTGGAACTCGGTCCGGGCGAACGCGCTGCACAACAGGCCCAGCCCCACGCCCAGTACCGCGTTGATGATCGCGATCAGGAACACCAAGATCGGGCTGCCCGCGGTGTCGAGGCCGAGGAACCAGAACGAGACGATGCAGGCCAGGGTGGCCTGGGCGGCGGCGGCGATCGAGAACGCGGTGCCGTATGCCGCCAGCAGGTCGAATCGGCGCAGCGGTGTGGTCAGGATGCGCTCGAGGGTTCCCGAGACACGTTCGCGCTGCATGGTGATCGAGGTGATCAGGAACATCACGATCAGCGGGAAGACGCCGAGCATGATCAGGCATGCGTTGTTGAACGGCGTCGGATGTCCCGGCTGGTGCGGCGCATTCTGGAACATGAAGTACATCAGGGTGATGATCAGACTGGGGACCACCAGGATCATCGCGACGCTGCGATGGTCGGCGGCCAGTTGCCGCAGGATCCGGCCGGTCGTGGCCAGATAGGCCGCCGGGCTCAGTCGGCTCGGTTGATCGCGCCCGAGTCGCTGCGTCGGATGACGGTGAGAAACGCTTCCTCCAGGGACGTACATTCCGTGTCCTTCCGTAGCTGGTCCGGGGTGGTGTGGGCGAGCAGTCGGCCCTCACGCATGAGCAGCAGGTCTGCGCAGTGATCGGCCTCGTCCATCACGTGACTGGAGACCAGCAGCGTGGTGCCACGGCGGGACAGTTCGTTGAACTGCTGCCACAGGTCCACGCGCAGCACCGGGTCGAGGCCGACGGTGGGTTCGTCGAGCACCAGGAGTTCGGGCTCGGACACCAGGGCGCACGCCAGCGATACCCGGGTGCGCTGGCCGCCGGAGAGATTGCCGCAGTATGCGGTGCGGTGGTCGTCGAGGCCGACCGATCGGATGGCCTCGGTCGCCGAGTCCGCCGACGTTCCGTACAGCGCGGCGAAGTACCGCACGTTGTCGATCACCCGCAGGTCGTCGTAGATCGTCGGATCCTGGGTGACATACCCGACCCGGTGGCGCAGCGGTGCGGAACCGGCGGCGTGTCCGAGCACCGTGACGGTGCCCGCCGCGACGATCTGGGTGCCCACGATGCTGCGCATCAGGGTGGACTTGCCGCAGCCCGATGGACCCAGCAGACCGGTGATGGTGCCGGCGCCGATCTGCACCGTGAGGTCGCGGATCGCGGGCCGGCCACCACGGTTGACCTGCAGTCCGGCGATGTCGACGGCCGGGGGAGCAGCCCCTACCGGGAATCCGATGGAGAATTCATCGACCGATGAAGTCATCATGTGGTGAATACTGCGCCCAAGTGCGGCCGGTGTCAACGGTGGATGTCGAGAAGTGCAGAATCGCTCGGGTGGGCTTGCAGATGGGCACCGAGCTGTTGACTGGTGACCCCTTGCTCGCGGCCCGCCGGCTGCTGGGAGCAGAGCTGACTGGCCGCGGGGTCGGTGCCGTCGTCGTCGAGGTGGAGGCGTACGGCGGCCCGCCCGACGGGCCCTGGCCCGACGCCGCCTCGCATTCGTTTCGCGGTGCGGGCGGACGCAACCTCGTGATGTTCGGCCCGCCCGGGCACCTGTACACCTATCGCAGCCATGGCATTCACGTGTGCGCGAATGTCGTCTGCGGATTCGACGGGGTCGCGGGAGCGGTACTGCTGCGGGCGGCCGCGGTGTGCGAGGGCGCCGACGTTGCCGGCGCCCGCCGTGGACCGGCGATCCGGCCGGCCGCGCTGGCGCGGGGACCGGGAAACCTCTGTTCTGCCCTGGGAATCACCATGGAGGACAACGGAATTGACCTTTTCGATGCCGAGAGTCCGGTCCGCTTGAGGTTGGGTGACCCGGGCGCGGTGCTCGACGGCCCACGGGTCGGCGTGAGCAAGGCCGCCGACCGTAGATGGCGGTTGTGGCTGGCGGACAGGGGAGAGGTGTCGGCCTACCGGCGCAGCCCGCGTGCCCCGGCGCCCGGCGCCAGTGATTGAAACGCGATGATTGATCGCATGACTTCTGGAGCGATGGGAATCCTCGATGAGCTGGACTGGCGTGGCCTGATCGCGCAGTCGACCGACCGCGATGCACTGGCGAACGACCTGGCCACGGGACCGATGACCGTCTACTCAGGCTTCGACCCGACCGCGCCCAGTCTGCACGCCGGGCACCTGGTACCGCTGCTCACACTGCGGCGGTTCCAGCAGGCCGGGCACCGGCCGATCGTGCTCGCCGGCGGGGCGACCGGAATGATCGGGGACCCGCGCGACACCGGCGAACGCACGCTCAACACCGCCGACACCGTCGCCGACTGGGCCGGGCGTATCCGGGGCCAGCTGGAGCGCTTCGTCGAATTCGACGACAGCCCCACCGGCGCCATCGTTGAGAACAACCTGAACTGGACCGCTCAGCTGTCCGCCATCGAATTCCTGCGTGACCTGGGCAAATACTTCTCGGTCAACGTGATGCTCGACCGGGAGACGGTCCGCCGCCGGCTGGAGGGCGACGGCATCTCCTACACCGAGTTCAGCTACATGCTGCTTCAGGCCAATGACTTCGTGGAGCTGCACCAGCGCCACGGCTGCGCGCTGCAGATCGGTGGCTCGGACCAGTGGGGCAACATCGTGGCCGGCGCCCGACTGGTCCGTCAGAAGCTGGGCGCCACCGTCCACGCCATGACAACACCGCTGGTCACCGACTCCGAGGGCAAGAAGTTCGGCAAGTCGACCGGCGGCGGCAATGTGTGGCTCGATCCCGAGATGACCAGTCCGTACGCCTGGTACCAGTACTTCGTGAACACCGGCGACGCCGACGTGATCGGCTACCTGCGCTGGTTCACCTTCCTGTCGCCCGACGAGATCGCCGACCTGGAGGACGCCACGCAGAACCGCGCCCATGAACGCGCCGCGCAGAAGCGGTTGGCGCGTGAACTCACCACGCTGGTGCACGGGGAAGGCGCGACGACGGCGGTCGAGCTGGCCAGTCAGGCGTTGTTCGGCCGGGCCGAGCTGACCGACCTGGACGAATCGACCCTCGGCGCGGCATTGCGCGAGGCCAGCAATGGGCAGGTGGCCGAGCTGAAGCCGGGCGGCCCGGATTCGATCGTCGATTTGTTGGTCAACACGGGATTGGCGGCGAGTAAGGGAGCCGCACGCCGCAACGTCGCGGAGGGCGGCGTGTACGTGAACAACATTCGCATCGAAAGTGACGAGTGGATACCACAGCATTCCGATTTTCTGCACGAGCGTTGGCTCGTGTTGCGACGTGGCAAGCGGCACATTGCCGGGGTGGAGCGCGTGGGCGCCTAGGCCATCCGGCGTGCGGGCTCTGACCTGGGAAAACGTCGGAGCGACCAGGCGATTTGACTCGCTGTTAGCGCTCACGTAACTTATTCCAGGTCAGAGCGACACGGACAAGCGCCGGAGAGCGAAGACAAAATCCGAGAGAGACACCCATTACGGTGGGTATTCTCACTGCCCGCAGTAAAGTTCAGCGGCTTTTAGCCGCGGGATTTCTGCGCGACAAACTCGGGCGTGTTGTTTGAGAACTCAATAGTGTGTTTGGTGGTTTTTGTTTGTTGTTTTTTGCCACTCATTTTGGGGGACTCCCCGTCTTCCGATCATAATGGGTGGCTGTTTTTTTGATGCCAGATTGTTGGTGTCTTTTGTTTGTGATCGGATTTTTCTGATTGAATTCTGCCTCGTCTTTGGATGGGGAGTTTTGTTTGGAGAGTTTGATCCTGGCTCAGGACGAACGCTGGCGGCGTGCTTAACACATGCAAGTCGAACGGAAAGGCCCTTCGGGGTACTCGAGTGGCGAACGGGTGAGTAACACGTGGGTGATCTGCCCTGCACTTTGGGATAAGCCTGGGAAACTGGGTCTAATACCGAATAGGACCGCGCTCTTCATGGGGTGTGGTGGAAAGCTTTTGCGGTGTGGGATGGGCCCGCGGCCTATCAGCTTGTTGGTGGGGTAATGGCCTACCAAGGCGACGACGGGTAGCCGGCCTGAGAGGGTGACCGGCCACACTGGGACTGAGATACGGCCCAGACTCCTACGGGAGGCAGCAGTGGGGAATATTGCACAATGGGCGCAAGCCTGATGCAGCGACGCCGCGTGAGGGATGACGGCCTTCGGGTTGTAAACCTCTTTCAATAGGGACGAAGCGCAAGTGACGGTACCTATAGAAGAAGGACCGGCCAACTACGTGCCAGCAGCCGCGGTAATACGTAGGGTCCGAGCGTTGTCCGGAATTACTGGGCGTAAAGAGCTCGTAGGTGGTTTGTCGCGTTGTTCGTGAAAACTCACAGCTTAACTGTGGGCGTGCGGGCGATACGGGCAGACTAGAGTACTGCAGGGGAGACTGGAATTCCTGGTGTAGCGGTGGAATGCGCAGATATCAGGAGGAACACCGGTGGCGAAGGCGGGTCTCTGGGCAGTAACTGACGCTGAGGAGCGAAAGCGTGGGGAGCGAACAGGATTAGATACCCTGGTAGTCCACGCCGTAAACGGTGGGTACTAGGTGTGGGTTTCCTTCCTTGGGATCCGTGCCGTAGCTAACGCATTAAGTACCCCGCCTGGGGAGTACGGCCGCAAGGCTAAAACTCAAAGGAATTGACGGGGGCCCGCACAAGCGGCGGAGCATGTGGATTAATTCGATGCAACGCGAAGAACCTTACCTGGGTTTGACATGCACAGGACGCCAGTAGAGATATTGGTTCCCTTGTGGCCTGTGTGCAGGTGGTGCATGGCTGTCGTCAGCTCGTGTCGTGAGATGTTGGGTTAAGTCCCGCAACGAGCGCAACCCTTGTCTCATGTTGCCAGCACGTAATGGTGGGGACTCGTGAGAGACTGCCGGGGTCAACTCGGAGGAAGGTGGGGATGACGTCAAGTCATCATGCCCCTTATGTCCAGGGCTTCACACATGCTACAATGGCCGGTACAAAGGGCTGCGATGCCGTGAGGTGGAGCGAATCCTTTCAAAGCCGGTCTCAGTTCGGATCGGGGTCTGCAACTCGACCCCGTGAAGTCGGAGTCGCTAGTAATCGCAGATCAGCAACGCTGCGGTGAATACGTTCCCGGGCCTTGTACACACCGCCCGTCACGTCATGAAAGTCGGTAACACCCGAAGCCGGTGGCCTAACCCTTGTGGAGGGAGCCGTCGAAGGTGGGATCGGCGATTGGGACGAAGTCGTAACAAGGTAGCCGTACCGGAAGGTGCGGCTGGATCACCTCCTTTCTAAGGAGCACCACGATAAACATCTCCAATTGGTGGGGATGTAGCCGTGAGGAGCTGGAGCGCTGTAGTGGCGCCGGCTTGGTGCACAACAAACTTCTGAAACTGCCAGACACACTATTGGGCTTTGAGACAACAGGCCCGCAGTCCTGTCCCGTTGGGGGCAGGGGGTGTGTTGTTGCCTCACTTTGGTGGTGGGGTGTGGTGTTTGATTTGTGGATAGTGGTTGCGAGCATCTAGCACGCAGGAGTGTGGCGCCGGCCTTCGGGTGGGTGTCGCTTTTTTGTGTGTTGATGTGCAATTTCTTTTGAAACTCATTTTTTGGTTTTTGTGTTGTAAGTGTTTAAGGGCGCATGGTGGATGCCTTGGCACTGGGAGCCGATGAAGGACGTTGGAGGCTGCGATATGCCTCGGGGAGCTGCCAACCGAGCGTTGATCCGAGGATGTCCGAATGGGGAAACCCAGCACGAGTGATGTCGTGTTACCTGTATCTGAATACATAGGGTGCAGGAGGGAACGCGGGGAAGTGAAACATCTCAGTACCCGTAGGAAGAGAAAACAAAAGTGATTCCGTGAGTAGTGGCGAGCGAAAGCGGAGGATGGCTAAACCGTATGCATGTGATACCGGGTAGGGGTTGTGTGTGCGGGGTTGTGGGACCTATTTTTCCAGTTCTACCTGACTGGAGGGTAGTGAGAAAATGTTGTGGTTAACGGAAATGGTTTGGGATGACCTGCCGTAGACGGTGAGAGCCCGGTACGTGAAAACCTGACATCTACCTTAATGGTGTTCCCGAGTAGCAGCGGGCCCGTGAAATCTGCTGTGAATCTGCCGGGACCACCCGGTAAGCCTGAATACTTCCCAGTGACCGATAGCGGATTAGTACCGTGAGGGAATGGTGAAAAGTACCCCGGGAGGGGAGTGAAATAGTACCTGAAACCGTGCGCTTACAATCCGTCAGAGCCCTCCACTTTGTGGTGGGGTGATGGCGTGCCTTTTGAAGAATGAGCCTGCGAGTCAGGGACATGTCGCGAGGTTAACCCGTGTGGGGTAGCCGCAGCGAAAGCGAGTCTGAATAGGGCGTATCCACACAACAGTGTGTGGTGTAGTGGTGTGTTCTGGACCCGAAGCGGAGTGATCTACCCATGGCCAGGGTGAAGCGCGGGTAAGACCGCGTGGAGGCCCGAACCCACTTAGGTTGAAGACTGAGGGGATGAGCTGTGGGTAGGGGTGAAAGGCCAATCAAACTCCGTGATAGCTGGTTCTCCCCGAAATGCATTTAGGTGCAGCGTCACATGTTTCTTGTTGGAGGTAGAGCTACTGGATGGCCGATGGGCCCCACAGGGTTACTGACGTCAGCCAAACTCCGAATGCCGACAAGTCCAAGAATGTGGCAGTGAGACGGCGGGGGATAAGCTCCGTGCGTCGAGAGGGAAACAGCCCAGATCGCCGGCTAAGGCCCCTAAGCGTGTACTAAGTGGAAAAGGATGTGCAGTCGCGAAGACAACCAGGAGGTTGGCTTAGAAGCAGCCACCCTTGAAAGAGTGCGTAATAGCTCACTGGTCAAGTGATTGTGCGCCGATAATGTAGCGGGGCTCAAGTACACCGCCGAAGCCGCGGCAACGATTTATCGTTGGGTAGGGGAGCGTCCTGCATCCGGTGAAGCAGCAGAGTGATCTAGCTGTGGAGGGTGTGGGAGTGAGAATGCAGGCATGAGTAGCGAATAGGCAAGTGAGAACCTTGCCCGCCGAAAGACCAAGGGTTCCTGGGCCAGGCCAGTCCTCCCAGGGTGAGTCGGGACCTAAGGCGAGGCCGACAGGCGTAGTCGATGGACAACGGGTTGATATTCCCGTACCCGTGTATGTGCGTCCATGATGAATCCATTGTGCTAACCATCCAAAACCGTCGTGACCGATCCCTTCGGGGTGAGGCGTTGACGGGGCTGCGTGGGACCCCGGTGGGTAGTAGTCAAGCGATGGGGTGACGCAGGAAGGTAGCCGTACCAGTCAGTGGTTGTACTGGGGTAAGCCGGTAGGGAGAAACGTAGGCAAATCCGCGTTTCATATTCCTGAGAGGTGATGCATAGCCGTTTGAGGCGAATTCGGTGATCCTATGCTGCCAAGAAAAGCCTCTAGCGAGGACATACACGGCCCGTACCCCAAACCAACACAGGTGGTCAGGTAGAGAATACTAAGGCGTACGAGTGAACTATGGTTAAGGAACTCGGCAAAATGCCCCCGTAACTTCGGGAGAAGGGGGACCCCCATATCGTCAAGGCTCTTGCGGCCGGCAGCGGGAGGGGGTGGCACAAACCAGTGAGAAGCGACTGTTTACTAAAAACACAGGTCCGTGCGAAGTCGCAAGACGATGTATACGGACTGACGCCTGCCCGGTGCTGGAAGGTTAAGAGGACCTGTTAACCCTTCGGGGTGAAGCAGAGAATTTAAGCCCCAGTAAACGGCGGTGGTAACTATAACCATCCTAAGGTAGCGAAATTCCTTGTCGGGTAAGTTCCGACCTGCACGAATGGCGTAACGACTTCTCAACTGTCTCAACCATAGACTCGGCGAAATTGCACTACGAGTAAAGATGCTCGTTACGCGCGGCAGGACGAAAAGACCCCGGGACCTTCACTACAACTTGGTATTGGTGCTCGATACGGTTTGTGTAGGATAGGTGGGAGACTGTGAAATTCACACGCCAGTGTGGGTGGAGTCGTTGTTGAAATACCACTCTGATCGTATTGGGCCTCTAACCTCGGACCGTATATCCGGTTCAGGGACAGTGCCTGGTGGGTAGTTTAACTGGGGCGGTTGCCTCCCAAAATGTAACGGAGGCGCCCAAAGGTTCCCTCAACCTGGACGGCAATCAGGTGTTGAGTGTAAGTGCACAAGGGAGCTTGACTGCGAGACGTACATGTCGAGCAGGGACGAAAGTCGGGACTAGTGATCCGGCACCTCTGAGTGGAAGGGGTGTCGCTCAACGGATAAAAGGTACCCCGGGGATAACAGGCTGATCTTCCCCAAGAGTCCATATCGACGGGATGGTTTGGCACCTCGATGTCGGCTCGTCGCATCCTGGGGCTGGAGCAGGTCCCAAGGGTTGGGCTGTTCGCCCATTAAAGCGGCACGCGAGCTGGGTTTAGAACGTCGTGAGACAGTTCGGTCTCTATCCGCCGCGCGCGTCAGAAGCTTGAGGAAATCTGTCCCTAGTACGAGAGGACCGGGACGGACGAACCTCTGGTATACCAGTTGTTCCACCAGGAGCACCGCTGGATAGCCACGTTCGGACAGGATAACCGCTGAAAGCATCTAAGCGGGAAACCCCCTCCAAGACCAGGCTTCTCACCCTTTTAGAGGGATAAGGCCCCCCGCAGACCACGGGATTGATAGACCAGACCTGGAAGCCTAGTAATAGGTGCAGGGAACTGGCACTAACCGGCCGAAAACTTACAACAACCAACAAACACCAAATGTTTGATGAGTTTCAGTAAGACACACATCTGCTACGCAACCACACCACAAACACACACGACACTTGTGTCGGGCGTGCACACCGCACCCCACCACCAAAACACACAGGTTTACACTCAAAAACGAGTGAATAGAGTTACGGCGGTCCATAGCGGCAGGGAAACGCCCGGTCCCATCCCGAACCCGGAAGCTAAGCCTGCCAGCGCCGATGATACTACCCTCTCGGGTGGAAAAGTAGGACACCGCCGAACACAAATTAAGAATCGCCCCCCACGTTTTACGTGGGGGGCGATTCGCTTTTCATTGTCGATTTCATTCCTCGAATTCCATTGAAATTCGAGCGATTATCCGCTGCGTCGGCGCTCACATAATTATGTCGGCTGTGGCTGCTGCCAGTATCCTTTGCGGGAAGGGCGGGTAGAAAGGCACACGTGGTCGGAGACAGACAAGGCGACGCAGAGCGGCGCCCGCGGCGTGCATCCAACGACCGCACATCGAGCAACAATTCGGGTCCTCGGCGGCACTACGACCAGCGCGGGCGGGATCAACGTTCCGGCGCGCCCAGGACTTCCGGGCCGGGCCGGGCTCGTCCGGCGCAGCCGAGTGCAGATGGCGATACCAGGCCCGACGGCCCGAGGCTGCCGGCCGATGTCGAAGCCAAGGAACTGGCCCCTGACGTGCGTCGGGAACTGGTGACGCTGGACAAGACCACGGCGGATTTCGTTGCCCGTCATCTCGTGATGGCCGGCAAGCTGCTCGATGAAGATCCCGACGCTGCGCTCGCCCACGCCCGCGCCGCCCGCAATCGGGCCGGCCGGATCGCGGTGGTACGTGAGGCCGTCGGCATCGCTGCCTATCACAGCGGTGACTGGGCACAGGCTCTCGCCGAATTGCGCGCGGCCCGGCGGATGGGCAGCAAGTCCGCGTTGCTGCCGATGATCGCCGACTGCGAACGCGGTGTCGGACGGCCCGAGCGGGCATTGGAACTGGCCCGCAGCGACGAGGCTGCCGCGCTCACCGGTGAGGATGCCGACGAGTTGCGCATCGTCACGGCCGGCGCACGTTCGGATCTCGGGCAGTTCGAGCAGGCATTGGCGATCCTGTCCACGCCGCAGCTCGACCCGACCAGCGTGGGCCAGACGGCCGCTCGGCTGTTCTACGTGTACGCCGACACCTTGCTGGCGCTCGGTCGTACCGAGGAGGCCCTGCAGTGGTTCGTCCACGCGGAGCAGGCGGACATCGACGGCATCACCGACGCGGAAGACCGGATCACGGAGCTTTCCTGACGTGACGACGCTTGCGCGGCAACATGATTGCCTGCTGCTCGATCTCGACGGCACGGTGTTTCGCGGGCACGAGCCCACAGTCGGTGCGATCGAGAGCCTGGCCGGTCTGGACGCCCGGGTGCTGTATGTCACCAACAACGCGTCTCGGGCACCTGAGCAGGTCGCCGAGCACTTGCGTGAACTCGGGTTCACCGCCGCCTCCGACGATGTGGTGACCAGCGCGCAGAGCGCGGCGCACCTGCTGGCCGATCATCTGTCGCCCGGTGCACCGGTTCTGGTCGTGGGAACTGACGCGCTTGCCGACGAGGTCAGCATTGTCGGCCTGCGTCCCGTCCGCACCTTCGACGAGGATCCGGTCGCGGTGGTGCAGGGCCACTCGCCGGAGACCGCATGGCCAAATCTGGCCGAGGCTGCGCTCGCCATCCGGGCCGGGGCGTTGTGGGTCGCCGCGAACGTCGATCTGACGTTGCCTTCTGAACGTGGGCTGTTGCCGGGCAACGGCTCGATGGTGGCCGCGTTGCGTGCGGCGACCGAGCAGGCGCCCTTAGTGGCCGGCAAGCCCCAACCGACGCTGATGAACGACGCGCTGAGTCGGGGGACGTTCACAACCCCGCTGGTCGTGGGGGACCGGCTCGACACCGACATCGCGGGGGCCGTTGCCGCCGGGCTGCCCAGCCTGATGGTGCTCACCGGCGTCAGCACCGCGAGCGAGGCGGTACATGCCGTGGCCGCGGAGCGTCCCGGATACCTCGCCGCGGATCTGCGGGGATTGCATGCCGACGCCGACACGCTCCGTATCGGACCCCACTCGGCCTGGCGGATCGACGTCGACACCGACACGGTGGTCGTACACGCGACCGGGCAGGATCCCCAAGACGACTTGTCGGTGGTGCGGGCCACGGCGCACGCGGTGTGGGGCGCGGACCTGGGGCACGACGCCCTGACGGTCTCCGCCGGCGACGACACAGCGCGCCATGCGCTGCAACGGTGGTCGTTGCTGTCGGCACCCATCGACTAGCGTGAGTGTCGCTATGACTACCGATCCCGACCAACTGCGTGCGCAGGTCGCTGCAGTGCTGGCAGACGTGCCGGACCCGGCGGTGGACCCCTCCGCACTCGACGGCATGGACATCGACGTGGTGGCTGCCCGGCTCGAGCAGGCCCACGATCTGCTCGTGCAGGCCCTTGAATCCGTCGACAGGGGGCAGCCGGGCGGACCGCAGGCGACCGAAAGGTGAGCGCCGGTGGCGCGGCGCGCTCGCGTTGATGCCGAGCTGGTGCGGCGGGGCCTGGCCCGGTCACGTCAGCAGGCGGCCGAACTGATCGAGGCCGGCCGCGTCCGGATCGATGGCATGCCCGCCGCCAAACCGGCGACTGCGGTCGCGCCGGACACCAACATCACGGTGATCGCCTCCGCGGAACGCGCGTGGGTCTCGCGGGGTGCGCACAAGCTGATCGGTGCGCTCGACGCGTTCGACGTCGTCGTCGAGGGCCGTCGCTGCCTCGACGCCGGTGCCTCGACCGGGGGCTTCACCGAGGTCCTGCTCGACCGCGGTGCGGCCGAGGTGGTGGCCGCCGACGTGGGTTACGGCCAGTTGGCGTGGCCGTTGAGGTCCGACGAACGGGTACACGTGCTGGAACGCACCAATGTGCGTGAGTTGACCCCGGAGGCGATCGGCGGGCCGGTGCAGCTGATCGTGGCGGATCTCTCGTTCATTTCACTGGCCACCGTCCTGCCGGCGCTGACGACCTGTGCATCGGCCGACGCCGATATCGTTCCGATGGTGAAACCGCAGTTCGAGGTCGGCAAGGACCGGGTGGGCGCGGGCGGCGTGGTATCCGATCCCGAGTTGCGCATCGACGCGGTGTGCACGGTCGCCCGCAGGGCAGCCGCGTTGCAGTGGCATGCTGTCGATGTGACGGCCAGCCCGCTCCCGGGACCATCGGGCAATGTCGAGTACTTCCTGCACCTGCGTGCCCAGAGCGACCGGCCCTTGGATGGCGAGTCGCTGGAGCAGGCAGTGCGACGGGCCGTCGAGGAGGGGCCGCAATGACGGCTGAACGCACGATTCTGCTGGTGGTGCACACGGGCAGGGATGAGGCGACCGAAGTTGCCCGTCGAGTGGAAAAGGTGCTCGGCGACAACGGCATTGGTCTGAAGGTTCTCTCTGCGGAGGCCGTGGACCGCGGACCGCTGCACCTGGCGCCGGATGACATGCGCGCACTCGGGGTCGACATCCAGGTGGTCGATGCCGAGGAGCGCGCGGCCGAAGGTTGCGAACTAGTGCTGGTGCTCGGCGGGGACGGCACGTTCCTGAGGGCCGCCGAGCTCGCGCGCAACGTCGAGATCCCAGTGCTGGGAGTCAATCTCGGCCGAATCGGCTTCCTTGCCGAGGCGGAGGCCGAAGCCATCGACCACGTGCTCGAGCGCGTCATCGAGCGCGACTACCGCGTCGAGGAACGCATGACCCTCGACATCGCGGTGCGGGTGGGATCCGACGTGGTGAACCGCGGGTGGGCGCTCAACGAGGCCAGCCTGGAGAAGGGGCCGCGGCTGGGAGTGCTCGGCGTGGTGTTGGAGGTCGACGGCCGGCCGGTCTCGTCGTTCGGCTGCGACGGGGTGCTGGTGTCGACCCCGACGGGCTCCACCGCCTACGCGTTCTCGGCGGGTGGCCCGGTGCTGTGGCCGGACCTCGAGGCGATCCTGGTGGTACCCAACAACGCCCACGCCTTGTTCGCCCGGCCCATGGTGACTAGCCCGCTGGCCAGTATCGCCATCGAGATCGAGGCATCCGGCAACGATGCCCTGGTGTTCTGCGACGGTCGCCGGGAGATGGTGGTGCCCGCCGGTGGTCGGTTGGAAGTCGAACGCTGCGGCACCCCGTTGAAGTGGGTACGGCTGGACTCGGCGCCGTTCACCGATCGGCTGGTACGCAAGTTCCGGTTGCCGGTCACCGGATGGCGGGGACAGTAGATACCTGTGCTGTCAGAGATTCGTATCGAGTCGTTGGGCGCGATCAGCGCTGCCACCGCGGAGTTCGACCGGGGACTGACGGTGCTGACCGGGGAGACCGGTACCGGTAAGACCATGGTGGTGACCAGCCTGCACCTGCTCGGCGGGGCGCGGGCGGACGCGACCAGGGTGCGTTCGGGTTCCGACCGCGCCGTGGTGGAAGGCCGGTTCAGCACAATCGAACTCGGTGAGGACGTGACCGGGCGAGTCGAGGAGATCCTGTATTCCTCCGGAGCCGAACGTGACGACGACGGCAGCGTGATCGCGGCCCGCTCGGTCAGTCGGGCCGGGCCGTCGCGGGCGTATCTGGGTGGGCGCAGTGTGCCGGCCAAATCGCTGAGCAGCTTCACCGCCGAGGTGCTGACCCTGCACGGCCAGAACGACCAGCTGCGGTTGATGCGTCCTGACGAGCAGCGGGCCGCACTGGACCGGTTCGCCGAAGTCGACAAGCCGCTGGCCCGCTACCGCAGCATCCGTGACGAGTGGCTGGCGGCGCGTCGCGACCTGACCGACCGTCGCAGGCGGGCCCGGGAACTGGCCCAGGAGGCCGACCGGCTCAGTTTCGGAATCCACGAGATCGACGCGGTCGCACCGGAACCCGGTGAGGACGAGGCGATCGTCGCCGACATCCGCCGGTTGTCGGAACTCGATGCGCTGCGTGAAGCCGCGCAGACCGCCCGCTTCGCGTTGGCCGGCGAGCTCGACGAACCCACGCCGGAGTCCACGTCGGCCGCCGACGGTGTTGGCCGCGCGCAGGCGGCGCTGGAGTCCACCGACGACTCGGCGCTGCAGGCGCTGGGGGGTCGGCTGGCCGAGGCGATGGCGGTGATCGGTGACGTGTCCGGCGAGCTCGGCGACTATCTGTCCGAATTGCCCAGCGACGCGAGCACTTTGGAGACCAAACTGGCGCGGCAGGCCGAGCTGCGCACCCTCACCCGCAAATATGCCGCCGACATCGACGGGGTGCTGGCGTGGTCGCGCGAGGCTGCCGAACGGTTGGCGCAGCTCGACGTGTCCGAGGAGAGCCTGGCTGCCCTGGACCGTAAGGTCGCCGAGCTGGAGGGCCAACTGGTCGCGGCGGCAGGCGAACTCACCAAGGCCCGGTCCAAAGCGGCCAAAGGGCTGGCCAAGGCGGTGACCGCGGAACTGGCCGGGCTGGCCATGGCCAATGCGGTGTTCACCATCGGCGTGGCTCCGATGCCTGCGCGCGCCGACGACTCCGCGCCGGTGACCATGCCCGACGGCGAGATGCTGCACGCCGGTCACGACGGCGTGGACGCCGTCGAGTTCGGGTTCACCGCGCACCGCGGCGCCGACGTGCTGCCGCTGG
Source organism: Mycobacterium sp. 48b (assembly GCF_048282725.1). Taxonomy (NCBI): domain Bacteria; kingdom Bacillati; phylum Actinomycetota; class Actinomycetes; order Mycobacteriales; family Mycobacteriaceae; genus Mycobacterium; species Mycobacterium sp. 48b. The sequence goes on from NZ_JBLVUL010000001.1 coordinate 3,600,095, forward strand.
CCAAGAGCGCCTCCGGCGGTGAGCTGTCCCGCGTGATGCTGGCCCTGGAGGTGGTGCTGTCGGCGTCGACGGCGGGTACGACGATGGTGTTCGACGAGGTCGATGCCGGAGTCGGCGGCCGGGCGGCGGTGCAGATCGGCCGCCGCTTGGCCCGGCTGGCCCGCACCCACCAGGTCATCGTGGTGACCCACCTGCCTCAGGTCGCGGCCTTCGCCGACGCCCACCTGGTGGTCGACAGCGGCAATGGCCGAGCCAAGTCCAGCGGTGTGCGCCGGATCGACGACGAGGACCGGGTCGCCGAATTGGCCCGGATGCTGGCGGGGTTGGGGGAGTCCGACAGCGGCCGGGCCCACGCCAGGGAGCTGCTCGAGGCCGCGCAGCAGGAGCGCAGCGCGCCCTAGGCCGGGCCCGGGTTGGCCGGCGAGAGCTCGGCGGTGCTCCACCGCAGTGGGCTGACGTGGGTCAGCTCCACCACCTCATCGACGGTGAAGTCGACGGCACATTGGGCGCCGGCGCTCGAATCGGCTTCATTCCAGTTGATTTCAGCGGTTCCGGTGAGCTGGAGCGTCGATCCGGAAGACCAGTCGACCACCAACAGGCCACACCGCGGGTTCGCCTCGATGTTGCCCAGCGTCATGAACATCGAGTTGCCGCGGTAGTCCGGCCAGCGCAGCTGCCGGGGTGAAAGCACCTGCAGGAAGCCCGGATTGCCGCCGCGGTGGGACGCGTCGGCATTGCCGGTCGCATCCGCTGACCCGATGAAGAAGGCGTCGGCAGTGGCGATGATCTCCTGCTGCCGCGGGGTCAGTGACTCGCCACGGTGAACGCCGGGCGGCTCCGTGCTGGACCGCACCTCGGTGATGTCCCTGCGCGAGATGTATTTCGGGCAGTTCGAATACACCTGGTCGGTGTGGATCCGCAGGCCCGTCCCCGCCGGCTCGGTGGAGCCGTTGACCCGCATCCGGCGCCGGGTCTGCGGTTCGATGGCGATCATCCCGATCTGCTGTCGGCCTAGCAGCGCATCGCGGACCGGATCGTCCGGCGCGGGCAGCGCGTCGAGCAGGATCGTGCGCGGATCGTCGGCGTGGACGAAGCCGGGTGGACCAGCGATCAAGCTGGTCCACACCCGGCCGTCGTCGTCGGCTGCGGCGATCACGATCATCGGCTGCTCGGCGAGGAACTCGGCAGCGGCCGCCGGAACTTCGGTGCGGATCATGCGACCGACGCGGGTGGCGATGGCCTCCTGTCCCATCCGCCGCTGCACTGCCAACTCACCCGAGTGATACATGGTCACCTGCCCGGCTCAGAAGAATCCGCAGGTGGGGGCCGCTCCGTTTGGTGCGGGAGCGGTCTGCGCACCGTTCGGGGCGTACACCTCGAGCCGGGTCCCGTCCGGGTCGGTGAAGAAGATGCCGCCCGATGCGGCCCCCTCGCCGTGGGCGACGACGCCGTCGTGCGCGAACGCGGTGCCCAGTGCCTTCAGCGCCGCCTCGACGGTCCGCACCTCGTCGATGCTGGCCGCCTCGAACGAAAGGTGATGCAGGCCGGGTGTTTCTGTGGAGAACCGGCCGTTGCTCTGCTGCCACAGGGTCAGCCGCAGCGTCCCGTTCGTGCCGAGGAAGGCATACCGGTGTTCGCCCTCGCCGTTGACGGCCAGCGGCTCGAAACCCAGCGCGTTTCGGTAGAAGGCGACGGAGCGGTCCAGATCGGTGACGTTGATGCCGACGTGTCCGGCGGCGAGCTGGGGCGTGATGGTCCCGGTCATGCAGTCCTCCTGTATGGCTAACCGATGTACTTGCTTAGAAAGGTTAGAACGGTGATGGAGGGTTCGTCAACCATCTAACGATATTTCGATGGTTAGTTCGGCGGGTGACTCTTGCCGTCGGCGGCCCGTGGTTACCCTCAGGTATGCGTGATCCGCGCCCGCATGTCGGCGAACCCCTTGCGCTGGATCTGCTGAACACCCGGTGGATGTCGGCAGATGGCCCACAGGATCTTCTCGCGGACGTCGAGGGTCTGCGGTGCTGGTTGCTGGCCAACGGTCTGGAGGACCGCTGCGAAGCGGACGAGAAGGCGCGCAGGGCCCTGGTCTCGGCCCGCGAGGCCATCCTTGAAGCCCTGCAGACCGGGTCTGCCGATGGGCTGAATGAGGTGCTGGAACGCGGCCGGATCCGGCGCACGCTCACGGCTGCGGGACCCGCCCAGAACGCCGAGGTGTCGCAGCCCGAATGGCTCGCCGGCTGGCTGGCCGCGGACGACTTGCTGCGGTTGCTGGGTGAGGCGCCCGAACGGATCAAGCAGTGCGCCCATCCGCACTGCATCCTCTGGTTCCACGACACCTCGAAAAACGGGGCCAGGCGCTGGCACTCGATGGCCACCTGTGGCAATCGTGCGAAGGCTGCGCGGCACTATGCGGCGAAGCGGGATTGAGACCCTAAGCGTGTTACTGATGTGACGAAAGCCAACTTGTGAGGCTGGTGTTACGGCGCGCCTCCGCCGACTGACCGGCGATGCCCGACAGAATCGGCGCATGAAGATGGCCACGCTGCTCACCCGCAATGCCAGCACACGTCCGGGAGTGACCGGCACTGCTCGAGTGGACCGCGACATCGATCGGCTGCTGCGCCGCGTCGGCCCTGGTGACATCGTGGTTCTCGACGCCCAGGATCTGGACCGGATCACCGCAGATGCACTGGTGGAAGCCCAGATCGCAGGCGTCGTCAATGCCTCTCCGTCCATCTCGGGGCGTTACCCGAACCTGGGACCAGAAGTGCTCGTCGCCAACGGTGTGGTGCTCATCGACGAGGCCGGGCCGGATGTCTTCAAGAAGATCAAGGACGGGGCGCGGATCCGGCTGAACAACGGCGGGGTCTACTCCGGTGACCGGCGCATCGCGGTGGGCACCGAGCGCAACGACCAAGAGATCCACGAGTTGATGCATGACGCCAAGAGCGGTCTGGTGGCGCACCTCGAAGCATTCGCCGGCAACACCATCGAGTTCATCCGCAGCGAGAGCCCGCTGCTGATCGACGGCATCGGAATCCCCAACGTCGACGTCGACCTGCACCGCAGGCACGTCGTGATCGTCGCCGAGGAGCCCGACGCCGCCGAGGACCTCAAGGCGCTCAAGCCGTTCATCAAGGAGTACCAGCCCGTGCTGGTCGGCGTCGGGGCCGGCGCGGACGTGCTGCGCAAGGCCGGATACCGGCCCGCGCTGATCGTCGGCGACCCCGACAAGATGAGCGTCGAGGTACTGCGCTGCGGCGCCCAGGTGGTGCTGCCCGCAGACGCCGACGGCCATGCCGCCGGTCTGGAGCGCATCCAGGATCTCGGAGTCGGCGCGATGACCTTCCCGGCCGCCGGATCGGCAGCGGACCTGGCCCTGCTGCTGTGCGACCACCACGGGGCGTCGCTGATCGTCACGGCCGGTCACACGGCCTCGATCGAGGAGTTCTTCGACCGTTCCCGCCAGCGCAGCAACCCGTCGACGTTCCTGACCCGGTTGAAGGTCGGGGAGAAGCTCGTCGACGCCAAGGCGGTGGCGACGCTTTACCGCAGCCGGGTGTCCGGCGGGGCGATCGCACTGCTGGTGCTGGCCATGCTGGTGGCGGTGGTCGTCGCGCTGTGGGTGTCCCGGGCCGACGGTGCCGTGCTCGACTGGGCGGTCGACTACTGGAACCGATTCACGCTCTGGGTACAGGGTCTCGTCAGCTGAACAGGTCGGTGAGCTGTGATCACGCTACGTGCGCACGCGATTTCCCTGGCGGCGGTGTTCCTGGCGCTGGCCATCGGGGTGGCCCTGGGTTCGGGGCTGTTGTCGAACACCGTGCTTTCGGGTCTTCGTGACGACAAGAAGGAACTGCAGCACCAGATCGACACCCTGACCGACGGTAAGAACGCGCTGAACGAAAAGCTCAATGCCGCAGGCGAATTCGATGCACAGATGGCGCCTCGAATGGTGCGCGACGCATTGAAGGACAAGTCGGTCGTGGTGTTCCGGACGCCGGACGCCGTCGACGCTGACGTCGACGCCATGTCACGGTTCGTCCGCGACGCGGGCGGCACCGTGACCGGCAAGGTCGCGCTCTCCCAGGAATTCGTCGAGGCGAATTCGGCCGACAAGCTGCTGTCGGTGGTCAACTCGCCGATCGTGCCTGCCGGTAAACAGCTGAGCACCGCGGCGGTGGACCAGGGGTCGCAAGCCGGTGACCTGTTGGGCATCACGCTGCTGATCGACAAGAACCCGGCCGCCGCACCTGTGGACGACACCCAGCGTCAGACAGTGCTCGCCGCGCTGCGTGACACCGGGTTCCTGACCTATGACGATCCGCACATCGGCGCGGCCAACACTGCGCTGATCGTGACCGGAGGCGGGCTCGGCGAGGACGGCGGCAATCGGGGCGCAACCATGGCCCGGTTCGCCGCGGGGTTGGCGCCGCACGGCACCGGCACCGTGCTCGCCGGCCGCTCGGGGTCGGCTTCTGGAACCGGTTCGGTGGCCGTGACCAGGTCAGATGCCGGTTTGGCCGCGATGGTGAGCACAGTGGACGACGCCGATTCCAGCGCAGGTCAGATCACCGCCGTGCTGGCGCTTGGTGATCTCGTCAGTGGCGGCAAGCCCGGCAAGTACGGAACCGGGCAGGGCGCCACGTCGGTGACCATCCCGCAGTAACGCGGCTCGACCTCTCAACTGCTCGGCGCGCCAGCCACGGCTTGTCGGCGTCGGTGTTAAGGTGAGATTCCGTGGGTCGGCAGGCCACAGCAGTTTCTCGATTCCCTGCCCGTCGTCACGGAGGATGCTTTTGCCCGCCTTACGCAAGCACCCGCACACCGCCACCAAACACCTCTTCGTCACCGGTGGTGTGGCGTCATCGCTCGGTAAGGGGTTGACCGCATCGAGCCTCGGTCAACTGCTGACCGCGCGAGGGTTGCAGGTGACGATGCAGAAGCTCGATCCCTACCTCAACGTCGATCCGGGCACCATGAACCCGTTCCAGCACGGTGAGGTGTTCGTCACCGAGGACGGCGCCGAGACCGACCTCGACGTCGGCCATTACGAGCGGTTCCTGGATCGCAACCTGTCCCAGTCGGCCAACGTGACCACCGGCCAGGTGTACTCCAGGGTGATCGCCAAGGAGCGCCGCGGCGAGTACCTGGGCGACACCGTGCAGGTGATTCCCCACATCACCGACGAGATCAAGAGCCGGATCCTGGCCATGGCCGAGCCCGACTCGTCCGGACAGCGCCCCGACGTGGTGATCACCGAAATCGGCGGCACGGTAGGCGATATCGAGTCGTTGCCGTTCCTGGAGGCCGCCCGTCAGGTGCGCCATGAAGTCGGCAGGGACAACTGCTTCTTCCTGCACGTGTCGCTGGTTCCCTATCTCGCCCCGTCCGGTGAGCTCAAGACCAAGCCGACGCAGCACTCGGTGGCCGCATTGCGCAGCATCGGCATCACCCCCGACGCCCTGATCCTGCGGTGCGACCGTGACGTCCCCGAACCGCTCAAGAACAAGATCGCGCTCATGTGCGACGTCGACATCGACGGCGTCATCTCCACCCCTGACGCACCGTCGATCTACGACATCCCCAAGGTGCTGCACCGCGAGGAACTCGACGCGTATGTGGTGCGCCGGCTCAACCTGCCGTTCCGCGATGTGGACTGGTCGGAGTGGGACGACCTGCTGCGCCGGGTTCACGAGCCTCAGGAGACGGTTCGGATCGCCTTGGTGGGCAAGTACATCGACCTGTCCGACGCTTACCTGTCGGTGGCCGAGGCGCTGCGCGCCGGCGGCTTCAAACACCGCGCCAAGGTGGAGATCCGCTGGGTGGCCTCCGATGACTGCGAGACCGACGCCGGTGCGGCGGCCGCGCTGTCCGATGTCGACGGGGTCCTCATCCCCGGTGGGTTCGGCATCCGCGGAATCGAAGGCAAGCTGGGGGCGATCGGCTTCGCGCGCAAGCGCGGCCTGCCGGTGCTCGGGTTGTGTCTGGGACTGCAGTGCATCGTGATCGAAGCGGCGCGCTCCGTCGGCATCGCCGGTGCCAACTCGGCCGAGTTCGATCCGAAGACGCCCGATCCGGTGATCTCCACGATGGCCGATCAGAAGGACGCCGTTGCCGGCGAGGCCGATCTGGGCGGCACCATGCGGCTGGGCGCGTACCCCGCCGTACTCGAAGCGGGTTCGATTGTGGCGCAGGCCTATCAGGCCACCGAGGTGTCCGAACGGCACCGGCACCGCTACGAGGTCAATAACGCCTACCGCGATCGGATCGCCGAGAGCGGACTGAAGTTCAGCGGAACCTCGCCGGACGGGCACCTGGTGGAGTTCGTGGAGTACGACTCGAAGATCCATCCGTTCCTGGTCGGCACCCAGGCCCACCCGGAGCTCAAGAGCCGGCCGACGCGGCCGCATCCGCTGTTCGCCGCGTTCATCGGCGCCGCGCTGGACTACAAGGCCGAGGAGCGGTTGCCCGGCATGGACCTTCCCGAACATTTCGACGAGGAGGCCGGGGAAGTCGAGGACGGCGCGAGTCCGGTGGACGAAGCCGCTTCTCTTGGCTGAACACGACTTCGAGACCCTGGCCGGCGAAACCGTCTATGTCGGAAACATTTTCGCGCTGCGTGCGGATGAGGTCAGCATGCCCGGCGGAGGTTCGGCCCGGCGCGAGGTGGTCGAGCACTACGGTGCGGTGGCCGTGGTCGCGCTCGATGACGACGACAACTTGGTGTTGGTGTACCAGTACCGGCACCCGCTGGGCCGTCGGCTCTGGGAACTGCCCGCGGGCCTACTCGACCTGGGTGGGGAACCACCGCAGGTGACCGCGGCCCGCGAACTCGCCGAAGAGGTCGGCCTGGCCGCCGAGCAGTGGCGGGTGTTGGTCGATCTCGATTCGACACCCGGCTTCTCCGACGAGAGCGTGCGAGTCTTCCTGGCCACCGGGCTGACCGAGGTCGAACGTCCCGAGGCCGAGCACGAGGAAGCCGACATGGTGGTCGAGCGGGTGCCCCTGAAGGAAGCCGTCCGCCGGGTGTTCTCCGGTGACATCGTGAACGGCATTGCGGTGGCGGGCATTCTGGCGGCACACACGATGAGCGGTGCGGATGCCCTGAGGCCGGTCGAGGCGCCGTGGACAGACCGGCCGACAGCGTTCAGAAGGCGCAAAGGGCTGCTATGACGACGCCGGCCCCCCTCCGATCGGCCCTCGACGACCAGTTCCGGGGCTACCTCGATCACCTGACGATCGAGCGGGGCGTGGCTGCCAACACGTTGAGCTCGTACCGCCGCGACCTGCGCCGCTATGCCGAGCACCTGACCCAGCGCGGAATCGACGATCTGGCCAAGGTGGCCGAGGCCGATGTCAGCGACTTCCTGATCGCACTGCGCCGAGGCGACCCTGAGTCGGGAGTGACTGCGCTGTCGGCGGTTTCGGCTGCCCGGGCCGTGGTGGCGGTCCGTGGCCTGCACCGGTTCGCCACGGCCGAGGGCATCACCGCACTCGATGTCGCCCGCGGGGTGAAACCACCCACACCCAGCCGGCGGCTGCCCAAGAGTCTCAGCCTCGACGAGGTGCTCGCGTTACTCGAGGCCGCCGGCGGGGACAGTGAGGCCGACGGTCCGCTGACGCTGCGCAACCGGGCGCTGCTGGAACTGCTCTACTCCACCGGGGCGCGCATCTCGGAGGCTGTGGGACTCGACATCGACGACATCGACACCCAGGCGCGGTCGGTGCTGCTGCGCGGCAAGGGCGGCAAGCAACGGTTGGTGCCCATCGGCCGTCCCGCCGTCAGCGCCCTCGACGCCTACCTGGTGCGCGGGCGTCCCGACCTGGCCCGGCGCGGACGGGGCACCCCGGGGATCTTCCTCAACGCCCGCGGTGGCCGGTTGTCCCGGCAGAGCGCCTGGCAGGTGTTGCAGGACGCGGCAGAGCGGGCCGGGATCACGTCGGCGGTGTCACCGCACACGTTGCGGCACTCGTTCGCGACCCACTTGCTCGACGGCGGCGCCGACGTGCGCGTCGTGCAGGAATTGCTGGGGCACGCCTCGGTGACCACCACGCAGATCTACACCATGGTCACCGTGCACACGCTGCGTGAGGTCTGGGCGGGCGCGCACCCGCGGGCGCGTTGACCGCAATGCCGCGCAGTTAGGGTGTTGTTGGTGTGGCAATTGTGACGTGCGGCCAGAGTTCGGCCGTTGACTTTGAATCCACGCACACCGCTTCTCGCACAAATCCAGCGTCAGTTCCACGTCAAACGCGTCTCCACACCCTTGACGGCGCGGCACCGGCGCGTCAACCGCCCAGGTACTCCGACTCCAGGACCAGGTCCGGCAGCAGGGTCTGGTACTCGGCGTGCGTCTTGTGATGTCTGGTATCCCAGAGGGAGCCCTGCTGGTCGTTCATGAAGGCCAGGTACTTCGGTGCTCCCGGCAGTTTCACGTTGTCGGCGACCACGATCGAGCCCCGGTGCAGCCAGCCGCGCTCCAGCAGGCTCTGTAGATCGGTCAGGTAGGCGTTCTTGTCGTGGTCGAGGAACACGAAATCCAGGCCGCCGGCGTCGAACCCTCCCGCTGCGAGGGCGTCGAGCGTGGCTCCGCCGTCGCCGATGGTCCCGACCACGCAGGTGATCCGGTCGGCGACGCCGGCATGTGCCCAGATGCGTCGCGCGATGTCGGCGTTGGTGGGGGAGAACTCGACCGAGAACACCCGGGCGCCGGGTGCGGCGCGGGCGATGCGCATAGCGCCGTAACCGCAATAAGTGCCCAGCTCCAGCGCCAGCCGCGGGCTGGCCCGCACGACGGCGGCGTCGAGCAGCGCGCCCTTCTCGTCGCCGACGTTGATCAGAAATGACTTCTCGTAGGCGAACTTGTCGATGGTGGCGATGACGTCGTCGAGGTCGCCCGCGCGGGCGTTGGCCACGACGTAATCGGCGGCCGCGGCCTCCCGTCCGTCGCCCCACTGCCCGGTTCGGGCGAAGTGTCTGGCGCCGATTCCCATCCGGATGAACGACCACCGCAACAGCGGCAGCCGCTGTTTGAGACTCATGACGCACACCATATGCGCCTGTTTGCCCGCGGGTCTGCCCGTTCTGGCTGCATGACGACGTTAAACTTGCCGGGATATGTGCGCCGAGACTGCGGGATACCTGACCAGTAGTGGTGGGGTATGACCGACGACAGCGCACACGACGGCCTCTTCGAGCACAGCTCGCCCGAACTCGGTCTGACCGGGCGGCCACCACGGGACGTTCCCGAACCGCGGCCCCGTTCCACGCACGGCCCGGCCAAGGTCATCGCCATGTGCAATCAGAAGGGCGGGGTCGGCAAGACCACCTCGACCATCAACCTGGGCGCCAGCCTGGCCGAATACGGCCGCCGGGTCCTGCTGGTCGACCTGGACCCGCAGGGCGCGCTGTCGGCGGGCCTCGGGGTCCCGCACTACGAACTCGAGCACACGGTGCACAACCTGCTGGTCGAACCGCGGGTGTCGATCGACGACGTCGTGATCAAGACCCGGGTCAGCGGGATGGACCTGGTGCCCAGCAACATCGACCTGTCGGCCGCCGAGATCCAGCTGGTCAACGAGGTGGGCCGCGAGCAGTCACTGGCCCGGGCCCTGTACCCGATCCTCGACCGCTACGACTACGTGCTGATCGACTGCCAGCCATCACTGGGTCTGCTCACGGTCAACGGGCTGGCCTGCGCCGACGGTGTGATCATCCCCACCGAATGCGAGTACTTCTCGCTGCGTGGGCTGGCCCTGCTGACCGACACCGTGGACAAGGTGCACGACCGGCTCAACCCGAAACTGTCGATCAGCGGCATCCTGGTCACCCGGTACGACCCGCGCACGGTCAACGCGCGCGAGGTCATGGCTCGCGTCGTGGAGCGGTTCGGCGACCTGGTGTTCGACACCGTGATCACCCGGACCGTGCGGTTCCCGGAGACCAGCGTGGCCGGCGAGCCGATCACCACCTGGGCACCCAAATCCGGAGGTGCGGTGGCCTACCGATCGCTGGCGCGCGAAGTCATCGACCGGTTCGGCGCGTGAACGATGTCCTGAACACCCCGACCACCGATGGTGCCGAACCCGATGCCGCGGTCGGGGACGAGCCGACTGCCGAGGACCAGCAGAACCGCTTCCAGGTCCGGCTGACCAACTTCGAGGGACCGTTCGACCTGCTGCTGCAGCTGATCTTCGCGCACCGTCTCGACGTCACAGAGGTGGCATTACACCAGGTCACCGATGATTTCATCGCCTACACGAAGGAAATCGGGCCCCGTCTCGAACTCGACGAGACCACGACATTCCTGGTGATCGCGGCCACGCTGCTCGACCTGAAGGCGGCCCGGCTGCTGCCGTCGGGCGAGGTGCACGACGAGGAGGACCTCGCCCTGCTCGAGGTCCGCGACCTGTTGTTCGCGCGACTACTGCAGTACCGGGCGTTCAAACACGTCGCACTGATGTTCGCCGAGCTGGAGGCCGCGGCGCTGCGCAGCTACCCGCGCGCGGTGTCGCTGGAGGACCGGTTCTCCGACCTGCTGCCCGAGGTGATGCTCGGCGTCGATGCCGGCAAGTTCGCCGAGATCGCGGCCGCCGCGTTCACCCCGCGGCCGGTGCCGACGGTCGGCATCGACCACATTCATGCACCCAAGGTGTCGGTGCCCGAGCAGGCGCACCGGATCATCGCCCTGCTCGAACAGCGCGGGATAGGCGAGTGGGCCACATTCTCCGAACTGGTGGCCGAATGCACGGACGGATTGCAGATCGTCGGGCGCTTCCTGGCACTGCTCGAACTGTTCCGTGCCAGGGCGGTAGCATTCGAGCAACCAGAACCGCTTGGAGTGCTCCAGGTTTCGTGGACCGGAGATCGGCCGACCAGCGAACATCTGGCAACCGCTGATGCGGAAGAATAGCGAGAACAATGACTGACGATATCTCCGATTCCGGAGAGCGGTCCGATGATGCCCCGGGTGAGGTGATCCCGGTCGGAGATGAGCTGGGCATCGATGTGGCGACGGTTCCCGAGCTCGAAGACGGTGAACTGGGTGCCGTCCTGGAGGCATTGTTGCTGGTGGTGGACACGCCGGTGACGGTCGACGCCCTGGCGTCGGCGACCGAGCAGCCGGCGTATCGGGTGATGGCCAAACTGCGCCTGATGGCCGAGGACTTCGCCGCCCGGGACAGCGGCATCGACCTGCGCGAGGCCGCGGGGGGTTGGCGGATGTACACCCGGGCGCGCTACGCCCCGTATGTCGAGCGGCTGTTGCTCGACGGCGCCAGGTCCAAGCTGACCCGTGCCGCCCTGGAGACCCTGGCCGTGGTGGCCTACCGGCAGCCGGTGACCCGCGCACGGGTGAGTGCGGTCCGTGGCGTCAACGTGGATGCGGTGATGCGCACGCTGGTGGCGCGCGGCCTGATCACCGAGGCCGGGACGGATCCCGACTCCGGCGCGGCGGCGTTCGCCACCACCGAGTTGTTCCTGGAACGGCTGGGCCTGACGTCGCTGGCTGACCTGCCCGACATCGCGCCGCTGCTTCCCGATGTCGACGTGATCGACGATCTGAGCGAATCCCTCGGTGACGAGCCGCGTTTCGCCAAACTCAACGGCGGCTCATCCGGCAGCAATCAGCCGATGGCCTTCGACGTGGACAAGGACTGACATGGCTGAAGAAGGCGTACGACTGCAGAAAGTCCTGTCCCAGGCCGGAATTGCCTCCCGCCGGGTGGCCGAGCGGATGATCACCGACGGCCGCGTGGAGGTGGACGGCCGGCTGGTGACCGAGCTCGGCACCCGGGTCGATCCGGCGGTCTCCGAGATCCGGGTGGACGGTTCGCGCGTCGTGCTCGACGACACCCTGGTGTACCTGGCGATCAACAAGCCGCGCGGCATGCTGTCCACGATGTCCGACGAGAAGGGCCGCCCGTGCGTCGGAGACCTGGTGGAGCACCGGGTTCGGGGCAACAAGAAGCTGTTCCACGTCGGCCGGCTCGATGCCGACACCGAGGGCCTGCTGCTGCTGACCAACGACGGGGAGCTCGCCCACCGGCTGATGCACCCGTCCTACGAGATCCCCAAGACCTATGTGGCGACGGTGATCGGCACGGTGCCGCGCGGGCTCGGCAAGAAGCTGCGCGCCGGTGTCGAACTCGATGACGGCCCGGCTCATGTCGACGACTTCGCGGTGGTGGACACGGTGCCGGGCAAGACCCTGGTGAAGGTCACCCTGCATGAGGGTCGCAACCGCATCGTGCGGCGGATGCTGGCCGCAGTGGACTTCCCGGTGCAGGAACTGGTCCGCACCGACATCGGTTCGGTGACGCTCGGTGAGCAGCGGCCGGGCAGTATCAGGGCGCTCAGCCGCAAGGAAGTCGGCGAGCTTTATCAGGCGGTGGGAATGTGAGCGGATCTCTGGTGGTGGCGGTCGACGGACCGGCGGGAACCGGAAAGTCTTCGGTTTCAAGAGGTTTGGCGCAGGCCCTCGGAGCCAGTTACCTGGACACGGGCGCGATGTACCGCATCGTGACGTTGGCGGTGCTGCGGGCCGGGGCCGACCTGGACGATGCCGAGGCGATCGACGCGGTGGCCTCAGGTGCGGTGATCGGTGTCGGTTCGGATCCCGGTGAGGACCGGGCATACCTGGCCGGCGAGGACGTCTCTGACGAGATCCGTGGCGACGAGGTGACCCGTGCGGTGTCGGCCGTTTCCGCGGTGCCTGCGGTGCGTGCCCGGCTGGTCGATCTGCAGCGCGAGCTGGCGACCTCGGGTGGGCGCGTCGTGGTCGAGGGCCGCGACATCGGCACTGTGGTGCTGCCCAAGGCCGACGTCAAGATCTTCCTGACCGCGTCGGCCGAGGAGCGGGCCCGGCGCCGCAACGCCCAGAACATCGCGAGCGGATTGGCCGATGACTACGAGACCGTGCTCGCCGACGTGCAGCGGCGCGATCACCTGGATTCCACGCGGGCCGTCTCACCGTTGCGCGCCGCCGAGGATGCGCTGGTGGTCGACACCAGCGATATGGACCAAACACAGGTCGTGGCACACCTTCTCGACCTGGTGACCCAGCATGCGGGGGTGCGCCGATGAGCGACTCTGATGGTGACGGCACCTGGTCGGACGAGAGTGACTGGGAGTTCAGCGACGAGGTTGCCGAGGTTCTGGAGGAGGCCGCCGCGCCGCCTCCGGTGGTGGCTGTCGTCGGCCGGCCCAATGTCGGGAAATCGACTCTGGTGAACCGGATCCTGGGACGGCGTGAAGCCGTCGTGCAGGACATTCCCGGGGTGACCCGCGACCGGGTGTCCTATGACGCCAACTGGCTCAACCGCCGGTTCATGGTGCAGGACACCGGGGGATGGGAACCCGACGCCAAGGGCCTGCAGCAGCTGGTGGCCGATCAGGCACTGGTGGCGATGCGCACCGCCGACGCGATCATCCTGGTGGTCGACGCGGTCGTCGGCGCGACGTCGGCCGACGAGGCGGCGGCCCGGATGCTCCGCAAGTCGGGCAAGCCGGTTTTCCTGGCGGCCAACAAGGTCGACACGCAGCGCGGCGAGTCCGACGCCGCGGCGCTGTGGTCGCTGGGTATCGGTGAGCCGCACGCGATCAGCGCCATGCACGGTCGTGGCGTGGCCGATCTGCTCGACACGGTGATGGAGAAGCTGCCCGAGGTCTCGGAGGTGGGCGGCAGCGGTGGCGGCGGCCCGCGCCGAGTGGCGCTGGTGGGCAAGCCGAACGTCGGCAAGAGTTCGCTGCTGAACCGGCTGGCCGGCGACGAGCGCTCGGTGGTGCACGACGTCGCAGGCACCACGGTCGATCCGGTTGACTCGCTGATCGAATTGGGCGGCAAGACTTGGCGATTCGTCGACACCGCTGGTCTGCGCCGCAAGGTCGGGCAGGCCAGCGGGCACGAGTTCTACGCCTCGGTACGCACCCACGGCGCGATCGATGCGGCCGAGGTGGCGATCATGCTGATCGATGCCTCCCAGCCGCTGACCGAGCAGGACCTGCGGGTGCTGTCGATGGTGATCGAGGCCGGGCGGGCACTGGTCATCGCGTTCAACAAATGGGACCTGGTCGACGAGGACCGGCGGTACCTGCTGGACAAAGAGATCGACCGGGAACTGGTGCAGGTGCAGTGGGCGCCGCGGGTCAACATCTCGGCCATGACCGGGCGGGCGGTGCAGAAGCTGGTGCCGGCCCTGGAGACGTCCCTGGCGTCCTGGGACAAGCGGATCTCGACCGGCCAGCTCAACAACTTCCTCAAAGAGGTCGTTTCCGCGACGCCGCCGCCGGTGCGTGGCGGCAAGCAGCCCAAGATCCTGTTCGCGACTCAGGCGGCCACCCGGCCGCCGACCTTCGTGCTGTTCACCTCAGGGTTCCTCGAGGCCGGCTACCGCCGGTTCCTGGAGCGTCGCCTGCGTGAGCAGTTCGGTTTCGACGGCAGCCCGGTGCGGATCAACGTCCGGGTCCGCGAGAAGAGGGGCGCGCCGAAGAAGCGCTAGCGATTCGTGCGCGCTGGGTGGCGCCCGGCGTGACGCGTCGTACACAGGGCCGGCCGATAGGGTGGCCCGAGTGTCTGTCACCCACATGATCCTGATCGCTCTGGCCGGCGTCGGCGCGGGAGCGATCAACGCCATCGTCGGGTCCGGCACACTGATCACCTTCCCGACGCTGGTGGCGCTGGGGATACCGCCCGTCACGTCGACGATGTCGAATGCCGTCGGCCTGGTCGCGGGCGGGGTTTCGGGCACCTGGGGCTACCGGCGGGAACTGCGCGGCCAGTGGAAGCGGCTGCGCTGGCAGATCCCGGGCTCGCTGATCGGTGCCGGCCTGGGCTCCTGGCTGCTGCTGCACCTACCCGAAAAAGTGTTCGTGACGGTGGTGCCGATCCTGCTGATCCTGGCGCTGGTCCTGGTGGTCGTCGGCCCGCGGATCCAGACATGGGCGCGGCAGCGAGCCGAGGCGTCCGGCCAGTCGGCCGACCATGTCAGCTCGGGCCGGATGGTGGTGCTGGTGATCGGCACGTTCGCCGTGGGTGTCTACGGCGGCTACTTCACCGCGGCCCAGGGAATCCTGCTGATCGCGGTGATGGGTGCACTGTTGCCCGAGTCGATGCAGCGGATGAACGCCGCCAAGAATCTGCTGTCGCTGTTGGTCAACATCGTGGCGGCGCTGGCCTACACGATCGTCGCGTTCGACCGGATCAGCTGGGAGGCGGCGGGCCTGATCGCGGTCGGTTCGCTGATCGGTGGATTCCTCGGTGCCCACTACGGCCGCCGGTTGTCGCCGAATGCGTTGCGGGCCGTGATCGTGGTGGTCGGCCTGATCGGGCTGTACCGGTTGCTCACTGTGTGAGCCCTTTCGCGGGATCCGGCCCGCAGTCTTGTAGGCTTGCTCAGTCTGTCTAATGACGAGGGAGAGGGGCGACCGGTGGCCGAACGCGCATACCGCACCGCACCGTCGGCCCTTGCTGCTCTCGAGCCGTTCTGGCCGTCGCGCCGGTTGATGGCTTTCGATGAATGGTGTCGCGCGCGCATCTGATCCGCGCCCGTCAGTCATCAGGTCGCCCGGCGACCACAATCGAAAGCAGCCGAACCCATGCGTTCGCTTCTGATCTTCACCCTCGTCGGCCTCGGGGCCCAGTTGGTCGATGGTGCGCTCGGTATGGCCTTCGGTGTCACCGCCTCGACCCTCCTGGTGCTCAGCGGGGTGGCCTCGGCGCAGGCCAGCGCCGCGGTGCATCTGGCCGAGGTGGGCACGACGCTGGCATCGGGCCTGTCGCACTGGCGGTTCAAGAACATCGACTGGGGCATCGTGCTCAAGCTCGGAGTGCCGGGCGCGATCGGCGCGTTCCTGGGTGCGACGGTGCTGTCCTCGCTGTCGACAGAGGACGCCGCGCCGCTCATGGCTTCGATCCTGCTCGGTATCGGTGTGTATGTGCTGCTGCGGTTTTCACTGGGATCGCCACCGGTTTTCCGTGGGGGCCGCACTTCGCACACCGCGAAGTTCCTGACCCCGCTGGGATTGTTCGGCGGCTTCATCGACGCCTCCGGTGGCGGCGGCTGGGGTCCGGTGACCACCAGCACGCTGCTGTCGCAGGGCAAGACCGCGCCGCGCACCGTGATCGGCTCGGTGAGCGCCTCGGAGTTCCTCGTCGCAGTGTCGGCCTCGCTGGGCTTCCTGGTGGGCCTGCGGGCCGACTTCCTGCACAACCTGCCGATCGTGGCGGGCTTGGCGGCAGGCGGCGTCATCGCCGCACCGCTGGCGGCCTGGTTGGTGTCGAAGATCAGCCCTGCGCTGTTGGGTACCGCGGTGGGCGGCGTGATCGTGCTGACCAATGCGCAGAAGCTGCTGAAGTACTTCGGCATTCACGGGGCGGCCTCGACGGCCATCTACGCCACGATCGCGGTCACATGGGCGGGGTTGGTGCTGTACGCCTGGCGGACCTCCCGGGCGCCGGAATACCTGCCCGAGGAGCTCGACGCCGAGGAGCCCGCCGAAGAAGAGCTGGCAGACGAGCCGGACACCGCCACGCGGTGACACAACGGGGGAGCGATTGGGGCGAAAGCGAGTCTCTACGGTAAGCTTTCGACTCGCTGCCGGTGCAAGCCGGAAGCAAGCGGGCTGTGGCGCAGCTTGGTAGCGCACTTGACTGGGGGTCAAGTGGTCGCAGGTTCAAATCCTGTCAGCCCGACCATGAAAACCCCCTCCGACCAGCATCGGAGGGGGTTTTCTGGTATCTGGGGCTGGACCTTTGCGGAACCCACTTCACACCACTTCACACTCAAGGTCATTTATTCGCTTAGAGTTCCCACTCGTGGCCCGCATTCCTGACTACGTGAAGGTGATCACCTACCCTTCCGGAACGCGCCGATACGAGGTGCGCATCGAGGTCGGTCGCGTGGGTGGGAAACGCAAGCAGAAACAGAAGCGGTTCGCAAAACTGCAAGACGCAATCGACGCATATGCCGCCGAGCGCGGCGACCGTGCCCGTGGGGTGCAGGTGTCACCTGATGGCATCACATTGCGCCAGGCCGCCGACGCCTACCTTGATGCGCTGCCGGCGCGACCCAACACGATCACCGCCTATGCCGCAGTGCTGCGGCCGGCGATCGCGCGTCTCGGGGACAGGCCGGTGCAGGAACTGCGCCGCGACGAGATCGAGAAGCTCGTCGCTGACATCGCAACCAAAGCGGTGCCGTCCGGCAATTGGCGCAAATCCGGGAAGATGCCCAAGGTCGCCAGCGACACCTGCGGCCCCTGGGATGCGGCCTCGGTGCGCCACATGTTGTCGCGGTTGCGGGCGGTCTACGCGCGGCTGCTCGAGGACGGCACGGTGATGCGCAACACCGCGGCGTTGGTCAAACCGCCGGCGCGGGGGGATCGCGACAAGGACACCCTGACTGTTGCCCAAGTACAGCAGCTGTTCGACTATCTGGAGAGGACCCAGGATCGGCTCGAGCACCTGCACCACCTGGCCGTACAAACAGGTCTGCGCCGCGGTGAGCTGGCGGGGCTCAAGTGGAGTGACATTGACCTGGAAGCCGCCACTTTGACCGTGGCCCGACAGCGGGTGCATAGCGACGCCGGCGCGGTGGTCGCTGACACTAAGACGGACGCCGGGCGTCGGACGCTGCCTCTTCCGTCGACCCTCCTCCCGGTTCTCAAGCGAGCTCGTGAACGAGCGGCCGCGGAGAAGAAGGCGGTCGGTAATAAGTGGAAGGGTGAGGACTACGTGGTCAGTGGCGAACTCGGAAAAGCGTACTACCCGACCACGTTGAGCTATCTCTGGAAGGACGTGCTCGCCGCTGCGGGGCTTCCGCATGTCCGGCTGCACGATGCCCGGCACACTGCGGCAACACTGATGCACCTCAACGGAGTTCCCATGGCGGTAATTGCTGCGGTTCTGGGGCACACCGATGCTTCGTTCACTCAGCGGACCTACGCCCACAGTCAGGATGACGCTGTGGCGCAGGGAATGGCGTCTTACGGCCAGGCCCTGGGCAAGCGTCCCTCGCCAGCCTGACGTCTGTTTGTCACGTACCCGCGCTGCTGTTGCCAGTAGATATGCCAGTACTGCATGCAAGGCATCGTTCCGCGTAGCGGTGGTGCGGCGTGTCGAGATCTGCCACTGGACCGCGGAGCGTTTTCCGCCGACGATGGTGTGCATGAGTGACCACAGCGACAACAGCGACCACCTGGCGCAGGCGCTGGCGACGATGCTGCGCGCGGTGGCCAGCGAGTCGGCGACCAAGCCGGCGACGAAGAAACTGCTGCGTGTCCAGGACGCCGCGGAGCAGCTGAGCATCTCCAAAGCACACGTCTACTCGCTGATCCGCTCCGGCGACATTCGCAGCGTGAAGCTGGGAAATGCGCGCCGGGTCGCCCAGAGTGAGATCGACCGAATCATGGCAGCCGGCGAGGCAAGCTGAAGTCTGAGATGCCGATGACGGCGGCGACGTCCGTCATCGACCTAACGGTTCTCGCATTGCTCCGGGCGGTCAGCCGAGTACGGACTGTCTTCTGGTTCAAAACCGGCTGTTAAGTCAGCGACGGGTTGCTCGCCGGCGAAACGCCCGTCATTGCGCCCACATGCGTTCGACGTCAGTGGTGCAGCGTTAGCGCGTCGTTGATGAAAAGCATCGCGCCCTGGATCGCGACGTGGAACCAGCCGATGTCGAACGCGCGAGTGTCGCCACGCATGTCGTCGACCCAGTAGTGGCCGTGCACCGATACCGAACCCTGGCACCACAACTGAATGAAAACCTGTTCCGAAGTGCGGATTTACCGACATCGCGGGCCTCTATGGCCCCGTCGTCCGCGAGAGCGTGAGAAAGCGGCACCGAACATGCTGATTCTGCGGGTCCGGCGACGGCTACTAGCGGCGTGTCTCGTCCTGTGGCTGGACTACATCGGTTCCCGTCAGCCACGATGGATCGCATGAACAACGCTGAGCTGCATGTCACCGTTGCCGCGGTGACTGAGGCGTTGCGGGCGGAGTCTCGCCAACCCGCGGAACCGGACACGGTGCTGACCATTGAAGAGGCCGCAGAGTGGCTGGGGGTGTCACGGTCGTTGATCTACACACTGATGGGCACCGGTGAGCTGAGCAGCATCAAAATCGGCCGGCGCCGGTTCATCCCGGTTGTTGAAGCTGAACGGTTGATTCGCGGCGAAGCTGCCTGATGTTGGCGCGGTCAGCACACCTGCGCTGTGCGTTCTAGTGTGGATTCGGAAGCAGCGATCGTATCGATGATCGCCTTGCCGACAAGGCTCGGAACCTGTTGAGGCAGCATGTGTCCGGCCCACGGGACGTGTAGATGCACAGCTCCGGGAATGGTGGCGGCCATTTCCTCCGCATGTGCCGTAGGGGTAAGGACGTCTAGTCCTCCGGACAGCACCGTGGTGTGAGCACGAATGCCTGTCAGTGCGGTGTGAACATCGAAGTCGCGCAGGCTGGGCAGGAATCCGACCGCAGTGCGTAGCGATGTGTTGGCCAGCGCGCTGGAGACCACCGAGCTCAGCCCTCGCTGATTGATCCCACCGTGGGTGCTGAGCTGGTCGAGGACTAGACGAAGTGGTGTCGTAACGGCCGCGGCGGCGCGGGGCGGGATGTGGCTGGCGATCTCGACGAGCCCGTCGAGGACCGGAAGGTTCAGCAGCTGGCCGACTCCGTGTCGTGCAATCCGACCGGATGCAGTAGCGCACAACACCAGTCCGCGTACTTCGGCGGTGCACCTGTGGGAGATGCGTGACAGGTAGGTCAATGCGACCATCGCCCCGAGCGAATGGCCAATCAGGGTGACTGGTCCAACGGGGTCGACGGCGATGAGGAGGTCGTCGAGGTCGTCGGCGAGCTGGTCGACGTTATAGGTATGGATGGGGGTGGACGACGATTCTCCGTGACCACGATGGTCATATCCGATGACGCGTGCTCGTCCGTCGAAGCGCTTTGTCACCGCGTGGATCTGAGCGTCCCACGCGGTGCGGTCCAGGCACAGTCCATGTAGAAACACCGCGGTGCTGTGGGCGTCGGGCCTGCCCCACTGGGACACTGCTAGTGATGTTCCGTCACGGGTGAGGATGCGTTGCTGGCGGGGCTTCAGTCCATGTGCGATGGGCATGGCGGTATTACCTCGTCTTCCCGTGGCCGGCTGTGCTGGTGCTCAACATCAGCGTCTGTGCGGGGAGGCGGCACGCTACCGTGCGCAGGTAGGTGTCGATATCGCCGGCAGGTGTTGGGTCGGGCCACACCAGCACGGTCAGTGATCCGTCGGTAAAGATGACCTCGGTCTTGTGCCAGAACGTGTTCGGGGCGTCGCCTGGCTGCATTCCGGGCGGCCCGCCTGTGGCGTAGGTAAGAGGGCGGATCCCGTCGGCGCCGGCGCTCATGTGCCTACGCCTCGGGGGAGGCGAGGTCGCCGATCCCGTACTGGACGGCGAAGGCTCGGATGAAATCAAGGGATCGGCGACAGTCGCTGACGGTGCGGTGCATGGAGGGGGCGACCGCGTTGGTGAGTGCGGCGTGCCTGTCCGGGTCTATGAACCGCGCCAGTTCGAGTAGGGCTGAGGCGTCGATCGTGCGGTGGTTGAAGCGTGAGAACAACTTCGGCATATGCCGTTCCAGGAACGGACCGTCCAACGAACGGACGGAGCTGCCGACCATCGGAACCGGTTGAGTGATCTGGTGTTCGTCAAGGAACTTGCGGATTTCTCGGGCCCCGCTCCGTCGGCTGGGCGACACGACCCGGTTGGAGTTGGACAGGTCCGTGGGGGCGAGGAATCCGCAAGGGTTCAGGAGGTCAGCGATCAATCCGTTGTCCAGGTGCATGGCCTGCGCCATGGTGAGTCCCGCATCGTCGCGACGGGTAGTCGCGGAACCTGCTGCGGCGCCTGTAGTCACGATGAAGCTGTTCCAGCGCTGTTGAATGCGCGACGCCCAGGCCGTGGTGGAGTCGGTCACTAGGAGCACGCTGCGATGGTCGACTTCACGCAGTGTGTTGTCGATGATGACAACACCGAGCTCGAGGATGAGGTCATGTCTCGGGTCGAGTCCGGTGGTTTCGATATCGATGACGGCGAGGTTGCCGGTTCCGGCGTCTGACACGGTGTCTCCTCGTCAGATCTGCGCCGGCGCGTGTGCGAGAGCGTCTCGCAGTGCAAGCACCGCCGCCTCTGCGTCCGCCCAGCGTCGACCTGCCACGGCGCGATAGAACATCGCGGCGTCGGCGTCGGTTTCAGCGTCGGCGACCTGCAGCAGCAACTTGGCGGCCTTGCGGGGAACACGGCGCAACTTTGGTGCGTGGTTGCGCGCGTCGGCGAGGAGGAAGAGCGACTTCTCCAGGTCCTGCAGCGGATTTCCCTTGTCGCCGCGACGCCATACGTACTTCACGGCGTTTCCCGGGTCGAAGCTGAGTTGGCGGGTGACCTCGATGCATTCGATACCGCTTGGATGGTTGGTGTAGTGCGACGGATGATTCACCGGGTCATGGCCGGTGGCGAGGTCGACTGCGGTCATCTCAATCCTCCTGGATCTCTAAAATAGAGATTAACACGAGTTGCAGTTCGTTGACCAGCTATCGGGAGAGGGAGCGCGGTCGGTTGGCTCACGGCCGCGGTTGCCCGGCCGCCGAATCTTGCCGCGTACCTCTGAGTGCGCTGTTGCGATCGTGTTGGGTACGGCACAGGACACTGGGCCGGCGCGTGGCGATGCTGGGTGTTTCCTCGGCACCGAAACCGCTTAAGCCACGGCGCTGTTGAAAATGTAGGCCCGGTGTGGAGCCTCGCCCGGCCTCTGAAAACGACGATGCCCCACAGACCGTCACGGGTCCATGGGGCATCGTCGGAACCGGCCTTTAGTCCGACAGCTGCTCGCTCTCGAAGTCACGGTGACCAGGAAGGTGATTCGAGGATGCGTTCAAAAGCGTCGGGCTCATCCTTGGCCTAGCTGACAAGGCAGTGGCCAGGTCGGACATGCGCCGGTCAGGACTTCTTGACCCGCAGCGTTCCCAGGCCTTTGCCCGTGAGCACCTTCGGGCTGGCGAAGCCGGTCTCCACCAATTCGGAAGCGGCGTTGTTGAACTCGACCGCTGCCTCGTTGACGATGTCGGCCAACTTGGCGATGTCGGCGTCGACCTCAGCCTGAAGTTCGGCCACGCGCACCCGACCGGCCTCACGTCCGGCCTCGAGGTCGGCGGTGGACTGGTCGTAGAAGCTGCGCAGCTCGCGCAAGGTACGCAGACCCTCGGCCAGTCGTGCCGCGTCGGCGGCGTCCTGGTCGGTGCCGACGTAGGTCTCGTTGATGGTGTCAGTCACGGGAAACTCCTTCTATGGTCTCGGGTTCTGTGTGGTGGTGTGGGTGGATCGGTTAGTCGGCAGGGAGTCGGCTCATCACCTCCGCCGCCAGCCACACGAATGGCAGCCGGGTGTCCTCGTCAAGCAGGTCCAGGCTCATCGGACCGCCCTCGCTGATGTGTTCATCCCACGGGATGGTGACGACTGGGAGTTGGTAGGAGGTGTGGATCCGGTCCCGCTCGGCTGCCACGTCGATGTGGCCCTTGCCCGGTCGCGTCTGAGTGAACACGACCACCGCATCTCTGAGCAGCTCCACGTACCGCCCACCGAACCGCTTCAATGTTTCGATCAGAACGTGCAACTCGTCGATCGAGTCGGCGGCAGTGGATGCTGCCAGCACCAGTTGGTCGGTCTGAGCCAGGCCCTGGTGATACACCTGCGAGTCGATATTGAGGCCGAAATCGAGAATCGACAGGTCGAACCACTTGGACAGTTCGCCCAGTGCCCGCTCCAGTTTCTCCGCGGTCAGGAACCCCGCACCGTCGGCGGTGCTGGCACCGAGAACCCGTAGCCCGGACTTGTCGGTGAGCAGGTAGCTGCTCACATCAGAGGCGCGGTTCAGGTCTTGGTCCGAAGCCAGAGACATTACCGAGGCGGGGGTCTGATCGCTGACCTTGCGCACGCGGTCTGTGAGATTTCCCAGTGGGTCAATCGACAACGCAGCTACTTTCATCCCGCGGTGGGCCGAGGAGATGGTGGCCCCCATGTTCAGAGCTATGGCGGTCTTTCCCGCCGAGCCTTTTCCCGAGATGACGCCGACCCGCTTCGGTGCGCGCAATGTGCGCCGGATCTGAGCGATCCGCTGGTCGTATGCGATCTCATCGGCCCCCTTGGACAGGTGCAGCCAGAACATCTTGTTCGCTTTCGCGCGCCAGCCGCGTTGAGCGCCTTCGGTGCGACCCTCGATGATGCGCTCGGCGCGACCGGTGTCGGCAGTGGCCGCCGGTCGGCCAAGGTCCGTCGGGGTGACGGGTCGACCGAAGTCGGCGGGAACCGCGGGCCGCCCGATCACGGTGACATCGTCGTACTGGCCGGCGGGTGCCCACTGCGCCGCAGCGGCGGTCCGTCCGCCCATCCCCAGCGGAGGCGGTACCGGCGCGCCGTTGGGGATGGGGTCGGTGAAGGCCGGCGGGGGAGCCGGGGCTGGACGGTCGATGAAGTCGTTGGCCGCGGGCGCGTTGCGGTACTTGTCCCGCATGCGCCGAACGTTGGGCTGCTCGGGTGGGACAGTCATGGTCGTTTCTCCTTGGCGGTTCGATTCCTGGTGGGGCACATGGTTGCAGCGGCGACCAAGCCCACGCCGCACGCGGCGCGGGTGATCACGTCGGATCCCCGAAACCGTCACCGCTGATGCGCACCACACGTTCGTCGGGGTCAGAACTGAGCCGGATTCCGATACGCGTATCGGTCGGGTCGATCGCGAAGACTGCGCGTTTCCCGTTGGCGGCCAGGACTGCTCCTATCAGCTCCCGTTCGACCTGCAGTGCATCGGCTGCAACGAAGTCAGGGAGGGGTGCGCAGAACGATCCCGGGTGTCGGATGCTTCGCGGACCGCTGCCTGACTGTGGCGCAGCGGGCGCGGGTGCGGGGTTCGTGACAGGTTCTTCGCGCTGTCTCCACCGGCGCAGCCATCCTCTGTTCCACTGCTGCTGGGCATTGACCGCAACAGTGGAGGCGCCGGATTCCTTGGCTGTGTCCGACAGTTCGGCGGACACAGTTGGAACCAGCGCGGGACCCTGCGCCACATCGGGGACCCCCAGCGCCGGTGCTGGTACCGGTTCGCGGTCGGAGCGGAACGGGCGCAGCCACGACTTGGCCCGGCGCACTACCGGGCGACCGCGCGCGACGACCAATGTCGCCCCTGCGGCACGGGCGGCGATGTCGAGTGCGGGGTCGGCGTAGACGTTTCCGGCCACGGGGACCGGTTCCGGTGCCGGTAGCGGGTCTCGTGCGTGCCGCGCCGGATCGGTCAGCATCGACGCCGGTGACACGAACGGGGCAGCCTCGATCGCCGGTACAGGACCCGGCGCCGACAACGGCGGGGGAACTAGACCCGACCCGGCCGGAAGCGCGGGTCGGTCCGCCAGGTCACCGTCGTCGTCAGGGGAAGAGGCTGGAGCCAGCACCGCGGTGCTGACGTAGTGGCCGAACACGTCGACATCCGAATCCAATTGACCGGTGACTTGCCGTTGCTCCTGGCCTTCGGGATCGGGTCCGGAGTGAGTGTTGTTGCCGAACACCGTTATGGGAGGCCCAGGGCTGGCAGAGGTCGCGGCAAGCGATGCCGCTGGCTCGATAAGTTGTTCGACGGCGGCAGCATCCTCTGCGCTGATTGTGCTTTCCACGGTGGCGCCTTTCGATCCGCGCGTTGCCTTTTCAGCGGCGGCACTTCCCTGCACAGCGTCGGCGGGGCTGGCGGCCAGCTTCTTTTTCTGCTCGTCCTCATGAGCGTTGCGGTGCTTCTTCCACTCGTCCGAGCCGAACTTGAGCTTTCCGGGGATGGTGCTGAACTTCGCGGCCGGTGAAATTCCGAACATCTGCTGAAAAGTGATGTCGGCGTTGGCGTGCAGCAACCGCACCAGGACACCGGTGTTGGCGGTGACACGGATGATGACCCACGACGAGACGATGAATCCGATGCCGAGCGACACCATCAGCCCGTAAACCTGAACCTCCGGATTGTCGGTGAGGCCCAGAATTTGGGTAGCGAGACCTGAGACTGTCGCAGGCAGCGCGACAGCCACCATCGACGTGATCACTGCCATGATGAGATGGCTCGCGGCGTGGGCGAAAGCCTTGGACAAAGTGTCGAATCCGCGACGCTTGTGGACACTGCCCGCAGCTGCCCACCCCGCGCCCACGAAGCAGGCCACCGACACTGTCAGGTGCACGACGAACTTCCAGCTCGCCACCACGGCGAACACGAACATCGGCAGCGCCGGCAGCACCAGCATGACGATGGCGGTGATGACGGTGTCGGGTCCGGCCGCGTTCTGGCCTTCGACGAAGCAGCCGGTGTTCACAGACAATCCCTGCCCGGAGGCCATCGCCTCCGACCACAGCTTCTTGCATGAGTCGGTGAATTCGTGGCCGTAGTTCAGTGCGATCGCCGGGGTGCGAATCGACTGGTCGACCAGCGCGTGGCCGGTCGAGAGCGTTGTGTCGTTGGCGCTTCGGGTGACCGCCGAAGCCAGTCCGGTCGAGAATCCGTTGGCTGTTTCGAAGACCTTTGCGATGATCGCGAACGGGTTGTTGGTGAGCACGATCACGGCGATCACCATGGCCAGTGCAGCGCCGATCCGGTTATAGACCTCGGTGGTGAACATGCTTCCGGCGGTGGAGGCTAGCCGTGACCGAAACACCGAGAACGTCACCAGAGCCAGACCTGCGCAGGCGATCGCCCACGGCGGAAAGAATGCGA
The DNA here is from genome assembly GCF_048282725.1 of Mycobacterium sp. 48b. Taxonomy (NCBI): domain Bacteria; kingdom Bacillati; phylum Actinomycetota; class Actinomycetes; order Mycobacteriales; family Mycobacteriaceae; genus Mycobacterium; species Mycobacterium sp. 48b. The sequence goes on from NZ_JBLVUL010000001.1 coordinate 3,625,873, forward strand.
ACAGCGGTGCGCAGAACCGCTGATACGCCTCCGAGAGCGGGGTCATCCAATTCGCAGACGACAGCACCAGACCGAGCAGAGCGTTGGCCGGCACCACCAGGAACTTGTACAGCTCGAAGACGACGCTGGTGATCATCCCGAAGATCCACGAATCCTGGTGCAGGTATTGGCTTCCCAGGAAGTGCAGGCGATACCGCGCGGCGCCGGCACCGGCGGAGTCGGTGGCGGGGAACAGATCCAGGAACGAGGCCATGGCTAGGCAACTCCTCGCGGCGTACGCGGCTGTGCGTCGAGATCGGTCTCACGGATCATCTTCGAACTGCGGGTGTCGGCGAAACGGGCCAGCGACGCCGACAGGATCGGCAGGAACTGCACTCGCACGATGTTGCTGTTGCCGTCGTTCCACCAGCCTTCGCCCTCGCGGCCGGCGCGAGTCCGGGTGTTGTCGTCGGGATCTGGCGGTGAGGTCTGAGTGACCATCATGTTGATCAGCGAATCCAGTATCGGCATGTCCATGTGCTTGAGAGCGGCCCGCGCGTTGCCGGCTACCTTCTGCCCGAGGGCTGCCTTCTTCTCGATCATCGCGTAGTTGTGATCGAAATCCTCGCCATGCTGGGATCCGAACACTCCAAAATTTGCGTCTTTTCGCGCGGTGCGGTCGGGGGAACGGACAAGTAGTTCGACAACGTCCTCGTTGCCTTTGAGGAAGCTGATCTCGTCCCCGAAAAACACACACGTTCCACGGATCTGAGCGAACCGGTGAGCCGTCATCCGTGCGATAGACCCGTACACCGAAGCTGCCCACTTGTTCAGATCGGTGGCGTTGTCCGGGTTCTCGCCGCGGTAGACCGGAAGCTCATGGGTGCGAAACACAGTCGAATACGGAGTAGACCCGGACTCCATGCGCGCAGCCAAATCAGCCAGGTTGTCGAAAGGCGGCAGGCCCATGTCCCCGTGTCCGCGCTCCGGCGGGTCGATGAAAGCCCGCGTGTATGGGAGCGCGGCCCAGTGCTCGAAATTCAGTGACAAGGCACGGGCTTCGGCGTCGCCGGTGGTCTTGAGGAACCCCATCAGCTTGCGGGTGCTGTTGATGCCCCGTGGATTGCGGAACAAAGGATTGAGGACCTTGGCGAAGTACGCCCCCTCAGGCGACTTTGTCTCAAATCCGAACAGCGGCAGGTAGTGCGCCATCATCGTGGTCTCCGCCAATGGGGATGGCAGGCACTTGAGGAAATCCATCGACACCGGCCCGCCAGGTGAGTCTCCCGTGGCGGCATTGACCACCTGGGTTCGTGCGATCTGGCGGGCGAACACCGCCCACTCTCCGTGCTTGGAGTGATCTACCACGGTGGAGTACCGATTGAGCAGCGTGACGAACAGCAGGATGAGCTTCATCAGGTTCGACTTGCCGCGACCTTGTGCTCCGGTCAACGCGATTGACCCGTTGCCGCGTTCGGTCGCACCGAGGACGTCGAGCAGGACGATCTGCCCGTTGGCGTTCTCTTTGTTGATGGCGATGGGGATGCCGACGGCATCCCCAGCGAAGCTGCGCCGGATCGGCATTGCTCCAGAGAACAAGCGAGCGGTGGTGGTCTGCAGCAGATCATTGCCCAGACGAGTACGCCGCGACCCCGGCATCATCATCGTCCACAGTTCCTTCTGACCGCCAACCGGCAGGAGCGGAGTGAACCCGTTGGATCGGAACCGCTGCTGCAACGCTGCGACCCGGCCGGTGAGCTCGTCGAGGTCGCTAGATCCGAAGGCGAAGATCGCGGCGACCTGCATCCCTCGCGGCCCCGACTCGGCGCGGATCGCGTCGTGGAACCGGCGCAGTTCGGCTCGGCGCTTGTCGTAGTCGTATGCCTCGAATTCATCGGCGGAATTGGCTTCGCCTTCAGACACCAGGTCGCGTTCAGTATCGGACACGCTCTTGGTGTCGACCAGATCTTGCGAGAAGCGAAGACGCAGAGCGAAGTCGGCATCACCGCCGATCGCCTGGTCTACCAGGTAGGTGAAGCTCGACACCTGGTCAGTGAATCGGGCAGGGTAGCGGGCGATCCCGAACAGTGACTGATACGACGTCACGCCGTCGGGGAGTTCGGCGATGCGGGCCTTGCCAGGGTGCGATATCGCCATCACCGTTCCGGCCGACAGTGTGCGGAAGCGCTTGAACAGCGAGGTCTTTCGGTCGATCTTGGAGAGTTTCTTGGTGTAGTCGCGGCCGGCGTCGAGATCGCGCAGGAACGTTGAGTACAGCGCCGTGGCTTCAGCAGCTTCATCGAACACGACCTCCGGGTAGGCCCGCTCGGTCGGTGTCACCGCACCGCTGCGGGGTGGCGGAAGAATCGGAACAGTCAAACCACGCGTGGTGGCCCGCTCGAAGTACCAGTCGACGAGTTCGGGGACGGTCCGTACCGGACGGAACTCCGGTGGAATCGCTGCGAAGCACCGTTTCTCGAAATCGCCGAGGTCGGCCCAATCCAGGCCTTCGTGAGGGTCCGTCTCGACCAGTGTCGAGACCATGCGCTCAGAAATCGTGCGACGTGACGGCTGGCTGATCGAGAGCCAGTACACGCGATCGAACTCTACGAACTCGCCGCTGGCCATCCGTTGGTAGAACTCGTTGATCAGATGCTCGAGGTGACGGTAGCGGTCTGGTTCCCAGTCCGGGATTCCTCCGGTAATCCGTCGATGCGTCGAGAGCGGATCGACGCGCACCCGCGAACCTGCCAGCAGAATGTCGTCGGTGGGGATCTCCGACAGAGCGGTGAGCAGAAGTTCGTGGGAGTCTTGCGCGGCTGCTGCAGTCTCTGGTCGATAGCTGTTGACGTTGAGTCCGGTGAGCAGATAGTTGCACCACACACTGCCGTCTTCGGAGAAGATCAGGTTCTTGCGGCGTTTGCTGAGCGGTGGGATGTGGTTGCCCATTGTGCGTGTCCTTCCGAGTCGGCTCAGATGCCGGGGAGGTCGAAGTTGGCGCTGTGCCGGTGGCTGAGTCCACGTCGCAGCAGGGAGAGTGCGGTCAATTCGGAGAGCACTCCGGTGTTGTCGATGCGGGTCAAGATCGCGACGTAGACACTGACTGTGACGAACCCGGCGGCGAAGACGGCCGCGGCGATCAACGGGTTGGCAACCATGACCACGATGAGCGCGCAGGCCATCAACAGAAGGATTGCGATGACCGCGAATGGGCCCATGCGCACCCCGCCGATTTTGGCCACCATGCGCACGCCTTTGACATCGTTGAAGATCCTGAAGGGACGCATCAGGCATGGCCTCCGCGTACAGGAACCTCCGGACCGCCTACGCCACCGCGTGTGCCGGCGAGGCCGGGGCAACCGGTGCGCGTCACCGGAAGTTCTCGATCAGGCCGGTGCCGTAGTTGGCAAGCCACATGATGCCGCCCAGGATCATCTCGACGAGCAGCACGCCGAAGACAACGGTGCGCAGTTCCATGTGTGCAGCGGCGCCTTTCTTCGCCATCCACACGTTGAAGGCCTGCCAACCGCCGACGAGAACCGCGAGCACCATGAGTGCGGCCAGGCCGAAGTTCACGAGGGTGGTGAGGATGCCGTCGCTGGTGGGGTCGACCAGATCGGCCCTGTAGATGACGCTCTGCGCGGCGGTGAAGATCATGAGTGCCCTTTCCCCGAATAGTCAGGTGCCGTGTGTTCGGGGACAGGCTGATACGCAACAGTTGTCAACAACGACCGCGGCGCGGGTTGCAGGGGGCGGCAGGGCGCCAGCGCATATACACACCCATGTGCGCGTATGTGAGTGGAAGACGACTGCGGCACCGAGCTACAACCTGCGATACGGAAGTCACTACGACACCCAACACAGGCCCGCATACAGGCACCGATATATCCGATGCCACAGACGGCAACACAGCACGCGATACGTGCAGGTCGCCAACTCGTGGCGCACGCCGTGTCGTGCTACGAACAGAGCTACGGTGCGCGCATGAACCACGCAGATACAGGCGTCACTGTGCACGCTTTCATTCGGCCTGGTACCCCGGCATCTGCCGGGCCCGCCGTGGTGACTCAAGTAGTCGACCTCTACGAGTTCGGGGTGATCGGGCCGGGCTCGACAGTCTGGTGCAACCTCGATGTGCCCAACGCGTTGTGGGTGTTGTCAGAGGTCTCAACGTTCCTGCGGATCGTCGACGTGCCTACGGCGGGCTGGGTGCGGTTGACACATGACTCAGCGGTGTGGGGCCGGGTGGCCATCGACACCACGCGGGCTCCAAGTCACGGCTTCTCGACCTCGGACATGCCGATGTCGGTGCAGCCCCACGACACCGTGACTGTCGCTTTCCGCAACACCGACAGTGCGCGGATGCGTGCGCAGTTCGGCGGCGCACATCACGCCATGCACGACTTCGAAATCAGCCGGGGGATGATGCGTGCGATCGATTTGAAAGCAGGCGGACACCAGACCAAATCCGCCCCGAATGCACCCAGCCAGTTCTCGTCCAACCACGCCGGCGTGCGCGGCCTGGACCTCATGGCCGCGACCACCGGACCACACATGCATCGGGTGATTCGGGAGAACCTTGACGCCTTCACCACCGTCATTGACGTCGCTGAGTTCGGCAGGATCAAAGCAGCCCAGCAGCGCATCTCACAGATTGCTGAGGTGATTACCGATCCGATCGTGCAGCGCATCGCCGCGCTCAAAGACGTTGGACCGTTTACCGCCGACAACGATGACGATGGTGCCGGGCCCATGTCCGGGCTGGACGGCGATACAGGCCCCGCGGCAATGGCCGGTTGACACCGCGGTCGCCGGCAGGGTGCTGGATTAGCCCGCGGAGGCGGCGGCTCCAGGAACCCGCTCGGGGCGGCGGATATGCGCAATGTCACCACGTGCCTCCGCGGCGGTCATCCGACCCCAGACCATGTCCATGAGACATTCGCCGCGCATGGCCACAGTGACCCGGCCGTACTCCGGAGTGCCCGTGATGCTCAGCGTGCCGCCCTTCGTCGACGCGAAGAGCGCCATGGCATCTCGGATCAGCGCGTTGAAGCCGTGGTTGGTCCACTGCGAGATGGTGACCGGCTCCATCGATCCGGTCGCGACGGTTTTCACGTACACGACGTCTTCTTCGCGCTGAGCCATGGGGCACCTCCTCTCGGGCAAAAGTTCGATACAGCAACTATAGCTATGTTTGCCGCACTGCCGTCAACACTCAACTTGTCACGTCCTCCGTTACTTGGTCGAAAAACTATTGCGGGGTGATCGCTCCCCACCCGACCGGGGCATCGATTCCGTCGACCAGCCACACGTTGTTCGTGCCCAGGGACACCCGCAGCGCCAGGTCCATGATCGACCACGTCTTGATCGAAGCCGCGGCCTTTACCCGCACCAGGACTTTGAGCGTGTCTCCCGGCTTGGCGGTGGACACCGGAACCGAATCTGAGGCCGCCCAGCTTGATTCGATAGTGGCCGTCGAATAGGGGCTGTCGGTGATCGCCGATCCCGAGAACTTAGACGAAACGAACTGCCCGAGCGACGTGGCGTTACCGGTGGAGGTCAGGTACGCGGTCACGAACCGGCCCAACGACTCCGACAGCGAGCTTTTCGAATCAACCGGCACCGTGTACTTGCTCGCCACTTTGAACGGAGTGGTGTCGACGTTGACGATGGACGGCCACATCAACAGCTGGTAGTCGGTGTCGTGTTCGATGACTGTCACCGCGTAGCGGTTGATCTGGGCTGCGCCGACCCCAGGGGCCACGAACGTCACCGCGAACGTCGCCTGCCACAGCACCGCGTCGGAGCCTTGCCAGCGGATGATGTCGGACGGGTCGATAGAGCGCACTTCGAAAGGCACCTCAGACAATTCGATCGACGGCGATGCCAATGACCGCGACAACAGCGCCTTTTTCGCCGACTCGGAACCGCCCATCCACAGCAGGAGAGCGTTGCGCGCGTAGTTCTGCACCCGGGTGACATCGGTGATCGCCGAGTAGGTGTTCACCGGCTTGGGCAGACGCGCCAAGATCACCGCTGTCAGTACCACCATCACCAGCACGAGGCACAACGCCAGCGGGCCGCTGATCATCGAGAACACCATGGCACGTTCCCGCGCCCTGGGCTTCCACTGTGACAGGTCTTTGAGCTTGCGCACATTCGACAGCAATCGGGCCATCCCGCTGAGTCCTTTCCAATTCGCAGGTCGCGCCGCGCGAGGCTCGCGACCTGGTAGCGGCCGTACGGTAGCTGCGCGCTACGGCCCTGGGACGCCTCCGGCGCGGACAGAGAGAGGACCACATCTGTTGAACGCCACCGTTGATGCGCTCCTGAACGCGTATTCGCGCCCAGCCCCCGAGGCCACGCGGGTTGCTGCTGCGATTTCGCGGGCCATGGTGACCGAAGACGGCACCGAGATTGCGTCTGACGCCGTGTTGTCGGCGCGAGTCCGTGCTGCCGTCGAGACCGCCAACCACGAGATCGCCGCGGAGAAGATGCCGCGGACATCCACATCGCCTGAGCACCGTGCGACAGAGTTTGGTGACCCCGTCGGGGAGTTCACGGTTGACGACGCCGATCCGGCACCAGTACCGACGCTGCGGTCTGATCGTCGATACCTGCTTACCGACGATCCCGCCGGCGCAATCACAGAGTCACCAGCCCCCGAGGCGCCACCATGGCGGACCGACCCGCCGCTCGACGGCGTAGAGCTGCGCACCGTCGCACCCTCAACCGAGACTGAGACCGCAAGACCACAGCGCCTTTCAGCGGTCGACGGCACCGCACACCTGGACGATGACGGCGACGAACAGTACTCAGATAGCGCTGATCATCGCGAGTACCGAGAACATGTGGACGAGACTGACGCTGCTGAAAACGACACCGAACCCGATGGCTTGGCCTACACCGGATCGGAAACCGACGACTACACGGATGAACAAAGTAACGAGGTGCGCGGTGGCGCGGACACCGGCCCTGATCCAGAACCTGTCGACGGCGATGAGCCCGATCCGATGCTGTCGCTATCGCCTCCAGTCCTGCTGCCGCCCTCACCTACCGATGCATTCGCTGGCACCCCGTCGCCGTGGGACGACCAAGCCGAAATCGCGCCCCCCGCATCCGGAAATGACGACGATCAGGAATCAGAGGATCAGGGCGCTGTGTTCAATCGCGACGTCGACGATCCCGCTCCCTCCTGGGACGCCACCGAACCGCCCGACGACATGAACGAGCCGACCCGCGATCCGGAAACCCCCCTCAAAGAACGGATCAGCCAACAGCTGCAACGCGTCCGAGAAGGGAGCTGGCGCAAACGGCTACTGCTCGTCGCCGGCGCCGCCGTGACAGTACTCGTGCTCGTGGCCGTGTTTGTGGCGTCGATCGCCGGCAACCGCGGCGAGCCGCCGCAGCCGGCGGGCCAAGTCGCTGCACCTCCGCTGCAGTCAGAGAATCCTGAACCTGAACCCGTGGACGAGGTTCTGGTCCCCGCCAAAGTCTCAGCGAGCTGCGGCAACGACAGCGACGCGGTCGCGCCGTTCGCTGCGGACAAGACCCGCGCTTGGGTGTGCCTGCGGATAGACGGACTCGACCTCAACGTCCTCAACATCACCTTTAACGCGGAGGTGGTGATCACCTCGATCTGCCTCGTGCCAGGGTGGGACTACGTGGCACCCGACGGTCGTGACGAATGGGCCCGCCACCGACTGGTCACCGCGGTCACGTGGCGAATGGGCGGGCAAGCGTTCCCCCAAGAGATCAACCCCACCCGGCCCGGGGTCTGTAAACAGTTTCCGACGGACCCTCCGATCAGCACGCGGGAGATGTCGATGACAATCACCGCCAGTACGCGGCCGCCGCTAGGCAAGGATCAGGTGAGCTCCGGAATTGGTGGTGCCGACAATCCGGACAGCGTTGAGAACATCGACAAAACCTCCGCAGTCGGATCTATCGTCATCAACGGCCACAAGCGGAATGCGGGTAGCTGATGGCTGCCAACACCGAGTCTCTGTACCGCTGTTTCCAGCAATCAAACGCCTACGCACGTGTCGCCACTGAACTGGCCCGCGAACAGGGAGGGTCTACTGACGGTGTGGCTTTCACCGCGGCCGCGGCGCTCGCACGGTGGTGGTGGTTGCACGACCGAAGCGCACCCTCCCGCGTCCTCGACGACATCGCCGACGCAGACCCGGCGGTGCATGCTGCACGGTCCCGCTTGTCGGGCTCCCGGCAAGAGGAGCTGGCTCGGTGGGTTTCGCTGGCGTGGCCCAGCATCTGTGCGAGGGCACAGACTCTGCTTGCCGCTGAAGCGATCTGGTTACTCAGCACCGGCGGCGCGAAGGCCGATCGGTGAACCTCCTGTGGAGGCTGGCCACCCCCAGACAATGGCGCCGCCGATCCTTGGTACTGCTGCTGGTGTGGGTTGCGGTGGCGTTCGCCCACCACGAGGGCGTGCTCGCCGACGCCGGGGAGCTCCGTCTCCCGCGTGAGGCCACGACACCTTCAGCCGGCCTTCGGTAGGTCGCGCCCTGCGGTTCGATCCGCACTTGGACCGGCCACCATGGCCGTCGAAGGATTCGCTCGATTCTTCGATTCTCGTTAATGCTGACGACGCGACTTTCGGAAAGGACTCACAGTGATCGACCCCGATGCCATGAAGTACCTGAATCAGGCCATCGGCTCACTCCGGAACTCCAATCACGCGGCAGCGGACCGGGATCTGGACTATGCATGCGAGGCATTTTCCGACCATTGCGATCTGCACCGGGCTTTGGCGTACTCCCATGTGACCAACCGGGGCGGGTACTTGACGAGCTCCGACATCACCGCGATCCGAAACACCCTGAACACCTACGACGAGATGATGTCGGTCATCGACAAGTCGAGTCAGGAGGAATGGTTCGGTGCCGATTGGGTCCTGCCCACCGTCGCACTCATCTTGCCTGCGGTCACTCGGGGCCAGTACCGCGCCGCATACTCCGCCCTGCTTGTGGAGCAGGGGCGTTACGACGAGGCTCGGGCCGAGTTGGATGCGGCCGCCCGCGAACGTGTCGTGCTGGTCGAGAAAAACGCGGTTAGCACGGCCAAGGAGATCGCCGCCGTCGAGTGCCTGCTCTACTTCCACACTTCCCGCTGGGAGGACCTGCTCAATGTGGCGGGGACTCTGGTGGCGAAAGACACCTCGCCGCTGGAGCAGGCACTGGAGGCCTACGGCACAGCCATGTCCGGAACGGCATTGGCTCATCTCGGTTCTCACGAGGCAGGGCAGAACAAGCTCCGATACGCGGTGTCGAAGAACTTCCGCGATGTGTCGGCGTGGGCCTCGCTGCAGCTGGGGTTGTCCTGCCGTACCGCCGGACAGGAAGACGCCGCGCAGAAGGCATTCGGCGACGGCATGCAGTTCAACACACTGCCTGAACTCACTGATGCGATACGCAACAAGAACCAGCGGATGCGAGTCTCGGCTGCGGATGTGATCGCGGCGCGCACCAGCTACTGGGACGTGGATTCCGAGCCGGACATGGACGACTTCCAGCGCACCTCCTCTGCAGAGGAACGGCGCGAGATTCTCGACGCGGCACTGGCCGAGTTGAACGCGATCGACGGTATGGACGAGATCAAAGAGCAGATGCTCACCTTGTCCCACGAGATCGCTTTCGAGAACGAGCAGCGTCGGCGGGGGATGTCGGTGAAGGCCAAGACGCGTCACATCATCTTCAAAGGACCGCCCGGTACAGGTAAGACAACGATCGCCAACCTCATTTCGCGACTGTTCTACGGGCTCGGGGTGATTCGCAACAACACCCTGGTGTCAGCCAACCGGGCGACCCTGGTCGCCGAGTTCGAAGGGCAGTCAGGACCGAAGACGATCGCCAAGCTCAATGAGGCACGCGGCGGGTGCATCTTCATCGATGAGGCGTACGAGCTTGTGCAGGACCGCCCCGGCCACAAGGACTCGTTCGGTTCGGAATCACTGACAGCCCTGCTGGAGTACATGGACAACCACCGCGATGACATTCTGGTAATCATCGCGGGTTATCCGGCGCCGATCGAGCGGTTCCTCGGCGAAAACCCCGGCCTGAAGTCACGTTTCGCCTACTCGATGATGTTCAACACCTACAGCCCCGACGAGATGTGGCGCATCCTCACCGGAATGGCCGCGAAGGAAGGTCGCGCTGTCGACCCGGCTGTGGAGGGCCGGTTCAAACAGATCATCGAGATCATGTGGGACACCGATGCAAAGGGCGACAGGGTTCTCGACGTCGCCGGTAACGGCCGCTTCGCCCGCAACGTCTTTGAGCAGGCGCAGGGTCTGTCTTCGCGCCGGCTGATGAGCGGCGGCGTCGATCTTGCATCACTGACCAACGAACAATTCATGCAGCTGTCCTCCGAAGATGTGCTTGGCGCGTCGGCCAACATACTCAAAGGGTTCGGCATCATCAACGTGGCCTAGCCGCAACGATATTGCGCACGCCGCCCCGGCGATAGAACAGATCACCGGGGCGGCGACGTCTTCGGCGTCAGGACAGTGGCGAGTTCTGCTGCAGAAAAGCGCGAATGCTCACGGCGCTGAGCTGGTTGCCGAACCGGTCGATGCCGACACGCGCCACGAGCCGATGCTGGGCGTACACGTGGACCATCGCGGTGTCCTCTCCGCATCGGAAGCGCAGCCTGATCCCGGCGACCGTTACGCAGTACTCGCGGCCGGGTCGAATCTGCCGGACGTCGCCCGAGATCAGTCCGAGCTTCGCCTCGCACGCAAGAGGATCAGGCACAGACACCGTCCCCGATCGCGCGCATCGCCGGTGCCGTGACGCACTGCACTGGGTCGGGAACGTCCGGCGGCCCGTGCTGGACCCATCGCGATGTTCCCGTCTCGAGCAGCCACTGATCGTCGCGAACCGCGAGACTGTCTGCCAGCACAGCGTATTCCTCGGCCACGCGCCGACGCTGTGCGCTGTAGCGGATCTCATAGGCCAGAACTCGGCGGTCCGGGTAGAGCTCTAGGATGCGCGGATCCTCGTCGTAGGTGAGCAGCCACCTAGCGCGGCAACCGGTGAGCGCACCAGAAAGCCGCTCGTGGTCGTCGATGGACATTCCACTCGAATACAGTCCGTTGCCGGCAACCAGGTACGGCGGATCGACGAACAACAGGAGTTCATCTTCGATCCCGACGGTTCCGTTCAGCTCGGCGATCCACACGATCCCGTCGCCTTCGCGGACCCGTATCCGGCTTCCCAGCCGGCCGATTCGGGCGATGCGGTCGGACAGCCCCTCAGGGTTCCACCGCGAACCCAGATGCCAGCGGCCGGTCTGGCTCTTCCCGCCGATCGGACCGACGCGAGAATTGACCATCCCGGACCGGGAGCACCGGTTGATGACCAACGCGGCGAACGCCAGGTCGATGTCGTCGACGTCGGCGCCGGACTCCCGGGCAGCGACCAGCTCGCGAGCGGCGTGCCACGTACCCATGTCGGGCTGGCTGGCACGTACCACCGCGGCCAACTCGGCGCTGTTGCCGGTGACGGTCCGCCACAGTGCTGCCAGCGCCGGGTTCCTCTCGGTCAGCCAGAACTCGTCGACGACACCGTGATCGAGAAGGTGTAGTCCTGCGCCGGCACCTCCGGCGAATGGCTCGGCCCACACTTCGACGTCCAGGAGGCCGAACTGCGACTGGAAGATCTCGGCGAGGGCAGAGGCCATGCGGGCTTTCCCTCCGGGGTAACGCAGTGGGCTCAGCCACCGGTCAGACTGTGGCGGCATTGGGGATGTCCTTCAGCCGCCGTGGATTACGCGGCATCCGCGCGACTGACTGGCGTGGGGCGAAGGCCTGACCAGTGGCCGTCGCCCGACACGACGACGGGCGCCTGCAGGTCACGATGTTGCGGGCGGTCAGCATTCGTAGCGCCCTCGTCCATCGAGACTGGGGTGTGATGAGCCAAGCCACATGATCCTTGTTTGCGCTCGTCAACACATCGACACACCTGACGAAGGACGATTACGTCAGCTGCCGCCACTGTGGCTCACCCAGATAAGCGACGAAGAACAGTACGTTCGGATCGTCGGCGTTCGCCTCGGAGGCGAAGCGTTCAGCCACATCAAGGGCGGGAGTGGGGCTACCCACTGGGCAAACCTCTCCATGCTGATTGCGGTAGGCGGCGGTATACATCTTCATGATTCTCCGATCCGATAATGGCGCCGATTACGTCAACCTGCGTGGGGGCAAGGGTCGCGGTCACCGCACTGCTCGAAGTGCTCACGCCAATGCTGGTGGTCACGGCGTTCCTCGTACTCGCGCTGCGTAGCCCTGCGTTCTGCTTGTCGGCGTTCTGCCCAGTTTGTGTCCATGCCGATAAATCTCCTGCTCTAACAGCGGGCCGATGACATCTGTCAGGCCGAGCGGCGTGCATTGGTGACCTGAAGCGTCTTCTGCTCGGTCATCGGCGAACCCTGGTAGCAGCGGCAGACTTTCGGCGAGTCTTGGGCAGAGCAGGGATCTGGTTATTGTCGATCCTGCCTGTGGTGAGCATCGCCGCGCTGACCTCGGCGGTGCTCACGTCAGCGGCGTCGGCAGCGAAACTCTCCCAGGCGGCGGCCATTGCACCGTCCACCTCGTCACTTGGGCGCACCCGGCTCGGGATGATCGTGCCGTCGGCCACCGCAGCGGTGACTTCCGCCAGCAGCGCGAACACCTCGGCGATTTCCTCAGCCCGCAACTCGTCGTCGGGGTCCTCCTCCAGCTCGGGGTGCAGGATCCCGCGGCCGGTGCACGCTGCGATCACTGCTTCGGAAATTTCCTCGGCGGTCTCGGTTTCCAGCGTTGCGGCGATCTCGTCGAAGAAACCGTCTGGGATCTTGGCCCCCCGTGGCGCTGTGTGCACCGGGAATGTAGGTCCGGTCATCGTCTATCTCTCCTTGGTGGAAGTCCACCCGTGCGCCGGTGGGGAAGGGCGGCGTATGAGTGGGGCCGACGTTATTGCCGAATCAGCCGCGCTCGAAGTCGAACGGCACGACACGCCGGGGGCGTGAGGTGGCAGCCCTCGGTGAGCTTGAGTGTGTGTCGCGAGCTCACGGCGTTGACCGTGACAGCTGTGCGGCGAGTTGGTCGTCCACGGCGCGCACCTCCACGGTCCCGTCCACTGTGACTTCGGCGGAGATCACCCGGAATGTGGTTTTCGTGTCGATGATGTCGGCGTTGGTGACCGGCATCGCGTCGCCGGTGAGGTAGCGCACTCGGACCCGGCCTGCGCCGCCGCGTACGTTGCCGTCCCTGCGGGTCAGCGTGTATCCCTTTGTGGTGAACGCGCCGCCGGTGGGGAACACTTCTGCGATGAACTCCGCTTCACGGCCTCGATAGACTGAGGGAACCACCTGCGTGGAGGTCAGTACACGAGGCTGATGGTCACGTCCAGCCACAGCGCGGTGTACTTCGAAGGCGCTGGCCAGCTTCGCCTCGGCCAGTAGAGCTTGCGCGCCGGCCAGTTCGGGGTTGCGGCCGTGGCGTGCAATCTGATTGGCTGCGGCCACCATTGCCACGCCGTCAGCGCGGACATCTGCGTGTTCGGGGCACAATGCCTTGCCGGGGGGATTCGTGTGCACCGGCGTGACGGCGTTCCAGTCAACGACCAGCTTCTCGCGAGCCCCCGGATAGTCCGCGTCCAGCGTGTTCGAGCGGTGGCGGATCTGGAACCCGGCGCGTGCGGCGGCATCGCGGTTGTCCTTGGAAACGCTTCCCGCGTAGCGCTTGAGCGTGGCCTGGGCGGCTCGTTCGGTCAGCAGCTCTGGCGGAACCTTCGTCTGCAGGAACTCTTTTCGCGCGGCTCGGGCGAAACGCAGGTGCCTGGAGAGGTCGAAGCCCTCTATCCGGGTGGTCTGCGCTTCGGTGTCTGCCCCGTGGCGCGAGCTGTGTGGACGAGAAGCCAACGCGGCTGCCGTGTGGGCGCGGGCCTTGCCGGCGAGCAGTTGCGCGCTGCCCGAAGCGTCGGCGGTGTATCCCATGGGTGTGTCACCGTAGAAGGTCCGCTCCAGGATGCGACGGCGTGCGGCCAAACGCATCGACTGTGCCCGTGGGCTTTTGCCGACCAACATCGACTGGACTGCCGTGTTGAGCCCTGAAGCGTTGGCTCCGGCCGGAACTCGGGTGAAGTGCTCGAAATCCACATCGGGAATCCGTGCCAGCACGTCTGCGACACGAGCGTCCGGCTCAACAGGCAGCCGCACACCGTCGACGAGCACTGCGGTCCCTCCACCGGCTCCCGCTACCAATGTGGCGCCGGAAGCCATTTGGATCCCGGCTGTGGAATCGATGTGATGGCGGCGTGCGCCGTCGATCAGGTCGGCCACGGTCAGGGGACGGTCCTGCTCGTCGTTCAGCCGCTTCACCAGATCGCTGGCGGGGCGTGGGGAGGCAGCGACCTGCGCCTGCTCTGTCACGTCCTCGAACAACTTGTCGCTCATGCGCTGCGACACCGTGGTCAGCGCCCCGATCTCATCGAGTGTGTGCCGCGCATAGAACTTCTGTGTGTGCTCCGGCAGCTGGTCGAACGCGGTGCCCGGCGCTGGAGCAGACATCGCCCCACTGGCGATCGCGTCGATGCGTGTCTCGATGCGCTCCAATTCGGCGGCGGCATCGAGCGGATCAACGATGGCGCCGTCGGCGACCAGGTCGCGCTCACATAGCGCCGAGGCCAACTGAATCTTGGTGACCACCATCGGATCGCTCTTGCCGCCGTTGATCTTGGACGAGGCCTCATTGGAGTTCTCGCGAACTTCACTGAACACGTCGTTGTGCATGCCCGGAACACGCCGCAGCGCCCCCGACTGGGACCGCAACAATTCCGAAGAGATTCCCGGCGAAACGGCTTCGAGGCTGACCAAGAGGTTGCTCAGTGATGAGGGCGCCAGAGATGCCACTGCCGCTGCGCTGGCGTTGCTCATCTGACTGCGAACGTTGTGGGTCACAGTGCGCACCGTGACCCGGTTCTCCTGACGCCGAGCCGAGGCGTCGGCACGCTTGGCGTCGGTCATGACACAGCGGCGGCACTGACGAGCTGATCCTGCGAATTCGCTGAGGGAAACGCACATGTCTGGGTTCTGGCCTTCCGATGCGACAGCTGTGTCATGTCCTTTCTATGCATTCTGGCATGCCTGTTCTAAATGCCGGGCAAAATACGCGGCAAATCACTGAACCTGATCCTTCAGGCAGAGGCCTGAAGGCGTTCGTCGAGCAGATTGAGCGCACGCAGCGTTGCGGCCTGATCTTCGGACAAACGTCCGCCGCGGTGCCGCCGTCGCTGGGAGACCACCCAGCTGTAGAACCGGTGCCCGGTGTCGATCGGCCGGCCACCCAGTTCAACGGACAATGCGACGGCACGGGCGTCGAAATCCGCTTCGCGCGCTGTCCATCGCCATCCGGGAAGTGCGGCCAGGGCATCAGTGCGGGCTGCGCTCAAATCACCGCGGCGGTGATTGTCGCGCTGGTCGCACACCCAGGCGGCGAGGGCGCATTCGAGGGCCTCTGCAGCTCCCGTCCGCGGGTAGTGTCGGTGTGCGCTCACGAAGTCACGCAGCGCTTCAAGCTGCTGGGGCCAGGAGATCGGGGACCGAGGGCCGGCCAACGACTGTGCCCAGCCCGGCAAGGTGTCCAACAACTGGGCCCGGCGCGCGGATAGTCGGCCTGAACGCAACTCGAAACGTTGCGTGGCAAGCCACCCGGCCAACGCTTCATCATCCCCGCGTGCAGGGATATGCCCGAACGTGTCGACGAAGTCGCGCACTCGGGCGAATGCGGATTCCCAGCGGCGCTCCCCAGGGGTCCACGCGAACCCTGGGAGTCGACTCAGGAGTTCAGCGCGTCCGGCCGGCAGGGACCCTGCCATCGCCCGTCGCCGCTGGCGGCTCAACCACGCGGTGCGTGGGCCGCCGCTGAGATCGTCTCCGGCCTCGCCGCGGGCGGCGACCTCCAGGTAACGCGAGACCCAGATGTCGCGACGCAGGGACGTGATCCCGGCGGGCAACGCATCCAGTGCGAGCTGCTGGCGCTCCGACAGCTTGCCTGCCGCTCGACGGCACCACGACCACACCAGCCATGCGAAGTCGCCGGAAACAGGGTCGGGAGGGGTCGCGGAAGCGGCTACCGACGCGCAGCGCACCAGCCACGCGGTCTCGGTGTCAGTGGACGTGCCTTGGCGGGCGGGGGTATTCAAAACCGTCGGGTCCTCTCGAGCTTGTCGATGCAGAGCCGCACGACCGTAACCACCCGGGGGACGGGGGAGCGAGGGTAGCGCGGTGCTGCACAAGCACCCGTCAGACCAGCGTCGGCACCGCATTCAATAGCAGTGCTTCGTCGTCAGCCCACGCGACCAGATCGTCACCGGCACGCTGCAGCTGCGGGTTGCTGGCCGAGCGGGCCGCTGCCTCATGGACATGTCGGACCCAAGTTGCGGTGTCCATCAACCGCTTTCCCAGCCTCAGATCAACGGAGTAGATACGGCAACTGGGAACTGCGGCGTCCTTGGGCACCGCCGCCACCTTCGCGATCACCTGTGATACCGGGGGCATCGGTTCCCATCCGCTGCCATTCCACGTCAACATCAGCGACGCGGTCGCATATTGGGCGAGCTGCACCGCGATCGCCAACCAGGACAGGTCGATGGAGCTCGACGTCTTGAGGTCGCCGATCATGAGAGTGCCTTCAGCGTCAATGACCAGGAAGTCGAACGTCCCGACCATCCCGGTGGCGGGGATGAACACAGTGCGTTCGACCATGGAGGAGACGAAATTCAGGTTATGGCGGCGCATCGCCGCGAACAGCACCACAAGGTAGGGACGAATCATCGAGGGAACGTCATCGAGCGTCAAGACGCCCTCCAGTACGGCTTGCAGATAGCCGTGCACCATCGTGCCGAACTCGCTGCCGTCGTGGGCGCCGGAGCGGCGGGCCGCCTGCCACGCCACTGAACTCAGCGCACGCTTGGACGACCAGTCCAGTTCGGAGATGTGCTCGGCGCCGTCAAGGGCAAGTCCGTCGAGCAGTTCTGGGTTGCGGGCCAGTCCCAGCACCGTCGACCGCAGCTGCCAGTCGGTCAAGTTTCCTGTGTCGTCGAGGACCTTGGCGTGGCTGGTGGCGCGAGTCAGGGTGTCGGTCTGGCGGATCCCGTCCAGGCCGGGGACCACATAGCTCTTCTTGTCGCGGGTGTAGGCAGGCTGCCACTTGCCGGGAACCTCAGGAGGCGCGGGGATGGCGTCGGTGGGCGGTGCGTAGGGAGTCCGGGCCGGCGCCACCGGGTCGTCGCACATGGCCAAAACCTGCGACGGGGCTGGCGTGACGCTGCCAATGAGCGGTGCCGCGGATGGCCCCGCCAAGGTGCCGTTACTGATCACCGACGCAGTCGTCGAGCCGACCGGGGCGACGCTGCCGATTTCCGGGGCAGCGGACAGGGTCGTCACAGTGATCGAGGGGCCAGCCGGGGCGACGCTGTAGATCGCCGGTGCGGGCGCCAGTGCTGTGCTCATGCGGGGCACGTTAACTTGCGTGGGCGACAAGACGAATTGCCACATGACGGCACGCCGATGCCGATAGCGCGCAGCGGTAGGAGATGTCAGTGCATCGTAAAACAAGTGGCATGTGATGGCGCAAGTTAAGCGGCGTGCACGGCGACGCGCTCCGGACTGGTGGGGGCAGGGAGCTTCGCAATCACCTTTCGGCGTGTGACTGTGCTGCTCAGTGGAAGGCCTTTGCAGCCGAGCCATGCGGCACCCAAGGCGGCGGCGAACGCGGCGTCTGCACGGTCCTCGATGTTCTTGTCTCGGGTGGCGTCCGGCCAAGCCACCGCATAGGCGGCGACCACCTGGCTTTTGCTCGCGTTGCCCTTTCCAGTGGCGAACTGTTTGATCTGTTGCGGAGTCACTTCCATCACCGGAACCCCCGCCGTGCACAGGCCTTCGATCACTGCCCACCACAGGAATCCGCGACGTGTCAGTGAGCTGTCCTTCTCGCGGACCGAGAACTGCAGACCCTCCACCACTGCCAGCGCCGGGTTGCAGGCCCGCACCTGGTTGACAATCCCGTCGACGAGGATCCGGTGTCGAGAGACGTGGGCGTCGATGGTGCTGGTGGCCGGCGGCACTGAGCGATGCACCGCAGTGGTCAGCGCCGCTGTCGCCAGGTCGATCGCTCCGATGCCGGTTCCGGTCAAGGACAAGTCCAGACCGATGGCACAGGCTCTGCCGGCGGAGTCGGGGGTCGTGGCCATGGCTCCCACGGTCGCATCGCCTGGCGGCATGGACGGCCCGCGGCGCGGTTCTCGCTGTCGTCTCACGAGTCCCGCATGCATCTGTTCGAACAGGTTTTCGACACACCGGTTCCCGTTTTCCGGTTCCCGGTTTCCCGCTGGATTTGTCGGATGTAAATTGTCACGGACGCGCTGAACCTCCCCGTACTTCGACGTAAATTACCCGTTTGACCAGCGGTAACTGTCAGAGATCCGGTTACTTCACCGCTCAGCTGGGCAAACACGCAGCTGTCGTGGGAATGGGGGGTGCCTCCGGCAGCGGATATTCTCTGTTTCAGAGAGAATGCAGGTAAAGATATGTATCTAGAACAACTAACTAATTAGCTTCCACCTATAGACCCTGTTTCCTTCTGTCACGCCGAGCTGTCCGAGGCACCCCCCCTTTCCACGACAGCTACGCATTGCTGCAGGTGAACCGAAAAGTCACCGATTTACTGACAGTTACCGCAGGTCAAACGGGTAATTTACGGTGAAACTCGGGGAGGTCTAGCGAGCGGCGAACCGCAGAGAAGACGAACACCGAGCAGCCGTTCGGAAGGGGGCGGGGGTGCGGGTGGGGACCCGAGAGCTTGTCCGATGACCTGTCACACCGCCAATGCACGATGTCGGCGTGGGGTTTCTGTGCGTCTGGATCGTGGTTTCGAGGCTGCTTGCCCGGCCGCCGCATGGTTGAGTGGCTGACCCCGCGCCCCGCTGTGTGCTCGCTCCAGTGTTCGGCCAGCATCAACGGATCCAGCCGCCGAAGCATGACCAAGGAGACAGCCCTGTGACCAACTCTTCCGCCGGGACTGCTATCGAGATGGCAGCTGCACACCCGCGGATCAGTCCTATCGGGTCGCCGCAGCGTCACTACCGGTTGGACCCGCCGCTGAAGAGGTCCGGACGTTGCAGCGTCGATGTGGCGATCATCCGCGGGTTCAGCACCTTCTATGTGTTCGCCGCGAATGGCTCTGGCGATGTCGCTGATTGGACCGCGCTGGCGGTGCTGCGTGAGCCCGAGGTTGTTGACTACGAATCAGCGCTCGCTGCGGTCGGATACCGCCTCGGCGACCGCAACGGTGATCCCAGGCCCGCGGGCAGTTGCGGCTAGGGCTCGGCATGGCGTACGGCCCGCAGGCCTCGGCGAAGTTTGCGGGGCGGTGTTCCCCGGGATCGAGTGCGCATCGGGCCATTTATCTGAGCATATGTTTGTAATTCAATGCATATACTACTGTTGGTTTCGCGACTACCTGGAGAGGCGCCGGGAATGCAACACCACACGACTCGGGTCAGGCGATGTGTGACTCGAGTCGTCAGTTTCCACAGGCCTTTCCAGCGCGAGTCGGTTGAAGTTGCCCCGCTGTCCGACCCTGAGCAGGAGCTGCGCTATGACCCACCCCGCCCACTCTGGAACTGCGTACGAAGTACTTGCGCACCGGCGTGTCAGCCCGATCGGGTCACCGCAGCGGCACTTCTCTGTGACGCCTGCGATCGTTGCTGTTGATGGTCGCTCCCATCGCAATATCGCCCTCATCCCGGATGCGGAGACCTTCTACGCGTTTGTCTCCAGTGCCCGTGGGGTGATCACTGACTGGACCAACCTGCTCGGCGGGGAGGCCGGACCTGTCGGAAGTGTCGAGGATGCTCTATCCCGTCTCGGCTACCTTCTCACCATCCCCTCGCGGCGCGACTCTGTCGCTTGACTCGCCGCCGCGGCATTCCCGCGTCGGTGAAGCCGCGCCGTGCGCCACTCCGTGCCGGCCGGTCTACAACGATCGCGGACGCCGTTGTAGAGCCGAACGCAAGGAGTGGCTGTGAGTCATTACGCCTTTAAAGGGGCCATCTTCACCCCCGGCCCGCTGGTCGAGGAGTTGATCCGAATCGGCGAGGCTTCACCTGGGGCGCGAGGCATGGACATCGAGGAGGTGCTCGTTCAGATCGCCGAAGCGAATGGGATCGACCGCGCGACCGTCAGCTCTGACGAATTTCCCCTGGCCGTCTGACATGGCCAGGCTGATCATCTACGTCCCGGCCTCCGGGGCCTCGGAGTACCTGGCGGAGGTCCGGACACAGATCCGCGACGGGTCCACCAGCGGTTACGTCAACGACGACATGCACTGGGGCGTCGAGTACGACCTCGACGAGCTCGGAAGCGGTCTTCAATGAGGGAGTGGGATCTGCCGCGCCAGGCCGCTGAGCTGGCCGAGGCGAAAGCTGCACACGACAACCCGGAGAATCGCGTCATCCGCGGGGGCCGGGCAATCTGCAAGCGGTGCGGCCTCAACTGGGAGCGCATGGTGCACGGCTGTTGAGATCCTCTCCGGCGGGGGAGGCGCGCTAGGCGGTTTCCCAGCGCTCACAGCGAGGGTTGGTCAGCGCATAGTCCGGTGTTTGGTCGATCTCGCCATGTCAGTTGAGCCCCGCGGTTTCCGTGGGCGGCCACCTCCGGTGCCGCGTCCGGGCCGGTTGATGAACCAGTCGGTGACCGCATCGGCGTCGAAGAGCGGACTATTGCCGATTCGTGCGGCGGGCGCCGGAAAGTCGTGCGGGCGTGGTGATCCGGCTCGGCGGCGCTGAGCGGCTTGGTCGTTGTACGTCCGAACGGTGGCGGCGCCAAGTCGGTACGTCTCTGCGATATCGGCGATCGAGAGAAGTGTCGCCTTGGGAGGCTTCGTCATGGCGCAGCCTCCTCGGTTCAGACGCACAGGCGAAAACATAACTATATGGGCTATAGCCATGTTTTGCGCTCGGAAAGGATGAGCGACCATGTCAATCGTGACGTGCACGCGAAAATCTGCAGATTTACACGGTGCTCAGTGTCACGGAAGATCAGTCCTCTGCCTCGGTGTGTTCTGTGAGACGGCCTCGCCTCACGTTGCGTGACTCCGTCCACCGCTGCGTGTACCGCTGACGCAGTGTTTCGCCAACATCGGTCACATCGCCGGCAAGCCACTGCGCGTAGCGGCTTGAGGGGTCGTTGGGCGCCAGATCGCCGGATATGGCAAGGAACGTCTCGTAGAGGGGACGCACACCCGGATGCAATGCGTTGCTCGGCAGACAGTTGTCCTCGACGAGTCGGATCACGTAAGGCCAACTCAGTGCTACGAGCGCGGCGCCGATCTGGTCGACCGCCGAATCGTCGTGCGCCGCATCGCTGCCCCGTTTGCGTGCCCGGCTGGCGCTGCGTTTGCGCGTGAAGCTGTCGAGCACGGCGATGGCGCGTTCCACTGCCGCAACATCAACGGGAACGGGCCGGCGGTCGTAGTTGGGCGGCCGGAATAGGAAATCACTGCCGATCTCGGGTCCGGGGGGAGTGAATTCGGGGTCGGCCACGATCTGATCCATCGTCCCCGGCGGCCACCCGACCCCTGCCTCCAGCCGACCCAGCACGCGGGACGAGAAGTTCGTTCTGCGCCCTGCTTCCAGATCGGACAACACCCGAATCGAGACTCCGCACTGTTCGGCGAAAGCCTCCATGCGGGGGTACCCGCTGTCGATGCGCGCCTGCCGTAGCGCAGCTCCCAAGCGGTGCCATCCACTGTCGTCGTTGCTCACCACGGTCCTCTCCGGTTGGTTCCGTGCGGCCTGAGTATGCACCATTGCCAGGCATCAGCGATGTCTGAGGTGCTGGATCCTTCCTCTCGCTAAGTAGTTCTGTGGTGGTTTGCCAGCAGGTGTGAGATCTGAAAAGATCGCCCGCGCTCCGGATATGGAGGCAAGGGCCACGTGTGGATCGTCAACACGCGTTAAATCGTGGCATATCGCGCGGATCCGCACCGGAAATGGGTGAAACTGGTTGTGAAGTGCGGCTATGGGCCGCTCCTTGCACGCTGCAACTGTAAACATGTCGGGAGTCGTCTCAGCTAACGGCACGCTTTTCTCGTGATGTTTGCTAAAGAGTATCGCTGCGTCGGTTCGAGGGCCCGAAGTTGCACAGGCATTCAGCTGCGCGTTCACGGCATATGCTGCGTGTTTCCCTCCTGCGGGACGTGCAGATGCATGCTCAAGTGCCGCTGCTGTTTGCAGGCGTGACTGCATGCCAGATTCCGGATGATCTGGAAGAGCAGCTACTCCCGAGGTCTTTCGTGCCGGGTTGGACGGACCATGAACCTGCGCGCGAGCAGCAGGACGATAGGACAGCTGGGCCTATTCGTGGTCGGCGTCTTCAGGGTCACCGCACAGGCCCAGTCCGATTCGGTGTGAACGGCGGGCATCGTCGAGCTCGGCATCGCTGGATGCTGTAACAGCACTGCGCCACTCTTCACTGTCGGTCATGGCGCACATCGTGTTTCGCGACATTGAAGGCTGACGAGCGCGGCGCGGTCGGACGACAGCGGATCTGCCGAAACATCCGTGGACCTTCTGCAAGTCGCGCCGCGGCCAAGGGGCGACGCCGGGCGCAGGTAACCATTGCGCGCATGACACAGCCCGTATCCGTGCTCGCCGACACCACGTTCGTCGCAGTCAACGTGCACGCCGGCGACTCCGCTTTCCAATGCAAACTGCACGCCCACACGACGGTGACGGCGCTGCTTCCCCAACTGCGCGAACAATTCGCCGGAAGCGTTCACTCCGAGGGGACGGTGCACGCCTATCTGACCGCTGAACGCGTGGAGTGGGCGCTGGAGGCCGGGCCGATGCGCAAACGGCTGGACCCCGAGATCACCCTGGCCGAAGCCCAAATAGCCCCGGGGGCCGACCTCTACCTGACTCACCGCACCCGCACCGAGAGCTATCCGGTCCTGCGTGACGACGTCGCCGAGGGCGCCGCGGAGGTATCTCGGCGGCTATTCGCCGTTCTTGACGGCCGCGACACTCGGCGGTTGGCCGCCGCAGCGCTGCCGCTGGCAGTCGCAGCTGTCGGAGCAGTCGGCATAGCCGACGTTCTGGCCGGTAATGCCGCCGCGCGGTGGCCGGTGGTGGGTGTTTTAGCCGCGCTGGCCGTAATGTGCGCCACCATCGCCGGGGTTCTGTCTCGGGCCCGCGACGAGTTCGACGATGTCAGTGCCTCGCTATGCGTTTGTGCCTACCTGGCCACGGCGGGGGCCGCGCTGGCGGGGGTGCCACGGAGCCTCGGGATCTGGCACCTGGCCACTGTCGGCGCAGCTGTGGCGACCATGGTCGTGGCGTTGTGGTCGGTGACGGCGAACAAACCTGCCGGACTACACGTAGGTGCGGCCGCAGTCTCGGCATGCGCGGTGCTCGTCGGTGCGCTGCACATCATTTTGCCGGCGTCATCACAAGCGGCGGCCGCGCAGATGGTGTTCCTGTCATTGGTCGTCATCGTGTGTGCTGTGCAGTTCTCCCGCGGAGTGGGACGAGTGTTGGTGAACTACATCCCGACCACCGGCGAGCCGGTCATACGGCGGTCCGAGCAAACCGTCGCCGCTGTGTCACGAAGGTCGACGTCCGGCGTCGCCATCGAAGCGATGCTCAACCAAGAGGCTCGTGTCATCACCACACTCAAGGCCCTGATCGGCATGGTCGCAGGGGCGGGAATGGCACTGGTCGCCGCGGCGGCGGCCGGCGGCTACTTCACCTCCAACTACGAGTGGCACATGTTCGCACTGGTCGGTTCTGCGTCAGTTGCAACGGTCGCGATCGGACGCGGTCTGGTCATTCGTGCTGCTGCCGTGCCGCTGATGGTGGCCGGTCCCTTAGCCGCCACCGCCTATTTGGCCGGTCGGGCGGTGTCACCGCATCAGGCGGACTCGGTCGTGCTGATCGCCGGAGCAGCGCCGCTGATGCTGTTCGTGCTGCTCTCGACGCTGTGGGCGATCCGGGCCCAGTCCATGCATTCACCGCTGGATAAGCGCCGTCTGGAAAGGGTCGCGGTGTTGGCCGTCGTTGCGGTCTTCCCGCTGCTGGTTCTCATCATGGACGGCTGGTCGAAGGTCCGAAACCGCTAAGCACCGCCACCTCCACCCACTGCCGAGAAAGGTTCGTCGTGCCCCGTCTCCGCATCCTGACAGCGCTCCAACGCAGCGGTGCCATCCTCGCCGCCGTTCTGTTGGCCGCAGTGCTATCGCCTGTGCCGCACGCCTCGGCCTACAGCCCGTACGTGTTCGACCCAGCG
Source organism: Mycobacterium sp. 48b (assembly GCF_048282725.1). Classification (NCBI taxonomy): domain Bacteria; kingdom Bacillati; phylum Actinomycetota; class Actinomycetes; order Mycobacteriales; family Mycobacteriaceae; genus Mycobacterium; species Mycobacterium sp. 48b. Next base: position 3,650,197 of record NZ_JBLVUL010000001.1, read on the forward strand.
GTAGACATCGCCCCGCCTGACGCCCCACCAGGACCTGACCCTCGGTTCCCGATGAAGCAGCAATACGAGTGCGCTACCTCCGGGCAACTGGCCGGATCACAGTTCGACTCGGTGCCGATCGACACTGTCTGGGGCGTTCGGGATCTGCACGGCTTGTCCACCGGGAAAGGCCAGACAGTCGCGGTCGTCGATTCCGGGGTCAATCGAAACGATCGGCTGCCGCGTCTGCTCGGTGGCGGTGACTACATCATGGGCACGGATGGGCTGCTTGACTGCGACCATCACGGCACCCTGGTCGCCGGGATCATCGCGGCACAGCCGAAGCCCGGCGACGGCTTCGTTGGAATTGCCCCCGATGCCGCGATCATTTCGATCCGCCAGACATCCGACCGCTACAGCATCGATACCACCAAACAACCGGGCAATGCCCGCGACGCACAGGCCGCGTCCAACCTCACCACGATGGCCCGCGCGATTGTGCGGGCGGCATCATTGAACGCCACGGTCATCAACATTTCGGCCACAGCATGTGTGCCTGTATCGGCGCCGGTGGATCTGAAGGAGTTGGCCGGCGCTCTCTATTTCGCAGCGGTGGTGAAGAACGTAGTGGTGGTGACCGCGGCCGGAAACCTCGGCAACGACTGCGCCCCGAACCCAGGCCCCGACCCGGCCACCCCGTCCGACGAACGCGGCTGGGGCGCGGTGAGCGCTTTGTCGCTGCCCTCGCTGTTCGACCAGTTCGTGCTCAGTGTCGGCGGCACATCACTATTCGGCGACCCGTACGTCAAGTCGATGCCGGGACCGTGGGTGGGTGTGGCCGCCCCGGCGATCAACGTCGTCAGCCTCGACCCGGCCAAGATCACCGGTGAGCTGATCAACGCGCAGACAACCAAAGCCGGCGACGAGCCGATCGCCGGAACCAGTTTCGCTTCTGCAAACGTTGCTGGCCTGGCAGCCCTGATCCGGCAGCGCTGGCCGAACCTGAGTGCCCACCAAGTGATCGAGAGGATCAAGCGCACCGCCCACAGCCCATCGAGCGCATTGTCCTCACTGGTCGGCGCCGGGGTGGTGGATCCCAAAGCCGCGCTGACCGCCCCAATCGACGACTCGATCCCGATGCTGCCCGACGGTGTTCCCGCGGTCGCAGCGGTTCCTGGGGCTCCGCCACCCCCGCCGGACACTCTTGGCCGCACGGTCGCCCTGATCACGTTGGCCGTGCTCGGGTCCGCGGTGTTTATCGCCATGGTGGTGACCCTGGCCCGAGGAGGGCGCGGACGCAAGGAACAACAGCCATGACCACTCAGCGGTGGTGTCCGGTTTCCGGTGTCCGTTGCCGCGCAGTCAAAATCGAGGAGGACAACTGATGGCCCGCCGTGCGCGCACAACGACCGGGGACAACAACGCCACTGAATCGGCTCCGCCGCGGCTCGCGGTTCCGGATCGCAAACTGCTGTCGCTGACCCCCAGCACCGGCCTGGCCGCCTCGGCGCTGGCCACCACCGCCGTACTGGGGATGTCCCCGTACGGGCCGGCCGCCGCAGTTGGTTCGGCCGCCGCGATCGCGGCTGTCTTCGGAGCGCAGGTGGGGGGACGCACACTGGGACAATGGGTGGCGTTGCGTCGCGGCAGCCGTGACCTCCCGGAGCAGGCGGCAGCGTTCTCACGCGAAGGAATAGGCGTGATCTTCGACGGGAACACCGTCTCGACCCTGGTCCAGATCACGCCGAGGCCGTGGCAGTTGACCAGTATCACTGCAACGGGCTCCTGCCAGTCTCCGGTGATCTCAGCAGATGTCCTGCGCCGTCAATTGCGCCAGTACGACATCGGAGTCAACCGCTTGACCGCAATCTGCGCCGGGTACAAATTCGCCGCCCGCGACGTCGCCGCCGGCGTCCTAGACACCCTCATCGGACCAGTGTCGGTCCCCCTCGGCGGGATGACAGTGATTGAGGTGTCGCTGCGCCTGGAAGCCGACATGCTCGGTCCTGCTTATCGCCGCGCACAGCGTGATTCACTCCCACACGGCCTGTGCCAGGCACTGACGATCGCGGCGACCCGGGTCTGCCATGCACTGGCCGAGCAAGGCTTCGGTGGCCGAATCATGGATGTCAACTCGATCCGGGCATTCCAGTCCGATGTCCTCGCACAGGTGGGCCGTCCACTGGCCAGCCCCGGGTGGCGAAGCTGTGGCCCCCGTTCCGGTGTGCACACCCGCACCTACGTTCCAGCGCGAGGGCACTGGAACGCCGAGTCGGCCGGCGGCTGGCACCACCTGCAGTCCCACCGGCAATACACCACGCTGACACTGACCCCGCAGGGCGATAATCAGGCGCTGGCCCAGCCTCTGATCACGTACCTGGTGCGCGGCGAGGACGGCCTGGCCAAAGCTTCCGGATACGGCCTGCGCGCCGCTGTCGGACAGCAGGCCGCGGGCCTGGTTCAGGCGTTGCCGGTGACTAGGCAGCTTCCGCTGCGGTCTCCAGGTGCCCTCATCGACGACGATCATCACCTCGGATTCGGTATCCCGGCCGGGGGAGCAGGTGTGTTTGTGGGTACGCGCGAGGACAAGACGCGCGTCTTCGTGGCAGTTTCTCCGACCGCCGAGCCGTTGTGGCTGTCGGGTCCGGTCCTGTTCGCGATGCAGATGGTGGCGCGGCTGTCGACGCAGGACCAGACCATCGCAGTGATGATCGACGATCCGCGCTGGCACCGGTTAGTTGCGCATCGCGACTGCCCGACACTGACTGTGGGGTCACTGGATTCGGCCCCCGCCGACGTTGTGGTGTGCACGCCCGCATGGTGGGAGCGCCACCGCGAACGGTGCGCCGGCAAGGCAGTTCTGCTGGTCACCGAAGACGTCCCCGGACGGGGGGCCTCCAACAGTCTCACCGTAACGACAACGGCCAGCGGACATTCGGAGATCGCGGTAGCAGTCGATGAGCAGACCACGACCGTGCGCTGGGAACTGACACCGATGGAGCGCCGGACGCTGCTCGGGGACGTCGACACCGAGGGATCTGCTGCACCACGCGAAGGTTCGGATCTGCGCCTTCCACAGGTCGTGGATCTGCCGACGGCCACCGCGGCGATCCGCCCCAAGCGCCGGCCAGCTGCCGCTGTGCCGGCGGTCGAGACCGTGAGACAGGCCGCGGTTCCAGCGACCCCGGCTGCAGTCCCGGTGACGCGACCGGACCCTCCCGTCTCCAAGCGGCGCGCGACTCCAACGACGCTGTCCGTGCGGGACGTGACAGAGCTGCCTCCGGTGGTGTCCGCGCCACCTGCTGCCGCCCGGTCACCGCGACGTACCGCGGCGCCGACGCCGACGAGAGCGCCTGCGCCGCGAGTCGACACCGCCCCGGTCGCGGCTTCGCCCCCGCTGACCCCGCCGCCGGCGGTGCGAGCAGACACGCCCGCCCAGGACGCCAAGACCCCGCCCCGTCGTCGCGACCGCACTCCGCTGCGGCCCGCCCCGGCAGGGTCACCTCCACTGGCACCGGTGGATCCGCCCCCGAACCGGTCCCGGGACCGCCAGCCGAGCCCGCCACCTTCGCCAGCTCTTCCGCAGAAACCGCCGGCGCGCCGGGGAAAGCACCGTCACGGATCGGATGAGGAGGGCAACCCGTGACCAGCTATAGCGACGATCAGTTAGGTGCGTCCCAGCCGTGAAGCCCGGTGACAGTCGCGACACCAGCGGGTTCGCTCGAGCCTCCTACCATTCCCAGGCGTTGTGCTTGTCCGCCCTGGGAATTGCTGGGCTGCTGGCTCCGATCGCCGTATGGGGCTATCCCTCGCCGGTACGCACGGCTGTGGGGTGGGGCGGCGCAGCAGTCGGAGCGTGGATTCTGGCCGCGGCGCGCCGCCAGTGGCGGATGCAGGACGGTGGCTACCGCCGTGAGGTGCCGTTGGGCGTGAGCGAGGCCGCACACGTCTCAGGCAGCGCAGTTCCAGAGCTCCCGCCGATCCTGTATGAGCACGGGAAGTTGCACCCTGAGGTGCGCCGCATCCTTGATATCGCCGCCTCCCAGTTCCGCGACAGGCTGGTGCTCGACCCGGCAAAAGTCGAATTCGAAGAAGACGGCAGGGGTGGAAGGAAGCTTGTTCTGTGGGGATTCCATTGTGTGGATTCAGGTTTCCTCACTACCGCTGGCATCCAGGACAGGTTGCAGTCGACATTTCGCAAAGGACTCGGCGGGGTTTGGGCGTTCGAGTGGGATGAGACTGGTGACCGCTTTCTGGCGAGTCGCAAGTCGCGGATCGAGAGGCTGGTGTTTCCCCCGGACTGGCCTGTCGTTACCGACGCCGCTGCGGCCAAGCGGCTCTACATCGGCTGGGAGTTCAAAGTCGGCAAGTCAGCTCGGGGTGTGGAAGGTGTGTGCCCGCAGAAAATGCCACACCTCATGTGCATCGGTGAGTCGGGCTCTGGAAAGTCGGTAAGTGTGCGCAGCTTGCTTGAGCAGTTCCGCGCCGCTGGATGGCAGTTGATTCTCGCCGATGGCAAAGGGCCGGACTACGCCGGATACTTCGCTCCGCACCCAGAGGACAACAATCTTCCCGTTCCGGGCACAGTCGCGGTTGGGATCGGTGCCTCCCCGCGCGGCATGAGCTATGTCGGCGCGATCGTTCTGGCATATCTGATTCTGCAGGAGCGGCAGAACGGGTCCATGGAAGCCAAGATCACTGATCCGGAAGGGTGGAACAACTTTGCGCCGGTGCTGTTGGTGATGGACGAGATCAAAGGCATGCGCGAGAAGTGGAAGAGCGCGTTGCCGGGCAAGGACTTCGAGGCCATCGAATCGATGGTGACCGAGATTCTCTCCCTGGGCCGCGAACTGCGGGTGCACGTCCTGCTGGTGTCCCAGGACGCCCGTGCGGTGTCGATCCCGAACACCTGGAAGTCGAACGTACCCATGAGTATCTGCTTGGGCCGCCCCAAAGAACTGACGCTGAAGTATGGGTTCCCCGAGTCGGTGCAGCCCAAGGTTCGATTGATCACTGACGCGATGGACCCGAAGATTAAGGGCCGCTGCGTGATTGCCTCTGTCGACGAGAAGACCGGCGCTTCCGACGCCACCGAGTACCAGGGTTACCTCGGATATTCCCCAGGCGAGTCGTGGGATAACGCGAACCTGCCGCCACAGGTCAAAGATCATTGGCCGTCGTTCAAACAGAATGTGTCGGACAAGGTTCCGCGGATGTACACGCGGCAGTGGTTCAAGATCGAGGAGAAATCCGAGGCGCAGCTCACCGCCGAGGAGAAGAACGGCGACCGCGGCTACATCGACTTCGAAATGTTCACCGTCGATGAACTCAAGAAGATGCACCGCGTGGCCTTGGACAAACGAGGATCTGACGGCCGCATCATCCCTGATCCCGCCGTGACCAAATTTGACCCGGCCAGCCCGCACTACGTGTGCAGACCACCTCGCGATGACGCGAACCGAGTAGTCGCGGAGCTTTGAGAGGGAAGGCTTTGCGGCTGCGCCCGAGCAATGCTGGAGCAAGGCGTTTGCCCCAGTTTCGAAGTAACTGGCCGGCGCTGACCTTCCACTCGTTTCGACCGGCGACCTCCGTCATTACTTTGTGTCTGCCGCAGGGCATTTCAGATCCTCGCTGTATCGCTGCAGCCTGCGCCGCGCACCGTCCGAATCGCGTCTGCTTACGCCGCGCTGTCACGTCCTCCCGACCGCGAGCCGGACAGCTCCCGGTCGACAGCTTCCTGCAATTCGTCGCGTGTGTAGGGTCCATCGCCGATATGAACCACGACGCGGTAGCCGCAAGCGGCATAGGAACGCGCTGGTTCATGGTCATCGACATAATCGTAGGGCTGCCCGTCTGCGCCATACACAGTGGCAACTGGGTAGTCCGGATGAATGTCGTTGGGATATCTCTTCATTAGATCTCACGCCTCTGCGCCGTCACTTCGGATGTCCACGCCCCGGGGCCGCCCTGAACGTGTTCGCAGCCTGGCACTGCGTAGGCAGCGTTCGTGTACGTGGCGCGGCCACTGGTTTCGTCAACGGCTGTGTGGTCGCCCGATTTTGGGGGCGTTGCTGCTTTTGCTCTGACAGGAAATCAGCGCTTCGAAGGCCAGTCTGGATCGTCGGGGTGAAGCTTGCGGCCGGTGGCCTGTGCGTACGGGCGGGCGATGAGTTCGTAGGCGTCCCAAGTCCAGTCGGGGACGGTGCCGATCAGATCTCGCGCAGCGATCGCGACATACTCATCTCCGTGGCTGCATGACCTGGGAAAGTGCGCGTTTCGTTCAGCCGAGGTGAGCGCATTCTCAGCAGCGTTGACCCCATCCCAGTAGGTGCCACTGGGATGCTGCGGGTAGGGCTCCCCGAACTCAACACCTTTGTCCTCAAGGAGGTTTTCTCGGGCATCGAGGATGTCATCGGGGTTAAAGTCGTCGGATTCGAGCAGCTCGAACGCATCCCACAGCGGTGTCCAAAGAGCGCCATATGCGTCACGTGGGTGGTGAACAGCACGAATGATGCAGCTGGCGCCGGCGTCGGTGACGAGGGTATCTACGTCGGCTACATCGGAGCAACGTGTGATGAGACCCTCACTGGTGACGGTGAAGTAGACGTCCTGGATTTCGATGTAGAGCAGGAGGCTCTCGTCGTCGATGACCCAATCGGATTCCAAGTGCTCTTCGTGGAGGAATGCAGGACCGGCCACAGCGGGATCTAACTCGGCTGAGGGAGCGATCTCGTCGAGCTGCTCCGGTGTGAGGTGTATCGAGTCACCGACCGATTTGTCGTGCAGTTCAGTAACAAACTCGGGCGCAAACACGTCCTCATCGACTGCGATTGCGTGCAACCAACCGCCATTGAAAGTCACGCTGAATCGCCCTGGAAATCCCGGAGGCTCCTGACCTTGGAAACGAGGATGCAGGTATGCCGAAGGAACAGTGTGCCGGGAAGCCCACGGCGCGTCGTTACAGCCCGGAGGAGAAGGCCGCCGCGGTGCGGATGGTCCGGACCCTTCGTGCCGAGTTGGGTACCGAGCAGGGCACGGTGTCGCGGGTGGCACGTCAGCTCGGCTACGGAGTGGAGTCGGTGCGTTCCTGGGTGCGTCAGGCAGACATCGATGACGGATACGCTCCAGGATTGTCCACCGCGGAGTCGGCGCGGATCAAAGAGCTTGAGCAGGAAAACCGAGAACTCAAGCGTGCCAACGAAATACTGAAACGCGCCGCTAGTTTTTTCGGCGCGGAGCTCGACCGCCAACACAAGAAATAGTCGACTTCATCGACGCCCAGCGGGAGGAGTTCGGGGTCGAGCCCATCATCAGCGTCCTGCGATCAGCAGGCGTGGTGATGGCCCCGAGCACCTACTACGACACCAAGTCCCGCGGTCTGTCGGCACGCGCGCGACGTGACGCCGAACTGGGTCCGGTCTTGGTGACGCTGTGGGAGGACAACTACCGCGTCTACGGGGCCCGCAAGCTGTGGAAAGCCGCCGGTCGGGCCGGCCACGACGTCGGGCGCGATCAGGTCGCCCGCCTCATGCGGGCCGCCGGCATCTGCGGGGCACGGCGCGGCAAACGGGTCAAGACCACCAAACCAGATGCCAGCGCCGCGCGGCACCCCGATCTGGTGAAACGCAAGTTCACTGCGACGGCGCCGAACCAGCTTTGGGTGACGGATCTGACATTCGTGCCGACCTGGGCCGGCGTGGCGTATGTGTGTTTCATCGTCGATGCCTACTCCCGGATGATCGTGGGCTGGCGGGTGGCCAGTCATATGCGGACCTCGATGGTCCTCGACGCGTTGGAGATGGCGCGTTGGTCACGCGGAAACCTGCTGTCGGGCTTGACATGTCACTCCGATGCCGGATCCCAGTTCACCTCTATCCGCTACGGCGAACGGCTCGCTGAGATCGGCGCGATCCCCTCTATAGGATCGATCGGGGACAGCTTCGACAACGCCCTCGCGGAGACAGTGAACGGCTACTACAAGGCCGAGTTGATCTACGGCCCCGCCCGCAGCGGGCCGTGGAAGACCGTCGAGGACGTCGAGCTGGCCACCCTCGGGTAGGTCTACTGGCACAACACCAACCGCTTACACGGCTACCTCAACGACGTCGCACCCGCCGAGTACGAAGCCACGTTCTACGATGCACAACGGACCGACCAACCACTGGTCGCAATCCAATAGCCCGAGCCTCCGGCAAAACCAGGGCGATTCACGCACTCCTCATTCTCATCGAGGACTGTGGGTCTTGGTACGGCTCGTTCGGTATACAGGGACAGGGCTCGACGGGCGTAGTCGGCTTGTTTTGGCGTGCCGCTGAGAGTTTGGGGCATTCGACTTCCTTTCCACGGGAGTTGTCCGCAGCGTGACATCGCGGCGGGGATGTATTCCCACGTGGCGCGGAGAAGCATGTGGTCTGTCCGGAGCGGCAGCTGTGACCGAGGAAGCTAATCCGCTGCGATTGGGGCTGGCGCCTTCAACAGGACTTCGCGCCGACTCTTGTCACGTCCTCCCAAGGCTGCGAGTGAGCTGTCCCTCGCGTGCTTCGTGATCCGATAGGCAGAACCCCGCGGCTGCAAAACCTCACCGCGCCGCGCACATGCGATGCCGCCGCCCGGCGAGATGCTGCCGGACATGAGCGATTTTCCGACTAACTCTTTGGCCGGATCCTGTGGCGACTGTGGCCAGCCATTCGAGCTCGACTCGCGTGGAGTGAGCTTCCACATCAACGAAGACGGCAGCTGCGATTTTGGGTCAGACCGCGACCACGTCGCCTACGACTGATTGCCCGCGCCCTGGACGAGAAACAGCGACGGCGAAGGGCAACCTGTGCGCCGCCCCTTCGCAGCGCCGGGACTTGCGGCCTTAGCGCGATTCGGCACCACACTGACAGGGAAGGACGACCGATGAGCAAGTTTGCGTGCCCCCGAGACGAAGTGCTCTACCAGCTCACCCTTGACGGAACGGGGGAGTCGTTCGGTGACGTGACTACTTGGGGGCTGCACTACACCGGGTTAGGCGAGCTGACCCGTCAGGAGCTGAGCAGCCAGCACAGTGACCTGCTGGCCGAGGCTGGGGCGTCCGTCTCCGACTTCCCGGAGAACGACTACTGGGTGGTGGCCGAGGACGGTCAAGGGTTCATCACCACCTACGCCTACTCGGACGAGGCCCAGTACCGATCCGCGCTCGATGACGCCGAGAGTCGCTGGTCCGTATTCAACGACGGAGCCGCCTGAACCTGGCACGGCGCGCCGACTCGCGGCGTGCCGCCGCGTCTCATTCTCCAGCCCAGCTGCATGACTGGTGTGCTGCCAGCGACCGCTACGAGAGGACCCCGTACATGAGCCTGACCCGCGAGCAGCTGCACGACCGCATCGACGACCTACACCCAGACGAATTCGACCTGATCATCACCCGTGACGGCGACGGATTCGCGGTCGCGGAGAGCCGCGGTTGCAGGTCGTACGTCTCCGACATCGGATCGTCCTACGAGGTGCCCGACACCGCCGACGAGCACGGCCGGCACGCGTTCACCGCCGGCCCTTGGACCGCCTACCAGTACCACAGCTCGTACACGGCACCCAACCGCGGGAACTATGCGCGTGAGATCGAAGACCTGGTCAACGGCGATGCGGCAAAGGTGGTCGTCGGTGTCACCGCGGTCTTCGAGGACGAGTCCGACGCCGGCACGTGGGTGTTCGGCATCCGGACGGAGAACTGAGCGGTGCTGAGGTTCAGGCGCGGGGACCGAGTCCGGTTTGATCCCTGGCCCGGAAGCGCCCGACGTCTGTCCAACTTCACTCCTTGCGAGGGCTACCCGCGTGTACTGGCCGCTGTGGGGCGCGTCGAGGTGCTGCGTGAACTCTCCCCAGCGGAAACTACTGCAACCTCCGCATGTTCGAAGTCAGGTCCGAAACCACTGGTTCGATCCTGCACGTGTACGCCGACGAGCTCGAGCGGGAGAACTGACCATGCCTCCATTCAGTCCCGGTGACCGCGTCCAGTTCACGCCCTGGCCCGGCGGCGACCTGCACACCGGAACCGTGGACGAGGTTCGTGACCCGCGGCCGCGTACGGATCCGCGCTTCCCTCCGGGCGCTGATGAGCCCCACCTCCTGATTACCGACGACTTCCGCGGCGAACAGGTGCTCGTCGCGTTCAAACGACCTGCAGAAACTGGAGAACTGATCATGCCCCGGATCCGCATCGACATCCGCTACAACCCCGATCTCGCCCACTACCCGGGAGCGACGACCGCCGCCGAGGCGATGCAGTTCGACATCGACAACGTCGACGTGCACGAGCTGATCGAGTTCGCCGGGGGCGACGTCACCGCGACCGTAGTCGAGGACTGATCATGACCGGATTCAACAGTTGGCTCGACACCTTCGTCGAGGAGAAGGGGCTCTACGTCGAGCACCGCTTCGATGTCGAAGGGCTTGACTGGGGCTGGAACTCGATCCCGCTCTCCGTGGTCATCGACACGGCGAAGAACACCAGTCCCGCCGAGCAGGAGCAGATCAAGAAGCAGCTGGTCGAGATCGACTTCAAGAACGGCGACGCGATGCACTTCTTTGAGTTCCTCGCGCAACAGCTGGCCCGCTGATGGCTGGCCAGTTTCCGCGTGGTGGCACCTGACCGCGCTGTGCACTGCAGCCTCTGCGGAGCCGATCGGCGTGTCCTGCATCCGAGGCTGTGCTTTTGAGATCCCGTGAAACGGTTGACCAATGGATGTCCCTGAGACCATCACCATCTACACCGACGGCGCCTGTCATGGGAATCCGGGGCCGGGCGGTTGGGGTGTAGTGCTGCGTTTCGGTGAACACGAGAAGCACCTCTACGGCGGAGAGAAGGCGACCACCAACAACCGCATGGAGTTGTTGGCCGCGATCGTGGCGCTTGAAGCGATCACCGCGGCGCGTCCCATTCAGCTGTGGACCGACAGCCAATACGTGCGCCAGGGCATCACAAGCTGGATCTCCGGCTGGAAACGCAAGGGGTGGAAGACATCTACAGGCCAGCCGGTGAAGAACGCAGATCTCTGGCGGCGCCTGGATACCGTCGCCGCGCAGCACACGGTGGACTGGCGTTGGTTGAAAGGCCACGCAGGGCACGAAGGCAATGAGCTCGCCGACCAGCTCGCCACACGCGGCGCGAGGGAGTTCGGTGGCTCGACAAGGGCCGCGGGACTACCGAACCAGGGGAGCGGACGGCAACGACATCGGAGGTGGCCACGATGACGGCGCACACGCGGGGCGCCGGAGGTGGCCCGATGGGCCAATCAGAGTGCCGGTTTGCCCGCAAGCGCCGGTATTCGACCCGAGACCTGGCCGTGATGGGCGCTGACGAGGTCAAGGCCGCGGTCGAGTCCAGCGGTCGTCGATTCGACTCGCTGCACCCGTACCGGTGCCCTGACGGTCCGCACTGGCATCTGTCTCACTATGAGCAAGCCTTGGGAATGTGTCCCGTCTGCGAGGAGTGGCATCCTGCCTGGTGCGGGTCTCAGCCGGACAAGCGGTGGATCATCTCCGGGCACGTGGTTGACGAACAGCCGTGCCCCGGTGAGGGACAGCTGACGGCGGCGGTGTCCCGATGAGTATGTACGTCGACATCGCCGTGAACAGTGAACTGATCGCCGATGTGGCCATCGCCCGCACGACCAGCGGTGGTGAGCAGCCCGACTCGATCAACACCTACCGGTGGACGCATGCCCGCAACGGCGACACGGCCGTCGGGTTCGTCGAACACCGGTACGGGAACGGCGCTATCGCACTGGCGCACAAGGTTCTCGGTGAGATCGCCGAACGCCGCCGGATCGCCCAGGAGACCAACCGATGAGCGTGTGCGACGCCTGCGACGGTCAGGACCACGGGGAGTTCGAGCCACTGAAGTTCAGCGGACTGTACCGCGAGTGGCTGTGTGGGATATGCCGATCGGTCCTGCTCGACCAGCCGATGGACTCGGCTGGTGATCCCCCAGCACGGCTCATGACAACACCCGCGGCCGCCGAGAGACGGACGCTGACGGTCGCTGACCAGAACCCAGCGCGCACCGACGACAACGGGACCACATGGTATCGACCATCATTCGAGGGCCAGGCGCCACCGAAGATGTGGGGTTGGACTTCCGACCCCGCCCACGCGCACCCGGACTACGCCGCGGCTGCGACCGCGTGCCTGTTGCCCGCTGATGTCACGGCTGAAGATCGTGTTGCGATCTTGGAGTTCGCCAACCATTTAGCAAGGGAGTCACGGAACCGTGGCACGGCTCAGCATCCACTGTCGAACCCGTCTGAAGTGTCGGAATCCGTGTCCGGCAACGGATGTGGCCACGTAGCTGACGAGGGCTGTTACCGGTGCTGCAGTGACTGCAACTACGACACCCACACGTGCCGGGGTTGTGGAGAACCGTACAAACACGGGCACGCTCCCCGCTGCAAGGACTGCGAACCCAGATCTGCAGATCCGGTAACGAAAGGCACGAACTGATGCGCGAATACAAAGCCCTCATCATGGGCGTCGCTGTCCTGATTGTGCTCACGAGCGTGCTTCCGACGTTTATCAAGTCGGCCAGCACCATCGGCGAGACCTTCACCGACCCCGACAGCTCCAGTTCCCCGCCCCCGGCCGCGCCGCCCGCGACACCCGACGCGCCCGCTGACTGGTCGGCCGTCGTCCTCGTGGCCGTCATCGCCGTCGCGGTCGTCGCGCTCGCCATGGTGATGTTGTTCGCGTGGCGGCACCTGACTAAACGCCGCGCCGACAAGCGTGTGCAGCAGGCCCGCCGCGCCGACCAGATCGAAATGTGGCAGCGAGGCCTCGACGTACTGGCCGAAACCCAGGACGCCCTCATGGGATTCGAGACCGATCCCGAATCGGTGTACTTCACTCGACCCCTGCTGGGCGACGTCAACGAGCCGGCCACCGCCACCTTCTACACAGCCCTTGGCGCCGCCCAAACCCTTCGCACTGAAATCGTTCCCACCGATCCCGTACTGATCACTGCATTCGTCAACGCTGCCAACGCCGCGCGCCGAGCGTTCGACTTCGCAGACGACAACGCCCGCAACAAGGCCCGCCGCGGCATCAGCCACAACGGCCACAAACTATCGCCCCAGGAGCTCCGCAAGATCGACCAGGCCCGAAAGTTCATGCGGCAGGCCCACGATCCAGCCCTCACCGAGGCCCACGCCCGCAACGCCCTCGCCAAGGCCCTGGACCTGCTCGACGGCGCCGGCGTGGTTGTTCCTGAACGCCTGACGGCCACTGTCACCAAGAGCGTCGAGACCATCCACCGCAAAGCCCTGGACAGATAACCGAACCAATCCAGAAAAGGGGGACACCATGGTGCTCCAAGCAGTAGATGCCGCTGGCTACCTCTACCTGGTCGACGTCGAGCCGGCGCAGCAACAACGCGGACACCCCGCGGCGCTCAACCCCCGCCAAGATGACGCACACGGGCCCGCGCTTCGCGCCTGCCCGCCTCCGGTCCATGGCCGGGTCACCATTGCGTCCGGGGCCCCGAGCTGGCGGAAAGTGGGACCCGTGCCGATCAGCCTAAACAGTGAAGTCTCACGAAAGGGAGGCAATGACAACCATGTTGAAGCACCGAAATGCCGATGAAACTGTCGACGACGGCGACGAACTGCTCAACGCCTTCGGCGATCGGTTGATTCTGGGCGGGGCGTGGACGTGGGCGGATGGTGGCCAGTCACCTACCCGCAGGTGCACGAAGGCATGACGCAGAGTTCATCGGCCTGAAAGGGGCACCATGATTCTCGGATTCACCGGGACCCGGCGCGATCCCACCGACGAGCAGGAGCGGTTCATCCGACGCAACCTGTTCGACGCCACGGAACTGCATCACGGCTGCTGCGAGGGGAGCGACTACGCCTCGCACTTGTGCGCGGTAGACCTCGATATACCGGCGATCTGGCTGCACCCACCGACCGATGAGAAACTGATGGTGCCGCTGTCCAAGCTGCTCACGCGGGGCGGGATTCACGCGCTCAGGGCCAAGCCGTACCACGCCCGGAACCGCGACATTGTGGACGCTTGCGAGTTGTTGATCGCAACGCCAGACGGGCCGCGCCGTCCGCACAGCGGAACTTGGTACACCGTTGACTATGCCAGGGCCAACAAAGTCCCTGTCGTCGTCTGTCTGCCGGACGGAACCATCGACAACGACTACTCGACCTGACGTAGGGCAGCTCAGCTGAACTGCATACCCTTCGCGGCCATGCCTGGTGACGCGCCGCGCACCGGGTGATCCGAACCGAACCCATAGCATCATCTCTCCACTTTAGAGAGGACCGCATGGCCGCAGTGCAAATGTCACGTCCCCGACTAATTCTGGTGACGCATCAGACCTGGCGCGCCGAAGACTTGGCGCCGTGGGCCGATGTGCGCCTGGACTTTGGGCTAGACACCGCGGCCGGAGCCGATGCTGAGGCTGTGCTGTGGTGCCCGGGCGGATGGGCTGCGGCCGCAACGGTACGGCACCGCCACCTGCAGCTGTCCTCGGCCGGGCCCCGTTGGCTGGATTATCTGCCGACTGAACTGACCGGACGCGAGATCGTGACGTCGGAAGCTGGTGCGCTGCGGCAGACACCGCCTGTCATCTACGGCGGGACAGTATTCGCCAAGCTCCCTGAAACCAAGCACGATTCGTTTCCGGCGCAGCTGCGTTCACTCGATGAACTTCTCACAGATCTGAGCCGGCTACCGGACGGTGAGCCAGTGCAGCTGCAGACTCCGGTGCATTTCGACTCCGAGGTCCGTTGCTGGGTGCGTGACGGCCGGGTCGTCGCACGAGCCAGCTACTTTCCGGACCGGGCACGGGAGGACTGGCTGGATCTCGATGATCCGGTGCGGGCAACGGCGGCAGTCCTGTGGCTGGAAGAGGCACTGGTGACGTGTCATGTCCCTGTTCCGCCGGCCGTGGTGATCGACGTCGGCTGGTGCTCGGATCCCTGGTTCGGGGAGCCCGGCTGGCGAATCGTGGAAGCCAACGCCGCGTGGTCGGCGGACTGGTACGGCGCATTGGAGCTGTCCTCGGTAGTCGAGACAGTCATCGCGAGTCAAGTCGGCGTGTCGGATCGGTGGCGTTGGTATCCCAGCCTATTGCTGCTGCACTTGTCGTCGGGACTTACGCAGCGATGACTGCTTCATCGCTGCGTGGGGCTACGGCGCTACCGACCACCGGATAGAGGAGCTGCAAGGAATTGCGCTGCAGCACGAGGGCAGCAGCGCGAGGCTATTGGTAAAGCTAAGGAGTGAGCATGGCCAAGATAGTCATCACCTACGAGTACGAACCTAACCTTGACCACTACCCAACTGGCACGGAAACAGCTGCTGAGGCTATGCGATTCGACGTTGACCAGGTGCTGAACGGAAACACCTACTGGGGCGAATTGCTCGACGGCGACGGCAAGATTACCGCATCGGTGGTCGATTAGCCGCCACAGGGAATTGGTTTGCGGCGCAACGACTCAGCGCCGCATCATCGCAGTGGAGAAACCGATGGACGAGTGGCCCGCGATGCCGGAGAACGTGCGGAGTGAACTCCGCTTCCAGGGAATGTGCAAAACGTGCGCCGAGCAAGGGCGCAGGGTGCATGTGTGCGTCTGGATCTCCTGCCCGACCGGCGGTTGGTGGTCACATCGGGAACACCCCGACGACAACCACGACGCCGAAATTGGTTGGCAGCCTGAGGAAGCCATGGATGACCAGGGACACGTCTTCACTGTCGGCGAGTACACGCCGGGAGGAACAGCGGTGTAGACCCGCGCCCGAGCCGGAACGGCTGTTTCAAGGGTGCGAGCATGCGATCAGGTCCCGCTTGGGGATCACAGAACGAACCAATGACAAAGGGAGCAGCAATGTCCCAGACCGAACAGGTAAAACCGATCGACCTTCGTGAAGGCGACCCCATTGACCTCGCCCCACTCTTGAACGATCCGTCATCGCACCCATGGACGTGGCAGCCGTTCGGCGCTGACGACCGGAACCGGGCAGAAGCGATCGTCTCGGCCCGAGGCATGGCGCAATATGAGTTGGCGGTCGTGGAATCGGTGGAGCGCATCGATGGAGACAAGGTGGTCGTCTACAACGATCAGATCAATGTCACCGTCGCCGCGGATCGCCTCATCACCCGGACGGTGGGCTGAGCTGTGGCGAGCACCGACATCGTCGGCTACACGTTCCAGGCCGAGAATCTGTGTCCAACTTGCATGCGCGACAAAGTGATCACCTGGGGCAGGTTCGATCCGGAGTCCACGGCGTCCACTGAGTCGCTGCTTGCCGATCTTGCCAAAGTTGTCGGCGTCGACCACATGAACGAACGTACCTACGACAGCGGTGATTTCCCCAAAGTTGTGTTCGACAGCCAGGTAGAGGATTCCGAAGAACGATGCGGCGGCTGCCATGAGCCCCTCATCGGATAGCTCGTCGAGTCCGATCACCGATCCCGCCAGGGGAGTGGGCCTACGGCGATGGAGAGAGCATCGTTTCGTCGCGAGCTGGAGGAACTGAACGCATGGGCCCCAATCGCAGCGGCACTGGCCGACACAGTTCCGGTGACGTAGCTGCTCACAGCTCCCACCGAGGACGGCACCGTGCGCCTGATCCCCTCGTCCGCCCGGAGATCGAGATCGGATCGATGGATGCTCCCACCGATCCGATCCAAATTGGACCGCAACAATGAGCACCGCAGCCGAGCACGCGAAAGTTGCCCAGGACACCGCCCCGTACGAGTCGAAGCGGATCGCCAACGCGATTATCAACCGCTTCCAGATCCCCGCCGAGCACGCGCTGCGTGCGGCGACGGTGCTGGCTATCGACGATCGGCAGTGGGCATTCAAGATCAGACAGGGCTACTGGATAGACCCCGTCCTTCAAGCAATCGAGGCGACACGATATGAGTAACCTTCACGTCGGCGGTCAGGTCCGAATCCATGTTCGCGGCGTCGATCTTCCCGCCGAGATCGTCGCGCTGTCACGGTCGCGGGCGACGGTCGAATACATCGACGCCCATGGTGAGAAGCGCGCGACCAAGGTACCCATCAACGCCCTTACCCCGGTGGGCGTGGGATGACCGACGCGGTCATCGTCGATGTCGACGGGACTCTGTGTGACGTGTCGAGTGTGCGGCACTTCGTTGCTGCGCGGCCCAAGGATTTCGACGCATTCCACAGCGCCGCCGAAACGTGCCCGCCGCATACGCATGTGCTCGACGAAGTTCGTGAACTGCTCTTATCAGGCGTTAAATTCTCAAAACACGCCTTAAAGGTGCGTTGAAGTGCAGTTTTATCCACGCATACATGTAACCTATTAGGTATGAGCAGCCAAAATTTTGCCGACCGGCAGCGGCGTGGCGCGAGGTTGAGTGTGGGATACCGGGGTAAATGTTTTTTCTGAACTAACATTGGCCCCACGCATGGCCAATGCTGAAATTTCGATTTGGGCGATCGCGAAAAGCGATCTAGCGTAGTCGTAGCGTTACTCGGTGTCGAACCCGTTACCGGCGGTCACTCAATGTTTCTCGAAGGAATTCTCCGGTCGAAGTAAATTCGGTCGCATCGCGGGTGGAAGCGTAGACGCGGCATACCTCCGTGGCAATGTAGGTCTCGTCGAGCATTAATTTCTTAGCCACTGCGCGGATATAGTCGTGATGGTCGTCAACGCTGCTGATCACCTCTGCGATACTGATGCGGTGATTGACTTTGAAATGCTCTTCCACCTCGGCGCAGCCAAAAACCAATATCTCGGGCGCGACACCACCTGGTAGGCTTGCCACGAAGGGTTTGAGATCCTTCAAATCGCCTATTTTGATATCGCCGTCATACAGTCCGACTGCTCTAATGCCCGCTTTTCGCAAAAGTGAAACGGCCGATGGTATGTTTTGCGCATCTCCAACGCCCAGAACCTGGACCCCTGAGAGAAAGTCGCTAGCGCAACTACGGATTATCTCAATTGTGAGGCGACGGGAAAATTCATCCTCTACGCAAACGATCGCTCTTTCATTGTCCCGTGCATCACCATGCAAATATGCGTCTATCTGATAGGTGCTCAGCCCGGTCGCTGCGTCAATGAGACCATCCGGTTGTCGTTTCAGGTATACGACTGAATCGCGCCCAAGTTCCATCAGAATCGCAGAACTGTGAGTCGTTAGTATGATCTGGTGACCGCGACGGCCCGCCACGTCAACTAGGTATCTGGCGAGGCGGCGTTGAGCCTCGCCATGGAGCGAGGTCTCAGGCTCTTCAAGAACAAACAGGCTCTGCGTCGGAGCGCCTTCCATTGTGTTGACCATATAGACGACACGCCCTTCGCCGAAGCCCATATGATTCTCTGAGTACCGTTTCCCGTTTCGAGTTGCCATCGCCAACTCTGCGGTTCGGTTGGAATGGGTAACCTCGGTGAAGCCCAGCTCATCGTATGGTAATCCGAGTATCGTGGCTACGTTATTGGCCGCATCGTTTGGTAGTTCACGTGACGCGCCCAATTGGATACGGTGGCCACCGTATATAGACAAGTCACGGCGTTCGACCTTAGGTATGAACTGGGTAAAGCCGATGTAGTAACACGCTCTTTCAGGCTGTCGTTTGTAGCCAGACCATTCTCTAGCCTTCCTGCTAACCGTTACTTTTTGCGGCTCCGCCCCGCGCTCTACGCAATATGAATAAAATACCCTTGCATCGTCGCTGAATGGTGATGGGTCGGCCGCCGATACAGGGAAGAAATCCTTCACGTAAAATCTTGCAAGTGCCGCAGTGACCGCTTTTCGGTATGCGCAACTTGCAAGCCGGGCAATAGTGCTCTTTCCTGTTCCATTCAATCCTGACAACGCGGTAATAGGTGATTGAAATTCGATAGTAAGATCGGCAACGCCCCGAAAGCCGTGAATCTCAATGGACTGCAAGATCGGCCCGAAGTTGGCATATCTGTGGTCAGCCCTGAACTTTGCTGCCAGCTTCCGAACATTGTCGTCGTGGCTCATTTTGTTGGCTTGCCTCACTTCGACTACCAATGGATATCGTGCAAAAACACGGCTCATTCTGCCACTGATATCCACCACCGGCAGTCGGTTCGGGCCAGACACGGCCTTGAGATGCTTCACAGGTAAGCGCCAGATGCCGCTCGTCAGCTCGTCAGGGGCGAAGGGTGAACTCTCGGGAGCGTCCCAGTGCGAACTCCTCCGAACGCAGATCTGCTGCGGTTCGGGCGGTCATCTCCGGCAATGACGGTGTCGCGAGGAATACGGTCGCTTGCTGGCGTGCGCGGTGGTCGAGCTCGGCGAGTTTCTCTTCGGCGGCAGCCAGGCTCGTGCGTAGCCCATCGGCTTCTCCGAGCCATCCTGCTTCCTCGGCTTCAGCGACCCGGTCGCTGAGATTGTCGCGGATGGTCTCCAGGCGGGACCGCTGCGCCGGATCGACCCGAAGCACTGGGCAGCGGATGCAGCTGTGCTCGTGTTGACAACTGGTCCCGTAGGCGCGGCCGCAGTCCCCAAGGGCGAGCTTGCGACGTTCGAAATGCCCGAGGAATTCGTCCCATTCGGCGTCGGTCGGGGTGCGGTATTCCTCGCCGGGGCGCAGCGCTCGGCGCCGTGCGATGAACGCGCGGTGGCCGTTGATTGCTTCCTGGGGATAGATGGTCTTGTATCCCATGGTGGTGTTGATGTCCTTGTGCCCCAGTAGAAGTTGGGCGATATGTGGTGGCATCCCGTTCAGGATCGCGTCGGTGGTAAAGATTCGCCGGAAGTCGTGGGGCCGGAAATAGAGGGGTTGCCCGTCGGCGTCTTTGACGTCGGTGGCCTCGAACGCTTCTTTGATGGCTGTCCGGATCGTCGCGGTAGACAAGGCGGAGCGGTGGCCAACATCGTTCCATTGAAAGAGCAAGGGAGAAGGTGGTTCCCATACTCGCTCGTGTTCGTCGTAGAACGGCACCAGCGGTATCGACTCAGAGTCGCCCCGGACCCGGGTAATGATCGTGGCCAGTACATCGGCCAATTCGGGACTCACGACCAGGAGACGTTCCTGGTCGGTTTTCGATGGGGCGATATGCAACAGCGGGATGATCTCACCCGTCTTGGGTAGCTGATACTGGGTGATGCTGTGGTGGCTTGTTTCGAGCATCTCTTCGATTCGAACTCCTGTGTGGCGCAGAAACTCCACAGCCGCCCAGCCCCAGAACGCGCGGTTCTCCTCCCTGAGCAGATGCCGTTTGCGGCCCGAGGCGTCGACGGCGGCGGTGCGCTGCCGGCGTGTGCCGCGGCGACTCGATAGAACCGCTCTTGTGAACGTCTCACCACACACGGTGAATGTGTCGTCGTCGGTGGCCAACGCTGCCTCAAGCCGTACTCGAGCGTCTTGGGCCCGTTGTGCGGCGGCATCAACGATCGTCGGCAGGAATGGACGTAGATCCCGCGTGCGCTGGTCGATACGAGCCTTGCGCCGGGCGAAGGTCTTCTTCAATAGCACCTCGGTGGCGCTGATGGGACTCGGGACGGCCCACGGTGCCCAGCGAGCGGGGTCTTCGGTGGCCCACTGAGCAAGGTCAAGGTAGAAGGCACGCACCTGGTGCAGGATCGGGATGTAGTTGCCGCGCGGTGCGACCGTCTCGGTGACGGTTCCGTCGGGTAGCTGTCGGCGAGTTGTTTTGGTGCGCAGCCGTTCTTTCCATGCCGAGGCGACTTCAGGACTCAATTTCAACGACTCGATCCCGGGATGGTGAATTTCGAGGTCACGCCAGAAATTCGAACCGAGATAGCGGGCCAACCCCTCCAAACTGGTGTAGTCCAGCGCGGGTTGGCGTTCGGTTAGGTAGTCCACCAACAGGTCGCGGATTCTGCCGTTCTCCACGTGATAGCGATCGATGAGCTGTTCGGGTGTGAGTTGTCCTCCATAGGAGGTGATTCTGCGCAGAGTGGCGGGTGCGCCGCCGGTGAACACCCCGGCCGATCGCAGAATCGCATAGAACAGGTATCGGCGTGATCCAGTGAGGCACAAGCTAATTTCGACCTGGCGCAGCTGTACACAGTCGCCAACCGTGATGTCGGTGATCCCGCCGCCTTTGGCGGCGAGGATGGCAGCGATCTGCCATCGAGCCAGTCTGCCCGGCTGCGAGCCCCACAGATCGGAATCCGTAGCCGCCTCAATGGCAGCGAAACCGCCCGGATCGCGGCGAGCAGTCATGATGTCGGTCAAGTCAGGGTCGCGTTTGCGTGACGAAAAGAACATCAAGCTGGGAGACAAGACTTCTGCTGCGACCAAGACCAGAAAGCCGGCCTTAAGTGCTGACGCGCCGACGCGTCTGGTGTGAGCACCGAGCCACAATGCAGGCTCAGTGATCCAGTCCGCCTCGCGTTCCTCGGCTCCGCTTGTTATCCATCGTTGCTGCCAGGTGTCACCTGATAGGGACGCGAGCCAGCGCAACAGGCCTGTGGCACCACGGACTTGTTTGGGAGTCAACGGCATTGCGGCCCGGCCGGCCACGCTGATTCGCATCAACACCTCATCGATGGATGCTGCGCCGAGATCGGGGCAGGGTGCAGCGATACGGGCCGGAAAGCGCCGCAGCATGTCTTGGGCATACTCACCGCGCCCCGAAACCTGCCAACCCGTTGGTTTCACGCCTGGCGGCACAGCGGCAGTCACCACGTCGGGACGCGACGGAGTTTTCATCGGGTCGCTCCGCGGCTGAAGAGCACGTCGAGCGACTGTTGGTGATACCCCGCCGCCGGAGGCGCCACGTCACTGGGTTGTGCGGCGACGCGGCGCTGATGGGCCAGCGTTCGCGCGACCACGTCCTCCTCTGTGGGTGTGGTGTAGATCTGCGTGGTCGTCAGGTGAGCGTGGCCCAGTACCCACTGCACGTCCGTGATCGACATTTCAGGGTCATTGCTCATCCGGGTCGCGGCCGTATGCCGCAGATCGTGAATGGTCCAATTCGACCCCAGCGCATCCTGCGTACGAGAGAACATCGCCCGGGCCGCCGGATACGACACGGGCCGCCACGGCCGGCGCAAGGTCAGCCACAACGGATGCGACTTGCCGCGAGGTGCGCCCCGCTTCCACACCTGTTCCTGATACAGGCGCAGCCACACGAACGCATCCTGTGACGCGGGAAGCCATTGCACCGCCCGAGATCCCTTACGCGTCACACGGATCAGTTGTTGCCCCGGATCCACATCGAATTGTGTGGTCGACAACAGTTCGTCGGCACGGGCGCCCGTCGATACCCAAAACGCCAGCAGGGCACGATCCCTATGCGTGCGCAGATCTGCGAACAATCGGTTGAACTGGTCATCGGGAATGCTCTTCGGTATCCGACGCTGTCGTCGCGGACGGTACCGACCTGCCCGATCGCCAGACACCGCATCCAGCGGGTTCCGGTGAGCATTGCGCCGTCCCGGCCGACGTGAACGATCCAATGGGAACGGATTGACCAGCGGACCCCGCCCCAACTCGATCTGAAAGTCGTAGAACGAGCGCAATACCGCCTCAGCGTGCACTCTCGTCGACGAAGCGTAACGACTCGACGGTTCCGGCTTGCCAGTCACAGCATTCACTCCACCGTCACGCCTGGACGGTGCGGGAGCAGCTGCCTTATTTCCGTCACGGTGCCGCCAATGAACACGAACGGGCTTGTCGGCCAGCATCATCCAACGTGCGAAGTCACGGCCCTCGATCGATGTCGCGCGGTCCCAGTCCACCCCGACCGCAGCTAGAAACCTCCACCACCGCAACAGATCGTGACCATACGAGCGGATCGTGCCAGGCCGCCGATCTGCGGCCTGCAACTCGGCGAAAAACGCCGCGACTGGTTCAATGGAAATCCCGTTTGCGTCAAGCATGCGAAACGGCACCCAGCGGTCACCGGTCGCCTCAAGCCGGCCAACATCGGGCACCACCAGCACTGCAAGATTCCGCACCCCATCCGGATCGCCCATGACTCGGGAACGTACCAAAGCCCTATCTGACCTGCAATGATTCGTATCTTAGTTCAGTCAACAGATTTACCCCATGGAACTACACGACGATCCTCAGCAGTTGGTGGAGGAACTCGTCCGGCAGCATGCTCAGGTTTTGGGCGAGGCGCATGGGGATCTGGCTGCGCGGCATCCGGAAGTCCCAGATCGTTTTGTCGATCAGGGCAGCAATGTGCGACCGATCACGGTGTCGTGCTCGGTGTTGGAAACGTTTCTGCTATCGCGGTTACGGCGGGAGACTCCCGATTCGACTCTAAAAGTCAAGGCGGGCAACGGGATGGGAGTTCTTCTGCTCGACGGGAAGGGCTCGCGGATTTATGTGCGCAAGCATCCGCGCAATCGGCGGACTGGTCAGCTGATCGAGACTGTGCCGTTTGTGCCGGGTGGGGAGCAGTACAGCATCGAGGAGGTGCTGGGTCACCCGATCGGTGGCGAAGAGGGTATTCCCGAGCCGCAGAAGTATCGGGAATACCTGTTGTGGTGGCCGGACGGTCGCGGGTTTTTCGGCGGCGCGGTCCTCGCGGCGGGACTACTCCTCGACAATGTGGAGGTTCTTTACGGTCGGACACCGTTGCCGCCGCCGATCATGGAGGACCGCTCATTCAATGTTGGTCTCGGCGGGAGCCGTCGGGAGGGCGCGGGACCGGGGACTTTCGGGACACGGCGCCGCGACGACGACTTCGCCGAGGTCGACGAGGACGCTGCGAGCGATCAGGACGAGGAGGACGGTCCGCCGAAATCGTCGTAGCCATCGTGCACAGTGTTGGGTGCATGTGGGTTTCCCAACCCGGTGACGTTGAATTGAGCGCACGATGATTGAGGTTTTTGGTGCACGGGTCCGGCAGGCCCGGTTGTTGAGGCGGATGACGGCACGGTCGGTGGTGGAAGCCACAGGCTGGAGTACGTCACGGCAGTCCCAGATTGAGAAGTCGCTGACGGTGCGGCTCGAAGACGGCGATGTTGCGTTGCTGGCGGGGTTGTTCCGGTTTCCTGCAGCGTTTTTCAGCTCGGAGCCGCGGACACGGATCACCGCGAACGAGTTGCTGTTTCGGGCGCCGAAGTCGATGACGTTGGGTGAGCAGGAGTTTCTGGCGACGTTCGCGTCGTTGGCAGGCGATTTTCTCGGTGAGCTCGATGGTCGGTCGAAGCTGCCTCCGGTGAAGGTTCCGACGGTCAGTCCAGATGAGCTGGCACATAGTTCGATCACGGTGGCCGCGGCGCGTCTGCGTGAGGCGATGGGACTGGAACCCGATGAGCCGCTTGATGATTTGATGTATGAGGCCGAGCGGCTGGGTGCTCCGGTGATTGTCCGGCGCCGGGTCGCCGGTGAGTGGGAAAGCGAGTTCGCCGCTACCGGTGGGCGTTCTCGTGATGAGCGGCATTTGGGGTATTCGAGTTGGGTGGGCCGGTTGCGGGACCGGCCGCTGTTGGTGTTGAGGGATAGCGACTCGTGGGAGCGGACCCGGTTCACGGTCGCCCATGAGCTCGGTCATTTGGTGTTGCACAGTCACGCCTATTGCTCGGTCAGTGCCGCCGACGAGTTGGAGGCCAACCGGTTCGCGACCGAGTTGTTGGCCCCGGCAGGGGTCATCGCCGGTGAGTTGCCGCGGGTGCTGTCGCTGTTGAATCTGCGGCCGCTCAAAGCCAAGTGGGGTCTGTCGTTGGGTTCGTTGATCATGCATCTGCGGGATTCGGGGCTGATCGCGCCGGATCGGGCGAAAATGTTGACCACCCAGCTGCATTCACGGATCAACCCGGATACCGGGCACACGTGGGGTATGACGGAACCGGGGTGGGCTGACCGCGTCCCGGAGCGGCCCCGGCTGCTGCGTAAGTGGGTGGAGCGCTGCTACGGCGGCGCGTCTGTGCGGATGCTGAGCGCCCGGGATTCGATGATCTATCCCGCTGATGTGCTGGATTGGTTTTTGGCCACGCAGCGGCCGGCGCCGGCGGCCGAGCATAATCCGGTCGCGGCCAGTGTCGGCAATGGACGCACCGCGGCCCCACCGGCCGATGGCGGCTCCCAGGTGATCCGGTTGGACGATTTCCGTAAGGGCAGGCCATCGTGAATGTGGTGGGGTGCGGCTGACGGTGGCACAGGTGCAGCGGGTGCGCTTTGAGGACCGGCCACCCACCTACACGGTGGTCGGCGTCGACAAGCTGCCCGTGGCCCCGGCGCGCGAGTACCTGACGTTTCTGCGCAACCAAGGGGGCTCACCGAACACGCTGCGCGCCTATGCCTATGGGCTGGCGGCGTGGTGGACGGTGCTGGAGGGTACCGGTGCCGCGTGGGATGACTTCCCCACCAGTCTGTTTGGCCAGTTCCTGGCTTATCTGCGCACCGGGGATCTGCCTGGGGTGGCCCGGATCGGTGAACCGGAGCAGAGATTGGCCGAATCCTCGCTGCTGCCGCGCAGTGCGGCGGTGTTGTCGATGTACCGGTATTTCGCCAATGCCCATGACCTGGTGCGCCCCTACCGGCGGTTGTACGCCAGTCATGCTCGTACGTCCCGGCGGGGCCGCTATGCACCGTTTCTGGCCGGGGTCGGCCCGAAACGCGAGCAGGACGGGCCGATTCACCGGCTCCGCGGCCTGCAGCGCGCCGAAACACCGGTGCTGCTGCCGGTGCAGGTCAACGCCATCTTGGATGCGTGCAGTGTCCAGACGGTCTCGGGTGAATGGTCGGGCGGCGGGGCGGGGCTGCGTGACCGGTTGTTCTTCGCGGTGTTGGCCGAAACCGGGATGCGGCTCGGTGAGGCGTTGTCGTTGCGCCACAGTGATTTTGATATTGCCGGTGGCGGTACCCCATCGGTGATGGTGGCGGGCCGTGATGATCATCCGCACGGGGTGCGCGCGAAATCGGGCCCGCGCCGGATTTACATCGGCGACGATCTGGTCGCCCTCTACACCGAGTACGTGTGGCAGTTGGTGGCCGCCGGCGCGGATGTCACGGTCGGCGATCTGGCGTCGTGTTTCGTGTTTGTCAACCTGGTGCGAGGCGTGCGCTATGCCCCGCTGCGACCGGAAACCATCTACGACAAGGTGGATCTGATCACCGCGCGCCGAACCGGCGTGCTGCCTGAGCAGTGGACGCCGCACTGGCTGCGCCACACCCACGCCACCGCGTTGTTGCTGGCTGGGGTGGATGTGCATGTGGTGATGCGTCGTCTCGGTCACGCCGACGTGCAGACCACGTTGTCGACCTACGGGTGGGTGACCGCCGACGCCGAGATGCGCACGCTGGCCGAATGGAAGAACTATGTCGCTGGGTGGAAGGTGAACCGTGACGGGCAATGACAGTCCTGCACCAGCGCATACCCCACCGACGCGCGGTGCCGCCGGGGATCGGTGGACACAGCAGTGGCAACAAGTGCCGCCGCAGTGGCGCAGGCTGGTCTATCACCTGGATACCGGCCCGGCCAACACGGTCTTTCAGCGCAACCCGCGCTACCGGCCCACCCCGGACGGCCACGACTTCACCCCGCAGGGTGTGCCGCAACGGTTGTGCGAGGAGCTCGCGTGGTGGGTGTGGCTGTGTGGACACGAAGAACGTCGCAAGATCGAACCGTCGCTGCTGAAATGGACCAGCGGTGCACTGAGCATCGCCGCCGCCGACTACCACCAACGGCACCGGCGTTACCCGGTCAGTGTCGCTGATCTGAGCGCCGAGGCCATCGTGCGTCACGGGGTACGCGAGTTCGAGCGCCGCACCGGTCGGCTGCCCTCGGCCGGGTTTCGGCGCAACGTGGCCAGTTTCATCGAGCACCTGCACCTGTACGTGTCGGTCCGCTGCACCGACCGGCCATGGTGGGCTCATGACATCTGGGATCTGGACGCTGATCCCCGCATCCCGCAGCGTGAGCACGAACCCTGCCATGACCAGGTTGCCCGCCTCGGAGGGATCGAACCGGTCTGGCTGCGTGAAGGGGTGCGGTTCTGGCTGCGCACCTGTTTGACGGCTGAACTGCTGCGCTGGTCGTCGGTGATCGGCCGCACCCGCGGCATCACCCGCCATCTGGGTCCATTCTTGGTCGAACGCGGGATCGATGATCCGGTGATCAGCACCGACCGGGCGGCGCTGCGGCTGGTGTTCACCGAGTTCACCGAATACCTCAAATCACCTGCCGCGCGGGCCAAACCGGAGCGTCCGCTGTCGGCGGCGACGATCGCGGTCGTCCAGTCCAAGATTCAGATGTTCTACACGTTCATGGTGGACCATGCCGAGGAAGCCGCGGCAGCGACCGGAGATCCTCGCTGGAGCCGGTTGACCGACACCCATACCCGGTTGTGGGGTGCGGCGTTTCGCAGCCGACGCCCTACCGGCGGCCGGGAGCTGACCTGGTTTTCGACCGCCGAGCTGCAGCGGATGCTGTGCTATCTCGACGTGCTGGCCGCCGATGCGGGCAAACCGGTGGTCATCACCCATCCCGATTCCACCATCTCGGTCGTGGCTGGTCTCGGCGATCCGCAAGCGGCCCGGATCTGGCTGCTGCAAGCGTTGACCGGGCGCCGGGCCTCGGAGATTCTGATGCTCGATTTCGACCCGCTGCAGCCGATCCCGGGGCATGACCGCCCCGCGGGAGCCACCGACGTTCCCGATGGGTTCGTGGCCAAACTGCGTTACCAGCAGACCAAAGTCGACGGGGTGGTGCCCACCATTCTGGTCGAGCAGGCCGTGGTCAACGTGATCAGCGAACAGCAAGACTGGATCCGGCGGCGTTACCCGGATTTGGAGACGAAGTACCTGTTCCTCGGGGTGCGCTACCAGCACCAGGGCCAACGACCACGCAGCTATGACTCCTACAGCCGGATCCTCAATCGGCTCGACAACATCCACGGTCTCACCGACACCGCCGGCCACCCGCTGCGGTTCTCCCAGACCCACCGGCTGCGCCACACCCGGGCCACCGAGCTGCTCAACGACGGCGTCCCGATCCATGTGGTGCAGCGCTATCTCGGACACGCCTCCCCGGCGATGACCCTGCGCTATGCCGCCACCCTGCAAGCGACCGCCGAAGCGGAGTTCCTGCGGCACAAAAAGATCGGCGCCCATGGCACCGATATCACCATCAGCCCGTCCGACATCTACGACATGACCCAGCTCTCGGCCCGCACCGACCGGGTGCTGCCCAACGGGGTATGCCTGCTGCCACCGGTAGCCACCTGCGACAAAGGCAACGCCTGCTTGTCATGCGGGCATTTCGCCACCGACGCCACCCACCTCGACGAACTGGTCGACCAACGCGCCAGGACCCTGAAACTGATCGACGTCCGCCGCGAACAGTACCGTGCCCGCACCGGGCGCGAGCTCACCGACGACAACGTGTGGATCCATGAGCGTCGACGCGAAATCGCCTCCCTGGACGCCATCCTCGACCGGCTCCACCGCGACGACGTGACCGATGACGGCGCAAACAGCGTCGCCGGTGCGGGTACCGCCAACCGGGCACCCACGATGCAGACTGCTGCCCGCGGAAGCCACGAATCAGTGTTGCGCAAGGCTGACCCGGACACGCCGCGATGAGTCGCCCCAAGCCGCCGCCACCCACCCAGAAAGCACTGAATGCGCTGGCCGAATACCGCGACGGCCGCAGCGATGAGAAGCGGCGTGCCGTCGAAAAAGCGATCGCCTACCTGCGCAAGACCAACGCCGACATCAACTTCTCCACCGTGTCCCGCCGCGCCAAGGTGTCCCGCAAGACCATCTACAAACACGACGACCTGGTGGCCCTCATCAAGCAGTACCGCGACCGCCCCGCCGCCCGCCAGCCAGCACCGGCCGGCCGCGAAACCAGCATCGACGCTGCGCTGCGCCACCGGCTCGCCGCCAAAGACAAAGAGATCGCCGCACTCAAAGCCACCGTGGCAGAACAACAATCAACGATCGAGCTGCTCTACGGCCAACTCGACACCCTTCACGAACAGATCACCTGATCATCTCACCGTGGGGCGGTCATTCCGGAGCATCCCAGCTGACCCGCGCGCGCGGCGACGGTGTCCAGCTCACCTGTCGGCTAAGTGCAGCAGTCGGGGTCGAGCACCACGCAGAGTGCTTGGAGCGCTTCGGGTTTGACGCGGTGAAAGACGTTCATGCCGCGACGGTCGGAGATCACCAGCCCGGCTTTGCGGAGTTGGCCCAGGTGGTGGCTGACGGTGGATTCGCTCAAGTCGAGCGCCCCGGCCAGTTCCCCGCTGGTCTCCTCGCCGGGGCGCGAACTGAACAGTAGAGACATGATTTTGACCCGCATCGGGTCGGCGAGCGCCTTCAGGCGCATCGCCACCGCCAGGGCGTCGTCGTCGCTGATCGGGCCCGCGGCTACCGGGGCGCAGCATACCGGCGCGGACATGTCGATCACGGGCAGCGCTTTGGGCATGACCCCATCCTGCCACCAATCTTGACATATATCAAAAAGGTGGCATCCTGAGGTCGACGCGTCAATTCGATGTATGTCTCAGCCCTAGAGGAGGCGGATTATGTCCCGTGTTCAACTCGCCCTCAATGTTGATGATCTCGATGAGGCGATCACGTTCTACTCCAAGCTGTTCAACACCACTCCGGCGAAGGTGAAGCCGGGCTATGCCAACTTCGCCGTCACCGAGCCGCCGCTGAAGCTGGTGCTGCTGGAAAACCCCGGTAAGGGCGGCACCATCAACCACCTCGGCGTCGAGGTGGAGTCCAGGGAAGCCGTCCATGCCGAGATCGCCCGGCTGACCGGCGAGGGGCTGTTCACCGACGAGGAGATCGGCACCACCTGTTGCTTCGCCACCCAGGACAAGGTCTGGGTGACCGGCCCGGCCGGGGAGAAATGGGAGGTCTACACCGTGCTGGCCGACTCCGACACATTCGGCGCCAGCCCACAGCACCTCGACGAATCCAGTGAGGGTGACGGTGATGTGTGCTGCGGCGGCGCATCCAAGGAGTCAGATCAAGCCGCAGCATCCTGCTGCTAGCCGACCGTTCGCGACCTGCCGCGGCCGTGGCCACACGGGCCGCGGTAGGCGCATGATCGGGGCATGGACCGCGACGCCATCGCTGCCGATCTGGAGCGCGCGCGTGTCACGTTTCACCAGCTACTGGCGGCCGCCGGTCCCGACGACTGGGGCGCCCCGACGCGCGGAACCCGTCGGACCAACGAGCAATTGCTGTTCCACATGGTGTTCGGCTACATGGTCGTGCAGCGACTGCTGCCCCTGGTGCGGGTGATGGGCCGACTGCCTGACCGCGTCAGCGTCACCTACGCCCGGGTGCTCAACGCCGCGACCACGCCGTTTCATCACGTCAACTACTACGGATCGTGTGCCGCCGCCCTGGTTTACAACCGGGTCAGGATGGGCGCCAAACTCGACCGGGTCATCGCCGCGCTGCAACAACGACTCGCCCGAGAAACCGACGACTCCCTGCGCCGCGGCATGCACTTCCCGCCGGGATGGGATCCGTTCTTCTCCGATTACATGACGCTCGAAGACGTCTACCGCTACCCAGGGCGCCATTTCGACTTCCACGCGGCCCAGCTCATCTTCACCTGACGTTCATTTGCCATCTGATTCGATAGCTGTCAATATCGATGTATGTCGAAGTCCCGGGAGATGTTGGCCGATCAAGTGTGTTGCCCTCCGGGCGCCCTGCTGCACGAACCCATATCGGCGGCGGTGGCGGCGGATATGGCGGTCAAGCTCAAGGCGCTGGCCGATCCGGTGCGGCTGCAGCTGTTCTCGGCGATCGCCAGCCACGCCGGCAGCGAGGCCTGCGTCTGTGACATCTCACCCGGGCTGGAAGTCTCCCAGCCGACCATCAGCCATCACCTCAAAGTGCTGCGGGACGCTGGATTGCTGACCTCGCAGCGCCGGGCGTCGTGGGTGTATTACGCCGTGGTGCCCGAAGCGCTGGCCAGCCTGGCCGTGCTCCTCGGCGCGACCACCGCCCACACCGTGGCGGGAGTATCGGCATGACCGACACCACCACATCCCCTCCAGCGGTCGTCGGCAAGCTCTCCACCCTCGACCGGTTCCTGCCCTTATGGATCGGCGCGGCCATGGTCGCAGGGCTGCTGCTGGGCCGCTGGATCCCCGGCCTGAACACCGCTCTGGAAAAGGTTCAGATCGACGGGATTTCGCTGCCGATCGCCCTGGGCCTGTTGATCATGATGTATCCGGTGCTGGCGAAAGTCCGCTACGACCGCCTCGACACCGTCACCGGCGACCGCAAACTCCTGCTCTCCTCACTGGTCCTGAACTGGGTGCTCGGACCCGCGCTGATGTTCGCACTCGCCTGGCTGCTACTGCCCGACCTGCCCGAATACCGCACCGGCCTGATCATCGTCGGACTGGCCCGCTGCATCGCCATGGTCATCATCTGGAACGACCTGGCCTGCGGAGACCGCGAAGCCGCCGCCGTCCTCGTCGCGCTCAACTCGATCTTCCAAGTCATCATGTTCGCCGTGCTGGGCTGGTTCTACTTGTCGGTGTTGCCCGGCTGGCTCGGCCTGGAACAAACCACCATCGACACCTCACCGTGGCAGATCGCCAAATCCGTACTCATCTTCCTCGGCATCCCGCTATTGGCCGGCTACCTGTCCCGCCGCATCGGCGAGAAAACCAAGGGCCGCGACTGGTATGAGGCCAAGTTCCTACCGACGATCGGCCCATGGGCCCTCTACGGTCTGCTGTTCACCATCGTGATTCTCTTTGCCCTGCAAGGCGATCAGATCACCCACCAACCCTGGGACGTCGCCCGCATCGCCCTACCTCTGTTGGCGTACTTCGCCGTCATGTGGGGCGGGGGCTACCTGCTCGGCACGCTGTTGGATCTGGGTTATGAGCGCACCACCACCCTGGCGTTCACCGCCGCCGGCAACAACTTCGAACTGGCCATCGCCGTGGCGATCGCCACCTACGGCGCCACCTCCGGCCAAGCGCTGGCCGGGGTCGTCGGCCCGCTCATCGAAGTCCCGGTCCTGGTCGGATTGGTCTACGTCTCGCTGGCGCTACGTAATCGGTTCAGCCACCACACCTCCCAACACCTGCCCACCGGCTCGACGACGAGAACGGAACCAGCCGATGACTGACAGCCCCGTCACCCACCAACTGCGCCACGACCTCTCCATCGACCAACAACTCGCCCTGAAAACCGCGGCGAGCCGTCTGCACGGCGAGTTCGACGGCACCTTCGGCACCGAAACCATCGAACGGTTCCTCTGCTCGTCCTACGACCAGTTCGCCGGCCGCGCCACCATTCCCAACTTCCTGCCGCTGCTGGCCGAACGGTTCGCCCGCCAGCGCCTCCACGCCCTGGCCCGGGTGGAAGGCAAGATCAGCGACGGCAAACCGACCGTCCTGTTCCTATGCACCCACAACGCCGGCCGCTCCCAGATGGCCCTCGGCTTCTTCACCCACCTGGCCGGCGACAACGCGATCGCCTGGTCCGGAGGGTCAGAACCCGGCAACGAGATCAACCCCGCCGCCATCGAGGCCATGCACGAAGTCGGGATCGACATCACCGGCGAATACCCCAAACCCTGGACCGACGAAATCGTGCAAGCCGCCGACGTCGTCATCACCATGGGCTGCGGCGACGCCTGCCCCATCTTCCCCGGAAAACGCTACGAAAACTGGGAACTCCCCGACCCCGCCGGCCAAGGCCTCGACGCGGTCCGCCCGATCCGCGACGACATCGAAGAACGCATCCACCGACTCCTGACCGATCTGAACGTGCCCATCACCCGCTAATCGCGAAAACCCAAGGAAAACACCGATATGGCCGACAGATCCGTGTTGTTCGTCTGCGTCAGTAACGCCGGCAAGTCGGTGATGGCCGCCGGGCTCATGCGGCAGATCGCCGGCCCGCACATCCGCGTGACCTCGGCGGGCACCCACGCCAAGGGTGCAGTCAACCAACAATCGGTGCAGGCATTGGCCGAAGTCGGCGTCGACATCAGCGACCATCAGCCCACCCAACTCACCGAGCAGATGCTCGACGAGGCCGATCTGGTCGTCATCGTCGGCACCCAAGCCCAACTCGAGGACCATCCCGGCACCACCATCCAACGGTGGGACACCGACGAACCCTCCCTGCGCGGCATCGACGGCATCGACCGCATGCGAATCATCCGCGACGACATCACCACGCGCGTCCAGGCCCTGGCCGCCAACTTGTCCACCGCGGCCGCACCACCCGCCGGCCAGTCAACACAATCCGACCGCCGAGACGGTTGAGGGCCACCCCGCTGCCGTTCGCCACCG
This sequence comes from Mycobacterium sp. 48b, assembly GCF_048282725.1. Lineage (NCBI taxonomy): Bacteria > Bacillati > Actinomycetota > Actinomycetes > Mycobacteriales > Mycobacteriaceae > Mycobacterium > Mycobacterium sp. 48b. Next base: position 3,683,399 of record NZ_JBLVUL010000001.1, read on the forward strand.
ATTGAGGGTTGCATTCCGTACCTAGGTACGGGTTTATCGTCGACGTATGGCCAGCGAGGAAACTACGGGTTGGGTGCCCGATTCGTGCTCGTTACCCACGGTTGATCGGCCGTTGCGGGTGGCCGAGTTCGACGGGCTATTCGGTCAATCGGTGCTGCGGTCGGTACGGGTGAGTGCCACACGGTTGGATCTTGTGCTGGCCGCCGACGCCGAGGCCGCTGCCCGCGACCTGGCGGCACGCGAAGTCGGCTGCTGCTCGTTTTTCCGCTTCGACTTCGACACGGCCGGTTCGGATGTGGTGATAAGCATCGGCGTTCCCCCGTCGCACACCGACGTGCTCGACGCCCTCGCACAGCGGATCGGTGACATGACGACGGGGCAGACGCGGTGAGCGACAGCGGATTGCGCAGCGGGCAGGTCGCGGCCGCAGCCGGGGTCAACACCGAGACGCTGCGCTACTACGAGCGACGCGGCCTGCTGCGCCAGCCGCAGCGATCACTGGGTGGACACCGCCTATACCCACCGGAAACCGTGACCATGATGCGGGTGATCAAGGCCGCGCAACGGTTGGGCTTCACCCTCGACGAAGTCGCCGACCTGTTGGCCGCCACCCGACTCGGTAGCCGCTCCGAGGCCGGACTACACACCCGGGCGGCCACCAAACTGGCCGAGGTCGACCAGAAGCTCGCCGAACTTACCGCCGTGCGCGACACGCTGCGTGCTGCGCTCGCCGCGGGCTGTGACGACCTCCTCGCCTGCGCCGAAAGCCCCTGCTGCCCACTACCATTCACCGCAGAACCCGACAACGAGACGAAAGGCGGCACCGGTGGCTGCTGCTGACGACCGCGCCCGCAAGGCGTGGTGGGCATCGATCGGCGTCGGGGCGCTGGCATGTGTGGGCTGCTGTGTGGTCGTGCCACTGCTGGCCGCGGCCGGCATCGCCGGCGGTGGCATGCTGCTCGTCGGTTCCCGGTGGCTAGAGCCACTCGGATTCGCGCTCATCGCCGTCGGAGTCGTCGGGGTGGTCGTGTCACAGATCCGCGCCTACCGCCGACGCGGAGCCGACACCTGCCAGTGCACTCGTCCGAACACGAACACCAGTTGCCGGTGCCGACGATCACAGCCGGCAGCGGCCCCAGTGCCCGGCCAGGTCTCCTAGGGTCATCACCATGGTGATCCGTTCAATCCTGTTGTTCGTGTTGGCCGCGGTCGCCGAAATCGGAGGCGCGTGGCTGATCTGGCAAGGTGTGCGCGAGCAACGCGGCTGGCTATGGGCCGGGCTCGGCGTCATCGCACTCGGAATCTACGGGTTTGTCGCCACCCTGCAGCCGGATGCGCATTTCGGCCGGATCCTGGCCGCCTACGGCGGCGTGTTCGTCGCCGGCTCACTGGCCTGGGGCATGGCGCTGGACGGGTTTCGACCCGACCGCTGGGACATCATCGGCGCCCTGGTCTGCCTGGCCGGCGTCGCCGTGATCATGTACGGCCCACGCGCGCACTGACACTTCCCCAGGAGGGGCATGCTGTGATCGAGTTCCTGTCCTGCAGCACCGGCAATGTCGTCGGAATCCGGTTCAGCGGCAAGCTGAACCGGCAAACCTACCGCGACGTGCTCGGCCCACGAATCGACTCCCTTCTGGAGCAGTACACCACGTTGCGGGTGCTGATCCTGATCGACGAATCCTTTGAAGGCTGGACCCTTCCCGCGGCCTGGGCCAACACGATCTTCGACCTCAAACATCGACGTCACTTCGACAAGATCGCCATGCTGGGCGCCCCGAAATGGGAAGAATGGTGCGTCAAAATACCCGCGGCACTGCTCATCCGCGGTCAACTGAAGACGTTTCCACGCGATCAACTCGAACCCGCATGGGACTGGCTTCGCGCATAGCGCCCGCTGAGCGGTCAGGCCAGCGTCAGCCAGCAGCGCCACCACTGGTGGTGGGCCTATGTGTGCGTTGCAGCCGCCGTCGGCGCTTCGGTCGTGGCACCAGCGGCCAGTGGTGTGGTGCGTCCGGCGCGCACACCGTTGGCGATGACGACGATTTCGTGCACCGTGCCTATGTCAACCTAAATTGGCTCCGCCTGGGCGGTGTCAGTTGGCCCCGCCTGGAGGCGTGCAGAACTCGCGCGGGTTGAGCGAAGCTGGATGTATGCGTGTGGAGCTTCTCACGAGCCCGGGGTGTCCGAATGCGGCGGCGGCTCGGCGCTTGCTCGCCGAGTGTCTGTCTGAGGTGGGTATCGCTGACGATGTGGTGGTGGAAAGGGTCGGTGCATATCCATCGCCGACGGTGCTCGTTGATGGTGTGGATATCATGAAGCCGGGCACTGAGTTGGCAGCTGATGCATGCCGATTGGACCTTCCGACCAGGGATCGCGTGCTGGCGGCGCTGCGGAGTGCGACACCGTTGACCTGATCGATCCGGGGTTTCACCCCGTTGCTCGGCCGACCCCTCTTGGCTGTGACGTGATCCTGTTGCGCCCCGAGTTCAACTGGCTGTCGTGGTTTCCTGGGTGCGGGTGTGTGCCAGCCGGTGGGAGTCGGTTCCGGTTTCGATGATGGCGCCCCGGAGGGGTTTGGTGCGTCCGGCGCGGACCCCGTTGGCGATGACGACGATTTCGGCGAGTTCGTGCACGGCGACGACCGCGGCCAACCCCAGCATCCCGGTGAGGGCGAGCGGAATGAGTACCGTGATCAGGCCCAGTGAGAGGCCGACGTTTTGCAGCATGATGCGCCGGGCACGGCGGGCGTGGGCGAAGGCTTGGGTGAGGTGGCGCAGGTCTTCACCCATGAGGGCGACGTCGGCGGTTTCGATCGCCACGTCGGTGCCCATTGCGCCCATGGCGATGCCGAGGTCTGCGGTGGCCAGGGCGGGGGCGTCGTTGACGCCGTCACCGACCATGGCCGTCGAGGAATGTTGGCGCAGTTGACTAATCAGCGCGGCCTTGTCTTCGGGCCGCAGATCAGCATGCACCGTATCGATCCCCACCTGCTTGGCCAGGGCGGTCGCGGTCGCTTGGTTGTCACCGGTCAGCATCGCCACCTGATAACCCCCACGGCGTAACGCCTCGACGACCCGGGCGGCTTCGGGCCGTAGTTCGTCACGCACCGCGACCGCCCCAATGACCTGACCGTTGTCTTCGACCAGCACCGCGGTCGCCCCGGCGGCCTGCATCTTGGCGACCTGTTCGGCCAGCGGGCCGGGATCGAGCCAGCCGGGCCGACCGAGCCGCAACCGGCGGCCGTCGCGATACCCGGTGAGGCCGGCGCCGGTGACCGCCTCCACCTCCTCGGCGGGTCGGACCGGGCCCTCGGCGGCGGCGAGGATCGCTGCAGCCAGGGGGTGTTCGCTGCGGGCCTCCAACGCCGCCGCGACCTCCAGCACATGCTCGCGGGTGGCGCCGTTGGTGGTGGCGACGTCGATGACGGTGGGCTTGTTGGCAGTCAATGTGCCGGTCTTATCCAGCGCCACGGTGCGGACCGCGCCCAGGGCTTCCAGCGCCGCGCCGCCCTTGACCAGGACGCCGAGCTTGCTGGCCGCGCCGATCGCGGCGACCACGGTGACCGGCACCGAGATCGCCAGCGCGCATGGGGAGGCCGCCACCAGCACCACCAGGGCGCGTTCGATCCACACCAGCGGATCACCCAACACGCTGCCGATGGCCGCGATGAGGACGCCGGCGATCATGATCGTCGGGACCAGGGGTTTGGCGATGCGGTCGGCCAGGCGCTGGGCTTCGCCCTTGCGGGACTGCTCGGCCTCCACGATGGCCACAATGCGGGCCAGCGAGTTGTCGGCGGCGCTGCTGGTGACCTCGACCTCGAGCACCCCGGTGCCGTTGATCGACCCGGCGAACACCTCATCACCGGGCCCGGCCTCCACCGGCACGGATTCGCCGGTGATCGCCGAAACATCCAGCGCGGTACGGCCTGAGACGATGACCCCGTCGGTGGCGACGCGTTCACCGGGTTTGACCAGCATCCGGTCACCCACCCGCAATTCGCTTGGCGGGATGATGGTTTCGGCGCCGTCGCGCAGGACGGTGGCCTCATCGGGCACCAGCGACAACAGGGCGCGCAGGCCGCGGCGGGTGCGGGCCAGCGAGTATTCTTCGAGACCTTCGCTGATGGAGAACAGGAACGCCAGCATGGCGGCCTCGCCGACCTCGCCGAGGATCACTGCGCCGACCGCGGCGATCGTCATCAGCGTGCCGACCCCGATCTTGCCTTGGGTCAGCCGGCGCAGCGTCGAGGGCACGAACGTGTAGGCCCCGATCGCCAACGCCAGCGCATACAACCCGATTTCGACCGGGCGGGGCCCGCCGGCCCCGCCGACCACATACCCGGCCAGCAGCACCACACCCGCCACCGCGGCGGCGCGCAGTTCGGTGATCTCCCAGAGCCGTTCGGGTTCGTGCTCGTCGTCGCTACGTTCGTCGCTGCCGCAGCCACACGCCTCACTCATCGAGCAACCTTCTTCCGCTGATCGGGGAGGCCGTAGTTGGGGCACAACGCCACCGCGTTGCCGGTGGCCTCCAGCACCGCCTCGGCCGCGCGCAACATCTCCAGCAGCTCCGGGCGGGCCAGCCGATACACCGAGGCGCGGCCCTGCGGCCGGAAATCCACCAACCCGCAGTCACGCAGGCAGGCCAGATGCGCCGACACCGTCGACTGCGCCAACCCCAACTCGCCCGTCAGATCCACCACCCGGGCCTCACCACCCGCCAGGCGGCGCAGGATCGCCAACCGGGTCGCATCCGAGAGGCTGTGAAACAACGCCGTCGCCGCATCCACATTCCCGCACACCGCGGGATCGACCGAACCACTTTTCATCGCCACATAACGATGATAGCGTCCAATGCTATTGATCGGTCAACCTCGCCAACATCGATGCCATGCGATATAGCCGCCGATCCCACGAAAGAGGTATCTGAATGGCGCGCGCCAGCCGCATGTTGCTCACCGCGTTCGTCATCGCCGCGATGGCGATCGGTGCGCTGGTCTACCTGTCGGTGCGCGACCGTGACTCGACCGCCCCAGCGCAGTCCGATACCAGCGAGATCGGGCAGGTGGTGCGGGAGAACAGTCACCGGCTCAACTCGGTGCCTGAGAGCAAGGTGACGTTCGTGGAGTTTCTCGACTTCGAATGTGAGGGTTGCCGCGCGGTTTACCCGGAGATCGAAAAGTTGCGGGCTGAATACGGGGACCGGGTGAATTTCGTGATCCGCCACTTCCCGCTGCCAGCGCACGTCAACGCCGAGCGGGCCGCCCGGGCCGTGGAAGCCGCCGCCCAGCAGGGCCAGCTGGAGGCGGTGTATCGCAAAATGTATGACACCCAGGCTCAGTGGGGTGAAAAGCAAACCCCGGCCGATGACGTATTCCGTGGATTCGCAGCAGAACTCGGCCTGGATATGGCCGCTTTCGACGCGGCCTACGCCGATCCCGCCACGCTGGAGCGCATCCGGCTCGACATGGCCGACGGCCGGGCCTTGGGGGTGCAGGGCACGCCGACGTTTTTCCTCAACGGCACCCGCATCCAACCGCACAGCTATGAAGACCTCGCCAAGGCCCTTGATCAAGCGCTCGCCGAGAACTAACCGCGCCGTCCCACGTCCATCGGCTTTAACGCCCATCTCCACATCGGCACCTATCCCAGTCCCGGCCAGGAGGTTTCACCCATGCCCGCCACCGCGCTCATCTTCTACGTGATCTTTGCCGTCTTAGGGTTCGGCTGGCGCAGTTGGACCCAATACCGCCACACCGGATCCACCGGATTCCGCGGCATCCACGGTCGGCCCGGGTCGCTGCAATGGTTGGCCGGTGTCGGATTCATCGCCGCCATCCTCGCCGGGGCGGCCGCGCCCCTGCTGCAACTGCTCGACATCCTCACCCCGATGGCCGTGCTTGATGCGCCGTGGATCCAGACCACCGGCATAGTGCTGGCCGTCGCCGGGATCGCCGCCACCGTCCACGCCCAACGCGACATGGGCCCATCGTGGCGCATCGGAGTGGACCCCAGCGAAACAACCACATTGGTGCGCCACGGCGTGTTCGCGCTGGTACGCAACCCCATCTTCACCGCCATGCTGATCTTCGCCGCCGGCATCACCCTGATCACCCCAAACCCGCTTGCCCTGGCCGCCTTCGCCGTCTTGTGGGCCACGATCGAACTGCAGGTACGAGTGGTCGAAGAGCCCTACCTCAACACCATCCACGGCCAGGCCTACCGGGACTACTGTGGGGCTGTCGGCCGGTTCGTTCCCTACATCGGACGCCGCCTGACCGTCTGACCGCCGACGCGAGGTGAACCATGCCCACCGATGATCGCACCGCCCGCTGGAACCGGTACTGGGACAAGAAATCTCGCACCTATGACCGTGAGATCGGGTTCTTCGACCGCCACCTGTTCGGCGACTCCCGCCAATGGGTCTGCAGCCAAGCCACCGGCGACGTCCTGGAGGTCGCGATCGGCACCGGACTCAACCTTGCCTTCTACCCCGAGAACGTCACCCTGACCGGGATCGACTGGAGCCAGCAGATGCTCGACATCGCCCGCCAACGCGCCGCCGACCTCGGTCACCCCGCCACCCTGCAACAAGCCGACGCGCATCACCTGCCGTTCGACGATGCCAGCTTCGACACCGTCGTCTGCACCTTCGGGCTCTGCGCCATCCCCGACCACACCCAAGCCCTCACCGAAATGACCCGAGTCCTGCGCCCCGGCGGAAAACTCATCCTCGTCGACCACATCCGCAGCAGCACCGCCCCAGTCCGAGCCGTGCAGCGGGGCCTCGAACTATTCACCATTCCCCTCGGCGGCGAACACTTCCTACGTCGCCCCCTAGAGCACCTGCGGGCCGCGACCGACCTCGCGATCGACCATCGTGAGCGGTTCACACTCGGCCTCGTCGAACGCGTCGTCGCCCACAAAACCCCTGCCACCTGACCTGCCCTGCAGCCAAGGGGTCCGAGCGGGACACCATCACGAAAGCAGCCGCACATGACCGAATTCACCAGACGCGCCGCACTTGCCCTACTCAGTGGGGCAGGGGCGATCGCCGCACTGGGATACCTGTTGCGCACCAACAGTATTCGCATGCCCACCGGGAACGCCAACGGTCCCGGCATGATGGGCGGAGTCTCCGGCACCGACATGGATCGCTACATGACCATGTTCGCCCGCCACACCGAACTGCGCCGCACCGTGGAAAACATCCCCGGAGGCATCCGTACCACCACCGAATCCGACGCCCCCGATCTCGTCGCGCAACTGCACGCCCACGTCTCCTCGATGTATCAGCATCTCGACCAAGGCGCCGAAGTGAGCTGCATGAGTCAAAGCCTGCCCACCCTGTTCCGCCATGCAACCGACTACCAGCGGCGAATCACACTGACACCTAACGGAGTTATCGCCACCGAGACCTCCTCCGACCCCGAGCTCACCAACACCATCCGCGCCCACGCACACGAAGTCACCGGCTTCGTCACCGACGGCATGCCCGCCATGATGGGCCCGATGATGGGCGGCCGCGGAATGATGGGCTCCTGAATCGTCGCGTCAACCAGAACGCACCAACCAACCCCTAACCGGAAACACCAACAGCCTAACCTGTTTCCGATCAGGCCCGACTAGATCAGATCGCCTCAGCGGGAACAACAGTAAACATCAGAATCTGACCCCAGATAACATCACCATGCCGGACACCGCATAGTCGTAGTCACGGCTCGCATGTACCGCTGGGAGCAATCCACCCGCACGTGGCTCGACCGGCACATGCCGGTGCCTTACGCGGGCCCATTCATGCGTGGCGACAACGACTTCCGCGCTGACGTGGAGGTCAAGCGCGACATCCATCGAATACTCACGCGCGATCACGGTTTCCGCATCGTTCACTGCATCGATGACAACCCGGAGATCGTTGCGCTCTGGACGGAACTCGGCATACCCACCACGGTCGTTCCTGGCTGGACGCAGTGATGCACCGGTGTTCGTGCGGTGGACGAAGCGCCGGGTCGAGCAGCGAACACCGCTGCGTGGATGTCCTCGGCGGCTACTGTCAGACCGTCATTGGCCGACACGTTGTCCAGCTGTAGGGCGCCATCTGCGCAGACACAGCGGACCCGGTAGACGATCCAGAATCCCTTCTCCGCTTGATCTCGCAGCTCGACCAAATCGCCAACGGAGAAGCTGCGGTCGCGAAAGTCGTTCGGCTTCCACGATGTCATCGCTTCCTCCTCACTTGGACTGTTCCCATTCACCCCGGTACACGACACGGACGTCGGACCTCATCGCGCGAGGCCCCCAGCCTGTGTTTTTCCGAGCCTCGTTCTCGTCCTTCTTCACAGTGAGGACGGTCGTGGAGAAGGGGCGACCCTCGGTGTCGAGTTCGTCGCAACTTACCTGCCAGCGATGCCATACAGCGGCCACAATCGAGACCCTTACCCTCGGCGTGCCAGAGCGCCAAGATCGGCCATCTTGAGCGCGCCGAACACCGCTGCGGCGTTGTATCCGAACGAAACTGGGCCGTCCTTGGGACGGGTGAACGTCGCTTCCAGCAGGCCATCGTTCGTGGCCACGGCGAACACTTCCACCCATCTGTCAGTGGTCTCGAGGAGTGCGTGTGCCTGCGTCGGGTCCAGCACCGAGGTGCCCACCGCGGCGTTGTGGTAGTCGGTGGTCTGGTCGGGCGCGGTGCGGCAGGTGTCCAGGTAGCGGCGATAGGAAGCCAGCGCGTAGCTGGAGGCGTTGATGCCGTTATAGCCGGCACCGGAGACCGTGCCGGCCCACCCTTCGGTTCCCTCTGGGTTGCTGGGTCGCAGCTCAGCGACGAACACTGGGCTGGTCGCCGCTGCGCGGTGATCGAGATCGGTTTCAGCGGGGATCCCGTCGACAGAGCAGGACGCTAGGCCAGGCAGTACGCCGCTGGTGCGGTCATGACCCAGTACCGGCTGCCAGCCGGCGGCCGGCAGAGGGAGGTCTGCGACCGAGATGACTGAGAACGGTTCCTGTGCGGCGATGACCCCGCCCAAGACCTGGGAATCAGAGTCGGTCGGGTCAGCCTGAGCCGCTGACGCGGTGAACACCGCGACGGCGCCAACGAGGGCGGCAGCGCTGGCGAAAATGCGGGTGAGCTTCATGAGCGGTGACGGTAGGTGTTGCCCGGAGAAGGGGGATCCAGCGGCGCGCTCCGCTGGAGCGGGTTGTGGTGCGCCGGCATGCCTCTGCGTTTACCGGGGCAGACCTGTCTGGTCGATCACCAGCTCCAGCGACTCACCTTGTGACGGATCGGCGTAGCGGCGGGCGAGATAGGCGTGCAGGTCGCGGTACTGGTACTCGACGGCCGGCGGCTGCTCGCGCACCCACTCGATCGAACCCTCGTCGTGCTCGCCCACTCGCATGTAGGTCATAAGGTTGCCGGGGTTGCAATCCGCAGCGGAGTCGAGGAAAACCGCCACGGGCTCCCCGCCGCTGAGCACGTATGCCACTCGGTAATTGGTCATGGTGGCCATGCTGCTGTGGTCGCGGCGCTTGGGCCCGCTGCGGCGCGTCAGGGCAGCTCGATGCAGCGATGGGTTAACGGTCACTCGCGACGAAGCTGCAGGGACCGGATACCCGTCGGTGTCCGTCAGGAGCGCTGCCGCGCTCAGTCGAACGCCTTCCAATGCTGGCCGACGTAGCCGATGACAGCGTCCATGTCGGCAACAGATTCTGGAGTGGGCATCGCCGTCTTCACGGCGCCTGCTGCGCAGTGCAAGTCTCGGTGCGAGACGTACTGTCCGCGCACGTAGTCGATGAAGGCGCCGCGCGTCTCTGGACGGTCCTGATACTGCGCGCACAGGGCGCGGAATTCGTCGTGAGTGATCATCGCCTTGGGCCTTTCCCGTCGGGGTGCAACGGGAAAGATGCTGCGTTCTAGCGACGCCACTGACTGTCTGCGGCGCGGTCGGGATACACCGGAACCCTGGATCGGCGCCCGTGGCGCAGCCCGGATCACGCCTGGTAGTTCCGTCTGTAGCGCCGTCCGTAGTGCCGGGTGTGCACCGTGCGCGGCGGCGGGTCTGGTTGGCTCCGTGCAAGTCGTGGCGGCGGGCCGGTCTGGTACCTGGACCTGGACACCCACACAGGAGAAATTCTGCGTGCCGCTGCAACTCCCGAGCAGAGCGTGTTCAACGTGGCTGGCCCGCACGGGTTTCGACTATGCAGCGGCGGCCAGTGCGAACAACTCCATCTGATTCGGATCGTTCGCAGTCAACAGTGTCACGTCCTCGATGTAGTCCGAACCCTCGGTCAGCAGCTCGGCTGCGTCCGCCAGTTCCACGAGCTGCCACTGCCGCTCGATGCGCTCAGCGAAGCTGCCGGTGGGAAGATCACGTGCGGCGCGGGCACGATCGATGATCGCGTCGGCCACTGCCTGCATACGGAGATCGTGGTGTTGGTGCAGCATTTTCACGTGGGTCACCATCGCCTCGACCACGTTCGACTCCGGCAGATAGACCCCTCCGGAGGAATAGGTAGCGACACCGTCGTACAGGTCGAACGGGTCGTCGCCAATCAGATGCCGGGGACGCAACAGTCCGTCGAGAATGACCTGGTGCCGGATCGGACCGCTCGACGGGAAGACTTTCCACGCCGCGTCGGTGTCTTCTTCCCAGCGTCGCGCCGCGGTTTCGACGGCCTCGGAGACTTTCAATGCCCTGCGGTGCGACGCGCGGGTCGCGAACGCTGCAACATCAGAGCTGGAGAACACAGTCTCGATGTCGGTAGCCACAGCCTCGCGGGCTTTCCGTTCGTCGCCGTCGGCCCGCGTCAGATAGGCCTTCCAGTTCACCTCGCCGATCGCCTCAGCCGGGGTGTCGCACCGTCCGATGTGCACGCCATGAGCCAGGACCGCGTCGGAGTGGGTGGCGAAGAATCGGATATCGACGTCGTTCCCGGACAGTCGCGTGTACGCGGCGGCTATGTGGGTGGCGGTCGCGGGGTCGATGTTCTCCTCAAAGCCGTCGGCGGTGTGGAAACTGATCTGTGGAGCAGTTTGTCGCCCCGTGCTTTTCTTCCGGGTGGGCGCGGTATTTGACACTGTCTCGGCGGTGGTGATCGAGTTCTGCTCGGCGGCAAGCCATTCCGACCATTGTTGGCTGTCACCGGCGTCGGCGCGGTCTTGCCGTGTCTCGGCGACGAACAGGTCGGCGATCTCTTGACGTCGCCTCGCCCGGTCAGCCTCGATAGTACCGAGTTCGGAGACGGTCAGGGGAGCGTTGCCGACGCCGAGACCGTCACTGGCGGTGTGCTCGTGCACCTTGGCGTAGCTGGTCCGCAGATCGTCCAGCTCGCGAGGAGGTGCGATCACGCCGACAAACAGCGGGTGCAGCGGTTCGTACCCTCGGGAGTGCTCGTAGTTCAGGATGGCGGCCCGCTGAAGGGTGTGTTCGGAAGGAACGTGACCGGCGTCGGCTGCTTTGGCGCCGGCCAGTCCGCGCAGTGTTCCGGAGATGTCGTGGGTGACGTGCGTCGACGGGGACACTGAGGATACCGTGGCGGGATCCAGCCCCAGATCGGTGGCGATCGGTGCCAGCGCGGAGGCGGGTGCGGCAGCGATGACCGAGAGCACACCAGGACCTGCGAACTGCGCTGCTGCGGAAGCCAAGTCGGCACGGTAAGTCTTCATCGCGGCCCGACGTTCTCGGTCCCGTTGTGGATTGTGGGGGCAGCGGCGCTTGGCGGTGCGGCACATTGGCGGCGTCTCCTTATCTGGTGCGGGCGACGGTCCCCGCTCCGGTCAGGAACGTAGCGCGCAGCGCCGACAAGAGCAGGCCGCGCCACAGCTCTCGCACCCGCCACGTGAAACGCCGAGAAGTGCCGCACCGTAGACGGATTCACCGCCCGGACTGATGTTGGCAGCCGGGACACAACAGCATCTTTCCTGGTGTGGCTCAGTTCTCTTCGATCCGACAGGTGATCGCGTATTCGTCGAAGTCGGTCCAGTCGCTGCAGGTCTGCACAGCGACACGCACCGTCTCCTGGTCAGGGATCGAGGTATGAGCGACCAGGGCATGGACGAGGTGATCACGGGCGCCGTCGAGTGTGTCGCTGGTTCCGGCGATGAATGCTCCGCGGTCGGGGTGCTCGTGTGTTGGGTACAGAGACAGGCTCCAGGTGTACGCCACGGTGTTTGGACTCCTCTTTCCGATCCGCGATCTGTCTCAGTCCTGCATAAGTCTCGGGGCCTTGCCGCTCGCCTGAGCCGTCCAGCTGCTAAACGCCGTGAAGATGGCGGCGTTGAGAACGTCTTGGAGAACTTCAAGGTCGACATGCAGCATCGGGTCACTGATCCCGATGTAGGTGATGCATCCGCCGTGCACGGCGACCGCGACGTGCGGATCGTCGGGGTCATCGACCCCGATCCCTACCGCCTCAACGCTGGGGAACGTCGCCTGAGTCCATGCCTCATCCGCATGCACCGCTGAGTCGATGGCTTGCTGCAGCTTCGGGGATAGCGCGGTCATCGCGGTGCCGGTGCTGCGGGCAGCGTCGAGGACGTGGTGGGCTCGCTTAAAGGACCCTGCGTCGAGGTCGCTTCGGCATCGGCTCCACCGGAGACTCCGCTGCCGTTGGAACCCGGGTAGGGGGCCAGCGGCGCGGTGTAGGTGGGTATTTCGGCGTCCGTCCGCGCGGGGGCCGCCGGTGTCGCGCTGGACGTGGCCGCTGCGGGGACAGGGGCGCAGGTGTAGGGGTCGAAGCGGCTGGTGGACGCACCGGAGGGTCCTGCCTCCCCGTCGGCTGACACGGTGGCCGTGCTCGGCGCGACTTGGCCCTCGGAAAGCTGCGGCTCCGCGGCGGTATCGGTCACTGCGATGTTCGGTGGCCCGCCGGCCACCGGGGCGCATTGGCCGGGAGCGACGGTAGCGGTGACGGTAACGGTCGCGGGGGTCACGCGCACGTCAGTGGTCTCGGATTCGGGAAGTTCGCTGCCGGGGTCGGCGACAGCCACGGTGACCGCCGCTGACAGGGCGATGGATACAGCGGCGGGGATCAGAAGGGCGGTCTTGAGCCTCATGGCGCGCAACGTTAGGCACGCGCCACTGCCTTCCACGAGCGCGGCGCGTCGTTACGGTGGCGCAGGTGAACACCCCCTCGATGCTGGCACGCACCGCGGTTTACGCGTTGCTGGGCCAACTGCTGGTGATCGTGGTGGTGGCAGCGGCGGTACCGGGTGGTTCGTCGTGGCTGGTGCTGTCCGGATTTGCCACCGCCTACTATGACCGAAATCTGTTCGCAGTGCGCATCGCGGCGCTGCCGTGGACCGATCCGGCTGTGTACGTGTCGATCCAGACCACGGTGCAGATGTCGATGGTCGCACTGGTGATCGCGGGGGCCTCGACGTTGGTGCGTACCAACCCGTGGCAGCACGGGGTGCTCCCGGATTCCAGCGCGCCGCGCCGCGACAAACCCAGCCCCGCGGACACCCACGCAGCTGGACCTGCACCCGCCCCCGGACTTCCTCCCGCCGCTGGGCCCGGGGCAGGCCTGTCGGGAAGTGGCGCATCATGATCACCGCCCCTGCGTTGCGCGCGTTGGCGCGACGGGCACTGGACACCCGACAACCCCTCAGCGCGTTGCGTGACGCCTGTTTGCGATACCGACGGCTGGCGATGCTGGCCGTCGGGCTGGCAACGGTTGTGGGTGCGGTGATGGGTGGGCTGGTGTTGGTGGCTGCTGTGTCCTCTCCAGCTGCCGCTCCGGTTGCGATTTCAGGGGTAGTGCTCACGAAGACGGCCGATCTGTTCGAGCCGGGCGGAAGCGACAAGCTCTCGGGGGCGGAGCTGGCCGAATCCGGTGCCGATTCGAAGATCAAGTGCCTTCCGATCCCACCGATGCGGGTGGATACGCAGGACGTGACAACGCCACCGGACCCGGTCGAGGGTGAGATGTCTCAGACACCCGAGGCGGGCCCGGTGCTGGCGCCGCTTCCGATCGCGGAGGATGGCTCACTGGAGCGCGCTGACGCCCAGACGCTCATCGACCCCGTTCCTCCCGGCACCAGCACGTTGGTCGCCCACGTTTGGTTCCTGTATCGGCTAGCTGGCCTGGGGGACTGGGACACGTTCGTGGCCGCCTACCATGCCGCGGATTTGCATGAGGACGACGAATCAGCTGATGCCCCACTGCAGCAGGTGCAGGCGCTCAACACCGCTGGTGTAGACCTAAGCCGGTACCGGCTTACCGCGGCCTCATTGAGCGCAGCGGGGCAATACACGGGCCGGCTGAACGATCCATACCCGGAATACCGGGAACTGGTGGCGATCGAGCTCGCAGCTACCTGCCTTGGTGACGAGGATGTCGCAGCGTCCCAGATGACGATGCCGCCGCCATCGACTGCCACACCACCGCCGGCTCCCGTTGCGGCCGCACAGATCCCGGAACCCCACGAGTGACGATCGCAGATGAACGTGTTAAGGAGTGGCGTGGCATGTCGGATGCTCACCGTTATTGTTACCGGACGGCCCGCGGGGTTTCCGTCGGAGCCACTCGAACGACATGGAAATTGGGGTCTACTTCCTGAATTTCGCCCACAACCTTCCAGTTCTCCGGAAGCTGGGCGAATGCCCCCGCTACGTCGGCGACGTCATGCGCGATGAGGTCGCGTCGGAAGTTGATACTCAGTCCGCCTCGAGCGTGGTGCTCGCCGACGGTCAGGGTCGGCTGGTGGTACGTCGCAAACTCGGCCCACCAAGTGGAACCGCATTCTCCGTTTCCATGATGTGCTCAGTCTCCTTGCCGGCTCTGCTATTTCGTACCTTCACCGGACGTCGTTGATGGCATCGAGGAGCTGGTCCACGATCAGGCCACTCCCCGCCGCGAACCGGCGCCCATCGCCGGCCAGCGCCACGCCGTGATCGAGCAGGTCTCCGCGCGTGAGAACGATACGGCCGCTGGCGCCGCCGAGGAACGTCGACGATGACGTAGCGGTCAACCGATTGTCTCCGTCAACCACCAACAGGTCATGGCGCGGATCCATGATCGCCAACGCGTGCACTCGCGTGAGCGGAGGTTGCTTCAAGGGAATCTCCTTGTCTCGCGTACCTTCTGTGGACACTTATCCGCGCAGTCCGTTCGTTCGGTTTGACTTGCGTACATCCGAGGTCACCACCCATAGCTGGCACGCCAACAAAGCCCCCGTAACGCCGAGCCAGGCACCGTGGAGACCTTGACCACCGATGCCAAACACGATATTGATCGCACCGATGCACATCGTCAGAACTCCAACGATGACCCCGCCGCGGAGGCTGAGCGCACGGCCGGACAGGCCCGCTTGCAAGTTCAGTGCACCCACCAGTATCAGCGCTATTCCTAGGGCGATCGTCATTTCGCCAATCATCAAGCCTTCCTCTCTTTCCGGTTATTCGAGTGTCCGTGGGCTCTGACAGCGGATACCTTTGCCGATACGATTCGCCGGTCTATCGTTCGGCCAGTTTCCGCTGCGCTGCGTTGTCGACTTGAGTCTTCAACTTGCGTTCTGGTGAGCGCCGGGCGGCGACGATCAGCGCTGCAAGCATCAGCGAGCTTGCGAATGCTGCGATGTAGACGCCGACCGGCGGCGGCGGACTCGATGGAGCCGCCAGGTGGGCACCGATCAGCACGCTGGAGCCAGCGAAGGTGAGAGCGACCGACAGAAACACGAGAGTGGCCCAAATGTTCTTCGACACTTCAATTTCTCCTTGTTGTTGGTGTTCGTACTCGTTCGGCTGCGTGCAGGACCCGCGTGAATCCATTCATTCATCCTCCATGCGTCAGGCAGTCGTGCAGACTTCCCCTGGACACCTGCTCAGGCAGCGGCACGCTGGGAATGGGAGGCCGTATCGCCGA
This sequence comes from Mycobacterium sp. 48b, assembly GCF_048282725.1. NCBI lineage: Bacteria > Bacillati > Actinomycetota > Actinomycetes > Mycobacteriales > Mycobacteriaceae > Mycobacterium > Mycobacterium sp. 48b. The sequence continues at coordinate 3,699,265 of NZ_JBLVUL010000001.1, forward strand.
GAACCTGAACCTCGTAGCGGAAAACGTCCCCGTCAGCGTCTGTAGCGTTCACAGAAACCAACAGGTACGCGGCTTCGGTGGCACTGCGTTCATCCGCAGCGATGATGGTTGCGACGATATCCGTCGACACCCACCACAGCGGCTGTTCGCCGTGATGTCGGTAGATCGCGGCCCGTGTGCCGGCAAGGCCCGCGTCTTCGATGACAGCGTCCAGCCCGTGAATTGGTCCAGTGCACAGGCGCACACCATAGGTGGAAGCGCGGCGGGCCGCCTCTGCGTCCTTGGCGCCGATGAACCGGTGCAATGTCACGCGGCGCTCGAAGCGGTCAACGGATCCTGAAGTGTTCACCCGTTCATCGTATCTCTATTTTAGAGAAATTCGTCTATCCGATCGAGGAGATCGGCGGGGCCGGACGAAGCGGGGTTACCGTGTTGTCCCCCGGCTCGGTGCGCAACGTGAGCACATACGTTCTACCGTCGTCGGTCGGAGCCATCTGACCGGCCGACACCATTGACCGAACCGCCTCGCCTACAAAGTCCGGATTGCCCAGCGGGGTGTGCTCCATTTCAGCGGCAAGTGCATCGATCGTCAGTGGAATGCGCTGCCGGGTCAACGCGAATGCAGCATTCATCACCGCAGCGTTGGCTTCAGCGCCACGGGTCCGCGACTCGGTCTCGTAGGCCGCATCAGCGTGTCGACGCATGATCCCTTGTTCCTTGCCTCTCTTGCGGGCCTGCTCGTCGCGCACCGCATCTGCCACGGCGACAAGCTCTTTGATGACTCTCCTGCGCACCTCCATGACCGCCTCGGCGGCGTACCAGTGCACATCCTGCGGCTGGGCTAATCCGTCCAGCACCGCCAACACCACACAGACCTTGAGCTGCTGTAGCAGTGCGTGCCGGTCAGCGATCGCGCTGGCACGGTCCGCTACAGCCTCAGCGGCGACATAACCTCCCGAGGGACTCATCGGGTTGGCAGTAGCGCTGCGCCACAGTTCATCGTCCATGAACTCTTTGGCCGCCGGGGGCGGCTTCACCCATACCGGGGGGCGAGGACCGCCGGTCTGCGGAAGCATTGACGGCGCACCGCCGTACCAGTAGACCGGGGCGATCTGCAGCCTCTCGGGGTAGTACCCGCCACGCATCGGCATCCGTTGAGCGCCCAGCCACAAAAAGCGTTGCGGGGTGCCGCGATCGGATTCACTGAACAGAGGTGAGACCGCTTCGGGCTGGGCGCCCAGGCGGATCCCGAATCGGTAGGTGTGCGCGGTAACCATCGAGTGGCGTTCCCGGTCGGAGGTGATGTTTCCGACATCCCCACCCATCCACATCTGGCGGTAGAGGCCGGTGGCCTTGGTGCCCTGGCGCCCCATCTCAGCAACGAACACGTCGATCTCGTCAGAAGACAGCAGCACTGAGTCGCAGGCGCGCTCCTCGCCGACGCTGCCGATATGCGGAGCTTCTCCGTCTGCCGATCGGTCCTCGGCTGCCTCCACCGATTCGCCGCCGGCGCGGGGGAACAGCTTCAAGATCCCTTCACCGGTGCCGACCGGGACCATCATCACCCCTGGGACCAGCGTGTCGGAGGCTGTCAGCGTCACCGACTTGCCCGAGGCAGGGGGGCCGACCAGCACGCTGTAAAGGTTGATCGAGGTCCCCGCTCCAGTGGGTCCGGTCTCGGCGGGGATCGACCCGTCGGCGGGGATCAACCGCACAGTCGGCGGGACATTGGCCGCCACTCGCGGCAGCAGCGCGCCCAGCATTCCCCACCGGCCAACCCCGCGTGCATCGGCAGCCGCGGCGACCTGAGATAACCCTGGGGTCGCGGTGAAGATCCACTCGTGCTCAATTGTCTCGTGCGTTTTGCGGTTGGCGATTGGGGGGAGCATCTCGGCCCACTGTGTGCGGGTGCTGTGCACCGCTGGAACGTGCTCGGGCGTGCGGGGGAACGGGTACTCGTAGATCTCATCGTCGCCAGGTATCGGCATGTCGGCGACGTCGCTGATTTCCGGAAAGCGCCGCACCTTACGCGGTTTCGGCTGTGGCACAGAGGCAGGCATCGGGGGAGGTGCCGGCCGGGGGCTTAGCGCTGTAGCGCCATCGGTCAGCGAGGGGGCCGTCTCGGCGTGGACAGCCGCCTCCGGCGGCCGAGTCACTTCGATCACCGGTGGAGTGGGCGCGCCGCCGGCGATCGGTGACGAGGTATACATCTCGTCACTGTTCTCGCGCACGACGCCGTCACGTGCCAGCGCTTCGCGCAGGCCCTCGGCGGCTTGCCGGAGCAGCTTGGCGCGGGTATGCGCACCGCTACGTTCCGCGTCGGCAGCCTGTTGTTCGTAGTGTTCGGGGAGTACTGGCGCCAGCGACTCGGAACTGCCTCCGATCGAGATCCCGTGCGCGCGGCCGGCTTCGACGACACTGCACCCGCGCAGCTTGGCCGCAAGCTCCAGCCGCGAGACGTGGTCGCCGGGCAAGCCGAGCTGGGCGATCATCGTTGCGCTCCACACGTGTGCGCCGTTGCCGACTTCGCAGCGGTCGTGCAGCGTCATGGATTTCTCGTTGTCAGACCCTGCCCAGTGCGCGATGTCGCACCCGCAGCCGTCGACCTGCCCGACCAGGGTGATGCGGTGATCCCCGGCGATCCAGGTCTCCCAGGAGACCGCGTCGACAGCATCAGTGAGCTCGATCGAACGGGCATCGGCAGTTACACGGTCATAAACGGTCTGCGGCCGCGGCGCCAGGCATCCGTGCAGCGGTTCCAGTCCTGCCGGAACGGGCACGCTGCGATCGAACAGCCACGCAGGAGCCACATCGAGATTCAACGCAGGGTCGGCGCCATAGGCGCTGTGGTCCAGCGGGCCGCCTTGTGCGGCGGCGTAGGAGTATTGCGGAGCCTCGGCAAGCTTCGATCCGGGTGCGACGGCATAGCGGGTTCCGGCCAGCACATCGATCAGGCCACCGCCAGGCAGCGAAATCCCCATGGCGTCGGCAGGCAGGGTCGCGGCGTCCATGCCGTCGGGGACGCGCAGCCAGGTGTGCGACCCGCCCCACTTCTTGTTGTGGGGTTGATTCATCTGCGCTTTTGCCGGAATGACGGTGACACGTAGCCCCGCATTTTGCACGGCAATCGTGGCGTGGGTGTTCTCGGCGTCCAAGCAGATCATCCGGCTCAGCGACAGGTTCACACCGACGTTTCCGCCGCGGTGCATGTGCTCTGCGATCTGGTCCACGGTGTAGGCGGGCGCGAACGGCCAACCTGTCTGTGTCGGTCTCTTTAGCTGTGCCTTCAGTGGCATCAGATGCGCACCGAGTGACACCATCCTGGTCAACGTCACAGTGTCGACCTGTGGGGTGCTGGTGTCTGGGCTCATCGCGCAAACTCTCCTGGCCGGTGGTTTTGACAGCGCCTCGGGCAAGGGTGGGAGATGCCTGAAACGCGCCTGCGACGCTACGTTGAAAGGGAGGAAATGCCGGTCTTAAACGCAGAAACCGGAAACGGCGTGTCGTCTATGCCGATTACGTTTCCTTGCAATAATTCGAACACGTGTTCCGGAACGGCTGGAAGCGTGAGGCAGCGACAGATAGGCGGTGCACCGGGGCCATGGCGACAATCACCCCCATCGAAACCGCAGGTTCCTCTGCGCCGCCCGAGCGTAACGCGGAGGTGGACAACGAAATCGCCGCGAAGCTGATCCGCGTCGCTGTTCAGCACGGATGGGTGGTGCACCAGCGCACGGCCCGGTACTTCACCGCTCGCCGCATTCGTGAAGGCGTCAGCACGGGTATCGGGATACACGTGTCTAGTGGGCGCATCCATGCCAGCCGGGCAATCACGGTCGATCGATCCGCCGGGGTCGATGACGTTCACGGCTGGTTGGTTGAACCGTCAGGGGAGCTCGGATGATCCTGCCTCCAGAGATCTGCGCACACGAGATTGATGTCCGGGAGGGGCGGCCTGTTGACCTCACAAAACTGACACACCACGGAGAACTCCGGTTCCGCTGGTCGCTGCACGTGAACGAGCAGGACGCGGCGGCGTGTGTGCATGTGTGGTCCCCCGCTCTATGGCGGTGGAGCGAGGTGTGGTCGCTGAACAACACTCAGCCGATCCTGGCACCCGCTGACCCCATGTCCAGTGCGGCCGACAAGGCTGCGGACTGGGGCCTGCTTTTCGCGGAGTTGGCGAAGTATGCGACAGAGCTCTTCGAAGGCGGCTGATCGATTCCCGCGCACCGCTATATCTCTAAAATGGAGAGTAGTATGGCGGCATGGGCTCCGAACAGATCCTCGGCGAGGTCACGGCAATTTCCGCCACGACGCGGCAAGAGATCGCAGCCTGTCGGGCGCTTGGACTCGGCTACTGGTCGCAGGCTCCGCACCCCGGGTGCGTCTGGGCGATTGACGATGAGCGCGTCGCGCATCTGGTACGAGTTATCGCTTCCCGCAATGCGGTGCAGGCGAAGTGCGGGCGGAACGACGCGCCCCTGAGGCCGCGCGTCTGTACGCACACAAACGCGCGAATCACTTTCGGCTCGGCGCTGGCACCCGACCCGCCGACGCTATTCGACGACGACACCAGTCTCCTAAGTGCCTGACGCAGATGACGGCACATCAAAACGAAGAGGAAGCCGCAACGCTTTGAACGACACTCGCCACGAGAATCGGCACGGACCATCAGACCTCGCACGCCTGGCCTCGATCCTTGATCAAGTCGCTGCCTCCGGCACGAACCTGACCCCCACGAACAGAAGCTCCCGCCGCGCTGCCGCACGGACAGCGCTGCGTCAGGCCCGCGCCGAAGAAAAAGCAGCACACCGGCGAAACGAGGCGAACTGATGGCGCTGATGGCGAATGCCGTGCGTCGCGGCACCGTGTCGCCGCCGTCACCCGGTCCGACTGACAAGGCACGACAACAGCTTCCGGCTTAGCCTCAATCCGTGGACTGACTTGAGTGGTGTGGTTCGACGGTGATTCTGACGGCGGTTTGTGGGGTGGGCAGGATGTAGCCGCTGGTCTGCCCAGCTTTTCCTGTGTGCTTCGGTGGGGCCTGTTCGGCGACGGTTAGACGGTTGCGGTAGCGGGTGGGCTGTAGCCGATGGTGTTGCGCCACAGGGTGAGCCAGTGCTCGGTCCAGGGCCAGTGGCTGGGTAGGTGCAGGATGGGTCGGCGTTGCGGTCGGGCCAGCCGTGCCGGGACGGTGATGATCGTGCGTCGCAAGGTGGCTCCCCGGGCCACTGCGTGCGCTCCACCGGCAAGCACACCGGCGGCGCGCAGCAGATTGTGGGCGATGGCCCCGCAGAGCACCCACGCGGAGTTGGCGCCGAATTGCCCGGAGGGCATGTGGGCCAAGGGGCCGGCGATCAGGTCGGCGAAGACAGTTTCGATGATCGCGTGTTGACGGTGGGTGATGTCGGCGTCGGCGGTTGGTAGGTCGGTGTTGGTGAAGAACGGGTGATACCGCCAGACCGGGAACAGGGCGTCGCGGAAGCGCGCATCTTTGACCCGACGTACCACCAGTCGGGCGGTGAAGCGGTCTGTGGTGGCCGCGAATGCGGTGTAGCTGATTTCGGCGACTTCGGCATCAGAGATCCACTCTCCGGTGTCGGGATCACGCACCGCGCCCGGGTATTTCACCGGTGTCCACGCCGCGTCGTCGATGGCGTTGATGGCCCGGTTGATCGCGCTGTTGCGGCCCATGACCACCGAGAATTGCGCACCATGGCGTCGGCAGGCGCCGACGACGGCGCGGGTGCCGTAGGACGAATCGCCGCGGACCAGGATCTGGCCGGTGACCCCGGCCGCTCGGGCCGTGGTGATGGCCTGGGCGACCATTCGACCGGCTCCTTTACCGGAGCCGGTCTTGCCGGCCCGCAGCCGCATCCCGGCGATCACCGGCGCCGCACCGGGGGTGCTGATCGTGGTCGCCAACGGCGAGAGTCCTTTGCGCAGGACCTGCTTGCCAGCGATTTTGGTGTGTCCGTAGGAGGCGCCTTGTTTGGCATGGCCGTAGACCGGTCGTAGCAGGGAGTCGATGTCGATGAACACACCGCTGTCGGATCCGGGTAGCAACTCAACGCGCCGGCAGAGGGCGGCCAAGTGTTCGCGCAGGACTGATTCGAGTTGGCGTGCGTGTCCGAAGGTGAACTCCCGCAACAGGGTTCCGATGGTTGATGGTGCGTACACATCGCCGAAGAGTGTTTTCATGCCCCCGGCCCGGACGATGTTGAGGTCATCAATGCTGTCGGCGCCGGCGCACATCCCGGCGATCACCGTGGCCAGCTTCGGTGCCGGATTCGCTGACCCGGATTTGATCTTCGGCGCGGGGATGAAGATCTTGTCAGCCAACAGATTCGGCAGGCCGGTCTGCTCAGCCAGTGTCATCACCGGCACCAGTCCGGCGCACGACACGAGATGATCCTCATCGAAGACCGCCGACGACGCAGCGAACCCGTGGGACACTTGCACTGGAAGTGCCTTTCTTAACTGGCCTGATTGATGCGTAGAGAACACCAATCCTCCCAGCTCAAGGGGCACTTTCCTTATATCGACACCCACCTACACAGGCAATTCATCGGTGGATCGAGGCTTAGTATCCCTGGTATCCACCCGTACCGACACCTTGACGCGACATGAACGCGCCGAGACCCGAACCGTCAGCCCCGACCTTGTAAGTGTCCATGACGTAGTTGATCGAAGCGCTCGCCGAGGCGACCGGATCGTAGATCGAGTTCGACGTACCTGCCATGTGGTAGGCCGCGAATGTGGACGGAATGCACTGCCACTGACCGCGGCTGCTGTTGGACGGTAACCCATCCTCCATAATCATTCCGGTCGCGTTGGAATCCCATCCATTGCCGGCGTTCGGATTTCCGCCGGACTCGCCTTGGGACATGTGCTGATACAAGGCCTGCCACTGCTCACGCAGGGCAGGGTCATCAGGGATCCCGTTGATGGTCAGCGCCTGATTGATCACGGACGCTGTTTCCTGGGCCGTTAGCGGTCCACCGGGGTACTTCGCCAGCGACACTTGCGATACGTCAAGGGGATCGGGGTTTTGTGGCGAGGTCGCCGAAGAGCCTGCGAACGGATCGTCGCTGTGAGGGAAGATTCCATTGGCGCCATCGGATTCGGCCTGCGCGCGCGACGCTTCGATCAGCGCTGCCAGAATCTGTGGGTCGATACTGGTGACACCGGCTGGCGGGGTTGCGGGTACCGGGGCCGGCATCGGTGCGGGCGAGGGAGCCGTTGGTGCGCTCTGCTGGGGTGCCGATGACGGAACCGTGGGCATCGAGCCAACATTGTTGACGCCCTTGGCGCCCTTGTTGTCGAGATCCTCGACACCCTTGGCGAACTTGTCGGTCTTCTTTGTGCCGTCTTTGACCTTGTCGCGCGCTCGCTCACCGTCTTTGGTGGTGTCATCGACTGCCGCCGTCAACCCTGGATGCACCCCCGGGGCTGCGGGGGTTCGGTCAGCATTGCCGGGAAGCGTGCTGTCGGCCTTCTGCGCCCCGGAAACAAGCGCCGCTCCGTCGCTGCTGATCTCACCGGCCATCAATCGTTCCTTCCGTGTATCCGCACTTACTTGACCGCACCCGGATCCAGCCGCGGCGCCGTTGACGACGGGACGTCGGTTCCGGTGCCGGTGTCGGTGGCCGCGGCGTTGGCCGGCCCACCCTCGCCCTGGCGTGGCACACCGGGAGTTCCGACGGACGGGATGGCCTGCGTCCCGGATTCCGGCGCCACGGCAGGATCGGCCGGGGCCCCCGCGGGTGCGGCCGGTGATGCGGGCGATCCGTCGGCCGGAACGTGTGGCTCGGGGGTCCCGCCGGGAACGTCGAAGGTCGTCGCGGCGGGAGCCTGACCGGATACCGGTGAGGATGCGGCACCGGCATCTTCGAGATGGAAGTACGCGGCGCGCTCACCCATGTCCTGCGGCAGCGCGCTCGCGTCGACCACCTTGTACTCCGACAGGTCGTAGAACGCGCCGTCGCCGAGCAGCATGAACTTCTTGTCACCGGTGTCGAGGATGTCGCCGGGCTTGGCGTCGACCGGTGCGACCTGCTGCCCAAGGTCCTGACCCGGTACCGGAGGCTTGAGTCCGGCCTGGGCAGCGGCATCGGCCAGCGACACCGGATGCGTCGGATCGGCGGCCGCCAGCACCTGCGCCAGCTTGGCGCTCTTGGCGTCGGGGAAGGTGACTTTGCGGTCTTTCACTTGAACCTCTCTGCTTTGCTCGGGTGCGACCGCCGGCTTGGCGGTCGGTGGAACACCGGTCACCGGCGCGGCGGGGGCAGTCCCCGCGGTGACCGGCGCAGTGCTCGCCGGCTTGGCCGTGTCGGACTTCACCGCGGTCAGCGGCTCGGGCTTGCGGTCCTCGCGCTTCTTGTGGTCCTTGTCGTCATCGAGCAACTTCTTGGGCTCAGAATCCGGTTTCGACGATGCTGGGCTGTTCAACGGGGTGCCGCCACCGCCGGAGCCGGTCGACGGTGCGCCCATCGGTGTGCCCATCGAACCGGCGGGCGGGGTTTGGCCCAGCTTCGACAGCAGATTGCCCAGGTCTGACTTGTCGCTTGTGCCGGTGTCTTTCACCGACGGGCTGGTCGGCGATGGGGGTGTCGGGGCCAGTGGCGACGGATGCGCGGTGACCGGGGTGGTGGCGGTCTTGTCGTGCGGGCTGGCGGTTGCCGACCGTGCCTGTACCGGGGCCGGGATCGGGCCGTCGAACACGGTCGCCAGCTTGTCGGCGGCGGCCTGCACTTTGGTCAGCTCTGTTTCGAGGGTGTTCTTCAGCGTTGTCGCCGGTGATTGATCGGTCAGCGCGCCGTGGTCGGTGAGCTGGTTGCGGGCGTTGCGATTGGCGGCCAGCAGCGCGTCGTAGGCGGATTCGGCTGCCTTGGACCCGGCGCGCAGCTGCGCCATCACCTCAGGGACTTTGTCGGGCAGTGCCGCGATCGCCGAAAAGTGCGGGGCCAGCTTCTGGCGGTACTGCTCGAAGTAGGGCTCCCCGGACTGGGCCATGGTCTGATCCATTTGATGGAACAAGTCCGCGATACCGGTCAGCCACGTTTTCACCGCGGCTTCGACCTGCGGGGTATCCAGGGTCAGTGCCGCCGGCGGGTTCGAGTTCCACACCGAGCCGTTCGGCCCGTCTTCAAACCCGAAGATGTTGCGCTGCACCGTCGCCAGCGCCGCGTCGACCTCTCGGACCCCTGCGGCCTCACTGGCCGCGGCGGGCAACATGTGTGTGGAAGTGCCGTCGGGGGCGTCCCACAGTCCGTAGCCGGCGCCGCCGTTGCCCCACAGGTGCCAGTCGGGTCCGAATGCCTCCCACGCCTGGCCTGCGCCCAATCCGATCCATCCGATGGGCCCGGGGATTGCGCCGATTGTATTGAGAAGGGCACCGACAACGTCGCCGTCTTTGAGGTCTTGCGCGGCGAATCCGAGGCCGACGACGGTGCCGATACCGGGCACTGCACGGGCACCTATCTTCAAGGCACTCTTGGCCATTCCCTTGGCGCCGAGTTTCTCGATCCCCTTGTCGAGAACATCGACACCCCTGCTGTACTGGGCCTTGTAGAGGCCCCCGGCTCCCTTGACCGTTCCGGTCGCGGTGAGCTTGCCGGCGGGCTTGGCGGCGCCGGCAGTTGACGGAGCTGGGGCTGCCGGTTTGGCCGCATTCGTCGTTGACGTGGTGTTGGTAGCAGCGGCAGGAGTATTCGCTGCTGCTGTTGCGGTGCCCGGTGCCGATGCTGGGGGAGCGTCAGCGGCAGGCTTGGTCGCGTCACTCGTTGCGGCGTCGTGGGTCGGGTTGGGGACACCCTGCGACCCTGTGGACTCACTCACGATCGGCTCTCCTCATCTGACTGGATCTGCGGACGGAACGGGTCACGTCTAGCCGCGGCTGCCGGCGACGAAAGCGGTGACGAAGGCGGCGAAAGGGAATCCCGGCTGGTAGGTGTGGGCGACAGCGTCGTAGACCTCGCCGTCCTGAATCATCAGGCGTCCCTGCGTGGCTCGCGGTATCCGTGCCGGTGCCATTTTCTTCGACCGGATCGTGGCGTCCAGCCGAGCCATCGCGGCGTCCAGATGTGCGGCTACCGCTGCCTTCTGCGCGGCGGGGGACGGTTCCCGCACACCGGTCAGGTCCAGCAGCACCACCGTCTCGTCGGATGTGGCGGCCAGTGCCGAGGCCAGAGTGTGCATGTACAGCAGAGTCCCTCGGCCGGCGTCCTGGATCGGAATCATGGCGGGCACAGTAAGTTGCATCCGCCAGTTCTCGCGTACACGGCGCGGGTCGCAGCTGCGCTTGTGTCGGCATCTAGGCGTAAGGTGCGGGCACCGGCGTGTCGTACCGCGGGCACGACCACAACCTCCACGTCTGCATACCGTGTGCATCATGGATCTGACACAGGCCCCGCTTCGCCGCCGGTCAGCGGTACGCGCCAACGCCCTGCGGTTGACCCGTGCACAGAAAGCGATCGCGGCGGTGATGAACGGCGTGGACCCCGATCCCGACGACGTCGCTTATACCGCCGGGCATCGCATCGACGAGCAGATGCTGCACTTGTCAGCCGCTGCTGCCCTTCGGCAGGTGCTACTGTCACGTCCCTCCCGGACCCGCAGGGCCACTGAGTCCGATCAGCAGGTCGTCCTCGATGCCTATTACTTGGCGCTGGCACTGGCCGACGCCGCGGCGGGCCACCCCGACACACTCAACGCTGCCGTGGCGCGCCCGTGGCGTGAGTGGTTCGCCGCGGCGGCGTTGGTGGCACGGTTGCAGACCCGGTTCCTCGAGCACGCCTGCAGCCAGATCGAGATGACCGCCAAAGACGCCCCCGCACCGGCGCCGCTGGCCGGCGTACTCGCGAGCGATCTGCTTTCCAGCACCGGAATGCTCGGCTGCCGGACTGCGCTGCTTCCCGACTACGCCACCCGGGAAGACTCCCGTCGTACGACAGGGATGCGCTGGCTGCGAGCCACCTCGACGGTCACCGTCGCCGGACACCCCGCAACGGTTGTGGTCGACGCGGGACCCGATGCGCTGCCCGGCGCATGGACCGCACGAATCGCCGCACCTCTGGAGATCACCGCCGGCGTTGGGGACACCCGCAGCCCGACGCGCTGGCCTCGGGAGGTGGTCACGGACTGCTTGCGGATGTGTTCACCGGGTGTTCGCAGCTGGGTGGCCTCGATGACGCGCCGGCTCAGTGGCGAAGCGGGCGAGGAGCTGGTGCTGCAGCCTGGGGCCGCACCGGGAAAATTCCTTGTCAGCCCAGCGGCGGCAGCGATCGCGGAATTGGTCGGCGGTCAGCGCTCCGAAGAGGTTGCAGCAACCGGCCCGTTCGAAGCACTGGCCGCAGGCGAACTGCCACTGGCGCCGGACACCTCCATACGGCCGGTGGAAGCGCCGCCTGGGATGCTCGCCAGGATGCGACACGGTGGTGATCCAGGCGACGAGCTCAGCGCCGACACCCGCCTCGAGGATTACGTCACGCTTCCGAACGTGCACCGTGACGAGATAACGCTGCTCGCTGCTGCAGAGCCTTTCGATTTCGGCACTGAAGTCGAAGTCACCATCAACTTCGCGACCCCTCCATGGCAGGACGTGAGCGCTCTGGCCGCAGAGTTGCGCAGCGCCGGTGGAGCAACATTGACGGCACCGACGCTGGGACGCATCGACCAGGATGTCGTGCCCGGGGAAGGCCACCGGCTTGCGCTGAAGGCACGCGTACGTCGCGGTGTCGCAGTGCGCACCCGCCGCGGCTACGCGGTGATGCTCCCGGCTGGAACCCGGCTAGCGGTGATTGGCTCAGATGTCACCAAGCATCACACCACGCTGTATGCGGTCTGTGCCCCCGAGCCAGCGGAGCCGGCGGCACTGGCCGTCCTCGGCGGCGATGCAGTGGGAAACGTGGCTTGAATTGCCGCTCAAGTGAACTGCTCGCGCTCGTTACCTTCGGCCGCCCGGCGTGGGATGTCCCCGCTGCCGGCGTACGACAGAACGACCGAATCGGAGCGGCTGCGGTCACGTGCGCCAGCACCAGCGGCGCCGGCTCCTGGTGCCATCCCCGAACCCGGGGTTCCCACCGGGGCGCTGCCGATCACTTTCTCCTGGGCGACATTTGACACGCCGGACAGCACTGTATTCCGTGCACTGACACTGTCACTGGAGCCAGTAGGCTTGGCCATCAACGGCGATCCCATGCCCCCCATTCCGGGGACTCCGCCGCCTCCGCCGGCGCCCATCGAGGCAGGGTTGATCCCGGTACTGCCCAGCGGAAGACCACCGGAACCGGCCAACGTCGCAGGCGCGAAGGAACTTCCGGTCGATCCGCCGTTGAGCAGATCACCCATGCCGGACAACGACCCGAACATCTGCATCGGTGCCGACAGCAGCTGCTGAAACGACTGCGGCAAGCTGGAGGCCATCTGCATCGGGCTCGACAGCACCGAACCGAACTGCCCCAGCATCGAGGTCATGTCCGAGGAGGTGCCGGCCGTGCTCGCTCCCGTATCGGTAACCGCCGAAGTGGCCTGCGTGGCAGCTTGTGAAGCTCCTTGTCCGGCGCTGCTCACCATATTGGTGGCACCTTGCACCGCCTGAGCGCCGTCGGCGACAGCGGACGCCGCATTGCTCAGTGGCGGCGGAGGCGGGATCGGCACCGGTAGCGTGGCCGCCGTGATCACCTCGCCGTAAGTGGTTCCAATCATGGTGTTCTGGGCGGTGTACGCGGCGTACTCTCCATTGAGCTCGCCGATCAGCGGTGTGTTCTGCCCGAAGAAGTTGGTCGACTCGGCTGCCAGCTCCCGCACGCGATTGTTGATCGACTGCTCCGACGGGATCATCGATGTCCGCGACATTCCATAACTTTCGGCAACTACAGCATTGATCGCCGACTGTTTGAACGCGATCGCAGCCATGGAGGCCAGCCAGGTCATAAAGGGCGGCGTCGCCGCTGATTGGATGGCCGAACGCATGCCTGAGATGGACGACAGTGAGGCCATCATTTGTTCGCCAACGATGCCCAGTGTTGCCAAGGTGGTCGACGCCAAACCCATCCATGCGGCCGACGCGGCTGCCCACGTCGCCCCTGTAGAACCGGTTTCGAGCATCCCTGCGCTCAGCTCGGGCGGCAGGGACCAGGGTTGTGCCGTCATTTGCGTCTGCCTCTCATGCAGTCGGGGTGTGCTGGCCAGGGTGCCACCGGGAATCTGTGTCCGACAATGCGGACACGGACCGCTGAGGCTGTCATGTCCCCGCGCTGACAGCGGTTTTCGAAAGACCAGCGGCCGGTGGTCAGGAACCCGGGGCCGGAACTGGTGGGGGCTCCGGCGCAGTCGGCGCCGAAACCGTCAGCGATCCGGAAGCGCCGACCAATTTCGCCGCGGCCGGATCGGAGCCCGCCACTGCCGACACGCGGGCCGGCGCGTCGGCGGGGGCACGCGTCACCGCCGCACTGCGTCCGCCGACAGTCAACGCCGATACCCCCGCCGCGTTGAAGTCGGCGACCAAGTTGCCGATACGCGCCGTCATCGTGTCCGACCCAGCCGTGGGGGTGTTCACTTCCACCCTGTCTGCGCCCAGTGCCGTGATGGCCTCGGACAGCGGGAACGGGATGCGTCCGAGACGGTCACCGACTTCGATCCACCCGGGCTCTGCGGTGGGGACACCGACACTGGACCAAAACGCCGAATCACCTCGCAGCAGCACACGTGTGCCGACCACCAACAGCTCGGCGGTCTGCGTACCTGAGCGGACTTTTCCGTAGGAGACGGCGTGTGAGGGATCGGCGGTTTCTTGAACCTCCAGCCGCGCGGTCGCCGTCGTCACCGTCGAGGCCAGTGTCACCGGCCCTGTCGACAGAGTCTGGCTGGCGTAGCGCAACGCTGCGGCTTCGAGCACCGATGGGGTTCGGGTGGCTGGCACCGGTTCCGGCGGCGGGGTACGCAAAGCCAGCCAGACGGTCAGTGGGACCGCCACCGTTGCCCACACCAGCGCCAGCGTCAACACGACGCGGGTCGCACGGCTGCCCGCACTTGGCCGTGGCAGTTCCCACATCTCACGCACGTCGGCTCCTTCCGCCGGCGACCGCCCCTGCGGCGGCCACCGTGCGCGCACCGTAACCAGGGGCGGCTGTGCACTATGTCCCGCGGCGCGTCCGGAACCTCCTCCGAAAACTAGCGATGCCGCTGGTTTCTTACCGGAGAGGCAAAGAAACCAGCGGCATCGAGCCGGCCCGTCTCCAGCGAGGGGGAGGGGATTTTCCGGAGACGGGTCAGATCAAACAGCCATGGCGGCAAGTCCGCCGGCGGCGTTGAGCGCCTCGAAAGTGCCGTTGACACTAGCGGTCTCGGCGGCACGCTCACCAAGCTGCTCGATGCCCAACCCGAGCATCGCGATGAAATCGGCGGTCGTTACGGCCTGCTGAGTGACCGCCATTGCCGAGTCGGCGTCGTTTCCGGGCGGGGTGACCGCCGCAGCGGCGGCGGTCGCGGTCCCGGCTGCCGCTGTGAATCCGGTCGTCTCGGTGATTAGTCCGGACACCTGGCCGACAACGTCGGCGAAGCTGCTCACTCCAATGGTCATCGTTTTCTCTCCTTACGTTCGCGATCATCGGCCCTGGACGGAGCTGGCCGAGTTTGCTCTAGCTGAAATCATTCCACGTCTTCACTCCAGCGACGGTCGATGTGCCGTGTCGCGGGCACTGTCGAAATGTCATGTCCTCCAGTGCGCCGGCAATCGGTAGCTCAACTGCCTACCCGCCGCTGGGGCGACGTATGCGTCACGGGGGTGTCTTGTCGGCTAACCGGGGCTGCTGCAGGGACAACGGACGCGCCTCGTGGCTCGAGTAGAAGATCGCGCTCATCACCTTGGACGCGAGTTCGGCGCCACTTCGTTCAGTCACCGTCCCCGACAGCCGCACCAGCGGTATCCCGCCGACAATCAACGGCTCAACCTGCGTCACTGCCCACCTCCGAAAGTCTCAGGGACCCGCAGCGCGCTGCGCAGCGCGTAACGGGCATCGTCGATGTCTCCGGCAGTGCGGTCGGCCAGCGCCGCCGAAAGCAGGTAGCGGGCCCACATCCGGGGATACCGGCCCGGACCCGCGCTGCCGGTCCATCGGGCTTGATTGACCAGACGTTCCAGATCCGCCGCTGCCTGCACGGGGCGACCCCACACCGTGGACAGATAGGTCAGGGTGTCGTCGATGTCTTCAGGGTCGATCGCATCGAAACCCCAGCGGTCTTTGGAGCCGGCCGCGATGTTCACCGCGTCGATCTCCTGCTCCGAGAGCACCAGCACCCCGCTGCGGGCAGCTTCGGGGTCGGTGGCCACCACTGCGTCGAACGGGCCGACGACACCGATCGCCACCGCCTCCAGCAATGGCCGCCATGGCTGGTCACATCCCAGCCACCTGGCGGCGAATCCATCGGACACCTTGGTAATCAACGGAATCAGGTGTGGTGCGGCCCGCATACCCGGCGCCAGAAATCCGAGACCGTCACCGGTGGCGAACACTGCCTCGGAGCGGTTCACCCCAACAGCCACCTGGATGACTCGACCCTCTCGGCGGTGCGCCCGGTAGATTCCCGCGACGATAGACGCGGCGACCAGGTCCATGTCCGTGGCATGGTCAAGGCCCTTGAGATCCGCTCCGAAATCGAAAAGTTCCCTGGGGGTTTCACGTTCCTTCGGCACATACGCGACGGAGTCGGAGTCCTTACCGGGCTTGATCGCGGGACCACTGGTGGGACGTCCACCGGCTGCGCCGCCGGCAGCCCCTGGACCACCCAGTCCGCCACCCATTGGCCCCATCATCGGACCCATCGCGGGTGCCATGGGCACGCCCGGGGACACCGATGACCCGGGCGCACCTGTGCCCGGACTCAGCGTGTTGGTACCTGCGCCCGCGTCACCCGAAGAGACGTGGGTGGTTGGCGTCGACAACGAGCTGTTGCCGCTGACTGCCTCGCCTGAGGACAGGGTCGTGGTTGGTGCTGCCGGTGTCGGTGCCGCAGTGGTTGCCGGTTCCGATGGTGTATCGGCCCGGGTTTCCCCTGCGGGCACCTCGACTGGACTTTCCTCCTCTTTGGGGGAGGTTCCTGTGGGGGTGTAGCGCGCGTTCTCCCCGTCACGTGACCCGCTGAGTGGGCGGCCGAGTGGAGATCCCGCGGTGCTGTTGTTCTCAGAGCTTCCGGTCTTGTCTGCGCGCGGCCCCGATAGTGGGTTGCTGCTATCGGCAAGCCCTGAGGCTTTGGTGAGCCGTGACAGCGCGTCGTCGCTGATCGGCACGCCGTTGTTGCCGGGCAGCTTCTTCATCAGATCCTGGATCACCGATTGCCCGGCCTGGATGATTGGCTGGGCCTGCTGGCCCAGGTTAGGCATCCCGGATCCCACCTTCGACACCTGGCCGCCGACGTTCTGCAGCAGCGACGCCAGGGCGCCATCGGGCATTCCGGGCACCATCTGGCCGTTCTCAGGCATCGGAGCCATGGTCGAAGGAATGGTGGGTGTAGCTCCCTTCTGTACGCCGCTGACCAGCTCCTCCTGGGTGCTGTTGTGATTGCCACCGATCTGGTCGGCCTGGTCCTTGGCCGCCTGCAGCAACTCGTTGTATTTCTGTGTGAACTCTGCCTGGTTCTTGGGCGAGTTGGGGCCACCTGACCCGGCGTAGGACGCGATCAACTCCTCCACGGCTGTCTCGAAAGTCGTGGCCACACCGTTGAGTTGGATCTTGGTGTTGAGGATGTCCTGTGCCATCACGCTGGCACCGTTACCCATATTCAGCTGCGCCAGTGCCCGGTCGAACGCCGCCCGCTGGTCCTCAGTGAACCCGGAGAGCAGCTGATCAGGAGTGTTGCCGGTGGCGTTGGCTTCGATCAGCGCGTACATGACCTCAGCGGTGTTGCCGGTGCCAACCGATGCGGCGGATTGCTCGAACAACTGCAACGCCGAAGCCACCGTCTGCGTCTCCGATGTGGTCGGGAAGTTGGTACCGATGATCTCGGCGGAGTGCGGGGTGGGGACGGGGGGAATGTCGGTGGGGGACACGGAGCGGTTCCGTCCTCTCTGTCAGGCCGCACCGCCGGAGATGGGGTGCGTGTCGTGTTGCCATATTGGGGGCTGGGGTCCACCGGCGGCGGGCCCGGCGCGGCCTACGAGTCGCTGACCACGCGCACGAATTGAGTAGCCCCGCGGCTTGCGGCGTCGCTGAACATGACGTTGGTCCCGGACTGTTGGGCTTCGACAACCTGGCCGTCACCGACGTAAATCATGACGTGGTGATCTGGGTTGTCATCGAAGGCGAGATCACCGGGACGCGCGTCGGCGGCACTTACGAGCTGCCCAGCTGCGTACTGCTCGCCGGACACGCGGGGAATCTCCACTCCGGATGCCTGGTATACGAGGTAACGGGCCAGCCCCGAGCAGTCGAACCCGATCTTGTCGTAGTCGCCCGCGGCGTCGGCCGCTCCGCCGTCGCTGATGCCCTGGCTGGGCCCGTCGATGCTGCCTCCACCCCATGCGTACGGAATACCTTCAGCGACAACCTGTTTAGCTAGCTCGATGATCCGCTGTTGGTACTCGGTGGAGCCAGGTGAAGTCGGCCCGCCCGCGCCGACCTTGCCCTTGGCGGTGAGCGAACCCGTGCCCATCGAGCCGTCGCCGCCGAGCAACTTGGACAGTGCCTGCGCACCGTTCGGACTGGACAGGGGCGAATTGATCGATCCACCGGGACTGGAAGACGGCACCTGCGGCATCTGCATCCCCGAACCCAGGTTGCCGGCACCGCCGAGCAGTGAACTCGCTCCGGCACCGAACGCGCTGAGCAAGGCAGCGGGGATCGCATTGACGCCGTCGCCGCCCTTCTTGTCGATGCTTTTGACGCCCTCGCCAAACTTGCTGGTCTTGTCCGAGCCCTCCTTGACCTTGTCGCGCGCTCGCTCACCGTCCTTGGTGGTGTCGTCGACTGCAGCTGTTAGGCCGGGATGTACGCCGGGGCTGGCGGTGGTACCGCCGGAGCTGGCCGGCAGATCCTGCGCGATCTTGCCGGGCTCGGTGATGACCAGCTCGTTGCTCCTGATTTCCCCTGCCATGTCAGACCGCCCTCGCTGTCTTGGCCGCTGTCGCGTCGGTGCCCGTGATTCCCCGCAGAAGCGCCGCCAGGTCTGAGGTCACCGACCCGATAGAGCCGCCACCGGCGTTTACCAGCTGATTTACTTTGGTGATGTCTGTGCGCAGCGAGGAGGTGAATGGCTCAAGTGCCGGGGCGATGTCGTCCGAAGCGCCGGTGCCGGGCTTGGCGGCGGCCTCGGCTGCCTCGGTCACCGCGTCGGAGGCCTTCAACGCCGAGTCGAGCTGACCGCGCAGCGTTGTGAGCGTGTTCAGGGTCGCCTGGAACTGCTCGGGCGAGCTGATAGTGACGTCGTTTGCCACAGTCTGTCCTTTCAGAGCCGTCTCGAAGTCGTTTCAGAAGCTATTTCGGCGGTGCAGCCGGCGCCGCGGCGCCGCCGTACGGTCCAGCGAAGATCGAGGAACCCGGGGCCGCCGGCACCGTGCCGGGCGGAGCTGGAGGCGGTGTCACCGGAAGCAGCGGTGCACTGTTGGGAGTGCCCGCAGCCGGGGAATCAGCGGTACCGGCCTTCGGGGTGGGCTCGGAGCCGCTGGCGCCGGGAACTGCGGCAGCCGCAGTGACATCGATGTTGTGCGTCGTCTTGGCCCAAGTCTGCAACCCCGTCACCGCCGTACCCAGCGCGGCTGCCGAGGATTTCGCAGGCGCGCTCTCCTTGGTCAACGTGCTGGTGAGCGCAGAGACGAACGGCGACAAGGGAGCCGAAGCGCTGGGAACCGCGCCCGCGGCCAGGCTGCCGCTGCTTTTCGACGCCACGGTTGTCGCGGCCGTCTCGGTTTCGGTTGCCACACTGGCCAACGCTTTTGCGACAGTGTCGAGTTTCTGCCACGCATCGCCGAATTTGTCACCGATGGTGACATCGTCCGCGCCATCCTCGCTCATCCTTGTCCTCCTCGGTCCCAGGTGCCAGTCAGGCCCTGCGGACGTCGTCAGCGGCCTTCAGGTCGATGCCGACCATGGCGTAGCCCTTTGTCTTGGCGGTGTCGGCGCAGTTCTCGGCGCTGTCGCAGGCGGCAGTGATCGTGGCGTTCAACGCGGCCGCCCACGCCTTCAGCGAAGCGACCACGGGTGTGTAGACGGGGGAGACCGCGCCATCGGCGGTGAACGTCTTGGCATCAGATTCCGCCGCTGCCCCAACGGCGTCGAACGACTCGACGAACCCGCGCAGCTCGGCTGCGATCCGCTTGATCTCCGCCGTGTCCCGATCCAATGCAGCCTTGTCGACTGCGATTGAGCCTTCGTTGCCGCCCATTTGCGCGCCGCCTCTCGTTTGATGCCGCCAAAGATGCGTTCAATGTGTCGCAGCAAACACCTAATGCATCTTGACCGGCATCCGCAGTGTAAAGCGATCCTGACCCTGAGGATCGCCGCGGCGCGGACTGGCCCCACCAGGCGACAGCCTCAGGAGCGGGCTACAGCAGGCCCGCGCCGCTGGTGACGGGGTGCGGCTCGGCCGCCTACCGTGCATTCCACGAGACCCGATGGACCAGGAGGACTCCCTTGGACACCCCGTGCACCGTCCCGGTTCTGTTACCAGTTCACCGCGACCGAGCCTGGCGCGCCCGCTGCGGCGGCACATGGTCCTGGGACGAAAGCCGCGCCATGTGGCTCGACGAGTCGAAAGGCGAGGCCGACCGGGACGCATGGCGAGGCCAGAAGTCCATGGAGAGCTTCAGTCGCCTCGTCGGCCCGTTCACCGAAGTCGACTGAGCCAGAGAAGATCCCACCAGGTAGTGCATGGTGCAGAACCGAATCACCGGCGAGAAGGTGGAATTCGAAACCGACGACGCGGACGATGCGATCGGAGCCCGCATCGCCGACGCTCACACGAGCTACGCCGCCGACCGGATCGAGCACGACGCCGTCAGCGTCGAACCGGCCAGGTGATTAGCCTCGATCCACCGATGAATTGCCTGTGTAGGTGGGTGTCGATATAAGGAAAGTGCCCCTTGAGCTGGGAGGATTGGTGTTCTCTACGCATCAATCAGGCCAGTTAAGAAAGGCACTTCCAGTGCAAGTGTCCCACGGGTTCGCTGCGTCGTCGGCGGTCTTCGATGAGGATCATCTCGTGTCGTGCGCCGGACTGGTGCCGGTGATGACACTGGCTGAGCAGACCGGCCTGCCGAATCTGTTGGCTGACAAGATCTTCATCCCCGCGCCGAAGATCAAATCCGGGTCAGCGAATCCGGCACCGAAGCTGGCCACGGTGATCGCCGGGATGTGCGCCGGCGCCGACAGCATTGATGACCTCAACATCGTCCGGGCCGGGGGCATGAAAACACTCTTCGGCGATGTGTACGCACCATCAACCATCGGAACCCTGTTGCGGGAGTTCACCTTCGGACACGCACGCCAACTCGAATCAGTCCTGCGCGAACACTTGGCCGCCCTCTGCCGGCGCGTTGAGTTGCTACCCGGATCCGACAGCGGTGTGTTCATCGACATCGACTCCCTGCTACGACCGGTCTACGGCCATGCCAAACAAGGCGCCTCCTACGGACACACCAAAATCGCTGGCAAGCAGGTCCTGCGCAAAGGACTCTCGCCGTTGGCGACCACGATCAGCACCCCCGGTGCGGCGCCGGTGATCGCCGGGATGCGGCTGCGGGCCGGCAAGACCGGCTCCGGTAAAGGAGCCGGTCGAATGGTCGCCCAGGCCATCACCACGGCCCGAGCGGCCGGGGTCACCGGCCAGATCCTGGTCCGCGGCGATTCGTCCTACGGCACCCGCGCCGTCGTCGGCGCCTGCCGACGCCATGGTGCGCAATTCTCGGTGGTCATGGGCCGCAACAGCGCGATCAACCGGGCCATCAACGCCATCGACGACGCGGCGTGGACACCGGTGAAATACCCGGGCGCGGTGCGTGATCCCGACACCGGAGAGTGGATCTCTGATGCCGAAGTCGCCGAAATCAGCTACACCGCATTCGCGGCCACCACAGACCGCTTCACCGCCCGACTGGTGGTACGTCGGGTCAAAGATGCGCGCTTCCGCGACGCCCTGTTCCCGGTCTGGCGGTATCACCCGTTCTTCACCAACACCGACCTACCAACCGCCGACGCCGACATCACCCACCGTCAACACGCGATCATCGAAACTGTCTTCGCCGACCTGATCGCCGGCCCCTTGGCCCACATGCCCTCCGGGCAATTCGGCGCCAACTCCGCGTGGGTGCTCTGCGGGGCCATCGCCCACAATCTGCTGCGCGCCGCCGGTGTGCTTGCCGGTGGAGCGCACGCAGTGGCCCGGGGAGCCACCTTGCGACGCACGATCATCACCGTCCCGGCACGGCTGGCCCGACCGCAACGCCGACCCATCCTGCACCTACCCAGCCACTGGCCCTGGACCGAGCACTGGCTCACCCTGTGGCGCAACACCATCGGCTACAGCCCACCCGCTACCGCAACCGTCTAACCGTCGCCGAACAGGCCCCACCGAAGCACACAGGAAAAGCTGGGCAGACCAGCGGCTACATCCTGCCCACCCCACAAACCGCCGTCAGAATCACCGTCGAACCACACCACTCAAGTCAGTCCACGGATTGAGGATTAGGCCGCGGGTGTGGGCTCCACACGCGTCACGTCTGCCGGGAATGCATGCGCGCGATCTCGGCCTCCAACTCACCGCGCTGGATCGCGGCGCTGATGCGGGCCTTCTCCGCATTGTCGGGCTCGTCTCCGTCTGCGATCATGCGGATCGTGTTGCCCGCCAGCGTCTCCCACCGGCCGCCGAACAAGTGATGCTGTACGCCGTGGGTCTCATCGTGTAGGCGGTCGGCGGCCCCATGGGCATCAGTGCCGCGGAACTCCAAGCGGGTGGCAGTGGACATGCGGCCGTCGCCGGGCTGCACCTGGCGTAGTTCGAGCGTGAGGCCTTCTGCGGATGTGACGGTCGTGTACGCACCGCTCTCGTCGGAGCCAAGCTCCGGTTCGACGCCGAACATGGCGGCGTACCCGGCGGAGACGTGCGCGATGATCGATGCCGGGGTATACATCGTCAGCCTGGTGAGCTGCATGACCTGAATTGTGCCTGCAGCGTGGGGGCGCGTCGAGCCCTTTTCACTTCCGCATCGGCCAGATGAACGCAGCTTCCAGGTGTTACGGCACGTTTCCTGGATCCAGCGGGTCCTTTTTCGCTATCGTTCCGCCACGGACCGACTCGGCGATGGTTTGTTCACCCCAAACTTCCGCGACGTCAGGGCCGACCTGCCGAACCCGAACCGGGTCAGCCTGTTTCGTGCTGCCGCCGCCCTGTCCCACACCGCCCATTCCAGGCATGATCGGCACGCCGCCGGCACCGTGGGGCGCCGTAGCAGCAGGGGTTCCCTGCTTGCCCATCGCGTTACCGGATTCCGCGGCGCTCAGACGTGTCTGCGCCGTCGCGCCTTCGGGCCGGCCAGTCACGTTCGTTTCGGTCTTCATCCCCTGTACCGAGTTCCCGGTGGGGCCACCGGACACTTCGGCCGGCCCGGCTGCGGGCCCGCTAGCCGGTGACGGTACCGAAACCCGCGGCGTCGGAGTCGGTGTGGTCGCCAGGGCAGCCAGACCTGGGGGTGTTCCGAATGCGTTGTCGAGGTCAGAGTTTGTGATTGCATCGGATTTGTCGTTCTTCCCCGGCTGGGTGGACGACACCGGCTGTGCAGTCGCTGCGGGCTGTTGACCGGTCCCGGCAGGCTGCTGCTGCTGTCCCGCGGCAGGCTGCTGGCGCAATGCGTTAAGAACCGCGACTGGGTCCACGCCACCGGAACTCGACGATCGAGTGTCGGGCGATGGGCTGCCGCCGGGCGCAGCGGCACCAGCAGCTTTTGCTGAACCCGGGGCCGCGTTGCCGGGGGAACTCGCGGGGGAGCCGGCGGGGCGGGATGAAGTGGTGCCCGGATTATTGGGGGTGTTGCTGAAGTTGCCGTCACTGGACATATCTCTGTAACTGGCCCCGCCGAGCGCGGCTACTCCACCGTTGAACTGCTCCGTCGCTTCGGCGACCGCGGCATCGAGTGTCTCGTCGGCCGTCTGGCGGGCGGCTTTCGCGTCGTCGTATTCCCGTTGCGCCGCAATGAAATCACTCGTTGCGTTCGACACGGCGGTGCGGGCTTTGGTGATCCGGTCCGAGTCCTCGGAGCTCTGGGCGTTCTGCAGCTCGGTCTCGGCGTCAGCCATCGCTGTGCGCTTCGAATCAAGCTGCGCACGTAGCCAAGTGAGCCACGTCTTGTCGTAGTGGCCGGTTCCGACGCCGTCACGCCACGCCTTGGCGGCTTTCTCGATCGCTGCAGTCGCCTTGGCCGCGATACCGATCGAGTCGCCGAGCCGTTGAGCTTCTGCCTGCTCTTTACGCATTTGGTCGAGGTTTTTGGTCGGGGTCGCGCCGGACGCCTGGGCGGCCATGCCTGCGATCGCAGCCTTCAGTTGGTCGGCGGTGTCGTGGTAACGGGCTGATTGTTCGGAAAGGGTTTTGCTCATGCCAAGATCGGCGAACGAGAGATCAGGATCTTCGGGTTCCATAACGCGAGTGTGAGCTGGCCAAGGGGTGTTGGACGAGCGCGGCGCGGCCTGCGGTCAAGCTTCAGAGAACGGCCACGTCGACCCCTGTATCAGTTCTAGCTAGTATCAGTTTTGAGTGATGCCTTAGTCCTGTGCCGATACGACGGTGGGAGGTGGACACGACACTGATCCACGACTGGATCATCGGCCTGGACGAAGCCACGCAGGACAGCGTCCTGTCGGCGTTGGAGTACCTGGCCGATAACGGCCCCACCGCGGGTCGACCGTTCGTGGACCGCATCCACCACTCACGGCACCAGAACATGAAGGAGTTGCGTCCGCGCAGCCCCGGCGGAAGCCGGCAGTTGCGCATCCTGTTCGCGTTCGACCTGCAATCGCACGCGATCACACTGATCGCCGGTGACAAGACCGGCGACTGGAACAAGTGGTACCGGGACAACGTTCCGGCGGCGGACGATCTATTCGACCGGCACCTGTAACGGACCACCGAGAAGAAGCAGCGGAAGGGGAAGAGACTATGAGCACACTCGACGAACTACTGTCCGGTCTGCCCGTGGAGCGTCGCGAACGCATCGCCCGCGGCGCCGCCGAGATGGGGCGCGAGGCAGCCGAGTACCGCCTCCGCCAGCTTCGTGAGGACGCCGGCTACACGCAGAAGGCCCTCGCCGTGCTCATCGGCGTCGGCCAGAACCGGGTCTCCCAGATGGAGCACGGGCAGATCGCCGCCGCGCAGGTGTCGACCCTGCGCAAGTACGTCGAGGCCACCGGCGGCGAGTTGGAGGTGGCGGTCAAGCGTCCCGACGGAACCCGCATCCCGCTGGCGCTCTGATCGCTTGCCTCGCTCGGCGTTCGGCTGCGGTCCCGAGGCGACCGGTCGCAAGGAAGATCGAGCAGCGATGACGGCCGCTGTCATGGGTGCAGGTCGGTGATTTCCTTGGGCGCCGCCTCGACTCGCTTTGCCCATGTTCCGTCTGGCTGCTGCGAGATGGCGAACTCGCCAACGTCACCCGAATAAACCCACAGCTCAGCAGGTTTAGAGGACAGCCACGTCACATACAGCACACTGCGCGTGCCGTATGGCGCGTAGGAATCGTGGACATCGCGGAACACCTCGTTGCCGTTCTTGTCCCGGATCACCGGTATCCACGTGTCCACGCCGTTCTCGGCAGGCCCGTGCTCCACTGCTGCGGTGTACTGACCGGACGGTGAATCGACCGGGTGGTCCGGACGCACGAAGCGGTCCCCGTCAAGCGATCTAGACTGCCCGAACAACGAACACCCGGCAACGATCGCGCTCACAGCGACAAGTGCTGCAAGCAGACCCCGTCGAGCGCGTGTCGTGAAAATCATTTGTACGGGTAGCCTTTCGCACTTACCAGAGATCCGTTCTGGTCGAAAATGAAGTCCGACTCAGCATGCCATCCGATGTGGATCTGATACGGCTCAGCTTGCCCGAGAGTGACAATCTCGGCAATGCGGTTCTTCCACGTGTCCGTCGAGTAGTCAAAGTTCGGATCAATGATGTCGTTGAACTTGTACCCACCGTCCACGGTCACCTTGTAGGTGCCATCCGCAAGAGGCTGGACGTGGGTGGTCCCGTCCATCTGGAAATCGCGCGCAGCGGCAAGTGCTGCAAGCAGATCCCGTCGCGCGCGTCTAGATGAACAGCACCGACAACGCCTCGTTGAGGACCTCCAAGGTGACGAAGCTCTAGATCTCGGCCTCAGCCAAGGGCTTTTCAGCAGCGCGCCCCGACGCGACCGGCGGCTGTAACCGTCGGGGGAAGCGAGGCTGATGGCCCCCGACCAGCAGCGCTGAGATGCCGGCGACGCGAGTGTCGGCTCTGGTCGAATCCTGCGCAGTCTGCTCCGGGGTGCGGATACGCTGAGTCGTATGAGGTATCCGTCGCTGCCCCACTCTGATCAGGGGCCTGGTCAGACTCCGAATGGCTACAACCGCAGCGCCGCGGTTCCGGGCGTGCCGGCCGAAGGGTCGCGTGCTCGACGTGTGCGGACGGTGACGTTGGTTGTATGCGTGATCCTGGTGTCTGTCGTCGCTGTCGCGGCGGTGGCGGGGTGGATCGATCTGGACAGGGTCGCCGGTGGACATGCGGCCTCTGCGGCCGGTCAGGTGTCCGGTGATCGTGAGGAATGGTCGGCAGCCGTTTGCACAGACGGGACGGTGTCGACAATTTCAGATGGGAAAGCCGGGTTCCCGAACGTCGAAAACTACGCATCCTGCATGTCACGTGTACCTGGCTCGGGTGGCGGGGTCGTCCCAATTCTGATCGGCGAATGGAACGACAAGCTGACGATGCACCAAGACTTGATGCATTACAAGGCAATTCGCTCTTTCGCATCGGCAGAACGTGCCGACACCGTGATTGTTTTCGCCCCAATCGGAGACACAGGACCCGCCCCGCTTGAACCACTCACCGAATTCGGCTTCAGCATCGCCCCACTGCCATGAACCGCGGTGACCTCTCACTGGTGGTGTCGTCGTCACGGTGGACTGGTTGGCCACAATCGGGCGACATCGACTGAGGCCGTCATTGCCTGACCATCGATCGTGATGCCGTCGTCGGTTGTCCTGTACGGCACCAAGATGTCGATGGCTTGGCCTTCCCGATGTTCGAGCCGGATGTTGATCGCGTCACCGGCAAACGGCTCACGCACGGTGACGTCCATGACGGTCGCCCGGGCGCGCAAGCTCTCGGCGTCGGTTTCATCCTGCAGCGCCGTGATGATGGCGTCGACGCTGCGCTGCCCAGACGGCGCCCCGAGATTTCGCATAGCACGATCACCGTTGGTAGCGACGACCAGCATGAACGGCGCCAAATTTTGGTGCTCTAGGCCTATGCCAGCCACTTGTATGCTGTCTGCAAACAGCCGATCGAGGTCAGCTTGGGCTGCCTGACTCAGTGATGCACGCCAGTCCATGATTACCTTGCGGTCTAGGGGGGAGGTGTCGATGGACAACAGCCTACGGGTGAATCCGGACGTTCTTGTCGCGGGTTCGCAACGACTGCACGACATCCACGACGAGATGCGTTCGGTCCTGGACACCCTGCACACGGCCCAAGACCGACTTCGCAGCACATGGACTGGCCAGACCTCCGACATCGCCGACACCAGATTCTCGGAGCTGCTCGCCAACGTCAGCAAACATCTCGACGACCTCGCCCATGATGCAGATCAATTGCATACTGCCGCCGGACTGTATCGGACCGAGGACAACGAGTCCGGCGCCGTGATCGCCGAACAGATGTAAGCCCGCACCGTGCCGACATATCAATACGACCTGAATCAGCTCGACGAATTCGTCGAGCTGATTGATCGCTCGATTGAGGAGCTCTCGGCCCACCGCGACGGCGCGAAAGCGACTGTGGCATCAATCGGTGAGCACTACTCGGGTACCGCGGCGACAGCCTTCACCCAGTCCCACGACCGGTGGCAGGCCTCGCTGCAGCAGCACCTCGACACTCTGCAAGCCCACCGAGTCTTCGTTGCGGACGCTCGGGCGAACTACGCCGAGGCACAACGCAAGAACGTGGAAATGCTGGGATAGGCCAGGTTCATGACGAAAGTTACTCCCGAGGACTACTACGCGGTCGCAGCGAAGTTATGCGAGCTCTCGAAGACTCTGGAGACCGCGCTCAAGGATCTGGACAACAAACTGGACGTCAGCCAGAGCGCGGGCACTTACGACAGCGGCGGGCCGGTGTGGGCGATCAGCTTTGACCAATCCGCCTCCGACGTCTTCGAGATGGCATCCACGACATCGATTGCGGCACGTGAACTCGGCTATCTGGTCCATCAATCCGGACTGAATCATGCCGATGTTGAGAACGGATCCAGCGGAGGCACAGGTGTGCAACCGACACCGCCACATCCGCAGGGGT
Organism: Mycobacterium sp. 48b; assembly: GCF_048282725.1. Lineage (NCBI taxonomy): Bacteria > Bacillati > Actinomycetota > Actinomycetes > Mycobacteriales > Mycobacteriaceae > Mycobacterium > Mycobacterium sp. 48b. Next base: position 3,726,796 of record NZ_JBLVUL010000001.1, read on the forward strand.
CGTCGCTGGCCACCAATCTGCACCCCGCCAAACATGCGGTGGGAGGCACTCACGAGAAGCCAGCCCACTGGGATCTGATCGAAAAGTATGTCACCAAGCAGTGGGCTGACTGCGACGAAAGTCGAATCGGCACTGCGGGAACGCACTTCACCACGTATGGGAATACAACGAAGGCGACCGCTGCCACGTTGAGGTCCGATGTATTGGGTGTATTCACCCAAGCCGCCCAAGACCAAAGCCCCGAGGTCGACGGCATGGTCGACGAAGTCGCCAACGTCTACCGGGCCCTGAGCGACGCGGGTGATATGGGCATCGCGCTGGGTGCTGCATGCCAGGAGGTGCACCGCGTTGCCGATATCGACAAACGCACCGGCCGTCAGAGTTTGCAGATTCTGAACGCGATCGTCTTCTCCTACGAGGTCGACAAGATCGGAGCCCGACGCATCAGAGCGGGTTGGCTTGTACGGCTTCTCGACAATTTGATCGAAAAGAACAAGCGCGACTATGCCCGCGCCATGGATGCGCTCATCGACGGCATCAACGGCGCGGTCAACACCGCAGCGGAGTCCAACAAGGGGATTTATACGACAGCGACGACGAGTACCCAGCTGCTGTCGTCGATACTCGACCGCACACCGCGACAAACAAACCCGGTGCGCAATCGCAGCGACGAAGAGAACAGGAAAGCCGGTGAACAAGGCGAAGAGCGGGCCGGCATTCCACCACACGAAAAACGCAGGGTACCGATCACATATAACGGCGTCCCTTCGCTGATCGAACCGGATTACATCGATGACGAAAACCAGAATGTCGTCGAGGTCAAGAACACGAATGAAATTAGGCCGTACAAGACCCAGATATTGAAGGAACTTCAGTTTGCCCAAGAAGAGGGCTACACCATGACCCTGGTCGTGGACCACCGGACACAGATCAACGATCCCGATATCCAGAAGGCGATCGACTCGGGGCAGATCCAACTCATCCGCAAAGAACTCGATGACAACAATGACCACTAACCACACCACCCACCCTCATCGGGGCGCCGTCTCATGACTCAGTCCGCCGGCCCACCACCCAACCGTGACAAAGCCGAGGTCCTCGCCGGCCTCCGCAATGCCATCGGCAGCATCGAAGCCACCAGCGCCGACCTGGTCCGAGCGCCACGCCCAGCCCAAGCTGGTGACACCCCCCGCACCCGCCCCGACGCACAGGAGTCCCACGAGCCCATCACCTACCCAGGGATGCCTGAAGGCCCTCACTGGATGGAGCACCTGCCAGCCCGTTACAAGGACGGACAGCGGGGGTTTGACCGGCGCATCATGGAAGAACTCGCCGCTGTTGGGGTGCCGTGCTACACGCTGGGCGACCTGTCCAACCGTGTCCGGACCATTCCCCAAGGCATCCCCATCTTCATCGACTGGCTGACACACCTAGAGGAACGCATCCCCGGCCCGGAAACGCCCCACCGCGAATCCATCCGAGCAGGGCTCATTCGCAACCTCAACGATCTCGCTGCCCGCGGCAACTCGGCCGCGATCGAGGCGCTCGTTGCCCAACTGCGCCGACAACCACCGATGCGCAGCGGCCTAATCGGTTACGCCACAGTGGCACTGGCCCGTATCGCCACCAAACGCGACTTCGCCCTTATCGCTGAACTCATCGACGAGTTGCGGCCTCAGGGCGCAGCGGCGGGCCCGCTGATCGAGTACCTGGGCAAGGTGAAAACCGACGAGGCGCGCGATCTGGCGTTGAGGTTTCTCGACACCTTCACGTATTTCTCGATTCGCGCCCTGATCCAGATGAAGGCACACGGTGTCCGGGCACGGATCGAGCCCTACCTCACCCACAGCGACGCGTCGATCCGCAAAGAAGCTCGGCGCGCCATGGAACGGCTCCCCGAATGAGTGACGACCACCGCTTCGACCCGGATCTCGACCTCGACAGCCTCGAAGGTCAAGCCGAAGCGTTCCGGCGAGCTCGACAAGCCATCGACTCCATCGGCCGGGTCGACGGTGTATCCGACAACGGGCTGGTCCGCGCATGGGTCACGACCTCCGGCAACCTCGTTGACATCGAACTGGCCGACGACACACGGTACATGGATCGTGACCGGCTGAGCCGGCTCATCGTCGCCGCCGCCCAGCAGGCCTCGTTCAACGCGGCGTTAAAGGTGGCTGAAGTACTTGAGCCCCTAGAACAGCACCGACAACGGCTAATTGAGGACCTCGAAGGCACCGACGCCTTCACCGCGGCGACCCTGCGTAACGTCACAGCAGATGCATTGCCGGATTTCACAGGAACCTCGGCGGATCCTGACTTCAGCCACGGGCTTTTCCGGCGCTCCTGGCGGGCAGACGAGTCCTAGACGCCAGATCCACATCGGATGGGTACGCTGATGACTACAGATCGGACGACGGGATTGGCGGGCTTGGTCTTCGTCGCGCGGGCTTACCCAGGCAGATGCGACCATTTTCTGCAGCCTTGATGAATTTGGGTTGGAAGTGGACGGCCGATGCACCTCCGATGTGTCGGCGGCGCGGGTCAGCCGGTGACGATCTCGACACCGAGACGGTCGAGGGCCGGCTGCAGGTAGGTGGCCGCATCCAGCGCAGTCGCTCCGTGCTCGCCTTTGAAGATCCCGATCAGCACAGCCCGATTGTCCGCGCCGACGAGGAACACAGGGGAGCCCGAGTCTCCTCCTATAGCGTTGGTGCCGAATTTGATCGTGTCCCAGTCGGTTCGGACCAGCGGCCCGCACACCACCCCGCTGCGTGCACCGTCCAGACAGATCGGGGTTCCGGCTGGCAGTTTCCGCACCTCGGCTTCGGGCATCACCCCGCTGATCGGAAATTTTCCGGCGATCTTGGTGGCGTCGGGCGCAGGTGCGAGGACAGTCTCCAGTAGCGCTGAGTCTTGGCCTGTGGCTTCGTCATCGAATTCCCCGGTGAGCGTTCCCACTACTTTCGGGCCTTCGCCGTTGGGGCCGGACCAGATGCTGACCACCTCTCCAGGGCGTTCGTCGCAGTGGCCAGCGGTCACGAAAACGTAAGCGCCGTCGGCGATCCGTCGGGCCAGTGGTCCGAGAGTGCACTTGTTTGGTGAGGTGCCGATCTGACCTTGTCCGATGTTGATACCTGGGTAAGGCTGCGCACCATATTGGATGCCGGCCGCATCTGCTTGGGGGACAGCGGTTCCGCCCACGTCAATCCACCGCTGTGCGGGCGCCGCCGGACCCTTAGCGGTGTCCGCTGTGGGAACCGCGTGTGAAACAGGTGTAGGAGCGCTCTCGGCGGCATCGCTGGACGAGCATGCCGACACCGCTGCGCTGGCCGTAACCACCACAGCCGCCAATAGTGCCGTGCGCCTGTTCATCGCTCAATTGTCGCACCCGTGTGCTACTGGCCTGCGCACGCGTTGTCACGTCCTTTTAAGAATCCGGCTAAAGGGCGTAGCCCGCTCTCAGCCCACGGCCGGAAGCAGCTTCCATTCCTGATGAATGACCATGGAATCAGGAACTATGCGGTTGTGGTCAACCGCGAGGTGCCTCGCTGTCGTCTGCGTGCGGTGAAGCCCCTCCGGTGATCGCGCGGTCGTACAGGGGCCGTAGCAGCGATTTGAGCTCTGCAGCGGTCGCGGAATTTGCGGTCGTCATTACTTGGAACATCACGTCGGCCAGGAATGTCCGGAATTCGACAGCTCCCCGTCGGGCCTCGTGTAGGGACTGCTCGATTTCGGATGGCGTTGGAAACTCCGGATTGTTGTCGGTCGCCGCCTCAAGTTGTCGGGCCAGCTGGGTCATCGCCTGATGCGTGGCCTGGCTGTTGTCGACCATGTCGAGCAGGGTTTTGAATCTTTCGGCGAGTTCTTCGATGGAAACCCCATCGACCAACATCGGATGCTCCGAGATGTACCTGGCGGCCCGATTCCCGAGAGCCTGGACCGAAGCAGTCTCAGCCAATCCTTCGGGCTTGCGTTCTCGTTCGTCGAGCGCCGACATCATGCGATCAGCAGCGGCGCGCATGATGTCGGCCGCGTCACTTCGGCCAACAGCATCAAGTTCTTCAGGGGAGGCTTGAACAACCGTTGCCATCCGGGCCAAGGTATCGGCGGGTGCACGGACAGGGATACGCAGGTCTTTCGTCTCCTGCCGATAGCCCTTGATGATCTGTCGCCATCGCGAATCTGAGATGCCAGCCTCCTTGGCGGCCGCGCGTACCGAAAGGCTGGGCTTTGCTGCGGTACGCAGACGTTCTAAAAACTCCGCCTCTGGTGGCTGCATAGGTTCGCGCACAGGGTAAGTGTCGGCTACGGGACTGGCGAAGTCCAGCGAGCTGCGCGGTAGACGATCTCGGGGACACGAACGTTTGGGTCCGTGTTCAGGGCGCGATTATCTTGACGTACGCGCGAACGTACGCAATAGTTAACGTACGTTTTGAGGCTTGGGGGGATTTGATGAGCGCTGAACTCATTCCGATCGCGGTGCCCGGTACCAACCGCGAAATCGTCGCGACCCTGATCGACAGCACGCCGATGGTGTCGCTTCGTCACGGCTGCGAATCGATCAATGTCGACTACTCGGGCCAACTTCAGAAGCTTAAGGGGAAGTCTTGGGCAACCATGGAGCTCGTCTCCACGGTCGCGGAGGATGGCAAGAACCGCGAGATGGTCATGATCGACCGCCGCACCTTCACGATGTGGCTGGCAACCATCGACACCAACCGTGTCTCCGATGACGCCCGTCCGATCATCGAGGCATTTCAGGCCGAGGCCGCCGATGCTCTCGATGCGTACTTCAATGGGACATCTCCAGCACTGGATCCACCCGCACCCGCGGCTGGGGAGATCGCTGGGGCCAACCCGCGTGTCGGTGGGGATCGGCTGGCGTGCGTCGTCGAGGCAGTGCACGCCAAAGCGACGGTGCTGCGCGCGTTTCGGGACCTTGTCGACGCGGATCATTTGGAAGCCGAGGCGCGCCGAGCCCTTGCCGGCGCACTCGGCGAGATCGCGGACATCGACCCCGGCGATGCTCCGCTGCGCTTGCGCGACTACCTGCAGCAGCGGGGGATGACCTCGGCCGTGGCCGAAGCGTTGGAGCCGGAATTCGACGCATTCCTGGGCAATCGCGGCATCGAGTCCCTCCCTGCCCTTCGCAAGTCAGGGGCTCCGAGGGGGACAGGACTGCGATCGTTCACCTACACCGAAGCTGACCGGCCAGCGCTCGATGCCATTTGGGAGCAGCTATTCGGTCCACATGCCGCCGTCTATGTCACTCGTCCGTCGAAAGGTTCGCGATGAAAACCAGCACCATCCCCACCACGCTCGGCTCCGCTGGGGCGGCTGAAACGGTCAACCTCACCGACACCGAATACGCTGAGCTGCGGGACCGGATCGAGACGGTGTTCCTGCTAGCCAGCGTCGCCGTGCGCGGTGCCGGCGTGCTCGACAGTGACGAAACTGTGCTGGTCGAGGACCGGGTCCGTTACGGCGTCGTCGCCCGTATCTGGTCCAACTTACTCAGGGATATCGCGAACCTGGATCGTTGACCGCCGCCCGCAGGCGAGCGGGCATGAGCTGGTGTCTGGACGGCGAGAAAGACTGTGGCGCTTGCAAACTCATCACCCCGCAGCGGTGATCGCTTCGACGCTCAGAATCGTTGAGGCGCGCTGCGACACAATTTCCCAATTCTGATGCAGCCACCCCCGCATGACATGGGTTCTGCGGCCGGTACGCGCTATCTCCTCGAGCGCCTCCGCGGCAGCCGGATCTCCAGCCGCTATCTCGTTCGGCGGCTGGCCGGTCAGCATGGATTCGGTTTCGATTGCGTAGAACAACACGGCGCCTGCGGGCAACGGGTCATCGCCGCTTGATTCTCGCGCCAGCTCCATCGCGGCGCGCTTAAAAGCCGCAATGCGGCGGGCCTGATCTACCGGGTCGGCAAGGTGGGTCCGGCGGGTCTCAACGAGGGTGGCCAGCCTGTCGAGTTGTTCGGCTGTCGCGCGCTCGATCATCGGCTCGAACGTGTCCATCAGACGCTGTGTCAGTGCCATTTCGAAGACTTCAAGCGGTCGATTGACTTCACAATTGGCCATTGCAGTCCCTTCCGTCTGCGCCCCGTTGTCGCGCACTGTGCCACAGCGCGCAGCTGACGCGGGTGTCCGGCGCGGCAGCGCTTGTAGCGTGCCTGCGTGCGGCGAATCAGGGGCGCCGACACCATTTACGCGGCGGTATCCCGCTGAGGACTATCGGCTCGGAAGGCGGATGCGCCGTGGGCACTCAATGGGCCGGTCGAAGGCACGTGCAGTGCGTCGTAACGAAAGGCCGGTCGGCCGTTCGGCAGGGGGACGTGCCCGCCGACCGTCGGCCAGGCGGGCGGTTACCCGGGGCCGAGGGAGAAGGTGGAGTCGAGGAAGGCTGCGACCAGGGCGGCCTGGTCATCGAGGGTCTCCTCGCAGAGGGACTCGACGCCCTCCTTGCGCCGCCACGCGGCCCACTTCGCCTGTCCCACTGCGCCGTAGCCCTCCAGGAGCGGAGCAACCGGACCGAGCACAACCCTTCGGTATCCCGCGACGGCCCGGGCCGCGCGCAGAAGCTCCGCCTCGTCGAAGCCCGCCCGACCGAGCGCGACTATGTCGACATAGTCCCGCCAGCGGGTGCTGGTGATGCCGCGCTCGAGGATCGTCACGCCCTTCTCGGCCATGCTGGTCTCGGCGGCGTAGCCGAGCAGCGTGATCGGGTCGCCGAGAATCCGCTCGATGGTCACCGGCCGGGGCGCCGGAACGACCGGGTCACCGGTGGAAACGTCCCACAGCGCTACGCCTTTCCACCGACCGATCGTCGCAGGAACCCGCACGCGCAAGCCGGGGTATTCGGCTTGCTCGCGGATGTCCTGAACGGTGATTGCGTCGATGTCGAAGACGACTCCGTCGTCGACGGCCACAGCGGCGATATCGCGGACCACGTCGACGAGGTGCTGCGCGGTGACGTCGGCGCTGGCAGCGTTAGCGTCAGCGTCCTTCGTCGGTCGGCGAACACCGTAGGCGGCCAATAGGATCCCGCCTTTGAGGATGAAGTCACGGGCGTGCGGCGTGCGGGTGAGCCGGTCCAGGAACGACTCGAGAACATGACGGATCAAGTACTCCTGGGTCGGCGCGGCGGGGCCGCCCCTGTCCTTGGCCGAGCGGGCGGCGGACTGGATGCGGCGGAACACCTTGTCGCCGTCGCTCAACCCAACATCTCCAGCGCGCGCAGAGCGGGGGTCTTGGCCCTCGGAAGCCGGGTCGCGATGTCGATCAACCGCGCGGGCTTTCCACCGCGGCGCAGCCATTCGCGCAACGCATCGCGTGCCAGCTCGTGTCCGACCTCGCCGCGGAGGCGGAACGCGTCGGCGATCGAGCGTTCCGGGGAATAGATCCCGATCGTTTGGTCCGATCCGGCGATCGTGATCTGCTCGCGGCCAATGTCGAACGTGTCCCGATCGAACAGGTGCCACGTGATGGCACCTGTGCTGGCCGGTGGGCGCGCCCCTCGCCGGATCGCGACGTCCAGCGTGGAGGGGATCGCGTCGGTCAAGTCGTGATAGGCGAGAGCAGACGTCAGGCAGATCGTCGCGTCGGTACGTCGGGTCGCGGCTTCGAGTTGGTCCCAGTCGGCAGCCGGCGCGTTAACGGGCAGGTAGATCCCCCGTGCGATGCGGTCCATCCGTCCGTCGTTCGCGAGGCGGTAGAGCGCGCTGCGCGACAGTCCCCGCAGCTTGGCCGTGTTCGGGGTGAGGGCTTCCACAGGTCACCTCCTCAATCGCACAGTGAAACGAAACGTGTACAGATGATCATACCTGTGTACGTTTCGCTTCGAAAGGTGATTCGCACTGTCATTGGAACATAACGTATGCAGATGAAACTATCTGTATACGTTATGTTCCGGATTGCCGATCCGCAACCGCGACACCGATCACTCAGCCGGCCAAGTGCAGCCCCGGTCGGCAGATGGGGCAGTTCGAACGTGCGGGACGCCTGGTTCTCCTGTCGGCAACCGCATTCCAGCGATCGATGAACAGAGTGAACGGCGATCACCCGAGGGGTGCCTCTCTTAGCGACCGGTGTCGGTATCGTGAAGATATTGCTGAAGCCGTGATTAGTGGTGCGTCCTAAGTGATAGCTACGTCGGCCGGATTCAGTCGGATGGCGGCAAGAACTTCTCCCACAGCGAAGCCTCCAATGCCGCATGCTCAGAGCGGGACCGGCGGCGCAGCTCCTTCTCCGCCCGGGCGAAACGCCGGGACAAAACCCAATCCTCGCGACGTCCGGGCTCCACGTTTATTAACCAGCGCATCTGCTCATCAGTCAGACTTGCCAGTCTGCCAGCCGCGTCGCGACCGGAAACAACAACGCCGCCATACAGCAACGGAACATCGCGAGCTGTGAAATCCGACGCCGCGAGCAGCATCTCGACGCCAACATGATTCAGCACCTGGATGGTCCTATACGGCGAGAACCAGAAAACTAGGCTCCCGCCGGGACTTGTAATGGTCTCGAGTCGTTGCGCGCGGATGGTGTCTTCAATATCTGCGACGCCATGAATCCTGGCCTTGTACAGGCATTTGTTGGTGCTGGCGTGAAGCGTCCAGATCATGACCGCATCCTAATCGGCCGGCCGGGCCCGGTCTTCCGTGGCGTTGCTCGACACTCTTTAGTCGCGCGTCAGCCGTCTTCCAAAATGGCCGAGGCGATCAAGATCTCCAGCAGGAAGAAGGACGTGACAGCCAACGCGAGAATGATTGGCGCTTGCCGCGTTAGATTTGCTCGCAGCAGGCAACACTTGCACATCCGAACGGATCTGACGAAAGGAGCGGACCATGAAACAGCACGACCCCGGCGGTGCACTCTTCACAAGCGTTGGTCTGCTCGCGGTGGCCTTCTACTTTTCTGAAGGCGGCCCGACCTGGCTCGTGTTTGGGGGAGCGGCCGCAATCGTCGTCGGTCTCCGAAAGATCTGGTCGGACGTGCAGCGCGAAGAGCGTGAAGGCGTGGCGCCAGCGTCGCTGGTGGCCAAGCGGGTCCGGTTCGCCGGGACAGATTTCATGATCCTCGACGACAGCTCCCCGTCGCTGGTCAGCGCTCGCACGGGCGGGCGGGCGACGGTGACCGCCAGCTCCAGCGGCAAGATCGGAACCCTGTTCGTAGGCTTCGACGCCGACGGCAATCTGGTCGAGGCGGCCACCGAAGCCACACCATGGGACTCAGCGCAGCTGCTCGTGAACTGACCTGATCCGGGCGCCGGCGGGCCACGCCACCGGACTGGGCGGTTTCGCCACCCTCCGGGCCGGTGCGATTACTGATCCATCCACCATCCAGGATGCGCAGACCGGGCTCTGGACCGCCACTGCACCAAGGTTCCGCTAGTGCTCGTTCATGAGGCGCAAGTGCATGCCAGCACGACCAGTTCCAAATGCTCGAACGCCTACTCGGGTGTTCGTCTTCGCTGCGGTTCGCTGCTAGCTGGACCTCCCCGAGTTTCGCGGTAAATTACCCATTTGACCTGCGGTAACTGTCAGTAAATCGGTGACTTTTCGGTTCACCTGCAGCAATGCGTAGCTGTCGTGGGAATGGGGGGTGCCTCGGACAACCCGGCGTGACAGGGGCAACAGGGTCTATAGGTGAAAGCTCATTAGTTAGTTGTTCTAGATACATATCTTTACCTGCACTCTCTCTGAAACAGAGAATATCCGCTGCCGGAGGCACCCCCCATTCCCACGACAGTTGCGTGTTTGCCCAGCTGAGCAGTGAATTAACCAGAACCTTGACAGTTACCACAGGTCAAACGGGTAATTTACATCGAAGTACGGGGAGGTTCAGCGCGGCCGGGACAATTTACATCCGACAAATCCAGACGGAAACAGGAACCGGACACGAGAACCGGCCTGTCGAAAACCTGTTCGAGCGTGTTGTGATTTTGTCGGCTGCTCGGCGTGCCCCGCGTCGCAGGAAAGCGCCTCCGCGTGTGGCCATTACGTTGACGCCCATGGCCGCGGACTACACCCAGTGCGACTTCGACGAGCTGCCCGAGTGGCTACGTTCCGCGTGCGAAGGCCTGACCCCCGAAGAACGCCAGATGATGCTGCAGTCCATGACAGCGATGGCGGCCTACGACGAGCAGCAAGAGCAGCAGACGCGGCTCGAGGTGCCCGCCCCGCCGTCAGTCGACGACCGGACACTGGTCACTGAGCTGCTCTACCCGGGCCGGGATCTGGAAGCCGAACCGCTGCCAGACGATCGGGTCCGCGAGATCGACGCCTTGCTGGGCACTCCGAACCCGGACCGCGGTTTCTATCCCGCGTGCCACAACCAGCCGGTCCGCATGCTCACCCTCGCTGAGACAGCCGCTCAGCTGGGATTGGGGAGGGAGCGGGTGCGCCGCATGACCCTGGGAGGGGGACTGCCCGCGTTGCGGATGTTCGGAACGATCCGTATCCGATCGGACTACGTGTGGGCGATGGGCAACATCTTGGCGGCAGGTCTGCCTCCAGAGATGGGCTGCGGCTGGGCCACCAACCGCCCTCGCGGAGCACTCGACCGCGGTGTGCCTGCCGAGGAGGTGGCCCGCATCTTGCGGTTGCATCCGCAAACGATGTGGCGGTGGTGGCGCAGGTTTGCCAAGGCCAACCCGGATATGAAGCCGCGCAATTTGATGTGGCGCTGTGTGGGTCGGCGTGAACGGGCAATGGTCCCGGAAGACATCCTGATGGTGTGGGGGATTCCTTACAAGAAATCCTCGCTGCGCCGCATCTATTTCGAGGAGGCGTATCGCATCGACGCCGAAGTCCGCGCGGCGATCGCCGAGAACCGCCGCCGAACCGATGGTGTCGCTCCCGGCCTGCTTCGGCGCAAAAACAGGATGATCCGCGACCAGGTATCGGGCCTGCAGTGCTTCACTATGGCGGATGCTGCCTCGATGATGGGGATCAGTACCTCAGGGACCCGCAAGGCGCTGCAGCGCGGAGGGGCCATCACCTGGACCATTGCTGGGACGACGCGGGTCTGTCAAGACGACTTGTTCGCTGTGCTCCAGCTGCGCAGCGACAAGATCCGCAAGTCTCGGGGCCTTCCGCCCGGTGGCTTGATGAAGGACCCACTGCTGGTGCCGATCGCGATGGCTGCCGACAAGATCGGTGTAACCGTACGCACCCTGCGCCGCCGTGCCGCTGCTGGCAAGCTCGAAATAGTCACCTCCGGATCCAAGCTGTGGTTACGGCGCCACGAGGTGGATGCGCTCGTTGCCGCCCAGGCCGCCAAACCAGCACGCGCCGCCGAGGCTTGCGACCGCCGTCGCGCCGCTGCTGAACGGGGTGCGAATCTGACCGATGCGCACGTGGAGAACTTCCTGGCGTGGCTGAAGTGGAGCCAACCCGACATCGACCCCGCATTGGCACTGCACACGCGTTCCAGCGCGGCTACGTTCGCCGGCACCCGACCGAATGTCATCGAGGCGCTTGTCGCCGAAGGGCTGCTGCCGGCCCAGCGCCGCGGCCGCGATCTTCGGATCCGCACCGTCGATCTGGTTGCGGCAGGGGTGTTCAGTGCCAAGGTGGCGCGGATGTGCCCGAAGCTGAGGATCGGTGATCCGCGTCAACGGCGCAGCGTCACCGCGGAATACCTCACTTTTGACCAGGCCGCCCAGATTGTCGAGCGACCCGCATCTGAGGTTCGCTATCTGGCCAGGATCGGAACCTTGCACGCGGTGCGCTTCGGGTCGGGGAACCATCGATTGCATGAAAGCGAGGTTTACGGCCCCGGTTTGGTGCGCTACCGGCAGACGGTCCGGCCGTATCGAACGATCAAGCACAGGCGGTTCGGTGGCTACAACCAGACTGTCAATGACACGGCCAACCACCTCGGTGTCAGTGAACGAACCGTGCTGCGCATGATCGAACGCGGAGCGCTGCTGGCGATCGAGGCGGCCAAGCAGCGTTGGTGCCGCATCGAGGGCGGGGCATGGGTACAGCGCGACTTCCCCGTCAACCATGGCGGGTTCCTGGTGTCGGACAAGAGCGTTCGTACCGCGATCAGGCTGCGACAGTGCCGCGGTGACCTGCCTCGGACACCGATCCCGGTCACTGTCGAGCATCTGCGTGACGGACGCGCCCCAGAGCTGGAACCGTGGCAGGAGTATCAGCTTGTCGACCGGCAGGGGAACCGTGTCGACGAGTACGGCCGCGCGAGTTGATCGGGGTGAAACTGTAGCCGGAGTGCTACCGACGCTTGAACTTCTTGCCGTAGATGCCTGAGACACGTGGCGGCGGTGGGCCGGTCGGGTCGGGTGCGTCGGGATGGCCGGCGGTGTGCAGGGAGACGTAGATCAGTTTGCGCAGGCTGTTTTGTGGGCCGTGTGGTTGGTGCTTGTAGTGGCCACGTACGAACCATCGACGGTAGGCGCGATCGTCGTTGTCTGGGTTGCCGTTGACGCCGCTGACTCCAGGTGGGCGCAGAATGTCGAGCATCGTGACGTCGTTGCGTGTGGTGCGGGTTGATTTCTTGGCCGGGCCAGTGTTGACCCGTTTCTGGGTGACAACGCGCTGCTGGCCGATCAGTGCGAGCAGCGAGAGCACTGTGGCCGTCAGTGTGGGTGGTCCGGATTGATTCAGTTCGGGGTCGTCGAGCGGGCTTACCAGGTCGAGGACGCCGGAACCGCGGTCGACCACTGTGGCTAGCTCGTGCTGGTCGAAGCGGAGTACTTTTCCTGGTGATGTTTTGGGGCGCATGTCGCTGAGCTGTCCGTGCTTGCGTGGATCGCGCATCTGGGAGAGCAGGTAGCTGGTGATGTGGGTCTGGTCATAGATCCAAGCGATACCGTCCCAGGTGACCGGAACCGTTGATTGGCCCGCGTCTTTCATGTCAATGCTTCGCCAACTGAATGTGGCCAGCGGTTTCGGCCACAGCATCAGCCCGACTGGTGCCAGATCTGACGTGGTGATCAGCTCTTGGAAAGTGGTCTCCGGCATATCGCGGCTGGCGAGGTCTGCTGCAACGGATGCCGCTGTGCGGCTCATCCAGTACAGCTCGGCGTCAGCGATGTTGTCGGCGAACATTTTCATGTACGGCCTGGTGGGGTGGTTCTTCATCTCGTCTGGGACGGTGTCGATCTCGTCGATCGAGGCCTGGTAGCAGCGTTCGGAATCTGCGAGTGCCTCGGCGATCCACGGCATGCTGAATGCATCCCACCGGTGCGAACGTCCAGCCATCTTCCCCTCCGACCTGCATGCAGCGTGTGAGTCGCAATATAACGGCGCAGGACGACAGTGCCGTGGGCCCGGCCCCGGGAAAGCTGGGCGCGGAAGTCTCAGATCTTGGATTCGGCGTCCGTCGCGGCGACGCCGCCGCGCTCCAACACCGTATAGGTGAAACCGGGTTTGACGAGGTGGTAGCCCTTGTCAGTGAACAGATCCCGGTACGAATCACCGCCGAGGATGGACCGGATGTGGCAGTTCACGCCGCTGAGAACAACCACGTCACCCTCTGTCAGATCCCGTCCGAATACGCGCATCGTTCGTCCTTTCCGTTCAGAAGCAGGCGTCGCAGGTGCAGTGGTGGTGGCCGCCGGAGCGGCATGCTGGAGAGGTGCGGTGATTGGGCATGAGCTCGTTGACAGCGGTGCGCCCCTGGCACATCCGGCACGCGGAGTCCCAGAACACCCCGTCGATGTGGCGGTAGAAGATCACACTTCGGCCCTCCAGAGTCCCGGAGGCCAGATGCTGTGGGAGAACTTGTGCCCAGTCGGGGAGTGTGGCCGTTAGCGCGGGTGCGGACATAGATGGCATTCCTTGTCTGTTCTGGTTGACGGCGTTGGAGCGGTGATCGACCGCGGCAACTGTGGAGGCGGTTCGGGTTCTGCGGGTCTCGCGACAGGGTCGGTGATTGCTCTTCGTAAATCTCTAAAATAGAGAATATCACCGAAGGGGCTTCTCTGCATCCCGTCGTTCCCGCCGCGCTGGCCGCCACCGGGGTCCTATTCAGAGCGGCGTTCAGGCGTCGTTACGCGCCCACACGCACGGCGTGTGCTCTGGTCAACGCGAAAGTCGCCGCTCCAAAGCCTCACGGGCACACCTGAACTGACGGCAGGTGCGTCCTGAACATCCACTGCATCCTGCGGTCCGTTCAGTTGGGGAGTTCGCGGTAGTCGAACTCGTATCCCTCGCCGTGGAGGTAGTTCTGCAGACTCCCGCTGCCCTCGTCGGCGTAATAGCCGCCGGGATCGTAGGTGGCGCGAATGTGGTCGAGCACCTCGTCGTAGGTGGCGTGACGCGTGACTGCAGGCTCGCCCGCACTTGGGTCGGCGGTGGTCAGCTCCCAGGCCATCAGACGTCCCAGCTAAATTCGCGGCCGACCAGTCCCGGATCGTCGGAACAGGTGGCGATCTCGGCGAAGTAACCGGACTCGTCGGCACCGGCATCGCTGCCAGTGCGTGGGCGCAGATGTTCATCGGCCCACTCGTCGAGGCCGCCAGTCGGAGCTGGCACGTCGAAGGTCTCTGTGCGCGGATACTCCTGGCCGTCATAGACGTCGGTGAATTTCACGGTGATCTGCACTGGGCGGTTCCTTTCGTGGGGGCCAGGTGCGTCGCCACAGTGTCAGGCGACCCCATCGGCGGGGGCACGCGGCGCGACGAGCCCAGGCTGGTAGCTGTCACGTCCTTCCTGCGACCGAGCCGTAGCCCGTGACCGGCGGCAGGCTGCGCCCCGGTGTGTCGGTGCATGTGGCTAGGTCGAGCGGCCGGGAAATGGTTTCCTGCCAACGATGTCCCGCCTGGAACGCAAGGAGAACCCATGTCTGAGAGCGCATCGCGAGTCGCAGCCGAAGCGGCGCTGTTTCTGGCCGGCCGCAGCGCCGATGATCTCGGCTGGCCCGACCGCGCCTGCGTGGCACGGCAGTTCGCCGCCGCGCTCATGGGTGGTCTCGGTCCCGCGCAGTGGGGAGCCGATCCGGCCATGTGGTGCATCGAGGTGCTGGAGCCGGCCATCGAACGTCGCATTCCCGGTCCCAGTGACGATCTGCGCGCATTGGGGTGGCCGCACGCGCCCACAGTTGCAGCGCGCCTGGTTCAGTGGCTCGTCGAGGACGGAATCTTGACTGACTAGTGGCTGACTAACACCGCATTTATTGCACAACGCGAACTTGTCGGCGGCTGTGTGTAATCTCTAAAATAGAGATCAGCCGACACCCCTTCAGGAGCTTGAAATGCGTCTTCCCGCCCCCACCTCGACACTGGTCACCACTGGCGATGTCACCGCTTCGGCACCGACGATGGCCAGCCGCGTGGACCCCGAGGGGGCGCGACGCATGATGGATATCCTCATCAACCTCTACGCCGACCGTCGCCTGGCGGTGGTGCGCGAGTACGTCTCCAACGCCGTTGACGCCACTCGCGTGGCGGGCAGTACCGCCCCGGTGCAGGTGACCAGCCCAACCGAACTGGAACCCAACCTCATTGTCACCGACGCCGGTATAGGTATGTCCGCAGCCGAGGTTGAAGCCACGTTCCTGGCGTTCGCCGCTTCGACCAAGCGCGACAGCAACGACCAGATCGGCGGTCTTGGTGTCGGCGCGAAATCGGCTCTCACAGTGGCCGAATCGTTCCTGGTGGACACCATCAAGGGCGGCCGCCGCACACTGGTGCGCGCCGCTCGTGATCTCACCCATCAGGTGCTACTCGCTGATGCTCCCAGTGACCTGCCCAACGGCACCACGATCACCGTCGCCGTGGAAGTCACAGGCCAGATCGACAAGTGGAACACGGTCATCCGTGAGGTCGCCTCGGCCCACCCCGAAGGCACCGTCCTGGTGGACGGTAAGCCGGTGGCGAGCCTGTCGGGTGGGCTGCGCTGGATCGGACCCGTCGGCTGCCTGCGCGCGGGGGATCGCACCGTCGCGGTGCTGTCCGGCGGCACACTGTTCGACGCCGTTCCAGAGGTGGTCGACCAGGTTCTTGGGGCCACGCGGCTACAGGCGGCTGTGATCGAACTGCCCATCGGTTCGTTCGATCACACTCCCAGTCGCGAATCAGTGGTCGCCACTGAGCGCACGCTGACCGCCGTGGACGCCGCGCTCGAGACATTCGCGCAGGTCTACGGAGACCTTGAAGAAGACGTGGCGACCCTGGCACTGACCGACGTGCACGCCGCTGCGACTCTGCGCGCCAGCATCCTGGGCGATGTGGCCCGCGCCGATCTGCTGCCGGTCCCGTTTCACGCCGTGGTGCCCGCCGGTTCGGGTGTGCGGTTCGGGTCGGAAAAGGGGCGGCGCACCAACCGGCGGCGTTGGAAGATCGCCGAGGCCGACGAGGTGGTGTTTACCGCGTTGGCAGCTGAACGTGTCCTCAAAGACGTTGTGGTGGTTACCGGTGTTCCCGCGCGACGTGGCCTGCGCAGCTTCGCCACGCTGATGGCTGAAACGCATTCTGAGGCTCGGTGGGTGGTCCCAATCGTCGAAGGCTCCGACCGCATCGATCTTCCGATACTGGGAGAAGGCGACACCGCTACCGGGCAGGTCTGGCCGATCAGTGCCGACACCCCCGGTGTCACCGTGTACAGCTTCACCGAGTGGCTGGCGGCCACGACAACTAAGCGCGCACCGCGCAGCGGGCTGTCCGGATACGAGACCCGCATGGTCGCCACGGATGGCGGGCCGCAGACCCGGCAGGTGCTGACCGGCGCGGAGATCGCCGCGCTCGGGTTGCCGGTCTGGTACATCGAGGGCGACCCTCACTACAGCCACGATTCCCGACTGGATTCCATTGTGGCAGTGGCGGTCTACCTGGGTAGGCGCAAACCGGGTCCGTTGCTGGCTGCGGTCCCCGAGGCGCAGCCCTATCACCAGTGGGCGCGGGCGCGGTTCGACGCCGAGTCCGCCGGTTGGACCGACATCGAACGTATCGCCGCTGCGGTGGACGCGCAGCCCTACTGGACCAGCGACAAGGTGCGCTTGGGGCTCGCCGCTGAGGTGGTGGACCGGATCGACCCGAACCATCCGCTGCGCGAGATGGTGGTGCGCCTAGCCGAGATCGAAACTGCCCGCCGGGCTCTGTCCGTCGACCATGCCAATGTGATGGCCCGTGCGGCTGTCCTGGGGGTCGGCAGCGGCGCCCTGGCCGAGGTGCGGCAGCTGACTACAGCACTGAACAAGGCGTACCCGCTGCTGGACCACATGCGAGGCAGCGTCTCTGAATTCGACCGCCGGAACTTTGTGGACTACATCGTGCACACCCCGCCGCGATTGCCCACCGCCGACAACGCCTCCGCTAACGCTGCCTGACCGGTATCTCCCCATCGAGCTTCGAAAGACAAGGAAACACACACCATGCGCGCATTCATCGACGCCAACTCCATCATCGTCACCGAAGGCGATGACACCGTGATGGTCGGCTCCGCCGACCCCGCCTACCAGAACGTGCGGACCTACCTGGTTGATGACCACGGCCAGGACTTCGCCACCGTCAAGAGCCTGGTGGAGGTGGTGCGGGTGACCGTAAAAGCAGCCGTCGCCGAGGCGGTGTCGGTAGTGGACGGCAACGACGACGACGCCGACGACGCCTACCGGGTCACTCACGGTGACCCGGTGGCCGAGACAGTGCTGTCTACCGCGCTGCGGCTTGCCCGCGAGACCGCCGACATGGCACCACTGGGGGCGTTCCTGCGCCGTCTGGAGCGGAACCCGTCGGCCGCATCGCGCTCACAGCTGTTCGGCTGGCTCAAGGCCGGAGGCTTCGTGCTGACCACCGACGGGCTGATCGTCGGCTACAAGTCGGTACGCAACGATGGCTTCTCGGCGCACGCCGGTCGTGAGGCGGTGACGGTGGTCCACCAGGACGGCACCAGCGAGACCATTACCGGGAACATTCCGTACCCGGTCGGTGCGACGGTGTGGATGGACCGTGATCTGGTCAACCCAGACAGGCACTCGGCGTGCTCGGTGGGCCTGCATGTCGGAACCTACAACTATGCCAGCGATTTCAGCGAGCAGATGCTGGTGGTGTTGGTGGACCCGGCCGATGTGGTGTCGGTGCCCGCCGATCACAACGCGCAGAAGATGCGGGTGTGCCGCCTGACGGTCGCCGCTCGTCACGACGGTGAGCAGATCTCGGACGCGGTGATTGAGCATATCCGTACGGTGCCTGATTTCGAGGCGTCCGACGAATACGCCCGCCGAGAGGGGAATAAGCCACGTCCGACGTTCGGCGTCGTGGTGTCGTTCGGTGATTCGGACGACGAACTCGATAGCGATCACGAAGACCACGAAGGTGATGAACAACAGGGCGATCAGCGCTGCGATGAGTACGCGGGTGGCGACGAGGATGAGATCGTTGTGCCGCTGGGGGAGACGCCGTGCATGCCGGATCAGTGGTCGCTATGAGGACTACCGAGATCCACGCTGAGCCGCTTCGGGCGGGAGACTTCTTCGAGCATGGGGCTCGGCTCCGCGTAGAGGATCCCTCCATTGGAGGAGTCCGAGAGGGGTACGTCACTTACGGCCCACACGCGATTGTGTCGCGTCTCAGGGAGATGTGAGCACGGCCATGCATTTAGTGAAGCAGACGGATCTTCCCAAGGATCTGCCCGAGTTGTTGACCGCGGAGCAAGAAGTGGAGCTTGCCAAGCGGATAGAGGCCGGCTTGTACGCACAGTTCCTACTCGCCAAGGGAGCCTCGCCGTACACCCCGGCACAGTTGAGATTGGTCGCTGCGGACGGTCGAGCAGCATTCGAGCATTTCGTGACCGCGAATGTTCGGCTCTCCGCGTGGTGGGCGCGTAAGCGGGCGGTAAGGGGCGCCAGTGCGTTGCTGACAGTGGAAGACCTCACCGCCGAAGGGATGGTCGGCGTCATTCGGGCTGTTCAAAAATTCGACTACACACAGGGATTCAAGTTCTCCACGTACGCGCTTCATTGGGTGCGTCTCCATCAACAGCGAGCGATCGCCAAGGCAACGCCCGCCGCGCTGTCTTCCAGCGACCAGGAGCGTTGCAGGGAACTGCTCATGGTCACCTCCCAGCTGGGTACTGACCTGGGTAGGACGCCTAGCGATGCTGATCTCGCAGCCGTGATGGGTGTCAGCCCAATGGGCATCGCTCAGATGCGCGCCATGATGTCCCGCGCAGTTTCTCTGGACGCACCGCTAAGCGAGGGAGGTCGCGATGGCGCCTCCAGCCTGCTCGACCTCCTGGCAGGTCGAGACTGTGGCGACCGGGATGATGCTCATGACTGTGCTGCCCAGCAGCTTTCGCAGTTGATGGAGCGGCTCTCTTATCGCGAGCGGCGAGTCATTTCCGAAGTGTTCGGGCTGGATACGGGAGAGCCGCAGTCGGTGACCGAAGTCGCAGACAAGTATCGGCTCCCCGTCGTCAAGGTCCGCGGGCTCATTGAAGGGGCGATGGCCAAACTTCGGGGCGAGCAGCAGGTGGCGGCATGACTGCGCTACTGCAGGGGTATTCACCGATCAGTGATGCTGTGCCGCAACCGCGTCCGCATCAGCGTGCCGCGCTCGACGAGCTAGCCGACGCAGGGGAACGAGCGCAGCTGCGGATGGCATGCGGTACCGGCAAGACTCTCATCGGACCGTGGCACGCGCTCGAAGTCGGGGCCCGCACAGTCGCGGTGTTCACGCCCAGCATTGCGTTGGTGGCACAGACCATCGCCGAGTGGCGCCGCGTCGTACCTGGCGTGCGCGTATTGGCCGTATGTTCAGATCCGACAACGGATGCCGGGCGCGCGGAAATCGGCGTTGACGGAATCGACCCGTTCGAAGGGCAACACGACCAAGACGGCAACGTGACCACCCGAGCTGAGGTGGTTGCCGGGTTCCTTGAACGTGCTGAGAAATCCGGTGCGTCCATGTCTCTCGTGGTGTCCACTTACCATTCCTCGCAAGTGGTCGCTGACGGGATCGGCTTGACGCGCAGCGGACGACCCCTGGATCTGGTGGTCGCTGACGAGGCTCACCACCTTGCCGGCCGCACCAACGCTGCATTTCTCCCGGTGCTCGATCCGCGCAGTGTGCTGGCGCGGCGCCGAGTATTCGCAACGGCAACGCCCATCGTCCTGAAAAGCCGTGGCGGCGCTGAGGCCATCGACGATTTGTCCGGAGCGAGTGCGGTCGCAAGATCCATGGATGACACTGCGTTGTTCGGGGAGATCGCATACACCCTGAATGTTGGGGAAGCCGTCAGCGCTGGATTGTTGGCCGACTACCGCGTCTTGGTGACCACCACAACCGAACCAGCAGGGGAAGCGACCGGAGAGCGAGCTGCGTTGGCCGCGCTGCTCGATGTAGTGCGCCGGTACGGTGTGCGGCGCATCCTGACTTTTCACAATCGAGTCGATTCTGCACGGGCATTCGCTGAACGTGTCAGCGCACTCATCGATGTGGACGGCGCACCTATCCGTGCGCTCGCCGTTGACGGTTCAATGCACGACTCAGAGCGCGTGAAGATCCTGGCCAGACTCGCCGATACACGGACGGATGGGATCACCGTGGTTGCCTCGTCGCAGTGCCTGCGTGAGGGCATCGACGTGCCGGCAGTCGACGCCGTCGTGTTCGCCGATCCACGCACCAGCCAGGTGGGAATCATCCAGGCCATTGGTCGAGCCTTGCGTAAGCATCCCGGAAAATCCCACGGCACCATCGTCATTCCGCTGATTCTCGACCCCGACGCTGATGATCAGGACCAGCTGTCCACGTCCTCCTACGCCCACGTGTGGCGGGTTCTGCAAGGGCTGCGTGCCCATGACTCGCGGATCGGTCACGACATCGACAAGGCACGCCGCACAGGTACCCACGGCTACATCGATCGCGATGTTGTGGACTGGTTGGAAGTTACCGGGAGCCAGCCCGGGACGATAATCACGCGGCTGCTGCAGCGCACATCGTCGGTATGGGAGCGCAACTTTCAGCAGCTATGCCACGAGACAGATCGGCTAGGGTCAGCCGCGCGGATTACCACGCAATGCACAGCGTTGGGCCAGTGGATCACGCTGCAGCGCATTCTATTCCGTGATGGGATGCTCGACGAAGACCGTCGCAAGAGGCTTGAATCGGTCAACGGCTGGCGATGGGGTGCGAAAGAGGCCTCCGACGAGCGAACCTTGGACCGTCTCCGCGCTGTTTGCACTGATCGGGGAAGCCTCGATGACACGGCACCGGGCGATTCGATCTTCACGGGATACGTCGACGGACTGAACCGCCCACTGCGGCTGTGGGTGGCAACACAGCTGTGCAGATACTGGGACAACGAGCTGGACAGCGGGATCGCCGAGGCACTCCGGCAGATGCCGGGCTGGGACTGGTATCCGTTGTCAGAGGTCGATCAAGCCGGCGTGGCGGCATTTCGCTCCTTCGCCGCGTGGGAAGGTCACGCCGATGTCCCACCGGGGCACATCGAGGATGACATCGACCTCGACGCTTGGCTCGGAACAGTTCGGCGCCGCAAGATCTACGGGACACTGCCACCGATCCTGGAATCGGTCCTACTGGCATCGACACCGACCGGCCGCAAAGGAGAACGGCGCTTCCTGTGGAAGCCATCGGAAACGCGATGGCAGATAGCGGAAATGGCGTGCCATCAGTACATCGCCAAGCACGGCACACTGGCGCGGATGCCGATTGGGACCGTCGAGGACGTCGAAGGCAAGCGTTTCGAGCTGTACCAATGGTGTGCGGCCACCCGGTCTCGGCGCAAGCGCGGAGACTTACGGCCGCAGGATGGCGCTATCGAACGATTCACTGGATGGACCTGGGGTTCACCCGGGCAAGGCGGCACCGACATGATCACCGGTCCAAAGCCGGGCGTCACCGACCACAGCACCCGTGGATTTCAACAGGGTTGCCGCTGCGTTGTCTGCGTCACCGAGAACCGCAGTTACATGCGACGCGTCGCATCGGAGCGGCGAGCGACGTACCGCGCTGATTGGGTGTCCGCGCAGGACGTCCGTGAACACCTCCAAGGCTTGCTTGCGCTGGAGGCAAGCAAGGACCGATCTGATGCCACATTCACGATCGGTGCGATCGCCGCGGCTGCATGTGTCTCGCGAGGTCTAGTGTCGCTGCTCGTTGGGCGAGCAGCGGAGCCCAGGTGCAGCAAATTGCATCGGCGCATACTGCTTGACCTCACCGCGGACGACGTCCGCGCGGTGCGGACAGTGCAGCGGTCCCGGGGACGTCAAGGCATCCGTGACTACAACGCGCAGGTCGACGACCCGGAGCCCACCTGGATGCTGCTCAACCAGGCCGCAGCGGCGGGTTGGACACGCCAGCAGCTGACCGCAGCGCTCGGTTACAGCAGTACGGCCAACACGCCGATCAGCGGCAAGCCCGTAACCATCGCCCAGGCCAAACTCGTCCATGTCTGGTTCGAGTCGCTGGACGGCGACCTGACCCCGCCCCCGTTGCCACCAGCGAAGAAGCCGGGAACGAAGAAATCGCCCACACGGCGAAACAAGCGAGTTGACCGCGCTAAGTCGGTGACACCCGATGCGGAGGCTTGGGCCAAATCACTTGTAGATCAAGGGTATTCGGTCAAGCATGCCGCTGAGAGAAGCGGACTGCCAATTGAATTAGTGTCCACGTTGGAAAAGGTGCGGCGATGAGTGATTTTGGTAGAACGCGCCGAACAGACGGCCGGCTGTCGTGTCCCTCGGTGCGGCATCTGCGACCCGCCGTGGTTCCTCGCAGTGGTCGTTTTGTACGCGGGATCCCCTCACGTGGTGCAACTTCTCCCGCCCGCACGCGCTCACCAGCCAGCCGCTTTTTCGCACGCTTGTTGCGCGCTGCTGGCGTCGATGTGATCTGCCCACGACTGGAATCCGTTGTAGTTCATGGCACCGTCCACGCGCAGCCCCTCGGCGCGGGGATGAGGTGCGTCCGGTGATCACGGCATAGACAGCGGTGTGCTAATCTCTAAAATAGAGAGTGGGCTGACGGCGGGAGCTCAACGCCATCGACCCGTGATGTCAACTGTTGAAAAGGGGTACGAGCATGAGCAACGTTCTGTTCACTGCCGACTTGTACCGGATTATCAAGCAGGCGATGGCATTCGCCGAGCACGACAAAGTGCTCGCATACACCGGATGGGCCAAGAGCTACCACCAGATCCATCTGACCTCATTCGGTGAAAACCTGCTCTCGGTGGCCACCGACGGGAAGGCCATGGGCGTCTCGAAGGCGAAGTGGATTACTGAGATCAGCGGGGAATGTGACATCCCGTCGCCATCGCAGTTCGACAACCAGCCGGGTCCGGTGTTCGGGCTCAATGTTTCGCTCGACGACGCCAAAGAACTGATACGGCTGAGCCGTACGCTCAAAAGTGACCGCTGGACGCGGACTGTATCGGTGAATCCGGCCGGCAACTATGCCGAGTTCGTGTTCAGTTCCGGGGAGACGCTGACCGTCAAGGACACTGACGTCTATTTCCCGCGTTGGCAAGCCCTCTTCCCCGAGTCAACCGAAGGTGTGCCGCGCGCGGTGACTGGCCTCAACCCCAAGCAGATCGCCAAGTTCGCGGTCGTCGTCGAGGACTCCCCGATGGTCCTGGTGACGCGCGACGGCGTCCATGGCAAGTCGCAGAAGAGCATCCTGGTCACGATCGGAGACGCCTTCATCGGTGTCATCATGCCGGTCAATCTTCGCGACGTCACCAGCGAACACCCACAGTGGCATCGCCCCAACTGGATTGGGGAACTCTGATGTACGGAGACCATGTAGGGCAGGCGTTTTCCGGCCTCGCGTTCGAGATCCCGCGACGGCATGAGAGTCGGATGTGCTCCCTATGACGAGCTTCAAACGCGGTGACGGAATCGTGTTCGTGCGCAATGAGCGGGTGGCCATGATCGGTCAACCGTCCTACGACCGAACCACCATCAGTGTGGGTCTCGTGACCTCGGTGACCCGCGAAGGCGCGATCAAGGCCTATCGTCACTCGACCTACGACCAGCCGGAAATCAAGCTCCACAAGCATTCGCTGGAGCACGGTATGCAGAAATACGTGCTGCCAAAAAGTGACTGGGACATCGGCGCAGTCATGGACTACTGCCGCGATCGTCCGTGGGCGCATTCCCCGGAACACACCGGAGCTCCGTTCGACAGCCTTGACCAGCTCCGCGCCGAGCTCAAGCAGTTCCGAATCCAGGAGAAAGCACCATGACCGAGATCGATTGCCGTAAGCCGGCCACACACCGAGAAGGCGTGTCGGCGCTGAACCTTCGACGAGTCACCGGTATCCGCCGCAGAGTGGACTGGAACCACATCAAGACACGAGACGTGTCACCGGAATATCCCATCAACGTCGCACCCGGCAACGAGCTAATGATCGTGGTGTGGAGCGGTATTCCGAGGCTCATCGTCGAGTCCGGTCACGTCACGATCGAATTCCGGTCATCTTGGGGCAACTCACTCAAGGTGCGCCCCGCCGCCAGTGCTCACGTCCTCACCGACGGCCACACCAAGGTGACAATCGACAACGAGGGGAGTCTGCATGTCGACGCGCCCGAGGACAACCGTGTTCGTGTCTATGGGCCAGGGCAGGTCACTGGCGGCGAGTTTCCCAAAAGCATCTTCGGCACAGTTATCGACGCAGTTCGGGGGCGGGATGGCTGAGTTCGGCACGTCCCGCGTTGCGGGCTGCCGCACGCCGCTTTCTGACGAGCATCGGCTCAGCGCCCTATCGACTCGCTGCGATTCAGTAGCCGGTACCTCCTGCTCGGACTCCAGCCGGGTGGTGCGATGCGACCGACGAGGGATCCCGCACCACCCGGCTGTCACCAAAGTGCCGCCGGCACTGACATCATCGCGCCGCAAACACAGCCCACGCGTCAGCGGAGGTAGACAGCTCACGCAGCGACCACAAGGAAACGGGGGACCGTGATCAACACCTACCATCGGGGAAACGTCGCCTTGACCGTCGATGAGCCGATCGGCGCAGGTCAGGTCACGTTCACCATCACCCGCACAGCTGAGCTCACCGACGACGACGTGCGGCGCGTCAACGCCGAACTCGCCGATTACCCCGCAGCGCAGGGCGCGCGGCTGGTGCAGTCGCGTAGCGCCGGGGAGTGGGAAATTCGAAGCGGCGTCACGGTTCTCGCGACCGGCATCGCCATCCCGACCGCGCCGCTGCAGTGGACGGCACGGCGATGAGCGGCTGGGTTCGCGGTGATACCTGGGGCGGCCGGGCCTGCTACCGACGCGAAGTCGGCGGCGATCGGATCATGGCCTACGTCGCTTTCGATCTGCCGGACCCAGATCTTGACGGCGGCCGCACGCAGCCCTACACGTACAACTGGTCAGTAGAGGACGGATCCTGCGGGCGCGTCATCGAACAGGGGAGCTCGGACGGCGACGACGGCCTCGAAACCGCACAACTGGCCGCGGACGAAGCGGCGGCTCGTCTGTTCCCCGAGCTGGCGGGAGACTGACCAGAATGTCGGAATGCCAGATTCGCGACCACATTGAGATCGGTCGAGGCGACATCGTGCGTGAGGTCTGGAGCGGAATCCCGGGAACGGTGGTCGATGTCGACCAGGACGAGGCCGTGATCAAGTACCCGTCTGATCGCCGACTGAGGAGCCGCATCAAGTGTCTGGTGCTGGTATCGGTCGGTTTAACGTCCGCCAACAACGATCCGACTCGTCAAGATTGAGGACCTGATGATCGATTCGTCCCCTGGCAGCTGCCGTTACGGCACCAAGAAGGTCGGTTCGTTGATCACTGCCGCTGCTGTCATCTCGCTCGCGGTCGCCGGGTGTGGCGCGGAACCGGCGCCCGTCGCCGGCGACGTTGCATCGACGACCAGTCGCACCGCCGCGCCAGGCCCCAGTGCGGCCACTGTCTCGGTCGGCGGGGTGCCGCTCGACATCGAATCCGCAGTGGCCTGCAGCACCGTTGGCGGAAAAGTGCGCATCGTCATCGGCACTGGTGAATCCAAGATCACCGCCATCGTCACCGACGCACACGAGCCGATCGTCGAGCAAGTTGACCTGGGCGCCGTGGACGGTCTCACGTTGCGGTATGCCTCCGACGTGGCCGGATCTGGCGCTGTGGCGAGCCGCAGCAACGATGCATTTACCGTGCGGGGCAGCGCTGCGGCAATCGAATCGGATGGGTCGACTGGTGCGGTCTTGCGGTCTTTTGCCATTACTGTCCTGTGTCCTTAGCGCTTTCTTCCCGCAGCGGCTGTAGGACGTGACAACCGAGTAGCTGCTGGTACGAGCCGGTTTCTGGCGCAAAATCTGCACCGTGTTGGTGGTAGTATCTAAAATAGAGATACTGACCTCGGGGAGGGTAAGCGTATGTCGGTCCCATCGGACATCTTGGAACTGAAGACGAGCTTGGAAACCCGCGAATATCGCATCGACGCGATCTTCGCAGACGCGCAAGCGGCTTTCGCTGGCACCGTGGCAGACGGCGGCGCAGGCGGGGGATCGCTGTGACGGCGCCAGTCACCACCGGCACGTGCGCCGATTGTCCACATGAACATGACGAGCACACCGGTGCATCCGCGTCGTGCGTTGCGTTCGTCGTCGAGTTCGGTCGCGAACGCGTCTGCTATTGCACCGGATTCGAACCTGAAGACCCCGCCGAAGCCGACAAGATCCTGCGGGACGGTGCACCGTGAAGGCGCGGCTGATCGAAGATCAGCTCTACGAAGTCGTCGACGGCCGCAAGTGGTACACGGCAAGCCGCCGACCGGACGGGTCGTACTTTGTGATGAACCACGTGGGCCGGGCCATCAGCGAGGGATCCGATATTCAGCGCCGCGTCGTCCGGGCTGTCCAGGCGGTGCGGATGACTGAGCCCGGTTGCCGTTCCCACGCCGCGTCGCCTGGACACCGGAGGCATCCGAATGAGTGACCGCATCAAGGTTCAGCCGGCCCGCGCTGCCGATGGGTGCATCCAAGGATGGGCAGTCAACTGAGGAAACCGGAACTGGATTTCTAGGGGGTGTCGCGGTGTGCGGCGCTGGGGGCTTAGTCGGCTGGCGCGACTTCCAGCCCAGCAGGGTCCTCCCACCATTCGTGAACCCCGCGGTCGCGGTCCATCCAGAACACGGGGATGAGACCGGTGGTGGCGGCCGGCGGACGTGGAGTTCCCGGTTCCCAGCCGGGGACCGGGTTCAGTCCGCCCATGGATCCGCTGTCGGCGAGCACCTCGCCCTCGACACCGGAACCGCCCCGACGCGTGACGCGGTCCCCGACCCTGAATGGGTGTGCCGTGGGCTCAGACGACATAAGCGTCAGGGTCGCGGGTGAGAAGCTCGGCGATCGTCTTCGCCCAGGTTGGCGACTCGGCCGTGGCGATCAGTACTCGATCCTGAGCAGGACCGCTGAATCCGTACACGTGAACGTCGTCAGCGACGAACTCCTGGTCCATGTTGTGGGCCCCCTTCCGTTGCCGCGGTGAGTGATACGCCCGCTGATCGTGGCATGGGCGCCGGAAGAGCGGGCCGCCAGGCGCGTAGCTCAGATACCTAAGCCTCGATCCACCGATGAATTGCCTGTGTAGGTGGGTGTCGATATAAGGAAAGTGCCCCTTGAGCTGGGAGGATTGGTGTTCTCTACGCATCAATCAGGCCAGTTAAGAAAGGCACTTCCAGTGCAAGTGTCCCACGGGTTCGCTGCGTCGTCGGCGGTCTTCGATGAGGATCATCTCGTGTCGTGCGCCGGACTGGTGCCGGTGATGACACTGGCTGAGCAGACCGGCCTGCCGAATCTGTTGGCTGACAAGATCTTCATCCCCGCGCCGAAGATCAAATCCGGGTCAGCGAATCCGGCACCGAAGCTGGCCACGGTGATCGCCGGGATGTGCGCCGGCGCCGACAGCATTGATGACCTCAACATCGTCCGGGCCGGGGGCATGAAAACACTCTTCGGCGATGTGTACGCACCATCAACCATCGGAACCCTGTTGCGGGAGTTCACCTTCGGACACGCACGCCAACTCGAATCAGTCCTGCGCGAACACTTGGCCGCCCTCTGCCGGCGCGTTGAGTTGCTACCCGGATCCGACAGCGGTGTGTTCATCGACATCGACTCCCTGCTACGACCGGTCTACGGCCATGCCAAACAAGGCGCCTCCTACGGACACACCAAAATCGCTGGCAAGCAGGTCCTGCGCAAAGGACTCTCGCCGTTGGCGACCACGATCAGCACCCCCGGTGCGGCGCCGGTGATCGCCGGGATGCGGCTGCGGGCCGGCAAGACCGGCTCCGGTAAAGGAGCCGGTCGAATGGTCGCCCAGGCCATCACCACGGCCCGAGCGGCCGGGGTCACCGGCCAGATCCTGGTCCGCGGCGATTCGTCCTACGGCACCCGCGCCGTCGTCGGCGCCTGCCGACGCCATGGTGCGCAATTCTCGGTGGTCATGGGCCGCAACAGCGCGATCAACCGGGCCATCAACGCCATCGACGACGCGGCGTGGACACCGGTGAAATACCCGGGCGCGGTGCGTGATCCCGACACCGGAGAGTGGATCTCTGATGCCGAAGTCGCCGAAATCAGCTACACCGCATTCGCGGCCACCACAGACCGCTTCACCGCCCGACTGGTGGTACGTCGGGTCAAAGATGCGCGCTTCCGCGACGCCCTGTTCCCGGTCTGGCGGTATCACCCGTTCTTCACCAACACCGACCTACCAACCGCCGACGCCGACATCACCCACCGTCAACACGCGATCATCGAAACTGTCTTCGCCGACCTGATCGCCGGCCCCTTGGCCCACATGCCCTCCGGGCAATTCGGCGCCAACTCCGCGTGGGTGCTCTGCGGGGCCATCGCCCACAATCTGCTGCGCGCCGCCGGTGTGCTTGCCGGTGGAGCGCACGCAGTGGCCCGGGGAGCCACCTTGCGACGCACGATCATCACCGTCCCGGCACGGCTGGCCCGACCGCAACGCCGACCCATCCTGCACCTACCCAGCCACTGGCCCTGGACCGAGCACTGGCTCACCCTGTGGCGCAACACCATCGGCTACAGCCCACCCGCTACCGCAACCGTCTAACCGTCGCCGAACAGGCCCCACCGAAGCACACAGGAAAAGCTGGGCAGACCAGCGGCTACATCCTGCCCACCCCACAAACCGCCGTCAGAATCACCGTCGAACCACACCACTCAAGTCAGTCCACGGATTGAGGCTAAGACAGCCCAGGAAACGGCGTGGACAGGCGCGACCTGGTCGGGGCCCGGAACCAGTCCGGGTCTGGCCAAGACCGCTTGCAGTGCTGCGCCGCCCACCAGGAAATCAGCGATCGCGCGGCGCAGATGGTCCGGTTAGGTGATCAGCACCGTGCCCGAGACGATCATCGAACGGCGCAGCGGCGCTGCAGCATTGGATGTGGCTGATATTAACGTGCGCTCGGTAAGGATGCGTTGTGCCGGCATACTTCCGCCGATCAGACAATCGCGCGTGGCCGCAGCTGCGGTGTGTCCGCCACGTGAATCGACACCGGAAACCGCACCCCGCATCGCCGGATACGCTTGCGCCACCGCCCATCCCTGACGCAGCCGATCGATCAGCCCATCACGCAGCGATCCGTCCGGCAGCAGTCCGAACCCAAGGACCACCATCGCAGCGCCGACACGGTGCTCTGTGGAACTTGGTCGGTGATTGGGGAGGGCAGGACTGCATCGACGTTGGCGATCACCGCTGGCAACCCGGCCGCATCCTCGCGGATGCCGTGTCGGCGGAGTGGTCGGGGTGGTCCGGCCCAGTGTGGCCGTCCGTCAGTAGACCAACGACGATTCCCGGGATGAGGAACCTGACGAAGGGCCCCGCGGTATCCAGCATTGGCAAGTTGAGCGCCGTGTCACTGCGGCTCACTCTCGAAAGCGTTCGACGGTTGACCATCGTATAGTTCGAAGCCGGCCTTCCGAAGGCGCGTGTTCAGATCTGCGATGGCCGCCTCAGCTGTCGGGGCCTCGATCAGTTCGACGACGCTCGATAAGACGTTGAACAATGCCATGGGCTGCCGCCTTTCCCGGAGTTGCTGATCGAAGGGCAGCGTGCCACGGTTTCGGACCCGTCCACGGATCGGGCGCGCAGTTGGAATATTGCGGGCACGGACTCCGGTGGCCTGCTACGCCTCGGTGATGCATGCCAAGTAACCGTCAGCGCGACCAGCCGCCTCGCCGGCGAGTTCACCGATGCGCCGAAGTGCCGCGGCGGCGTCACTGCTGCGGTCATACCCCGGGTCGTCCCACAAACCGCTGCGGGAGTTGTACCAGTCGCGAACCTGAACGGGTTCGGCATCCTCGGCGAGTGCGCATATCAGGAGAAGGGCCTCGGCGCGGTAACCCTGCTTGCCGATTGTGTCTGCAGGCTCGTGCAGCCACTGCGGCCACGGCAATCCGGCGATGACCGACGCCACCGCATCCAGTGCCACTTCGGCGGCCTCTGCCCGGTCGCTGAAAGGGGAGCCGATGCCGGAGATGAACCGGTGGAACTCGCCAGCCAGCGATGCAGGTTCGGCGACACTGTCACAGGTGTGCGGCGGCGCGAGGATGCCGGCGCTGGTGAGGTTGGCGCAGGCGTCGTCCAGGAACGTGTCGAACAGCTGGTCCTGAGTGCGGGTCACGGTGATCCTTTGTGAAGTCGGGGGCACCGTGAGAATCCGCCTCGGGAGGCAGCTGATCGACGCACGGCGCGGCAGGACCGAGACCGACACTCAGAATCTACTGGACAGCCGCGTGTTCAGGCGGTGACCAGGTTGGTGCCGTCGTGAATTCGTGTGTGGACCGTGCCGTCGAACGCATCGAGCACCCGGATGGCGAACGCGGGCGTCATCGCGACCTCGACCTGGTCCCTGGTCATCCAGCGGACGTCTTGAGCCTCGTCGGTCGGGTGAACCTCGCCGGCCTCAGGGCGGCACCGAAAAACCAGCGCAACAATGCCGCGGCTGAGATTCTTGTAGACGCCCGTCAGCTGCTCGACCTCGACCTGCAAACCGGTCTCTTCGCGAACCTCACGCCGTACACCGTCCTCGAACGATTCGTCCAGCTCCAGAACGCCACCGGGAGCTTCCCAGCGGCCGTTGTCGTCACGTCGAATGACGAGAACTCGATTGTCGCTGTCGACGACGATCCCTGCCACACTGACCGAGTGTTTCGGTGTGTCTGCCACCGTCCGACCTCCATTGACTCGGGTGCTGCTTCGTGACACGCGTGAGCGATACCTCTAGGCTAGTCGTCTAGATATGCCATGAAAGGCCGACACGTGCTGCAACTTGACGGGATCGACAAGACGGACGACCGTCCACCGTATCGTCAGATCGCGGCGATTTTGCGTGCAGCTATCGAGTCGCGCCAGTTTGCGGCCGGCGAGCGGCTTCCGTCCGAAGCGGACCTGATCGAGCATTTTGGTGTAGCACGCATGACCGTCCGGCAGGCCGTCCAGGAGCTGCGCGGCGAGGGGCTTGTTGTCTCCGAACACGGTCGTGGTGTTTTTGTGCAGGCGCGTCCGCCGATTCGGCGACTGGCCTCTGATCGGTTCGCGCGCAGGCATCGTGACGAGGGAAAAGCCGCGTTCAGTGTCGAAGCTGAGAAGTCCGGTTATTCTCCCCGCGTCGACAGCATCACTGTTCGGCGACAGAAGCCAGGTTCCATCGTTGCCGAGCGACTTCGCGTTCCCGTCAGTGATGACGTCGTTGTACGGTCGCGGCGTTACCTGGCGGACGGGCAGCCAATCGAGACCGCCGTTTCCTACATCCCGGTGGCTTTTGCTGCCGGCACCGCGATCGAACAAACCGACACGGGTCCCGGCGGTATCTATGCGCGTCTCGAAGAATCCGGGCATGTCCTAGCACGGTTCACTGAGGAGGTTGGAGCACGGATGCCCACTCCTGACGAACGCCGTGTGCTCAACATCGGTCTGGGCGTGCCTGTCTTGACCGTGCTGCGTACCGCCTACGACGTGAACGATGTGGCGGTCGAAGTTTGCGACACCGTGAAAGTCGCACCTTCCTACCTGCTCGAATACGAGTTCTCGGCGCGTTAAATCCTCGGAAACCCTTTTGATGGCCCCGCTGTGTGTAGAACTTGTCTAGACGTCTATGTATGCTCAACTCATCTAGAGGAGGGTCCGTCGGATCAGCCGACCGGACTCTCATTTGGCGCCACCGCCAAGTACGCAGTGGCATGAGATAACCGCAGCAGGAAGGGCATTCGGAATATGACCACCATCACCGCCACGGAAACCGATCTGATGCAGCGATTGCGCGTGGCAGGTGATGGGAAGCAGTTCGAGGTGCGTGGCGGGTCCACTGATGGGCGAGCGCTGACCGTTGACGAACTGATCGCGGAACTGCTTCCCGGGCCCTTCGTGTTGGGTGCCGCCGTCGAACGGCTTGAAGCCGGGTACCCGGCACTTGTCGGGATCATCGACGCTGAAGGCGAGCGGGAAATCTGGGTGAAGACCCAGTCCCAGGATGTCAGCACATAGTTAGTCGTTGCTGACTGTCACTTGGAACAGACCGTCTCGGGACAGGCCGATGCCGCGCACCGACCGAACGCCCCACGCCGCAAGCAGGTGGCTTTTGACCAGGGACATGGCCGTTCCTTCAGTGATTCCCCGAAGCTCGAGAATGACTTCAGCGTCCCCGTCTGGTCGCGGGTCGACTCTGACGAGAACCAGCGCGTCCGGCATGCCGACCGCGGCGCACGCGCCGACGGTCGCCCATCGAGCACGGGTGCAGCCTCCGTCGGAATCCATCAGTGAACCCGCCGCTGACTCAGGAGTCGGCGTCACGAAAGCCGACTCCTGGCCGGGAGGTTGTTCCGCTTCTGTCGATGGGGCATTGCTGCCTTTTGATCGGCCTATGGCGATTCCGGCGATACCGGCAACGAGAAGCAAGGCTCCAGCAACTATCGACCAGGAGTCCTTGTCTCCGTCAGCCAGCTTTCTCGGCAGCGATCGATCCTCTTGAGCCTGGTACCAGGCATATTCCGCCTCGCAGGCGGCATTCGTGGCATCCCTGAGTGCTCCGTGAAGGGAAGAACTATCGTCTCTGCACGTTGGTTTCTGGGGCGATTCCTGGCACCCGGCCACGAATGTCGCAACCAGCACCACAAGAAGAAGAGCGATCGCCTTCGTCGGCACCTTCCGCATCCAGCCCCCTGCGTCCGTTCGAATCACCCACGAACACAGGGTGATGTCTCACCCTGATGGGTTACACGAATTTACGTGGTGTGGATCGGGTGCCGGTCAGCCTGGTCCGTTTCGTCCTCAAAACGCCGCGCTACGTCGCACGGCCTTCGCCCGGTCGTAGTTGGTCAAAGCCTGTCTCCTCCCCGGATCTCGGGTACGCCGCGGAGCTGCTGGCCGGCCGAGCCCTCAACGGTGGCGTCAACGCCGCAGGATCGGCTTCTGGGGCCTCGGCTGCGCTCGCATTCCGCCGCGACAACGTGCGCAGCGTTGATTGACTCCAGCTGCAGGATTAACGAACGCGCTCGACTGCGCGAGGAGTGCCGAGATCTGGAACTGATGCGCGGTCCGGCCTCCTTGGTGCCGATCACGATGCTCCTCGCGGCAGTCCTGGTGCTGACAACCCACAGGGGCAGTGCGTACCCGATCAGCTCGCCGGATCCACTCCGGCAGCTGCGCCCTTCACCGAGGCCTTCGCTCGCTTCTCGGCGCGTACCGGTTTTCCGTCGCGCACGAAGCCGGCGGTGGAGGCGACTGTAGAAACGAGCATGCTCTCACCGCTGATGAACGGATGGAACCCGACACCGCTACCGCCACGTCCTTTCGGCGGAATATCCCAGACAGCAGTGACTTTCCAGCCCTTCTCTGAGATCGACAAGATCGCCTCAGACTCAGCTCCAGTGAGCGGGAACGCGGCAATCACCGCGTCACCTCCATCGGCCGCCAGCTTGACGCCGACCACCCCGTTGCCGGCGGCGCCCTGTGGATTAACAGTCGCGGGATCCAGTCGCAAAACCTTCCCGCGTCGGGTGATCAGTCCGAGGTGCGCACCGGGGGCCAACACTCCGGAGCACAGCAGCCCGGTGATATCTGGGGCGACTGGAACGTCGCGAGTCTTGGTCGGCAGGCCTTTGCCGTCAGTCAGTTTCACTCTGCCGTCAGTCCATACCGCCCATCCGAGACCACTCGAGAGCAACTCACCGTGACTGTCGGAGAACACGCCCCGATCATCGAGTCGCCAGTTCTTGTTGATCGTGCGCTCACGGGGGCCGTCGTCGGAGCTCCCACCGGACACCGGAACAGCATCGAAGTCCAGGTGCGTGCGGCGATCGAACTCGGGCGCGTTGAACAATCTTGTCGTCTCCACCAGCTCCTTGTCGATCACCGCGCGGCGCTCGGTCGGTGACGAGACCAGTCGGGTGAGCGTGGCGTGTTCAGCATCCAGCTTCTTCGATTCAGCCTGCAGTTCCAGCACATCGAGCCGGGTCAGTCGGCGCAGCTGCATCGCCAGTACGTAGTCGGCCTGCTCTGCGTCAAGCGTGAACCGCGCTTGCAGCCCAGTTCGTGCGTCGTCGACGGTATCGGAGCGGCGGATGATCGCCACGGCGGCGTCGATGTCCAAGTGCACCGCCATCAGGCCGGCCACCTGGTGCCGCCGCGCCTCGACCTTCTCCAGCCGGTACTCGCTGCGGCGCAACACCACTGAATCACGCAGGGACAAAAACGCCGAGATCAGTTCGCGCACAGTCCACCAGCGCGGAACCCGGTCGCCATCAAGCGCAACCACGCTGGCGGCGAACGTGCCCTCCAGCGGAGTCTGGGCCAGCAGCTGGTCACGCACCGTCTCAGGATCGTGCCCGCGCTTTACTGTGACTGCAATGCGTAGTCCGTTGCGGCGGTCGGTTAGGTCGGACATGTCTGCTATGCCCGGAGCTTCCCCCGACTCGACTAGAGCACGGATTCGTTCCTGCACAGTGGAACTGGCAACACCGGGCGGAAGCTCAGTGATCGTGATCGTCTTACCGTCGACCACCGCCGTGCCGCGTACGGTGAACGCACCTTTTCCGGTGGTGATGTAGTCGCGCAGCCCGTCGGAGCCGACCACGGATGCCCCGCAACCCCAGTCGGGACCAGGCAGCAGTTCCATAAGCGCGTCATCGGATAGCTGTGGATCAGCCAGCAGCGCCCGGCACGCCGCCATTACCTCGCGAGGATTGTGTGCGGGAACCTTGGTGGCCCAACCTTCGGCGATGCCGACGGCACCGTTGCAGAGCAGGAACGGGAATTGCGCCGGCAGCACGGCCGGCTCAATCCATTCCCCGTCGAACGTGTCGGTCATCGGTACCGCGTGGTCTGCGAGTTCAGAGGTCAGCGCGGCACCCGTTGGGGACAGGCGCATTTCTGTGTATCGGTCGGCGGCCGGTATGTCACCTTGAATGCGCGGGAAAGCTCCCTGTCCGTCAATGATTTTGACGCGCTGGAAGTCAGCGGCCAGAAGCGCCGCCGCGCCATACATCGCTGCACCTCCGTGCGGGTGCAGGTTGCCGGTAACCGCCGAGCAGACCTTCGACGACTTCTGCGGCTTGTTGCCCGGCAGCAGCTTGGAGGCGTGCATCTGGTACAGCAGACGGCGCTGTCCCGGTTTGAGACCGTCGAATGCTGACGGTATCGCACGATCGCTGACGCTGTAGAGCGCGAAGGTGAGTTGGTATCGGTTCCAGTAGTCCTCGGCGCTCTGCTCGAGCACAAGGTCGCGGTTCTGTTCTGTGGCAGTCACGGTGTGGAGCTCCTAATCCAGGTCCAAGGACGAGGTATCAATGCGCGAAGCGGCGTCGGCCATCCACGTGCGCCGGCCTTCAGGAGTCCCGCCGAACAAGGTGTGGTGCAGTGCGCCGCCGAGGTCGTCGGGGCGTACCTGAATAACGGTCCGCTGACCTGGGTCCAGCACGGTGTTCCAGAAGTCGTCGGCGTTCATCTCGCCGAGGCCTTTGTTGCGTTGCACCTCGACCCTCGACCGGCCTCCTGACCTCAATCGAGCTACGGCGACGTCACGTTCGGCGTCGTCCTGGCAGTAGATGCGCTGCGAGCCGTCGGAGACCACGAACAGCGGCGGAAGGGTGACGTAGACCATGCCGGCTTCGACTAGAGGCCGGTAGAAGTCGAGGAACATCGAGATCAGCGACGAGTTGATGTTGCCCCCATCGGGATCGGCGTCGGAGGCGAAAAGAATCTTGTCGTACCGGCACTTCTCCGGGTCGCAATGGCCACGTACCCCGCAGTCGAGAATCCGCTCGATAGCCTGAAATTCCTCCTTACCGCGAGCTTTTGCGACCGTCCACCCGTAGACGTTCGGTGGTTTGCCTTTGAGCGGGAACGCTGCCTGGAACGTTGCGTCCCGCGCGGCCTTGATGGTGCCAAGAGCCGAGTCACCCTCTGCTATGAACAGTTCTGCTCCAGAACCGCGGCCAGTTTCACGGCAGGGCAGCAGCTTTGGCGGCAGTGACAGATTCGTCCCCAGCCCCTTGGCTTTAGATGCCGCACGGGACCGGGATTTGGCCCCCTCAGCGCTGCGGCGAGCTCGTGCGGCTTCGAGAGCGAGTTTCGTCCACATGGTCACGGTGTCGGTGTTCGCCGGGTTGGCCGACCACACCGCGGTGCTGCGTGCCACGTCGGTCGACATTGCCGTGTTCAGAGACCGTGACGACACTCCGGTCTTGTCTTGGCCGTTCCAGGAGACATCAGGCGCACGGGTATCGACGGCCAGCGCGGTGACCGCGGCGAAGTCCTGCGGCTCGGGGCCATCCTCTCCTTTGGCCAGGCCGAGGTCGCGCAGCCGCGCGGCGCGGGACGCCAGGGCCTCGGTCAGTCCTTTTACAGCCGCGTTCAGATGTGATCCGCCATCAGCGGTGTAGACGGTGTTGCAGAAAGAGGACACCGTTGCGGGCTCGGCCGGTCCGGCCGTCAGCGACCAGCGAAACGGCGTAGGTCCACGACCAGTCACGTACTCGCCGCGGCCCTCGACGGAGGCCCGAAGCGCGGGTATGGGGGTCTGCGCGCAGGCACACATGAAGTCCAGCACTGCGCTCGTACCCCAAGGCCCGGAGAATGACCCCAACAAAGCTGCGGGTAGGGGACCGCTTGGCCAGCCTTCGTCGATCACGGTCAGGTGCACGTTTTGGGTCATGCGCACCGCCGCGTGGGCACGCAGCAGAACCTCGGTGATGTCGAGTGCGGTGTCGGGGGCCACCGACGGGTCGAGCAGCATGCGTACAGAGGTGCCGTGCACGGCGGGCTCGCCGTTGGACACTCCACGCAGCTTCTGAGTGTCATCGCGGGTGAAGTCGGCGTCGGGATTGAAGCCGTCACCCGCGAAGCGGCCAGGATACCCACCACCAAAGCTCTGCTTGTACGTTTTCCCGGCGCGGTACACGGTGACGTCAGTGCGTCGGGAGATGAATACCGCAGCTGCAGCACCGATCCCGTTGAGGCCGGCACCGGTGGACTCGGCGTCGGCATGCGCGGTGAACTTCCCACCTGACCGCGCCGTGCCCAGTGTTTTGACGACGCCGTTCTTTCCGGCCGGGTCGGAGTCAACAGGTAAGCCCCGACCGTCATCAGTGACGGTGAACGATCCGTCGGATCTCAAGATGATCGACACCGTGGACCCGTGAGCACCTGCCTCTTCCACGGCGTTGTCGACGATCTCGCGAGCGGCGGTCTGGTAGACCCTCGCACCGAGGTTGACCTGTGGCCGCATCCGGGTGTGCTGGATGTCGTCTAGCTCGATGACATCCGCGGCGGTGTAGCTCACTGACTAGATCCTTCCGTCGGTGGCGGGGGCTGGTGCCGCGCACCTTCTTGGTCCGGGGAGGCGCATCTGGGATTGCAGTCGCGGATCGGTCGGACCTGATGCGTTTCAGGGACACCTTGCCTGCGCGCGGTGCGTTGGCCCAGGGAGCGAGCACGACACGCCGGGGGAGCGAGAACGGCCGGACCGCGCCGCAGAATCGCTCGCTGTCATCAATTCCAACGCGGGTCAGGAAGCGGCGAGCAAAGTTCAATCCAAGCCCGATTGTTGTACTTCTCGTGCTGCGCGCAGGATCCTCTGAACCTTGCTCGGTGACGTACCGAGTTCAGCTGCAATCTCCCGACTCGGCTTCTTTTCCGCGTTGTGATCCAGGACGGCGCAGATCATGTCGGGGGCAGCGGCGACACGCTTCGAGTCGAAGAGCTGGTGAGCCAAAGCGGCGTGTTTGGACCGCGACAGCTGCGACCGTCGGGGCGCGGGGTACGTCGAGCTTCCTGGCTGTGGGCGGTTCGTTTGGTCGCTGCCGGAAGCGGTGGCCGGTTCAGACGTGGACAGTGACGAAGCGGATGTGGGTGCTTCAAGACCAGGTGGTGGCAGCGTTGCGGGTGTCTGGTTCTGATGCACCCCATCACGTGTGGTGGCGGGAGTTGCGTCGCGATGCGTCGCGTCAACAGGTGCTTCACGAGTGTCGTTTTGCTGCATCACCGCGGGCCGGGCTTGCGTCACCGGCCCGCTCCGGTTGAAGCGATGCACCGCGGTGGTGATGCAGCCGCGCAGGCGAGAGGTGAGGTGACGTGCTGCGTCAGGTGCGTCATTGGTTGCGTCAGTGTGTGCGTCAGCAGCGGCGCTTTGGTGTGCCAGCGCGGCGATCTCGATACGCGTCAGCACGACTAGTCCGAGAGTGCAGACCGCGATGATTCCATCGATCATCACGGGGAAGAGCGCCGCCTCGTTCGGGGTGTATCCGTACTCGATGGCTAGCGACCGCAGTGCGTCGAAAGAGAGCCTGAATGCCGTTACGGACAGGGCGACGATCGCGACAAGGAAGCACCAGTAGGTCGGACCACGTGCGGCGATATGTGACCACAAGCCAAGCAGGTGAGTGAGACTCAACAGTGCGAACGGTGCCAGCGCGGCTGCGACAATCGGTCCGACAGCGGCAGCACCGGAGTGCGTGATCACAGTCCGAGCAACGTTTCCAGACAGGCTAGCGGTGGTGGCGAATGCCAGCAGCGCCCACAACAGGCGACGTACGCGTGTGTGTATTTCGTAGGGGGTCACCGCATTCCCTTTCTGGCCCGTGCGCTGGGTGCGGCGGCCGCGAACAGGAAACCAGAAGTTGCAACACGATTCGGGTGCAGGACGCGCATCGGACGAGGCGGCGCTTTTGGGGGCACTGCGAGCTGTGGCACCCATAGTCGACATTGCTACAGGCCTCTCGCATCGTCGGCCGGCTGATGCGAGCCTCCTATAGGCCGCACGATGTCGTAACGCGCATGCGTGAGGAGTATTTGTTCGATGACGGGTCCGCGCTACAGGCCGCGCTACAGCGCACGCTACGGACTTCGCTACAGCGATCGATACAGCGATAGCTACACAGATAGATACATGTACCGATACAACGCCAGATACAGCTTCCCTCAAAGTCTTTGGCGATGGATAACTGCCCCCGAACCCTCCGCTGTGAACCACCCGCCGACGTGCTCGTGCACGGCGGGATCAGCGGAGCTGAGGCGTACCCGTTGCGGCTCGAATTCCGCGCCGACTGATGGGCGCATGCAGGTCGCCGGCTCGCGGGACGTCCTTGACTAGCCGGGGTTGTATCTGCACCTGTGGCAGCGGTTAGCGCGGACCGATGGCGAGCTGTCACGTCCCTCAATGATCACGTTGCTAAATGCTCGCAGTCTCCGTTGAAGTCGCCAGCTGCCGTCGCGCCCTGGGTGGCCGGCGGGGGAGTATCCGCACATCCGACATGCCGGTTTTCGCGACAGCATGCGACACCCCGGCCGGTTTCCACATCCATCGATCGGTGGCGCAGCTGGGCGCTGGCGCCTTTCTCCGCAGCTGTTTGGTAGCCACGAAACTCCGGGGCGCCAGAAGAACTGCTTTGCGTCACGCTGACGCATCGGTGCCCGCGGTGATTGCGTCACCAATGCAGAAGCGGTGCGTCATGAACCGTATGACGCGGTACAGCTGCGCGGAACGTTTTCCGTGTGCGCGTGATGCAGCACTGCGTCACGAGTCCGTCTGCAATGCGCTCAGCCGCGTCAAGTCACTGCGTCAGGTGACGCGGCGGCCGGTCGTATCGGTGCAGCACTCGTGACGCAGCTGCGCGTCACGAGTGCCGTTAATCGGACGCTTCACTCGCCGACGCATCAGATTGCCAACGCCACGACCAAGCCGCGTTGGCGGTCGTGTGCGACTACTTGTCACACCTGTCCTCTAATCTCTATTTTAGAGATAGCCAGACGGGGAGAAGAACATGACCACCGCCACGACGCCCACCAATGCAGTCGAGACCGTGACCTTGATCCAGGTCAACGCGGCCGGCAACAACAACAAGTTCTACGAGCTGTCGAGGATGCCTGACGGATCGACACTGGCACGGTGGGGCCGCATCGGCGCTGGCAATGCCCAGGCCCGCACCTACCCCGGACACGGCAGTTTCCGGGCCAAGCTCGATGAGAAGCTGCGCAAGGGCTACACCGTGTTCGACGGAGCCTCCACCCGGGCGTGCAAACCTCACTCAGCAAACGGCGCGTTGCGCCGCCACGTCGCTGCCGGTCTGTTCCCCGGTGCCGTGCCATCGACGTCAGCCGAGCTGCTGGACCAGCTGGTCCGCTACAACAGGCACGCTATCGACAGCGCCACCGGTGGCCGAATCACGGTCAGCGACAGCGGATCGGTGACTACCGCACTGGGACCCGTGTCGCTTGACCAAGTCACCGCGGCGCGGTCAGCACTCGCCCAGCTGCGCTCCGGATACGACCGCTGGGCAGTGGAGAGGTACCTGACGTTGATCCCGCAGAGAATCGCCAACGTTCGCGAGACGGACTGGGTGACGTCCACATGGTGCCGACAGCAGGACGACCTACTTGACGCGTTGGAATCGGCGGTCGTCATGTCAACCGCGGCTGCCGACGACGAGGCTGAGAATGTGGCAATCCCGTTCCGTCACACGATGACCGAACTGGGTACGGGGGATGAGGATTTCGCACGCATTGCAGCGAAGTTCGATCATTCTCGCAACTCCATGCACGCCGCGAATCGGCTCAAACTGCGCCGTGTGTGGGCTCTCGTCGACGGAGACGGCGCAGCCTGGGACGCCCGTAAGGACTCCCTCAAACACACGCGTGAGTTGTGGCACGGCACCACCACGGGGAATGTGCTCTCGATCTTGCGTACCGGCTTGATCTGCCCACCGTCGACGGCAGGTGCCTACAACACGACCGGCCGCATGTTTGGCGATGGTGTCTACTTCTCCGACCAGTCAACGAAAAGCCTCAACTACGCGATCGGCAGTGCCCCTGGGCAGCGGGGTCGTGGTGGGCAGGGCAATCCTCTGATGTTCCTCGCCGACGTGGTGATGGGCCGGGAATGCCGCTCCACTGCGGGCTCATACGGGTCTGATTTGGTACGCAGATCCCGCACCGGCACCGACGATAAAGGCCGCAAGTTCGACTCGCTCTACATCCGCGGCGGCCACTGCGGTGTGCTCAACAACGAGATGATCGTTTGGCGCACCGATCAGATCAAGCTCACCCATCTGTGCGAGTTCCAATGAGCACGCCATGGTAGGCGTATCAGTCCGGAGGAAATACGCCCCGTGTTGCCCTTCGCGACCGGCTGAGAGCGTGGCGGACAAAAGACGCGATCATGTGCCATCGAGTCCACAGCCGGTGCAGATCAGGACCCGACCGCCCAGGATCCACTCCGCATCGCGGAGCCCCGCCGTGCACTCTTCGGGGGAACTGGGCCAATCTCGACCCGGAATCCGAGCCACAAGTCGGCCGGGGGAGACGAAACCTCCCGGGGTCTGGTGGTACTGGGGTTGACGCGGGTCCCAGTGCCCACCGATTTCGGACAGATCGGGAACCTCGCTGCGGTCGTACGTCCGGCTCATCGGTACTCCTCAGTGCTCGGCATGTAGACAGTCCCGGGAGCGCGGTCGCCGTAGTGATCCTTGTCCTGGACGGCGACCACGGTCACACCCGCCGCGGCCACTGCTGCGCCCGGGGAAGCCAGCGCCGCCAGATCGGACCTGGTCAGTCGCACGATGCCGGTGGAAGCCGCAGCT
Source organism: Mycobacterium sp. 48b (assembly GCF_048282725.1). Classification (NCBI taxonomy): domain Bacteria; kingdom Bacillati; phylum Actinomycetota; class Actinomycetes; order Mycobacteriales; family Mycobacteriaceae; genus Mycobacterium; species Mycobacterium sp. 48b. Next base: position 3,768,846 of record NZ_JBLVUL010000001.1, read on the forward strand.
GCCTTGTCCCTGACGGTGCAGTCGGAGTCCTCGATGGAGCAGACGGCGATCCGGCGACAGTCCGTGACCAGGGTCCGGCAGGAGAGCCGGTCGTCGAGTTTGTCGGCGAGGGCAGTCACGTTGCGCTGCGTCAATTCGACGGTTTGGGTCGCTTCAATCCACTTCACGGCCGGGATGTTTCCCGCCGATGAGGACCGTCACAGTCCGGGGCGCGATCTTGCGCTGCGACGCGATCGACCTGTGTGTCCTCGCAGGTGTGCGAGTGGGGCCCACGTGACCGGTTCTCCTGGTGTCGCATGGCGAGGGCTGGGGAACGGGGGCGAATACGTTGCGGGAAACCGGTCTCAGACCATCTCGACGCCGTGTTCTGCGGCCAACGCTCTGCCAGCCTCGGTGAACCTGATCCACGTGTCGCCCGGATCATGGTTGAACGTGGTGATCAGCCCGGCCTGCTTGAGTTGCGTGAGGTTGCCGTTGTCCTCCCGTGAGCCGCCGACATTGCCGCCTACGAGCGGGGTCCCGCCCCAGTTGTCGGCGTCGCGGGCGTAATCGAGAAACAGTTCCATCGAGCGCGCGGTGATATCGGCCATGGGCGGCATCGTCGTAGAGATGCGTCCGGCATCGGTTGTGGGGCGCGGTGCGAAGTGAGCGGCGAGATTCCCGGCGTGATTGTCGGCCCGCGTGGCGTCATGGCCATGTACGGCAACGACAGCGGCAGAATCTGCGAGGTGCTCGACGGTGTTCGGACACGGCTGTATCCGAACGCTGTCATCCCGGTTGCGCTGGCACATAGCTCGGCGGCACTACCGCTGGGCGTCGGGCAGTCGGTGCTACGGGCCTTGGCGCAGAAGGGCGTCGGGTTGCCAGAGAACACCCAGATCCGTAGCCGGCCGGCGTACCGGTAACGGGTCACTGCCCCGCCCACGGCATCAGCGCCTCGGCGGCCTCCTCCGCCGACACAGCCCCGGTCCCGCGCAGCAGCCTGTGCCATTCGCGTTCTCCAGCCAGGTACTCCTCCACCTCGGACGGCAACTGAGGCCCAGTCAGATCCTCCGCGTATTCGTCCACAACCAGTTGGACGCACCCCGGCCGCGATCGGTTCCACCGAGTTTTGGACCCGCCCACGCGAAATCAGCGTCGGAGCCATCCCCGGCGAAGTTGGCACCCCCCCGGGCCGCCAAGTCACACCGACTCAATTGGCGGACGCGGTGCGAGACGGGCGTATATGCGCAACGCAGTTCCCCGACGCGCCGACGACGCGACAGTCGATCAAGGTCTGGGTGTTGACGGGCACGGTGGTCTCCGTGGGTTGGGGGAAGTTCAGTGGACGCTGTCGGGGCCGCGCCCGAGGATCTTCACGAGCGCATCGGAGGCCGCGTCCGCGACTGCGGGCTCCGATGCGATGAAGTGCAGCGGAGGGTGCCCGTCGCGCTCGACCGACGCGGAGTGCGGGTGCGCCTCAGGTTCCGGCTCTTCTTCGACCTGCGTCCAGTTGTCGGAGCCGATGAAGTAGTTCGCCGCGTCCACGGCGGGAACGTCGCGGAGTTCGGCCCAGAAGCAGGTGTACGGATCGTGCTCGGTGTCCGAGACGACGGTGACGGTGGCGTGCATCGATTGCTCCTGGTCTACCGGTTGATGGCCCAGTCGCGGACCCACTCGGCAGCCACCTCATCGGTCGCCGACTCCGCGAAATAGTCCGAGCCGGGCAGGATCCGGCACGGCCGCGGCGTGCACGGCGATCCGTAGGCGGGCCCGCCTTCGCAGACAATCTCTGCGGTGCGACGGCCACCGCCTAGGCTGGCGTGGCTCTCGCACAGGTCGAACACGGTCTTCTTACGCATGGAGTGGATTCCTTCGTGATCGGTGATGGTTCGAGATTTGTGCCGGTCAGCGAGCGCAGTTCCGGCACAGCCAGTGATCGCCGCAGTCCTGCGCCAGATCACCTTCAGCGAGCCCTGCGCAGCACTTGTAGCAGTGCTGATTCCAGTCGTCATAGGTGAGCCGTACGAGACCGACCGGACCGTACTTCCCCTTGATCCACTCGACCACCTCGGGCATACCCGGATCCTGATGCGCGTAGTGGTACGCCTCCGCCTCGCTGGCGTAGCCGAGACTTACGAGCTGGTACTCGAGATCGTCGCCTGTGTAGTTGGCGAGCACATCGGTCAGGACAGTTCGCGCAGCCGTGGGGTTCATTCCATCTGAAACCGCTCGGTCGACCATGCTGTTGACGGTCACGTCCATGTCAGTTCCCTTTCTTCGCACCAGTGCACGGAGTTCGACCGCCGGCACCCCGCTTCGCCTCGGGCTTCAGCGCTCACCTCGTGCCTGTTGGACAGCACGCCGCGTGCGCTCCGCGGCGACGGTACGGTCTTGGTTGTTCAGGACGGCGGCAATGAGGTCCGCAGCGAGCGGGTCCAGGATCTGATCTTCGAGTCCGACGTCGGCTGCGTCCGGACGGTTGCCTGCTCGGGTTGGATGTCGATGGGCACGTGCTGTTCCCTTCAGCGGTTTCCGGGGTCAAGGTGACTCATGAGGCCCCTTGCGGTGGTTAGGCGCTGAACCGCACGACGGTGTTGACGGGAATGCGGTGCACTGTGCGGGCGTCGTCGTCGGCGATCACCGTCAGGGCCTGCGCGTCGGCCTCGGTGAGGGTGCCGGTGATGGTCATGTCAGGTGCCGGGGAGTCCGGTCCAGTGGTGATGGTGACGGGCCCGTAAGGTTCGCCGTCGGTGAGGATGTCGGCGGCTGTGGAGGACACTGTGGCGGCGAAGGTGCCCAGCCAGCCGGAGCCGGAGCTGATCAGGTTGATGTCGTAGTTGCCGTCACGGGTGTAATTGGGCATCGTGTCGTCTTTCTATCGTCCGAAGGCGCCTTGTTCTGTCACTGCGGGCCCACCATCGCGCCCCGTGCGCTGATTCACCGCACGGGGCGCGAGCCCTGCCTGACGTGCTCACCTTCGATGTGGGACCCGGGCGGCGCAGGGCCGCTGCCGCGATTCGGCGATTGATCCGGCCGGCACGCGCGACTGACACGCTCTGGACTCTCGTCCTCCCCGCGTCGGTGGACGCGGCATGCGGATGACCTGCGCCGTTGTCTGTTTCGCCTGTACTCCCGCGCGGCGCGGCTGTCACCGCGAGCGGATTGCTCCGGGTCGCCCGACCCCCAATAGCTGCAGTCACGTTCCATCGACGGATCAACCGCACCGACGCCGACGCCAGAAGTTCATCCGGACCAACGGCCAAAACCCGTACCCCGGTACGGGCCGGGTGGTGCCGATGCTCTCCGGGATCCGGGACACGAACCCTGGAAGCTCGTCGCCGGGTTCGCTGTGTCCGTTGGCGCGCTCCTGGTGAGCCTCGACAGACTGGGCGTTTCAGCCACTCAAGCTGCGCAAATCGTAGTTGCCGAACATTGTCACGTCCCCCAGCAATCGTGAGGTAGCCTCACGACCAGGTGTTCGCCGGTTGGGGGATTGGCATGGCAAACAAACTGAATGTGAACTCTGACGGCCTGCGCATCGCAGCCGCCGACAGCGATGTCGCTACCGCTGCACTGGCCGGCGAAGGCGAGGTGTCCTCGAACGTCGGCATCGCCGCGATGGACGCGGCGCTGTCCTCGCTTCGCCGTCGCCAGGCCGACCGGATCAGCGGCCAGGCCGGCGACCTGTCCACCGGTGGTGCCCGCTACGACACCACCGACGGAGACGGCGGCGATGCCATCACCACGGTGAGCGTGTGAGCGCTGCTCCCTCCGGCCGATTCACCACGCGTTCGGAGATCGAGGACCTCACCACGTCCGACTTCGCCGACGCCGCAGCACGGTGGCGCACCGCCGCCGACCAGTCCGACGAAGTGTTCGACCGGCACCGCCAGAACATCGCCTCCCCGGGCGGAACCACCTGGGAGGGTGACGCCAAGGACGCGGCGTTGGATCGTGCGATCGCTGACGGTGTGGTGGCCGGTGACCAGAACGGAGTCGTGCGCGAAGCCGCCGGCATCGCCGAGGACGCCGTCACCGACATCAGCGCCGCCCAGCGCGAGGTGGTGGCCGCGATCACCACCGCGGAGAACGACGGGTTCACGGTGAGCGAAGACCTCAAGGTGACCGACGCACGCAAGTACGACATCAACACGATCGCCGAGCGGAACAAGGCCGCTGCCGAGCATGCGGAGGACATCAGGTGGTACGCCGAACGGCTGGGCCAGACCGTGGCCTTCGCGGAGGGGCGGCTGCAGGCGAAGGCCGGTGAGCTGGAAGGGATCCGGTTCGAAGGCGAGGGTGAGGGACGCGACGGCGAGGGCGAGGGACGCGACGGCGAGCCCACGGTGCAGCTCGTCGACAACAAGGTTCAGGACAAGCCGAGCGACGATGGCAAGGGCGAGAAGCCCGGTGCGGCACCCGGGCAGATCGGCCCCTTCGCGGTACCCAAGTCCGTAGAGGACGCGGCGAAGAAGGATGGGCTGAAACCCGAGGAGAAGCCCGCCGCGAGTGACGTCGGCGGTGATCTCGGAGACCTGCTGGGTGTCAACGACCCTCCGGCCGCCGGAGCAGAACCGAAGCCCTCGGCGCCGCCGATAAGCCCGCAGGCAGTCGAACAGTTCAAGTCCCAGGCTCGGAACCTATTACGGCAGCAGGGCGTACCACCGGACCAGATCGAGTCGCAGGTCAACGCCATGGTGGCCGACGCGCAGCGGATGAACGCCGCGCTCGCGGACTCAGCTGCTCACACCCCGGCCAAGCCGGACACCACGCCGGGTCCCGCCCCCGTCGACACTCGCAGCTTCGGCGAGAAGCTGGGAGATGGGTTCAACAACTTCGTCAAGGAAGCCCACGACCAGTTCTATAACCGCCTCGACTCCACGGTGGAGACGCTGCAGAACCTCACCGGCACGGGTGGTGAGGGCCGCCCCGGCGTCCTCGAGTCATGGCAACAGCTGGGGGAAGCGGCCGTCGAGAACCATATGAAGGATCCGCTGCATCTGCGTGACCCGATGGGGCCTCTGGGACCGTGGGGCGCCGTCAACGGGGTCGTGGACGACATACCGGAGATGATCGAGAACCCGGGCAAGCACGCCGGCGACGTGTTGTTCGACGCCACCGCCATGGCCGCCACGGCGCCGCTGGGCGCGGAGGGGTTGCTGGGCAAGTCGATGCTCCCCGAGCTGGGTGCGCTGGAACGTGGCGTGCTGCCCGAGGTAGGTGCGCTGGAACGTGGCGTGGTGCCGGTCGTCCCGCACACGGCCGAACCGCCGGTGGTTCCGCACACAGCTGAGCCGCCCGTGGCGCCCCGCACCGCAGAAGCGCCTCCGATCCCGCACAGCGCCGAGCCGGTCGCTCCCCACACTGCGGAGCCGCCACCCGTCCCGCACACGGCAGACCCGCCGGCCGGGCACCACACGCCTTCCGCCGACGCGCCAGTGGAACACTCTGCGCCGGCGCCCGATACCCCGGCACACCACGTCCCCGACCAGGTGCCGACCCACCGGCCACCAGCGCCCGACACTTTCGACCCGGGCCAAGGGTTGCACTACCCTTCCGCCGACTCCCACCACCCCGGCATGTGGCCGCCGCAGACGCCCGACATCACCTACAACAAGGCCGAGGGGCAGTCGGGCTGGACGCATATCCAGCACAACGTTGACAAGGACTGGCTGCCCTACCAGGGCCAGATCGGAGGTGTCGAGCGCACACCCGAGGGCGCGATGCCCGAGTGGAGTCAGATCAACCCTGAAACGGGTGCGAAAGTCGATTTCGACGGACACGACTACCGCGGCCCCCAGGAGGTGTTCCTCGAAGCCAAGGACGGGTTCCGGGGCTTGGCGTTCGCGCCGGACAACTCCTACTGGGAAGGGCGAGCGGAGAAAGCACTCGCCCAGGTCCAACGGCAGCTCGAGGCGATCCCTCCAGATGCCGTGCTGGAATGGCACGTGTCGGACCCCTACGGGGCGGCTGCACTTCGGCAACTGTTCCAGGACCGCCAGATCTACGACGTCGACGTGTTCTACACCCCGAAAGCACCATAGGATTCAGAGACGATGAGTACCGCCGTCACAGCCCCGGTGTGGGGCAATCAGCGCGCGAATGTCCGCGCGATCCGCGTAGCTGCTGGTGAGTCGCCGGAATCGATCGCGGCCCGCACTGACGCACTGCTGCGCGAGTTGAAAGCAGCGTTCGACGTACCGGAATGGCGGCTGACTAGCGGTCAGGTGTGGGAGGGCTCCCCAGATGCGCTAGTGGACCTCGTGCGTAGCAACCCCGTGCGTGAACTTGTCGGCGGGTCCGAGGAGATCGGGGAGGCCCTGCAGGGCGAGGGGTACTCGTTCGTGCTGTCCGGTGCTGGGGGGCGCGTTTCCCCGCGGGTCTGGATCGCAGCTGGGAACCCCGTCGTCGGACGGAGGCTACCGACCCACCATCTGCTCCTTGAACTCCGTGAGATGTACGTCGGCGCCATTACCGCGGGCGACGGCGACGCTGCGTGCGCCGCGGTCGCGCAGACGTGGGAGTCTGCCACGTTCACTCTGTCCGACGACCCGGTTCGTCAGCTCGCGCGGCGGGGCAACTGGAAGATCGGCATCGGCTACCGCACCTGGATCAGCTCCGAGGTCGGGATGGTCAGTCGGGTCGCGCACGGGCTCACCGCGTCGGAACTGGCTGGGGGAATGTTGATCTCGGCGCCGGACGACTGGGCGGCCGAGCGGGTGGTCGCCGCGATGACGGAGACGCTCGCCGCGAACGGTCTCGACGAAGTGCCGCACTAGGCCAGCTGCGGTGACCAGGTATATCGAGTTCATCCCCCACGCCGGCGCGTGCTTGGCGACGACCAACGTCATGGACCGCCGGGGCAAGGTGCGGTGGATGGTGAGGGTGCCGTCCACCGGCGGCGCGGACAACGGCTGGCAGATCATGAGCCACATCGACACCACCGAGTACCTCACCGACAAGAGCAACTGGCGGATCGTCGCGTTCAACGATGTGTGCAACATCGAACCAGCACTCATAGGTATCTATGACTTCCCGGTCGGATCCGACCTGCAGATCGTGCGAGACGAACGCGGCATCAGCATCTACGACACACCGACAGGACGGCAGATCCCCGTTGAGGACTTCTACGTGCCACCTCAGTTCCGAGACTGAGCGCGACCGAGAGGCATGGCGATGTCCTACATGGCGGGACAGCTGCTCTTCTTCGCGGTCGTCGCGGCGCTGATCGGCGGCGTGATCTTGGCGGTGGTGTTGCGCAAACCGCGCCCGCCGCTTGAGGAAGCGGACGACGAAGACGACGAGTGATGAGTCGATTGCGCAATAGGCCGCCCGCGGGCTCGGATTCCCTTCCTGCCGTACAGTCCACCCCTGCCAGAGCCAGGGGTGTTGGCTCGGCGTAGAGCGCTTGGTACTCCGCCGGGATCGGCACGAAATGATCATCGCGGTCACTGCGTGCAGCTGCTATCCAGGTAGGTCGACGAAGAACTGCCGGGTTGCTGGCCAGACTGCTGATGGATCTTGCTGGCCACTAGCCGCCGCGTCGCTGTCGTAGCTGCGCGCGCCGGCGAACGTCGACGGCACTGTCTGCAGTGCAGCGCCCCCAAATATTGGGCCCGGGGACGGCATCGCCTGGGGTGCGGATCGATTGGCGGCGTTCAGCGCATATGCCACCGAGCGGGAGAGCCCGGGATAGGGATCGACCCCCGGCGGCAACAGGCGGCCCTGCCTGCGCAGCGTGTCGATCACAGCCATGAGCGCAGTGCGGCCGGCTTCGGCGGTGAGACTGTCGACCTGCAATGAGAAAACCAGATCGGAATCGGCCAGCGCGGTGGCCTGTACATCGGTCACTTCACGGTCCTGCAGGCGCGCAGGACGAGAGCCACACAGCGTCACTGGCTGGTGTATTTGGTCGGTTCGGCTCGACCAAACCGTGGTGAAAACGCGTACGGTGTCGGGTATTTCGGTGCTGTCGATGGTGACGACGGATTCCTCGATATCCGCATCGGGTGCGATGGCGCTAGCCACGCGCAGGTACTCGCTCGCGCGTGCCGGGTCAGTGAACATCGCGTCGACGGTGGCGCCCGCGGGTTCGTCAAACGGGTCGCCGCAGCGGGTGATGACGCGCACCTGCTGGCCGGCGAGCAGATCGGCCGGGCACGTCGCGTAGCCGGCGGATGCCAGCGCGGACATCATGACGTGGGAGTACGGGATGGCGAGGTCAGCCGCAATGCGGCGCAGCGTCTCCGGGGCGGGGAGGCTCGCCTTCCATCGAGTCACGGTGAGTCGGTTCACGCCGATGCGGTCGGCGAACGCTGTCACTGTCTCATCGCGTGCGTCCAGGATCCGATTGATCAACTCAAGCAGATTCTCCATGTGACGCAGCGTAACGCAATGCGTAGCATAAGATGCGGATTGCACATCGCACGATGCGCAAGAAGTTATGCAGCTGCGTGCGATCGCGCGCATGGACGCCGCGATGTCAAAAGATATGTGCAGCCCGCCGCCCACCGCGCCACCGCCTTCCAGGGGCCGCGGCGCGCCGTTACCATCCCGGCCCATGCGACTCCGTCATATCTGCGAGGCGTGTGGGACCGAGGCGATCCTCGACTCGGAGGCAGCGTTCGCTGCTGGATGGGATTACCCGCCGCGGATGGGCCAGTTCGGTGTGATCGGCCCGCGCGTTTGCCCGGACTGCGCCATCAACCGCACCGTGTGGTGGGCGCTGGCCATGGAGGGCTACACCGCCGACATGCTCAATCCGCAGCAGCGAGAGGTAATTGCGCGGATCCAGGCCGAGCCCGGGTCGATCCTGATGTGCGACGACGGTGGTGCAGGGACATGCTGACCGCGCCGCTCAGGGTCGCGAACGACAAGCCGGCACATGCTCTCCGATATGGCTTTCGAGATTCCGAACAACATTCCCGCTCAGATTGCGATCGTCAAGCGGGCCAAACGCGGCGATACCGAGGCAATCGGTGCGATCGAAGCGCTGCCCGAGGGTGCGTGGATGCGGCAAGCGTTGACCGACCCTAACTGGCCACGTCTGCGAACCCGGGTAGACCCTGTGTACTGAGCCCCGCCGCAGCTGCCGCATCTTCGGGCAGCGGCGCGTCGGCCGCCCTCCGTACCTGGCGGTCGGTGATCGTGCAGTACGACGCATGCTCGCGTACTCGCCAGCGAAAACTGGACTGCAGACCGGCGCGGTCGTGGAGCTCCCACTACTTCGCGTTGACGCTGTCGAGTTCGATGTTGAACCCCGCTTGGTGGGCGACACCTTGTACTGGGAACCTTCGGTAGCGGAAGCCACCGCATCACCGAACGCGTTCACCATGAGCCTGCTGCGGCAGCGCAGACTGAGGTGTCCACGGTGCGGGTGTGTGTCGTCGCCCGCTATCCGAACAGCTCTTGAAGCCGCTGCTGAACCCTGTCTGCGAACTCGGGTGCTCCGGCCAGGCTGAGAGCGTAAGGAAGCGGCCGGTGCCCGGGTTTGGCGCTCCAATACGCATGCTGTTCGGCGGTTACCCGCCGGACCAGTCCCGGCGAAGAGTCGTCGACCAGGGTCAAGAAAGTGTCGGCGGTGTGCGTCTCGAACTCGAGGTCGTCGTTTCCTGCCAGGCGCTCAAACTTGGCATCGTCAGTCACGAGGTAGCCGACACCGCCAGAGGCGGCTGCATTCACGACATGCCAATCGTGGCGATCCGGGTGATCGCGGTTGGTGATCTCAAAGCCGTCGATCCGGCCGTCAGGGAAGAGCTCGCGGATGCGGTCGAACCGCTTCGTCAGGTACCCGTCAGAGATCTCGGGTTTGTCCTTGCGGAGGTGATATCTCGCTTCCGCAAGCACATCCTCGGTCCACACGACCTCGTACATGTTCCCGTAGACGCTAAGCATGCTGACCCAGTCGAGCAGCGTCCTCGAATAGATCACGTTGGCATCGATCAGCACACGTGCCACGGGCATAGGTGGGACCGTACCGGATGCCTGAACTGCTGAACTGCTAAGTGTCCAGGCCCATTTCCTCATCGAGATCCCGGAGCGCAGACAGAGCTGCCAGCTGCTGCGCGCGTCTACGCTCACGGAACTTTTGGACATCCTCGGCGTGCAGACGTGCGTGGCTTCCGACTCTGTGTGCTTCGATGTCGCCGCGCCGGATCATTTTCATCAGCGTCGTCCGCGACACCCCAAGCTGTCCTGCAGCTTCAGTCGTGGTCAGCTCTGCGGGGAGCATGCCCACGGTGACCGTGCCTCCGGCCGAAACCGTGGAGATGATCTGGCCCAGTAGGTCAGCCAGTTCACGGGGAAGCTTGATCGGTTTGCCGCTGACGGGCAGGACTGCGAGGGCATCGGAGTGTTCGATCCGTCGCTCAGCCTCTTTGGCCTGTTCAACCGCCTGCTGCTCGACCACAATCGAGCGCTGCAACGTAGCGGTCACGGTGCACCTCCTTCATCTTTTAACCAGGCTAGGGGGTGTCACTTGTAAGTGCAACCCGTTGCGATGCAGAACACCGACCATCCGTTCAACATTCCGGTCCCTATCCGGGAACAGGACGTGACATACTTCTGACCAGCCACTATGGGGCACGCGGCGCCGCTCGGTGCGCGCCGGGACCGGAGCCGGCGGACGCGGTTCCGGCGTCGATCACGGACCGGAGCACAGTCACTCGCGGTTTATCGGCGGTGACCGACGAGAATTATCATTCCCGCAGCGAGTCCAGGGAAAGCGCTGGTGAGCGCATTTTGGGTGCACGACGTACGGGAGTAACCGCCGGTCAACCGCGGTGAGGGGCTGGTGGCGGCTCAAGGTTCTCCACAGCCGGGGTGGGGGCTAGACGTTGGCCGCCGTGTCCTAAAAGTGTGTGACTATCCAGGCCATGAGCATGATCGCACTCCTCCTCATCCTCGTGGCCGGGATCGCCGTCTGCTTTCTGATTGTCGGTTGGCGACGTAGCGACGAGGTGGCCACCGCTATCGGCGTCCTGCTGCTGGTCGCACTCGCGTTCGCCGGCCTTCCCGCCGCCGTGTCCGACGACCCGCCACCCCAGCGGCCGGCGCAGGTCTCAACCCGCTAAACGCACGAATCTAGTGCTGGACCGTGACGCGGAGGTGCCACCAGCGCCATCCGAGGCGGTCGACCCGGCTATGCGGAGAGTTGACGACCTGTTGATCCTGCGGGGCGGACGAATGCAGGTGATCACGCGCGCCCGGACAGACAAGCGATGCCTGGACTGATCTCCGTCGTGATGGCCAGCGCCATCTGCAAGGACGTGACAGGTGCGCTTCCGGCGGTCCGCCTCCCGCGTTCTGCGCGACGCGATTTGGGCGCTGAATGCACCGATGAGTGCACCAAACAGACCGAACCCGCCCGATAGCAGCGCTGTACCGAGGTCAGCCATCCGCGCTCTCGGCCAGGCTGTCCACGATCTTCATCGTCTCGACCGCGACCGTGGTGACCTTCGCGATCAGGTCGACGATGTACTTCGGGTCGTCGTGCTCATCGCACCAGTCGTTCGGATCGTTCGTGATGCCGGACGGTTTGTCGGTCCTCACCTGGTAACGGTCGATGATCCAGGAGAGCGCCGAACGAGGACCGAGCATGTACCGCTCGGCTTCCTCCGGGATACCGGCGATCGTCACCTTGGCGCTGTAGATCAGCTTCGTGTGGTCGTCGACGCTCTTGCCGGAATCGGGATCCTTGCACTTGGCCCACTTCATCTTGGTCACGCGCCAGGTCTCACTGGCCTTCGGATCGGTGCCTGCTTTGAGTTGCACGTCCAAGGGATACGGCTCGACGGTCTCGTAGCGAATGTGAAGATCGGACAACTTACGGCCAGCAGCGGTGAGCTGCTCGAAGCGCGCGTGGGAGTCCGGCGTCGGGATGTGCGGCAGCATCTTCTTCAGGTCCGCCGCGTAGGTCTCGCGGTAGATGGGGTCGTGCAGCAAGCCGTAGACGTAGAAGAAGATGTCGTCCTTGGTGACCTGGCCTCCGATCGCCTCCTGGTATAGCGCGAGGATCTTGTTGGTGATGTTGTCGACGCGCCGGTAGCCGTACTCGTCAATCTCGCCGGTGTCGAGATCAAGGGTGCCATCCGCTTCAGCCGAGGTGTACGTCCAGCGCGGGAAGAACTGACCTGTGTCGAGTAGGTGCAGGTTGGGCAACCGATCCGTCATGAACGGTGTGAACTCGAAGTGGGAGGCCGATCCGGTCAGCAGGATGCCCACGTTCTCATGGTGCGGTGTGGGGAACATGGACGGCAGCTGGTAGGTGGTGTTGTTTAGCTGCTGCTTGGGGTCGAAGTAGACGTGCATCTTCTCGAACGGCCGATAGGACCCGACTCGCAGGCCCTCTGCGTTGTACTCGATGCGCGTGCCCTGCATCACCTGTCGCTTGTTCACACGGTCCCAGCTGAATTGGGTCGAGTCCGGGCGAATCAGCTCCTCAACGGTGGCAGACGCGCCGTCACGCAGACGCAACGTCGCGATCCGTGCCACCTCGTCGTTGTAGTACGCGGTGGTTCTCACAATGTTCGCTTCCAGGGCCAGGCGAGAGAAGTTGTAGCACCAGGAGTCGCGGCTGGTTTTCAGCCCCGCGGAGTGGACACCGAACACCCTGGTCCCCCCGTCTTTGTCGCCGATCGCGGGCCATGCTGCGAACTCTTCGCTGCGTTGACTGACCCAGTCGCCGTGCTTGTTCGGCGTGATCGGCTGCCACTCAACAGATTCGAGATCACCACCCGCGACGATCTCCAGTTTCCGCTCGCGAGTCAGGTAGTCGCCTATGTCGCGGTACTGGACCACGCACGGACCGGTGTAGGCGGGGTTCTTCACGCCGATGAAGATGGCGACGGTGTTGCGGCTGCCAGAGCCGAACACCTTGCCGCCCTCCTTGCGGGAGAGCTCCCCGGAGGTGCGCTGGTTCCCGCGGAGGTTGTAGACGTAGATCCGGCTGTACTCGTCGGCCAGGGACAGGCGGATGCCGTCGGCTGTGTTGCCGTCGATCCAGCCGCCGTTTGAGACGTACGCGACGACGCCGTGGTCACCCACGCGGTCGGTGGCCCACCGGAACGCCCGCAGGTAAGAGTCGTACAGGCTGTTCTTCAAGGTCGCCGTCGACCTCTTCGCGTACGTGTCAGCGATCCTCTTGTCCAACGTCGGGTAGGCCAGGTTGGCGTTCAGGTCGTTCGCCGAGGTCTGCCCCACGGAGTAGGGCGGTTCCGTACAGGGTTTCGGCGTGTTGCACGTGCCAACGTGCGAGCCCCCCAGCGTGTCGCACCCCTCTCGTTGGCAATCGTCGGATCGAACCGGGAATCAGGCAGCTCGTTTGGATCACCTGGCTACTTCGCATCGGACTCACCAAGGTCGTGTCCGGGATCCGGTGTAAATGGGGAGCACGGGCGTAGGTTCCGCTTCACGACCTGCAAGTCTGCGAAGAAGGAGTCACGCCCGTGCCTGTTCGAGTATCAGCTACCGATCGCATCCGCACCAAGATCGACGCTCTGTTTGCCGAGGATCGGGATCTTTCGGAGACCCTCGAAGAAGTCGCCCGTCTGGGCGCTCAACTGTTGATGCAGGCGGCCCTGGAGGCCGAGGTCACCGAGTTCCTCGGTCGCGAACGCTACCAACGCGCCGCGGACTGTCCCGACGCTAACGGCGGCTCACGCAACGGGTATCGGCCGGTGACGGTCAAGACCACCACTGGGCCGGTTACGTTGGAGCGGCCGAAGCTGCGCGGCGCCACCGCAGCGTTCGCGTCGCGGTTGTTCGGCAAGCACGTCACGAGAACCAACGCCCTGGAGACGCTGGTGATCGCCTCGTTCGTCCGTGGGCTGTCGGTGCGCGACGTGCAGGCCACCCTCGCCGAAACACTCGGCGATCAGGCCGCGATCTCCAAATCCACGGTCTCGGAAGTGTGTAAGGCGATCCGAGCCGAGTACCAGGCGTGGGCGCGTCGTCGACTTGACGAGATCACGCTGGATTACCTGTTTTTGGACGCGAGCTTCTTTCGGATGCATCCGGGGTCGCCGGCCGAGCCGGTGCTGGCCGCCTGGGGCATCACCACCGAGGGCAAGCCGGTGTTCGTCGGGTTGGCGCCCGGGACCGGCGAGTCGACCGACGCGTGGGCCGACTTCCTGACCGATCTGGGCGAGCGCGGCCTTGGCACTCCGCTGCTGGTCGTCTCCGACGGCGCCAAGGGCCTGATCGCGGCCATTGAACAGATCTACCCAAAAGCGTTGCGCCAGAGATGTCTTATTCATCGACTTCGCAACGTGCTCGCCAAGATTCCCACCGGGATGCATGCCGAGGTCCGCGACGGCTACTGGGCCATCTTCGATACCACCGATCTGACGGTTGAACCGGGGCCTGGGCTGGTCGAGATCATCGACAAGCGGATCGAGGCGTTCGCCGCCAAATACTGCGACCTCTACCCGGCAGCGATGCGGATCCTGCTCACCGACAAAGCAGGGTTGACCGCCTATCTGCGATTCCCGGTCGAACACCATGGGCGCGTTCGGCATTCGAATCTTATTGAGCGCTCGTTTGGGGAGACCAAGCGACGGACCAAGGTCATCGGCCGATTCCCCGGCGAGACCAGCGCCATCAGCCTGGTGTGGGCCGTACTCGACCGCGCCTCGGCCGGTTGGCGCGGCCTGACCATGACACCGGTCGGCACCCGATTGCTCCAAGACCTACGCCGATCACTGCTCGACCCACCCCGTGAACTGCGGCCGCCGCCCTCCGCCACGAGTGGCGACACCGACCCCGCAGATCCCATTTCGGCCACCGCGTAGCGACCCTGTGTTGCTTCGCCGGGTTCAGTTTCCGACTGGAACCGACACCTCCGCTCAGGCAGGAGGACGGCTCTATTACCGCTGGTCTTGACGGCTTGCCGTGACCAGGTCGATCGGTGGGATGTAGCCGGTGATGCTGTTGATGGTGCGATGCAGGCCGTGGTGCAGTGCGTCGATGTCGCAGCGGGCCAGGCCGCCAGCGGTGGCGATGACGTGTTCGGTGGTAAACGCGAGGTCGTTGATGGTGCCCAGAATGCGACGGTCAGCGGTCTTGGCCACGGCCACCTGCTGGGGATCAAGATCGCCCAGCGTATCCACGGGCAGGCCTTCGGCGTGCAGCGCGGCCTGGATCGCCGAGACGACCGGCGGGCCGATCGGGCGCAACCCCGCGGCGGTGACGTTGGGCATGAACACCGAGAACAAGGTCCCGGCGTGGGTCACCAGCAGGCATTTGCGTCGGTCGATCCAGACCATGTGGGCATACCAGTCGGTCGCGCAGGCTTCGCCGATGGCCGGCTCAGACACCCCCAGCAGCGCCAACACCCTGGCGGTACATCGCAGCATCACGACCCATGATCGTAGGCAGGGCCGCCGACAATCGGTATGCAAGAACGCCGTGGCTGGGCGCCGGTACAGTGTGGCGACGTGTTGGTCGCTGATCTGCATCACTTCCTCGACATGCCGCACGACGCTTCGGGTCCCGCGCGGCGCCTCGCGCAGCACTTGGGCGACATAGTCCGGGCGGGCACCGCCGGCGAGGTCGGTGATCGGTGGGTATCGGCATTGCCGTGTCGGCGCCGACCGGCCCACCGACGCTGCCCCGGACGGATGACCATCGCCATCGCCTCGGCCGAGGCATCGGCGCCGATCCGATGGTCGTGCAGCGTCTGCGACGACGAGGGGGTGATCAGCAACTGGGCAGATTCCCCATACGACCTGCGCCGCCGCGGACTCAGCCTTGCCGACGCCCTCGAGGAGGTCATCGTCAGCGACAAGACCGCCGCCGTGTTACGCGACCTGATGCTGCTTGACCCCGACTGCGAGCGACTGGTGTATGGCATGCGCGCCCACCCAAACGGCGCTGCCTTACTGACCAATGCCGACGACCTCGAAGAGCTGATCGGGTTCGTGGCCGCCGAAGCCAACCACGAACCCAACCGCCGCCGCCAAGACCGCCTCGACGCCGCGTTCAACGTACTGACCGACGCCGCCCAAACCCTCTCCAGCTGAGCATCTCTGGGACCTACCGCATCAGCCCTGGGCGTGCCAAAGCATTCCGCAGCCAAGCTACCGAACCCGCTGCCCGTTGTCCCCGACACCATCAGCGGCAGCCGCAAGAGGCCTGTCGCTTGAGTCCCCCAACCCGTATGCTCACGACGAAGCTGCGAACCGGCCGGTGCTTTTTACACCCACTTTCGGACGCGACCCTCACCAACAATGGCGCCGCAACGAAACGGTTGGATTTTCTCGGTACTGCCCCGGTGGGCGGTTTGGCCTCGCCGTGCTGGGGTCAGAAGCCATAGAGATGGTGGCGGGCGTTGAAGGCTGCTGGTCCGCCCTCGAGGATGTTCTCTGCATGTGCTCTGATGGCCGCGTCGTCCAATGATCCGATACCGTCTGCCGCCGGCTTGCCGTGCTGCCCATCGCCTTGGAGCGCGACAATCAATTCGGCATCACCAAGCACAGGAACATTCGCGTTGTGCGTACTGGCGATGATCTGCCGAACGCCCTTGAGCTTGCGTAGGTGCGCTACAACTCCGTCGTAGATGAAGCGGTTGTCGAGATCGTCCTCCGGCTGATCGATGACGAGCGGTGCGGTCGACGCGCCCAGCAAGAGTAGGAGCAGAGCCGTAGCACGCTGGCCCTTTGAGAGTTCCTCCATGGTCCTGAGCTCGCGCTGACCGCCGTTTGACGAGATGTCGAGGAGCACCTCGACCGCGTGTCCGACTGCCATCTCTTCCAACTCACGCAACAGTGGTTCACCGGCGCTTATCAAGTTTGCTGCCTGTGCGCCACGGATGTTCAGCTTCTCCAATTCGGCGGACCCGCGGCGAACAGCGGTAACGAATGTTCGAGGTGAGTAATCGGCAGCGGTAACGGCCGCCATAATCTGCGTTCGCGCGCCCGAGACTCGATTCGTAATAACCTGGGTGATGTCGCTACGGTCTGGGGCGGCTATAGGGCGAACGACCACGACGCCGCCCGTGGCGGCATTCGCCGCACGTACGGCCTCGTGCAGGCTCTCAGCTTGCTTCCGCTCATGCTCCGCGAGTTGACCCAGAAGCTTATCGCGTTCACCCAGTAGGGTTCTCAGCGTTTCGTCGTAACTTGAGAGGCGGGGTTCCTTCGCCTTGAGGTCATCGAGGGCCTTAGATGTATCAAGGTACTTATCTGGTTCTAAACCCTCATCGTGGAGCTTGCGAAGAACTTCAGCGTGTTCGATCCTTTCATCCTCTACGGCGGAGTGCCAATCTGCTTTCGCAGCACTGATTTCGGCCTCTGCCGCGGTGATAGCAGCTATTGCGGCGTCCGCGACTTCCTTGAGCTTCGATGCCAACCCAACAGTTGCTGAAGTAGCGCGCTGAAGCGTCAGCTGGTGCGGAGAGTCGTCCAAGCCCTCATAGTCGGCAACCAACGTCGCTTCAAGCTGCGGGTTGACGAGCTCACTGAGTGCTTCGGTAGCGGCACTCGTCCGAACTGCAGCTTCGCTGAACACCGATTCGTCTCGATCTAGACGCTGCAAATCCTTGAGCCGCGTTGCAACATCGGTTTCCTTGAACTGCTGCACCTGCTCGTCCAGACGCGGGATATCAGCGAGCTGATCTTTGAGCTTTGTGCGCGCGTCTTCGGTGTGCTGCAGTTGTTGTCGGTTCGCTGCGAGCTGTTCAAGGACCAGCCTGTGTTCATCGTCCGTGCCACCCGTACCTTCAAACCGATGGAGCATGTCGGCGACACTTTCGGGGCGACTCGCCAACTCCGCCAACTCGTGCTGGCCGAACACCTCGACCAACCCCGCGACATCTACTGGCTGCTGGTTAGTGGCGGTACCGCTCGTATCGCGCACGACGGGGGGATTGGGCACGACGCGTTCGACGGTGAAACGCCGCGGGGTGGGTGAAACGGTCTCGACCTCAATCCTCACAATTGTCCCCGAACGCAGGACCTTTTCGACGATCGCTTTGTGGTCAGCTTTCGCCTCTTTGCCTATCGGCTCGAGCCCGAGCGTGTACCGCAAGCTCTCAATCACTGTCGACTTGCCAGTGCCGCGACCACCGATGAGGGCAGTGGAGATCGCTAGCGATCGGGACCGTGACACCGTCAAGGAACCCGCCGATCCAGCTGATCTGCTTGAGCAGAGCACGGGGTGGCCCGGTCGGATCGGCAAGCGCAACACGAGTCTCAGGTGTGCGAACCGCGAGCTTCAGACTCTCCATGCGCGAGTCGCTCACCTTGAACCACGATGTTGCCCCGTCGGTTCTCAGCTGATCCGGGTGCACGATGTCGTCGGCATGGATTACCGCAAGGGGATGGCGCCGGTCGTAAGGCTTCCGTCCTCTGACGATGAGTTCCTGGTCAGTCCCGTCAGCTTGACTTGGCGTGATCGCAACTGCGTGCAGGTTCGGATCCTTCACCATCACGATCAACGGAGGCCCGGAACGGCCGGTCAGCATGCCGCTGTTCGGCACGTTGATATGTGCTGGAATGACCATCGCACCGAGGTCGGTCATCTTCTCAAGGATGTCCGTGAAAGCATGGCCCGTCGTACCATTCGGACATCCAGGCTGAACGCCACAAGCACCAATCGCCGCATTGACCTTGGATAGTTGGGTACCGGCTTCAAAGATGACCAGGATGTGGACGCCTTCCGACGAGTTCGCCTCGAACCCGGGCAATGCGACGATGCCTCGATCTGTGGCTGCCGCAAGGAGGCCGTTCGCACTATCAACGCACCAGTGGTCCGTGATGGCGATTAAGTTGATGCCGAGGCTTTCACACTCGTCGAGCAGAGCTGTGTTGTAGTCCGACTCTGCCACGAACGATTTCGAAGGCTCGTTCTTCCCCTTGTACGCATACGGATTCACCTGCAGCGCAGCTCGAATCCAGTGGGCACCTGGGGTCGGTTCAGCCATCTGGTTACTGCTCCCATTTCTCATTGGCCAGCGGACTATCGTTGAGTCGATCGCGGCGCGTACGCCAGTCGGGCATCGCATCATCCATGAGCTTGGTGAATCGTTCGCCGTGGTTGCGCTCGAAGTAGTGCATCATCTCGTGAACAACGATGTACTCCAAGCAGTCTGGATGTTTCTTGGCGAGCTCGACATTGAACGTCAGTCGCCGGGTTTCGCGGTTGCAGGTTCCCCATTTGGTGCGCATGCGACGGATAATCCAGTCCGGTACCTGTGTGTCGAGCTTTGATTCCCAGGTCGAGATCAAACCGGGGAGCGCCTCGCGCAACTGCGTCCGGTACCAGGTGTCGAGCACTGCGCGGCGCTGCTCGGCGTTACGGTCAGGCGAGACGTACAGGATCAGTCGATCACCGTCGACCTCCACGTGGGCACGGCCCAGCCGCTCAACGACTTTGAGTCGGCGGCGCACACCCCAGACGTAATGGGATTCCCCGGTGACCATCTCGCGCTCAGACTGCCGGTCGGTCGAACGGAGTTGCGCACGTTGGCGTTTGATCCACGACAGCCGCTGGATGACAGCCAGACGCACTTGATCGTCATCGAGCCGGCGTGGCGCCGCCACACGCACTCGACCCATCGGTGGATAGACACCGATGTGCAGGTTCTTGATGTCCTTGTAGATCACGTCGACGTCAATGCCGCGGATGGTCAGGTAGGCATTAGCGGTACTCATCGCGCGCCTTCACCAGTTCAAACAGTTCATCGAGCCGGTCGAAATCGTCAGGAAGGGTGCGGCTGATTGCTCTCTTGACGACCTTCTCTTTCATCGTGTTGCCCACCCAGTCGTGCGGTTTGCTGGTCAGGATCGCGGTGTCCACCCTGATGGGCAACGTCGGGTCGGGCCATCCGAAGTCGATCAAGGCGCGGCGTGCGCCGTTGTCGGCCCAGTCTGGGTATTTGGTGTCGGATTCCTTACTGCCGAGCTTCTTGGCGGCGTCGAGCAGCTTGGCCAGGAACTCCCGGTAGTCGATGGCCTTCTGGCGACGCTGCTCGATGATGGCGTCGAGCAACTCGCTCATCTTGTCGTAGTACTTCGGGTTCATCGCGTGCTCGTCGATGATCACCTTGCGCATGTTGTTGGTGATCGTCTCGGCGACCGCCTCGGGGTCGTTCTTGATCCCGGCCGGTAGCTTGTCGATTGCTCCCGCGCCGAGCTTCACGATCAGATCGATCAGGCCCGAGTCCTCGAAATTGGACACGACTTCTGAGGCGCCGGCCTGGATGTAGGTGTCGAGCAGGAACCGCATCCCTGCCTCGTACTGCTTGAAGTCGACATCCTCGCCCGCACCCAGTTTCACCTCAGCGCGCACATCGACGTAGAGCGCGATCTCGGCCTTGATCGCCTCGGCCTCGGCCGCGGTGTAGCCAGCGGCGGTCATGTCGTTGGCGAGGTTGGCGTAGGCGCGGGTGACGGCGGCGACCGACTTGTACAGCTCGACACGCTTGGGCTCGTTGGCCTTCAACTGCTCGGCGTTACCCTGCTCCGCGGCACAGAAGTATTGCTGGTATTGCAGCGTGTTCTTCGGTGGCGCAACGGGTTCGACTAGAGCGCGGATCCGTTCGAGGGCTTCGTCGAGGTTCTCGCGGGCCTTCTCGATACGATCGGAGAGCAGCCCTTCGATGTCGTTCTTCTCGTAGCCGTCCAGGGCGCCGGAGGTGTAGTCGGTGATCGCGTCTTCCAGCGAGTTGAACAGATCCTGGTAGTCAACGATGTAGCCGTAGTCTTTGTCATCGCCGTCGAGGCGATTGACACGGCAGATGGCTTGGAAGAGGCCGTGATCGCTCATCTTCTTGTCGATGTAAAGGTAGGTAGCGCTCGGGGCGTCGAAGCCGGTGAGCAGTTTGTCGACCACGATCAGTAGGCGCATCTGGCCAGGGTTCTCGATGAACTCCTTCTTGACTGCTTTCTCGAACTCTTCGACTTTGCCGACGGCGGTGTCTTCGGGTTCATCAAAGTAGTCGGCCAGCATCCTGCGGTAGATGTCGTACTGACGGATCTTCTCGGTCTTGCCTTCGCCGGAGTCTTCTTTGGCGATGTCGCCGGCATTGGGGATGTAGCTGGTGACGATGGCGCACTTGCCCTTAAAGCCGGCGTTACTGAACAGCTCGTAGAATTTGCAGGCCTGGTAGATGCTGGAGCCGACAAGCATGGCGTTGCCGCGCCTGTCCATCAGGCGGGGTTTGGTCTCCATGTCGAGCAGGATGTCGTTGACGATCTGCTTGGCGCGCGGCTCACTGGAGACGACCTTTTGCATGGTGCCCCAACGCTTTTTGAGTTCAGCCTTGGACAGGTCAGTCATGCCCTTCGTCTTGACCTCGAACCACTTGTCGACCTGCTCAGGTGACATCAGGTCCTGGTCGATGTTGCGGGCCTCGTATTGCAGGTCGAGCACGACGCCGTCAGCGACGGCTTGATCGAACTTGTAGGTGTGGATGAACGAGCCGAAAGTTTCGATGCTGGTGGCCTTGTCGGCCTTGAGTAGCGGGGTGCCGGTGAAGCCGATGAACATCGCCTCGGGCAGCAGCGCGTTCATGGCGGTGTGCATCTTGCCGGACTGGGTGCGGTGGGCCTCGTCGACGAAGACGAAGATGTTGCCCTTGGCCTTGAAATCCTTTGGGACCGTGGCATTCAGTTCTTTGATGAACTCGGCGGTCGCCTCTTCGTCGTCGGCGTCGCTGTCGGCTGCCCGGAACTTGTGCACCAGCGAACAGATCAGCCATTCCTCGCTGGTGTTGAGTGTGCCGATCAGGTCGGCGCCGCTCGTGGTGCGGTAGATCTGCTCGTTGACGCCGTTGAATACCTTCTCGATCTGTTCGTCGAGTTCGGTGCGGTCGGTAATCAACAGCACCCGCGCATCGGGCTGGTTCTCGCGAATCCACTTGGCCAGCCACACCATCGTCAAGCTCTTGCCCGAACCCTGGGTGTGCCAAATGATTCCACCCTCACGCTTGGCGATGCGCTCCTGCGCCGCTTTGACGCCGAAGTACTGGTTGTGACGCGGCCCCTTCTTCACGCCCGCATCGAAGACGATGAAGTTATGGGTCAGTTCGAGTAGACGATGCTTGTTGCACATCTGCAGCAGCGCCCGGTCGAGCGGATCCTCAACGCCGGACGGTTCTTTCCATTCCAGCCAGTACTTTTCCGGTGTGTCGATGACGCCGTAGCGCAGCCCTTCGACGTCGTTGCCGGCGAAGACGAACTGCACCGTCGAGAAGAACGAGCGGATGAACTCCGGCTTCTGGTTGCCGATGGACTGCCGGATGCCCTCGGACACAGCCACTTTCGAGCGTTTGAGTTCCAGCGTAACCAGCGCAAGACCGTTGACATACAGCACCACATCGGGGCGCTTGGTGTGGTGGCCCGAGACAGTGACTTCCTCGACCACGACGAAGTGGTTAGCGTCGAGGTTCTTCCAGTCGATCAGCCAGACCGTCTCGGTCTGCTCACCCACCCCGGGCTTGACCTTCACGCCGTAGCGCAGCAGCCCATAGACATCGCGGTTCGCCTCATAGAGACCGTGTCCAGCGCCAACCGAGGCGGCCTTACCGACCTGGTCGAGGGCACGGTTGATCAGGTTGTCGTCGTAGCCGCGTGCTCGCAGGTTCTGCACCAGCAGCTCAGTCTCGATGTTCGAGTTGCCCTCGCGGTGCGCCCAGGTGCCGAGGTACTCGTATCCGAGCTGATCACGAAACAGCGCGACGACGCGGTGTTGCGCCTTGCGCTCAATCTGGCCGACGTCGCTCATGAGGCGGACGCCCCAGACAGCCTCGTCCGGCCGGTCAGGAGTTGCTGCATCATGCCTTGCTTGATCGCTCGATGTTTGACGATGCGACGGTCTACGCAGGCAATCTCACGGTCCAAATCCTCAACCAAGTCTCCGATCGCCGTCTGCTCCGCGATTGATGGAAGTGGCAACGGCATCTCAACGAACTTCTCGCGCGGGAGATGCGCGATGCTTGTCTGCGTCACATAATCAGCGAAGGAACCGACAGACGACCATAACTCAAGCAACGCCTGCATAACTCGTATGTCGTAGCCGTTTCTTGGGCGAAGGCGGTGAAGCGCCTTTTGGAAGTAGCACTCCGACAATTCATTTCGCCAGACAGCCGCTCTGCCGACCTCGCCACCTTCGCACACAAGGAGATCACCTGCCTGCAGCCGATAGCGGTGGATGTCACTCGGAGTCATCGGCACACTTCCCGCAGCTGAGACGTCGATGCGCCCCCACTGAACAGCACGATTTCCGAGGTACGGTTTCACGACACCCGCATTCTTCGCCGCATCCAGCATCTTCCCGAGCTGAACATCAAATTCGGCACCAACAGTCGACTGCCGCCAGTCATCTGTAAACCCAGGCAAACGAGCGCGGCCAGTCAGGAGTTGTTGCATCATGCCCTGTTTGATCGCCTGCTTCTTGGCGATGAGGCGTTCGAGGGTCTTGATCGTCTGCTGGACGTCGCCGAACGCGGATACGATGCGATTCTGCTCGTGCTTCGGTGGCAACAGAACAGGAAGCGCTGCCAGAATGCCCGTATTGAGATTCAGCATCGTTCCGCCGACCGCATTGTCGACAAGCCAGGTTTGTGCTGCGTTTGACCCAAGGTACTCCGCTACATAGGCAGGATTGACGGCCCTCCTGTCGGTGCCGAATTTCGCTGCAAGACATCCGGTTCCGCATAGCCATCCTACTTCTTTCTCGCGCACCAGGGATCGGCGTCCCACATCACCCCTACGACTAAAGACGATGTCACCGTCTCGCAATGCATGACGACGCAGCCTATGAACATCGGTAGCGCCAATGCGTGCGATGCCACCCTCACGGATTTCGTTGTCACCGAGGTTCACCGGCATCACTAGTGGAGTGCCGGTCGATTGATAGTCGCTCGCGTGGAGCTGGCTGCCGAATGGGCCAGTTTGGAGTGCGCCACCTGTCCTTGCGACGACGCTTGCTAGCGTCGTGAGTTCTGGGGTATCAGCCATCACGAAATACCCATTTCAGCCAGGTGCGCAGATACTTTCAACTCGAGTACGCGCAGCTGAGAGTCGAGGAGGTCGAGCGTGTCAGCGTACCTCCCTCCAAGCTGCTGAACTCTCCCTACCAGGTCGAGAGTTAACGCTTCGACTTCACCAACGACGCGGCGCACGACTGTCGCTTTCCACTTGTCGTCGAGCACAAGTGTTTTGATGTCGGCCTCGGTCAGGTCGCCGTACTTCTTGAGCGTGGCGAGGTCGAGCTCAGCCTGGGCGTCCTTGACGGCCTTCTTGGCGGCGGCCTCGGCGTTGTACAGCTTGGTGGCGTGCTGCAACGCCTTGATCTCGTCGGGGTCACCGCCGGTCTTGATCTTCTTCAGCCGCGTGGCGACGAGGGCTTTGGAGATCTTGTCGTCGTCCATCGCATCGGCCAGCAGGCCGTCTTCGACGGCGTGTTCTTCGATGTATTCCTCAACGGCACGGGTGGCTTCTTCCGCGGTTGCAGTGAGGTCGTCGATGGTCGCCTGATCATCGGCGAAGTAGCGGGCAACGATCAGTGCCGGGGGGATGAGGTCCATCTTGTACTTGGTGGCGCTGCGGCCGGAGCCGACCACGAGGTCGGGGGTTTCGGTGAGCTTGCGTTCTTTGTCTTCGATGGTCTTGCGCGGCCTGGCGGCTCCCTGCCAGCCGTCGGCCATGATCAGATAGACGTCGTCGTGCATGGTGTCGTGCCAGTAAGTCATGAGCTGCTCGTAGACGTCGTACTCGTCGAGTAGCGGTACCGGCTTGAAACGTGCGAGCAGGTCGTCGCTGATGGTGGCGATGAGCTCGTTCGGCGTGGTGTCGGCAGTGATGCTGGCCAGGGTGTCGCGTTGTGTGGCAAACCAATCCGCGACAATCCCGGTAGCCTCGTCCTGGAGCTTATGGAAGCCGGGTGCGTCGAAGATGGCTTGCTGCACGGCGCTGACGTCGATGGCCAGGTCGCTGTAGCCGGGTCGGTTCGGGGTGAAGATTTGGCTGCGGAGCTGAGGGAAGGCGTCCCAATAGCTTTGGAGTGCGTCGAGGTCACGGTCAGGGATGCCGCCGTGCAGGTGGGCCGAAAGGTCCTGCAGATCTTCGGGTTCGGATGAGTCGATGTAGCGCGGGATGTTGAGGTTGTAGTCGTTCTTCGGGTCGGCGATCTCGCTCATCGGCACCATGCGTGAGTAGCGGTCAATCTCGATCTGCTTGTTAAAGGTGTCGACGACCTTGTGGATGTCCTGGCTACGGAGGCGGTTCTTGTTGCCGTCCTTCATGAAGCCATTGGAGGCGTCAATCATGAACACCCCCGTGCGGCCGACCGCGTTCTCCTTGTCGAGGATCACCACACAGGCCGGGATGCCGGTGCCGTAGAAGAGGTTGGCCGGCAGGCCAATCACGCCCTTGATGAAGCCACGCTTGAGAAGATTGCGCCGAATGGTGGCCTCGGCGTTGCCGCGGAACAGCACGCCGTGCGGCAGGATGATCGCCGCCTTGCCCGTGCTCTTGAGCGAGGTGAGGGCGTGGAGCAGGAAGGCGTAGTCGCCGTTCTTCTCCGGTGGGCGGCCGTATTCGAAACGGCTGTAGTCGTTTTCGAGGCCGTTGTTCCAGGACTTCACCGAGAACGGCGGGTTCATGACGATGTAGTCGAAGGTCCGCAGGTGGTCACCTTTAGTGAACTGTGGGCTGGTGATGGAGTCGCCTTTTTCAATTTCGGCGATCTCGTTGCCGTGCAGGATCATGTTCATCTTGGATAGCGCCCAGGTTGCGTTGTCCTTTTCCTGGCCGTAGATCGTCATTCCGCGCAGTGCTTCGGAGGCGGCTTTGAGTAGTAGTGAGCCGGATCCACAAGCGGGGTCGTAGACGGTCTGGTCTTGGCGCGTTTTCGGCCCGATGCCGACGACCTTGGCGAGGATGCGGGAGACCTCAGCGGGGGTGTAGAACTGGCCCTTGCTCTTGCCTGATTCGGTGGCGAAGTGGCGCATCAGGTACTCGTAGGCGTCGCCGAGCAGGTCGTCACCTTCGGCGCGTGAGCCTCGGAAGTCGAGGTCGTTGAAGATGGTCACGAGCTTGGAGAGGCGGTCCTGCATCTCCTTGCCCTTGCCGAGCTTCTCCTCGTCATTGAAGTCGGCCTGGTCGATGACATTACGCAGGTCGTTGGCTTCGGCCAGCTGGGCGATGATCTTGTTGAAGCGGTCGCCGATCTCTTTGTCCCCCTTGGCGGCGAGCATGTCGTCGAACGAGCCGCCGGCGGGTACCTCGATAAGGCTGTTGGCGTCCGTCCTGGCCTTGTCGGAGACGTACTTCACGAACAGCAGCGTCAGGATGTAGTCCTTGTACTGGCTGGCGTCCATGCCGCCACGGAGCTGGTCGCAGCTTGCCCATAGCGATGAGTAGAGATCCGACTTCTTCAACGCCACCTGGTGCGCTCCTTGTCCCACGATTCCTGCCGGGCGGGTCTGATGCGTACCCGCTCTTGCCCGACAAGTCTGTCAGCATCACGACCATTTCTGGGCAAGTCGGGCTACACGCGCCCCGCACACCGGTGGACATGGCGTCATGAGCAGTCGCCGGTTCGCAGCGGTACGACTTTGCTCCGGTCCAGACCGCCTGACCGGAGCTGCTCGTTCTCCAACGCCAAGACCTGGATGATCCGCTCCAATTGATGAATCGTCGCGGTGAGCGCGGTGACGTCGGCGGTGAGCTCTTTCACGCGCTTCTGAGCATCGATCTTCTCCTCGCGCAGTGCGAGCAGGATCGGGGGCTCGACGTTGGTGCTGGCGATCCGGGCGCGGAACTCGTCTTGGAGGTCGGTGTGCCGGTGGGTGAGCAGCCATCGCTTGACGCGGGCCTCCTCGGCGAGCGACTTCACTGTGAGCTTGCCGTCGGAGTGCAGTGGTTTGCCGGCGATGAGTCGGTCCATCGCGTCGCGGATCGCGCGGCGCACATGCTCGTCGGCCTGACCGGTCATCGCCACTTCCCGCTGTCGTGATGCTCGTCGACGATGGCCTGCAGCGCAGTGACGCGTTGTTCGAGCCGGCTGCGTAGCGGTATCGGCGTTGTAGGAGAGGCGATCTCGGCTCGATGTTGCGTGATGGCGTCCTCGATCTGAGCGACGTTCTGGTCAGTTCGGGCGATGTTGCCGCATCCGGGTTGGCAGTGAGAGGCATCAGGTGATCGGTGCTGGCTTGTCGTGACCTGTCGGTCGGGGTGACATAAGGCCTTGGACTGGTCGTAGCAGCAAGTGACGAACTGTTGCGGGTTGTCGTAGATGCGCAGCTGCGGGTTGGCGCGGAGGGCGGCCGATTGCTTGGTGCTCATGTAGCGGCCGCGGAATTGCCGGTCGAAGAGGTGGATGGCCTGGGTGTATCGACCAGCGGCCGGGCCGCTGACCTGTTCACCGTTTTCGAGGCGTTGATGTGCGTCTTCGAGGTAGTCGGCTCGGGCGAGGGCTTCCTCCATCGGGAAGACGTCTCGGAGGCCGCTGGCGACCCGTGATCCGTAGCCGTCGGTGGTGTAGCCGCGCAGGTGTCCGTACTGCACGCCGAGGGCCACGCGGCCGCCAGGCTTGCGGTAGATGAACCAGGCCAGTGTTCGTCTGAACCGCTTGACGGTCACAGCTTCCTCGGGATCGGCGGGGATCACCTCGTGAGGGCGTTCGAGTCTCACAGCGGCGCGATTGCTCCAATCGATCAAGTCTTGGATACGGTCCCGAACCATCCGGGGATGCACAGCCTTTCCCGCGTTGACACCGCAGGGCCATAGCGAGAACGCGTCGATCGGAAACAGAAGTTGGGAAGTGGGGTTCAGTGCTTCCATTACGGCGACGGCTTTCGCCACGGGCGCGATGGCCAGCCAGGGTTGTTCTCGTTCAACGCCGGCGGGTATTGCGTTGCCCGAATTATCAAGTGCGCCTTTGAAGGTTCTTCCGTGGATGCGGTAGTGGAGTTGCCCGGTCGCGGGGTCAGTGTGGGTTCGGCAGCAGCCGCGCTCCAGTGCGCGGCACTCCTCCCCGCGCATCCCGGTCAGGTACGCGACGACGACGAACGCGGCGGTCGCCAGATGGCGGCCCAGCTCCTCGACCTCGTAGAAGTTGATCGCCGGGGTCCAGTCCTTCCCGTCGACGGAGCCTGTGATCGGCATGGGTAGCTGTGCTTCGTCGCTGGCACTCAGGCCGGCTATCGGCCAGTGCGAGTTCATCCCCATCGCTTCTTCGGGAGACAGGCCGAGCTGCCAGCCGATGAATCCTCTTGCCAGAGAACGCATGTGCGGCCTATTGGAAGCCACCCACCCAGGCACCGTCTGCGTATCGTGACGCCGCTGTTCGACGTATGCGCGAAACCGTTGATAAGGAGTGAGAGCCTGGAGGCTCGGCGGGACATCGCAAGGTGTCGCTTTGAGTGCCTTTGCGGTAAGGATGTCGTCGCTGAAGTCGGTGACGAAACGTAGCGCCCAAACGAGCAGGCCAGCCATCGTCTGTGGATGGATGGGCGTGGTCTTGTTCTCGCTCGACCAGTTCGCAGCGCCGAGCACCGAGGTGCGTCCGATAGGGCTGTTCTCCCATGGCGGCCGTATGAGGCGGTCGGCTTCGGGAAGGTAGGGAGCGTAGAGCCAGGCACGGGTGACGGCGAAGAGAATGTTGCCTACGTTCTCGCGTGAGCCGCGGTGTCGTTTGAGGTGCTCGGCATATTCGTCGTAGATGGCGTCGGTGACCGCGCTGAACTCGTGAATGTCCCTGTCTGCCAGCCAGGTCATCCACTGCCTCAGGAAGCGCGCGAAGATGCACACCGTTGCCGGCGCGAGTTGACTACGCGCCGCTGAGGAGCGCTCCAGATCCTCGACCGGTGTCGGCTTGTTGATGCTCGCCCAGATCAATCGCTTGGCCGTGGCGACGTAGCGTGGCGGGAAGGTGTCGAAGACGATGGTCAATGTGCCTGACACGGTCTGCTTCTGCACCAGCGGGGTGAGGTCCCACCGGTTGTCGCCCACGGTGGAGAGGATTCCTCGCTGTGCTTCAGGTACGCGCTCGATGTCGGCGATGACCGGATCTGTGTCGTCAAGTTCAAGCTGACCAGTCTGTTGTGGCCACGGGCTGGCTGCTGCGGTGCTCACGCGTCGAGATTCCTTCCGATGAGCGCAGTGACGACTTCGCGGTCAGCGTCGGTGACGTGGCGGCGGGCATCGCCGATCTCGGCGTTGGTTGCGTTCTGGTCGAGAATCGCTCGCAGTCGGGCGTAGTGGTCGCGGTAGTCCGTCTCCCACCGGGCCGGCGCAACGAGGGTGGCGACATTATCGAGGGCATCCAGCAGGGTGACCAGGCGCGGTAGATGTGCGGGAGTGATAACCGCGTTCGTGCAGGTAAAGCAGGCGAAGAATGAGGCCGGGCACGGTTCGCCCACGGTGGCGGCGAACGGGCTGTTCAAGAAGTCGGTGCACGCGGTGGTGGCGGTATCGAGGTGTCCGGCAAGCAGCAGCTTCAGTGTCGGCACCGGGATACCCAGCTGTGTCGCGGCGGTGTCCGGATCTCTCCGGGCTGCAGTCACTTCGGCGGCACTCAGCGAGCGGATCGCGACCGTGGCTTTGGCGTGAGCCACGGCATCGGCCTGTCCATCAATGATGGTGTCGGCGGCCCCTTCTGCGGTGGCCGGGTCGGGGCTGCGGTAGGTGTCTTCGCTGACGGATTCGGTGTTCTGCCGGGCATGCTGGTTCAACACCTGCTCGGACAACCGTAGCCGTCGCAGACTCACCCGCAAGGGTGTGCCGTCGTCTGCCAGCAGGCCTGCATCGGCCATGTAGTGATCGCCGCTGCCCGCGGTCAACCATTCCCGCCGGAACGGGCCCTCGTCGGTGAGGTTCTTGTGCCGGTGGGCGATGAGCAACTTCTCCGACGGGGTTCCGAGCTCTGCCAACGCGGCGCGGCATGGCTCGGTCAAGCGGACGGCGTTCTCCCACAGCTTCCCGGCCTCGCCAGCAAGGATTTCGGCGCTGTAGCGCTTGGTTCCTCTTCTCGGTTTGTCGGTTTTGACGGTGTACACCGAGTCTTCACCAGCACCGTCGGATGCCCTAAACGACGTGACGGTGAGGTTGTCCATGACGGAGAGGTTGAATCCTCGCTCGCACACGAGAAGGACCATCAAGCAATAGATTTCCCGTATCGACGGGAACAGCGCCTGCGCCGGATTAGACACGCCACCCAGGTCGAAGCAGCCCTTCAGGACCACACGATTCGCGAGGTACTGAGAGGGAAGCATCCCGTTTCGCGACAGATACTCCAGCAGGGATCCGGTGCTCCACCGCGCCCCGCCGACATTGAACGTGATTCCGTCACCGACATCACCAACCTCGCGGTACCGGTGCAACCTCTCGGTGTTGGTCCGGATTCTGCGGAGCGCTTGACGGACCTCGCCCTTGGCGGCACTGCGGATCCGTCCGAACTCGTCGCGACTGTAGGAGTCATTCTCCGGCAAACGGTTCCGAGGCTTCACGGCCTTCGCGCGCATCGCCTTCCGCGTGGTTTCGGGAAGTCGCGGCGACTCCGACAGCACGGCCCGCATGAGATTCACTTGCCCCGGCCAGCGAGACTGACTCTCCTTGGCCGCACGCCACGCCCACCACACCTCGGGCCCGAAATCGGCGACCGAGTGGACCTCGGGGAACTCCGTACCCAGATAGGCGATCAGTTGCCGCGCGGCACTCACCGCCGCATCAACAGTCGCCAGCGTGCGCCAACGACCACCGGATTGAGATCCGTTCGCCAGTGCTGTGACCAGGTCGTCGATCAGTTCGGCGGGCCCGTGGACGTCATCGAATGAGAATGTCCGTGTGCGTCCCGCCTCGTCGGTGAAACAGAGTTGCCGAAGCTCAAGGTCCACTGCGCTGGGTCGGGCGTACTTGCCTGCCGGGAGTGCCGCTGTTCTACGCGAAGCCACCGCTCACTGCTCCTCGGTGTCGACGATTCCGGGAGCCGCCGCCGCGATGTGCGTGATGAAATCGGCGATCGATGCGTCCTCGGCCATGTCGTCATTGAGGAACAGGTCTACCTGCAGTCCCGACACGGGTTCGAGATAGCAGTTGCGTGTGGTTTCCAAGCTTGCGTGGCCCAGCAATGTTTGAACCAAAACCCAAGGGTCACCGAAGATATGGCGATACTCGCGCCGTTCGGCGGGGGTGATGCCCATCTTGCGTTCGTGTGCGTAGATCAACGTGACCAACATCCTCAGGGCGAACGAGTGGCGCAGCATATGCGGGTGACAATGGATGTCTACCCCATGGGTCTGACACCGATCGTTGGCCGTGGAGAAGATCGCCTCCCAGGTGCGGTACGGCAACGGCAAACCGGCTTCGGACAGCCACACCATCCATGGTTCAAGCCCGCGATCAGTGGCGGTGTAGAAGTTGAGCCGATCGTCCGCGTCGAGACTGTCCAGCGGGACCGTCCCCTTGCTGCCGTCGCGGTTGGTGAAGTGGACACGGCGGTGATGGTCCACCGTGTCGACGATCTTGATGTCGGCCAGCGCGTCGTAACGACCTTCGGAACGGGCTCGGTGAACGGCCGCTGCTCGGGTTGAAATGACGTAGTTGTCAATGTGTTTCAGTGCTGCGGCGCTGATCCAGAAATCACGGCCGCGACCTTTTGCGACGGCTTGACCGACTCGGGCCTTGGCGTAGCGAACTTGGTTGTCAGCGTTGGGGATTTCGCCCAGGACCAGCGTTCCGGCTTCACGCAGTCGCAGTCCGCTCGACCACAGCGCTTCGGCGAACGCCAGGTTGCGGCCGTCGTTGCGTCCTCGCCAGGTCGCATTCCGCCGCCCGTCGCCGCAGTAACCGCCGAGGCCGACGTCGCGCCAGCGCTTGTACGCTCTGGGCGTCAGCCACTTCAATTGAACCGAGCGGACAGCGCTCGGCTGCAACCGCGTGGAGTCCGAGTCCCCAGACGAGCTGGACTTGTGCAGGGCGACAGGAGAAACAGCCACATTGCCGCGCCACTGCTGCCAGTCGTAGAACTTCCTGATCGCCGCCAGGTCCCGTGAAAACGTGGCCGCACCAACACGATCCGGATTCCGCTGGTCGCGTCGCCGCCAGAACTCATAGTCGGAAAGATGCTCGAACTTCGCAGCTCTCCAGTCGATGCCTTGAACGGACAGGAAGGAGAGAAACAGCTGGATGTCCGGGGCATAGGACTCCTGCGAGCCCGCCGCCAACGATTGGAACGCCGCCGACCGGAAGAACTCCAGGACCTCAACGTCCGGCCGGCCATCGGCCGTCAGGAGAAACGGTTGACCAGGACGAATTCCGAGCGCAGCCTCACGCTCTGCTATGTCCGGGAAGTCAGCAAGGACAGCGGACCTCGCGGTGTACGACCGGCTAGGCTGCCGTGCCCAACACAGTCTCCAGCGGGAGCCGTCGTGTTGTTCCACAGCAACAGAACCTGCCACAACACACCGACATTCTACGGAAGGGCGGGTTACCGACGATGATGTGGATCGGCGCGGCGAGCTGCTTGACGATCCGGGAGTTGTTCTGCGGGAACATCTCCGTGTCCATCGAATCACCGTCTTCGGTGATCTGGAAAGTATCAGCGAGCACGATCCCCTCGAACGGGCTGTACTCCGTCTCGGTGAGCGCGTGGTAGGTGGTCTCGATGTTGACCGCCGCGATGTAGTAGGCGAGCAACATGATCTCGTTGGCGTGAAGCTCTCTGGCGTACTTCCGCTCCAGATCCTGCCGCTTGACCAACCCTGACTGCAGCAGCCGGGTCAGGAACGTGGCGGTGCCGGTGAACGTTATGCGCTGTATTTGGGCGTGTCTCACTCGGATCCATGCGCCACCCCGTTACAGTGCCCGCAACCCTGACTACAGAAGGGCCGTTGAGGGGGACGCTTCCGGTGGATTTGTACTTCGCTGACTGGTCGCTGGTGTCGCGGCCGGACAGGTTGAAGGCGGTCGGCTCCGACGCCATCTCGACGCCACGAGTGCCCGACGGGACTCCGGTATTGGTGGACAATTCGATGCGCCCGGTGGAACCTTGGTGCACATTCCTGGGGCTGTACTCGCAAAATCTACGTCGGAACTCTGTTGTCTCCTACGCCCGCGACGCGCTCGAATTCGGCCGCTTCCTAGAGACGAGAGGCGTTGGGGTGCTAGATGTCTCGGAGTCCGACCTGGTGGCCTACCGGGCGGACCGATTCGCTTCCGGGGTCTCGCCGCGTTCGTGGGCTCGGCAATTGGTGGTGATTCGAGCTCTCTTCACGTACTTGTACGAAACCGGGCGCAGAGACAGTTTGCCGTGGATTCAGGTCGGTAGCCGGTCGGTGGTGACTCCGCGGATTCCTCGGACTGAGATGGATGTTCGGGCGCTTTCTCACGCGCAGTGGGTCGCGTTGCGCGATGTTGGGTTCGGCGGGGAGTTGCCCACGGGAGAGCTGGATCGCTCCTACCGCGGCAGGTCTACGGTCCGAAACGCGTGCGCCGCCGAGCTGGCACTGACCACGGGGATGAGGCTCACCGAATGGAGCACCCTGCTGGACGTCGAGGTCCGATCGGAGGGGGCTGGCACTTCACTCGTGCTGGAGGCATGCGCGAAGAACGGCCGTCGACGCCGAGTTTATGTTCCGGCATCCACCGTCCAGACAGTTGAGCTGTACCGAAACACGGAACGGAAATCGCTGGTGCGGAAGGCCCAGGCGAGCTTGCGCCGGAAACTGCCGAATATGGCGGTGGTCCACGACGTTGACCTGCCGGCGGGCAAGCTGGTCTACACGCTTAATGGTGACGAGCGGCGCGACGAGTTCGCGACGATTCCGCCAGAGACGCGACGCGTACTGGTGAAGGTGACTCCTGGCGGGATCGAGCCACTGTCGCTGTTCGTCGGTCGAGGCGGCGTGCCGCCATCGCAGCGGCGGTGGCACCAATACTTTGAGGAGGCCAACGACCGGCTGGCGAACTTCGAGGGCCAGGTTCCGATGATGTCGGTGGCGGTCACGCCACATGACTTGCGCCATACGTTTGCCGTGGTGATGTTGCGTAGCTTGCAGGCGCGTGCTGCGCAGCTCGAACGATCGCGTCCCAAGCACGGGTTCGGCACTATCAGCGAGCACATCATTCACAACCCTTTGTTGACTTTGCAGCGTCTGCTCGGGCATGCCAGCCCGTCCACGACGATGGTTTATCTGCGTTATGTCGATGAGTCAGACGAGCTCATTCAACGTGCCTTCGAGTCGTGGAGCGACAACGAACGTGACTACGCCAGTTACGTTCTCGCGCAAATCGAGGCACAACGGCCGTGAACGATTCCGACCGCCAGCCGCGTATTGTGACGTTTCCGCCGGGTGGTCCGCTGAAACAATCTCGAATTGATCCACGCCGGTATGTAGCGACAAGGCTCGTGGCTGAACTGGCTGACGCATGGAAGGAATGCGCAGAGACCGCGTCGCTATCACCTGGCACAGTGTCCCGCCAATCCAGCGTGGTTCGTAGTGTCGGGAAGTTCCTTACCGCTGACGCGGACAGATTCCTGACATTGTCCGGCGACGGCGCGGACGTGGCCCGGCGGCTGCATGATTGGGAATCGGCGATGGTCGCCGAGTTCCCCCCGCCCAGCGTCCGAGCCAAAGACCTGGGCATGGAGCTTCGCAATCAAGTCGCACGCTACCTGCAGTCCAACGGGATCCCCGGAGGTGTGCTGGCGGACTGGGCGAACGGCCAGGTGTTAGACGGACGGCCATGGCAGGAACTCCCTCTCGACGAATTCAGCAACGACGAGCGCCTCCAACTTGAGCAGACCTGCCGGCAGATCGTGCGCGACACAGAGGACCGTCTGGCGCGCGGCGACGCCCTACTTCGCGATGGCCACGATCCGCGGATCCACGGGTGGAACCGCGTGGAGAACGTGCTGTGGGCTTTGCGCAACGTGCCCTATGAGGATGCGTTTCACGTCCATCTCGCCGGATCACGACGCCAACTTGATCCGCTGGAGATCGACCGCATGTCCGGAGTCTGGCGCGCCGCCGCGCGAATCAAGGCCCCACCACTACTGACTGCCGTCGGCGCATTCCTGGCTCCCGATGCCGAGTACCTCCTGGCCATCCGGGTGTTACTGCATCTGCAGACCGGATGGTCGCCCGAAGAGAGCGCTCGACTCTGCCGCGAGGACATCGAGTTCGGCGTGGAGTCCGTGCGGGTTCGGGCGACAAAGGCGCGTGCCCAACGGATCCGATGGCACACTCTGGCCTCGCCGCAGGACCAGCCGTGGGGGTGGAAGGCCGGCGACCTTCTGCGGCGAGCCGCCCATGCCATGCGCCACGCCCACGCGTTGACGCCGGATCAACCGCTGTTCTGGGTGACCGGATGCCGGTCTGTCCGTGACCGGCTCGACCACGAGTACCCCCATTACGTGATCCGGGAACACCACTTCGGCAGCGTTAATTCACTGAAGAATCTCGTTGAGCGCCACGGCCTCTCGATCAGCCAACCCCACGACATGCGCCGGCTCCGTAAGACGGTCAAGAGCGCACGCGCGGCTCTGCTGGGCACTCTCGCCGGCGCTGCCGGCGACGACCACACCGTCGAGGTCTTCCGCGACCACTACGCGCAAACCACGACCGTTCACACGATCGCCGCCCAGACGGTGCTGCGTGCGCAGCAGAAGGTCCTGCAACGCGCCTCACAGGGACCAACATTCGTGGCCGCGACGGCAGCCGAGGTCTCCGAATCACCGACAGATCCCGAGCTCGCCGAAATTGCCGCCACCGTCGCCGCGGAGACGCCCACTGAGCAGGAACTGACGATCGCTGCTTGCCGCGATCCCTATGACGCACCGTTCATGGATCAGGGCGCGCTATGCCATGCCTCACCGTCGATGTGCTTGCAATGCCGTAACGCCATCGTGTTCCGCGATCACCTTCCGCGCCTGATCGCCTACCGAGAGGCACTGGACGCCATCGAGAACAACACGCCGCCGAGGGTGTTCAGCGAGATCTACGGCCAGCAGAGAGTCAACATTGACGCCATTGTCGCCGAGTTCCCACCCGAGCAGATCGAGGCTGCCCGCCGGGCGGACATCCATTTGCACCGCCCGCTTGGACAAAGGGCTGAACAATGACCAACGCACCCGAGCCGCAGACTTGTTCGACACTGACAGGCTTCGATCCCGACGAGCCGGTGTTACCCGCTGACCGCCGCGTGACCGACGGGCCTGACCCCCGATTCGGGGACCTCCCGCGCTGGGATCTCACCGCCAGCGGTCTCGCACCGAACCTCAATGCCGCACAAGCACATTTGCGTTTCGATGTGTACCCCGACGGGTGGGTGCCGACCGCCAAGACCCTCGCGATGGCCATGCTGCAACCGGTCCACCCCATAGTCAGGCGAGCCGGAATCTATCGTTCCAACCGGCCCTACAAATTGAAGTCCATCCGACATGTCCTCACCGAATTGAGATACCTCGCGGAATGGGCCGCCAGGGCCGGTCTCACCGCCGACCTGTCGGCCTGGACTCACGCTGACGGTGACGCCTACCTTGCCGAGCGAAAGGCTCGATCCTTCTCTGCCGGCCGTAGCGCCAACGACCTTCTGCGTCACCTCGGTGATTTCCGGGGGCTCCTGCCCAACGGCGGACTTTCCATCCAGGTCGGCCCGTGGGCTGCAAGATCCGGCGGCGAAGTCAAGACTCCCGTCATCCCGCCGGAAACCTTCTGGCCACTGGTACGCGCCTGCTGGACCTACATCGACACGTTCGCCCCCGATATCACCGCTGCTCGCGACGAAATTGCGCTCCTCAATACGCGTGGACCCAAAAACCGGGAGGTCCGTCCCTCGACACGGGACATCGACGACGCGCTTGACGCCTGGCTGTCATCACCTCAAGCCTTTGTTCCCCTGCACATCTACACCTTGGGGCGCGCACGGGCGGGAGACATCAACTGGGACGGCCTGGGTCTCTGCACGGCACTTCGATTGAGCGGCACCAACTTTTACGGCAACCGCGGACCTGCTCGGCAACTTCGCGTCCATCAGGCGATCAGCCAAGGCGTGCCCACTCGATACGGCTACAGCTCGGTCCAACCCGCGGCTGTTGAACGGCCCGACAGCACACACGGGCCCTGGATAAGCGGCTTCGACCGCATCATCGTCAGCAAGGAACTCACCCAACTGCGCAACGCCGCATACATTTTCGTCGCGATCATGACGATGATGCGTGACAGCGAAGTTCAAAGCCTCGCCACCGGGGCCATCGGAACACATTACGGTGCCCCCGCCGTCACCAGCACACTGCACAAGATGCAGCCATACGGTGGAACACCTCAGCGCTGGTGGGTCAGTGAACCCGTCGTGAGGGCACTCGAAGTCGCCGAGCAGATCACCCGCGACGAGAACCGACTCTTCGGCACCGTGCGCGAAGGCGTGCACCGCGGCTTGACAGGATTTGACCAATACGAGCAGATCCGATCGTTCGTGGCGTGGGTCAACAACCATTCACCCGAGAACGGCTTGGAGCCCATTCCCACGACTCCGCTGGCGCCTCACATGTTTCGCCGCACCATGGCCGTGATCACCGCCAACGAGCCAGACGGAGAAATCGCACTTGGAATCACACTGAAACACAACGCCGTTCGCGCACTTGCCAACGCCACCACGAGCGGGTACGCGGCGCCCACGCCTGAATGGGCCAAAGAATTCGAACACCACGCCAAGGAGGCGGCCGCCGGGGAACTCGTCGCTGACTGGGCACGTCACGCCCAAGGCGACCACGCTCTGCGCGGCCCCGGCGCAACAACCTTCGCCAACGGCCTCGACGACGTCACCGACCGCGCCAAGACCACCGTCGCCATCGGTAACGAACGGCTGCTCCGAAACCTGCTGCGCGACGAATTCGCCACCATCCGACTCGGCACCCTCAACCACTGCCTCGGTGACCCCGCCAAAGCGCTATGCCTGGAAGGCGCATCCGCAGCCGTGAAAGCCGGCGGCCCGATCCCGAGCATGTGTCAACCCGCCACCTGCCGAAACTCGGTCATCACCGACCAACACCTGCCCATCTGGCGGCGCGAGGAATCCGACCTCGTCGACAAGCTCAAGGACAAGAGAATGGCACCCGTCCATCGCCAGCGCCTCGAAACCCAGCTCGCCGACGTCCGCAAAATCACCCACCAGGAGCCGAAGTGACCACCGTCAGCCCGGCAACCGAGAAGAAGCTCCGCGACGCGATGGAGCGCCTGCTGGCCGGCAAGTCCAAACGGACTGACGGCCGACTCACGAAAGCCAACTTGCACATCGAAGCCGGCGTCAGCCGCGCAACCATGAACCGTGCCACTGAGGTAATCGCAGACTGGAACGCCAGCGTCGGCACGGAACCCGCTCCTCGTGACGCCGAGCTCGCTGGACTACAGGCCACGGTCACGGAACTCAAGAAGAGCGTCGCGAGGCTGCGCGAACACAACAGCGACCTCGAACGCAGAAACCGGGCCGCCGTCACCGTGATCGCAGAGCTCAACGCGCAGCTTCAGGCCAGTCGGGGCGAGACTCCGATTGGCACCGTCACGCCTATACGGGACCGTGCAGCACGCAGACGAAGGTGATTATCGGCCACCCTCAGCGTTCTGCTGGACCGACGATAACGACTGCCCACTTCTCCTCCGTCTCCTCGCCGGCGTTCGCCAACCCAAGCCCGGCGTGGAACGGGCTTCACCCGCTATACCCAGTCAAAACCGGTCCAAACGGGTCTCTTCCCGATAAGCTCATCTCGCCCATGCACCGAGGTGTCGATTAGCAATTTGCCAGGAGGTGTCGCCTGTGCCCGAGCCGTGGCTGTCAGCCGACGACATTGCTACCCACCTTGGCGTCACCAAGGACACCGTGTACGCCTGGATCGCCGAGAAGGGCATGCCGGCTCACAAGCTGGGGCGCCTGTGGAAGTTCCAGGCAGCCGAGGTCGACGATTGGGTTCGTCGTAACGGGGCTACGGCCGCGGAGGACTGAACGTGCACATCATCGACAACGTCAACGATCTCCTGGGCGACGATCTCAAGGCTGAGGTGCAGGTTGGGTCGAAGCTGCGTATCGCTGCATCGACATTTTCCATCTTCGCGTTTGAGGCGCTGCGCAAGGAGTTGGAGCGTGTCGAAGAGCTCGAGTTCGTCTTCACCTCGCCGTCGTTTGTCGCCGCGGCGGCTACCGATCAGCTGCCCAAGGAACGCCGCCAGTTCTTCATTCCGCCGGGATCGAACGGGGAGTCGTCGCTCTACGGATCGCAATTTGAGATCCGCCTGCGCAACAAGCTGACGCAGCGGGCCATCGCGCGTGAATGCGCGGAGTGGGTGCGCCGAAAGGCTCGCTTCCGGTCGAACCGGACCGGTGCACCGATGCAGCAGTTCGCCGTTGTGGATGACAAGGTCGCCTACCAGCCGATCCAGGGGTTCACGTCTGCCGACCTTGGTTACGAACGTGGGAACGCGGTGTCGAACGTCGTGACCAAGCTCGACGATGCTCCCATGGCACGGCAATACGCCGCCCTGTTCGATCAGATCTGGAACAACCCCACGCAGCTCGAAGATGTCACCCAAGCGGTGTACGACCACATCGCGAGCGTGTACGCCGAAAACTCACCGGCGCGAGTCTACTTCCTGATCCTGTACAACCTGTTCTCGGAATTCCTCGACGACATCAGCGAGGATGTCCTGCCCAACGACCGCACCGGCTACCAGGAAACGCAGGTCTGGCAGAGCCTGTACAACTTCCAGCGAGATGCGGCGACGGGAATCATCAACAAGCTAGAGACCTACAACGGCTGCATCCTCGCGGACAGCGTGGGACTTGGGAAGACCTTCACCGCGCTGGCAGTGATCAAGTACTACGAGCTGCGCAACAAGTCCGTCCTGGTGCTTGCACCGAAGAAGCTGGCGGAGAACTGGACCAACTACAACGCCAATCTGACCACCAATATTTTCGCACGCGACCGGTTCAACTACGACGTCCTTGCTCACACCGATCTTTCCCGCACCAGAGGTGAATCGTTGGGGCTGCGGCTCGACCGAATCAATTGGGGCAACTACGACCTCGTCGTTATCGACGAGTCGCACAACTTCCGCAACGCCGACTACGCAGAAGAAAAAGAGTCGCGCTACCAGCGGCTGATGCGTCAAGTCATTCGCGAAGGCGTCAAGACCAAGGTGCTCATGCTGTCGGCCACACCGGTCAACAACCGCTTCAACGACCTGAAGAACCAACTCCAGCTTGCCTACGAAGGAGAGTCGGAGAACCTCAGCCAGCACCTCAACATCTCGACGACGGTCGAGAAAGTGTTCAGCGACGCGCAGCGCGTCTTCAACGAGTGGTCCAAGCTCGACCCCGAGGCACGCACCACCGACCGCATCCTGCAGATGCTCGACTTCGACTTCTTCGAACTGCTCGACTCGGTCACCATCGCGCGGTCCCGCAAGCACATTCAGGCGTTCTACGACACCACCGAGATCGGCACCTTCCCGCAACGACTCCCGCCGCGGTCGATTCGTGAGCCGCTCTCCGACCTCCCCGATGTGCCCGCATTCAACGAAATCTTCGGACAGCTCCAGGTGCTCACCCTGGCGGTCTACACCCCACTGGCCTACGTATTCCCAAGCCGGATCGGCAAGTACGAAGACCTCTACAACGTCAAGGGCGGCACTGCCCGCTCCAACATCGGGCAGCTGGGCCGCGAGCAAGGCCTGAAGAAGCTCATGACGGTCAACCTGCTCAAGCGTTTGGAGAGTTCGGTCGAGGCGTTCCGGCTCACCCTCGCCAAAATTGAAGGGGCGGTCGACAACACCCTGATCCGGCTTCAATCAAAAACGGGATCCTTGAACGACCTCAGCGTCGATTTCTCCGGCCTGGACCTCGACGTCGACGACGAGGACGACGCCAACGTCGAGGCTCTCTCGTTTGGCGAGAAGATCAAGATCGACCTCGACGACATCGACGTAGAATCCTGGCAGCGCGACCTGTGGAACGACCGCGAGACCCTCCGTGAACTACTCGACGAGATGCGCAGGGTCACACCGGATCACGACCTCAAGCTACAGGCGCTCAAACGACTCATCGAGGACAAGGCCGCCAACCCCCTCAACCCGCTGAACCGCAAAGCGCTGATCTTCTCGGCGTTCGCCGACACCGCCGAGTACCTCTACAAACAGCTCGCGCCCACATTGAGCGACTCCGGGCTACACACCGCGCTGGTCACCGGCGGCGCCCACGCCGCGAAAACAACGCTGGGGACCGGCTACGACTTCCAGCAGGTCCTGACGTTGTTCTCGCCGAAGTCCAAGCAACGCCACCTCACCATGCCCAAAGACACCGGCGAACTCGATGTGCTGATCGGCACCGACGTCATCAGCGAAGGCCAAAACCTGCAGGACTGTGACTATCTCGTCAACTACGACATTCATTGGAACCCGGTACGGATCATCCAACGATTCGGCCGCATCGACCGCATCGGCTCGACCAACGCCCAGATCCAGCTCGTGAACTTCTGGCCCGACATCTCCCTCGACGAATACATCAACCTCAAGGAACGCGTTGAGAACCGCATGGTCATCGCCGACCTCGCCGGCACCGCCGACGACAATGTCCTCACCCTTGAAGGCAGCGATGCCGCGTTCCGGAAGGAGCAGCTGCGCAAGCTCCAAGACGAAGTCATCGAACTCGAAGACGTCCGCACCGGTGTGTCCATCACCGATCTAGGTCTCAACGACTTCCGCATGGACCTGCTGGGATACCTCAAGAAGTCCGGTGATCTGGCAGCCGCGCCGAAGGGGCTTCACGCTGTGCTCCCGGCAGACCCCTCAAGAGGTCTCCACCCCGGTGTGTTGTTCGCGCTGCGCAACGTCGACGCCGACGAGAACATCAATCGGGGCAACCGGCTTCACCCGCACTACCTTGTCTACCTCGACGACAACGGCAACGTGATCGCTGACCACACCGAGGCCAAACACCTGCTCGACCTGATTCGCACAGGATGCCGGCCCCATGCCGAACCCGTCACCGAGGTCACCCGCGTCTTCAACGCTGCCACGCACGAAGGTGCAGAGATGGGCAAGTACTCCGAATTGCTCACCGCAGCAATCCGATCCATGATCGACGTCACCGAAGAACGCGACATCGACAGCCTGTTCAGCGGAGGACACACGACCGCGCTCACCCAGGCAATCGCCGGCCTCGACGACTTCGAACTCACCGCATTCATCGCGATCGTCGACACCACCGAAGGAACCACATGACGGCCCTGCTCTACCGCTGGCCCGTCGCCGCCAAATTCGGTCGTACCGTCCCGAAGGCCAAGTTCTACGAACACGGCACCGTCCCCGGTGCGGTACGTGACAAATTCGTCACCGAGGTCCAGCGCATCACCTGGGCCTACAAGCTCGCCCAATCCACCATCAACCTGCCCGGCAACGCAGACGTCCCCGAGATCCAAATTTTTCAGATCGACACAAAGGGCGACGACGTCGGCGAGTCCGTGCTCGCCGCCATCGACAAAGCGGTGAAGACCCCCATCATCTTCGAGATTGTCACGGGCGAAGGAGACGAGCAGCGAGTCCGAATGGCTGCATCGCACAAGCAGGCCGGCCACGCTACGCCGAAGCTCAGCGCCTACTACACGACCGACTGGCAACCACAGGATGCCGAGCGGCAGCCACTACCGACAGCGATCAGCCTGCCGTCCCTGTACACCGCACTCCTCGCGCCGCTGACCCCGGTATCAGCACGGCCAGGAGAGGAATTGTCAGACGTTGCTGCCAGACTCCAGGCCGTGCGCAAGCTCGAACGCGAGGTCGCCTCCCTGGAGCGCAAACTCCGCGCCGAGCCGCAACTCAACCGCAAGGTGGAGCTTCGGCGCGCCCTGAAAACTAAGCAAGCAGAACTGAAACAGCAGAGGTAGCAGGTGGAGAAACTTCGCATGACATCGCCCGACCTGACCGAGGCCAATATTGACAGGCTCGCGGAGCTGTTCCCCAACGTCATCACCGAGAAGCTCGACGCCGATGGGAATCCCAATAAGGCCGTCGACTTCGACCTGCTGCGCCAGGAACTGTCAGATCATGTTGTCGAAGGCCCGCAGGAGCGCTACCGGCTGGACTGGCCAGGCAAGCGGGAAGCAGCCTTTGCCGCCAACGCGCCAATCGCCAAAACCCTTCGTCCGATCGGCGAGGAATCAGTCGACTTCGACAACACCAAGAACTTGTTCATCGAAGGCGACAACCTCGAAGCCCTGAAGCTGCTCCAGGAGTCGTACCTCGGCAAAGTCAAACTCATCTACATCGACCCGCCCTACAACACGGGTAACGACTTCGTGTACGACGATGA
Organism: Mycobacterium sp. 48b; assembly: GCF_048282725.1. Classification (NCBI taxonomy): domain Bacteria; kingdom Bacillati; phylum Actinomycetota; class Actinomycetes; order Mycobacteriales; family Mycobacteriaceae; genus Mycobacterium; species Mycobacterium sp. 48b. The sequence goes on from NZ_JBLVUL010000001.1 coordinate 3,812,129, forward strand.
CTACGCGGAGACTGCAGACGAATACTTGTTGCGTTCAGGCCAGACCGACCATAACGGTGCAAAGTTAGTCGCAAACCTCGAATCGAATGGACGGTTCCACTCCGACTGGCTGAGCATGATGTACCCGAGGCTGAAGCTCGCACGGAACCTACTGTCGGACGACGGCGTTCTTGTGATCTCGATCGATGACAACGAGAGCGCAAACCTGCGCAAGATCGGCGACGAGATTCTTGGTGCTGGGAACTTCGTCGCTCAGCTAGCAGTACAGGTGAATCCACGAGGTCGACATCTGGATCGCTTCGTTGCAAAGACGCACGAATCTCTAATGGTCTTCGTAAGGAACGCAACTGCAGACTCAATCGCGGGCGTCGCAAAGGAGGGGCGCATGGCTGACGAGTACCAGCGTTCCGACGAAAGGGGCCGTCACAGACTCCTAGGCCTGCGCAATCGGAATCAAGCGTTCAATCCGCAGACCCGTCCGAATCTGTATTACCCCCTGTTCGTCGCACCGAGCACCGGCCGTGTCTCCACGACACAGAACGCAGAGTTCAGCGTGGAGGTGCTTCCGGATGCTCCTGATGGCACACAAACCTGCTGGACCTGGGGACGCGAACGTGTGAATAGCGACAACGCGCTCCTCCTCGCTGAACAGACAGGTAAAGAGTGGCGGATCTATCGCAAGGACTACCTCCACGGCGCTGACGGCGAGGTGGCAAAGACTCTCGTCAAGTCGCTTTGGCTCGATCCTGAGTTCAATAACGACTACGGACGCAAGTCCGTCAAGGATCTGTTTGGTGAAGCGGTGATGGACTTTCCCAAGTCCCCGCAACTGATGAAGCGGATCATCGAGATCGCCGCGGAGCCGGGCAGTACTGTGCTCGATTTCTTCGCTGGAAGCTCGTCCATGGCCCACGCAGTAATGCTGGCCAATGCAGCCGATGGTGGACGCCGCAAGTTCATCATGGTGCAACTCGATGAGATTCCTGACCCAAAGTCAGTCGCCGCGAAGGAGGGGTATTCGTCGATTGCGGCGTTGTCGAGAGAGCGCATCCGGCGGGCTGGTGTGAAAGTCATCGAAGAAGCCGGACTGGGTGCCGGAGGACTGGATGTCGGCTTTCGAGCACTCAAGGTCGACACAACAAACTTGACGGACGTGCTGCGTACTCCCGACGAGACTGAGCAACAGGCCCTTTCCGGCTTAGGGGACAGCGTGAAGCCGGACCGCTCGGGTGAGGATCTGCTGTTCCAGGTGTTGCTCGACTGGGGTCTCGAACTGACGATGCCCATCAGCGTCGAGAAGCTCGAGGGCCATGAGGTCTACCTCGTCGAGGACGACGCTCTCATCGCCTGTTTCGATTCGGAAGTGAGCCCGGAGCTGGTGCGGGCCATCGCGAAGCGTGAGCCGCTGCGGGCGGTATTCCGCGACTCCGGTTTCGCCTCCGACGACGCTCGGATCAATGCGGAACAGATCTTCCATGAGATCTCCCCGGCGACGGATGTGAAGGCCATCTGACACTGATGAAGCTTCAGTTCAAGATTCAGCAGTATCAGACCGATGCCGTGGACGCGGTTGTCGAGGTCTTCGCCGGACAGCCGAAACATGATGGTGTTTCCTATCGGATCGATCCGGGCAGGGCGAAGCCGGCCACGGCTCCGATGCTTTTTGAACCAAGTGCGACTTCGGACTCGGGTCTGCGAAATGCCGAGATCGCGTTGACACCAACGCAGCGGTTAGACAATGTTCAGCACGTTCAACGGTCGCGGAACCTGCCGCTGTCGGACAAGCTGGTGGACAGCAAGGCCGCTCCGGGTGCTCCGAATCTCGACGTCGAGATGGAAACCGGTACCGGTAAGACCTACGTCTACATCAAAACGATCATGGAGCTGCACAAGCGGTATGGCTGGTCGAAATTCATCATCGTCGTCCCGTCGGTCGCGATTCGCGAGGGTGTGAAGAAGTCAATCGATTTGACGGCCGAGCACTTCCAGCAGACGTACGGCAGTAAGCCTCGGTCGTTCATCTACAACTCATCCCAGCTGCATGAGTTGGAGCGGTTCAGCTCGGATGCTGGGGTGCAGGTGATGATCATCAACATTCAGGCGTTCAATTCGACGAGCAAGGATAACCGCCGCATCTACGACGAACTCGACGACTTCCAGTCGCGGCGGCCCATCGATGTCATCAGTGCAAACCGTCCCATCGTGATCATTGACGAACCGCAAAAGATCAGTGCACCAAAGTCATTGGAAGCACTGTCGCGGTTCAATGCGCTCATGGTGCTGCGCTACTCGGCAACTCACAAGGTCGAGCACACCAAAGTTCACCGCCTCGACGCGCTCGATGCGTATAACCAGAAGTTGGTCAAGAAGATCGCGGTGCGAGGCATCACCGTGAAGGGACTGGCCGGCACGACGGCCTACTTGTACCTCGATGCCATCGAGATCGCCAAGGGCGCAAAACCGCGGGCCCGCGTGGAGATCGAGGTACAGACCAAAGGTGGGCCGATCGCGCGCCAGGTCAAGCGCCTTGATGTGCGTGCCAACCTCCATGACATCTCCAATGGCATCGAGGCCTACAAGGGCCTCTTCATCACCGACATCGACGCCAACCGCGACGTCATCGAACTCAGCAACGGTGATGTCGTCATCGCTGGACAGCTCTCTGCCCGTGACGTCACCGAAGAAGCCAAGCGCCGCATTCAGATCCGTGAGGTGATTCGGGCGCACCTCGATAAGGAACGAGAGCTGTTCGCCCAAGGTGTAAAGGTGTTGTCACTCTTCTTCATCGATGAGGTGGCGAAGTACCGCGATTACGGCCGCGAGGACACGCTCGGCGACTATGCCCGGATCTTCGAGGAGGAGTACGCCGCGATCGTCGACGAGATTCTCGGCGAGCTGGAAATCGATGTCGCATCCGCGGCATACCGGGCGTATCTTCGCCGCGACGACGTGCGTGCCGTGCACGAGGGCTACTTCTCGATCGACAAGAAGACCAAGCATGCGGTCGACGGGCCAGTGCACACGACAGGTGACGAAAAGGGCCAATCCAAAGACGTCGACGCCTACGACCTGATCCTCAAAGACAAAGAGCGACTGCTATCGCTGGCCGAGCCCGTTCGCTTCATCTTTTCCCACTCCGCCCTTCGCGAAGGCTGGGACAACCCCAACGTCTTCGTGATGGGCATGCTCAAGAAAAGCGATAACACCGTATCTCGGCGACAAGAGATCGGCCGCGGCCTGCGTTTGGCCGTCGACCAACGTGGCGAACGTATGGACAATCCCGTCACGGTGCACGACATCAACGAGTTGACGGTCGTCACCGACGAGTCCTACACCGACTTCGTCGCAGGACTACAAAAGGAAATCTCCGACTCGCTGGCTGCGCGGCCACGCAAGGCAAGCGTGAAGTTCTTCACCGGCAAGACAATTCAGACCGAAGACGGCGAGTCGCTAGTCGAGGAAGCCCTCGCGCAGGCACTCTACAAATACTTGATCAAGAATGACTACTTGAACGAGGATGACACGCTTTCCGACGAGTACAAGGCAGCGACAGAGGCTGGCACCCTGGCAGAGCCGACATCGGAGGCCTTGAAACCGATGCTCAAGTTTCTGTTGCCCTTGGTCGACTCGCTGAACATCGATGTGCCGGCCCCAACCGACGACCGCAAGCCCAAGAAGATCCCGCTCAATGCGGCCAACTTCGCCAAGAAGGAGTTCCAGGCCCTGTGGCGTCGGATCAACCACAAGGCCGTCTATCAGGTCGAGTTCGACTCATCCGAGCTCGTCGCCAAGTGCATTCACGCACTCGACAAGCATCTCAAGGTCGCCGCGATGCAGTACGTGGTCCAAGCTGGCACGCAGCGCGACGCCCTCGAAGCTGACGACCTCACCAGCGGTGCCGGGTTCGACGTATCCAGCACCGCAACCCACACCGCGACGGTGTCGGCCGCGTCCCAGGTCAGGTACGACCTCCTCGGTGAAATCACCGAAAAAACTCAGCTCACCCGTCGTACTGCGGCGGCAATCCTCAGCGGAGTCACCCCGGAGACGTTCGCCAAGTTCCGGCTCAATCCGGAGCAGTTCATCACCGAGGCCGCCCGGCTCATCAACGAGCAGAAGGCAACCGCGATCGTCGAGCACCTGACCTACGATGCGCTCGAAGACCGGTTTGACACAGCGATTTTCACGGAGAATCAGACCAAGCAGGACCTCACCCACGCCGGCAACAAGCTGACGAAGCACATCTACGACTACGTCGTCACAGATTCCAAGGTCGAGCGGAAATTCGTCACCGAGCTCGATACCAGTGAGGAGGTTGCCGTCTACGCGAAGCTGCCACGCGGATTCTTCATCCCGACCCCCGTAGGTGACTACAACCCAGACTGGGCCATCGCGTTCACCGAGGGAACGGTCAAACACATCTACTTCGTCGCCGAGACCAAAGGGTCACTCTCGACTCTTCAGCTCAAAGGAGTCGAGGACGCGAAGATCGAATGCGCCCGGAAGTTCTTCGCATCGCTGAACGAGAAGAACGGCGAGAACGTCAAGTACGACGTCGTCACCGACTACACGGAGCTGATGCAGCTCGTGACGACGTGATCAGGGGTCTGTTCAATTGACGGAAAAGACGCTGGGATCTGTGAGCATCGTCGATTGCTGGCAGTGCCAGATACCAGAACGTGTCGAATGGATCTGCCAACGTGCGCTGTGGGTGCTCGACCGCGTGGCTCTTCTGGCGATGGGAGGCAAGCCACCAGTATTCGGATTCTGCGACGGCCATCTTGTCGGTGCTCCCCGGTAAACTTCGCTGGTAATTTCACCGGCCAACCGGGCGCGGTGACGACACGCTCACCGAGGAGCACCGTGGCAGACACCAAGGTCATTTTCATCGCCTTCGCGATCGAGGACGAGCGTCAAAGGGACTTCCTGAAGGGTCAGTCCCTGCACCCCCGCGCGCCCTTCGAGTTCATCGACATGTCGGTCAAGCAACCGTACGAGTCCGAGTGGAAAGAAAAAGTGCGGACGCGGATCCGTCGCTCGGACGGAGTGATCGTGCTGGTGAGCAAGAACTCACTGACGTCCTCGGGGCAGAAGTGGGAGATCCAGTGCGCCAAAGATGAGGGCAAGCCGATCCGGGGGATCTGGGCGTATAAAGACGACCGCACCAACATTTCGGGGGTGCCCACGTACACGTGGAGCGATGAAAACATCAGCAACTTCATCGACTCCCTGTAGGTCGCCGTGCGGAAAACGCTGATCGTCGGAATCGACCACTACACATACATTGGGGACCTCAGCGGGGCGGTCAACGATGCCCACGCTGTGAAGAACGTTCTCGAGCGGAATGCCGACGGCACGCTGAATTTCCCCACCCCGCACCTGCTGGTCGGGACCGGCCCTGGGGCCGAGGTCACTAGGCTCGAACTCAAGGAGTCGGTCCGGAAGCTTTTCGCTGATGACGCCGATATAGCACTCTTCTACTTCGCCGGTCACGGATACATCGAAGACACCGGAGGCTTCCTTTGTGCCAGCGACTGCCAGTCAGGCGACGACGGTCTGTCGCTGGCAGAACTAATGTCCTTGGCCAACTCGTCGAAAGCAAAGAATAAGGTCATCATCCTGGACAGTTGTCACGGTGGTATTGCGGGAACAAGCGCCCTCAGCCAGAACATTGCCGAGATTTCCGATGGTGTCACTATTCTCACCGCGTCGACCGCTGATCAGTATGCGATGGAGACGCCCGGCGGTGGATCAGGCGTTTTCACGAGCCTGTTCGTCGACGCTCTCAGTGGGGCTGCGGCGAACCTCGTAGGAGCAATTACTCCTGGAAGCGTCTATGCGCACATCGACCAATCGCTTGGACCTTGGGCGCAACGCCCAGTTTTCAAGACCAACGTAAAGACCTTCATCTCATTGCGGGAGGCCACTGCGCCAATTGAACTGGCTGAGCTGCAGCAGCTGACTGACATATTCCCCTCTCCTGCAACTGTATTCAGCCTCGATCCCAGCTACGAGCCGCACCGCTCCGGCTTCGAAGATCCTTCGGTTCCAGCGCCCGATCCGGCCCACACGGCTGTCTTCGCGGTATTGCAAAACTATGTCAAGGTCAACCTCGTGAGGCCCGTCGGTGCCCCACACATGTGGCACGCGGCGATGGGGTCACACGGCTGCGAGCTGACTGTACTTGGCCAGCACTATTGGAAACTCGTCGACGACGGCCTCATCTGATGTCTACCGAAAGAGATGTCCAGGCACGTCTGGAGACGCCCGAACTCATGGAAAAGCTCGCCGCTATCGAGCATGAACGATGGGCTCATTGGCAGCAATACATGCATGACCAGTGCCAGCGTGCGAAGGACGGGTCTTTGGTCATCCCCGCACATTTAGCAAAGCGTTGGCAAACCCAGATCGAGACGCCCTACAAGGACCTGAGCGATTCGGAGAAGGATAGTGATCGTGAACAGGTAAGGCGCTACTTGCCGATCATCGGTGCGGCCATCAAGGCGCCCGATGCGGACGGGTAGGCGCGAGCTATCCGACAGACTCTTGCGCGTCGAAGCGGCAGAGAAGCGTCTGGGGTCCGCGGATAGCCGGGTTGTTTCGCCAGCTTGGGCCGGCGCGCAGAGCGCAGGTCGGCGACCTAGGACTTTCTGGAGGGTGGCGAATGGTGCGAGTCCAGCCCCATCAAGCACTTACCTTCACAGACTGTATGGGGTCGTGACACACGGTCCGAGCGTCTCGTGAGACATCAAAATTTCGCATAAACGCCGGATCCAGCACGTGCACGCCCTCGTCGGTGAGACCGCGGCCGAACGCCTCCCGCGACGCGTGGTCGGCGGCCCGCAGGATGAAGTCCACGATCTCGACTGGGGTGTAGACCACGCCCAGGGCCTCGGCCTGCTTGGCGAAGCCAATCTTGAAGAACTTCTCGTACAGTTCGGCGATCACCCGCTGCTTACCGTCCGCAGAACCGACCTCCGACGCACGGATCCGCACCGAGTCATAGAAGCCCTCTAGATGCGCCGTCTCGGCTTCGAGACCCGCACCGCCGAGCTCGTCCACCATCGCCTGCATCGTCTTCGAGACGGGGTTGTGCGCCGCGAACTCGTGGCCGGCGAACAGGGCATCGAACACGGGCGCGGTGATGAGGTGCTGCGCGAGCATCGAGATCGCGTCTTCGCGGCTGATCGAGTCGTTGAGGTTGTCGCGCAGGCCCCGCAGGAACCGGTCGAACGCCGCGGTCACCTTCTTGTCGGCGCCGTCGAGCAGGGCGCCGATGCGGGTGATCAAGGCCGCCGCGATGTCGGCGACGTCCTTCGCCCAGTCCTCCCAGTACGTTCGGGTTCCGACCTTGTCGACGATGCGGGTGTAGATGGCCTCCTGCCACTCCGACAGGGAGAAGAGCGCCATCTGCGAAGCCAGACCACCACCGCCGCCGGATCCGTCCCCGTCGGTTACACCAGCTGCGGGGTCGGCAGTTTCGGTGCTGCCTTCCGCGGCGGTAGTCGGTCCTTCGGCGCCGAATGTTTCGGGGTTGTCGACGGTCGGGCCGATGTGCCCGCCGAGTAGGCGATCCGATCCGTGACCGGTGTCCGTGCCGGGGTTCGCGGTGTTCAGCGCGATCGAGTTCACCATCGCGTTGAACCGGTCGTCGTGGGCGCGCAGGGCGTTAAGAACCTGCCACACCACCTTGAACCGCCGGTTGTCGCCGAGGGCCTGCGATGGCGAGATCCCGGCCGGGACGGCCACCGGCAGGATGATGTAGCCGTAGTCCTTGCCTTCGGCCTTGCGCATCACGCGGCCGACGGACTGCACGACGTCGACGACGCTGTTGCGCGGGTGCAGGAACATCACGGCGTCCAGGGCGGGAACGTCCACCCCCTCGGACAGGCACCGCGCGTTGGACAAGATCCGGCACTCGTCCTCCGGCAGCGGCGCTTTGAGCCACTGCAGCTCCCGGTTGCGTTCCAGTGCGTTGAAGGTGCCGTCGACGTGGCGGACCTGCACAGCGAGATCCAGGTTCGTGGTGTTGATGTCGACGCCGTCGTCCTGGCTGTCGGTGAGCAATTCCCGGTACGCGTCAACGACTTTCGGAAAGAGTTCGGCGACCTGCTTGGAGGTCGCGATGTCCTTGGCGAACGCTACGGCCCGGCGCATCGGGGGCGCACCCGGTACGAAGCCCTGACCGTCGGGGGTCTTGCCGGCACGCTTGGCGAGCCCGTTCCAGCACCCGACGATCTTCGTGGCATCGTCGAGCCGCAGTTCACCTTCCCCGCCCGCCAGCTGCCCCTGCAGCGGAGCGGCGACCATCTCCTCGTCCACGGTGAGGACCAGAACCTTGTAGTCGGTCAGCAGGCCACGCTCGACGGCCTCCCCGAACGAGAGGCGGTGGAACTCCGGCCCGTAGTCCTCCTCGTTGTCCATCCCCGTCAACACGGCGGAGTGTTCCTCCGCCTTCGCCTTGACGTTCTCGTCGAAGATCCGCGGGGTGGCGGTCATGTATAGGCGGCGGTCGGCGTGGAGGTAGTCCGCGTCGTGGACTCGAACGAAGTTGGACTCGTCGTCGCCAGCCAGGGTGACGCCCGTGGTGCGGTGCGCCTCGTCGCAAATCACCAGGTCGAAAGGGGCCACTCCGAGCTTCTGCGCGTCCGCGACGACCGGCAGCGACTGGTAAGTGGTGAAGACGACGGTCAGCCCCTTGGCTCGCTTGCGGTGCTCCATCTCGGAGGCGAGCTTCGCGGCGTTCGTGGTCACCGGGATCGCGACGTCGTAGGTGTTGATGTCCTCCGCTGCGCGGGAGACTTTGACGTCGGAGCAGACGGCGAACGCCCGCAGATCCAGCTGAGTCTGTGCGGTCCACTCACGCAGCGTCTGGCTGAGCAGGGAGATCGACGGGACGGCGAATAGGATCCGCGCGCTGCCACCGTTCTCAGCTACGGTGCGCTCGGCGATCTTCAGCGCAGTAAAGGTCTTGCCGGTTCCGCAAGCCATGATCAGCTTGCCACGGTCGTTGCCGGCTGCGAAGCCGGCGAACACCTTGTCGATCGCGGTGGCTTGGTGCGGTCGTGGTTCGTGGCGGGTCGCCTCCGACACGTCGACCTGGATGTCGCCGTCGACCAGGCTCACGTCCCAGTCGATCGGCGAATCGGCGATCTCCGCCAGGCCGATCCGCTGCACCGGGGTCGTCTGATTCTCCAGGGAGGCCTCGGCGTTCGGACCCCACCGGTCGGTGGTGGAGATGATGATCCGGTTGGTGAACGGCTTCTTCCCCGACTCGTTGAAGAAGGAGTCGATGTCGCTCTTGGCGAGCGTCGTAGTGGGCTCGTAGAACTTGCACTGGATCGCGGTGTACTCGCCGGTGTCCCGCTCCCGTGCCACGAGGTCGATCCCGAGATCGATCTTGCCCTTGGGGCGGTCGGGCCAGTCGACCCACCGCCACACCGCGTCGTACTGCTGCGACAGCATCGGGTCGAGTTCGAAGTATCGCACCATCAGTTTCTCGAACTTGGTGCCCCGCTCGGAGTTCGACGGCGCCTCGCGGAACACCTCCATCACCTCATGGATCGTCCCCACCTGTGTGCCCCCTGTCCGTCGAACGCGTGCGTCCGATGAGCCTATGCGGCGGCCGCGACTCGGCGTCGCTGATCGATGAGTTGTGCGGTTCCGTGTTACCGGTTGTCCTTCGGCACCCGCTCCGGCGAGGCTGACCGACAGCGTCCTTTCATGTGGATACGCTGCGTTCGACGGGGGAGAGATCCGCCATAGTGGCGCCAAATGGCGGAGTGTCAGGCGTCGACGGTACTTACGATCGGGTGGACACTCCCGGGACATCGCCACGTCGACATGACAGGCACAGGCCGGCGAACACCACAAGTAGCTGGTCGTCATCGGTCGCCCAGGAAACCCGGGTGTCGCGGTCGTGTCGACCGCATCCGTCGCAGAGGGTGTCAGCGTCGTAGCCCTTGATGTTCTGGGTGTGCGGGCCTACGCACTCCCAACAGACACGCATGTGGTTGGGGTCCCAGCCGAACACCGAGAGGTTGCGGGGTCCCATGCTGGCATGCACACAGCTTTGGGCATCAGAGTTTTCAGCGATCCGCCGTGCATAAAGCCGATATCCGAGGTCCAGCGCCGCCTTCTCACGCTGCTTGTTCTGGCGGATGAACTCAGCTGTGGCGATACGGCGTTCCCACTCTGCAGGTGCTCGACCTGCGAGATGGTCCTCGAGAGTTTGGCGGTAGCCGCGGAAGATTACTTCACCTTTCGAGGGGGCGACGCCGACCGTGTCGGTGTCCTGGGGGCGTTGCGTGCTTGTTAGCCCGGACATCGGGCTGATGTAGAACCCCTGACGCCGATACCACTGAATGGAGTCCGTGCGAGTCAGCTCGACGTTGCCGTACAGGCCAACGTATTTGCGTGGCATCCGGCGAACAGTGGCATCTAGCAGGGCTCGTCCGATTCCACTGCCGCGATGGCCCTCATCCACGGCTAGAACATAGATCTTCCACCAAGGGACCTTCGCCGGATCGAAGGCCGGCCCCCCTTTCTGGTGCAGGACATGCAGGTTTTTATCCGTGGGCTGGCCAACACCGATGACGCCACACACGACGCCGCGGCTGTCGGTCGCCACCAGAGAAAGCCACTCGTGGGCGCTCGACCCGGAGCCCAACCGCTCTGGCCACGGATAATCGATACCGACATACCGCTCGATCAGCCCGATCGCCCGCTCGTTGTCACCTGGAGATGCCTCGCGCACCTGGAATGTTGTCCCCACAGATCCATGCTTAGCAGGCGCCAATGACAACGCGCGTCAACGCCGAAAGTGTCGGTGGACGGGGCGAAGCACACTCTGAACGCGCAGCCGTGTGGCGTCTGCCCATCCGCGCCCTGTGCCCGCGCAGCTGGATCGCAGCGGCAAAGTCCCACCCCTCACACGACATCGGGGAGGACTGGATGAGCAGCGGATGCGCTTCGATCGACGCTGTCAACGCCGCCAACGCGGCACTCGGTCACAGCTGTTTTCACAGCCAACCCCCAGTTACCGTGGCTCTCGAACCGTCGACCAGCGCTGGACTGTGCAGGCGCGTCTGGCAACCTGTCGATCGGCGAGGTTAGGCTGCGGCCGTGTCCACACCGGCTGTCCCCGATCCCGGCTCCGTGGCCGGGCTGGACCGTGGTGTGCGCGAACGGATCCTGCGCGCCGCCTCCGGTGCCCAGTCGCCAGGAACCCGCCGAACCTACGACAGTTCCTGGAGCAGGTTCGAACGCTGGTGTGCCGCGCAGGGGCATCAGGCGCTGCCAGCACACCCCGCGGTGGTGGCCGCGTACCTGGTGGATGCTGCCGACACGTTGACCTCCGACGGCCAACGTGCCTATGCGCCAACGACCTTGATCAAGTGGGTGGCGGCGATTACCGACCGACATCGCCAGAGCGGAATAGAGTTCGCGCCCACCCACCATGAGATGGTGCGGACCACCCTGGCGGGCATACGGCGCGAATATGCCGCCGCTGGGGACCGTCCCCGCAAGCCGCGGGCGCCGCTGCTCACCGATGATGTGCTGGCCATTGTCGCCGCCGCCCGCGACCAAGTCGGCAGCTGGGCCGACGCAGTAGCGGAGCGGCGCGACTCGGCGCTCCTGCTGATGGGATTCGCCGGTGCGTTTCGGCGTAGCGAGCTGGTTGACCTGCGGGGATCAGACGTCGAGTTGCATCCGCTCGATGGGATCCACATCCACATCCGGCGGTCCAAAACCGATCAAGAAGGACTTGGAACCGTGCACGCACTGCCGCGTGCCGAGCTGCCTGACCGTTGCCCTCCGTGTGCGTACGCGCGGTGGGCACAGGTGGTTGCAGCCTTCGACAGGGGAGGACGCCCCGCAGTGATTGCGCTGGTCGCTGAAGACGACGGCGTGCTTAGCGAGCACCTCTGCCGAGGTCGCACTGTCCCCGGGATCGATTCGAGCCGAGCGATTTTCCGTGCGGTGGGGCGCACTGCCAACCTGTCGACGGGGCCTATGTCCGGCGCCGCAGTGCATGCCGCGATCCGCCGGCGCGCTGAGCGGGCCGGATACTCCGCGACGGCGGTGACCAGACTCGGGGCGCACAGCCTCCGTGCTGGATTCGTGACGCAGGCCTTCCGCAACGGCGCTGACGCGCACGCGATCATGCGCCAGACACAACACCGCAGCCCCGCAATGGTTGAGCGCTACGCCCGCGAAGAAGCTCCGCTGATCGGCAACGCTGTCACGTCCCTAGGGCTATGACTGGGACCGGGCCTCGTGAACGCGCCGTATGGCAGCTGTTCTGCGACTGGTGCACCGCATCGGGACGTGCGTCGCTGCCAACGGATCCGTTGACACTGGCGCAGTTCGTCGCCGCCACCCCAGCCAGTCAAGCCACCCAGCGCCGCCGCGTAGGAGTGGTCAACGCGATTCACGCACGCGCAGGCCTGCCCACGCCTGGACGGGGCGAGGCGGTGCGCCAATTGATGTATGACCGCCGCCGCGGCCGATTGCGGGAACGTGCTGTTGCTGCGGCCGGCGCGATCACCAGACTGCCGGACGAAGGCTGGCCGACAGCGCTGTTCGCCAGCCGGGACGCACTTGTACTTGTTCTGGCAGCTGCGGGGTTGCCCGCGACGAGAATGGAAGCACTGCGGATCGGCGATGTGCGTAGCGACCAGTCCGGACACCGGGTCCTTGTCCGGGACGAGAACGGTGGAATGCTTTCCACCCCGGATGATCTGGTGCATCTCGGGGTCTCAGCAGTTGACATTCATCGGAACTGGGCGCGGATCAGGAGCATTCAGCACCGCCTGTCCAATCCTCGGTTTCTGGCGGCTTTCCTTCGAGGCGAATCGGTACCTGCTACAGGGCAAGCTCCGCCGTCGCTGCCGCTCGTGACCCCCATCGACAGATGGGGCGCGACTCCGATTCTGGATGTTCCACTGAGCGCGCCGTCGATCGCTCACATCGTTGCCACTCATCTGGCGGGCGCGCCTGTCGCGCACCGTCCGGTTAACCGACCCACACCGACGCTGGATCCAGAAGACGAGGCACCGGAACCGCCGCAGGTTCCAGAACTGGACCCTTCGATGTTCTCGCGCGGGGTCGCCGCTCGTTACCGCGCGGCTCAGAAACTCAGCGGCGTGAGCGACACCCTCGACGACATCGAGGCGAAGGCTGATCGGATCCTGGCTGACCTCCTGAATCTTCTCAGTGACTGATGCTGGTGCGTGGTCCTAGTGGGCTGGGGCACTGCGCGGTGGACGTGACAGCAGCCCTGCCGTCACGTCCTGTGTTCCTGCGGCTCAACCCATCCCGGGGGCGGCGTAGCGCTGAACTGTGCCGGCTCCAGCCACAGCTGCATGTTGAGTTTCGATATGCCGTTCCCGCTGGAGACGGGAACGGCGACTGCGGCCAACCAGCCGCCATCGAAATCGGCGCATCCAGGCCACCTGTCGGCCTCGCTGCCACGGTTCGATCCGGAGACCGCCGCTTCTCAACCACATCGGGACCCCCGTCAGGCGTTTACCGAGGTCGGGGAACAGAGTCTGGAAGTGAACCCACACGGGTCTGTCCACCCTGTACAGCGTGGGGTAGTCGTCGGTTGTCACCCAGCGATCCAGATCATCGAACATAGTTTCGAACACTACTCGGTTGGGATGCCGCGGTCAGGCGTGGCGTGACGCCCGGGTGGCGCTGCTGCCCGCGCTCAGACGATGAGCACGGCAATGTACGGCCCCTGCCGGGCGAAAGCTCGACCACTTTGGTCCCCGGCCTTGATGGCCTCCCGCAGGGCGGATCGGGATCGTTTCAGATCGCCGAAGTGTGATGCCTCGGTGTGCGCCTACCCGTGGATCGGGAATCCGGGAACAGGCGCGCAGCATTCTGTACTCGTCGGTGTCGTGTCAGATGGGGAGCTGCGCCGCTTCTCGTCGCGCCGCACTCGCTGTCGCTGCGGAAACTGAAGCAGCGTTGCCCCCGGCACACCCAACCATCCGGAGGCGACATCGTGAGAACAGTCTATTTCGACCATCAAGGTGCAACGCACCGGCTGGAAGTCGACGATTGTGGTGACTCCGAATCCTCGGACATCGTGACGATCTACGGTCCCGACGGCAGCGAATTGTCCAGCTATGACAGCTGCGTTCACACCGACGAGGAGTACATCTCCGAGGCCAAGAACGAGCTCGGGGGACTGTAGGGGCCAATGGACATCCCTGATTCGATCATCGACCCCGCCACCGCAGATCCGGACGTATGGGCTTACATCGTCGCGCTCGATGATGACGACTGGGACCACTGGGGCTCTCCCAGCCAGATCGCGAAGTACAACGGCTGCCGCCGTTCCACCGGTCGCTGGAACCTGCGCGACGTCGTCACGGGAGCACCGGTCGATTGGGACTACGCCGACGACGAAGTTGTGGTCTTGAGGGTCCTGTCTTGACCTCGATCACGGCATCGTTTCGTCCGGCAGGGCGACACCTGACTTTCCCGTCCGCGTGTCGGGGCCTGTCATTGGACGCCGGCCCGCAGTGGAGCGAAACTCACCGGCATGTCATGTCATCTCTGAAAGCGGCGAAATGAACAACGGGTTCCACAAGGGCGACCAGGTGACGATCGGACACAGCGGACGTGTTGGCCGTGTTCTCGCGGTCACCGACGCCGCGCTCTATGTCAAATGGAACGACAACCCCCACGTCGGGTGGGAGCCGTTCGCTTCATACCCGCAAGGTTTGCGGAGTCTGACAGCTGAGGAGGCGTCGCTCGCCGCCGACGACGTCGCCGACAGGGTGAAAGCGCGACAGCGATGACCGTATACGTCGACGATATGAGGATGCCGGCGCGGGTCGGCCGCCTTAACGCGCGGTGGTCGCATCTGTTGGCCGATACCGACGAGGAACTGCACGTCTTCGCCGACCAGCTCGGACTGCGCCGGTCCTGGCACCAGAAGCCGGGGACGGCGATTTCGCACTACGACGTGACGGACACCAAGCGGGAGTTGGCGATTCGGCTCGGTGCCGTTCCGATCAACTACATGGGAGAACTGTCCCGCGCGCTGATCCGCCGCAAGCGGGCTGAACTCGCAGGGCACTCGACAGCTGAACCGCGGGGACGGGGAGGCCCACGATGAAATCCCCGGGGCGAATCCGATGTGACCAGGAGAACCTGCGCCCCAGCGGTTCGACGATGTACCCGGGAAACCCTGCGGGGCAATGAGCGTGGGCGCGCATCACGCCGAGATGCGACGCGACAGGGAACTCCACAGTGTGTGATGCGGGAGCGGAGACGGCGGGACTCGAACCCGCGGCCGGCATCTGCCGACTACGCCGTAGCAAGGCGCTGCATTCGCCGCTCTGCCACGTCTCCAAAATCAAGATTGCGTCGAGGCGCAATCTGCGTCGGGGATAGTGGGATTCGAACCCCCGACCTCCTCGTCCCGAACGAGGCGCGCTGCCAAACTGCGCCATATCCCGGGTGCGGCACCGGGCATGCCACACCGCGCCGGGTCACTCCTCGAAGATCCGCACCCCATACCCGTCGCCGCGGGTGTCTGCGCATCCGTAGCCGGCAGCCGCGACCGCAAGCAGGACGTCAGCTGGATCTTCGCCGAGCAGGGCGAGTTCAGCGGTCGCGTGTTGCTCGGCTGTAGTGCGGTCGGGATGCTCGGAGCGTCCGAAACACTCACCGCTGCGGATCTTCTGGAACTCGCATACAAACATCGCCGTTTCCTTTTCACCGGCGAGGTCGACGGGGGCGACCTCGATCACGCGAGAAGGTAGGTGCGCGAGGCTTTCCCTGCGCTACGCGGCGCGGACGTGCGCAGTGCGCCGTCCTGGAGCCCCCAACCGGAATCGAACCGGTGACCTGCTCATTACGAGTGAGCCGCTCTGGCCGACTGAGCTATGGGGGCGGGTCCGGCGAGTAAGCCGGAACGGTTACAGGCCAAGCTGGGCGCAGTGTTCGTCAAAGTGTGCTGTGGCGGCAGCATCAACCTGATCGCGATCGTTTCCGCGTTCGATCCAGACGCAGTTCTGGCACACCGCCACCCGCTCACCGGACTCCCGATCAACATGCGCATCGACAGCGACCAGTGTGTTGCCCTGCTTGTCGACGAACGCCAGGTGCCGGACATCAGGGTGACCATCCAGATATCCGATGCGGTCCATGGCGTCATTTCCTCGTTCGCAGGGAGATGGGTTGCGACGGCCAGTGTCTACATGAAGCCACGCGACATCGGGGTGCGACGCGGCGCGGAGTCTCCGACCGGAATCGAACCGGCGTATGCGGCTTTGCAGACCGCTGTCTTGCCACTCGGCCACGGAGACAGTGCTTGTCGGAGGGTGAGGCGAGGGCCACCAGCCTCGGCTATCGCCGGTTCTGCTCAGCGGCGGTGCATCTCGAGGCGAAGACCGTCAGGCTTGAGCGTCATCATTTCGCTGACCTCCAGCTGGTAGCCGGGGTCAGGCTCCAGGTCGAACTGGTGCAAGACCGCGGCCAGGGTCAGCATCATCTCGTGAAGTGCGAACTGCCGCCCGATGCACGCTCGTGGTCCTGTGCCGAACGGTTTGTAGATGCGGGGCCCGAGTTTGCGTATCTCTTCAGGCAGGAATCTGTCGGGGCGGAATTGGTCGGCGTCGGCGCCCCACGCTGTCGGGTCGCGTTGGGCGGCCAGGAGTACTACGAAAACCCAGTCGCCGGTGTGGAAGTGGAACTCACCATTGCCGATCGCCGTGTCGTGGCGGGCCTGGCGGAAGTAGCCGGGGGCCACCGGCCACAGGCGCAATGTTTCGTCGACAATTCGGCGCAGGTTGCGCAGACGGGCGATCTCATCGAAGTCGAATTCGGGGAGGTCCCCGCGTGGCCATCGGCTGTCGATCTCGGCGCGGGCAGCCGCGGCGATGTCTGGATTGGTGGCCAGGTAGTGCAGTGCGAAAGCGATGGCGTTGGCGGAGGTTTCACTGCCTGCGACGAGCAGGGTCAAGACCTGGTTGGCGATGTTGGCGTCGTCGAGTTTGTCGCCGGTGTCGGGGTCGGCCGTGTTGAGCAGCGCGTCGAGCATGCCAGCTCCGGAATCGATCGCGCCGCTGCGTCGGCGGTCCTCGACGATCGATGCCACCTGTTCGCGCAGCCAGGCTTTGTCGTGCCTGTGCTGGTCGCGGCGCGGGCCGCCGAACAGCTTCTCGTAGAACGGGATGGCATCGGTGCGGCGGTTGGCGTAGGTGAGTTCGCGGATGACCGCGGCGATGAATGGATCGTCGCACTCGGAGCTGAGCTTGTTGAAGCTGTGTCCGATGCCGGCGCGGCCGATCAGCTCGGCTGTGAGCCGGTTGGTGACTGCGGGGATCTCGATCCAGCTGCCTGCACGGTCATTCCAGACCTCGATGAGTTCGCCGACGGTGGCGGCCATGTCCTGGTGGTAGGACGCCATCGCGGTCTTGGTGAACGCCGGCATCAAGATGTTGTGGGCCTTGGCCCAGTTCGGTTCGTGGCTGTGTGCGGTGAATAGGCCGTCGCCGGCTGCCGCTCGCAATTTCACCATCGAGTAGCCGACCTGTTTTTCCCAGTGCTGTTCGTCGTTGATGTCGTTGACGAGGTCGGTGCGCGAGACGATGATGCCGCGAACGTTGAAAACCTTTTGCTCGATGATGCCGCCGTGCTTGACCAGTTCGCGGGCCAGGCCTTGGCAGACCTTGTTGCGGTCCAGAGTGAGTAGGTCGCCGACGATCGGCAGTCGCCAGGGTGTGTGCGGGAAACCGGTGGGTGAACTGGCATACGCCATTACGGGGTCGCTTCCATTGGATGGCCGGAGCTGGTGAACGTTCGGGCCGCGGGCCACCAGGCGGCCAGCCGGAGCAGGTCGGTGGCCTCTTCTTGAAGGCTGGTACAGCGGTATGTGGTGACTTCGGTTTCGTCGTTGTCGGCGACGGGGGCGCCGGTGCGCTTGGCCTCAGCAGCTCGCGCCAGGCTCAAAGCGCGCAGTGCTTCAGGGTGTCGGCGTGGGGGAACTGCGTGTTGTTGCAGGAACTGCGTGGCGTCGTCGGTGTCGATCGGCCGTTCCCATGGGCGCAGCTGCAGCATGGCGTCGCGCAGTTGCACGACGCTCTGATGGACGTCCAGGGGCTTTTTGCGCCGGTAGGACGATGGTTCATACAGCTGGAATGCGATCCCGGGGACGATGCGTGTCATGTCGGTCAGCATGGGTTGCAGCTGGCGCCAGGTGCGGCTCATGGAGTCCAGCCCTGATCGCATGTGCACGGCCATCAGGCAGGGGACCGCGGCCAGGCCATTGGCGAAAACCGAGATGATGAAGAAAATGACGGAGTGCACTGCTAAGCGGTAGTCGACGCTGTGCAGCCAACCCAGTTCCTCCAGCAGCGCCAGCACCGCAGCGCCAGGGTTGGACACCGCGATGAGCAGCCCGATCACGATGCCACCGATGGGCACGAGGCGTTCTTTGAAATCGGCGTCGCGGCGGATGGTTTCCTTGACGCACATCCACATGAGCGGCGCGGTCAGCGCCACGATAGGAATTTCGTAGAACGCCCAGGCGATGACGGCCAGCCATCCGCCGTGCACCTCGAGGTGCTCACCGGCGTTGCGTGCCGGTGTCGCGGCGACCAGGAACACCACGCAGCAGAACACCGCGACGATCCGTTGGCGGCGGTGGCGGCGGATCGCTTCGTCTTTGGACAGGTCGCCGCGCCACACGGTGGTGAAACCGAGAAACTCAGCGCCCACGAAAATCATGAGGGCCAGCGAAACCTGCTGCATGGTGGTCAGATCCCAGCCCAGGGCCTGATTGAGATAAGTCTCAATGGTGCGGTCACGCAACAGATTTGAGGCCAGCGCGAACCCGAGCGTATAGTTCAGGTACTTGTCGTACTGCGTCGTGTTGGTGCTGTAAAACGCGAACCGGGCGATGGTCACCGCTGTCATGAAGAACAGCAGCGGCCACGCCACCGTATCGGGGAGCCCCGTGATCATCTGCGCTGGAAAAACACACGACGAATGATCGAACGCTCATGCGCCTGTTCCTCGGTGGCGATCATCAACAGCGAGGCGAACGTCTCGGCCTCGCGTTCCTGGTCGTCGCCATAGTCTTTACGGCCCAGCACAGCGTGCACTGTTTCGGGATCAATGTAAGGGAGAAGATGGCGCCACGCCGATTCGATAGTCTCGTCGCGGTTTTCGCGCGGGCTGCCGCTGCGGTGTCCTAGGAGCATGTGCCCGATTTCGTGGCACACGATCTGATCAATGTGGTAGTCCGAGGTGCCTCGTTCGTGCACGATCACATCTTCGTCATCGCGGGCCACCCACAGACCGCACGGGCTGTCGGCTAGGAACGCGGTATCGACGGGAACCAGCCTGATCGGCCGACCGCGCATGTCGGCAACCTCCTGCACAAAAGCATCCCGGTCCCATGGAGAGGGGATCGGGAGCGTTCGCGCTAGGTCAAGCATGTCTTGGTTGGACAGTGTCATTAAGAACCCCCCGCTACAGGTCCGCCCGGTCAGGACTCGTCATCGACACGGTCGACAGGGGGCAGTTGCTCGACGCGTCGTGCCTGGTCAACCATTATTCGAATACTCTCAAGCGACTGTGGTGTCAGTCCAGACGCACGTGCGGCGATGTCACGCACTCCGGCATCTCGGAGAGTCTGCAGCAAACGCAGCTGGGCGTCAACGTTGGGGTCCGTACCATCGTCAATCAGGTAGGACGCAGGAACGCCGAAGTATGTAGCAATCGCACGAAGGTGAGCGATCGTGGGATTGGTTTTCATCCCTGACCTAAGCTGCCACAGGTAGGCGGAGCTGATCGATACGCCGGTCTTCGCGGTGATGGCCTCAGCTGCGGCAGCATTAGAGAGCGGCGATTCGGTCGGTTTCCGCATGATCTCGAACAGCCGATTGATCTTCGCTGCCAGTTCGGAGTCTTCTGCTTGGTCAGCCACGATTCACTCCATTGCGTATTTATGAGTTCTCGGTTAACGGTGTGTCTGTGTGCTCACGTTACTGCAGCGGTGGCTTGATTGGTACTTTCAGGTCCGCATCGGTGTTTTATCTCCCGAGCCAGCGCTCACCTGTGCATCGCAAGAAAACACGATTGTAATGCGAAGATGCGCCCTTGGCAGTCCGCGGGCACTGGAATTCAGATGGGCGGCATGTTTGGCCGTCCGCACGGACCGCGGGGCCGTTCCCGTCCGAGGGAGACGTCTGGGGCGATGCGTGGGATTCGAACCCGACTACCTCCTGGACCACAACCAGGTGCTCTGCCGATTGAGCTACCACCGCCATGACAGGCCGACATACAGATCAGCCCGGCCGACGTCGCCGAACCGCCCGTCCACGGCCGCAGAGACGGAGCCACCCGCGCCTGGCATCTCAACCGGGTAGGCAGTTCCAGCGCGGTATTCAACCGTGTCGGTGCGCGGAGGGCGGGAGGATCGAACTCCCAAGAGCTTGCGCTTCGGCTGTTTTCAAGACAGTTCCCGTCGCCATCCGTCGGGTTGGCCCTCCAGGATGCGCCGGCCTGTTTGGTCAGCGCGTCGTTGCTCCGGCGGGACTTGAACCCGCGACCATCGCATTATGAGTGCGGAGCTCTGCCAGCTGAGCTACGGAGCGTCAGGCACGGCGATGCTCCGTGCTGCTCGGCCTTGAACTCGATGGTTTTCGAGTCTCACCGGGTTTGCCGCGCCTGCCACCTTCCCTCCCCATGGAGATCGGACGAGGCAATCGAACCCCGGACAGCGCGAACGTCGTTGCGGAGGCGGGATTCGAACCCGCGACCTCCGGGTTATGAGCCCGGCGGGCTACCTACCTGCCCTACTCCGCGTTGGCTGATACGGGCGGCGACACTGGTATCGGGGCGCTCGCATGGACACCCGCCGCGGTAGATCGCGTTCGACCATGAAGCGTGGTTCCGGCTGGGTCCGAACGAGCGACCTTTCCATGCCGCGGAAGCGTGTTGCCAATTGCGCCGACGGCCCGCGTCTTCTCTCTAGTGCGAAGCTTCGGCGAGGCGAGGCTCCGGAATGCCCAACAGGGTCCGCAGGGCTTCGGCGTTTCCGTGAGCGTCATCGAGCGGATGGTGGGTGTGCCGGGTACGCCGCATCCCCTTCCACGATGATTGATCGTCCCACTTGCCGCGGGAGCCGGCGTAGAAGTCACCGATGCGCCGCGACGAGTGACCGAACAGCACTCGCCGGAGCTGTTCATCGGTGAAGCAGTTTAGCCACATCGCATCGAAGCCGTTGTTGTCGCTGACCAACGTGCGCCGTGCGAGACCAAAGCTGTCGATCCAGCGGTGCAGCGCCCCGGCCACTCCGCTGGCCTCGCGGGCGTGAGTGGCATCTGCGGTGTCGTGGCCGTCGGTGATCCAATAGGCGTCAACGATCGGTACTCCCGCGGCGTCGAGTTCCACGACCGGCAGGGCTGGGGTGTCAGGGTGCGGATGAGCGCGGTACACGTGCCCATAGAACGACGCCCCGGTGACGACGTGGACCACGGCGAACTCGGTCATCAGACCTGACATCGGAGTCTTGTCAGTCGCTTCGACGTCCACGATGAACAGGTATCCGACGCCGGCCGGCAGCAGGTGAGGATTGCGCGTCATGGTTATTCCCCTCGCCATGCTCGAAAACCCTGTGCCCCTAGACGGATTCGAACCGCCGTCTGTCGCGTTAGGACCGCGCCGCTCTGTCCGCTGAGCTACAGGGGCATATGTACGAGATCCCGTGCAGGTCACCTCTCGTCCGAGGATAGGTGCGGCGTCGTGGAGGTGCCTTCGCCAGGTGATAGCAGGGGTGGCGTTGACACAGGATCTCGCGGATTAAGCATCTCCGCGGCGTGCGGAGTGTTCCACTGAAGTGCCACGACACGCCGAAAGCGGTAGCGCCGACGGGAATCGAACCCGCGCATCCCCGAGGTGAAAGCCCGAGTGCCTAGCCATCACAGCACGGCGCCATGGACGAGACCGCGATCGTCGCCACGACCTCTGGATCCGACCATCGTTCGGTGATCGGAGATCTGCACGCCCGGCAGGACTCGAACCTGCGTTGTCCGGTTTTGGAGACCGGCGTCATAGCCGCTAGACCACGGACGCATAGGGGAGAGATCCCCGTAAAGCGGAAGACGGAGGCGCTGATCCCCATCGCCGAAGCGACCAACGGTGTTCGAAGCCGTGCGCGCCCGGGCGCGTTCATCTTCCAAGATCTCGGCCGAAGATACGACCTGGTGCCCCCAACAGGATTCGAACCTGCGACCCTCCGATTAAAAGTCGGTGGCTCTGGACCAGACTGAGCTATGGAGGCGAAGTACCCACGCCGAGAATCGAACTCGGAACCTCCTGCTTAGGAAACAGGCGCTCTATCCGCTGAGCTACGCGGGCTGAAAATCTTGTCGGGGTACCCGGATTCGAACCGAGGACCTTTCGCTCCCAAAGCGAACGCGCTACCAAGCTGCGCTACACCCCGTTTCGCCTCGTTGAGGCCGACGCGGGCCTT
This sequence comes from Mycobacterium sp. 48b, assembly GCF_048282725.1. NCBI lineage: Bacteria > Bacillati > Actinomycetota > Actinomycetes > Mycobacteriales > Mycobacteriaceae > Mycobacterium > Mycobacterium sp. 48b. The sequence continues at coordinate 3,834,636 of NZ_JBLVUL010000001.1, forward strand.
GGTGCCGGCAGAGGGATTCGAACCCCCTCACCCGAGAGACCTGATTTACAGTCAGGCGCGCCTCGCCATCTGCGCCGTGCCGGCGTGGTGGTCCCGGAGGGATTCGAACCCCCGACATCCGCGTTGTAGGCGCGGCGCTCTCCCGCTGAGCTACGAGACCTAAACGGTGCCCATTGCACCGCTGGCGCCAGTGACGGGGCTTGAACCCGCGACCTCCGCCTTGACAGGGCGGCGAGCTAACCAGCTGCTCTACACCGGCATGCGCGGCGATCCGCCGCGTGGTCGACCTGCGAGGAGTTGAACCTCGGACCTCATCGTTATCAGCGATGCGCTCTAACCGTCTGAGCTACAGATCGTTTCGGGGAGTTGACGGTCCCGGTCCGTTGCACCGCGAGAGGGATTTGAACCCCCGGCCCCCTGCTTCGTAGGCAGATGCTCTTTCCACTGAGCTACCGCGGCTTGGTGTCGGTGGCAGGAGTCGAACCTGTACACCCACAAAAGCGGTCCCGACCGGAGTCGAACCGGCGTCTCCGGGGCTTCAACCCGGCGCTTGAACCGTGTCAGCTTCGGGACCATCTCACACCCGCACACGCGGGTGCAGGTGCAGGTGAGCATCGACAGCGACCATCACCTCACGGGTCACGCCGTGGCGCGCATCGAGCGCGGAAATCAACAGTCTGCCTGACGTGACAGCCGGCTGACCAGCGACGGCTAGGTAGTCCGTACGGGGATCGAACCCGTGATCTCCACCTTGAGAGGGTGGCGAGATAACCAACTACTCCAACGGACCATGTCGGGTAGGCGGTGTGTCCACACCATGCCGGTCGACACGGTGTGGGACACAGCCGCCGTCACAGGTGGCCGGGACGAAACGGCTCGCGCACCAGGCGCATTCCCGCCTCAGCTGGCGTGCGATTGGCCTTGGCGCCGTTGCACGCCTCGCAGCTGGCCACCAGGTTGTGCCAGGTGTTTCCGCCTCCGCGACTGCGCGGCAACAGGTGATCAATCGTCGTAGCGCTCCCGCCGCAGCCGACGAACTGACACCGGTTCGCGTCGCGCGTCAAGATCTCGGCGCGGCTGGCGTGATCGGCTTCGCGACGGTACGGAACCGGGGCGTAGCGCACCAGCAGCAGCGACTTAGGCAGCTCGATTGCGGCGGTGGGGGAGCGCAGCACCTGCGGCGGGTCGTGCGCCTCCAGCGCGTAGGCGACCTCGCGCATCAGCATCGACACCGCAGCCTGCCAGCCCACCCGGTCGAGCAGGCTGTAGTCGGCGTTGAACACCTCGACGGCAGGTGCGGGGACCGTCATCGTCATGGCGCCGCACCTCCTTTCAGTGTCGTGGCGGGCCAGGTGGCGCGGATGCGCCAGAAGTGGAGACTGGGAGATTCGAACTCCCGACATCCTGCTTGCAAAGCAGGCGCTCTACCAGCTGAGCTAAGCCCCCGAAGTGGTGCGCTGGCCCGGAAGGGGTCGAACCTTCAACTACGCGATTAACAGTCGCGTGCTCTGCCAATTGAGCTACGGGCCAAGGTATTTCCTCTGTGTACCCCTCCCCGGATTCGAACCGGGAACCTTCGGAACCTAAATCCGACGCCTCTACCAGTTGGGCTAGAGGGGCATGGTGCGGATGGCGGGGATCGAACCCGCGGCCTTCTCGTTGGCAACGAAACGCGCTACCGGCTGCGCCACATCCACTTAGAGCCCACGACTTTCGACCAGCTGCAGCTGGCTTGCCCAGTTCGGCTACTGCCCCCATGCACCCCCGCATGGGGGAGGGGACCTGGTCTGACGGTTCCGCGCTCCGCTGCGCGAGCGGATAGTCACCGACAACCGTGGAGCCTTCACCGGGGGTCGAACCCGGGGCCTCGCCCATACCAAGGGCGCGCTCGTGCCACTGAGCTATGAAGGCGAAGCTGCGAGCATCGTACTTGAGCGTGTCCGCCAGATCATCTGCGTGGTCTCGGCTAGCGACAAGGGTGAGTAGCGCATTCACGCAGCGGCGCCTAGCGTCGTGATGCATGCAGATATCCCCACACACAGCCCTACTTGAACAACAGCGCTGTCTGCTGTTGGCCGTCGTCGGCCGGTGCAACGCCGATGAGTTGCACCGGTTCAGGATCCGAGTCGACCGGTTCGCTGAAGCGTCGACTTCAGACACGCCCATGGCCAGGCGTGAGCGGCTCCGCTACGGCCTCGCGACAATGGAGGACATGCTTGCGGCGATCGAGCGGCACTTTGAGCCGCTGCATTCGTCACAATCGGGTTGAGCCCCGGGCCGGATTCGAACCGGCGACGGTCGCTGCTTACAAGGCAGCCGCTCTGGCCGGACTGAGCTACCGGGGCGGGTTGTCCGCCTCGCGGCGGTTGCGAATGCGTTCATGCTGCTCGTCTCTCGGGAGGGGACCCACCGTTCATACCGGGCGGAGTCATGCCAATCGAGGGAGTGGGAGCGCTGCTCACGGCCGTACTAGCGGCAACCATTGGGCGTGGAGTCCTTTGCGTGCACGTCCTACGCCGGCGAGCTGTCGCACCGCTGCCCAGCCGGCCAGAAGTCAGCGACCGGAATGATCAGCGCGGTGCCGCCCGTGCCGATGTTCTCGCGGCGGAACCAATAGCAGCGCTTGCCCTCAACTTGCGGTCCGTACCCGAGCGCGACACGTGCTCCCAGATAGTTCCACTTTTCTCGCACGCCCACGCCGCCGAGACTGATCGGTGTGAGGTGCAGTTTCGGGTTCATCGACATGGTGGATGTCCTCACTCCTGGAAACGATCAATTTCCCTAAAATAGAGAATAGATGCCGCCGCCTACAAGTGAGCAGCCCAGATGCGACACGCCGACGAGACGAGAGTGGCTGCCCCGCCTGGATTCGAACCAAGGCGAACTGAACCAGAATCAGTCATGCTGCCGTTTACATCACGGGGCAAGGTGCGTTTGTGGTCCGCCGACCTGCTGCCTCGCCAGGGTTCGAACCTGAACTAGGCGAACCAAAATCGCCGGTGCTGCCAGTTACACCACGAGGCAATCGGTAGCCCCCGCGGGAGTCGAACCCACACGCCCGAATGGGCACCGGGTTTTGAATCCGGTGCGTCTTCCAGTTCCGCCAGAGGGCCTGGCCGTTGAGGGGAGCCGAGCGGGTGCTGCAGCGTCCTGGTCATGCGACGACGCAGCATCCGGGTCGAGGTGAGCTCGCGCATCTCGCGCATCGAGCGGACGACGGGCATCGAACCCGCGACATCCACCTTGGAAGGGTGGCGCTCTGCCAGCTGAGCTACATCCGCAGTGTCCCAGGCGGCGCCGGGGACTGGTCGTGTGTTGTGCGCCGCGAAGGGATCGAACCTTCGGCCCGCTGATTAAGAGTCAGCTGCTCTACCGACTGAGCTAGCGGCGCGTATCTGCAGGTGCGGAACGGCATTCGAGACCCGTTCCGCGCCTGCAGAAGACCGCACAGCCCACGCGATCGTGGTCCTGTACGGCAGCTGGGCGCATGGCGGCGCCCAGCCACTGCCCCTGGTTCACCGGTACGGGGCGAAACGCGAGCGTCTGGCTGACCGGTCGCATGCCCTCGAAAGAGCCCGGACGCCGAGGCGGCGCGTTCGCCTGTCCCGGTGAGGGGCAGTGCATCACACACTGTGGAGTTCTCAAGTTGCTGTGCATCACCGGGATGTCCCAGGGTGTCGCGGACCGAAGCCGTGATCGCTGCGAGCGATTCCGTATCCGGTGACCAGAATGGTGCTACTCGAAAAGCGAGTTGTCCAGCCCATTTTCGGCTGAAATAGTTTGTGGGACTGCGGATTTGAGTGCAGTTAGCTACAGAGACGTCAAGCGACGTTTCTGTCAGGGAAAATAGCCAGGCTGAGAGATTTATAAGATTGTTCTTCGGGCCCAAGCTTCCGACCGGGGCACACGCCCACTGACGGGGCGGAAGGGTGACGCGGTGATGGCCGGAAGCACCTGGGCTGGCTGAAGATGCGGGACTCGTCGACCGACCAGAGGCCGACAATGTTGGCGATATTGGTGCCCGCGCACGACAACGCAGCCGGGGATGCAGCGTGCATCCCGGTCGTTGTGCGATAGTCGCGGCCCCACACGGTCATGTATCAAAAGGTAACACCCGCTACCGACATCGACCAGCGAATACACGGGGCAACGCGCGTCCGCGCCGCAGGGAAGTTCGGGCAACCGCAGCTGTGACGCTGCAGCACATGATGGAACGAAACACTGAACTGTCAGGAGCTGACCGCACCGCCGACGGTGTCCTGATCACCGAGGGCCTTCGGGTGTGGACTAACGATCTCGAGCGGGGCCACATATCACTGGCCGAAGCCGGCTACGAGACCAACCAGAACACCGGCGACAAAACGCTGTGGTTCCACGTGATTCGACGACCCGGCGACCGGGGCGTGTTGCAGTCCAGCGACCGGGTCGCTACCCGCTTCCAAGGTAAGCCGGCCTGAAGGGCAGTGCATCCGATCGCGCCGCGTGACGGACTTCCCAGACTCGTTGGCGAGGATCTTCGCCATGAGCAACGACTGGCCCATCCCCGAGGACCTGAGCGCTAACGGCCGCAAAGCCGCCGAGACGATCCGAGACTTCTTCACCGAGAAGAACATCACCAATCACGGTGGGGAGGCAAGTTCTACTCGCCGCAGCAGTGGCTGGATCGCGGCGAGTTGTACGGACTGGGTTCACTGCTGATCATCACCCACGATGGCGGCGATCATGCCGGCGCATTCAATCTCGACTACGAGCAGTACGAGCTCCATGACCAGCTGCAGACGCGCTTGCGGTCACTCGGTGTGTTCGTTGAAGGCTGCACCGGCTGGTACAGCGCGATCCATCCCATCTGACAGATTCATTGAAAGACCCGGACCGAGACCGTGTTCGTGAGTGTGTCGCGGTAGGTCTACGCTGCGGGACGCCCGTAGGCGCCGTTCTTAGGTTCCGGCGGGGCCCACAGAACCTGATGTCGCGCCCGGGTCAGGGCCACGTACAGCAGACGCAGCTGCTCGTCATTGTCGTCATCGATCGGAACGTCGCCCATATCGACCAAAACACGATCCCAGGTTCCGCCTTTGGCTTTATGCACGGTGGAGACGGTGACGTCGGCGCCTGAAGAGTCCCCCACCAGAGCCTGGGCCAGTGTTTTGATCGCGGATACCCCGTACTTGAGAACTGCCAGCACCTGGTCTCGCAGCTCCTCGTTTTCGGGGTCCTCTTCATAGAGCCAGTCGTTCCAAAGCGCAAGGTCGGTGAACCCCTGCAACACAGTGTCTTTCGCCTCTTCGGCTCTGCCGTCTTCGACGAGTTCAACATCCCGGGCCAGTCGCTCCAACACGATGTCGATCGTTGAGTGCACGCGGCGGCCGGCTGCGAGCTGAAGCATGATGTGTTCGATCACGCGGGCGTTGGTGCGGCACACCACTGCGGTGACGGCGTGGGTATCGCTGTCGCTGTATTGGTGGTGCACCTGCCCACTCTCCGGCCCAATCCCGACGAGGCGGATTCCAGTTCGGGCAGGGTCAAGCAGGTCGAGAACCTTGTTGGCCTCCGCGGCGATGGCGGGGCCGAAGCGGCGGCACTCTGTGAGCGGCAAGGCCCGGACTCCGGGCCGCATCACGAAGTCCTGCATGGCGTCGACGCTTCCAGTGAACGTGTAGATCTGTTGGTTCTCGTCGCCTACCAGGGCCAGCTGTACCCGGCCCTGCTGGGCCATGACGACGTGAGCTAGTACGGGGTTTGCGTCTTGGGCTTCGTCGTAGAGCAGCACGTCGTCGGGGCTGCCGATGATCGGCGCACTCAACGCCCACGCTTTCAGATAATGCTGGTGGCTCGTTCCCAGAGGGCTGTGGGGATCCGACAGTTCGTCCCACATGCGTCGTGCGCATGCAACCAGCTCCCGGCGCACGATCGGCCGCATCTCTTTCGGCATCCCTGCCAGGGACGGCACATGCATCCAGTCAATCTCGGATTCTGCGGACTGACAGAACTTCTCCACCGTCTTGCGAGTCAGTGTCAGAAACCGACGTTGCAACGAGAACCGCGGATCCCGGGATGGCACGATAACCCCTACGCACTTTCCGGTGCCGGGCTCCAGCTTCAATACGGCGTCAAGACACCGTGCGGCGCGGGGGACACCGAGCAAGCGCATCTCCTCCACCATGCGAAGAGAGTGCTTATTGAGCCGCTCCACCCAGTGCCGCAGCGCCGGGGTCGCCCGGCAGGTGCGGTTGGCCAGTGAGTGCGCGGTGGAGGCACGTGCGTTGGTGAGCCCGTACTCGGCGAATGTGGCCTGCACCTCGTCCGCGTTGCGTCGATTGAACGTGATGTACCAGGCTGTGGCGCCGGGCCGATGATCCCGCTGAGCCTGGGCGATCAAGGCCAGGGTGCTCGACTTTCCGGTGCCCGCCAGTGCTTGCACGGCGAGGTCTTCACCGCGGAGATATGCATCGATCACGGCCTGCTGCTCGGCGGAGGGGGCGAACGGAACGGGCACAACGACTCTCCTTGCTCAACGAAATCTCTAAAAAAGAGAGTATCTAGGAGTTCTTGCACTGCAACCGAATCAGTGCGCCACGCCGAGGCGTATGACCGTCGCGAACAAGGATTACGTCACGCCGTAAGGCTGAGTTCAACCTCAGCGCAGTCGACGCAGACACCGAGACCTGCATGTGGGCAGAGGTGAAATGGATACCGCATCGCGAACACAGCCGCCGTACGCTGTGCTCGGCGTCAGAGATCCCGTATGAATCGCGGTGGTTACCGGCTCGGGCCTCCGACGGCCGGCGTGGCGGGCCGGGCGGGTCGAGTGCGAGAAGCTCCAGGAAAAGCCGATCATCGTCAGTCACCGGCCGATACGGAGCGTGGACCGGGAGCATGTCTTCGGTGACGTCGAAAATGCTGATGGCCTTCACTGCGCCGCCGGACCCCCGGGATGACATCCTCATCGCCCTCCTTCGAAAAGGACCACTCGCCAGGCGTGCGCACGCCCCGCGGCAGCTTCGAAGTCGCCGGCAGATGCTCCGTGCGTGTTCGATAACTCCCGTGAGTACCGCCGCAGCGCCTCGTGATGGGACAGGAGGCCGGTACTTGACCGCAGCACGGATAAGTATGCGTCGACGAAGACACGCAACGTGTCGGGGATGTCGCCGGGGACCGTGTCGATCCACCGGGAGAGCGGCGCTGATCCCTGAAACTCAGCGGCGTACCCGATCACGGCGAGGAAGTTGCCGATGCAGGCGTGGATCTCGTCCTTCGCCACCGCTTCGTATGTCGGGTGGTCATGTTCGAGTGCGCGAGCCGCGTCTGCGCCGCTCTGGTCGAGGGCGGCGTGCCACTGCTCCTGGGCGATTCTCGCGGTGCGTCGTTCCTCCAGCGCGGCTGCGAATTCGAAGAGCCGGTAACTGCCGGCTCGCGCACACAGGCGAGTAAAGCCGGCGGCCGGGTCTGAATCGCCGACGATGTCCGGCAACAGAACTACGTGACGGTTGAACTCTGCGATCAGCCAGGCGAACGCGTCGGCCTGCAGGCCCTGGCCTCGCGTTCTCGCTGCAGTCTCGTGGCATCCCAACCACTCTGTGTCCCGGTGCCCATCGCCGCCGAATCCGATGTTGGTGTCCGGGGAGACCTCCGCGCTCACCGAATCCTCCTCCTTCACACACCGCCGTCTCGCTCTCGTCCCAAAAGAGAGCGGGCCCCTGTCGCTAAAGTGGAGAATAGGATCGACGGTGGGAATCACCTCAAAGCAACTGCGCGCCACGCCGGGGGAGCGGTCGGGGGACGCGCTGCCGTGATGTCTCGACGCACCCCCGGCCGCGTGTGGCGAGTGCGGGACAAGGTCAAGACTCGGCGTTGGCGGCGCTCCAGCCCCGGCTGAAAGCTGCCAGCAGGTGCGTCTTCTCACCGACTGCGGCGTCGGCGACCTCGGCCATGATGGTGGGATCCATAGCCGCGGCTGCCGGGCGACCGGCGGCGAAAGCGTTACGGCCCAGCTGCTCAGCTTGTCGATCGTCCACGGGCTCTTCCCCTTTCCCTGTGCACGATTCGCGCACACTGCCGACTTTGATCCATCCGCGGTGCGGATGTTCCGCAGACTTGCGGCTGGCGCAGTGAAACCACGTGTGAGGCGCGATGGCGTCGACGACAGACGTGCCGGGTGAGTAACGAATTAGCGATCGCGGGAAGGGGCGCGCCTCGTGGTCTTCTTGGCTACAGCTTTGCGCGGGGCCTTGGCGGGCGTGGATTTCTTCGCAGTCACGGCTGCCTTTTTAGCGGGGGCTTTAGCGACTTTGACTGGCGCAGACTTCTTCACGGCGGGGGCCGCGACTTTCTTGGCAGGAGCTTTCTTCGCACTTCGAGGAGAGGTGTTGGCCGGAACCGATTGCGGAGCCAGTCTGCGTGCGCGCCGGACACGGGCCATCGCCCGTTCATCGCCGGAGATCGCCTGCATCATGATGTGCGGGGGGATGTCGTAGGCCCGGGATAGGGCGTCAAGTTCTGGAACACGGCATGGCCGGTCACCGATCTCGATCCGCGAGAGGACTGCGCGATTGACGTTGGATGCCTCCGCGCCGGCATCGAGATCCATCCCCACTGCTGCGCGTGCCTGACGCAGCACCGCTCCCACTGCCTCGTCGGTCAGGTCGTAGGTGCGCTGGAGGTGAATAGCCACAGTGCGTCCTTCCGCTTTAACCGAGGCGCGTTCACGTCTCTAACGTGGAGATTATGGCAAAACCACCCGTGGCGGCCACCGTAACAGCGCAGGGACGTGACATGTTGGCGAAAACAGGCGTTTCCGGGACCGCTGAGTCTTGGAGCATGCCCCCTCGGAGAGATCGAGCGGGCCATATGGCGCGCAACACGCTCGCTGCGGGCGATGCGCGAGCGGTGGTGTGAAAGCATCGTTTGCGGAACCTAGCAGCACGACACTGGAGATGAACCCACACAGTCGAAGTTCTCTGCCTGCGTGATAGCTAAGTTTTTGCTGACATGCGCCACATGCGCAGTGTCATGTCCGCATCGGAGACAGTGCGGGCATGACACCAGACGCGATCGCAGCGATCCTGGTCCTTCTGTCCAAGGTCCAGGGAACTCCGTACATCCCCGGGGGCAATAGCGCCGCGGGAACCGACTGTTCTGGGTTGGCGTCCTGGGTAGCCAACACCGCGGTGGGACGCGACCCATTCTCGGGGCGATTCAGCACCGCCGACGAGGCATCCGAACTGGCTTCCCGCGGGTTCGTCCAAGGCACAGCACCCAATGCCCTCGTAATTGGGTGGAACGCGTCGCACACCGCGGTGACGTTGCCCGAGGGTACAACGGTGTCCTCCGGTGAAGGTGGCGGGGTGAAGTTCGGCGGCCCAGGTGCCTACCAGCGCCAGTTCACCCACTACATGCATCTGCCGGTCGTTGCGGATACGCCACCCGATACGCCCGCGCCACCTCGGGCATAGGCCCGAGTACACGGCTGCGGTCGACGTACCGGTTCTAGATGCCCCCGCGGCGCCCGCGGACGCTCCGGCACCAGACCCCGATCCCCGCCGACGTGTCTGGCCCCGAGATGGTTCCAGCTGAAGCCCCGCATTCCGGTGCGAGTGCGCCCCCTGAATGCAATAAGTCGACCCGGCTGAGTGCAGCGGGTTACACCGTCCCTGCTGATCGGTTTTTGCGGCCGGCTCCGATCGCTGCGATTCTCCGGACCATGGCGGGCCATGAGAGTTCGACCTCCCCGCCCGGTGTCGCGCCCTGCTACGCGAGTAGAGCCCGAATCGAGACCCAGGATGCGTCCGGGTTCACCATCGAGCGGCACCTGCCGGCGACACGCACCGCTGCTGCCGATGTGCCTCGGGGTACCCCCGCCACTGCGGCGGCGATGCCCCGCGTAGGGGCGTCCGATGCGCTCCCAACTTGTCGTGTCACGAGTCCCGCGCCCATCTGTTCGAACAGGTTTTCGACAGACCGGTTCCCGGTTTCCCGCTGGATTTGTCGGATGTAAATTGTCCCGTTCGCGCTGAACCTCCCCGTACTTCGATGTAAATTACCCGTTTGACCTGCGGTAACTGTCACCGCTCCGGTCAATTCACCGCTCAGCTGGGCAAACACGCATCTGTCGTGGGAATGGGGGGTGCCTCCGACAGCGGATATTCTCTGTTTCAGAGAGAATGCAGGTAAAGATATGTATCTAGAACAACTAACTAATTAGCTTTCACCTATAGACCCTGTTGCCTTCTGTCACGCCGAGCTGTCCGAGGCACCCCCCATTCCCACGACAGCTACGCATTGGTGCATGTGAACCGAAAAGTCACCGATTTACTGACAGTTACCGCAGGTCAAATGGGAAATTTACGGTGAAACTCGGGGAGGTCTAGCTAGCGGCGAACCATGCCGGCCGGCTGAACCGGAAACGAATGCGAGAAAGCGCCAGGGATGCAGCGGATCCGGCGGGCGGGTCCCAGGACTCCGAGGAGGGCTCGATGGGAGCTCCACTGGCTGCAGTAGTCGGGGGCGATCCGAGGCGCCCCTTCCGGCACCGTGGGGAGGGCCGCGGTCGGCTCGGTCAGCCGGTCTCGACGTCGGCGTAGCGGCCATCGACAAGCGGTGGTGCGCCGTGTTCTGAGAGGTGTGTCCGCCACATGGGCGCAACGGCCAGCCCGAGCAGGTGGGAAAAGTGGGACCAGCGCTGCGAGGCTGAGATGCTCACCGGGGCGACGACGCGCCGATATCGGAAGCACAGCAGCGACAAGTCCTCACGTATCTCGCCGCCGAGAACGGCGTGCAGGGAGCGCCCGAGAACTGCGGCGGCTGCGAATGGCGCCGGCCGTGATCATCGCCAGTTGCCGCCTCACTGAGGTCGACGCGCCCGTCGACGAGGTGCCGGATGAAGTTGCGGGTGCCGGCTTCGAGGATCGGCGTGAGAATTCCGGCAACCTCGTCGATTTTGTGCGAGCAACCGGCGGTGTGGCCCATCATGAGCATTCGGTGCTGAGGGTGGGCGGCTGGTGTCATGGTGAGGTCACCGCAATGCTCAGCGCCGGTTTCTGCCCACCGTGCGGCAACATGATTCGAGCGAGCTAGCGGCAGCCGTCAGTGCATAGCCCAGGATGGCGTTCGCCGGCGTCCCGGAATGCGATGTTGCTTTTGATGCCGGGTCGCATCAAGCAATTGCACTGTTCTTGGCTTTGCGGCGCCGGCCGTCAGAAGCCTGTGTGATGGTGCGCTGGCGGGCTTGCTCTAGCAGCTTGTCCACTGGGATGGGCAAGGCCGCGGCAATGGTGGACAGCTCGGTGGCGCGGCAGGGGCGCTGACCGAGCTCGATACGCGAGAGCACCCTTACGTCGATCCCGGTGTCACGGGAGAGCTGGTTCTGGCTGATTCCACGGTTCTGACGTTCGATACGAATGATTGCCCCGATCCGCGCGTCGGTCAGCCGAGGCCGCTTCTGGGCGCGGATGCACTGCGCGGGGCGCGCGCCTGAGGTGGTCATCGTCGAGTGTCTCCGTCATGTCGTGAGTAATCTCTAAAGTAGAGAGCTTTAGTTTGATCGTATGTGACAGGAACAGGCGCTGCAAGGCGCGGGTGGCCTGTACATGTTGTCCCATCGGTGGAGGGAACCCGCCGGGAATGGTGGGGGATACAGCGTTTTCGGTCACCCTACGAGGCCCGATACGCACATCACCACATGCAGTGCCACGCCCATCACGCACACGGCGGGCGCGCTAACCCGCGCCCCACCCGTGCCGTGGCGGATCAATCGACCACGCTCAGCCCCCGAATGCGCCGCTCGCAACAGGCCCGGCGCCGGTGATCGAGGAGGTATCGGTGCCCTGGTATCTGACAACCCCGCGGCAGATCAAGGGATACAGGCGCGAATTGAATCGCGTCGACGAAGCCCTGTCGCGTCAGGATGTGCGGGGCCTAGGTTCCCCTTTGAAGCGAATGCGCGGCTGGCTCGGGCTGGGCTTCGGAGGCGGCATCCTTATCCTGGTCGCGGCGTTCGTGGTGTCGCTGATCAGTCCGAAACCCGATGGCAGTGTCGCCGAAATTGTCACGACCCGAAGCGGTGGCATGTTCGTCCAGTTCAATGGGCGCCTGCACCCGGTGACCAACCTGGCCTCCGCGAGGCTGATTGTGGGCAAGGCCGACGATGCGAAGGTCGTCACCGATACGGCGCTACGTTCGATGCCGACTGGCCCACTGATGGGAATCCCCAATGCGCCGAACCTGCTTACGCCGCGTACCGATGAAGAGGCGGCCTGGACGGTGTGCGACTGGCGAGACACCGCTGTGCCGTTGTCGCTGCTGCGCTCCGGTGACATCACCACCGCGGTCATCGCCGGGAAAGACATGTTGGAAGGTGGCGAGGACCTTGGCCAGACGCGGGCAGTTCTGGTTCGACCGTCCACCGATCCTTCTCAGCTGTGGTTGATCTACCGTGACACCCGTGCGCAAGTGGGCCGAGGCGACTTCGCCGCACAAGCCGCTCTGGGTCTGACTCCCGCCCGCATTGACTCGGCCGCGGTGGTGTCCCCGGCGCTACTGGGGGCGATTTCGGCCTCGCCGGTCCTGACCGCACCGCAACTGGCTGATCAGGGCCAGCCAAGCGCAGCGGTCCCCGGGTCGGCTATTGGCGACGTGTTGACTGTGTCCACCGCATCAGGGGCCCGCGCCTTCTATCTGGTGGGCCGTACCGGAATTCAGCAAGTGGGACCCGTGCTGGCCCAGATGATGGTCAATGTCGGTGCTGCACAGCGGCTGATCGATGATCCCGCCACAGTGCAGACCTTCGAACGCGTGTCGATCGTCGACGACGGCCGGTTCCCGTCGTCGGTGCCGACCCTCGTCTCGAATCCAGCGCTGTGCTGGAGCTGGACTAAGACTCGCGGTGAATTGGCGGCGCACACACGGGTTTTCACCAATTCGAAGATGCCACTGACTGAAGCGGGACGTATCTCGACTGTGCGCCTGCTGCCCAACGAGGGAACTGCCGAGCAGGCCACCGACGCGATCACGCGACCGGGGTATGGCTGGTATGCCCGCGTCACCGGGGACGCAGCTGATTCGGTGGCCGCCGAACAGGTGTTGTGGATCGACCCGAACGGGACCCGCTTCCCGATCGATGCGGTGATTCCAGACAGCGGCAACAAGCTCGACGTCTCCTACGACCCGACAGTGAAGGCGCTTGGACTCGAGAACGTGTTTCCGACCCCGATCCCGTGGTCGGTGGCCAAGCTGTATGCGCCTGGGGCCACGTTGTCGATCAAGAACGCACAGGTGATGCAAGGAACGATCAAGCCATTCTCTCAGGTGCCGAGTCCGGCGAGGACCGCCAACCAGGCCCCGCCCGCGCAAGCTCCTAGTCCCACTGGGGACCAGACCCCGCAGCCGGCCGCGCCGCCTGACGATTCGGCGCCGGAGGAGACCGAAGCGCACACCGATTCTGCCTCCGCTGTACCAGCGCCCACCGCTGACGCCGCCGGCTGATCCGACACCCTGACCTGCTTCGAAGGAAGGACCTTCCGTGTTGTTCAACGAGTTCCGGCCAGCACCACGGCCGCAGACACAGCTCAGTCCCACCGGGGTGGAGATCCCTGCTCCGCTACCCGCGCCGGAGCCGGACCGCCGGCCCACCTGGCAACGGATGCTTCCGCTACTCATGGTCGGAGTCATGGTCGCGATGGTGGGGGGCATGGCGCTGATGGGTGTCCGCGCGATCACCTCGGTTCTGTTCAGCGTTCCAATGATGATGATGATGCTGATCATGCATCTGAGCACCCAGCGTGGGGGTGCGTCCGGTGGCGACATCGAGCAGGAGATCGAGCGCTACGACTTGGACCTGCGGGAGCGGCGTGCCGAAATCCACGACCAGGGCCGGGCGATGCATGATCTGCGCACCACCTGCTTCCCGCACCCGTCGGATCTCCTGTCCCTGGTGGGAACTGAGGAAATGTGGCAGGCCGACCCGAATCCGGACATCGGCCGGGTGGTTCCCCCTGAGAGCGAACAGGATCCGGACGTCAAGCATCTGACGGCGAACCCGTTCCTGCGGGCCCGGGTGGGCATCGGTGTGGCTCCGCTGTTCCCGAAGCTGCCCAAGGCTGAGGAGATGGTGATCGAGATGACCGAACCGGTCACCTTGGTGCGGTACCAGCGGGCAATGAACACATTGTCGGTGGTGGCCAACCTGCCGATCGACGTGCGCTTGAGCGAGTGGCCTGCTTACGCGCTGCGCGGTGACGAGGCGGCGCGCCTGGATCTGGTGCGGGCAATGGTGATGAGTCTGGCGTTCAACCACCGACCCAGTGATCTGAATATCGGTGTCATTACCGATGATCCGAAGGCATGGGAATGGATCAAGTGGTTGCCGCACCTCGAGGACATCTCGAAGGTGGAGAAGGGGACTGGCCCTCGCCTGCTGGCGTGGCGCAGCCTGGACGAGTTCGCGGTGCGCCACGCAGCTGTGATCGAGCGGATCCGTTCCGGCGGAGATGATCGGCCACCGCACTTGCTGGTGATTGTCGATACCCCTGAGCAGATGGTGGCATGGCCGGCGACGATGGCCGGCGGGATGGATGGCATGACATGGCTCGTGGTGCGCTACGGCACTGATCTGGTCTCTGAGGAGCGGTCGCGCATTCTGCTCAAGAACGGCCGCGTGTCGACGCTCGAAGACTACGACGCCGCGGCAGCCGATTCCGCGTCGGCGACCCTGGCCGAGACGTTCGCGCGTGCGATGTATCAGCACCGCCCGAAAGGCTACGGTGCCGGAGGCGGAGTCCAGGATGAGCGGGCCGAACACATCCCGGACTTCTTCGAAGCCATTGCGATAGGCAACATCGAAACGCACGACCTGATCAAAGTGTGGAAGTCCAACGCGTTCACCGACGAGATCAAAGTTCCGTTCGGGTACCTGCGCAAGGGCGATGAACTCACACCCGAGCTGAGCTTCCTGAACTTCTACGAGGAGAACCGCGACGGAAACGGCCCACACGGGGCGATCGCCGGCCGCACAGGATCGGGAAAGTCGTACTTCCTGCGGGCAATCGTGCTGGCGCTGCTCGCCTTGTACGGGCCCGACAAGGTGGCGCTTATCCTCGCTGACTTCAAAGGCGGTTCGACATTCCTGGGGATGGACCCCGACCGGATTCCGCACGTGGTGGCCAACATCTCCGATCTGGAGCACACCGCAGAGCTGGTGGATCGTCTCGGCGCGGTGATCGATGGTGAGGTTACCCGTCGCGAGGAGTTCATCACCGGTGAAAAGGGATGCAAGGACATCTTCGAATACCGCGAGCAGCAGCAGAAGCATCCCAACGATCCGCTGTGGCCTCCGGTGCCGGACCTGATTGTCGTCATCGACGAGTTCGGTGAATTCCTCAAGAAACGTCCGGGATACCTGGAACTGTTGACCCGTGTCGGCCGCGTTGGCCGTTCACTTGGCATGCACCTGGTCATGTGCAGTCAGTACATTGACCAGTCCGTGCTTGGTGATCTTCTGCAGCACTTGACGTTCCGATACTCGTTGGCGGTGAACTCGCCCCAGCATTCGAACGTGATGCTCGGCACCGACGACGCGGCTCGGATGATCAAAGGCAACCTCAAGGGCAAGATCCTGCGCAAGTTCACCACTGACCACGGCCCGGTCGAGGTCGCGGCGTTCCATCACGAGGCCGCCTATATTCGCAAGACGGTGGTCGAACGCGCCCGCTCGGGCGGCGATTCGGATGAGGCGATCGTAGAGGCGGTCCTGCCGTTCGCGCTGTTCACCGAACGCAGCTTCACTCCAACGGTCGTCGACGGCGAAGTCGTCAACGTCAAGCAAGAGGAGACCGGCGACAGGATGAGTGACGTACTGCTGGAGAAGGTTTCTCGACTGGCGGACATGAAGGTGCTCGACTTGTGGAAGCCCTCACTGCGTGAGCCTCTGAGTCTGCCGACACTGAAACTGAGCCGTTCCTCTGTGGGGCTGAGTATCCGCATCGGCGACCTCGATGTGCCCGAGAAGCACACCCGCTTGCCATGGTTCATGGACTTCAGCGGCGCTCTGCCGCACCAGGTTATTGCCGGTGGCGGTAAGTCGGGGCGCACCACGTTGTTGCAGACGTTGGTCATCTGTGGCTGCCTGCAGTACGGGCCGCGCCGGCTGGCGTTCATGCTCGCCGACTTCGGAACCGGCAAGCTGGGCGAGGTCAAAAACAGTCCGAACGTAGCGTCGTATGCGGCCCCCGGCAGCGCTGACGGAGTGTCGCGGATCCTGGGTGAGGCCCGGCGAGTCATCGGGCTTCGCCGTGAAGCGATGGTGGACCGTGCAGTCTCCTCGGTGGACGCCTACCTTGACTCAAAAGTCGACAACCCTGTTCCCGGTGACCCATACGGTCGGGTGATGGTGCTGATCGACGGGATCGGAGGGTTCCTCGGCGAAGACCGTTCCGAACGGGCCAAGCTGCTGCGCCCGATCCTCGACCTCGGCGCTGCTGTTGGTGTGCACCTGGTGTTCACCGCTGATTCTTCCGGCGGCGGCACCACCGGCAACGTGGCTCACTACTCCATCGACGTTCCCGGCGGTGTGCAATTGCCTGCGACCGATTACGCCGGCGCCAAGATGGCTCCAGAGCTGCGGATGAATCTCAAAACCCTGATCCCGCAAGATCAGCCGGGACGGTCGGTGGATCCGTACAGCACCAAGCAGGCGCGAACGGTGGTGCCGATCAACCGCGAAATCGAACCCGACTCGTTCGCCAGGGGCATGCCGGTGTTCGAGGTGAACGACTATGGCGCCGAGATCCGGGGCCTGTGCGACCAGTTGGCCGAGGTGTTCGCCGCCGAGCAGGTGCCTGTTGTCCGGCCCGCAGACCCGGTGATCGACTTTGAGACGATCTGGTCGGTATATGCGCCGCTGGTCCCACCGAACCGTCATCCGGTACAGACACACTTCCCCGTGGGCTCCCTGACCGACACCCTGGAACTCGCGCTCGTTCCGAACAGGTCGCAGGACCTGCTGGTGTACGGCGAGAAAGGCTGCGGCAAGACCAATATGCTGCGGATGCACATGGAGTCGGTGATGCGTCAGTTCGCGCCAAAAGACGCCGTGATCATCGTCATCGACCTGCTGCGTCAGCAACTCGGCGAACGTGACCGCCTCTACGCGCGTGGTCACGTGCGGCCGGCGAAGTTCGGTGAGCCTCGCGCGGACGGCACAACCAATCGGATCCGTCCCCCTGGCTATGTCAGCTCGGTTGACGATCTCAAAGAGGTTGCCGACATGCTGGTCCGGCTGATGGGCCAACGTCGCCCCAGCGAGGACGCAACCGCCGAGGACCTGATCAACCGGACCTACTTCACCGGTCCGGAGGTGTACGTGTACATCGACAACTTCCACGCAATCTCCGAGGGCTACATGGCCAAGACCGTGTTCGACACTGTCGAAGTCGGCGATCAGACAGTCTCCAAGCTGCTGTCGACGGGCACTGATCTCGGCGTGCACTTCATCATCTCCGACGACGGTGGGTTCAACGACCGGGTGAAGTCGGCCGCGATGCTTGCGGCACTGCGAGAGAAAATGATGGCCCCGATCCTGCAGTTGGCCGGGCAACCGTCCTCGGGTATGCCTATCCCGCAGGCGTACCACCTCAAGCCTTCTCGGTGGCGTCCTGGCCAGGGGAGGCTCATCATCGACGCGGAAGCGTACGAGATGGTGCAGACGGCGCACATCGATGTCAATGCGGTGGCGGCGAGGTTCGAACAGAAGTAGGGCATACGACAACGCCCCGGTTCCGGTGGTCTGGGCCGGGGCGTTGTCGTATGCGGGATCAGTGTGTGTCGCGGATCTGCAGAGTCAGCGCTCCGCCCCTAGCGGTGATGATCAGCTGTACCAGCGCATTGCCGGCGTCAGGGTCTAGCCACAGTGTCACGGGCACGGATGCCAGGTTGTGCAGGTTGTCGCGGGGGAGTACGGCCTCCGCGGCGGCGACGGGAAGCTCACCGTGGAGTTTCACCGTGCCGGCGACCTGTCCACCGTTAACCGGTTGTGTACCTTCGAACGACACCGGTGAGATTGTCTCGATCATCGACGCCAAGCCCAGCTGTGGGTCCAAAAGCAGTGTCGGGTCGAAGTTTCCGCGTGCTGGGCCGACAGTGAAAGGTTCTCCGTCCGCGGAGTCGAGAAACAGCTCGCCGTCTCGGACGTGGAAGTTCGTTTGCTGCCGTTCGCCGTTGATCATGAGGTTGGCGTTGCCGTCCGCGGCGGCCGGGTCGGTGCTCACCTGCGCCGCGTAGGACGATGCAATCAGATTCTCCATGCCGGTGGTGGCCACCATGACGGTTGCCGCGGTTGTGGTACGCAGTCTTATAGCTGCATCGGCCACCGCTGCGGTCGGGTCAGAGGGAAGGTCCAGTGCTGCGGTGACTGTCTCCACGACCGGGGGCGAGCCTGTCGGTGGTGGAGCCGCAGTAGTCGAACAACCACTGGCCAATAGCACGGCGGCCAAGGCGGTGACCATGGCAGAGACGGTGGGGGAGGGCATGTCCGGGGACGGTAAAGGCCTCGGCTTCGATGTCTGGCCGGTGGCGCGGCGAGTTCAGCAATACCCTCGGAACCGCATCATCACCGACTTCTCGGCGGCGGTCACAGTGAGCCGGTACTTATTCTTCACCTGCACCTGTCGCTTGACGTACGTGCACTGGAACGACGGGTTCGGCGGCAACCACTGATCGGCCGAAGCCGCGCCCTTGGACTGGTTGGCCGATCCGTCGGAGGCCATCAGATTCAAGGGGTCGTTCGCGATCTGCTTACGCCGCGCCGGCGGCCACGCTTCCGCCCCCGACACCCAGGCGTTAGCCAATGCGACCAGATGATCGATCTGTACCAGTGCAGAGGTGTCCCGGCCGCGGGTGAAAGTAATCACGGTGCCTGTGTACGGGTCTGCCAGCGTGCCAGAGAGCACTTTGCAGCCGTCGCGGGTCAGGGCTCCGGTCATATCCCGAGCCAGGATGTCGTCGCGGGTGTTGCATCCGTTATGTCCGTATTCGACGTCCACGTCATCGGTCCACGCCGCACCGAAGCGGTCTCGGGCGTACCCCCGCATAGGCCCCGACTTGGCTACCGTCAGAGTGGACGGGTCGTCGCTCGGGGCGCCGGTCCCTCCGATTCCGTTCGGCGAGGATTGAGCCGGGTTGATCCGTTCGGTTGCCCAGTTGATGGCGGTGTCGGCATAGGCGCGTACGCCGTTCGGACCGATGCGGACAATGACAGCGATCACCGCGATGACGGCGGCGATCACCAACACTGTCCGTGCGAGTTCGCCCGAATCGCCGAGCACGCCACCTTTTTTGGACTTCTTCGAGTCTCTGTCAACCACGATCGCAGACTGTCGCCGTAGTCGCGCGACTGCGGCGACTACGGCGCGACTTGCGGGGACTGTCGCCGCCGCGGTGGGCGCGTCCTGAAGGCAGGCGGTGCGTCATTCAATACCGTGTCATGTCCCGTGGTTGCCTTGCGGCCAGCTGACTGGCACGGAGTCACAGTCAACGGTCACGGGGTTGTTGGAAGTGCTACGGCGCGGTGGTTGTAGCGCTGCGCGTAGTTCTGTGGGAATGTACGGTCCTGTCGAAACGCAACGCTAACAAGCAGCTCAGAAAGGTGAACCGGGCTGCTTATCGGCCGACGTGTCCCCGCTCGTGGCGATCGTTGTAGTGGCGCGTGTGGAGATGTCTGTAGCGGGGCGTCAGGCGCCGACGCTGGGTCAGGTGGACCCCACCGCGCCGTAGACGGTCGAACGCAAGCGTTGGGACCAATGTTGTGCCCGCAGCCCGGCACCCACACCGCCGATGCTGCCCGTCGCGGGATTCACCGCGGCGGGAGCCAAGGAATCAGAAGGTGGAACGCATGCCCGTCATCATCGACAACGAATCGTTCGTCAAGGGACTGTCTGCGGCCAAAGTGATGGCCTATTCGGGAAACGACGACCCAACCCACGCCGCGGTCGTGCTGGGCTCGAGCCGGGTGGAGGCTGGTGACAGCGGAACTCAGAACAGCCTCGCCTTCATCGCCTCAGACGGTGTCAGTCCTGGGCAGGCGATCTTCGAGTGCGACGGCGATCTGAAGTTGGTGAAGTTTTCGGTCGACCAGGCGTCACAACTGTTGTCGGCGGCCAAGGGTGCGGCAGCGGCGGTCAAGAAGCTCGACAAGGAAGCCGACTGCTCCGTCGAACTCTCGGTGGTCGACAACGGCGCAACACTGCTGATGCGCACGCTTACCGACGGCGACCCGGGCGAGGCCGATTCGCGCCACTACATCCCATTGCAGGACGCCGAGGACTTCCCGATCCGATCGACGATCAGCCGACTCAATGCTCGCGGTGCCAAAGAGATTCTCGGCACGCGAGGAACGGGTGACGAACAGACACTCGCGCCGCTGGGCGCCGGCAACGTGCAATCGTTCACCGCTGATGCCATTAAGAAGATGAGCGCGATCACCGCAGTGTTCAAAGAACCTGTCGAGCTCTACACGCGGGAACACCCAGCTTCGATCGTGACTATCACGTGCGCAGGGGTGTTCCGTGCGGTACTGGCTGCACATGCCTATTCACCCGACCTGGACGTCGATGACCCGGAAGTGCCGGTAGCGATAGGTCTGATCGACGACGACAACGCCGAAGCTGACGCAGCGTGACCACATGCCCTGACAAGGACTTCGACGCACTAGGCATCCCCAGCATCGAATGCCACGAGCAGGCGACGCTGCAGGTCATGTTCGGCTACGGCCGCGGTGTGGTCACCGTGTGTCGGCGCCATGCCGAAAGGCGCGTCGCGCACGCGCAGCGACGGGCACGTGACGATGCCCGCGGAGCAAGTCCCGACAGCCGAATCCTAAACGCGTAGAGGAGTTTCCGTGAGTCTTTCAGAACTGCAATTCGCACTGGACCAGTTCGGCGTCGCTTGCTGGTTCAACCAGCTGCCGGCACACGTGCGGCACTGGGAGGACCGGCAGGGGCAAGAGGCGATCTTGATCCGGGCGCGGGAATTCGCAGTCGCGTGCGGTGCCACTGCAGAACAGATCACCGATTGCGAACAGTACGGGTCCCGCCTGGCGATAGACAACAAGGCTCCACTGACGTTGGCAGGGCGATCGTGGGACCAGTTCTCCGCTGGACTGCGCGACTCGCGCAGCGACTGTGGCTGACCGGATCGCTGACGATGTCTGCCATGCATGGCGGCCTCGAAGCCAGATATTGCATCGGCGGTTACGTGGTCGACTGCGATGAACGGCAGCGATGTTGCGGAGAGTGCTGACGTTGCGCCGCAACTCATCTCGATCTGTCACGTCCCCCTGAACCACCAACCCAATGAAAGAGAAACCGTATGAGCTTCACAATCGAGACCGGCGACCTCTTCGCGCACCCGTCTGAGGCGCTCGCGCACGGCGTCAATTGCATCGGAGTCGCCGGCGCCGGTGTCGCAGCAATCATGAAACAGCGCCACCCAAACGCGATTCACCAATACGAGGTGCTTGCACGCCGAGGTGACCTTCCAGTTGGCGGGGCGATGATATGCCCTCAAGGGCCGGGAGATATGACGATCATCCACTGCGCCAGCCAGTATGAGCCGGGCCCCGACGCCCGACCCGAATGGCTACGCTCGTCGCTGACCGTCGGGCTCGAACTCGCAGTCGCGCACGGGATCGCGTCCGTGGCGCTGCCGCTCATCGGCGGTGGGATTGGTGGTCTCGACCCGAAAGTGGCCGAACGGATCATTCGCGAAGTCGCCGAGTCTTCCTCGGTCGCGGTCACACTCGTGCTGCTCGGGTAGAACCTGATTCGGCGCCGCGGATATGCCGGGACACGCCGTCGGACATGCATATTTCGTTCCACAATGCTTTGTCGGATGCCGGTGCAACGATTGAGGCAATCCGGTGCGGGAACACCCACAGGCCGGAGTGCCGGGGAAGTTCTCCAGCTACGTTCTCGCACCGGATTACCGCAACAGAAACTAAACGAGAGGTTCCGCCATGACTGTCCCTATCGCTCAGGCCCCCGTGGCCGCTGCTCCGCCGGTTGCTCAGGCTCCGGTTGCTCAGGCGCCCGTGGCCGCCGCACCGGTCGCTCAGCCGCCGGTTGCTCAGGCACCGGTTGCTCAGGCACCGGTGGCCGCCGCGCCGGTTGCTCAGGCTCCCGTTGCTGCCGCGCCGGCTCCGGCCGCCGCTCCCGCCGCCACCTACGGAGGCATCACGGCGGCCCCGGCGATCGGTTCGATTCCCACCGGCGGCGGTGGTGGTATCAGCGACGAGCACTTCAACAAGCCGATCCTGTTCCGCCTGCTGTCGGTGAGCCCGCGCTACAGCAAGTACGAAAAGGCCGAGGTTTCGACACCCACCGTCGACTACATCGTGCTCGATCCGGCCACCGGCGCTTTCACCGAGATCAAGAATGCGGTGATGATGCAGAAGCACATCCGGAACGAGCTGGTGGCATGTTTCCAGCGCGGAATGACCGCGGTGACCGCCGTGGCCATCAAGGTGCCGACGCAGAATGACGAACCGGCCAAGGTGCTGCGCGCGTTCGACGACCAGAACACGGGCTACGGCGCCGAACTGGCCACGCAGTACTTGCGCGAGGCCGCGATCAGCCAGTTCAACTGGTGGACCGCCGCCGCCGCCTGACCCGCGATCAACACACGGCCCGTGCCTCAACCGGTGCGGGTCGTGTGTTGTTTCACCGGCACTTGCGTAGACGTGTTGCGCGGAGTGATGCGTGGTCAACATAGCTAGCATCACCGCCGACATACCTGCAAGGGAAAGGCAGAGTCTTCATGAGCGAGGACGTCACCACCGGCGAGCCGACTTACTTCCGCCCGCCCAACGCTGATACCGGCGAGCCGACGCTGGCCGTCTACTTCTCGGCCGAGTTGTTCCCTCTGATGCGTGCCTACGAGTACGACGTCGCCGCCAAGACGGACCAACTCGCTGCCGATGTTCGCGACCACCTGGACAGGCTGGGCATCGCAATCCGGCCCACCATCCGGCACGGCCGCCTGCGCGCGCTGCAGGATATCGAGCCCGACGAGAACGGCGTCAACCGCGACCCCATGGTTGTTTCGACAGTCGTCGCGTATCTGACCGATGCCGAGCCCGATGATCCGCGTCTGGTCCCGCTACTAGAGAACAGCTTTCACGGCCACCGCATTGACGCGCACATCGAGTTCGAGATTCCGACCACCGCCAGCGAAGCGGCGCTAGCCGAGCAGGAAAAGGCTGACGCTGAGCGTGCCGCGGAGTACCGCGTCAAAGCCGATGCCGCGCGTGCGGAAGCTGCGGACCGGGAAGCTCGACCGTTCGACCAGGACATGAGCGAGCTGTTCGACTGAACCTCGCCAAAGGCCCGAGCGCGGAAATGCCGTCGTGCTCGGGCCTTTGTCCTGTCTACACCTGATGAAAGGACGACATCCTGTGGCGCATTTTGGTGGACGCACACCCGATCGCATCGCCGCCGACCAGCTTCTGGACAGGGCACAGCTGCTCGACGCAGCGGGGAAATCGGAGCAGGCGAGTGAACTGCGCCGACGAGCTTCGAAGCTGATCGGGGTCAACGGAAGTTCGGATGGCCGAAAAGACGTGACAGGTCGTCGACCAGCATCGTGAAACCGCTGCGCGACAGTAAAAGGAGCCGCAAGTTGCTTCGGCCCAGGCGCGGCAGTAATCTCCAAAGTAGAGAGTAGGGGCCATGGCTGCATTTTGATTTCACGTTCCATACTTCAGCGCATGGCGCTGGCGGGCGCGTTGACCGCCGGCGTCGGAGGGGCGACCACCACGGCCCTTCCAGGACTGAGCCACTGGCCGGCGCCATCGGTGATCGTGACCGTTGCTGCCATCACCATCCTGGGCGGGCTGATCCGCAAGGTGTTACTGGTTGCGGCCGTTGCAGTCCTGCTCACAGTCGCGCTTGTTGCCGTAGATGCGGCAACAGGTCAACACATCCAGCAAGCGCTGAACCCGGCGGCGCTGCGCATGGTGGGGTCAACCGTGACCGTCAGCCGCGCATACGTGACCGACACCGAGACGGGCGTAGTCATCTACGTCGGCGTATCCCAGCTGCACTGCGCCTAACCCACCACCACAGACGGGATTCCAACCATGACCACCAGAAACGCCACCGACTCACCCCTGCCAGCAGTTGACTTTGATGGCAACGTCTCCAGTGTCGTCAAGTGGGTTGAGGACGATGGGCTCGGCTGGTTCCTGGCGGTATGCCGCGACGGTGCAACACGGCAGGTTTCCACCGACGAACTGATCGGGTTCAGGGTAAACCCGGCCCGCAACGTAAACGCCATGCGGCCGAACACTGCCCGCTAACCACCCGACCCAGCGGCCTGACTGGCCGCCGGGAAGCTCCATCTGAAGGAGTTCGACATGAACACAAACCCCACCAACTGCCAATGCGTCGGACGTCGCGACGAATCCCACCCGCATTCGGTCCACTGTGACTCTGCCGGCGAGAGCGCGGACGTTCGCCCGATCGAGGTTGGTGACCGTGTTCAGTACCACGAACGCGTTGGGCAGGAATCCCGCGCATTCCACGGAACCATCCTCGGAATACATAGCGGCATAGCCACGATCGATCTAGGCGGCGGCGGACGGTCTAGCGTCGCCGTCGAACGACTTTCCCTCGTAGCCATCGACCCGTACGCGCCCGGCGCCGTGTACCGCTGCCAGATTGACATCAGCACCGACTACCGCACACACGAGGCGTTCGTCATCATCGACGCGCTTGAGGAATACGCGTCGCGCCAGCGATGGCGGGCAGAAGACGGCGACAACGCCGAATTCCTGAAGGAGCTGGCAGACACGGCCGACCGGCTGCGCGAACAGTTCCACGCCCAGATGCACGACGGAGCAAACGTTGTCGACGCCGCGGGCATCGCGCAGGAACCCGTTCCGATCTCCGTCGGGGACGTCGTGACGTGGACCTACGGCCACTCAGCGCCGTGGGACGGCGCCGAACAGCGCACAGGCACCGTCACCGCGCTCGACACCGACGTGAACGTTGCAACAATCGCCGACGCCACTGACGGCCACTCCTGCATCGTCGACGACTATCCGAACCGCCTGTACCGCGCCTAATCCACTACAGCAGAGGGGATTCCGACCATGACCACCTACCGCCCAGGAGACCACCTGCGTACGCCGGTCGATATTGCCGCCGACGAGGCCGCCGAAGACGACAACCAATGCGAAGGCCACGAGTCCCTGGCTGGCGAGCACATGGGCGAGTCTGTGTACTGCGATGGCACTTGCCGACGAGCCGCGAAGCGCACCCGCAACAATGGGCGGGCGTGACCATGGCGAAGGGGACCACCTACGTCGCAACCGCTCCCGACGGCAGCACCCATACCCGCACGTCTGCCCGGACCTACACGCACGCCGTGCTGGTCTTCGGGCGGAACTGGTACGCCGAGGAGCACAACTTGCCGGCCAGCTGGGGCTTGGTGAGCTTCAACAGCCGTGAGGATCTGGCCGTGAAGGAAGCGGCGAAGTGGTTCGGGCACTACGCGCAGTCGATCGTCGTTCCGGTGGTTGCCCGATGACCGGATTCGAGCCAACACGCCCCGCAGGTGCGACCTTCCATGAATGCCAGACATGCGCCGGAACGGGCTATGTCGCTGACGAAGAATGCGTCGACTGCGACGGAACCGGCGAGTGGTTCGAGTGACCGGCATCAGGCCAACGCAAGGCCAAATTATCGGTGAGGAGAAACCAATGACCGGCAAAGAGCACTGGATGGCGAACGCTGAACTGATCTACTGGGATGAGGAAGATCGTTGGATCATCGGCGAAGATGACAACGGAGACCTATGGGTGCCCTTCGTGCCCGCTGACATGCGGCCTTGCTGGGATCGGTTCAGCCGATGGAATCCACTGCACTGGTTCTGCTACTGGAACTCTCGCCGTCGCAACGAGATGGTGTTCCTCGACTGGGACTCGGCGGCAAACGTAGCCGACGACGCGGCGTGGACCCAGCACCAGACATAATCGGCCGCTATCAGTGTCGTGCTTTTGACACGCGCACTGCGACTGTTCCGGCAGCTGCCCCGTCGAAGAGGACCGCTGGGACCACGCCGAGGTACACGCCGCCGAGCTCGAGAGGCTCGCCGACGGGCGCCTGTGAGGGGCGCGTCGGCGCCGCAGTAGCCGGGGGAGTTGTCGGCCCCTTGGTCTATTCTCTATATTAGAGAATAAATCAGATGCTGAAAGGGCCACGATGACCGCCGCAGGGGAACCCAGAACCGCGAGCCTCTACTACCGGGAAGGCAACAGCGACAAGGAATACCATGCGAGTCTGGAACCCACCGACGCCGGATTCCTCGTCACTTTCGCCTATGGACGCCGGGGTTCGGCACTGACCACCGGCACGAAGACCACCACCGTGGTGGACTACGCCAAGGCCACGGCGATCTTCGACAAGCTGGTCAAAGCCAAAGAGGCCAAGGGCTATACCCGCGGCGAGGACGGCACCCCATATCAGAACAGCGCCAGCGACCGCCACCCGTCGGGCCTGCTGCCCCAGTTGCTCAACGTCGCCGACCAGGCCGCTGCGAACGAAGCCATCAACAGTGACAGCTGGTGCCTGCAGGAGAAGTACGACGGCCGTCGCATGATGATTCGCAAGACCGGCGACACCGTCGAGGCCATCAACAAGTTGGGCCTGGCGGTAGGGGTGTCCGCGGCGGTGGCCCGTGCAGCTGGGTCCATCGACGGTGACTTCATCCTCGACGGGGAGATCGTCGGCGATGTGCTGTACGCCTTCGACATCTTCGAGTACGCAGGCAATGACCTGCGCGATAAGCCCTACCAAGAGCGCTACCGCATCCTGCTCGATCTGATCGCCCTGAACCTCGATGACGCGATCGCGCCGACCCACAACTGGACCTCCCAGAGTGACAAGCGCCGGAAGCTGGCCGAGCTGCGGGACGCCAAGGCCGAGGGCGTGGTGTTCAAGCGCCTGGATGCACCGTATTCGCCGGGGCGGCCCAACAGCGGCGGCCCGCAGCTCAAGTTCAAGTTCGTCGAGACCCTGAGCGCCCTGGTGACCGCGGTCAACACCCAGCGCAGCGTGGGCCTGAGCCTGCACGGCAACGACGGCCTGACCTTCGTCGGCAACGTCACCATTCCCGCCAACCACGACGTGCCGCCGGTCGGCGCCGTCGTCGAGGTCCGCTACCTCTACGCCGCCCCAGCGCTGTACCAGCCCGTCTACCTCGGTGTGCGCGACGACATCCTGCCCGCGGAGTGCGTGATGGCGCAGGTGAAATTCAAGAGCGGCATCGACCGGTGAACGCTGACGGCGAGAGTTCAAAATCAACGCGCGGTGGCGGTGGAGGACTCATGCGACATCACCGCGAGACCACGACAGATGGCGACCTCTTCGATCCGCCCCAACCGGGCAAGTTCATCGTCGATTGTGCCTGTGGCGACACCTATCTCGTTGGCAAGCCAAGGCGGTCCGATGCCGAGTTCGAGGCATTGGAAGCCGCCGCACTGACGCACGCCAGGAGACGACATGACCACACCGTCTGAGCTTGTGAAGCAGGCTCTTGATGAGGCTGCCGGTTTCGGCACCGGAGACTGGGCCGACCGTGCACTCGCCGCGCTCCGTGAAGGTGGCTACAAAGTCACTCTTCGCAATCCGTGCAGGTGCGGGTGTGAAAAGCAACGAGATCAGCACCTGTGCCCGTGCGGCTGCGGCCACCCCTACGAGGACGCAGTACGCAAGGTGATGGGTGGCCCGATGTACCTGAACTGGGACCAGGCGAGCGCCAACATCGACGAGCACCCCGACGAGCCGTGCAAGTGGCCGGCCTGACGTAAGGCGCAATGATCGGATGGGGAATGATGGAGTTTGAGACTCGGCAGATCGTGATCGCTCACGAGGTTATGTGGGAAGCGATCAGCGAATGGGCAGGTAAGCGCGGCCTTCGCCTAGTGCAGATACCAGGGTCGGGCGACGCCGAGGACGACCTACCGGCGTACATCTTCTCCCCGATCGACCCGACAAGGTTGAGATAGTCGGTGAGACACGTTGATCGCCAAGGGCACAACGCGCAGTGGCGGTGGAGGACTCATCCAGCATCACCGCGAGGCCACGGCAGACGGCGACCTCTACAGTCACTTCATAGCTGTGTGGGCGCCCGCGCCAAGCTGACGTAGGGGAAACTGCCAAAACATGACCAGCCAATGCACTCATCCCGCAGACCAGCAGCGCGCCGTCTCCGACTTTGACGACCACCGCGACACCATCGACGGACCAAAGACATGGGTCCGCGAAACCGTCATCTGTGACGCATGCGGCCAGAGCCGAAACATCCGAACACTGCTCACCAACGACGCCAACGACGGTCCCGAGTCGGGGATACACAAGCGGTGTCCAGATTGCGGCGGCCGCGCGTTCACCACTGCCCGCGATGGCGCGCTGGGCCCGCATCAGTGCGCTGACTCATGAATCAACTACCCGACTCAGAGGTGTTGCGCGGACTGCTGCACGCCCGGATCAACAATGCCCATTCAGCGGGGCGGCATCGCTACGTTGATTTCCTGTTGGACCGGCTGTGCGACCTCGATGCACAGAAAAGGCGGCTGGCGATCCAGCGCGGGTCCCGACAACGAACAGAACGTCCGGCGATTGCGCCGACTCAAGCCGACAGGTCCGGGACGTGACACCCACGTGCGGCCGGCGGCTGCACCGGCATCGCGTCGGCAGTCAGGCTGCCTGCCGGTTGAAATCCCCGCGGAGCACTCGATCGGCGAACTCGGCCATACTGATCACCCGTGGACCGGGAACTTGCCGGTTGTAGGTGGTGTCGCGCACCACGGCGATCCCTCCGGCACTTCGGATCTCGTCGATGTTGTGGGGAGCATCATCGAGGTAGACGTCACAGCCGGACAGGCTCTTTCGCTGCTGGAAAAGCAGATCGTCAGTTTCGATGCCGTGGCGAGCAAGCCAGCTTACGAGGTCGCGGTGTCCGGCACGGTGCCCTGATTCTCCCACGCGGTGCTCTTGTCGTGCAGTCACAATGGAGACCTTGTGGCCGCCGTTGCGCAGTTCACGCACCGCGGCCGGAGCCGTGTCGTCGAACAGTGCCAGATCCCCCAGGCCGCTCTCGTGCAGCTGGGCCATCGCCGTCGCCGCAGTGAGTGCATCGGGAAACCAGCCAGGTTCGATCAGTCCATAGGTGAGCGGTCCCTCGCCCGACATCGCGTGGCCGTTCCCGCGTCCGACCTCGGCGATGGCCGCCATGTAGTCAGCAAGCACACCGTCGACATCGAGGCCTATGTGCAATGGTCTCCGGATCATTGCGAAACCAGTTCGGGGCAGCCCCAGTAGACCAACGTGAAGGGCTTTCCGAAACCGGGACGGGCGGCGAACCAGTGCGCGTGCCACTCACCTTCACTGTCGCACGACCGGTCACGGCGGCCGCACCACTTGATCCGCGCCGCCACGCTAAGCCAGACCTCTTCGACTACAAGTTCCTGGCCGTCGGTGCGTTGGCTTCCGCCGTTGTCGGTGAGGTCGGTGAGTAGCTTGTCGCGGTCAAGATCATGCCCTGCGTGGATGCGTTGCCATCCGTGATCCTCGTTGACGAAATCACTGGGGTATTTCACTGTCTGGGCTCCTCATCTTGTCGGGTGGTGCTGGGTCGGTGTTCATCGCGATCCGGGCCGCCGACACTACTGATCCACGCGTTAACGGCCTCGTAGTCGACCCGCTCACTGCGCAATTCGCCGCCCGGAAGAATGGACGTTCCGTGCATGAGCTGCGGGCCCAGGCGCGCCCAGCTCACCCCGGCTCCGTGAAGCATCTCGTGGATTTCTGAGTGGTTGCGGCCGGCAAGCTCGCATCGGGGGAAGTGAGACCGGGCCAGTATCTGCAGGCTGTTGCGCTCCCAGTCGCGCTGTCGCCAGAAGAACGCGTTTGGAGCGTCCTCGCGCGGGACCAGCGTGCAGGTGCTTGCGGCCTCGTACCGCTTGATCCGGTCGCTCAGCGTGTCGGTACTCACGAAGCGGGCCCTTCGCCGAATACGAGATCGGCGCAATACATTGCGAATTTGCCCGCGTAGTCGGTGTGGCCCGAGGCACTGCTCTCCACTGCGGTGATGCAGTCGATTCCGATCGGGGCGAGACCTCGGTCGGCGCGGGCGGTGTTGGTGAGCCGGTGCATGAACTCGCGCTCGTGCACCATCCACGCGAGTTCGCCGGATGGCAGGCGTTCGACCCGCTCATCTCGATGCTCGGCTTCGTCGATGAGCGCGGCGGTGAATACGCGAATCAGGTCCCGGTACGGCCGGTGAACCTCGCTACGCACGGTCACGTTGAGACCTTCTGGCCGACCGGGGGGCAATCCCAGTGCTCAGTGTCGGGTTCAAGGGTGCGCCCGGTGATCCCATCGATCAGCAGCGCATGGACGTGCTGGTTTCCCCGCTGGGTGGACTCGAAGTCGCGCGTAGTGAACGAGATTGCGCTCATGCGGCAGGCCACCCACAAACGACGTCGCCGCCGTGCACTGAGGCGTACTCGTCCATCCAGTCGCGGCTGATTCCAGGCCCGCCGGCTATGACGGTGCCGTCTTTCCAGACGTGCCAACTGGTCTCGAAATCGATGCGCGGAACCACGATCTGCATTGACCGCGTGGTGATCTCGCCATCCGTGGTCCGAATCCTATACACCGACGAACCGGTGATGGGGGAGTCGAGCGGTCCCTCTTCGATAGTTCCAACCACCAACACAGTGCCGTACGCAATGACCTCGGCCCCGGCTGGGATGTGTGGTCGTGAGACTGAGTTCATGGCGGATGTTTTCCTCTTATCGTCAGTTGGGGTACGGGATTCGGATGTCAGACCCCGAGCACACGACGTGCTTCCTGAACTAGCTGGAACTCCTCTGGTGTTCCTCCGTGGTCCGGGTGCGTAGCGCGCAGCGCGGCACGCACGCCGCCGTAGGAGTCGATGAGCGCCTGTGCGCGGGAACGGACGTCAGAGTGATTCTCGATCGCCACCCAGCCTCGGTACTGCTCATGTCCGGGCGTGATCCCGTACCGGTCCAAGCGGCGAAGCCCGTTGAGCCCGAGTGTGATGGCCCGCAGGTTGTCCTGCCAGGTATCGAATTTCGCGGCTGGGTAGGACAGCGGTCCGAATCGCGATTCGACATGCAGGACTACCCCGGGGTGGATCGTTCTAGCGCTCGCCCGCGGCATCCCATCCATGCGGAAGTCGTCGTCGCGTAACGCAATCTCAAGCACCGACGGTGCATTGCGGGAGTGCTTGCCTAAGTGGCGGAGTTCGCGGTCGAGCTCATCGAGGGTGGCCGACAGCGGCGCGGTGAACGGCGAGCCGATGTGCGTTGACGGCAGCTGTCCCGGCCATTCCAGCAGGGGGCGCAACGTCATCCCGTCCGGGTAGCTGTTCATGTCCCCTCTTTCGTCGAGTCGCTAAAATAGAGAATATCATTGACGGCCCGAAGGTGTAACGGGCCGGACCGGCGCGATGGCTGCCCCATGTGGCACAGGCGCTCCTACGCTGGAATGTCGAGGGCTCGCTGTTCGGCGGCCGATATCAGGCGCCGCAACCGGCCTGCGAACGTGTGCTTGGTCATCGGCGGCATGCAGCGTTCGGCAAGATCGGTGTTTGAGGCGTCGGGGTGGGCGATCCGCAGCTGCGCAGCGCAAATCCACTCTGGCGGCACGTCGGACCCTAGAATTTCCAGGGCGAGCCGGACCTTCTCGGCGATGTGTTGTCCTGCTTGCGAGGCGCGTGCGCTGTTGGCCTGGGACAGTGGCCTGGTGTCGAGCCGAGATTGAGCGGCAGCAACAGCTTTCGCATCGACCCACCGCCTAGCGGCCCCTGGCGCGCCAAGCTGTTCCAGGAGAGCCCCAACCCCGTAGCGGACCCGGACATAGTCAACGGCACCGTCGATCTCACTGCCTTGACGCGCTTCCGCGATCGCCGACAGACGCCGAGCAAAACCGGCCACCGCCAGTGCCGACGCCGGTCCGGGACAACGTATTTCCAGCGCTGGGGGCCTCACCGAAGTCGCCCGCAGGTGACCTGCGGACAACACCGCTCCGCGAAGTGCCGCAGCAGCGATCACATCCGATGCGCACGCCGCTGACACCAAGGCTGCGGGCATGCCCACCACGGGGCGTCCGCGCGAGTCGAGAAGCCCGATGCGCCGAGCAAGGGCGTCGGCGTCGCTCACACGAAGCGTCGCGGTTCTGCGTGGTCCTGCATCAACGCGCGGTGTACACCCGTACAGGTCGGTCAACGCCTGCCCGGTGTGCACTGCGGCCGCTTCGGAGGACATGCGAGATTCGAGGGTCAGGCGACCGTGCTGCATGCGTAGGCCACCACCGACACGCATCGCGGAGACCGCTTCGGCTTGGCGGCACCTGGCTTCTCCAGTGCCTTCGACAGGGGTCTCTACCAGTTCTGCAACCAGACTCATCGTTGGATCCACGGAAACGCTCCTTCCGGCTTGTCGAGCCCAGCACTGACAGCCACCAGCTGCGGTTCCGGGTCAGCGACAGTGGCGGGCAAGGCCGCTTCGTGCTTGTCGGCCAGCGCGAGCAGTCGCCGCAGGCGCCCCGCGACAGCGTCTTTGGTCAGCGGTGGATCGGCCAGGCGGCCCAGTTCCTCAAGAGAGGCCTCGCCGTGGGTTAGGCGCAATGTTCCGGTGACAGCCAGGTGCTCCGGAACGTCGGTTCCGAGGATGGTCAACGCGCGTTCGACCCGGGCTGATGTTTCTGCCGCAGCATCGGCAGTGCGTCGGCTGTTGGCGGCGTCGAGGCTGGCCATGCGGCACATCCGCCGTCGCGTCGCACGGCTCTCCCACTCGAGGCGTGACTCGGGGGCTCCGATGCGCGTCATGAGATCGGCGATGTCAGTGCCGGCACGGATCATCACCCGGTCGATACCTCGTGATTCGCGCACCAACGGCAGCACACCGATCCGGCGTGCGCAACTGGCCAGCGCGTATGCCACTTCTGTAGTGGGGCAGCGGATTTCCAGACTGGTGTTACTGCCAGGGCCGCTCAGGGTTCCCGAAGCCAGGAATGCGCCGCGCCAGGCCGCCTCGATCTCGCCGGGGGAGCCTCCAACAACGGCGGCAGGCAGACCCTGGACCTGGCGTCCACGATCGTCGATCATTCCGATGGATCGCGCTAACGTCCCTCCGCCGTCGCTGGCGGCGACACGGACCAAGTAGCGGCCGCCGCACAGTGCTGCATTTCGAGGCAGCACGGTCGCCACCGCGCGGTAGCCGTACAGCTCGGCGATCTCACGGCGCAGGTACCGGGCCAGCGATGCGCTGCTGACCTCCGCGGCGACAACCAGGCCACGCGACACACGCAGGGTAGCGGTCAGGCGTAGGACTGCGGCCAGTTGTGCACGCCTGCATCCTTCAGGGGTGCCGGTGTGCACTCCGAGGAGCTCGTCTTTCAGTTCTGCGGTCATCGACACGGTGTGCCTCCAGATTTGGTGGTGGTGGGGTAGTGGGGTGGGGAGTGCCTGTCAGGCGGCGTTACTGGTCGGGCTGAGGTGTTCGGCGTCATCGAGCACACGCCACAGGGCGGTGTCGGCATCGCATGCGTCTTCGGGGCTGACACGGCGACGGTGATCGGCGATTGCGGCAACCAGATCGCTAGCGGCGGGCCAACGGGCATCGCGCATCTGCGCGAACTGCACGGCGGCATCGCAGGCGGCGACAATCTCGGTGGCGTTGGCGCTTCGTCGCAGCAGGACTGCTCGCTCATTGGGGTCGGTACCGGTGCGTGCATCCAGCGATGCCAGGCGGGCGTCAAGTTCGGCTTTTACTCCACGCGCGGTGATCAGAACTTTGGACGCGACGTGAAGGTCCGCGCAGAACCCGTCGATCGTCGAGCGCACTGTGCGCCAGCACAATGCGTGCACCGCGGCCCGCAGTTCCGCCGGTCCGGCAGCAGCGATCCAGCTCGGGTCAGCCAACCGGGCGCGCATCGTGTCGCCTCCGGTACGGCTGGTGTCGGTGAGATTCACAGGGATAGTCCTTTCGGTGTCAGGCGGCGGTGGTGTGGGTGGGGCGGTCGAACAGCGGAAGCCAGCGGTCTGCTTGGGCGAGGGCGATCATGTCGGAAAGGTCGCGGCGGTCCAGGTTGTGTGCGTCGGGGACACCGAGACGGGCGGCCAGGTCGACCTGTGCGCCACTGGCCTCGCTGCGTTCCACATCGCGCATATGGCCGGAGAAGATTTGTTGGGCCAGTGAGTCCGCGCGCGACAGGTCCATGCCCTGCAGGTGACAATCCGGTCCCGGCCGGGTCCACTGTCCATCGAGTCCCACCCAGAACATCTGGTGCACCGTGGTGTCGAAAAATCCGAAGGCCCAATCTTTTCCGGCGACAGTGCCTGGCACTCCGCGCATGTCGGCGAGCAGGATGGCGCCTTTGGACCCGCCCTGCCGGTA
This sequence comes from Mycobacterium sp. 48b, assembly GCF_048282725.1. NCBI lineage: Bacteria > Bacillati > Actinomycetota > Actinomycetes > Mycobacteriales > Mycobacteriaceae > Mycobacterium > Mycobacterium sp. 48b. The sequence goes on from NZ_JBLVUL010000001.1 coordinate 3,869,107, forward strand.
GACCGGCCGTACCAGTCCGCGCGGATGCTGGGTCCAGCGGATCGTCGAGGTACGCACCGACCAGGACGAATCGGTGCGACGCTTGGGGCCGGCAGCGGTGAGTTCGCCGGTTACTGGGTCGAACGTGACCAGCGGATCGACCCGGTGCTGGTCGCACTGGCAGCCGCAGCGGCACACTCCGAACACCGAGGCGCACTCGCACGTGCATTCGATGCTGTCTTTGACGGTCTCGACACCCGAACAGGTTGCCGCACAGCTGCAGTCGCATGAACAGCCGACACCGGTGCAAGTGAGGTCGCATTCCCCGTTGCACGGCTGGTCGCAGCCGCAGCCGAGCCCTTCCTCGTCGCCGTCGGGTTGCTCTCGGCGGTCGGGCTCCAGCCTGGTCTGCACGATCAGGCCCAGCGATCCCGCTCCGACCAGATCCACCACCAGCGCGCGCTCTTTGACGCGTCCGTCCTCGAACGTGTGCGGACGCAGTGCCCGGCCCACGCATTGCACCAGGCGAGACTGGCTGCGCGTGGGCCGGGCCAGCACGACTGCCTCGCAGCGGGGGAAGTCGGCACCTTCGGTGAGAACATCGACGGTGACCAGAACCCGTGTGGTCCCGTTGCGGAAGCGGCGGTAAATGCCGGTGCGATCACGAACGGTGGTCGGCCCCACCACCATCTCCGCGGTGGCGCCGAGGCCGACCAGTGAATCGGTGAGTTGGCGGCAGTGCTCCATTGAGGCGCCGAACGCGATAGTCGACAAGCTGGCGGTACGTTCGAGCACCGCCTCCACGGTGGCGTTGAGCGTGGTCGTCCGCAGCATGGCTTCGGCGGCCTCGTCATCAGTGATTTCGCCGGCGCCGGTGTGCAGCGATTCCACGTCGAGGTCGGGCAGGTCAACGGTCACCCCATAGGGAGGCAGTAGAAACCCGTTCTCGATAGCCCAGGTGATGTCCCGCTCGAAGACAACGTCGCTCCAGACGGTCCGAAGTGGTACCTCGTTCTTGCCGGCGGCGTGGCGAGTCATCGTGGCGGTGAACCCGGCGCGGCGTGCACCGAGTGCGTGAAAATGGTCAATTACCTTGCGGTAGGTGGTCGCCACCGCGTGGTGCGCCTCATCGACGATGACGAGATCGCGCTTACCCAGACGCAACAGCGCTGCGCTGCGCTGCAGTGATTGCACGGTGGCAGAGACGATCTGTGCATTCGGATCGCCGCGGTGTGGCCCACCGATCATCGCCGGGGAAGGACCTGCCGGGTTCACTGCGGTCACAGCGCCGCTCATCTGCTCGATGAGTTCGTTGCGATGTGCCAGCAGCAGAACGCGGCCGCCGATTGCCACGTCGCGACGGACCAGCTCGGCGATCACCGTTGTCTTGCCCGATCCGGTGGGTAGGACAACCGCCGGTCCTTCTACTCCACCAGCGAAGGCCTCGGTCACTCGATCGGCCGCTTCGATCTGGTAGCCGCGCAGCGCACGCGGCGCGACGCCATGCGGTCGGGGTGACGGAAGCGTCGCTGTCAGCGTAGATCCGGCGAGGGTCACGCCACCGACCTCCAGGTGATTCCTCTACGGATCCATCGGGGTGATGTCAGGCTTGTCGGGTTGAGCTGCGGCAGGGGTGGTGATGTCAGGCTTGTCGGGTTGAGCTGCGGCAGGGGTGGTGATGTCAGGCTTGTCGGGTTGAGCTGCGGCAGGGGTGATGCGGTGGCCATGGCCGTCACATCGCCGGTGCTGGCAGGTGATCCAGCCAGGACGGCCACGCGCCTTCGGCGACGTTCCCGGCAGTGACTGCCAGGCGCACCGCGACGGCGTTGCGAACGGTGTCGGCTACCGGGTTACCGTCACGGCCAACCCGCGGGCAGACGATGCCGGCCAGATGGTGCGCGGCCAGCGCTGCCCGGCTGTGCGGCACCAAGACACGACTCGGCTGATACTTGCGGGTCAGGAAGGACAACAGTTCCAGATCTGCGCGTTCGACGCGCAGGCACATCAGCATCACCTGGCCCCAATGATCCCCGTAGAGGTCGTGCATGGTGTTGGAGCTGATCGCCAAACGCCGTAGCCGCGACATGGTGCGGGTGTCGGTGCAGTCCGGCTCGAGATTCCAATCCTCGTCGGCGGGGGCAGCACTGCGATTCAGGATTTCGAGCAAAGTGGCGGCCAGGGTCGGGTGCTCGGCTGCACTAAGGACCGCGCACCGTAGACATGTCACCTTGCTTGGATGACGGTGAGGATGGTTGACCCGTTCGACCAGACCGTCGCGGATGTAGCTGGCGGTGCGCCGTGCCAGGGCTCCGGTGTAGTCGATGATCAGCTGCATGTCGACGACCGTTTCTTCCGGTCCTTCACTGTTGCCGCCGTCGTCGCCGTCATCGTGGGTGCGGGTGAGAGAGTCCATGCGGACCCGGATCATCGGCGGCGCCGGAGGCATCGCACGAAGCGGAATCGGGGCCGGCGACACAGCTGTCTCATCACCGGCAGCGGTTGTGTCGAATGCACTGTGAAGCATCCCGGCGGCGGTCACAGCGACACCGCCGCTGCCGTCGCGAAGGTCGCCAGCACCGCGGGACCATCTGCGGACAATTCCAGCACCGCGGAGGTGATCATCAGACCGGGCAGCGCGTGGGCAGCCATCGCCACCAGGTCGCTGTCAGGGCCGATTTGCAGAGTGCGTCCGCCGCTGAGGTCGAACGGCAGCCGCACGGTGCTCAACACCGCAGCCGGCGGGGCGTCGGCAGAGGTAACAGGCGGGGGGCTCGGATTGGCGGGATTCTCAGTGGCAGGCACCTCGACGGGTGCGACGACCACGGAATCCTGCGCGATGTCTATGGCCTGAACCGGATTCACCGGGGTGGAAACCAGCGGCTGTTCGGCCACGGCGGCCGGCACCGGGGTCGCTACGGGTTCCGGCGCAGGATTGAGGCTCTGTTCTCCAGCCTCGACAGCTGCTGCACTGATCGCGGCTTCTACGTCGGCGCGCACGATGCGCCCACGGGTTCCGGTTCCGGTAATGGTGCGCAGGTCGATCCCGTGCCGGTCGGCCAGCGTCTGAACCGCTTTGGAGACCGAGGGCGCCGGGGTGTCGGCGGTGGGTTGCAGCGCTGGAGTGTCGGGAAGCGCGATGACCGGCGGCAGGGGAGCGCCACCGGCGACCGGCGACGGTGCGAACACCTCTTCGTGCGCCGGCGCGGATGGCTGAACGGGAGGCACACCCGTAACGGGCACGGTCACGGGTGCTGGCGGTGCGACAGCGGGCGCCGGAGGAACGGGGGCCGGAGCCGGAGCGATCGGCGGACCGGCAGGCACGATTCCAGTAATCACGCTGTTGTCGGCTGCCGCCGGCGCCGGTGCCACAGTCAACGGCGTGGACTGCACGGCGACAGGGTCGGGCACAGGCAATGGCTCCGAGGCAGTCACCGGGGCCACCGCAGTGTGTGACACATCATGCAACGGGATGATCGGGGCCATCGCGTATGCGGGAGCCGGAGCTACGGATACGGGTGCTGGTGCAACAGCAGCGCCGTGGCTGATGTCCTGCAGACCTTGTGGGGCAACAGGAGTCGCGTTGGGGGCGGGCGGTACAGAAGCGGACATGGTGGTGTTCTCCTTGGTGGTGTTTGCCGGTGGGGCGGCGATGTCAGGCGGTGTACTTGAGGGTCCGGCCGGGCGACTTGGTGGTCACCAGCTCGTCGTAGATGTCGGGGTATTCCGCCTCGAGGCGCTTGTAGTCCATCTGCCGACCGCCGGCGGTGGCAGTCACCGTGAATCCGGCGTAGACACCCGCGTTGCCTCCGACTGAGTCCAGCAACGCGGTCCGCACTGCGTCGAGGGTCTTGGAAATCGCGGCGTTCACATTCGACAGAGTCCGGCCCTGCTCGGCTGCGCTGCGCGAGCGTGCGGCGGTGGCCAGCACCAGCTGGGTGAGGACCGCGACGGGGTCGGCGCTGGAGGCGACCGCATCGGAGAGCGCCGCCAGGTCGAGAACCGCGGCGGTCATGGGTGCGGCCGGCGCAGCGGCCGTCGGGGCGATGGGGTAGCTCGGGGGCGCGGTGGGCGCAAGTGCAGCGGTCATAAGGACCCTCCTTGGTGGTTCGGGTTTCGGTGGTGGGGTGGTTCGTGGGCGGTGACTTCGGGTGCCGGTACGAACCTGCGGTTGCTCACAACTACGAATCAGCCACGTTTTCGTCACCGGCACTGGATGCCAACGATGCCGACTGTAATGCCGACTGTGATGCCAGGCAACCCCTGTTGAGTTCTCGCGTGTCGTTTGTATCTGCGGGCACCGACAAGGTGGCCGAATCGAAGGCGCCTGGCTGTGCGGGATGGCGACTCTGGCGGAGGCTTGGACCGCCCCCCTTGAGGGCCTCCCTGTCGGTCGATCGGAGGATCGTGAATTGCGCCAGAATCCTCTACGAATGCCTCGGTCGCGGCGCTAAAGCTGCAGTAAAACAAGCATTTACAGGTGTAGTGGGGTCACGGCCGCATGGTGTTTTCTTCCGCTCCAGTCCACCTAGAACAGCCATCTCTACGTGTGCGGAGGTGGCCGGCTACAGAACCGTGTAGTTCACGTGTTTCACACGCGTCTCAGTGGCACCTTCCTGCTCTGTCATGTCCCTGGCGTAGTCGGATTGGCGGACAAAACTCGGCACCACGATGCCGATCCAGACCGGCATTCGTGCGGCACTGGATTCCATCGGGTGCCGTCGTCGGCGTGTCGAAACAAAGCAGGCAAACATGTCGGCAACTGCTGCTTGACTGACTCGCGTGTCCCCAGAACCCGACGTCCCCCGAGTCGAGCTGCGTCGCGTCGCGGCTGCTCAGTTTCAGATCTACGACCACACCGTGGGTGCATACCTGGTCACCGACGATGACGCGATGGCGCAATGGGTCGAAGCCCTGTGCTCCACCGCGCCCTCGACTGTGGCTGCCGACATCGAGACACGCGGACTGGACGTCAACAAGTTCTCGATCACCTGCGTGACGGTGGCATTTCACCTCGGCGCCGACACCGTGTCCCTGCTTTTGGACCCGCTACGCCGGCCCCAGCACCGCAAACTTCTCGCCCAGGTCTTCGACCATGCCGCGGCGTTGATATTCCACGGTGCTTGCTTCGACGTCGCGCCGCTGTATGCACACCGGCTGATGACCCGTGCACATATCCGAAAGTTGGGTGACACCCTGGTCGCCGCCCGAATGGTGAAGACCTACGACAAAGCCGGACGCACACTGGAAGACCTGGCGATGGCGTACCAACTGATGAATGACGACCGGACGACAATGTCGGAAGTGTTCGCTGTACGGGGGTTGAAGAAGGACGAAGGCTGGTGGGCCACCGACATCGACACACCCACGTACGCCGTTGGCGCGATGTCGGACACCGTGGCGACGCTGCGGCTGTGGGGCACCCCCGGAGTAAGTGGAATCGGAATCATGGCCACCGCTGCTCGGTACCTGACCACCCCAGACCTGGGGATGGGTGGTCGCGGTGTGCTCAACGCCGATGACGCCGAGCAGGTGGTCGAGGACGTTCAGCAGGTCAACCGGATCGTCCTGGAACGCACCGCCCGCGGCTATGCCGTCGACACCGAGTTTCCGGAGCGGTTCCGCGAACAGACGGTGGAGCAGGCGCGGGCAGCGGCGCAGCTGCTGGCCAACGCGGGCATCCGCCCAGGCAATGGCCGGGATCTGGTCAACGCACTAGATGCGCGTGGCGAATTGCCCCAGCCGTGGCCAACCACCCCCACCGGGCAGCTCAAGGCCGACAAAGACGCGCTGAAGATTTTCACCGACGACGACGCGGTGCTGCGATCGGACCTGGCGCTGGCGCACCGCACGGTCGCGGGGGTCGAGAAAGTCCTTGGCTACGTCTGCAAGGTGAAGGAGAACGCCGCCCCCACAGGACGTTTGCACCCTGAGATCAAAATCCTCGGCGCCAACGCCACAGGCCGCATGTGCTTGCCGGAGAATCAACGGTTGCTCACCCGTCGTGGCATCGTCGACGTCGATGACATAAGGCTAGGCGACAAGACCCTTGATGCGGACGGGAATTGGACCACAGTGCGTGCGGTGCATCGCTACACCGATGCGCCGGTGAGTACCTATCGGCTGACAAATGGGATGCACTTCACGTGCACTCCGGAGCATCGTTGGGTGACTGAGGATGCAACGGCACAAACACATCTCAAAACGCTCGACGCTCTGACGGAAACTGACACGATTCGGTTGACCCCGCCGCCGTACATCGCCAGGCAGCTCGGCGCAGACGCGATCAAGTCGGTGACGGAGGCATGGAATAACGGTGCCCAGTCGATGGCAGCTGCGGCGGCATGGAGGAAAGAACTCGAGCTTCAACAGTGCGCCGCGATGGCGGGAGGCGCATCCCTCTCCGTCGTGCGAAAACAGCTCCTGGAACGACGCTCCGCTGACTTCGCCGACCGGCTGAGGGATCAGGGCAGGCTGCCGAATCAACCGCTCCTGTGGGCGTTGGAGGCGCCGACCGCCGATCTGGCGGGCTGGGTGAATGGTGCGGGCTTCTGTCACGAAAAGGGTGCCCCGCCGCACTCTTTCGACGAACAGTGGGGGGCCGCGGCTGCGGTGGCGATGTACCGCCTTGGAGTGTTGTCTCGCGTGAGTGGTGGGCTGGTCGAGGTATGGAACTTCACCGATGTACAGGTTGCAGAGGAACCGATGCCGCTACCTGGCAGTGGACGTGCCGACGTCTGGTGCGTTACCACTGATGCCGGCACCTTCACGGCGTGGGGATCTCGGGGACCGTACTTGACCGGCAACTCGGCGTCCAAGCCGGAGATCCAGCAGTTTCCGAAGGAGGCACGCGGGATCGTCGTGTCCGACGCCAGTGACTGGGTCAGCGCGGACTGGAAGTCGATTGAGCCGGTGATCCTAGCGACGGCATCAGGTGATGGTCAGTTCCTCGCCGACATGCGAGCTGGGAAAGATCCCTACGAGCCGGTCGGCCAAATGGCCGGTATCGATCGCAAACTGGCGAAACGCAAGATGCTTGCCGACATGTACAGCCAGGGCCACAAGGCAGCCGCGCTGCAGTACGGCTGGACTCTGGATCGGGCCAAAGAAGTCGCGTGGGCGATCCGGGACAGTCTTCCCATTCTTTATCGGCTCATCGACGCTCTGAAGCACGAGTCGAAGAACGTCGGCAGGGTGGTCACACTGATGGGGCGTGTTGTCAATCAGGAATTCTCGTTCTATGACAACGGAATTCGAATGAACGAGGTGGCGTCGAGGATCGCGCCGAACCATTTCTGCCAAGGGTCTGCGCTTGATGTGATGCACTATTCGATCCTGGAACTGGATCGGATGGGCTTGTCCGACCATGTGCACCTGTGGATGCATGACGAGATCGTCGCAGATAAAGAGATTGCCGATGCTCTGACCCACGTGATGGCCACCCCGCCGCCGTTCCTGCAGCGCGCGGCTGCGCAGCGAGGGATCGAGGCGTTTCTGGCCGTCGACGTTAACGAGATGGGGAAGCGGTGGGAGTACGTCTGATGGACGACGCTGTCATTCTCGACATTCACTGGCGCAGCGGCAATATACCCAATCTTCCCCGGATGGTTGGACCTTTCACGAGTCAGGACGAGGCCGTGCAGTGGGCACATTTGAACGCACGGCGGTCACTGTGGCAGGTGCATCCGCTGACCTTCCCCTACTTGTGCAGCGGCGAGTCACTTGGCAAGGGAGACAACAATGCTCGGATCTGACCCGATCGCTGCGCTGCTGGGTGCAGGCATGGATCCGCGCCTGCCGGAGGTGCTGTGGAAAGGCTATCTGCGGCGGCTGGTGAATGCGGGTGCCGCAGTGACGATGCTCGGACCGGACGTGGTGGTTCCCGACGACGCCACCGACGCTGAGCGGGCAGGACTGGCAACGCTGGTGAGCACCTATCCCACCGGAACGCAGATGCCTATGGAAACAACCGGGAAGTTGGCGGGGGCCGGACTCATCGACGCTGCCGCGGAGCGAGTCAACGTCCGTGTCGGTGCCTACTACCGGCGAATCAATCGCACCGTGGGTAAAGATGTGGCAGCGGGTCTGTGGCGCCGAGGAGCGATCACCACCTCGGCGGCGATCCATGCCGGCGCGTCGAACATGGTGGCGGTGATGATCGGTGATGCTGCGTCGTTGCGGGTGTGGCGACAATGGTCCATGCAGGCTAGTGGCGATGGCTACGAACGCCACAGTGCACCAACACTGTTGGTGCCGCAGTTGCGTGGCGGCGGGATGTATCTGTTCCGCACCTCGGAGGGTGACCGTATCGATCCATTGACCATGGCAGTCACCGGCTGGGAGGACTGCTCGATCACGGTGACATCTGGCGACATGCTGGTTCCTGTCCCGCCGACGTGCCAGAACGGCGCACCGGTGACGCGGCTGGGGCCGTGCCGCATGCTGCCTGGGTGGCTGCGTGAATCGCTGTTGGGCTACGGCGTTCCGCCGCAGTCGGCTGCCGCGTAAACAGCTGCACGACAAAGCCCCGCGACCTATACAGTCGCGGGGCTTTGGTCGATGTGTGAAGCCTCAGCCGGCAGTCGCCATGCCGGGGCCCTGGTTCATGTCGAAGGAATGGATGTCATCCATCGAGGTGTTGAGCACGGTCACCATCTGGGCGTCCACTTCCTCGTTGGAAGTGATTGCGGCGTTCTGCTTGTCCGAGAACTCCTTGACCGCATCCGAGGTGGTGCCTTGCAGGGCGCCGCCGGTCATCTGCGTGTACTTGTCGAGCAGCGTCGTCGCGGAGCCGGCGATCGCCTTTGACAGGTTCTTCATCTGCGCGATGGCGTCAGTTGTCCCGGCGATATTGAGATCGATCATTCCACCACTCATAAGAATCTCCTTGTCGTTGAGGCGTGGTCGGTGGGCGGGTGGATCAGACGGGCCGGTATACGGCCTGCTTGGCCGCTTCGGCCTGCGCGATCTGCTGCTGGGTGTACTTGCCCAGCCCTTCGAGAGCCTGGTTGCCCGTGTTGATGAGATCGGTCATCTTGGGCATGGTCTCGGTCTCGAAGCGGTTGAGGACTGCTGTCGCGCCTTCGGACTGGAAATGCACATGCGCGATCTCGGTGATCACCTTGTGCTTGTTGTCCGTGGCCTGTCGCAGGTTGACGAGTTCGCTCAACATCGCGTCGCTGATGGCCGCAATTTCATCCTGCGTGAGTCCAACCTTCGGGTTGGTCATGGCTAACCTCCGTGTGTCGTCGCTAATGGGCGATTACGGCCGATGCTAGCGCAGATTTGCCGATCACCCGCCTCGGTATGCGTGTCGTAGAGCCTTGATGCCTTCCTCAATGCCAGCTGCGTTTCCCCTGGCATAGGTGATGCGCCGCAACGGTCCAGTGCCTGAGGGGTACGAGGCAACTATCCCTTTGCCCCGCAGAAATGCCAGCGCTAGCGCGGATGGAGCCCCCCGCTGGGTGTCCACGTCGTTGGTGCGAACAGTGATCTGGGCCAACGCGTGAACGGTAGAGGTGGCGATCTCGGCGATCGCGTCGGTGGCCGCAGCAGGGGTGCGTGCGGCGGCGAGTACTTTGCGGGCACCTTTGCGGACTCCGGCGCGAAGCTCTGCGTCGGCTGCGCGCTCATCATCTGTGGCGTCTTCGTCAGGCTCTGCGTCAATGAGCTTGGCCGTGGCCGCCGACGTGGCAAGCTCATCGGCGACAGCCCCCGGCAGCACCACGCTGGTGCGCAGCGGATACTCAGGCCAGATCCCCTGCGGATCGAGCAGACCCAGTACCGCTTCGGCAGCATCAGCAGTGTCATGGATACGCCGCAGTCGGCGTGCGAAGACAACGGTGTTGTTATTGACCAGAGTCGTCACCACCTCGCGGTCGCTGATACCTACCGCGAACGACACCCGAGGAACATCGCGCACCGCGGCGGACAGCCCGAACTTCTCCAGTACCGCGGGCAGCTTTTTGGGTGCGCGCCGCTGGGCGTAGAGCAGCACTGTCCCGTACACGGTGAGCTCGGAGAAACCTGTCACCGCACCGAACATGTCGGCCGCCTCGGCGGTGATTTGGCCATCGCCGCTGAGGGCCCCCCACGCTTTGAGGTCGAAGATCACCTGTGCTTCAGAGATGAACAGATGCGGCAGGACGAGCCCCAATTCGACGGGCATGCGCCGCACCATGTTCTTGGCCGCCAGCCACTGCCAGTGCGAAACAGTGAACCACGGCGAAACCTTGGTGACCGGCGACGACAAAGAGTTGTCAGCGCTCAGCCAGCCTCCGACCGTCCGAAACCCTCCATCAGGCGCCGTGTCAGGTCCCGGAACAAGGGTGTCCATCGCGTCACGCAGTGTCGAGGAGACGCGGACGTTCCCGCCTCCACCCATGCTCACGCCTTCACGTGCGGCGTGGGCGATCGGCGCCAGTGCCGGATTAGCCTCGACGGCCTGCGAGATCAACTCCCGGCGCACTTCTTCGGGGTCGGCGGTGTCTGCCGGCTTGGCGTGAGCGCCGGTGTCTTCGGCTTGCGTGTCGGGCACTGAACCGGAGTCCGTTTCGACGGGGCCGACGATGTCCGGTTCGGCTTCGTCGGTCGCCGCTTCGGCCTCAAGATCGGGGTCAGGGCGATCCTCGAGGAGCGCTTGCAGGCGTGGGTCAATCACATCGCTGATCGTGACGGCCCGGACTCAGTCGACCGGCACGCGGCGCGCCCTACCCGAGCGCGTGTCCCTCATAGGGAACCTGCCGCGGCAGCGTCGTCTGATCATTTGACGAGATCGCCGATAGGGGCGCGGCTGCAGGAGCCGGCGGCGCAGGATCGCTCACTCGAGCTGGTGCCGGTGGCATCGCGGTAGCCGCAGCAGGTGACATGTCTGTCGGGGGCAGCGGAGCTGTCGAAGCGGGCTGATCTGACTTCGGGGCCGGCGCGTTCGGGGGATCCTGGGGGGCTTCTGCACTTGATGTGTTCACGGTGATGGCGGGCATGGAATCCCCGTCTACCCCATTGCGTTCGGGCACCACGGGAGCCGGGTTGTCCGGCAACAGCTGCCCGTCCGGACCGACCGGTTCTTCTGGCAGTTCCGGCAGCGGGATCGCCGAGATAAACCCGTCGTCCCCCAACACATCGGCCAGGTCCTCCACGAGACCCGTCGCGGTGAGCACCAGATCGTTGCCGAGATAGATGCCTGAGGAAACAGCACCGATGACCGCGTCACCGACCTGGACATCCGATGGATCGAGCGCATCGCCCAGGGAGGCGATGTCCATTCCGGAAGCTTTCGCGGCGTCGACAACCGACATCGGCGACCCTCCGCTGGCCTCGGCCATGTTCAACATCATCTCGCCAATCCGCGGGTCAGGAACATCCTTGACCTGTACGTTGCGCCCGTCGGCAGAGACTTCCAAAGCGAACGGTTTGACGGTCCTCTTCGACAGCGGGACTGCATCCTTGTCGACTTTGCCGTTTCCGTCCTTGTCGGCCGGCTTGCCGTTGGCATCCAGCTGGTGCGGGCGGGCATCGGTACCGGGTGCACCGAGATGTGTCGGAGCTGCGGGGCCCGCTGGTGTGGGGGTCGCCGACGTGGCAGCGGCCCGGTCAGTTTCGGCTGCGGCAACCGCCGCCGGATCGGCTTTGGCGTTGCTATTCGCGGTATCGCCACGCAACGCTTTGAGGACGTCGTCGGGGAGTGCGGCGGCTTTCTGGGCGGCCTCGGTGAGCGGAGCCGCGGTCTGCTGTGCGGCGTTGGCGGCTTGCTGCGGAACCGCGGACGCCTGCTGCGCGGCGGTGGAGGCCGGTTGTCCCAGTGCCGAAAGTAACGCTCCGAGGTCGTTGTTGCCTTTGGCCTTGGCCCCCGAACCTTCCGAGCCCGATGGTGTCGCCCCCAGCTTGGGGGTCGAAGCTCCGGTGCCGCCGGTGCTCCCGGTCACCCTCGCCTTGTCGGCCGCCGCTGTGGGAGTAGCGGCAGTGTTCGCGACCGCGGCCGATGCGTTCTCCACCGGCACTGTGTCAGGCTTTGCGATTGACCCTGCGTACTCCTGGATCTTCTGCGCGGCTTCGGTCGGAGCTCCCAGGCCGGCGGGTACGGTCACATCCGGCAGCTTGGTGAATTCCCCATGCAACGTGAGCCGTTTCTTGATGTTGAGACCAGTGGTGCTGCCGTAGTCCCGCTGCAGGTTGGACACGATGTCACCGATGGCCCGCCGGATGGTGTGGTTGCTGTTGCGAAGCTCCTGGAAAGCGTTATTGGCGCCAGTTCCTGCACGCCAGATCTGCTGCGGAACATCAGCGGACGTGTGCAGGCCGGCGGCAAGCTGGTCGAACACCGGAGCGATGCGTTCCAGCTGCTTGGTGATCTGCTGCTCACCGCTCTTCTCGAACGCCCGGCGTAATGCGTCTAGAACCCCCAACGCCGCGGTTACTTTCTTGTCCGCGGCGGTGAACGCCGACCCGAGCGTGGAAATGTGGCTGCCGGTTCCGCTCTCGGTCGGGATGGCAGCACCGGATGGGTTCCACGCCTGTGACTTCTCCATATCGACGTGGAAGTGTTCCAGGTTGACCTTCTGCAGCGCGTCGTCTCGTGCGTTGAGCGCCGCCTCGTCGCCGTAGGTCAGGCCGCCCTCGTCAGTAAATCCGGGGAGGTACTCGTTAGACGGCAGCCACCAGCGACTGCCGGCGAATGCCGGCGCGGCGTTGAACGCGGTGTCCGCCGCCGAATCGCTGGCTTTGAGCACCGATCCTTTCGCGCCGTACGCGTCGCTGTCAGGGATCTGGGTCGTGGCATCGGTGCTCCCATCGATCCTGGGCTGTTTGGCGTCGGCATTCCTCAGGACGTCCTGGGCATTGAGCGTCTTGGAACGGGAGCTGTAGGGACCGTCATTCAATTGATTGTTGGCCGTCGCGCGGAAATCGATCGCAGCGTCGATACCGTTGCGGCGACGAATGATCGCTTCAATCTGATCGAGCAGGGACTGGCCGGTCGCCCCACTCCGCATCGCCACACTGTCGATGCCGTTCCACTTGGCGATCAGCTGGGTGAGGGTGGCGTCGGTGCGAGACTGCGCGTCGGTTAGAGGTGCCATCGCTATCAGTACCCGACGCCTCGGCCCGTGCCCCGGGCCATGAACGCGTCCAGCCCGGAACCCGTGGCCAGGTTCACGCCGTACTGGACGCGGATGTAGCGCCAGGCCGCGGCGATGTTGGCAACCGGGTCGTAGATCGCGGTCGAGGTTCCGGGGGCGTGATATGCCGCGAACGTGCCGGGGATGGTCTGCATGGGGCCGCGGCTGCTGTTGTGTGGTGCGCCGTCGGGCTGGGCGGCACCCCAGGCATTGGAATCCCAACGGTTCACTGCGTTGGTCGATCCACCGGACTCACCTCCGATGATGGTGCGGGTGGCCGCGGTGAACCGTGGCGTCAACTCCGGCGCCACCCCAGCTGCGTTGAGGCCCGCGACAATGTCGGCGTCGCCGACGGCGGCAACCGGATGGGCGCTGTAGTCGACAGCGGCCTTGTCGATCGCGGTGGCGGGCACAGCCGGGTGCTGGCTCGGTTCCTCAGAGACGAGCACCAGCGTCCGCGACGGTGTCGTTCCCCCAATCGGGTCGGTGACTGAGACAGCCTGAACTGGGATGGCGCCAGAGAGCAGCGACTTTCCTGGCTCAGGCACCGCCGGGATCGGTGTAGAGCCGACCTCGGCCGGGATAAGCACGACGGGACGCGTCTGGGCGTCGATCGGAGCCATGTCCACTTCGGCGGGACCGGGGGCCGTGCCGTTCGCTGCTCCGTGTGCCAGCACGGGCGGTTCAGCGCCCGGGGCCTCGAAAGTGAAAGGTTCGGTGAATGCGCGAGCCTCCGGCGCCGGGGGACCGTCGGGTACGGGCGCCGGCAACGCCCACAGCTGATCAACGGCCTCCGGGCCCGGGACGTCGAACGTAGACGGATTGGGAGCGGCAACGGTGTCGTCGGCGCTGGCGATACTGGCGCTGATCGCGCCGAGTGCCATGGCGGCGGCAGCGGGAAGAAGGATCCGCGTACCGGTGGACAGCGGGGGCATCGTCAGCAGAGCTCCTGTGTTTTCGGGGCGCGTGTGCGCCGATGCCGGGAAACATAGGTCGTCGGCATCTCAGGAACTGCCCGCGGCGCGAGCAGGTAGATGCTGCGAAGCCAGGAGCATGATGCCGGTGGTGGTGCAGCGGAAGTTTTCGTATGCGTCGCGTTAGCCTGCGGCCATGTCGACCGCACACCCAAGCAAACCCTGGATCGCCAAAGTTGCTTCTGTTGTTGTTTTTGGTGCAGTGGCCTCCATGGCGACCGTCGCGCCCGCCGGAGCTGACCCTTTGCCCGGTGGGCCTTGGGTGGCGATCGCCGGGGTGCACGGCGCATCGCAGCCCGTCGAAGTAACTGCGGCTGACTATCCGCAGCCGGGAATTACCATCGCCTCCCAGGTGGATGAGACCGAGGCGCAGAACTGCACCATGTCATGGCCGATCGTGGCGACCACCGACGATCCGGGCTATCTGACAGCGGGCCACTGTATGGCCGCTAAATCTGCCCCGCTGTGGATGTATACCGCCATGAACAAGTCAGCGCGAGAACAACTTCCACCGTTGCAGAGCTACGATCGCGGATACGACCGGGACGGGGTCTATCACGACGCCGCGGTGTTCTTCTTGTCGGCCAGCCAGCAGCAGGGGCCCTACGGTGTCGAAATCGCCCCCGGAGTCAGACTGCGCGGGGTCCTCGGCGTGGACGCGGTGCGGTCACTACCGGCAGGAACTCCGATGTGCATGAATGGCGCCCGTTCCGGTCTCACCTGCGGTCCCTTGGTGAGAGCCACGTCTGTACAGGTGCGCTGGGGTGGCTCGGCGGTCCACGGCGACTCCGGTGCCCCTGTGTTCGTCGTCGACGAGAGGGGAGAGGCGATGGCCGTGGGGATGCTCGCCTACGGCCCGACCGACACCGACAACTACGTCACCTACCTGGCTCCCGTGCTCAAGCGAATGGGGCTGCGCCTGGTCGTCGACAATGACGCAAAAGGAACTGACCGATGAGCGACCCCACGTGGTGGCGGCAGCCCGCAACCCCGAAACATGCAGCGGCGGCTGCACTCTCAGCGGCGCTGATCCGAGTCGAACCGGTGCGGGCGCAGTCGGCCCGGGCCCTGTACCCGCTGATCGCCGAGTCCTCTTCCGGGGACGGTGTCACGGCCCGCCGCAAGGCAAGTCCACTCTCAACACTGATGCAGGCACTGATCGACTCCGACCAGCGGTGCACAGACCTTGCGCTGGCCTGCGAACAGTGGCTCATGCATCCGTCGACGGACACCGGCGCCGCGCTCGTCGTCGCGGCCGGCTCACTCGAAACCTCGCCGAAAGAGAAAGAGCTGGCATGGTTGTGTGGGGCCGGGATCGATGTCGCGATGGCCGAAGTAGCCCTCAACGGTCTGCGCGACGCCTCGGATGCGTCCTGCTCACTCATCGCCGCGGGGTGCGCTCAGCTGATTCCGCGGGTGTGGGTGGCCCGACAGCTCGGGGTGTCCCGCGATGCGCTGCACCGCCGGATCCGCACTACCGGTGCGGACGACTGGCGTCACCTTCTCGGGGCGTTCACATCTCCTTGCACCACCTGATCATCGCGGCTTGCCGCTGAACTCCCGACCGGCACCGCTGGAGCGGGATCTGTAGCGCCACTGCGACGCCTCCGGATGCTAAATGGCGGGGTTCCGGCCGCCCTATTCGAGGACAGACGTCTCACGAATGCCGCGCCCATCTGTTCGAACAAACTTTCGACATGCCGGTTCTGCTGTCCGGTTCCTGTTTCGTCTGGATTTGTCGGGTGAAAATTGTCCCGGCCGCGCTGAACCTCCCCGTATTTCGATGTAAATTTCCCGTTTGACCTGCGGTAACTGTCACCGATCCGGTCAATTCACTGTTCAGCTGGGTAAACACGCATCTGTCGTGGGAATGGGGGGTGCCTCCGACAGCGGATATTCTCTGTTTCAGAGAGAATGCAGGTAAAGATATGTATCTAGAACAACTAACTAATGAGCTTTCACCTATAGACCCTGTTGCCTTCTGTCACGCCGAGCTGTCGGAGGCACCCCCCATTGCCACGACAGCTACGCATTGCTGCAGGTGAACCGCAAAGTCACCGATTTGCTGACAGTTACCGCAGGTCAAACGGGTAATCTACCGCGAAACTCGGGGAGGTCTAGCGAGCGGCGAACCGCAGAGAAGACGAACACCGAGTAGGCGTTTCGGAAGGCATGGATGGGTGCGCGGTGAGTGCTCATTGCGGTGATCCGAGTGACGGTCTCGCGCCGTAGGCACCCAAACTGCGACGGGTTCCTACAGTCACCGTCTGTGATCGAGTTTCTCTTGCACCCAGCGGTCCCGCTAGCACTGCTGGTGTTGTGGGGCGCGGTCTGGTGGGCCCAGCGCAATACTCCGCCCGTGCTGCCTCGGATGGATCGCCAACGGGCCCGGCCCGGAGATCTGGCCGCCGACGGCTCGACGGCGACCAGCAAGACCGAACAGCGCGTGCGCCAGGTCATCGAGAACGCCGGCTACCGGACCTACCCGCAAGGCACGCTGATGTGCATGGGGCGTGACAGCGCAGGGAAGAACCGATTTTTCACGCCCGATATCCTTGTGCGAAAACCGTTCTCGGTGGTGGAAGTCGACCCTGAGCGCTGGCACGGGACCCCAGAGCGTGTGGCCGAGGACCTCATGCGCAACCGGTTCTACGCGTCTCGCGGACTGAGAGTCGTGCGGGTTCGCATCGCCGGCACGCAACCGCTGAGCCCCAACGACGTCGTGATCGCCGATGCAGACTTCATCCCCGAACGCCACGGGGCCGCTCTTCTGCGCGCACTGCGCGGTGCCCGCATGTTGCCACCGCGGTACTGGGACAGGCGGGCCTCCTGACGCACCGCGCGATTCACGGCGATACTGGGCCGGGCGGGGGCCGAATAGGCGCGAGACACGAAGCTCAGTTCGTGGCGGGTGGGCCGCCGCGTGTGAAGATCGCCGTGTGGAATCAGTGAGAGACAAGGAATATCGCGCGGTGGCCGACCAGGCCGACGCTTCTCGCAAGAAGGCGGCCGAGACGTTGGAGGCGCTTCAGAAAGCGTCCACCCAGCCAGATCCGATGCAGATCGCGCTATTGTCGGCATATCAAGAGCAAGCGAAGATCGATGCGTTGCACAAGATCTCGCACGAACTCGACTGGGTAAGGGACGCGATCGAATCCCGGTAGATGTGAGAGAGCACAGCGGGTAGTCGCCGCGCGCTGCGGGATGAACACAGCGACGTGACCGTGCTGTGTCGGCGTGTCGTGCCTGCAGATTGGGCGAAGGGCCGCGCTGGTTCCTAGTGTCTGGGCATCTGTTCAGCAGCGATGCCACCACCGAGAGGGCCCAGATGACCGCCACCACCTGTGACCACCTGGTCTACACAGACAGCGAGGCGAGCACTTTTCGCCAGAACATCGACAAGATCGCCACGCGGGCAGCTGCAGCTCAAGCTGAGATCGTTGCTCTCGGTGGGGCGCATGACGGCGCGCCGGCCGACAAGAATGCGGCGCTTGCCCAGGTGTACAGCGACCTGATGCGCGACATCGACATGATCGACAGCTGAGCTGGCGAATTCTGCTCCGGGTGAACCGCTGACACGACATGCCGGGGCCGTCGGCAGACCCGGGTATTGCGCTGACAAAACTTGTATCAGCGGTGTTTTGACCGCGCGTCGAGCGAAATCGAAGACTGACGGAAGTGCTGACATGGACAGTGGAACTTTGACGCTAGAAGCGCACCTTGCCAAGCATCGGCCGACCCGGTGGCGCTCGTTTTCGAACGACAACGAAATTCTCCGGTGCTGCGGGCAGAACTTTGGTCGATTGACGGGGAGGCCGAAACGCACCGATCCCGATCCCTATGACCTATGGGCACAGCACGTCGCCGAGACCTACAACAAAGCCAATGCAGCAGAAGGATCGACGATATGAAGTACACCGTCGTCTTGGCCTCCAGCTCAACAACAGTGATCGACGTGGAGGCAGATACGCCAGAGGAAGCCCGGGAGCGGGCGTGCAATGAAGCCTATGTCTCACTGTGCCACCAATGTTCAGATTCCGTTGAGGTCGGAGACGATTGGGAGCCGACACAGGTGACAGACGACTCACACGAAGTCGTCTGGACCGCCCCTCACTGATATGGGGAGCCCACGACCCCGGCCAGCCAAGAGCCGCCGGGGTCGTGGGGCTTGTTCAGTACCCCCTGTATCCCTTCGGGACTGATCGGGTGCGTGCGTCGATCCCTCGCACCGCGATGACGATGTCTTCGGCGGTCAGCTCTGTCAGCTGCGCATCTGTCAACGTCGAAAGGTCGGTGTCCGTCAAGCGCGCAATGGACGCACGCGCTGCGTGCTCGACGATGTAGCTCGCGAACCGAATGTTGGAAAGCACATCGAGCGGTGAGTGGTCTTCGTCGGTGTGCTCGAACAGGTGCTCGACCTCTGTGTAGAACGTCTCTTCCGAGCCGGCCGCTGGCATGCGGCCAGCTTTGTGGGCGAACCGTTGCAGGTGTTGCCAGAGTTCGGCCGCCGTGGGGCGTGCGAGGTCGATTCGCGCGCCAAGCAGAGAGTCCAGCCTGCGATTCGTTACGAAGAGATGCGCCACGTCTGATGGATAGCCGGTGAGGATCAGCGCGATGTCGCCGCCACTACCACCGTCATCCAGCTTGTCCACGAGCATGTCCGAAATCTCCGCCGCATGCCACGGCTGGACATCGTGAATGATGAGGGTTGCGCCGCTGGCTTCCTCAAGTACGGCCTGAACCTTATCCACTGTATCGCCCGGGTTCGTGCCCGCGAGCTGCGTCCAGCCGGCCACAACGACTTTTGAACTGCGAGTGAGTCCGCACGTGTACAACGCGCGAGCGAGTAGGTCGGCGGTATGCGACTTTCCGGTTCCAGGATGGCCGGTGATGACGAACGTGCGCTCTGCGGCACCGATGTTCCCCAGTCCGCGCCGCTTTCGTTCTGCAGATACGTGCGCCGACGCGAGGATTCGGCGCAACTGGTCTTTAACAGCGTCGCGTCCAATTAGGTTGTCGATCTCACCGTGAATCACCTGCAACTCGGACCGGCGAACAGCGTCAGCGAGCTCCGCGAGACGTTCAGGTGTCGGCTTCTCGACCGGGTCGATGCCTGAAGACAGCGCTCTGCTCAGTTCCTGAACAGCCGAGGTTCGGTCAACGTTCAGTCCGTCCGGTTCGATGCTGCCGGCGACAGGGAGGGCAACGCGCGCCTGTAGCCCGGTAACAGGGTCGATCGAGCGGCCGGGCTGGTCCCGGGGGATCTCAGCGTCGAAACGCGCTCGGAGAATGTTCGGGGCGTGAGCTCGGTGGTAGTGCTCGCATGGAAGCTGGATATGTCTGGAGAAGTTCGCCTCGAGCCCGGGGGAGATCTCCTGTGCGCGGGTCTGGTCTGTTGCCACAAGATGTACACCCAGTTCGCGGCCGAGAGCGGCGATTCGGTGTATTACCGAACCTCCACCGGCCCCGAATCCGGCGAAACCTGCAAGCCCATCTACGGCGACGATCACGTGGCCGTAGGGATCGCCGGGAACCGTGTCGGTGTTCTTTCCCGCCAGATAGGCGTCTATCCCTGCGCTGTGAGGTCGGGTGACAGCGTCGTGACGCAGCTTCATCAACCGATCGATCTCGTCCAGAGCTGCTTTCACGCTTTCACCATCCCCACTGTGGGCATAGGCGATCACGTTCGCCGACTCGGCGACCGCGTGCAACTCACCCGAGCGGCTGTCGAGGAGAACGAAAGAGACATGCTGGGGCGTGTGCTGCGTGCAGGCCCCCAGCACAAGGGTCTGCAGCGTGGTGGTGCACCCGGATCCGGCGTCCCCCGAGATGAGCCAGTGCGGGGTGGTTGAGCCGAGATCAATTGTCCAGGGGAGGGTTCGGTGATGTAGCGGGTCGTCGAGGCGGCCGATCTGAATCCCGAGTCCATCCGTTCGACGTTGTAATCCAAGTTCTGGCAGTGTTACTGGCTCCCGCAGTGGTTTTGTCCACAACCGGCGCACATCCGGAGCTGGTTCACGCGACAGCCGATCAAGCAGCGCGTCAACCATCGTGGCATTGCGTCCAGAAACTGGAGCGCTGTGGTCCAAGGCTCTGATCTCTACGGGTGCTTTGTCGCAGCTGAACCTGCGCCAGATCTTCCCTGTGAGCGTGCCGCCCGACGACTTTGCAGCGGCATCAGTGCCGATCATGGTGATCGATTGATGCGGTGAACTCACCGCCAGGCAGTAGCAGAATGTAATCTGCTCCAACAGCTCGCCAAATGTGGACCGATCGGTGTTCTGGCTGCAGATGACCAGATGCATGCCAAGTGAACGGCCAACGCGGCCGACGCGAGTTAGAAGTTCGCTAATCCCTCGTTGTCCCGGACGGGGGCGATTGAACTCCTCGACGACCACGAACAAACTCGGCAGGGCAGGCCAGTCAAGCTCACCGGGGTGCTGTCGTTGCTGCTCGCGGTATTCGAAAATGTCCTTGCATCCCTTTTCGCCGGTGATGAACTCCGTGCGGTGGACAATTTCGCCCTCGATCACCAAGCCGAGACGATCCACCATCTCGGGGTCGTCAGCTAGGTTGCAAATGTTGGCCAGCACATGCGGGCACCGGCCGGGGTCCATGTCCCGGAATGTCGCTCCTCCCTTGTAGTCCGCGAGGAGGAATCCGATCCTTTCGGGGCTGTATTTGGACATCAGTGCAAGGACGATCGCTCGCAGGAAACGGCTCTTCCCGCTACCCGTTCGTCCAGCGATCACCCCGTGCGGGCCGTTGCCGCCGCGATTCTCCTCGTAGAAGTTCAGATAGCTCACTTCTGGTAGGAGTTGGTCACCTTCACGCAGGAGGGCAACCGGGATTTTGATCTCATCAGTGTGTTCATTGTCCGCCCATGTCGACTGGAAGTCGTGGGTGGAGATGTCGGTAATCCCGAGGGCTTCGAAGAAGTCCGGGATGTCGTTGATGGACGCGGTAGAGGTGTCTGGCGCGCTGTCAGTTTCGGTGGCGGTGACCGCGTCGAGTGCCTGTTGGTACTTGGTGCCGGGGTGGGCGGCCATGTAGCGGCGGGCCCGGTTCTTGAGACGTGCGGATTCAACCATTGTGGACTAAACCTCCTGTGTCGTGCGGGATGTGGTCTGAACGGTTCCGCGACCACCTGCCACGTCCCGCTGAAACAGGAAGGACGAGCCGTGTGCCCCTAAGGGGGCTGACCGCCGAAATCGGCCGGGGTCGCGGCCCGGCTCGAAGACGGCTCCCGCCCCACGACGAAGGCGATTGCGGCGAAAGCTAGGCGATGTCTGAGGCTGCCGACGAACGCGACACGGTTCGGCTGCCTTCAGCGCGCGGTCTTGGTGCCAGACACAGCGGGGTCTGGCGACGGTTCGGGCTCACCGTCATCCCAGCCCCGGCAGTAGGGGCACCACAGCAGAAGCCGGTAGTGGGTCGTCTCCGAGTGCAGAATGGCGAACAGCCAGAGGTCCATCGGAATTCGAAGGCGAGTGGACCAGATTCCGGTTGATAGAGCGCCCGGAAGTACGAGCGACAATAGCTGCGGGCCGACCAAGACAGTGATCGTCACCGCTATCCCCGATGGCCGGGTAACAAAATGGGCCAACCAGAGCCAGCGCTTCTTCCGCTGGGCGCGGAGTGGGGCGTCGGTAGGCACTTCCTCAATGCAACGAACACACAACTGCCCCCTGAGCCGATGCGCTAGCGCCGCCAGTGCACACACGGCCATCACCGTGCCGGCCGTGAAGCGGCTGGTGGGTCCCAGAAGGCCAAACCACGACGCGATACACACAGCCAGCCAGCAGGGCAGGACATAGAGACTGGAATGGGCAATCATCAACGAGAATCGCGAGGCTCGTGAGTCGCCTCCACAGGCATCCATGCACGTCATCTCAGGTCCTCCGTTGGCCGGGCGTTTTGCCGGCACTTTGCTTCGTTCACGCCGCGATGCTCGCGCACGTCGACTACTCCGACGAGTCGGCATGCACGGCACGCCGACACAGCTGGTCGGCTGAAACGGTCGGACTATGTGCAAGTAGAGGGCACGTGACAGTGCCTGTCGCGAAGCCGGTTCCGCTTCCGGAATCAGGCTGTACCCGCATTCCACGGATGCAGGTGACCGTTGCGAGAGTGCGCCGCAGCTGATCCGGTGTCTCAAGACTCCGTGGAGAGTGCACGACACACGGGTGTGCTGAATCCGCGCTGTCGCCACCTCAGCACTGTAATCTCCAAAATAGAGATAGAAGGAGGTTGGGATGCGAGGCGGAATCAGCTCCCCGCGGCGGCAACTGCCATGGAATCGCACCATGCACGAACGCACCGCACACCGGCTCGTCCTCGCAACCACACTGTTGTGTGCCGCGGTGCTGGCCGGAACTGCCATCGGTGAGAACCCTTGTCTAGCAGGCCTGATCGCCGATCTGGTTGTGCGATGACCCGACGCGTCATGGTTCTCATCACCGCTGGCTCGGTCGGTTCGGTACTGGGCTGCCTCTACCTGGCGGACCTCGGCATGTTGGTGTACGCCACAATCATCGGTGCTATTTGCTGGATCGTGCTCGACTTCCTCAAATGGCAGGGAGAGTGAGGTCGAGTGCAGGTGTCGACCCTGGTGGTGGCTGGTTCTGCGATATATATTGGAGGCGTTCTCCTTGGTGGTGGAACACACGTGGGATGCGAGGCCCCGGCTCCAGTCGGGGCCTCGCATATTTTCTCTGTCAACAGTCCCGCGACTACTGAGCTGAGCTGCGCAGAGATGCGCTCATCGCCACGCACCAGGATCTGGCCAGTTACCTGCCTGCCGGGGCCTGTCGCGAGGCGATCCGCCGCCCCCGAATTCATTTGGCCCGCCATTAGATCCGCCACAGGCTCTGACCCGAAAACCAATTGCTCCACATCACTTCTGTCACGGACCATGATTCGATGACGACCGTTCTGCACGAGCCGGGGCCCAGCACGGTGATGCTGGCCGGCGACTGGCACGGCAACACTGGCTGGGCGACGTCGCTGATCCGGTCCGCAGGTGTCCGCGGCATCCCGGTGCTGCTGCAGCTTGGAGATTTTGGATTCTGGGTTCCGGGGCGTCGTACCGACGACTATCTCGACGAGATCGACATGGCCTGTGCACGTCACGGCGTCACAGTGCTGTGGGTCGACGGCAACCATGAATGCTTTGATGCGTTGTACGACCTGCCGGCTGACCCCGACACGGGACTGCGCCAGATCCGGTCGCACATCTTCCACCTGCCCCGCGGCCTGCGCTGGCGCTGGCACGGCAAGACGTGGATGGCCTTGGGTGGCGCGCACTCGGTGGACCGCCCCATGCGCAAGCCCGGCGTGAGTTGGTGGCCCGAGGAACGTCTCACCGCAGCTGATGTCTCCCACGCGATCAGCGGCGGCCCGGTCGACGTGATCGTCGCGCACGATGCACCGGACGGCTACGAGATCCCGGGTCTGCCCGGCGGTTTCCCGCCAGCCGAGCTGTACCAGGCCGACCTGCATCGGCAGCTTGTCGGCGAGGTTGTAGACGCCACCACGCCAACGGTGCTGTACCACGGCCACTACCACATCCGCTACACCGCGCAGCGCGGACCGACCCGGATCATCGGCCTAGCCGACGACGGCGGCAACTTCGTGAAGAGCGCCATGATCCTGGACCTGACCGTCTGACAGCAGCCGCCGCGGGCGACGAACACTGCAGCTCGGGAGCGAGCGGTGCTCCGGTCCGCTGCGGTGCCAGCGCCTGTCACCACCAACAGCTCCAGGCGCAGCTGCGGGCTCGGAGGGCGGGACACGGCGGGCCGCGACACTGACGCACATCACGTCCCCCGATGTCCGAAGCTGTCGAGCCTCGGTGCGAAGATGCTGTGCATGGCTGAGGAGATGGTGCAGCGCGTCAAACCAGCTCGCCGGGATGTCGAGCTGAAGGATCTCACCATCCTCGTGCGCGCTGACGGAAATCCATTCGCCGTGCGGTGCTTCACCGAGGCGGAGTATGGCGAAGCAGAGCGCTACGCCACCGAGATCAATGGTGAGTTGGTCGATATCTCCTGGCCGCGGCTGACTGACTCGACAGCCGCGGCCGATCAATCGCTGTCGTAGTGGCGCCGGTGCGGCATTTCCCGTCACAGATCCGAGCAATCGCTCCGATCCGGTCCAGGTCTCCTCAACGTCGACGACATCGCGGCGCGCACGACAGAGCAGCGGAGGGTCACGCTGCTGTTCTCAGAGCGCGAAGGTGACGATCCAGCGCGGGTCGTTCTGCTCGATCGCCGCGGCTGCTTCCACGAACACGCCGCGGCTGCGTTCCTCGTCATCGAGTCCGAAGCGGTGTGCGATCGCGCCGGTGACGGCGGCGGTGTTGGCGTCGTCCCACTGCCCGGTGGCTCGCTGGCCTTGGGGGAGGTACACGTCAGCGCGGCCGTGGCGCGACACCCGGATCGCTTCGGTCTCGCGGTGGTCCCACACGTCGTAGTCCAGGTGCACGAAGACAGTCGCGGTGCTCACGACTGGAATGCCCCGCCGGCATCCACGATGCGGGCTGCTGTCGCCCATGCGAATTCGACGCGGCCGCCTCGCCCATCGCTACGCGACACCGTGGCGAATGGGTGGGCCCAGCCGATGATGCGTGCTGGCTCCCCGTCGAGCGTCACTTTCGATTCGCAGAGTTGTTGGCGTTGGGCGTCGTCGAGTCCACCGTGTGTTGGCATGCGCGCATAGTGGCAGCCATCGCACGGGAGCACGATGCTCGGCGCGAGTGCTTTTGGAGGAGATCAGCTCAGGATTGTCAAGGCTTCGCTTTGCGCGCGCGTCCAGTGGCGTGGGGGTGCGTCACCGGTGAACGTGGTCTCGTCCCACTCAATGGTGAAGATGCCTGGACGCATCCCGTGGTCGAGCCAGTCGACGACGGCGCCGATCGCGCCATTAGCGGTCTTGACAACATTGCCGAGTTCGACCACGGCGCCTTACCTTTCGACGGAGCAGATGTGGGTGTAGCTGAACCGGTCGAGATTCTGCTGCGACTTGATGGCGGTGAGCTGGCCGGCGGATTCACCGTCTGCGATGACCCCGTAGAGCCGTAGGCGGCCGTAGGCGTCGTAGCCGGGCTCGGCCAGGATCGCCGCGGCCTCGTCGTAGGTCAGGGTCTTCTCAACGCCGCCATCGATGATCGACATCAGCGGTTCTCCTCCATCCAGCCGCGAGCGGTGACCAGGCCCAGTGGACCGTTCGCCACAGACTCATCGGGCTTTCCGTAGTTCTTCACCACGGCCGTCGCGGTGTTCAGTGGCGTCCACACGATCAGAATCTCGATACCGTCACGGCCGTAGACGACCTGCTCCTGGTCTTCGAAGCACGGGGTCACCGAGACGGTGGCCCATCTGTGTTGTGCGGCGACCTGTTCGAGCACCGCGCGTCCGTTGTAGGTCATGTCGGCATCGTGGCAGGGCCCGCACATCACCGGTGTGCACGGCGCGACCAGCACCAGTGGGCAGGCGCATCTCGCCACCCCCGCCGCGATGTCACGTCCTGAGAGTGATCCGGCGGGAGGACCGCGACGCGCCGCGTTCGCCGGTCGGAGAACGGCGCGGGCAGAGTCGCGCTGCCATCCGCCGACGAGAGGAATCATCCATGGGCAGCACGAACTTCGAGCAGCTACGCATCAACGTGCTCAACGCTGCACGCGAAGGCCGGGCCACCTACCTGCCGGCCGGTGCCCGAGACAACCGCACCGCCGAGGTCTACATCGATGGCGAGCTGGTAGGCCAGGCGTCCACCGTCGCGCACTTCGTGCGTGAGGATCCGGAGAACACCACGCGCTTCGGGGAACGAAAATTGCTGCCCGGATACGACCACCAGATCCCGGAACGGTTGCGCTGAAACGAAACTGGAACCAGATTGGCGCCGGCCCGGCTCAAGCCGCAGCGAACAGGAACCCGTCACCGTCTGCGACCCAACTTCCGGGCGGGAAACCGTGATCAGCGATGAGAGATGCCAGGGCCGGGCTGCGCACCGCGGAGCTGGTCCCGCTCAGCCGCACCAGCACCGTGCCCTTGTCATCTTCGACCCACCGCGGCGGGGAGGCGCTGATTGCTGGTCGACGCCGTCGCCAGCCCCACTTCGGACTATCTCGCGACGAACGACAGGAACACCTGCTGCTTCTGCCCGCCGGCGGTCACGTCGAATTCTCCGTCAGCGTGCACCGGGTCACCGCCTGCCGCGCGGATCTGGGAGGCGACGGATTCAAGGATCAGCGCCAGGGTCTCGGCGTCGTCGGGGCCATCGGTGGATGCGGAAACAGTCAGGTTCATCGACACGGCGTCAGTGTCACCGCACCCTGGTGACCGGGCTCTGCGCGGCGCGAACACCGACTCGCACTAAGCCCGTCGAACAGCGTGGTGTCGACCGTGCGGACGTGACATTCTGAACCGAGTCCGTGCGGTCTGCGCAGGCCGAGCCACCCGAACTCCCGGCCCGACTTCACACATAGTTCCCACTCAACGGCTAATCCCGCCTATCCACTCTGCTATGTTTATGCAGGTCAAAGACGCATGGGCAGCGGCCTGAATCAGGGAAAACAGTGGTCTACACTCCTGGGGGTCAAGTGGTCGCAGGTTCAAATCCTGTCAGCCCGACAAGAGAACCGCCTGTTCGCAGGCGGTTTTTTTCATGTTCCGATCGACTTCTGACTCCTGGTTCACCGCTATTTTTGGTCGAGCACACTGGGGTCCGTCGAAGTGGGGCGAGCGCTGTCTGTCTCTCGTCGATCAACGTCCATGACGTGTACCCAGAGACCTACGGCCCGGCAGCCAAACCGCGTATATGCTCCGAGCAGCTGGAACTGTTACTGCGCAGCTTCAGGGGGGATGGCACCGGTGACCACTCGGTTCGAGGCATTTCTGAGTTATACGCACCCCGACGACAGATTCTTCGGCGGCAACATCACCGCCATGCGCCAAGTACTCGAACTCGGCGTGCAAGTGGTGACGGGCAATCGGGACTTCACGATCTTTCAGGACGTGGACGGCATCGGGCTGGGCGAGGATTGGCGAGACAAACTGGCAGGCGCGATCGCCGGATCGGTGTTCTTCATCCCGGTGATCACAGCGCTGTACTTCACCAGCCCCGCATGTCGGGATGAGCTGGACCGCTTTCAACGGCACGAGGCGTCGCTGGGCCGCAAGGATCTGATACTGCCGATCTACTTCGTGACGGCTCCAGTGCTGGAGCGCCCGGAGTTGTTGGAAACCGATCCCCTGGCCACCCTCATCGCCGGTCGGCAGCGATTCGATTACCGGGGCCAGGCCAACGGAATACCTACCGATCCCGAGAATCGTGGCGTCCTGCTGCAGTTGGCGGGGCAGATCGCCGAAGCGATGGCGCGCGCCGGCACGGAACCGAGGCCGGGAGTCAGGGCGGCGCAGGCGGTCTCCGTGGACCCGGAGGTTCGGCAGCTCGTCGAGGACATCGACGAGGCACGCGGACCCGCGCTGGTCGCGGACCGCACCATGGTGCTGTGGGTTGATGACCGGCCCGACAACAACATCATGGAGCGCCAAGCCATGGCGGCCTACGGCATCGACTTCGTTCTCGCCGAGTCGACCGACGCCGCGCTACAGGAATTGGGCCGCCACAACTTCGCTGCCGTCATCAGCGATATGGGCCGGCCTCCGGATCCTCGGGCCGGCTACACGTTGTTGGAGGCGGTACGACGGCGGGGTATTCAGTTGCCGTACTTCATCTATGCCGGTTCGCGGGACCCGGCCCACGTTCGTGAGACACTCTCCCGAGGAGCTCAGGGCACCACCAACAGGGGCGACGAGCTCCTGAAGTTGCTGCTTTCCGCCGGGATCATAAGGCCGAGAAGCTGATACACCGCCTCTGCCCGCAGCGACGGTTGCAGGCACGCCACCGAACTACCCGGATACGGCCCGACGAACCCCGGATTCCGCGGGCACCAATTCGAGGCTGTCACCGACGTCTATCGTCACCACGGCCGTCGCCTGGAACAGGCCGTAGAAGTCGTCGGTCCTGGCGAAGGTGTGTGCGCGGGAGAACAGCGGCTGCACATCGAACACCCGCACCCGAAGCTTCTCGCGCGTGAGTCTGCCCAATTCCCGGCCGGATTCGGGATCGGTGATCACCTGATCCGACTCGGAGTGCACGGCGAAGACCATGCCGGGCACGACGCCTGCCTCGGCACCGCGGTTGATGACCAAGGTGTAGTCGTCCTCGATGAGCGCGACCTGGCCGGTGAGGCGGTTGCTCATGACGCCGCCAGGGAATTGCTTTCTCGCAAGGACTTGGGCGCGGAGCCTGCCCTGATGCGCGGCCGTGCGTCGTGGCCTTCCATGGACAACAGCACATCGATGTGGCTCGCCTCGTCCTGTTCCGTCCCGAGGGTGAGTTCGACGGCGGTCTTGGCCTGGAACAGCGCGATCATCGCGTGTTGCTGACGTTCGGCGCCGAATGCATTGAGAGCGGTCGCGAGCTTCTTGTCGACGTACTCGACCGAACGCTGCAGCTCCGGTGCCGAGGGTCCGTGGCTTTCCACGCGCGGTGCGGGTTCAACGCCGAGTCCGCTGTACCAACGGTGTCCGAGCGCGCCGAGGGCGAACGAGCACACCGGGACCACCACGACGATGCAGGCCAGTCCGAGTGAGTTCTGAAGTGCGATTGCCCCGACGATGCCCAGGAGCATGGTCACGCCCACCGCGGTCACCAGGCGCACGGCCGGCGGCACTGCCGCGATCGCTTGGGACAAATGCCGTAAGGCGTTCCTGCCAGATCGAGCAATGCCGGCGACGAACCCGATAACGGCCGTAGCGGCAGTGCGCGCGACTTGTGCGACTTTGTCGGCCTGCTCGCGCGTCACCGTGGGCTTGGGCATCGACCACACCCGCTGCTGATCCGAGGGCGCCTCGGCGCCAGTCTGTGGTTCACCCTGCACCTCGCCTGCCTTCGGCTCGGACGTTTCGGGCACCGGCACGACGTTTGTCACATTCGCATCAACAACCACATCTGCATCATCGCGCCGGTTGCCTCCGATACCGGTCCCGGCACGCCGAAGATCCGCAATTCCACCGCCTGATGTTTGCCTCACATAGCGAATCCCTTCCCCGGGATGGCCGGCCCGCGCTATGAATCAATGGTGAGCAACCACGTGAACCTGACCGCGCAGGAAAGCTCGTTGATCGCTGAGAGTCATCCCGAGGCTCTGGCGCGCATGGACGAGAAGTCGCTGAAGGACTTGCAGAGTCGGCTCAGACAAGCACGTGAGAAGAACTTCAGCTTGTTGCGCCGCCAGGGTGCGGCGCGGGTGGAGTCCGAAGGCGCCCGTGGCGCCGCGCAGCCGGCGAACGAGAAGCGTGGCGAAAAGGTGGATGTCTTCGATGAGGCGCTGGCCCGGGTGGGCCGGCGCCTCGAAGCATTCGACGGCACGGAGTAGCGCCCGGCGACCGCGTTGACCGGCCGGCGGCTCCGCCAACTCCTTGAACAACATCTCCAATTGCGATATCGCCTACGCCGGCTGGATCCGCAGCGACCCGTACAGGGCGCTGACCGTCACACGCCCCAGCGCATCGACCGCGGGTTGTGAGTAGAAGCTGTTGAACCGCGCACCACCGAGTATGTAGTGGAAAGCGCTTTCCCCTGTGGCCCAGTCGATGCCCTCCAAGGTCCACTGGTTGTCGCGGGCACCCGACAGATACACCAGGTTCGAGGCCGTGGAGACGAAGGGCACACAGTTGGGGGAGGTGACCTCGGTGTTGGTCCACGCGGCCCGCAGCGACTTCGATTGCGGATCCCATTCGAACTTCTGGCCGCCCCTGGGTGCGAACTCTGTCTGGTAGCTCAGGTACCCGATGAAGATCAGCTTGGATTGGGGGTCGTCGAGGATCTCTCGGGGAACGTTGCGCGGTTCGTTGTTGACGACGAACATGCCGTACCCGGAGCAGACGACGGACTGCTCGGACTGTGCCGCTGTCAGTTCGAGGTCGCCAAAGTCGGCCGGCACCATCCCGGCAATGCGCCGCGACGGTGCATGGTCGAGTTGCGTCCAGTCGGAGGGGATCTCGTCGCGCCAGTAGGCGGTGACGTTCATCAACACGTCCCCGTCGGTGAGGACCACGAGCTTGTCAGGTTCGTCACCGAAGCCGACCAGGGACGGGGTCGCGCCGGTGCCCCGGCCCAGCGAGTTGCTGTACGGTTCGTGCCACGCGCCGGCCGCCTGGTCGATGGACAACGTGCTGCCGGTCCAGATCACCTTGTGCAGGTGGTTCAGCGAGGCGACGTAGATGCCGCCGTGCTCGTCGATGCAGAACCCGTTGCGTATCCACGACACTCCCTCAGGCAGGTCTGGAATCTCGGATTGGGCGAACGGAAGTCGTACGGATTGCACATCGGTGAAGTCGCGGGACAGCGCCAGGACGTATCCGTCGGTGGTGGCCAGCACGATGCGCCCGTCGTAGGTCATGTTCATCCCCATGAACGCGCCGGTGATCGCGGCCGGCTGGTCCCAGTGCGAGCGGATGGCAATTCCGGAGAGTCGATCTCCCGGGGTTTCATCGCCATAGATCCGGACGAATCCCTTGCCGGCCACCACGTACTGGTTGTCGACATCGAGCAACGTGTAGACCCCGTCCACCGGCGGCAGGCCGGATTGCTGTGCCACCGACCACTTCTGGTCGAACGACGCGTCGGAATCGAATACGTCGATGAAGTTCTCGTGAGTCAGGCCGTCGGCGTGGTCGTCGCCCGGGACCCGTAGCGACGCGATGATGTCGAACGTGTCGTAGTCGAACTTGGTCAGGTACTGCGAGCCGTTGGTCCAGACCGTGCGACCGCCGTCGGCGTACGGGCCTGACACCAGGTAGAGGAGATTCCACAGACCCAGGTCGTGGTAGCGCATCTCCCCGGGTGCGAGCTCACGCGTCGGCCCTTTTGGGCCGGCATCGGTGGTCGAGTCCGTCTGCGCCGAATTGGCATGTACCACGCAGTAGTTGGATTCCGCGAGGAATGGATTACGTGGGGGAGGTGTCGGGGTCATCAGTTCGCCAGCTTTGCCCTGAACGGTCCACCGACGCTGTTGAACAACAGGTCGCCGTTCGGTGTGAACTGGATGAGCGCGTATGCGCCGTTGCCGAGGTTGTCCTGGCCGAAGATGGTGCGCTGCACGGTTTCTCCGGTGTTCCAGTCCAGCCCGGTGACCTCCCAGCCGTCGGCCTTGGTGTAGCCGTTGACGAACACCATTTTCGAGGCGCTGCTGGCGGACGGCACCATCGAGGTGGACACCACGTCGCCGCGTTCCCACGCCGAGCGCCAGTTGTGCGACGTCGTGTCCCATTCGAAGCGCTGCATGCCGTGCGGGGGGTCGAAGACCGGGCCGCCGGAGAGCACGTCGACCATGCGGTCCTTACTGCCCTGCGGACGGATGTTGTTGACCACGAAAGCGCCGTACCCGTTGACCACCACCGACTGTTCGCTCTGGATGAACTGCGGTGCAGGATCCAGGCCCGCTGTCACCGGGATCTGGTCGGCGATGCGGTTCGATCCGGTTCCCGGCTTCTGTTGGAATCCCTCCGGAATGGCGTCGCGCCAGAATGCGACCAGTTTCATCCGATCGGCGCCGTCGGTGATCACCACAAGCTTATCGGCGTCATCACCGAAGCCCATCAGCGTCGGGGTGGATCCGGTTCCGATGCCGAACTTCACCGACGGCGGCTCCTGACCGAAGTCGTAAAATGCGCTCCAGGCGCCGTCGGCCGGTTCGTCGGACAGTTTGGTCCCGGTCCAGACCACCTTGTGCATGACCTTGTCGGAGGCGATATACATGCCGCCCTTGTCGTCGATGGAGAACGAGTTCGACACCACTTCGTCGGGCCCGAAACGGATTTCCTGCGGCTCGCCTTCGAGATTGCGATCAAGCGCGAACACCGCATTGGTGGACAAGACGATGATCTTGCCGTCGTAGGTCATGTTCACCCCGACGATGATCTCGGGGAGCCCGCCGATGCTCGCCCGCTCTGTCAGACGGGGCTTGAAGTCCAGACGCTTGACGATCTCAATTCCGGCGGCGGGGTTGTTGGGATCCTTCAACCCGAAGATGACGATCTCGGAATTCTGCGTGACGTAGTAGATGTGGTTGTCCTTGTCGACCAAGCCGTAGACGCCGTTGGAGATGCGCGTCCAGTCGGTCTTCAGGTCATTGCGCACCACGGACTCGACCTGTGCGGGATCGGTGAACGTCTGACCCAGTGCCTTGTCGAGGGTTTCGGTGCTGATCGGTGGGATGCCCGGGGTGTCGGCACTGGCGACCTGCTTGAACCCGCCGTCTCGGACGTCGACGTAGCGCACCCCGCCGGACGAGCTGGCCCACATGTAGTCCGGGGACGTCGACGCCATCGTCATGATGTTCACCGGACCGCCCGGGACCCGCGGCATCTTTCGGGGGTCGATGTGGAACGTTCCTCTGGAAGCGGGATACGGGAAAGTGTCCGACTGGGCGTTGTCGACGTGAGTGATGCCGTAGACAGGGGCGGCCAGGAAGGGGTTGTCCGGAACCTGCGTCGTGGGTGCGGTGGCCTGGGGCGAGCCAGACGCAGCGGTGGTAGTCGTCGATGTGGGTTCGCCGCTCTGGTTGGCGCAGCCCCCCACGGCCAGCACCGTTACGATCGTGGTTCCCACCGCCAGTGCGGTCATCGGCCGAGAGCGGCTCGCGGTCATCGGAAACTTCCCTTCGCTGGAGCGTCAAATGCGCACTGCGGTCACGACGAACACCGCCGGATGTCGTCGAGTTGCCAGGTCTTGTCGAAGAACGCCTCGGTCGGGCTGTAGAACCGGAACATGGCGAAGAAGCCGCGGCCGGGAACGGTCTGAATCCAGTTAAATTGTCCAGCAGGCGGTTTGGATGCGAACATGATGTCGATCGATCCGTCGGCGTTGACCTCTGGCTCGGTGTAGGTGCTGACCGACGGGAGCGGTTGGCTGGTCTGCAGTTGGGACCTGCTCAGGGCGTCATAGACGACGACGGACCAGAAGTTCATCGCCGGTATACCCGGTTCGATGTGCAGCCGGTAGTCGTTGTCACCCTGCAGGTAGTCGCCGTCGGCATCACGGTAGGTCCACAGGTACTGCGAGCCTTGGCCCACGTTCTTGTCCATCATGGCCGGTGAATTGCCCGCAGCCATGTAGTAGACGTTGTTGCGGATGTCGATCTGTGGCACCCCGTCGAAGTTGAACGTGTATGGGACGGAGGTGATGCCTTGCCACTGTTTGTCGGGGTAGAAGTAGACATCCAATGATCCGTATGTGTTCGCGCGCGCCATCGCTCCGCCGATCCGGGCTGCCTCGTTCAGCAGTTCCCGGGTGTCGTCGTCGGGGGCGAACCGGGTGCCCTTGATGATGCCGATGGCTTGCATCTGGAAGCGCTCCAGCGGGCCGAAGATCTCGGCCGGCTCTTCTTCCACCAGCATCGCCAGCAAGTCGAAGAAACGTGCGGTGTCCGGAAACAAAGTGTCGATGTGCCTGCGGGATCCGTTGATGAACACTGTTTTCGGCTGGGAGTCGGCCCGCGCCAGTGGGTAGACCTTGGCCTGTTCCATCAGCGCGATCGCCCGCTCGGTGCTGCCGTCGGACTGAAATCCCCGAATGGCGAACATCGCGGAATACGTGGGTGACCGGGCGGCGAAGTAGCCATCGGGGACCTCGCCGTCATAGCCGGGTGGAAGCACCAGGAACTTGCCGCCTGCTCCCTTGTCGGGACCGAGCATCCCGACGTCCATGACATAGCGTTGGATGCCGTCCTGGATGAAGCCGAGCATGTGCGGCGGTGCTTCGATCACGGTCGGACCGTCCGCTTTCAGGTCTAGCAGGGCTATCGCATAAACGGTCTCGGCGTTGGCGGTCAGCAGCACCGTACGGGAGTCCATCAACTGCTCCCAGATCACGATCTGCTGAGGTGACGTGGCACCGAAGGCCCGCAATCCCTCTCGCACCGCGATCTGGCTGACCGGCATCATCTGAGTGAGGTAGACCTCGATGGCCCGGTTGAGCTTGAGTTGGCGCAGCAGTCGCGTCCCCGTGTCCCCGGCTGGGTAGCCACCCTCGAACCTGAAATCGCCATAGCTGGTGGACAGCGTCTCGGTGGTCAGCCAGCCGTGGATGGGTTCTGGCATTGAGTCACGGACCCTTCGCGTCGAAGTTCTCCGGTCAGGCAATCGTATGCGCGCCGGCTGTCGTCATTGGCCGCTATGCCGGAAATTTCAGTGGCTGCGCCCCGACTGATGTGCCGCGGTTCCGGTTTTCGTAAACTGGAGTAGCGTTTTCTAGCAGGTCTAGGTAACCGTCAGGGCTGACGGTGTCGTCAGATGGTGGACTTCAACGGCAAGCAGAGGAGCGGCCACGGTGGATCTCGGTGTCTGGGGTGATCTCACGGTTCTCGCCGCCGTGATGGCAGCGACGTTCGCCGCGTGCGTCTTCGTCTACATCGGCCGGCTGGAGCGGCGAACTCCTGCTGCGCTCGGTGAACAAGTGGGCGCGCACAAGGCCGTTCTGGCCAAACTGCGCAAGCGCGAGCCGATGTCGCGGGAAGAGTTCGACTACGCGACCGAACTCGTGACCGACGCCCGGTCACCGCTCGCCTACGCCATCCCCGCCGTTCTGTTCAGCATGGGGTTCTTCTATGTGGTCGGCTGCCTCTACGAACTGCACGTCCACGGTGGCAACCCCTCGTTCCGGACATTCATCGGCGGAATCCCGATGCTGACGTCGATGAACATCGCGGCACAGTTGCGCCGGGTCGCGGGACTGAAGGGAAAGCTGGGGCAGGTTTCGGTGACGGCACCCGAACCGGCCGATGAGCTCAGTGCTGTTGGTAAGGACTGAATTTCGCTACTTGTTCGGGCGTGACGACCCGGCGACCGGGTCTCCGTCTTCCCACAGGAGCAGTTGCCGCACCGATGCGCGCGATCCGTAGGGCTGCAGCATCTGGCTCGCCGGGCGCGGCCGCACCCGCAGCGGCCACCAGAACCATCGCCCGAGCAGGGTTGCGATGGCCGGCGTCATGAACGAGCGCACGATCAGCGTGTCGAACAGCAGGCCGAGGGCGATCGTGGTGCCGATCTGGCCGAGGATCCGCAGGTCGGCGAACACGAACGAAGCCATGGTGGCCGCGAACACCAGACCGGCGGACGTCACCACCGCGCCGGATCCCGCCATCGCCCGGATGATGCCGGTGTTGAGGCCGGCGTGGATCTCCTCCTTGAACCGGGAGACCAACAGCAGGTTGTAGTCCGACCCCACCGCCAGCAGCAGGATCACGGCCAGCGCCAGCACGATCCAGTACAGGTCGATCCCGAGAATGTCCTGCCAGATCAGCACGGAAAGCCCGAACGAGGCGCCCAGCGACAGTGCCACGGTGCCCACGATGACGATCGCGGCGACGATGCTTCGGGTGATGAACATCATCACCAGCAGAATCAGGGTGAGTGCCGCGATCGCCGCGATCATGAGGTCGTACTTGGCGCCGTCCTGAATGTCCTTGTACGTGGCCGCAGTACCGGCCAGGTAGATCTTGGACCCCGCCAGGGGAGTGCCCTTGACGGCATCCTGCGCTGCGTGCCTGATGGCGGCGATGTGCGAAATGCCTTCGGGCGTAGCGGGATCACCGTCGTGCGTGATGATCATGCGGGCGGCCTTGCCGTCCGGTGACAGGAACAGCTTGAGCCCACGCTGGAATTCGGGGTTGGTGAACGCCTCCGGGGGCAGATAGAACGAGTCATCGGTCTTCGACGCGTCGTAGGCCTTGCCCAATGCCGTGGCGTTCTGCAGCGCCGCCGCGCTCTGGTCGTTGAGACCCGAATTGGTGGAGTAGTTCGTCATCGTCAGGTCGCGGTTCGTCTGCTGGCTGGCGATCTGAGGGGGTATGAGTGCCAACAGCTTCGGCTGCAGCGCATCCAGCTTGGCGATACTCCCCGAGACGTTGCCCAGTTGGTCGGTCAACGCGTCGATGCCGTCGAGGGCGTCGAACACCGACCGGAGCGCCGCGCACATCGGGATGTCGAAACAGTGTGGCTCCCAATAGAAGTAATTGCGCAGCGGACGGAACTGGTCGTCGAAGTCGGCGATCTTGTCGCGCAGGTTCTGCGCCGTGGCGACGGTCTCCTGGAACGCCTTGCTCTGCTCGTCGGTGATCGCGCTCGACTGCTGCTGCAGCGAATATTGCTGCCGCAGAATGTCGATCGAGTTGTTGATCACGTCCACCTGCTTGAGCAGGTCGCCGGTTCGGGCCTGCTGAAAGGGCAGATTGTTGATCTGCGCCGCGCTGCTGGCGCTGATCTGGAACGGGATCGACGTGTGGTCCAGCGGCGTGCCCAGTGGGCGGGTGATCGATTGCACCTGGGCGATGCCGTCGGTGTGGAAGACCGCCTTGGCGACGCGCTCCAGCAGGATCATGTCGGTGGGATTGCGTAGGTCATGATCGGCTTCGACCATCAGAAGTTCGGGATTGAGCCGGGCTTCCGAGAAATGGCGTTCCGCGGCCGCGTAACCCACATTGGCGGGGGCGCCGGCAGGCATGTAGGGCCGGGCGTCGTAGCTCGTGGAGTACCTCGGCAGTGCGAGCAGGCCGATCAGGGCGACGGCGATCGTCACCACCAGGATGGGCCCGGGCCAGCGGACGATGGCGGTACCGATCCGTCGCCAGCCCCGGGTGCGCATGGGACGGGACGGCTCGAACAGGCCGAAGTGGCGGCCGATGACCAGCAGCGCCGGTGCCAGGGTCAGCGCTGCCAGCACGGCGACGAGGACACCGATTCCGGCAGGCACGCCGAGGCTGTTGAAGTAGGGGAGGCGGGTGAAGGTCAGGCACAGCACCGCGCCGGCGATCGTCAGACCCGAACCCAGGATGATGTGCGCGGTGCCGTGATACATCGTGTTAAACGCCGATATGCGGTCCTGTCCGGCGTAACGCGCTTCATGGAAGCGGCCGAGAATGAAGATCGCATAGTCGGTTCCGGCGGCGATGACCAAGAGCGTCAGCAGATTGGTCGAGTAGGTCGACAGCTCGATGATGCCGGCGTTCGCGAGCACCGCGACGACGCCGCGTGAGGCGGTCAGCTCGATCATCACGGTGAAGATCACCAGGATTGCCGTGGTGACGCGACGGTAGAGGGACAGCAGCATCACCAAGATCACCCCGAGGGTGATCAGCGTGGTCTTCAGGGTGCCGTGGCGGCCGACCTCGAACTGATCGGTGACCAGGGGAGCGGCGCCGGTGACGTAGGCCCTGACACCCGGTGGCGGAGGTGTTTCGTCGACGATGCGACGCACCGAATCGACGGATTCGTTGGCCAACGACTCGCCCTGATTGCCGGCGAGGTACACCTGCACCAGTGCCGCTTTGCCGTCGGCGCTCTGCGAGCCGGCCGCCGTGAGCGGATCGCCCCAGAAATCTTGGATGTGCTGGACGTGTTCGGTGTCCTGGCGCAGCTTTTGGATCAAGCCGTCGTAATAGTGGTGCGCGTCGGCGCCGAGCGGCTGATCGCCCTCCAGGACGATCATCGCCGAACTGTCGGAGTCGAACTCGTCGAACACCTTGCCGATCCGCTTCGCGGCCTGCAGTGAGGGTGCGTCCTGGGGACTCAGTGACACGTTGTGCGACTCCGCGACGGTTTCCAGCTGCGGCACGAAGACGTTCGTCACCACCGCCAGGCCCAGCCAGAACAAGGCGATGAGCACCGAGAACCGCCGGATCAGATCCGGAACCCGCTGCGCGCTCATCCGGATTTGTCCAGGCAGTAGGTGAAGGCGTTCAAGGTGTTCACTGTTCTCTCGTCCTTGACCACGTCGTCGATCTTGATCCGGCAACCGATCGACTCGCTGTCGCCCTGCGCGGAAACGTTGACCGCGACGGCGGGCTGTGTGGTGGTCGTGTCGTAGGTCCAGGGCAGCGTGACGGCGTCGGCACGCTGCGGTTGGGCGTCGACGTCCAGGTAGGTGATGGTCGCGACCGTGCCGGGCGGTCCGAAAACTTCCAGGACCACGTGCTTGGGGTTGAACGGGACGATGTCGTTGCCGGATCCGCTCGGTGTCGACGTGACGTCCTGGGATGCGAATACGCCGTGCAGGCGGAACACCACGAATCCAGCCAGTGCGATCACCACCACCGCGACCAGGTACATCCAGCGTTGGATCAGCCGGCGTCCGATCGAAAACCGCTGCATCCGTGACCCTTTCAATGCGCGGTGACAGGCGCGGAGCGTAGGAACATTCCTCTAGGACGACTAATCAACTAGGTTGACACCGTATGGCACCGGGCCGGGCATCACAACCTCGAAGCTGCGGAATGTTCCTGTGCATCACCTGGGAATCGGTCGACGGCAGGTGATTCGAGTGTCGGTTGTCTACCGACGGAGAGAAAACCGTAGCGGTGCGCGACGGCGCGGGCGGCTACGGCCGGAATTACGTCAGGTACGTTTCGTGCCCGGTGGGGAATCCGCCGCCGTTGGTGGCGATGTGCACGTGGTCGTAGTGGTTGGCCGTGGCCCCGCCGCGGTCCGACATCATTCGGGGAGCTCTGCCGCGGGAGTAGATCTGCTGCCGGAAGATCACGTGGTTCACGCCGAACCGATCCGCGTTGTCGAGGACGTACGCGACGATCCGGTCTCCGAGGGCTTTGCCTTCCGGCGTGGTGTAGTTCGGGATCATCACGTCGATCGCCAAACCGTTCGGGTGCCATTTCATGGAATCGGCCCGGACCCCGCCGATGTCCAGAATCTGGGGGAACCGCGCGCTGACCGCGCGAGCGGCCAGGATGGTCTCGACCTGTAGGCCCTTCTCCGAGGCCCGGCCCGCGGGCAGCGGGAACCTCATGTTCCGGCGCACGGCCCGCTCGGCGGGTACCGCCGGTGCTGCGGGCGCGGCGGCCGGCTGGACGGCAGGGGGTGCGACAACCTCGGCGCCGCCCTTGGCTGCCGGCCCGGTGTCTGCGCCGACGACCAGGAGTGC
Organism: Mycobacterium sp. 48b; assembly: GCF_048282725.1. Taxonomy (NCBI): domain Bacteria; kingdom Bacillati; phylum Actinomycetota; class Actinomycetes; order Mycobacteriales; family Mycobacteriaceae; genus Mycobacterium; species Mycobacterium sp. 48b. The sequence goes on from NZ_JBLVUL010000001.1 coordinate 3,908,174, forward strand.
GGCCGCGGGCACGACGACCGCAGCCATGGCTGCAGATCGGCGGCGCCGATCCTTTTTCAGATGGTGTCTACCCACGAGGACCGGACCCTACCGGCGGTGCGGATAATCCCCGGAATCGCAAAGTTTTCTGGTGCTGTCGATGGCAACCATTTTGGCGATCAATCGTCAACCGTGGCTTGACGCGCTCACGTCGATTGGTAACGCACGGTGAACAATGGGCAAACCCAGGAAAATCGCCAGGTCAGCAATCCTCACACCCGCGGCAGACGGTCCACGTTTCAGGGGGTGCGGACGCTGCGCGGCGCCACTCGAATGCGCCTCGATCGCAGTGACCTGTGCCCAAGTGGGCAAAATTTATGGCATTTACCACACCAGTCGGTGAACTGTGCCTACAGAGGGGTTGACGACGGCGTAATTTGAGCGAATCTGGCCCGTCAAACGGGAGGTCGAGCATGGCAGATGTCGACTGTTGCGTGGTGGGCGCGGGCTTCGCCGGCTTGGCCGCTGCCTTGCGGCTCAAGCAGGCAGGCCGCTCCGTGGCCCTGCTCGAGGCGCGCGACCGGGTCGGGGGCCGGACCTTCACCGAGGTGCTCGACGACGGAACGTGGATCGACCGCGGCGGGGCCTGGATCGGGCCGGGTCAGGACCGCATCAAAGCCCTGATGGCCGAGTTCGGCGTTGACGAGTACAAGGAGTACGTCGACGGCGACGCCATGATGGTCCTCGACGGCAAGCAGCACCGCTATTCCGGCACGATTCCGTGGGCGATGAGTCCGTGGGCGATCGCGAACCTCGGGGCAGGACTGCTCGAGGTGGAGTTGATGTGCAAGACGATTCCGTTCGACGCTCCGTGGGAGGCGAAGCGGGCGGTCGAGTGGGACCGGATCAGCTTGGGGGAGTGGATCAATCGCCACATGCGCTCCAAACAGGCGCGCGAGATGCTGGACATGGCGCTCGCAGGTATCTATACCTCGGCGGGATCCGAGGTGTCGTTGTTGTGGGCACTTCACCAGATGGGGTCCGGTGGCGGGCCGGTCTTCGTCATCTCCAACAAGGGCGGCGCGCAGGATGCGCGGGTGCGCGGTGGCATGGGCGCGATCTACGGACCGATGGCTGCCGAACTGGGTGGTGCGCTGCATCTTTCGCAGCCGGTGCGCCTCATCGCCCACGATGACGACGGCGTGACGGTCCACGCTGAGAGCATGACGGTGCGGGCGCGGCAGGCGATCGTCGCCGTCCCGTTGGCTGTGGCGAGCCAGATCCACTATGAGCCGATGCTTCCCGTGGATCGCATGTTGCTGCATCAGCGGATGCCCAGCGGTGCCGTCTTCAAGATCTCGGTCGTCTACGACACGGCATTCTGGCGGGCCGACGGGCTGTGCGGGCAGTCCGCCGCTCCCGGCAGTCCCGCGACGCTGACCATCGACGCCTGTACCGACACCGGAACTCCCGGAATCATGTGCGTCATCACCGAGGGGCCCGCGGCCCGTCGCCTCGGACGGCTCGACGCCGCCGAACGCAAAGCCGTCGTGATCGGTGAGCTCATCGACCGGTTCGGCCCGAAGGCCGCATCACCGGTGAGCTATCACGAGCAGAACTGGACGGTCGAAAGGTATTCGGGTGGCGGGATGATCAGCCACGCCCCGCCCGGCGTGCTCACTGAGTTCGGACCCGCGCTGCGGGTGCCGTGCGGGCGGATCCACTGGGCCGGCACCGAGAGTTCGGCCATCATGTGCGGCTGGATCGACGGCGCTGTCCGGTCGGGTGAGCGTGCTGCTGCTGAGGTGCTGGCCGCCGAGAGCGTGGCGGCCGCGTAATAACGCCCACGCAGCGCGTTTGCGGGGGCTACCGTGCATTCGTCGGCGTTCGATCGAGTCCGGTATCGCTGTTCCGGACGAGCCCGCGGCGAGGTGATGTCGAGTGCACAGCGGTGAGGAGAGTCGGCAGGCGCTCACCCTCGACGAGTCCGTGCTGGCCGACGTCGATGAGCCGGAACGCCCGGTTGTCGACTTCCTGCGGGCCACACCCGGCCGGATCGCGCTGCTTGCCGTCGTCGTGATCGCGGCGGTGCTCACCGTGGGCGTGGCGGCATCGGTGACGGCCGCCGATCGGCAACGCGAACTCCAGACCCTGCGGTTGCACACCGAACCGCTGGCCGATGCCGCGCAACGGATCTACAGCGCCCTCTCGTCCGCCAACACGACCGCGGCCACCGCTTTTCTGGCAGGCGGCGTCGAGCCCCGCGATGTCCGCGACCGCTACGACGCCGCCGTCGGAGAGGCCTCAGCCGGCCTGGTCACCGCGTCGAACGGGGTGTCGCCCAACGACATCCAGTCGCTGAGATTGCTCACCGACCTGTCCAACCAGCTGGCGGTCTACACCGGCATGATGGGGACCGCTCGTGCGGCCAACCGTGACGGCCGCCCGATCGGCGTCGCGTACCTCAGCGAATCGTCCACCCTGCTGCAGGAATCCGTCCTTCCGGACGCTGAGCGGTTGTACCGGACGCAGGCCGAGGCCGTCACCGCCTCGGGACGGTCGGCCGCCGTGCCGCCCGCGTTGATCGTGGCAGCCGCGCTGGCGGTGGCCGTGCTGATCTTTGCGCAGGTATTTCTCGCAAGGCGCAGCCATCGGCGTCTCAATCCCGGACTGGCCCTGGCATCGGTGTTGATGGTGGTGCTCGCCGTGTGGCTCACGGTCGCCGGACTCGTTGTGACGCATGCCGTCAACGGTGCCCGCACGGCTGGAGGTGAACCGCTGGAATCGGCGGTGACCGCCCGCATCCTGGTGCAGCAGGCCCGTGCGGACGAAATCCTCGGGTTGCTCAAACGTGGTTCCGACACGCGCTCCGATATTCGATTCGAAGAGCGGACCACGCAGGTCGGGCGGATCCTCGACACGCATCCGGTCGGCGGGGCGCAGGACGCGCTGCACGGCTGGAGAACCGCGCATCTCGAGATTCGCGGAAAGCTGGGCAGCGGTGACTATCCCGGTGCCGTGGCGATCGCCCGGGACGACGAGGTGCAGGGGGCGACTGCGCAGTTCACCCGGCTGGATCAGGCGCTGGGGGAGGACATCGCGCGATTGCGGGATCGGCAGCGCGACGGGATCGCCCGTGCGTATGCGGCGCTGAGTGCGTTACCCGCCGGCGCCGCGGCCGTCAGTGTGCTGGCCGCGCTCGCTGTTGCCGCCGGTATCGCGCCGAGACTGAGCGAGTACCACTGATGCGGGCCCCGGTCGGACTTCTCGTTCTCGCCGCGGCTGTGGTGGCGGGATGCTCCACGACGCAACCGCTGGTCCAGATACCGGCGTCGCTCACCACGATGCCGACGCCCAGCGGCGCCGCCGTGGCCTCCGGAGTTCACGGTGTGCCGGTCGAGAGTTGTGATGCCACCGCGAGTTTGCGCCCTTCGGAGGTGTCCGGACCGGCAGTGCAGGCGATCCGGCAGCGGGGCCGGCTGGTGGTCGGTATCGACCAGAACACCAATCTGATGAGTTTCCGCGATCCGGTGTCCGGCGAATTGACCGGCTTCGACGTCGACATCGCGCGTGAGGTGGCCCGCGACGTGCTCGGCGACCCCGGCAAGGTGGAGTTCCGCCTGCTGACTTCGCCCGAGCGCATCACTGCCCTGCAGGATGGCACCGTCGACATCGTGGTGAAGGCGATGACCATCACCTGCGCCCGCGCGGAGCAGATCGCCTTCTCCACGGAGTATTTCGACGCGCACCAACGGCTGCTCGTTCCCACGGACTCGCCGATCCGGGGGCCGGCCGACCTGGCGGGGAAGCGGGTGTGCTCGCAGGTGGATACGACATCGCTGGCCACGGTCGCCCGGGTGGCGCCGGCGGCGATCCTGTTGGCCGTTCAGAATTGGGACGACTGCCTGGTGGCGCTGCAGCAGGGGCAGGCCGATGCCGCCAGCACCGACGACACGATCCTGGCCGGCATGGCCGTGCAGGATCCGTACCTGCACCTGGTCGGTCCCAGTCTGGAGGGGGAGCCCTACGGCATCGGTATGAACAAGTCCCGCGAGGATCTGGTGCGGGCTGTCAACGCGAGTCTGGAGCGGATCCGCCGAGACGGGACCTGGCTGTCGCTGTACCGCAAATGGCTCGCCGTGTTGGGCCCGCCGCCGAGTCCACCGGCCCCGAGTTACCGGGACTGACATGGCGGGGCAGGAAGGAACGCGAGCCGTCCTGGTGACCGAATCGGCACCGGTCAAGGTCGAGGGCACCCGTCCGCGGCTGCGTACCGGGCGTCGTCGGATCGGGGATGGCCTGGTCGAGATCCCGATCCGGGAGGACATCGAACCTGCCGGGGCGATACTCACCAATCCTGTTGTCGCCGAGTCCAAACGGGAGTGCGGCGGGTGTGGTCGACCGGTGGGCCGGGGGAGCGCCCGGGGGCCAGGTCCGAGCGAAGGGGTGTGCCCGCATTGCGGCGCGCTGTTCTCGTTCTCGCCGCAACTCGAGACCGGCGAGCTGGTTGCGGGCCAGTACGAGGTTCAGGGCTGTATCGCCCACGGCGGTGTCGGCTGGATCTATTTGGCGATCGACCGCAATGTCAGCGATCGGTGGGTGGTGCTCAAAGGCCTGCTCCAACCCGAAGCGCAACAGGCGCAGGCGATCGTCGTCGCCGAACGCCAGTTCCTCGCGATGGTGAACCACCCCGGAATCGTCAAGATCTACAACTTCGTCGAACACCCGGGGTTCGACGGCCGCCCGGTCGGCTACATCGTGATGGAGTACATCGGCGGGACCACGCTGGAGGCCATCCTGGACAAGCAGCAGGCGGCGTCGGGCGGAGCAGACAAACCGATGATGCCGGTGGAGCAGGCGCTCGGCTATCTGCTCGACGTCATGCCGTCGCTGTCCTATCTGCACTCGCTCGGCCTGGTCTACAACGATCTCAAGCCCGACAACATCATGCTGACCGAGGACAACATCGAGTTGATCGACATGGGTGCGGTGTCGGGCGTCGGGGATTTCGGGTATATCTACGGCACCAAGGGCTTTCAGGCGCCCGAGATCGTCCGCACCGGCCCATCGATCGCCACCGACGTCTACACGGTGGGCCGTACGCTGGCCAAGCTGACCGTCGACCTGCCCAACGATCGCCATGCCGAGACATTGCCGGCCCGCGACGAGGTGCCCTTGTTCGCGCGCTACGAATCCTTCTATCGGCTGCTGGCCCGTGCGACCAACCCCCGTCCGGCGCAACGGTTCTCATCGGTCGAGGAGATGGCCGACCAGTGCCGGGGTGTCCTGCACGAGATCATCGCCGAACAGACCGGCTCGCCGACCCCCCGGGTGTCCACGCTGTTCAACCCGCCACGCTCGAGCTTCGGCGTCGATCTGGCGTTGCAAGGTACCGATGTGTTCGTCGACGGCCGTCGACGCACCGTTGCGCTGGAGGCCCGCGACGTCGCGGCCGCCCTGCCGGAGCCGGTCCCGGTGGAGGAAGCCGACGACGAATGGCGGGAGGACTGGGACGACGGGATCGCCGGCCTGGCGACCGGCGATCTCGGGGCGGCGCTGGCATGCTTCGAGCGGGTCGTGGCACTGCTTCCGGGTGAGGCCGCGCCCAAGCTGGCGGCAGCCGCGACAGCTGAACTGCTGCTCGCCACTGATGACGCGCCGGATGCCCAACGGTTGCGGCAGTTGGCAGAACGGTACTACCGGACGTTGTGGCGCACCGATCATGCGATGGTCAGCGCAGCGTTCGGCTTGGCCCGGCTTCTTGCCGGCCAGGGCGACCGGCCCGCCGCGATCGATGTGCTCGATCACGTTCCGCTGACCTCGCGCCATTACGGGGAGGCCCGACTGACGTCGGCGGTGATGCTGCTCGACGGGCGCACCAGCTCGGAGATCACCGAGGCGGACTTAGGGGATGCCGCACGGCGTGTGGGCGGCCTGCCCGAGACCGAGCCGCGCGTTCTGCAGATCCGCGCATTCGTTCTCGGCGTCGCGCTCGACTGGCTCCGGTCCGGCGCGGCGAGCCCCACCGGCGAGCAGATTCTCGGCCACGCCTTCGACCAACGAGGTTTGCGCGTCGGCATCGAGGAGGTGTTGCGGGAACTGGCGCGGCACTCGCCACGGCGGCGCCATCGCTACCGGCTTGTCGACGTGGCGAATTCGATCAGGCCGCCCACCTGGATGTGAGCTACTCGCCCGACCGGGTGACGCCTCGCACCACCGCGACGCAGAGGTCGGCGCATTCGGCCGCGAGATCCTCGGTGGTTTCGGCGGGATCGGCAAGCCAGGCTTCGATGATCTGGTTCACCCCACCGACCATGAACTGAGCGCCGCGGCGTAGCTCGGCCGCGCTCGGTGTCGCGGAGTGCAGGACATCGGGTGCGAGTTGGACGATCAGGGCGGTGATCATCTCCAGGATGTGCGTGCGGTGCTGTGCCAGACCGGCAACGCTGCTCACGTCGCCGGTGGCGATGCGGTGGATGTGGGGGTCGGCGGCAATGATGTCGAGGAACGCGGTGAGCGCTGACCGCAACTTGTCGGTCAGCGTGCCCGGGTCGCCGACGCCCGCGTTCACCAGCGCGGTGAGCAACTGGTCCCGCACGTCGTCGGAAATGGCGAACAGCAACGCGTCTCGGCTCTCGAACTGTTCGTAGAAATAGCGCGACGTCAGCCCCGCGGCGGTGCAGACGGCGCGCACCGTCACCTCGGTGATCCCGGATTCGCCCCAGATCTGGCGTCCGGCGGCGAGCAGCTTGACCCGTCGTTCCGTGCGGCGGTCGGCCGCACTGACGCCGCCGTAGCCGCGCATCACCTGTACGCGCTTCATTGACAGCACCCTACCTGCAGCCTAGATTCTGACTACATACGTAGTCAGTCGGCTTCGGTCGGCTCTGTCCAGGAGGTCACGTTGGACATCCCGGCCCGCCATCCCGAACGGCCGCTTGCCGTCCCCGGCGCCATTCGGACGTTCGCGATGATGCTCGGCGTTCGCAATCCCGACGCGCGGCAATGGCGCCGGCTCGGCGAGCGATTGACGGCCGGGGACGATCCGATGGACCGCCTGGTCGACTGGATGTCGTCGGCGGGGATGGCGCAGATGCGTCCACTGTTCGAGAGGGCGCTCGCCGAGGGTATCGACAACGTGCCCGACGCCCCGGAACCGTTGCGCGAGTTCTTCGTCGGCGTCGAGACGGCCCCGGCGTGGCTGGACCGGGACAAGCTCCGAAAAGGGCAGCGCGCGCTGCGTCGAGGCGGTTCTGACGGCATGTCGATCGCACGCGATGTGTCTCTGCTCGGCGGCTACCAGTTCTCCGGGTTCAACAAGACCCTGCTGCGCACGGGCGCCCTGGAGAAGGGGTCGAACAAGCGCTTCGCCGAGACGATGCAATGGGCGATGGACGTCATCTCCGACGGCGGCCTCGCCCCCCTGGGGGTCGGATACCGGTCGACACTGCACGTGCGGTTGATCCACGCATTCGTGCGCAGGCACGTGGCCGCGATGCCGGACTGGCGCGCCGACGAGTGGGGTCTACCCGTCAACCAGACCGATATGGCCGCGACGCTGGTCGGTGCCCTGATCGCGCCGCCGGTGGCCTCGCTGGCGATGGGAATCGTGCCTGCACCAGGCGAACTCGACGCCGTCGCGCACCTGACCCGCTACGTCGGATGGCTGATCGGCGTGGAGGACGAATGGCTGCCCAAGACGTTCCGCGACAGCATCCGCGTGCTCTACCACACGTCCACCGCGCTGGCAGTTCCCGATGAGACGACGAAGCAGTTGTCGGTCCCGATGGGAGCGGATCCGCTCTCATGGCACTACCGCGGTATCCGGGGCCTGCGTCGGCGCCTGGCGTGGGCGCAGCACCTTTCGATCACCAGCGCGTTCCTCGGGCCCAGTGCGATGCGGGTCCTGGGCCTCCCGGCCTACATGCCGCCGTGGTACCCGCTGGTGAAGATGCCGGTCAATCTGATCCGCAGCGGGGTGGCGCTGGCACTGCCCGGCGGTATGGATCGCGCGGCCGAGCGAGGCCGGCGCGAGCAACAAGCCTTGCTGCACACCATCATCGGTGACACTGCGGCGAACATCGGCGAGTCCGCGTCCCACGTGAGCAGCGCAGCCTGACTGCCGGATACGTCTAGCGGTCCATCGAGCCGATGAAATAGGTTTCGTGGCCCGTGGGGTAGCCGCCGCCGTCGGTGGCGATGTGGACGTGGTCGAAGTGGTTGAGGGTCTCGTTCCCGTAATCAGCGGTCCAATGCGGCGCCCCGATCCCCGGGTAGAGGCCCTGCCGCCAGATCACGTGGAGCACACCCCACCGCTTGGCGTTGGCCAGGGCGAAACCGGCGATCTGGTTACCGAGCTCGATGCCTTGCTTGGAGTGGTAGTTCGGGATCATCACGTCGATAGCCAGCCCGTTGGGATGCCACTTCAGCGCATCCTGCCGATATCCGCCGATGGTGGTGATCTCGGGGAACATCACCGCGATGGCGCGCGCCACCCAGATGGTCTTGACCTGGAGGCCGCCCTCGGATGCCGGGCCCTTAGGGAGGGAGAACTGGAAGTCGCGGGCGACCACGGGCGCACTGGCTGCCACCAACGCGGCTTGAGGAGCCGCCGACGCGGGCGTGGGCTGTTGCTGCGCTGCCGGCGGTGTCGCGGCGAGGAGCTCCGGGCAACACGTCGACTCGGTGTTCTGGACGTAGACCATGCCCGCGGCAACGGCGACCGAGACCGCGAGCGCCAGCAACCGACCCCTGCTGCCGGACAACCGTCGTTTCCCCACGGCAGCAATTTACTGCGCTGGCCGGTCCGGCGGGACCGGAACCGCGCGTGGCAACCTCGTGTTTTTCTTGCTGGCACCCCGAGTTGGCCGAATTCCGGCCGTCAGGGCGTGCCCGACGCGGTACCGGCCTGCAGATGAGGTGGGCGGGTTTCGGGAAACCTGCGATGGATGGCGTCGATCAGGTGGTGCGTCTGGTACAGATCGGCACGCAACTTGCTGATCTCGCGGCGATCGCATGCCGAGGATCGGCGCTTGCGCTGCTCCGCTTTCTCCAGCAGTGTCGACACGTCCTCCACGTGGCGCCACAACTCACCCAGAAGGTGCTGAGCCTGAGCGACGTCGGCGGAGTCCGCGAAGTGAGCCACGTTACGGATCGTGCCATTTGTGTGTTGGATCCGCTCACTCGGGAGAACATTGACTATGGGCCGGATGCAGCGGATTCTGAACCCATGGTCGGGATCAGCGAAGAAATCATGATCGCCGAACTGCTGATCCGCCTCGGGGCGGCCTATCCGGACACGACCGATGAGGACATCACGGGATCTGTCCGCCGCGCCCAGGAGCACTTCCATTCCAGCCCTATCCGCGAGTTCGTGCCGCTGCTCGTGGAGCGTCGCGCGCGAGCGGAGCTTTCCAGGCCGATCGTCGGAGTCTGATGGTTGGGCGACGACGTTTCCGACGTGAGGGCCGCTGAACCATCGAGCAGTCCAGCCCTGGCGTAGACAACGACGCACGCACCCGCGCGAGCGGCTGGAATCTTCCGCGCGACGGCGTCCGCTCGTAACGGTTCGGATCGTCCTGATTTGATCGCCCTGAGCCGAACCCACGCAAAGGTTGCAGCCAGCGGGTATCGGTAATTGACGGCGATGTTTCCCGTTAACGTGCGTTGACAGCTAATCCGGCCACTCCTAACGTCCCGCCCAGACTCGGCGACGATGGGAATAGATGTGGGATCCGCACGGGAGTGCTCGGACAACGCGGCAACGACGCCGCTGCCGCCGTCATGCGTCGATGTCCCGCGGCGATCGGGCTGACGCCGTGCCCGTCTTCCTCGGCAGTCGGTCCTGATGGGGATCGCCTGGGCCAAACCCGCTTTCGCGGTCGGCGATTTCGTCGTTTTGGCGGGCGAGACCTTCGCCGCGATGGTGCGCCCGCCGTTCGCCTGGCGCGAGTTGCTCGACCAGATCTGGTTCGTGGCGCGGGTGTCGATCGTGCCCACCGTCGTGCTGTCCATCCCCTACACGGTGTTGATCGTGTTCACCCTCAACATCGTTCTCCTCGAGGTCGGCGCCGGCGACCTCTCCGGTGCCGGCGCGGCCCTGGCGTCGGTGACCCAGGTCGGCCCGGTGGTGACCGCGATCGTCGTGTCCGGCGCAGCCGCCACCGCGATGTGCGCGGACCTGGGCGCGCGGACCATCCGCGAGGAGATCGACGCGATGAAGGTGATCGGGGTAAACCCGGTCCAGGCGCTGGTGGTGCCGCGCGTGATCGCGGCGACTTTCGTTGCACTGATGCTGTATTCGGTGGTCGCGGTGGTCGGGCTCACCGGCAGCTACGTGTTCGTGGTGTACGTCCAGCACGTCACGCCAGGAGCCTTCGTCGCCGGGCTGACGCTGCTGACCGGGCTGCCGCAGGTCGTGGTGTCTCTGGTCAAGGCACTGCTGTTCGGGCTGTCGGCCGGCCTGATCGCCTGCTACAAGGGGTTGTCGGTGGGCGGCGGCCCGACCGCCGTCGGCAACGCGGTCAACGAAACCGTGGTGTTCGCCTTCATGGCGCTGTTCTTCATCAACATCCTGGCCACTGCCTTCGGCGTGAAGGTGGCGCCATGACAACGACTTCCGAGGACCGTGGACCCGCGATCCTGAACCGGGCGGTGGACGGAACCCGCCGCGTGGGGGAGCAGACCGCCTTCTACGGCCAAGCTTTGCTGTCCACCGGGGACGCGTTGCGGCGCTACCCGGGCGAGGTGCTTCGGCTGATCGCCACGATGGGCATGGGCACCGGGGCGCTAGCGGTGATCGGCGGCACCGTCGTGATCGTCGGGTTCCTGACCCTGACCACCGGGGCATTGATCGCCGTCCAGGGCTACAACACGCTGTCCAACGTCGGAATCGAAGCGCTCACGGGTTTTCTGGGCGCCTTTCTCAACGTCCGGTTCATCGCTCCGGCAACCGCAGGTGTGGCATTGGCCGCCACCATCGGCGCCGGTGCCACCGCGCAACTGGGCGCCATGCGGATCAACGAGGAGATCGACGCGCTGGAAGTGATGGGTATCCGGGCGATCACCTACCTCGCATCCACCCGCATCGTCGCGGGAGTGATGGCGGTGGTGCCGATCTACACGGTCGCGGTACTGATGTCTTTTCTGGCCACCAGATTCGGCACCACGATCATCTACGGCCAGTCGCGCGGTGTGTACGACCATTACTTCACCACGTTCCTGCATCCAGCCGACCTGGTGTGGTCGTTCACCGAGGCGCTCGCGATGGCAGCCGCCGTGATGGCCATCCACACCTACTACGGCTACACCGCCACCGGTGGACCCGCCGGGGTGGGTGAAGCGGTCGGCCGCGCGGTCCGCACGTCGATCACGGCCGGAGTATTCATCCTGTTGACCATCACGCTGTCCGTGTACGGGCAGTCCGGAAACTTCCACCTGTCGGGGTAGCCGCGATGACCAATTCACCCCGACGAGAAAAGATCGACCCGATCTGGTGGGCTCCGGTCCTGCTCATCGTGATCGTGGCCGTGACCGCCCTGACCGCACTGCTGTTCACCGGCACGCTGCGCCGTACCGTCCCGCTCACCCTGGTCTCCGATCGGGCCGGCCTGGTGATGGAGGACGGCGCCAAGGTCAAGCTGCGCGGCGTCCAGATCGGCGAAGTCTCTTCCATCACCGCCGATGCCGCGGCGGGGGAGGCCGGCGCGAGGCTCAGACTCAAGATCGATCCCGACGATTTCGCGTACCTCCCCGGCAACGTCGAGGCGGAGATCAAATCCAGCACCGCCTTCGGCGCCAAATATGTCGACCTCATCGTCCCGGAAGGCCGTGCGAGTCCCGAGCGGCTGCGACCGGGCGCGGTGCTGCACTCGCGCAACGTCACCGTCGAGGTCAACACCGTGTTCGAAAACCTGCAGTCTGTCGTCACCGCGATCGACCCGGCGAAACTCAACGCGGTCCTCGCCGCCGTCAGCGAATCCCTGCGCGGCAAAGGGGAAGTCATCGGCCAGGCCATCACCGACGCCGACAAGGTGCTGCTCGCGGTGAACCCCCGGATGGACACCATCCGTCAGGACTGGCAGTTGTTCGGAGGGACGACCCAGGCATACTCCGACGCCGCGCAAGACATCCTGTCGATCCTGGACTCCTTCTCGACGACTGCGAACACCATCAGCAGCCACGGCGGGGCACTCGACGAACTCCTGCTGTCCGCGGTCGGCTTCTCGCGCTCGGGCGTAGACACCCTCGGCGCCAACCAACCCAACCTCGTGCGTGCGCTGAACCTGATCGATCCCACCACCGCACTGTTCATGAAGTACTCGCCGACCTACACCTGCCTGTTCCAGGGGGCGGTCTGGTTCCTCGAACACGGCGGCCGGGATGCGCTGGGCGGCAACGGAAAATCCGTGATCATGGATGCGGCCCTGCTGGCCGGCGACGATCCCTACCGGTATCCGGACAATCTCCCCGTGGTCAACGCCACCGGCGGACCCGGTGGCAGGCCGAGTTGCGGCTCGCTGCCGGACGTCAGCAAGAACTTCCCGGTGAAGTACCTGGTGACCGACACAGGTTTCGGCACAGGACTGGACGTCCGGCCCAATCCGGGTATCGGATTTCCCGGCTGGGCCAACTATTTCCCGGTCACCCGGGCGGTGCCGGAACCACCGAGCATCCGCTATCCGGGCGCGCCGGCGCCGGGTCCGTTGCCGCCCTACCCGGGCGCACCCGCTTACGGCGCAACCGAATACGGACCTGACGGAGCGCCGCTGTTCCCACCGCCACCGGGGACTCCGCCAGGCCCGCCGCCGGCGCCACAGGAGGGACAGCCATGAGACGCGCGACGTTCCGCGTCGCGACGCGGGTGGTGCTGTTCACCGCATTGAGCCTGGTCTTCACCTTCATCCTGGTGACCGTGTTCGGACAGTTCCGATTCGACTCACGGGCGTCCTACAGCGCGGTGTTCACCAACGTGTCCGGGCTCAAGGGCGGCAATTTCGTGCGCATCGCCGGCGTCGAGGTCGGCAAGGTCAAGGATCTCACCCTGCACAAGGACGGGACGGTCACCGTCGACTTCGCCATCGACAAGGGCCTGACGCTGACCGAGGGGACCCGCGCAGCGGTGCGTTACGAGAACCTGATCGGCGACCGCTACCTGTCCCTGGACGAGGGACCCGGATCTGTTCGCAAACTTCAACCAGGACAGTCGATTCCGTTGCAACGCACCTCGCCCGCCCTGGATGTGGATGCCCTGATCGGCGGATTCCGGCCGCTGTTCCGCGCGCTGGACCCGGATCAGGTCAACGCGCTGTCCGGCGAACTGCTGAAGGTGTTCCAGGGGCAGGGCGGCACCATCTCGTCGGTACTGGCCCAGACCTCGGCGCTGACCACCACGCTGGCCGGGCGCGACCAGCTGATCGGTCAGGTGATCACCAACCTCAACACCGTGCTCGGCACGTTCGCCGAACGCGACGAACAGTTCGCCGAAGGTCTCGACAAGCTGTCGGAGCTGGTGGCCGGGCTGGCCGAACGCAAATCCGACATCGCCACCGGGACGGCCTACATCAACGCGGCGGCCGGCTCGGTGGCCGACCTGCTGACCACCGCTCGCGAACCGATCAAAGAGGCGGTGACCCAGACGGATCGGTTCTCCGGGCAGATCATGGCCGACCGGGACTACGTGGACGACCTGGTCAAGACCCTGCCCGACGCGTACCAGGTGCTCGCCCGGAACGGGCTGTATGGCGACTATTTCGGCTTCTACCTGTGCGACGCGATTCTCAAGCTCAACGGAAAAGGCGGCCAGCCGGTGTATGTCAAACTCGCCGGCCAGGATTCGGGACGGTGCACGCCAAAATGACGCGACTGACACTCACGCGGTTCACCATCAAACGGCCCACGATCAAGGCGCTGGCAGAGCGCAGCCGGCCGGCCGTCGGTGCGGTGGCCATCCTGCTGCTGGCTGCCGCGGTGGTGGCGGCCTTCTCCTACGACAAGATTCCGTTCATCAAGGGCACCTCCGATCACTCTGCGTACTTCTCAGAGGCCGGCGGCATCAAATCCGGTAGCGACGTACGGGTTTCGGGGCTGAGCGTGGGTCGGGTCGCGCAGGTCCGGCTCCAGGGCGCCCGGGTGCTGGTGGACTTCACCGTCCGTGACGGCGTCGAACTGGGCGAGCGCACCGAGGCGGCGATCAAGACCGAGACCGTGCTCGGAACCAAGGTGCTGGAGCTGACCTCCCGAGGCGACGGCACCCTGACCGGACCCATCCCGATCGAACGGACCACCTCGCCCTACGACCTGCCCTCCGCGCTGGGGGATCTGACCACCACGATCAGCGGACTGGACACCACGCAATTGTCCTCGGCGCTCACCACATTGGCGGACACGTTCCGCGACACCCCACCGGATCTGAAACTCGCGCTTCAAGGCGTGGCCCGGTTCTCGGACACGCTCAACGTCCGTGACGCCCAGCTGCGCAAGCTGTTGGCCAACGCCAACAAGGTCACCGGTGTGCTCGCCAAACGCAGCGACCAGATCGCCAACCTGGTGGTGACCACCAACGCACTCCTGGCCGAACTGCTGTCCCAACGTGACTCGGTCGACGCGCTGATGAACAACCTCACCGCGGTGTCACACCAGATCTCGGGTCTGGTCGCCGACAACCGCACGCAACTCAAACCCGCCGTCGACAAGCTCAACGGGGTGCTGGAGATCCTGGACAACCGCAAGGGCGAACTGCAGCGCACGCTGTATCTGCTGCGCCGCTATGCGATGTCGTTCGGCGAAGTGCTCGGGGCCGGACCGTTCTTCAAGGCGTCGCTGGTCAACCTGCTGCCCGGGCAGATCGCCCAGCCCTTCGTCGATGCCGCGTTCTCCGATCTGGGCCTGGATCCCAATGTGCTGCTGCCGTCGCAACTGGTCGACCCGGGTACCGGCCAGCCGGGTACCCCGCCGCTGCCGATGCCGTACCCGCGCACCGGGCAGGGTGGGGAACCGAACCTGTACCTGCCAGACGCGATCACCGGCAAGCCGGGAGATCCGCGTTATCCGTACCGGGAACCACTGCCCGCTCCGCCGCCGGGTGGGCCGCCGCCCGGACCACCCGCATCGGCCCCCGCACCAGGGGAACTCCCGCCGCCCAGTTTCGGGCCGCCGGTACCGGCCGAAGGCGGGCGGTGACCATGTCGACACGCGTACTGCGGACCGCAATCGCCTCGGCGCTGAACGTCATCCTGGTCGTCGCGATCACCGTGGTGGCCACCCCTTGGTGGGATCGGGTCAGGGACAACACCTTCACCGCCTACTTCGACAACACCAACGGGCTCTACACCGGGGACGAGGTGCGCATCCTCGGCGTGGCGGTGGGAACCGTCGAGAACATCGAACCCCAACCCGACGCTGCCAAGGTCACCTTCACGGTCGACAGGCAATACCCGGTGCCTGCCGATGTCCAGGCGGCGATACTGTCGCCGTCGCTGGTCAGCGCCCGCGCACTTCAACTCGTTCCGGCCTACGAGAGCGGCCCGAAACTGGCCGACGGCTCGGCGATTCCACGGGAACGCACCGCGGTTCCCGTCGAATGGGACGATCTGCGCCAGCAGTTGGAGAAGCTTACCGACTCCCTGCAGCCCACCACCCGCGGCGGGCCCAGCGCGGTCGGCGAGTTCGTCAACAGCGCGGCAGACAATCTGCGCGGCCAGGGCGATACCGCACGGGACACGGTGATCAAACTGTCGCAAGCGGTTTCGGCGCTGGGCGATCACAGCACCGACATCTTCAGCACCGTCCGCAATCTGCAACTGCTGGTGTCCGCGCTGACCTCGAGCAGCGATCTGCTGGCGTCGTTCAACACCAACCTGGCCGACGTCAGCACCGTGTTGAGCAACAGCCCCGACGAGGTGGCCAACGCCACCCAGGCCCTCGACGTAGCGGTCAACGACCTGCGCGGGTTCGTCGCCGAGAACCGTGAGGGCCTCGGCGTCACGTTCGACCGCCTCAACGCGATCACCACCGCACTCAACGACAGCCGCGCCGACGTCAAGCAGGTCCTGCACATCGCGCCGACGGTGTTCCAGAACTTCATGAACATCTACCAGCCGGCGCAGAGCGCGGTGACCGGGATCCTGGCACCGGTCAATTTCGCCAACACCGTTCAGTTCATCTGCAGCGCAATACAAGCCGCATCCCGGAAGGACTTCGAGCAATCGGCGAAGTTGTGCGTGCAGTACCTCGCGCCGATCATCAAGAACCGCCAGTACAACTTCCCGCCGCTCGGGATCAATCCGTTCGTCGGGGCGTCGGCTCGGCCCAATGAGATCACCTACAGCGAGGACCGGCTCAATCCGCACCTGCCGCCGCCGGCGGCACCGCCACCGACGGAATCCCAGCCTGCGCCGATCCAGACCGATCCCGCACTGGGGCTGCCCGGCCTGATGCTGCCGGGAGGCACGCCATGAGGCGGATTGTGGTCGCGGCACTCGTCATCGTGTGCCTGTCGGCGATCCCGGGATGTGAATGGCGCGGGCTGAACTCACTGAGTCTGCCGGGAACCGCAGGCAACGATGACGGCTCGTACACCATCCAGGCGCAGTTGCCCGATGTGGTGGTGATCCAGCAGAACACCCGGGTGCGCGTCGGAGACGTCAACGTCGGCAATGTCACCAAGATCGAAGTCCAGGACTGGCATGCCCTGGTGACCATGCGCATCGACGGCGCCGTCCACCTGCCGGCCAACAGCACCGCCAAACTCGGGCAGACCAGCCTGCTGGGCTCCATGCACATCGAACTCGCGCCGCCGGTGGGCGAGGCGCCGCGCGGCGAACTCACCGACGGATCGGTGATCCCACTGTCGGCCGCCGCCACCTATCCGAGCACCGAGCAGACGCTGGCTTCCGTGTCGGTGCTGCTCAACGGCGGCGGGCTGGCCCAGCTGCAGGAGATCAATCAGACCTTCGCCAAGGCGCTGTCAGGCCGGGAGAACGACATGCGCAGCCTCCTGGGCCAATTGGACACCTTCATCGCCGGGCTCAACGCTCAGACCGAGGACATCATCACCGCCACCGAGCGACTCAACTCGCTGGCCGGTCAGGTGGCGGCCCGGGACGAAACCGTCGACACCGCGCTCACCACGATCCCGAAGGCGCTCGCCGTGTTGTCCGAGCAGCGCACCAAGATCGCCGATGCCGTCGACGCACTCGGAAAGTTCAGCGCCATCGCCACCTCGACGGTCACCCAGACCAAGGAGTCGCTCGTCAACAACCTGCGCAACATCGCACCGGTGTTGCGGGAACTGGCCAACGCGGGGCCTGCGCTCACCCGGGGTCTTGACTTCCTGTCGACCTACCCGTGGGTGAAGAGCACGCTGGCCAACTGGTTCCGCGGCGACTTCGCCAACATCACGCTGGTGGTCGACCTGACTTTGAGCCGGATCGACAGCAGCCTGTTCACCGGGACCCGGTGGGAAGGCAATCTCACCGAACTCGAAATGCAATGGGGTCGCACCATCGGCCAGATGCCCAGCCCGTACACGGCAGGCAACCCGCTGATCGCTCCATATCGATGGGGGGCGTACTGACATGATCCGGCTGTCCCGATCGGTATGGATCCAGCTGGCGATCCTGTCCACGATCACCGTCGTCGCCGTGGGCATCATGGCATTCGGCTTCGTCAAGGTCCCGGCACTGCTCGGATTCGGCCGGTACACGGTCACGGTCGAACTGCCTGCCGCGGGTGGGCTGTACCCGACCTCGGTGGTCACCTACCGCGGTACCGAGGTCGGCAGGGTGAAATCGGTCGGCGTCACCCGTGCCGGAGTCGATGCGGTGCTGACCCTGGACTCGGACATCGCAGTACCGTCCCCGGTTTCGGCCGCCGTGCACAGCCGGTCCGCGGTCGGGGAACAGTTCCTCGAACTGACTCCCGACCGCGGCGCGACCGGTACGTTGCGCGACGGCGATGTCATCGGCGTCGACAAGGTGCGCATCCCGGCCGATATCGGGAGCCTGCTCGATGCGACCAACAAAGCCCTGCAGGCCATTCCGCCGGACAATCTGCGCACGGTGGTGGACGAGTCGGCCAAGGCCGTCGGAGGACTGGGACCCGAGCTGTCCCGCATCGTCGACGGTTCGACCGCCCTGGCCATCGAAGGCGGCAAGACTGTCGATCCGCTCACGCAGCTGATCGACCAGTCCCCACCGGTGCTCAATTCCCAAGTACAGACCGCCGATTCGATTGCGACATGGGCGCAGCGGATGGCCGCGATCACCGGCCAACTCAAAACCCAGGACGCCGCGTTCGCGGATCTGCTGACGACAGGAGCGCCGGCACTGGGGGAGGGCAAGGCGCTGTTCGACCGGGTGGCGCCCACCCTGCCGGTCCTGTTGGCCAACATGGTGAGCCTCGGTGACATCGCCGTCACCTACCGCAACGACCTGGAACAGTTGCTGGTTCTCTACCCGCAGGGGACCGCCGTGATGTCGGCGATCACCCTCGCCAACGCCGACACCAAACAGGCCTACCGGGGCATCTACCTCGACTTCAATCTGAACCTCAACCTGCCGCCACCATGCAACACGGGATTCCTCCCGGTGCGCCAACAGCGGTCACCGTCCGACCAGGACTACCCGGAACGCCCCGCCGGTGAGCTCTATTGCCGGGTTCCGCAGGACTCGGCCCTCAATGTCCGTGGCGTGCGCAACATCCCGTGCGAGACCAAGCCGTGGAAGCGTGCGCCGACCGTGGAACTGTGCGAAAGCGACGAAGAATACGTCCCGCTGAACGACGGCCTGAACTGGAAGGGCGATCCCAACGCGACGCTGTCAGGCCAGGGAGTGCCGCAATACGCACCGGGCACCGGTACCGCACCGCCGCCCGTGGCCTTCGTCCCCTATGACCCGGCCACCGGAACCTACCTGGCGCCGGACGGCCGCTCCTACACCGACTCCGACCTCGCCGACAGCACGAAAGGCAAGACATGGCAGAGCATGCTGACGCCGCCGAGCGGCTAGACCAGCCGGACACCGGCGGCAGCAACCGTATTCCGATCGCGCTGGTGCTCGTCGTCGTGGCAGCGCTGGCCGCCCTCACCGGCTGGCTGGGCTACCGCGATCAGCGATCCCACGCCGCCGAGGAGCAGCGCACCCTGTTCGTGCAGGTGGCGCGCCAGGCGGCGGTGAACCTCACCTCGATCAGCCACTCCGAAGCCGACGCCGACATCCAGCGGATCCTGGATTCGGCGACCGGTACCTTCCGCGATGACTTCGAGAAGCGGTCGGGCCCGTTCGTCGAGATCGTCAAGCGGACCCAGTCGACATCCCGTGGGACCGTCGCCGAGGCCGGCCTGGAGTCCGAGACCGGTGACGAGGCGCGCGTATTGGTCGCCGTCTCGGTGAAGACCTCGACCGGCGCTGCACCCGAACAAGATCCGCGTCGCTGGCGGATGCGCATCAGCGTCGAGCAGGTTGGCGACGACGTCAAAGTGTCGAATGTGGAGTTCGTGCCATGACCACAGATACCGCAGCGGAGCTCTCCGATCCGAGGGCCGATGAGCTGGAGACCGACGACATGGTCGTCGAAGAACTGATTGAGGACGATGCTGAACCCGCGGAGCAGGACCAGCCTGGTTCCCGGTCCATCTCGTGGACGCGGGTGCTGGTGTTCGGTGTGCTGCCCGCTGTGGCGCTGATCCTGGCGTTGGCGGCGGGTTTCCTGAAATGGCAGGACGGGTCCGCGCGATCGGCACAGGCGGCAGGCGCGGAGTCCGCGCGCGCCGCGAGCGAAAGCACCGTGGCGATCCTGTCCTATCGACCCGACACCGTGGACACCGAGCTGCCCGCGGCCGCGGACCGGCTCACCGGTGAGTTTCGCGACCAGTACACGCAACTGATCGACGACGTCGTCATCCCCGGGGCCAAACAGCAGGTGATCTCGGCGGCGGCGACGGTGCCGGCTGCCGCGCCGGTATCGGCGTCGCCCCGGCATGCGGTGGTCCTGGTGCTCGTCGACCAGACCACCACGATCGGCACCGGTCCGCCGACCAAATCCACCTCCAGTGTGCGGGTCACCCTCGACAAGGTCGAAAACCGATGGCTCATTTCGCAATTCGAACCGGTCTGATCGCCGCCGTCGTGGCCCCGTTGGCGCTTTCCGGCGCATGGGGTCCGGCGCCCGCGCATGCCGACAACCAGCGGCTAAACAGCGGTGTGATCGCCAACGTGTTCACGATTCAGCGCCAAGCGGGCTGCACCACCAATGTGAAGGCAGACCCGAAGCTGCGGTTGGCAGCCGAATGGCACACCAACGATCTGCTCGCCGACCGCAGCCTGGACGACCATGCCGGCTCTGACGGATCGACGCCTCAGTCGCGGGCCGAGGCTGCCGGATTCCGCGGCCGGGTCGCCGAAACGGTCGCCATCAACCCGGCGTTGGCGATCAACGGCATCGAGATCCTCAACCAGTGGTACTACGACCCGGTCGATTTCGCGATCCTGTCCGACTGCGCCAACACCGCCATCGGTGTGTGGTCGGCCAATAGTTTCGACCGATCGGTTGTTGTGGCCGTGCTCGGCCGGCCGGCGGACACGTAGTAATACCCATCCCGACCCGCCGCCCGGACCGGCAGACTGAAGCCATGCCAATCGACGAGGCTGTGCCCTCCCAGGACACCATCGCCCACGACACCAAGCCGGAGCGCGACCGTGCGGTCGATGTCGCGCGCCTGGGTGCCCTGCTGGTGGTGATCTTCGGTCACTGCGCCCTGCTGTTGGCCACCATCGATTCCGGGGGCGTACGGGTCGGCAACATCCTCGGCGCACTTCCGGCACTGGCTCCGATCACCTGGGTATTGCAGGTGATGCCGCTGTTCTTCATGGCCGGTGGGGCGGCGGGGGCCTACAGCTGGCATCCCGGACGGCCGTGGGGGGCCTGGCTGCTGGCCCGGGCCCAGCGACTGTGCCGCCCGGTGTTCTGGTACCTGGCGGTGTGGGCGGTGCTCCTGGTCGTGGTGCACGCGACGATGGGCGCCGAGTCGGCCGCTGCGCTCGGGCGCGAATGCGTCGCTCTGCTGTGGTTCCTGGGTGTCTACCTGATGGTGCTGGCCTTCGTCCCGGCGCTGATGCGCCTACGCACCGGTCGGGCACTGGCGGTGGTGGTCGCCGGCCTGATCGTCGCGGCCGGGGTCATGGATGCCATCCGTTTCGCGGTCGGCACACCCGAGGCGGGCACCGCCAACCTGATCATCGTCTGGCTGATTCCCGTGGTGATCGGCGTGGCCTATGCGCGTCACCTGATCTGCGCGAAGCGGGCGGTAGCGATCGCCGTCCTCGCCTTCACCGCGCAGGTGGGACTCGCGCTCACCGGTATTTACGACGTATCCCTCATCGTCACCGGAGCCGAGCACGTCTCCAATGTGTCGCCTCCCACGCTGCTACTGGCACTGCACTGCACGTGGATGCCGTGCCTGTTCATCGCCGCGGCAAACCCGATCCGGCGCTGGGCGGCACGTCCGCGGGTCTGGTACGTAGTGGCGACGGGCAACGGGGGAGCCATGACGCTGTACCTGTGGCACATCCCGGTGATCGCGATCGCCGCGTTCGGTCTGCACGCGATCGGCCTGGATGCATTCGATCCGCACGCCCCGGGCTTCTGGGCCCATCTGGCCTTGCGCGCAGTGGTTTTCGCGGTTCTCATGGCAGTGGCCTTCCAGCTGTTGTCACCGTTGGAGCACTGGCCGTTGCCGTGGTGGGACGATCGGGTCCAGCCCGGCGGTGCCCGGTCCGTGTTCACCGGCGTGCTGCTGTGCGTCGCAGGCGCCGCGTTGACCCTGATGGCCAAGAACGGCCTCGACGGGGTGCTGGGCTGGTCGGCGCTCGGTGGCTTCGTCCTCTCGGTCATTGCCGCACGGGCCAGTGCGGGCAGGGCTGTCAAGCCCTAATTGTCCTGTGCGGCAGGATCTGTGGATGGATCGCGTGCTGTGGATAACTGCTGGGGGAGTCGGTGATCGGCAGTAGAATTCGAACATGCATTCGAACACTGTCTCTGATCGGGAGACGGTGCTGGCTGCCTACGACGAATACGACGCCGTCTGCGCGAAAGTGGCCGCCCTCAATTATCAGACGTTGAGCCTGCCTGAACTTCTCGAGCTGCAGTCGCGGCGTGAACATCAAGTCCGGTGCGCGCCTGCGGTAGACCACCGCCTGTTGGCCGAGATCCAGACCCGGACCACCCCTGGCGAGATCGGTGCGAAAAGCTGGACCGACGTCCTGGCCATCCGGCTACGCATCAGCACGAAAGAAGCCAAACGCCGCATCGCCGAAGCCGCCAACCTGGGCCCACGCACCACCGTCACCGGGCAGTCCATGGCGCCGGTGTTGCCCGCCACTGCCGCCGCCCAGGCTGCCGGTGACATCAATGCCGACCACGTCGCGATCATCCGGAAGTTCTTCGCCAAGCCACCTGTTCCGCTGGATGCCGCCACCCACGCCCAGATCGACGCCGACCTGGCTCGTATCGCCGCAGGCAACGGTCCCGAAACCCTGAAGCAGTGCGCCGACCGGATCGCCTTCCTGCTCGATCAAGATGGCGACGCACCCAGTGACGAACAACCCGAACGCCACGGGGAAATCATCATCGGGCCCCAAAACGCCGACGGCACGAGTGAAATCCGCGGCCGACTCAGCCCCGAAGCCCGTGCCACCCTCGACCCGATCCTCACTCGCTACGGTGCTCCCGGCATGTGCAACCCCGCCGATGAATATCCCTGCACCACCGGCACTCCCACCGCTGACGCGATCGCGTCGGATACCCGCACCGCCGTCCAGCGCAACCACGATGCCCTGGTTGCCATCGGCCGAAGCGCACTGTCGTCGGGGGAACTGGGCCGGCACAACGGATTACCGGTCACGATCGTGGTATCCACCACCCTGCGTGAACTCGAGACCAGGACCGGTACCGGGCGCACCGCCTCGGGCGCCCAGTTGCCGATCGCCGATGTCATCCGGATGGCCGCTCACGCCCACCACTACCTCGTGGTCTACGAGGATCATCGTCAGGTCCCGCTGTATCTGGGCCGCAGCAAGCGCATCGCCACGCCCGCCCAACGCCTCGTGCTGCACAACCGCGACCGGGGCTGCACCCGGCCAGGGTGCACCTGCCCTACCGACCGCTGCCAAACCCACCATGCCAAGGCCGATTTCAGCCAAGGCGGCCTGACCGACATCACCGACCTGACTTTGGCCTGCCCGAAGAGCAACCGCCTGGTCCACGGGAAGGGCTGGCGTACCCGCGTGCGCGACGACGGCCGGGTCGAATGGATCCCGCCACCACTGCTGGACACCGGCCAGGACCGCATCAACCACTACTGGCACCCCGAAGACCTTTTCCATCCGCCGGAAGAGGACGAGGGTGATGATCCTTAGAGGTGGATGCGGGCAGGGCACAGATCACCCACGCATCGGATTCCACGGCCTGGTCGCGATAAGTTCTGCGGTCCACGAGCCGGACCTGACCAGGGCGGTGACTTCCTCCCGGATGATGTCGCCGATCTTCACGCTGAGTTCGCGCGGCAGGTCGAGTTGCTCGGTTGCGGCAACCCCCAGACGCTGACTGAGCGCGGAGTCTGCGATTGCCGCGAATCGTAAACGCCCGTCGTCGATTTCGTGACGGCAGGCCGAGAGGGGCAGGACTCCGTAGGCGATGCCCGCCTCGATCATGGTCTTCATCACCGCGACGGAGTCCGTCGTCGTCCGGTGGCTGAAATTGACCTTGGTGCGCAGCGCGGCATTCTGCAGTGACATACCGATCCCCGACGACGACCGCGGCACCACGAGGGGCAATCCGACAACGTCGCTGAAGCCGAGGGCACGGGAGGCATCGAGGTCTGAGTCCGGTCCGCCGATCACGAACAGCTCTTCGGCCAACAGTTCTCGATAGAAGACCCGTTCATCGGGTACCGGGTTGATCAGCGCGACGTCGACCGCGCCTTTGAGCATCGCGTCGACGAGCTGGTCGGTACTTCCGACGGTCACCGAGAACGTCGCCTCTGGGAAGGCGGTGGTCAGGCTGGCGAGCAGCGGTGAGGTCAACAGGTCGACGGCGGTCTCGGGCAACCCGAGGCGCAGGGTGCGGTCGAGCCGGGCCAACGGTGTGCCGGCGTACTGGACGGCCAGTTCCAACTGTCGCAGCGGACCGGCAGTCGACGCCCGCAGCCGCTCGCCGGCTTCGGTGAGCTCGACACCGCGTCGGGTGCGGGTGAACAACGCGACCCCGAGGTCCTCTTCGAGCAGTTGCAGCTGACGACTCAACGCCGGTTGGGCGATGCCCAGCACGCCGGCCGCGCGGGTGATGGAGCGCTCCTCGGCGATGCGCAGGAAGTACTTGAGCCGGTGGGTGTCCATCGCATCGAGATATACCAGCCATCGAATATCGGCATGACTGGAACCCGAAATCGGTATTACCCGCCCACCGATCCCCGGCCCTAGCGTTTCCCATCGAAGCCAGGTGAAGAGGAGACATCCGATGACGGTCCACAACGATGCCGAGGCCATCGCGGCCCTGAATCTGGACAGCCTGCCCCGCCACATCATCGACAAACGGGTCACCGAGTTGATGGACCTGTCGGGCAAGAAAGCGTTTGTGACCGGCGCCGGCGGGGACGGTCTCGGCCAGGCCATCGCCAACCGCCTCGCCGGGCTCGGGGCCGACGTCGCGTTGATCGGGCGCACTTTCGAGAAAGTCCAGCGCCGCGCCGACGAGATAGCCGAGCGGTGGGGAGTCCGGGCCCACCCGGTGAAGGCCGACATGTCCGACTGGGATCAGGTGCATGATGCGGTAGAGATGGCACACGACCAGTTGGGCGGTCTGGACATCATGGTCAACAAC
Organism: Mycobacterium sp. 48b; assembly: GCF_048282725.1. Classification (NCBI taxonomy): domain Bacteria; kingdom Bacillati; phylum Actinomycetota; class Actinomycetes; order Mycobacteriales; family Mycobacteriaceae; genus Mycobacterium; species Mycobacterium sp. 48b. Next base: position 3,933,029 of record NZ_JBLVUL010000001.1, read on the forward strand.
CCCGTCATGGTGGTGGGCGGTCCGTTCGAGAACCACACCAAGGCCGACATCGACCACACGGTGCTGGGCAGCCTGACCATGATGATGTACGGCGCCCATGCCGCGCTGGAATTCCTGCTTCCGCAGGGGTCGGGAAAGATCATCAACATCGGATCCGTCGGCGGCCGCATCCAGCAGCGCGGACTGGTGGTGTACAACGCGTGCAAGTCGGGCGTCGTCGGCTTCACCCGGAATCTCGCCCACGAGGTGGCCCCGCGCGGGGTGAACGTGCTCGGCGTGGCACCGGGGATCATGATCAAACCGGAGATGATCGAGTACCTGCTCGACCCGAAGACGCCGGCCCATTTCGCGGGCAGGGGCGCCATCCTGGAGGCCATCACCACGCAGGTACAACTCGGCCGTGCGTCGCTTCCAGAGGAAGCGGCCAACATGGTGGCGTTCCTGGCGTCTGAGGCCGCCGATTACCTGTGCGGGCAGACGATCGATGTCGCCGGCGGGCAGTGGATGAACTGAGATGCCGACCGTCGCAGACATCAAGGCGAAGGCCGTCGAGCAGACCGGCCTGACGGGCTTCGGCGACGACTCGTTCGAGGAGGGCCTGGGAATCCTGTTGTCCTCGTTGGACACCGAGGCCCGGCTCAACGAGCGTGGGCAGGCGTTCCTCTACCCCCGCGTCACCGGATATCTGGCCCAGCGCCTGCAGGTCGAAGAGTGGTATCGGCGCCACCCGGAGATCGACGACGTCCCGATCGTCGCGCCCGTCATCGGCCTCGGCCTGCCGCGCACGGGCTCCACGGCGTTGTCGATGCTGCTCGCCCAGGACCCGAACGTCCGGTATCTGCGGCGATGGGAATCCTCGCAGCCGTGCCCACCGCCGTCCACGGTCCAGGGGGTGGATCCGCGCGTCCCTCCCGACAAGGGGGAGATGGTCGGCACGCGGTACCACGTGCCCGCGGACACCCACGGCCCGATGGAATGCCACGAGCTGATGGCCCTGGACTTCAAGTCGCATCTGTTCCAATCCTTCGCCCAGGTGCCCACATACTCCACCTGGCTCGTGGAAAAGGCCGACCTGACAACGACTCTGGCGTATCAGCGGCGGGTGATGAAGCTGCTGCAATGGGGTGAGTCCACCCGGCCCTGGCGGCTCAAGTGCCCATCACACGTGCTGTGGCTGGATGCGGTGGGTCAGGTGTTCCCCGACGCCAGATTCGTGATGACGCACCGGGATCCCACCGACGTCATCCTGTCGGTGGCGGACCTGTACGCCGACATCATCGGTACGTTCACCGATGCGATCGACCGGCCCTATATCGGCAGGCTCAACGTCGAACACTGGTCGTTGGGCATGGACCGGGCCTTGCGGTTCCGTGCGGGCGGGGCACAGGACCGCTTCTACGACATCGACTTCCGGGCCATGCAGGCCGATCCGATCGGTGAGGTCACCGGTCTGTACGCCTGGCTCGGTCAACCGGTCAGCGATGAGTTCGCGGCGCGGATGGGCAGTTGGTGGGCTCAGGCCGCCGCTGAACGCGAAGCCAGTTCGCACGCCGACCCGGCAATGTTCGACATCGACCTGGATGACGTTCGTCCCCGCTTCGCCCGTTACACCGACCATGCCAACCGCTGGACCACCCGCGCCGGCTAGAACAGGAGCCCCACATGGCGATCGACCTCACCGGCGGTATCGATCCGTCCCGCGAATACGTGTTCGCCCAGAGGCCCGACAACCCCGAAATGCGGGACTCGGTGAGTTTCTGGACCGTCGACGACCGCGGACAGATCGGGTTGCCCCGCATCGGGATCGAAGCGGTCGCGGCGAACTGGGACAACCACGAGATCCAGATCAATCTCGCGTTCCCCGACGGCCGGGTGTACCGCCTGCGCGACGGTGGGCCGTCACTGCCGCCCGACGGGCCTGACGGCAAGCCCACCGTTCTGGGAGCCGGCGGTCTGGCCTTCCGCTGCATCCAGCCGTTCGACACCTGGACGATGACGTACGCGGGCAAGGCCGTCGCGACATCGGCGGCCGATCTGGTGGCAGGCAAGTCGGACGGCCCGCTGGTCGACGTGACGTTCCATGTCGAGGCGAAAATGGCTGTCCCGCCGTGGATCCAGGGTGCGTTGCAGCAGGATGCCGCCGACCGGATCAAGAACTCCGTGGAGGGCGACCTCATGGGCGGGCCGCGCTACGAGCAGCTGTTCCGGGCCGTCGGTTCGGTGACGATCAACGGCGAGAGCCAGGACTTCACCGGCAGTGGACTGCGGATCCGCAGGCAGGGAGTGCGCAAGCTGGGCAGCTTCTGGGGCCACGCCTGGCAATCGGCGGTCTTCCCCAGCGGCAAGGCATTCGGCTACATCGCCTACCCGCCGCGCGACGACGGGCAGCCCACCTTCAACGAGGGCTACATCTTCACCGGCGACGGCGGCCTGATCCCGGCCCGGGCAGTGCAGGCACCGTGGCTGACGAAGCTGCAGGCACTGGGGGAGGACGTATCGGTGGTGCTGGAAACCGCTGACGGCCGAGTGCACATCGAGGGGGAGACTGTCTTCTCGACCCACGACATCCACCACAACGACAACACGTTCTCGGTGCGCGAGATGAAAAAGGAGAACCCCAACTTCCCGGCCCTTCAACAGGCCGGCGTGCGCTACCGGTGGGACGGTGAGGAGACTTACGGCATGCTCGAACGCTCCAACCCGATCGAGAAGATCGAATTCGATGCTCGGGCTTGAGGGCAAGACGTTCATCGTCGCCGGGGGAGCCACCGGCATCGGTGCAGGCACCGCCGCGCGGTTGGCCGCCGAGGGAGCGTCGGTGGTCGTGGGTGACGTCAACATGCAGGGTGCCAAAGCCACCGTCGAGACCATCACGGCCTCCGGTGGTGCCGCGATCGCCGTCGAATTCGACCTGGCCGACGACGAATCCGTTCGTCACCTCGTCGACGCCACGATCTCGGAGTTCGGCGCGGTCCACGGTCTGGACAACGTCGGTGCCGACCTGTCGGCGAACAACCTCGGACGTGACACCACGATCCTCGACACCCCGTTCGAGGTGTGGCACCGCACCCTCGACGTCAACCTGCTCGGGTTCGTGAGAACCATCCGCGCCGTGCTGCCGCATCTGCTCGACAACGGCGGCGGCAGCATCGTCAACACCTCGTCGGGTGGCTCTCTCGGAACCGACCCGATGCACGTCGCCTACAACGCCTCCAAGGCAGCGGTCAACCAGCTCACCCGCCACGTGGCGAACAACTACGGCGCCAAGGGGATTCGCAGCAATGCAGTGATGCCGGGCCTGGTGATGGGGGAGACCCAGGAACGTCAGAACGATCAACAGATCCAGCAGATGTTCCTGATGGCAGCCAAGGTCACGCGTCTCGGCAAGCCCGCAGACCTGGCCGCAGTCACCGCGTTCCTGCTGTCCGACGACGCCGAATGGATCAACGGTCAGACCTGGTACATCGGCGGCGCATCGCACATGCGCCAGTGAAGCGGCCCGGGATCGGCTGCGAAAACCTCAGTCCTCCTTGCGGATCAACCGCCCGAGCGCCTCACGATCAGGCGCCAGCAGCTCGTCGATGCGGGCCTGGTTCACGTCGGCGACGATGATCTCACCGACTTCCTGGTACACATCGCTGAAGATGCCGTGCGCCTTCATCTTCTCGGTCTGATAGACGTTGTCCTCCGTCGGCGTCACGTAGTACACGATCTCCGGCTTGAACCGGTGGATCAGCCACACGTGGATCAAATCCATCAGGCGCTTCTTGCGCAGCTTCTCGGCAAAGGTGTTCTGGTCGCGCACCGTGAGGATGTTGCGGCCATGCCGGTCCTTGATGGGATCGACGACCACGTTGGCCAGCGGCTCGTCACCGTCGCCGTAGATGCCGAGGTCGAGCACGTCCGAACCGGCGCGGCGCGGGCGGAGCTGAACCCGCAGATTCTCGCCGATCTTGTAGTGGTCGCCCCACATCGCCAGCCATTCCTCGAGCAGCTTCTTGGGCACCTCGGTCTGCACCAGATGCTGGTGCTGCGTGGACCCGGCGCCCATCGCCTTGGTGGTTGCGGTCCGGCCTGAGGATGCCGCCAGGGCGGCATCGCTACGCGGCCCGCCCACCAGGGTTTGCGGTGTGCGGTAAGGAGATTCGACCAGCCGCATCTTGCGTTGCAGCCGGGCCAGCGCCAGCATCCCCTCCTGCTGCAGGGACGTCGCGAACTCCTCGCACGCCACGCCGTCGACCTGATGGCCGCCGTAGGTGATGAAGTTGAAGACGAACCCCATCTTGCCGAGTTCCGCGGGGAAGGCCCGCATCTCGTCATCGGTCATGCCGGTGGTGTCCCAGTTGAACGACGGCGACAGGTTGTAGGCCAGCATCTGGTCCGGGAACTCGGCGTGGATCGCGTCGGCGAACTGCTTGGCGTCGGCCAGGTCGGCGGTCTTGGTCTCCATCCACAGGATGTCGGCGAACGGTGCGGCCGCCAGTGACTTCGCGATCGCATACGGGATACCGCCGCGCACCTGGTAGTAGCCCTCGGGGGTCTTGACCCGCTCGCAGTCCCACGCCACGTCGGCGCCCAGCTCGTGGGCCTTCTCCTGTGCGGTGTACAGCGATGCCCGGGCCGCGAAGGCGCGCCAGTCGGCGGCACTCATCGCAGCGGGCTCGCCGTCGCGTTCCCGGAACTCCAGCAGTTCGGCGACAGCCTCGCCGTAGGTGTTCAGGCCGGCGTCGGCCTGCCACGCCTCGACGAATGCCGACTCCACCTTGTCGAACATCGTGTCCACCGAAGCGCCGGCGGTATGAGCCTTGACGGCCTCGGCGATGTTGTTCGTGAGGCCCTGGCGTTCCAGCCAGGACTCGGCGGTCGCGTACTCGCCGGCGGGCAGCGCATAGAGCAGATGGCCGTTGAGTTCGGTGACACCGAGGTCGTAGAACCGGCGCACCATTGCCAGGAAGCAGGACTTGTAGGTGGGCACCGAAAGGTTCGTCGCCCCCAGCAGGAACGGCTGGTCGCGCTCGTCGGCGCGGCTGTCGATGAGGTTCGCGGCCTCGGCGTCGGTGCGCGCGACGATGATGCCGGGCACCCGCATGATGTCCAGCTGGAACCGCGCGGTGTTGAGCCGTTTTATCTGCTCATCCGACGGCACCAGCACCTTGCCGCCCTGGTGTCCGCACTTCTTGGTGCCGGGGCGCTGATCCTCGATGTGATAACCCGGCACGCCCGACTCGACGAAGCGGCGGATCAGGTTGCGCACATGCGGGTCACCACCGTGACCGGTGTCGGCGTCGGCGATGATGAACGGCCGGTAGTCGACCGCCGGGGTGGCCGCGCGCTGTTCGGCGGTCATCCGCAGCCGCAGATACTGCTGGTTGCGGTCGGCGGTCAGCAGCGCCCGCACCAGCCCGGCCGCCTCGTCGGGCACCTGACTCAGCGGGTAGCTGGCCAGATCGGGTCCGGGATCCTCACTGATGGAGCCCTTGGCCGAAGTGGCCCATCCGCCGAGATAGATCCCTCTGATCCCCATCCGTTTCATCACCACCGCCTGACCCGGCGAGTACGGCCCGAACGTGGTGATGCTCAGCTTCTGGGCGAACAGATCGCGAAGGTAGAGATAGAACTCCGTGGCGGCCTCGCGGGCCACCGGATAGTCCGACGGGATCGTGCCACGCTGCTCGGCGACCTGACGCGCCGAGTACAGCCGGGTGATGCCCGCGAACCGGGGACTGTCGATGTAGGCCTGGGTGGCCTCGACATCCTCCCGGAACGGTGATGTCTCTGCGTTGGCTTCGATGGTGGCCATGGGTTTGCTCCTCTTCGAGCTCGGCTTCCTCGATTATCGCGGCGGAGACGATTCGAGGGACCGGTTGCGGAAAAATCGTCGCCGCGACCGCCGGCTCGGTGGCCGCCGGATCCGGGGGCAATACCGAAAAGCTCTGTATTCCAGCCAGTTTGACAAGCGGTATCCCAAGCTTCGCCAAGCCGCGGCCGTCGCTTCGATTCCCACCTACCATCGGGGTATGCCGAAGCTGACCAAGAAGGTGAAATCGCTGTTCAGTAGGCGTCGGCCCGTCACGCGCGAAGATGCCGCGGAGATTGCCGACTGGCTCAACGAGGGTGGCGCGCTCCATCCCGACGGGCCGCCGACCGTCATCGACCCCAAGAAGAACAAGAACGCCTGACAACGGGCCGGATTCGCAGATAACGGGTCTTTCTCTTCATCTCGACCCCTAGGCTGCACGCCATGTCGATCGACCGGGCCGCGCTGGCCGCCGGTGCAATCCGATTCGCGTCGGGCGTCTCGTTTCTTGTCGACCCGAAGCGGGCCGACCGGTTGTGGGGCGGACGGGAGATACCCGACGCAACCGCTCAGCTGATGTGGCGGTCGATGGGCTATCGCGATGCGCTGATCGGCGGCCTGCTGCTGGCGGCGGGACTGCGGGGCAAGGACACCCGAGGCTGGTTCCTGGCCTCGGGCGGGGCCGACGCCGCCGACCTGCTCGGCGGGATGGCAGTACACGATCAGCTGCCGCGGTCGCAGCAGGTCATCGGGCTCGGGGGAGCCGTGGTCGGCATCGCGGTGGGACTGTGGGGCGCCGCCCGCCGCAGGCCGCGCGCCGCGGATGCGGCTGCCGGTTAGGCCGACTACGAATCCGCCTCGACGATGTCGCCGCGGTACCACCTCGTGCCAATCAGGTAACAGCCCATGGCAATCAGCTGCAGCGTCGGCACCAGGATCAACAAGGCGCGGCCCAGGGCGTGAGCGCCCAGATCCGGGGTCAGCGTGTCGCTGATCAGGCCGGTGACGAACGGGCCGACCGCACCCAGGGTGGCATTGAAGAACAGGAAGATCGCCGATGCGGTCGCCCGCTGCTCGGGCAGAACCAGTCGTTGAATGGCCGCGATCGAGGGGGCCATGTACGACGTGCCGATGATGTAGCTCAGCGCCAGGAACCACACACAAGCCACCCGGCTCTCGACGGTGAAAGCCAGCACCGAGGACGGCAGAAGCAGGGCCGTGGTCACCACCACGATCCACAGCAGCCAGCGTGGATCGCGCGTGGCCAGCCGATCCGCCAGCCGGCCCACGATCAGCAGTCCCAAGACGCCGGCGATTCCGGTGGCCAGACCGTACTCCCAACCGACCTCACTGAGCGTCATCGACCGGGTCCGCATCAGAAAGGCCGGGGTGAACGTGGTCAGGGAGTAACCCGCGGCCGCGATGAAGGCGGTCCCGCCGACGAGGGACAGGAAACTGCGTTTGCGCAGCAGGTACCACCACTTGACCTGCGCGCCCGGCGCCTCGGGCGTCGTCACGGGCAGTGACTGGCGTACCCCGACCAGCAGCAGTACCAGCGGGGCGAACACCACGCTGATCGCGCCCATCACCACGAAAGCCGTTCGCCAGCCGAGGTTGTCGGCCAACAGCCCGCCGCCGATCAGGCTGGCGCCACTGGCCAGCGGGATGGCGAAAGTGAGTACCGCCAGCGGTGCCGCGCGGCGTTGCGGGGCGAAGTTGCGGGCTACGTACGCGTGGGCGGCCGGCGTGCTTCCGGCCTCGCCCACTGCAACACCCACCCTGGTGAGGGCGAGCTGAAATCCGGACTGCACGGCGCCGCCGAGCATGGTCATGGTGCCCCACAACGTCAGGCAGGCGGCGACAACGGCGCCGTACGTTCCGCGGTCCGCGATTCGCGCCACCGCGATCCCGAGCACCGCGTACACGATGAGGAAGCCGAATCCGTTGATCACCCCGATCGCGGTGTCCGACAGAGCGAGATCGTGCTTGATGGGCTCGGCCAGCACGGACGGCAGGAATCGGTCGACGTAGTTGAGGGTGCCGACCAGGGTCAGCAGCGCGACCGCTGCCCACGCCCGCCGGGGGCCGTGCGCACCGGCAGATGTGGGCGCAACGGTGGTCAGTGGTGTCCGGCCGGTCTCACCCATGTCGTACGCCGCGGATGAACCGCCACAGGTACTGCGGCAGCCGCCGTACCGGCACGGCTCGCGGCCAATCCTGGGGGCGGAAGAAGGCGTCGGAGCCCCCGTCGACGAACACCACACTGCCGCAGAGGAAATCAGCCGAGTCCGACAACATGAAGCAGATCCAGTCGGCCAGATGGCCGGCGTCGCCGTAGCCGCCGATCGGGACCGGGAAGGACCGTACGGCGCGGCCCTCGCGCGGGTCGGCGAGCTGGGCCTCAAGTAGCGGGGTCAGGATCGCCCCCGGGGCCAGGGCGTTCAGCCGGATCCCGGCACCGGCCCACGCGGCGGTGACCGCATTGATCCGCAGCCAGCGGCTCACTGCGATCTTGGAAGCGGCGTACATGATGGCCGACCCGTTGCGGCCCAGCAGCCGCAGCGAGCGCACCGCCTTGCCAGTGTCACGGGCCAACAGCGCCCGAATTGTCCGGCGCGGGACGATCGGGACCGTCGTCGTCGAATTACTAGAAATAACAACCACTTTGGCGCGCTCGGTGGCGGCGAGTGCCGGGCGCAGGGCGTCCAGGAGGTCCACCACGCCGAGGAAGTTGACCTCGGCGATCAACCGGTTGCGGTCGGCGCCGGCCCCGGGACCCAGCCCGGCGGCCAGCACGGCTCCGTCGAGCACCCCGCCGCAGGCGGCCAGCACCCCATCGGCCGCTGCGCGGCGCCCCTGCGGGGTGGACAGATCGGCCACCACCTCACCGGACTTGAGGTCAACGCCGATGACGGTGTGCCCGAGATCCCGCAGCCGTTCGGCGGCTTGCAACCCCATACCGGATGCGGAACCGGTAACCGCATATGTGCCGATGATCGCCTCCTTGCGGCCCGATCGTGGGCCGGTCCGGCGGCCAAAGATAGCATCCGGGGCATGACCGACCTTGCAAAATACGGCCCGTGGGCAGTGATCGCCGGAGGCTCGGAAGGAGTCGGTGCGGAGTTCGCCCGGATGCTCGCCGAGGACGGGTTCAACCTGGTCCTCATGGCGCGCAAGGCCGGTCCGCTGGAAGCCACCGCGCAGCGCTGCCGGGATCTGGGCGTGCAGGTGCGCACGGTGGCGGTGGACCTGGTGGACAGTGCCTCGACCGGGCAGATCGCCGATGCGACCGCCGGCCTGGAGGTCGGGCTGCTGATCTACAACGCCGGCGCCAACACCTGTAGCGAGCGCTTCCTGGACGCCCCGCTGGCCGATTTCCAGAAGGTCGTCGACCTCAACGTCACCAGGATGATGGAGCTGGTCCAGCACTTCGGCAGGCCGATGGCCGAGCGTGGACGGGGCGGCATCCTGCTGGTGGGTTCACTGGCCGGGTACGCCGGGTCGATGCGGCACACGGTCTACGGCGGGGTGAAGGCGTACGGGCGGCTGTTCGCCGAGAGCCTGTGGCTGGAGTTGCGCGAATACAACGTCGACGTGCTGGAGCTGGTACTCGGGGTGACCCGGACCCCGGCAATGGAGCGCGCCGGCCTGAACTTCGAGGCACCGGGAATGCGGATCAACGATCCGGGCGAGGTCGCCGCCGAAGGTCTGGACCACCTCGGCGCAGGACCGGTTCACGTGGCGGGCGGCAACGCGAAACGCGCCGAGATGAACAGCGCACCGGACCGGGCACAGGTGGTGCTCAAGTCCGACGCCGCGATCCGCAACCTGATCAATCAGCGGACGCCGCAATGACATCCGAGCTGGCTGCGCTGGAGGCGCGGCTGCGCCTGCTCGAGGACGAACGCGACATCGCCCGGCTGATCGCGTCCTATGGACCCCACGTGGATGCCGCAGACGCCGACGGGACCGCTGCGCTGTGGGCGACAGATGGTCGCTATGAGGTCGAGGGCTGGGCGATGGCCAGCCGGGCCGACGTCCACGCGATGGTCAGCTCGACATCCCACCGCGCACTGGTCGCCACGGGCTGCAGCCACTTTCTCGGACCCGCCGTGGTCACCGTCGACGGCGACACCGCGGTGGCCGTGTGCGAGTCGCTGGTGCTCCTCCGCCGCGAGACCCCCGACGGGGCCGACGAGTACGTCGTGTGGCGGGCAACGGCCAACCATTTCGAGCTGACCCGTGCAGAAGGGCACTGGCAGATCACCCGGCGGTCCAGCCGGCTGCTCAACGGCGACCCGGCAGCGCACCGCCTGATGATCGCCGGTGTGGCCGGAGAGCCCGCGCCCTGACCCAGATGAATTCTCGGTGCCCATGCGGTTACCGATCTCTCCCACGAGATGCCGATGCGGGCGGGGCGCTTTACGCTCGTCGCGGTCGGGCGTCAGCCGCACGCGGGGAATCGAGGTCACAGGGTGAGGACAGTGCTGGGGCTGTCGGTGACTCCACACGGCATCGCCTGGGCCCTCGTCGAAGGCGGCACCACAGACGCCACGCCGCTCGATGACGACGCTTTCGACGTCGAGATCGCCGACCAGCTGACCGCTCGGGCTGCCGCCGCAGCACGCAGCGCCCGGGCCATCGCCGCCTCCAGCGGTCAGGACGTGGCCGCGATCGGAGTATGCGCGGTCGGCCCCGTCGCCGACGATGCCGGCGACGACTGCCTGACCCGACTGCTCGACCGGCTTGCCGCCGACGGGTTCGACGATGTGCGCGTCGTTCCCGAACCATCCGGCACGACCGGCCCCGACGACCTCGGCGCGGAGGAGTGGCTGCATGCTGCCCGGTCCGCCGCGCTCGCCGTCGCGACCAACGCGGTGGCCCGGGCGCCCCGACCGGTCGCGGTTCGGGCTCCGGCTCCCCGCCGGTACACAGCGGCCCGGGCAGCGGCAGCCGCCGCCGCGGCGATCGCCGCGGGCCTGCTGACCGTGGGCTCGCAGTACGTCGAACCGGTGCAGGTCCCGGTCGCCGACGACGGGGACATCACCGCGGCCGCAGAGCCCCAGCTTGTCACCGTCGCCGCGCCGCGCGAGGCAACCCGATCGGTGGCCCGACCCGAGGAAGAGCTCGTGGCCGAGCGGGCCGCCCGGGCTCCGCTCGCCGAACCGGCCGAACAACCAGCGGAGTCGGTGGAGACGGTTCAGCCCGCGGTGACCGTCCAGTCCGTCGCCGCGGTGGAAACTGCGGCACCCCAAGCAGTCCCGGTTGTGCGCGCGACGGTGCCGACCGCAGTCGCCATCCCGGCCGGTGGCGCACCGGTGCAGCACATCCCGGCGCCGGTCACCGGCCCGATCGTCGGGCCGCCGGCGGTCGAACCGCACCTTGCGGCAGATCCGGCGCCGGGCCCCGCGTCGGTGCCACCGTCCGCATCGGCACCGGTGCCCGCTGTGCCTGCGCCTGCACCTGAACCCGCGCCGGCGGGCCTGTGGTTCCTCGGCGCGATGCCGTAGCCGGCAATGGGGCAGCTCCTCAGCCTCCCGCGGCCAGATAACGCAGTCCCGACATGCCAGGCAGGAAGAAATAGGCGCCACCCCGAAGTGTGGTAAACGCCGGAATTCCCTTGTGCACCTTACGGATCGGTCGCTTGGGCACGGTGAAGTCCAGGGTTCCGTCCTGTGTGCCGCAAATGGGGTCGTGCTCGTTGCCCAGCTCGTGGAACGTCTTGTCGTTGATCCAGACGTTCTGCGCGAACTCGAATTGGCGCACCAGGTCGGCACAGATGATGAACGCCGCGATACCGCGATCCACGCCGTCGTCGGGTGCACCGTCGGGCAGTGCCGGGCCGTAGGTGGCGCCGCGCCGGATCATCCGGCGACGGTTCATGTAATGCGCGGTATCGCGTGGGTTGAGCCGGCGCGCATGCGACCCCAGCGGACACGCGTAGCCGAAGGGATCCATCTCCTTGTAGTTGAAATCGTTGTTGCGCATGGGATCTGCACCCAGCTCGGGATCGTCGTGCTCGGGTGCCAACACCAGGGGAGCGCCGCTGCGCCACCGGCCCATGAACTTCGCGGCCAGCAGTTCCTCGGCCTCCGCGGAATCCGAGCGCTCGCGAAGGTAGTCCCGGAACAATACGACGTGCTCCTCGAGCCGTCGGTAGGCCATGTAGCTGCCGTTGCGTGAAAGCACGTCCGGTTGGGGCAGATTGGGGACGGTTCCGTCCTCATCGGGATAGCCGAGGATGAATTCACCAGGCTCCAGCGGGTCGCCCGACCCCGGTGTCGGCTCCTCCCCGGAGCCCTTCATCACCGGCTGGGACAACCGGTCGCGGAATCCGAAGTGGTCGTGCGCGTAATTGAACGGCGGTGTCGCGTTCAGGTCCAGATAGGACAGGCTGCGCACCCCGGGGGTGCGGGCCAGCAGCTTGTCGTGCTCTTCGATGGAGCGACGGCACTGCTCGTCGGTGCGGGAGAACAGGATCGCGATCGCATGCAGATCCTCACCGGCAAGGCCGCCCAGCCAATGCTCGGGGGCGGCCGCGCCGGTGTCACCCAGGATCGACGCGCGCCCGGCCATGCCCTGCCGGAAGGCATCCGGAAAGCTGGCCAGCGACTCCTCGTCGACGCCGAGTGCCCGCAGTCCGGTCCAGGTGAACGCCAACGTGACCCACCGGTCGGACTCGTCCATGGTGGCCACCGCGTCGGCGGCCGAGGACACCTTGTCGAGCAGTTCGGTGAGCCAGGCGCGGCCGCCTTCCGGGGTGTCGAAGGTCAGGAACTCGTAGCGCCCGGTGATGGCGGGGGTGCGGGTCAGCAGGATGTGCTGGATCTCGTCGAACTCGAGCACGGCCGGCTACTGCATCTGATCGAGCATGGTGGAGAAGGCGGCTTTGAGTCGTAGTGCTTTCTTGATCTCGTCGGCGGTCACATACGGGTATTCGCCGTATTCCAGGAAGCTCGGCACCTGGTGGGCCCGGACGAACTGGATGAAGGCCTGGGGGTTCTCCTTCCAATCCTCGGGGAACCCCTCCAGATTGGTGAAGACGGTGGTGATACCGGTGCTGCTGAACAATTGCACCGCGTCCTCGGTGTATTTGTCGAAGTCGGTGTCGAAGATTCCCTGGTACTGGAAATGCAGGCCCGATCCGACATCGAAAAGTACCCAACGCAAATAGTGCAGCCGCAGCGGCGCCAATACGTCCGGGCTGGCGGCGATCGCTTCCTCGATCTGCTTGCCGTACGCGCGAACCGCTTCCTCACGGCCTTCTTTCACCTTCGCGATGATGGAGAACCCGTGGCAGGCAGGGGTTCTCGGGTAGGTGGGCCCATATCGGCCCTGCTCGAGTTCGAAATAGCCTTCCGGCGGGATGGCCATCGCGGCCGGCTTGCTCCAGACAGGTTCGGTGCCAGTCAATTTGGGACCCCCTATGTACTCTCAGGTACCGCGGAACGCTAGCACTGCCGAGGGCTGTCCAGCGACAATTATATTGACGAGTCATCAAATTTGCCGGGGCATTTCTCCGAAAACCTGGAAAACGCGCGTACCGGGCGTATTGTCCGCTGTGTCGGGGCCGTTCGAGGGGTAGGCCACGGCCGTCCCGAGTGACAGTGCGCCAGAGATGGGGCAGTGATGACGATGGTGGCGGGCACGAGCCGGCTTCTCGCCGTGGTGGCCGCTGCGTTGGCGCCGATCTTCGTCGGCGGAGTTGTGCCGGTGGCGCACGCCTACTCCGATACGCCGATCGAGATGCTCACCGTGCCGTCAGCCGCGATGGCGCGTGATGTCCGCGTCGAGTTTCTTGCTGGTGGGCCAGGTTCGCATGCGCTCTACCTGCTCGACAGCATGGAGGCCGGCGACGATCGCAACGGCTGGGACATCAACACCGCAGCCTTCGATTGGTATGCCGGAAGCGGACTCTCGGTAGTCATGCCGGTCGGTGGCAAGTCGAGTTTCTACAGCGACTGGTACGCGCCCGCGGTCGGCAACGGCGGCACCTGGACATACAACTGGGAGACCTTCCTGACGAGCGAGTTGCCGGCCTGGCTGGCCACCAATCGGCACGTCGCCCAGACCGGCAATGCCGTGGTGGGCCTGTCGATGGGCGGATCGTCGTCCCTGGTGCTGGCCGCCTACCACCCGCAGCGTTTCGTCTACGCCGGAGCGCTGTCGGGTTTCCTCAACTTGTCGGCCGCCCAGTGGCCGGGTCTGGTCCGGATCGCCATGAACTGGAACGGCGGATTCAATCCGGACGCGATGTGGGGCCCGCCTTCAGATCCGGCCTGGGCCCGCAATGACCCGACGGTCAACGTGGGGCGGCTGGTCGCCAACGGCACCCGGGTCTGGATCTACTGCGGCAACGGCACGGCGCGGGACCCGTCGTTGGCGAGCCCGGATGCGCCGATCGGGGGCCTGGGCTTCTTGGAGGGGTTCGCGATCGACTCCAACCGGGCCTTCGCCGACGCCTACCGCGCGGCCGGTGGCACCAATGCGGTGTTCAACTTTCCGGACGGCATCCACAGCTGGGGCTACTGGGGTGAGGAACTGCGCCGGATGAAGCCCGACCTGCTACGCGTCCTGGGCACCGTCCCGGTCGACGGCAGCGCGAGCGAAAGCGCGAACCCGGTCCTTGGCGACCTTCCCGTTGCCGGTCAGCGGTAGCGCCTCGGTGAACAGCACCACCCGAGGTCGCTTGAAACCCGCGATCTCGGTCCGGACGTGGTCGACGAGTTCCTCGGCGGTCGGCCGGTGACCCGGCACCGGTACCACCACCGCGCATACCGCCTCGCCCCAGTACTCGTCGGGCACCGCCACCACGGCCACCTGGTCCACCGCGGGGTGGCCGGACAACACGTCCTCCACTTCCCGGGAGGACGTTCTCGCCGCCGGTGACGATGATGTCCTTGAGCCGGTCGACCACGAACAGCCGGCCGTCGGGGTCGGTGCGGCCCATGTCGCCGGTGCGGAGCCAACCGTCCTCGGTGCTGACACCGTCGGGCCAGTAGCCGGGCGTCACCTGCGCGCCACGCACCACGATCTCACCCACCTGACCGGATGGCAGCAGATCCCCGGACGGCGCGGCGATTCCGATCTCGACGTCCCGGTGCGGATAGCCGGCACTGGTGAGCAACTCGGGCCGGCCCGCCGCGCCGGCCCGGTGGTCGTCGGGGCCGAGAAACGTGATGTTCCCGCCGGTTTCGGTCATGCCGTAACCCTGGTGGAAATCCACCCCGAGCACCTCGATCGCGCGGCGCAGCAGATCCAGCGGCATCGCGGCCGATCCGTAGGCGATCGCCCCGAGACTGGGCAGCTCGGTGCCGGTGTGGTTCAGATGACCGAGCAGCGCGTGCAGCATCGTCGGCGCCAGTGAGCACGAGGTCACCCCGTGAGCCCGGACGAGCTGTGCGAAACCCTCCGGGCGGAACTGTGCGCACAGGACGACCGTGGCGGCGACCGCATGCTGGACCAGCATGTTGTATCCGGCGATGTGACACATCGGGAACGGCAGCAGGTACACGCCGCCGGGCTTCACGGAGCGGCCCTCGACCGAGCCCCGGACCGCCGTGAGGATCGAACGGTGACTGTGCACAACAGCTTTCGGGACGCCCGTGGACCCGCTGGTGAACAGCAGCCACGCCGGATCGTCGGGGTCCGTGACATCGGGGCACGGGAGATCGGCCGCCGACGCGGTCCGCCACTGCTCGTCTTCGAACGCGATCACCTGCTCGGTGGGCGTTCCGGCGCCGGCCAGGGCCGACAGATAGCGCTCGTCGCCGAGCAGCAGGGAGGGTGCGGCGGTGGCCAGCTGCGCTGCCTGCTCGGCCGGGCCGAGGCGCTGGTTGATCAGCGTCAGCACGCGTCCGCTGCGCGGCACGGCGTAGTACAGCTTGGCGTAGGCGGCGCTGTTGTCGGCGACCACGGCCACCCGATCACCCGGATCGGTGCGGGCGGCCACCCAACCCGCGACTCCACGGATCTGGTGGTCGAACTCGGCGAAGGTCGTGACGGTGCCGTCGTCGGTCACCACGGCCCGGCGCCGGGGCGCACCGGCGGCGGCCACCGAGATCAACTCGTGCAGAAGGGTCATGCCGGGCCGCCCGGCGGAAGTTCGAACCGGTCCAGGTACCGCCGCACGAATTCCTGCGCCTGCGTGTGGCCGCGGCTGATTCCCAGGCCCTGCTCGAGCACCAGGATGCGGGCCAGGCTCGCCACGATCATCGACATCACGACGGGTGGGAACTCCTCGGTGTCGACGCCGTGGGCCCGCAGTGCCGAGGCCATCGCGGACTCCTCGAGGTCACGGAACCGGTCGGCGTAGCCGGCGATCTCGCTGCGGATGGCCTTGCGGTGGTTGGCCAGCGCCATGAACTCCATCCACAGCGCCGCGCCTTGCGCGCTGTTGAGTTCCCACAGTGCGTGCAGCGGGGAGTCCTCGGCGAAGGCCTCCTGCTGGGTGCTCAGGTTCGTTTCGGCACCGGCCTGCAGCACCGCCACGAACAGGTCGTCCATGCTGGGGAAGTAATAGTGCACGAGTGCGGGTTTGACGCCGGCCTGCGCGGCCACCCGCCGTGACGTCGCCGCGGCGTACCCCTCGTCGAGCATGACCTGGGCGGTGGCCCGGATCAGCGCCCGGCGGGTGCTCGATTCGCGTCCGGAGGCGGCCTGCCCGGCAGTTCTCGGCGGGCTCATCGCACCCTTGACCACGCGCGGCAGCGGCTGCTAGACATGGCCTGATTGTAGTTATTGGGCGATCGCCCAATGTCGGCAGTGTGGCGGCACCTGCCCTGGCAACGAAGGTGGGCAATGACAGGACGGGTCGACGGCAAGGTCGCGCTGATCACCGGGGCGGCGCGGGGGCAGGGCCGCAGCCATGCCGTGCGGCTGGCGGCTGAGGGTGCCGACATCATCGCGGTGGACATCTGCGCGACCTTCGACCGGTCGCCGGCAACGGGGGCGACGGTTGAAGACCTCGCCGAGACCGCCGATCTGGTCAAGAACCTCGGGCGGCGCATCGTCACCGCCGAGGTCGACGTCCGCGATTTCGGCGCACTCAAGACGGCGGTCGACAGCGGAGTCGAACAGCTGGGCGCACTCGACATCATCGCGGCCAACGCGGGCATCGGCACCACCGGGGTGAAGCTGGACCGGATGGACGAAGACCTCTGGCAGGAGATGATCGACGTCAACCTCAGTGGCGTCTGGAAAACGGTGAAAGCCGGTGTGCCCCACATGCTCGCGGGCGGGCGCGGCGGTTCGATCATCCTGACCAGTTCGGTGGCCGGGTCCAAGGCCTACCCGTTCACGGGGCACTATGTGGCGGCCAAGCACGGCGTGGTCGGACTGATGCGCAGCTTCGCGGTCGAGCTGGGCCAGCATTCGATCCGGGTGAATTCCGTGCACCCGACCCACGTCAACAGCCCGATGCTGATGAACGAGACGACCTACCGCATGTTCCGTCCCGACCTGGAGAACCCCGGACCGGACGACCTGGCGCCGATCTGCCAGACGTTCCACATGCTGCCGATCCCGTGGGTCACGCCCGAGGACATCAGCAATGCCGTCTTGTTCCTGGCGTCGGACGAGGCCCGGTACATCACCGGGGTCACCCTGCCCGTCGACGCCGGTAGTTGCCTGAAATGACCGTCTACTACGACCCGTACGACACCGGCATCGTCGCCGACCCCTATCCGGTGTACGCCCGCCTACGCGACGAAGCGCCGATCTACCACAACGAGCGCTACGACTTCTGGGCGCTGTCCCGGCACGCCGATGTCGAGAAGGCGCTGTCGGACTGGGAAACCTTCTCCAACAGCCGAAGTGACATCCTCGAACTGGTCAAGTCCGACTTCGACATGCCGCCGGGCGTGATGATGTTCGAAGACCCGCCCATGCACACCCTGCTGCGCGGACTGATGTCGCGGGTGTTCACCCCCCGCCGGATGGCCGAGATCGAGGATCAGATCCGGCAGTTCTGTGTGCGCTGCCTGGACCCCCTGGTCGGCTCCGGCGGATTCGACATCATCGCCGAACTGGCGTCGATGATGCCGATGCGGGTGATCGGGATGCTGCTCGGCATACCGGAATCCGAGCAGATCGGGGTACGGGACGCCAACGACGCCAACCTGCGGACCAAACCCGGTGCGCCGATGAAGGTCGTACAGGCCGACCGCATCGCCGACGGCCGGATCTATGCCGACTACGTCGAGTGGCGATCACACAATCCGTCCGACGACCTGATGACGGCGCTGCTCAACGTCGAGTTCACCGACGAGTTCGGGGTGACCCGCAAACTTGAGCGCAAAGAGGTGCTCCACTACACCCAGGTGGTGGCCGGCGCGGGCAACGAGACCACCGGACGGCTCATCGGCTGGCTGGCGAAGGTTCTTGCCGAACATCCCGACCAGCGTCGTGAAGTGGAGCAGGATCGGTCGCTGCTGACCCGGGCGGTTGACGAGACACTGCGCTTCGAACCCACCGGCCCGCACGTGGCACGTTGGGTGGCAAGAGATTTCGAGTACGACGGCACCACGGTGCCGGCCGGTAGTGCCATGCTGCTGCTGTTCGGGGCGGCCAATCGCGACCCACGTCGCTACCGCGACCCCGACACCTTCGACATCCGTCGCGACAACATCAGTCACCTGACCTTCGGCAAGGGCCTGCACTACTGCCTGGGCGCCAACCTGGCCCGGCTGGAGGGCCGCGTCGCACTCGATGAACTGCTCAACCGGTTCCCGGAATGGGAGATCGACTACGACAGTGCGAAACTCGCGCCCACTTCGACGGTTCGCGGTTGGGAGCAATTGCGCATCGTGGTGAACTGACTGTGGTGAACTGAGCACCGTGAGCATCTGGATCGGACAGGCCCGGCGCAGCGTAAGCGGCGAGGTGCCCGCGCCGCCCGAGCGGGTGCGGGCGTTCTACGTCGACCTGGACAACATCTCGCAGGTGCACCCGCTCGTGCAGTGGGTCCGCAGCACGTCCCGGGTGGAGTTGGCCGACGGATACCGGCAGGACTATCAGGTGCGCGATCGAATCCCGATGGGGCCGTTCGCACTTCCGATCACCTATCGCGCCCGGCTCGTCGTTCCCACTGTGGGCACGGTGACCGCGCAGGCCCGGCAGTTCCCGCAGGTGAGTCTGGACAGCCGGGTGGACTTCGCGGCCACCGACGCCGGAACCCGGATCACCGAGGACCTGACCATCTCGGCGCCGCGGCCGTTGCTGGCGATCACCGTGGGGCAGGCGGTCGCCGCACACACCACGATGCTCGCCGCGATCGGAAAACTGTTCGGGGCCTGAGCTTTCGGGCTAGGAAGCGCTGACCGCCTCGGCGTGCTCGGTGGCCACCGACTTCGCCCAGCGGTAATCGGCCTTGCCCGCGGGGGAGCGCACGATCTGCGGGGAGCGGACGAACGCCTTCGGAATCTTGTAGCGCGCGATCGCCCGCTCACACACCGTCGCGAGTTCCTCGTCGGTGGCCGAGGTGCCCTCGGCGAACTGCACGACCGCGACGACCTCGTTACCCCAACGCTCCGACGGGCGGCCGACCACGACCACGTCGTAGACGGCAGGGTGCGCGGCGACGGCGCGCTCGACCTCCTCGACGAAGATCTTCTCGCCGCCGGAGTTGATGGTGACCGAGTCCCGGCCGAGCAGCTGAATGCGCCCGTCTTCCAAGACGTTTGCCCGGTCGCCCGGAACCGCCCAGCGGACGCCGCCGATGGTGGGGAAAGTCCGCGCGGTCTTGGCCTCGTCGCCCAGGTAGCCCAGCGGGATCAGGTCGCGCCGCGCCAGCCAGCCGCCGCTCTCGCCGGGACCGAGCACCCGGGACATGTCCTCGGCCACCACAGCGGTGTCGGACTGGGCGTTGAAGGTGGCGGCCTCGGAATCGGTGCCTGCGGTGGATGCGGTGCTCATCTGGGTGCCCGACTCCGATGAACCCACGGCATCGAGCAACATCAGGTGGGGCAGCGCGGCCAGGATGCGCTCACGCACGGTCGGGGACAGCGGCGCGCCTCCGTTGGTGATCGTGAACAGGCCGGACAGGTCGTAGTCGCCCTTCTCGATCTCGTCGATCAGCGGCCGGGCGATCGCATCGCCGACCACCGGGATGCTCAGCACGCGTTCGCGGGCGGCCAGCTGTAACACGTTGTCCGGACGCATCTTCACCACATCGTCGGGGATGACGAGCTTGCCGCCCATGGTGATGGCGTTGTAGGCGGCCCACTGCGCGGCCCCGTGCATGAACGGAGGGATCATCAGCAGCGACAGTCCGCCGCCCGCGGTGGCGGCCCGCTCGGCGAGTTCCTCGTACGACCCGATGAAGGTGTCGCTGCCGAACGGCCGGCCACCCATCGAGGACAGGAAGATGTCGTGCTGGCGCCACAGCACACCCTTGGGCATCCCGGTGGTGCCGCCGGTGTAGAGGACGTACAGGTCATCGCCCGACGGGGTCGGCATCCCCGCTTGCGGCGCAGGGGTTTTCAGGATCGTCTCGTAATCGACGGCTCCCGGCAGCAGTTCGTTGCCCGATTCGTCGGCGACCTGGACGAGCACCTGCAGATTGGGCAGCTGGTCGCGGATGGCGGCCACCCGGGGCGCGAATTCGGCGTTGTAGATCACCGCCCGGGCGTTCGAATCCTTCAGCAGGTAGAGGAGTTCCTCCTCGACGTAGCGGTAGCTGACATTGAAGGGTGCCACCCTGGCGCGGTAGCTGCCGATCATCGACTCGAGGTACTGGTTGCCGTTGCGCAGATAGATGCCGAGGTGGTCCTGACCGGATTCATGCCCGGCCAGCCCATCACGCTCGGTGTGCGTTCCGAGACCGGCCGACACCAGGTAGTGGGCGAAGCCGTCGACCCGCGCGTCGAACTCTGCGTAGCTGAATCGGCGATCCCGCCACACCAGGAAGGTCTGATCGGGTACGGCTTTGGCCACCGTCGAGAACACTGTGGACAGGTCGAACTTCACGTCAGCGCTCATGGCACTCCTGGTGTGCGCGGATTCGGGCCTCACGACCATACATGGATCACTTCACTGTATGGCCGAGGGGATGTGACCCGCGCCTCAGAACCGGATCAGACCGGGAAGAAACCGTCTCCGGTCAATATGCCCGGCTGCCACCCTTGCGGGCCGAGGCACAGCATGGGCCGACCGTCAGGCGACTGGGCGGCCTCCTGCGGCCCAGGACATGGCGAGCCGATCTCCTGCACGCCGTTCAAGGGATAGGCGTAGGTCCAGAAGCCCGTGTACACCGGCGGCCACTGGTTGGGAATCCACTTGCACTGCATCGCGGTGCCGCCCGGGCCGCGGCCGAAGACGTTGCGTTCCCAGCTGAAGCACGGTGCACCGTTGGACGCCTCGTAGCTCATCCCGGGGACATCGGTGGGGTAGCGGCCCGGATTGTCCGGGTACATATTGCTGTTGTCGTCGGCGAGAGCGCTCGGCGCCATTGAGATCGCAGTTGCGAGTGCCGCCGCAGCGACAGCCGTCGTGGCGAAGAGTTCGCGAATCATGTCCCACCCTCAGCAATGCCGGCCGTAGTCGCGCCGGGCAGTTCGTTGACTTTGGGTCAGAAGCCTAGCCGGTCGCCAGGGCGGGCAGTCGGCATTTGGGGTCGTTGTTACTCGCCGGTATCGGTGTCGAGCACGCTGACCGCGATGCCGTAGGGCAGGAACCGCACCCGGCGGACGGGGTCGGTGTTGCCAGAGTTGGCTCGCAGGGCTTCGAGCTCATTGGGATAGACCTGCTCGATATGGGCACCGCCGGCGTCGTCGACCGTATAGATCGCCCACACCCCGTCACCCTTCTCGCCGGTGGTCTCGGGCTCGGTCCTGGGACGCGAGAAACGCGCGACCTCGTCCAGCAGGCCGCCCAAGCCGGTGGCCTGGCCGGGATTTGCGAAGAACTTGCCCAACCCGTCGAGGGCATCGCGAAGCCCTTCTCCGGCCTCACGGGCAACGCGGTCGAAGTCCTCGGGGTCGAACCCGAACGGTCCACTGCCACTCATGGCGCTCTCCTCGGTGGTTGTGGGCATCTGATGTGCCAAACACCAGTGTGCGCGCACGCGGCGGCGAGCGGGATGGTAAACGAACCATATGGCCTTCACACGGGACGATCTGTTAGCCACCGTCGAATTGTCACCGCAGGCAGCGGGTGCGCACGATCGCCGGGGATGGGTGGAACTGTTCGCTGCGGGCGGACAGGTCGAGGACCCCGTGGGCTCACGGCCACACCGCGGACCCGACCAGATCGAGCGGTTCTACGACACCTTCATCGCCCCGCGGGACATCACCTTCCACCGAGACGTCGACATCGTCGCCGGGTCGACGGTGATCCGTGATCTCGAGCTCGAAGTCGTCATGAGTCCGTCGGTCACCATGCGGATCCCCGCGTATCTGCGCTACGCCGTCGCCCCCGCCGCGGACGGACCGCGTATCGAGCAACTGCAGGCGTACTGGGAGCTGCCCTCGATGATCGGGCAATTCGCCAGGGCCGGCGTGGGCGCGGTGCCGGTCGGACTGCGACTGAGTGCGGCGTTGCTGCGTAACCAGGGGCCCTCGGGCACGCTCGGGTTCGCGAAGGGAATGGGCGGCGCCGGCCGCGCGGGCAAGCGAGTGATCGCCGGCCTGCTCGACGACCTGTGCGCCGGCGACGCGGTCGCGGTACAGCGGCGGCTGAGCCCCGACACCGTCATCGGCTCCGGTGACCACGCACCGCTGAGTACGTCCGGGTTGGTCGAACGCACCTCGGGCGCTACCTGGCGCAAACTGATCGCGTCCGGGTCGAGTCTGGTGGCCGGGCTGGACCGCGACGGTCGCCGGTCCGTACTGATCGCCGATCGGGGCAGCGGGCCACGTGCGGTCGCCCGTTTGCGGTACTTCGCCGACGCGACGTGAACGCGGCATGAACACGGATACGGGCCCGGCTACACCATCCCCACACACCGGCGTGAGACCGTAGAAGGATCATGGCTGATCACGCTTACATCACCTACGAGGAATTCGGTCGCCGGTTCTTCGAGGTGGCCGTATCCGAGGACCGGGTCGGCGACGCCATCGGGGCGATCGCCGGCGATGAGTTCGAGATGGGCCCGATCGGCCAGGGGCCGGGAAAGATCGCCAAGGTCACCGCGCGGGTCAAGATCCAGAAGCCCCGCGTCAGCCGCATCGTGGGCGAAACCATCACGTTCTCCATCCGGATCCCGCTGGAGATCGACATGGTGATCGACCTTCGCATCGACCGGCCCAAATTCATGGTGTTCGGCGAGATCGCGTTGCGCGCCTCGGCGTTGGCCGCCGAGCCGCTGCTGCTGATCCTCGACGTCAAGAAGCCACGTCCGTCCGACATCTCGATCCATGTCACGTCGAAGTCGCTGCGCGCCGAGGTGTTGCGCATCCTGGCGGGGGTCGACGCGGAGATCAAACGATTCATCGCCGCGCACGTGGCCGGCGAGATCGACAGCCCGGAATCCGAGCAGGCCAAGGTGATCGACGTCGCCAAGGAACTCGATTCCGCCTGGGGCGGGGTCTGACACCGGTACGGATCGTCGGTACGACAGCCCGTACCATTCGAGCCATGCAGCGCAACGTGATCCGGTCCGGTCGAGTGCTCGCGGGTGTCGGGGCATCAGTGCTGACGGGCGTCGCGGCTGCCGTCGTCGTCGCCGTACCGGCATCCGCCGAGCCGGTCGATCAGACCTTCGTCGATGCGCTCAGCCAGGCCGGCGTAGGGGCCGCGGATCCCGCCCAGGCCGTGGCACTCGGGCAGTCGGTGTGCCCGATGCTCGCCGAACCGGGGCAGAATGCCGCCGACGTGGCAGCCAAGGTGGCCGATACCGGTGGGATGTCACTGGGGCCGGCCACGATGTTCACCGGTATCGCGATCTCGACATTCTGTCCGGCCATGGTCGCCAAGGCCGGCGAGGGCAATCTGACCGGCGGCCCGGCCGATCTCGCCTGGTCGATCCTCGGCTTCGGTTAGGCGCTCAGGTACATCAGATCGGGCCGCCGCGGTGAGCGGCCGGTGCCGCCCGATTGACCGCGAAGGTGACGCCACAGCCACGGCATGAGCATGTTCTGCGTCCACAACACCTGTGAGTACGCCCTGGACCGGAACGACTGGGTCTGATCGCGACCGGTGGCCAGCGCCCAATCATGGTTGCTGCCAGGCAATCCGAGAGCCTCGGCGGCTGCCGCCGCGAACAGGCAGTGTCCCTTCGCCGAACCGTGTACCCGATCGGGACTCCAGGTCTCCGGCTCGCGCATGGACGGGGCCGAGTACAGATCGACGAGGTGGAACCCGTACCGATCGGCGGCATCGTTGATCGCATCGTTGATCTGCACCACACGTTTTCCGAGCAACCGGCCCACCGGCAGGATTTGGGTGATGTCCGGGAACGTGGTGGTGACGACGGTGGCACCGGACTCCGAAAGGGTGCGGTAGACAGTGTCGAGTTCACCGAGCGCGCGGGTGAACGAGCGCCCGGGCCGGGTCACGTCGTTCATCCCGATGCAGACGGTGACAAGGTCGGGCCGCATCGACAGCGCGGTGGGCAGTTGAGTGTGGAGCACATCGCCGATGCGGTGGCCGCGAATGGCGAGATTGGCATAGCCCAACCCCGGGTACAGCCCGTCGAGGCGCACCGCGAGGCGATCGGCGAAGCCCATCAGGCCGACAGAGTCGTCGCCATCCCACAGTCCTTCGGTCTGGCTGTCGCCGAGGGCGACATACCGGGTGAAACGTCGCACTCTGGGGACTCTAGCGCGCACCGGATCGGTCTCCGCACCCAGACACGAACAAGGGGCGCCCGAAAAGGGCGCCCCTCGTTGATGTTTCACGAAGTTTGGGCTTACTTCACGTCGACGTAAACCGTCTTGTTGACGACGTTGGTCTGCAAGTTGTCGCCCGGGTTACCGGAATCTGTCCGGGTGTAGGTCTGCCCCGGTCGTACCGCCACCACCGACGCCTTGTCGAGCGGGGTGGAGCCGACGTGGTTGACGACGACCTTGTAGCCCTGGGCCTGCAGTTCGCTGATCGTCTGTTGGGCGTTGCCCGGTCCGGTGGGTGCGGCTTGGGCGGGGGCGGCCAGGCCGATCACCGCTGCGGCTGCTGCGCCTACCAATGCTGTGGCAAATCCTGCCCTCATCATCTTTCGTGCCTTCTTTCTTGTTCTGTTATGCCGCATGCGGCGCGCCGGTCAGGGGAGGCCGGTTGGCGCCGTAGCTAGTTCGTTTAGGTGTTACACAAGAGTTAACCGGCAGTTCACAAATTAAATTCCGGCTGTACGAAACTCTTGGGAGAGGGCTGCGTCACATTCGGGAACCGGCGCCGCCGGGCAGGCGGGGGTTCGGGTGCCGGCGCTGAAAGTGACCGGAGCTACCGACATTCAGCAAAGTGGCCCGCATCACCGGTGCTGTCGGGGCCCGGTCCTCGCGTAGCGTGCAAGCCGTGGCAAAGCTGAGCGCCGGTGTCCTGCTGTACCGCTTCGCCGGGATGGACGTGGAGGTTCTGATCGCCCACCCGGGCGGGCCGTTCTGGGCGCGCAAGGACGCCGGGGCGTGGTCGGTGCCCAAGGGGGAGTACGCCGATGGGGAAGACCCGTGGGCGGCGGCCCAGCGGGAGTTCACCGAGGAACTCGGTGCCCCACCGCCGGCCGGCCCGCGCATCGATCTCGTCCCGGTGCGCCAGGCGGGTGGCAAGGTGGTGACGGCATTCGCGGTGCGCGGGGACTTCGACGCCACGGCAGCCGTCAGCAACACGTTCACCGTGGAGCTGCCCAAAGGGTCGGGCCGGTTCGTCGAGTTCCCCGAAATCGACCGTGTCGCTTGGGTTTCGGTTGCGGTAGCGCGCACCAAGTTGCTCAGTGGGCAGCGCCCCCTGTTGGACCAGTTGATGGCCGCACCTGAACTGGCCGGCTACAGCGAAGGCCTGTCGCAGGACGGGTAGCGCCGCCAGGGCGCCGGCTCAGAGGTCGAGGGTCAGCCGGTCTCCGGCCTCGGCCCGCGACACGCACGTCAGCAGATAGCCCGCATCGCGCTCCGGGTCGGTCAACAACGTATCGCGGTGTTGCGCAGTCCCGTCGGTCACCCGGATCCGGCAGGTTCCGCAGAAACCCTGCTGGCATGAGTACGGGGCGTTCACCCCGGCTCGGCCCAACGCGGCGAGCAGGGTCTCGTCGGGTCCGACGGTCACCGAGGCGCCGGTGGAAGCGATGGTCACCGAGAATTCGGCACCGTCGACAACCGGTGGCGCCGCGAACCTTTCGAAATGCAGCTCCACATCGTCGCGGCCGATGAGCGCGGCCCGGATCCCGGTCAGCATCGGGGCCGGGCCGCACGCGTACACCGTGGTGCCGTCGGGGCAATCGCCGAGAAGATCGCCGGCACCGGGCAGACCGTGGACATCGTCGGTGCGGATCTCGACGCGGTCACCGAACCGGGCGAGCTCGTCCAGGAACGGCAGGCTGTCGCGACTACGCCCGGCATAGACCATCGACCAGTCGACACCCAACCGGGCGGCCAGACCGAGCATCGGCAGGATCGGGGTGATGCCGATTCCGCCTGCGACGAAGCGGAACCGCTGCGTGGGCGACCCGTAGCCGGGCACTGTGAGGGCGAACGCGTTGCGCGGGCCGTGGGTGCTCACCCGGCTGCCGACCTGCAGGCTGTCGTGCACCTCGACCGACCCGCCGCCGCCATCGGGGATGCGCCGCACCGCGATTCGGTAACTGTCGTTCACCGTGGGGTCCCCGCACAGTGAGTACTGCCGCACCCGGCCGCTGGCCAGGTGCAGGTCGATGTGGGCACCCGGATACCACTGCGGCAGCTTCCCGCCGTCGGCCGCGGCCAGGGTCAGCGCGATGACGTCCTGATCGTGGGCCACCACCTGTCGGTCCGTCACGGTCAGCGTGATCGTGCGGTCGAGT
Organism: Mycobacterium sp. 48b; assembly: GCF_048282725.1. Taxonomy (NCBI): domain Bacteria; kingdom Bacillati; phylum Actinomycetota; class Actinomycetes; order Mycobacteriales; family Mycobacteriaceae; genus Mycobacterium; species Mycobacterium sp. 48b. The sequence goes on from NZ_JBLVUL010000001.1 coordinate 3,959,749, forward strand.
TCCGGTGGGGGCGAGGGCCGCCGGAGCAAGCGGCTCACCCCCCACATCGTGGCGATGGACACCTCGGCCAAACCGAGCATGGGATCGTGCCGGAACCGCCCCGACGCGCTCGGGGGCAACTGCCGGTAGCGGGACAGCAGAGGCGACATCGCCGCGGCCCTCACAGGTGGGCTGCCCGCGCCGCGGGGGAGCTGGCCAGGTACGCCACCGCCTGGGCTGTCGAGCCCATCTCCTCGGGGGAGAAACCGGGCCGGCAGTAGGCCAGGGTGTTGGAACCGAACATCCGGGAGAACTTGGGCAGCAGCCCCAGCTTGGAGTCGCGCATTCGCAACCGGTTCATCCGCCACCAGCCGATGTCGAGGGTCGGATCGCTCTTGACCATGGCCCAGCAGCCGCGCTGGAAGAACATGTAGACGGCGGTCGCCGCGATCGACATGGCCCGTACCCGGCTGAAGTAGCTGTCCTGGAAGTAGACCGCGACATCGTGGGCGACACTGCGGTGCTCGACCTCCTCGCTGCCGTGCCAGCGGAACAGATCGGTCATCGTCGGGTCGGCGTCGAAGTCCTCCCACGTGCAGTTCAGCACGAAGTCGCCCAGGACGGCCGTGTAGTGCTCGATGGCGGCGATGAGCCACAGCCGGTCGCACAGGTTGGACAGCCGGCGGCGCGGGTCGGTGGACTCGGTCGGGCCCAGCATCTTGGTGAAGACGTGCTCGACCATGGCCATCAGCGGCTGGTAGTCGACACCGTGGGCGGTGAGGAACTCGTCGAGCACCTGATCATGGGTCTCGGCGTGGGTGGCCTCCTGGCCGATGAAGCCACGCATGTCATCGGCGAGCTTGGGATCGCGCACATAGGGCAGTGCTTCGTTGAACGTCGCGACGAACCAGTGTTCGGCCATCGGCAGCACCACGTTGAACAGGTTGACCATCGTCGCGGCCACGGGGTGGCCGGGGATCCAGTGCAACGGGATGCCGTCGAGATCGAAGTGCACTTTCCGGGCCTGGATCTGTACCGGGCCCGGGTCGATCTCATTGTCGAACCGCAACGGACGCAACATCGAGAGCCTCCCTGGGATGAGTGGACTCTCAGCAGTGTACGGATTTAGGTGGGAACAGCGGTACCGGGTTACCTGTTTGGGTGAATCGGGGATCGCGTCAGGCCGGTGGCGGGGTGCCCGCGCCGGGTGCTCCGGCGATCGGGACCACCGGTGTCGGCGTCACCGTTGTCACACCGTTGCTGCCGACCCTCGGACCGCCCGGGACGGCTGCCTCGGCGCCCTGGTCGGCGGCTGCCTCGCTGCAGTCGAGCATCAGGATCATCTTGCCGCTGGAGTTGACCTTCTGGGAATCGACCAGGCACTCGGACTGCGGCAGGGCACTGCCGAAGGAACCACCGAAGGTGGCCTTGATGCCCTGGCTCTTCAGGATCGCCAACGCCTTCATGTAGGGCTCACCGACGACGTTGACCGAGGCCGCGCTGGGCTGTGAGGTGGCGGTGCCTGCGGCCAGCAGGGCGATCGAACCGGCGGCGAGCAGACCGCCGCCGAGCGCAACAAGCTTCTTCACGTGAACTCCGTCAGTCGGGTGCGGTTGCGAACATATCGCAGCTGTGACGAATGTGAAACCGGAGCAGACGCCCCGCGCGTTACATCCCGGCCAGGCCCGGGCGGGCGGTGATCGAGGCCATCACGTCGCACAATGCCGCCGCGCGCGGATCCTCGAACACCTCCTCGAGCAGAATCCGCCGTCCGTCGGGACCCGCCAGCGGGATCCGCCAGTTCGGGTATTCGTCGGTGGTTCCTGGCTGATTCTGGGTACGCACCTCGCCGACCGCGTCGGCCAGTGACAGCGCCAGCAATTTGGAGGGAGTGCGGCCCAGATAGCGGTAGAGCGCCGACACGACCTGATCGGTATCCGGATCAAGGCCGAGCAGCCCGACCCGGCGAAGCTCGTCGAGCCACGCTTCCTGCGCGGCGCGGTCCGCGGCCAGCTCCTGATCGGCCGGCCGCGTGAGCAGCCCCAGCCGTTCCCGCAATCGCACGTGCTCGCCGGCCAGATACCCCGGTGTCGGGGGCAGGTCGTGCGTGGTCACCGAGGACAGGCAGTACTCGCGCCAGCGTTCGGCGGGCAATGGCTTTCCCGGGGGGCCATCGGATTGGTGGGACTCGAACCACAGGATCGAGGTGCCGAACAGGCCCCGCTCGCGCAGGTAGTCCCGTACCCACGGTTCGACCGTGCCCAGATCCTCGCCGACCACGAGGGCGCCGGCCCGGTGCGCCTCCAGCGCGATGATGCCGATCATCGCGTCGTGGTCGTAGCGCACATACGTGCCTTCGGTCGGAGCGGCCCCCTTCGGGATCCACCACAGCCGGAACATGCCGATGATGTGGTCGATGCGCACCCCGCCGGAATGCCGCAGCGCCATGTTGACCACTGCCCGGAACGGTTCATAGGCCTGCTCGACGAGGCGGTCCGGTCGCCACGGCGGCTGCGACCAGTCTTGGCCGAGCTGATTGAACTCATCCGGCGGTGCGCCCGCCGTGACCCCCAGTGCCAGCACATCCTGCAGGGCCCAGGCGTCGGCACCATCGGGATCGACGCCGACCGCGAGGTCGCTCATGACGCCGAGCTCCATCCCGGCCTGCACCGCGGTGGCCTGCGTGGCGGTGAGCTGCTCGTCGAGCAGCCACTGCAACCAGCGGTGGAAGTCGACGGCGTGCGTATTGGCCGCTGCGAATGCGGCCACCTCCGGGTTCGCCGGATGCTGCAGCGCGTGGGGCCAGCCGTGCCAGTCGCCCCCGTACTGTTCGGCCAGCGCGCACCAGATCGCGAAATCGTCGAGGCTGCGCCCCTGCCGGGTCCGATAGGCGGCATACGCGAGCTCGCGGCCCGCCGATCGTTCGACCCGGTACACCTGTTCCAGCGCGGCGCGTTTGGCCTGCCAGGCCGCATCGCGGTCGATGGTCGGGCTGCGGTCGGCTCGCCTGTTGAGCGCTGTGCGCAGCGCGCGGATGCGGCCGCGGTGCCGGACCGAGGCGAACTCCGGAATGGCTTCCACCCGCAGATAGAGCGGACTCCCGAAGCGCCGGGAGGTGGGCAGATACGGCGAGGGCTCCATCGGTGCGGTGGGCGCGGCCGCATGCAGCGGGTTGACCAGGATGAACCCGGCGCCGTGCTCGGCCGCCGACCACACCGCCAGATCGGTCAGATCAGTGAGATCGCCTGTGCCCCAAGAGCTCTTCGAGCGCACGCTGTAGAGCTGGACGGCCGGGCCCCAGGCTCGGCGCCGGCCCAGCCGGGTGGGCAGTTCCAGCGTGGCGGGGGAGATCACCACTGCCGTCTCGGTGCAGTGCCCTTCTTCGACGCGCAACCGCAGCCGGTGATAGCCCAGCGGCAGGTCGGCAGGCAATTCGAAGGTGGCCTCTCCGACCAGCCGGTCCCCGAGGTCGTACGGGGGCCGGTTGTTCTCCAGTTGTCGCAGGCCGCTGCGTTCTGTTCCGTCCTCGAGCAACAGCGTCAGGTCGACCGGATGCCCGTGGGTGACATGCACCCAGAAACTCGACGTGACGGTGGCCCGGCCAAGCACGATGGGTGGCAGGCAGCGTTGCCAGTACCGGCGGTCGTGGGCGGCCAGGGCGTCGGCTCGTTCCTGCTCGGTGCCGGCCGGCACGCCGAGCGCTTCGAGCACGTCCACCAGCGTGGACTCCGGGACCGCGGTGCGCCGGCCGGTCCAGTCGTCGAACTCGGCGGCCACACCGTAGCGGTGGGCCAACTCCAGTAGGGCCGATGACGAAGAGGTCATGGTGACAATCTTGGTGCCCAGAACGCGATCGTGTCAGTCGACATCGCGGGACAGCAGGTCCGCCCAGGAGTCACGGCGGACCACCAGCCGGGCAGTTCCGTTGTGCGCGAACACAACCGGTACCCGACGGGCGCCGTTGTACTGATTCGACATGGTGTAGCAGTACGCGCCGGTGACCGGTACCGCCAGCAGGTCGCCGACTTTCGGGTCACGTAGCGCCACGGCGCCGATGAGCTGATCGCCGGACTCGCAGTGCCTACCCACGACGCTGACCGTCTCTCCGCCGCCGACCCGATCGGCAATGGTGGCCTCGAACCGCTGCCCGGTCAGCGACACCTCCAGGTTGTCGCCCATCCCGCCGTCCACCGCCACATGGGTGATCACCCCGCGCTTGACCGTGGTGACGCGGTACAGCGTGCATGCGCTGGTCGCCACCATGCTGCGCCCGGGTTCGACGATGATCCGGCTGTCGGGCGGCAACAGGTCACGGGCCCGGGCCACCATCGCCTCGGCGTAGTCGTCCAGGCTCGGCGGGTGCTCGTCGTAGGTGTAGCGCACCCCGAGTCCGCCGCCGAGGTCGTAGACGTCGAACGTGCCCAGCGCGGCGATCGGCGCCACCGCCGCGGCCAGCTGTTCGGCATCGAGCAGTTGCGATCCCACGTGGGTGTGCACGCCGTCCATCCGTAGTCGCATGCCGGCCCCGATACGCGCGATGGCCCTGCGGGCATCCGCGGGCATCAGACCGAACTTGGACCCGGCGTGGCCGGTGGCCTGCGAGGCGTGCGTGGCAGCCTCCACCCCGGGAATCACCCGGACCAGACACGGTTGGGTGTGGCCGGCGGGCACGATCCGCTCCAGCCGGTCGATGTCGTCGAAATTGTCGACCACCACCAGGCCCACGCCGTGCCCGACGGCCAGCGTGAGCTCCTCGTCGGTCTTGGCGTTGCCGTGCAGCACCATCCGGGCCGGGTCGGCACCGGCCTTGATCGCCGACAGGATCTCGCCTCCGCCCGCGACATCGAGATGCAGGCCCTCGGACACCATCACCCGCTGAACCGCGGTGCACGGGAAGGATTTCGACGCGAAGGCGACATCGCTGTTCGGCCAACGCCCGCGGAAGGCCCCGAGGTAGTCGGCGGCCCGCTGCCGCAGGGCGCCTTCGTCCACCACGATCGCCGGCGTGCCGAACTGCTCGGCGATCGCATCCAACCGGCAGCCGCCGACCATCAGGGTGCCATCGCCGTCCTGCTGTGTTCCCGGCGGAAACAGGCCGATCAGATCGTCGGCGGCGGTCTTGCTGATCGTCACCGGTTCAGCGTGCCACCGGCATGGTGTCCGCGAGCGGTGTTAGTCTGTCTGTAACGATCCTTACAGAGGCGGTTCCAGGTGACCACTGCATCCACCAGGCGACAGCAGCAGGGCGCGGATTCTCGAGAACAGATCCTCGACGCCACCGAGCGCCTGATGGCCACGCGGGGCTATGCCGCCACCTCGATCAGCGACATCCGCAAGGCCTGCGGCCTTCCGGCCAGCTCGATCTACTGGCATTTCGGGTCCAAGGACGGCGTCCTCGCGGCTGTGATGGAACGCGGAGCCGACCGCTTCTTCGCGGCCATCCCGCGCGACGGGAGCATCGACGACCAGTTGGCGGTCCTGGCGGACCAGCAATCGCAGCGCCCCGAGTTCCTCCGCATCCTCTACCTACTGTCCCTGGAACGCAGCGATGATCCGACGGTGACGGCGGTGGTCCGCCGCGTGCGGGACACCGCCCTCTCGCGCTTCTCCGCCGCAGTCCGTGGTCAGTTGCCGGAAGGCGTGCCGCCGCGCCGTGCGGGCCGGGTGGTCGCCGAACTCACGGCATTCGCTGTCGCACAGTCCGACGGCGTGTTCTTCGCCGGACACCTCGAACCCGACGGCACCGACGTGGCGCGCATGTACCAGCGGCTGTGGCAAGCCGTCACCGCCCTCATCCCGATACTCCTGGAGGAAAAGTGACCGGCAAGACCGCGATCATCACCGGCGCGAACACCGGGCTGGGATTCGAATGCGCCCGGGCGCTGCTGGCGTCAGATCCCGGGTGGCATGTGCTGCTGGCGGTACGCGACACCCAGCGCGGCGCCGATGCGGCAGCCCGGCTCGACTGTCCCGGCCGCACCACGGTCGGTGAACTCGACCTGGCATCGCTGAGGTCGGTGCGCGACTTCGCCGACAGACTGCCCGGCCTGGAGGTTCCGCCGCCGGCCGCGCTGGTGTGCAACGCCGGGCTGCAGGTCGTCTCGGGTTCGCCGACGACGGCCGACGGTTACGAGTTGACGTTCGGAGTCAACCATCTCGGTCATTCCGGCACATGCTCGGCGCCCTGACCGCCCCGGCCCGGATCGTGGTGGTCAGCAGCGGCACCCACGATCTGGACAAATTCACGGGTATGCCTGCACCGCAATATAATTCAGCTGAAGAACTGCTGCGGCCGCCGGCCGGCGGGTTGACCGGCGAAGAGGGCAGGCGTCGGTACACCACCTCCAAGCTATGCAACATGCTCTTCAGCTATGAGTTGGACCGGCAGCTGGGGCACGGAGCCCGCGGCATCACGGTCAACGCATTCGACCCGGGCCTGATGCCCGGGTCAGGGCTGGCCAGGGACTACGGCAGTGCCCAGCGACTGGCCTGGCGCCTGTTCATGCCGGCCCTGCGAATCCTGCCCAATGTGAACAGCACCAGACGTTCCGGGGCCAATCTCGCCGCGCTGGTCGACGATCCCGCCCTCGACGGCGTCACGGGCGAGTACTTCGAAGGAACCCGCCGGATCCGATCCTCGCGCGATTCGTACGACCCGGCCCTGGCCGCCGATCTGTGGCAGGTCAGCGATCGGTTGGTGTCGGCGGTCGGCTAGCTTCGGCGGGGCGCAGTAGTGTCGCCTCGGTGGCGTCCAGGTCGGTCTCGGAACAAAGCGGCACCGCCGCGTTGCGCCGGGCCCGGATCGCGGTGGGAGCGCTGTTCCTGACCAACGGGGCGATCTTCGCCAATCTGCTGCCGCGCTATCCGGAGATCAAGACCGACCTGCACCTGAGCAACGCGGTCTACGGCGCCGCGGTCGCGTCGTTCTCCGGTGGGGCACTGGTCGCGGGACTGACCGCGGCGATGTTGATCCGGCGGTTCCGCAGCGCGCGGGTCGCGGTGATCGGCACCGTCGCGCTGTCCGTTTTCGTCATCGCAGCCGGTGTCGCGGCGACCCCGGTCATGTTCGCCGCCGCCCTGTTTCTGGCCGGGGCATGCGATTCGGTGGTCGATGTCGCACAGAACGCACACGGGCTACGGCTGCAACGCCGACACGGCCGCTCGATCATCAACTCCCTGCACGCGGTCTGGGCTGCCGGGGCGATCCTCGGCGGGCTCACCGGCGCTGGTGCGATCGCGCTCGGGATACCGCGCGGAATCCACCTCCCGGTGGTCGGGGTGCTCTTGAGTGCGGTGGCCCTGATCGCTTACCGCTACCTGCTGCCCGGGCCCGACCATGCCGACCACCCGGCCGCACACGCGGCGGCGGCGGAAACCAAGGCCGGGCCGCGGACCTACCTGATCCTGCTGGCCATGGTGCTGATCGCCATCGCCGGTGCCACGGTCGAGGATGCCGGTAGCTCGTGGGCCACGCTGTACCTGCGCGATTCCCTGCACACGCCGCCGGCGCTGGCGGTCTTCGGATACATCGCACTGGTCGGGTTCATGTTCATCGGCAGGCTGACCGGCGACCGGCTGGTCGACCGGTTCGGCGAGGCCACCGTGGCGCGGACCGGTGGCGTGATCGCCGCGGCGGGGATGGGTGCGGCGCTGGCATTCCCGAGCATCGCCACCACGATCGCCGGGTTCGCACTCGCGGGCCTGGGCGTGGCCACGCTGGTGCCCGCCGCCATGCACGGCGCCGACCAGTTGCCCGGCCTGCGACCCGGCACGGGTCTGACCGTGGTGACCTGGCTCATGCGGGTCGGCTTCTTCGGGGCCCCGTTGCTGGTCGGGTTCGTCGCCGATGCCGCGGGATTGCGGGTCGGTCTGCTGGCCGTACCGGTGGCCGGGGTGATCGCCGCCCTGCTGGCCGGGGTGCTCCCGCGACGACCGGCGCCGGTACCCGACTCAGTGCGTGGGCCCGACGCCCGCGAGCTCGATCGTGAACACACCCGACACGATTAGCGCGATGCCCAGCATCATGACCGGTGTCAGCGGTTCTTTGAACAGGAACTTGGCGATGACCGCGACCAGGGCGACCCCGCACGCGGTCCAGATGCCGTAGGCGATCCCCACCGGTACCCCCCACGCCAGGGCCAGCCACAGCAGGTAGAACGACAGCACGTACCCGGCGATCACCGGCGCGACCCAGACCTTGCGGCGGAATCCGTCCGATGCCCGCAGCGCGAGGGTGGCGAACACCTCGACCAGGATCGCCCCGGCCAGTGCCAGCCACATCACGATTCGACCTCACGCGGGTGCGATCCGAGCTCGACCAGCAGCACACCCGCGATGATCAAACCGATGCCGGCCACGATCGGCCAGGTGAACGGGTCCCCGAACAGCACCGCGGCCAGCACGGCCGTCGCCGCGGTGCCCAGGCCGCCCCAGATGCCGTAGGCGACGCCGACGGGCATGCCGGCCCGCAGCACCAGGGTCAACAGCACGAACGCGGCCAGATAGCCGGATACCACCAGCGCCAGCCACCCCGCATGATCCTGGGACGCGCGCAGCGACAGGGTGGCGCTGACTTCGGTGGCGACGGCCGCGATCAACAACGCCCAGGTCCGCACCGGACAAACCTAGCCGAGCTCGCCTCGGTGCGGTGTCGCGGTCGTTGCGGGCCTGCTCAGAGCACCAGCCCCAGCCGAATATTTTCCGGCGTTGGTTAACGGGTGAGTACCGTGGGGGAGTTCGCCCAGATTCACCGAGGAGCCCCGCATGACCGATCCGACGCGCGCCGTCACCAGGGCCGGTCCGGTCGTCGACACCGCGTACGGCCCGGTCCGCGGGAGCGACGACGGAACGGTCAAGCAGTGGCTGGGGATTCGCTACGCGGCCGCGCCGGTCGGTGAGTTGCGCTGGCGGGCACCGCAACCTCCCGGGCACCGGCAGGACGTCGCCGACGCGACCGCGGCCGGGCCGGTGTGCCCGCAGATCACCGATCCGCGGCTCCCACTCGACCTCGGCGGCCGCCAGGGCGAGGACAGTCTGGTGCTCAATGTCTGGGCGCCAAGCGGCACCGAGGCCGGCGACGGCAGGCCGGTCATGGTGTGGGTCCACGGCGGCGCCTATGTCCTGGGCTCGGGAAGTCAGCCGCTCTACAACGGGTCGGTCCTGGCCGCCGAGGGTGACGCCGTGGTGGTCACGGTCAACTACCGGCTGGGCCCGTTCGGCTTCCTGGACCTGTCGCATTTCAACGGGCGGCCCGGTGCGAAAGGCCTGCGGTTCGACACCAATCTCGGCCTGCGCGACGTGTTGTTCGCATTGCACTGGGTACGGGACAACATCGCCGCATTCGGTGGCGACCCGCAGCGGGTGACCCTGTTCGGGGAGTCGGCCGGCGGCGGGATCGTCACCACCCTGCTGTCCAGCCCGCCCGCCGAGGGGCTGTTCACCGCCGCGATCGCGCAGAGTTCCCCCGCGACCTCGGTCTATGACGTCGAGCGATCCCGCTCCGTGGCGGCCCAGTTCCTCGAGCGCCTTGGCGTCGACGGTGACGAGGTCGGGCGACTGTCCGGCGCGCCGGTGCCCAGCATCCTGGCGGCGGCCAAGGAGGTGTTCGACGCGGTTCCGACCCAGACACCCGGCCTGCTGGCATTCGCGCCCGTCGTCGACGGCGATGTCGTCCCCGACTACCCGGTGGTGGCCGCGAGGGAGGGGCGAACCCACCCGGTGCCGCTGATCATCGGGACCAACGAGCACGAAGCCACGGTGTTCCGCTGGATGAAGTCACCGCTGATGCCGATCACCCCCGGTGCGTTGCGGTCCATGTTCGCCGCCATCGCGGCCGAGCAACCCGGCCTGCAACTGCCGACCGAAGCTCAGATCACCTCCGCCTATGCGGGTCTACGTCCCAAGGCGATCGGACTCGGCATGGCGCGCGACATCGGATTCCGCATGCCGACGCTGTGGTTCGCCGAGGGACACAGCGCCGTCGCCCCGGTGCACCTGTACCGCTTCGACTTCACCACCCCGATGCTGCGCCTGCTGCGGCTCGGTGCCGCCCACGCCACCGAGCTGCCCTACGTGTGGGGCAATCTCGTTGCCGGACCGAAGGATCCGACATTCAAGCTGGGTGGGCTCAAGCATGGACGTGCGGTCTCGCAGCGGGTGCGTCGGCGGTGGGTCAACTTCGCGGCCACCGGGCAACCCTCGGGTGCCCTGGGCGAACCGGTGTGGCGGCCCTACCGCCGCGACGACCGGGCCGCCCTGGTGATCGACAAACAGGACAAGACCGTTGCCGACCTGGACCGCGATCTGCACGCGGCCTGGGGAAGCCAGATACTCAATTTCCGGTAGACCGAGCCCGCTGAGACAAAGACTGCTGCCATGGACATGATCAGGTCCGTTCTGGACTTCCTCCCTCCGCCGATGCGGGACCCGGTGTTCTTCGCGATCCCGTTCTTCCTGGTGCTGTTGACCGTGGAATGGGTCGCGGCCCGCCGTCTGGAGCACATCGAATCCGAGCGGGCACCCGCCGGTGCGTTTCAGACACGCGACGCGTGGGCCAGCATCTCGATGGGATTGGTTTCGATCCTCACCACCGCAGGCTGGAAACTGCTCGCGCTGTTGGGTTATGCCGCCATCTACGCCTACCTCGCGCCCTGGCATCTGCCCGGAAACCGGTGGTACACCTGGGTCATCGCGATCGTCGGGGTGGATCTGCTGTTCTACGCCTACCACCGGATCGCGCACCGGGTGCGGTTGATCTGGGCGACGCATCAGGCCCATCACTCCAGCGAGTACTACAACTTCGCCACCGCACTGCGGCAGAAGTGGAACAACAGCGGTGAGATTCTGGCCTGGATTCCGTTGCCGCTGCTCGGCGTCCCGCCGTGGCTGGTGTTCGCCAGCTTCTCGGTGAACCTCGTCTATCAATTCTGGGTGCACACCGAGCGTGTCGGAAAGTTGTGGCGGCCAATCGAATTCATCTTCAATACGCCGTCGCACCATCGTGTGCACCACGGCCGCGACCAGCTGTACCTCGACCGCAACTATGGCGGCATCCTCATCATCTGGGACCGGATGTTCGGCACATTCCAGCCGGAGGTGTTCCGGCCGCACTACGGGCTGACCAAACCGGTGAACACGTTCAACATCTGGAAGCTGCAGACCCACGAATACGTGGCGATCGCCCGCGATGTGCGACAGGCCGCCCGACTGCGCGACCGGTTGGGCTACGTCTTCGGGCCGCCGGGCTGGCAGCCCGCCGAGGTTTCCGAATCCCAACCCGTCGGCTGACTCACCCGCCTTGGCGCCGGCCTGCGGGCTCCGCCAGAACCGTTGGCCGGCACGGGAATTGACGCGCCTTACTATTCGCGCTGCACCGGTCCCGACACGCCGGAGCCATCCCCTCCGGGGCGCGATGGGCGACCCGCCGCGACCGGCTGACCTGAGGCTTCCGGCGTCGAAATTCCCAGTGTTCCCCAGTGTTCGTGTGACGTTTGAATTCGGGCCGAGCCGAATGGCACCAAAGCAAACTTCAAGTCAGTAAGGTCGACAGAACCGGGTGGACAACCCGGATCACGTCCAGAAAGGGGCAATGCGTGGGAGACACACTGACCGAAGGGCAGAAGCTGGAGAAGGGCGGGTCGCTCACCTCCAACAACGGCGCATACACGCTGACGTTGCAGGATGACGGCAACCTCGTGTTGGAGGCACGCGGCCAAGCGGTCTGGTCGACTTCCACCAACGGCCAGGACGTGGTGCGCGCCGAGGTGCAGACCGACGGCAACTTCGTGCTGTACACGTCCGAGAAGCCGGTGTGGCACACCGACACCAAGGGCAAGAAGGACGTCAAGCTCGTTCTCCAGGATGACCGCAACCTGGTGCTGTACGCCGCGGACGGACCCGCGTGGTCGTCCAAGACCGAGACCTCCGAGCCGCCGCCACCTGCCCCCGAGGCCGCCGCGCCCGAGGCCGAGGTTGCCCCGGCCGCTGTCGAGGAGCCGGTTGCCGCGCCCGAGCCGGCCGCGCCGCCGCCACCCCCGCCGGCACCCGAGCCGCGGACCTACACCGTGGTCTCCGGTGACACCCTGTGGGCGATCGCCGAGCGGTTCTACGGGGACGGCAACAAGTACCAGCAGATCGCCGATGCCAGCGGCGTCGCCAACCCTGACCTGATCCACCCGGGCCAGGTTCTGACGATTCCCTGACCTGGGACAGATGCACGGCCCGGACCTTCACGGTCCGGGCCGTCGTCGTTTTCGGGCCATGGATGCGGGTACCCGCGGTAACGAAGTTGCCGTCTGGCCGATATTGATGTCGGTAGGGTGACGTTCACCACGTCCGAAAACGAGGGAGGCCGGCGATGAACAGTTGGCTTGGTGGGGCGATGCGGGCGATGGCGGGGGTGCCGGTGGCGGGGCTGCTGGTATGTCCGGTCCCGACCGCGGCAGCGGCAGGTTCGCTGGTGTATCCCGGGATGGAGATCCGGCAGGGCACCAACTTGTGCACGCTGGGCTTCGTGGACCCGGTGAGCCGGGTCGGATTCACCGCGGGGCATTGCCGCGGCGCCGGACCGGTGAACGACCGCGACGGCAATTTCATCGGGCACATGGGTTCTTTCCGGGACAACACGCCCGACGGGGCCACCGTCGACACCAACCAGATGATCTCCGACTGGGAGACCATCCAGCTGGCCGGCGACGTCGTGGTCAACAACATCCTGCCGGGAGGGCGGATGCTCGTGGAGGATCCCGCCGTGGTGCCGACGGCCGGGGCCCCGGTCTGCCACTTCGGTGTGGTGACGGGGGAGACCTGCGGCACCGTCGAGGCCGTGAACAACGGCTGGTTCACCATGGCCAACGGCGTGGTCAGCCAGAAGGGCGATTCCGGTGGCCCGGTGTACGTGGTCACGCCGGACGGCCGGGCCGCCATCGTGGGGATGTTCAACAGCACGTGGGGCAACTATCCGGCCGCCGTATCGTGGCAGAACGCCAGTGGCCAGGCGCGCAGTGACGGGGCGCCCCTCGCCGGCGAGGTGTCGAATCTCGTCGGGCAGCCCTGACCCGCACCCCTCGCGCACGCGCCGGGTGTTCGCCATGGACTCGGGCGAATCGCGGAACTAGAACACGTTCTAGCTTTCGCGCCGGGCGGGCGATATTCTCATGGCGATGCTTAATCAGACACCTGTCCAGGTTGCCTGGGTGACCACCGATCTGGATGCCACCGAACAGACGCTGACCACCCTGTTGGGGGCGCGCCGGTGGGTGCGGATGCCCGCGGTGCATTTCAGCCCAGAGGCCTGTAGCCACCGCGGCCGGCCGGCCGATTTCGTGGCCGACATCTCGCTGAGCTACGCGGGCGACACCCAGCTCGAGCTCATCGCACCGGTGCGCGGCGAGAGTGTCTACACCGAGTTCCTCGACCGGCACGGGGCCGCCGGCCTACACCACATCTGCGTCGAGGCGACCGACCCCGAGGCGTTCGAGGCGAAACTGCGCGACGCCGAGGCCGGCGGGACACCGGTTGTCTGCCAGGGCGAGATGCCCGGGGGCATGAAATTCGCCTACCTGTCGGCCGCCGGGGCCGGGGTGCCGTATCTGGAGATCGCTTACATACCGCCCGAGATCCGGGCGTTCTTCGAGTATGTGAAACAGGAGCAGCAGTGAAGGAAATCCCCGAGGTCCCCGAAGTCCTAGTGGCAGCGGACGTCGAATCCTGGTCCGACGAGTTCGACGTCGTGGTGGTCGGGTTCGGTATCGCCGGAGGCTGCGCGGCGGTCAGTGCCGCAGCGCAGGGCGCCCGCGTCCTGGTGCTGGAGAAGGCGGCGGCGGCCGGCGGTACCACCGCGATGGCCGGTGGGCACTTCTACCTCGGTGGTGGCACCGCCGTCCAGGTGGCGACGGGGCACCCCGACACCGCCGACGAGATGTACAAGTACCTGGTCGCCGTCTCGCGCGAACCCGATCTGGACAAGATCCGCGCCTACAGCGACGGCAGTGTCGAGCACTTCAATTGGCTTGAGGCGCTGGGCTTCCAGTTCGAGCGCAGCTTCTACCCGGGCAAGGTGGTGGTGCCGCCGGGCACCGAGGGGCTGTCCTACACCGGCAACGAGAAGGTGTGGCCGTTCACCGAGCAGGCCAAGCCGGCCCCGCGCGGGCACTCGGTGCCTGTGCCGGGGGAGTTGGGCGGCGCCGCGATGGTGATCGAGCTCCTGCTGAAACGCGCTGAGACACTGGGTGTCACGATCCGCTACGAGGTGGGAGCCACCAACCTGATCGTCGACGGCGGTGCCGATGACCGCCCCGTGGTCGGGGTGAAGTGGAAGCACTTCGGCGAAACCGGTTGTATCAAAGCGAAATCGGTCATCATCACCGCCGGGGGATTCGCGATGAACCCCGAGATGGTCGCCGAGTACACCCCGGCGCTCGGCAAGAAGCGTCGCACCAAGCACCACGGCGAGGTGGAGCCCTACATCCTGGGCAACCCCAACGACGACGGCCTTGGCATCCGGATGGGTGTCTCGGCAGGCGGCGTGGCCAACGGCATGGACCAGCTGTTCATCACCGCCGCGGCCTACCCGCCGGAGATCCTGCTGACCGGCGTCATCGTCAACAACCAGGGGCAACGCTTCGTCGCCGAGGACTCCTACCACTCGCGCACCTCGGCGTACGTCCTCGAGCAGCCCGAGCAGCAGGCGTATCTGATCGTGGACGAGGAGCACATGGAGATGCCCGCCATGCCGCTGATCAAGTTCATCGACGGCTACGAGACGATCGCCGAAGTCGAAGAGGCGCTGGGTATTCCGGCCGGGAACCTGGCCGCCACCCTGGACCGCTACAACGAGAACGCGGCCAACGGCGAAGACCCCGATTTCCACAAGAACCCCGACTACATCGCGGTCCAGCGCACGGGTCCGTATGCGGCGTTCGACCTGTCTCTGGGCATCGCGATGTACTCCGGATTCACCATGGGCGGGCTGACCGTGTCGATCGACGGCGAGGTGCTGCGGGAGGACGGCAGCGTCGTCGCCGGCCTGTACGCGGCGGGCGCCTGCGCGTCCAACATCGCCCAGGACGGCAAGGGGTACGCCAGCGGTGTGCAGCTCGGCGAAGGATCGTTCTTCGGGCGCCGCGCCGGGACCCACGCCGCGGCGCGCTGAGCCGGCTTCGCCGTCAGGTCGGCAAGCCGACCGGCGCGAGGTTCCACCGGCCGTCGCCGAGCAGTTCCAGGCGACGGTCGTGGAGCCGGTTGACGCTGTCGCGATGGCTGATGCTGACCACGATGCAGTCGGGTAACTCGGCGCGCAGCGTCGTGTACAACGCGTGCTGCTGACCGGCGTCGAGCGCGGAGGTGGCCTCGTCGAGGAACACCGCCGACGGTTTGGCCAGCAGAACCCGGGCGAACGCGATCCGTTGCTGTTCCCCCGGGACAGCACCTTTCCCCAATCGGCATCCTCGTCCAGACGAGACGTCAGGTTTCCCAGGGCGACCGCGTCGAGGGCTGCCCGGATCTCGTCGTCGCCGTAGGCGCCCGCCGGTGAGGGATAGCAGGCCACCGTCCGCAGATCACCGAGCGGGGCATAGGGGAGCTGGGACAGGAACATGACCCCACCCTGCTCGGGATACCGCACCGTGCCGGAGCCGTACGGCCACAGCCGGGCCAGGCTGCGCAGCAGCGTGGTCTTGCCGGTACCGGACGGTCCGGTGATGACCAACGAATCACCGGGAGCAAGTTGCATGTCGAGGTCGTGCAGCAGCAGGGCGCCGTCGGGCGACCGCACTTCGACGTCCTCGAGTTCGACTCCGCCGTTGGTGCTCACGCCGGTGTCCAGTCGCGGTAGCGCCCTTGCCTGTGCGTTGGCGGTGACCAGACCGTCCAGGCGGATGATGGCGGCCCGGTAGCCGGCGAATGCGTCGTACACCGAGCGGAAGAAGCTCAGCGAGCTCTGCACCCGGTTGAAGGCGCTCGACGACTGCAGGACATCGCCGTACGTCAGTTGACCCGCGAACAAGCGCGGCGCCTGGATGATCAGCGGGAGCGGGTCGATGATCTGGTTGATGGAGCGGTTCCAGCCCAGGAATGCGACACCGCGCAGCACGAGCCTGCGGTAATTGGCGATGACCCGGGCGAACCGGTCTGTGAGCGTGGCGCGTTCGGTGTTTTCACCGCGATAGAAGCCGACCGCCTCGGCGCCGTCACGGACACGCACGAGGGCGTAGCGGAACGCGGCGTTGGTCAGCGAGTTGCGGAAGGTCAGCCGGATCATCGGCCTGCCGATCCAGATTGCCACGACCGTCGTGACCGCCACCCACAGCAGCGCGATCCAGAACAGGGCCTTCGGCACCGTGATCCCCAGAATCGTCAACGGCCCGGCCAGATTCCACAGGATCGGCGTGAACGCGACGACCGAGACGATCGAGTACACCGATCCGAACAGCAGCGTTTGCGCGGTGGCGACGGTCGGCGTGTTCGTCTCGGGCCCGGTTCCGGTGGTGAAGACATCGATGTCCTGCTGGATGCGCTGATCCGGGTTGTCTATCGGGGTACCGCCGAAGCCGCCGACGAACCGGCCGCGATAGTAGGCCCGTTGATCCAGCCAGTCGCCGGTGAGCCGGTGGGTCAACCAGACCCGCCACCGAACGATGAAGTACTGCATCAGATACAGGTCCAGCAGGGTGCGGGTGATGTCCGCCGTCACCAACATCGCGAAGATCAGGATCGACTGCCAGAAACCGTCGATTCCCGAGCGCCGCACCGCTTCGTCGCCCGAACCGGCCCCGGAGAACGCCACCTGCAGCGCCGTGGTCTGGTCGTTCAGGTAGTAGCTGAACAACACGTCCATGCGCACCGAGAGCATCACCGACAGGAGCAGCACACCGAGCAGAGCCCACACCGGAATGCTCTGGCGCCCAATGAAATAACCACCTGTGACGCGCCAGAACTGACGCCCCCATGTGGTGATGCGGGCCAGCACGGCAAGGACGGCCACGAGCGCCACCGCGCCGATCGCCCACGCCTTGAGGACCCAGACCAGCGATGCAAGGATTTCGTTGCCCCAGTCCAATGACTGGGTGAACATCTCCATACCCCCGGAAGCTACCGGGAACTACCCCCTGATCAGGGTTGCTTGACCAGGTCGGCCGCGTCGTCCTCGGTCCGGCCGAGTCGCCACTCGCCGTCACCGAGCAGCTCGAGTTCGTGGGTGTGGTGCTGCTCGACCGTGGTGCGGTGGCTGACGCTGACCAGGATGGTGTCCGGCAGGTCGGTGCGAACCCGCTGGTACAGCATGAATTCCAGGCCTTCGTCGAGCGCCGACGTGGACTCGTCCAGGAACACCACCTTTGGCTTGACCAGCAGGATCCGGGCGAACGCGATCCGTTGTTGCTCACCGGGAGACAGCACCTTCGCCCAGTCCTGAACCTCGTCCAGCCGGTTGGCCAGATGCGCGAGGGCTACTTCATCCAGGGTGCGCTTGAGTGTCTCGTCGTCGACAGAGCACTCTTCGCCGGGATACGTGACCACGGCACGCAGATCACCGAGCGGCACATAGGGCAACTGCGACAGGAACATCGTCTCGTTGGGCCCGCACGGGCGGGTCAGAGTGCCCGACGTGAACGGCCACAGTTCGGCGAGGCTGCGCAGCAGCGTGGTCTTGCCACTGCCGGACGGCCCGGTGATCACCAACGTGTCACCCACCTGCAGGTGCAGGTCGAGCGGGTTGATGAGTTGCCTGCCGTCGGGCGTACGAACCTCGACGTCGGTCAGCTTCACCGTGCCGTCCACACACGGCAGGGTGGTCACCTCCGGAAGCGCCCTGGCCTGCTCGTTGGCCACGACGAGCCCGTGCAAGCGCATGATGGCGGCCCGGTAGCCGGCGAACTGATCGTAGGCATTACGGAAGAACGACAACCCGTCGAGCAGGCTTCGGAAGGCGCTGGCGGTCTGGTTCAGCGCGCCCAGCGTGATCTCTCCGCTGTAGAACCGCGGAAATTGCACGATGTACGGGATGAGCTCCTGGGCCTGGTCGATCGAGTTGTTCCAGCCCAGGAACTTGACCATCCGGTTGATGTAGTTCCGGTAGTTCGACACCACCGGCGCGAACAGCTTCCGCAGCCCGGTGCGTTCGGCGATCTCGCCGCGGTAGAAGGCCACCGCTTCGGAAGCGTCACGCAGCCGCACCAGCGCATAGCGGAAGGCCGCGTTGTACTTCTCGTTGTTGAAGGCCAGCTGGATGATCGGCCGGCCGAGCCAGAACGCCACGACCGTGGCGAACAGAACGTAGACGATGCCGATCCAGAAGATGGCCCGGGGCAGGTCGATGCCGACCAGGGGCAAGGTGATTTCGCCGGACAGGTTCCACAGAATCGCGGTGAACGAAATCATCGAGGCGACCGAATAGACGGAGCCGAACAACAGGGTGTTCGTGGAGCTGGCGCTGGGACGGTTCGGCAGTGAGTCGATGCCCGCGGTGAAAGTGTCGATGTCGGCCTGGATGCGCTGGTCCGGATTGTCGATGGTGTCGTCGATGAAGCGCGTCCGGTAGTAGGCCTTGCCGTCCAGCCAGTCACCGGTGAGCTGGGTGGTCAGCCAGGCCCGCCAACGGAGCATGAACCGTTGCGCCATGTAGATGTCGAGCATGATCCGGGCGATGTGAAGCCCTGCCAGCAGCGCGAAGACGCCCAGCGACAGCCAGAACCCGTCTTTACCCGAGACCTTCACGGCCTCGTTGCCGCTGGAGATGCCACCGGCGATCACCTGGAAGCTGGTCATCATGTCGTTGCCCTGATAACTGAAGAGCACCGCCAGTCGCACCCCGGCGATCACCGACAGCAGCATCGCACCCAGCCAGGCCCACACGATCACGCTGTCGCGCCCGGTGAAATACCCGCTGGTGATCCGCCAGTACTGCCTGCCCCAGGCGGTGACCCTGGCGAGCAGCACCAGGATCACCAAAGTGCACACGGCAGCGATCAGCCAGCCCTTGGCGATCCACACCAGCGATGTCCCGAGCTCGTTGCCCCAGTCCAGGGTCGGGGTGAACATCTCCATGCGGGCAAAGTACCCCCATCAGCTGGCATGAGCCCGGCCGGACACCTCCAGGCGGGGCTGCGCCGATCCGGTTTCCGGGACACTCCGCGCGCCCGCGTACCGTGAACATGTGCCGAAGACGTCCAGCGCCAAACCGGGCCGCGTGAGCAGCAAGTTCTGGAAGCTATTGGGGGCCAGTACCGAGCGGAACCAGGCTCGGTCGCTCTCAGAGGTCAAGGGTGCGGCCGAATTCGAGGACAAGGCCGCCGGACTCGACGACGAACAGCTCACCAAGGCCGCCAAGCTGCTTGAGCTGGATGACCTGGCTGCGTCCGCGGACATGCCGCAGTTCCTGGCGCTGGCGCGGGAAGCCGCCGAACGCACCACCGGTCTGCGTCCTTTTGATGTGCAGTTGCTCGCGGCGTTGCGCATGCTCGCCGGCGACGTGGTCGAGATGGCCACCGGTGAGGGCAAGACGCTGGCCGGGGCGATCGCGGCGGCCGGCTATGCCATCGGCGGCAGGCACGTCCACGTCATCACCATCAACGACTACCTGGCGCGTCGCGACGCCGAGTGGATGACCCCGCTGCTGGAGGCGCTGGGGCTCACGGTCGGCTGGATCACCGCCGATTCCACGGCCGAGCAGCGCCGGGCTGCCTATGAGTGCAACGTCACCTATGCCTCGGTCAACGAAATCGGTTTCGACGTGCTGCGCGACCAGCTGGTCACCGACGTCGCCGACCTGGTGTCCCCGAATCCCGACGTGGCCCTGATCGACGAGGCCGACTCGGTGCTGGTCGACGAGGCGCTGGTGCCGCTGGTGCTGGCCGGCACCAGCCACCGTGAACAGCCGCGCGTCGAGGTCATCCGGATGGTCGGCGACCTGATCAGCGGACCCGACTCGCACGAGAACTTCGCGACCGACGACGACAACCGCAACGTGCACCTCACCGAAGCGGGTGCGCGGCGCCTCGAATCCAAGCTCGGCAACATCGACCTGTACTCCGAGGAGCACGTCGCCACCACGCTCACCGAGGTCAACGTCGCACTGCACGCGCATGTGCTGTTGCAGCGCGACGTGCACTACATCGTCCGCGACGGTGCGGTCCACCTGATCAACGCGTCCCGCGGGCGGATCGCCTCGCTGCAGCGCTGGCCGGACGGCCTGCAGGCCGCCGTCGAGGCCAAGGAGGGCATCGAGACCACCGAGACCGGTGAGGTGCTCGACACCATCACGGTGCAGGCGCTGGTCAACCGGTACCCGACGGTGTGCGGCATGACCGGTACCGCGCTGGCCGCCGGCGAGCAGCTGCGCCAGTTCTACAAGCTCGGCGTGTCGCCCATCCCGCCGAACAAGCCCAACATCCGCGAGGACGAGACCGACCGGGTGTACCTCACCGAGGCGGCCAAGAACCATGCCATCGTGGAGCACATCGCCGAGGTGCACGAGACCGGTCAGCCGGTGCTCGTCGGCACCCACGACGTGGCCGAGTCCGAGGACCTGCACCGCAGGCTGGTCAAGGCCGGTGTCCCCGCCGTCGTGCTCAACGCCAAGAACGACGCCGAAGAGGCGGCCGTGATCGCCGAGGCAGGGAAGCTGGGCTCGGTGACGGTGTCCACCCAGATGGCCGGCCGCGGCACCGACATCCGGCTGGGCGGATCCGACGCCGGCGACGACTCGGCGGAGAAGGAGAAGGTGGCCGAGCTGGGCGGGCTGCACGTCGTCGGCACGGGCCGTCACCACACCGAACGACTGGACAACCAGCTGCGCGGGCGCGCGGGCCGTCAGGGCGACCCCGGTTCGACGGTGTTCTTCTCCAGCTGGGAGGACGAGGTCGTGGCGTCGCACCTCGACGACACCAAGCTGCCGACCGAGACCGACGAGGACGGCCGCATCCTGGCGCCCAAGGCGGCCGGTCTGCTCGACCACGCGCAGCGGGTCGCCGAGGGCCGGCTGCTCGACGTGCACGCCAACACGTGGCGCTACAACCAGTTGATCGCCCAGCAGCGCGCCATCATCGTGGACCGTCGCGAAACCCTGCTGCGCACCGACACCGCACGCCAGGAGCTGAAGGACCGTTCACCCGAGCGCTACGCCGAGCTGGCCGAGGAACTGGGGGAGGACGGCGAGGAGAAGCTGGAGAAGATCTGCCGGCTGATCATGCTGTACCACCTGGACCGGGGCTGGTGCGACCACCTGGCCTTCCTCGCCGACATCCGGGAGAGCATCCACCTGCGGGCGCTGGGCCGCCAGAATCCGCTCGACGAGTTCCACCGGATGGCCGTCGACGCGTTCGCCTCATTGGCCGCCGATGCCATCGAGGCCGCCCAGCAGACCTTCGACACCGCCGACTCGATCGAGGACGAACCGGGCGTCGACCTGTCCAAGCTCGCCCGGCCGACGTCGACGTGGACCTACATGGTCCACGACAACCCGCTCAACGACGACACCATGTCGGCGCTGAGTCTGCCGGGTGTGTTCCGCTAGGTTTTAGACATGGAACACGCGCCTGCTCCTGAGGGCAGGAGCGCTACGGGTCGGGCCACCCCACCCGGGCCGGACCGGGTGCTGACCGTGCCCAACGCGCTCAGTGTGCTGCGCCTCGTGCTGGTGCCGGTGTTCCTGTGGCTGCTGTTCGGCCTGCACGCGAACGGGTGGGCCGTCGCGGTCCTCATGTTCAGCGGCTTCTCCGACTGGGCCGACGGCAAGATCGCGCGCCTGGTCGACAACCAGTCGTCGCGGCTCGGCGAACTGCTCGATCCGTTCGTCGACCGGATCTACATGGTCACGGTCCCGGTCGCACTGGCGCTGTACGGCGTGGTGCCGTGGTGGCTGGTGCTGACCCTGCTGGGCCGCGACGTGCTGCTGGCGGCGACGCTGCCGCTGCTGCGCAGCAGGGGACTGACCGCGCTGCCGGTGACATACCTGGGTAAGGCCGCCACCTTCGCGCTGATGTCGGGATTCCCGTGGGTGCTGCTCGGCCAGTGGGACGCGACGTGGAGCCGGGTGGCCCTGGCCTGCGGCTGGGCGTTCCTGCTGTGGGGTGTGGCGCTGTATCTGTGGTCGGCGGTGCTGTATCTGATCCAGGTGACGATGGTGGTGCGACAACTCCCGCTCCGGTCATGAGCACCCTGGGCGGCTACGAGTCGGGCGCCGGGCTCAACGACCATGAGGCCCACGCTCCCAAGCGCATTCCGCTGCCCTCGCTGCTGCGGTCGTTGCTGACGGACCACCTCGATCCCGGTTACGCCGCGGCCGCCGCCGCACGTGACGCCGGCGACCGGCCGCGCAGGCGGGTCAGCGATTTCGGGTGGCTGTTGGTGGGCGCCGGCGCGATCGCGACGGTGTTCGCCGTAGCGGCCGGGCAGGCCCAGACCGCGGCCCCGGCCGCCCGGGAAGCCCAGCACACGCTGGCCGGGCGGGTTCGGGCGGCTCAGATCGGTGCTGACGACGCCAGTTCCGAGCGTGACGCGCTCGTGGATCAGGTGGACGCCGAGCGGCGCAGCAGGCTCGGCATGGACGAGAACGGCCAGCATCTGCTCGGCAGTCTGGACACGGCCAACATCGAAGCCGCGGCCATTGCCATGATCGGTCCCGGGCTGACCGTCACGGTCACCGATCCCGGCCTGTCCAAGGACCTCAGCGACGTGTCCAAACAACGGGTTGCCGGTGGTCAGCAGATCATCCTGGACCGGGATCTGCAGCTGGTGGTGAACTCGCTGTGGGCCAGTGGGGCAGAGGCGGTTTCGGTGGGCGGTGTGCGGGTCGGTGCCGGTGTCACGATCCGGCAGGCGGGCGGGGGGATTCTGGTGGACAACCAGCCGATCACGAGTCCGTATGCCATTGTGGCCATCGGACCGCCCAAGGGCATGGCCGATACGTTCGATCGCACTCCGGGTCTGCAGCGGCTGCGGTTGCTGGAGACGTCCTACGGGGTCGGGGTGAGCGTGAGTGCGGGCGACGGGTTGACCGTGCCCGCGGTGTCGGTACGAGATGTCAACTTCGCCAAACAGATTGGATAGGCCTGACGTGCACAGGATTGACCGTTAGATGATCGGGATCGTCGCACTGGTCGTCGGGATCGTGCTCGGGTTGATCTTCCACCCGAGCGTTCCCGAGTTCGTCGAGCCCTACCTTCCGATCGCCGTGGTGGCGGCGCTCGACGCGGTCTTCGGCGGGTTGAGGGCCTATCTGGAGCGGATATTCGACGCCAAGGTGTTCGTGGTGTCGTTCGTGTTCAACGTGTTGGTGGCGGCGCTGATCGTCTACGTCGGCGATCAACTGGGGGTCGGTACCCAGTTGTCGACGGCGATCATCGTGGTTCTGGGCATCCGGATCTTCGGCAACGCCGCAGCGCTGCGGCGCAGGTTGTTCGGCGCCTGACATGAGCGAACCAGAGTCTCCGCCCCCGACCGAGCCGGACCAGCCGGCCGGCACCCCGGAGCCGGACCAGCCGGCACCTGAGGCGGAACCGCAGCCTGAACGCGAGCCGGAGCATCAGGCCGAACATCACGGCCGCCATGAGATGCCCGCGGATGTCTCGCCACGCCGGTTCCGGAATCTGAGGATCGTGCGCCGCAGCCGTACGCAGCTGGTGTTCGGCGGTCTCGGGGTGTTGTTGTGCATTCTGCTGGGCATGGCGATCGTCACACAGGTTCGCCAGAACGAGTCAGGAGATTCGCTGGAGACTGCGCGGCCGGCGGATCTGCTGGTGCTGCTGGACTCCCTGCAGCAACGTGAGGGTTCGCTCAACACCGAGGTGGCCGACCTGCAGCGGACCCTGCAGCAGCTACAGGCCTCGGGCAGCAGCGATCAGGCCGCGATCGAGAACGCGCAGTCCCGGCTGGAGGCGCTGTCCATCCAGATCGGAACGGTGGCCGCGACGGGTCCCGGAGTGACGCTCACCATAGAGGACAACGCGCCGGGGGTGCCTGCCGAGACGATGCTCGATGTGATCAACGAGCTGCGCGCGGCCGGGGCCGAGGCCATCGAGATCCGCGGTGGCGATCAGCAGCCCGCCGTGCGGGTGGGCCTGGACACCTGGATCATCGGGGCCCCCGGGGCGCTCACCGTCGACGACGCGACCCTGCGGCCGCCGTATTCTGTTCTGGCGATAGGGGATCCGCCGACGCTGGCGGCGGCGATGAACATTCCCGGCGGGGCAATGGACAGCGTCAAGCGCGTCGGCGGCACGATGGTGGTACAACAAGCCGAGCGTGTCGACGTCACCGCCTTGCGGCAACCGAAACCACGCCAATACGCTCAGCCCGTCAAGTGAGTACAGCAACCCATCGCCCGACAACCAAAGGAGCGCCGTGAGCGAGATCCCAGCCGACCTGTACTACACCTCGGAACACGAGTGGGTACTGCGCACCGGTGACGACACGGTGCGCGTCGGCATCACCGATTACGCGCAGTCCGCCCTGGGCGATGTGGTGTTCGTGCAGCTGCCCGATGTCGGTGCCCAACTGGCCGCAGGCGATGCGTTCGGCGAGGTGGAGTCCACCAAATCGGTGTCGGACCTGTACGCGCCTGTCGCGGCGAAAGTCGTTGCGGTCAATGGTGATCTGGACGGCAGTCCGCAGCTGGTCAATTCCGACCCCTACGGCGAAGGCTGGTTGGTCGATCTGCGGCTCGAGGAGGGCACGCTCGAGGACGCCCTGGCCGGTTTGCTCGACGCGGACGGCTACCGCGCCGCCGTGACCGAGTGAGGGATTGTTAGGGTTTCGAGGGCCGGTCGCCGAGACCGGTTGGGCCGTACCCGGCGCGCAGATATCTTCCCCATCGGATCCGGCGGTGGTGGACCCAACGATGCCTGATGCGCGGTACGGTCGACGTGAGACCGACGATGGGCTGGGGCCACGCCGGGCAACGCCACAGCAGCCAGTGAGGAGCAGCGGGTGACGGACAAGGACAGCAATTTGGGGGCCGACCAGTCGGAAGACGTGACGGTGGAAACCACATCGGTTTTCCGCGCGGACTTTTTGAACGAACTGGACGCGCCTGCCGCGGCCGGTACCGAAGGCGCCGTTTCCGGTGTCGAGGGCCTGCCCGCGGGTTCGGCATTGCTCGTCGTCAAGCGCGGACCGAACGCCGGGTCGCGTTTCCTGCTCGATCAGCCGACCACGTCGGCGGGCCGTCACCCGGACAGCGACATTTTTCTCGATGACGTGACGGTGAGCCGGCGACACGCCGAGTTCCGGTTGGAGAGTGGCGAGTTCCAGGTTGTCGACGTCGGCAGCCTCAACGGAACGTACGTCAACCGCGAGCCGGTCGATTCGGCCGTACTCGCCAACGGTGACGAGGTGCAGATCGGGAAGTTCCGGCTGGTGTTCCTCACCGGTCCCCGGTCTGACGACGACGGCAGCTCCACCAGCTAGCCGATGACTGCCCCCGACAGACCTGCACTGGCCGGGATGTCGATCGGCGCAGTGCTGGACCTGCTGCGGGGCGACTTCCCGGACGTCAGCATCTCCAAGATCCGGTTCCTCGAGGCCGAGGGGCTGGTCACACCGCAGCGCACCGCTTCGGGGTACCGGCGGTTCACCGCGTACGACTGTGCGCGGCTGAGGTTCATCCTGACCGCGCAGCGTGACCAGTACCTGCCGTTGAAGGTGATCAAGGCTCAGCTGGACGCCCAACCCGACGGTGAGCTGCCGGAGGCGGGATCCGCCTACGGTGTGCCGCGTCTGGTGCCGGTGTCCGAGGGCGGGGACCACGGAGGCGATGTGGCGGACGGTGCCGCTGGTATTTCCGGGGTGGCACCGACCCAGGTCCGGCTGTCCCGTGAAGATCTGTTGGCCCGGTCGGGCATCGACGAGGAGATGCTGGGGGCGCTGGTGCGCAACGGCATCATCACCGCCGGGCCGGCCGGGTTTTTCGACGAACATTCGGTGGTGATCGCGCAGTGCGCGCGCGCCCTCGGTGACTACGGTGTCGAACCCCGACACCTGCGGGCGTTCCGCTCTGCGGCGGACCGGCAATCTGACCTGATCGCCCAGATCGCGGGGCCGGTGGGCAAGGCAGGCAAGGCCGGGGCCCGCGACCGCGCCGACGACCTGGCCCGTGAAGTGGCCGCGTTGGCGATCACGTTGCACACGTCTCTCATCAAGTCCGCCGTACGCGACGTTCTGGATCGCTGAGGACTAGACTCGATTTGACGGCCAGTTCGTCTAAGTCGGGACCCCTGGCAATGTGGTGATGGCGGACGGTGCGACGGACGAAGATTCGACGAAACGGCACGGCGGTGCGGAGGGCAGGCACAGATGGCTGAGGTTCGCGTGGTCGGCATTCGGGTGGAACAGCCGCAGAACCAGCCCGTGCTGCTTTTGCGGGAGTCCAACGGTGATCGCTATCTACCGATCTGGATCGGGCAGTCGGAAGCTGCCGCGATCGCGCTGGAACAGCAGGGCGTCGAACCTGCCCGGCCGCTCACCCACGATCTGATCCGAGATGTCATTGCCGCCCTTGGGCATTCACTCAAAGAGGTGCGGATCGTCGACCTGCAGGAAGGCACTTTCTACGCCGACCTGATCTTCGACCGCGACATCAAGGTGTCGGCCAGGCCTTCGGACTCGGTGGCGATCGCCCTGCGTGTCGGCGTGCCGATCTACGTGGAGGAGGCGGTGCTGGCCGAGGCCGGTCTGCTGATTCCCGACGAGAACGACGAAGAGGCCGCAGGCACCGTACGTGAGGACGAGGTCGAGAAGTTCAAGGAGTTCCTGGACAGCGTTTCACCGGACGACTTCAAGGCCACATGACCGTCGCCCGCGCCGCTGTGCCGGCACAGATCACGGATACGTCTCAAGTCGGCATACCGGGGTCAACACGCGGCGCGGGAGCCAATCGGGCAGGAATTCGGGCGCCATACTTTCTCTGCAGCGGGCAATCAGGGCCCGGCGGGAAGCGTATGCTCGACACATTCGAGCGCGCAGCAAACCGCCGCGGCGCAGGTCGCTGCGGTACAGGACGTAGCAGTACGACGCGGGCGAGTTCGAACGGCGAGAGGATTCACAGTGGGTGACACGCCACGGCAGGAAGAGTTGGATCTGACCACCGGGAGCGGCGCGGAGCCGCCTGTCAGGCCGGCCGGCGAACCCGTGCAGGCTGGGCTGTTCCCCGACGATTCGGTGCCTGACGAACTCGTCGGCTACCGCGGCCCCAGCGCGTGCCAGATCGCCGGGATCACCTACCGGCAGCTCGACTACTGGGCGCGTACCTCTCTGGTGGTTCCCTCCATCCGGGGTGCGGCAGGCTCGGGCAGCCAGCGCCTCTACTCGTTCAAGGATGTTCTGGTCCTCAAGATCGTCAAGCGGTTGCTGGACACCGGTATCTCGTTGCACAACATCCGGGTCGCGGTCGATCACCTGCGCCAGCGCGGCGTGCAGGACCTGGCCAACATCACCCTGTTCTCCGACGGCACCACCGTCTACGAGTGCACCTCGGCCGAAGAGGTTGTCGACCTGCTGCAGGGCGGTCAGGGCGTGTTCGGCATCGCGGTATCCGGCGCCATGCGTGAGCTGACCGGCACCATCGCCGATTTCCCGGGTGAGCGCGCCGATGGCGGCGAGTCCATCGCATCGCCCGAGGACGAGCTGGCGTCGCGGCGCAAAAGCCGCGACCGCAAGATCGGCTGAGTTTCCCTCTAGAACAGACACCTAGGTGCCCCTCGACCGGCGTTGAGGGGTACCTGCGCGTCCGTTCGCGGACATGCGTGAGCGGCCGGTAGAATCGTCGACGCATCGCCCTCGTGCGGGAGAGTTTCGTGACAGCCAGCCACGGACGCCGAAGGAGCAATACCTCTCCGTCAACCTCTCAGGCACCCAG
Organism: Mycobacterium sp. 48b; assembly: GCF_048282725.1. Classification (NCBI taxonomy): domain Bacteria; kingdom Bacillati; phylum Actinomycetota; class Actinomycetes; order Mycobacteriales; family Mycobacteriaceae; genus Mycobacterium; species Mycobacterium sp. 48b. The sequence continues at coordinate 3,987,575 of NZ_JBLVUL010000001.1, forward strand.
GACCGCGCCAGGCCCCGATGCCTCTGGAAAGTGGTGCCCGCTGGGCACCCGCCCATGGGGAAAAGTCCCGTACCGGGGCTGAATCTCTCAGGCAGCCCGGACCGGGCCGACGACAGAGGGAGAGGGACGCCTACGACGTCTGAGCACGTCTGCGCCTCAGGAGAGTGTCGTGTCCGACCAGCATCAATCGCGTTTCGCCGATCGTCACATCGGTCCCGACGCCTCCGCCGTCAGCACCATGCTCGAAGTGATCGGCGTGGCATCCCTGGACGAGCTCGCTGCCAAGGCGCTGCCGGCAGGCATCCTCGACGCGCTCTCGTCCGCCGGGGTCGCCCCGGGCCTGGAGGGGCTGCCCGCGCCTGCCACCGAAGAGGAGTCACTGGCCGAGCTCCGCGCGTTGGCCGACTCCAACACGACAGCGGTCTCGATGATCGGTCAGGGCTACTTCGACACCTTCACGCCCGCCGTGCTGCGCCGCAACATTCTTGAGAACCCCGCCTGGTACACCGCGTACACGCCGTATCAGCCCGAGATCAGCCAGGGCCGTCTCGAGGTCCTGCTGAACTTCCAGACCATGGTCTCGGATCTGACCGGACTCGAGGTGGCCAACGCCTCGATGCTCGATGAGGGCACCGCCGCGGCCGAGGCCATGACGCTCATGCACCGGGCGAGCAAGTCCAAGGCGAACCGCCTCGTGGTCGACACCGACGTGTACGCGCAGACCGCGGCCGTGCTGGCCACCCGGGCGGAGCCGCTCGGCATCGAGATCGTCACGGCGGATCTGCGTCAGGGACTTCCCGACGGTGAGTTCTTCGGTGTCATCGTGCAACTGCCCGGGGCGAGCGGGCGGGTCACAGACTGGGCGGGACTGATCGGTGAAGCCCATGAGCGTGGCGCCCTGGTCACCGTCGGTGCCGACCTGCTGGCGCTGACCTTGATCTCCCCGCCCGGCGACATCGGGGCCGACGTCGCCTTCGGAACCAGCCAACGGTTCGGCGTGCCAATGGGATTCGGCGGTCCCCACGCCGGCTACCTCGCCGTGCACGCCAAGCACGCCCGGCAGCTGCCCGGCCGCCTGGTCGGTGTCTCCGTCGATGCGGATGGTGCACCGGCCTACCGGCTGGCACTGCAGACCCGCGAGCAGCACATCCGCCGCGACAAGGCGACCAGCAACATCTGTACCGCACAGGTGCTGCTGGCCGTGATGGCCGCGACGTACGCCAGTTACCACGGCGCAGAAGGATTGACCGCGATCGCCCAGCGCGTGCACGGCCACGCCTCGATGATCGCCGGCGCGCTCGGCGATGCGCTGGTGCACGACAAGTACTTCGACACCGTGCTGGCCCGGGTTCCCGGACGCGCCGACGCGGTGGTCGCGGCCGCCAAGGCCGACGGGATCAACCTGTGGCGCGTCGACGCCGATCACGTGTCGGTGTCGTGCGACGAGGCGACCACGGAAGCTCATGTGGCTTCGGTGCTGAACGCGTTCGATGTCTCCGCCGCCGAGCCGGTGTCCGCCGGTATTGCGACGCGGACCTCTGAGTTCCTCACCCACCCGGCGTTCAACAAGTACCGCACCGAGACCGAGATGATGCGCTACCTGCGGGCGCTGGCGGACAAGGACATCGCCTTGGACCGCAGCATGATTCCGCTGGGCTCCTGCACGATGAAGCTCAACGCGGCCGCCGAGATGGAGCCGATCACCTGGCCCGAGTTCGGCCGCCAGCACCCGTTCGCGCCGGCATCCGACAACCCCGGACTGCGCAAGCTGATCGCCGATCTGCAGGACTGGCTCACCGGGATCACCGGCTACGACCAGATCTCGTTGCAGCCCAACGCCGGTTCGCAGGGCGAGTACGCCGGATTGCTGGCGATCAAGGCCTACCACGTCTCACGTGGTGACACCGAGCGCGACCTCTGCCTGATCCCGTCGAGCGCGCACGGCACCAACGCGGCCTCGGCGGCGCTGGCCGGCATGCGCGTGGTGGTGGTGGCCTGCCGCGAGAACGGCGACGTCGACCTCGACGACCTGCGCGCGAAGATCGCCGAACACGCCGATCGTGTTGCGGCGCTGATGATCACCTACCCGTCGACGCATGGGGTGTACGAGCACGACGTCGCCGATATCTGCGCGGCGGTGCACGACGTGGGCGGACAGGTCTACGTGGACGGCGCGAACCTGAACGCGTTGGTCGGCCTGGCCAGGCCGGGCCGCTTCGGCGGTGACGTCAGCCATCTGAACCTGCACAAGACGTTCTGCATCCCGCACGGCGGCGGCGGTCCCGGGGTCGGGCCGGTCGCGGTGCGGTCGCACCTGGCCCCGTTCCTGCCGGGTCACCCGCTGGCCGACGAGCTGCCCGACGAGCACACCGTCTCGTCGGCGCCCTACGGGTCGGCGTCGATCCTGCCGATCACGTGGGCCTACATCCGGATGATGGGCGCCGAAGGTCTGCGCGAGGCGACCCTGACCGCGATCGCGTCGGCCAACTATGTGGCCCGCAGGCTCGACGAGTACTACCCGGTCCTCTACACCGGCGAGAACGGCATGGTCGCCCACGAGTGCATCCTGGACCTGCGCGGCATCACCAAGACCACCGGCGTGACCGTCGACGATGTGGCAAAGCGCCTCGCGGACTATGGTTTCCACGCACCGACCATGAGCTTCCCGGTGGCCGGCACGCTGATGGTCGAGCCGACCGAGAGCGAGAGCCTGACCGAGGTGGACGCGTTCTGCGACGCGATGATCGCCATCCGCGCCGAGATCGACCGGGTCGGTTCGGGGGAGTGGCCGGTGGACGACAACCCGTTGCGCGGCGCCCCGCACACCGCCGAGTGCCTGCTGGTGGCCGACTGGGACCACCCGTACACCCGCGAGCAGGCCGCCTACCCGTTGGGCAAGGGGTTCCGTCCCAAGGTCTGGCCGCCGGTGCGGCGCATCGACGGCGCCTATGGTGACCGGAACCTGGTGTGCTCCTGCCCGCCGGTGGAGGCGTTCGCGTAGCGCGCCATCCGCCCGGAGTGCGCCGTTATCCTGCGGTGCGCTCCCACACGATGGTGTTGCCGCGGCCGACGTAGCTCAACTGGAGGCTGGTGTCACTGACCTTCAGCGGGACGTAGAACGCGTCCTGTTGGGGTTCGTCCATCCAGTGGAACCACAGCACGCACGTGGCGGCCACCGGCACGCTCGAGGCGGCAGGCGTCTGACCGGCCGGCTTGAACTGCCAGGTGCCGAACTGCTTGTCGCCGTTGACGTTCGAGTCCAGCGATCCGTGTTCGGACAACGTGGTGACGGCGGGGCCGTCCTGCCAGGCTCCGATGAACTGAGCGACGCTGAACTTCGAACCCGCGCATTCCTCGTCGGGCGATACGTTCGGCCGCAGGGTGGTGGTCGCCACCGGGGCGACCGTCGGCGTGGCCGATCCCGGTGCGGCCGAGGTGGTTCGGGACTGGACGGCCGGCGACGTTTCGGGTGCCGGCTGGGTGACGGTCGATGTACCGCAGGCGCTCACACCCAGGGCCAGGCAGAAGGACGCGGACAGCACGGCGAGTTTCGGGCGGGTGTTCATCGGCTCAGTACCTGCAATCCTCGGTTGTAGTAGTCGGTTCGTTCGGCAAGGTTGTTGGTGCCGCCGTTGACCATTCGGGTGATGTCGGTGATGTTCCCGCCGTCGGCCACGGCGTTGCCGTCGTGGTTGTTCCAGTACCAGACCGCGCTCTTGAAGGCGTAGTCCGGTGTGGCGGCCAGTTCGGGGTGGTTGACGAAGTCGACGCCCAGGTCCTCGCTCATCTGGGTGTAGTTGTAGCGTCCGGTGATCTGGATGACGCCGCGGCCCTTGTACTTCGTGCCGTCTCCCGGTTGGGTGTTGCCCAGATCCTCGCGACCTTCGTAGTCACTGCCGTCGGCGTACTCCTCGTAGGTGTTGAAGCGATCGGATTCGACGGCAATCTGCGACAGGAACGCGGCCTGGCGCTGCGGCGTGTTCATGCCGCCCTCGCGCATCGCCTCGTTGAGCGGGCCGACCATCTCTTCGGCCTTGGCCTGGCTGAGTTCGGGCACGATCTCGCGCAACTCCTCGACGGTCACCGGATCGTAGTTCGGATCGGTGGGCTGCGGCGGGTCCTCACTGCCCTTCTGCTCGCCCTCCTCTTTGCCGGGCTCGTCGAACTTGATCTTGTCGGCCGACTCCTGGTCGCCCTTCTCGTAGGCCTTGGCTGCGCTGGTGAGGTTGTCGGCGAAGGTCGTCACCTTCTCGCCCAGCCCCTTTGCCTGCCGGTCGATGGAGTCGGCGACCTGGCTGCACGCCGACGCGACGTCCAACCCGGACAGCGGCCCGGACGCCGCGGACAGGACGGAACCCGGACCGCCGAAGCCGCTGGAGACGTTGCTCAAGGCGGAGGCGGCTTCGCGCAGGGCGGAGGGATTGACGTTCAGCGCGTCGGCCATCGGTGAAGAATTCCCTCCCGGCACTCGGACAGGTGAGACGGCAGGTCTGCCCCCCTAGATGAGCCTAAGCCCGTCGAGCGCGGGTCCGGTGCACCAAAATCGGGCGGCCTCTGGCCCTTACCCGGTGGCGCTGGGTACGGTTGGCTGATGTTCTGGTGGGGGACCGTCAAGCGGATGGTGTTGATCCCAGTCTTGTTCGGGCTGAGCATCTTCGGCGCGGCGCATGCGTCGGCTGATCCGGTTTCTGCGGAAGGTGGGGCAATCGTGCAACCAGCGCTGGCCGATCTGAGCGCCCAACTCGGCAAACCTGTGGAGTTGAAGGTCAAGACCGTCAACGTGGTGGGGGATTGGGCATTCGTCTACGGCAAGATCCAGGGCCCTGACGGGGCCGTGTTCGACTATGCCGGAACGCGATTCGCCGAAGCTGCGGCCAACGGCGGCAAATCGACGACCTACGCCGGCCTGTTCCGCAACAACGGCTCGGCCTGGACGCGGGTCGACAGCGCCGTCGGGCCCACCGATGTCGCGTGGGAGGGATGGGCCGCCGAATACGGTGTCCCGGCGGAGACGTTCGCGCTTCCCGCGGACTGACCGCACGCTCACGGCGGCGACAGGTACATCACCTCGCCGTAGGGATTGCCGTAGGAGATGCGCTGGCTGCCGTCGGCGTTCTTGTTGTTCGACCCGATCAAGGTGACCTGCCCGCCGTTGTTGCCTGCGACAAGTTCGGTGTGCTCGCTGCCGTTGATCACCGCGACGTCACCGGGACGTGCCTCCGACGCCGGCACCACCCGCCATCCCTCTGCCTGCAGGCGTGAAGACATGTCGGCGACACCGTTGCTGTGCCAGTCGATCAGGCCGGCCTTCTGCAGGGTCGCGGTGACGAAGTTCGCGCAGCACACGTCGTTCGGCACGCTCGGATCCATCGGCAGTTCTCCGCTGCCTTTGAGGTCCGAGGCGTTGCGGTCGAGGAACCCCTTCGCGATGTCGGCGGGGTTCTGACCGGGGGGTGCTTCGGTCGGGGTTTGGGGTTTGTCGTCGGGCTTGTTCCCGTCGTCCTGCTTGTCGTCCGTGTCCTGTTTGTCGTCGTTGCCCTCGTCGAGGAACTTGCGCAGGGCGTCGGCGGCTCCTTTGTCGACCGTTTCGAACTCGTCGAGCAATTTCTTGACCGCGGTCTCGACTTCGAGGGACTTGAGTTTGACCTGCATGCCCAGCACCGGCGAGAGACTGCTGAGTTGCTGCAGCACCGGGCCCGGGGTCACCGAGCCGTTGTCGGCCACGTTCAACAGCGGTGAGATGCTGCCACCGACGAGGCTCTGCAGCTGGGTGCGGACGGTGCTCAGCTGCTGGCCGCCCGAGCTCATCACCTGCTGCATGGCACGGAGTTTGTCGCGGTAGGCCTCCTGGCCGACCAACATCTGGGCGCCCTGTTTCTGGGCTGCGGCCGATGCGCTACCGGTCCAGCTGCCGGCGAGCCTGCTCAGTTGGGATCGCTGATCGGCGATCTTCCCTTCGAGCTGGTTGGCGACGGTGCCCACGTCGCCCGCGGCATTGAGCAAGACTTCAGGTTTGGCACTCAATACCTGAGACACCGTCAGCGTCATCGCGCCCCTCGTTGCAGTTGGTGACTACATTGTCACCCGGGCGACGGGAGCCCGGTTGCACGAATTTCGTCGGGGTCAGCCCAGCAGGGTATTGACGGCCGTGGTCAATTCGGGTGAGGCAGAACTGGATACGTGTTGGTAGGTGCCGCTGCTGGCCTGCGCGACAGCTTCCCACGTGGCACGGTCGGACCCGCTGCCGAAGTCGATCACGTTGACCGCGATCGGACGGGCGGGGTCGAATGCGCCGCGGATGAACTCCTGCAGGCCTGCCCCGTCCAGACTCTGGTCGGTATGCGGTCCGGTGGTGATCACCAGAATCGAATTGGTCTGGCCGTCACGGTATTTCGACAGTGCCTCGTTGTAGAGCATCCGCAGCGTGGTGAACGACACCGCGCCGCCGCCGGACGCGGACTGCTGGTCCAGCGTCGAGGTCAGCGTATCGGCGCGGCGCTGACCGCTCACCGGCTCGGCCAACGGCCCGGTCGAGACCTCGGGACGGCCCTCTGTGCCGTCGAAGGTCCACAGGCCGACCGAGGCGGTGTCCGGCAGAGCCTTGAGCCGGCTGTCGAGTGCGGCCACGACGTTGGCCAACCGGGACTTGCCACCCTCCTCGGTGGGCATCGACTGGTCGAGCATGATGGTGACCGCGGGATTCCCCGACGGCGCGGCCGTCGCGTTCGCCAGCGTCACCCGCGTGGCGTTGTCACCGATCGACAGCGGTGCCGCGAGCTGGGAGAAGTTGGTGACGTCGCTGGACGGCGGCGTCGTGCCCTCGGCCCGGAACCCTGCCTTGGCGAGTTCGGCGAGCTGCTCGGGCTTGCGCAGATAGCGGGCGAACTCGCTGGCCGCGGTGACCTGTTCCTTCTCCAGCCAGTCTCCGGCCAGCAGCACCGTCGGATAGTCGGCGGTGGCGGTCGGCCCGGGCGGCAGCCAGCCGGCCAGCGAGGACTTGGCGTTGTCGAGCGATGTGCCCCGCTGGAAGACCTGCTGTTCGGTGGTGGCCACCGCGTGCACCGGCGCAGTGGCCGCATCGGAGGAGTTGAGCAGCGCGTCCAGGGCGGTCCCCAGCTCGCTGTCGTCGAGCTTGGGCTGCCCGCGCAGCAGGCTGTTGACGCCGCTCATACCGGAGGTGGCCGGTGCCCCCGCGGGGGCGGTTGCCGCGGCTACGGCCTCGGCGGCCAGGGCGGCGGCATCGCCGTTGCTGTGCGTCGGCAGTGCGAGTTTGAGTGTGCCCCAACCGGGCAACTTGAGCGCGTTCATCGCGGCCGGGCTGCTCTGCAGCTGCGGCAGGGTGGCCCAGGTCTGTTGGGCCAGTGCGTCCTTGAGCTGCGGGCGGACCGCGAGCACGACCGGCGAGGTGACCAGGGAGCGGCTGTCGCTGACAGTCTTGGCGCCCGCGGTCGCCTCCAGCCGCGCCTCGGCGATGCTGCTGGCCGGAATCCACAGGGCCGGACGGTCACCGAGCTCGCTCGGCCACGCGTTGGCGAAGCCACTGACCACCCGGTCGGAATCGGCGGACTGCACGCGCACCTTGACGCAGCGGTCACCCACCGGGCTGACGGACTCGTTGTACGTGTTGGCCAGTCCCTCGATGCGCGACGAGATGGTCGGGTCCGCGATCACGGCGACCCCGAGTTCGCCGTCGACGCAGCGCGCGGCCGCGGCGTCGCTGCGGCCGGCGAGCACGTCACCGAAGAACTTCCACAGGATCATCGCGCCGACAACGGCCACCACGGTGCACAGCGCGACGATCACGCCGATGCTGACACCCCGGCGGCCGGACTCGACAGCGCGATGACTGCCGGTCCACTCACCGTCCCAGTCGCCGCGCTGGCGACTCGTCGGGGTGGACGCGGGTGGCGGTTCGGAGACGGCACCGAACTGCGCGGTCGGCTGATCGTCGGCGTAGTCGCCGTCGGAATACTCGTCGGAGTACTCCGCGGCATAGTCGTCGTCGGCCTCGGAGTACTTGCCGCGGTAGCCGTCGACGTATTCGTCGTCGTAACCGTCTTCCTCGGCGTACTCGCCTTCTTCGTAGTCCGCTTCCTCGTAATCGGCGTACTCCGAATCGCGATAGTCGGATTCGTAGTCGTCGTCACCGTCGGCGTACTGCGGTGCGCGGTAGTCGGGCTCGGCCCGATACCCCCGGTCGTCCCGGTAGCCGGGCCCGTCGCGGTACGCGGGCGCATCCCGGTACCCGCGATCGGCCTGATGCCCGGGCGTGTCGAAATCGTCTCCGGCGCGCCGTGACTGGTCGCCGCGGGGACGTTCGTACCCACCGGAGTACCCGGAGTCCTCGACGGGCCCGTGATCGGGCTTGTCGGGGGCATCCTCAGGGTCGGGAATGCTGTGCCTGCCCATTCCTAACCCCTGTACGTCTCGCGCCGACTAGTCATCCGGACCCGCCGAAGTCTAATCACTTCCCGGCGGTGCTCGCTTTGAACTCGCGGCGGCGCCGGTGCAGGATCGGCTCGGTGTAGCCGTTCGGCTGCTGGGCTCCGGACAGGATCAGCTCCTGTGCCGCACCGAACGCGATGCTCGCATCCGGGTTGGGCGCCATCGCCAGATAGTCGGGATCACCGGCGTTCTGCTCGTCGACGACCGCGGCCATCCGGCGCAGGCTGGCCTTGACGTCCTCTTCGGTGATGACGCCGTGACGCAGCCAGTTGGCCAGCAGCTGGCTGGAGATCCGCAGTGTGGCACGGTCTTCCATCAGCGCGACGTTGTGGATGTCGGGCACCTTCGAACAGCCGACACCGGCGTCGATCCAGCGGACCACGTAGCCCAGGATCGACTGGCAGTTGTTGTCCACCTCTTCGTGGATCTCCTCGGGCGACCAGGTCAACGAGGAATCCGCCAGCGGGATCGTCAGCAGGTCTTCGATGGTGGCGCGCTTCTTGCCGGCCAGCTCCTTCTGCACGGCCTCGACGTCCACCTGGTGGTAGTGCATCGCGTGCAGGGTGGCGGCGGTCGGCGAGGGCACCCACGCGGTGGTGGCACCGGCCTTCGGCTGGCCGATCTTCTGCTCGACCATGTCGGCCATCAGATCGGTCATGGCCCACATGCCCTTGCCGATCTGGGCCTTACCGGCCAGGCCGGTGGCCAGGCCCACGTCGACGTTGTTGTCCTCGTACGCCTTGATCCACGGCTGGGCCTTCATGGCGCCCTTGCGGATCATCGGGCCGGCCTCCATCGAGGTGTGGATCTCGTCGCCGGTGCGGTCCAGGAAGCCGGTGTTGATGAACACCACGCGGTCGGCCGCGGCGTTGATGCAGGCCTTCAGGTTCACCGTGGTGCGGCGTTCCTCGTCCATGATGCCGACCTTGAGGGTGGACTCCGGCAGGCCGAGGACATCCTCGACCCGGCCGAACAGCTCGCAGGTGAAGGCGACCTCGTCGGGGCCGTGCATCTTGGGCTTGACGATGTAGACCGAGCCGGTCCGGCTGTTCTTCAGCGGGCCGTTCGCCTCTTCGTCCTTCAGCCCGTGCATGGCGATCAGGCCGGTGAACAGAGCGTCCTGGATGCCCTCGGGGATCTCGTTGCCGTCCGCATCCACGATCGCATCGTTGGTCATCAGGTGTCCGACGTTGCGCACGAACAGCAGGCTGCGTCCGGGCAGGGTCAGCTCGCCCTCGCCGTCCGGCGTGGTGAACACCCGGTCCGGGTTCAGCACCCGGGTGAAGCTCTTGCCGCCCTTGCTGACCTCCTCGGCCAGGTCGCCGCGATTCAGGCCCAGCCAGTTGCGGTAGCCGAGCACCTTGTCGTCGGCGTCGACGGCGGCCACGGAGTCCTCGAAGTCCATGATCGTGGTGATCGCGGATTCCAGCACGACGTCCTTGATGCCCGCGGCATCGGTGGAGCCGACGGGGGAGTCGGGGTCGACGAGGATCTCGATGTGCAGGCCGTGGTTGGCCAGCAGCACCGACCACTGCGGCTGACCCAGCTCGCCGGTGTAGCCGACGAACTGTTCGGGGGTGGCCAGGCCACTCGAGAGGTTGTCGCCGTACTCGACCAGCAGCTGGCCGTCGTCGATCTTCAGGCCGGTGGCCTCGGACCAGGAGCCGGCAGCCAGCGGCGTCGCTTCATCGAGGAACTTGCGGGCGTAGGCGATCACCTTGTCGCCACGAACCTTGTTGTAGCCCGTGCCCTTCTCCGCGCCGTCGTCTTCACTGATGACGTCGGTGCCGTACAGCGCGTCGTACAGCGAACCCCAGCGGGCGTTGGCGGCGTTGAGCGCGAACCGGGCGTTGAGGATCGGCACCACGAGCTGCGGGCCGGAGGTCGAGGTGATCTCGTCGTCGACGCCTGCGGTGGTGATGGTGAAGTCGGCGGGCTCGGGCAGCAGGTAGCCGATATCGGTCAGGAACTGCTTGTAGGCGTCGGGGTCGACGGGCTCGAGCACGTGAGCGCGGTGCCACTTGTCGATCTGCGCCTGCAGATCGTCGCGACGGGCCAGCAGGTCCTGGTTCTTCGGGGTGAGGTCAGCGACGACCTTGTCCACGCCGGACCAGAAGCTGTCCGGGTCGACGCCGGTGCCCGGCAGTGCCTCGTTCGTGATGAAGTCGTGCAGCACCTGCGCGATACGCAGGTTTCCGACAGTCACGCGATTGGTCATGCGCGTTTCCTCCCTCGGCTCCAGGCACCGTGCGATGCCTGCCGTTTATCCAGCTTACCCATTGGTAACGTCGGCCTTTCAGCCGTCCAGCCCGGTGAGCAACAGCTCACACCTGTTTGCCAGAGTGACCCGCAACGGAGCCGCCCGTTCGGCGATGCGCTGTTGGGCCCTGACGTATTCGGCACGCCCGGCCGGTGTTTCGATGGCGATCGGCTCGAAACCATAGCGCTTCAAGTCGTATGGGCTGGCACACATGTCGAGTGCCCGCGCGTCGGCCGCCAGATCGAGTGCATCCATCACCAATTCCGAAGGCACCAGCGGGCCCAGTTTGTAGGCCCACTTGTAGGTGTCCATCGCGGCGTGGATGCAGCCGGGCTGCTCGGTGTCGGTCTGCTGCTCCCGGCTCAGTTGCCGGTCGTTGCGGGGGACGGCGGCGTCGGTGAAGAAGCGGAACGCATCGAAGTGGCTGCACCGCAAGGGCATCGACTCGACGACGGCATCGGTTCCGGCGGTGCCGAGGCGCAGCGGAACCTGGTCGTGCCGTAGCTGGGGCGTTCGGTAGACCATGGCCCACTCATGCAGCCCGAAGCAGTTCATCCGGGGTGGGCGCGTGGCGGTCGCGCGCATCAACCGGGCGACGAATCGGACCGTCTCGATGCGTGAGTTCAGGTAGTCGGCCCGCACCGTGACGCCGTGCGGGTGCGGGCCGTACCCGGTACGGCTCAGGTACGAGCCGGCCTTCTCGCCTGCGAGCACCACCCCGAAACCCGGATGCCAGTGCCGCAGCTGCCGGGGCCGGAGGCTGTAGTAGGTGAACAGGAAATCCCACACGGGATGCGGTTCACCGGCGTGTTGGCGGCGCAGGTGCGGTGTGAGGAATTCGTCGGCGCGTCGCCGGTGTGATTCCGCCCGTTCCGTCCAGTCCGGGGCCGCCAGAACGTGGTGGGCTTCGGCGTCAACCGGAAGGGTCAGTAGAGCCGCGTCTGATCCCGCGCGTCCTTCCATGTCTCCTCCACCGGGTGGCCCGCTGCCGCCGTGCGGCTCGAGCCTACCTGTGGCGTCGCGGGCTCAGTCGTGTGCGCCGGTGCTGACCACCAGCCGGCCCGTGGTCTGCCGGGCCTGCATCCGTTCCAGTTGTGCGGGCAGGTCCGACCACGCGACCTCGGCGCCGATGACGGTCCGGATGGATCCGGTGCGCAGCATTTCGAGCAGTTTGACGTGGGCGTCGAGGCCCTCCGAACGGGCGGGCCAGTTGAACCCGAGGGTGCGGCGGACCGCCAGCGGGTCGGTCACGTAGACCAGGCAGACCCCGCACACGTCGAAGTTGCCGTAGGCGATGGGGCGCGGCGAGAGGTAGTCGCCGTCCTCCAGCGCGATGTCCTCGGCGAATCCGGCCATCAGGTGGCGCCCGTGCAGGCCCATGCAGCGGAAGGTGTCGGTGGTGACGCTGCCGCCGACCGCGTCGAATGCGACGTCCACCCCGCGGCCGTAGGTGAGGTCCATGACCTGCTCCACCCAGTCGCCGTTGCGGTAGTTGACGGCGTGGTCTGCGCCCAGCCGGCGACAGAACTCGACCTTCTCGTCACTGCCGGCGGTCGCGATCACGCGGGCGCCGACTGCCTTGCCGAGCACCAGCGCACCCGATCCGGTCCCGCCGGCCGCCGCGTGCACCAGCAGGGTCTCGCCGGGCTTGAGCCGGCCCCGCTCGTGCAGCGCGAACCAGCCCAGGTGGAACGGGTAGTGCAGGGCGGCGCCGTCGGCGTCGCTGACCCAGTCCGGCAGCTCCAGCGCCGTCGCGGCGTCGACGATCGCGTAGGAGGCGTACCCGCCGAAGGCCATCGAGGGGATGCCCACGATGCGCCGGCCCACCAGATGCTCGGCGCCGAGGCCGGCGCTCTCGACGAAGCCCACGGCCTCCATGCCGGGGATGAACGGCGGTTGCAGGGGCATGGTCGTGTACCGGCCACCGATGACGTCGATGTCGTTGAAGTTCAGGCAGAAGGCGCGCACCGCGACCCGCACCTCACCGGGCCCGGGCGCGCGCACCTCGACGGTCTGGCGTTCCAGGACCTTCGCCGGATCGCCGAGGGCGGTGGCCACCCAGGCTTCAGCTGAAATCGGTTTGGCGGCAATGTCGTTCACTGATCCACACCTCCACGGAGAATTTGTTATTACACGGTGTAACAACAAATCCGGCATGATGGAAACAGTGAGTTCCGGTGGCAGGGACACCGTGTGCCAGACTCGGCTGACCTGCCCGGCGATGTGAGGAGACCGCGTGGTGACGCGTTCGGCGGGCAGTCGCCATCGGCGGCAGGGCTCACGGCCCGATCCGTCGATCGATGCGGCCGTGCTGAGCGCCACCCGCCGGCTGTTGGTGCAGCGGGGGTACGCGGCGACCTCCATCGACCTGATCGCCGGCACGGCCGGGGTCAGCCGGCCGACCATCTACCGCAGGTGGAAGTCCAAGGCGCTCCTGGTCCATGAGGCGGTGTTCCCGGATCTGGACCCGGCCGCGCCGAACGACGACATCGCCACCGAGATCACCCGGCTGTGCCGCGGCGCGTTCCTGATGTTCTGCGATCCCGCGGTCCGCGAATCGATCCCGGGTTTGTTGACCGATCTGCGGGCGGACCCCGACATCCGCAGGCTCATGACGGAGCGGCTGGACGCCGCCGCGCGCATCCAGCTCGCGTCGCTCGTGACCGGCGCCGCCTCAGCGGGGCGGGTCCGTCGCCCGGTCGACGTCGACACCGTCATGGATGCGATCGGCGGGGCGGCCCTGTACGCCGTGTGCGTACGCGGGATCGACGATCCGCAGGAGATCGAACATGCGGCCGCCGATCTGGCCGACCTGATCCTGCGTGGGCTGCTCGATCAAACCGGGGGATAGCCGGGCGCCTCAGATGCGGTGGGTGCCGTCACGCACCGTGCCCACCAGGTCCTCGACCAGGTCCTCCAGCGCCACCATCGCGGTCACGGCGTCGTCGGGTCCGGTCACCAGCGCGAGGTGACTGTTGCTGCGCCGCATCAGCGACAAGGCGTCGGGCAGCGGCGTCGAGGCCGGGACCCGCGGCAGCGGACGCACCATGGACACGTCGAGCACCGCATCGGGGTCGTTGATGTGCGGCAGCACATCCTTGATGTGCAGGTACCCGATGAACTCGCCGAACGAATCCGCCACCGGGAAGCGTGAATAGCCGGTCTCGGTGAGGGCGCGCTCGACATCGCCCACAGACGGCCCCGCCCCCGGCGCGGCGACCTGGATGGCGTGAATCTCGCTCAACGGCATCGCGACATCGTCGACCGTGCGGCTGCGGGTCTGCAGGGCCCGGGTCAGCCGGCCGTGTTCCTCGGTGTCGAGCAGGCCCTCCGAAACCGACTCGGCGATCATCTCCGACAACTCCACGGTCGACACGGCCGACTCCAGCTCGTCCTTCGGTTCGACGCGGAACGCCCGCAGGGTGGCGTTGGCGCACCAGTTGTAGAACGCGATGAACGGCCGCGCCGCCCGGATGTAGACCAGATACGGCGGGATCAGCAGCATCGCGGCCGTCTCGGGGCCCGCGATGGCGATGTTCTTCGGCACCATCTCGCCGAGCAGTACGTGCAGGATCACCACGATGGCCAGCGCCACGAAGAACGAGACCGTGTGCAGCACCGTGTCGGACACCCCGACCAACGCGAACGGCTTCTCCAGCAGATGCGCGACGGCCGGTTCGCCGACCCGGCCCAGCAGGATCGAGCAGATCGTGATGCCCAACTGGGAGCCGGCCAGCATGAGCGACAGGTGCTCGCCGGCCCGAATGACGGTGACGGCGCTGCGTTTACCCTGTTCGGCCAGGGCCTGCAGCCGATCCCGGCGCGCCGAGATCAGCGCGAACTCCGCGGCCACGAAGAACGCGTTGGCGGCCAGCAGCAGCACGGTCAGGAGCACGCCGAGGATGTCACCCATGGCTGTTCTCCCTATGGCCGAGGCTGGTCAACTCCAGCAGGTCGATGCGCCGACCGTCCATCCGCACCACCGTGGCCAGCCAGTGCGTCGGTTTGTCGGGGTCTCCGTCGGGATCGAAGGCGGCGAGCTCAACGGACTCGCCGGTCTCCGGTATGTGGCCGAGTTCCTGCAGGACCAGCCCGCCGATGGTCTCGTATTCACCCTCGGAAGCCCGGAATCCGGTGCTCGTCGCCACCTCGTCGATGCGCAGCAGCCCGGACACCTGCCAGCCGGCCCCGGCGGGCACCACGTCGGGGGTGGCGTCGTCGTGTTCGTCGCGCACGTCGCCGACGATCTCCTCGATCAGGTCCTCGACCGTCACCATGCCCGCGGTGCCCCCGTATTCGTCCACCACGAGCGCGGTCTGCAACCCGTTGGCGCGGATCTGGGTCATGACGGCGTCGCCGTCGAGGGTGGAGGGCACGGTCGCCACGGGCAGTGCCAGGGCCGCCAGCCGGGTCTTGTCCCGGTCCTCGCGGGGAATCGTGAACACCTGCTTGATGTGGACGACGCCGATGGTCTCGTCGAGGTCGCCCTCCACGATCGGGAAGCGGGAGTAGCCGGTGCGGATCGCGGCCGACATGAGGTCGGCGACCGAATCGCCGGCATCGAGGACCTCGATCTTGGAGCGCGGGGTCATCAGTTCCTCGGCGGAACGCTCACCGAACTGCAGAGAACGGTGCACCAACAACGCGGTGGACGCGTCGAGTGACCCGCTGCGGGCTGAGTTGCGCACCAGGGACGCCAGCTCCTGGGCCGAGCGCGCCGACCGCAGCTCCTCGGCCGGTTCGATACCCAGCCGGCGCAGGATCCAGTTGGCGGTGCCGTTGGTCAGCCGGATCACCGGGGTGAACAGCATCGAGAACAGCAACTGGAAGGGTGCGGCCGCCCTGGCCGTCGGGACCGGACGGGCCACCGCCAGGTTCTTGGGGACGAGCTCGCCGAACACCATCGACAGTGACGTCGCGATGAGGACCGCCAGGAACAGCGACAGGCCCCCGGCGAACCGGGCGGGGATGCCGATGGCGTCCAGGCCCGGACGGATCAGCTCACCGACGACGGGCTCGGCCAGATAACCGGTGGCCAGTGTGGTGATCGAGATGCCGACCTGGGCCCCGGAGAGCTGGAAGGACAGCGTCCGGTGCGCCCGGCGGACCAGCTGGTCGCGGCGGTCGCCGGTGCGGGCGTTGGCCTCGACGGTGCTGCGCTCCAGCGCGGTCAGAGAGAACTCGGCCGCCACGAACACCGCGGTGCCCAAGGTGAGCAGGACGATCGCCAATATCGACAGCAACGAGAAGAGCACGTCCATCGAGCTGCCCATCAGATCCTCACCAGAGCTACGCCGGGCCCGGGGCCCGGCCGACTAGGAGAGGGGTCGTCGGCTTCGGCGCTCAGAAGTGACTGGTGTTCCACCCGGAAGGCCGGTTCAGAACCGGAGGCCTCGGTGGGTGCCTGCGGCACGTGAACCCTTTCGTTCGATCTGACCGAGTGGGCGCAAGGGCGACATGCCACTGCCCGCTCGGTATACAGGAACCCCAATAGTATCGCGACTCGGCGGATTACCAGCCTGTCGGCAGCGGATGGCCTTCGGCGAAACCGGCCGCCGACTGGACGCCCAGCACCACTTTCTCGTGCAGTTCGGCGAGGTTGGTGGCGCCCACGTAGGTGCAGGTGCTACGCACCCCCGAGGTGATGTGGTCGAGCAGGTCCTCGACACCGCCGCGACCCGGGTCGAGGTTCATCCGCGACGAGGAGATGCCCTCCTCGAACAGGGCCTTGCGGGCCCGGTCGAACTGGCTGTCCCCGGCGGTGCGGGCGGCGACCGCACGCTTGGAGGCCATGCCGTAGCTCTCCTTGTACGGGCGTTCGTCCCGGTCGTGCAGCAGGTCGCCCGGGGACTCGTAGGTGCCGGCGAACCAGGAGCCGATCATCACGTTGGCGGCGCCGGCAGCCAACGCGAGCGCCACGTCCCGGGGATGCCGAACCCCGCCGTCCGCCCATACGTGTGCACCGAGTTCTTTTGCCGCAGCGGCACATTCGACCACCGCGGAGAACTGCGGGCGGCCCACCCCGGTCATCATCCGGGTGGTGCACATCGCTCCGGGTCCGACGCCGACCTTGACGATCGAGGCGCCCGCTTCGATGAGGTCGCGGGTGCCCTCGGCGGAGACCACGTTGCCGGCCGCCAGCGGCAGGCCGAGATCCAGCGACGCCACCGACTTGATGGCCTCGAGCATCTTGAGCTGATGTCCGTGAGCGGTGTCGATGACCAGCAGGTCCACCCCGGCCTCGGCCAGCGCGCGGGCCTTGGCGCCGACATCGCCGTTGATCCCGACGGCCGCCGCGATGCGCAGCCGCCCGGAGGGGTCGACCGCCGGGGTGTAGATGCCCGCCCGGACGGCGGCGGTGCGGGTCAGCACACCGGCCAGGGAGCCGTCCGCCTCGGTGAGCACCGCGACATCGATGGGAGCGTGCTCGAGGAGGTCGAACACCTTCCTCGGGTCGGTGCCCACCGGCGCGGTGACGAAGTCGGTCACCGCCACGTCGCGGATCCGGGCGAACCGGTCCACGCCCGCGCAGCCGGCCTCGGTGACCAGTCCGATCGGGCGCCCCTCGAACACCACCACCGCGGCGCCGTGCGCACGCTTGTGCAGCAACGCCGTGGCGTCGGACACCGAGTCGTCCGGGCTCAGCGTCACCGGCGTGTCCACCACCAGGTCACGGCTCTTGACGAACTGCACGGTGTCGGCGACCACGGTGCTCGGCAGATCCTGCGGCAGCACCACGATGCCGCCGCGCCGGGCGATGGTCTCGGCCATGCGTCGACCCGCCACCGCCGTCATGTTCGCCACCACCACCGGGATGGTGGTGCCGGAACCGTCGGAGGTGGACAGGTCGACGTCGAACCGGGATGCCACATCCGACCGTCCGGGCACGACGAAGACGTCGTTGTAGGTCAGGTCGTACGGAGGGGTGTGACCGCTCAGGAATCTCACACCAACGAATCTAC
This sequence comes from Mycobacterium sp. 48b, assembly GCF_048282725.1. Taxonomy (NCBI): domain Bacteria; kingdom Bacillati; phylum Actinomycetota; class Actinomycetes; order Mycobacteriales; family Mycobacteriaceae; genus Mycobacterium; species Mycobacterium sp. 48b. Next base: position 4,005,242 of record NZ_JBLVUL010000001.1, read on the forward strand.
TCAGGCAGATACTTCGCTGCGGTCGCCGCTCCAGAGGGTGTGGAACTTCTGACCGGGCTCGGCATCGGTGCGTCCGTAGGTGTGCGCGCCGAAGAAGTCGCGCAGTCCCTGGGTCAGTGCGGCGGGCAGCCGTTCCGTGCGAAGCGCGTCGTAGTAGGACAGTGCCGACGCGAAACCGGGGACCGGAATGCCGAGTTGGGTGGCCGTCACCACCACGCGGCGCCAGCTGTCGATCGCCGCCTCGATGGCGTCGCGGAAGTACGGGTCGACGATGAGGGTGGGCAGGTCGGCGTTGTTGTCGAAGGCCTCTTTGATCCGGTTGAGGAACTTGGCCCGGATGATGCAGCCGCCACGCCAGATGGTGGCCATGTCGCCGGGAGTGATGCCCCAGTTGTACTCGGCGCTGCCCGCCTGGATCTGGTTGAAGCCCTGGGCGTAGGCGATGATCTTCGAGGCGTACAGGGCCTGGCGAATGTCTTCGGTGAACTGTGCTGCGTCCGTGGGCTTTTCGCCGAGATCGCCAGAGGCCAGACCGGTGGTGGCCTTGCGCTGGGGCACCGAACCCGACAGTGCGCGGGCGAATACCGCTTCGGCGATACCGGTCACGGGCACACCGAGATCCAGGGCGGACTTGACCGTCCAGCGTCCGGTGCCCTTCTGCTCGGCCTCGTCCACGATCACGTCGACCAGCGGCTTGCCCGTCTTGGCGTCCACCTGCCTGAGCACCTCGGCGGTGATCTCCACCAGGTAGCTGTCCAAGTCGCCCTTGTTCCACTCGGTGAAGACGTCGGCGATCTCGGGCGCGGACTTGCCCAGACCGTCGCGCAGCAGCTGGTAGGCCTCGCCGATCAGCTGCATGTCGGAGTACTCGATGCCGTTGTGGACCATCTTCACGAAGTGCCCGGCCCCGTCCGGGCCGATGTGGGTGCAGCACGGCACGCCGTCGACGTGGGCGGAGATCTCCTCCAGCAGCGGGCCGAGGCTCTTGTAGGACTCGGCGGGGCCGCCCGGCATGATCGACGGGCCGTTGAGCGCACCTTCCTCGCCACCGGAGATGCCCGCACCGACGAAGTGCAGGCCGCGCTCGCGGATGGCCTTCTCGCGGCGGATGGTGTCGGTGTAGAGGGCGTTACCGCCGTCGATGATGATGTCGCCGGGCTCCATGGCGTCAGCCAGCTCGTTGATCACGGCATCGGTCGGATCGCCGGCCTTGACCATGATGATCACCCGGCGTGGTTTCTCGAGGGCGTCGAGGAATTCCGCGATCGTCTCGCTGCGCACGAAGTTGCCCTCGGAGCCGTGCTCGGCCAGCAGCGCGTCGGTCTTGGCGATGGACCGGTTGTGCAGCGCAACGGTGTAGCCGTGGTGGGCGAAGTTGCGAGCCAGATTGGAGCCCATCACGGCCAGGCCGGTGACTCCGATCTGCGCCGTGCCGGAAGTGCTGGTCTTGCTCATGCAGCAGCCTTTCGTTGTTTTGTTGTAGCAGAACGCCTGTCGTGCAGAGCTTTATCCGAGACCGGAAAACAGGCGGTGAAGCTCGGTGAGCCAGGGGACGGCGACGGCGACGGTGGGGACCACCAGCACGGCGGCCGCGGCCAGATAGGCGGTGACCGCCATGGCCACGCTGTTGGGCTTGCCGCCGAGGCGTCGTACCCGGATCACGGTGGTCGGCCCGCCGGCGGCCAGCGCACCCGAGGGGGTGCGGCCGCTCGCGCAGGCGACCAGTGCCCGGGCCAGGGGAGTGGGACCCGCGGTCCGGACCGCGGCGTCGTCGGCCAGCAGTTCGATCAGCAGCCGGACCGCGTCCAGGGCGTTGGCACTGCGGACGAACCGCGGGAAGGCGGCATGGACGGCGGTGAACATCTCCAGGACCAGATCATGGCGGGCGCGCAGGTGGGCCCGTTCATGGGTGAGGATCGCGGCGACCTCGTTGTCCGCCAACGTGGTCAGCGTTCCCTCGCTCACCACGACGCGACTGCGGACGCCGGGAAGGCAGTAGGCGAGAGGCTGTGCGACATCGAGGATGCGCAGCCCGTCGCCGGCGAGCGGGCGGTGCGCCGTACAGAGGTGGGCCGGCACCGCGTCGCGTGACTTGCCGAGCAGGTCGACCATCATGCGGTGATGGGCGCGCCGGCGCCGGGTGGCCACCGCCACCTGGATCACGGCCACGCACAGCCGCACCCCGATGAACAGGGTCAGGGTGAAGACCACGACGTAGAGCAGCCACAACGGCCAACCGAGCGCTTTGATCTCGCTGGTGATGGTTGCGGTCGGACGGCCGTCCGGACCGGGGACGAACAGGCGGCTGGCGATCGCGATCCCGGCCGAGAACGCCGAGAGAACGGCGGCCAGCGCCACCGACTGCCAGAGCACGATCGCCGCGCGAGGTGCGCGCAACGGCCACGCCGCACGGGCCAACACCGCCGGCACTGGTCCTACCAGGGCCAGCGCGACGAGAGTGAAGGCCAGCGCGGACACGCCGTAAGTCTCTCTCAGGCGGTGCCCGAATTGCCAGCCGGTGGGCTCAGCTGGTGCTTGCTCTCCAGTTCGGCCAGTGCGCGACGCAAGGCTTGAGCCTCGTCGACGCCGACCCGTTCGACGAAATGAACCAGCGCGGCCTGCCGGCTACCCGAATCCGCGGCCTGGTCGAGGGCGTCGACCATCAGGCCGGCGACCAGCTCGTCGCGGCCATTTGTCGGCGCATAGCGGTGCGCGCGGTCATCGCGGTGCTGTACGACGAGGTTCTTCTTCGCCAGTCGTTGCAGCACGGTCATGATCGTGGTGTAGGCCAAGTCGCGGCGGGCGGCCAGCGCCTCATGGACTTGGCGCACTGTTTGGGGTTCGGGTGCGGACCACAAGTGGTCCATCACCTCGCGCTCAAGCTCCCCGAGACGCGTCATTTTGGCCATGTTCCGTTCACTCTCCTGAGCAGTAAAGCCAGCGTACTACGGGTTTACTACCGCGCGTCGTATGCATTTGGCGACGGCGCTCCGACTGTCTTCCGTAGCGGTTTAGGTCAAGGTCAGCGCCATATATGGGGTCTGTTGTGAATCGAGTCACAGGGGGTAGCTCTCATCCTTCACGTGACTATAGTAAGGCTAACCTAAGTCAAACTGGAGCCTTCGGAGGTGACATGACGGTCTTGATCGAAGATCCGCTGATCGCGGGTATGGCTATCGAGCGGACGCTGCCGCTGCACGAGTCGAGTCGGCGTCTACGTGAGCTGTATCCGGAGTGTCCGCGGGTCTACGGCGTGGCCGTGGTGGGGGACCTGTCCCGGCGGCGGTGGTGGCCGCTGGCGGAGGCGTTGTCCGCGGATCGGCTGCAGGGCATGTTCGACGCTGCGATGGCCGAGACGGGCAATCGGGCCGCGGTCGCCCAGCAGTTGGCCGCCACGTTCACCCATGTGGTGATCGGCCGGGTCGTGCCGCTGCTGGTGCTGGAAGGGCGGGCCTGGGACACCGGCCTGGAGAACCTGTGGGTCCATGTCGACTCCGAGGGCGCGATCGACTGGGTCGGTGTGGTCGATCCGACCCTGCGCGGTCTGCCCGAGGACCCCCACTATCGCGGCCGGGCCGCTCGCTTCGCCAGTGCCTCCCATGACGGCATCGTCGCGCTGCCCAGTGAGGCGGCACTGACCACCTGGGTGGCTCACCGCAGCCATCGCGCACTCGAGCCGCTGTTCGCCCGGTTGGTGGAGATCAGCGACGGGGCCATGTCGGTCGCGGCCATGTGGCACATGGTCGGGGCGGCGGTGGTCGGCGCGGCCACCCAGGTTCCGCTGCTGGCCGGCTCCAGCGAGGTGGTGAGCATGCGGCGCGGCCAGGCGGTGCTGGATGCCCTGGTGGGCTTCGGCCTGCCGGTCCGCGGCTCGGGCCGCGCGGGGAAGGTCTTGCTTAATTAGGGTAGCCTTGCCTAGTATGTAGATACGAGGCTAACGGACCGCGCCGGAGTCCTGAGGGCTGCAGAGACCCCCGGTCCGCTCGAGGGCGGGTTCCGCGTTTGATACGCGGGACCCGCCCGCATCTTTATGGTGATACGGCGTGTAGACACGAGGGCTGTGACCACTGATACCCCCGAAGGTTTGGGCAAAGGCTTCGACACCGAACTGGGCCTGACCTATCTCGAGCTCACCCCCGACGGCGGCCGCGCGCAGCTGGAGATCCACGACAAGCTGTTGCAGCCCTGGGGCATCGTGCACGGCGGCGTGTACTGCTCGATCGTCGAGAGCTTGGCCAGTGTGTCGGGCCACATCTGGCTGTCGGAGAACGGCGGCGGCACCGTGGTCGGGGTCAACAACAACACCGATTTCTTGCGCGCCATCGGATCAGGGACGGTTACTGCGATCTCTCAACCCATCCACCGAGGCCGCCGTCAGCAGCTCTGGCTGATCACCATCACCGACGAGAACGACAAGCCGGTGGCCCGCGGTCAGGTGCGGCTGCAGAACATCCCCGAGTAGTGCTTCCGGGCGCGACGGCGAGCGCTGCCGATCCCGGCTCGCCATGGCAGGATCGCGCACTATGCGTTTGACCCCGCATGAGCAGGATCGTCTGCTCATCTCCTACGCCGCAGACCTGGCGCGGCGCAGACAAGCTCGCGGCTTGCTGCTCAACCATCCCGAGGCCGTCGCCGTGATCACCGATCACCTGTTGGAGGGCGCCCGCGACGGTCGCACCGTCGCGGAGTTGATGGTGAGCGGACGCGATGTGCTGACCCGCGAGCAGGTCATGGAGGGAGTGCCCGAGATGCTGCACGACGTACAGGTCGAAGCCACGTTCCCCGACGGCACCAAGCTGGTCACCGTCCACAACCCGATCGCCTGAGCGATGACCAGCGAGGAGCCGAAGGCGGATCGCGCATCGGTCGTGCCCGGCGAAATCATCTTCGGTGACGGTGCCATAGCGCTCAATGCAGGTGCACCACGGTTGGTTCTCGACGTCGTCAACACCGGTGACCGGCCGGTGCAGGTCGGCAGCCATGTGCATCTGCCGCAGGCCAACTCGGCCCTGGATTTCGACCGGTCCGCTGCCCGCGGGTATCGTCTCGACATCCCGGCCGGAACCGCGGTTCGATTCGAACCCGGTGTCGCCCATCGTGTTTCACTGGTGCCGCTCGGCGGCACCCGTGAGGTGCACGGCATCAGTCTCGACCCGCCCGGCCGATTGGGAACCGCATGACCGAACTGACCCGGGCCCGCTATGCAGCGCTGTTCGGACCCACGACCGGTGACCGGATCCGGCTGGCCGACACCGACCTGTTCGTCGAGATCACCGAGGACCGCAGCGGCGGCCCCGGCCTGGCCGGCGACGAGGCGGTGTTCGGCGGCGGCAAGGTGCTGCGTGAGTCGATGGGGCAGTCGAGGGCCACCCGTGCCGATGGGGCGCCCGACACCGTCATCACCGGGGCGGTGATCATCGATCACTGGGGAATCATCAAGGCCGACATCGGCATTCGCGACGGCCGCATCGTGGCCATCGGCAAGGCCGGTAACCCCGACATCATGACCGGGGTGCACCCGGATCTGGTCGTGGGCCCGTCGACCGAGATCATCGCCGGCAACGGTCGGATCCTGACCGCAGGTGCGATCGACTGTCACGTGCACCTGATCTGTCCGCAGATCATGGAAGAGGCCCTGGGCGGTGGCATCACCACGATCGTGGCCGGCGGAACCGGGCCGGCCGAGGGCAGCAAGGCCACCACGGTCACCCCGGGCGCCTGGCATCTGGCCAGGATGCTGGAGTCGCTGGACTCATGGCCGCTCAACGTCGCGCTGCTCGGCAAGGGAAACACCGTCAGTGCCGAGGCGATGTGGGAGCAGTTGCGCGGTGGCGCAGCGGGATTCAAGCTGCACGAGGACTGGGGTACCACGCCGGCGGCCATCGACGCCTGCCTGACGGTCGCCGAAGCCGCCGGGGTGCAGGTCAACATCCACACCGACACTCTCAACGAGGCCGGTTTCGTCGAGGACACGCTGGCCGCGATCAAGGGCCGTGGCATCCACGCGTACCACACCGAGGGCGCTGGTGGCGGCCACGCTCCTGACATCATCACCGTCGCCTCACATCCGAATGTGCTGCCCAGCTCAACGAATCCGACGCGGCCGCACACGGTCAACACCCTCGACGAGCACCTCGACATGCTCATGGTGTGCCATCACCTCAACCCGAGCGTGCCCGAGGATCTGGCCTTCGCCGAGAGCCGGATCCGGCCGTCGACGATCGCCGCCGAGGATCTGCTGCACGATATCGGGGCCATCTCGATGATCGGCAGCGACTCCCAGGCGATGGGCCGGGTCGGTGAGGTGGTGCTGCGGACCTGGCAGACCGCGCACGTGATGAAGCGCAGGCGGGGCGCCCTCGAAGGAGACGGCCCGGCCGACAACAACCGCGTCCGCCGGTATGTCGCCAAATACACCATCTGCCCGGCCATCGCCCACGGCCTCGACGAGCAGGTCGGTTCCGTCGAGGTCGGCAAGCTCGCCGACCTGGTGCTGTGGGAGCCGGCGTTCTTCGGGGTCCGGCCGCATGCGGTGATCAAGGGCGGCATGATCACCTGGGCGGCGATGGGCGACGCCAACGCCTCGATCCCCACCCCGCAGCCGGTACTGCCGCGACCGATGTTCGGCGCGGCCCCGGTCTCCGCGGCCGCCACCTCTGTGCACTTCGTCGCACCGCAGGCGATCGAGGACGGCCTTGCCGATCGCCTCGATGTGCGCCGAAAGTTGGCCGCAGTCAAAAATGTTCGTCAGATCGGTAAGGTGCAGATGCCGCACAATGACGCGCTGCCCTGCATCGAGGTCGAACCGGACACCTTCACCGTGCGGATCGACGGCGAGGTGTGGCAGGAACAGCCCGCGGTCGAACTGCCCATGGCCCAGCGATATTTCCTGTTCTAGATGAGCAGCCTGACGACGCTCCTGACCCTGGCCGACTCGCGATTGCCGACCGGCGGTCACGTGCATTCCGGCGGAGTCGAGGAGGCGGTCACCAGCGGTCTGCTCACCGACGTCGGCACGTTGCGTGCCTACCTGGTCCGGCGTATCCGCACCAACGGCGTCGTCGCTGCCTCGATAGCTGCCGCGGTCCACACCGCGACCCTGGACCCCGAGGCCGCCGATGCCGAAACCGATGCCCGCACACCAGCTCCGGCGGCACGCGAGGCTTCGCGTGCCCAGGGGCGCGGACTGGTCCGGCTGGCCCGGCGGGTCTGGCCGCAGCAATCGTGGGAAGCCCTCGGATCCCGGCCGCACCTGCCGGTGGCGGCCGGCGCGGTCGGGGCGGCCGCCGAGCTGGATCCGGGCCAGACCGCACTGTCGGTCGTGTACACCACCATGACCGGTTCGGCCACCGCCGCGCAGCGGTTGCTCGCGCTCGACCCGGCCGATGTCGCGGCGCTGACCTTCGAGTTGTCGGGGTTGTGTGACGCGGTGGCGGCCGAGGCGGTCACCGGACTGGCCGACCTGTCCGATCCCTTGCTCGACGTCCTGGCGCAGCGGCACACCGAACGCGACAGGCCGCTGTTCGTCTCGTAAATCTGTAGTTCGATCTCGAAAGGCCAACCATGCCACCGCATTTCCTCGACGGCGAGCCCCACACCCACGTCGACCGGCCCAAGCGGGTACGCCGGCCCGACGAGCCGCTGCGCATCGGCGTGGGCGGCCCGGTCGGGTCCGGAAAGACCGCACTGGTGGCCGCACTGTGCCGACAGCTGCGCGAGGAGCTGTCGCTTGCCGTGTTGACCAACGACATCTACACCACAGAGGATGCCGACTTCCTGCGCAGGCATGCGGTGCTGCCCGACGAGCGGATCGCCGCGGTCCAGACCGGGGGATGCCCGCACACCGCGATCCGCGACGACATCACCGCCAATCTCGATGCCATCGACGATCTGATCGAGGCGAACCCGGCACTGGACCTGATCCTCGTCGAATCAGGTGGCGACAACCTCACCGCGACGTTCTCGTCGGGCCTGGTGGACGTTCAGATCTTCGTCGTCGACGTGGCCGGGGGAGACAAGGTGCCGCGCAAGGGCGGGCCAGGCGTGACGTTCTCGGATCTGTTGGTGGTCAACAAGACCGATCTGGCGCCGTTGGTAGGGGCCGATCTGGAGGTGATGCGCCGTGACGCGGCCAAAGTCCGCCAGGATCGGCCGACGGCGCTCATCTCACTGACCGAGGATCCGTCGTCGGGTCCGGTGCTGGCCTGGGTGCGGGAGCAGTTGAAGGTCGCGCAGGCGTCATCGGCGTGATGCATGCGAACGTCGTCGTCGTGGCCTGTCCGGGGCGGTTGCCCCGGATCGAGGCGCGCGACGGGCTGGCGGGGCGTTGCACCGGTCCCGATACGGTGCATCTGATCTCCACCGCGGCCACCCCGCTCGGCGGCGACACGCTCACGGTGCGGCTGGTGGTGGAACCCGGTGCCCGGCTGCGGATTCGCAGTGCCGCGGCCACGATGGTGCTGCCCGGCGGCCACACGCGGCAATCGGCCGCACAGTGGGAGCTCGAGGTGGCCGGGCAGTTGGACCTCGACCCGCAGCCGACCGTGGTGGCCGGCGGCTCGGTCCACCACACCTCGACGCGGCTGCGACTCGCCGAATCCGCCCAGGTGCGCGTCCGGGAGCGCGTCCAGATCGGCAGATCCCATGAGCGAGAAGGGTTCTGGTCGTCGGCCTTGCACGCCGACATCGGCGCGACGCCGTTGTTGCGGCATCGCATCGAACTGGGCCACGGGGCAGTGGGCGACGACGTACTGGCCGCGCCTCGGGCCTGCATCAGCGAACTGCGCTATCCGGCAACGTCATTCGAGGCGCCCGGGACAGTGCTGGCACTGGCTGTCGGCGGCGGCCTGGCCACCTGGCAGGGTGACCGGCTGCCGCCGCAGCCGGCGGCGGGTTCAGAAGCTTAGGACGCCGCTTTCTCGGTTTCCTGGACCGACGCCGCGATTTCCTCGAGTTCTTCGATCCTGGTCCGGGCGTAGGCCTGCTGCTCGGTGATGGTGAGCTGGCCGCGCTTGGTGCTCAGGAAGGTCACACCCCACGACAGCACCGTCACCAGACGGCTCTTGAACCCGACGATGTACACGAGGTGCAGCACCAGCCAGCACACCCAGGCGAAGAACCCGGAGAACTCGATCGGGCCGACCTTGGCCACCGCGGAGAACCGCGACACCGTGGCCATCGAGCCCTTGTCGAAGTACTCGAACGGCGACCGGATCTTCGGGCTGGTGCCGGCGACCTCGCGCTTGATCAGCTTGGCCGCGTAGCGGCCGCCCTGGATCGCGCCCTGGGCCACACCGGGAACCCCGTCCACGGCGGCCATGTCACCGACCACGAACACATTGGGATGACCGGGGATGGTCAGGTCGGGCTCCACCTTGACGCGGCCGGCCCGGTCCAGCTCCACCCCGGACTGCTCGGCCAGGTCTTTGCCCAGCGGGCTGGCCGACACACCGGCCGACCACACCTTGCAGGCCGATTCGATGCGGCGCAGCGTGCCGTCAGCGTCCTTGACCGTCAATCCGTTGCGGTCGACATCGGTCACCATGGCGCCGAGCTGAACCTCGACCCCCATCTTCTCCAGCCGCTCTTGCGCGCGCTTGCCGAGCTTCGGACCCATCGGCGGCAGCACGGCCGGTGCGGCGTCGAGCAGGATCACCCGCGCCTCGGTGGGATCGATGTGGCGGAAGCTGCCGCGCAGCGTCTGGTCGGCCAATTCGGCGATCTGCCCAGCCATTTCGACGCCCGTCGGACCGGCGCCCACCACGGTGAACGTGAGGAGCTTGGCCCGGCGAACCGGATCGCTGGAACGCTCGGCCTGCTCGAAAGCACCGAGGATGCGGCCACGCAGCTCCAGTGCGTCGTCGATCGACTTCATGCCGGGGGCGAACTCGGCGAAATGATCGTTGCCGAAGTAGGACTGCCCGGCGCCTGCGGCGATGATGAGGCTGTCGTAGGGGGTGGAGTAGGTGTGCCCGAGCAGCACGGAATCCACCGTCTGGTTCTCCAGATCGATGTGGGTGACGTCGCCCAACAGCACCTGGGCGTTCTTCTGCTTGCGCAGGATCACCCGGGTGGCCGGCGCGATCTCGCCTTCGGAGATGATGCCGGTGGCCACCTGGTACAGCAGCGGCTGGAACAGGTGGTGCGTGGTGCGGGCGATCAGCTTGACGTCGACGTCGGCACGTTTGAGGGTCTTGGCAGCGGTCAGACCGCCGAAACCCGATCCGATGATGACTACCTTATGCCGATCCGATGCCGTAGCTCCGGGATGGCTCATTGCTGCTCCTCGCGGACGTGTTTGCCACTCGTAATAACCGTTAGGTTAGTCGGCGCCATTCCCGCCTGTGCGGCGAGATGGCCAACCGAACCGAATGTTTACCCGGATATCAGTGGTTTCAATGCCTCGGCAACGTCGGTGATGCCGCCGGGCACGTAGCCGCCGATGGTCACCGGGCTCAGGATCACGCCGTTCACGCCGGTGTCGAAGAGCTTGGTCTTGAGCTGCTCGGCGATCTGCTCGGCGCTGCCGAACACGGCGCGACTCTGGAAGTCGGGCGGGATGGCGTCGGCAGTGAAGTGTTCCCCGACCAGGGCGATCACCAGCATGCTGGTCTCCAGTGTGGCCGGATCGCGGTCGATCCGCTCGCACTCCTGCTTGACCACGTCGAGCTTGCGGGGCAGTTCGTCGAAGTTCGCGATGATGTTGAGGTGGTCGAAGTGCCGGGCGGCCAGCGGGATGGTCTTCTTCTCGCCGCTGCCGCCGATCATCAGCGGAACATGGTCGCGGAAGCGGGGATTGGCCATTGCCTCGACCGTGCGGTAGTACTTGCCGCTGAAGGTCGGGCGTTCGCCGGCGAGCATCGGAAGGATGATCTGCAGTGCTTCGCCGAGCTTGTTGAAGCGGTCGGTGAAGGTGCCGAACTCGTAGCCGAGGCTGTCGTGTTCGAGTTCGAACCAGCCCGTGCCGATGCCAAGGATCGCGCGGCCCTGACTGATCACGTCGAGCGTGGTGATGGCCTTGGCCAGCAGTGTCGGGTTCCGGTAGGTGTTGCCGGTGACCAGGGTTCCCAGTTGCACCCGCTCGGTCGCGGTCGCCAGTGCGCCGAGAGCCGTGTAGGCCTCCAGCATCGGCTGGTCGGGAGTGCCGAGGCCGGGCAGCTGATAGAAGTGGTCCATCACGAAGACGGAGTCGAAGCCGGCGGCCTCTGCCTCCTGAGCCTGGGCGATGACGGTCGGGAAGAGTTCGGAAACGCCGGTGCCGTAGGAGAAGTTGGGGATCTGGAGTCCGAGTCGGATTGTCACTTCTCCGACCATAGCGCGCTATCCCAGGGTGGCGAGCGTACCGCGGCTGACGTGCATGGTCTGCCCGGTGATGTGGCGAGCCGCCGGCGTGCTCAAAAACACTGCGAGACGGGCGAACTCGTCGGCGACCGAGGGTGGAGTGCTGCCGAGGCCGTCGTAGCCGGGGTCGGCGGACAGGCCGGGGGCGATGGCGTTGACGGTGATTCCGCGAGTTCCGAAGTACGCGGCCTGGCCGGCGGTCCAATCGCCGAGGGCGGCCTTGACGGCGGCGTCGGCGCTGCCCTCACGCGGGCTCGCGGGCACGACGTTGATGATGGAGCCGCCGGAACGCAGGTGGTCACCGACGATCTGCACGGTCAGCACCGCCGTGACGACGGTGGCCTCCAGCGCGTTGCGCCATGCGGTGGCCAGGTCGGTCAAGGTGAAGGTGCGGGGGTCCTTGGTCTCGAACAGCGGGGCCGGGACGTTGACCAGGGTGTCGAGATGGTGGGGGAACAGCGCGCGGGCGCTCTCGAGGCTGGAGGGATCGGTGTTGTCGAACACGATCGAGGCGACGTCGAGCTGCTTGGCGGCCAGCTCCAGGTCTTCGCGACGGGCACCCGCGATGACCACGTTGTGGCCGGCGTCCAGGAAACCTGCCGCGATCGTGCGGCCGAGTTCGGTGTCGCCGCCGGTGACCAGCACCTCCGCCATGATGTACCTCCATGTACCTGGGGATCGCCGCGCCGGACGGGGGCGACCAACGGACAATGTTACTGGACAGTAGCTAGGACACGAAACTCGGCGCGCCAAGAACCGGCTCGCATAAGGTTGCGGGGATGATCCGGCCCAGCGCTCTCACCTGCGTCGACGTGGTCGGCGGTGCCGTATGGTGACGAATCCGCCACGGCTTCCGCGGTGGATCTACGTCCCTGCCGCGGCGGGCGCGATATTCGTCGTGCTGCCCCTGGTCGCGATGGTGGCAAAGGTCGACTGGCCACAGTTCGGGTCGCTCGTCTCCAGCGCGTCGTCCACCGCGGCGTTGAAGCTCAGTCTGGAGACCTCGCTGGCCAGCACCGTGTTGTGCGTGCTGTTCGGGGTTCCGCTCGCGCTGGTGCTGGCCCGCACCGACGGCACCGTCACCCGCATCGTCCGTCCGTTGATCCTTCTGCCGCTGGTGCTGCCGCCGGTCGTCGGCGGTATCGCGCTGCTGTATGCCTTCGGCAGGCTCGGGTTGGTCGGCCGATATCTGGAGAGCGCCGGTGTGCAGATCGCGTTCACCACGGTGGCGGTCGTACTGGCGCAGACGTTCGTGTCGCTGCCGTTCCTGGTCATCTCGCTGGAAGGGGCGGCCCGTACCGCCGGGGCCGATTACGAGGTCGTGGCGGCGACGCTGGGCGCATCCCCGGCCACGGTGTGGTGGCGGGTGACTCTGCCGTTGCTGGGTCCCGGACTCGTCTCGGGGGCCGTGCTGGCCTTCGCGCGGTCCCTCGGCGAGTTCGGCGCCACGCTGACGTTCGCGGGGTCACGCCAGGGCGTGACCCGCACTCTTCCGTTGGAGATCTACCTGCAGCGCGAGAGCGACGCCGATGCCGCCGTGGCGTTGTCGGTGCTGTTGGTCGTGGTGGCCGCCGTGGTGGTCATCGGCCTCGGCAGTCGTCGGCTGCGGGCAGGGGGATGGGCGTGACGCTGCAGGTGCGCGCTGTCGTCGAAAATCGCGGTCTGGACCTGGAATTCGGCGTGGCGGCCGGGGAGGTGCTGGCGGTACTGGGTCCCAACGGCGCGGGCAAGTCGACGACGCTGCACGCGATCGCGGGGCTGGTCGGCCTGGATGCCGGGCGTATTCAGGTGGGAGACCGGGTGCTGACGGACGCGACTGCCGGTGTGCAGGTGCCGACGCATGCCCGCCGGGTCGGTTTGCTGCTGCAGGACTCGCTGCTGTTTCCGCACCTGAGCGTGCTGGCCAACGTGGCATTCGGTGCGCGCAGCGGGGGTGGACTGGGCCGCCGCACGGCTTACCGGCACGCCCACCGGTGGCTGTCCGAGGTCGACGCCACGGAAATGGCCGACCGGCGGCCCCGCCGGTTGTCGGGAGGTCAGGCGCAGCGGGTCGCGCTCGCCCGGGCGCTGGCGGCCGAACCCGACGTGCTGTTGCTCGATGAACCGCTGGCGGGGCTGGACGTGGCCGTGGCGGCGTCGATGCGCAGGGTGCTGCGGGGCGTCCTGGCCGGCGACGGCAGGTGCACGGTGCTGATCACCCACGACCTGCTCGACGTGCTGACGCTGGCCGATCGGGTGATCGTGGTGGACGGTGGCCGAATCGTCGAAAGTGGTTCTGCTGCAGAGGTGTTGGCAACGCCCAAGAGTCATTTCGCGGCCCGGTTCGCCGGGGTGAACCTGATCGGCGGCACTGCCGTCGACGACGGGGTGGTGGCCACCGCGTGGGGCGCGACCTGGCACGGCACGCCCGCGGCCGACGTGCGGCCCGGGGTGCCGGTGGTGGCGGTGTTCTCGCCGGCGTCGGTCGCGGTGTACCGCGAGGAACCGCACGGCAGTCCGCGCAACACCGTCGCGGTGACGGTGGCCGAGCTCGACAGCCGGGGGCCCGGCATCCGGGTGCGCGCCGATGAGCAACCCGACGGTGCGCCCGGCCTGGCCGCCGATGTGACCGCGGAGTCGGCCGCCGAGCTGCGGCTGGCCCCGGGGGACACGGTGTATTTCTCGGTGAAGGCGCAGGAGGTTGCCGTCCACCCCGCGTAACACGGGCGCGTCCGGGTCCGAATCACGTGGTGAGAGTCCCGGCACAGGGGGTGACCGGAGGCCGGTTGCCAGGTCCGGCGTGGCGCCCGGCGCACTCGCGTGTCAGCAACTGTCGCTCTTGCCGTTCAGCTGGATTTATCCCATCTGTCGCAATCGCACTTTTGAGCACTCTAAGAGCAACTCACACTTGCGTCACGGCCGTAACACGGTAGTTTCTTCCCCATGGACGAGTCGGATGCGATGTCACAGCGGCGCAGAGGTCTGTCGAAGAAGTTGGCACTGGTTGCCGTGACCGGCGCGACCGCCGCGGCCGTTGCGCTGCCGGCGGTGGCGTATGCGGATCCCGTGCCGGCACCCCCGGCGCCGGCCCCCGCCCCCGCCGTGCCCGGTGCACCGGCACCTGCCCCGGCCGCACCTGCGCCCGCGCCCGCTCCCGGGGCTCCGGCCCCGGCCGCGCCTGTCGATCCCAACGCGCCCGCCCCGGCTCCTGCGCCGGCTCCGGCCCCCGTGGACCCGAATGTGCCCGCTCCCGCGCCGGCCGACCCGAACGCCCCGGCTCCTGCCCCGGCCGCTCCCGCACCGGAGCCCGGCCGGGTGGACAACGCCGCGGGCGGGTTCAGCTACGTCGTGCCCGGGGGTTGGAAGGTGTCCGACGCGACCCAGTTGTCTTACGGGCAGGCGTTGTTGACCAAGATTCCGCCGGAGGGCACTCCTGAGCCGCCGAACGACACCAGCGTGCTGCTCGGGCGCCTCGACCTGAAGCTGTTCGCGGGTGCCGAGGCGGACAACGCCAAGGCGGCCGTCCGGCTCGCTTCGGACATGGGTGAGTTCTTCATGCCGTTCCCCGGGACCCGGGTGAACCAGGAGACCGTTCCGCTCGACGCCAATGGGCTCACCGGCGTGGCCTCGTACTACGAGGTGAAGTTCACCGACACCAACAAGCCCAACGGCCAGATCTGGGCGGGTGTGGTCGGTGCGCCGCCTGCCCCGGGAACTCCACGCGGGCAGCGCGCGCCGGAACGCTGGTTCGTCGTCTGGCTGGGATCGGCCAGCCATCCTGTGGACAAGGCTGCCGCCGCGACACTGGCCAACTCCATCCGGCCGTGGACACCGCCGGCCGCGCCCGCGGGCGATCCCAATGCGGCACCGCCGCCGGCTGACCCGAACGCCCCGCCCGCCCGTCCGGGTGTCGGCGTGCCGGTTCCGGTCACCAACGCTCCGCCGGAGATGCAGCCACCGGCCTGATTCCGAACTTCTGCACTACGTCGGTCCTGTTCAGGGCCGACGTAGTGCGTTTCTGGGGCCCAGATGATTCTCGTCCGTGGATCTGGGCATGACCTGTCTCTTCAGTGGGAAACCCATGGGCGAAGGTTGATCGTTCCCAAACAGCCAACCGAATCGTTACGTTCGGGAGGTACACCTGGGGTGAGGCTCAGCGAGCCCGCTGGGCATGGCCAGTGACAGGCAGGAGACCTGCAATGGACGTAATGGCGGCTACCGAAATCCTGGCGCGTTCCTCCACTCTGACGAGTGTCGGCTGGATCGGCTACATCATCATCGGCGCGATCGCCGGGTGGATCGCCGGCAAGATCGTCGACGGCGGTGGTCAGGGCATTCTGATGAACATCGTCATCGGTGTGATCGGTGCGCTCATCGGCGGGTTCCTGCTCAGCTTCTTCCTCGACACGGCCGGCGGCGGGTGGTGGTTCACCCTCTTCACCGCGATCCTCGGATCGGTGATCCTGCTCTGGATCGTCGGACTGGTACGTAGCCGCAGCTGACCGGAGCGGGTGATGGACCCCGGAACCGCCGGGAGCATGACGGCCTGGCAGGTCGTCACCCCAGGGGCGGTGAGTTCGCATCCGCTGCAACGGGTCAGCGTGCCCGCTCCGCGACCCGGGCCCGACGAACTGCTCGTCAAGGTTCTGGCCTGCGGGGTGTGCCGCACCGATCTGCATGTGGCAGAAGGAGATCTGGCCGTACACCGGCCGCGGGTGATACCCGGGCACGAGGTTGTCGGCGAGGTGGTCGCGGTCGGCGCCGATGCGGGTGGCGGGTTCGCC
This sequence comes from Mycobacterium sp. 48b, assembly GCF_048282725.1. Lineage (NCBI taxonomy): Bacteria > Bacillati > Actinomycetota > Actinomycetes > Mycobacteriales > Mycobacteriaceae > Mycobacterium > Mycobacterium sp. 48b. The sequence continues at coordinate 4,021,345 of NZ_JBLVUL010000001.1, forward strand.
CCCGGTGATCGCGTGGGCGTGGCCTGGCTGCGCCACACCTGCGGTCGCTGCGCCTATTGCCTGCGGGGGCGGGAGAATCTCTGCCCGTCCTCGCGTTATACGGGCTGGGACGCCGACGGCGGCTATGCCGAATTCACCACTGTCCCGGCGGCATTCGCCCTCCACCTGCCCACCGGTTACTCCGACGTGGAACTGGCTCCGCTGTTGTGTGCGGGGATCATCGGGTATCGGGCGTTGTTGCGCACGGATCTACCGCCGGGCGGGCGGCTGGGACTGTATGGGTTCGGCGGCAGCGCGCACCTGACGGCTCAGGTGGCGTTGGCGAAGGGAGCCCGTGTGCACGTGATGACCCGGGGTGAGCGGGCCCGCGAACTCGCCCTGACACTGGGGGCGTCGTCCGTACAGGGCAGCGCCGACATGCCGCCGGAGCCGCTGGATGCCGCGATCCTGTTCGCGCCCGTGGGCGATCTCGTGCTGCCCGCGATGGAGGCGCTGGACCGCGGCGGGGTGCTGGCCATCGCCGGCATCCATCTCAGCGACATCCCGGCCTTGAACTATCAACGGCACCTGTTCCAGGAACGCGAGATTCGTTCGGTCACCGCCAACACTCGTGCCGACGCGCGCGATTTCCTCGCGTTCGCCGGTGAACACCGGATGGCGGTCAGCACTCCCGTGTACGGCCTGGACCGCGCCGACGAGGCGCTCACCGATCTGAGCGCAGGCCGCATCGCGGGTGCAGCGGTGCTGCAGGTGTAGCCGGCAGTACGTCAGAGCGCGGCGAGCGCAGCGCCCAATCTGCCGTCCAGGTCGCCATGACCGAACGCGTACATCGGTCCGAGCCCGTCGTTGATCACCCGGTTCAGGCGGGCCATACCGCGTGCATTCACCGGTAGTGGTGAATGCAGCCGCAGGGTGATCGCATCGATCGTCGCCTCCGCCGCGGCAATATTCTTCCGGTGCAATGGGATTCGTGACGACCACAACACACTGTCGGCTGCGGCCTCGCGCACGCAGCGGCGCAGCACGCGGGCGATCGCGGCTCGTTCGGTGGCCGACGTCAGCCGGTCGGCACGGGCGGCGATAGCGCTGCCTGCCGGAGTCGGTACTCCGACGGCCAGCATGGCGTCCAGGCGGCGCGATCGGATCCGGGCGGTCAGCCGGGCCCGGATCGACGGGCGGCAGGGGACAGGTGCATGGCGGACTGTGGTCGCTGGTGTCGCAGAAATTCGGTTGTCGTTCATGGCGATACCTCGTAGTTTTCCGTATGCCCGGTCCGTGGATCGTGACTGTCTATAACCGTACGCTGGTCATCAATGACTAGTCAAACCAATTTAGTGGTCACGGCGGTACGCTGGAGTGATGACGACGACGTGGGCCGGTGACTCCGAGACCAAACCCGCCCCCGGACCGCTGGCCCGGATTCAGGCTCTGGTCAACACGATCGAGCTTCCTGCCGGAACCGACCGTCTCGCGGATCCCGACGATGCGGCGCCCTGGCTGGCGGCCAACGGGTTGCTCGCCGCAGGCGCGCGCCCGACGCCGGCCGAACTGGAACGGCTTCGCGGGGTCCGCGAAGCGTTGCGCGCGCTGCTCATTCACAACAGCGGCGGTCCACCGCCGCAGGCCGATGATCTTGCCGCACTGCAGGCCCTCGCAGACGCGTCGACCGCGAAGGTCGAGCTGGCGTCCGACGGGCAGATACGGTTGTCGGCCGCAGGCGAGGGTGTGGGCGAGCGCCTGCTCGAGTTGCTCCTGGTGATGCATGACGCACAGCGGGACGGCTCGTGGTCACGGCTTAAGGCATGTGGGAACGACGAGTGCACGTGGGCGTTCTACGACCGGTCCCGCAACCACGGCGGCACCTGGTGCGACATGGCCAGCTGCGGGAACATGCTGAAGAACCGCGAGTTCCGTGCGCGCAGACGCGCAGGCAGTTAGGTCGACAGGTGCCAGACCAGGGCGGCAGCCAGGGCGCCGACCCCGTTGAGTGACCAGTGCAGGGCGATCGGTGCGATCAGGCTGCCACTGCGCTTGCGCAGCCAGGTGAACACGAAGCCGGCGATGCCGGTGGCCACGACGGCCAGCACCACACCGGCGACCATGCCGAAGATGCCGCCGCCGAACAGCCTGGTGAAACCGACGTTCTCACTCGTCAGACCGAGCGAACTGGCGATGTGCCACAGGCCGAACAGCAGTGAGCCTCCCGCCGCGACACCGCGAAAACCCCAGGCCCGGTTGAGGGCTCCGTGCAGCACGCCGCGGAACGCCAACTCCTCGGGGATCACGGTCTGGAGCGGGATGATGACCATCGAGGCCAGCAGTGCGCCCGAGATGGTGGCGTAGTTGTCGTTCATGAACATCGGTCGGGTCCACGGAAGCATGGTCCCGATCGCGATCACCGAGACGACCAGGGCCACCGCCGCCAGCGCGTAACCGACCCCGGAGCGCCAGTGTTCGCGGCCCAGTCCCAGTTCCGCCCAGCCCAGGCCACGGGCCCGCACCAGGATCAGCAGACCGACCGCTGCCGCCGGAACGGTGGCGATACTGGCCCAGGGGGTGGTGAAGTGCGCGATCAGGTTGGTGACCGTCAGGATGACGATGACGATCCCGATGTCGGCGTAGATCCGGAAATGATGCAATGCCGAGAGCTGGGCCACCAGCGGATGAGGATGCGCGGCCACGGCGCTCTGATCAGACATAACTCGCCAATCGTACCGGCGTGGCGCAATTACCCAGGTCACACCGCTCCCCAGGTCCACCGGGCGATCGCGGGGTCGTCCTCGCCGTGTTCCCGGGTGTAATGGCGGGCGGCCAACCGGGCGTCGACCATCTCCTGGCGCAGCCCCGCCGCACGGGCTCCCAGCCCCTCGACCCGGTCGATCACATCCATGACCAGATGGAAGCGGTCCAGGTCGTTGAGCATCACCATGTCGAACGGGGTGGTCGTGGTTCCTCGCTCCTTGAAGCCCCTGACGTGCAGCTGATTGTGGTTGCTGTGCCGGTAGGTCAGCCGGTGGATGAGCCACGGGTAGCCGTGGTAGGCGAAGATGATCGGCTTGTCGGTGGTGAAGATCGAGTCGAATTCTCGGTCGGACAGCCCGTGGGGATGTTCGGACTCTGGTTGCAGCCGCATGATGTCGACCACGTTGACCACCCGGACCAGCAGGTCGGGTAGCTTGCGGCGCAGGATGTCGGCGGCGGCCAGGGTCTCCAGCGTCGGGATGTCACCGGCGCACGCCAGCACCACGTCGGGTTCGCCCGTCGTCGTGCTCGCCCATTCCCAGATCCCCAACCCGCGGGTGCAGTGCGCGACCGCCTCGTCCATCGTCAGGTACGTCAAGGCGGGCTGCTTGCCCGCCACGATGACGTTCACGTACTGACGGCTGCGCAGGCAGTGATCGGCCACCGACAACAGCGTGTTGGCGTCCGGCGGCAGGTAGACGCGCACCACCTCGGGACGCTTGTTGGCGACGTGGTCGATGAAGCCCGGATCCTGATGCGACGCGCCGTTGTGGTCCTGGCGCCACACATGGGAGGTCAGCAGATAGTTCAGCGACGCGATCGGCCGGCGCCACGTCAGATGGGAACTGCTGAACAACCATTTGGCGTGCTGGTTGAGCATCGAGTCGACGATGTGCACGAAGGCCTCGTAGCAGTTGAACAACCCGTGCCGGCCGGTCAGGAGATAGCCCTCCAGCCAGCCCTGGCACAGATGTTCTGAGAGGACCTCCATCACCCGGCCGTCGGGTGCCAGGTTCTCGTCGACGGGCAGGGTCTCGGCCTGCCACGCCTTGTCGGTCTTCTCGAACACCGCGGCCAGGCGGTTCGAGGCGGTCTCGTCCGGGCCCATCAGCCGGAAGCGGTCCGGATTGCCGGCGATCACGTCCCGCAGGAACGTGCCGAGTACCCGGGTGGCCTCGGCGGTCTGAGTGCCGGGGCTGTCGACGGCGACCGCGTAGTCGGTGAAGTCCGGCAGGTCGAGGTCGCGCAGCAGTAGTCCGCCGTTGGCATGCGGGTTGGCGCTCATCCGGCGGGTGCCCGCGGGTGCGAGCGCGCGCAGCTCGGGCCGCAGGGCCCCGGTGGCGTCGAACAACTCCTCGGGCCGGTAGCTGCGCAGCCATGTCTCCAGCTGTGCCATGTGCGACGGGTTGGTCCGGGTCTCCGAGAGCGGCACCTGATGGGAGCGCCACGTGCCCTCGACCTGTTTCCCGTCCACCTCGTGCGGACCGGTCCAGCCCTTGGGCGTTCGCAGGATGATCATGGGCCACAGCGGCCGGCCAGGTTCGCCGTCGAGGCGGGCGGCGCGCTGGATCGCCGCGATCTGGTCGAACGCCTCGTCCATGGCCGCGGCCAGCTGCTGGTGCACGTTGGCCGGGTCGTCACCCTCGACGGTGATGGGCCGATAGCCGTAGCCGTAGAACAGCGATTCGAGCTCTTCTTGCGGAATGCGGGACAGCACTGTGGGATTGGCGATCTTGTAGCCGTTGAGGTGCAGGATCGGCAGCACCGCCCCGTCGACGACCGGATTGAGGAACTTGTTCGAGTGCCAGCTGGCGGCAAGCGGGCCGGTTTCGGCCTCGCCGTCGCCGACGACGCAGGCCACCACCAGGTCGGGATTGTCGAACGCGGCGCCGTAGGCGTGCACCAGTGCGTACCCGAGTTCGCCGCCCTCATGGATGGATCCCGGTGTCTCGGCGGCCACGTGGCTCGGTATCCCGCCGGGAAACGAGAACTGGCGGAACAGTTTCCGCAAGCCGTCGGTGTCCTGCCCGATTCCGGTGTAGACCTCGCTGTAGGTGCCCTCGAGATAGGCGTTGGCCACCAGCCCCGGTCCGCCGTGGCCCGGACCCGTCACGTAGATGACGTTCGCGTCGCGCTCGCGGATGATCCGGTTGAGGTGGGCATAGAGCAGGTTCAACCCCGGGGTGGTACCCCAGTGCCCCAGCAGGCGGGGTTTGACGTCCTCCGCGCTCAGCGGCTCGCTGAGCAATGGGTTGTCCAGTAGATAGATCTGGCCGACGGACAGGTAGTTGGCCGCCCGCCAGTAGGCGTTGAGCTGGTCGAGTTCCGTGTCGGTCAGTGCCGGTGAGAGGGTCGCGTCGCTCATGATCTCCATAGTGGCCGGTGTCGGTGAATGGCGCCCGCGATCCGGGTACCCGAATTCGTACCGGTCAACCAACGGCACAAGAATCTCCGCCGTGAAAGCCGGTGGTACGGGTCGCGAATCAGCGCCAGGGGACCGGCCGTCCTGTCAGATTCTCGAGGCCGTACACCGCCTGGGCTAGGTTCGTGGGCATGACCCTGCCTGGGACCCTCAATCCGCGAACCCCGGTATTGGTGGGCTACGGCCAGGTCAACCAACGGGAGGAACGGCCGGAGGTGGAGCCGGTCGATCTCATGGTGGAGGCGGCCCGGGCGGCGGCCGACCCGCGGGTGCTGGAAGCGGTCGACTCGGTACGGATCGTCAATCTGCTGTCCTGGCACTACCGCGATCCGGGTCTGCTGCTGGCTCAGCGCATCCGGGCCGGCAAGGCCGCGACGCGCTACACCGGGGTGGGCGGCAACGTGCCGCAGACACTGGTGAACGAAGCCTGCCTGGATCTGCACGGCGGCCGGGCAGAGGTGGTGCTCATCGCCGGCGCCGAGACGTGGCGTACCCGCAGCAGGCTGCGCTCCCGCGGGGTCAGACCTGAGTGGACGCATCAGGACGACTCCGTGCCGGAGGCCCCGGGGGCACATGACGGTGTGCCGATGGCCGGCGAGGCCGAGATCCGGATCAAACTGGATCGCCCGGCCTACGTGTACCCGATGTTCGAACAGGCGCTGCGGATCGCGGCCGGCGAGAGCAGCGATGAGCACCGCAGGCGGATCGGCGAACTGTGGTCCCGGTTCAGCGACGTGGCAGCCGGCAACCCGCACGCCTGGAGCCGGGAGGCGGTGCCTGCCGAGCAGATCTGGCAGCCGGGCCCGGGCAACCGGATGATCAGCTGGCCCTACACCAAGCTGATGAACTCCAACAACATGGTGAACCAGGGGGCGGTACTGATCCTGACCACCGTCGAGAAGGCGACCTATCTTCAAATCCCTACCGACCGTTGGATCTTCCCGTATGCCGGGACGGACTCGCACGACACCTATGCCATCGGGGAACGGGCCGAGCTCTACCGCTCCCCGGCGATCCGGATCGCCGGGCGCCGGGTGCTGGAGCTGGCCGGCGTGGGTGTCGACGAGGTCGACTTCGTCGACGTGTACTCCTGCTTCCCATCGGCGGTCCAGGTCGCGGCGGCCGAAATCGGTCTGTCCCTGGCCGACCCGTCGCGACCCTTGACGGTCACCGGCGGCCTGACGTTCGCGGGCGGGCCCTGGAACAACTACGTGTCCCATTCGATCGCCACCATGGCCGAGCGGCTCGCGGCCAAACCGGGGAGCACGGGCCTGATCACCGCCAATGGCGGTTACCTCACCAAACACAGCTTCGGGGTGTACGGCACCGAGCCGCCGGCCCGTGAGTTCCGTTGGCAGGACGTGCAATCCGAGGTGGATGCCGAGCCGACCCGGCAGCTGCAGGTGGACTTCGCCGGCACCGGGACGGTGGAATCCTGGACCACGCCGGTCGGTCGCGACGGCACCGCCGAGCGGGTCTTCCTGGCGGTGCGCACCCCGGAGGACGGCCGCACGCTGGCCCGCATCATCGACGAGTCACAGGCGGCGGCGACCATGTCCGAGGACATCGCCGGGGCGAGGGTGCAGGTTCACGCCGACGGCAGCGCGACCCTGCTCTGAGCCTCGGACTCGATCAACCGCTCAGCGCGCGACCGGCTCTCGCTGTGCCAGCGCGAGGACCTCGTCGGTCGTCGGAGGGCTGGGCGGATGGCTGGACAGGCACCACGGAGTCTGGATCTTGTGAAAGGCATTGCCCTCCAACGCGACATAGAACTGACCTGACCGCAGTTTGCTGATGTCGGGCACGTGGCCGCCCTTGACCCGGGCCATCTCCCGGGCCACGGCGATCTGAGCGGGCGAGTTCAGCAGACCGTAGAACTGCGTCGTGGCATTTCCCGGAATGTGGTTGTGCAGACCGCGTGGGGACTGCGTGGCGAACACCAGTCCCAGCCCGTACTTTCGCGCCTGCGAGGACAGTGCCAGGGTGCTGTGTGTGGAGGCGGTCGTGTGACCGGACGGCGCGAAGTTCTGCGCCTCGTCCATCACCAGCAACCCGCCCAGTGGCCGGTCCCCGGCCGGGTTGCGCTTGATCCAGGCGAACAGGGCCATCTGCAGCTGGTTGACGAACCCTTCGCGCTGCTGATCGCTGGTCAGACCGACCATGCTGATCACCGACACCCGGGCCCGGTAGCCCGGTGACGGTGTCAACAGCACCCCTGGATCCGCGGCTGTCCCGGAGCCACCGAACAGCGGATCGTTGACGGTCGCGGCCCGCAGGTTCTGGGCCAGTTCGGTGGCCAGTTTGTGCGCGCCGCTCAGTGCGCTGACCTCCGGGGGCAGATTGCCGAGCAGGTCGATGAAGCCGCCCAGGGACACCGAGGGGCTCGCACCGTAGAACCGCAGCGCCTCGCGCAGCACCGCGCGAGACCGCTCGGCCTTGGCGGTGTTGCCGGCGATCAGGGCGCGGGGTTCCAGTGCGGCGACGGCGGATTCGACCGCGTCGGAGAACTCGTCGGGATCATCGATGACGCTGGCGAAGTCGGGGAGTGGCTGGAACGACAGCGGGCGGCCGGTCGACCGGCCCGGCGTCCACACCACGACCTCGGCGTTGTCGAAGTACGCGTCGGCGCGTTCGTCGTCGGCCGGGTTCCATCCCGGCGGGCTGTCGGGCCAGCGCGCCCCCAGCCGGGACAGGTCGTTGTTGGGGTCGAGCACGATCGACGACACGCCCCGCAGCGCGCACTCCTCGACCAGGCGCCGGATCAGCACGGTCTTGCCCGATCCGGAGCCGGCGAAGATCGCCGTGTGCTTACGCAGCGCCGCCAGGTCGACGGACACGGGGCGCCCGCCGGTGCTGTCCAGGCCAAGGGTGACCGCGGTGGGCGAGTGCTCGATGACCGGCGCGGCAGGCTGCGTACGGATCGGCCCGGTCGCGAGCTCGGCATCCACATCGATCTGGGCCGGTGACGGCGGATCGCCCGCAACGTCTCCGAGCGCGGCCCGCAGCCAGCCGATCCCGTGCGCCGGGCGGCGCCGGCGCAGCCATTCGGGCAGGTCGGGGTGATTGTCGTCGATCAGATCGCGCAGCGCCGTCATCGTGCGCACGTCGTCCTCGTTCATCGGCAACACGCGGCCGCCGGCCGCCTCGAACTCGGCGATCATCACCGCGGTTTTCGCGCCCTTCGGCCACCCGGTGTTGCGCAGCAGGAACAACTGGCGCCGCTCAGGATTGAATCCCGTTGCTTCCCAGGCTTTTCGAATTCTGTTCTGGACCGCGACGGCATTGCCTGACGAGATCGCGCGAAATGCCCAGTGCCGTTCGTCGTCGGTGGCGGCGTCCAGAGTCTGGCGCAGCCGCCCGTGCAGCACCACGCGTTGGCCCGGCAGCGGATCGGGGCGGAACGCCTGCCCGGCCTCGCCGAGTTCGGTGATCCACGCATCCAGGGCCGCCGACAGCAGGCCGGGCATCGTGGTGTCCTCGCCGTCGGGGTCCAGCGCGGCGACGGTCACCGCGCGGCGCCGGTACTCGGCGAAGCGCCGGTCCAGTTCTCCGGTGTCGCCGGCGGCGGTGCCGCCCGCGGCGGGTTCGTGTGGTTCGGCCACCTCACCGGTGAGTTGGGACAGCTCTTCGAGCGTGTCGCGATCCAGGCAGCGCCGGACATGGGTGTCGGCGCGCTTGAGCAGCTGACGCGGCGTGTACTGGGTCGCCTCGTCGAATGCCGAGGGCAGGATCGGCCAGCTCGGGTATGGCGCGGTGAATCCGATGGCCGCGTAGCTGGCGGTGAAACGCCGTTCCAGGATGGCGCGGCCGACCTCCGGGGTCGGCAGACCCTGCAGCAGCGCGGTGGTGCGGAAGCGGTCCTGCACGGTGGCGGTCGCCCGGTCCTGGATGGCCTCCCAGGCCGCGGGCAGGCAGGCCACCACGCCCACCGTGCGCCGCATGGTCTGGCGGATCGACATCAGCCCGTGCGCGATGTGCTCGAGATCGCGGTTGTCCGGCGCAGCGCCGACGGCGTCCGTGCGATCGGTGGACTGGGCCAGCAGCGTGTCGATCTGGTCGAGGGCCAGCACCGACGGCCCGGCCAGGGCGATCAGCCGGGAGATGTCGCGTACCGATTCCTGTGGCGTGAGCACCGGCGCCGGCAGTCCCCAGGCTTCCCGTTCGCCGTTGCCGGTCAGGAACGCCTCGCCGACATCCTGCAGCTCCAGGTCCCCGGCGCCCAGCAGCACCAGGGCGCGCAGGGTGTGGTGCGCACGTTTGACGGTGTGGCGGTGGACCTTGTGCAGCGAGTTGACGAAATCGTTGAGAATCTCCGGAGTCAGGTCGTCGTCACCGATCACGGCCCGGCGACTGGCGCGCGAGATATGGGCCACCGAGGACAGTTCCCACAGCAGATCTTTGAGCTGGGTTTCGCGCTCGCTGCCGGGCCGGCCCAGGCTTTCCAGGATGCCCGCACGGGCGGACTGCCAGAAGCTGGCCGCATCCAGAAGTTCCACGAGGAAGAAGAAACCGCCGCCGGTTTGGACCTGTTCGCGCACCTGGCCGAGCAGGTGGGTCTTGCCGGATCCGGCCGGTCCCCGGACCACGACGCCCAGTGGGCTTGAGTCGGTTTCCCGTTCGGCATCGCCGAAGGCGGCCATCACATCGGCCATCGGCCGGTCGTGCAGACCGCGCACATGCAGCGCACCCTGCGAATGCCACAGATCGTCGGCGGTCGGCGCCCAGGTCAGGCGAAGCGCACTGAGCGCTTCGCGGAGCTGTAACTCCATCAGGACTCGATCGCGATCAGATGTTTGTCCTGGTTGCCTATCTCCACCGCGGCTTCGCGGTCGGCGGGGGTGAGCACCTTCTGGTTCTCCTCGGGGATCAGGCTGACGCCGGGCTGCTGGTAGAGGCTGATCAGCGCGGCGTCGACGGTGGGTCGGGGCAGCCCGGGTACGGCCTCACGCAGCCGTAGCAGGCTGACCCAGGCGCCGGGCCGAGGCGTCAGCCCGGCATAGGCGGTACGCAGCTGGATCTCGGGACCGGCGTCGGTCGCCGGCGCGGCTGTCGGGGCGGGCACTCCGGCAGGCAGGAACACATCGGCGGGAACGAGGTCGGCGTGTTCGAAATAGCGGTGCAGCGCGCCCAGCAGCGTGTAGAGGGCCTTGCCCTGTCCGGTGGACCGGGCCGGCGCGGCGGCACCGAACAGGGACCGGCACAGCGCCCACCCCGCGTCGGTCAGCTCGTGGACGAGGGGCCGCGTTCCGGTGGACTCGATCAGGCCCAACCGGTTGAGCCGATCGCGCTTCGGCTTGTCGAGTTTGGGCCCGAGCCGCTCCAGCTCGGCATTGGGTACCGGCCGGGACTCGGCCATCAATACCAGCAGGACCGCCTGCTCGGTGCCGGACAGCTCGTCGGGCGCGACATTCACCGGATGCTCACCTTCCTGCCGTCGTGGGTGTGGCACGCGGGCGGGGCGATACCGGCACGTGTCTCAAGCACGTTAGCGCGTACCTGTGACCCCGCGAGAATGTTGTTGCGCCGCACGGTTTTCGCCCGCACGGTGGTTGAGGTGCCCGCAGCTACCCGATCGACAGCGGCTGATCTGGGTCGGTGATGCGTTCCGGATCGACCGGGGTGGCCGACCGGATCAGCGCCTTGACGTCGTCAAGGACATCCCACACGTTGACGTTCATCCCCGCCAGGACCTGGTTCGCGTCGTCGAGCCAGAACGCGATGAATTCACGTCCAGCAACATCGCCGCGGAAAATCACCCGCTGATATTCGGGTGCATGGCCGACGTATTCCATGCCGAGGTCGTACTGATCTGTGAAGAAATAGGGCAGTTCGTCATATTCGCCGGTTTTGCCCAGCATGCCCTGGACCGCCACCGCGGGCTGTTTGAGCGCGTTGGCCCAGTGCTCGGTGCGGATTCGCACCCCGAAGAACGGATGCTGCGCGGCGGCGATGTCGCCGACGGCGTAGATGTCGGGATCGCTGCTGCGCAGCGACGCGTCGACAAGTACCCCGCCGTCTCCGACGGCCAGCCCGGCCTTCTCGGCCAGGCCGATGTTCGGCGCCGCGCCGACGGCGACCAGCACCGTGTCGGCCGCGACGGTGGAGCCGTCTGCGAGTCGCAGTCCGGAGGCCCTGCCGTTGTCGGTGGTGATCTCCTGCACCGACTGGTCCAGCCGGAGATCGACCCCGTGCTCGCGGTGCAGGTTTGCGAACACCTCACCCACCTCGGCGCCCAGTGCGGCCAGCAGCGGCAGATGTGCGGACTCGACGACCGTGACGTCGACGTCGCGGCCCCGCGCTCCGGCGGCCACCTCCAGCCCGATCCATCCGGCTCCCACGACGGCCAGCGTCGAACCAGGCGTCAGCGCAGCGCTCAGTGCTGCTGCCTCGTCGATCGTGCGCAGATAGTGCACCCCCTCGGCGTCCGAACCCGGTATCGGTGGCCGGCGTGACGACGATCCGGTGGCCAGCAGCAGCTTGTCGTAGCCGACGGTGGTGCCGTCGGGAAGCGCGAGCGTGTGTTCGGCGGCGTTGACGGCGGTGACCTCGGTGCCCAGCCTCAGCTCGACGTTGTGGTCGCGGTACCAGGACGCCGGGTCGACCGTGAACTCGTCGAGTTTCTTCTTCCCGGCCAGGTACTCCTTGGACAGCGGTGGACGCTCGTAGGGGAGCTGGTCTTCGGCGGCGAACAGCACGACATGACCGTCAAAGTCGTTGTCCCGCAGAGCTTCAGCGGCCTTGGCGCCGGCCAGGCCGCCGCCGACGATCGCGAATGTGGACGACGTTGTCATGCCAACTCAGCCTACTCGCCCGATACCAACTGCTTCAGTTTTCGGGCGTTGCGTACCGCATGACCACCGAGATCGTTGTTGAAGTAGACGACGACGCGGTGGCTGTCGCGGTCCCACTGCCGGATCTGCTCTGCCCACCCGATCAGCTCGTCATCGGAATAGCAGCCGGCGTACATGCCGTCGTCCTCCGGCCCGTGCATACGGAGGTAGACCAGATCGCTGGTGACCACCGGGCGGCAGGTCAGCCCCGGTCCGCTCATCACGACGTACGCTGCGCCGTACTGGCGCAACACCTCATACACCGCCTCCTCGTGCCAGGAACGGTGGCGCAACTCCATCGCCACCCGGATCTGGCGGGGGAGTTGTGATAGGAAGCCGGCCAGCAGTGCGTCGTCCCGCTCGAGGGCGGGATGAAGCTGGACCAGGAGTGCCTCGTTGTGCGCGCCGAGCAGTTTCCAGTACTCCGCGAACCGTGGCGTCCAGCTCTCCGGTGAGCGCAGCCGCCGGTAGTGGGTCAGCCCGCGGTGCGCTTTGACCGACATGGTGAAGCCGTCGGGCATCTGGTCGCGCCACCCGGTGAACGTGGTGTCAGCGGGCCAGCGGTAGAAGCTGCCGTTGAGTTCGACCGTGTCGAATTCGCCCACGTAGTGGGCCAGTCGGGATTTCGCCGGTGTGCCGCGGGGATAGAGCACATCGGTCCAGTGGTCGTATGACCAACCCGAGGTGCCGATCCTGATCATGTGCCATCGCTAGGGGACGTCTGTGTAGTGCAGGGTGTAGCCCTCGGCGGAGAAGGTGAAACCTCGACCGGTCAGCTCCCGCACACAGGACACCCCGGACTGCTCCTGGACGTTGCAGCGGAATCCCGCCACCGCCAGTACCTTCCCGAACGACAGCGCCACGGCGGCCGGTTGCGCGAATTCGGGCTGCGCCAGGTTGACGAATTGGGCATCGTTGTCCCGGTCGACCACAAGGGCATTCGGAGCCGCGGTGCCGCCGGTCGCGTCGGGCACCTCCTCGGGCGCTCCCGCCACGGCCATCGCCGATGTACCGCCGGCGGGTTGGCAGCCGGCGCGGTCGTGGGGCAGGATCGCGCACTGCCACCGACCGCTCGGGGTGCTGAAGTAATAGGCCTTGCGGCCGTTGACGTCGAGCGCGTAGTCGGCGGCGTTGACCAGGTTCGCGGTTCCGAACGACGGTGGTGCCGCGGTGGTGCTCGCCGGCGGTGGCGATGCGGCGTCGTCGGTGTTGACGACGGTTCCCGACGCGCATCCGGCGAGTGCCGAAGCGGCGGCGGCTCCAAAGATTGCACAGCGGACGAGGCAAGCCTTCACGACGCAAGACCCTAGTCAACCGTCGTGGCCGCCCGGACGGTAGCGTCGAGTTTCCGTGACACCTGATGCGCGGCCTGCAGCTGCCCGGCTCACCACGGCGTTGCTCGCCGCCGGAGTGGCCGCCGGTTTGTCGATCTCGACGATTTCGCTGACCCTGGCGTTCACCCGTCCCGGCTTCGACGTTGCCCGCCACGCCAATTCCATGCTGGTACTTGGGGATTGGGGTTGGGTTCAGACGCTCAACTTCATCGTCTGCGGGCTGTTGCTGATGGCCTTCGGGCTGGGGATCTGGCGCGTGGCATCCGGGGTGCTGTCCGGCCGGGTCGCCGCGGTGTGTGTGGTGCTCTACGGGTTGCTGGCCGGCGTGGTGGTGGGGCTCAATCCGACCGACCCCGGGTTCGGGTTCCCGCCGGGTGCGCCGCAGGGGTTTCCGGGGGTGGAGCAGCTGAGTACCTCGGCGAAGATCCACGGAGTGGCCGGTGGGCTCGGATTCCTGGCCGTGACCTGCGGATGCTTCGCGCTGGCAAGGTATTTCGCCGGCATGGGGGACCGGGTCTGGACGGCGGTGTCGGCGGGGGTCGGCCTGTCGGTGCTGTCGGTGTCCGTCTACCTGGGCCTCAACGCCGGTGTGCAGACCGAGTCGTTCAACTACGTGCCGACGTGGGTCAGCGGTGCGGTGTTGTGGCTGTTCGTCGCGGCGGTGGCGGCCCGGCTGATGCGCTCACAGCGCGACGCACACGTCGGCGCCCAGTAGCAGCACGGGCCACAGCAGCGTGACCTGACCGAAGGCCACCAGATCGGCCCCGGCCGGGAACTTGGTCAGCAGGCTCGATTCGACGAGCTGTACCTGTTCGGGATGGAAGAACGTCCAGACCAGACCGATCACCAGGTAGGGCAGGGCCAGCCACATCAGCGTCTCGAGGACCTGTTCGACGCTGGCCTGGTGGCTCAGGATTCGGCGGACCCGGTTCATCAGATCAGGGCCTTGTCGGCTGCCACCCGTCGGCGGACGTCGGCCAGCAGCAGGTAACTGCCGCCTTGGCGGACGAACACCGGCAGGAAGCGGTTGCCGAATGCCACGGCCAGGAACAGCCATTCGAACAGTCGCTGCCGACCGCGGCCCCATCCGAAGCCGACGGCGTCACGGAACACCGGAGCGAGGAAACCCGTGGTCAGGAATTTCAGCAGCGGTCGAAACGGGATCCGCAGCAGCGGGTTGATCATCCGCAGGTCGACCAGATCCTGCAGATATCGCCGCACGACGTCGTCGATCTTTACCCGGCCGCAGGCGCTGTCCCAGTACGTGTCGAATTCGGCGCGCGTCGCAGGCCACTGCTCCGGGCTGACCTGCAATGTGGTGCCCAGCGTCGCGGCTGACCGGTAGAACTGCTCGGCCTGGGCCTCCGTCATGTCGCCGCGCAGCAGTTGGTAGACATCTTCCAGCCCTACGAACAGGCAGGCGGCCACCCACAGCTGCAGGTCGCGGTCAAAGGCGTTGTACTGCACCGGACTTGCCGGCCCTGACCGGACCTGCCGGTGGGCCGTGTCCACGGCGTCGCGGAACGCCGCCCGGTCCTCGGGCGTTCCGAGGATCGCCACGGCGAGGTAGCTGAGGGTGGTGCGGGCCCGCTTCCAGGGGTGCTTGAGCAGGTTGCCGGAGTCGACGGTGCTCTCCACGACTCCGTAGCCCACGCCCGGCGCGGACAGCTGCATGATCACGTTGGCCGCCCCGGCGGCGAAGCCCCACAGGTCCATCGCGTCGGCGATGGTCACGTCCTCGTCGGACCAGCGCGCGGTGCGGCGGGTGATCGAGATGCGGTTGGCGGGGGTGGTGTCGCCCAGGGACATGCGCCGGCTCCTTTCAGCTCATGCACACGTTGGTGAACAGCAGAACCGGCCAGGAGACGATGGAGCCCAGAAAGGACACCACGGCGTCGGCCCCGTGCATACCGGCCAGGTGGCTGGTGTGGGTGAGCGACCAGACCAGGCCGATGAGCAGGTAGGGGACCGCGAGGATGATGGCGGTGCCGATCCACTCGGCGATGGTCATCTGGAAACCGAGGATCTTGCGTACTGCGGTCAACATGTGAGCGGGCCCCCGTCGTTGTCAGGCACGCTCTATGTTAATGGTGATTCTTCTCGTGCGCGGCGGAAATTACTTGGGCGGCAGCCCCTTGGCGAATTCGATGCCCCGGGCGACCCAAGACTGGAGCTGCCGCTTGGTCCTGATGCCCGGCGCGGCGATCCGCAGCCAGCCGCGCATCTCCCGGCCGCCCATCACCATCGGTTCGACATGGTCGCGCTGCGCCAGCGTCTCGCCGTCGTCCCGCGGGACCCGCACCATCAGGCCGCCTTCCCGGGTCGCGGCGACGGCCATGTTGCCGTTGATCAGAAAGGCCAGCCCACCGAACATGCGTTTCTCGTCGAGGCCGCGTTCGGAAGCCGTCAACTCGCGGATGCGATCCGCCAGGTCCGGATCGAAGGCCATGTCAGTCGAGGTCGATGCGCAGGGTGAGCAGATCGCTTCCCACGGTGCGGACCACTGCGCTGTTGAGCGTCGGCAGCTCTTTCAGCCGCGCGACCGGGTCGTCGTCGGGCAGCAGGTGAGCCGTGCCGGTCCGCCAGTGGCCGTTGATCCGCAGCCGCACAGCGGGATTGGCCCTGATGTTGAGCACATAGTGTGATCGGTCGCCGTGCTCGGAGACCATCCAGAACTGATCGCCGACCACCCGGCCGCCCACGGCGGTGTGCCGTGGCTGCCCGGACTTGCGGCCGACAGTCTCCAGCATGGTGACGGGCAGCTGGCGCCCGACCGGGTTGACGATGCGGCGCTGGGCGCCGTGGACGATGCGTCGCTTCAGATCACGAAGATCCACCATGGCGCCACCCTACCGAGCGTCAGTCGGAATCCGTGGACTCAAGTTCGGCGCGGAAGTTGGCTTCGCGCTCCAGGTGCTGCGGGCGACGCCGCAGTACCAGCCAGGCGATCCCGAGTACCAGGAACCACACCGGCGTCACCAGCTCGGCCTGCAGGGTGTCCTCCTTCAACGCGAAGGCCACGATCAGGAAGGCGAAGAAGGCGAGTACGACGTAACACATCACGACGCCGCCGGGCATCTTGAACTTCGACGCCTCGTGCAGTTCGGGCCGGCGTTTCCGGTACACGAGATAGCTGACCAGGATGATCGTCCAGACGAAGATGAAGCACAGCGACGAGATCGTCGTGACCAGGGTGAAGGCCGCGACGATGGAGTCGCCCGCAGCGACCATGACCACGCCCGACAGCAGGAACACGCCGGACAGGAACAACGCGTTGGCGGGCACCCGCCGCGAGGTGAGCCGGCCGAACAGGCTCGGCGCGTCGCCTTCGGCGGCCAGACCGTAGACCATCCGGGAGGTCGAATAGATGCCGGAGTTGGCTGACGACGTCGCCGAGGTCAGCACAACGAAGTTGACCACCGATGCGGCGATTCCCAGGCCCGCGAGGCTGAACATGGCCACGAACGGGCTGAGTTTCGGATCGATCTCGCGCCACGGTGTGACCGCGATGATGATGGTCAGGGCCGCGACGTAGAAGAGCATGACGCGCACCGGGATCGAGTTGATCGCCTTGGGCAGGTTGCGTTCGGGGTCCTTTGCCTCGGCGGCAGTGGTACCCACCAGCTCGATGCCGACGAATGCGAAGGTCGCGATCTGGAACCCGGCCACGAAACCCATTGGGCCGGTGGGGAAGAAGCCGCCGTCATTCCACAGGTTGGCGAACGAGGCCTGGGCGCCGGTGGGTGCGGTGAAGCTGGTGAAGATCATGACCAGGCCGATGACGATCAACGTCACGATCGCGATGATCTTGATCAGGGCGAACCAGAACTCGGTCTCACCGAAGGCCCGCACGGTCGGCAGGTTCAGTCCGATCAGCACCACGACCGTCGCGAGTGCCGGTATCCACAGCGGAAGGTCCGGCCACCAGAAGGCCACATACCCGGCGATCACCACCACGTCGGCGACGCCCGTGACGATCCAGCAGAACCAGTACGTCCACCCGGTGAAGAACCCCGCCCACGGGCCGAGAAGGTCGGCGGCGAAATCGGCGAAGGACTTGTAATGCAGGTTGGACAGCAGCAGCTCGCCCATCGCCCGCATCACGAAGAACAGCATGAAGCCGATGATCATGTAGACGAACAGCACCGAGGGGCCGGCGAGCGAGATGGTTTTGCCGGAGCCCATGAACAGGCCCGTTCCGATCGCACCGCCGATCGCGATCAGCTGGATGTGCCGGTTCGACAGCTGACGGGAAAGGTGCCGTTCATCCGTGGATGTATCTGACGTCACACGGTGAAGGATTGCAGGCGCGGAGACGGCGGCTGCAGCCAGCCCGGCATTTCCCAGGCTGCTAGCCCAGGATCGGGAACCGGCGCTGCGAGGCGAGCCGGTTCATGGCCGTCTGCATGACTTCTCGGATGTGCGAGTCGACGGCCCCGACATCAGGGTCGGCGCCGAAGCGTGCCGTGATGTCGATCGGAGGCAGGACTTCGGTGACGATCTTGGTCGGCAGGGGCAGGTTTGGCGGCACTATGACGCTGAGGCCGAACGGGAACCCGATGCTCACCGGCAAGATGTCCAGGCGGAAGCGAGGGAAGCCCAGCCGCTTGGCCAGCCAGTTGCCCCGCGTCAGGAACAGCTGGCTTTCCTGGGCACCGATCGAGACGGTCGGCACGATCTGGACCCCGGCGGCCAGCGCGGTCCGCACGTATCCGGTTCGCCCGTTGAAGTCGATGGTGTTCGCCTCGGCGGTGGGGCGGTAGGCGTCGTAATCTCCGCCGGGAAACACCAGCACGACTGCACCGGACCGCAAGGCGGCCGCGGCGTTCTCCCGGCTGGCGTGGACCACCCCGAGTCGCCGGAACAGATCGCCTGTCGGCCCGAGCAGCACACCGTAATGGGCCAGGGTGTACAGCGGACGGTCGTATCCGAAGTGGCGGTAGAACTCCGGGGCGAAGACCAGCACGTCGGGTGTCAGCATGCCGCCGGAGTGATTGGCGACCACCAGTGCACCGCCGTGGCCCGGAATGTTCTCCAGACCGTGGACCTCGGAGCGGAACCACCACTTCGCGACCGGGCCCGCCAGGGTCTTCATCTGTCGGGTCACCGTGGGATCCCACTGGTCGAGCTCGCTTTCGTCCATCGCCGCAAGATTGACCCGAATTCCGAACAAATAAACCGTCCGCCGTTGCGACCCGGGGTGTCACAACGGCGGACGGTGTCTCGGCGGCGAGCCGCCGGCTTCCTATGCGGCGATCGACGCGCCCTCGCGGACCGGTTCCAGCGCCTCGGCGATGATGTCGGCGACATCGGTCATCGGTTTGACCTCCAAAGCCTCCAGCACCTCGGCAGGCACGTCGTCCAGATCCGGCTCGTTGCGCGCCGGGATGAACACGGTCTTCAGCCCGGCCCGCTGCGCGGCGAGCAGCTTCTGCTTGACGCCGCCGATCGGCAGCACCCGGCCGTTCAGCGTGACCTCACCGGTCATGCCGACATCGCCGCGCACCTGGCGCCCGGTGGCCATCGACACCAGCGCCGTCACCATCGTGACGCCGGCCGACGGACCGTCCTTGGGCACCGCGCCCGCGGGGACGTGCACGTGGATCTGGCGGTCCAGCGCCTTCGGGTCGACCCCCAACTGCTCGGCGTGGGCCCGCACGTAGGACCGCGCGATCTGCGCCGACTCCTTCATGACGTCGCCCAGCTGACCGGTCAGCTTGAGACCCGGGTCGCCCTCGTTCCCGTTGGCCTCGATGTAGAGGACGTCACCGCCCAGGCCTGTGACGGCCAGGCCGGTGGCCACACCCGGCACCGCGGTGCGCTCGTTCGACTCCGGGGTGAACCGTGGACGGCCCAGGTACTCGACGAGATCCGGCTCGTCGATCGTGATGGGCGACTCTGTCGAGTCCAGCTTGGTCGTCACCTTCCGCAGCGCCTTGGCCAGCAACCGCTCGAACTGCCGCACACCTGGCTCACGGGTGTAGTCCGCGGCGATCTTGCGCAGTGCCGCGTCCGTCACCGTCACTTCGGCGTCGGTCAGCGCCGCACGCTCGGCCTGCCGGGGGAGCAGGTAGTCCCGAGCGATGGCGACCTTGTCGTCCTCGGTGTAACCGTCGAGCTGGATCAGCTCCATCCGGTCCAGCAGCGCCGACGGGATGTTCTCGATGACGTTGGCCGTCGCCAGGAACACCACGTCGGACAGGTCCAGGTCCAGCTCCAGGTAGTGGTCGCGGAACGTGTGGTTCTGCGCGGGGTCCAGCACCTCCAGCAGTGCGGCCGACGGGTCGCCCCGGTAGTCGGAGCCCACCTTGTCGATCTCGTCCAGCAGCACAACGGGATTCATCGACCCCGCCTCGCCGATGGCCCGCACGACGCGGCCTGGCAGCGCTCCGACGTAGGTCCGCCGGTGGCCACGGATCTCGGCCTCGTCGCGCACGCCGCCCAGGGCGACCCGCACGAACTTGCGGCCCAGCGCACGGGCGACGGACTCACCCAGCGAGGTCTTGCCGACGCCGGGCGGACCGGCCAGCACCATCACGGCGCCCGAACCACGCCCGCCGACGACGGCCATACCGCGCTGGGCGCGACGGGCCCGGACCGCCAGGTACTCGACGATGCGGTCCTTGACGTCGTCCAGACCGTGGTGGTCGGCGTCCAGGATCTCCCGGGCGCCCTTGAGGTCGGTCGAGTCCTCGGTGCGCACGTTCCACGGCAGGTCCAACACGGTGTCGAGCCAGGTGCGGATCCAGCCGCCCTCGGGGCTCTGCTCGCTGGAGCGTTCCAGCTTGCCGACTTCGCGCAGTGCGGCCTCACGGACCTTCTCGGGCAGATCGGCGGCCTCGACCCGGGCCCGGTAGTCGTCGGACCCTTCGGGCTCACCTTCACCGAGTTCCTTACGGATCGCGTTGAGCTGCTGGCGCAGCAGGAATTCCTTCTGCTGCTTGTCCATCCCGGCCCGCACGTCTTCGGCGATCTTGTCGTTGACCTCGACCTCGGCCAGGTGCTCACCGGTCCATTCCACGAGCAGGCTGAGGCGACGACTGACGTCCTCGGTCTCCAGGAGCTGACGCTTCTGCACGTCGGTCAGGTATGAGGCGTAACCGGCTGTGTCGGCCAGCGCGGACGGATCGGTGATCTTGTTGACCACGTCGACGATCTGCCACGCCTCACGCCGCTGCAGCATCGCCAGCAGCAGCTTCTTGTATTCGGCGGCCAGGGCCTTGGTCTCGTCGGTCGCCGAGTCGGGCTCGGCGGTTTCCTCCACCTCGACCCACAGGGCCGCACCCGGTCCGGTGGTTCCCGAACCGATGTGGGCGCGGCGCTCACCACGGACGACGGCGGCTTCCGCACCCCCGGGCATGCGCCCGACCTGAACGATCGACGCGATCACACCGTGGGTGGGGTAGCGGTCGTCCAGGCGTGGGGCGATCAGCAGCTTGCCGGATTCGCTGGCCTGGGCGGCGTCGATGGCTGCGCGGGCGGCGTCGTCGAGTTCGACTGGCACCACCATTCCGGGCAGGACGATCGGTTCGCTCAAGAACAGGACGGGCACTGCGTTTGATTCGGACATCAAACCTCCAAAGTTCAGTCTGATGCGCTCAACCTTGGTGGCGCCGGGTTTGTTCCCCGGCATTGCGGCGTTCGGGTTCGCCGTGAGTGAACGGAGCCTAGGCGGCGGCGTTGTTGGTCACGATGTGAACTTCTCGGGTCAGTACCCGCAGACCTCCGGGTAGGGGCGGTGCGGTGGAGCGGTACACCGCACCGGTCGGTGTGATGTGTTCGGTGGTGTGGCGGCCCGATCTGTCGGTGCGGGTGCGGACTGTCCAGCCGGGGTGTTCTTTGACGTAGTTGCAGTGCTCGCACAACCCCTGGCCGTTGTCTGCGGTGGTCGGTCCGTTGCGGTGGTGGGGATGTATGTGGTCGATGTGTCGGATCGGGGCATCGCAATAGGGGGTGCGGCAGGTTTGATCTCGGGTGGCGATGAACCGGGCGAGGCCTTTCGGGAACCGACGGGACCGGGATTCCATCGCGACCAGTGTTCCGGTGTCGGGGGTGGCGTAGAGGCGTCGCAGGGTGGCCCGGGAGTTGTCGTCGGCGAGGGCGTCGCGGATGATGCGTCGGGCGGCGGCTGCGGGGATGGGGCCGTGGCCTTGGAGGTGGGCGGGTTGGGTGCTGCCGGCGAGCAGGGTGTCGTCGGAGAGCACGAGGTTGACCGCGACGGGCACCGGTGTGGTGGTGTCGCGGCCGGTGATGCGGGCGGTCAGGGTGTCGGCCATGACCTGACCGCGGTTGCGGCCGTCGGTGCAGCGGTCGGCGGCGTCGGTGAGTGCGTAGCGTACGGATGCCGCGTCGGTCGCGGGTAGCAGGGCGGTGACGATGGCCATGGCGTCCGGCGCCGGCCGGAAGGTGACGTTGCGATCCTCGGGTGCCCTGGTGGCCCGCTCGATGACGGCTATCGGATTGAGTTGGTAGGCAATGGTTTTGGCGTCTCCGGTCAGACGGGCGTCGCCGAGGCCGATCAGCGTGGTGTGGTCGGCACAGAGTTGTTCGTCGAGGCGGCGCCGGTCGGCGGGGGACAGGTAGGCGGCTTCACGCACGATCAGTCGGGCCCGGGATTCGGTGAGCACCCCGGCTTCCAGCGCGGCGAGCGTGTACGGCATGTCGCGCACCAGGATGCGGGCCTGGGCCAGGTAGCGGTTGCCCTGGGCAGGTGACTCCATGCGGGCCAGACCGATCTCCGAACCGAGTCCGCGGCCACGGCGTGAGGGACTGACCCTCGCTGCGGCTTCTGTGGCGCGGCGGGTGCGGTCGAGGGCGGCGGTGGCCCGGGCCTGCCCGGCAGCGGCAGCCGACTTGAGCCGTTCGAGTTCGGCGATGCGATCCCGCAGTGCCGCCTCACCGGCATCGGGATCAACACGCGAGAATGCTTCGAACATGTGTTCGACACTACGCCTCTCCACTGACTCATTCTTTTTGGCAGGGTTGCAGGTTGTGGATAACTGCGGCCATGGCTGGAAGGTTGTGGAGATGGCTCGATCGCGACGCACGAAGGTCCCCGCCGCGGACAAGACCCGGTTGGTGCTGGCGGTGTTGGCTGGGGAAATGACCTGCGCTGAAGCCGCCCGGCGCTGCGGGGTCACCACGGTGACGATGACCAGGTGGAAGCATCAGTTCCTGGAGGCAGGGTCTGAGCGGCTCGAAGAAGTGCCCAGCGGGCCCGCGGGCCGGGCGGGTGCCCCCGAACAGCGCCGGCTGCGACAGGAAAACCAGGAACTCAAACTTGCGCTGGCCGAAGCCACGGTGCAGTTGCGGATCTGGCAGCGCGGTGCCGCGTTGGCCGATCAAGTCCCTTCGCCGACCTCGAAGCCCTAAGAGCGGCGGCGGGACTGCCGGTTTCGAGGTTCGCCATCCTGGCAGCGATTCCCGAACGCACCTACCGGCGACGGCTGGCCCGCCTCCGCGGCGGTGGGTCCACAAAAGGCCCGTGGCCGGCGCCGGTCGTGGACCGCATCGAGGCCCTGGCCGCCAAATACGCCGAAGCGTGGCCGGCGTGGGGCTATCGCAAAATTGCGGCGTTGATGCGCGCCGACGGCCACGACGTGACCAATTCCTCGGTGCAACGCGCACTGAAGCGGCGAGGGTTGTTGTTGCCCCAGGGATTTCGCGCTGACCGTAAATCCTGGGCGGCGCTACGCCGCCGAGTGTTTCGTGACCCGCCCACCGAACGCAACCGGGTCTGGCAGACCGACTTCTCCGAGTTCGAAACCACCAACGGTGGTATCTGGCGGATCAGCGCGGTCATCGACTACGCCACCAAATACTGCCTGGCCATCACCGTCACCCCGACCAGCCGCGGCATCGACGCAGTGCACTGCGTGCAGTTGGCCATCGACGAAGCACAGCGCATCCTGAACCTAGCCGATCTACGCACAGATCGCGGCCTGATGGACGTGCTGGACGCCGACGAAAACACCATCGGCCAGATTCCCGCTCCAATCGCGATCGTCTCCGACAACGGGCCCTGCTACCGCGGCAAGGACTTCCAGGCCCTGTTCGCCGACCACAACGATCCACTGCTGCGCCACGTTCGGACCCGAGTGAAATCTCCTCAGACCAACGGCGTCGTCGAGCGCTATTTCGGCACCCTCAAATACGAGCATCTGTTCCGCGGCTACATCGGCGACGGCGACGCCCTCGACATGGAAGTCCACCGATTCCGCATCATCTACAACACCATCCGACCCCACCAAGCCCTCGGCGACCGCACCCCCAAACAGGCCTACCTCGACGGCCAAAACCTGCCAAAAACTTGACTCAAGACACCTCGGGTACGACAAATGTGGTGTTATGTCTCAAGACATCGGTGACAGTTCTGCATCAGGACATCGGTGACGGTTCAGGTGGTTTTGGTGGTGACACTTCTGCCCCAAAGTTCGGGTGGTGGCTGCTCATGAACCCATCGATCCTCTCGTCCGCCTTGCGATCTCGCAGTGGCCTGACGATGCGCCCCGCGGGGCGGTCTCGACGTTCTGCGCCGAGCACGACATCTCTCGAAAGTCGTTCTACGAGTTGCGCAAACGCGCGAAGGTCGACGGGCCGGCCGCAGTGCTCGAACCCCGGACCCGGCGGCCGAAGTCGAGTCCGTCGAAGCTGACCGACGCGGTCAAGGAACAGGCCGTGGCGGTACGCGTTGCTCTGGAGGCCTCCGGCTTGGACCACGGGCCGATCAGCGTGCACGAGAAGATGCGCGCGATGGGGCTGGACCGCGTGCCCTCGGTGGCGTCGCTGGCCAGGATCTTCCGCCAGGAAGATGTTGCCAGGGCCGAGCCGAAGAAAAAGCCCCGCTCGGCGTGGCGGCGGTTCGTATATCCAGCCCCGAATGCGTGCTGGCAACTGGACGCCACCGAGTACGTGCTGACTCGTGGACGCAAGTGTGTGATCTTCCAACTCATCGATGATCACTCCCGTTACGCGGTCGCTTCCCACGTGGCCTGGGGCGAGACCGCCGAGGCGGCGATCACCGTGTTCGACAAGGCAGTCGCCGTCCACGGGGTGCCCCAACGGCTGCTGTCAGACAACGGGGTCGCGCTCAATCCCTCGGGCCACTCCGGAATGTTTCAGGCAGCAGGCTCGTCGTACGCCTTATGACCAAAGCAGTCCAATTCGACGAATACGGCGGGATCGACGTCCTGCAGGTGCGTGACGTGCCGAGGCCGGTTCCGGCGGCAGGCGAGGTGGTGGTGCAGGTCCGTGCCGCGGGGATCAACCCGGGCGAGGCGATGATTCGCCGTGGCGCGCTGCACGACCGGTTCCCGGCCGCCTTTCCGTCAGGACAAGGCAGCGACCTCGCGGGTGTGGTGGCCGAGCTCGGGCCCGGTGTGAGCGGGTTCGCCGTCGGCGACGAGGTGCTCGGATTCACCGACGACCGCGCCAGCCACGCGGAGTTTGTGGCCGTGCCCGCCGCCCAGT
The DNA here is from genome assembly GCF_048282725.1 of Mycobacterium sp. 48b. Classification (NCBI taxonomy): domain Bacteria; kingdom Bacillati; phylum Actinomycetota; class Actinomycetes; order Mycobacteriales; family Mycobacteriaceae; genus Mycobacterium; species Mycobacterium sp. 48b. The sequence goes on from NZ_JBLVUL010000001.1 coordinate 4,046,142, forward strand.
TGGCCCCCAAACCGTCCGGACTGCCGTGGGAAGTGGCCGGATCGCTGTATGTCGTGGGGGCCACGGCCTACGCCGCGGTGCGCGCCGTTCGGCTGCAACCCGGGGACACCGTGGCGGTCGCGGGTGCCGCGGGTGGCGTCGGCACCATCGCCGTGCAGCTCGCCAAGCGGGCCGGCGCCACCGTCCTCGGCATCGCCGGCCCGGCCAACGACGACTGGCTGACAGCGCACGGCGTCGTCCCCGTCAACTATGGCGACGACCTGGCCGCCCGGCTTCGCGCCGCGTCCCCGTCGGGTCGCGTCGACGCCTTCCTCGATTTCTTCGGCGGCGGATACGTGAAGCTGGCCGTCGACGAGTTGGGTGTCGCTCCCGAACGCGTCGACACCATCATCGATTTCCCGGCCATCGACGAGTTCGGTGTCCAGAGTGCCGGAAATGCCGAGGGCGCTGACATCGCGATCATCGCGGAGTTGGCGGATCTCGCGGCCGGCGGGGAGCTCGACGTGCCGATTGCCGGAGTGTTCGCCCTCGACGATGTCCGGGCCGCGTATACCGAGCTGGAAAAGCGCCACACCAGAGGGAAATTGGTGCTGCGACCGTGACCGACGGCGCCTGCTCGACGTAGCATCCAATCATGAACAGGGGATACGTCGTGGCGTTCGCGGTCGGTGTGCTTGTGGCGCTGTTCGGCCTCATCTGGGCGCTGCAGGGATTCGGTGTGTTGCAGGGCAGCCCGATGAGCAACACCACCACCTGGTCGGTCATCGGACCGATCACCGCCGTGATCGGCGTCGTGATCGCAGCGTTCAGCTGGCGCAGATTCAAGTCACGGTGAAATCCACCGAATGCCAACCGGTGGCACCGTCGGGCACGGTTGGGGCTTCGTCTGACGTCTGGACGGCTCCGGTGTTGTCGGTGGCCCGCACCGTGACGGTGTGGCGGCCTGGGGCGTCGGCTTGCCAGGGCAAGCTCCACAGCCGCCATGTCTGGTTGGAGTAGGCGGCACCCAGCTGAGCGCGTTGCCATGGGCCGTCGTCGATTCGGACCTCGACGGCACGTATGCCGCGGTTCTGCGCCCAGGCCACACCACCGAATGTCGTCGGCCCCGTCGGCAGCTGTTGCCCCCGCTTCGGTACGTCGATGCGCGACTCGGTCTTGATCGGGCCGCGCGGCGCCCAGCCCTGCCTGGTCCAATAGGCCTCGGCCCGATCGAATCGGGTCAATTCCAGATCGGTGACCCATTTGGTGGCCGACACGTAGCCGTATAGTCCGGCGACCACCAGCCGGGCCGGGTAGCCGTGTACGACCGGCAGCGGCTGCCCGTTGAGGCCGATGGCCAACAACGCGTCCCGGCCGTCATTCAGGGCTTCGACCGGGGTGCCCACCGTGAACCCGTCCACCGAGGTCGACAGCAACATGTCCGCATCGGGTGAGACCCCAGCCGCCCGCAGCAGGTCGGCGAGTCGGTAGCCGGTCCACATCCCGTTCGAGATCAGTTCGCCACCAACCGGATTGGACACGCACGTGAGCGTGACGGCCTTCTCGACAGCCTCGAACCGGGCAAGGTCGTCGAAACCATAGGTGATCTCGCGGGCGACCATGCCGTGAATGCGTAGCCGCCATTCATCCCGGCTCAGCTGCGGAACGCTGAGTGCGGTGTCGATCCGGTAGAAGTCGGCGCTGTCGGTGATGAAACTCGGCAGGGCAACGTTTTTCGGTTGGACGTCAGGCGGAACCGGGGTTGCCGGTACGCGGGGTCGGGGTAATACGGAGGTCTCGCGTTCGGCCGCGACCGAACTCGTCACCCGGGTGACGACGAAACCGAGAAGTCCGGTCGCCGCACCGAATCCGAGGACACCGGCAGTGGCCAACCAGGTCCTTCTGGAGGTGTCGACGTGCTCTGCATCGTCGTCGTTTGCCGTCCAGACCCGCCGCACGAGCAGTTGCAGTGCCGCCACCCCACATGCGGTGCCCACCACCGTGGGCACGATGTCGAGCAGCCGTGCGCCGGGCCGGGAGAGGACGGCCGCGCATGCGATCAACCCGGCGACGACGAAGATCGCGCTGCCGATCGGACGGTGCCGGGTTTCGTACGTCGCGGCGAGGGCCGCGATGGTGGCGATGACCGCCAGCACGACGACGGCGAGGAACAGCTTGTCCAGGCTGCCCAGGGTTTGGATCACCCATTCCTTGACCGGACCCGGCGTCAGGTCCACGACCGCCGAGCCGACCGCGTTGCGTGGATCGGCCGGTGCCCCAAACGGAATGCCTGCCAGCGCGGCGATGCCGAGCGCGACCGCGGCGGCCGCAATTCCGCCGAGCATCCGCGCGTTCGGCGAGGGCTCGAACGAGGGCCCCGACGAGGACTCAGTCATCGTCACCCAACCTACTCCGGACACCAGGAAGGGAGCCTGCCGTTAGGGGTGACGACAGGCTCCCTGGGTGGGTGGATCTCTAGGTGGCCGACTGTGCGCCGAGCACCCGCTGGATGTCGGGCTTCATCTGCTGCAGTTGCTGTCCCCAGTAGCCCCAGGCGTGGGTTCCGTTGGCGGGGAAGTTGAACACCCCGTTGGTGCCACCGGCGGCGATGTAGTTGTCCCGGAAGGTGACGTTGGTGCGCAGCGTCAGTCCTTCGAGGAACTGGGCGGCCATCAGGTTGCCGCCGTTGGTGCCGGTGTCGAGATCCGACGGGGTTCCGGTGCCGCAGTAGATCCAGATGCGGGTGTTGTTGGCGACCAGCTGGTTGATGTTGACCATCGGGTCGTTACGCTTCCACGCGGGATCGGTCGACGGGCCCCACATGCTCTCGGCGTTGTATCCGCCGGCGTCGTTCATCGCCAGGCCGATCAGCATCGGCCACCAGCCCTCGGACGGATTCAGGAAGCCCGAAAGCGTTCCGGCGTAGATGAACTGCTGCGGGTGGTGGATCGCGTAGGTCAGCGCGGCGCTGCCCGCCATCGAGATGCCGACGACGGCGTTGCCGGTCTGCGACACGCCGCGGTTGGCGGCCAGCCAGGTCGGCAGCTCGCTGGTCAGGAAGGTCTCCCACTTGTACGTGTAGTCCTGACCGTTGCCCTTCGAGGGCTGGTACCAGTCGGTGTAGAAGCTGGACTGTCCGCCGACCGGCATGATCACCGACAGGCCCGACCCGTTGTACCACTCGAATGCCGGGGTGTTGATGTCCCAACCGCTGTAGTCGTCCTGGGCGCGCAGGCCGTCGAGCAGGTAGACCGCGTGCGGTCCGCCGCCCTGGAACTGGACGCGGATGTTGCGGTTCATCGACGGGGAGAACACGTCGAGATATTCGACCGGCAGACCCGGACGGGAGAATGCCCCAGCGGTCGCCGAACCCCCTGCGAGACCGATCAGCGCGGGCAGGGTGGCGGCTGCCATTGCCCCCGCCGCCAGTCGGCGCGTCCACGCTCCGCGAATCTTGTTGAGGAACTTCATAACGGCAACCAACCGTCCTTTCTGCACGTGTTCCAAGCAGTTTGCCGCTTGCCTCGGTAGTGAAACACGTGCCACATCAGTCACACGCGTAACAACACCGCAGGAGCAGATCGCGGTTTACTAACGGTTGGAACTCGGCGCCGAGACCCTCGGCGACAGAACTCAGCGCGCGGCGGCGGCGAGAGCCTGCTTGACGTTGGCCCGACGCTCCTCGATCGCACGGCCAATGTCCTGAAGCAGCACGGGCTTTCGCGCGACCAGATCCTCGACACAGTCGCGGTCGAACTGCGCGACGGTGACCTCGGTCAGCGCGTATGCCGTGGTGGTGACCGGTTCCCGGGTCAGGGCGGTCTGGCCCAGGAAGTCACCCTGCTCCAGGGCGAGTACGGGGACGAAGAGGTCGTCGGCACCGGTGACGGCCAATTGCACCGTGCCTGCGACGATGAAGGTCATCCGCTTGGGAACCTGCCCGACGACCTGGATGACCTCGTCCCGGCCGTAGCGCGTGAGACGGGTGTGCGGGAGCAGCTCGCCCTGGTCCTCCGGGCTCAGTCGGAGTGTCGGTGCGATGAGACGCAGCGTCTGCTCGACGCGTTCGGTCGTCGCGAACTCGTCTTCGGCCTCGTCCAGATGCAGACCGGCGCGCCGCGAGGCGTACCAGGTCCAGCGCAGGAACGTGGATCTGGCGGAGAAATCGTCGGCGGGCGAATGCAGCGGGATGAGGGTCTTGTACTGCAGTGAGCCGGCCGGAACGGTGGACACCGCGCCGTCGGTACGTAGCTGGGGCAGTCGGTGGCCCACTTCGTTGAGTACGCGGCAGACCTCGTCGGGGGCATCGTCGACGGCGAACACCGTGATCACCGTTATGGTGTGTGCGCCCGGCGGGCGGCTCAGGTTGGTGAATGACGCTCCGGCCAGCACGGAGTTCGGGATCACCTGAAGGCCACTGCCGGTGTCGATATGGGTCGCACGCCAGTTCACCTCCACGACGCGTCCGCGCGCCGACGGTGCGTCGACCCAGTCGCCGAGTTGGAAGGGCTGCTCGAAGAGCAGCAGAAGCCCGGAGATGATCTGGCCGACCGAGTTCTGCAGGGCAAGGCCCAGCACGATCGAGGACACACCGAGGGCGGTGAAGAGCCCACCGATGTTGGCGCCCCAGATGTAGGCGAAGATCAGGCCGATGCCGACGGCGATCAGGGCGAACCGGGCGACGTCGAGGAAGATCGACGGAATGCGCTTGCGCCAGCTGCCTTCCGGCGCGCCCTGGAACAGCGTGGCGTTGAGTCCGGACAGCAACAGAACCAGCACCACGAACCCGAACACCGTCGAGACGATCCGCACCGGGGTGGTTTCCCCGGAGATCTGCATCGCCTGGATCAGCAGGATCAGCAGCGCCCCCAGCGGCAGGATGTAGGTGCGGACCAGATGCACCGGACCGGCCAGGAAGCTGCCGCGCCGGCGCAGTGCGCTGTGCAGTTCGGTGAGCAGAACCAGGCACACCGGAAATCCGATTGCGACACCGACCGCCCAGTAAAACCAGGGAGCGGCCAGCACGCCGCTCATCGCCGGTCCTGAAGCTGCCAGATCGGCTCTTCGGCCCCGTCGACCTGGACGGTGCCCGCCGGCTGGAGGTCGCGGGTATCGCCCATCACCTCGAAAACCCGCTCGGTGACATACACGCCCGGTTGCGGTGAACCCCGCTGCACCCGATAGGCGAGGTTGACCGCCGAACCCCACATGTCGTAGGCCAGGTTGGAGCGCCCGACCAGGCCGCTGCTCACCGCGCCGGTGTCGATCCCCGCACGCAGCTCCAGGGCGGTCCCGGCCTCGGTGTTGAACCGTTCGATGATGCGCTGCATCTCCAGCGCGAAATCGACCGTGCGCCGGACGTTGTCGAGCCGCGGGACGCTCAAGCCGGAGCTGGCCCAGTAGCCGTTGCGCAGGGTGCGGACCCGCTCCACCCCGAGATCGTCTGCGGCGGCATCGAATTGGTGCACCAGGCGGTTGACGATGGCCAGCGCTTCCTCCGATGGCATCTCGGACGTCAACTCGTCCAACCCGATCGTGTCGGCGAACAGGACCGTCACGTTGTGGTGGTCCTGCGCGATCGTCTCTTCGCCGTCCCGGTACCGCTGCACCACCGACTCGGGCATGAGAGTGCGCAGCAGCCGGTCGTTCTCCCTGCGCTGTTCGGCCAGCAGATCTTCCTTGATCGCCAGGTTGCGGCTCATGTCGTTGAATGCTGTTGTCAGATCACCGAACTCGTCCCTGGACTGAACGGGCAGCGAGACGTCGTAGTCGCCCGCCCCGATCTGCTGTGCGCCGGCCTCCAGCCTGCGCAGCGGCCGGACGAACAAGCGCGCCAGCATCATGGCGGCCAGGCAGACGATGAAGGTGATGACGACGGTCGACAACACCAGGGTGCGGGTGAACGTCGCGACCGGCGCGAAGGCCTCCGCGGTGTCGATCTTGGCGATGATCGACCAGTTCAGCCCGTGCAGATTGACCGGCGCGTAGGCCTGCAATGTCTCGTTGCCCAGGTAGTCGTCCTCGATCACGGTGCCGCTCTGTCCCCGCAGGGCCAACCGGGTGGCCGCCGTCTCCACCGGCTGCACCAGCGTGGTTCCGTGCTGACTGAGTGATTTCTCCGCCACCGCCGGTGGCGTTCCGGCGTCGATCACGTCGCGCTCGAACTTCTGCGGATCCTCCAGGAACAGACGTGAATCCGACCGCATCAAACCGTCGGGACCGACCACGAACGTCTCGCCGGTGGCGCCCATCCCGGCGGTCTGCCATTGTTTGTCGGCCGTCATGAGCCGGTTGATCTTGGAGATGGGGAATTGCAGGGCGAGTACCCCCTCGACCCGGCCGGGCGGGCCCACCGGTGCCATCATCCAGGCCGTGGGCTCATCGGCCGGCTGGTAATCACCGAAATCGGTGACCCCGACATAGTCGACGGCGTTGGACGCCAGGGTCTTCTCGTAGGCGTCCTTCAGCAGGCTCTGCCGGTACGGCCCGGTGACGATGTTGGTGCCCAGGTCGATGCCCTTGTAGGCGGTGTAGACCACGTTGCCCGCAGTGTCGAGTAGCAGCGCGTCCTCGAACTGGAAGCGTTCCACGATCTCGCGGAAGTAGTCGTTGAACCGGGCATTCGCGGCCGACCAGGCGCTGCCGTCACGGGCGTCGTCGACCCTGATCGACTTCTCCGGGTCGGCGACCGGCGCCGTGTAGTTCGCCTGCAGGTATTTCTGCGCGTTGGAGGTGGGCAGTAACCGGGCCACATCCACGGTGTCACCGGTCTGCTTCTCTTCCTCCGGCTTGAACTGGGTGTTGTAGTAGTCGACGATCGACTGCCACTGCTGCGGATTGATCGCCGCGTTGTTGAGTTGACCGAACCCGCCGGAGAACGCCTCCACGGCCTCGATGGTCGTGGTGCCCCGGGTATAGACGATCAGTGAGTCCTCGAGGTCGGCGAACTTCGATTCCAGCTGGCGGGTCTGAGACTCCCGGACCTCGGTCAGCCGGTCGAACACCGACTGGCGAAGCGACGATCTCCCGGACTGGTAGCCGATGGCGCCGACGACGGCAGCGGACAGGATGCTCGTCGCCAGCAGCATGACCAGCAGCTTTGACTGAATGCTGATCCGTGACATGACGCGTCGACGCACAGTTCTGGTGGGAGCGACGCGCTCGGCGGCGGCTGTTGTAGTCATTGAATCCCGAAGATTAGCTTGTCACGATGTATTGCGTGAGGCTGCGCGACAAACTTCGGTCATGACCGACCGGTTCGACTTGCAGAGATTCGTCGACGCCCAGGCCGGCGTGTACGGCGACGTTTGCGCCGAGCTGCGGGACGGGCGCAAGCGCAGTCACTGGATCTGGTTCATCTTCCCGCAGCTGCGCGGGCTGGGCCGCAGCCCGACCGCTGACCGTTACGGCATCACCTCCGCCCAGGAGGCGTGTGCCTACCTGGCCCACCCGACCCTGGGGCCGAGGCTGCGGGAATGTACCCGGCTGGTTGCGCAGATCGACGGACGGACAGCCGAGCAGATCTTCGGCCGGCCCGACTGGCTGAAGGTGCGCTCCAGCATGACGTTGTTCGCCGAGGCCGCCGCCGATCCGGCTGGGCGAGCCGACTTCCTGGCTGTGCTGGACAAGTTCTATGACGGCGCCGGAGATCCCAAGACCCTCGAAATGCTCAGTGCGGCTGGATGATCAGCCATCCATGCGGAGGAACCTCGGTGTGGCTGACGTCTTCTTGCGGTGGTGCACCCGAACCCGCGATCACCCGGCCTGATGCCACCCCGAGATCGGTCAGCGGCACGGGCAGAGGGGCGTCGTCATCGATGTTGAGTGCGACGATCAGCGACTCGGGGCCTGCGCCGGTCCGGTAAACGTACTGCGTGTTGGTCAGCAGCAACGGCGATGTCGTGGCGGTGTGCAGCCACGGATGCCGCCTGCGCAACCCGATCAGATACTGATGCAGCCGCAGCGCATCGGAATCCTCTGGTGCAGTGGTGAACTCCGGTCGCACCGCATCGTCGCCGCCACGGCGCTCCTCCTTGACGCCGCGATAGGCCGACTCGTCGCCGGCATAGATGCTGGGGGTTCCACCCGCGGTCAGCAGCAATACCAGGGCGTGCTCGAGGTGCGCGGCATTCTGCAACTGGCTGGCGATCCGGGTCACGTCATGGTTGCCCACGAAGGTCAACGGTACGAAGGTGTCGAGGAAATCGTTGTGCCGTTTGAGCGCCCAGTCCAGCTCGTGGAAGTTGCCGTCGTTCAGACTGCTCCAGATGGCCTTCCACAACTCGTACTGGGTCACCGAGTCGAAGGTGGCGGCGCGGACGGTGGCGGAATAGTCGCCGTGGATCACCTCGCCGACGAACCAGGCGTCGGGATACTCCCGGCGCACCGACGGCAGCACCTGCGCCCAGAACCGGTCGGGTACGGCATAGGCGGCGTCGAGGCGCCAACCATCGGCGCCGCGGCCCAACCAGTGCGTCATCACCGCGGCCGTGTAGGACACCACCTCGGGGTTGGCGTGGTTGAGCGTGATCAGCTCATCGTGGCCTTCGAAAGTGCCGAAACCGTTGCTGCGCTTGTGAAACCATGACGCATCCCCGTCGCGGTACCGCGCGAAGTCGGTGCCCACGTGGTTGAACACACCGTCGAGCAGGATCCGGAGCCCGCGCGACCGGGCCTCGGCCACCAAATGGTCGAAGTCGTCGTCATCACCGAGGCGCGGGTCGATGCGGAAGTGGTCGGTGGTGTCGTAGCCGTGGGTGCGTGAGGCGAAGATCGGCCCGAGTGCGATGCCGGAGGCGCCGAGTTGTACGGCGTGATCCAGCCAGTCCACGACGCGCCGCAATCGGTGCTCGTCGGTCGACGGTGGCCGGTCGGCGGGAAACGCGCCGACGAAACCCAGTGGATAGATCTGCCACCAGATGGCGTGCGCGACCCATTCGGGCTCAGGCACGGAACTTCGCCGCATACAGGTCCTGCATGGTCTCGGCCAGCTCCTGGGCCGGGCCGTCCGCCTCGATGCCCGGGGCCACGGTGGTGATCGGCAGTGGGGCCACCGGGGCGGCCGGTACGCCCCAGTCCGACAGCCAGCCGCTCAGCTGCGCCGAGGAGGTGGCGTAGACGATCCTGCCGAGGCCCGCCCAGGCGTGCGCGGCCGAGCACATCGGGCAGTGCTCACCGGAGGTGTACACCGTGGCGCGGGCCCGGTCCTGGGGGCTGAGGTGCTCGACGGCCCAGCGGGCGATGGCGAATTCGGGATGCTGGGTGGCGTCCCCGTCCTTGACCCTGTTGCGGTCGGCGAACACCGTCGTCCCGGTGTGGTCGACCAGTATCGATCCGAAGGGTTCGTCACCGTTGTCGAGTGCTTCACGGGCCAACTCGACACATTTGCGCAGCTGACCGAGGTCGTTCTCGCTGATGGCCACGGAGGCGAGTTTACGCCGGGGCCCAGATCCCAACGTTCAGTCGCCGCCGCAACACGGCTTCGCCACCTCGAGGCGACAGGCACACGAGGCGTCGACCGCGACGTCCGCGCGCGCCAGTGCCAACTCGAGTTGCTGCCCGATGATGACCGCTTCGGCATCGCGGCCCAGCCGGCGAAGGCATTCGTGATAGCCGTGCAGGCTCCACACGTTGTTCGGATGGTGGCTGGACCGGCTCAGCGTCGGGTCGAGACCGAGGTCGGCGGCGTAGACGCGGGCAGCCTCCTCGACATGCCCCTGTTCGAGCAGCAGCGCACCGTAGGCATGCCGGGTCGGCTGCATCCACCCCCATGGTTCGTCGTAGGGCAGGGCGTCGTCGAGTTCGACGGCCCGGCGCAGGTACGCGAATGCGGTGTCGAAATCGGCTTCCCGGTACGCGATTTCGCCGTTGAGCATCTGTTCGGCGATGGCCAGGATGTCCACACTGGTGTTGTTGAACAGGTAGCGCGTGTCAGGGATGCGCCGGTACGCGGCGAGGAACTTGTCGCGCTCGGACCGGGCCAGCTCCACCCGGCCGGTCGCCGCGTAGGCGACGCCGCGGCCGTAGTGGATGGTCGCGGTGGTGGTGCAGTAGAGCTCGGGATCGGCGGGCAGTGGTTCGGCGATCAGGTCGTCCCACCGGCCGAACCGCACCAGCACGTGCACCCGCAAGGGCACGAAGGCCTCCAGCCAGTCCGCCATGGGCGGTGAGGGGACCGAGAGCAACTCGGGGGTGAGCTGGGCGGCCAGTTCCTCGGCCGCGGCCAGAGCGATCTGCGAACTGCCCTCGAACATTGCCGAATACACCACGAAATGCAGGTCGTGCGCGCGGTACAGCGAATAGAAGTTCAGCGCCCCCTCGCGTTCGACGAATCGCCTGTCGGCGTGTACCGCAGCGAGATTGGCCGTCACCGAGTTGCGATAGTCGCCGCACAGCACGTCGATGTGGCTGGCCATGTGTTGCAGATGCCCCGCGTCGGGTACCAGTCCGCGCAGCAGATCGGCGGCGGGCAGCGCCACCTGGGGCGTCGTCGACATCTCCATCGCGTGGATGTACAGATGCAGGGCTCCTGGGTGTTGCCGTCCTGCGGTGCTGGCCAGTGCCGTGTCCAGGATCCTTTTCGCCTCCACCACACGAGATCCCGGGGCGGGCTCACCGGTGCGGCCGTCCCACAGCGCCCACGCGGTCACGTTGAGCAGGGCGTCCGCGGCCAGCGTCTGCACGTCGATGTCCTCGGGATGGGCGGCGGCCAGCGCCGTCATCGCGTCGGCGTAGTCGGCATGCCCGGCCGTCAGGGTCTCGGCGTCATCGGGATCGGCGGTCGGAAACCGCTTGTGCAGAGCGATGATCAGGTCGCGTTCCAGTGCCGAGGCGCGGCCCGTGGCGGCGCGCTCGAGTTCGGCCCGGGCGCGGGCCAGCGATGTGCTCAGGTCGGTGGGGTCGAACGCGTCCCAGGCCTTGTTGTAGTTGGGGCCGACGGCGTAGGCGATTCCCCAGCGGGCGAGCGCGAAGTCCGGGTCGAGCTGCAGTGCCCGCTCGAAGCACCGGATGGCCTCTTCATGATTGAAGGCATACGACCAGACCATTCCGCGGTCGAACCACACCTGCGCCGGCGGCGAGGGGGTGTCGGTCGGCCGGTGATAGGTCCCGAGCCGGTAATACGGTTCGGTCTGGGCGGGATCCGTCACGGTGGTGACGCTACCCCGGGTGGTTCGACACCGGCGTGCCGAACATGTTCTAGTTCACCAATGCCGGGTTACACCCATGTCGAAGGTCTCAGGTCTGCGGACGTGCAGCGTCTGCGGGAGGTGTGGGCACCGCTGGCCGATTCGGTGCGGGCACTGATCGACGCCAGCATCCGCTCGCAGGTCGACGCCGACGAGGTCGCTGCCGTGCGGGCCCAGATCGACGACGCGACCGCGCGGTTGCGGGCCAAGCAGATCGACGGGCCGTTCGGGGTCCAGTTCACCTCGGACGGGGACCGGATGCCGTGGGGCAACCCGGCGATCGGGATCCGCAATCCGATCGCCCCGCCGCTGGTGATGGTGAAGGACGACGACGGCGGCGTCCACACCGATTTCCACCTCGGCGCCCCTTACGAGGGGCCGCCCGGTCACGTGCACGGCGGCATGGTGGCCATGGTTCTCGACCACGTGCTGGGGGAGGTGGCTGCCAGCGACTCGGATCGCCCGCGGTTCACCGGCACCCTGACCATTCGCTATCTGCGGGCGACGCCGCTGGGCGACCTCCATGCCGAGGGGCGGATCACCCGTACGGACGGAATCAAAGCCTTTGCCTCCGGACATGTTTCAGATGCCGAGGGAATCACCGCCGAAGCCGAAGGGGTCTTCATCCTGCCGAAATGGGCGCGCGGGTGAGCTAGCGCGAGTCTCCCGCCGGCTCGACGCGATCGATCGCGATGTCCTCAAGGCTGCGGGTGATCGTGGTCAATTCGCCGATCAGGATGCGTGCCGCGCCGTTGTCGGCGGACAGCGTCGAGGCCACGTTGTGCACGCGCCGCAGTGCGGTCGACAGCTCGGCGGTGTCCAGGCTCCACGGCACCGCGGGGCTCGGCGGCGCGCCGCGCAACGCCTCGACGTAATCGTCTACGGCAGCGATGAACTCGCTGTGCAGGGCAGACGACGGATGCGTGGGCAAGCTGTTCTCCAGTGTGGTGCAGGCGCTGGTCACCGAATTCAGCGCAGTGCGGTAGGACCGCAGCCAGCGTCGCAGCAGCGGCGGTTCGAGGCTGGTGGCACCCCAGGCCGCCTCGAACGCGGCCCGCGCGCGGAACGCCCGCTGCCAGGCCGCCGACAGGATCTCGGCGGGGTGGTCGACTTCGTGGACGAATGCCTTGATCACCAATGCGGCGTAGTCGATCTCGGTCATCAGCAGTTCTCCGGCCCGCTGGCGCAAGCGGATCATGGCGTGGTCGGGCAGCGCCACGTGCGCCATCACCGCCAGGCCGCCGCCGATCAGCACGGCGAGCAGTCGGTCGGCGTTGCCCGACCATGGCGCGGATGCGCTCACCCCGATGGTGAACATCACGATGGCGCCCACCGTCCCGCCGACCGCGAGGTAGCCGAACTGCGCGACGCCGTAGGCCAGTGCGACGAACAGCAGCGCGCACACCGCCGAACCGATCGGTCCGGGTTGCCACACGAACGTGAGGATCGAGGCGACGACGATGCCGACGCACAGGCCGGCGATGCGCCCCGCGCACCGGGTATAGGTGTGCGCGGTTTCCGGCCGCAGCACCACCACGACGGCCAACGGCATCCAGTAGCCGTGCTCGAGCCCGCCGTAACGGGCCGCCGCGACCGCGAGCGCCGTCGTCACCGACAGCCGGATGGCATGGCGCAGGATGGGCGAAGTCCAGGTCAGGTGTGAGCGGACCACCGCGGGTGCCGAGGCCAGCGAGCCGATCAGGTCGGGCCGGTGCAGCTGACCGAACCGCAGTACCGCGGCCTCGCGCAGCTGTTCGCAGAATCGTTGTGCCAGCGCCGCTTCGGGTCCGGTGACGGCGGCCGCGGCGGTGTGGACGCGGACCAGGGCGTGTTCGGCGTCCCGTCGTGCGGTGTGCCCGTGGTCGGCGATGGCGTCGAGGAGCACCGCCGCGGCGGTCAGCAGTTGCGGCAGCCCGCTGTCGGCCGCGGATTCGTCGGCGGCGCCAGTGTCACGATCGGCGGTGGAGCGCAGCGAGGCCAGTGTGCCCGCAAGGCGTTCGGGCAGCCGGTATCCGCCGTGGTAGGCCCGCGGCCGCTGGCTGACCTGGCTGTCGGCGAACACCTCACGCAGCCAGGTGAGCGGCGCGTCGTCGACGGCGGCGGCGCTGTTGGCCGCGACGTTGCGCGAATCGGTGGCCAGTGACCGGTAAGCGCGGGTGAGTCCGTCGCGCTGGGCCCGCCAGCGCCGCGGCGGCCAGACGGCGATGAGTACCGCCTGCACCACTCCGGCCAGGATCACCAGGGTCGGCGCCGCCAGTGACTGGCCCAGCGTCGGTCCGGTCGGCGGTGCCAGTACCAGCAGCGCGCTGGCCGCCGAGGCCACCAGGCCGGCGTTGGCCCCGAGCGACCACTGCATGCCCGCGGCGAAACACCACAGCGCCACCACGGCGATGAACAGCGGGCTGTGCCCCCCGGCCAGGGTTCCGAGCAGCACCGCGATGGCCAGTTCCACGGAGCCGGTGACCACCAGGGGAACCCGGCCGCCGGGGCTGCGTTGCAGGGCGATCGCACCGGCGATCACGCCACCGCCCAGCGCCCACATCGCGGTCGCGCCGGAACCCCACACCAGCGCGACCGCAGTCACCGCCAGGACGCCGATCAGGCTTCGGGCCACCGCACCGGCGTCGGGGGTACTCAGCCGGAGTGCGTCGGCTGCCTGTCCACCCGTGTGCACCTCACCATTCTCACTCGCGGTGGGCCGCCGGTGGCACAACCACCCACGCGTGGCGCGGATCGGTGCGCCGGTAGGTTCTCCCATCGTGGAGAAAGTCATCGTTCTGCTACGTGGCGCACACTCGGATCAGCGGTGGTGCGAACGGCTGCGGACCGTCGTCGCCGACCAGCTGCTGGCACTCGGGCTCCCGGGCCTGGCGGTCAATGTCCGCGACGATGCGGTGCGGGATTCGTTGATGACGCTGACGACCCTGGATCCGCCGGTGGTCGCGGTGGTCAGCCTGTGGGTCCAGCAGTACTACGGTGAACAGGCCGACCGGGCATTGGAAGTACTTGCCGCAGAATGTGATTCACTCGCGGCGTATCTGGTCACCGAGTCGGTTCCGATGACGGCACCACCGACCGCGGCGGGGGAGCGTACCGACGGCCTGGCCAATATCGCGCTGCTGCGCCGTCCTGCCGACCTGGAGGAGGCCACCTGGCTGCACCGGTGGCACATCGACCACACCTCGGTGGCCATCGAAACCCAGGACACTTTCGGCTACACGCAGAACACCGTGGTGCGTGCCCTGACGGAGGATGCCCCGGCGATCGACGGCATCGTGGAGGAACTGTTCCGTCAGGAGGCGGTGTCGGACCTGTACGCGTTCTTCGGCGCTGCCGACGACGACGATCTGGCCGATCGCATGCGCAAGATGGTGGCCAGCACGGATGCCTTCGGCGCCAGCAGCAACATCGACACCGTGCCGACCAGTCGATACGTCTATTCCAGCCCGTTCGCCACGGGTTTTCCGGCACCCGGCCGGCAATAGTGGAACGTGTTCTAGTTAGGCTGCAGCGGTCACGGCGCGCACGCGAGGAGTGAGAGATGACCCTGCTGATCGAGGACACCAATCGGGTTCGCACCCTGACCCTCAACCGCCCGGAGGCGCTCAACGCGTTCAACGAGGCGCTGTATGACGAGACGACGGTGGCCCTGCGCGCCGCGGCCGAGGATCCCGACGTTGCCGTGGTGCTGCTGACCGGCGCCGGCCGGGCCTTCAGCGCGGGCAACGACCTCGTCGAGATGCAGACCCGCATCACCAACCCGGAATTCACCCCGGGCGAGCACGGGTTCTACGGGATGATCGAGGTGATCGCGGACTTTCCGAAGCCGTTGATCTGCGCGGTGAACGGCGTCGGCGTGGGGATCGGCGCCACCATCCTGGGGTACGCCGACCTCGCGTTCATGTCGTCCTCGGCGCGGTTGAAGTGTCCGTTCACCAGCCTGGGAGTGGCGCCTGAGGCCGCCTCCTCGTATCTGATGCCGCGGCTGGTGGGCAGGCAGAACGCCGCCTGGCTGCTGATGTCCTCGGAGTGGGTGAGTGCGGCCGAGGCCCGTGAGATGGGTCTGGTGTGGAAGGTCTGCGAGCCTGACGAGCTGTTGACCGAGGCCAGGCGGTATGCCGAAACGCTGGCGGCCAAACCGATTTCGAGCCTGATCGCGGTCAAGCAGGCCATGGTGGCGCCGATCCGTGACCAGATCGCGGCGGCGGTCGAGCGAGAGAAGGCGTTGTTCGTCGAACTCGTGGGTGCGGCGGCCAACGTCGACGCGCTGGCTCAGTTCGCCGATCGCAAGGGCTAGCGGGTGGCCCGGGACGGGCAGCCGTTGAACTCCGAGGGCCGGTCCTCGGCCGCCTGATGGGCGGCGATGATGGCGCGGATCGTGCGCCGGCACCGTCCGCAATCGGCCCCGGCCCCACACGCCTCGGCCACCTCTTTGGAGGTGGTGGCGCCGGACTCGACGATCTCGTTGACGACCTGGCTGGTCGCCCCGGTGCACAGGCAGACGAACATCAGTCGTCCTGCTCGTCGACGTTCATGATGTAGGCCAACTTGCCCACGAACAGGCTCGGGTACGCACCGAAGCCGGCGGTGGTCATCCACTCGGCGGCCGCATCGGGGTGGTCGATCCACTGGCGGGCGCTGATCTCGTCGCAGACCTCCTGCAGGATCATCACTTCCTGGCCGTCGTCGAGCGCCTGGTAGACCCAGATCTTGCGGATGCCACCCTGCTCGAAGCGGTCGAGGCCGTCGTGCACCTTGCGCATCAGGGTGGAGACGTCGTCGACGGTGGCCACCGCTCCCACGATCACGCCGGCCACGTGCCCCTCCGGGGACGGCTCGGTGAGGTCGATTTTCTCCACCACTTCGCCGCCGAATATCGGCGGAATATCTTCGACGCCGGAAATATCGAACCACTCGAATATGGCCGGTGATCGCAACACGTCGCGGATGGACCGGGCGTGCCGTATTCCGATCGTCACCAATACCCGGCCGGGTTCCCAAATTGATTTATAGAGCACCACATGATGCGCGCCGATAGACAAAAGGCCGGAACGGTGTTTCTCCATCCATTTCCACATTTGTTCGACGTCGTCGACGCGGAAATCGCAAGAAAGGATGAGCGAGTGCAGATCGTACTCACTCATTTCGTTACCGGCCTTTCTTTCGTGCTGTCGCAAGAGATTAGCGCAGTCTAACCTTAGTTAGGACAGCCAGTCCACTCCTCGTGGCCACGCCTCGGTCTCGCCGCCCCCTCGGGTCCGACAATGTCGCACGAACACGCCGAATTCGGCGTTAATCATTGTGCTGCGCCGTGCTTTCTGGACTAGATTGGATGTGCACGGCACACGGCAACACTTGACCAGCCCTCAAGGGTGCTTAGGAGTCACGATGCAAGGCGATCCAGATGTTCTGAAATTGCTCAACGAGCAATTGACGAGCGAACTCACCGCAATTAACCAATATTTCTTGCACTCCAAGATGCAAGATAATTGGGGATTTACAGAACTGGCGGAACACACCCGCTCCGAGTCTTTTGAAGAGATGCGGCACGCGGAGACCATCACCGACCGAATCCTGCTTCTGGACGGTCTGCCCAACTATCAGCGGTTGTTTTCGCTGCGGGTCGGCCAGACGCTCCGGGAACAGTTCGAGGCCGACCTGGCGATCGAGTACGAAGTGGTTGCGCGGCTGAAACCGGGCATCATCATGTGCCGCGAAAAGCAGGATGCGACATCGGCGGGGATCCTGGAGACGATCCTGGCCGACGAGGAAGGTCACATCGACTACCTGGAGACCCAATTGGAGCTCATGGAGAAGCTGGGCGATGCGCTCTACGCGGCGCAGTGCGTGTCCCGGCCGCCTCAGTAGGTCCGGTAGCGCCGACAGTTTCGGTTCGAGCCGCCCTGGGTAGCCCGGTGACGCCGGTTACCCGGGGCGGTTTTGTTCGTGCTGTAACTTTCATAGCTTATCTAACGATATCGTGGTTGAACTGGCAGACAGGTGAAAGGAAGTCATGTCGAGCCCATCAACCACCGCCGAGCAGACCTCTGGTGCGGCCCTGCTGAGCGTGCGCAGACGCAACCTGGTTTTCGTCGCCGTCCTGCTCGGCATGCTGCTGGCCTCGCTCAACCAGACGATCGTCGCCACAGCCCTGCCGACCGTGGTGGCCGACCTCGGCGGCGCCGGCCATCAGGCCTGGGTGGTGACCAGCTACCTGCTGGCCTCGACCGTCATCACCGCGGTCGTCGGGAAGGTCGGCGACATCTTCGGCCGCAAAGCCGTGTACCAGGTGGCGGTCCTGTGCTTTCTCGCCGGATCGGTGCTGAGCGGCCTGTCCGGGTCGATGGCCATGCTGGTGGCCGCGCGGGCGCTGCAGGGGATCGGCGGCGGCGCGATCATGGTGACCTCCTCGGCCCTGATCGCGGAGGTCATCCCACTGCGGGACCGCGGGCGCTATCAGGGTGCGCTCGGGGCGGTCTTCGGTGTCACGACCGTCGCCGGCCCACTGCTCGGCGGTTTCGTCACCGATCACCTCGGGTGGCGCTGGGCGTTCTGGCTCAGCATCCCGGTCGGCCTCGTGGTGCTCGTGGTCGCCGCCGCGACCATCCCGGCGCTGACATCCCGCCCCGAACGTCCGGTCATCGATTACGCCGGAATCGTCTGGGTCGGGATCGGGGCCTCCGGTCTCACTCTCGCCACCAGTCTCGGGGGTGAGCTGGCCTGGACGTCGCCGACCATCATCGGTCTGGTGGTCGGGTCGATCCTGGCCCTGGCGATGTTCGTACGGGCCGAGACCAGGGCAGCCGAACCGATTCTGCCGATGCGGCTGTTCCGGAATCCGGTCTTCACCATGTGTTGTGTGCTGTCGCTGGTGGTCGGCTTCGCGATGCTCGGTGCGCTGACCTTCATGCCCACCTTCATGCAGTTCGTCGACGGCGTATCGCCATCTGAATCCGGACTGCGAACGATGCCGATGGTGATCGGCCTGCTGATCACCTCGACCGTCAGCGGCAGCCTGGTGGGCCGCACCGGTCGCTACAAGATCTACCCGGTCGCCGGTACGGCGATCATGCTCGTCGGCTTCCTGCTGCTGTCGCGGATGAATGCCGCGACGCCGATCCCGCTGCAGTCGCTGTACCTGCTGATCCTGGGCGCCGGCATCGGCATGTGCATGCAGGTGCTCGTCCTCATCGTGCAGAACACCGCGGACTTCGCCGACCTGGGCGTCGCGACGTCCGGGGTGACGTTCTTCCGGACCATCGGGAGTTCGTTCGGTGCCGCCATCTTCGGTTCACTGTTCGCCGGATTCCTCTCGGACCGGCTGCCCGGCGCCATCGCGGCCGGCGGCGCCCCACCGGTCGCGGGTGCTTCACCGCAGGCGCTGCACGAGCTACCGCCCGAGGTTGCCGCCCCGATCGTGAACGCCTACGCCAACGCGCTGGACCTGGTGTTCCTGTGCGCCGCACCGGTGGCGCTGGTCGGCTTGATCGTCGCGCTGTTCCTCAAGGAGGTGCCTCTGCTGGAGGCGGAGGCGACGATGGCGGCCGATCTCGGGGAGGGCTTCGGCATGCCGAGTGCCGAGTCCGCAGACCAGGTGCTCGAGACCGTGGTCAGCCGGTTGATGCGCAGTTCACCCGAGATCCGGCTGCGAAACGTCGCAGGCGGGCCGGGATGCGAGCTGGACGTGGCCGGGCTGTGGGCGCTGCTCAAGATCTACCGGCACGGGCAGATATTCGGCACCGCCCGCTTGACCGAGATCGCCGACCGGCTCGTGGTGCCCTTCGAGGTTCTCGAGCCGACCTTCAACCGGCTGGTGCAGGACGGTTACGTGTTGCGCACGGGGGACAGCCTGTGGCTGACGCAGCGGGGGGTACGTCAGGTGGACGGCGTGTCCGCCGCGCTGGTCGGGCGGATCGTCGACAAGCTGGGCGAATCGCCGTCGTTCGAGGGGCGCCCGGACCGGGCCCAGGTGGAGGCCGCGCTCGAGCGCATCGCCCACCGGGCCGTGGTGCAACGGGACTGGGGTGACGACCGAGAGGCGGAGCTGACCGGCGCGGGAACAAAAAACTAGAACTTGTTCCAGAACTGCTGAGACTTGCGTACGATTCGGCCTATGAGCCGTATCGGAGAATTTCCCGACGACGACGTGGCCGGCTGGATCCTCAAGTCTCCCGAGATCGGCACCGCCATGGCCAACTTCACCAACGCGGTGTACACCAAGGGGCGGCTGCCCTTGCGGGTGCGCGAGCTCGCCCGAATGGTGATCGCGCTCAACAACGAATGCGTGGTGTGCCAGAACACCCGAGACTCCGACGGAGCGGCAGCAGGGGTCGACGAGGATCTCTACGATCACGCCGCGCAATGGCGGACCTGGCCCGGCTACAGCCCGCAGGAGCGGATCGCCGCCGAGTTCGCCGAGCGCTTCGCCGCCGATCACACCGGACTGCGGGACGACGAGGACTTCTGGGAGCGGGCCGGCGAGCAGTTCGATGCCGAGCTGTTGACCGATCTGGCTCTGTCCTGTGCGATGTGGCTGGGCATGGGCCGGATGTTGCGGACGCTCGACATCGGCCAAACCTGCAAGATCACCCTCTAGCCCGCGCGGGCCCGGCGCACAATGTGGCTGTGACAGCTGGATCAGCTGGAATATCCCGACCAGCGCAACCTCTGGCCGCGGCGGCCATCGCCCAGCTGGAATCGGATGGTGTCGCGACGCTGATCGGGACGGTCGTCAGCCCGGCCGGGTTGACGCACGCGAAAACCGTTCCGCTGCGCCGGATGGGGATCTTCGCCGATCCCGGCCTGGGCGCCAGCCCGGTGTTTCACGCCTTCACCATCGACCAGACGGGCATCGCGATGAGCGAGGCCATCGGGGTGGTGGGGGATCAGCGGATCAGGATCGATCTCGGCGCGCTGCGCATCCTCGGTGACGGGTTGGCCTGGGCGCCGGCGGCTTTCTACGACCAGGACGGTGTGCCCGATCCGTACTGCAGCCGGGGGGTGCTGCAGCGCGTCCAGGACCGCCTGGCGGCCGCCGATCTGACGGCGCTGGTCGGGCACGAGGTGGAGTTCGTGCTCGTCGGGCCGGACGGCAGCCGGTTGCCGTCGCTGCTGTGGGCGCAGTACGGGCTGGCCGGGGTGCTCGAGTTCGAGGGATTCGTCCGCGATGTCACCGATGCGGCCAACCGGTCCGGGGTGGCCATCGAACAGTTCCATCCCGAGTACGGGTCCAATCAGTTCGAGATCTCGCTGGCCCCGTTGCCGCCGGTGGCGGCCGCGGATCAGCTCGTGCTCATGCGGATCATCGCCGCGCGGGTGGCCCGCCGACACGGCCTGAGGGTGAGCCTCTCACCGTTGCCGTTCGCCACCGGCGTGGGTAGCGGTGCCCACCAACATTTCTCGTTGAGCCTGGTTGACGCGCCGGTGTTCTCGGGCGGAAGCGGAGTTCGGGGGATGATGCCTCAGGGCGAGTCCGCCCTCGCGGGCCTCCTCGCCGGTCTGCCGGCCGCACAAGGTGTCCTGTGCGGATCGGTGCTGTCGGGGCTGCGCATGCGGCCGGGCTACTGGTCTGGTGCCTACAACTGCTGGGGCACCGAGAATCGGGAAGCCGCGGTGCGTTTTCTGATCGGCGGTCCGAGCAATCCGTACGGCGCCAACGTCGAGGTGAAGGTCATCGATCCGTCGGCCAACCCGTACCTGGCCACCGCGACGATTCTCGGCCTGGCCGAGCGCGGAATCGCCGACGGGCTGGCGCTGGGCCCCGAAGTCCGCGTCGACCCGGCCGCGCTGAGCGACGCCCAGCGCGCCGAAGGGGGCATCGTCCTGTTGTCCGACCGCCAGGCCGACAACCTCGCCGCACTGGACTCTTCGGCCCTGATCCGGGGAATACTCGGCGATCAGTCCGTGGACGCGGTGCTCGCGGTCCGCAACTACGAGCAGGAGAACTTCGGTGCTCTGGACGCCGAGCAGCTCACCGAGCGGTTCCGCATGGCTTGGAGCGTTTGAGCGTTGTCGGCGAAGGCAATACGGACGCGATGATCGGAAGACTTCGCTCCATCGTGCTGGACGGTCGGGATCCGCGGGCCTTGGCGCAGTTCTACGCCGAGCTACTGGGCGGAGACGTCTCCGAAGAGGACGACACCTGGGTGGTCGTCACGGATCCGTCCGGACGGCGGGTGGCGTGCCAGTACTCTCCGGAACACGAGCCTCCGGATTTTCCTGACCCGCGGGGGTCTCAGCAGATCCATCTGGACATCGAGGTCGACGATCCGGACGTGGCCGAGCGTCAGGTCCTGACCCTGGGCGCCACGCGGGTCACCGACGCCGTCGGCGAGGAGAACTTCCGGGTGTTCCGGGATCCGGCCGGCCACCCGTTCTGCCTCGTCTGGGGCATCGGCTGAGCGGTCACACGGTCAGACCAGGCCCGTGGCGTCGAACACCCACGACATGTCGGCGGTGGCGAAGTTCTCCAGCCAGTCCGGCGGAGCGTGGTTGGCCAGGGCGCCCATGTCCCAGTAGTCCTTCCACAGGGTCACCTTGCCGTTCTCGACCCGGTGCACGGTGACGAACTGGAGCACCGCGGATTCTCCTGTGACCCAGTGCCATTCCTCGTGGTGCTCGTACATCGCGTCGATGCCGTTCTCTACCAGCAGCCCGGAGAAGTTCTCGTACGACGCCAAGGGTTCCAGACCGATCTTGAGGCGCTTGACGATGTCCTCCGGGCCTTTGGCGGCCGCGGCGGCCCCCACCGGCATGTCCAGGTAGATGCAGTCCTCCGAGAGGTAGGTCTTGAGCAGTTCCCAGTTGCGGTCGGACAGGGCTTTCCACATACCGCGGACGGTCTCCTCGACGGAGCAGGCGGTTTCCTCAACGGACACTGGACAATTCACCTTTCTCGGTGGACGAAGCGGGCGTGTGGTGCGCGGCGCGCAGGAACCGGCCGGTGCGCCGGCGCCCCACCAGGTCGGTGAGCCGGCCGTCGGCGAACACGGTGCGTCCGCCGACCAGGACCGCGGTGACGGTGTCGTCGTTGCGGTTCACCATGCGGGACAGCCCGCCGTAATGGTCGACGGCCTCCTCGGCGTAGGCGTCGAGGGAGTCGTCGAGACGCTCCGGGTCGATGACCACCACGTCGGCGCGGTCCCCGATGCGCAGATGGCCGGCGTCGATCCGGTACCAGTCGGCGAGCTCACCGGTGAGCCGGTGCACGGCCTGCTCGATCGACATGAACGGCGTGCCCGCGCGTTCGGCGTCGCGAACATGTCGCAGGAGTCGCAGTCCCATGTTGTAGAAGGCCATGTTCCGCAGGTGCGCACCGGCGTCCGAGAAGCCGAGCTGAATACCGGGATCGCGGGCCAGCTTCTTGAGCACCTCGGGGCGGTGGTTGGAGATCGTGGTGCGCCACCGCAGCGCGGTGCCGTGCTCGAGCACCAGATCCAGGAAGGTGTCGACGGGGTGGAGCTCACCGCGCTCCTGCCCGACCTGGCCGAACGATTTGCCCACCACGGATTCGTCAGGGCAGGCCACGATTTCGGCATCGAAGAAGTCCCGGTGCCACACCCGCACCCCGAACCTGTTGTCGTAGTCCTTGCGGAACTTGCGCCGGTATTCCTCGTCGCGCAGCAGTTCGTTGCGCTCGACCTCTTCGCGTAGGTGCAGAGCCGCTGCGCCGGAACCGAATTCCTCGAACACCACCAGGTCGATGCCGTCGGCGTACACCTCGAAGGGCACCGGCAGGTGCTGCCACCGGAAGTTCCCGCCGAGTGCGTTGGCCAACCGGGCCAGCGGACCCATCATCCAGATCGCGTACGGGTTGGCCTTGATGTCGGCGGCCGACAGGAGGCTGGTTTTGAGCGGGTTGCGGAACAGTCCGAGGGACTGGGCCACCTGCGAGGCCAGGTTGAGCGGATTCTGGATGTCGGGCCCGGACTGCAGCACCCGGCCGGCCCGGCGCAGCATCGACTTGAGCCGGCGCAGCTCGCGCGGTCTGGCATAGGTGGACGGCAGGGTTCGGGACCGGCAGGTGTCGCCGTCGATCTTGTCGAAAAGCAGCTGCTGTGAGGACATCCCGACAAAGCCGGCATCAAGCGCCTCCTTGAGCATCTGCTCCATGCGGGCCTGCTCGGCGGCGGTCGGCCGCTCGTCCTTGCGGGTCGCGCGGTCGAGTCCCATCACCGCGGTCCGCATGTCGGAATGCCCGATGAAGGCGGCCAGGTTGGGGCCCAGAGGCAGCGACTCCAGCGCCGCCACGTAACCGTCGCAGTCGGTCCAGGTCTTGTTGTCGTCCACTGCGGCAATGACCTGGTCGCGCGGGATCGCCTCGACCCGGCCGAACAGGTCGCCGGCGTCGACCCCGCCGACGTGCACCGTCGACAGCGAGCAGGAGCCGAGCATCGCGGTGGTCACGCCGTGGCGTAGTGACTCCGACAGCGACGGACCGTTGAGCACCTCGACGTCGTAGTGCGTGTGGATGTCGAGCATCCCGGGCAGAACCCACTTGCCGGTGGCGTCGATGACATGCGGGCAGTCGGTCTCGTCGAGTGGTTCGGGGGAGATGGCAACCACGTGTCCGTCGCGAACTCCGATGTTGCGGACTGCTGACGGGGCGCCGGTGCCGTCGAACCACCGGCCGTTGCGAATGATTGTGTCGAAGCTCACCCAGCCATAGAACAGGGCCGGTGACACCAGTGTCAATGAAATCAGTGAACAGATTTGAAAAAATGTCTACTGGGTGGGACGGATGTGTTCTGAACTGGGGTTATAGCGGGGCCCAGGCGTCAGGTACCCGCCCGTCGAGGTCGCTGAACCCGTAGTGGCGGGCGAGGGCGGCCGAGCTCACGGACCGCTGGTTCCAGAGGGCGCGGTCCGGGTCGGCGGCCAGTGCGGCGACGCCGCGCCCGACGAACCTGGGGGACTCGGACTCCGCGAAGCCCGGCGGAGCGGCCGGGTAGCCGTCGGTGCGGGCCAGGTCGAGGGCGCACCGCCAGTCCGCCTCGCTGACGCCGTAGTTGTCGAGCATCATCTCCGAGCGCAACCAGCCCGGGGTGACCGCGACGGCGGTGGCGCCGAAGGCGGCGAGTTCGTGCCCGTGGCTGAAGGCCAGTCGGTTCACCGCGGTCTTCACCAGGTCGTAGAACACCGAGAGTCGTGGGTGTTCGGCATTGAACTCGGTTGTCCCATCGGTGATCTCGACCAGTAGGCCGCCGGGCCGGTCGGCGAGCAGCGGCAGGATGCAATGGGAGGTGATCAAGTGTGTGTCGAGCCCCAGCCGGAGCATCCGTAAGCCGTCGTCGAGATCGTGCTGCCACATCGGCCGGCCCCAGGTGTCGGGCGGACCCTTGAGCACCTCGGCACCCCAGATGTCGTTGACCAGGATGTCGATATGTCCGTAGTCGGCCTGTAGCCGTCCGGCCAGTTTGCGCACCTGCGTCACGTCGAGGTGGTCGACCTGTACGGCGATGCCGGAACCGCCCAGCTCCGTGACCAATTCGGCGGTTTCCTCGATGGTTTCGGGCCGGTCATAGTCGGAGTCGCGGTTTCCGCATCGGCTGCTGCGCCCGGTGCACACGACCGTCGCACCGGCCTCGCCGAGCGCCGCGGCGATCCCGCGTCCCGCGCCGCGAGTGGCGCCGGCAACCACGGCGATGTATCCCCGCAGCGCATCCGGGTCCGGTGTCCAGCCCATCCGATGAGTATCCCGCCGCGCGCAGTTCTCATGCTGCGGTTCGGCATTTCGGCGCATACTTGCGGAGGTGACTCCACTGCAGCGCTATATCGCCGAGGAAATCGCGACCGATCACCTCGACGGGCTCTTGTCGCGCCGGGAGGCGCTGCGTCGATTGGGGCTGCTGGGCATCGGCGCCGCCGCGGCGACAGCACTGATCGCCGCGTGCGGTGAGTCGAAGCGGGCGAACCCGAGCACGACCCCCAACGCGGCCCCCGGTACCGCCCCGCCCCAGCCGCCGGGCCTGCAGGGCGCTCTGCCGACCACGGCCGTCAGCTGGGCGGGTCCCGGCGGTGAGTTGCAGGGTGCCTGGGCCGCTGCGCCGGAACCCAAGGGCGCGGTGCTGGTGATCCACGAGAACAAGGGGCTCACCGACCACATCCGTTCGGTGGCGGGGCGCTTCGCCGGTATCGGGTATTCGGCGCTGGCGATCGACCTGCTCTCGGCGCAGGGCGGTACCGCCGCATTCGCCGACCCGGCCAACGCCACCGCCGCGTTGAGCAAGGTCGAACCGCCGCAGTTCATCGCCGACTTGCGCTCCGGCATCGAGGAGCTGCAACGGCGCGCTCCCGGACGCAGGGTCGCCGCCGTCGGTTTCTGCATGGGCGGCGGACTGGTCTGGCGGCTCCTGGCGGCGGGTAACCCCGCGCTGGCTGCCGCGGTGCCGTTCTACGGTCCGGCGCCCGATGATCCGGATTTCGGCGGTTCGCGCGATGTCGCGGTGCTCGCCTTCTACGGCGCGCTGGACCAGCGGGTCAATGCCACCGAACCGGTGGTCCGTGCGGCACTGGAGAAGGCCGGGTTGGTGCATGAGCTGATCACCGAACCCGATGCCAACCATGCCTTCTTCAACGACACCGGCGATCGTTACGACCCGGCGGCGGCAGCGGATGCGTGGCGACGCATCCAGGGCTGGTTCGGGACCCATCTCGCCTGAACCTGCCCGGGCATGTTCAGCGGCTGTTCAAGTCTCGGTTGCGGCGACGTTGTTGACCGCACACGCGGCCCGGTTCTGATCGTGACATGCGGGTTGTCCAGGTCGCCAATTTCTACGGCCCGCGATCGGGAGGTCTGCGGACCGCTGTCGACCGCCTGGGAGCGGAGTACTGCGCCCTGGGCCATGAGGTGTACCTCATCGTCCCGGGCCCACACCCGGAGCGCCACGTTCTCACCAGCGGCGTCGTGCGGATCTCCTTGCCTGCCAAGCTCATCCCGTTGACCGGTGGCTACCGCGCGGTGCTCCCGGGACCGGTGACGGCGTTGCTGCAACAGCTCGGTCCCGACGCCATCGAGGTATCGGACCGGCTGACGCTGAGATCGCTGGGTCCGTGGGGCCGCAAACACGGTGTCGCCACTGTGATGATCTCCCACGAGCGCCTGGACCGGCTGGTCGGGCAGGTGCTGCCCCGTTCGGCTGCGGTCATGGTGGCGGACTTCGCCAACCGACGCACCGCGGCCAACTATGACGCCGTCGTGTGCACGACGGGTTTCGCCCGGGAGGAATTCGAGCGGATCGGCGCGGACAACGTGGCCACCGTGCCGCTCGGGGTGGACCTCGAGCAGTTCCACCCGCGCCGGCGGTGTGCCGCGATGCGCAGCCGTTGGGCCGCGCCACAACAGACTCTCCTGGTGCACTGCGGCAGGCTGTCGGTCGAGAAGCATGCCCACCGAAGCATCGATGCCATTGCCGCCCTGCGTGATTCGGGAGTGGATGCGCGGCTGGTGGTGGTCGGAGAGGGGCCGCTGCGGGCGCGGTTGGAGCGCCAGGCCAACGGGCTGCCGGTGGCCTTCACCGGGTATATCGGCTGCCGCGACACCGTGGCGACCATTCTGGCCTCGGCCGACGTGGCGCTGGCGCCGGGACCGCACGAGACCTTCGGCCTGGCCGCGCTGGAGGCGCTGGCCTGTGGAACTCCGGCGGTGGTGTCGCGGACCTCCGCGCTGGCCGAGATCCTCACCTGTGACAGCGGGGCCACTGCCGACAACGACGCACACGCCATCGCGCGGGCCGTCACCTCGGTGATCGGCCGGCCCGAACCGCTGCGACGCATCAGTGCCCGGCAGCGGGCCGAGCAGTTCACCTGGCCGCGGTCGGCGGCGGGAATGCTCGATGTCCTGGGAGCCCGGTAGACAAACCGACTTTTGCGCACGATGACGCCAGACCTGGTGAGCCGGCACACCCCGGCCCTATGTTCCCCGGGTCATATTCACGCGCACGCTGCAGCAAGGACGGTCGAGCATGTCCGAAACCACCACAGCCCCAGAATCGTTGGGCTATCAGCCGCCGCCGGGCGGTCGGCAGCTGCGCGGCAACCTGGGGGTGGCCTCGATCGTTTTCATGGTGGTGGCCGCGGCCGCACCATTGGGTGTGATCGGGGGCGTGGTGCCGTTGGGGATCGCATCGGGCAACGGCGCCGGATTCCCCGCCACGTTCATCGCCGCCACCGTGGTGCTGCTGTTGTTCGCGGTCGGCTTCACCGCGATGACTCCGTACGTCGGCGAGGCGGGCGCCTTCTTCTCGTATGTTCGTCAATCGCTCGGCTTGCCCACCGGCATCGGCATCGCCTTCGTGGCACTGGTCAGCTACGTGGCACTGGAAGCGGGTGTGTACGGACTGCTCGGCCCCGCCGGGGCCGGTGTCGTCGAGCTGGCCGGCGGGCCGGGGCTGCCCTGGTGGGTGTTCGCCGCGGCGGCCTTCGCCGTCACCACCTACCTCGGCTACCGCAACATCGAGCTGTCCAGCCGGGTGCTGGGCGTCCTGCTCACCGCCGAGATCGCGATCGTGCTGGTGCTCGACCTGGTGATCGTGGCCAATGGCGGTGACCACGGACTGTCTTCGGGCATCGTCAACCCGAGTGCCATCTTCTCCGGGTCACTGGGAATCGGGCTGCTCTTCGCGATCATCAGCTATGTCGGGTTCGAGGCCACCGCGATCGTCCGCGACGAGGCCCGCACCCCCGAGCGGACGATCCCGCGGGCCACCTATCTGGCGCTGATCCTGATCGGGGTGTTCTACGCCATCACCAGCTGGGCGTTGATCTCGGGTTGGGGCGACGAGCAGGCGATCGCTCGGGCCACCGACTCGGGCTCCACCTTCCTCGGAGACACCGCGCACCGGTACATCGGCGCGGCCGGCGCCGACATCATCACGGTGCTCTACTTCACCAGCCTGTTCGCGTGCATCCTGGCCTTCCACAATGTCGCGTCGCGGTACGTGTTCGCTCTCGCGCAACGCGACGTGCTGCCCGCCCGGCTGAGCCAACCGCACGACCGGCACGGTTCGCCGCACCGGGCCTCACTGTGGATCTCCGGTGTCGTGGCGGTGAGTGTCCTGCTGGCAGTGGTGTTCGGGCTGGACCCCGCCGCGCAGTTCTACACCTGGTTCGCCGGTGCGACGACGGTCGGCGTGGTGCTCCTGATGATCGCCACCAGCGTCGCGGTTCTGGTGCATTTCGCCCGTGACCGGCACGGTCATTCACTGTGGCGGGTGCGGATCGCCCCGGCGCTCGGTCTGGCGGGTCTGCTGGGTGCGCTGGTGCTGATCCTGACCAACCTCGACGACCTGGTCGGCGGTTCCGGCGTGCTCGCCTGGGCGATCGTCGGTGTGCTGGCCGCCGCCTTCGCGGCGGGTGTGGTCGTGGGCCGGCGAGATCGAGGTCGGCTGGCCTGAATCGGGCACATCGCACGCTGACGGGACTGATAATTGTCTGGGGACAGGCGAATCTGAGGGGGCCCGGTGTTTCGACTTGCAGCGTTGACGGTTTCGTTGGTCTTGTTCGCCGGGGCGACTGTGGCTTGCGGACAAGCCAATTCGCCGTCCGGCCACGGTCAGCATTCCGAGACGGTAACCGCCAGCCCCGGCACGTCGGTACCGACCGGTCCCGCCATCGTGATCGAGGGCATGGGATTCGGATCTCTCGGGCCGGTCGCACCGGGGACCGAGATCACGATCATCAACAATGACGAGGTCGAGCATTCGGTGACCTCGCGGACCAAGGGCCTGTTCGACGTTCACGTCGAGGGCAAGGGCCGTGCGACGCTGACGGCTCCCGAGGAAGCGGGGGAGTACGCCTTCTACTGTCTCTATCACCCGGCGATGCTGAGCACCCTGACGGTCAGGTAGACCCTCAGCGGGTGGACCAGGCCACCGGCATGCGTTTGATGCCGTGGATGAACTGCGACTGCAGCCGGTCGGGCTCCTCGGTCACAACGATGTCGGGTAGTTGGCGGTGCAATTCCTCGAACGCCACGGTGATCTCGCGCCGCGCCAGGTTTGCTCCGAGGCAGAAATGTGCACCGCCGCCACCGAATCCGAGATGGGGATTGGGATGGCGGGTGACATCGAACCGCCACGGATCGGCAAACTTCGACTCGTCCCGATTCGCCGATCCGTACCACAGCGTCACCTTGGCTCCGGCGGGAAGCGACGTGCCGCCGAGCACGGTGTCCTGGGTGACCGTGCGGCGCATGTAGCTCACCGGCGACGCCCAGCGCACGATCTCCTCCACCGCGGTGGGGGCGAGTTCCTCGTACCTCGACCACCACTTCTCGCGCTCTTCGGGGAATCGGGTGAGTGCGAGCACGCCGTGGCTGATGGAGTTGCGGGTGGTCTCGTTGCCCGCGACCACCAGCAGGATGAAGAACGAGGCCACCTCCGCCGACGTCAGCCGTTCACCGTCGACCTCGGCCTGGACCAGGCTTGTCGTGAGGTCCTCGGTGGGCACCGCACGGCGCTCGTCCGCCAGCGCGGTCGCGTACGCGCCGATGTCCATCGCCACCTGGAGAAACTCGTCGAAGTCGGTGGTCAGATCAGGGTCGCCGAACCCCAGGATCACGTTGGTCCAGTGGAAGATCCGCTGGTGGTCCGGTTCCGGGATCCCCATCATGTCGCAGATGATCTGCAGCGGTAAGGGTCCCGCGAGTTCCGCGACGAGTTCGGCGTTGCCATCGGGATTTCTGGCCACCATGTCGGCGACCAGCCTGCGGGCCCTGTCCCGGACGGAATCCTCGATCAGGGCCACGACCCGCGGCGTGAACGCGCTGCGCACGATGTTGCGGAGCCGGGTGTGACGGGGATCGTCCATCACGATCATCGAGCCGAAATACTCGGCCAATTCCGCTGTTTGGTCGCCGATGGTGATCCCCGAGGCAGAGCTGAAGATCTCCGGGTGGCGGCTGGCATGGAAGACATCGTCGTACCTGGTCACTGCCCAGTGCCCAGGGCTCTCGGGAAAGCCCTCGAGGACGCACGCCGGGTGGTACGACACCGGGTCTTCGCGGCGTAGCGCGGCGAATGCTCCGTCCCGGATGTCGTCGTCCTCGCGCCAGAACTGCCACGATCCGAGTTCGATCGCCGCGCGCGGCACGTCGGGAGGAGGCGCTCCATTGACCCGCGGTGCGATACCCACACCGCCAGGTTAGAGCCGGAGCCGACGGGAGAACGCGTAACGCTCGGATCCGTCGTGGCGATACCCCTCCGGGGTGCACGTTTCGCCGCTCGGTCCAGCGGTGAGTTGCAAGGCGTTGCGGCGCCGGGCCATTGGGGGATGGCCGGCGCCGGGGTCACGACTGTAGGAGGTCCAGGTATGAAACTGACCAAGTTCGTGGCGGCTGCGTTGACGGTCGGCGCGTTCGGAATAGGCGCTGCTGGGGTGGGGGTCCCGGTGGCGTCGGCGTCGCCCGCTGTGCCCGTCCCGCTCAAGCCGGGGCACGGCAACGACGACTGCTTCCCGTTCTGCAACGGCGGGCCGCCCGGCCATGACCGTGATTTCGACAATCGAGGACGCGATTTCGGCAACCGTGGCCCTGATTTCGACCACCGCGATCACTGGGACGACAAGGGTCCGTGGTGGGCCAACAACCGGCACGACTGGTGGGACGACCGTAAAGGCCCGCCGCCGTGGGGCTGGGGTCCACCGCCGCCGTTCCACTGGCGGGGCGGGCCGCTTCCGCCGACCGTCAACTACTGGGGTTACGACTTGAACCCAGTGTGGGACAACGGATTCCGGCAATGGGGAGTCTGGCTGTTCGGCGTCTGGATCCCGATCATCGGGGTCGGGGCCGGTTGATGCCCCTGCGGTAGGTACCCACGGCCGCGCCCCATGCCGGTTCAGCCCGAGTCATCCTGATCGTGGCGGACGACGCGCACCCGCCCGTGCGGCAGGCATGCGGCGTAGCCGTGGTACTTGCCGTACAACTCCCACGAGGTCTGGCGTTCGTCGGGCCGCACATCGATCCGGTGGCCGTCGGAAAAACACAGGTGCAGGCTGCCGTCATTCTCCCAGTCGGCATGCGTGCAGCGTTGGCCGGCGAAATCGAACAGCGGGCGGACCTCGTTGCGCATCGCGCGCGGGTCGAGCGACACCACTTCGGAATCGTCGGTACCGGTGGCCGGGAGCGTCAGTTCCAGTGGAACCGAGATGACCAGTTCGTTGTAGTCGTCGAGGTTGAGCACCAGGCCATCACGAAACATGATCCGCTGGACCAAGCACCCTTGAATCCATTGTTCGCTCATTGTCTTACTGTGAACCGCCGAAGGACCGGGCACAAGAGGCGCACTCCGCGTGTTACGCGGAGTATGAATGGCATGGGACACCCGGAATGAAGGTTCGCTTCGGCGTGGGACTCGGCGCCGAGACCGCCCCGGGCGAGTTGGACGGCGTCGTCGATCACCTGGAGAGTTCCGGGGTCGACTCGGTGTGGTTCTCAGAACTGGTTTACACCCCGGCGGTGGACCCGGTCGTGGGCATGGCCTATGCGCTGGCCCGTACCCGACGGCTGAAGGTCGGGACCTCGGTGGCGATCCTGCCGGGACGCCATCCGGTTCTGGTGGCCAAACAACTGGCGTCGCTGGCAGCCCTGGCACCCAAGCGGGTACTGCCCGTGTTCGGCCTGCATTCGGCCCTGCCTGCCGAGCGGGAGATCTTCGTCGTGCCCGATGGCCGTCGGGCGGCGGTCTTCGACGAATCGCTGGACCTGTTGCGGAAGGCTCTGCGCGGCGGCGACGTGCCGTTCGAGGGGGATTACTTCACGGTCCGCTCCGCGCAGGTACAACCGGTACCCGCGGCGCCGGTCGACATCTGGCTGGGCGGGTCGGCCCCGGCGGCCCTGACCCGCATCGGCAAGTTCGGCGACGGGTGGCTGGGCAGTTTCCTGACTCCCGAGGAGGCGGCCGTGGCCCGGCGGCGGATCGAGGCCGAGGCGATTGCGGCAGGACGGACCATCGAGCCCGACCACTTCGGCATCAGCCTCGCCGTCGGGGACGGCACGTTGCCTGCCGATCTGCTCGCCGCCGTCCGTCGCCGCAGACCAGGCGTCGACCCTGAGGACCTGATCGCCGCCGACTGGCCCGACCTGCACCGCCAGCTCGATCGCTACCTGGCCGCGGGCCTGACCAAGTTCGTGATCAGGGCGGCGGGTCCGGCCGACCGCGCCGCCTTCCTGGACCGGTTCACCACCGAGTTGTTGCCCCGGCAGAACTGAGCGCTACGGGGGACGTTGAACCCACGGGTGTCGAGCGTCGTGTCAGTGGGTATGCGCATGCCGCGCGTGTGCTGCGCCCTGAGCAAAGGAGACCTGCCATGAGGATGCGACTCCCGCGGTTGCGCCGGTCGTCCACATCCGGACTGATGGGCCTGCTGTCCGCGGTCGCGATGGTGTTCGCACTGGTCGCAGCGCCGACCGCAGCGGCCGACGATCGAATGCAGTTCACCGGCACCACGTTGTCGGGTGCCCCGTTCAACGGGTCGAGCCTGGCCGGGCGGCCTGCGGTGCTGTGGTTCTGGACGCCGTGGTGCCCGTTCTGCAATGCCGAGGCACCGTCGGTGAGTCAGGTTGCCGCGGCCAATCCACAGGTCAGCTTCGTCGGGGTGGCAGCCCACTCGGATGTCGGGGCCATGCAGGGGTTCGTCGACAAGTACCACCTCAATTTCCCCAACCTCAACGATGCTGACGGGTCGATCTGGGCGCGGTACAACGTCCCGTGGCAACCTGCCTACGTCTTCTACCGCGCCGACGGGTCGTCCACGTTCGTCAACAACCCCACTTCGGCGATGCCGCAGCAGGAGCTGGCCGACCGGGTCGCGGCGCTGAAGAGCTAGTCAGCCGGCGTGCCGGACAACTTGGTGGGGTTGGCGTTCGGCGCCGGCCTGGTCGCGGCGCTCAACCCGTGCGGATTCGCCCTGTTGCCCGGGTACCTCGCGCTGGTGGTACGGGGTGACGCTCCACGCGGACCGTTGCCCGCGTTGGGACGTGCACTCGTCGCCACCATGGTGATGAGCGCCGGATTCGTCGCGGTGTTCGGCACATTCGGGTTGCTCACGGTCGCGGCTGCCAACACCGTCCAGCGCTACCTGCCCTATGCGACGTTGGTCATCGGTGTCGTCCTGATCGTTCTCGGATTCTGGCTGCTGGCGGGCCGCAGGCTGGGATTGTTGCTGCCGGACGCGCTGTCGGGCCGCGCGGGCTGGGCACCGACCGCGCGCCTCGGTTCGATGGCCGGATACGGAGTCGGGTACGCGCTGGCGTCGCTGTCGTGCACCGTGGGGCCCTTCCTGGCGGTCACCGGGGCGACGCTGGAATCGAACGCGCCTCTGCATCGGGTGGCGGTGTTCGCCGCGTACACCGCGGGTTTCACCCTCATCGTCGGAGTGCTTGCCGTCGCCACCGCGCTGGCAGGCACGGTGGTGGTCGACCGGTTGCGCCGCATCGTTCCCTATATCAGCCGGATCAGCGGAGCACTGTTGATCATCGTCGGCGCATACGTCGCGTACTACGGCTGGTACGAGATCCAATTGTTCAGTGCCGCAGGCGATGTCGATGACCCGGTGATCGCCGCCGCCGGGCGTTTGCAGGGCACGCTCGCGGGGTGGGTGCACCGGCACGGGGCCTGGCCGTGGGTGTTCGCCCTGCTGACACTGGTCGTGCTCGCCCTTGCGTGGCGGTTACGGCGGGTCAGAGTCGCCGCGAGAACTCGCCACGCACGTCGGGCCACGGCGGACGACGCACCATAGCCACAGTGGCCAATGTCGCTGCCACCAACCCGATCAGTTCACCCATCAACGCGATACGCGTGGTGTCCACCGCGGGAACCCAGGTGGGTTTGCCGTCCTTGACGACGAAAATCCCCAGCGGTCTGGTGGTGGACCGCCCGCTGTCCGGCCGGTGCCGGACCTTGCTGACCGGTATCACCGTCGCCCCGTCGGGCGTCACATACGGGTCACCGAACACCCGTGAGGTCGTCGCGGTATCGGCAGTGATGCTGTCGAGTGCATCGGGCAAGCGCATGCCGGGCATCCTTTCTTTCTTTTCAGCGATCGAAGTCGGAGTCGTCGTCCAGCGGCACGACGATGGCCTGATCGATCAGGTCCGCCTCGGTGGCGTCGGCATCCGTCGAGATCCGCACCCGCCGCAGATCGGACATCGCGTCGTCCTCGTCGTCGACACCGACCGGTATCAGTTGTTCCACGACGTCGGCCTCCGGAACATCGTCATCGAAACCGCCGTCATCGAATCCGCCTTGGTTGGCGTGCGTCATGATTTCCCCCTCACCGGCCGACATCGCCGTGCACATCGATTGTGCTACTCCCGAACTGGCGTTTCAACGCGAATTTCGGGCCGCTCAGCGTGCGGGTGGGCAGATTTATTGACCGGCAACGGAACTGAGAGCCGTGCGAACGCCCTCGGGAACAGGCCGCTTGGCCCAGTCCTCCGTCGACACGACGACGTAGACATTGCTGCCGCACACCCTGGGCTGCTCGTCACCGGAGGCGTCGGTGCCCAGCACCGTGAAACCCAGGGTGAAGCTGGTGGTGCCGATGTTTTCGCACCGCACGGCGACCCGCACCGACTCCCGCCACCTCACGGGCGCGCGGAAATCGATCTCGGTGTGCACCACCTGCATGTCGATACCCTCGGCGATCAGGTCGGCATAACCGACGCGCAGATGGTCGAACAGCCCGGTACACGCTTCGTCGAACCAGGTCAGGTAATGGCCGTTGAACACCACACCCTGTTGATCGATCTCGGCGTAACGGGGGACGATGCCGAAGCTGTACTGGGTCACGTGAGCACTCCAAGGCCGGCGGGTCTGCGGCTCCACGGTAACGGGTGGCGGCGAGGCCCCGCCTTCGGCCGGTCCGGTCCGCGGGAGAGACTTGTGTCGTGAAGCTGGTAACCCTCGACGACATCGACGCCGCGGCCCGGCGGATCGCCCCCGACATCGTCCGGACCCCGCTCCTGAGGTCGGGATGGGGAGACCCCGCACGGCCGTTGTGGCTCAAGCCCGAGAATCTGCAGCCGATCGGTGCTTTCAAGATCCGGGGCGCGTTCAACGCGCTGGGCCGGCTCGATCCCGGGGTGCGGGCCAGGGGAGTGGTCGCCTACTCCAGCGGCAATCATGCTCAGGCGGTGGCCTATGCGGCAGCGGCCTACGGCGTCGCCGCCCACATCGTGATGCCCGAGGAGACGCCGGACGTGAAGGTGCGGGCAACCCGGGATCGCGGTGCGCAGGTGGTGTTGTGCGAGGCCGGGCAACGTGAATCGGTTGCCGCCGAACTGGTCGAGCGCACCGGCGGCGTGTTGGTACCACCGTTCGATCATCCCGACGTCATCGCCGGGCAGGGCACCATCGGGCTGGAGATCGCGCAGGATCTACCCGATGTCGCATCGGTGTTCATCCCGATCAGCGGCGGTGGCCTGGCCTCAGGTGTGGGCACCGCGATCCGTGCGATGTGCCCGCGGGCCGAGATATTCGGAGTCGAGCCGGAGCTCGCCGCGGACACCGCTGAAAGTCTGGCCGTCGGGCGCCGTGTGGACTGGCCGGTGGCGCAACGAAACCGGACCATCGCCGACGGACTGCGCTCGACACCGTCGGCGTTGACCTTCGCGCACCTGCAGCGTGTGCTCGACGATGTCATCACCGTCACCGAGGACGAGATCCGGTCATCGGTAAGGGAACTCGCGCACCGGGCGCACCTGGTCGCCGAACCCAGCGGTGCGGTGGCGCTCGCGGGCTACCGCAAGGCGGCGGCGCCTCCCGGTCCGGCGGCGGTGATCGTCTCAGGCGGGAACATCGAGCCACCGCTGCTGGCGGAGATCCTGTCCGGAAGTCAGTGAACGCCTTCCATCAGCCGGCTGATCCGCGGTGACATCAGCAGCACCAGGACACCGACGAGGATCGCCACCACCCCGAGTACGCCGAAGTAGGCGAATTCGTGCGCGGGGTCGTAGTGCTGCGCGAGCACGCCCGACATGGCGGTACCGAGGCCGACGGAGAAGAAGAACAGCGCCATCATCTGAGCCCGGAACGCCTCTGGCGCAAGCTTTGTCGTCACCGAGAGCCCGATCGGTGACAGCAGGAGCTCGGACACCGCGAACACCACCATGATGCCGGCCACCAGCAGCGCGGGCACCACCTTTCCGGTCGTCGGTGCCATCGGCAGGAACATCAGGAACGCCGCGCCCATGCCGATGACGCCGTAGGCGAACTTGCGCGGAGTTGTCGGCGCACGGTTGCCCAGCCGGGTCCACATGAGCGCGAACAACGGCGAGAGCAGGATGATCCAGACCGGTTCGATCGATCCGATCCAGTTCGACGGTGCGGTCCAGCCGAACACCGACCAGTTGACCCGTTCGTCGGAGTAGACCGCCAGCACCGTGAAGGTCTGTTGGAACAGCGACCAGAACACCGCGTTGGCGATGAACAGCGGGATGAATGCGCGAACCCGGATGCGTTCGGTGTCGGACACTTTGGTGCTGGTCAGCATCACCGCGAAATACATCACCGACGCCACGACGATCACGCCGGTGGTGAATTGCGACAGGTTGGCCAGTTTGACCAGGTGCGTGGTGAACAGCACGGCCACGGCGACGGCCAGTGCGGCGACGACGCCGATGGCCTTGCCGATTGACCGGGGCGGCAACGGGTTTGCCACGATGCGTCCGTGGCTCCCGAGGTTGCGCCGGAACACCACGTACTGCGTGAGTCCCAGCGCCATGCCGACGGCCGCCGCGCCGAACCCGTAGTGGAAGCCGGCGCGGGTCTGCAGCAATCCCGTTGCCAGCGGTCCGATGAAGGCACCGAGATTGATTCCGAGGTAGAACAGCGTGAAGCCACCGTCGGCACGTGGGTCGTCCTTGTCGTAGAGCGTGCCCAGCAGTGAGGACGCGTTGGCCTTGAGTGCGCCGGATCCCAGCGCGACCAGGACGAGGCCGACCCCGACGCCTGCCAGGCCCGGAACCACGGCGAGGGCGACGTGGCCGGCCATCACGATCACCCCGCCGTAGAACACCGTGCGTTCCATGCCCAGCAGCCGATCGGCGACCCATGCGCCCAGGACGGTGGACAGGTAGACGAGCCCCCCGTATGCGCCGACGATGCCGGTGGCAGTGCTCTTGGGTAACTCCAGGCCCCCGTCGGCGGCCGTGTAGTAGAGGTAGTAGCCCAGGATGGTGAGCATCCCGTAGAACGAGAAACGCTCCCACAATTCCACCCCGAACAGATTGGCCAGACCGATGGGGTGGCCGAAGAACGTGCAGTGCCGCGGTGAATCCTGCACTTGCTGCATGGGCCATGACCTTGCCACGCAAACAGCTCGCGCGCCGCTGTTTGACTTCGCCGACGGCAAACCGACATGTCGGCGTGTACTCGGTGTTCTGCGGCACAGCACATTTCGCGCGGGCCGGCCGCAGGCGCAGGGGCGGTGCAGGGGAGAGAAGCGATGCTGCCACCCGGTAATGTCACCGTGAAACGTTTGGACGACGGCCACACTTTTCGGGGGTGCATGTGGACGCGGTGCTCGGTGTTTCGTTGACACCGTCCACCGTCGGTCTGGTCCTGGTCGAGGGCAGCGAGGCCGACGGGGCGACCGTCGACCACGACTCCTTCGATATCCGTGGCCTTGCGCCCGCACGAACCGATGACATCTGCGCCGATGTCGTGAAGGCCGTTCGCCGTGCCGAAAGGGTTGCCGCAGAACAAGGTTTGCGGCTGACGGCGATCGGTGTCACCTGGAGTTCGGGGGCGGCCGCCGAGGCGGCGGTGTTGCTGAAGAAGTTCGCCGACGCCGGGTTCGTCCAGGTGATCCCGGTGCGGTTGCCCCAGGCGACCGATGCTCTGGCGCGACGGGTCGCCGGCATCGTCGGATTCGGCACGACGGGCGTGTGCGTTCTGGAACCCGATGTCGTACAAGCGATGACGGTCGGCGCGCACGATCCGGTGCAGACCTCGGTGAGCCGTGGCATCGAGACGGTGGCCGGCCTGACCTCCTGGTTGTCCGACACCTTCGATGCGGCCGATCCGCGTCCCGATGCGCTGGTGGTCGTGGGATCTGCCGTCGACCTGGACTCCGTGCTGCCGAAATTGGAGCAGGCACTGCGGGTACCGGTGTTCACGCCGGCCGAACCCGGACTGCCGCTGGCCAGGGGCGCCGCGCTGGCTTCGGTGCGACGGAGCCGTCCGGGAGCCGACGACAGCGTGGCACGGACCGGTTGGCGCTGGCCCGCTACACAATTGACGCCACTGGCGATATTGGTCGGCGGAGTCTTGGCCTTCGGGGTCTCGCTGGCGCTGGCCATCGGACAGCAACTGCTGCCCGGGTCAGAGCCGACCCCGCACCGAAGTACCCGCCCGGTGGTGAGTACGTCGGGTGACTCGGCCTCGGTGCAACAGCCCTCTGCAGTCCCGGCTGCGCCCGCGCCGGCGGCCGAAGTTCCGCCCGTCCTCGAACCCGTGGTCCAGGACGCCCCACCGGAGTACACCGTCGACCAAAGCGTCCCGGCCCCGCCGGAGACGGCCGTGGTGCCGGGTGAGCAGCTCGCACCTGCGGGCTCCGAACCGTTACCGGTGCCATCGGAGCTGTCACCGCCGGTGGCCGAGCAGGTGCCCGCCGTCCCGCCTGCCGACGCGGGGCAGCAGCCGCCGTCGGCAGGCCAGATGCCGCCGGGAGACCCTGCGGTGGCCCCGGCACCGTCCCCGACATCGGAGGCGCTCCCTCCGCCGCCACCTCCGGCCCCCGAGGTTGCGCCGCCGCCTCCGCAGAGTGCGCCGCAAGAGGCGGCACCGATACAGCAGACGGCTGCACAGGCTCCGGCGGCCGACCCTGCACCGCCGGCGCCCGAAGCGGTCCCAGCCGCGCCGGAACCGGTCCCGCCCGTGCCCGACCCACAGGCGCCGGTTCCCTCCGCGCCGTGATCTCTGTGACGTTGCTGAGACCGAGGTGCGGCCTCCGATCCTGCGGTGAAACGTTCTGACCCGTCGGGTCGATGTGTTCACCATGGGCAACTCTTTGCGCGACCGTCAACACCGATCTGCCGCCGTCACGCTGCGCCTGAAAGGTTCAGTTCCGGCGAGCACCTACACTGGTGTAATGCTGAGCGCCCCCTCGTCGTCATTCGGAACCGTTCGAGCGTCGGTACTGAAAGTGTTTGCGGCGATTGGTGTCGCCACCTTGGCTGCCGCGAGCACGGTCGATGTCGCATCGGCCGCGGTGCGCACGCCCGAGCCGGGCGCGACCATCGAGCCTGCCGCGGGTTCGGTGGTCGGTGTCGCCATGCCGCTCACCGTGACCTTCGACAAGCCCGTGACCGACCGCGCCGCGGCGCAGAGCAGCCTGCAGATCAGCTCACCGCACACTCCCACAGGCACATTCACCTGGCTCAGCGATGACGTGATGCAGTGGAAGCCCGATCAGTTGTGGCCGGCTCATTCGAAGATCTCCGTATCCGCCGGCGGTGCCAAGACCAGCTTCGAAACGGGGTCGGAGGTGCTCGGTGTGGCCGACATCGATGCCCACACCTTCACGGTCAGCATCGACGGCGCGGTGGCCCGCACCATGCCGGCCTCGATGGGTAAGCCCAAGCACCCGACCCCGGTCGGTACCTTCAGTGCACTGGCCAAAGAGCCCGTCGTGGTGATGGATTCGCGCACCATCGGCATTCCGCTGAGTGACCCGGAGGGGTACAAGCTCACCGTCTACGACGCGGTCCGCGTAACCTGGGGTGGTGTCTACGTGCACGGGGCACCCTGGTCGGTGGGATCACAGGGCTACGCCAACGTCAGCCACGGCTGCATCAACTTGAGTCCGGACAACGCCGACTGGTACTTCAACACGGTGCACCTGGGCGATCCTATTGTTGTGCAGTCGTAGTCGCGTGCAGGTTCTTCGACGTCAGTGAGGTGGACACCGTCGCCGGGTCGGGATGGGTCCCCAGTACCCGGTCGGCGGTTCCGGCGGTGGTGACCGTGAACCAGTAGTGCTCGTTCTTGTAGTGGTGTTGCCGATGGTTGCGCCAAACCGCACGGTATGCACGGGTTTTCGGCTTGTAGTCGCTGTGGATCAGGTAGTGGCACCACTCGTAGCACAGGCCCAGCACCGTCAGCAGCGACAGGAACGTCAGCCCCAGTCCGAGACGCGGGAACGCCAGGAGGGCGACGGCGACGGCGACGGGCAGGATCCACAGCAGAGCCCGCCACGGTATGAAGATCAGCGGGATGTCGCGTGGGTCGACGTGGTGTAGCCGGTGGTCGCGAGCCAACAGCGAATCCAGGGTGATCGGGCCGAACCTCCTTGGCCGCCAGTGCAGTACGAAGACATGGACGATCCATTCGAAGAATGGGAACAGCACCAGCATCACCGCGGGCACGAGCAGGTCGGTGGGTTGCCAGTCGCCGACCGCGCACCGCGCGGCGACGCTGATCACGAGTGCGGTGCCGATCATCCACGGCGAGGGGTGTCTGACGAATTCCCGTGCCGCGTCACCCAGCGTGAATGCGTTGCGCGTCATCGGGTTTCCTCCAGCGCCTCGAGGGCACCCATCAGCGCCTCGGTGGCCGGCTCCAGCAGGTCCTGGGCCGCGTGGCGCGCGGCTGCGGGGTCGCCCGCCTCGATGGCCTCGACGATCCGCCGGTACGCGTCGGGACGGCCGACCTCGGCGGCCATCATGGTGGCCAGCGCCGGGAGCGCGGGCTCGTAGGTCTGCCGAAGGGTGTTGTACATCAGGCGGAATGCGATCGAATCCGCACCGTCGACGATCAGATCCCAGAAGGTGAGTGCCTGGCGCTGTTGCTCGACCGGATCCGGTTCGGCCGTCAGGGCGTCGACGGTGCGGCCGAGCCGGCCGATGAGGTCTGCGGGTGCCCGCCGGGCCGCCAACTCGGCAACCTTCGGGCCGTTGTGCAGGCGGGTTTCCAGGATGCTGCGGACCACGCCGACGTCGAGTTCACCTGCGCGCAGCAACAATCGGGGGAGCAGATCGAGGCCGGCATGTTTGCGGAAGTCCCGCACCGTGGTCGAGTCGCCCTGCCGTACCTCGACCAGCCCGGCCTCGGTGAGCCGCTTGATCGCCTCACGTACGGCTGGGCGGGACACCCCGAGCACCTCGGCCAGCCGCCGTTCGCTGGGCAACGGTTCGCCCGGCTGAATCTGGCCGGTGAGCACTTCGGCGACGATTTGCTCGAAGACGTCCTCGGGTACGGATTTGCGGTTGACCGGTTGTAACGCCATACCGTCATGCTGCCCGTCCGACGGTCAGAGGTCAAGTGGTCAGACCACTCCATTCGATGTGCTGGATTCAGCGCAGTGCGGCGGCGGTCTCGGCATTCGCGGGCAGGAATGCCTCGATACTGAGCTCCGCGGCGGTCAGGTCCAGCGCGGTGCCGAAGGTCGTGACGGTGCTGAGGAAGGTCAGCACCGTGCCGTCAGGGCCGGCCAGCTCGAGAGGGACCACGACTCCGCCGAGATCGCGGACCGGTTCCATACCTCCCGGATACGACTCGACCTCGGCGAGAAGGTCTGCCAGTTCGGTCGACCCGCTCACGGTGACCTCGCGGCGCAGCCGGCTGATCAGGTGATGGCGCCACTCGGCCAGGTTCTGGATCCGCGGGGCCATGCCGTCGGGATGCAGGGTGAGCCGCAGCGCATTGGGCCGGTCCAACAGGTGCGCAGCGACCCCTTCCAGCATCACCGCGGTACCTGCGTTGGCCTGCAACAGGTTCCAGGTGCGATCGATGACCACGCAGGGAAATGGGTTGTAGGCGTCCAACACTCGGGTCACGCCGTCACGCACTGCGGTCATCTCGGGATCCTCCAGTGTCCGTTCGGCGTACACCGGTGCCAGTCCGGCCGCGAGCAACAGCTGGTTCTGGTCTCGCAGCGGGACCTCGAGGGCATCGGCGAGTCGCAGCACCATGGCCCGACTCGGCACCGAGCGTCCGGTCTCGATGAAGCTGAGATGCCGCGCCGACACATCGGCCTCGATGGCCAGGTCCAATTGACTGATCCGGCGGCGCAATCGCCAGTCGCGCATCAGTGAGCCGATCGGTGTCTGGGTTGCCGCGCTGGTCACCTTCCGAGTCTCACCCACGCGCCGCGGGATAACCACTACCTGACGGGTAATTGCGCAGATTACCCGGTCCGCGCCACCGTGGATCAGGTCCCGCAGAGGAGGCAAGGATGCGCAATTCACCCCAGTGGCCCCAGTCGATACCACGTTGGCTGCACTTCGTGATGGCGGCCGACCGGGCCGGGTCGGCCGCCTACATCGGAACCGGGTTCTTCTTCGCGCCGGTGCTCGCGCTGGTATCGCCGTGGCCCACGCTGACGACGGTGCTCTGGATTGCGATCGCACTCGCCGGACTGTGGCTCGGGCTACTCGGCATCGCGATGGCTACCGGTCTGGCGATCGTGCTGCGG
This sequence comes from Mycobacterium sp. 48b, assembly GCF_048282725.1. Classification (NCBI taxonomy): domain Bacteria; kingdom Bacillati; phylum Actinomycetota; class Actinomycetes; order Mycobacteriales; family Mycobacteriaceae; genus Mycobacterium; species Mycobacterium sp. 48b. Next base: position 4,088,720 of record NZ_JBLVUL010000001.1, read on the forward strand.
TCGAATACCGAGATCCCGGAGGATTACTGGCGGTCCATCATCGACTACCCGGTTCCTGTTGAGCCGCAGCAGATTTCGCACCGGCGCCGCCGAGGTAGTCGACCTGCCAATGTTTGATGCCGTTGAGCCAGCCCGACCGGAGCCGTTCCGGCGCCGCCAATGGAGTCAGGTCGGGCATGCCATCGGCGATGGCGTTGAAGATCAGGTCGATCGTCATCCTGGCCAGGTTCGCGCCGATGCAGTAGTGCGCACCGGTGCCGCCGAATCCGACGTGCGGGTTCGGGTCCCGCAGGATATTGAAAGAGTAGGGGTGTTCAAAAACGTCCTCGTCGAAGTTCGCCGAGCGGTAGAACATCACCACCCGTTGCCCCTTGTTGATCGGCACCCCGGCCAGTTCGGTGTCTTCGAGTGCGGTGCGCTGGAATGACGTCACCGGCGTGGCCCAACGCACGATCTCGTCGGCGGCGGTGCCGGGGCGCTCCCTCTTGAACAACTCCCACTGATCGGGATGATCGGCGAACGCCATCATTCCCTGGGTGATCGAGTTGCGGGTGGTCTCGTTGCCTGCCACCGCGAGCAGGATGACGAAGAAGCCGAACTCATCGTCGGAGAGCTTGTGTCCCTCCACGTCGGCCTGCAGAAGCTTGGAGACCAGATCGTCGCCGGGGTTCTTGGTCCGCTCGGCCGCCATCTGCATCCCGTACATGATCAGCTCCACCGAGGCGCTGATCGCATCGTTGGAGGCGAACTCGGGGTCCTGATCGCCGACCATCTGATTGGACCAGTCGAACAGCTTCATCCGGTCCTCCTGCGGTACGCCCATGAGCCCGGCGATCGCCTGGAGCGGCAGTTCGCACGACACCTGCTCGACGAAGTCTCCCGAGCCCGTGGCTGCCGCGTTCGCCACGATCGTCCGGGCGCGCTCGGCGAGGTCGGCACGCAGGAGTTCCACCGCGCGGGGGGTGAAGGCGCGCGAGATGATCTTGCGCAGATGTGTGTGATGAGGGGCGTCCATGTTGAGCATCACGAACTTGCCCTGTTCGATCTGCTGCTGGACGGTGCCATCCCGGTAGCGCGGCAGGGCGGTCTTCTCCTGGCTGGAGAACACGTCACTGCGCAGGGATACCTCTTTGACGTCCTTGTGTTTGGTGACGACCCAGAACCCACCGTCGTCAAAGCCTCCCTGACCCACCGGCTGTTCGTTCCACCAGATCGGCGCGATCCTGCGCATCTCCGCGAGTTCCTCGACAGGCAGCCGTTCGGCGTAGATGTCGGGATCGGTGAAGTCGAATCCGGGCGGGAGGTTCAGAGTCGGCATGGCGTTGGCGCTCCTCGCGACGACGTTGTGTAGTGGCGTAATGCCATTGCTACACCACAGGTGGGGCCGCTCGGAGCAGGTTTCGGAAAGTCCCTCGACGTTGGGATTGGAACGTGTTCCGATTCTTGCGTTGTAACAGTTGAACGCGCGCGACGATGCACCGAGCGTTACCATCTGTCCCTGGAGCAACAGTCTGGAGGCCATCGAGAATGCGAGTCGACATCCGTAGGTTGGGGATCGTCATGACGGGCTGCGTGTCGGGCCCCGTCGTTGCGTTGGCCATGGCCGCCGCGGCGGCCGCGGAGCCGCCCAATCCGGTGGTGCCGCCCGCCCCAGCACCGGCCCCTGGTCCGGCTCTGGCAGCTGGTCCCGCGCCTGCGGTTCAGGCCGCGGCCGGAGATCCGGCGGCACCTGGCGCGGCCCCGGTGGGAACCCCCCACCTGGCGAGTCCCGACGCCCTGCCGCCCGGGGCGACGATGGATCCCACGGGACAGGGAGCCGAAACCCCCAACCTGAGCTATCTCAAGGATCTGTGGCACGCCGTGCAGAACCAGGAGATCAGCGGCAAGGAAGCACTGGTACTCGGGCTTGCGCAACGCGGTATGAACACGCCCGTTCCGAATCAGGTCCCCGGTCCGAACGTACCGACCGCGCCACAGGATCCTGCGGCGGCGGCGTTGCCCGCCGGCCCGGGCGGTCCGGTTCCTGCCGGCGCCCCGGTTGCGCAGGTAGGCCCCGGCGCGCCGGTTCCGGCAGCCGGCCCGGCCGCCCCGGTTCCACCTCCGCCCGCGCCCCTGCCCTGACGATCAGAGGACGTTGATCAGGCCGCCAGGGTCGACCGGAACCCGGTCGACCCTGGCGGGTACGTGCTTGTGCCACGGCGTCCCGGCGTATTGGTCGCGCCACTGTGACGATGTGAGCTCGTTGGGCGCCACGCCGGGCACGACTGCGCGCCCGTCGCCGTCGGTGTGATCCAGACCGAACCCGTTGGGCAGCGAGATGTGCCCGGGCAACATCGCTTCGCTGATCTCCACGGTGGCCTCCGCGCTGCCCGCCGCCGTGGTGATCCTGGCCATGTCACCGTCGAGCAGTCCGATGGCCGCGGCGTCGTCGACGCTGATCCGCAGGGCACCGTTGGTGTCTCGCTTGCGCCAGCCCGGGTCGCGGATGATGTCGTTGGCGGTGTAGGCACGCCGCTCACCGGCGGAGAGCACCATCGGGAACTCCTCGGTGGTCAGCGCCGAGGGTACGGTCGGCAGCTCCCGGACCGCGGCGAGCATCTCGGGCATGTCCAGCGCGATCTTGTGATCCGGGTGGCCGATCAGGGCGAAGTCGTCCTGGTATTCGTGGACGGTGAACGTGAGCCCGGACCGCCCGGCGAGGATGGCTTCGAACAAGGCGTTGCCGTCGGTGTGCCCGGCGCGGCGTACCGCGTCCGGGTAGGTCATCGCGGTCTTCTGGGCAAGACCCCACAGTGCTGCGGCCCCGGCCAGACCTTCCGGCAGTACCGGTCCGAGGGTCTCGTACAGCACGTACGGCAGCACCCGGCCGAGCCCGGGATTGGCGCCGACCGCGCCGAGGAACGCGACGGCGTAGGCGTCCAGCCCCTCCCTGGCGGCGCGGCGCAGTGGACCCAGCTCGGCGTCGTCGACCGCACCGATGGCCCGGACCAGGCGTGCCCAGATCTCCGGCTCGGGCAGGGTTCCGGGTAGCGGTTCGAACAACCGGTGGCGCAGATGGAAGTTGTTGTGCGGGAACTCCAGGTTGAAGAAGGTCGCCTCGGGCTTCTCGAACTGGTTGGCGGCGGGCAGCACATAGTGGGCCAGCCGGGCCGTCTCGGTCATCGCGACGTCGATGACCACCAGGAGCTCGAGGGATTCGAGTGCCGACCGCACCGCCGCCGAATCGGCGATCGAGTGGGCCGGGTTGCTGCTCTCGACGATCATGGCCCGGAACCGGTCGGGATGGTCGGTGAGGATTTCCTGGGGCACCGAGTTCGATGGGACCAGACCGGCGATCACCGGGGCGCCGGTGACCGGGCTACGGCCGACCCCACCCGAGCCGAACAGTGGCGCGAACGACGAATGCAGGTGCTGCCCACCGCGTTTGGCAAAGTTCCCGGTGAGGATCCACAGCATCTTGTTGAGGTAGGAACACAGCGTGCTGTTGGGGGCCTGCTGGATACCGAGATCCTCGAAGACCGCCACGCTGCCGGCCGCGGCGATCCGTCGCACCGCCTGGCGCAACAAGGTTTCGTCGACTCCGCACCGCGCGGCATAGTCGCTGATCGGCACCTGCCGCAGCACGTCGCGGACCGGCTCGACACCGTTGACATGTGCGGCCAGGAATTCCTCGTCGCACAGGTCTTCCTGCACCAGTACCGCGGCCATCGCAGCCAGGCACCAGGCGTCGGTGCCGGGCCGCACCCGCAGATGGAACTCGGCGAGTTTGGCGGTGTCGGTGATCACCGGGTCGATGACGATCATCGCGCGGTCGGGATCCTTGGCGATCTCGTTGAGCACCACCCGCGCCCGCGGGAAACTCTGCGACATCCAGGGGTTCTTGCCCACGAACACCGAGACCTCGGCGTGCTCGAACTCACCGCGGGTATGCCCGCCGTAGAGGTGGGCATCGACCCAGGCCTCGCCGGTTTTCTCCTGCGCCAAGGCATTTGACCGGTAGCGTGACCCGATCGCCTTGAGGAAGGCGCCGCTGTACGCGCCGCCGAGATGATTGCCCTGCCCGCCACCGCCGTAGTAGAAGATCTTGTCGCCGCCGTGGGAGTCCCTGACTGCCAGGAAGCCGGCGGCGATCTCGGAGATCGCGGTGTCCCAGTCGATCTCCTCGTAGCTGCCGTCGGGGCGACGCCGCAGCGGGGCGGTCAACCGGTTGGCGTTGCTCTGGTAGTGGTCGAGCCGCAGTGCCTTGTTGCACGTGTAGCCCTGCGACGCCGGGTGGTCCTTGTCGCCGCGGATCTTGGTGATGGCGCGGTCCTCGGTCTGCACCACGATGCCGCAGTTGCACTCACAGAGGATGCAGGCGGTGGGCTGCCACTGATCGACGGTCATGACGAAGTTCCTTCCGGCAGGAGTGCGCGAAGTTGACGGTGGATGCGGTCCAGTGGGGTGACGTCGCGGGTGGCCCGCGCCATCACCACCGCGCCTTCGATCGCGGTCAGGACCAGGGTGGCCAGTTCCTCGGCGCGCTCGGCGGGCACTCCGTCGCTCTGGAGTCGGCGGGTGATCTGCCCGGCCCAGCGCGTGAAGGCCTCCCCGGCGCGGTCGAGGGGAGCGGGCCCGTCGCCCCCGGGTTCGCCTGCCTCGACGGTCACCGCCACGATCGGGCAACCGGCCCGGAAGTCTGTGGCGGACAGCTGTTTGCGGAATCCGGCGATCATCGCGTCGAGCAGCGCTACCGCGCTGTCGGCCTTGTCGATCCGCGCCGCAACCTGATCGCTCGCGTAATCGATGGCCTCGCAGAGGAGTTGGGTGCGACCGCCGGGGAAGTAGTGGTAGGCCGACCCGCGTGGGGCGCCGCTGTGGGCCAATACGTCGGCAATCGCCGTCGGGTGCGCGCCGCGCTCCCGGATCAACAGTGCGGCCGAGGTCACCATGCGTTCACGAGGACTGGTCAACAGTCGAACCCTTCGTCAGCTATGTATGGAACCATACATAATCGATGGGCATCGGTCTACGCCCGCAGCGTTCCGCGCACCACATACCGACTTACGCGGCGGATTGCTGCCTGATAGTGACCGCAATCCGCCACGTTGATGACTCAAGCCGCGGTCACCAGCCACAGCGCGAGGAAGGTGGACATGCTCGCCAGGCACAGCAGATGGTCGCGGCAGATGGAGCGTGCCAGTCGCGTCTGCTCGGCCACGCTGCCGGTGCGCCTACCCAGAGTCACCGCGTTGGGCACGGTGCGCAGCACGGCCAGCAGCACGGGGCCGGCGGCGAGCGCCACGAAAACCGCTGTCAGCCAAGCCGGGTCGGCGCCGTCGGCAACGTGAAAGCCCAATGCCGCCAACAGGATCGCCATGACAGCGGCGATCAGCAGGCTCATCGGGCGCGAGGTGGTGGTCGCGCGGCTGTAGTAGCCGGCGATGGACGCCAGCGCGGGTTCCGGTAATTCGGCCGACCTGCGATGGGACAGCACCTGCACATCGAAGATCAGGTCCATCCACAGGACGGCGATCAGGAACCCGCTGCCGGCGGCCGCAATCACACGCCGGCGGCCTCGTTCAGTGCGTTGAGGTTGCCCGTCGCCTCCAGGTACTCCTGCACCCAGCGTTCGATCACCGCGGAGGTCTTCTCGACCTTCTTGAACTGGCCGACGACCTGGCCCACCGGATTGAACGCGACATCGACGCTCTCGTTGGGGTACTTGTGCGTCGCCGCGACGGCCATGCCCGACACCATGTACTGCAACGGCATGCCGAGCGGCTTCGGGTTGTCCGGGTTCTCCCAGGCCTCGGTCCAGTCGTTACGGAGCATGCGGGCCGGCTTGCCGGTGAACGAGCGGCTGCGGACGGTGTCCTTGCTGGTCGCCTTGGCGTATGCGGCGTGCTGCTGCTCGGTGTGCTCGCTCTCCTCGACCATCACCCACTGCGATCCGGTCCAGGCGCCCTGGGCGCCGAGCGCCAGGGCGGCGGCGATCTGCTGGCCGCTGCCGATACCGCCGGCTGCCAGCACCGGAACCGGGGCCACCTCCTTGACCACCTGGGGCCAGAGCACGATCGAACCGATCTCGCCGCTGTGACCGCCGGCCTCGCCGCCCTGGGCGATGATGATGTCGACGCCCGCGTCGGCGTGCTTGCGGGCCTGGGACGGCGAACCGCACAGCGCCGCGACCTTGCGCCCCTCGGCGTGGATGCGGTCGATCATGTCTTTGGGCGGGGTGCCCAGCGCGTTGGCGATGAGCGTCATCTTGGGGTGCTTCAGGGCGATCTCGACCTGAGGGGTCGCCGTGGCCTCGGTCCAGCCGAGCAGCTGCAGCGCGTCGTCATCGCTGTGGTCGACCGGCACGCCGTGGTCGGCGAGGATCTTCTTCGCGAAATCCAGGTGCTCCTGGGGCACCAGTGACTGCAGCATGCCCTTGAGATCGTCGGCGGACATGTCGGTGTCCATGCCCTCGTACTTGTTCGGGATCACGATGTCGACGCCGTAGGGGTGGTCACCGATGTGCTCGTCGATCCAGTTGAGCTCGATCTCGAGCTGTTCGGGACTGAATCCCACGGCGCCGAGCACGCCGAAACCGCCGGCCTTGCTGACGGCGACCACCACGTCGCGACAGTGGGTGAACGCGAAGATCGGGACGTCGATCCCGAGTTCGTCGCACAGTGCGGTGTGCATTCTGATCTCCTTCGATGGCAATGCGGTCTGGGAGTCCCGGCCGCTGCGACCCGGACAGAAGTGAAACGTGTTCTAGTTTAGTACCACCTCGGGTCGCTCTGGGGCCCGACCCGGCAGATTCACGCGAGCTCGGCGACGAACGACACTTCATTTCCGTCGGGATCCGCAACATCGATGACGGCGACAATGTCGGCAATGACCTGCGGTTCTGTGACGGCGACACCATTGTCGCCCAGCCACGCGGCGGTGGTGTCCAAATCGTCGACCCCGAATCGCACGGCCGACCGCCCGGCGCCGGTGGGATCGGTGACGACCTGTAGCCACGCGGTCGCCGTCAGCTGCCATTCCGCGACGCCTGGAACCGGTTCCAGGTCGGGTTCGCGGTCGAGGAGCCGGGTGTACCAGGCCCTCGACTCCTCGAATCGTCCGGTGGCGATGACGGCCGCGACGTCCTTGATCCCGATGCTGTCTGTGGTTGGGGTCATCTCCCATTTCTAGTCTCGACTGGCCGAGTGTCGTGGTGGCTTGGTTTAGTAGCCCCATGGGCCGCACGTTGTCGCCACCCCAGTCGCTCGAGGAGATCGGCGCCGGTCCGGGTGGGGCGCGGGTGGGCGCCTTCTTCGATCTCGACGGCACGTTGGTGGACGGTTTCACCGCGACGGCCCACGCCGGTCACCGCATCCGCCGGCGGCAGGCCGCCGTGGGCGAGATCCTCGGAATCGTCGAAGCCTCCGTGCGCTACCGGATCGGCCGGATGCCGTTCGAGCGGCTCCTGGTGCGGGCAGCCGGTTACCTGCGCGGCGACTCGCTGCTCGAACTCGACGAACTGGGGGAGTACCTCTTCGAGAACCGGATCGCTCAGCGGGTCTACCCCCACATGCGCGAGGTGGTGCGGCGGCATCAGGACCGCGGTCACACCGTCGTGTTGAGCTCCTCGGCGCTGACCATTCATGCCGAGCCGGTCGCACGGCACCTGGGGATCGGCCACGTGCTGTGCAATCACTTCGTGACCGACAGCGAGGGCAGGCTGACCGGCGGGATCGTCGAGCCCATCATCTGGGGAGCCCGCAAAGCCGATGCGGTACAGGCCTTCTCACGGACCGCGCAGGTCGACCTCGCGCACAGCTATTTCTACGCCGACGGTCCCGAGGACAGTGCACTGATGCGGTTGGTGGGTCATCCACGGCCGGTGAATCCGCGTCCGGGACTGGCCTCGGCTGCCACCGAGCAGGACTGGCCGGTGCTCACCCTGCCCCGCCCGGGCGGGCGTCGCCGGGGTGATCGCCGGCTGCGCCCGGGTGCCTAGCTCGGCCTGTGCAGGCCTTTGCCCGTGACGAGCGGCAGGTTCAGTGTGGTGCGGATGCCCGGCGCGGCGGCCACCACATCGGGGATGGCGTTGACGATGCGTCCGGCCGCCGCCACGATCGCGGCGTGGTTGTGGTCGCCCTTGCGGCTGGTGGGGCAGATGTCCACGACATATGACGGTTCGCCCGTGATCTCGACGCGGTAGGAGCCGCCGGGCTGGGCCGGTTGCGCCCAGTCCGGTCGAAGGTCCGCACGCACCCGGGTGACGTGTTCGACGACGATCACCGGCTTACCGCCGACCATGCCGTTGATCTGGAAGCGCATCGCCGCGACCGTGCCCTTGGTGATGACACCGGTCGCGACCTCGATGTCCTCGGGCGCGGGCTCCAGCTCGTAGTGCTCGGTGATGTCTTCGACTTCGACGCCCAGTCCGGCGGCGAGCATCCGGATCGCGGTCCCCCAAGCGGCGCTGAGGATTCCGGGGAGAAACAACATTCCGGGCTGGTCGATCGGATTGCCGAATCCCATGACGATCGACATTACCTCGGTGCCGTCATAGGTGGCGTAGTCGGCGATCTCCATGGTCTTGATCTGATCGATGCGCTGACATGTACCGGCGATCGCGAACGGCACCAGGTCGGTGGCGAACCCCGGGTCGACACCGGTGATAAACACGCTTGAATTGCCCGCCTGGGCAGCTTCTTCGACCCGCGCGATTGCCTTGTCCGGCATGGCGCCCCAGGGGAACTGCAGGCCGCCCGGGGCCGAGCCGACCACATTGATCCCGGCGGCCAGTGCGGCCATCACATCGCGGGTGGCTTCCACGGGGCGGGTGTCACCCATCGCGCAGTACACCAGGCAATCCGGTTTGGCGGCGATCGCGGCATCGATGCCCAGCGTGGCGGTGACCCCGGTGACGCCGTCCAGCCCGGCCAGTTCGCCGGCGTCCAGGCCGACCTTCGTCTCGGTCGAGGTGCCCACGGCGACGAGCTCGAACCGGGGGTCGTCGATGAGCTGGATCAGGGCCAACCGGCCGCAGTTTCCGGTGCCGACGATCGCCACGCGAATGGCCATACAGGTCTCCTCAGGGTGTTCGGTCTAGTCGCAGTATGCCGATCCGGCGCCAAAATTGGAACAGGTTCTAATTTCGCGCCGTAGGCGGTAGCCTCACCCGTCATGGGACGGGTAGACGGAAAAGTGGCACTCATCAGTGGCGGCGCGCGGGGGATGGGCGCAGAGCACGCCCGGGCGCTGGTCGCCGAGGGCGCCAAGGTCGTGATCGGGGACATCCTCGACGACGAGGGCAAGGCACTCGCCGCCGAACTCGGCGATTCGGTCCGCTATGTGCACCTCGATGTCACCGAGGAAGACCAGTGGAACGCCGCGGTGGAAACCGCCACCTCAGAGTTCGGCCTGCTCAATGTGCTGGTGAACAACGCCGGGATCGTCGCGCTCGGCCAGATCGGCAAATTCGACATGGCCCAGTGGCAGAAGGTCATCGACGTCAACCTGACCGGCACCTTCCTGGGCATGCAGGCCAGCGTCAAGGCGATGAAGGCCGCAGGCGGCGGCTCGATCATCAACGTCTCGTCCATCGAGGGTCTGCGCGGCGCGGCCATGGTGCACCCGTATGTCGCCTCCAAGTGGGCGGTGCGCGGTCTGACCAAGTCCGCGGCGCTGGAGCTCGGTTCCAAGCAGATCCGGGTCAACTCCATCCACCCGGGCTTCATCCGCACCCCGATGACCGAGCACTTCCCCGAGGACATGCTCAGCATTCCGCTGGGCCGGCCCGGACAGCCTGACGAGGTGTCCACCTTCGTGGTGTTCCTGGCCAGCGATGAATCCCGCTACGCCACGGGTGCCGAGTTCGTCATGGACGGCGGCATCGTCAACGACGTGCCGCACAAGCTCTGAGTCGAACCGGCCGCACGCGGCGGTACGGACCACGGCAGAATGACCCGGCAGGGCATCGACTCACCGGCACGGTGCCACACCGGTCTTTGAGGAGCTGCCCATTTCCGCCCGGAGTCGCCGCGACGGTCTGAGCCTTCGGGCCAGGGTCGTGGGGTTTGTCCTCGCCGCAGTGCTGCTGTTGTCGCTGTGCGTCGCCGATTTCCCGCCGTTCGCCAAACCCGAGCCGCCGTCCGGACGGATGGAACTGGCACAGGGCTGGCAACTGGCCTCGGCGCGCACGGTGGCCGCCGACGGCGCGGCGATGTCCACGCCCGGTGAGGTGAACGCCGACTGGCACCAGGTCAAGCAGATGCCGTCCACGGTGCTGGCCGCACTGCAGGACGACGGGACCTATCCGAACCTGTACGTGGGTGACAACCTGGCCGACGTGCCGGACGACCTGTTCCGGCAGGACTGGTGGTACCGCACGACGTTCACCGCGCCGCGGGGCAGCTCCAGTTACCGGCTCGATTTCCCCGGCATCAACTACCGCGCCGAGGTGTGGCTCAACGGCACCATGATCGCCGGCAGTTCACTGCTGGTGGGCATGCACACGATCCACGAGATCGACGCGACGCCGTGGATCAACCCGGGGGGTGTCAACACGCTGGCGGTCAAGGTGACGCCCGAGCAGGCGCTGCAGGACATCGACGGCGTCGAGCTGGCCGACAGCTGGTGGGACTGGCTCAACTGGAACCGCATCGGCTACCAGGGCCCGGACAAGAACCCGCTGCGGGGCAATTCCTATGTCGCCGACCGCAATGCGGGCATCTTCAAACCGGTTTACCTGAGTTATTCGGGCCAGGTCGTGCTCAGCGACCCGCTGGTCACCACAGAACTGCCGCTGCCGGCCACCGACTCGGCCCGGCTCACCGTCTACTCCGACATCCGCAACACCGCCGATGTCCCGATGCGCGGCGTGGTGCGGGCCCGCATCAGCAGGCCCGGGAAACCTGCCATCTCGGTGGATCAAGCCGTCAGCCTGGCGCCGGGGGAGAGCCGTGAAATCCGGTTCGACCCGGACACTTTCGCGGCCCTGCGGGTCGCCGACCCCGACCTGTGGTGGCCCTACACCATGGGCAGACCCGATCTGTACGACCTGCGGCTGGAGTTTCTGCGCTACGGCCGGGCCACCGACACGCTGGATTCCCGGTTCGGCATCCGCACCGTGGCGCAGCACCGCGACAACGACGAGCAGTTCCCCGATTTGGGCCTTGGTGGCAGTTTCTACCTGACCGTGAACGGGCGCGACTTCCTCGTCCGGGGTGCGGCCTACACGCCCGACCTGTTGTTCCAGTACGACCCGCAGCGTGAGGACGCCATCCTCGGGTACGTCCGGGATCTGGGCCTGAACATGCTGCGGCTGGAGGGAAAGTTCCCGGGCGACAACATCATCGAGCGCGCCGATGAGCTGGGCATCCCGCTGATGTACGGCTGGATGTGCTGCAACCAGTGGGAGAAGTGGTGGCAGTGGGACGACGAGGATCGGCGGGTGGCCGACGAGAGCATGCGCTCGCAGATCCTGTCCCTGCGAGGGCACGCCTCGGCTTTCCTGTGGGCCAACGGCAGCGACGGCAAGCCCCCTGCACCGGTGCTCGCGGGCTATCACGGAATCCTGCGCGATCTGCACTGGCCCAACACCGTCGTCGACACGGTGTCCTCGCTGGCCCGCGACGCCAATGGGGAGCCCGACTGGGACGGCATCCACATGGCAGGCCCGTACACCTGGCGCCCGCCGAGTTACTGGTTCAGCGGCCGGTACCAGGCCACCCGCGGCTCGAACGCCGAACAGGGCGACAACGAACACATCCCGCCGTTCGCCAGCCTGCAGAAGTTCATCCCGCCGGACAAACTCTGGCCGATCAACGAGGCCTGGTATTTCCACGCCGGCGCCAACCCCAGCAACGCCGCCCTGGAGAGCATCCGAACCGCGGTGGTCCAGCGCTACGGATCCTCGCGCGGCGCAGAGGAATTCGCCCGCAAGGCGCAACTGGCCCATTACGAGTCGACGCGCGCGCAGTTCGAGGCGTTCGCGGCGGGCGGGTGGGACAACCACAAGATGACCATCTACTGGATGCTCAACAATCACTGGCCGTCGTTCTTCGGGCATCTCTTCGACTACTACCTGCGGCCCGGCGGCGCGTATTACGGGGCGAAGAAGGGTCTGCGTCCGCTGTCGGTGGTGTTCGACTCCTACGCCACCGGCGATCACGACACCGCCCACGTGTCGGTGGTGAACCAGTCCCCGCAGGAGCGGACGGGCCTGCGGGTGCGGGTGCGGACCTACGACCTGACCGGCCGGATACGCGACGACCGGAGTTCCGACGTGCCGGCCGTGCCGTCGAACGGAGTCGTCCCCGGGTTGTCGCTGCCCCGGCTTGCCGACGACTCGCCGGTGGTGTTCGTGCGCTGTGAGTTGCTCGACGAGAACGGCGAGGTCGTCGCCGACAACACCTACTGGCAGTCCCGACAACTCGACGATGTCGGCCCCCCGGTCAATGACCAGGCGTTCGACCTCGTACAGAGCAGCTTCGCCGACATGACCCCGCTCAACACGATGGCACCCGCGCCGCTGCAGGTGAGCGCGCACCGGACCGAGTCCGCCGACGGCGGCGCCACGGTGGCGATCCGGTTGCACAATCCCGGCCGCCAGATCGCCTTCTTCGAACGGGCAGAGATCACCACGACCCGTGATGGTGACGAGATCCTGCCCATCGAGTACTCCGACAACTACGTCACGGTGTATCCGGGGGAGACGGTGGAGCTGACCGGCACGGTGACCGGATCGGAGCCCGCGGCCAACTGGGTCAGGGTCGGCGGCTACAACAGCGCACCGACGGTGGTACCGATCGACCAGCGGGCACGACGATAGGATCGGCGCATGACCACAACCGATGAGCGCCATGAGGTCGGCCAGCTGGCCGAGAGCGGCGGATGGCTGCACCGTGACCTCGACCGGGTGGACGTCTACCAGCGCGGTGCGAACCGGATCAGGGTGGTGTGGCAGGGGCCGACCACGATCAGCGGGGCGACGCTGTACCAGGACGACATCATGACCACCTACACCCGTGAACTGGCGACCTTGAACACGTGGCTCAAGCGCTGACCTGCTAGCGCGCCGGCCGAAATTCGGTCGCGTCCGTACGTGCCGGTGTGGCACCGTCGGGTTCTGTGATCGACAACGTGGCCTCCCCGGAAACAACTCTCACTCTGCACAGCGTCACTGACGCCGACTGGGCGGGCATGGCCCTGCTCGGCAACACCGCATTCGGTGAGGTGATGCACCCGGATTCCCTGGCGGCGTGGCAGCAGATGGTGCCCGCCGACGGCGGCGTGGTGGTGCGTGACGGCGGCGTCGACGGCGACATCGTCGGACAGGCGAACTACTTCGATCTCACCCTCACGGTTCCGGGTGGCGCGGCGCTGCCCGCGGCGGGTCTGAGCTATGTGGCCGTCGCTCCCACCCATCGCCGTCGCGGGATCCTGCGCTCGATGTACACCGAGTTGCACCAACGGATCGCCGAGGCCGGCCACCCGATCGCCGCCCTCACGGCGAGCGAAGGCGGGATCTACGGCCGATTCGGCTACGGCCCGGCCACCACGGTGCACCTGATGACCATCGACCGCAGGTTCGCCCGGTTCCACGCGTCGGTCCCCGACCCTGGCGGGGTGCGCCTGGTCAAACCTGCCGACCATCGCGACACGTTCGCCGAGATCTACGACCGCTGGCGACAGCGGACTCCGGGCGGGCTGGTGTGCCCGACCGCGCTGTGGGACGACGTCCTGGCAGACCGGGCGAACGCCCGCGACGGCGGTTCGGAACTGTTCGCGTTCCTGCACCCGGACGGCTACGCGCTGTACCGCGTGCACGGCGAGGAATCCAGATCGCTCCGGGTCCGCGAGGTGACCGCCGTGACCACCGATGCCTACATCGCGCTGTGGCGGGCACTGCTGGGGATGGACCTGATGGAGAAGGTGAGTATCTGGACGCATCCCGGTGACGTGCTGCCCCATCTGCTGACCAATCCGCGGCTGGCCCGGGTGACCTCGAGCAGCGACGATCTGTGGATCCGGATCATGAACGTCCCGGTTGCACTCGAGGCCCGACGATATGAGGGCGACCTGGACACCGTGCTGGACGTCACCGACGGTTTCCGCGCCGACGGCGGACGATTCGCCCTGCAGATTCGTGATGGCCGGGCCCGGTGCACGCCCACCGACGCACCGGCTGACATCGAGTTGGGGCTCGACGTGCTCGGCAGTCTCTACCTCGGTGACCACCGTCCCGAGGCCTTCGTCACCGCAAACCGGTTGCGCAGCAAGGATCCCGCCGTGGTGCAGAAGCTCGGTGCTGCCTTCGCCTGCCAGGTTCCGGCCGAGCTCGGCTACAGCTTCTAGGCCGGGGCGCGGGCCTGCTGCGTAGTGTTCATCTGGTGAGCGCACGTGCAGGCATCGTCGTTACCGGGACAGAAGTACTCACCGGAAGGGTCCAGGACCGCAACGGTCCATGGCTGGCCGACCAGCTCCTCGAACTCGGAGTGGAACTCGCCCACATCACCATCTGCGGCGACCGTCCCCGTGACATCGAGGCGCAGTTGCGGTTCCTGGCCTCCGAAGGCGTGGACCTGATCGTGACGAGCGGTGGGCTCGGGCCGACCGCAGACGATCTGACCGTGGCGACGGTAGCCGGGTTCTGCGGTCGTGAACTCGTGCTCGACGAGGCCATGGAGGAGCGCATCGCGGCCATCCTGCGCAAGCTGATCGGCGACCGCCCCGGTGTCGATTTCGATGCGGTGCGCGCGGCCAACCGCAAGCAGGCCATGGTTCCCGTCGGTGCGGAGGTCTTGGCGCCCGTCGGTACCGCGCCGGGCGTGGTCGTCGCAGGCAGCCCGACAGTCGTCGTGCTGCCGGGCCCGCCCCGGGAGTTGCAGCCGATGTGGCACACTGCCGTCGCGACCGAGGCTGTGCAACAGGCGATTTCGGGTCGGACGAAGTACCGGCAGGAAATGGTGCGGATGTTCGGCCTGGCCGAGTCCGGTCTGGCCGAGACCTTGCGTGAGGCCGAGGGTGCCATCGCCGGTTTCGACGCACTGGAGATCACCACGTGCCTGCGCCGCGGCGAACTCGAGATCGTCACCCGATATGAGCCCGATGCTGCCGGTGCCTACCAGGATCTGCTGACCCTGCTGCGCGACCGGCACGGCGCCGCGCTGTACTCCGAGGACGGCGCCACCGTGGACGAGCAGGTGGCCGCCCTGCTGGCCGGGCGCCGGATCGCCACGGCGGAGTCCTGCACCGCCGGGCTGCTGGCCGCCCGGTTGGCCGACATCCCCGGCTGCTCGGACTACTTCCTGGGTGGGGTGGTCAGCTACTCGAACGAGGCCAAGGCCGAACTGCTGAACGTTGATCCGGTTCTCATCGCCGAGTACGGCGCGGTGTCCGAACCGGTGGTCGAATCGATGGTCACCGGCGCGTTGCACCATTTCGGGGCCGATACCGCGGTGGCCATCAGCGGGATCGCCGGGCCGGACGGCGGTACTCCGGAAAAGCCGGTCGGCACCGTGTGTTTCGCGGTCCGGGCCGGATCGGCCGCGATCACCCGCACGCTTCGCCTTCCGGGTAACCGATCCGATATCCGCGAAAGGGCCACGACGGTGGCGATGCACCTGCTGCGCCGGGCACTCACGGACGGTGGGGACTGACCCACGCGTCGTCAGCCCAACGGCGCCACGACGGCCTCTGCGGGAGCCGGCCGCCGGGTGCGGCCGCGCCGGGACGCACCGGCAGCCACCCGCCGCACGATGGCCGGATGCATCAGGCGGCTCGGCGGATCGACCAGATTCATCACCCGGAAGAACGTCTCGGTGACCACCGGATCGTTCTCGGCGGCCGTGAGCACCCGCTCGGTGTACCAGTTGGACAGCCGTACGGAGACCGGTCGTGGCCCGGGAATCTGCGGCAGCGCGAGATCGGCGCCGCAGGCCATCTGCCAGGCCGTGTTGACACAGCCGGCGGCGGCCCGCAGGAATCTGCGGCCGAGATCGTCGGCTCCCCGGGTCAGGCAGTCGCGCAGTGCGAGCGCCTCGAGTGCGGCCACCGACATGCCTTGTCCGTACACCGGATTGAAGCTGCAGATCGCGTCACCGAAGACCAGCAGACCTTCGGGGAAGCGGGGCATGCGCTCGTACCGCCTGCGCACGCTCGCCGGGTAGCGGAACGTGGCCACCGCTCCCAGTGGTTGGGCGGTGCGCAAGGCTGCCACCGTCTCGGCGGGGAACAGATCCTCGATGAAGGCGATCATGCCGTCCAGGTCCGCCGGTGGCTCCTGGCCGTTCATCCCCGCGGTGGTGAGCAACCAGGTGTCGTCTTCGTACGCGAACAGTGAACCACCGCATGGTCTTTCGGGAACAGCCCCGACGAGCGTGAGCCGATCGTTGGGAGCGCCACCCGGGAAGCGCATCAGTTGGCTGGAATAGGCCACCTGCACCGCGATCCGGTCCTCGTCCGGCCGTCCGAATCCGGCACTCTCCAGGAAAGCCGGTGTCCGTCCGGCCCGGCCCATGGCGTCGACGATCAGGTCGGCGGAAATCGCGTGTCCGGCAGCGCCGCCCCGGGCGGCCACCAGAACCCCCGTGACGCGCCGGGCGTCGTTCATCAGCAACTCGACCGCATCGTGCCCGTCGAGGATGTCGATGTTGGCGATCGCGCGCACCCGGTCGCGGACATGTGCCTCCAGAAACGGTCTGCTGGCCAGGTAGGACTCGATCGGTTTGGATGGTTGTCCGTTGAGGTTGAGCCGGTGGCCGCCGAATGTCAGCGACACGAGGGACAGCTTCGCCGCGTCGAGCACTGTCGCACCGTCGGCGGCAAGCTCCTCGGGGAGCCCGGGAAACAGTTCGGCCAGCGCCTGCAGTCCGCCGCTGAGCAGTCCATGGGCGTGCCGGCCCTGTGGGACACCGCGCCGCTGGACCGGGCCGTCCGGCAGGACATCGCGCTCCACGAGCGTGACGTTGGCGAAGAAATCGGCCAGCGCCCGGGCGGCAAGCAGCCCGCCCATGCTCGCGCCCAGCACCACCGCGTGTTTGCCGATCATTGCCATTGCCGACCTCCGGAGCTGCTGGCACATCGCCAGTTGTTCGAAGTATCGGAGCAGGCCGTAGCCGGGCCTAGAGTAGTGCGCTACTCGAAGATCACCTGGTCACCGGTATCGACCGCAACGCCTCGTCGACGCATGCCTGCCAGGTGCCCTCATCGAGGACGGTGACCGCCCGCGCCCCGAACGCACTGGAGATGACCACATCCGGCTGTAGACCCGCCAACACGTGCAGGCTGTGGGCCATCGCCGTGGCGTCACCGATGCCGGGGATCACGAATGTCGACCATCGACCGTCGGCAGCGACGAACATGGTGTCCCCGGTGAACAGATAGCGGCCCTGGGCGCCATGTACGAGATAGCTCGTGCTGCCCGGAGTGTGGCCGGGGGTGGGGATCACCTCGACGCCATGGTCATCGACGTGCCGGGAGGACAGCGGTACGTCGATCGGGCTGTGTCGCTCGATCGTCTCGCGCTCGGCGGCGGGCGCATGCAACCGGGAACCGAACCGCTCGGCGATGCGGGCCAGCATCGGGCCTGCCTCGTCCTGGTGGGACAGATAGTGGTCGTCGACGCCGCCGAGGGAATCCAGCGTGGCGAAATCCGCTTCGCCGGCAGGGCAGTAGAACAGGGCATTGCGCCCGTCCGGCGTCCACAGGTAGGCGTGCGTGGTCAAACCCGGAAACGGTGTGTCGGTTCGGGTTTCCCACAGGTCGGTCCGGATCCGGTTCATCGAGGTTGCCATGACGCCAGCCTCGACCCTCAACAATGGTTGAGGTCAAGCCCCGGATGGGCTCAGTCGGAGCTCGCGTCGTCCCAGGTCGTGATCATGGTGCCCATGATCTCCTCGGCGCAGCCCAGCCCACCGAGGTGACTTTCGTAGGGCAGCTCGGTCATCACGGCGTCGGGCAGCCGGGAGACCACATGCTGACCGTGGGCGAACGGCACGATGTGGTCATGGTCGCCGTGCCACCAGCGCACCGGAACCTTGACCTCGTCGAGCCTGAAGCCCCAGTCACGCTCGAAGACCACGATGTCGTAGAACGGGGCGGCAAGTTGCTTGCGGCTGCCGTTGAGCAGGTCGTCGAGGAACATCGCCTTGAACTCGGGCCTGCCCAGCATGCGCCGGTCACCCTCGGGGGAGATCCGCGCGTAGATCTCCAGGGCCGGGGAGGCGACCGGGCGGATCAGCCGGATCAGTCCGGAGGCGGCCAACCGGATCGGTGCACCGGCCACCTCGAGGATCGGTGCGACCACCGCACCGAGCTGCATCAGCGGACTGCTGATCGCGTCGGGACCGACCATGGGGGCCACACCGCCGAGCACCCCGGCCGCCACCACCCGGTCGGGCATGGCGGCCGCGGTGGCCAGCGTGTAGGGGCCGCCGCCGGACAAACCGATGACAGCCATCTTGTCGATGCCCAGGGTGTCGGCGATGGTGCGCAGATCCTCACCGAAATCCAGCACCCGGTCGTACTGGTGCGGCGTGGAGGAACCGATGCCGGGCCGGTCCACCCCGATCAACCGGATGTGGTTGCGCTCGGCGTAGATCCGGGCCTCGGTCGGGATCTGCCTGCGGGCGCCCGGGGTGCCGTGCAGCCAGAAGACCGCACGGCCCTGCGGGTCGCCGAATTCGGCGAAGCCGAGCTGACGGCCGTCGCCGACAGCGACATTGCCCTCCAGTTTGGGGCGATCGATCGGGATGACCATCTGTGTGCCTCGCCGGGTTCCGCGTCTAGCCCGCGACGGACGCGTCGAAGATCGACTGGATGGACTTGTCCAACGTGGCGTTGAACTCGTCGTCGCTCTGCTGAGCCGACAGACCCTCGGTGAGCGCGCGGCTGAAGCTGGCGATCACGCCGGTGTTCTCGGACAGCAGCTTGTTGGCCTCGTCGCGCGAGTAGCCACCGGACAGCGCCACGACCCGCATCACCTTCGGATGTTCGACCAGCGACTGGTAGTGGTTGGCCTGAGTCGGCAGGGTCAGCTTGAGCATGACCTTCTGGTCGGCCGGCAGCGCGTCGAGGTTCTTGGTGATCTCGTCGCGGAGCAGGTCCTCGGCCTCGGCCTTGTCGGAGATCGAGATGGTGACCTCGGGCTCGATGATCGGGATCAGACCGTGCGACAGCACCTGCTTGGCCACCTCGAACTGCTGGGCGACCACGGCGGCGATGCCCTCGGCGTTGGCCGCGCCGATCACCGAACGCTCCTTGGTGCCGAAGATGCCGCCCTTCGCCGCGCGGGCGAGCAGATCGTCAAGGCCCGGCATCGGCTTCATCACCTGCACGCCGTTCTCGACATCGGCCAGGCCCTTGTCGATCTTGAGCAGCGGCACCACGCCCTTGTCCTCCCAGAGGTAGGTGGCGGTGGGCTTGCCCTCGATGGAGCGGTCCATGGTCTGCTCGAACAGGATCGCGGCCAGCACGCGGTCACCGTTGAACACCGGGGAGGTGATGATGCGCGAGCGCATCTGGTGGATCAGGTCGAACATCTCCTCTTCGGAGGAGTAGGCGCTCTCCTCGACCCCGTAGAGACGCAGCGCCTTGGGGGTGGACCCACCACTCTGGTCGAGCGCGGCGATGAAGCCCTTGCCCGTGGTCATCTTGTCGGCCTGCTGCTGGTTCACCATGAGGTTGTCTACTCCTTTGAAGACGGCGTCCTGCTGTTGTTCTGCTGCTGAGGCGCACACCACAGTGGCGCACAGTTCGACTCAGAGGATAGGCGGCTAGCTCACAGCGGTAGCGCCCACCCATCAGGGTGGGGTACGGCCGGCCCACGGGGCCGCCTGCTCGAGTTGCCCGGCCAGCCTGAGCAGCACCGTTTCGTCGGGTGCCAGCAGTTGCACGCCGATCGGCAGGCCGTGGGAGGTCTGGCCCAGCGGCAGGGAAATCGCAGCCCAGCCGGTCACGTTGGCCAGGGCCGTCCATCCGGTGGTGGCGAACTCGACGTCGAAGAAGGCCCGGGTGGTGCCGCGGGGCTGATTCAGCAGCCCGTACGGCGGCGGTCCGGTCAGCAGGGTCGGCACCAGCAGAACGTCGTGACCTGCCATTTCGCGGACAAAGCGACGGGTCTGGGCGTGGATGTCCGAAATCGCGTTGGCGTACGCCAGTCCCGTCGTGGTGAACCCCTCCCGGATCATCACCCAGGTGCTCGGCTCGAACTCGTCCTCGCGCGGCGCCCGGCCCAGATGCGCCTTCGCCAGGTCGTGAAGCTGCGCGTTGCTGACGGTGTGCAGCACCGCGACGGCGTCGGCGACGGCATCCGGATCGATCGTCGGGGCCCCGGGAGTGAGGTGGTGTCCGAGGCTTTCCAGCAGACGGCCGGTCGCCTCGACCGCAGCCACCACCTCCGGATCGATCCGGTCGGTGGGAAACGGTGACGACGTGGCGATCAGGATGCGCTGTGCGGCCGGGGTCTGCGCGGCCGACTGCAGGAAGGGGACGGCGGGAGCCGCGGCGCTGTAGGGATCGCCGGGTGCGGTGCCTGCGACGATGTCGAGGAGGGCCGCGCTGTCGCGCACCGTGCGGGTGAGTGCGTGGCCGTTCACCAGCCCTTCGAGTCCGTGGCCGCCGTCGGGGGCGAACGAGGACCGTCCGCGACGCGGTTTGAGGCCGACGACGCCGCAGCACGATGCCGGTACCCGGATCGAGCCGGTGCCGTCCCCGCCCGAGGCCGCGGGTACCACGCCGGCTGCCACCGCTGCCGCCGATCCACCGCTGGATCCACCCGGGGTGACGTCGGCCGACCACGGGTTCACCGCGGGTCCGAACAGCAACGGCTCGGTGGTGCAGTGATTGCCCCATTCGGGGGTGTTCGTCTTGCCGAACGCGACCAGGCCGGCATCCAGGTAGCGATTCACCGTCCATGCGGTTTCTGTCGAGACATGGTCGCGCAACGCCCGCGAGCCCATCGCTTCGCGGGTACCGGCGAGCGCGGCACCCAAATCCTTGAGCAGGAACGGGACCCCGGCCAGCGGCCCGGCCTGCTCGTTGCGCAGTACGCCGGACTCGTCGAGTGCCGCGGCTTGTGCGCGCCCCCGGTCGAACAGGTCGGTGATCACGGCGTTCAGGGTGCGCGTCGCCTCGACCCGGATGATCGCAGCCTCGAGTAACTCGACGGCGCTGACCTCACCGGATGCGGCCAGCGCCGCCTGCCCGATGGCATCGGTGCCCGCGAGTTCGAATGCCGACGAGGAATCCATGTCACTCACTCCAAGAGCTCGACGGTGGTGTCCGAGGGTGCGCTGATCCGGGTCAGCTCGAGTGCGATGAGAACCTCGACGGCGGTGATGACCAGACCCGCGAAATACATCCACTTGAGAGTCGGATCGGGTTGCGCGGCAAAGTAAACGATGAGGAAGATCGGCCCGACGATTCCGACCACGAACACCATGACCTGGATGCGCAGGTACCGCCAGAATGTGGACATCGATCTCCCGCCGCACGGCCGATGAGCGGCCAGCTTAGCGCGGTGCGACGACGACCGGCGTGGACAGGATCTCCCGGTACTCGACCATCGGTTCGCGTTTGAGGACCGCACTGCCCGACGTGACGAGCAACTCGGTCGGCGAGACCGCGTAATTGACCTGGTAATTGCGCGCGACGAACCGGCGGCCAGCTGTGGCATCGGCCGATGCCGCCAGCGCTGCCCGGTCGGAGAGCCGGACACCGTGGTACTCGAGCCGGCCGGTGCGGTCCAGGCAGATGACCACCAGCGAGCGTTCGGTTCGGCCGATGGCCCTGGCGGTCTGGGTGTCGCGGCACCGCGCCAGGGAGTCGACGAATCCTGAGCCGTCGGATGCGAACGCCGCGACGGTCGGAGCTGCGGTCCGCTCGGTGAACCTGTGTTGCAGCGGGGTCGGTTTCACCTCATACGTTCTGGCGCCCACCGCATAGACCGAATCCCTGGACGAGAACTTGGAGGCGAGCGTGGAGAGGATGACGAACGCGGTGAGCATGGAACTGACCACGGCCGCGGCCGCCACCCCGATGCCGACGGGCAGCCAGCGTCGTTCCGGTGCCTTCCGGTGTCGTCCACGGCGAGCCGGCTGATACGGCGGATGCGGTGTGGAAACTAGGCAGGTGACCAAGCTTGCTCCCGGGGAACGGCGATGTGATGGGCGTGGCACAGGCGACGGGCCCTGACGCGAGCTCACATTCTGCACGATGAGGTGCGGCGCTGTGGGTAACACCCGGGAATTCGGTGAAACCCGCTTCAGGTGAGGCACGGTCGCGCAGCGGCGATGAAATTAGCTCGGCAACAGCCAGATTCGGACTGACATCCCGGCGCCGAGCCAGTGCGATGCAGGCAGAGGCGATTTGGGCTGCGGGCAGCTCCTGCGGCCGGCAACGCCACTACGGTTCCGCGAGCGCCGAACGCCATTCACGTCACGCCGATTCAAACCGGTAAGCCCCGGGGGGAACCTCGTTAGCGTCGAATCGCCGATATGAGCAGCCACTTTCGAGGGAAGTATGGCGATGTCTACTACTGAACTGTCTTCATCTGAACTGTCTCCTACTGAATTGTCTTCGTCCGGACTGACGATAAGTCCGTTGTCGGGATACACCGGGGCGTTGATCGACGGGGCCGATCTGTCGGCGCCGCTGTCACCCGAACAGGTTTCGGCGATCCGCGCCGCGCTGCACCGGTGGAAGGTGGTGTTCTTCCGCGGGCAGGACCTCGACCACGCATCCCAGATAGCGTTCGGCGCGCAGTTCGGCGAGGTGACGCCCGGCCATCCCTACGAGGGTGACTCTGCGCCAGCCGGATTCCCGCAGATCCACACGGTGTCCCCAGCTGCCTATGACCACCGCTACGGCACCAGATACCGCAGGCGGCAAAGCCCGAACGGTCCCGGCTGGCACGCCGACGTCACCCCGCTGATCAACCCGCCGTCGCATTCGATACTGCGGGCGGAGCAGGTTCCCGGGTACGGCGGTGACACCCAGTTCACCAATGTTGCTGCCGTGTATGCGGGTCTGTCGCCATCGGTGCAGGCCCTCGTCGGCGAGCTGCGGGCCGAGCACCGCTTCGGCGCGACCACGGCGGCCGACCGCAGCACCGAGAAGATCGGCGATCTGGTGCGCGGCAATCCACTGGCGACCATCCACCCGGTGGTCCGCGTACACCCGGAGACTGGGGAGAAGGTGCTCTACGTCAACCCGTCTTTCACGCGCGAGATCGTCAACCTCTCACCCCGGGAGAGCAGGCACCTGCTGGATCTCCTGTTCGAGGAGATCGCGCGCCCCGAGTATTCCGTCCGGTTCAAGTGGGAGCCGGGCAGCGTGGCGTTCTGGGACAACCGGGCTGCGCTGCACCTGGCCCCGCGCGACTTCGAGCATGTCGAGGGTGATCGGGTGCTGCACCGGATCACCCTGGTGGGCGACGTCCCGGTGGGTCCCGATGGTGTTGCGTCGGAGTCGATTTCGGGCGACTACTTCGGGGCCGCCTGAGATGTCCATCCTGTTGTCGCGGTCGGCGGCAGCCCCACCCACCGAAGCGCCGGTCAGGCTGGTCGATCCCCGGGCGGCGGTGCGGCGGGGGCAGCGCAAGCCCGTGGTCCCGCGTCCGGTGCAGCGGCTCCTGGGCCCGGTCCTGCTGGTCGTCCTGTGGCAACTGCTGTCCACCGTCGGCATCTTCGACGAGCGCACGGTGCCGCCGCCGACCCGGGTGCTCGCTGCGGCGTGGACGCTGATCGCCGACGGGACCTTTCAGGACCATCTGACCGCCAGCCTGTTGCGGGTCGGGTACGGGCTCGTGTTCGGTATCGTGCTCGGGCTCGGCCTGGCCCTGATCTCGGGGCTGTCCCGGATCGGGGAGAACTTCGTCGACGCCAATATGGAAGTGCTGCGCGCGGTTCCGAACTTCGCGCTGGTGCCGCTGCTGATCGTGTGGTTCGGCATCAGCGAGGTCCCCAAGATCCTGTTGATCACGCTGGCAGTGGCCGTCGCGATCTACATCAACACCTTCAGCGCGATCCGCAGTGTCGACGCCGCGCTGGTCGAAGCGGCCCGATCCTTCGGTGCGGGCCGCGCCGAGATGATCTACCGGGTGATCATCCCCGGATCGCTGCCCGGGTTTCTGGTCGGCCTGCGGCTGGCGCTGACCGCGTCATGGTTGTCGCTGATCTTCGCCGAGACCATCAACGCCAAGAGGGGCCTCGGCCGGATGATGACCGACGCCCGTGAGTACTTCCAGATCGACATCGTCTTCGTGTTGATCGCTGTCTACGCGATTCTGGGGCTGATCTCGATCCTGATGGTCCGGTTCCTCGAAGGCCGTCTGCTCAGCTGGAGGCGGGCCTATGACGGGGACTGACACGCTGGCGACCGCCGTCGGCACGTCCTCGGTGGTGATCGCCCGCGACATCCGGAAGCGGTTCGGGGACAACGTCATCATCGACGGCCTCGATCTGGAGATCAGAGCAGGCGAGTTCGTCGCCCTGCTGGGCCGGAGCGGTTCCGGCAAGAGCACATTTCTACGCGCACTGGGGGCGCTCGACAGTGAGGTGGACGGCTACCTGCGGGTGCCCGAGCGCCGCGCGATCGTCTTCCAGGATTCCCGGCTGCTGCCGTGGCAGCGGGTGCTCGCCAACGTGACGATCGGGTTGCCCGCCAACGGCGTCGTACAACAACGGGCGTTGTCAGCGCTGGGCGAGGTCAATCTCGCGGACAAGGCGAAGGCGTGGCCGCGCACGTTGTCCGGTGGCGAAGCCCAGCGCGTCGCCCTGGCCCGGGCCCTGGTGCGCGAACCACAGCTGCTGCTGCTCGACGAACCGTTCGGCGCCCTCGACGCCCTCACCAGGATCAAGATGCACGGGCTGCTGATGGACCTGTATCGCAGGCACACCCCGGCGGTCCTGTTGGTGACCCATGACGTCGACGAGGCGATCCTGCTCGCCGACCGCGTGATCGTGCTGACCGACGGTGTCATCTCTCTGGACGTCGACGTCACGGTACCCAAACCCAGGGCCAGGGACACCCACGAATTCGCCACGCTGCGAAAGCGATTGCTGTCCGAACTCGGCGTATCCGAAGACAAGGAATAATCACATGCCATTTGGTGGTCGCGCGTGGCGAGGTTCCGCCGCGCTGTTGCTGATCCCGTTGTTGCTCAGCGCGTGCGGGCTGTCCGACGACGAGGCCGGCGGCGCGATCGACACGGTGAACATCGCCGCCAAGACCGAGGTCCCGCCCGGCACCAAGCTCGTCGTCGCCGAGCAGAACGGCACGCAGTCACTGCCGTGGAATCTGGCCAACGCCGGCCAGGGGACGCCGTATGAGGTCGACTTCGCCGACTTCAGCGGCGGTGCCGCGGTGATCGAGGCACTGCGCTCGGGGGCAGCCGACGTCGGATCGATCGGCGAGGCGCCGGTGCCGATCGCGGTGGACAGTGGTGTCACCGATCTGGTGACCATCGGACTGCAGGCGAACCCGGGCACCAGCGGCGGTTACTACCTGGTCGCACGCCCGGACAGCGGAGTGCGAACGATCGAGGACCTTCGTGGCAAGCGGGTGGCCTACCCGCCGGGATCGGGTCGTCACATGGTCACCGCGGGGCTGCTCAAGCGCCATGGACTGGACCTGAGAACCGATGTCCAGCCCGTGGAACTGGCTGGGGCAGAGGTGGTTCCGACATTCGCCGCCGGTGCTGTCGAGGCCGCCATCGTGCTGGGCAACCAGTACTACCAATTGGGCGAGCCCCCGATCCTCGGCGACGGCAAGGGCATCAACACCGGTATTCAGACGCTGATCGTCCGCCGCGACGTGCTCGACGACCCCGCCAAGGTGGCGGCGATCGGTGACTACGTCGGGCGGGCCGTCGCGGCCAACAACTGGAAGGACACCCACGCCGACGAGTGGATCGACCAGTACTACGTCAAGGTGCAGGGCATCACGTTCGACCAGGGCAAGAAGTTGTACGAAGAGGACGGCATCGCGTCGTACTACCCGATCGATGCCGATTCCACGGCGTTGTTCCAGACCGTGGCCGACGGCCTGCACGAGACCGGGACCATCAAGGGCCGTGTCGACGTCGAGCCGTATGTGGACGGCCGCTACAACGACATCGTCAGCGCGCAGAACGAACTCGACGGCGTCACACCGAAATCGCTGAAATCGTAGCGACTTCCGCCATCCGAAACAGAGGGGAAATCAGATGACTCAATTGGCATCGGCACTGACCATCCGGCCGCAGTCCGGTTGGATCGGCGCGGAGATCCACGGAATCGACCTCACCGCACCGCTACTCACCGAACAGGTGGCCGAAATCCGTGCCGCACTGCTCAAGTGGAAGGTGGTGTTCTTCCGTGACCAGTTCATCGGGCACGACGATCACCTACGGCTGGCGCGGGCCTTCGGCTCCCCGACGCCGGCGCATCCGCTGTTCGACTCGATCCCCGACCCGGACTATCCGACGATCTATCCGATCTTCGCCGACAGGTTCAAGGCGCGATACGGCAGCAGCAGGGGCTACGACAAGGCGAATTGGCATGCCGATGTCACCGCGGCGGTGAATCCGCCTGCCGCGTCGATACTTCGGGCCGAGGTGATCCCGCCGTACGGAGGTGATACCCAGTGGGCGAACACCGTTGCCGCCTATGAGGGATTGTCGGGACCGCTGCAGCGACTGGCCGACGGGCTGCGGGCGGTACACCGGTTCGCGCCGCCGGACGGCACGACGGCCACCGAGGACTATGAGCGCCGGGTGAACCGGCGTCCGCTGCTGACCGAGCATCCGGTGGTGCGGGTGCATCCCGAGACGGGGGAGCGGGCGCTCTACGTCAACCCGGGTTTCACCAGCCACATCGTCGACGTGTCGCCGCACGAGAGTCGCCGGCTCCTGGGTCTGTTCTACGACGAGTTGGTCCGGCCCGAGTACACCGTGCGGTTCAAGTGGGAGCCGGGCAGCATCGCGTTCTGGGACAACCGCTCGACCGTCCATCTCGCGCCGTCGGACCTCACCGGCGAGCACGACCGCCGGTTGTACCGCGTCACGTTGGTCGGGGATGTGCCGCAGGGCCCCGACGGCCGGCCATCGCGGGCTTTGGACGGCGAGCCGTTCGAGGCTGCTTGAGTCGGCGAGCCGTTCGAAGCAGCCTGAGCCGGGGAGCGGCGCGGCCGTCAGGCCGGCACCACGACGGTCAGGTCATCGCCGTCGCGTTCCACGTTCATGCCGGCGCGGCGGGCGACCGCCGCCACCGCGGCGGCGTCGCTGGGTTCGGCCCGGGATCCGGCCAGCGCACGGGCCAGGTGACCCTTGTGGGCCTTGTTGAAGTGGCTCACGACGGTGCGGTGGCCGTCGGCGTGCTCGGCGAGCACCTGCACGCGGACGGCGCCCGGGACACGGCCCAACCCCGCGTACGAGCCGGAGCGAAGATCCACGATCAGCTCACCCGCGGCGATGTCGGCCAGCACCGGCTCCAACAGCGGGCGCCAGCGCTTCGCCAGGCTGGGCTGTCCGGGCAGCTTGGAGGATGCGGACAGCCGGTAGGCGGGCACCTGATCATCGGCGCGCAGGAGGCCGAACAGTGCCGATCCGACGGCCAACCGGCCGCGGGCCCGGGTGGCGACCGTTCCGCGCAGCGATCCGATGTCGAGGGCGTCGTAGAGCACCCCGGTGTATCGCTCGATCGCCGGCATCGTGGGTGCCTGACGCAATACGGCGTTGCGCTCGATCTCGGCGTCCTGGCCGGCGGAGATACCCAGGGCCTTGCGGCACGACGGCGGGTCGGCGGCCAGGTCGACCAGTTCCCCGATCAGTGACTCACGTAGCGGGGTGAGCTGCGGCGAGCTCAGATTGTCCAAACGCACCGGGGGGCCGTCCCCGCCGGTGCGTTTGGTCTCCGACGGTGGCAGCAGCACGATCACATCCAGACGTTATCCGAATGGCCGTGGCCGGCTGACCACCGACAGGTGTGATCTCAGATGGCGATCGGCGCCGGTTCCTCGGGCGCGGGGGGTGCCGGCGGGGGCGGGACGTCGAGCATGATCGGTGCCGGCCCGTCCATCGGGGGCGCAGGCGGCATCGCGTCGGCCGGGGGCGGCGGTGCGAAGGGGTCCATCGGTGCCGGGGCGGCCATGGGATCGGCCGGGGGCGGCGGTGCGAAGGGATCGATCGGTGCCGGGGCGGCCATCGGGTCCATCGGGCCCGGTGGCGGAGGCGGTGCGTCGAACGGCAGGGGCGCGTCGACAGGGGCGTCCTGCGGCGCATCTGCCGCCACCGGCAGGTACATGTGGTGGCTGAACTGGCGCTGGTACGCGCCGCCGCCACCGACCCGCACGCCGTGGCCGCCCTCGCCCGAGGACACCGGGGTGCCGTCCGGCAGGGTCACGGCGGTGTGGCCGCTGTTCCAGCCGATCACCAGGGCACCGGGCTGGGTGCCGTACTTGAAGCCGCGGGCCAGAAGCGCACGCTCCTGGTTGCCCGTGTTGAAGCGGTCCCCGTAGACCGGACGGCCGGTGGCCATGTTGCTGACCCAGGAAGCCAGGCCCGAGCAGTCCGTGCCGGCTGGGGAGTCTCCACCGGAGATGTACGGCGTGCCCGAAACCTGCTGGACAAGCGCCATAAGCGTCGCGATAGCAAACATGCGGCGGGACGCTAGCAGAGCAGATTTTGAGGCGGCAAAATATGTGACTCCGTTCACAACGGGTGCGGCATATGGACTGCTTCACGCATGTTCCGGTTGAGTGTGGTTGCCTGCGCGGGTGATTCGGTTGCCAGCAGTGCGTGTTTGCCAGGGGCTCGGTGCGCATATCGAACAATCACCAATAATGCTGCGGCACTGGACTTGTGCTTCGAAACGACGCACGGATTATCGGCTTGCATTGTGCAAGTGAGAGCCGAATTACATTGATGTGAAGGGTATTTCGAGCCATCCAAATCTGTTCGTCGGTTTCGGCGGTGTCATGCGCATCGACGACCGGTCGCGTGGTGGGGCCGTGAACTGGCCCGCACGGGTGGTGGGAATTCCGGCAACTCCGGCCCGGTTTTGATGATGGCTGGCCGGCCCCGATCGGGCGCGCGGATCCATCGCTCTGGAGCGCGTCCCCGGCATCGGCGACAGTTGACATGCAGCCTATTGGCTGCATGATTGTCTGGGGTGACCGGCCGACTGCACGTGAAGGGAATCGCGAAGGTGGACGACGTCTTCAAAGCGCTCGCGGACCCGAGTCGCCGGCTACTCCTGGACAGCCTCAACGACCGGGACGGACAGAGCCTGCGGGAGCTCTGCAGCCGCCTGTCGATGGCTCGGCAATCGGTCAGCAAGCATCTGGCAGTGCTGGAGGCGGCCAACCTCGTCACCACAGCCCGCCAGGGCCGGGAAAAGCTGCACTACCTCAATGCGGAGCCGATCAATGCCATCGCAGACCGCTGGATCGACCACTACGACGCCACGAGAGTGCAGACCCTCACGGATCTGAAGACGGTATTGGAGGGCCCGGCCACCGCGGCGGAGTTCGTCTACACGACCTATATCCGCACCACGCCGGAACGGCTGTGGCAGGCGATCACCAACCCGGCGTTCTCCAGCATCTACCTGGGCCATGCCATCGAATCCGAATGGCAGAAGGGTTCGAGCTACGTCTGGGTCGAGAACGGGCTCCGGATCGAGGATCCCGAGCAGGCGATCACGGAGTCCGATCCCTATCAGCGGTTGGCCTTTACGTTCCATGCCTTCACGCCCGAACTGCAGCAGATCGCGCCGGACCTCGATGAGCAGGCCATCGCCGACGCCGCGGCCGAACGCCGGTCACGGGTGGCATTCGACATCGAACCCGCAGGGGATCAGGTGAAGCTCACCGTGACCCACGACGGGTTCGACCCGGGCAGCACCGTGCGGGAGATGATCGCGCACGGTTGGCCGCTCAAGTTGTCCAGCCTGAAGTCCGCGCTGGAGCAGGCCGACTAGACCAGCGATTCCTGCGGATCACGCTGAACGGGAGTGGGCCACGGTGCCGGCAGGGGACGCTGGCGCACCCGCTGCGGCCACCAGAACCACTTGCCCATCAGTGCCGCGATGGACGGCGTCATGAAGGACCGGATGACCAGGGTGTCGAACAGCAGGCCCAGGCCGATCGTGGTGCCCACCTGACCGATCACGGCCAGCTCGCTGACCGCCATCGACATCATGGTGAACGCGAACACCAGGCCTGCCGAGGTGACCACCGACCCGGTCCCGCCCATGGCACGGATGATGCCGGTGTTCAGGCCCGCGTGGATCTCTTCTTTGAAACGGGAGACCAGCAGCAGGTTGTAGTCCGCGCCCACGGCCAACAGCACGATGACCGCCATCGCGAGCACCATCCAGTGCAACTCGAGCCCGATCAGGTGCTGCCAGATCAACACCGACAAACCGAACGACGCGCCGAGGGACAGCACCACGGTGCCGACGATCACCGCCGCCGCCACCACGCTGCGCGTGAGGATCAACATGATGATGAAGATCAGGCACAGCGCGGCGATCCCGGCGATCATCAGGTCGTAGTTGGCGCCTTCCTGCATGTCCTTGAAGGTGGCCGCGGTGCCGCCGAGGTAGATCTTGGAACCCTCCAGCGGGGTGCCCTTGATCGCCTCCTTGGCGGCGTTCTTGATGGCATCGATGTGTGAGATCCCCTCGGGGCTCATCGGATCACCCTCGTGGCTGATGATGAACCGCACCGCATGCCCGTCGGGGGACAGGAACATCTTCATGCCGCGCTTGAAGTCCGGGTTCTCGAAGGTCTCCGGCGGCAGATAGAACGAGTCGTCGTTCTTGGAAGCGTCGAACGCCTGGCCCATGGCCGTCTGGTTCTCCATCATCGCTTCCATCTGATCCTGCAGACCGCCCATGGTGGCCTGCATGGTCAGCATCATCGTCTTCATGTTCTTCATGGTCTGGATCATCGGCGGCATGATCGTGACCATCTGTGGCATCAGCTCGTCGAGCCGATCCATGTCCGGCATCAACTTCTGGATGTCGTCGGTCATCGTGTCGATGCCGTCGAGTGCGTCGAAGACCGACCGCATCGACTGGCACACCGGGATGTCGAAGCAGTGCGGTTCCCAGTACAGGTAGTTGCGGATCGGGCGCAGGAAGTCGTCGAAATCGGCGATGTGGTCCCGCATTTCGGCGACATCGACGACCATGCCGTGCATCTTTCCGACCATGCTGTGCGTGGTGTCCGACATTTCCTTGGTCAACGCGAGCATCTTGGTCATCGTGTCGACGGTCTTCTGCATCTCGTCGGCCTGAACCAGCATGTCCTTCATGCGGTCCTGCATGTACTTCATGTTCATCATCTGGGTGGTGCCCTGCATGCTGATCTGGAACGGGATCGAGGTGTGCTCGATCGGCGTTCCCTGCGGGCGCGTGATGGCCTGGACCCGAGAAATGCCGGGCACCTGGAAGATTCGCTTGGCGATGCGGTCGATCACCAGGAAGTCCGCCGAGTTGCGCAGATCGTGGTCGCTCTCGATGAGCAGCAGTTCGGGGTTCATGCGGGCCTGGGAGAAGTGCCGATCCGATGCGGCGTAGCCGGTGTTGGCCGGCAGATCCGCAGGCAGGTACTTGCGGTCGTTGTAGTTGGTCATGTACCCGGGCAGGGTCAGCAGACCGATCAGCGACAGCGCGATGGTGGCGATCAGGATCGGTCCGGGCCAACGCACAACGGCCGCACCGATTTTGCGCCAGCCGCGGGTGCGCATGGCTCGCTTGGGTTCCAGCGTCTTGCCGAACCGGCTCGCCACCGAGATGATCGCCGGCCCCAGCGTCAGGGCGGCGACAACGCCGGTGACCATGCCGATGGCCAGCGGGATGCCCAGGGACTGGAAGTACGGAAGGTTGGTGAAGTGCAGACACAGCGTGGCGCCTGCGATGGTCAGGCCCGAGCCCAGCACGACGTGCGCGGTGCCGTGGAACATCGTGTAGTAGGACTGTTCCCGGTCTTCGCCGACACTTCGGGCCTCTTGATATCGGCCTATCAGGAAGATCGCGTAGTCGGTGGATGCGGCGATGGCCAGTGTCACCAACAGGTTGGTGGCGAAGGTCGAGAGCCCGATGATGTTGTAGTAGCCCAGCGCGGCGACGACACCGCGCGC
This sequence comes from Mycobacterium sp. 48b, assembly GCF_048282725.1. Lineage (NCBI taxonomy): Bacteria > Bacillati > Actinomycetota > Actinomycetes > Mycobacteriales > Mycobacteriaceae > Mycobacterium > Mycobacterium sp. 48b. Next base: position 4,120,821 of record NZ_JBLVUL010000001.1, read on the forward strand.
CGCCGACAGTGACAGCACCACCATGACCAGGGTGAGGATCACCGTGATGATGGAGCGGTAGACCAGCAGCAGCATGATGATGATGACCGTGAAGGTCAGCGCCTCGATGATCTTGACACTGCGGTCACCGGCGATGTGCTGGTCGGCGGCCAAGGCGGCCGGGCCGGTCACATACGCCTTGACGCCCGGCGGCGGGGTGACGCTCTCGACGATCTGCTGGACCGCCTCGACCGATTCGTTGGCCAGCGCCTCGCCCTGGTTACCTGCGGTGTAGACCTGCACATAGGAGGCCTTGCCGTCGGAGCTCTGGGCGCCCGACGCGGTCAGCGGATCGCCCCAGAAGTCCTGGACGTGCTCGATGTGCTTGGTGTCCGCCTCGAGCTTGGCGACGACCTCGTCGTAGAAATCGTGCGCTTTGATGTCCAGCGGCTGGTCGCCCTCGAGGACGACCATCACCGAGCTGTTGGACTTGAACTCCTGGAACACCTCGCCGACGCGCTTCATGGCGATCATCGACGGCGCCTCGTCGGGGCTCATCGACACCGACCGCATCTTGCCCACCTCTTCGAGCTGGGGCACGACGGTGTTCAGGATTCCGATCAGGACGATCCAGCCGAGGATGATCGGCACTGCCAGGCGCCGGATCCACTTGGCGATCCCACCGTGCTGGGCATGCCGCGGGCCGGTGACCGGGAAGGCGTCGGTCGGGGCGTCGTGGGTGCTCATGCAGATTTCACCAGGCAGAAGGTCTGGGCGTTCACGCCGTTGGAGGTTCTCTCGTCCTTGAGTTCGTCATCGACGGTGATGCGGCAGCTGATCGAGCTGCCGTCGCCCTGCGCGACGATGTTGGGGAACACCGACGGCGCGGTGGACTCCAGCCGCAGCGTCCACGGCAGGGAGACCCCGTCGATGCGCTGGGGCTGAGCGTCGAGATCGAGGTAGTTCACGTCGGCGGTCGCGCCGGGCTCGCCGTAGATCTCGTAGACCACGACCTTGGGATCGAACGGCTTGGTGTCATCGACCTTGGCGCTGGAGATGCCCGAGCCGTTGCCTGCGCCGAAGAAGGTGCGGACCCGCATCACCGTGAAGCCGCCGACCAGCACCACCGCGGCGATGATCAACGGAATCCAGAACTTCTTGGCCAGGCCAGAAATCGAAAACTGTTTCCGGCTAGGGCTTTTCGTCGCATTGGTCATCGTGAAATGGCACCGGTCCGTCGGTTGTGGGCGATATGGGCAATAGGGTGGCGGGGCGGGGTCGACCTGCAGGCGGCACGGCAGTCGGTGGGGAAGTACCCGTCCACCATGTTCACCCCCATCACGCCTCGCTGTCTAGCCGAATGGCTAACTAGAGTTAGCGAGATATTAGCCTATTTAAATGAGTGGCAAAACGGTGACACAGCCGTGATTGTGCGCCTGGGCTGCTGCTCGGCCACCCAAGGATGTCCACCATCGTCAATGGGCGCGTAGCCGCAGGTCAAGCTACTTTTACGGGGCCGTCAGGCCGTGGCGTACCGAGGCGCCGGGACGCTGATTGTGATGGAGCTAACGGAATCGGGCTGGGTCCCGCGGCCGTATCGGCCGCCAGACCCAGCCCGGGTGAAAATTTTCGGACTAGTGCCAGTCCCAGACGGACATGTCGCCTGCCGGGTAGTTCTGGCAGATGTCGGTGGTGTTGGCCGCGACGCCCTTGTTGTTGAAGAACAGCTTGGCCCAGTTCGGCCAGCGCCAGGACATGTTCTCGAAGAAGGCGTTGGTCGCCATGTTCTCGGAGTACTGGCGGCGACCGGCGTAGTCCATCGAGAAGAACCAGTGGATCCGGTCCTGGGCGCCCTGCTGATCGGCGACCGGCTTGTTGTTGTAGTCGATCATGTAGCGCTCGTAGTACACCGGCTCGACGTCGCGGGCGGCGGCCATGATCTGCTCGGCGGTGCAGGGGGTGCGCAGGATCCGGTTGGGGATCGGGTAGTCGTCGGTGGCGTCGGCGCTTGCGATGCCGGCCCCGGCCAGCGCGCCGGCGACGGCGCAGGCGGCCACACCGGTGCGGATCAGGTTATTGACACTCTTGCGGTTCAACATCTCGCTCCCAAAACTCTCCAGATCGGCGTCGGAAATCAGACTACGGCCGCGTGGCGGCCTGTTCGTAGATAAAGCGCTGATCGGGGCAGTAGTAATTGATGGCGGTACCAAGGAACTGCCACGACTGAGCGTCGGAGCTGTCCTTGGCCAGTTGCTTTTTCACGAAACCGACCGAGTCCTGAGCATTGTGGTCGACGCCGTTGTGCAATCGCTTGCACATGATTTTTCCGATCCAAGCGTTGTAATCGCGCTGCCCGTAGATGCCAAAAGTGTGCAGCTCATTGGCGAAATCGGTGTCGGGATCGGCATGTGCGGGAGCGGCGAAGGCGATAGCCGCTGCGGCACCAATTACTGCCAGGCCTGCAAGCTTCATGCGGTGAATCTTAGCTCACCTAAGCCTGTTCCGGGTGTGCGGTTTGCTCAACCAATTGCAGACAACATCGGCACATATTGTTCAGCAATCGTCAGCGAGCCGTGTTGGCCGATCAACGCTGACTCCATGGGCTCGACGTTCCGTCGCAGCAACGCCGCCGCGCCGCGGGCCGCCGCGACGACATCCCCGATGCGGGATCGGACGTCGTCGCGTACTCGCGGCCCGAACCAGCCGGCGGCGATTGCCTCGTCCTGAGACATCACCCATGCGGAATCGCCCAAGGTGCTGCGCCATGCCGCGAGGACGTCATCTGCCGCCCCGGGCGCGGCATAGACGTGACGCGCGCGGGCCTCGCCACCGACGGCGCTCACCCCGTCGCGCAGCGGTTCGCACTCGTCGATGTCGATCACGGCGGCCGGGTCGACGGTGACCATCCCGTGGTCGGCCACCACGGCCAGCAGGCACTCTGACGGCAGGGCCTCCAACACCGACTCCACCAGGCGGTCGACCTGCCGCAGCTGCATGCGCCACGCGGGCGACCCGGGGCCGTGCAGGTGGCCCACCAGATCGAGGTCGGCGTGATACCCGTAGCAGAATCCGTTGCCGGCGACCGCTGCGGCGACCCCGGCGGCGAGGTCGCCGAGGGCGTGGACCCCGACGTAGCGTCCTCCGCGCAGGATCGCCCTGGTCAGGCCGGAGCCGGCGTGCTCGGCCGCCGAGACGACCGAGACCTCGAACCCGGCCGCCCCGGCGCGCTCGAAGGTGGTGGGCAGGGGTTGAACCACCTCGGGCACCACGCGGTCGCGCAGGTCAGGACCCCACGGATGCGGGCGCCACCGCAACGCGTTGATCACGTCGAATTCCGGACCGGCCTCGGGCACACGGAACGAGTAACCGACGAAACCGTGCTCACCCGAGCGGCACCCGGTGCCGATCGCGGCCAGGCCCGCCGCCGTGGTGGAAGGAAACCCGACCTGCAGGGTCCGGTTCGCCGACTGGTCGGCCAAAGCCGTCAGGACCGGCGCGTCGGCGGCATGGGTGGCGAGCAGTTCGGCGCCCAGCCCGTCGATCAACAGAACGCATGCGCCCCGGACCGGGCCGGGCCACGGGATCCGTGCCTCGAATCCGGGTGCCCCCATCGCCGCAAGGACCGAGGGAACGACGTCGGCAAGGTGGGGGGTTTCGGGATCGGGACGCGGCTCCACATCGCGAGCGTGCCACAGATCACGTCGGCGGGTTCCGGCAACGCAGACCTCCCCGCAAGTGCGCCCGACCACTCCGCCGTACCCGGTACGCTGGGTTTTCATGAAGCCGATGAAAGCCGTGATCTTCGCTGCCGCTCTGGCGGTATCCGCAGGTGGGGCGTTCAGTGGCATCGCCGGTGCCGATCCGGACGCACCCGCGCCGGTGCCCGCGCCAGGTCCCCCTCCGGGACCCGTGGACCCGGCACCCGCTGCTCCGGCAGCCGAGGCTCCGGCTCCGGCTCCTGCCGCTGCGGCAGGCAAGGCCATCGACCACGACGGCCTTTTCATGGTCGGTACCGACATCCAACCCGGGAATTACGCTTCGGCCGGGCCGGTCGAGGGCGGCACCTGCTACTGGAAGCGGATGGCCGATCTGCACGGTGGCGACATCATCGACAACGCCTTCTCGAAGAAGCCACAGGTCATCACGATCGAGGCCACCGACAAGGCGTTCAAGACGAGCGGGTGCCAGCCGTGGCAGCCGACCGACGCCGTACCGGACACGCCGGCCAACGGCCCGATCCCGGCGCTGGTCGGCCAGGCCAAACTGCGGGCGTGGATGGATTCGCTCAACAACAACGCGCGCAATTACGACGGTTCGTCGGTGCCGATGCCCTGACGGCTCGGCGCACGGTGATCAGCCGGGCGGGATCAGGGGCGGCCGGCAGGCGTTTCCGACCGGGTCCCACCACCAGCCGTTGTCGCACATCGGCGGCGGCGGCACCACCGGCGGGCGACAGCTGTTGGCGACCGGATCCCACCACGCACCGTTCTCGCACGCCAGCGGTACGACCGGCGGCCGGCACACACTCGCCACCGGATCCCACCATTCTCCGGCGCCGCAGTCGGCCGCGCTGACGGCCGGCGTGGCCACCGTGACCACCGCCATCAGGCCCAGTGGCGCCAGTACGGTTCCGATGCCTGCCGCGCAGCGGCCGATGATGCTGGTCATCTCAAACCTCCCCGGGAGATCGGCTGACCCGAGCCTATCCGGCCACTCAGCCGACTGCCAGGAATCGGACACGCCGCGTCATCGGTGACCACGGTGTATTCGACCTCGCCGCCGTAATCGGCAATTGCTTTGCTGCACAAGGTCACCCGAGACCGCCTCGACTCTCACCGAAGCGTCGTCCAGGAACCGCACACCGCGCGGGCAGCGCGCTGCGCAAGGGCACGCTGCTAGTCTGCGAGAGCTGCCGGTTGCGACGATCGCGGTCCGATCCGCCCGGCCAGCCGCGGCGATGACATGACAAAACAGCGAAGTGACGAATCGGCTGAGTGGATACGGAAAAGGGTGTTGTGCGCGGCGCAGAGATCAAGGCCCTGACGGGACTGCGCATCGTTGCAGCGGTGTGGGTGGTCCTGTTCCACTTCCGTCCCCTGCTCTACCAGGTAGCACCCGAGGTCACCGAGGCGCTGGCCCCCGTACTCGACCGGGGCGCCCAGGGTGTCGATCTGTTCTTCATCCTCAGCGGATTCGTCCTGACCTGGAACTACATCGACCGGATGGGGCCCACGTGGTCCACCCGGGCCACGTTGCACTTCCTGTGGCTGCGATTGTCGCGGGTGTGGCCGGTGTACCTCGTCACGCTGCACCTGGCCGCGCTGTGGCTGATCTTCACCCTCAACGTCGGGCATATCCCACCCGAGGACACCAGCGGCTACAACGCCGTCAGCTACGTGCGCCAGCTGTTCCTGGTCCAGCTGTGGTTCCAGCCCTACTTCGACGGTTCGAGCTGGGACGGGCCTGCCTGGTCGATCAGCGCCGAATGGCTGGCCTACCTGCTGTTCGGGGCGCTGATCATGGTCGTCTTCCGGATCGCGCGAGCCACCCGGGCCCGGAGCCTGGTCCTGCTGGCCATCGCCGCCGCGGTGCCGCCGGTGGTACTCCTGATGGCCACCGGCCACTTCTACACACCGTGGAGTTGGCTGCCGCGGATCGTCATGCAGTTCACCGCGGGTGCACTGGCGTGCGCTGCGGTGCGCAAACTCCACCTGACGGAGCGGACCCAGAAGCGGGCGGGCTACCTGGCGATAGTGTTGGGCGTCGTCATCGTCGGCGGACTGTATTTCTTCGACAAGCATCCGATGAACACCGTCGGCGACGCCGGCGGCATGGTGGACATCCTGTTCGTCCCGCAGGTGGTCGCCCTGGCGGTCGGCGTCGGCAGCCTGCCTGCATTGCTGTCCACCCGGCTGCTGGTCTACGGCGGACAGATCTCGTTCGGCCTGTACATGGTGCACGAGTTGGTCCATACCGCTTGGATCTGGACCACCAGGCAGTTCGAGCTGACGCTGACGCCCACGCTCTCGGGTAAGGCGACACTCCTCGGCCTGTTCGCGATCGCGCTGGTCGGCGCCATCGCGCTCTATCACCTCGTCGAGGAGCCCGCCAGGCGGTGGATGCGCAGGATGGTCGACATCCGGCCCGTCGAGCCGGCCAACACCAAGCTGCACCGGATCGACACCGAGACCCCGGACCGATCCGACGAGGTCCCAGCACGCGCGGGCTGAGCGTTGTAACCATCCAAACCCGCTGTGCGACAGGTTGTTATGCCCTTGTTATCGCGGTGTCATCGACCGCCTATCTACCGCCCAGCTTCACATCATAGGCTGTTCCGGTATTTCGGTCCGGGACGAACTGAGTCTCGCTGGGAGTGGAGGTTGCAGTGAGTCGTCTGACCACTTTCATCGTCTCGCTCGCCCTCGTCGTGGGGCTGTTCGTGCATGCCCCTGAGCGGCGCTATGTCACCTCGGGCCTGGATCCCCAGATCAACCACATCGCGGTGATCGGGGACTCCTACACGACGGGCATGCTCGCCGAGGGCGGTATGGGGCCGAGGAACTGGGCTCCGCTGGCCTGGCAGGATTTGGCCCAACGCGGCGTCCAGGTGGATGCCGATGTGGTTGCCGAGGGTGGCGCCGGCTACGAGGCCCGCGGCAACCACGGCAGCATCTTCGCCGATCTGACCGACCGGGCGGTGCAACCAGACGACGCGTTGATCGTCTTCTTCGGCTCGCGCAACGACAAGGACGCCGATCTGGGTGACGTCACCCGGTTGAGCCACGATGCCCTCACCAAGGCCCGGCGATCCGCGCCTACCGCGCGGATGCTGGTGATCGGACCGCCGTGGGTGAATGCCGACGTGCCGCCGAACCTGCTGGGCGTTCGCGACATCCTGCGGGACCAGGCTCGGCAGGTGGGTGCGACGTTCGTCGATCCGATCGCCGAGCGGTGGTTCTTCGACCGCCCTGAGTTGATCGGCGCCGACGGCATCCATCCCACCGATGCCGGTCACGCCTACATGGCCGACAAGATCGCGCCGCTGATCGGCAAGGAGCTTCCGCGCTGGGTCTGACGGCGCACTCAGCCGCTGGACGTGCTGCGGAAGCGGTCACGGTAGGCCTTCGGTGACACCCCGAGATGGCTGACGAACACCCGCCGTAGGGTTTCGGGGCTCCCGAACCCGGCCAGGCGGGCGGTTTCGGCAACGTGGCGTCCCGCGTCGAGGGCCGCCCGTGCGGCATCGATCCGCACCGTTTCGACGTAGCGCGCGGGCGTGGTGCCCAGCTCGGCCTGAAACAGCCGGGTCAACTGCCGGGTGCTCAACGAGGCCAGTGCCGCAAGGCTTTTCACGCTGTGGTCGGCAGTCGGGTCGGCCGCGACGGCGTCGGTGACGCGACGCAACGCCGATTCTGCCGGCGCGTCCGACTCGACCAGCGTGGAGAACTGCGACTGGCCGCCGGCACGCTTGAGGTACACGACCAGTGAGCGTGCGACATCGCGTACCAGGTCGGCTCCGCAGTCCGACTCCACCAGCGCCAGTGCCAGGTCGATGCCCGCGGACACCCCCGCCGAGGTGTAGACGTCGCCGTCCCGGACGAAGATCGCATCGGGCTCGACGGAGATCGTGGGATACGCACGCGCCAATAGCCGTGCGTGTCGCCAGTGCGTGGTGGCCCGGCGGCCGTCGAGCAGGCCGGCCTCGGCCAGGATGAAGGACCCGGTGCAGATCGACGCGAGCCGGCGGGTTCTGGCGGGCAGGTCTCGCAGCGCTGCCACCAGTGCGGGATCGATCGGCCGGCCCACCAGATCGTCGCCGCCGGAGACCAATACCGTGTCCGCGCCGTCGATCTCTTCGATGCGACCGGTCACGGCGAACCTGGTGCCGATCGAGGTGGTGACATCGGCTCCGTCGACCGAGGCGATCCGCAGGCGGTAGTCGGCGCCGAACCGGTTGGCCTCGGCGAAAACCTCGGCGGGTCCGGCGGCATCCAGCAGTTTCATCCCGTCGAAGACCACAATCACGACCTCACGTGGCCACGCAGCCTGTCCCATTTCTCCATTGTGTCGTTTTCTGTGGGAAAGGTGGCGCATCGGACATGGGCATTGCGCCCGGCCGCGTCGCAGACTGGTTGCACAGCGACAAGGAGGTTCACATGTCATCCACCACAGGTGCAACCCTCACAGTGGTCCAGCCCGGGGCAGGCGATACCGCCGAAATCCCCGGCTTCGGTGCGGTTTTCAAATTGACCGGCCGCACCACCGGCGGTTTGGTGTCGATTGTCGAACATCCCTTCGCGGTGGGCATGATCACCGCCGCCCACCGGCACACCAACGAGGATGAGCACTCGATCGTGTTGTCCGGTGAGATCGGGTTCCGCTCCGACGACAGTGAGGTCGTTCTGGGGCCGGGCGGTTACATCACGAAGCCGCGCGGGCAGATGCATGCCATGTGGAACGCGGGCACGACACCGGGCCGCATCGTCGAAGTGATCACGCCGGGCAACGGTTTCGAGAATTACTTCCGCGAACTCGGGGAGCTGTTGGCCTCCGCCGGTGAACCCGGGCCAGACAGTCCGCCCCTGCACACCACCGCCGAATTCATCGAGCTCTCCGACAAGTACGGCCTGACCTACGGGGTGCCGGAGTGGTTCGACGACATTGTTGCCCGCTATCACCTGAACCCACCCACCCATTGAGCCGAGTTCGAAGGAGACACATCATGACGACCTCACTGACCGACGACATCGCCGGGATCGCGCTGCCCGACACCGCGCTGGTGCGGGAGACCACCGAGTACATCCGCGACGTCGAGGATGACCTGCTGTTTCACCACTCCCGCCGGGTGTTTTACTTCGGTGCGCTGCAGGGCTTGCGTCGGGGGCTGAAGCCCGATCTGGAATTGCTGTACGTGGGTGCGATGTTCCACGACGTCGGGCTGACCGAGCGGTATCGCACCACCTCACAGTTGCGTTTCGAGGTCGACGGTGCCGACGCCGCGCGGGACTTTCTGTTGCAGCGCGGGGTCGACGAGGCCGCCGCGCGCAAGGTCTGGCTGGGAATCGCGCTGCACACCACTCCGGGTATCCCCGAGTTCCTCGATCCCGAGATCGCGCTGGTGACCGCCGGCGTCGAAACCGATGTGCTCGGAATCGGCCGCGACAACCTGACGCCGCAGGATCTGACCGCCGTCACCACGGCGCATCCGCGGCCGGACTTCAAGAACCGGATCCTGCGGGCGTTCACCGACGGCGTGCGGCAGCGGCCCGGGTCGACTTTCGGCACCGTCAACGCCGATGTGCTCGCACACTTCGACGACTCGTTCGTGCGGGATGACTTCGTCGAGGTGATCCGGAACAACAACTGGTCGGAATAGCCTGCCCGGCAGGGGAATTCCTCGGGTCAGCTCGCTCCGGTGCGGCGTTCGGCGAGCTCCCGCAGAGGTTCGGGGAGGGCAGCCGCCCGCAGGATCGCGGGCAGATGCTGCGGCTCGAGGGTCAGGGCACGGAACACGAATCCGACAGTGACGTCGTGGTCGGGTCGATCGGTCACCACGATCTCATCGCCGGCAGACACCGACCCGGGTGTCACCAGCCGCAGATAGGCGCCCGGAACCGCCGCTCTGGTAAAGGTTTTGACCCATCCGTTGATCTCCAGCCAGTTTGCGAATGTCCGGCAGGGGATCCGTGGTCGGGACACCTCGAGCTCGAGTCCGTCGGACCCGACCCGCCACCGCTCACCGATGACGGCGTTGGTGACGTCGACACCCGCGGTGGTGAGGTTCTCGCCGAACACACCATTGGCGATCTCCCGGTCCAGTTCGGTCTGCCAGCCGTCGAGGTCCTCACGCGCGTAGGCATACACCGCCTGGTCGTCTCCGCCGTGGAACTGTTGGTCGCCGATCGTGTCGCCGATGAGTCCGCTACCGAGCCCACCGTGCATCGGCCCCGGAGCACGCACCGCGACCGCACCGTCGACCGGGCGCTTGTCGATGCCGGTGACGGCACGTCCCTCGGCGGTGTTGGGTCGTGGATGGGCGACGTTGACCGTCAGTACCTGCGCCATGACGCCCAGCGTAATGGCTTAGAAAAGCGGTGTCGCAACGCCATTCGGCGCGGCCGGAGGCGGCGGAGCCGGCAAGCACAACCCGGTTGCGGTATCGAGCTGCCTGCCCGGCACACAGAACGGTGAGCATCCGTTGGTGACGCCCGTTTCTCCGGGCGGGCACGCAGAACTCGGAGCCGGCGTCATGATCGTGGCCACGGCCATCGACCCGGCCGACAGCACCGCGGCCGACATCACGGTGAACACTCCGCGCCACATTGCGCTCGTCATTGGCTGTCTCCTCATGAGCGGCACCCGACCTTTGGGCGCAGTCTAGGCCGCGCACCGGGGACGCACCGGCAGTTGCCCGTTGTCGGCCCGTGGCCGGGTCGGTCAGCTAGCGTCACGTGGTTGTGCAGACCCTGATCGACTTCGAGCGTGCGCCCGTCTTCGCCATTCCGACCATCGAGCCGGTCGGTGGGCTCACCGTTCGCGAGGGGATGCTCCTCGAGGGGCCGCAGGGGTGGGGCGAGTTCAGCCCGCTGCCGGACGACCGCGCGCTGGTCCGCTGGCTCACCGCGGCGACCGAGCCGGGAACCGTCGGCTGGCCCGATCCGGTTCGCGGGCGCGTGCCCATCGCGGTCAGCGTTCCCACCGTCGACGCTTCCCGCGCGCACCGGATCGCCGCGGAGTCGGGCTGCCGGACTGCGGCGGTCGAGGTCGGTGCCGGGGGACTGGCGCAGGACGTCGAGCGGGTGCAGGCAGTGCGCGACGCGCTCGGCGCGGACGGCCTCATCAGGTGCGACGCGAAAGGACGGTGGGACCCCGACGCCGCGGTCACCGCGATCACCACCCTCGACCGCGCGGCCGGCGGCCTGGAGTTCGTCGCGCAACCGTGCCGGACGCTCCATGAGCTGGCCCAGGTCAGACGTCGGGTCGAGGTTCCCATCGCGGCCGGCGAATCGATCCGCGACGCCGCCGATCCGATGAGCCTGCGGCTCGGAGAGGCGGCTGACATCGCTGTGCTGGCCAGCGGGCCGCTGGGTGGTGCCCGGCGTGCGTTGCGGGTGGCCGAGTCGTGCGGATTGCCCTGTGTGGTCGGCTCGACCATGGAGACGACGATCGGTCTGGCGGCCGGACTCGCGCTGGCCGGGGCGCTACCCCGGTTGGAGTTCGCGTGTGAGCTGGGAACCAGGGGATTCCTCGCCGGTGACCTGGTCGCGGATTCGCGTTCGCTGGTCCCGGTCGATGGCTACCTTCCCGTGGCACCGATGCCCCCGGCCCCCCAGCGCGACCGACTCGAGCGGTATGCGGTCACCGACCCGGGGCGACTGACCTGGTGGCGTGAGCGCCTCCAGAGCGCATTATCTGCGTCTTGAACTGCCCTGATGTGATTTCGGGCGGCCCGCAGGGGCCCGTCCTCAGAAAGCCTCCGCCGATCAGATTCAAGTAGCGCACTACGCATGTGTGCGACGGGCCGGCACCTCGAGAATCGACTGGGCCAGCTACCGCTGGCCGGAAGATCCAACGGAGGATGCCATGTCGTTGTTCGCCAAGCTGTCGGAACTGCGGGCCGTGAGGACCCAGGACTCCGGTGGGACCGACGAGCTCAGTATCAGCAGAGCTGATGGATTCCAGTTCAAGGCTGTGTCGATGTGCCAGGGGGATGTGGTGGATCTGGACCGGCTGTTGCCGTTCGACGGCCAGCTGGAGATCGTGTTGAGGGAGGTGGACGTGCATACCGACGAGATGCAGGATGTGGGCTCGATCTTCATCCGGTCGGACGAGTTGGGGCAGGGAGAGCTCACCCGGCAGTTCAGCGGCAGGCGCGCGCTGTACGACCTCACCTACAAAGTCATCTGAGACCTCAGTCCTGCACAGCCTTGGCGATCGCCACGCAGGTGGTCAGCCAGTCCGCGTCGGGTTCGGGCGTCCCGGTCAGCTCCCACATCGCGTTGTGCAGCATCCGGACGATCACCCAGGCCCTGGTCCGGTCGGCATCCAGGCCGGCAGCGTCGACCACGGCCGCCAACCGCTGCCGGACCCCGTCACGGACATATCCGGACAGCTCATCCCATCGGTTCCACAGCATCGGTGCGACCTCGTAGTGCGGGTCGCCGTTCATCGGTTTGGGATCGATCACCAGCCACGGCTCGCGGTCGGCGGCGAGGACATTCTCGTAATGCAGGTCGCCGTGGATCAGCGTGCCGCTGACGGCCGGATCGGTGGTCAGATCCCTGCCGAGGGTGATCGCCTGCTCCACCAGCCGGCGCGGAACCGGGGCGTTGCGGGGGAGTCGGGTCAGGTCGGCGGTCCACCGCTCGGTGCATTCGGCAAGCGACCGCAGCTGCGGGAGTGCCGGCACATGAATTCGGCCGTACAGCTCGGCGACGATCTCACACGCCTGGATGTCCCAGAGCTCGTTGAGGTTTCGCTGCTGCAGCCGTTCCAGCAACATCATCCGGCGGTGCGGGTCGGCGCGCAGCAACCTGACCGCACCCCCGCCCGCCCACCGGCGCAGCGCGAGGTGTTCGTGTTCGGACTCGTCGTCGGGGAAGGCAGCCTTGAGGACTGCGGGCACGCCCTCGCCGGTACGCACCGGCAGCACGATCGAGCAATAGCCGTGAAGGGAAGCCCCGTCGGCGTGCAGATCCCATTCGTCGAACTGGTCCCTGATCAGGCGTGGCAGGCCGTCGACCCACGATTGCCACTGCGGTCCCCGCGTGCCCATCGCGCGCACGGACTCGGGCAGATCGATCATCGCGATCCATCGTCGCACCCCGGGCGGCCCGCAGGGCATCCGGTTTTGACAGACTGTGCCCCATGGCACAGATAACCTTCAAGGGAAACCCCATCAACACGGTCGGCGACCTGCCGGGAGTCGGTAGCCCGGCCCCCAGCTTCTCGGTCACCGGCACCGATCTCGGCGCCGTCACCAACGACCAGTTCCAGGGCAAGTCGGTGCTGCTGAACATCTTCCCGTCGGTCGACACCGGGATTTGCGCCGCCAGCGTGCGCACCTTCAACGAACGGGCCGCTGCCGCCGGCGCGACCGTGCTGTGCGTCTCGAAGGACCTGCCGTTCGCGCTGAGCCGTTTCTGCGGAGCCGAGGGGATCGAGAACGTCGTCACCGCGTCGGCGTTCCGCGACAGCTTCGGCGAGGACTACGGAATCACCATGACCGACGGTCCGATGGCCGGTCTGTTGGGCCGCGCCGTCGTCGTCATCGGCGCCGACGGCAAGGTGGCCTACACCGAACTGGTTCCCGAGATCGTCCAGGAGCCGAACTACGACGCCGCGCTGGCCGCCCTCCAGTAGTCGTCACCGTTCCTCGCCGGCGCCTGTGCCGGCGAGGAACGGGCCGGTGGTCAGATCGGCCACTGCTCGCGGCGATACGCCGCATCGAAAAACATCCACTCGTATTTCGCCGTGACCACGAAATGGGCTCGAGCGGCGGCTTCGTCCGCCCCGCCCAAAGCCGGTCCGACCCGATCCGTCAGGTCGAGCACCTCGGCCACGGTCGCGGCGAACTCCTCACCGCCGTAGCTGTCGATCCAGCGCTGATAGCGCCGATCGGGCGAACCGCGCTCCGACAACGCCGCTCCGACCCGGGCGTAGATCCAGTAGCAGGGCAGGACTGCCGCCAGGCCCTCGGCGAAGGTGCCGCCGTAGGCGGCGGCCAGCAGATAGCTCGTGTATGCGCGTGTGGTCGGGGCGATCGGCGTCGCGTTCAACGCCTCGACATCCAGCCCCAGTTCGGGGAGCAGCTCGCCGTGCAGGCTCAATTCGACGTCGAATACCTCGGCGGCGTGCCGGGAGAACATCGCGGTGTCGGCGAGCGTGGGCGCCTTGGCACCGACGACGGCCAGTGCCCGGGCGTAGTCGCGCAGGTAGTGCACGTCCTGCGCCACGTAGTGGGCGAATGCCCCGTCGTCCAGGCTGCCGTCGGTGAGCCCGGTCAGGAACGGGTGAGCGAGGATCGCGGTGAACGTCGGCTCGATCGGATCCCACAACCGCGCCGACCAGGATTGCGTATTCGCATCGGGGTGCATACCACCATGGTGTCAGGTACCCCGCAAACGCTGTGCGCTCCCTTGGCGCAGCCTGTACCGCAATGATTCTCGCGGCTGTCGGGGTCAAACCTGACTCCCCGCACAGAGTTTGCCGGAGAGGTTGGCACCGATCTGTGTGGCGACACGCTCCGAAACCGGCCAGCCGCCGGCACGCCCGCCGCGCACAGTTCTCCCGGTCACCGTTCGGTCACGGTATTGCATCTCATTGAGCTTGCGCCCCATACAAATTGGGGAAACAACCCGGCGAGCGGTACAAATGGTTGACTCGACTGATGACGACCGGCAGTCGATGTCGTCCTTTGGTGGTCGAGAGAGTTGATGTTCGATGAGACGTACCTTTGCCCTTCTGTTCGGTCTGGCATTCCTGGTCGCGGCTCCCGGACTGGCCGGCGCCGCACCGATCGAACGCCCGACCGGCAACCAGCGCTTTGTCGATCTCGTGGTCGCCCGCGCGCTGTCGCAGCGCGGCGTGCCGTTCAGCTACGGAGGCGGCGACGTCAACGGGCCGACCCGCGGCGTCGCCCGCACCCTGCCCGCTCCCGGCGCGACGCCGGTGACCCCTCCGCTGGCAGGCGGCGGCTTGATCCCGGGGCTGTCCACCCCGGCGGTGCAGGCACCCGTGCTGACCACCCCGGGCGTTGCGGCGGTGCCCGATCCGGCGGCGAATGTGGTCGGGTTCGATGCCTCCGGGCTGATCGTCTACGCCTTCGCCGGAGCGGGGGTCAAGATGCCGCGATCCTCGGGCGAGCAGTACAAGGTGGGGCAGAAGGTGCTGCCGTCCCAGGCGCTGCCCGGTGACCTGATCTTCTACGGGCCCGAGGGCACCCAGAGCGTGGCGCTCTACCTCGGCAACAACCAGATGATCCAGGGCACCGAGCCGGCTGTCGCGGTCACTCCGGTGCGCGGCGAGGGCATGACGCCCTACCTGGTTCGCATCATCGCCTGAGACCGGATATTCGTGCGTCCGAGGTGGTTCGAGAGTCCGTAGGCTCTGAGCTGTCGACGACGAAGGGCGCCCAGTACAGATGGACCAGACACCTGCGACCACGCGGACCGTGTTTCCCGGCATCAGTTCCCGGGCGTGGGAGCATCCGGCGGACCGGACCGCTCTGACGGCGTTGCGCCGGCTCAAGGGGTTCGATCAGATCCTCAAGGTGCTGTCCGGGATGCTGCGTGAACGCAAGCACAGGCTGCTGTACCTGGCCAGTTCGGCGCGGGTCGGTCCGCGGCAGTTCGCCGACCTCGATGCGCTGCTCGACGATTGCGTACAGGTTCTCGACGCTCCGGTGCGGCCGGAGATGTTCATCATCCAGTCGCCGGAAGCCAATGCGTACTGCATCGGCATGGAAGACCCGTTCATCGTCATCACATCGGGCATGTACGAACTGATGACGCATGACGAGATGCGCTTCGTCATCGGCCACGAGCTCGGCCATGCGCTCAGCGGGCATGCCGTCTACCGCACGATGCTCCATCACCTGTTGCGGCTGGCCTCGTCGTTCGGTTTCATCCCGCTCGGCGGCTGGGCACTGCGAGCGATCGTCGCCGCGCTGCAGGAATGGCAACGCAAATCCGAACTTTCGGGTGACCGCGCAGGTCTGCTGTGCGGGCAGGACTTCGACATGGCGATCCGGGTCGAGCTGAAGTTGGCCGCGGGTCGTCACCTCGACAAGCTCGACTCGCAGGCCTTCCTCGCCCAGGCGCGTGACTACGACGCGACCGGAGACATGCGCGATGGGGTGCTCAAACTGCTCAACCTGGAGCTGCGCACCCATCCCTTCTCGGTGCTGCGCGCGGCGGCGCTGACCAAATGGGTCGACACCGGCGGCTACGGCGCGATCATGGCAGGCAACTATCCGCTGCGGTCCGACGATGCCACGGCGAGCTGGACCGACGACGTGAGCGCGGCGGCCCGCCACTACAAGGACGGCTTCGACCAGTCCGACGACCCGCTGATCCGGGGCCTCCGGGATGGTCTGGGCGGCGTCGTCGACGGGGTAGGGCAGGCCGCGACGAGTGCGGCCGACACGATGGGCCGCAAGATCTCCGAGTGGCGCCGCAACAACAGGACGGGCGAGGAATAGCGGCGACGGCGGGTAGTTGCCGTCGGATCAACGGTAAGCCCCTAGACTAGGCGCTCGTGGGCATCCTGTTTGGCTTCGCGCCGTGGATCATCTATTGGGTTCTCGTCGGCAACGTGCCGTTCCTGGTCGCCGTGTTGGTGGCGCTGGCGACGGCCATCGCAACGTTCACCATCAGCCGGATCTCGGGGGCGCCGGGGCGCACCCTCGAGGTCGGTGCACTCGCGACCTTCATCGTGCTCACGATCCTCACCCTGGTGCTGAGCCAGGACGTCATGGAGCGCTGGATACAGCCGCTGAGCACCGCGGGGATCTTCCTGGTCGCCCTGGTGGGACTGCTGATCGGTAAGCCGTTCGTGATGGAGTTCGCCGCGGCGGGCCAGCCACCCGGCGTCGTCGAAAGCGACCTGTTCCAGCGGATTGTCAAGATCCTGACCTGGATCTGGGTCGGGGCCTTCGCCGGGATGACGATCTCCTCGGCAATCCCGCCGATCGTGCAGGGCGACGCCACGATTCTGGACACCAAGACCCCGCTGTCCTTCATCTGCTACTGGGTCATCCCGTTCGTCCTGCTGGGCCTGGCCGCGCTGGCCTCACGTGTCCTGCCGGACCGGATGACGGCCGGCATGAACGACATCGTGCGCAAGACCACGTTCGTGGCGTTCTCCGAAGCCGAGATCGACCAGCTCTACTACCTGGCCCAGGAGCACGCCAACCGCGAGGTCGGTGCGGGCCAGGAGGCGTACGACGTTCGGGTCGGCGGATCGGCAACTCCGTTGGTGGGCGATGAATCCCGCATGTCGTGGCCCTCGACGTACAAGGTGCGCGACCGCAGGCGGTAGCGACTCAGCGGGCCGGCACCATCCCCAGCAAGCCGAACATCATGATCATGCCCGGAAGCAGGTTCGTCACCTGGTGGGCGATGATGCCGCCCCACAAACTCCCGGAATACAGCCGGGCCAACGCAATTGGGATCGCCACCACCAGGAGCAGCGGGGCTCGCTGCGGTTCGAGGTGGGCGAGGGCAAACACGAGCGTGGACACGATCACCGCGGTGATGCGTCCCCACCGTTGTTCGAGCGCCCCCCACAGCAGCCCGCGGAACACCACCTCTTCACAGATGGGGGCGATGACCGACACCAGGAGCAGGACGGTCACCGCCAGGGGCCAGCCGGTGCGCACGCCCTCGTAGACACCGCCCACCGCCGAGGTCGCGTCCGGGCCGACGATCGACTGGTAGAGCAATGCCGCAGGCAGGGTGACGAAGAGTCCCCCGATGCCGAACGCCAAACCGAGACCCAGTGCGCGCCAAGACCATTGCCACCGGAAATCGATGCGGGGACCGTTGCCCCGCCACGTCGCGATCGCGATGGCCACCGCCGCGGCGGCCAGTGTCGGCACTCCGATCGCCAGGGTGATCAACCAGGCCGGCGGTGGGCCCGGCGGTGCGAACACTCCGAAGGCTGCCGAGGCGAGCAGATAGACGGCCTCGACGACGACGAACGCGCCCAGGCCCCAGCGGTGAGTGGTCACTTGGTTCCGAAGATGCGGTCACCCGCATCGCCCACGCCGGGAACGATGTAGCCCTGCTCGTCGAGTTCCCGGTCCAGCGCCGCGGCGTAGATGGGCACCTCAGGATGCGCCCGGTGCATCGCCTCGACGCCTTCCGGACACGTCAGCAGACACACGAACTTGATCGAGCGGGGCTCGTATTCCTTGATGCGGTCGATGGCCGCGACAGCCGAATTGCCGGTGGCCAGCATCGGATCGACCACCACCACGTCCCGTTCGTGCAGGTCGCCCGGAAGTTTGAAGTAATACTCCACGGCCACCCGGGTCTTCGGATCCCGGTAGAGGCCGATGTGGCCGACCCGGGCGTTCGGCATCACGCTGAGCATGCCGTCAAGGATGCCGCTGCCGGCCCGCAGAATGGACACGAACACCAGTTTCTTGCCGTCGATCACGGCGCCCGTCGTGGATTCCAGCGGTGTCTCGATGTCGATGTCGTGTACCGGGACGTCGCGCAGGACCTCGTAGCTCATCAGCATCGAGATCTCGTTGAGCAGCTGACGGAATCCCTTGGTGGACACGTCCTTCTGCCGCATCAGCGTCAACTTGTGCTGGACCAGTGGATGGTCGATGACGTGCAGGTTGCCCATGGTGTCCTCCTAGAAGACCGTGCCGTCGCTGATGATGGACAACGGAGGGCGGCCGTCGCGCAGGCGTGCCGCCAATGCCCGCCCGGTCGCCCAGGTTCCTCCCTCCAGTACGCAGGCCAGCGGCAGCTGCGGGGCGGCCAGATCACTGCGGACCAGCGGTGCCAGTTCATCGAGCAGCGCGACCGTCAGCGCCCGCCATTCGACCACGATCTCGTCGTCCACCGCCCAGTCCGACTGCGCGAGTGCGGGATCACGTAACCGCAGGACGCCGGTATCGAGCAGCAGTCCGCCGTTGCGGTACTCGGGCAACCCGGTCAGGGCGTCGACGTCGGTGACTGTGACGCCCGCCCACTCGAAGGGCTCCAGAAGTGAGTAGGTCAGCCACTGGGACAGCTTGTGGAACGGCATCCATCCGCGCGACAGGCCAGGCCCGGGAACCGCCCGATGCCTCCAGCAGTCACCGAGCGGTTGACCAGCGATGGCATTCCCGGTGAGCCACACTCCCGAGAGCGTGTCCAACACCGTCGCGAGCAGGTCGTGGGCCGCGACGGTCGGGCCGGTCACCGTGTCGAATAATCCGCCGGGGCGGCCGTCGGGGCCGAATGTTCCCGGGTGAGCGGACAATTGGGTGCCCAGACGACGCAGCAGTTGAACCCGGCCGGTGAGGCCGAGCAGCCGATTCCCGGCCCCCACCTGGAAGGCGGCAGCCAGGTCCGCCTCGTCGATGGCGCGCAGCGCAGCGGCATCGACCCGCAGCGGATCTCCTGCGTCGCTGGAGAACAGTCCGCCGCAGAACGCGTGCCAACTGGCCACTCCCAGCCCCTCCGAGCGGGTCAGCTCAAGGCCGGTATCGGACTCCGTGTAGCGCCAGCCGGATCCGGCGCCGGCGTCCAGCAAGACGCTCACCACGGCCAGGTCGATCATCGAGCGGGCCGTGGCCGCGGAATCCACATGGGTTGTGCGCGTGAGCAACTCCGCCTGACGGTTCACGCCACCGGCCTCGAAATGGCGCCACCGGCTGTGGTAGGGGACGGCAAGGGTGGGGTAGCGGGTACGGGTGACCTCGGCGACGGCGGCGGCCGCACGGGCCAGGGCGTCATCGTCGACCAGGAACCAGGGCGAGTCGCCGTCCCGTGCGCGCCGCAGAAGGTGCCGGGCCCGTTCGCGGATCGCGGAGGTGGTGCGCAGGGCCGCGACAGCCGCCGAGCCATCCAGGGTTGTGGTCATGGCGTGAGCCCGCGGCCCTTGGCGATCTTGAGTTCGTCGATACCAGGTACCGGGCCGGGGGTGAAATAACCGGCGGCCATCTTCGCGTCGATCTCGACCCGGGCGTCGGCAGGGATCAGCTCGTCGGGAATGTTGACCCGCTCGCCCACCTCGATCCCCGAACCCGTGATCGCGTCGTATTTCATGTTGCTCATCGAGACCAGGCGGTGGATCTTGCGGACTCCCAGCCAGTGCAGGACATCGGGCATGAGCTCCTGGAACCGCATGTCCTGCACGCCCGCCACGCATTCGGTGCGGGCGAAGTACTGGTCGGCGGTGTCGCCGCCGTGCTGGCGCTTGCGGGCGTTGTAGACCAGGAATTTCGTCACCTCGCCGAGTGCGCGGCCCTCCTTGCGGGAATAGGCGACCAGGCCGACCCCACCACGCTGGGCGCCGGCGATACACTCCTCGATCGCGTGCGTGAGATAGGGCCTGCAGGTACAGATGTCGGAGCCGAACACATCCGAACCGTTGCACTCGTCATGCACCCGAGCGGTCAGTTCCACACTCGGATCGGCCAGATCCCCTGGTGCACCGAAGATGTAGACGGTCTGCCCGCCGATCGGGGGCAGGAACACCTCCAGATCACCACGGGTGACCAACTCCGGGTACATCCCGCCGGTCTCCTCGAACAACACCCGGCGCAGCGCGGTCTCGGTGCAGCCGAACCGGGCGGCCACCCCGGGAAGGAACCACACCGGCTCGATGGCCGCCTTCGTCACCAGTGCGGCACCGCTTTCCAGCAGCACGTGGCCATCCGGGCGCAGCCGGCCGGCAGAGATTGCCGCGGCGATCTCGGGCACGATCACATGGGCCTTGGTCACCGCGATGGTCGGCCGGATGTCGTAGCCGGCGGCCAATTCGGCGGCGAACTCGTCGGAGACCATTGCGCCCCAAGGATCGAGGCTGACGATCGCACCCGGTTGGCTCCACTGCGGATACGGCCCGATCACATCAGTGGGGGCGGTGTCGGTCAGATCCGCCCTGTGCTCGGGCGAGAGCGCGCCCGCGGCGACGGCCAATGCCCGGTACACGCTGTAGGAGCCACTGTGGGTGCCGATGACATTGCGGTGCGCGCGGGTGGTGGTGGTGCCGATCACCGGACCCCGCGCGGCAGCATTCGGTGCGGCCCACTGGATCGTCGGGGTCCCCGCCGCGGCGCTGTGGGAGGTCAACCGGATGTGCCGGGCTTTCGCCGGCTCCGCGGGCGCACCACCTGATTCGGCCACCATGTTGGTGCTCCTTCCTCCGCGCACGCACCCGGTCGAGACAGTCCAGTCAACCCCGATTCGGCCGGTTCTGCATGCAGAGTGCCCGTACCGTCGGTCGGGTGCGCTGGATCGTGGACGGCATGAACGTCATCGGGACTCGGCCCGACGGTTGGTGGAAGGATCGGCACGGCGCGATGGCCGGTCTGGTCGAGGTGCTCGAGCGCTGGGCCGTGGCCGGGGGACACCGGGTCACGGTGGTGTTCGAAGGACCGACGACGCCGCCGATCGAGTCTGCGGTCGTCGAGGTGGGGCACGCTCCACGGGCGCACGCGAACTCGGCCGACGACGAGATCGTGCGGTTGGTTCAGGCGGATTCGCGACCCGGCGAGATCAGCGTCGTGACATCGGACGGCGGGCTGGCCGCGAGGGTCCGCGCCGCGGGCGCGCTCGTGCAACCGGCCGCCGGTTTCCGGGACCAGATCGCCTCGTTCTGAATACCCGAGCGCCCTGCTGCATTACCGTCACCGGCATGGGCGACGATGCGGTCGGCATCAGCGGTGTTGACCTGACGGATCCTGCTGTCTACCAGGCCGGTATCCCGGTCGAGGCGTTCCGTGAGCTTCGGCGGCGGGCCCCCGTCGCGTGGCACCCGTACGGTGACACGGGTTTCTGGGCGCTCACTGGCTATGACGAGATTCTCGCCGTGTCGCGGGACAGTGCAACGTGGTCCTCACAGCAGACCGGGGTCATGCTCGACGTTCCTCGGTCGGAGGAGGCCTACCAGCTCACCCTGATGATGCTGACGATGGACCCGCCGCGACACACCGCCTTGCGGAAGCTGGTGAGCAAGGGGTTCACCCCGCGCCATGTGGCGCGACTGAATTCTCGGGTGGCAGACCTGGCGGCCGAGATCGTCGACGGTGTGTTGGACCGCGGCGAATGTGATCTCGTGTCCGACGTCGCGGGTGCATTGCCGTCGTATGTGATCGCCGAACTGCTCGGGATCCCGCATGAGGACGGTCGCCGGCTTTATGAGCTGACCGAAATCATGAATACGGAGCGCGTCGGCACTCCCACGGAGTCGGCGATGCAGGCGTTGGGCGAAATGTTCGAATACGCGTCGGCACTTGCCGAACGCAAGCGTGCCGACCCGGCCGACGACATCGCGAGTGCGCTGCTGCAGGCCGAAGTGGATGGTCAACGCCTCACCGACCTGGAGTTCAACTTGTTCTTCCTCTTGCTGATCAACGCCGGTGGTGACACCACCCGCAACCTGAAGTGCTCCCCGGAAGTTGGACTGAGAAATTCAGTTTCTTCTTCTGGGGAGTACTTTTTTGCATCCTTCTAGTTCGTTGACTGAGGCCCAGCGCGGTGCGGCGGTAGCGTTGTTCGAGCAGGGGCGGGGCTATAGCGCCACCGCGAGGTATCTGGGAGTGAGCCGGGGGCCGGTTCGCGAGATACATCGCCGTTGGGTCCTGCATGGCAGGAAGGCGCTGGTGGCAAAACCGACCAAAACGCAGTACTCGTTCGAGTTCAAGCTCGAAGTGGTGCGCAAGGTGGTCGACGAGGGTGCGGCCGCCCAGCAAGTAGCTCAGCAGTACCGGCTGTCCTCAGCCACGCTGGTGCAGACCTGGGTGCGGACCTACCGCCGGCTCGGTGAGGACGGGTTGAAACCCAAACCCAAAGGGCGCCAACCCAAAGACGCTGATTCCTCGTCACAGGAGTTGACGGAGCTGGAGCGGCTGGAGCAGGAGAATGAGCGGCTGCGAGCCGAGAACGCCTACCTAAAAAAATTGCGGGCCTTGATGGCGCACGAACGGCGGTGAAAGCCGCCGCTGTCGCCGCTCTCAAGGCTGATCATCGGTTGCCGGTGCTGCTGGAAGTCGCGCAGTTGGCGCGGTCGACGTTCTTCTATCACCAGGGCAAACCCGAGGCGCTCGACCCGCGCGCCGACCTCAAAACCGCGATCACCGAGGTGTTCGAGGCTGCCCGCGGCCGCTACGGGCACCGCCGCATCCACACGGTGTTGATCCGACGAGGTTTTGTGGTGGCCAAAAAGACCGTGCTGGCGTTGATGCGCGAGCTGGCGCTGATCTGCCGGGTGCGGCGCCGCAGGCGCTACAACTCCTACACCGGCGGGCCCGGTCAGGTCGCCGAAAATCTTCTCAACCGCGAGTTCAGCGCGAGCGCGCCGAATCAGAAGTGGGTCACCGACGTGACCGAGTTCCGCATCACCGATCGCAAGGTCTACTTGTCCCCGGTGCTCGATTTGTTCGACCGGTCGGTGGTGGCTTACGCGTGGTCGATGAGCCCGAATGTGGAGTTGACCAACACCTCACTGACCGCGGCGATCGCCACCTTGGAACCGGGTGAATGTCCGCTGGTGCACTCCGATCAGGGCTTCCAGTACCGGCATTGGTCCTGGCGCAAGTTGCTCGGCGACGCTGAGGCGGTGCAGTCGATGTCGCGTAAAGCCAACTGCTATGACAACGCGGTCATGGAGAACTTTTTCGGTCACCTGAAGTCAGAAATGTTCCATCACAACCGGTTCGACACTGTCGAGGACTTCACTGCCGCCCTTGACACCTACATCCACTGGTACAACACCGAACGAATCTCGACAAAGCTCAAGGGCCTGAGCCCGGTCCAATACCGAGCCCAGGCCCTTGCCGCTTAAGCTCCAAACGTCAGTGTCCAACTTTCGGGGACCACTTCAACCTGGTCGCGGCGGGGACACTTGCCCTGCTCGAGCATCCCGATGAACAAGCCCGGCTCACGGCCGATCCCGAACTTCTCCCGACCGCTGTCGAAGAGATGCTGCGCTATGTCAGCCCGGTGAACGTATTCGCCCGCACCGCGACGAAAGACACCCAGTTGCACGGTGTGCGCATCGCAGGAGGTGAAAGAGTGGCCATGTTCTTCCCGTCGGCCAATCGCGACGAGGCGCACTTTTCCGATCCCGACCGGTTCGATATCAGCCGAAACCCGAATCCACACTTGGCTTTCGGTGGCGGCGGGACGCATTTCTGTCTCGGAGCGAACCTGGCCCGGGTGGAGGCGACGGCGATCTTCCCCGAAATCCTGAAACGGATGAAGGATCTCGAGGTCATCGGGCCGGTGGAGCGGGTGCGGTCGAATCTGATGAACGGCATCCACTCGATGCCGGTGCGGTTCAGCGCCGCGTGATCAGTTCGCGGGCGGGGGTGCCTGCCGCACGCGTACCGTCTCGATCTCTTCGTCGATGATCAACTGGCGCAGGGTTTTCCGGTCGAACTTTCCGCTGGGCAGGGTCGGTATCCGTTCGCTGGTGGTCACTGCCCACCGGGTCGGCACCTTGTAGGCCGACAACTGTTCCCGAGAGCGGGCGGCCAGTGCGGTCAGGTCGAGATCCGCGGTGGGTACCACGACCGCACAGACCTCCTCGCCGCGCTGCGGGTCGTCGATGCCGACGACCACACATTGCGCCACGTCGGCAGACTCGGCGATGATGGCCTCGACCTCCAACGGGGAGACGTTGGCCCCGGCGGCCTTGATCAGATCGGTGGTGCGCCCGACGTAGAACAGGCGGGGATCGCCGTCGCGGCGGTACACCTTGTCGCCGGTGTGGTACCAGCCGTCGGCATCGAAGGTGTCCGACCGTTCGCGCTTGTTGTAACCGGCCATGACCCCGATACCGCGGACCAGGAGTTCGCCGGTGTCCCCGGATGCGACCGGGGCACCGTGCTCGTCGACGATGGCCATGTCGGTGAAGACGAAGCCACCGGCTGTCTCGGACATGGTGCGGTGCACCGGGAATCCGTCGGGTACATCGGTCATGGCGATGTCCAGCGGGCCGTCGCGCAGCATCGGTGCACTGCTCAGGTCACGGTCGGCGAACGACGGGTGCTCACGCAACTTCTGGGTGAACGCGGGCCAACCCACGATCCCGGTGATCCGTTCCCGCTCGGCCAGATCCAGCGCGGTGTCCGGATCCAGTTTCGGCATGACCACCAGGGTGACCGGCTCGTGCAGGGCACCGGTCACCGCGAGCAGTCCGCCGATCCAGAAGAACGGCATGGCGCACAGAATCCGGGACTGGTTCTGCGACCCCGTGATCGCGCGGATGGCGGCGGGCCAGGTCGAGGTCTGACGCACCAGCGTGCCATGGGTGTGCAGGACACCTTTGGGATCGGCGGTGGATCCGGACGTGTGCACCATGATGGCGAGGTCGGCGGGGGAGACCTCGGCTTCGGCGGCGGCCAGCACCTCGGCGGGCACCACGTCGGCGGTTCCATCGCACCCGGCTGAGACCCACGGCCGGTCGGCGGCGCCGATCAGCGTGATGCGGCGCAGATAGGGGGCGGCGCGCAGGGCCAGCCGGCTCGTGGAGTGGCCCGCGAGTTCGGGCAGGGCGGCCTCCAGCCGTTCGGCGACATCGATGGTGAGCACCGTTGCGGGGGCGATGAGTAGCCCGATGTCGGCCAGCCGCAACACTTTTGCGATCTCGGCGGGGGTGTACAGGGTGCTCAGCGGCACCGCCACCGCACCGATTCGCGACACCGCGAGCCACCACGTCACCCACTCGGCGCCGTTGGGGAAGAACAGGCCGACGCGGCTGCCCTTGCCGACCCCTTGGTACAGCAGCCACCGCGCCAGCCGTGCCGAGCGCTGGTCGGCCTCGACGTAGGTGAGCCGTTCGGTGGGGGTGACCAGGTAGGCGGACTCACCGAACTCGGCGACACCGTGCCGCAGCAGGGCGGGGACGGTCAGTGGGGATTGCGTCACCGGCCCATCTTCTCCAATGACCGCGGCGGGTCGGCCCGGGGTGGGTCAGTTACCGCCGCAGTTGCAGCCGTCACGTGGCGGGCGCGGATCGTGGGGGTCCTCGGGGTCCGGGTCGCCGAACCACCGCGACGGCTCGTGCTCGACATAGGTGTCGTGCCAGGACCACCACTCATAGGGCTTGGTCTGCGGGTATCCCGGCGGAGAATCCTCCCAGGTCTCCTGCCGGCCGAGCGCGGTCATGTCCAGGAAGTTCCAGGTGTTTACGAAGGCCTCGTCGCCCCGGTCGTCGATGAAGTAGGTGCGGAATATCCGGTCACCGTCGCGAATGAACGCGTTGGTGCCGTGCCACTGGTCGACGCCGAAGTCCACGTCGAACTCCGCGCCGGGCCCGGGGACCATGGTGTACCAGGGATGACTCCACCCCATGCGTGTCTTGATCCGGGCGATGTCGGCCTGGGACCCGCGCGAGGCGTAGACCAGAGTGGTGTCGCGGGCGTTGAGATGGGCCAGGTTGCCGATGTGGTCGGCCATCAACGAGCAGCCGACGCACCCGTGTTCCGGCCAGTCGTCCACCCCCGGATCGAGGAATGCCCGGTACACGATCAGCTGGCGTCGCCCGGCGAACAGGTCGAGCAGGGTGGCACTGCCGTCGGGGCCTTCGAACGCGTAGTCCTTGTCCACCGGCGTCCACGGCATACGCCGGCGCAGTGCCGCCAGCCGGTCCCGTGCCCGGGTGAATTCCTTTTCCTTGACCAGCATTTCGTCGAGCGCGGCCTGCCATTCCGGTGCAGGCACAATTGCTGGGGTCTTCATGATTGCTCCCGTCGTCCTGTGCAACGATTGTCAATCGTTCAACAAATCAGTTGAATAACTTCCTCGAGGTAACCACGGTTGGCGGCTATAGTCAACAAGGTGGTTGAAGATCAAGTTCTGGACCGCGCCTATTCGGCCCTGGCGGATTCGACCCGGCGCCGGCTGCTGGAGGCCCTGCGCGAGGGCGAGACCCGCATCAGCGACCTCGCAGCCCCGCTGCCGATGACCTTCGCCGGTGTCTCGCGCCATATCGGGGTGTTGGAGGCCGCCGGTCTGGTGCAGCGTGAGGTCCGCGGTCGAGAGCATTGGGTCTCCCTCAAGCAGGACGGGTTGACCATGGCCCAGCAATGGATGACCGAACAGACGGACTTCTGGTCGAGCCGCGCGGATGCGCTGGCCGAACGGTTGCGGCGGAAGGCCGAGTCCCGATGACCGACGCGCCGACGGTCCGCGTGCGACGACTGATGCCCGCGGCCCCCGATGTGGTGTTCGACGAATGGCTCGACCCCGAGTCGCTGCGGGAGTGGATGTGCCCGAGGCCCGTGTACTGCGTCGAGGTGGCGGTCGACCCCCGGGTGGGCGGGCTCGTTCGGTTCGACATCGACGATTCCGGTTCGAGCGTGTTGATCACCGGACAGTTCCTGACGATCGACCGGCCCAGGGTGCTGCGGTTCACCTGGAGCAACTCGGACTGGGCGGACCCGACCGTGGTCAGCATCGTCAACGTCGAATTCGAGCCGGCCGGTGACGGGCAGACGATGATGTCGATCGAGCATTCCCTTTTGCCGCCAGAGGAATTCGACAACTTCCACAACGGGTGGACCCTCACGGTCGAGCAACTGGCGGCCCACCTCCCAAGCGCCTCGACCTAGACTGCGGTCATGGACAGCGGCACTGAGGTTCAGTACGAGGCCCCGGCAGGCCTGCTCCGCATCGAGGACTGCCTGGACGAGAACGGCGGCATCGTGCTGCCCCCGGGCACCACCCTGATATCGCTGATCGACCGCAACATCGCCCACGTTCCCGACCTCGTCGCCTACCGCTATCTCGATCACAGCCACGCCGAGGAAGAGGTCATCGAGCTGACATGGACGCAGCTGGGCGTGCGGCTGCGGGCCGTCGCGGCGCGGCTGCAACAGGTGGCCGCCCGCGGAGACCGCGTCGCCATCCTCGCGCCCCAAGGTCTCGACTATGTCGTCGGCTTCTTCGCGGCGATCAAGGCCGGCAACATCGCGGTGCCGTTGTTCGCGCCGGAACTGCAGGGCCACGCCGAACGTCTCGAGACCGCGCTGCTCGATTCCCGGCCGACCACGGTGCTCACCACCGCCGCGGGTGATGCCGCGGTCCGGGAGTTCCTCACGACGATGCCGGACACGCTGTGGCCCCGGGTCGAGCTGATCGACGAGATTCCCGATTCGGAAGGCGACGGGTTCACCCCGATCCCGGTCGATGCCGACGACATCTCCCACCTGCAGTACACCTCGGGGTCGACGCGTCCGCCGGTCGGCGTGGAGATCACCCATCGTGCGGTCGGAACCAACCTGCTGCAGATGATCCTGTCGATCGACCTGCTGAACCGAAACACCCACGGCCTCAGCTGGTTACCGCTCTATCACGACATGGGCCTGTCCATGATCGGGTTTCCCGCGGTATACGGCGGGCACTCGACACTGATGTCACCCACCGCGTTCATCCGCCGGCCCCAGCGCTGGATCCGGGCGATGTCGGAGGCGTCGAAGCACGGCCGGGTCATCACGGCCGCACCGAATTTCGCCTACGAATGGACCGCCCAGCGGGGCGTACCCGCGGCGGGGGAGGACATCGATCTGAGCAATGTGGTGCTCATCATCGGTTCCGAGCCGGTGATCCCCGAGGTGATCACGGCATTCAACGAGGTGTTCGCGCCGTACGGCCTGCCGCCGACCGCGTTCAAGCCGTCCTACGGCATCGCCGAGGCGACGCTGCTGATCTCGACGATCGCGCCGGCCGAGCAGGCGTCGGTGGTCTACTTCGACCGCGAGCAACTCGCGGTCGGGCGAGCGGTCCGCGTCAACGCGCACGCCGAGGGTGCCATCGCGCATGTGTCGTGCGGCCACCCGGCCCGCAGCCTGTGGGCGGTGATCGTCGACCCGGCGACCGCAGACGGGCTCGCCGAGGAAGTCTCCGACGGCGAGGTCGGGGAAATCTGGTTGCACGGCAACAACATCGGCCGGGGCTACTGGGGCCGCCCGGAGGAGACGCACAGGACGTTCGGGGTGCCGCTGCACTCGCGCCTGGCCTCGGGCAGTCACGCCGAGGGGCTACCTCGGCACGCCACCTGGCTGCGCACCGGCGATCTCGGCGTCTACGTCGACGGGCAGTTCTATGTGACCGGGCGGATGGCCGACATGGTGCGTATCGACGGTCGCAGCCACTACCCGCAGGACATAGAGGCCACCGTCGCGGACGCCTCGCCGCTGGTCCGGCGCGGCTATGTCACGGCCTTCACCGTGGCCCCGGATGCCCCCGCCGACGGTGACAGCGCCCGGCTGGTGGTGATCGCCGAACGCGCGGCAGGCACCAGCCGGGCCGACCCGCAGGAGGCGGCTGAGGCCATCCGCGCCGCGGTGGCAGACCGTCATGGACTGGCCGTGGCGGATCTGCGATTCCTTCCGGCAGGGGCGATCCCGCGGACCACCAGCGGCAAGCTGGCCCGGGTGGCCTGTCGCGGTGAGTACCTGGAGGGCACGTTGGGCGTGCGGTGACTGCTCACCGCGGGCATGCTGCAGGTATGAGCAGAGACGAGATCACCGCCGCGATCGTGGAAGCCCGCCTGACCAAGGGTCTGACGTGGCAGCAGTTGGCCGATGCCATCGACAAACCCGTGGTGTGGACGGTCTCTGCGTTGCTCGGACAGCATCCGGTTCCGGCCGAATCCGGCAGGATCATCGTGGACCTGCTCGGATTGGACGAGTCGGTGATTCCGGTGCTGGCCGCGGTGCCGATGCGCGGTGGGCTGCCGACGGCGGTGCCCACCGATCCCACCATCTACCGCTTCTATGAGGCGTTGCAGGTCTACGGCGGCGCGCTCAAGGAAATCATCCACGAGCAGTTCGGTGACGGCATCATGAGCGCCATCAACTTCAGTGTCGACGTGCAGCGCAAATCGCACCCGGCCGGTGACCGGGTGGTGGTGACCTTCGACGGCAAGTTCCTGCCCTACGACTGGACGGCGGCCGAGAGAGTCGTGCGCTGCTAGTTTGCAGTGGTGGGCCGGTTTTCGGATTCGTGGACGGCACTGCGTGCCGCGGTGGCCGCGCTGAGACCGGAGGACTTCGAGCAGCGCTCCGGTTGTGCCGGCTGGTTGGTTCGAGACCTGGTGTGCCACCTCGTCATTGATGCCCAGGATGTGTTGATCACGCTGGCCACCCCGGCCGATACCGAACCGACCCGCAATGCGCTGACCTACTGGGAGGTGGCGGGAACGCCTCCGACCGGTGAGGATCCCCTGGACGCGCTGACCGTGCGGCTGGCCGCCGCGTATCAGGATCCGGACCTGCTCAAGTTCCATCTGGACGACGTGGGTTCGGCTGCGGGACGGGCCGCCGAGCTCGCCGACCCGGACCTGTGGGTGGGGACGAAGGGGCAGGTGCTCACCGTCCGCGACTACCTCGACGCCTACGTTCTCGAATGGACATTGCATCACCTCGACCTGGTCGCACATCTCCCGGCGGCGACCGGACCGCCCGCCGCCGGGCTGGCCCGGTCACGCGTCATGCTCGGCGACATCGCTGACGTCGATTTCCCGGCGGGACTCTCCGACACCGACGTTCTGCTGGTGGGCACGGGTCGGCGGGCGCCGACCGATTCCGAGAAGGTCCATCTGGGCGCGACGACCGTGCTGCTGCCGTTCGTCCTCGGTTGATCCGACCCTGGCCAACCGGGCGGCGACAGTCGATGATGGCCTGGTACACCGACGGCGACGGTAAGGATCTCCATGTCTACTCATCGAGCTGTTCACGTCCGGTCTTCAGGCGGTGCCCTGGAACTCGTTGACGCCCAGACGCTCTCACCTGATCGGGGACAGGTCCGCGTGGCCGTGGCGGCGTGCGGGGTCTGCGGCACCGATCAGGCCATCGTCAACGGCGGCTTTCCGGGTATGACGTGGCCGGTGACCCCGGGCCACGAGATCGCGGGCACCATCGCCGAAGTCGGCGCGGGTGTCACCGATTTCGCGGTGGGCGACCGCGTCGCGATCGGCTGGTTCGGCGGTCACTGTGGGGTCTGCATCCAGTGCCGCAAGGGCCTGTTCATCCACTGTGTGAAGGGGCAGATTCCGAGCCTGCACTACCCGGGCGGCTACGCAGAATCGGTGACGGTGCCCGCCAACGCTCTCGCCCGGATCCCCGACGAGCTCTCCTTCGCCGAGGCCGCCCCGATGGGGTGTGCGGGGGTGACCACCTACAACGCGCTCCGCCACACCCGCGCCCTTCCTGGTGACCTGGTAGCGGTGCTGGGCGTCGGCGGCCTGGGCCACCTCGGTCTGCAGTTCGCCCACGCCATGGGCTTCGAGACGGTCGCGATCGCCCGTGGCCCCGGCAAGGAGGCAGATGCCCGATCGCTGGGCGCCAGGCACTACATCGACTCGACCGCCGTGGATGTCAGCGCCGCGCTGCAGGATCTGGGTGGCGCGGCGGTGGTCCTGGCCACCGTGGGCAATTCGAAGGCGATGGCCGACACGGTGGGCGGGCTCGCGCCGCGTGGCGAACTGGTCGCCATCGGCGTGTCGGCGGACCCGTTGCCGATCAGCCCGGTGCAACTGATCCAGCCTGCGCTGAGCATCTCCGGGCATCCGTCGGGGACCGCCCGTGACGTCGAGGAGACGATGCATTTCGCGGTGCTGTCGGGGGTGCGGGCGCTGATCGAGGAGCGCCCGCTCGACGAGGCAGCCGGCGCCTACGCCGCGATGGAACAGGGGCAGGCGCGCTACCGCATGGTCCTGACGGTCTGATCGCCCGCCGCTGAATCGGGACATCTCGCCCCGTTCCTCACAGCGAGCGGGTAGCCTCGGGGCTTCGTTTGCTGGACGACGAATCGGTGGGGGCCGGGGATGGCGTGGAAGCGGTTGACGACGGTCGCCGGGCGGGTTTTCGCCGGTAGGTCACGTGACGTTGCCCGAAAGTTCGCTCGCGATATCTACTCTGCCCCGGTGGTTTTCACGCCGGGACGGCTCAGAACAGTGGTGACCGCCGCGCTCGTCGCGCTGTCATGGTGCGCGGCAGGCGCGACGCCCGCGGGGGCAGCACCCCTACCATCGGCGCAGATCGACTTCGGCGGCACGATGCGCACGTATCGGCTCCACCTGCCGGCCGGGGGACCGCCTTCAGGGCTGGTGGTCAATCTGCACGCCGCCGGTGCGACCGGAGCCGATCAGGCGGCGCTCACCCATTACGACGCGGTGGCCGACGCGTACGGGTTCGCGGTGGTCTACCCCGACGGCATCGACTACAGCTGGGCCGACGGCCGCGGCGCCTCGGTGCCGGACCGGCAAGGGGTCGACGATGTGGGGTTCATCTCGACCCTCGTTGATCGTCTGGTGGCCGAGAACGGCATCCCGCGCGGCCGGGTGTACGCCACCGGCCTGTCGGCGGGTGGATTCATGGCGAACCGCCTGGCGTGTGATCGCGCCGACCTGTTCGCCGCGATCGCCCCGGTGGCAGGCACGCTCGGGACGAATGTCGGCTGCAGTCCTTCCCGGCCTGTCTCGGTGCTCGCCACCTACGGGACGGCGGACCCCGTTGTGCCGTTCAACGGCGGACCGATGACGGGGCGTGGTGGAGGCAGCACCGTGGTGTCGGGGCCGGCGATGGTGGACCGATGGCGCCAGATCAACGGCTGCCCGGCTCCGTCCGACGAGGCACTGCCCAGCACCGGCGACGGCACCGAGACCCACCGCATCGCCTCCGACGGCTGTGCCGGCGGGACCTCGGTGGTGTTCATGCGGGTCGACGGGGGCGGGCACACCTGGCCGGGTGTACCCGAGATCCTCCCCGTGCAGTCCGTCGGCGCGGCCAGCCGGGCCTTCGACGCCTCGGATGCCTCCGGGCAGTTCTTCGCCTCTCACGGTCGCTAGTCCCGTTTCTGATTCGCGTAGTCGGCTACGCGTGTTCGGGTCGCGTCGGGCCGATACGTTCTGCGAGTGCGGCACGTGAAAGTTCTTGTGTCCACATCGAAACGACAGGAGTCGATCATGGCGATCAGTTACGGCGTCCTGCGCGCACGACCGGACCGGTTCGTGCGGGAGGACGGTCAATCCAGTCCGCACCTGCAGATCCGGGCGGTCGACGACTCCGGCCAACCGTGGCGGGTCGCGGTCAACGTCGAGTCCAACGACGGCAGCGATGTGGTCTTCTGGGTGGTGGACCCGCTGGTGGGGCACCCCATCGTCAACGGACTGGGAGCCGTCGCGTCGGGCTTTTCGTTCACCCAGGCCACCTCGGCGGCGTCGCTGGACTACGTCAAGGCACCGATGTTCGACTTCACGCTCGGCCGGGCTCTTCCGCCCAGCGGTAACGCGAATGCCGATGACCTGCAGGATCTCTTGAGCTTGTATCTGACCCAGTGCCAGGCCGCAGGCGGTGAGCTCTACGCGTTCGGCGCCAAGTTCGACCGCAACCTGCACAAGCCGATCGACACCGAGTTCGGCAACACCGACGGCCTGCACGGCGTCCACGACATCCACATGAACCAGGGCAACGTCGGCGCTCACAGCGACGACAACGGAGCCTTCCACGACGGCGGACTCCTGCTGGCGTTCCCCGACCGGGTCGTCGGCATTCTGCTGGCCTTCCAGACGCAGCGGGTGCCGACCGACGCGCAGGGAAACGCGGCTCCCGGTGCGCAACCGCTGTCCCGGTTGATCGGGCCCGGACCGGTCGAGCAGCTGACTCCGGGACTGGCGTATCTGGAGCGGGCGCTGATCAACCCGACCGGCCCCGATCCCGGACACGAAGCCGTGGTGATCGGCAACTACGCGACCACGGCGGTGTCGTTGCACGGCTGGCGCCTGGTCGACCGCAACGGCCGGGAGAGCAAGCTCGACGCCGACCTGGCCGGTGGTGCGTCCGCGGTGATCGTGCTCGACGGATCCGGTGCCCAGCTCGGCAATTCGGGCGGAAACCTGCTGCTGGTCGACGATCGCGGCACCCAGGTCGACAGCGTCACCTATTCCCAGAGCGACGCCGGCGTGGTGGACCGCTATGTGCGTTTCCAGCGGTAGACACCAATATTCATCACGCCGCGATTAATCCGCTCTGAGCGCCGGGCGGCGAGCTCTCCATGACCGAACAACGCTGCGTACCAATCGAATTGACGTCACTGCTAACACTGTGGCCGGTCAAGTGCCGCAGCCTTCAAGTCGGCCCGCGCGGGCGCGGCCAGGCGTGTTCCGGCCATAGGGTTTCTCCCGTGGTGGACTGGCACAGCTGGCATGAAGACTATGACCGACCCGATTCGTCCCTGGCGCACCGGCTTCGAGCAGTACAGGCGTTGATCAAGCAGGCGCTGGATGAGGCTCCGGCCGGTCCGCTTCGCGTCGTCAGCCTGTGCGCGGGCCAAGGTCGGGACCTGCTCGAGGTACTGGCCGAGCATCCGCGGCGCGACGACGTCCGGGCGCGCCTGGTCGAGTTGGATCCCCGCAACGCCGCGGTCGCCACCGCGACGGTGAAAAGACATCGGCTGGCCGGGGTGGAGGTGGTGACCGGTGACGCCGCGCTCACCGATCACTACGAGGACCTGGTGCCCGCCGACATCGTGGTGGCCTGCGGAATCTTCGGCAACATCACCGACGAGGACATCGAACGGGCCATCGGGTTCTTCCCACAGCTGACCAAAACCGGCGGCACGGTGCTGTGGACCCGCGGGCGCACCGTCCCGGACCGGGTTCCCTTGATCCTCAACTGGTTTGACGAACGCGGTTTCGACCTGGTCTGGGTGTCGCCACCCGATGTGAGCTACGGCGTCGGAGCTCATCGCTTCACCGGGACCCCTGAGCCGTTCGTACCGGACGCGCAGATCTTCACCTTCGTCGGCTCGGACGTGATCCGGGCCGCCGACCGCGCCCGCTGACGACACTTCCCGGAGGGCCCCGGTTCCACCAGCACCCGAGCGTTCATCAGTACGCTTTTCAACGATGGCTGAGGAAGGTCTGAACGGCAGGGATCGGTTGCGCGGAGGGCTGCGCATGGCCCTGCGCGGGCGGCGCGACCCGGCACCGGTGGCCGGCCGGCGCAGTCGCGCGTCGGCAGGGATGGGTGACGTGCACACCCGCAAGGTCCTCGACCTGACCATCCGGCTTGCGGAGGTCATGCTGTCGTCGGGCTCGGGTACTGCCGATGTCGTGGCCACCACCCAGGACGTCGCACAGGCGTACCGGCTCACCGACTGCGTCGTGGACATCACCGTGGCGACGATCATCGTGTCGGCACTGCCCACCGTGGACAGCCCGCCGGTCACGATCATGCGGGCAGTGCGGACCAGATCGACCGATTACACCCGGCTCGCCCAGCTCGATCGATTGGTGCGGCGCATCACCTCCGGCGGTATCACCGTCGACGAGGCACACGAGGCGATGGATGAGCTGACCGAGAGCCCACATCCATTTCCCCGGTGGCTCGCGACCGCCGGGTGGGCGGGTTTCGCGCTCGGTATCGCGATGCTGCTGGGCGGCAATTGGTTGACCTGTCTGCTGGCCAGCCTGACCGCAGCGTTGATCGACCGGGTCGGCCGTCTGCTGAACCGGATCGGCACCCCGTTCTTCTTTCAGCATGCGGTCGGGGCGGCGATCGCGACGTTGATCGCGCTTGGCGCGTATCGCTACACCGGTCAGGGTCTCAGTGCGCTGGTCGCCACCGGGATCGTGTTGTTGTTGTCCGGCATGACCCTGGTCGGTGCGGTCCAGGACGCGCTGACCGGCTACATGGTGACCGCGGTCGCGCGGCTCGGCGACGCGGTGTTTCTCACCGCGGGGATCGTCGTGGGCATCACCGGCGCTCTGCAGGCCGCCACCCTGCTCGGCATCCAGATCGAATTGCACGTGAACACGGCAGGCACGTTCATCACCCCCCGAGGGCCGCTGCCGATCTTCCTGGCGGTTCTGGGTGCCGCGCTGGCCGGGATCTGCCTGACCATGGCCAGCTACGCACCACTGCGCTCACTGCCCACAGCCGGGCTGGCGGCCGGACTGGCGGAGCTGACGTTGATCGGACTGGGGACGGCCGGGTTCGGTCAGTGGGCGGCCACCGGGATCGCGGCGGTCGGTGTCGGTTTTCTGGCTACGTTGATCTCCATTCGCAGGCAGGCTCCCGCACTGGTGACGGCGACCGCCGGCATCATGCCGATGCTGCCCGGGCTCGCGGTGTTCTGGGCGGTGTTCGCCTTCGCCGTGGACGAGAACTTCGGTGAGGGACTCGCACACCTGCTGACCGCGGCAGCGACGGCGTTGGCGCTCGGCAGCGGCGTGGTGATGGGTGAGCTGCTCGGCTCACCCCTTCGGTTCCGCGCCGGACGCATCGGTGAGTTCTTCCGTAAAGAGGGACCGCCGGGGCTGCGCCGGGCTGTGGGTCAGGTGGTCCAGTTGCAACCGGCCGACACCACCTCTGCGGTCAGCCCGCCACGGGCGGAAAGCGTGCCGCTGGAGCCGCCGCCGGCCGACGAGCCGGACGCCGACGACAACGAGGAGCCGGGGCGCCGAGACCAGACGTCAGGGTGACCCGACGCCGGGCACGTCGACTCGCGCCTGCAGGATCCACCCCGTCGAGTTGCCCGCCAACAGATCTTCGTGGCTCGTGTCGTCGACCACGAGGTACAGCGTTCGCCCGTCGGCGCCGCCCAGTGCCGGCGCCACCGCCCATCCGCGGTCGATCCCGATGCGGTGGGTGATTTCACCGCCGGCGACGACCCGCAGGAACTCCCCGGTGTCATACGAGCCGACCCACACCCCGCCCGCGGCATCGACGCACAACCCGTCGGGATGCCGGTCCGGGCCGAGGTCTGCGAACACGCTGGGCGCGCCGAGGCTGCCGTCCGGGCGGGCAGTGAACGCCAGCAGCCGCGAGCCGTGGGTCTCGCTGACCACCAGGGTCGACCCATCGGGCAGCAGTGCGAGGCCGTTGGGCATCGACAGTCCGGTGGCGACGACCCGCATGGTGCCGTCGGGGGCAAGCAGCCCGATCCCGCCGGTCAGGCCGCGGCCGTCGGCGATATAGAGGTCGACGTACGTCCGACCGTCCGCGGCGACCAGCAGATCGTTGGTGGACCACGCGATGTCGCTGACGTCGAAGCTGGCCGTCACGTGTCCGCGGGCGTCGGCGTGGTGCAGCTCGGCCGAGAACAGCGTCGACACCACCAGCGTCCCGTCGGGCAGCCACCCGAGCCCGGACGCGCGCGCGAGTTCGACCTCGACTACGAGGTCACCGGCTGCGCCGGCCGAGTACACCCGGCCGGCCAGGCCGTCGGTGAACCACAGGCGATCGCCGTGCCAACGTGGCCCCTCGCCGTAGACGATCCCGTCGACGAATGGGACCGCGGCGATGGCCTCGACAGAGGTCATCGGGCCTTCAGGTCCGGTGCTCGATCAGGTGAACGGGAGGAAGTCGCCGTTGACCCAGACGCCCCAGTGGCCGCCGGCAGGCAGGTTCCACCAGACCATCGGGTGGCCCTGCCACGTCTCGGCCGGCTTCTTCGGCGCGTTCGGCGGCGGCGGGAGGCTCGGGTCGGGCTCCGCGCCCGCGATGGCGGTGCCCAGGCCGAGGGCGGCCCCGATCAGGCCGGTGGCGGCGATGGTCGCCAGGGTTGCCTTGCTTCCGAACATGAATGTCCACCTCGGTGCTTGACTCTGAACTTGGATACCCGAAGCTTAGCCAAACAAAGTGATCGAGTCTGCACTTGAGGTCGGCGACGGGCTCATACGTCATCCTGAACCCGTGCGACATGCCTGACATCGAGATCAGAAATATTTCCGTCCTCGATGTCGAGAATGCCGTGACGGCTCCGTCCCATATGTGAGCGACCAACCGGGGTCGCGAATCCGAAGGGAGAATCGCATGGCCAAGTACCTGTTTCTCAAGCACTACCGAGGCGCGCCCGCGTCCGTCAACGACATCCCGATGGACCAGTGGACGCCGGACGAGATCGAGGCCCACATCCAGTACATGAACGATTTCGCCGACCGGCTCAAGGACAGTGGTGAGTACGTCAGCAGTCAGGCCCTCGCCCCGGAGGGCGCCTGGGTCCGTTCCGACGGCGAGGGCAGGCCGCCCGTGACCGACGGACCGTTCGCCGAGACCAAGGATCTGATCGCCGGCTGGATGATCGTCGACGTCGACTCCTACGAACGCGCTGTCGCGCTGGCCGGTGAGCTGTCGGCGGCGCCCGGCGCGGGCGGCAAGCCGATCCACGAGTGGCTCGAGGTGCGCCCGTTCCTGACGGCCCCGCCGACAGTCACCGAGTAGATGGCCCCCGGTGCGGTGGACGAGGCCCGACTCCGGGATCTGATTCCCGGTGTCCTGGCCGCCCTCGTCCACCGTGGGGCCGACTTCGCGACGGCCGAGGACGCCGTGCAGGAGGCCTTGGTCCGGGCCTGGGAGACCTGGCCACGCCGGCACCCCGACGATCCGCAGGCCTGGCTGATCACCGCGGCGTGGCGGCGCTTCCTCGACCTCACCCGCTCTGATGTGGCGCGGCGCAACCGCGAGTCGCGGGTGTCGGCCGAGCCGGTCGCCGGACCTGCCCCGGCGACCGACGACACGCTGCAGCTCTACTTCCTGTGTGCACACCCCAGCCTGAGCGCGTCGTCGGCCGTCGCCCTGACCCTGCGCGCGGTCGGCGGCCTGACCACGCGCCAGATCGCCCAGGCCTATCTCGTGCCGGAATCGACGATGGCGCAACGGATCAGCCGCGCCAAACGCACGGTGGCCGAGGTGCGACTGGACCGCCCCGGCGACCTGGGCACGGTGCTGCGCGTGCTCTACCTGGTGTTCAACGAGGGTTACAGCGGCGACGTCGACCTGGCAGCCGAAGCGATCAGGCTGGCCCGCCAATTGGCCAGGAGCACCGACGATCCGGAAGTCGGCGGCCTGCTCGCGCTGTTCCTGCTGCACCATGCCCGGCGTCCGGCCCGGACCCGTGCCGACGGGAGTCTGGTTCCCCTGGCGGAACAGGACCGCTCGCTGTGGCGGCGCGATCTCATCGCCGAGGGTGTGTACGTACTGCAGGCCGCACTGGCTCGTGACCGGCTCGGGGAGTATCAGGCGCAGGCCGCGGTGGCGGCCCTGCACGCCGACGCCCGGTCCGCCGAGGAGACCGACTGGGTGCAGATCGTCGAGTGGTACGACGAACTGGTCGCGCTCACCCAAAGCCCGGTGGTGCGCCTCAACCGTGCCGTTGCCGTAGGTGAGGCCGATGGGCCGCGGGCGGGATTGGCCGCGCTGGCCGAACTCGACCCGGCGCTGCCGCGTCACACTGCCGCTGCCGCATATCTGCACGAACGGGCAGGCGACGTCACGACGGCCGCACGGCTGTACGTGCAGGCGGCGGCCGAGGCGCAATCGCTGGCCGAGCGCAACCATCTCACCCTGCGGGCGTCCGCTTTACACGGTCGCATTTCCAGGGAGGACGGTTAACCTCCTAATTGTGGGCAACAGTCGGATGAGGGTGTTGATCATCGGTGGGGGATTCGGCGGTCTGTTCTGTGCGCGCCGGCTGGGCGGAACCGACGTCGACGTGACGCTGCTGGACCGCGCGGCGGGACACCTGTTCCAACCGCTGCTCTACCAGTGCGCCACCGGGACCCTGAGCTTCGGACAGATCAGCCGCCCGCTGCGCGAGGAGTTCGAGCGGCATCGCAACGTCACGACCCTTCTGGGCGAAGCGATCGACATCGACCCGCAGTTGCGCCAGGTCACCGCACGCCGGCCGGATGAGTCGACGTTCACGCTCGACTACGACGTACTCGTCGTGGCAGCCGGGATGCAGCAGTCCTATTTCGGCAAGGAGCACTTCGCCCAGTGGGCCCCGGGGATGAAGACGCTCGACGATGCGGCCAACATCCGCCAACGAGTGTTCACCGCTTTCGAGATCGCCGAGACGTTGCCGCCGGGACCCGAGCGGGACGGTTGGCTCACCTTCGCCGTCACCGGTGGTGGTCCCACCGGGGTGGAGCTGGCCGGCCAGATCCGCGAGATGGCAACCCGCACCCTGGCCCACGAGTTCCACAGCATCGAGCCCGAGGAAGCCCGGGTGCTGCTGTTCGACGGTGGGGAGCGGGTGTTGAAGGCCTTCTGTCCCGAGCTGGGGGAGAAGGCGACGCGGTCACTGCAGCGGCTGGGCGTCGAACTGCACATGGGTGTCCACGTCACCGACGTCAACCGGGACGGGGTGACCGTCAGTCCGAAGGCCGGCGGCCCCGACGAGCAGTACGTGGCGCGCACGGTGCTGTGGACGGCCGGCGTCGAGGCCGTGCCGTTCGCCCGGCACATCGCGAAGGTCCTGGGTGCCGAGTCGGATCGAAGCGGGAGAATCGCTGTGGGGCCCGATCTTTCGGTCGCCGGGTATCCCGAGGTCTTCGTGATCGGCGATCTTGCCGGTCGCGAGAACCTGCCCGGAGTGGCCGAGAACGCCATGCAGGGCGGGCTCCATGTCGCTTCGTGTATCCGTCGGGAACTGGCCGGGAAGCCTCGGCGGCAGTTCCGCTACCACGACCTCGGTTCGGCGGCGTACATCTCTCGGGGACAGGCACTTCTGCAAATCGGCCCGGTCAAGGTGGCCGGCGTTTTCGGCTGGCTGGCATGGGGTTTCCTTCACATCGCTTTCCTGACCGGAATCCGCAACCGCATCAGCACCGTGGCCACCTGGCTGGGCACCATCGCCCGGGCCCGCCGCGCCCACCGGGCCTTCATGCTCGGCGCGACCGGCCTTCCCGAACAGCGCTACACGTGGACCACGTGGGATGCGCTCACACCGCCGCCGCCCGAGGCGCCGAAGGACGGAAACGACCGCTAGCACCGGCCTGGACGGCGGTGCCGCAATCTGTTTCGAGTAGTCGGCTACTCGTGCCCGCAGCTGCCGGGCGCGGTTACGTTCTGATCATCCGAAGTCGGCTTCATGCCGCCGAGATGAGAGGAGCGCTGCCATGCCTCCATATCCGACAGTCACCCTGAAGAACGGCAGTCAGGGCCAGCAGGTTGCGACACTGCAGGCGCTGCTGAACCTGGACTACCCGGCCTATTCACACCTGCAGGTCGACGGTGAGTTCGGCGCACAGACCGAAGCGGTCATCCGCGAATTCCAGAAGCGGGCCGGGCTGTTCGTCAACGGTGTCGCGGGGCCCGAGACGCTGGCCAAGCTCGACGAGCTCACCACCCAGGGCGGCGGGCCGGTGGGCGAGGAGATGAAGGAGTGTAGCGGCGGCATCTGGGCCAGCCAGAGCACCTCGTGTCCGTTCGCCCAGAACGTCCGCCAGGAGTACTTCGCCGTCCCGGGAGATTCGGTGCAGATCAACGTCTTCAGCCCGGTGACACATCAGACCTACGTCATGGCGTGCGTTCGGGAGGGTGACTGGGTGACCTGCCGCGGTGGCAACAACGCGGTCGTGCAGTTCTCGCTGTGAACTGAGGCCGCCACCGGGACCCGCTACATGCACCACTGCCACGTATCGCTGGACGACAAGGACGGCAACAGTTTTCGTCCCAGGATCTACCCGCCCGCGCCGCGGGCCGGCCTGGGCTGAAGGTCGGGTGCGGCAGCTGCGAGCAGTGCCTGCCGATCGCCGGTCAGCGGAGGGTAGATCCGTTCGGTGTTGATGGTCTTCTTGGTCGCCTTGGCCACTGCGCCCGTCGCCACGACGTCGCGATCCCAGCCCTCGGTGTAGACCGCGCCGGCCGGGCCGAGGTCGAGAACAGTGACATACCAGGGGATTCGCAGCGCCCGCATGGGCCGGCCGAGGAGGTCGCCGATCACGTTGTACCCGGCGTAGCGGCCCATCGGCCTGCCGTGCTGACACGACATCACCGACAGGTGCGCGTCGTCGACCCGCGCGGCGGCCACATCGCCTGCCGCGAACACGGCGGGCACACCTTCGACGCGGAGGTAGTC
The DNA here is from genome assembly GCF_048282725.1 of Mycobacterium sp. 48b. Classification (NCBI taxonomy): domain Bacteria; kingdom Bacillati; phylum Actinomycetota; class Actinomycetes; order Mycobacteriales; family Mycobacteriaceae; genus Mycobacterium; species Mycobacterium sp. 48b. Next base: position 4,162,340 of record NZ_JBLVUL010000001.1, read on the forward strand.
GTCGACCGGCAGCCGGCCGAACCGGTCCGGTGTCACCGGCAGTTGTGCCGTCAGTGGGTTGGCCCGCATTCCCGCGCACCACACCACGGTGGCCGTCGGCAGCGTCTCGCCGGATGACAACGTCACGGCACCGATGTCGACGGAGGTCACGCCGACGCCGGTCATGACCTGAACTCCGTTGTCTGACAACGCGGTTTCGATCACCGGCCGTGCCGATTCGCCCATATCCGAGCCGACCCGGGGATTGTGGTCGACGAGCACCACCTTCGGTGCGATGCTGTCATCGAAGATCGCGGCGAGCCGTGCGGGCAATTCGCACGCGGTCTCGATACCGGTGAGTCCCGCGCCGATCACGACGACGGTGCCTGCGCCCGATATCCCGGGATCGGCGGCCAACGTATCGAGGTGGCCGGCGAGGCGTCTGGCGCCCTCGAAGGTGTCGACGTCGAAACCGAATTCGGCCAACCCGGGGACATCCGGTCGTGCGACCCGGCTTCCCGCAGCGAGGACCAGTCGGTCATAGCCGATTCCGAGTGGTCGGCCATCCTGATGCGCCGTGACAGTGCGGGACTCCACGTCGATCGCGGTGACCTCGCCAACAACGTGGTCGACACCGACCGGATTCAGCAGTTTGTCCAAGGGGATCCGGCAGTCGGACAGATCGGTTTCGTAATTGCGCACGCGGATGTCGTGAAAGGGACGCTCACTGACCACCGTGATCTTCACGCCGTCAGCCGCCGGTCCGAGTTCGTCGACGCGTCTGGCGGCGCCGAGTGCTGCCCACAATCCGGCGAACCCCGATCCGACGATCAGTACGTGACCCACGGATTCAGCCTGCCACGCGAGACAGATCGGGATCGCCTAGCTCGCCGGGCGACCGGGCCACGTTCGGCCCACGGTGCACGAGTACCAGCGTCAGCAGCGCGGTCGTGGCGAACAGCGCCGGGTTGGTGGCGACCACCAGCAGCTTGTCCTGCCGGGTCATCGTCGCGATGGCGGCGTCGAGCGCCTCGACATAGCTGGTGTACCGAGTGCTGAGCTGATGTGAGGTCCGGTAGAGCCACGCCGCGAACCACATGAACACCGCCAGGTAGACAGCGAGCGCGCCGACTGCCCAGGCGCCGCGGGCCCGGCCGGTGGACCGCACGGCCCGGTCGACCAGGACGGCCAGCAGCGGCACGGTCCACACCCAGTGGTGGCCCCAGGCGAGCGGCGGCACCGTGCACGACAGCAATCCGATGATCGTGATCGCCAGCAGCGAGTACCCAGCCCGCTGCGCCCGTTGTGCCGCAACGAAACCCAGCACGGCTGCCACACCGACGGCCAGAACCCACCACAGCGTCGACATCGGTGCGGGCGCGGCCAGGGTGGCCAGGATTCCGCCGATCGAGAAGTTCCCGGGATGGGTCAGCGGGCCGATGCGATCGGTCTGGAACACCGCGTGCAGCCAGTAGGCCGTGGAATCGGACGGCAGGACACACCAGGTGGTCGCGACCGTGGCCAGTGCCGTACCCAGTGCGGTGAGGCCCGCGCGCCACTGTCGGGTGAGCAACAGGTAGGGCACGAACACGACGGCCGTCAGTTTGATCCCGGCTGCGACGCCGACCGACCATCCGCGCAGCCGGGCGGACGGAGGACGGGTGAGGTCGCAGACGATCAACGCCATCAGGACGAGATTGACCTGGCCCTGCCAGAGCGTCCCCCGCACCGCTTCGATGTCGACGGCGACGAGACTGAGCGCGACGGTGAGCAGCCAGAGCCGGTGATCCGCCCGGTAGCCCAGGACCGTGGCGCATCTGAAGACCGTGAGGGCCAGCGCCAAGAAAGATACGCCCATCCAGATCACCTGGGCTGCACCAAAACTCATCATGGACAACGGGATGAAGGTGGCGGCCGCGAACGGCGGGTATGTGAACCAACCGCCGCCGGGCAGTTCTGTGGCGTAGAGCGGCTGACCGTCGAGCAGTTGTCGGCCGCCGTGGCGATAGATGTCGAGGTCACCGCCGTTGGTGAACAGCCCCATGTGTGAGGCTGCGGTGAACGGTTCCAGGAGTTGGTGGGCGATCAGCAACGCCACGGCCGCCAGCCAGGCGATCACCACCGCGTTCGTCGAAACTGCCCGGACGTGGTTCGGCGCAGTCACGGTGCAGGCCCCCTCCCGTGCGCATCAGCCCACCCCTGGCTGTGAACGAAGCTCGTTCGGGCGCAACCACCAACGAATATATGAAGCACTTGTTACAGTCAAGCGTGCCCCGCGAGATCGACCAGGTGAAGCGTGACCGGCTGCTGGCGGGCGCGGCGTCGGTCTTCGCCCGCGCGGGTGTGGTCGACACCTCGCTGCGCACCTTGGCCACCGAACTGGGAACCAGCGCCCGGATGTTGGTCTACTACTTCGGCACCAAAGATCAGCTGATGCTCGAGGTCCTCAACCGGCAACAACGCCAGGCGATTCCGGAGACCGACGATGTGGAGTTGCCGGTGTCTTTGGCTGCACACCGACAGTGGTGTTTCGACGATTGGCATGCCTGCACCCGCGGTGAGCGCAGCGAAAGCCTGCGCGTGGTCCTGCAGGTGTTCGGGGCCGCCTGCAGCTGCGACAGTCCGTACCGCGAGTACACCTGGGACACGTTGTCACTGCTCACCCGCAACTCGAAGGCCCGATTGACAGCACTCGGGATGTCCGACCATGTCGCCGAGACGCGCTCACGGATCGCGCTCGCGGCATTCCAGGGCTTGATCATCGAGTTCTTCACCGCCCATGACCCCGCCTATGTGGACGACACGTTCAGCCGTTTCGTCGACGAGTTCCTGCTCGCGCCGTTCTAACCGAGCGCGTGATCGGGACGGTGTGCGACGATGCACGGACCGCCCGGTTCACCCTGTTTCCCGATCAGGAGTTCGATCGGGCGTCGAGGAGAGGACCGCCGGATAGATGACCGAAGCGCACCGCGCCACGTCTCCCGCCAGAGGGGCGAAGCTCGCGATCGCAGGCCTGACTGTCGTGGGTGCCGTGCTGGGCACGGCCGGTCACGCGGCAGCAGACCCCGTCATGCCCGACCCGGCGCCCGCACCGGCGGATCCGGCGCTGGCTGCCCCACCACCGCCCGCACCGGTGGGTCCACCGCAGGTACCTGAGATCGCCAACCCTGTGTACGGCTCCGGCCAGTACGGCGGCGGCCCGGTCGGCACGCTCAGAGATCTCTGGCATCAGGCCCATGACCCGGGCGGTTTCCAGACTGGCGGGGGAGCGCCCGAGGGCGTTGCACCGCCTCCCGGCGCCGGCCCGGCACCTCCACTGCCGCCCGGGTACGTGTCGATCAACGCTCCCGGCTCGGAGACACCCGTCACGGCGCCGGCACCCGGTAGCGGTCCGGCCGGCCCGGCATTGCCGCCCGGTTACTACTCGCTCAACGGCCCTCCGCCGCCCGGATACGAGTACAACTCCCCGGGGCGGCAAGCTGCTGCGCCGCCGGCGCCTCCTACTCCGTAACCGGGCGTCCCAACACGTGGCCCAATGCCTGATCCAGGTGTGGATGGCGGAAATGGTGATCGGCCGCGGCAAGGACGGCAGGAACCGCCCGCTGACTGGCGCAGGCCAGTTCGCGGGCACCCTGGTCACCCAGCAGTAACCGTGGCCCGAGGGTCGGTACGGGCAGCACCGTCGGGCGGTGCAGAACGTGGCCGAGCACGTCGGTGTATTCGGCGTTGCGTACCGGCTCGGGTGCCACGGCGTTGACCGGGCCGGACAGTCGGCCGTCCCACAGCGCACGGTGATAGATGTCGACCAGGTCGTCGATACCGATCCAGGGCAACCACTGCTGTCCCTCGCCGATGCGCCCACCCAGTCCGGCAGCGAAGAGCGGACGCAACAGTCGTAGCGTGCCGCCACGCGGGGATTGCACGATGCCGGTGCGGATCCGCACGACACGCGCCCCGGATCGTTCAGCAGGGGCCAGCGCGTCCTCCCAATCGGCCACGACATCGGCGAGAAACCCGCCACCACGTTCGCTGGTCTCGGTGAGAACCTCGTCGGCGCGGTCGTACCCGTAGAAGCCGACCGCTGACGCGCTGACGACGACCTGCGGCCCGGCTTCGGTGTCGGCGACCCGTTCGGCGAGCCGGCGGGTCGGCTCGATGCGGCTGTCGCGAATCGCGCGGCGGTGCCCGTCGGTGAACCGCCCGGCGATCGATGCCCCGGCCAGGTGGATGACGGCGTCGATCCCGGCGAGCAGTTCCGGGTGCGGATCTTCCGGGTTCCACTGCCGTTCATCAGGTTTGGTTGTCGTGTGCCGGACCAGCCGGATGACTCGGTGGCCGCCGGTGGTCAGGAACGCGGTCAACGCCGACCCGACCAGTCCGGACGCGCCGGTGATCGCCACCGTCAGCGGCGTCAGACCGTGCGCGCGGGCCCGCTGGTGGGCCGCGAGGTCGTCGGCGAGCTGGCGATGCCGGTAGGCGAACATGGGGCGCAGGAAATGGCCGGGCACCGGCGTCTCGACGCGGTCGGTCATCCGGGTGTGGGTGGCGTCGATGGCCTCGAACTCGTGAATGTGCTTCCATCGCATCGCCAGTGCCGCGGGCAGGGAGGCCAGTCCGTGATGGCCGATGCTGTCGGCGAAGCGTCGTGGTGGGTCGTACGCGTCGGCCTGGTGTTCAGCCACCCAACGCAGCCCGCCGGGCAGCGCGAGTTCGGCGCGGCCGTCGCGCAACGAGGCGGCCTCGGATTTGAGCTGCATCGCCTGCCACGGTGGCGACAACCGGGCGAACGCACCCGGCCGGCTGTGCCAGGCGAAGACTTCTTCCTGCGGGGCCTCGACGATGCTGGAGTACACCAATCCCATCTGCCGACGTTACCCGCATGATCCGCGCCGGGGGCCGCACCTATGCCGCGACCCGCCTCGCCCTCATGCCTGCATAGGCGAACAACAGTCCGGTACCGATCTCGGAAAGCGCTGTCACCCAGGAGAACCAGGTGACATTGATGCGGGGTCCGCTCAGATAGCTGTCCTGGAAATCCGGCCACAAACTGGGCAGCAGATGCGCGTACGTGAACAGCACCGCACTGCCGAGGCCGGTGAAGATCGCGATGTCGGGTGCACGGGGATGGCCGCGCAGGGCCATGGTGATCGCGATGATGACGACCACGCCCTGAATCATGCCGCCGGCCATGACGAACATCGGTGACGCCGACATTCCCCGGAGCAGATGATCGAGCACGTGCAGTCCCCAACCGGCCAGGAACGTCCATGCTGTCAGACGCAGAAAGCGTTGTGTCTTAACGGTTGTCGGTGTCGTCATGGCCCCCAATCGAACTACTACAAGCGATAGTAGAACGATGCGGCATCCGTGGCAATAGCCGCGAGCGGGGTGGTCGGCACGGTGTTCGAGTTCCGACCGCGCGCCCATCGATATCGTTGCACCAACTGTAGTCGACTCTGTAATAGAGTCCGTACTTGCCTGAAGTGCCGGACGAGAGGTGTACCTGTGGAGCGCACTGCGATGACGCCGTTCTTTGTGAGCAGTGACGACGGGTTCGTGCCGAACGAGATCGCACATGGAGGCTGGGGACCCACCCTGGGCGGTCAGGTGGTCGGCGGCCTGCTGGCGCGCGCCGTCGAAGAACTCGTCACCGACGAGGGCCTGCAACCGGCGCGGTTCACCGTGGAGATACTGCGCCGGGTCGCCAGCGCGCCGGTGCGCGTCTCCGCCTCGGTGGTCCGGTCCGGCGCACGGATGCAGGCGGTCGATGCGGTGATGACCCAGGACGGCGAGTTGGTGGCCCGCGCCTCGGCTCTGTATCTGAGGCGGGGCACCCAACCCGAAGGCGAGTTCTGGAGCACCTCGATCGACCTGCCGCCGCTACCTGAGGAGCCCGCGGATTTCGACGACACCGTCCCCATGTTCATCCGCGCCTACGGGCCGGATCCGGAATGGGCTGGCAAGGGCTTTCCGTGGCAGCAGAGCGGTCCGCGCTACGCATGGTTGCGCGAGGTGCGCGATCTTGTTGCCGGCGAGGAACTGTCGCCGTTCGTACGGGCGGCGCTGGCCGTCGACGTCACGAGTTCGATGGCCAATTTCAGCTCGGCCGGTCTGGCGTTCATCAACGCGGACTACACCCTGGCCCTGAGCAGGCTTCCGGTCGGTCCCTACATCGGTATGGCGGCGGTGACCCATACCAGCGCCGACGGTGTGGCGACGGGCAGCGCGAGCCTCTATGACGCGTCGGGACCGATCGGCACCGGATTGTCCACCGCCGTCGCCAATTTCAACTTCAGCCCGAACGGCTCGGGCTAGACGGGGCGCAGGATCGCGACGAGGAAATCGGAGTCTTCGGCGAAGGGGCGCACATCCCACGTGGACAGCAACAGATCCGGGGTGAACCCGGCCGTTGCGGCGTCGTCGAGGAATTGACCGAACTCGTATTCGCGGCCGGCCCCGAATCCGATCACCGCACGACCGTCGGCGGCGAGGTGGGCGCGCAGCCGGGTCAGGACCTGGACCCGGGTACTCGGGGCGAGGAACGTCATCACGTTGCCTGCCGACACGACGATGTCGAACGGGTCGGCGATGCCCCGCGCCGGCAGGTCGAGTTCGGCAAGGTCGCCGACCAGCCAGCGCGGACCGGGATGGTCCTTTTTGGCTGCCTCGATCAGAGCCGGGTCGACGTCGACGCCGACCACCTGGTGTCCGGCCCCCGCCAGGTATCCGCCCACCCGGCCGGGACCGCAACCGGCATCCAGGATCCGCGCATTGCGCGACGCCATGGCGTCGATCAGACGAGCTTCACCGGCCAGGTCCTCACCGGCGCGTGCCATGGCACGAAAACGTTCGATGTACCAATTCGAATGCCCGGGATCGGCCGCGACCTTTTGCATCCAGATGCTCCGCTCGACCATGTGAGCATTGTTGCAAGCGGATGCCGGGCCGGGCCGGGCGGTCGGACTCAGCCCTGGGCGTCGAGGATCTTGATCGCGAAGACCAGCGAGTCGCCCGGCTGGATGCCGGCAGCGGGCTGGCCCTGGGGGTAGCCGTCGGCAGAGGTCATCGCCACTGCCACCGTCGACCCGACCTTCTGTCCGGAAATGGCCTTCTGGAAGCCCGGCACGACGCCGTTGAGCGGGAAGTCGACCGGCTCGCCGCGTTCGTAGCTGCTGTCGAACACCGATCCGTCGCGCCCGTTGACGCCCATGTAGCAGACCGTGACATTCGCCGACGGCGCGACGACAGGCCCGTCGCCGGCCTTGAGGGTGTGCACCTGGGTCTGGGCCACGCTGAACGGTCCGTCGACCTTGACCGCGGGGGCCGCGGTGTCGGTGGAGCCGGTGACCGCGACGCTGCCGGTCGCCCCGGACAGCGTCCATTCGGGTGCACCCGCGTTCTGGGGCGCCGCGGTCGGGCACGTGCTGGCCTCGGTTGCGGTCTCGGCGATCGAGGGCGTGAGCGCCTCGGCGACCGACGGCGTGCTCGGTGAGGACGTGGCCGAGGAGGTTTCCGTGTCGGAGCCGCACGCGGCGAGCGCCATGGTCAACGACGCGGCGCAGGCCACGAGCGCAACGGAGGAAGGCACGCGAAAGGAGTTCATGTCCCGCCACGCTACAGCGGGGTGTGATGCGGACCGCCGATAGCCGGGCGATCACCGCCCCTCATCGGGGGCCGGTGAATTCTGCGGGAATTCTGAAAATGCAAATATCCGAGGTGCCACCGGGCGCAGAGATTCATCGATAGCCGCCGGGCAAAGTTTGCTCGTGATAGCGTCGCCGCAGGCAGACCGTTTATCCACAGTCGAGGACACGGATTATGGCCAACAATTCCATGGGTGACTTTGTCAGCCAGTTGCGCCCAGCCCTGCATCACCTCCAGGACTGGCCCTATCCCGATCAGATAGACCACACGCTGTTCTCCGCGTTCATGAAGAATCCGCACGACGTCGGCGGCGATCCCGACGCTCCGGCGATCTTCGAGGAAAAGGAAGAAGAGGCGTGGGAGCTCAATACCTTCGTCACGTGTGAGGTTCTCGGCTGGCGTGGCATTTGGACGTCCGAAGAACGGCGGCGGCTGGGCAACGTCGACGTGGGGCGGACGGTGTACCACGGCTTCCCCTATTACGGCCGGTGGGTGTGGGCGATCGCCCGGGTCCTTGTTGAGAAGGACCACATCACGCTTCGCGAGTTGTTGGAGCGAGTCGACGAGGTGCGCGCCCGTGTGGCCGACGGTGGCGCGGACGCGCTGGCGGCAGCGCCACGCAGCGTCGGTGATCCAACGACGGTCTCCAGGAACCGCCATCACATCGAGGCGCTCGGCAAGGGCGATCCGCAGCGGTTCGCCGGCCAGGCCGGCGAACCGCGGTTCGCCGTCGGCGATCGGGTGCGCGTGCGGGATCTTCCGACCATCTTCTACACCCGCACCCAGGAGTATCTGCGCGGCAAGCCCGCGACGGTCGTCGAGGTGTCCTACGAAAGCCTGGTGCCCGAGGACGAGGCATTCGACCGCGAAGAGCAGAAGCCTCAATGGTTCTACATCGTGCGCTTCAACATGACCGACGTGTGGGACCCCTACGCGGGTGCCGAAGGCGACACCCTCCAGGCCGAGATCTCCGAACTGTGGTTGCAGCCGCTGGGTTAGACCGCTCATTCGACGGACGAACAGGAATGCGACATGACGCACGACGACGCCGCACATACGCATCACGATGCACCCGAGCGACATGCGGCACCGATGGTCGAGGAAGTGACCGATTTCGAGGTCCTGGAGATCGCGCTGCGCGAATTGGCCATTGAGAAAGGCCTGTTCACCGCCGAAGACCATCGCCATTACACCGAATTCGTCGAACAGATCGGACCGGCACCGGGCTCGCGATTCGTCGCAAAGGCCTGGGTCGATCCGGATTTCAAGCAGTTGGCGCTTCGGGATCCCATCGCGGCCAGTAAAGAAGTGGGAATCGATTGGTTGCACCCGACCGGCTTCGGGACACCCAGCGACTTCACGGCGCTCGAGGTGCTCGAGAACACGCCCACTCTCCACCACGTGATCGTCTGCACCTTGTGCTCGTGTTATCCCCGGCCGCTTCTCGGCAACTCGCCCGAGTGGTACCGGACGCCCAACTACCGGCGTCGCATCGTGCGCTGGCCGCGTCAAGTGCTCGGCGAATTCGGCCTTTTCCTGCCCGATGACGTCGAGATCCGTATCGAGGACTCCAATTCCAAACGCCGTTTCCTGGTGCTGCCGGTCCGGCCCGCCGGGACCGAGGGCTGGACCGAGGAGCAACTCGCCGAGATCGTCACCCGCGATTGCATGATCGGTGTTGCCCTGCCGAAGCCCGGCGTCACGACGAATGCGCAGCGACCGGTGCACGCGGCGGTCCGGCCGGCCGAAGGGTACTGAGGGGCAGTCGATGACGGACGAAGAAGACGTGACGACGGTCAGGGTGCGGACGCTGGAGGAGCTCGTCGGGCGCGGGCAGGTCTGGCCCCGGATGGCGCAGAAGTACGGCGTCTCCAACCTGGTGCCGCCGTGGAAGTCGAGTCTCGACGGGATGTGCGACGCGCTCGACGACGAGGGAGTGACCCTGCCGTTGCTCACCCGGCGAAACGACGAGGACCGTCTGGTCAACGAGGTCTACGTGACGCTGCCGTACCCGGAGAACCAGCTTGCCGCACTGACACATTCGCTGGTCGCCCGGAACATCATCGACGAGCAGTCTCTGGCCGACCGCATGCGGGAAGTCCGGTCCCGACTCGAGGGGGACTGACCGCAGGTCAGTGATCGCTGCCTTCCGCCGACCGTGAAGTCAGTGCCGCCGGCGTCCATTCCGGCCACGACGGCGATCCGATGGTGAATCCGCCTGAGATCTGAGCGACGATCCGCGGGCCCCTGATGGTGCTGTTGTCGTAGAACGTCGCCGAGTCCACCCGCCTCGCGGCGATCGCCACAAGATCCCAAAGTCGTTGGTAGCGTTCACGAATTTTCGTCTCGGGAACCTGGTGACCGCCGGCTTGCACCCGGTGGCGTACTCGTAGCACGGCCAGTTCTTCGGGGATCAGGACACAGTGCAGGATCACCGTGTAGCCGGCAGCCTGTGCGTCGTCGATGAGTCCGAGTTTGGAGGGGTGGGAAAAAACGGTCTCCGCGATGAAGGATTCGCCGAGCTCGATGAGCTTGGCCCGGGTTTCGGCGGCCACCAGCGCGGCCTCGTAGGAGTGTGGGGCCGGATCTTCCGGCCAGCGCCGCTTGGCGATTTCGTCGGCGTTGACGAAGGCGCTGCCGGGAAGCAGTGGAGAGAGGGTGAGTTCGATGAAAGTGGACTTTCCGGCGCCGTTGCATCCGACGACGAGATCGAGACGCTTCACCGCGCGACGGTGCGGTCCGCGTCAGCGCACGTCGGGATCACTGCGGGCGTGCCAGCGCCGCGGTGCTGCCGTCCGGTCGGTACTGCACGACGTTGCCGTTCTCGTCGAGCGCGACGGTGGTGATGCCACGAGCGGCCAGCGTCTTGCCGTAGTCGGCGCGCGCCAGGCTCTCTTCAATGGAGGCGGCAATCTCGGCGTCGAACACCGCACCTTCCTCGGCGGTCAATTCCCGAAGCGGGATATCACCTGCCAAGGCGGCCTCCACCTTGCGGCGCGCGGCGCTGTGCCGGCTCGACACGGCGCGGCCGACGCGGGCCCAGTGGTCGAGCTGCTGTTTGGCCGACCGGCTCTGACGTGCGCCTTCCGCGGCCGCACTGTCGATGAGGTCGGCGGCGAACCGGGTCACCCGATCTGCGGTTTCGGTCATGGCGGGCCTCCGTTGTAGCAGTCTGAAACAAGAGTAGCAGAATGCTACAGATCAGGCGGTGACCCGCGTCATGCCGCTGACAACCGCCTGGCGATCTCCCCGTACCGCTCGAGGCGTTCGGGCCCGCCGAGCGCGTTGTAGAGCACGATGCGGGTGGCGATTCCGGCGTATTTGGCGGTCAGCGCGTCTGCCAGCCCGTCCCAGGTCGATTCGGTGGCGAAGGCGGCGATGTGGTCGTCGGTGATCTGCGCTGCCATGCCCGCGACGTCACCGGCCTTCTGTTTCTCCCGCAGGCGTGCGGTGGTGCCGTCGAATCCCGCCTCGTCCCAGATGAACGCATAGTTTGGGGTGCTGCCGTAGAAGCTCATGCTGGCCCGGACGAACTCGCGCTCGTTGGCGCGTTCTTCATCGCTGTCGCCGACGATCGTCATCACCGGGACGATCTTCGCGATGTCGGCGGGGGAGCGGCCCGCCTCGGCCGCGCCCGCGGCGATGTTGGGCAGGACGTGGCGGGCGAGGTAACCCGGCTCGCCGATCGGGTGGACGTGGACACCGTCTGCAACTTCGCCGGCCATCCGCAGCATCCACGGATTCACGGCGGCGACGTCGACCTTGGGATCGGGTGCATCGATCGGCCCGGGGCTCCACTGGGGAGTGATGAAGTCGAGATCGTAGAAGTCGCCGTGGTGATCGAGCTTGCCGGTCCGGAAGGCGGCGAAGCATGCCTTCACCGCCAGCACGTAGTCGCGCAGGCGCGGCCCCGGATGCTCGAAGGGCATCCCGTAGCGCCGGACCACATGCGTGCGGACCTGGGTGCCGATGCCGAGCCGAAACCTGCCGCCCGTCGCTTCCTGCAGTTCCCAGGCCGACGCTGCCGTGATGAACGGGCTGCGCGGAAAGGCAACGGCGACACCGGTCGACAGCTCCAGCCCCGGGGCCGACTGAGATGCCACCGCGGCGTTGAGATATGCGGTGCGGCCCGTTTCGGTGAGTAGTAGGCCGGAGAATCCGGCGGCCTGGATGCGGCCGGCAAGGAAACCGATTTTTGCCAGCGGCTGCGGAACGGTCATCACGTCGACGTACACGTGGGGGAGCGTACGTGAGCGCGGGCGTCAGACACCCGTAATGCCTTAGAAGTCAACCGTTTCACGCCGCCGGACGCCTAGACTTGAGGAGGGGATCAGAGCAACCGGACTCGTCGTCGATCAGAGCTGGTGCAACTGAAGGAGGGGACCATGGTCAGAATTCACACAGTCGTGGCGGGGGAGACGCTTTCAGCGTTGGCCTTGCGGTTCTACGGGGACGCGGAGCTCTATCGGCTGATCGCCGCGGCCAGCGCAATTCCAAATCCCGACGTCGTCAACGTCGGACAGAAACTGGTCTTTCCCGATTACGCGCGATACACCGTCGCGGCCGGCGACACGTTGCCGGCCGTCGCTTCGCGCTTCTACGGGCACGCCGAGCTGTCCCGGTTGATTGCCGCCGCGAACGGAATCGCCGAGGGCGCCGCCCTCAGTCCAGGGCAACGGCTATTCGTCCCCGAACTCAAGAGATACACCGTCGCTCCGGGGGATACGTTGTCGGCGTTGGCATCACGTTTCTACGGTGACGCCTCGTTCTATCCACCGATCGCCGGAGTCAACGGTATCTCCGACCCGGGCCACATCAACCCGGGTCAGGCGCTGGTCATCTTCAGCGGTCGCAGCGACGGGTTCGGACTGCGGATCGTCGACCGCAACGAGAACGATCCCCGTCTGTGGTACTACCGCTTTCAGACCGCCGCCGTCGGCTGGAACCCTGGCGTCAACGTTCTGCTGCCCGACGACTACCACACCAGTGGCCGCACCTATCCCGTGCTCTACATGTTCCACGGGGGCGCCGACGATTTCCGTCAGTTCGACTTTCTGGGCATCCGCGACTGGACGGCAGGCAAGCCGATCATCGTGGTGATGCCCGACGGCGGGCACGCCGGTTGGTATTCCAACCCGGTCACCTCATTCGTCGGGCCGCGCAACTGGGAGACATTCCACATCGCTCAGCTGCTGCCGTGGATCGAGGCGAATTTCCGGACCTATGCCGAGTACGACGGTCGCGCGGTCGGCGGATTCTCGATGGGCGGATTCGGCGCGCTGAAGTACACCGCGAAGTACTACGGCCACTTCGCGTCGGTCAGCGCCCACTCCGGTCCAGCGAGTCTGCGGCGGGATTTCGGCCTCGTGGTGCACTGGGCGAACATCACGTCGGCGGTTCTCGACCTGGGTGGCGGAACGGTCTATGGGGCCCCGTTCTGGGACCAGGCCAGGGTAAGCGCGGACAACCCGGTCGAACGGATCGAGAGCTATCGCAACAAGCGGATCTTCATGGTCGCCGGCACCAGCCCCGATCCGCTCAACTGGTTCGACAGCGTGAATGAGACGCAGGTGCTCGCCGGCCAGCGTGAGTTCCGTGACCTCCTCGGTCGCGCCGGGATCCCGTTTGAGGCGCATGAGGTGCCCGGGGGGCATGTCTTCCGTCCCGACATGTTCATCCGCGACCTCGACGGGATCATCGCCCGGCTGCGCCCCGCCAATATTGTGAACACCGACCTGTAACAGGAACCACATCTTTCTCAGCAGTCACACAGGCAACAGAATTCAATTCTTTCACTGCTATCGCTTTAGAAACTGAATTCACACAAGACTGCAATTGTCACAGCAGTGGTGGCTCGATTTTATTAATCGCGGCAGCGGGCCCCTCGGATGGCCTTTGCTACTGATCGTGGTGTTGACCTGCGCTTACGGGACACATCCGCATGGTCACACCTTCCTCACCGACCTCAGGAAGCGCATAACTATTAAATAAACTCAAAGAAGATAATTAGACTCTCTAGCCCGGGTATTTTACTTTCGCCCCATGGGTAAACTCCGTATCACGATGGGCTGCAAATGGCCTTTCGCCCCGCCATTACCGGCGTGCACGGGCAGTGCATGCTGCCAATGAAGGGATCGACATGCGCGTGCGCAAGGTCGTCACCGTGATCGGGTTCGTCGGTGCGATCGCCCTGGCTCAGACTCTCCTTACCGTTCCGAGTGCCGGTGCCGAACCGAACTGGGACGCGATGGCGCAATGCGAGTCGGGCGGAAACTGGTCGGCTGACACCGGCAATGGCTTCTACGGTGGGCTGCAGTTCACTCCCGCCACGTGGGCTTCCCACGGCGGCATGGGATCGCCCGCCGCGGCGAGCCGTGAGGAGCAGATCCGCGTGGCGCGCAACGTGTTGCAGACTCAGGGCCTCGGAGCGTGGCCGGTCTGCGGCGGCCCGATCGGCCAGGCTACGGGAACCTGCCGCCAGGTGATGGTCTGGATCCCGCTGAGGAACCTGCCGCGCCTGTGCACCTTGGTGCTCAATCCGCTGGGCTGACCGCGCACTCGGACCGAAACTGATCCGGCACGGATGGACGATCACCGGCAGGGGTTATGCGACCGAGGCGTCTCGCGCGTTACTGCGCTGCGCGGCAGGCCAACTCGCTGACCAACCGGTCGTGATCGTCACCCAGTCGGCAAACCTGGCGGCGCTTCGACTGGCAGACCGACTCGGGTTCTCCCGGCTGGGTACCTCTGACGGGGGACGTTCCTGCCGCAGTGGAACTTTCAGCACGGTCGCCACGGCGTTGTGGGACCGCGCACATGGGTGACGCATACCGCACCATTTCCGCCTCGTGGCGAAAAAGTCTTGGGCAGCGCTGAACTCACTCTCAGCAAACCCTCAGTACCGGACTGCACCATCTATATAGGCGCCGGCACGGCGCATATATGTCGGTGTCGCAAGGGAAGAAGCAAACGGTATGAATCAGTGGTCGGGGATGCGATCGCACAGTGGCAACCACGAATGGGAATCGAAACAGGCGGCGGATCAACGGAACCCGAGCCCATGGAGCCGGAAGGGCTATCAGCAGCCGTACCCGCATTATGGGCTGCACCCCGAGATGACCCAGAAGTTCGATGCGCCCCTCGTCGACGCACCGCCGGCGCCGGAAGCCTCACAGCCCAAGAAGAAGTCCCGCGTCGGAGTTCTGGTCGCCGGCACGGCCGCGGTGGCCATGGCCACCGGAGCCGTCGCTGCGGTGGCGGTGGTCGATCACGGCGGACCGGCCACGCCCGTCGCCCAGGCGCCGGCCGTTGACCGCGTCGGCAAGCCTTCGCCGGCCGCAGGGTCGGCTCCCGTGCAACCGAAGGGTTCAGCGCCTGCCGGGTCGGTCGAGCAGGTGTCGGCCAAGGTGTTGCCCAGCGTGGTCAAGTTGCAGATCGACACCGGCCAGGGCAGTGAGGAAGGGTCTGGCATCGTCCTCAGCGAAGACGGCCTGATCCTCACCAACAACCATGTCGTGGCCTCGGCCGCCCGAGGTGCCGGCGATCAGGGGCCGATGGCCGCCGAGGCGTCACCCGACCGTCAGTTCCCCGGCTTCCCGCGCGGCCTGTTTCCCGGTGATCAGTTCCCCGGCGACGACCAGTATTCGCCGAACGGGCCCTCGACCAACAGTTCCGGCCGGACCAGTGGTGCCATGCAGGCGACGGTGACGATGTCCGACGGACGGACGGTGCCGTTCACAGTGGTCGGCACCGACCCCGACGATGACATCGCGGTGGTCAAGGCGCAGAACGTCTCCGGGCTGACCCCGATCTCGATCGGTTCGTCGAAGGACCTCAAGGTGGGGCAGAACGTGGTTGCGGTCGGCTCACCTCTGGGCCTGCAGGGGACGGTGACCACCGGCATCATCAGCGCGCTGGATCGGCCGGTGGCGACCGGTGACGGGCAGAGTGGCCAGCAGTCGGTGATGAGCGCCATTCAGACCGATGCGGCGATCAATCCGGGCAACTCCGGCGGTGCCCTGGTCGACATGAACGGTGACCTCATCGGGGTGAACTCGGCGATCGCATCGTTGGGCGGCGGCCAAGGTTCCCAGGGCGGCGGGCAGGCCGGTTCGATCGGTCTTGGCTTCGCCATCCCGGTGGATCAGGCCAAACGTATTGCCGATGAACTGGTCTCGACCGGAACTGTCCAGCATGCCTCCCTGGGTGTCCAGCTCTCCGGCAAAGACACCCGCGGTGCCGCGGTCGCCGGTGTGGTCGACGGGGGACCCGCAGCAGCGGCCGGCCTGCCCGAGGGCGCGGTGATCACCAAACTCGACAGCCAGGTGATCGACGGTCCCGATGCCCTGGTCGCCGCGGTGCGATCCAAGGCTCCTGGCGACACCGTGACGCTGACCTATGAGGACCCGTCCGGAGATTCGCGCACCGTGGACGTCACGCTGGGCCAGTTGCAGGCATAACGAAACGGGATGTGGTCCCCAGCCTGATGATTCAGGGCTGGGGACCACCCGGCGAAAATGACGTGACGGTCGCACTCCAGATGTGTGACGATTCCTGGATGCCCAGCACGCTCATCGAGGTCAGGTGCCGCCACACCGAATCGGAAGAGGTCGCGATCATCGATGCGGTGCACGATGCGCTGGTGGCCGCATTCCAGATACCTCGCGGGGACAAGCATGTTCGCCTTATGTCCCATGAACCGCACCGGTTCTCGTATTCGCCGGGGCTGGCGAAACCTGAGCTGTACACGCTCGTGACCATCGACTGCTTTGCCGGCCGATCGATCCAGGCCAAGCGAAATCTGTACCGGGAGATCGTCACCCGGCTGGAGACGCTGGGTATTCCGTCGGACCACATCACGATCGTGTTGCGTGAGAGCGCGCTGGAGAACTGGGGTGTTCGCGGCGGCCGGGCCGCCTGCGATGTCAACCTCGGCTTCACCGTCGAGGTCTGATCGTCTGGGTGTCACCGACTGCCCGAAGGGCGGCGATGGCGGATCTCGCCGCGTCCGATGCCGGGCAGGAAGCGTCCGACGCCGGCGCAGTAGTCGCGATACGCCTGACCGTGGGTGCGGAGAAGGTAAGGCTCCTCGACGATCCGGACCTGCAGTTCGATGGTGGCCAACACCACGATGAAGCCCAGCAACGCGATCGGATTGGGTGTCATCAGGGTAATGCCTGCGGCGAACACGAGCATGGCGGTGAAGATCGGATTGCGCACAGCTCCGAATACGCCATTGCGCACCAATGCCGTTGTCTCGCTGGGGTCAACACCGATTCTCCACGACTCGCCCATATCCAGTTGGGCGTAGACGGTGGCGGCGATACCGGCGACGGCCAACACTGTCCCGAACGCCTGAATCCACGGAGTCTGCAGGACGGGGATCGGGGTGAGGAGCCCGAAGAGTTGCGCGACCGGAGCACTCACTCCCACGATGATCGCCACGATGAACCCGGCGCCGGCCAGCCATTCGAGCGAGCCGGGCTGTCCGTTCATGCCACGGAATCCGGTCGAACCGGTTCGTCGGTATTGCACCCAGCTGCGCCAGCCGAACCCCAGCGCCGCGAAGATCAGATAGAGGATCAGTGCGGTCAGCGCCATGGTCGTCATCTCCCTGGTTGGTCAGTGACTGCAATCGGGGCCACAGCCGTCTTCCATCTCGGTGTCAGGAATGCCTGTGTTGCAGCAGGTTTGGCCACGCCACGCTTCGCGCCCTTCGTACACGGCGACACCGGCGAGGATGAGCGCGGCGACCGGGTCGGCCCAACTCCATCCGAACAGGCTGTTGAGAATCAGGCCGGCGAGCACCACGGCAGACAGGTAGGTACACAGCAGCGTCTGCTTGGAGTCGGCGACCGCCGAGCGAGAGCCCAGCTCACGGCCCGCGCGGCGTTGAGCCCAGGACAGCACCGGCATGACGACGAGACTGGCCGCCGTCAGCGCGATGCCGATTGCCGAGTGGCGGGCCTCGGCCGCTCCGGTGAGTGAACGGATCGATTCGACCGTGACGTAGCCGGCCAGTGCGAAGAACGACACCGCGATGATCCGCAGCGCGGTCTTTTCGCGGGCCTGCGGGTCCGGGCCCGAGAACTGCCAGGCCACGGCGGCAGCTGAGGACACTTCGATCACCGAATCGAGCCCGAAACCGATCAGCGCGGTCGAGGACACCCTGGCGCCTTCGCCGATGGCCACGATCGCCTCGACCACGTTGTAGGTGATGGTCGCGGCGACGAACCATCGGATGCGCCGATGCAGCAGTGCCCGTCGCGCCGGGTCCAGGCGGTCCACTGGTCGCTGCAGGCCAGGCGCCATCAGCAACACCTCTCGGACGCGGCGTTCGGGCAGTGGTCCGCGTCGGCAGCCAGCACCACATGCAACAGATCGTTCAACGCATGGGCCAGCTTGGGATCGGCGAGTTCGTAGCGAGTGCGGCGGCCCTCCGGGATCGCCACCACCAGACCGCAACCACGAAGGCAGGCAAGGTGATTGGACATGCTCTGCCGGGATACCCCGGCCGCTTCGGCCAGGTCGGCCGGATAGGCGGGGGAGTCTTTCAGGGCAAGCAGGATCGTGGACCGGGTCTGATCCGACAGGGCTTGGCCGAACCGAGCCAATACCGCGACCTGCGTGAGCGTCTCCATGGGTTTGACAGTACATCTATTTCTGTATTCATAAAAGAATGAACTATCGTGTACCTGTGCTACCCGCGGCCCGACGTATCCGCGAAAGGTGCGCGCGCCGGCAGCGGCAGGGCGTCATGACTGCTCATAGAGGATGCCGAGCCGGTCGATGCGCCACAGCTGGCCGAGGACGATCAGCGCTGCTCCCGATACCGTGGGCCACGCCTGGAGTGCCACCAACCCGTATGTGAGCATGGCAAAGCCTGCCAGCGCGTTCACCGTCCAGATCCGCTGAACGACTTTGAACCCCTGCGGAACTCGGCTCCGGTCACGCATCCAGATGCGCTCGCCGTAGATACCCTTCGACGACCAGGCGGTGGGTGTGTCGATCGGCGCGAATGTGTGCGGATTCCACCACAGCCACAGCGCGACCACCGCCAGTGGGGCCAGTGCCCACCAGCCGATCCACGTGCGGCCCCAGATCGCCAGGAGTGCCGGTGGGATTGCCGCGAATCTGGTCCACACGCTCCACGGATTGGCATGGCGCCGCCACGCCTCGTCGCTCATCCCGGCCATGCGGGCATACCTGTCCAGGAGGCTCATCGAAGCATTCCTCTCGCCAGTGTGCGGATGGTGGCGTCGAGTACGGCGTCGTAGCCGGGCTCGAAGCGGTCGCGGTGCATGACGACCAGGCCGATGGTGCGAATGACCTGGAGCAGTACGGCCGGCTCGATGTCCTCCACGAGGGCGCCCTCGGCTTGGCCCGCTGTCAGATAATCGAGCAGTGGTGTCACGAGATACGGTGTGACGCGGTCGATCTGCGCACTGCCGAGCCGGCGGGTCACGGCGTCGAGTTCTTCGGGACGCGTGATCAGCCTCCGGTACATCGGATCGTCGGTCAGGGCGTCGGTGACGCCGCGCAGAACCGCAACGAGTCCGTCCTCGCTCACCGGCGCCTCGAGCGTGGCAGCGACGCGGGCGGCCACGCTCGGCGCTCGCTTCAGCATCACCTCGAGGTACAGCGACTCCTTCGAGTCGAAGAAGGCATAGAAGCTGCCTTTGGCGATGCCCACCGCCGCGACGAGTTCGTCGAGCGACGTCTTCTTCAAACCTTGCGCGACGAACCGGCGCTCACCGGCGTCGAGCAGGGCGTCGCCGATTCGTTGTTTCTCGTTCTGCGTGAACGCTGTGGCCACTGCTATGACTCTTTCTCAAATTTGGTCATAGCCTACGCTGCTTTGCAGGCGCGTGCCGTGCAGATCCGAGAGTGTGAGCCTTGCTGTCGGCGTCGCGATCACGCCGGGGCGACAAGGCCTTGGGGTGCAAGGACTTTCATTGTGCGGCAGCCCGATGTCGCGGGGGAGGGCCCCGCCCGTCCGACGCTGAGCGCAGTCGGCGGTGGCAGTGGACGTGTTGGGGCTAGATGGCTCCAGGCATGCCGGGCGGGCTCATCGACCCGTCGACATTCGGCACCATTGCCGGAGCAGGTATCCCGCCCTCCGCCGCATTGTCGCCGGGTATGCCGTCATCTGGCACCTGGTCGTACATGCCGCCGAAGCAGGCCGGATTCCATCCCTCCGTCGCGCACGCCGGGTCGTCCGGGCTGAGGGGGGAGTCGAGAGCCGCGGGAACACGGGGTGCTGCGAAAACGCCGGATGCCGGGTGCGTCGAGATGACCGCGCCCACCACGCATAGTCCGGCGCCTGCCGCCACGGCTGTTCTCGTCAGCGCGCTCCGCGCCGCAGAGGTCATCATCCAACTCATCTGCCGCTCCTTCTTCTGGGACCGAAACGAGTCGGCGCGGCAATTGCCGTTGCCAAATCGTTATCGCCATGCTCGCAGCTCTGCGCGTGCGGCGGGTGGAAATGCAGAGTTCGCTGGCAAAAACTTCAACGCCACTTGAACTTTGACGTATATGTCAAAAATTGGGCGCGTGAGTTGATCCTGCCCCAAGGGCGGATGGGACGCGGGAGGGCCGGCGAACTCCGAGGAGCGCGCCGGCCAACCACGACGAGCGGTCAGTAGTCCCAGGTGGCCGGCACACACCGGAAGACGTCACCTGCGGTCGCCACGTGGCAGACCGACGGGAACGGCAGGTGTGTGGCCACCAGCGATTCTCCGGTCGCTGCCAGCTCGCGCAGGAGCTGGACGCGAACGCGCGCAGACTCCTCGGGGTCATGCTCGAACCCGTTCTGCCACTCGGGGTTGTCGAACCCGGGTGCGAACACTGCGTCACCGGCGAACGTGAGCTTGTCGCCGCGGGATTCCAGGCGGACCACGCTGTGTCCGGGGGTGTGACCACCGGTACGGGAGATGAGGACTCCCGGTGCCACCTCGTACTCCGTCTCGAACGTCTGGAGCTGACCACGGTATTCGTCCAGGAACTGCTTGGCGACCCGGCGGAGCACATCGGGGATCGGCTGGGGCATGACGGTGCGAGAGAAATCGGGCGATTCCCAGAACTCGGCCTCTGCCGTCGCGGCGTGGACCCGAAGGTCCGGGCGCAGCCGTTCCTTGAGGCCCTGGGTGATCAACCCGCCGACGTGGTCCATGTGCATGTGGGTCAGGACCACATCGGTCACGGAGCCGAGATCGACACCGGCGGCCTCGAGCCGCTGGACCGTGTTGCCGGCGCGCGGGAAGTCCGGGAACTCCAGCCCCAGCCCGGCGTCGACGAGGATGGTCCGATCGCCGCTACGCACCACCACCACGTTCAACGGCCAGTCGACGACCTCGGGCGGCAGGAAGTTGTCGCCCAGCCAGCCCGCCAGCTCGGCCGGCTCGACGTTGGTGGCCAACGTCGAGGCGGTGATCGGCAGCACGCCGTCGCTGATCACCAGCACCTCGATGTCGCCGACTTGCACCGCATAACGTGACGGCACCAACTCGTCGACCGGACTTCCGAGGCGTGAAATGTTGTCCAAACTCATGCGTTCTCCTCCTGAGGGCTGTACCGGAAGACATGGTGAAATGACCTGTCTTTCCCGGGGAACGCCCTCGAGAGGTGAGATTCATCCGGCGATCGGACGAGAACGCGGGTCGGGCACCGACAGGGTCACCTAAGCCGACGTGTCGGACAGGTCGGGGTGCTTGCGCAATTACCGGCAGGCACCAAGCACCCGCCGATATGGTCGACCGATGGCCTCGGTCAAACAGTTCCAAGTGACTTTCGACTGCACAGATCCAGAGCGTGTCGCGCGCTTCTGGTGCGAGGTTCTCGGGTACGTCGTGCCGCCGCCACCGCCGGGGTTCGACACGTGGTCGGATTTCGATCGAACCCTTCCGCTGGAGCGCCAGGGTTCGATGTTCGCCTGCATCGATCCCACCGGCGCAGGCCCGAGGCTGTTCTTCCAGCGCGTCCCGGAGGGCAAGGTCGTCAAGAACAGGGTGCATCTTGACGTGCGCGTGGGCAGCGGGCTGGTTGGTCAGGAGCGCCTGCAGGCACTCGAGGCCGAGTGCGCATGACTGGTTCAGCTGGGCGCGGTACGGGTGCGACTACTGCCTGCCGATGGCATCAACGAGTCGTGCGTCGTGATGCAGGACGTCGAGGGCAACGAATTCTGTCTCGACTGAACGACGCCGGCTCAACGTGTCGCCGTTATCGGTGGCAGCGTGTCGACGACCGGGGTGTTCTGTGCTGCGGCGACCCACCATCGCTCGCCCTGCTGAACCAGGACGTACATCGCCATCTCGCTGAAACCGCCGTCGAGCGCGCTCCGGCGAATCTGGGCAACCACCACCCCCGGTGCCGGCGAGATGACCTGTGCGAGTTCGAACCGTGATGCCGGTGCAACCGGGGGACCGCTCATCATCTGTCGATGGATCGGGTTGAGAGTCGAATAGTCCTTGAGCACCATGCCTTTCGGCGTTCCCCATAGGATGTCCGCTGCGAACATCCCGTCGTAAACGTCAGCGTCTCCCGTTTCACCACCGCGCTGAAGATGGTCGATCAGATCACGTACCGCCTGACTGCCGTCGACGGCCGGGTCATTGAGAGATGGGCGTTGCGTCGTCATCGCTCAACCGTAGAATCCGAAGTGCACTTGAGGTCAAGGCGTTTGACCGGTGCGGGCGCCGGGCCGATCGATCTGTTCTCGAAGGATGTCCCCGTGGCCCGCGTGACGGGCGAACTCCTCGATCATGGCGAGCAGGGTCCACCGCATGCTGACTGTCCCTTCGCGGGGATTGTCCTTGGTGTCGTCGAGGTCGAATCGGGAGGCGATCTCACGTGATCGCCGGCTCGCGCGTTCGAATTCGGCGATCACGTCAGCCACCGACTCGTCGCGTGTGACAGCGAAGGTGCCCTCGTCACGCTTCGAGTATCCGTCGCATTCAGATTCGTCCAGTCCCGCCCAGAACCGTTGGAACCAGATCCGTTCCGCGGCGGCGGCATGCTTGATCAGCGAGATCGGCGTCGTCAACGACGTGACGAGTCGTCGACGGGCGTCCGCTTCGGACAGACCCCGGACGGTTTCGACGAGCGCTTCGCGGTTGCGGTCGAGCATGTTCTCGATGATCGCTCGCTCTTCGCCATCGGTAATACGGTTGGTAATCATGTGATTTCACTCCACTCTGCTGATTGTCGCGATCGGCACGGTCCGCATCGGCAGGCGCAACGGCGCACACTGCCGGCACGGCATTTTGTCCATGCGGAAAAGGAACCCGGCGCCGCGCGACGACCGGGGGCGCTCGCCGCGCGATTGCGGGCCGAGCGAGGATGCATCGATACGGCAGATTCCAGCCGGTCGGAACGGACTGCTGCCGAGGTCAGTATGTGGGCCCGGTGGCGTTCTGGCAACGTTCCGGGGGTGTCGGCGACCCGAGGCGGACTGGCCGCCGACACCCCTTTGACGTCACGCTGTCGATGTGCCGGAAGCCCGCCC
The DNA here is from genome assembly GCF_048282725.1 of Mycobacterium sp. 48b. NCBI lineage: Bacteria > Bacillati > Actinomycetota > Actinomycetes > Mycobacteriales > Mycobacteriaceae > Mycobacterium > Mycobacterium sp. 48b. Next base: position 4,185,465 of record NZ_JBLVUL010000001.1, read on the forward strand.
GAGGTGCCGAGGGAAGAACCGGGTGTCGATCCGGCCATCGGTGGGCACCTGGTGATGCCCGCCCGGGAAGGCATGTATCACTTTGTCTTCCGAGGCGAACGCGTCGAACAGCTCGAGACCGAAGTCGCGCGGGATCTCCTCGTCGTTCAACGGGAGCAGGTACTCGACAGGCATGGTCACCAGTTCGGCTGCTTCGAGCAGAGCATCATGCGCCGACACCCAGCCGAAGACCGCAGCGGTGATCCGAGGTTCGACCGCCGCCAGCGTTATCCCGACCGCACCGGACAGCGACGCCCCGGAGTAGCCGATTGGCGCATGCGCACCGATTTCGGGCAGGGCCTGCAGGGCGTCGATGGTCGACTGCCACTCCGGAACAGCGCGCTCTGCGACCGAGTGGCAATACTCGGCGAGGATCCGGCCGAACGAGGGACTGCGTTCCTCGCGCGCCTGGCGAAAATCGGCGACCCGGCGCTGGTCTTGTGAGCTTCGCGGCCGGTCACCGTGTCCGGGCAAGTCGATGGAGACGACATGGAAACCGTCAGCGGTCACGGCGGAGTGGGCGCGGGCTACGTGCCTCGGGGCTTTCTTGTCCAAGCCGCCGGGGTGACCGGCGAGGATCAGGGGAGCGGCCCGAGAATCGGAATCCGGTGACCAGAGCACGCCGGTGACGCCGTCCAGGGTGAAGGTGCGTTCTGTGACACCGTTCGAGGTTGTCTGCGAAGTGAATTGCATGGTGTTGCCTTTCGGGATTGGCCTTGTTCAGGCGCTCCCGGCGACACCTTCGTCGATCGCTCAACCGTGAACACGAGTGGGGAGCACCCGCATGGTTGCTGCGTACATGGGTCTCACCTCCTCGCGTGATCTCACGGTTCCGGGGAACGGTATCAACGCGAACGCCGACCAGTCCAACGCTTTTCCCCTTAACGCGGCGTACCGGCTGCGGCCAGCCCCGCGATTGCCTCGGCGATCGCCTCTGCCATGGCAGGACTGCCGGTGTGGCCGGAGTCGTCGATGATCTTCAGCGTCGCCGCGGGCCAAGCCTGAGCGAGTTCCCACGCGGTGAGCAACGGCCCCGACAGGTCGAGACGTCCGTGGATCAGTACTCCCGGAATCCCGGCGAGGCGATCGGCATCACGCAGAAGCTGTCCGTCGTCGAGCCACGCGTTGTGGGCGAAGTAATGCGTACAGATCCGGACAAACGCCAGCTTCGCAGCGTCGGGCTTGTCACTGTATTGCCCTGGCTTACCGAGGTTTTCGTGTGCAATCACGGCATCTTCCCAGGAGCACCAATTCTGGGCCGCCCGTTCCCGCGTGGCGAGATCAGGGCTTTCCATCATCCGCCGATACGCCTCGACGAGGTTGCTGTCGCGGTCTTCTGCAGGCACGCCGGAGCGGAAGCGTTCCCATTCCACAGGCAGCAGCAGACGGAGACCGTGGTAGAGCCAGTCGATCTCGCGTGGCCGGCTCATCGTTACTCCGACCAGGACGATGCCGGTGACGCGTTCGGGGTGGCGCTCGGCGTAGGCAAGGATCAGCGTCGACGCCCAGGACCCGCCGTAGAGCAGCCACCGGTCGATGCCCAGATGTTCACGCAGGAGTTCCATGTCCGCCAGCAGGTGTTCGGTGGTGTTGTGCCGCATGTCGGTAGTGGGTTCGGCAGCGCTGGGCACGCTGTCGCCACAGCCTCGCTGGTCGAACGAGATGACGTGGAACTGTTCGGGGTCGAAGGATTTGTGGGCGTTGCGCGAACGTCCCGATCCTGGTCCGCCATGAACGATCAGGACCGGTCGACCGTCAGGATTGCCCCTGCATTGCCAATACACCCGGTTGCCGTCACCGACGTCCAGCAGACCCTCGTCACGAACCTTGGCCTCGGGCAACGATTCAACAGCCACAGTGCTGACGGTACTGCGCAGTGTCACCGTGTGGTCTGCGCGAACCGCGCGAGCTGATCGGCGACAGTGCCCCAACCCTCGGCGAAGCCCAGCTCGGCATGGCGGTTCCTGGCGGCCGGGTCAGCGTGCCGCGCGATGATGCGGTAGTCGGTGCCGTCCGCGTGGTCGTACATGGTGACTTCGGCTGTCATGGCGACCGGAGCGGGATCCGCGGGGCGCCAGCCACTGTCGACGGCGTTGGTGAACACCAACCGCTCGAACTCGTCCACCAGCAGGAAGCATGCATCCAGATGCGGTATGAATTCCCGACCGTCGTCACTCATCCGCGTCACGAACGCGCCTGCTGGACGGACTTCCAAACGCTCGACGCGGCACAACGTCGGCGCCGGAATCCACCACTGCGCCAGGCTGGCGGGATCGGTCCATGCCTCCCACACGGCCTTGCGGGGTGCGTGAATGATCCGTTCGATACTGAGGTCGAGATCGGGGTTCATGTCGGATTCTCCTTCTTGGGATTGGTGACGAATTGCTCCAGCCGGTCGGTGCGTTCCTCCCAGATGTGCCGCTGCTGAGCGAGCCAGTCGTCGACGACCATGAGCCGTTCGCGGTTGAGCTTGCAGGTGCGTACGCGGCCGACCTTCGCCGTGCGGATCAGTCCGGTCGACTCGAGCATCCGCACGTGCTTCATGAACGAGGGGAGGGTCATCGTGGCCCCTCGGGCCAGGTCGCCGACGCTGGCCGGTCCGCGCCCGAGCTGGCGGATCACCGTCCGCCTGGTCGGATCTGCGAGAGCCAGGAAGACCTCGTCGAGTTCGGCCGAATACTGTGCCACAAGGCTAAGTATCCAGGTTTCCAATAGTTAGCGCAAGGGCTAAGTATCAAAGCCTCGGGGATACGCAACCTTGGCCGAAATACGTCCGGACGGGTGGGGTGTGCCGATGCACGCCCGTTCAGCGGGGTATCAGTGCCGCGGCAGGCCGATCAGCTCCTCGGTGAGTGCCCGAGCGGCGACGATCGGCTCGGTCGAGCGGTCCAGCTTGGAACCCAGAAGGGCGCCGTCGTAGAGCAGCTGAATGCGCCGGGCCAGCACGGCGGGGGAGCTGACTCCGGCCTGATCCAGCAGCGTGGCCAACCTGTCCCGCAACCACTCACGGTGCGCCCGTACAGGTTCGAGCTCCACCCCGGGGTATTCGGTGGCGGCGTTGGCGTAGAGACATCCGCGATAGTCCCGCCGCGTGGCGGCCACTGAAGCGAGTTCGAAGAACATCAGGATTCGATCCACCGGATCCTCGATGTCGGCGACTGCACGTTCCCAGCGGTTGCGATCAGCGTGATCCAAATCGGCGAGGTAGGCGATCACCAAGGCGTCCTTGGAGCCGTAGGTGCTGTAGAGGCTGGCTTTGGCGACGCCGGCCTCGCGCAGGATCTGGTCGATGCCGACGGCGCGAATCCCCTGGTTGGCGAACAGTTCAGCCGCAGTGGCGAGCAATCGCTGCGCGGGTGGGGCAGTGCCCGTTGCGGGCGCGGCCGTCGCTGCGGTGGTTGCCTGGAGCGTGCTCATGACGTCACCCTAACCCCGGAAGCGACATAGACAGACCGGTCTGTCTATGTGAATGTCGGTGTCGTTCCACCCCTGCGATGCCGAGGATCCCAACGTGACTCTGTACCTGTACGAAATCACCCCCGACGCCACCGAAGCCGCCGCGGTGGGGCAGTTGCTCAAGACGCTCGATGCCGAGATCGCGGCCGGTGGTGGCGAGTTGATCGAGGCTCAGGTGACCGCGCAGCGCGCGCGGATCTTCGCCATCGCTGAATTCGCCGGCGACGCCGCAACTCTGGATGCCGCACAGCTGGCCGTCGCCGCCGTCGCGGGCCCGCACCAGGTCCGGCTCATCGGTGCCGATCTGGCGGTGCTCAAGGCGGCCCGTCCGCAGGCCGGTTATCTGGTCGAGTGGGATCTCCCTGCCGAACTGGACATGGAGTCCTACCTGGCCCGCAAGAAGGCCAACGCTCCCAAGTACGCCGACGTGCCCGAAGTCCAGTTCCTGCGCACCTATGTCCGCGAAGACATGGACAAATGCCTGTGTTTCTACGACGCGCCGGATGAGGCCGCGGTGCGCCGGGCCCGCGATGCGGTCAGCACCCCGATCGACCGGCTGCACGGATTAGACGGGCCCCTCTCGTGATCACGACGCTCGCAGAATCCGCGCTCGACCGGGTGGCGGGCTTCGTGGCGGCCCGTGCCGCGGATCTCGACGAGCTACGCAGTGATGTCCGCACCGATCTGGCCGAGCTCGGCCGGGAGGGGCTGCTAGACCTCGAGCTGCCGGACATCGTTCGCGTCGTGGACGAGGTGTCGGTGCACAGCCTGGCCGTCGGATTCTCCACCTGGGCGCACCACATGAGCATTCGATACCTGCACGCTGCGCCGGAGGGCGGATTCGGCGAGCAGATCGATGCCCTCGCCACGGCAGATCGGATCGGCGTCACCGCGATGGCGGCCGGTCTCAAACAGGTCGCCGGCCTGGGCCACGTCGCGGTCACCGGCTCACCCGATGGAGCCGATCTGGTGATCAGCGGCCCGATTCGCTGGGCTTCCAACGTGTTTCCCGGGGCACTGATCGTCCTGCCGGTGCGTGTCGGCGAGCGCACCCTGGTCGTCGCGGTAGACGCCTTCGCCGAGGGCGTGACGGTCAACCCGGCGCCGCCGCTGACGGCACTCGGGGCCACGGCCTCCACCTCACTGGAGCTGGATCGCGTTCGGGTTTCGCCGCACCTGGTGGTGGCTCCGAACCTGGATGCGTTCGTCGCCGGAATCCGCCCCGCATTCCTGTTGTTGCAGACCGCATTCTGCGCCGGCGTCACTCGTGCGGCGCTCGCCGCGGCCACCCAGGCGCACACGGGCCCGCTGGCCCGGTGGGGCGCCGAAATCGACGATGCGGCCATCCGCGCGACCAGCGTCAGATCGCGACTGTACCGCTGGGCGGCTGACCCGGATGCGGCGACGGTCGGCCAGCTGATCCGGCTGCGACTGGACGCGGCGGGCTTGGCCGTCGATGTCACTCGCCTGGAGCTCTCGCTGACCGGCGGCGCCGCGTACACCCTTGGCAGTGCTGCCAACCGGCGGTTCCGGGAGACCGCTTTCCTGCCCGTGCAATCACCCTCGGAAGGACAACTGCGGTGGGAACTCACGCGCTACGAATAGCGAACGGCGCCAAATACTTCGGCGAGACGCCTGCACTGACCGATATCGACCTGCAGATCCGCACGGGTGAATTCCTCGCCCTGCTGGGTCCGAGCGGCAGCGGCAAGTCCACTCTGCTGCGGATCTGCGCCGGGCTGGACACTCTGAGCGCCGGCACCCTCACCTGGTCAGGGGACGGCACCCGGCCGCGGACCGGGGTGGTGTTTCAGCAGCCCTTACTCATGCCGTGGCTGACCGTCACCGGAAACGTGGCTTTCGCTCGACGGTTCGCGGCGCAACGGGGTGGGTTCGACGCCGACGACGCTGCGAAGCTCGTCACCAGGTTCGGGCTGGATCACCTGGCCTCGCGTTACCCCGACGAGTTGTCGGGCGGGCAGGCCCAGCGGGTGGCGATCCTGCGCGCGGTCGCCACCGGGCCACAGCTGCTGCTTCTCGACGAGCCGTTCAGCGCACTCGACCCGGCCACCCGTACGGATCTGGTGGGGTGGCTGCGCGAGCTGGCCCAGGCTCTCGACGTCACCGTCGTGCTCGTCACCCACGACGTGGACGAGGCGCTGTCGCTGGCGCAGCGCATCGTGCTGCTCGACGGGGGCCGCATCCGCGCGGACTGGACGGTCGGCAGCGACGGAACCCCTACCCGCAGTGAGATTCTCGACCAGTACCGCACCGATACCGCGGTGGAGGTGCGGTGACGGCGCTGACCCGACGTTCCCTGCTGACAGGAGCGGCCGGATTGACCGCGGCCGGAGGTCTCTTCGGTATCGGCGGGCTGGCGCACAGCGCGGTCATCAGCCCTCCTGGTGCTGAGGGTGCCCTGCGGGTGGGTTATCTGCCCATCACCGATGCCGCACCGCTCCTGGTCGCCCACAGCGCCGGGCTGTACCCCGCGCGGGTGGTGAGCTCATCGCGGCCGGTGCTGTTCCGCAGCTGGGCGGCACTGGCCGAGGCGTTCATCACGCGCCAGGTCGACATCGTGCACCTGCTGATGCCGATGGCCATCCAGCTGCGCTACACGCTGGGGGCCGGGGTCCGCGTACTGGGCTGGAATCACACCAACGGTTCGGCACTGACGGTCGCACCTGGCATCCGCGACCTGAGCGATCTGGCCGGCACGCAGGTGGCCATCCCGTTCTGGTGGTCGATCCACAACATCGTGCTCCAGGAGCTGCTCCGGGCGCACGGCCTGCGACCAGTGCTGCGGCGCGGGGCTTCCCGCGCAGACCGGACCGTTGAACTGATCGTGATGAGCCCGTCGGACATGGTGCCCGCATTGGCGAACGGAACGCTGGGCGGGTACGTGGTGGCTGACCCGTTCAACGCCGCGGCGCAGATCAAAAAGATCGGCCATATCCACACCTTCCTGGGTGATGTCTGGCGCGATCACGCCTGCTGCGCGCTGGTCACCCGGGAAGACGTCATCGCGTCCCGGCCGCAGGCCGTGCAGGCGGTGGCCGACGCGGTGGTGGGAGCGCAGCTGCGCATCGATGCCGACCGGGCCGGTGCGGCGGCCGCGCTGACGGGTGGCAAGTATCTGCCGCAACCCACGCCGGCGATCGCGCTGGCCCTGACCTATCCGAAACCGCCCTATCCGCTGGCGCATCCGGACTGGCAGCCCCAACGCCTGGGTTTCCAGCCCTTCCCGTATCCGAGCTTCACCCGTCGCCTCGCCGAGGCCATGCACGACACCGTCGTCGACGGCGACCGCCGGTTCTTGGACCGGCTCGACCCGGCTGCGGTACACGGCGACCTCGTGGAGGATCGGTTCGTCCGCCGATCGCTGGCTTCTCATGGTGGGCCCAGTGCCTTCGGGCTGACAGCGGACCTCACTCGAACCGAACAGGTGCAACCGCAATGACCATCGCAAGTGTTGACAAAGTCTCTGCAGCCGAGGGCATTCCACGTTGGGGGAGGCGTTTCATACCACCGGCTCTCGCCGTTCTCGTCACCATCGCGCTGTGGTGGCTGGCGACATCTGTGCTCAGCGGGCCGGAGTCCCTACTGCGCCAGACCGCGCCGCAACGGGTGGCGCCGGCGCTGGTCGGGCTCATCGACCGGGGTGTGCTGCTGGGCGATCTCGGTGTCAGCTTGTGGCGATTGGTGATCGGGTTGGCCGTCGCGGCCGTCATCGGGATACCGCTGGGCCTGTTGATCGGGTTGTCCGGGATCGCCGAACGCGCCGGCGGGCCGATCATCGCCTTTCTACGGATGATCTCGCCGCTGTCCTGGACGCCGATTGCGCTGGCACTGTTCGGTATCGGCGATCAGCCGGTGATCTTCCTCATCGCCGTCGCCGCGGTCTGGCCGGTGTTGTTGAACACGGCCGCGGGCGTGCGCGCCGTCGACCCGGGATTGCTCAACGTGGCGCGTTCATTCCATGCCACGCGGTGGGAGCTGTTGATCGCGGTGATCCTGCCTGCGATCCGCACGCACGTGCAGACCGGGATTCGATTGGCGCTCGGCGTCGCATGGATCGTGCTCGTGCCCGCCGAGATGCTCGGAGTGCGCTCGGGTCTCGGCTATCAGATACTCAACGCTCGCGATCAGTTGGCCTATGACCAGGTAGTGGCGGTCATCGTCGTCATCGGCTTGTTGGGGTTTGTGCTCGATGCCGCAGCACGGTGGCTGCTGAACCCGGCGCGTCGCACCTGAGGCGCTTGCGCACCACTTCGGCCAACTCGCTCCCGGCTCGTCGAGGTCAACGGTAATCTCCCAGCGTGACGGTAAATCGTCGCAAAATCTTGGGCGGAGCGGGCCTGGCCGGCGCCGCAGCCGCAACCGGTGTGGGCGTTGACCGCCTGATCATCTCCGCCGGCACCGGCGACGGCCCTGACAAGGAAAACCCAATGTCTGATGACGCTGCGCGATTTGGCGACCCCCGCCTACCCGCCGAGACGATCACGTCGCAATCACACCTGTTCCATCTCGGCGCTTCGCCCAAGAGCACGCACGACGGGGGCTGGTTCCAACAAGCCAACGAGGACAACTTTCCGATCCTCAAAGGTCAGGAGGCCAGCCTCCTGATGCTCACGTTGCAGCCCGGAGGTATCCGGGAACCGCACTGGCACCCCAGCGCGTGGGAACTCAACATCGTCACCAGCGGCGTGGCGACCTGGGTCGTCATCGACGGGAACGGCAACCACGAGGCCTTCGATCAGCATGTCAACGACCTCGTTTTCGCACCCCAGGGTTCATTTCATTACTTCGAGAACCGCGGTCCCGACGACTTGACGATCATCATCATCCAGAACACGAGTGCGCCCGAGGACAAGGACAACATCGGGATAGGCGAATCCCTCAGCAGGCTTCCTCCGCGCGTGCTGTCCGCTGTATTCGGCGTTCCCGCAGAGACATTCAGTTCGTTCAAGAAGATCGACAACGCTGTCGTGATCCTCCGATCCCCGTAGTCGGCCCCTGCCACGGTTCCGCACCGTCGCAAAACTTTCCGTTGCGGTAAGCGGGATTTTATGGCTTCTGTGATGGGTCGTTAGCGTCGGATTCATGGAATGGAACTTTCGGTCGGCTCAAGCGATGACGTTCGCGTTGCACGCTGGTGAGGTGTCCTCGGTCGAATTGACCGAGGCGGCGATCGCCGGGATCGAGCGGGATGACCCGGTGATCAACGCGATCTGTGTGCCTGATTTCGATCGGGCGCGGGAGGCTGCGCGACGTGCCGACCAGGCGCGTGCGCGGGGTGAGGATCGGCCACTGCTGGGCATTCCGGTGACGGTCAAGGAGTCCTACGACATGGCCGGGCTGCCCACGACCTGGGGCATACCGGCCTACCGGGATTTCGTGCCGCACGAGGACGCGGTGCAGGTTTCTCGTCTCAAGGCCGCCGGCGCGGTGGTGCTCGGCAAGACCAACGTGCCGCTGGGGCTGCAAGATGTGCAGAGCTTCAACGAGATCTACGGCACCACCAACAATCCATGGGATTGCCGCCGCACGTCGGGTGGATCTTCCGGTGGCTCGGCCGCCGCCCTGGCCTCCGGATTCGGCGCACTGTCCATCGGCTCCGACCTCGCCGGGTCGCTGCGGACCCCAGCACATTTCTGTGGCGTCTATGCGCACAAGCCAACCCTCGGGCTGACCGCGGTGCGCGGTATGACCCCGCCGACTGTGCCGGCGTTGCCGACCGAGCCGGACCTCGCGGTCGTCGGTCCGATGGCGCGCACTGCCCGTGATCTCACCCTCCTGCTCGACGTGATGGCCGGACCGGATCCGCTGACTCTCGGGGTGGCACACACGGTGACGCTGCCGCCCCCACGCCACCAACGGCTCGATGGCTTCCGTGTCCTGGTCCTCGACCAGCATCCGTTCATCGCCACCGCGGCCGCGGTACGCGCCGGCATAAACCGGGTGGCCGATGCCCTGGTCTCCAGTGGTGCCCGGGTCGAGAGGCACAGTTCGCTGCTGCCCGATCTGGCCGAGGCCGCGTTGCTGTACACCCAGTTGCTGTTTTCCGGCTCCGCAGCGCGATTCCCGGTCGACGAGTACGAGCAGCTGCGAGCCCGCGCCGCCGGGCTGAGCGCAGACGACCGGAGTCTCGATGCGGCACGGCTGCGCGGAATGGTGTTGAGCCATCGCGATTGGATCGAGGTGAACAACCGTCGCGAGCTCCACCGGCACGCTTGGCGACGGTTCTTCGGCGATTTCGACGCCGTGGTGTGTCCGATCACGCCGACTTCCGCATTCCCGCATGACCATGACCCGGATCTGTTGGGACGGCGGATCGACATCGACGGCGCGGAATACGCGTACTTCGACCAGCTCGTCTGGGCCGGTCTGGCGACCATGCCCGGACTGCCGGCTACCGCCATTCCTGCGGGGCGGTCCACCGAGGGCATGCCGGTGGGAGTGCAGCTCATCGGCCCGATGTTCGAGGACCGCACCCCGCTTCGGCTGGCCGAACTGCTCGAACAGGAGATTGGCGGATTCCACGCACCCAAGTAGGGCGTCGTATCGGTACGACGGAAAGCTGAAGTGCAACAGCCGAATTCTTGACGAAGAGATTCTCTACGCCCGCGCAGTGGTCAATCCGGATCGATATTGTGGGGCGATGGTCGACGATCCTCCGTGGGAGCCGCCGCTGGCGGGTACAGAGGCGGAGCACCTCATCGGTGCACTCGAGCGCCTGCGGGCCACCTTCCGGTGGAAGGTGGGCGGCCTGGATTCGTCGGGATTGCAGGCTCGAGTCGGTGCGTCTTCGCTCACGCTCGGCGGGTTGACCAAGCACCTTGCGCGGGCCGAGGCCGAGCGCTTCGGTCCCATGCTCGACGGGTCGCCGATCGGCTCACCGTGGGAGGCTGCGGATTGGGATTCCGATCCGGACTGGGACTTCAATTCGGCAGCCGACGACACCCCGGAACAGCTCTATGCATTGTGGGACGGCACCGTGGCACGATCCAGGGACAAACTCCGAACTGCAATCGCCGCAGACGGTTTGGACCAACTCGTGAACCTCGCATGGCCGGATGGTCGGCGAGCCAGCCTGCGGCGCAGCGTGTGCGACATGATCGAGGAATACGGGCGTCACACCGGCCATGCAGACCTGCTCCGCGAGAGCGTGGATGGCGTGGCCGGCGAAGATCCGCCCGCAGGGTGGCAGCCGACACCGGCGGTCCATGCCGGGCCCCGGCCCGGCTAGGACCACCTTCGCTGCCGGTCAGCCCTTCCAGACCACCTTGTCGGTACCCCCGGCATCCCGGTATACAACGCTGTCAGGCGCGGTGCCGCCTTTTACATCGAAGTAGACCCGACCGGTTGTCTGCATGCCCGGTGCGATGGGTTGGTTGGGCAGGCCGTCGGTTTGGTTCCCCTTCATATTTGCGTAAGTCGAACTGTTGACAGCCCTGGCATTGAAATCGGCAATGTTCGGGGTGGGGGAGCCGCTCACAGCTCGCGCTGTGACGTCGGAGTACCACACGCCGTCATTGTGGCCGCTGGGTTGCAAGTTACTCACGGTGTAGTCGATGGCTCCGCCTCCACTGGGAACTTCTGCCGTTTCGCCAAACTGCAGTGATTCCGGGTCGGCGAACGCCGGTGGGGCAGCCAAGGCTCCAGCCGCCGCGATGCCGGCCGCCGCTGCCATTGTTTTCATGGTGATCTTCGAGAACTGCACGTCAAGCTCCTTTCGCCATGGTCCTGTTGCCCAGGAATGACGACTTCGGTTCAGTGCCTGGTTAGCCATCGTCGGGGATCTCAAACCTGCTCGGCCGGCCGAGGGCTGAGCGCGCCGACGAGCCCTTTCGCGGGTGCCCGGCGCGCTCTTCCGGGCGCGGGTGGATCGTAAAATCGGCTCGTGGACGAGGTGCTTGATGAGGGACCGTTCTTTCACGGCACGAAAGCCGAATTGCGCCCGGGTGACCGACTTACGGCTGGATTCAATTCGAACTACCGGCCCGAGGTCGTCATGAATCACATCTACTTCACTGCGTTGCGCGACGGGGCTGGACTCGCGGCAGAGGTTGCGGCGCTGGACGGGTCGACACCACACGTCTACGAGGTCGTTCCCACAGGGCCTTTCGAGAACGATCCGAACGTCACGGACAAGAAGTTTCCGGGCAACCCCACGCGGTCGTTTCGGAGCGAGGCGCCGCTTCTTGTGGTGCGTGAAATCGCCGACTGGACGCGGCTGACACCGGAAGCACTGCAGATGTGGAAGGCCCGACTGGACTCGATCCGCGCCGACGAACGCGGCGAGATCATCAACTGACGACACCAGTCCGCTGGTGTGCGGCGAAAGCGTAAGTCCGCCAGGCATTTTACGACCGCTCGTCGGGAATTCGGCGACGGGACGGCCGGGCTCTGGCAAACAGGACGACAACCGTCGTTGGTGGCCGCGCAGGCCGCTCATGGTCGATCCTGCGCTCGGGTTTTGCAATATCCGGGATGTTCCAATACAGTCCCTGGCTAACTATCGCACTGCAGTAGTACCAGGCAGAGTGACGCACACCACATCACCGCAAATGGGGGAATCGTTGCGGTCGGTGTGTTTGCGTGTGCGACGGCTGACTCTTGCGTCGTCGCGGCTGTAATACAAACGGCAAACGCTTACTGGTGCACATCTGGTCAGGTCGGCGCCAGTTGAGGGGGGCGTCCGTGTGTCCGACACACGGACCCACAAGTTCAGATCCCCCCCACAGAGAAGAGCAATCCCATGCCCCAAGCCGATCGACCGATGGCGACGTTCGGAAAACCGAAGCACGTGAAGAAGGCCATCACCACCCTTCTCGTCGCTACCGGCCTAGGCGGTGCGACCCTGCTCACTTCGCCGATGCACCAGCATCCGGCGGTCGCAGTCGAGCAACGGCCTGCGGGCGACGCGCCGACCAAAACGGCGGCAGCAGTCATCCCCACGCCGGTGGTCGTGACCAAAGACTCCAACGCGCAGGACATCGTCAAGGCCATCTTGAGCCAGGGTCGGGCCGCCAGGTTGAGCGAAGACCAGATCAAGACCATCATCGCCACGGCGAAAATCGAGTCCAGTTTCCGTCCGACTGCATCCGGGGGCGTGCAGGCCTACGGAGGCCCCGGGGGCGCGGCTGATGAGGTCATCGGTCTGTTCCAGGAGAAGGCCAGTTTCGGCACCGTGGCCGACCGCCAAGATCCCAACAAGTCGATCGCCCGGTTCATCGCGCGGTTCACCGAGGCATTCAAGAAATACGGCATCACCAACGACGCCGTTTTGGCGGCCACGCTCGCGCAGAACCCTCAACTACTCAGATTCCGCGGCGGCGGGGTCGGAACCCACTACTACAACACCATCAAGGCTGCGATGAACGCTGCAGCAGACCTGTACAGCAAGGCGGCCGGCACGCCGTTGCAACCGGTGACCTGACCGCGGATATCCCAGGGCAGCGGCCCATTCGCACACGGACGCCGCGATCGCGGTGGGGCCGAATTCTTCGAGTCGCGTGCCACGCAGAGGTCCCCGCGCTAGTCTTTGCCGATGATTGCGGGCGAGAGGGCGCCTGATTTCACTCTGCGTGATCACACCGGTAGACCTCGATCACTGTCCGCGCTCCTTTCCGGTGGGCCGGTTGTGCTGTTCTTCTACCCGCTGGCGTCCTCACCGATCTGTACAGCCCAGGCCTGCCATTTTCGGGACCTGAGCAAGGAGTTCGCCGAGGTCGGCGCCCAACGGGTGGGCATCAGCCTGGACACCGTCGACAAACAGGCCCACTTCGCCCAACAACGCTCGTTCGACTATCCATTGCTCTCGGATCCGGACGGCGTCGTAACCGAGCTGTTCGGGATGCGCCGAGGCAGGTTCGCCAAGTTGCGTGGATCCGTCGTGGCCGGTGGGGAGGCCCGGCGCGGCCGGCACGCTCGGCGCCGTGGCCTGCTGGCCCGGCTGTTGCCGGTCAGACGGGCCACCTTCGTCATCGACACCGACCGGACCATTCTCAAGGTCGTCTCCAACGAACTGCGCGCATCGGTACACGCCGACCACGCCCTGCGGTTCTTGGAGAACCGCAGGGTGCGGCCTCGTTCACCAGGTACCCGGGAGAACCACGCCGACACGTCTCGAGCGTCAGAGGGGGAGGGCCGGATCGACTCAGGTGTCGAACTGGCACTCGAGGCTCCGGTGCAAGCGCTCGATGTCACGAGGAATTCGCCGCGGTGGCCGAAAGACGATGTGCGGGGCCAGATCCTGACCTCCTGCGCGCACGGCAGCACGGTCGCAGAGATCGCCGCTCGTCTGTCCTTGCCGCTCGGTGCGACGCGGTTCCTGGTCGACGACTTGGTGACACAGGGTCACTTGCGGGTGCACGCTTCCCTCGCTGACTCGACGTCGATCGACGAACGACGTGAACTGATCGAGAGAACCTTGCGCGGCCTTCGGGCCCTCTGACGTGGGGGCTGGAGCCCTCCGGCAGTCACACCTGACCCGTGAACGCGCGGAGTGCGTGCACGGGGATATCGGCTCCGGTCATGGTGATGTCGCCCGTCGCCGCACGTCCTGACAGCCACCGCACCAAGTCCGGGGGAGCGCCGAGGAGGGTTACCTCGGGACCCGAGGTCGGCCCGACCGACCATTGGTGGCGGTTGTCGTGGGTGCCGACCGTCACCCGGACACCGTTGGGCAGCTTCTTGAGCTGATACCGCAGTACGAGGGGAATCACCTCGACCAGGGCCGCAGGCACCGGGTGGACCCCGTCGTCGAACCGGATGAGGTCGTCGTGATGCGTCCAGTACTCGAAGAGGGTCAGCGGCGCCACCAGAGGGCGGAGCAGCAACCGCGGCACAGGCCGCCGTAGCCGGTTGACCAGTGCGGCAAACCCGTGGCGGCGCTCCAACCGCAGTGCGGTGTCGACCAATGCGGGCGGGGCCGGCACCGAAACACCGTGTGCCACCAGGGAGCGAGCGATGAATGTCGTCACACCCCGTTGCGCTCCTCACCCACCAGGTGGGCCGCGAGCTCCAGTGCAGTCCAGTCACCACACCCAGTGGGAGCCGACGGGCCCACGTTGAAAAGGGATTCCGCGAGTCCCGCCCGTTCGGCTTTGACGTCCTCGGCGATCGTCACGTCCATCAGTGTTGCCGCCGCCTCGACAGGGGCCGGGGCTTTCTTGCGATTCCGCCTTCGGCAAGCCACGAGCGCGTCGTCCGTGGCAAAGATTTCGCGATGGTTTCAGTTGAGCAAAGGTCCTGCAGCGCGCCCGCGATGCGAGGCCCGATATCGATTGCTCGGCCTTAGCGTCGACTGCTGTGGCTGGACTGGGCAAATACGTGAAGCGCTGGAGCACAGCGCTTCACATCACGATGGCGGCAGTGATCGTTGCTGCCTCCGGGCTCGCGGCCATTCCGGTAGCGAATGCGGCTGCGGCCGCGGCGAGGTTGTCGGTGTCATCGACGTGGCAGACCGGTTTCATCGCCCACTTCACGATCGTCAATGCGAGCGCGGTGCCGATGACGGATTGGCGGCTCGAATTCGACTTGCCGGCGGGCGAATCCATCTCGCATACGTGGAGCAGCACGTTCGCGCAATACGGTACGCACTACGTTGTCGGTCCCGCGAACTGGAATCGGATCATCGCGCCGGGCGGTTCCGCCACCGGTGGTTTGAGAGGCGTTCTGACCGGTGTCTACTCACCACCGTCGAATTGTGTACTGAACAGGCAATATCCCTGCACCTAGAGGCGATTGAGGCGGCGAAGCTCGCACCGTTGCGAAGCCGATCGATTGCAGTGCGCAAGGGCCGACCGGGCCATGGATCGCCTGCGCCACTCACGAGGTTCCGTTATAGTCCCGGCCGGGCGAGGGTTCAGCCGTAACTTGACCCACACCACATGAAAGACGTGAGGGGAACCGCATGAGGACGATCGCACGCCACACCGCACTCGCCGGCCTGTCTGCCGTCGCTCTGATCACCGTGGGCTGCAGCAATGGCCAGAGCGTCGATAGCTCGGCGCCGCCTCAGGTCGGGTTGATCGCCACTTCCACGCCGGTAGCCCCGGCGGCGCCGGCAGAAGTGAAGCTCATCGGGGAGAGAGACGTCGAGGTGACGTTGACCGGCCCGATCGCCGCCAAGTACTCGTCGGCGACCGAGGAGCAGAAGCAGGCGCTCGGCAAGCCACTGACGGGTGACCGCAATGCAGGAGCACGGGAAAGCGGTGTGCTGTTCCAGCAGTTCCAGGGCGGGGTGATCACCGCCAAGAACAAGGAGACGGGCACGCCGGCCTATATCACCCGGGGCAAGATCCGGGAGGCCTGGAATGTGCCACGCAACCCGGACGGCGTGCCTGCGGTCACCGGCGACAACGGCTCGGTGGGTCCGCTGGGTGCACCCACCAGCGACGAGACCGCCGACGGGGATCTGCTCGTGGAGACGTTCGAGCACGGTCAGATCGCGTACAACACGAAGACCAGTGAGGTCAAGGTGACGATCAACGGCAAGGTCGTGCCGTCGGGGCTGTAGTGGGCGGTCAATAGCGGGGCGCACTCGTGGGTTGCCACGGTCATCACGTTCTCTGCCAAAGAGATTGGTCAGTGCGTGAACTCAGCGGCCAAATAGGGGGCGGTGGCGCTGTCGGTGCAATCCGCAATCTCCCTGGGGGTGCCCGTAGCGACGATGCGGCCACCCGCTGCACCGGCGCCGGGGCCCATGTCGATGACGTAGTCCGCCTGTGCAACTACTCGCATGTCCAGCTCGGCGGCAACCACGGTGTTGCCGGCATCGACAAGGCGGTGCAGGTGCGCGAGCAGCCGGTCGGTGTCGGCGGGGTGTAGTCCCGCCGTAGGCTCGTCCATCAGATAGAGCGTGTCCCCACGGTGCGCGCGTTGCAGCTCGCCGGCGAGCTTGACGCGCTGAGCCTCGCCGCCCGACAGCTCGGTGGCCGGTTGTCCGAGCTGGAGATAGCCGAGCCCGACATCGCAGAGGGCCTCCAGTGCTCGAAGGATGTCTGCCTCACCGTCGAAGAACTCTCGGGCCGCTGAGGTGCTGAGTTCCAGCACCTCAGCGATGTTGCGTCCACGCCATCGGATGGCGAGAGTCTCGGCGTTGTACCGGGTGCCGTGGCAATCCGGGCATGGGCTGTAGACGCTGGGCAGGAACAACAATTCGACCATCACCCACCCTTCGCCTTCGCAAGTCGGGCAGCGTCCGCCGGCGACGTTGAAGGAGAATCGTCCGGGTTTGTACCCGTGTTGTTGTGCCTCCGGTGTCTCGGCGAAGCGCCGGCGGATGTGATCGAACACCCCGGTGTAGGTGGCGACATTGGATCGTGGGGTGCGACCGATCGGTTTCTGGTCGATGCACACCACTCTGCGTACGCCGTGGGCGTCGCCGACAACTCCACCTGAGGCAGCAGGCGCGGCCTCGGCGAGTAAGTCGTCGTCACCCGAGTCGTCGAAGCGGACGGGGCGACCCAGGTGGTCACCGACGATCTCGGCGAGCGCATGCGCGACGAGGCTCGACTTCCCCGATCCGGACACGCCCGTCACGGCGGTGAGACAGCGCAAGGGGACCGACACGGAGATGTCGTGCAGGTTGTTACGCCGCACGCCGGCAAGTTCCAGCCAGTCGTGTCGCTCCCGCGGCGTGCGCGGATCGGTCGGTGCGTCCTTACCGAAGAGGTAACGGCGCGTGACGGATTCAGCGACATCGGCCAGACCAGCGGACGGGCCGCTGTAGAGGATCTCACCGCCATCCACGCCGGCGCCCGGCCCGATATCGACCAGCCAGTCCGCGGCGGCGATGACATCGAGCGAGTGCTCGACCACGAAGACGCTGTTGCCGCTGCGCTTGAGGCCCTGCAAGATGTCACGCAACGCGTTGCGGTCGCGTGGATGCAGGCCGGCCGACGGCTCATCCAGGACGTAGACGACCCCGAACAGTTGAGACGAGAGCTGCGTCGCGAGCCGGACGCGTTGCAACTCCCCGCCCGAGAGCGTCGGCGTGCTGCGGGCCAGGGACAGGTATCCCAGACCCAGATCGATGAGCGGTTGCAGCCGCTCCTGCAGATCGGCCACCAATCGCTGTGCTGCGGCACGCTTTTCGGACGACATGTTAGGTGTCTGCCGGACATCGGGCGCGGCGGTATGCGCTGCCCCTCCCGCGGCGACCCGGGCCTTCACGGCCGACTTGCGGGCCTTTTTGTCCAGTACCGAACCGGAAGTGGTCGGCGCCCATTGCGGGCTGAGCACCGTACGGCAGAGCACCGCGAGTTGGTCCAGTGTGAGCCGGGACAGTGCGGCGATGTCCAAGCCCTCGAACGTCACCGACAGTGCCTCGGGTTTCAGTCGCTTTCCGTGGCACGCCGGGCACAGGCCGCTTCCGACGAACTGCGATACGCGCTTCTTGACGCCCGCGCTCTTGCTGGTCGCGAACGTGTCGAGAACGTATCGGCGAGCACCGATGAACGTGCCTTGATAGCTGGGTTCCCAGTCGTCTTTGATGGCGCGGCGGGTTTCTTTCGGAGTGAGGCCGGCGTATACCGGCACCGTCGGGCGATCTTCGGTGAACAGGATCCAGTCACGATCTTTGCGCGGCAGCTTTTCCCACGGGGTGTCGACGTCGTATCCGAGCGAGACCAGGATGTCCCGTAGGTTCTGGCCGTACCAGGCTGGTGGCCACGAGGCGATGGCGCGCTCACGGATCGTCAACGTCGGGTCCGGCACCATCAGAGCTTCGGTCACCTCGTACACACGGCCCATGCCATGACAGGTGGGACAGGCACCCTGAGGCGTGTTGGGGGAGAAGTCTTCCGCGAAGAGCATCGGCTGGTTCGCCGGATAATTACCCGCCCGTGAGTAAAGCATGCGGATGAGGCTGGAGAGCGTGGTGACGCTCCCGACCGATGACCGTGTACTGGTCGCACCGCGCTGCTGTCGAAGCGCGACGGCGGGAGGCATGCCTTCGATCGAATCGACATCCGGAACGCCCACCTGGTCGATCAGACGTCGGGCATATGGCGCAACGGATTCCAGATAGCGACGCTGGGATTCGGCGAACAGGGTCCCGAAGGCCAGGGAGGACTTGCCCGATCCCGACACGCCGGTGAACGCAACGAGGGCGTCGCGCGGCACATCTACATTGACGTTCCGCAGATTGTGCTCGCGTGCGCCACGAACCCGGACCTTGTCGTGGGAGCCCATCACACACGTCCTTTCTGTTCTGACCACCTCCATGTCGAATGCCCATCTTGTTGAGCGACCAAGCAATTTCGGCGGCCAGAAGCGTCGTCATCAGGTTCCACCTGCCGGCCTCCTACGTCACCGACCTATCCCAGGATCGCCCGCGCGGCGCGTTCTGCGATGAGCATGACCGGCGCGTTGGTGTTGCCGGATGTGATGGTGGGCATCGCCGAAGCATCGGCGACCCGAAGGCCGGCGACGCGGTACACGCGGCAGTCGGTGTCGAGCACGGTGCCTTCCGACCGCGGAACACCGTGTGTGTCAAAGGCTCCCATCGCGCAGGTGCCGACCGGATGAAAGATCGTGGTACCGAGTTCACGGGCCGCGCTCTGCAGGTCTTCGTCGCTCACCAATTGCGGGCCGGGGAGCAACTCTTGCGGGCGGTAGCGGGCCAGGGCGGGGGCCGCCATGATCTGCCGCGTCATCCGGAGGCCGCGCACCGCGGCTTCGCGATCTGAGTCGGTGGACAGGTAATTGCAGAGGATCTTGGGGTTGGTCAGCGGATCTGCGTCGGCCATGCGCACGTGGCCACGTGAGCTGGGGCGCAGATTGCAGACCGAGGGCGTGATGGCCGCGAAAGGGTGCAGAGGGTCGCCGAACTTGGGCAACGACAAGGGCTGTACGTGCCACTCCAAGTCGGGACTGGTCAGCGCGGGGTCGCTTTTGGCGAACGCACCCAGAGTGGAGGGCGGCATGGTCAGGGGGCCTGATCGCAACAGCAGATACTGAAGTCCCATGCCCCCACGGGTGATCCAATTCCGGTACAGCGTGTTCACGGTTCGGGCGCCTCGGACCCGGTAGATCGTTCGAAGCTGCAGGTGGTCCTGGAGGTTTTCACCCACTCCGGGTAGATCGACAGCCACTGGTACGTGATGCTGGGCGAGCAGCTGGGCTGGGCCCAGACCCGAGACCTGCATGAGATGCGGGGAGCCGATCGATCCAGCGCTCAGGATCACCTCGCGGCGGGCATGGACGTCGATGATCTGGCCGTCTTTCAGCAGCTGTACACCGGTAGCGCGGTGCTGGGCGGTGGTCCAAGCACCGCGCCGCTGGTCGTCGTGGACCTGGTCATCCATCAGCAGTCGCAAGGCCGGTGTCTGGGTGTAGACGGTGAGATTGGGTCGGTGGGAGACCGGATGCAGGAAAGCATCGGCCATCGACCAGCGCCGGCCGCGCCGTTGGTTGACGTGAAAGTACGCGCTTCCGGCGTTGTCACCCCGGTTGAACTCGTCGATCGGAGCAATGCCCACTTGGGAAGCGGCTTCCTGCCAGGCGTCCAAGATCTTCCAGCGCACCCGCGGCCGTTCGACGCGGATCTCGCCACCGGCACCGTGCCAGTCGTCGGCTCCGCCGAAGTAATCTTCCAACTCCTTGTAGATCGTCAGTGTCTCGCCGGGACTGTCTGGGCTACCCCAAAGCCAGCGTTCGTCTCCGGTGGCCTGCGCCCACAGGTCGTAATCGGAGGCCTGGCCGCGCATGTGGATCATGGCGTTGATCGACGAGCAGCCGCCGATCACGCGGCCCCGCGCGTAGATGATGCTGCGCCCGGCCAGACCGGGGTCGGCCTCTGTCGTGAAGCACCAGTCGGTGCGGGGATTGGCGATCGTGTACAGATAGCCCACCGGCACCTTGATCCAGAACCAATCGTCTTTTCCGCCGGCCTCGATCAGGAGCACGCGGTGGTCCGGGTTGGCGCTGAGCCGATTGGCCAGCAGGCAGCCCGCACTGCCGGCTCCCACGATGATGAAGTCGAACTCGGCGGCGGGGCTCATTCCGGAATCGTTCCTCCACGGGTCGGGTGCGTCACCCAGTGTGCGTGATGACGTATTCGATCACTGCGTAATCGATCCCGTGTCAGCACCAGGAGATGCGACGGGGGAGCAGGCCGGATTCCGGTGGATAGCGCTAGTCGGTCATCCGTTGTCACGCCAGGTGAGCACCTGCTTAAGGGAGGTGACGTCGTATCCGTTGTCGGCGGTGAGTTCGGTCTGGAACAACGTGACCCCGGCTTCGCGGAAGGCATCGGCGCTGTCGGCGTCCTGCCACAACGTCGAGCGTTCGATATCGGTGCCGTTGCGGCCGAACGTCGCTGCCAGCTCGTCGACGCGGTCGCTGGACCTGCGGAACGCGTCGAGCTCTTGGAACGCGTGCCAGATGTCGGCGTGCCGGGCAACGGCGGGCAGCGAGCGCTTGGGCCCGGTGCCGCCGATGAGGATCGGCAGCTTGCGCACGGGCGGCGGGATCAGTGTGGCCAGCCGGTTCTCGATGCGGATCAGACTTTCGTCGAACAGATCGAAGCGGGAGCTGAAGGTGCCGAAGTCGTAACCGTAGGTGGTGTAATCCTTTTCGTACCATCCGGCGCCGAGGCCGAGGATGAGCCGGCCGCCGCTGATGTGGTCGACGGTGCGCGCCATGTCGGCGAGCAGGTCGGGGTTGCGGTAGCCCACGCCGGTGACGAGGAGCCCGATCTCGGCATGCGAGGTGATCTCACCCCACGACGCGAGCGCGGTCCAGCCCTCGAAGTTGGCAACGTCGGGCTGCTCGTCGAGCAGGATGGGCTTGCCGTCGACGATGGCCTCCACCGCCGGGCGGTGGAAGTGGTCATAACCGAAGATCACGTCGGCACCGAGGTCATCGGCGGCCAGGACGGCGTCGCGCCACGTGCGGTAGTCGGGCGCACCGCCGGGCTGGATCTGCACGGCGACGCGAACGGGACGGGTCATGTGGATGCTCCTGAGTCGGGGAAGGGCGACTCCTGAGCCAAGTTGACGAGGTACTCACTTTATTCCGGAGGAGAGGGCGTATTGCCGGAACCGGTCGGCCGAGTACTAGGTAGAACGCACGGCCGATTGCTCTCGACTAGTGAGCGCCGCGACTCCCAGGCCCGCGAAAAGTGCGGCGCCGCCTCCGGCGACGACAGCGCCGGTGGCCGAGAGGGTTCGGGCTCGGATCCCACGCACGGCAGCGATGACGTCCAAGAGGTCGGTGAGCAGTCCGAGCTGCAACGCCCGAGCCTGCAGTCGTGGGGAAGCGGTATCGGTGATCGCGACTGCCAACGTCAGCTCACGCGAGCCGAAGAGTTGAGCCGTGAGCGGCTGGTCGCGGCCGGCGCTGAGTCCGATGAGTCGACCTGTCGTGTTCGGAGCCAACCATGCGGCGATGCCGGTGGTGAACCGGAGAGCGGCAAAGACGAGAATGAGCACATTGCGATTCATGCCCGCAACCCTTCCGGAAGGCGGGGAGCGCTTCAAGGAAGCGCCTCTGTGTCACAACGCGTCGTACACCGCGGCGATGAGCCGATAGGCGCGGCGATCGCCGGCCAGCCAGTCGCGGCGCAGATTGGGCACGAAGGCGAAAGCGACCTTGTGTTCGAGATCTGCCAGTCCCACCGAGCCACCGGCTCCCGGGTGACCGAAAGCAGTCCGTTGTGCGGGTTCGGGCACCACGAAGTTCTGCGACGGCAGCATGTAGCCCAGCCCGAATGCACTCTCCAAGCGCAGCACCCGGTCGTGGCCGCGTACGCGTTCTGTGATCGCGTCCCGCAGGAGACCCGGGGCGACCAGGGTTCCGCCGATCAGGTCGCCATAGAATCTGGCCAGATCTCGAGCGGTGGTGACGAGGCCGGCTGCGGGCCAGCCGGCCGCCAGTACTTCTGGATCATTATAGGAAGCAACGGGATTCGACGATGCTCGGATGAACAGCGATTCTGGATCGGCCATCGCGGTCACCATCTCGGCGACGGTGTCGTCCGATATCGGCGGCGCGTGCTCGGTGCTCCAGACACGTTGCTCGGGCGGTGGTGAACTGATTCGGGCAACCTCGCGCACCTGCGCACCGGAAGTGCCGATGTGCAGCCCGTCGCCCAAGTGGCGCCGGGTGAACTCGCCGACTGTCATATCGCTGTGGCGGCGCACGAATTCGCCGACCAGCCAGCCGAAAGTCAAAGCGTGATAACCATGTTCGGTCCCGGGCTGCCAGAGCGGGCACTGGCCTGCCAACAGGTCGGCCATCGCCGCGGGATCCGCGGCTTGGGTCACCGAAACCGGGCGCTCCAAGACGGGCAACCCGGCCCGGTGGGCCATCAGGTCGCTCAGTGTGGTCTCGTGCTTGCCGTGTTGTGCGAATTCCGGCCACCAGGCGCTCACCGGTTCGTCGGCGCCGTGGCCGTATTGCTGGGCGACCATGAGGGCTGCGGTCGCCGTCACACCCTTGGTGCAGGAGAAGGTCGGACAAGCGGTGTCGCGCGTCCATGGGCGTCCGGTCCGCCGGTCGGCGATGCCGCCCCACAGATCTACAACGGCACGTCCGTCGACGACGACCGCCACCGCGGCGCCGAGGTCGTCGCCGTCGGCCAAACCCGCTTCAAAGACGGCCTTTACTTCCGCAAACGCGGGGTCAGCGTGCCCCGTCGCCGAACTGGACATACCCCGAATTAGAACACGTTCTAGTATTGGTCGGGTGCGGTTCTTGGAACCGGTATCCCGCCCTATTCGATTCGGCCGTGTCCCTCCCGCCACGCAGCAGTGCATTGCTCCAGATGTGGCGGGGGCGAGCTGCTTCTCATCCCGTAGATCGGGGTTGCGCGAAGCGGATCGCCACCAGCGGCACCGGCCTGTCGATCGTCGCCTGGAATTCGGCCAGCAGTTGGTTGTTTTGCCGAACCCACTCGGCGAACTCGTCGTACTCGGCACCCCCCAGGATCGTCGCCGTTCCCTGACGCGTCTCGGTCCCGATCTCGACAGTGACAGCCGGGTTCGTTCGGATGTTGTGGAACCAAGCCGGATCCCGATCTTCCCGGAACGAGCTGAGGTAGAGCCTGTCGCCGCGATAGTTGGGCGCCAGAGGCACTACTCGGAGCGCACCGCTACGGGCACCGGTCGTAGTCAACAGGATCAGCGGGTGCCCGGTGTAGTCACCGCCGACCTGGCCCGCGTTCGCGCGGAACTCGGCAATCACGTCGTCGTTCCAGTTCGATGGATCTTGGCCGGCTTCCTGGTTCCAAGGAGCGTCGGCGTCGTCATAGCTGATGTCTTCGTTCGTCATGATTGGACCCCTCTGCTGGTTGATCAGTTGTGGGGGTCAAGGACTTTGGGGAGTACCTGAAGCAGTGTGTCGTGGATGTAGGTGAGTTCGGGAGTTGGCTCCCACGCCGCCGAATCGTCCGTGTTGTCGGACCAGTCAGTGCCGGTGGCGCTCTCGCCCCAGTTGTTGTCCGGGGCGGTCCCGAGCTGGTACACCCACCACAGGTTGTGCCAGGGGTCGAGGAAACGGGAGAAGACATCAACGAAGAACTCGGTTGGGCGGGTGATGATCTCGGCACTGCCGGTGGCCGCACGGTCCAGCACGACCTCGACATTGTCGACATAGACTTGCAGGAGTGCCGGGGTGAACGGCCAGCCGGGCTTCCGTTCGGCGAACATCACAGTGCTGCCACCGATCTGAAGCTCGGCATGCAGGAGGAGCCCGTCGTCGTCGACAGTGCGGGCGTCGGGATGCTCGACGGCGTCGAAGACATCGGTCAGAAAACGGATCAGCCCCTCGGCGTCACGCGTGACGATGAACGGGTTGATCGTTGAGAAGCCGGCCGGTGCGGCAGGGACAGCAGTCATGAGTTTCCTCTCGTCACCACTATTTGATCGCGAGACCGCAGGCCAGTTCTTGAACCAGAACGACAACTCTTCGATGCCAGACACTGTCGCGGTGTCGTCTGCAGGCGCGTCAGTGCTGCCTACGCCTTTGGGCGGCAATGATCGCGGCCGGCGTCTGACCACGGATCAACCGCAGAGAGCGCGTCAGATGCGGCTGATCGGCGAATCCGGCCCCGGCCGCCGCTTCCGCAGGCGAGTGTCCGGTCTGCAACAGGAAGTAGCCGTGCTGCGCGCGGTGAAGTTGATCGATCTGCTGAGCGGTCAGCCCGACCGTGCGACGGTAGCGGCGTTGCCAAGTCCGTTCCGAGGCGCCGATCCGATCCCCGTTCAGTGCCTTGCGGACCTCCTCGTCGACCAGTAGCCCGTGGTTCAAAGCCAGGTAATCGACCCAGTCTTCAAGATCGGGCCAGGTTGGCACCGGCCATCGGTGATCCCCGAGGAGGACGTGGTCGCCCGATACGGACAAGGTCACCGTCTCGCCGAGGATCGCCCGCTTGGGCACGCCTGGGATTGCCACATAGGCGGCGAGTTCAACCCCCCAGTAGCGCTCACCCAAATGCCCGTCGACGACCCGATTGCGCAGGCTCGGACCATCCAGCTCCGCGGCCAACTCTCCGTCCCGGCGACGGATGAACGACAAACCCCAATACTCGGATCCGATTACCGAATAGCGTTCGGGACTCTCCACGTTCGCGCGCCAGACGGTGCGTACCCACGGTGATCGGCCCGCACGTTCCTCCCACACCCGAGGAAACATACTGCCCGGCACCTCCGGCCACTATTGGTGCCCGGATCAGGTCCGGTTTGGCTACTTGCACGGAACTGCTCGTACGGACTATCTTCCGGCTGTCGCGAAAAGCGACCGCGCACGCGGTCGTCTGCACGGTTGCTGAGTTTGCGTTCAGCTGCCCAGCGTCTTCCAGCCAGGAGCCTGACTCGTCGTCGGGCCCGCAGCAGAGGAGCGCTGAGCGTCCATGTCCATTGTCATCATCGGCGCGGGTGTCGGGGGCCTCGTCCTCGCCTGCACGCTGAACCGTCACGGCGTACCGGCAGTGGTGTACGAAGCAGAGGCGTCACCAACGACACGTGGGCAGGGCGGCCTGCTCGATATCGAGGAGCGCACCGGGCAGGCGGCCCTGCGAGAAGCGGTTCTCTACAACTCCTTTCATGCACTTATCCGTCCTGGCGAGGACGCGAAACGCATTGTGGATTCACGAGGCGAGGTGTTGCTCGACCTGCCGGGAAGCATGGTCGGCACTCGGCCTGAAGTGGACCGCGGCGAGCTGCGGGCCATGCTGATCGACGCACTGCCTGCCGGCATGATCCGCTGGGGACACAAGGCGGCCCGGGTGGTGGCCACTCCCAGCGGCCAGCCCGAAGTCGTCTTCGACAACGGATCATCGTTAGCAGCGCAGTTGGTCGTCGGCGCCGACGGCGCCTGGTCGCGGGTGCGACGGGTGGTCTCTGGCGTGGAACCCGTTTACACCGGCACCTGCTTTGTCACCCTCGGTTCGGCCAGTGGCCACCAGTTGTCGCCCAGCAGCAAAGCAGTTATCGGCGCCGGCACACTCATGGCCGTCGCATCGGGACGGGCGATCGTGGCCCACCACAATGCGGACGGCACGCTGAGCGGATATCTGGCGCTCAACGAGCCGCAGGAGTGGGTTGCTTCATTCGACTGCGCAGACGATGCAGCCGTACGCGATTTGGTGGCCCGCCGCTTCCACGGTTGGGCTCCCGCACTGACCGATCTGGTGGTGGAGAATTTGGCGAGTCCCGTCTTGCGTCCGATCTATGCCCTGCCCATCCATCATCGATGGAAGCCCGTGCCGGGTGTGACCTTGCTCGGCGATGCCGCGCACCTGATGTCGCCGTTCACCGGGCAGGGGGCGAACCTGGCGATGTTCGACGCCGCTGAACTCGCCAAACAGATTCTCGCCGAACCGATCCACATCGATCGCGCGCTAAAAGCCTATGAGAGCGAGCTGTTTGCGCGCAGTGCTGAGATCGCCGCGCAGAGTGCTGACAATCAAGGTCGCTTTTTCGGTGACGACGCCCCGCATAGCGTCGTCGGCATGTTCCGCGACCGTCTGGGCTAGGCGTCGATGCCCTTGCGTGAGTAGCGGTAGGCCGACGTTTACTGCTCTCTCGCCCCGATCAGGGCTTCCGAGATCACGCCGGTCGCCTTCTTCAGTGCGGGAACGGCTCGAGCGATCAAGTCCTCGCTGAAATGAGCCGAGGGCCCGGAGATGCCGATTGCCATCGGGGTCGGAGCGCCGGGCACCGCCATCGCGACGGAGCGAACACCGATCTCGAACTCCTCGTCGTCGATCGCATAGCCGTCGGCGCGCACGCGTTCGACGTTCGCGAACATCGCGGAGAGGGTCGACGCACTGTTCTCGGTGGGTGCGGAAAGTCCGGACTGCGTGACCAGTTTCAGAATGCGGGCATCATCGAGCTCACCCAAGACGGCCTTGCCCACGCCGGACGTGTGCAGACCGATGCGCTTGCCGACCTCACTGTTCGTCTGCATCAGCTTGGAGGGCACAACCTGCCCGGTGTAGATCACCATGTCACCGTCAAGCACCGCGAGACTCGCCGTCTCCGACAGTTCGTCGGCCAACGATTGCAGTACCGGAGCGGCGACCGCGCCCAACTGGCGGTTCGCAACTTCACCAAGCCGTATCAATCTCGGCCCCAGGGCGTAGCGGCGATTGGGCAGCTGGCGCACGTAGCCGATTCTGACCAGCGTGCGCAGGAGACGGTGAATCGTCGGCGGTGGCAATGGAGACTCCGCCGACAACTCCGTCAGCGAGCACTCGCCGCCCGCACGTCCGATCAGTTCCATCAACTCGAACGCCCGTTCCACCGACTGCACGCCACCCGACTTCTCAGCCATACAGTCCACTCCCGGTCGATGATTTTCGTTCCATCCAACATGCACAAGATAATTTCCGCAATATGGAAAAAGTGTTTCGAGGAGGAAACGCACATCGCGCGCCGATTACACTCGCGTTAAACTCCACAATGTGGAATTCTGGTCGTGAAGAACTTCCAAACAGGGGAGGCACATCTGTGACACGACGCCTCGACGATGCGGTGCTGGCCGACGTCGACCGCCGCCTCTCGGCCGCCGATGCGCAACTGGCGACCCGGTACCCCGGCGACGACGGCCGTCGGCAGCCGGTCCACACCGTCTACATCCCGGGCAACCGGTATACGGCGACGATGCCCGCCGACTGGGGATCCACGGCTCTCGCAGCTGCGAAGGACGCAGGCGGGCTGGACGCCGTGGCCGCACTCGTCGGTGCGAGCAGCGGAACCGACTGTGAACCCGAAACCCTTGCGGCCCTGGTCGAGAACAAGCTGACCACCGAGCCGATCGAAGACCTCCGGATCGACTTCGAGGATGGTTACGGCACCTTCGACGACGCGACCGAGGACGCCGATGTGGCAGAGGCGATCGCCGCGCTGCGGATCGCGCTCGACGCGGGCACCTCGACGCCGTTCGTCGGCACCCGCTTCAAGTGCTTCGAGGCAGGCACCCGTGCGCGTGGACTGCGCACGCTCGACATGTTCGTCAGCGGGCTCGTCGAATCCGGCGGCCTGCCCGACGGCCTCACCCTCACCCTGCCCAAGGTGACGTCCGTTGACCAGGTCGAGGCGATGGTCGCGGTCGCGAGCGCACTCGAAGCTGCGAACGGACTGCCGGCCGGCCGTATCCGCTTCGAAGTACAGGTCGAAACGCCGCAGGCGATCCTCGGCGCCGACGGCCGCGCCCCCGTGGCCCAGTTCATCCACGCCGGCCAGGGCCGCGTCAGCTCGCTGCACTACGGAACCTACGACTACTCGGCGTCCCTCGGTATCGCCGCCGCCTACCAGTCGATGGAGCATCCGGCGGCAGACCACGCCAAAAACGTCATGCAGCTCGCCGTCGCAGGCACCGGCGTCCACATGTCCGACGGCTCGACCAACGTCCTCCCGGTCGGTGACCCCGACAACGTCGCCATGGCGTGGAAGCTGCACGCGCGCCTCGTCCGGCGCCACCTGGAACGTGGCATCTACCAGGGCTGGGACATGCACCCCGCGCAACTGGTCACCCGATACCTGGCGACCTACGCGTTCTACCGTGGCGCCTTCGCGCCGGCCGCGACCCGCCTGCGCAACTATGTCCACCGGCTCGACTCGACCGTCATGGACGAGCCGGCCACCGCCCGCGCGCTCGCCAACGTGATCCATCGCGGCAGCGTGTGTGGCGCCCTGACCGTCGACGAGATCGAGACAGCCACCGATCTGTCCATGTCCACCGTGCGCGACATCGCGCTCGGCCGCACAACCAGGAGCAATCAGTGACCACTGCGTCCTACTACACGCCCCGCGGCGGCCTGCCCCCGCAGACCGATCTGCTGACCGATCGCGCCATCGTCACCGAGGCCTACACGGTGATCCCGCGCGGAGTGCTCTCGGACATCGTCACCTCGGTGTTCCCGGAGTGGACCGATACGCGCGCATGGATCATCAACCGGCCGGTCGCCGGTGGTGCGACGACGTATTACCAGGCGATCGTCGAGCTCAAGCCGGGCGGCGGGGCGCAGCGACCCGAGCCGCAACCCGAGGTGCAGAGCTTCCTGTTCGTCACGTCCGGTGCGCTCACTGTGGATGCGGCAGGCCAGTCGCAGACACTCACCGAGGGCGGCTTCGCGTACCTTCCGGCGGGCACCGACTGGTCGGCACACAACAACGGCGACGTCGACGCGACGTTCGTGTGGATCCGCAAGCGCTACGAGGCCATCGAGGGCCACACGGTGTCGGTGAAGTTCGGCAACGAGCAGGACATCGAACCGTCAGCGATGCCCGGAACCGACGGCAAATGGCGCACGACACGCATGCTCGACCCGCAGGACCTCGCCTACGACATGCACGTCAACATCGTCACCTTCGAGCCGGGCGCGACCATTCCGTTCGCCGAGACCCACGTGATGGAACACGGCCTCCTGATGCTCGAGGGCAAGGCCGTCTATCACCTCAACGGAGACTGGGTGGAAGTCCAGGAAGGCGACTTCCTGTCGCTGCGTGCCTTCTGCCCGCAGGCGTGCTACGCGGGCGGACCGTCCAACTTCCGTTACCTGCTGTACAAGGACGTCAACCGCCAGATCATGCTCTGATCGCGAAGAACCGGGCGCCTCTTCCGAGGCGCCCGGTCACTTCTATGTCGTTGGCCTACAACTGGAATGGCCAGCCGATGACCTTCTTCTCGCGCGGAGTCGCGTAAGTACGCACCTTCGACGTGGACAGGCCCATCCGGACCAGCCCTTCGGCGATGGTGACCGCCGAGCGAACTCCGTCGACGATCGGGACGCCGGTCGCGGCCCTCACCTTTGCCTCGAGTTCGGCCATACCGCCGCAGCCCAGACAGATCACTTCGGCGTGATCGTTCTCGACCGCCTCTCGCGATTGGCGGACGATCGCCTCGACCGCCCGATCCGGATCTGATTCGAGTTCGAGCACCCCGAGGCCGGACGCCCGCACCGACGCGCATCGTGCATCCAGTCCCGCGAGCTTGAGACGGTCTTCGATCAGCGGGACGGTGCGGTCGAGCGTGGTGACGACCGAGTACTTGTGTCCCAGATACATCGCCGTCGACGCGGCCGCCTCGGTGATGTCGACCACCGGGACGTCGAGCAACTCCTGCAGACCTTCCCGACCGTGCTCGCCATAGCCGGCCTGAATCACCGCGTCGAACGGCTCGGGGTACGACGTGATCGCGTCCATGACCGCGATGGCCGCGAGATAGCTCTCGAAGTTTCCTTCACACGAGTCCGCGCCGAAGCGCGGTGTGATGCCGACGATCTCGGTGCCCGGAGACGCGACACCGCGCGCGGACTCGGCGATCGCATCGGTCATCGAGACCGTCGTGTTGACGTTGGCGATGAGGATTCTCATGGCGGTCCCTGTCTAGTGCGTGCTCGCCACGGCGATGGGCTCGCCGGAGACATCGTTGAACGGGCCTCGGCGGTCTGCGACCGCCAAGTACACGATCGCACCGAGTCCTGCGCCGATGAACCAGGAGAACTCCGAGACGACTCTGAACGCCGGAACGAACGCGAGCAGGAGTGCCACCACCGCAGTGATGACGAGGGCGATCACGGCACGCACGTTGACGCCCTTCGCGTAGTGGTATTCACCGAGCGCATCGATCGAGAACAGGGCGGGAACGTTGATCTTGGAACGACGCACCAGCCAGTAGTCGGCCATGATGATGCCGAACAGCGGCCCGAGAATGGCGCCGAGGCCGCCGAGGAAGTAGTTGATGACGGCAGGGGAGTTGTACAGGTTCCACGGCAGGATCACCAGGCCGATGACGGCCGAGATGAGTGCTGCGCGACGGAAGTTGAGGTGCTTCGGGAACAGGTTGTTGAGCGCATAGATCGGCGCGACGAAGTTCGCCATCAGGTTCACCGCGATGGTCAGGATCAGCAGCGCGAGCCCGGCGAGCACCAGCAGCAGGGTGTTCGGCACTTCCTTGACGATGTCGGCGGGCGATTCGATGATGCGCCCGTCGATGCGGAACTGAGCACCGGCCAGAGTGATGACGATGCTGCCGAACACCAGCATGTTGAGCGGGATGCCCCAGAAGTTGCCTTTCACGATGGCCCGCTTCGACGTGGCGTTCCTGGTGAAGTCGCAGAAGTTGAGGACGAACGTGCCGTAGATCGCGACCCACAGGCTGGCGCCGCCAACGATCTTCAGCCACATGTCGACGCCGGTCAGCGAATCGGGCGTGGTCCACGCGATGGACCAGTCGGCGCTGCTGAGCATCCAGATCGCGAGCGCGACCATCGTGATCAGGATGACCGGACCCGCGACCGCCTCGTACTTGCGGATCATCTCCATGCCGTAGCTGACGATGACCACCTGGATCACCCACAGCCCGACGAACGAGATCCAGCCGAGCGTCGACAACCCCAGGAAGCTGTTCGAGTCCAGGGTCGCCGCCGACGGTGCGAGCGCGACTATCAAGATGCGCAGCACCACCGACGCGAGGTAGGTCTGGATGCCGAACCATGCGATCGCGACCGCGCCACGGATGACGGCCGGGATCTGCGCGCCGCGGGTGCCGAACGAGATGCGGCTCATCACCGGGAACGGGACGCCGGTCTTCTCACCCATGAACCCCGACAGGCTCAGCAGCAGGAAGAGGAAGGCGCCGCCGAGTCCGAGCACCAGCAGGATCTGCCACCCACCGAGGCCGAGGGCGAACAGGCCGATGGCGAACGAATAGTTCCCCAGGCTGTGTACGTCGTTCGCCCACAAGGTGAAGATGTTGTACGCGCCCCACCGCCGACCTTCGCGCTTGGTGGGAGCGAGATCGGCGTTGTACAGATGCGGGCTGACGTCGGCGAACGGGGCCGCATCGTTACGACTGGTGTCGCCGATGAGCCCGGTGGACTCTGTGCTCATGGATGCGCCTGTCACGGTCGGTGCGACGGCGCTCGACGCCGGCGCAGTATTCCATTATGTGGAAGTAATATTCCACGAGTTTAGTAAGTAAGTCGCATGCAGACACCGGCTGTCAAGCCTCCCGGCCCGATTGACTGTGGCAACGCTCACATTTACAGTTGCCCATAGGGTG
Organism: Mycobacterium sp. 48b; assembly: GCF_048282725.1. Lineage (NCBI taxonomy): Bacteria > Bacillati > Actinomycetota > Actinomycetes > Mycobacteriales > Mycobacteriaceae > Mycobacterium > Mycobacterium sp. 48b. Next base: position 4,217,484 of record NZ_JBLVUL010000001.1, read on the forward strand.
GAGTGTTACTTCCACGATGAGGAATTATGCTGCTAGTCATGGAGAGCTGCCGATGACCGCCGACGCGCCCGAGACGTTGAACCACCCCGAATTCGACCTGGTGGTCCGCGGCGAACGCACGCTGACGACGGCGGGAATCGTCGCCCGCGAGATCGGTATCCGCGACGGTCGCGTCGTCGCGATCGAGCCGCTGGGGAGTGGACTCACCGGCGCGGAGATCGTCGAACTCACCGACGAGCAGGTCATGATCCCCGGCTTGGTCGATACGCACGTGCACGTCAACGAGCCGGGGCGCACCGAGTGGGAGGGGTTCGACTCCGCTACCCGCGCGGCGGCGGCCGGCGGTGTGACCACGTTGATCGACATGCCGCTCAACTCGATTCCGCCGACGGTCAACGTCGAAGCGCTCAACGCCAAGCGTGCGGCGGCATCGGGTAAGACACACATCGACGTCGGTTTCTGGGGCGGCGCGATCCCCGGCAACACCGACGATCTGCGCGGTCTGCACGACGAAGGCGTGTTCGGCTTCAAGTGCTTCCTGCTGCACTCCGGCGTCGACGAGTTCCCGCATCTCGACGCGGATGAGATGGAGAAGGACATGGCCGTGTTGGCCGACTTCGACTCCATGATGATCGTGCACGCCGAGGACTCCCGCGCCATCGACCATGCCCCGACGGCCGAGGGGGACCGGTACGAACGCTTCCTGGCGTCGCGGCCGCGCGGCGCCGAGAACGTGGCGATCGCCGAGGTCATCGAGCGCGCGCGGTGGACCGGTGCCCGCGCGCATATTCTGCATCTGTCGTCGTCGGACGCACTGCCGATGCTCGCCACCGCGAAGCGCGACGGCGTCAAGATCTCTGTCGAGACGTGCCCGCACTACCTGACGCTTCTCGCCGAGGAGATCCCCAACGGCGCAACGGCATTCAAGTGCTGTCCGCCGATCCGTGAGGCGTCGAATCGCGAACTTCTGTGGCAGGGCCTGCTCGACGGCACGATCGACTGCATCGTCTCTGACCACTCACCGTCGACGGTCGACCTGAAGGACGTCGAGAACGGAGACTTCGGTGTTGCCTGGGGCGGGGTCGCGTCGCTGCAGCTCGGCCTGTCGTTGATCTGGACCGAGGCCAAGCGTCGCGGGATCAAGCTCACGCAGGTGCTCGAGTGGATGGCAGCCAAACCCGCCGCGCTCGCCGGACTGAACAACAAGGGCAAGATCGCGCTGGGCTACGACGCCGACTTCGCGATCTTCGAGCCCGAGTCCGCGCAGGTCGTCGACGTGCACAAGCTGCACCACAAGAACCCGATCAGCCCGTACGACGGACGCGCACTCGCCGGCGTCGTGACGAGTACCTGGTTGCGCGGCAAGAAGATTGACTTCAAGACCGCGCAGGGTCGGATGCTGCGCCGCGGCGGCGTGTAGCACGGCCCAGGGGAGCGAGGCCCTGGGCGACGAGTGCCTTCAACGCTCGTGTTCCGTGAGTCCCGTTGTGTCGATGCCCATCATGCTGGTCGCCAGTGGCTGACCGCCCCTGCCATGAGACCGAACAGACCGTTGGGTGTGAGCCGTAAAGCCAGATTGCGAGCCTTCTCCGCAGCGTGAAGGCCCGGAGTTGCGAAATACGATCCGGCCTTCGAGGCGGTGTACAGCGTGAGTATTCGTGCCCGGCGTTTGGCCAGGCCTTCAGGGCCACCGTTGGCGAGGGTGATGGCGTCTTCCATGGCGAGTGCTGCACCTTGACCGAACGTCGGGCGCATCGTGTGGGCGGCATCGCCGATGAGTGCGACCTTGCCGCGGACGAGTTGGCGGGGTGGCCGGGCTTCGAAAATTTCCACAGCGATCATGCGGTCGGGATCCGCGGCGTCGATAAGGGTTGGGAGTGGTGCCGGCCAACGGCAGTACGCGCGGAGCTCGGTTCCGTGTTCCCGGGTTCCGCCATAGATGTAGGTACGGCCATCGGAGAGGGGCAAGATCCCGAAATCTGTTGTACGACCCCAGATTGACCCGAAACCAGCGCCTAGTTGCCGGTCGACGATCCAAGCCCATCCCGTGCTGCCGGTGGAGCGCGGTGGAGGGGCATCCGGCCATAGCGACTTTCTGACAATGCCCCGTGTGCCGTCCGCGCCGATGACCAGATCAAAACGGCGTTCCCTCCCGCCGACAGCCACGACACCGTCCGTGCGCACCCCGGTCACGATGCTGGAGTAATGCAGACAGTCCGGGGGAAGCCTTTCGGTCAGCCAGCTGAGTAGCTGACTACGCGCCACTGCGGCGTACTGATCTCCACCGGTGAGCTGCGCAAGCGTCCGTCGGATGAGCACACCGCCATCCGAAGTGCGCACGGTGGCCGGCATGCGCGACCACGGGTCGGTCACGACACGCTTTCGAACACCGAGGATCGCCAAACACGTGAGCGCATTCGGGGCGAGGGAGATGGCGCCACCCGCAACGGACGGTCCGGGGGATTTCTCGAAAACCGAGACGTCGTGGCCGTCCTGCCGAAATGCAATCGCCGCCGCCAATCCCGCGAAACCACCGCCGATGATCCCCACCCTCACCACCTCAAGCTACGACCTCGTGTAGTAGATGTCGAGGGTCGACGCAGCAGATGCTTCGATTCACTTCAATGGCTCGGGCGTGAAGGTGACGTCGACTCCGCCTACGGTCATCGTCACCTGACCCTCGATCACCATCACCTGCGCCGAGACTCGTCGATCGACAGTGTGGGCCAGTTGCTGCACCGGTGTGTGCGGTATCTGCACCACCGACAGGTTCGGCAGCCCCGCGACTTTTGGGCCGACGGCGCGCCACCAGGTGGCCACGCCGGCGGCAAACGGGAACAGCAGCACCTGGTCGGCCTGGCCGGCCGCCTTGCCCAAGACGCGTTCGTCGGGCTGGCCGACGTTGATCCACTCCAGGATCCGGCCGGTGTAGTCGGCGAGCCGCAAGTCTGGCACGCCAGGGGTGGACAGGCCCGCTCCGAACGCCAACTCACCATCGACGTCGTTGAGTCGGTGTGCGCGCAGCCCAAAAGCCAACAACCGCACCACCATCCGCTCATCGGTCTCACTGGGATGACGGGCCACGGTCAGCGTGTGATCGGCGTAGTAGCCGTGATCGACATCGGAGACGCCAAGTTCTACTTTGAAGACTGTTGCGGAAAGGGCCACGTCATAGTGTGCACCCAGGTGGGTGCTCGCCGAGCAGTCGGGCCGCTTTGAGTGGTCACGCCGCGCGGGCCGTCGGCGCGTAGCGTCGATGTCGTCATCGGCGATGGCTAAGGTCAGTTGATCACGGTATCGGCAGGCGCAGTGTCAGGGACACGAGGCCCCTCCGGTGTGTCGGGCCACAGCGCGAACACGACGGAGGAATACAGCGAGGTGAGTCAGGCATTGCATAGAGGCTCGCAATGGTAGCTGTGTCGGCGCTGGTGCTTTCGGGCAAGGGCGGTACAGCGAAAACGCTATGGCAGATGATGCTGGCGGGGGAGGCCTCGCGGGCCGGGATCTGCACGTTGTTGGTCGACGCCGACCCAGAGCGAAATCTGTCCAACCACTTTGGAGTGTCGCAGCATTCGACCGGCTTGGGGTCAGTGCTTGAGGATGCCGATATCAGTTTCTGGGGGAATCCCGACAAGGGCGCGAAGCGAATCGATGAGGAGATCATTGAAACTAGGTGGCCCGGCGTCGACTTGTTGCCTGCAGGTGCTTCCTTAGGCCGTGTTGCGGGCTTCGGCGTACCGGACACCGGATTGTTGCGGGCCATCTTTGAGGCTGCCGGCATCTTCGACCGTTATGAGGTTGTCCTGATCGACACCGGTGGCCGCACTGGCTCTCTGGAAGCCCTGGCAATGCATGTAGGTGATGTTGCGTACGCGCCGATCACCCCGACCCTTGATGCGGTACGCAAAGCCCGGGAGGCGCGTGACAGAGTTGAGCGTATCCAACGAACACATCCGCTCAGGTGGTGTGGTGTGGTTTTATCCGGTTTCGACCGCAGAAACGGCATCGACCAGTCGATCAGGGAACGGGTAGAGAAGGAATTCGGCGACGAGGTCCGTGCTGAAGTGCCACGGCGGGCCGTTGTCAATGAGGCCTTTCAACTCGGAAACCGACTCGGTGATTACCCTGACCCAACCGCGTCGAATCTCGCGAGAACCTTCCGAGACTTCCTGGAACGCGACCTGCTGGGTCGAAACCCGAACGACCGGTGACGTTAGCCCTCCGGTCGAATCAAGCCAAAACGATTGCAACGCAGATGATCGCGATCCACGCTACGCCCAGTACCTGCAATACGCGGTCCTGCAGAACGATGTCCTCGGGCTCGCCGGCAACGCCACCGTCGACGTCGACTGCGTAGCGCAGGACTGCGATGGTGATCGGGACCATCGAGACGGCAAACCATGACCCGGAATACCCATCGCGCTCGAATGCCCACAGCCCGTAGCACACGACGACTGCGGTGGCGGACATCGTCCACACAAACCGCAGGTACGTATCGGTATAGCCCTCCAACGATTTGCGGATCTTCGCACCGGTTCGTTCAGCGAGCTGCAGCTCGGCATAGCGTTTGCCTGCGACCATGAACAGCGATGCGAACGCCATCACCAACAAGAACCACTGCGACAGCGGGATTCCGGTAGCCGCACCACCAGCAATCGCTCTCATCAGGTAAGCTGAGGAGACGATGCAGATATCAAGCACGGCTTGATGTTTGAGGCCGAAGCAGTAGCCGAGCTGGATCGCCAGATAGACGCCGATCACGAGCGCGAGGGATGGCGCAATCGCCGCCGAGATCGCCAGCGTGGTCGAGGCGAGCGCGATTGCCAAGCCGTAAGCGAGGGAGGGGGAGATCACCCCGGCGGCGATAGGCCGGAAGCGCTTGGTCGGATGCTGGCGGTCGGCCTCCACATCACGGGCGTCATTGACGAGATAGATCGAGGATGCAGCCAAACTGAACGCTACAAACGCGACACCTACCTTGAAGAAGAGATCACCGTAGTCGTAGTGGACGTTGCCACCGAGAGTCGCCAGAGGTGCAGCCACCACCAGGACGTTCTTGATCCATTGCCGAGGTCTTAATGCTTTGATGATGCCGACGGCCACGTTAGGAGGCGGGCCGACTTGGGTCGGTGCTTGTTCGGTCACAAGTGGTGATTATTGCCGCGGGCTTCCAGCGCACGTCCTACGACGCGCCTGACGATCGGAGCGGGCTGGGCCAGGGCTGATTCATCGGATGAGAACGGCGACCCTACTGGTAACCCTCAGTATTCGATTCAGCCGTAATCCGGTGATTGTTGATATCGATAGGGTCGGCAGTTTCGGGATGGGCGGCTGGCAGCAGCTGTGATGGACTCACACTTGGCAAGCCCTTTGGGCTCTTGGTTAACCGTCCACGGAATGTTTGCTGGCGACTGTTTCGCGCCGCGCCCGTACATCCCATCTCGTCAAAAATCGATATGCGTGCAGCAGGGAACTTCTGCCACAATCTGCCGATGGCACAGTCCAGAGTGCGACTCCGCTCGGCGACCGCTGACGATCACGCTTTCGTCGTCGAGATGGCCCGCCATGCCTGCATTATCGAAGACTGGCCACTTCCTGACCCCGGTGACGGCGAAGTGCTCGAATTGCTCCCACCTGTTGGCATCGTGCCGATCCTTGCCGAGGATCACAGCGCGATCGCTATCGGTGCGGTGTGGACGTACCATAGCAATCCGCCATTGCGCACTGATGCGGCCGGGTCGCCATTGCCGGAACTCTGCATCGCTGTCGCACCAGGCTCGCGGGGAGCCGGCATCGGCGGCTTGCTTCTGGATGCACTGTTCGCCGAGCTTTCGCCACATGCAGAAGCAATGTGCACTAATGTCCATGTTCGCAATCCGGCCAAACATCTGTACGAGCGCAAGGGATTTCGCGTGGTGGGCCAAGGCAATGGACCCCTCGGCATCGCTATGATCAAAGATTTGCGATGAAGGGCCTACGCGTGGATGCCGCGTTCTCGTTGGTCTAGGTTCGGATTTTGCGCGATGATGCCATGTGTGCCGACTTTGATCCCGCCGGCGATATCCGCTGTCTCCTCATCCGTCGTTGTCGGTGGGCTCTATTGCGTTGCTCCGACCGTGGCGACTGTCTGACGCTCGCGCGGTCGTGGACGCCTTCAATGACCCCGAGATCCAACGCTGGCATGTGCGGCGCGCCGATTCTGAGGACGAAGCGCGCCAGTGGATTAGCGAGTGGCGTGACGGGTGGACTGCAGAGGCTCAGTTGAATTGGGCGCTGGTTGACCGCACCAGCGATTCATTGACCGGCCGTATTTCGCTCAAATGCGTGGATTTGCACGATGGTTCAGCTGAAGCGGCGTACTGGATGGCGCCAGCGTGGCGTGGACGAGGACTCTGTTCTCAAGCCCTTACTACTTTGTGTCAGTGGGCATTCCGTGAAGTCGGTTTCCAGCGGATTGGGTTGGAGCATTCGGTCGCCAACCTCGCCTCTTGTCGGGTTGCGGAGAAGGCCGGGTTTCGCGTGGAGGGCATCCGGCGGAGTGCTGCGTTGCACGCTGACGGCTGGCACGACATGCACGTGCATGCGCTTCTGGCCGGTGATACGCAGGACCGCCGGTGATGAGCGCTGCTTTCGGTCGAGTGGATGCGTTGGACTTCGTCGCGGCGCGGATTCCTGTCTTCGACGGTCAGCGTTGCCCGAGGATCGCGATCGACGGGCCCGACGGTGCCGGCAAGACCCATTTCGCGGACGCACTAGCCGAACTTCTACGAGACCGACAACGACCAGTCGTCCGAGTATCACTCGACGACTTTCACAACACCCGCGAGGTTCGGTACCGGCTGGGCCGTAGTTCGCCTGAGGGGTTCTGGTCAGACTCCTACAACTATCGCCAGTTCTATACCGATGTCCTTGTCCCGTTTCGGCCCGGCGGATCTCGGCGATACCGCACCGCCTGCCATGACGTCACCACTGACACGATTCTCATGCCGGAGCCGCAGCTGGCCGCCCCGGGCACAGTGCTCGTGGTGGACGGAATCTTCCTGCACCGCAACGAGCTTGCCACTAGCTGGGACCTATCCGTGTTCCTCGATGTTCCCTTCATCGAAACCGCACGAAGGATGGCCTTGCGAGATGGAAGTAACCCAGACCCGGACCATCCCACCATGCGGCGCTATGTTGAAGCGCAGCGCCGCTACTTCCGAGAATGCAAGCCTCAGGATCGAGCGACGATCCTGATCGCAAACAGCAACCACGAATCGCCAGTAGTACTCCGCGGGTAACCAAACGAACTGCGAGCACGCGCACCCCCCGCTGCCTTCAGAGGTGATCGGGGCCCAGTGGCTTGTCCACAGAACGGGCAAGGTGTTAGCAGTGTCGGCTCTCGACCAGATATCGAGTCCTACCGATCGAAAGGTATTTTAGACTGGTCTCGAGCTGCCTGTTCGCCGTGAGACAGTGGTGTCGTGGGGGATAGTGCGGGTGAAGGTACTCGCTCGGCTTTTGTTCGTTTTTGGGTGGCTGCGGCACTCAGTTCCATCGGGTCGGCGATCTCTGCGGTCGCGATGCCCGTCTTGGTCGTCCAGTTGCTCGGTGCCAGCCCATTCGAGGTTGGCGTGGTCAACGCCGCACAGTTTGTTCCGTACGCGGCCCTTGGACTTGTCGCCGGGGTGTATGTCGACCACTGGCGCCGCAAACCTGTGCTGGTGTGGGCCAGCGTGGGGCGTGCTCTGAGCCTGGGGCTGGTTCCAGTTCTGTGGTTGGCCGGCAGTCTGCAGATGTGGATGCTGGTCGTCGCGTTGCTGGCGTTCGGGGCGTTCTCGGTATTCGGGTTCGCCGCCACGCAATCATTGCTTCCCCGACTGGTACCGACGGGACAATTGGTTGCGGCGAACGCGCGTCTCGATCAGGCCGACGCTGCCGCCCAAACCCTCGGCCCGGCGATGGGCGGTGGACTCGTGGGCCTCTTGGGCGCTCCCGCGGCCATCGTCGTCGACGCGATCAGTTACCTCGTCGAGGCTGTGCTGATTGCGAGCGTCCATGCCCCCGAACCCCAACCAGAACCACGCTCGCGCCACCTCCGTCACGAGATCGGCGAAGGCCTGAAATGGACTTACCGCCACCGGACTCTCGGTCCGCTGGCAGTGTCGACACACATATGGTTCCTCGCCAACGGGGCAGCGATGACAGCGCTTTCCCTGCTGGCCCTGCGCTCCATGGGGTTCACCCCCTACGCATTCGGAATGCTATTGACGGTCTTCGGTGTCGCGAGTCTGATCGGGGCCTCGTTGGCACCGTCGACCGGTGACCGAATAGGGGTGGGACGGGTGATCATTCTGGCGCGCACCGCATACCCGATCACGTGGCTGCTCGTGGCCTGCGCCCCTGAATCCAGTTTGGGCGATGCAGTGATTTTCGTTGCGTTGGGATTCCAAGGGATCGCAGCCGGCATCGAGAATGCCAACGAGATGGGCTACTGGCAGACGCTTACACCGGACCGGCTGCTCGGGCGCGTGAACGCCACGAGGCGCTCCATTAATCAGACGATGGGCGCTTTGGGAGCGGTCCTGGGCGGCTTGTGCATCGGCGCCTTCGGTGAGCAATTCACGCTCGCTACCGCTGTCGCTGGTTTCGCGGTCGCAGCGGCCATTGCCGCGTCATCAGCGCTTCGAAGACACGGCAGCTAGGTGGAATACGTCTCACACCAATGCAAGTCGCGCCTCGGTGGGGTGATTCCGCTGTATTCGGTGCGATCGGTCTGTCTGCTGGATCGGCGCTCAGAGATGGGGTCGTGGAAGGCTCGTGGAGTCATCGATGGGTATCGGCGGCTTGGGTGCGGCTTGAGGTCGTTTACGGTGTCAGCTAGGAGATCGGGATTTCGGATTCATCGCCGTCCTCGACATCGTGAATTGTCGCGTTATCGTCCTCGCGTAAACGTCGAGCCCAGCGTTGATAGGCCGATTGCTGCGAGATACCCAGGGCCTCACCTATTTTCGCCCAAGATACGCCGGCCAGATGCGCCTGGAGCACTACGTCGGTGAGCTGCGTTTTGGCTGCTTTAGCTGTCGCGCGCGCCTGACCGAGGGCGTTCGTGGCCACCTGGACCGCGCCGCGGGCGTCGTCGAATGCGGCCGCCGCGGCTCCTAGTGACTCAATGTGGACGTCGTAGGGCCGAACCGGGGGATCGAGGTCGAACAACGTGGGCTCGGAGGTATCCGTGTCCGGTTCGTCTTTGTCGTCGGTGGGGCAAACCTGCGGAGAGTCGGTCGTCATGGTTCGTCCAGGTGGTGTTGTCGGAGTGTGCTTCCGATCGGTGGCGGATGCGTACTGCGCCCAGGTGTTGCCGGCTTCGGCGGCGTGTTTTTGGGTGACTTGGTCGCTGTAGCCGAGCATTTCGGCGACGACCGGTGGCGGTATTTGCGATACGAGTTCGCGAAGGGCTCTGTTGCGTGAGCCCAGCAACTCGATGCCGAGCCATCGAAGCCGATGCATGATTGATTGCGGGTCGAGGTGACGGCCAGCCCGGCTGCTGGGAAACAGCCAGGGCGTGGCGATGGCTCCGCCGGTGGTGCGTTGATTGGGCCGGTTGTAGAGGTGATGGTGCAGCTGGGAGGCGAACGGCTCGGGCACCGGGGTGGGTTCTTTGCCCAGCGCGATACGGGTCTCGGCGCCTACCCGGATGACAGCGGTGGTCTGCAGGCCGGCGATCTTCGTCAACGGCTGCGCGTAGAGCAGCAGCAGGATTCCAGCGATCCGGTAGGGAAGACTCTCGGAGTCGCCGGTGAGGAGTTCTTTGAGCCACGCGAGGCGCTGGTCTTGGGTGATGGTCGGGGATGTTCTGGCTTGTCGGTGCTCGATGGTGATTGAGGTGTTGATCTTGCTGCGTTTGGCCCAGACGAAGAACGTCCGGATCGAATGGCGGGTGGTCGGACCTGAGGCCAGGTATTCATCGACGTCCTGCTGGCTGCAGGTTGAAGCGGTGCGGTCGTGGGTCTGCTCGAGCCAGGTCAGGAATTTGATGGTTTCGGTGATCTCTTGTTGTGCTGCGCGTTTGGGTCCGTCGGTTCCTTGGCCGGGCTTGGACTCGCTGCGCAGGCGGCGCAGGTGGTGCCAGGTGGCGAACTGCTCCACGGGTCCTCGCACTGTCGGGGAGTCGATGGCGTCGAGTTTGGTGGCGAGCCAGCGTTCGAATCGTGCGAGGTGTTCGTCGCGTGGTGGGAGGAGGTGGTGGTGCACCAGCATGCTGCGTAGGTGTTCGATGTGTCGGCCCGGGCCGGCGGTGTCGAGGCCGTCGTGGGTGAGGGGTATTGCGCCGGAGGTGATTCCGCCGAGGAGCTGCAGTACCTGGATGTTGCGCTTCCAGGTGAGGATGCTTTCGGGCCGGTCGACGCCGCAGAGCACTTCGAGGAGGGTTTCCATGGCGGCCGGGTCGGCGGGATGGTGCAGCAGGATTTTGCACAGGTCGTCGCGTAGAGCGCATCGTGCGCATTCGCCGCGGCGGTGGATTTCGCCTTCGTGGCCGCAGGTGCGGCAGGCGTAATCGCCGGGGATGGCGGCGCAGGTCAGGCAGACCGGCCGTGGGTCGGTGCGGTTGAGGCGGCCGGGAAGGACGCCGTCGTGCCCGCAGTTGGGGCAGATGCCGTGGGTGCGCATCGCAGTGTAGAAGCAGCTGTGGCACAGCTGATCGCCGGGCCAGTAGACGCGCAGTGTGTTGGCCTTGCGATGGCAGCGGCTGCATTCGTAGTGACCGGTGGTGACGGGTGGGCGTCCGCGGCGCCTGGATCGTGGCTTGGGATTAATCGGGGCCATCGGTGATGACCCGCGCCCGCCGTGGCCGGACCGACTTGTTGAGTTCGACCACGTTCGGCGGCGGGGTAGCGGCTGCCCCGGATGCGGTCTTCCGGCGTCGGACGTCGGTGGCAGTGACGGTCACCAGGTCCTCCACGCCACAGCCGAGGATGTCGCATAGCGCGGCCATCAGTTGCAGCGAAACACGTTCGGGCCGTTGGTGGACAACACGGTAGACCTGGGGTCGGGAGAGCTGAATGCCACGTTCGGCCAGGCGGGGGATCAGGTCAGTGCTGTTGTGCATGCCATGCGCGGCCATGAGCTCGGCGAGGCGCCAGGTGTAGTCGACTTCGCGTTTCATGATGATTCTTCCCCGAAGGAGAGCGCATCTTTGACGGTCTGATCGAGCATGCGGCGCAGTGTGCGGGTGCGGTAGTCGCTGGATACACCGGTGTAGAGGGATGTGGTGCTGGCGACATCGTGGCCGGCCTGGTCTTGGACGAATTTGGCGTCCCAGCCGTCCTCTATGAGGTGGGTGATGTGCGAGCGGCGAAACGAATGCAGATCCAGTCCGGCCGGCAGATCCAGTTCGTCGCAGTAGCGCCGGAAGCGGCGCAGCAGGGTGGTCTCAGCGATCAGGCTGCCGCGCTCGCTGGGGAACAGGTCAATGCTGTCGTCGATATACGGTTGGCCGTGGGTGAGCCAGTCGGCGATGACTTCGGGTGTCCAGTCGAACACCGTGAACACGGTGCGCCGCTTCGGCGGTGAGCCTTTTTTGGCCTTGCCGTACCGGATCAGAACCGCGCCATAGCGCCCGAATTCGGCGGCGTGCGGATTGCGCGAGAAGTCGACGGTCTGCAGGTGTCGCAGTTCATTGAAGCGCAGCCCGTAGGAGTAGGCCACCTTGAACATCACCGAGTCGCGGTAAGCCGGCAGCCAGCCCTTCTTACGGGCATTGGCAATCAGGGACACTTGCTCGTCGGCATGATCGAAGAAGTCCTGCAGCTCCTTTTTGGTGAAGGGCCGCTTGAGCGGATTCTGCTCGTTGTCTTGGACGTGGGCAGCGGTGTTCCACTCGAAGAACACTTGCGCAGGGTGAGTGCCGAAGCGCTGCTCGCATACCCGATCCCAGCCGTAGTCCGGATCAGCGATGTACGAGCAGAACAACCGTAGGCCGTTCTGGTAGCCGCGCACGGTCGATTGCGCCCGGCCTTTGATGCCGCGCAGATCGGCGAAGAACTCTTCAACCATCGCCGGTGTCCAGGCCCAGGGGTACTCGTTGCAGTGGTCGATGAAGCGGCGCACCAGGGCGATGCGCTTGCTGATGGTCTCGTGGTCGAGGTTGCGGCACAGTTGCTGGTTGCGCCAGCCGTCGAGCATGTCCTCGACGGTTTGGGCCTCCGGATGCAGCAGCGGAACTGACCCGACCAGAACCACGCGACCGCTCTTGTCGACGGGCAATTCAGCCTCCCAGGACGTCTCATCTGATGCATCATTGAATCATCTAATGAATCATTACCACATCGCCGCAGGTAGGTCCATCGCAAAACGAACGTTCGCCGATGCGTGTCGCGGCGGCCAGCCGGAGAGGGGGTCATGCATACTCGTTCGCATCCACCGAAAACCCCTGGTGTCCAGGCTGTTTCATCCATGGGTACCGGGTCGGTAGGCGAGAGTCACACGATTGCTGCGTGATTCATCGGATGAAAATGCAGTGATTGACCTGACATAATGTAGCTTATCGGTACAAAAGGCATGCGAGTTTCATTTAGTGAAAGAACTTGCACCCCTGGACGACTGGCTCGATTGTCCTGGTTGTGACGGGTGTCGGTCGCCGCTGCAGCGCCCCTGATCGACCTTGGGTCTTGCGCAACGGGCCAGCTCGACGTAAGTTTCAATCACTTAATGATTGATTCGGATGTTAGGTGACGACGTTGCGAGCTTCAACGAGCGACCACTGGCATCCGGTCGGTGTGAGTTGTTTTGCGGCACCGCCCCCGCCACTGCGTGGACCGGGGTTATTGCGTCACAGTGACGAATTGCGTTCGAGGGCAAGACTATTCGGATCGCAACTCAAGTCGTCGCCAAGCCGGTTGCCGAGATCGTTCGACCATCGTCATGGCTGAGGAACTGCCCGGGTTCATTCCCCACATCCTGCGTGCCGACGATGTTTCGCTCCTGCGTGCCGATGAGACCGTGTTCAATGCGATGGTCGATGGCTGGCGGGCGCAGATGCTGGCCCGAGGCTTGGCCGTCGACACGATCATGACGCGCGGTCGACTGATTGCCCGGTTCGTTGAGTTCACCAACGAGTATCCGTGGCGGTGGCGCCCAATTGACGTGGACCAATTCCTGGCCGAATTCCGATCGCAGGAAAGACCGATTGCGCTATCTACGTTGCGGACCTACAGCAATACGATTTCGATGTTTTGCTCGTACGTCTGCGACAGTAGATACGGCTGGGTTGCATTCTGCGAGAAGCAGTTTGGCGATGTTCCGTCGCAGATATGCTTCGAGTGGAACACTCCGCAACACACAACCGATGATGCTGTTCCACCGGGCCGCCGAGCGTTCACCAAGGCCGAGTTGCAGCACCTATTTGACGTCGTAGATGATTTTGTCGACGAAGCGCACCGCACAGCGTCCAAGCGGTGGGTGACGGCCCTGCGGGATTCGATCGCATTCAAGGTCGGCTACGCCTATGGGCTGCGCCGCCGCGAACTGGTCATGCTGGACCTGACGGACTTCGGGCCCAACCCACACGTACCCCGCTTTGGAAACTACGGCGCGCTGACCGTGCGCTGGGCCAAAGGCACGAAAGGGTCCGGGCCACGTCGGCGGACGGTGCTCACATCGCCTGAATTCTCTTGGGTTGTCGAGCTTTTGGAATATTGGTGCAGCGAGGGACGCCAGCTGTTCGCCACCGCGGACCGCTCCCCCGCGCTGTGGCCCAGCGAGCGTGGTTCCAGATTGACGCTCGGTGCGCTGGGCCGCTCCTTCACCGCATTTCGCAAACGAGCCGGGCTGCCACCAGAATTGAGTCTGCACGCACTGCGGCACTCCTTCACCACCCACCTTCTGGAGGCTGGCTACGACCCACTGTTCGTGCAGGAACAGCTCGGGCACTCATTTGCATCGACCACCTCGCTGTACACCTCGGTGTCGTCAGACTTCAAACAAAAGACGATCCAACAGATGATCGCTCGACGCATCCGAATGGAGGAAGATCAGCCCGATGGCTGAACAGCGCCGCATCGGCTTCCACTGGCATCTGCGCCGGATGATGGCCGCCCACAACCTGTGGAAGTCCACCGAGCTGCGACCGCTGCTCAAATCGCGCGGAATCAACCTCTCCGACGCCCAGGTCTATCGCCTGGTTACCGGTGAACCCCAACGCATTCCGTCAAGGACGTTCGCTGCCCTGTGCGACATCTTCGACTGCACGCCCAACGACCTGTTCGAGCCGTACGTCGAGATGCAAGCCGCGAAAACTGCCAACGCACCACGGCCCAGTGACCTCGGCCTGAAACCGGGAAACCCCGTCGCCAAACGGATTCGGATCGTCCAGGACGACGATGGCCCGCCCGCGCAAACCTGACGACCCCGAGCGGTGGCCGGTGCCCTGCGACCGGTGCGGCGGGCACTACATGGTGGTCGCGAACTGGCCGGGCGAATCGGTCTGCGGGTATTGCTACCAGGCCGCCAAACGTGTCACCGGGATCTGCGCTTGCGGCCACCAGGGCGTTCTCCCCGGGATCATTGATGCTCGGCCCGCGTGCCGCCGATGCACCGGGATCACGCTCAACGTCGACTGCGTTGCCTGCGGGGACGAGGCCGAACTCTATAGCGGCGGCAAATGTCAACGCTGCGTCCTCGGCGAGACTGCTACTCGCTTCCTGACCAACCCCGACACCGGCGTGGTCGCCTCGCAGTTGCAGGTCATCATTGATGCGCTCACCGGAATGCAACGCCCCAATAGCGGCCTGACCTGGATCCGCCAACGCCATGTCGAACGCGTCCTGCGCGAACTTGCGTGCCATCCGACGCTCACCCATGAGCTTGTTGACCTGCTTCCGGCGGGCCGGACAACCAATTATGTTCGCGGCCTCCTCGTGGCTCATCAGTCGCTGCCGGCGCGCGACGAACGGTTAGCGCGGTTCCTGGGCTGGGCGGCGACCGCGCAACAGCGCATCCTGACGGACGAGCACCGCAAGGTGATTGCCCGTTTTATCCGCTGGGGCTTGGAAAGACGGCTCCGCTCGATGGACGCCGTCACCGACTCAGCATTTCTGCGCGCCAAGCAGACCACGACCGTGACGATCGAGTTCTGCAACTGGCTCACCACCGAACACGACACCTATGTCGAGAACGTCACCCAGGCGCACATTGACCTGTGGCAGTCCACCGGACCAACTACCCGGGAGCACATTCTGCGATTCGTCCGTTGGGCCATCAAAACCAAACTGATCCCCGCGGATCTCGAGGTGACCCCGCACCGGCGCGGTACCGCACCACGGCTACCGATCACCGAGCAGAACGCCGTTATCGAGCACGTCGTACATCAACAGACCCTGCATCCCCGTGACCGGTTCGCCGCGATCTTGATCATCGTTTTCGCTCAGCGCGTCGAGGATATCGCTGCCCTGACCTGGGAGCAGGTGACCATCACAGCGGACTCCGTGAGCGTCAACCTGGCTGGCATGCCCATCGATATCCCGCCGCCGCTCGATGAGCCCATCCGACTACTCGCGGCAGTCAACTACAACGGTCAAACTGCTGCACATCCCAACTCGCCCTGGGTATTTCGCGGGTATGGACCCGGAACTCACGTCACTCCGACGCACCTTCGTAACCATCTGCGACCTGTTCTCGCTGCCCTCGAAGCACGCCTTGGCACACTCAATGAACTCACCCAGACCACGCCAATCGCGATCCTGGCCGAAACACTCGGCTACAGCCCGCAGACACTCGAAGCCCACGCGAGAGCATCGGCATCAACATACGCCCGATACATTGCGACACGACTCGACTGACACCGGACAGGGGTCTGTCAACTTAACGGTGTAACTGGTTGTGGTGGTTCTACTTTCGTCCGGCGGACAGGCGTCCGTCGAAGGTGATGTCGAAGGCATTCAACGCTTCTTTCCAGCGGTTGGTCCACCGTTTGCGGCCACGTCCGGTGGGGTCGAGGCTCATGACCGCCAGGTACACGCACTTCAGCGCGGCGGCCTCGGTGGGAAAGTGGCCCCGCGCGTTGACCGCTCTACGGATCCGGGCATTTATGCTTTCAATGGCATTGGTCGTGCAGACCACGCTGCGAATACTGTTGTCGAACTGCAGGAACGGCACGAATTCGGCCCACGCGCCATCCCACAGCTTGGTGATCGCCGGGTACCGATCACCCCAAGTGTCGGTGAACGCCACGAACGCCTCCAACGCGGCCGATTCACTCGGCGCGGTGTAGATCGGTTTGAGGTCCTTGGCGATCGCCGGCCAGTGCCGCTTGGAGGCGTAGCTGAAGCTATTGCGCAGCAGATGCACGACGCACGTTTGGGTGATCGCCTGCGGCCACACGGTTTCGATCGCTGCGGGCAGGCCCTTGAGTCCATCGCAGACCACCATGCAGACGTCCTGGGTACCCCTATTCTTGATCTCGGACAAGACCCGGGCCCAGAACTTCGCCCCCTCCCCGTCGCCGTGCTCACCAGCCCACAACCCCAGGATGTCGCGGGTGCCCTCCACGGTCACCGCCAGCGCCAGGTAGATCGGCCGGTTCGCGACGTTGCCGTCGCGAATCTTGACGTTCACAGCGTCAATGAAGATCACCGGGTACACGGCATCCAAGGGACGGGACTGCCATTCCGCCATGCCCTCGATCACCCGGTCGGTGATCGTCGAGATGGTCTGCTTGGACACGCTCGCCCCGTACACCTCGCCCAGGTGCGCGCAGATCTCGCCGTGGGTTAATCCTCGGGCCGACAACGAGATCACCAGATCATCGAGCCCGGTCAGGCGCCGCTGACGCTTCTTGACCAGCTGTGGCTCGAAGGAACCATCCCGGTCGCGAGGCACCTCCAGCGCGACGGGTCCTGCTTCGGTCAACACGGTCTTGCCGCGACGGCCGTTGCGGGAATTGCCGCCGTCACGCCCGGTGGCGTCATGCTTGCCGTAGCCCAGGTGATCATCGAGCTCACCTTCGAGCGCGGACTCCACCACCCTTTTGGTCAACTGGGAGAGCAACCCGCCCTCACCGGTCAGCTGCAACCCCTCCGCGCGGGCCCGCGCGGCCAGCTGCGCCACCAGCTCGTCGTTGGTCGCCTCCCGCAACGCCGCCGGCTCCAGCGGCACCGCATCGAGCTCGACGGGCTGCTCATCATTCATCACATCGGTCACAGTGGTCTCCTTCTTACTCAGGAGTTACACCGGAAAATTTACAGTCCCCCGGACAGACCCAGAAAACTTGACGGTCCCAGTCCCTGACCGTGACCCCGATGTCGAGGGGAGTTATTCAGTTGCTGAGATGAGTCTCGGGAGCAGCGCTTTGTCGACCAGAGCTTCGATGGTGGGAGGGGTCGGGGGTCGGTCGGAAAAGATGCACCGGAAGATCAGGTAGCCCGGCAACAGATCGTAAAGCTCGTCGTTGACCGCCGCCGCGCCGATCTCGCCGCGACGGATCGCCTGCTGCAGGACGTGCCAGACCAGAGCTCTGTGTTCATGAAGGAACCGGTCTTGCATAACGTTGTTGAGCGCGGGATTGCAGGACATCTCGACGAGCACCGCTCGGATGGTTCCGGCATGTTCTCGGCCCTGTTCGCAGATAATCTGGCCAAGACACAACAAGTCGCCGCGCAGGGTGCCGGTGTTGGGTGCAACAGCGTTCTGACGGGTGCCTTCGCTGACGGCCGCCAGTATCAGCTCAGATTTCGAGGGCCAGCGTCGATAGACGGTAGCTTTACTGGCATGAGCGGCGACCGCCACGGCCTCCACTGTTAAGCCGTGGTACCCATGCTCCTGCAGGACACCCAATGCCACCCCCAGTAGCTCGCTCTCGCGGGGCGACCACGCGGGTTCTGCGTCCGGGTCGGTTGTCGCGGTCATCGGTTGTCGAGTGCGCGCGCTTCTCGGTGAGATCGGATCCCCGTTCCCCCTACCAAATCGCGCTCCCATTCTTCGAAAACGGTCGCTAGAGACGAGACGGCGCCGGACTTGGACGATCATTGTCATCTGGAGGTTTGCAGTACTCGCGTTGTCCTGTACTCACCCAACATGGCAGTGTTGCCCTGAGAACGGGTGGGTCCGTCGGCCACCATTGTGTCAGACGGACCCACCGTTCTCAGGCATTAACGCGTGCCCGGCAGCGCGGTCCTGGAGTCAGGAAGTGAAACCGGGTATCGGGTAGCGCTGGTTAAGGACGTAGTTTCCGACTTCAGCGATCTTGTAAGAGACGGGATCGTGCAGCGTGTGGGTGCGGATGTTGCGCCAGAACCGGTCGAATCCATAGTTTGGGTGGGTTCCCCGGGCACCGATGACCTCGAAAATTCGGCTGGTCACGTCCAGGCCCGCTTTGGTGGCTATGGCTTTGACTCCGGCTACCTGTACCGTGAGTTCGCCGCGTTCTTGTGGAGTTAATGCGTCACCTTTGTCCCACGCGGTCTGTAGCAGCTGCGCAGCCTCACGTGCTGCAGCATCGCCAGCCTGTAGTTCGATACCGAATTCGCCGTAGCTGCGAATGGTGTACGGATCCTCGACGGCTTGAGTAACCCCAGCCGGCGTCCAGGGGCGTGCCTGCGTTCGGGTGTACTCGCGCGCTGTTTCGAGCGCACCACGCGCGATCCCCAGATACACCGTTGCGAACACCAACTGCACGATCGGGCCGAATAGGCTGCCGCGCCCGGACGCCAGGAACGCCTCGACAACGGCATTGGGTTTGCCCAGCACCTCGTCGGGACGGACTACGACGTTGTGGAATTCGGTGGTGCCGCTGTCGGTGCGCCGCATCCCTAGCGCCTGCCAGTCGTCGTTTGTTTGAACGCCTTCTCTGGTGGTGGGAATGGCCGCGGCAACGATGGCGCCTTGCTGTGGGGAACCCTCCGGTATCACGCCGAACACCAAGAGCAGATCTGAGCCCTTGGCTCCACTGCTGAAGTGCTTGATACCGTTGAGAAGGTACCCGCCGTCGTCGGTCGGGGTGGCAGTTACCTTCCATTCGAGGATGTGGCTGTTGTTCTCGCTGGAGGCGTTCCCGGTCCACCAGTTGTTTTCGGCCAGTTGACGAAGTAGGCGTTCACTTTGCTCGGGTGAACCCCACAGATCAATAACGGCTGGGGTGCTGAGGTGGTATCCGAACAAGTGGCCCAGCGATCCATCGACCTTGGCGATCTCACGCACCACTTCCAGAGCGGTAGGCCAGTCGGCTCCCCAACCGCCCAGGTGCCGGGGAACGGTCACCGAGAGCAGCCCACTGGCGCGTAGATCCTCACGCTCTTCTGTCGCCGAACCACCAGCCTTGTCGCGCTCGACGACGGTAGCTTGCCACTTTCGCGTCAGCTCGCGCGCCACCTCGATGGGGTCGCCATTCCTATTGTTCTGTGCCGTGGCGGTGTCATCGGTCAGGGTCATTGCTGGTCTCCAGTCGTGGATTGAGTGAGGAATTGCGGTGCCGCCCACTGCGTGAGGTCCACCGGATGGTCGAGGAGATTGTGGTCGAGGAGGAACTGTTGAGTTTGGTCGACAACGGCCAGTGCCGAGTCGTCAAGCCGTGGGATCAGATGTTGGGCGAAATCAGCGCCGAAACCGCGTCCGATCGCCGAGGGCGCGACCCCGAGGTTGGCGGCATGGATGCCAACGGTTTCCTCGGGATGGGCCTGTGCCCAACGGCTGGCTTGGACCGCCGCGTCGACGAGTCGTTGCACCAGGTCGGGTCGCTCGTCAACCAGCTGAGCGCTGACCGTCCAGACACTGGCATACCGGCTTCGTTGGTCATCGCCGAGATCGGCGAGCACCCGCGCTCCGCTGAGATCTTCTAACTCCGCCGCCCAGGGCAACCAGGTGAACAGCGCATCAACGTTGCCGCTATCCAGGATGTCCCTCTGGTGGCCGGCCACGTCGGGAAACAGGTCAGCGCCTTTGACACTGGCCGCTGCTTCCAGCCGCTCTTCGGGCACGTCGACGCCAGGGCTTTCGATACGCACCAACTCGACGTCGTCGACCCCTATCCCCCCGATGTGCAGGGTCTGCAAAAGTCCCCGCGCCTCCCAGGTACCCAGCGCGATCAGTGTTTGCCGCCACGGGTCCAAGTGCCGATAATCGCCCAACTCGCCGGTGAGGATGCGGATCGCTGCACCCGACACACCCACCCGCCGGCCCCGCAGCTGCTCCGGTGATGTCACCGGGCTGTCAACACGGACATAGATCCCTTGCCGACCGGCCAGAGGGGTGATGCCTAGCAGGCGGGTGCGTCCCGGCGCCCGCAGGCCCTCACTGATAAGAGGTGGAATTTCGCCACCAAAGCGGGTGTAAGCGGGATGATCGTAGGTGAAATGCAACCCTGCTTGCGCGCCGCTGAGCACATTCAGCGAAATCCCGTTGCCGGCCAACAGGTTTGACTCCAGCGCTGTCAGTAGTGCATTGGGAACCGGGCAGTTGCTGTAGGCAAGAACGTCATGATCAACATCGGTGGTGGTCATCGGATGCTCCCGACTTCAGGGTGAGCCAACCCAAGGTGCTCACGCAGCGTTGTCCCTTCGTACTCGGTACGGAACACACCACGTTGCTGCAGCAGCGGAACCACCTGGTCGACGAACTCCTCGTAAATACCCGGCAGATACGCCGGCGAAATGATGAATCCGTCAGCGGCCCCGGCCTCAAAGTGACTAATCAATTGATCAGCGATCTGTTCGGCAGTTCCGGCCCACTGCGGCACAAACCCGACGTTGGTGCCGTATCGGCGGCCCAGTTCGGCCAGCGTCAGGTCCGCACCGCCACCGGCCACGGCGGAAAACATCTGCAACATGGTCGGCACGTGACGATCCCCGAGATCGGCGACGATGTCGGAAAACTTCGTATCCAGCGGATACTTGGAGAGATTCAAGCCGCTGTGGCTGGATAGCGTCGACAAACCCACTTCGGGATGCACCAGCGAATTGAGATATTCCAGACGTTCCCGGGCCACCTGCTCTGTCTCACCGAGCACCGGCATCACCGCGGTGAATACCTTTGTTTGCTCCGGGTCACGCCCCGCGGCCGCAACGTGAGCTTTGATGTCCTGATAGACCGCGCGCATGATGTCGAGGTTGGGCGAGACGCTGAATACCGCTTCAGCCCAGCGCCCCGCGAAGCGACGCCCCCGCGGCGACAAGCCGGCCTGCAAGATGACCGGTTCACCCTGACGGGACCGTGGAACCTGCAACGGGCCACGGACCGACAACCAGCGGCCGCGATGATTGACGTATTGAACCTTCTTGGGATCAGCGAACCGACCGCCAACCTTGTCCAACAACAAGGCATCCTCGGACCAAGAACTCCATAGCTTCTTGACGGCCTCCAAGAATTCGTCAGCCCGGTCGTATCGGATGTCATGCTCAAGGTGCTCATCCACACCGAAGTTGCGTGCCTCGGAGTCGTTCAGCGACGTGACCACATTCCACGAGATCCGGCCATCAGACAGATTGTCGAGCGTGGCAAACACCCGAGCCACATGATAGGGCGGGTAGTAGGTCGTCGAAACCGTAGCGCCCAGACCTAATCGCTGGGTCACCGCAGCCATCGTCGCTATCACGCTGGTCGGCTCCAGCGCCACCGCGCCCTGGCCACCCAGACCGACCCCCGTCTCCAAATTATCGCCATAGCTATCTTCGATGGCCAGGCCATCGGGAAGAAACAACAGATCAAACTTGCCCCGCTCCAGGGTCCGCGCAATCTGCTTGTAGAACTCGCCAGTCAGAAAACCGTTCGTCGCACCGACATGGCGCCACGCGCCATGCGCATGAGTGACGTTGCCGGCCGAGAAAAACCCGGCTAAATGTAGTTGGCGTTGTTCAGCCATAATCAGCAGTGCCTCCGTGGGGATCAGTTACCGGAGACCAATGCTCGGCTACTGCAACCGACCCCAACAGAGTTAGGAGCCCGATGATTCAAAGGGGCACCCAACACGCCACTTCCTCCCGACGACCCACCCGACCTTCGCCGATTCTCGCCCCCGGACGAGTGCCGTCAAAGCGCCACCTGTGAGCAAGATCACCAACCGGCGGGGTGTGCACCTCCGCCCGGCTTCGACACCCTGACGGCCACCGCGGCGGTATCGATGTAAAAATCAATGAAGCGGATGGCTACCGCGCGGAACTCGCACCTCGCTAGCACGCACCGTTACCAGCTCGTCAACCTGGTCGAAAACATGGCCGCCAAGGCGTACGGTCAATTGTCCGATCCGGAACTAGTTGAGAGCATTCCGGGAAAACGTGAGAGCTGTCCGATTCCGCCCTGTTTTCCGGAACTATCTGAGAGTTGAGCTGGCCCTGGTGGCTGAGTGCTTTTCCGGCGAGGCGTCCACGTTGGGTCGCCGGCGCGGCGCTGATTCCGCGACTACCTGACAGTGCCGGATTACCGTTCCAGAACCATGTGAGAGCGCCGGATTCGATGGCCTTTCGCCTACCGCACCGTCCGCAGGCGCCCCCGCCGCTCCCGGTCCCCGCTGCAACTTATCTGTCACGTGACGTTAATGCCTGGTGTGGCTGGGATGTCGAAAGAAAGTGAATTGCCTTTTCGACCAGAGGATTTCGGGGTGAATGGGAATGGGCTGGCGGGGTCTCGGCAATTGTCAAACGTTGCGGACTGGGGGCGAGAGTCGCCCGGCTGCGTGATCGCCGGGGGCGTCGACCGCTCGGTGCGTTGACCGCAAGAAGTGACGCCCAATCACAGTTGAGTGCGAATGCGAATGGGGTCAGGATGGTGGAATGGCGATCCGGAACTGGCGATACCTGGGACTTACCGTGGCGATCTGGATCCATGTCGCTGAAGAGTTGCCGCGCTTTCCCGATTGGGCGTCACGGCACTTCGGTGGCACCTTCAGTACCCGGTTCTTCATCGTTTCGCATGCAACTACGTTGTTGCCGGCGATCACGGCCGCCGGGCTAATGCCTGCGCGGAATCCGCGGAGCGAGCTGGGCAACTGGTTGGCGACCTCAACGGCGGCAGGAATGCTCGCCAACGCTATCTTCCACGCCGCAACGACCTTACGCTGGCGTGAATACTCTCCAGGCGTAATCTCAGCCGTCACCCTAATTGGACCGACCGCAACCCAGACGCTGATGCTAACCAAGGAGGCTGGGATCAAAGGAAAACGCCGTGGCGCAAGCAACCGGCGGCAACTACGCATTCTTCGGCAGTATCGACGACATGGGGCACCCCGGCTTTCCCATAGCGGAGATTCATGACGACGGCTCCTCGGTGATCACGAAACATCCTGGCACGGGAGGTGAGGTCAGTGTCGGAACGGTGACGAGCCAGCTGGTTTACGAGATCACCGGCGGCCGTTACGCCAATCCCGACGCGACCGCGCGAATAGACAGTGTGACTCTCGCTCCAGACGGTCCAGACCGGGTGGCGATCTCGGCAGCGAAAGGGGAACCGCCGCCGCCGACATTGAAGGTGTCTGTCAATGACATCGCCGGATACCGCAATGCGGTGACGTTCGTGCTCACCGGACTGAACATCGAGGCAAAGGGCCAATTGGTCCGTCGGCAACTTGAAGCTGCGCTTCCGATCAAACCAGCAGAACTCGAGTGGACGTTAGCCCGAACCGACCATCTGAACGCGGACACCGAGGAGACAGCGAGCGCCCTGCTGCACTGCATTGTTCGAGATTCCGATCCTGCCAACGTGGGACGCGCATTCACAGGCACCGCAATAGAACTCGGTCTCGCGAGCTACCCAGGGTTTCATGTCACCGCACCCCCAAGCGACAGCCAAGCATACGGTAGGTTCACCGCCGCCTCCGTGAAGGCGAGTTTGGTCCGACATTCCGCCGTGCACGCCAACGGGAACCGCGTTGATATCGCCCCTGCTAGTCACACTCGCGAGCTTATTGCGACCGAACGGTCGCGTCCGAAAGTGGGTGTAAAAGCACCGGTCGGTTCGCAGCTTCGTGGGTGAGCATACGGGCTGGGGAACTCAAGTGACAGGCTCTTGCAGCTTGAGCTGGTGGTGTTGGGGATAACGGCGAGCGGGTTCGGTAGCTTGCTGCGGATGCTTTGGCGCGCCCAGGGCTGATGCGTAGGGCCGAGAGATGCTCAGCTGGAGAGGGTTTGGGCGGCGTCGGTCAGTGCGTTGAACGCGGCGTCGAGGCGGTCTTGGCGGCGGCGGTTGGGTTCGTGGTTGGCTTCGGCGGCTACGAACCCGATAAGCTCTTCGAGGTCGTCGGCATTGGTCAGTAAGGCAGCGCCGTTTGGGTGGGCGCGCATGCCGTACACCAGTCGCTCACAGTCGGGGTCAAGCAGCATCAGGTCGCGTAACACGGCGGCGGTCGTGTCGCTGACGATGACCTCCTTGAGGTCGCCGGCAACGCTGGAGCGGCGGCGGCGCAGGTCGTATGGGGAGTCTGCCCAGTTGCTGATCACCCCCTCGTCGTCGCAGACGCTGCACGACCATCGGATCGGCGCCGCCGTCTCGGCCGAGGCGATAGCGATGGTCATCCGCCCGGGGCAGCGCCTGTGGGCGGGGCGGCGCCGACACGGCAATGCCGATACCCACCGATCACCGACCTGGCCGGCGGTGCCCGCCCGGACAATGTCGCCCAGGTGTTGTGCCAGGCGGCGCGCGGGACCGGAAGCGTCGTGCGGCATGTCGAGGAAGTGATGCAGATCGGCGACCAACACGTCGCCACACTGTACCGGCGCCACGTCGCGGTGTTCTTGGGTACCGATCCTCGGGGACGCTGCCTACGATCATGGGTCGTGATGCTGCGATGTACCGCCAAGGTGTTGGCGCTGCTGAGGGCGCCTGAGCCGGCCATCGGCCAAGCCTGCGCGACCGACTGGTATGCCCACCTGGTCTGGATCGACCGACGCAAATGCCTGCTGGTGACCCACGCCGGGACCTTGTTCTCGGTGTTCATGCCGAACGTCACCGCCGCCGGGTTGCGCCCGATCGGCCCGCCGGTCGTCTCGGCGATCCAGGCCGCGTTGCACGTCGAGGGTCTGCCCGCCGATACGCTCGGCGATCTTGATCCCCAGCAGGTGGCCGTGGCCAAGACCGCCGACCGCCGCATCCTGGGCACGATCAACGACCTGGCGTTCACCACCGAACACGTCATCGCCACCGCTGGCGGCCTGGCCCGCTGCGACATCGACGCGCTGCACCACGGCCTGCATCGCACCATCAACAGCATCACCGGCTACATCCCACCGATCGACCTGGTCACCGCCAGCCGTCACCGAAACTGAGCCTGCCAAAGCGACACGGAGTTGTTACGCGGTGGCCGAGATGGGATCTGCGGGGTTGGTGCCGTTACTCGTGGTGGACGGTGTCAGCCGCAGTTCACGGGGTGGGTCCAGCAGCGATCGACGTAGGTCGTGCAGCAATCGGGTACCGACCGGTGTCATGGACAGCCCGCGCCAACCGGCCGAGGCCCGGTCGAGCACCGCCCATACCAGGCTAACGGCGCTGGTCTCGCCGGGGAATCGGCCGATGACCTTGGTCCGACGCTTGGTCTCCCCAAAGGAGCGCTCAATAAAATTCGAATGTCGAACGCGCCCATGGTGTTCGACCGGGAACCGCAGATAGGCAGTCAACCCAGCTTTGTCGGTGAGCAGAATGCGCATCGCCGCCGGATAGAGGTCGAAGTATTTGGCGGCGAACGCCTCGATCCGCTTGTCGATGATCTCAACGAGCCCAGGCCCCGGTTCAACCGTCAGATCGGCGGTATCGAAGATGGCCCAGTAGCCGTCGCGGACCTCGGCTTGCATCCCGGCGGGAATCTTCGCGAGCACGTTGCGGAGTCGATGAATAAGACATCTCTGCCGCAACGCTTTTGGGAAAATTTGTTCGATGGCTGCGATCAGGCCCTTGGCGCCGTCAGAGACAACCAACAGTGGACAACCCAGGCCGCGATCGCCCAGATCAGTCAGGAAGTCGGCCCATGCGTCGGTCGACTCGCCGGTCCCGGGCGCCAACCCGACGAACACCGGCTTGCCCTCGGTGGTGATGCCCCAGGCGGCCAGCACCGGCTCGGCCGGCGACCCCGGATGCATCCGAAAGAAGCTGGCATCCAAGAACAGGTAATCCAGCGTGATCTCGTCAAGTCGACGACGCGCCCACGCCTGGTATTCGGCTCGGATCGCCTTGCACACTTCCGAGACCGTGGATTTGGAGATCGCGGCCTGGTCGCCAAGTGTTTCGGCGAGGGTGGCCTGCACGTCGCGCACCGATAACCCGCGTACGAACGAGGCAATCACCAGCGTCTCCAAGGCGTTGGTTCTCGTCACGTGCTTGCCGAACAACCGCGACGCAAACGCTGCGGTGGTGCCACGCAGCTTCGGCCGCTCCAACGTAACCGGCCCAGTGGTGGTTTTCACCGTCACCTGTCGATACCCGTTGCGCGAGCCGCCGTTAGCGTCGGGACAGGCAGCAGCGCGTTGGTAGCGTTCGCGACCGAGGAACTCGGTGACCTCAGCCTCCAGGGCCGCCTGCATCAACAGTTGAGCGCCCAGCCGGGCAACCTCTTCAAGGATCTCCGAAAGCTCCCGATCCTCGGCAAATAGGGCATCGATTCTGGTGCGGATGCGATCGACGGCTGATACTCGAACAGGCACGGGCGTGACTCCTTCTTCGCAGACTTGCAGGTCGTGAAGCGGAACCTACGCCCGTGCTCCGTATTTACACCGCGTCCCGGACACGACCTTCCAGACCGATTGGTGCACGGGCCGACATTGCGCCTCCCACTCGGCACCATCGCCGGTGCCCGTAGTGGAGACAAGGGCCACAGCGCCAACGTCGGCATATGGGTCCGTACAGATGAACAATGGCGCTGGTTAGTCCACACCATATCTGTTGCAATGCTCAAAGAACTACTGCCGGAGACCGCCGACCTCCCAGTCCACCGATACCTGCTACCCAACCTACGCGCAGTCAACTTCGTGATCGAAGGCATCCTCGGCGAAGGCGTCGCGTACCAGGCACGTTTCGACCCGCAAGCCAAAGGGCTAGGCGAGTGGTTGCGCAGCCGCTACGTCTACATTCCGGAGGAGATCCTCGGATGAGTGTGAGCCCCCATCATTGCCACGGCGGCGACGAAAGGCCCTGTAGGCAAGCGGAGCGTCAGGTATCGGCCGCTGCGGCAACATCGTGGAAGCGAGAATCATGACCGTTCTGAGTTCAACACTTGACACAACATCGGATGGCTACGCCGAGGCAGTCGATGCCCTCTTGTGCAAGCTCAACGACCTGGATACCGAGGTGGCCAAGGCGCTTGCTGGTGGCGGCGAAAAGTACACCAAGCGCCACAACGAACGCGGCAAACTTACCGCCAGGGAGCGCATCGAACTACTCGTTGATCCTGATTCACCGTTCCTGGAGCTAAGCCCTCTGGCAGCCTGGGGTAGCGAATTCACGGTTGGTGCCAGCGTGGTGACAGGAATCGGCGTTGTGTGTGGTGTCGAATGCCTGATTGTTGCCAACGACCCGACCGTCAAGGGCGGCACACTGAACCCCTGGACTCTACGAAAAATACTCCGCGCCAAGCAGATTTCTATGGAGAATCGGTTGCCGGTGATATCCATGGTGGAATCGGGTGGAGCGGACTTGCCGACGCAGAAGGAGCTCTTCACACCTGGCGGGCAGATGTTCCGCGATCTGACTCGCCTCTCGGCGGCCGGAATCCCCACAATCGCGTTGGTTTTCGGAAACTCGACGGCCGGTGGTGCCTACGTACCTGGCATGTCAGATCACGTAGTGATGGTCAAAGAGCGATCGAAGGTGTTTCTGGCCGGACCACCGCTGGTGAAGATGGCTACCGGCGAAGAATCCGATGACGAGTCTCTCGGTGGGGCTGAGATGCACGCTCGCACTTCCGGACTGGCCGACTACTTCGCCATCGACGAGACGGATGCGATCCGCATCGGGAGGCGCATCGTAGCCCGGCTGAACTGGCGCAAGCACGGGCCAATCCCCTTGCCCGTTAGGCAGCCGCTGTACTGCTCAGAGGAGCTGCTAGGCATTGTCTCTCCAGATTTGCGCGTCCCATTCGACCCCCGCGAGGTAATTGCCCGTATCGTCGACGGCTCAGAATTCGATGAATTTAAGCCGCTATACGGCAGCTCGCTTGTAACAGGATGGGCGACGATACATGGCTACCCATTGGGGATACTGGCCAATGCCCGCGGCGCGTTGTTTAGCGCCGAGGCCCAGAAGGCCACTCAGTTCATTCAGCTGGCCAACCGGTCAGATACTCCGCTTCTCTTCTTACACAACACAACCGGGTACATGGTCGGCAGAGCCTATGAGGAAGGGGGCATGATCAAGCACGGATCGATGATGATCAATGCCGTGTCCAACTCGACCGTTCCTCATATTTCCGTTCTTCTCGGTGCGTCCTATGGGGCAGGGCACTACGGAATGTGCGGGCGGGCCTATGATCCGCGATTTCTCTTCGCATGGCCGACAGCGAAATCTGCAGTCATGGGCGGTACCCAGCTTGCTGGCGTGTTATCCATAGTCAGCCGTGCCGCCGCGGAGGCTCGTGGTCAGCGGATCGACGAGGAGGCCGACGCGGTATTACGCGCAGCAGTTGAGGCTCAAATCGAGGCCGAATCACTGCCAATGTTCATTTCGGGCCGACTGTATGACGACGGTGTCATCGATCCACGCGACACCCGCAGCACACTCGGGATGTGCTTGTCTGCCATCGCAAGCGGCCCGATCAAGGGGACGTCCAACTTCGGCGTTTTTAGGATGTGACGCGAATGATCTCACGAATATTGGTCGCTAACCGTGGCGAGATTGCGCGCCGCGTGTTCACCACCTGTCGGCGAATGGGCATCAGCACCGCGGCCGTCTATACCGAACCCGACGCCGACGCACCCTTCGTTTCCGATGCAGACGTGCGCGTGCGGCTCGATACGGTCAACGGCTACCTCGACATCGATTCGATCCTGGCCGCTGCCAAAGCTTCTCGGGCCGACGCAGTCCATCCCGGATACGGATTCTTGTCGGAGAACGGCCAATTCGTCGAAGCTGTCCAGCGCGCAGGTCTGACCTGGATCGGCCCTCCAGTAGACGCGGTCATGGCCATGGGGTCCAAGATCGAGTCCAAAAAGATCATGGCGGCAGCGGGTGTACCAATCCTGGACGAACTTGACCCGCAATGCATTACCGAAGACCAACTTCCCGTCCTAGTGAAGGCTTCGGCCGGCGGCGGGGGCCGTGGAATGCGGGTGGTAACCACAATTGCCGACCTTCCCAAAGAGGTCGAAGCAGCCAGTCGCGAAGCCGAGGCGGCGTTCGGCGACCCAACGGTATTCTGTGAACGCTACCTGCCGACTGGGCACCACATCGAAGTGCAAGTGATGGCAGATACGCACGGAATGGTGTGGACCGTCGGAGAACGCGAGTGCTCGATCCAACGCCGCCACCAAAAGATCATCGAGGAGGCACCGTCTCCTCTTGTCGAACGTATATCAGGCATGCGCGAGCGGCTTTTCGAAGCAAGTCAGTCGGCCGCAGCCGCTATCGGATACTCCGGAGCTGGCACAGTCGAGTTCTTGGCCGACGACAACGGCGAGTTTTTCTTCCTCGAGATGAACACTCGACTCCAGGTCGAACATCCGGTGACCGAAGCCACAACCGGACTCGATCTAGTCGAATTGCAGATACAGATAGCGGACGGAGGCAGACTTCCCGCTAGAACT
Source organism: Mycobacterium sp. 48b (assembly GCF_048282725.1). NCBI lineage: Bacteria > Bacillati > Actinomycetota > Actinomycetes > Mycobacteriales > Mycobacteriaceae > Mycobacterium > Mycobacterium sp. 48b. The sequence goes on from NZ_JBLVUL010000001.1 coordinate 4,247,168, forward strand.
CCTGCAGTGCGGGGACATGCAATCGAGGCCCGGCTGTACGCTGAGGATCCCGCCGCAAACTGGCAACCCCAGGCAGGTACCGTCCACCGCTTCCGCGTGCCGGGCATCCACACATCGTTCGAATGTCAGGGGCGTGCAGGCATCCGTCTTGACTCCGGGATCGTCGACGGTTCCGTGGTGTCGATTCACTACGACCCGATGCTCGCCAAGGTGATCTCATCTGCCCCCGCTCGCCACCAGGCCGCACTGGCGCTGGCTGACGTGCTGGGACGCAGCGAGATCCACGGCATTCGAACCAACCGGGATCTCCTTGTCAACATTCTGCGTCATCCTGCATTTCTGGAGGGCTCGACTGACACCGCATTCTTCACATCTCATGGATTGACTGAACTGGCCGCTCCATTGGCCGACCCAGCCACGATACGGGCATCGGCGGTGGCCGCGGCTATAGCCGATGCCGCACATAACCGAGCCACAGCACAGGTTCTCAACGCCGTTCCGAGCGGCTGGCGCAACGTGGTCTCAAGCAACCAAACCAAGCGATACCGCGACACAGTCCAGTCTGAATACTACGTCGAGTACCTATTCACGCGGAGAGGTCTGGTTCTCCCCGATGACGACGGCATGCGCCTTGTCAAAGCGGCAGGTGACCGAGTGGTTCTCGCCGATAGCTCCGGTGCGGAAACCGAATACAAAGTGCAGCGCTACGACAACACCGTCTGTGTCGACTCACCGTTCGGCGGCGTCGTTTTGGAAGTGATACCGCGATTCACAGAGCCAGGGTCGGCGGCACCCGAGGGGTCGCTACTGGCTCCGATGCCCGGCGTCGTCATCCGGGTGGGTGCCGAACGCGGTGAAACAGTGTCACAAGGCCAACCTTTGCTCTGGCTGGAAGCCATGAAGATGGAGCACACGATCACAGCCCCGAACGACGGTGTCCTTACCGAACTGCACGTTGCGGTCGGGACACAGGTCGAAGTAGGTGCCATTCTGGCGTTCGTCGGTCAACACGATTCCCAGGAGGGACTCGCGCAGTGATTCGATCTCGGACAGATGAGACCTGTGACGGCCAAGCGCTTGGCGTGGATCTCACCAGCCGTTTGGACACGTTGGTGGACTATCGTGTTGAGGGCGCGACGGCACGCCTGACCTTGAACTCATTGCACAATCGCAATGCGTTGTCCACCGAACTCATCGCCAAACTGCTTCGGGGTCTCCGCGCCGCTGTAACCGACCCACAGGTGCGCGTGGTCGTGCTTACCCACTCGGGTGGCACATTCTGTGCCGGTGCAGACCTGAGCGAATCAACTGCAAGTCCACCGGAAGAGCTCGCCGTCAACCGCGCGCGAGAAATGACAAAGCTGCTGCGCGGCATCCTTGAATGTCCACTGCCCGTTATTGCCGCCGTCGATGGACATGTACGGGCTGGTGGGATGGGCCTGATCGGCGCGTGCGACATCACGGTGGCCGGTCCCCGGAGCACATTCGCGTTGACCGAAGCCCGCATTGGTGTTGCGCCGGCAATCATTTCCCTCACTTTGCTGCCAAGGATGAACGCCCGCGCTGCGAGCCGCTACTTTCTCACTGGAGAATCGTTCAGCTCGGAGCGCGCCGTTGAGATTGGGCTGGCCACGACCGCAGTGACCGAAATCGCGGCGGAGGTGGCCCGATTTACCGACGCATTGGTGATGGGATCTCCACAGGGACTTGCAGTCTTGCATGCCCAACAGCACCTGTGCATACTAACCCTACGCACGGTCGGTACTCGGGCAATTGGTCTCGCGGACGTCCCCGACGCGCAGGCATTGATGCCGCGCGTAGCAATCAGGAGGATCCAACAATGTTCACTTCCACCCCGTTTGGTCTACGCTGCGGCTTCCGATGACAATCTCCGAATCCGGCTCCGCGACAACGGGAACCCGCGATGCCATAGGCGAGGTTGCGGATGGGGCGCGCAGGTACATTGCGTCCCACCCGTTGATGTCGCTGGGGACATTGGGCGGACAGGCCGTACTGGCGGTGCGCACTGTTCAGTGCTTGTTCACCGATGCACTCGCTCGCCGCTTCCAGTTCCGAGAGTTCATACAGCAGGCCGCATTCATGGCCTCAACAGCCTTTGTCCCAACAATATTCGTGACGATTCCGATCGGTGTAACACTGGCGATCCAGTTCAGCTTGTTGGCAGGACAAGTGGGCGCAACGTCGCTGGCGGGAGCTGCCACAGGGCTCGCAGTCATCCGCCAAGGTGCGCCACTCGTTGCAGCTGTCTTGTTGGCAGCCGCGGTAGGTTCGGCAGTCTGCGCAGACCTGGGATCCCGAACGATGCGTGAAGAGATCGACGCGATGACGGTGATGGGAGTTTCGCCGATCCACCGCCTGGTAGTTCCGCGTTTTGCGGCTGTGATCATTGTGGGAATAGCACTGACTGGCTTAACCAGCTTTGTAGGCTTCCTCGCCGGCTACACATTCAACGTCTACATGCAAAACGGCACGCCGGGATCTTTTGTCGCGACGTTCTCCTCGTTCGCAACGATCGGCGACCTGCTGTTGGCGCTCGCCAAGGCCGTGGTCTTCGGCGCCATTGTGGCGATCGTGAGTTGTCACAAAGGCTTGAGCACTCGCGGTGGGCCCGCCGGAGTCGCCAACTCGGTGAACGCAGCAGTCGTCCAGTCGATACTGCTACTGATGACTGTCAACGTGGTCATGACCCAGCTGTATATCATCGTTTTCCCCAAAGCGAGTTTCTAGCCCATGACGGCACCCACTTGGTTCCGCCCGCCAGGGACGCAGATGGTGGCAAGCTCCGCGCTCGTCGCAGGACTGCTCGTGGCAAAAGCTGGCCACATCAGCTACTTCTTCCGCAACATCCTGTTATCGATCCCCCTTGTCGTGCGCCGCTATCGAAAAGAGTTCACGCGGGTACTGGTCGATATCAGCTGGGGCAACGGCTCGATTGTGGTCGGTGGCGGGACCATAGGCGTTGCGATCGTGTTGGGCGCCACAGCGGGCGCGCTGATCAGCGTAGAGGGATTCAACGCCTTGAATCTGCTTGGGCTGGGCCCAGCCACCGGGCTGATTTCCTCGTTTGTCGGTACCCGTGAGCTGGCGCCTGTGATGATTGGGTTGGCATTCGCGACCCAGGCAGGCTGTCGATTTACCGCACAATTAGGCGCAATGCGCATCAACGAGGAGATCGATGCCCTTGACACCCTTGGCATCAACTCAGTTGCATACCTGGTAACAACCCGAGTGGCCGCGGCTGTCACAGCCGCCGTTCCGCTATTTCTCGTATGTCTTGCGGCGGCGTACCTTTCGGCTGAAATGGTTGCGGCGGCGGTAAGCGACCACTCTGTCGGTACCTATATGCACTACTTCAATCTGGCTGCAAGCGGACGTGACGTCTTCTTTGCCGTGGTCAAGGCCGTGGTGTTTGTCTTCGCAGCATCCACAATGCAGTGCTACTACGGCTACTACGCGAGCGGTGGCCCAGCCGGCGTCGGTGTCGCCGCCGGGAGGGCGATGCGCGCCAGCATCACTGTCGTGATCATCGTGAACATGCTTCTCACTATGGCGCTTTGGAGCGTCGACTCTGGCGCCAGGTTCGGAGGGTAGCGTGACAAATTCCTTCGACACTGACTCCCGCGGCCCATCCAATCGGCGTCTGTTCGTCGCGGGAGTTTGCTTTCTCACCGTCATCGGTAGCGTCATCGCGTTGTGTCTCATGAAGTCTCAAGGAAGGCTCGACAACATAGTTCGTGTGACCGCTGAGCTGATGAACGTGGGCGACGGTCTTCCTGCGAAGTCAGATGTCAAGTTTCGAGGCGTACTTGTAGGCGAAGTTAGCGACGTCGAGCTTTCCGGCGTAGGACGACCGTACATTGTTCGAATCAACCTCAAACCCAATCATGCATCCAGCATCCCCGACACGGTCACGGCGCGAGTTGTTCCGTCCAACGTCTTCGCGGTTTCGTCGGTGCAATTGGTCTCGAACGGGCTGGACCTGTCTCCGCTGCGCTCTGGCTCAGTGATACGCGAGGATCACACCCTACCCACGGTGTTGTTCCAGTCTTTGTTAACCAAAGTTCGCGAATTACTCAAGTCAGTGAGCCGAGATGACAACGACAACACCATCGGTGTGCTCGCAGCTCTCAGCGGCGCGGCCGAAAGCCGCGGCAGTAGCATCCGTGCGGCGGGCAGCGACCTCCACCACATTGTTACGCAGCTGAATAATGTTGTCGGCGATAACAATGACCCCACCACCATATCGGCACTCGCGACTGCGGCCAATGCGCTACGACAAGCTGAGCCAGTTCTGAGCGACGCTCTCGACGAGGCGATCGCACCCATGCGTGCACTGACCGAAACGCGATCTCAGTTGACTAACTTGATCTCGGCAGGCACCAATACGACTACAACACTTGGTGAGGCGTTCGATAACCACACCGACCGTCTTATTGCCATTACCACCCAGTTGACCCCTGTTATCGGCACGCTCGCCGACAACTCCGATGAATTCACACCGATCGCAACCAGGATGACGAGAATGGCCGAACGCGTCGAGGCCAATTACGACACCGAAAGACACAACTACGTCATCAAGGCAATCGTCAGTCTGGCGCCTTTCCGACAATACGTCCGCGCTGATTGCCCCCGTTACGGAGAACTCGAGGGGCCAAGTTGTCAAACAGCGCCAGAGGTACCGACTGCGCCCGATCTGTTGCCGGCATTAGGATCAATGGGAATCCCACCACCGAATGGGATCACGGAGAATCGACCGAATCTTGCTCCACCGCGTGATTCGGTTCGGCACGCCGGCGACGTACCTGGCGGGATTCCTCCGAGCGCTCACCCCACCCCTGGCCCGCCAATCTCAGATCCCGGCAGTTCGCTCGCGCCCACGGAAGCATCGGCCCCAGAAACAGTGATTACGACTCCTTCTGATAAGCCCGAGGAGGCCTCGTCCGAAACGTTCGGGCTGCCACAGAATTACGAACAGGAGTACGGAGGGAGTGTCGGCCCGGTCGGCAGCGTCGCCGAGAACTCCCAGTTGAGCCAAGTAGTAGGCCGCGAGGCCGATTCGGCAGTTCAACTTCTACTCGGACCGGTGTTGCGGGGCGCGGCGGTACACATCACTCCGGACACAGGAAGGTAGAAGATTGAGCATCCGAAAGTCATCGATCGGTCTTGTCATCTTTCTGGTTTTGTGCATATCGGCCACGTGGCTCGTATCTGTGACGTTGCTGCGCCAGGTCAGCGGGCCAGTCGCTACCTATTCGGCGATATTCACGAATGTCGCCGGCCTACATCCTGGAGATGACGTTCGAGTCGCGGGTGTACGCGTCGGCCGTGTAGATGAAATCTCACTGGAGAAAGATGCCCTGGCAAAAGTAACGTTCCGCGTCCAGCGGGAGCAAACCCTTTACACCGACACCGTTGCATCCGTCACCTACCAAAATATCGTCGGACAGCGTTATATGGGCCTGTCTCCTGGCCAGGACATTAGTCGGCGCATCCTCGGTGATCACGGTCAGCTACCCGTCGAGCAAACCGAGCCATCATTTGACATTACTCACCTGTTGCGTGGATTTGAACCGCTCTTCGCACTGCTCGATCCGAGTCAAGTAGAAAATCTCACCAACGGAATTATTCAAGCTTTGCAAGGGGATAGTGGCTCGGTCCTTGCATTGATCACGCAGACATCCGCTCTGGCTGAGCTGTTCGCTGGCCCCGATCAGCTCCTGGGCGAGGTCATCGCCAATCTGAATAACACGATGACCATGCTGGCGAACCAAAACGCCAATCTTCAATCGATCATCACCCATACCCGCGAGTTGATGGTAGGGCTGGGGAACCGGCGCGCAGATTTGGCTGCAGCGGTCGGTTCTATCGCCACAACTGTGAACAGACTTGGGGCGATATCGGCCAGCATACAGCCAGACCTCAGCGCAATGATGACACGAGAGCCCGGCCTCTCCGCACACCTCACCGCCGACGCTCGTGAGCGGTTCTCATACTTCGGCGCAAATTTGCCAGCCATGCTGAAAGGTGTCGCTCGCTCGATGCAATCCGGTGCCTACGTCGACGTGTATGCGTGCGACATAAATATAACGATCTTCGATTTCCTCGGTCGGCTCGTCCCTCGAATCGTGCGAGCTGCGACCCCCGGCAACACCATCAAGAACACCCCGATCTGCAGGTAGGTCCAGAATGATCATCAGACGAGCACTCGGGCGCCTAAGCCTCACGCGCCCCATTGAGGACTACAACAAGATTGCCATCGGCACGGTCGCACTGGTCGTCATGGTTGCGGTAGTGGGCGCAGTTGCCTTAACGGGCGCATTGAATCTCGGCAAGACGATATATCGTGCCGAATTCGCTCAAGCAGCCTCTGTACGCGAGGACGACCAGGTAACCATCGCCGGTATCTCCGTCGGCCATGTCGATGCCCTCACGTTGGCCGGCGATCGGGTTGAGATGAGATTGTCGATCGACAAGGGCGTCTACCTGGGCAGCGATACGAAGGCGGCTATCAAACTCACTACCCTACTGGGGTCCCGCTACATCGAGTTGACTCCCGGCCGTTCGGGCAGCCTCCAAGGCCACACGATCCCTCTCTCCAATACGTCGGCGCCTTATGACCTACAGACTGCCTTAGCCGATGCCACAACGACGTTCGATCAGGTTGATGCCGATCAAATCGCCAACTCATTGACCACTGTGTCGCGCAGCCTTGACGGTCTTCCTCAAGCGTTGCCAGACGCACTGCGGAATCTGAAGTCGCTGTCCCGCATCATCTCCGATCGGCGGGGTCAGATTGGCACACTACTCTCCAGCACCGACAAGCTCGCCGCAACCATCAGGGACCAGAAAGCCAACCTGGGGATGCTCGTCCTGCAAGGTCGAGACCTGATCGGCGAGATCACGACTCGTCGCGCGGCCATTGAACGACTGTTCGAAGGCACGACTGCCTTGGCGCACACGTTATCCCGAATCCTGACGGACGAGCACGCTCTCAACGAAATGCTAGACAGTGTGCGCGACTTCACGCGAATGATCGCCGAGCATGACGCGCTGTTCCGCAATACACTGCAGGCCCTCCCGATCGCCATGCGTAACATCGCCAACGCTACGGGCAGTGGCACCGGAATCGATGGAACATTTTCATCCGGCCCACTCATCGACTCATGGATGTGCGCAATCAGCGGCCGTGCCGAACAATTCGGATTGGTCGAGTATTTCGAGGATTGCGCATGAGTAGAAGGACATTGGTCTGGCTCACTGCCGTGATTGCCGCCGCCCTCGCCGTTGCCACGACTTTGATAACCAACCGCGCTGGCACCCAACCAATCACGGTGACTGCTCATTTCGAGGACGCGATCGGGCTTTACGAAGGCAACACCGTTGCTGTGCTAGGTATGCAGGTCGGACATGTTGACCGCATCACGACGAAGGGTGATTCCGTCGAAGTCACGCTCGTGCTCGACGACGGGATCGACATACCCGCTGATGTTCAGGCAGTCACTGTGTCCACGTCGATTCTCACAGACCGACATGTTGAACTTACGCCCCCCTATCGCGGAGGTCCGAAGCTAGGCGACGGAGACGTCATCGGCCTCGGGCGTACCCGTACTCCCGTGGAATTCGACAGGACACTTGCCATGATCGACCGGCTAGCAGTCGCCCTCCGCGGAAACGGCGAGGGCTCTGGGCCGTTGGCCGATCTGGTGAATGTCGGCGCGCAGATCGCGACGGACAACGGTGAGGATCTCAAGAGCACGCTGAGCGAACTGTCATCAGCCCTACGGCTCGAGACCGATCACGGGGCCCGCACCAAAGAGAACATTAATACGATTGCCACCAGCCTCGACATGCTCACGCAATCCGCCGCAGAGAACGAGCAGACGATCCGAGAGTTCGGATCAAACGTGCACCAGCTCAGCGACATACTGGCCGACGAAAGCCTAGGCACTGGCACGACGGGCTCCAAGATCAACCAAATTCTGATGCAAGTTGCATCGGTACTGGAATCCAGACGTGACGGACTGAAGACGACTGCCGCCGACTCAAGGGCCATCACCCAAGCACTGGTCGACTACCAACGTGAGGTCGCAGAGTTCTTCAACCTCGCGCCAATGACACTCGACAACGTCTGGAATGCCATCGACGCCGACAATGGCGCCGTCCGACTGCACGCCCTCGCCGACAAGATTCTCTTCGACAGCCAGCTCAGCAAAGAAATGTGTAATCTCATCGGCCTCAAACAGCTCGGCTGCGCCACAGGCACACTCCGCGACTACGGACCGGATTTCGGCCTCACCGGAATGCTGGAACTCATGGCGGGAGTGGAGAAATGACGTCTCTGCTGGGCACCCACGTAACTCGCCGCTATCGCAACGTACTGTCTATCGGGGTGATCGCGGTCTTGTCCGGTTGTTCGTCCGGACTAGAAAGCCTCCCGCTGAGTTCCCCTTCAGTAGGTGGCGAGACCTACACGTTGACTGCGGTTTTCACTAATGCACTGAACTTGCCGGCTCATGCGAAGGTGAAGGTCGGTGGCGCTGACATCGGCGAGGTTGAGAAGATTCAAGCCAAGGAGTTCACCGCGCAGGTAACTATGCGCATACGTGAGGACGTCTCGATCTACGACGGCGCAACCGTTGAGCTTAGGTCGGCCACGCCCCTCGGCGATCTCTTCGTCGCAGTCCAGCCTCATCCGGACCAACAGTCGGCTAGCACACCGTTGGCCGACGGAGACGTCATTCCCTTGGCTGCAACATCGGCTGGTGCCACCGTCGAGGAGTTGCTCAGTTCAGCTGCTGTGCTTGTCAATGGCGGGGTGATCCGCAGCTTAACCCACATCCTCAACGGCGCCGGCTCGGCCGTCGGAGACAGTGGCACGAAGATCGCCGACCTGCTCCATCAGTCGAACAGATTGATTGCACAACTCAACGCACGCTCAGATGAGATCACAGAGGCCCTGCACCGCACATCCGAACTGGCGTCTAGCTTGTCCGCACGTCAGCACACGATCAATGCTGCGCTCGCAGCTGCAGATCCAGCGATCGCAGTCATCGCCGATAACCGCGATCAGATCGTGGCTTTGATCGGTTCTGTCGCCCGCACTACGCGGCAACTATCGCGATTTCCGTCGTTACAAGGCACTGATTCCCGCAGCCTCATTGCCGACTTGAATAGGCTGAGTGACGCATTCAACGACGCAAGCATCGACCCCAACACGTCGCTGACGACCTTCAATCGAATCGTCCCAAGGCTTCTCAAGCTGACCTCCGGCGCCAACCTCCATGCCGCAGGGGACGTAGAACAGATCGCACTTGGCGCTCTACCAGATATGAACTATCCAGGCGATCCGATGACGCACGGTCCGGACGGCACCGACTGGCACGCGATGATCGGTAGTTTGCGGTATCAATGGAATCTCTTGCTGAATAGAATTTACGGGCCTCAGCGATGAGCGTGCCCAATATCTTCCAGCGATGCGCCGGTGCCGCCGTCGACTCAGTGCAAGCCATACGCGCGCGCCGTACAGCGGTCGCTCTTGCGGGCCTGTTCCTCACTCTCACTGCTGCATTCGGCTACATATCGTTGGGTACGTTCGGATACAATCCGGTCCGCGCGACAGTTGGTCTCCGCATTCAGCTGTCAGAGTCAGGCGGGCTCCTCGCCAGTCAAGATGTGACACTGCGGGGCGTCCAGATTGGCAAAGTCCTTGCTGTACAAGTCGATGGCGATGGAGTGGTAGCCGAGATCGAGATCGACCCAGACCTCCAGATTCCCAAAGACGCGGCATTCCGGGTCTCCGGCCTTTCTCCCGCCGGCGAGCAGTACCTAGACATCCGGCCCGCAAACGGTACCGGGCCGTTCCTTCGTGACGGCGACACGGTCAGCGCAACTCAGACTGACATCCCCGTGCAGTTTCATCGTCTGGTGACAGACGCTGAAGGCCTTCTTGCACAGCTTGATCCAGCGAAGCTCTCAGCAATGACGAAGGAGATGGGCGTAGGGGCGGCAGGACCGGCGAAGCTTTCGGCCATCTTCGATGGCGGAGTTTTCCTCATTTCGACACTGGATTCTGTTCTCCCAGAAACCATTCGGGTCATTCGCAATAGCCGTACGATTTTCACGATGGTGACCGACGCCGAATCCGAGCTGCTCGAAACGGCGACGGACGTCCGTGAAATCATAGCGGGAGCCAACCGGATGGAGGGGGGCTACCGTCAATTGGTCGATACGGGAAGTCGGCCACTCACCGCGCTGGACGCTGTCATTGCGGACAACTCCGAAACCATGGTCCAGTTGCTCGGCAACCTGACCACCGTCGCGCAGTTGTCCTATGTGAGGGTACCTGCGCTCAAAGCTCTGTTCCCGCCACTGGAGCAACGGGGTTCGGTGATCGATGCGGTAGCGTCGACTTTCCGCGATGGAGGAGTCTGGGAGATCGTCGACCCCTACCCACGCTATTCCTGCGACTACAACCTGCCGCGACGTCCCCCATCACAGGCGGACTTTCCCGAGCCGTACAGGTATACGTACTGCAATAATCCTGATCCCGCGGTACTTATTCGGGGCGCGCGCAATGCGCCGCGGCCTCCCGGCGACGACACTGATCGGCCACCGCCAGGCCACGATCCCCTCGCAACCACCGACCCAGCGCCCGTGGGGCCCAACACTATCCCGACACCCTATGGTGGGCCGCCCAAGAACCTGGCGCCACCGCCGAAGTAAGACGCATAGGAGGCACGATGTTCAGCCGGACCAGAACCAAGGATGTGTTCGATCAGATCAACGGGAGCAACGACTGTGAGGAGAATGAGCATAGTTCCGGCGACAAGGACGTCGATCAATCACCCGAGAACCACGATGCAGATGAGGTGACAGGCGTTGATCCCACGGACGATCCCGACGATCAACACCAATCTGTCGACCTAGACGACCCTGCTACCGAGAGTCGGCTTGGTCGGGGTTCCCGGACGACCCTCATCGGCGCCGTGTTGCTAGTGGCGCTGCTCCTCGCAGTGGGCACGGCGGCTTTCTTTGGGTGGCAGGTCAAACGCCAACACGATCTAGTCGCGACGGGTCGTGAAGCACTCGCAGTTGCCAATGATTATGGGGTTACCCTGACGAGTATCGACAGCGCCAAGGTCGATGAGAACTACGCGAAGGTACTCCAGGGTGCAACTGGCGAGTTCAAGGATCTTTACACCCAGTCGGCTGCCCAACTTCGGCAGTTGCTTATCGACAACAAGGCTGTAAGCCATGGCGTGGTCGTGGATTCAGCGGTCAAGTCAGTCACCCCTGACAAGGTGGAAGTGCTCCTCTTCATAGATCAATCAATAAGCAATGCAGTCAACCCAGAGCCGCGGATCGACCGCAGCCGGGTTACGATCGCTCTCGAACGCATCGATAACCGCTGGCTCGCAAGCAAAGTGGATATCAAGTAGCGCAATGGGTACAACTGGCTTACGGATCGCGCTCGCTATTGCATGCGTCACTGCGCTTGCCGGCGCGTCATCAGCTCACGCCGACACCCTGTGCAACGCGGTGTTCGGAGGCCAATGGGAAGCGCAGGACGACAACTGTACGACCTTCATTCGTTCGCAACGGGAAGCTGTCCTCGCTCTGAAAGTTGTGGTTCCACAATACCTGGTCGGCCATCCGCACATGGGGCCGCCAATCGTAGAGTATTTGCGTGATCGCGTCTTGTCCTGGCGCACAGCGGGTTCGAGCATGGTTCGTGCTAGCGATGTCTCAATAGACTACAGCGCGCACTCCCATCGAGCTCTGCGGTCCGTCGTATTTCGCGAGACTCAGCAGACCGTAGGCAACAACGCAAATAATGCTGTCAGGAGTTTCGTTTTTGACCTCGGCACCGGCAATCAACTATCGCTTGCCGACCTGTTCAAGCCCGGAATCGACCCGCTCACGGCCTTACCGCCCCTGGCTCGGCCGTTTCTCGAAGAATCGCTCGCCACGGCACGGCCGCCACACGTTGTCGGCGCATACCCTTTCATCGTCGACCGGTTCGAACCGCAGGTTGATGGCTCAGGCTACTCAGAGAATTACCGAGCATTTGCGTTGACATCGAGTGAACTGATTCTTTTCATGCCTGATCGACCGATGTCGCGCGAGAACCCGATGCCACACAACCAGTTGGTGTGGTCGATGGACGGCGGGGCCGTTCAAACCCATATCCCTCTCGAGGCACTCTCGTCGATCCTCCGCCAAGATTTGACGATCTGAATCTCGACGGAGGAAGTTTCGGCAGCGTGGTGTGGAGTTTTTCCCAGAGGTCTTCATCCCGCTGGGTGGCCCAGTACGGCGGCATGAAGGCCAACGAGCGCAGCGCCGTGACGGTGTTGTGTGAGCGATTCGGGATCTCCGAGCGTCGAGCCTGTGCGGTGGTGGGCCTGCATCGGTCCACGATGCGCCTCGCGCCGCGCCGACCACTGATGAGGAAGCCCGGCTGTGGGCCTGGCTGCGGAAATCCTCCACCGACCGGCCCTGCTGGGCTATGGCGACGAGCAGCGATTGCAGCACGAAAGCGGGCTGGGTCATCAACAACAAGCGCGTCCGCCAGCTGTGGCGCGACGAGGGCCTGCGGGTCCCGCAGCGCCGCAAGAAGGAACGCCTGACCGGACCGCGGTCGGGGCGATGTCCCCGAACCGTCCGAATCTGATCCGGGCGATGGACTTCCGGTTCGGCACCACCGCCGGCGGGCGCACCATCACGATGCTCAACGTCATCGACGGGTTCGCCCGCGAAGCCCTGGCGATCCACGTCGACCGCGCCATCAACGCCGACGGAGTCGTCCACATCCTCGACCAATTGGTCGAAACACATGGGGCGCCGTACGTGCGCATCGACAACGGGCCTGCGTTAGTCGCCCACGCGGACAACGACTGGTGCCGGTTCAATGGCACCGGTTCACTGTTCATCGACCCCGGATTACCCTGGCAGAACGCATGGATCGAGTCGTTCCACGCCCGACTGTGCGATGAACTGCTCGATTCCTTGCGCTTCGACTCACCGCTGAGAGCCGGGTGATCATCGAGGACTGGAGGATCAACTACAGCGCCAACCGACCACATTCGGCCCACCGCGGACTCAGCCCCGCCGAGTTCTCCCTACAGTGGACCATGAACCGCAAACCCAAGCCGCATAGCGACTGGACCACCGAATGGGTCCCCTTCACTCCTACCAGCGCAAACACGCCGCACCCCAGTTTACTACTGTAGTATTAGGCCATGGAAATGGAGATTTCGAGAACACAACCGACTCCGCATGCCCATTGACGAAGCCGCATGATCAGCGGTCTATCAACGGCATCAATAATCCGCTGGCAATATTGCGGCCATTTCAAACGCCAATGAATATACGTTCGAATCCGCTAGTGGCACGGTTTTTGTAACCGGCTCGTTCGATATCGGCAGTATCGATGCGGTATTCGCTTTTGCCAATCTGCTGGCACAAATGCCTATCGAATTAGCGTGCCTGAGTACTCGGTGAGTTAGAGTCCATGTGGCTAGCGAGGACAGCAAGGGCTGTCGACGCGGACTTGCCCTCAGGGTCAGCGAGGCGGTCCAGTCTGCGGCGATCGCTTAACAGTGAACCCAGGCAAAGCTGCACCAGTTGAGAACCTGCTTCCAAGGCGGTGAGCCTTCCCTCCGGTTTGAACCACGTCCAAGTCCATTGCGTCGCACCGAATATCAGAAGGCTCTGTACCTCAACGTCGAGCGGTCGAAACGAGCCATTTCGTGTGCCTTCCTCGATCAACGACCGGAACATAGACATGTACTCGTTGCGCAACTCGCGTCCGTGGGCCAGTGAATCGAGGGTTGCGACCATCGCTATCTCACGTTGGAACGCGAGGGTGGCGTCACGATCGATGTCTTGATATTGCATGAGCGCAAACAAAAGCCCGGACAACTTCTGATCCGGCGAATCCAACCGATTCAAAATGTCGTGGGCTTCCCTCAAACGTCGTTCCATGTAGCCGTCGTGCAGCTTGGCGAACAACTTGTCCTTGGTGCCGTAGAAATGAACAATTGTCCCCTTGGAGATCTCCAACTCGTTCGCGATCTCGCTGAAATTGCTGCCAGAATATCCTCTGCGGGCAACGTTTCGGGTGAACGCGCTGAGGATGTCCTGCGCACGGCCCCTCCGAGCGCGAGCTCGTGCGGGTTCTTTTGCCGCCACAGTGACCTCACTCCTTTAATGTAAAGAAACTTTCATCGAATGGAAGTCAACCTATATCAGAGATTCAGCGTAGGTGACCGCCGACACAACGAAAATAGTCAGGCTGCCGGCGCCAGTTTGGCCTGGTACGGCAATACAACCTAGGCCTTGCCAGCCTTGTCAAGTAGGGGTGTGCCCAGGTCGTGGTTGGACGGCCCCACTTTAACCTTCGATCCTGGCGAAGGACTCTGCGCAGTGCCTGGATTTGGCCGCTGGAGTAGGGCAATACTGGTGTGAGGTGCGAGCAGGATCGAGTGGTCCGCTCAAGCGACGAGCCACTGCCCTCGTGGTCGGCGACATGCAGTGTGGATCAACGGGAATGGCCCGGCCTTCACCGCCGCCTTGAGCGTGAAGTGATTGAACCGCAACCTGTTACAGCCTGACCAGCTGAGGCTGCAGTATGTGCATTGACCAGGGAGTTCGACTCACGACCTTGTTGTTGACCGTACAAGCGGTTAGTATTCGACCCGGCCGCGATGTTGGGACTCAATGACGAGTAAGGGATGTGCAGATGTCCGATATGGATCACTACCGGATGTACATAGCTGGTAAGTGGGTCGACTCATCCGAGACGGTCGAGATTCTCTCGCCTACTGACGGATTGCCCGTGGCCACCGTCGCTTGGGGTGATGTGACGGACATCGACCGGGCAGTAGCCGCGGCTAAGGATGCGCATGAGTCGGGGGTGTGGCGGGAGCGTACGCCGGCCGAACGTGCGGAAGTGATTGACGCAATCGCGGATCGGCTTGAGGAGCGAATCGAGACACTGACTGTCCTGCAGGTTCGAGAGAATGGAGCCACAGTTCGCGCCGCGGGGGCGTTCCTGGTTGGTTACTCGATTGCCCATCTGCGCTACTTCGCTGAACTCGCACGGAAATTTCCCTTTGAACAACTTGGTGAGTTGCTGGAAGTGCCCACACTGGCGACTGGGATCGTCCGACACGAGCCAGTCGGTGTCTGCGGAGCAATTGTGCCGTGGAACTTTCCCTTGTTGCTCGCGGTGTGGAAGCTGGGCCCCGCGTTGGCAGCGGGAAACACGGTGGTTCTGAAACCTGATGAGCAGACTCCACTTACATTGCTCGAGCTTGCCCGCGCTGCCGATGAAGTCGGGTTGCCTGCGGGGGTGCTCAACATCGTGACAGGACCGGGTGTCACGACAGGCGCCCGATTAGCGGAGCACCCTGACGTTCGCAAAATCGCGTTCACCGGTTCGACCGAAGTCGGTAGGGAAGTGATGCGCGCGGCCGCCGGCAACATCAAGAAGGTCACACTCGAGCTGGGCGGCAAGGGCGCCAATATTGTTCTCGACGATGCAGACGTCGACCTTGCAGTGGATGGAACCCTCTTCGGATTTCTCTTGCTGAGTGGCCAGATATGTTCCTCTGGAACTCGCCTCCTGGTCGCGGACTCGATATACGACACTTTCATGACGAAACTGGTGGAGAGGATTGCAACGGTCAACATCGGCGACCCGATGAAGACCGAAACCGACATCGGCCCGCTCGTGTCGCTAAAACAAAAACAGCGCGTAGAGAAGTACATCGCGGTCGGCCAAGAGGAGGGCGCGACCGTTGCATACCAAGGTTCGCCACCAACTGATCCAGATCTGTCCAACGGGCATTGGGTTGCACCGGTAATCCTCACGGATGTCACTAACGACATGCGCGTTGCTCGTGAAGAGATCTTCGGGCCCGTCCTTGTAGTCATTAGGTACGACAATGACGACGACGCGGTTCGGATCGCTAACGACAGCGAATACGGCCTGTCGGCTGGAATCTGGAGTACAGACAATCAGCGAGCTCTTGCCCTCGCGCGGCGGCTAGAAGCAGGTACGGTCTGGGTCAATGACTGGCACATGGTGAACTGCCTGCATCCTTTTGGTGGCTTTAAACAATCGGGTATCGGGCGGGAGCTTGGCCCCGATGCACTACGCGAGTATCTCGAACAGAAGTTTGTCCATGTCGATATGACGAATGACCGGTCCAAGCGAGCGTTTTCGCTGGTCGTGTCCACTCCGGCCTAGGAACGTGGCTTTCGGTTGGGTGCAGGGATCGTGGTCCGTAGGGATCGCGTGCCGGGCGGTTGTGGCGTTCTCGACGCACGTTAGGCGGATGTGAGTCATGGCCCTGAGGTGAGCCCGTCGTAGTGGTCCAGTTGTTGTGCGACTCTGTTGCCCAGGTGTTTGGGCAGGAAGAATCGACGACGACATGGCTACGAACAAACGCCGGCGGCATACGCCGGATCAGATCATCCGCAAGCTGGCCGAGGGCAATAAGCTCCTCGGAACCGGCCAGGAGCTGGCCGAGGTGTGCCGACACCTGGAGATCACTGAGTCGACGTGGCATCGCTGGGTGGCCCAGTACGGCGGCATGAAGGCCAACGACGCCAAGCGCCTCAAGGAACTCGAAGCCGAGAATGCCCGGCTCAAGAAGCTGGTCGCCAACCAGGCCCTCGACATCGACATGCTCAAGGAGATCTCGTCGGGAAACTTCTGACCCCGAACCGCAAGCGCAGCGCCGTTACAGCGCTCCGTGAGCGGTTCGGGGTCTCTGAGCGACGTGCCTGCTCGGTCGTCGGTATCCACCGCTCGACGATGCGCCTGACGCCTGCGCCGATGACCACCGAGGAAGCCGAGCTACGGGCTTGGCTGCGCCGGTTCTCGGTTGACCGGCCGCGCTGGGGGTGGCGGCGGGCGGCGAAGATGGCCCGTCGGGCCGGCTGGAAGGCCAACAACAAACGCATCCGCCGACTGTGGCGCGAGGAGGGCCTGAGGGTCCCGCAGCGCCGTCGCAAGAAGCGGCTGACCGGTATCGGTGCGGCGGTCGGTGCGATGTCACCGATTCGTCCAAACGTGATCTGGGCGATGGACTTTCAGTTCGACACCACCGCTGATGGCCGCACCATCAAGATGTTGAACGTCATCGACGAGTTCACCCGCGAAGCCCTCGCGATCGACGTGCACCGTTCCATCGACGCCGACGGTGTTGTCGATGTTCTGGATCGCCTGGCCCTCACGAACGGCGCGCCGCACTATGTGCGCTTCGACAACGGTCCCGAATTTGTGGCGTACGCCGTGGCCGATTGGTGCCGATTCAACAGTGCCGGTTCACTTTTCATCGATCCCGGCTCGCCGTGGCAGAACGCTTGGATCGAATCGTTCAACGGCCGCTTGCGTGATGAACTGCTCAACGCGTGGCGCTTCGACTCGCTACTGGAAGCCCGGGTGATCATCGAAGACTGGCGCCGCGACTACAACGCGAACCGGCCCCACTCGGCCCACGGCGACCTCACACCAGCCGAGTTCGCTCTACAGTGGACCACGACCCATCAACCCCAAGTCGCATAGCGGCTGGACCACCAAACGGGCCCCCCTCAGTTGCCCGAACCCACAGCCGGTCACCTCGCAGGTGTGCAGCGGCCTGTGGCCGGTCACTTGCGGGTTCGCCTGGGCGGCCCACTTGGTAAGTTCGGGCCGGCCGTCTTTCTTCCATCGGTGCCGGTGAGCCTGGCATAAACGGTCGTAATGGCTCGATCGCACACAACCGGCAACGATGCACGCCGGAGTGCCGAGGATCGGATCCCCCACCGCGGGAACCAGCACCTCGACCCGGAACTCAGGCCGCACCGCGGCGGCCAATCTCTGCGCGTATCCGCTCATACCGGCGGTCGTGGAATGTGCCGCCAGTGTGCTCATCACAGTGCGCCGTCGTGATTGAGAACCCCTGCGGCCAGCAGTGCCCGGCGGGTGTCCTCCACACTCAGGTGGGAGTACGTGTCACCGGTTGTGCTGATCGAGGCGTGTCCCAGCAACTTGCTCACCACCTCTACCGCGACCCCGCGGCGCAGCAGATCAGTTGCGTAGGTGTGGCGAAACACATGCGGTGAGAACATGATTCCCGATCTAGCACGAAGACGTAGCACCAGATCGTAAACGCTGCGGTAACTCATCGGCACCCCCACCGGATCAGCCCACAGATTCACGAACACGTAATCGCTATCCAGGTCGCCATACTCGGTATGCAGATAATCGCAGTACAGTCGGATCAGTTGGCCCGGCGCCGGAACTTGACGGGAGCCAGACTTCGCCCGCGCCCCGTTAGCGTTGTTACGGCCCACCACCGACACCACGCACGACGCAGCGTCGATGTCCTCATGGCGCAATCCCAGAGCTTCGCCAATGCGCAATCCGGTCTCGGCCAGCAAGGTGAACAACAACCGGTCCCGCAACCGCTGGCACGACCCCAACACCGCTGCGACCTGCTGTTCATCCAGAGTCGACGGCAGCCGCTTGTCGGCACGCAACCGGATCCGTCGCGTCTTTTCCGGTCGAGAACCCAAGTGCGCCAACAAAGGCCGCCACGAACCACCACCGGATCCCCGTCGCTGCCACGTCACCAGCAGATCACCCAGATCTACACCGTGGCGCTGATGGAACTCATAGAACGCCGACACCGCCGACAGCTTCCGATTCACCGTCGCCCCTGAGCACCCCGCAGGCGCCATGGTCGGAAACGCCACCACATTCGGCGCATCCCTGGACTCTGGCCCCAACCTCAGCCAGGCGACGAACCGGCCCACATCCTCCAGGCGTACATTCGACCACCCCAGACCTGACCGGGCGCAAAACGTGAACCAGTCCCGAAGATCATGGGCATACGCACGCACGGTGTTGGCAGATCGTTCCACCGCATGCAGATGAGCCAAGAACGCCTCAACCGGCTCCACAGCGCATGCATCGGCACCCACCACAGTCCACGACTCCGGATCGCCGAACGGCATCACCACCCGTTGGACCACATAACCCGGTGAGGGTGTCATAGACACTAAAGATAACCGGTCCACGACGAAACACGATGAGCCTCAAAGGGTGTGTCGCCTACATCAACGACATGCAGTCAGAAGGCTGGAGATAACCAACGATATTCTGAAATCTGCATCGACTGTCTTCGCGGCGGAGCTCGACCGCCGCAATCGGTGATCGTCGACTACATCGACACCCACAAGCAGGCCTACGGCGTCGAGCCGATCTGCCGTGTGCTCTCCGCGCATGGTTGCAAGATTGCGCCGTCCACCTACTACGACGCCTGCGTCCGGCGCACGCAGCCGTCCAAGCGTCAAGCGGGACTGCCCCCGGCTTGGTTGACTCCTGACCTGTGAGGATTCGTCCTTGCTGGAAGGATCAATCTCGTGCCGAAACCGTTTCCTGCCGAGTTCCGTGCTGACGTGATCGCTGTGGCCCGCAAGGGTGAGGCGCCGCTGCGTCAGATCGCGAAGGACTTCGGGATCTCGGAGGCCTGCTTGCACCGCTGGCTCAAGATCGCCGATCGTGAGGACGGTGTCGACCGGCCTGGGTTTGCGGCAGCCCCTGATGACGTCGCCGCGCAAGTGCGCGAGGTGCACAAGCGGATCAAGCTCCTCGAGCAGGAAGCCGAAGTGATGCGCCGCGCGGTGGGCTACCTGTCGCGGGACGCCAACCCAAATGATGTACCCGCTGGTCCTTGACCTTGCCGATGACGGTGTGCCCGTCACGGTGACCTGCCGGGTCCTTGGGTTCTCCACCCAGGCGTTCTACAAGTGGTGTAAAGCGCCCGTGTCCCAGCGTGATTGGGACGATGCACACCTGATCAACGCCGCGCGTGACATCCACGCCGATGACCCTGCCTTCGGTTACCGGTTCATCGCCGACGAACTGCCCGGGCGCGGGATTACCGCCGGCGAAAACCGCGTCGCGGGGCTGTGCTCCCAAGAGCGCATCTGGTCAGTCTTCGCCAAGAAACGTGGACTGAACCGCCGATCCGGCCCGCCGGTCCATGACGACCTCGTCGAGCGTCTGTTCAGCGCCGAGGCCGCCAACCAGGTCTGGCTGACCGACATCACCGAGCACCGCCGCTCCCCCGCGCTGTGGCCCAGCGAGCGTGGTTCCAGATTGACGCTCGGTGCGCTGGGCCGCTCCTTCACCGCATTTCGCAAACGAGCCGGGCTGCCACCAGAATTGAGTCTGCACGCACTGCGGCACTCCTTCACCACCCACCTTCTGGAGGCTGGCTACGACCCACTGTTCGTGCAGGAACAGCTCGGGCACTCATTTGCATCGACCACCTCGCTGTACACCTCGGTGTCGTCAGACTTCAAACAAAAGACGATCCAACAGATGATCGCTCGACGCATCCGAATGGAGGAAGATCAGCCCGATGGCTGAACAGCGCCGCATCGGCTTCCACTGGCATCTGCGCCGGATGATGGCCGCCCACAACCTGTGGAAGTCCACCGAGCTGCGACCGCTGCTCAAATCGCGCGGAATCAACCTCTCCGACGCCCAGGTCTATCGCCTGGTTACCGGTGAACCCCAACGCATTCCGTCAAGGACGTTCGCTGCCCTGTGCGACATCTTCGACTGCACGCCCAACGACCTGTTCGAGCCGTACGTCGAGATGCAAGCCGCGAAAACTGCCAACGCACCACGGCCCAGTGACCTCGGCCTGAAACCGGGAAACCCCGTCGCCAAACGGATTCGGATCGTCCAGGACGACGATGGCCCGCCCGCGCAAACCTGACGACCCCGAGCGGTGGCCGGTGCCCTGCGACCGGTGCGGCGGGCACTACATGGTGGTCGCGAACTGGCCGGGCGAATCGGTCTGCGGGTATTGCTACCAGGCCGCCAAACGTGTCACCGGGATCTGCGCTTGCGGCCACCAGGGCGTTCTCCCCGGGATCATTGATGCTCGGCCCGCGTGCCGCCGATGCACCGGGATCACGCTCAACGTCGACTGCGTTGCCTGCGGGGACGAGGCCGAACTCTATAGCGGCGGCAAATGTCAACGCTGCGTCCTCGGCGAGACTGCTACTCGCTTCCTGACCAACCCCGACACCGGCGTGGTCGCCTCGCAGTTGCAGGTCATCATTGATGCGCTCACCGGAATGCAACGCCCCAATAGCGGCCTGACCTGGATCCGCCAACGCCATGTCGAACGCGTCCTGCGCGAACTTGCGTGCCATCCGACGCTCACCCATGAGCTTGTTGACCTGCTTCCGGCGGGCCGGACAACCAATTATGTTCGCGGCCTCCTCGTGGCTCATCAGTCGCTGCCGGCGCGCGACGAACGGTTAGCGCGGTTCCTGGGCTGGGCGGCGACCGCGCAACAGCGCATCCTGACGGACGAGCACCGCAAGGTGATTGCCCGTTTTATCCGCTGGGGCTTGGAAAGACGGCTCCGCTCGATGGACGCCGTCACCGACTCAGCATTTCTGCGCGCCAAGCAGACCACGACCGTGACGATCGAGTTCTGCAACTGGCTCACCACCGAACACGACACCTATGTCGAGAACGTCACCCAGGCGCACATTGACCTGTGGCAGTCCACCGGACCAACTACCCGGGAGCACATTCTGCGATTCGTCCGTTGGGCCATCAAAACCAAACTGATCCCCGCGGATCTCGAGGTGACCCCGCACCGGCGCGGTACCGCACCACGGCTACCGATCACCGAGCAGAACGCCGTTATCGAGCACGTCGTACATCAACAGACCCTGCATCCCCGTGACCGGTTCGCCGCGATCTTGATCATCGTTTTCGCTCAGCGCGTCGAGGATATCGCTGCCCTGACCTGGGAGCAGGTGACCATCACAGCGGACTCCGTGAGCGTCAACCTGGCTGGCATGCCCATCGATATCCCGCCGCCGCTCGATGAGCCCATCCGACTACTCGCGGCAGTCAACTACAACGGTCAAACTGCTGCACATCCCAACTCGCCCTGGGTATTTCGCGGGTATGGACCCGGAACTCACGTCACTCCGACGCACCTTCGTAACCATCTGCGACCTGTTCTCGCTGCCCTCGAAGCACGCCTTGGCACACTCAATGAACTCACCCAGACCACGCCAATCGCGATCCTGGCCGAAACACTCGGCTACAGCCCGCAGACACTCGAAGCCCACGCGAGAGCATCGGCATCAACATACGCCCGATACATTGCGACACGACTCGACTGACACCGGACAGGGGTCTGTCAACTTAACGGTGTAACTGGTTGTGGTGGTTCTACTTTCGTCCGGCGGACAGGCGTCCGTCGAAGGTGATGTCGAAGGCATTCAACGCTTCTTTCCAGCGGTTGGTCCACCGTTTGCGGCCACGTCCGGTGGGGTCGAGGCTCATGACCGCCAGGTACACGCACTTCAGCGCGGCGGCCTCGGTGGGAAAGTGGCCCCGCGCGTTGACCGCTCTACGGATCCGGGCATTTATGCTTTCAATGGCATTGGTCGTGCAGACCACGCTGCGAATACTGTTGTCGAACTGCAGGAACGGCACGAATTCGGCCCACGCGCCATCCCACAGCTTGGTGATCGCCGGGTACCGATCACCCCAAGTGTCGGTGAACGCCACGAACGCCTCCAACGCGGCCGATTCACTCGGCGCGGTGTAGATCGGTTTGAGGTCCTTGGCGATCGCCGGCCAGTGCCGCTTGGAGGCGTAGCTGAAGCTATTGCGCAGCAGATGCACGACGCACGTTTGGGTGATCGCCTGCGGCCACACGGTTTCGATCGCTGCGGGCAGGCCCTTGAGTCCATCGCAGACCACCATGCAGACGTCCTGGGTACCCCTATTCTTGATCTCGGACAAGACCCGGGCCCAGAACTTCGCCCCCTCCCCGTCGCCGTGCTCACCAGCCCACAACCCCAGGATGTCGCGGGTGCCCTCCACGGTCACCGCCAGCGCCAGGTAGATCGGCCGGTTCGCGACGTTGCCGTCGCGAATCTTGACGTTCACAGCGTCAATGAAGATCACCGGGTACACGGCATCCAAGGGACGGGACTGCCATTCCGCCATGCCCTCGATCACCCGGTCGGTGATCGTCGAGATGGTCTGCTTGGACACGCTCGCCCCGTACACCTCGCCCAGGTGCGCGCAGATCTCGCCGTGGGTTAATCCTCGGGCCGACAACGAGATCACCAGATCATCGAGCCCGGTCAGGCGCCGCTGACGCTTCTTGACCAGCTGTGGCTCGAAGGAACCATCCCGGTCGCGAGGCACCTCCAGCGCGACGGGTCCTGCTTCGGTCAACACGGTCTTGCCGCGACGGCCGTTGCGGGAATTGCCGCCGTCACGCCCGGTGGCGTCATGCTTGCCGTAGCCCAGGTGATCATCGAGCTCACCTTCGAGCGCGGACTCCACCACCCTTTTGGTCAACTGGGAGAGCAACCCGCCCTCACCGGTCAGCTGCAACCCCTCCGCGCGGGCCCGCGCGGCCAGCTGCGCCACCAGCTCGTCGTTGGTCGCCTCCCGCAACGCCGCCGGCTCCAGCGGCACCGCATCGAGCTCGACGGGCTGCTCATCATTCATCACATCGGTCACAGTGGTCTCCTTCTTACTCAGGAGTTACACCGGAAAATTTACAGTCCCCCGGACAGACCCAGAAAACTTGACGGTCCCAGTCCCTGACCGTGACCCCGATGTCGAGGGGAGTTATTCAGTTGCTGAGATGAGTCTCGGGAGCAGCGCTTTGTCGACCAGAGCTTCGATGGTGGGAGGGGTCGGGGGTCGGTCGGAAAAGATGCACCGGAAGATCAGGTAGCCCGGCAACAGATCGTAAAGCTCGTCGTTGACCGCCGCCGCGCCGATCTCGCCGCGACGGATCGCCTGCTGCAGGACGTGCCAGACCAGAGCTCTGTGTTCATGAAGGAACCGGTCTTGCATAACGTTGTTGAGCGCGGGATTGCAGGACATCTCGACGAGCACCGCTCGGATGGTTCCGGCATGTTCTCGGCCCTGTTCGCAGATAATCTGGCCAAGACACAACAAGTCGCCGCGCAGGGTGCCGGTGTTGGGTGCAACAGCGTTCTGACGGGTGCCTTCGCTGACGGCCGCCAGTATCAGCTCAGATTTCGAGGGCCAGCGTCGATAGACGGTAGCTTTACTGGCATGAGCGGCGACCGCCACGGCCTCCACTGTTAAGCCGTGGTACCCATGCTCCTGCAGGACACCCAATGCCACCCCCAGTAGCTCGCTCTCGCGGGGCGACCACGCGGGTTCTGCGTCCGGGTCGGTTGTCGCGGTCATCGGTTGTCGAGTGCGCGCGCTTCTCGGTGAGATCGGATCCCCGTTCCCCCTACCAAATCGCGCTCCCATTCTTCGAAAACGGTCGCTAGAGACGAGACGGCGCCGGACTTGGACGATCATTGTCATCTGGAGGTTTGCAGTACTCGCGTTGTCCTGTACTCACCCAACATGGCAGTGTTGCCCTGAGAACGGGTGGGTCCGTCGGCCACCATTGTGTCAGACGGACCCACCGTTCTCAGGCATTAACGCGTGCCCGGCAGCGCGGTCCTGGAGTCAGGAAGTGAAACCGGGTATCGGGTAGCGCTGGTTAAGGACGTAGTTTCCGACTTCAGCGATCTTGTAAGAGACGGGATCGTGCAGCGTGTGGGTGCGGATGTTGCGCCAGAACCGGTCGAATCCATAGTTTGGGTGGGTTCCCCGGGCACCGATGACCTCGAAAATTCGGCTGGTCACGTCCAGGCCCGCTTTGGTGGCTATGGCTTTGACTCCGGCTACCTGTACCGTGAGTTCGCCGCGTTCTTGTGGAGTTAATGCGTCACCTTTGTCCCACGCGGTCTGTAGCAGCTGCGCAGCCTCACGTGCTGCAGCATCGCCAGCCTGTAGTTCGATACCGAATTCGCCGTAGCTGCGAATGGTGTACGGATCCTCGACGGCTTGAGTAACCCCAGCCGGCGTCCAGGGGCGTGCCTGCGTTCGGGTGTACTCGCGCGCTGTTTCGAGCGCACCACGCGCGATCCCCAGATACACCGTTGCGAACACCAACTGCACGATCGGGCCGAATAGGCTGCCGCGCCCGGACGCCAGGAACGCCTCGACAACGGCATTGGGTTTGCCCAGCACCTCGTCGGGACGGACTACGACGTTGTGGAATTCGGTGGTGCCGCTGTCGGTGCGCCGCATCCCTAGCGCCTGCCAGTCGTCGTTTGTTTGAACGCCTTCTCTGGTGGTGGGAATGGCCGCGGCAACGATGGCGCCTTGCTGTGGGGAACCCTCCGGTATCACGCCGAACACCAAGAGCAGATCTGAGCCCTTGGCTCCACTGCTGAAGTGCTTGATACCGTTGAGAAGGTACCCGCCGTCGTCGGTCGGGGTGGCAGTTACCTTCCATTCGAGGATGTGGCTGTTGTTCTCGCTGGAGGCGTTCCCGGTCCACCAGTTGTTTTCGGCCAGTTGACGAAGTAGGCGTTCACTTTGCTCGGGTGAACCCCACAGATCAATAACGGCTGGGGTGCTGAGGTGGTATCCGAACAAGTGGCCCAGCGATCCATCGACCTTGGCGATCTCACGCACCACTTCCAGAGCGGTAGGCCAGTCGGCTCCCCAACCGCCCAGGTGCCGGGGAACGGTCACCGAGAGCAGCCCACTGGCGCGTAGATCCTCACGCTCTTCTGTCGCCGAACCACCAGCCTTGTCGCGCTCGACGACGGTAGCTTGCCACTTTCGCGTCAGCTCGCGCGCCACCTCGATGGGGTCGCCATTCCTATTGTTCTGTGCCGTGGCGGTGTCATCGGTCAGGGTCATTGCTGGTCTCCAGTCGTGGATTGAGTGAGGAATTGCGGTGCCGCCCACTGCGTGAGGTCCACCGGATGGTCGAGGAGATTGTGGTCGAGGAGGAACTGTTGAGTTTGGTCGACAACGGCCAGTGCCGAGTCGTCAAGCCGTGGGATCAGATGTTGGGCGAAATCAGCGCCGAAACCGCGTCCGATCGCCGAGGGCGCGACCCCGAGGTTGGCGGCATGGATGCCAACGGTTTCCTCGGGATGGGCCTGTGCCCAACGGCTGGCTTGGACCGCCGCGTCGACGAGTCGTTGCACCAGGTCGGGTCGCTCGTCAACCAGCTGAGCGCTGACCGTCCAGACACTGGCATACCGGCTTCGTTGGTCATCGCCGAGATCGGCGAGCACCCGCGCTCCGCTGAGATCTTCTAACTCCGCCGCCCAGGGCAACCAGGTGAACAGCGCATCAACGTTGCCGCTATCCAGGATGTCCCTCTGGTGGCCGGCCACGTCGGGAAACAGGTCAGCGCCTTTGACACTGGCCGCTGCTTCCAGCCGCTCTTCGGGCACGTCGACGCCAGGGCTTTCGATACGCACCAACTCGACGTCGTCGACCCCTATCCCCCCGATGTGCAGGGTCTGCAAAAGTCCCCGCGCCTCCCAGGTACCCAGCGCGATCAGTGTTTGCCGCCACGGGTCCAAGTGCCGATAATCGCCCAACTCGCCGGTGAGGATGCGGATCGCTGCACCCGACACACCCACCCGCCGGCCCCGCAGCTGCTCCGGTGATGTCACCGGGCTGTCAACACGGACATAGATCCCTTGCCGACCGGCCAGAGGGGTGATGCCTAGCAGGCGGGTGCGTCCCGGCGCCCGCAGGCCCTCACTGATAAGAGGTGGAATTTCGCCACCAAAGCGGGTGTAAGCGGGATGATCGTAGGTGAAATGCAACCCTGCTTGCGCGCCGCTGAGCACATTCAGCGAAATCCCGTTGCCGGCCAACAGGTTTGACTCCAGCGCTGTCAGTAGTGCATTGGGAACCGGGCAGTTGCTGTAGGCAAGAACGTCATGATCAACATCGGTGGTGGTCATCGGATGCTCCCGACTTCAGGGTGAGCCAACCCAAGGTGCTCACGCAGCGTTGTCCCTTCGTACTCGGTACGGAACACACCACGTTGCTGCAGCAGCGGAACCACCTGGTCGACGAACTCCTCGTAAATACCCGGCAGATACGCCGGCGAAATGATGAATCCGTCAGCGGCCCCGGCCTCAAAGTGACTAATCAATTGATCAGCGATCTGTTCGGCAGTTCCGGCCCACTGCGGCACAAACCCGACGTTGGTGCCGTATCGGCGGCCCAGTTCGGCCAGCGTCAGGTCCGCACCGCCACCGGCCACGGCGGAAAACATCTGCAACATGGTCGGCACGTGACGATCCCCGAGATCGGCGACGATGTCGGAAAACTTCGTATCCAGCGGATACTTGGAGAGATTCAAGCCGCTGTGGCTGGATAGCGTCGACAAACCCACTTCGGGATGCACCAGCGAATTGAGATATTCCAGACGTTCCCGGGCCACCTGCTCTGTCTCACCGAGCACCGGCATCACCGCGGTGAATACCTTTGTTTGCTCCGGGTCACGCCCCGCGGCCGCAACGTGAGCTTTGATGTCCTGATAGACCGCGCGCATGATGTCGAGGTTGGGCGAGACGCTGAATACCGCTTCAGCCCAGCGCCCCGCGAAGCGACGCCCCCGCGGCGACAAGCCGGCCTGCAAGATGACCGGTTCACCCTGACGGGACCGTGGAACCTGCAACGGGCCACGGACCGACAACCAGCGGCCGCGATGATTGACGTATTGAACCTTCTTGGGATCAGCGAACCGACCGCCAACCTTGTCCAACAACAAGGCATCCTCGGACCAAGAACTCCATAGCTTCTTGACGGCCTCCAAGAATTCGTCAGCCCGGTCGTATCGGATGTCATGCTCAAGGTGCTCATCCACACCGAAGTTGCGTGCCTCGGAGTCGTTCAGCGACGTGACCACATTCCACGAGATCCGGCCATCAGACAGATTGTCGAGCGTGGCAAACACCCGAGCCACATGATAGGGCGGGTAGTAGGTCGTCGAAACCGTAGCGCCCAGACCTAATCGCTGGGTCACCGCAGCCATCGTCGCTATCACGCTGGTCGGCTCCAGCGCCACCGCGCCCTGGCCACCCAGACCGACCCCCGTCTCCAAATTATCGCCATAGCTATCTTCGATGGCCAGGCCATCGGGAAGAAACAACAGATCAAACTTGCCCCGCTCCAGGGTCCGCGCAATCTGCTTGTAGAACTCGCCAGTCAGAAAACCGTTCGTCGCACCGACATGGCGCCACGCGCCATGCGCATGAGTGACGTTGCCGGCCGAGAAAAACCCGGCTAAATGTAGTTGGCGTTGTTCAGCCATAATCAGCAGTGCCTCCGTGGGGATCAGTTACCGGAGACCAATGCTCGGCTACTGCAACCGACCCCAACAGAGTTAGGAGCCCGATGATTCAAAGGGGCACCCAACACGCCACTTCCTCCCGACGACCCACCCGACCTTCGCCGATTCTCGCCCCCGGACGAGTGCCGTCAAAGCGCCACCTGTGAGCAAGATCACCAACCGGCGGGGTGTGCACCTCCGCCCGGCTTCGACACCCTGACGGCCACCGCGGCGGTATCGATGTAAAAATCAATGAAGCGGATGGCTACCGCGCGGAACTCGCACCTCGCTAGCACGCACCGTTACCAGCTCGTCAACCTGGTCGAAAACATGGCCGCCAAGGCGTACGGTCAATTGTCCGATCCGGAACTAGTTGAGAGCATTCCGGGAAAACGTGAGAGCTGTCCGATTCCGCCCTGTTTTCCGGAACTATCTGAGAGTTGAGCTGGCCCTGGTGGCTGAGTGCTTTTCCGGCGAGGCGTCCACGTTGGGTCGCCGGCGCGGCGCTGATTCCGCGACTACCTGACAGTGCCGGATTACCGTTCCAGAACCATGTGAGAGCGCCGGATTCGATGGCCTTTCGCCTACCGCACCGTCCGCAGGCGCCCCCGCCGCTCCCGGTCCCCGCTGCAACTTATCTGTCACGTGACGTTAATGCCTGGTGTGGCTGGGATGTCGAAAGAAAGTGAATTGCCTTTTCGACCAGAGGATTTCGGGGTGAATGGGAATGGGCTGGCGGGGTCTCGGCAATTGTCAAACGTTGCGGACTGGGGGCGAGAGTCGCCCGGCTGCGTGATCGCCGGGGGCGTCGACCGCTCGGTGCGTTGACCGCAAGAAGTGACGCCCAATCACAGTTGAGTGCGAATGCGAATGGGGTCAGGATGGTGGAATGGCGATCCGGAACTGGCGATACCTGGGACTTACCGTGGCGATCTGGATCCATGTCGCTGAAGAGTTGCCGCGCTTTCCCGATTGGGCGTCACGGCACTTCGGTGGCACCTTCAGTACCCGGTTCTTCATCGTTTCGCATGCAACTACGTTGTTGCCGGCGATCACGGCCGCCGGGCTAATGCCTGCGCGGAATCCGCGGAGCGAGCTGGGCAACTGGTTGGCGACCTCAACGGCGGCAGGAATGCTCGCCAACGCTATCTTCCACGCCGCAACGACCTTACGCTGGCGTGAATACTCTCCAGGCGTAATCTCAGCCGTCACCCTAATTGGACCGACCGCAACCCAGACGCTGATGCTAACCAAGGAGGCTGGGATCAAAGGAAAACGCCGTGGCGCAGCCGTACTGGCCGGCACGCTGCTCAACCTCGGCGCTATTGCTTTGCTCTATCGCGAGAACCCGACGCTGGAGCGCGCTTCGCAGTCGGCATGAGAGGAATCTCTACTTTTTGGCCTTGTTGGCTGGATGTCGAAGGGAACCTTCTCAGCCATTGGATTCCGGACCTAATGGGGCTAGATGGGGATCAGCGGAGTCCGTAGTGCTTGCGCAGATCCTCACCGGCGATGGTGTTGCCGGCCGCATAGTCGGCGTCGGCCTGCGTGAGCTCGTGGTTGAGGTTCGAGATGCGCGTCTGGAGTACTTGCGTTTTGCATTGGTCGAACGTGATACGTCCGGCGGCGAACTCGATGAGTCGGAGCATCGACTTGCGATCAGGTGTTGCACCTTCGAGCACGCTGCTGACGATGGCGTCGTGCACCGCGCGCTTCTGGGCGGCTGACAGATCGCTGCCGTGCAGGAGCTCGGCCAGGACGGTCAAGCTGTCGGGTTCATCGTCGGCGCTCTCGCGACTCACTCCGACAGTCTATGTCGGAGACAGACATCCACTTTTGGTTGGTTAAGGATTCAGTAAGATGACCGGTGTGGGAAAGGCCCAGGTGTGGATCACGTTGGATCGGGACGTGCTAGCTGCGGCAGATGTAGACGCTCAAGCGGCTGGGCTCAACCGGTCCGAATTGGTCGAGCAGGCCTTGCGTCACGAACATCTCCGGATCACGCTGGAGGGCTACGCGGCCACGACTGTACGGGAACTCCATATCGACGACTACGCGCACAGAATCTACCGGATCAACCGGGCTTCGGATCTGTGATCGCGCTTTTGGGAGCCTGCAGCCACTTCCGTCACTGTGACACTTCCCCACTTCCGATATCTCGGGAAAGTTACTGCCGCACTGCATTATTGGCACATTTGATGGATAAGATTGATTATCCATCTTTCTTGCGTCAGCGTTGACACATGGTCGTCAGCCACGGACCCCCGCCTGCCTCGCCTGTCCCTGTAGCGACGACTGAGGCATCTGCCGATGCGCTGCCGGTCTGGTTTGTCGAGTTCCTCAATGATCGGCAGACCCGCAAACCGTCCGCACACACGATGAAGGCGTACCGCCAGGACTTTGTAGCCATAGCATCGCTGGCCACCGGCGGCGATCCCGCTCGACTCGCCATATCTGACATAACGAAGGACTCGATGCGGGCCGCGTTCGCCGCCTATGCGCGCGACCATGAAGCCGCTTCGATCCGGCGATGCTGGTCCACGTGGAATGTGCTGTGCACATTCCTGTTCACTTCTGAACTGCTGACCGCGAACCCAATGGCGTTGGTCGGTAGACCGAAACTCGCACGGTCGCTGCCCAAGGCGCTCCCCCGCGCTGCGGTCGGCGCATTACTACACGCTGTCGCAGAGGATGTGGGCTCGCCACGTCAAACTGATTGGGCTGAAAGGGATCTGGCGATCATTCTCACGGCTCTGTTGGCGGGCTTGCGCGCGGAGGAAATGCGCCAGGCTGACATCGGCGATGTGCGCACTGCCAAGGACGGTGCGGGGATCATCCAGGTGAGAGGCAAGGGCGGCAAGGATCGGGCGGTACCGGTTGAGGCCGACTTGCTGAGAGTCATTGAAGCCTATCTCGACAGTAGAGCGACCCGATTCCCCGATGCCGTCAAACGTCGCGCATCCCCCACGCTGGGTCTGTCTCGGTGGCCGGCTCGTTCACCTCTGTTTGTTGGGCGTGACGGCGAGCGGATCACGCGTGGCACGGTGCAGTCTCGTATTAAGCGTGCGTTCAAGCTTGCAGGCCCCGATGCCCAGCCGGTCCCTGGGGCCATGGTGCATGGATTGCGGCACACCTACGCTACTGAACTGGCTAGCGCGAACATCAGCGTCTACACGTTGATGAAGCTACTCGGCCACGAATCAATGACCACGTCTCAGCGTTACGTCACCGCAGCGGGAAATGAAACACGAACCGCCGCAGCGCAAAACTACCTCTATACGTTGGTGGCAGATATTGCGGGACCGGGGAACCGATGACTAGCTGGTACAGGCTTACAGGCTTACAGGCTTACAGGCTTACCGCTGCGGGCGGTCCAGCGGGAGGGTCAGCTTCTGTGTCGTCACAGCAGTCGCAGCTACCCGCATCGCCGGGTTGATCCCCCACGGTGTCCAGGGTCAGGAGCTGGGCTGCTGGCCTGGGACCAATAGGGCTTCCGCAGCATGCATCGGTAGCCGGTGGCGGGGCGCCGATGTCGAGGTGGTGTGCGGTCGTGTTTGTCACCGGTGAGGCGGTCAGGCCGGGTAGGGGTTGGGTGCGTGCGGCGCGGATGGCGTTGAGGATGACCAGGACTTCGGCGAATTCGTGGATGAACACGACGGTGGCCAGGCCGAGTACCCCGAAGGCAGCCAGCGGAATCAGGGCTCCGATGATGGCCAGCGAGAATCCGATGTTCTGCACCATGATTTTTCGGGCGTGCCGGGAGTGGGCAAGGACTTGGGGGAGGTGGCGCAGGTCTTCCCCCATGAGTGCGACGTCGGCGGTTTCGATGGCGACGTCGGTTCCCATGGCGCCCATGGCGATTCCAATGTCGGCGGTGGCCAGCGCGGGGGCGTCGTTGACGCCGTCGCCGACCATGGCGATCGGTTTGCCGGCCGCTAACTCGGGCAGTAGCCGGGCCTTGTCTTCGGGCAGTAGCTCGGCGTGCACGGTGGTGATGCCGGCTTGGGCTGCCAGGGCGTCGGCGGTGCGCTGGTTGTCGCCGGTGAGCATCGCCACCCGGATCCCGATCCGGTCCAAAAGCTGCACGGCCTCAGAGGCTTCGGGACGAAGTTCATCGCGGACGGCGATGGCGGCGACGACATGGCCGTCGTGTTCGAGAACGACGACGGTGGCGCCCTGACCTTGCAGGCGTGCGACCTCGTCGGTAAGTGGGCCGGGTGGGATCCAGCTGGGCTTGCCGAGGCGGATGGTGGCACCGTCGAGGTGGCCCTGGATTCCGTGACCAGGGATCGCGGTCACCTCGCTGGCGGGGGTCGCGTCGTCGGCGGCGGCCAAGATCGCTTGCGCGAGTGGATGTTCGCTTCGGGCCTCCAGGGCGGCAGCCGTGCGCAGCGCCTCCGTCTCGGTGATGCCGTCAACCGTGATTGTTGCGACGACTTGTGGTTTGTTGCGGGTGAGGGTGCCGGTCTTGTCCAGGGCGATGACCTTGATGCGGCCGAGTTCTTCGACCGCGGCCCCGCCTTTGACCAGGGCACCTTGGCGGCTGGCGGCGCCGATGGCCGCGACCACCGTCAGCGGCACCGCGATCGCCAACGCGCACGGGGAGGCTGCGACCAGCACCACCAGGGCGCGTTGCAGCCAGAGCATCGGATCCCCAAGTAGCGCACCGAGACCGGCGATCGCCGCGGCAAGCACCACGATCGCCGGTACGAGGGGTCGCGCGATCCGATCGGCCAGGCGTTGCCCGGCGCCTTTGCGTTCCTGGGCTTCCTCGACGATATGCACGATGCGGGCCAGGGAACTGTCGGCGGCCAGTGCACTGACCGCGACTTCGATGGCACCGCCGCCGTTGATCGCTCCGGCGTGCACATCGCTGCCGGGACCGGCCTCGACCGGGACCGACTCACCGGTGATCGCCGACAGGTCGAGGCTGGTGCGGCCCGAGGTGACGGTGCCGTCGGTGGCGGCGCGTTCCCCGGGCCGCACCACCATCACTTCGCCGATCACCAGATCCTGTGGTGACAAGGTGATTTCACGGCCACCCCGGATGACGGTGACTTTGGGTGGCACCAGCGACAACAGGGCACGCAGGCCGCGGCGGGTGCGGGTGACCGCGTAGTGTTCGAGCCCCTCGGCGATGGAGAACAGGATGCCCAGCAACGCGGCTTCGGCGATCTGGCCGAGCGCGACCGCCCCGACCGCGGCGATCGTCATCAGCGTGCCCACACCGATGCGGCCGTGCCGCAGGTTGCGCAGCGCGTCGGGAACGAACGTCGACGCGGCCGCCAGGACGGCGACCAATTCGATAGCCAGCGACCAGGATTCGTATCCCGCTCGGGCGACCAGCCAGCCGGCCAGCAGCAACACTGCCGACAGCGCGGCCAGTTGCAGTTCGCGGACCTGCCACAGTTTCTCGGGACCAGCCTGCGGCTCGGTGTCGTCCTGGGGTCCGCAGCATGCGTCAGACACGGTCAGCCTCCGTGCGCACAGAAGTTCCGAGCACCGCGGCGGTCAAGGCACGGCCGCGCTCAGTCAGCCGGTACATCACCAGGCGTCCGTTGCGGCGCGAGACCACCATGTCGGCGACCTTGAGTTGACGCAGGTGATGGGACACCAGGTTTTGCGGGGCCCCGACCACCCAGGCCATGTCGCAGACACACATCTCCTCACCGTCATGCAGGGCCGCGGCGATCGTGAGGCGTGTGGGGTCGCCCAGGGCGCGAGCGGCGGCGGCGGCGGGTTCGACCCGCTCCAGGCCTGGGAGGGCGGTGCGGATCGCCTCGGCGTGCGGCAGGTCCAGGCACAGCAGGTCGCAGGCATCTACCGATTGCTCGTCCATACTCACATCCTAATGTATGTTGATATGTCTAAGGAAGGACGTCTGCATGGCCCGTTCCAGGCGTATTTTGCTCACCGCGTTTGTCATCGCCGCCCTGGCGATCGGCGTTCTGGTCTACCTGTCGGCGCGTGATCGCGGGCCGACCACCGCGCAGCGGCCAGAGACCAGCGAGGCCGTCGGGCAGGTGGTGCGCGAGAACAGCCGCCGGCTGAACACGGTGGCGGGCAGCGACGTGACGTTCGTGGAGTTTCTCGACTTCGAATGCGAGGGCTGCCGTGCGCTCTACCCGGTGATCGAACAGCTGCGGGGCGAATACGGAGACCGGGTGAACTTCGTGATCCGCTACTTCCCACTACAGGCACACGTCAACGCCGAGCGGGCCGCGCGGGCGGTGGAAGCTGCCGCCCAGCAGGGCCAATTCGAGGCGATGTACAAGAAAATGTATGACACCCAGGCGCAATGGGGTGAGAAGCAGACCCCGGCCGACAATGTCTTCCGTGGATTTGCCGCAGAACTCGGCCTGGACATGGCCGCCTTCGACGCGGCCTACGCCGATCCGGCGACACTGGAGCGCGTCCGGCTCGATGTGGCCGATGGTCGAGCATTGGGCGTGCAGGGCACCCCGACATTTTTCCTCAACGGCACTCGTTTCCAGCCCCGAAGCTACGAGGACGTGACCGCAGCACTCGACAAGGCGCTCGCCGAATAGGACCGCCCGTACCGAAAGCACACCGTCAGCACTCGGCCAGCTCTGCACCCGGACAGGAGGACTCACCCCGATGCCTATCACCGCGCTCGCCCTTTACTTGGTCTTCGCCCTGTTGGGGTTCGGCTGGCGCAGCTGGACCCAGTACCGTCACACCGGTTCGACCGGATTCCGCGGGATCAACGGCCGCCCCGGCTCACTGGAATGGTTGGCCGGGGCAGGGTTCATCGCCGCCATCCTCGCGGGCCTCGCCGCGCCCCTGCTGCAACTACTCGGCATCCTCGACCCGGTCGGTACCCTGGAGGTGCCGTGGATCCAGACAACCGGCACGGTCCTGGCGGTCGCGGGGATCGGTGCGACCCTCTACGCCCAACGCGACATGGGTGCGTCGTGGCGCATCGGCGTCGACCCCAGTGAGACCACACCGTTGGTACGCCACGGCGTGTTCAGCCTGGCGCGCAACCCGATCTTTACCGCAATGCTGACCTTCGCCGCCGGCATCACCCTCATGACCCCCAATCCACTTGCGTTGGCCGCGTTCGGGGCGCTGGCGGTCACGATCGAACTGCAGGTCCGCGTGGTCGAAGAGCCCTACCTGACCGCCACTCACGGCCAGGCCTACCGCGACTACTGTGAGACTGTCGGCCGGTTTGTTCCCCACATCGGACGTGCCTGATCGTCTGGCCGGTGACGCGAGGTGAGCCCATGGCAACATCAGATGATCACACCGCCCGCTGGAACCGGTACTGGGACAAGAAATCCCGCACCTACGACCGCGAGATCGGATTCTTCGACCGCCACCTATTCGGCGATTCCCGCGACTGGGTCTGTAAGCAGGCCGCCGGCGACGTTCTGGAAGTAGCGATCGGCACCGGACTCAACTTGTCCTTCTACCGCAATGACGTCACGCTGACAGGGATCGACTGGAGCGAGCAGATGCTCGATCTCGCCCGCCAGCGCGCCGCCGACCTCGGGCGCACCGCCACCCTGCAACGGGCCGACGCCCACCACCTGCCGTTCGACGACGCCAGCTTTGACACCGTGGTCTGCACCTTCGGGCTGTGCGCCATCCCCGACCACACCCAAGCGCTCGCCGAAATGGCCCGGGTACTGCGCCCAGGTGGCCAGCTCATCCTGGTCGACCACATCCGCAGCAGTGCGGCCCCCGTGCGGGCCGTACAGCGGTTTCTGGAACTGTTCACTGTTCCCCTAGGCGGCGAACATTTCCTGCGCCGCCCGCTCAACCACATTCGGTCGGCCAGCGACCTCGACGCCGACCGCGTGGAGCGGTTCACCCTTGGGCTCGTCGAACGCGTTGTCGCCCGCAAAATCCCATAAGCTGACCTGCAATGCGGCGGCAAGCCCGACCTGGACACCATCACCCAACAAGCCGCACATGACCGAATTCATCACCGGCAGTGCCGCACTCACCGAATCCAGCGATCGCGGAATCCCCAACGCCACCGATCCGACGCGTGCCGATCTCCTCGCTCAGCACCCAAAACCGAGTTGGATGACAACCCTCCGATGTACCTCTGGCGTGAACGATTGTTGGTCTGCCCTGGCACCAGGCTCAACGCATGCCAGCAGACCACCCGTAGGTGTCCCGGCCCTCGTCGCTCATGTGTGTTCTCGAACCGCGCTGCTCAGGCAGGCAAGAACGTGGCGTAGTTCATTCTGTCGGTGACGAGGGCGTCGCGGTCGTCTGTTCGGGGCCGCTGAGAATAGGTTTCACGTTGGCGCCGCGGGCCAGCCGCCACATGCCAAACCAGGCGACAGGGGCCAGCGCTATCACTGTCCACATCCCTGGAACGTAGTGCCAGGCAACATCGCTGAACCAGGGGAACACAAGGAAGTGCGCCAGCTCGGTGACACCCATGGAAGCAAAGAACGTCCACGCCAAGTAACGCCCGAACCGCAAGCCGCGTGCCATCAGGAATGGCACCACTAGCCATGCGCCGACCGAAAGGGCCAGCAGCAGCACGAGCGGAGGCGACGACAGTTCCGGTGTCGGCAACCCTGTTACTTCGGCCAGGAACCGGAAGAACCCCATCCGGTTCTCCTCGACGCGGTGCAGCGCGAATAGCAGCAGGGCGACCCAGTACGGCACCTTGATATCGGCCCAGGACCCGCGCGATGGCACCAGGAGCCACAGCAGCAGCCCGCCCACGAACCCGGCGGTGAAGACCAGCATAGTGAGCAGACCGAATGCCAGATATCCGAGCCCGAGTATCGCCGCGGTGAACGCCGCAGCGGCCAGGACCGTTGACACCGGTTTGCTCCCCTGCCCATCCACCGTAGTAGCCGAGCTCATCGCCGAAACCTCCCGGCACCGGCCACGCTGCCGATTCGGGCTGCCGGTTGCACCGCCCGTAGCGTCATATGCGTATCCTTGCATGCGTATGGTCACAGCGGAAGGAAGTGTCCGCGGCGGCGGGCTGTAGCGGTCGTCCATTTGGTTTTGTTTGCGACAGGGCTCAGATGGCGCAGTTATCCGCCGCAGTGCCGACCCGAGGAACTCAATTATCTAGCGCCAGGATGCTTTTCGGAGTCGATTGCCTAGCTTGCACGGGCTTTGAGTGGCAGACGCACAGAAGTGCGAAGGCGTAGGCTTCGCCCCATGACCGCCCAGAATGGCTCTATTGGCCCTCCCGAGGGAGCTGTCCACGTCGATGCCTGGGAAGGGCCGGCGGACGACCGCTTCCGATTCTTCCGAGGCACTCGCCGTGGTGAGCGTGCGGCCGTGGAGATTGTTGGGTTCCAGTTCGCCGACGGGCGCGTTGAGCGAGTGGCTCACCTTCATGCTGACCATATAGATCTGAAGGTGACCGACATCGAGAGTCTCGTCGCAGACCTGTCGGCTGCCAGAGATGAAATCCAGAGCCTGGAGAAGGATTGACGTTACGGCGTCAGCATTGAAAACGCCTCTTACACAGGGCTGGTGCCCACCGCGGCAAGCAGGGACCATCAGGCTGACTACCGGGTGCGTATCCCGCAGAAGGCGCGCGCTTTCGCAACCGCAGCACATTAGACGTTTCGTTTCCGCACCAGCGATTTGCGGATTGAGGTCCTCGACAAAGAGGGCATTTCCAGGGTTCGTCGTGAGCTCATGGATCCGATCCTCGCGCCGCCCACTGCGTGGTCGGCGCAATGTGGGCCAGGCGCCCCCGGGAACAACACCCTCGGCGAGGCGGTGGGTGAAATAGCCGGTGCCGCAAACCACATCGAGAACATCAGCGCCGGGCCCCGCGCCGCTGGCGATCACCAGCTCACCCCAGATTTGGGCGCGGCGGCCGAGAAACGCGATGTCGGTCAATGATTCATACAGGTAGGGATGTCGGACCAACCCGCGATCGTCATCATCGGCGATGCTGGCGTGCGGTTTGAGACTCAAAGCCATCGAGGATGCTCCCGGTGATCCACGCTTACCCCGCCGACAACGACAACCCCGCCGAGCAACACCGCCACAACCAGGACTCCCCCGCCACAGAACATCGCCACTGACTCAGCCAGCACCGATAATGCTCAGGCGCATAGGTGGGTCAACACTCGAAGAACCAACGCGGGTCAACTTCCAGAAACCACGAAGCCTTCCCGGGAATTGCTGGCATCAACGGACCCGATCCGACCACGCTCACACAGGCCCATGCCAGCACTCGGATGTCGGCGCGACAATGCGTTCCAGCCGGGCACGAGCACCACATACCGTTCTAGATTGCCTTGTGACCCACAGTAACCCGTCGCAGGCACCGCGAATCTACTATTTTAGATAGTACTATCCTGAAGCGTAGATCCGCGATCGCTCGCCCGGAATCAAAGGGATGCCATGACCTCTCCAACCGCGATCACTGCGCGCGTGCATTCACTGAATCGCCCCAACATGGTGGCGGTGGGCACCATCGTATGGTTGTCCAGTGAGTTGATGTTCTTTGCGGGCCTGTTCGCGATGTACTTCACCGCCCGCGCCCAGGCAGGTGAAAATTGGCCACCACCTCCTACCGAGCTGAACCTCGCGCTGGCCGTCCCGGTCACCCTGGTTCTCATCGCCTCGTCGTTCACCTGCCAGATGGGCGTATTCGCCGCTGAACGAGGTGACGTCTTCGGGCTGCGCCGCTGGTATGTCGTGACATTCGTGATGGGATTGTTTTTCGTGCTCGGCCAGGGCTACGAATATCTCAATCTGGTCGACGAGGGCACCACGATGGCCAGCAGCGCCTACGGTTCGGTGTTCTACATCACGACCGGATTCCATGGCCTGCATGTGATTGGCGGCCTGGTCGCCTTCATCTTGTTGCTCGCCCGCACAAAGATGAGCAAGTTCACCCCGGCGCAGGCAACCGCTGCCATTGTGGTGTCCTACTACTGGCATTTCGTCGACATTGTGTGGATAGCCCTGTTCGCCACCATCTACTTCGTTAGGTGATCCCGCAATAGGGCGCGGTGACCGGGCGTGCACGGTCTCACTGCCCTTTGCCGCCACCGAGAGCGCAGAACCGCACAGCACCACGACGACTGACCGTGCGGGGCTACCCCGCACGGTCATAGGGTGGTTCAACGATGGCAGAGCAACGTGATCACAACAGGTGCGCCAGTGATCATCGTCAACGTCCCCGACAGCGCCAGGCGGTGGACGAATTGCGACATCCATCCGACGGGTGTGCTCAAGCGAACGGCGCGAGCGGTCACGGCGGTGGCGGCGGCCCCCAGCGTGACACCCGCTACTACTGGGGAATGCCCGGCCAGCCGGGCCAGCCCGCTCAACAGCGGCTCGCGCCCGTGGCGCCGCGCGGCGGAGTCGTCGGCGCGCATCTCAACTAACGCGCCGACCGCGTGTACCGACGCCGAAAACAAGGGAAGGCGTGGCATCGCAGTCGCCAACGCCCGCAGCAGCATGAGCAACTCGGTGTGGCGACCCGCTACGTGGGCCTGCTCATGGGCGAGCAGCGCGGCCAATTCGTCGTCGTCAAGAGTCTGGACGGCGCCGGAGGTGACCACAATGGTGTGCGGTCGGCCTGCCACGCAGTACGCAGTGGGCTCGTCGGTCAGTAGGACCACCACCCTGGGGTCGTCTGTGGCCAAACCGGCAATGCGCGCCGCATCAGCATGTTCGCGGCTGCGCCTGCAGAACTGTCGTAGCGTCCCGATCACACGCCGCGCCACGATCGCTGAGGTGGCCAGCGCCGCCGCGCCGACCACCACCAAGGCCACATGACCTGCCCATCCCACATGGTTGAGCGCCAGAAGCATGTCCAGGCAGTACCTCACCCGTCCGGCGGGATGGACTGAGGCAAGTTCGCGCAACACGGTGAACCCTGCCGCAAGCCACACCCCCACGGCGAGGCCAATCACCGTTAACCACACCGTCACCGACAGCCGTGGACTGCGGCCACTGCGGGTCAGCCGGTTGAGTACGGGAGGACCCTGCCAGGTCAACACCGCGCCGTACAGCAAGAGGCAGAAGGCGGCGTTCATGACGGTGGACGTCGACGCGCCGCTTTGCGCAAAGCAGCGCGAATCTGGGCAGACTCTTCGTCGTTGATCTTGGTGAGAAAGAAGTTCAGAACAAGGTCGGCGTCTCCACCGGTGTGCAACGCCTCCCGCATGAGGTCGGCCGAACGTTCCTCACGCGTCATCGCCGGCCAGTAGCTGTAGGCCCTGCCCACCCGCTCGCGTTTCAACCAACGTTTGCGGTGCAAGTTATCCATGGTGGACATCACCGTCGTGTAAGCGATATCGCGCTGCTGCGATAACTCGTCGAATACGTCACGCACTGTTACCGGTTCGGCGTAGGACCACACCGTGTCCATGACAACAGCCTCCAAGTCGCCAAATCCTCGCTGCTGGCCCAGAACGACCACTCCCATCCCCTCGTGCCGTGCCGGCAAGACGCCGTTGCTGTGAGGCTAGCGGCTCGCCGTGCCTTGCACCATCGCTGGCCCCACCCCACACGCTGCTGCGCCGTCGCCGCAGAACCCCGAACATCACCTCACCCACGTTCTGCACTGGTGAGGTACAACTACGCACTTCGCTAGTAGGTGGTGAGCGCCCTTGCTCGAAACCCCCGAAGGCACGACATCTCGCCCCACAGCCGTGACCGGTGAAAGCGCACCCGGCGCCGACATGACGAATTCAGCGCGCAGCGCTTTGCGCGCCCGCCGGACAACAACTTACGTACAACCTGCGTAGATGGCGGTGTCGGATGTGAGCCAGCGCTCAGGATCGGGGTGGGCTAGCGATAGACTTCCGCACAGGTTTGGCAATCGCAATCCCACGCGATCAT
Source organism: Mycobacterium sp. 48b (assembly GCF_048282725.1). Lineage (NCBI taxonomy): Bacteria > Bacillati > Actinomycetota > Actinomycetes > Mycobacteriales > Mycobacteriaceae > Mycobacterium > Mycobacterium sp. 48b. Next base: position 4,288,264 of record NZ_JBLVUL010000001.1, read on the forward strand.
CTGAGCATGTAGCCGACGCCGCGCACGGTGTGGATCATCGGCTCGCGGTCGGTATCGACCTTTTTGCGCAGGTAGGAGATGTAGAGGTCGACGATGCTGGACTTCCCGCCGAACCCGTAATTCCACACCCGGTCCAGGATCTCGGCGCGGCTCAGCGCCCGGCGCGGGTTACGCATCAGGTAGCGCAACAGTTCGAACTCGGTGACGGTGAGGTTGATCGGCTCACCGGCCCGGGTGACCTCGCGGCTGGCCCCGTCGAGCACCAAATCGCCGACCTCCAGGGTTTCATCGGAGACCGGCGTGGTGTGGCTGGAGCGGCGCAGCAGCCCGCGCAGCCGGGCCACCAACTCCTCGAGGCTGAACGGTTTGGTCATGTAGTCATCGGCACCGGCGGTCAGCCCCGATACCCGGTCCAGCACCGAATCCCTGGCGGTCAAAAACAGCGTGGGCGTATAGCCGTCGGCCTCCCGGACCCGCCGCAGGATCTGCAGGCCGTCGATGTCGGGCAGCATGATGTCGAGCACCAAGACGTCGGGTTCGATCTCGTCGAACTTGGCTACCGCGTCGTGGCCGTTGTGCGCCACATCGACTTCCCAGCCCTCATAGTGCAGGGCCATCTTGACCAGGTTGGTCAGCGCCGGCTCATCATCGACCAGCAAGACCCGGATTGGGGATCCATCGGTGCGGTGGATTTTCGGCAGCTGTCCGAGGATGGCCTGGCGGGGTTGCTGGGCACGGGGAGGAACCGACATCGCCGTCATACTTCCATTGTGCGGGGCGCATAGACCCGAGTCACGGAGTTCATATCGAGCTCTAAGGAAACGCTGTATATATCAGCCACCGCGACCCTGCTGCCTGGGAAATAGTTTGGTGATTCATGTGAAAATTGTTGCAAACCCGACGGTTTCGACCAATGGAATGAACCGCGTAATGCTGGTGATGGGTTTGGATGCCGCCATTTCACTCTCCTATCAGGCATATTCAGCGTTCTGCGCATCCCCCAAATATTTGGGTTCTCTATGCATGCCACGCATTTCCTTGCACCTGCCCTGGGCGATAAATACCCTCGCCCTTAGCAATTGGGTGTTGCCGAGTTCCAACGGGTCCAGAAACAGGCCCGGGTTGCGCTGCGCTCCAACGCCTTTCGAAGTTGTCCACCGACAACGGCGTCAACAACTTTTGTGCGTACCCGCAATGAGGCGGGTACGCACAATCATCAACTCCAGCACGGAGGCGCGCAATGCAGCAAACTACCCAACTCGCCGAACGGGCCCGGGCCATCTTGCGATACGACCTGCCCGCCTCACTGGTGGTGTTCCTTGTCGCCCTGCCGTTGTCGCTGGGTATCGCCGTGGCGTCGGGCGCTCCGGTGCTGGCCGGCATCATCGCCGCCATCGTCGGCGGCATCCTCGTCGGCATTCTGGGCGGATCGCCGCTGCAGGTCAGCGGACCCGCGGCCGGGCTGACCGTGGTGGTCGCCGGCCTGATCTCGCAGTTCGGCTGGAAGGTCACCTGCGCCATCACCGTCTGCGCGGGCATCCTGCAGGTGCTGTTCGGACTGAGCAAGGTGGCACGCGCCGCGCTGGCCATCTCCCCCGTCGTCGTGCACGCGATGCTGGCCGGCATCGGCATCACCATCGCCCTGCAGCAGATCCACGTGCTGCTCGGCGGCAGCTCCAACAGCTCGGCCTGGGCCAACGTCACCGCACTGCCCGGAAAGCTGATCAACGCCCACGGCCACGGCGTCGTTCTGGGCGGCCTGGTGATCGCCATCCTGGTGGCCTGCCGCTGGGCGCCCAAAGCGGTGAAGAAGGTGCCCGGTCCGCTGGTGGCCATCGTCGGCGTCACCGCGCTGTCGCTGCTGCCGGCCTTCGGTGACGTCACCCGCATCCAGATCAACGGCTCCCTGATCGACGCACTGTCCCTGCCCTCCCTGCCCCAGGGCAACTGGGGCGGCTTCGCCGCCGGTGTGCTCACCGTCGCACTGATCGCCAGCGTCGAGAGCCTGCTGTCGGCGGTGTCGGTGGACCGCCTGCACACCGGCCCGCGTACCAACTTCGACCGCGAGATGATCGGCCAGGGCACCGCCAACATGGTTTCGGGTGCCATCGGCGGGCTGCCCGTTACCGGTGTGATCGTGCGCAGCTCCACCAACGTCGCCGCCGGCGCCCGCACCCGGGCGTCGGCCATCCTGCACGGGGTGTGGATTCTGATCTTCGCCGTGCCGTTCGCCGGCCTGGCCCAGATGATCCCCACCGCCGCCCTGGCCGGCCTGCTGATCGTCATCGGCTGCCAGCTGGTCAAACGCGCGCACATTGAAACCGCTTGGCGTACCGGCGATCTCGCTGTGTACGCGGTGACAGTAGCGGGTGTGGTGTTCCTCAACCTGCTCGAAGGCGTGCTGATCGGCCTGGCGCTGGCGGTCGCCCTGACCGTGTGGCGTGTGGTGCGCACCAACATCGTCTCCGAGTCCACCGGCGAGGACACCTGGCGCGTCGCCATCGAGGGCTCGGCCACGTTCCTGTCCCTGCCCCGCCTGACGAGCGCACTGGCGCAGGTGCCGACCGGCACCGCGGTGACCGTGGAACTGTCGGTGGACTTCATCGACCACGCCGCCCACGAGACCATCGAAGCGTGGAAGCGCCAGCACGTGGCCACCGGCGGCGCCGTCGACATCCACGACGTGGGTGTAGTCGAGATGGGCAGCGCCGTCGCCGGCCCGCCGATGCGCGGCTTCACCCCGTTCGACAAACGCTCCGGCGTGGTGCCGTGGAGCTCGTGGCAGCGCGAAGAGACGGCTTCGGTGCTGCACGGCCTGGCCGCCTACCACCGGCGCACCGCCCCGGTGCTGCGCCCGCACATGCAGGAACTCGCCCATGCCCAGCGCCCCGAGACGCTGTTCCTGACTTGCGCCGACTCGCGGGTGGTGCCCAACGTCATCACCAGCAGCGGCCCGGGCGACCTGTTCACGGTGCGCAACATCGGCAACATGATCCCGGCCGGCCAGACCGACCCCTCGATCGAGGCGGCCATCGAGTTCGCCGTGGACAAGCTCGATGTCTCCTCGATCGTGGTGTGCGGACACTCCAGCTGCGGCGCGATGACCGCGATGCTGGGCAAGACCGACGCCGGTGCCAAGCATCTGGAATCCTGGCTGGCCCATGGTGATCCGTCGATCACGGCTTTCGACGAAGGTAATCACCCGGTCGCGCAGTCCGCGGCCGAAGCCGGCTTCGGAACGGTGGATCAGCTGTCGATGGTCAACATCGCCGTACAGGTGCAGACCCTGCAGTCCCATCCCTTGGCTCGGCGGGTCAACGTCATCGGCCTGTTCTACGACATCGCCAGCGCCGGCGTCCTGCAGGTGACCCCCACCCAGGTCAAATCACTTGCCGGCGCCGCCTAAATGAAGCCCGCACACGGGGCTCACGCCGAGGCCGAATGCTCGCACATACGCGGATCGTCAACACACGGGAGTGGAACGCAATTCCGAAAGGTAATGGGCCGCATGCTTCGGCCCTGCGCCCCATCGACGAATGCCTCGCGCGCGGGTGGTCGCCGCCGACGCGCAGCTTCCATGCCCGCAGTCGAGGGCTTCGACACTCAACGGCCGGCCGGTGTCGCGATGTTCCTTGCGCCGTCGTGAGCGGCGCAAGGCCGATGTCATTGTCTGGCCGCCGATCCCCGCAACTACGTAGTACGGCAGTACGTATGAAGTACAGTTGTTATCTGGCCAGTTGGCGGCACAGATTTGCCAGTGCCGGACCGGTGCAAGAGGCGTTCGTCCCCGATACCGCGCGGCCTGCGATCGATCATTACGGAGGTTGTCTTGGTAGCCGAAGCGCCCCCAGTCGGAGAACTCAACCTGGTGCTCCCGCTGCGGATTGATGCGCTTGCCGTGGCGCTGCCACGGCGCTACTTCACCGAGCTACCCCGGATCTGTTCGGAGCGCCCGGCGTTCCATCGGCACTGCCTGCACATGGTTGAGCCGATGCCCGTCGATGCCCGCGCACATCACCCAGAACTCGCCAACGGCACAAACGACCTGCGACTCAACGGTGTAGCGAGGTGCTGAGCTGGGCATTGCTGTCCGGTCCGCTCCCGGTCCTGCTGCGTTTGGCCGGAATCGGAGCCGCCGCACTGCTATTGGCTCTCATGGTCATGGCGCCCCGCCGCGGGCGTACCAAGGCGGTGATGTTGGCTGCGTGCGCGCTGGTGGCTGTGGTCACCACGATCATCGTCGCCGACCTGGCACGCAACGAGTGGAAGCTGTTTCCCGACCGCCTGCAACCGCTGATATACGTGTGGGCTGGGGTGTCGGTGTTCGCTGTGACGGTCGTGGCAGTTGGTGGGTTCCTCGCCCCGGGCATGCGTCGTATGCTGTGGTCTGCCGCCGCCGCGGCGGTCGTCGTCTTGGCCTGTGCCAATCAAGTCAATGTGATATTCGCTGCCTATCCCACGCTGGCCGATGCGGTGGGGGCCCGGCGCTTCAGCTATGTCGCGCTGCCCGAAGTCGTGAAGCGTCCACCGCGACTGTTGGCCGACGTCGGCCCGCTCGCGATGCGCTGGTCACCTCCACCCGGGTTACCGCGCGGGGGCAAACTGTCTTCAGCGCCGATCCCGGGGTCGCTGTCGGGCTTTCCTGCGCGCAATGCCGAACTCTACTTTCCACCAGCCTTTTTCGCCGATCCCCGCCCCCAACTGCCAGTGCTGATTCTGGTACCAGGACAGCCCGGATCACCGCAGGACTGGCTGCGCGGCGGCAAACTCGTCCAGATTTTGGATGAGTTCGCGCGAGCCCACCGCGGTCTGGCGCCGGTGGTAGTCGTCGTCGATGGCACCGGGAGCCCTTTCGGTAACCCTCTGTGTTTGGATTCGCGGCTCGGCAACGCCGCCAGTTACATCGCCCGCGACGTCCCGGCCTGGATCAAGGCCAATCTTGCTGTCGATCAAGAACCGCAAGCGTGGGCCGTCGGCGGCGCCTCCTACGGAGGAACCTGCGCGCTTCAGCTCGCCACAAATTACCCTGACGTCTACCCCACCTTCCTCGACATATCCGGGGGCCCTGAGCCCAGCTTGGGCGATCAGTCTCAGACCATCGCCGAAGCATTCGGCGGCGATAAGGCAGCGTTCCAACGCATCAACCCGTTGGATTTGCTGCGTGCGCGCCGCTACCCCGACAGCGCAGGAGCGGTGGTGGTCGGCGCCGATGACCGTGACACCAAGGCAGAAGTCCGCGCCGTCTACGACGCCACCCGGGCTGCTGGCATGGATACCACGTACCGCGAAGTGCCCGGCGGTCATGACTGGCAAGTGTTCTCCACCGCCTTGATGCGTGAATTACCTTGGCTTGCACAACGAACAGGGCTCACGCAGTAAGAAAACTCCGCGTCGCCGGTGACGATCGTCGACGAACGTGCAGGCGCAGTTCGTCGCGGACCGACGTAGAGCGGCTGGATCGGGTTGCCGGCGGACAAGCCGTAGGCAGGTCGATGACAGTTGCCGTCGCCCGGGGTTGAAGGCAGAAATGTGTCCGGCCCCGCCGAAATTGGCGACCAAACGTGATCCACCGAGAGCGCTGAAATCAATGGGCGCCAACGCAACCCCCCAGAACGCGTTGAACCGGCCTTCATCGTCACATCGTCACCTGCAGGTGACCGCAGGAGTGCCCCCGCGCTCGGTTATCCGCCGGCCCGCTCGGGAAAGTCGATTCGGTGGGTCGCGGCGCAAATGCGTACGCGCGCATAGACTGACGGTGTTGATGACAACCGATACAGAAGGGGGCCGAAGATGACACAGTCATCGAGTTCAGTGCCTTCCGGAGGCGGCGGAGCAGCAGTGCTCTGTCCGAAATGCAGCTCACAGATGTTGGCGGTGCAACGGTTCGGGGTGGAGATCGACCAGTGCACCGGATGCGGCGGAATATTTCTCGACCGGGGCGAGCTTGAAGTTCTCGCGCAGGCCGAATCGAAGTTCTATGCCGCTGCTGCCCAACCGCCGGCTCCGTCGGCACCGCCGCCGCAGCAGTATCCACCACCTCAGCAGTACCCACCGCAGCCCTATCAGCAGGGCGGCTTCCTCGGCTCCTTGTTCGGGGGCGGAGGTTACGACAGCCACCACGGTCGCCGATACGGGCACCACTGAGCACAGCGGTGGATTCTGTAGGGGTGCTCTGCAAATAAAGCCAGAGGTAACCACGGCGGACGTATTGTCCAGTCAGTCGGCCGGGGGTTCGATCACCGCAGTAGAGCGGGGCGGCCGCCCGCTGCGGCGGACGCTCCCGGCCAGGCCCGTGACGGGTTGCACGTGGATCCCGACCGCGGATTCTTGCGACATCGCAGTCAACGAGACGATGGCCATCGCGGAGTTGACCGACCGTGTGTGTGAAACCGTGCGGTGATGTCCCTACCGACTGCTGGTGCTGGTCGGCGCCACGTTGCTGGGCTGGTCCGGTCAGTCGAGATCGCTTTTTGAGGTGCACAACGGCTTTCGATGTTGGTGCGCGTTACCGCAGTGCCAATTCGATCCCCGTGATCCCATGACAGCGAGCGGGCGACCATTAGGATTGGCCCACTGGACGAGGCAGTCAAGACCGCCAAGAGATTTCACCGCGGGCCCTGTCCGCGTTTTTTAGGGAGGCGGGTCGTGGGGCAAGGACAAGAGCACGGTTCGGCCGTCTCGGCGAGCGCCAAACACGTCAAGCGGTTATGGGCAGCGCTAGCGCTCACCGGGGGCTACCTCTTGGTCGAGCTGATCGGTGGAATCATCACCGGCTCGCTGGCTCTGATATCTGATGCCGCGCACATGGGCACCGATGTACTGGGGATCAGTATGGCGCTGGCGGCGATCTACTTTGCTCGGCGCCCCGCAACCGGTCAGCGGTCCTATGGCACCTACCGGCTGGAAGTGCTTGCCGCACTGGGCAATGGTCTGCTGCTGTTCGGTGTAGCGGGCTACATCCTGTATGAGGCATACGAGCGGTTCCGGGAGCCGCCGGACGTCCTGGGTGTGCCGATGCTCATCGTTGCGGTAGTCGGGCTGGCGGTCAACGCCACGAGCTTCTGGCTGCTCACCGCTGGGGCCAAGGAGAGCCTCAACGTCAAGGGCGCCTACCTAGAGGTGCTGTCGGACATGTTGGGCTCGATCGGCGTGATCGTCGCGGCGGTCATCGTGACCGTAACGGGGTGGCGGTATGCCGATCCGATTGTCGGTGCCGCGATCGGCCTGTTCATCTTGCCCCGCACCGCTGCGCTGATGCGCGAGGCGTTTTGGATCATCATGGAGTTCGCCCCGCGGGGGCTCGACGTGGACGAGGTCCAACGCAAGCTGGAGAAGGTGTCGGGTGTGCGTGCCGTACACGATCTGCACGTCTGGACGCTGACCGCGGGTATGGAAACCGCAACGGCGCACATCGTGGTTGCGCCCGACGGTGAGTACGCCGCCGTTCTGCAAGCGGTGCGCGACGTGTTGGCAAGCGAATACTCGATCACTCACATCACGATGCAATGCGAACCGGAGGGCTTCAACGAGACCCCATCCTCGATCTGAGACCACCCGGTAGACGGCCTCATCCTGCATCCCGCACACACGCTATTCCCCGCTGGTTGGGCGGGGCCCCTGGGGCTGCGCTTGGCCATCCGCATGGGCGAGCGTGTGCCGGCAGTCTTGACGATCACTGTGATCGACTGCCGGCGCCGATCCTCCGTTGTGAGCACCGCCGTCGTCGGACTCGCGGCAACCTCCTTGCCGACCGCGAGATTTGCATCCCCGCTTGGTGCCAACAACAAGCCGGAGGCCCGCCATCACCGGAGCTATCCCCTGCGAACTTCGGGTTGAGGTGTCGCATCGAAATGGCCAATGAGTGACCGATAATGCGTCGTTGCAGCATTGGGACCAATTGACGCAGTGCTATGACGTTCATCCACATCACCGGTCGCGTCGCGGAAAAGTGCGGACCGGCTGATTACCTCGACGGTCGCCAGGAGCTTGGCCCAGGAGCGCATCCGGTTGCAGGCCAGGATTTTTCACATATTTTGACACCGCCGAGCAGCCAATTGTTGGTTGTTGACACGTTGTCGACAGGACGATGATTTACGAATGCTAGGTAAATGATATGCGTCTGTATTGTTCGGAGCCGTTAGAAAGGCATTCGATATGAATATCGCATTGGTTGGCCGACCTGAACATATTCTGGCCACGAGGTTAATGGCCCAGGCAATGCGTCGGTTGAACCCCGACGAAAGGAGAAATCTCGATGACCTATCGAAAGCGCCGTAAGACAACGTCACTTCTTGTCGGCGCCGCGGCGAGCATCGTCGCGGTGGGCCTGGCGGGCCCGGCCGGAGCGGCGCCCACCGCGCAGCAGAGTGCGCAGGCCACCATTGGCATGTTGCAGGCGCAAGGCTTCCACGTCATGATCAGCAAGATTGGCGACGGGCCCATCGACCAATGCACCGTGAAAGCTGTCCGCCCCGGACGTAAGGCGTCTCAACTAACGAATCCGCCCATCCGGGCGGGCGTTCGCAATCAACCTCCGGCATCACCAACCGTCTACGTCGACCTTGCCTGCAAGCCGTAGGGCCGTGAGTCCCCGACTCTTGCAGCGCGAGTCAGGGCGGGCGCTATCGGGGCCGTGATTCCTACACCGGTCACCATCACCAAGTCCAAACGGCGTTACCTGTGGCCGAGTCGATTTCTATAGTCCTTCTCGGCCGTACACGATGCGAAATCTCTTCTGCGATTGCCCGATCCGCCGCTGTGATGCCGGCGGTTCGGGCATCGCCGTTGAATCCCGGATTTTGTTTGCGGGTTGGCCCGACCGTTGCCATGTGTCTGAGGTGTTGACACTCATCCCGAGAGGTGTTGAGCGGGCACTGGTTTCGATTGTCTTCTGGCCTCGCACCGACTGTGGTGCGGCCTATGCAGAGGTGTGCGCGTTGGGTGTGAGCTCTGGGTGATGCGTGCGGCCCACGTGGGCCTCGGCGCGCATCCGCTCGACCATGTGCGGGTAGTGCAGCTCGAACGCCGGGCGCTCCGAACGGATCCGGGGCAGCTCGGTGAAGTTGTGCCGCGGCGGCGGGCAGGAGGTCGCCCACTCCAGCGAGTTGCCGTAACCCCAGGGGTCGTCGACCGTCACGGGCTCGCCGTAGCGCCAGCTCTTGAACACGTTCCACACGAACGGCAGCGTCGAGATGCCCAGGATGAAGGCACCGATCGTGGAGATCACGTTGAGCGTGGTGAAGCCGTCGGTGGGCAGGTAGTCGGCGTAGCGACGAGGCATGCCCTCGTTACCGAGCCAGTGCTGCACCAGGAAGGTGGTGTGGAAGCCGATGAAGGTCAGCCAGAAGTGCAGCTTGCCCAGGCGCTCGTCGAGCAGACGTCCGGTCATCTTCGGGAACCAGAAGTAGATGCCCGCATAGGTGGCGAACACGATGGTGCCGAAGAGCACGTAGTGGAAGTGCGCGATGACGAAGTAGCTGTCGGTTACGTGGAAGTCGATCGGCGGGCTGGCCAGCAGCACACCGGACAGGCCACCCAGCAGGAAGGTGATCAGGAAGCCGACCGAGAACAGCATCGGCGTCTCGAAGGTCAACTGGCCCTTCCACATCGTTCCGATCCAGTTGAAGAACTTGATGCCGGTCGGGACCGCGATCAGGAACGTCATGAAGGAGAAGAACGGCAGCAGGACCGCGCCGGTGGCGTACATGTGGTGCGCCCACACCGCGACCGACAGGGCCGCGATGCTGATGGTGGCGTAGATCAGGGTGGTGTAACCGAAGATCGGTTTGCGGCTGAACACCGGGAAGATCTCGGACACGATGCCGAAGAACGGCAGCGCGATGATGTACACCTCGGGGTGACCGAAGAACCAGAACAGGTGCTGCCACAACAGGACACCGCCGTTGGCCGGGTCGTAGATGTGCGCGCCCAGGTGGCGGTCGGCGGCCAGGCCGAACAGCGCGGCGGTCAGGATCGGGAACGCGATCAGCACCAGGATCGAGGTCACCAGGATGTTCCAGGTGAAGATCGGCATCCGGAACATGGTCATGCCGGGCGCGCGCATGCAGACGATGGTGGTGACCATGTTGACGCCACCGAGGATGGTGCCAAGACCACCGACGGCCAGACCCAGGATCCACAGGTCACCGCCGGCACCCGGCGAGTGGATGGCGTCGGTCAGCGGCGAGTAGGCCGTCCAGCCGAAGTCCGCGGCACCGCCCGGCGTAATGAAGCCGCCGAGGGCGATCAGCGCGCCGAACAGGAACAGCCAGAACGACAGGGCGTTCAGCCGCGGGAACGCCACGTCGGGCGCGCCGATCTGAAGCGGGAGCACCAGGTTGGCGAACCCGAACACGATCGGGGTGGCGTAGAACAGCAGCATCACCGTGCCGTGCATGGTGAACAGCTGGTTGAACTGCTCATTGCTCAGGAACTGCAACCCGGGCATCGCCAGTTCCGTACGCATGAACAGCGCCATCAGACCGCCGATGAAGAAGAAGGCGAAGCAGACGACGCAGTACATGATGCCGATCAGCTTGTGATCGGTCGTCGTGATGAGCTTGTAGATCAGGTTGCCCTTGGGGCCCATCCGTTCCGGAAAAGGACGACGTGCCTCGAGTTCTCCGATTGGGGGCGCTTCGGCTACCAAGAGATCCTCCGTAATGATCGATCGCGGGCCGTGCAGTATCGGGGACAAGCGTGTCTGCAACCGCGATCAGCGCTCGCAGTCTCCGTCACCACCTCGCTGATAACAACTGTACTTCATACGTACTGCCGTACTACGTAGTTGCGGGGATCGGCGGCCAGACAATGACATCGGCAGTGCGCCGCTCACGGCGGCGCAGGGCACATAATCACTTCCCCACTCACACCGTGCGATCATCCACGGAGCTGCGAGCATTCCGCGTTTCTGTGAGAACGCCGGCGACCATCACGGTCAGACTGGCCACGGGCTCGCTGACCTGTAGCGGTGATCCGCCCAGGACGTACCGGCGGAACACGTTGCGGCTGATGCCGTAGTAACGGCAGGTGGCCGCGCCGGCACGACCACACATGCAGCGCTGCGGTGCGCACAGGTGCGTCAGCGGCATCAACGACGCCCGAGCGCAGATCGGCCAGGAAGGACCGCGCGTCGGTAGGGTCCTGGTTTTTACCACGTCAGGGGAAGATCAGGCCGGATGATCGGGACACGGCGAGATCGAATCGACGTTGAACGTCAGGCCAGTTGACCACATTCCAGAACGCCGCCACGTAATCGGCGCGGACATTCTTGTATTGGAGATAGTAGGCGTGCTCGAAAACATCCAACCCCAGGAGCGGGATGATGCCCAGCGGCACGTTCGACTGTTGGTCATACATCTGAAAAGTCAGCAGCTTTCGCCCGAGGGTGTCATAGCCCAGCCACGCCCATCCCGATCCCTGTACGGCGTTGGCGGCGGCAGCGAACTGATCACGGAAAAGGGTGAAGGAGCCGAAGTGCTCGTCGATAGCGGCCGCCAGCGGCCCCGCCGGCGTGCCGCCGCCGTCCGGGGACAGGTTCTTCCACCAGATGCTGTGGTTGATGTGTCCCCCGAGGTTGAAGGCGAGATCCTTCTCATGCAACACGATCGCGGCGTAGTCGTTGTTGTACCGCGCGTCGTCGAGCTGTTTGAGGGCCGTGTTGGCACCGTTGACATAGGTCGCGTGATGCTTGGCGTGATGCAACTCGTTGATCTCACCGGAAATATGCGGCTCTAGTTGTTCTTCACGGGTAGGTTGTGAACGCGTAGGCGCTCGATTGGTGTCATTCCGCCGATGCCGGTGTGGGGTCGGTGGTGATTGTAGTGATGCAGCCAGTGCTGGTAGGTTCCGGCGCGTTCGGCCTCAGAGCGGTAGGTCTGCGCATAGGCCCATTCGGTGGTCAGGGTGCGGTTGAATCGCTCGACTTTGCCGTTGGTCTGTGGCCGGTAGGGCCGGGTCCTCTTGTGGGTGATGTCGGGGCCGAGCGCTTCAGCGAAATTCTTTGACCGGTAACAGGATCCATTGTCGGTCAACACTCGTTTGACGGTGATGCCGTGGTCGGCGAAGAACGCGTTGGCGCGTTTCCAGAATCCCGCGGCGGTTTCTTTGCGTTCGTCGGTGAGGTCCTCGGAGTAGGCCAGCCGGGAGTGGTCATCAACGGCGTGGTGCAAGAACGTGTATCCCATGCCGCAGCGGTTGCGCCGGCCGGCTTGGCGACCCAGCTTGCGATGGCCGCCCCCGTCGGGGATGCGGCCCAGTTTCTTGACGTCGACATGGACCAAGTCGCCGGGAGCCGGGTGCTCATAGCGGCGGGGTTTGGGCCGGCGTACCGGTAACCCGGTGTTTTGGTCCAGGTGCCGCAGCAATGGCATCCGGTAGCGGCGCAGCACCGCCTCAACGGTCGAGCGTGGCAGGTGCAGGTAAGCGGCGATGCGATGTGGGCCCCAGCGCCGGGTGAAGCGCAGGTTGACGATGCGCCGCTCACGTCGTTTCGGCAACCGCAACGGACTGCGATGCGGCCGGCTGGGCCGGTCTACCATCGCTGCTTCGCCACCGTCGCGATAACGGTCGGCCCATTTCTTGGCTGTGGCCACCGAACATTGGAACCGCTCAGCCGCGCGCCGCAAACTCCAGCCCTGATCAACAACCGCCTGCGCAAGCCGCAACCGCCCACGAGGAGTCAACGAAGCATTAGCGTGGACCATGAGGACCTCTCGGTAATCGGATGTGCGTGTTTGGTAACCACACCGATACCGGAGGTCCTCACCTACTTCCGCTCACCACGCCGTTCACAACCTGTCTGGGAGTTACATCTAGTGCACCGTAATCCCAGTCGAGGTCGGGCAATGTATAGACCGGCTGGCCTCCCCTACCCGATAGTTCTTGTGGAGAGGAGTTTTCGGCGCAGGCGCCGATCGTCAGCAGTCCGGCCGCTGCGGTCGTCAGCCCGACAAACTGGCGGCGGGACAGGTGAGCGTCGATTGATTTCACGGTGCTTCCCCAGTGCCTGCAGCGGTCTGGGTCCAGATCCCGACCGCGCCACGCCAGTTCGGCGTCGCATCGGTGAACATCACCCGGGTGGCTTCACCGGGTGCGGTGGCCGGACCCACGACCGTCACCGCGAGGTCCAAACGCAGCGTCCGCTCGGCCCGAACCTGCTCAGAGCGCTGCCGCATGTCACCGGTGCTGCCGGAACGCAGTTGATCGCGCGATAAACGAATCCTGCGACTGGGGCGCTTCGGCCACCAACACAACCTCCATAACGATCGATCGCGGGTCGTGCGCCGTAGCGTCAGACCATCTTGCCCGCGCAGAAGAGGAGCACCGACCTGCAACCCGTTCTACTATACAAGTACGTACTTCGCACGCGCACAGTTCCACACAGCGTGCAGGAGTCCTCACCCATCGGCTGAGGCGGTCATGGGCGGGGGTTTTTTTGCGCGCCTGCAGTCAGCACCGCGCACCGAGGCGGCTAGGGCGTCAGACGATGGCACTCGGGCAAAGGTACTTGCTCGGCGGTGAACACAGATGGCATCGGTGCGGGCGGGATCGGTGGCGGCTTATGGCCCGGCTGCCAGCATCTGAACGAAACGATGCGATTGCGGCGCCCAGGCGGCGACCACACGCCGCAACTAGGCAGGCTTGCCGGCTGCGCACCTCTGGTAGCGGTGCCAGAGCTGCGATTCAGCGCCGGTTTCGGGCGAGCTCACGCAGCATCGCGTTGTAGGCGTCGAGTTCGTCGTCGTACCCGCGGTCGCTGTGGCGGTCGTCTCGCGCGCCCGCTCGGCGGTCTTGGCGTGCCCACTGGGTCACCAGGGCGATCACCACGATGATCACCGGCAGCTCGCTGGAACCCCATGCGATGGCGCCGCCGAGGTGTTGGTCGTCTGAAATGTTTTGCAGCCAGGGCAGATTGACGGACCGGTAGAAGCTCTCACCCAGCGATGAGGTCATCGTCATCGTGGCGATACCGAAGAAGGCATGGAAGGGCATCACGGCGAACAGGAGCCCGAGCCGCCCCAGGAAGGGCAGGCGCCGCGGTCCGGGGTCGATGCCGATGATGCCCCAGTAATACAGGTAGCCGGTGAGCAGGAAGTGCACGCTCATGAGCTCGTGGCCCCAGTGATACCGGATCAGGGTGTCGAACAGGGGGGTGAAGTAGACGAGGTACAGCGATCCGACGAACAGGAGGAACGCCGTGACCGGGTGCGATAGGAACCGGGTCACGGGCGCGTGCACGAACCACACCAGCCACTCGCGGGGTCCAGGCGTTTCACCTTTCGGCGCGGTGGGCAGCACCCGCAGCGCGAGGGTGACGGGTGCGCCGAGCACCAGGAGCACGGGGACGAACATGTTCAGCGCCATGTGTTCGGCCATGTGGACGCTGAACATCGCTGAGCCGTAGGCCCGCACTCCGGAGCTCGTGGTGATCAGCAAGGCTGCGCAACCCAGGGTCCAGGCGATGGTGCGTCCCACCGGCCAGTGATCCCCGCGGCGGCGCAGCAGAGCCACGGCGACGACATAGCTCAGTGCAGCCACGATGGCCGCGGTCCCGATAAACGGGTCGAAGCGCCATACCGTCAGCAAGCCCACGACGTCGGGCGCATCGGTGAGCTGGTAGCCCAGGAAAATGTCCCACGTCGAGAACTCCTGCGTGGCAAACCGCGGCGGGATACTGGTCGAGGCCACCGCCACCGCCGCACCGGCGACGACCAGCGCGACCGCAGACCCAATGTCGACCGGGCCCGCCCGAGCGCGGCCAAACGCTAACAAAGCACCGTCAACGAGCAGTACCAGCATCAGCATGGCCCCCGCCGCCAGCACTGCCCACCCGTATCTGGAATCCCAGATCGGCGTGCCCCCCAATCCCAGGGTCGCCAGCAGCAGACCGTAACCCACAGCGACTGCTGCGCACACGACGTGCAGGACCCGGATTCGGTGCGGAACGTCTCGGTTGAGGGCCGCCACCATCGTGGTGCCGGTCAAGACCGCCAGCGCCAGCGCAAACACGATCACAGCGCTTGTCGCGATGTCGTGATCGGGGCCCTGCCCGGCATTACCGGTCACCGGCACCGCAACCACGGCGACAGCGGCAGGCATTAAGGCCAGGCAATGACCGATCCAACGCAACGTGAATCGTATCCATACGGCCAGCACGACGGCGCAGCCCGCAGTGACGCACCATCCCAGCGCGGCCTCTGACGCCACGATCGCATTGACGAAATCGACTCGGCGGACCAGTTTTCCGATCGGTATCCCGGCCTCGGCCGCCGAGACAAGCAGCACCATCGCCACTGAGCACACCGCCCACAGGATGGCCACGCGTTCGATCCACCTGTGAACACCAAACGCGGCGACGTCGATGCGGCCGCTGGCACTGGGCTTGGCGGTGACCACGATCCACACGAGCGCACCCAGACAAAACGCGCCGGCCAGCGTCGCTGCCCAGTATCCGACCAACTGGCCCGTCGTCGTCACCGGCCCGAGCGCCACGATGCCGGCGTCGCCCACCGTCGCGACACCTACCCTGGGGACCACCATCACCAGCATCACCGCGACGACCGGCACACTGCCCAGCACAATCCACCGGCTAACCGCAGTTGCCGACATGTGCGCGCCTGTCATTGCTCCCCCGCCGGATCCGACCGGCCCGCGAATCCCACCAGCTGCAGGTCTGGTTCCATCAGCCTTGCTCACGCAACGCAAGAAGCCGCAGCGCGTTCGCCACCACAATGAGTGTGGACCCCTCATGGATAAGCACCGCTGGACCGATACCCAGACCGAAGATCGTTGCGGGAATGAGCAGAGCCACCACGCCTAGGCTCGCCCACAAGTTCTGCGCGATGATCCTGTTCGATCGTCGGCTGATCTTGACGGCGAACGGGAGTGCTTTCAGATCGTCAGCCATGAGCGCAATATCGGCGGTTTCCAGCGCGACATCGGATCCCGCAGCCCCCATGGCGATTCCGACGTTTGCTGAGGCCAGCGCTGGGGCGTCGTTCACACCGTCACCGACCATCGCCACGAGGCCGTACTGGTCGCGTAGACGCTTGATCTCGGTGACTTTGTCTTCGGGCATCAGGTCGCCCCGAGCCTGCAGGATGCCGATCTCGGCCGCGACCGCGTCGGCTACTCGCTGATTGTCACCGGACAACATGACCGTGGTCTTGACGCCGAGCTGTGTGAGGCGCCCGACGACATCGACAGCTTCGCCGCGCGCGGTGTCCATGACCCCGATGGCACCAAGCCACCTTCCCCCAGCACGAACCAGCATGGTGGTGCGGCCGGATCGCTCCAGCGCCGCGATGTCCTCAGCCATCGTGGCGGGCAGCTCGTCGGCCTCGTCGAACAGTTCCCGCTTGCCGATCCGGACTTTGACGCCCTCCACGTCGGCGGTCACGCCACGGCCGGTCACCGCTTGTACATCGGTCGCGCGTGGAAGCTCGTTGTCGCCCAACAGAGTCGAGCCGTCCCGCACGATCGCGCGTGCCAGTGGATGATCGCTCTGTTGTTCCACAGACACGGCGATCGCCAACAGTTCAGTGCGGTCGGCACCGTCGGCGACGACGACGTCGGCGATACGTGGCATCCCTTGGGTGAGGGTTCCGGTCTTGTCAAACGCGACAGCATCGACGCGGCCCAGTGTCTCCAGGGCGGCGCCACCTTTGATGAGGACACCGCTGCGGGCAGCGCGGGCGACCGCCGACAGAACGGCACTCGGTGTGGCGATGGCCAGGGCGCACGGACTGGCCGCGACCAAGACTGCCAGCGCCCGGTAAACCGTCGCGCTGAACGGCTCGTCGATGACCCACCCAGCACACAGCAACAAGCCCACCACGACGAGCACGGCCGGCACGAAGACCCGCTGAAACCTATCGGTGAAACGCTGGGTGGGAGACACCTCAACCTGAGCCTCAGACACCAGCCGGACCACGCGCGACAGCGTCGAGTCGGCCGCGAGCCGGGTGACCTGGATCTCGATGGCGCCGGCACCGTTGATCGTGCCGGCATACACCCGCGAGGAGCTGTCCACCTGCTCGGGTGCGGCTGAGGCCTGGCGCACATCGGTAACGGGCAGTTTGTCGACTGGAACACTTTCACCAGTGACGGGTGCTTGGTCCACGCTGCTCGTGCCGGCGACGACGAAGCCATCGGCGGCGATACGCACGTTGGGCCGGATTACCACGACGTCACCGACCCGCAGCTGCTCGACGGGAACTTCGACGGTTTCGCCGGTCCGGTCGCGGCGCACGAGGGCCGTCTTGGGAGCAAGATCGGCCAGAGCCTCGATGGCGCGCCGCGCGCGCCCCATCGCGTATCCCTCCAGGGCATGGCCGATGCTGAACAGGAACAGCAGCAGCGCCCCTTCGGCGACCTCGCCCAACGCGGCCGCGCCGGCGGCCGCCACCAGCATCAAGAAATCGATCTCGAAGCGCTTGGCGCGCACGCTCTGCCACGCTTCCTGCGCGGTGAAGAAGGCACCGAGTACGAAAGCGAGCCCGTAGAAGACCATCTCCACGCTGCGCGGCGTATCGGCAAACGATGCCAGCAGGAAGCCGGTGAGCAAGGATGCGCTGACAGGCCGGCAAAAATCAGTTCACTGCGTTCGCCGAAGATCATCCCCCAGCCGTGCTCGTGATCACCGTGGTCTTCCTCGACCGGGGCGGCGACAGGCGAGGGGGTATGGCCACCGGTGATGACGGCCACCAGTTCGTCGGCAGTGATCCGGTCACGCTCGAACTCGATTCGCAAACCGTCGGTCTCGGTGCTGGTCTCCACCACTCCGGGCAGCGCATCGAGTCGGCCGACCAGCGATTGAATGTCTCCCGGACGCGCGGCGAGGTCTGCAGCGGCCCAACGCAAATGCCCGTACTGGGCATCGATATTGGACGCGATGCGGCGGGTGTGCTGCTCGACATCGGCGGCGGTCATCGCCGAGTCGTAGTGCACGCACAGCCTCGACGTGCCGGCGTCGGCGAGCAGGTGGGCATGCTCAATACGGGAATCGGCCGTCAGATCGCGCACTAATCGGTCAACGCAACGATCGTCACTGTCGGGCAGCAACCCGTCGATGTCCAATGGCAGCTTGTCAGTCATCGCCCCATCCCCCAGGCCGCGGCCCTTCGCAATTCATGCATACATTGCAATATTACGATAAATTGGCTAGATGGCAATGCCTCGCCAACCTGTCCGGACCGGCAACGTCGACAGCAGGCGGGCCACCAACTACTGAGTAAGATAGTAGCAACGTGACACCACCTTTTCGACTCCCGGCAGCCATGCGATAGCCGCGCCGGCGGGATGCTGGGTCGCGCTTGGCAATTGGGGCAAGCCGACGTTCAGCAAGGGTGTGAAGCCCGCACGACGGCCCCGGCATGCCGGTGATCGGAGGGCTGATTGACCCGCGGACACACATCCGAGATTGCCGGCGATCGCCCAGAGCCTGAGGTCAGACGGTTTTGGTCACGCCGTAATAGGCGACGATGTCTTGGGTGCCGGTGGTGGCGCTGGTCAGCTTGGCATACGACCGCAGAAACGACTGCCCGACGCAGCCGTCAATCTTGATGTGTACATCTTTGAGCGTGACGCGAGACTTCGTGCCCTCGAACTTCTTCTGGGTGACCGACACGTTGAGCACCTCGCCAGGCTTGGGTCTGACTTCCACGTTGCCCTGGATGGGCACGCTGATGCTGCCGAGGCCGGACCGGCTGATCGATGACGTCAGGCCAAGGCTGCCGGTCAGGCGCACAGCGCTCAGTTCGATACCGCAGCCAATCTGATACCCCGCTTCTAGGGTGCCGCCTTTCAAGGTAGTGCGGCCCGCACCCTCGACGCTGCCGGTAAAGGTGCCGCCGGCCAGGTACTCACGCGAGGACAGCGCGGTGGTCAACGGCGGGATCGGCAACTGGGTCTCGCCTGTGGCGGCCAGTTTCAGGGTCCAATCGTCCGGTGTCGTGACCACAGTGGGTTCGCCGGAGGCCACGATTCCACTGTCTGGTGGTGGGCCCTGTTCGGCTTGGGGTGCAGAGGCAGCGTCAGCGGGTCCGGGCGGTGGGGCGGGTTCGGGAGCGGCCAGGACGGTTGGTGCCATGATCACCAGTGCACTGGCTGAGACTAGAGGGGCAAGAATTTTCAGCATGGGGTGTGTGAGACCTCTCGGTGCGGAATCGACAAGAGCGAGTTCAGGTTTGGATGACCGATGTCACACGGCTTTGGTCACACCGACGTACGAGACGACGTCTTGGGTGTCGGCCGTGGCGCTGGTGAAGGTCGCGTAGGACCGGATGAACGATTGGCCGACGCAGCTATCAATTTTGATGCGAAGGGCTGTGATGGTCACGCGGGCGGAGTCGCCCTTGTAGTCCATCTTGGTGACCGGGACGATGGTTGTGGTCCCCGGCTTGAGGGTGGGGCGGATCTGGGCGAACAGATTGCCCCCCAGACTGGGCGAGCCGCCCAGGCTTCCGGACGGGGTGAGGCTGCCGCCAAATCGTGCATCCACTACGTCGGCATTGACGCCACAACCGATCTGGTAGCCCGCTTCGAGAACACCACCGGCCAAGGCGGCTGTCCCGGCGCCCTTCACCGTTCCCATAAAGCTGCCACCGACCACGTACTCCCGCGACGACAGGGCGGTCGTCAGCGGCGCCACCGACTGCTGCGTCTCGTCGGAGGCGGCGACCGACAGAACCCAGCCTTCGGGAGTCGTCAATACGCCTGGCGCGGATGAGGGAACGGCTCCGCTGGCCTCGACGGCAGGTGCTGCGCCGTCGGCGGCCGGCATCACGGGAACTGGTTGTCCCTCTGTCGGATTGGCACCAGCCAACGGCGTTGCTGCCGCCAGAGAATAGGCAGCAGTAAGTGCGGCAAGAGTTTTCAACATGGTGCGGCTGCGCCTCTCGGTGTGTGGCAACGATGCGTTGGGAACGTAACAGTGGGCGCAAAGTCGTGTCACTACCGATGACGGGTTCAGCCATTAAACACTTGGGAGGTCACGCTTCTGCTGGGTTAACGACCGGGAAACGCAGGCGGGTGATTCACCGTCCGTTGGGGTTACACATAGGGGACGCATCGGGTTCAGGTCGCGTCGGGGACCTCAGGCCGCATCGGCGCTTCCGACCCCCCAGCCCGTGGTGGACCCGACAGGCGTGATGGGAACCAACACCTTTCGGCCGGAAACTCACATCCCAGACCGGTCATCGGGTTGTGAAATGCAAAGGTATTACACATCGTCTATACACCTGAATCGTGGGTTCGCCTGTGGTAAAACACCGTAGAGTCGCGTCGGGCAGTTGTTGCACCGATGCCTTATCGGCCATCTCACCCGGCGAACCACGGCGTGCATTCTCGGTAGTGACCGCACGGGGAATTGACGGTTGTTGCGCCACACTCGTGTTCAGTGGCTGCGCTGCCACATCTGCGCGCGTGGGCAGCGGCCACACCGCGCAGGCCGACGCCGGTCTGTACCGGAGACTCGGTTAGTAGTGGCCGGCGGCGGCGACCCGGCTCGATCGAGGACTATTCAGCATGGCCGCGGTCGTGACGCTTGGTTGTGGTGGGCAGGCAAGGTGCTGTCTCGCGCTGCAATGTCAGCGGCCGGTGTGAGTGCGAGGGCCGCTGAGGATGACGCGTACGGCGATCTGGCTGATGGCAGTGTCGATGTGCACTGCGATGTGCTCCCGGGCTGCCATCTCCACATTGGCATGTCGACTGACGGTGACGACGTGATCGAGTTCGGCGATCCGCAGCCGACGGCCGCTGCGGATCGCTTCGACCTCGACGGCGAAAAGCAACCCTGGCGGCGGCGATGGCGGCGAGAGAAAAAACCTGGAGTTCAATGATTCCAGCAGGCAGTGTATCTGGTACTCCTGGCGGCGCTTTTGCTTGATAGCCTCGCGAATCCGGGGCATGCGACGTCGGTCGCCGACGGCGCCCAGGTGTCTACGCAGGAGATAGCAGTCATGGGCCAATTCCACATCGACGGCCTCCTGCTGGTCTTCCAACAGCGCGCGATAGTACAGAGCCTGCTGCAGCTCTTGCTCGCACACGAGACCTGCGACCTCGCCGAGCTCGTCGATGTTGGCACCGGCGCGGTGGTGGGCCCTCTCGCCCTGGCGGGCCCGCGGGTGCTGCAGCGGCGTCGCGGCATCCTCGACGCTGTACAGACGAGGCCCCAGGGGGTCAGTACCTTGAATCATCGGGATCTGCCCGAGGGGTACCTGCCATGATTGCCGAACACGGGTAGCGTCCGACACCATCGCCATGACGTCATTGTGCCGACCACACTGGCGGTGGTCGCTGAATTCATATCAACCTCTTGGATAGCTGCCGTTGCGATCGGAGGCCCTCCTGCCTGCACCCGACTGGGCGCGAAGCCACCAAACATGTTGCGGCGGTGGCGTTGACGACGGCCACAACGGCCATGCTCGCCTCACGAGGCCCCGCGCCCGGCGGCCCACGATGCCAAGGTCATTGCACGCGCGGTACCCCGCTCCCAGCCGGGCGCGACACGTCGACTGCCAATCGTGTGTACAAGGCGCGCACACCTACCCGACATCGCCGCCACATTGAACTCGAATGCGACTCATTCTGGGCGTACAGCCATCTCCGGAATGGGGTCGAGGTCACCTGCACGGCTCATGCGGTGAAGCGCGACTGCGGCCAAGGCGCCCACCAAGAGCAGTCCGCCCCAGAGTAATTCGCTGACCCCGGCGTCCCGGGTGACTTGCAGGATCGCTCCAGTGGCGAGGTTGCCGATGAGTATCCCGATTCCCACCACCGTGTTGTAAAAACCGTAATGGGTGGCCACCAGACGATTTCCCGCAAGCGAGACCACGGTGTCCATCTCGAACGGAAATACCGCGGCCGAGCCCAGTGCCAGCAGAGACGCGCAGGCGAACAGGGCAATCAGAGCCGCCATGGAGCCCCACCGATTGCTGTCGGGAATGATCGCAAGTGGGGCAAAGGAGACCGCCAGGACACCCATTCCGATGACCAGCGAACGCGCCGAGCCCCATCTGGTGGCGAACCATCGGGTGATGCGCAACTGGCCACCCACAGCGATGATGCCCGAGATCACGAAAAGACCTGCCACGACCAGCGATTCATGTTCAGGGGCGAGCGCGGCGGCGTGCAAGGGCAGGGCCAGATAGATTTGGAAGTTCAACACGTAGCAGCCGATCATGGCCGCGGCGAAACGCCGGAATGCCCGGTTGGACATCACGACGCGCCAGTCGTCAAGGATCGAGGTCGTCTCACCCGGCGGGTCGGCGGTGTGTTGAGGCAAGGCGAACAACTGCGCCACCGTCAACCCGAGAAATACCGTGGCCGCGACTGCGGCGGCGATGCGGAAATCAAGGGCCATCAGCGCCAGGCCCGCCAGCGGGCCCGCGAGAATGCCTCCCTGATAGAACACGTTGAACATGGCGAACGCCTGCACCCGGCGTGGGCCCGAATCGGCTGCCAGGTAGGCGCGCACGGCCGGATTGAACAGCGCTCCTGCGAAACCGGTTGCTGCCGAGGCGATCAGCAGTGTGGGCAGCGACTGTGCCACGACCAGCAGACCGAACCCGGCGGTGCGCAGAAGACAGCCCGCCACGATCAGTGGCTTGTAGCCCAAACGATCGGCCAGTGTTCCACCGACGATGAACATTCCCTGTTGAGAGAAATTACGGACCCCCAGCACCAGACCGACGGCCCAGGCTGCCAACCCCAGAGGCCCGGCGAGATACCCCGCGAGGTAAGGCATCAACATATAGAAACCGAGGTTGATGCCGAATTGGTTGATCATCAGCAGGCGGCTGGGCCAACCAAAGCTTGTGAACTGGCGTAGCGCTGCCATCAGTGATCAGAACGCATCGGATCACACACTGTCGAGCAGCGCGTCCACGCGTGCACGACGCGGTCGGTGGGCCTGCACATCTCGGCGGGATCGGCGGGCGGTCGCACACCGAGCAGATCGTGCTGGCGGCAATAATCGTCGTTGTACACGGTGTCGAAGTAACGTTGCGGTCCGTCCGGGAAGATCGCGGCGATCGTGGTATCGGGCCGATGGGTACGAGCGAGCCACCCGGCTACCAGGGCGACCGCTCCCACACTCCATCCCCCACTGGCGTAGCGGGTTGCTGCCAGCGTTCGGCATGCCCACACGGCCTCGGCCGGCCCGACCCAGTGCACCTCATCGAAGGCGGCGTAATCGACGTTGCGGGGATAGATGCTGGAGCCCAGGCCGCGCATCAAGCGCGTCGCGGCGGGCTGGCCGAAGATGGTCGAGCCGACGGTATCGACACCGACGAGCTTCAGATCTGGGTTGAACTGGCGCAAGACGCGGGTGACGCCGGCAGAGTGGCCACCTGTGCCCACCGAACACACCAAGACGTCAATGGTGCCGAGTTGGGCGTGCAGTTCCAGCGCCAAACCCTGGTATGCCTCGACGTTGTCGGGATTGTTGTACTGGTCGGGATTCCACGCATGCGGGTCAGCGGCGAGCACCTCGGCGACCTTGTCACAGCGTGCGCCTTGCCAGCCCCGGTCGGGATGCGGCTGGGTGACGACCCGCAGATCGGCGCCGTAGGCGGCCAGCATCCGGTGCATCATCGGCTCCATCCCCGGGTCAGTGACCAGTGTCACCGGGTGTCCGTACACCGTGCCGGCGAGGGCTAGCCCCAAACCCAGTGTGCCGCTAGTCGATTCAACGATTCGTGCTCCGGATTTCAGGTCACCGCGGGCACGGGCCCGTTCCACCAGATGCATCGCGGTCCGGTCTTTCATACCGCCGGGATTGAAGCCCTCAAGCTTGGCCCAAAAGCCAGCTCCACCGTCGCTGAACGGCGAGGATACCCGCAGAATTGGGGTGTGGCCGACCAACGTCCCGGGGCCACTATTTCGCTGTAGACAGCGATGTTGGGGTTGGTCGGTGTCGGCTGGTGGTGTCGAACGAGTCGACAGTAGGTCGTTCATATCCGGTGTCGGCTTTCTGGGCGCGCCACAACCTGACCGTGTGGCAATGAGAAATAGGGAGCAGCTGTGCCCAGGCTGTGTCACACCCTCAGGGGGTGGCCTAGGCGTCCGCCCCGCTCAGCGCCGCGCTACGCACAAGCGGATCAATACCTGCTGGCCCGAGGCGATTACGGCGGGAATGGTCGGCGGAGCACGCATCGCGGACCAGACCGAAAAGCCCCACAACCTCCAGGCCCACACCACCGCGATGACGACGCCCAACGCCGCCACCGCCCCGGCGGGCCGTGGTAGCACCGCGATGGCGAACTCCTCAGGACACGAGGTGAGGCCTTCGGCAGCGTGAAGATGGTCGGCGACCACACCGTCGACAGACCCCGCGGCCAGAGCCGGTGCACCTACAGCCGAGGCCGAGGACAACCCGATGGCCGTCGGACACGACGAGACGGCCACACCGCCGGTCGCGAGCACCGACAATGCCAAGGCCAGCAGCAGGACTGGACGCCATCGATGCCTCGGCAAGACTTTGACAAAGCGCGCGATGGTACTCACGACGGTGTCGAGGCCCTTCGCTGTGGCTGACATGCGGGCCGCTCGGGTTTGCCCGTCCGCGATCGTCCGGCGACATGCCCGGGCCGAGCAACCCAGTACCGCCGTACCGCAACCGGTTTCAGGACACGTTTATCCTCGACGCGGCTGCTCGCGGACCATCCTCGCAATGCCTCTGCCCCGGTGTGGGTGGTCACGTGCGCCTTCACAACCCCCTCAGGTCGCTGTGGGGATCTGCGCCGCCGCAACGGGCCCGCCAGGATCAGGATTGGGCCTCCGCGGATCGATCGCGGCGACACCCGTGGCGCCCAGCAGCCCGCCGGCCGTTGCGGTCTCGCGCTGCGCAGACGCGGGCAGGCCTGAGGACGATCGCGTCGGTGCAACGAGCTCCGCCAAATCGACTTGGCGTGATCGGCACGCCCGCATTCCTGGCCGGGCGGCTGAGCCTGGTCGCCGGGTGTCGCGAGGCGATCGTTGATGTGGGCGACGGACTGACCGCCGCTGCTGAACCCGCGGCCGCGCCGACGGCGGCCGCGAGCGGAGACAGCCGTGGTCAGCGCTTGCACATGAGGTCCACGTAGACGGTTTTGTAGCGAACCAGCGGGTTGACGTTTCCTGCGGGTCCACGCTGTATCCACGAGTGCTTGACCGAAGTTCCCGGGCGTACCGCGCTGACGCTGCACTTGTCCATCGACGCGTTGCCGACCTTGTTGAGGATGACGCGATAGCCATCGGCTTCGAGTTCGGCGATCGTCGCTTGGGCTGATGCCTGTGCTGTCGGCGCGGCCAGTACCGGTGCCGCCAGACCGAGACCGGACGCACTGATTAGCGTCGTGACGGCTAAAGCCTTAACAGTGGTTCCCGATATGCGCGTCATACTGAAATCCTTCACAAAACACGTCAGTGTGCATTTTTTTCCGCTTATTCGGCGCCTGATTCCAGGCTAGGAACCCACACGCACATCGGCAAGACATTCACATCGGATGCATACGAATCGGGAAGTCTTCCAGCATATAGAATTCACATGTTACAGACAGAATGAAACCCATGTTCAACACACATAATCCACATAAATCCAGTCACATCGAATCCCGATAAATTTGTTCGCGGTGTTCAGTCGTTACTGGTCAGAGGTAGTTTCACGCGAAAAACTGTCTGCCCGTACTCTGATTCGGCACTCACCGACCCATGATGGGCTTCGGCAATCGACGCGACGATGGCCAATCCCAACCCTGTGCTGGCGATTTCGCCTGACCGGGAATTGTGTGCGCGCACAAAGCGCTCAAATAAACGTGGCAACAAATCCGGGTCGATACCGGTGCCGTCGTCGGCAACAGTGACCTCGACGAATCCGTCGTCACCGACAGTGACGCTGGTCGTGACCGTCGTCCCAGCCGGCGTGTGCACCCGCGCATTGGTCAGCAGATTGCTCAGGAGTTGGTGTAGACGATCACGGTCACCGCTGATCCACACCGGTGCAGTCGGCACGGTCGTGGACCAACGATGATCGGGTCCCGATACTGATGCGTCGTTGACGGCAGCGGCGACGACATCGCACAAGTCCACCTCGTCGGCCAGCAGGTCCTGCCCCTCGTCGAGGCGCGACATCAGCAGCAGGTCACCGACTAAGCCGCTCATCCGCTGCGCTTCGGCTTCGATGCGCGCGAAGGCGTACTCGCTGGTGGGGGGCAGCTCGACACTGTCTTGGCGGGTGAGTTCTGCATAGCCGCGGATCGCGGCCAACGGGGTGCGTAGTTCGTGACTGGCGTCTGTGAGGAACTGGCGAATCCTGCGGTCCGATTCGGCTCGCTGTGCCAGCGCGCCGTCCACGTTGACCAGCAGCCGATTGAGGGCATCACCGACAATGCCCACCTCGTTGTCAGGATCAGTGTCAGCTTCGTCGACGCGCGCCGTGATCCTGTGCTCATCGTCGGCCAGCGGTAACGTCGCGACCCTGGCTGCTGTCGCCGCTACACGGCGTAACGGCCGCAGCGCGTAGTCCACCACTAACACCGTCCCGATGCTTGTGACCACCAGCGCGATGACGATAAGTCCCACTGTGGCAATGGTTTTTGCGGCAACCACTTCCTCGGCCCGGTTCAGCGACACCGCCGACACCAACCGATCCCCGCCCTCGGCCTCGCGACTTTGAACCCGGTAGAATCCCAGGTTGGGGAATTCGAATGTGCGGGGCGGGCCATCGCTCCAGGCCTGCGACTCGATCACCCCAACAACATCTTGTGGGGCCGGATCCGCCCCGGTGTCAGAAAACAACGCGGATTCAACCACGGTGCCTTTGCGTAACACCGCGATCAGATTCCCGGGGCCCTGCCCGATGAATTCGGTCAACTCTTCGGTAGTTGCCGGATCCGGTGAGTGCTGCGACCCCGTTCCGTTCTGCTTCAATTTGGAGTAGATATGGGTGAAAGCGGTCAATGACCGCGCCAACTCGGCATCGCTCGTGCTGTTGACGTAGCTCCGAACGCTCAGCACCGAGATCGCGCCCACAGCGAGAAGCACAGCCGTCACAACGGCGCATACCCCGAACAACACCTGCCGGCGGACGGTTCCGGGGACCCACCATCGCCGTTGCTTGCCGATCATCGGGCCCTCCGTGCCGAACTGCCCCGATCAACGGCGTTCGTCGTTCTCCGATGCTCCACACTGGCGCAGCGATACCAGCCGCGGTCGACAAGACCACAGTTCAACTGGCGCGCAACAGGTCCCGCATCGTTGCGTGCATTGGGAAGTGCTAGCCTGCCAGATCCGCACTGGTTCCAATTCCGCTGCAGCAAAATCGATCTCGCTATCATGAACGCCCCCTTCACGCTGCGCCTTCGACCATGGGCGCAACTGCCGACAACTCACCGGCACCCCAGGCGGTGACCCACCGCCACAGCGCCACGACAAGCCGAGCCACACGCCACGGCGCGCGACGACCTCCGCGTGAACACGCCGCGGTTGTCATGTGTGACGTAGCGAGCAGGGCCCCGGCATGCGGGAAGGTCGACAGGCACGCGCCGCTGGCGGTGACACACCCATATTGTTACGTGCGCATATTCGCATGTCACCAAGTTCATGCCGTTTTCACACCTGAGCGCACCTCGCGACGCTGGACAACGATTACCTCCAGCTGGGTGCAGGTGCGCGTCGAAACCACATTCGACCGTTGCGCTATGAGCGGCCCGTGGTGCGGGTGACTCATGAGTGCTGCCCTCAGGCCCTGTCGGCCAACGCGGGGTGCTCAACTCAACCTTGCGCCGCTACGAACGGGGCCGCCTTTCTAGCGTGTCCGGGCCGTTGGAGTCACCGTCTATGTGCGTAAGGTGCGACACGCTCAGTGCGCCAGGGCGATTGGGCCGACAGTCGAAGCCGATGATCGATTCCCATTTGGTGTGCCGGATTGCAGCGTTACTGGCGGCCGGCCGCTGGCAGGCTCGTGCTGCGGCGGTGGTGCTCGTCGAGGCGTTGTGCGAACTCACCGACGGTCGTGTCGCGCTGTATACCCAACTCATCGAAGGACACGAGCCCGGCGCCGGTTTTCACCCCGACGTGGTCGTAATACACCGAGGCAAAGAAGTGCCGGTCGGCTTCGGGCAGATGCGCCACAATGGTGTAGGGCATGTACGGCAGCGTCTGGTCTTGCAGCCATCCGTAGGAATCGGTCGACTCGGCTACGACGAAAAGCATTTCGCCCGTGGCCGATTGAGGGAAGTCTCGCTCGAAGTCCTTGCGAATGCGTGCCTTCTGCTCCAGGTCCTCGCCGACACCTTCACGATAGAATTCAGGAGTGAACTGCGAGAGGAACAGCCGGCTGGTGTGCAATCTGGCATCACTCGGTGGGCTGGTCTGAACCCGCACAACGCGCAGCGGCTCATCATCGATGATGATGCGTTGCTCAGCATGAAGGCACATCTGCCGGTAGCCCATCTTGGCCAGCCGAATCGCGGCTTCCTCCATGAGCTCGTCGAGGACGGGCGCCCCCGTTTTGTTCACGTCTACCCCCTGGGGTGAATAGACGTGCCAATTCTTGGGGCGATCCGCGCTGAGGAACGTGCCGTCGGCATATTCGAGGTCACTGATCACTATCAGATGGGCCACCCGCGCGGCGTTGCCTTTGGGTGTGTGAATCGAGTCCGGGCCTGGGGTGTCCGCTTCGGTCAGGCCCGGACTCGGTGTACTCGGCGTGGTCGGTTCTGTGGACGGGGGCGGCCACGGTGACCGGCCGGTGTTCACGGTCAGATTTGCATCGCCACCGTGGGTCAAGCCGAGCAGTCGACGGTAGGTGCTGTGATATTTGGCCGGCACCGGGCGAGTGCCCCGTTCCCACTGTGAAACGGTTGCTCGACTGACGCCTAAGCCTCAATCCGTGGACTGACTTGAGTGGTGTGGTTCGACGGTGATTCTGACGGCGGTTTGTGGGGTGGGCAGGATGTAGCCGCTGGTCTGCCCAGCTTTTCCTGTGTGCTTCGGTGGGGCCTGTTCGGCGACGGTTAGACGGTTGCGGTAGCGGGTGGGCTGTAGCCGATGGTGTTGCGCCACAGGGTGAGCCAGTGCTCGGTCCAGGGCCAGTGGCTGGGTAGGTGCAGGATGGGTCGGCGTTGCGGTCGGGCCAGCCGTGCCGGGACGGTGATGATCGTGCGTCGCAAGGTGGCTCCCCGGGCCACTGCGTGCGCTCCACCGGCAAGCACACCGGCGGCGCGCAGCAGATTGTGGGCGATGGCCCCGCAGAGCACCCACGCGGAGTTGGCGCCGAATTGCCCGGAGGGCATGTGGGCCAAGGGGCCGGCGATCAGGTCGGCGAAGACAGTTTCGATGATCGCGTGTTGACGGTGGGTGATGTCGGCGTCGGCGGTTGGTAGGTCGGTGTTGGTGAAGAACGGGTGATACCGCCAGACCGGGAACAGGGCGTCGCGGAAGCGCGCATCTTTGACCCGACGTACCACCAGTCGGGCGGTGAAGCGGTCTGTGGTGGCCGCGAATGCGGTGTAGCTGATTTCGGCGACTTCGGCATCAGAGATCCACTCTCCGGTGTCGGGATCACGCACCGCGCCCGGGTATTTCACCGGTGTCCACGCCGCGTCGTCGATGGCGTTGATGGCCCGGTTGATCGCGCTGTTGCGGCCCATGACCACCGAGAATTGCGCACCATGGCGTCGGCAGGCGCCGACGACGGCGCGGGTGCCGTAGGACGAATCGCCGCGGACCAGGATCTGGCCGGTGACCCCGGCCGCTCGGGCCGTGGTGATGGCCTGGGCGACCATTCGACCGGCTCCTTTACCGGAGCCGGTCTTGCCGGCCCGCAGCCGCATCCCGGCGATCACCGGCGCCGCACCGGGGGTGCTGATCGTGGTCGCCAACGGCGAGAGTCCTTTGCGCAGGACCTGCTTGCCAGCGATTTTGGTGTGTCCGTAGGAGGCGCCTTGTTTGGCATGGCCGTAGACCGGTCGTAGCAGGGAGTCGATGTCGATGAACACACCGCTGTCGGATCCGGGTAGCAACTCAACGCGCCGGCAGAGGGCGGCCAAGTGTTCGCGCAGGACTGATTCGAGTTGGCGTGCGTGTCCGAAGGTGAACTCCCGCAACAGGGTTCCGATGGTTGATGGTGCGTACACATCGCCGAAGAGTGTTTTCATGCCCCCGGCCCGGACGATGTTGAGGTCATCAATGCTGTCGGCGCCGGCGCACATCCCGGCGATCACCGTGGCCAGCTTCGGTGCCGGATTCGCTGACCCGGATTTGATCTTCGGCGCGGGGATGAAGATCTTGTCAGCCAACAGATTCGGCAGGCCGGTCTGCTCAGCCAGTGTCATCACCGGCACCAGTCCGGCGCACGACACGAGATGATCCTCATCGAAGACCGCCGACGACGCAGCGAACCCGTGGGACACTTGCACTGGAAGTGCCTTTCTTAACTGGCCTGATTGATGCGTAGAGAACACCAATCCTCCCAGCTCAAGGGGCACTTTCCTTATATCGACACCCACCTACACAGGCAATTCATCGGTGGATCGAGGCTAAGGCTCGTGCGATGTCGGTTTGATTCAGCCCCGCAGCTACTCGGAGCTGCGCCAGCGTCGCCGCACCTGTGGGCGCGTGATACAGATCCGCGATCGCCACCCCCACGGCTGCGGCGATCGCGGGAATGCTGCGCGGCCGCGGTCGACATTCCCCGGTCTCCCACTGCAAGACCACTTCCCACTCGGTCTCGAGGCGTCGGGCCAATTCCGTGCGCGTCAAGCCCAGCCGCTCCCGTGCCGCGGTCAGGCGGGACCCGTCAAAGCCGCCCTTTGGACGATCCTCTCTGGACACACGGCTAATCCTGCCATGTCGGCCCGGCGGCACACCGGCTTCGCTCGTAGGGCTGCAGACCTTTTGCCCACCCCTTTTCGCGTCTATTATCGTGTTACCGACTTGCGAGTAGCATCCGGTGATGGTGTTTGCTGATCTTTCGCTTGCGTGTGCTGTTCCCGGCTGAGGCTAAGGCGCGCTGCGGTCCCGGGATCCTGGCCCGCTCGATTCGAGCCCCATGCCTTGGTTGCATTGCTGCGCCGTCGCGCTGATGGCGAATACCGTGTGACACATAGATATTTCGCGTTGAAACTCTGACATCGTTCGGGAGGGTGAACCGCGCTACCACCACTGGGTGCCCGGAAGTGTCCCGCCCGAAGGACGTCCAAGGCTGGTCGCAGGGCGAGGTGCGGGGCGGGTCACGCTGGATTGCTGGAGATCTTGTGCGGCGCTACATGCATGTGGTGAACTAGCGGTTATCTTCCGCTGGCGCGCGGCCGCCGCTGACGCGTCAGCTTTGGGTCGGAGACGATCACACATTCCTATGAAGGAGGTGACCGATACGCACTCGACCGCTGATCTCGTAATTCTCACCTAGACATTGAAAAAGCCGGGGGCCAGCCCGGCTTCTTCGGTGTGCCTCGATGCGGCTCGCATCTCTCTCCATGTGAGGAGGACACATGGCTATTTCACCGTGCCCTGGAACAGATGTCAACCCCTCGGCGACAATCGTTCGGCCGTCAGTGCTGCGGGAATCGTGCGCTGATCCGCCCGTCAAAGCTGTGGCCATCACCGGGCAACCGGCTGGGCGGGCGCCGCTTCCGGTCAACGATGCTCCGTACACCAAGATTCTGTACGACGACCCGGAGACGGGCCGACGCACACGGTCTCGGATCGTCGCCGAGCTGGGCGGTATCCGGTTCGAATCCTGCGTACCCATCCGCACGTTTCCCGCCTACCGCGGCAGGCGGTCACGCCAAGGGCGATACTGGTTTTCGCGGTCTCAATCGCATGTGCGGTTTGAGTCTCGTTTCGAGATGACCGCGCTGATGGTGCTCGACTTCGTTGGCCACGCAACAGCGGTCAGCTCCAATCCGTTCTGGCTGCTGTGGCCGACCGGAACGACACCGGTGCGCCACGCCCCGGATTTCTTCGTGCGGCGCCGCGACGAATCGGTGCTGATCGTCGACGTCAAACCCGCGCAGCGAATGACCGACAAGGATCGTGTGCAACATGACTGGACACGCGCTGTCTGCGGTGAACTAGGTTGGGATTACCAAGAATTCACCGAGCTGAATGTCGTACTTGAGCGCAATCTGCGCCTGCTGTCGGGGTACCGTCACCCACGGTTTGCTCCCCCCGACGACAGCGGTGCCCTCATCGCAGCGCAGGCGCGGGCCGCCGGGGAAAACGGTGTTCGGCTGCCCGAACTGATCGATGCCGCAGCCCTCTGCACTGGTCTGACCGCCGATCAGGTGATCGCCGCGGTGTATCACATGCTGTGGAACGCGCAGCTTCACGTGGATCTGAACCATCCGTTGACATGGAACGCGACGGTGCGACCATGATCCACATCCAAACCGGTGACATCGTCGAATTTCGCGGCCAGACATGGCAGATCCGCGATTCGGATGCCACCACAGTGCACCTGAAATGCCTCGACGACGGCAGCAGTCTCACGCTGCCGACGGGGGTGCTGCTGGCCGATGAGACCTTCGTCGGCCCCGGCGATCCCGGCCCGAGCGTGGCAGACCAGCGATTGCTCGACCTCACCGTCCCGCAACGACGCAGGGAGGCCGAATTCTGGTACGCCCACATGTACGAAGTGAAGTACGGCATCGCGTTACGGGACCGCGGCGTCATCGACGCACCCCCACCCGCGGCCACCATCGCCTCACGTCTGGGCGCCAAACGGCACGAACTGATGCGCGCCGGCCTCGAAGTCTCCATGTCCACCATGTGGCGCAAGTGGCGCGGCTTCAACCGTCGAGGCGTCCTCGGATGTGCTGATCTGCGCGGAATGCCCGGCCACGTCCGGCTGTCGGGAATTGATCACCGCGTGGAGGCAACCCTGGCCGCTGTCCGCAACCACTTCATCGACAAATCCACCCCCACAAAGAAGCAGATCATCGAAATGGCCAAACACCGACTCACCGACGACAACGTCGCCATGCCCGGCAAAACCTCCTGGTACGAGCTGCTCAAGAGAGTGGACCGGGGCGAGCACATCACCGGCGACGCAACCTCGCGCCGCAGCCACGCCAACAGCCCCGACCGGGCCTTCAACAAGATCGTCGCCCTGTTCCCCGGGGAGGAAGTCCAGCTGGACTCCACACGGCTGGATGCCATGGTGCTGATGGCCGACGGGCAGCCGGCCACCGTCGATCTGGCAGCAGGAATCGACGTCGCCACCGAGACCATGCTCTCACCGATCCTGCGCCCAAACGCCTGCAAGACAGTGGATGCCTTGGAGATCTGGGCCAACGCCGCGGTTCCCAAACAGTTGATCCCCGGTTGGTCAGAGACCATGGCGATCGCGCGGAGCTATCTGCCCGACGTCATGCTGCCCACCGAGGACTTTGATGCCGCCCTCGCCAACTACCCCATCATCGATGTGCGAGGTGTGGTGGTTGATCGGGGCAAGATCTTTGTGTCAGAGGCCTTTAAGCGCGCCGCCGAAACCCGCGGTGTCAACTACTACTTGTCGCCCCCGTTCACCCCCACGGCTAAGCCCCACATTGAACGGCTCCTGGAAACCATCGCTGATGACTTCGTGCGATGGATACCCGGCTACAAAGGACGATCGGTCAATCATCGCGGTCGTCGACCGGACAAAGAAGCGCTGTGGCCGCTGCCGTTGCTTCAGGCCCTTCTCGACGAATGGACCGTCACCGTCTACCAGAACCGCCCACACACCGGTGTCGAGGTAGGAATGGCGCCACGAATGAAGTTGTCCCCCAATGCTATTTACCGCGCACTGTCCCAGTCGGCGCCTACCCCGATCCGCACGCTGAGCCGCGACGAGTGGATCGGCTTGCACCCCTACAAGTTCAGGCGTATCAACCGCTACGGAATCAACTTCGAAAAACTGGTCTACGACTGCGATTCATCAGCGTTTCACCGACTGCGTCGGCGAAAGTCGCCCAACCAGAAACACAACGGCAAGTGGGAGATTCGCTACGATCCCAATAACCTGCTGCATATTTGGGTACGCGATGAATCATTCGACTACGACGAGCGCGGCCGCCAGGTGTTCAAGGACAACGGCTGGATCGAATGCGACTGGGTTCTGGCCAAATTCGCGGTCATCCCGTTCGGCATCGACCTCCTTCACGCCATCAGACGCGACCTGGGAAAAAAGGTGAGCGACAAGCAGGTGCTCGAACGCGCTGAGCACATCCACCGCCAACTTCTCGGTGGCCCGCCAGAACCCCACCGCCGACCGCTGACTCGTTTGGAGACCGTCGCCGGCCGCGCGAACCTCGCCAGACAACAGCTCTGCACGCCCATACCGGCCCAGCCCGACCGCGCTCCGTCGCTACAGGATGCCGATGCGGTGCCACTACCTGACTACCCACCACCGCCCCCGGTCGAACCCATGCGCGTCATGCGCCTGTCTGAAGGATGGTGAGGGCGTGGCGTCACCAACTACGAAAGAGGAATGGCGCGAATACTGCACCTACGAGCCGACCCCAGACGCAGGTCGCCCCCACCTGAGCATCGATGAGATCAGGGCTCTCACTGCAGAACAGAGATCGCTCTACAACGACCAGCGCGTCGCCTACCTCGAAGAAGAGCGGTTGTTTCCGACCCGCGACCTCACCAGCGTCCTCGCGTTGGCACACAAACTGATGCGCGCTGCACGTGTCAAGAAGTTCGTCGCGCGCCGAGGCATACGCGTGTCGGGAAACACGCGCATCGGAAAATCCACTGCCGTCATGGCCGCGGGTAAAACTCTGGATTGCGAAATGCGTCGCATCAGCGGACGCGAAACCGACCTGTCCTACCTGCCCGTCATCTACACCCCGATCGCCACGGCGACGTCGATAAACAAGCTGTGGATCAGACTGGCCGACTTCGTCGGAGCACGTGAGATACGCGGCACCGATCCCGATGAACGCCTACTTGACCTCGCGCACCTGCTCAAGAAGTTGGGCACACGGTTTGTCATCCTCGATGAGGCGCAGCGCCTCAACACCGACCGTCCGGCCGTGGCTGAGGTGGCCGACGCGATCAAAGTCTTCGCCGAGACCCTCGACGCCACCATGATATTCGCGGGAATCTCGCTGGACACGGCGCCGCTGTTCAGCGGCAGGAGCGGTGAGCAGTGGCGAAAGCGCACGCGGCCGGTCAACATGAGCAAGTACGAAGCCAGCAGGAACGGTGACCAACTTGAGTGGCAACGGTTGGTCGCGGCATTCGAATGTCTGCTGCCGCTGCCGCTGCACGAACGGGGTCTGTTGGAACGCAACGCCGCCTACCTGCTGCACCGCACCGACGGCTCGCTCGCACTGCTCAGCGATCTCATCGTTGATGCAGCCTCGGCCGCCATCGATTCGGGAACCGAAGCGATCACTCTCGAACTGCTCGACACCATCGCCGTCGACGATGAAGACCGCGGAACGGTCCCCCATGAGCAGTAAACCTGACACCCCGCCCCGAGACCTCGGCCCGATCGCCCACCGGTCACGATTCCGGCGCCTGCCGATCCAGGTCCGGCCCATGACCGCCGAAACATTGCACAGCTACCTCGGCAGAGTCACCGACCAAAACTTGCTGCGCCCCGGGATGCTTCGCGACCTGTCGAAGGGCCGCGGGTTTGCGACCACGCTGTCAACATTGACCGGTTACTCGAAACGCCACCTGGTCTTCTCCCTCCCCGAACTACGCACGCCGGCCAGTCTGCGTGCGTACCCACAATTGGCCGGCGAAGTAAGTTCCTGCGCCGGCAAGCGACCCGCGTGCCAACAGTGTGTCGCCGCGCGACTGGGTACCGATGACTGCGTCACCGTCTTCGCCAGCCACGAACAGCTCATTTGCCCCACCCACAGCCGCTGGCTCGGGAATGGGTCGTTGAAATGCCCACGACCACACCAATTCTCGATTGCCGCATGCCCCGAAATTATTGCCGCAAACCTGCAGCACAAGCGAATAATCAGCCGCTGGGGACGTGGGCCCACCCATGCCAGCTTCCTTGATGCGGTGACGTGCCTGTCGAGGTGGAGCCGCTGGCCGGTCGTCATGACTGCATCCGACATTCGAGGGCGCTGGGAGCGCCTCGACATCACCGACGAAAGCCCACCGCTGTCGCCGGCTGAGATCGCGGCGTGGTATCCCAACGCGGTATCGCTGACGCGGGTGATCCTGGCTCAACGCCGGGAGATCAAAACCGCACGCGGAATGACCCGCAACATCGCTACCGCCAGCGTGGAGCGGCTCAGACGAGAAGTCGTCGAGGGATTGGCCACCAGCGGCGCGTTTGACCCCTACCGCTACGCCATCACCAGCGATCGAATCGAACCCGACTCCGAAGTCGAAGCCCCCGCCCGCCCCCGACACTCCCCCGCAGCAACGGACAATCAACAAACCTGACGAACCCTGCAGCCCCGGGCCGCCGGACCTGCCAGAGCCTGAGTTGTCGTCGCGCGGCGCGGCAGCACGTTTGTCGGTTGTGCTCGCGCTGGGGCAGCCGCGGACCTGTATAGGGTCTGGCCATGACCTTCCTGCCGTGGGTGTCAGTGGTGATCAGTCTTGCCTCGGTTGTGGTCGCCTTGTTCGCACTGAGAACGCACGGCAAGCGCGAGCTGCGCGGATTCAATCGGAAGCTGTTGACAGAACACGTAACCGAACTGCTCGTGCTCATCGACGCCGAACTTGCGCGACTTGGTGCAGGCAGCGTGCAGGAAGACGGATTCGACGTGAGCGGCGTGCGCTACATGGAGTTGTCGTACCAGTTCCTGAGCCGTAAGACGGTCATCGAAGTGGTCTCTCCCTCGTGCGCACGAGCGGTCACGCAATCACTGGAGCGAATGAGTACGTTTCGCAACGAGACCGACGGCAAGCCGTACTCGCTGCTTGGCGCCATGTTCAATGGGCTTGCGTTGATGCGGGGGCAGCTGCTCGTGACGCACTTGCGGGCAGTCGCCCACCCGCAATTCGACGAGAAGGAAATCAGGCAGCGGGCAGCCACGTTGAAATAGCCGCTCGACGGCACGAAGCTGGAACGGATTGTGGGGCCTGGCACCTGAGGGAACCGCCTGACGCTCCCGCGGCAAGCACAACATCCACACCCCAGCAGCGCAGATACCCACGCAGAACCACACCGGTGCGGGCAGAGGTCATTGCGGTGCCGATCGACGGGTTCATCGCGACCGCACCTAGAGGGCCCGCAGACGTGTTTCCGGTGGGAGAAACACACTTTCGTTGCCGGCAGTGCGGCGACCGGTCAAGCGGGCGACTTCGTCTCGGCTGAGGCCGCCACGGGTCATGAGCGTCTGTCCGATCGTTTGCGCCAACTCGGGTCGCTCGGTGGGGATGGCATCGGCGCCGGGCTCGTGCCGGCGCCACCCGCGCGCGTTCATGGTGCGATAGAACTTGGTGCGGTCGGCAGCGCTGACTTTCCCCAGACGGTGGGCGTGCTCGAAGATCGCCTGCATCGAGACGCCCCACATCTTCTTCAACGCGAGCAACCGTGACGGCGTGAGACTGTGCAGGTCGGACTCGATCACGTGCGACGGCATCAGCAGTTCGGCGGCGAAATCGTCGGCTTGCGATTCGACATCGGGGTCCACATAGCTCGAATGCAACACAAGGTGGCCCACCTCGTGGGCCAGCGTCCATCGTTTCCGATCAGTGGACAGATCTGCGTTGAGCAATATGACCGGATACTCGCTGGCCCACTGCGACAACCCGTCAATGCGCCGAGTTCCCAAGTGCTCCTCGACAACGATGACGCCGGCCGACTCGACCCAGCGCGTCAGATTGCGCACGGGACCGATCGGCATCCTCCACTGGGCCCGCACCATGCGGGCAGCATCAGCCGGTGTCGTGTCATCCGGATCGAAGGTGGGCATGTGGTTGGTCGGGCTCATCGGGATGCGGCGGGTCAAAAACGCCGACCGCATCCGGTAGAGGTTCAACTTCGATTCGGCCGACTTCCACTCCGAGACCTTGGTCGTCTTCTGCCGGCGCATGTGCGCGTCGGCTGCCAACGCTCCCCGAAGCTGGAATGGATGGGTGAGGAAATCCGGTGACACATCAAGGATTTCAGACATTCGCTCGACTGTGGCGTCGTCGGGTTCGCGCAGGTCATTCTCGTAGCGCGACAAGGCGGCCTGAGTGATTCCCAGGTGCTCTGCGAGTTCTTCCTGCGTGAGTCCGGCGGCGCGTCGGGCGGTCAGAATGACGTCGCCGATCTGGCTCATGGCTGATCCGTGGTGCCTTCGTCGCGCTCTTCGACCACGTCGCTGAGGTCCAGTTGCGGCAGCTGTGGGTCGATCGGTTCCCACGTGATGCCGGTCGCCTCACCACCTGCCGGCGACGTCAAGGTCACCGACCACACCGGGTTGTTCTTGCCGTCGCGGAACGACAAGATCGCCTCACCGATCTCACCGAGCTCGGGCTCCCAGATATAACCCATGGCCAGCGTGACCAGCTCCAAGCCGGGCAACGCGGCCTGATTGGTCCAGAACGCCAACGCTCCGCTGGTCGGGAACGTCTCGATCCGCAAGTTGGCGGCGTGGCGCTTGAAGCGCACCACATAGTTGGCTCCGTAGTGGATCTGCCGCGTCGGCTCTTCATCGACGACGGTCACCTCGGGATGACTGGCGACCTGGCTGGTCATGGAGTCCCACATGCGCTCGTGGATGAAGTTCGCGACGAAACGCTTGGAGAAGTTGACGAACCACTGCGGCTTGAACTCCTCGAAGACCGCCAGATCCGCCCGCGCGGTGTCGACGGCCACGACGAAGGCGCGCAAGAACTTGTCGCCAAGATCATCCACCACAACCTGCGGATCCGGGTATTGCGACATGCCAGAAAATATACCAGTGAGCGTCCGGTCTCGTCGCGATCAGCCCCGTACCGGCTCGGTGTGTCGAGGTCAGAGGCATCAATGTCGGCGCTCCAAGCGCCCGGAAACCATCTTGTTAATGTTGTACAAGGTTGTATAGTGAGCCCTATGGCTGATGAAGGTTTCCTGCGTGTCGCGCAAGCCGCGGCCTACCTTGGGGTGTCCGCGCAGACGCTGCGGCGATGGGATCGTGATGGCACCCTGCCCGCGCTGCGGCGGCCCGGCAGTGACTACCGGTATTATCGGCGCGCCGATCTGGAGCCGTTCCGGCTGCAGTACCGCCGTGCCCAGGAGGCTGCCGCCGCCGGCGCCGACAGCAGTGTGTTCGCCACCGCCAATGCCGATATCGAAGCCAACGCCGCACTGCGCGACCCGCAGCGTGAGGCGCATCGCGCGGTCCGCGAACACTTCGCCACCGGTGCTGGTCCCGCGATTGTGCAGATTCCGGTCGGGTGCGGCAAGACCGGGATCATGGCCACTTTGCCTTTCGGCATCGCGCGTGGACGCACACTGGTGATTACCCCGAATCTCACCATCCGCAAGGGCGTCGCCGATGCCGTGGACATCACCAGCCCACAATGCTTTTGGACCAAGTGCCGCGTGCTGTCGGACTTCACCGCGGGACCGTGGATGGCCGTCCTGGACGGACCCAATGCCAATATCCACGATGCGATCGAAAGCGACTTCGTGGTCTGCAACATCCAGCAGCTGGCCAGCCAGGCTGATCGCTGGCTGCCGCAGTTCCCCGAGGACTTCTTCGACATGATCCTGGTCGACGAGGGCCATCACGCCGCGGCCGAAAGCTGGCAGAAGGTCTTTCGCCGTTTCCCCAACGCCAAGGTGGTCAGTCTCACCGCCACCCCGTTTCGCTCCGATCAGCAGCAACTGCACGGTGAGATCGTCTACCGGTATCCGTTCACCCGGGCGATGGTCACCGGCTACATCAAGCAGATCCACTCCCGCAACGTCGCGCCGGCCGAGATCTACTTCACCTACCGCGACGACACCCGCCATCACACTCTCGAGGAAGTCCTGCAACTGCGCGAAGAGGCGTGGTTTCGCCGCGGGGTGGCGCTGAGCCCGGAATGCAACCGCCACATCGTCGAAGCCAGCATTCAGGCGTGCGACCGGATGCGCGCCCAGACGGGCATCCAGCATCAGATCATCGCTGCCGCATGCTCGGTCGACCATGCCCGCCAGGTCGCCGCCCTCTACAACGAGTGCCGATACCGGGCCGCTGAAATCCACTCCGATATGGACGAAGACGCCCAGGACGCGGTGATCGAGCGGCTGCGCCAAGGTCAGCTCGACTGCATCGTGCAGGTGCAGATGCTCGGTGAAGGGTTCGACCACCCCCGGCTCAGCGTGGCCGCGATCTTCCGGCCGTTTCGCAGTCTGGCGCCCTACATCCAATTCGTCGGCCGGGTGATGCGCGTCGTGCAGGAAGCCGCCCCTGAGCACCCCGATAATCAAGGCCACATCGTGTCCCACGTCGGGCTGAACAACGATGCCCGCTGGTCGGAGTTCCGTGAACTCGACCTCGACGATCAAGCCCTGGTGCACGGATGGGTCGCCGGCATCACCGACGAGGACGCCGACCAGGACGGTGACGGTGGCCCGCGGGCCCGCCGCTTCGACGGCGGCATG
The DNA here is from genome assembly GCF_048282725.1 of Mycobacterium sp. 48b. Taxonomy (NCBI): domain Bacteria; kingdom Bacillati; phylum Actinomycetota; class Actinomycetes; order Mycobacteriales; family Mycobacteriaceae; genus Mycobacterium; species Mycobacterium sp. 48b. Next base: position 4,328,777 of record NZ_JBLVUL010000001.1, read on the forward strand.
CTCGTTGACAACGAGATCCTCACCGACTTCGTCGAGCAGACCTACCTCGACCCCACCGACGACCGCGTTCTCGACGAGATCCTCGGCCGCGAAGTCGCTCCCGGTGTCCGCCTCGGCGACCTCGTCGAACGCGACCAGCTACGCCAGCGTCTGCTCGCCCAGCAGGCTGCCGCCGTGCCGCCCGCGCCACAACCGATCCCGGTCTCCCCGCAACGCGCCCGACAGTCGGCCAAAACTCGCGTCAACCAACGCACCAAGTCGGTAGCCAACCGAATCCTGGCCGACCTGGATCTGCCCCCGCGGGGTCATCAGCTGATGGCCGTCACCGCGGGCCCTCGCCAGCACAACTCCGTCATCGCGATCCGGCGTCTGTCCGCGGCGATCAACGAAGCGGTAGGCATGCCCAACGGCACCCGCGGTGACTGGTCACGCGAACAGTTCAGCACCATCTTCGACCGCATCGACGAGATCGCTGACACCGTCGGTGACACCTTGAGATCCCAACTGTCCCAACACGAGTAACCACAACCCGCACCGTGCCCCGAAGGAGTCGGCATGTCCCCCAAAGCGATACTGCGCCACGTCCGCGTCGAAACACCTCGCACAAATCATGAGCGGCACTGCGCTGCACACCTGCGGGGCAAGAACGCCCACTTCATCCTGGCCGGCGACACGCACTTGGTCGTCGTGGAGAACGACAAGCAGTTCAGGTACTGCCTGCCGGCGGCCGCCGAAGTCCTCGACCTCGCCGCGCACCAACTGTCCGAGCTGCGCCGACAGCTCGGACTGTGACATTGGCGGCCACGGTGAGGTAGTGACTCCGGGCGCATCCTGCTGCCCACCGCCCCGTCTGCTCGTCGGCGCAGGGATCGGGCGCTGATCGCCGCCACCGTCATTGCGGGTGAGATGTCCAGTTTGTCGGACACATTGCCTAGCGTGGTGGGTATGGGCACGACCAGCGGACCAGCGGCTGAGGGGGCATTCGACCGTCTCGGCAGGACGTGGATGCGTACCAGGCTCTTTGTGCTGTCCTACATGCCGCTGTTGCTGATCTTCGGGTTGCAGTGCACGACGTGGCCGGCTCGTATCGGCTACTTCGCTGCCGGCGCGGTGGTCGTTGTTGATGGCTGGCGCTGCACATATGGTCAGCGCAGGAAGAACTCGCGCACGGTGCAGGCCAGCACTGTGCGCGACAAAGGCAGCGAAGTATCGGGATACCTGGCCACTTATTTGCTGCCGTTTTTGTCCGGACCACCGAATTCCTGGTGGTCGACCGGGGCGTATCTGGTGTACTTCGCGGTGGCGTGGATTGTGTTCGTGAACAGCGATCTACTATTTATCAACCCGACGCTGTATGTGCTGGGGTGGAAGGTGATTGCAGGGCGTGTCAACGAACAGGACGTCTTGATCCTCGCCAAGACCCCGCCGCGAGCCGGCGAGCCATTCAGTGGGGTGAATTTTGCCGGCGGGTTGGTGAAAGTTGATGGCTAGAATCGGTGCCGTATTTTGGCGCAGTGCTCTGAGGGGGGCGATATATGAGAAACGACGAGGACTGGCTGGGGATTGGAACCGATTCCGACCCGCAATTAATTGTCGGTTGGCGGCCCCGCGCCCGCCAACTCACCGGCGGACGGATCGACCTGCACGCGGACACCTTCGAGGACCTGAGGGCTGTGGTTCACGATGCGATGGCCTATCTCGCGTCCGCCGAAGCGATCGACTTCGGCCACGAGGTTCTGCCTGTCGCCGGCGAGGAGTACATCCGCCGCGAGATTGTCGACCTACCCGCCGTGCACCGAGCTGAGCCAGAGGAGGGCGGCGATGACCAGGACGACAGCGCCGACCTGGTTCGGCTCATCGCCGACTGTGAGGGATTGACAGATATCACCGCAGGTCAACTCGCTGACGGAAACTTCGCGTTGTACGGCATCGTGTTTCGCCAGCCCAGCGGGGAGATGATCGGATGTGTCCGGGCGATCAATCCGGCCCGGACCTTGAAGAAAGCGGCCTTCTGGGGCCGGTTCGCCGGGTCGTTGCGCCGCACTCAGAAGCCTGATCTCATGCTGGAGTCAGAAGTCGACCTGGTGGTAACCGGCAGCGAATTGGCCATCATCCGCAGGTCGGCATATGACCGGCTGTTCTCCGATCTCGATGAGCTGGCCGCCGAGGTGCCGGCCAATGTTGCCGGCTTCGACGTGGCCATGCCCGAGCTGCCGTTCGCTGAGGGCACCGCCGAAGCAATCGTCGAGCTGGGAACCGCGCTCAGCAGCGTGGCCAAAAGGCTGAATCGTCTGCCGTCCCAGCCAGGCATCAGCGCCATGACGCCGTCCTCACTGCGCGAGGTGCTGGCCAAACACGGTGAAGATCCCGCAGAGTGGTTCGACCATGAAGACAAACTCGTGCTGGATCGGCGCCGAGCTAAGGAGTTCCTCGATATCGCCGAGGGCCGTTGGTGGACAGCCGATTTCCAACAAGAACGTCGCCGCGCCGACAAATTCCGCGCCCGATGAAATGTGTTGCACTCTGGCGCTGCTGAAACTGGGGTTGAACGGGTCGCCCGGCTGATCGAGCGGCGACGACATCAGCAAGCAGGGCAGACCAACTCGTGCCCGCGCGCGGCGGTGCACCGGGTCGAGGGGTCAGCGGGGTCGGTGTTCGCGGCCTTGCCGCTCAGACAGCAGGCGTTGCACACCGGCCGAACGCACATGCCCGGCCGGCACCTGGCGGTTCTCCAGCTTCGCCGAGGCCGTGGTGGCCCGGGCCGCGATCTTCTTGATCACCGCCTGGCACTTCGCCGCGGGCTGGACACCCGCCTGGGTCTTCTCGGGTGGACAATCCACGGGCCATACCTCCCCTCGGTCATGGTATCGATCGCGCCACCGACCAGCGCCGCAGTTATCGATTCACGTGCGGGGTGAACAGCCCGTCCTCGTGGTGCTTGATCTTGACACCGATCATGACTGGTTTCACGGCACGACCGGGATGGGGCTGCGGTGCACGCCGGGCCAGCGACCTTGTCGCGGTCGCCATCTCGTTGCTGACGAAGTAGGTCTGAGCCGCGTTGACAATCGTGGGCCTGTCCCGGCCCCAGGGGTCGACCGCGATCCAGAACGGCGGCTGCCCGGCAGGATCCCGCTGTGCAGCGCGGACCCAGACGTTGTCGGGGTCTGCGCTTACGTAGAAGCCGGAGATTGGCGGCGCGGAGCCGCGCAGGTTGAGCAGTACTTGGATGTGTTTGGCAAGATCGGCTTCTTGCGCGGTGTCGATCGTGCCGACGCGCTGCCATTGGCGGCCCGGGGTGTTGTTCTCAAAGGTGACTTCGGATGTCGTCGTTGAAATCCATATGTCGGGGGTCATGACCGTTATCGTGCCGGATCGGACACGAGAAAGCGGCCACGGGCGACTTCTGGTCATCGACGCGCAGCTCGGTCGGTTCACCACGAGTTCGTCGTCGGTGCCGAGGTGTAGGTTGCGAAGAATGCACGTCGTCGAACCCCGATACAACGCGGCCTGGGTTCCCTTTGAAGCGCGTATGGAGACGATCACCGGCAAGCGGCTCGCCAAGTGGCTCAACGCAAATGAGCGCCGCGGCCAAGGCAAGCGCGTCATCATGACGCCGCAGAAGTCGGGCAACGCGATCGACAACCCACCTGTATTAGCGGCCCTGGCCGCCCAGTCGACATGGGTTTCTGCCCGATCCGACACAGTTCCGTGGGGCGGGCCCGTGGTAGCGGCATGGCCCAGTGAAGAGTCCTTGATCAAGTGTGTATCCCGCGTCGGGGAATCCACCCTCACGGTATTCGAATGGGGAAAGGCGCCCGGGGTGCTCGGATGGGCAACCGCCACAGGCGCGTTCAACGCCGCCACCGGCGAACTGACGCCACCGCTAGAGCCCTCGCTGCACGACGAGTTCGAAAGCATGCTTTTCCTCGACGACCGTTTATCGTCTGCACCTAAGAGCGGGCGTGACCGCGGTTATGTCCACGAGTTCATGCGGACGTTTCACCGAGCCGGGCTCGACGCCGACTTTGTCGTCACCTACTGCATCGCCCTTGGATGCACCCGCGACCCGCGGCGCGTGCGGGAACACTATCGCGTGGCCAACGGCTGAGTCTTGGTTCGGCCCCTGCGCCCACCGCCGAGCTTGGCCGGTGCCCTGACCTAGGCGTTGGGAACAAGGTGATCGGGTACATCGATCAACCACGAGGAGCCATGGCCGCCCGCGGGATCGCGGCTTTCCCAACAGGTTCGAGATCAGTGAACTGCCCCACCTCATTTTGGCGGGATCGACACAGCGGCGCACTCTAGTCTGGTGTGAGCCCCGCCGGGTGACATCAGAGGGCAGGGCAACACGCCGATGGCTTGAACAGTGGAGGCGATGGTGATGGTCGAACCGGCACTGGTGGGCCGTTACTGTCACGGCTGCGGAGCCCCGCTGAGCGAGTCTGTACGTGGTGATGCCTTGTATTGTTCGGCGGCGTGCCGGGCCCGGCATTGGCGCTGGACCCAACGCACCCGGACCCGTGTGCGCACGATGCGCGGTGTTTCCGCGGCGCGGGCGGTGTGCCCGGTGTGTGGGCAGGACTGGATTGTCGGTATCGAGCATCGGTCGTCGGCCATCTACTGCTCGCATCGGTGCCGAACCCGCGCCTGGCGCGATAAACGTTCGCCGCAGCCGTCACCGTGACGCCTACCCGAACGGGTTGTTTGGACGACGAATATCCCGGTTGAACAGCGAAAATAGGGGGCGCATCGGTATTGCGGTCGAGTGATCACCGCTGCACAATGCGGCGGTACCTATCCGTAAACGTTCGCACATCGCATCACGACAAGACGGTATTGCCGTCGCGATCGGCAGCGGCGTGCGAGGTCGGGCATGGCGAGGAGATGATGTCGATGCCGACCATGGTGGGAAACGTCAGCGAGCGTCATTACAAGACATTGGTGCGCGAGGGACGCACGCTGGTTGAGCAGCAGGCCCACGCCCAATTCGGCCTGGGAGACCTCGCGCTGAAAGTGGCACCCATGCAACCCCGCGGCGGCGAACACGCCGCCGAACCGCTGATGAGCGTGGGATACGGCCTTGCGCGGTTCTCCGAAGACCTGGGCATGCCGGTCAAGACCCTCGACACTTACCGATGGGTGTCCTCGCGCTGGCCGAAATCCGAACGAGTAAAAGGCATTTCGCACTACATTCACAAGATCCTGGCCGGCCTGGACGACCGGTTCGACGTGATTCACCGGCCACCGGCAGACGACACCGGCCACGATCGGTGGACAGTGGACACCGCGTGCCGCGCCGCGGGCTGGAAATCACCGATCCCCAAAACCCGGCAGGAGAAACTCGACCGCATCCACGAGCTGGCCAACGACGACAGCATCGCCACCGAAGCCACCAAGAACTTCCTGAACCGGCCCAGTGTGGCGTTCCACGCGATGGCCGACCGCACCGCTCGGCACGCGGTCAACACCGCCCAAGTCGAGCAATCCCGCCAAGCCATCGTCTGCGCCCGCCAGCGCACCCCAGCGATACCCCGGATCGAACACAGCGCTCAATACATCGAACTGATCGCGATGTGCGCCCAATTCGTCGCTTCCGCCGGCCGCGCGGTGCCGCATCTTCGAGGTCACACGTTCACCGTCGAGGAACGAGAAACGGTGCACACCAATATCGCTCGGGTGCGCAGCACCGCAGACTGGATCGAAACCGCAGTCGACACCGGCGACGTCAGTCTGGACGAAGCACTCGCACGCCTACTCACCGAGGCGTAGGACCATGGCCAGCCGGTTACCCAGGCATATTTCGGGGGAACGGGTTCTGGAAGCGCTCATCGCCGCCAAGCCAGGCCGGCTGTCCACCGCACAGCTGACCAAAGCGACCGGACTCTCACCCAACCAGGTACGGGCCGGGCTCGTGTGGGTCAAAGAATACGGCGCGCTCCAGCACGCAATGCCGCTGACGTGGACCCGCGACGGCCACGGCGTCACCGACGAACCACAGGACTGGATCGCCCACGAGCGCACCGCAGTGCACGGCCTCTACACCCGCGTACTGCGCCTGGTGACCGGCACCGCCGAACCACACGCACACCGCACACCCGAAGACCCCTGGATCCGCCTCTACCTCGACCAACTCACCGGCGTGCGCGCGTTTCTCGACGCAACCAGCCGACTTCCACCACCCACCCCGGCGGGCATCCCTCCGCACAACGGCCAGCGGTAACCACCAGCACAGTGGGCTGCGACCTTCGACCCAGTAGACGGACCTCGTTGTGTTTGATCCGCACGTACCTGAGAACGTGCAGGCCGAGAATCTGTGCCCACATCAGTTGTGGCAGCGGCATTCAGCGTCAGGCGCACACTCGACCGCGGCAACCTGAAGGACGCATTCAACGCCGCGTAGCGCTGCGGCGAGGCATGAAGCTGTGCGACAAGAGTGTGGCGCCGCCAATGTTCCTCGGTTTCGTGGTGAGCCGCACGGCTGGAACTGTCTGTAGCCCAGTGCGGGGGTGTTCTCGACGATCGCTCACGGGGATAGGGGTTGGGTCTGCGACGGTGAGCGACACGCTTATCCGGTGTGCCCTACTCGATGATCTGGGTTCGGGGTTCGGCAGCGCGGTGGATCGACCCGGGATCGCCGAGTGGGGGTTGTGGGATGGGAACCGGATCGAGGGGCTGGGCGTCTAACTGGATGTGGATGCCGAGGATCGCCAAGCGCTGGTGGACGAGGGATTTGATCCAGATGACCCGCAGGTGGTGATGGCCATCGATTTGGTGCGGTGGGAGTTGTCGCTGCTGTTGACGAGCCCTAGCGATCTGAGCGGTCTGGTTGACGGCAACGCCGGGTGGTGATGAGTGCAGGGGTTTGGGATGCGGCGAGCGACGTTGAATAGCGCCGCCGGCAGCAACATGACCGGGGCCGATGATCTCGGCGCAGTGCATGTGGGGCCTCCGGCGGCACCAGTTCAGCGGTGACGCGTACCGGTCAGCTCTCTGCCGTCACCGATGGCCATCATCACCCTCGATGAGCAAGCACTTCGGCTTGCCCATCTCGTATTGGGGAGGCGGTCAGTTCGTGAGCACCTGATCCCAGCGCGACTCCCCCGTGACCGGTGGTCGGCTGGATCAGCTCACGCTGCCCGGTCATCTCCTGAGTGCTGATGCGAGTCCACGATGGACCTGTTGACCTCAGCGAGCCACTGGTGTGTTCGTGCTCGGTCGCTCGACGTTATCCAGAGCCACTGGTACGCCTCGGTCCCGATCGGGGGGCAGAACTACTGCCCGAGCCCGGGCTCGGGCAGTAGCGCACCGGCATCGGTTGTGCGCTTACTCGCCCGGTGATCCTAGGTCTGCGTCTAAGGGTGGCAGCACGTGATACGCAAGATGGAAGCGGTCATCGAACTCACCGTGCCGGTGATACTGACTATCGCTTTCGAGCGTGATCCATACGTCGGCGCCCTCTTGGATCTGATTCGGGTGCACCGTCCAACTGAGAGTGACTTCCTCGCCCTTGCGGCCGTCTTCTGTGACCATCGACCCGCCCCGGCTTTTCACCCGAAGGTCCCATCTGAGCAGCCGGCCGTGCGGGTCTGAGCCGATGCACTTGAACGTGATGCAGTCCCCAGGGCGCACGCACAACTCTGCTGGCGTCCCATTGCGGGGCTGGCGTCCAAAAGAATCGGTGACAGAGACGATTTCGGGATAGTACTTCAAGTCTGGTCCTTGTTCGCTGCGCCAGATTGTCACTTGATTGGTGATCTCTCCAACGATCCCCACCACGAGTGATTGTTCGAATGGGTACAGTTGTCGCCCATGCATCGTTGGATTGCGGAAACCCTCTAGGCGATCCATGTAGGTTTCGAAGTACTTCTTCTTACCGAGGATCGGCTCGAACCTCGCCCAATTCTGATCGCGACCGATGATCTCTCTGAGTTGGTGGAACTCCAGGTACTCGATTAGGTCGCTCGACGCGATGGTCCCCCGCCGCTTGGCCATTTCAGCGGCCAGCTTGTCCTCGAGGCGGTCAATCCTGACCGCTGGATCGTCCCGCCAGCCCTCTGCCATCACTTCCCGTATGAGATCGCGAAGCACCCGCTCGACCAGGGTGATCGCTTCGTAGGGCTGCACGTGACAGACAGTAGTCGCTCGGGTCGACCAGACTGTGGACAACGATGCCAGCAGCGCCAGAGCCCCCAGCGGTAGCCAGGCACGCCGCCTGCGTGGCTAGGGCAACAACCACCGCACAGCCCGACTACGCCGACCCAACTGAACGCTGACCACACGGTCATCAACCGATTTGCGCATCCAAAACGCCACCGTCGCAATCTCGGGCATCCTGCGCGTCGGGCAAGGGCAATCCGACGAAAGTCGCCCGCAGGTACGTGTGCTGCGACCCACGACGCTGTGATGTGATGGCCCAAGATCTCGCGAGAAGGATTGCAGCTGATGCCGACTCCCACCAAACTCCGAACGCCCGGCCACCATGTCTGATCTGCCTCACCGCCGAGCGCCAGTCCGCAGACATCTTGGTCTTGGCCGCACGCTCAGCGCACTCGCCGCCGGTGCGGCCACATGTGTGGGCTTACCTCCGGCCGCATACGTCGTGTTAGCCCACGGGTCACCGAACTGGGCGGCCTTTTGGCAACACGCGGCCCAACCGTACGCAACGTTGGCGGCCGGTTTCGGTGCTATCACCGCTGGTGTCTTGGCCTACTACAGCGGCCACTACACACGTTCCGCCGAAAAGGAACGTCACGACGCTGAGCAGCTACGGTATCGAGACGAGCGAGCACAAGAAGTTAGACGCGACCTGCACGCTCGATTCACTACGGCTACAACGCAACTCGACAGCGCAACCGTCATGAGCCGACACGCTGGAGCTCACTCCTTGGCGGCACTGGCAGACGACTGGCATGCAATCGACCCTTCGAGCCGCCAGATCCAGGCATGCGTCGACGTCTTATGCTCCTATCTACGACGACCGTGGGATCCGTTGGACGACAACGCAGACATCGCAGAGGAACGCGTCGTCCGCGAGACAATTTCGTCGGTACTCCGGCAGCACCTACAACCTGATGCATCGCCTAACTGGTCAGCATGTGCGATCAACCTTTCAGGTGCCCACCTGCACGACCTCGATTTGAGCGGCGCCCGTATAACGTCGGCCGACTTCTCCGGGGCAAGTTTCACCGGATACGTCGGATTCGAGGGAACGGCCTTCAACGGATCGGCCGAAGACGCAATAACATTCGACGGCGCGACGTTCACCGCAACGGGAAGCAGGGACTGGACGAACTTCGCTGACGCAACCTTTACTGCGGACGCGATACTGGGTATCAGCTTCGAAGGCGTGACATTCCTGGCGCGCGAAGAAGGGCGCATATCCTTTCATTCCGCTCATTTCGACTCGCGGCGCGACGGCGGACTATCGTTTATTCAATCGACGTTCAGCACGGACGGCGCCGGAGCGATCAGTTTCGAAGCTGCCCACTTCACGGCAACGAACCCAGCCCGGCAAGTATTCACCGACGGACAGCTGCCCGATTGCATTACCTTCATGTGGGCCACATTTGCCGCCAACAGCAACGAAGGGATTACGTTTGACCACGCGGTGTTTCGTGCAGACCGCGGTCGCATCCGATTCACAGAAGCGACGTTCGTTACTACTAACCACGCGCGGATAACTTTCCGCGAAGGGGTATTCCTAGCCGACCATGATGGTCAGACTACGTTCGACGGCTCAAGTTTCCACGGAGACGGAACAGTCTCGTTCGCAAACCCCGGGCACTGGAACGGCACGAGTTTCGACTGGGACTCCGACCCCGACAGCATGCCGCCCGTTGTTGACCCGCAACAATGGCCACCGAAGCCAAGAAGCACCTGAGGCGTTCAACGCATGACGTTAAGCCTGCCAACGGGCGGGAGCACGGGTACTCGCGCACAATGAACAGTAGCTCGAATCACGGCATTGCCACCGACGCCTGCTCACCGACGACCACTGGGCTTCAATCGAAACCACCTCCGTCCGGCACCCTCACGTCAACGCGGAATAGTCCAGCCTGACCCGTCCAAGACGAGTCGAGCGATCAGGTCGCAGCACCGCCGTGCCGTCATCATCCCAGACACCTGTCAAGACCGATACGGTAAGGCCATGGCAGACAGCAGAGGCTTCCACACCCACCGCACTGAGGCTGAAGACGACCTCTCCAGGGCCTGGACGGCTTTCAATAATGTTGATATCGGGACACTTTCACCCGCAGAGCTCATAGGCTACGCGCAAGCGCGCGCCACGATGGGAGTCGCCCATGCACTGTTGGCCCAGGTCGCGCTAGAGGATCAACCTCCTCTGCCGCGCTGAGCCTCCCGAACGTCTGGTTCGACTAAACGTGCCTTGTGCGGGCTCGGCCTTTGGCCGAGCCCGCAGGCGCACCCGTGGTGCGTGCTTCGCGTTAGTCGTCCTGGTAGCAGGGAATTTGGAGCAGATCTTCGCCGTCGAGGCGGCCGTGCCTACGCCTACCAGTGGAAACGGCGGTTGTACTTGAGATCCACCGATTCCCGGGCTATGCGTCCTGCATCCACCAGCGTCACGATCGAGTCGTACATTTCGTCGAGGGGCTCTGTCGGCCCACACCGCTTATCAGTAGTTAACTACACAATGTGGGCGCACAATGCGTGTTGAACTGCGTATTTATCGTCGGGTACATGTACTCTAAGAGTGTGCGTAGCAATATCAACCCTCTCGCCACGCCGATGCGGCGTGTTGCTTGCGCTCTCTGTTTTTGTGTGCGAAATTCGCCGTGTGAACCTACAAGAGCGGTTGCGCAAGGCGGTGTCGGATCATGGGCCGTCGTTGGCGACTCTGCGTTACGACTTGGAGGTGGTGATCCCCAAGGTTGGCCAGATGTGGCAGCCGTTGTTCGAGGATCCGTTGGATATTCATGGTCAGGCGTTTTGTACGTGTGTGCGCCAGATGGTGTTGAGGATGCGCGAGCTTCGCAAGCCGATCCCTGGGGACACGTTGTTGACTTCTCGTGGCAGTGGGTTGTCGGTGCAGATCGCCGATTCGCGGGGGATGGATTTTCGTGCGCGACGGTGGCCGTCGAAGGTGTTGCACGGGGAGCGAGTTCGGGTGGTGACGCATCCGACGGGCGGCGATCTTCGGGTGCTGCGGCCGCCGAAGGCTCAGGTCGACGAGCAGATGTTGTTGGACGAGGACGAGCCGGCGCAGTTGTTTCCGTCGCCGATTGTGACTCCGGCCGGTACACCGGATATCTTCGCCCTGTGGTGGCCGACCGACGATGGGTGGGGATTGTCGGAGGCGGTGTTGGCGTTCGTGGTGGATGTGGACAATGCGTCGCGGGTGCAGATTTTGGCAACCGAGCCGCTGCCTCCAGTCACCGACTCTCCGCTGGTGACTCCGTCGGCGCAGGGTCAGGGGCCCAGGGACGACTTCGGCGAGTACGAGCCGCCGGCGCTGGGGACGGGCGAGGATCCCGAGGAGCCGGCTTAAGGGGTCGTGGTGTCGGGGGTCGATGCGAATGTCGGCGGGTGGCTGTTGAATCGAGGTCGCAATGACGACGACCGTGGACGTGTATGGGTTGCGGGTCAACCAGGCCCGGGTCATGCGCGCGATGACTGCCACTGCGGTGATGGAAGCGTTGGGCTGGAAGCATTCTCGGCTGAACCGGTTGGAGAAGTCGACCACGACGGCGTTGCCGATCAAGGATTTCGACCGGCTGGTGGCGGTGTTGCGGTTCCCGGCGAAATTTTTCACCACCGCTCCGACGTCGCGGGTGCACCAGTCGGATCTGTTGTTCCGTGCGCCGCGGTCGATCACGGCGACCGAGCGGGAGTATTTGGCGCAGTTCGCGGCATTGGCTGGGGAGTTTCTCGACGAGCTCAATGGCCGCACTCAGTTACCTGCGGTGAAGTTGCCGATACTTCCGATCGACACCGCAGTGACCCAGGCCGCTGCGGCGGTGCGTGCCAGTTGGGGGTTGGAGCACGATCAGCCGATCGAGTACCTGACGCATGAGATCGAGCGCAGCGGTGTGGTGGTCGTGGTGCGCCGCTTGCTGACCTCCTCGTCACGGCGGATCCTGGGTGACGGGGATTCCACCGGCAAGATCGACAAGCATTTGGGTTATTCGGTGCGTGTCGGGGAGTTCAATACCCGGCCGTTGATCGTTGTGCGGCAATCGAATTCGTGGGAACGGACCCGCTGGACGCTGGCTCATGAGGTGGGTCATCTGGTGTTGCATGCCTCGGGCAGCGTCACCGAGGCCTGCGAGGAGCAGGCGTCGCAGTTCGCCTCGGAGTTGTTGGCGCCGGCGGCGGTGCTGGCCAAGGACGTGTCGCGGGCTCCGTCGCTGGCGGAGTTGTTGCCGGTGAAAGCAAAGTGGGGTGTGTCGCTGGGGGCGTTGATCAAGCATCTGCATACCTCGCAGTTGTTGACTGGGGCGCGGTTTGAGGCGTTGCGCCGCCAGCTCTACACCCGGGTCAATCCGGATACCGATACGACGTGGGGTCGGGTGGAGCCGGGCTGGAATGACCGTGAGGTGGAGCGGCCACGATTGATCAGCAAGTGGCTGGAGATGGCGTTTTCGGCGCGTTCGGCGGCGATGCTGGCCCCCTATGACTTGGTGTGGCCGCAGGATCTGCTGGAGGACTTCATGGCCGGGCAGCGGGCCGCCCCGGGCGCGGCGGCGGTGCGGGTGGCCGCCGGCAGCGGCAGAGCGACGGTCGGACCCGGGTCATCGGCGCCCAGTACGGGCAGCAATGTGATTCCGTTGCGGCAGCGAAGCCGGCGCGGCTAGAACACAAGGGGGGCCGGTGGCGCGAGTGCAGCGGGTGATCTTTGCCGACCAGCCTGTCACCTACACGGTCGTTGGCGCCGATCATCTGCCGGTGGCCCCGGCTGCGGAGTATCTGAGGTTTCTGCGTGAGGGGGGCGCGTCCCCGCACACGGTGCGTGGCTACGCCGCGGGGTTGGCGCGGTGGTTCACGATGCTCGAGCACACCGGCCATCGCTGGGATGACTTCCCCACCACCCTGTTCGGGCAGTACTTGCAGTATCTGCGGACTGGGGATCTGCCCGGGACACCGCGCCTGGGTGCCCCCGAGACCAAGATGGTGACCAGTTCTTTGCAGCCGCGGGCGGCTGCGGTGTTGTCGATGTATCGCTATCACGCTGATGCCGGCACCACCGAGGTGCCTTATCGGCGTTTGGTCACTCAGCGGGGCAGCTGGCGGCGCCACAACCGCTACGTCGGGTTCCTCGACGGCGTCGGGCCCCACCGCGACGGCGAGCACCCGATCTACCCGGTGCGCACCCCGCGGCGATCGGCTACCCCTGTCTTGTCGCCTGCCCAGGTGGCCACGATCCTCGATGGCTGCTCGGTGCAGCGCGACGGGGACTGGACCGGCGGGGCCGCCGCGGTGCGCAACCGATTGTTTTTCGCAGTACTGGCCGAAACGGGAATGCGTCTGGGCGAGGCCTTATCACTGCGGCACAACGATTTTCATATCGGCGCCGGTGCGACCCCGTGGATCGACATTGTGGAGCGCCAAGATCATCCCCATGGTGCTCGGGTCAAGACCGGGCCGCGGCGGATCTATGTCGGTGATGACCTGGAGGCACTGTATTCAGAGTATGTGTGGCAGTTGGTCGCGATGAACGCCGACCAGGTGGTCGATGATCTGTCGAATCATTTCGTGTTCGTCAATCTGCAACGGGGACCGCGTTTTTCGCCGATGCGCCAGGAGAACATCTACGAGAAGGTGCGCGGGCTGCGCACAGCGCATCGGAGTCTGCCGCCGGATTGGTCACCGCACTGGCTGCGCCACACTCACGCCACCGCGTTGCTGCTGGCGGGGGTGCCTGAGCATGTGGTGATGCGGCGTCTGGGCCACGCCGATGTGCAGACCACTCTGTCCACCTACGGCTGGGTCACCCAGGACGCGGCGATGCGTTCACTGGCCGAGTGGAAAAACTATGTCGCCGGATGGAAAGGACTTCACGATGGCCAGCAATGAGGGCCGCCTGACCACACCGGTAGGCGACCTCGGTGCGGTGGCGTGGCAGGCGCAGTGGGCCCAGGTACCCGCCGAATGGCGCCGCCCGGCCTATCAGGTGCATCTGCCCCCGGCAGATCGGGTGTTCCTGTCCCGCAAGAACGATCTGCCGCCCGCTGCGACCGCTGGGGTGTACGACTTCACCCCGCAGGCCACACCGGCGCGGTTCGCCGACGAGATCGCCTGGTGGGTGTGGGTGTGCTACCACGAGGGGCTGCGCAAGATCGAGCATTCCCTGCTGCGCTGGGCCACCCAGGCCATCAGCGCCGCCGCGGCCGAGTACCGCAGTGCGCACGGCCGCCACCCGGTGAGCATCACCGACCTGGCGGTCAACGACATGGTGCGCCACGCGGTCGTGGTGTTCGAGCGGCGCAATGCGCGGCTGCCCGCCGGCGGCACACGCCGCAATATTGTGGGCCTGATCGAGCATCTGCACCTGTTTGTGTCGGTGCGGGCCAGCGCCATCGACTGGTGGGCCTATGACACCTGGGATCTGCGGGCCGATCCACGGATCCCGCAACGCGAACACGAACCGTGCCACGAGAAGACGGTGCGCATCGGCGCGATCGAACCAGCGTGGCTGCGCGAAGGGGTGCGGTTTTGGCTGCGCACCTGCCTGGATGCGGAGTTGCTGCGCTGGTCATCGGCAGTCGATCGTGCCCGCGAGATGGCGCGCCATTTCGGTGAATTCGTGATCGCGCGTGGCTACACCGATCCCGTCTTATCCGATGACCCGGCGCAGCTACGCCTGATTTTCACTACCTACAACGAATACCTGCGCTCCCCAGCCGCGGCTGCCCGACCTGACAAGCCGTTGTCTGCCACGGCGATCGGCGACAGCCAATCTCAGATCCAGAGCTTCTACACGTTCATGCTCGACCATGCACCCGAGGCCGCGGCAGCCACCGGCGATGCGCGTTGGGAGAACCTGTCCGCGGCGCACACCCGGTTGTGGGGGCCGGCGTTTCGCACCCGCCGCGCCCACCGCACCCGGGAATTGACCTGGTACTCCACTGGAGAACTGCAGCAGATGCTGGCCTACCTCGACGTGCTCGCCGCCCAACGGGGCGCCCTGGTGTCGGTGACCCATCCCGATGGCACCGTGTCGCTGATCAAAGGCCTCGGCGACCCCCAGGCCGCCCGGATCTGGCTGCTGCAAGCACTGACTGGGCGGCGGGCCTCAGAAATTCTCATGCTCGATCACCACCCGCTCGAAGCGATCCCCGGCGCGGCGCGGCCCACCGCCACCGATGACCCCGATGTGTTCGTGGCCAAACTGCGCTACCAACAGACCAAAGTCGACGGGGTCATCCCCACCATCCTGGTCGAGCAGGCCGTGGTCAACGTCATCGCCGAGCAACAGCGCTGGCTCGCCGACACCCACCCCAGCCTCACCCCGAAATACCTGTTCATCGCGGTCAAACAAAACCTGGCCGGGCGCCGGCCCCGCCCGTATGCAACGTATCGGGCCTCCCTGGACAAGCTCGATGCCATCCATGGTCTCAGCGATGCTGCGGGAAACCCGTTGCGGTTCACCCAAACGCATCGGCTGCGCCACACCCGGGCCACCGAACTGCTCAACGACGGCGTGCCGATCCACGTCGTCCAGCGCTACCTGGGCCACAAGAGCCCCGAGATGACCATGCGTTATGCCGCGACACTGGCCGCGACCGCCGAAGCGGAGTTCCTCAAACACAAGAAGATCGGCGCTCACGGCACCGACATCGGAATCAGCCCGTCTGACATGTTGGACATGACCCAGCTCTCAGTGCGCACCGACCGGGTCTTGCCCAACGGGGTGTGCCTGCTGCCGCCACTGAAAACCTGCGACAAGGGCAACGCCTGTCTGTCGTGCGGGCATTTCGCCACCGACGCCACCCACCTCGACGAACTCAAAGATCAGCACGCCAAGACCACGGCGCTGGTCGAGATCAGACGTCAGCAGTACCGCCAGCGCACCGGCCGCGAACTCACCGATGACAACGTATGGGTCGCCCAACGCCTGCGCGAATTGCATTCCCTGCAAGCCATCCTGGACCGCCTGACCGCAGATCAACGCACCCATCAGGAGGCGATCGCCGGGGCCGGGACGGCCAACCGCATCCCGCTGCAACCTGTGGCCACCCGCGGTGCGCACGATTCAGCACTGCGCAAAGCCGATCCTCACACACCCGCATGACCGTCACCCCCGCCTCCCTCACCGCCCTTGAGGCCAGCGCCCGCAAACGCAGCGCCGACGTCGAGGCCCGTATCGATCGGGCCCTGAAGAAGATGCGCAAGCAGGGCCTCGACATCAACGTCAGCAGCCTGGCCCGCCACGCCGGAGTGTCACGCAGCGTCATCCACCGCCGCCCCCAACTGCGAGAACAGATCCGCACCACCCAGCCGCTGGCCGCCGCCCCCGATCCACCGCCACCACCGGCTACCGACACCGAGAGCAGCATCATCACCGCGCTACGGACCCGCCTGAAGGCACGAGACGCCCAGATCGCCGACCTGAAAGCCCAACTGCGCGAACGCGACCACATCATCGCGACCCTGCACGGGCAACTGGCCGGCAAACCCCACCCGGACACCAACTCCTAGCTGGCTGGTTGTGCGGGTCGCTGCGTGGTTTGCGCGGTGATGAAGTCGTCGACGATGCGGGTGCAGTCGTGGTGGCCGATGGCGCGTAGGCCGGTCATTCTGGCGAAGACCAGGGGGCCGACCAGTTGGCACAGTGCCAGTTCGATGTCGAGTTCGCCGAGTTGGTCGAAGGTTTCGGGGCTGTGCAGGATTTCGTCGAAAGGCCGCCGGTACTGCTCGATCACCCGGGTGCGCAGCATGCTGGCGGTGGCGTGTTGGCCGGTATCGCTGTCGCTGTCGTGCGTTTCGGTGGGGCCCAACGCGGCCCAGGCCAAGGTGGTGACGTGCAGCGGCGCTTCGGCGAACAGGTCGGCTTGGCGCGAGAGCAGTTCGATGAGCCGCTCACGCAGGGTGCCGCTGGTCGGGGCGGGCGGGATGACTTGGGGCAGAAGGCGTTCGAAGGTGGCCGCGAGCAGTTGTGAGGAACTGTTGAAGTGGCGGTAGAGGGTGGTGCGGGCGACCTTGGAGGCTTTAGTGACCGCGTCGATGGTGACGGCTTCGATCCCACCGGTTTTGAGCAGGTTGGCCGCGGCGTCGAGCAGTCGGGTGCGCGATCGGGTGCGGCGCGGGTCGACGTCGTCCTCGTCGTCGGGTGCCGCCGCGGGTTCTGTCCCCACCTGACCTCCTGGTGTTCCGATCGCCGGTGCGTTGCCCCCGCTCTCCCGGTTATGGTACCGATAGTAGCGCAGCGAAACTGCTAGTACCGGCGGTCCCGGGTCGGGACGCGGTGGCGGGGCTGCCCGGGTGTGAGGAGGCCGTGATGGGTGCTGATCAGCCGCAGCGGTTGCCGTCACACACGCCGACCTGCATGGGCTGCGGGCCGGACAATCCGCACGGTTTGCAGCTGGAGGTGTTTCGGTGCGGCGATGAGGTGTTCGCTGATCTGGTGTTCGATGAGCGTCATATCGGTGCGCCGGGGCTCGCACACGGTGGCGCGATCGCCGCGGCCTGTGATGACGTGCTGGGGTTTTCGTTGTGGATCGCGGCCACCCCGGCGGTGACGCGCCGTTTGACGGTGGACTATCTGCAGCCGGTGCCGTTGGGATGTACGCATCGGCTGACCGCGCGGATCGCCACCCGCGAGGGCCGGGCGTTGCATGTGGACGGGGTGGGGGTCGGCGTGGACGGTGTCACCCGGTTCACCGCCTCGGCGGTGTTCATCACGGTGGATGCGGCCCATTTCGCCGCCCACGGTGACATCAGCGGTTTCGGGGAGTTGTTCGCCGAGCTGGCCCGCTACGGTGGCGCCGGCCCCGACGCGGGGTCGCGGTGAGCGCGCCCACCGCCGCACCCCGGGACCGGGTGCGGCGCCCGCGCCGGCCGGCGGCCTCGGTGTGGGCGCGTCGCGAGGCGATCCTGGATGCCGCGTGGACGGTGGCCTCAGCACACGGTTTTGACGGTGTGCAGATGCGTGCGGTGGCCGCGCAGGCCGGCATTGCCGCCAGCTCGCTGTATCGGCATTTCCGATCCAAAAGCCATCTGCTGGTGACGGTGCTGGCCCGCGAATTCGAACGTCTCGACACCGAATTCGTCTGGAGTACCGGTGAACTGGCGCCGCAGGCCCGGCTGGGGCGGTTGACCACCCACCTGCACACAGCCTGGCAGGCCAACCCGCACCTGACCGAGGCGATGGTGCGTGCGTTCGTCGTGGCCGACACCGAGGCCACCAGCGCGATCGAGCACGCTGTCGCGGTGATCGAGGACATGCTGGCCCGCGCCCTGGGCGGGCCCACACCCAGCGCACATGACCGGGACGTGGCCAGCCTGATCGCCGACGTGTGGCTGGCCAACCTGATCGCCGTCATCGGCGGCCGGATCGATGCGGACCTGGCCCGCGAACGCATCGACCGCACAACCCGACAGCTGGTGCACGGCACCCACACCACCACTTAGCGATACTAGTAGTATCGCTGCGCTACTCCCAGTACCATAAAGCGACACAACGACGTGTCGAAGGGAGCCGGGCATGCATACCCCCTGGATCGAGCGGTGCACCGTTCAGCGTGTCTCGTTGCGCGACGGATTGGTGCTCGACCTCGACGATTACAACGAATTGGTGATCGCCACCCCGATCCGGCTGACCCTGCCGCCGATCGGATCGTCTTATCCCGAAGAGCAGGTCCTCATCGACCCGGGCAACGTCTCGGTCCAGCAGCGTCCGTTGCTGGACCTGGCCGGCGCGGTGTGCACGGGGGCGTGGTGCGACGAGGGCGGCGGGTTGCACCTGGGTTTTTCCCGCGGGCATCGCATCGATGTCGCCCCCCAGGAGGCCGCGACCTCCTGGGAGCTCTACGGCAAACGCCACGGCTACATGGCATGCCTGCCCCGCGGGCGGGTGCGGGTGGTGCGCCACGACCTGCCCGACGACGAATCTGAGGACACCGCAAGTTAATTCACCCCCCACCGCGCCCAGCCGCAACCATGGCCCGAAAGGTCGGCGCGGCCCTTCCGATCCTCGTGTGGGACTATTAGTATCGTAGCGATACCGATAGTTTCGTTTCTTGGGAGGCGTGGGGATGGGCGATCGAACCGGAGATGCTGGGCCTTCCCGTGGCCGGCGCGGCGTCGATCTGTCCGGATCTTCGGAATACAGCGCCCGGTTGGGTCGGCTCGCGGCGTTCACGGTGGGCCACAAGGCATTGGTGATCGGTGGATGGATCGCGGCCGCGGTGGTGCTGGCGCTGCTGTTCCCGCAGCTGGAGACGGTGGTGCGCCAACAGTCGGTCGATCTGATCCCGCGTGATGTGCCCTCGTTTCAGACCGTGGACCGCATGAGTGAGGCGTTCGGTGAGCAGGGCTCCAAGACGATGCTGTTCGTCGCGATGCAAGACCCGGCCGGTCTGACCCCCGATAATCAGCTGCGCTATCAGGATCTGGTGGGGCGGTTGCGCGCCGATCACGACCATGTCCTGCTGGTCCAGGATCTGCTGGCCGACCCGGTCACCAGAACCCAGGCGGTCAGCGGTGACGGCAAGGCCTGGTATCTGCCGGTCGGGGTGGCCGGCACGCTCGGTGATCCCACCGCGGCCGAATCCGTGCAAGCCGTGCGCGATCTCACCGACACGGCATTCGCCAACACGTCCACCACGGCCTATGTGACAGGGCCACCGGCCACGTTCGCCGATCAGATCGCCTCAGCCGAGCACGACCTGGTGTTCATTTCGATCGCCACCGCCGGGCTGATCGCGCTGATCCTGCTGATCGTGTACCGGTCGGTGTTCACCGCGCTGCTGCCGCTGCTGGTGATCGGGATCAGCCTGGCCGTCGGGCGTGGGGTGCTCTCTGCCCTGGGGGAAATCGGCATGCCGGTCTCGCAGTTCACCGTGGCGTTCATGACCGCGATCCTGCTCGGCGCCGGCACCGACTACACCGTGTTTCTGATCAGCCGCTACCACGAACAACGCCGCGCCCAGGTGCCCGCCGAGCAGGCGGTCATCGCGGCCACCGCCAGCATCGGCCGAGTCATCCTGGCCTCGGCGGGCACCGTGGCCCTGGCCTTTCTGGCCATGGTGTTCGCCACCTTGAGTGTGTTCGCCGGCCTCGGTCCGGCCTGCGCGGTCGCCGTGGCAGTCGGATTCGCCGCCACCGTGACCCTGCTGCCGCCGGTGCTGGCGCTGGCGGCCACCCGCGGCATCGGCGAACCCAAACCCGACCGCACCCGCCGCTACTGGAACAGCGTGGCCGTGGCCGTGGTGCGTCGCCCGGTGCCGCTGCTGGTCATCAGCCTGACCATCCTGGTGGCACTGTCAGCGGCCGCGGCGACCATGACCATCAGCTACGACGACCGCCAAGGACAACCCCCCACCACCGCCAGCAACCAGGGCTATCAGCTGCTGGACCGCCATTTCCCCAAAGACGTCGTCATCACCGAATTCCTCGTCGTGGAAAACCCGACCGACATGCGCACCGGCAAAGGCCTGGCCGACCTCGACGAGATGGCCTCACGCATCGCCCAAATCCCGGCCGTGACACGTGTTTCCGGGATCACCCGACCGGCCGGGCAACGCCTCGACCAAGCCCAACTGTCCTGGCAGAACGGACAAATCGGCGACAAGATGGCCGACTCGGTCGCCCAGGGCAACGACCGGCGCACCGACCTGGACAAGCTCACCCACGGCGCCGACCAACTCGCCGACGGCCTGGCCCAACTCGACACCACCGTGCGCACCGCGCTCACCCCCCTGGGCGGTGTACTCACCCAAGCCGGCGCCGCCGGTGAGAACATGCAGCGCTTCGGCCCGCTGCTGCAACAACTCTCAGCCACCGCACCCGAGGTCGACACCGCCATCCAAGCCGGCCCCGGCATCCGACCCCTGGCCGAACGCGCCCAGACCGCCATCGCCGCCCTCGACCCGCTCGTCACCGCACTCAACACCTCACCGTGGTGTATCACCACCCCGCAATGCACCCAGATCCGCGACCAGGTCAGTATCCTGACCACCCTGCGCGACAACGGATTCTTCACCCAACTCGCCACCCTGGGCGACCAGTACAACCCGGCCACCAACGCCACCGTCACCGGCACCCTCACCGAAGTGCAACACACCGTGGCCACCATGAACAACGCCTTCAAAACCCTCGGCAACCCCGAAAACCTGACCGCCAACATCGGCCGACTCCAACACGGCATCAGCCAACTGGCCTCCGGCGCACGCGCCCTGGCCACCGGCGTGCACACCCTGGCCGACAGCAACATCCAAATGCTGTCCGGGATGAGTCAAATCGCGGCCCAACTGCAAAACTCCGCCCGCGCCACCGCCGGATCCGATGCCGCCACCGGCTTCTACCTGCCCCCCGAAGCCTTCGACAACCGCCAATTCGCCGACGTCGCCAAACACTTCCTCTCACCCGACGGCAAAACCGCCCGCTTCGCCATCGACACCAACACCGACCCCTACAGCGGCGAGGCGATGAACCTGGCCCGCCAGATCACCGACGTCGCCAACACCGCACGCCCCAACACCTCCCTGGACCACGCCACCGTCTCGGTCGCCGGATTCCCCGCCGTCAACTCCGACATCCAACGCCTGCTCTCATCCGACTTCACCCAACTGGCCATCGCCACCCTGGTCATTGTCGGACTCATCCTCATCGCCCTGCTACGCGCCCTGATCGCCCCGCTATATCTGCTGGGCACCGTCGTGCTGAACTACCTGGCCTCACTCGGTATCGGAGTCATCGTCTTCCAATGGATCCTCGGCCACCAAATCGCTTGGCCCGTACCACTACTAGCGTTCATCATCCTCGTCGCCGTCGGCGCCGACTACAACATGCTGCTCGTATCCCGACTCCGCGAAGAATCCACCCACAACATCCGCGTCGGCGTGCTGCGCACCGTAGCCACCACCGGCTCAGTCATCACCTCCGCCGGCCTCATCTTCGCAGCCAGCATGTTCGGCCTGATGATCGGATCGGTAGCCATCATGATCCAAACCGGACTCATCATCGGCTGCGGACTACTGCTGGACACCTTCCTCGTACGCACCCTCACCGTCCCAGCCATCGCCACCCTGCTCCGCCAAGCCAGCTGGTGGCCACAACGCCCCACCACACCCACAACACACCCCACACCAACACCACAACCAGCCACCGCCACAACCTGACAGCGCTAAGAAATTTCAACCACAGTCACACGCGGCATTCCCGATTCACACCGATCCGCCAAAACCCGCCCCGCAGAGCGCAGATCATCGAGTACAGCACTACAGATAAGCATGTCGCCCACGGTCGCAAACACCATCCCGATCACCGTCAGCGACAGTCGAGGACACCCGCAACCGACCTACAGATAACCGCGTAACTCGTTGATGCGCTGAGCTGCCTTGTATCCGCAGTACAACCCAAACATCGCATCGAACAGAACGCGCACCTTCGCGTACTCCGGTATGGAGTCCGGGGACTTCACGGCAATGGACAGATTCACCGGATTCGCGTGTGCCAGGTTCGAGAGGCGAGCATAGAAGTTGTCATCCTCCAGAAATCTCAGGCGCCGGCCGTGGACTTTCTTGCTGTTTCTTTCCTCCTCGACATACATCGACGCCACCAACTGGTCTTCTTGGCTGGTCTGCTTCGGCTTTTTTAGGCCATGCGTATCGATCCAGCGT
Source organism: Mycobacterium sp. 48b (assembly GCF_048282725.1). Taxonomy (NCBI): domain Bacteria; kingdom Bacillati; phylum Actinomycetota; class Actinomycetes; order Mycobacteriales; family Mycobacteriaceae; genus Mycobacterium; species Mycobacterium sp. 48b. The sequence continues at coordinate 4,351,579 of NZ_JBLVUL010000001.1, forward strand.
TGAATCTCATCAGTCTCGGAGTTCATATGGCCATGAGCCTTATTCGCGACGCCTGTCTTCCAAAAATGCAGAGACAGGCTGCAGCGGTCCCATGCCGATAAGCCGGGGTCGCTCAGGCGAAATGCTTTCGCCGAATACACCGCGGTCGCTCGGGCGAGGACCGCAGGTGACACCGCCCACTGCGACGGGCTGTTCAGGACCGATGCCGAGGCGAAGAGAGTTTCGCCGGCTCCACGCAGGCACAGGGACGCTAGCTCGTGCGCATCCTTGAGCGGCTGCTGCAAGCCTTCGCTCTCGTTCCACCCGTGCTCTGAATCGAACACCTCGATGTCGATGCCAGGTTCTACGCAGCGCATCCTCGACGTCTCGTTTAGCAGATGCGCACCGGTGACGCTGACAACGACGGCATTGAGGAGTAATTCGTCAATGGCCGACATCAGTTCGTCGTCTGGAGCAAGTTCGTCGTTGCATTCGGAAACAGTCATGTCGTTACCGTATCCGCTAGGTCCAATCGATTACGGAATGGCGTGGCGGGACCGAAAGATTCTGTGCCGCAGAGAAAAAGTTCATCGGCGAATCCTGCCGTTGTCTGGCACACGACAAGCTCGCTTGCCCGCCTGATGAGTCGAGGGCCTCAGTCTCGACGTTGCGCTGTCCGCATCTCGTCGCCTTCCATCGCCAACCTGGACACCGGGCACCGGACCTCCGACGCCCGCCCGCATCACCGTGGCCGCTGCTTCCCGTGCAGGTTGAACTTTCAGGTACGGCTTGCAGATCGGCGGTCTACCCGACGGACCTCACCGACGTGCTCGTTGGTGACCCGGCAGTAGAGCCGGCCCGCCGCGATCACCTCCGGAGCTTCCAGGTACGGCACGCAACGACCGGGCCAAACGGTTACCGAACATGCGAGTTAGCCGAACTTTCCGCAGCAGAAACGCTAGCGGATCCCGACCACGGCCCGACACTCTCAAGTCTTTCCGGATTCCGCCCGACACTCTCACGTGTTCGCGGAATAATCGCCAGCGGATCGGTCCGCGACTAGTTGAAAGTACCCAGGTCACAGCACCCTTGTACTCTCAACATTTCCCGGATCGGACATCAATCTCTTCACCCTGCCTGCGGAGTTGTTCCCAGGAGCTTCTCGTGTCCAATCATCACCCGTCTCGTTCATGGCGCGGCTGTGCGATGTGTAAACCTCACAAGCGTCGCGGCGCCGGCCGTGCCGCCAAGGACCCGGTCGCCGCGTCGACGCCCCGGATAAGTACGCCGGTACTCGCGTCGCTCCATCGGTGTCCGTTCTCATTTGATCTGACACAGGACCAGTGAGCTGAACTGCGGTGTATCAGATCGGATGAGAATTCCACTTGACCAGCTTTATCAGCCGATCTGATGCACGACCGAATTCGTCTGCGACGCTCGCCGCGACCGGGAGCAGCTCCGAGAATGGCTGTCACGAATGCGCCCCTTTCGCTAAATCGGCTTCGATGGTTATCATCGTTGTGTGACGATGAATAAGCGGGACACCTGCCTGGCCGGCAACACGTCCGACCTCGATGCCGCGGTGGCACTGTTCCACAGTCTCTCCGATGCGACGCGGTTGACGATCGTGCGCCGCCTGGCTGACGGGGAGGCGCGAGTTGTCGATCTGATCGGTGAGCTGGGGTTGGCGCAATCCACCGTCTCCGCGCACGTGGCGTGCCTGCGGGACTGTGGGCTGGTCACCGGCCGCCCAGAAGGCCGTCAGGTGTTCTATTCCTTGTCTCGCCCCGAGCTGCTGGACGTGCTCGCTGCGGCGGAAACGCTGCTGGCGGCCACCGGCAACGCGGTGGCGTTGTGTCCCACCTATGGAACCGGCGCCCGGGGTGCGGCGATCGACACCGAGGAGACGCGGCAATGAGCGATGCCTGTGGCTGCGGCAGCGACGAACCCCGCAGCGCCGAGGAGCAGGAGCGTGAACCCGAACGGCTCTGGCAGATCACAGAATTGCAGTTCGCCGCGCTCTCCGGGGTACTGCTGCTGGCGGCGTTGATCGCCAACCTGGTCGGCGCCGCCGACCCGGTGGTGCTCACGTTGGAGGCAGCGGCGCTGCTGGCCGGCGCCTATACCTTCGTGCCGTCCACCCTGGGGCGGCTGGCCAAGGGCAAGATCGGGGTCGGCACGCTGATGACCATCGCCGCCGTGGGCGCGGTGCTGCTCGGCGAGGTCGGTGAGGCCGCGATGCTGGCGTTCCTGTTCTCCATCAGCGAAGGCCTGGAGGAATACTCGCTGGCCCGCACCCGCCGCGGACTGCGCGCACTACTGTCGCTGGTGCCCGATGAGGCCACCGTTCGCCGCGACGGCACCGAAACAACCATCGCGCCAACAGAATTGCGCATCGGTGACCTCATGGTCGTCAAACCCGGAGAACGAGTCGCCACTGACGGCATCATCACCCGGGGCCGCACCGCCCTGGACCTCTCGGCCATCACCGGCGAATCAGTGCCCGTTGAAGCCGGCCCCGGTGATGAGGTGTTCGCCGGGTCGATCAACGGAGCCGGCGCCCTCGAAGTAGAAGTCAGCACCACCGCCGAGGACAATTCCCTGGCCCGCATCGTGCGCATCGTGGAAGCCGAGCAGTCCCGCAAGGGCGCCGCCCAACGTTTGGCTGACCGCATCGCCAAACCCCTGGTCCCCGCCGTGATGATCGCCGCCGCCCTGATCGCCGTCGCGGGGAGCCTGCTCGGTGACCCCGCCACCTGGATCGAACGCGCTCTGGTGGTGCTGGTCGCCGCCTCGCCCTGTGCTCTGGCGATTTCGGTACCGGTCACGGTCGTCGCCGCCATCGGCGCCGCCAGCAAGCTGGGCGCCCTGGTCAAAGGTGGCGCCGCGCTGGAAGCGCTGGGCAGGATCCGTGGGGTCGCCCTGGATAAGACCGGTACCCTCACCGCCAACCGGCCCACCGTCATCGAGGTGGCCACCACCCCCGACGTCACCCCCGAGCACGTCCTGGACCTCGCGGCCGCCGTAGAGGCCCGCAGTGAACACCCCCTGGCCGCGGCGATCCTGGCCGCCGCCGGCACCGTCACCCCCGCCGCCGACGTCGAGGCAGTCACCGGCGCCGGACTCACCGGCCACCGCGACGGGCACCGCATCCGGCTGGGCCGCCCCGGCTGGCTCGACCGAGGTCCGCTCACCGCCGAGGTCACCCGGATGCAGCAGGCCGGAGCCACCGCCGTCCTGGTCGAAGACAACGGACAGGTGATCGGTGCCATCGCCGTGCGTGACGAATTGCGGCCCGAGGCAACCGAAGTCATCACCCAGCTGCGCCGCGACGGCTACCAGGTGGCGATGCTCACCGGCGACAACCACGCCACCGCGGCCGCCCTGGCCCGCGAAGTCGGCATCGACACCGTGCACGCCGATCTGCGCCCCGAAGACAAAGCCCGACTGATCGAACAGCTCCGCACCCAGCGCCCCACCGCGATGGTCGGCGATGGCGTCAACGACGCCCCCGCACTGGCTACCGCCGACCTCGGCATCGCGATGGGCGCCATGGGCACCGACGTCGCCATCGAAACCGCCGACGTCGCACTCATGGGTGAAGACCTACGCCACCTGCCACAAACATTCACCCATGCCCGCCGCGCCCGACGGATCATGCTGCAAAACGTCGGCCTATCCCTCGGACTGATCATTGTGCTGATGCCGCTGGCTTTGTTCGGGGTGCTCGGGTTGGCCGCCGTCGTGCTCGTCCATGAACTCGCCGAAATCGTGGTCATCGCCAACGGTGTGCGCGCCGGCCGCACCACAGCACTGACCGCACTCACCGCACAGCGGTCAACCAACCTAGCCACCGCGACCGCAGTGGGTGCCCCGTCGTGACCACCGATGGCACACACCCATGATCCTGTCGTCGGTTCTGCCCGCGATCGGGCTGTTCATCGTCACCAACATCGACGACATCATCGTGCTTTCACTGTTCTTCGCCCGCGGCGCAGGACAACGCGGGACCACCTCCCGGATCACCGCCGGCCAATACCTGGGATTCGCTGGAATTCTCGGCGCCGCCGTCCTCGTGACCCTAGGTGCGGGCGCATTCCTGCCGCCCGACGTCATCCCGTTCTTCGGACTCATCCCCCTCGCCCTGGGACTGAAGGCGGCTTGGCAAGCCTGGCGCGGAAACGGTGACGATGATGGTGACGCGAAGGTTGCGGGCAAGACCGTCAGCGTCTGGGCGGTCGCTGGCGTGACCTTCGCCAACGGCGGCGACAACGTCGGCGTCTACGTCCCGGTCTTCCTCAGCGTCGGACACGCAGCCGTCGTGGCCTACTGCGTCGTCTTCCTTCTTCTCGTCGGGGTGCTGGTGGTCATCGCCAGATATGTTGCCACCCGCCGCCCGATCGCGGAGATCCTCGAACGATGGGAACACATCCTGTTCCCGATTGTTCTGATCGGACTGGGTATTGTCATCCTGATCGGCGGCCTAGCTTTCTAGCTCGTCTAGTATTTCCATCTACGTATGCCTCACGGTCGGCTGGCAATGGGTTTTCCTACGAATATGGTTGCAAGATAAAGACTTTTGCATCAGGTATGAACGATCATTGATTTATCGCGGGACTTCCGGATGATCTGCTGGTTGTTCAGCCAGCCGTCGAGGGCCGCGGTGGTCGCCGTCTCATCCTCGGCGCCGAACACTGCGTTCGCGGCTGCCAAGAGAGCTACGCGGGCGACACTGGGATCGCCGGTGCGGTTCAACAATGCTGGCCGCTGGTCAATGATGACTGCGGCCATCCGGACTGTTTCGACGTAGGTGGCGATGTGCAGGTTGACCGTTGAGATGCTGGCCCATCGCCCCCGTAATGCGATACCGGTGGCCGCGCTATCACCGAGACCGTCATCCCGTCGGAATCGGCGCTGCCGCAGCACTATACGTGATGCGTCGTTGATCGCTAGCTCAACGATGTCGGGGGCATTGCGCTTGGCCAGGGCATGATGTGCCCTGGCAGATCGGGCAACAGCTGGATGGTGTTTCAGTGACATCTGATCGTCCCATCGCTGGGCGGAGGGGCCAATCCAGCGGCCGTGGCGATGACAGACGGTGAGGTGGTCGGGCAACCAGCAATGGACCGGCTGGGGCACCCCTCGCCGTGCTGTGCAGTACCGGCAAATCGGGCGGGCACGTGCCCGCTGGCGGGTGAGATCACGTTCATCAGCGGTCAGGCCCCGCAGTCGGGCGCAGAGGACATGTCGTGGGTAGCCGCTGAGGCGGGCGAGGCGCTCAGGGTCGACGTAATGGCTCTCGCGTGCGGCGTAGTCGCGCAGGCTTTGGGGTGGGATTCTGTTGGCGTGGGCGAGTCGGGTGGTGAAGGAGTACACGGTCTCATCGCGAAATGCGGTGACTGACTGCGGAAGTGGTCGTGGTGGGAGTCGGGGCCAGTCGGTGATCACTGCTATCCGGCGCTGCGTTGGGCTGAGGCCTGAGCCGCGTAGTCGATGAGGACGCTGTCCAAGCCCTCGCGGTCGATGTGTTCGGTGTGGTCCAGCATTGCCCGGATGGCTGCCGAGCGGATGAGGTGGGCGAGGCTTCCGATCATTCCGCCGGTGCGCTGGTGCAGGTGTTTCGTCTGGCGCACGAGCGTGCCCGGCTCGTGTCGGTGCAGTCGCAGGGTTCCCTCCATCGCGGCGACCAGAGCCCGCCACTCCTGCCCATACGGGAAGGCCGCTGTGTTGATGACACCGCAGCGCCCGGCAAGCTGGCGGCCGCGAGTACCGGTAAACACTCCGGAGCGTTCGACGTCAATGCCGGCGTAGACGAAGGTCGCGGGCAGGTGTTCGGTGAAGTACTTGAGGTGATCGGAAAGTTCTTCTCCGGCACGGGTATCGAGATTGAGGTTATGGATCTCGTCGACGACCACTATGTCGGTACGCGCATCGATGAGCACTTGGCACACCGCGTCGGCGATATCGGTGACGTTCATCCGTCGTACCGGTGGAAGCCCGAGGAAGCGGGCGAATTCCATTGCGAGCTTGCGTGCTGAGCCCTTCGGTGGAGCGGTCACGTAGACGACAGGGATGCGGGTTTTGTCCGAGTAACGGGTGCGGATCCGAAGTTCGTGGAACCGGCCGAGTTGTTTGATGGCCGTGGTCTTTCCGGTGGCTGCGCCACCGGAGACGATCAGCCCTCGCCGGGCGCCGATCTCGCGTTGATTCAGCAAAGTGAGCAGCTGACCCTCGTTGGTGATCTTCTGGATCGCCGAGGTGGTCACCACGACGAGCTCGGAATGGTGGGCCACCCTGGCCTCGTTGTAGGCGATCCGATCAGCATCGTCGAGATCGGACCAGTCTTGGTCGGGCAGCAAGGTGAATTCAGGCCGGTCAGCGTCAATGAACCGTCGCCACCCTTCCAGGGTTGTCGTCGGCTGCCGGCGCTCCTCGAGTTGACTGATCGGACTCACCAATGCCACTGCTCGGCCTCCTTACGTGCGTCGAACACCGGCAACGGGATGACATCAGCAAGATCGTCATCGTCGGAGTTCGCTGGCCTGTCGGTGCTCACCTCAGACGGTTCCTGGTTCTGGTTGGTGCCCTCGACACTGGGGTGTGGCCAGGACGGCTCGGGGATGGATCGGGCCCTGGCGGCTGCGCGTCGAGCTGCTGGCGGGTCCTGCTGGGTGTCGGGGCCGCGTTCGGCACGGTCCAGCAGGGCGTCGGCCGCCGCCGCGATCTCGGCTTCGGTCACCGGATCTGCGCCCCTTTCGGCGACGATCGCTTGGGCCTGTTTCCACACGGTGTCCCCGAACGGCACTGCAGCGGTGCGCATGTGGGTCCAGGTCGCGGTGATCCAACCGTCGTCGTGGTGATTGCGAACCCAAATCTGAGAGACGTCATAGGGGTCGTAATGAACCTCCCACCGGCCGTTGCGGGAACGAACCCCAGAGTCGACTCGCCGGTACGGGTTCAATGCCCGGGCATCGTAGGTCCGGTGATTGACCCGGATACCCGCTGAGCCGATGGTGCGCCACGTCGCGGGCAACAACTCGATGTAAGCATCAGCGCTCAGAGGCACCGGGACGTAACCAGCGACTTCGACCAGGGCCGCGAACTTCTCGTTCGGCGTCAGCGCTTTGCCCGGGGTCACCGGGTCACGTAGTCCGTCGTGGGGACGGTTCTGCCACACCGCGACGAGCCACTCATCGAGCAACGCCTGCAGTTCCACCAGCGACCACACTGCGTCCTGGTCGGCGTTCTTGCCGCGACGTTCCACGCTGGAACCGACATACCCGGCGACATACTGGGCGAACAATGTACCCACCGACTGCAGGGTGCGTTCCACCTTCGGTTTGTCGGTGGGCTGATCCGGATGAGCGGGTTGCAGGTTGATGCCCAGTGAGCAGCACGCCTGCTCAAATGTCTTGGAGAGAAACGCTTTCCCGTGATCACAGACGATGGTCTCGGGAGCGATCACCGGGCGAGCCGCGGCATCGGCGAGCCGTTGATCGATATCGGTCAAACGCCGATGCGGCAACACCGAGCGTGACAACCGCAACGCATCGGACCAACCCGGGCGCATCGGCTCTGGGGTCAGCGCCTTGGCCAACAGCAGCGCGGCATCGACGGCCTTGGTGGTGGGCCGCAGAACTGCCGCCGGGATCGAGCGGGTGACGTTGTCGACCATGGCGGTCAGCTCCACCCGATCGACTACACCGTCGTCAAGGACCACCCGCACGTCCAGCGGGGTGGAGTCGATTTCCACCATTTCACCGGGACGGGCCGCGGTTACCGTGCCGAAGGGGCCGTCGGGTTGCTTGGCCAATGACCTGCGAGTACGGGCGGAACCGAAGGTGTGTTTGCCTTCCTCCAGGCGTTTGACGAGCCGGTAGAAGGTCGCCTGTGACGGGGCCTTCGGGGCGTCGTCGGGACCGTATTCGGCCAACAGCGCCTTCTCCAGCTTGCGCTGAAGTCTGCTCACCGTGCCGGTTGATAGCTCAGTTTCGTTGTCGATCAGACGCCGGACCACGGCAACGACACGCTCATCGACACGGCCCAACACTGGACGTTTGGCGAGATAGCGGCCGTCCACCAATCCCAGAAGACCTTTGGCCTCGTAGCGAGATCGCTGACGCTGCAGGGTGATCAACGCCAGATCGTGACCGGCTGCTCGAAGCTCCTCAAGCTTGGTCAGCTCCCTCTGGCGAAGGGATCGGACCGCCGGATCGAACTCTGGCCGGATTGGCTGCCCAGGCGGACTTTCGGGTCGGCGCCCGGTCAATACCTCAACGATGTGCTGCTCCCACCATCGTGCGCGATCAGCGACCTCCTCGGGGACACCTTCGAGCGCCTCAACAGACCACAGCACCGGTCGTGACCCCGCCAGAACCTCCAGAGTCGAATCGGCCAATACCATCGACAGGGGAACGGTTGTGCGTTCACCAACAGCGTCGACAAGCCGTACCGATCCTCCGGCCAGACTTGCGACCGTGAAAACCCGTGAACCTAGACGGATTTCATCGCCTTCACGGATCACACCGCCTCGAAGCGAACTCATAACGCTGCCGCGCTCACTGCCGTCCGATCGTCGAGGACCGTCCGGGACAGATCGACCACCAAGCGTCGATGCCAGAGCAGATGGAACAGCACAGGCAGCACCACCAGCGGGTCGCCCACCGCCGTCGCGCCCTCCAGAAGGGGCTGCTCGCGGGCGAAACAGCTCAACAGTTCTGCCGCCACGCCAGGTCGCAACGCTCTCGGATGCCGGTACCCAGACAGCCACCGCAGGTTCGCCGCCAGCACAGGGTCCAATACACCGACGCGCCGGTACTGCCAGCCGGCCGCAATGCACACGACCTCCGAGCGGGCGAACAACTCCGCATCAGACTCAGGAATCCGGTCATCGGGACGAACATCGACGATCACGACCGTGCCGTCGGATCTGCGAGCGTAGTAGTCGGGCACATGATGACGGCCATCGGGCCATCGCAGCCGAAAAGGTTGGGAGGCAACGCCAACGGTTTCAGGATTAGCATCCAATGCCATCAGCTGATCCCGCTCAACCCACGATTCATAACCGATGTGCCGGCGCGTCGTCGCGAACCACCACAGCCCAGGAAAATTCCGTTGCCCACGAAACGACGGAAACGACCGCACCGGCTCGCAATCGACATCGAACCGGATCCCATGAGCCAACTCCAATGGAAGACGGGAAGTCCCATCCACGTCGGCTACCTCAAACACCGCATCGCACCGGCCCGCGGCAACAGCATCACCGGCCAGCATCGACATGCCCAGAACGGTACCGGCTGTATCAGATCAAATGAGAAAGGCGCGCCGATGTGTCACATCAAATGAGAATGCTTCAGATCGGATGAGAACTGACAATCGGCGGCGACGGCCATCAAGGGCTCCGCCCCTTCCAGGTCTCGCCTCGGTATTTACGTCACAGTGACGATTTATCGCCTGGTGGCTGCATGGCGGATTTGGTTGCCGTGCAGGTACTTTGGCGCACCATCGGCCTGAGCTGAGGCTCGGCCGCAGACTCAAGGGCACGGCCGGTGATGGCGCGGGCGGGCTCGGGTGACAATTTGGTCGAACCGGGATGCGGCCGGGCCCCCGGGGGGACCCATTTTCCCATGCGATCCCTCCTATCCCCTCTTTGAGAAGGGAGGCGCCGCAACCTAATTCGTCACTGTGATGAAATAGGTTGCGCTGCAAGAGGTTTCCGGTTAGGCGCGGATGGTCACGCTGCGCCGACCGCCTGGCGCGCAGGTTCGCTACGGTAACGGGACGCTGGACCGTCGATTCGCAGAACCCGCCACAGGATCTTGGCGATCGGGTTCATCAGGCCGGTCTCTACAGCGAGCATCCGCACATCGCCATAGATCTCACGGAGCATCGCCCTGGATTCGGGCGCCCGCCAGTAGATCTCTTTCTTCACCGATCGTGGGATCTCGAACTCGCGCCAGAATGAGCGCGGCGGCTTGGCGATGAGTGTGGCCGCCAGGCGGAAGCTGAGCGGATAGATGATCGACAGCCCGAATCGGCTGAGCCGCCGCATCTCCGGGATTCGCCGACGCAGGAACTCGTGGGCGAACGAGATGTGCCGGGCTTCCTCAGCGACGTGGATCGCCATCACGCGCTCCATGATGGGATGTATCGGTTTGCCCTCGCGCAGGATGGACTTCTGCATGTGGTCGATCGGCTCCTCGCCGCAAAGCACCATCATGAAGAAGAACACCGGCATCGGACTCGCGAACAGCGGGGGCAGTGAGTGCATCCATCTCAGCCACCGCGCCAAACCTGGAACATCCACGCCCGCGTGATTCACCATCTCCTGGAACATCAGGGTGTGGTTGCACTCTTCGACAGCCTCGTGCAGGCAGTACCGGTATTCAGGGCTGCCGTTGGGAACCCAGAAGGTGTAATTCAGGATTCCTCGGATCAGCATGTTCTCGAATTGCAGGCCGGCCTTGGCGACATTCGCCTGACGCCACATGCCGATCGCAATCTGCTTCTGCAGCGGCTGCGCCTGGTACCACGGGCTCATCCCAATTGGATCGCTATCCGCTGCAAGCACCCAGCGCGGGTCGTTCTCGATCACCTTGAACTCCGGCGAATCCCACGGAATGTCCTGATAGGGATTGAAATTGCGGCGCACCGATCCCGCTGAGAGAGTTTCGAGCCTGGTGCAATAGTCCGCGTCGTCGCGGACGTTCATTCCGTCCCGCCACCGACTGATCGCCTTCGCAAATGCCATGACGTCGTTGCTCCTAGACGGTTGATTCACCGTGGCCAATTTACCGAGACCCTGAGTCCCACTACTCTCGTATATAGGACACCCTGTCTCGTACGCCTGTCAAGTAGGGAATCCCCTGTCCCTGGCGGCCACGCCTCCCGCGCTGGAGGCAAATCTGCGCTTGCCACAATGCATCTCGATATCCGGGCCCACAACATCGGAGCGATCATGCCCGATGCGCGTCCGCTACCGGGACCAGCTACTGACGAGGTTTTGGAGCCGACACGGTCCATGAACCGGGTGTGCTCCCCCATTGCGGAGACAAAGCAGGGTCCGCAAGCGGCTGTCGGCCGCCGTCACCACCAGGTCGTAGGACGCGGGGGCCTGATGAACCGGATTGGGCGCAGGACCCACGCCCAGACGGTATCGAGTAGCCGACCGAGTTCCGGCCAAGGACTCTGGTCGCTGTCGGGTAGCCAGCCGATCACGGTTACCTGGTTTTGCTCATAGTTCGTCAGATAAACCAGCTCTTTGCCGGGCTGTACAGCGAGATCCGCAATCTCACCACCTGTTTGAACCGCATTGATGACTTGGCCGGCACCGGTATCCACCGCCGTGAACACGCCTTTCCCGCCGACGTAGGCGCGTGTGTCGGTCGCGTTGAGCGCGATCGCCAAGGCAGGAGGACTGAACGGAATCGACCAAATCCTCGCTTGTTCGCCGACGCTGAACGCATTCAACGGTCCGGCGTTGCGGTTTGTATTGAGGGCGATGGAACCGACGTACACCCGAGCGTTACCGGAATTGACCGCGATCCCGACGGGTTCGTCGCCGACACCGATGGTCGACGTCACCGCATAGATGGTGGTGTTGACCACCGACACCACGTTGTCCTCGTCGTGGCCGACATACAGTTCGTCGCCACTGGGGCTGAGCGCCAGGTACCTGTCGGCGTAGGTGAATTCGATGGTGGCGATGTTTACCTGTGAGGCGATGTCGATCACCCGAACCGTGTTGTCGTCGAAGCAGCCGAGGAAAAGACGAGCGCCGTCCGGGTGGGCGAGTACCGACGCAGGGCGCGCGGGCAATGAGAAGGTTGTACTGACCGTGTTGGTCGCGGTGTCGATCACCGACAGCACGCCGCCGTCATCTCGTTCGGACACCACATACGCCGAAGACCCGTTAGGGCTCATGGCGATCTCGCGAAGATTTGGCCCCACAGGGATATTGGCAGTCACGCCGTAGGTCACGGTGTCGATGACCGATACCGAACCGGCCGAGTTGCACACGTACGCGTGCCTGCCATCGGGTGCGACGGCAATGCCGATTCCATTCGCGGGCAATGGAATCGTCTGCAGGATCTGGTAGCTCATGACGGCTCGCTGGTGAAATTGGTTGGGCGTGGAGGTCTCGTGAACACACGAGGCAAGACGATTTCCAGCAGCCGGCGAATCCTGGCGATCGCCTCTGCAAGGGAAGGCGGAAAGTAGTCTTCGATCACCGCCACGCTGTTGTTCCCATAGGCGGCGTAGATGCGCTGCTGGTCGGGGCTGACAACCACACCTGTCACTAAATCGGCGATGGTCACCGTGTTGACAACGCTGTTCGTGGCGGTGGCGATCACCGTCAGCGCGCTCCCGTTGCTGACGTAGAGGCGGCGGCCATCCTGGCTGAATGCGGCGCCGATGGGTGGCCCTGCCAAAGGGATGGTCGCCGATATGACCTTGCTGGAGGCGTCGCACACGTACAACGCCCCTGTGGAGGGATTCAGTTGGCCGGCACCGATATAGACATGTGCGCTGTCCGGGCTGACGGCGATCGCCCATGGGGTGTCGGCCACCGGGATTTTTGCGGTCACGAGATTGGTCGCGGTGTCCACCACGGTCACCTGGTGAATGTCGCCACCGCCGACGTACAGGTGAGAACCGTTCGGGCTGATCGCGAGCCAGAAGCCCGCCGAGTCGACGTCGATCGTCGCGGTAATGCCGGCGGTGGCCAGGTCGATGACTTTGACCGAATGGTTGTTTTCGCATCCCACATACAACCGGGTCCCATTCGGGTGGATGGCCACACCCAGCGGCCGATCGTCGACCACGATGTTCGCGGTCAGTTTGTTTGTGACCGTATCGATCACCCTGACAGCGCCGCCAGGAACCGCGGCGGCGGGCCCGTTGTTTTCAGGCGTGACAACGTACAGTTTGGTGCCGCTCGGGTGGATCGCCATCCCGGCGGTAGTGACCGCGACGCGAATGGCGCCGATCATCTTCTTGGCGGCGGTATCGATGACCGACACCGTGCCGGAATCGTTGTTGCATGTGTAGGCACGCGCACCGTCGGGGCGCATGGCCATGAACGTGGGTCGGTCATTTATCGGGATGGTGGCGACTACCTTCTTCATCGCGGTCCCCTCGTCAGCTCAGTCGTAACCACTGCCGCGAATGTTCAGCGCGAGTTCTGCTGAGCGCACGCTGTTTCTCCCACGTGAAGTATGTCCCCGAAGTTGCCTGGAGCACATGAGTAGCCGACTACTCGATTGATGTGCGGTTGTCGTCACCGTTGGAGATCACTACGAGCGTCTCGCGATACGCCGACGTGGGAAGCAGACACCGACAATTCCCGCCTATCCGCAATTCAATGGGAAATAGGTATTCGGCGCATCCTATGCATCAATTTGTCGGTGGAACGTTCAGCGCTTGCACATCAGATCGACGTACGCGGTCGTGTAGCGCACCAGATTGTTCACCCTGCCCGTCGGACCCCGCTGTACCCAGGAATGCTTGACGTCTGTGCCTTGGCGCACAGCGGTCACCGTGCATTGATCCATGGGCGCGTTGCCCACCTTGTTGAGGATCACCCGGAATCCCTGGGCTTCGAGGTCACTGATCGTCGCCTGCGCCGAAGTCTGGCCGGTCGGCGCTGCAAGGGCCGGCGCGGCTGAGCACAATCCCAGTACCGCCGCAGCTGAGGCAACGACGACGCTCCCTACGATCCTGCCGCTCGACAATTCAATTCCCTTTCCGATATTTCAAGCAGTGCATGCACAAAATTTCCGCGCACGGTTTTTTATCGAGTTTAGTCGTGGCAGAAAATAAGGCGAGGAACTCATAGGCGACGCATAAGTATGCCCATACGAAATTCATAGCAATCTCATCCGCTTTGCAGACACGACGGCTCACCCTGCGACGATTGCGGCGGACGGGCGGAGTGCATGCCGGTGATAGCGTCGAGGGACGCTAGTTCACGAGGAGCCGGACAGATGCCCACAGAGCCGCGGCGGACGCTGCAGCACAGTGCGCTGTACGTGTCGATCGTGGTTGCGCTGACAATGACGGTGGGCTGCAGTGTCGACATGATCCGGCCGATCGCATCGGATGACTCGGTGACGACGCTGCCGGTCCCGGCCAACGTTCCGCCGTTTCCGATGCCCAGCGACATCCCACCGGTGCCGTTGCCGAGTGCCGTCCCTGTCGTGGAGATGCCGAACGAGATCCCGCGGTCGCCGCTCCCGGCCGACGTACCGCGCATTGAGATGCCCGGCGAGATCCCCCAGATTCAATTGCCGTCCGCCATCCCGCCGATCCCTTTCCCGTGAACGGCTAGCGGGTCGATATCCGCCACTGTGACCTATTGCGTTGTAACAAAATATCTTTCACAGCATCAGACGCTGTGGTCGTGGCTGGGAATGATAGTGACACTCCGACGTATGGCGTAGAGGCGGTGCAGCGTCTCCCACGCCCTATCGCGGTCGGCGTCGGCGAGTAACCCCGGGTAGGACGCCTTTTGCCGAAATCGATCGATCTGGACACGTCCCCATACAGCGTCGCCGGCGAGCAGTGTTGGGCCGGCGAGGGTTTGGACCACGATCCCGATACTCGCCGGCGTATGCCCCGGCAGGTCGACCAGGATGACAGATCGGTCACCGAACATGTCGAGGCTGCGTGGGAAGGTCAAGATGGGCGGGCCGTCAAGGTCGTAGAGGGTCACCGGTCTGTTGCGCAGTGCAGGACGCACGCCGCCCTGCGGTGCAAGCTGGCTGCCCATCATCCAGGCGTGCTCGGGACGATGGAGATGTACAGGGAGCCCGGGCAGGTCGAGCAGCCCGGCGATGTGATCCCAATGCAGGTGGGTAGGCAAGGCGAAGTCGATGTCGGCGTCGTCGATGCCGGCGAGCGCGAGGGCTTCCCGGATATCGACGACGTCGCGACGCGGTTTCACCGCAAGCCGGAGAATCCAGGGCAACTCGGCCACCGCGCGATCGATGACGTTCACACAGACGCCCGGGTCCACGAGGAACGTCGCCTTGGGATGGCGGATGACGAAAGCGTTGATCAGGTTGGCGGTTCGTCCCGGTCGCCACACTCCTTCGGCGATCGCCGGAGTCGGCACCATCCGTGCCCGTTGCGGCAACGTGATCAACTCGACTGTCGTTGCGACCGTGGGCAACCCGTGGTCCGTCAGGGACGCCAGGAGCCGATGATCGGGCCGGCGCGGCCGAACGACGCCGAGTGGCAACCCGGCCAATGCCTGGCAGCACGTCGACAAGCTCGGTTTGGCAACCTCAACGGCGTCGCTCACCATGTGCTCCTTCGACGCGCCTGCCGGTTCCGGTTTCATCTGATCGATAGCCGACTCGGGCGTCAGTCATCCAGCCCCCCTGGTGATTTCACACGATCTGTTGAGGCGACCGGCCGGGTCGCACATACCTGACGATTGCATGCCAGTGACAACATTGCAACCCAGTAGGCATTATTATTGCCAGTGTGGCAACGCGCGGAGCGGTAGGGTTACCCCGTGGCAGAGCCTGAACCCCATGACGACAGCTGGATCGGTAGGCGGGTCGGCGAGTACCGCCGCGACCGCAACTGGACCCTGGCCACACTCGCCGAGAAAGTCGGGCTGTCCACCACACAGCTGTCCCGCATCGAGTCGGGCACCCGTCAACCCTCCGTCGGTACCCTCATCCAGATCGCCCATGCTTTTGGAGTATCCCTGAGCCGTCTCGTCGACGAGCAGTACACCGCCCCTTACCATCTCACGCGGGCGGCCGATCGCTCCTCGCGCTCGAAAGCGAAGGGGCTCACCCTGCTCAGCGGTGACTTCCCGGGGCTGCAGGCCGTGCATCTGGCGGTGCCCGGCAACACGGACGGCCCGGAGGCTCGCCACAGCGGCGAAGAATGGCTCTATGTACTCCAGGGCGCGGTGGATGTCCAGATCGGGGCCGACACCATCGAACTCGCTGCCGGAGACGCCATCCATTTCCCGGCTCACGCCACCCACCGCGTCCACAACCCCGGCGATGCGCCCGCCGAGGTTCTCCTGGTAGCCACCCCGACCACCGGGTGACCGGGTCCGCTCCGCCGTCACATGATGTTGCCGGCGCCGGGCGTATAGGACGGCGATATCACGCCGGTGGACGCGACCATCGTCGTGCACGTGACGGTGCCGCTGAATCTGGCCGTCGGTGCATCAACGTTGACCACCGGCGCGGTAATCGTCAGGCCGCCATCGGATTCGAGGACGAGTTCGGTCCCGTTGGGATGCAGGACCCGCACTTCCTGTGCGGGCTCGTCGATCACCACCTGATGTCCGGTCCCCAACGTCAGCAACCGTACCGCCGGGATCGGCGGATTTTGCCTCAACGCACCGATCACGTAGGGCCGGCTGGGGTCGCCCGCCTCGAACGCGACGAGCACCTCTGCGCCTACGGCCGGCGCCTCCTGCGCGACGCTTGCGACGGGGTGTGCGACTGGCGCCCACAGCGTGTCGCCACCTGCCTCAAGAGGCATGGCCACTTTTACGCGCCCCGCCAGTTGCGGATCGACGTTCTCCGCGACGAGGCCCCGGTAGACCCCGAACACATGCTGATCGCTCATGCCATCAATGATCGCGGTCAGCGACGCCGACATGGTGCGACTTGCTCGGATCGGGCTGGGTTTCGATCCAAACATTCACCTTCGCACTGGGATACGTCAGACGGGCTGGGCTCCAGGCTCGAGCAGTCGCTTGGGGTGCATGCCATCGACCTGGCCGATGAACGGCGGGTGGATGCTGTAGCCGAGCATGCGGCGGATGTCCTCGGACACCGCCCGCACGGTGTCCCGGGTCATCGACAAGGTGAACGCCTCCTGTGGACGCAGCCACGGTTCGCAATACTGCGCGGTCAGGGCCAGACGTGCTTTCGCCGAGCGGTTGGCGCCTCCGCCGTGCCACAGGGTTCCGAGGAAGAAGACGCATGACCCGGCGCTCATCACCACCGGTTCGCGTTCGGCGGGCTCGGGCAGCCGATCGCCCCATTCATGGCTGCCGGGGACGATGTCGGTGGCGCCGTTGTCGGCGGTGAAGTCGTCGATCGCCCAGATCGTGGCTGCGCCCAACGCTTTTCGCGGTCTGGGTAGCGGGTAGAAGCCATCGTCGGTGTGCAGCATCTGGGCCTGCTCCCCCGGCAGGATCTTGATGACCTGCAACATCGACAGCAGATAGTTCGGCATGAACAGCCGGTCCAGCAGGGCCAGTACCCGCGGATGATCGGCGATGCGGTCACACGTGCGGGTCTTGTTCAACACGCTGTACACCCGCTGAGTGGCATGACCTTCAAATCCGTTGCGGCCCCGCTGCTCCAGCAGCGGCCCGACATCCGCCCGGATCGCGTCCAGTTCGGCTGCGGTGAGCAGGTCGGGCAGGATCACGTAGCCGTCGCGCAGTACCGCCGCCAGATCCGCCTCGGCCACGGCCGGGTCGACCTGCTCGCCACTGCTGCGGGTTCGCCGATACGTACCTGCCAGGTCGCCGGACAGCTCCGTCAACGATGTCACTTCAGTGCTCATATCGCCCCGCCCAAACATAACTGACTTCTGTTATGGTCCGAACTATGGCACGGGCCCCGATCGGACGTCAACAACTGCTCGACGCCGCCCATGACGAACTCGTGCAGGGAAACGGTGTCATCGAGCTCAGCGGGCTGACCCGCCGGGCCGGCCTCAGTACCGGCGCTCTCTACCACCACTTCGGGTCCAAGAGCGGCCTGCTGGCGGCGATCTACGACGCCTTTTACGACGGGCTGCGCCATGCCATCGCCGATACCCTCCTCCCCACCGGGGATTGGGCCACTCGCGAACGCGACCGCACCCACCGCTTCGTCTCCTACCATCTGGCCGACCCGCTGGCGCCGATCCTGCTCAACCGCACCGCGAGCGACCCGCAGCTGACCGAACTCGAGGCCGCCTACATCCACAACCTCATCGACAACGCGGCCGCCAACATCCGCCACGGCCAGCAGGCGGGTGAGCTCCCGGCCGACCTCGATCCCGACAGTGCTGGTGCTTACGTCATCGGCGGCCTGCGCCACGGCATCGCGCAACAACTCCGGGTCACGCCGACGCCGAATTCCGATCAAGCCACACAAACACTTTGGCGCTTCACCGCAGCCGTCCTCGGCATCACACAGGCCGACGCGGCCGACTGATCCCTGGTCGGCAGCACGCCCGGCGCACTGAACCTGTAGGAGAGGACCCGAAGATGAGCACACCCCGGACACCGGTCGACCTGGATGCGCCGGTGCTCGTAACCGGCGCCAGCGGCTACATCGGCAGCTGGATCGTCCGGTACCTTCTCGAAGCCGGCCGCACCGTCCACGGAACGGTGCGCAACCCGCAGAAGCCCTCTGGGCTGGAGCATCTGCACAAGCTTTCGGCTGACCATCCCGGCCGGCTGGAGCTCTTCAAGGCGGACCTGCTCGAGCCCGGCAGCTTCGACGAGGCCATGAACGGATGTGAGTTGGTGATGCACACGGCGTCGCCGTTTCTGCTCTCCGGTTTCACGGATGCCCAGGAGGCCCTGGTTCGCCCTGCCCTTGAGGGAACCCGCAATGTGCTGGACGCGGTCGATCGCACGCAGAGCGTCAAGCGCGTGGTGCTGACCAGCAGCGTGGTCGCGATCTATGGAGACGCCCGTGAGTCTCGAGATGTCCCAGGCGGCGTATTCACCGAGGAGCATTGGAACACCACCAGCAGTGTCGACCATCAGCCGTACCCCTATTCCAAGACTGTGGCGGAGCAGGAGGCCTGGCGGTACCAGCAGGCACAGAACCGTTGGGGCATGGTCACCATCCATCCCGGCCTGGTGCTCGGGCCGTCGTTGACCAGTGCCAGCGACTCGGCCAGTCTCGGCACGATGAAGCAGTTCACCGACGGCAGCCTGTTGGCCGGGGCGCCCGCGCTGACCATGGGTGTGGTGGATGTGCGTGACGTCGCGGATGCCCACCTGCGAGCTGGTTTCACTCCCGAGGCCAACGGCCGCTACATCGTCAACGCCGACTCTCTGACCCTGCTGGAGATCGGCAAGGTGCTGCGCCGCCGGTTCGGCCCGCTGTACCCGTTCCCGAGAATGACCGCGCCCAAGATGCTCGTCAAAGCCATCGCTCCGATGGCCGGTCTGACCCGAAAGTTCGTCGACCGCAACATCGGATACCCGCTGGAGTTCGACAACAGCCGCAGCCGGAACGAGCTGGGACTGGACTACCGGCCTGCCGAACAGACGGTCACCGATCACTTCCAGCAGATGCTTGACGACGGGTTGGTCCGCCGAATGCCCGGTAGCTAACCCCCGGGTTCGGGTGGAAGCCCGTACTGCACGGCAATGCCGGTGAGCAACATCGTCATTCGGTGTTGGAAGGTCGCTTCACTGAACGGGTCGTAACCGGACTGGGCGACTGCCCGCAATGTCGGATAGTCGGACGCGGGACGTTTGGCGGTGAGTTTGAAGATCCGGGCGAGCCACGGCTGTCCGCTCTCGGCGTGAAGGTGTTCGCGATGCGCCTCGGTGACACTGCCGATCGCGATTGCGCTCACCGCCGCCCACACGGCCATCGCGTCATCGGGCGCCAGTCCGTGCTGGGCCAGCGCCTCGACCGCATCGCCGTTGCACTCCATCTCCATGTCGTCGCGGACCCCGCCGGTGACGAATTTTTCGACCAGGGCCGGCTGCGAGGCCAGCACCGTCCGGATGTACGACGCATAACTGCGCATCCAGGTCGCCCAGTGCTCTCCGGCGTAGCGGGGTGGCGGGGAGTTGACCAGCGCACTCTCGGTCGCCAGACGTAGAAGATCGTCCTGGTTCTTCACGTGGTGGTAGAGCCCGGGAAGGCTGACGCCGAGGTGTTCGGCAACCCGGCGCATGGTGACGTTCTCGGTACCGATCTCCAGCACCGCAGCGACGATGGCGCCCTTGTCGATGCGCGGCGGCCGTCCACGGCGAGGCACTGCGTCGTTGGAGGTCACGGAATCCTCCTACCAGGCGGGACACTCTCAATCTGGGGGTTGACGGTAATCGATGTGAGTTCTAAGAATCAATATGAAAATTCAGATGACCGTCTCGATCTGCCACAGGAATGAGCAACATGACTGACGCCGCGCACCGCCAGAACCGTCAGGTCCTGTTGCGCCGCCGCCCCACCGGACTGGTCTCCCCCGATGACACGGAGATGGTGACCACACCAGCACCGGTGCCCGCCGAAGGGGAGGCACTGCTGCGGACCACTTACGTCGGCATCGACGCAGCCGCCAGGACCTGGCTGGACGGCGAGCCGGGCTACCTTCCGCCCCTCGAACTGGGCGACGTGGTGCGGGTGGCGGGTATCGGCGAGGTCGTCGAAACCCGTTGTGATGCATACAAAGTAGGTGACCTTGTCACGACCCTGACCGGACTGCAGGATTACGCGATCATCCGCGACGACCTCTTCAGTACACCGGTGGTCGGATACACCGATCCGCTGGCGGTGATGTCGATCTACGGGCCCACCGGCGCGACGGCCTACTTTGGCATGAAGGGTGTCGGAAACCCGCAAGCCGGTGAGACCGTCGTCGTGTCGGCGGCCGCGGGCGCCACCGGTTCAGTGGCCGGCCAGATCGCCAAGATCGCCGGCGCTCGGGTGGTCGGGATCGCGGGCGGCCCGGACAAGTGTCGGGCCGTGGTCGAAGATTTCGGCTTCGATGCCTGCGTCGACTACAAGGCCGGCAACCTGACCGCCGCGTTGAAGGAAGTGTGCCCCAACGGGATCAACGTGTACTTCGACAACGTCGGCGGCGACGTTCTCAACGCCGTTCTGGCCAATCTGGCGCACAAGGCGCGCGTGGTGATGTGCGGCATCATTTCCAGCTACCTCAACGGTGATCACCCCGGGCCGTCCAACTACGTGAATCTGCTCGCCACCGCCTCGACGATGCAGGGCTTCATCGCACTCGAAGAGTGGGCGCGCTTCGACGAGGCGTTCGCGGCGCTGCAAGGCTGGGAACAGCAGGGCCTGCTGGTCCACCGCGAAACCGTCTACGAAGGGCTGGAATCCAGCATCGACGCCCTCAACGGTCTGTTCAACGGGGCCAACATCGGCAAGATGCTGGTCAAGATCAACGAAGCCGGCCAGGGATGACCACGGTGAATCCCGAGCGGGGCACCGTAGCTGCACCGGGAGTTGTGGATACCGCCGAGGAGGCCGATCCGCAATGGCTCACCGCAGCGCTGAATTCGTCCGGCATCGCCGCAACCGTGGGGCAGGTGACGGCCGAGCGCGTGGGCACCGGCCAGATGGGTTCCTGCTCAAGACTGTTCATCGACTACTCGGACGGCAGCGGGCCTGACCGGCTGATCATCAAGCTGCCCGCCGTCGACGCCAACAGTCGCGCGGCCGGCACCCTCAGCTATCGGTGCGAGACCAGTTTCTACCGCGACTACGCGCACCGCATCAAGGCGCGGCTCCCCCGCTGCTACTACGCTGCGGCAGACGCCGAGGCCAACGGCTTCACCCTGTTGCTCGAAGACCTCGCGCCGGCTGAGCAGGGCGATCAAATCGCCGGTTGCACAGTGGATGAGGCCTTGGCCGCGGCAGTCAATGTCGCCGGGCTGCACGCATCGACCTGGAACGACCCCGCGGTGCGTGAGCTGGACTGGTTGATCCCCGATCTCACGGCGATGCCCGAGTTCGCGGCCGAGCTGCTGTCCAACGCCACCGACCAGTTCCTGCAGCGGTACACGCTGTCGCCTGAGACCGCCGTGGTGCTGCGGCGGTTCTCCGACGAGTTCATGTCCTGGGCGGCCGGACGCCGAGAGCCGTTCGCGTTGTTGCACGGTGACTATCGCCTGGACAACCTTCTGTTCGCCAAGGCCGATGCCCCCGATCCGGTGGTGGCGGTCGACTGGCAGGTCATGTCGACCGGGCTACCGCTGCGCGATGTCGCGCTGCTTGTCGCGCCGGGGCTGTCGATACCTGACCGACGCGCCGGTGAACGTGCGGTCATCGAGGCCTACCACCGCCGGTTGGCCGAACTCGGCGTCACCGGGTACAGCCTCGAAAGTTGTTGGGAAGATTATCGTTACGCGCAGTTCCAGGGACCCTTTGTGACCGTGCTCGGCGCCCTGGTGGGCCAGGCGTCCGAGCGAGGCGACCGGATGTTCACGGTCATGGCCGAACGGTCGGCCGCCGCGATCACCGACCTCGACGCATTCGCCCTCCTGGGCACATAGAAGAAACAGGACCGATGCTCACACCGTTCGACGACTACCCCATCCATTCGACGGCTGAGCCGGTTGCGACGCCGGCCAGTGCCGACCCCAACCATTACGACCGGTACTGGTTCAACGGGCATCAGCGCGACGGCGAGTTCTACTTCGGTGCGGCGATGGGCCACTACCCTGTGCGCGGGATCATCGACGCGGCGTTCAGTCTGGTCAAAGACGGTGTGGAGCACTCGATCTTCGCCTCCGGGGCGATGCCGTTGGACAGATCGGCCACTATCGGCCCATTCCACATCGAGGTCATCGAACCGCTGCGCGCTATCCGCTACATCGTCGACTCGAACGAACAAAATATCGCGTGTGACCTGACGTTCCAGGCCACCACTGTGGCCATCGAGGAACCCCGACAGCAGCGCCGAACCACCGAAGGCATTGTGCTGACCGACCATACCCGCCTCACGCAATGGGGCACCTGGGAAGGGACCATCAGCGTCGACGGTGAGGACACTAAGGTCGACGCCGGTTCGGTGCCGGGGACCCGCGACCGTTCCTGGGGAATTCGGCCGGTCGGTGAGCAGGTGCCGGTGATCCGCCAGCCGATGCCGTTCCAGGTGTTCTGGCTCTGGGCACCTCTACATTTCGGAGATCGGTTCACCCACTACGCCTTTCACGAGCATGAGGATGGGCGGCGGTGGTTGGAGACCGCGCAGGTTCTCGATCCGCTGCCGGCCGGCGTCTCCCCGTGCAGCCGGGTCGGAGTGCGTGAGTGCTACGACATCGGCTATGAGCTGGAGTGGGAACCGGGACGACGCGAAATCCGGCGGGCGCACCTGTGGTTCACCGATCCCGTCGAAGGCGAGACACACATCGAGGTGGAGAAGCTGTTCACCTTCCGCATGCGCGGAATCGGCTACTGGCATCCGCACTGGGGACATGGCTCCAACCACGGGCAATTCGAGATCGGCCGGGAGTCCATCCGTCTCGACGAATTCGACCCGACCGACTTCGCCTCGATCCACCTGCAGAACGTCGTCAAGGCCACGATGGGTGAACGTACCGGGATCGGTGTCGTCGAGCAGATCGCCATCGGACCCCACGCGCCTTCAGGGCTCACCGGATTCACCGACGGCTACCAGGCTTGAGACGGCGGAAGAGCTCCGCTAGCCGATTCGCGGGTCGCTCACCCCGTCGATCAGCTCATTCGTCGCGGGGTCCAGCCTCTCAAGGCGCGACACTTCGTCGGCGTCGGCCGTCACCTTCATGACCAGATCTGCCGGGTCCAGGCCCCGTGACTTCAGATTCGCAACTGCCGTCTCGACGGCCTCCTGCTCGCTGATGTCACGGCCGCCGGCATAGACCTTGACGGTGTGGGCGAAAGCGGTTGTTCCGTTCACGGGACGGTGAAACGAGACTCGCCGGACAGTGACGGCTTCCTGCGGCGCCCCGGTGACGCTACCCGTCGTATCGAACTGAGTGACGACCGACGCCGAGGCGCCGTTGTCGGTCAGGAGTTCAAAATTCACCTCGGTCACACCGGTTGCGACAAGGGTCGGCCCGTTCACGGTGACGGTCGATCCGTTGACTACGGCAGTACGAAAGAACCCGAAGCTGCGAAATATCGGTTTGGGCGGGAGATCGACGTTGAACTCCATGTGCAACGCCAGGGTCGACTGCGCGACGATGGAGCGCGGTGCATGCGAGTAGTGCACGGTGGCCGAATGACCCCAGGTTTGAACGGTATCCGTCAAGACGATCATCGCCGGCACCCCTTCTTCAGCTCGATGTGAACAAGCGTATGGAGCGGTGACGCGGGTGCCATGCGTAATCCGCTACCTGTTCTGTGCATTCGCGCGATAGGACGATGCCTGTTCTGGGGGCCTGGTGGCGGGCAACACGAGGCCCCCGTTGTCGTCAAGAACTCCGTCTGCCTCTACAACCAGCCCGACGGAGCGCATGACTGGCAGATCTGATCCGCGTAGCCCACTACGCGTGTGTTGCGGCCCGCCCCGTGGAACATTTGCGGCCACAGCTCACGACAGCCGCACCGGGGCTGATCAACGCCAGGAGGTCACACCGTGGACACTGAATCCTTCACAGGCACATGGAGCTACCGCAGTTTCGTCAACAACCCCGACCTCGACGTGAGCTTCGATGACCTCAGGTTCGGCGCAGGGACGCTGACCCTGCACTCGCCGAGTCTCGGCCGGCTGGCCGGAACGCTGGGTGGCGCAGGATGGGAACTCAGCCTCAAAGGGGCCGCTTCTTACGGGAATCCGTTCGCGTGCCGTCTTCAAGGTGTGGGGGTGATCGGCGGCGAAACCTGGGTGTACGACTACACCGGCTATCTGACCCCGGCCTGGCCGCATGGAGTCGACCAGATTCCCGCGATCACCGGATCGGTGATCCGCACCGTGCCCCATTCCGGTGGTCAGGCCGCAGCCGGGCTGGTCGCGTCCTTCATCGCCGTCCGGTCATAAACCCCGCGCCCGGTGGCGGATCAGAAATTCCCGTCGAGGAACTCCGCGTACGCCGGGAGATCGAGCTGGCCATGACCCGACAGTCCGATCACGACCACCTGCTCGCTCGGGTCGTCGGCCACGTGCGCGGCCGCGGCCGCGATGGCATGAGTGGACTCGGGTGCGGGCACGATGCCCTGAGTTCGAGCGAACAGGACGCCCGCGGAGAACGCATCATGCTGCCCGACAGCAAGACCCTCGACCAGTCCCAGCTCGACGGTGTGACTGAGCGCCGGGGCCATCCCGTGGTAGCGCAGGCCACCGGCGTGAATCGGATCCGGAACGAAATCCATTCCGAGCGTGTGCATCTTGAGCAGCGGGGTCAGTCCTGCGACGTCGCCGTGGTCG
Source organism: Mycobacterium sp. 48b (assembly GCF_048282725.1). NCBI lineage: Bacteria > Bacillati > Actinomycetota > Actinomycetes > Mycobacteriales > Mycobacteriaceae > Mycobacterium > Mycobacterium sp. 48b. Next base: position 4,376,656 of record NZ_JBLVUL010000001.1, read on the forward strand.
TACCGGTACTCCCCTTGCGTGATCGACGGACATGCGGCCGGCTCCGCGGCGATCACCTTCGGGTTCGATCGGCCTTGGATCTTCTCGCGTAGGAACGGGAATGCGAGGCCCGCAAGATTGGATCCGCCACCGGCACAGCCGAAGACGACGTCGGCCCCGTCGGGCTCGACTGCGGCCAGCTGTGCGACGGCCTCGAGACCGATCACGCTCTGATGCAGGACGACGTGGTTGAGCACGCTGCCCAGCGCATAGCGGGTGTCCGGGTTGGCCGCTGCCACCTCGACCGCCTCGCTCACCGCCATCCCGAGACTGCCGGTGGTGTCGGGGTTCGCCGCGAGGATCGCGCGACCCGACTCGGTGAGATTTGACGGGCTTGAGTGCACGGTGCCGCCGTACGTCCGAATCAGGTGACCGCGGTACGGCTTCGACTCGTAGGACGCACGGACCTGCCATACCTCGATCTCGAGACCGAACTGAGCTCCCGCGAAGGACAGCGCGCTACCCCACTGCCCCGCTCCTGTCTCGGTGGTCAGCTTCCGGACCCCGTCGATGCTGTTGTAATAGGCCTGCGCCACAGCCGAATTGGTTTTGTGGCTGCCGACCGGGCTGACACCCTCGTACTTGACGTAGATGTGGGCACCGGTGTTGAGCGCCTGCTCGAACCTGCGGGCCCGGATCAACGGCGATGGCCGCCACATCGAGTAGATGTCGCGGACCACCTCGGGGATCTCGATGTACGGCTCGGTGGAAACCTCCTGCGCGATCAACCCGCTCGGGAAGAGCGCTGCGAGGTCGTCGGGGCCCACCGGTTCCTTGGTGCCCGGGTGCAGATGCGGCGGGATCGGCTGGTCCAGTTCGGCGGCCAGGTTGTACCAGTGCGTCGGCACCCCGACGGAAACCAGATCCGGGTGGGCAGCGTCGGCGTGCAGCGTCATGCCGACACTGTAGCCAGGCTCGGTTCGCTCGGTTCCGGCACTCCGAACCACCGCCACCAGGCCCAAGACGCGATCACGGCGACGGCGAGACCGGCGGGCAGCGCGATCGGCGCCGCCGGCAGCGACACCCCGAGGAGGAGCAGCAGTCCGAACGCGATACCCACGGCCAGCAGTATCAGCCGGGCCGGTGTCCAGTCCGAGTCGGTGCCGAAGCGGGTCGACAACAAGATGCCGATGATCAGCGCAATGGCGTGCCCGGCGGCGGTGAAATCTGTCCCCCAGGCCGCGACCACCAGGGCGATTGTCACCCACCCGCCCACCCAGGCCGGGCGCCATAGTACCGGTATGGCCGCGGTGAGCGTGCCGAGGACGGCGATGGTGCCGTAGCTCAGCCCCACGTCTTTTGCGTGCGCGACCGAAAGCGGCAGCCAGCCGAGTTTGACCGCCCCGGCCAAACCGGCGGCCACGATCAGGGTGGCCCCGACATGCCCCAGGGCGAAGGCCTGGATCAACCGCCTGCTGCACCACAGCAGCTCCGCCAATGCCAGGAGACACACCAGACCCGGCAGGAGGAGATACGTGTATCCCTCAGCAGTGACGAAAGCACTTCCGACCAGGGTCCCCAGGTGACCCTGCCGCAGATTCTCCAAGTTGGTGCTGAGGTGACCGACCACCCTGTCCTGCACCTTGGGTCCCAAGATCAGCAGCAGGGATGCGATCACGAACAGTGCCGCCGCGTAGACCAGGGTGACTCGAACCCGGATCAGAGCGGAGAGCAATCGCGCAAACATCCCGATCCAGGATACCGACGTTGCCGCCGCCGAATGAGCTGGCCACAGCGTCGGGCGAGGCGTACCAGCGGCAACACCACGTGGAAGCGGCCGCACCCCACACGGGTTCAAGCTGGGTGCACTCCCGATCGACGGACGGCAGCGACGTGGCCGATCTCGGAATCGGCCTTCGCGACCGCACGGTCCAGCCGTCTGACAGCGTCGTTCCAGCTCTGGAACTCGGTGTCCCAGCCGAGACTGTCGAGCCAATCGCGAACGTCGTTGACGGTTTCCCGCAGCGGCGCATCGCCTGAAGCGCTGCTACCCACCATGGACCGCAACCCCTTGTACGGCGCACTGTTGCCGTCCACCGAGTAGCGGCTGACACCGAATCGGCTACCCGGAGCGGACAGTTGGGTGAGTGTGACCACGGCGTCACGGCGCGGATCAGGAGGGAGAAATGCCAACGCACCTTCGTCGACCCACAGTGTCGGCGCATCCGGGTCAAACCCGCTCTCGCGCAGCGGCGTCGTCCAATCCTCACGAAGGTCGGCCGCCACGACACGGCGCCTGCAGGTGGGTGAGGTCGCCTGGTCGGCGAGCACGCGCTCTTTGAACACGAAGAGCTCAGGCAGGTCAATCTCGAAAACAGTTACCTTGGTGGGCAATTCCATCCGGAAGGCTCGGGTGTCCAAACCGGATCCGACGATGACGATCTGTTCGATGCCGGCATTTACCGCATCGCGGACGCGATCATCGACCAGCCGGACGGCCACAGAGCGGCCCTCGTAGAACTGATCGGCGAGCTCCAACAAGGACGCCCAGCGCTCCGCCGAGAACCCTTCACGGGCGGCGTCGACGAACGCCTGCGCAAGTGGGTCGAGGTAGAGCCGATCCGCGCGTTGACTCTCGTGTGCACGAATGACGGCCACCCCGATCGCCGTCATCGCGACGCCCTCGACGGGCACCGCAGAACCTGATTCCCCCACCATTCCCCCGCAGATCCTCGACGTGGCGTCGGTCATTCAGGACGCTAGGTGCCCGCTACCCGATCGTCAAGCAATGCGACCTTGCCGGCGAGGGAGTTTCAACGCGGCCCGGTATTGCGGGCCGACATGGCTCGGTGCCGTCGGACAGCGTCGCGATTGGCGCAGCCGTGACTGCAGTACTTCTGTGTTCCAGGTCGGGTGAAGTCGACGAACGCCATGGTGCACCCATCGCGCGCACAACGCCGCAGCCGCCCCATCCCGCGTTCGGTGAGGAAGTGGGCGGCCGCGGCGCTCGTGGCGCCGGCCAGTGTTGCGGCGAAACCGGCCTCGGCGTCGCGGTAGTGCAGATGCCAGCCGCTACCGTCGTGATCGGTGATCGACGGGCTGGTGGCGAAGCGTGCCAGTAGCTGGTTGAGAACTGTTACTCGACTCTGTTCGGTGCCGGCGTCCACGGCATCCGTCCAGATTTCCAGAAACTCCCTCACCTGCCGTACGTCGGCGCGCGTGACACGACAGTGGATGGGCATGTCACGAGCCGTCCAGCGCTGTTCCAGGTCTGCCGGTGTGGTCGCAGGCCGATTGACCAGATCGGTCACGTTGCGCAGTAGGGGCTCAATGTAATGGTTTACATGCACAAGACCATTACAGCAGGGTTGGGCCATGCACTCCGGATCCCCCAGGCCCGCCCCTGTTCACGAGGCTGCCGCCGATCAACTCCTGGATTGGCGCCCGTTGCTGACCTGCTGTCTGGCGACCTTCCTGCTACTGGCATTCACCACCGTCGTGACGGTCAGCGCCGGGAATGTCGCAAGCACGCTGGGTGCCGGATTCGCCACAGCCCAATGGATTATCGACGGGTACACCCTCGCGCTGGCCGCTCTCGTGATGGCCATGGGCACCCTGGGGGACCGGTGTGGCCACCGACGGCTGTTCTTGATCGGGCTGATCGTTTTCGGAGTGGCGTCGGCGGGATGTGCGGTGGCCCCGAGCGGTGGCGTTCTGGTAGCGGGGCGCGTCGTCCAGGGAGTCGGCGGTGCAGCGATCTTCGGAACGGTCGTTCCGCTGTTGACCCAGCACTACCGCGGTCGGGCGCGTGGAACTGCGTTCGCTGTTTGGGGAGCAGTTGCGGGCATCGGTAGCACCACGGGAACGATCGCCGGCGGAGCGGTCACCCAATTCATCACGTGGCGCTGGTTGTTTCTCGGTGCGCTGCCGATATGCGTGTGCGCCGTGGTCATCGGCATGCAGGCGTTGTCCTGCGAGCGTCCGGTGCGCACTCGACTCGACGTCGCGGGCGTTGCCCTCATCACCATGGCGATGACAGGGATCACGTATGCCGTGATCAACGCCGGTGAGTCCGGCTGGGGTTCAACGGGAACCGTGCGTACCGCTGCGGTGAGCCTCGCCGCCGTCTGCTTGTTCGTCACGGTCCAACGCCGCGCCACCCACCCGCTACTACCGCCGGATCTATTCGCCACGCGTGGATTCATCGCCGTACTCATCGCCGGATTCGCTTACTATTTTGGAGCTTTCGCTGCACTGCCGGTGCTGTCGTGGTGGTTACAGGTCGGCCGGGGCATGCAGCCGCTCCACGCCGCGCTGGTGCTGACGGTTCAACTTGCCGCATTCATCATGGTTTCCCTGATCTTCAGCGCTCGACTGCACCATGCGTCCCACAGCTGGGTGCTCGGTGGCGGAACATTGCTCACCGGCCTGGCCTGTCTGCCCGGCGCGGCGCTCTTGGTGCATCCAGAGTGGCCGTCACTGATCACGATGCTCGTCGGCACTGGCATCGGTGCTGCGATCGTCTCCCCTGTGTTGCCCGCCGTTGCGGCGACATCGGTGCCGACCGCACGGGCCGGAATTGCCGCCGCAGCAGCTAACGCGGCCCGCCAACTCGGGTTGACCCTCGGTATCGCAATATGCGGCACCATCGGACAGGCGGCGCGCGTCAGCGATGGACCGTCGACGTTCGCAGTGGTAACAGTCCTTTTCGCGTGTAGTGCGGTTGCCCTTTGCGGCGGGGCGATCAGCTTCCTGTTGCTCCGCCGCGAAAGATCCTGCAACACCACAACGTAGGCGATACCGAGTTCCTGTCCAGTGTCCTGCTCATTGGTGTGGTCAGGTTTACATATCTCCCACGCCGGCTAGCCAACGGGTCCGGCGAAATTCATTCACGTACGGATTGGAGGTCCACGACTATGAAGATCGCCAAGATCATTGCCGGCGCAGCGATTGCAGGTGGGATGGGGGCTGGAGCCGTCGGGCTTACCGCGGCCACCGCGGGCGCTGCACCGCCGCAGGCCCCGGTGCCCAATCAGCCCATGATCGCGACGGCCATCCCCGGCGGACCGAACCCGGGCTCGCCGCCCGCATGGGCGCCGCGAACCCCGGCGCCGCCGACGTGGGGTGCGGGAAATCCCCAGGTATGGGATGAGGGCTGGAACCACTGGGGCGTCTGGATGAACGGCGTGTTCGTGCCGACGTTCTGAGTCGATCGCGTCCTCCGCCACCGCAGATCATCCCTGCGGTGGCGGAGTTGTTGCCGGGTGCGGAGCCAGATCGTGTTTCACGCTGCGGGACTGCCGGCGTACCGGCGGGCGGGCACCCCGTAATTTGGTCGGCATGACCGAGCTTGAACTGCAGGAGATCGAGACATCCGCCGGAGTGTTGCGCTACTCCGACACCGGGGACGGACCGGCACTGCTGTTCCTGCACGGCTCGGGGCCGGGGGTCACGGGCTGGCGCAATTTCCAGGGGATCCTCCCCACCTTCGCCAAGCAATTCCGGTGCCTGATCCTCGAATTCCCGGGATTCGGTGTCACCGACGATATCGGCGGCCATCCCATGGTCACCGCCCAGAGTGTGGTGGAGCCGTTCGTCGATGCTCTCGGCATCAATCGCGTACACATTGTCGGCAACTCGATGGGCGGCGGAGTGGGAATCAACTTCGCCATCCGCCGGCCGGACCGCATCGGCAAGCTCGTCACCATCGGCGGCATCGGAACCAACGTCTTCAGTCCGGGGCCCAGCGAGGGCATTCGTCTCCTGCAGGAGTTCACCGAGGACCCGACCCGCCAGCGCCTGATCGATTGGCTGAACTCGATGGTCTTCGACCCGGCACTGGTCACCGACGAGCTCATCGAACAGCGGTGGGAACTGGCCACCGACCCCACGACACTGGCCGCGGCCAAGCGGATGTACGGCAAGGCCGCGTTCGCGGGGATGATGGCCGCAATGAGGTCGTCGGATGCTCCGATGCCGTGGGCCCAGATGCACAAGGTCGCCGCTCCCACGCTGCTGACCTGGGGCCGCGATGACCGGGTCAGCCCACTCGACATGGCACTGATCCCCATGCGGACCATCCCGAACGCCGAGCTCCACGTGTTCCCCAACTGCGGACACTGGGCGATGATCGAGGCCAAAGAGGCCTTCGAACAGACCGTGCTGGGGTTCCTCACACGCGCCTAGGTCCCGTCCACAAGCATGCCGCCCGAGCGCCATGGTGGCGCGGCGCGGCAGGGTATTGCTTCCTTCCGACCTGCGGGTATGCGGCTGCCCCGGCCCTCGACATTCACCATTGAATCTGCGATACAGATCTGTATATTTAGGTGTGCGCCACGCCACATGAGCCCCTGGCCTGGCCCTGTCGCTTCCCCAACGGATAAGGACCGCAATGGATCTGGTCGATCGAATCGCCAAACATCGCCGCATGGCCGAGAGCTACCGCGACAAGTACGTGTTGCGGAAGGTGCAGGAAGGCGAGTCGTACGACGAGTGGGAGTTCACCGACGACGCCGTGTACACCTCTCCCTACTTCGTGGCCGGGCAGGAGCTCGTGCTCAAAGATGTGGCGACCTCCTTCGACGTGGCGGCCACCGTCGAGGCCAAGGCGTACTCGGTGGTCTTCCCTGACTGGAAGCCCGTCGACCACAAGTTCTGGCCCGCCGAGAACGGCCTCGTCATGCGCTACCGCTGGGAGGGCACGACCGCCGAGGGCGAGACGATGGGCTTCTACTCGATCAGCTTCATCGACACCAACGACGACGGCCAGATCACCCACTGGTCGACCTACGTCAACGACGAGGAGTACGGGCCGTTCCTGGAAAAGGCGATCGGAGCACGCGGGCCCTTCCACGGCGACGAGTACATGGAGGCGCTGGCCCGCCATTTCGAAAAGCACAACTTGACCTGATGATACCGCGGGCTGATTCCTGGGAAATGCCTTGTGGTGTAACGATGGTCCCGTCGCTTTTGACGGGCCCATCGTCCACATCCCCGATTGGGCGGTTGACCTCGGCAAAGGCGTAGATCGGCAGCAGGTGGCAGCGGCGGTGAATCGGGACGTATCTGAGAGCCGGTGGTCAGCGCTCAATATCGCTGAATCCAAGCAGTTTTCATCTCGTTACCGACCACACAGCGCGTGCCAATCCTCAACACAGGGCAAACACAACCCTCCCAAATAGCTTTGCTCTCCGTGCGGCACCGTCGTCGCACTGGTCAGAAACGGAGTAAAGCAATGGGTTTCAAGAAATCCGTGGGCATATCGGCGATGGCGGCAGGAATCGGCATGGCGGGGCTTCTGGGCCTTGGCATCGGCACCGCCGGCGCCGACCCGGGCCCCGGCTGCGACCGTCCGGGAGCGCCGCAGTGCGACCGTCATGACGACCGCGGCAATCGGCCCGACGACTGGCACGGTCGCGGCATCGACGCGGGTCGTCGCGATCATCAACCATTCGAGTGGAACGGCCAGCGGGTGACCCCGATGCCTGCCGGTGATAGCCGCGGCTGGGGCTTCTGGTTCCTCGACCGTTGGATTCCGATGTAACCGAACCGGTTTCTGGTGGGGCACTCATCCCCTAGTGCCCCACCAGAAACCGGAACGAGGGCGCTCAACGTGGCGTCGAGCAGACTGCCTTCACCGCACCGTCCATCGCAGTGGCCGCCGTCCAGGTCGCATGGTCCGCCGGCTCGAACTTCGGCAGCTTGGTGGCGTAGTTGTCCACGTATCGAGACTGGGCCCTGAGTAGACCCGTCAACAGCGGATCCGTCGCTTTGTCGGCCAAGGCGCGCAGTTCGGCGGCCTCCTGACGCATCACCGGGACGACAGCCACCGTCACCGACCGTTGCTTGGGTGACCATCGCGAGGCCGGTACCCGGTGATCGGTCTTGACCCAAGCCTGCTGTCTACCGTCGTACCCGGCACTGGCCCGCTGCCACTGCGAGCAGACCGGATCCGGCTTGGCTGCGGAAAATGCCTGAGCGGGCCTGCTGCCCGGCCCGTCCGTGACGGTCGACGCAACCACCTCGGCGGGAACAGGTTTGGCACTGGATGGCGCCGGGCCCGCGGTGGGCTGCTCGTCCTCGTGGCCCGACCACGTGACTGCAACGACGCCGCCGACGAGCAACGCGGCGGCGGTCGTCGCGCCGATCGTCTTGAACATCCGGGTCCGGTTACCCGTCAGCCTCGGGCCCAGCGGCGACCGACCGGCACCGCCTCCACGAAGAGCCACGCTGAACGCCGCATCCGGGCGGGCCCGGAGCTCGGCGACAGCCACTTCGACGGCGGCCGTCGGCGTTCCCAGATCGGTGAGTACCTTGACGAACCGCGCCACCGACACGAGATCGCGGCCGTAGAGATTCGTTTGCGGTTGCCCGGGCGGCAGGAACCGCTCGACCAGGTCCTCGCGCAGCTGCGACGCCCGGGCGATTTCTCCGGCGGTCAGCCAGTGCCCTGGAACGTCTTCTGCCCCAATCCCGCTCATTCAGGTGGTCCTTCCCGCGCACACCTGATGATTGGTACCGCATCCCGCACACACGCTGCAACCGCGCGAGGGCCCGACCGCCGCCACGTTGCTGTCACAAGTTGGCCACCGAAAGGTCACGGCCCTCGAATTCGCCGACGGCACGGGATCCCCTGGCAAACAACCACTCTCGTCTACATAAACGTGCTCATGACGGGAAGTACACCACCTGATTGGAGAACAGGCTGTGCGGGCGGTCGATGTAGTTGGCAGCGCCGGCAACCGCGGCGCGGGTCGTCACATCCTGATCTCCATACTCCTCGATGCACAGTGACTCGAGGGTGTCGCCGGCTACATGCCGACGGCGATTGAGCCCGGGGACGATCAGCACCTGGCCCGGGGACGGATCGGTGGCGGGGTCGAGGTTGTTCGCGTTGGCGATGACGATGGCAAGGTGATCGTCGCCGTACCAACGGGCCGCCAATACCGCGAAGCTCTCCCCCTCGACGATGGTGTGGTGTCCGACATTCGTGAGATCCGGCAGCAGCAACCAGCTCCCGCGACGGATCTCCCGCTGCGCGACTCCGTTCACCACTTCCCAGACCAACTGGATTTCCGGGCTCTGCGTGCCATAGAACGACTGCGTGAGCTGCCGGCGCGCGGCGGTGCCGTCATCGGTGGTGAACAGGTGCCGGTAGGTGACGTACGGGATCAACAGCTCCTGCCCGATGTTGATCAGCCCCGGATTGCTGAGGTGGTTCTGTTCGGCGATCACGGGATACAGACCACCATCGCCGTACTCACGCTGGGCGATCCCGAAGAGGGTGTCCCCGAGCGCCACGGTGTAGTTCTTCATCTGCCGCTACCTTCCTGGTCCGATGAGGCTTCGATCGGCCCAGTGTCCGGCGCCGTTCCGATGGCGGTCGCGAGTAGCCGGCTACCTCAAACAGATGCGGTGGACGTCGTCCAAAGACGATCCCTGATACGCAGCCACCAGCGGCTTGGCATGATGCGACGTATGGATCAATACCGCCGCGGGGATTTCGTGTTCGACGTCATCGATGCCGGTCCCGCCGACGGTCCGGTGGTCGTGCTGCTTCACGGTTTTCCGCAGCAGAACGTCAGCTGGGAACCGATCATCTCCAAGCTCACTGCCGAGGGGTTCCGATGCCTGGCGCCCAATCAGCGCGGGTACTCCCCCGGCGCCCGGCCGACTCGCCGCCGCGATTACCGTGCGACGGAGTTGGTAAGGGACGCCCTCGCACTGATAGATGCCAGCGGCGCTGATCGTGTCCATCTCGTCGGCCATGACTGGGGTGCTGCGGTCGCCTGGAGCGTCGCGGGTCATGCACCCGAGAAGCTGGCCTCGTTGTCAGCGTTGTCGGTGCCCCATCCGATCGCGTTCCTGCGCTCGCTGCTGACCAGCCGGCAAGGACTGGCATCGTGGTACATGTACGTCAATCAGCTGCCGAGGGTGTCCGAACGGTTGCTGCTGGGCCGCGACGGCGGCGGCAAGGCCATAGCCCGATCCTTGATCCGCAGCGGGCTGCCACCCGAGGCGGCCGCTCGTGACGCTCGGGCCATGGCGGAACCCGGGGCCCTGACCGCGGCGCTGAACTGGTATCGCGCGATGCCGCTGAGCCGGTCCGGCCTGGGCGCTGCGGACAAGATCACGGTGCCGACACTGTATGTCTGGAGTGACCGCGACATCGCGATCACCGCCAAGCCGGCGCACGACACCGCGAATTACATGAGCGGTCCCTACCGTTTCGAAATCCTGCATGGCGTCTCACACTGGCTTCCGGAAGAGAAGCCGGCGGAGATCGCGGAAATGCTGTTGCAGTGGTTCGCGGCGCATCCGGTTTGAGCGGAAGATGACAATGTGCTGACTCTGGGCGTGCTTCTCGGCGACGGTATCGGGCCGGAGATCGTGGATTCGGCCACCAGGGTCGCCGACCGCGCCCTGGCCGGCGCGTCGGTCGAAGTGCAGTGGCGTGAACTGCCGTTCGGCCGCGAGGCGATCGGTGAATTCGGAACGCCACTGCCGGAACCGACCCTGTCCGCACTCGACGGGCTGCCCGGATGGATCCTCGGACCGCACGACAACGCGGGATACCCCGAGCAATTCCGCGGAACGCTGTCGCCCGGCGGGGCAATCCGCAAGCGCTACAACTTGTTCGCCAACATCCGGCCCGCCCGGACCCTGAGTGCGGCCGTCGGCGCCGTGTGCCCGGATCTGGACGTGGTCATCGTCAGGGAGAACACCGAAGGTTTCTACGCCGACCGCAATATGTTCGACGGCGCAGGCGAATTCATGCCCACGCCCGATGTCGCTCTGGCCGTGGCCGTGTTCACCCGGACCGCGTGTGAGCGAATCGCCCATCAGGCATTTCAGCTGGCGGCCATCCGACGCAAGTCGGTCACCATCGCCCACAAGACGAACGTCCTGGCCAAGACCACCGGGCTGTTCCGCGACGTGTGCTTGGCGGTCGCCGACAGCTACCCGGATGTCGAAGTCCGCGGCGAGCACATCGATGCGTTGGCAGCCCGGTTGGTGAGCCATCCCCGCGACTTCGACGTGATCGTCGCCGAGAACATGTTCGGCGACATCCTGTCCGACCTTGCCGGCCAGTTGAGCGGTTCACTCGGCATGGCGCCCTCGATCAACGCCTCGCTCACCCACGCGATGGCGCAGGCAGCGCACGGATCGGCACCCGACATCGCCGGGCGCGACATTGCCAACCCGGTCGCCATGATCCTGTCCACAGCGATGCTGCTGCGGTGGTTGGCCGGCCGGGACGGTGGCACACCGGCGCTCGGCGTGGCCGCGGACCGCATCGAAGATGCCGTCCGGCGGACCCTGAATGCCGGTGTGGGAACCGCCGACATCGGCGGCAGCGCGTCCACGTCAGCGTTCACCGAGCACGTACTGACCGCAATGTCCTGACCGCTAGATTCGGCTCCTCTGCCGTGTCACCAGCCGATAGCCCCCGTAAAGGCACAGCGCCACAACAAAATTGACGAAGTAAGCGATGTCGGCGCCGTGCCATGCGGTGGCCACCACACCCTGGATCAGGGTGGTGTTCATGAACGGGACTGCGACTGCGTAGGCCACCAGGAAAGTGACCAGTGCCACCACCGCGTCGCGGCGCCCGGTGAATTCGGCACTCGGATCGATGCTGCCGCGTCCGCGGGTACGGATCGCCCAATCGACCACGACCACCGCGACGAAGGCCGGAATCCAGTAGCTGACCAACAGCAGGACGTCGGTGAACCTGGTCGCGGTATCGGCGGCATGCAGCCACAGGATCAAACCGAATGCCAGCGCCGTCACGATGATCGCCGACACCGGCCGGCGCACCCGCACACCGATGGTCTGCAGCGCCAGGGAGCCGCTGTAGTCGTTCATCACCCCCGACCCGATCGCCGCGAGCGCGATCACCAACAACGCCAGACCGCCCAGAAGGCCGCCGCCCATGACCGTGTGAACGCCGTCGGCGGTGTGCTCGCCGATGACTGACGCGGCCGCGATCCCGATGCCCTGAACAAAGACGTAGCCCAGCACGATCCCGGCGAACGAGTATCCGAACACCTGCCTCCGTGACGAATCGCTCGGGAGATAGCGACTGAAATCGGCGGCGTAGCTGGCCCACGAGATCGCCAGGCTCAGCGCGATGGTGACCTCGAAAACGAAGGCTCCGGCCAGATCGGCACCGGCCACCGACGGCGCCACCACGATGTCGTGGCCCGCCACGAGTTTGACGGTGAAGACCGCGAACGTGATCAAGAGGATGACCGTCAACACCGCCTGCAGTCGGTGGATCACCTCGTAACCGAAGAAGCCGACGACCCCCTGGACCGCCAGCACGATCAACACGGCACTCCAGAACGGGATGCCCAGCAGTGCCGCGAGCGCCTCGCCACCGAACAATCCGACGAGCGCATCCCAAGCGATCGACGATCCCCACTGCAGGATGCCGGGCACCACGACCAAACCACCGAATGCCATGCGCGCGTTGGGAAGCTGGCCTGCCCCGGTGCGCGGCCCCCACGTCGACAGGTACGCGACCACGGCCGAACCCAGAACGGTGCCGATCACCATGGCCAGCAGGCCCAGCCAGAAGCCCAAACCGAGGGTGATCGCCAAAGTCCCGGTGAAGACGCCGGTCATGTTCACCTGCGGGGCGAACCACACAGTGAACAGCCGGGCGGGATGTCCGTAGCGTTGGTCGGCGGCCAGCGGTGCGATCCCATGGGTCTCCACGGTCAGATGTCCCGAGGCGGTCGGGCGATGCCCGCTGAACGTGGATGTGTTGAGCGCACTGACTCCGAAAGCCATTCGTCTATTCGACCACGCACCCGGTGTGCGGGCACGTGCCCCACCAAGGCCATAATCGAGAAACACAAAGATTACCTATGGATCGGAGCGGGACGTGGCCAGGACCGAAATCGACCGGTCCGACTCCCCCGCGGTGCCCGGAATGCCGCGTCGCCCCGGTGTCCTGATCGCCGGCCTGAGTCTGGTGGCCCTCACCGTCGCCATCCTGCAGACCGCAGTCGTCCCGATCCTGGGCATCATCGCCCACCAGCTGAACACCTCGTCGGTGGCGGTCAGCTGGGCCGTCACGGCCAACCTGCTGGCGGCGGCCGCGTCGACCCCGCTGATCGGCCGGCTCGCCGACCTCTACAGCAAGAAGCGCGTCCTGCTCGGTGTGCTGGTGGTGGTGCTGGCGGGTTCGGTGCTGGCCGCGGTGACGGCGTCGGTGCCGCTGCTGGTGGCGGCACGCATCCTGCAGGGCGCCTCGTACGCGCTCTATCCCATCAGCATCGCGATCCTGCGCGAAGAGCTCGCCGAGGATCGTCTGGTCGGGGCGATGTCGGTGCTGTCGGGAACGCTGGGTTTCGGCGGCGGCGTCGGCCTCGTCGTCACCGGCCTCCTGATGTCGGGTGACGCCGGGTATCACCGGGTCTTCTGGCTCACCACCGCATTCACCGCCGTCGTCATCGTGGTGGCGGTCGTGGTCGTTCCCAACCGCAGGCCCGACACCGGCGGCTCGATCGACTGGTTGGGTGCCGCGGGCCTGGCGATCGGCCTGTCGGCGGTGCTGCTGGCGATCACCCAGGGCAACTCGTGGGGGTGGACCCATCCCGGGACGGTCGGATTCCTGACCGCAGGGGCAGGCGTGCTCATCGGCTGGTGGTGGTGGGAGCGACGGGCCACCGATCCCCTCGTCTCGACCACGATGCTGGCCCGGCGGCCCATCCTGCTGACCAACCTGGCCACGATCCTGGTCGGAATGGGTCTGTACTTCGCCTTCCTCGGGCTCACCCAGTTCGTACAGATGTCGCGCCAGGTCGCCGGCTACGGATTCGGGGCGACCGTGCTGCAGGCCAGCGTCTACTTCCTGCTGCCCGGGGCGCTGACCGGATTTCTGGTGGCACTGGTCAGCGGCCGCTACATCGACCGATACGGCGCCCGTCGGGTCCTGGTGGTCGCCGCGGTCGCCGGTATCGCGGGATTCGTCATGCTCGCCGTGGCGCACGGCCGTCCCTGGCAGGTCGTCGTGGCCGGCGTCTTGGCCAACGCCTACATCAGCCTGGGCTACGGCGCCTTGCCCGCATTGGTCGTCAGCGAGGTGGACCCCAGCGAGACGGGCATCGCCACGAGCATGAACGCGATCGCACGAACGATCGGCAGCTCCGTGGCGGCGGCGCTCGTCGCGGTGCTTCTCGGGCATCGCATGGTGCCGTCGGAAGGCAGCTTCGTCACGATCTTCGTCGCCGGCGCGGTCACAGCAGCCTTGGCGATGGCCCTCATCGCGGTCTCACGCGCACCCGACCGCCACGGCGAGTCCGTACACACCTTGTCCGAGTCCCGCGCGATGAACCACGAGTGGGGCTGAGTCCTGCAGTCGCCGGTTTCCTGCCGTGACAACCCGCTGAGCTGCAAAACTTAGCGCCAGCCAGTTCACTGCCCCCTCCGGACCACGGACCGACCGCTCCCGCCGTGGCCGTTCGTTGGCCACGCTATGGAATCGCGCTGTCAACCCGGTTCAGACGAAGGATTCCATTGAAAAATTGTTAATTCATTGCGGAAACGGTTGCGAAGGTCGGCACAATCCGCGATTGTTTACCGACAGCTTCCCGGCTGTACTGGAGGAGGATTCCGCTGACCGGCCCAGATATCACCGCCGTCGACAAGTCGACGGGACACGACGGCTCGCCACGCACTGGCGCGCCCGTCATAGAGATCGACCACGTCACGAAACGGTTCGGCGACTACGTAGCTGTAGCCGAGGCGGACTTTTCCATCGCATCGGGTGAGTTCTTCTCGATGCTCGGCCCCTCGGGCTGCGGGAAGACCACCACGCTGCGGATGATCGCCGGGTTCGAAAGCCCCACCGAGGGCGCCATCCGGCTCGAGGGCGTCGACGTCTCCCACGTGCCACCGCACAAGCGCAACGTCAACACGGTCTTCCAGCACTATGCGCTGTTCCCGCACATGACGGTGTGGGACAACGTGGCCTACGGGCCGCGTAGCAGAAAGAAGTCCGCCAAGAAGGACGCGGCCGAGATCAAACGTAGCGTCGACGAGTTGCTCGAGATCGTCAGGCTGACCGACTTCGCCAAGCGCAAGCCGGGCCAGCTCTCGGGTGGTCAGCAGCAGCGGGTGGCACTGGCCCGCGCCCTGGTCAACTACCCCAGCGCGCTGTTGCTCGACGAGCCGCTGGGTGCGCTCGACCTCAAGCTGCGCCACGCGATGCAGTTCGAACTCAAGCGTATTCAGCGCGAGGTCGGCATCACGTTCATCTACGTCACCCACGATCAGGAAGAAGCGCTCACCATGAGCGACCGGATCGCGGTGATGAACAACGGAAATGTCGAGCAGATCGGCAGTCCCACCGAGATCTACGACCGCCCGGCAACGGTGTTCGTCGCCAGCTTCATCGGGCAGGCCAACCTGTGGCCGGGCCGGCAGACGGGGCGGACCAACCGCGACTTCGTCGAGGTCGACGTGCTCGGCACCACGCTCAAGGCCAAGCCCGGCGACACCACCATCGAACCCGGCGGCCACGCCACCCTGATGATCCGTCCCGAGCGGGTCCGCGTGTCCATGGACGTTCCCACCGGGGATGTGGCTACCCTGCAGGCCACCGTCAAGGACCTGACTTTCCAGGGGCCGGTGCTGCGGGTTTCCCTTGCCGCACCCGATGATTCGACGATCATCGCCCACGTCGGCCCCGAGCAGGAGCTCCCCCTGCTGCGCCCGGGCGACCAGGTCCACGTGAGTTGGTCACCGGACGCGTCGCGGGTGCTCCCGGCCGCGGACATCCCCACGACCGAAGACCTCGAAGAGATGCTCGACGACACGTAGACATTCTCCAACTCACCCCCTCCCCTTCACAGAAGCGTCCGAATTCACCGAAAGGTCGCCCATGCCTGACAACATCGATCCCCGCCTTCTCGCCCGGCTGACCGCGAACCGCACGTCACGTCGCCGGTTCCTGGGTGGCGGCGCCGCTGCCGCTGCCGCGCTGGCGCTGGGTCCCTCGGTCCTGGCCGCCTGCGGTTCGGGCGACAAGTCCAGTGCGCCGTCCACTTCCGCCGCCCCCGACGACGGGTCACCGGCCACCGGCACGGTCCGGATCTCGAACTGGCCGCTCTACATGGCCGAGGGATTCGTCGCTGCGTTCCAGACCGCATCGGGTCTGACGGTGGACTACAAGGAAGATTTCAACGACAACGAACAATGGTTCGCCAAGGTCAAGGAACCGTTGTCGCGTAAGCAGGACATTGGCGCCGACCTCGTCGTCCCCACGGAGTTCATGGCCGTCCGGCTCGCCGGACTCAAGTGGCTCAACGAGATTCGCGACTCCCGCGTCCCCAACAAGAAGAACCTGCGCGAGGATCTGCTCAACTCGAAGGCCGATCCGGGCCGTAAGTACACCGCACCGTACATGACCGGCATGGTGGGCCTGGCCTACAACAAGGCCGCCACCGGACGCGACATCACCAAGATCGAAGATCTGTGGGATCCCGCATTCAAGGGCCGGGTCAGCTTGTTGTCCGACGTCCAGGACGGGCTCGGCATGATCATGCAGTGGCAGGGCAATTCGGTCGAGGATCCCACCACCGAATCCGTCACCAAGGCCGTCGATTTCATCCGTGAACAGAAGGACAAGGGCCAGATCCGCCGGTTCACCGGCAACGACTACGCCGATGATCTGGCGGCCGGCAACATTGCTGTCGCCCAGGCATATTCGGGAGACGTGGTGCAGCTGCAGGCTGACAACCCCGACCTGCAGTTCATCGTTCCGGAGTCGGGCGGCGACTGGTTCATCGACACCATGGTGATCCCTTACACCACGCAGAACCAGAAGGGCGCCGAAGCGTGGATCGACTACGTCTACGATCGCGCGAACTACGCCAAGCTCATCGCGTTCACCCAGTTCGTGCCGGTGCTGTCGGACATGACCGACGAGCTCGCCAAGATCGATCCCAAGCTGGCCGGTAACCCGTTGATCAACCCGCCGGCCGACATGCTCGCCAAGCTCAAGTCGTGGGCGGCGCTGACTGACGAGCAGACCCAGGAGTTCAACAGCCTCTACGCCGCAGTGACCGGAGGCTGACGCCGATGGCGGGAGTAGCAACCAGTAGCCGGCAGCGGAGCAAGATCGCCCCGTACCTGATGATCCTGCCGGCGTTGGTGTACCTGGGGATCTTCTTCGTGGTGCCGTTCTTCTCGTTGGCGCGCACCTCGTTGTCGACGTCGGGCGGTTCGGTGTACCTACCGACGCTCGAGTTCGACTGGAACTTCGGCAATTACCTGCATGCGTTCAGCACATATCAGGACCAGATTCTGCGGACGTTTGGCTACGCACTGGTGGCGACCGTGTTGTGCGCGGTGCTGGCATTCCCGCTGGCGTACGTCATCGCGTTCAAGGCCGGCCGGTACAAGAACCTGATCCTGGGCCTGGTCATCCTGCCGTTCTTCGTGACCTTCCTGATCCGCACCATCGCGTGGAAGACGATCCTCGCCGACGACGGGTTGGTGGTCAACGCGCTCGGGACCATCGGCCTGCTGCCGAGTGAAGGCCGGCTGCTGTCGACGAGCTGGGCCGTGATCGGGGGCCTCACCTACAACTGGATCATCTTCATGATCCTGCCGCTGTACGTGAGCCTGGAGAAGATCGATCCGCGTCTGATCGAGGCATCCAAGGACCTCTACTCGTCGAACACCCGAAGCTTCACCAAAGTGATTCTGCCGCTGTCGATGCCAGGAGTTCTGGCCGCAAGCATGCTGGTCTTCATCCCGGCGGCCGGCGACTTCATCAACGCCGATTACCTCGGTAGTACGCAGACAACGATGATCGGCAACGTGATCCAGAAGCAGTTCCTGGTGGTCAAGGACTATCCCGCCGCGGCCGCACTCAGCATGGTGCTGATGGCGATCATCCTGGTCGGGGTGCTGCTCTACACGCGGGCGCTCGGCACGGAGGATTTGGTATGACGTCGACCGCAATGGCAGACGCCACAAGCCCGGCCACCCCGACGGTGGTCAAAGGATCACCGCGGTGGGGCGATTGGTCCCTGCGGATCGTCGCCGGTCTGGTTCTGCTGTACCTGTTCCTGCCGATCTTCGTGATCGTGTTGTTCTCGTTCAACAAACCGGCGGGCAAGTTCAACTACACCTGGCAGGGCTTCACGCTCGACAACTGGGCGCACCCGTTCAAGTATCCGGCGTTGACCGACGCGCTCAAGCTGAGCCTCAACGTCGCGGCGGTCTCCACCGCCGTCGCCCTGGTTCTCGGCACGCTGGTCGCCATCGCGCTTGTGCGCCAGCGCTTCCGCGGCCAGAAGGCGGTCGACACGTTCCTGGTGCTTCCGCTGACCGCACCCGAGGTCGTGATGGGTGCTTCGCTGCTGACCCTGTTCCTCGATCTCGGCTGGGCGGCGGGCTACACCACGATCCTCATCGCCCACATCGCGTTCGAGGTGAGCTTCATCGCCATGACCGTCCGGGCCCGGGTGCGTGGATTCGACTGGACGCTGGAGGACGCGTCGATGGATCTCGGCGCCGGACCGACCAGAACGTTCTTCAAAGTGACTCTGCCGCTGATCGTTCCGGGCATCGTGGCGGCGGCGATGTTGTCGTTCGCCTTGTCGCTCGACGACTTCATCATCACCTACTTCGTCAGCGGCTCCACCGTCACCTATCCGCTCTACGTGAACGCGGCGGTCAAGGCGGCCGTGCCTCCGCAGATCAACGTGCTGGCCACGGCCATCCTGGTCGTCAGCCTGCTGCTCCTGGTGGCCGGAACGCTCTACCGGCGCAAGCGTATCGACGTCTGAGGTCAGGACGCGTCGAGTTGCACCGTGACGGCCACCTTGCCGCGGTCGTCACGGTTGGCAACGGCGTGCCCCGTGCGGTCGCTGCCGTCCAGGTTCAGCAAGGTGAGCTGACCGCCCTCGCCGAGGAAGTTACGCCACCAGTTCTTGCTGTCCGGCGCCATCACGTTGATGGTCACCAGATTGCCGTCACGCGTCACCGAAACCGGAGTCTCGAACGTGCGGCCCGACCGGCGTCCGGTGTAACGGATGACGACCACGCCGTGGCCGATCCATCGGCCGAGCACCGGAACTCGGGTCAGGCCCACTGCGGCCGCATTGAACCACCGGGCGAACGGGGAATTGAAGATGCCACTTGCCATTGGCGCCAGCGTAGCCCGATCAGCCGATCTCGGCGGGCACCGGTGCGGCGCGTGCTCCCGTGCGCGCTGCGCCGATCCCGGCAGCCACCACGAGGCAGATGCCGATCACGGCGGCCGGAGCCGGGACCTGGTGTAGCAGAACCAAGCCGACCAGCATCGCGAACGCCGGCTCCAGCGCCATCAGCGTCCCGAACGCGGCGGTACTCAAATACCGCAGCGCGGACATCTCCAGCGCAAACGGGATCACCGGCAGCAGGACCGCGAGCCCCACACCGATGAGCAGAAGTTGCGGTGTCAGCTCGGGAAACACCGACGGACCGACCACCGCGGTACCCACCAGGCCGGCGACCGGCATCGACACCCCCAGACCCTTGATGCCGGCCACCTCATCCCCCACCCGTTGGGTCAGCAGGATGTAGCAGGCCCAGCACAGCGCGGCGCTCAGCGCGTAGAGCACACCGATGAGGTCGACGGCGCCCGTCCAGGGCTCGGTGAGCAGAACCACGCCGGCGGCCGCGAACCCGGGCCACAGAATCCGATCGCGGCCTTTCCCGTGCGCAACTGCCACCCCGAGCGGCCCGAGGAATTCCAGCGCGCTGGCCGTGCCGAGCGGGATACGGGAGAGGGCCGCCATGAAGAGCATCGTCACGCCGGCCGTCACCACGCCGAGCGCGACGCAGGTCCAGAATGCGGATCTGGTGAAGGCCGAGGGGCGCGGCCGCACGATCACGAGCATGAGAACCCCGGCCCAGGCCAAACGCAGCCACGCGGCGCCCTCCGCGCCGATGTCGTCGATCAGGCCGACCGCAACGGCCAACCCGATTTGCACGCACAGCATGGAGGCCATGGCCATCAGCGCGCCGGTGCGCGCGGGATGTCCGGACCTGCTCACAAGTTGTTCCCCTTGGGCACAACGATATTGGCCAGAACCATCCGAAGGAACGGCCGGTAGACCGCATGGTCGTCGAGCAGGCTGTTGAGGGTGACGCCATCGTTGGCAGCCAGAATGACCCGGGCCAGGTCCAGCGCCGGGATGCTCAGATGGCCGCCCAGGCGGGCAGCGCCTTTGGAGATGTAGTCGGCGAGGGCGCCGACCGTCTCCTCCCGCTGCGCGGCCACGCGCTCCCTCGCCTCGGGATTGCGCAGCAGGAACAGCGTGTATTCGGACCCGAGGACAGCCCGATCGGGCCCCTCGGCGGCGACCAGATCCCGCCAGCGGTCGCCGAGTTCGTCGGCCTCGAGATCCTCGAGCCGGTGAAACGTCGCGATGACGTCGGCGAACCCGTCGAGGAATTGTTGGCGCTGCCGTTCGACGACCGCCAGGAACAACTCGGCCTTACTCCCGAAATGGGAGTAGATGGCACCACGGGTGTAGCCGCCGACCTCGGCGATGTCCTCGAGCGCGGCCCCGTCGAACCCCTTGCGCGCAAACACCTCTTCGGCGGCATCCAGCAGGACACTGCGGGTGTGCTCCAAGCGGCGTTGTTTGGTCCAGCGTTCGGCCATCGTCCCATCCTGTCAAAGGTCAGTGCACTTGTGTTGTCAGTGCACTTGTGTTGTCACGGTCCGGCCAGCAGATGGGCCAATGGACCACCGCATGTCGGTGGCGCGGAACACCTCCACCACTTCGACGGCGGCGGGACTTCCGCAAGCGCCCAGTGCCTGAGCCTTGAAAGCCTGCGCAGCAAAGCTGAGTCGATGGTGGAACACGCCGTCGGCGACCGCCTGAGGACCGGGCCTTCCCACTCGGGCCCCGCCGGGGTCCGATCGGTCACAGAGGTAGGTCTGACACTGCCGTACCCCACTCGACGCATCCAGAGCCGGCGTGATCTGGACCAGCGGCAGTTTGATGTCCGCCGCGATGGCGACTTCCGATCCGGCGAGGCGCACCTCCGCGCCCAGAATCTTCAATGCCACCGACCCGGCCGCATCGGGCATCCAGACCACCACCTGCCAGCCGTCGAGCGCGCGGTCGCAGATCAGCCCGCCGGCCCCGATCACCACTTGCTCCGCATCTGCGGCCAACAACTCCAACTGAGAACGCACCCGGAACACCTCCACGATCACTGCCCTTGAGGACACGCATATTCATTCTTGTATTAGATATACGCATATGTATAGTAGTGATCGCAGTCACAACAGCTCACCGGCGCCGACAGGGCTGGTCACACCCGGCCGTCAGCGACACCTCACCGCCCCGCACATCGATTGAGGAGGTCCGCCCGTGCAGACAGCACGCCCCGGAGATTGGGTCGAGAACGCCACCCGCCTGGACGACATCGCTCCGGACGCATACCGGATGGAGATTCCGACCAGTCGCTATATTGCACCGGAATTTGTTGCGCAGGAGCGCGATTCGATCTGGAAGAAGGTCTGGCAGGTGGTCGGCAGGGTCGATGAGTTGACCAAGGCGGGCGACTGGAAGCAGTATCAGATCTTCGATCAGTCCTACATCATCGTGCGCGGTAAGGACGACAGGATCCGCGCATTCGTCAATGCCTGCCGCCATCGGGGCAACGTGCTCTGCCGCGAAGCCCGCGGGAACGCCAAGCGCGGCTTCCTGTGCCAGTACCACCTGTGGTCGTACGACCTCGACGGCCGCCTCAAGGGCATGTTGCGGGAGGCGCTGGCCGGCCCGATCGACAAGGACACCCATGGGTTGATCGAGGTCGCGGCGGACACCTTTGCCGGATTCATCTTCCTCAATCCGGATCCGGACGCGGCGCCGTTGACGGAGTTCATCGGTCAGGAGGTGGTGGCCATGCTGGAGCCGTACCACCTCGACGAGATGGTCACGGTGATGGACGTGACCGAGGCCATCGACTGCAACTGGAAGGTCGTCCTCGATGCCTTCCAGGAGGGTTACCACATCGACGGCATCCACCCCCAGCTCTTGCGGGTGATCAACATCGATCCCGCCACCAGCCGGTACCGGTTCTTCGACCAGCACAGTGTTTCGATGGCACCGTTCGACGTCGTCGGCGCCACCCCGGAGCATCAGGTCGACGGAATCATGGACCTGCCCGAGACTTTCCCCTCCACCGTCGCGGTGATCCCCCGCTTCCAGGAACTCGTCGCCGAATACCGTGGCGACGACGGGTCACTGAATTTTCCCGACGGGGTCACCGCCCGCACCCTGCTACAGAGGGCGACGCGAGACACCTTGACCGCCATGGGACTTGACGTCAGTGGTCTGACCGACGCTCAGATGAGCGACAACCACGGCTGGGTGTGGTTCCCGAACTTCTTCATGACCATCCGCGCCGGCGAGGCACACATCATCATGTCGCTGCCCCATCCCGACGGAGACCCCAACCGGTGCATCTGGCACGTCGCCAGCTACATGTGGTTGCCGGACGAGGCCAAAGCCGCGTTCACGGCCGACCCCGTCGTCGTCGACGAGGCCGGCAGCTTCAAATATTTCGAAGCGCTGCAACAGGATTACGAGCAGATGCCACGCCAGCAGATCGGGTTGCGCAACACCGCGCTGAAGCACATGGCATTGGTCAAGGAAGAAGTCGTCATCGCGCACTTCCATTCGGTCGTCGACAAGTATCTGGAATCGGCAGGTGCCCAGTCCTGATCGATGCCCATCCGAAACCACAACAGAAGAGGACCTTTCGTTGAAGCAAGTCAGTGAGGTCGTCGGCGACCACACCGGTCGGAGCCGCGCTGCGGTGCAGTACGCGGTCACCACCAAACAACTCGTGGACGCCGCCAAACAACCCGGCTTCGGGGTCGACGGCTGGGCACCGTTGGCGGACCTGGTCGCCGTCGACGAATTCGAACGGGTCGGCAACTTCAAAGAAGTGATGGACTGGGGCCAGTACACGGACTTCCTGACCAACTGGGCTACTGCCTCGGAGTGGGACGGTTTGTTCAAACGGGTCAGCGAGGTCGACGGCGTGGTGTTCCTCGAGCTCGAGGAACGCACGAAGATGGGCGATTTCGAATCGGTGGTCAACTCGATCTCGGTGTACGAGTTCACCGCCGACGACAAGATCCGTCACATCGATGTCTACCTGCAGATGGCGTTGCCCAACACCGAGATGCTGACCAGTTACGAAGGAGTCGAGATTCTCAGATTGAGCATCGAGTGAAGTTCGCTCGGTGCTCACTGACCTGACACCTTCCGATGGCACGGTGGCCAGGTGCGGAGCAAACCCGGCCGGGTGTCCACGGCCGATCGGTTTCATCAGATCTGTCTTGTGGTGGTTCGGCGCCTGCCGGCGCCGCTCGATTCTCTTGTGGCCCCGACCTTTCTCGGCTTCGTGGTGATCAACACCTTCACCTTCGGCGTGGATCTGGCGATCCTGACCGCCCTCCACGGCGGGCTCCGGATAGCCCTACCGCTCGCGGTGACCGTCGGGTACGCCGGTGCCTTCGGACTGGCCTACTACCTGAATCGGACACTGAACTTCCGCTCGCACGCGGCCGTCGGTCCTCAGCTCACGGTGTACGTGGTGGCCGTCGTGCTCAACTATCTGGCGTTCATCCTCGGGGTGTCCAGCGGGCTGGCCGCCTTGGGCGTGGAGTACCACCTGGCCCGGATCGTCGCCGGCGGCTGCGAGGCGCTCTTCATGTACAGCGCCATGCGGTGGGTCGTGTTTCGGCGCTGACGGCGGCGAAATACGAGATGGAATCCCGCCGATCAGATACGGACGACGAACTCCGCCAGGACGTCGGTCACCGCAGCGATGGCGCGACGCGAGATCACTTCGTATCCGTGGGTGCTCAACGTCGGCAGACACAGCAACCCGGCCTGGGGAGACAGCCCGGAGGCTTTCGTATGTGAAGCGTCAGACTCGAAGGCGCCGAGCACCGCGGCCTGCGGTGAGTGTCCGAGATCTCGGGCGATCTGGCAGAGGCGGTCGGCGACGCCCTTGTCGTACACGCACTCCGCGTCGCCGTAGGCCACGATCGGACCACCGGTCACCGTGGTGTCGTACTCGGCCTCCGTCGGACCCACCTCCACCGCCAGGGTGAGATCTCCGGGCAGGGTGCGGCAGGCGTAAGCGGCTCCCACCCCACCGATCTCCTCGTTCGTCGTGAACACCAGGTACAGGTCGCCGGCCGGGCGCTGATCGGCGTCACGCAACCGTCGAGCCAGCTGTATCAAGGCCAGCACCGCGGCGCGATCATCCATGAAGTAGCAGCCGACATAGTCGCCCACGTCGATGAGTTCACGTTTACTGCGGTCGACGCATACTCGGGTACCGGGTCCGATCCCCGCCTTCGCCAACTGCTCGGGCTCCGAGCCGGTGAAGACGTAGACGTCGGTCCAGTCCAGCGCTCGGTCACCCTGGTCGGGCTTGGTCTGCCAGACGTGCGTGGTCTCCTGGGTGGTGTGCTCTGAACCCAATGCGAGGACACCGCAAAGGGTTTCGTCATCACCCAGAATCGCGACCGGGCCCAGACCGAAATTGGCCGGGTACATCGTGCCCAGTGGGGTCAGGCGCAGCGTGCCGTCCGGCTCGATCCGTTTGACGAGCATGGACAGTTCATCCAGGTGCGCCAGTACCCGGATCGTCGAAGCCAGCTTCGCCCCACGAATGAGGCCGACGAGGTTGCCGGCCGCGTCGATCGACAGTTCGTCGACGAGCGGTTCGAGTTCCCGTCGGCAGATCTCGCGAACCTCGTCCTCCTGGCCGCAGGGACCGTATGCCCACAGGAGTTCCTGCAACAGCGCACCTTCGAACCCGTCATCCCGTTCGGCCATGTCTGCTGAATTGCCGCGGGTGCCCGGCAGGAAACCTCAGCGGTCAGACGGTCACCTCGGCGCGGTGCGATCCGGAAACGGGTCGTGGGCGAAATCGATCTGAGCCGTCGGATTGCTGATCGCCGTGACGAGGCCGGTGCCGAACGCCCCGGCGCTGTCGAACAGCGTCGACGCGCCCACGGCGACACCATCGGCGGCCCAATGCGAATCGGCCTGGACACCGATCCACTCGTCGCGAGGCAACCGCGACAGGGCAACCGTCAGGTCACCGTTGATGTAGCCGACGCCGGCGGTGCCCAGGTTGGTCACCAGGCTGGTGCCCTCGGCGGCCATCGCCGCGCGCACGAACGGTGAGTTGGGTTGTCCCTGCACCACGGTGATGGTGCGGTTCATGAAACGCTTGCGGGACGCGTTCTGGTGCTCGGCAATGGCACGGCTCCAACCGCCCTTGTCGCTGCCCATGTACGTAGTCCGGTCCCCGTCGAGTGCGGTCGGCGGTTCGAACCGGACGGGCGCGGTCCACTCCTCACCGCGCGGGGGTGCGCTCAGCCGGTATTGCACCAGCGTCGCGCGTGCCACGGTGACACCGTCCTGGACCAGTTCACACTCGGAGTTGCGGACCCGCCGACCGTCGCGGACCAACGCCACCTTCGTCGTGGTCGGCACCCCGCGCGCAGCCTTGAACAGGTCGACCGTCAGCCGGGCCGGCAGAAATTCGGGCAGCCCGAAGGCCGACTCCAGAGCCCGCGCAGCCAGACCGACCAATGCCGGGCCGTTGAGGTGATCCTCACCCCAGTGGCTCTGCGCAAAGCGGGTCGGCTGGAACCTGTCCTGCTCGGACTGCACAAAATGGGCGTCAACCTCGGTCATCGGCGAATCGTCGCATATGGGCTAACTAAATTCGTCGGCGGGGATCACGAAGTGGACCAGGCGCTGAGCCAACGCTGCTGAAGCCGGATGAAATGCGCGTCGACAACGGCGCCGTGGCCGGGGACGAACACACCGTCCTCCCCTCCCGCGGCCAGCACCGCCTCCAGGGTGCCCGGCCAGGCCGCGAGGTCGGAGTCGGCGTCGATGACCGGGTCACCGGACTGCTCGACGAGATCACCGCAGAACACCACCGCGTGCCTGCCCGGCACCGTGACGATCAGGTCGTGGTCGGTGTGGCCGCGGCCGGGACGTTGGATGCTCACCGCCCGACCGCCGAGATCGATATCGCCGCCGGACACCCGGTGCACGGACACCGGCAGCGCCGCGATGGCCTGGTCGACTTCGTCGGCGTCGGCCCCGTAGCCGATCGCATCCTCGCGCAGGTGTCCCCGGCCCGAGGCCATGGCCTCGGCAACCTCTGGTGCGCAATGGATTTCGGCATCCTTGAACCAGGCGCAACCGAGGACGTGGTCAAAATGGTTGTGTGTCAGAACGACATGCCCGACCCGTCGCGCCGTCAGCGCGCCAACATCGGCCTCGATGCCGCGGGCCTCGGCCAACGTGGTTCCGGAATCGACCAACAGGGTGTGTGTGCTGCCGCTGACGAGTCCTACTGTCACGTCGAGAAACGGCAGGCGGGTGCGCCACACGCCCTCGCCCAACTGTTCCCAGTCGTAGTTCATCACCCACCGTCGATGCCGGCAACGGGACGCACGCCTGCGAAGCTACTCCTGTGCACCGCCACCTGTTCTCTGTTTGCGCACTCCTTGCGATGGCGTGCGCCATCACGATCCCGCCGGCTCGGGCTGCCTGCATGACGGGAACGGACTGCGATGTCGCCGAGCGCATCGCCGCCGCCGACGCGTATCTGGCGGCCCGCCCTGGCACGGTCGGGTACGTGCTGCGCGACCGCACCACCGGCGCCGTGCACCGGAACGCGCACGCGGGCGAGCTCGTCTGGACGGCGTCCACGATCAAGCTGGGCATGGTGGTCGACCTGCTGACCAGGCAACGGGCCGGCACCGTGACGCTGACCGATGCGGACCGGGCCCTGATGGCAGCCATGCTGCACTCGTCCGACGACGACGCCGCCGACACCCTGTGGACCAGGTACAGCGGTGCCGACCACCAGGCCTTCAATGCCGATTTCCCGGCGTACGGGCTGACCTCGCTTCAGCCACAACGCGGATTCAGCAAGACCTTCCCGTACTGGGGCTTCCAGAAGGCCACGCCGGAGGACCTGGACCGGTTGATGAACTACACGCTGTCCAGCCTCACACCGGCCGAGACGGCGGGCATCGTGGAGGCACTGCAGCACGTGGACACCAACCAGCAGTGGGGCGTCTGGGGTGCGGGCGCAGCGATGAATCCCGGCAACAAGGACGGCTGGTCACTCGAACAGGGCGGCTGGGTGATCAACAGCGTCGGCTTCGCGGGACCGCAGCAGCGGTACACGCTGGCCATCATGAATGCCCTTGGCGACCAGGGCGGCTACGACGACGGCGTCCAGACCGCCACCCATCTCAGCGAAGTGCTCCTGGCCGGTCGTTGACCTGACCGTACAGGTTTGCCCTGGCGGGCTGGGGGAACTCCTAGCCCATGTTGATCAGACGAATCGCCCGCCCCATGCTGTCTGCGACCTTCATCGCCCGAGGCGTCGACACCTTGCGTGACCCGGGTACCTCCACTGAGAGCACACGCAGAACCCTCGGCGCGCTGAGCGCCCTACCCGGCCCGGTGGGGGCCGGAGTTCCCAACAATGCCGATACAGTCGCGCGGGTCAACGCCGTGGTCCAGGTGGCGGGTGGGCTGCTGTTGGCGGCCGGGCGGGCACCCCGGCTGACCGCGGCCGCCCTCGCCGTCACGATGATCCCGGGAAGTCTTGGTTCGCAGGCCTTCCTGAAGGATTCCGACCCGCAGCACGCCGCGCGGCAGCGCCGTGAATTGCTGACCGACGTGAGCCTGCTGGGCGGCCTGATCATCGCGGCGGCCGACACCGCGGGCAAGCCGTCACTGGCCTGGCGCGGACGTCGTGCCGCCCGACAGGTCTCGGCCAGTGTCGCCGCCGCCGTTCCCGGTGTGGCGGCCGGTGGTGACAGCCTCGCCGACAGTGCGATCGCCGAGAAGATCGGCCACGGGCTGGCAGCCGGTGCCGAACGCGGCCGCGAGATCGCCGATGCAGCCGTGGAACGGGCGACCGAATTGGCCACCGAGTTGGCCAATCTGGCACGTGAGCACGGACCCGAGGTGGCTGACGCCGCACGTGCGCGGGCCAGCGAGTTGGCCCATCTCGCGCGTGAGCACGGACCCGAGGTGGCTGACGCCGCACGTGCGCGGGCCGGCGAGCTCGCCCTCGTTGCCCGCGAACGCGCCCCCGAATTGGCCGAGGCCGCCCGCGAACGCTCCGCCGCTCTCGCCGATCTCGCACGAACCCAACTCGACCAGCGCCGTGATCGGTAGCGTTATGGCATGAGCACGGGTGACTATCAACCGGAATTCGGGCAATACGGACAACCGGGCGGCTATCCCCCGCCCTATGGCGGGCAGGTGCCCGGTGGCTATCCCCCGCCCTACGGCACGCAGGCGCCGGGTGGTTTGGGCCGACGATTCTTCGCCCGCGTGATCGACGGCATCATCGTCGGGATCGTGGCGTTCTTCCTGTCGTTCATCACCGATTCTCTGTCGAACTACTGGGTCACCGGCCTGTTCAGCGGATTGCTGATGTTCGTCTACTTCCTCGGTCTCGAGGTGGCGACGGGCGCGACACCCGGCAAGAAGCTGCTCGGGTTGGCTGTGCACGGCGCGGGCAACACACCCAAGCCGACGGCCAAAGAGTCGGCCATTCGAAACGCGTTCACCCTGCTGCCCATCATCCCGTTCGTGGGTGGATTCCTGGGCATCATCGCGATGATCGTGATCGCGGTGACCATCAGCTCCAGCCCCACCAAGCAGGGCAAGCACGACGAGCTCGCCGGCGGCACGCAGGTGGTCCGAGGCTGAAACCCGTTGCGTGAGGTGCCCGTTCGATGGGCACCTCACGCGAGGGCGGGCTCTACCGGCTCAGATGACGAGCCCGAGCAACAAGACGAAAACCAGGCCTGACACCGACAGCGCCGTCTCCATCAGCGACCACGATTTGATGGTCTGTCCGACGGTCATCCCGAAATACTCCTTCACGAGCCAGAATCCGGCGTCGTTCACATGCGAGAAGAACAACGAGCCGGCGCCGACGGCGAGCACCACCAGGGACACCTGCCCGGTACTCATCCCCTCGACCAGTCCGAGCATGAGTGACGACGCGGTGATGGTTGCCACCGTGGCCGACCCCGTGGCCAACCGGATCAGGACCGCCAGCACCCAGGCCAGCAGGACCACGGACAGATTGGCGCCCTTGGCCCACTCGGCGAGCAGGGTGCCGATCCCGGTATCGACCAGAACCTGCTTGAATCCTCCACCGGCCGCGACGATCAGGATGATGCCGGCCACCGGCGGTAGTGACGATTCGATGCACTTCACGATCTGGTCGCGACTCATCTTGGCGCCCCCTCCGAGGGTGAACATGCCCACCACCACCGCGATCAGCAATGCCATCAAGGGCTGGCCGAGGATGTCGAACACCTGACGCAGCAGGTGCGACTTGTCGTCGACGAAGATGTCGACCAGCGCCTTGCCCATCATCAGTGCCACCGGCAGCAGGACGCTGAACATGGTGATGCCGAAGGTCGGTCGCGCCTTTGTGGCGGTCGTGGTCGTGCCGGACGTTGTGGTCGCGCCGGACGTGGCACCGGCGTCGGAGTCTGTGCCCCCGGATTCCGTGGCGTCGAACCGGTCCGGGACCTCGAGGACGACCCAGCGTCCGGCCAATTTGCCGAACAACGGACCCGCCACCACGATCGTCGGGATTGCCACCAGCACACCCAGCGCGAGCGTGACACCGAGGTCGGCGTTCAGCAATGAGATCGCGGCAACCGGCCCCGGATGGGGTGGTACGAATCCGTGCATGGCCGACAGGCCTGCCAGCGCAGGGATGCCGACCGTGATCAGGGACAGTTGAGAACGACGGGCCACCAGGTAGATCACCGGCATCAACAACACCAGACCGATCTCGAAGAACATCGGCAGACCGATGATCGCGCCCACCAACGCCATTGCCCACGGCAGCGCTCGCGGTGATGCGTGCCCGACGATGGTGTCCACGATCTCGTCCGCTCCCCCGGAGTCGGCCAACAGCTTGGCGAACATCGCACCGAGAGCGATCAATATCCCGACGCTGGCAGCGGTGGACCCGAAGCCGGTGGAGAACGAAGACAGTACGTCGCTGACGTTCTCACCCGCTGCCATCCCCACCGTCAGCGCGCCGAAGATGAGAGCCAGGAACGGATGCAGCTTGACGATCGTGATGAGCAGGACGATCAGGGCGATGCCGGCCAGTGCCGCCAGCACCAACTGCGCACCGCCCGCCACCGGCTCGACCAGTTCCGTCCCCGCCGCGAGATGGGTGAGCGCCGAGGTCATCGGTTCTCCTGTTCTTTTGTCACAGTGTCGGATTGGGCAACATATTCATCGACGATGGCATCGATGCTCTGGTCCACGTCGATGGCGATGCCTGCCTCGTCGGGGCCGAGCGGCTCCAGCGTCGCGAATTGGGAGTCCAGCAGGGCGGCCGGCATGAAATGCCCGGGCCGGCTGGCCTGGCGGCGGCGGATCACCTCGGCTGATCCGCTCAGGTACAGGAACACCACATCGGCGCAGTGCCGGCGTAATTGGTCGCGGTACTTGTGTTTGAGCGCCGAGCAGCTCATCACGCCGCCGCCGTGGTGTTTGGCGAGCCACTCACCGATCGCTTCCAGCCAGGGATAGCGATCGTCGTCGTCGAGGGCATGACCCGCAGACATCTTGGCGATGTTGGCGGCCGGGTGAAAGTCATCGGCATCGGCGAACGGCACCCGCATACGCTGCGCCAGTGCGGCGCCGACGGTCGACTTTCCCGACCCTGATACGCCCATGACCACGACTGGTGAACCCATACATCCGCCTCCACAAGATGTGTCTGCCGTCACACAGCATGACTTAAAAATCATACGTTTGCAAGTGTGTCTCGATTACATATGTTTTTAATCTCATGAACGCCGGATATGACACGATGTAATCGTGTCCTCGCCCTCAAACGTCGGCGCGCTGCATGCCAGCCTGCTGACCGCGCTCGGCACCGGGATCGTGTCCGGCGAGCTGGCCGCTGAGCAGGTGCTGACCCTGGACCGGCTCAGCGCCGAGCACGACGTGTCCCGCAGCGTCGCGCGTGAGGTGATCCGGGTGCTGGAATCGATGGGCATGGTGGAGTCCCGGCGCCGGGTCGGGATCACCGTTCAGCCCTCACGTAAATGGAATGTGTTCGACCCCAGGCTGATTCGCTGGCGCCTTCAGGCGGGTGACCGAGCCGCCCTGCTCGCGTCACTGTCGGAACTGCGGCGAGGTTTCGAACCGGCAGCCGCGGCACTCGCCGCCCGGCGGGCGAACCCGGATCAGTGCCGGATCATGGCCGCCGCGGTTTCGGACATGGTGGTGCACGGCCGGTCCGGAAACCTCGACGCTTACTTGTTGGCGGACAAGGTTTTCCACCAGACCCTGCTGGACGCCAGCGGCAACGAGATGTTCCGTGCTCTCAACGACGTCGTGGCAGAGGTCCTGGCCGGGCGCACCCAACACGGTCTGATGCCGGACTCCCCCAACCCCGCGGCCATCGAGTTGCACGACGAGGTGGCCCGGGCGATCCGGCTGCGCGACGAGGACGGCGCCGAACGGGCGATGCGCGCCATCATCGACGAGGCCGCCACCGCGGTGATCGACGGTGACGGTCCCGGTGCTTAACTAGCCGTATGGGTCGTTCTCCGGCATTGGCACGTCGTTTCTTCGACCGGCTGGAGCCGGTTCACGCGGTCACCTACTTCGGTCCGGAGTCGCGCGCGGCTCTCGACGCCCTGGGTTACCGAGGTTTCTGGATGGGCTACTTCGCCGCCCGCTCGGCGCCGCTGGGCATCGTGCCGGCCGATGTCGTCACCGCGATGTTCTACAACTTCACCGCCGAGCGAGTCGCCAAGGCGCTGCCCACAGTCTGGGACACCGCAAGTCCGGCAACCCTTTTGCAGGTCCGGTGCGACTCGGCCGTCGCGGCACTGCGTCGGTCCGGCGTGACCGACTCCGAGCCGACCCGACTGGCGGCAGAGCTGACCGCCAAGGCCGCCCGTACCGCACCCCTGGATGGCCGCCCACTCTACGCTGCCAACCGGGCTCTGCCGTGGCCGGAGGACCCGATCGCGAAGCTCTGGCATGCGGTCACCCTGCTGCGCGAGCAACGCGGCGATGCCCATATCGCGGTCCTGGTCGCCGAAGGGATCAGCGGCAGGCAGAGCAACGTGCTGCATGCCGCCGCAGGCCGGGTTCCGCGCGAGATGATCATGCGCAGCCGCGACTACGACGATGAGCAGTGGGCGGGATATGTCGAGCAGTTGCGTTCGCGAGGCTGGCTGGACGACCGGGGCGACCTCACCGATTCCGGGCGCGACGTCAAGCAGGCGATCGAGGACCGGACCGATGCCCTGGCCCTGGGTGCGCTGGACGCGTTGACCGACGACGAGATCACCACCCTGTTCCGGGTTCTGACGCCGATCACCCGACAGGTGGTGGCCGCCGGTGACGTGCCTGCCGCGACGCCGATGGGTCTGAACCGCGACGATCTCGACGACGACAGCGCCCAACTGGGCTGACCGTCAACGTGGGGCGTACATGATCAGCCCGACGCCGGCCAGCGCCACGAGTGCACCGGCGACATCCCAGCGGTCGGGCCGGAAGCCGTCGGCCACCATGCCCCACAACAACGATCCGACGATGAACACCCCGCCGTAGGCTGCCAGGACCCGGCCGAAATGGGCGTCTGGCTGGAATGCCGCGACGAAGCCGTAGGCGCCCAGTGCGATCACCCCGGCGCCCATCCATATCCAGCCGCGGTGCTCGCGCACGCCCTGCCACACCAGCCAGGCCCCGCCGATCTCCAGCACGGCGGCCAGGACGAACAACGCGATCGATTTGCCTACCATCACCACCTCAGCGTGCCGCGAGTGTGCGCAAATGTCGGTTTCTGCACGGCGTGTCGCCGGCAGACACGCACGCTCGCGGTGCAAGGGGGGATGCTGGGCAGGTTACGCGACGCCGAGGTAGGCGGCGCGAATGCTGTCGTCGGCCAACAGTTCCCGCGCGTCACCGGTGCGGGTGACATTGCCGGTTTCCAGGATGTAGGCGCGGTCTGACCGGCTCAGCGCCTGTTGGGCATTCTGCTCGACCAGCAACACCGTGGTGCCCTGCGCGTTGATCTCGGAGATGATCTTGAAGATCTGCGAGATCACCATCGGTGCCAGACCCATGGACGGCTCGTCGAGCAGCAGCACCCTGGGCCGGGCCATCAGCGCGCGGCCGATGGCCAGCATCTGCTGTTCCCCACCGGAGAGGGTGCCGCCGACCTGGGAGCGCCGCTCAGCCAGCCGCGGGAACGTCGTGAACACCCAGTCCAACCGCTCGTCGTGCTCGGCGCGGGAGGCGAATTTGCGCCCGTAACAACCCATCTCGAGATTTTCCAGCACCGTCATGCCGGGGAACACGCCCCGGCCCTCGGGAGCCTGGATGAGCCCGTCGATGACGCGCTGGTGTGCTTTCACCCGGGTGATGTCGCGACCCTCGAACCACACCGAGCCCGAGGAGAGCGGCCGCAGGCCGGAGATCGCACGCATCATCGTGGTCTTGCCTGCCCCGTTGGAGCCCAGCAGGGTGACCAACTCCCCCTCGTGCACCACCAGCGAAACCCCGTGCAACGCCTTGATCCGGCCGTAGTGCACGACCACGTCACGCACCTCGAGCAGCACCGGGCGACCGGTCTCAGCCGAGCTCGTCATCGGGCACCCCCAGGTAGGCGGCGATGACCTTCGGGTCCTCGCGGATTTCGGATGGCAATCCGTCGGCGATCTTGCGGCCGAATTCCAGCACCACGATGCGGTCGGTCACGCCCATCACCAGACGCATGTCGTGTTCGATCAACAGCACGGTGTAGCCGTCGTCGCGGATCTTGCGGATCAGCTCGATCAAGGACGCCTTCTCGGCGGGATTGAACCCGGCGGCCGGTTCGTCCAGACACAACAGCTTGGGCTCGGTGGCCAGGGCGCGGGCGATCTCGAGGCGACGCTGGTCACCGTAGGGCAGGTTCTTGGCCTTCTCCTCACCGCGGTGGGCGATCCCGACAAAGTGCAGCAGGGCCGCGGCTCGTTCGATCGCCGACCGTTCCTCGCGACGGTGCCGCGGGGAACGCACCAGGGCGCCCGGAACCGAAGTCTTGTGCCGCGCGTCGGTGCCGACCATGACGTTCTCCAGCGCGGTCATCTCGCCGAAGAGCCGGATGTTCTGGAAGGTACGCGCGATGCCGCGGCGGGTGATCTGGTGCCGCTTGATCCGGCCCAGCGGGGCGCCGTCGAAGATCACCGATCCCGAGCTCGGCCGGTACACGCCGGTGATCGCGTTGAAGCAGGTGGTCTTGCCCGCACCGTTGGGCCCGATCAGGCCGAGGATCTCGCCACGGCGGATGTTGAAGCTGACCGAGTCGAGGGCGACGAGGCCACCGAACTTGACGGTGAGATCCTGTGTCTCCAGCAGGATCTCACCCTCGGCGGCCTGGATCTCGCGGTGTACGCCGGCCAGTTCCTCGACGCTCTCGGTCACGCCGGGCATGGGTTCACTCATCCCACCGGCTCCTTGTCCGTGTTGCCGCGCAACAACTGTCGAGCCGATCGTCCGTAGGTCAGCAGCTGCTGACGTACCGGGAAGAGGCCCTGCGGCCGGAAGATCATCAGTACCACCAGAGCCAGACCGAAGAAGAGGTACTTGAGGTCGCCGAGGTTGATCCCGAGGAACTCGACTCCCAGGAGCCGGTTGGGCAGGTACACCACGATGAAGGCGCCGAAGATGACGCCGAGCTTGTTGCCCTGTCCGCCGAGCACCACCGCGCACAGGAACAGCATCGAATTGATGATGTTGAACGTCGGCGGTGCCACGTACTGAACCTGGCCGGCATAGAGCGCACCGGAGAGGCCGCCGATCGCGGCGCCGATCACGAACGCCCACAGCTTGAACCGGAAGGTGTTGACGCCCATCACCTCTGCGGCGTCCTCGTCCTCGCGGACCGCCACCCAGGCGCGCCCGACCCGGCTGCGCTCCAGGTTACCCACCAGCAGGAGGATGCCGACCATCAGGATCAGGCCCAGCCAGAACCACCAGGTGCCGTAGTTCGCCTCACCGGCCGAGTTGCCGCTGGAGAACACCCCATTGGGCAGCTTCTCGCTCTCCCCCAGCCGTGGGTACGCGACCTGGTTGAGTCCACGCGAACCGTTGGTGATGTCGGACAGGTTGTCGGCGAGCAGCCGGATGATCTCGCCGAATCCGAGGGTGACGATGGCCAGATAGTCCCCACGCAACCGCAGGGTGGGCGTTCCCAGGATCAGCCCGGCCAGCGCGGTGACCGCCATCGCCAGCGGCACACACGACAGCCAGGCCCAGTCCTTGCTGAAGAACCCGTCGGGCCCCACCTTGTTCCACGGGCTGTCGGGGCTGGTCAGCAGCGCGACCGTGTAGGCGCCGACCGCGTAGAAGCCCACGTAACCGAGGTCGAGGAGACCGGCCTGCCCGACGACGACGTTGAGCCCGATCGCGATGATGGCGACCATCGCGAATTGGGCCATGGTGCCGCCGAAGCTGATGCCGGTGGTGTTGAGGAAGCTGGGGGTGAACAACGGCAGCAGGGCCAGCAGCCCGAAACCCACCACGCCGACAAGCCATTTGGCCACCCGCGGCAGGCTGGACCACGAGTCGCGAATCGCGTCGCCGGGGGCCAGCAGCGTCCTGGTCACCGACCCGGCGGACTCTGAACCGTGATGCTCGCTCATACCCGCGCCTTCCCGAGGCTCTCACCGAGTATGCCGGTCGGCCGGAACAGCAGGACCAGCACCAGCAGAACGAATGCCACGACGTCACGCCACTGCGTTCCGAATACCGCCTGCCCGTAGTTCTCCATGATGCCCAGCAGCAGACCGCCCAGCAGAGCGCCGCGCAGATTACCGATACCGCCGAGCACCGCCGCCGAGAATGCCTTGATGCCGAGCAGGAATCCGCCGGAATAGATGATGCCCTGCGGAACCTTCAACGTGTAGAGCAGCGCTGCGGCCCCCGCGAGCAGACCGCCGATGAGGAAGGTCCGCATGATGATGCGTTCCCGGGAGACACCCATCAGCGTCGCGGTGGTCGGATCCTGCGCCACGGCCCGGATGCCGCGGCCGAACTTGGTGCGGTTGATCGCGATGTCGGTCAGCACGGCGAGCACCAGCGCGGCACCCACGATCACCAGTGTCACGTTCGACACCGTGGCGCCGAAGATCGTGAACTGAGTCTTGGGCTGGACCAGGACGATGGGTTGTTGAGCGTTGCTTCCGCCGTAGCCCTTCAGGAGCTTCGGCAACACGAAGTGCACGAACTCCTGCAGCACGAACGACATTCCGATGGCGGTGATGAGGAAGGTCAGGGCGCGGGCGTTGCGTTTTCGCAGCGGCCGGTAGGCGATCAGTTCCAGACCGACCGCCGCCGATCCCGAGACCAGCATCGCGAACAGCATGGCGATGCCGAGATACAGCACTGTCAGCGCGACGCCCTTGTTGTAGGCGTTACCGCTCGGGGCGAAACCGAGGATGACGTCCAGACAGAAGTAGGCGCCGAACATGCCCAGCATGAAGATCTCGGAATGGGCGAAGTTGATCAGGCGCAGCACACCGAAGACCAGGGTGTAGCCCACCGCCACCAGCGCGTAGATCGCGCCCCAGGACAGGCCGTCGATCGTCAACTGCCAGAAGCCGTCTCGCAGGCCATCCAGGTTGAAGCTGATGTTGGATGCCAGGCAGGCGGACTGCTCGACGCACTGGTGGATCATCCGGCGGCGGCTCCTGACTTCGTGGTGTGTAACGAAACGCGTCCGAGTCCTGGTGACGGTCTCGGACGCGTTTCGTCTGGTGGGCTATTTGACTTCGTACATCCAGATCAGGGTGGTGGTGAGCTCACCCTTGTCCGTCCACTGGTACTTGCGGCCCACGCCTTGGCCCTCGTACTTGCGGACGTAGTCCAGCAGTGCCGGCCGGGTGATGGCACCCGAGTCGATGCCCTTGAGCAGGATGGTGCCCAGGTCGTAGCCCTCGGTGCTGTAGGTGCCCGGTGCCTGGCCGAACTTCTGGGTGTACTCGTCGGCGAACGATCCGGTGGCCGGACCGCACGGGCAGGACAGCAGGGCGCCCTTCGACGATTCACCGGCCTGGTCGACGAACTGCGGATCCTTGGTGCCGTCGGCGCTGACGAAGGTCGCCGTCACGCCGCCGTCCTTGAGCTGCTGGACGAACGGTGCGGCCTCGGAGTAGTAGCCGCTGTAGAACACCGAGTCCGGAGCGGCTCCCTTGATCTGGGTGACGGCAGCCGAGAACTCCTTGTCGCCCTTCTTCACCGAGATGTTGCACGACGTATCGGCCACCGGGCCAAGGGTTTCGCGCACCGTCTCGGCCAGACCGAGCCCATAGTCGGTGCTGTCGTCGACCACGCACACCTTCTTGTTGCCGAGGGTGTTCCTGAGGTAGTTGGCCACCGAGGGGCCCTGGACGCCGTCGTTGGCCAGGCCGCGGAAGAAGGTCTTCCACCCGTTCTCGCTCAACGTGACGTTGGTGGCCGATGCGGTGGCCGCGACCAGGCCGGCCTGGTTGAACACGTCGCCGGTGGCCTTGGTCTCCCCGGAGAACGCGGGCCCGATCAGGCCGATGATGAACGCCTCGTCGACGATCTGCGGCGCCACACCGGTCGCCTTCTGCGGATCGCCTTCGGTGTCAAAGCTCTTGAGCTGCACCTGGCAGCCGGAGTTGGCGGCGTTGTGCTTGTCGATCGCGAGCTGCACACCGTTCTTGATGTTGATACCCAGCGCGGCGTCCGGACCGTTGAGCGCACCCATCATGCCGATCATCACCGGCGGGCAGGTGGCCTTGCCGTCGCCCGCGGGATCAGCTGGGCTGACGCCCTCGGCGGCCTTGACCTCGGCACCGTTCTCGTCGATCTGGACTTTCTCGACGATCTTCAAATTGGTCTGCGATGCCTCACCTTCCGGCGAGGACTGGTTGCAGCCGGCAATCGCCAGGGCAACCACACCCGCACTTCCGAGAGCAAATGCTTTCCGTGCCACGCGACCGCGCACGCTTCACCTCCGGGTCAGAGTTGTCAGCGGCACCGGCGCCCCGACCTTGGGAGGGCTGGGCGCCGGAGCTTCGGGTAGAACATAGCCAACGACTGCCCCGAGTGCGGGATGTTGAGTGAATGGTTCTTCCACGGGTCCTGGTCGAACGCGGAATTTCGACCGGGCGGAAACCCACAATTAACAACCGGCCCCGCGAATCAGTTCTCCTGAGCGGGCGATTCCTCGGATTCCTCGAGAGTTTCCAGCACCACTTCGGCGACTCGTTTCATGGTGGTACGGCGGTCCATCGCGGCCCGCTGAATCCACTTGAACGCCTCGGGCTCGGTCATCTGGTGCTTGCTCTGCAGCAAACCCTTGGCCCGCTCGACCAGCTTGCGGGTCTCCAGACGATCCCCCAGCGTCGCCACCTCGTTTTCCAGGGCGGCGATCTCGCTGAACCGGCTGACCGCCACCTCGATGGCCGGGACCAGGTCGGTGATGCTGAACGGCTTGACCAGGTAGGCCATCGCCCCGGCATCGCGGGCCCGCTCGACCAGTTCCCGCTGGCTGAACGCGGTCAGGATGACGATCGGGGCGATGCGCTTGCTGGCGATCTCAGAGGCGGCGTCGATGCCGTCGCGACGCGGCATCTTGACGTCCATGATCACCAGGTCCGGACGCAGCGACTCGGCGAGTTCGACAGCCTCCTGACCGTCGCCGGCCTCCCCGACGACCTCGTAGCCCTCTTCACGGAGCATCTCCGCGAGGTCTAGGCGGATGAGCGCCTCATCCTCGGCGATGAGCACGCGGCGGGGGCTGTCAGCGTCTTTCGGTGACCCGGTCATGGGGAACATTGTGTCGTGGAGGGCGCTGTTCGGCGAGCGCGGGGCCATCCTCTATGGTGGTAGGCCGCAGTACTGATCGGCACGCCCTCGTATCCCAACTGGCAGAGGAAACGGATTCAAAACCCGTACAGTGTGAGTTCGAATCTCACCGAGGGCACCACCACACACCAATCGGCGCCTGGCTGATCAGAAGCCCGGGCGCCAGTCACCGCGTCCGTGCCAGTGCCCGCGGTCACGGGCCTCGCCGTCGAAGTAGAAATCGTCATGGCAGCGGTTGCCGCCCCAGTTGAAACCCCATTCGGGGTGCCAGAACTCCCCCGGACACCAGTGGTAATCCGGCAGCGGCACGGTGGGCGCCGCCTGTGCAACACCGCCACCCAGACCCGCAAGACCGATACCCGCGGTAAGGACCGCTGCCGTTGCCGCAATACGTGCTTTCGTCATCATCAGTCAGGACTATCACCGCAGACCCGGCGTACCCCTGCCAGAACGCTTCGGGTCCGCTGTCGCTTCTGGGCGACCTGCGTTCACGGCCTTGACTTGTCCGTCAATCGCGCCCGTCTCACCGGTGACCGACGGTAGGTTGAGCCGTGCGCTGGGTTGCGCCCGCCGGCGGTCTGTGCCGCGACGGACGACAGGAGGATCGTGAAAGCCGTTGCGAGAGTAGTCGGGTTCGGGCTTGTTGAACTCATCGTGTTCGGCTTGGTGCTGTTCTCACTGGCCGGAACGCTCAACTTCTGGCAGGCCTGGGCTTTTCTCGTGGTGTTCGTCCTGTCGACGTGGATTCCCAGCATCTTCTTGCAACGGACAAACCCCGAGGCACACCAACGGCGTAAGCACGCGGGACCGGCGGCGGAAACCCGAACGGTGCAGAAGGTCCTCATCGCCGGCTGGTACCTGTCGCTGGCCGCCATGGTGGTGGTCAGTGCCCTGGACCATCGCTTCGATTGGTCATCGGTGCCGGCGGCCATCTGCGTGGCCGGTGATGTTCTGGTCGCGCTCGGACTGGGTGTGACGAGCCTGGTGGTCATCCAGAACAGCTTCGCGGCTTCTACCGTGCAGGTGGAGACGGGACAGAAGCTCGCCTCCACCGGCCTGTATGGGCTCGTGCGTCACCCCATGTACACCGGCAATGTGCTGACGATCGTCGGCTTCCCTCTCGCGCTCGGCTCGTACTGGGGTCTCCTGCCCGTCATCCCGGGCCTCATGATGCTCGTCATCCGGATTCGGGATGAGGAGAAGCTGCTGGTCGCAGAGTTGGACGGCTACCGCGAATACGCGCAGAAGGCGCGCTATCGCCTGGTGCCCTACATGTGGTGACGACCCCGTGCCGGCCCGGGCGGGCCGGCACGGTCGTCGTTCACTGAACGGGTGCGTTCGCCAACTGCTGAGCCAGGTTCCGTACGGATGGCGCCTCGAACAGCGTCAGCATGGTGAGTTCGACGTCGAGGGCCCCGTTGATCGCGGCGATGGCCCGCATCGCGGAGATCGAATCGCCGCCCGAATCGAAGAAGGACGTCTCGACGCCCACGCGGTCGACGCCCAGCACCTCGGCAAAGATACTGGCCAGGATCTGCTCGACCAGGGTGGTCGGCGGGCTGTACGAATCATCGGTCTCACCGACGGCAGCCGTCGACACCGCCCGATGGCCCCACCCGTCGAGCCGATCGGCCTTCGTCAGCAGATCCAAGGACGACACCGGGCGGCGGGGATGGGCCGTCATCGCCACCAGTACCTTTTTGAACCGCTCCATGAGCGCTTGGACGGTCTCCCTGTCGAAGACATCGGTGTCGTATTGGACCCGAAGGTCCAACTCGCGGCCCGGGCCGGCCTGCACCGCGATCGGATAGTGATAGAAGTCGCGGCTGCTGAAACCGGTGACGGCCAGCCCGTCACCACCCGGTGGCGTCCCGGTATCGGTCGGATAGTTCTCGTAGACGAAGACCGTGTCGAAGAGTGTGTCCTGGCCTGTCATGCGGTGAATGTCGCTGAGCGCCACGTGCTGATGATCCAGCGTGTCGTTGTGGGCACTCTGCAGCTGATCGAGCAGATCGGCAGTGGTGGTGTCCGGCGAGAAGGTGGCCCGCACCGGCACCGTGTTGATCAGCAGACCGACCATCGAATCCGCACCGTCGACCTCCGGTGGCCGACCCGAGACCACAGTTCCGAAGGCGACGTCGTGATGGCCGGTCAGCGAGCTGAGCAGCAGCGCCCAGGCACCCTGTAGTACGACGTTCACCGTGGTGCGATGCGAGCGCGCCAACTTGGCAAGGGCCCGCGTGGTTTTCGCGGGGACCCGATACGAGTCGACGCAACGCTCCCCGATCCGCAGCTTCTGCGGTGGTCCGACGAGAATCGGGGTGTCAAAACCGGCCAGCACCTCACGCCACGCCGCATGGGCGGCATGGTGATCGCGTTCGGACAACCACGTCACGTAGCTGCGATACGGGGAGGCGGCAGGCAGTCGCAATCCCTGGTAACCGGCGAAGATCTCCTGCATCAGGATCGGCATCGACCAGCCGTCGAGCACGATGTGATGGTTGGTCACCACGAACCTGTGACGGTCGTCTGCGATCCGGATCAGGACCACCCTGAAGGCGGGCTGGTTCTCGAGGTCGCACACTGCGCCACGTTCGGCGGCGCAGATCTCCTCGATCTGCTCGTCGACGCCAATGCCGTTGGCGTCCAACTCGATATACCGCCAGGGCGTCACCGGATCAGCGGGGATCACCTGCACGGGTTGCTCGAATTGCGGGCAGAAGCGGGCAGCCAGATGCGGATGCCGGCCCACCACGG
This sequence comes from Mycobacterium sp. 48b, assembly GCF_048282725.1. NCBI lineage: Bacteria > Bacillati > Actinomycetota > Actinomycetes > Mycobacteriales > Mycobacteriaceae > Mycobacterium > Mycobacterium sp. 48b. The sequence continues at coordinate 4,418,385 of NZ_JBLVUL010000001.1, forward strand.
TCTGCACGGCATCGCGCAGCCGGTGTACGTCGAGCGGACCGCTCAATGCGAGGTCCAGCTGCACCGCGTAGACGTCGTCGCCGGAGGAGTTCGCGATGCTCGCGTGGTACAGCAGTCCCTGCTGCAACGGCGTCAGGAGAAGTACGTCTGCGATGGGGAATTCGCTGTGCAACGCATCGATCTGGTGCTGGCTCAGGCGTGCAGGCGCGATGTCCGACGGCGTCAATCCGCCCCCACCTCGCCTGACATGGGCACAGATACCCGCCAGGGCGTCAAACCACAACCGGCTGATCCGGGTGACGGCCGTACGATCCAGTGCGGTGGGCGCCCACGTCCAGGTGGCATTCAGGTGCGGGCCGCTGTCGGTGTCGATGGTGACCGCGTTGAGCTCTACGGAGTGCGCCAGCGCAATCGGCATCGCGCCCGCCGCACCGGTCATCGACAAGCCGTCCTGACTGAAACGCCATACGTCACCAGACGCATACGCCGCCGGGGAGCCCAGCCGCCCGAGATAGTTGAACCCGATCACCGGATCGGATCCGGCCAGATCCACGTCGGAGTTGAGGTAGCGCAGCAGCCCGTAGGTCAAGCCGTCGGGCAGGGCGCGGAGCTGCTCTTTGGCGTCCTTGATGACCGCACCGAGCGCCGCATCGCCTGCCACCACCTGCGTCCAACGCAGCCCACCGACCGCCAGCGACACCGGATACTTGGCGGTGAACCACCCGACCGTGCGTGACAGGTCGACGTCTGGATCATCGGGTGCGCCCAGATCTGCCAGGTCCTCTTGACGCCCGTGGCCCTCCACGTCGATGGCGATCGGAGCGCCGTCGGTCCCGAGATACTGGGACCACGCCAGGGCGAACGCGATCAACAGGATCTCTTGCACCCCGGCGTGAAATGCCGCCGGAACGTCGCCCAGCAACATGTGGGTGGTCTCGGCATCGAGAAACTCTGTGAGGTATCCAGCAGTGGCGAACGTGTCCTCCGCGGGACGCGGTGCCGGCAATGCGGGTGGGATCGAGGCCACCTGCCGCCATGCCCCCGCCCGGCCGACCACCTCGGGGTGATGCGCGTACTCACCCAGCAGATCCGCCCACCGCTTGAAGGACGTACCCGTAGGTGGCAGCAGCACCGGCTGCTCACCGCGATGCTGGGTCCAGGCGATGTTGAGGTCCTCCAACACAATTCGCCACGACACTCCGTCGACTGCCATATGGTGGGCGACCAACGCCAGTTGCCCTGTGGCGGAACTCCACAACGCGCTCAACATCACCCCGGCGGCGGGATTCAACCGCGACCGTGCCGCTGCCAGCGCGTCTTCCGTCAACAGGTCGACGGTCAGCAGATGCTCGCGTGCATCCACCGCATCCGGTTCGGGCACCGTCAACGCCCATCCACCGGCGCCGTCGTCCTCGGCACGCAATCGGAGCATGCCATGACGAGCCAGCAAGGCCTGCAACAGGATTACCACGTCGTCCTCGGACGCACCGGCGGGTGCCTGCAGCACCACCGTCTGATTGAACTCGTCGATCGGGCCGTCGACACGCTCCAGGCCCTTCAGCCACCGCATGATCGGGGTCGCCACCACCGGACCGAAACCCTCGTCGATCACATCGGCGGCGCTGTTGGCCATCCTGACCACCCGCGCCAACCGGGCCACCGTCTGCTGGACGAAGATGTCGCGCGGGCGGCCGGTCAAGCCCGCACTGTGGGCGCGCCAGATCACCTGAATGGCCGAGATGCTGTCGCCGCCAAGGTCGAAGAACGAGTCGTCGACGCCGACCTGTTCCAGCCCGAGGACTTGGGCGAAGATACCGGCGAGAAGCTCCTCGACTCCGGTGGCCGGAGCACGGTACCGATCGACGTCCTGGTATTCCGGTGCAGGCAACGCGCGAATGTCGAGTTTGCCGTTGACCGTCAAAGGCAGGGCCTCGATCTCCACCACCGCGGTCGGGACCATGTACGGCGGCAGCTTCTCCCCCAGCGCGGCCCGCAGCTCAGCAGGATCGGCGCTCCCGGTGACGTAGCCGACCAGCCGCTTGTCCCCGGGACGATCCTCCCGGGCGATCACCACCGCCTGCTCGACACCGTCCAATGCCATCAAGGCCGACTGGATCTCACCGAGCTCGATGCGATAGCCACGAATCTTGACCTGCTCATCGGCACGCCCCAGGTACCGCAATTCTCCATCCGGTCCCCACGACACCAGATCCCCGGTGCGATACATCCGCATCCCCGGCGACCCGAACGGACACGCCACAAACCGCGTCGATGTCAACGGCCCCCGGCCGACATACCCGTAGCCCAAACCCGCACCGGCCACGTACAACTCACCCACCACACCGACAGGCACCGGACGCAACCAGCCATCGAGCACCACAAAGGCCAGGTGCCTCAGCGGCACACCGATCGGGCTGACCGCGACCTCTACATCGGCATCGGTGATCTCACGGAACGAGGCATGCACCGTCGTCTCGGTGATCCCGTACATGTTGATCAACCGCGGCAACACCGGGTGGTCCTGCATCCAGTCCGCGAGCCGGGTCGGGTCCAACGCCTCACCGCCGAATACGACCAACTCAAGCTGGAGCTCTGAACCCGGCTCGGATGACAGCTCATCCGCTGCTTGCAGCGCATAGAACGCCGACGGTGTCTGGCTCAATACACTGACCCGCTCGGCGACCAGCAGGGCGTGAAACTCTTCGGGTGACCGTGCCACCGAATCCGACACCACCACCAACCGCCCGCCGTGCAGCAGGGCGCCGAATATCTCCCACACCGAGAAGTCAAAGGCGAGCGAATGGCTTTGCGTCCAGACTTGATCCGCCGTCAACTCCAGATCGGCGTCCAAGGCATGTAGCAGGCGGGTCACGTTGCGGTGTGGGATCGCCACGCCTTTCGGCACGCCTGTCGTGCCCGAGGTGTAGATCAGGTACGCGACATCGTCGGGGCCCGGCGCCGGAAGACGCGTGTCGGGTTGGCCGGCCACCGCGGCATCGTCGACGGCGATCACGCTCAACTCGGCCCCGGTCAGCCGATCGGCCAGATCCGTGGTGGTGACCGCCGCCAGCGGCGTGGAATCGCTGAGGATGAACTCCAGCCGGGAATCGGGAACCGCGGGATCGATCGGTACGTACGCCGCGCCGGTCTTGAGCACCGCGAAGATCGCGACGATCGCCTCGACTGACCGCGAGAACAGCAACGCCACCCGCCGGCCCGGTCCCACACCCTGCTCGACGAGCAGGTGCGCCAATCGATTCGCGGCCCGATCGAGATCCCCGTACGTGATATGGCTTCCGTCGAAACTGACTGCCACCGCGCCGGGATCACGGGTCACCTGAGCTTCGAACTGAGCTGGGATCGACGACGGCCCGGGTGCGCGGCGTTTCAGCGTCGCCAGGTTGCCGACTGTGTCCAGCTGAGTCCGCTCATCGGCATCGAGCACATCGATCGCAGAGAGTCGCCGGGTGGGATCGGCGGCCATCGCCTCGAGGACGCGATGTAACCGATCGATCAGGGCTTCGATGCCGGCGGCGTCGAACACGTCGGTACGGAATTCGACCGTGCCGGAAATCCCAGCGGCCTCACCGGCGTCCGTCCAACGCTCGGCCAGCGAGATCGACAGGTCCATCCGCGCGGTGTGGGTGTCCAGCGGCAACTGGGTGACCCGCAGATCCCCCAGTGCCACCCCGCTGCCGGAATCGCCCGCCTGTCCGGGGACGTTCTGCCAGGCCAGCATCACCTGCACCAGCGGATGGTGGGTGAGCGACCGGGTCGGATTGAGCCGCTCGACGAGCACCTCGAACGGCACGTCCTGGTGCTCGAAGGCACCGAGACTGCGTGCTCGAACTTGAGCCAGCACCTCGGTGACACTCGGGTCCCCTGCCAGATCGACGCGTAGCACCAACGTGTTGACGAAGAATCCGATCAGCTCGTCGAGAGCGGGGTCGCGGCGCCCTGCGATCGGGAAGCCGACCGCCACATCGGAACTCCCGCCGAGCTTGGACAGCAGGGTCAGCAGTGCCGCTTGGATGACCATGAATTTGGTCGCGTTGTGATCGCGAGCCAGGCGAGTCACCTGCTGCTGCAGATCTGCCGGCCACTCCACCTCGACCCGGTCGCCATGCTGGTCAGCCACCAACGGATAGGGGCGGTCGGTCGGCAATGCCAGCCGTTCCGGCATCCCGGCCAGTGTGTCCGCCCAGAACCTCAGTTGCTGCGAGATGCGGCTGTCGCTGTCTTCCAGATCGCCGAGCTGGGCACGCTGCCAGAGCGTGTAATCCGCGTACTGGACCGCCAACGGCTGCCAGCGTGGCGCCTGTCCTTCACGCCGACTGGCGTAGGCCACTCCCAGATCGGCGACCAGCGGAGTGATCGACCACCCGTCGGCGGCGATGTGGTGCACCACCGCCACCAGCACGTGCTCGTTCTCGGTTACGCGGAAAACCTTTGCCCGCAGCGGGATCTCGGAAGCCAAATCGAAACTGTGGCGCGCCGCGTCCTCGATGGCCTGCTCCAACCTGCCGGCCGGCCATCCGACCGCGTCAACCACCTCCCAGCCGAACGCGGTCTGCTCGGCGGGAACAATCACCTGCTGAGGTGTCCCGTCGACCGTCGGGAACAACGTGCGCAGGCTCTCGTGACGGTCCAGGAGGTCTCCGAACGCCGCGCCCAGCGCGTCGACATCAAGGGGGCCGTCAAGGCGCAATCCCGCCGCCAGGTTGTAAACCGGTGAAGGACCGTTCAATTGGTCGACGAACCACAACCGGCTCTGCGCAAACGACAGCGGCATCACCGCAGGCCGATCACAGGCCAGCAGCGGCTGATGCCGTCCTTCATCGTCACCGATGTGAAATATCAGTTGGGCCACCGTCGGGGCGTCGAACAGGACGCGCTCCTCGAGTCCGGTGCCCAGGGTCCGGTTGAGGGCGGCGACCAGGCGCATGGCCTGCAAGGAATCCCCGCCGAGATCGAAGAAGGAGTCATCGACGCCGACGCGGTCCAGGCCGAGGATCTGGGCGTAGATGCCGGCCAGGATCTCCTCGGTGGGTGTGGCTGGGGCCCGGTAGGCATCGAGGTGCTGGTATTCCGGTGCCGGCAGGGCCTTTTTGTCCAGCTTGCCATTGACGGTCAGCGGCATCGCATCGACGGCGACCACTGCGGCGGGCACCATGTACGGCGGGAGCTTATCTCCCAACATCGCACGCAATTCAGCAGGATCGGCGGTCCCGGTGATGTAACCGACCAGCCGCTTGTCGCCGGCCCGGTCCTCCCGGGCGATCACCACCGCCTGCTCGACACCATCCAAAGCCATCACGGCCGACTGGATCTCACCCAACTCGATGCGATAACCACGAATCTTGACCTGCTCATCGCCGCGCCCCAGGAACTGCAACTGCCCATCAGCGCCCCACGACACCAGATCACCGGTGCGATACATGCGAATGCCCGATGTTCCGTTGTCAGCGAACGGGCAGGCCACAAACCGCGACGCGCTCAACCCGGGGCGGCCCACATACCCGTAGCCCAAACCTGCACCGGCGACATACAACTCGCCCACGACTCCGACCGGCACCGGACGCAACCAGCCGTCCAGTACGAAGAAGGCAAGATCCGCCAGCGGCACACCGATCGGCGAAACCGGGCTGCCCACATCGGTGGCGGTGATCTCACGGAACGAGGCATGCACCGTCGTCTCGGTGATCCCGTACATATTGATCAACCGCGGCATCACCGGATACCTGTCCAGCCATGAGGCGAGCCTCTGCGGTTCCAACGCCTCCCCGCCGAACACCACGAGCTCAAGGGACAGCTGACGGTCAGACCGGTTGTCGTCAACCGCGGCCAACGCGTAGAACGCTGCCGGTGTCTGACTCAACACACTCACGCGCTCATCGACGAGCAGGGAGTGGAACTCCTCAGGCGAGCGCGTCACCGATTCGGGCACCACCACCAACCGGCCACCATGCAGCAGCGCGCCGAAAACCTCCCACACCGAAAAGTCGAAGGCCAACGAATGACACTGCGTCCACACCTGCCCCGCCGACAGATCCACATCACGATCGATCGCAGCCAACAACCGCACCACATTCCGATGCGCAACCGCCACACCCTTGGGCACACCCGTCGTACCCGAGGTGTAGATCAAATACGCAACATCCTCGCCAGATGGTTCGATCGGCGGTGTGGTACTCGGCCGGTCCGCCGCAGCGGGGTCGTTGACATGGATGACCGTCAACCCGCGCCCACCCAGGCGATCGGCCAGATCACCGGTCGTAACCGCGACCGCCGGCTCGGAGTCGGCCAGTACGAAATCGATTCGTGCGTCGGGCACCGACGGATCGATCGGCACATACGCCGCACCGGTCTTGAGCACCGCCAAGATCGCCACGACGGCCTCAACCGACCGCGAAAACAACAACGCCACCCGACGGCCCGGCCCCGCACCCCGCTCGATCAGCAGATGCGCCAACCGATTCGAAGCCGCATCCAGCCCGCGATAGGTCAATGAGCAATTGCCCGCGGTGACCGCCACCGCGTCCGGACGACGAGATGCCTGCTCGGCGAACAACACCGGCACCGACACCGACACCGGGACCGCCCCGCTCAACGCCGCCCGGTTACCCCACTCATCCAGCTCCTCGACGTCATCGTCATCGTCGAGATCCATCGACAACAATCGCCGGTTGGCGTCGGCAGTCACGCTGGCTGAACCTCCCCGGTCATGGCCTCAAGTACCCGTTGGAACCGTGCGACCACTTTGTGCACCCGCTTCGCGGTGAATACGTCGGTGTCGAATTCGACCCGCAGAACCAGTTCGGCGCCGGGCATGGCTTGCAGGGTCAGGGGGTAGTGGTTGTATTCGCGGCCGTTGACCTTGGTGATGGCCAACCCGTCGGCCATCGTGGCCGCGACCGTCTCGACCGGGTAGTTCTGGTAGACGAAAAGCGTGTCGAACAGTTGGTCCTGGCCCACGGCACGGTGAATATCGCTGAGAGCCAGATGCTGATGCTCGAGGGTGTCGCCGTGATGGCGTTGCAGTTCGTCGAGCAGACCGGCGATCGTCGTGTCCGGGGTGATGGTGGCCCGAACCGGCACGGTATTGATCAGCAGGCCCACCATCGAATCCGCGCCGGCCACGTCCGCCGACCGGCCCGAGACCGCGACACCGAAGGCGACGTCATGCCGGCCCGTGAGCCACATGAGCACCTGTGCCCACGCCGCTTGGAGCACGGTGCTGGCAGTCGTGTGCTGTGAGCGCGCGAGTTCATTGACCGCTCGGGTGGTTTCGGCGGGCAATCGGAACGACTCGGTGGCCCGTCGCCCTGGAGTTGCCCGGTTGGGAGCGACCAGAGCCGGGGTGGCGAAGCCCGCCAGGACTTCGCGCCACGCGGTGTGAGCAGCGTCGACGTCTCGATCGGCCAGCCAGGTGACGAACCTGCGGTAGGGCGGGGCGGCGGGAAGCCGCTGCCCGTAATAGCCGGCGAAGATCTCCTGCAACAGGATCGGCAGTGACCAGCCGTCGAGCACGATGTGGTGATACGTCATCACGAAGCGGTGCTCGTCCTGCGCGGACCGGATCAGCGCCGCGCGGAACGCCGATTGGTGGGCCAGATCGCAGACAGTCGTGCGTTCGTCGGCGCACAACCTCTGGATGCGCTCGTCCACACCGGTGCCATCTGTGTCCGTGGTCATGTCGAGGTACTGCCAGGGCACGCTCGGTTCCGCCGGGATGATCTGGACGGGTTCGCCGAATCGTTTGTCGAACCGCGCGGCCAGGTTGGGGTGACGGCTGACCACGGTGCGCACCGCCTCGCGCAGCCGGTGTGGATCCAGCGGGCCTGTGATGGTGACGTCGAGTTGCATGGCGTAGACGTCGTCATCGTTGCTTCGAGTTGCATTGGCCTGGAACAGAAGTCCCTGCTGTAGGGGCGTCAGGGGCAGCACATCGGCGATCCGGTGGTGCTCACTCAGCTCGTCTATCTCGGGCTGGGTGAGACGTGCGGGGAGAATGTCGGACGGCGTCAGGCCGCCGCCACCCCTGCGGATGTGCGCACAGATTCCGGTGAGCGCCTCGAACCACAGTTGACTCAGCCGGCTGATCTGGGTCTCGTCGAGAGCCGAGGGCGCCCACGTCCAGGCCGCGTGAAGACTTGGGCCGGCATCGGTTTCGGCGGTGCTCGCGTTGAGTTCGACCGTGTGTCCCAGCGGCATCGGTATGGCCGCGGCGACCGCCGCGACCGCCGCTCCGTCACGGCTGACCTGCCACAGCCCGGCAAGTTCGTCCGACTGTGCTGGGCCGGTCGCGCCCAGCCTGCCGAGATAGTTGAATCCGATGGTCGGGTCGGCTCCGGACAGATCGACGTCGGGGTTGAGGTAGCGAAGGAGTCCGTAGGTCATTCCCTCGGGCAGGCCGCGCAGTTGTTCCTTGGCGTCCTTGATCACGCGGCCGAGTGCCGGATCGCCGGCCCGCACCTCAGCCCATTGCAGCCCGGCAAGGGGCCCTCGGACATCGAGTGTCACAGGGTACTTGGTGGTGAACCAGCCCACGGTTCGCGAGAGGTCGAGATTTCGGTCGAATGCCCCACCCAATTCCTCGGTACGGCCGTGGCCCTCGACGTCGATGGCGACCGGCAAGGTGACTCCCAGGAACTCGGTCAGGGCCAGCCCGTAGGCGATCAGCAGAATGTCTTGTACCCCAGCGTGGAACGCTGCCGGAACCTCACCGAGCAGGACGCGGGTGGTCTCGACATCCAACGACGCGGTGAGGTGCCCGGCGGCCCCGTACGTGTCGACATCGGGCCGGACCTCGGGTAGTGCGGCGGGGGTCGCCAACACACGCCGCCAGGTGTCGGCCTGATCCGCCACTGCCGCCGAGCGCGCGTGTTCACCGAGCAGTTCGGTCCACTGCGCGAATGAAGTCCCGGTGACCGGCAAATCCACCGGCTGGCCCTGACAATGTTGAACCCAGGCGATATTGAGGTCCTCGAGCAAAATCCGCCACGACACGGCGTCGATCGCGAGGTGGTGAATGGTCAACACCAATTGGCCGGTGGTTGCCACCCACAGGGCACTGGCCATCGCTCCCGCGCCCGGGTTCAGCCGCGACCGGGCCCGCACCAACGCATCGTCGGTCAGCGCGTCGACAGACTCCAGATGCGCTCGCACCGAACCCTTCTCGGGTACCAGGAGCGACCAGCCCCCCGCCCCGGCGTCTTGGGCACGCAACCGCAGCATGGCATGCCGGTCGAGCAGGGCGGTCAGCACCATCTCGACATCGGACACGGTGGCTCCCGGCGGTGCCTGGACCACCACCGTCTGATTGAACTGGTCCACCTGGCCGCCGGCACGGTCAACCGCTTCCAGCCAGCGCATGATCGGCGTTGCACCCACCGGACCGACGCCTTCGTCGACAGGACCGGCGTCGTCGCCGTCGACGCCCACCACCAGCGCCAATCGAGCCACCGTCTGTTCGACGAAAATGTCACGGGGCCTGCACATCACCCCGCACGCCCGGGCCCGGGCCACCACTTGCATGGAAAGAATGCTGTCGCCACCCAGGTCGAAGAACGAGTCGTCGACCCCGACCCGCTCGAGCCCGAGCACCTGCGCGTAGATACCGGCCAGGATCTCCTCGACCGCTGTCTCCGGCGCACGGTAGTGCTCGGCATCCTGGTATTCCGGTGCAGGCAAGGCGCGAGTATCGAGTTTGCCGTTGACCGTCAACGGCAGTGCGTCCAGGACCACGATCGCTGCCGGAACCATGTACTGCGGAAGTCGATCGGCCAGCGCGCCTCGCATACCGGCCGGATCCACCGAACTGGCCGCGGCCGGGGTGACATAGCCGACCAGACGCTTGACGCCCGGATGGTCCTCGCGAGCGATCACCACCGCCTGCCCGACTCCGTCCAGCGCACCCAAGGCGGCCTGAACCTCGCCGAGTTCGATGCGATAACCACGAATCTTGACCTGGTCGTCGGCACGGCCCAGGTACTGCAGCTGCCCGTCAGCACGCCAGCTCACCAGGTCTCCGGTGCGATACATCCGTGTTGCGGGCTGCCCCGGTTCACCGAACGGGCACGCCACGAACCGCGCTGCGGTCAAGCCCGCGCGGCCCAGGTAACCGCACGCCACGCCCCCGCCGGCCACATACAGTTCGCCGATCACCCCGGCAGGCACCGGGCGCAGCCACTCATCGAGTACGAACAATGCCGACGTCGGGACCGGTGCCCCGATGGGCGCTGCCCCCGACCCGGGTTTCAGGGGTGCGCTCATCGACGCGTACACCGTGATCTCCGTGGGGCCATAGGCATTGATCACCACGCGTCCGGGTGCCCACCGATCGACGACTTCACCCGGACAGGCTTCCCCACCGAGCAGCAACGCGACGGACTCGAGTCCTTGCGGAGACAGCGCCCCGGCTGCCGACGGAGTTTGGGTGAGCACGTTGACCCGCTCGCCGACCAGGAGAGCATGGAAGTCCTCGGGTGAACTCACGATGGACTCGGGCACGACGACCAGGCGTGCCCCGCCCAGCAGCGCAGCCCAGATCTCCCATACCGAGAAGTCGAATGCGTACGAATGACACTGCGTCCAAACCTGTCTCTCCGGAAGTTGTTCCGGTGTGGACCGGGCCAGGTGCGTCAGGTTGTGGTGCGTGACGGCCACGCCCTTGGGCAGTCCGGTGGTCCCCGAGGTGTAGATGAGGTAGGCGATGCCGTCCGGCGCCGGTTCCGCGGGCGCGGTGTCGGGCTGGTGAGCAATTGCCAAGTCATCGACATCGATCACGCGCAGGCCATGGCCATCGAGCCGGTCGGCCAGACCGCTGGTGGTGATCGCGGCGACCGGGGCGGCATCGGCCAGCATGAACTCGATCCGGGCCGTGGGCAGCGCGGGGTCGATGGCCAGGTAGGCGGCGCCGGCCTTCAACACCGCCAGCATCGCGACGATCGCGTCCGCGGAGCGCTCGAGCAGCAGGGCCACGCAGCTACCAGGTCCGGCACCTTGCCCGATGAGCAAGTGCGCCAACCGGTTCGCTGCCTCGTCGAGCGCGCGATAAGTCAGTGACCGGCCGTCGAAGGTGACCGCGACCGCTTCCGGGTTCCGCGCGACCTGCGCGGCGAACAATCCCGGGACCGATACCGGATCCGAGGACGGCCCCGGCCCCGCCAACGCAGCCCGGTTGCCGATCACGTCGAGGTGGGCGTGTTCGACGGCATCGAGCAGGTCGATCGAGGACAGGTGCCGGTCCGTGTCGGCGGTCATCGCCGACAGCACCAGCTCGAACCGCTTGATCATCGTTTCGATGGTCGCCGTGTCGAACACGTCGGTGCGGAACTCTACCGTCCCACCGATTCCGGCGGGTGCACCGGTCTGGGTCCGCCGTTCGGCGAGCGAGAAGCTCAGGTCCATGCGTGCGGTGTGGGTATCCGCGGGCATCTGGCTGACCTCCAGATCACCGAGCGCCAGGGCACTCCCGGACTGGCCGGGAACGTTCTGCCATCCCAGTGCCACCTGGATCAAGGGGTGATGGGTCAGCGACCGGGTCGGATTGAGCCGCTCGACGAGTACCTCGAACGGCACATCCTGATTGTCGTAGGCGGCCAGGCTGCGGGACCGCACCTGCGCCAGCAGTTCTGCCACCGTCGGATCCCCGGCCAGATCGGCCCGCAGGACCAAGGTGTTGACGAAGAACCCGATCAGGTCGTCGAGGGCGGGGTCGCGGCGCCCGGCGATGGGGAAACCCACTGCCACATCGGAGCTTCCGCTGAGCCTGGACAGGAGGGTCAGCAGCGCAGTCTGGATCACCATGAAGCTTGTCGCGTTGTGTTCGCGGGCGACCCGGGCGACCTGCTGCTGCAGTTCGGCCGGCCAGTCCAGCGAAACCATGGCGCCGCGTTGATCGGCCGCCGGCGGATAGGGCCGATCGGTGGGCAATGCCAACCGTTCGGGCATGCCGGCCAGCGCATCCTGCCAGTAGCTCACCTGTGTGGCGATACGGCTTTGGCTGTCGTCGAAGTCACCGAACTGGGCGCGCTGCCACAGCGTGTAGTCGACGTACTGAACGGCCAGATCGGCCCAGGCGGGCGCCCGCCCGGCGCTTCGGCCGGCGTAGGCCACCCCGAGGTCGGCCACCAGCGGGGCGAGAGACCAGGCGTCGGCGGCGATGTGGTGCACCACCGCCGCCAGCACGTGCTCGTCACCGCCGAGCCGGAAGAGGCTCGCCCGCAACGGGATTTCGCCGGACAGATCGAACGTGTGACGGGCCGCTTCGCCGATCGCCTCGTGCAGGTGATCCCCCGACCAGCCGGTGGCATCCACGACGTCCCAACCGAACCGGGCGTGCTCGATCGGCACCACCGACTGCCGCGGGATTCCCTCGACCGCGGGGAAGACGGTACGCAGGCTTTCGTGGCGGGCCACCACGTCGGCCAGCGCGACACCCAGGGCGTCGACATCCAGCGCCCCACTGATCCGCAGCGCGGTGGCCATGTTGTAAACCGGTGACGGGCCTTGCAGTTGGTCGAGGAACCACAGCCGGGACTGTGCGAACGACAGCGGAATCGTAGCGGGCCGCTGACCGGCCGCCAGCGGATCCAGGCGGGCCTCTTCGCCGCCGATCCGCGGCGCCAATTGCGCCACCGTAGGCGCCTCGAACAGGACCCGCACCGCAAGACCACTGTCGAGGGCGGTGTTGATCGCGGCAACCAGGCGCATCGCCGACAGGGAATCCCCACCCAGATCGAAGAACGAATCGTCGACCCCGACCCGCTCCACTCCCAGCACGGAGGCGTAGATCCCGGTCAGGATCTCCTCGGTAAGGGTGCCGGGCGCGCGGTAGCGGTCGATGTCCTGATACTCGGGTGCGGGCAGGGCGCGGGTGTTGAGCTTGCCGTTGGTGGTCAACGGCAGCGTCGGCAGCGAAACCACCGCGGCCGGAACCATGTAGGCCGGGAGCTGCTCGGCCAGCTGGGTGCGCAGCTTTGCCGGGTCCGCGGTCCCGGTCACGTAGCCCACCAGTCGTTGGTCCCCGGGACGATCGGTCCGGGCGATCACCGCGGCTTGCTCGACGCCGTCCAAGCCTGCCAAAACCGACTGAATCTCACCGAGTTCGATGCGATAGCCACGGATCTTGACCTGCTCATCGGCACGCCCGACGTAACGCAGCTGCCCATCGGGGCCCCAGCACACCAGATCCCCGGTGCGGTACATCCGCTGTCCCGGAGATCCGAAGGGGCAGGCCACAAATCGCGAACCGGTCAGGTCCGCGCGGCCCAGATAGCCGACGCCGACACCGCGGCCGGCCACATACAGCTCGCCGACCACACCGGCCGGAACCTGGCGCAAGGCCCCGTCCAGGACGAACACCGCGGCGCCCGGCACCGGCGCACCGATCGACGGCGCCCCCGTCCCTACGGCCAAAGGCTCAGTCCTGGAGGCACATATCGTGGTCTCGGTCGGACCATAGGCGTTTACCATCACCCGGCCCGGCGCCCAGCGGTCCACCAACTCGGCCGGGCAGGCCTCACCGGCCACCAGCAACGACACCGCGCCCAGCCGCTCTGGGGACAGCATCGCCACCGCCGACGGGGTCTGGCTCAAGACATCGACCTGTTCGGCGACGAGCAACGCCTGCAGGTCCTCCGGTGAGCGGGCCACCGACTCGGGCACGACCACCAGCCGCCCGCCGTGCAACAGCGCGCCCCAGATCTCTTCGACCGAGGCGTCGAAGGCGTAGGAATGCCACTGCGTCCACACCTGTCCCGCCAGGAAGGTGTCGTGCGACCCCAACAGTACGGTCACATTGCGGTGGGTGATCGCCACACCTTTGGGGACGCCGGTGGTGCCCGAGGTGTAGATGACGTAGGCGACATCGTCGGGGTGCGACATCGGCAATACGGCGCCGGGGACACCGTCGAGAACCGGGTCCGCGGCATCACCGACACGGATGACCCGCAGGTCGCATCCTGCCAGCCGGTCCGCCAGGCCCGCAGTGACGATCGCGACCGTCGGCCCGGCGTCGGCAAGCATGAATTCGATTCGCGCATCGGGCAACACGGGGTCGATCGGCAGATATGCCGCGCCCGCCTTGAGCACCGCCAGCATGGCCACGATCGCGTCCGCCGAGCGTTCCGACAGCAACGCCACGCATGCACCCGGACCGACGCCGTGGGCGGTCAGCCTGTGCGCAAGTCGAGTTGCGGCCGCATCCAGCTCCAGGTACGTCATGCGACTGCCGTCGAAACTGATCGCCACGGCCTCGGGCACCCGGGCAGCCTGTGCGGCGAACAGCGCCGGGATCGAGATTGTGGACGAGGCGGTCGTCGGAGCATTCAGTACCGCCCGATTGCCCCACCCGTCCAGACGCGCGCGCTCGGCCTCGTCGAGAAGATCGAGTGACGAGACCCGCTGGGACGTGTCGGCGGTCATCGCCGCCAGAACCCGCCGCCACCGTGCGATCAACGCCTCGATGCTGCCGGCGTCGAACACATCGGTACGGAACTCCACTGCCCCGCCGATCCCGGCGGGCTCACCCTCGGGCGTCCAGCGTTCCCCGAGGGAGAACGTCAGATCCATGCGGGCGGTCTGTGTGTCGACCGGCAACGGGGTGACCTGAAGGTCTCCCAGGCTCAGCCCGCCGGCCGGGCCGGTGTCCTGCCATGGAAGGTTCTGCCACGCCAACGCCACCTGAACCAGCGGGTGATGGGTCAGGCTGCGGGTCGGGTTGAGCCGCTCCACCAGAACCTCGAACGGCACGTCCTGGTGCTCGAAAGCGGCCAGGCTCCGCGCCCGCACCTGGGCCAACACCTCTGCCACGGCGGGATCCCCGGCCAGATCCACGCGGAGCACCAAGTTGTTGACGAAGAAGCCCACCAACTCTTCGAGGGCGCGGTCACTGCGCCCGGCGATCGGGAACCCGACGGCCACATCGGAACTGGCACTCATCTTGGACAGCAGCACCGCCAGCGAAGCCTGCATCACCATGAAGTTCGTCGCGCCGTGCTCGCCGGCCACTGCGCACACCCGCTGTTGTAGCTCGACCGGCCAGTCGACCGCGACGGTGGAGCCGCGCTGATCGGCGACCGGCGGGTAGGGCCGATCGGTGGGCAGCGCGATACGTTCGGGGAGCCCGGCCAGCGCGTTTTCCCAGTAGGTCAACTGCGCGGCGATGGGACTGTCGGAGTCGTCGAGATCGCCCAACTGCTCACGCTGCCACAACGTGTAGTCGACATACTGCACTGCCAGCGGCTCCCAGTCGGGTGCCGCCCCTGCGCAGCGGCCGGCGTACGCCACACTGAGATCACTCACCAGCGGGGCGAGTGACCAGCCATCGGCGGCGATATGGTGCACGACCGCCACCAGTACGTGGTCGTCGTAGGCGACGCGGAAAAGCTTCGCCTGCAACGGGATTTCGGAAGCAAGGTCAAAGCTGTACCTCACCGCGGCGCCGATGGCCTCGTTCAGCGCGCTCTCGGTCCAGCCGGCGGCATCGACGACGGCCCAACCGAAGTCCGCTCGGTCGACGGACATGACCACCTGACGAGGAGTTCCGTCGGGCGCATCGAACAGCGTGCGCAGGCTCTCATGGCGACCCACGACATCGCCCAGTGCCGCACCCAACGCGTCGGTGTCGAGCCGTCCATGAAGCCGTAGGCCGACCGGCATGTTGTAGACCGGCGACGGCCCCTGCAGCTGGTCGACGAACCACAACCGGTTCTGGGCGAACGACAGCGGGATCACCGCGGGGCGCTCACCGGCGACCAGCGGTGCCAGTCGCCGCTCGCCTTCACCGATACACAGCGCAAGCTGGGCAACCGTGGGTGATTCGAACACCGTCCGTACCGAAAGCTCGGTATCCATGCTGGCGTTGATCGCGGAGACCAGACGCATCGTCGAGACGGAATCTCCGCCCAGATCGAAGAACGAGTCGTCGGCGCCGACCCGATCGACACCCAGGACCCGCGCGTAGATGCCGGCCAGGATCTCCTCGTCGGGACTGGCCGGCGCACGGTAGTGGTCGACGTCCCGATAGTCCGGCGCCGGTAGCGCCCGGGTATCGAGTTTGCCGTTCACCGTCACCGGCAGCGCGGCGAGGGCCACCACCGAGGCGGGAACCATGTAGCCCGGCAGCCGTTCGGCAAGTGCGGCACGCGCCTTCACCGGATCGGCCGTCCCGGTGATGTAACCCACCAGACGCTTGTCGCCCGGGTTGTCCTCGCGCGCGATCACCGCCGCTTGATCCACGCCGTCCAGGGCGTTCAGCGCCGACTGGATCTCGCCGAGTTCGATGCGGTACCCGCGGATCTTGACCTGTTCATCAGCGCGGCCGAAGTAGTCCAGCTGCCCGTCCGCGCGCCACCGCACCAGGTCTCCGGTGCGATACATGCGCGTGCCGGGCTCCCCGAACGGGCAGGCCATGAAGCGGGAAGCGGTCAGCGCCGTCCGGCGCCAGTACCCGATGCCGACGCCCGCGCCGGCCAGATACAACTCACCGACCACGCCGGCGGGCACCGGACGCAGCCACTCGTCCAGCACGAAGAACGCCGCCCACGCCGTCGGCGAACCGATCGGTGGAGCCCCGGTCCCGGCCGCCAGCGGCGCACTGGCACACAACCACATGGTGGTCTCGGTCGGGCCGTAGACGTTGACCATCACCCGTCCCGGCGCCCAGCGATCCACCAATTCCGGTGGACAGGGCTCCGCGCCGATCACCAATGCCGTGGCGTCCAGGCCCTGCACCGGCAGCACTCCCACCGCCGACGGGGTCTGCGTCAACACCGTGACCTGCTCGCGCAGCAGGAGGGCATGGAAGTCTTCCGGGGAACGAGTCACCGTGTCGGGCACCACCACGAGCCGCCCGCCGTGCAGCAGTGCACCCCAGATCTCCCAGACCGAGAAGTCGAACGCATATGAGTGGAACTGCGTCCACACCTGCCCCGGCTCCAGCGGTATCCCGATCTGGAGCGAGTCGAACAGCTGCGCGACGTTGCGCTGGGTGACCGCCACGCCCTTGGGCTGTCCGGTGGTCCCCGAGGTGTAGATGATGTGGGCCATGTCGTCGGGAGCCGGGGGCGCCAGTGCCGTGCCGGGCTGGTCGGCGACGACGGGGTCCGTCACGTCGAAGATCATCAGGCCGTGCCTGTCGAACCGGTCGGCGAACTCGGTGGTGGTCACCACGGCGATCGGGGCGGAGTCGGTCAGCATGAACTCCACGCGGGACTCCGGCAGTGCCGGGTCGATCGGCAGGTAGGCCGCCCCGGCCTTGAGCACCGCCAGGATCCCCACGATGGCCTCGGCCGAACGCGGGAACATCAGGGCCACCCGCTCGCCGGGGCCGACCCCATGACCGACGAGCAAGTGCGCCAACCGATTCGCGGACTCGTCGAGTTCTCGATACGTGAGTGAATGATCCCCGCAGACCAGCGCCACCGACTCCGGAGCCCGTATCACCTGCGCGGCGAACAATTCCGGCACCGACGCCGGCTGCGCCAGGTCGCCCAGCACCGCCCGATTGCCCCAGCGCGCCAGACGGCTGCGCTCGGCCTCATCGAGCAGGTCCACGGTCGCCAGCGAGCGACCCGGATCGGCCGTCATCGCCTCCAGCACCGCCTCGACCCGGTGGGCGAGGACTTCGATGTCGGCGACGTCGAAGACGGCTGTGTCGTATTCGAGACGCAGGCGCAGTTCGTCACCGGGTATGGCCTGCATCGTCAACGGGTAGTCGGTGGACTCGTGGCTGGTGACCTCGATGATCTCCAACCCGCCGTCACCGCCTGATAACGCGCCGGTGTCCACGGGGTAGTTCTCGAACACGAACAGGGTGTCGAACAGTCGGTCGTGATCGGCGATGCGGTGGATCTCGCTGAGCGAGAGATATTGGTGCTCAAGGGTCTTCGTTTGCGCGTCCTGCAGATAGTCGAGCAGTCCGGTGGTGGTGATTGTCGCCGCGGTGATGTCCGCGCGTACGGGCACCGTATTGATCAGCAGGCCCACCATCGATTCCGCGCCGACGACCTCGGCCGGGCGTCCCGAGACGACCGTGCCGAACACGATGTCGCGCCGGCCGGTCAGCGAATTCAGCAGAAGCGCCCAGGCGCCCTGCAAGACGATGTTGGCGGTGGTCCGATGCGAGCGGGCCAGTTCGTTGAGCGCGCGGGTGGTTTTCGCGGACACCCGATGTGCCAGCACTCCCCGCTGCCCCAGCTCCGGTTTCTGCGCCGGGCCGACGAGGGTTGGGGCGTCGAGACCTGCCAGCACCTCGCGCCAGGCGGCGTGGGCGCCGGGAAGGTCCCGATCGGCGAGCCAGTTGACGAAGCTCCGATACGGCGTGGCCACGGGCAGCCGATGCCCCTGGTAGCCGGCGAAGATCTCCTGCAGGAGGATCGGCAGCGACCACCCATCGAGCACGATGTGGTGGTTGGTGAGTACCACCCGGTGCCGGTTGTGTCCGGTGCGGATCATCGCCACCCGGAAGGCCGGCGGATGGGCCAGATCGCAGACCGCGGCGCGTTCGTCCGCACACACCTGCTGGACCTGCTCTTCGGTTGCGGCGGTGCCCAATTCGACATATCGCCACCCCGCGGTGGGATCGGCCGGAATGATCTGCACGGGCTCGTCGAACTGCTCGCAGAACCGGGCCGCCAGGTGCGGATGGCGGGTGGCCACGGCCTGCACGGCATCCCGCAGCCGGTGCTCGTCGAGCGCACCGGCGACGGTGATGTCCAACTGCACCACGTATAGATCGTCGTCGGGACTCTGCGCGCTGCTGCTGTGAAAAACGAGTCCCTGCTGTAACGCGGTCAGCGGCAGGATGTCGGCGATCCGGTACTGCCTTGCCAGTTCATCGATCTCGGACTGGCTGAGCCGGGCCGGCGCGATGTCCGACGGGGTAAGCCCACCCCCGCCGTTTCGGACGTGCTCACAGATGCCGGCCAGAGCGTCCAGCCACAGCTTGCTGAGCCGGCTGACCTGTGCGTCGTCGACACACGAGCGCGCCCAGGTCCAATTGGCTTGCAGCTGCGGACCCGAATCGGTGTCGAGGGTGCCCGCGTTGAGTGCCACGGTGTGGGTCAGCGGCATGGGTATCGCCGCGGCCGCACCGGTGGCCGACAGACCATCCGCGGATATCCGCCACAGCTCATCGACTGCCGGCGTGGATCCGCCGCCAAGACGACCCAGGTAGTTGAACCCGATGGTCGGGTCGGCCCCGTCGAGATCAACGTCGGCGTTCAGGTAGCGCAGCAGGCCGTACGTCAGCGGATCCGGGAGCGAACGGAGTTGCTCCTTGGCGTCTTTGACCACCTCGCCCAGCGCCGCATCGCCGGCGACCACCTGGGACCAGGTCAGTCCCTCGAAGCCACCTGCGAAGTTCAATGCCACCGGGTATTTGGTGGTGAACCACCCGACAGTGCGCGACAGATCGATGGTCGGATCGAGGGTTCCGCCCAGTTCTTCCTGACGGCCGTGCCCTTCGACGTCGACGGCGATCGGCGCGTCCGGTGTGCCCAGCGTTCCGGAGAATTCGGCCACCGCAAGCCCGAACGCGATCAACATGATGTCGTGCACCCCGGCGTGGAACGCCGTCGGCACTTCACCGAGCAACATGCGCGTCGCCGCGACGTCGAGGGACACCGGGAGCTGCCCGGCGGTCTCATAGGTATCCGCTTCGGGCCGCACCGCCGGCAATACCGCAGGGGTCGCCGCCACCCGCCGCCACACCGGCCCCTGGGCCACAACGTCCGAGTGGCCGGCGTGCATCTCCAGCAGTTCGGCCCACCTCGCGAAGGACGTTCCAGCAGGCGGCAGATCCACCGGTTGTCCGCCGCGACGCTGTGCCCACGCGAGATTGAGGTCTTCCAGGACAATTCGCCACGACACCCCGTCGACAGCCAGGTGGTGGACGATCAGTACGAGCTCGCTCGTCGAGGTCACCCACAGCGCGCTCAGCATCACCCCGGCGGCCGGGTTCAACCGCGACCGCGCTGCAACCAGTGCCTCATCCGTCAGGGTGTCCACCGATTGCAGGCATCCATGCGCGTCGACCGCGCCGGCCTCGGGCACGGTCAACTGCCAGCCGGCCGCGGTGCCCCCGGTTCGCAGCCGCAGCATGCCGTGCCGATCGAGCAAGGCCTGCAACATGATCACGACATCGGCCTCGGTCACCCCATCGGGCGCCTGCAGCAACACCGTCTGGTTGAACTGGTCTACGGGGCCGTCGGCGCGTTCCACGTCGTTCAGCCACCGAATGACGGGCGTCGCCGGCACCGGCCCGACTCCTTCGTCGACCGGGCCACGGGGTGCGGCGGCCGTTCCGGCCACCCGCGCCAACCGGGCCACCGTCTGCTCGACGAAGACATCGCGAGGATGGCATACCAGCCCCGCTGCGCGCGCCCGGGCAACCACCTGCATCGACAAGATGCTGTCGCCGCCGAGGTCGAAGAACGAGTCGTCGACACCGACCCGGTCCAGACCGAGAACCTGGGCGTAGATACCCGACAGGACCTCTTCCACCGCGTCGGCCGGGGCGCGATATCCGTCCCCGGAGCCGTAGTCGGGAGCGGGAAGCGCACGGGTGTCGAGTTTTCCGTTGACCGTCAACGGAATCGCGTCCAACACCATCACGGCGACGGGCACCATGTAGGCGGGCAACCGGTCCGACAGTTGGGCACGGATCCCGGCCGGATCGGCGGTGCCGGTGATGTAGCCGACGAGCCGCTTGTCGCCGGGTCGGTCCTCGCGGGCGACCACCACCGCCTGCTCCACACCAGCGAGCGCCGCCAAGGCGGCCTGGACCTCACCCAGTTCGATGCGATAGCCGCGGATCTTGACCTGCTCGTCGGCTCGGCCCAGGTACTGCAACTGGCCGTCCGGGCGCCAGCACACCAGGTCTCCGGTGCGATACATGCGTGTGCCGATGCCGCCGAACGGGCACGCGACAAACCGGGAGGCGGTCAAACCGGTTCGACCCACATAGCCATACGCCAGCCCCGCACCTGCCACGTACAGCTCACCGATCACTCCGGCAGGCACCGGACGTAGCGACTCGTCGAGCACCAACAGCGCGGCTCCGGGAACCGGTGAACCGATCGGCACGCCGTGGCCGGGCTGCAGGGGGGCACTGATCGCCACGCACATCGTGGTCTCGGTAGGACCGTACGCATTGATCATCACGCGGCCGGGAGCCCACTGCTCGACCACCTCGGGTGAGCACGCTTCACCGACCACGACCAACGCCGCCGACTCCAAGCCTTCGGTAGGCAATGCCTTTACCGCAGAAGGTGTCTGGGTGAGAACGTCGACTCGTTCGGCGACCAGCAAGGCGTGGAAGTCATCCGGTGAGACCGCGACGTCCTCTGGCACGACCACCACTCGTCCACCACGGAGCAGAGCGCCGAAGATCTCCCACACCGAGACATCGAAGGCCAGGGAGTGACACTGGGGCCACACTCCAGGGCGAGGCAGCCCCGCATCGAGGGACTCCAGCAATTGGGTCACGTTGTGATGGGTGACCGCAACGCCTTTCGGCACACCGGTGGTACCAGAGGTGTAGATCAGGTAGGCGATGTCGTCTGCGCCCGGCGTCGGCAACCCACCGGCGGCGGATGCGGTGGCAGCGACCTCACTGACATCGACGACCGCCACACCGCGTCCCCGCACCCGATCGGCGAGATCGGTGGTGGTGACCACGGCCACCGGCGCGGCATCGGTCAGTACGAACTCCAACCGCGCATCGGGCACCGACGGATCGATCGGCAGATACGCCGCGCCGGTCTTGAGGACAGCCAGGATGGCGATGATCGCCTCGGCGGACCGGTTGAACAGCACCGCGACACACTGACCGGGGCCTGCTTCCCAGCGGGTGAGCAAGTGCGCCAACCGGTTCGCGGCGTCATCGAGTTCTCGATAGGTCCACGAACGGTCGCCGCAGGTGACCGCCACCGCCCCGGGGGTGCGCGCCACATGCTCGGCGAACAACGCGGGGACCGAGACCGGTCTGGGAGCCGGACGGGTCAACGTTTCATGATTGCCCATCGCAGCGAGCCGGGCGTGCTCGTCGTCGTCGAGTAGATCGACCGACGACAATCGCGCCGTCGGGTCGGCAGTCATCACCGTCAGCACCCGCTGCAGCCGGGTGATCAGCGTGGCGATGGTATCGGCGTCGAACACGTCGGTGCGGAACTCCACCGTGCCACCGATTCCGGCGGGCTCGCCGGAATCGGTCCGGCGTTCCGCCAGCGAGAAATTCAAATCCATTCGGGCGGTGTGGGTGTTCACCGGCATCCGAGTGACCCGCAGATCGCCCAATTCCAGGCCGACAGCTGAATCGTTGATGTCGTGCCCGGCGAGATTCTGCCATGCCAGCGCTACTTGGATCAGCGGGTGGTGGGCCAGGGACCGAGCCGGGTTCAGCCGCTCGACGAGCACCTCGAACGGCACGTCTTGGTGATCGAAGGCGGCCAGGCTCCGCGCGCGGACCTGAGCCAGCATTTCGGTCACCGTCGGGTCCCCGGCCAGGTCGACCCGCAGGATCAAGGTGTTGACGAAGAAGCCGACCAGTTCATCCAGCGCGGGGTCGCGACGTCCGGCGATCGGGAAACCCACTGCCACATCTGAACTCGCGCTGAGTTTCGCAAGCAGGGTCAGGAGTGCCGCTTGAACCACCATGAAGCTGGTCGCGTTGTGCTCGCGCGCCACGCGGGCAACCTGCTGCTGCAAGTCCGCGGGCCAGTCCACCGCCATCGTGGCTCCGCGCTGATCGGTCGCCAGCGGGTAGGGCCGATCGGTGGGCAGGGCAATGCGCTCGGGCATACCGGCCAACGCGTCCTGCCAGTAGCTCAGCTGTGTAGCGATGCGACTCTGGCTGTCCTCGAAGTCACCGAACTGCGCGTGCTGCCACAAGGTGTAATCGGCGTACTGCACCGGCAGGGGCGCCCAGTCGGGAGTCTGCCCCGCGCAACGGCGGGCGTAGGCCACACCGAGATCGGCCACCAGCGGGGTGATCGACCAGCCATCGGCGGCGATATGGTGCACCACCGCGACCAGCACGTGCTCGTCGTCGGCCAGGCGGAAAAGTCGTGCCCGCAGGGGAATCTCGCTGGCCAGGTCAAAAGTATGCCTTGCCGTGGCCTCGAGAGCGGCCCGCAGCTCCTCCGGTGTCCACCCGCCGGCATCGACGACATCCCAGCCGAATTCCGTGCCCCCAGGGGCAATCACCACCTGACGTGGAACGCCGTCGGGTGAGACGAACAGGGTGCGCAGACTCTCGTGGCGAGCCACCACGTCGGCCAACGCCTCATTCATGGCGTCGATGTCCAGCACACCGCTGATCCGGAACGCAGCCGTCATGTTGTAAACCGCTGACGGACCCTGCAATTGGTCCAGGAACCACAATCGGGACTGGGCGAACGACAACGGAACCACCGCGGGCCGCTCACGGGCCACCACCGGCTCCAACCGGGCCTCGCGCCCACCGATATGGGAGGCCAGGTGCGCGATGGTTGGCGTGTCGAACAACGAACGCACAGCGATGCCGGCATCCAGCGATTTGTTGATCGCGGCGACCAGGCGCATGGCCGACAACGAGTCCCCACCCAGATCGAAGAACGAATCGTCGACGCCCACCCGGTCCACGCCGAGAACACGGGTGTAGATGTCGGTCAGTATCTCCTCGACCGGGTTGGCCGGGGCCCGATAGCCTTCGCCGCCAACGTAGTCCGGTGCCGGCAGGGCACGCCGGTCGAGCTTGCCATTGACCGTCAGCGGCACCGTGTCTATGACCAGCACCGCGGACGGGACCATGTAGCTCGGGAGTCGCTCCGCGAGCCGGGCGCGGATCTGGCCCGGGTCGGCGGTGCCGGTGATGTAACCGACCAGGCGCTTGCCCCCAGGGCCGTCGTCGCGGGCGACCACCACGGCCTGCACGACACCGTCGAGTGCGGCCAGAGCGGCCTGGACCTCACCGAGTTCGATGCGGTAGCCGCGGATCTTGACCTGCTCGTCGGCGCGACCCAGGTACTGCACCTGACCATCGAGGCCCCACCGCACCAGATCGCCGGTGCGGTACATCCTTTGTCCCGGCGCCCCGAACGGGCACGCCACAAACCGGGAAGACGTCAGCCCCGAGCGGCGCCAATATCCTGTCCCCACACCGCGACCGGCGATATAGAGCTCACCGGCCACTCCGGGCGGCACCGGACGCAGCCAGCCGTCCAAGACGAACAGCGCTCCCCCGGCGACCGGCGCGCCGATCGGCACCACCGAATCCGCGGCGAGGGGCGCGCTGATCGACGCGTACACCGTGGCCTCGGTGGGGCCGTACGCGTTGATCATCACCCGGCCCGGCGCCCAGCGCTCCACCAACTCGGGCGGACACGCCTCGCCGGCCACCACCAACGCCGCCGATTCCAGGCCCTGGGGCGCGATCATGCCCGCAGCCGATGGGGTCTGGCTCAACACAGTGACGTGTTCGGCAACCAGCAGATCGTGGAAGTCGTCGGGCGATGCGGCGACCGACTCTGACACCACCACCAGGCGCGCCCCATGGAGCAACGCACCGAAGATCTCCCAGACCGAGACGTCGAAGCTGTAGGAGTGCCACTGCGTCCATACCTGCCCCGGTCCCGACGACACGTGGGCGCCGAGGGATCCGAACAGGCCCGGCACGTTACGGTGCGGGATGGCAACACCTTTCGGGACGCCAGTGGTGCCCGAGGTGTAGATGATGTACGCGATGTCATCGGGCGCCGGGCCCGTCAGGGCAGTGCCGGGGCGAACTCCCGAAACGGAGTCAGCGGTGGCCGCGACATCGCTGATGTCGATGACCGGAACGTCGCACCCGTCCAGGCGCGACCGCCGCGCCGCAGCGGTGACCGCCACGACCGGCGCGGCATCGGCCACCATGAACTCGATGCGCGCAAGCGGGAGCGCCGGATCGACCGGCACGTAAGCCGCACCGGTTTTCAGAACGGCGAGAATCGCCACGATGGCTTCGGACGACCGGGAGAACAGCAGCGCCACTACCTCGCCCGGGCCCGCACCGTGAGCGGACAACACGTGCGCGAACCGGTCGGCGGCCTCATCGAGTTCCCGGTAGGTGATCGACCGGCCATCGAAAGTGACCGCCGCTTCGTGTGGCGTACGGGCCACCTGTCGGGCGAACAGAGCCGGAATCGATTCCGTGGTTGGCGCTTCGGTCAAGGCCGCCCGATGGCTCCACGCGTCGAGACGTGCGTGAGCAGCTTCGTCGAGCAGATCCACCGACGACAACGGGCGCAACGGATCCGCTGTCATCGCCGACAGAACCGCATTCAGCTGTTCGATCAGGGCCTCGACGGCGTCGAGGCCGAACACATCGGTGTCATGTTCGACGCGGAGTTGCAGTTCGCGGCCCGGCAGCGCTTGCACCGCCAACGGGTAATGGTTGGATTCGCGGAAATCGAACTCGGTGATCGCCAAGCCGTCGATGTTCGACAGTGCCGTGGCGTCGACCGGGTAGTTCTCGAACACCAGCAGGGTGTCGAACAGTCTGTCCTGGCCTGTGATCCGGTGGATGTCGCTCAGCGCCACATGCTGGTGTTCGAGGGTGTCGTTGTGGGCGGCCTGCAATTGACGCAACAGGTTGGCGGTGGTGGTGTCCGGGTGGAAGGTCGCCCGCACCGGCACCGTGTTGATCAGCAGGCCCACCATGGAATCTGCGCCGAGAATCTCGGCGGGGCGGCCGGAAACCGTCGTACCGAAGGCGATGTCTTGCCGGCCGGTCAGCGAGCTGAGCAATAGCGCCCACGCGCCCTGCAGCACGATGCTGGGGGTGGTGTGATGCGAGCGTGCCAGATCGCCGAGCGCGCGCGTGATCTGCTCGGACAGCCGGAACGACTCAACACCTCGCTGCCCCAGTCCATCTCGCTCGAGTGGACCGATCAACGTCGGCGTTTCAAATCCTGCCAGCATCTCGCGCCACGCCTCGTGGGCACCGGCGCGATCACGTTCGCTGAGCCAGGTGACAAAACTGCGATACGGGGCGGCGGCAGGCAGTCGTTGCCCGCTGAGGCCTGCGAAGATCTCCTGGAGCAAGATCGGCATCGACCAGCCGTCGAGCACGATGTGGTGAGCGGTCAGCACGAACCGATGCCGATCGTCGGCGACGCGAATGAGCACGGCCCGGAACGCGGGCTGGTTGTCGAGGTCACAGACCGCCGCACGTTCGCCGGCGCAGATCTCGTCGATGCGACCGTCGATGCCGATGCCGATGCCATTGGCGTGCAACTCGATGTACCGCCAGGGCACCACGGGATCAGCGGGGATGACCTGGACCGGTTGCTCAAACTGTCCGCGGAATCGGGCGGCCAGTTGCGGATGTCTGCGGACCACCGTCTGCACCGCTTCGCCCAGCCGCTGCGGGTCGAGCGGGCCACTCAGCGCGACATCCAGCTGCATCGCATAGACGTCGTCGGAACCCTGCGCGGTGTCGGCGTGGAAGAGCAGGCCCTGTTGCAAGGGGGTCAGCGGCAGGACGTCGGCGATACGGTGTTGCCGGCTGAGCTCGTCGATCTCGTCCTGGCTCAGCTCCGCGGGGGCGATATCCGACGGAGTCAATCCGCCGCCACCGCTTCGCACATGCTCGCAGATGCCGACCAGAGCCTCGAACCACAACCGGTTCAATCGACTGATCTGCTCGTCATCGAGTGCCGAACGCGCCCACGTCCAGTCGGCGTTCAGTCGCGGGCCGGTGTCCGTGTCGAGGGTGGCTGCGTTGAGTTCGACGGTATGCCCGAGTGACGTGGGCACCGCCGCGGCGGCGCGAGTCAACGACAAGCCGTCGGGCTGGATCTGCCACCGATCGCCGGACGTATCGCCGGGGGTTCCGCCCAGGCGGCCCAGATAGTTGAACGCAATCGCCGGGTCGGGTCCGGAAAGGTCCGTGTCACGGTTCAGGTAGCGCAGCAGACCGTAGGTCAGGCTGTCCGGCAGAGCGCGGAGCTGCTCCTTGACGTCTTTGACCACGGTCCCGAGCGCCGCGTCTCCGGCGACCACCTGGGACCAGCGCAATTCGCCAACAGCCAGGGCCACCGGGTATTTGGTGGTGAACCAGCCGACCGTGCGCGACAGGTCGATATCGCGATAGTCGCCGAGTTCTTCGGTGCGGCCATGGCCCTCGACATCGATGGTGATCTTGGCGCCGCCGCCACGCGAGAATTCGGCGACTGCGAGCGCGAACGCGATCAGCAGAATGTCTTGAGTGCCTGCGTGAAACGCCGCAGGCACTTCACCGAGGAGCAGGTGGGTGGTCTCGCGGTCCAGCGTCATCGACAGCTGCCCGGCGGTCTGATAGGTATCGACCTCGGGTTGCGGTGCGGGCAGCACCGGCGGCGTGGCCGCGACCTGCCGCCATGCATGCGCCTGGTCCGTCACGGGCGAGTTCTGCGCCAACTGAGCCAGCAGGCCCGCCCATCGGGCGAACGACATCCCGCTCGGCGCCAGCGCCACCGGTTGGCCGCCACGATGCTGGGACCAGGCAATGTTGAGGTCGTCCAACAGAATTCGCCATGACACACCGTCGATCGCCAGATGGTGCACGATCAGCACCAGCTGACTCGTGGAAGTGACCCACAGCGCGCGGAGCATCGCACCGGCAGCAGGGTCCAACGCTGACCTCGCCGCCACCAGCGCCTCATCGGATAGCACGTCCACTGGGCGCAAGCATTGAGCGGCGTCGACGGCCCCCACGTCGGGCACTGTCAGCGCCCATCCGCCGGCGCCGTCGTCCTGGGCACGCAAGCGGAGCATGCCATGCCGATCCAGCAAGGCCTGCAACAGGATTACCACGTCGTCCTCGCAGGCGCCGGTGGGTGCCTGCAGCACCACCGTCTGATTGAACTCGTCGATCGGGCCGTCGACACGCTCCAGGCCCTTCAGCCACCGCATGATCGGGGTCGCCACCACCGGACCGAGACCCTCGTCAGCAGGCTGGTCGGTGACACCGGCCGCCTCGACCACCTGGGCAACTCGGGCCACGGTCTGCTGAACGAAGATGTCTCGTGGGCGACACGTCAGTCCTGCGGCCCGGGCGCGGGCGGCCACCTGCATCGACAGGATGCTGTCGCCACCCAACTCGAAGAACGACGCGTCCACACCGACGCGGTCCAGGCCGAGGATCTCGCAGTAGATGCCGGCCAGGATCTGCTCGATGGGCGTGCTCGGGGCCCGGTAGCCATCGACATGCTGGTATTCCGGTGCCGGCAAAGCCTTTTTGTCGAGCTTGCCGTTGACCGTCAACGGCAACGCCTGCAACCTGACCACCGCCGCGGGCACCATATACGGCGGCAGCGTCTCCCCCAGCGCACCACGCGCAGCGGACACATCGACGGTCCCGGTGACATAACCGACCAGCCGCTTGTCCCCCGGCCGGTCCTCACGGGCGATCACCACCGCCTGCTCGACACCGTCCAAAGCCATCAGCGCGGACTGGATCTCGCCCAACTCGATGCGATAACCACGAATCTTGACCTGCTCGTCAGCGCGCCCCAGGTACTGCAACTGCCCATCAGCGCCCCACGACACCAAATCACCGGTGCGATACATCCGCATCCCCGGCGACCCGAACGGACACGCGATGAACCGCGACGCACTCAACCCCGGCCGACCGACGTAGCCGACCCCCAAACCGGCACCGGCGACATACAACTCGCCCACCACACCCGCGGGCACCGGACGCAACCAACCGTCCAGCACGAAAAAGGCAAGATCCGCCAGCGGCACACCGATCGGCGAAACCGGACTGCCCACATCGGTGGCGGTGATCTCCCGGAACGAGGCATGCACCGTCGTCTCGGTGATCCCATACATGTTGATCAACCGCGGCAGCCTCGGATGTTCGGCCAGCCACGGGCTCAGGCGCGACGGGTCCAGCGCCTCCCCGCCGAACACCACGACCTCCAGCGCCATCCGATTTTCCGGCTGGGCCGCATCCACCGCCTGCAGCGCGTAAAACGCCGACGGCGTTTGGCTCAACACACTCACGCGCTCATCGACGAGCAGGGAGTGGAACTCCTCAGGCGAACGCGTCACCGATTCGGGCACCACCACCAACCGGCCACCATGCAGCAGCGCGCCGAAAACCTCCCACACCGAAAAGTCGAAGGCCAGCGAATGACACTGCGTCCACACCTGCCCCGCCGACAGATCCACATCACGATCGATCGCAGCCAACAACCGCACCACATTCCGATGCGGAATCGCCACGCCCTTGGGCGTACCCGTCGTACCTGAGGTGTAGATCAAATACGCGATGTCGTCAGGCGTCGGCCCTACGGACAGCGCCGTACCCGGCTGACTGTAGACCGCACGGTCACTGACATCGATCACCGCCAACCCGCGCCCACCCAACCGATCGGCCAGATCACCGGTCGTAACCGCGACCGCCGACCCGGAGTCGGCCAGCACGAAATCCAACCGTGCGTCGGGCACCGAAGGATCGATCGGCACATACGCCGCACCGGTCTTGAGTACCCCCATGATCGCCACGACGGCCTCGACCGACCGCGGGAACAACAACGCCACCCGGTGTCCGGGCCCCACGCCCTGCTCGATCAGCAGGTGCGCCAACCGATTCGAAGCGGCATTCAATCCGCGGTACGACATCGAACTGTCGCCGAAGCTGACCGCGACCGCCGCCGGATGACGAGCCACTTGCGCGTCGAACAGCATCGGGATCGACACCGACTCCGGCATCGCCCGACTCAACGCGGCCCGGTTACCCCACCCGTCGATCTCCTCGACGGCAGCGCGGACAGTGACCGCGGAAATCGGCCGTCCCGGAGCGGCGGTCATCGAGGTCAGAACCCGCTCGAAGCGGTCCGCCAATTCACGGGCGTCGCAACCGACGAACAACTCACCCACACCCGTGGTGCTGAGAAGAAGCTCTTCGTCCTTCTGGAGGAAGACCAGACCGAACTGATCGACCAGACCGGTGTGCGTGACGGTTCCCGATGCCGGAGCACCGGCGAATTCATCCTCGGGAATGGTCGGAATGAAATTGATGGCAGGCCGGGCCGACGGCTGTCCGCTGCCCTGGAATCGTGACTTGTTCTCGATCACGCGCAACGGGAATCGTTGATGGCGCAGCGCATCTCGGAACCGCTGGTCAACGTGCTCACACAACGCCGCCACTGTCGACTGCGGCGACATGTCCAAGATCAACGGCACAACCCCGGACACCATCCCGGGCACCATCAGTGCCTCTGGACGCACCCGCCGGCTGACCGGAAGATCGAGTACGACCTTTGTTCCCCCGATCTCGCCATGCACGAGCAGCGCATAGGCCGCGGTGATCACCGAGGCACGACGCACCCCCAGAGCTTTCGCCAGCTCCCGGGCCTTGGCCACCACCGAGGAGGCCAGCTGGATCGGCGCAGAAGGCTCATATTGGTTGTGCGGGTTTGCGACTCCGAGGGCAGGCCCAGAACGGTATTCACTCTCGGGCGGAACATTCCTCGCCCAATAGGCCTGATCGTCGAGGTAATCCTCGGTAGCCTCGTAGTCGGACTCGCAATCGATCAGGCCCTTCAACGAGCCGAAGATCGCAGGTGGCATCGGTGCGGCACCAGCGATTGCTGTGTAGGCAGCGGCAATCTGGTGGCAGACCAGGGCCATCCCGATTCCATCGATCGCGATGTGGTGGCAGCACACAAAAAAGTAGAACTCGTCGGCGCGCGTCTGCAGCAGCGCGAACTTGAACAACGGGCCGTCGAGCGGCATCGGCGTCTGCCGGATCGCTGACGCTACCCGATAGGCGTCCTGTGCCGGATCAGACGAGCCCGTCAGGTCATGGCGGGCAAGCTCGACATCCGGATGGTCGACCACCGTCTGGAAGACCTGGCCGTCGGCTTCGCCGAAGGTAACCCTGAGGGGTTCGGCCTCACGGACGACGTGGCGAATCGCCCGTTCGAGCAGTTCATGTTCGATGACGCCGTCAATGCGCGCCAGCATGCCCAGCTGCCATTTGACACCAGCGAGGCCGGTTTCCTCCGAAAGCCAAATGTCCAACTGGCCCCGCGTGAGCGGGAGTCTCTCATGATCACATTCCATCGGTCGCAGCCCGCCGACTACTGATCAACAGTCCGACCCTGTGCCAACCTGTCTCGCAAACTCTTCGGCCGAATGTCGGCCCAGTGTTGCTCGATGTACTCAAGGCATGCCGCGCGGTTCGCCTCGCCGTAAACCACCCGCCAGCCGGCTGGGACATCCGCGAAGGCCGGCCACAAGCTGTGTTGCTCCTCGTCGTTGATCAAGACGAAGAAGCTGCCGTTGTCGTCGTCGAATGGATTGATACTCACCAGTTCTCCAGACCATCTGGGCGAGTTAAATGGAACACGTTCTAAACCTAACCCAGACGGTCCGCCTGGCAAGCGATTTTAGGGAAATCGTCAATATTTGCTGTTCTACATCCAGCGAGGGCGGCGCGACGCGGCGACGCCCCACGGGACCACCGTTAACATGGCGAATTAGCCAACAGACCTTGGCATGTACCTGGTAAGCGACCTGCTGACAAGGTCGACACCAGCCGTTTCGCCGATACTGTCATGGTTTGCCAGAATTTTGCTGACCGGCGGGTAGCCCGCATCGGCGATGTGCCGCGGAGCCATCGGTCGATCCCTAGAGCTCATAGGAAATACAAATTCAATCGATCAACACACGCTGGGCATCCGCTCAGGATTCCGCGGGCAACGGTATCCGCCGAAAGTGCCCCACACCCCAACCGACAACGTACGGTTGGGAGTTGCCGTAGAACCCAGAGCTGCGACCGTGGATCGACGCGGAGCACGAGCTCCCCCGCGACCGGCGATCAGCGTCGGTCACAGCCCGAGGTCGTGATGTCGGCATATCTACCGTCTAGTAGCTAGGGATCTTGCAGAAGTGAGCGATACCGTGAAAACCGCACTGCCGCCTGGGCCTCCGCTGCCGATGGTGGTGCAGTCCGCATTGATGGCGGGCTACGGTTTGCGCTTCCTGAGAGGATGCCAACGGCGCTACGGCAACATGTTCACGCTCCGCATTCCGCTGTCGGGCACGGTCGTGTACCTCGCGGATCCCGCTGACATCAAGACGGTGTATGCCGGTGACCCCAAGGTCTTTCATTCCGGCGAAGCGCATTGGTTTTTCCGTGGACTTCTTGGCGACAGCTCGCTGTTCGTGCTCGACGAGGACGCACACCACAGCTTGCGTCGCCTGACGATGCCGGCGTTTCATCGCGATGCCGTCGCAAACCAGGCTGCTCAGATGACAGAGATCGCCGCAGCGAATATTGCCGGCTGGCAGGTTGGCAAGAGCTTCCCGGTGGCACCCGAGACAACGGAGATCACGCTGGAAGTGATCCTGCGGACCGTCATCGGCGCCAGTGACCCGGTGCGGCTGGCCGCGTTGCGCAAGGTCGTGCCGCGACTGCTCTACATGAAATCGTGGGAAACACCGGCGATTACGAAGCCGAGTCTGCGGCGCCACCACCCGTGGCGAGGAGTGGGCCGGCGGTTCGCGGAGACCGACGCCCTGCTCTATGCCGAGATCGCCGACCGTCGCGCCGACCCCAACCTCGCCGAACGCACCGACGTGCTGGCCATGCTGGTCCGCGCCACCGACGAAGACGGCCGCGTGATGTCTGACAGCGAAGTGCGGGACCAGCTGCTGACGGCGATCGCGGCCGGGCACGAGACCACCGCGACGGCCCTGTCCTGGGCGCTGGAGCGGCTGACCCGCCACCCGGTGGCGTTGGCCAAGGCTGTGCAGGCCGCCGATGCCAGCGCTGCGGGCGATCCTGCCGGTGACGAGTACCTCGACGCGGTGATCAAGGAGACGCTGCGGATCCGTCCGGTGCTGTTCAGCTCGGGCCGCGTGCTGAAGGCGCCGGTCGAGGTGGGCGGCTACCGGCTTCCCGCGGGGATCATGGTCGACCCAGCGATCGGGCTCGTGCATGCCAGCCCCACGGTGTACCCGGATCCGGGCAGGTTCGACCCCGATCGCATGCTCGGCACCACCCTGAGCCCGACGACCTGGTTGCCGTTCGGCGGCGGAAACCGCCGCTGCCTCGGTGCCACCTTCGCCATGGTCGAGATACGGCTCGTACTACGTGAGATCCTCCGCAGGGTCGAGTTGAGCACCACCACCGCGGCCGACGAGAAGCAGCGGCCGAAACATGTCACGTTCGTGCCGCATCGCGGCGGGGTGATCCACGTTCGCGCGATCAGAGACGCCACACCGCCATCACAGGCGCCGATGGCCCCGACACACTGCCCCGCCAGCGCTCACGGGTCACACGACTCGCAGTAGTAACGGCGCCGCGAAACTGATTCGACGTCGGTCACGGGCTGCCGAGGGCGGCGAGCTTCTCCACGCGGTCGGCGGCGGCCATCACGCTTTCGGCAGGCTTGGTCATCTGCGCTGCGATCTCGCGGGCGCGGTCAGCACATTGCGGGTCGAGGATGGTGCGCAGATCCGCGGCCAACGACTTTTCGGTGGTTCCCGAAAAGCGGCGGGCGGTACCTACTTTCAGCTCTTTCACCCGCCTGCCCCACAGCGTCTGATCGAGATCCGTCGACAGGATCAGCGTGGGAACGCCTGCACGCAGCCCCGCGGCCGTAGTGCCCAGTCCCCCGTGGTGAACGACGGCGCGGCAGGCGGGGAAAGCGGCCGAGTAGTTCATCGCGCCGACGACCTTGACGTGATCGAACTGCGGGACGTCGCTCAAGTCGGTTCCGGCAGCACACACCAACGCCCGCTCGCCCAGATCCGCGCAGACCGAGCTGATCATCGCGAGTGTCTTGGTGCCGGATTCCATCGGCAAGCTGCCGAAGCCGAAGAAGATCGGCGGGGTTCCCGCGGCGATCCAGGAAGCGACCTCGTCATCGGAATCGCCGGGTAGATCCATCGTCAACGCACCGACAAAGGGCCGTTGATCAGACCATTGAGCCCATTCGGCGGCGAGGCCGGGAAAGCAGACTTCGTCGTAGGCCTGGATCTCCAGGCAACCGCGTTCGGTGAGCCGCCACGGTGAAGGTGATGTGGCGTTCGGCAGCGCCAATTCACCGCGCTGAATGCCCTCGACCTTCTTGGCGTTGCGCCACGCGACCCACTCAGAGGCCTTCATCGCTGAACGGCCCAACGGTGCCGGTAGATACGGTACGAACTGGCCGTTGGCCCGTAACGGGAACAGGTGCAGAGTGGCCAACGGGATGTCGTAATACTCGGCAACGTTGCCCGCGGCGTCCTCGAAGTTCACGCCGGTGAACAGCAAGTCGGCACCGTCGGCCAGTGACGTCAATGTGGCGATGATGTCCTTCCAGCACTGATGAAAGGGCTCGACGACCTCGCGCCGCAACCTGATCAGTTCCCGGACCTTCCAGAAATTGCGGAAGAAATGGGTCCAGAAGTCGCGGTGTGAATCCAGGACAGCCTGCAGATCGGGCCCATACGGGATCGCCGTCGGCCCAGCCGCCTCGGCGAAGGAAACCAGATCAGGCGGGACGGCCATCTGCACATCGTGTCCGCGACCGAGCAGCTCCCGGCCAACGGCAACCAACGGCTCGATGTCACCGCGTGTGCCGTAGCTCGCGAGGACGAATTTCATCGTGGACTCTGGCCTCTCACTTACCTTGCGCGCCTGCGCAATGGCCGCAACGGCCGCGCCTGCGCTACTTGCGCCACAGCACGGCGGTCCCGTCTATGTCGACGATCTCGGCGGTGATCCCATGCTCCGCCCGGTAGTCGGTGACGGCTTCCCGGCACGGCTTCAGATCGTGATAGTCGTCGATGACGCAGAAGCCCCCTGGAGACAGCCGCGGGTAGAGCGCCTCAAGGGCCTGGATCGTAGATTCATACAGATCGCCATCGACCCGTAACACAGCGATGCGATCGATCGGCGCATCGTGCAGGGTGTCCTTGAACCAACCGGGAAGAAAGCGGACCTGGTCGTCCAGCAGTCCGTAGCGCTGGAAGTTTGCCTTGACCTCGGTTTCGGACACACCGAGGATCCCGGCAAGGCTCTGTGTTCTGAGGCCTTTGTCCGCCTTGTAGTTCTCGGGGTCTGCCGGTGGCAGGCCCTCGAACGAATCCGCCACCCAGACACTTCGCGTCTCATCGCCATAGGCAGCCAGTACGGCCCGCATCAGGATGCAGGCCCCGCCGCGCCACACTCCGCATTCGATCAGGTCGCCCGGGATGTCCTCCGCCAGCACAGTCTCGACGCAATGCTGAAGACTGGTGAGCCGCTGCATTCCGATCATCGTCTCGGCCTCCGCCGGCCAATCGATGCCCAGGTCACGCTTGTGCTGGACGAGCGTGCTGCGATTCTCGTTCGGAGTGGCGCGGGCGAGTCGATACGCCCCGCCGCGAACCATCATGCGATTGAGGGTCTTGAAGTAGAGACGTCGCCGCAGTGTCCACTGCGCGGGCATTCGCTCGTGCATCCCGTACCTGGTGAGGTTGCCTCGGATCAGGTCGAGGTACAGAGATCGAACGTCGAGATCGGTCACGTGAAAAGAGCCCCCAGCTTGTATGTCCAGATGGTTTGGATGACTCTAGCTTCGAACGGGCATGGAATCGGCACGGTTCGGTTGATTCGGATTCAATAACTGGCTCGGCGGGCGCTGCGCGGACGATGCACCAAGACCAACGAAGGGTCGCCTAACGCAGCCGGCTAGATTTGGTTGCGGCAGAGCGGATTTCCAGCAGTCCGACGTCTCACATCGCCTGCAACACAAACCCGGTTTGGTCTCCGCGCTGCTGCAGGTTGAGCGATAACGCGCGTTTCTCCCACTCCCACAGCTGCCTGGGACCGAACATTCGCAGAATCTTGGGATCGGTCACCGCAACATCGCGTCGATAGGCTTCGCTGCCGAGGAATTGGCCCAGATTCGAATCGTCAAACGTCTGCACCACGCGCAGTCCGGCCTTCTCGGCCGCCATTGCCATTCCCTGCCGTGACGGTATGACCATGTGCCGCGGTGCATCAGCCTGCACCCAGTCCGCCCGGTAGGTGGCCCACGCTTCTGACGAGGTCGTGGGCACACGAGCCAGGCACATCCCGCCCACCGCGAGCTTCTCGTACGCAACTTGCAGTGTCGCCACCGGATCGGGAACGTGCTCGAGGGAATGGTTGAACATCAAGAGGTCGAATTTGCCCTCGACAGCGCTCAGATCGCGCTTCATCAACGGCACACCCTCGGCAGACACGCCGTCGGCCGCGATGAACGGATCAGCACCGAGCAAATTGTTGAATCCAATTCTGCTCATCCGGTCGAGCAGCTCACCGGTGCCACACCCAACGTCCAGAATTCGTGCGTCACGCTCGACTTCGAGTTGAGCAAGCATCCTGATGACGTCTCCTCCGAGAAGCACGCGGAAGATGCCCTCAGATATCCGCGCCGAGATCAGGGCACCGAGCATCCGGTTGCCGCCGCCGTTCAGCTTGTGCGCATCGTGTTGGGTGACCAGCCATCGAAACGCACTCGGTTGGGCCGACGCGTTGTGCGAGTAGTAGTTTGGCGGGTAGTGGCGCATGAGCTCGTCGCCCTCGAGCGCGTCCTGAATCTGCAACGTGTCGCAGTCGGCGCAACTGAAATATTCGAACAGTTCGCGAGTTCCGAACATCATCTCGCGAACTTCGATCGCCCGATGGGGACCGGTCGATCCGCACAGTCGGCAATCTTTCTGAACCGCGTTCACCCGTCCAACCTCAGAGAACTCCACGCCACCGGCGAAGCATAGCGTTTGCCGAGGCCGCCCGTGCCGAAACCGGCACGCCACCGGATCCGGCACGCGGGCGAAGTTAGCTCTGGCAAGCCGACTTTGGTGCATCGGGACCCTCGACGCAACTATGCCTTCAAAACTGCTGACAGTCGGCAGCAACCTAGTAGTGTTTCGGCGGTGTGGGGTTCGGTGCTGGCGCTAGGTGTTCTGGTTGGGCTCGATCCCATGCGCCTGGGCATCACCCTTCTCGTGATCTCGCGGCCGCGACCCGTGCAGAACCTGCTCATGTTCGGCGCGGGTTGTGTGACGGCGACCATTCCCACGCTGGTGATCCCGCTGACGCTGCTGCACCTCACGCCGATGTTCAAGTCCACCGCGGAATCATGGGCCAAGAGCTCGACGGGCGGTTACATACAAATCGGCATGGGTTCGGTCGCGCTGATCACTGCCACGGTGCTGACCGTGCACTTCTGGGTGCGCCAGCGGGCTGCGGTGCCGGTTGCGGAGGGTGGGACGTCGACCCTGGTGTCGGACGCGAACACGTCGACACCGGTCTCACGACTCCTGGCCCGCGCGCAGGATGCCCCGGCAGAGGGCGGCTCGGTATTCCGCCGATTGTTGCGGCGCGGCCACGACGCGTGGGAAGACGGATCTTTATGGGTCTCGTTCGTGATCGGCTTCTCATTTGCCGGTGCGCCTCCTGACGTGGCGCTGTTCCTGCTTGCGATCGTCGTGGTGTCGGGAGCTGCGGTAGGTACGCAGATCACCGCGACCATCGCGTTCGTCGTCGGGATGCTCGCGGTCGTCGAGGTCGTCCTCGTCAGCTATCTGGTCGCACCTGCGAAAACCGAAGCCATCGTGCAACGGTTGCACGATTGGGCGTGGGCCCATCATCGAAAGATCCTGGTCGCCATGTGCGTGCTGGCCGGCACGATGCTCATCGCCAAGGGTCTGAACAGCATCTGACCTGCAGGTGACGGCCATTATCCGGGTGTCGCCGGGTCAAGAGCGACTGGCAACCGCCACTGTGGGTCCCAAACCCCGCCGGGTCCGAAACTCGACCGTGATGGACGGGTCGGCGTGACGGCCCAGCGCACGCAGAGCCGATGGGCTGTAGGCGCGCAAGGAACTGATGAACCCGTCGTGTTGCAGCGGAGAGATTCTGACGAGCGGAAGCACCACCGCCAACAACGCGATATGCAGGGGCGCGGGTGGCCTGGGAAGGTCGACTATCAGGAGCTTCTTCGCCGCCCGGGTACCTGCGGCGAACACTCGGGTGGCCAGCTCAGGAGGCAGGTGGTGCAGCGACAACGCGAACACCGCGAGGTCGTAATAGCCTTCCGGCGCGTCGATTTCAGTGGCATCCATCTGCCGCACGGTGGCGCGTGGGTGACTGCCGAGGTCGCCTTCTGCCATGCCCGCCACGAACGCGGGTTCGATGTCGGTGACCGTCACCTGAGCAGTCGGATGCTTGTCCAGTAGCTTGCGCGACAGCCCGCCGAGGCCGGCGCCGAGTTCGAGGATTTTCGGCGCGGGCACTTCGGCCACCTCGCGAAGCACCATCCGGGCGCACTTCTCGTGAATACCGATCCCCCGCCGTCGTCCCGCACGGTCGAGTGAATCCATCACCTTGCGTTTCAGCTCGTCGACGTCGTCGCGATCCAGGTACTCCAGCCGGTCGGTCTGCAATCGCCGGTCCAGCCAGGACGCATCTGGTCCGCCCCGGGGCATGTTCGCGATGTCGCGGGTTCCGCTATCCATGTAGACCCACTTGCCTGACGTGGGCGAACTTCTCCAGTAGGTCGGCGGTGGCAGCGACGCTTTCGGCGGGTTTGGTCATCTGGGTTGCGACTTCGCGGGCTCGAGTCGCATATTGCGGCTCGAGAATCGT
The DNA here is from genome assembly GCF_048282725.1 of Mycobacterium sp. 48b. Classification (NCBI taxonomy): domain Bacteria; kingdom Bacillati; phylum Actinomycetota; class Actinomycetes; order Mycobacteriales; family Mycobacteriaceae; genus Mycobacterium; species Mycobacterium sp. 48b. Next base: position 4,457,011 of record NZ_JBLVUL010000001.1, read on the forward strand.
GCGCAGGTCTGCGATCAACGATTTCTGGGTGGTAGCCGAAAGGCGCCGGGCGGTACCCACTTTCAGCTGTTTGATTCGAGCACCCCACAGCGTCTGGTCCAGATCGGTCGAGAGGATCAACGTGGGGACGCCGGCGCGTAGACCAGCGGCGGTGGTGCCCGCACCGCCGTGGTGCACGATTGCGCGGCAGGAGGGAAAGGCGGCCGCGTAATTCATGGTGTCCACCACTTTGACGTGGTCGGGATGCGGGACGTCGCTGAAGTCACTCGCGCCGGCGCAGACGACCGCCCGCTCGCCCAGCTCCGCACACGCGGCGCTGATCATTGCCAGGGTCTCAGCGCCCGAATCGACCGGCATGCTGCCGAAACCGAAGCAGATCGGCGGTGTCCCCGCGGCAATCCAGGTAGCGATCTCGTCATCGGTGTCTGTCGGCAACTCCATTGTCAGAGCGCCGACAAAGGGCCTTTGGTCCTCCCATTGGGCCCATTCGGCGGCGAGCCCGGGAAAGTAGATCTCGTCGTAGGCCTGGATCTCCAGCGAGCCGCGCTCGGCGACCCTCCACGCGGAGGGGCCGGTGGCCTTCGGTAGGCCCAGTTCCCTCCGCTGCGGATCTTCGAGGCGCTTCATCATCGGCCAGCTCAGCCACTCTGAGGTCCTCATCATTGCGCGGGCCAACCGTGCCGGGAGGGCAGGGACGAGCCGGCCGTTGGGCCGTAGCGGGAAGACGTGCAGCATCGCGAACGGAATGTCGCAGGCCTCCGCGACGTTGCCCGCGGCCTCCTCGCCGATCACACCGGTGAACAGCAGATCCGCCCCATCCGCCAACGACATCAGCGTCTTGCTGACCTCCTGCCAGTACTGGTCGAAGAGATGCCATTCCTCCCGCAACAGCCCCGCCAGATCCCGCACCCGCCAGAAGTTCTGCCAGAATTTGCGCAAGAAGCGCGCCCAGAAATCGCGGTTGAGGTCTTGCCACACGCGGACATCGGGCCCGCAAGCGATGGCCGCCGGGCCGGCCGCCTCGACGAACTCGACCAGATCGGGCGAGACGGCCATGCGTACGTCGTGTCCGCGGCGCAGCAACTCACGGCCGACCGCAACACCGGGCTCGACATCACCGCGAGTTCCGTAGAAAGCCAGCACAAATTTCATCGCGGAGACCTCGTGCCTTTCAGTTGTCGCGCCCTTGGGGCGCCCAGAGACACCGGTCATTATCCCGATCCCCTGCCGGTTCCGGTCCAAAACTGAGCAGCTGGATCCAGCGGAACAACTCGCACGGTCCGGTGAAGATCAAATGGATCCATCAGTCGATGGGCACTACCGTCCGATGCCCCGGCAGTACGCTTTCCCGGCTCCCTGGCGCTGACGAGGCGGGTCCGATAGCGGGTAGTCGGACGTACCGTCAAGCACACCTGTGGTGGCATCAAACCGAAACGACGCCAAGCACTCTCAGTGCACGGTGAGCGGCGCCCGGCGGCTCATAGCCAACTCTCATATCCGCTGGGTATGCCATATCAAGATCGCGAGGGTTTCGAAAGCCGCAAAATACAAACAACCAGCAGGTAGTGTCCCGGGCCGTGTGGGGCTCACTGTTCGGGATGGCGATTGTGATGGCGTTCAATCCCGCCCTGCTGGCCCTCATCCTCCTCGTGATCTCCCGTCCGCGTCCAGTGCAGAACCTGCTCGTGTGCTGGATCGGCTGCCTCACGACGAATATTCCGGCGCTGGTGGTCCCGGTGGTGTTGCTGCACCGCGCCCCCTTGTTCAGCCCTCAGGCCCCTGCTGCCAGCGCCGCGACCCGGCACATACAACTCGGCATGGGTGTGCTGGTGCTGTCGGTCGCTGCGCTGATCGCAGTGCGTTTCTGGGTGCGTCGGCGCGCGCAGGTGCCGGCACCGAGCGGCAACTCCTCCAACCAGGTGCTGGAAGCCGAGAAGCCGGCCCCGATCTCGTCGCCGTTCGCCGGTCTGGAAGGTCTGCCGGAAGGCAAGTCCGCGATTCGGCGGCTGTTCGGGCGTCTTCAAAGGGCTTGGGACAGTGGCGCTTTGTGGGTGGCGTTGGTGTGTGGCATGGGTTTCTTGCCGGGATTCCCGTTGGTTCTGTTCGTAGCGACCACCGTCGTATCCTCGGGGGCGTCGACGGCAACGCAGATCCTCGCCGTCGTATTGTTCGTCCTCGCGATGTTCGCGGTGTTCGAGGTCGCGGTGGTGAGTCACCTGATCGCACCGGTGCGAACCCAAGCGGTGCTGCAGCCGGTGCACGACTGGGCGCTGGCCAACCGCCGCCAGGTGATGATCGGAATCTTCGTGATGATCGGGCTACTGCAGGTTGTCAAGGGCTTGGGCATCATCTGAGTTGAGCCCCGATGCTGACCTGGCCGGCCGCACGAGGGTCTAGCCGACGTCGGTCAAGAAGCCTTGGATGGCGAAACGTTCCAGGAGATCTGCGGTGTTGACGACACTTTCGTCCGGTCTGGTCATCTGCGTAGCTACCCCACGGGCCCGGGCGACATACTCAGGATCGAGAATCGTTTGCAGGTCGGCGACGAGTGCTTCGCTGGTGACGGCCGAGATGCGCCGGCCCAGGCCAACTTTCAGTTGTTTGACACGAGAGGCCCAGATCGCCTGATCGAGGGCCGTCCAGTACACCAGCATGGGAACTCCTGCGCGCAGCCCCGCGGACATGGTGCCCATGCCACCGTGGTGTACGAGCGCGCGGCAGGCCGGAAACACGGCCGCGAAGTTCATCGTGTCCACGACCTTGACTCGGTCGGAATCAGGCGCCTGGCTGAAGTCGCTCGAGCCGGCGCACACCAGTGCCCGCTCACCCAGTTCCGCGCAGGCGTTCTCGATCATGGCAAGCGTGTCGGAGGGAGACTTGACCGGGGTACTGCCGAAGCTGAAGAAGATCGGCGGTGTTCCCGCGGTAATCCATGCAGCGACTTCGTCATCGCCGGCTGTTGTCAACTGCATCGTCAGTGCTCCGACAAAAGGTCTTTGGCCATTCCACTTCGCCCATTCTGTGGCCAGTCCGGGAAAGCAAACCTGGTCGTAGGCTTGAATTTCCAGTGATCCGCGCTCGGTGATACGCCGCGGCGAGGAGACTGTCGCCTTACGCAAGCCCAGTTGACGGCGCTGTGCATCGTCGAACTTCTTCACCCCGCGCCAGTTGGCCCACTCGTACACCATCAGTGCGTAGCGCCCCAACGCCGGCGGCAGGAATCCGAGCATCCGGCCGTTGGGGCGCACCGGTGAGACGTGCACCGTAGCCAACGGAATACCGTAATACTCTGCGACATTCACGGCCGGCGGCTCGAAATTCAGAAACGTGATGAGCAGGTCAGCCCCCTCGGCCAGCGACTTCAGGGTCGCAGAGATCTCCTCCCAGAACTGGACGACGGACTCCCCGATCTCGCGCATTTCGCGCCACAGGTTGGCCAGTTCGCGGACCTTCCAGAAATTGCCGAAGAATCGGATCCAGAAGTCTCGATGCGCATCCGACCAGACCGCGGTGTCCGGCCCATACGGGACAGTCGGAAGGCCGGCCGCCTCAGCGAAACCCACCAGGTCCGGTGAGACCGCCAACCGGACATCGTGGCCGCGGCGCAGCAACTCGCAACCGACCGCGACGCAAGGCTCCACATCGCCGCGAGTTCCATAGCTCGCCAGCACCAACTTCATAGCGCTTCTTCCGACATGAGATCTCCGGTCGACCTGTTGCGAACAACGCTGTAACACCGGATGTTCGGGGTCGAAATGTAAAGGGTACTCACGGTTTTACGTGTACGTCAGTGAATCTCGCCAGTTAGGCCGAAATCAGTCATCGTTTTCGCGGCGAGTTCACGCAAAGCGCACGTGGTGTTCTCCGCACCGGGCTGATAGGCGCCGATGCTGATGAAGATCTTGCCGCTGATGCGTCCAGAGAGGATGACGGCGCGGCCACCTGTTCGCTCGAGCAACTGCCGCGATTCATGTTGCCCAGTGGTGCGCGCGTTGGCGAAGGCAGATACGGTGCCGTCGGCTTGGCTGATCAAAGAGCTCAAATCGCCGAGGTGAGATGCAAACACCGGCTGGTCGGGATCGGCCGGTGCCTTGGCCACCATCTGTTTCAGCATTCGCTTCGGCACAAATGACGGCAGCCACAGGAGTTGCTTCGACTCGTCTGGTGTCTCTTTCAACGTCCGCAGCGTCTGCTTGATGGCAGCCCGGATTTCACGCAGATCGGTGGCGGACTGTGTCGGGTCGACGGTGACGCGGGCGTATGACAGTGCCATCGCGCGTGTGTCGTCCTCATCGGTGCGGTCGCTCATCGGAATCTGAAGTGTGACGGCGCCATCCGTTGCGCGTACCCGCCCGATACGTTCGCCGAACTTGGCAGCGAAGGCCGCGGCCAAGGTATGACTCGCTCCGCCGAGATCCGCCGCTCGCGCGTCCCAGTCATCCAGATCGACGTAGATCGTGAGGGCAGGCACGAGGACAACCTCATCGGCGCCGGCCGCCTTGGCCGGCTCGGGCCGTGGTACGGAAAAACGGTGTTCCTCAGCCGCGGCGCGGGTCTGCTTTCGAGCCGATCTCACCGCACTGACAAGAGCCCGAGCCGCATTCGGCACGTCCCGGGCCGTCTGTCGGGCATCTTGCCCCAACGCACGCATTCGTGTTCGTGACAGTGGCGGGGGGTACCCGAGATCGCGGGTCTTACCCACAGCCCCTTCGACTATGACGAGCGCGAGCCCGAGGCCGTCAATCAGGTTGTGCGAAAGTACCAGGCTGATCGCGGTCGAGCCGTCATCGAGGGGAAGGACACCGATGTGCCAGCCCGGACCCGATTCCGCATCGACCGGAAGCTGGGAACGTTCATCGACCCAGTCACTGAATTCCGTGCGCGAGCGGGGAGACTCGGCGATGTCGATGTCTGACGGTCCGGAATCTGCGACCCACCGATGCCGGGCGATCGGCAGTGCCGGGCGTTCGATACGACGACCCAGCAATCCCTGACCGAGAAAATGATGGAAACGACGTAACCCATCGAGATCGACAGCACGGTCATAGAGCCACGTGACCTGGATGACCACGTTCATGCCGGCAGCGTGATGCTCTGCCAACAGCGCTTCGTCTGCCAATGCGAGCCGATTATCCGGTCGTACAGAGGGTTTGGAATTGCGGAGTGGTCCCATCAGGCCCACGTTCCCCGCCGGCGGTGAGCCATCGCAACGACCTCGTAGCGGAACTTCAGGATGGATGGCCGGATGAATCGGTTGAGCTTGTGAAGGCGCTCGGAGTTCTCGAAGACCTTGCGGAAACCCTGTTCGCTCGCGCGATATTCGGCATAGACGCGGTCCAGCGCAGACTGATCCAGGGGTTCGTCGCGCGCCGCCGCGTGCAACGCCTCGTAGACGGTAGAAATCCAGTCGGTGCCGAAGGTTTCGTTCACCGGGCCGGTGTGCCGCTGGCGGTGAAGGTCCGGTGTGAGGAACTCCTCGATGGCGGCCTCGTCACGCGTCTCCAGATCGATCCCCAGTGCCACCGAAATCCGTTTCACCTCCCGACGCCAGTCATCGAGGAGGTTCGCGTACTCGACGAACGCGCGCGGCACGTCGCGGGTGTCTCTCTCGGCCAACAAGTTGAATTTCAACCACAGCGCGCTCCCGAGTTCGGGCAACGTCAGGAAGTCCGCCGCACCCGATGCGATCACTTCCTGCGGGGGACGCACCATGTTCACGACCGCGACGTCGAAGCCGGCCTGCCGCGCGGCCTCGAACCACAAACCGGAAAGCAGCGTGATCTGCAGATCCTTGATGAGTACGAGCGGCGCGGACGGCAGCGTCGAGAGAAACTGTCCAATCTTGTTGATGCAGGTGGCCTTCTGGTCTTCATCGAGTCCGCCCTCCTCCTGCAGGCGGAATGACGCATCGAACACGGCGCTGCCATGGCTGCGCAGAATCGTGTTGTTGAGATGAAGCGACGCCCGCGGCTCCCAGTAGCCACGCGGGTTGCGCGGGTCCGCGCCCGACAACCCGGTCGGGAGCGTGGCACCGCACAGGGACAACACCCGCGTGACCGCCGACGTTCCGGATCGAGGCACACCCAACACGAACAGGGCGACCGGGCGGGCCCCGGACTCACTGCGTCCCGCCGGGTTCACGAGAACAACTCCGCGAGCGGCGCCGACGACGATCCGTTTGCGTATGTGCAACCTGCGGCGCGCTTCGCGGCTTTGCACCGGCTCTGATTCATGACGGCAGAGTATTCGGAGATGCGTTGCTGCCGTGGTGAATTGCCATATGCTGCACAATCTCTTGGCCGCCCCGCGCCCTCACACGACGGGGACGCCCATCTCGGGATCAGAAGTTGTTGCAGGTGTTGAACGCCTGCTCGATGGTGCCGAGATACGGCTGAAACATCGGAGCGTTGGCCACGTCCTGGGCCGTCCTCGCCCGCTTCTCCGGTGGGTCGACGATGAACTGACGCAAGCCGCGCTGCAGTATCGGCGATTGGTCGAATGCCTGACGAACCTGGGGATCCTGCGCATCGAGTGCCGATACCAACTGCGGGTAACTGCATGTCGTGTTGATCGCGGAATCCAGGTTGGGCCCTGCGGATGCGATCCCGGCCCCGGCGGTCAACGACAGGGCCAGGCCGCCGAGCCCGACGGCCAGTCTGGTCAACGACAGACGGAACATATTCAAACTTCCTCCCTACCATTGCTCCCGACAATTCCGACTGTAATCGGGTCGGGCCCATCTCACCCATGATTTGCCCAGGTCTGCCAAAGCACGAAATCAGGCCTCCTGCTTGACCAGTGGGGCGGAAGGAAGGCTCACCGGGCCAAGGACCGCACTGGAGGGCCGCTGACGGACCCGCAGCGGCCACCAGAACCATCGCCCGAGCAACGCGGCAATCGCCGGCGTCATGAATGCACGTACCACCAGAGTGTCGAACAACAAGCCCAGCCCGATGGTCGAACCCACCTGCCCGATGATGCGCAGGTCGCTGACCACCATCGACAGCATCGTGAACGCGAACACCAGGCCCGCGGTCGTCACCACCTTGCCCGTGCCGCCCATGGCCCGGATGATGCCCGTGTTGATCCCGGCGCCGACCTCTTCCTTCATCCGCGATACCAACAGCAGGTTGTAATCAGAACCCACCGCCAACAGGACGATCACCGACATCGCCAAGACGAGCCAGTGCAATTCGATGCCGAGTATGTGCTGCCAGACCAGCACCGAGAGCCCGAACGCGGCACCGAGCGAAAGCGCCACCGTACCGACGATGACCAGTGCGGCGACCAAACTCCGCGTCACCACCAGCATGATGCCGAAGATCAGGCAGAGCGCCGCGACACCCGCGATCAAGAGGTCGAATTTCGACCCGTCTCGCAGGTCCTTGTATGTCGCAGCGGTTCCGGCGAGGTCGATGGAAGCGTTCTGCAGCGGCGTCACCTTGATCGCTTCCTCGGCTGCCGTCCGTACGGCATCGACCCGAGAGATGCCCTCGGGAGTTCCGGGATCACCCCGGTGCGTGAGGATCAGTCGGACGGCCTTCCCGTCGGGCGAGAAGAACAAGCTCATCGCCCGTTGGAAGTCCTTGTTCTCGAACACTTCCGGAGGAAGATAGAAGGAGTCGTCGTTCTGGGCGCCGTCGTAGATCTTGCCCATCGCGCTGGCGTTCGACGTCGTCTCATCCATGATGGCGATCATTCCGGACATGGTGCTGTGCATTGTCAGCATCATGGCTCGCATCGACTTCATGATCTCGATCATCGGCGGCAACTGAGTGACAAGCTGCGCCTGTAACCCGTCGACTTTCACCAAGTTGTTGAGAAGTTTGTGCATCTGAAGGCTGAGCTGGTCGGTGCTGTCAAGCGCGTCGAACACTGATCGAATGGCGAAGCAGATGGGAATGTCGTAACAGTGACCTTCCCAGTACAGGTAATTGCGAAGCGGCCGGAAGAAGTCGTCGAAATTCGAAACGGTGGCCATCAGATCGTCAGTAAGTTCGGCAGTCTCCCCGGTCACCTCGACCGTGTTGTGGGTGATCGAGCCGATCAACTTCATCAGATTGTGAGTGCCCTCCATCTGGGTGATCATTCTCTGCATGTCGTCCGCCTGCTTCAACATGCCATTCATGCGATCTTTCGCGAACGGCACGATCTGTCGGAGGCCGGCGCTCTGCAAGCTGATCTGAAACGGTATCGACGTGCGCTCGATCGGGCTGCCCTCAGGCCGGGTGATGCTCTGCACCGTGGCAATCCCGGGGACCGCGAAGATGTTCTTGGCCAGCTTGTGCAGGACCAAGAAATCTGTCGGGTTGCGCATATCGTGGTCGGCTTCGAGCATCAGGATGTCGGGAGTCATCCGCGATTCGGGGAAATGACGCTCGGCGGCGGCATATCCGACATTGGCCGGGATGTCTTGGGGCACATACAGCCGGTCGTCGTAGCTGGTCTGATACCCGGGCAGGGCCAACAGCCCGACAAACGCCACCGCGCACGCCCCGGCCAGAATCGGCACCGGCCATCGGACCACCGCCGTGCCGACCCCCCGCCACCGGCGGACCATGAGCTTCCGCTTCGGTTCGAACAGCCCGAACCGGCCGCCGACGGCAATGACGGCCGGAACCAGCGTGACGGCAACCGCGACGGCAACCGCCATACCTATGGCGGATGGGATACCCATCGTCTCGAAGTACGGCAGCCGGGTGAAGCTCAGACAGTAAATGGCTCCGGCAATCGTCAAGCCTGAGGCCGCAACCACTTTGGCAACGCTGCGATAGGTGGTGTAGAACGCGGTTTCGCGGTCTTCGCCAGCTTGACGTGCCTCGTGATATCGCCCGATGAAGAAGATTCCGTAATCGGTGCCGACCGCGATTCCGAGCGATACCAGCAGATTCACCGCGAATGTCGACAGCCCCAGAACCTGGTGATCGCCGAGGAATGCGACCACTCCCCGAGCCGCCTGCACCTGTATTCCGACCATGGCCAGTAGGAGAACGACGGTGATGACCGAGCGGTACACGAAAAGCAACACCGTACAGATCACCACCAGGGTCACCAGCGTGATCTTCATGATCGACGTGTCACCGGCGTGGTTCATGTCGGTGATCAGCGGGGACGGACCCGTGACGTAGGCCTTCACCCCGGGCGGCGGCGGCGTTCCCGCCACGATGCCCCGGACCGCTTCCACAGATTCGTTCGCGAGGGCCTGCCCCTGGTTGCCGGCGAGATTCAGCTGGACATAGACACTCAGATCATCGGCACTCTGAACACCCGACGCGGTGAGTGAGTCCCCCCAGTAATCCTGAACGTGCTGCACGTGTTTCGTATCGGCCCGCAACTGACGAACCAGATCATCGTAATAACTGCGCGCGTCCTCGCCGAGGGGTTTGTCGCCCTCCAAGACAATCATCGCCACACTGTCGGAATCGGATTCGCCGAACACCTGCCCCATGCGCTGCATCGCCTGAAACGACGGCGCATCCTTGGGAACCAGCGACACCGAGCTTTCCCGCCCGACCTGTTCCAGTGACGGAACAGCGAAGGTGACGACGGCGATGATCGCCAGCCAGCCGAGAATGATCGGCACCGACAGCCGATAGATCACCCGAGCGATCAACGGCGGCCGGTCGCTTGTGTGCCGATCGCTCATGCGGCCTTCACCGCACAGAAGGAAGACGCATTCATGGCTGTCAGCGCTCTTCTCTCTGCAGGATCGACCGCACAAGCTGGCCGCGGCCCGACGGGCGCCCCGTTGCACTGAGCGGACGTGGATGCACCCGCTGCGGCCACCAGAACCACCGCCCCAGCAGCGCGGCGATCGCCGGCGTCATGAATGCGCGTACCACCAAGGTGTCGAACAACAGACCGACGCCGATGGTGGCACCCAACTGCCCGATAGTGACCAGGTCACTGACGACCATCACCAACATCGTGAACGCGAACACCAGGCCGGCGGCCGTCACCACCTTGCCGCTGCCGCCCATGGCCCGGATGATGCCGGTGTTGATCCCGGCGCCGATTTCCTCTTTCATCCGGGACACCAGCAGCAGGTTGTAATCAGAACCCACCGCCAACAGAACGATCACCGACATCGCCAGCACCACCCAGTTCAACGGCATACCGAGGATGTGCTGCCAGATGAGCACGGAAAGCCCGAAGGCTGCGCCCAGTGAAAGCGCCACCGTGCCGACGATGACCAGTGCGGCGATGAAGCTCCGCGTCACCACGAGCATGATGCCGAAAATGAGGCAGAGTGCGGCGACAGCCGCGATCAGAAGATCGTATTTGGACGCTTCGACCAGGTCTTTCACTGACGCTGCGGTGCCCGTGAGATGGACCGAGGCATTTTGCAGCGGCGTGCCCTTGAGCGCTTCTTCGGCCGCGGTTTCGATCGGGTCGACCAGCGACATGCCCTCAGTCGTTGCCGGGTCGCCTCGCTGGGTGATGAGCATGCGGGCCGCTTTCCCGTCCGGTGACAGGAAGATGTCCATGACGCGCTGAAAGTCCTTGTTCTCGAAGACTTCCGGCGGCAGATAGAAGGAGTCGTCGTTCTGGGCAGCGTCGAATGCCTTGCCCATCGCGGTGGCGTTGTCGTTCGACGTCGCCATTTGGTCCATGATCCCGGACATGGTGCTGTGCATCGTCAGCATCATGGTTCGGGTGGATTCCATGGTCGAGATCATCACCGGAAACTGCGCGGCCAATTGCGGCAGAATCGCGTCGAGTTGATCGAGGTTGTCAACCAGGCTGACCATCTTGACGGTGATTTGGTCAATCCCGTCGAGCGTGTCGAAAACCCCTCTGATCGACGAACATATCGGAATCGTGTAGCAGTGCGGTTCCCAATAGAAGTAGTTCCGGATCGGTCGGAAGAAATCGTCGAAGTTCGCAACGTGATCGCGCAGTTGATTGGTCACCGTTTGCAGCTCGTGGGTATCGGCGACCATTTGATGCGTGGTGCTGACCATCTCTTCTGTCAGTGCCTGCATGCGCTTGACGATGGCGATCGTTTTGGTCATGTCGTCGGCCTGCACCAGCAGGTCTTCCATTCGATCCTTCTGGAACGGCATCAAATGGGTTTGAGACGCGTTGCTCATGCTGAGCATGAACGGGATCGTCGAGTGTTTGAGCGGCTCCCCGGCGGGGCGGGTCGGTGCCTGGACCATGGCGACTCCGGGCACGGATTGCACACCCTTGGCCAGTTTGTTCAAGACCAGAAAGTCGATCGGATTCCGCATGTCGTGGTCGGCCTCGACCAACAGAATGTCGGGCGCCATCATCAATGACTGGGGGAAATGGCGCGTCGCCGCCGCATAACCCACGTTGGCGGGGATGTCCTGCGGGATGTAATTCTGGTCGTTGTAGCTCGGTTTGTACGCGGGAAGCGCGAGCAGGCCGATGAGCGAGACCGCGCACGTCGCGATGAGAATGGGCCCGGGCCACCGGACGACCGCAGTTCCCACCTTCCGCCACCGCCGGGTGGTGAGCTTCCGCTTGGGTTCGAACAGCCCGAACCGGCTACCCACGGCGATGACCGCGGGAACGAGTGTGACAGCGACCAATACGGCGGCAGTCATGCCCACGGCGGTGGGAACGCCGAGGGTTTGATAGACCGGCAGGCGGGTGAAGTGCAGACAGAGAATCGCTCCGGCGATCGTCATGCCCGAACCCACGACCACCTTCGCGACGCTGCTGAACGTCGTATAGAACGCCTCCTCTTTGTCCTCGCCGGCCTGGCGCGCCTCCTGGTAGCGCCCCGTGAAGAAGATGCCGTAGTCGGTGCCCGCCGCGATCGCGAGCGCCACCAACAGGTTGACGACGAACGTCGTGATACCGATGACCCCTAGACTGCCGAGTAACGCCACTACCCCTCGGGCCACCGTCAATTCGATGCCGACAACCACCAGCATGAGAATCACGGAGATGATCGACCGATAGACGAGCAGCAGCATCACGAAGATGACCGTGAGGCTCAGCGAGGTGACCAGCCCCACCGTCCTGTTGCCGGCCGGGCCCAGATCCGCGGCGAATGCCGCCGGTCCCGTGACATACGTCTTGATTCCCGGCGGCGGCGGAATCCGGTCCACGATCGCACGCATCGCCTCAACGGATTTGACCGCCGAGATGTCCGTGTTGCTGGTGAGCGTCACCTGTACGTAGGTGGCCTTGCCGTCGACGCTCTGCGCGGCGCCCTGGGTCATCGGATCGCCCCAGAAATCCTGGACGTGCACGACGTGTGTGGTGTCGGCCTTGAGCTGACGAACCATCTCGTCGTAGTAACCGTGTGCGGCATCGCCGAGGGGCTGCTCCCCCTCCAGAACGATCATCGCGACAGCGCCGGACCCGGCTTCGCCGAACAGTTGCCCCATGCGCTGCATCGCCTCGAACGACGGTGCGGCGGTGGGATCCATCGCTACCGGATGCTCTTTCTCCACCTGCTCGAGCGAAGGCACGGCAACACTCAGGATGACGGTGACCGCCAACCAGGCCAGGATGATCGGCACCGACAGGACGCGGACCATGCGTGCGATGAACGGGCGGCGCCTGGCCATGGGCAACGGCTCCGTTATCGGCTCACTGTCCGTGCTCATGCGGCCTTCAGCTGACAGAAGGTGAAGGCACTCACGCCAGTCCTGACCTTCTCGTCCTTCACCTCGTCGCCGACGAGGATGCGGCATCCGATCGAGTCAGTATTGCCTTGCGCGGAGATGTTTCCCATCGCCGTCGCATCGGAGATCGGGAAGTCCATCGACCATGGCAGCGGCGCATCCCTGATGAGTCTCGGTTCGGCATCGGCGTCGAAATAACTGATGGTCGCCAGCGTCCCCGGAGGACCGAACACCTCGTAAACCAGGTGCTTGGGGTCATGGGGCCGCTTCTCCTCACGTTCGGCGCTGGTGTACGCGGGGCGGCTCTGGCTGCCGAATACGCCGTGCAATCGAGACACGGTGAATCCGCCTGCGACTCCCACCACCACCAGCACCAGCGGAATCCACAGCCGCTTCAGGATCCTGAAAATCGCGAGTTCCTCCGACTGTCTTCCGTGCCGGCACCCTGCGGGTGCTCAACATGCATTTGCAGATCGGATGCGAACGATCGAGCCCCGGATGCGGTGGCATCCGAGGCCTGACCCTGCACGAAGCTCCCGCAAACGTGCGGCGCCCGTCGACGAGCGCAACCGATCCCGAAGAGTAAACCATGCCGCTGCGTCAATTTGTCGCAAACGAGTCAGTTGGCCGGAATCGGTTCAACGCCTTGACAATCGCCGTGACGCCCCAGCCGCTGGCACACCAGCCGACACCACCGGTGAATACCGGTGTTCGAGCACCTCCGAGGCCATTCACGCTGCTTCGGCACTGGGAACTGGCTATGAATTTTCTATGAAAGGACCACGAAGTATGCCATTGACACGGGCGGGCCGACGGATGCGACCCCACGGCGATGAATACATCCGGCGCACGCTCCGGCACAGTTCGCCGGTCCCGGTCCCCCGGGGTCAGGCACTAGCGGTTATCTGAATTCGTTCAGGGCAGGAATCGGGCGATCTGCGGTGACGGGAGCGTCTGCGCCGCCCGGGCCTGGCGGAAACCGACCAAACCGCCGGCCGCTGTCATCAACACCATGCCGCCGAGGCCGGGCAGCACGGCGAACAGAAGGTCGCTCGTGCTGGCCGTCCGCAGGTAGTCGGCGTAGCCGAGCCGGAAGGACTCCGGCACGGCTGGTACCGAAAGTGGCTGTGCTGCGGGGGGTTCGGACCTTGGCGCCGCAATGCTCGGCGCACTCGGGGCCGCAGGCGGCGCGCCGGCGGGAGGCGCCGACGGCACCGGGGCCGGGATCACCGGAACAGGCGGGACGACCACGGGCGCGGGGGCGACCGGCACCGCGGGTGCCGCAGGAGCCGGCGCGGCAGGGGCCTTGGGCGGGGCCGAGCGGATCACGATCGCCCGGCTGCTCGGAGCAGTGGGCACCGGCGCCAGATTCGGGGCTCTGCCGATGTTGCCGTTGGTCGGCGCTCCTGCACCGCCTCCCCCGCCGCCGGACACGACAGCCGAAGGCGCCTGCGTGATCCCGCCGGTCACGACCGCGGAAGACGGAGCCTGCCCGGTCCCACCGGTGACCGCTGCCGAAGGAGCCTGTCCGGTTGCGCCGACGCCCGACGACTGCGGAGCCTCGGCGGCCGAGGCCGAACGGGCCGCCGACGGCGCCGAAGCCTCGCCGGCACCCACTTTGACCTTCGGCCCGGTCGACGCGTTCGGTCCGGTGAGGCCGCCGCCGGAATTCTTCGCCCCACCGCTGCGCTGGTTGCCGACCCTGGCGCTGTGGTCGGACTTCTTCTTCTTGTCCTTGTGATCGAAGATGTCCAGGACATCGAAGTCGATCCCGAACAGATCGGCCGAGGCCACCGCGGTGCCGAGCATGCCCGGTCCCGCCACCATGGCACCACAAGCGATTGCACAGCCAGCTGCGGTGTTACGCACCCATGACCGGTCCACGAAAAGATCCCCCCACAAGAGATCGCGACAGATATAGCCGCACGCACTGGAACAAGTTCCCATTGTGACATACCGGCAGTCCGTTGGGTTTGCTGGACCGGGTTTCGAAATAGCGGCCGCGTCAATGTCGGCCAACCGGGTCGGTTGCGGCGATACCCTTTGTTCGTGGTGGTCAGCGAGTTCCGCCGGTCAGTGTGCATACCCGAGATGGCGTTGAACAACCGCATTCCGGCCCGCACTCGGCACTATGCCGAGAGCGTGTCTAGCCGGCTGCGCGTGTTGACCATCGCGACGTGCCTCGCGGCCGCGGTATCCGGGGGGTTCGGTGTCTTCCAGCTGATCCTCGGCGGGCCCATGTGGCGGTTCGGCTTCGTCAACCTCGGATCCGCCGCGTTATTCCTACTGGTGCCACTGCTGTACCGATTCGGTGAACTGATCGCGCCGCTGGCATTCTTCCTGTTCGCCTACGTATCGGTGTCGACGATGTGCTTCGCGGTCGGGACCGGCTCCGGGCTGCAGTTCTACTTCATCGTGGCGGCGTCGCTGGCAGTGCTGGTATTGGGAATCGAACGCATCGTGCTGGCGGGGACGCTGACGGCACTGGCGGTGGCCGCCGCGATCGTGCTGGAAATCCTGGTTCCCAACGATCGGGGCCTCGGACCACCGTGGGCACTGACCGCGGGCTTCATCCTTTCGGCAGTCTCGGCCGGAGTAATGGTGTTTGCCACGGTCTGGTTGTCGCTACGTGAGATGGCTCGGGCCGAAGAGGCGATGGAAGCCGAATATCAGCGATCCGAGCAACTACTGGCCAATATTCTGCCGGCGACAATAGCCCAGCGCCTCAAGGAACCGTCACGCACGATCATCGCCGACAAATACGACGACGCCTCGATCCTGTTCGCCGATATCGCCGGCTATACCGAACGCGCCAGCGACATCACCCCGACGGATCTGGTGGGTTTTCTGGACCGGCTCTACACCGATCTCGATGCGCTGGTGGACCGCCATGGCCTGGAGAAGGTCAAGACGAGCGGTGACTCCTACATGGTGGTGGCCGGGGTGCCCAAGCCGCGCGCCGATCACATCGAGGCCCTGGCCTGCCTGGCCCTCGACCTGGCCGACGCCGTCGCCGACCTCAAGGATCCGCGAGGGCGTGCGGTGCCGCTGCGGATCGGCCTGGCCGCCGGGCCCGTAGTGGCAGGGGTGGTGGGAGCCCGCAAGTTCTTCTACGACGTCTGGGGCGACGCCGTCAACGTCGCCTCCCGCATGGAGACCACTGATGTGGCCGGACGAATTCAGGTGCCGCACAACGTGTACGAGCGAATAAGCCACGCATTCGTTCTCGAGGAGCGCGGCGACGTCGAGATCAAGGGCAAGGGCCTGATGCACACCTGGTATCTGGTCGGGCGCCGGGACGAGGCGGTACGCACCCGGCTGGAGAATGCCGGCCCGATGCGTACCGCCTCGGCTGTGCCGCCTGCCGGCGCCTAGACCTTGCGGTTCTCCGACTTGATCAGCCACGCCAGCTTCTCCAGTCCGTCGATCAACTGATGCAGGATGTCGGCGGTGGTGGGATCGTGCTCATCGACCGAGTCGTGGACGTCGCGCACCGTGCCCACGGTCGCGTAGATCCGGGTGGTGATCAGGTCGACCACCTCGTCGGTACTGCGCTCGTAGGCGGGGAACTCCGGCAGCGTCGTGCTCGCCACGACGGTGTCCGACCGTCCGTCGGGGACGGCGTCCAACGCGCGCATCCGTTCGGCGATCGTGTCGCTGCCCTCCCTGGCGAAATCTACGACCTCGTCGAGCTGCAGGTGCAGATCCCGGAAGTTCGTGCCCACGACGTTCCAGTGCGCCTGCTTGCCTTGGAGCCCGAGCTCGATCAGGTCGACGAGCACCTGCTGCAGATGACCGCCGAGCTCCGGTGCGGCCTGGTAACCCTGAATATCGGATTCGTTTCGACGTGTACTCATGCCATACACAACCGGAGCTATTCTGGAATCAATCCAGTTTAGTGAATATGTGGTCACGCTCACATCGGTTGCCGTTCGGTCACCTGGTCCTGCTGATTTAGCAGGCGCGCATAACCCGCCCCCATTCCCAGCAGTGCCAACCCGACGACGATGAACACCGCGACGCGGAACATCCCGTCGAGGGTGCCCAGGTCGAACAGGAACAACTTCGCCATGGCAGCGACGACGAGTGCCATGCCGCCACCGATCGGCAGCGATCGTTGCGCCTTGGGACGTCGCGCCGCATAGCCGAGCAACCCGGCCGCCACCGCGATCCAGCAGATCGTCGCCGCCATGTGGCCGCCGAAGAACCCGGCCCCGGTACCGCCGATGGCTACGCCTGCGGTGACGGTGAACACCGTCGCGGCATACCCTGCGGCGGCGGCCGCGACCATCAACACCAGCCGGACCACCTCCTGATCCGCCTCACTGTCGGCCGACCACGCCCACGAGATGGCGGCAGCCGCAGCGATCGCCAGAACGCTGCCGATCAGCGCCGAAACCGTAAGCCCTGCAGACAGTTTCGTCGCGTGAACCAGGGCGTCGGGTCCGGCGGAGTCCAGGTACACGGCACCACCCACCGCCGCCAGGCCCACGGCTATCCCCCGCGCCACGCCGCGCCGGCGCCCCGCCACTGCGACCACAGCGGCCATCGCCAACAGCAGCGGACCGGCAACCGGTCCGTCGAAGGCCACCAGCACCGAGATCAGCGCGGCGACGGCCGCCAGTACCGACCACACCTGGCGGACCATGGCGCTCATCCCGGGTACACGGTCACCGATCGTGACGATCCCGACCAGCGCAGCCGCCAGAGCCGCCGCCATGAGTGCTGCGATGACGCGATCGACGGCAGCTGCGACACACAGCACCGGCAGGACGCCACCGGCCGCCAAGACCGCCGTCGCCGCCGGCCTGGTGGACCAACGCAGCACCAGCACTGCACCCACCAGCGCCAGCACTGCGGCGATCCCGCAGGTCAGTGCGAGGACCAGGTCGTGGCGACCGTCGATCGAGGTGGCCGCCAGCGCGATCAACAGCGGCAAGGTGGGCGCGGCAGTGCGCGCGGCATACAACCAGAGCCAGTCCCGACCGAACTGGACCGGCAGCGCGGCGGCCGACAAGGCCAGCATGAACCCGATCAGCAACAGCGTCATACCGTCGGTCACGACCGGCGCCAGGGCGATCAGCGGCACCAAAACCAGCAGACCCAGCTGTTCGGAGTCCCATCGCCGCGACAGCATCAGGCCGCCGCCGCCGACTGCTGCGGCCAATGCCAGACCGACCGGCGCGGACACCCAGTCATAGATCGTGGTCACCGCGATCACATCCATGTAGGCGGCGGCAACGCCGGTCGCAGCCAACGCGATCGCCCCGACCCGGCCGCCCGGCCGGTTGTACAGCCACCACCCCACGCCGACGAGCCCCGCGGCCAGAACCGCGCCTGCGGCAACCCGGAACTCCGGCCGGAGGATCCCCGCCTGCGCCGCCAGCACCAACAGGAGCACCACACCGGTGAGGGTCACCGTCACCCCGGCCACGGCCAGCGCCTTGCCGATCCAGCCTTCTGACCGTTCCGGACGGGCAGAGGGCGCAGGGCGGGGCGGGACGGGGGCGGCAACGGGCACCGGTGATGGCGACGGCACAGGAGGTGCAGGCGGTACGGCCAAGGATGCGGGCACCGGCGCGGGGGCCTGCACCAGCATCCGGTTCAACTCCCCGAGGTCGGCCGACACCCGGTTCAGATACGCCGAGATCGCCGCAAGATCCGAGGACATCCGGGCGATGACAACACGATGAGGTTCGCTCATGCGGTCATCGTGGCAACAAAACCGGCTGCCGTGATGAGTAGGACTACTCGTCGAGGCCGTGTTCGATGGCGTAGCGGGCCAATTCGACCCGGTTGGCGACCTGCAACTTGCGGAACGTCGCCTGGACGTGGTTTTCCACCGTGCGGTGACTCAGCGACAGACGGGTGGCGATCTGCTTGGCCGTCAACCCCTTTGCCACGTAGCGCAGCACCTCGGTCTCCCGTTCGGTCAGGCTCGGAGTAGCCGGGCCGTCGTCGGGCCGTTGAGCGATTCGCCGGTACTCGCCGAGGACCAACCCGGCCAGCCCCGGGGTGAACACCGCACGCCCCTCGGCGGTCGCCCGCACCGCCGCGGTCAGCTCGGCTTTGGATGCGCTCTTCACCAGATACCCTGTGGCCCCGGCCTTCACCGCTTCCAAGACGTCGTCACGCTCGTCGGAGGCCGAGAGCACCAGCACCCGCGACGACGGCGACACGGTGAGCACCTCCGCGGTGGCCGTGGCACCGCTGCCGTCGGACAAGCTCATGTCCATCACCACCACATCGGGCAGCACCACACCGGCCCGCCTGCGCGCCGAAGCCACGCCGTCGGCGGTGGCCACCACATCGAATCCCTCGTCGGCAAGGTCGCGTGCCACCGCGTCGCGCCAGATCGGATGATCGTCGACGACCATCACCGTCAGGGCAGTCTCGGTCATCCCCGTCCCTTCTCGATCGCGGCGCCGCCCGGGCGGGGCAACGTCAGCTCCCATTCCGTGCCGCATCCCGGCGCGGTATGCAACTGTGCCCGACCTCCCAGCCAATCCATCCGGCCCACAATCGATTTCGTGATCCCCACATGACCTTCACGGGCCGCCTCGGCCAGCCGGCCCTCGCCGATGCCGACACCGTCGTCGCGGACACTCACCGTCACCGAATCCCCCAGGTCTTCGAGCAGGACGAAAACCCGGGCGTCGGGCCCGGCATGCGCGGCGGCGTTGTCCAAGGCGTTGCTCGCCGCAGCGAACAACTCATGGGCGGCCTCGTGGTCGAGCAGCACCGGTTCTGCCGGCAAGCTGACCGACACACGGTCCGAGGCGCGACCCCGCAGCAGTGCGCCGATGTCTGTGGCCCCGCCGGTGTGCACTTCCGGGTCGGGTGCGCTGACCAACCTGCGGAGGGCTCGCTCCTGTTCCCCTGCGAGTTCAGCCAGTTGCGCTGTCTCGCCGCCGATCTCGCGACCCCGCCGCGATACCAGGGCCAGCACCTGGATGGCACCGTCGTGGACCCGGCGGGACAGTCGCTCCCGTTCCTCCAGAGAGGCGGCCAGTCGCACCGCGCGCTCCAACTCGGCATGGGCGCGGCGCGCGGTCTGAGCGGCCATGCCCACCGCCAGCCCCACCGCCAGTTCGATGACGATCGTGGCATTGCGGCCCAGATTGATGCTGACGTAACCCTTCAACGCGGCCGCCGCAGCCATCACTGCCAGCCCGGCCGCCATCCCCCCGACCGGACCGAACTGCAGCGCCGCCGAAATGGTGGCATTCGTCGCCCACAACGTGGTCGGCCACGACTGGTTGTCGGCGATCCAATGGTCGGACGCCACCAACTCGGTGGACAGCATGAAAGCCAGGACCACCACGATCTCGGCGACCACCCACGATGGACGACGACCGAAACCCTGCAGGTAGGCGATCGCGCACGCGATGCTCCAGGCGATCAGTGCCGCGCACAGCACACCGGCGAGGACCGGACGCGCCAGATCGTCGTTGATCGCGATCTGGAACCCGAGCGCGTACAGGCAGCTCAGCAGCCGAAAGATCTGCGCGGCACGCCACAACGGCGTGACCGGGTCGGGGCTGCTCTGCATTGGCCCAGCATAAAGTTGCCGCCCCGCACCTGGGCGCAGGGATTTCGCGCGTTGCGACTACCGCTCGCCCCGAGCCACGGGCCGGTCCGGATTCGACGCCCATTCCGACCAGGACCCCGGATACAACGCCGCGTCCACCCCAGCTGCGGCCAGCCCTGCCACCGCCAGCGCCGCCGTCACCCCCGACCCGCAGTAGGTGCCGATGTCGGCACCGCCGGCCACGCCCCGGTCGGCGAGCAGCGCACGGAGCGGGGCGTCGGCGAGCAGCGTGCCGTCGGAGGAAAGGAACTGGGTGCTGGGCAGATTGGTGGCCCCAGGAATGTGGCCGGCCACCGGGTCGACGGGTTCGACGTCCCCGCGGAAGCGTTCGGGCGCCCGCGCGTCCAGCAGCACGTCCACGGCGGACTGCGTCTGTTCGGCGGTCAGGGTGCGAAGAGCCCCGTTGTACAGGTCGTCGTGAACGACGTCGACGTCACCGGCTTCGGGCGTGACCGGGCCCGATTGCAGGGTCTCACCCGCTGCCGACCAGGCCGCGAGGCCGCCGTCGAGGATGCGGACACCGGCGATGCCCGCCGCGGTGAGCACCCACCAGGCCCTGGCCGATCCAGCGCGGTTCCAGTCGTCGTATACGACCGTGGGCACGCCCTTGCGCACTCCCCACCGCCGCGCCGCGGCCTGCAGGTCGGTGCCGGAAGGCAGCGGATGCCTGCCGCGGCCGGCGAGCCGGTGGTCCGACAGTTCGTCGTCCAGCGAGACGTAGACCGCGCCAGGTAGATGACCGCTCAGATAGCCCTGTTCACCGTCGGGCTCGGCCAACGACCAACGCACGTCGAGCACGGTGACCGGCGCTCCCGAGGCGATGTGCTCTCGGAGTTCACCGACCGTGACGAAAACACCTTCTCGTGCGGATGCCACGTAATCGACGCTACATCACCTTCGACAGAAACTCCTTTGTGCGTTCGTGTTTGGGGTTGGCCATCACCTCACGCGGAGGACCGGTCTCGACGATGACGCCGCCGTCCATGAACACCAGCTTGTCGGCGACCTCGCGGGCGAAACCCATTTCATGGGTGACCACCACCATCGTCATGCCCTCACCCGCGAGCTTCTTGATGACCGCCAGTACCTCGCCGACAAGCTCGGGATCCAGCGCCGAAGTCGGCTCGTCGAACAGCATCAGCTTCGGATTCATCGCCAGTGCCCGGGCGATGGCCACGCGCTGCTGTTGCCCGCCCGACAGTTGTGCGGGATAGGCGTCGGCCTTGGCGGCCAAACCCACCTGGTCGAGCAGGTCCTTGGCCCGGGCCAGCGCGGCGTCCTTCTTCACCTTCTTGACGCGGATGGGCGCCTCGATGATGTTCTCCAGCGCGGTGCGGTGCGGGAACAGGTTGAAATGCTGGAACACCATGCCGATGTCGCGGCGCTGCCGGGCGGCATCTCGCGGGGCCATCTCGTGCAGCTTGCCGCCACGTTCGCGATAGCCGATCAGCTCCCCGTCGACATAGAGGCGGCCGGCGTTGACCTGTTCGAGATGGTTGATACAGCGCAGGAACGTCGACTTGCCCGAGCCCGACGGGCCGACCATGCACAACACCTCACCCCTGCCGACGTCCAGGGTGACGCCCTTGAGCACGTGCAGGGCTCCGAAGTTCTTGCACACGCTTTCGGCCCGCACCATCGGTTCGGCGACGGCGGTCATGGATGTGGTTCTCCCATCTGCGCTTTGGCCAACGCCTCAAGTTGCTTGGAGGTGAGCCTGCGCGAGGCGCCCCTCGAGAAGTGCCGCTCGAGGTAGTACTGACCGACCATCAGGACACTGGTGATCGCCAGGTACCAGGTGGATGCCACCAGCAGCAGCGGAACCGGTTCGAACAGCGCGACCCCGATATCCTTTGAGCGGCCGTACAACTCGAAGCTGTACGGAACGGCGGTGACCAGCGACGTGGTCTTCAGCATGCTGATGAACTCGTTGCCGGTCGGCGGGATGATGACGCGCATCGCCTGAGGAAGAACGGTGCGGCGCATGGTCATTCCCCACGACATGCCCAGCGCGACGGAGGCTTCCGTCTGCCCTTCGGGCACCGAGATCAGGCCGCCGCGGATGATCTCGGCCATGTAGGCGGCCTCGTTGAGGCCCAGGCCGAGAACCGCCAGCCAGAACACGTTCGGATCGGACAGGCTGAACTCGAACAGGCTCGGACCGAACGGCACGCCGATCTGAATGTTCCGGTAGATCACCGGGACCAGGCCCCACAGCACCAATTGCACGTAGATGGGCGTGCCGCGGAAGATCCACAGGTAGGTCCAGGACACGGCCTTGAGAACCGGATTCGGCGAGAGCCGCATCACTGCGAGGAGCACACCGAGGACAAGTGCCAGGACCATCGAGTAGATGGTCAGCTGCAGCGTGTTCCACGCCGCTTGCGAGATGCGCTGGTCGAAAAGGTACTTCGCGTACGTCGGCCACCCGTAGGCCTCGTTGGTGGCGGCACCGTAGACGAACAGCCCGAGCAGGATGAGGATGACGATCGCCGCCACCCACCGCCACGGATGCCTCAGTGGTACTGCGTCGATGGCGGGTGGCGGCGATGCATCATCAGTCATCGGCGGCTCAGTTGATCGCACCGTTGACGACCGGCTTGTCGATCATCCCGTTCTCCGCGCCCCAGTTCGCGGCCACCTGCTTGTAGACACCGTTGTCGATCAGGTGCTGAAGGGCCTGCTGCAGGGAGGCCGCGAGCGGCGACCCCTTCTGCACCGCCCAGCCGTACGGGGCGGAGTCGAATACGTCCCCTGCCGCCTCGAGCTTGCCGTTGCTCTGTTTGATCGCGTACGCGGTCACCGGGGAATCGGCCGACATCGCGTCAGCCTGCCCGAGCATGACCGCACTGGTGGCGGCGGTCTGGTCGTCGAACTTCACCACCTGGATCGCGGGCTTGCCCTCCTTGAGGCACTTCTCGTTACGCGCAGGCAGTTCGTCGGTGTCCTGCACCGTGGCCGTCTGCACCGCGATCTTCTTGCCGCACGCGTCCTCGGGATCGATCCCCGCACCGACCTTCTGCGCCCACGACGAGCCTGCGCTGAAGTAGGTGACGAAGTCGACCTGCTCTTCGCGCTTCTTCGAGTCGGTGAACGAGGACATACCGACGTTGTAGTTTCCGCCCTGGACCGACGGGATGATCTTGTCGAACAACGACGCCCGGTACTCCGGGGTGAGGCCAAGGGTGGCGGCAATCGCGTTCATCAAATCGACATCGAAGCCGATGATCTGTCCGGCCGGGTCCTTGAACTCGTTCGGCGGGTAGGACGGGTCGGTACCGACGATGAGCTTGCCGCTCGACTTGATCGGCTCCGGCACGGTGGCGGCGATCGCATCCACCTTCTCAACCTTTGCCGCGGTCGTCGTCTTGGTTTCGGATCCACCGGATTCGGTATTGTTCGCGCAGCCCGACAACGCGAGAGCGCCGCTCGCGGCGACCACCACCGCAAAACGCCACATCTTGCTTCGTCGGGGACGACATCCAACAGTCACGGTTGCCTCTTCTCTCTGTCTGCGGCTGTGGTCGGGCTATCCCAAATCGGAGACGTTAACGGCCTCCGGCCGGGGATGCAGCGCCGGTAACGGAACCTTAACGAGCATGCTTCAGCGCCACAGCCGTACCGTAAAATCCGTGTTCAGGGCCGCTGTATGTGCCAGACTGCGACCATGGAAACCACCGCTGCCCCAAGCTTGTTGCCGCACCTGTGGAAGACGGCCTTGGTCACCGGCATCCTTGCCATCCTCCTGGGCATCCTCGTCTTCATCCGTCCCGGTGCCGCAATCTTCGTCACCGCCATCTTCTTCGGCGCCTATCTGTTGATCACCGGCATCTCGCAGCTCGTGCTGGCGTTCAGCATCCGTTCGTCGGTCGGCGGCCGCGTGTTGCTGTTCATCGGCGGCGCCGCGGCACTCGTGCTGGCCGTGCTCTGCTTTGTGAACCTTCAGAATTCGATCGACCTGCTCGCGATCTGGATCGGTGTCGGGTTCATCTTCCGCGGCGTCGCGACCGCGATGTCGGCCATCGGAGACCCCGCCCTGCCCGGGCGGATCTGGGAGATCATCGTCGGCATCGTCAGCGTCATCGCCGGCATCATCATGTTCGTCGCCCCGCTGGAGGGTCTGGTCGCGCTGACTCAGGTCACCGGCATCATCCTGATCGTCGTCGGCGTGTTCGAGGTGATCTCCGCCTTCGGAATCCGCAGCGACGCCAAGAAGCTCAAAGCCGCAATCTCACACCAGGCGCCGCCGGTGACGTAAGACACCGGTCAAGGTCGGCGCCTGGCCCCCAACCGTCTACTACACTTCGTCGTAGATTGGTCTGAGACCTCGGAAGTAGGGCCAGATGGACGCTTTGGACGTATCGCGGTGGCAGTTCGGCATCACCACCGTCTATCACTTCATATTTGTTCCGCTGACCATCGGGTTGGCGCCACTGATCGCCGTCATGCAGACGGCGTGGGTGGTCACCGGCAACGACAGCTGGTATCGCCTCACGCGGTTCTTCGGCAAGCTGTTCCTGATCAACTTCGCGATCGGTGTCGCCACCGGCATCGTGCAGGAATTCCAGTTCGGCATGAACTGGAGCGAATACTCGCGCTTCGTCGGCGACATCTTCGGTGCCCCGCTCGCATTCGAAGGCCTGGTCGCGTTCTTCGTGGAGTCCACGTTCATCGGGCTGTGGATCTTCGGATGGACCCGACTGCCCCGAGCGGTGCACCTGTTCTGCATCTGGATGGTGGCCTTCGCCGTCAACGCTTCGGCCTTCTTCATCATCGCGGCGAACTCGTTCATGCAGCATCCGGTCGGAGCGAAGTTCAACCCGGAGAGCGGACGCGCGGAACTGATCGACTTCGGCGCCCTGCTCACCAACAACACTGCGATCTGGGCATTCCTGCATGTCGTCGCCGGATCGTTGCTCACCGCCGGCACGTTCGTCGCGGCGGTGAGCGCCTGGCTGATGGTGCGCGACCGGCGCCGAGCCGCTCGCGGCGAAGCGCTGGACACCCCGGCCGTGGAAGGCACGCACGACTCCGCCGGGATGTACCGCCCGGCAACGATTCTGGGCAGTGTGGTCGCACTGGCGGCCGTGGTGGTGTTGTTCCTCACCGGTGACGTGCAAGGCAAGCTGATGTTCGTCCAGCAGCCCATGAAAATGGCTTCGGCCGAATCACTGTGCGACACGCAGACCGATCCGGACTTCTCGGTCCTGACCGTCGGCACGCACAACAACTGCGCCAGCGTGACCCACGTGATCGAGGTTCCCTACGTGCTGCCCTTCCTGGCCGAGGGCAAGTTCAGCGGCGTCACCCTGGAGGGCGTCAACGACCTGCAGCAGCAGTACGAGTCACGGTTCGGCCCCGGCGACTACCGGCCGAATCTGTTCGTCACCTACTGGTCGTTCCGAGCCATGATCGGCCTCATGCTGGTGCCACTGGCGTTCGCCCTGGTGGCACTGTGGCTCACCCGTCGTCGCAGGCTTCCCGATCAGCGGTGGTTCGGCATCTTCGCCCTGATCACCCTGCCGACACCGTTCCTCGCCAATTCAGCCGGCTGGGTATTCACCGAAATGGGCCGTCAACCCTGGGTGGTGGTGCCAAATCCGACCGGCGACCAGATGGTTCGGCTGACCGTGCAACAAGGCGTGTCGGATCATTCGGCCGGCACGGTGTTCTTCTCACTCGCGGTCTTCACCCTGCTCTACGGCGTCCTCGCGGTCGTCTGGTTCTGGCTCATGCGTCGCTATGTGACCGAAGGGCCGCTGGAACACGATTCCGAGCCCGCACCGCCCACGCCTCCCGGCGAGGACGAATCCGCCCCCTTGTCGTTCGCGTACTGAGAGGACTGATCGCAGATGGGACTCCAAGAACTTTGGTTCATACTCATCGCCGTTCTGTTCCTCGGATTCGTGGTACTGGAAGGCTTTGACTTCGGCGTCGGGATGCTCATGGCCCCGCTGGGAAGCGCAGGCGAGGGCGATCCCGAAAGTCGCAGGCGCGCCGTCCTGAACACCATCGGGCCGGTGTGGGACGCCAACGAGGTGTGGCTCATCACGGCGGGTGCGGCCATGTTCGCGGCATTCCCGAACTGGTACGCCACCCTGTTCTCGGCGCTGTACCTGCCGCTGCTGGCAATTCTGTTCGGAATGATCCTGCGAATCGTGGGTATCGAGTGGCGCGGCAAGATCGATGACACCAAGTGGCGCAAATGGGCCGACATCGGCATCGCCGTAGGATCGTGGTTGCCCGCGATACTGTGGGGCGTTGCCTTCGCAATCCTGGTGCGTGGCTTACCGATTGACGCCGACCATCGGGTCCATACCACCGTCGGTGACGTGCTCAACGCCTACACCCTGCTCGGCGGCCTGGCCACCGCATCGTTGTTCGCGTTCTACGGTTCGGTTTTCATCGCGTTGAAAACCTCAGGGCCCGTGCGCGATGACGCGTTCCGGTTCGCCCGGATTCTGACCCTGCCGGTGATCCTGTTGGCCGGGGGCTTCGGGCTGTGGACGCAACTGGCCCACGGCAAGCCATGGACCTGGGCGCCGTTGGCGGTAGCTGTGATCGCGCTGCTGATCTCGGTCGCGCTCATGTGGTCGCGGTCGCGGGAAGGGTGGGCGTTTGTCGCCACGGTGGTGGTCGTGGCTTCCGTCGTCATCCTGCTGTTCGGCGCCATGTACCCGCACCTGCTGCCATCGACCCTGAACCCGGATTGGGGTGTGACGATCTACAACGGCTCGTCGACCCCGTACACCTTGAAGATCATGACCTGGGCCTCGTTGACGCTGCTGCCTCTGGTCCTGGTGTACCAGGGCTGGACCTACTGGGTGTTCCGCAAGCGGATCTCGGCGGATCGCATCCCGGCGCCCATCGGATTGTCACGGCGGTCGGCCTGAACCTCTGGCGCGCACTCGGCGTCCGCGGCGCCACCGGGTCGACGGCGGCACTGCGGCGCCATCTCCTGGGGACGGTGGGGTGCGGCATAACCATCAGCGCCGCGACCATCGCCGCAGCCGTCGTGTTGGCACACATCGTCGCAGGCATCATCACCGAACCGGCCTCGGCGGCCCGCCACGGCACCGCCATCGTCGCGCTGTGTGCGCTGTGGGTGTTGCGGGCAGCCGCACACTGGCTCCAGGGACGGCTCTCACAACGCGGCGCCACCGCGGTGATCGGCGAGTTGTCCAGCCAGGTCCTGTGCTCGGTGACCACTTCGCCACCAAGGCGATTGGCAGCCGACCGTGATGCCGCTGCGGCAGTGGTAACCCGCGGACTCGACGGGCTGCGCCCCTACTTCACCGGTTATCTGCCCGCCGTGGTGCAGGCCGCGGTCCTCACTCCGGTGGCGGTGGTCGTGATGGCCTGCTACGACCTTCAGGCGGCGGCAATCGTGGTGATAGCGCTGCCTTTGATTCCGATCTTCATGGTGCTGATCGGTCTGGTCACCGCCGAACGCTCGGCCGCCGCGCTGGCCGCCATGACCACGCTGCAGGCCCGCCTGCTCGATCTGGTGGCGGGGATCCCGACCCTGCGGGCCCTCGGCCGAGCCGACGGGTCAGTGCAACGAATCGCCGAACTGACTGCAGCACAACGTCGTTCGGCGATGGCAACGCTGCGGATCGCATTCCTGTCCTCGCTGGTACTGGAACTGCTCGCCACGCTCGGCGTGGCGCTGGTGGCGGTGAGTGTCGGTCTGCGGCTGGTGTACGGCGAGGTGACCCTGACGGCCGGATTGACCGTCCTGCTGCTGGCCCCCGAGGTGTTCTGGCCGTTGCGCCGGGTGGGCGCGGCGTTTCATGCCGCGCAGGACGGCAAAACGGCCGCAGAAGAGGCTTTTCGGCTGTGCCAGACCCACGCCCCGGTCAACGGCGGCGTCCGGATCTCGAGCTCCGCACCGACAATCGAGTTGGACGGTCTTGGTCCGGCGATCGAACCCGGCCGGGTGACGGTGCTGACGGGACCCAACGGCGCCGGAAAATCCACTGCGCTGCAAGCTGTTCTCGGCTTGACCACACTGCCGTCAGGCCCCGTGCGGGTCGACGGGATCGATGTCGCCGACCTGGATCTGACGGCGTGGTGGCACGACATCGCCTGGCTTCCCCACCGTCCGGTTCTCATCCCCGGTACCGTCCGCGACAACCTGGAGCTGCTCGGACCACTGGCGGACCTGGACCGGGCTTGCCGCGACGCCGGATTCGACGAGGTCCTCGACGACCTTCCCGACGGCCTCGACACCCAGATCGGCCGTACCGGAGTGGGTTTGTCCCTGGGCCAACGACAGCGGCTGGGACTCGCCCGCGCCCTCGGGTCGTCCGCCCGGTTGCTGCTGCTCGACGAGCCCACGGCTCACCTGGACGCCGTGTTGGAGCAGCGGGTGCTGCAGGCCATCGTCACCCGGGCGCAGGCCGGGGCCACGGTGGTGGTGGTCGGACACCGGGACCCGATCTTGGCCGTCGGCGACCGGGTGATCACGATTGGTGCGGTTCATGTTTCGTCGTGATCCGTTGCTGCGGCTGACACTGGAGTTGCTGCGCCCCCGGTTGAGTAGGCTGGTCCTGGCCTGTGTTCTCGGTGTGCTGTCCCTCGGTAGTGCCCTGGCTCTGGCGGGTGTCTCGGCATGGTTGATCACCCGTGCCTGGCAGATGCCCCCGATCCTGGACCTGTCCGTCGCTGTGGTTGCGGTACGTGCGCTGGGTATCTCGCGCGGCGTGCTCGGCTACTGCCAGCGACTGGCTGCCCATGACACGGCGCTGCGGGCGGCAGCCAGCGCCCGCACCGGGCTCTACCGCAAGCTCGCCACAGGACCCGAGGACGTCGCGATGCGGCGGCCCAGTGGCGAATTGGTGGCCCGGGTCGGAAGCTCGGTCGATGAACTGGCCGATGTCGTGGTGCGCTCGGTGTTGCCGATCGTGGTGGCGACGGTGCTGAGCTGCATATCCGTCGCCGTCATCGCACTCATCTCGCCGAGCGCTGCCGCCGTATTGGGACTGTGCCTGCTGATCGCCGGAGTGGTGGCCCCCGCAGTCACGGCCCGTGCGGTGGCTGCTGCGGAATCCGTTGCGGTTCAACACCGTAGTGACCGCGATTCCGCGACGATGCTGGCCCTCGAGTACGCCCCGGAGTTGCGGGTGAGCGGACGGCTCGACGAGGTGATCGCCACCGCTGAACGCCACCACCGCGACTGGGGGCGGGCCGCCGACCGCGCCGCGGCGCCTGCTGCGCTGGCCGCTGCCCTGCCCAGCATCGCCATCGGCGCCAGTGTCCTGGGCGCCGTCATCGCAGGTATCGCCCTGGCTCCCACCACCGCGCCGACCACCCTGGCCATCCTGATGCTGTTGCCGTTGTCGGCCTTCGAGGCAACCACCGCGCTTCCCGACGCCGCAGTCGGGCTCACCAAGTCCCGCATCGCCGCGCGGCGTCTCCTCGAACTCACCGAGAGCGACCCCGCGGCCCGCCTGCGGCCCACGGCTCCCCCGGTCGACCTGCCCGCCGGCGGCAGGCTCGCCGTCGTCGGCCCCAGCGGCTCGGGCAAGACCACCATGCTCATGGCGCTGGCCGACGAGCTCAACGGAAATTCCGGGCGTGCAGCATTTTTCGCCGAAGACGCACACATCTTCGAGACCACGGTGCGGGACAATCTGCTGGTGGTCCGCGGTGATGCCACCGACTCCGAACTGCTCGCCGCGCTCCAGCGTGTCGGCCTCGCGGGCTGGCTTGCCGGCCTACCCGAGGGTTTGTCGACCGTACTCGAAGGTGGCCATACCGCAGTGTCGGCCGGACAGCGTCGCCGACTGCTCCTGGCCAGGGTGCTGCTGTCAGATTTCTCGGTCGTGCTTCTCGATGAACCGACCGAGAACCTGGACGCCGCCGACAGTCAACGGATCCTCACCGAAATCCTCACTCCGGGTGGCTGGTTCGCGGCCGAGCGTTCCGTCGTCGTCGCCACCCATCACCTACCGGACACGCTCGACTGCCCCGTCGTCCGTTGCGGACAACCCGGCACGGCGATCAGCGAGTAGCCTCACTGACATGACCGACGAGCGTTCCAACCCGCCCGGGTCTGACGAGCCACAGCCGACCGGACCTCCCCCGCCCCCGGCGTATCCCTACGGGCCGCCCCCCGGCGCCTATCCCGGGGCCTACCCGCCGGCCCCGCCGCCGTACGGCGGGTACCCGATGCAGCCCGTCCAACGCAGCCCCGCCAACGGTCTGGGCATCGCCGCGCTGGTGATCGCGATCATCGCTCTGCTGCTGACGTGGTCGGTGATCGGCGGCCTGATATTCGGCGTCACCGCGGTGATCCTCGGATTCCTCGCCCAAGGACGCAGCCGACGCGGCGAGGCCACCAATGGCGGTGTCGCCGTCTCCGGGATCGTGCTCGGCGCCATCGCGTGCGTGTTGTCGCTCGTGTTCATCGGCATCTGGGTGCACTTCGGCAAGCAATGGTTCGATGACATCGGCGGCCCGGACTACGTGCAGTGCCTGGAGCGCGCCGGTGACGACACCGCGGCCCAACAGCAGTGCGAGCGGGAATTCGAGCGACGGGTCGAGGATTCGTTCGGTGTGACACCGACGCCTACCCGCTGAGCGGTGTCACGACGGGAAGTACTTGACGATTCCCTCCTGCACCACCGTCGCCAGCAAGTGACCCGAGGCATCGAAGAAGTGTCCGCTGCCGAGGCCGCGGGACTCCGCCGCCACCGGCGAAGTGGTGGAGTACAAAACCCATTCGTCGAATTTGATCGGCCGGTGGAACCAGACCGAGTGGTTCATCGTCACCGCGAAGATCCGGTCGAATCCCCAGGACAGCCCATGGGTGGTGATGATCGAGTCGAGCACCGTGGTGTCCGATGAGTACACCAGGGCCGCACCGTGCAGCACCGGGTCGCTGGGCATCGCGCCCTCGGTCTTGAGCCACACCCGGTTGTGATCGAGCTTGCCGCCCTTTTTCCGCATGATCCAGGAAGGATCGTTGGTGTACCGCCATTCGATCGGGCGCAACGCCTCGACGAACAGCGGCACCGTCTTCTCATAGCCGCGGAGCAGTTCGTCGATCTTGGGCAGGGTGTCCGGATGCGGAACCTCCGGCGCAGCCACGCTGTGCTCGAGGCCCCGACCGGCGTTCATGTAGGACAACATCACCGTGGTCAGTAGGTTGCCGTCCTGCATGACGTCCACGCGGCGGTTGGCGAACCGGCGTTCGTCTCGCAGCCGCACGACGTGGAACTCCAGATCCTTCTCCGGATCGCCACCGGCGATGAAGTGCGCGTTCAATGCGCTCGGGGCGAGATTGTGCTCCAGTGTGCGGCCGCCCGCGACGAAAGCCTGCGCGATCATCTGCCCGCCGAAGGTGCGCACCGGGTTCTTGCTCGGATGCGAGCCGGTGAACAGGTTGTCGTCGACGCGATTCAGATCGAGAACAGCCAGCAGCTCCTCGAAATCCGGGTGTGTCAAGGAATGCCTTTCGAGAACTTTTTGCAGGCGCTCTGCGGCTGAGGACCGCTAGACGTCGTCCTCCCCGATGCGGTGCACGTGGATCAGATTCGTGGAGCCTACTGTGCCCGGCGGAGCGCCCGCGACGATGACCACCAGCTCACCGCGCTTGTACCGGCCAAGATCCAGCAGCGACTTGTCCACCTGGCGGATCATGTCGTCGGTGCTGGCCATCTGCGGCACGATGAACGTCTCGGTGCCCCAGGTCAGCGCCAGCTGACTGCGGACCTCGGGAAGCGCCGTGAACGCCAGGACCGGAAGCGGGGTGTGCAACCGGGCGAGGCGGCGGACGGTGTCCCCGGATTGGGTGAAGGCCACCAGCGCCTTGGCGTCGAGGCGCTCACCGATGTCGCGGGCCGCGTAGGAGATCACGCCGCGCTTGGTGCGGGGGGTGTGTGTCAGCGGGGGCACCGTGACCGAGTTGTCCTCGACCGCCTTGATGATGCGGGCCATCGTCTTAACGGCCTCCAGCGGATACTTGCCGACCGAGGTCTCCCCGGAGAGCATCACCGCGTCCGCACCGTCGAGGACGGCGTTGGCGACGTCGGAGGCCTCGGCCCGGGTGGGCCGGGAGCTCTCGATCATCGATTCCAGCATCTGGGTGGCCACGATGACGGGTTTGGCGTTCTCCCTTGCCATCTGGATGGCCCGCTTCTGGACCAGCGGCACTTCCTCCAGCGGCAGTTCGACGCCGAGGTCACCGCGGGCGACCATGATCGCGTCGAACGCCAGCACGATCGCCTCGAGGTTCTCGACGGCCTCCGGCTTCTCCAGCTTGGCGATCACCGGAACGCGTCGGCCGACCCGGTCCATCACCTCGTGGACGAGTTCGATGTCGGCGGGCGAACGGACGAACGACAGGGCGATGAGATCGACGCCCAGGCGCAGCGCGAATTCGAGATCCTCGATGTCCTTCTCGGACAGCGCCGGGGCCGTCACGTTCATCCCGGGCAGCGACATGCCCTTGTTGTTGCTGACCGGACCGCCCTCGGTGACCGTGCAGACCACGTCGTTGCCGTCGATCTCGTCGACCTTCAGACCGACGTTGCCGTCGTCGACGAGGACACGGTCGCCCGGCCGGGCATCCTCGGCCAGCCGCTTGTAGGTGGTCGACACCCGGTCATGGGTGCCCTCACAGTCATCGACGGTGATCCGCACCGATTCACCGGCCGCCCAGTAGGTCGGGCCCTCGGCGAAGCGGCCGAGGCGGATCTTGGGACCCTGCAGGTCAGCGAGTACACCCACGGCGCGACCGGTGGCATCCGATGCCGCCCGCACCCGCTTGTAGGCGGCCTCGTGGTCGGTGTAATCACCATGGCTGAAGTTCAGCCGGGCGACATCCATACCGGCCTCCACCAGGGCCCGTACCGTCTCATCCGTGCTGGTAGCGGGGCCAAGCGTACAAACGATCTTTCCGCGTCTGCTCACGTCATGTCAGCATAGTCGTTAATCGATTCAGATGACGGCCAGAGGGAGGGTGCCCGGCCGCACCGGGGCCGGCAGATCCGACTCGCCCATCAGGTACGCGTCGACCGCGTGCGCCGCGCTGCGGCCCTCGGCGATGGCCCACACGACCAGCGAGGCGCCGCGGTGCGCGTCGCCGCACACGAACACCCCAGGGGCGTCGGTCTGCCAGTCCGAACCGCAGGACACGGTGCCGCGCCGGGTCAGTTTCAGGTTCAACCCGTCGAGCAACGCCATGTGCTCGACACCCTCGAACCCGATCGCCAGCAATGCCAGGTCGCAGGGAATCTGCAACGACTCGCCCACCGGGGTGATCTCGCGGCGCCCCTCGGCGTCCCGTGTCACCCGGACCTCGGCGATCTCGATGGCCCGCACATGGCCGTTGTCGTCGCCGATGAATCGCTGCACAGCCACCTCGAAACGGCGGGCGCCACCCTCGGCGTGGGCCGGGGAGGTCCGCAGCACCAACGGCCAGGTGGGCCACGGCGAGAGGTCGTCGTCGCGGATCTCGGGCGGCTCGGCGTTGTAGTCCAGCTGAGTCACCGAGGCGGCGCCTTGGCGGTGCGCGGTGCCCAGGCAGTCGGCGCCGGTGTCACCGCCACCGATGATCACCACGTGTTTGCCTGCGGCCGAGAGAGGCGTGGAGGAGTCACCCTCACATTCCCGGTTGGCCGGCACCAGATGCTCCATGGCGAGGTGCACGCCGTCGAGTTCCCGGCCGGGCACCTCGTTGTCGCGACCCCGCAGCGCACCGACCGCCAGCACCACCGCCTGATGGCGCTGGCGCAACTGCTCCACGGTCAGATCGACGCCGACCTCACATTCGGTGACGAATCGCGTTCCCTCGGCGCGCATCTGGGCCAAGCGCTGATTGAGCACCGACTTCTCGAGCTTGTACTCGGGGATGCCGTAGCGCAGCAATCCACCCACCCGGTCGTCGCGCTCGTAGACCGTGACCTCGTGGCCGGCGCGGGTGAGTTGTTGTGCGGCAGCCAGACCCGCCGGGCCTGAGCCGACGACAGCGACGCTCTTGCCGGTGGAGATCGCAGCCGGCTGAGGCTCGACGGTGCCGTTCATCCAGGCGTGGTCGGCGATCGTCTGCTCGATCCGCTTGATCGTCACACTGCCGCCGGTCTGCTCCTCGGCGATCGACAGCACGCAGGCCGCCTCACACGGCGCCGGGCACAGCCGACCGGTGAACTCCGGGAAATTGTTCGTGGCGTGCAGGCGATCGCTGGCCGCGTCCCAGCGACCCCGCCGCACCAGGTCGTTCCATTCCGGGATCAGGTTGCCCAACGGGCAGCCGGCTTTGCCGGAGTGGCAGAACGGGATTCCGCAGTCCATGCAGCGACGCGCCTGCTGCGCCACCTCCCCGGCGCGCTCGTTGGGGTCCTCACGCTCGTATACCTCGCGCCAGTCCCCCACGCGTTCCTCGACCGGCCGCTTGGCGGCCTCGATCTTGGGTACCCGAAGAAATCCGGTCGGATCAGCCACGGCTGGCCTCCATGATCGCGCTGTCCACATCGCGTCCCTCGGCCTTGGCCATCCGGGTCGCCTGCAGCACACGCTGGTAGTCGGTGGGCATTACTTTGGTGAATTGCGCACTGCGCCTGGGCCAGTCGGCCAGGATCGAGGCTGCGAGCGTACTGCCGGTGTGGCGCGCATGGGCCGCGACCACATCATGCAGCCAGGTCAGGTCCTCGGGTTCCAGCAGCTGCAGTTGCACCATCTCGGTGTTGACCTTGGCCGGGTCCAGGCCCAGCACGTAGGCGATACCGCCGGACATGCCGGCAGCCAGGTTGCGTCCCGTCTTGCCCAGGATCACCACCCGGCCACCCGTCATGTACTCGCAGGCATGGTCGCCCACGCCCTCGACGACGGACAGGGCTCCGGAATTGCGGGCGCAGAACCGCTCGCCGACCCGGCCCCGCAGGAACACCTCACCCGAGGTGGCGCCGTAGAGCAGGGTGTTGCCGGCGATCACGTTGTCCTCCGGCAGGAACAACACGTCGTCGGGCGGTCGCACGATCACCCGTCCTCCCGAGAGTCCCTTGCCCACGTAGTCGTTGGCATCACCGATCAGCTCCAGGGTGACCCCCGGCGGCAGGAAGGCTCCGATCGACTGGCCGGCCGACCCCGTCAGGGTGATGTGAATAGTGTTGTCGGGCAACCCGGCCGCGCCGTAGCGACGGGTGACCTCGGCACCCAGCAGGGTGCCCACCGTGCGGTTGACGTTGCGCACCGGCAGCTCAAGCCGAACCGGATGGGCATCTTCCAGCGCACCCTCGGCAAGTTGGATCAAGGTCTGATCGAGTGCCTGGTCGAGTCCGTGATCCTGACCGCGAACCCGCCGTCGCTGGGTGAGCACGCTGCCGTCGGCGTCGGTCGGCAGTGCGAAGATCGGGCTGAGGTCGAGGCCACGGCTCTTCCAGTGCGCCACACCGGGATCGGTGTCGAGCATCTCGGCATGGCCGACCGCCTCGTCGATGCTGCGGAACCCCAACTCCGCCAGGTAGTGCCGGATGTCCTCGGCGATGAACGTGAAGAAGTTCTCGACGAACTCGGGCTTGCCGTTGAACCGTGCCCGCAGTTCGGGGTTCTGCGTGGCCACTCCGACCGGGCAGGTATCCAGATGGCAGACGCGCATCATGATGCAGCCCGACACCACCAGAGGTGCGGTGGCGAAACCGAACTCCTCAGCGCCCAGCAGCGCCGCCACGATCACATCGCGTGCGCTGCGCATGCCACCGTCGCACTGCACGGTGATCCGATCACGCAAACCGTTGAGCACCAGTGTCTGCTGGGTGTCGGCCAGCCCGATCTCCCACGGCGCTCCGGCGTGCTTGAGCGAGGTCAACGGCGCAGCACCGGTGCCGCCGTCGTACCCCGAGATCAGCACCACGTCGGCATGCGCCTTGGACACCCCGGCCGCGACCGTGCCGACCCCGACACTGCTGACCAGCTTCACGTGGATCCGCGCGTCAGCGTTCGCGTTCTTCAGGTCGTGGATGAGTTGGGCGAGATCCTCGATCGAATAGATGTCGTGGTGCGGAGGTGGCGAGATCAGTCCCACACCGGGCGTGGAGTGCCGGGTCTTGGCGATGTTGGGATACACCTTGTATCCCGGAAGCTGGCCTCCCTCGCCGGGTTTGGCGCCTTGAGCCATCTTGATCTGGATGTCGGTGGCGTTCACCAGATAGTCACTGGTGACGCCGAAGCGGCCGGAGGCGACCTGTTTGACCGCACTGCGCCGGCGCGGATCGTAGAGCCGGTCTACGTCCTCCCCGCCTTCACCACTGTTGGACCGCCCACCGAGGTTGTTCATGGCGATCGCCATGGTCTCGTGAGCCTCCGCCGAGATGGACCCGTAGCTCATGGCCCCGGTGTTGAAGCGGGTCACGATGGCTTCGACCGGTTCGACCTCCTCCAACGGGACCGGGGGCCGTAGCCCCTTCTTGAACTCGAACAGGCCGCGCAGTGCCCCACCTTCCCGGGACAGCCGGTCGACCTCCTCGGAGTACTTGGCGAAAATGTCGCGACGCCCGGTACGGGTCGAATGCTGCAGCAGGAACACCACTTCCGGGGTGAACAGGTGCAGCTCGCCCTCCCTGCGGAATGCGTACTCACCGCCGACTTCGAGGCGCCGGTGCACCCGTTCGGTCGGGTTCTCCGGGTAGGCCCGCCGGTGGCGCAGCTTGACCTCCTCGGCCAGCACATCCAGCCCGACGCCGCCGAGTTGACTGGTGGTGCCGGTGAAGTACTCGTCGACGACGTCGCGGCTCAGCCCGATCGCCTCGAAAACCTGTGCGGCGGTGTAGGACGCGACCGTGGAGATGCCCATCTTGCTCATCACCTTGACCACGCCCTTGCCCAGCGCCTTGACGTAATTGCGCACGGCGGTGGCAGTTTCGATCCCGGTCAGCTCGCCCTCGCGGATCAGGTCCTCGATCGACTCGAATGCGAGGTAGGGATTGACCGCGGCCGCGCCGTACCCGATGAGCATCGCGATGTGATGGACTTCGCGGGCGTCGCCGCTTTCCACCACGAGCGCCACCTTGGTCCGTTCCTTGGTGCGCACCAGGTGGTGGTGCACCGCCGAGACCGCCAGCAGCGACGGGATCGGGGCCCTGGTGTGGTCGGAGTCCCGATCCGAGATCACCAGCGTGCGAGCGCCTTTGGCAATGGCCTCGGTGGCCCGCATCTGCAGGTCCTCGATCGCCTCGGCCAATCCCTCCCCACCGCGTTCGACGTCGTAGAGGGCACGCAGCACCGTGGTACGCAGACCCGGATGTTCGCCGTCGTCGTTGATGTGGACGATCTTGCCCAGCTCGTCGTTGTCGAGCACCGGCCAGCGCAGCACGATCTGACGACATGACGCCGCCGAGGGTTCCAACAGGTTTTCCTCAGGCCCCATCACGCGGGCCATCGAGGTGACCACCTCTTCGCGAATGGCATCCAGCGGCGGGTTTGTCACCTGGGCGAACAGCTCGATGAAGTAGTCGTACAGCAGCCGTGAACGCTTCGAGAGCACCGCGACGGGGGTATCGGTGCCCATCGAACCGAGCGGCTCACCGGCGGACGCGGCCATCGGCGTCAGCAGGATCCGCAGTTCCTCTTCGGTGTAACCGAAGGCGATCTGCCGACGCACCACCGAATCGTGATTCGGCTGGATACGGGACCGCTCGGGCAATGTGTTGAGATCCAGCAGTCCGGCGTGCAGCCACTCACCGTAGGGTTCGGCCGCGGCCAGCTGTTCTTTGATCTCGTCGTCGGGCACGATACGGCCGGCGGCGGTGTCGACCAGGAACATCTTGCCCGGCTGGAGCCGGCCCTTGGCGACAACCTCCCCCGACGGCACGTCCAGGACACCGCTCTCACTGGCCAGGATGACCCGGTCGTCGACCGTGCGCCACCAGCGGCCCGGCCGTAAACCGTTGCGGTCCAACACCGCACCCACCACAGTGCCGTCGGTGAAGGTGACGCAGGCCGGACCGTCCCACGGCTCCATCAACGACGCGTGGAATTTCCAGAATGCGCGCTCGGCCGCATCCATGGTGGTGGCGTTCTGCCATGCCTCCGGGATCATCATCAGCACCGCATGTGGCAGACTGCGCCCGCCCAGGTGCAGGAGCTCGAGTACCTCGTCGAAGGACGCCGAGTCGGAGGCGTCGGGCGTGCAGATGGGCGACAACCGGCTCAGGTCACCGGGAATCCGGGCGCTGGCAAGCAGCGCCTCGCGGGCATGCATGCGGTTGCGGTTCCCGCGCACGGTGTTGATCTCGCCGTTGTGTGCGACGAACCGGAACGGATGCGCCAGCGGCCAGGACGGGAACGTGTTCGTGGAGAACCGGCTGTGCACGATCGCGATCGCGCTCATGCAGCGTTCGTCACGCAGGTCCGGAAAGTATTGCGGCAGCTGCATTGTCGTCAGCATGCCCTTGTAGACGACGGTCCGGCTGGACAGCGACGCGAAGTAGACCGCGTCGGCACCCGTGCCCTGCTCGGCCCTCTTGCGCAGCGGATAAACCTTGCGGTCGAGCTCGATTCCGCCCACCCGGACACCATCGGCCTCCGGCGTCGCGACGAACAGCTGCTCCATGTGTGGCATACAACCGAGCGCGGTCGAGCCGATCCCGGCCCCGTCCGGATCCACCGGCACCGCGCGCCAGCCCAGAACCTCAAGGCCTTCCTCGGCGGCCAACGCCTCGATGCGGGCGCGAGCGGCACTGCGCGCGTCCTCGTCCTGCGGCAGGAAACAGAGGCCGGCGGCGAAGGTGTTGCTGCCGTCCTCAGCCGGTCCCGGAAGGGCGAAGTTGACCACCTCGCGCAGCAGTTCGACCGGCAGTTGTAGCAGGATGCCGGCACCGTCACCACTGTTGGGTTCGGCCCCGGCAGCTCCGCGGTGTTCGAGGTGTTCGAGCGCGGTCAAACCGTCGCTGACGATGCCGTGGGAACGGCGGCCCTGGATATCGGTGATCATGGCCACGCCGCAGGAATCGGCCTCATTGGCGGGGTCATAGAGCCCCTGCGCATCTGGCAATGCCGAGAACAGCACTTGATCGCACCTCCGCAAGTCCGGAACATCCTGGTCCCGGGACTGCACCGGCCCGAATTTTCAGTGTATCAGCGCAGGTGGGCTACTACTGAGCAGTTAAGTCGGGACCAGGGGGAAGCCCGGTAGGTTGCGCACCACCGTCCAGACCACCGCAGTCACCACGATCGTCACCACCACGGGCAGCGGGAACAGCGTCTTGCCCAGCCGCCACCGCACCAACAGCCACACAGCCAGGGCGGGAAGGCCGACCAGGGCGAACACGTTGTCGACAACCGCCGCACCCACGTCACCGTGCAGCAGATCGTGCGTCATCCGCAGGCCGCCACAGGCCGGGCAGTCCCAGCCGGTCAGGGCCTTGAACGGGCACCCCGGGAACAAGAACCCCGGACGATGCGGATCGGCAACACCGATGTACACGAGCGCGCCGGCCGCGAGCGTACCCCCGGCCAGCAGCGAGTACCGCGCTGACGAGGTGGTGCTACGGCCGCTACGTTCCATCGCGCAGCGGACGCCCGTCCGGGTCACGCACCTTGTCGGTGAGGATCTGGACCGCGTCGATGATTCCCCACACGATGGCGCCGATGGTGCAGGTGACCAAACCCACGATCAACTGGATGACGCCCAACTTGGTATCGCCGATGTAGATACGCCCGATACCGACGATGCCGAACAGCCCCAGTAACTGCAGCAGACCGGCGATCACCTTGGACTTGTCGGAGAACGGCTCACCGGTGATCGGATGACGGCCGTAGGGCGCGCTCGGGTCCCCATACGGCGACGGATACGGCGGGTAGCCCGGCGGCGGCGGATAGCCGGCAGGCGGCGGAAAGCTCTCCGGCTGCGGGCCGCTCAATGGGTCCGGGGACTGAGACGGATCAGTCATACAGCCAGGATGCCAGAGCCCGGCCTGTTACCGGTTGCGCCGGAACCAGCGCCGCCGTACCCGGCCGCCTTGCGGAGCCGGCTCGGGCTGCTCGACCTCAGCCGGTGATTCGGCCTCGGCCTCCGCTGGTGCATCGTCCTCGGACTCGTCGGCGACCGCTTCTTCGGCGCCTTCCTCGTCTTCGCCGTCGGCGTCATCGTCGGTTTCGTCCGACTCGTCGCTGTCAGACTCTGCGTCATCCGCGGATTCAGCGGCCTCGCCCTCGTCGGTCTCGTCCTCAGACTCGACCTCGGACACGGACACGGACTCGATGTCGGACGGCTCAGCAGGTTCGGCATCCTCGTCGGCATCCGCCGCGTCAGCAGCCGCGTCGCCGTCCTCGTCCGCCACCTCGTCGCTCTCGCCGGCTTCGGCTTCGGCTTCGGCTTCGGCTTCGGCTTCGGCTTCGGCTTCGGCTTCGGCTTCGGCTTCGGCTTCGGCTTCGGAGGGATTCTCTTCTACCGCAGCCGCATCCTGCTCGAGCTCATCGGCCGACGGTGATTCGACGGCACCCTCGTCGGCGTCCTCGGGCTCACCTTCATCGGTGACCTCCGACTCGACCGGCTCAGCGGCATCGTCAGCAGCGTCGGCCGCATCTTCCGCAACCTCTGCCTCAGCATCTTCCTCAGCCGGGGCGTCAACTTCTTCTGCAGCCTCTTCCGTGAGGTCGGCCTCGCCTACGGCGTCGGTGGCCTCGTCGGCGGTTTCCTCACCAGCTTCGGCCTCGGCATCATCAGCTACCAGTGCTTCGGCTTCGCCCGCTTCATCGCCGTCCACAGACTCGACAGACACCGCAGCTTCGGCTTCCGCAGCTTCTTCAGCGCCTTCGTCCTCGGCCACCTGTGCCGCGGTTTCCTCGCCGGCCTCGAACTCGACCTCGGCGTCGTCAGCTTCCAGCGCTTCCGCTTCGCCCGCTTCATCGACGTCCACGGATTCGACCGACTCAGCATCCTCAGCGTCGGCCTCGTCGTCAGTTTCGATCGACTCGTCGTCGGCTTCGCTCTCGGCCTCGGGCTCAACCTCGGCCTCAGCCTCAGCGTCCGCTACAGCCTCTTCCGTGACATCTTCTTCGGCGTCCTCGTCGGCATCCACCGATTCGGCTGGCTCGGCCTCCTCGCCGTCTTCCGCCTCATCCTCAGACTCGACCGCGATCTCGTCAGCCTCGGATTCGGCATCGTCAGATTCGGCGGTGTCGGCGTCAACAACGGCCTCGCCGGAGTCCCGCTCGGTGTCCTCGTCAGCAGCCTCGTCTTCGGCGGCTTCCTCGAATTCGGCTTCCGCCTCGTCCTCGTCCGCTTCGCCTTCTTCAGACTCGTCAGGCTCGTTGGTGATGGCCTTCAGTTCGATCGCAGCGGCAGCCTCGGCTCCGTCGTCCTCGCTGGCGCCGACCTCGTCCGGATGCATGTGGTCTGCATCCTCGTCATCGTCCTGACCGGCCACCGCCGCGGCAGCGACGACACCTGTGGTCGCCGCTGCGGCAACAAGCTCCTTGCCGAGTTCGTCGGCCGTCGATTCGTCCTCATCTGGCTTGCCCGCCAAGGTCGCCGGGTCTTCGCGTCCCTTGGTCGCCAACATGATGTAGACGACGGCGCCGATGAATACGAATGTCGAGGTGAAGGTGTTGACTCGGATACCGGCGAATTCGGTCGCCGGGTCGCTGCGCATCAATTCGACCAGGAAGCGGCCCGCGCAGTAACCGGCCACATAGAGCGCGAACAGCCGGCCGTGGCCGAGTTTGAACTTGCGGTCGGCCCAGATCAGCAGCGCGAAAATCAGCAGGTTCCAGAGCAATTCGTACAGGAAGGTGGGGTGGACCACCTTCACGACTTCTCCGGTGGAGACCCCGTTCAGCTCATCGACCTGACCGATGGCGTTGACGCGTTTGTAGATCTCCAGGCCCCACGGCAGCGTGGTGTCGCCACCGTAAAGCTCTTGGTTGAAGTAGTTTCCGAGCCGACCGATCGCCTGGGCCAGGATGATTCCGGGCGCGATGGCATCACCGAACGCCGGCAGCGGTATCCCGCGTGAGCGACAACCGATCCAGGCTCCGACGCCTCCGAGCGCGACAGCGCCCCAGATGCCGAGGCCGCCCTGCCACACCTGGAACGCGGCACCGAGCCCCTTACCGCTTGGCCCGAAATATGTGGGCCAGTCGGTCATGACGTGGTACAGGCGGCCACCGACGAGCCCGAAAGGCACTGCCCACAAGGCGATGTCATAGATGACGCC
The DNA here is from genome assembly GCF_048282725.1 of Mycobacterium sp. 48b. Taxonomy (NCBI): domain Bacteria; kingdom Bacillati; phylum Actinomycetota; class Actinomycetes; order Mycobacteriales; family Mycobacteriaceae; genus Mycobacterium; species Mycobacterium sp. 48b. Next base: position 4,499,367 of record NZ_JBLVUL010000001.1, read on the forward strand.
GGGTTGCCCGCCCCGCGCCTGCCAACGCCGGTCCCCGATGACCAATGCCGCGATGATGCCCACGATGATGCAGAGCGCATACGCGCGGATCGGCACCGGCCCCAGATGCCAGACGCCCTGTGACGGGCTGGGCAAATACGCGAGCACGGTAGTGGTCAAGCTGAAATCCTCTGCCTAACGCCGTTGGCCAATTCTTCGGTGAGGCGACGCACCGCGTCCAAACCCTCGCCCAGGGCCGACACCAGGGCCGACCCGACGATGACTCCGTCTGCGTACGCGCCGATCTCGGCTGCCTGCGCTCCAGAGCGCACGCCGAGCCCCACCCCGACGGGGATGTCGGACACTTCCTTGACGCGGCGCACCAATTCCGGGGCCGCATTCGAAACCACATCGCGTGCCCCGGTGACGCCCATGGTCGATGCGGCGTAGACGAAGCCTCGCGAAGCGGTCACCGTCGCCGCCAGCCGTTCCGGCGTCGAGGACGGGGCGACCAGAAAGATCCGGTCCAGATTGTGTTCCTCGGATGCCGCGACCCAGTCGACGGCTTCCTCGGGGATCAGGTCAGGGGTGATCAGCCCGTATCCTCCGGCCGAAGCCAGGTCGCGGGCGAACGTGTCAACACCCTTGCGCAGCACGGGGTTCCAGTACGTCATCACCACCGCGCGGCCGCCCGCGTTGCTGATCGCCTCGACCGCGGCCAGGGTGTCGCGTACCCGCACGCCGCCGGCCAGTGCGGCCTCGGTGGCGGCCGCGATCGTCGGTCCGTCCATCCCCGGATCCGAGTAGGGCACCCCGACTTCGACCAGGTCGCAACCGGATTCGACCATCGCCGTCATCGCTGCGATGGACGTCTGCACATCAGGGAATCCGGTGGGCAGGTAACCGATCAGCGCGGCACGTCCCTCGGCACGGCAGCCGTCGAACAACTCCGCCAGCCGGCTCATCCCGCGCTCCCCTCATCGAGCAGTCCGAACCATTTGGCGGCAGTCTCGACGTCCTTGTCGCCACGCCCGGACAAGTTCACCACGATGATCGACCCGCTGCCCAGCTCAGGACCGAGTTTGAGGGCACCGGCCACGGCATGGGCCGACTCGATCGCCGGGATGATGCCCTCGCGGCGGCACAACAGCGAGAACGCGTCCATCGCCTCGGTATCGGTGACCGGGCGATACTCGGCGCGGCCGATGTCTTTGAGGAAGGCGTGCTCGGGCCCGACGCCCGGATAGTCCAAACCCGCTGAGATGGAATGGGATTCGATCGTCTGGCCGTCCTCGTCCTGCAACAGGTAGGAGAAGGATCCCTGGAACGCACCAGGCGAGCCACCCGTGAATGTCGCGGCGTGCCGTCCCGTTTCGACGCCGTCGCCGGCGGCCTCGAAACCGACCAACCGCACCGCCGGGTCGTCGATGAAGGCGTGGAAAACGCCGATGGCGTTCGAGCCGCCACCGACACACGCGGTGACCGCGTCGGGCAACCGGCCGGCCTGATCGAGGATCTGCGCCCTGGCCTCCATACCGATGACCCGCTGGAAATCGCGCACCATCAGCGGGAACGGGTGCGGGCCTGCCGCCGTGCCGAAGCAGTAATAGGTGTCGTCGGCGTTGGTGACCCAATCCCGGAACGCCTCGTTGATCGCGTCCTTGAGGGTCTTGGAGCCGGCCTCGACCGAGACGACCGCGGCTCCGAGCAACCGCATCCGCGCGACGTTGAGGGCCTGGCGGGCGGTATCCACCGCGCCCATGTAGATGATGCATTCCAGGCCGAGCAGTGCACACGCGGTGGCGGTGGCCACCCCGTGCTGGCCGGCGCCGGTCTCGGCGATGACCCGGGTCTTGCCCATCTGCCGGGCCAGCAATGCCTGGCCCAGGACGTTGTTGATCTTGTGAGAACCGGTGTGGTTCAGGTCTTCTCGCTTGAGGAAGATCCGCGCGCCACCGGCATGCTCGGACAACCTGGCGGCCTCGTACAGCGGGGACGGCCGGCCGCTGTAGTGCCGCTGCAGCCGGTCGAGCTCGTCGAGGAACGCTTGGTCCCCGCGAGCCTTCTCGTAGGCCGCAGTGACCTCTTCGATCACCGCCATCAGGGCCTCAGGCACCAACCGACCGCCGTAGGAACCGAAATGTCCCAATGCGTCGGGATCGTGAACGGTGGGTTCGGCAACGCCTGCGCTGGTACGGGGCAGTCCGGGCCCCGCGAGATCCGCCATCAAAGTGTCTTTTCGTGCAAGCGGCTCATTGACTGGGTTCAGCGAGCCGGTTTCGGGCAGGACGGGTGCGTACCGGCGGTGACCAGATCGGCGACCGCGCTGCGGGGATCGCCGCTGGTCACCAGCCCCTCACCGACCAGCACGGCATCTGCGCCCGCGCCGGCGTACGCCAGGAGGTCAGCGGTTCCGCGGACTCCGGACTCCGCCACACGGATGACGTCGGAGGGCAGCCCCGGAGCGATCCGGGCGAAGCAGTCGCGGTCGACTTCCAGGGTCTTGAGGTCGCGGGCGTTGACACCGATCAACTTGGCTCCGGCCTGCAAAGCCCGGTCGGCCTCCTCTTCGGTGTGCACCTCGACAAGCGCCGTCATCCCCAGGGATTCCGTGCGCTCCAACAGCGATTCCAGCACCGGCTGTTCGAGGGCGGCCACGATGAGCAGCAGCAGGTCGGCGCCGTGAGCACGAGCCTCATGGATCTGATAGGGCTTGACGATAAAGTCCTTGCGCAACACCGGAATTGACACCGCTGCCCGCACCGCGTCCAAGTCCGCGAGTGAGCCGTTGAACCGGCGCTGCTCGGTGAGAACGCTGATGATCCGCGCACCGCCGGCCTCGTAGGCCTGCGCCAACTGCGCCGGGTCGGCGATGTTGGCCAGCTCGCCCCGGGACGGACTCGCCCGCTTCACTTCGGCGATCACGGCAATTCCCGGTTCCCGCAACGCAGCCATCACGTTGAGCGGCGGAGGTGCGTCCTGGGCCCGCGCCTTGATATCAGCCAAGCTGATAACGGCCTCGCGGGCGGCAACGTCGGCGCGGACTCCCTCGATAATGGAGTCGAGCACTGTGGCCGAACTCATCGCCCGTCGGTTCCTTTCTGGTGCCTCCGGGCCGGTCCCGGTTGCCCTCCTTGGAAGGGTAGCCGCCGCCACACCTTCACCATTCACCGGCCCTTATTGTCAGGATCGCCGCCGTCGCCGGTCGGATCATGTCCTTCGTCGAGCGCATCCCAGAGCATCCGCTCCGACATCGGCTCGCCGCTGTCTTCACTCCTGACCGCCTCACGCCGGGCCGCCGGCGCCGCGTACCGCCCTGCAATGCCGCTCTTCGTGCTGTTGGCCGACCGCATGAGCATCACCGCACCGGCCAGCGCACACACCGCGGCCACCAGGGTCAGCACCGCGCCCCCATAGGAACGGCTGGTCGCCGTCAACTGGGCGAGAGGTACTTCTGCCAGGTCAGCGGCCCGAACCGCGACGTCCTTGATCACCCACAGGCTGATCGCCAGGTAGCCCATGCCCGCACTGGCCACGGCGATCAGCAGTGCCAGCAACCGCAGCGCCCAGCCGTGCACCGCCAGCGCGGCCACCGCGGCGGCCAGCACCAGCAACGCCAGCGGGATCAGCGCCGTGGACCAGGACGCACCCGTCAGCGTCGTGGTCTTGGGCTGGCCGAGCCCGTCGAAGGAGCTCACCTGGACCCAGGTCATCCGCGACGCCACCCACAAAACCACGGCCGAGACGACGAACAGCGCCTGCGCTGCCCGCGTCACGGCTCGGCCAATGTGTCGGCGGCGGCGATGGCGTTGAGCACGGCTTTGGCCTTGTTTGCCGATTCGTTGTACTCGTATGGGCCGTTGGAATCGGCCACGACTCCCCCGCCGGCTTGCACGTATGCCGTGCCGTTGCGCATCAGCGCCGTGCGGATGGCGATCGCGAAGTCGGCGTTGCCGGCGAAATCGAGGTATCCCAGCACCCCGCCGTACAGGCCGCGCCGGGTCTTCTCGACCTCCTCGATCAACTCCATGGCGCGCACCTTGGGCGCTCCCGACAGGGTGCCTGCCGGGAAGCACGCCGTCACCGCGTCCAGCGCGGTCTTCCCCTCGGCCAGCTCGCCGGTCACCGTGGACACCAGGTGCATGACGTGGCTGTAGCGCTCGATGTGGCTGTAGTCCTCGACCCGCACGGTGCCCGGGCGGCACACCCGCCCCAGGTCGTTGCGGCCGAGGTCGACCAACATCAGGTGCTCGGCGCGTTCCTTCTCGTCGGCCAACAGCTCCTTCTCCAGCAGCACGTCTTCTTCCTCGGTGCTGCCGCGCCACCGGGTCCCGGCGATCGGGTGGGTGGTGGCCCGGCCGTCTTTCACCGTGACCAGTGCCTCAGGGCTGGAGCCGACGACCGAGAAGTCCAGGCCGCCATCGGCATCGGGGACGTTGAGCAGGTACATGTACGGGCTGGGGTTGGTCACCCGCAGCATCCGATAGACGTCTATCGGGTCGGCGGCGGTATCCATCTCGAACCGCTGCGACGGCACCACCTGGAAGGCCTCGCCCGCCTCGATGTCGCCGACCAGCTTCTCGACGATCGCCGTGTATTCCTCCACCGTGCGCTGGGCACGGTGCTCGGGCGCGGGCCGGCTGAACGTGGCAACCGTGGACGGCAGCGGCTGGCCAAGGGCGGCGGTCATCACGTCCAGTCGAGTCACCGCATCGTCGTACGCCTCGTCGACGCGCTCGTCGGTGCCGTTCCAGTTCACCGCATTGGCGATCAGGGTGATGGTGCCCTCGTGGTGGTCGACGGCGGCGATATCGGTGGCCAGCAGCAGCACCATGTCCGGCAGGCCGAGATCGTCCACCGCCAGCTCCGGGAGCCGTTCCAGCCGGCGCACCATGTCATAGGCGAAATACCCCACCAGCCCCGACGACAGGGGTGGCAGGTCCGGCACCGCCTCGGTCTGCAGCACTTCAAGGGTGGCCCGCAGCGCGGCCAGCGGCTCACCGCCGCTGGGGGCATCCTTGGGGGCAGTGCCCAGCCACACCGCTTCGTTGTCGCGAACCGTCAGCGCGGACGGGGCACCGGCGCCGATGAACGACCAGCGCGACCACGAGCGACCGTTCTCGGCCGATTCCAGCAAGAACGTGCCCGGACGGTTGGCGGCGAGCTTGCGGTACGCCGACAGTGGTGTCTCGCTGTCGGCCAGTACCTTGCGGGTCACCGGGACGACCCGGTGCTCGGCGGCCAGCGAGCGGAAATCCTCGCGCGATGTGGTGACCGCGAGCGATGAGCCGGCGCCCGAGGATCCCGGTGCGTGGGTGGCTGTGGTTTGCACGAGGGCAATTCTCCCAGATCGGGTCCACGGTCCTGCCATCCAGACGGCGTAGCGTAGCCAGCCATGACATCCCTCAAGACGGGTGACACCGTTGCCGAGTTCGAACTGCCGGATCAGACCGGCACGATCCGCAGCCTGACCAGCCTGCTCGCCGACGGCCCGGTGGTGCTGTTCTTCTACCCGGCGGCGATGACTCCCGGGTGCACCAAAGAGGCCTGTCACTTCCGCGATCTGGCAGCAGAGTTCGCCGCTGCCGGCGCCGGCCGGGTCGGGATCAGCACCGACCCGGTGACCAAGCAAGCCAAGTTCGCCGACATCCAGAACTTCGACTACCCGTTGCTGTCGGACGCCGACGGCAAGGTGGCCGCCCAGTTCGGCGTCAAACGTGGCCTGCTCGGCAAGCTCATGCCCGTCAAGCGGACCACGTTCGTCATCGACACCGACCGCACCGTGCTCGGGGTGATCTCCAGCGAGATCAGCATGGACACCCATGCCGACAAGGCACTGGAGCTGCTCAGGGCACGTTGACCGCGCGCAGCACCGCCGCCATCGACGCCGTGAGCACAGAATCGCTGCGGCCGCACGCCCAGCCCGTGCGACCGGCTGCCCGGTATTCCAGGTAGCTGACGGCGATGCTGCCTATCGATTGCTGGGTCAGGCTCAGCACCTCGATCGGATGGCCGATCTCCCCGAGTGCTGCCCGCAGTGCATCGACAGGCCCGACACCGCGATGGCTGCTGGCCACGGTTCGCCCGCCGAACATCAAGGTCAGGTCGGTGACCGCGGCGGCACCGTCGCCGCCGGTGCGCCAGTCCTTGAGTTGCACCGGGCCGGACGGATCGAGGTAGGTCGCCTCGAACAGGTCGAAAAGTTCGGCGGCGGTCACCTCGGCACCGCTTTCGTCGGTGTGCGTCTGGACGTGGCGGGCGAAGTCGATCTGCAGCCGGCGCGGCAATTCCAACCCGTAATCGGTGGCCAGCAGATAGGCGATGCCGCCCTTGCCGGATTGCGAATTCACCCGGATCACCGCGTCATACGTGCGACCGATGTCCGCCGGATCGATCGGCAGATACGGCACCCGCCAATCGATTTCGCTTTCCGGCCGCCCGGTGGCCGTCGCCCTGGCGCGATGTTCGGCGAAGCCCTTCTTGATCGCATCCTGGTGGGTCCCGGAGAACGCGGTGTGCACCATGTCGCCCACATACGGATGGCGTTCGTGGATGGGCATGCGGGTGCAGTGACTGACGGTGCGGGCGACCTCGTCGATGTCGGAGAAGTCGATCATCGGATCGACGCCCTGGGCATGCAGATTCAGCGCCAGGGTGGCGATGTCGACGTTGCCGGTGCGTTCACCGTTGCCGAAGACGCAACCCTCCACCCGCTGCGCACCGGCCAGCACCGCCAGCTCGGCGCACGCGATGCCGGTGCCCCGGTCGTTGTGGGGATGCACCGACAGGATCACGCTGTCGCGACGGGACAGGTTGCGGTGCATGTACTCGATCTGGTCCGCGTACACGTTCGGGGTGGCGATCTCGACGGTGGCGGGCAGGTTGAGGATGACCGGACGGTCCGGGGTGGCCTGCCACAGCTCGGTGACCGCGTCGCACAGCCCGAGCACGTAGTCCGGCTCGGTGAGGTTGAACACCTCCGGGGAGAATTCGAACCTGACGTTGGGCACGCCATCGGTGAATTCGAGGACGTCACGTGCACCGGTCAGGATCAACTCGCGCAATTCGGCGCGGCCCTTGCCCAGCACGACATCGCGCCAGGTGGGTGCGGTGGCGGTGTACATGTGGATGACGACGTCGTTGCCGATCCCGCGCACCGACTCCACGGTGCGCTCGATCAGGTCGCGGCGCGCCGGAACGAACACCACGATGGTGACGTCGGGCGGGGCGATGTCGGATTCCGCCAGCAGCCGCACGAAGTCGAAGTCGGTCTGCGACGCCGACGGATAGCCGACCTCGATCTCCTTGTAGCCCATGGCCACCAGTAGCTCGAAGAATCGACGCTTGCGGGCCGGGTCCATCGGCTCGGCCAACGCCTGATTGCCGTCCCGCAGATCTACCGGCACCCACAGCGGTGCGGCGGCAATACGGGCCGTGGGCCAATCTCGTTGGACCAGGGGGACTTCGACGCGGTCGTAGACGGAGGCGTAGCGATGTGACGGCATCTGGGAGTGGCGCTGCCGGTTCCAGGCCGGCGCGTTCGCCGGGACGTCCCCGGCCGGGGTGTCGATGGTGGGAAACGTAGAAGTGGTCATGAGGGCGCTTTCGGTCGGATTGGGAGATTCGACCGGCGCGACACAGCCCCACGGCAGGGGGCCGGTCGATTCAGGCCCCGCCGCGGCGGCTAAGGAGAAGGGTGCGCGTCATGATGGGTAGACTCTACACAACTCCTCAGACAAGTAGACAGGTTTGGATGACGTCCCAAGTTCAGCGTCACCCGCTGGCGACTCAGACCGCCCAGCTTCTCCTGGCGCGCATCCGTCAGGGCGAATGGCCGCTGGGCCATCGACTTCCCGGCGAGACCACCCTGGCCGCCCAGCTCGGCGTGGGCCGCTCGACCCTGCGCGAAGCGATCCGCGAACTGTCCGGCAAGGGCGTGCTGGAGAGCCGCCAGGGCGCCGGGGTGTTCGTGACCGCGCTGGACGCCGCCGAGGACTGGGACACCGTGCTGCGTCGCGCCACCATCGTGTCGGTGATCGAGGCACGTATCGCCATCGAGGCCGAGGCCGCCGCCCTGGCCGCCACCCGGCGCACGCCCGCTGATCTGCGCGTGATTCGGCGCACCCTGATCGCCCGCGGTGTGGTGGGACAGTCGGTACCCGATCACGTCGATGCGGACATGGCGTTTCATCGCGCGGTGATCGCCGCGGCCCACAACGAGGTGCTGATCCAGTTGTTCGACGCGTTCCTGCCGCGGCTGCGGCTGGCGATGATCGACATGCTCAAGATCCGCCCGATCGCCTCCGAACCCTGCGATCACGACCTGCACCAGCAGCTCGCCGACGCGATCGTCGCGCGCGATCCCGAGGCCGCCGCGGCGGCCAGCAGAACCCATTTGAGCTCATTGAAGGAGTCTTTCGCATGACCCCGGTCCTCGACATCACCGATGTGACCTTCCGCCGTGACGGTAAGCAGATCATCGACGGCATCTCACTGACCGTGCAGTCGGGCGAGCACTGGGCGCTGTTGGGCCCCAATGGCGCCGGTAAGAGCACATTGCTGGGTTTCTGTGCCGCCGTGACGTTTCCGACGACGGGGACCGTGCACGTGCTCGGCGGTCAGATGGGACGCACCGACCTGGCGGTGCTGCGCCGCTCGCTCGGTCACGTGAACCCCCGGCACCGCCTGCAGTATCCGCTCACCGTGCGCGAGGTGGTGCTCACCGGCATCACCGCCACCATCGACATCGCAGCGCACTGGACGCCCACCGCCGAGCAGGCGCGCCGGGCCGACGAATTGATCGACACCGTGGGGCTGTCGGCCCGCGCCGACGCGATCTGGCCCACGCTGTCGCAGGGTGAGCGCGGCCGAACCCTGATCGCGCGGGCCCTGATCGCTGATCCGCAGCTGCTCTTGCTCGACGAGCCCACCACCGGCCTTGATGTTGCTGCCCGCGAGCAGCTGCTGGAAACGCTTGACACCCTGGATGACTCGCATCCCGACATGGCCTCGATCCTGGTCACCCACCACCTCGAGGAGCTGCCCACCAGCACCACGCACGCGCTGCTGATCTCACACGGCCGCACCGTCGCCAGCGGGCTGGCCCGCGAGGTCGTCAACACCGAACATGTCAGCGAGGCTTTCGCACATCCGGTGGTGGTGGGATATCAAGACGGCAGATGGAGTGCGCGGGCCAAGGCCAGCTCGCGGGTTTTGTAGCCGCGGCTCAACCTTCGGCCGGTGTGTTGCGCCGCCGACGCGCCTCACGGTGCCGGGTCACCGGTGTGGTGTCGATGACGCGGTTGACCATGGTCGCCAGAAAACGCGAGGGCTGCAGCGCCGGCGGCACCGTGTCGTGCCGGATGGCGATGTCGGGCAGGGCCGCCAGCGCCTCGTCGACAGCGGCCGTGGCCACGTCCACGATCTCGAACAGCGCATCGGGCTCGGCCTTTTCGATGCTGTCGACTTCCTCGTCCGCGGACTCGGCGACCTCGGAGTCGTAGTCGATCATCACCAGCGCTACAGCGTGATACGCGTCGTCCTCGGTGCCGAGCTTGCGCAGCAGGTCGATGAGCCACTCGGCCTTGTCCGGTTCTGTGCTCAGGATCGTCGAGCGCAGGCCGTAGACGAATCCGAGCGCGGACAACGGGTGGCGCAGTCGTAGATTCTTGGCGTCGCCGTAGCTTTCCTCGACGCGGTTGGCGGCGTTCTTGCCGAAGCTGGAATCCATGCGCTTGGTACTGATCAGCAATTCCGGACCGGTGTCCCAGTCCGACATCACCACGTCGACCTGCTTCATGTAGTGCTTGCCCAGCACGCTGGCGCTTGACGCGGCAACGCCTTTCATCGACCGCTTCAGGCGTTGCTCGATGAGGTGCCGTTCTTTTTGCGGCAGCGCCTCGAGCAGACTGGCGATGGCGCTGGGCATGATCCGCGGATCTGTCGCCCTGGGCCACACCGCATCCTGATCGAATCCGGCGCGGCGCAACTCGTAGGCCAACCACACATCGAGTGCCAGCGCCGGAACCCCGGTGGTCGACGGTGCATCCAGGTACAACGGCACGCCGAGCAGCTTGCGCAGCACCCGGAAATCCGGGACGAAGGTCAGCTCGCCGGCCACCTGCACCCAGGGGTTGGTGTGCACGCCCTGCGGGGCCGCATCGGCCACAATCCGGTCGAAGATGGCCCATGCGGTGGCCTTGGTCGACGGTTCAGCGGGCACGCCGAGACCTTACCGTCCGGCGTGTCGCCAGTGAATCGCGCGCGGTCCGAACAGGTTCCAGGACGATCCGGGTCTCCAGCCCCAACGCGTCGTCGACGATGCGCGTCGCCTCGAGCAGCCGGCCACGCTCCAGCAGCGATCCGACCCTCCGCCGGACGGCCCGCAGTTGGTCGGATCGAGCCGCCACCAACTCGGGCGACGGGACCAGCCAACGGTCGGCCTCGCGAGGTTCGATCTTCAGAATGCCACCGCCGTAGGAACGGCCGACGATCTCGGCGTGCAGCACGGTCACCGAGTTCAGTGCGGCCAGCCCGAGCAGGTCACGGCCCAGCGTCCGCGCCTCGTCGCGCAGGTACACGCCGTGCACCGAGTTGAGGTGATGGGACTTGGCCCGATTGGTGACCAACCGCGGGGTGTCGGCATTCATACACGTCAGCAGCAGGTCGGCCGGATTCACCAGCGGCACCAGATACCAGGGCCGGCGCACCCGGCACTTGTAGGCCAGATGCACCCCGGCGGCGTGACCGGCGTCGATGTAGCGCTGCGCGGCGGCCGATGGGGCCCCGGTAGGGCGGAACAAGTGGATCGACCGCCCCTCCTCCCCCAGCCTGGTCAACTGCTCGGCGGACAGGGTGAGGCCGCGCAGGTGGGCGCTGCCGGGCGGTGACAACGGCAGCAGGTCGGAGGGCCGCAGTCCCAGTTCACCCACCCGTTCCGGGGACAGGGCAAAAAAGCTGTTGTTGCCGGTCACCATGCCCAGCGTGGTGTCTCCCCAGGCCTCCAACATGCAGAACTGCCCGTCGTCGTGCAGGCCGTGGATGGCATCCACCGGCGCGTTGCCGATCAGGCCGCTGACCCACTTGTCGGCAGGATCGCGCGGCGACCAACGCCGTTGTGCGAGTTCAGATGTCAGCGAGGCGGCATTGCGGGCCCGATGGATGACCGCGTGACCGCAGGGCCCGCCACCGTAGCCGTCGGCCAGCAGCAGGACCACGTCCGCTTCGGCCTCGGGGAACACCTGCTCGTCGAACATCACCAGCTCGACGCTGGCGAACCGGTCGAACAAGAACTTCCGCACGGCCGCCGCGTAATTGACGCTGAGCAGCTCGGCGGGCAGCACCAGTGCCAGGCGACCACCCGGCTTGAGGAACAGCGCGGCATGCACGGTGAACGCCGCCCAACTCGACGCCAGGCCTGACAACGTCACCCCGGCCTTGAGCGCGGCCCGGCGCGACTGCGCCCGGGTGGCGCCCCGGAACTCCTGGTAACGGATGTAGGGCGGATTGCCGATCACCGCGGTGTATTGGGCCCGCGGGTCGATCGTGAAGAAATCGGCCGTCCTGATGTGGGCCGTGCCGCCGGCGGCGGCGACGCGCTTGCGGGCAGTGGCCGCACTGGCCGCGTGGAGTTCCACGCCGTCGACCCGCGGCCGGGGTACTCCCAATTCGGCCAGCCGCGTGACGGCCTCGACCACGAACGCGGCCTCTCCGGCCGCGGGTTCGAACACCGCATCGTCGGAGGACCGGACGGCCCACCGGGTGAGGTAACGCGAGATCTCGGGCGGGGTGAAGAACGCACCGCGCGCTTTGCGGGTCGCAGCGGTGTCGGTCACTCCGCAATTGTTGCCGATGACCCCGACAAGTTCGGACACCGCAACGCGCGGTAGCCCATTACGTTGAGTCGTCGGCGCCGGCTGCTCACCGAATCACCCGAAGTCCAGCCAGATGACATGTCCGGCTATCAAGACGGCTATCACCGCGAGCAGGAGGGTGTCTCTGCCGCGAATTTGGGGCGCGTCGGACGTTCCCATACGCAACTCACGAGCGATCAGAAACAACGGAAACGTGAAGCCGATCGCGGTAACGAAGCCGCCCGCAATGTAGAGCCACACGAACTTGATGCCGTGCTTTCTGGCCTCGACCACCATGAAGATGACTGCCGCGAGAGCCAAGAGGAGAAGGTCGCCCGTGTACGAGCGTGACGCCGGGGTGATCTTCAGGTCGTTCATGAAGTCGCTCATGAACCGGTCAGGCGAGTAATCCAGATTCGGTGCCCACGTCGCGATGAGCGCGGCGACCGCGACAGCCCCATAGGCGACGCAGAGAACTTTGCGAGACGTGGGGACGGATGATGCTTGATCGGCCTGGTCGGCTGTTGTCATAGCTCACGCTAGGCGATCTTGACCGTTCGTTGAACGCATAATCGCAATCTCCCGCCGAACACTGCCACGACGAACTGTTCCGGCGTCAGTCAGCCGTCGGACAGCAGCACATCCGCGTCGAAGCACGTGTGCGCTCCGGTGTGGCAGGCCGCGCCGGTCTGATCGACCTCCAACAAGACCGTGTCACCGTCGCAGTCCAAGCGGACGGAGTGCACGTACTGCGTGTGCCCCGACGTCAGCCCTTTGACCCACTGCTCTCCGCGGGAACGCGAAAAGTAGGTGGCCTCACGGGTTTCCAGGGTGCGGGCCAGCGCGTCGTCGTCCATCCAGGCGACCATCAGCACCTGACCGGTGGAGCGTTCCTGCGCCACCGCGCTGAACAGTCCGTCGGCGTTGCGCTTGAGGCGCTTGGCGATATCGGGATCAAGAGCCATTACCGCACCACAATCCCTTCTGCGGCCATCGCCGCCTTCACCTCGCCGATGGTCAGCTCCCGGAAATGGAACACACTGGCAGCCAGCACCGCGTCGGCGCCGGCCTGCACGGCAGGCGCGAAATCGGCCACGGCACCGGCACCGCCGCTGGCGATCACCGGGACACCCACTGCCGCGCGCACCGCACGCAGCATCGGCAGGTCGAACCCGGCCTTGGTGCCGTCGCGGTCCATCGAGTTGAGCAGGATCTCGCCGACCCCGAGTTCGGCGCCCCGCGCAGCCCATTCGATCGCATCGATTCCGGTGCCGCGGCGCCCGCCGTGAGTGGTCACCTCCCACCCCGAGGCGGTGGGCTGCTCGCCTGCAGGCACGGTGCGTGCGTCGACGCTGAGCACGATGCACTGGGAACCGAACTGGCGGGCCATCTCGGCGAGCAGTTCGGGCCGCGCGATCGCGGCGGTGTTGACCGACACCTTGTCGGCGCCGGCGCGCAGCAGCACGTCGACGTCGTCGACCGAACGCACGCCGCCACCGACGGTCAGCGGGATGAACACCTGCTCGGCGGTGCGCTTGACCACCTCGAGCATGGTGGTCCGGCCCGACGACGACGCGGTCACGTCGAGGAAGGTGAGCTCGTCGGCACCCTCCGCGTCGTAAGCGGCGGCGAGTTCGACAGGATCACCCGCATCACGCAGGTTCTCGAAGTTGACCCCCTTGACCACCCGGCCGGCGTCGACGTCGAGGCACGGGATGATCCTCGTTGCAACGTCACTGATGGTGCTCACAGGTAGTCCTCCGGATTGCCAGCGGATTTCACGATTTCCAGCATGCGTTCGTGCACGCCGGGCGCGGCGGCCAGCGCCGACTTCGACTCGGCCGTCCATGGGTCGCCGGCCAGGTCCGTCACGATGCCCCCGGCGGCCCGAACCAACGCCACGCCGGCGGCATGGTCCCAGATGTGGTGTCCGAAACTGATGGCCCCGCCCAGGATCCCGGCGGCGACGTAGGCCAGGTCCACCCCGGTGGCGCCGTGCATCCGCACCCGCGAGCAGACCCGGCTCAGATTGGACAGCACCTCGACCCGGTAGCGGCCTGGGAACCGGCCGCGGGAGTCGATGTTGAAGGTCTGGATGCCGACGATCGAATCGGTCAACGTGGGCGATCCCAGCGGCGGCAGCGCGGTTCCGTTGTCGCGCACCGGTCCCCCGGCCAAAGCCGAGTACCGCTGCCCGGTGAACGGGAGCCAGGTCAGGCCGGCGACCGGCTCACCATCGGCCAGCAGGCCGAGCAGGATCGCCGCCATCGGCGACCCGGCCGCGTAGTTGAAGGTGCCGTCGATCGGGTCGAGCACCCACACCAGCGGCGAATCGATGGGCTCTCCGCCGAATTCCTCACCGTGAACGCCGATCCCGGTGGCTTCGGTCAGTGCCCGCACCACCTGGCGCTCGATCGCGAGGTCGACCTCGGTGGCGAAGTCGTTGCCCTGCTTGGTGACCGCGGAATCCGCGCGGTGCCCGGCGATGAACGGCACCGACGCCGCGTCGAGGATCTCGGTCGCCGCAGCTACCAGTGCGGCCAGCTTCGACGGATCCAGGTCACCCACCTCGCTTATCCGCTGACCGCGGCCAGTGCCTGCGGCAGAGTGAATCGTTCGGCGTAGAGCGCCTTCCCGACGATGGCGCCCTCGACACCGTGGCCGGTCAGGGTGGCGATCGCCCGGAGGTCATCGAGGCTCGACACGCCGCCCGAGGCGATCACCGGGGCGTCGGTGCGGTCGGCGACCGCGGCCAGCAGCTCCAGGTTGGGGCCGGTCAGGGTGCCGTCCTTGGTGACGTCGGTGACGACGTAGCGCGAACACCCTTCGCGGTCAAGGCGATCCAGGACCTCCCAGAGCTCGCCGCCGTCGGTCTCCCAGCCGCGGCCGCGGAGCCGCCAGCTGTCGTTCTCGAACTGCACGTCCAACCCCACTGCCACCCGGTCGCCGTATTCGGCGATGGCCCGGCGGCACCACTCGGGACTCTCGAGAGCCGCGGTGCCGATGTTCACCCGGGCACAGCCGGTGTCCATGGCGGCCTTCAGCGAATCGTCGTCGCGGATCCCGCCGGACAGTTCGACTTTCACGTCGAGCTTCCCGACCAGATCGGCCAGCAGCTCACGGTTGCTGCCGCGCCCGAAGGCGGCGTCCAGGTCCACCAGGTGGATCCACTCCGCACCGTCACGCTGCCAGGCCTCCGCAGCTTCCAGTGCCGAGCCGTAATCGGTCTCACTGCCCGCCTTGCCCTGGACGAGACGCACCGCTTTGCCGTCCACCACATCGACAGCCGGCAACAGAATCAAACTCACAGTCCCTCAACCCAATTCGTGAGCAGCGTCGCACCCGCGTCGCCGCTCTTCTCCGGATGAAATTGCGTAGCCGACAGCGCACCGTCTTCGACGGCGGCGATGAACGGCACGTGATGCGTCGCCCAGGTGACCAGTGCGCCCGGATTTCCGGACCACTCCTGGGCAGCGTACGAGTGCACGAAATAGAAGCGCGTGGCGGCGTCGAGCCCCTTGAACAGGGTGCTCCCGGGAGCGGCGTCGACGACATTCCAGCCCATGTGCGGAATCACCGGGGCATCCAGGCGGGTCACCGAACCGGGCCACTGTCCGCAGCCGGTGGACTCCGTCCCGAACTCCACTCCGCGGGCGAACAGGATTTGCATGCCGACGCAGACGCCCAACACCGGGCGACCATGCTGTAGCCGGTCGGCGATGATCTTCTCGCCGCCGATCGCCCGCAGTCCGGTCATGCAGGCCTCGAACGCACCGACACCGGGCACCACGAGCCCGTCGGCTGCCGCGGCAGCGCCGGGATCGGCGGTGACCTCGACATCGGCTCCGACGCGCTCCAGCGCGCGTTGAGCCGAGCGCAGGTTGCCTGATCCGTAGTCGAGTACGACGACTTTCTTTGTCACAGAGTGCCCTTGGTCGACGGGACACCGGTCACGCGGGCGTCGTACTCGACGGCCTGTCGCAGCGCGCGAGCCACCGCCTTGTACTGCGCCTCGGTGATGTGGTGCGGGTCGCGACCGTAGAGCGTCCGCACGTGCAACGCGATGCGGGCATTGAACGCCAGCGATTCGAACACGTGCCGGTTGATCACGGTGTGGTAGGGCGCGCTGGAGCCTGCGATGGTGAATTCCACCATGAACTCGGGCTCCCCGGTGTGCACGAAGTACGGTCGACCGGACACGTCGACTGCGGCATGCGCCAGCGACTCGTCCATCGGGATGAACGCATCACCGAACCGGCGGATGCCCTTCTTGTCGCCCAGGGCCTGGCCGAGCGCCTGACCCAGCACGATCGCGGTGTCCTCGATCGTGTGGTGCCCCTCGATCTCGATGTCGCCCTTGGCGTGCACCGTGAGATCGAAGCTGGCGTGGGTGCCCAGCGCAGTCAGCATGTGATCGAAGAACGGGACACCGGTGTCGATGTCGACGACACCGGTGCCGTCGAGGTCGATCTCGACGGTGATGTCGGATTCCCTGGTCTTGCGTTCGACTTTCGCGCGACGGGTCACGATGCTCCTACCGGGCTGTTGGCGGGCTGAAGTTCGGTGGCAGCCAGATCGGCACTGGCAGCCAGGAACGCGTCATTCTCCTCGGCCAGACCGATCGTGGTGCGCAGGAAGCCAGGGATACCGACATCGCGGATCAGGATTCCCTTGTCCAGGTAGCGCTGCCACGTCGCCGGCGCATCGGTGAAGTCACCGAACAACACGAAGTTCGCGTCGCTGGGGATCACGCGGTACCCCAAGCGGTTCAGTTCGGCGCTCACCCGGTCGCGTTCGGCAGCCAGCGTCGCGACGCTGGCCAGGGTGTCGTCGGCGTGACGCAGTGCCGCACAGGCTGCGGCCTGGGTCAGCACCGACAGGTGATACGGCAACCGCACCAGCAGCAGCGCATCGATCACCGCGGGTGCGGCGGCCAGGTAGCCGAGCCGTCCGCCGGCGAACGCGAACGCCTTGCTCATCGTGCGGGTGACGATCAGCTTGGCCGGGAACTCGTCGATCAGCGTGACCGCACTGGGCTGCGAGGAGAACTCGCCGTAGGCCTCGTCGACGATCAAGATGCCACCCGGCCCAGAAGACAACGCCTGTAGCAGGCGGCGCAGGTCCTCGATCGAAACACTCTGACCCGACGGGTTGTTGGGGCTCGCCACGAACACCACGTCGGGTGTGCGCTCTTTGACCGCGGCCACGGCAACATCGACGTCGAGTCCGAAATCCGCGGCGCGGGCGGCCTGCAGCCACTCCGTCTGGGTGCCATCGGAGATGATCGGGTGCATCGAGTACGACGGCACGAAACCGATCGCGGTACGTCCCGGACCGCCGAAAGCCTGCAGCAGCTGCTGCAGGATCTCGTTGGAACCGTTTGCCGCCCACAGGTTGTCGACGGTGAGTTGCACGCCGGTGGCCTCGGTGAGATAGGCGGCCAGACTGGTGCGCAACTCCACCGCATCCCGGTCGGGATAGCGGTGCAGCTCGGCGGCGGCGTCGCGAACCGTCGCGGCGACGTCGTCGATCAGGGCCTGAGTCGGCGGATGCGGGTTCTCATTGGTGTTGAGCCGCACCGGCACCACCAATTGCGGTGCACCGTACGGAGATTTCCCGCGCAGGTTCTCCCGCAGCGGCAGATCGGCCAGCGTCACATCCTGTGCGCCCATTACCGCTCGAACCTCCGTCGTACCGCCTCACCGTGCGAGGGCAGGTTTTCGGCCTTGGACAACGTGATCACGTGTCCGGAAACGTCCTTCAGTGCCGCCTCGTCGTATTCGACGACGTGGATACCGCGCAGGAACGTCTGCACGGACAAGCCGCTGGAATGCCGGGCACAGCCCGCGGTCGGCAGCACGTGGTTGGAGCCGGCGCAGTAATCGCCCAGGCTGACCGGAGACCAGGCACCCACGAAAATGGCTCCCGCAGAACGAATCCGGCCGGCGACGGCGGGCGCGTCCTCCGTCTGGATCTCCAGGTGCTCGGCGGCGTAGGCGTTGACCACTCGCACCCCGGCCTCGATGTCGTCGACGAGCACGATCGCGGACTGCTTGCCCGACAGCGCCACCCGAACGCGGTCGACGTGCACCGTGGTGGCCAGCTGGCGGGTGAGCTCGCGGTCGGTGGCCTCAGCGAGTGCTTCGCTGTCGGTGACCAGCACGCTGGCCGCCATCTCGTCGTGCTCGGCCTGGCTGATCAGGTCCGCGGCAACGTGTACCGGATCGGCCGTGTGATCGGCCAGGATCGCGATCTCGGTGGGGCCGGCTTCGGCGTCGATGCCGACCTGCGAGCGGCAGATCCGCTTGGCGGCGGTCACGTAGATGTTGCCAGGGCCGGTGATCATGTCGACCGGGGCGAGTTCGGCGCCGTCGGTGTCGGTGCCGCCGTAGGCCAGCAACGCCACGGCCTGCGCGCCACCGACGGCCCACACCTCGTCGACACCGAGCAGCGCTGCGGCGGCCAGGATGGTCGGGTGCGGCAGTCCGTCGAATTCCGACTGAGGCGGGCTGGCGATCACCAGCGAGTCGACGCCGGCGGTCTGCGCGGGCACCACGTTCATCACGACGCTCGACGGATAGACGGCGTTGCCGCCGGGCACGTACAGCCCGACGCGCTCAACCGGCACCCAGCGTTCGGTGACGGTGGCACCGGGGGCCAGCGCGGTGGTGGTGTCGGTGCGGCGTTGATCGGCGTGCACGATGCGCGCCCGGTCGATCGCGACCTGCAGGGCGGCGCGCACGTCGGGGTCGAGGTCGGCCAGGGCGGCAGCCAGTCTGGCCGCAGGTACTCGCACGGTGTCGGGCCGGATGCCGTCGAAGGTATGGCCGTAGTCCAGCGCGGCCGTCGCGCCATGCTCGGCGACGGCCTCCACGATCGGGCGGACCTTGGGCACCACTGCGTCCACATCGACTCCGCCGCGGGGCAGCGCAGATCGCAACTGCGCGGCGTTCAGCACACGGTTACGCAGGTCGATGCGGGACATCTGAAACTCGGCCATCGGTTCAATTGTCCCTGATCAGTCCAGTTGATAAAAATCCGTCATCCACTGCGACCGGCACGACCCGCCGTAGGGTGGTCCCAGACTGCCGAACGGAGCCCAAGATGTCCGCGAAAGACCACCCGAACAACGCCCCCGGCGTACCGATGCTCGTGCCGCCCGCACTGGAGCGGTTCCAGATCAAATACATCAATCCGCTGGTGAAGCCGTTTTCCAAGCGCTTGCCCGGCTTCACCGTGATCAAGCATCGGGGCCGCACCTCCGGTACGCCGTACGAGACGATCGTCACCAGCTACCGCAAAGGCAACGTTTTCGCGGTGACGCTCCTGCACGGAAAGACCAACTGGGTGAAGAACGTGATCGCAGCCGGCGGGGCCGATGTGCACCTGTTCCGCGACGACATCAAGATCACCAATCCGCGTGTCCTGCCGGCAGGCACCGACGATCCGACCCTCCCCCGGATCCCCCGCAACGCGGCCCGCCGGATGGGCGTCTTCGTCGCAGATATCGTTTGACACGCTCGCCAGACTGCATACATGACCTGGCAGATCTGGCTCGCGTTTCTCGGCGCGTCGATCGCCATCAGCCTGTCCCCCGGTGCCGGGGCGATCCAGTCGATGGCGACCGGCCTGACCCATGGCGTGCGCCGCGGGTCATGGAGCGTGCTCGGCCTCCAGATCGGGCTGCTTGCGCAGCTGGTGTTGGTCGCCGTCGGCCTGGGCGCCCTCGTCGCCAAGTCGATGCTGGCCTTCCACATCGTCAAGTGGATCGGTGTGGCGTATCTGATCTACCTCGCGGTCCAGCAATGGCGCAGCGCCTCTCAGGACTTGCGCGCCCGGATGGGCGGCGCCGGCGAGCGGGGCCGGCTGTCGCTGGTGATGCGCGGTTTCCTGGTGAACACCACCAACCCCAAGGGCCTGGTGTTCCTGGTCGCCGTACTGCCGCAGTTCGTGGTGCCGAGCGCGCCGTTGCTGCCGCAGTATCTGGCGATCGGGGCGACGATGGTCGCCGTCGACGTGGTCGTGATGAGCCTCTACACCGGACTGGCGGCCCGGCTGCTCACGTGGCTCCAGACGCCGCGTCAGCAGACCATCCTCGGCCGGGTGTTCTCCGGGCTGTTCGCGACGGCCGCCGTGGTGCTCTCGTTGGTACGTCGCGGCGCGACCGCCTAGGCACTCGTCGTGTTCTCCAGCGCTGCCTTGATGATCGGCGCCGCCGTCTCCATCGCGGCCCGAAGCGGGCCAGCGGCCTCGTTGGGCAGCACATCGCGTGACCAGAGGAAACGGCAGCGCTGCGGGCCGTCGGCCACCACCTGCATGACGGCATTGTCATGCTCGGGCCGGGCGCTGTCGCCGATCAGGGAGTAGGCGATTCGGCGGGCCGGGTCGTCGCGGCTGACCAGGCGCTCGCGGGCGACGAATCCGTCCGCGAACGTCACGACGCGAACATCGCCGTCCGCCTGGCAGGACGCCACGAATCCCGGCGCCATCCGCACGGGCCCTTCTGCCCAATCGCCGATCACCTGCCACACCAGCGAACTGTCGGCTTCAACGTCGAACTCGATCTGGATCGATGCCATGGCATCAGTCTGGCCGGACACTGACCTGGTGTCTTGAACATTCTTGCGGGCCTTGGATGTCGGTCCGCGGGGCTAGCGTGTGGGAGGTGTTGAGTGCACAGACGCTGATTTCCCGGCCGGATTTCAGCATCGCAACCTGGAGCTGCACCGGCGAGCACGCGGACTGGTCGGAGCCCGAATGCCCGGTCGACGGGCGGTTCGTGCTGGTGCGCTCCGGGCGCTTTCAGCGTCGTGGGTCCGGGGGCACGGTGGAACACGATGCGACGCTCGGCTATCTCGGTGCGCCCGGGGAGCCCGAACATTTCGCTCATCCACACGGCGGCGATGCCTGCACGTCGTTGCAGCTCAACGCCGAGAACTGGTGGCAACTCGCCGGCGAGCCGAAACAGATCGGACCCGCTGCCGTGTACGTGGACGCCCGTCTCGAACTGGCGCACCGGCGGCTGCTGGCCACCGGTCGCGACGATCCCGACTGTCAACTCGCCGAGGGTCTGGTGCGGCTGGTGGGTGCGGCGCTGCGCTCGGCCGCGCATCGGCCGCTACCGGCCGGATCACCGGCCCGGCTGTCCGAGCGGCGGTTGGTCGCACGGGCCCGCGACGCGATCAGGCAGGCCGATGACGCTGCCGTGGGGCTGTTCCCGCTCGCAGCCGCGCTCGGAGTGTCGCCCTACCGCCTGAGCCGTTCGTTCAGCAATGAGTTGGGGGTATCGGTGACGCGGTACCGCAACCGGGTCCGGGTCGGCCGGGCACTCGAGCATCTGCACCGCGGGGACTCCACGATGGCCGACGTCGCAGCCGCACTGGGATTCGCCGACCAGGCCCACTTCTGCCGCACAGTGCGGGCACACACCGGCTGGACACCGTCCGCGACCCGGCGCGAACTACGCCGCGCCGCCGCGGATCAGGTATCGAGCCCGATGTCGAGCACCCGCACCGAATGGGTGAGGGCACCGATCGCGAGGTAGTCGACCCCGGTGCCGGCGTAGTCGGCCGCGCTGTCCAGCGTCAGACCGCCCGACGATTCCAGCAGAGTCTTGGGTGAGTGCTTGTCCCGGCGCTGGACCGCAATCTGGGTCTGCCAGACCGGGAAGTTGTCCAGCAGCACCAGTTCCACATCGGCCGAGAGCACATCGTCGAGTTGTTCGAGCGAATCCACCTCGACCTCGCACGGCAGGTCCGGGGCCTCGGCCCGAACCGCCTTGAGCGCGGCCAGCACCGACCCGGCCGCGGCGACGTGGTTGTCCTTGATCAACGCGGCATCGCCCAGACCCATCCGGTGGTTGACGCCGCCGCCGACGCGCACCGCGTACTTCTGCAGCGCACGCATACCCGGCAGCGTCTTGCGAGTGTCGCGGATCTTGGCGTTGGTGCCGGCCACCGCGTCGACCCAGGCAGCGGTCGCCGTGGCGATTCCCGACAGGTGGCACATCAGGTTGAGCAGCGTGCGCTCGGCCGTGAGCAGGCCCCGGGTCGGCGCCTCGACCGTCAGGATCGACGAACGGGCGTCGAGCCGGGCACCGTCCTCGACGCGGTTGAGGACGCGGTAGCCGTCGGCGCCGAGGACCTCGTCGAGCACCAGCAGCGCGATGTCGACACCGGCAGCCACGCCCGGCTCCCGGTTGACCACCGAGGCGGTGGTCATCGCGTCGGCGCCCACGGTGGCGAGGGTCGTCACGTCCGGGCCGTAGCGCAGGTCTTCTTCGAGCGCCCGGGCGATCGTGGCACGCGCCTCACCCAGCTCGACATCCGAAAGTGCCATCAGCACACCACCGTTGCGGTGTCGAGGGCGGGGCGGCCGGCCACGGCGCGAATCGTCACGGAATGCTCCTGAGCGGGATCGGTTTCGGGGTGATCGCCGCGATGGTGGCAGCCGCGGCTTTCGGTGCGGGCCAGGGCTGCGACGGCAATCGCCCGGGCCGTCGTGGTGAGGGACGCGTCCTCGAAGCTCTGACGGTTGGCCGGCTGCACCGACCGCGCACCGTCGAGAACGGCTTCCAGCCGGCGCAGGCCATCGGCGTCGCGGACCACTGAGGCATGCTCAGACATGGCGTGCTGCAGAGCATCTCGGTCAACGACGTCTTGGCGGCGGTCCTGCGGCGGCTGCGCGCGTACCGAGCCTGCCGCGCCGGCATGCTCGGCGGCCAGCCGGCCGGCCCTGCCGCCGACGACCAGCCCTTCCAGAAGACTGTTGGAGGCCAACCGGTTGGCCCCGTGCATACCCGTGCGGGCCACTTCTCCAGCGGCGAAGAGCCCGGGCAGGTCGGTGCGGCCATGCACGTCGGTGGCCACGCCGCCACAGCTGTAGTGGGCGCCGGGCACGACCGGGATGGGTTGCCGGGTCGGGTCGACACCGGCTGCCGCACACGCCGCCGCCACGGTGGGAAACCGGTCGGCGAACTGGGCGACGCTCCGGGCGTCGAGGTAGGCGCACGGGTCGCCGGTGGCGTTCAGCCGGGCGTTGATGGCTGCGGCCACGACGTCGCGCGGGGCCAGGTCCCCCATCGGGTGCACCCCGTCGGTCACCGAGTTACCTTGCGAGTCAATGAGTACCGCGCCTTCTCCGCGCAGCGCTTCGGTGATGAGAGGTCGCCGCCCACCGCTGTTCTCGGCGTACAGCATGGTCGGATGGAACTGGACGAACTCGATATCGCGGACCGGAACGCCGGCCCACATCGCGAGGGCGATTCCGTCACCGGTCGAGCCACTGGGGTTGGTGGTGGCCGCATAGACGTGGCCGAGGCCTCCGGTGGCCAAGATGACCGACGGCGCGTGGATGATGCCGACGCCGTCCTCATTGCGGACCAGTACCCCGGTCACCGTGGCGTCGTCGCGCAGAACCTCCAGCGCCACGTGGTCGCGCCGGATGTCGAGTTTGGCCGCCGCAGAATCGAGTGCCCGCTGCACCTCGGCCCCGGTGGCATCGCCACCGGCGTGGATGATCCGGCGTCGGGTGTGTCCGCCCTCGCGGGTCAGGGCCCAACGCCCAGGGGCCGTCTCGTCGAACTGCGCGCCGTCGGCAACCAGGTCCGCCACCGCGTCGTAGCCGGCCGCGACGATGGAGCGCACCGCATCGGGGTCACACAGACCTCCGCCGGCAGCCACCGTGTCGGCGACGTGCGCCTCGACAGAGTCGTCGGTATCCGGCAGCACGACGGCGATCCCGCCCTGGGCGTAGAAGGTCGCGGTCTCGCGGGCCTTGCTCAGCACCACCACCCGGCGGCCGCGACGATGCGCGGCCAGGGCCGCCACCAGCCCCGCGACACCGGTGCCGACCACGACGACGTCAGCGCGCTGCTGCCACAGCGTTGAACTGCCGCAGGCGAAGCGGCTTGATCCCCGGGCGCTGCCCGTCGGGTTCATTCGCCGCCGCCGGGCTGGCCAATCGCAATCATCCGCTGCACGCTGGCACGACCCAGGCGGGCGGTTTCGGGATCGACATGCACCTCGTCGGCGCCCTCGATCAGGCAGCGCAGCAGCGCGGCCGGAGTGATCATCTTCATGTAGGTGCACGACGCGCGGTCGTTGACGGCGAGGAAGTCGACTTCGGGTGCGGCCCTGCGCAACTGGTGCAGCATGCCGACCTCGGTCGCGACCAGCACCTGCCGCGCCCGGGTTTCCCGGGCTGCGTCGAGCATGCCGCCGGTGGACAGGATCTTCACCCGCTCCTCGGGAACCGCGCCCTCACCCGCCAGGTAGAGCGCCGAGGTGGCACATCCGCATTCGGGGTGCACGAAGAGTTCGGCGTCGGGGTGCGACCGGGCCTGGGCCGCCAGCTCGTCGCCGTTGATCCCGGCGTGCACGTGGCATTCGCCGGCCCAGACGTGCAGGTTCTTGCGGCCGGTGATGCGCCGGACGTGCGCTCCCAGGAACTGATCCGGGCAGAACAGCACCTCGCGGTCCTCGGGAATCGAGGCGACCACCTCGACGGCATTCGACGAGGTGCAGCAGATGTCGGTCAGCGCCTTCACCGCGGCAGTGGTGTTGACATAGGAAACGACGACCGCACCGGGGTGCTCGTCTTTCCAGGCCTGCAACTCGTCGGCGGTGATCGAATCAGCCAGCGAGCACCCGGCTCGCTGGTCCGGGATCAGCACCGTCTTGTCAGGGCTGAGGATCTTCGCCGTCTCGGCCATGAAGTGGACACCGCAGAACACGATGGTGTCCTCGGGAGCCTCGGCGGCGATGCGTGAGAGCGCCAGGGAATCACCCACGTGGTCCGCGACGTCCTGGATGGCGGGCAGCTGGTAGTTGTGCGCCAGCAACGTCGCGCCGCGCTGATCGACCAGACGGCGGATCTCAGCAGCCCATTTCTCGTCGCCGTCAACACCGGAATAGCCACCGGGACCATCGACGATCTGTTCTGCCAAGCCCCCCGCGAGGGTGTCATTGAGAGCGGTCACGCCGACCTCCTCCACTGCGTCAGGTTTTCGACTTATAATCGAAAACATGCCACATGGTAACACCGCGCACGAAGTGCTCGCCGTCGTGTTCCAGGTTCGCGACCTCGACACCAGGCAACCCGCACTCAACGTGCTGCTGTGGCAGCGGGCACTGGATCCCGAGCAGGGCAAATGGTCGCTACCCGGCGGCCGACTGGACGACGACGAGGATCTGATCAGCTCCGTTCGACGACAACTGGCCGAGAAGGTCGACCTGCGAGAGCTCGCCCATCTGGAGCAGTTGGCGGTGTTTTCCGACCCACGTCGGGTCCCCGGCACGCGGACCATCGCATCGACCTTCCTTGGCCTGGTGCCCTCCCCCTCGACCCCGGCCCTGCCGCCGGACACCCGCTGGCATCCGGTCAGTGACCTGCCCCCGATGGCCTTCGACCATGCGCCGATGGTCGAACACGCACGCAACCGGCTGGTGGCCAAGATGTCGTACACCAACATCGGATTCGCTTTGGCACCAAAAGAATTCGCGCTATCTACGTTGCGGGACATCTACAGCGCCGCACTCGACTACCAGGTCGACGCCACGAACCTGCAACGGGTGCTGCTACGCCGCAAGGTCATCACCCGCACCGGAACCACCGCCCGATCGGGCCGTAGCGGGGGCCGCCCCGCGGCGCTGTACCGCTTCACCGACTCGCGGTACCGCGTCACCGACGAATTCGCTGCTCTACGGCCTCCCGGGTGAGTCGACTGGATTCTTAGACCCTTCTTAAGTAAGAATGCCGGGATGGACTTGGGCAGTGCGGCCAGCGTCTCAGCAGCCGAATGGATCGGTCGGGCACCTCACGAGGACCTCGACCACACCGCTCGCCCCGTCCTCCCCCACGACGATCCGTTCTACGTCCCCCCTGCCGGGTTCCAGCACGCCGAACCGGGCACCGTGCTGCGCAGCCGCGACGTCGAGCTGGCATTTCTGGGCCTGATCCCGCAGCGCCTGCACGCCACGCAGCTGCTGTACCGCTCCACCGACCGCAACGGCATCCCCGAAGCCGCCGCCACCACCGTCATCGTCCCGGCCGACGCCGCGCCCGACTGCCCGATCGTGTCGTACCAGTGCGCGATCGACGCGATCTCGGCCCGGTGCTTCCCCTCATATGCCCTGCGCCATCACGCCAAGGCCACCGGCTCCCTGGCCCAGCTGGAATTCCTGCTGATGTCGGCCGCCCTGGCCGAGGGCTGGGCAGTCTCGGTTCCCGACCATGAGGGCATCAACGGCATGTGGGGCGCACCGTATGAGCCGGGCTACCGGGTGCTCGACGGCTTGCGTGCGGCGATCAACGCCGAGCACCTGTCGCTCTCGCCGACCACCCGCATCGGGCTGTGGGGATACTCCGGCGGCGGCCTGGCCAGCGCCTGGGCCGCCGAGATGGCCGGCAGCTACGCGCCCGAGCTCAACATCGTCGGCGCCGTCCTCGGTTCCCCCGTCGGCAACCTCGGCAACACCTTCCGCAGGCTCAACGGCACTGTGTTCTCAGGTCTGCCTGCCCTCGTGGTCGCCGCCCTCGCCGACATCTACCCCAACCTCAACCGGGTCATCGCCGAGCACGCCACGACCGAGGGACGCAAGGTCCTCGACCGGCTGCACCGGATGACGACCGCGGAGGCCATCGTCCGGATGTTCCGCACGGACATGGCCGACCTGGTCGACATGCCGCTGGAGGAAATCCTCGACGGGCCCGAGGTCAGCGAGGTGTTCCAGGACACCAAACTCGGTGTGGCCGTGCCGGTTCCGCCGGTGCTGATCGTTCAGGCCGTGCACGACGAGATCATCTCGGTCGACGACATCGACGAACTCGCCGACACCTACCTGGCCGGCGGCGCCGACGTGACCTACCACCGCGACATGTTCAGCGAACAT
Organism: Mycobacterium sp. 48b; assembly: GCF_048282725.1. Taxonomy (NCBI): domain Bacteria; kingdom Bacillati; phylum Actinomycetota; class Actinomycetes; order Mycobacteriales; family Mycobacteriaceae; genus Mycobacterium; species Mycobacterium sp. 48b. The sequence continues at coordinate 4,526,089 of NZ_JBLVUL010000001.1, forward strand.
CTGCTGCTGCACCCGTTCTCGGCGCCGATGGCCTTGCGCTGGCTCACCGACCGGTTCGCAGACCGCCCGCTGACCGCCAACCTCGTGCGGTCCAAGTGGCCGACGCTGCTGAACCCGATCACCTACATGGGCATGGCGCGGCTGGCCGGAATCGCCACCAAGGTCGCGTTGGGTCGGACAGTTCGGCGACGCCCGCTCTGACCTGCCGAGAGCTGGCACAATAGGGGTAGATGCGTTATATCCGTCAGCTTCCGCCGGTGGCCCTGCGCGACAGCGTCGACCACCTGTGGTGCATTGCGGACGGACCCACCTATCCCGCTGAGCGCATCCTGCCCACGGGTACCACCGAACTCGTCATCAATCTGGGTACTGATGTCGTCGCCATCACCAACCACCATGGTTCACAACAATTTTCAGGAGCCGTCGTCTCCGGCCCCTACACCCGGCCATTCGATATCGACGCGCGCGAGCACACCGCCATGGTGGGCGTGCACTTCAAGCCGGGCGGGATACGCGCGGTCCTCGGCGTATCACCGCACGAACTGCTCGGTTCCCACATCGACCTCGAGGCGCTGTGGAACGGCGCGGCCACCGAACTGCGCTCCGAGATCTGCGAGGCGGAGTCGGTCAGGGAGCGCTTCGCCATCGTCGAGTTCGCCTTGCTCACCCGATCACGCGGCGGCGGCCTGACCCGAGAAGTGGCCTTCGCCGTGGACACGCTCAGCCTCGATCATCACCCACCTTCGATCGAAAAGCTTGCCCGCGAAATCGGTTTCAGCCATCGCAGGCTGATCCAGCTGTTCACCACCCAGGTCGGAATGACGCCCAAACGGTTCGCCCGCCTGCAACGGTTCCGCCACGCACATGACGCCGTCTCCTCGGCGGTGTCACCGCCACATTGGTCCACCTTCGCCATCGAGCACGGGTACGCCGACCAATCGCACATGATCAGGGAGTTCCACGAGTTCTCAGGGATGACACCGGCCCAGCAACTGCGCCGCAGCGGGTACGTCGCGAAGGACGACCACATCGCCCTCGAACCATAGGTCAATTTTGTTCAATACATGCGCCGCGACGATCGGCAGACTGCGGTCATGTCTGGACACATCACCTACCGAACCGGCGCGGCCCGCTACCAGGTCACCGACGTCGAGCGCGCGGTTGCCTTCTACACCAAGCATCTGGGATTCGATGTCGCCCTCCGCGGAGGACCAGCATTCGCATCCGTGGTCAACGGCAACCTCACCCTGTTTCTGAGCGGCCCGGGCAGCTCGGGCGCACGTCAACTGCCCGACGGCACCCCGCAGACGCCGGGAGGCTACAACCGGATCGTGATCGAGGTCGACGATCTCGACGCAGCCGTCACCGAGTTGCGCGGAGCCGGCGTCGGGTTCCGCAACACGGTGGAGACGGGTCCGGGCGGCAGGCAGATCCAGCTCACCGATCCCGACGGCAACCCGGTCGAGCTATTCGAACCGGCAGCCGTCAAACCGCCGGCGGAGTGACCACCGGCGGGATCACCGGATACGCCGGCGTCTGGACAGGAGGCCAGGCCCCGAGGTCGTCACGCACCGTCGACACCGCCATCAACGCGTAGACCATCGCCGCCATCGCTGCCGGAAACAGGATGGTGCCGGCAATCTGCAGCTGCGTGTGCCCGAAGAAGACCGACGCAGCTTCCACCACATAGTGGACCCGGTTTTCCGGAGTGACCGGAGCACCGGCGATGTCGAGCGAACCGAACCGCCAATGGGCAAGTGCCGCACCGACACCCGCAGCCACAGCCGTCGCCACCCCACAACCGGCGGCCAACGCGGCGACCAGAACCGGCCCGCGATGCGGGGTCCACTGCCACAGTGCGACCGCCGCCACGACGCCCAGGACGACGAGCAGGCCCACGAACATGAACGCCGAAGTGAAGAAGTGGTCGGATTCGCCGCCCAGATAGGCGTGCACCCGGTCGCCGCTGCGGGTCAAAGCCACCACGCCGTGCACTCCCGGGGCCAGGAAGGCCCACAGCGCCCCGAGAACCGCACCGGCCACAGCAAGAGCAGCGATGACGATCAGGACGGCCCGCTCACGCGAAACTCGCGGCGCGCCCGGAATAGCGGCAGGGGTGGGGCCGACCGACAGCATCTGCTCTTCGCCCGAGAGGCTCATCGGTGCCTTCTGCTCTTCGCCCGAGAGGCTCATCGCCGCGTATCCAGGTCCGTCGAATCCACCTGCCCATGCCGCGAACACTTGGCCCACCACCCGGTCGGCCGCACCTGGACGATCATCCGGCGGCCGCACTCGGCGCAGAACCGCGGCGGCTCCAGGCCGAGCTGGGCCGCGGTGGGAACGACAGTCCCGTCAGCCGCGTCAGCCTGCACCCCGGTGTAGACGTTGTAAAGGCCTGCGCCGACCGGCGCGGGCAGAGCCGGCGTTTCTGCCATCTCGGAGATCACCACACCCCTGTTCTACAGGCTGGCGTTGAGGGCCTTGATCGGCATCTGCAGATCGTCGAGCAACTCCAGGTCCGACTCGGCCGGGCGACCCAGCGTGGTCAGGTAGTTGCCGACGATGACGGCGTTGATACCGCCCAGGATGCCCTGCTTGGCGCCGAGATCACCCAGGGTGATCTCGCGGCCACCGGCGAACCGCAGCATGGTGCGCGGCAGGGCCAGCCGGAACGCGGCCACCGCCTTGAGCGCCTCAGCCGCCGGCAGCACGTCCAGATCGCCGAACGGCGTGCCCGGACGCGGGTTGAGGAAGTTCAGCGGCACCTCGTGCGGGTTCAGCTCGGCCAGGTTGGCGGCGAACTCGGCACGCTGCTCCAGCGTCTCGCCCATGCCCAGGATGCCGCCGCAGCAGACCTCCATACCGGCCTCACGCACCATCTCCAGGGTGCCCCAGCGCTCTTCCCACGAGTGGGTGGTGACCACATTCGGGAAGAACGACTGCGCGGTCTCCAGGTTGTGGTTGTAGCGGTGCACGCCCATGTCTTTGAGGCGGTCCACCTGCTCCTGGGTCAGCATGCCCAGCGAGCAGGCGATCTGGATGTCGACCTCGTTGCGGATCGCCTCGATACCAGCGGCCACCTGGGCCAGGAGGCGCTCGTCGGGGCCGCGCACCGCGGCCACGATGCAGAACTCGGTGGCGCCGGTCTTGGCGGTCTGCTTGGCAGCCTCGACCAGGCTCGGGATGTCGAGCCACGCGCTGCGCACCGGGGAGGCGAACAGACCCGACTGCGAACAGAAGTGGCAGTCCTCCGGGCAGCCGCCGGTCTTGAGGCTGATGATGCCCTCGACCTCGACCTCGGGGCCACACCACTTCATCCGGACCTCGTGGGCCAGTGCCAGCAGCTCCTCGAGCTTGTCGTCGGGCAGCTGCAGCACCTGCAGCGTCTGGTCCTGGTCGAGGCCGACGCCACGCTCCAGAACCTGCTCGCGAGCTACGCCCAGTACATCTACGGCTGCCTGCGTCACCGAAAGTCCTCCTGTGGATCGTGTGGCCGGTCGAGCCGACGATTGAACACGTCGGCGGTGCCGACAATTGAACACCGTTCAGGCTAGGGTAACGGTGTGCAACTCCACAAACCCGACGTGGTGGATGCGGCGACGGCCATCCTGGACAACTACGGCATCGCCGACCTGACGATGCGACGCCTGGCTCGTGAGCTCAACGTCAGCCCCGGCGCGCTGTACTGGCACTTCGCCAACAAACAGGAACTGCTCGGCGCCGTCGCCGACCGCATCCTGCAGCCTGTACACATCGACGGCACCGCGGCGGCATGGCCGGGCCGAATCCACCAGATCTGTGTGGCGTTGCGGGACGCGCTGTTGTCGCACACCGACGGAGCCGAGCTGGTCTCCTCCAGCTTCGCCGCAGGCCAGTCCCAGATCGTCGGTGAAATCGTGGCGCAGCTCGCCGATGCCGCCCGGAACGCCGGCGTGACGTCGCCCGATGACGAGTTGGCCGCCCGCACGGTGCTCTATTACGTGCTGGGCTTCACCGCCGACGAACAATCCCGGCTCCAGTGGGACGCGGCGGGCGCACTGACCGATGAGCAGTCGGTGCTCAGCCACGACACGTCGCGGCAATTCGCCTTCGGCCTGCAGTTGCTCGTCGACGGCTTGGCGGTGCGCGGCGCCAGCACGCTCAGCTCCGGACGCGGCATCTCGCACCTCAGCCAGGGCTGAGCTTTCGAGCGGTTTGTGCACGATTTCCCGCGGCTGCCGCGGAAGATCGTGCACAAATCACCCGGTGAGCCCCACAGCTCAAGGCCGATCAGCCGATCGGGTGTTCGAGGCGCTTGTCGCCGTCCCAATGCCGTAGCCCCGTCACCTGGCCCAGGATCTCTGCGGGGCGTCCGGCAATGCGTACGGCCGTGGTCAACCTGGCGGGAGGCACCCGTCGGGCCAACGTCACATGCGGGGTCCAGTTCCCCGGTTCGGCGTGCGGCATCGGGGCCGGGTCCATGAACGGCAGGCACAGGCGGTACGTATCGGCCTGGACCGCGAGCAGTTCGTCGGTCGGGACCAGTAGCCGCGCCAATACTCCGGCCGAGCGCCCGAAGATCAGCGTCGCTCCCAGCCGGCACGGCAGCGGGAACCGGTCGACGAGGTCGGTGAGCAGGACGTCAGCCTGAGCGTCGATGTGTTGGGCGACGGTCAGCGTCGCGTGCGGCCTGCTGGCGGGCGCCTGGCTGGGAATGTCGGCGTCGCGCAGTGCATCCCAGATCCGCCGGACCGTGTCCTCGGTGTCCGGATCGAATACCAGCTCGACGGAATGGACCATCTCAAGCCAGGCCGGTCAGCCAGTTCAGATCGAAGGCGTCGGCGCAGATCTTCTCGAATTCCTCGGCGCTCGTCCGGCCGACTCCTGCGGGCAGTACTGCGCGCACTGGCGCCAACCGCGCCAGCGCGTCCCGGTTGCCCGACTCGGCGACACCGGGCTTGTCCGGCCACGCCCCGATCGCCAGACCGGCACATGGAATCCCCTGCCCAGCAAGTGATTCCAATGTCAACGCGGTGTGGTTGAGCGTTCCGAGCCCCGGGGAGACCACCACGAGGACGGTAGCGGAGAGATCAACAGCCAGATCACGCAGCGTGACGCCGTCAGCCCCCAGTTCGACCAGCAGACCACCCGCACCTTCGACGAGGGTCAGCCCGCCGGGAACCTCGGCGGCTCGCACCGCGTCCACCAACTCGGTACGCGCGGGCAACGGAAGTCCGGCACGCTGCGCGGCAGATACCGGCGCCAGCGGTTCCGGATACCGCCATCCGCCGTGCAGATTGCCGATCCCGGACAGCCGGTGCACCTCACCGAGATCGTTGTCGCCGTCGACGGTTCCGGTCTGCACCGGCTTGCACACTGCGACATCGATGCCGGCCAGGCGGGCCGCGCACGCCAGCGCAGCGGTCGTCACCGTCTTCCCGACGCCGGTGTCGGTACCCGTGACGACCAGCGTGCTCACAACCGGGCCTTCGACAGCACCTCGGTCAACACCTCGCGCGCCAGGTCCATCTCGTCGGCGGTCAGCGACGCCCGTGCGGTCAAGCGCAGCCGCGAAGTGCCCTCGGGCACGGTCGGCGGACGGAAGCACCCCACCCGCACGCCACGGTCCAGACAGGCGGCTGCCGCGGCCACCGCCACCTCGGGCTCGCCGAGGATGACCGAGACGACGGCGGAGTCCGGCACGGCGGTGCCCCCGGAGATCCGGGCGAGTTCGGCGGCATGGTCCAGGACGGCTTGCGCGCGCTGCGGTTCGGCGATCAGTACCCGCAGGGCCGCCCAGGCGGCGCCCACGGCCGCGGGCGCCAGGCCGGTGTCGAAGATGAACGGGCGGGCCGTGTCGATGAGATGGGCCCGGATCGCCTCCGGTCCGAGCACCACGCCGCCTTGGCTGCCCAGCGCCTTCGACAGCGTCGTCGTCATGACCACGTCCGGCGCCCCGGCCAGGCCGGTCTCGTAGAGCAGACCTTGTCCACCCGGGCCGCGCACACCCAGCCCGTGCGCCTCGTCGACGAGCAACAGCGCGCCGTGGCGGCGGCAGACGGCGTGCAGCTCACGCAACGGCGCCAACGCACCATCGGTACTGAACACGGATTCGGTCAGGACCACCGCGCGTTCCTCGGTGCGCGCCGACAGTGCGGCGTCGACCGCGTCGACGTCGCGGTGCGGTGTGACGGTCACCCGGGCGCGCGACAACCGGCACGCGTCGACCAGGGATGCGTGCGTGAGAGCGTCGGAGACCAGCAGCGAGCCGGGGCCGGACAATGCGACGACGGCACCCAGATTGGCGGTGTAGCCCGAGGAGAAGACCAACGCCGACTCGGCGCCGACGAACGCTGCCAGAGCGGTTTCGAAGCCTTCGTGCAGTTCGGTGTTGCCGGTGACCAGCCGGGATCCACCGGCACCCGCGCCCCAGGTCCGCAGCGCCTCGATGCCGCCGTCCAGCACCTCCGGGTGCTGCGACAACCCCAGATAGTCGTTGGAGGCCAGGTCCAGTTCGGTGGCCACCGCGGGTCGGGTGCGCAGCTCACGGCGCAGTCCGGCCTGCCGGCGCCGCAGTTCGACGTCCGCGAGCCAGGCCAGCGGTGAAAGATCCGTGCGCGTCACGTGGTGCTCCTCTGTGCCGACCTACCGTTGAACACCGTTCAGGTTAGTGCACGCGCCACGCCGACCATGCCCGCGGTGATCTGTTCCACCTCCGCCGGAGTGCAGATGAAGGGCGGCATGGCGTAGATCAACTTGCCGAAGGGGCGCAGCCAGACCCCGTGACGCAGCGCCGCCAAGGTGGCAACCCGCATGTCCACCGGCTCGCGCATCTCGATCACGCCGATGGCACCGAGCACCCGGACATCGGCGACGCCCGGCAGCGCGCGGGCTGCCTCGAGTCCCTCCCGCAGTCCCGCCTCGATCTCGGTCACCCGGGCGCGCCAGTCGCCGCCGATCAGCAGTTCCACTGCCGCGACGCCGACGGCACAGGCCAGCGCGTTGGCCATGAAGGTCGGTCCGTGCATCAGCGCACCGGGCTCCCCCGCGCTGATCGTCCGGGCGATCTGTCCGGTGCACAGCGTGGCCGCCAGGGTGATGTAGCCGCCGGTCAGCGCCTTGCCCACGCACATGATGTCCGGGCTGACTCCGGCGTGCTCGGCGGCGAACAGCTTCCCGGTGCGGCCGAATCCGGTGGCGATCTCGTCGAAGATCAGCAGCACATCGTGGCGATCGCAGATCGCGCGCAGGTCGGTCAGGTACCGGGGATCGTGAAAGCGCATGCCTCCGGCGCCCTGCACGACCGGTTCGACGATCACCGCGGCGAGTTCGTCGGCATGCTCGGCCAGCTGACGCTCGAATGCCGCGCTGTAGGCAGGTTGATAGTCGGCGGGCACAGGCGGTGCGAAAACTTGCGGCACCAGCACATCGGTCCACAGCGAGTGCATGCCGCCGTCCGGATCGCACACGCTCATCGGCGTGAACGTGTCGCCGTGGTACCCGCCGCGCCAGGTCATGAGGCGGTGTTTGGAGCCCCTGCCCAGGCTGCGCCAGTACTGCAACGCCATCTTGACGGCCACCTCGACGGACACCGACCCGGAATCGCTGAAGAACACGGTCTCCAGACCCTCGGGGGTGAGCTCGACCAGAAGCTGAGCCAGCCGCGCGGCCGGTTCGTGGGTCAGTCCGCCGAACATGACGTGGTTCATGGTCGCGAGCTGGTCGTTGATCGCACGGTCCAGTACCGGGTGCCCGTGTCCGTGCACGGCGGTCCACCAGGACGCCATCGCATCGATCACCTCGATCGGTGCGCCGTCGGAAGGGTCGATCACAGTCAGCCACGCGCCTTTGGCACCGACCGCCACCACTGGTGGAAGCGCCGCCGAGCCCATGGCACTGTACGGATGCCAGATGTGGGCCGCGTCGATGGCATTGATCTGCGCTGGGGTCAGCTCAGCCACAGTCGGGCAGCCTAGCCCTTTGCTCACAGACTGTGACGCACGCATCCGAAATGTGAGCGGCAGGCCGATGTTAGGTAAATTGGCCTCGACCATGAAAACCCTTGACGCCCCCCGGACGGAGCCCGGCACCGAATCCGGTTCCGTTCCACGCGCAGTCATGGGTACCCGTGCATCGGGTTTCTACCGGCATGATCTGGATGGGCTGCGCGGTATCGCCATCGCCCTCGTGGCGATGTTCCACATCTGGTTCGGCCGGGTTTCCGGTGGTGTCGACGTTTTCCTGGCGCTGTCGGGATTCTTCTTCGGCGGCAAGATGCTTCGGATCGCACTCAACCCGGAAGCGCCGCTCTGGCCGCTTCCGGAAGTGGTCCGGCTGATTCGACGTCTGCTTCCCGCGCTGGTTGTCGTGCTTGCCGCAGCCGCCGTGCTGACCATCCTGGTGCAGCCCGAGACGCGCTGGGAAACGTTTGCTGACCAAAGCCTGGCGAGCCTGGGCTATTACCAGAACTGGGAACTGGCCAACACGGCCGCGGACTACCTTCGCGCCGGTGAGGCGGTCAGCCCGCTGCAGCACATCTGGTCGATGTCGGTCCAGGGGCAGTTCTATCTGGCGTTCCTGCTGCTGGTCTTCGGGTTCGCTTTCCTCGGGCGCCGGCTGTTCGGCCGCCACCTGCGAACCGCCTTCATCGTTTTACTGGGCGCGCTGACCATCGCGTCGTTCGTGTACGCGATCATCGCCCACAACAACGACCAGGCCACCGCCTACTACAACAGCTTTGCCCGCGGCTGGGAGCTGCTGGTCGGCGCTCTTGCCGGGGCCTTGGTCCCGGCGGTGCGCTGGCCGATGTGGCTGCGCACCGTCCTGGCGACCGTCTCGCTGGCCGCGATCCTGTCGTGTGGCTGGTGGATCGACGGGGTCAAGGAATTTCCCGGGCCATGGACCTTGGTTCCGGTCGGCGCCACCGTCATCTTCATTCTGACCGCCGCCAATCGGAGCGACGATCCGAGCGCGGGCCAGCGGTTGCCCGCGCCCAACCGGATGCTGGCGACCAAACCATTCGTGTCGCTCGGCTCTATGGCCTACTCGCTCTATCTGTGGCACTGGCCGTTGCTGATCTTCTGGCTGTCGCACTCGGGCCACGCCCACGCCAACTTCCTCGAGGGCACGGTCGTGCTGCTCGTGTCCGGCGTGCTGGCCTGGCTCACCACCCGCTACATCGAGGAGCCTCTGCGCTCGCAGAAGGCCAAGGCCTCCACGGCCACGGCGTCTGCCGTTCCGCTGCGGGTCCGTCTCCGCCGGCCGACCATCGTGCTGGGCTCCATCGTCGGCCTGCTCGGTGTCGCGTTGACGGCCACCTCGTTCACCTGGCGTGAGCATGTCACGGTGCAACGCGCCAACGGCAAGGAACTGTCCGGGCTGTCGGCCCGCGACTATCCGGGAGCACGCGCACTGATCGACCATGCCCGGGTCCCCAAACTGCCCATGCGCCCCACGGTTCTGGAGGCGAAGGACGATCTGCCGGCGTCCACGACCGACGGCTGCATCAGCGATTTCGGCAACACCGACATCATCAACTGCACCTACGGCGACAAGAACGCGACGCGCACCATCGCAGTGGCGGGCGGGTCGCACGCAGAACACTGGATCACCGCGCTGGACCTACTGGGTCGCCTGCACAACTTCAAAGTGGTCACGTACCTGAAGATGGGTTGTCCTCTCACCACGGAGGAGACGCCACTGGTGATGGGCGACAATCGTCCGTATCCGAAATGCCACGAGTGGAACGAGAAGGTGATGGCCCAGCTCATCACCGACCGCCCCGAATTCGTGTTCACCACTTCGACCCGACCGTGGAACATCAAAGACGGCGATGTCATGCCCGGCACCTACATCGGCATCTGGGACACCCTGTCCAAGAACAACATTCCGGTTCTCGCGATGCGCGACACACCGTGGCTGACCCGAAATGGCCAGCCGTACTTCCCCTACGACTGTCTGGCCAACGGCGGCGACTCCATCTCGTGCGGCATCGAGCGGTCCAAGGTACTCTCCGACCACAACCCCACGCTGGATTTCGTCGGAAGGTTTCCTCTGCTCAAGCCACTCGACATGAGCGATGCGGTGTGCCGTAAGGACTATTGCCGCGTGGTGGAGGGAAATGTCTTGATGTATCACGATTCCCACCACATCTCCACGACGTACATGCGCACGATGACAGGTGAACTGGGCCGCCAGATGGCGGCGGCCACCGGTTGGTGGTGAACCCATGCCACCGTCGTCTCCCGTGCCGTCATCTCCCCCACCCACACCGATGTCGACCGTCTGGCCCGGCGAGGCCTACCCGCTCGGCGCCACCTATGACGGTGCGGGCACCAACTTCTCGCTGTTCTCGGAAGTGGCCGAACGCGTCGAGCTGTGCCTGATCGCCAAGGACGGTACCGAGCACCGGATCAACCTCGAAGAGGTCGACGGTTACGTCTGGCACGCCTACCTGCCGACCGTCACCCCGGGGCAGCGGTACGGGTACCGGGTGTACGGCCCGTGGGATCCCGGCGCCGGACATCGGTGCGACCCCAGCAAGCTGCTGCTGGATCCCTACGGCAAGTCGTTCCACGGCGACTTCGATTTCAGCCAGGCCCTGTTCTCCTACGACCTGACGGCTGAGCCACCCGGAACCGGGACCCCGCCCCAGGTCGACTCCCTGGGACACACCATGACCAGTGTGGTGATCAATCCGTTCTTCCAGTGGGGTTCGGACCGCGCACCCAAGACCCCGTATCACGACACGGTGATCTACGAGGCGCACGTCAAGGGAATGACCCAGACCCACCCGGGTATCCCGGAGGAACTCCGGGGCACTTACGCGGGCTTGAGCCACCCGGTGGTCATCGAGTACCTCCAGTCGCTGAACGTCACCGCGATCGAACTGATGCCCGTGCACCAGTTCATGCACGACCACCGCCTGCTGGACCTGGGGCTGCGAAACTACTGGGGCTACAACACAGTCGGTTTCTTCGCCCCGCACTTCCAATATGCGGCCACCCGGCACGCCGGCGGCGCGGTCGCCGAGTTCAAGACCATGGTCAAGGCGTTCCACGACGCCGGGATCGAGGTCATCCTCGACGTGGTCTACAACCACACCGCCGAGGGAAACCACCTCGGGCCCACCATCAATTTCCGCGGCATCGACAACGCCGCCTACTACCGCCTGCTCGACGGGCAGCACGAGTACTACAAGGATTTCACCGGGACCGGCAACAGCCTCAATGCCCGGCACCCGCACACGCTGCAACTGATCATGGACTCACTGCGGTACTGGGTCCTGGAGATGCACGTCGACGGGTTCCGGTTCGACCTGGCCTCCACGCTGGCCCGCGAATTCTATGACGTGGACCGGCTTTCGGCGTTCTTCGATCTGGTCCAGCAGGACCCGGTGGTCAGCCAGGTGAAACTGATCGCCGAACCGTGGGACGTCGGCGAGGGTGGCTACCAGGTCGGCAACTTCCCCGGTCTGTGGACCGAGTGGAACGGCAAGTACCGCGACACGGTGCGCGACTACTGGCGCGGAGAACCCTCGACGCTCGGAGAATTCGCGTCACGGCTCACGGGCTCCTCGGATCTGTACGAAGCCACCGGTCGACGGCCCGGCGCCAGCATCAACTTCGTCACCTGCCACGATGGATTCACCCTCAACGACCTGGTGTCCTACAACGAGAAGCACAACGAGGCCAACGGTGAGGACAACCGCGACGGCGAGAGCCACAACCGCTCGTGGAACTGCGGTGTCGAGGGGCCGACCGACGATCCCGAGATCGTGGCCCTGCGCGCCAAGCAGATGCGCAACATCATGGGGACCCTGCTGCTGTCCCAGGGCACCCCGATGATCGCCCACGGCGACGAGATCGGGCGGACCCAGTCGGGCAACAACAACGTGTATTGCCAGGATTCAGAGCTGTCCTGGATGGACTGGTCACGGCTGGAAACCAACGCCGACCACCTGGAGTTCACCCGCAAGGTGCTGGCATTCCGCAAGCGCCATCCCGCATTCCGGCGCCGCCGGTTCTTCGAGGGCAAGCCGATCCGCAGCGGCGACCAGGTCCGCGACATCGCGTGGCTCACCCCGGCGGGATCCGAGATGACCCCCGAGGACTGGGGCACCGGCCTGGGCACCTGTGTCGCGGTGTTCCTCAACGGGGAATCGATCCCTGCCCCCAATGCCCGCGGTGAACGTGTCGTCGACGACACGTTCCTGTTGTGCTTCAACGCCAACGACCACGAGCAGGATTTCGTCACCCCGAACGGCGACTACGCCGCCGAATGGACGGGCGATCTCGATACCGCCAGTCCGACAGGCGATTCCGACCTGGTCGTGGCCGCGGGCGAGAAGATCTCGCTGCAAGCCCGCTCACTGCTCGTGCTGCGCAAGACGGCCTGACATGCCCAGCCCGGTCCTGTCCACCTATCGGCTCCAGATGCGTGCGGACTGCTGCACATTCGACGATGCGGTGAATCTGCTCGACTATCTCGACCGGCTGGGAATCTCGCATCTGTATCTGTCGCCGATCCTGACCGCCGCGCAGGGATCCACCCACGGATACGACGTCACCGATCCCACCACGGTTTCGGCCGCCCTCGGCGGCCCGGACGGTCTCCGGCGGCTGTCCATGGCTGCCCGTGAGCGAAACATCGGCCTGATCGTCGATATCGTGCCCAACCACGTCGGCGTCGCCCACCCCGAGCAGAACCCGTGGTGGTGGGATCTGCTGCGGTACGGCCGGGGTTCGGCCTATGCCGACTATTTCGACATCGACTGGGATCTCGACGGCGGACGGATCGTGTTGCCGGTCCTGGGTTCCGACGGCGATGTCGCGGATCTGGTGCTCGACGGCGATGTGCTGCGACTTGGCGACCTGGTGTTCCCGGTGGCACCGGGAACGGGCTCGGGTACCGGCAGGGAGGTCCATGACCGCCAGCACTACCGGCTGACGGGTTGGCGCACAGGGGTCTGCGGCTACCGTCGCTTCTTCTCGATCACTTCCCTGGCGGCGCTGCGCCAGGAGGACCGAGCCGTCTTCGACGCGAGCCACGTCGAGATCAAGCGCTGGTTCGACGAGGGTCTGGTGGACGGTCTGCGTATCGATCATCCGGACGGATTGTCCAACCCCGCAGGCTATCTGAGGCGGCTGCGCGAACTCACCGGCCCCGATGCCTGGATCGTGGTCGAGAAGATCCTGGCCGTCGACGAGAGTCTCGATGCGTCATTGCCCGTCGACGGCACCACCGGCTACGACGCGCTCCGCGAGGTGGGTGGGTTGTTCATCGCCCCGCCCGGGGAGGCCACACTCACCGCGGTGAGCGGGCGCCCGGAGCCCGCCGCCGAACGCACACTCAAGGCCGCGGCGGTCACCGACACCCTGGCCAGCGAATTGAGTCGGCTGTGCCGGGCCATCACGGCGGTGACGAATCAGCCGGACCGCCTGCTGCCCACGGCCGTGGCCTCCCTGATCAGCCGGATCGGCGTGTACCGCAGTGACTATCCGGCGCTCGGCGCGATCCTGCCGGTAGCCCTACGGGAGACGGCCTGCGCCGCACCAGAACTCACCGATGCGCTGTCCATCATCGCGACGGCACTGTCCTCCAGCGACGAGGTGGTGGCCCGGTTCAACCAACTGTGCGGGGCTGCGACGGCCAAGGCTGTCGAGGATTGCCTGTTCTACCGCGACGCCCGACTGGTGTCGCTCAACGAGGTCGGCGGGGCACCCGAGTTGTTCGGGGTGTCCACTGCCGAGTTCCACCAGCGGACGACGACGCGGATGCGGGCCTGGCCGAAGACGATGACCACGTTGTCGACCCATGACACCAAGCGCGGAGAGGACGTCCGCGCCCGCATCGGGCTGCTGTCCCAGGTGCCGCAGACCTGGGCCGATTCGGTCCAACGGTGGTCGGCATCGTCCAATCCCCCGGACCGGGACACCGCACTGTTCCTGTGGCAGAACATTTTCGGCGTCTGGCCGGTGGACGGCACCGTGACAGACGATCTTCGCGCCCGGTTGCACGCCTACGCCGAGAAGGCCTCGAGGGAAGCCGCCACCCGAACGTCCTGGCATGACCCATGCGTGGACTTCGAGAACGAAATGCACGGCTGGCTCGACCGGGTCCTCGATGGGCCGGTCGCAGGCGAACTGACGGCCTTGGTGGGCCGGCTCGAGGTGCACGCCCGAAACGACAGCCTGGGTCAGAAACTCATCCAGCTGACCGTTCCCGGCATTCCCGATGTCTACCAGGGCACCGAGACGACGGAGGACAGTCTGGTCGATCCGGACAATCGCCGCCCGATCGACTACGCGGCACTGCGCGATGCGTTGGAGCGCGGAGGCGATGACAAACTGCGGGTGACCACCGCCGCGCTCACCCTGCGCCGTGACCGGCCGGCGACCTTCCTGGCAGGCGGCTACACGCCGCTGCCCGCCATCGGTGGCAACGCGGCACACCTGGTGTCGTTTCTGCGCGGCCAGGATGTCTTGGTGGCCGCGTGCCGGTGGACCGTGGCTCTGGCCGAAACCGGCTGGGCCGATACGGCATTGCCATTGCCCGACGGCCGGTGGACAGACCGGCTCAATGGGCGGAGCTGGACCGGCCTGGTGCCGCTGACCGACTTGCTCGCCGATTCGCCGGTGGCCTTGTTGGAGCGCACCGATGACTGAATTCACGGTATGGGCACCCAAACCCGACCGCGTGCGGGTCGACGTGGACGGCACACTGCACGAGATGACGCGCGCCGCTGACGGCTGGTGGCGGGCCGAGGTCGGCTGCCGCCCCGACGCCCGGTACGGGTTCGTCCTCGACGACGACACGACCGTCCTTCCCGACCCTCGCTCGGCCCGCCAGCCCGACGGTGTACACGCGCGCTCACAGCTGTGGGAGCCCGCGCCGGAGGTGTGGACCGACGCCGGGTGGAAGGGCCGGTCCATCTGCGGCCGGGTGATCTACGAACTTCACACCGGGACCTTCACCCCCGAGGGCACGTTCGATGCCGCCATCGAGAAGCTGGACCATCTGGTGGATCTCGGCGTGGACTTCGTCGAGTTGATGCCGGTGAACGCCTTCAACGGCGTCCATGGCTGGGGTTATGACGGAGTGCTCTGGTACGCGGTGCACGAGCCCTACGGCGGACCGGACGGCCTGATCCGGCTCATCGACGCCTGCCACGCACGCGGACTCGGCGTGCTGATCGACGCGGTGTTCAACCACCTCGGTCCGTCGGGCAACTACCTTCCGCGGTTCGGTCCGTATCTGTCCACCGGCAGCAATCCGTGGGGCAGTTCGGTCAATCTGTCCGATGCCGACGCCGACGAGGTCCGCGGCTACATCATCGACTGCGCGCTGCGCTGGATGCGCGACTTCCACGCCGACGGTCTGCGGCTGGACGCGGTGCATGCGCTGGTGGACACCACCGCAATCCACCTGCTGGAGGAACTGGCGACCGAGACCGACGCCCTGGCCGAAGAACTCGGCCGACCGCTGTCGCTGATCGCCGAGAGCGACCTCAACGACCCGCGGCTGATCACCCCGCGCGACCGTGGCGGCTACGGCCTGACCGCACAGTGGGACGACGACGTCCACCACGCCATCCATACGGCGGTGTCGGGTGAGAGGCAGGGCTACTACGCCGATTTCGGGTCGCTGGCCGCCTTGGCGCAGACGCTGAAGCACGGATACTTCCACGCGGGCACCTATTCGTCGTTCCGCCATCGCAGGCACGGCCGTCCGTTGGACACCGCCACCATTCCGGGTACCCGACTGCTGGCCTACACCCTCACCCACGACCAGGTCGGCAACCGCGCCGTCGGCGACCGGCCGTCACAGCTACTGACTTTCGGCCAGCTGGCCGTCAAGGCGGTGCTCGCACTCGGCACACCGTATACGGCAATGCTTTTCATGGGTGAAGAGTGGGGATCCTCCTCGCCGTTCCAATTCTTCAGCTCGCATCCCGAGCCGGAACTGGCCCGCGCCACCGCCGAGGGCCGCAAGGCCGAATTCGCCGAGCACGGCTGGGATGCCGACGAGATCCCGGATCCCCAGGACCCGCAGACATTCCTGCGGTCCAAACTGAACTGGAGCGAGGTCGCCGACGGGGATCATGATCGGCTGCACAGGACGTATCGGGAGCTGATCGCGTTGCGGCGCACCGAGCCCGACCTCGCCGATCCGTGGCTGGATCACATGTCGATCGAATTCGACGAGCAGCAGCGCTGGATCGTCCTGCACCGCGGTGCGCTGTCCATCGTCTGCAACCTCGGCTCCGACGCGGTGTCGGTGCCGGTGACAGGCGAACTCGTGGCAGCCTGGGAAGAACCCGACATCGGTTCCGCCGCTACGGTATTGACCGGCCACTCCTTCGCCATTCTGCGCACCGAGCGCCTTCAGTAGTCCTTGCGCACGGCGGTGCCGTCCAGATCCACCGCGGCCCCGCGCGAGTCCGTGGGACGCAACTCCGCGAGCGCTAGACCCCGCTGGTCGACGAGCACGGAGCGCGCCTCGTCGGGCTCGAAGGCGTGCCGCTCGCCCCACTGGCGCAACGCGACCACGACCGTGAAGAGGTCACGGCCCGCCCGGGTGAGCGTGTACACCTGCCGCCGGCCCGATGCGGCCACCTCCCGGTCGAGGATGCCGCGCTCGACGAGTCGGCGCAGCCGGTCGGTGAGGATGTTGCGCGCGATGCCGGTGCGCTGCTGAAAGTCGGTGAATGCCCGTGCGCCGTCCATCGCATCGCGCACGATGAGCAGACTCCAGCGATCCCCGACCAGGTCGAGAGTGCGCGCCACCGGACAGGTGGCATCGGTCCAGGTCACGTCATCGCCATGCGGCACGGACTCGGCCATCACACCCCCATGAAGAGTTGCTGAATGAAACCATTCTGCCGTAGCCTCCAATAAGTTGCAATCTGCAACCAATTGAAGGGGTGTGCATGGAACTGACCTTCGGCCTGCGGATGTTCTTCGGCACCGTGTGCGCAGTCGCCGTCGCGACGATCTACGCGGCACAGCCTGTCCTCGCCGGGATCGGCCGCGACCTGGGCATGCCGGAGGCCGATCTGGGATGGATCGTCACGGCCGGGCAACTCGGTTATCTGGTCGGGCTGGTGGTCCTCGTCCCATTCGGCGACATCGTCGACCGCCGCCGGCTCATCAGTGGGCATCTGCTCCTGGCCGCGGTCGGCGTGGCACTGGCAGCGGCGGCCACCCAAACCTGGCTGCTGCTGGCCGGATTGGCGGTCGCGGGGTTGTTCGCGGTCGTCGTACAGACCACGGTTGCCTACGCGGCGGCGCTGTCCACCGTCGAGGACCGCGGCCGCACCCTCGGTGTGGTGACCTCCGGAGTCGTCGTCGGCATCCTCGGTTCACGGGTCGCGGCGGGCGCACTCGCCGCGGTGTGGGGGTGGCGCAGCGTCTATGCCGGGTTGGCGGTACTGCTGGTTGCGCTGGCATGCCTGATCCCGAAACTCCTGCCACCCGACCCACGACGGCAACCGGTGGAATACCTCGACGTGCTGGCCTCGCTGGCCCGGCTGTTCCGCGAACGTCTCTTCGTCTCGCGCGGGCTCATCGCCTTCTTCCTGTTCGCGTCGTTCGGCACGCTGTGGAGCGGTCTGGCGCTGCCGCTCACCGCGGCTCCGTGGCACCTGAGCACGGCACAGATCGGCCTCTTCGGAATCGCAGGACTGGCCGGCGCGCTCGGTGCGGCCCGGGCAGGACGCTTGGCCGACTCCGGACTCGCGAGCGCCGTCACCGGCGGGGCACTCGCACTCCTCACCGCGTCATGGCTGGCCATCGGACACGCATCATGGTCGCTGGCACTGATCGTCGTGGGTGTGATCGTCCTCGACTTCGCCGTGCAGGCAGTGCACGTCAGCAACCAGCACCTGCTCACCACCGCCCACCCGCATCGCACCAGCAGCGTCATCGGGGGCTACATGTTCTTCTATTCGCTCGGCTCGGGCCTCGGGGCAACCACCACGACCGCGATCTACGCCGTCGCGGGGTGGACCGGCTCCAGCATCCTCGGCGCTGCGTTCGCGGCCTGTGCGCTCGTCGTCTGGACGGTCAGCCGAGCGGCGCACCAAACGCCACGATGACGGCGACCACTGCCAGCACCGCGGCGAACAGGCGAAGATGGTCCACGCCCCTGGTCACCCACTTCTCCCCCACGACCACTCCGAACAGAACCACCATGAGCCACAACGCGTGCGGGGCCAGCGCCATCGCCAGCATCATCGGCCCGCAGGCGCCGGTGCACTGCAATCCGTTCCGCACGCCCTCCCCCACGCAGGCCCGGTCCGCTCGCCATCCGTCCGCGGGCAACGCCCGAACCCGGTGACACGCCCGCAGGAAGAACCGCTTCCTGCGGGTCAGTTCCCAGGCCGCCGCCGTCGCCAAGAGCGCCGAAACGAGCAGGGCATCTGCGGTTCCCGGTCCGGCCAACCAGGAGGCGGCCAGCACGACAGCCCCGAACACCGACCACACCGCGAGATAGCCCACTGCGAACAACCCCTGGCCACGGTGGCGGCGATTCCATCTGCCGTTCAGAGCGATCGACCGGGCAACCGGCAGTGCCGTCGGCAGCATCATCGCCGCTGCCATACCCACCCACAGTGCCATTGACTCAGGGAATTCCCTTGCACCAGAGAGTATCCCGACGCAATGTTCCGCGACGACATCGACCCGCGTCGTGCCGTGATGGTGGCCCGCGCCCTGCGGCACCATCGAACAGTGTGCGGCTCCGCCGTGAGACGGCATCGTCAGGTGCAGGATGACGACCGCGAGCCAGGCGGCCACCGAGACGGCCAGCAGGGACAGCTCCGGATGTCCCCACCGCAATCGCCGCCACGCCGATGGCCGGGTCGTCCGGCTCGTCACTGCGGTGAGAGTCATTGCAGGAAGACGCTCACCCGACCGACTCGTGCATTCCCGGACTCCTGCGGCGGTGAAGCCTGCGCACCCGGCAGCTGGATCGGATGTTCCGGCGGTTCCACATACTGCGGAACGAAGGTGACGCTGACCTGATCGCTCCAACGGCCTTCGGCACTGAATCGCCGGTACAGGCCGGTGATGTCGAACGCGAGACGCATCCCGCCGTGCTCGTTGTCGGGGTTGCTCGTTTCCTCGATCCCGAAAAAGGCCGCGACGCCGACGAAATGGTCGTCATCGACGGCGGGTTCACCGCCACCGACATTGAGATACACCTTGTAGGTCACACCGACCGGCGCCGGTGACGTCACGTCCTCGATGCGGAGGAAGGCACGGGATGCCGGTGTCGCCTCCTCGGCCAGCGGGCCGATCGGGGGCGCGATGCCGAAGCTGACATTGGTGGTCTCGCCCGCGAGGGCGACGGCGTCGTCCGATGCCCCGACGAGTTCCGGTGGGTTCTCCGGTGCGGGTTCGGTTGGCATGAGAGCCTCCAGTGCGACAGGAGCCGTGATGTCCTCATAGCGGTAGCTGAGCTGGGCCGTGGTGTCGAGCACCTCTTGCACCGTCTCGGTGAGCGCCGCGCGGTTCTCGTCGTGGAAATGGAACGTCACGCCGGTCAGCCAGGCCGCCTCCGTGGTGTTCGAACGGTCGGGCATCGTCCGCCAGATCTCCCAGATCCGATCGATGTTGGCATGGTGCAGCCAGAAGATCGGGTCCAGCGCGGCGGAGTTGAACGATCCCATCAGACCCCCCACACCCACATGGACCGCGCCGTGAGGAGTCCCTTCCAGCGGTCCCATCGCCGAGCCTGGATCTTCACCGCCGTGGCTGAATCCGGTACGGCCACCGGCAAACCCGCCGATCCCGGCGAAATCGACCGGCGCCAGAGCGCTCGACAGGTCGACATCGGAGGCGGGCAGTGACGACCCGTCGTTGAGATTGCGCCCGGGCACCCACAGCGGGTTCGGCGTCACGCCGTCCGGCAGGGTGGTGTCGAGAAAGGCCTGCGGCAACCGCCGGTGGGCAGGATCGTCGCTGCTGTAATTCCAGTAGGGCAGGGCCCAGGTCGCCTTCGTCTGCTCGTCGACATCGTCGAGGTCTGCGATGGCAGATCTGATGATCCGCTCGAACCACTGCAGATACATCCGGTGCCAGGGCAGGAAGAACCAGCAGAAATGCTGGCACTGGTTGCGGAAGTTGTCGGGATTCACTGTGGTGCCGTGAATGTCGGACTGATACTGCCAACCGATCGGGTCCAGCTGATCCACGTCGGTCCGGTCGATCAGTACCTGCACGCCGCGGGCATACGCGTAGATGGCGGGGTGCCAATGATCGATCTGGTCGAGTGTCCAGATATCGTGCCGGACCCGCGTGGCGGCCTCCGCGACCGTAATGATCTGACCCGTGAAGATCCGGTTCACGTCGGCGATCTGGGGATTGGCGGTCTCAAGATCGGCCAGGCTCACCCCGAATCTCGCCGCGATGTGGGTCAGGGTGTCACCGGATTGCACGACGTATTCGGGTCCGGGTACCGGTGAGGTGCCCGGCACCGTGATGATCTGGCCCGGGAAGATCCGGTGCGGATCGGTGATGTGCGGGTTCGCCGACTCAAGGCCGGCCAGACCCACCCCGAGCCGAGTTGCGATGGCACCGAGGGTGTCACCGGAATTGATGAGGTATTTCGCCATGGCGGGCTCCTTGACGGCGGATCTGCTGTGAGGCCCTCACCCCACGTCATGGACGGTAGGCACCCGCGGCCGCCGGCGCGCGCGTAGATCACTACCTGCATTCGCGGCCGGCGCGGTCAGATGACGCACGGCATCGGCACCGCGGCGGACCTCGCCGGTCGGTTCGGCGCAATTTTCGAGTAGGCGACTACGCACGCAATTCGTGGCGTCCGAGACGCATGATCAGGCCATGCCATGGCCGGCACCCGGCCGGCCGCGGACCAGGGGCAGCCACCATTGGACCAGGAGATGTGAGAACTGATGAACGACAACGGGTTAGAGAGCTTTGCGCTGCACAGCGCGGACAGGTACCAGGGCCCGGCCGTGCGGGCCATCAACGACGAGGCGGTCAGACCCGACGCGGCGCCGGCAGTCGATGTGACAACGCTCGACCCTGAATCGGCGGCGCGCCGCTACCTGAACCAGATGATCGCCAGCCCCGAGGTGCCGACCATCACCGACAGGAGCGCGGGTCCGGGAACCGAGTACCGTGCCCTGGGCACCGAATCCATCCCGCTCACCGATTCCACCGTCGTCAAGTTCGCCCAGTACCGTCAGCACATCCCGATCTACGGCTCCCTCGTGACGATCGAGTTGGACGACGACAACAACATGCTGGCCGTGAATTCCGCGATCGGCAATCCCGACGGCGTCGACTCCGTGGCGGCCATATCGCCGGCCCAGGCTCAAGACGTGATCGTCAAGGATGCGGGCAAGGACGCGCTGCCCCTGCCGGAGCCACCCCGCCTGTACTTCTACTTCGACAACAGCTCCCAGCCCGGGGTCTGGCGCCTGGTCTACATCGCCAAGAACGTACAGCGACACCGCAAACACACCTCGGACGGTCACCCGGAGGCGCTGCCGGAGCTCTTCGACTACGTCGTCGACGCCCATTCCGGCGATCTTGTGACCAAACTTCCCCGTACCCAAACGATTTCGTGGACCCTCGAGGAGCTGGACTCCACCGACGCGCTCGGACAGACCCGGCGCATCCGGGCAGAGCGCGATGAGAACGACAACAAGCGGCTGGTGGACCCGACCCGGCGCATCGAGACCTACGATTTCGGGTTCCGCAGGATCGAATCGCAATTCCGTTCGCTGCCCGGTGCCGCGCCGATCACCAACCCTCCGGCCCCGTGGAGCCCGGCCGCGATCAGCGCACATGCCAATGCCCAGGAGGTCGCCGACTACCTGCTGAACACGTTGCAGCGCAACGGTCTGGACAACCAGGGCGGGCCGTTCATCTCGTCCATCAACTGCACGTCGATCCAGGATCCGACACCCCGGGAATGGCGCAACGCCGCGTGGATCGGCACACAGATGGTGTACGGCCAGCGCAGCGTCGACGGCGAGCTGCGGTCCTACGCGGTGGCCGTAGACGTCGTCGCCCACGAGATGACACACGGATTGACCGACAACACCGCCCGCATGGAATACAAGGACGAGTCCGGCGCGCTCAACGAGTCCTATTCGGACATCATGGGAACGATCATCGCCAACTCCCAGAAACCCGATATCGACAGCTGGAACTGGGAGATGGGCGAGGAACTCGACGGGACCGGTCTGCCGTTGCGCGATCTGAGCGATCCGACCCGGCGCGGACAGCCCGCCCACATGCGCGACTACGTGACCACGGTCCGCGACAACGGAGGCGTGCACACGAACAGCGGCATCCACAACAAGGCGGCGTACAACGTCATCAGCGCAAAGAACGGGCAGGGCCACCTCTTCACGCCGCAGGACGTCGCCACACTGTTCTATCTCGCACTGACCCTGCACCTTTCGCGGACATCGCGGTTCAGCGACAGCCGGCGTGCGGTCGAGCTGGTGGCCAAGTCGCTGTTCCGAAAGGATCCGCCGGACGTGCTGGACGAGAAGGTCGCCGCGATCAGCGCCGGGTTCGAGGCCACCGGCATCGGAGCCTGAGGCCTCGCCGACTCAGGTCGGGGTGCTCAGGTCAGGTACCGGTACGTCGGTGAACCCGGTTCGAGCAACTCGACGTGGATATCGGAATCCTGCATCCGGGCCAGCAGGCCTTCCAGGTCCGTGGCCGCACTCAGCTCGACACCGCACAACGCCTCGCCGGTCTCCCGGTTGTTGCGCTTGACGTACTCGAACAGGGTGATGTCGTCGCCCGGCCCGAGCACCTCATCGAGGAAGCGACGCAGCGCCCCCGGCTCCTGCGGGAAATCCACGAGGAAGTAGTGCTTGAGGCCAAGGTGCACGAGTGAGCGCTCGACCACCTCGTTGTAGCGGGAGACGTCGTTGTTGCCTCCGGAGATCAGGCACACCACGGTGGAACCGGGCTCGATATCGGCCTCGAGCAGCGCGGTCACCGACAGCGCACCGGCGGGCTCGGCGATGATCCCGTCGTTCTGGTACAGGTCGAGCATCGCGCTACATACCGCGCCCTCGTCGACCGTGGTCAGGGCGACCATGTCCCCGGCGGCAGCCAGTGCGGCGTAGGGCAGTGCACCGGCCCGTGCCACTGCCGCCCCGTCGACGAACTGATCGACGTGATCGAGTGTCACGGGTCCGCCCGCGGCCAGTGCGGCGATCATCGACGCCGCACCTGCCGGCTCCACCCCGAGCACCGAGGTGCCCGACGCGCGCTCGGCCAGATATGTGGTGATGCCGGCGATGCAGCCGCCGCCACCCACGGGGACGATCACCAGATCCGGCTCGTCGTCGAGCTGGTCGAGCAGCTCGGCGGCGATCGTGCCCTGTCCGGCCATGGTGCGCAGGTCGTCGTAGGGGGGCACCAGGGTGGCCCCGGTGCGTGCGACATCGTCGAGCGCGGCAGCGGCGGCCAGATCGTAGGTGGATCCGCCTGCGATGAGCTCGATGAACTCGCGGCCGTGGTAGCGGATCCGGTCCCGCTTCTGCTTGGGAGTCTTGGCCGGTACATAGACGCGGCCGTGCGTGCGCATCGACCGGCAGGCCATCGCGAAGCCCTGGGCGTGGTTGCCTGCCGAAGAACACACGACGCCGGCCGCCAGCTCCTCCGGCGAGAGCTGTGCCATCAGGTTGAACGCACCGCGCACCTTGTAGGAACGCACCGCCTGCAGGTCCTCGCGTTTCAGGTAGACGTTCGCCCCGGTGGCTTCCGACAAACGCTCGTTGAACTGCAGCGGGCTGCGGGTGACCACCCCGGAAATTCGCTCTGCGGCCTCGTCGATGTCGGCAGCGGTCAGCGGCGCGGCCAGCGGGGACACTCGGGAGCCTTTGCTCAGATCGGCAGTCACCGTTCAATGGTGCCACTGGCCAGCGGTTTCGCTGCACGTGGGTAGGCGCACACGCCGAGATTCCGCGGTCCGCGGCGCCGGACCACCGAAATTCACAGGTTGTGGTTGAACAGACCCCGAACTGGGAAAACATCCGTGGTGCGACACACTCAGCGAGTGCAGTGGGCGGCGGCACACCGTGATGGTGGTTGCGCTCGCCGCTGCCGCGTGCGCAGCACCCACCGGCACCCCCTCCGATACCCACACCGCGCGGGTCTTCATCAACGACCACGAGATGCCGACCACCTACAAGGTGGACTGCAAGCAACTGTCCTGGTTGTGGACCATCGAAACCGAGCCGCAAACGCCCGGATTCACCGCGATCGTCCAGACCGGAGGCACGGTCGAGCCCAAGGTCATGCGGATCCGGGACCTGACCGGCTTCACCGGGGGCGCACCGGCCGGCGCCTCGGACACGCGTGCCAGCATCGACGACGCCAAATTCCACTTCAGCGGCACAGCCCACGGCTCGTTCGCCGACCGCCCGACGAAGCCGGCCGAGGTCCGGTATCGGGTGGAAGCCCACTGTTGAACCAGATCAGCCGGTAAATCGACACGCCTGATCCGAGGTTTCGGCTGGCCGAAATCAATATTGCGAGCTATCGTCAACATATGACCACCGCCGGGAACTTTCGCAGCGTCGCCTCCCGGGCCGATCACCAGGTCGACATCGCCGGGGTTCCCTGGCCGACCTACAAGCTGATCGCCCTGGCGATCGGTGCCGTGGTGCTGGTGGTCGTCGGGGTGGCCACGATGAGTGCGGCACCGGCTGTGCTCTCGGCTAGCGCGGCCACCCTTGTGGTGTGGCTGGGACTGGGCCGTATCTCGCCCTCCGATCAGTGACCTTCCAGCAGTCCCCGCAGCGTCTCTAGATCCGCAGCCACGGCGGCGGCGTCGGCCTCGAACTGCTCATCGGTCATCCCGGGGCGCTGACGGACGGTGAACACGACTTCGCACGCCGTCGCGTCGACCCCTGCCGGAACGACCCGCATCGCGTTGTAGACGGCCTCGCCCGAAGGCAGACACACCACGTGATCGAGCACGCCCAGCGCGTTCGTCGCAGTGAATTCGACGGTGACCTCACCCATCGGGGAATCCGCCAACCACCCTCGCGGAGTGAGGCGCAACCCGCCCTTGGCAAGCCCCGCCGCCCAGGTGACCATCTGCCGCGGATCCGACGCATAGGCGTACACCGCGTCGGGGGCGACCTCGATCCAGACGCTCACATGCCTGCTACGCATGGTTCCACCGTAGGCTGCCGCAGGCCCACCGCGCACCCAGACCATTCGGCAAGCGATTCAGCAGACCGTGATCGCAAGGGCGGTAAACGTTTTCGCCGAAGTGTTCAGCCGCGCACCGGGTGTACGGTCGGGTTTGTGGGTATTGCGACGACGGGTCTCACGCCGGTAGAGGAAACCGCATTCCTGACGCTGTACGCCAGGGCTCTCGACAGCCGATGGGACCGCCCGATCCTCGGTGACACGATCGCCGATGAGACAGTCGGACAACTCGACTACGACTTCACCGGCCTGGGGGTACAGACCAGCGTGGTGTGTCAGTCGGCACTGCGGGCCAAGATGCTCGACGACCGTGTTCGGACGTTCGTCGCCGACCATCCCGATGCCGTGGTGGTCGATCTCGGCGGCGGTCTCGACAGCGGTGTCCACCGCGTCTCGCCGCCGGTCACGGTCGACTGGTACACCGTGGACCTGCCGGGGATCAGCGAGCTGCGGGACCGAGTGCTGCCGGCGCTCCTCCACGCGCACACCGTCGCCGCGTCGTTGGCCGACGCGGACTGGACCGACCCGATCCCCTCCGATCGACCCACCATGCTGGTTGCCGACGGACTGTTCGCGTTCCTCGGCGAACCGGTGATCGCCGGGATCTTCCGGAAGATCACCGAACACTTCGAATCCGGGGAACTCGCGTTCAACGACTACGGCCGCATCGGATGGATGAGCAGGGCTGCCCTGAAGTTCTTTCCCGCCAAGATGTTCAAGGACGTCGGTAGTCAGTGGGGTTACCCGGGTTTCAAGGATGCCCACCATCCCGAGACGTGGAATCCGCGATTGAGGCTGGTCGAGGAGTCCAGCCTGGCTCACCAACCGGAGGTCGACCGCTTTCCCATTGCGCTCCGGGTCGCAACACGAGCCACCGGCCTCACCAAGGCGACGGCCCGAAAGGCGCGCATCCTGCGATACCGGTTCTGACCGGACGCGATCGTCAGGGTCGACCGGGCTGCTACCCCAGACAACCGGGGCCGAGCAGTGCCTTGAGATCGCCCATCAGAGCCGACGACGGGGTCACCCGCAGCGACTGATCGAGTTCCAGCGTGGTGATCCGCTCACCGCTGATCAGCCGAAGGTGCACCTGGGATGTGCCTGGATGATTGGCCAGCACCTGCTTGAGCGCACTCACCTTGTCGATCGTGCACTGGCGGGTGGGCAGGCTGACCGCCAGTGGGCGGTCGGCCTGGGCGCTGCTGAAGTCGGGCACGACCAGCTCGTGGGCGATCAGCGAGATGCGGTCATCGCGGGCAGCCACTTTCGCCTTGACCAGTACCACCACGTCGTCGGCGATCTCGTGACCGAACAACGAGTACGTCTGAGGGAAGAACAACACCTCGATACCACCGGTGAGGTCTTCCAATTGAGCTGAGGCCCAAGGCAAGCCGTTCTTGTTCACGCGACGGTTGACCGAAGCCAGGATACCGCCGACCACCACCTGCGCATCATTGGCGATGTCGCCGTCGAGAATCGCCGGGATCTGCGTGTCGACCTGGTTGGCCAGCAGGTGGGCAATCCCGTTGAGCGGATGGCCGGACACGTACAGCCCCAGCATCTCGCGTTCTAGGGCGAGCTTGTGCTTGTCCTCCCACTCCTCCTCGGGCACCTTGATGGTGAACACGGCATCCGTGCCGCCGCCGTCGTCGGCACCGCCGAACAGGTCGAACTGACCCATGGCCTCGGCCTTCTTGGTGCCGAGCACCGAGTCGACGGCGTCGGTGTGCACCAGGAACAGCCCCTTGCGGGGATGGCCGAGTGAGTCGAACGCGCCCGCCTTCACCAACGACTCGGTGACCTTCTTGTTGCAGGCCGCGATGTCGATCTTGTTGAGGTAATCGGAGAAGTCGGCGTACTTGCCCTTCTCGGTTCGGCTACTGATCAGCGACGCAACGACATTCGCGCCGACGTTGCGGATGGCGCCCAGACCGAACCGGATGTCGTCACCCACTGAGGCGAAGTTCTGCACCGACTCGTTGACGTCGGGCGGCAGGACGGTGATGCCGAGCCGCCGGCAGTCGGCCAGATAGACCGCTGCCTTGTCCTTGTCGTCACCGACCGAGGTGAGCAGGCCTGCCATGTACTCGGCGGGATAATTGGCCTTGAGGTAGGCGGTCCAGTACGACACCAGGCCGTAGCCGGCCGCGTGGGATTTGTTGAACGCGTACCCGGCGAACGGAAGGATGGTGTCCCACAGGGCTTTCACCGCGGCCTCGGAGAATCCGTTCGCGGTCATACCTTCTTTGAAGCCCTTGTACTCGGCTTCGAGCACCTCAAGCTTCTTCTTACCCATGGCCTTACGGAGCGCATCGGCCTTACCCATGGTGTAGGAGGCGACCTTCTGCGCGATGAACATGATCTGCTCTTGGTAGACGATCAGGCCGTAGGTCTCGGCGAGGATGTCCTTGAGCGGTTCCTCGAGCTCGGGGTGGATGGGCTTGATCGCCTGACGGCCGTTCTTGCGGTCGGCGTAATCGTTGTGGGCGTTCATGCCCATCGGACCGGGACGGTACAGCGCGAGCACCGCCACGATGTCGTTGAATCCCGTGGGCTGCATACGCCGCAGCAGGTCACGCATCGCGCTGCCGTCGAGCTGGAACACGCCCAGCGTGTCTCCGCGGCCGAGGAGTTCGTAGGCGGCCGGATCATCGAAGGGCAGCGTGTCCAGGTCCAGGTCGATCCCCCGGTTGGCCTTGATGTTCTCCAGGCAGTCCCCGATAATCGTCAGGTTCCGCAGGCCGAGGAAGTCCATCTTCAGCAGGCCGATGGCCTCGCACGACGGATAGTCCCAGCCGGTGATGACCGCGCCGTCCTGGGGCCGCTTCCAGAGCGGGATCGCGTCGATGAGCGGCTCGGAGCTCATGATCACTGCGCAGGCGTGCACACCCGCGTTGCGCACCAGGCCTTCCAGGCCGCGCGCGGTCTCGAAGATGGTCCGCACATCGGGATCGGTGTCGATCAGGGCGCGGACCTCGGCGGCTTCCTTGTACCGCTCGTGGTTGGGGTCGGTGATCCCCGACACCGGGATGTCCTTGGCCATGATGGGCGGCGGCAGCGCCTTGGTGATCCGGTCGGCGATCGCGAAACCCGGCTGGCCGTAATGCACGCGGGCCGAATCTTTCAGCGCCGCTTTGGTTTTGATGGTACCGAAGGTGATGACCTGGGCCACCCGGTCACTGCCCCACTTGTTGGCCGCGTACCGCAGCATCTCACCGCGGCGCCGGTCGTCGAAGTCGATGTCGATATCGGGGGCGGACGGACGTTCCGGGTTGAGGAAGCGCTCGAACAGCAGACCGTGCGGGATCGGGTCGATGTTGGTGATGCCCATCGCGTAGGCCACCAACGATCCGGCCGCCGATCCACGGCCCGGGCCCACCCGGATCCCGACCGAGCGGGCGTAGTTGATCAGGTCGGCCACGATCAGGAAGTAGGACGGAAAGCCCTTCTCGCAGATGACCTTGATCTCGTAGGTCGCGCGATCGGTGTACTCGGCGGGCACGGGCGCGCCGCGGAACCGGCGCTCCAGCCCGGCCTGCACCTCATGGGTCAGCCAGGAGTTCTGGTCGTGGCCGTCGGGGACCGGGAACACCGGCATGCGGTCGGTGGGAGTCCAGACGTCGGCGTAGGACTGCACCCGCTCGCCGATGAGAACCGTGGAATCGCACGCTCCCGGCACCTGGGAGTCCCACAGCGCGCGCATCTCCTCGGCGGATTTGAGGAAGTAGCCGTCGCCGTCGAACTTGAACCGGTTCGGGTCCGACAGGGTCTTGCCGGTCTGGATGCACAGCAGGGCCTCGTGGTTCTGTGAGGCCTCCCGCGTCACGTAGTGGCAGTCGTTGGTCGCCAGCGGCGGGATGTTGAGCTTCTGGCCGATCTCCAGCAGGCCCTCGCGGACGCGGCGTTCGATGTCGAGGCCGTGATCCATCAGCTCGAGGAAAAAGTTTTCGGGGCCGAAGATCTCGCGCCACTTGGCGGCCGCCTCCAGCGCCTCCTGGCGATGGCCCAACCGCAGCCTGGTCTGCACCTCACCCGACGGGCAACCCGTGGTCGCGATGATGCCCGCGGCGTGTTCGGCGATGATCTCGGCATCCATGCGCGACCACTTGCCGAGCTGACCTTCGAAGGAGGCCAACGACGACAGCTTGAACAGGTTGCGCAGGCCGGTCGCGTTCTCCGCGACCATCGTCATGTGCGTGTAGGCGCCACTACCCGAGACGTCGTCGCTCTTCTGGCTCGGGTCACCCCACTGGACACGCTTGGTCTCGAACCGCGAGGCGGGCGCGATGTACGCCTCGATACCGATGATCGGCTTGATGCCGGCCTTTGTCGCCGAGTTGTAGAACTCGCTGGCACCGAACATGTTGCCGTGGTCGGTCATGCCGATCGCAGGCATGCCCAGACGCTGCGCCTCGGCCAGCATCGGGGTGATCTTCGCGGCGCCGTCCAGCATCGAGTACTCGGTGTGGTTGTGCAGGTGCACGAAGGACCCAGAAGATGAACCGCTCATAGGGGTGCCAGTCTATGGCGCCCCACCGACACCGCCGCGCGTGTCGCCTCGCGTGTCTTTGCCGGCGAGTCAGAGATCACCGTCGGCGATAGACAGCAATCCGCTACCTATCACCAATTGCAGTTGCTTGGCTATCGCCACAACGTCGACGGGCCTGCGCTGCCAGCCGGCGTACGCACCTACCCCCCACAGCATCGCGTACAGCAGTTCGACCAGGCTCGCCTGGTCGGTGTAGGGCGGCAACTCGCGCCGGACGACCGCTTCGGTCACCAGTTCGCCGAGGAAGCCCCGGGTCGCCGTGACGGTGGCCGCGGGCAGATCGGGATGACGGTACGACTCCAGCCGGGCATTGACCAGAAACCCCACCACCGCACCGTCGCCATGCCACACCTCGACCACGGCATCGATGTACGCATGCAACCGATTCAGCGTTCCGTCATGCTGTTTCGCGACGTGGATGCACGACATGACGACCTCGTGCGCCTGCTGCAGCAGTGCACGGTAGAGATCCTCGCGACTGGCGAAGTAGTAGTTCAGCGTCGGGCGGCTCAGGCCGCTGCGCTTGGCGATCTCCTGGAACGTCGCCGCGGCGTAGCCCCGCTCGTTGATGACTTCGTAGGCCGCTTGCACGATGCGTTGGCGGGTTTGCGCAGCATCGGCACCGACCGGTCGGCCGGGCCCTCGACGGCTCGCCTTGGGTCTACCCCGGGGAGTCATCTAGCAAACACTAAGTCATTGCTGAATCAAGGTCAAAAGACCCCTCCGCAAAGGCCGCTATCTGGGCAGGTCAACCACGCGCTCGTTCAGGTAGGCCCGCACAGAATCGTCGGTGGTCAGTTCGATGGCTCGGCGGTATGCCGTCGCGGCCTCGTCCAGCCGCCCCGCCACGCCGAGGAGATGACCGCGGGTGACCCACGCCGGCTGAAATCTCTCGACCGCGCGGTCCGTAATCGTGTCGAGGGCATGCAATCCCGCTTCAGCTCCGTCGATTTCGCCGTCCAAGGCCGCCAGGGCAACGCCGGCTCCCAGCGACGGCCCGACGCGCATCAGCGCCCGATACAACTTGCGCAGCGCGTGACGGTCGACCTCGGGGGCGCAGTGCGCCGATTGAATCGCCGCCTCGTACTGGAACCGGCCCGGCCGACCGAAGCCGTGGGCCCGGGCGAGCAGGTCTTCGCCGCGTGCGTACAGCGCGGGGTCCCACCGGCGCCGGTCCTGGTCGTCCAACCCGACGAAGCTGCCCAGCGCGTCGAGGCGGGCCGGACGCCGCGCTTCGCACAGGCACATCAACGCGGCCAAGCCGAGCACCTCCGGCTCGTCGGGCAGCAACTCGACGAGCACCATGACCAGGTGCACGGCCTCCGACGACAGCGATTCGAGGGCATTCCGTTGCGGCACCGACAACCAGTCGATCGAGTAGGCGCCGTAGACCGCTTCGAGTATTTCGGGCAGTCGTGCGGCAAGGTCGGTGCGCTCGGGCAGGGTGAACGGTATCCCGGTGTCCCGAATACGCCTCTTGGCGCGTACCAGCCGCTGCGCCATCGTCGCCGGGGCGACGGCGAATGCCGCCGCGACCGCGGCCGAATCCACCCCCAGGACCGTCTGCAACATCAGCGGGGTGCGGATGTCGGCGGAGATGGCCGGGTGTGCGCACACGAGCATGAGCTCAAGCCGACGGTCGGGGATCGCCGCAGGCTCGGTCAGCTGCTCGACGACATCGAGGTCTTCGGGCCAGGACCCACGCAACCGATGAGCCGGCGATTTCCACATGTCCCGCAGCCGATTTCGCGCCACGGTCAGCAACCACGCCTCGGGATTGTCCGGGATGCCGTCGCCAGGCCAGCGGCCCACGGCACGTTCCATCGCGTCGGCCAATGCGTCCTCGGCCGCGGCGATGTCGCGGCACTGCGCGGCGAGCAGCGCAAGCAGCCGGCCGTACGACTGGCCGACCACCTGGCTGAGCCGATCCCCGGCGGGCACGTTCAGGGCGTGTACCAGCCCCGTCCCCGGCCGTAGGTCACCGCGACGGGTCTGATCTCGATCGAACCCCACGCCGCGGCGGGGCATTTCTCGGCCCACGCCAACGCCGCGTCGAGGTCGGGCACGTCGATCACGAACACCCCGCCCAACCGTTCCCTGGTGTCAGCGAAGGGCCCGTCCTGGATCTCGGCGGTACCGGTGCGTGCGGTGAAGGTCGTGGTGGCCGACGCCGATTGGAGTACCTGAGTGCCGACGAGCACGCCCGCCGCATCCAGGTCGTCGGCGTAGCGTGCGAACGCGGCCTGGGCCGGCTTCATATCCTCCTCGCTCAGACCCGCCTCCGGTCCCTCCTGGTAGTGCATGAGTAGGCAGTACTGCACGGTGTCCTCCTGGTTGTCGAATCCAGCCTGTCACCGTGATGACGATTCCGGCTCCACCTGATCGACAATCTCGGCCGGCGAATCGGCGGTCTTCCTTCGCAGTGCAC
The DNA here is from genome assembly GCF_048282725.1 of Mycobacterium sp. 48b. NCBI lineage: Bacteria > Bacillati > Actinomycetota > Actinomycetes > Mycobacteriales > Mycobacteriaceae > Mycobacterium > Mycobacterium sp. 48b. The sequence continues at coordinate 4,558,265 of NZ_JBLVUL010000001.1, forward strand.
TGAACGTCATGATCACCAGCGCCACCCAGATCAGGGCGAAACCGACCCATCGCCCCGGTGGCATCGGCTCATGGCCGATGAACACGCCCCAGGCCATCTGCAATCCGGGGTTCAGATAGAACAGCAGGCCCAGTGTCACCATCGGAAGCCGTTGTGCGGCCGCGGCGAACAACAACAACGGAATGGCGGTGACAGGTCCGGCGAGCAATAACAGCACCGCATGCCAGGAGCCGTGGTTGAGGAAGTTCCCCTGCCCCAGTACCTCCAGGGTGATCACGTAACCGGCCGCGAGCGGGAGGGCCAACAAGGTTTCGACGGCCACACTCACCCGTGGGTCCGCCTGCACCACCTTCTTGACCAGGCCGTAGACGCCGAAGGACAACGCGAGGATGACAGCGATGTACGGCGGAGCGCCCAGTTCGGCGGTCAGGATCGCCACCGCGATGAGGGCGAGCGACAAGGCGGTGGCCTGCCAACGATTGATCCGTTCGCGGAACACCAGCACGCCCAGCAGCACGCTCACCAGAGGATTGATGAAATAGCCCAGCGCTGCGTCCACGACGTGACCGGTGGTGACGGCGTAGATGTACGTCCCCCAGTTGATGGCGATGAGGACGGAGGCCACCAGCAGCTGGAGCCAGGTCCGCAGCGTCAGCCGGCGCAGATCGCCGAGACGGCGGGCGACCGCCAGCACCAGCAGCAGGAAAAGCGCGCTCCACACGATGCGGTGGGCCAACACCTCCGGCGCCCCCGCAGGCAGCAACAGCAGGAAGAAACCCGGGCACAATCCCCACCAGATGTAGGCACCCGCTCCGTACAGCACCCCCGAGCGGCCTGCAGCAGCTCGTTGCGGAGGCGCCTGCACACCCACGACTAGTGACGGCGCAGGACGTCGAGAGCGGCCTGCAGGTCAGCCGGGTACGGGCTGGTGATCTCGACGCGCCGGCCGTCAGCCGGATGGGTGAAGGCCAGGGACCGGGCATGCAACCACTGACGTTCCAGTCCGAGCTTTTTCGCCAACGTGGGATCTGCGCCGTAGGTCATGTCACCGCAACAGGGGTGGTGCAGCGCCGCGAAATGCACGCGGATCTGATGGGTTCGGCCGGTCTCCAGGTGGATGTCGAGCAGGCTGGCTGCCTGGAACGCCTCGAGGGTGTCGTAATGGGTGATGCTGTGCCGGCCACCCTCGACGACCGCGAACTTCCAATCGTGCCCTCGGTGCCGCCCGATCGGGGCATCGATGGTCCCGCTCGACGGATCCGGATGCCCCTGAACCAGCGCGTGATAGCGCTTGTCGACGGTGCGCTGCTTGAATGCCCGCTTCAGCACCGTGTAGGCCCGCTCGGACAGCGCCACCACCATGACGCCGGAGGTGCCGACATCGAGTCGGTGCACGATGCCCTGGCGCTCGTGGATGCCCGAGGTGCTGATGCGGAACCCGGCGGCGGCCAAGCCACCCAACACCGTCGGTCCGTGCCAGCCGACCGTGGCGTGCGCGGCCACCCCCGGCGGCTTGTCCACCGCCACGATGTCGTCGTCGGCGTAGAGGATGTCCATGCCCTCGATGTCGACCGGGGTGTTCTCGACGGGTGCGGGCGCCTCCGGCAGTCGGACCTCCAGCCACGATCCGGCGACGAGTTTGTCGGACTTCGCGGCCGGGGCGCCATCGATGTCGACGCCGCCGTCCTCTGCCATGGCCGCCACAGCCGTGCGCGACAGCCCGAGCAACCGGGCCAGCCCGGCGTCGACTCGCATTCCCGCCAGGCCCTCGGGCACCGGCATCGACCGGGTGGTCACTATGACGTCTCGGCCTGGCGACCGACCGTGCTCGACTCGTCGGGCTCGGTCACCGGGTCGGCATCACCGGTCTCCTCCACGTCAGCGTCCGTGGCTCGATTTTCTTTCGTGGCAGCCGGTTCCGGCTTGGATTCCTCCGGCGCCGCATCGTCGACGCGCCTGCGCCCGACGGAGTCGAAGTCGAAACCGAACAAGGACAACGCGACCAGCAGGATGGCGCCGCCCACGACAGCCGGATCGGCCACGTTGAACACCGGCCACCAGCCGACCGAGAAGAAGTCCACCACGTGGCCGCGCAGCGGTCCGGGCGCGCGGAAGAAACGGTCGATCAGGTTTCCGGTCGCACCGCCCAGGATCATGCCCAGGCCGATGGCCCACCACGGGGAAACCAGGCGGCGGCCCATCCAGACGATGCCGATCACCACGCCGGTCGCGATGAGGGTCAGCACCCAGGTGTAGCTGGTTGCCATCGAGAACGCGGCGCCGGAGTTACGCACCAGCGTCCAGGTGACGGTGTCACCGATGATCGACACCGGTTGCCCGGGTGTCAGCAGGCGCACCGCGAGCACCTTGGTCACCACGTCGACGAACAGCACCACGGCAGCAACGGTGAGCAGCAGACGCAGCCGCCGCCGAGGCGGAGCAGCTGTTACGGAGGACGATTTCGTGTCCCCGGTTGCGTCGGTCACCGGCTCCGCCGGGCCTGACGTTTCATCAGTCACTCTCCCATCATCCCAAACAGTCGATGCGGGACAATCTGCACCGTGATGGAGCCCGCGAAGCCGCCCGAGCGCCCGCCCAGCCGCATCGTCGTCATCACCACCGGCGGCACCATCTCGACCAGCACCGACGAGGCGGGAATCAGACGCCCGACGCGTACCGGTGCCGAGCTGACGGCCGGCATCGCAGGTGCTGCGCAGGTCGACATCGTCGACGCGATGGCGACCGACAGCGCACTGATGACCCCCGCGGACTGGGACCGGATCGCGGCCGCGGTCGCCGCCGCAGCGGCGACCGCCGACGGAGTCGTCGTCACCCATGGGACCGACACCATGGAGGAGACCGCCCTGTGGCTCGATCTCACCTACAGCGGAGACGTGCCCGTGGTACTCACCGGGTCGCAACGCAGCGCGGACGATCCGGACAGTGACGGCCCAGGCAATTTGCGGGACGCGATCACCGTTGCGGCCGACGGGCAGGCCCGGGGTCTCGGCGTCGCGGTCAGCTTCGCCGGCACGGTGTGGCAACCGCTGGGCCTGCGCAAACGTCACACCCACGAGTTGGAGGCCTTCACCGGAACCGCGCTCGGGACCGTCACCGACGCGGGATGGGAGATCACCGGGACGAAAACGCGCGCCTTTCTCGGTGCGCTCGTCGCGGAGTCCGCGCCCCGCGTCGACATCGTCGCCGCCTATCCGGGAGCCGATGCCGCGGCCCTCGACGCCTGTGTCGCCGCCGGAGCACGGGGCATCGTGATCGAGGGGGTGGGCTCGGGCAACGCCGGCGCCGCACTGATCGACGGGGTCGGCAGGCATTGCCGGGACGGTGTGGTGGTGACGGTGTCGACCCGGGTTCCCGGCGGGCCGGTCGCCGCGCAGTACGGCCCCGGACAGCAGCTCGTCGACGCTGGTGCGGTGGTGGTGCCCAGGCTGCGCCCGGCCCAGGCGCGGGTACTGCTGATGGCGGCGCTGGCTGCCACCCGGCCGATTGCCGAGGTCGTCGACGCCTGGGGTTGACGCCCTGTGTTCAATAGAGAACGTGCGATTCCACATTGCGGCGGCGGCTGCCGTCGTCCTATCGGTGTTCGGCCCACTTCCGACCGCGCAGGCTTGGCCGTGGCCGCCGCCGCCCGGTATCGAGGACATCAACGGCTACCCGATCGCCGAGGGCAACTACACCTCGCCCACCGATTTCTACGGGCTGTATTTCCAGACCCCGGACGGTCGGTTCTGCGGAATCCTGCCCAACCGCGGTCCGGTCGGTTGCGACGCGGTGCCCGCCGATGCGCCCGAAGGCATGAACCAGACCTTCGTCGAGGCCGGAGCACCGGCTTCCTACCGCCATTCGGGGAGCAAGATGTTCACCCGAGATGTCGACGTGCTGCCCGCGGGCCATCGGCTGGAGAACTGGGAGGCCGCCTGCGCTGTCACCCACGAGGGCACACTGATCTGCAAAACCTCGGGCCGGCATGGTTTTTCGCTCGATGCCGCTTCCGGCGTGCTCTGGTGATCAGCCGCGGGGTTGACGCCGTCGGTTGAATGGAACCTATGCGCCACATCATGGCAGTTGCCGCAGTCGGATTGTCGGCGCTGGTCTCCGCGCCGGCTGCCGCGGCCGAGCCGCCGCCGGGCGCCGACGATATCGACAGCTATCCCCTTGCGCAAGGCCATTACAGCTCGCCCACCGATTTCTACGGGGTGTTCTTCCGGACCGCGGACGGTCGTCACTGCGGCATCGGCCCCAACGGCGGTCCGGTGGGTTGTGACGCCGTGCCGATCGATGCCCCGGCGGGCAGCAACCAGATCGTCGTCAACAGTGGCGGGCCCGCCTCCTACCGGCACTCCGACACCGCATCGTTCACCCGCGACGTCGACGTGCTGCCCGAAGGTCATCGGCTGGAGAACTGGGGCGCCAGTTGCGGAGTCGGCCATCAGGGCACCGTGACGTGCAAGACGTACGGCGAGCACGGCTTCATCCTGAGCGCCACCTACGGCGTGCTCTGGTAATCGGCCAATCCGCTCAGATAGTCGCCCCAGTCCAGGCTGGCCACCGGGTCGGCCCGACTGAAACCCGGTGTGTCGTCGGGGAATGTCCTGGCCGGGCCCGGCCCGCTGGCGCGGGTTTCGAAGCGCACGGTCATCACCCCGTGCCCGGCACCCTGTACCCAGCCATGTCCGTGGTCGGGGTGGACCACGTCATCGCCGATGCGCCAACCGGTTTGGGTTGCCTGAGCTGCCTCCGTGGCCTGATGGTGGGAGTCGAACGCTTCTTCGGGTTGCTCCAGGTCCGGGAACAACGACTCCTGCCTGCTGTCGGAGAGTCCCGAAAAGCCTACGCCGACAAGGCGAATCGGTCCGATCTCGATCGGGTCGAGCAACAGCCTGCGGGCGGTGCCGATCAGGGTGGCGGCCTCGGTGGTGGCGAAAGCCAGGGTTGCCGAGCGGGTCAGTGTGCTCATGTCGGACTTCTTGAGCTTGACGGTCACGGTGCGGGCGCCGCGGCCGTCCTTCTCCAGGCGCCGGTGCGCGTGCTCGCCGATCGGGCCGATCGCATCCTGCAGCTGACGCAACGTGGTGAGGTCCTCGGGAAATGTCGATTCGGCGCTGATCTGCTTGGCCTCGGCCCGCTCCGCCACCGGGCGATCGTCGATGCCACGGGCCAGCCGATGCAACGCGGCGCCCACCGCCGTGCCGAGCACGCTGGCGGCCTCGGCATCCGACAGCGCGGCCAGCGCGCCGACCGTCTCGATGCCCAACCGGTGCAACTTCTCCTCGGCCACCGGCCCGATCCCCCACAACTTGCGCACCGGTAGGCCGTCCAGCAGCCGCGCCTCCTCGTCGCGGCGGACAACCCGGATGCCGTCGGGTTTGGCCAACCCGGAAGCGATCTTGGCGATCTGTTTTCCGGACCCGGCCCCGACGGAGGCCACCAGCCCCGTCTGCTCGCGCACCTTGGCGCGTAGCCGCTGGCAGAACTCCTCGACGTCGGCCGCGGTCGCGCCTGCCAGTTCGACAGGTTCGCCGAAGGCTTCGTCGAAGGACAACTGCTCGAGCACCGGAACCACACTGCGCACCGTGTCCAGCGCACGCCGGCTGGCTACGCCGTACACGGCGCCGCGGGGTGGCAGCACCACCGCGGGTGCACCGACGAGCCGGCGGGCCTGATGCATCGGCATGGCCGAGCGCGCGCCGTAGCGGCGCGCCTCATAGCTGGCCCCGGCCACCACGCCGCGCCCGCCCAGGCCTCCGACGAGCACGGGTCTGCCGCGCAGGGTGGGGCGGGTCAGCTGTTCGACGGATGCGAAGAACGCGTCCATGTCGAGGTGCAGGACCCAACGTCCACCCGCGCCCGTGACCTCGGCGCCGTTCATGGTTGTGATGCTATGGCGCTAGCCTGACCTGCATGACGCCGGATGACGTACCGATCAGGGACGAGTCGATTCGCCTGGGCCAGTTCCTCAAGCTGGCGTCCCTGATCGACAGCGGTGCCGACGCCAAGGCTGTCATCGCCGACGGGCTGGTCAGCGTCAACGGCGAGGTCGAATTGCGGCGCGGCCGCCAGCTGCGTCCGGGCGACACCGTCTCACTCGGTGACCGCACGGCCCGGGTGACCGGCGGCTGATCCGGCCACCTCACGCTTTGGCGATCGCGACCCGCACCCCGTCCCCGATCTCCGAGCCCTCCGGCACCGTCTCTGCGCCTACGAACTCGAAACTGGTGGCCAGGATTTCACCGGCGATGAGGTCTCGGTGGGTACGGGCCCACGGCTCGTACCGGGCCGGAACCGAGATCTGCACCGAGATGCGGTCGGACACCTCAAGGCCGGTCGACTTCCGCAGTTCCTGCAGTTCGCGGATGCGGTCCTTGGCCCAGCCCTCGGCCTCCAGTTCCTCGGTCACCGTGCCGTCGAGCACCACCAGGCCCGCGCCGTCGGGAAGGGCCGCGGTCCATTCCGGATCGGCGGCAACCAGTTTGGCGGTGTATTCCTCCGGCTGCAGCACGACCGGCCCGGCGGTCAGGGTGCCGTCGGGATTGACCACGCCCTCCCCCGCCTTGACGGCCTTGATCGCGGCCTGCACGTCCTTGCCGATCCGGGGGCCGGCAACGCGGGCGTTGACGGCGAGCTCGAACTTGCCATAGGCGTCGATGTCGTCGGTCAACTCGACGGCCTTGACATTGAGCTCGTCCGCGATCAGGTCCGCGAACGGTGCGATCGAGGACGGATTAACCGTGTTGTCCAATGCCACAGTCAGTTTCGGCAGCGGCAGGCGCACCCGCAGCTTCTTGGCCTTGCGCAGCGAGGACCCGACCGAGCACACCTCGCGCACCTGGTCCATCGCGGTGACCAGGTCGGCGTCCTTCGACAGCACATCGGCTTCCGGCCAGTCGGTGAGATGCACCGAACGTTCGCCGGTCAGGCCCCGCCAGATCACCTCGGTCGCCAGCGGCAACAGGGGCGCGGCCAGCCTGCAGGTCACCTCGAGCACGGTGTGCAGGGTGTCGATGGCGTCGGCATCCTCCTCCCAGAAGCGCGAACGTGACCGGCGGACATACCAGTTCGTCAGCGCCTCGGTGAACTGCCGCAGCTCGTCGCAGGCACCGGAGATGTCGCACGTGTCCAACGCGGTGGTCAGATCGTCACGCAGCTGAGCCAACTTGGCCAGGATGTAGCGGTCCAGCACGTTGCCCGAGTCGGTCCGCCAGGTGCCCTTCTTCGGCGCGTACAGCGCCAGGAAGCTGTAGGCGTTCCACAACGGCAGCAGCACCTGGCGCACGCCTTCGCGGATGCCCTGTTCGGTGACGATCAGGTTGCCGCCGCGCAGGATCGGCGAGGCCATCAGGAACCAGCGCATCGCGTCGGACCCGTCGCGGTCGAACACCTCGCTGACGTCGGGGTAGTTGCGCAGCGACTTGCTCATCTTCTGACCGTCGTTGCCAAGGACGATCCCGTGCGCCACACAGGTTTTGAAGGCCGGCTTGTCGAACAGTGCGGTGGCCAGTACGTGCATGGTGTAGAACCAGCCGCGGGTCTGGCCGATGTACTCGACGATGAAGTCGCCCGGGAAGTGCGCGTCCTCACCGTTGACGCCGTCGAACCACTCCTGGTTCTCGAACGGGTAATGCACCTGCGCGTACGGCATCGACCCGGAGTCGAACCACACGTCGAACACGTCCTCGATGCGGCGCATCGTGGACCTGCCGGTCGGGTCGTCCGGGTTGGGCCGGGTCAGCTCGTCGATGAACGGCCGGTGCAGATCGGTCGGCCGCACACCGAAGTCGCGCTCGAGCTCGTCGAAGCTGCCGTAGACGTCGATCCGCGGGTAGGCCGGGTCATCGGACTTCCATACCGGAATCGGGCTGCCCCAGTACCGATTTCGCGACACCGACCAGTCGCGGGCATTGGAGAGCCACTTACCGAACTGTCCGTCCTTGACGTGCTCGGGATACCAGGTGATCTGCTGGTTGAGCTCCACCATCCGGTCCCGGAACTCGGTGACCTTGATGAACCACGACGAGACCGCGCGGTAGATCAACGGATTGCGGCACCTCCAGCAGTGCGGGTAGGAGTGCTCGTAAGTCTCGTGGCGCAACAGCACCGCGCCGTTGGCCGCCGCAGGCCCGTCGCCGTTCTTGAGGTCGCGGATGATCTGCGAATTGGCGTCGAAGACGTGCTGGCCCGCGTAATCGGGCACCGTCGCGTCGAATCGGCCCTTCGAGTCGACCGGGGTGACCGCGACGATGTCGGCGGTGTCCGCGGTGGCCTTGTCGTCCTCGCCGTAGGCGGGTGCCATGTGCACGATGCCGGTGCCGTCCTCGGTGCTGACGAAATCAGCGGCCAGCACCTGGAACGAGTTGGGCGCGTCCATGAAGTAGGTGAACGGCGGGAGGTACCGCGTGCCGAGCAGATCCCGCCCGGTGTAGCTGCCGAGAACCTCGGGCTCCTCCCCGAGCTCACGGGCGTACGCCGCGAGCCGAGCCTGGGCCAGGACGTAGCGCCGCCCGTCGGAACCCTGCACCAGGACGTAGTCGATGTCGGGGTTGACGGCGACGGCCTGGTTGGACGGCAACGTCCACGGCGTCGTCGTCCAGATCAACAGGTGCGCACCCTTGAGCGGGCCGTCGGTCACGGTGAAGCCCACGGTGACCGCCGGATCCTGGCGGCTCTGGTAGACGTCGTCGTCCATCCGCAGCTCGTGGTTGGACAACGGGGTCTCGTCGTTCCAGCAGTACGGGAGCACCCGGTTGCCCTCGTAGGCCAGGCCCTTGTCCCACAGCTGTTTGAAGGCCCAGATCACCGATTCCATGAAGGTCGGGTCCAGGGTCTTGTAGTCGTTGTCGAAGTCGACCCACCTGGCCTGGCGGGTGACGTAGGCGCGCCACTCGTCGGTGTACTTGAGCACCGACGCACGGCAGGCCTCGTTGAACTTCTCGATGCCCATCTCTTCGATCTGGGCCTTGTCGGCGATGCCGAGTTGGCGTTGCACCTCGAGTTCGGCGGGCAGACCGTGGGTGTCCCAGCCGAATCGGCGCTCCACCTTGTAACCACGCATGGTGCGGTAGCGCGGCACGATGTCCTTGACATAACCGGTGAGCAGGTGGCCGTAGTGCGGCAGCCCGTTGGCGAAGGGCGGACCGTCGTAGAAGACGTATTCCTCGGCATCCTCACGGCGGGCGATGCTGGCCCGGAAGGTGTCGTCGGCAGCCCAGTAGTCGAGCACCTCAAGTTCCCGCTCCGGGAAGTTGGGTGCGGCCGGCTTGGGGTAACCGGCCGACGTTGACGACTCCGATTGGGCAGTCACTGACGCGTCTCCTGTGCCTATGACGCGGCCGGGCCGCGTCGGGGGCTCCCCCACTCGGGAAGCCGGTGTGTCCAGGCACGGGGACGACGTCGCGCGGGTGCGCAAGCGCCGCGGTACCACCCCGCTTGCGCGCTGCACCGCAGCGCGCCGCTCAACTTCGGGCGATCACGGGCCCACCCGTCCGGTTCTACTGGGCCACGCCGAACCCGAAAGGTCGAATCCGTGGCTGTTCTTCCGAAGGCTCCCCGGTGATGGCCGGATCAGCGCCGATGCGCCCAGTCTAATGAGCGCCGCAAATCATTCGGAAATCAGACCTAACCGGAGGTGACCTCGATCAGGGCCAGCGGAAACTGCTCGGCCAACTCGTCGACCGTGCACCGGTCGAACCTGCGGCTGTCGAACCGCCAGACCAGGCGCATGGTGGTCTCGGTATCGCTGTGGACGTGCAGGGCGAGCGGGTGATCGGACTGCCCCGCCCGCGGCCCGTCGCCGTACGCGAAGCTCATGTCCGCCGCCGGGTGGTCGCCGGTGTCGACACCCGGGCGTGCCGCCGCCAGCAGTTCAGGCCCCGACAGGCCGCGATGCGACACGCAGGGCACCCCGACGCGGCGATACCCGGCCCGCTCGGGACCGCTCACCACGTCGACGGTCAACACGCCCTCACCGATCGTGCGGGCGACGGTCCGGGCCAGGGCGGCCAGCAGCAGTTCCTCGGCCGTGCAGCCCAACGCGACCCGGGCGCCGTGCAACTCCTCGTACAACACGTCGTCGAGCTCACCGGCCACCATTGCCATATCCGAGGCGGCCGGCGGACCGACCGTGGCGTAGTCGGCGATCCACGAACCGGTGCCATATGCGTCGGGCAGGACGGAAACAGACATGTCTGTAACGGTAGCCAGCGTCTCCCAAAAATGGGAGAGCTGTGCCAAAAGTCTGACAGCATTGTCAATAACGCCATTGCTGGCTTTGCTGCGGTTCGCTGTGACCAACTGCGGGCTGTAGGTCTATGGTGTTCAGATGCCGCGAACCGACGAGAACGGCAGGCAGCTCAAGGCCCTGCTCGACTATCTGCTGGACGGCGAGGTCGACGCCAAGGCCGTGTACAGCGCGCTGGGAGTATCCAGCAGCACGTACTACCGGCGCGTGAAAGAAGCCGATTACCCCAATGCCGAGGAATTGCGGCAGGTGGCCGACCGCTTCCACCTCAGCTATCCGGACCTCCAGATCCGGTTCGGGCTGATGAGTCGCCAGGAAGTCTGGCACTACATGGAGTCGTCACCGGTGACCGTTGCTCCGGTGGACACCGCCACCCGTGTCCGCCCGTCGATCCATCGGCCCAGGAAACTGTCCGAACTGACCCCACGAGCCGACGCGCCCCCGCTGTAGCCAGCCGGCGCCAGCTATCCGCACCACCGTCCGAGGCCAATTGTCATGTCCATCGCCACGCTCATCGCCATAACACTGGCCTGTATCGCATGGAGCCTGTGGATCAGAAGAGTCACCTGGTCCTGCCGGTGGGAAGTGGCCGCCACTCTGAACATCGCGCTCCAGGGCCTGGCAGTGCTCCTGATGTCACCGTGGGCCTCGGGGACCATCGGGCACGCCCTGTACCAGCTGACCGGTAAGTGGAACGTCGAGGACTACCTCGGCCACGACGCCTACATCGTGGCGGCGTCGGCCATCGTCTACAACTCCCTGGGCCGCCTCCAGGACGACAACGCCATGCAGCGCTCCTTCAAGCAGTACGTCGAGCGCCCGGCCACCATCTGCATCCCGGTGCTGCTGGCCACCTTCTCGATGGGCAACGGCGCGACGGTGTACCGGGCCGACTTCTTCCAGGTGCCCACGGACTTCTGGCTCAGCGTGTACTGGATCCTGCTCTGCGGCACCCTGCTCTACCTGCTGGGCTACGGGGCCCGCGCCATGCTGGTGCTGCGCCGGGACCCGAAGTCCCGCCTGATCGCCAACATCTACCTGTTCGCCTCGGTCAGCGGAATGCTCGCCTGCACGATCCGGATCGTGACGTCGCTGGTGCCGGCACTGCAGCCCATCGAGAACGGGCGACTGGTCTGGGTTTTCGCGTGCGCATGCGGTGCGATCTTCGCGCTGGCATCCGCACATTCCTGGCGGATCAAGACGCGGTGGCTCACCTCGAGCAATCGGTGACCGCCCCCGCGTCATCGCCCGCGGACGCCCACCGGATCGGTCACCGACTGTTCGGAATCTGATAGGTCACCCGGTGCGCCGGCCGGCTCCGTGTCTGCGCCGGCATCGTGCACATCGGATGCCTCGGTGCCTTCGGAACCATCCTGGCCGTGACCGACAGCCTCTTGTTCGCCGGGACGGGTCGCGGCATGGCGGGCATGCGGAGGTTTCAACGGCCACCAGTTGAGCTTCCCGATCAGAACGGCCGCTGCCGGAACGGTGATCGTACGAACCAGGAACGTGTCGAGCAGAAGTCCGACGCCGATGATGAAACCGATTTCGACGATGCTGGCAATGCTGCTCACCGTCAGCGCCAGCATCGAAGCGGCGAAGATCAGACCGGCAGAGGTGATGACCCCGCCCGTGGCCCCCACCGTCTTGATGACGCCGGACCTGATGCCCAGCCGCGATTCGTCCCGGATCCGCGATATGAGCAGCAGGTTGTAATCGGCACCAACGGCGACAAGCACCAGGAACGCCATTCCCGGCACACTCCACGACAGTTCTCGCCCCAGGATGAACTGGAACAGCAAGACCCCGATGCCGAGGGCGGACAGGTAGGACAACACAACCGATAGCACCAGATACAGCGGGGCCACCACCGCCCGCAACAGGGCCACCAGGATCAGGAACACCACGATCAACGTGATGCACACGATGTAGCGGATGTCCGCGTTGTAGAAACCGCGGATGTCACGGTTCACCGCCGAGAACCCGACCATCGAGATCTCCGCGTCCGACAACGTCGTGTTCGGCTTCGCGCTGTTCGCGGTCGCGATGATTTGATCGATCTGATCCATCGCCTCGCTGCCGAAGGGGTTCAGGGCAGTCTGGACGAGGTAGCGCACCGTGTGCCCGTCATCCGAAACAAACAGTTTCGCCGCCTTCTCGAACTCCGTCTGGGTGAGCACTTCCGGCGGAATGTAAAAGCCCGACATGGGCGGATTCGCCGCATCCCGCTTCATCCCGAGCAGGAACCCTGATGCCTGGTCCAGCCCGCCCCCCATGGTCCGGGTCTGGTCGACGAGCAACTGCACGCCGTCAGCGAGTTGGCGACTCGAATCCGCCAGGAGGTTCGCCCCCTCGACCGCGGTGTTGATCTGCCGCTGCAGTCCCTGCGGATCGTCCATGCCCAACTGCTGAAGTGCGTTGGTTGCCGTGCTCATCGTCGACTCGAGCTGGCGAACCGTGTCGTCGAGGGTCGAGCTGCCGTCCGTGGACTCCAGCTGCTTGCTGAGGTCGGCGATCGTGTTGGCCGTGCCGTCGTCATAGGCAGCGACGACGCGCTGCAGATCTGAGCGCGACGACACACAGGCCGGATCGAGGTTGCAGGCGGGACTGACGTTGAGGGCATCGACGGCAGGCTTGGCCCAGTCGTGGATGGCCTTGGCCTGGCTCACGTTCTTCCTCAGCGCATCACCGAGGGCACGCATGTTGCCGACCAGGCTCGACGTCGAATCGACGTCGGTGAGTGTCTTGGAGCCACCGAAGCGCTTCTGCATCTGCGTCAACGCACCCACCAGACCGCGAACCGAACCGATCGCCCCGACAACCTGGGTGCGTACCTGGCCCAACACGTCGGCGAGTTGATGCGCGCCGCCGCTCAGCATGTCGAGGTTGGCGTTGTTCTCCTCGATGAGGTTGGACGCGTCCCGGAGTTTCCCGCCCACCTCACCGGCCTGATAGGTGGCCTTCGCCTGCTCGAGCACCTCTCCGGTCGGCCGGGTGATACCACGCACCACGTCGATGTCGGGGAGCTGGCTGACGCGCTGGGCCATCTGCTCCATGTCGGCGAGCGCCTTCGGCGTGCGCAGATCCTGCGGAGATTCGATGAGAATGAACTGCTGCAGTGTCTGGCTGATCGGGAAATGCTTGTCCATCGCCTCGTAACCGCGGTTACTGGAGGAGTCGGCCGGCAGCGCCTTACGGTCGTCGTAGTTGAACTTCACCATCGCCGCACATCCGGCGAGCGCGACCAGGATCACCAGGCTGCCCGCCAGGTGTGCCAACGGCCGCCGCACCACGTGGATGCCCGACCGGCGCCAGAACCTTCCGGTCACGTCGCGGCGGGGCTTGACCCACCCGCGGCGACCGGCGAGTGTGATCAGCGACGGGAGCAGTGTCACCGAGGCCAGGAAACCGATGAAGACCGTGACGGCCAGCGCCGGCCCGACCGTCGAGAAGGCGCCCAGCTTGGTGAACATCAAGCCCAGGAACGTGATCGCGACAGTCGCTGCCGATCCGGCTATCACCTCACCGATCGAGCTCAGCGCGCTGACGATGGACACGTCGGAACTCATCCCGTCGCGCGTCAACTCCTGATAGCGGCTGAAGAGGAACACCGCGTAGTCCGTCCCGGCGCCCATCAGCATGCCGGTCATCAGCACGATCGTCTGCGGCCCGAGCCCGAGCCCCAATTCGCCGAGGGCCGCCACCACCTGTTGGGCAACGACCATGGATATGCCGATGGTGATCAGCGGGATCAGCATCGCGACCAGGTTCCGGTACACGATGATCAAGATCGTCAGCACCATGACCACGGTGGCGATCTCGATGATGTGCTGATCACGCGCACCAATCTTGTCGATGTCGTCGAACGTCGCCGCGGCGCCGACGACATTCACCGCGAGGCCCGAATTCTGGGTGGCCTCGTTGACGGTTTTGATCGCGCTGCGATATGCCTCCTGGCCCGGCCCGGTCCCCATCGTCCCGGACAGACTCACCGGCAAGGTCCAGGCTTTCTGGTCCTTGCTCGTCATCGCCTCGCGCAGCTCGGGAATGTCGACGAAGTTCTGAGTGGACGTCACGGCACTGTTGGCCTTCAACTGAGCGACCAGGTTCCGGTAGGAGTCCTCGTCGGCCGTGGTCAAGCCGTTCTCATTGCTCAGCACGACGACAGCGAAGTTCCCCGCGTCAGCCTCGTGAAATGCGTCCTTCATCTTCTGGCCCGCCACCAGCACCGGTGCATCAGCCGGCAGGAAGTCAGGCGGATTCTTCTGGGCCACCTCCATCAGGGAGGGCACAGCCAGCCACAGTGACAGCGCGAGCAGCACCCAGCTGACGATGATCGTCAACGGACGCCGGACCACCAGCTGACCAAGACCTGCAAATCCCACGCGAGCAAACGCGCCGCGGATCTTGGCGCGGCTCAACATCCCCATAGGCTACACGGCAGATTCACGCAAACGACGGCTACGAACTGCGGTAATGCCTTGCGCCCATCGGATACTGCGACGATGGACGCCGAAGCCGAAGCCCGGCATGCCCGTGGCTAACTCGACAACAGGTGTGTTCACCTCAGCCAACCGGGTGGCCGGCGCTGTCGGGTCGACGAGCCGAGTTGAGCACACCGACAAATGATCTGGGCCTGGCAGGCCATGAACACCGTACAACCGCTAGCGTGTAGCGGAACCAGGGTGTCCGGCGCCCGATCCGACAGCGGGGTGGCAGTGAAGTTCGTCGTGGCAGTCCATGGAACTCGAGGCGATATCGAGCCATGCGCGGCAGTCGGGCTTGCCCTGCGGGAGCGTGGCCACGAAGTCCGGATGGCCGTCCCGCCCAATCTGATCGAGTTCGTCGAGAAGGTCGGACTGGCACCCGCGACGGCCTACGGAGTCGATTCCCAGAAACAACTCGACAACGACGTGTTCCGCAACTTCTGGAAGCCGCAGAACCCGGTCCGAGCCCTGCGAGAAGGCATCGCGTACATCGCCGAAGGCTGGGCGGACATGAACGGCGCGCTGGCGCCACTCGCCCGCGGGGCCGACCTGATCCTGACCGGCACCACGTATCAGGAAGTCGCCGCCAATGTCGCCGAACACCACGACATTCCGTTGGCCGCGCTGCATTACTTCCCGGCCCGCCCCAACAGCCAGATCGTGCCGGTGCCGGTGCCCAAATGGGCGGTCCGGTCAGGGTTCGCCGGCCTCGAATGGGCACTGTGGCGATTGTCCAAGAAGGCCGAAGACGCCCAGCGGCGACAGCTGAACCTTCCGCCCGCCCGGGTCCGTTCGGTGCGGCGCATCGTGGAGAGCGGCGCACTGGAGATTCAGGCCTACGACGAACTCCTCTTTCCCGGCTTGTCAGCGGAATGGGGCGGCACGCGACCGCTCGTCGGGGCGATCACCATGGGTCTGGGCACCGACAACGATGACGAAGTGGCCGCCTGGATCGCCGCCGGCAAGCCACCGATCTACTTCGGATTCGGCAGCATGCCGGTCGAGAACCCTGCCGCCGCAGTTCAGTTGATCTCCGACACGTGCGCCGAACTCGGACAGCGCGCGTTGATCAGTTCGGGCGTGTGGAATCTGGCCGCCAACCGTCAGGCCGACCACGTCAAGGTGGTCGGAGCGGTCAACCACGCCGCGGTTTTCCCGCGCTGCCGCGCCGTTGTCCACCATGGTGGCGCAGGCACCACTGCTGCCGGCCTACGGGCCGGGGTGCCCACCCTGATCCTGTGGGTGGCCGCCGATCAGCCGATCTTCGCCCGGCAGATCAAGCGGCTAGGAGTCGGTACCTCGCAGCCGTTCTCCAGGGTCACTCCCAAGACGCTCCGAGCAGCGCTCCAGACTGTGCTACTACCGGAATGCGCCGCGCGCGCGGCCACTTTGGGCGCCGCCATGACAACGCCGGAAGTCAGTGTCTCGACGGCTGTGCGCCTGCTCGAAGAGACCGCCGCCGCGGGACACCGGTAGGGTCGCCTGCTATGTGGACCACCGTTCTGGCACTTGCCATCGCGGTGAATTTCGATCCGACGCGAATCGGTTTCATCCTCGTCGTGCTGAGCCGGCCCCGGCCGATTCTTCAGTTGGCGGCCTATCTGGCCGGCGGTGTCGCGATGAGCTCGGCGGTCGCCGTTCTCGTGGTGTTCGTGGTCCATCGTGGGTTGTTCAGTGTCCCGGAGATCAACGGCGCGACGGTACAGCTCGCTGTCGGGATATTGGCAGTGCTGCTCGCGGCAGCGCTGGCCAGCAACATCTCCGTCGCCAGCCGGTCCCGCAGCAAGGTTGCGGCCGGCGGTGTGGATCCTCCGCCCGGGGATGGAGGCACAGCCACCCCCGCCAAGAAGACCGGTTGGTTCCAGCGCAAATCGTTCGGCACCGCTCCGTGGGTGTCGGGCGTGATGGGGATCAGCACCGCCTTGCCGTCGGTCGAATACATGGCGCTGCTCGTCGTGATCGGCGCCTCAAGCGTGTCCGCGTGGGGCAAGGCACTCACCCTCGGCATCTATCTTCTGGTCGCCAACATCGTGTCGGCGGTGCCCCTGGTCAGCTATGCCCTGGCGCCGGACCGCACGCGCTCGTCGCTCGCCTCGTTCCAGCTCTGGATCCGCGCTCGGCGCCGTCGTGATTTCGCGATGGTGCTGGCCATCGCCGGATGCGTGCTGATCAGTATCGGAATCGCCGGGCGCTGAAGGCTATTCGACGATTCCGGACAGACCGAAATCGGCAAGGCCCGCGGCCACAACCTCACGCAGGGCCTCTTTGGTGTTCGCGGCCCCGACCGTCCATGCGCCGACGCTGATGAAGATCCGTCCGTGCACACGTCCGGACACCAGCGAGACGTATCCGCCGATCCGGTTCAGGGCGCGCGTGGTGATCTGCGGCTCGAGCAACCGCAGCGAGACGAGATCCGCGTCCGTTCCGTCGGGACGGTTCATCGCGGGGTCGAGTTCGCCGATGTTGGAGCAGCCGACGGGGTTGTCGACGGACACCACCATGGCCTCCAGGCGCCGTACCAACGCTTTTGGGGTGAAGGGCGTGAGCGGTAGCGGAGCCATCAACCGCGCGGACAGTTCGCCGGACTCCCCCAGCGCCGATTTCATCGCGCTCCGAACCGGATTCAGGTCGCTGATCACGATGTCCGGATCGGCTTGCATCTTCGCGGCGATCAGCGCATTGGCCCGGGTGTCGCCGTCGGTGCGATCACTGACCGGCCACGACAGGGTGAGCGATCCGTCGCCACCGCCGCGGCCCAGCTTCTGCCCCAGTCGAGCGGCCAGCCCCGCGAACAACGAGTTGCTGGTGCCGCCGAGCGCTCTCGCGCGATCATCCCACCGCTCCAGATCGATGAACACCGCCACCGTCGGCGCCAGAACCGGTACGTCGTCACCGGTGGGTGGCACTTCGGTTGCCGTGTTGAACGACGTTGCCAGATCGGCACGTTCGGCCCGGGCTACTCGCACCGCTGCGACCGCGGCCCTGCCGAGCTCGGGCACCGAGCGAACCGCGGCCCTGACGTCGTCGGCCAGCACCTTCCTGCGCGGCCGCGAACCCGGCTCGGGATAACCCAATTCACGGTTGACGCCGTTCACCGCATCGACGATTGCCAGCGTCATGCCCTGTCCGTCGACAACCGAGTGCGACGCCACCAGGGACACCGCCGCGCCGCCGTCGGTGAAGGGTTGCACGCCGAGATGCCACGCCGGGCCGTGTTCAGGATCGATCGGCAATCGGATCCGTTCGTCGGCCCACCGCCCGACCTCGGCGCGGGCGCACTCCGTGACGGATACGGCGATGTCGGCCGGCCCGGACGAGGCCACCCAACGGTCTCGCCCGAACGGCAACGGTGACCGCTCGATGCGGCGACCCAGCAGGCCCTCGGACAGATTGCGTTGGAATCGGCGGATTCCGTCGAGATCGACCGGTCGATCGTAGATCCAGGTGTACTGCATGAGCGGCCCACGCCCCAGCGCCCGGAAGCTGAGAAACGATGCCTGGTCGATGTAGGCGAGTCGCGAATCCACGTGCGTCGGCAACCGCGCTACGCCGGCTGCAGGCAGTCGTCGAGCCGGTTGAACTGACCGTCCCGGTACTGTTCCACGCACGAAGCGCGTCGGATCTTGCCGCTGGTGGTGATCGGGATCGCACCCCGAGGGACCAGCACGAGATCCGCGGCACTGAGCCCGTAGGCCTGCGAAATCGCGGCCGCCACATCGCGTTTGATGGTCAGCAGGTTCTCCGCGGCCGCTTCTTCGGTATCGCCACGCTTCTTGACCTCGATGATCGCGACGAGTTGCTCGGTACGGTCCTCCTCCACCCCGATCGCCGCGACACGGCCGCCGGTGATCTCCTGAATGGTGGCTTCGATGTCATCGGGATAGTGGTTGCGTCCCCGGACGATCAGCAGGTCCTTGATCCGCCCGATGATGAACAGCTCGCCGTCGGAGATGAAGCCGAGATCACCGGTACGCAGCCACGGTCCCTCCGGCGTGCCCGGCGACGGGTCGGCCAGGGTGGCGCCGAACGTGTACTCGGTCTGTTCGGGCTTCTCCCAGTAGCCGATGCAGTTGTTCTCACCGTGCGACCAGATCTCACCGATGCCACCGGCCGAAACCTCCAGGCGAGTCTCGGGATCCACGATGCGCACCAGCGGTGATTCGGGAGTGCCGTATCCGACCAGTTCGGTGCCCGACCCGGCGGCGCACCGCTCGGCGTGCCCGGCGGACAGCTTCTCGGTCTCGAAGGCCACCACGCTGGGCGGACCAGGCTCACCGGTCGCGACATACAGCGTCGCCTCTGCCAGTCCGTACGACGGACGCAGCACACCCTCGGAGAAGTTGAACTTGCCGAACCGCTGCGCGAAACGCTTCAACGTCGCCTCGTGAACCCGTTCGGCTCCGCTCCATACCGCGATCACATCACCGAGGTCGATGCCGGCGAGGTCCTCATCCGAGGTGCGCCCGACGGCCAGCTCGAAGGCGAAGTTCGGTCCGGCGGTGACGACGCGCGGGTAGCTGCCCATCATCTGGATCCAGCGGGCCGGCCGCGCGAGGAAGGCCAGCGGCGTGGTGAACGCCGTGTGCCAGCCGCCCAGAATCGGTGCGACGACCCCGAGCATGAGACCCATATCGTGGTAGAAGGGCAGCCACGACACCACATTGGTACCCGGCGGCGGAACCTTGCCGAAATGCGGGAAGAAGTCGCACATCATCTGTTCGAAGTTGGCCGTCAGGTTGCGATTGGTCACCATCACACCGGCAGGGGTACGGGTGGAACCCGACGTGTACTGCAGATAGGCAGTCGCCGGACGAGCCTCGCGACTGCTGATCGCCTTCACCCGCGCGTCGAGATCGAGCGTGTCGACCGAAATCACCACGGGTGCGGACGAATCACCCTGTTGGACTGCGTATTCGGCAACCGCCGCACTGGACGGCGAGGTGGTGAGGATCACCGACGGCTGGCAGTCGGTGAGCACCGCCGATACCCGCTCGTCGTGGACCCCGCCCATCGGCACCGACAGCGGCACGGCGATGAACCCGGCCTCCAGTGAGCCCAGGAACGCGATGACGTACTCCAGGCCCTGGGGCGCGAGGATCACCGCACGGTCGCCGACCGATCCGTTCTGCCGGATCTCGTGCGCCAGTCCGCGAACCTTGCGGTACAGCTGCGCCCAGGTCAGCGCGTTCGGAACGCCCTCGGGATCGTGGTCGTAATCCAGGTATGTGTAGGCGATGTCGTCGGGCTGCAGGCTGGCACGCTCCCGCAGCACACCGACCAACGTCGTATCGGTCATCGATTCAGCCTTCCTCAGCTGTTCCAGTCAATTTCGCCGGTGAGATCGAACTCGGCGAGGGTCTTTGCCGTCAACTCGGCCAGCCGCGCCTTCGAATTCTGTTCGCCCGCCTGATATCCGGTGATCCCGATGGACACCTTGCCGCCGACGCGAGAAGACACGAGCACCAGCTGACCGTCGGTGTCCTCCAACTCCTGGCGCGTTGTGCCCTGATCCACGCCACGGAACACGATGTACTCGGCCTCGGTACCGTCAACGCGGGTCACCTCCGATGACAGATCGCCCAGATTCGAACACGACACCGGCAGGTCGGCGTTCCCGAGGAACCCGTCGGCGACCTGCTTGAGGACACGCCTCGGCACCAAGGGGGTCAACGGCAGCAGTTGCAGCGTCTCGTCGGGCACCTCGCGCAATGTCTTGAACGCGTGCCGTATCACCCCGCGAGCACCGGACTGATCGGTCGTCACGGTCATCGGGTCCACCCGTGCGTTGGCAAGCAACATCGCGTTGGCCCGGGTGTCGCCATCGGTGCGGTCGTTGACCGCGATGAGCAGCGTGATGTTGCCGTCGGCAGCGGATCGGCTCATCCGCTCCCCCAGTTTGGCCGCAAAACTCGCCAGCATCGAATAGCTGTTGCCGCCGACGGTTTCGGCGCGTGCATTCCAGTCCACGAGGTCGACGAACACCGAGATCGCCGGCAGTACAACCTGCTCGCCTCCGTCGGGCACCAGTCGTCGGGGCTTAGGGTCCGTCTGTGCACCTGCCTCGGGATCTCGCCGACGCAGCATCTTGACGCCGGTGGCGACGGTGCGGGCCACCTCCGGCACCGCAGCAACGGTATCTCTGAAATCGGCAACGGCCGTGCGTAATCTGCCTCGCGAGCTGGGCATCGGATAGCCGAGGTCGGTCCGTCGGCCGGCGATCGCGTCGGCGACGACCATCACTCCCCCGACGCCGTCACCCAGGCAGTGCGAAACCACCACGGTGACCGCGGTCGAGCCATCGGTCGCCGGCAGCACACCCATGTGCCAACCGGGGCCACGCTCCGGGTCGATCGAAAGTTGCGCGCGCTCGTCGAGCCAGTCGCCGATCTCCGCCCGCGAACGGGGTTCGGCGATGTCGAGCGGCGCCTGGGGCCCCAACGCGGAAACCCAGCGGTATCGGCCGAAGGGCAACGGCGAACGCTCGATACGCCGGCCGAACAGTCCGCCACCGAAATTCTGGTGGAAACGCCGGATCCCGTCGAAGTCGACCGGATGGTCGTAGACCCACGTGCATTGCATGACCTGCACGCGGCCCGTGGCGCGCATCGTCCGCACCGCAGCCTCATCCCACAACGCCAGGCGGTGGTCCGGCGGAGCAGCGGGCGAGCCGAACATCTTTGAGAAAGAGAAAGATCTGCTCATCGGTACCTACTCGATCACACCGGTCAGTTCGAAGTCGGCCAGCACCTTGGCGACCAATTCGTGCAGCCACGGCGTGGAATTCTCCGAACCTGGTTCGTAACCCACCACGCTGAGCGAAACCTTGTTCTCGACCTGGCAGGCGACCACGGTGAGCAGGCCGCAACGCTGTTCGAGGGCTCCTCTGGTGGCGTACCGATCGATTCCCCGGAAGTACATGAAGTCGGCTTCGGTGCCGTCGGCCAGCGCCACGGCCGACGGGACCACCCCCATGTTGGAGCACGACACCGGCAGATCGGCCGCGAAACCGAACACCACATCAGCCATCTTGCGCACCACCCGCTTCGGGATGTACGGAGTCAGCGGAAGTAGCTGCAACGTCTCGTCCGGCACCTCGCGGGCCGTGGCCAGGCCCTGTTTGATCGCCGCGCGGGCGTCGGACAGGTCGGCGGTCACCTTCGAGGGGTCGATCGCGACGTTCACCAGGCGCACAGCGTTGGCCCGGATGTCACGATCCAAGGTGCGATCGTTCTGCGGAATGTTCAGCGTGACCGCGCCGTCTTCGGCCCGGACCCGCCCCATCGATTGAGCAAGCCTCGCGGCGAGTCCGGCTACCAGCGAATAGCTGTTTCCACCAAGAGTTTTGGCCCGCAGATCCCAATCCTCGACGTTGACGTAGGCGGTGACGGCGGGCATGTACACCCGGTCGTCCGCGCCGGCGACGACTCTCGGCCGCGCCGCACCCGAACGTGAGATGTCGCCGCGCCGGCGCCGCGCGAGTTTGGTCGCGGCCACCACGGTGCGGCCCAGTTCGGGAGCGCCCCGCAACGATTCACGCAGATCCGCCCCGATCGCCCGCCACCGGGTACGGGACGACGCCACGGGATGACCGAAGTCGGTCTTGTTGCCGTACACCGCATCGAGAATGGTGAGTATCCCGCCACCACCGTCGCCGAGGCAGTGCGAACCCACCAGGCAGATCGCGGTCGAACCGTCCGTCATCGGCAGCACACCCATGTGCCAACCCGGGCCGTGTTCCGGATCAAGTGGCATCGCCGCGCGCTCGTCCACCCAACGGCCCAGCTCGCCGCGAGCCCTGGGCTCGGCGATGTCCAATTCCGTCTGCGGTCCGGGTGCCGACACCCAGCGATGTCGGCCGAATGGCAACGGCGAGCGTTCGATTCGCCGCCCGAACACGCCGTGGCCGATGCCTTCGTGAAAGCGCCGCAGACCGTCGAAGTCGACCGGTCGCTCGTAGATCCACACGCACTGCATGACGGCTTCCTGGCCGGTGGCACGCAAGCCGAGAAACATCGCCTGGTCTGTGAACGACAGCCGATCCGCTGATCGCGTGATGGCATCTGTCATCGCGCAGGAACCTCCAACATGTTTGTGCTCACGCCGTTTTCAGACCGAGGCCCGCCTCGTCGCCGACCTCCTCAGGGGCAACCACGACATCGTGGCCGTCCACCACGCGCAGGTAGGCAGCCTTCATGGCATCGAGGTACCGAAGAACCGATTCCCGCGCAATCGGATTGCCGGGGAACGCGGCGGTGACGGTCGTGCAGTTCTCGACCCGGTTGACCCACATGCCGACCTGGAAGGCAGAGCGGGAATCGCTGTAGAGAGTGCCGTTCAGTCGTTGCCATTCGGCGATGACGCCGGGCGACAGCAGACCTGCATCCAGGTACGACAGCATCGGCACGCCCGGATCCGCGGTGCGGATGCCACTGTCGGCGGGCGCCAACTCCAGCACCCGCTCGATCGGCACGTGCGCCAGGTCCATCCCGCCGTCGAACGACTGCTGAGCGGCTCGTGCGGCCGCACCGAACGACGCGGTGGGCATCGGGACGGTGATCGGCACCAGCCCGGTGAACCAACCGGTCGTCATGAACTCGGCCTCGTCGCGCCGGGTCGTGGTCGGTGTGATGACCCGGTAGGTGTCCACGCCGGTCAGGGCATATTGCGCCAATGCGCCACAAGCGAATACACCGCCGCTGAACCGGGCTCCGGCGGCGATGCAGGCCTGCTCGAACCGATCGCCCTGCTCCTTGTCGAGCAATTGGATGGTGACGACGTCACCGCTGTGGGGCAACGACGGGTCCCCGAGCGGGAACGGGAACCGCGGCAAGGTTCCGTCGTTCGCCCTCAGGAATGAGATCCACTCCCGCACTTCCGATGAGTCCTGATCGAGACCAGCTGTGTACTTCCGCTGTTCCAGGCAGTATCGGTCGTAGCTGCCGGCTTCGGGCAGCTGCAGCGGCGCGGCGCCATGGACCAGCGCCTGGTACATCATGTGGATCTCGACAAAGGCCAGACCCATGAACATCGCATCCGTGTGGACATGGTCGACGCTGATGTACAGCGTGAAATAGCTGTCCCGCTGGATGATCCCGAACCGGAAGCAGTCCCACTGCCACGGGTCCGGCGTGGCGAGAATGTGCTCACGCCATTGGCTCGCCGACATTTCGCCGTGTTTGGTCGGGACGAACTTGATATCCCGCGGATCGCTGACGGTCCGACGACGAATCGATCCATCGTCGACATACTCGAACCAGCTGTGGAAGGTGTCGTGCCGGCGAAGGTACGCGTTGATCACGTAGGACATCGCGCGGATATCGCAGCGACCCGGCACATCCCACGCGGGGATGTTGAGACGGGCCATGTCGGTGCCCTGCGACCGGTGCTTGCGGAAGGCCAGCAGGTGCTGCTCCTGCTGATAACTCACCGGTACGTCGCTGACCGGAGCTCCGGCCACCTTGGCCACTGATGCCCGCGATGGATTCCACGACACCACTTCGCCGGGCTCGCCCGACCAGTCGTGAATCGGTTTCATCGCAACCACTGAGTATCATCTCCTGTCTCGACGACCACGCTGGACGGCATCGCACACACCACCGTCACGACGAAACCGCGACGGGCGAATCCGGAGCCAAGGCGTCGCAAAGCCGTTCGGCCAACACCCTGATGGTGCTGATGTCCGTGGCACCGACGCGAATACCTGTTTCGGCCTCGATCCGGGTTCGGACCTCGAGAGTCCCGAGCGAGTCGAGACCGTATTCAGCCAGCGGACGGTCCGGGTCGACGGACCGGCGCAGGATCGTGCTGATCTGATCGGCGATCATCCGGCGCATCCGGGTCTGCCACTCGGCCGGAGGCAGTGCACGTAGCTCGGACAGGAAGGCGCTGCCGCCTGAACCACCACGTCCACCACCCGAGGATGCGAACGCCTCTGCGAACCGACTCGTCTGCGCGAACGCGGTGAGCCACGGCGTCCCGACTACCGGCGCGTATCCGCTGTACGCGCGGTTGTGGCGCAGCAACGTCGTGAATGCGTACGCACCTTCGTCCGGCGAGATCGCCGCACCGGATCCCTCGGCCAGACCGGTACCGCGGCCGATCTCCGACCATGGTCCCCACGCGACGGCGAGAGCCGGCAGTCCCTGGCTGCGGCGCCAATGGGTGAACGCGTCCAGCCAGCTGTTCGCCGCGGCATACGCGCCCTGCCCGGGTGAACCGACCAGAGCCGCTGCCGAAGAGAACGAGCAGAACCAGTCCAGTGACTGGCCCTGGGTAGCGCGATGCAAGTTCCATGCACCGTAAACCTTTGGCGCCCAGTCCTTTTCGATGAGCTCATCGGTGATGTTCGCCAACACCGCGTCTTCGACCACAGCGGCGCCGTGCAACAGGCCACGCAACGGTTGCCCTGTCGCGCACGCCACCTCCACCAGCCGAACAGCCGTATCGGGTTCGGCGATGTCGCCCAACTCCACGGCGACCTCGGTGCCGGCGGCCCGGATCCGGTCGACGACCACGAGAGCCTCCGGCGACGGTGCAGATCGACCGTTGAGCACGATTCGACCGCAACCTGCCGCCGCGAGCGCCTCGGCGAGGAACAGGCCGAGACCGCCAAGGCCGCCCGTGACGATGTAGGCGCCGTCCGGCCGGAACACCGGCGCTTCTTCCGGCGGGACCACCGCCGAGATCCGCCCACCTTCGGGTATGTCGAGCACCAGCTTGCCGGTGTGCTCGGCGGCACCCATCACTCGAATGGCGGTGGCGCCGTCCTGCAGCGGATAGTGGGTGGTCTCCGGCAGCGGCAATGTCCCGTCCGCGATGCGCCCGTAGCAGGTCTCCAGCAGCTGCCGCACGGTATCGGGTTCGGTCAGGGCCAGCAGGGCCAGGTCGACGGCGTAGAACGACAGATTGCGGCGGAACGGGAACAGTCCCATCCGGGTGTCGCCGTAGATGTCACGCTTGCCGATTTCGATGAACCGGCCGCCGAAGGACAGCAGCTCGAGTCCCGCCCGTTGAGCCGCACCGGTCAACGAGTTGAGCACGATGTCCACGCCGTAGCCATCGGTGTCCCGACGGATCGCCTCGGCGAACTCGGCACTCCGCGAATCGTAGACATGGTCTATGCCCATGTCGCGCAACAAGTTTCGCCGCGTTTCACTGCCAGCGGTCGCGAAGATCTCTGCACCCACCGCGCGGGCGATGGCTATCGCCGCCTGGCCCACACCGCCGGTGGCGGAATGGATCAGCACCTTGTCGCCGGCCGAGATCCGGGCCAGGTCGTGCAGGCCGTACCAGGCGGTCGCATGTGCACTCGGCACCGCAGCGGCCCGGTTCATCGGCACCCCGGCCGGCAACGTGACGGCCATATTGGCGTCGCACGTCACGAAAGTCGCCCACGCACCATCGGCCGAGATACCACCCACCTGGTCACCGACCTGGTGAGTGACGACTCCGGCACCCACCGCGGTCACCACACCGGCGAAGTCGGCACCCAGTTTCGGCAGCCGCCCTTCGAAGCTGGGGTACCGCCCGAACGCCACGAGCACGTCGGCGAAGTTCAGGTTCGACGCGGAGACCGACACCTCGATCTGTCCCGGACCCGGGGCGACGCGTTCGAACGCCGCCAGTTCCAGCGACTGGATGTCACCGGGTGTCCGGATCTGCAGCCGCATGCCCTCCCGTGCCGGGTTGACCACCGTGGTGCGGCGCTCCTCCGGTCGCAGCGGACCCGGGATCAGCCGTGCCACATACCAATTTCCGCCCCGCCAGGCAGTTTCGTCCTCTTCGGAGCCAACCAGCAACTGGGCCACGACCCGCGCCGGATCGGTGTAGTCGTCGACGTCGATCTGGCTGGCCCGCAGGCGGGGATGCTCCATCCCGATCACCCGGATGAGACCGCGGAGACCCGCCTCCTCCAGATTGGCGGAATCCTCGGCCAACACCGTCTGGGCGTTGCGCGTCAACACATGCAACCGCGGTGGTTCGCCGTGCACCTCGGGCAGCTCCCGCGCGATGTGCACCAGATGCCGTACGTTGTCGGCTCCGCGGACGCCGGCCTGTTCGTCGATGGTGCCGTTGCGGGGTGCGGTGACGACCAGCACGTCGCTGAACGGCCGAGCGACAAGAAGCTCGCGCAGCCGCTCGGCACGAGCGTTGTGATCAGAGTGCTGCGGCCATGCCATGGTCGTGACGTCGACCTGATGCGCCTTCAAGGTGTCGGCGAGTCTGGTCGCCATCAGGTCTGCCACATCGGAGGTGCTGATCAGCAGCCAGCGGCCGGGATCGACGAAGTCGGGCTCGGGCAACTCCTCCTCGCGCCACTCGATCGCCAGCAGCCGATCGTTGAGGGTGCGCTCACGCTGCCCACTGGCCGAAATGCCTGTGCCCAAACGCAATCCGCCGACGCTCAACACCGAGGTGCCCTGCTCGTCGAGCAGGTCGATGTCGACCTCCACGCCCATGGGCGTGACGTCGGTGAACCGCGCGAGGCAGTACTGGGCATTGCGGGTCGATCCGAAAGCCCGAAGGTGTCGCACTCCCAGCGGCAGCATCAGCGAGCCGGTGAGGTCACCACGCAGGCGCGGATGAACGCCAACAGCCTGGAAGCAGGCGTCCAGCAATGCCGGGTGGATCGCATACATACCCTGCTGCGAACGGATCGATCCGGGCAACGCGACTTCGGCGAGCACCGTATCGAGGGTCTCCCCTTCCGGGGCACCGACATACGCGGCGACCAGACCGGAGAAGGCCGGGCCGTACTGGATGCCGCGCTCGGCGAATGCGGCCCGCGTCTCGGCACCCTCCACTCGCTGCGGATGGGTGTCGAACAGTGCGGCCACGTCGTAGCTCGGTGGAACCGCCCCGTCATCCGCGCGGTGCACGCGGGCGGCGGACCGGCCGACGCGCTCGCCCTCGTTCTGGGTCTCCACCACGAAATCGGCGGTCCCGTCCCCCGACACGGTGGCCGACGCCGACACCAGACTCTGTTCCTCGAGCAGCAGCATCTCGTCGAACGTGATGTCGCGCACCTCGGCCCGGTCACCGAACACGGCGCGTCCGGCCGCCAGCGCCATCTCGCAGTAGGCCGCACCCGGCAGTGCCGCGACGTTGTGCACCTGATGATCGCCCAGCCACGGCTGGGTGCCCGTGCCGACATCGGACTGCCACACATGGCGTTCGGGTTCCTCCGCGAGCCGCACGTGCGCTCCGAGCAGCGGGTGCACCGCGATCACTGCGCCACCGGGGGCAAGTTCGTTGGGATCGCGGGCGAGCATCAGCTGCTGCCGGTTCCAGGTGGGCAGCGGCGCGTCGACGAGCCGGCCGGCAGGCAGGAGCGCGGCGAAGTCGACCCGGGCTCCGGCGCTGTGCAAGTCGGCCACCGCGCCGAGCAGGCCTCCGGCACGTTCCTGCTCCCGACGCAGCGTGGCCAAGGCCATGTGCGGGATGTCGAGTGTGCGGGCCGTCTGGTCGACGGCGTGGGTCAGCAGCGGATGAGGCGCGAGCTCGGTGAACACCCGGAAGCCGTCCTCCAACGCCGCCTGTACGGCTGCGGCGAAACGGACGGTGTGCCGCAGGTTGTCCACCCAGTAGTCGGCATCCCAATCGGCCATGTCGCGAGGGTCATACAGGGTCGCCGAGTAGTACGGGATGGTCGGATCGGCCGGGTCCAGATCGGCGAGCTCGTCGGCGAGCTCGTCCAGGATCGGATCGACCTGGGGGGTGTGGGATGCCACGTCAACGGCAACCTCCCGGGCCATGATGTCGCGACTCTCCCACTCGGCGATCAGCTCGCGAATCGACTCCTTCGCACCGCCCACCACGGTCGACTTGGGCGATGCGACCACTGCCAGCACGACGTCGTTGATTCCGCGCGCGGCCAGCTCCGAGAGCACCTGCTGGGCCGGCAGCTCGACGGACGCCATCGCGCCGGAGCCCGCGATCGTGGCCATCAACCGCGAGCGCCGGCAGATCACCTTCACCCCGTCGTCAAGCGACAGCACCCCTGACACGACTGCGGCAGCGACCTCGCCCATCGAGTGCCCGATGACTGCACCAGGCTCTGCACCGCGGGCGCGCAGCGTCGCCGCCAATCCGATTTGGACGGCGAACACCGTGGGCTGGACCCGGTCGATGCCCGTCACCACCTCGGTTGCCGTCATCGCCTCGGTGACGGAGAACCCGGACTCGCGCTCGATGAGCGGCTCGATCTCGGCAACCGCCGCGGCGAACGCGGGCTCGGACGCCATCAGCCCGGCCCCCATCCCGGCCCACTGAGACCCCTGGCCCGAGAACACCCAGACCGGCCCGCGATCGTCCTGTGCCACCGCGGCCTCGTAGGGCACGTCGCCATCGGCGATCTCACGCAGCCCTGCGATGAGGCTGCCCCGGTCTTCGGCTACGACCGCGGTGCGTACCGGTCGGTGTGCCCTGCGGCGTGCCAGCGTGTAGGCCAGATCAGTCAGGTCGACGTCGGCCCGGTCCGCCAGCCAGTCAGCCAGCCGTCCCGCGGTCCGGCGCAATTCGCCCGCTGACGTCGCCGAGAGCGCGAACAGGCACGAACCGGTGAGGCCCCGAGACGCGGAGGCCGCGTCTGCGACGGGTGGCGCTTGTTCCAACACGGCGTGCACGTTGGTCCCGGACAGCCCGTAAGAGGACACCGCTGCACGACGGGGGTGCGCCCCGGCCACCGGCCAGTCGACTGTCTCCTTCGGGATGAA
Source organism: Mycobacterium sp. 48b (assembly GCF_048282725.1). Classification (NCBI taxonomy): domain Bacteria; kingdom Bacillati; phylum Actinomycetota; class Actinomycetes; order Mycobacteriales; family Mycobacteriaceae; genus Mycobacterium; species Mycobacterium sp. 48b. Next base: position 4,587,718 of record NZ_JBLVUL010000001.1, read on the forward strand.
CAGGTCGGTCTCGATGCGTGCCATCTCGTCGGGCAGCCGCGTGAAATGCAGGTTGGGCGGCACGATGCCGTGTTGCAGCGCCAGCACGGCCTTCATCAGGCCGACCGCGCCGGATGCCGACTGACTATGACCGAAGTTTGTTTTCGACGAGCCGAGCGCACACGGTGCGCCACTCCCATAAACCGCCGCCAGACTTGCGAACTCGATCGGGTCGCCGACCGGAGTGCCGGTGCCGTGCGCCTCGACCAGGCCGACGGTCACCGGATCGACCTCCGCTGCGGCCAGCGCTGCCCGGTATACGGCTTCCTGCGCGTCGCGGGACGGGGTGGCGATGTTGACCGTGCGGCCGTCCTGATTCGCCGCTGTGCCGCGGACGACGGCGAGAATGCGATCGCCATCGCGCTCGGCGTCGACCAACCGCTTGAGCATCACGACAGCTGCGGCCTCACCGGCCACGAATCCGTCGGCCGCCACGTCGAACGCGTGGCAATGCCCGGTCGGCGACAACATGCCCTGAGCCGAACCCGATGCCAGCTTCCGGGGTTCCAGCACGATGCAGACTCCGCCGGCCAGCGCGACGTCGCTCTCGCCGTCGTGCAGGCTGCGGCAGGCATTGTGCACGGCCAGCAGGCCCGACGAGCAGGCCGAATCGACCGAATAGGCCGGACCGTGCACGCCAAGGTGATAGGCGATCCGGCCGGATGCCAGGCTGAAATTGTTTCCGGTGAAGCCGTACGGGCCCTCGATCGCATGGGCATCGGCGGCAACCAACTGGTAATCGCCGTGGGTCAGTCCCATGAACACACCGGTCAGCGAGCCGCCCAGCGTTGCCGGGTCGATTCCAGCATGTTCGATGGCTTCCCAGGCAGTTTCCAAGAGCAGGCGGTGCTGCGGGTCGATTGCCGTCGCCTCGCGCTCACTGATACCGAAGAATCCCGCGTCGAAACCTGCCACGTCGTCCAGGAAGGCACCCCACTTGGACACCGACCGACCAGGCACGCCGGGCTCAGGGTCATAGAATTCATGAGCGTCCCACCGCTGCGCCGGCACCTCGGTGACCAGGTCATCGCCTTGCAGCAGCGCCGCCCACAACTGTTGGGGCGATTCAATCTGGCCCGGGAGCCGGCAGCCCATGCCTATGACGGCAATCGGGGTCACTGGAGTCTCGGCCAAGTCGGCTCAACCTCTCTTCGGTGCGATCGATGAGCAAAGCTCCGATCAACGTACTTAGAACGTGGAAAAGAAAGTGCGCTACGTCGCCATCGACGCACGGTACCGAATCCCTGTATCCGGTTCGAGTCGTTGCCGACGCGGGTCCGTAGCCTAGCGCGTGGCCCAACCTAGATGTTGGAAACACTTGATCGCAAAAAGCATCGCGTGTTCGCTGGGTTAACCCATTATCGGAAACTGACACCGCCAGACAATTTCCTCAGCGAGACGCCGGTAAGGCCGGTCGCTCCGCCTGGATTCTCCCTAATACTCCTGCTGCACAACAAGATTCGCCACGCAGACTGACATCACCGCGCACCGCAAGAAATTATTCCGCTAACTAACATCGTCCAACTTTCGGGCATTGAAACACCTTTTCGCAGGTTGTCCACGATTCGAAAACCGTGTTCAATTGCCCACTCTCAGTCAATTCATAGGTTGCCTTCAAATAGTTAGCTGGCAACCTGCACGCAAACTACCGAAACCGTAGTTGAACCGAATTCATGTTCCGCTTACGCGCGTATCGATAATGGTACGATTGTGTACCTGATAACCGCATTGGCTAATGGGATTAATTGACACCGCAACCGTAGCGACCAGCGCCGATCATGAAGATGGACCGGCGGCTCGCAACCCCTGAACGCAGCGCTGAGCCCACCCAGGCCTCGACAGGGCCGCATTGAGACCCAGCACACGCCGTCCGCGATCGCGTGACCAAGCCCACTGCTTGCATTGAAAAGCAAACCGACCAGGGTTAACGGCGGAGAAGCGCTGCATTGCCAGGAAAGGTGTCCCAAGACTGGGACATTATGTGATGTATATCACTGCAGCTAGAAGCCCTGCAGCGGGCTGCGCGGGGCCACGCGGGCGGCCCGCAACGAAGAAAGCCGACCTGACGGCGTCCGTCAGGTCGGCTCATCCCGGTGAGCGACGACCTACCCCGCGGCGGGTCTGGGCACCCCGTGCGGCGACGCGCCGAGATCCGGTACGGCCACGTATCCACGCGCGCGGGCGCGGGCGACGTCCTTTCGGATCAGAGCGTTCAGACCGACGAAGGCGGCCATGTCGAGCACCATCGGCGTCAGCAGCCGGTTGTGCACGAAACCGATCGCCAGGCCGCTGGCCGGGTCCGCCCAGCCGACCGACCCGCCGAGCCCCACGTGTCCGAATCCTGGCATCACCCCGAACGGAACCGAGTGATATCCGAGGTGGAAGCCGAGCGGCACCCCGAGATTTCGGTCCGGGCGGAGACCGGGCGGACCGGTCAGCCCGGCCACGGTGCGCTCGGACAGGTATTCCGCGCCTCTGACGCGGCCGCGGTTGGCGATCGCGCCGTACATCCTGGCCAGGCCGCGCGCTGTTGCCACCCCGTTGACCGCGGGCGCCTCGGAGTCCAGGAACGGGGTATCGCCCTGAACCATTGACATCACGCCGGGGAAGTACATCGAGCCGAACGCACCCGAGAAGTTCAGCGCAGCGACCCGTGGCGCCACGAAGTCGAAGATGTGATTCGGCCAAACTCGTTGCGGCAGCAGGATCTGTGCGGCCCGGGTAGGAGCCTCCAGCGGTGGGCGGCCCAGGTGCAGACCGTCTGTGCCCAGCGGCTGCGCCAACTCGACGCGAAACAGCTCACGCATGCTCTGCCCGGTCACCGCACGCGCCAGACCCGACAACAACCAGCCGTAGGTCAGAGCGTGATAGGCCGGCTTCCCGAACAGCAGTGAATTGACGGGAGCGGCGGCTACCCGGCTCTCCATCGCCAGATGATCCAGCAGATCGGCTTTGCTGACGCCATTGAGCTGAGACAGCCCCGCCTCGTGCGCCATCACCTGCCGCACCGTGATCGCGGATTTGCCGTTGGCCGCGAATTCAGGCCAGTGCGCGCTCACCGGGCTGTCGTATTCGATCAGGCCGCGGTCGACGAGGCGGTGGATGACCGTCGATGCCATCCCCTTCGTCGCGGAGAACACCATCGCGCCGGTATCGGCCGTCCAGTGTTGTGTGCCTTGACGATCCGAGTAGCCGGTCCAGACGTCGACGACGGGTTCTCCGTCCTGGAGAATCACCAGCGCCCCGCCGCCGTACTTCCGGCCTGGGAACAGTTTCGAGAACCCGCGGACCGTACAGGAGAAGTTCCTGTCGGCCGCGCCTTGGACGCCGTGTGGGAGCGCCTCGTCGCGCACCCCGTTGTGATCGGTCACACACTTGAATTTACCTGGACCCCCGGCAAATTCCACAAGAGTTACCTACCTGTTAGCCCGGGTTCGGCCTCCGGATCACGGGCTCGGCTTGTCGTCCACCTTGAAGTCGATGTTGACGTTGTCGGACTCGACGGTCTTGACCGTAGCCGTGACGCCGTACTTGGTGCCGTCCTTGGCCGTCAGCACACAACGCTGGGTCGCCCCCACCTTGCCGACGATGCCATCGTCGCAGGTCACAGACTTGGCCTTGCGCTTGGCCGCTGCTTCCAGCTTCTCCTTTGCCAGGGCTTGGAGTTTGGTCTTGGCCACGGTGGGCTGGGTACCGGTCGACCCGCCTCCCCCGCATCCGGTCAACACCACGCCGCCGACCATCGCGGCGGCCACGAGCCCATGCAGTTTCGCCTTCACGTCCCTCATCTCCGGCTCAGCCCAGCCTTTCGCTTCCGTGTCGCTGCGAACAGCGTAAGTGCGGCGGACGTCCTGTCAGTCGGCCGCGTCGAGAATCTCCTGGGCCGCCAGCGCCGGGGTCAGTTCACCCTCGCGCACCCGGCGTTCCACCTCGTCGCGGATCTCACGCACACCGGGATGCGACATCACCCGGTCCAGCACGGTGTCGCGCACCATCGACCAGGTCCAGTCCACCTGCTGCGCCCGGCGCCTGGCCTCGAACTCGCCTGCCTCAGTGAGCACCTCACGGTGTTTGAGCACTGTCTCCCACAGCTCGGCCAGCCCATGCCCTTCGACCGCGCTCATCGTGAGAACCGGTGGCCGCCATAGTGTTTCGCGGGGGTAGATCAGACGGATGGCGCCGGTCAATTCGCGAGCAGCCGCCTTGGCCTCGATCGCGTGCTCGCCGTCGGCCTTGTTGACGACGATGACGTCGGCCAGCTCCAGCACACCCTTTTTGATGCCCTGCAGCTGGTCACCCGTGCGGGCCAGGGTGAGGAAGACGAACGTGTCGACCATGTTCGACACCGTCACCTCGGACTGCCCCACCCCGACGGTCTCGACCAGGATGACGTCGTAGCCCGCGGCCTCCAGCAGCACGATGGTCTCGCGGGTGGCCTTGGCCACCCCGCCGAGCGTGCCGGAGGTCGGCGAGGGCCGGATGTAGGCATCCGGATGGACCGCCAGCCGTGCCATCCGGGTCTTGTCGCCCAGGATCGAGCCGCCCGTCCGGGTCGACGACGGATCCACGGCCAGCACCGCCACTCGGTGACCGGCCTCGATCAGGTACATGCCGAGGGCTTCGATCGTCGTCGACTTGCCGACCCCCGGCACCCCGGTGATCCCGACGTGTTGGGCTTTGCCTGCGTCCGGCATGAGCTCCAGCAGCAACTGTTGGGCCTGGTCACGATGATCGGCCCGGGTGGACTCGACCATCGTGATGGCCCGCGCCAGCGCGGCGCGGTCGCCACGTCGGATGGCCTCCGCCAGTTCGCGAACTGAAGCAGCCACTAGCTCAGCTGGTAACCGAGCCGGTCTGCCAGCTTCTGCAGCAGGCCGATGGCGGCATCGGCGATCACGGTGCCCGGCGGGAAGATCGCGGTGGCCCCAGCCTCGTAGAGCTCGTCGAAATCCCCGGGCGGGATGACCCCGCCGACGACGATCATGATGTCCGGGCGGCCCACCTCGGCCAGCGCGTCGCGCAGTGCCGGCACCAACGTGAGGTGCCCCGCGGCCAGCGAGGACACCCCGACCACATGGACGTCGTTGTCGGCGGCCTGTCGGGCCACCTCCTCCGGGGTGGAGAACAACGAGCCCACGTCGACGTCGAAGCCGATGTCGGCGAATGCCGTCGCGATCACCTTCTGGCCGCGGTCGTGCCCGTCCTGGCCCATCTTGGCCACCAGGATGCGGGGCCGACGGCCGTCGGCCTCGGCGAACTTGTTCACCAGCTCGGTAGCGGTAGCGATGTTGCTGCCCTTTCCGACCTCGTCGCGGTAGACGCCCGAAATCGTACGGATCTCGGCCTGATGCCGCCCGTACACCTTCTCCAGCGCGTCGGAGATCTCGCCGAGAGTGGCCTTCGCCCGGGCCGCATCGATGGCCAGGGCCAGCAGGTTGTTGCCCAGCCCGTCCTCTCCTGCGGCACCGGTCGCCTCGGCGGCGCGGGTCAGCTCGGCCAGCGCGGCCTGCGTCGCGTCTTCGTCGCGGTCGGCACGCAGCTGCTGCAGCTTGGCCAGCTGCTCGGCTCGCACCCGGCTGTTCTCGACCTTGAGGACCTCGATCTCCTGGTCCTCTTCCACCTGGTACTTGTTGACGCCGATCAGCGGCTGGGCCCCGGAATCGATCCGCGCCTGGGTGCGGGCGGCCGCCTCCTCGATGCGCAGCTTCGGGATGCCGTCGCTGATCGCCTGTGCCATGCCGCCGTGCTCGTTCACCTCGTGGATGTGGGCGCGTGCCTTCTCCGCCAGCTGGTGGGTGAGCCACTCGACGTAATACGAACCGCCCCACGGGTCGATCGGCCGGGTGGTGCCCGACTCCTGCTGCAGCAGCAACTGGGTGTTGCGGGCGATCCGCGCGGAGAAGTCGGTGGGTAGGGCCAGCGCCTCGTCCAGGGCATTGGTGTGCAGCGACTGGGTGTGCCCCTGCGTTGCAGCCATCGCCTCGATGCAGGTTCGAGCGACGTTGTTGAACACGTCCTGTGCGGTCAGTGACCAGCCCGAGGTCTGCGAGTGGGTGCGCAGCGACAGAGATTTGTCGCTCTTGGGCTCGAACTGTGCCACCAGCTCGCTCCACAGCAGGCGGCCGGCCCGAAGCTTGGCCACCTCCATGAAGAAGTTCATGCCGATGCCCCAGAAGAAGCTCAGCCGCGGCGCGAACTTGTCGATGTCCAGTCCGGCGTCCAGGCCGGCCTTGATGTACTCCACCCCGTCGGCCAGCGTGTAGGCGAGCTCGAGATCGGCTGTGGCTCCGGCCTCTTGGATGTGGTAGCCCGAGATCGAGATCGAGTTGAACTTCGGCATCTTGGCGCTGGTGTAGGCGAAGATGTCCGAGATGATCCGCATCGACGGCTTGGGCGGATAGATGTAGGTGTTGCGGACCATGAACTCTTTGAGGATGTCGTTCTGGATGGTCCCGGCCAGCTTCTCCGGCGGCACCCCCTGCTCCTCGGCCGCGACGACGTAGAGCGCCAGGATCGGCAGCACCGCGCCGTTCATCGTCATCGACACCGACACCGTCGACAGGTCGATGCCGTCGAACAGTTGGCGCATGTCGAGGATGGAATCGATGGCCACGCCTGCCATTCCGACGTCACCCTGCACGCGCGGATGGTCCGAGTCGTAGCCGCGGTGCGTGGCCAGGTCGAAGGCCACCGACAGGCCCTTCTGGCCCGCGGCCAGGTTGCGCCGGTAGAACGCGTTGGACTCGGCGGCGGTGGAGAACCCGGCGTACTGGCGGATGGTCCACGGCTGGTTGACGTACATCGTCGGGTACGGCCCGCGCACGAAAGGCGGTGCGCCCGGGAAGCTGTCGAGCGGATAGCCGGCCTCGGCCACCTCGTCGCGGTCGGCAGCGATGTACACCGGCTTGACGTCGATACCCTCGGGCGTGGCCCAGGTCAGCTGCTCGGGGGTGTAGCCGTGCGCGGCGGCGGCCGCTGCGACGTGCGTCTCGACGGCTTCTGGAGTGGCAGGCGCACCCGTGCCTTCGCCGTGCAGCGGTACGTCCGCGAAACTTCCGATTCCAGTTGTGGCAGTCATCTCAGGCCCCCAGTCCGGTGAGCAGGTTCGACAAGGCTTCGACCGCATCGATCTTGGCGGTCAGATATCCGTCCGGTTTCGAATCGGCTTCGGCGACAGCCTTTTCCGGTCCGGCCAGCAACACCTGTCCGACACCGGCGGCACGGGCGGCCGCCACCGCACCGGACGCCTCGGCGCCGTAGCGGGCATCGGTTCCACACAGCACCGCCACGGTCGGGGCACCGGATTCGGCCACCGCCGCGGCAATCGCGGCGGCGTCCAGGGGCCCGGGGTTGATCGCCTCGATTCCGCCGGAAGCCAACAGGTTCGACGCGAACGTGGTGCGGATGTTGTGCTCGGCCAGCGGCCCCAGCGGCAGCAACAGAACCTTGGGCCGCGCTCCGGTGGATGCCAGGAAGGCGTCCGAGCGGTCACGCAGCGCCTCGAATCCGGCCGCGTACCGAGCGATCGACGACGCCGAACCGCCTTGCGGGAGCGGCTTTTCGTCCAGGTTGGGGAATTCGTTGACACCGGTGATCGCGGTGCGGCGGTGCGCGACGTCGGCGCTGCGCCGGGCTGCGACCTCGGCGATCTGGGCGGCGATGTGGTCGCGGGCCGCGACGAATCCACCCCGCGCCTCGATGTCCTGGAAATGCGCCCAGGCCTGTTCGGCGAGTTGAGCGGTCAGGTCCTCGACGAACCACGAACCGCCGGCCGGGTCGAGCACCTCACCGATGTGCGACTCCTCGAGCAGCAGCAGTTGCGTGTTGCGGGCGATGCGGCGGGCGAAGCTGGTCGACGTGCCGTCGAGGCCGGCGGGAATCGCCGCGTCGAACGGATGCACCTGCACGGTGTCGGCTCCCCCGACGCCCGCGGCGAAGGCGGCCAGCGTGGTGCGCAGCATGTTCACCCACGGATCCCGCTGGGTCATCATCGGCAGCGAGGTCACGGCATGAATGCGCGCAGCTCCGGCGTCACCTGCAGTGTCGGCGCCGACCACCTCGGCGACCCGGGCCCAGAGCTGCCGCGCGACGCGCAGCTTGGCGATGGTCATGAACTGATCGTCATCGGCGGCATAGCGGAAACTGATCTGCCGCAACGCATCCGGTGCGGCCACTCCGCCGTCGTTGAGGATCCGCAGATAGGCGACCGCCGCGGCAACGGAGCCGGCCAGCTCCCAGGCCGCACTGGCGCCGAGGTTGTGGAACGCCGGGCCGTCGACCGTGATCGCCCGAACCCCGCCGGCATGGCCGGTGAGCTTGGCGACGGCGGCCGGCAGGTCGGCGCCGTCAGTGGCGGGCCGGCCGGACAACGGCGCGGTCAGCGGGTCGGCACCCAAATCGATCGACAACCGCGAGCGCTGGTCGTCGTCGAGATCTGCGAGGAGGGGCAGCACTGCGTCGGCAACGGCGGCCAGGTCTGCTGCGCTGTCCGCAACACCTTCGAAGATCACCGGCACCAGATCAAGGAACACGCCGTCCAGCAGGCGGTCCAGCTCGCCCAGGGCGATCCCGCCCTCGTCGAGCCGCACTGCCAGCGCACTGGCGCCTTCTGTCAATGCCACCAGGACCGCGCCGTTGACCGTGCCCACGTCGGTGCCTGCGACTGCGGGGAAGCTCTCGACGACCCTCCAGCCGGACTTCACGTCGCGAAGGGCGTCGCCGCCGCGCACGAACGGCCACTGCCCCGGCAGGGCGGTCTCCGGACGCGCGTCCAGGCTCGTGTAGAGCGGCCGGATCGTGAAACCCTCATAGGTCTGCGAATCCAGTAGGCGTTCCGGCTCGGCCGGCAGATCCGCCACGTCTCGCCGACTGCTCTTGGCCAGCACGCCGGCGACCGCCGTCCGCCACTGCTCACGGTCTGACTCGACCGCACTAGTCCCCTGTAACGACACCCGCATCTCCTGTTATCGCAGCGTGTGACCTACCCACTTGCGCTAAAGGCTAAATGATCGCCATCACGGCGCTGACCGCTGGTGGGCGGACTCGCGGTTACACCCAGCGGTGTTCCCCGCCGCCGGGACGTACTGTTGTAAAACGTGAAACCCGTCGTCAGAACCCTGCGCGTGGTGCGCGCCGCGGTGATCGCGACGGCTTCCCAGCTGCCACCTCGGCGGATCGTCGGCCTGCTGGCCGGCATTGTGATTCTTGTCGCAGTTGCGGTACTGGTTCCATTGCCCACGGCGATGCAGATGCGGGACTGGGCCACGTCGGTGGGCCCCTGGTTTCCGCTGGCCTTCCTCGGCGCCCACATCGTGGTGACGGTGTTCCCGTTCCCCCGCACCGCCTTCACCCTGGCCGCGGGCCTGTTGTTCGGCCCGGTGCTGGGGGTGGCGATCGCGGTGGCGGCCAGCGCGGTGAGTGCGGTGCTGGCCCTGTTCCTGATCCGCGCGGCCGGCTGGCAGCTCAATCGGCTGGTGCCCCATCCTCGGATCGACTCACTCGACACCCGGCTTCGGCGGCGTGGTTGGCCGGTGGTGCTTTCCATGCGGCTGATCCCGGCGGTGCCGTTCTCGGTACTGAACTACGCCGCAGGTGCGTCCGCCGTGCGGGTCGTGCCCTACACCTTGGCGACGCTGGTGGGGCTGTTCCCCGGCACCGCGGCGGTCGTGGTCCTCGGTGACGCACTGACCGGGAACATCAGCCCAGCGCTGATCCTGGTGTCGCTGAGTACCGCCGCGCTCGGTGTGACCGGCCTGGTCTACGAGATGCGCCTCCATCGCCGCGAGCACCACCGCGAGCGTGCGCGCCTGCAGGCCGACACGCCGCAATCGGTGGACGTTCCATGCACGTTCACGGAGCCGTGAGCTGAGCGGGAGGAGACGACGGATGAGCGCACTGCCCGATTTCGGTGCCCGACTCCTGCGTAACCGACGGCTGGTGCGTGCCCCGATCTGGCTCTACCGGATGCGCGCCGGAGCACTACTCGGCAAGCGGCTGATGATGCTCGAGCACATCGGCCGCACCTCCGGTGAGCGCCGCTACGTGGTGCTCGAAGTCGTCGACCGACCGAGTCCCGACGCCGTCGTCGTCGCCTCGGGTTTCGGGGCGAAAGCGCAGTGGTTCCGCAACATTGCCGCCAATCCAGCGGTCCGGGTGTGGCTCGGCAGTCACCGCCCGGTGTCCGGGGTGGCCCATGTCCTCGACCAGCGCCGCGCCGACCAGGTCCTGACCGACTATCGGGAGCGCCACCCGACGACGTGGCAGCAGTTCAAACTCGTCCTCGAAGGCACGCTCGGTCAGCCGATCACCGAGACGGACACACCGCTGCCGATGGTCGAGATCCGACTGCAGCCTCAGCGCTGACGCAGCCGCGCTACTGCGCGCGGTGTGCGCCACCATCCAGTTCGTTGGGCATCGTCCCCGGCGGGGTCTCCAACGACGACTGCGGCGGCCTGGCGCTCAGCGGCGGCGTGGTGGCCCGGGCCTCGGCCTCTGCCTTGGCCACCGCCTGGGCGATGGCCGGATCGGTCTCGGTGGAGAACCAGTCGGCGACCTCGTCGCTGTCGTCCTCGGGCTTGGGCAGATCCTCGTCCACCGGTGGTGGTGTGTACCGGAACACGCCGTCCTCGCCGGGAGCCCCCAGCATCTTGGTGAAGCCCTGCAACGCCGAGCCGAAGTCGCTGGGCACCAGCCAGACCTTGTTCGCCTCCCCCTTGGCCATCTGCGGCAGCGTCTGCAGGTACTGATACGCCAGCATCTCCGGGGTGGGCCGGCCGGCCTTGATCGCGGCGAAGGTCTTCTCGATGGCCTTGGCCTGGCCCTGTGCCTGCAGGTACTGGGCGGCCCGCTCGCCCTGGGCGCGCAGCATCCGGGATTGCCGGTCGGCCTCGGCGGCCAGGATCGCGGCCTGCTTGGCGCCTTCTGCCGCCAGGATCTGCGACTGCTTCTGCCCCTCGGCCTGCTTGATCGAGGACTCCCGCACACCCTCTGCGGTGAGGATCATGGCCCGCTTGTCACGATCGGCCTTCATCTGCTTCTCCATCGACTCCTGGATGGACGGTGGCGGGTCGATGCTGCGCAGCTCCACCCGGGCAACGCGAAGGCCCCACCGGCCGGTCGCCTCGTCGAGCACACCTCTGAGTTGAGCGTTGATGGAGTCGCGTGAGGTCAGCGTCTGTTCCAGGGTCATGCCGCCGACGACGTTGCGCAGGGTGGTCGTGGTCAGCTGCTCCACACCGACGATGTAGTTGCTGATCTGGTACACCGCCGCCTGCGGGTTGGTGACCTGGAAATAGACCACGGTGTCGATGTTGAGGGTCAGGTTGTCCTCGGTGATCACCGGTTGGGGCGGGAACGACACCACCCGCTCACGGAGATCCACCCGCGCCCGGATCCGATCGATGAACGGCACCAGCAAGGTCAGCTGACCACTGACGGTGCGGCTGTAGCGGCCGAGGCGTTCGATCACCGCGGCCTCGGCCTGGGGAATGAGCGCGACCGATTTGGCCACGACGATGATCGCGAACACCACCAGCACAAGCAGCAAGACCAGTCCGGCTACGGCACCTTCCATGGTGAATCCCTCCCTGGAGCTACGTCGTATCGAAGTCGTATTGAAGAGGCACTACATCGTCTTGAAGACCACCGCGGTGGCGCCGTCGATCCTGACCACGGTCACATGCTCACCCGGTTCGTACACATCGTGGTCGTTCAGGGGCCGCGCCGTCCAGACTTCGCCGTCGAGTTTGACCTGACCTTCGTGTTGCGCCACCCGGTCGAGCACCAGCGCGGTCTTGCCTTCCAGTGCCTTCACCGGCTCGGGAAGACCGCGTCCCAGCTCGAAACGGCGCCGCAGCGCGGGCCGGACCAAGACCAGCAACAGCACCGACACCACGAGAAACACCGCGCCGTCCGCCCAGAGGGGCAGGTCGAAGAGCCAACTCGACCCGCTCGCGGCCAGCGCGCCGCCGGCCAGCATGAGCAGGAACATGTCGCCGGTCAGCGCCTCCGCCCCGGCGAGTCCCAGCGCCAGGATGAGCCAGATCAGCGGTAGCGGCATGCGCTCACCCTAGCGAATCAGGCCCGATCGGCGGCCGACAATTACACTGCCAGGATCATGTGGTGTCCAAGTGCAACGCTTTCGATGTGGGCCAACGCCTGGCTTGCCGGCGCGGCCGCGCCTGACGACGTCCTCGACGCGTTATCCCAGTGGGCTCCAATGCATTCTGTGACCGCGTATGACTCGCAAGCAGCGGTCCGAACCAGCCTGCCCTGGCCGGAGTTGGAGGACTCCGGTTCGGTGTCCTTGCTGCAGACCCTGCGCACCGCCGTCGGCAGATCCGGTACCAGGCCCTCGATCAGGGTGGCCCTGCCGGTGCCCGGCGACGTCCGCGGTCTACCCGCGGGTACGCAGTTCCAGCGGGACGCCCTGGCGGTCGGCGAAGCGGTGCTCGTGACCCATGACGAGCTGGACGGCGTCGGGCTGGTGCCGGAGTTCGAGTATTTCGAATTCGACGACGTGGAAACCGAATCCACGTTGGAACCCGAACCGAGGGCACTGTCGTGGACGGTCTACTCACTGCCTCTTCTGCCGCCGCCGCAGCACTACGACCTCGGCGAGGCCGAGTACGAGTTGAAGTCGGCGGTGCGCTCGGCCGCCGACACCCTGGTCACGTTGCGGGCCGGTGTCGGTGTGGACATCGACGATCCGCGCGGCATGGTGGAGGACATCCTCGAAGCCGGCCGGATGCACCCGATCCCGGACCATGCGCCGACCCGGGCCGTGCGGGTGCTGGAGAACGCCGCCCACGTGGAAGCGATCATCACGGTGAGCTCGGGCCTGATGCCGATCGGCCTGCAGAGTTCCTCGGAGGTCCAGATCGCCGGCGATGCCATGAGGCCGTTGGACCGGGTGGTCCGTTCGGCACGGCTGGCCGCACTTGAGGCGATCCTGCAATCGGCTTGGCGCGACTGACTTTCCCGGCCCTGTTGGTTCGCGAGCTAGGACGGCGTCCCGCAGCAGTTCGGTGAACACAGCGCACCGTTGACGCTGAATCCGTAACCCGGCACCGGATCTGGACCGGCCGACCGCAGCGGTGCCGCACCGGTGCGCAATTCGTCGATCAGCCCGGCGGCCAATCGAGCGAACCGCCTGTCGGCGTTCGGGGTGCTGGCCCGCGCGAACGCGATACCCGCCTGCTCGGCCTGCAGTCGCAGCTCGTAGTCCAGATCCCACACCACCTCGATGTGATCGGCGACGAACCCGATCGGGCACACGATGACGGCCCGAGTTCCCTTGCGGCCCAATGCAGTCAGGTGATCGGCGACGTCGGGTTCCAGCCACGGGATCCGGGGCGGACCCGAGCGCGACTGCCACACCTGGTCGAAGTCCTGATAACCCGCAGCGGCGGCGACCAGTCGCGTCGCGTAGCCGACCTGCCGACTGTAGAGCCGCGGGCCGTGCCGCTCATCGGCAGCGATGGGGACCGAGTGCGCGGTGAACACCAGCCGAGCCTCATCACGCAGCTCGGCAGGCAATGTGGCTGCCGCTCGGGCGATCGCGTCGGAGAACATCTCCACCAACAGCGGATGATCGAAGTACTGGCGCAGTTTGACCAGTTCGGGCGCATCGTCGCCCACCGAAGCACGGGCCCGGGCGATGTCCTCGACATACTGGGTGCAGCTGGAATACCCGCCCCAGGCCGACGTGGTGAACACGGCTGCGCGTCGAATCCCGTTGTCCCGCATCGTTGCCACCGTGTCTTCGACGTAGGGCGCCCAGTTCCGGTTTCCGAAGTAGACCGGCATGTCGGGCAGCTCGGCCCGCAGCTGCTCGATCAGTGCCCGGTTGATCCCGTTGATCGGCGACACCCCACCGAAGTGCAGATAGTGTTCGGCGACGTCGGCCAGCCGCTCGGCGGGGATACCGCGCCCCCGGGTCACGTTCTCCAGGAACGGCATCACCTCCTCCGGCGCCTCCGGTCCCCCGAAGGACAACAGCAGAACGGCGTCGAAGCCTGTTTCATCGCCGGCCATCATCTCGCCTCCCTCATACGGCGAAACCGCATCCCGGCAGGATTTGTGCGCGTGCACACCTGCTGGAATGCGGTTTCGGCAGAAAACAAGTCAGATCAGAGCAGCTGAGTGCTGGCGCCGCCGTCGGCGTAGACGATGGTGCCGGTGGTGGCGGGCAGCCAGTCGGACAGCAGGGCGCACACGGTCTTGGCGACCGGCTCCGGGTCCTTCATGTTCCAGCCGACCGGCGCACGCTGATCCCAGCCCTCTTCGAGCAGCCGCATCTGGTCACCGGCTTCGGCGCCCAGCGCACCGCCGACGATGGCGCTCATGGCCAGGGTCCGGATCGGGCCCGCCGCAACGAGGTTGGAGCGGACACCGAACGGGCCGGCCTCACGCGCGACGAACCGGTTGACCGACTCGAGGGCGCTCTTGGCCACCGTCATCCAGTTGTAGGCCGGCATCGCCCGGGTCGGGTCGAAGTCCATGCCGACGATGCTGCCGCCCTCGTTCATGATCGGCAGCGTCGCCTTGGCCAGCGAGGCGTAGGAATATGCCGAGATGTGGATGCCCTTGGCGACATCCTCATACGGGGCGTCGAAGAACGGGTTGACGCCCATCCCGGTCTGCGGCATGAAGCCGATCGAGTGAACGACACCGTCGAGCTTGTTGCCCGCACCGATGGTCTCGGTGACCCGGTCGGCCAGGCTGGCCAGGTGCTCCTCGTTCTGCACGTCGAGCTCGAGCAACGGGGCGGGCTTGGGCAGCCGGTCGGCGATGCGCTGGATGAGCTTCATCCGGTCGAATCCGGTGAGCACCAACTCGGCGCCGGCCTCCTGTGCCACCTTGGCGATGTGGAACGCGATCGACGAGTCCGTGATGATCCCGGTGACGAGAATGCGCTTGCCTTCGAGCAAACCTGCCATTGTCCTGACTCCTACTTCGGTGAAGAGTTATGCGAAAGTTCTTGGAAATACCGAGCTTTGGATCAGTGACCCATACCCATGCCGCCGTCGACCGGGATCACCGCACCGGCGATGTAGCCGGCGTCCTCCGACGCCAGGAAGCTGACCGCACCGGCGACCTCGTCGGCGGTGCCGACCCGCTTGGCCGGGATGAATTCCAGAGCGCCCGCCTGGATCCGCTCATCGAGCGCCCGGGTCATCTCGGTGTCGATGTAGCCCGGGGCGACGACGTTCGCGGTGACGCCGGCCTTGGACAGTTCCCGCGAGATCGAGCGGGCCATGCCGATCAGACCGGCCTTGGCCGCCGCATAGTTGGCCTGGTTGCCGATGCCCCACATCCCCGAGACCGAGCCGATGAAGATGATCCGGCCGAAACGCTTGCGCTGCATGCTGCGCGACGCCCGCTGCGCCACCCGGAACGCCCCGGTGAGGTTCGCGTTGATGACGTTCTCGAACCGCTCTTCGGTCATCCGCATGAGGAACGCATCCTGGGAGATGCCGGCGTTGGACACCAGCACCTCGACCGGGCCCTGGTGTTCCTCGACCTCTTTGAACGCACGGTCGACGGCTTCGTTGTCGGTGACGTCGCACACGACGCCGAACAGGCCGTCGGGCGCACCCGATCCGCGGTGGGTGACGGCCACCTTGTGCCCGTCGGCGGCCAGGCGCTGCGCGATCGCCAGGCCGATCCCCCGGTTTCCACCGGTGACCAGTACGGAGCGGGAAACGAATGCCGGGCGGCCACCGGATTCTGCGGTGGCGGTCTCGGTGGCACTTTCAGTGGCGACACTGTCACTCATGCCCGCCAACTTATCTCCTCACCAGCACGGTCTGAAAATCGCGTCACCCTGGCCGACCGGTTTCCGCCGGGTCCGGATCACGTCCTAGCCGGGGAGCCTGCGGTTGATCACCAGCGCCGCCACACCGGCCACGGCCAGCACCAACGCCCCGAGTCGCAGCCAGCCCAGGCTGGCGTCGCCCTTGATCGTCTCGTAGCCGATCTGCTGCTGGAGCGAGGTGAACACCTGCTTCAGCTGCTCCAGGCTGGATGCGGTGAAGGCGTCTCCGCCGGACAGCTTGGCGATCTTGCCGAGCATCTCGTCGTCGACCGGCACCGGCTGGCGCTGATCGTTGATCTCGACGTAGCCGTAGGGCGTTCCGAAGGACACCGTGGAGATCGGTACCCCCTGATCCTTGGCGGTGCGCGCCGCGGTGTAGGCGCCCTTGGGGTTGTCCGGGTTGGACGGCACGGTCTCCTTGCCGTCCGACATCAGCACGATGCGTGCGGGCGGCTTCTCGTCACCGCCGCCGATCACCGCGCCCACGGTGGCGATCGCCTGGAGCGCCGTGAAGATGCCTTCACCGGTGGCGGTCCGGTCGGCCAGCTGCAGCTTGTCCAGGCCGTTCTTGGTGGCCTCGCGGTTGGTGGTCGGCTGCACCAGCACCGTCGCTGTGCCGGCGTAGGCGATCAGGCCGAGGTTGATCCCCGGGGTGAGCTGATCGGCGAACTGCTTGGCGGCTTCCTGCGCCGCGGCCAGCCGGCTGGGGGCGACATCGGTGGCACGCATCGACTGCGACACATCGATCACCAGCATCACCACCGCACGGTTGCGCGGGATCCGCACATCATGGGTGGGACCGGCCATCGCCACCGTCAGCAGCACGAGCGAGACCGCCAACAGCGCCGCGGGCAGATGCCGCCAGCGGGTGGGCTGTTTGGGCGCCACACTTTCGAGCAGCTCCATGTTGGCGAACCGCAGGATCCGCTGCTTGCGTGCGCGCTGAACGACGACGTAGAACGCGATCAGGCCCAGAACCACGAACAGGAACAGGAACCACCACGCGTGCGCGAAGCCCGTCAGGCTCATCGGACCGAGAATCGGTAATGTCATGTGCTAGAAGTCATTTCGGTTGATTGCTCATCAAGCTTTCGGCTACCTGCTGCCGGCCATGGCCCCGCGCCGCCGCGTCGCGACGAACCGCACCACATCGGCGATCCAGTCCCGGTCGGTGCGCAGGCTGAGCAGCGGGGCGTCGCAACGCCGCAAGGTGCGGGCCACTTCCGCCCGGTGGGCTGCGGCGGCCCGCTCGAAATCGCTGCGCAGCTGCTCGTCGATGGTGAACTCGCGGGTGACACCGGTCTCGGTGTCCTGCAGCACCACATCCCCGACGGCAGGCAACTCGACATCGCGCGGGTCGAGGATCTCGATGCCCAGCACCTCGTGGCGGCCGGCGATCGCCCGCAGCGGGCGCATCCAGTTGATCGGCCCGAGGAAGTCGCTGATGATGACCGCCATGCCGCGTCGGCGTTCGGGACGACGGAGCGCATCGATCGCGGCGGCCAGGTCGCCCCGCACCCCGGTCGGCGCCTTCGGCGTGGTGGCGATCGCCCGCAGCAACTCCTGCTCGTGCACCCGCCCACTCAATGCCGGGACCCGGCGCACCGTGTCACCGTTGGCGATGATCGCGCCGATCCGGTTGCCGCCACCACTGTTGAGGAAGGCGATCGCCGCCGCGGCCGCCACGGCCAGATCACGCTTCTCGCAGCCGGTGGTACCGAAGTCCAGGCTCGCCGACATGTCGACGACGAGCCAGGTCTCCAGTTCGCGGTCGGCGATCATCTGCCGCACGTGGGGCGTCTGCGTTCGCGCCGTCACCGACCAGTCCATCCGGCGAACGTCGTCGCCGGGCTGGTAGATCCGCGAGTCCCCCGGCTCTGATCCCGGACCCGGGATCAGTCCGAGGTGGTCGCCGTGCAGAACTCCGTCGAGCTTGCGACGCACCGTCAGCTCGAGCTTGCGCAACGCGGCTGTCAGCGCGGGATCCCGGATCTCGCCGCGCTTGAGCGATGGCAGATCGACAGCGCGTCGCGAACTAGTCACCGACTGCCGGCCGCGGCAGCCGCGGCAGGTACGGCGGGCGGAACCGAATGCCCTTGCTGCGGAAGCGCGTTCACCTGAGGCAGGGCAACCGTCTGGAGGATCCGGTTGACCACGGTCTCAGCCGAGACCTCATCGGCCAGCGCATCGTAGGTCAGAACGAGGCGGTGGCGCAGCACATCGGGGATGACCTCGACGACGTCCTGCGGGATGACGTAGTCACGGCCGCGCACCAACGCCAGCGCGCGGGCCGCGGAGATGATGCCGAGCGAGGCACGCGGTGACGCACCGTAGGCGATCCACGCCTTGGCGTCGGGCATGCCGAACTTCTCCGGCTCGCGCGTCGCGGTGACGATCCGCACCACGTAGTCCACCAGCGCATGGTGCACGAACGTGTTGGCCGCGAGGTCCTGCAGCCGAAGCAGGTCGCCGGTGTTCAGGATCTGCTTGGGCTCCGGGGGCTTGACGCCCATCCGGTAGATGATCTCGCGCTCTTCCTCCGGCGTCGGATAGTCGACGTTGAGCTTGAACAGGAAGCGGTCGCGCTGGGCTTCCGGGAGCGCGTAGACGCCTTCCTGCTCGATCGGGTTCTGGGTGGCCATCACCAGGAACGGGCTCGGCAGCGGGAAGGTCTTGCCGCCGATGGAGATCTTGCGCTCTGCCATCACCTCCAGCAGTGCGGACTGAACCTTGGCCGGCGCACGGTTGATCTCGTCGGCGAGCAGGAAGTTGACCACCACCGGGCCGAGCTCGATGTCGAAGTCTTCTTTGCCCTGCCGGTAGATCCGGGTACCGATGATGTCGGTGGGCACCAGGTCAGGGGTGAACTGGATGCGGGCGAAGGTACCGCCGACGACCTTGGCGAAGGTCTCGACCGCCAGCGTCTTGGCCACACCGGGCACACCTTCGAGCAGCACGTGCCCCTTGGCGAGCAGCCCGACCAGCATCCGCTCCACGAGCTGGTCCTGGCCGACGATGATTCGCTTGACCTCGAAGATGGCGCGTTCCAGGGTGTGCACCTCGGCCTGCAGGCTGCCGTTGGTCGGAGCCTGCGCAGCCGGCGCGGCGGCGTGGGAGCCGGCCGACCCGGGCGGAAAGCCCGGCGCCGGGCTCGAACCGGGATAACCTCCGGCGCCCTGCGGCGGTCCACTCGGTGACGTCATCAACTTCCTCCCACGGTGTTCGACTACAAACGCTGGTCTTGCGGTGTTGCTCATCGGGCAATCGGGTGCCCGCCGTCAACTATTCCAGGCACTTCGAGATCCGTCGACGCTGCCCGGAAGACTTCAGGTTCCCCTCAGGATTCGATGATGCGGGCCGCATAGGGCTGGATGCCCGAGGTGCGCACCGGGCTCACGGTCACTTTTTCCGCGCTGCCCGACGCCTCCAGCATCTTGCCGCCGCCGAGGTACATCGCCACATGCTGGCTGCCGCCGGGACCCCAGAACAGGAGGTCACCACGCTTTGCCTGGGCCACCGGCACCTTGCGGCCGGTGTTGTACTGGTCGCCCGAATACTTCGGAATCTGCACACCCACGCCCGCATAGGCGTAGCGCGTCAGGCCGGAACAGTCGAAGCCCATCTTTCCGGCGTCGTAGTCGACACCGGGGCCGGGACCGGTCAGCGTGCCACCGCCCCACGAGTACGGCACGCCCATCTGGGTACCGCCACGCCGGATCGCGTATTCGATGGCCTGCGGTCCGCGAACCCGACCGCCGGGGAATGTCGAGGCCGCCTGCTTCGGGGCCAGGCCGATGCTCTGCAGGAACTGCGAGCCAAGATTCTGCGTGGTCTGCAGCGCGATCTGGCTGACCTGGAACGACGCGTTGGCGATCGCCACCGGATCGCCCGGAGCCCCGGAACTGACGATCTTCGGAAGAGTGGGATCCCACTGTCCGTCGTCAGGAGCGGCGCCGGCCGGCGCCACCAAACTGATCGCCGCGAACATCGTGGCGGCGATCAGTATCAGGCAACGTAAGACGAAGGAGCGCAATGTGTTCCCATCAGTATTCGATGTAGCGGACGACGTACGGGGTCATCCCGCTGGTCCGAACCGGCGAGATCTTGACCTGCGAACCCGTGTACGGCGCTTCGAGCATCTGGCCGTTGCCGAGGTAGAGCGTCACGTGCTGGCTGCCACCGGGCCCGTAGAAGATCACGTCGCCGCGCCGCATCTGCGAGGACGGGATCTTGCGACCGGCGTTGTACTGCGAGCCCGAGTAGTGCGGCAACTTGATGCCGACCCCTGCGAACGCGTAGAGGATCAGGCCCGAGCAGTCGAAGCCGACCGTGTTGGCGCCCGAATCGATGCCGCGGCTGGGACCGGCGGCGTTGCCACCGCCCCAGGAGTACGGAACGCCCATCTGGGAGCCGGCCCGCTGGATGACGTATTCGGATGCCTGCCGCCCGTACACCCTCGGGATGGCGCCGTTGGTGTAGCCGGTCGGCGTGGGCAGGATGCCCAGCTTCTGCAGGAACTGCCGTCCCATGTTCTGGGTGACCTGAGCCGAGGTCGACGAGATGCCCAGGATGGTGTTGATGATCGCGACGGGATCACCGCTGACGAACGCGCTGGGGATCGCCGGCAGTGTGGGATCCCATTCACCGGCCCACTTCTGGCCGGCTTGAGCCGGTGCACCAGGGGCCCGGTCCCAATCGCCCGCAGCGACCTGTGGGGCGGCTCCCTGGGCCGGCGGGGCGGTCGGCGCCGCCGCCTTGTGCACCTGAGCGAGTTGAGCTGCCGCCGTTGCCCGTTCGTCGGTCAACCGCTTCAGCTCACCTTGCTGGGCGTTGAACGTCTGCTGCGCCTGCTGCAGTGCCGAGACCGCGGCGTCCTGACTGGTCTGGGCATTGACCGTGGCCTGGTCGGCGTTCTGCTTGGCCAGCCGGGCCGCCGACTCACGGTTCACCTGTTCGGTGCGGGCGCGCTGCAGATCGGCGATCACCTTGTCGGTGCTGGCCGCCAGGGTCTGACCGGTCGCCGCGGTGCGCGCGATGTCAGCGGGATCGGACGCGGTCAGGTACGAACTCGACGGGCCGTTGACGTAGGTGGCGGCCGCGAACGTGTCAAACCTCTTCTGCGCCTCGACGATCGCGGCATTGGCATCGGCGATGCCTTGCTGGCTGGCGTCGACCTCCTGCTGCGCCGTCGCTGCCGCGTCGCGGGCGTCCTGCACGTCGACGATCGCCTTGTTGACGGCTTCCTGCTGGGTCTGGATCGCAGCGCCCAACTCCTGCAGCTTCTGATCGGCGTTGGCCACCGCGGCGACGAGCGTTGCGACCTGATCGGGTGCGCCTGGATCAGCGGCGGCCCGCACCCCGCCGGACATCGCCGTGGCCAACAGCATCGCGACGGTCACCGGCACAGCCCAGAAGCGGCCGCTCAGCCGGGGTGCAGCGACCCCAACTGCCCCTCGCGTGCGCGGGACGCCGACGGTGCGTCTCATTCGACTCAAGTCTCCTATGGCTCAACGCCGGCGTACGGCGTTTGCTCGGGGCCTTTGCACAGAAGTCACACGAAGCACAACTGCAACAATGGCTACCGATTGCACCGTACGTCACATCTGAAGCCAAAGAAACTTTAGTCACGAATTACAAGAATGTAATTGCGAATAGTGTGACCTATTAGTGATATTCGGAGATATTCCGAACTAATGTTCGACGGGTTTTTCAGACCTCTACCGAGGGAGCGCTCGAGGCCCCTGACCCGGCCAATCGTTTGCTGCGCACCTGCAGGACGCGGGTCAGCGTGGCCGCTGCGGCGACCCCGAGCGTCAGCACGATGGTGAGCGCGGTCCAGGGAAAGTCCGGGGTCGAAATCTCCCCCACGAAATTCTTCGCCGACAACACCGGATTACCAGTCTTGGCCACGTCCTGTCCGGCTTCCAAAGTCACCCGGTCGATAGTCGGGCTGTACGTGCCGGCGAAAGACGGACTCAGCGCGAGCACGGTCGCGCCCGGATTGGCCTCGCCCACCTCTGAGGCGATATCACGCAACGGTGTGTCGATGCCGGGATTGCTCGGCAGAACCACGATCTTGAGGTCGACCCCGCCCTGACGGGCATCGCTGACCACCTGGCGCAGCGCCTCGACATCGGCACCCGGAGCACTGACCCCGTCGTCGCGGACGTCGGCCTGTACGGCCACCATGCACTTGGCCACACCGTCGGGCTGGGCCGGGTCCATTCCGACGGTCTCGCACACCTCGACCGGGATATAGGCCGGCAGGAACGGGATGACATGGGGTCCGGTCACAGACGCACGGTACGCCGAGCCCGCCGGGCCCTGTGAGGCGACACGGGAATCGTCACCGCATCGACCACCTATCGTCACGCTGGGGTGACGCACACGGTCAGGCGCCACGCCGGCGTGACAAATGAGCGTCGGTCGGGCGTGGGGCGGCCGCCGGGCGGCCGGATCACACGGATCGCCCGGACGGGGTAGCACCGAACACCCGACCAGTGAAGACTGGACCCCGGCCCACAGGGCATTGCAGGACAAGCGTACTGTTAGGATCAGAACGCCGCCGACACAGCCCGTCGCGGTGAGATCAAGCCGGGAGTTGATGTGAGCAGCGAGAATACGGAAAATTCGTCCCTTAACTCATTTGGTGCCCGCGACACATTGACTGTCGGGGACCAGAGCTACGAGATCTACCGCCTCGACGCGGTACCCGGAACCGAGAAGCTCCCCTACAGCCTCAAGGTGCTCGCAGAGAACCTCCTGCGCACCGAGGACGGCGCCAACATCACCAAGGACCACATCGAGGCCATCGCCAACTGGGATCCCTCGGCCGAGCCGAGCATCGAGATCCAGTTCACCCCGGCCCGCGTGCTGATGCAGGACTTCACCGGTGTGCCGTGCATCGTCGACCTGGCCACCATGCGCGAGGCCGTGGCCGCCCTGGGCGGCGACCCGGACAAGGTCAACCCACTGTCCCCCGCCGAGATGGTCATCGACCACTCCGTCATCCTCGACGTCTTCGGCAACGCCGGCGCCTTCGAGCGCAACGTCGAACTCGAATACGAGCGCAACTCCGAGCGTTACCAGTTCCTGCGCTGGGGCCAGGGCGCGTTCGACGACTTCAAGGTCGTCCCCCCGGGCACCGGCATCGTGCACCAGGTCAACATCGAGTACCTGGCCCGCGTCGTGATGACCCGCAACGGAGTCGCATACCCGGACACCTGTGTGGGCACCGACAGCCACACCACCATGGAGAACGGCCTCGGCGTACTGGGCTGGGGCGTCGGCGGTATCGAGGCCGAGGCCGCCATGCTGGGCCAGCCGGTCTCGATGCTCATCCCCCGCGTCGTCGGCTTCAAGCTGACCGGTGAGATCAAGCCCGGCGTCACCGCCACCGACGTCGTGCTCACCGTCACCGACATGCTGCGCAAGCACGGCGTGGTCGGCAAGTTCGTCGAGTTCTACGGCAAGGGCGTGGCCGAGGTGCCGCTGGCCAACCGCGCCACCCTGGGCAACATGAGCCCCGAATTCGGTTCCACCGCAGCGATCTTCCCGATCGACGAGGAGACCATCAACTACCTGCGGCTGACTGGGCGCAGCGAGCAGCAGCTGGCGCTCGTCGAGGACTATGCCAAGACGCAGGGCATGTGGCACAACCCCGACCACGAGCCGGCCTTCTCGGAGTACCTCGAGCTGGACCTGTCCACCGTGGTGCCCTCGATCTCGGGCCCGAAGCGTCCCCAGGACCGTATCGAGCTGTCGGACGCCAAGAACGCGTTCCGCAAGGACATCCACAACTACGTCGAGGAGAACCTCCCGACCCCGCACACGCAGCTCGACGAGGCGGTCGAAGAGTCGTTCCCGGCCTCCGACCCGGCCAAGCTGTCGTTCGCCGACGACGGTGCGGTCGATGTGCGTCCGTCGGCCGCCAACGGCGCCGAGGGCCGGCCGACCAAGCCCGTCACCGTGCGCTCCGACGAGCGCGGCGAATTCGTGCTCGACCACGGCGCTGTCGTCGTCGCCGGCATCACCTCGTGCACCAACACCTCCAACCCGTCGGTCATGCTCGGCGCGGCGCTGCTGGCCAAGAAGGCCGTGGAGAAGGGCCTGACCTCCAAGCCGTGGGTCAAGACCAACATGGCGCCGGGCAGCCAGGTCGTCACCGACTACTACAACACGGCCGGCCTGTGGCCGTACCTGGAGAAGCTGGGCTACTACCTGGGTGGCTACGGCTGCACCACGTGCATCGGCAACACCGGTCCGCTGCCCGACGAGATCTCCAAGGCGATCAACGACAACGACCTGTCGGTCACCGCGGTGCTCTCGGGCAACCGTAACTTCGAAGGCCGCATCTCCCCCGACGTCAAGATGAACTACCTGGCCTCGCCGCCGCTGGTGATCGCCTACGGCATCGCGGGCACGATGGACTTCGATTTCGAGACCGATCCGCTCGGTCAGGACCAGCAGGGCAACGACGTCTTCCTCAAGGACATCTGGCCGTCTGCCCAGGAAATCGAGGAGACCATCGCCTCCTCGATCAACCGGGAGATGTTCACCGACTCCTACGCCGACGTGTTCAAGGGCGACGACCGCTGGCGCTCGCTGGCCACTCCGGAGGGCAACACGTTCGAGTGGGACGATGCCTCGACCTACGTCCGCAAGGCGCCCTACTTCGACGGCATGCCCGCCGAGCCGCAGCCGGTCGGCGACATCAAGGGCGCCAGAGTCCTTGCCCTGCTGGGTGATTCGGTGACCACCGACCACATCAGCCCGGCCGGTTCGATCAAGCCGGGCACCCCGGCCGCGCAGTACCTGGACGCCAACGGCGTTGAGCGCAAGGACTACAACTCGCTGGGGTCGCGTCGCGGCAACCACGAGGTGATGATCCGCGGCACCTTCGCCAACATCCGGCTGAAGAACCAGTTGCTCGACGACGTCTCCGGCGGCTACACCCGCGACTTCACCCAGGAGGGTGGCCCGCAGTCGTTCATCTACGACGCCTCGGTCAACTACAAGGAAGCCGGCATCCCGCTGGTCGTCCTGGGCGGCAAGGAATACGGTTCGGGCTCCTCGCGCGACTGGGCGGCCAAGGGCACGGTGCTGCTCGGCGTCAAGGCCGTCATCACCGAGTCCTTCGAGCGCATCCACCGGTCGAACCTGATCGGCATGGGTGTCATCCCGCTGCAGTTCCCGGCAGGCGAGTCGGCCGCGAGCCTGAAGCTCGACGGCACCGAGACCTACGACATCACCGGCATCGAGGCGCTCAACGAGGGCAAGACGCCGAAGACGGTCAAGGTCACCGCTGCCAAGGAAGATGGCTCCAAGGTGGAGTTCGACGCGGTCGTCCGCATCGACACCCCCGGCGAGGCCGACTACTACCGCAACGGCGGCATCCTGCAGTACGTGCTGCGGAACATGCTGAAGTCGAAGTAATCCTGTCCAGACTGACCGAAGCAGGTAACCGACAGCGCCGACGGGCGCTTGCGCGAGGAGTGGTCGAATGCCCCGGGTGACGGACGACCACCTCGCGGCCCGGCGCCGTCAGATTCTCGACGGCGCCCGGCGCTGCTTCGGTCAGTACGGATATGAGAGTGCGACCGTGCGGCGGCTCGAAGAAACCATCGGGCTGTCGCGCGGCGCGATCTTTCATCACTTCAAGGACAAGGACACCTTGTTCTTCGAACTGGCCCGCGAGGACGCCGAGCGGATGGCCGAGGTGGCCGCCCGCGAAGGCCTCATCCAGGTGATGCGGAACATGCTTGCAGCACCCGAGCAGTTCGACTGGCTGGCCACCCGGCTGGAGATCGCGCGAAAGCTGCGCAACGATCCCGCTTTTCACCAAGGGTGGGCGGAACGGTCGGCCGAACTGGACGCTGCGATCACCGAGCGTCTGCGCCGCCAGAAGCAGGCCGGGCGACTGCGTGACGACGTGCCGAGCGCGGTCCTGCACATCTATCTGGACCTGGTCCTCGACGGCTTGGTGGCCCGGATCGCCT
Organism: Mycobacterium sp. 48b; assembly: GCF_048282725.1. Lineage (NCBI taxonomy): Bacteria > Bacillati > Actinomycetota > Actinomycetes > Mycobacteriales > Mycobacteriaceae > Mycobacterium > Mycobacterium sp. 48b. The sequence goes on from NZ_JBLVUL010000001.1 coordinate 4,613,572, forward strand.
CCGGCGAGGACCCGAAGAATCTCACCGCGGTACTGGACCTCGTCGAGGACAGCGTGCGACAGCAGGCGTCCGCCGACAGCTGAATCCGGCTACCGCACAGCGGTTGTGCGCGTCACACCCTGGACCGGGTTCGGTGGTTGGGGCCACCACGGCTGCGCATCGTCGTTCCCGATTCACGCAGCAAGCTATGGATCGAGCCATAGGAACGGCCCGTTGTCGCTACCAGTGTGCGGATGCTGGCGCCCCCCTCGTATGCCCTGCGAAGCTCTGACAGCAGTTCGCCGCGATTCTTGTTCATATCCCTCATCGACATCTCCCAGCTTGTGATGTCCCGACGGGTACCCAGAGTAGAAACCACCCACACACCGGGTGGTCGATTTGTCCAACGTCTTAAATTGACGTTCTCGAAGATGGGGTGGTTCTTGAGGATTCGCCGTCAGGCGAGCTCGATGAGATCCCGGTACTCGGTGGACCAGAAGTCCTCCGTGCCATCCGGCAACAGGACCACCCGCTGTGGATCGAGAGCTTCGGCGGCGCCCGGGTCGTGGGTCACCAGCACCACCGCGCCCTGGTAGCTGCGCAGCGCGTCGAGAACCTGCTCGCGTGACGCGGGATCGAGGTTGTTGGTGGGCTCGTCCAGCAACAGAACATTGGCCGTCGAGGCAACCAGGCCTGCCAGAGCCAACCGGGTCTTCTCACCACCGGACAGGGTGCCCGCGGGCTGCTCCAGCTGAGGGCCGGTGAACATGAAGGCGCCTAACAGACCTCGAAGATCCTGCTCACCGGTGTCCGGCGCGGCGTGGCGGATGTTCTCCCAGACCGTCGCCTCGTTGTCGAGGGTGTCGTGCTCCTGGGCGAAATAGCCGATCTTGCACCCGTGACCGGGTTCCAGCGCTCCGGCGTCAGCGGTCTCGGCACCGGCGAGCAGCCGCAGCAATGTCGTCTTGCCTGCACCGTTGAGTCCCAGCACCACCACCCGGGATCCGCGGTCGATCGCCAGATCGACACCGGTGAAGATCTCCAGCGACCCGTAGGTCTTGGTCAGTCCCTTGGCCACCAACGGGGTCTTGCCGCACGGCGCCGGCGTCGGGAACTTGATCCGGGCTACCTTGTCGGCCACCCGCTCGGCATCGAGCTCGGAGATCATCCGCTCAGCCCGGCGCAACATGTTCTGGGCGGCAACGGCTTTGGTGGCCTTGGCGCCCATCTTGGCAGCCTGGGCCCGCAACGCGCCGGCCTTCTTCTCGGCATTGGCACGTTCCCGGCGGCGACGCTGTTCGTCGGTGGCGCGGGCGTCGAGGTACTTCTTCCAGCCCATGTTGTAGACGTCGGCCTCACCACGCACGGCATCGAGGAACCACACCCGGTTGACGACCTCGTCGAGCAGATCCACGTCGTGGCTGATGACGACGAGGCCACCGGTGTGGTTGTGCAGGAAGTCCCGCAACCAACCGATCGAGTCCGCGTCGAGGTGGTTGGTGGGCTCGTCGAGCAGCAGTGTGGTGGCCGACCCGGAACCCGTGTCGCTCGCCGCGAACAGGATGCGGGCCAGTTCGACGCGGCGGCGCTGACCACCGGAGAGCGTCCGCAGCGGCTGCGTCAGCACTCGATCCGGCAGGCCCAGGCTCGCGCAGATGCGCCCGGCCTCGCTCTCGGCGGCGTACCCGCCGAGCGCGGAGAACCGCTCCTCGAGCTGACCGTACTTGCGGACCGCCTTGTCGCGAGCCGCATCGTCGGCGACCTCGGCCATCAGGACCTGTTGCTTCTCGAGGTCCGCCAGCAGCGTGTCCAGACCGCGGGCCGAGAGCACCCGGTCGCGGGCCAGGACATCGAGATCGCCTTCTTTGGGATCCTGTGGCAGATAACCGATCTCACCGGTCGAGGTGACAGATCCGGCGTACGGCTCGCCCTCGCCGGCCAGAATCCGCATGGTGGTGGTCTTGCCCGCGCCGTTGCGCCCGACCAGTCCGATCCGGTCACCGGGTTGCACCCGCAATGCCGAGCCCTCGAAGGACAGCAGCGTGCGCGCGCCGGCGCGGACCTCCAGGTCCGTTGCGGTGATCACGCTGCGGTCCTCCTAATTACTTCTCGTCGGTGAAAACGGCGGGTCGTTTCTCCGCGCGCGCAGCGACCGCTTCCTCAAAGTTTGCGGTGAGCAGGCGCACGAAGAGTTGTCCCAGGCCCTCGGCCTGCATGTGCCCCTCCAGGCTAGCGGCGTCCAGTCCACTCCAAAGTGTGCGCTTGGTCAACTCGATACCCGGCCGGGAGAACGCCGCCATCCGGTCCGCCATGCCGTAACAGGTCTCCAGAAGCTCCTCCTCGGCCACCACGCTGGAAACCAGGCCGATGCGCGCCGCCTCGTCCGCGTCGACGTCCCGGCCGGTCAACATGATCTCGAACGCACGTGACGACCCGATCGCACGTGGCAGGAGGTAGGACAAGCCCAGCTCACTGGCGGTAAGCCCGTTGTTGATCCCCGCGGCGCGGAAATAGGCGCCCTCGGCGGCGACCCGGACGTCGCATGCCAGGGCCAGGCAGAGACCGCCCCCGATGGCCGCTCCGTTCACCGCGGCGATCACCGGCTGATGCAGCCGGCGTAGGGCGAGAATCACATCGTCGAGGATCTCCATCGAGCGCAGTGCGTAGGTCGGCCTGGTCAGCCCGGCGACGTGCGGCACGGAGCCGGCCGACTTGTGATCGGCCCCGGAGGAGAAGCCCCGTCCTGCCCCGGTCAGCACCACGACGCGCACGCTGTTGTCGTAGCGCAGCTCTTCGAGCACGCCCTTGAGCGGCACCATGACGTCGAACGCCATCGAGTTCATCCGCTCAGGACGGTTGAGGGTTACCAGGGCTACGTCCGGCCGCGGACGGTCAACCAGTACGAATTCGTTGTGGGCAGTCACGGACAGCACGCTATCGCGTGCCGTTCGTCACACCTGTTCGGCGTCGTCCTGAGCGGCCTGCTCTTTCATGGCTGCGTCGATGTCGAATTCCTTGATCTTCTGAACCAGGTCCTCCAGTGCTGCCGGTGGCAGTGCTCCGGCCTGGTTGAAGACCAACTTGCCCTTCTTGAACGCCATCAGGGTGGGGATCGACCGGATGTCGGCGGCCGCGGCCAGCCCCTGCTCGGCCTCGGTGTCCACCTTGGCGAAGACGACATCGGGGTGCTGCTCAGAGGCGGCCTTGAACGTCGGCGCGAATGCACGACACGGCCCGCACCACGACGCCCAGAAATCCACCAGCACGATGTCGTTGCCGTTGACGATGTCATTGAACTGATCTGCGGTGATGTCCTGCGTAGTCACACTTGTCCTAACGTCGGGGCGTAGCGGCCTGTTCCCACCATATGGTCAATATGAGCTGGCAGCAGGCTTTCGGCGGGGGCGCGCCGAAAGCCGCTGAGCTACCGGCGAGCCGTCAGGCGGGCACGTCCCGTTGGTAGGGCCGTCCGGACTCGAATCGCCAGATCGCGTGGTGGAGAGCGGCGATCCCCTAGCCCGAGCTTTCCGACACCGCGCACAACAACGCGGCAGCAGGCGCCGCCGTACCCGTCTCGCGGGCGACATAGCCTGCCACCGCCCGGTCGACGGTGACGCCGGGGACCTGCGCAAGCGTCACCAGATAGCCCCAGGTGAAACCTGACCCCTGACCCGGCACCACACACCACGCGGCCTTCGCCGCGGCGCAGCGATCCTCGTCCTGGGCGGCCGCACGGAGATCCTCGGCCGTCCGGATCCCCAATTCGACGAGGGCCTGGGTGGCTTCGAGGAGTGCGACCGACCGCAGCGGCGCGTTCCTCACGGTGGAGGTCGGGCGACGGTTGCCGATCTGCGAGGCCCACTGCTGCGGCCCGCCGAGGTCGTGGATGTTCGCCAGCAGTTCCGCGGCACCGTCGGAGTCGGCGTCGCCCCCTTGGCCGGCCCGGTGACTGCGATACCGCTCGATGATCCGCTCGACGGTCAGATGCCGCGCTCCCGTGACGTAGATCGCATCGATGATGCACAACGCCAGCGAGTTCGGATAAGCACCGGGATCCGGCCAGGCCGCCGGGTCTCCGAGATCGCGTTCGCAGGACGCGTGCAGTCGTTCTAGTTCTGCGCTCATCATGTTGCCTTCCGGTTGCATGGGAACGCCTTTCGTCCCCGTTGCGCCGAAAGCTAGAGACGCCAGCCGACAAGCCCACCCCGAAAAAGGTCCGAAGTCGGCAGTTATCCACAGGACACGTTGTTCGGTCAGCGACACGCTCGGTCGACGTTGGCCAGCAGTTGAGCCTGCCGCCGCGGCCACCAGAAGAGTTCGACCGCCAGCGCCGCCAGATAGATGACCGACACCACGGCGTTTCCCACAGATCCGAAGACGGCGTCCCACAACGCACTTGCCGCCGCGACGATGAGCACCAACGGCAGCAGCCACCGGAACGGGCGGGCCGACTCCGCGGCCTCGTGCACACCCCGCCCGTACGCGCGGGCAGCCTCGACCAAGCGTGGGTCGTCGATCCGTTCACCACCGCGGGCAGCGCGCACCACCGCCACCCGGTCGGCGCCGGACAACTGCGCCGACATCGGCCAATACCGTGCCATCCGGCGTGCCGTCCAGATGCCGTAGAACGTGCCGACGATGACGAGGACGACCGCACCCGAGACCCACAACCCGGAGTCCAGCCAGGACAGCACGCCCAGCACCATGCCCACGGCGGCGCCGGCCATCAGCGCCCGGCCCGCGAACCCACCACGCCAGACGAACGCCGGGGCGGTCAGCACCGCCCGCTACCAATCTCCATCGGCCACAGCATCACCCGGTGTGCCCTTCACCGTGACGACTTTCGCGGGATCGACAGGGACAAAAGGCATCTCACCTTCCCCGAACCACTCCCCGACACTCTTGACGTTCTTCAATACCTCGGTGGCCGCCAGGTCCTGGGCATCCGCGTCGTAATAGTCGAACCACGGCAGACCGGCTTCGACGTAGGCGTCGCGGTCCACCGGGGTCGCAGGCGGCACCTCCCCCGTGATCGCAGCCCATTGCGCCGCGCTACACAGATGCACGAACACCCGCCACGAACGGTCCTGGTCGTAGTCGGACAGCGGCCGGTCGTCGGCGTACACCTCCTGCCGCATCCTGCCGCCGGCCCCCAGGCCCATCGACGGTGCCGCGCAGGGCGCAGGGAGCGGCCCGCAGTCATCGAAATCCACCATCGCTTCGTCGAATCGGGGACGCGCCCGCCACTCTTCGAGAGCCGCCGGCGTCAGGCCGACCGCGCGCAGCTGGACACCGCCATGGACTTCCTGTCCCGTGACCTGCCCTTCGACCGTCGCCCCGCAGCCGAGCGGCACGGCCACGAACTGTCGGATGAACCCGTCACCGGCGTTGATGCCGTCGAGCCACGGCTGCTCGGGTAGAGCGACGTAGTTCTGCGGATCGCGGGTCAGGCGGTCATTCCAGCCCTGGCCGCTGACCGCACACACCTTCCCGATGCCGATCTGCAGCGCGGCGGGTTCGGCCGAGCCGAACGACAACCACATGGCCTCACGTTGATAGACCGGCAGCATGACGCCGCCGTGTGCCAGCCACTGCGCGGGAACCCGATCGGGATAGTCCTGAACCCGGCGCAGTCGGAACGACCCGAGACTCGGTGGCAGTGGGTGTAATCCGGTCTCCGGGATACGAAGGGTCCGCTCGAACGTCACCGACGCCGGTCCCAGCACCAACCGGTCACCGACGACCTTTACCTCGGGGCTGTTGTGTCCCATACGTGCCTCCGTTTTCGCCTGGTGGCGACATTGGTAGCACCGAGGACCGACAGCCCGACGGCCTTGGCGTCTAGACGGTGAATCCGAGCGCGCGCAGTTGCTCGCGACCGTCGTCGGTGATCTTGTCCGGGCCCCACGGCGGGTTCCAGACCCAATTGATCTTGATCTCGTTGACCAGGCCCGCGCCCACCAACGCGGTACGCGACTGGTCCTCGATCACGTCGGTGAGCGGACAGGCCGCCGAGGTGAGCGTCATGTCGATCAGCGCAACCGCGCCCTCGTCGCCCTGCTCGACGTTGAGTCCGTAAACCAGGCCCAGGTCGACGACGTTGATGCCCAGCTCGGGATCCACCACGTCGCGCATGGCCTCCTCGACATCGGCGAGCAGCTCGTCAGAAGCGGTATCACTCATCGCTTGTCCTCCACGTCGTCGCTGGCCTGTGCCAACGCCTTATTTTCTGGCCTGGCCTCCGCCAGCGCGGCCTTGAAAGCTAACCAACCCAGCAGAGCACACTTCACCCGCGCCGGGTACCTGGCGACACCGGCGAACGCGATGCCGTCACCGAGTACATCTTCGTCCCCCTCCACGTTGCCGCGTGAGGAAATCATCTCGGTGAACGCCTCGACCGTCTTGAGTGCATCGCCGACGCTCAGGCCGATGACCTGATCGGTGAGCACCGAGGTGGCGGCCTGGCTGATCGAACAGCCCTGGCCGTCGTACGAGATGTCGGCAACCGTTTCCGCGTCCTCAGAGAGCGCGACCCGCAACGTCACCTCGTCCCCGCAGGTCGGGTTCACGTGATGTACCTCGGCAGCGAAGGGCTCCCGCAGTCCGCGGTGATGCGGATGCTTGTAATGGTCCAGGATCACTTCCTGGTACATCTGTTCCATTTTCACGAGAAGAACTCCACAGCGCGCCTGATGCCGGCCACCAGGCGGTCGACCTCGTCGAGCGTGTTGTACACCGCGAACGACGCGCGCGCGGTCGCCGCGATCCCGAACCGACGATGCAGCGGCCACGCGCAATGGTGTCCGACGCGTACCGCGACGCCCTCGTCGTCGAGCACCTGCCCGACATCGTGGGCGTGGATTCCGTCGACCACGAAACTGACCGGCGACCCGCGCAGTTCGGTCGTGGTCGGCCCGATGACGCGGACTTGCGGCAGGCCTGCCAGACCTTCCAGGGCGGCCGCCACCAGGTCCGCCTCGTGCGCTTCGACCGCGTCCATCCCGATATCGCTCAGATACCTTGCGGCAGCGGCCAGTCCGACCACCTGAGAGGTCATCGGGGTGCCCGCCTCGAACCGTTGCGGGGCCGGCGCGTAGGTGGTCTGCTCCATCGTGACGGTCTCGATCATCGAACCGCCCGTGATGAACGGCGGCATCGCGTTCAACAGCTGCTGACGGCCGTAGAGCACGCCGATACCGGTGGGGCCGAGCATCTTGTGACCCGAGAATGCCGCGAAATCGACATCGAGGGCACGGAAGTCGACCGGTTGGTGCGGCACCGACTGGCACGCGTCCAGCACGGTCAGCGCACCGACCGCCTTGGCCCGCGACACCACCTCGTCCACCGGGGCAACCGCGCCGGTGACGTTCGAATGATGGCTGAAGGCCACCACTTTCACCCGCTCGTCGAGCTCCAGTGAGTCCAGGTCGATGCGGCCGTCATCGGTTACGGAGAACCATTTCAGCGTCGCACCGGTGCGCTGGGCCAGTTCTTGCCACGGAATCAGGTTCGCGTGGTGTTCCAGCTCGGTGGTGACGATGACGTCGCCGGGGCCGACGGCATGCTCGAACCGCTTGTCCCCCAGCACATACGACACCAGGTTGATCGACTCGGTGGCGTTCTTGGTGAACACCAGCTCGTCGGGCTCGGCACCGACGAACGCCGCGATGTCCGCGCGGCCCTGCTCGTAGGCGTCGGTGGCCTCTTCCATCAGCTGGTGCGCACCACGGTGCACGGCGCCGTTGGAGGTGGTGAGGAATTCCCGTTCGGCGTCGAGCACCTGCAGCGGTTTCTGCGACGTCGCCCCGGAATCCAGATACGCCAGCTGCTTTCCACCGCGCATGACCCGGCTCAGAATCGGGAAGTCCGCCCTGACCTCAGCCAGCACGGTGGGGTCAATAGTCCGTGCGGCCGTCATGTCAGGCTCCGACCGCCTGCGTGAAGCGCACGTATCCGTTCTCTTCGAGCTCGTCGGCGAGTTCGGGGCCGCCCGACTCCACGATCCGGCCGCCCACGAAGACGTGCACGAACTGCGGCTGGATGTAGCGCAGGATCCGGGTGTAGTGGGTGATCAGCAGAACACCGCCGTGCTCGGCCTCGGCGTAACGATTGACGCCCTCGCTCACGATGCGCAGCGCGTCGACGTCCAGACCCGAGTCGGTCTCGTCGAGGATCGCGATCTTCGGCTTGAGCAGGCCCAGCTGCAGGATCTCGTGGCGCTTCTTCTCGCCACCGGAGAAGCCCTCGTTGACACTGCGCTCGCCGAACGCCGGGTCGATCTCCAGCTCGTCCATCGCGCCCTTGACTTCCTTGACCCAGTGCCGCAGCTTCGGGGCCTCGCCTCGCACCGCGGTGGCCGCGGTGCGCAGGAAGTTCGACATCGACACCCCGGGCACCTCGACCGGGTACTGCATCGCCAGGAAGAGACCCGCGCGGGCCCGCTCGTCGATGCTCATCTCGAGGACGTCCTCGCCGTCGAGCGTGATCGACCCGGAGGTGACGGTGTACTTCGGGTGCCCGGCAATGGCGTACGACAGCGTCGACTTGCCCGAGCCGTTGGGCCCCATCACCGCGTGGGTCTCCCCCGACTTCACGGTGAGGTCGACACCCTTGAGGATCGGGATCTCGGTGTTCTCGGCGCCTTCGGCGGCGTTGACCGAGACGTGCAGGTCCTTGATTTCCAGAGTGGTCATGACTACGAAGTTCTCGATTCAGTGATGGCTAGTTCTTTTTCAATGGCTGCGGTCAGGCGCTCGCGTACCTCGGGGACGGCGATCTTGGCGATGATCTCGTTGAAGAATCCGCGCACGACCAGACGTCGGGCCTGATCCTCGGGGATACCGCGGGCGCGCAGGTAGAACAACTGCTCGTCGTCGAAACGCCCAGTGGCACTGGCGTGCCCGGCGCCGACGATCTCGCCGGTCTCGATTTCGAGGTTGGGTACCGAATCGGCGCGGGCGCCGTCGGTGAGCACCAGATTGCGGTTCACCTCGAAGGTGTCGGTGCCGGTGGCCTCGGCCCGGATCAGCACGTCGCCGATCCACACCGTGTGCGCGTCGGGCTTGCTGGAATCCGGATCACCCTGCAGCGCGCCCTTGTAGAGGACGTCGGACTTACAGTGCGGCTGAGCATGATCGACGAGCAAACGCGACTCGAAGAACTGACCGTCGTCGGCGAAGTAGGTGCCGAGCATCTTGGCGTCACCGCCGGGACCGGTGAACCGCACGGTGGCCGAGGTGCGGACGACGTCGCCACCGAGGGTGACGTTGACGTGCCCGAGCACCGCGTCCTTGCCGAGCTTGGCGTGATGAGCGCTGACATGCACCATGTCGTCGGCCCAGTCGGCGATCCAGATCAGGCCGAGGCCGGCCGAATCGCCGACGATGATCTCGACGTTGTCGGCGTAGGTTCCGCTGCCGCGCAGATCGACGACGACGATGGCCCGGGACAGCTCCTCGACCCGGATCTGCAGATGCCCGTAGCCGACGGTGTCCACACCGGGCCCGTCGACGACGATCTCGATGGGCTCGGCCACCTCGGTGTCGCGCTTGACCGTCACCACGGTCGCGGTCTCGAACGACGAGTAGGCCTGGGCCGCAACGCGATCGGTGGGCACACCGCCCTCGCCGAGCCGCTTGTCGTCCCGGCCGACGGTCTCCACGGTCACGCCGGGCCGCTCGGTCACGGTGATGCCGGCGCTGCCGTTGGCGACAGCCGAGCCGTCGTGCAGGCCGCGGAGCCGCTTGAGCGGGGTGAACCGCCACAGCTCGTCACGACCGCCGGGCACCTCGAATGCGTTCACGTCGAACGACGCGAACAGCTCGCCCTTGTTCACGGCCACACTCTCGGCCGCCTCTGTCAGATTGGAACTCACTTAACCGACCGCGCCTTCCATCTGCAGCTCGATCAGCCGGTTGAGCTCGAGCGCGTATTCCATGGGCAGTTCCTTGGCGATGGGCTCGACGAAGCCGCGCACCACCATCGCCATCGCCTCGTCCTCGGTCAGGCCGCGGCTCATCAGGTAGAACAGCTGATCCTCGCTGACCTTGGACACGGTGGCTTCGTGCCCCATCGTGACGTCGTCCTCGCGAATGTCCACGTACGGGTAGGTGTCGCTGCGGCTGATCGTATCCACCAGCAGCGCATCGCATTTCACGCTCGACTTGCTGCCGTGTGCGCCCTTGTTGACCTGGACCAGGCCGCGGTACGACGCGCGGCCACCGCCACGGGCCACCGACTTGGACACGATGTTCGACGACGTGTGCGGAGCCAGGTGCAGCATCTTGGCACCGGTGTCCTGGTGCTGTCCCTCGCCGGCGAACGCCACCGAGAGCACCTCGCCCTTGGCGTGCTCACCGGTCATCCAGACGGCCGGGTACTTCATGGTGACCTTGGAACCGATGTTGCCGTCGATCCACTCCATGGTGGCGCCGGCCTCGGCCCGGGCCCGCTTGGTGACCAGGTTGTAGACGTTGTTCGACCAGTTCTGGATCGTGGTGTAGCGCACCCGGGCACCGGGCTTGACGACGATCTCGACGACCGCGGAGTGCAGCGAATCGGACTTGTAGATCGGAGCGGTACAACCCTCGACGTAGTGCACGTAGGAGCCCTCGTCGGCGATGATCAGCGTCCGCTCGAACTGGCCCATGTTCTCGGTGTTGATCCGGAAGTACGCCTGCAGCGGGATGTCGACGTGCACGCCCGGCGGCACATAGATGAACGACCCACCCGACCACACCGCGGTGTTCAGGGCCGAGAACTTGTTGTCGCCGGCCGGGATGACCGTGCCGAAGTACTTCTTGAAGATCTCCGGGTGCTCACGCAGGCCCGAGTCGGTGTCGAGGAAGATGACGCCGAGCGCCTCAAGGTCCTCGCGGATCTGGTGGTACACCACCTCGGACTCGTACTGGGCCGCCACACCGGCCACCAGCCGCTGCTTCTCGGCTTCCGGAATGCCAAGGCGGTCATAGGTGTTGCGGATGTCCTCGGGCAGTTCCTCCCAGGAAGCAGCCTGCTTCTCGGTGGAGCGCACGAAGTACTTGATGTTGTCGAAGTCGATGCCCTCGAGGTTGGAACCCCAGTTCGGCATGGGCTTCTTGTCGAAGGTACGCAGGGCCTTGAGCCGGGACTCCAGCATCCATTCCGGCTCGTTCTTCTTGGCCGAGATGTCACGCACGACGGCTTCGGACAGGCCGCGCTGCGCGCTTGCGCCTGCGACGTCCGAGTCCGACCAGCCGTAGCCGTAGTTGCCCAGCGACGCGATGGTCTCTTCCTGGGTCAATGGCGTTTCGGGCGTGATGGTCATGTCGCCGCTCCTTGTTTGCTTGCTGTCGTTTGGGTGGTCACTGCGGACGCCTGGGCTGGGCCGTCCGCATCGAGTGGAACGTGGGTGGTGCAGGCGCAGTCGCCGTTGACGATGGTGGCCAGGCGCTGTACGTGGGTGCCCAGAATCTCGGCGAACGCCTCGCTCTCCGTCTCGCACAACTCCGGGAACTCCTCGGCGACGTGCGATACCGGACAGTGATGCTGGCAGATCTGCACCCCGTGGATGGGGCCGTCCACCGGTGTCGTCGTGGTGGCGTACCCGGCCCGGGTCAGTGCATCGGCGACGCGCTCAGCGGTGTCGGCGACTCCGCCGGAGCCCTCGGTGACCCCGGCCAGGATGGTGTCCATCCGGCGCCGTGCGAATGTCCGCACGGCATCCTTGCCGCCGATCTCGCGCAGCTGCCGAATCGCGGCGACCGCGAGATCGTCGTAGGTGTGACCGAGTTTGGCGCGCCCTGCGGCGGTCAGCCGGTAGCGCTTGGCCGGGCGGCCCCGCCCGTTGTGCTGCCACGCAGCCGCGGCACTGGCCTGCGCATCGCCGGCCTCGATCAGGGCATCGAGGTGACGACGCACACCGGCAGCCGAAATTCCGAGCCGCTCGCCGATCTGACCGGCCGTGATGGGGCCCTCGAGCAGCAGGTGGATGATCGCCCGCCGGGTATGGCCGTCGGAGGCCGGCACCACGTCGTTGACCGGCTTCGGCACACTCACCGAAGCTGGGCTCGCAGCGGAGCCCGCAGCCGTCCGACGCATTTTCACAACACCATTGTGACGGAATTCCCGTCCGGGTTCTAGCAAGGGCACCCTTACGTGACCTGGGCCACCGTTGCCGGGCGAAGACCGCCTCCGCCGACGGTTACGCTGCCCTGATGGCAAGCCGCCTGTCGACCTTCAGCTCATCGATCGCCCGGTGGCACGGCGACGAAAGGACCGTCGGGTCCCCACTCAACCCCGCCGAAGTCATCGCGCAGCGCCGTACCCGGCTGTTCGGGGCCACCGGAACCGTACTGATGGCGATCGGCGCCCTGGGCGCCGGCGCCCGCCCCGTCGTGCAGGACCCGACCTTCGGGGTGCGGCTGCTCAACCTCCCCTCCCGCATCCAGACCGTGTCGCTGACGATGACCACCACCGGTGCGGTGATGATGGCGCTGGCCTGGCTCATGCTGGGACGCTTCGCCCTCGGTCCCCGGCGGATGTCACGCAGCCAGCTCGACCGCACGCTGCTGCTGTGGGCCATTCCCCTGCTGATCGCCCCGCCGATGTACAGCAAGGACGTCTACTCCTACCTGGCCCAGAGCGAGATCGGGTACATCGGCCTCAACCCCTACAAGGTCGGCCCGGCGACCGGCCTCGGTCTCGATCACGTGTTCACGTTGTCGGTGCCCAGCCTGTGGCGCGAGACCCCGGCACCATACGGACCGCTCTTCCTGTGGATCGGCGAGAGCATCTCGAGGCTGACCGGTGAGAACATCGTCGCCGCGGTGCTGTGCCACCGCGTCGTGGTGCTTCTCGGTGTCGGGCTCATCGTGTGGGCGACGCCGCGACTGGCCCGCCGCTGCGGTGTCGCCGAGGTCAGCGCGCTGTGGCTGGGCGCCTGCAACCCCCTGCTGTTCATGCACCTGGTGGCCGGAATCCACAACGAGGCGCTGATGCTGGGGCTGATGCTGGCCGGCACGGAGTTCGCCCTGCGCGGTATCGACGCCGCGGCGCCGCTCATCCCCCGGCCACTGACCTGGCCGCATTCCCGTGAGGACTGGGAGCACTGGTACCCCGCGGCGATGCTGCTGCTCGGCACCGTGCTGATCACCCTGTCCTCCCAGGTCAAGCTGCCGTCGCTGCTGGCGCTGGGATTCGTGGCGATGGCTCTGGCCTGGCGCCTGGGCGGCACGATCAAGGCGTTCTTCGTGGCGAGCATCCCCCTCGGCGCGGTGTCTCTGGCGGTGATGGCCCTGATCGGCTGGGCCAGCGGGCTGGGCTTCGGGTGGCTGGGCACCCTGGGCACGGCCAACGTCGTGCGCAGCTGGATGTCACCGCCGACGCTGCTGGCGCTGGGCACCGGCCAGGTCGGCATCCTGCTGGGTCTCGGTGACCACACCACCGCGGTTCTCGCCCTGACCCGCGCCATCGGTGTCTTCTTGATCGCGATCCTGGTCAGCTGGCTGCTGCTGGCGGTGATGCGCGGCCGCCTGCATCCCGTGGGCGGTCTGGGCGTCGCCCTCGGCGGCACGATCCTGCTGTTCCCCGTGGTGCAACCGTGGTATCTGCTGTGGGCGGTGATCCCGCTGGCCGCGTGGGCGACCCGGCCCGGGTTCCGCGGATCCACGATCGCCATCACCCTGGTCGTCGGCATCTTCGGCCCGACGGCCAACGGTGACCGGTTCACGTTGTTCCAGATCGTGATGGCGACGCTGGCGAGCACGCTGATCGTGCTGATCCTGATCGGGCTGACGTGGCGCCGGCTACCGTGGCGCGCGTCACGTCAGACGGACACAAGCCCACCGCCGGCACGCACGCAGTCCCCCGACGCCTACGCTGAATCCCCGTGACCTCGCGTTCTGAACATCCGGTGCTGCTCCGCGGCGTCAGCAAGCGCTACGGATCGACAACAGCGGTCGCCGATCTCGACCTCGACGTGCAACGTGCCGAGGTGCTGGCCCTGCTCGGGCCCAACGGCGCGGGCAAGACCACCACCGTCGAGATGTGCGAGGGATTCATCCGCCCCGACGGCGGCCGTGTCGAGATCCTCGGCCTGGACCCCGTTGCCGACAACGCCCGGCTGCGCGAGCGCATCGGCGTGATGCTGCAGGGCGGCGGTGGCTATCCCGCAGCGAAGGCCGGCGAGATGCTCAATCTGGTCGCCTCCTATGCCGCCGATCCCCTCGACCCGGCCTGGCTGATGGACACCCTCGGCCTGACCGAATCCGCCCGCACCACCTACCGGCGCCTGTCGGGCGGCCAGCAACAACGCCTGGCACTGGCCTGCGCAGTGGTGGGCCGACCCGAACTGGTGTTCCTCGACGAACCCACTGCCGGGATGGACGCCCACGCCCGAATTGTGGTGTGGGAGTTGATCGATGCGCTGCGCCGAGACGGCGTCACCGTCGTGCTGACCACCCACCACCTCACCGAGGCCGAAGAACTCGCGGACCGGATCGTCATCATCGATCACGGCGTCGCGGTCGCCACCGGCACGCCGGCCGAGCTGACCCGCAGCGGCGCCGAGAACCAGCTGCGATTCACCGCGCCGCGCAAGCTCGACCTGTCCCTGCTGGCCGCCGCCCTGCCGGAGGACTACAAGGCCACCGAGACCGCGCCCGGCGAGTACCTGGTCGAGGGGCACATCGACCCGCAGGTGCTGGCCACCGTGACAGCGTGGTGCGCCCGGCTCAACGTGCTCGCCACCGATATGCGGGTGGAGCAGCGCAGCCTCGAAGATGTCTTCCTCGACCTGACTGGACGGGAGCTGCGGTCATGACCAGCGCCGAGAACCGATTCGCGCCGGGCACCTTCTCCCCGGATCCCCGCCCGGCCAAGGTGCCGGCCATGCTGGCCGCCCAGTTCGGGCTGGAACTGAAGTTGCTGCTGCGCAACGGTGAACAGCTGCTGCTGACGATGTTCATCCCGATCACGCTGCTGGTCGGGATGACCCTGCTGCCGCTGGGCTCGTTCGGTGACAATCGGGCGGCGACCTTCACCCCGGCCATCATGGCCCTGGCCCTGATCTCGACGGCGTTCACCGGGCAGGCCATCGCGGTGGCCTTCGACCGCCGGTACGGCGCCCTCAAGCGCCTCGGCGCCACCGCACTTCCGGTGTGGGGAATCATCGCCGGCAAGTCGCTGGCGGTGGTGACTGTCGTGTTCTTGCAGGCAATCCTGTTGGGCGCCATCGGTTTTGCACTCGGCTGGCGCCCTTCGCCGGCGGGGCTGGCGCTGGGGGCCGTGATCATCGCACTGGGCACGGCCACGTTTGCCGCGCTGGGACTGTTGCTGGGCGGCACCCTCAAGGCCGAGATCGTGCTCGCGCTGGCCAACCTGCTGTGGTTCGTGTTCGCCGGCCTCGGCGCGCTCACCCTCGAAGGCGGCCCGGTTCCGTCGGCCCTGCGCTGGGCTGCCCGGCTGACGCCGTCGGGCGCCCTCACCGAATCCCTGACCCAGGCGATGACCGTGTCGATGGACTGGTTCGGCGTGGCCGTGCTGGTGGTGTGGGGTGCCGTCGCCGCGGTCTGCGCGCTGCGCTGGTTCCGGTTCACCTGATCCACACCAGCCCTACTACGGGCTGTAGTTCCTGATCAACTACGATCAGGCCGTGCCCGGCGGAACAGCTTTCCAGCGACTGGTCGACCTGCTGCCCATGCCGAGTCTTCGGGTCCAGCGGCTGATCGCCTTCCTGGTGATCCTCACCCAGGGCGGCATCTCGGTCACCGGGGCGATCGTCCGGGTCACCGCATCCGGCCTGGGCTGCCCCACGTGGCCGCAGTGCTTCCCGGGCAGCTTCACGCCCGTCCCGCACGCCGAAGTCGCCGTCGTGCACCAGGTGGTCGAGTTCGGCAACCGGATGATCACCTTCCTGGTGGTGCTGACCGCCATCGCCGCCGTCCTGGCCGTGACCAGGGCCCGTCGTCGCCGCGAAGTGCTGGTCTATGCCTGGCTGATGCCGGCCTCCACCGTGGTCCAGGCCATCATCGGCGGTATCACGGTGCGGACGGGCCTGCTCTGGTGGACCGTGGCGATCCACCTGGTGGCCTCCATGGCGATGGTGTGGCTCGCGGTGCTGCTGTTCGTCAAGATCGGCCAGCCCGACGACGGTGCGCCGACGGCGACCGTGCCGAAACCGTTGCGGCAGTTGACCGTCCTGAGCGCCGTCGTCCTGGCCGCGGTCCTGGTGACGGGAACGCTGGTGACCGGCGCCGGCCCGCATGCCGGGGACAAGAGCCTTGACCGTGTGGTGCCGCGCCTGCAGGTCGAGATCACCACCCTGGTGCACATGCATTCGTCGCTGCTGGTCGCCTACCTGTCGCTGATCGTCGCGCTGGGATTCGGCCTCGCCGCGGTGCGCGCACCACGTCCGGTCTTGGTCCGGCTCGCCGTTCTGGTGGCGCTGGTGTGCGCCCAGGGACTCGTCGGCATCGTGCAGTTCTACACCGGTGTTCCCGCCGTCCTGGTCGCCGTACACGTCGCCGGTGCGGCCACCTGCACCGCGGCCACCGCGGCGTTGTGGGCCTCGATGCGTGAGCTGGTCCGGGTCGGCGACTAGTCCGGTATCACCCTCGTCAGTGGGTCCACCCGGCGGCGGTCTGCGCGTCGAACGTCGCGTCGATCCGATCGAATCTGCGGCGGATCGACGTTCGTGACGCCTCGTGCGGCAGCACATACAGTCGATCGGCAAGAACCGCCTCGGCGGTGAGCCGGGCCACCTCGTCGACGTCGAGAACGTCGTTGCCGGTGATGATCTGGTCCTCGACCACGTGTCCGCGCGCTCGCGCCGACGTGGCAAGGAGGTTGGTGCCCACCATCATCGGGCACAGCACCGAAACCCCGATGCCGTCGTCGCCGACCTCGCGGGCCAGCACCTCGGCCAGTGCGACCACGCCGTACTTCGCCACGCAGTACGCGCCGAGGCCGACGTTGGGCACCAAGCCGGCGAAGGATGCGGTGAACAACAGGTGGCCACCCTGACCCTGCTCGATCAGTCGGGGCAGAAACGCCTCGACACCGTGAACCGGCCCCCACAGGTCGACGTCGAGGATGAAATGCCAGTCGTCGTGGGTCATCTTCGCGACCGGCCCGTCGACCGCCACGCCGGCGTTGTTGAACACCACGTGCACAGCGTCGAGCAGGCGGAAGGCTTCGTCGGCGAGGTGAACGACCTGCTCGAGTTCGCGGACATCGCACGGCACGCCGTAGGCGTCGTGCCCCTCGGACCGCAGTTGGGCGACGGCTCGACCGAGCACCGTTTCGTCGTGGTCGGCGAGCACGATTCGGGCGCCCTGCGCGGCGAACTGCCGCGCCGTCGCCAACCCGATGCCGCTGGCCCCGCCGGTGACCACGGCACCGCGACCGTCAAAGGTGTCCACCGGCCGACTCTAAGGCGCCTCGACCGACCAGTTCGCCGAGTTCGTCAGAAACCGCGGTGCGACAGCGGGCCCAGCCCGAACCGCTCCAGGGCGCCCTCCACGGCTACGGCCAACCGCCGCTCGGCATCTCCCCGCGCGGGCTGAGCGAGCTGGCGGAATCCCAGTCCCGGCTCGACCAGTTCCAGCTCCAGCAGCCGGGGATCCTCCGGTCCGCCGACCACATCGACCCGGGCGTACACCAGATCCTCGGGCTCCAGGTCGAACAACCGGATCACCGCGTCGACTGCCAGGCGACCCACCTCCCAGACCTCGTCGTCGGGATCTGCCGGTGACAGCGACTCCTGCGCGTAGGTGCCGGTCTCCTCGAACTCGGGCGACTGCCCGGGCGGAGGCAGGATCGGCCCCTTGGTGAACGCGTGGGATTCCTTACCGCCCAGGAACACCAGGGCGGTCTCCCCCTCTGCGATCCGCGGGTCGTACGGCTGCACCAGCACCGAGCGGCCGTCGGCGTGCAGCGCCGCCGCGTGAGCCAGGGCCTCCGAGGCGTCGACGAACCGCTGTGCCCCGGCCGAACCGGCCCCCACCGCGGGCTTCACCACGACTTCCCCATCGGGAACGCTGACCTTGTCGCCGACCGCGAAGTACCCGGTCGGCACCACGGGAACCCCCGTGCGGTGCAGATCGTCGAGATAACGCTTGTCGGTGTTCCATTCCACGATCCGTGCCGAGTTGATCAGGTGCGGCACCGCCCGCGCCCATGCCAGGAACTCGTCAAGACGCTCGGCGTAGTCCCAGGTGGCCCGCAGGATCACCAGGTCGGCATCGAGGGTGGCCGGGTCGTCCCATGGCAGCCAGCGGGCGTGCAGACCGCGGTTGCGCAGCGCCATGAGCAGGCCGGCGTCGTCGCCGTCACCCTCGGGCAATGCGGCGCAACCGGCCAACACGATGCGGGGATGGAACACATCCGGACGGGCGAGCTTCACCTTCGCGATGATAGGTGTGGATGATGGATGGCGTGTATGCCATCGAAGTTGCCGAGACCGGCGGACCCGAAGTCCTGAGCTACGTCGAGCGACCCGAGCCCTCCCCGGGCCCCGGCGAGGTACTGATCAAGGCCGAGGCGGTCGGCGTCAACTTCATCGACACCTACTTCCGGTCCGGGCAGTATCCGCGGGACGTTCCGTTCATCGTCGGGTCGGAGGTCTGCGGCACCGTCGCCGCGGTCGGCGACGACGTGGCCGCCCTGTCGGTCGGTGACCGGGTGGTGACCGCCAACGCGACGGGCGCCTACGCTGACTTCTGCGTCGCCCCAGCCGATTTCGTCGCCTACGTGCCCGACGGCGTGGCGCCGGATGCCATCGCTTCGGCCCTGCTGAAGGGCATGACCGCGCACTACCTGATCAAGTCCACCTATGCCGTGCAGCCGAACGACACCGTACTGGTGCATGCCGGCGCGGGCGGTGTCGGCCTGATCCTGACCCAGTGGGCCACCAGCATCGGCACCCGGGTGATCACCACCGCCTCGACTCCGGAAAAGGCCGAGCTGTCCCGGCAGGCCGGTGCGATCGAGGTGCTCGAGTACCCGGAGGATCCGGCCGAATTCGGCGACAAGATCCGCGATCTCACCGGTGGCGCGGGCGTGGCGGCCGTCTACGACGGGGTCGGCGCGACGACGTTCGACGCCAGCCTGGCCAGCCTCGCGGTCCGCGGCACGCTGGCGTTGTTCGGCGCCGCCAGCGGGCCGGTGCCACCGGTGGATCCGCAGCGACTGAACGCGGCCGGCTCGGTGTTCCTGACCCGGCCGACACTGGCCCACCACACTCGCACACCCGATGAGTTCTCCTGGCGTGCAGGAGAATTGATCAACGCCATTGCCGACGGGTCCATCAACATCACCGTCGGCGGCCGTTATCCGCTGGCCGAGGCCGCCCAGGCCCACACCGACCTGCAGGGCCGCAAGACCGTGGGCTCGATCGTGCTGGTGCCCTGAGCGTTCACGTTCGGGCCACACCGATTTCCACGCCAGGGCTGCGCTGACGGCCGGTCGGCAGCCCCGGCGTAGAAACCGACGATGCTCGGACGTCGTTACACGGGCTGCGCCTCGGGGAACACCCAGGACCCGTCGATGATCTCGGGCCTCGGCCGGTACAGCCGCACGAGGTAGTTCCAGCCCTCGGTGACCGGCAGCACGTTGGCCCCGCCTGCGCTCTCGTCCCCACCGAACTGCACCGTGGTGGTGCCGTCGGGGTTCTTGACAGCGGTGACGTTGTTCACCGAGTAGGCGTTCTGTGCGTTCGGCGTGAAGTAGCCGTCCTTGTTGTAGACGGTGATGGACCAGAACCCGTCCACCGGGACGTCTTTCACGGTCAGCCGGTGCACGGTGGCGCCGTCGTTGCGGGGCGGCACCACGGTGAGATACAGCGCATCGCGCTCCGGGTTGCCGCCCCAGGCGAACGCCGAGCCGATCAGGTGACGCACCGGATCCACCGCGTACCTGGGTCCGAACATCGATTTCGTATCGGCAAGCGTGCTGGACAAGGTGATGAGGGCGTCCCGCACCGTCTTCTGGCTGGCCGGATCCCACGCCGGCACCTCGAAGAAGCCCGGCTCGACCTGGGACACCCCGATCGCGTCCTGTAGTTCGTGCACTGCGGCCAGGTCGGCGGCATCGGCCGGATCGGCCAAGATGCGGACGGCCGCGACCGCAAAGCGGGTGTCCACGGAGTCGCGACTGAACGTCAGCTCGGCGGGCGCGTAGGCGACGTTGGTGGTGTAGTGGTCCTCACTGATGATCTGCAGGGACATGAACCTGCCGCCACCGTCGGGCAGCGTGATGGTGACCGGCCCGGCGTCGAGATCGAACACCGCCGCGGAGTACAGGGTGTCGCGGTTCTGCCGGATGACGATCTGATGATCGATCGAGCTCATCTCACGGTTGTGGAAGAACTGTCCGAAGCCGCCGTCGTTGACGATGTTGGCGAAGTACAGGTCGGATTCGGCACGCGCGAAGTTGTCGGGGCTCACCAGTTCGGTCATGCCCACAACGCTGCCACACCAACGGTGTTGGGGCGGCAGTTCGCCGAGCTAGTGGCCGAAGACCGTCGGCAGCGCGAGCGCCGAGTCGATGGCCAGCGCGCAGAACACCACGGCCAGGTAGTTGTTCGACTGCAGGAACAACCGCAGCGGCTTCACCGGCTCGCCGCGCTTGACCCCGGAGTACAGCTGGTGGGCCATCACCAGGAACCACGCACCTGCCAACAGAGCCACGGCGCCGTACAGCCACCCGGTGGCCAGCGCCAGCGCCAGCGTGGTGAGGACCGTCAACCAGGTGTAGATCAGGATCTGGCGGGTGACCTGACGCTCGGTCGCCACGGCGGGCAGCATCGGCACCCCGGCCGCCTTGTAGTCGTCCTTGTAGCGCATCGCCAGCGCCCAGGTGTGCGGCGGCGTCCAGAAGAAGATGATCAGGAACATCACCAACGCCGGCCACTGGATGGTGCCGGTGACCGCGGACCAACCGATCATCACCGGCATGCAGCCGGCCGCTCCGCCCCACACGACGTTCTGCGACGTGCGGCGTTTGAGCAGCAACGTGTAGACGAAGACGTAGAACGCGATCGTCGCGACGGCCAGCAATCCGGACAGCAGATTCGACGTCCAGCTGAGCCAGCAGAACGACGTGACCGAGAGCACCAGACCGAAGATCAGTGCGTGCCGCGTCGGGACCGACGCCTGGGCCAGCGGGCGGCGGGCGGTCCGCTTCATCACCTTGTCGATGTCGGCATCGGCCACACAGTTGAGCGTGTTGGCGCCGGCCGCGGCCAGCATGCCGCCGATCAGCGTGTTGAGGATCAGCAGCGGGTCAACGGTGCCACGGTCGGCCAGCAACATGGCCGGAATCGTGGTGACCAGCAACAACTCAATCACACGCGGCTTGGTCAACGCCAAATACGACAGGAAGGTGGATCGTATTCGGCTCGGCGCCCCATTGATGAGCCGGCGCTCGCGAATGCTCACGCAAATAACTCCTCGGGTGGCGTCACGCGGCTTCTACTACACACGATGGTAGACCGCCGCCCGAACGCCTCGGCACCGCAGGGTCTGTTCCGGGCGACAACGGGGTAAACGACCGGGTATCGCTGTGAGAACCAGTCTGCATCTGATCAGTCCGCCCCACTAGGGTGTTTGTCGTAGCAGCATGGCAACTGCGTGCGCACGTGCCAGCAGATCGAAGACGAGGAAGTGAGCTTAGTGACCACCGCCGAAGAGATCACCGCTCTCACCCAGCCCAACCACCCCGATGACTGGACCGACCTCGACAGCGTTGCGGTCGACACCGTCCGGGTGCTCGCGGCCGATGCGGTGCAGAAGGTCGGCAACGGCCACCCGGGAACAGCGATGAGCCTGGCTCCCCTCGCCTACACGCTGTTCCAGCGGCAGCTGCGCCACGATCCCAGCGACACCGAATGGATCGGCCGGGACCGCTTCGTGCTGTCCTGTGGACATTCCAGCCTGACCCTGTACCTGCAGCTCTACCTCGGCGGATTCGGCCTGGAGCTGGCCGACATCGAGGCACTGCGCACCTGGGGTTCGCTGACCCCGGGCCACCCCGAGTACCACCACACCAAGGGTGTGGAGATCACCACCGGTCCGCTCGGCCAGGGGCTGGCGTCGGCGGTCGGCATGGCGATGGCCGCCCGCTACGAGCGCGGCCTGTTCGATCCCGACACCGCCGCGGGTGAGAGCCCGTTCGACCACTTCATCTACGTGGTGGCCTCCGACGGCGACATGGAGGAAGGCGTCACCAGCGAAGCGTCGTCGCTGGCCGGCACCCAACAGCTCGGCAATCTGATCGTGTTCTGGGACGACAACAAGATCTCCATCGAGCACAACACCGACATCGCGCTGAGCGAGGACGTGCCCGCGCGCTACCGCGCCTACGGCTGGCACGTCCAGGAGGTCGAGGGCGGCGAGAACGTCGTCGGTATCGAGCAGGCCATCGCCGAGGCCAAGAAGGTCACCGACAAGCCCTCGTTCATCGCCCTGCGGACCATCATCGGCTACCCCGCCCCCACCAAGATGAACACCGGTGGCGTGCACGGTTCGGCCCTGGGTGCCGACGAGGTGGCCGCCACCAAGAAGATCCTCGGCTTCGACCCGGACAAGAGCTTCGACGTCCGTGATGACGTCATCGGCCACACCCGCGAGCTGGTGGACCGCGGCAAGAAGGCCCACGCCGACTGGCAGGTGACCTTCGATGCCTGGGCCGAGCGCGAGCCCGAGCGCAAGGAACTGCTGGACCGGCTGCAGGCACAGAAGCTGCCCGAGGGCTGGGACGCCGACCTGCCGCACTGGGAGCTCGATTCCAAGCCGGTGGCCACCCGTGCCGCCTCCGGAGCCGTTCTGGCCGCCGTCGGTCAGACCCTGCCGGAGCTGTGGGGTGGTTCGGCCGACCTCGCCGGCAGCAACAACACGACCATCAAGGGCGCGAATTCGTTTGGACCGCCCTCGATCTCGACCGAGGACTGGAATGCGACCTGGTACGGCCGCACCCTGCACTTCGGTATCCGCGAGCATGCGATGGGCGCCATCCTGTCCGGCATCGTGCTGCACGGCCCGACCCGCGCGTACGGCGGAACTTTCCTCCAGTTCTCGGATTACATGCGACCGGCCGTGCGTTTGGCCTCATTGATGAACATCGATCCGGTCTACGTCTGGACCCATGACTCGATCGGCCTCGGCGAGGACGGCCCGACGCACCAGCCGATCGAGCACCTGGCGGCGCTGCGCGCGATCCCCAACCTGTCGGTGGTGCGGCCGGGTGACCCGAACGAGACCGCCTACGCATGGAAGACCGTGCTGGAACGCACCGCCAGCACCGGTCCGGTGGGGTTGATCCTGACCCGCCAGGGCGTTCCCGTGCTGGAGGGCACCAGCGCCGAAGGCGTGGCCCGCGGCGGCTACGTGCTCGGCGGCACCCCCGACGAGAACCCCGACGTGGTGATCATCGCCACGGGCTCCGAGGTCCAGCTCGCCGTCGCAGCACAGAAGCTGTTGGCGGACAAGGACATCAACGCCAGCGTGGTGTCCATGCCGTGTGTCGAGTGGTTCGAATCGCAGCCCAAGGAATACCGCGATTCGGTGCTGCCGCCTGCGGTTTCGGCCCGGGTGGCGGTCGAGGCCGGAGTGGCGCAGAGTTGGTACAAGCTGGTCGGGGACACCGGCGAGATCGTCTCGATCGAGCACTACGGCGCCTCGGCCGACGACAAGACGCTGTTCCGTGAGTTCGGTTTCACCCCCGAGGCCGTGGTGGCCGCGGCTGAACGATCTCTGGACAACTGACCGACGACTGGCAGGAGAAGGCGAACATGACTCAGAACCCGAACCTCGCGGCCCTGAGTGCCGCGGGTGTATCCGTCTGGCTCGACGATCTGTCGCGCGAGCGGCTGCAATCAGGAAATCTGACGGAGCTCATCAATACCCGCAGCGTCGTGGGGGTGACCACGAACCCGTCGATCTTCCAGGCAGCGCTGTCGAAGGGCACCGCCTACGACGCGCAGGTCAAGGAACTCGCCGAGCGGGGCGCCGACGTCGACGCCACCATCCGCACCGTCACCACCGACGACGTCCGCAACGCGTGCGACGTCCTGGCCAAGCAGTACGAGGCCTCCGACGGTGTGGACGGCCGGGTGTCGATCGAGGTCGACCCCCGACTGGCCCACGACACCGACAAGACGATCCTGCAGGCGATCGAGCTGTGGAAGATCGTCGACCGCCCCAATCTGCTGATCAAGATTCCCGCGACGCTTGCCGGGCTACCCGCGATCACCGCGGTGATCGCCGAGGGCATCTCCGTCAACGTCACGCTGATCTTCTCGGTGGAGCGGCACCGCGCGGTGATGGACGCCTACCTGGCCGGGCTGGAAAAGGCCAAGGAGGCCGGCCACGATCTGTCCAAGATCCATTCGGTCGCCTCGTTCTTCGTGTCCCGCGTGGACACCGAGATCGACAACCGGCTGGAGAAGATCGGCTCCGAGGATGCACTGACACTGCGCGGCAAGGCCGGTGTGGCCAACTCGCGTCTGGCCTACGCGGCCTACGAGGAAGTCTTCGGCGGCGAGCGCTTCGCGGCGCTCAAGGGCGACGGCGCCCGCGTGCAGCGGGTGCTGTGGGCGTCCACCGGCGTCAAGAACCCGGACTACTCGGACACGCTCTACGTCACCGAGTTGGTCGCACCGCACACGGTGAACACGTTGCCGGAGAAGACGCTGGAAGCGGTCGCCGACCACGGCAAGATCGCCGGTGACACCATCACCGGGACCGCGGCGGCATCGCAGGAGACCTTCGACAAACTCAGCGCCATCGGCATCGACCTGGTCGATGTGTTCAAGGTGCTCGAGGACGAGGGTGTGGAGAAGTTCGAAAAGTCGTGGCAGGAACTGCTCGACGCGACACAGGGCCAACTCGACGCCGCCACGCGATGAGCGCCCGCGCGGAGAGCCGAGGACGGCGATGAGCCCGGCCGGCGCCGACACGGCCGCATGGCGTAACCCGTTGCGGGACAAGCGCGACAAGCGCATGCCCCGCATCGCGGGACCCTGTGCGGTGGTGATCTTCGGCGTGACCGGGGACCTGGCCCGCAAGAAGTTGATGCCGGCCATCTACGACCTGGCCAACCGAGGCTTGCTGCCACCCAGCTTCGCGCTGGTCGGCTTCGCCCGCCGCGACTGGGCGGACGAGGATTTCGGCAAGATCGTCTTCGACGCGGTCAAGGAGCACGCCAGAACCCCGTTCCGCCAGGAGGTCTGGGACCGCCTGGCCGAGGGATTCCGGTTCGTGCAGGGCACTTTCGACGACGACGCGTCGTTCGAGCGCCTCAAGGACACCCTGCACAAACTCGATGTCGAGCGCGGCACCAGCGGCAATCATGCGTTCTACCTGTCGATCCCGCCGAAGGCGTTCCCTCAGGTCTGCGAGCAACTGTCGAAATCCGGTCTGGCCGACAAGCCGGAGGGCAGCTGGAGCCGGGTGGTCATCGAGAAGCCGTTCGGTCACGACCTCAAGAGCGCCGAGGAACTCAACGCTGTGGTCAACAGCGTGTTCCCGGAGTCGTCGGTGTTCCGCATCGACCACTACCTGGGCAAGGAGACCGTTCAGAACCTCCTGGCACTGCGCTTCGCCAACGAGATGTTCGAGCCGGTGTTGAATTCGCACTACGTCGACAGCGTGCAGATCACGATGGCCGAGGACATCGGTCTCGGCGGGCGCGGTGGCTACTACGACGGCGTCGGTGCCGCCCGGGATGTCATCCAGAACCATCTGCTGCAGCTGCTGGCGCTGACGGCGATGGAGGAGCCGGTGAGTTTCTCCCCCGCCGAGCTGCAAGCCGAGAAGATCAAGGTGCTTTCGGCGACCCGGCTCGCCGAGCCACTGGACGAGACCACGTCCCGGGGCCAGTACGCCGCGGGCTGGCAGGGTGGCGAGAAGGTCGTCGGGCTGCTGGACGAAGAAGGGTTCTCGAAGACGTCGACCACCGAGACGTTCGCGGCCATCACGCTGGATGTGGACACCCGGCGCTGGGCAGGTGTGCCGTTCTATCTTCGCACCGGAAAACGCTTGGGCCGCAGGGTCACCGAGATCGCGCTGTTGTTCAAACGGGCACCGCACCTGCCCTTCGACGCCACGATGACCGATGAGCTGGGCCAGAATGCGCTGGTGATCCGGGTCCAGCCGGACGAAGGCATCACGTTGCGGTTCGGGTCCAAGGTGCCGGGTCACATCATGGAAGTCCGCGATGTCAGCATGGACTTCTCCTACGGCTCGGCCTTCGCCGAGGAGTCACCCGAGGCCTACGAGCGTCTGATCCTCGATGTCCTGCTGGGCGAGCCATCGCTGTTCCCGGTCAACGCCGAGGTCGAATTGTGCTGGAAGATCCTGGATCCCGCACTGGAGTACTGGGCTACGCACGGTAAGCCCGATTCGTACGAGTCCGGAACATGGGGCCCCGATTCGGCATTCGAGATGCTGCGCCGGTCGGGCCGGGAATGGAGGCGGCCGTGACGAGCGCTAGCGCGAGGAACCGAGCAATATGATCGTCGATCTGCCCGAGACCAATACCGGGGCGATCAACAAGAAGATCGTCGCTCTTCGTGAGGAGGGCGGTGCGATCACCCTCGGCCGGGTGCTGACGCTGGTCATCGCCCCCGATACCGAAGCGGTGCTCGAGGAGTCGATCGAGGCGGCCAACTGGGCCAGCCGTGAGCATCCCTGCCGCGTGATCGTGGTCATCCCCGGAGACCGATTGACCACCGAGGCGCGGCTGGACGCCCAGCTGCGGGTGGGCCGCGACGCGGGCGCCAACGAGGTGGTGGTGCTGCGACTGTCCGGTCCGCTGGCCAATCACGCCAGCAGTGTCGTGACGCCGTTCCTGCTGCCCGACACCCCGGTGGTGACCTGGTGGCCCGATCTCGCCCCTGCCGTCCCCGCACAGGATCCGCTGGGCAAGTTGGCGATTCGCCGGATCACCGATGCCACCAACGGCACCGATCCACTGGCCTGCATCAAGAGCAGGCTCAACGGCTACACGGACGGTGACACCGATCTGGCCTGGAGCCGCGTCACCTACTGGCGTGCGTTGCTGGCCGCGGCGATCGACCAGCCACCGCACGAACCCATCACCTCCGCGCTGGTGTCAGGGCTCAAAGACGAACCCGCGCTCGACATCCTGGCCGGCTGGTTGGCCAACCGGATCGACGGACCGGTGACCCGGACGGCCGGCGAATTGAAGGTCGAGCTGACCAGGCCCAGTGAAACCGTGACCCTGGCACGCCCGCAGACCGGCGTCACCGCCGTACTGAGCCGTACCGGCAAGCCGGATGCGTTGGTGCCGCTGGCCCGCCGCGAGGCCAAGGAGTGCCTGGCCGAGGATCTACGCCGCCTCGATGCCGACGAGATCTACTACGACGCACTCACGGGAATCGACAAGGTGAGCTATGTCTGAGCGTGTCATCGAAACCTATTCCGATGCAGACGCATTGGCGACGGCGGCCGGAGCGCGGCTGGTCGGGGCGATCACTTCGGCGATCGCCACCCGCGGCGCCGCGAACATCGTGCTGACCGGCGGCACCGTCGGGATCGCGATGCTGCGCCATGTCGCGTGTGCCGAGATCGAATGGTCGAACGTTCAGCTGTACTGGGGCGACGACCGTTACGTGCCCCAGGGTGACGCCGAACGTAACGACCAGCAGGCCCACGACGCGCTGTTGGGGAGCATCAACATCCCGCCTGCCAATGTGCACCGGATGGCCACCAGCGACGGCGAGTTCGGTGACGCCATCGACGATGCCGCCACCGCATACGAACAGCAGTTGCCTGCACAGTTCGACGTGCACCTGCTGGGGATGGGCGGCGAAGGGCACATCAACTCGTTGTTCCCGGACACGCCGGCCGTGCGGGAGACCACCCGGCTGGTGGTCGCGGTGACCGACTCCCCCAAGCCGCCACCCCGCCGAATCAGCTTGACGCTGCCCGCGATTCAACGCTCGCGAGAGGTCTGGTTGGTGGTGTCGGGCGAGGCGAAGGCCGAAGCCGTCGCCGCCGCGGTCGGCGGTGCGGATCCGGTCGACGTCCCCGCCGCGGGCGCCATCGGTCAGGAGAAGACCATCTGGCTGCTCGACGAGGCTGCCGCCGGCAAGCTCTGAGTCCAGCGGCTAGTCCTCCGCGGCACCGTCGTGCTGCTCGGTCGTCGCGTCCGCCAGAGCCTCGGCGTACCCGGCCAGGTAGTCGGCCACCTGATGGTGGGGTGTGGCCCCGTCGGCCGCCACGGCCGACCGGGCGCGGTGTTCACAGAATTGCCGCACAGCCATTCAGACGCGGTTCGACCACGTTTGGTTCCGTACCGGAGCCATACTGTTCGGCATGGCAGACAAAGGCGACGGCCGCACCCGCCCGAATTCTGGACGGCAGAGAATTCGTACACTGACGCAGGCCGCGCTCAACGCCGACATGACGGTGGAGCAGGTCGACACCCTGCTCACCGATCTCAGCACCACGCTGGTGGACCTCAACAAATCGACCGGCGGCCTGGATGCCACCCTCGACCGGTTCAACGACACCATCACCCGAATCGACGAGCTCGCGCCGCGCCTCATCGCGGTCGTCGAGCGTCTCGAGTCGATCGTGGACCGCGTCGAAGTCATCGTCGGGATCGGTGAGGCGGTGATGTCACCGCTGGCAGCGACCGAGAATGCGGTGCGCGCCGTGGTCACCCGGGTCCGCAAGAGCGCAGGACTGTAGCGCCGGTCCGCTCCACGCCTCGGTTACAGTGGTCGCCATGGGTGCCGGACTCGATCGCGCAGACGCACGCGCCGTGTGCGCTGCCGCGCCGTGCGCACCGAGTTTGCTCGCGTCGATCTGGAACCGGGCCCGGCTGGCGCCGCTGAAGAGGATCTCGGGTTAGCTCTCGCTGCCCATCGATCCTGCTATCTAGCTTCGAGGCGTCATGAAGCCGTCCCTATACGCCGTTGCGGCGTCTCTCTACCTGACCGAATACACCCTCTACTCCAACTCGTCGTCGGCTGTTCTGCTGAACTCGGCGATTGCCGGCTACTTCGGTATCCCGTTCTCACAGGCCGCGTACATCGGTGTGGCATTCCTGGCCGGGTTCTGCCTGGCGTTGCTGCCCGCGGGCCTGCTGTCGCATCGTTGGCGGCCCACCGCGGCGTTCTTCGTCAGTTCGGCGGCGCTGGCCGTTCTCGGTGTCGCTGCCGGGCTCAGCCCTGAGTTCTGGGTCCTCATCGCATTGCGGTTCCTCCAGGGCATCGCCTCGGCCGTGCTCGCACCCCAGATCTTCCGGATCATCCGCGCGCAGTTCTATCCGGATCACCACTCGGCCGTGCTGGGTGCCTGGGGCCTGGTGGTGTCGGCATCTGCGCTGTGTTCACCCCTGATCACCGCGCTGCTCAACGATCTGTGGGGCTGGCGCTCGTTTCCGTACGAAACCGTGGTGACCACGGTCGCGGCGATGGTGCTGCTGGCACTGGCACCGGGGAGCCCGGGAACCACCGGCGAGGACACGGCGGGCGACCGGGAGGCGATCCCGCTCGTGGGCCTCGCCGTGGTGCAGTTGGCGATCTTTCTGGCGATCGGTTGGGCTACCGCGCTGTACGTCAAGGTCGCGCTGCTCGCCGTCGCGATGCTGCTCGGGATTGTCGTGATCGTCCTGCGTGGCCGGTCACAATCTCGTGTCCTGTCGAGAAGCCTGGTCGTGGTGTTCGTCGCCGGTATCGCCACGAACGTGTTCACGTTGTCGGTGGTGTATGTCCTGCAGCAGGTGCGAGGGCTGAATTCCTATGGCTCAGCGCTGTTCCTGCTGCCCATGGCGTTCTTCGCCGGACTGATTCCCATGCTGAATCTCGGCAGGCCCGGGCACAATCGGAAGAGCACAGGTCTTGTGTGTGTCGGCTCGGCGTTCCTGATCGCGGCCGGCCTGAGTCTGCCGGCGCAACTGCTGCTGGTCAGTGCGGCGCTGATGGGCGCCGCGATGGGATTCCTGTGGAGTTCGCTGGCCAGTAACGTGCTGACCAGTTCCAGGCACATCCCGTTCGATTCCAGTCTGTACCACTATCTTCGGGCGCTGGGTGCCGCGATCGGGGTGGCCGCCGGAGCGACGATGATCGACGGCCTGGGTGCCGCACTGTTCGGCGGGGCGGCCGTGCTGGTGACGGCGGCCGGATTGATCGCGATACTGGCCGCCCGTTCAGCCTGGCACGCAACGCAATTGGTGCCGGTGCGATGATGCGCGATTTCACGTTCGGCTGGCCGACGCATCAGCTCACCGACGATCCGCGCCTGGCGTACAACAGCATCTCGAAAACGTACTGCCGGATGATCTATGACAGCCTGCTCGACATCGATCCGGGCACCGGGGAACTGCTCCCGTGGCTGGCCACCGCGTGGCACTACCGCGACCCGCTCACCCTGGACCTGACCATCCGGCCCGACAGATGCTTCTCCGACGGCACACCGCTCACACCCGAGACGGTTGTGCAGAGCTTTTCCGGCATCATTGCCCTCGAACAGGTTTCACCGCTGCCGGCCGCGGTCACGATGCTCACCGGACTCGGCCGCATCGAGGCCGGGGCCGACAAAGTGACGTTTCACTTCGTGCGACACAACGCGGCATTCCTCCGGTCGCTGGCCAGCGTGAACCTCGCGATCAGGAGCTCATCGGGACTGGGCACCGGCCGGTGGGTGCAGACCGAGGAAGGCGTCGCCGACGGAACGCGCCGGCTGGCGTTCCGCAAGGCCGGCACCGGCGATGTGTACGCCGGGCCGATCGACAATTACGTCGTCGCCGAACTCCACAATCCCGGCATCAGTTACGGGTTGTGTCCCAACGCATCCCGCGGCCCGCTGACCGACCCCAGGGTCCGGCGTGCGCTGTCGCTGCTGATCGATCGTCAGGCATTGCGGCCGATCCTGGCCGCCGACTGGTACGGCCTCGCGTCCTCAGTGCTGACGCCGACGACCGTCGGCTACCAGGACTGCTCGGCCGAGCTCGCCTTCGATCCGGCGACGGCCCACCGGCTACTCGCTGCCGCAGGCGCTCAGGGGCTTTCGTTCGAGGTGGTGTTCAACAGCACGTTCTCCCCCGTCGACGCCGCGATCCTCACCGCGGTCGCGGCGCAGTGGAAGCGACACGGCATCGAACTCGTCCTCGCCGACGTCGAGTTTCCCGAGCTTCGCCGCCGCCAGCAGTCCGGCGACTATGACTTCCGGTTCTTCTACTTCACCGGCAGCGATCCCGATCTGTTGCGCTACCAGTTCGCCGTCGACCAGCGGAACATGAACCGCCGCACCGTACCTGACGACCTCGACACGCTGCTCGACACCCAGCTCGCCTGTGCCGACCCCGACACTCGCGGCGACCTGGTGCACGCCATCCAGCTTCGCATCCTCACCGGCGGCCTGTGGCTGCCGCTCTGCAATGTCCGCACGGTCACCAGCTACCGGCCCGGCGCACTGTCCGGTGTCTACCTCGACGCCGAAGCCCTCGCCCGAATCCCCTGACCCCGAAAGGCCCATCATGGACATCGCCATCATCGGCGCCGGACTCGGCGGGCTGGCCACCGCAGTCGCCCTGCAGCACCTCGGCCATCGTCCCGTCGTGTTCGACAAGACCCGCAAACTCGGCGAGGTCGGTGGCCCGCTCGGGATCTCGCCGCAGACCCTGAGATTGTTCGACACGTGGAACATCGTCGACGGGTTCAACGAAATCTCCTCGGCCACGCAATACTTCGAGAACCGTGACCAGCAGGGACACCTGGAGAACATCACCGACTACGCGGCGATCCCGGTGGCCGGCTGCGAACACGGCCGGTTCGGCTACGCCGACGCCGAGGTGTCCCCGCGCACCGTGCATCGCGCCGATCTGCACAGCCTGTTGGTCTCGACCGTGGGATCCGGGCAGGTGCGGCTGCGCCATGAGCTCGCCGGCATCATCGAGCGCGACGATCACGTCGAGCTGCGCTTCACCAACGGTGAGGTGCAGCGGGCCGGTCTGGTGATCGCGGCCGACGGCCTGCGGTCGACAGTGCGGAAGATGTTCAGCAAGGACGACATTCACTACTGCGGTTCGGTGATCTTCCGGGCCGTCAGCCCCGCCGAATGCCTGGACGTCCCCAACGACCGGCTGCGATCCTGGCATTCCACGGACTACGCGAAACACGTCATCTCGATGCCGGTGCGGGCCGGCAGGCAGGTGGCGGTCGACGCCACCCTCGGGGTGGACGAGCCACCGCTGCACCTGTGGTCGGCCCGGGCCGATCTGCAGGCACTGGCCCGCCAGTTCGACGAGTTCGATCCGGTGGTCGGGCGGATGCTGCGCGCCGCGACGAGCCCGGTCTACATGCATCCGGTGTACGACCGGGATCCGATCGACCGGTGGACCAGTGCACGAATTGCGCTACTCGGGGACGCGGCCCACCCGATGACGCCGTTCGGTGGCCAGGGCGCCAACCAGGCCATCCAGGACGCCGCGGAACTCGCGGCCCAGATCGCCACGGCGCACGACGGCGACCTCCCCCAAGCGTTGCAGCGTTACCAGCGGATCAGGACGGAGCAGACCGCCGAGATCCAGCGTGCGGCGCGAAGTTACGCCGACCGCCGGGCCACAGTGTCGCTGCGGCTGGCGGACGTCCTCGTGAGCTAGCCACCCGTACGCGACAGCGACAATTCAGCCACTGTTGCGCAGGGCAGTCGCCAGTCCGCTCATGGTGAGCAGGATTCCGCGCTGCACCAGTTCGTCGGTGTCGCCCGCGCGGTACCTGCGCAGTAGTTCGACCTGAAGGTGGTTGAGCGGTTCGAGGTACGGGAACCGGTTGAACACCGAGCGGGCCAACGCGGGGTTGTCGGCCAGCAGGTCGTCCTGGCCGGTGATCAGCTTGTACATGGCGATGGTGCGATCGTGTTCGGCGACGATCTTGTCGAACACCCTGGCCCGCAATTCCGGATCGTCGACCAATTCGGAATACCGTGCCGCCAGGCCCATATCCGACTTGGACAGCACCTGCGCCATGTTCGACAGCACGGTGCGGAAGAACGGCCAACGCTCGTAGAGGTCCTGCAGCACCGCGACCCGGGACTCGTCCTCCCCGATCCATTGTTCGAACGCTGCGCCGGTGCCGTACCAACCGGGCAGCATCACCCGGGACTGGCTCCAGGCCAGCACCCACGGGATGGCCCGCAGGTCGGCTATCGAGGTCGTCGGTTTGCGTGAGCTGGGACGGCTGCCGATGTTGAGTGCACCGATCTCGCTGACCGGGGTCGATGCCTTGAAGTACTCGACGAATCCCGGTGTCTCGTGGACCAATTCGGCGTAGGACCGCTGTGCCAGGGCGGCCAGCTCATCGAGTACCTGATAGGCAGGCTCGGCTTCGTCGCCCAGCCCCTCGACGTCGAGCAGGGTGGATTCCAGTGTCGCCGCCAACAGCGTCTCCAAGTTGCGGTGCGCGATCCGCGGCTCCGCGTACTTCGCCGCGATCACCTCGCCCTGCTCGGTGATCCGCAATGAACCCTTCACCGCACCGGGCGGCTGCGCCAGGATCGCGTCGTAGCTGGGTCCACCACCACGGCCCACGGTGCCGCCCCGACCGTGAAACAGGCGCAAGCGAATTCCGGTCTTGCCTGCCGCTTCGACGAGGTCAAGTTCAGCCCGGTATAGCGCCCAGTTCGCCGCGAGGTAGCCTCCGTCCTTATTGGAGTCCGAGTACCCCAGCATCACTTCTTGATGCTGCCCGCGCGCGGAGACGACACTGCGGTAGACCGGCAGCGCGAGCGCCTCCTGCAGGATCGAGGATCCCCGCTGGAGATCGTCGATGGTTTCGAACAGCGGCACGATCCCGACCGGTGCGTACACCTCCGCTCCGTGAGCCGCACCCGAGACATCGAGCAGGCCGGCCTCTTTGAGCAGGATCGCGGCCTCGAGCAGATCGGATACCGACTGGCACATGGAGATGATGTAGTTCGGCACGGCCTGCGGACCGAAGACGCCGACCGCCCGCGCCGCGGCTCCGACGATGTCGAGTTCTTTGCGAGCCAGCTCCGAAAGTTCGGCACCCTCGCCGATCAACGGACGGCGGGTGGAGATCTCGCGCGCGAGCAGTTCCACCCGCTGCGATTCGGGCAGCGATGCGTAGTCGGGATGCACCCCGGCCCAGGCCAACAACTCGGCGACCACCTGCTCGTGCACCTCGGAGTTCTGCCGCATGTCCAGGCCGCACAGATGAAACCCGAAGACCCGCACCGCCTCTCGTAGCCGGGCCAGCCGGTCGTCGGCCAGCACCGCACTTCCGTTGGCGCGCAGCGAGTCGTCCACCGTGTCCAGATCGGCCAGGAACTCCCCCGGAGCTCGATAGGGTTCCAGACCCAGATCGAGTTCGTGTTCGGGCTGCTCGTCGAGGATCTGCCGCCCCGTGGCCGTGAGGCGGGCGTGGATCACCCGCAGTGCCCGCCGGTAAGGTTCGTCGCCCCGCGCCGGCTCGTTGCAGGCACCGGCCAGCGAGGTGAGCCCATCGCTCACCCTGACCAGCCGCGCCGACATCGACAGCTCTTCCTCCAGCGCGGTCATCTCGGTGAAGTAGTGCGCGAAGGCGACGTGGGCGGCTCGCCCCGTGGCCAGCCGTACCACGCCGGCGTCGACGTTGGGGTTTCCGTCGCGGTCGCCGCCGATCCAGCTGCCCGGCCGCAGAATCGGCTGCTCCAACAGGTTCGCCCCAGGCCAGCGGGCCTGCAACGCGGTCCGGACTTCGGCGTTGACCTGTGGAATGACCTCGAAGAACGCGGCCGGGTAGTACCGGAGGCCGGTTTCGATCTCGTCGGAGATCTTGAGCCGGGACAACCGTACGAGGGCGGTCTGCCACAAGGTGAGGATGTGGCGGCGCAATTCGATCTCGATGTCGCGGCCGTCGGCGGTGCGGGTCTGCCCGTGCAGGCGCAGCCGCATCAACTCGGTGACCCGATGCTGGGTGTCGAAGACGGTGCGGCGCCGGGTCTCGGTGGGATGAGCGGTGATGACGGGCGAAACCAGGGCTCCCGACAGCGCATCGGCGACGCCACCGCCATCCAGCCCAGCCGCGTCCAACTTCAGATACGTCGCGGCCAGGCTGCTGTCCTGCGGCGGCTCCCCTGCGGCCTCGTGCACCGCCCGGCGCCGCTCGCGGTGGATGTCCTCGGCGACATTGGCCAGGAGCGCGAAGTGGGTGAAGGCGCGGATGACGGGGATCGCCTGGTGGACCTCGATGCCGGTGAACAACGCCGCCAACTCGGCCCGGTCGATCTCCGAACGACGGACCCGGAAGGATTCCACCCGCGCCCGCTCGACCAGGTCGAAGACCTCCGCGCCGTTCTGCTCGCGCACGGTGTCACCGAGAATCGCACCGAGCAGCCGGATGTCCTCGCGCATCGGCTCGGTGGCCTCTCGGCCCACCGGAGTGCGCTGGACCGCGCCGATCGGGTCGAGCGTGGTGTCGGGACCGTCAGCCATTCCCCCAGTATCGGTGCAGCCACGGTCCCCCGCATGGCGGCAACACCAGCGCCACGCTTGACTGGGCAACGACCACCTGGCGCGATCCGCCGGATCTCTCGACGCCGCCCCGGATCCGGCGGAGCATGTTGTGAATCAGCTGTGACTGTTCCGGCAAACCCAGGAGGCCACGATGGCAAGGATCAAACCTTCACAACCCAGCAATTGGGGTCGATTGGCTCAGGGTGCCATTCTGAGCGCGACGCTGGGTCTCGGTGCGCTGGCCGCACCCGCCGTGGCGATTGCCGCACCCGACGACGGCACATGGGACATCGAGGCATACGACGATTGCATGAGCAAGACGGTCAGGAATGCCGACCTGTGTTGCCTCGACTCCGGTGGCGTGCCCACCTCGGACCCCAACGACACTCAGTCCGACGGCTCGCCCAACTGTTACGCACCGCCCGCTCAGCAGGCCGGCGTCGAGCAGGGCACGGCACCACGGCCACCGCGGGCAATCATCGACACACCGATCGACACCGCGACCGAGGTCGCACCGGGCACCGGTCCGACCCGGCCGCTGCCGACGCTCGTCGCTCCCGGTTAGCTGTACTTGATCAGCAGCGCGACGCCCACGATCGAGACCAGCCAGATGCCGGTCACGAACAGGGTCAGCCGGTCGAGGTTCTTCTCCACCACGGTGGAGCCGGACAGGCTGGACTGGACACCGCCACCGAACAGGGTGGACAGACCGCCACCTTTGGCGCGATGCAGCAGCACCAAGAGCACGACCAGCACGCTGGTCACGACCAGAGTGATCTGCAGAGCCAATTCCATGGCTGTAAGACTACCGGGTGCGGTGTCCGGCCCAGGCCCCCGGGTTACGGCAGCGGCCCACCCGCGGCAATGGCCGACAGCGTCGCGAACTGCTCGCCGTCCAGCGAAGCTCCACCGACCAGTGCACCGTCGACGTCGCCCTGCGCCACGATCTCGCCGACGTTCTTGGCGTTGACCGACCCGCCGTAGAGCACCCGCACACCGGCCGCGAGCTGTGGCGAGGACAGGTTGCCCAACTCGTCACGGATGGCCTTGCAGACTTCCTGAGCGTCGGCGGCGCTGGCCACCCGCCCGGTGCCGATCGCCCATACGGGCTCGTAGGCGATGACCGCCTGGCCGATCTGTTCCTTGCTCAGCCCGGCCAGCGAACCGCGCAACGAG
Source organism: Mycobacterium sp. 48b (assembly GCF_048282725.1). Taxonomy (NCBI): domain Bacteria; kingdom Bacillati; phylum Actinomycetota; class Actinomycetes; order Mycobacteriales; family Mycobacteriaceae; genus Mycobacterium; species Mycobacterium sp. 48b. The sequence continues at coordinate 4,650,190 of NZ_JBLVUL010000001.1, forward strand.
TTCACGTTGAACTCCACGTGGTTGCCGGCCTCGCGCACCTCGAGCTGCTCGCCGATGCAGATGATCGGGGTGATGCCGTGCTTGAACGCGGCGGCGGCCTTGGCCGCCACCAGCGCGTCGTCCTCGTGGTGGTACGTACGCCGCTCCGAGTGCCCGACGACCACGAAACTGCAGCCGAGCTTGGCCAGGAACGCCCCGCTGATGTCCCCGGTGTAGGCGCCCGAGTCGTGTTGCGAGAGATCCTGCGCTCCGTAGGTCAGGCGCAGTTTGTCCCCGTCGACCAGGGTCTGCACACTGCGCAGATCGGTGAACGGCGGGATGACGGTGACATCGACCTTGTCGAAGTACTTGTCCGGCAAGGCGAATGCGATCTTCTGCACCAGTGCGATGGCCTCGAAATGGTTGAGGTTCATCTTCCAGTTGCCGGCGATGAGCGGCTTACGGGCCATTATTAACCTTTGTCCAGTACTACTATTTCAGGATTTCAATGCCGGGCAGGGTCTTACCCTCAAGGTATTCCAGCGACGCGCCGCCGCCGGTCGAGATGTGCGAGAAACCGTCCTCAGCAAGGCCGAGCTGGCGCACCGCGGCCGCCGAGTCTCCGCCTCCGACGACGCTGAACGCGCCCTTCTCGGTGGCACCGATGATGGCCTCGGCGACTCCCTTTGTGCCTGCCGAGAAGGCCGGGAACTCGAAAACGCCCATCGGGCCGTTCCAGAACACGGTCTTGGCGTTGGACAGCAGAGCGGTGAAGCGCTTGACCGACTCCGGACCGATGTCGAGACCCATCTTGCCCTCGGGGATCCGATCGGAGGCCACGGTCTCCGGCTCGGCGTCGGCGGCGAACTTGTCGGCCACCACGATGTCCACCGGGAGGTGTATCACGTCGGCGTAGGTGTCGAGCAGCCGCTTGCAGGTGTCGATCATCTCTTCCTGGCACAGCGAGGTCCCTACCGAAACCCCTTGGGACGCAAGGAAGGTGAAGCACATCCCGCCGCCGATGACGATGCTGTCGGCCTTGGTGGCCAGGTTCTCGATGACCGCGAGCTTGTCGGACACCTTGGACCCGCCCAGCACCACGGCGTAGGGACGCTCGGTCGAGTTGGTCAGCTGCTCGAGCACCTTGACCTCGGTGGCCACCAGCGTGCCCGCGTAGTGCGGCAGCAGGGTGGCGACGTCGTAGACCGAGGCCTGCTTGCGGTGCACGACGCCGAAACCATCGGAGACAAACGCACCCGGCGAGCCGTCGGCACCCTCGACGAGCGCAGCCAACGCCTCGGCCAGCGCCGACCGCTCGGCGTCGTCCTTGCTGGTCTCCCGCGGGTCGAAGCGGATGTTCTCCAACAGCAGCACGTCACCGTCGGTGAGGCCCTCGGCCCGGGCCAGCGCATCGGTGCCGACCACGTCACCGGCCAGCTGCACGTGACGACCGAGCTTCTCTCCCAGTGCCGCGGCGACCGGGGCCAGCGACAATTTCGGGTCCGGGGCGCCCTTGGGGCGACCCAGGTGTGCGGTGACCACGACCTTGGCACCGGCCTCGGCCAACGCCTTGAGCGTCGGGACCGAGGCGAGGATGCGGCCGAGGTCGGTGATGTTGCCCTCGTCATCGAGGGGGACGTTCAGGTCGGAGCGCACGAGCACGCCCCGCCCCTCCACGCCCTCGGCCAACAGGTCAGCGAGTGTTTTAACAGTCATTGGTATTAGAGCGACTTCCCTACGAGTTCGACCAGATCGGCAAGGCGGTTGGAGTATCCCCACTCGTTGTCGTACCAGGAAACAACCTTGGCCTGATTGTCGATGACCTTAGTCAGACCCGAGTCGAAGATCGAACTGTGCGGATCGGTGACGATGTCGCTGGACACGATCGGCGCGTCGTAGTACTTGAGAATGCCCTTCATCGGCCCTTCGGCGGCGGCCTTCATGGCGGCGTTGATCTCGTCGGCTGGCGCCGGCTTGGCGAGCTCGGCGGTCAGGTCGGTGACCGAACCCGTGGGGATCGGCACGCGCAGGGCGTAGCCGTCGAGCTTGCCTTTCAATTCAGGTAAGACGAGGCCAATCGCTTTCGCGGCACCCGTGGAGGTCGGCACGATGTTCAGCGCGGCGGCGCGGGCGCGGCGCAGATCCTTGTGGGGGCCGTCCTGCAGGTTCTGGTCCTGGGTGTAGGCGTGGATGGTGGTCATCAGGCCCTTGACGATGCCGAACTCGTCGTTGAGGACCTTGGCCAGTGGGCCGAGGCAGTTCGTGGTGCACGAGGCGTTGGAGATGATGTTCTGGCTGCCGTCGTACTTGTCGTCGTTGACGCCCAGCACGATGGTGATGTCCTCATCGCTGGCCGGCGCGGAGATGATGACCTTCTTGGCCCCGGCGTCGAGGTGGCCCTGGGCCTTGGCGCGGGCGGTGAAGATACCGGTGGACTCGACGACGACATCGACGCCCAGGTCGCCCCACGGCAGCGCCGCCGGACCTTCCTTGACTTCGAGGGCCTTGATCTTCTTGTCGCCGATGACGATCGTGTCTTCGCCCTCGAGGCTGACGTCTTGCGGCAGGCGGCCGAGAATGGAGTCGAACTTCAGCAGGTGAGCCAGGGTGGCGTTGTCGGTGAGGTCGTTGACGGCCACGATCTCGATGTCGGTGTTCTTGCCCTCGGCCTGCTGCGTTGCCAGGGCCCGGTAGAAGTTGCGCCCGATGCGGCCGAAGCCGTTAACGCCTACCCGGATGGTCACGTGATTTCTCCCTCGGTTGCCGGTAACTGCTCGCCGCCAGCCTAGTAGCGAAAAGCCCTCACTGTGCGGTCCGGTCAGTGCATCAGATGTCGGGGTCGCGTAGGGCGAGTTGGTCGAGTTCGTGGGGGTCTTGACCGACCAGATCGGCGATCAACCCCTCGTCCGACAGGTCCATCGGCTCCGAATGTTTCCAGTCATGGTGGGCGACCTCGTTGAGGCGCTTGAGGATGTGATGATCGGTCACCTCGATGGCCAACTCGCGACGATGGTCGAAGCTACCCGGGGAGAAGTTGATCGAACCGACGATCGCACGTTCGCGATCGGCCAGGATCATCTTCGCGTGCAGTTTCATGTGCTTGAGCCGATGGATCTTGATGCCGACGTCGTCCAGGATGCGCATCCCACTGACGCCCTCGAGGAGCTTGCCCGACTTGAGGTGGTGGGGCGCGCGGGCCATGACGTGAACCTTCACCCCGCGATGCGCCGCACGGACCAGGCGCTCGATGATCACCGGATCCTGGTATCGCTCGTTCTGGACGAACAGCGTGTGCTTGGCGCTGTCGATGAATTCGGCGATGCGATGGCGACCATTGGTCGGGCACCAGATCAGGTGTGCTCCGCCGCCCGGATCGAACTCCTCACGCGCCCAGTCCGCCTCGAAGCAATCGACGATCTCGGCCACCTCGTAGGCGCTGGGTGTGACGACGGCATAGTCCCGCGTCACAGTGAAGTTCTCCTCGGTCCAGTTCAGCGACTCGACAAACGCATGGTCGTCGTCGACGACCATGGACTTCTCGTGGGTCAGATCGAAGGCCGGGTTGCTGGCCCGGACCTCGATACCGAACCGCTGCAACGTCTCCCGCGCGTTGTCGTTGTCGGTCTCCCCGTCGCGGCGTTCGGGGTTGAGCATGACCTTGACGTCCACGCCACGCCGGTGGGCGGCCACCACGGCCTCCAGCAGCGGCAGGTGGTTGAAGGCGAACATCTTGATCCGCACCGAGCGGGTGGCCGCACCGATGGCGTCGAGCACCGGCTGCGCCGAGTCGTCGGGCAGGATGATCAGCGAACGTGTCACGTTGTCTCGTCCTCGTATTGGATGCGGTGCAACTCGGCATATCTGCCGCCTGCGGTCAGCAGCTCGCTGTGCGTGCCCTCCTCCACCACCCGGCCTTCCTCAAGCACGACGATCTTGTCCGAATCGCGAATCGTGCTGAGGCGGTGGGCGATGGTGATCACCGTGCGGCCGTTCATCAGTCGCTGCAGCGCTGTCATCACCAGGTGCTCGGACTCGGCGTCCAGGGCGGCGGTCGGTTCGTCGAGGATCAAGATGGGGCTGTCCCGGATCAGGGCGCGGGCGATGCCGATGCGTTGCCGCTGACCGCCGGACAGAGTCAACCCCCGCTCACCCACCGGACTGTCATAGCCCAGCGGCATCGCGGAGATGAACTCGTGGGCGTTGGCCAGTTTGGCCATCTCGACGATCTCGTCGGGATCGGCGTCGGGCCGGCCGAAGGCGATGTTCTCGCGGATGGTGCCCCGGAACAGCACCGTGTCCTGCAAGACGTAGGCGATCTGGCTGCGAAGTTCATGGAGTTTGTAGTCGCGCAGGTCCACCCCGTCGATCTGGACGGTGCCCGCGCTCGGGTCGTAGAACCGCGGAATCAGGCTGACCAGGCTGGATTTTCCGCTCCCGGTGTGCCCGACGACGCCCACCAACTGACCGGGCTGCACCTCGAAGGTGACTTCGCGAAGGACGGGAGTTTCACTGTCGTAGCCGAACGCCACCCGATCGAAGCTGATGGCTCCCCTGAGCTGCTCCGGCTCGACCGCGTCGGGTTTCTCCTGAACCGAGGTCTCGGCGGTCAGCAGGGCGTTGACGCGGTCCACGCCGACCGAGGCCATGGCGATGGTGTTGGTGAGTTTGGCCAGATCCTGCACCGGTTTGAAGAACGACGCGAGATAGGAGATGAACACGGTCAGCGTGCCTGCCGTCATCGCGCCGGCGAGGATGAGCGCCGAGCCCCGCCACAACACCACCGCGGTACAGGCGGCCACCACGACGCCGACAATCGGTGACACCACGGACTTGACCCGCCGCGCGTTGAGTGCCGCATCGACGGCCTGCTGACCGGCGATCGCCAGTTGACGCTCCTGCATGTCCTCGCGGTCGAAGGCCTTGACCACCCGGATCGACTGCAGCCCCTCCTCCGCGACCGCGACGATGTCGGATTCCCGCTTGCGCACTTCATGTGTCGCGGCCTTGACCGCCTTGCGGATCCGGGACACGAACAACAGCAGCAGCGGCGCCACCGCGAGGGCGATGAGCGTGAAGTCCCACTGCAGCCACAACATCATGGCCAACATGCCGACGATGGTCAGCAGGTCGGTTGCGATGCCCAGCGTCGAGGACGACGCGAAGCCCTGGATGGTGTCGACGTCGTCGGTGAGCGTGCTCAAGATGGGGCCCACGCGGTGGGTGTCGAAGTAGTTGAGGGACAACTGCTGCAGGTGGTGGTAGGCGCGGGTGCGCAGGTCGTTGCCGATTCGCTGGCCGACGGTTTCGGTCAGGTAGTTGGCGGTATAGGACGCGATGGCTGCCACCACCGCGATGACGAACACCATGATCGCGGCCAGACCGGCGATGTGCATCTTGCCTTCGCCGCCGAGCAGCGGCTGCAGCAGACCGTGCAGCCATCCCGGCAGCGGGTGGTGGCCGACGACGCTGTCGAGCACGACCTTCAACGGCCAGGGCGCGGCCAGGCCGGTGGCGATCTGGACGAGCAGTACCGCGAAGATCCCGGCGACCAGCAACCGGTACGGGCGGATCAGCTCAAGAATCAGTCTCATTGCGGCCGCTGCCTCAATCGGGGTCGTGAACTGGTTCGACGTCCAGTTGGTCGCCACACACTACAACGCCGCAATGACGTCAGCGTGGCTCACTTATCACCCGGCCGGCGATCTGGTGGAGGCGCACGCCCAGCGAAGTGCCCGAACTACGCGTCGACCGGGACAGCGACCTCGTTTCGCCGCAGCGGCGGTAGCGTCCACGGTGGATCGTAGAACCAGGCCGTCGCCTCGTCCTGGCTGTCGAAACCGGTGGCCCGCAGCGTCTCCCGGAGTTGCTCGGTACGCCGCGAGATGGCGTCCGCCCCGCGATCCCCACTGAATCGCAGCACGGCGACGGTCTGAGCGGGCAACTCGACGATCCGAACCCGATTGTCATCGGGTTCGGGAAGCGTCTGCACCGTCCACGCGGCCGGTAGGTAGAACCGGACGTCCCACCCCTGCTCGGCATCGCCGTCCTGCGCCACCGGGGCCGTCATCGCGATCTTCTGCCCGCCCCGGGCGGTGTCACGTTCGGATGCCGAGGCGGCAACCGCGCCGTGGCGGTGGTTGCCGCCGAATATGTAGCCGGCCAACCGACGGAATCCGGTGTGCAGCGCAGCCTCCCTGTCCGCTGCGAAGACAGTGGTCTCGGCGGCCAGACGCGGCAGATAGTGACGCAGCTCGACCCCATCGATCAGCGGTTCAGCCCGGTAGGGCGGTTCTTCGGTGCCCCTCCGGCATCCGACGACCGACCCGGCCAGAGCAACGGTGTCGCCGATCAAGCTGGCGAAGCGGTCCACCATGGCATGCTCCTTCCTCCCGTGACGCAGCGTGTTGCGACGTCATCAGGCATTCGGAGCCGCCACCCCTGCGGATGGGGCGGCAAGCGGATCAGATCTGGTCGCCGGCCCTCAGCTCATCGCGTTCGGGACCGGCACCTTCTGCGCATAGGCTTCCACAGCCGTTGTGGCATCGGCATTTTCGCTCCATCCGGGCGGGCCGAACAGGTATCCGAGCCGGCCGCGCCAGCTCCGGGCCCGCCAGACGTCGCCGACCATGGCGACGAACTCGTGGTAGTTCACCTTGATCGGGTTGTAGGTGTCGATGTTCTTGGTGAGTCCGTACCGGACCGGTTCGTCTTCGGCGACGAAGGTGCCGAACATCCGGTCCCACAGGATGAAGATGCCCGCGTAGTTCTTGTCCAGGTAGGGGTTGTTGGCTCCGTGGTGCACGCGATGATGCGACGGGGTGTTGAACACGAACTCGATGACGCGGGGCAACCGGTCGATGCGCTCGGTGTGGATCGGGAACTGGTAGAGCAGCACGATGGCCTGCGACAGGAAGACCATCCAGGCCGGGATGCCGATGAGTGCCACCGCGGCGTAACCGATGGTGGCCAGGAACGATCCGGGAATCAGCCAGGACAACCGCGTGGCCGTGGACAGGTTGAAGTACAGGCTCGAGTGGTGCACGTTGTGGGCTGCCCAGAACAGCCGGATGCGGTGTGACATCCGGTGTTGCAGGTAGTAGGCCAGGTCGGCCAGCACGATGGCCAGCACCCAGACCCACCAGTGAGAGGCCGAGAGGTGCAGCGGTGTCACGGCGGCCGCGATCGCCACCATCGGGACCGCGATGAACTTGTCCAGCGGCCGCAGGATGAAGCCCAGCACATAGATCGACAGATTGGTGCCGGTGTCCCGCCAGGAGATGCCGGCTCGGCGCCGGGCGGAATCGCGGCCGTCTGTGTCCTTGTCTTTGTCGAAGTAGTAGCTGAGGAACTCGACCGCCATCAGGACGAAGAAGGCGGGCATGGCGTAGAGCCCGATGCGCAACGGATCCATCGGGGCTACCCCGTGGCTTTCTTGGGCATACCGGCCAACTGCCAGGACAGTGCCTGACCGAACAGTTCCTCCGGCACCCGGGTCGGGTCGATGCGCCGCTGCCGGATCAGTCCCTGGAACAGCGCGAGGACCACCACCGCGAATCCGTCCACCGAGACGCTGTCGTCGATGTTGTTGCGCTCCAGCGCCTCGGCAAGGATCTCGCGCAGTGAGGCCAGCGTGCGCGCCGACCTCTCCTGCAGAATCGTCATGGCGTCGGGGTTGCGCACCGCGTGCAGCCAGAACTCTGCCTGGATCGCCTCGAATTCGATGTCGTTGTCGGCAATCTCGACGAGCACGCGGCCCAACGCGGTCAACGGCCCGCTGGCGTTCCCGGAGATGGTCTGCGCCACCTGGTCGAGCCGACCGGAGGCACGCTCATTCATCAGCTCCGAGAAGAGGTTTTCCTTGCTGGAGAAGTTCGAGTAGACGGCGCCGACCGAATAGCCCGCCGCCGCGGCGATCTCGTCGACCGATGCGGCGGCGTATCCCTTGCGGGCGCAGGTCTGGGCGGCCGCTTCCAAGAGCGCCGCCCTGGTCCTGGCCTGATTCTCAGCCCGCGTCAGCCGCGCCGCGGCCGGGCCCTTTGAGCTTTCGTCGTGCGCCATATTTCAGATAGTACTCGTTATCTGAAATTTCGGATAGTGTTCGCTATCCGAAATATCCATGGACGTCAGCGGCCGAGCAGGTAGGGATCGCCCACCAGAAATTCGACGATCTGTCCATCACCTGGAACCGCACCGACCCCAGTAAGCCATCACCTATCGCGAGGATTCCGAAGCCGCCTCCCTGGCGTGGCGGGCTGACGCATGTCCCCGGCTTGTAGCGCTTCACGGCCGACAGGTCGACACCGTCGAACTTCTCGCGTGGAGCGCCAGCGAAACCGCAGCCAACCACTGCACAGCCGGCACCGCTGCGACGGGAGCCAGTTGCGCCGAATAGCCTTGGCAGCAGCCGTTTTCGGTCATCGGCAAGGGGGTTGCCGCCACTCGCGGCGACGACCCTTCGTACCGCGGCGGATCAGGCGTCGTCGAGCAGGTCCGGGGTCACCGCCGACTCGGTGTCGGGAACCCCTTCCTGCTTGGCCTTGCGGTCGGCCATCGACAGCAGGCGCCGGATACGGCCGGCCACAGCATCTTTGGTCATCGGCGGGTCGGCGAGCCGGCCCAACTCCTCCAGGGATGCCTGCCGGTGTTCGACGCGCAGTTTGCCCGCCGCGGCCAGATGATCGGGCACACCCTCACCCAGGATGTCCAACGCGCGCTCCACCCGGGCAGCCGCGGCCACCGCGGCACGCGCCGACCGACGCAGGTTGGCGTCGTCGAAATTGGCCAGACGATTGGCGGTGGCGCGGACCTCGCGGCGCATGCGCCGTTCCTCCCACGTCAACCGCGTGTCCTGGGCCCCCATGCGGGTCAGCAACGCGCCGATCGCCTCGCCGTCGCGCACCACGACGCGGTCGCTGCCGCGCACCTCGCGGGCCTTGGCACTGACGCCGAGCCGCCTGGCCGCGCCGACCAGCGCCAGAGCCGCCTCCGGACCGGGGCAGCTGACCTCCAGCGCCGACGATCGTCCCGGCTCGGTCAACGAACCGTGCGCGAGGAACGCGCCACGCCACGCCGCCTCGGCGTCACCGACGCTACCGCCGACCACCTGAGCGGGCAGGCCGCGCACCGGGCGTCCGCGGAGGTCGAGCAGCCCGGTCTGCCGGGCCAACGCTTCCCCATCGGCAGCCACCCGCACGACGTAGCGGGTGTTCTTGCGGATCCCACTGGCCGACAACACGTGCACCACCGCGTTGTACCCGTACAGGTCGTAGATGTCCTTACGCAGGCGGCGCGCGATGATCCCGAGATCCACCTCGGCTTCCACCACCACCCGGCCTGCCACGATGTGCAGACCGCCGGCAAAGCGCAACAACGACGCCACCTCCGCGCGGCGAGCACTCACCGAGTTGACTACGAGACGGCTCAGCTCGTCTTTCACCTCGGCTGTCATCGCCACGGATCGTCCCCTCTCGGTGTATTCGGCGCCGGCTCCTGCTGCGCCACGTCGACCGACCTCGCAGCGGGCGTGGGAACGGTGGACTCCTGCACTATTCCGGGCGCCATCGCGCGCAACCGGACACCCTCCAGCACCGCGGCCAACTTCGCCGGGTCATGTAAAGGTGTACCAGGTCGAGACACGTCAGCAAACTCAACGCGGGCATTGAGGATGTTGGCTGTGCGGCTGAGTTGCTCCCGTTCACGGTCGCTCGGCACCCGGCTGGCATCGACGATGATGTCATGCACGCTGAAGTCCGGGGCATGCTGGGCCAGAACGTGGATGTGACGCTCGGCCGAGAACCCCGCGGTTTCACCCGGTTCCGCCGCCAGATTCAAGACCAGCGCACGCCGCGCCGCCGTCGCCCGCAATGCCGCCGCCAACTGAGGCACCAACACGTGCGGGATCACACTGGTGAACCACGACCCCGGCCCGAGCACCACGAGATCGGCGCTCATGATCGCCTCGACGGCCTGCCGGGTGGCCGGCGGATCCCCGGGCAGCAGTCGCACCCGTCGCACCTTGCCCACCGTGGTGGCAATTGCCACCTGACCGCGGATCACCCGGCTCATCCGAGGATCGGACTCCAGGCCGGCGACGTCGGCCTCGATCTGCAGGGCGATCGGGCACATCGGCAGCACCCGGCCCTTCACCCCCAGGATTCGCCCGAGTTCATCGAGTGCCGCAACCGGATCGGCCAGCACCTCACTGAGACCCGCCAAGATCAGATTGCCGATCGGATGACCGGCCAGTGCGCCGCTGCCACCGAACCGATGCTGGATGATGGTCGCCCACAACCTGCCGTGCGGACTGTCAGAGGCCAAGGCCGCCAACGCCATTCGCAGGTCACCGGGAGGCACCACATCGAGTTCGCTGCGCAACCGACCCGACGACCCCCCGTCGTCGGCAACGGTCACCACCGCCGTCACGTGCGGGCTGAGCCGCCGCGCCGCCGACAGGGTCGCGTACAACCCGTGCCCTCCGCCGAGGGCCACGATCCGCGGGGTCATTCGCGACCCAGATCCCGGTGCAACACATGCACAGTGAGCCCGTCACCGCCCTGCAACCGCTCGGCGAGCGCCTCGGCGATCGCCACGCTGCGATGTTTGCCGCCAGTACAGCCGATGGCGACGGTCATATAACGCTTCCCCTCCCGGCGGTATCCGGCGATCACCACGTCCAACAGACGATGGTAAGTGTCGAGAAATTCCCTGGCCCCCGGTTGTCCCAGCACGTAGTCACGCACATCCGGGTGTTGGCCGCTGTGCGGGCGCAATTCGTCGACCCAGTGCGGGTTCGGCAGGAACCGCACATCCATCACCGTGTCCGCATCCATCGGCAGGCCGTACTTGTAGCCGAAGGACTCCACCGTGACGTTCGTGTAGGCGACGGTCTCACCGCCGAACGCACGCTCGATGCTCTCACGCAACGCCGGCACCGGGAGTGCGGACGTGTCGATCACCAGATCGGCCGCCGCGCGCACCGGGGCCAGCAAAGCCCGCTCGGCGGCGATCCCCTCGGCCAGGGTCTGCGTGCCCTGTAGCGGGTGGCTGCGACGGTTCTGCTCGTAGCGGCGCACCAGGATGTCGTCGGAGGCCTCGAGGAACAGCACCCGCGGGGTGATGCTGCGCGCCGCCAGTTCATTGCGCACCCAATCGAGATCACCGGTGAAGCCGCGCGACCGCACATCCATCACCACGGCAAGCTGGGTGATCCGAGAACCGGCGGCCAGCCCCAGCTCGACCATGCGGGCAATCAGCTCCGGCGGCAGGTTGTCGGCGACGTACCAGCCGAGGTCTTCCAGCACCTTGGCCGCGGTACCGCGGCCCGCCCCGGACAGGCCGGTGACCAGCACCACATCGATTCCCGAATCCGCGTCCGCACCACCCACGATGCCGCCCTCGCGCAGATGTTCATTCATGCGCGACCCGCCTGGCTATTCATGTCCCCGTTACCCGTCATCCCGACACCCTGCGTCGATCATCCTCGATAACCGTTGCGGGCGTCCCTGAATCGCCCAGTCCGGCGCTGTTCTCACTTCGCGGGTCACCGCTCTGGACCGACGGCGGTGTACCCGATTGCTCGATTGGCGGCTCGCCGCCGGGTTCGATTGGCGGCTCGCCGCCGAGCGCAGCCAGGACAGCCTTCGCCGTAGTCACACCGATCCCGGGCACCGCCGTGATCTCCTCCACCGTGGCGTCCTTGAGCCGCGCGACCGAGCCGAAATGCGTCACCAACGCCTTGCGGCGCTGCTCCCCCAACCCACGCACCGAGTCGAGCGCCGAGGCGGTCATCCGCTTGGACCGCTTGCTGCGGTGATAACTGATCGCGAACCGGTGTGCCTCGTCGCGTACGCGTTGCAACAGATACAGCCCCTCACTGTTGCGCGGGAAGATCACCGGATCGGGCTCGGCCGGCACCCACACTTCTTCGAGCCGCTTGGCCAGCCCGATCACCGCGACGTCGGTGACGCCGAGCTCGTCGAGCACCGCGGCCGCCGCGTTCACTTGAGGGGCACCACCGTCCACGACGAACAGGTTGGGCGGATACGCGAACCGGCGTGGACGCTGGTCCGTGCCCAGATCCGGCTGCGCATCGCTCACGTGCCGCAGGAAACGGCGCCGCGTCACCTCGGCGATGGAGGCGACGTCGTCCGAGCGTCCTTCACCGGCAGCTTCGCGGATCGCGTAATGCCGATAGTCCGATTTCCGCGGCAGGCCATCCTCGAACACCACCAGCGACGCGACCACATCGGTGCCCTGCACGTGGCTGATGTCCACACATTCGATCCGCAACGGTGCGTCGGCCAGGCCGAGGGAATCCTGAATGCTCTGCAGCGCTTCCGATCTCGCGTTGAAGTCACCGGCGCGCTTGAGCTTGTGCTGGGCCAGCGCCTCGTGCGCATTGCGCGCGACGGTCTCGGCCAATGTGCGCTTGTCGCCGCGCACCGGCACCCGCAAGCTCACCCGCGAACCACGAAGCCCCGACAACCACGCCGCCAGTTCCTCGGCATTCGGCGGCAGCACCGGCACCAGAACTTCGCGTGGCACCGGGTTGGTCGCCTCGTCGGCCGCTCCGCCCAGTTCGGCCTGCTCACCGTAGAACTGGGTGAGGAACTGCTCGACGAGATGCTCCTGCCCGGATTGTTCTGGGTCGCCGGACTTCTCGACGATCCAGCCGCGCTGACCCCGCACCCGGCCGCCGCGGACATGGAACACCTGCACGGCCGCCTCGAGATCGTCATCGGCGAACGCCACCACGTCGGCATCGGTGCCGTCGCCGAGGACCACGGCCTGCTTCTCCAGCGCGCGTTTGAGTGCCGCGATGTCATCGCGCAACCGGGCGGCCCGCTCGAAGTCCAGCTCCTCGGCGGCCGCGGTCATCTGCTGCTCCATGTCGCGGGCCAACCGGTCGGTCTTGCCCGACAGGAAGTCGCAGAAATCCAGCACGATCCGCCGGTGTTCCTCGGCGCTGACCCGGCCGATGCACGGTGCCGAGCACTTGTCGATGTAGCCGAGCAGACACGGACGGTCGATCTGCCTGTGCCGCTTGAAAACTCCCGCAGAACAAGTTCTGGCCGGAAACACCCGGGTCAGCAGGTCGAGTGTCTCCCGGATCGCCCACGCGTGCGAATAGGGACCGAAGTAGCGCACGCCCTTGCGCCGTGGTCCGCGGTACACCATCAGCCGCGGGTACTCCTCATTGAGTGTGACCGCCAACACCGGGTACGTCTTGTCGTCGCGGTAGCGGATGTTGAAGCGTGGATCGAATTCCTTGATCCAGTTGTACTCCAGCTGCAGCGCCTCAACCTCGGTGGTCACCACGGTCCACTCGACGCTGCCCGCCGTCATCACCATCTGCCGGGTGCGCGGTGCAAGGCCGGCGATATCGGCGAAGTACGACGTCAGCCGGCTGCGCAGGCTCTTGGCTTTGCCGACATAGATGACCCGGCCGTGCGGGTCCCTGAACCGGTACACGCCCGGCTCAACTGGTATCGATCCGGGCGCCGGCCGGTACGTCGCTGGATCGGGCACGGTTTCCAGGTTACTGCCGCGATCCGACGGAACTCCGCTACCGTCGAACTGTGCGGTTGCTGGCGTCCACCCGTTCGGTCATCGCGCTGCTCAGTGTCGTCGCCGTGATCCTTGCCGGGTGCGCCGACGGCAGTCGGCGCCCCGCGAGGACCGATGCCGGGCCGTGCCAGATCCTTTCCAACGGAACCCCGCTGCCCAGGCCGCCGCAGGCACCGCCACCGCCCGGCCCAGTCCCACCGTCGGCACCGCCGACACCTGCCCCACCGTCGGCACCGCCGACGCCTGCCCCACCGTCGGCACCGCCGACGACCCCCGACCTGGGCGCCAACCCCGAAATCGGAACCGGCTACCGCAGCGACATGACAGCCGTTCGCACTGCCACCTACGCGGTGGCCACCGCCAATCCGCTGGCCACCGAAGCCGCCTGCAAGGTGCTGCGCGACGGCGGCACGGCTGCCGACGCGCTGGTGACCGCTCAGGCAGTGCTCGGTCTCGTCGAACCCCAGTCTTCGGGGATCGGCGGCGGTGGCTTCCTGCTGTACTACGACGCGGCGGGCAACGCGGTGCGCGCCTATGACGGACGTGAGACCGCCCCCGCCGCGGCGACCGAGAACTACCTGCGTTGGGTCTCGGACACCGACCGCACGCTCCCCAAACCCGACGCCCGGGCGTCGGGCCGCTCCATCGGGGTACCGGGGATCGTGCGCCTGCTCGACGACGTGCACCGCCAGTTCGGTAAGAAGGCCTGGCGCGACCTGTTCGACCCGGCCGTCTCGATGGCCGACCGGGGATTCGACATCAGCCCGCGCCTGGCCGCGGCCATCGACGATGCCGACGCCCAACTCCGGGTGGACCCCGCTGCCGCCGGCTACTTCCTCAACCCCGACGGCAGTCCGAAGCCGGTGGGCACCCGCATGACCAATCCGGCCTACGCGAAAACCTTGGGCGCCATCGCATCCGAGGGTGCGCAGGCCTTCTACACCGGCGACATCGCCCGCGCTGTCGTGGCAGCCGCGACCGATACCAGCGGCGGCCGCACCCCGAGCGTCATGACCGAACAGGACCTCGCCGGCTACACCGTCAAAAAGCGCGACCCGCTGTGCACCACCTACCGCGGCCGCGAGGTCTGCGGCATGCCTCCGCCGTCGTCGGGCGGCATCGCGGTGGCCGCCACCCTCGGCATACTCGAGCACTTTCCCATGAGCGATTACAAACCCGCCCGAATCGACCTCAACGGCGGGCATCCGTCGGTGACCGGGGTGCACCTGGTCTCGGAGGCCGAACGCCTCGCGTACGCCGACCGCGACCGCTACGTCGCCGACACCGATTTCGTCCCGCTCCCCGGCGGATCGCCGGAGGCACTTCTCGGCGGCGCCTACCTCACCGGCCGCGCCGCCCTGATCTCCCGGAACCACACGATGGGCACAGCCGCGCCCGGGGACTTCGCCCCGCCGATGACCATCCCGCCCCCGCCGGAACACGGCACCAGCCAGATCAGCGTGATCGACAGTCAGGGCAATGCGGCGTCACTGACCACCACGATCGAGTCCGCCTTCGGTTCGTTCCACATGGTCGACGGCTTCCTGCTGAACAACCAGCTCACCGACTTCTCCGCCGAGCCGACCAGCGCCGAAGGCCATCCCATACCCAACCGGGTTCAGCCCGGCAAGCGCCCGCGCAGCACCATGGCGCCGACCCTGGTGTTCGACAAGACCGGGCCGCAACGCGGTCCCCTGTATGCGGTCACAGGCTCCCCCGGCGGCTCGGTGATCATCCAGTACGTCGTGAAAACCCTTGTCGGCGTCATGGATTGGAACCTGGATCCACAGCAGGCGGTATCCATGATCGACTTCGGGGCGGCCAACACACCCGTGACCAACGTCGGAGGGGAACACCCGCTGGTCGACACCGTCGCCAACGGCGACCGTGA
The DNA here is from genome assembly GCF_048282725.1 of Mycobacterium sp. 48b. Lineage (NCBI taxonomy): Bacteria > Bacillati > Actinomycetota > Actinomycetes > Mycobacteriales > Mycobacteriaceae > Mycobacterium > Mycobacterium sp. 48b. The sequence goes on from NZ_JBLVUL010000001.1 coordinate 4,665,626, forward strand.
TCAACTGGTCGAGGGACTGCGGGCACTCGGCCATCAGGTTTCGCTGGCGGATCAGTCCAGTGGCCTGTCAGCCCTGGTCCGAACGCCGAACGGCTGGATCGGCGGCGCCGATCCGCGCCGGGAAGGCGTGGTGCTCGGCGACGTCGGCTGATCCTGCGGTGTCAGACGAGATTGGGTCAGACGAGATTTGAGCGATAGCGGTCGATGAGGTCCCGGACCTCGTCCATCGCCTTGACCGCGCGGTCCTTGTCGATGGCCTGGATCGCCATCACGGGGATGTACTCGTCGTCGGGCAGGTCCAGCCGGGCCCAGCGGGCTCCGACCGGGAACGACACCCCGAGAGCCTCGGACCAGGGAATCACCTTGAAACTGATCAGATTCCGGACTGCCACACCCGATGAGCCGACCCGCAGCCGCGGTCGCGCGAACAACAGCACCACTGCGCCGATGATCGCTCCCAGCAGGGCGATCGCCACCTGGTCGGAGGTCTGGAAGACCACGCCGGTGGAGCCCACCTTCAGCAGCACGCCGACCGCGACGTGGGCCAGGAAGATGATCAGCGCGGCACCGTAGGCGAAATACGGTGTCCGGTAAGGCCGGATCTCAAGGTCCCAGGTGTCCGCAGTCTTCTTGTCGGTCATCTCGCGGTCACGCCTTGGCGCGCAGTTCGCGCAACGTCAACGCGGTGGACAGGGCCGCTGCCGCCGCCTGAGCGCCCTTGTCCTCGGTGGAATCCGGGAGACCGGCTCGGTCCAGGGCCTGCGCCTCGTTGTCGGTGGTCAACACGCCGTTGGCGACCGGTGTGGACGCATCGAGTGACACCCGGGTCAAGCCCTGCGTCACCGCATCGCAGACGTAGTCGAAATGCGGGGTCTGACCGCGGATGACCACACCCAACGCCACCACTGCGTCATGGGTGGCCGCCAATGCCTGTGCCACCACCGGGATTTCGATGGCACCGAGCACACGCACCACCGTCGGCTCGGCGATACCGGCGTCAGCGGCGACCTTGCGCGCTCCGTCGAGCAGTGCATCGCAGATCTGGGTGTGCCAGGTGCTGGCCACGATCGCCAGCTTCACGTTCGAAGCGTCCACCTGGGGAAGATCAGGAACTCCGTGGCCGCTCACAGGGTCGAACCCGAATCGGTCGCACTGGGCGGCCTGCGGTCACCGAGCAGGTACACCGCCTCGTCGTAGTCGTCCATGCTGACCGCTTCGTCGTAGTCCTCGAGGCCGACGAGGTCGTGGCCCATCCGGTCCCGCTTGGTCATCAGGTAGCGGATGTTCTCCGAGTTCGCCCGCACCGGCAGCGGCACGCGCTCGATGATGTGCAGCCCGTAACCGTCCAGACCCACGCGCTTGGCCGGGTTGTTGGTCAGCAACCGCATCGACCGGATCCCCAGGTCGACCAGGATCTGCGCGCCGATGCCGTAGTCGCGCGCGTCGGCGGGCAGACCGAGCTTCAGATTCGCGTCGACGGTGTCCTCGCCCGCGTCCTGCAACTGGTACGCCTGCAGCTTGTGCATCAGGCCGATGCCGCGGCCCTCGTGCCCGCGCATGTAGAGCACCACGCCGCGGCCTTCGCGGGCCACCATCGCCATCGCGGCATCCAGCTGCGGGCCGCAGTCACAGCGCCGGGAACCGAACACGTCACCGGTCAGGCATTCGGAGTGCACCCGGACCAGGACATCGTGACCGTCGCTGGCCGGACCGGAGATGTCGCCGCGAACCAGCGCGACATGCTCGACGTCCTCGTAGATGCTCTTGTAACCGACCGCCACGAACTCGCCGTGCCGGGTCGGGATCCGTGCCTCGGCGATGCGCTCGATGTGCTTCTCGTGCTTGCGCCGCCACTCGATCAGGTCGGCGATCGAGATCAGCGCCAGGTCGTGATCGTCGGCGAAGACACGCAGCTCATCGGTGCGTGCCATGTCGCCCTCGTCCTTCTGGCTGACGATCTCGCAGATCGCGCCGGCGGGCTGCAGCCCGGCCAGGCGGGCCAGGTCCACGGCGGCCTCGGTGTGTCCGGGACGGCGCAGCACGCCACCGTCCTTGGCCCGCAGCGGAACCACATGGCCGGGCTTGGTGAAATCGTCGATCACAGAACCCGGATCGGCCAGGGCACGCATGGTGGTTGCCCGGTCGGACGCCGAAATGCCGGTTCCCACATCCTTTTTCGCGTCCACCGTGACGGTGTAGGCGGTGCCGTGCTTGTCCTGGTTGACCGCATACATCGGCAGCAGGCCCAGCCGGTCGCAGATCTCGCCGTCGAGCGGCACACACAGGTAGCCCGAGGTGTAGCGGACCATGAACGCCACGAGTTCGGGGGTGGCCTTCTCGGCAGCGAAGATGAGATCGCCCTCGTTCTCGCGATCCTCGTCGTCGATCACCACCACGGCTTTGCCCGCCGCGATATCGGCTATCGCCCTCTCGACGGAATCGAGCCTGGTCATCTGCGCCACCTTGCCTGTTCTAATGACAGGTCCCCAATGCGGGACCAATCGCCGACTCCAGTATGAACCACCGAAATCCAGCGGTTATTGCCAGCTCTTACTCACCGGGACCGGCCATCAGCCGTTCCACGTATTTGGCGATGATGTCGACCTCGAGATTGACGGTCGTCCCGACGCTCGCCTGGCCCAACGTGGTCAGCTCACGCGTGGTGGGGATCAGCGACACCTCGAACCAGTCGTCACCCACCGCGGACACCGTCAACGAGACCCCGTCGACGGTGATCGACCCCTTCTCGACGACATAGCGCGACAACGCGCCGGGCAGGCCGATGCGGACCACTTCCCAGTGGTCGAAGGGCGTGCGGGAGATCACAGTGCCGGTGCCGTCGACGTGGCCCTGCACGATGTGGCCGCCGAGGCGGCTGTTCACCGCGGCGGCCCGTTCCAGGTTGACCTGGCTGCCCACTCCGACCCCACCCAGACTCGACCGGTTCAGCGTCTCCCCCATGACGTCGGCGGTGAACGCGCCGTCGGGCAACACGTCCACCACGGTCAGGCAGACCCCGTTCACCGCGATCGAGTCGCCGTGACCGGCGTCGGCGGTGACCACGGGGCCGCGAATGGTGAATCTGGCGGCATCCGTCAGCTCCGCCTTGTCGACCAGGACACCCAGCTCTTCAACGATTCCGGTGAACACGCCGACCAGACTATTCGGCCCGAGTAGGAGTTGGAGAAAACGCCCGGCTGCCGCGAGCCTCTACGATGCAGTAATGCAGACGCGCCCACGCTTCGCAGTCCAGTCCTTACTCGCAATCCTCTTCGCAGCCGCCGCGCTGGTCGCGGGCTGCTCGTCGTCTTCTGAGAAGTCGAATGCCCCGCTGCCCGACGCGGCCACGCTGCTTCAGCAATCCGCAGCCACCACCAAGGCCCAGCAGAGCGTGCATCTGCTGCTGACCGTGCAGGGCACCATCAAGGGTCTTCCCGTGGAGAAGCTCGACGGCGACCTGACCAACACGCCGGCCGTGGCCGCCGAGGGAACCGTCGACCTCAACGCCTTCGGCCAGAAGATAGCCGACGCGAAGTTCGTGGTCGCCGAGGGCAATCTGTATGCCGCGCTGACCGCAGGCGATCCGCTGTCCGACTACGGACCCGCGGAGAAGATCTACGACGTGTCGACCATCCTGAACCCCGATCTGGGCCTGGCCAACGTGCTGTCGAGCTTCACCGACCCCAAGGCCGACGGCCGTGAGTCGGTCAACGGCACCGAAGGCGTCCGCGTGACCGGCACGGTCAGCGCCGACGCCGTCAACAAGATCGCCCCGCAGCTCAAGGCGGAGGGCCCGGTCCCCGCTACGGCGTGGATCAAGGAAGACGGCGACCACGCCCTGCTGCAGGCCAAGCTCGAACCCACCCCCGGAAACAGCGTCACCATGACCCTGTCTGACTGGGGCAAGCAGGTCACCGTCACCAAGCCCGCGTCCTGATGCAGGCCGCGGAGTCGGTGAAATCCGGCCGCAACCGCCACATCGCGATCAGCGCGGGCAGTCTCGCCGTGCTGCTCGGTGCCCTCGACACCTACGTCGTGGTCACGATCATGACCGACATCATGTCCGACGTCGGCATCGCGATCAACAAGATCCAGCAGGTCACACCCATCATCACCGGCTATCTGCTGGGCTATATCGCGGCCATGCCGCTGCTGGGCCGGGCTTCCGACCGGTTCGGGCGCAAGATGCTGATCCAGGTCGGTCTGGCCGGTTTCGCGATCGGCTCGGTGATCACCGCGCTGTCGGGCGATCTGACCATGCTGGTCATCGGCCGCGTGGTGCAGGGCACCGCGAGCGGCGCGCTGCTCCCGGTGACCCTGGCGCTGGCCGCCGACCTGTGGGCCGCGCGCAATCGGGCAGCCGTGCTGGGCGGCGTCGGCGCCGCGCAGGAATTCGGCAGTGTCCTGGGCCCGCTCTACGGCATCGGCGCGGTGGCCCTGTTCCATCACTGGCAGGCCGTGTTCTGGATCAATGTGCCGCTGGCCGTCATCGCCATGGTGATGATCCACTTCAGCCTGCCGGGCAAGGAACCGAGCGACCATCCCGAGAAGGTCGACGTCATCGGCGGCGTCCTGCTGGCGATCGCGTTGGGCCTGGCCGTTGTCGGCCTCTACAACCCGGAACCGGACGGCAAGCAGGTCCTGCCCGACTGGGGCCTTCCGGTCCTGATCGGTGCGCTGGTGGCCGCGGTCGCGTTCTTCGCGTGGGAAAAGGTCGCCCGCACTCGGCTGATCGAACCCGCGGGTGTGCAGTTCCGGCCGTTCCTGGCCGCGCTGGCCGCCTCGTTGTGCACCGGTGCCGCACTGATGGTCACGCTGGTCAACGTCGAACTGTTCGGTCAGGGCGTGCTCGGTAAGGACAAGTACGAGACCGCGTTCCTGTTGCTGTGGTTCCTGGGCGCGCTGCCGATCGGCGCGCTGATCGGTGGCTGGATCGCCACCCGGGTCGGGGATCGCATCATTACGTTCGTCGGGCTGATGATCGCTGCCGGCGGGTTCTGGCTGATCACCAAGTGGTCGAGCGATGTGCTCGACGCGGTCCACGACCTGGGGCTGTTCCAGCTGCCGGTCCTGGACACCGATCTGGCGATCGTCGGCCTGGGACTCGGATTGGTCATCGCTCCGCTCACCTCGGCCACGCTGCGGGTGGTGCCCGCCGCCCAGCACGGCATCGCCTCGGCATTCGTCGTGGTGGCCCGGATGATCGGCATGCTGATCGGTATGGCGGGTCTGTCGGCCTGGGGTCTGTACCGCTTCAATCAGCACCTGGCCGGTCTGACGGCCGCAGCCAACACCGGCTCGATGTCGCTGCAGGAGCGGCTGGCATCTCAGGCGACCCGCTATCGCGAGGCGTACGTGTCGATGTACGGCGATATTTTCGGGATCACCGCGATCGTCTGCGCTGCGGGTGCGGTGCTCGGCCTGCTGATCGCCGCGCGGCACGTCCACGCCGACGAACTCAGTGGCCCTCCCGAGAACCTCGGCGCCGGTGAGAGCGATGACCCGTCGACCGGGCAGCTGTACCTACCGACGCAGGTTCTTCCGGTGCAGTCCGCCGACCCGGAGGCCCAGGGCACCGACCAGCCGCCGGGACGCCATCGATCGAGCTGATCCGGTTCAGCAGCGTTCAACCCCGGGGCTCAGCAAACGTGGTGCCCGGTCGGCCTCAACCGGCCGGCTGGGCAACACGAGGCGAAGCGGAGCGCGCACCAGCGCGCGGAGCGTGCGGGGGGTCAATGATGTGCTGGGGAGCCAATCCTGCAGTGCAGTCATGCTCGCGTCCTTTGCTCGTGTTCACCGGCGCACATTCGGCAGCGAACGCGCTTTGGTACGAGTGTACCGATCATGACTGACAATGCCCGGTATTTCGCAAGCGTAACTTAGGTCACCCTAACTAGAGCTGGCTACCTACTGAAAGCCTGCTATCAGTTGGGTACCAGGCTCAGGCGAACATCCGGCCCGATGGCGGTGATGCCGTCGAACCCCCACCGCTGGGCGTGCCCGATGCTCGGCACCCCGATGTCGTCCACCGCGGTGATCGGCCCACCCAGCAGGATCGGCGCCACGTAGGCCAGGATCCGATTGACGACGCCTGCCCGCAGGAATGCCCCGGCCAGGGTCGGCCCGCCCTCCAGGAGCACATCGGTCCGGTCACCGAGCGACCGCATCACCTCGTGCGGATCATGCGTGCGGATCAGCATCGTGTGCGAATCATCGTTGAGCACCTTGGCATCCGGCGACACCTCGCGCATACCCACCACGACCCGCAGGGGCTGATGCCCGGTCAGCGTGCCGTCTGCCCGGCGCGCCGTCAACGTCGGATCGTCGACGAACACCGTCCCGGTGCCGACCACGATCGCATCGGCCGCGGCCCGCTTGCGATGAACGTCCGCCCGGGCCGCCTCACTGGTGATCCACTGGCTGGAACCGTCGGCGGCGGCACTGCGGCCGTCCACACTCGTCGCGAATTTCCATGTGACATGCGGCAATCCGGTGCGCTGCTTGTGCAGCCACTCGCGCAGCGGGCCCTTTTCGACCTCGTCCGCGAGCACCCCGGCGCTCACCGCGACACCGGCCTCGGCGAGTCGCCGCGCTCCCCCCTCGGCTGTGGGGTTGGGATCGGACACGGCGAAGGTGACAGCCGAAATCCCCGCCGCCAGAAGCGCGTCCACGCATGGCGGGGTGCGGCCGTGGTGATTGCACGGTTCCAGGGTGACGACGGCGATGCCGCCCTCGGCCCGGTCCCCGGCCGCCTGCAACGCCATCACCTCGGCGTGCGCGCCTCCGACGGGCTGCGTGCCCCCGACGCCGGCGACCTGCCCGTCACGGTCCAGGATCACCGCGCCGACCGGCGGGTTCGGGTATGTCGACCCCTTGACCTGTTCGGCCTGCTCGATGGCCAGCCGCATCGCGGCCTCGGGCGTCATAGCGTCAAATGCTTCGAGGCGCTCGCAGCCTGCTGACGCAGGGACTTCACCGCGGCGGCGGGATCGGCCGCGCTGTACACCGCGGAGCCGGCGACGAAGCAGTCCACGCCGGCCTCGGCGGCCTGCTCGATGGTGTCGGCGTTGATGCCGCCGTCGATCTCGACGACGATGGTCAGCTCACCGGCATCGACGAGCCTGCGTGCGGTGCCCACCTTGGCGAGCACCTCCGGGATGAACTTCTGCCCACCGAACCCGGGCTCCACCGACATCACCAGCAGGGTGTCGAACTCCTTCAGGATCTCCAGGTAGGGCTCCAACGGGGTGCCCGGCTTCACCGACAGCCCGGCCTTGGCACCGGCGGCCCGGATATCGCGGGCCACACCGATCGGGTTGTCGGTGGCCTCCGCGTGGAACGTGACGTTGTAGGCGCCCGCTTCGGCGTACGGCGGCGCCCAGCGTTCGGGTTGGTCGATCATCAGGTGGCAGTCCATCGGGATGTCGGTCGCCTTGAGCAGGGACTCCACCACCGGCAGGCCCAACGTGAGGTTGGGCACGAAGTGGTTGTCCATGACGTCGACGTGCAGCCAGTCGGCCCCGGCCACCGCGGCGACCTCATCGGACAGCCGCGCGAAGTCAGCGGACAGGATGGACGGGGCGATCAGGGGTTCTGCCATGGCGGTCAGCCTACTTTCAGAGCAGCAGCGAACATCGCATCGGTCCCGTGCCGGTGCGGCCACAGCTGGACGTGCGGTCCGTCGCCGAGGTCGTCGGCCGGGGCAAACAACTCCCGGGTGTCCAGCTGGGTCACCGGATGCCGGCGCACCGCGTCGGCCACCACCCCGACCGTCTCGGCCAGGTGCGGCGAACACGTCGCGTACAGGACCACACCGCCGGGACGGGTCAGCGCGATGGCCGCGGCGAGCAGTTCGCGCTGCAGTTTGGCCAGTCCGGGGACGTCGCCGGGCTGGCGCCGCCAACGGGCCTCCGGCCGGCGGCGCAGCGCTCCCAGACCGGTGCAGGGGGCATCGACGAGGACCCGGTCGAATCCGGCCTCCAGGCCCGATTCCCGACCGTCCACCCGACGCACGTCGACGTCGAGACCTCGCGTGTTCTCCTCGACCAGATCGGCACGGCGCGGCGCGGGCTCGACAGCGGTGACCCGGGCACCCGAGGCCGCACCGATGGCGGCCAGCAGCGCGGTCTTACCGCCCGGCCCCGCACACAGATCCAGCCAGCGACCGTTGTCCGGGCCGTCGAGTTCGGCCAGGGTCAGGGCGCGGGCCACCAGCTGGCTGCCCTCGTCCTGCACCTGGGCGGCACCGTCGCGCACGGCCGCCAACTGTCCGGGATCACCGCCCGGCAGGTACACCGCGTACGGCGAGTAGCGGCCCACGGTGCCGTCGGACTGTGCGGCCAGCTCGGCCGCGGTGAGCGCGGTGGGCCGTGCCGCCAGATGGACCAGTGGGCGTTCGTCGTCACTGGTCAGCAGGGCGTCGAGTTCACCGGCCCGGGCGCCGAGCGCATCGGTGAAGGCCTGGGCTATCCACCGCGGGTGGGCGTGCAGGAACGCGGCGTGCCCGACCGGGTCGGTGGCCGCCGGCGGCGCCAGTTGCTGCGTCCATTCCTGCTCGGTGCTGCGCGAGATCGTCCGAAGCACGCCGTTGACGAAACCGGCTCGGGCCGTGTCGAATTCGATTCCGGCCTGCTCGACGGTGGTGGATACCGCGGCGTGCGGTTCGACCCGGGTGCGCAGCAGCTGATAGGCGCCCAACCGCAACAGGTCGAGCAGCACCGGATCGATCCGCTCGGGCGGGCGCCCGGCCGCGGCGGTGATGACCGCGTCGAGCAGCCCCCGGGTCCGGCAGGCGCCGTAGGTCAGCTCGGTGGCGAAGGCGGCGTCGCGGCCCTCGATCCCCCGTTCCCGCAGCAGTGCGGGCAGGGCCAGGTTGGCGTAGGAGTCGCGCTCCGAGACCGCACGCAGCACGTCGAACGCCGCCCTGCGGGCCGGATCCAGCGGGGTCCGCCGGTGCTGGCGGTTCGGTCGGTTGGGCCGGTTCGGTCGGTTCGGTGAGTTCGAGGGCCTGCTCATGATGCGCGCACCGATTCCTCCAACCGCGCGCCGCGGGCCCAGTCAGCGGCGTTCATGAGTTTCTTTCCCGGCGGCTGGATCTGACCCAGTCGGACCGGTTGCGAGCCGGTACCGACCAGCACGGCATTGCGTTCGACCCGGATTTCCCCGGGCGCCAACGAATCTCCCGATTGATCCACCGTGACCGGACCGACCTTGACGCGGAGGTCCCCGATCATCGTCCAGGCGCCGGGATTCGGGGTGACCGCACGGACCTGCCGGTCGATGACGTGGGCCGGCAGGTCCCAGCGCACCCGGGCCGACTCCACGGTGATCTTGGGCGCCAGGCTCATTCCGTCAGCCGGCTGCGGCACCGCGGTCAGCGCCCCCTCGGCGATGCCGTCCATGGTGGATTCCAGCAGTGCCGCGCCCGAATCAGCAAGTCTCCCAAGCAGTTCTCCCGCGGTGTCGGTGTCGCGCACCCGCTCGGTGACCACGCCGTAGACGGGCCCGGAGTCGAGGGCAGGCTCGATCAGGAATGTCGTCGCTCCGGTCACCTCGTCACCGGCGGCGAGGGAGGCCTGTACCGGTGCCGCACCGCGCCAGGCCGGCAGCAACGAGAAGTGGAGGTTGACCCACCCGTGCGGGGGCACCGCGAGCAGCCGTTCACTCAGCAGCGCTCCATAGGCGACGACGGCACAGCAGTCGGGTGCCAGCTCGGACAGCTCGGCGATGAACTCGTCGGAATTGGGCTTGGCCGGCCGGAGCACCGGTATGTCGTGCTCAAGGGCCAGCTTCGCGACCGGTGACGGAGCGGGCTTGCCCCGCCGCCCGGCGGCGGCGTCGGGCCGGGTCAGCACCGCGACCACATCGTGGCGGGGCGAGTCGATCAGCCGCTGCAACGACGGGAGGGCGGGCTCTGGAGTTCCGGCAAAGACGAGGCGCACCGATCCAGTTTAGGGAGCCAGGGCGGTGCGGCCCTAATGCGTCGACTCATCGATGTCGAATCGGCGGTCTTGCATCCGGATGTTCTCAGCGCTATCGCAGAGCCGCGTTCACGGGCACGATTCCGCACATGGGTGATTTCAATCATGCTGCGCGTCAGCGTGGTTGTGATTGAGCGGGCGGTTTCTACCCGTCGTCAGCTTCGTCCGGAGGAACGAGGAGCTCCTCGGGGTGGAAGTGGTGGTTGACGGTGTCTTGGCCGGTATCCATCAGGGGTGGTGGGTGCCAGTGGACGCGACCGGTGTCGGGGTCGACGCTGGTCGTCCAGCCGAGTCCGACCAAGCGGTTGTCGGGTCCGCAGCCCAGGCCGAGGTCGGGGGCATCGGTCTGCCCGCCGTGTTGCCAGTCGGCTTTGGCGTGGTGGACCTCGCAACGGTCGGCCGCTGCAGTGCATCCCGGGCGGGTGCAGCCGCGGTCACGGTTGTAGAGCAGCAGGCGTTGGGCTTTGGTGGCCAATCGTTTGGTGCGAGCCATGTAGAGCGGTTCGGCGGTGTGGTGTTTGTAGACGGTGAGGTAGTGGAAGCTGTGCTCTGCCAGCCTGATCAAGTCGGCCATGGGCATCCACAGCCCCGAGCCGGTGACCGCGATGCCGGCGCCGGCCTCCAGTTCGGCCAGGGTCGTGGAGACCACCACCGTGACCGGCAGACCGCCATACTGACCGAGCCGTTTGGACATCAGCACTTCGCGCAGCACCGCTTTGAGCGCGTCGTGGTTGCGCTGCGCCTGGGTTCGAGTGTCCCGTGCGGCGGCAGCCTGCTGGTCGTGCTGAGCCTGAGCGGTGTCCTGCTCATGAGAGGTCTGCTGCTCCTCGCAGGCGTCGAGTTCAGACTCCTCATCAATGACATCGACGGCCTCGGAGTCGCTCACATCAGGCCCGGGCACGCCGGGCTCAGCATCGGGGCCGGGGGTGTCGGCCTGGTCGTCGAGCGGGTTCGGTGTGGGGTTGTGGACCGGTTCGGGATCGGCTGGGTTGTTGATACCCGGCGCACCCCACACACCGGTGACCGTAGTCAGATACGACGCCGTCTCGGGATCCAGCCAGCCCTGGACATGCACCAGCCCGTCAGCGTCCTGCGTGCCGATCCGCAGCCCACGCAGGTGCGCCGCGACATCAGGCGAGTCGCCGTCCTGATTGAGCAGATACAGCAGTTTCTCGGCGGCGGCCTTCAAGGTTTCGGGCGTGTCGCGCGTCGCGGCGGCCACCAGGTCCGATTCGATCTGGCCGAGTTCGGCGATGCTGACGTACTTTTCGGCCTTGGCCACGGTGTCACGGATGATCGTGATGTGTTCGGTGTTGATCGTGCCCGCCAGCAGCGCCTCGGCGCAGGCGGGAAACAGCGGCTCCAACACCTCACCGCCGACGGCATACCGCGGCCCCAAGGCGGCGGCTGCGGCCACCCGGCGGGAGGCTTCCCTGCCGCTGATCCGCATCCGGGAGGCCAGTACATCCTTCCAGGACTTGCCCCCGATCTCGTGCGGGGCGGCACGAGCCATCAGAGCGGCCTGGATCCGGTGATCGATCATAGCCTCGGTACGGGCGAGCCGCTCCCGCTCGGACTGCAGCGCCAACAACTCCGCGGTGTCGAACGCGGTGAAATCGGCATCAACCAGCGACGCGGTCGCGGCGCGGTGGCCGACCAGCGCTGTCTGCACCGCGTCCCGGCTCAGCACCAACCCGACCACCATGATTCGAACGCTAGTTCGACACCCCGACAGAAACACCTGAGTTTGGGACTGACGTGACCAAAGTGACCAAAGTTTTTCGGCGAGCTCAGGTGAGTCCGCCTGGGGCCTCGAAGCTTATTGGGGCGAGCGGTAATACTCCCGCTCCGACACCCCGGCCAGCGGGGCCAGATACACCCACGGGATCGTTCCGACCAGCCGGTTGAGGGTGGCCACCGCATCGTTGTAGTACTGCCGGGCGAACGCCAGCTTGTTCTCGGTGTCGGCCAGGTTCTCCTGCAGATTCAGGAAGTTGTTCGACGAATTGAGTTGCGGGTAGGACGATCCCAGCGCCAGCACCCCGCTCAGCGCCGAGTCGAGATCCCGTTCGGCGGCGCTGCGCTGTACCACTGAGGCTCCTCCGGTCGCCGAGGTCAGCGCCGCCTGGGCACTGCTGACCCGGCCGAGCACCGCCGTCTCGTGTGTGGCGAACGTCGCCACGGTCTGCACCAGCGCCGGGATCAGCGCGGCCCGGCGGGTCAACTCGACGTCGATGCCGCTCAACGCCTCGGCGACCCGCACGTCGGCTGCCCGCAGCTTGTTGTAGCCGACGACGAAGCCCACCAGTACCGCCACGGCCAGTATCAGCACCACGACCAACAGCAGCCTCACCATGAGCCGCCACCTCCCCCACCTCCGCCGCCGCCGCCTCCGCCGCCACCTCCACCGGACGACGACCCGCCGCCCGACGAAGAGGAGGACGACGATTGCGAGGCGGTGTACGCCCCGATCGACGACGATAGTGCTGATTCGAAACTGTCGAAGTCCGGACCGCTGGATCCGCCGCTGAAACCGTGGCTGCTGTCGGACGAGGACGACGATGAGTTGTACCAATTTGGCTGGGGTGCAGCCGCACCCATGGTGTCCTGATACTTCTTGGCCCACAGCGCCGCGGCACCGCCGGCCACCGCGAAAGGAATGTAGGCCAGGTAGAGGTCTTTTCGGGCGGCGAAGTCGAACCTCGTCTCGGCCGAATCGGTGGAGAGCAGACGGTGAAATCCCTCTGCCCGCGACCACAGCTCCCGGCCTGCCGGAGTCCGGCGGGTCCCCACACCCCCACGCCAGCCGCGCAGTGAACACAGGAAGAACACCGCGAAGGGCAATCCCCACAAAGTCATCGGAATTCCGAACAAGAGGAAGAAACCGGCCAGCGCCGCGAAGAACGCCACCACGTTGGCGACGCGAACCCACAGTTCCTTGCGGCGCTTGACCATGAAGCCGCCGTCGAACGCCCACTTGCGTACGGCCACAGCCATGTCGGCTTTGGCCTTGCTCAGCTTCTTGCCCGACGTCGCGGTGTTCTTCGCGGAGAATTCCGCACCCACCGACATCACCTTGAGCGCGGCACCTACGTCGATGCCGACCGGATCGACGCCGGCCCACTCTGCCGGCTTCGCGAGACCTTTGATCTTCCAGTGCTTGTCACTGACCTGCCGCAGCTCCACGAGTCCCCGCTCGGCGAGATGGAACAGCGTCGCGCTCAACCCGTTCTTGGGGACGGTCTCGGTGCGGATGTACTCGGTCTGCACCGGCCCGAGCCCTTCCGGCGGCGCGTACTGCACCGGGAATCCCGGTGCCGGTTCGACGGTGGTCCGCGACCAGAAGTACGCGAGGAATCCCATGCCGACGGTCAGCAGGGCGACCCAGACCAGTGCGGTGATCGACCGCCCCAGGATCCGGTCCCATGTGTAGGGCCAGGGCAGGACCGTCTGCGGCGGTGTCGCCACGTCGACCCCGGCGCGCAGCGTCACCGGGGTGTGCGGCTGAAGGCCGGTGGCCACCAGCCGCACGGTGTTGCCTTCGGTGCGCAGATCCGTACAGCCGCTGCCGACACCGAATCCCACACTGCAACCGGCCCCGGTGATCTCGGCGGGCAGGGTGACCGAGATGTCGGCCCGCTCGATCGTGTTGTTCCACGCCGGCGCGATGACGTTCCAGTAGAAGGCCGACCGGGCAGCGGGGTCACCGGTGTTCGAGGCGAACTGACGGCTCAGTCCCACAGAGCCCGGGTCGAGGACACCGTCGATGCTGTAGCGGATCTCGAAGACGTGGCTGCCCCAGTCCAGGGTGGTGGCGGGGTCACCGATCTTGGCGACCCGGAACCGGTTGCCCCTCTCCCACAGGAGCTCGTAGGCCATCGGCACACCATCCATCGTGACCGACGTGATGTCGGGCACCTGCCGGAGCCGGGAATTGTTCTGGTTGGCCACGTCCCAGTAGCGGAAGATGCCGTGCCGGCCGCTGGGGAAATCGCCGGTGATGGTCTCGACCGCGGTCATCCGTCCGTCGGCGTCGACCGTGAAATCCGCCCGGTATTCGGTGATCACCACGGGATCGGCAGGGCCCGCGGCTGTTCCCGATCCCGACCCGCCGGTGAACAGCAGCGGCCACAGCAGGCCAAAGGCAATGAGCCCCAACGTAAACAACCACGACCCCACCCGGCGCATCGCAGCCTCCTGATTCGGCACTCACCGACAACGGGTGAAGTATCCGCCTTACCCGATGTGCAGAGGGTCGATTTGGATACGACATGGTTGCTGATCCTTGCGCGCACTGAGCACCGCGGTGGCCCGGCGGAGCGCGGCCGCCAACTCCAGACCCCCGCCCCGCGGCACCCGGACCAGCATCCGACTCACCTCGGCATCGGCGCCCAGGCCCGGTGGCCTGCGTGCACCGACGGGAAGTTCCACCGGCCCGAGGATTTCTGCGACATCGGGCAGCTGCGCCGTCTCGAGCAGGGCCTCGACCGCCGCGGTCGTTCCGTCGATGGCGGCCATGTGTACCGCGGGTGGCAGTCCGACCTCGCCACGGCCGTCGAGTTCGGCATCCGCATGCCCGACCGGGTCCCATCGGATCAGCGCCTGCACGGTGGCGATCGCCGACTCCGCCACCACCGCCACCACACCCCCGTCGGTTCGGGGCCGGACCAGGGCCGCCGCCGCCATCCACCGGCGCATCGTGTCCTCCGCGGCGCGCAGATCCTGCCGGCCCAGCAGCGCCCACGCGTCGAGCAACAGGGCCGCGCCGTAACCACCGTCGGCCACAGGTTCGGCGCCGGGGGTGCTGACCACCAGGGCCGGGCCGGCCTTCACCGCACCGACCACCGAGTCGCCACCCGAGGTGATCACCGAGGTGCCGGGAAATGCCCTACCCAACTCTTCGGCGGTGCGTCGCGCGCCCACCACGACCGCCCTCACCGCATCCGAACCGCAACGGGCACAACGCAATGCGGGTTCGGCCCGGCCGCACCACCGGCATTCCGCGGCTGCGCTGCCCCGGTCCGGCAGGGACAGCGGGCCGGTGCAGTGCCTGCATCGGGTCACGGCGCGGCACCGCGCACAGGCCAGCGCGGGCACGTACCCGCGCCGCGGAACCTGGATGAGTACCGGGTGCTGCGCCTGCAAGGCCGAGCGGGCCGCCTGCAGCGCCATGGACGGCAGCCGCGCACTGTGGGCTGCCGGATCGCGTTCCTGCGCGTAGCCGCTGTCTTCCAAGGCGACGACGCGCGGCGCGGCGGCCCGGACCACCGGCCGAGCCGCCACCACATCGTGTGCCCAGCGGGTCCGCACCAGCGCCTGCGCCTCGGCGGTGCGCGCGTAGCCACCGATGATCGCGGCGCAGCGCAGCTGATGGGCGCGCAGCATGGCGACCTCACGGGCATGCGGATAGGGCGCGCGCGGCTCGGCGAGGTTGTCGTCGCCGTCGTCCCACACCAGGACCAGCCCGAGGTTGGCCACCGGGGCGAACACGGCGCTGCGGGTGCCGATCACCAGCTGGGCCTGCCCGCGCAGCACCGACAGCCAACGGCGGTAGCGGGCGGACGGGCCCAGCCCGGCCGACAATGCGACCACCCGCGACTCGGGCACCTGTTCGGTGGCCGCGGCGTACAGCGCGTCCACATCGCGCTGATCGGGCACCACCGCCACCACGCCCAGTCCCGCGTTCATCGCCATCGCGGCGGCCTCGGCCAGCCGGTGCGCCCAGTTCTCCCCGGGCAGCGCCTGCCACACCGCCCGGGCGGCACGGCCCTCGCCCACTGCGGTCAGGAACTGTTCGCCGCGGCCGTAGCGGGCCCAGGCACTGGTGTCGACCGGCATCGCCGCGACCGGATCCGGCTCCTCGGGCGTCTGCTTCTCGACCCTGGCGTGACGTGGCGGGACCGCCAGACGCAGCACGTCCGCGCGGGTTCCGGCGTACCGCGCCGCGACGGCGTCGACGAGCCGACGGATCTCCGGGGTGAGGACCGGCTCGGGCGAGACCACGCGATCCAGCCAGCCGAGCTTGCCGGTGTGCTCGGTGTCGGACCGTCGCTCCAGCAGATATGCGTCGACCAGCCTGCCGTTGAAGCGCACCCGGACCCGCACGCCGGGCTGGGCGTCGTCGGACTGTTCCTCCGACACCAGATAGTCGAACTCCCGGTCCAGGTGCGGAACGGTGAGTAGAGGAAGCACCCGCGCGATGGGCTCATGCTCGGCGGCGCGGCGGGTGATGGTCACGGTGCAGGTTTAGCAGGCGGTGGTGTCGCGCGCCCGAAGAAGAGGCCCGCCGTGATCAGTACCAGCGACGCCGCGTAGCCCCACCAGATCGGGACCGCGAGCAACTGGTCACCGCGGACGAACTGGCTGATGCCGATCATCGCGTCCGACACGGCGAAACACACGGCCCCGAGTGCAGTCCACGGCGTGGGCAGCCGGGCCAGCAGCGCCGCGCACACCATGGCTCCGAGCACCGCGATGTAGGCGACCACCGGCACAGCCATCCCCTGCTCGACGAGGCGGGGCCAGAACCACGTCAGCAGCGCCAGGCACGCGAGGACGGTGACGGCGACGGCGATCAGCCGCGGGGTCGACCGCCGCGCCAGCGGCACCAGCGCGCCCAGGAAGCACAGATGCGCGACCAGGAACGCCGCCAGTCCCAGCACGAAGGACGGCTCCCACCACGGGATGGCGAGCAGGAAGTCGCCGAGCGCCGAGAACAGCAGCGCACCGACCAGCCAGCGGCGTTCCCGAACGATCGGGTGGGCCACCGCGGCCCCGGCCAGCAGGACCGCCGCAAGCGCCTTCACCGCAGGCTGGAGGGTGAATTGACCGGTCAGATCCGCTCCTGTCGGCAACCGCATCGCAGTGACGATCAGGAACACCCCGTAAGCCGCCGCAACCACCGCGGCCACCACCCACAACCACACCGTGACGCGGTGTGCGTACGGTTGCGGAATGCCCGTTGCTGACGCGTTACCAGCTGTTGATGCCATCCTGCAGAAGGTACTGGAGGCAGTGCCGTTCCAACTGTCGACCGACATAGGTGTCGAAGAGGCCCGTCGCCAGTTCAGTGAGATTCCGCGGATGCCGGTCCATCCCGAGGTGAAGACCGAGGACCGTGAGGTTCCGGGGCCGGCCGGCCCGGTCCCGGTCCGGGTGTACCGGCCGCCAACCGCCGACGGTACGACGGCGCCGGTCATCGTGTTCATCCACGGTGGCGGCTGGGCACTGGGCGACCTGGACAGCTACGACGGTACGGCCCGCCAGCACGCCGTGGGCGCCGACGCGGTGGTGGTGTCGGTGGACTACCGGTTGGCCCCTGAGCACCCGTACCCGGCCGCCGTCGACGACGTGTGGGCCGTGACGCAGTGGGTGGCCGCCAACGCCGCGGAGTTGGGTGTCGATGCGGACCGGATGGCCGTCGCCGGGGATTCGGCGGGTGGCAACCTCAGCGCCGTCGTGGCGCAGCTGGCCCGAGACGCGGGCGCTCCCGCGCTGCGCCTCCAGCTGCTCTGGTACCCGGCGACCACATGGGACACCAGCCTGCCGTCGTTCACCGAGAACGCCAACGCACCGATCCTGGGACTCGACGCCGTCACAGGGTTCTCCCGCTGGTATGCCGGTCACGTCGACCTGTCCGACCCGCCGGCCACGCTGGTGCCTGCCCGCGCGGCCGACCTGTCCGGACTCGCACCGGCCTATATTGCGGTGGCCGGGCATGACCCGTTGCGTGACGACGGCATTCGCTATGCCGAGATGCTCGGTGCAGCAGGCGTTCCGGTGCAGCTGGACAACGCCAAGACCCTGGTGCACGGCTATCTCGGATATGTCGGTGTGGTGCCCGCGACCACGGAGGCGTTCGAGAAGGCCATGGCCGTACTGCGGGATGCGCTGCACGGCTGACGGGCCCTATTCCCCGGGATGCTTTCTGTTGGGCCACAACGACATTCGATGCAGGATGCCGTCGCGTAGCCCAACGGTGTGAAACACCACCGCACAGATGTGGGCGGTGAACGTGGCGAACAGCAGGTAGGCCGCGACGGTGTGGGCCGTGCGCAGCGCGGCGTACAGCGTGATGTTGTGCGGGGCGATCGCCGGCAGCTGCAACGCCCCCACCAGCACGACCGGTGACTGCGCGGCCGACAGCATGGCCCACCCGATCAGGGGCTGTACCAACAGCAGTGCGTACAAGAGGTATTCGGAGTAGCTGGCGACCCGCCGTTCCACAGGCCCCATCGTGGCCAGGAACGGCGGCAGCCGACGGGTCAGCCGGTTGGCGAGTCGCACGATCGCGAATACCAGGATCGCGATGCCCAGCGGACGGTGGATGGCGAGTAGCAACGGGTAGTAGCTGAGTGCGGCGATCATCGTGACGCCGATGAAGAACTGCGCGATCACCATTGCCGCCATCGACCAGTGCAGCAGCCTGGCCGGCAGGTTGAAGCGGGTGATCGGCGGTTTCGTCTCCGTGGTCATCGCTCACCCCCGGGAACCACGACCGCGCTGGGCGACTTGGGTTCTCGGGCCCGCCGGTTGAACGAGCGGGCATAGACCGCGGATCGCGCGCTCAGCACCGGATCGTCGGAGGCGGCCAGTCCGTCGGGCAGCACCAGCGGGTCGAAGTTGATGTCGCGGGCGTTGCCGGGGGCCTCGGTGTGGACGGCGTCGATGGTGATGGTGCCCGCGTCGATCGTCGGGCGGTTCGCCGGCCACGGCAGTGTGGGGTCGTCGGTGGGATCGCCGGGTTCGGCCAGCGTGAGGATCAGTTTCCAACTGACCGGGCCGTGCGCCACCGTGTCGATCAGTGCGTCGAACAGGCCGTTCTCGTCCTTGTTCTGGGGCGGTTCGGCAGGCTGTTCGGACACGGGCACGGCTGTCCACCGGATGAAAGTGGTCTCACCCTGGCCGTTGGTGGCGCGGAAGGCGTGGAGGCCGCGGAAGGTGCTGTCGGCGAATCCGGCGCTCGGCGGGCTCTGTTTGATGATCTTCATCGCCGCCGCCGTCTCCGGATGGCGTGCCAGGAAGTCCGCCATCGACTGCGGGTCGGGCTTACCGGTCTGCGGTTGTGGGCGGGACGCGAGCATCCGGTCGTAGAAGCCCCGCGGGGTGTTGTCGGTGAACACCGGGACGTTGACCATCGCGATGCGCCACTGTTGCCCGTCCGGCAGCGGGAACATCAGGCCCAGTCCGCGGACGGTGTCGGTCTTGTCGGGTTGGTCGGGTAGTCCGCCCGACAGTGAGAACCTGCCGACGACTGGCACAGTGCCGGGTTTGAACACCGCCGCCCTGCTCACCTGGGCGCCCGCGCCCGTGCTGGTGAACGTTCCCGTCGCGGCCAAACCCTTGGCGTGGTTGCGGCGGAATCCCTCGTGACGACCGGCGATCTGTTCGAATCGGTCGGCGAAATCGGCGGGCGTCAGCGCATCGGGTCGCAGCCAGCCCGCAGCCTCGGCGAGACCGCCGACACCGACTGCCGCGACACCACCGACCGCGGCCAGACCGAGCAGCGCTCCTCGGCGGCTGAGCACCGGTCGGGCACCCGGGGATTGGGCCTGCGGTTCGACGTCCCCCTGCTCGTCTGCCGTCGGAGAGTCGTCATCGGATTCCATCGTGGTTGTGTCCCTTTCCCGTTCCGGCCTCGGCCTAGTGTGAAACGAACGGCCGTTCCCCGCGGTTCAATTGACTAGCGTGTCTGCGCGAACGTGCTGGGTGGCACTCCGTGCCAGCGTTTGAACGCGTGGCAGAACGTCGAGGTCTCGGTGTATCCGAGCCGCCGCGACACCTCGTCCACCGTCAACCCGACATTGCACAGCAGGTCGCGCGCGAGCGCCGAGCGGGCCTCGTTCACCAACGCGCGGAATGAGCTGCCCTCATCGGCGAGTCGGCGCCGCAAGGTGCGTGGATGCATGTCGAGCTCGGCGGCCACCTCGGGCAGGGCCGGAAACCGGCCGGTGTCGCGAAAAAGCTTGCTGCGCACCACAGCAGTGATACCGCGACGGTGCTCGTATCGTTGCATCAGCGCATCGCACTGGGCGATGCAGAGGTCGAGGGTGTACGGATCGGCCTGTGGCAGTGGCTCGTCGAACATGCGGCGGGGAAAGTGCAACCGGGAGTGGGCACGGCCGAACGCCACGTTGGGTAGCGGCATCAATGTCAGCAGCGGCTGCAGCACGTCTTCGTCGATCGACACCTCGGCGGTTATCCGGTCGGCGTATTGCGCCACCACCGGATACGCGAAACTTGCCGTGGTGGCTATCATTCCGGCGATATCGCGCTCGACGAAGAAACGCTGGACGTCGCGGGGCAGATGGCCGGCGTTGAGTTCCAGTACGCAATCTTCGGCACCCTCGAACAGTTGCAGATCGATCTGCAGGGTGGTCAGGGCGAAATAGCGCATTCCGATGCTGAACAGCTCTCGCAGCGTGGCACAGGACATCACCGCGAATCCGAACAACCCCATGTGAGTCAGGGCTGACCGGCCACCGACATCGATACCCAGTCCGGGCGCGTCGGGAAGCCGGGCCTGCAGATGACGCACGGCCAGGATCTCGTCGTGCGCGCTGATCACGCCATCGGGGTCATCGAGATCGGCCGGCGTCACACCGGTTCCGGCCAGGACCTGCGCCGCCGCGACGCCGCGCTCCACGGCCACCTCGCACAGCACCCTGGTGGCATGGATCGGATGGCACACGTCCGCAGACCACGATGAGCCCGACCTGGCCATGGCCCACCTCCCACCCGCTGTCCCAAAATCCCAACTCCGTGTCCGATAGTCCCATTCCTCCTCGGCGCTGTCACTCATACGCTGGATTCATGGCGGCGCCGGCGGCACGACTGAGCACGTGGACCATGACGCGCGAGGCCATCACCGTCGGGTTCAGCACCGACGGAGGCTTCCTCGCCCGGACCCAAGGCCGGGATATCACCCGATTCCGCTGCGCAGGTAGACGTTTCGTGTCGATCACCCATCCCGATTACGTCGACCACGTGCTGCACCAGGCGCGCCTCCGCTACGTCAAGTCCAACGAGTACGAGCCGATTCGGGCCGCAGCGGGGATCAACCTGCTGACCGACGAAGGCAACTCCTGGGCCGGTCACCGGACGGCACTGAATCCGACGTTCGCACGCCGTCACCTCAATACGATCGTCGACCTGATGATCGACCCGATCGAACGAGCGACGAACGAGCTCAGCGAGCAGGGCGACGGCGTGCAGTTCGACATGCACGCGGCCATGGTGGAAACCACCCTCCGAGTCGTGTCCAACGCACTGTTCAGCCAAGATTTCGGGCCGATCGTGCACAGCATGCGAGACCTCACGACGCGTGGACTCAGACGCACCGAGCTGCTGGCCAGGCTCGGGCTCTTGGGCCTGCTCCCCCGCCCGGTCTACGAGGCGTTGGCGTCGAGCACGTTCTCCGGGATCCGCCTGCCGCCACCGCTGCGCGAAGGCCAGCGGATCGCCCTGGCCCTGGACGCCGCGGTGAACACCGTGCTCGACGAACGTCTTGCCCACCCGACAGAATCGGCCGACCTGCTCAACGTGTTGTTCGGCGCGGACGAGGGAACCTGGCCCCGCCAGCGCGTCCGGGACGAGGCGCTGACGTTCATGCTCGCGGGACACGAGACGACCGCCAACGCGATGGCGTGGTTCTGGTACCTGATGGCGCGCCATCCCGAGGCCAGGGACCGGATGCTGGCCGAGGTGGATGACGTGATCGGGGCGCGTCGTCCGGCAGCCGCCGACCTGACCATGCTGCCGTGGACCACCGCATGCCTGCAGGAGTCGCAGCGGTACTACTCCGCGGTGTGGATCATCGCGCGTGAGGCCGTCGAGCCCGACGACATCGACGGCCACCACATCCGTCCGGGCACCACGGTGATCATCCCGATTCACCAGATCCACCACGACACACGGTGGTGGCTGGATCCGGAAACCTTTGATCCCGGTCGTTTCCTCGGGGATTCGACCAAGAACCGCCCGCGCTCGGCCTATCTCCCCTTCGGCGGCGGACGCCGGATCTGCATCGGACAGAGTTTCGCGCTGATGGAGATGGTGCTGATCGCCGCGATCATGAGTCGACGGTGCGCGTTCGATCTCAATCCCGATCACCCGGTGGAGTTGGAGGCTACGTTGACATTGCGACCCAAACACGGCGTCCACATGATCGGACGCAGCCGGGAGGTGGCCTGATGCCCGACTTTCACACCCTCATCGTCGGCGCCGGATTCTCCGGCATCGGCACCGCGATCGCCTTGGACAAGGCGGGGCTGCACGACTACCTGATCCTGGAGGCCGGGGACGGAGCCGGGGGAACCTGGTTCTGGAACACCTATCCGGGTGTTGCCGTGGATATCCCGTCGTTCTCCTACCAGTTCTCGTTCGAGCAGTCGCGGGTGTGGTCACGCACCTATGCCCCCGGCAACGAGTTGCGCGCCTACGCCGACAACTGCGTCGACAAGTACGGCCTGCGGCCCCGGATCAGGTTCAACGCCACGGTTGCCCGCGCAGTCTTCGATGACGACGAGAACCTGTGGCGGCTCGACCTCGACTCGGGTGAGACCCTGACAGCTCGGTTCCTGGTCAACGCCAGCGGGGTGCTGACCGTCCCGAAGCTGCCCGAGATCGACGGCGTGGACTCCTTCGCCGGGGTCACGGTGCACACCGCCCGGTGGGACCACACCCTGGATTTGACGGGTAAGCGGGTGGCGATCGTGGGAACCGGCGCGTCAGCGGTCCAGGTGATCCCCGAAATCGCTCCGAAGGTCAAGCAGCTCACCGTGTTCCAGCGCACCCCGATCTGGTGCTTCCCGAAGTTCGATGTGCCGATCCCACCGGTCGCACGCTGGGCGCTGCGCCTGCCCGGCGGCCGGACGCTGCATCGCCTGATCAGCCAGGCGTACGTGGAGTTCACGTTCCCGCTCGCCGCGCAGTACTTCACGATCAACCCGTTCGCCAAGCGCGCGGGCGCGGCCGGAAGGGCCTATCTACGTCAACAGGTCCGTGATCCGGAAGTGCGGGACAAGCTCACACCGCGGTATGCGGTGGGATGTAAACGACCTGGCTTCCACAACACCTATCTGGCCACATTCAACCGGGACAACGTCCGGTTGGTCACCGAGCCGATCGACAAGATCACGAGTTCGGGCGTCGCCACCACCGACGGTGAGAGCCATGACGTCGACGTGCTGATCCTGGCCACCGGCTTCAAGGTGATGGACGTCGACGCGCTGACGTTCGACATCGTGGGCTCGGGAGGGCAGTCGCTGAGCGAATTCTGGAAGCAGCACCGGATGCAGGCCTACGAGGGTGTCAGCGTTCCCGGTTTCGCGAACTTCTTCTCCGTGATGGGTCCGTACGGCTACGTCGGGTCGTCGTACTTCGCGATGATCGAGGCCCAAACCCGCCATCTGGTGCGGTGTATCGAGCAGGCCGACCGCCGGACGGCCCACCGCGTCGAGGTCCGCCAGGAGGCCAACGACCGGTATTTCGCCGAGATGATGCGCAAGCGTCACCGCCAGATCTTCTGGCAGGACAGCTGCAGCCTGGCCAACAGCTACTACTTCGACCGCAACGGGGACGTGCCGCTCCGGCCAGCCACCACGTTCGAGGCGTACTGGCGGAGCCGCAGCTTCCCCCTGGACGACTACGCGTTCACCTCGTAGTCGGCGCCGGCGTCAGTGATGTCTCGGTCTGTGTGGCTGTCGCGGTGGCCGTGTCGGTCTGCCTGACGGTATCGGTCTGTGTTCATGCTGTGCGCTGATCACCCAGCAAAGAACCGAAAAGACGCGAAAGCCCCCGCACAATGGCGGGGGCTTCGGCGTCTGCTCGGCAGCGGAACTAGACCGAGGCCTTCAGGTCCTCGACCTTGTTCAGCTGTTCCCACGGCAGTTCGATGTCGGTGCGCCCGAAGTGGCCGTAGGCCGCCGTCTGGGCATAGATCGGCCGCAGCAGGTCCAGGTCGCGGATGATCGCGCCGGGACGAAGATCGAACACACTACTGATGGCCTTCTCGATGCGGGCCGGGTCGACGGTCTCGGTGCCGAAGGTCTCGACGAACAGACCGACCGGGGCGGCCTTGCCGATCGCGTAGGCCACCTGCACCTCGACCCGCTCCGCCAGGCCGGCGGCGACGACGTTCTTGGCCACCCAGCGCATCGCGTACGCCGCCGACCGGTCCACCTTTGACGGATCCTTGCCGGAGAAGGCGCCGCCGCCGTGGCGGGCCCAGCCGCCGTAGGTGTCGACGATGATCTTGCGGCCGGTCAGGCCGGCGTCACCCATCGGGCCGCCGAGCACGAACTTGCCGGTCGGGTTGACCAGCAGGCGGAAATCGGAGGTGTCCAGCGTCTCGTGGTTGAGGTCTGCCAGCACGGTGTTGACGACCTTCTCCCGGATGTCCGGGGTCAGGGTGCCGTCGAGGTCGATGCCGTCGGCGTGCTGCGTGGACAGCACCACGGTGTCCAGCCGCACCGGGGTCTTGCCGTCGTAGGCGATGGTGACCTGTGTCTTGCCGTCCGGGCGCAGGTAGTCGAGCACGCCGTTCTTGCGGACCTCGGTCAGCCTTCGTGACAGCCGGTGGGCCAGTGCGATGGGCAGCGGCATCAGCTCGGGGGTGTCGCCGATGGCGTACCCGAACATCAGGCCCTGGTCACCGGCGCCCTGGGCGTCCAGCGGATCGCCGGCCCCTTCGACACGCGCCTCATGGGCGGTGTCCACACCCTGGGCGATGTCGGGCGACTGCGCACCGATGGCGATGTTCACACCGCAGGACGCGCCGTCGAAGCCCTTGGTCGACGAGTCGTAGCCGATCTCCAGGATGCGGTCACGGACGATCTTCGGAATGTCGGCGTAGGCGGAGGTGGTGACCTCCCCCGCGACGTGCACCTGACCGGTGGTGACCAGCGTCTCCACCGCGACCCGCGACTTGGGATCCTGCTCCAGCAGCGCGTCGAGCACCGAGTCGCTGATCGCATCACAGATCTTGTCGGGGTGTCCTTCGGTTACCGACTCACTGGTAAACAGGCGACCTTGGCTCACGGTCTGCTTCCTTCCTGCCGATCTGAAAAAGTTCTCAATCTCAAAACTACTTAGTTAGGCGAATAATATCCATGCCCTGTTGCACCCAAGCGCGTGGGACGCGAATGCGCAACCCTTTGCCGCATCCTGATGCGTACGTCGGATCACCCGTCGTGCTTGCCCAGAAACGCCGCGATCGCGTCCACGATACGGGTGGCCATCAGAGTCTTTGAACCGTGCTCGAGTGCGGCCTCGGCGCCGTCGGCGCTCAGCAACCAACCATCGTTGTTGTCGACCTCGAACGCCCGGTTCTCCCCGACCGCGTTGACCACCAGCAGGTCGCATCCCTTGCGCTGGAGTTTGGCCCTGGCGTGGAACAACACGTCGCCGTTGGCGTCGCCGGTCTCGGCAGCGAAACCGACGATGGCCTGCATGTTCGGCAGCTGCCCGTCGGTACGGGCGCGCACTGCCCCGGCCAGCACGTCGTCGTTGCGGACGAGGTCGATGGAGCTGGGTTCGGAGGCGCCGCCCTTTTTGATCTTGCTGGTGGCCACCTGGGCAGGTCGGAAGTCGGCGACGGCCGCGGCCATCACCAGGACGTTGGATTCGGGGGCGTATTTGGACACCGCGTCGCGCAACTGTGCGGCCGAACCGATGTGCACGACGTTGACGCCGGCCGGATCGACCAGACCGGCGGTGTTGCCGGCGACCAGTGTCACGTCGGCGCCGCGCTGGGCCAGGACCCTGGCCACGGCGTATCCCTGCTTGCCGGAACTGCGATTGCCGATGAACCGCACCGGATCGAGGGGTTCGCGGGTGCCGCCGGCCGTCACCAGGGCCTTGACCCCGGCCAGGTCGTACGGCAGGGCGTCACCCCGCTCCAGCAGCAACTGCGCGAAGGTGGCGATCTCTTCGGCCTCGGGTAGCCGTCCTGCGCCGCTGTCGGCTCCCGTGAGCCGCCCGGATGCGGGTTCCAGCACCACCGCGCCGCGACGACGCAGCGTGGCCACGTTGTCGACGGTGGCCGGGTGAAACCACATCTCGGTGTGCATGGCCGGGGCGAACAGCACCGGACATCGCGCCGTGAGCAGCGTGGCGGTCAGCAGGTCGTCGGCGCGGCCGGCCACGGCACGCGCCAGCAGGTCGGCGGTGGCGGGTGCGACGACGACCAGATCGGCTTCCTGGCCGATCCGGACGTGCGGCACCTCGTGCACATCGGTGAACACACCGGTGTGCACGGGATTGCCCGACAGGGCTTCGAACGTGGCGGCTCCGACGAACCGCAGGGCCGACTCGGTGGGCAATACGCGCACCGAGTGTCCGGCCTCGGTGAGTTGACGGACCAGGGTGCACGCCTTGTAGGCGGCAATGCCGCCGGCCACACCGACGACGATTCGCTTACCCGCGCTCACGTGCCCGGCCCTGGCCTGGCTACTCGCCGCCCTCGGTGTGCTCGAGCAGGTCTTCGTGGATCTCCCGCATCGCGATGGACAGCGGCTTCTCCTGCAGACCGGGCTCGACCAGCGGGCCGACGTACTCGAGGATGCCGTCACCCAGCTGGTTGTAGTAGTCGTTGATCTGACGCGCGCGCTTGGCGGCGTAGATCACCAGCGCGTACTTGCTCGACGCGCGGTCCAGCAACTCGTCGATGGGCGGGTTGGTGATGCCCAGCGGAGTGTCGTAGGCGCTGGCGGCGGACGAATCGATGTCGTCCGCAGCGGCCAGCTGCGCATCGGCGTGCGGGGTGCTCACTAAAAAGTCTCCTGGCGGTTATGGCGAAAATGCTGTTTGCGAACAGCGTGCTGGTGGCTCGCGAATCCGATCGCGTCGGTCCTGCCACGATGAGTCATCGACTGTCCACCAGCAAGGATACCAATTCAGCACACGCAGTATCCAACTGGCGGTTTACCACGACCTGGTCAAAGTCGGATTTGGCGGCCATTTCGGCCCGCGCCGTCTCCAATCGCCTGGCCATCACCTCGGGCGACTCGGTGCCCCGACCGGACAGCCGGCTGACCAGTTCGTCCCAGCTAGGCGGTGCCAGGAACACCGACACCACCTCGGGCATGGCCTGCTTGACCGCTTGCGCACCGGCCAGATCGACCTCGATCAGCACCGGGCGCCCGGCCCGGGTGGCGTCCCGCACCGGCTGGGCAGGCGTGCCGGAGCGATGCAATCCGCCATGGATGTCGGCCCACTCGAGCAGCTCACCGTCATCGATCAGCTGCTGGAACCGTTCGGCGGACACGAATGAGTAATCGACTCCGTCGACCTCGCCAGGGCGCGGCGCCCTGGTCGTGACCGACACGGAGAAATACAGGTCGGGAAGCCTCTCCCGCAGACAGCGGACCACAGTGGACTTTCCGACGGCGGAGGGGCCGGACAACACGACGACCGGAGCCGTCGCTGTGCGTTGTCCGGCCCCTCTACCAGCGCTCAATGCCGGAGCCTCTACTGGTCGAACTTCTCCAGGAGGGCCTTACGCTGACGATCACCGAGGCCGCGCAGACGGCGGGTCGGGGCGATCTCCAGCTCGGTCATGATTTCCTGTGCCTTGACCTTGCCGACCTTGGGCAGGGCCTCCAGCAGCGCGGAGACCTTCATCTTGCCCAAGACCTCGTCGGTCTCGGCGTCGGTGAGCACCTGCTTGAGGTTGGTGCCGCCGCGCTTGAGTCGATCCTTGAGCTCGGCTCGCGCTCGACGTGCGGCAGCAGCCTTCTCCAACGCTGCCGCGCGCTGTTCGTCGGTCAACTGGGGAAGGGCCACGGGTTCCTCCGTCTCCTGGCGATTCTTCTTCGGCCATCTCTTGTTTTTTACGGCTGGAGTGCAAACCAGCCAGCGACGACGAACCTACCCACGCTGGCTGACGAAAGCGAACGCCACCCCCTGGTTACGACGCTAAAAGCCCAGCGTGTAGTGCGCGCGGGCGACCGCCGATTTCTCTCCGAAAACGGGGTACGGCATCGCCGGCGGCGCCCCGTAGAACCGGATATTCCTGCAAGTCAATGCTTTTCGAGCGATCGACAGCTAACTATCCAGGCCTCCGACACCGGTTCCGACGCCACCGGACCCGGTTACCACCGGGTATTCGAGAAAATTTTCGCTGGTCACGGCGTGTCGGGCGTGTCGGAACCGATGACGCGCACGTCAGGCGGGTGCCTTTCACGACGCCCAGCCCGCGCCTAATTGCCACATAGCGATTACACAGCTTGGCTAAATAGCCTCTCGTGGTCGGGAATCCATGACCCCCGAAGGGAAGCTGGACATGAACATCAAGCGCTTGACCTGCGCTTCTGCCCTCGCCATAGCTCTCGGAACCGCCACTCTGGCGGCGGGAGCGGGTGTAGCGGCCGCCCAACCCGGGCCGCCCTGCGGTTTCGGCAATTGCCAGGGGCCAGGTGGGCCAGGACCAGGCGGACCGGGAGGGCCAGGCGGACCCGACCGTCCTGGCGGCCCAGGAGGCCCAGGAGGGCCCGAACACCCCGGCGGGCCGGGCGGACCAGGCGGACCCGGTGGACCGGACCGTCCCGGCGGCCCAGGAGGCCATGACGGGCCAGGCTGGCCCGGGGGTCCGGGTGGCCCCGGCGGACCAGGTGGACCCGGATGGCCGGGTGACCGAGGCCCCGGTGGTCCCGGTGGTCCCGGTGGACCGGACGACCATGGCCGGCATTGGGGCCCGCCACCCCCGGACCTGTCCTGGCGCGGCATGGACCAGGGCCGGTTCGACCACCAGCCGTTCAACTACAACGGCAGCTGGGTGACACCCATTTTCGATCCGGGCTACAACGCGTGGGGTTTCTGGTTCTTCGGCATCTGGATCCCGCTGTGACGGCCTGCGCCGCAACAGGTCTGACGGGCAACCAGTCAATCTGATTGTGCTCGACCGCTTCTCGTATCGGTCATCGTTTTCCACGCCTGGGTCGCGACGCCGCGGCGACCACGGCCCAGGTGTGGAAAACGGCGCAGGGCACAACCAAAACGGCCCACGCGACGGGGCGCGCGGTCAGGCGAGATAGGCGACTTCGTCGCGCAGGCGCTCGGCTGCCGCACGCAGATCGGCCACCTCCGGCCCCGCACGCAGCACCTCGCGCGACACCGTGGGCAGGACCAGTTGCGCCCCACCGAATCCGCCGAGCGCGTCGGCGCGGCCGCCCTGGGCCCCGACGCCGGGAACCAGCACCGGCCCTCCCAGCGCGCTGAGATCGGGCAGTTCGGTCACGGTCGCCCCGACCACCACACCGACGGAGCCCGTGGACCGGCCCGCCTCCCGGTTCACCGCGGCGACGTCGTCGACGATGGATTGTGCGACCGTGCGTGAGCCGGCCATCGCGCGCTGCACACTCGGCCCCTCCGGGTTGGAGGTCGCCGCCAGCACGAACACGCCGCGGCCATGGGCCGCGGCGGTGTCCAGCAAGGGCTGTAACGAACCGAAGCCCAGATACGGCGACGCGGTCACCGCGTCAGCCGCCAGCGGCGAGTCACCGGCCCACGCCGCGGCGTAGGCGGCCATCGTCGAGCCGATATCCCCACGCTTGGCGTCGGCCAGCACCAGCACGCCGGCCTCCCGCAAGGCGGCCATCGTGCGTTCCAGCACCGCGAAACCCGCCGAGCCGTAGGCCTCGAAGAACGCCACCTGTGGCTTGACCACCGCGAAGCCGGCGAATGCCGTCACACAGATGTCGCTGAACGTGGCCAGCCCTTCGGCGTCGGCGGACAGCCCCCAGGCCCGCAGCAGCTCAGGATGGGGGTCGATGCCGGGGCACAGCGGCCCCCGCTCCGACACCGCGTCGGCCAGCCGTTGCCCGAAAGCCTCCATCGTCAGCGCGATTCCAGCTCGCTGTGCAGTTCCTGCAGTGACATCACACCGATGTCGCCGCGGATTCCCGCTTCGATGCCCTGCACCGCGGCCGAGGCGCCCTGCACCGTCGTCACGCACGGAATGTTCATCGACACTGCGGCCGACCGGATCTCGTAACCGTCGACGCGCGGCCCGGAATTCCCGTACGGGGTGTTGATCACCATGTCGACCTCGCCGGCCTTGATGACGTCGACCGCGGACGGGAGATCGCGGTCTCCACTGGGCTGCTCAGAGTGCTTTCGCACCTCATCACAGGGAATGCCGTTGCGGCGCAGCATCTCTGCGGTTCCCTCGGTGGCCAGCACCCGGAATCCGAGATCAGCGAGGCGCTTCACCGGGAACACCAGGGACCGCTTGTCGCGGTTGGCCACCGAGACGAAGACGGTGCCCTGCGCCGGCAGCGACCCGTAGGCTGCGGTCTGGCTCTTGGCGAAGGCGGTGCCGAAGTCGTGGTCGATGCCCATCACCTCGCCGGTCGACTTCATCTCGGGTCCCAGCAGCGAATCGACCTGGGCACCGTCGGCACGGCGGAACCGGTGGAACGGCAGCACGGCTTCCTTGACCGCCACCGGGGCGTTGCGGGCGATGGTGGCCCCGTCGCTGTTCTTGTTCAGCAGGCCTTCCGCACGCAACTCGGCGATGGTGGCACCCAGCATCACCCGGGCGCAGGCCTTGGCGAGCGGCACCGCGGTCGCCTTGGACACGAACGGCACCGTGCGGCTGGCACGCGGGTTGGCCTCCAGCACGTAGAGCACGTCGTCCTTTAGCGCGTACTGGACGTTCAGCAGCCCGACCACACCGATGCCGTGGGCGATGGCCTCGGTCGCGCGGCGTACCGCTTCGATGTCGCTGCGGCCCAACGTCACCGGGGGCAGCGCGCACGCCGAGTCACCGGAGTGGATACCGGCCTCCTCGATGTGCTCCATGATGCCGCCGACGTACACCTCGTTGCCGTCGCACAGCGCGTCGACGTCGATCTCGATCGCGTCTTCCAGGAACCGGTCGACCAGCACGGGGTGTTCCGGGGACAGCTGGGTGGCGCGGGCGATGTAGCCCTCTAGGGTCCCCTCGTCATAGACGATCTCCATGCCGCGCCCGCCCAGCACGTAGGAGGGGCGGACCAGCACGGGATAGCCGATGTCGGAGGCGATCCGGCGGGCCTGCTCGAAGCTGGTAGCGGTCCCGAACCGCGGGGCGGGCAGGCCGGCGTTGACCAGAACCTCGCCGAACAGCCCGCGGTCCTCGGCCAGGTCGATGGCGTCGGGCCCGGTGCCCACGATCGGGACCCCGGCCTCTTCGAGACGCTTGGCCAGGCCCAGCGGAGTCTGGCCACCGAGCTGAACGATCACCCCGACGACACCGGGGCCGGCCCCGTCCTCGCCCTTGCCCGAGGCGTCCTCGGCGTAGTAGACCTCCAGCACATCCTCGAAAGTGAGCGGCTCGAAGTACAGCCGGTCGGCGGTGTCGTAGTCGGTGGACACCGTCTCGGGGTTGCAGTTGACCATCACGGTCTCGAACCCGACCGCGCTCAACGTGGTCGCGGCATGCACGCAGCTGTAGTCGAATTCGATGCCCTGGCCGATTCGGTTCGGTCCGGAGCCCAGGATCAGCACCTTGGGCTTCTCGGTCTGCGGGGCCACCTCGGTCTCCGCGGCGGGATCGAGCTCGTAGCTGCTGTAGTGGTACGGCGTCTTGGCGTCGAACTCCGCCGCACAGGTGTCGACGGTCTTGTACACCGGGTGGATGCCGAGCCGGCGGCGCAGCGCGCGCACACCCGACTCGCCGGCCAGTTCCGGTCGCAGAGCGGCGATCTGGCGATCCGAGAGCCCGCTGTGCTTGGCCCGGCGCAGCAGTTCGGCGTCGAGCACCGGCGCTTCCAGCAGCTCGACCCGCAGCGCGACCAGACCGGCGATCTGCTCGACGAACCACGGGTCGACGCCGGAGGCCTCGGCCACCTGCTCGACGCTGGCACCCAGGCGCAGCGCGTGCTCGATGTCGTAGAGCCTGCCGTCCACCGGGGTGCGCAGGCCGGTCAGCAGCTGTTCGACGGTCACGTCCGGATCCGGGCCCGTCCAGAACCCGGCCCGGCTGGTCTCCAGCGACCGCATCACCTTGCCGAGGGCCTCGATGAAGTTGCGGCCCAACGACATCGCTTCACCGACCGACTTCATCGTGGTGGTGAGGGTGGCGTCGGCGCCGGGGAACTTCTCGAACGCGAACCGCGGCGCCTTGACGACGACGTAGTCCAGCGTGGGCTCGAAGCAGGCAGGCGTTTCCTTGGTGATGTCGTTGATGATCTCGTCGAGGGTGTAGCCGATGGCCAGCTTCGCCGCGATCTTGGCGATCGGGAAGCCTGTGGCCTTCGAGGCCAGTGCCGAGGACCGCGACACCCGCGGGTTCATCTCGATGACGATCAGGCGCCCGTCACTCGGGTCGATCGCGAACTGGATGTTGCAGCCACCGGTGTCGACGCCCACCTCGCGCAGGATCGCGATGCCCAGGTCGCGCATCTTCTGGTATTCGCGGTCGGTCAGTGTCATCGCCGGCGCGACGGTCACCGAGTCGCCGGTGTGCACGCCCATGGGATCGAAGTTCTCGATCGAGCAGACCACCACGACGTTGTCGCGACTGTCGCGCATCAGCTCGAGCTCGAATTCCTTCCAGCCGTAGATGGATTCCTCGATCAGCACGTTCGCCGACGGCGAGGCGGCCAGCCCGTCACCGGCCATCCGCTCGACGTCCTCGGCCGAGTACGCCATGCCCGATCCCAGCCCACCCATG
The DNA here is from genome assembly GCF_048282725.1 of Mycobacterium sp. 48b. Classification (NCBI taxonomy): domain Bacteria; kingdom Bacillati; phylum Actinomycetota; class Actinomycetes; order Mycobacteriales; family Mycobacteriaceae; genus Mycobacterium; species Mycobacterium sp. 48b. Next base: position 4,698,263 of record NZ_JBLVUL010000001.1, read on the forward strand.
GTGAACGAGGGGCGGACGACGACGGGCAGTCCCAGCTCGGCGACCGTGTCGCGAACCTCGTCCATGGTGAAACACACCCTGGACTTCGCCGACTCGCCTCCCACCTTGGCGACGATGTCCTTGAACTTCTGCCGGTCCTCGCCGCGCTGAATGGCCTCGAAGTCGGCGCCGATGAGCTCGACTCCGTACTTCTCCAGCACACCGTTGTCGTGCAGGGCCACCGCGGTGTTCAGCGCGGTCTGCCCGCCGAGGGTGGCCAGCACGGCGTCGATCTTGTTGCCGCGCTCGGCCTGCTGGACGATGACCTTCTCGACGAACTCCCAGGTGATCGGCTCGACATAGGTGTTGTCGGCGTATTCGGGATCGGTCATGATCGTCGCCGGGTTCGAGTTGACCAGGCTGACCTGGATGCCCTCCGAACGCAGCACCCGGCAGGCCTGCGTGCCCGAGTAGTCGAATTCGCAGGCCTGACCGATGACGATCGGGCCGGACCCGATCACCAGCACGTGGTTGAGGTCAGAGCGACGTGGCATTACTTCTCTCCTGCCATCAGGTCGACGAACTGGTCGAACAGGTACTCGGCATCGTGCGGGCCGGCCGCGGCCTCCGGGTGGTACTGGACCGAGAACGCCCGGCCGTCAGCCAGCCGGATGCCTTCGACCACACCGTCGTTGGCACAGGTGTGGCTGACTTCTGCGGTGCCGAAGGGGGTGCCGAACTGCTCCCCCGCTTCGCCCTCCAGGGCGAAGCCGTGGTTCTGGGCGGTGATCGCGACCCGCCCGGTGATGTGATCGATCACCGGGATGTTGATGCCGCGGTGGCCGAACACCATCTTGTAGGTGGACCGGCCCAGCGCGCGGCCCAGGATCTGGTTGCCGAAGCAGATGCCGAACAACGGGATTCCGGCGCCGAGCACCTCGCGGGTCACCGCGACGATGTGATCGGCGGTGGCCGGGTCACCGGGGCCGTTGGACAGGAACACCCCGTCGGGCTTGAGGTCGGCGATCTGGTCGAAGGTCACCGACGACGGCAGGACATGGCTGCGGATCCCGCGCCGGGCGAAATTGCGCGGAGTGTTGGTCTTGATGCCGAGGTCGACCGCCGCGACCGTGAAACGGTGGCCGCCTTCAGGTTCCACGACGTAAGAGCTCTGGGTGCTCACCTGGCCGGCCAGATCCGCGCCCAGCATCGAGGGCTGGTCGAGAACGCGGGCCACCAACTCGTCGGTCCCCGCCAATGCCTCGCCGGAGAACACCCCGGCCTTCATCGACCCGCGCGTACGCAGGTGGCGCACCACTGCGCGGGTGTCGATCCCGGCGATGCCCACGATGCCCTGCCGGACCAACTCGTCGTCGAGGGTGCCGCTGGCGCGCCAGTTCGACGCGCGTGGCGAGGGGTCTCGGACGGCGTAGCCGGCCACCCAGATCTTGTCGTCGCGGCTTTCACCGTCCTCGGTGTTCCAGCCGGTGTTGCCGATCTGCGGCGCGGTCGCGACCACGATCTGGCCGTGGTAGCTGGGGTCGGTGAGCGTTTCCTGGTAGCCCGACATGCCGGTGGAGAACACCGCCTCGCCGAGGGTCTGCCCGACCGCCCCGAATGTCGTACCGGTGAAGACGCGCCCGTCCTCAAGTACCAGGACCGCCTTACCATTTCGATTGTTCGTCATGCCTCTTCCTCCAGCCAGCGGTCGTACTCTGCGCGATTGTCGGCGCGGAACCCGGTGTCGATCTCGGTGCCCGAGGGCAGCCGCCACCTGATGGCCAGGATTCCGTCGTAAGTCAGTGCCTTGCCTGCGATTCCGCGCTCGGTCCTGATCGCGGTGACCGACTCGGCAGGGATCCAGATCGGCCCGGCACCGCTGCGCTGCATCATGATTCCCTCGGGATAGCGCGTCAGCACCGCCTTGGTCCGGAAGCCCAGATCGCCAGCGGCGACCTTGTCGTTCCAGTGCGGTACCAGCGTGCTGCCGACGTACATCCCCTTGGTTGCCGCGATCGTCGCCGCGCCGACCGTGTCGGGCAGCGTCGGCAGGGTGCCGATCAGCTCGGCCTGGCGCTGCACGCGATGCAGCCAGCCGCGCATCATCTGGCGGATCAGGAAGGCGATCAGCACGGCCAGCAGGGCGGCCAGCACCAGTGACGCAATCAGGGTAGGCGTGTTCACCGTGGCCCCGGCTTCCCGTCGAGCGCGGTGATCTTGCCCCGCAGCAGCGTGGCGGTCACGGTCGCCGGCAGCGTCATCGATTCGAAAGGTGTGTTGTCCGAGCGGCTGGCCAACTCGTCGCCCTCGACGGTCCAGGTCGCGTCAGGGTCGATCACCGTGAGGTTGGCCGGCTCCCCCACCTCCAGCGGCCGGCCCTGGTCGGGCAGTCCGACGATGGCAGCTGGAGCCTCGCTCATCACCTTTGCGACGCCGCGCCAGGTCAGCAGGCCGGGGCGCACCATGGTTTCGGCCACCACCGACAACGCGGTCTGCAGGCCGAGCATGCCCGGGCGGGCAACCGAGAATTCGCAGCACTTCTCGTGCTCGGCGTGCGGGGCATGGTCGGTGGCCACGCAGTCGATGACTCCGTCGGCCAGAGCCTGACGCAGCGCCTCGGCATCGCTGGATTCCCGCAGCGGCGGGTTGACCCGGTTGCGCCCGTCGTAGCTGGCCAACCGGCCGTCGTCGAGCAGCAGGTGGTGCGGGGTGACCTCGGCCGTGATCGAGATGCCTTGCGCCTTGGCCCATTTCAGCAGTTCCACGGTGCCCGCCGTGGAGGCGTGGCAGATGTGCACCCGGGCACCGGCATCGCGGGCCAGGATCGCGTCGCGGGCGACGATCGATTCCTCGGCCGAGCGCGGCCAGCCCGCCAGCCCGAGTTTGGCCGCGTTGGGTCCCTCGTGGGCGACCGCGCCGACGGTCAGGCGCGGCTCTTCGGCATGCTGGGCGATGAGCACCCCGAGGCCGGTGGCGTATTCCAGCGCCCGACGCATCACCAGCGGATCGTGCACGCACAGACCGTCGTCGGAGAACATCCGGACCTGGCCGACACCGGCGGCCATCAGACCCATCTCGGTGAGCTGCTTGCCTTCGAGGCCGACGGTGACCGCACCCACCGGGTGCACGTCGACCAGGCCCACCTGCTGGCCGCGGTTCCACACGTGGTCGGTGACCACCGCGGAGTCCGCGACCGGATCGGTGTTGGCCATCGCGAACACCGCGGTGTATCCACCCAGAGCGGCTGCCGCTGAACCTGTTTCGATGTCCTCGGCGTATTCACGGCCCGGCTCGCGCAGATGGGTGTGCAGATCGACGAAGCCCGGCAACAGCACCTGGCCTGAGGCGTCGATCACCTCGGCGTCCTCGGGAGCCTTGAGGCCCGCACCGATCTCGGCGATCTGCCCATCGGCGATCAGCACGTCGAGCGCGTCACCCTCGCCGTAGAGACGGACACCGCGGATGAGGACCGGCGGATTCGAGCCTGCGATGTGTTTCGTCATACGCTGATCGCCTCCCGATCCGCGCCCACCAGCAGATGGAACAGCACCGCCATCCGTACGTGGACACCATTTGAAACCTGTTGCAGAACAGCTGATTGCGAGGAGTCGGCGACCGGGAACGCGATCTCCATGCCGCGCAGCATCGGTCCCGGGTGCAGCACCACGGCGTTGCCGGGCAGCATGGCCTGGCGCTTCTCCGACAAGCCGTAACGCACCGAGTATTCGCGGGCGGACGGGAAGAACCCACCGTTCATCCGCTCGGCCTGGACCCGCAGCATCAACACCGCATCGGCGGCGGGCAGTTCGGCGTCGAGGTCGTGCGAGACCGTCACCGGCCACCCGGAGACCCCGACCGGCAGCAGTGTCGGCGGCGCCACCAGCACCACCTCGGCACCGAGGGTCGCCAGCAGCGACACGTTCGACCGGGCCACCCGGCTGTGCAGCACGTCGCCGACGATCACCACCCGCTTGCCCTCGATGGAGCCGAGCCGTTGGCGGATGGTCAAGGCGTCGAGCAGCGCCTGGGTGGGGTGTTCGTGGGTTCCGTCGCCGGCGTTGATGACACTCGGCCCGCCGCCGCCGTCCTCGGCGGTCCACTCGGCGAGCTGTTGGGCCGCACCCGAGGCCGGGTGGCGGATGATCAGGGCGTCGGCCCCGGCGGCACGCAGTGTCAGCGCGGTGTCGCGCAACGACTCCCCTTTGGCCACCGAGGATCCCGAGGAGCTGACGTTGATCACGTCGGCGCTCATCCACTTGCCCGCGACCTCGAACGACACCCGGGTCCGGGTGGAGTTCTCGTAGAACATCGTGATGACGGTCCGGCCGCGCAATGTGGGCAGCTTCTTGACCTCGCGGCCCAGCAGCGCCTCGCGGAACCGGTCGGCGTCGTCGAGGATCGCCGTGGCCTCATCACGGCTGAGGTCGCCGGCCGACAAGAGATGACGTGTCGTCACTTTGAAATCACCACCCCGTCACGGTCGTCGTCCTCGGACAGCAGCACATGGACACTCTCGGTGCGCGAGGTCGGCACGTTCTTGCCGACGTAGTCGGCCCGGACCGGCAGTTCGCGATGACCGCGGTCGACCAGCACTGCCAGTTGCACCGCCCGCGGCCGGCCGATGTCGCGCAGCGCATCCAGCGCCGAGCGCACCGACCGCCCCGAGAACAGGACGTCATCGACCAGGATCACCACCGCATCGTCGATGCCGCCGGGCGGGATCGACGTAGCGGCCAGCGGCCGCGGTGGCTTGAAATTGAGGTCATCGCGGTAGAGCGTGATATCCAGAGCGCCGTGGGCGACGTCGATTCCGGCGAACTCGTTGATCTTGGCGGCCAGGCGCGTGGCCAGCGTCACGCCACGCGTGGGGATGCCGAGGAGCACGACCCGCTCGCGTTCGGCGGGATCGTCGAGTGCGGTCTTTTCGATGATCTGATGGGCGATCCGGGAAATGGTGCGGCCGACGTCCGCCGCAGACAACAATTCCCGGTCGGCACTTGAAGAGCCCATGAGGTGACCCTGACCTCCTTCTCCGCCTCTCGGGACGGATCGTTAAAGGACGTCGAACTGCGGGGTAGCTTAGCAGGCCGCAAACGTCCGGCCCGCCACGGTCACCTCGCGGAGTGACTCGATACGGCGTCCAGTTCTGTTCCCTTTGTCTCGGGCAGCAGGACGGTCGAGACGATGCTGACGACGACGAAAGCCGCCATCATCGCCCCGACAGCCCAGCTACCCAGCGTGGCCACCAGGACTCCGGCGACCAACGGTGGAATTGCCCCGCCCACGATGCCGGCCAGGTTGAACGAGAGACCCGCGCCGGTGTAGCGGTATCGGGTGGCGAAGATCTCAGGCAGGAAGGACCCGATCGGCCCGTACGACAGACCGAAGATGCAGAAGATGCCGGCGATCGCCACCGCGAAGGCCACCGGTGAGCCGGAGTCGATCAGCGGCATCACCACGAACGCCCACGGCAGGGCCAGAGCGAAACCGGCGAGAATGACGCGGCGCCGGCCGTACCGGTCGCACAGCACCGCCGAAATCGCCGAAAAGGCCATCAGCGCGACACCGGCGAGCACGCCGACGCCGAGGATCAGGCTGCGCGGGTGCCCGATGCGGGTGCTGGCGTAGCTCATCAGGTAGGTGCCACCCAGGAAGCTCATGGTGAAGATGCCGACCATGCAGCCCGCCGCGAGCGCCACCTGTCGGGTCTGGGTGCGGAACAGTTCGCTCAGCGGCGCCTTGGGTACGCCTCCGGTCACCTGCTCCCGGGCGAAGACGGGCGTCTCGTCGATGCTCAGCCGCACGTACAGCGCCACGATGAGCAGCACCGCGCTGAACAGGAAGGGCAACCGCCAGCCCCAGTCCAGGAAGACCGCGCTCTTCTCGCCGATGGTCAGACTGACGATGAAGACCACGAGATTGCTCACGGCCAGGCCGGCGCCGGCACCGAGTTGGGTGAACATCCCGTACATGCCGCGCTTCCCGACGGGGGCGTACTCCGCGCTCAGCAGCGCCGACCCGGCCCATTCCCCGCCGACAGCGAAGCCCTGCAGCAGCCGCAGGACGAGCAGGATGATCGGTGCCGCGATGCCGATGCTCGCAGCGCTAGGCACCAAACCCACGCACACCGTCGACAATCCCATGATCAGCAGCGTCGCGATCAGAGTCTTCTTGCGGCCCAGCCGATCTCCGAAATGCCCGAACACCGCTGCCCCGATCGGACGGGACAGGAAGGCGACCGCGAACGTCGCCAGCGAGGAAATCGTCGCCATCGTCGGGCCCATGTTCGGGAAGAACACGTGGGGGAAGATCAGGGCCGCGGCGGTGCCGTAGATGTAGAAGTCGTAGAACTCGATCGCCGTGCCGACGAAGCTGGCGAACGCCACCCGCTTCATCGGGTGGGCCTCGGTAGTCGCGACGGAGCTCGGTTCGCCGTCGATCTGGTCCTGCTGGGTCATCTGCCTCTTCTCACGCCACGATCTTTCGCCCGAGAAGTATCACCCACCCGTCGGGTCAGACCATCTCGAATCCGTGATAACCCGCCACGGCCACGCCGTCACCGATCTGCTTGTAGATGCCGACACCGCCGACGAACGGCAGGAACACCCGTCGCTTGCCGGGCACGTTGGCACCCATGTACCAGGATGCGGCTTGCGGCAGCAGCGTGAGATCCGCGGTGTCATTGGTGATGTTCACCCAGTTGTCCTCGGCCGCGAGATCGGCGTCCATCCGGTTCAGTCCGTGCGCGCGCAGGTGTACGAGCGCCGCAGTGATCCACTCGACGTGATACTCGATCGAGGTGAGCATGTTGGACAGCACCGAGGGACTCTGCGGACCGGTGACGGTGAACAGGTTCGGGAACCCCGCCGACATCAACCCGAGATAGGTCCGCGGACCCGCGGCCCACTTCTCCCGCAGGGTGCGCGTGGCGCCGTTCGCGTCGGCGGCGCGGATGTCGATCGCGTTCAGCGCGCCGGTCATGGCGTCGAATCCGGTGGCCAGCACGATCACGTCGAACTCGTGCTCGCTGTCGCCTGCGAGGATGCCGCGTGCGGTGATCCGGTGCAGCGGTTCCTCGTTGAGGTCGACCAGCACGACGTTGTCCTGGTTGTAGACCTCGTAGTAGCCGGTGTTGACGCACATCCGCTTCGCCGCGATCGGGTAGCTGCGCGGCGTCAGCTTCTCGGCAAGCCGCGGGTCGGTGACCTTCTGCCGGATGCGATCCCGGACGTATTCTGCGGCAGCCTCATTGGCCGTCGGATCGAGCAGCAGATCGTAGAAGGACTGCTGGAAACACAGACCGCCGTCATCCCAGCGCCGATCGAGCTCGGCTCGGGTGCCGTCGCTGTCGAGATCTCCGAAGAACGGCGGCAAACCGGCGCCGTCACCGCATTGCGCGCCGCCGCGCGACAGCCTGCTGATCTCGCGGAATTGTGGATAACGCTGTTTGACGTCGGCGAGCTCGGCGGCGATCGGTCGGTTCTGCGCCGGGACGGCATATGAGGGTGTGCGCTGGAATACCGTCAACGATGCGACCACCGGCGCGATCGCGGTGATCGTCTGCACACCAGAGGACCCCGTGCCCACGACAGCCACCCGCTTGCCGTCCAGGTCCGCCCCGCCGGCGGGCCAGTCCCATGTCCAGAGGATGTCGCCAGCGAAATCGTCCTGCCCCTCGAACGACGGCACCAACGGTTTGGACAGGCATCCGGTCGCCGCGATCACGAAGTTCGCGATCGCACGGTCGCCTGCTTCGGTGGTGACGGTCCACTCGTTTCTGGTGTCGTCGAAATCCATTGCGACAACCCGGGTGTCAAAACTGATGTCCCGACGGAGGTCGTAGCGGTCGGCGACATGTCTGGCATAGGCCAGCAGCTCCGGCTGGGCGGCGTACCGCTCGGTCCAGTTCCACGACTGCTGCAACTCCGGATCGAACGAGTAGGAGTATTCGATCGATTCGATGTCGCAGCGGGCCCCCGGATACCGGTTCCAGTACCAGGTCCCACCGACCTCCGGGCCGGCCTCCAGGATGCGCGCATCGAATCCGAGCTCGCGCAACTTGTATAGCTGGTAGAGGCCCGCGAATCCGGCGCCGATGATGATCACGTCGTGGTCGGCCACGCTCACTCCGATTTCCGGTCGGACCGGTACGCCTCGATGAACGTGCCGATATGGTTGGCGACCAACGCGATTCCGGCCTGGTACCCGGGCAGGATGTTCGCCATCTGGAAGTACCCGTGCAGTTGGCCGGCGGCCTCCTCCAGGGTCACGCGCACGCCGGCGTCGGCCAGCGCGGTCGCGTAGGCAACGCCTTCGTCGTGCAGGGGGTCGTATTCGGCGACGTAGACGAGGGCCGGTGGAAGACCGGCGAGGCTGGGCGCCCGCAACGGCGAGGCGTCCGGATGCGCACGGGCGGCCCGGTCCGGCAGGTAGTGCGCCCAGAACCAGATCATGGTGTCCCGGCTGACCATCAGCTGGTTTTCGGGCGCCACGTACGACGGCCGATCGAAGTCGCAGTCGGTGACCGGGTAGATCAGGGCCTGGTAGTCGATCCTGGGCCCCTGCCGGTCGCGGGCCCACCGCGCCAACACCGCGGCGATGTTGCCTCCGGCACTGTCCCCGGCCACGATCAGTGGGACGTCGGAGGACGCGAACTCCGCTGAATGTTCTGCCGCCCAACATAACCCGATCCAGCTGTCTTCGATGGCGGTCGGAAACGGGTGCTCGGGCGCCTTGCGGTAGTTCACCAGGACCACCGTGGAGTTGGTGAGATTCGCCAGGTGCCGGGCGACGTGGTCGTACTGCAGGTCGATGTCACCGATCACCCAACCGCCACCGTGGAAATAGACGATCACCGAACGGGATTCGCCGTCGGGGACGAGCACGCGGACCCGGAACTTCCCGCCGTCGCCGCCCTCGAGCTTGAGGTTGCGTACCGCGGCCACCTCGGGTCCGCGTCCGCTCATGCCCGCGAAGATCGGTCCCGCCATCCGCGCCATCGCAGGCGTGCCCTCGTGCATCGGTGGGTCGCGGGTCTCGGCCAGTTGCGCCAGCAGGGCCTGGCTCACCAATTCCAGCGGCATCAGGTCACCGCTGAATCGACTTGATCTCGAGGAACTCCTCGAGCCCGTAGATGCCGGCCTCACGCCCGTTGCCCGACTGCTTGTATCCACCGAAGGGTGCGTTGGCATTGAAGGCGCCGGCATTGATCTGCACCTGGCCCGCGCGGATCCGGCGCGCGATGTTCTCTGCACGCTCCGGTGAGGCAGACCAGACCGCCCCGGCCAGGCCGTAATCCGTCGCGTTGGCGATCCGTACCGCGTCGTCCTCCGAGTCGTAGGCCTCGATCGCGAGTACCGGCCCGAAGACCTCTTCCCGGTGGATCGCCATGTCCTCGGTGACATCGGAGAACACCGTCGGCCGTACGAAGGCACCGGGAGCGTCGGTGGCGGTCTCGCCGCCGGTGACCAGGCGTGCTCCTTCGGTCATCGCCGTGCGGATGTGGCCGAGCACCCGCTCCTGTTGCGCCCGGGACGACAGCGGACCCAGCGCGGTCCCTTCGTCGCTCGGATCACCCACCGGCAGCGCGTCGGCGGTCGCCTTCGCGAGTGCCTCCACCTCGGCCAGCCTGTCGCGCGGGACGATCATGCGGGTCAGCGCCGAGCAGGTCTGCCCGGAGTTGAGCATCATCGTCGTGACCGATGCGGGCACAACCGATTCCAGGTCTGCGTCGTCGAGAATGATGTTGGGGCTCTTGCCACCGAGCTCCAGAGAGACGCGCTTGACGGTGCGGGCCGCGACTTCCTGCACCCGTCGCCCCGCCCGCGTGGAACCGGTGAAGCTGACGATATCGACGTCGTCGTGCCCGGCGATCGCCTCGCCGACATCCGCCCCGGTTCCGAACACCAGGTTGAACACGCCTGGGGGCAAGCCGATCTCGTCGATGATTTCGGTCAGCGCGAGCGCACACAGTGGTGTCACCTCGCTGGGTTTGACGACCACGGTGTTCCCCGCGGCCAGTCCGTAGGCGACCTTCAGGGCGATCTGGTGCAGGGGGTAGTTCCACGGCGTGATGGCACCCAGCACGCCGAACGGCTCCCGCACGATCGTCGATCCCCGGTACTCACTTTCGAACTCGTACTCCCGCACGATGTTGGCGGCCTCGGCGAAACTGTTGAGCGGCAGCCCCAGCTGGACCGCCCGGGAAATCGTGATGGGACAACCCATCTCGGAGGAGATCGTGCGGGCCACATCCTCGGACCGCTCGGCCAGCTTGCCGGCGATCGCGGTGAGGTGATCTGCCCGCTCGCCGACCGGTGTCGCCGACCACGCCGGGAACGCGGCGCGGGCCGCCGCGACGGCGGCGTCGACATCGGCGGCGGTGCCTGCCACCACCTCGGCGAGCACCTCGTCGTTGGCCGGGTTGATGACGGGTATGCGGGTCGTTCCGCTCGAAACCGCCCACTTTCCGTCGATGTAGTTGCTGTCGTGGATCTGCATCAATGCCCCCATTGTTCGGTTCAGTAGTCGGTGTCGGAGTAGACGACGAGGCCGCGAAGGTTCTTGCCGTCGAACATGTCCCGGTATCCCTGGTTGATGTCCTCGAGGCGGTAACGGGTGGTGACGAGCTCGTCGAGTTTGAGATTTCCGGAGCGGTAGAGGTCGAGCAGCCTCGGGATCTGGGTGCGGGGTCCGACCCCGCCGAACACCGCACCCTGGACCCGCTTCTGCAGCAGGGTCAGCTCGAACAGGTTCAGGTCGACGGTCGACTGGGTGAAATCACCCATGCCGGTGACGATCACCTGTCCACCCTTGCCGGTCAGGCTCAGCGCCTGCTGGATGTGTTCGCCCTTGATCTCACCGACCGTGATGATCGACACCTCGGCCATCTTTCCCCACGTGAGATCGGGCAACTCGGCGGCGGCCTCCGCCACGGAGGCGAACGTGTGGGTGGCGCCGAATTCGAGCGCCTTCTTCCGCTTGAAGTCGACCGGGTCGATCCCGACGACGAACCGGGCACCCGCGAACCGAGCACCCTGTACGGCGTTGATCCCGACGCCGCCGACGCCCATCACCACGACGGTGTCGCCCGGATGGGTGTCGCCGATCTCGGTCGCCGAGCCCCAGCCGGTGGAGACACCACAGCCCAGCAGCGCGGCCACCTCCAGCGGCACATCCTTCTCGATCTTGACGACCGAGGCCTGACTCACCGTGACGTAGGGCGCGAAGGTGCCGAGCAGGCACATCTGGATGACCGGTTGGCCACCTCGGGTCACCCGGTAGGTCTTGTCGGAGACAGCCTGCCCGGTCAGCAGCCCGGCGCCCTCGTCGCAGAGATTCTGCAGACCGGTGGCGCACGACGGACACGTGCCGCACGCCGGTATGAAGGCGAGGACGACGTGGTCGCCCTCCTCCAGCCCGGTGACCCCTGGGCCGACCTTGGTGATCACGCCGGCGCCCTCATGCCCGCCGAGCACCGGCATGAACGGCACCGGACTGCTCCCGGCGACGACGTGCGCGTCCGAATGGCACAGGCCCGACGCGGTCAATTTCACCTGGACTTCCCCGGCAACCGGGTCCCCCAGGTCAACCTCGCAGATCGTCCATGGTGCGCCGATCTCCTCGACGACAGCGGCCTTTACTTTCACCAGAACCTCTCCTCGCGTGTCATCCGACACAGTTTCGGGCGAACTGAGATGTGAATCACTCACCCGAACCGTAGAGCGGCCGCTCCCCCTTCAACAGGACCGTCCCGGCCACAACTCGACATTTCCGGCCACTTCCGGAGGTTCCGACCTCGTTGACCGGGCCTCACGGGTCGGCAAAACTGGCCAGCATGACCTCGGGCCTCACCGAAGCCGCAGATCAGAGCCGCCTGCCCGGCTCGCCCGTCCTGCAGTCGACCAACCGGGTCATAGCGGCCATGACCGACCCCTGGGACCACCCGCGCACAGCGGTTTCGGTCGCGATCATGTGCGAGTGGGCGGACCAGCGCGGGATCCCCGCCGAATCGCTGCTGGCCGGCTCGCACCTCGACGTCACCGCCCTGGGCGACACGGACACCGTCGTCGAGGCGAGCCAGGAACTGGCGGTGATCCGCAACCTGGCCGCCGTTTCCGCCGACCGTGCCGGTCTGGGGGTGGAACTGGGCAGCCGCTACCACCTGACCGCGTACGGCTATCTGGGCTACCTCCTGGCCGCATCGGCCAGCGTGCGGGACACGGTCCACCGAGGTCTGTACTACGCGATGCTGACCTTCGCCTTCTCGACCATGACGGCCCGCATCGACGATGACCATTACGTCCTGGCCTTCGATGCCGCCGACATGCCCGAGGGAATCCGGAGGTTCGTCATCGAACGTGACCTGACCGCGGTCATGCAGATTCAGCGCGATACGTTCCCCGACGTCGACGCGGTCCCGCTGCGCGAGATCAGGTTCGCCTTCCCGGCGGCTCCGGCGACGGACTCCCCCGATGTCTATCGGGACTACTTCCGGGTTCCGGTGTCATTCGGGTGCGCCCGCAACGAGATCGTCTACGACGTGGGATATCTCGACCTGGCGCCACCGATGGCGAACGCGCACACGACCGAGCTGATGGTCGGCCACTGCGACCGCATCCGCGCCGAGCGGTTGCACCACACCGGTGTCGCCGCGCAGGTGCGCGCACACCTTCTCGACCAGTCGTCGCTCGACCTCACGCTGGAAGACGTGGCGCTGCACCTGCACTACGCATCACGGACACTGCGCAGGCACCTCGAGCGCGAGGGCACCACCTACCGGGCCGTCCTGGACGAGGTACGCCGGGGCGTCGCCGACAATCTCCTGCGCGACCGCATGATTCCGCATTACGAGATCGCCCGCCGGCTGGGGTACCAGGACTGGTCGAGCGTGGTCAGGGCGCGCCGGCGCTGGCGTCGAGGCTGACGCCCGGAGGTAGCGCGGATGACGGCGGCGCCGCTGGATAGGCTGGCGCGGATGAACCTCGACGGCAATCAGACGTCCATCCGGGAGGCGATCGACGCCGGGCTGTTGGCCGGCGCGGTCACGCTGGTGTGGCAGGCGGGCAACGTGCTCCAGGTGAACGCCCTGGGGCACCGCGACGTCGACGCCCGGCTGCCGATGCAGCGGGACACCATCTTCCGGATCGCCTCCATGACAAAGCCTGTCACGGTGGCCGCGGCGATGACGCTGGCCGAGGAGGGCAAGCTCGCGCTGAACGAGCCCGTGACGAGATGGCTGCCGGAGCTGGCCGACATGCGTGTGCTGCGCGAGGCGCGCGGACCACTGGACCGCACCGAGCCCGCACGGCGCCCCATCACCTTCGACGACCTGATGACCCATCGCAGCGGCCTGGCCTACGTGTTCTCGGTGCTGGGTCCGCTGGCATCGGCCTACGGCAAGCTGTCGCTGCGTCAGGACCAGGATCGCTGGCTGGCCGAGGTGGCCAAACTGCCGTTGGCCCATCAGCCAGGGGAACGGCTCACCTACAGCCACTCCACCGACGTGCTGGGGATCGCGCTGTCCCGCATCGAGGGCAAGCCGCTGTCGCAGGTGCTGTCCGAGCGGATCTTCACGCCGCTGGGCATGTCCGACACCGGGTTCTCGGTCGACGCGGCCGGCCGGCGCCGGTCGGCGACGATGTACCAGCTGACGCCGGACAACAAGCTCACCCACGACGTGATGGGTCCGGCACCGATCACCGATCCCCCGTTCTGCACGGGCGGGGCGGGGCTGTTCTCCACCGCCGACGACTATTTGACGTTCGCCCGGATGTTGCTGGGCGGCGGCACGGTCGACGGCGTCCGTGTGCTGTCCGAAGAGTCGGTACGGCTGATGCGTGCCGACCGGCTCACCCCCGAACAGAAGCAGCACCAGTTTCTCGGAGCCCCGTTCTGGGTCGGCCGGGGCTTCGGCCTGAACCTGTCGGTGGTGACAGACCCGGCGAAGTCACGACAGCTGTTCGGCCCGGGCGGGTTGGGCACCTTCAGCTGGCCGGGCGCCTACGGCACCTGGTGGCAGGCCGACCCGTCCGCAGACCTGATCCTGATCTATCTGATCCAGAATCATCCGAATCTGGGCGTGGACGCCGCGGCCATCAGCGGCAACACCTCGCTGGCGAAACTGCAGACCGCACAACCCAAATTCGTCCGACGCACGTATCAGGCGCTGGAGCTCTGACTCACAGGCACTCGGCAGCAGCCAGTTTGGCCTCCGCGATCCGGTAGAGGCCGTCGAGTGCCGAGTCCTCGATGCTGAGGTATTCACAGACGACGTCGCGGGCGACCCCGGCGTCGCGCAGCCGCAATGCCAGCGAGTACGGCAGAGGCAGCTGCCGTAGCGCCTGTTCGCGGGTCTCGCCTTCGTCGGCCATGCGATCCAGGATGCGACGGTTCCGCCGGACCGAAGCGAGTAACCCCATACTCGAATCAGCGGTGCCGCCGGGGCAGCAGCGCGATCAGTCCGGCCCGGGTGGACACACCGGTTTTCGCCATCGCACGGTAGATGTGCCCCTCGACGGTGCGCACAGACAGCCGCAACCGGTCGGCGATCGCCCGGCTGGACAGCCCCGCACCGATCAGCATGGCGATCTCGCGTTCCCGGTCGGTCAGTGGCAGCCGCTCGACGGCGGCGAGCAATGCCGGGGTGGCCGCACCGCCGCACGCCTCGGCCAGGGCCGTGGCCCGGGCTGCCGACGCCATCGCCGAGCCGCGCATGTCCCTGCGGCGGTACGCCACCGCCGCGAGTCCGGCCGCGTCGGCCGCAGCCACCATATCGCCGAAGCCCTCGAATTCGCTTGATACCTTTGCCAACCCGTCGCCGTCATCGTGGGCGAGCGCGCGGCACAATGCGGTGGCAGCACCAACTCGCGGCCCCTCGACCAGTCCGGTCAACGTGTCGAGCCGATCCAGACGGGAATGGTCGCCGAACTGTGCCGCGGTCTGCAGGCACAACACCTCGGCCGCCAGTTGTCCGTTCGCCCCGGCGGCATCGGCCGCATCGAGCGCGATGGCAACGGCCTCCGAGACCGCACCCTGGGTCGCGGCCACCCAGGCCCGCACCAGGGTGTGTTCGTAGGCGAGATAGCGCCAGCTGGCATGACGGTATCCGTCGAGTTCTGTCAGGGTGCTTTCGTCTGCCAGACCCCGGATGGCCAGTGCGGTGACCCGGGGCAGGTGAAATCGGTAGCCGAACCCGTTGCGCTCCCCCGCGGCCCGCATCAGCTCGACCACCTGATCGAGCAGTTCGGCCACGAGACCGAGCTGCCCGGCTCCGGCAGCTGCCCGGCCCGTGAGCGCGAGACCGAACAGTTGTGCCGCGCCGGGCAGGTTCGCGGCGTGCCGGCTCAACTGCTCGGCCTCGTCGCGCGCCTCACGGATCCGCCCGGCCAGCAGCAGCGCACCGATGTGTGCGTCGGCGATGACGAACCGCGTATGAGCGGCGTCGAACGAACCGTCGGCGATGCGGTAACCAACCTGGGCGGCGGTGACGGCCTCGTCGGCGCGGCCGGCATCGCCGCACGACGCCGCCACCGCCCACGTGGTCACCGCACCCACGATGGCGGGCAGAGCGTCCAGATCCAGACCCCTGAAAGCGGCCCTGGCCCGTTCCGGATCACCCATCGCGGCCCAGTACACCGTGTAGAACGCGTCGATACAGGCGCGGGCGGCGGTCGGGATGTCCACCGCCGCGTCGTCGACATGCCGCTTGGCTCCCGACGGGTCGGCAAGTGACCACAACATGTTGGACGCCCGCAGGAAGGCCAGCCGGGCCCGTCCTTCGTCGGTGAGGTCGGCGATCTCGATGGCGTCGAGCACCGCGTCCGATTCCTCACCTCGGCTGAGCCACGACAAGGCATGCGCGCGAATGAATTTCGCCTCTGCGTCGGCGCCGGCCCCGATCGCCCCGTCAGCCAGCCGGTCGGCCAGCGACAGATCGGACAGCCACACCGCACCCTGCGCCGCCCGGGTCAACAACACGGGGTCGAGCGGCAGATCCGAATCGAGCATCAGTGTGGCCCGGCGGACCACCACCCGCATGGCGTCGCGGTCTTCCCGGTCACCGAGCGCGGTGGCCACCAGCCCCCGCAGCCGGCGCAGGCGAGAACCCGGCACCCGGTTGCGTCGCACCTCGGCGTAGAGCGGGTGGGCGACGCGGACCTCGCGGTCGGTGGAGTCGATCGTGATCAGCCCACGTGTCTCGGCAGCGGCCACGGAATCCGCGTCGGTGATGGCGGTCAGCCGGTCCAGCTGGATCGGCTCTGCCACCGCCAGCACATCGACCACCTCGCTCACCGCGGGCGGCAGCGCGCCGATCCTCGCCTCGATCAGTTCGACCAGCCCGGGCGGCATCACCGGATCGCCGGTCCACCGCCAGCATCCGTCCTGACAGGCGAGCCGGCCCTGGGTGACCTCCTGTTCGACGATGTTGCGAAGATAGAGCACGTTGCCGCGGGTCAGCCGCCACAACCGCTGCGCCGCTTCGTGATCGAGCGGCCCGCCGAGCGCGGCAGTCAGCAAACGGGTCGACTCGTCCCGGGACAACGGCTGAAGATCCAGCCGCTCGAACCTCCCGCGGTCGCACGCCACCTGAACCTCTGCAGGTACCGGCGAGCCCGTACGCACGGTGAGCAGGAGCTTGGCGGCGCCGCGCTGCACGATCTGCTGCAATACGAAGCCGGACAACCCGTCCAGCAGATGGGCGTCGTCGACACACACCAGCACCTGGTGGCCGTCCGACGCGGCGGTCAGACCGTCGATCACCCGGCCGACCAGTGCCACGCTGTCGGCGTCCGAGGTTCCCACCCATCGTGCGAACGTCCCCAGCGGCAGTGCTCGGGCAGCTGATGTGCCTACCGCCCAGCGGGTTTCGTGGCCGTTGCCGCCCGCTGTCGAGAGCGCTTCACGGGCGATACGGCTCTTGCCAACTCCGGCGGTTCCATAGATCACGATCCCGGACAGTTCGGCGGAGGCCAGCGCGGCGTCGATCAGCCGGCTCTCCTCCAACCGCCCCGTCAGCGGCCAGGCGAGTCGCACGCATCGAGATTAAGCCGAGGTCCGGTCGTTAGCAGCGTTAACGACGAACTTTGATTCCGTTCGGGAAAACCGGGTCGGGACCCGGCGCGGTCAGCGACCGGTGGTGCCGTCGATCAGTTCTCGCAGAATATCGGCGTGACCCGCATGGCGGCCGGTCTCTTCGATCATGTGGGTCAGCGCCCAACGGACGCTGGCCGCGGGCTTCCCCGGCCGCGATCGGGGAAGCGGTGCGGCGAGATCGTGGCAGCCGTCGAGCACCTCGTTGGCGCGCGCGACGGCATCCCGGTAGCGGGCGGCCACGTCGGCGATGCTGTGCGACGTTTCGACAGCGAACGTCGCCTGCCAATCGGTGACGTCCTCACCGAGGAAGATCCACCGTTCGACATAGGTCAGGTGATTGAGCAGGCCGAGCAGCGTGGTGCCCGATGGCACGGAGAACGTCCGTGCCATCGGCTCAGGCGCGCCGTCGACCTTCGCGGCGATCGAGGTGCGGAGGTAGTCGAGAAACCCCCGCAAGACCTCGGTTTCGCTGTTCGCGGTCCGCGGCGGCGGTTGGTCGTTCCTGCGCTGCTGGCTGGTGTGCACGATGCCCAGTATCAGCGCGGCGGCGCGCTGCGGCACGGATCTTGCCGTTCCGGCAAGGGCCGCTCAACCCGCGAGCGCCTGGCGGGCATATGCACGCACGTCGGCGTCACTGTCGTCGAGCGCGACGGTGAGGGCCTCACGAGCGGTCGATTCCGAGCCCGCCCACCTGCTCAGGCTCAGCACCGCCGCCTTGCGGACATCGAGATGCTGGTCGTCCAGCGCCCGCGACAGGGTGGGCACCGCCACCTCCGGCAAGGCCCCGGCCAATGCCCGGGCCGCGCCCTGACGGATCTGCCAGGCCGACTCGGTGAACGCCTTCTCGACACTGACGACGTCGTCGTCGGTGCAGCCGACCGCGCCGAGCGAAGCCAATGCCGCGGCCCGGACGAGCGGATCGGGATCACCCAGTGCCACGCGCACCGCATCGGCACCGGCGCGCAGGGTCGCGAGTCCGCCCACCGCGGCGATCCGCACTTCCCGGTTCTCGTCGGTGGCGGCCACCGCCACCCCGGAATGGTCGTCGACCGACACCAGGGCCCGCACGGCCTCGATCCGTACCCGGTGATCGGCGTCGGTCGATGCGAGCCGGTACGCCTGGGCGTTGCCCACGCGCCGGGAACTCAACAGGTACACCGTGACCGCGCGGACCACCGGGTCCGCGGACCCCAGCCGGTCGGCGAACGCGCCCGGGTCGGGAAGCACCTCGACGAGTTCACGTACCGCATCCGCGGTTTCCCGCCGCACCCCGGCGTCGTCATCGGCCAGTGCGGCGACCAACGCGGGCTGGTAGCCGTCGGGCAGATGCTCGACGAGGGTGGCGACCGCGGTTCGGCGCACCCCGGCGTCCGGATCGGCGAGGTAGGTGCTCAGGTCCTCCAGCGAGGGCTCCTCCAACGCCAGGACCGCGGCGATACGTGGCGACGGCGGCTGCGCGGACCCGGCCGGGCGGACCCTGCTGTGTTCGGCCGCGGGCGCCCTGCCGCGATGCAGGTCGGGTTGCTCGACGGTGGTCACCGGATCGTGCGACGTCAGGTGGTCCAGCTCGGGCACCGCGACGAAGTACGGCGCCACCGGCCGCTTCACGAACTTCATCGCGCCGTCGGCGTCCTTGTAGAGGTTGAGGTGGTAGCGCCACTGTGCGTCGTCACGCTCGGGCAGGTCGGCCCGCTCGTGGTACAGACCCCAGCGTGATTCGGTCCGGGTGAGCGAGGAACGGGCTGCCATCTCCGCGCAGTCGCGGATGAACGACACCTCCGCGGCGCGCATCAGTTCGTGCGGCGTGCGCGCCCCGATGCCCTCGACCTCGGCCGCCATGCGCTCGAAGGTCTGCACCGCGATCGACAACTTGGTGGCGGTCTTCGGCGGCGCCACATAGTCGTTGACGAACCGCCGCAGCTTGAACTCGACCTGCGGCTGCGGCGGACCGTCGGGGTGCCGCAGCGGACGGTAGATGAGCTCGTGGGCCTCCGCCACCTGGCCGGCCGGAAGCTCGCCGGGCGCAGCCACTTCCGACAGTGTCGAGGCCGCATGTTCGCCGGCGAGATCGCCGTAGACGAAGGCACCGATCATGTAGTTGTGTGGTACGCACGCGAGGTCGCCGGCCGCGTACAGGCCGGGCACCGTGGTGCGGGCATGCTCGTCCACCCACACACCGGACGCGGAATGCCCTGAGCACAAGCCGATCTCGGAGATGTGCATCTCGATGTCGTGAGTGCGGTAATCGTGCCCGCGGTTGGCGTGGAACGTTCCGCGGGTGGGTCGCTCCGTGGTGTGCAGGATGTTCTCCAGCGTGGTCAGCGTCTCGTCGGGCAGGTGGCTGACCTTGAGGTAGATCGGCCCGCGGGCCGATTCGATCTCTTCCTTGACCTCGGCCATCATCTGGCCCGACCAGTAGTCGGAGTCGACGAACCGCTCCCCCAGCGCATTGACCTGATAACCGCCGAACGGGTTGGCCACGTAGGCACATGCCGGGCCGTTGTAGTCCTTGATCAGCGGATTGACCTGGAAGCACTCGATCCCCGACAGTTCGGCGCCGGCGTGGTAGGCCATGGCGTATCCGTCACCGGCGTTGGTGGGGTTCTCGTAGGTGCCGTACAGGTACCCCGACGCGGGCAGACCGAGACGGCCGCACGCCCCGGTGGACAGGATGACAGCCTTGGCCGCGACGGTGACGAATTCTCCCGTGCGGGTGTTGAATGCGGCTGCGCCGACCGCCCTTCCCTGATCGGTCAGCACCCGTACCGGCATGAGCCGGTTCTCGATACGGATCTTCTCGCGCATCGATCGTTGGCGCAGCACCCGGTAGAGCGCCTTCTTGACGTCCTTGCCCTCTGGCATCGGCAGCACGTAGGAGCCGGATCGGTGGACGCGCCGCACGGCGTACTCACCGTGCTCGTCCTTCTCGAATTTGACTCCGTACCGCTCCAGCCGCTGCACCATGGCGAATCCACGGGTTGCGGTCTGATAGACGGTGCGTTGGTTGACGATTCCGTCGTTGGCGCGGGTGATCTCGGCGACGTAGTCCTCAGGCTCGGCCTTGCCCGGGATGACGGCGTTGTTGACGCCGTCCATGCCCATGGCCAGGGCACCGGAATGCCGGACATGGGCCTTCTCCAGCAGCAACACCTGGGCACCGTTCTCGGCAGCGGTGAGCGCGGCCATCGTACCGGCGGTGCCGCCACCGATCACCAGCACGTCGCAGTCGATGCGGACGGGGTCGGTGAAGTCGGGGATCTCGGTCAGTTCGGTCACGGTTGCTCCAGGGCGGCAATGATCTCGGCGCGCAGCGCGGATCGTTCGGGGTGATCGGTTCGGGGCAGGCCCACCTCGATGAGGGCCCGCAACGGGTGCCCGGCGCGACCGAGCACCGCGACGCGGTCCCCGAGCGTGAGCGCTTCGTCGACGTCGTGGGTGACGAACACGATCGTGGTGGGATGGGCCTGCCAGGTGTCGATCAGCAACCGCTGCATGGCTGCCCGGGTCTGGGTGTCCAGTGCCGCGAACGGCTCGTCCATCATCACCGCCCGCGGTGCGCCCGCCAGGCCGCGGGCGAGCTGAACCCGCTGCCGCATACCACCGGACAGGTTCTTCGGCAGGAAGTCGGCGAACCCGGACAGCCCGACCTCGGCGATCCAGCGGTCGGCCCGTTCCTTGCGCCCGGCCTTCGGTTCACCGCGGAGTTGCAGGGCCAGTTCGATATTGGACCGTACCGTCCGCCACGGCAGCAGCGCGCTGTCCTGGAACACCATGCCCCGGTCCCGTGAGGTGGTGGTGACCGGATCGCCGTCGGCCAGCACCCGGCCGCCGTCTGGCCGCAACAGTCCGGTCAACGCGCGCAACACCGTGGACTTGCCGCATCCCGACGGACCGGTGAGCACCAAGATCTCACCGGGCTCGACGGTGAGACTCAGGTCGTCGATCACCGGAGTACCGGTGTAGGACAGCCGGATTCGGTCAAGCTCGAGTCGCATGCCAGTGGCAGTCGTGACAGCGGTCATCTGTTCGCCTCCTCACCACGGGGCAGCCAGCGGGTCACCCGGCGGCCGATCAGTTCGACCGCCGCGGCGGTGAGGAAACCGAGGACGCCGATCGTGATGATGCCGACGAACACGTCGGGATAGTTCAGCACCGTGTAGGCCTGCCAGGTGCGGTAGCCGACACCGAGGCGGCCCGAGATCATCTCGGCCGAGACCACGCAGATCCAGGCCACCCCCATGCCGACCGAGAGTCCGCCGAACAGCCCCGGCAGGATGCCCGGCAGCACCACCTGGCGCAGCACGTCGAGGCGGCCACCGCCGAGCGTGCGCACCGAGTCCTCCCAGATGGTCGGCAGGGCACGCACCGCATGCCGGACACTCACCATGATCGGGAAGTAGGCGGCCAGGAACGTGATGAACACGATTCCCGCCTCATCGTTGGGGAACAGCAGGATCGCCACCGGCACCATGGCGATGGCCGGTATCGGCCGGGCCAATTCGGTGAGTGGTCCGAAGATGTCGGCGAACAACGCGGTGCGCCCCAGCAGGATTCCGGTGATCACACCGACCACCGCGGCGATCCCGAACCCGGTGAGAATCCGGATCAGCGACTGCCCGAGGTCCAGCCAGTACTCCGGCGTGCCCAGCCGGTTCACCAGGGCCGCAGTGATTTCGGTGACGGTCGGCAAAGTGTCGAACCGCAGGCCCAGCCGCACATCGTTGGCGGTCAGCAGCTGCCAGAGGACGACCGCCCCGACCACCGACGCCAACCGCACCAGACGACGCGGCCAGACCGAGGATGCGCGCCGGGAATGCTCCGCCTCCGGCGGGGCCGGGGGGTCACCTACCGCAACGGGCGGGATATCGGTTGTGGTCACACCGCACCTGCCAGGGCCTGCCGGTAGTCGACGATCGCCGCGCCGGGATGCGCGGCCGCATAGCGTTCGGCACCCGCCTGGGTACCGAAGGGCAGGTACCCCTCGGCACCGGGCGACGGCAGGCGCACCCACACGGCCTTGTCCGCGAACCACCGAGTGCCCAGCTCGGCGTCGGAGACGTAGGCGGCCCGGACCTTCTTGCCCTCGGCTTCTGCCTGCCGGATCGCCTTGAGCAGGCAGACCGGCGTCGCGGCCGCGGCGGTGGTGTCCGACCCGTCGAGCCAGAGTTCACCGGCCGTGGCGGGGTTGTCGACGGCGGTGTTGCACACCGGGTCTGTGCCGCTCAACGCCGACGGGTTGACGTTGGAGTTCAATGCCTTGTCGTAATCCTGACCACGCGCGGAGTACGCGGCCCGCAGCGGTCCGTCCTGTACGAAACCGGTCACATCGAGGTCGGCGAAGTTGTCGATCGACTTCAGATAGGGCACATCGCCTTTGAGCGCATCCACCAGCGACGGCTTGAGCGTGGTGTCGAAAGAGGTGCCGCCCGGCCCGTTGTACAGATAGACGACCTCCTGCGGCAGCCCACTGCCCTCGGCCACCAGGCGCGCCGCCTCCAACGGCTTGGTGTTGAGGAAGTCGGTGGCATCGAGTTGCGCCTGCAGGAAGGCGTCGAGCACCTCCGGATGTTCTGCCGCATACGCCCGGCGTACCACCACGCCGTGCAGGGTCGGGTAATTCAGTTCGGCACCGTCGTACAGCAGCTTGGCCTTGCCCTGGTGAACCAGCAGACCCGGCCAGGCGACGAACTGCGAAAGCGCTTGGACCTGACCGGATTCCAGCGACGACGCGCCGACCTGGGGCTGCTGGTTGAGCACCTCGACACCGGTCTTGGCGTCGATCCCGGCCTTGCCGAGGGCTTGTACCAGCATGCCGTGGCCGGCCGAGCCGACACTGGCCGAGACCTTCTTCCCGGCCAGGTCGGTCAACGACTTGGCCGGCGAATCCGGCGCCACCACAACCATGTTCAGCGCGCCTTTCGGGTTGTACCCGGTGACCGAGACGATCTCGGTCTTGGCGCGTTCGTTGGCCTGCGTCTTGGACCCGTTGATGAGCATCGGGTAATCGCCCATCGAACCGATGTCGATCTTCTCGGCCACCATCTGCGCGGTGATCGGGGCACCGGTGTCGTAGTCCTGCCACGTCACGTTGTACTTGGTGCCGGTACGGGTGGTGATGTCGGCAAGGCGGCGTTCCAGGTACCCCTGGGCGCGCAACAGGGTGCCTGCGGTGACGGTGTTGATGGTCTTGGACTGGTAGCCGACGACGACGTCGACGGTGTCGGAAGACTTCGTCGCAGAGTCCAGGGAGCAACCGGCGGTCGCGAGGGTCAGACCGGCGGTCAGGGCGATCAGGGCTGTTTTCACATCGGGTCCTCTAGCGGATGAGATAGGGCATGTTGACGGTGACGGCGCCGGTGGGACAGCGGGCCGCGCACGGGCCGCAGTACCAGCACTCGTCGACGTGCATGAAGGCCTTGCCGTTCTCGGGATTGATCGCCAGCGAATCCAGCGGACACACGTCGACGCACAGCGTGCAGCCCTCGATACACAGGGACTCGTCGATGGTCACCGGGACATCGGCGCGTTGATTGACCAGCGTCATGCATCTCTCCTAACGAGGTTGCCGCGCATGGTGATTCGATCACCACGCATTCTGATGTACTCCAGGTCGACGGGCGTGCCGTCGTCCAGACTCGTGAGCCGTTCGGCCATCAGCAGCGCGGATCCGGCGGGCACCTGTAGCGTCGCCGCGGTATGCGGGTCCGCCGAAACCGCCTCCAGCGCAAGACTCGCCCCGCCCAGGCGGTGCCCGCTGACCCGTTCGATGAGCGCGAAGATGTCGTTGCTCTCCAGGGCATGACCGATCACCTGCTCGCCGATCTCGGGAGCCAGGTAGGTCAGATCCAGCGACAGCGGCAGGTCGGCGAGATAGCGCAGCCGCTCGATGAAGACCACCTGGGCGCCGGGCTCGACGGCGAGCTTGCGGGCCACTGCGGGCGGGGCCGAGAGCCGCTGCACCGCACGGACTTCGTTGCGGACGTCGCCGTAGTCCTTGAAGGTCTCCTTGAGCCCCACCAACGCGTCCAGGCCGTGGTCGTACTTGCGGCCCGCCACGTGCGTGCCCACCTTGGTGCCGCGGTCGATCAAACCCTCGGTCTTGAGGACGGCGAGGGCTTCACGGACGGTGTTGCGGGAGACGAAGAATTCGGCGGCCAGGTCCGCCTCGGCAGGCAGGGCGTCGGCATAGGTCCCCTCGTAGATCTGGTGGCGCAGCACGTCGGCCACCTGCCGGGCCCGATCGGCACGGGCACGGCGATTCGGCAGCGATACGGGACGGGCTTCGGGCTGCGACACGCACTCAAGGTAAGGGGCTTTTCAGGGCACCCGCAGTGCGGCGGATACGCCGTCGACGCAGGTTAACTGATTGCGCCGCCGACCGACCCGGAAGTACCTGGCGAAACCGCGAGGCCGACCGGCATTACGCCACCTCGGCCCCGACAAGAATTTACAAATCGCGATGATCGAAACATCGCCGCACCAGCCCGAGAAACTTTGGCCACTTTTGCCTCGCCAGTACCAATTCACGGTTTGTTGTCAGGGTATCGAACTAGTGTTCGAATCATGAAGTTCGGGTTGGCACTGGACCGGGACGCGCTGCATACCGCGCTGGCCGGTCACCACGCCGCGACGGCGTCGCTGGTCGATGTCGATTTCACCAGGTTCGCCACCGCGGAATTGTTGGCGCTGCAATCCCAGCGGGAGCACCACGCCCGCACCGAGGCGATGATCGATCACCGGATCCAGGCCGCTCTGATGGCTCAGGCCACCCCGCACGAGATCGGCGGCAAGTCCTGGAAGGATGTGCTGGCCACCCGGATGCGGATCAGCGGCAAGGAAGCATCCCGCCGCGTGGCCGCAGCCGCCGAGTTGGGGCCGCGATATGCCATCGGCGGTGAGGTGCTGGAGCCACTGCTGCCCGCGTGTGCCGATGCGCTGTTGTCAGGCTCGATCAACCCCGAACACATCACGATCATCCGCGACACCGTGGCCAAGGCCGAGAAATACGTCAGCACCGCCGAACTCGGCCAGATCGAATCGGACCTGGTGGCCGCTGCGACCCGCGACACCCCAGAAACACTCAAAGCTGCCGCCGACAAACTGCTGTACCTCCTGAACCAGGACGGCGACAGCCCCGACATCGCCGCCCACCTGCGCGGTCTGCGGATCGGCAAACAGGACGCCGACGGACTGGTGCACGTCCAGGGTTGGCTGGACCCCGAGGCAGCGTCGTATCTCACGGCTGTCACCGGCGTGTGGGGTCAACCCGGCATCAACAACCCCGATGACCAACAGCCGGTCCACAACCCCACACCCAACCCACTCGACATGCCCGGTGCCCCTGACGCCGAAGGCAATGCGGCAGACACCGACCTACCGGGGGCCGGCCTGGCCGACCCGCAGGCTCCTGCCGCTGCCGGCGCCACAGACCCTGACGCCGACACCGCCGAGCAGGCTCAACTAGAGCAGCAGGCCGCCGCAGCCCGGGATACCCGGACCCAAGCCCAGCGCAACCACGACGCACTCAAAATGGCGCTGCGCGAAGTGCTGATGTCCAAACGACTCGGCCAACACGGCGGCCTACCGGTCACCGTCGTCGTCTCCACCACCCTGGCCGAACTCGAAGCCGGCGCCGGCATCGCCGTCACCGGGTCAGGCATCCGCATGCCGATGCACGACCTGATCCGGCTGGCAGAACACAGCTTCCACTACCTCATCGTGTACCAACACCACACCGCGCAACCGCTCTACATGGCCCGCACCACCCGCCTGGCCACCAAAGCCCAACGCCTACTGCTCTACAACCGCGATCGCGGCTGCACCCGACCCGGATGCACCGCACCCGCCGACCACTGCCAGGCCCACCACGCCAAAGCCGACTGGCAACACGGCGGTCAGACTGACGCCCCCGACCTCGCACTGAGTTGCGGACCCGACAACCGCCTCGTCGGGCTGGGCTGGACCACCAGCGTCGACCCCGACACCGGCCGCATCCACTGGCACCCGCCGCCCCTGATGGATACGGGGCAGGACACCCTCAACCACCACTTCCACCCCGAGGAACTCTTGGTTCCACCGGAACGAGGTTCTTGACGCGGCCACGCAGCCACGCAGGCGTGCAACGTGATCGAGTTCCGCTCTAAGCCTCGGTGAGCGTTCGGCTGACGGTCACCGGGATGCCGTTGAGCGCGCCGTTCCCCGACGGCTCGTCGAGGAAATCGGGCAGCGACAGGATGTTGGTGTTGACCCCCGGCGACGCGTTGGCGACACCGAGCCGCGTACCGGGCTGACCATGGCCCCAGCCGTGCGGCATCGACACCACTCCCGGCTTGATCGCGTCGGTCACCTCTACCGGGACCACGACCTTCCCGCCTGCTGACGCCACTTCCGCGTCGTCACCATCGGAGATCCTCCTGGCGGCCGCATCCCGGCTGTGCATCAGCAGAGTGCACCGGTCGCGACCCTTCATCAACGCGCCGACGTTGTGCAGCCACGAGTTGTTGGACCGCAGGTGGCGCCGGCTCACCAACACCAGTTCATCGGGGGCCCGATCGAGCCGCTCGGCCAGCCGCGGCAGGTCGTCGAGCAGATACTGCGGCGCCAGCCGGATCTTCCGGTCGGCGGTACCGAGCACGTCCGGCACCCGCGGCACCATGGGGCCGTAGTTGATTCCGTCCGGGTGGGCCTTGAGCTTGTCCAGCGTCAGGCCGTCGGGGTTCTCGCCGTACCGGTCGCCGAACGCGGCGGTCCGCAGCGTCAGATCGAGCATCCGTTCCGGGCCGCCGTGGTCGTAATGCTTGCGGATCTCGGCGCCGTCGAGACCCTGGGTGAAACACAGGTAGTCGAACCAGCCGTCATCGAGCGCGGCGATGTCGACATCCTCGGCCGGCGTGCCGGTGCACAGCCCGGTCAGGCGGATCAGGATCTCCCATTCCTCCGGGGCGTCGCGATCCTCGCGGTGGAATACCGGCGGGGAGTACCGGGCGAAGCTGTTGACCGCCGCACCCAGCAGCAGGTCGGCGGAGTGCGGCTGTTCGAGCGCCGAGGCCCCGGGCAGGATGACGTCGGCGTGCCGGGTGGTCTCGTTGAGCCACAGGTCCACCGAGATCATCGCGTCCAGCTTCGGCAGCGCCTCGTCGAGTTTGTCGCCGCCGGGGGTGGACAGCACCGGGTTGCCCGCGACGGTGATCAGGGCCTTGAGCTGCCCCTCCCCTGGCGTGGTGATCTCCTCGAGCATGCATGACACCGGCACCTGTCCGAGCACCTCTTTGGCGCCACGAACCCGGGTGCGGTAGCGGCCGAAGTTCGGCGCCCCGTCCTCAAGGCCCGGGATCGGCTGGCTCGTGACCGTCCACGCCGTCGGCGTGGCGAACATCGCGCCGCCGGGGGTGTCGAAGTGACCGGTGACGATGTTGACCACGTCCACCAGCCAGCTGGCCAGGCTGCCGAACTCCTGATTGCAGGTGCCGATCCGGCCGTAGACGACCGCGCGCGGTGTCCCGGCCAGCTCACGCGCCAGTGCACGAATACGCTCCGCGTCGATACCCGTTGCCGCAGAAACTTTTTCGGGCGACCAATCGGCGACCGCCTGCTGCAGGGTCGGCACTCCGTCGAGGTGGCGCTCCAACTCGCCGAGGTTGACCAGCCCCTCGTCGAACACGGTGTGGACGACGCCGAGCAGCAGTGCCGCGTCCGTGCCGGGCGTGATCGGCAACCACTCGTCGGCCTTGGCGGCGGTCGCGGTGCGCACCGGGTCGATGACGATCACCTTGCCGCGCTTACGGATACCGCCGATGATGCCCATCACGTCGGGGGCGGCCAGCAACGAGCCCTGCGACGCCGCCGGGTTGGCGCCCATGACCACCAGCAGATCGGTGCGCTGGATGTCCGGCGTCGGGAAGGCCCACCAGCTGCCGTACATCAGGTGCGACGACAGGTTCTTGGGCCACTGGTCGATGGTGCCCGGCGAGTAGGTGATCGGCATGCCGGACAGGCCGAGCAGGATCGCCGAGTAGCGCGACAGCGAAAACGAGTGCGCCAGAGGATTTCCGGTATACGCCGCGACCGCGCCGATGCCGTACTTCTCGATGACCGGGGCGAGCAGTTCGGTGCAGCGACGGAACGCGGTGTCCCAGTCGACCTCGTGCCACTCGCCGTCGACCTTGATCATCGGCCGGCGGATCCGGTCGGGGTCGTCGTGCAGCGCGGCCAGCGACGCACCTTTCGGGCAGATGTGGCCCGCGCTCCACTGGTCGGACTTGTTCGGCCGAACGCTCGCAACCTTGCCGCCGGAGACCTGAATCTCCAAGCCGCACATGGCCTCACAGAGCGGGCAGGCGTGCAGGTGCAGGCCGTCCTCGCCGACGTCCGCGATTCTTCCCGGCTCGTGTCCCATCAGCGGCCTCCGATGTTGTTACGTGTGACTACACACGTAACAACATCGTGGCACTGCACGGCATCGATGGTCCCGATGTCCGGGACACATCTTTGGTTCCTACTGCTCGGGTCGGTCCTGGACCGCGCCCTGAACGGCTGCGGCGGCGGCGCGGATCTGCGGGGTCACCAGCATCACCTGGCCCAGTACGCCGTTGACGAATCCGGGCGAGTCATCGGTCGACAGCTCTTTGGCGAGCTCGACGGCCTCGTCCACGGCGACGGGCTCCGGGACGTCCTCGGCATGCAGCAGTTCCCAGACCGCCACCCGGAGGATGGCGCGGTCCACGGCGGGCAGCCGCTCCAGCGTCCACCCCTGCAGGTGCGCCGAGATGAGGTCGTCGATGTGGGCGGCGTGCTCGGTGACACCGCGCGCCACCGACACCGTGTAGGGATTGAGCGGGGTGACGTCGGGCTGATCCTCGGCCAGCGCGGCACGGCCATCGGCCACCGCCTCCGGCGTCAGACCGCGCGCCTCGGCCTCGAACAGCAGATCCACGGCGCGCTTGCGGGCCTGGTGACGGCCCCGGTCGCCACGGCGGTCAGGCATGGTCAGCCATTCACGCGGCCGAGGTAGCTACCGTCGCGGGTGTCGACCTTGAGCTTGTCGCCGGTGTTGATGAACAGCGGAACCTGGATCTCGGCGCCGGTCTCCATGGTGGCGGGCTTGGTGCCTGCGCTGGAACGGTCGCCCTGAAGGCCGGGCTCGGTGTGGGACACCTCGAGCTCGACGGACACCGGCAGTTCCAGGTACAGCGGGGCGGACTCGTGGAAGGCGATCTGCACCGGCAGGCTCTCCAGCAGGAAGTCGGCCAGCCGGCCGACAAGCGCCTCGGACAGCGGATGCTGGTTGAAGTCCTCGGAATCCATGAAGACGAAGTCGCTGCCGTCGCGGTACAGGTAGGTGGCGTCGCGGCGGTCCACGGTGGCGGTCTCCACCTTCACGCCGGCGTTGTAGGTCTTGTCGACGACCTTGCCGGACACCACGTTCTTCAGCTTCGTCCGCACGAAGGCCGGGCCCTTGCCCGGCTTGACATGCTGGAATTCGACGATCTGCCACAGCTGTCCGTCGATCTGCAGGACGAGCCCGTTCTTGAAGTCGGCAGTCGATGCCATGAGGGTGTAGCTCCTAAGCTTTTGTCACAAAATGGCCAGTTCCTTGGGGAACCGGGTAAGCAGGTCGGGTGCCGACTCTCCGACGACCAGGGTGTCCTCGATCCGGACACCGCCGCGATCGGGCAAGTAGACACCTGGCTCAACGGTGACCGCAGAGCCAGCAAGCAGTGTACCGGCGGCAGCGGCATTGATTCCCGGCGCTTCGTGGATCTGCAGCCCGACACCGTGTCCGAGGCCGTGGCCGAAGTTGTCGCCGTAGCCGGCATCGGCGATGACCTGGCGCGATGCGGCGTCCACCGCGCTCAGCGACACTCCGGGAGCCAACGCGTCGCACCCCGCCTGCTGCGCGGTGGCCACCAGCCCATAGATGTCGCGCTGCCAGTCGGCCGCGGGGCCCAGCACGAACGTGCGCGTCATGTCGGAGTGGTAACCCTCCACCAGGGCGCCGAAATCGATCTTGACGAAGTCCCCCGCGGCGAGCACCGCCTCCGTGGGCCGGTGGTGCGGGATGGCAGAGTTCGTGCCCGTCGCCACGATGGTCTCGAAGGACGGCCCGTCGGCACCGTGATCGAGCATCAGGGCTTCCAGCTCGTTGCGCACCTCACGCTCGGTGCGGCCGGGACGCAGACCACCCCGCTCCAGCAGGTCCATCAGCGCCGCGTCGGCGGCCTCGCAGGCCAATCGCAGCATCGCGATCTCCCCGACGTCCTTGATCTCGCGCAGGGCCTCCACGGTGCCCGCGGCGCGTACCCACTCGACCGTGTCGCCGGCCGCCTTCTTCAGCGCCGCATAGGCGTCCACGGTCACCACATGGCTCTCGAAACCCAGCCGCAGGGCTCCGGCGCGGGCGGCGCGCCCGGCGAGGTGCGACCCGCAGGCCCGCTCGATGACCACCTCGGCGTCCGGCGACTGGTGCGCGGCCTGCGTGCGGTAGCGCCCGTCGGTGGCCAGCACCGGCGTGGTGTCCTCGGCGAGGATCAGCAGGGCGGCGTTGGAACCGGTGAATCCGGACAGATAACGCACGTTGACCAGGTCAGTTACCAACATCGCGTCCAGGCCCCGCTCGGTCAGCCGACGCCGCAGCCGATCCCTGCGCTGGGAAATAGTCACGGTCTGTGACGCTACTCGCTACAGTGTGCCCCCATGAGCAAGTGGTTACTGCGCGGAGTGGTGTTCGCAACAGCGATGGTCATCGTGCGCTTACTGCAAGGAGCACTGATCAACGCCTCGCCGGGTAACGCCACCTGGTTCAGCCTGGGGCTGGTCACGTTGTTCGGCATCGGGGTGCTGATCTGGGGCCTGTTCGACGGTCAGGCCGACGCCCGTGCCAACCCGGATCCGGATCGTCGGGCCGACATGGCGATGACCTGGCTGATCGCCGGTCTGTTCGCCGGGATCGTCAGCGGCGCGGTGGCCTGGTTCATCGGGCTCTTCTACAAGAGCCTCTACACCGATGCACTGCTGAACGAGGTCACCACGTTCGCGGCGTTCACCGCGCTGCTGGTGTTCCTGCTCGGCGTGGCGGGCGTGACGGTGGGCCGCTGGTTGGTGGACCGCAAGGCCCCGCCGAGGCCGCGCCAGCGCCACCATGGCCTGGCAGCCGACGATCGCGCCGACACCGACGTGTTCGCCGCGGTGAGCGCCAACGGCGCGTCAGAACGTGCCGACGCCGATGCGACCTCGCCGGTCGACTACCCCGAGCAACCCAAGCAGTAGCGAGCTCCTGCCCGCCAGGGCAGATCGAAGATTCAGGGGCACGTGGCGCGGACCGTCAGGTCCGCGCCACTTCTGCGTATGCGGCCGCCAACAGCGACGGATCCGGGCCTTCCAGGCGGCCCGGCTTGGCCAGCCCGTCGAGCACGACGAACCGCAGGACACCCGAACGGTTCTTCTTGTCGCCTGCCATGTAGTCCATCAGCTGGGGCAGCGCGTCGCCGTCGTAGCTGACCGGAAGGCCCAGCGCGGTCAGCACCGAACGGTGCCGGTCGGCGGTCTCGTCGTCGAGGCGTCCGGCGAGCCGGCCCAGTTCGGCGGCGAACACCAGTCCCACCGACACCGCGGCGCCGTGGCGCCACTTGTAGCGTTCGCGGCGCTCGATGGCGTGCGCGAGGGTGTGGCCGTAGTTCAGGATCTCGCGCAGTGCCGATTCCTTCTCGTCGGCAGCAACCACCTCGGCCTTGACCGCGATGGCCCGGCGGATGAGCTCGGGCAGGACAGTCCCGGTGGGATCGAGCGCGGCCTCGGGATCGGCCTCGATCAGGTCGAGGATGACCGGATCGGCGATGAAACCGGCTTTCACGATCTCGGCCATTCCGGCGACGATCTCGTTGCGCGGCAACGTTTCCAAGGTGGCGAGGTCCACCAGCACCGCAGCCGGCTGATGGAACGCACCGACGAGGTTCTTGCCGGCGTCGGTGTTGATCCCGGTCTTGCCGCCCACCGCCGCATCGACCATGCCCAGCAGGGTGGTCGGCACGTGCACGATGTCGACACCGCGCAGCCAGGTGGCCGCAGCAAAGCCCGCGACGTCGGTCGCCGCTCCCCCGCCCAGGCTGACCACCGCGTCCTTACGGCCGATGCCGATGCGCCCCAACACTTCCCAGATGAAGCCCACGACAGGCAGTTCCTTGCCCGCCTCCGCATCCGGGATCTCGATGCGGTGGGCTTCAATTCCCTTGTCGGCCAAGTGTTGCCGGACAGCTTCGGCGGTCTGGGTCAACACCGGCTGATGCAGGATCGCCACCTTGTGACGCCCTTCGAGCGTGTTTCCCAGCTCCCCGAGCAGGCCGGTCCCGATGATGACCGGGTAGGGCCGGTCCACCAGTACCTCGACGATTACCGGGTCAGTCATCATGTCGCTCCGCGTTGCGAGCGGCCAGGGCCGCGGGGGTGGGTATGGCTGCAGGTTCAGTGCTGGAAGGGGTCGCCGGGGGCGTGCCACTCTTGGCCTCGGAGCCCGAAGAGGATCCTGACGCCGCCCCACGCCGCCACGGTGGGCGGCGCCGGCGGCGCTTGGCCGTCCGTTGCTGTTGTGCCTGTTTCTGCGGCGGCTTCTGGGTCGGGGGGCTTTCCAGCCGCGTGACGATGGTGCGTACCACCGCCCCCGGATTGCGCCGGTTGGTGTTGATCCGCATGGTCGCGACCCGGCGGTAGAGCGGCACCCGTTCGGACATCAGCGCACGGAACTTCTCCGCCCGGTCGGGCCCGGCCAGCAGTGGCCGGACCGTGGAACCGCCCGTGCGGCGCACCCCCTCGGCCGCGCTGATCTCCAGATAGACGACGGTGTGACCGGCCAGTGCGGCACGCACCCCAGGGGTGGTGACGGCGCCGCCGCCCAGGGACAGCACACCGTCATGGGTGGCCAGCGCCGAGCGGATGACCTCTTCCTCGATACGTCGGAACTCCGCCTCGCCGTCGGTCGCGAAGATGTCGGCGATGGTGCGGCCGGTGGTCTCCTCGATCGCGGCGTCGGTGTCGAGCATCGTGAGGTCGAGCGCCTTGGCCAGCCGGCGGCCGATGGTCGACTTGCCCGAGCCCGGCAGGCCGATCAGTACCGCCTTGGGGGCCATCAGCCCAAGGCCTGCGCCGCCGGCTCGCGCTCGGCATCATCCGGACCCGCTCCTCGCGTGCGCACGGCCCGCAGGTAGGCGTCGATGTTGGCGCGGGTCTCGGTCAGCGAGTCCCCACCGAACTTCTCCAGCACTGCGCGGGCCACCACCAGCGCGACCATGGTCTCCACCACCACGCCGGCGGCCGGCACCGCGCACACATCGGAACGCTGGTGGATGGCGACGGCTTCTTCGCCGGTCGCCATGTCGACGGTCGCCAGCGCCCGCGGGACGGTCGAGATCGGCTTCATCGCGGCCCGGACCCGCAGCGCCTGGCCGTTGGTCATGCCACCTTCCAGGCCGCCGGCCCGGTTGGTGGAACGCAGGACCCCGTCGGGGCCGGGGTACATCTCGTCGTGGGCGACGCTGCCGCGACGGCGCGCGGTCTCGAAGCCGTCGCCGATCTCGACGCCCTTGATGGCCTGGATACCCATCACCGCGGCGGCGAGCTGGCTGTCGAGGCGGTTGTCGCCACTGGTGAACGAGCCCAACCCGATCGGCAGCCCCTCGACCACGACCTCGACCACACCGCCGAGGGTGTCGCCGTCCTTCTTGGCGTCCTCGATCTCGGCGATCATGGCCGCCTCGGCGTCCTTGTCGAAGGCCCGGACCGGGCTGTCGTCGATCGCCGCCAGGTCGGAGAACTGCGGTGGCGGACCGTCGTAGGGCTTGGACGCGCCGATGGAGATGACGTGCGAGACCACCTCGACACCGAGCGCAGCACGCAGGAAGGCGCGGGCCACGGTGCCTGCGGCCACCCGAGCGGCGGTCTCACGTGCGCTGGCACGTTCCAGTACCGGGCGGGCGTCGTCGAAGCCGTACTTGAGCATGCCGGCGTAGTCGGCGTGGCCCGGGCGGGGACGGGTCAGCGGGGCGTTACGCGCCACATCGAGTTCGGCCGGGTCCACCGGGTCCGGAGACATCACGGTCTCCCACTTGGGCCATTCGGTGTTGCCGATCTCGATGGCGATCGGGCCGCCCAGGGTGGTGCCGTGACGGACCCCGGCCAGCATGGTGACCTGGTCCTGTTCGAACTTCATCCGGGCACCCCGGCCGTAGCCGAGACGACGACGCTTGAGCTGCGCCCCGATCTCCTCGGAGGTGATGGGTACGCCGGCAACCATCCCCTCGAGCATGGCCACCAGGGCGCGGCCGTGGGATTCACCAGCTGTGGTCCAACGCAACACGGCTGTCATTCTCCCACGTCGGGGTTTGCCTCCCGAAATCCGCCGGCTACACCAACACCAGGGCAACCGCCGCGGCGCTCGCCGCACACATCGAAGGTCCGTGCGGCACAGTGCGGATGCCGCGCGCCGCGGCACCGAGCGCAAGGCATGCGGTGAGCATTGGTGCGGCCAGCGCCGCCAGCAGCCACACGTCGGCACCGAAGGCTCCGGTCATCGCGCCCAGCCCGACCGCGAGCTTGACGTCTCCCCCGCCCAAGGCCCGCGGCGAGCACAGATGCACCACCAGGTACAGCGCAGACAGCGTCGCAGCCCCGGCCAGTGCGGCAAGACCGCGAGCCGCCACGGCCGCCGCCACCAGAACGAGCAGGGCGCCGGGCAGGGTCAGCCAGTTCGGCAGCCTGCGTTCGGCGATGTCATAACCACTGAGCGCCAGCAGCCAGCCGCCCGCGATGACGGTTACCCCCACCCCCATCCATCGAGGCTAAGGCGCCGACAGCGCGTCTCTCATCGCCTCTTTGGGAGCCGGCATGCCGGTGAACTGCTCCACCTGGGCGAAGGCCTGGTTCAGCAGCATCTGCAGCCCGTTGATCGCCTCACCGCCCGCCGCCTCGACAGCCTCGGCCAGCGGGGTCGGCCACGGGTCGTAGATGGCGTCGAGCACGCGCGGCACCCTGGCCAGCGTGCCCGCGTAGGTGGCGGCCGCGGCGGCCGGGATGGTGCTGACGGCCGCATCGGCAGTGGCTGCCGCGTCGGTCAGCGCGGTGCTGCCGATGTCGCACCAGCTGCCCTGCGCTCCGCACCGGCCGGCCAACTCCACCAGCCGCGACGCCTTGCCCTCGTCGCGCGCCACGATGGTGATCCGCTGTACACCGAGCTCGGCCAGGGCCACGACGGCGGCCGGGGCGGTGCCGCCCGATCCGATCACCAGTGCCGAGTCACCGGCGGTGCCGAGCGCCCCGACCACCCCGTCGATGTCGGTGTTGTCGGCGCGCCAGCCACCGGTGGGCATCCTGAGCAGGGTGTTGGCCGAACCCACCAGTTCGGCGCGTTCGGTGCGCTGATCGGCGAACTCCAGTGCGGCGAACTTGCCCGGCATGGTGACCGACAGTCCGACCCATTCCGGGCCGAGGGAACCGACGAGGCCGGGCAGCTGTTCTGCGGTGCACTCGATGCGGTCGTAGGTCCACGCCGGCAGCCCCAGCGCCCGGTAGGCGGCCAGGTGCAGCTGCGGCGAGCGCGAATGGGTGATCGGCGAGCCCAGAACGGCCGCGCGCCGGACTCCCCTATCTGGCACTGTCGAGGACACCGTTGTGCTGCGCCAGTTCGATGTTGGCCAGGTGCTGGTCGTAGTCGCGGGTGAACAGCGTGGTGCCCTGCAGGTCGATGGTCACGAAGTACAACCAGTCCCCCTCGGCCGGACGCTCGGCCGCGGCCAGCGCATCAGTGCCGGGCGAACAGATCGGAGTCTGCGGAAGCCCTTGACTCATATAGGTATTCCACGGGGTGACCTTGGCCCGGTCGTCGTCGGTGGTCGCCACTTCCTGGCGGTCCAGCGGATAGTTCACGGTCGAGTCGAACTCCAGCTTGCGGTTTTCGGCGAGCCGGTTGTAGATCACCCGCGCGACCTTCGCGAAGTCCTGTGGTTTGGCTTCGCGCTGGACCAAGGATCCGACGGTGAGGATCTGATACGGCGACAGCTGCATCGCGGCCGCGGTGTCGAGCAGACCGCTCTGGGTGTAGACGGTGGCACTGCCTGCGATCAGGGTGGACAGGATGTCCTGTGCCGTTCCCGCGGGGTCGACGTTCCAGGTGCCGGGGGCGATCAGCCCCTCCAGCCGCCGGTGGTCGTTGGGCATGGCCGCGACCGGGGCCGCGGCCCAGTCGGGTACCGCCAACGCGGCGGCCGGTGCCGTCTGCGCTGCGGCGCGGAGTTCGTCGACCGGTACGCAACGCTTCTCGCCGTCCAGTTCGACGCACGAGGCCTGAGAGATCAGCGTGAAGATGCCTTCGGTGACAGCCTTGGTCTTGACGTCGGCGATGTCGTCGAGCTGACGACCTTCCGGGATCGTCAGTTTGCCCACCCGGCTATCCGGATCCGCCAGGCGCTCAACGGCATTGGCCGCCGGGATCTCGGTGCGCACCTTGTAGAACCCGGGTTGGATCGCCGAGATCGCCTCGTTCTTGTGGGCCGCGTCGACGAACGCCTTGACCGTCAGGACCACTTTCTTGTCCTGCAGCGTCTTGGCGATGGCCGTCGTGGAGTCGCCGTCGTGGACCTGGATGACGACATCGGCGACACCGTCGCCGGCGTAGTCGTTGGAGGAGCCCGACATGCTGTGCCACAGTTTGGAACCGAGGAACACCGCCCCGATCAACACCACGATGAGTGCTGCCAGGGAGAAACCTCTGGTGACACGCCGCTTCCGGTCGTTGCGGGCTTTGCGAGCGCGCTCGGCCTTGCTCAGCCCGCGCCGCGGTGGTCCGACCACCTCCGGCTTCGCTTTGTCGGCACCCCACTTCTCAGCCATCCATGCCCTCTCCGCGCGCAGCCAGGGCCGCACGCCGCTGATCCAGCCAGCTCTGCAGAATGCCAACCGCAGCGGCCTGGTCGATCATCGCCTTCTGTCCCTCTGCCCGGACTCCCGCTTCACGCAACGACCGCTGAGCCGAAACAGTAGTGAGCCGCTCGTCGGCCAGGCGCACCGGTATCGGGGCGATTCGGCGAGCCAGCAGATCGGCCAGTTCGACGGCGTCGACGGCTGAGCTGCCGGCCCGGTCGGCGAGCGTTCGCGGTAGCCCGACAACGACCTCGACGGCCTCGTACTCGCCGATCAGGGTCACCAGTCTGCGCAGGTGTCTGCCCGACCGGTCCCGTTTGTCCCGCTGAACGGTCTCGACCGGGGTGGCCAGGATCCCGTCGGGGTCGCAACTTGCCACGCCGATCCGCACGGTTCCGACGTCGATGCCGATGCGCCGTCCACGTCCGGGGTCATCGTCCCCTGGGCGGTCCGGTAGCCGGTCGTCGACCGTGTCGGACACGAAGCTAGCCCCGGCCGATCTCGGCGCGCAGCGCGGCCAATGCCGCGTCGATACCCGCCGCCCCCTTACCGGAACCTTGTGCCATGTCCACTTTGCCGCCGCCGCGGCCGTTGACCGCTGCGCTGAACGGCTTGACCAGCTCGTTGGCGCGCAGCCCCAGATCCTGAGCGGCCGGGTTGACCGCGACCACGAAGGGCACCGCGTCGTCCTCGCCCTCGGCGATCAGCGCGATCACCGCCGGGTCGCTGCCGAGCTTGCCCTTGATGTCGCCGACCAGGGTGCGCAGATCACCGCCCGACATGCCACCGGCCATCCGCTGGGCGACGACCCGGACCTTGCCGATGGTCTCGGCGCCTGCCGCCGCGTTGGCCGCCGCGGCCCGGGCGTTGGCCAGGCGGGCCTTGTCCAGTTCCTTCTCGGCGGCCTTGAGACGCTCGACCAGATTGGCCACCCGGGCGGGCACCTCTTCGGAGGGCACCTTGAGCGACGAGGCCAGTCCGGCCATCAGGGCACGTTCCTTGGCCAGGTGGCGGAAGGATTCGAGGCCGACGTAGGCCTCGACCCGGCGGATGCCGGATCCGACCGAGGACTCCCCGAGGATGGTCACCGGGCCGATCTGGGCCGAGTTGTGCACGTGCGTACCACCGCAGAGTTCCAGTGAGAAAGGGCCGCCGATCTCGACCACCCGGACCTGGTCCGGGTAGTTCTCGCCGAACATCGCCATGGCGCCCATCGCCTTGGCCTTGTCCAGGGCGGTGACGAAGGTGTTCACCTGGAAGTCGGCCTCAACCGCCTCGTTGGTGACTTCTTCTATCTGCGAGCGCTGATCATCGGTGAGCGCACCCTGCCAGTTGAAATCGAACCGCAGGTAGCCCGGACGGTTCAGCGAACCGGCCTGAACGGCGGTGGGGCCCAGCACCTGCCGCAGCGCGGCGTGCACCATGTGGGTACCGGAGTGCCCCTGCGTGGCACCATGACGCCACTTCGGATCGACTGCGGCGGTGACGGTGTCACCCTCGACGAACTCACCGGACTCCACGTTGATCCGGTGCGCCCACAGCGTTTTGGCGATCTTCTGCACGTCGGTGACGGCGGCCTTCGCAGCGCCCGAGGCGCCCGTGCCGGAAATCGTTCCCTCGTCGGCGATCTGGCCGCCCGCCTCGGCATAGAACGGGGTGCGGTCCAGGATCAGTTCGACGCGCTCGGCGTCCACGTCCCCGTGCGTCACCACCGGCACCCGCTTACCATCCACGAAAATGCCGAGAATGCGCGCCTCGGTGGACAATTCGTCGAAGCCGGTGAACTCGGTCGGCCCGGTGTCGACCAGCTCGCGGTACGCGGAGAGATCGGCGTGGGCCTGCTTGCGGGCGGCGGCGTCGGCCTTGGCCCGCTGACGCTGCTCGGCCATCAGCGACCGGAAGCCCTGCTCATCGACGGAAAGGCCCGCCTCGGCGGCCATCTCGAGGGTGAGGTCGATCGGGAAGCCGTAGGTGTCGTGCAAGGTGAATGCGTCGGAGCCGGAGAGCACCGTCGTCCCCGACTTCTTCGTCGCCGCTGCGGCGTCGTCGAACAGTCGCGAGCCCGCGGCCAGGGTGCGGTTGAACGCCGTCTCCTCTGCCACCGCGATGCGGTTGATCCGCTCGAAGTCGGTGACCAGTTCCGGGTAGGACGGGCCCATCTCGTCGCGCACGGTGGTCATGAGCCGGCCCATGATCGGTTCCTCGACGCCGAGCAGCTTGGCGGCGCGGATGATGCGGCGCAGCAACCGTCGCAGCACGTAGCCACGACCCTCGTTGCCGGGGCTGACACCGTCGCCGATGATGATCGCCGCGGTGCGGCTGTGATCGCCGATGATGCGGTAACGGACGTCGTCCTCGTGACTGCCCGCGCCGTAACCGCGCGGGGCGATCCCGGCGACCAGATCGATCACCGGCCGCACCAGGTCCGTCTCGTAGACGTTGTCCACGCCCTGCAACAGGCAGGCGATGCGCTCGACCCCCATACCGGTGTCGATGTTCTTGCGCGGCAGCGGCCCGAGGATCTCGAAGTCATCCTTCGAGGTGCCCTCGCCGCGCTCGTTCTGCATGAACACGAGGTTCCAGATCTCGATGTAGCGGTCCTCGTTGGCCTCGGGCCCGCCCTCGATGCCGTATTCGGGGCCGCGGTCGTAGTAGATCTCCGAGCACGGTCCGCACGGTCCTGGGATGCCCATCGACCAGTAGTTGTCGGCCATGCCGCGGCGCTGGATGCGCTCCAGCGGCAGCCCGGCGACTTCCTGCCACAGGGCGATGGCCTCGTCGTCGTCCAGATAGACCGTTGCCCAGAGCTTTTCCGGGTCGAACCCGTAGCCGCCCTCGCTGACCGGGTTGGTCAGCAGGGTCCACGCCAGCTCGATGGCGCCCTTCTTGAAGTAGTCGCCGAACGAGAAGTTGCCTGCCATCTGGAAGAACGTGTTGTGCCGGGTGGTGATGCCCACCTCGTCGATGTCAGGGGTCCGGATGCACTTCTGCACGCTGGTGGCGCGGTCCCACGGCGGGGTCCGGGCACCGAGGAAGTAGGGCACGAACTGCACCATGCCGGCGTTGACGAACAGCAGGTTGGGGTCGTCGAGGATCACCGAGGCACTGGGCACCTCCGTGTGGCCTGCCTTCACGAAATGATCGAGGAAGCGCTTCCTGATCTCGTGTGTCTGCACGTTGCTCGTGTCCTCGTGTTCGTGGGTGGCTGGGGTTGCGCAGGCAACCACCAGTTCGACCGCTTTACATTACCGTTCTGCGCGTTCACGCCGAAAAGGCGACGAGCCTCACGCCCCCAGGAAGCTCAGCCGCACCGACCGCCGTGGGTTGTCGCGGTTCAGATCGACCAGCACCACGCTCTGCCAGGTTCCCAGCAGTGGGCTGCCCGCCTGGACCGGCAGCGTCACCGACGGTGACACCAGCGCAGGCAGCACGTGATCTGCGCCATGACCGAACGATCCGTGGCTGTGCCGGTAGCGGTCGTCGCGCGGCAACAGCCGTTCCAGGGTATCGAGCAGGTCGTCGTCGGACCCCGCACCAGTCTCGATGATGGCCACCCCGGCCGTGGCGTGCGGCACGAACACGTTGCACAGGCCATCGCGGTGCGCGCCGCAGAACGTGCGTACCGAGTCGGTCAGATCGACGATGCGGCGCCGCGAGGTGTCCACGTCGATCACGTCGGTGTCCATCCGACCAGCCTACGAGCCTCCCGCCACACCATTGCCACCTGCGACGCACCGGAGGAAGGTTGGGGGGTGGAACCGGTGGCGCCACCGGGCGCCGCCCTGGCAGGAAGGGGTGGATCGTGTTCGCACGTTCAACCACGATCGCGGCGCGCACCCGGGCCGTCAACGCCGGAATCGCCCATGTCCGCGACGAGGTGATGCCCGCCATAGACACCATCGACGGTTGTGTGGGCCTGTCCCTGATGGTGAACCGGGAATCGGGCGAGTGTGTCCTGACGACAGCCTGGCGGTCTGAAGAGGCGATGCTTGCCAGTGCCGCCGCGGTGGCGCCGATGCGCCATCGGGTGGTGGAGGCATTCGAAGGCACCGCCACCGTCGACGAATGGGAGATCGCGGTGGTCCACCGCGAGCAGTACTCCGGACCCGGCGCCTGGGTAAGGGCGACGTGGCTGCGAACGCGCCCCGAACTGTTCGACCGGGCCGTGGAGTTCTATCGCACCTCGGTACTGCCCGCGATGGAAGACCTCGAGGGGTTCTGCAGCGCCAGCCTGATGATCGACCGCGGGTCCGGCAGAGCCGTCTCCTCGGCCACCTTCGACAGCGCCGACGCGATGGACCGCAACCGCGATCAGGCACGGGCATTGCGCACTGCGCGGCTCCGCGACCTGAGCGCCGATCAGATCGACGTCGGAGAGTTCGAACTCGTCCTGGCCCACCTGCGGGTACCCGAGATGGCCTGACCGAGAACGCGTCCAGAATTGACGGCACCGTTTGGACGGTGATCGCCGGGGGTATCTCCCTCCAGCCCAACACAGC
The DNA here is from genome assembly GCF_048282725.1 of Mycobacterium sp. 48b. Taxonomy (NCBI): domain Bacteria; kingdom Bacillati; phylum Actinomycetota; class Actinomycetes; order Mycobacteriales; family Mycobacteriaceae; genus Mycobacterium; species Mycobacterium sp. 48b. The sequence continues at coordinate 4,739,737 of NZ_JBLVUL010000001.1, forward strand.
CCTGGAGGAGAAATGACCATCACCGGCATCATCAGCGCGATCCTGATCGGCATTGTCGTCGGCGTGATCGGCCGGCTGATCGTTCCCGGCAGACAACCCATCGGCATTCTGGTGACGATCCTGGTCGGCATCGTCTCCGCGTTCATCGGTACCGCACTCGCACGCGCCATGGGCGTCCCCACGGCGACCAGCGGCGTCGACTGGCTCGAGCTACTCGTCCAGGTCATCGTGGCCGCGCTCGGGGTGGCCCTGATATCCGCTCTCATGGGACGCAGAAGGACCGGCATCCTCGGAACCCGACGGTCCGGCCTGCTGCGCTGACCAGCTGCCCCGCACCACGGCCCCGGTTGAATGTTCAACCGGGGCCGTGGTTTTCGCTTCACCTCGGCGGCGTCAACGCCTGCGGCGAATGATGGCCCGCAGCTTGTCCACCCGGGAGACCAGCTCGCGTTCGAAACCGCGCCCGGTCGGCTGGTAGTAGTCCGTTCCCACCAGATCGTCTGGCGGATACTGTTGTGGCACAACACCGTCGGGATGATCGTGGGCGTACTTGTATCCCACCGCGTTGCCGAGTTTCTGCGCTCCCGAGTAATGGCCGTCGCGCAGATGCGGGGGCACCAGCCCGGCCTTCCCGGCCCGGATGTCGCTCATCGCCGCACCCAACGCCGCGGTCACCGCATTGGACTTGGGCGCGGTGGCCAGATGCACCGTGGCATGCGCCAGCGTCAGCTGCGCTTCGGGCATCCCGATCAGTTGCACGGTCTGGGCTGCGGCGACCGCGGTCTGCAGCGCGGTCGGGTCGGCCATCCCGATGTCCTCGCTCGCCAGGATCATCAACCGGCGCGCCACGAAGCGTGGGTCCTCCCCCGCCACCAGCATCCTGGCCAGGTAGTGCAGGGCCGCGTCGACGTCGGATCCGCGTACCGACTTGATGAAGGCGCTGACGACGTCGTAGTGCTGGTCACCGTCGCGGTCGTAACGCACGGCCGCCTTGTCCAGCGACTGCTCGATGATCTCAACGGTGACCCGCTCACCGGGTTCGGCCGCCACCTCCAACGCGGTCAGCGCCCTCCGCGCATCGCCGGCGGAGAGCTGCACCATGAGGTCGACGGCCTCATCGGTGACCTCGACCGCACCACCGAGGCCCCGCGCGTCGGTGATCGCGCGGCGCAGCACGGTCTCGATGTCCTGCGGGGTCAGCGGCTGCAACTGCAGGATCAATGATCGCGAGAGCAGCGGTGCGACCACCGAGAACGACGGGTTCTCGGTGGTGGCGGCCACCAGCAGCACGACCCGGTTCTCCACGGCCGCCAGCAGCGCGTCCTGCTGGGTCTTGGAGAAGCGGTGCACCTCGTCGATGAACAGCACGGTCTGTTCGCCGTGATGCACGAGAGCAACACGCGCCTTTTCCAACACCGCGCGGACTTCCTTGACGCCCGCGCTCAGCGCCGACAGCGCCTCGAACCGGCGGCCGGTGGCCTGCGAGATCAGCGAGGCCAGGGTGGTCTTGCCGGTGCCGGGCGGGCCGTAGAGGATCACCGACGCCGCGCCGGACCCCTCCACCAGGCGGCGCAACGGCGAGCCCGCCTGCAGCAGGTGGGTCTGGCCGACGACTTCGTCGAGCCCGGCCGGGCGCATCCGCACCGCCAGTGGAGCGGTGCCGGGTGCGGTGAGCGACCCGGGGTCACCCGGCCCCGGGTCGCCTGGCACGTCGAACAAACCGTCGGACACGCCTTCTGCTTACCACGCCGACGCGACAGGGCTACGCCGGTGCGGTGACGAAGTCGATGAGTTCCTCGACCCGGCCGATCAGCGCGGGCTCCAGGTCGTTCCAGTCGCGGACCCGGCCGCGGATCCGCTGCCATGCGCGCGCGATGTCGGCCTGATCCTGGTGCGGCCAGCCCAGCGCCTCGCAGATGCCGTGTTTCCACTCCACGTTGCGTGGAATCGTCGGCCACGCCTTCATCCCGAGCCGGGCCGGTTTGACGGACTGCCAGATGTCAACGAACGGATGTCCGACCACCAGGGTGTGCCCGCCGCCGGGGCCGCGGCGAACCGCCTCGGCGATACGTGCCTCCTTGGAGCCGGTGACCAGGTGGTCGACCAGCACGCCCAGCCGGCGCCCTGGGCCGGGCGCGAACTCGGACACGATGTCGGCCAGGTCATCGACGCCACCGAGGTATTCGACGACGACACCTTCGATACGCAGATCAGCGCCCCAGACCTGCTCGACGAGCTCGGCGTCGTGGCGGCCCTCCACATAGATCCGGCTGGCCAGCGCGACCCGCGCCTTGGCATTCGGCACCGCGACCGATCCCGACGCCGTGCGCGACGGTGCCGCGGTCCGCTTGGGCACCACGAGACTGACGGGCTTGCCGTCGATCAGGAAACCCGGCCCCATCGGGAAAGCCCGCACCTTGCCCCGGCGGTCCTCGAGTTCGACTCGGCCGCCCTCGACCCGTACCACCGCACCCACGTAACCGCTCTGGGCATCCTCGACGACCAGGCCCTTGTCCGCGGGCTGCTCCTTCGATCGAGTCAGCTTCGGGGTGTGCGGATTTCGGGCCAGGATGTCGGAACCGTAGCGATCAGTCACGCGGCGATCCTAGGAACGCCCGCGGCGAAATCATGGTTGCGACATACGATCGTGATCGTGCTGTTAGATCGGCTGACTGCCGACGGCATTGCCGACGGGACCATCTCGCTGGTGCTACGGCGCTGGGACAAGCCCCGGGCCAAACCCGGCGGAACCCAACGCACCCAGGCCGGCACGATTCGAATCGAGTCGGTCACCGAACACCCGGGCGATTACCGGATCAATGCCGCGCAAGCCCGCGCCGCCGGATATCCGGATGCCGCAACGGCGCAGTCTCAGCTCGACCGGAGACCCGCCGCGCACACCTACCTCATCGGAGTCTCGTATCTGGGTCCCGACGAGCGGCCCGTTCTGGCTGCCGACGACGCGCTGTCCGACGCCGACGTCCGGGCGATCGACGAGCGGCTGAACCGCTGGGACGCGGCAGGCGGTGACGGTGCATGGACCCGCCGGTACCTGGCGATGATCGCTGCCAACGAAGCCGTCCGCGCGCCGGACCTGGCGGCGCGCGTCGGCCTCGAAGTGCCGCGGTTCAAACGACGGGTGCGCCAACTCAAGGGACTGGGCCTGACCGCCAGCCTCGACGTCGGCTATCGGCTCGCCCCGCGGGGGCGCGCCTATCTGGCGGCCACCGGGGTCAACCCGGATTCGTGAACCGGGCGAGCGCGATCCCGCCCACGATCATCGACAGGGCCAGGGCCCGCCCCACGCTCAACGGGTCGCGGTGGATGAGCATCCCCAACGTGATGGCGCCGACCGCGCCGATACCGGTGAAGACCGCGTATGCGGTGCCGACCGGCAGCCCGCGCATCGCCAACGACAGCAGGTACACCGACAGCGCCCCGACCGCAACGCACACGACCGTGGGCAGTGGACGGGTGAAACCTTCGGTCGGCTTGATGCTCTGCGACCAGGCGACCTCCACCAGCCCCGCCAAACCCAGTATCAGCCAGCTCATCTCGCATACTCCGCCCCAAGGTCGCGTGCCGCTGCGAGGGCCTGCGTGAGCGAGTCGTCGTGCACGGACCGGAACTGCGCCAACGCGGGATCCACCAGCGCGTTGGCCATTTCGGCGTTGATGAACACGGTGTCTGCCACCGCGTAGTGTCCGGCGACGAAATCCCGCAAGAACCGCTCCTGGTAGTCGAATGCGGCTTTGGGTGAGCCGGGCGAGTAGGCGCCACCACGGGCAGTAGCCACCACAAACCGTCTCGGCGCCAGGGACATTCGCGGGAAGGTCACCTGGTCCAGCCAGGCCTTGAGCGAGGCGGGGATGGAGTAGTTGTACATCGGCGTCGCGATCAGCACGACGTCAGCCGCGCGCAGTTCACTCAGAAGCGGCGCCACGATCGCCCAGGCCGTGGCCTGCTCGGGCGTCCTCGCCAATCCTTCGAGCCGGTCCAGATCGGTGCCGCCCGCAGCCAGTACCGCGTCACAGAGTTCGGTCCAGCCCTCACCGATGAAGGGCACGGGATCGGCAGCGACGTCCCGGTAGAGGTAACGCCCACTCGGGCAGGCAGCCCGCCACGACCGGGCGAACTCTGCGCCGATCTGCCGACTGACGGAACGACTGCGGGCGCTCGCGTCGATGTGAAGAAGCGTGGTCATGACAACCTCCAAGTAAGTGGACGCTACGTCCGGTTCAGCCTTCCAAACAACCGGACACTTCGTCCAGTTATTTCCCGGATCGGTTAGAGTGCACTGATGGAAATCGGCGCAGACCTCCTTGCGGCCGACGACGGCGGCTCCGAACGGATCGGCGCGGAGCGGGCCGATGCGGCGCGCAACCGCGCGAAAATCCTTGCGGCGGCCGCCACGGTGTTCGCCAGTCGCGATCCGCGGACAGTCACGATGGACCACATCGCGACGGCGGCCCACGTCGGGCGGGGCACGCTGTATCGCCGATACCCGAGCACCGCCGCCGTCGCCGAGGCGCTGCTCGATGAACACGAACGCACGTTGCAGCAGCAGTTGTTGTCCGGCCCGCCGCCGCTGGGACCGGGCGCGCCACCGGCCGAACGACTCTCGGCGTTTTACGCCGCGATGATCGAACTCCTGGATACGCATGCCGATCTGGCACTCGGCGCCGAGACCGGGGGCGCCCGGTTCGCCACCGGGGCATACGGCTTCTGGGCAGCACATGTGCGCGCCCTGTTGGCCGAAGCCGGTGTGGCCGAACCGGATCCACTGGTGGATGTGCTACTGGCGCCATTGGCAGCGGAGAGCTTCACCCACCAGCGTGCACGGGGAATCAGCGTCGAGCAGATCAAGGGGGCGCTGTCCCGGCTCGCCCACGGGATACTCGATCCCGTCAGGCCACCGGTGGCCTAGGCGGTGACCTCGTCGATGACGGTGTGAACGAAGCGCATCTTCTCCAGCACCGCCGGAGGCAACACGAACGGGTACAGATCGACATGGCCCATCGACCGGTTCACCATGTTCAGCGACCACGCCAGTGGCAGCCACATCTCGATGATGGTGTCGAAACCGCTGGGCCCCAGTATTTTCCGCTCGAAAGTCGCCCCGGCAGCGGCGAACCCGAAGGCCGCCGCAGTGTCCAACGTGTCGCGGATGTGCAGGTAGTGCGCAAAGGTCTCGGCCCAGTCCTCTGCCGCGTGCATGGTGGCGTACGACGAGACGAACTCGTCTTCCCAGCCCGCGGGCGGACCTTCCTGGTAGTGCCGATCCAGCGCGGCCTGATAGTCGGCGTCCGGATCTCCGAACAACTCCCGGAACCGCGCCGAGTAGCCCTCCGACGGGTCGACCAGCCGATAGAAGTAGTAATGGCCGATCTCGTGGCGGAAGTGGCCCAGCAGCGTCCGATACGGCTCGTCCATCGCGATCCGCAGCTGCTCACGGTGCACATCGTCGCCCTCGGCGAGATCCAGGGTGATGACCCCGTTGTGATGGCCGGTGAACACCTTGTCCGTCGCGCTGGAGAGCAGGTCGAACGCCAGACCGAACTCGGGGTCCTGATCCCGCCCGACGATCGGCAGCTTCAGCTCGTGGAGTTCGGCGATCAACCGGCGCTTGGCCTGCTCCGCCTCGGCGAACGCCGCCAGCGCCGCGGTATCGGTGTCGGCCGGCCGGGTGCGGGTCAGTGCGCACGAGGCGCACAGCTGATCGCCCTGACCGATCCGGACGAGCCAATTGCACTCGGCCAGATGCAGATTCGCGCACAGCTGAAACTTGTCCTCGTCCACCGCGCCTGCGTGGCCGTTCTGGTCGGTGTCGGTGATCACCAGCAGCGCCATGTCGTCGACCGAGAACCCCAGCGCACTGCCGCAGGAAAGACACAGGGAGTTCTCGAACGCCAGGCGCTGACCACAGTTCGGGCAATTGAAATCACGCATGCAGCAACCCTCCTCGATCCGGCGGGTACGGTGCCACGTCCACCGACACCTCGATCACACTACTGTCCGAATCTGTGTAGATGATGCCGCGCAACGGCGGCACGTCGGCATAGTCGCGGCCGAATCCGGCCGCGATGTAGCGCTCGTCCACCATCTGGTCGTTGGTGGGATCCATTCCCAGCCAGACGTTCTGCGGCGTCCACACCGACGCCCAGGCATGCGTCGCGTCCACCCCGATCATCCGCTCCTTTCCGGGCGGCGGATCGGTGGCGAGGTAACCCGACACGTAGCTGGCGGCCAGGCCGTTGGCCCGCAGGCAGGCGATCGCCAGCCGGGCGAAGTCCTGGCACACGCCCTCCCGAGCCGCCAGCACTTCGGCCACCTGGGTCGACACCGTCGTCGAACCCGACCGGTAGGTGAAGTCGGCGTAGATCCTCGACGTCAGTTCGCGCAGCACCTCGATCAGCGGCCGCCCCGGCACAAAACTCGGTGCGGCGTATTCGCGCACCGCATCGGTGATCTCGGGTGGCGACAGGTCCAAGGTGAACTCGGCGGCCAGTGCGCCGTCCCCGCCGACCGGGCGGGCCAGCTCCCACGGCGCCCGCGCCGACGCTCCTGAATAGCGTTCGGGTTCAGGCGGATCCACCTCCACCACCGAGTGGCTGGTGATCTGCAGCGTGCGGTGACGCTCGGTGACGTGAAAGTACGAGCTGGTGTTGCCATACGCGTCGCGGCTGGTGGACCGGTCCGCCGCGTCCGGTTCGATCACCAGTTCGTGGGACAGGCACCGCTGCCAGTCCAGGTCGCGCGGCGTGAGAAACCCCCGGCCATAGGAGCTGGTGACATCGTCGGAGTACCGGTAGACGGTGCGATGGGTGATCTCGTAGCAGCGCGTGCTGGGTCCGGTCACGGCACCACCCGCCGTTCGTCAGGCCCCCACAGCGGTTGCATGCCGCCGGGCAGGGACAGGTGGGCCGCGGTGATGACGCCGGACAGGTCCCGCAGTCCGGTGTGCATACCGTCGAGCAGAGCAGCCAACTCGGCGCGTCTGCCCTCGTCGGTGACCTCCTCGAGATCGGCCGGGTCCAGCCGCCGCAACCGGGTGGCCAGTTCGTCGACCAGGCGTTCCGAACGCGACGAGCCCGACGATCCGGGCAGGGTCTTGAGGCCGGTCCGGATTCGCTCCAGCTGGTAGATCAACGATCTGGGGTTCTCCGCATCGAACAACACCAGTTCGGCGATCGCCGCGATCTTGATCTGGCCGGGGTTGCGCCGTCGGTAGATCACCGATGATTCACAGGCCACCAGGGCCGACTCGGTCACCGCACGCTCGGCGTCGGCGCTGCGCACCGTCGTCAGGGTGGAACGCAGCAGCGCGGTCAGCGCCAGGCCCCGCTCGATCCGCTTGCCGAGATCCATCATGGTCCAGCCGATGTCCTGCACCATCGACTCCGCGGCCACCCCGGACAGCGCCAGCATCCCGGCCAGCGTCTGGTTGTGCGCGTTGGCGAGATAGAGGTCTGCGGCGGTGGGTGATTCGGGCGGAGCGGCCGACGGTCGCATCACCGCGCGTTCCACCCCGGCCAGCACCATCCAGGTGTCGTTGGACATCTGGTCACGCACCGACCGTGCCGCCAACGCGAGGCGCTCGACCGATTGGGCCAGCGAGCCCGGCCGGTGCCGGTCGGCGGTGGCCGACCACAGCGTGGCCGGGGCGATCGCGACCATCTCGTGGTCGTCGCCGGTGTCGCCGGTATCGGTGCCCGTGATCGATCCGACTGCCGCCAACAGCACCGGAACACATTGGCTTTCTTCGAGATCCGGGCGATAGCGGAACTCGTGGTAGCGCTCCCGGGTGACGGTGAGCAACCGGGCCATACCCTCGGCGCGCTCGGCGTAGCGTCCCATCCAGAACAGGTCCGAGAGCACACGGGGCGAGCTGACCGCCCGGGTCGGACTGGGGATCGCACCGGGGGCGACCAGCTCCACCGACACCACCGGGGCGCGCCCGGCGGTGACGCGGTGCGGTGTGCGCACCCAGACATCCTTGGCGGCAAGGGTGTTCATCCGGTAGGCGGCATGCCCTGGGGCGACCACGTAGCCCAGACCACCGATCATCGGGGCGTACCCGCCGCGTTGCGCGACCGTGAACAGCCGCATGCCGACGTTTCCGGCCGCCAATCCCTTGGCCCGGTAATCGGTTGGCGCGGTGGAGAACTGAGGAAGTTCCTGCCCCACCCACCCGGTCGGATCGGCCTCGATTCGGGCCGCCAGGTTCTCGCGGGCGGCCGTCGAGAGCATCGGCCCGACGATGGTCTCACCGCCGGTCACCGGCCGGATCAACAGCGAGGACAGTTTGGTGAGAAGGTGGGAGCGCTCGATGTCTATGCCGCCCCAGTACATCGGAGCGGTCGTCAGCTGCGGCGTCTCGTCGAGCAGCAGCTCGGCCAGCTGCGGCAGAAACCGGGCCAGGCCCGGACTTTCCAGAACTCCGCTACCGAGCGTGTTCACCACCGTCACCGCGCCTCGCCGCAACACCTCGACCAGGCCGACCACCCCGAGCCGGGAATCGGGGCGCAGATCGAGCGGGTCAACGTAATCGGCGTCGACGCGGCGCAACACCACGTCGACGCGTTTGAGGGTGCCCAGCGACCGCATCCACAGCGTGCCGTCGCGGACCACCAGATCGGCACTCTCCACGAGCGGGAAGCCGAGCACTCCGGCCAGATAGGCCTGGTCGAAGGCGGTCTCGGAATGGATGCCGGGACTGAGCACCACCACCACGGGCTCCTCGGCAGCCTCGGGTGCCGCGTCCAGAAGCGCCAGGCGTAGCGCCTGGGCCCAGGGCGAGGCCGGCCGCGGGCCGATCCGCTCGTAGAGGTCGGGGGCCGCGTGGGCGATGACGCGGCGGTCGGCCAGCGCGTAGCCGGCACCCGAGGGTGCCTGCGTCCAGTCCGCGTTGACGACGAATGCACCGTCGTCGCCGCGGCTGATGTCGCAGCCGTGCAGAAACAGTTGATGGCGTCCGGGCACCATGATCCCGCGGGCGGCGCGCACGTACCCGGGGTGGGCGAACAGCAACTGGGCGGGCAGCACCCCGCTGGTGATCGAGCGCCGGGCCCCGTAGAGATCGCCCAGAACGGCATCCAGCAGCCGGGAGCGCTGCACCAGGCCCGATTCCAGGCCGTCCCAGTCCTCTGCCGAGACGACCAGCGGCAGGGCATCGAGACGCCAGGGGCCGGGCACCGCGGTTCCGTCGCCGTCGGTGACCACCTCCCCGTGGCGGTCCACCTGGATGTAGGTGATGCCGTCGTTGTCGACGAGGCCGCGCACCACCGCCCGCAACCGGTCCAGTCCGTCGCGGCCGCGCTCGCCGACACCCTCGGCCAGCTCCCGCCAGGCCGGGCGGACATCGCCGGATGCATCGACCAGCTCGTCGTAGCCGGCACCGCCACCGTCGTCGCGCACGTCGAAGAGCGCCTGCTGGGCCCGGGAGCTGCGATAGGCAGCCAGCACGCCGTCGACATCCACACCGGTGTCCGTGGCTACACCGGTGGCCAGAGCGGGCTCCGGTGAGCCATTCGCACGTAGAACCATCAGTGAAGAACGGTACGCACCCGGCGGAGATCCAGAATTCCGGGCGCGCCGACATCAGTGGATTGGCGCGCCTGCTTCTCCTTGAGATCCGACAGGTCGATGGTGCCCGGGGTGAACCCCGTCGCTTCGAACCGGCGGCCGCGCCGCGATTCGGCCTCGACGGCGTTGACGGGCGGGGTGTCGTAGGACCGTCCACCCGGGTGAGCGACGTGGTAGGTGCAGCCGCCCTTGGACTGTCCTGTGGTGGCGTCCACGAGTTCGAACCGCAGCGGGGAGTCCACGGTGATCGTCGGGTGCAGTGCGCTGGGTGGCTGCCAGGCGCGGAACCGCACACCGCCCACCTGGATGTCGGGATTGTCGGTGGCCAGCAACGGAATCGGGTAACCGTTGGCGGTCACGATGTAGCGGTGCCGGTCGGCCCCGACCAGCCGCACCTGGACCCGTTCCACCGACGAGTCCACGTAGCGGGCGGTGCCCCCGGCAGTCGACTCCTCCCCCAACACGTTCCACGGTTCGATCGCGCCGCGCAGCTCGATCTCCACGCCGTCGCACACCGTGGTCCCCACCCGCGGGAACCGGAACTCGGTGAAGGGATCCAGCCAGCTGGTGTCGAAGTTGATGCCGTGCGCCCGCAGGTCGGCCGCGACCTGGGCGATGTCCTGGATCAGGAAGTGCGGCAACAGGTATCGGCCGTGCAGGTTGGCACCGTGGCGGATCAGTGGAGCCCGCAGCGGCTCCTCCCAGAACCGGGCCACCAGCGCGCGCACCAACAGCGACTGCACCATCGCCATCTGGAAGTGGGGCGGCATCTCGAAGCCACGCAACTCCAGCAGCCCCAGTCGTCCTCGTGCACTGTCGGGGCTGTAGAGCTTGTCGATGCAGAATTCGGCGCGGTGGGTGTTGCCGGTGATGTCGGTGAGCAGGTGGCGGAGTGCCCTGTCGGTGACCCAAGCTTGTGAAGACCCGCCTGCGGCGGAAAGCCGCGCGATCTCGGCGAAGGCGATCTCCAGCTCGTAGAGCGCTTCGGACCGGCCCTCGTCGACCCGCGGCGCCTGGGAGGTGGTGCCGATGAACCGGCCGGCGAACAGGTAGGACAGGGCGGGGTGGCGCTGCCAGTAGGTGAGCAGCGAGACCAGCAGATCGGGCCGGCGCAGCAGTGGCGAGTCGGCCGGCGTGATGCCACCGAGGGTGATGTGGTTGCCGCCGCCGGTACCGCCGTGCGTTCCGTCCACGTCGAACGATTCGGTCGACAGCCGGGCCTGCCGGGCCTGCTCGTAGAGGGTCTCCAGTTGGGCCTTCTGCTCGGCGAAGCCGGCGGTCGGGGCGACGTTGACCTCGATGACGCCCGGATCCGGGGTCACCGACATGGACGTGAGGCGGGGGTCCGGTGGCGGTCCGTACCCTTCGATCACCACCGGCGTGTCCAGCTTGGCGGCCGCAGACTCGACGCGGGCCACCAGGTCGACGAAGTCGTCGAGCGCCTCGGTCGGGGGCAGGTAGACGTAGAGGAACCCGGACCGGATCTCGGCGACCAGCGCCGTGGTGGGTGCGTCGTCGGCGGGCTCGAGCGCGGCCTCGTCGGGTTCGGCGCGCACGTCGGTGCGCCGTGACAGCGGGTCGGCGTCATAGGCCGGGGGCGGTGGACGCCAGCTGATCGCATCCAGCGGCAGCCGCAACCCGGCCGGTGAATCACCCTCGGTGAGCACGATCCGCCCGCGCCGCAGCTGCCAGTCCGCACTGGCCCAGCCGGAGCCGTCGGCGCGGCGGTGCAGGGGAAGGACGTAGGCGGCAGGCCGATCGACCGGGGTGTCGAGCCGGGCCAGCAGCTCGGCCCGGGCGTCCGGGGTGTCATCGGCCAGATCGTCGGCCGCGGCCACCGGCTCGCCCGCCGGCTGACGCGCGGCGGCCGCCAAACGGCTCAGCGCATCCTCATACGCCGGGCGAACCTGACCGGCGGGAAGCCCGAATTCGGCGGCGACCGTCGCGAGCAGGCGCTGACCGGCGTCGTCGGCCAGGGCGGGCACCTCCCCACCCCACGGATCGGCCAGCAGCGCCGCATCGTTCCACAGCGGCTCGCCGTCGGTACGCCAGAACAGGCCGATCTGCCAGCGCGGCAACGGCTCTCCCGGATACCACTTGCCCTGGCTGCGCTGGATCAGCCCGGCCGGCGCCCACACCGCCTTGAGACGGGCCGCGAGCACCGAGGCTCGCTCGCGCTTGTGCGCGCCGTCGGCGTCCGTGGTCCATTCCGGATCCACCTGGTTGTCGATCGAGACAAACGTCGGCTCGCCCCCGACCGTGAGCCGCACGTCGCCGTCGGCCAGGCGCTGATCGACCTCGGCGCCCAGCTTGGTGATCGCGGTCCAGGCGGCGTCGGTGTACGGCAGCGTCACCCTCGGGTCCTCGTGGATCCGGGTGACCAGGTTGGAGAACTCCAGCGTGGATTCACACGGTCCGGTGGCACCGGTGATCGGCGCCGCCGACTCCGGGTGCGGGGTCGCCGAGAGCGGGATGTGACCCTCCCCGGCGAACAGTCCCGACGTCGGGTCCAGGCCGATCCAGCCCGCGCCCGGGATGTACGCCTCGGCCCACGCGTGCAGGTCGGTGAAATCCGCAGTGGGGCCGGACGGTCCGTCCAGCGCCTGCACATCGGAGGTCAGCTGGACCAGGTAGCCCGAGACGAACCGCGCCGCCAGCCCCAGCTGACGCAGGACGGACACCAACAACCAAGCCGAGTCACGGCACGACCCGATTCCGGTGCGCAGCGTGACGTCGGGGGTCTGCACACCGGGTTCCATCCGCACGGAGTAGCCGACATCGGCGTTGACCGCGCGGTTGAGCGCCACCAGATAGTCGATCGTGCGGGTGCCGGGCGGCACGGTGAAATTGCTCACCCACGCCTTGAGGAGTTCACCCGGTCCCGACCCCTCACCCGCCTCGTCGACCGGGCGCAGGTACGGCTTGAGATCCTCCAGCAGCGCCTTGGGGTACTCGAAGCCGAAGCTCTCGGCGTAATCCTCGATGAAGAAGTCGAACGGGTTGATCACCTTCAGGTCGGCGATGAGCGCCACGGTGATGGTCAGTGTGCGGGCCCGGTCCGGAAACACCAAGCGGGCCAGGAAGTTCCCGAATGCGTCCTGCTGCCAGTTGATGAAATGGCCGGCCGGCTCGACGGTCAGCGAATACGCCTCGATGGGGGTGCGTGAGTGCGGCGCCGGGCGCAACCGGATGACGTGTGGATGCAGCTCCACCAACCGGTCGAAGGTGTAGCTGGTGCGGTGCTCCAGCGCCACTTTGATCCCCATCTGCAAATCCCACCACAAGGCGCACTCCCCCGCACTGCGGGCAACAGACGGCCGCCGTCGACACGCCCGGATTCGGCCGGATTCGGTCGGCGCTGGTTGAATTCAGCGGTGGAGTGACTGAGCTGAAGGGATGTGGCCGCCCGCGATGTGGAGCACCGTGCTGGTGATGGCCGCCGTGGCGGCAATCGATCCCCTGCGAATCGGGGTCGTTGCCTTCATGCTGTCGCGGTCACGGCCGGTGCGGTTGCTGCTCCCGTTCTTCCTGTTCGCCTTCACCGCCAATGTCGCGGTGGGCGCCGCCGTGGTGTTCGTGTTCAAGAACGCCACCGGCGACGGAGGCAGCTCGATGTCGCCGGGACTGGAGATCGGTATCGGCGCCGTGGCACTGGTGATCGCGGTCCTTTCGCTCACCGGACAGCTCGAACGCCTGTTCAACCGGGTACGCGCGCGCCGGGCGGTACCGGCTGCGGTGGGCGACGGCACCGAACCGCCCACGGTGGACGCCGTGCCTGCTCTGTCGAAACTGCCTGCGGGCATGCAGTCCGCGCTGCGCGGTGAGGCTCCGTGGGCCGCGGCCCTGCTCGGCCTCATCAACGGTTTCCCCACGCCCTACTACCTGGCGGCGATGGCCGCGGCCCTCACCTCGGGTGCAGCGTTGGCCGAGCAGATGGCCGCGTTGGTCGTGTTCAACCTGGTCGGTTTTCTGGCGGCGCTGATCCCGATCGTCAGCTTCTGGGTCGCGCCGGAGGCCACCCGGTCAGGCGTCGAGCGGTTGTATGCCTGGATGGGGCGCCATCATCGACTGGTGGTGGCGGTGATCGCCGGCGCGGTCGGAGTGTTCTTCCTCGCCTCGGGCATCAGCCACTTGTGACGGCGCGACCGACCTTCGCGCGACGGTAGACCGCGAGCGTCAGGACTCCGGCCGACGTGATGCCCAGCAGGTTCACCAGCAACTGCAATACGGAGTCGGCGGCGACGCCCCAATCGCCCACGGTAGCGGCCACCACGGCGAAACCGGCGGCGGGCACGGTCGTCACCGAGATGAAGACTCCCACCAGCGCCTCGGATTTCGACGACACGAGCGACAGCATTCCGGCGGCGCCGGCCAGAAGTGCGACGACGAATGAGAACGGTCCCACCCGGAAGATGAAATCGACCTCGGTGAGTTCACTGAAGGCGGTCAGTTGCACCCAGCCCAGCGCCTCGAAACCGAGCGTCGCGACCCCGGTGACGACCATGGCCAGCGGGAAGCCCACCAACAGAGCCGCGCCGGCGCGGCGCGCCAGCGACATCCGGCGTTGGACCAGCGCGACCGCGAGTGCCGCGAGCGGGCCGAACTCCGGGCCCACGACCATTGCCCCGACCACGGTGATGGCCGAATCGGTCACCACGCCGATCGCGGCGAGCAGGCACGCGATGCACAGGAACATCAGGTAGGTCACGCTGAGGCTGGACTCCTCGCGGGTGCGCGACACCAGCTCGTCCCAGATCACCGCATCGGCCCCGTCGCCTCCCGCGACGTCCTCGGCGTGATAGGCCGCGCTGGACAGGACGGTGTCGAGCGGCTCGAGGGTGATGGCGCCGAAATGCTGCACATCAAGGGATTTCAGGCGCTGGACGACGTCGTCAGCGGCTTCGCGGGCGACATCAGCGGTGAACTGGTCGCCGACGGGATCGAGGGCGGCATCGGGCAACAACACGATGTGGGCGACGCCGGGCTGCTCGTGCAGGACCCGGAGGATGGGTTCACGCAGATCGGCAGGCGCTATGACGCGTAAGTGCAGCACGGGCCGAGAGTAGCGGTGATCACGAACTGCGACGCTCGTAGCGGACCACCAGGTCCTCTGGCGGCACGTAGTGTCCTTCATCACAACGGATTTCGACGCCGGCCAGGGCACCACAGCCGTCGTGCGCGAGTCGCAGCCCGGTGTCGCCGAGATGTTTGCGACCCCACTCGAACATGGCCCACACCACCGGCATGAAGTCGGTCCCCGATTCGGTGAGCACGTATTCGTCGCGCTCGCGCTGACCTGGCTCGCGGTAGGGCCGCTTTGCCAGCAGACCGGCGGCCACCAGGTCGGAGAGCCGCGCCGAGGTTGCCGCCTTGGTGATTCCGACCCGGCGCGCGAAGTCGTCGAATCTGGTGGTGCCGTAGAAGGCCTCGCGCATGATCAGCATCGCCGACTTGGTGCCTGCGAACGCCATGGTCCTCTCGATCGGGCAATGGCCCACCGCCGACCAACTGTCGCGGTCGGCGAGCCTGCCCTGCAGCATTCCCACGGAATCAAACCCCATCCCTGAGTTGTTCTAACTATACCCAGGTGCTATATCTGGGTAGCCATAACAATACTCAGCGTCGAGCATCAGGAGGCACGGAATGACCGGATATGCAGACCGGGACGCAGTCATCGTCGGAGCGGTCCGAACCCCGATCGGCAAAGGCAAGGCCAACGGCGCACTGCACGGCGTCCTGCCCGCGGATCTTCTGGCCCACAGCCTTCGGGAGCTGATCACCCGGACGGGTGTCGACCCGGTACTCGTCGACGACGTCATCGCCGGCGCCGTGACCCAGGTCGGCGATCAAGCCGTCAACATCGCCCGCAACGCGCTGCTGGGCGCCGGATTCCCCGAATCGGTACCCGGGACCACCGTCGACCGCCAGTGCGGCAGTAGCCAGCAGGCGATCAGCTTCGCCGCCCAAGGTGTGCTGGCCGGTGCCTACGACGTCGTGATCGCGGCGGGCGTGGAGTCCATGTCGCGGGTCCCGATGGGCAGCTCGGTACTGCCGGGCAGCGACCCGTTCGGCCTGGCCTTTGCCGAGCGGTACTCCGAAGGGCTTGTCCCGCAAGGGATCAGCGCTGAACTGATCGCGGCGAAGTGGGGATTCTCCCGGGCCCAGCTCGACGAGTTCTCGGCGAGCAGCCACGAGAAGGCCGCCCGGGCCACCAAAGACGGGCTGTTCGACGCCGAACTCGCGCCGGTCGCCGGACTGAGCATCGACGAGATCATCCGGCCGGGGACGACGGTCGACACCCTGTCCGGACTGAGGCCTGCGTTCTACAACGAGGCCTATGCCGCCCGATTCCCGCAGATCAACTGGGAGATCACCCCCGGAAACTCGTCACCGTTGTCCGACGGCAGCGCCGCGGTGATGATCACCAGCGGTGCGACGGCACGCAGGCTCGGCCTGAAGCCGCTGGCGCGCATCCACACCACGACGGTCGTGGGCTCCGATCCGCTCTACATGCTGACCGGCGTCATCCCGGCCACCGAGAAGGTGCTCGCGCGTTCCGGTCTGACGCTGGCGGACATCGACCTGTTCGAGGTCAACGAGGCCTTCGCCCCGGTGGTGCTGGCCTGGGCGGCCGACACCGGTGCCGATCTGGGCAAGACGAACGTCAACGGCGGGGCGATCGCGATCGGGCACCCGCTGGGCGCCAGCGGGGCACGCATCATGACCACGCTGGTCAATGCCCTGCAGCAGCGTGGCGGGCGCTACGGCCTGCAGACGATGTGTGAGGGCGGGGGCATGGCCAACGCGACCATCATCGAGCGGCTGTAACCGGTTTGTCAGGCTGGAGTGGCACTCGACTTCCACTGCCACTCCAGCGTGACAGTTGACGTACAGGTTAAGCGCGGACCAACTCGAACAGCGGGATGGCCCGGGTGGTCTTGGACTGATACTCGGCGAACACGGGTGCGGCCTCGGTGATCTTCGGGTAGGCCGCATCGCGCTCGGCGTCGGGCAGTTCCCGAGCCGTCGCGTCATACGCGCCGCCGCCCAGCTCGATGCGGACCTTCGGATTGGCCCGCAGGTTGTGCACCCACGCCGGATCCTTCGGCGCGCCCGCGTACGAGCCCACGATCAACATCTTGCCGTCGACGGTCAGATAGGCCAGTGGGGACAGCCGCGGCCGGCCCGACTTGGCGCCGGTGGTGTGCAGCAACAGCAAGTCGGCCCCCTCGAACGGACCGCCCACCTTGCCGCCGTTGGCCCGGAATTCCTCGACCACGTTGCGGTTGAAGTCATCGAGGGCCGCCGCGTCGGCGACCAGCTCGCCCTTGTCGAAGTCGGGATCGATATCGCTCATGACTTCTTGAGCTCCTCGGGCTTGGCGTCTATTCCCGATTCCTTGCGCTGTTGCGGGGTGATCGGCGCGGGCGCATCGGTCAGCGGGTCGACGCCGCCGCCCGACTTGGGGAACGCGATGACCTCGCGGATCGAGTCCACCCCGGCCAGCAGCGCAGTGATGCGGTCCCAGCCGAACGCGATGCCGCCGTGCGGCGGCGCCCCGAAGGCGAAGGCGTCCAACAGGAATCCGAACTTGTCCTGGGCCTCATCGTGGTCGATGCCCATCATGGCGAACACCCGTTCCTGGATGTCGCGCCGATGGATACGGATCGAGCCGCCGCCGATCTCGTTGCCGTTGCAGACGATGTCGTAGGCGTCGGACAACGCGCTGCCCGGATCGGTGTCGAAGGTGTCCTCCGACTCGACCTTGGGCGCGGTGAAGGCGTGGTGAACGGCCGTCCAGGCACCCGAACCCACGGCCACGTCGCCCGAGGCGGTCGCCACGTCGGCGGGCTCGAACATCGGGAAGTCCACCACCCAGGTGAACGCCCAGGCGGCCGGGTCGATCAGGTTCAGGCGCTTGGCGATCTCGATGCGGGTCGCGCCCAGCAGCGCACGCGCCGTCCTGGCCGGGCCCGCGGCGAAGAACACGCAGTCACCGGGCTGGGCACCGACGTGGGCGGCCAGTCCGTCGCGCTCGGCGTCGGTGAGGTTCTTGGCCACCGGGCCACCCAGCGTGCCGTCCTCGGCGATGAGCACGTAGGCCAGACCCTTGTGGCCACGCTGCTTGGCGAATTCCTGCCAGCCGTCGAGGGTGCGGCGCGGCTGCGACGCACCGCCGGTCATGACGACAGCGCCGACGTACGGCGCCTGGAACACCCGGAACGGGGTGTCCTTGAAGTAGTCGGTGCACTCGATGAGTTCGACGCCGAACCGCAGGTCGGGCTTGTCGGAACCGAACCGGCGCATCGCCTCGGCGTAGCTGATCCGCGGCAGCGGCAGCGGCAGGTCGTAGCCGACGAGGGCCCACAACGCCTTCAGGATCTGCTCGGAGATCGCGATGACATCGTCGGCGTCGACGAAGCTGAGCTCCATGTCGAGCTGGGTGAACTCCGGCTGGCGGTCGGCGCGGAAGTCCTCGTCGCGGTAGCAGCGCGCAATCTGGTAGTAGCGCTCCATGCCGGCGACCATGAGCAGCTGCTTGAACAACTGCGGGCTCTGAGGCAGCGCGTAGAACGAGCCGGGCTGCAGGCGCGCGGGCACCAGGAAGTCGCGGGCGCCTTCCGGGGTCGAACGCGTCAACGTCGGGGTTTCGATCTCGACGAAGTCGTGCTCGGACAGCACGTTGCGGGCGGCCGCATTCACCTTGGAACGCAACCGGATTGCGTGGCCCGGGCCCTCCCGGCGCAGATCCAGGTAGCGGTACTTGAGCCGGGCTTCCTCGCCTGCGGTCTCGTCGAGCTGGAACGGCAGCGGGGCGCTCTCGGACAGCACGGTCAGCGAGGTGGCGTTCACCTCGATCTTGCCGGTGGGGATGTCGGGGTTCTCGTTGCCCTCGGGCCGGACCTCGACCGTGCCGGTGACGGCGATGCAGAACTCGGCGCGCAGCCGGTGCGCGGCGGCGAGCACGTCGCCTTCGCGGAACACCACCTGTGACACACCCGACGCGTCACGCAGGTCGATGAAGATGACGCCGCCGTGATCACGGCGACGCGCCACCCATCCCGCCAAGGTGACCGTTTGACCGGCATCCGCGGCCCGCAATGAACCGGCGGCATGACTGCGCAGCACAAAAACTCCTGAATGTTGAGATCAGACGGGTGGTGACGACTGACCAGTCTAGAGAGTCGATCTGCGGCGGTAGCTTGGCGATGGTGAACTCCCCCATCGCGGTCATCGGTCCGGGCGCCATCGGCTCCACTGTCGCCGCACTGCTGCATGCGGCCGGCAAGTCCGTGGTGCTGTGTGGACGGACCCCACGCGACGGTGTCGAGGTCCGGCCCGACGACGGCGAGCCCATCCGGGTGCCGGGCCCGGTGCGCACCGATCCTGCCATCGTCGACGGCCCGCTCGACGTGGTGTTTCTCGCCGTCAAGGACACCCAGAACGCCCACGCCGCGGCCTGGCTGGACCGGCTGTGCGACGAGAACACCGTGGTGTGCGCGCTGCAGAACGGCGTCGAGCAGGTCGAGCGGGTCAGTGCGGTCAGCCGGTACACCGATGAGGCCCACGTCGTGCCCGCAGCGGTGTGGATCTCATCGGAGATGCAGCCCGGCGGCTGGGTCCGGCTGCGCAGTGAGGCCCGGCTGGTGCTGCCCGACACCCCGGCGACCGCGACCGTGGCCGACGTGCTGCACGGCACCGCGATCACCGTCGAACGCGACCCCGATTTCCGCAGCGCCGCCTGGCGCAAGCTACTGGTCAACGCCGTGGTCGGGTTCATGGTGCTGGCCGACCGACGCGCGGGGATGTTCCGCCGCGACGACGTGGCCACGCTGGCGCGGGGCTACCTGACCGAATGCCTGGCGGTGGCCCGGGCCGACGGCGCCGAGCTGGCCGATGCGGTGGTCGATGAGATCGTCACGATGCTGGCCGCCGCGCCAGAGGATCTGACCACCTCGATGCTGACCGACCACCAGGCAGGCCGGCCGCTGGAATGGGACACCCGCAACGGCGTCATCATCCGCAAGGCCGCCGCGTATGGCCTGCCCACCCCGATCAGTGACGTCGTCGTCCCCTTGCTGGCGGCCGCCGGCGACGGCCCGGGCTGACCCACCACTAGACACTCTCCCCTAGGGTGTCTACCCATGGCCCGGACCTACCAGTGCGAACGCGTCGAGTTGGACTTCATCGACCGCGCGCCGTTCCGCTTCGTCAGCACCGTCGACCTCGCCATCACCCCCGAGCAGCTGTTCGAGGTGCTCAGCGACGCGACCTCCTGGCCACACTGGGCCACCGTCATCACCAACGTGGAGTGGACCAGCCCCGAACCCCGGGGCATCGGCACCACGCGCACGGTCACGATGCGCGGCCACATCGTCGGCGACGAGGAATTCCTGGCATGGGAACCGTTCTCCCACATGGCATTCCGTTTCAACACCAGCACCTCGAACGCGATCTCTGCCTTCGCCGAGGATTACCGCGTGGTGGAGACCGCCGACGGCTGCCACCTGACCTGGGTGATGGCCATGAAGCCGAGGGGGCTGGCCGGGCGGCTCGGGATGACCATGGGCCGGCCGGTGATGGCGTGGCTGTTCCAGCGGTTCCTGTACAACCTGCGCCGATACAGCAACGAGCGCTACGGCAAGTAGGGCGTCAGCCCAGCCCTTCCCACGCCACCCGGCGCACCGCGTCGGGGTCGGCGACGGTCTCGTCGCGCGTCGACCGGATCACCCGGGTCAGCCGCCGCTCGACGTCGTACTCCGGCCAGTCGGCGATCTCGGCCCGGGCGAAATCCAGCCAGGTTCGTTGCATCCGCCGGCCGACCGACGGCTGTACCCGCCGGCCCAGCGGGTGCAGCTTGCGCCCGAGATATGACCCGTAGCTGTGCTGGATGTGCACGATCTCGCTGCCGTGCGTCGCGCCGAGGCCCAACACCTTCAACGTCCACGTGGTGTGATCGAACCGGTACACGTGGGTGGGCGCGTGCGCGCTGTAGGCATCGGCGAACGCCCAGGTCGGCGCGCCGAACATGACGTCGGAGCCGAACGCGATCAGTGCCCGGCGGCGCGGGAAATCCGGATAGGCGGCCAACACCCGGTCGCGGTCGTGCGGCGTGTGACGGCGCAGATAGTCCTCGGCGCCGGCCGGCGTGGTCGGAAGCATCGGCGGCTTACCCCACGCGAACATCGACGCCTCGTGGCTGTTGGTGCCGATGATCAGCGGCACCGCGGACACCTCGCCCGCGCGTGCGGCTTCGGTCGGGTGCAGCGGCAGCAGGTCGACACCGTGGGTCAGCCCATAGGCCAATGTCGGTGTCTGCTGCGCGCTCTCGAGCTGCAACTGACCGGCGGCGCGGCGCAACTGTCGCTGCGGCAGCACCTTGAGCTGCTCGGCACCGACCCCCAGCAGTTGCATGAACCGTCGCGACTGCCGGGCCCGGTCCTCGCGGTCGGCGATCAGCGGCAGCGCCGGGCTCTGGGCGATGGCCCGGGCAAACAACCCGCCGGCGGCCGGGCTGGCCAGAAGGGCCAACACCGATGTGGCACCGGCCGATTCACCGAACACCGTCACCTGTTCGGGATCGCCGCCGAATGCGGCGATGTTGTCGCGCACCCACTGCAGCGCCGCAATTTGGTCGCGCAGGCACAGGTTGTCGTCGAATCCCTCACCCAGGTCACCGAGTTCGAATCCGCCGAACACGCCGAGCCGGTAGGTGACGTTGACGACCACCACGTTGCCGTTCGCGGCCAGCCGCGAGCCGTTGTACAGCTGCAACTGCCCGGCGCCGTAGACGAAGGCTCCGCCGGGGATCCACACCATCACCGGCAGCGATCCACCCGTGTCGGGCGACCACACCGTGACGGTCAGGCAAGCCTCGTCGCGGACCTTGGGGTCGTCACGGCCTCCCCCGACGAACGACCGGCCCTGTGGCGGCAAAGGGCCGTGCTCGACGGCGTCGCGCACCCCGGTCCAGGGCACCACGGGCCGCGGCGCCAGGAAGCGCAGCGCGCCGATGGGCTGCTGGGCGTACTCGACACCCCGCCATACGCTGACCCCGCCTTCGCGGGTGCCGCGTAGCCGCCCCAGCGAGGTGTGGGCGATGGTCGAATGTTCCGCAACGACGGACACGCCTGAATCTTAGTGTGGCAAGCTGAACGGGCTGTTGAGCACGCACCTACCGGCGAATGCGATGGAGTCACGCGATGACCTTCAACGAGGGTATGCAGATCGACACGAGCACCACTTCCAGTTCCGGCGGTGGCCGCGGCCCCGGCCGTGGCATCGCGATCGGCGGAGGAATGGGCGGCCTGTTGATCGTGGTGCTCGCGTTGTTCCTCGGTGTCGACCCCGGCACGGTGCTCCCCCAGCAGCAGGAGATCTCCACCAACGGTGTCGAGGCCGAAGGTTTCGACCTGAGCCAGTGCAAGACCGGTGCGGATGCCAACTCCAAGGTCGAATGCCGCGTGGTCGCGACCGGAAACTCGGTGGACGGCGTGTGGCAGCAACTGCTCAAGGGCTACACCCGTCCGCACGTGCGACTGTTCAAGGGCCAGGTCCAGACCGGCTGCGGTCCGGCCACCAGTGACGTCGGGCCGTTCTACTGCCCGGTGGACAAGACGGCCTACTTCGACACCGACTTCTTCCAGGTGCTCGTCGACCAGTTCGGTTCCAGCGGAGGCCCGCTCGCGCAGGAATACGTGGTGGCCCACGAATTCGGTCATCACGTGCAGGACCTGCTCGGCAACCTGGGCCGGGCCCAGCGCGATCCCGAGGGCGCCACCGGCGCCGGTGTGCGCACCGAGCTACAGGCCGACTGCTACGCCGGGGTGTGGGCGCACTACGCGTCGATCACCCGGCAGGAGGGCACCGACGTGCCGTTCCTGGAACCGCTGAGCGACAAGGACATCGCCGACGCGCTGTCGGCGGCCTCCTCGGTGGGTGACGACCGGATCCAGAAGCAGGCCACCGGCCGGGTCAATCCCGAGGCCTGGACCCACGGTTCCTCCGAACAGCGCCAGAAGTGGTTCACCATCGGATACCAGACCGGTGACCCGAACAAGTGCGACACCTTCGCCGCGAACAACCTTGGCTAGGGCCGCCACCGCCGTCGACAAGGTAGCCGAGCGCTACCTGGACACCTACGCGCGCCTCGACCCGTGCGCCGCAACCGAACTCGGTATCACAGGTCACGACGACGACGTCACCGACTACTCCCCGCAGGGAGTGACGGCGCGGGCCGAGGCGGCCCGTTCCACCTTGCGGGAGCTCGACGGGATCGAGCCCGTCGACGACGTCGACGTGGTGACCGTGGCCGCACTGCGCGAGCGCCTCGGCGCGATCGTCGACGTCAACGATGCCGGCCTGGACCTGGGCGAGCTGAACGTCATCGCGTCACCGCTGCAGACCATGCGCGACGTATTCGACCTGATGCCCACCGACACTGAGGATGACTGGGCGCTGATCGCCGCGAGGTTGGCGAAAGTGCCCGAGCGGGCCGCAGGTTACGCGGACGCGCTGCGGAAGTCCGCCGGCAGCGGGCACGCCCCCGCCCTGCGCCAGATCACCCGCGGGGTCGCCCAGGCCCGTCAGATCGGGCAGCTGTTCGCCCAGATGTGCACCGGTGCGGCACCGGGAAACCCACGCCTTCATGCCGAGTTGCGGCAGCGGGGTGAAGCCGCGGCCGACGCCTACCGGCAATTGGGCGATGTGCTGCGCGAGGAGGTCGCGCCGCTCGCCCGGCAATCCGATGCGTGTGGACGTGACACGTACCGCCTCATGTCACGGATGTTTTTGGGCACCGCCGTCGATCTCGACGAGGCCTACGAGTGGGGTTTGGGACTGCTCGATGCCGTTGTGG
The DNA here is from genome assembly GCF_048282725.1 of Mycobacterium sp. 48b. Classification (NCBI taxonomy): domain Bacteria; kingdom Bacillati; phylum Actinomycetota; class Actinomycetes; order Mycobacteriales; family Mycobacteriaceae; genus Mycobacterium; species Mycobacterium sp. 48b. The sequence continues at coordinate 4,763,180 of NZ_JBLVUL010000001.1, forward strand.
CCGAACAGGAATCGATAGCCCAGCAGCTCTATCCAGGTGCCACGGTAGCCGAGACGCTGCGCCGGCTCGACGAGGAGCCCCGATACGTCATCAGCGGCACGGACGCCCTGCAGGCCTGGATGCAGCAGCTCTCCGACCGCGCGGTGGAATCACTGGCCGGCACCCACTTCGACATCGACGGGCCACTTCGCACCCTTGAGTGCCGGATCGCGCCGACCCAGACCGGCGGCATCTACTACACCGGGCCGTCGGAGGACTGGTCGCGCCCCGGACGCATGTGGTGGTCGGTACCGCCCGGGGTCGAGCAGTTCCACACCTGGCAGGAAACCACCACGGTCTTCCACGAAGGTGTGCCCGGCCATCACCTGCAGATCGGCCGCGCGGTGGCCTTGGCCGATCAGCTCAACCGGTGGCGGCGGCTGGGATGCTGGGTGTCGGGCCACGGCGAGGGCTGGGCGCTGTACGCCGAGCGGTTGATGGCCGAGCTGGGCTGGCTCGACGATGCCGGGGACCGGATGGGAATGCTTGACGCGCAACGGTTCCGCGCGGCCCGGGTGGTCATCGACATCGGCGTGCACTGCGGCCTGACGGCACCCGACGGCGAGGTCTGGGACGCAGAGCGAGCGTGGAACTTCCTGACCTCACATTCGGCCATGGCCGAGGAGAACCTGCGCTTCGAGCTGGATCGCTATCTGGGCTGGCCGGGGCAGGCACCCTCGTACGCCATCGGTCAGCGGATCTGGCACGAACTGCGCGACGAGAGCCTGCGCAAGGGATCGTCGTTGCGGGAATTCCACAGCCGTGCACTGGATCTGGGTGGGCTGCCCCTCGATGTGCTCAGATCGGCGTTGTCGTCCGGCTGACCGCGGGTCGACACTGGTGACATGGAAGAGCTGGAGCCCGATACCAAGGACTGGACCTGGGTGCTGTCCCGCGTGTGCCCCGAGTGCGGGTTCGACCCGACGGTGGTGCACCGGGGCGAGGTCGCCGGCCTGATCCGCGACGACGCCGCGCAGTGGGTGCCCCGCCTGCACCGTCCCGGGGTGGCCGCCAGGACCCGAACGGACCGGTGGTCGATCCTCGAGTACGGCTGCCACATCCGTGACGTTCACCGGATCTTCGAGCACCGCGTGGAGTTGATGCTGACCGAGGACGATCCGCAGTTCCCGAACTGGGATCAGGACGCCACCGCGATCGCCGACGACTACGGAGCGCAGGACCCGGTCACCGTCGCCACCGAACTGTTCGAGGCCGCAGGCGCCGTCGCCGACACCTACGACCGCGTGCCGGCCGACGCCTGGTCGCGGCGCGGCCTGCGCAGCAACGGCAGCGAGTTCACCGTCGCGACGATCGCGGTCTATCACCTGCACGACATCGTGCACCACGCGCACGACGTCGCCTCCATGTGACCCAACTCACAGCCGAAGGCTGTCACGGTTCGGCCGCCGAGCGGTGTCTGAGAGTGTGACAACCACGGGCATAGGGGGATCATCTGAACGCGACCGAGATATTCGCCGGGCAGCGTCCGCTGCTCTTCACACTGGCGTACGAGATCCTGGGAAGTGCCGCTGACGCCGAAGATGTGGTGCAGGAGAGCTATCTGCGGTGGATCACCGCGGGGGAGGTCACCTATCCGCACGCGTATCTGGTTCAGATCGTCACGCGGCAGGCCCTCAACGCGCTACGCACGAGCAGGCGCCGACGCGAGGACTATGTCGGGAACTGGCTTCCCGAGCCGATCCAGACCGCGACGGACGTGAGCGAGGACGCCGTTCTCGCCGAATCCGTTTCGATGGCGATGCTGCTGATCCTGGAGACGCTCAGCCCCGACGAGCGCGTGGTGTTCGTCCTCAACGAAGTATTCGGTTACAGCCATCCCGAGATCGCCCGCGTGGTGGGCAAGTCCGACACCACGGTGCGCCAGATCGCCCATCGCGCACGCGAACACGTTCGCGCCCGACGCCGGCGCTTCGCGCCGGATCCGGAACTGGCGCGCGCCACCGTCACGAAGTTCCTGCGGGCCGCTCACACCGGGGACATCGAGGGACTCGTCGCAGTGATGGCGCCCGAGGTCGTGGCGCTGTCCGACGGCGGCGGCCAGGTGTCGGCGGCGCGTCGCCCGGTCGTCGGGCCGCAGCGCGTCGCGCAGTTCATGGCGGGACTCGCCCAGGGCGATATGGCCGGGTTCGACGTCACCTTCGGCAGGTACAACTCGATGCCGGCCGTCCTGTTCCGCCGGGACGGCGCGCTGGACTCGGTCCTGCTCATCGAGGTGACCGACGGACTCATCACCGCGCTCTACGCGATGCGCAACCCCGACAAACTGCGCGACGCCGATGCAACGCGCACCCTGACCAGACAGCAGGAGGACTGATGCAGACCATCACCGTCGAACGGACCATCGCGGCACCGCAGGATCAGGTGTTCGAATTCATGAGCAACGCAGCCAATTTCACGCGCTCGCCGCTGGTGCTTCGGCAGCGGCTGGCCGAGCCCGGCCTGCAGGCGCCCTACGGGCAGGGGGCGGTGCGCATCCTGCTCTGGACCATCGGCTGGTTCCGGGAACGCGTCACCGCCTACGACGCGCCGCACTCGTTCGACTACGCGGTCGAACGCAGTTTCCCGCCCTCGGAACACCGGCACGGCAGCGTCGGCTTCGCCGCGGTGGACGGGGGCACCCACGTCGTATGGACCACGACATTCCGGGTGAAGTTTCCACTCATCGGCGGGGCGCTGACCCGCTGGGTGGGCCGGCCGATGCTGACCAGGGTGTTCAACGACGTGCTGGACGCCGCGGCGGCAGATCTGCCAAAACACTGACCGCATTGAACACATTTCGTTAATGTGTTCAAATGCGCGACACGGACCGGGCGGTGCCACCCGCGCTGCTCGGCGCCACCGCGGCGACGCTCAGGCTTTTGGGCCCAAGGCAATTCAGCCTCACCGCAGTCGCCGAACACGCGGGCGTATCCCGCGGCACCGCCCACAACGCACTGGGCAGTCGCGACAACGCCATCAGGATCGGGCTGGACCATCTGGCCGACGCGTTCATCGAGACCGTCGCGGCAGAGGTGGGCCGTCACGACACCCTGGCCGATCAGGTCGCCGCGGCGGCCGTGGTCATCTGCGCGCACCGGCAGCAGTCGGACTCCGTGGCGCCGCGCGGCATCAACGAGAGCATCCTGGTGCTGCTGCTGCGCAACACGGGTGACGATCTGATGCGGCGCTCGATCGAGCTGTGGAAGCCGATCGTGCGGGCAGCCCAGGAACGCGGCGAGGTCGGCTCCGGCGTCGCACCGGCGCGGGCCAGCGAGTGGATCGTGCGCCTGCTGCTGAGCTTCGAACTTCTCCCCCGATCGGCGTGAACCTCGACAGTCCACGCGCGGTGAAACGATTCGTGTCCGACCACATCGTCGTCGGCCTCACCGGAAGGCAGCAATGACAGAATCTTCGATTGCTCCTCGCGTGCGCACGCCAGACTACGAGGTGGCGATCATCGGCGCCGGTCCCGGCGGCATCGCCACAGCACACCTGTTGCGCAAGAAGGGCATCCGCGACTTCGTCATCATCGAACGCGGAAACGACTTCGGTGGCACCTGGCGCGACAACCACTACCCCGGCCTTGCCGTCGACATCCCCACCCTGTGGTACCAGCTGTCGTTCGCCCCCAACCCGAACTGGAGCAGATTCTTCGCTCCCGGGCCGGAGATCCATCGCTACCTGCGCGACACGGCCACGGATCTCGGACTCTACGAACACCTTCGGCCGAACTCCGAGGTCATCCGCCAGCAGTGGGACGACGAACACGGTTTGTGGAGACTGGAGATCCGCGACGGCGCGCCCGTGACCGCGCGTTTCGTGGTCAGTTCGGTCGGCGGGTACGTCAACGCCAAGAACACCGTCGACATCGACGGGGTCGAGGATTTCACCGGAACCATCCTGCGCCCCAACGCCTGGGACGACAGCTACGACACCGTGGGCAAGCGCATCGCGGTGATCGGGACCGGATCGTCGGGCGTGCAGATCACCGCCGCGCTGTCGGCGGAAGCGGCCAATCTCGATGTCTATCAACGCACTCCGGCGTGGGTGCTGCCGAAGGTCGACTTCGACATCTCACCGCGGTTGCGGCGGCTGTTCCGGCTGCCCGGATTCGTCCCGGTCGTCAACGTGGCCGGCCGGCTGGCGATGGACATCTTCATGGTGGCGCCCATCGTCCACGTGTTCTCCCGGCTGCCGGACAAATGGTTGCGCCGCTTGCTGCCGCTCTACGACGGTTGGTCCCGGCTGCTGTACCGGCTGTTGTTGCGCGCGGTCGTCGACGACCCGGCGACCCGGCGAAAGTTGGTGCCGCGCTATGGCATCCTGGCGAAGCGACCGGTGATCTCCAGCACGTTCCTGCCGGCACTGAACAACCCGAACACCAACCTGATCACCACGCCGATCGAGCGGATCACCGCGACCGGGATCCGCACCACCGACGGTGTCGATCACCCGGCCGACCTGCTGGTGCTGGCCACCGGCTACGAACTGTGGATCGACCCGGAGACCTACCGTCCGGACACCATCCTGGGGCCCAACGGTTTCGACCTCGCCCGGTACTACCGGGCACACGGCCTGCACAGTTATGCGGGCACAGCCCACCCACGCCTACCCAACCGCTGGGAGATCGTCGGCCCGCTCGGCTTCGTCGGATTCGCCTGGCTGGACTATGTGGAGACCGTGGCCGCACACGCCGTGCGGATCATCGACGAGACCCGCCACCGTGGCGCGCAGGTCGCCACCGTCAGTCAGGACGCGTTCAACCTGTGGAACGAGCGGATGCGCCGCGACGGCCGGGTCGCGCACCTGTACTACACCGCGACGTCGGGACTGAACACCTATTTCGTCAACTCCCGGCACGAAACCCCGTACTACCGACCGCAGACCATCACCGGCTCCCGGCAGTTCGCGCGCCGTTCCCCGCTGTCCGACTACGAGTTCACCGATGTCCGTGTCCCCGCGCTACCCGAGGAGCAACCCGCATGAGCCATCCCGATGCCCCACTTGCCGGGCGGGTCGCCTACGTCACCGGAGCCGCGCGTGGGCAGGGCCGCTCGCATTGTGTGCGGTTGGCCCGCGCGGGAGCCGACATCGTCGCGCTCGACGCCTGCGCACCCGTCGCCGAGCACAACGGATATGCGTCTGCCACACCGGAGGATCTCGCCGAGACCGTGGCATTGGTCGAGGGCGAGGGCCGCAAGATCCTGGCCCGCGAGGTCGACGTGCGCGACGCCGAAGGGCAGCGCAGGCTGGTCGCCGACGCGGTCGAGCAGTTCGGCCGGCTCGACATCGTCGTCGCCAACGCCGGCGTGCTCAATTGGGGCCGGCTGTGGGAGATCCCGGCACAGCAGTGGCAGGACATCATCGATGTCAATCTCACCGGGCTCTTCCACACCGTGCAGGCGGTGGTGCCGCCGATGATCGCTGCGGGCAACGGCGGTTCGATCATCACCGTCAGCTCGGCCGCAGGCATCAAGGCCGTGCCCGGGTGCGGTCACTACTGTGCCAGCAAGTTCGGCGTCGTCGGGCTCACCAATTCGCTGGCGGTCGAACTGGGCGAGTTCGGAATCCGGGTGAACTCGATCCACCCGTACGGCACCGACACCCCGATGGGCAACGACCTGTCGATGTATCAGATGTTCGCCGACCATCCGACCTACATCCACAGCTTCTCCCCTGGTGCCCTGCCGACCGATTCGCTGGCCCCGCCCGACACCATCTCCGACATCGTGGTGTGGCTGGCCGGCGACGCGTCGTCGTTGGTCACCGCCGCCCAGATCCCGGCAGACAAGGGGTATCTGAAGATCTGAGCGGCGGCGCCTGCCTACAGCCGCGAGTGGGCCGAGATGCTGGTGTCGGTGGTGCGCAGCGGCCGGATCAGCGCGTCCTGGCTGAACGACGCGATGAGTTCGCCCTCTTCGGTGTGCACGGCGCCGCGCACATAGGACATCCCCGAGCCGACCTGGGTGCTCTCGTGGCTGTAGAGCAGCCAGCCGTCCCAGCGGACCGGCTCGTGGAAACTCACGGTGACGGTCATCGGCGCGGTCGACACGGTGAGGTGGGCCTGGGAGGTACCGATGCCTTCGTGGGCCCGCATGGTGGTCGAAATACCCAGGTGCCCGGTGAAGTACGCGATCAGCGCCTTGGCCAGGTCGTCACGGGCCGGGACGGGGTCGTAGTGCAGCCACGCGTAGAGCTCGGGCGGGCCGACCTCGTCGGGGCTGTTGACGTCCACCACGTCGACAAGCCGCAGCTCGCGGCCGATCATCGGCATGGGCGAGACGTTCGAGTCTGCCGGACCCGCGACCTCGGGCCGCGGCAGGTGATGCCGGATCACGTCACCGGAGGGCACGTCGGTGAACACCGTGATGGTGATGCAACGTTTTCCGTTCTGCGACGCGGCGACCACCGCGGTGGCGGTGGACCGGCCTTCACTGATCACGTCGATGTCGAGCTCCACCGGCGGTCCGACCATGACCGCACGGGCGAACACCGCGTGCGCGGAGCGAACCGACTTGTCCGGAAACCGTTTGGCCGCTGCGACGATGGCCGCACCCACGATCTGGGTTCCTTCCACCACCTGGCGCTCGTCGACGCCGGCGATGCCGGTCTGCACGGTGAAACGGTTCTCCCCCGCGGGTTCTGCGTCGAAAAGGTCGAGCAGCATCTGCAACGTCCACTGCGTCGGCTCCACCGCGGTCTCGGCGGGTTCGGTTGTCATGTTCTTCCTCTCGGTCACGAATTGATGACTGTCTCGGCGAATTCCGAAATAGTTGGGGGCGCGGCGAAATCGGCGAACCACACGTAGAAGCGTTCGACGCCCTGGGCCGACAGACCCGCGAAATGGTCCTTCATCTCGGCGGCGTTGCCGCACACCAATCCGTCGCCCAGGTGCCCGAACAACCGGGTGCTGCGTTCGGTCACCGCCGCACGATCGGCGCCCTGCCCCACGAAACCGACCATCTGCTGCAGGGAGACCCGCGCCGAACCCACCGTCGGCAGCAATGCGGGCAGTCGATCCAGCTGATGCGACGGAATGTTCCACCAGTCGGCGTGCGTGCGCACCAGTTCCATCATGTGCTTGCCGGTTCCGCCCAGTACCAACGGAATCGGATGAGCGGGCGGCGGCGTCTGCGCTCGTTCGTCGTCGCCGGACCAATACTGCTGCAGCAGAGCCAGATTCTCACCGAGCCTGCGTACCCGCGCCGCGGCGTCACCGGTCTCGATGCCGAATCGCTCGAACTCCTGCGGCCAGGAACCCGACCCCAGCCCGAGCTCGAACCGTCCACCGCTGGCCGCCGACAACGTGACGGCCTGCTTGGCCAGCACTGCCGGATGCCGGAACGCGTCGCACAGCACCAGGTGGCCGATCCGCAGCCGCTCGGTCCTGGCCGCCACCCAGGTGGCGACAGTCATTGCCTCCCAGATGCTTTGGTGGGTGGCGCCGGGAGCCTCCAGATGGTCGATGAACGCGATGCCGTCGAAGCCGGCGGCCTCGGCCACCTGCGCGCGCTCGACGATGCCGTCGACGTCCAGCCGCACCTGGGGTAGGAACAGGAACCACTCACTCATCGATGCAACACATAATCACAAGCCGCCTATTGCTTCTACAGAAACGGTAACGTCATTCTCGCAAGTGCAGCATGACGGAGGTGATGGCGCAATGGCTAGGCCGGCCGAACGAACGACCGACGGCGCACGCGCCGAGGCGCAGGCCGACCGGGCCCGCCGCTTCATGAAATCGGCGCTGGCCATCCTGGGCGAGACGGGACGTACAGACTTCACCGTGCTCGAGGTGGTGGAGCGCTCCAAGACCTCACTGAGGTCGTTCTACCAGCACTTTTCCACCAAGGACGAGCTGCTGCTGGCCCTCATCGACAAGATCATGGCCGAATCCACGCAGCGCTGGCGCTCCGACACCGACGGACTGCCCGGCCCCGAGGCGCTGCGGTCGCTCATCGAGCGCATCACCACGCCCGCGTCGTCGAGCACCCAGGACAGCATCAACCGCGGTCTGACCTTCTACAACGATCATCTCGCCGAGTCGCTGCCCCGTGAGTACGCCCGGGTGCTGACGCCATTACACGAGCTCATCGGCGACATCCTGCGACGCGGAATGAGCTCGGGCGCCTTCCGGCCCGACATCGATGTCCAGAGCACCGCGGCCCTGATCATGCAGTCGGTGCTGGGCGCGATGCGCCTGCGCTCACTGGGCGTGGAGCTCAATGGCACACCGATCGAGGGCGAGCACATCTACCAGTTCTGCGTACGCGGCCTGTCGACACCCGAATCTCCCGCTTGACCAGCGCTTTCCGACCTTTTTGAGCGATCGCCCGAATGAGCTCGTCCGCGCTGCTCATCACGTGGTAACGTCATTACCAGTTTCGAAAACCACACTCTTCCAGGAGGCGAACATGCCCTCACGCGAGCTTCCCTACCCGGTGTTCGACGCCGACAACCACTTCTATGAGCCCAAGGAAGCGCTGACCAAATTCCTGCCCGAGCACCGCAAGGGCGTCATCGACTACATCGATGTGCACGGCCGCACGAAGATCGTGGTGCGCAACCACATCAGCGACTACATCCCGAACCCCACGTTCGAGGTCGTCGCCCGCCCCGGCGCCCAGGAGGAGTACTTCCGTCACGGCAGCGGCGGCAAGAGCTACCGCGAGGTGATGGGCAAGCCCATGAAGGCCATCCCCGCCTTCCGCAATCCCGAAGCGCGCCTTGAGGTTCTCGACAGCCTCGGCCTGGATTACACGATCATGTTCCCGACGTTGGCCAGCCTGGTCGAGGAACGCCTGAAGGACGACCCGGACCTGATCCTCGACATCATTCACGCGCTCAACGAGTGGATGTACGAGACCTGGCAGTTCAACTACTCCGACCGCATCTTCTCCACCCCGGTCATCAATCTCGGCGTCGTCGACCGCGCCCTCGAAGAACTTGAGTGGTGCCTGGAACGCGGGGCGAAGACCGTGCTGGTCCGCCCGGCGCCGGTGCCCGGCTACCGCGGCACGCGTTCGCTGGGTCTGCCCGAATTCGACCCGTTCTGGGACGCCTGCGTCAAAGCCAGTATCCCGGTCTGCATGCACGCCTCGGACAGCGGCTATTCCCAGTACCTCAACGACTGGGAGCCGGCCGAGGAGTTCACACCGTTCAAGCCGACCTCGTTCCGGATGGTCGCGATGGGCAAGCGGCCGATCGAAGACACCATGGCCGCGCTGGTCTGCCACGGCGCGCTGACCCGCAACCCTGATCTGCGGATCCTGTCGGTGGAAAACGGCGCCTCCTGGGTGCCGTACCTGTTCTACCAGTTCCAGGACGTCTACTCGAAGATGCCGCAGGAGTTCCCGGAGGATCCGGTCGAGGCGTTCAAGCGGTGCGTGTACGTCGCCCCGTTCTGGGAAGACGACTTCAAGAAGATGGCCGACCTGTGCGGCATCGACCGCATCATCTTCGGATCCGACTGGCCGCACCCCGAGGGCCTCGCGGATCCGATCAACCTGGTCGACGACCTCCAGGCGCACGGCCTCGACGACGAGGGTGTCCGAAAGGTGATGGGCGGCAACCTTGTCGACCTGTTCAAGGTCGCGAACAAGAAGGTGTACCGGCCCGATGTCCCGGCACTCGTCCTGAACTGATCTAGTCCCCCTCACACACAAGAAGCTGGGCCGACTCCATGACCGATGTGGCAAATCCCGAACAGATGCTGTTCACCTCCACCGCACAGGCCTTCCTGGAAAAGGAGGTGCCGCTGACCCGGGTGCGTCAACTGCATGCCGACGGCATCGCGTTCGATTCCCAATGGTGGGGCCGTGCAGCGGAATTGGGGTGGGCCAGCCTCCTGGTGCCCGAGGAGCTGGGCGGCGGCAGCCCGTCCGGAGACGGCGTCACCGACCTGGCCCTGCTCGCCGAGCAGGCCGGCCGCACGGTGGCGCCTGGCCCGTTGCACCCGGTCAGCATCGTGCTGGCCGGCCTGGTCGAGGCACCCAGCGGTCATGAGGAATTGATCGAAGCTCTGGTCTCCGGCGAGACCGTGGCGTCCTGGGCGGCCTACGAGCCCAACCGGCCGTTCGGGGCCCTGCAGTCCGCCACCGGCATCGGCACCACGGCCACCCGCACCGAATCGGGGTACCGGATCGACGGCGTGAAGGACCGCGTCGAGGCCGGCGAGCAGAGCGGCACCGTTGTCGTGGTGGCGGTGTGCGACGGCCAGATCCGGCAGTTCGCGGTGCCCACCGACGCGGCCGGGGTCACCGTCACCGCGCAGAAGTCGGTGGACCTGGTCAAGCGTTACGCCCGAGTACGACTCGACGGAGTCGAGGTCGGCGAATCCGCTGCGGTGGGGTCCGCCGAGCAGACACCGGCCATCATCGAACGCCAGCGCCAGGTGGCCCTGCTGCTGCAATGCGCCGAGATCGTCGGAATTCTCGACACGGTGCTCACGATGACCAATCAGTGGCTCACGGACCGCCATAGCTTCGGCCGCCCGTTGGCCTCGTACCAGGCCCTCAAGCATCGCGCCGCCGATATGAAGATGTGGTTTGAGGCTGCGCGAGCCACCACCGCCGGGGCCGTCGCCGCGGTGTCCGGACGCTCACCGGAAGCCCCGAAGCTCGTCAGCGTCGCGAAAGCCTATGTGGCCGAACGTGCTCCCGTGATGCTGCAGGACTGCGTGCAGTTGCACGGCGGCATCGGCGTGACGTGGGAACACGACCTGCATCTGTACCTGCGTAGGGTCGCCCTGTACCGGGCCATGTACGGCTCACCCGAAGACCACCATCGCGCGGTGTACGCATTGAGCCGCAAGACCGACGCAGCCGAGGAGATCGGGGCATGACCGACACCGTGAGCACCCCCGCGACCACAGAGTCTGTCGAAGAGTTCGCCCTGCGCGCCCGGACCTGGCTGGCCGAGAACATGCCGTCCATCGATCCGGAAAACCCCCCGTTCGCGGTGCGCGCCGAAGCCGAATCCTGGGATCGGGCAAAGGAACTGCAGAAGCGACTCCACGAAGGTGGATTCGCAGGCATCTGCTTCCCCCGCGAGTACGGCGGCCTGGGACTCGACTACGCGTATCAGAAAGCGTTCAACGACGAGTGCGTCGCCTACGAGATGCCGTTGATCCTCAACACGCCGTCGTTCACCATCTGTGGCGCGACGATTCTCGACATGGGCAGCGAAGATCAGAAGCGCGAACGCATTTCGGCTGCGATCCGGGGCGACGAGGTGCTCTGCCAGTTGCTGTCCGAACCCAGTGGCGGGTCGGACCTGGCCGGGGTGATCACCCGCGCAGAGCTCAAGGGCGACACGTGGATCATCAACGGCGCCAAGACCTGGAGCACCAGTGCTTTTGCCGCCGACTACGGACTGATGCTGGCCCGCACTGATTGGACCGTGCCCAAACACGAGGGCCTGACCATGTTCCTGGTGCCGCTGAATGCGCCCGGCATCACGATGCGCCGGATCACGGAGGTGAACGGGAACGAGGAGTTCTGCGAGGAGTTCTTCGACAACCTGGAGCTTCCCGCGGACGCCGTGGTGGGCGAGGTCAACGACGGCTGGACCGTCGCCTCCCGCCAGCTGCATCACGAACGTCGGGCGGTCGGAGGCGGTTCCGAGTTCGCGAGCGGGACCGGGGCCGAGAACGCGAACGAGATGCCGCCGGACCACATCGGCCTCGCCGAGCTCACCGGACAGGGTGACGACGCCCGGGTCCAGGATCTGGCCGGGCGCGCCCTGGTGCGGCGCATCGTCAAGAAACAGCTGATCGATCACGTCGGCAACGCCATCGGCAACGGTTCCCTGCCACCGAACGCCGGCACCTTGATCCGACTGTTCCACGCCGAGACCACCGAACTCGAGGTCGATACCGCGTTGGCCATCGCAGAAACCGCCGGTGTGGTCGACGAGGGCATCGACGAGGTTCCCGGCCTCCTCGACATCGGGATCCGTTATCTGTCCCGCCAGACCGGGTCGTTGGGCGGCGGCAGCTCGGAGATGGCGCGCAATGTCATCGGCGAGCGGATTCTCGGCTTCCCACGCGAACACGCGGCCGACCGCGGCGTGCCGTTCAATCAGGTCAAGCGCAACAAGAGCTGACCTGGCCGGCCTCACCGGAAGAGGCCTTCACATGATGCCCGTCATGTGATTAGCATGATGGGCATCATGCGAAATCCAGCGACGAAGCGTGCCGACGGCAAGCAGGAATCTCAGGACCGGATCCTCGATGCCGCGGCCCGCAGGCTCCGCCAAGAAGGACTGACCGGTGCAGGCATCGCCGCGGTCATGCGCGACGCCGGACTGACCCACGGCGCCTTCTACTCCCACTTCGACACCAAGGACGAGCTCGCCGGTGCGGCCTTCGCCCATGCCATCGGCACCGGTCGCCCACGCTGGATCAAACCCGCACACGGTGAATCCTGGCGGGCCCGCCTGACCGGCCTGGCAAAGCGCTACCTCACCCCGGCGCACCGCGACGACCTCGCGACCAGCTGCGCCTTCGCCGCCCTGGGCTCCGAGGCAGCCCGCGGATCCGACGAATTTCGTGCCGCGTACGAACGCGAGCTGCGGACATCCCTGTCTGCGATCTGCGGCGACGACACCGATCCCGAACGGTTCGACGAGGCCATCGCACTGATGGCGCTCTGCGTCGGGGGCATGACCCTGGCCAGGGCAGTCGCCGATCCCGAGTTCTCCGCGCGCATCCTGCACTGCGCGCGGGCCGCCGCCGCCACAGTTGCCGACGACCGATCACATTGAGGAGCACGCCATGGTCAGCGCTGAACCGTACGGAAAGCTGCAGTACACCGAGGTCAACGGCAAGCAGATGGCTTACATCGACGAGGGTGAAGCCGCGGCCGTTTCGGCCATCGTGTTCCAGCACGGCAATCCCACCTCGTCGTACCTGTGGCGCAACGTGATGCCGCACCTGGAAGGCCTCGGCCGGCTGGTGGCATGCGATCTGATCGGCATGGGCGGCTCGGACAAGCTCGATGGTTCCGGCCCGGACCGTTACCACTATGCGGAGCAGCGCGACTACCTGTTCAAGCTCTGGGACTCACTGGATCTGGGAGACCGGGTGGTGCTCGTCCTGCACGACTGGGGATCGGCACTGGGCTTCGACTGGGCCAACCAGCATCGCGACCGCGTGGCCGGGATCGCCTACATGGAGGCCATCGCGTCTCCGATGACGTGGGCGGATTGGCCCGACCCGGTGCGGGAGGTCTTCCAGGGTTTCCGCTCCCCCGGCGGCGAGTCGATGGTCTTGGAACACAACATGTTTGTCGAAGGCGTACTACCAGGGGCGATCCGACGCACCCTGACCGACGAGGAGATGGACCACTACCGCGCTCCGTTCCGCGAACCGGGTGAAGACCGCAGGCCCACGCTGTCGTGGCCCCGGAACATCCCGGTCGACGGTGAGCCCGCCGACGTCGTCGCCATCGTCGAGGACTACGGCAACTGGCTCAAGACCAGCGACGTCCCCAAACTCTTCGTCAACGCCGAACCCGGCGCGATCATGCGCGGGCGCATCCGTGAATTCGTGCGGAGCTGGCCGAACCAGACCGAGGTGACAGTTGCCGGTTCGCATTTCATCCAGGAAGACAGCCCCGACGAGATCGGTGCAGCCGTAGCGGATTTCGTTCGCACGCTCAGCAACGGAACGTAGCGACCGACCGTTCAGAACAGTGTCGGCTGCGCCGGCACCGGCTCCCCCACCATCGGCGGTGCCGGCACCATCCGCGCCGGCCGGGCCAGGCCGTGGCGGGCGACCAGCGGCGCGACCCGCGCCCTCAGCATGTCCCGGTAATCCGCGGGCAGATATGCCCCGCGCCGGTACAGCCGCTGATACTCGCCGACGAGATCAGGACGTGAGCGTCCCAGCCAATCCATGAACCAACCCCGTGTCGACCCACGCAGATGCAGACCGAAAACGGTCACCCCGCTCGCGCCGGCCGCCGCGATCCGGCCGAGCAGCGCGTCCAGATGTCCGACCGAATCGGTCAGGTGGGGCAACACCGGCGCGACCATGACATGGCACTCCAGGCCCGCCTCACGGATCGCGGAGATCAAGCCGAGGCGCGCCTGCGGTGAGGGTGTCCCCGGCTCGACATCGCGGTGCAGATCGTCGTCGCCGATCGCGAGCGACACCGCCACGCTGACCGGCACCCGGTCGGCGGCCTCGGCGATCAAACCCAGGTCCCGGCGCAGCAGTGTGCCCTTGGTCAGGATCGAGAACGGAGTACCGGAATCCGCCAGCGCCGCGATGATTCCGGGCATCAGCGCGTAGCGGCCCTCGGCCCGCTGATACGGGTCGGTGTTGGTGCCCAGCGCAACCGTCTCCCGGTTCCAGGACGGGCGGCGCAGTTCGCGGCGGAGTACCTCGGCGACATTGGTCTTGACCACCACCTGCGTGTCGAAATCCGAGCCGCAATCGAGGTCCAGGTATTCGTGGGTGGGTCGAGCGAAACAGTAGCGGCAGGCATGGCTACAGCCGCGATAGCCGTTGACGGTGAAGTGGAACGGCAGCGCGGACGCGGCCGGCACCTTGTTGAGGGCCGATTTGCACAGCACCTCGTGGAAGGTCATGCCCTCGAACTGCGGGGAGCGGACGCTTCGGACGAAACCGACCCGTTGCAGGCCGGGCAATGCCCCGTCGTCGACTCCGACCGCTTGCCCATCCCACCGCACACAGTCATCGAACATGTGTTCGATGGCGATGTCAAGGTAATTCCAGCCGTGTCGAGGCCCTGGCCCGGACGAGGAACGCAACAGATAGGACTGGGTGCGCCGATGCCGCGGTTTCGGGTACGACATCGGCGCGCGCCGTGGGCGCTTGCCCAGTCAATCGCACATCGGGCCGGAAGCGGAACCGCCCGACGCGCACTTGATTATCGAACAACAGTTCGAGTGCGCCGTCAAGGCGGATCTCAGTTGGTGGGAATGTCGGCGCTGAGCTGCAGTCGGGTCGACTACCACTGCCCGAGCTGGCAGCGCGGGCTGTAGGGATGGTCGTTCTGGACGGCGATCTGACCGTCGATGGCGATCTCGCAGTGCGCGTTGGGCTCGGCCCGGCCACCGTGCGTGGTGCTCGCGACGGTGAAGATCGCCCACTGCGGATCGGCAAGGGTGGTTTCGAACACCCACGGTGCGTCAGGACCGACGTTCACCGTCGCCTTCTGCAGGTACTTGTACGCGTCGGCGTTGTAGGCGTCCTTGCTCGCGGGCTGCGTGGTCAGGTAGTAGAGGTCGAACTCGTAAGGTGCGCCGGAGGTCAGCGTGTACTTGACCTTGTGGCCCTGGGCGTCCGGTTCCGCATACGACGTTGCGCTCGAGACCGCCATACCCGCGGCCGCCAGTACCAGCGCCGCACCGACCGTGGTTGTCGCTTTTCGCATGTTCGTCATACCCGTCATATCCCAGCAGGCTACCGCCTTGTTACAGGTGCGACCAACGGGTCTGGTGACACCGCGCCAACGGCAGACCAACTCGCCCTAGCTTGAGGTTAATTTGTTTGTCACACACAGACATTTCCCAGTAACAGCGGCGCTCTAACGTCCCGATTCGACACGCGCACAGTGTGTTCAACCTCTTGCACGCCGCCGATCGTGATCGGCCGAGAAGCGCTGCATTCAAAGGGAAAGGTCGCCCATGCGAGATCCAGGACGTGCCCCGTTGCGCCGGTCGACGCTAGCCGCAGGGAGTTTGATCGCAGTCGCCGGCTTGCTGTTGGCGGGCTGCGGCAGCCGGGCGAGCGACACCGACACAGCAAACGCGGCATCCTGCGTGGACACATCCGGCCCGAAGATCAAGGTCGGATCGTTGAACTCGCTGTCGGGCACTATGGCCATTTCCGAGGTGACGGTGCGCGACGCGATCAAGCTCGCGGTCGAGGAGATCAACACCAAGGGCGGCGTTCTGGGCAAACAGATCGAGCTGATCGGTGAGGACGGGGCCTCGGAGCCCACGGTGTTCGCCGAGAAGGCCGAGAAGTTGATCAGCAGCGACTGTGTCGCGGCGGTGTTCGGTGGCTGGACGTCGTCGAGCCGCAAGGCCATGCTCCCGGTGTTCGAGAGCGCCAACGCCCTGCTGTACTACCCGGTGCAGTACGAGGGCCTTGAGTCGAGCAAGAACATCTTCTACACCGGCGCGACCACCAACCAGCAGATCGTCCCGGCGCTGGACTACCTCAAGGAGAAGGGCGTCAAGTCGCTCTACCTCGTGGGCAGCGACTATGTGTTCCCGCAGACCGCCAACCGGATCATCAAGGCCTACGCCAAGGAGAACGGCATCGAGATCAGGGGCGAGGACTACACGCCGCTGGGTTCGACCGACTTCTCCACCATCGTCAACAAGGTCCGCAGTGCCGACGCCGACGCCGTGTTCAACACCCTCAACGGTGACTCGAACGTGGCGTTCTTCCGCGAGTACCGCAACGTCGGCCTGACCCCGCAGCAGATGCCCGTGGTCTCGGTCTCGATCGCCGAGGAAGAGGTCGGCGGGATCGGCGTGCAGAACGTCATCGGCCAGCTGACCGCGTGGAACTACTACCAGACGATCGACACACCGGTGAACAACGCCTTCGTCAAGGCCTACAAGGACTTCGTCAAGGATCCCAAGAAGCCGACCTCGGACCCCATGGAAGCCGCCTATGTGTCGGTCTACCTGTGGAAGAACACCGTCGAGAAGGCCAAGTCGTTCGACGTCGCGGCGATTCAGGAGAACGCCGACGGCGTCAGCTTCGACGCCCCGGAAGGCAAGGTCACGATCGACGGCGAGAACCACCACATCACCAAGACCGCACGGATCGGCGAGATCCGGCCCGACGGGCTGATCTACACGATCTGGGAGTCCAAGGGGCCGATCGATCCGGACCCGTACCTGAAGTCCTACCCCTGGGCCGCGGGGCTGTCCGGCTAGAGACGAGCGAAGCGACGGGGAACTGAACACAGCATGGACATCCTCATCGGCCAGCTGGCAACAGGATTGAGCCTCGGCTCGATCCTGTTGCTGGCCGCACTCGGCCTGTCCCTGACCTTCGGCCAGATGGGCGTCATCAACATGGCGCACGGCGAATTCATCATGGCGGGCTGCTACACCGCCTATGTGGTGCAGCAGGTGATCACCAATGCCGGCGCCTCACTGTTGATCTCGCTGCTGGTCGGGTTCCTCATCGGTGGCGCCATGGGCGCTCTGCTGGAGGTGACGCTGATCCGGCGGATGTACCACCGTCCGCTGGACACGCTGCTCGTCACCTTCGGCGTCGGCCTGATCCTGCAACAGGTCGCGCGCGACATCTTCGGTGCGCCCGCGGTCAATGTGGTTGCTCCGGAATGGCTCTCGGGTGGCGTCGAGATTCTCGGCGCCGTGGTGCCCAAGACCCGCATCTTCATCCTGGTGCTGGCCGTCGTGTGCGTTGCGGTGCTCGCCACCGTGCTCAAGACGAGCCCGATGGGGCGGCGGATCCGGGCGGTGGTCCAGAACCGCGATCTGGCCGAGACCAGTGGTATCTCGTCACGCAGAACCGACATCACCACCTTCTTCATCGGCTCGGGGCTGGCCGCCGTGGCCGGTGTGGCGCTGACGCTCATCGGCTCCACCAGCCCGACCATCGGCCAGAGCTTCCTGATCGATGCGTTCCTGGTGGTGGTGGTCGGCGGCCTCGGCCAGATCAAGGGCACGGTGATCGCTGCGTTGGCGTTGGGCTTCTTGAACTCGTTCATCGAATACAGCACCACCGCGTCGCTGGCCAAGGTGATCGTGTTCGCCATCATCGTGATCTTCCTGCAGGTGCGCCCGCAGGGATTGTTCACAGTTCGGACCAGGAGTCTGGTATGAGCGCACTGACACAAGGAGTACGGACCAACCTGGGCCGCTGGCAGACGTGGGCCGGGTTCGGCGCCGCCGCGGTGGTGCTGTTCGGCGTGGCACCAGCGGTTCTGTCGGACTTCCGGCTCAGCCTGCTGGGTAAGTTCCTGTGCTTCGCGATCGTCGCGGTGGGCATCGGATTGGCCTGGGGCCGTGGCGGAATGCTGGTACTCGGGCAGGGCGTGTTCTTCGGCCTGGGCGGCTACATGATGGGCATGCACCTCAAGATCGCCGACGCCGAGATCCGCGGCCACGACGTGCCCGACTTCATGCAGATCGCCGGGGTACGGCACCTGCCCGGTTACTGGGAGCCGTTCGCCTCACCCGCGTTCACGTTGCTGGCAATCCTGTTGCTGCCAACAGGAGTCGCGGCCCTGCTCGGCTTCGGCGTGTTCAAGCGCCGGGTCAAGGGCGCCTATTTCGCGATCCTGTCGCAGGCACTGGCCGCGGCGCTGGCGATCCTGCTGGTCGGCCAGACCAGCCTCGGCGGCAGCAACGGGTTGACCAATTTCCGAACCTTCTTCGGGTTCAACCTCAATGACCCGACCAACAAGCGGATGGTGTATTTCATCGCGGCAGCCACCCTGCTGATCGTGGTCGCCGTGGTGCGTCAACTGATGTACAGCCGCTACGGCGAATTGCTGGTCGCGGTGCGCGACGGTGAGGAACGCGTGCGGTTCCTGGGCTACGACCCGGCCAACATCAAGGTGGTGGCCTACACCCTGGCCGCCTTGTTCGCCAGCATCGCCGGTGCGCTGTTCGTGCCGATCGTCGGATTCATCGCGCCGTCCCAGGTCGGTGTCGTGCCCTCCATCGCATTCCTGATCGGAGTCGCGATCGGCGGGCGCACCACGCTGCTCGGCCCGGTCCTCGGCGCTGTCGGCGTGGCCTGGGCCCAAACCCTGTTCTCCGAACGGTTTCCGTCAGGGTGGATCTACGCCCAGGGCCTGTTGTTCATCGTCGTGGTCGGGTTCTTCCCCGCAGGCCTGGCCGGGCTCGGTGTGCTGTTCTCGCGATGGCGGCACAGCCGGTCGGCCAAACCGGATGCCGAGGGGTCCCGGCCCGAGACGGCATCGGACACCGATCCCGATACCGAGAAAGTAGGTGCCGCATCGTGACCGGAACCGAGCAGGCCACCGAGGCGCCCGAGCCGGTGGCGGGCGGCAACGCCGGCATGGGTGCCGAGTATCTGGAAGTCCGCGGTCTCACAGTCGATTTCGACGGGTTCAAGGCGGTCAGTGACGTCGACCTCACCCTGTTCCAGGGAGATCTGCGATTTCTGATCGGACCCAACGGTGCCGGCAAGACGACCGTCATCGACGCCATCACCGGGCTGGTGGGTGCCACCGGTTCGGTGAACAAGTCGGGTGTGGAACTGCTGGGCAAGAAAGTGCACCAGATCGCCCGGCTGGGCGTGGGCCGCACATTTCAGACCGCGAGCGTGTTCGAACAACTCACGGTGCTGCAGAACCTCGACATCGCCGCGGGCGCGAGCCGTTCACCCTGGACCCTGCTGCGCCGCCGACGCGGGATCCTCCCCGCGATCGAGGAAGCCCTGGAAACCACCGGGCTGACGGATCTGGCGGATCAGCCGGCGGGCGTGCTGGCTCACGGGCAGAAGCAGTGGCTGGAGATCGGCATGCTGCTGGTGCAGAACGCCGATGTCCTGCTGCTCGACGAACCGGTGGCCGGCATGAGCCACGAGGAACGTGAGGAGACCGGAAACCTGTTGCGCCGCATCGGCGGAACCCGCACCGTGGTGGTCGTCGAGCACGACATGGACTTCATGCGCGCGTTCGCCACCTCGGTGACGGTGCTGGCCCGCGGCCAGGTGATCGCCGAGGGTTCGGTGGCCGAGGTGCAGGCCAACCCGAAGGTTCAAGAGGTCTACCTCGGCACCGCCGCGGCCGGCGTGGAAGGAATCTCCTGATGCTCGAACTGCTCGATGTCCGAACCGGTTACGGCCGATCCGAGGTGATCCACGGTGCGAGCATCGCGGTGCCGTCCGACGGTGTCGCCGCGGTGATGGGTCACAACGGCGCGGGTAAGACGACCCTGTTGAGGGCGGCTGTGGGGCTGCTCAAATGCACTGCGGGCAAGGTACTTTTCGACGGTGACGACATCACCAGGCTGCGCCCGAGCGCCCGGGTGGCCCGCGGCCTGGCGTACGTGCCCCAGGGGCAGCAGTCCTTCGGCCAGCTGACCACCGCGGAGAATCTTCAGGTGGTCGCCGACGGCCGGCGTAACGGCAAGGCGCTGATCGACGAGCAGCTGGACCTGTTCCCGGCCCTCAAGGAGTTGCTCAACCGACGGGCCGGCCTCCTGTCGGGCGGGCAGCGACAACAGCTCGCGATCGCCCGGGCATTGATCACCAGCCCCAAGTGCCTGATCCTCGACGAGCCGACCGAGGGTATCCAGCCGTCGGTGGTGGCCGAGATCGAAGCCGCGATCACCTCGCTGACCGCGCGCGGCGATCTGGGTGTGCTGCTGGTCGAACAGCACATCGGGTTCGCGCTGGAATCCGCTCAGCGCTACTACATCCTGGAGTCCGGCCGCATCACCTCAAGCGGCACAGGAGGCTCGACCTCGGAGGCCGACGTCCGCGCCGCCATGGCCATCTGACCCCAACGTCGGCATTTCCCGCACGCTCGCAGTGTCGTACGTGCACACTTCGACCATGACCCCACCCGTGCAGTACCGGGTCCTTGCCGAAACCGGCGGAACGGTCGTGGCCGAACAGGGCCCGCTGGTGGTCGTCATCGACCGGGGCACAGGTCCGCTGGCGACAACGGCCTTCGTCCTCGGAGTGTTCGCAGTCGTGTTCGGCGGGTTCGGTGCGGTCACCCTCGCACTCGCCGCCGGGGGCGGTTCCGGTGTTCCTCCGGGGGTGAGCGCGGTGTTCCTCGCCGTCGGTCTGGCTTTCGGCTTCGCGACCGCCGCCGTGGTGCGCCGGATCAAGGCGAACAACAGGCGACCGCTGACCGGCTACCGGCCGGTGGCCGTACTCGACCGGGCGCGCGGCGTGCTCGCCGACGCCGACGGCACGGTGCTGGCCCCGCTGTCACACGTGCGGTTCCACAACCGGATGCAGCTGGGCTCCAGCTCGCCCAAGCTGGTCGCCACCACGCCGAGCGGCGATCGGATCCTGAAGCGGGGCAATCCTTTCAACGGCGGTATCGGTAACCTCGACGAAGTGCTCACCGTCGTGGTGCACGGCCACTGAACGAGCTGCTACCCGCTACCGGGCCAGGCGGGAAAGTACCTCGGCGACAACGGAATCCGCCGCCACATCGACCTGCTCTCCGGTCGAGAGATCCTTCAGCCCGATTGTGCCGGCCTCGATGTCACGGTCACCTGCGACGAGCGCGTACCTGGCGCCCGAGCGGTCGGCCGCCTTCATCGCGCCCTTGAGCCCGCGGTCGCCGTAGGCCAGATCCACCCGCACCCCGCCGGCCCGCAGCCGCGCGGCCAGTTTGGCCAGTTCCAGCTTGGCGGCCTCACCCAGCGGCACGCCGAACACCTCGACACCGCCTGCACCGGTCACCGTCTTGCCCTCGGCCTGCAGGGCCAGCAGCGTCCGGTCGACGCCGAGCCCGAATCCGATCCCGGACACGTCCTGCCCGCCGAGCCGGCTCATGAGGCCGTCGTAACGGCCACCGCCGCCGATACCGGACTGCGCGCCCAGGCCGTCGTGCACGAACTCGAACGTGGTCTTGGTGTAGTAGTCCAGGCCGCGCACCATCCGCGGGTTGATCACATACGGCACGCCCAGAGCGTCGAGGTGCGCCTGCACCACCTCGAAGTGGGCCTTGGCGCTGTCCGAGAGGTGGTCGAGCATCAGGGGCGCGTCCGCCGTCATCTCCCGCACCTGGGGCCGCTTGTCGTCGAGCACGCGCAGCGGGTTGATCTCGGCGCGTCGCCGGGTCTCCTCGTCGAGATCGAGCTTGAACAGGAACTCCTGCAGCAGCTCGCGGTACGCGGGCCGGCAGGTGTCATCGCCCAGCGAGGTGAGCTCGAGGCGGAAGCCGTCCAGGCCCAGGGACCGGAATCCGGCGTCGGCCACCGCGATCACCTCGGCGTCCAGCGCCGGGTCGTCGACCCCGATCGCCTCCACCCCGACCTGCTGCAGCTGCCGGTACCGGCCCGCCTGCGGACGTTCGTACCGGAAGAACGGCCCCGAATAGCACAGCTTGACCGGCAGCGCCCCGCGGTCGAGGCGGTGCTGGATCACCGCGCGGATCACGCCGGCGGTGCCCTCCGGACGCAGGGTCACCGACCGGTCACCCCGGTCGGCGAACGTGTACATCTCCTTGGACACCACATCGGTGGACTCGCCCACACCGCGGGCGAACAGCGCGGTGTCCTCGAAGATCGGCAGCTCGATATCGCCGTAGCCGGCGCGGCGCGCCGACGCCAGCAGTCCGTCCCGGACCGCCACGAACTGCGCCGATTCCGGCGGTAGGTAATCGGGCACGCCCTTGGGCGCCTGGAATGCAGATGTCACAGAGTCAAACCTTCGAGAAACGGGTTGGTGCGGCGTTCGTGCCCGATGGTCGTGCGCGGGCCGTGTCCTGGTAATACCACGGTGTCGTCGTCGAGTACCAACAGCTTTGTCACGATCGACTCGAGCAGGTCGCGTCCGCTGCCACCGGGCAGGTCGGTACGGCCCACCGAGGACCGGAACAGCGTATCGCCCGTGAAAACCAGGTCGTCGGCGTGGAACACCACCGATCCCCTGGTGTGTCCCGGAGCGTGACGGACGGTGACCGAGACGCCGCCGAAGTCGAGTGTCTGACCGTCTTTGTCCAGCTCGACCACCTGTTTGGGCTCGGAGAACAGCACGCCGAACGCGAGCTGGGCCAGCCGGGGACCGAATCCCCTGATCGGATCGGTCAGCATGAACCGGTCCTCGGGGTGGATGTAGACGGGGCAGCCATAGGTGTCGGCCACCTTCTGAGCCGACCAGATGTGATCGACGTGACCGTGGGTCAGCAGGACGGCTGCCGGCGTCAGGCGGTTCTCGTCGAGAATCAGGCGCAGCCGGTCCATGGCCCGCTGGCCAGGATCGACGACGATCGCGTCGGCCCCTGGCCCCTCGGCCAGGACATAGCAGTTGCACGCCAGCATCCCGGCCGGAAATCCGGTGATGAACACGGCCCCAGTTTCCCACGGCCGCACCGCCACCTGCGGTTCCCGCGGGTCGCAGGCCCGGCGCCCAGGTTCGCCTGGCAGACTCGTCACCGATCCCGACCGCCCACAAGGAGGACTGCTGCGGTGCCGACCAACCAAGAACGGCGTGAGACCGCCAAGCGCAAGCTGGAGGAACAGCTGGAGCGCCGCGCCGCCCAGGAACGCAAACGACGCATCGTGACCATCGCGGGCTCCGCCGTCGCGGCCGTCGTGATCATCGGGGCCGTCGTGGCCACGTTCGTGTTCACCAGCAAGGACTCGGGAAGCACCACCGCCTCGGCGGAGACCACCACCGCAACCTCCGGAGCGCCGGCCCAGCCTGCCGCCAACGGTCAGCTCCCTGCCTTCGTCGCACCCGCCGACCTCGGCGCCAACTGCCAGTACCCGGCCGCCAGCGCGGCCAGCAAGCAGAACACGCCCCCGCGCACCGGCAAGGTTCCCACCGATCCGGCCACGGTCAGCGTCAGCATGGTCACCACCCAGGGCAACATCGGGCTGCAGCTCGACAACGGCAAGGCACCGTGCACGGTCAACAGCTTCGCCAGCCTGGCAGGGCAGAACTACTTCAACGACACCCCGTGCCACCGGCTGACCACCGGCGGCCTGTCGGTCCTGCAGTGCGGTGACCCGACCGGTCAGGGCACCGGCGGCCCCGGCTACCAGTTCGCCAACGAGTACCCGACCAACCAGTACCAGCCGGACAACCCGGCACTGCAGCAGCCGGTGCTCTACCCCCGCGGCACGCTGGCCATGGCCAACGCCGGGCCGAACACCAATGGCAGCCAGTTCTTCCTGGTGTACCAGGACTCGCAGCTGCCCCCCGGCTACACCGTGTTCGGCAAGATCGACGACACCGGCCTGGCCACCCTGGACAAGATCGCCGCAGCCGGTGTCGCCGGCGGCGGACCGGACGGCAAGCCGGCACTGGACGTCCAGCTGAAGTCCGTGGCCCTGGACTAGGTACGGGAGCAATTTGACTGCCCCGCCCCCTTACGGCGGTTACCAGGGATATCCGGCTGGTCCTCCCCCGTCCGCCCAGACCAACGGCATGGCGGTCGCGTCGCTGGTGTGCGCGGTCCTGTTCGCGCCGCTGGGCATCGTCTTCGGACACCTCTCGCTGTCGCAGATCAAACGCAGCGGTGAGCAGGGCCGTGGCATCGCGATCGCGGGCCTGGTCATCGGGTACGTGATGACGGCGCTGGCGATCGTGGCCGTGGTGCTGACCGTGGTGTTCGCCATCCTCGTGGTCAAGGCCGCGGAGGACATGCCCCGGCACGACCGGTACACGGCCGCGCCGGGTTCGGAGCGGGAACTGCCCGCGTTCGCGCCGCCGGCCAACCTCGGCGCCAACTGCCAGTACCCGGCGACCACGGAGCCGGCCGCCAGGTCGGCCAAACCACCGCGCACCGGCGCCGTGCCGACGGAACCGGCCACGGTGGAAGCCGGGCTCGTCACCGATCGCGGCAGCATCGGCCTCAAGCTGGCCAACGGCAAGGCGCCGTGCACGGTGAACAACTTCGCCAGCCTGGCGGCACAGGGATTCTTCGACGGCACCCGGTGCCACCGGCTGACCACCGGAGACCTCGCGGCACTGCAGTGCGGTGACCCGTCGGGCAGCGGCACCGGCGGGCCCGGGTATCGCTTCCCCAACGAGTACCCGACCAACCAGTACCGGCTCTCCGACCCCGCGCTGCGGCAGCCGGTCGTCTACCCGCGCGGCACCGTGGCGATGGCAAACTCCGGTCCCGGTACCAACGGCAGCCAGTTCTTCCTGGTGTACGAGGATTCCCTGCTGCCGCCGACGTACGCCGTGTTCGGCACGGTCGACACGACCGGGCTGGCCACCCTCGACGCGATCGCCGACGGCGGGGTTGCCGACGGCAGCGACGACGGCGAGCCCGCCACACCGGTGACGATCAAATCGGCGAGCGTGGGCTGAGCCCGGTCCTGGCGACATAGGGTTGGCCCATCGCAGCACAGTGTCTGCGGCGGTGAGGAGATGCCGGTGTCGTTCGCACAGCCTGTGCCCGCAGTCCCGCCCGCGTTCCCGTCCAATTCCCCGCCACGCGGTGGCCTGACCCCCGTGGCCAGATTCCTGGCGATACTGGCACTGGCGGTGCTGATCGCGGGCTATGCGCTGGCGGTGTTCCTCACCAGGCAGGTCTGGTCGGACCGGGACGGCATCCGGTTGACGCTCAGCGTCCAGGCCAAGGACGGCTGGGCGCTGTCCGCCGACACCGTCCAGCAAGCGATCACCGCCACCGATTCCCGGTTGGACGATCACGGGGTCGCCGACGCCGAGATCGTGGCCGACGGCAACAACGTCGTCGCCACCTTTCCCCGTCGTGGGCTCGACGCGGCGGCACTCAAGGTGATGTTCGGCCCGGGCGAGGCGAAGACCTTGTATGTGCGGCCGGTGATCCACGCGATACCGGCCAAGAAGTCGCCGCCGTCAGGCACGAGTCCGACCCCGGCGGTCGAACCGGCACAACGCATCGCCGACGAGAAGGAGCTGCGGCAGGGCACCAATCCCTCGATCCAGATCCTGGCGCTCCAGTTCCAGGCCACCCGCTGCGGCGACGACGACGTGCTCGCCGGGCACGACGATCCCAAGCTGCCGCTGGTCACCTGCTCCGCCGACGGCCAGACGGTCTATCTGCTCGCGAAGTCGATTCTCGGCGGCGATCAGATCGAGAGCGCCGAACCAGGCACCGACTCGGCGGGCCGGCACGTCATCGATCTGCAGTTCGACAACGACGCCGCGCTGGCCTGGGCGGACTTCACCGAGGCCAACATCGGCACTCAGGCGGCGTTCACCGTCGACACCCGGGTGCTGAGCGCGCCCTCGATTCGCGAACGGATTCCCAACGGCGGCACCCAGATCAGTGGGGACTTCGACGAGAGTTCAGCGCGCGCCCTGTCCGACGCGATCAATCGCGGCGCGTCGCCGGTGGCCCTGACCTACGTGTCTGCCAGTGACGAAAAGCTGCCGGTGACAATGCTTTCCATGCTGATCCGGGTGGCGGTGATCGTCGCGGGCATCGGTGTGGCGCTCGTGGTGATCGGCACCGTGGTGTATCTGCTGCGGGCTCGGCGCGGCAGACCGGTGTGAGGCAGGATCCCGTGCGCGCCGGCATGGACGACGGTCACCGGGACTCGGGCATCTCTCTGGCCGAGCTGCTGGCCGCGTTCTCGTTCGCGATGGATCTGGGCCTGGGCCAGCCGATGGAGCACGTATTGCGGTCCTGGCGGCTCGCGTCCCGCCTGGGTGAGCGCGTCGGGCTGGTCGCCGAGCAGCGGGCCGACCTGTACTACACGGCGGTGCTGGCCTGGGTGGGCTGCATCGCCGACGCACCCGAGGTATCGGCCTGGTTCGGCGACGACATCGCATTTCGGGCCGACAGCTACCGCGTCGACCTGCGTGGACTGGGCGGCGCGACATTCATGCTGTCGCATGCCGGTTCGGCCGGTCCGCTGCGAAACCGGGTACGCAAGACCGCGACGCTCATCGCCACCGGCGGCCGCGACATCGAGCAGGGACTGATGTCGCACTGCCTGAACACCTCGACGATGGCCGAGAGACTCGGTCTCGACCCCGCAGTCGGTGACGCACTGCGTCAGTTCTTCGCCCGGTGGGACGGCAACGGGGTGCCCGCAGGCCTCGGCGGTGAGGCGATCGCCCTGCCGATGAGGCTCTTTCACCTCGCCGACGTCGCCGAGGTGGTGCACCGCGACGCCGGGGTGGACGCCGCGGTCCATGTCGCCACGTCGCGTCGCGGCACCCAGTTCGACCCGGCCGTGGTCGACGCGTTCTGCGCCGCGGCGCCCGATCTGCTGTCCGGCGACGATGACGAATCGGACTGTCACGCACTGATCGCGGCCGAGCCCGCGCTGCAGCGGCGACTCACCGAGGATCAACTCGACTCGGCCCTGGAGGCGTTCGCCGATTTCACCGACCTGCGATCGCCGCACCGCGCCGGGCATTCTCGAGGCGTGGCCGAACTCGCCGCGCAGGCCGCGAAGGTCGCCGGGCTGACGGGCAGCGACGCCGTCCTGGTGCGCCGCGCCGCCTTGTTACACGACATCGGCCTGCACGGCGTCCCCGCCTCCGTCATGGACAAGCCCGGGAAGCTCAGTGCCGCCGACCATGAGCGGCTGCGGCTGAGTTCGTACTACACCGAGCGGGTTTTGGCACGACCCGCCCCGGTGGCGCGCATCGGGGCGGTGGCAGCGCTGGCCTATGAACGCATGGACGGCTCGGGGGCGCACCGCGGGCTGTCAGGATCGTCGATCCCGGTGACCGGACGCATCCTGGCCGCAGCGGATTGCTACCGCGCCATGACTGAGCCGCGGCCATATCGAGAAGCGTTGTCCGCCAAGGCCGCCGTCGCTGAACTGCGGGCCGAGGTCCGGCGAGGACGGCTGGACGCGGCGGCTGTGGACGCCGTCCTCGAAGCCGCGGGCGGGCCCCGGCATCGACGACGCGTGGGCCCAGACGGGTTGACGCCGAGGGAAATCGAAGTGCTCGGGCTGATCGCCCGTGGTGCGTCGACCCGGCAGGTCGCGAGCAGGCTCGGGATCAGCCCGAAGACGGCAGGCACCCACATCGAGCGCATCTACACCAAGACCGGGTCGTCGACGCGCAGCACCGCAACGCTCTACGCCATCACGCACGGCCTGCTCGACACACTGGTCGAGGCCGAAAAGTAGGGCGAATGCCCGACGACACCGGGCTTGCGGGCTCCTAGCGTTCACCTCACGAGAAGAACCAGAACGCAAAGTGAGGATCCGTGATGTCGAAAGCCGTGATCAGCCCGTCTACGGGCCTGGAAGACCCCGAGAAGGTCACCGTCGCCTATCTGGTCGCCGGGGCCGAGCTGCAGGGCACCATCCCGATGTGGCAGTGGATCGGCGACGACCCCGCCACCACGTTCAGCTACTGACGATCATGCTGAATCTCGCTTCTCCCCTGTCGAATCTGCCCGAACGGTGTGGGCAGGCACCGTGGCCCGGGCATGAATACGTCAAAGGCTGGGGTGTTTTCGGCCTGCCTTTCGACAGCGGGCACGTGCTGGCCCTCAGGGTGTTCCCGGAGAACGACTTCGGGCCGTATCGCACGGTGTGGCACCGTGATCCGGCCGGCCGCTGGTCGATCTTCGTGCACGGCGACCGCCTCGACACGGCGTGCCCGCGCTATTACGGACCGGCGTGTACCTACACCGGCTTCGACGAGATCACCCTCGACTGGACCGGGCCCGCGTCGCTGCGCGTGACGGTGGCCGACGCCGCGCTGGACTGGACACTGACCGCCACGGCGGGCCCGGTGCTGCGCGCCCTGAACGCGGTCAGCCGGCGCCTGCCGCTGAGCACCTGGCGGCCGCGGCCGCTGGTGCGTGCACGCGAGATGCTGGCCGCCGGGCTGGGCATGGGCCAGGTGCGGATGACGGGCGTCATGCCGAGCGGCCACGTGGGAACCCTTATGCCCCAGCAGATGTACTTCATCGAGGAGGCGTCGGCCACCCTGGGCGGGGTCGATCTGGCCGGCCGGCTCGGCTGGGCACCAACCCGGTGATCGGTGGCGTGCCCCTGCCCGCGCGCGGTGTGCTGGCCATCGGGCAGGCGATGTGGCAGGTCGCGGTGCCGGATCGGTTGGGCGTCAGGCCGCCGACGTGACGCGGTAGACGTCGTACACGCCTTCCACGTTGCGCACCACGCTCAGCAGATGGCCGAGATGCTTCGGATCGCCCATCTCGAAGGTGAACCGGCTGATGGCCACCCTGTCATTGGAGGTCGTCACCGACGCCGAGAGGATGTTGACCTTCTCATCGGCCAGCACCCGCGTCACGTCCGAGAGCAGCCGATGCCGGTCCAGTGCCTCGACCTGGATGGCCACCAGGAACACCGACGACGGTGACGGCGCCCAGTTCACCTCGATGATGCGTTCCGACTGTTGTTGCAGGGAAGCCGCATTCGTGCAGTCGGTGCGGTGCACGCTGACCCCACCACCGCGGGTCACGAAGCCCATGATGGTGTCGCCGGGCACCGGGGTGCAGCACTTGGCCAGCTTGGTCAGGGTTCCGGGCGCTCCCGGTACCGCGACCCCGGTGTCGTCGGTGCTGCGCTGACGCACCGGCATGGTCAGCGGGGTGGACCGCTCGGCGAGTTCGTCCTCGGCCGCATCGTCGCCGCCGAACTGGGCGAGCAGACGCTGCACGACATGGCGTGCCGACACGTGGCCCTCACCGACCGCGGTGTAGAGCGCCGAGACGTCGGTGTAGCGCAACTCGCGCGCCAGCGCGCCCATCGAATCGGCGTTGATCAAGCGCTGCAACGGAAGTCCACCACGACGGACCTCCCGTGCGATCGCGTCCTTGCCCGATTCCAGGGCCTCTTCGCGGCGCTCCTTGGCGAACCACTGCCGGATCTTGGCCTTGGCCCGCGGCGACACCACGAAGGTCTGCCAGTCACGCGACGGCCCGGCGTTGGGAGCCTTCGAGGTGAACACCTCGACGACCTCACCGTTCTCCAGCTTGCGCTCCAGAGCGACCAGCCTGCCGTTGACCCGGGCGCCGATACAGCGGTGCCCCACCTCGGTGTGCACCGCGTAGGCGAAGTCGACCGGGGTCGAGCCGGTCGGCAGGTTGATCACGTCACCCTTCGGCGTGAACACGAAAATCTCTTGTACCGCAAGGTCATAACGCAACGACTCGAGGAACTCGCCGGGGTCGGCGGCCTCCCGCTGCCAGTCCAGCAGCTGGCGCATCCAGGCCATGTCGTCGATCTCGGTGGCGGCGTGGCTCTGCGGAACCCCGTTGCGGCCCTTGGCCTCCTTGTAGCGCCAGTGCGCCGCGATGCCGTATTCGGCGGTGCGGTGCATGTCGCGGGTGCGGATCTGCACCTCCAGGGGCTTGCCCTCCGGGCCGACGACCGTGGTGTGCAGCGACTGGTAGACGCCGTAGCGCGGCTGGGCGATGTAGTCCTTGAACCGGCCCGCCATCGGTTGCCACAGCGAGTGCACGACGCCGACGGCCGCGTAGCAGTCGCGGATCTCGTCGCACAGAATCCGCACCCCGACCAGGTCGTGGATGTCGTCGAAGTCGCGCCCCTTGACGATCATCTTCTGGTAGATCGACCAGTAATGCTTGGGTCTACCCTCGACGACCGCGTTGATCTTCATCGCACTCAGCGCCACGCCGATCTCGGCCCGCACCTTGGCCAGGTAGGTGTCGCGTGACGGCGCCCGGTCGGCGACCAGTCGCACGATCTCCTCGTACTTCTTCGGGTGCAGGATCGCGAACGAAAGATCTTCCAGCTCCCACTTGACCGTCGCCATACCGAGCCGGTGCGCCAGCGGCGCAATCACTTCCAGCGTCTCGCGGGCCTTGCGGGCCTGCTTCTCGGGCGGCAGGAACCGCATGGTGCGCATATTGTGCAGCCGGTCGGCCACCTTGATGACCAATACCCGCGGGTCGCGGGCCATGGCGATGATCATCTTGCGGATCGTCTCGCCCTCGGCGGCCGAGCCCAGGACGACCTTGTCCAGCTTGGTCACCCCGTCGACCAGGTGACCCACCTCGGCCCCGAATTCGGCGGTCAACGCCTCCAGGGTGTACCCGGTGTCCTCGACGGTGTCGTGCAGCAGCGCGGCCACCAGCGTGGTGGTGTCCATCCCGAGCTCGGCCAGGATGTTGGCCACCGCCAGCGGATGGGTGATGTACGGATCGCCGGACTTGCGGAGC
Organism: Mycobacterium sp. 48b; assembly: GCF_048282725.1. NCBI lineage: Bacteria > Bacillati > Actinomycetota > Actinomycetes > Mycobacteriales > Mycobacteriaceae > Mycobacterium > Mycobacterium sp. 48b. Next base: position 4,794,022 of record NZ_JBLVUL010000001.1, read on the forward strand.
TGGTCGGCGTGCCGCTGCTCGGCGACGTCGTAGGCGCGCTGCAGCAACTGCAGGTCGGCCTTCGGATAGATCTCCCGGTGTACCGCGACCAGCGGCTCCAGCACCGGGTTGACCGCACTGCGCTGCGCGGTCATCCGGCGGGCCAACCGGGCCCGGACGCGGCGCGAGGCGCTGGTCTTGGTGGCGTCGGGTCCCGTGGCGCCCGGCAGCGTCGGGGGCGACTTCACCGTCTGGCCCGTACCCGCGTCCGTAACCGGTTCGCTGGCCATCGTCACCTCCCGCTCTTCATCCAGATTTCGAGGATATCCCTCACACCGTGTGCAGGCTGCTGACCCTCAGCGGTGCCACCACATCGCGGCCGCCCAGGGCGGTCAGTTCCAGCACCACGGCCGCGCTCAGCACGTTGGCACCGCCGGCCTCCAGCAGCTGTGTCGCCGCGGCCAGGGTCCCGCCGGTGGCCAGGACATCGTCGATGATCACAACGTTGAGCCCGGCGATATCAATCCCGTCGGCCGGGATCTCCAGCGTCGCGCTGCCGTATTCGAGCTGATAGGTGACGCTGTGCACCGGCGGCGGCAGTTTTCCGCCCTTGCGTACCGCCAGTACGCCGGTGCCGAGCCGGGTCGCGACCGCGGCGCCCAGCAGGAATCCCCGCGCGTCCAGGCCGGCGACCAGGTCGGCACCAGCCGCGGTGGCGGCCAGTGCATCGGTCACCGCGCCGAGGCCCTCGGCATCGGCCAGCAACGGGGTCAGGTCCTTGAACTGCACTCCGGGCTCGGGAAAGTCGGGAACCTCCCGGATCAGTTTCCTGACCAGCTCCGAGATCCCGGCGACGTCGCCGCTCACGTGGACAGCTTCCAACGGTCCATGTTCCAGCCTGCGCCCCATCGGGTCGGATTGCTGCTCACGGCGTACATCTTGGTCGAAGTCAGGACGGTCCGCTGCTGGCGGTACAGCGGCAGGGTCGGCATGTCGTTCCACAGGATCGGCGCGCCCTCCCCTGCCAGCCGGGCGAGTTCCTTCGGATCGGACGTGACGGCCTGGGCATCGATGATGCCGTCCACCCGCTCGTTGGCGTAGCCGGGCACGTTGTTGCCGTTGCCGGAGTGGAATGCGTAGGCGTCGATGGCCGACGAACCCGAGGAGCCGCTGCCCGCGGCCCCGCCCGTGCCTGCCAGCAATCCATCGAACTCGTTGTTCCGCAATGCCACCGGCCCGGCCGTGGCCGATCCGGCGTCCTGGACGGTGATGCCCGCCGCGGCGCACGATTTCGCGATCGCGCCGACCGTGGCCGCCAGCCGCGCGTTCGGCGTCTGATAGCCGATGCGCACGGTCAGGGGCTTGTTGTTGAGGGCGGCACGGGCCGCGTCAGGGTTGGCCACCCCGAACTGCGCTGCCTCCCCGACGTTTTCGGCCGCACTGAAGGCGTCGTCGGCGACCGGGCTGAGCCGGGAGTTGATGATCGGCGTCGCGGCGTTCCGGGCGATCACGTCCCGCGGGGTGCACAGCGCGACTGCCCGCCGCGCCGGTGTGGCGGCCAGCGGACCGCCCGGCGCGAAGATCAGCTGCTCGATGCCTGCCGACGGGGTCTCCGTGCTGACGTAGTCGTCGGGCAGGTTGAGCAGGCCCGAGGATCCGGACTCGATGTCCACCACGTCGAAGGACCCCTCGTTGACCCGCTCCTGGATGTCGGCCCCGCGGGGCCACACCTCGATCCGGTTGGTGATCGCCGGGGTGCCCCACCACTTGTCGTTGGCGACCAGGACCACCACCCCGTCCTTGGACACCGAGTCGATCCGGTACGGGCCCGAGGACGGGAACTTCTTGAGGTCGAGGTCGGGTTTGAGATCCCAGACGGTGTTCCACGCCTTGGCGATGCGGTCGATGGTCGGCTGGTCGCCGTTCTGCAGCGCAGTCGCCACCCCGCCGTCGTCGAGGCCGAGCTCGTCGGCGATGACGTGCGCGGGCATCAGCGAGGTGGCCGCGAACAGGTGCCCGTAGTCGAGGAACCCGCGGTCCTGGGCGAACGACACCCGGGCCCGCTTCTGGCCGGGTGCGCAGTCCACCGAGCCGATGTCGCGGTAACCCGCGCGGCTGGCGGCGTCGAACCCGGGGAACCGGCCGGACTGTGCGCCCCACGCCAGCACCAGGTCGTCACAGGTGATCGGCTTGCCGTCGGAGTAGACCGCCTTGTCGCTGATCACGTAGTCGAGCACCAGCGGGGCGCGACCCACGACCGACACCGAGCCGAAGTCGTTGTCGGCGACCACCTGGCCTTCGGGGCCGTGATAGGCGAATCCGGTCAGCGCCCGGGCGAACGCCTGCGGCCCGGCCGACGCCGCCCCGGCCACCGTATTGGTGTTGTAGGTGGTCAGCGTGCCGTCGACGGCGTAGGCGATCTCGTCGGCCGAACTGCCCGCACACGCCGCCAGGCCCATCGCGGTGACCACGGACAGCGTGGCCGCTGTCACCGCTGTCCGTGCGCGGGCGATGGTCCGCCACTGAACCATGCGGTTTACCGCCGGGTGTTCCGCTTGCCCGACGGACGTCCGGTCCGCGGACGCGCCCCCGGCGCCGGCTTGGCCGGTGCGGGCTCGGCGGCAACCGCTGCCGACACCGTCTCGGCAGCGGACTCGGTGACTTCGGCGTCAGAGGCGTCGGCTGTGTCCTTGGTGGCCGCCGAGGCCTTGCCGCCCTTCTCCCGCCGATTGAGCACCCGCTTGGTGTGTTTGCGCACCAGTTCTGTGCGCTCGCGCAGCGTCACCAGCAGCGGCGTCGCGAAATAGATCGACGAGTAGGTACCGACGATGACGCCGACCAGCTGGACCAGTGCCAGGTCCATCAGGGTCCCGACGCCCAGCAGCCACACCGCGATCACCATCAGCGCCACGATCGGCAACACCGAGATGAGGCTGGTGTTGATCGAACGCATGAAGGTCTGGTTCACGGCGAGGTTGGCCTGCTCGGCGAACGTTCGGCGAGTGGTGTGCTCGAACCCGTGGGTGTTCTCCTCGACCTTGTCGAACACGATCACCGTGTCATACAGCGAGAAGCCCAGGATCGTCAGCAAACCGATGACGGTGGCCGGGGTGACCTCGAACCCGACCAGCGAGTAGACGCCTGCCGTCACGACGAGGTCGAAGACCAGGGTGGCCATCGCCGCCATCGCCATGTAGCGCTCATAGCGCCAGGCGATGTAGATCGAGGCCAGCACCACGAACACCACCAGCGCGATCAACGCCTTCTGGGTGATCTGGCCACCCCAGGTCTCGGACACCGCCGAGTCGCTGATCACCTGCTTGCTGGGCTGCCCGTCGCTGCCCTTGGGGTGGAACGCGTCGAACAGCGCGGTGCGCAGCTTCTCGGTCTCGTCGTTGGACAACGTCTCCGAACGGATCTGCACCGTCGCCGAGGCGCCGCTGCCGACCAGCACGACCGACTCGGGCGCCCGGTTCAGGGTCTTGTTGAAGACGTCCTCGACCTGCTGGACCGAGACGATGCCTTCGGAACCGGCCGAGGGCATGGACACCTTCGTGCCGCCCTCGAAGTCGATTCCGAAGGTGAACCCGCGCAACACCATGCTGGCGACGCAGATCGCGACGATGATTCCGCTGACCGCGTACCAGAGCTTGCGGCGTCCGATCACCTCGAAGGCGCCGGTACCGGTGTAGAGCCGGACGAAGAATCCGTGCTTCGGCAGTGCCGCAGCGCTGGATTCGATGCTCGGCTTCTCCACCGAGGTGTCCTTGACGTCCTCGGCGGTCGTGTCGTCAGCTGTGTTCTTTGCTGCTGCCATGTGCTTATCCCCGTCCCGCGGTCGCATGCGAAGCCTCCCGGCGTTCCCGCGCGATCTGTTGCACCGCGCCGAGACCGTTGAGGGCAGGTTTTGCCATCGTCGGGGACTTCGAGGCCAGGTACACCAGCGGCCAGGTCACCAGGAACACCACCACGATGTCCAGGATGGTGGTCAATCCCAGGGTGAACGCGAAGCCCTTGACCTGGCCGATCGCCAGGAAGTAGAGCACCGCGGCGGCCAGGAAGGTCACGGCGTTGCCGGACACGATCGTCTTGCGGGCGCGTGCCCAGCCTCGGGGCACCGCCGACCGGAAGGACCGGCCTTCACGGATCTCGTCCTTTATTCGTTCGAAGAACACCACGAAGGAGTCCGCCGTCGTGCCGATACCGATGATCAGACCGGCGATACCGGCCAGGTCCAGCGTGTAGCCGATGTATCTGCCGAGCAACACCAGGATCGCGAAGACCATCGCGCCGGCAGCGACCAGCGACAGCGCCACCAGCAGGCCGAGCACGCGGTAATACAGCAGCGAGTACAGCAGCACCGCGGCCAGGCCGACCGCACCCGCGATCAGGCCGGCGCGCATCGAGGACAGGCCCAGGGTCGCCGAAACCGTCTCGGCCTCCGACGATTCGAACGACAGCGGCAGCGAGCCGTACTTGAGCACGTTGGCCAGTTCCTTGGCCGAGTCCGAAGTGAACTGGCCGGTGATCTGGGTGTTGCCGCCGGGGATGGCCTCCCGGATCTCGGGGGCGCTGACCACCTGTGAGTCGAGGGTGAACGCCGTCTGCGTGCCGACGTTCGCCGCGGTGAAGTCGGCCCAGGTCTTGGCTCCCCCGCTCTTGAAGGTCACGTCGACGACGTACTGGCCCTGCTGCTGGTTCAGGCCGGAGGTGGCGTCGGCGATCTCCTCGCCGCTCATGATCGACTTGCTCAGCAGGTAGACGGTCTGGCCGTCCTGCGAGCAGGTGATCAGCGGCAGGTTCGGGTCGTCGTTGCCGGCCAGCACATCTTCGTCACCGCAACGGGTGGCCTGGTACTGCAGCGCCAGGATCTGGATCGACGGGTTGGTGCTCTGCCGTAGTTCCTTCTCGTCGGAGATGCGTTGGGCCAGTGCGGCCTTGGCGTCACCGGGCTTGGGCGGTGCCGGCGCGGGGGCCGGGGCAGGTGCCGGGCCGGGCTGACCCGGGGCGGGGGCCGGAGTCGGTTCGCCGGGAGTCGGCGCGGGATCCAGCGGGTAGGGCCGCGGCTGGGGCGCCGGGACGGGCTCACCGGCGGGCGGAGCGGGCTGCTCCCCGGCCGGGGGTGCCATGGGTGCCTCGCCCGGGGCGCCAGGGGTCAGACCCGGAATCGCGCCGGGAAGCCCGGGCACAGCGCCCGGTGCCCCCGGAGCCACGGGTACTCCGGGCGCCGCAGGGGCCCCCGGAGCGCCTGCGCCCGGCTGCTGGCCCTGCTGGGCCGGCGGCTTGGCGGGCATCGCGTGCACGACGGGCCGGATGTACAGACGCGCGGTCTGGCCCAGGTTGCGGGCCTCGCTGCCGTCGTTACCCGGAACTGTGATCACCAGGTTGTCGCCGTCGATGACGACCTCCGAGCCCGAGACGCCGAGACCGTCGACGCGGGCACTGATGATTTGTTGGGCCTGGTTGAGAGCCTCTCTGGTCGGCGTCGAGCCGTCCGGGGTGCGCGCTGTCAGCGTCACCCGGGTACCGCCCTGCAGGTCAATGCCGAGTTTGGGCTTGGCCTGCTTGTCGCCGGTGAGGAACACCAGCAGATAAACGCCGATCAGAAGGACCAGGAAAAGTGTCAGGTAGCGCGCAGGATGCACCGGCGCCGAAGACGATGCCACGTTTCTAGGGTCTCCTCGAGATCAGTTCGTCAGCACCGCAAAGGGTACGTGCTTGTCCTGGGTGCTCTGCGGTCAGTCTTTCTTGAGGCCGTCGGTGTCGGTGACACCGGTGCTCTCGGTCAGTTCGGTCGCCGCCGCCGGGACGTCGGTGCCGGCCTCGTCGTCGGTGTCTTCCTCGATGCGGTCGCGGACGGCGAGCTTCATCCAGGTGGTGACGACGCCGGGGGCGATCTCCAGGTCGACGTTGTCGTCGGTGATACCGGTGATCGTGCCCTGCAGGCCCGAGGTGGTGTGCACGCGATCGCCGATCTGCAGCGAGTTGTGCAGGTCGATG